>NZ_FOFV01000040.1 GCF_900111005.1 Lentzea albida
ATCAAGAAGCACGGTTTAAGCTCCATATCAGTAAACATGTTGCAATCTGCTTCCTTCATTTGCTCCATGCGATCCATCATAATGTTATACACTAACTCAATTTTCTCGATACATTGGTCTTTGTCGTCTGCTACATTGAAACCATATTTCTTTAGAAAACTAAACTCTACTCGCTTTCCATCACAAACTTCTACTATCCAGTCCTTTTCAAACTGAACAAATATGTTACGCAGCAGTGTAGATTTTCCTGTACCCGAATCACCACAAATAAGCAAATGCGGTGTTGTTGTAAAATCGTAATATGCTATTCCATCAGCCATATATCCTAGAGCCATTCTAAGATCACCTAGTGGCTTGTGAATCACCCTACTAGCATCAATATTGCTATGCTTCAATACTACTGATGCTGTCCCCATCTCTACCTTGAAAGAAGCTGTTTTGTGTTTGAAAGTATGCTCCCATACATCATGCTTTGCTTCCCATTGCTTCCCTGTCTGACCTAACAGCAATTCAAAATCCAGATACAAATTATACTGATCACACCGTATTTTAACTGCTGGATACTCTATCAATTCTCTAATTCTCTTTCCCTCTTTTGTTTCATACTCTCTTTTCTCAATACGAACCAAACCCGAACTTTCTAAAGTGGCTCTAATACCCTGACTGACTCTTCTAGACTCATCAAACCATTCATACTTCTCTTTTCCTTTCAAGTGATAGAAAAGAGCCGTGAAAATACCCGGCTCATTGTCGTAGAATTTCAATTCTCTCATTTTCCAACTCTCCTAACGGTTATAGTCTTGACTGGCTTTGACTTCTTTTTATCAGAACTCTTCTTCCTTGACACTTGCAACCAACTGCCTTTTTCTCTGTTCCAATCTAAGCTGTCAACCTTTAACCAACCAAAACCACTCACGCTACTTCACCTCATCCAGAAAACGCTTTATAGCTTGCTCAACCTCATCTTTATAAACATCCTCAACCTTGTCAGCCAGATAACTTAAAAACGTTTCCAGTTCTTTCTTTTCAACAGCTAATTTCATCATTAAACACCTACTTTTGCTGTTTTCTTTTTCAAATCATAAGCAGTCAATGAATAGTTAATCGTGACAAATCCTGACTTACTGGCAGTACCCCAAATATTCGTTTCAATGCCAATCGCCTCAATTGGTTCCATCATGTTAAATTCCTTCTTATCTCCCATGACCTTGATCGTAATTGCATCACCTTGAACACTAGATGCCACGTTATAGTTATAACCAATAACCTTCTCTGTACGTCTGTTGTCTTTGTATTCATAAACCTCATCACAACCTAGATAAAACAAATCACCAAGTGTCTTCTCTGTATCAATCACTACGTTTTTCATTTTCTTCGTTCTCCTTATTTTTCCGAATGTAATCTCTAACCAAATCAGTAGCAATAGATTTCATGTTTTCTCCTGACTTGGCACAAATAATCTTAAAATCCCGATGTTCTTTCTCTTCCAGTTCCACTCTTAAATACTTCATTCCTGACCAACCTTTCTATATACATATTATCATCAATGTCATTAATGCACAAGTGGCATTTCAAAATTTTTTAACTTTATTTCTAAATTAGCCATATGCACACAAAACACCTTCACACCATTAAAGGAATCCCCTACCTAATAAGTAATTGTGACATAAGGAATCCTCCTATAGTTTGTGGCTAGTCTCCGTTCGGTGAACCCCTTTTCCTCTATCTCGGCTAGATAACGTTTTTGTCTCATTCCTCGTTCCTATTCTGTTTCCTCCGTTCGCCGTGCCATATCCTCGTACCTAACGATGTGCCCGTGAATGGGCTGTTCAGAAAGGGGAGGGGGGGAGTGTACCTCATGAATTCCTCCGAACTAGTTTCCTGTGCAAACCTATTTGACTTAGATTGTTTTGGTCTATTCGTCGCTCCAGCTCCTTTTATATTCTCTCAACCCCTTGTCAAACCTAGCTTCATAAACAAACAAATAAACAAACCTCGTTAGTGCGCATCTATACATAGCAAAGTACGCTAAGTGATGCTCTACACAACGTCGGTTTGTTTATCCTCATGGGTGTTATACCGTTTTTTGTAAATCATGGGTTTCTGCGTCCATAAGTTTACATAGATATGTTAGGAGGATATACTGTAATTGAAGGTTTCGATTATGCAATGCTGTATTGGCAGTACAGCACAAGACATCATTTGATCTTTTCAAATTGTACTCTCGATAGGTAACTAAACCGTGGTATTCGCTCTCATACTGTGAGGTGAATACCTCTTCTTTTTGATCAAATTTGTATTTCCAGAGCCAAGCAGAAGCTTCTTGCCCTCGTAATTCTTTTGGTCGATCTAACCCTTTTGAGCAAAAGTACGACTTTTTCCCCTTAAGCCTTGGGTCATTGAAATCTTTTAGCATGTACTTAATCATATAAGCTCCGATGTTATCCACGTCTTTCTTGTCTTTCCTACCCTTCCCCCTGATTGCATTAATTCCAACGAATCCATGCGACCATAAACGCTCTAACTCTTCGTGCGGTATCCATGGTACGTTACATATCAAATGGTAATGAACCGCTCCTCTTCCGTTCTTGTCTTGGAACTCAACCACCGTAGCATATTTAAAGCTAAAATCAGGTACTTTCTTTTGTATCCATCTGTTAAGACGTTGTATAAACCGCTTAAAACATGGGTTCGTTTGACTTACATCACTTAAATCCTCTACCTCTCCATCTCGAAACGTTAAAGTTACAAATTTGTCTCTAGATGTAAAGTTCTGTAAAATCACTCTTCTCAGTGTCTGTCTTGCCCTGTATACAGCGGATTTTCTATATTCTTTCTGCCTTCTTTCAAAGAGATGTCGGATATTCTCAGGTAGAGAGTTCAATATTTCCAATCTCTTTCGCTCTTTCTCTTCTTCACTTAAATCCAAGTCATCAACCTGTTCAGCTTCTTCCAAGCCTTCCATTAAAATCTCATCAATCTCTTCATCCACTTCTTTTGGAGGTTTTTTAAAGTTGTAATGCACAGGTTTTTCATATTCATATACCTCAACGATATCACCTGATATTACGACCTTGTTATAGCTCTGTGCCATCCTTCAATTTACCCCCTGACTTTGTGAATTTTGATTTTGCGGTCTTATGTGTAGGAACAATCAAGTTAATAAGAGCGTAAAAAATCATTCCTACACCACTCCCTGACAAAAGTTAAAGCGGGGAAAATCACCCCGCCGTCCTACGGTCAATCCTCGTTCCCTCAGGGTCCCTCGTCAACCTTGGACGCCCTACTATTCCACATAAATCTTCATCAAATTGTTTTTGTGAATAGTTTGGTACTGCCATTTCTTTTATTTTCCCATCAATAGAAACGTAACCTCTACCCGTTGACAATTGGGGAATCTTACGATTCTCAGAACCGAAACACATCTCATACGCCGCCTCGCTAGCATCTCCTAAAGCAATCTTGTTTTTCATATTGTCCCTGATGATCGTGTCAATAAATTTCGCATCTGGACGTTGCATAATCAAGATCAAATTAACCCCTGCTGATCGCCCCAGAGTCCCTATAGACGTGACCAACTCCATTACATGCTTCTTCTCATCCTTTTCCAAT
>NZ_FOFV01000038.1 GCF_900111005.1 Lentzea albida
GTAACCGGTCGAAGTCCACCCGGCCTCGGGCCAGCGCGGCATAGCCGCTGCCATGCCCGCGGCGATGCTCGCCGGCCAGCGACAGCTCCGCGATCGACCGCACCGGGCCGTCCCCGCACAACACCGCATCGCTCAGCTCGAACAACGCGTCCGCACGCCGCGTCAGACAGCGGTAGAACTCCTGACGCACTCCGGACAGCTCCCTGGACGCGGCGGCGTCACGGGCATGGTGCACACTGATCAACTGAAGCCCTTGGTGACGATCTTCTTCCCTAGACAAGAAGAATGATCAACCAAGGGCTTCACTCATGATCAACCAGGGTCACGCCCAACCGTTCAGAGGTTAAAACTCAAGCTAGTCCGCCGAGCCACACGCGTCAGAAGACTTCGCGGTCGCGTTCCTGTGCGCGGACGTCGTCCAGATCGGCCAGGCGGCGCAGGCCCTGAACGGCACGGACCATCCGGTGGTTGCCGCTCACCTGCTTCTCGTTCCGGTCGAGCCACGCCCAGTACCCCGCCGTGAACGGGCACGCGCGTTCTCCCGTGCGCTGCTTCGGGTCGAACCAGCACGTCTTGCAGTGGTCGGTCATGCGGTTGAGGTACGCGCCGCCGCTGAGGTACGGCTTGGTCGCGATCACCCCGCCGTCCGCGTGCTGGCTCATGCCGATCACGTTCACCGGCATCACCCACGGGAAACCGTCCACGAAGGACGTGACGAACCAGTCGTTGAGCGCGGCCGGGTCGTAACCCCGTTGCAGCGCGTGGTTCCCCAGCACCATCAGCCGCTGGATGTGGTGCACCCAGCCGTGGTCGCGGACGCCCTCCAGCGCGGTCCGCAGGCACGCCGCCCTGACCGTGGCCGGCCGCAGCTCCGCCCACCAGTCCGGCAGCGGGGTGGTGGCCTGGAAACCGTTGCGGTGCCGGTAGTCCTGGCCCAGGTGCCAGTACAGGTTCCACACGTACTCGCGCCAGCCGAGAACCTGCCGGACGAACCCCTCGACGCTCGCGAGCGGCGCGTCCCCGTTCCGGTAGGCGTCCTCCGCCGCGTACACGACCTCCAGCGGGTGCAGGAGACCGTGGTTGAGCGGCACGGACAGCAGCGAGTGCGCCATCGTCCAGTCCTTGGTCAGGACGGCGTCCTCGTGCGGGCCGAAGTGCGGGAGGCGGTCGCGCAGGAAGACCTCCAACGCCTTCAACGCTTCCTCCCTGGTGATGGCGAACCGGCGCGGACCGTCCCTGCCCACCGCGGGCAGGTCCATCCCGTCGAGGTCGGCCCGCACCCGCGCGTCGATCTCGTCCTCGTCCGGCCACCACGGCGCCGGAACGCCGAGCTTGCCGCGTTTCGGTGGTGGCTCGCGGTTCTCGGCGTCGAAGTTCCACCGGCCGCCCACCGGTTTGTCGCCCTCCATCAGCACGTCGAACCGGGTGCGCTGGTAGTGGTAGAAGTCCTCCATCAGGAACCGCTCGCGCGCCCCCGCCCAGGCCGTGAACTCGTCGCGGGACAGCGCGAACGCGGGCGTGGGCAGCACCTCGACACCGAGCTCGGTCAGCATCCGTTGTGCGGCAATGGAACCCGGTTGGTAGGCGACCAACGGGCCTTTCAGCTGACGGATCGCTTCGCGGTAGGTACCGGCGCGCACGAGCGTGATCCGGTCGGGGTACTCGGCGGCGAGGTGGCGCATGCCCGACAGGACCAGGTGCAGCTTCTGGCGGTGGTACGGCCTGCGGCGCAGCGCCGCCGCCGACTCGATCAGCACGACCTCGTCGTGGCCGCTGTGGAAGTGCGGCCCGAGCTGGTCGCCGAACAACAGGAGCGTCACCGCCCACCGCGCAGGTCGGCCAGCACGGCGTGCGCGGCTCGGCGTCCCGAGTGCAGTGCGCCCTGGATGGAGCTGGTGTCGCGGTGGTCACCGCACACGTACCGGCGTTCCCCCGCGCGGACCGACTGCTTCAACCGGTGCGGCGCGGTCATCGCCGGGATGGCGTGCGGGATGTCGTAGCGCCTGAGCACCTCCCACCGGCTGGTGTCGGTGCTGTACAGGCGGTTCAGGTGTTCTCGAACGGCCTTCTCGCCGGCTTCGCCCACCACCGAGGCCTGCACCAGCGGGGCGTGCGGCGAGTACGGGCGCGACACCTCCGACATCACCGCCGTGTTCGCGACCGGGCCGCCGTTGGCGTCGACCACCAGGCACCCGTCGCGCAGCGGGGACCGCGGCGGGCGGAAGTACCACGTCGTCACGCCGTTCCAGCGCGGCTCGGCCAGTCCCGGCAGCAGCCGGGCCGCCGTCGTGCCGTCCGTCGCGACCACCACGGCGTCGGCGGTGATCCGCCCGCCGTCCTCCAGGTCGACGCCGTTGTCGTGCACGGCTTTCACGGCGGTCTCGAGCCGGACGACGTCCCTGGGGAGCCGCTCGGCCATGGCCCTGGGCAACTCCCCCATGCCGAGCGCCGGCACCGCGGCGCCTCCTCGGGCGAAACTGCGCCACACGAGGTGGAAGAACCTCGACGAGGTGGTGAGCTCGCGTTCCAGGAACACCCCGGACAGGAACGGCCGGAACACCGCCTCGACGGCCCGGTCGGAGACGCCCAGCTGCCTCAACGCCTCGCGCGTCGTGCGTTCGGGCCGCGTCAGCAACGGCCGCACCGGGCCGAAGGCGTCCGGCGCCGAGAACCTCGCGACCGCCGCCACGTCCCGCGCACCGAGGACGTGCTGGCGCAGGAACCCGTCCCACGCCGAAGGTCCGCTGCGGGGGTCGGCGAGCAGGTCGTGCCTGCCGTTGTCGTGCACGAACGCGCCCGGCCGGAAGCGCCGCAGCGGGAACGGGTCCAGGTTCAGCCGCTCCAGCTCGGGGTAGGCGGGCAGCAGGATCTGGAAGCCGCGGTCGAACCGCACGCCGTCCTCGACGTCGGTCCGCACGCGGCCGCCGACCTCGTCCGATGCCTCCAGAACGGTGACCTCGACGCCCGCCGCGGCCAGTTCCAGAGCGGCGCTCAGACCGGCCAGACCGGCTCCCACCACGACGATCACAACGTCCTCCAGCGACGGGCGGCCGAGCGCAGCAGCGGCACGCGCCCCTCGGCCGGCACGGTCCACAACTCGGTGCCCGCGACGCCCCACCGGCCCAGCAGGTGGTTGGCGGCGGCGAACCCGGTGGTGGCGGCGCGTTCCATCAGGGCGACGGGCAGGTCGATCCGCACGAGATCACCCGCCACCACGAGGAACTCGTCCGGGGTGGTCACCGTCGGCCGTCGCCCGAACCCGCCGGCCGGGAAGAGCGGGCAGTCCTCGCGCAGCTCGTGCCGTTCGTCGACGACACCGGCCTGCTTGGTCTCCGGGAAGACCTCGGTGAGCTGCTGCCAGAGCCGGGCGCGTGCCGACTGTTCGTCCACATCGGACGGGAGCGCGTAGCCGTGCAGTTCCACGACGCTTCCGCCGGTGCGCGCGGCCCAGGCCCGCGCCTCGTGCTCGTAGTGGTTGAGCACGCTGATGTTGTCGAGCAGGTCGTGGCCGCCGGTGCCGAGGAAGCCCGGCCGGTCGGCGTCGACCGGTGTGTCGAGCCAGTACCTCGACACGAGGAACCGCGGTGCGGTCTCCAGCCTCCCGATGGTGTCGCGCCACGCGGTGTCACCCAGCGCCGGCGACTCCCCGACGAGCGACCGCAGGCCGCGGACGTCCGCGGCGAGCACCACGGCGTCGGCCTCGATCGCGCCCTCGCCGATGGTGACCGAGTACCGCTTCTCCTGTCCCGGCAGCACGGACTTCACCTCGACACCCGTGCAGACCGTCGTGCCCAGCGAGGTGAGGTGGCGGCGCAGCGGCTCCCACAGGCCGTGCGGGAACGGGTCGGCGGCCACGTCGAACAGCAGGCCCTCGCTCGAGCCGAGGAAGTAGATGTGGAACATGACCGCGAGCTCCGCGGCGGACATCCTGGTGGGGTGCGCGAAGAAGCTGCGCGAGAACACCTCGAACGCCAGGGCGTGCGCGGCCTCCGGGAAGCGGATCTGCTCCAGGTAGGACGCGGCGTCGAGGGCGTCGAGCCGCTCGTACACCTCCGGCACGGACACGTCGAGCAGCGACAGCGCCGCCCGCGCGTTGACGCCGGGCAGGTCGCGCCACCGGAACGTGGGGCTGCTGCGCAGGAACGCGAGGACGTTCCACGGCACGGTCGTCGGCAGGTCCGCGAAGCCGTCGCGGTGGCCGGAGGCGTGCTGCAGCGGGTAGTCCGGAAGACCGGTGAGAGCGCGTCCGGCGGGGTCGACGCGCTTCAGCAGCGCCCGCAGGTTGTAGTACTGGCGGAAGAACGCGTGGAAGCCGCGTGTCATCGTGGCCTCGCTGCCGTCGGCGAGCCTGGTGCTCCAGCCGCCGACGCGTCCGCCCAGGTAGTTCTCGCGCTCGCACACCACGACCCGCGCGCCTCGTTCGGCGAGCAGCGTGGCGGCGGAGAGGCCCGCGATGCCACCACCCACCACGACGACCACCGGCGCGTCCCCGTCGAAGTGCGGACGCCCGGCCGGCGCCGGGATCCGCACCGCCTTGCGATCCTTCACCGTTGCTCCTGTTCCGGCACGTGGCCGCGGAAGGTGTGCACCACGCCGAGCTGCAGACCGGGCAGCGGCGCACTGCGGACACCGGTGAAACCGTTGCGCCGCAACCGGTTGCGCAGCGCGGACGCGCCGTCGAAGTCCATCACGCTGCGCCACAGGTAGGTGTAGAGCGAGCGGTCGCCCGTGACGAGCCACCCCGCCGGGACGATGAACGCGCACAGCGCCGTCCACACCGCGGTGCTGATCAGCGAGTCGCGCACCGAGTACTCGTGCAGCACCAGCGTTCCGCCGGGCTTGATGAAGCTCCGGATGCGCTTCAGCGTGCCGTCCGGCTCGGGCAGGTTGCGCACCAGGTAGGCGGCGAACACCGCGTCGAACTCGCCCTCGTCCACGTCCTCGGCCCGGCTGTGCACGAACCTGACCGTCGAGGGCCAGCGCTTCTGCCGCGCCCGTTCGATCATGCCCGCCGACGCGTCCACGGCGACGATCTCCACCCCGGGCACGGCCGCGACCAGCGCCGCCGTCGAGGCGCCCGTGCCACAACCGAGGTCGAGCACGCGCATGCCGGGACGCAGGCCGAGCGCTCGCGCGGAGCGCCGCAGCGCCTGGTGGTAGCCGGGGTTGAGCCCGACGAGGAGGTCGTAGCCGCGTGCGGCGCGGTCGAACTTCCCCGGTACCTCAAGCTTGTTCACGTGCCAGCCTTCCCCGTTCCCACAACAACAAAACGGCCGTGACCATGGCGAACCCGTAGAGGAAGTCCTCCACCGGGATGTCCCACGGCACACGCACCCCGCTGATCGCCCAGTCCGCGTAGAGCACGATCGGTGCGTCGAGCTTCGTCAGCCACCCGTCCACCGGCACCTGGAACCCGAGCACGATCACCATCGTGATCCAGTAGGCGGGCCGCCGGAACAACCCCGTGCGCAGCAAGCAGAACTCGAGCAGCAACACCACGAGCACCGCCGCCATCGCGGCGAACGAGTACTCCTCAACCATCCCGCGACCAACGTCCCGAGCGCCCGCGCACGGCCTCGTAGGTCAGCACCGCGCAGAGCGGGATCGCGACGAAGAACAGGATCTCCTCGACCGGCAGCACCCCGCCGACCAACCACCCCGTGATCGCCTCGGGGTGGAAGCTCCAATGTCCACGCAGGACGGCCACGACGTCCCAGACCGTGAGCACGACCAGCACCGGCGCGATCGCGCGGGCCAGTTCAGGACCGCGGCGGTAGACACCGCGTCCCATCCACTCCAGCGGCAGGGTGAGGAGCACGCACACGCCCAGCACCGCCAGGTACTCGTACTGGCTTCGCATCACCGACCTCCCACGAAAACCGTATGGGCGGCGAGGTGACTCTGCACAACGACCGAGCGACGGCCGTCAGGTCGTGTCGGACTTCGCGATCGCGTAGTAGGCGTCCACCGTGTCACCGTCGATGCCCACGTACGCGTCGATCCACGCGGCGGCACCACGAACCAGCACCAGCAACGCCTCGTACTGCTGCTCCTCGGACAAACGCGCCAGCACGAGCCCCACCCGCTGGTCCTGACCCGAGGCCAGGGCGCTCACCACGTCCGAAGCCGCCTGCGCCGCCACCTCGTCGGGCGCCGCCGCCGACACCGGGATCCGGACGGACGGGTCGAGCGACCCGCGCGGCACCCCGCGCAACAGGATCGCCGCACAGGTGTCGATCGCGACCACCCTCGTCCGCTCGTCCGATGCCAGGCACCGCACGGCTTCGGTGGACCAGGGGTGGTCACTCCTGTTGACCGCACCCACCGCGGCCAGGGTCAGTTCCCTGGCCTGCATGTCGTCGAGCCGCTGCATCGACTCCCTGCCTCCTTCGCAGTCGACCCCGACAGTGCCCCCGCACCTGGAATTTCGTGTTGCGACAACCACAACTCAGTCATGGTCAAACGACCGCTCCCCCGCTGCATGACGAGTGGTCCGCAGTTCACCCGTCCGACGCAGCGCATTCGATACCCCTATGAACTCCAGATGTTGTTAACATCCGAATGTCGTCAACATGGAAGAGGGTGAGATGGCCACCCGGCACCTCTACGTGGTGAGGCACGGCGCAGCAGACCCGTTCGGCACCCTGACCGACACCGGCGCCCGCCAGTCCCACCTCCTCGGCGACCGCCTGTCCCGCCTGCCGATCGACGTCGTGTGGCACTCGCCCCTCCCGAGAGCCACCCGCACAGCGGAGATCCTGGGCGAACACCTACCGGGCGTCCTGGTCGACGAGGCTCCGGAACTGATCGACCACGTGCCCCACGTACCGCCCGACCCACCACCCGCCTGGGCGGGCTTCTTCGACGGCTACGACCCCGCAGAGGCAACCGCGGGCGCCGACCTGGCCGAGGCCCTGACCGCTCGTTTCGCCCACCCGGCGGCAGCCGAGTCGCACGAGGTCCTGGTCACCCACGCGTACCCGGTGGCGTGGCTGGTGCGCCACGCCCTCGGCGCCCCGCCGGACCGGTGGCTGGCGATGAGCTGCGGCAACACCGGGCTGACGGTGTTGCAGTTCCGGGAGGGCACTCCGCCGGCTCTGCTGGTGTACAACGACATGAGCCACCTGCCGGAGGAGTTGCGGTGGACGGGGTTCGGGCCGGGGGTGCGGCCTTAGCCGGGGGCTCGGCAGGGGGATGAGGCGGCTCGGCGGGCGGTGGAGGCCGCAGGAAGGTGAGTGGTGGCCGCCGGGCATCGGTGGCATGGGCATGGCAGGCGCTCGCATCGGCGCCCGCCGCAACCGGTACCGGCTCCACTCGCGTTTCCAGCCACGCGTCACCCAGGCCACGCGTTCCCGGCCACACGCCACTGCCCAACCGGTCCCCGAGCGCACCCCAAACCCCAGGCGTTCTCCTGCACCCCCCAACCCCCACAGGCGGACGGCGTAGCCCTCCTTGCCCCGTAGGCAGCTCGTACCACTCCCGAACCGGTGGTGGACTGGCGAGGTGGCGGACGAGTTCCGGATGGATTTCGAAGGCGTCCAACTGATGGCCGCACAACTGCACCGGGCGGGGGCCGACGCCGAGAGCGGTGCGAAGCACGTCGCCAAGCACGGCGACCTGAGCTGGGTGGAGCACGGCGTGCTGCTCGACACGCTGGCGGCCCGTCACCACGAGCGGATCTTCCAGCTGATGCGCGGCGCGATCAAGGAGCTGGCCGACCGCACGAACCGCGCGGCGCGGGCCGTCGACCAGACCTCCGACGCGTTCGGGAAGCTGGACGGTGAGGAGAAGCAGGAGTTCGACCGGCTGTTCCGGGCGCTGGACGGGCCGCTTCCCAACTTCACGCGGCGGTACGGCGGTTCGGACGGCTCGCCCTCGTTCGCCGACAAGGGCGAGCCGTCGGACTCGCTCACCGACCCGGAGCTGCACACCACCAAGCCGCTGTTCGAGTACGACTGGCGGCAGGACCTGCTCAGCGTCAGCGCGGCGGTGCGGGGGACGGCGGTGTGGATCGTGGGCAAGGACCCGTTCCAGGAGGCGTTCACCTGGCTCACCGGTGACTGGGCGGGGTTCCAGCGCTGCTCGGTCGTGTGGGCGCAGGTCGGCAGGGCCGCGGAGGGGATCGGGCGCAACATCGCGAACGCGGGCGCCGGGTCCGAGTGGGTGTGGGAGGGGCGGTCCGGCAACGAGGCCCGCGAGTACCTGCTCGCCCTCGCTGATGCCGCGACGGACTTCGCGCCGGTGTGCCAGGAGGTGGCCAAGCGGTACCAGGACGCCGTGACGGCGGTGCGCGCCTTCAGCAACGTCGTCACCACCGCCGTCAGCGAGATGGTGGACGCCGCCATCGCCTTCGCCCTGACCAGCAAGGCGTTGACCCGTGCGGCGAACCCGGCGATGTGGGCGGCGTTGCTCGGGCTTCTCTACTACTGGATCCAGAAGTTCAGGCAGGCGTACGAGTACCTGTCGGAGAAGCAGACCGAGGTCTCGAAGTTCTACGACCGCGTCTCGGCGTGGTTCGCGACGGTGCAATACCGCCGGATCAGCCAGTTGCGGCCGCCCGCGCTGCTGCTCTCGCCGGGGTCGCCGCTGTGAACCTCCCCCCGGTGGACGAGCAACGCGTGCTGCGGTCGGTGCTCCGGCTGCTGTCCACCGGCGCGCCGCGTGACCCGGCCGCGGAGATGGCGCGCGAGGTGCTGTCCGGCCGGATGTCGTTGCGGGACGCGGGGAACAGTGCCGCCTACGGTGAGATGATCACCCAGGCGGTCGCGGACGCGGTCGCGGCCGTGGAGGCGGCGTCGCCCGAGCAGCGGGCCGAGGCGGAGGCCGCGTTGGCAGGGGCCGCGAGCGTGCTCGACCCACCGCCGGAGCGGCCGCACGCTCCGGTCGAGGACGACTGGGACGAGTCGGTCACCTCTCCGTGGGACGACCGCTAGGTGTGATGTCCGGGGACGTTGTTCCGGTTTGGGCGGGTGACGGCCTGTCGTGAAGACAGGTGAAGGCCTCTGGATGTGAAGTGGAGCTGTCTAGGAACCGCTTCACCACCCGGAGGCCTTCGTGTCCCACCCTAACGCGGCGCTGACGCCGCGTGCCCGGCTGCGCCTGGCGCGTCTGGTCGTCGAGCAGAACTGGCGTCCCGCCGAGGCCGCGAGAATGTTCATGACCTCGGTCAGAACAGCACGTAAATGGGCTGAGCGCTACCGGCTCGAGGGCGAAGCCGGGATGGCCGACCGCAGCTCGCGGCCGCACCACAGCCCGGCCAAGACGCCCGATCCCCTG
>NZ_FOFV01000037.1 GCF_900111005.1 Lentzea albida
CTGCCGCATGGTGAGTTCATCGAGATCCACCAGCCGCTGGGCCCGGTGGACGACCACGGCCACCCGATCGCGCTGGCGTATCAGGGTGCGTCGGTGCCGAAGAAGATGAACAAGCTCGGCTCGGCCGGTCACCCGGTCGCGGGTAGCACGTGGTCGCCGGACCCGGTCGAGGAGACCGTGGCCCTGCAGAACGCGCGCAAGCACATCCACGCCTCCGAGGGCACCAGCTCACAGGACGAGGCGAGCGAGCTCGCGGGCAGGCCCTCCGACCCGAAGGCCTGACCTCCAGCTGAACGACCGAAAGGCCCCCGTGAACTTTCACGGGGGCCTTTCGGTCGTGGGAGGCTCTGACTCGCTTGCTTCCTACTGGCCGTCGTCCAGGCCGATGGAGAACGCGGCCTCGTCGTCGCGCTTGGAGTAGCTGCGGAACGCGATGTGCGTGTCGGTGTTCAGCACGCCGGCGACCTTGCTGATCTTGCCGGGCACCAGGGCGGCGAGGTCCTCGTGCTTGCTGACCCGCACCAGCGCGATCAGGTCGACGTCACCGGCGCAGGAGTACACCTCGGTGACTCCGTCGATGTCGGCGATCTCCTGCGCCGCCTCGGGAATGCGTTCGGCGGCGGCCTGGATCAGCACGATGGCGGTGACCACGGCGTCCTCCTCGGGTCTTGGGCTCCGGTGTCTCAAGCACCCGTAGTCTGCCCTACCGGCTGATCACGGGCGTGAGGACGTCACCGCTCATGACGCACGGCTGGCGTGCGGCGTTTCGCCGTCGCAGCGCGGTCTGCACGACGGACGACGGGTCGTCGTGCGGACGGGCGCAACGCTCGGCACCTCGGACCCGCACACCGAAAACCCGGACGGCGTGGTCCGCCGCCACGGTCGCTGACAGGTCAGTTCCGGTGGTCGTGGATCGGGCGGGCGCTCGCCGCCTGCTCGGCCCACGGGAGCCAGGCCGCGGCGGCGCCGGCGGGGGACGACCACGGCTCGTCCGCGTAGACGAGGCGGGTGCCCGGCTGGTCGAGCCAGCGCAGGACGACACCGGCCTCCTCCGGGGGCGCGCCGCGCAGCGGGCCCGGTGTCGGGACGACCGTCTCGGCCGAGGCGACCAGCGCGTCGACCACCGGCATCGGGCGGGTGCCGCGGCGGGCCACCCCGGCGGAGGCGAGGCGGCCGTAGCGGACGACCGCGAACTCCCAGCCGCCCTCGCGGTCCGGTCTGGCGGCCACGAGCTGGGGGAGTGCGGCGAGGGCCGCGAGGCGTTGCGCGCGGTCCAGGGACCTGACCAGGCCCGCCAGGCGGTCGCGGCGGCGGGCGGCCTCCTCGAAGCGTTCGGCCGAGGCCAGGCCGTTCAGCTGGGTGACGAGGGTGCGCAGCGGGTCGGCGCTGCGGCCGACGACAAGGTCGCGCACGGCGATGACGGCGGGGGAGTACTCGTCGACCGTCTGCTTGCCCGCGCAGGGAGCGCGGCAGCGGTCCAGTTCGGCGAGTGCGCACGGGGAGGCGCGCTGGTTCGTCGCCGGGATCTTGATGGTGCACGAGCGCAGCGGCACGGCGTCCAGCAGGGCCTCGGCGACCGCCTCGGCCGCCTTGCGCGTGCGGAACGGGCCCAGCGCGCCGTCCCGCGGGACCTTGACCAGGGAGATCCGGGGGAACGGCTCGTCGGTCAGAGTCAGCCACCAGGCGTGGTGCGGGTTCTTCGAGCGGCGGTTGTAGGCGGGGCGGTGAGCGCGTAAGAGGCGCAGCTCGCGCACTTCCGCCTCCAGCGGGTGGGCGCACTCCACGGCGTCGACGCGGACGGCGAGCGCGACCATCTCCCGCAGCCTGCGGCGGCCCTCGCTCGCCGTGAAGTACTGGCGGACCCGGCGCCTCAGGTCGGAGGCCGTGCCGACGTAGAGCACCTCCTCCTTCGGGCCGCGGAAGAGGTAGACGCCCGGTGTGTTGGGCAGGTGGGCGGCCAGCGAGCGCTTGCGGCGCTGCTCCGGTGTCACCTCCGGCAGGTACGCGAGCAGCTCCTCCAGCGAGTGCACGCCCACGTTGCCGACACGCTCCAGCAGCGCGTGCAGCACCTCGACCGTCGTGCGGGCGTCGGCCAGGGCGCGGTGCGTCGGCTTGGTCTCCGTGTGGAAGAGGTCCGAGAGCGCCGACAGGCGGCACGACGGCGCCTCGTCGCGGCTCAGCACCCGCCGGGCGAGCTTCACCGTGCACACGACCGACGGCTTCGGCCAGCGGTAGCCGTGGCGTTCGCAGGCGGCCTTCATGAAGCCGACGTCGAAGCCCGAGTTGTGCGCGACCAGCACCGCCCCCGCCGCGAACTCGAGGAACGCGGGCAGCACCGTCTTCATGGTCGGCGCGCCCGTCACCATCAGCTGCGTGATCCCGGTCAGCTGCGCGACCATCGGCGGGATGCCGCGCTCCGGGTCCACGAGCGTGGCGAACTCGCCGAGCACCTGGCCCCCGCGCACCTTCACCGCGCCGATCTCGGTGACGGCGTCCTCCTCGTTGCTGCCGCCCGTGGTCTCGAGGTCGAAGACGACGAACGTCGTGTCGCGCAGCGGCGTCCCGAGCTCGTCGAAGGACAGTTGTCCGGTCACGCGGCTGACGTTAGCGACGGGGTCTGACAATTTTCGCCGGCGATCTTCGGGAGTGCCCTGACCTGCGGTTGCTCCATTGGAGTGGAGTTCAGGTGATCTTTTCCAGATCGTTGTTGCCGCCGCGGACACGTCCGTGCGCCGCTCGAGTGCGGGGGCTCTAGCCTGTGGGGGTGTCCGAACCGGTGCCCGAGCACGAGATCGACCAGCCTGCCGCGGAGGCGGGTGAGTCCGCAGGGGAATTCGCAAACGAGTCCACTGTGGACTGGTCGGCGCTGCCGGAACCGTTGCGGGTGAGGCTCGCGGAGCTGGGTGCGGACGCGCTGGGCGAGATGGCGAAGGTCGACGTGCCGCAGCACCTGCGCCCCGTCGCGAAGTTCGCCCCGACGAAACGTGCCCGGCTCGGTGGCTCGCAGGTCGTGGCGGGGCTGCGGGACTCGGCGAACTTCCGCACCGCCGTGGTCGAGTGGCTGCGCAAGAACAGGCCGTCGACGCTCGAGGTGACCTCGCCGGACCCGGTGACGGCGGCCGCCGCGGCGGTGCTGACCGGCGACGACGTGGCGCCGCACTACGTGGAGCTGGTGTCGCGGCGGGTCGGCGACGCGACGCTGCGGGCCGAGAGGGACGCGGCCGTCGTGCGCGCCGAACGGCTCGAAGGCGAGCTGGAACGGCTGCGGGCCGAACGCGCTCAGCTCGACGGCGCCGCCGAACGCGTCCGCGCGGAGGCCGAGGTCGAGCTGGAACGCCTCCGCAAGCGGTTGCGCGAGCAGGGCGTGAAGCTGCGCGAGGCCAAGGACGCCGCCGAGGCCGCCGCCGCCGAGGTCGGCAAGATCCAGGAACGCACCGACGACGAGGTCAAGCGCCTGTCCGCCGAGCGGGACCGGGAACGCGAACGCGCCGAGACCGAGCGCGGCAAGGCGCAGCGCGCGATCGCCGACGCCGAGGTGGCGCGGCAGTCCGCGCGCGAGGCCCGGCAGGCCGACGAGGTGCGTCTCGCGTTGCTCGTGGACACCCTCGACGGCGCCGTCACGGGACTGCGCCGCGAGCTGGCCCTGGGCGGCAGCGGACCGCGTCCCGCCGACCTCGTGCGGGGTGCCAGCGCCTCGCAGGGGGCCGTCGGCCGGGTCGAGGACCCGGCGGCGCTGGACCGGCTGCTGGCGTTGCCCGCGGTGCACCTGGTGGTGGACGGCTACAACGTCACGAAGACCGGTTACCCGGAGCTGTCGCTGTCGGATCAACGCGACCGGCTCGTGCACCAGCTGGCGGTGCTGGCCGCGCGCACGGGCGCCGAGGTGACGTTGGTGTTCGACGGCGCCGGTGTGGTGGCCGTGCCCGCGGCGGCCCCTCGTGGCGTGCGCGTGCTCTTCAGCGATCCCGGTGTTCTGGCCGATGACGTCATCCGCGCCCTGGTCACGGCGGAGCCCGAGGGGCGCCCCGTGGTGGTGGTGACGTCCGATCGCGCGGTCGCCGACTCGGTGCGCCGCCGGGGTGCGCACCCCGTGCCGTCCGCCGTGTTGCTGGCCCGTCTCGGGCGAGTTTGATCACCCGGTAGCCTGACGCCGTCGATCTTGACGGTCTGGTTCTGGCGAAGGGGATCGGCGACCTCATGTCGCGCAACTCCACCCGTGTTCTCGTGGTTCTCCTGATGTTGTTGACGGCCGCTCCCGCTGCCTCCTTGGCGGCACAGCCGGCGGATCCCGCGCGCGCGTACGCGGACCTGACAGCGCAGGCGACGAAGCTCAACGAGGAGGTCCTGCGCGCGCAGGAGGACCTCGACCAGCGCAGGGCCGAGCTCGACCGCGCGACCGCGACGGTGGCGGCGGCGCAGCAGGTCGAACGGCAGGCCAAGCGCGACCGCGACGACTTCCAGGGCCAGGTCGACCTCATCGCCCAGGCGTCGTTCGAGGGCGCCCGGTTCAACCAGCTGTCGGCGCTGCTCGTGGCGGACTCGCAGCAGGACTTCCTGAACCGCCTGGAGATGATGCGGGTCCTGGCCGCGGACAAGGCCGAGTCGCTCGCCCGCCTGTCCGGCGCGGTGGAGAAGGCCCGCCAGGCGCACCAGGTGGCCGAGAACGCGCGCGCCCGCGCCGCGGAGACCACCGCGGCGGCCGAGAAGCTGAAGGGCGAGCTGGACGGCCGCAACCAGGCGTTGCAGGCGCAGATCACCGAGGTGCGGACGGCGCTGACGCGGCTGCCCGCCCCCGTCGTGAACCAGCTGCGCGATCCGGGGGACCGCTCGCCGATCAGCACGCCGTCCGGCGTGGCGGGCACCGCGCTGACGTTCGCGCTGGCGCAGCGCGGCGACGAGTACAGGTACGGCGGCACGGGCTTCGACCAGTGGGACTGCGCGGGGCTGACCATGAAGGCGTACGCGGCCGCGGGGATCACGATCCCGCGCACGTCCGGGGGCCAGGCCGGGGTCGGTCGCGTGGTGTCGCGTGACGACGTCCGCGCGGGTGACCTGATCGTCTACTACGCGAGCAGGTCGCACGTCGCCATGGCCGTCGACGGCACGCGGGCGGTGCACGCCTCCACGGAGGGGCAGCCGGTGAAGATCGCGCCCATCGACGCCATCGGGCCCATCGCGGTGATCCGGCGCATCGAGGGCTAGTGGTGTGGCTCTGAACGCTGCCGGTGTACTCGTGGTCAGACGGGTGTGTCGGGGTGCCGCCACGCCACTAACGTTGCGCCGGTGAGGCACCTCCGGACGTTGCTGGCGATCACCGTCGCCATGACGTTCCTGCTGGGCGTCACCGTCGCCCTGCGACCGGTCGAGGCGCCGCCGCTCGTGGCGCCCCGGTGCGACGAGAGCGTGCTGACGACGGCGTCGGGCACGGTGACCAGCAGTTCCTGTGACGGTGAGCTGGCGTCGCGCGTGTCGGGCCTGCTCGACTCCTCCGTCGACGGCGTCGCCGATGTATTGGATATCAGTTGGGTGAAGCGCGTCGACGTCGTCGTCCCCGCGTCCGACAGCGAACTCGTGTCGCTCGTCGGGCCGGCGTTCGCCGACATGGCCGGGGTGGCCATCAGGGACGGCTCCGGGCAGCGCGTCGTCCTCAACCGGGTGCGTGCGGCGGCGTTGTCGGACCTGGAGCTGAAGGTGCTGCTGCGGCACGAGATCACGCACGTCGCGACGCGCGACCTGACGTCGGACTCGGCCCCGCTCTGGCTGGTGGAGGGGTTCGCCGACTGGGTGGCGTTCCACGGCCTGGGGTTGTCGCTGCGGCAGGCCGCGCCGCTGCTCACGCCGGAGGTCTCGGCACTGCCGGTCGACTTCGGCGGTGCCGGCCGCGACCTCGCCTACCAGCAGGCGTACTCGATCATGGTCTACCTGGAGTCGGGGCTGGGGGAGCGTGGCGTCGTGGACTTCTTCCTGCGGTACGCGTCGTCGTCCGCGGTGGATTCCGGCGTTGTCGACGTGGCGGGCTGGCGCGATTTCCTGAGGAAGAGCATCGGATAGCGTTGGGTTCGTGCGCCGAACCTTGCTGGTGACCAACGACTTCCCGCCCCGCCCCGGTGGCATCCAGTCCTACCTGCACTCCTTGGCGACACGGCTGCCCCAGGACTCGCTCGTCGTGTACGCGCCGAAGTGGAAGGGCTCGGACGAGTTCGACGCCGAGCAGCCGTTCCCCGTGGTGCGGCACCCCACGTCGCTGATGCTGCCGACGCCGGACGTGCTGTCCCGCGCCCGCGACATCGCCCGCGCCGAGTCGTGCGAGGCCGCGTGGTTCGGAGCCGCGGCACCGCTCGCGCTGCTGGCGCCGTCGCTCGGGCTCAGCCGCGCGGTGGCGAGCACGCACGGGCACGAGGTCGGCTGGTCGATGCTGCCGGTCGCACGGCAGGCGTTGCGCGCGATCGGGTCCGGTGTGGACGTCGTGACCTACGTCAGCCGCTACACCCGCTCGCGGTTCGCCGCGGCGTTCGGCCCGATGGCGGCGCTCGAACACCTGCCGTCCGGAGTGGACACCGAGCAGTACCGTCCGGACCCGGCCGCGCGCGCCGAGATGCGCCGCCGCTACGGCCTCGGCGACCGGCCGGTGATCGTGTGCGTGTCCCGCCTGGTGCCGCGCAAGGGCCAGGACGTCCTGATCCGCGCCCTGCCGCTGATCCAGCGGTCGGTGCCGGACGCCGCGCTGCTGATCGTCGGCGGCGGGCCGTACCGGGGGACGCTCGAGAAGCTGGCCGGCGGTTCGCGGGACGTCGTGCTGACCGGTTCGGTGCCGTGGGAGGAACTGCCCGCGCACTACAACGCGGGCGACGTCTTCGCGATGCCCTGCCGCACGCGCGGCCGCGGCCTCGACGTCGAAGGGCTCGGCATCGTCTACCTGGAGGCGTCCGCGACCGGGCTGCCCGTGGTGGCCGGGCGGTCCGGCGGCGCCCCTGAGACCGTGCGGGACGGCATCACCGGCAACGTCGTCGACGGCCGCGACGTCGAGAACGTCGCCGAGCGCGTCGCGTCGTTGCTCGCCGATCCCGAGATGGCCGCGAAGATGGGACGTGCGGGGCGCGAGTGGGTCAGCGACCACTGGCGCTGGGACCAGCTGGCGCACCGGCTCGAAGGCCTGATCGGCTGATATCCGATATATCGGCCTGGTCGGCGGACCAGGCTCCCAGGTGGGGCGCTGGTCCATCTCGTCGGTGTCGTCTGCTCGGCACGGGTGGACGGCCTCAGGCGAGTTCGCGGGCCCGGTTCTCCAGCGCGCGCAGCCCCAGTTCCGCACCGCGCCGCGCCGCCTGGTCCGCGGTCGACCGGGCGTCGGCGTCGCGGTCCAGGTCGCGCAGCACCACGGCGAGGTCGATGAGCGCCCGGACCTCGCCCGAGGCGTAGCCGATCCGCCGTGCCGTCGTCAGGGCCTGTTCGAACAGGCCCGCGGCGGAGTCGAGGTCGGACAGGGCGCGGCGGGTCTCGCCGAGGGTGAGGCGGACCGACGTGGCCACCTGCTGGTCGCCGCCGTCCGCCACCAGGGACAGGGCCCGCGACGCCAGCGAGAGGGCCTCGAGGGTGTTGCCCGAGGCGAGTTCCAGGGCGGCGAGGTTCTCCAGCGCCTCGGCCTCGCCGGCGGGGACGTTGCCGATCTCCAGGGCCCGTTCGAGGTGGGCGCGGGCCTCGTCCAGGCGTCCCTGCAGGCGCAGCGCCATGCCGAGGTACGTGTGGCTGTCGGCGTTCGGGGCGAGGGCCAGCGCCTGCGAGAAGTGGTCGACGGCGCCGTCGACCTCGCCCAGTTCCACGGCCAGTTGGCCGAGGTTGTAGAGGCCGGTGCTGACGCTGTCCGCCGAGGACGGGCGCAGCATCTCCAGGCAGCGCAGCAGGGCGTCGCGGGCGGCGACCAGGTCGCCCGAGCGGCGGTGCACCAGGCTGAGGTTGTTGAGCACGCCCGCCTCGGCGTCCCTGTCGCCGAGCTCCCGGTAGAGCTCGACGGCGTGGTCATGGTGCTCGACGGAGCGCGCGTACTCGCCCAGGCGCAGGTAGAGGGTGCCGAGGTTCGCGTGCATCGCGGCCTCGGCCGGGCGGTGGGCGGACGCCTGCGCTGCCTGCAGGCCGTGGTGCGCGGTCGCGAGCCACTCGCCCACGTGCTGGCCGATCCACAGGTAGCCGCGCAGGGCGTCGGCCAGTTGCCAGGCCATCGTGGCCGGGCCGTGCTCGGCGGCGTGCCGGATGGCGGCGATGAGGTTCGGGCGTTCCGCGTCGAGCCACGTCAGGGCCTCGGCCGCGGTCGAGATCCGCGGGGCCGGGCCCGTGGACGACGACGGGAGCCGCACGATCCCGGGGTAGAGCAGCTCGGCGCAGCGCTCGACGCCGCGCAGGTAGTGGTTCAGCAGGGCGGTCCACGCCACCTGCTGCTCGGCCGGGGTGTCCGACTCCTCGCGCAGCGCGGCGGCGTAGCGGACGAGCTCGTCGTGGAACCGGTAGCGGCCGGGCGCCGGGGACACCACCAGCCGCGCGATCGCCAGCACCGCCAGCAGGCCGTCCGCGTCGACGTCGGCCAGCGCGGAGGCGGCCTCGGCCGTGAAGTCCGGTCCCGGCACCACCGACAACAGCCGGAACAGGCGTTGCGGCGCGGGAGGCAGCGCGGCGTACGCGAGCTCGATCGGCGAGCCCGAGATCGTCACGTCGTCCCGTCCGGCCAGGTACGCGGCCGCGACCCGCAACGCGAGCGGCAGGTGCCCACACCGCTGCGCCAGCTCCACGTGGTCACCCGGCCCCAGCAGGGTCGACAGCAACGACTCCGACTCGGCCGGCGAGAACACGTCCACCGGCACGGTCCGCGCGCCGTTCAGGGCGATCAGCCCGCGCAGGTCGTCGCGCGACGTCACGAGCACGCGGCAGGACGCCGTCCCCGGCAGCAGCGGCCGCACCTGGTCGGGTGCGGAGGCGTTGTCGAGCACCAGCAGCATCCGCCGGCCCGACAGCAACGATCGCAGCATCGTGCTCTGCTCGTCCGCGTCCGGCGGGATCTCGTCCGGGGGCACCCCCAGCGCCCGCAGGAACCGCGACAGCACGTCCACCCCGTCCGCGGGCGCGCCCAGGGCGTAGCCGCGCAGGTCGACGTACAGCTGACCGTCCGGGAACCGGTCCCGCAGCAGGTGCGCCACGTGCACCGCCAGCGTCGTCTTGCCCACCCCCGGCGGCCCCGCCAGCGTCACGATCGGCACCGACCCCGTGACCAGGCCGGAGATCCGTTCCACGTGCGCGGACCGCCCGGTGAAGTCCGCGATGTCGTCCGGCAGCCGCATCGGTGAGGCGGGCTCGCGCACGACGGCAGCGGGCTTCACCACCGGCGCCGCGAGCTCCGGCGACCCGACCAGGATCGCCTGGTGCAGCGACCGCAGCTCGGGGGAGGGGTCGATGCCCAGCTGCTCGTCCAGGGTCCGGTCGAGCTGCCGGAACGCCTCCAGCGCCTCCGCCTGCCTGCTGCTGCGGTACAGCGCGAGCATCAGCTGCGCCCAGAACCGCTCCCGCAACGGGTGGTCCCGCGTCAGCCCGAACAGCTCCGGCACCAGGTCCGCGTGGTCGCCCAGCGCGAGCTCGACGTCGACCCGCTGCTCGTGCACCGTCATCAGCAGCTCGGTCAGCCGGGGGGCGTGCTCGGCGTACAACGTCTCGGACGGCACGTCGGACAACACCGGCCCGCGCCACAGCTCCAACGCCTCGGCGAACGCCTTCCGCGCCGTGACCAGGTCATCCGAGGAAGCCGCCGCACGGCCGCGAGCCGCCGCCTGAGCGAACCGATGCACGTCCACGGCAGACGGATCCACACGCATCCGATAGCCGTCAGCCGCGGTCTGGATCAGCGAGGGGTCGCCCAGGGCCGCACGCAACCGCATGACGTACGTCTGCAACGTGCCACGCGTGCGCGCGGGAGGTGTGTCCCCCCACACGTGCCCGACGAGTTCCGTCACGGGAACGACGCGGTTCGGCCGCAGCAACAACGCCGCCAGCAACGCTCTGTGCTTGCCCGCTCGCAGTACGACAGCGGCGCCGTCCAGGCGCACCTCCAGCGGGCCGAGCAGCCGGAACTGCGGACCCGAAGCCATTGCCTTCCCCTCGCGCGAGCCGGACGATCCCCGTCTGCCCGACAGCCTATGCGCGCTCTGTCGCCGGGTGACATCGACGCGTCAGCGATACGTCAGCGCCGTCGGGCAATCTTCTCCACGTCCCGGTCGGGGGGCCGGGGCAACACACTTCTCGGGTTCTGCGGAGTTCTCCGCGGATCACGATCGCTGGGGGTCGAAAGGCCCAGGAGCTTCGCAGAGCTCCTGGGCCTTTCGCGCTTTCCGCCTGCTACTTCGCGTAGATCGCGTCGATGTCCGCCGAGTAGGTCGTCGCCACGACGGAGCGCTTCAGCTTCAGCGACGGCGTCATCTCGCCGCCCGCCTCGGTGAAGTCGACCGGCAGCACCCGGAACTTGCGGATCGCCTCGGCCTTGGAGACCGACTTGTTCGCCTCGTCCACCACGGCCTGGATCTCGGCGAGCAGGTCCGCGTCCTCGATCAGGTCGGGGACCTCGGCCGACGCCGGCTTGCCGTGCGACTCCTTCCACGACGGGAAGAACTCCGGGTCGATCGTGATCAGCGCGCCGATGAACGGCTGCTTGTCGCCGACGACCATGCACTGCGAGATCAGCGGGTGCGCCCGGATGCGGTCCTCGAGCTGCGCGGGGGAGACGTTCTTGCCACCGGCGGTGACGATGATCTCCTTCTTGCGGCCCGTGATCTTGAGGTAGCCGTCGGAGTCGAGCTCGCCGATGTCCCCGGTGTGGAACCAGCCGTCCTCGAGGGCCTCCTTGGTGGCGGCCTCGTTGTTCCAGTAGCCGGTGAAGACGATGTCGCCCTTGATCAGGATCTCGCCGTCCTCGGCGATCCTGACCGACGTGCCGGGCACCGGCAGGCCGACCGTGCCGACCTTCTCCTGGCCGCGGAACGTCACGCACGCCGCCGCCGACGTCTCGGTCAGGCCGTAGCCCTCGTAGACCGGGACGCCCGCGCCGCGGAAGAAGTGCGACAGCCGGTCGCCCAGCGGCGCGCCACCGGACACCGCCGCCATCGCGCGGCCACCGAGGGCGGCGCGCAGCTTCGAGAACACCAGCTTGTCGAACACAGCGTGCTTGATCCGCAGGCCGATGCCGGGACCGCCGTCGTCCAGCGCCTGGCTGTACGCGACGGACGTGGCCTCGGCGGCGTCGAAGATCTTGCCCTTGCCGCCCGCGTGGGCCTTCTGCTTCGCGCCGTTGTAGACCTTCTCGAACACGCGCGGCACCGCGACGACGAACGTCGGCCGGAACTGGCCGAGGTCCTCGACGAGGTTCTTGACGTCGGCCGTGTGGCCCAGCGTCACCCGCGAGTACACGCACGCGAGGTACAGGGCGCGCGCCAGGATGTGCGCGAGGGGCAGGAACAGCAGCAGCGAGTTGCCGGCCGTGAGGATCTCCGGGAACCGCGACAGCGCCGACCGCACCTCGGACAGCAGGTTGCGGTGCGTCAGCGTGCAGCCCTTGGGACGGCCGGTGGTGCCGGACGTGTAGACCAGCGTCGCCGTGTGCTCCGCCTGGACCTGCCCGCGGCGCTCGTGCACCTGCTCGTCGGTGATCTCGGCACCCAGCGCGGTCAGCTCGTCGACCGCCGCGGCCGAGCCGTCGACCTGCCACACGTGGCGCAGCTCGGGCAGCTTGCCGACGACCTCGTCGACCAGCGCGCGGTGCTGCGGCGCCTCGACGAACACGGCCTTCGCGCCGGAGTCGGACAGGATCCACTCGATCTGGTCCGCCGACGACGTCTCGTAGATGGGCACCACGACGCCGCCCGCCGCCCAGATGGCGAAGTCGAGCAACGACCACTCGTAGCGCGTCTTGGACACGAGGCCGACCCGGTCGCCGAGCTCCAGACCTGCTGCTACCAGGCCCTTCGCGACGGCCATCACCTGCGCGGCGAAGTCACGCGCGGTGATGTCGACCCAGGTGCCGTCGACCTGCCTGCGGAAGCTGACGGCGTTGCCGAAGCGCTCCGCGTTGGCCCACACCATGTCGGTGAGGTTCTCCTCCGGAGCCACAGCGGCGGTGGCGGGGACGCTGAACTCGCGCACGTCAACCTCCGTACGGTGAAATGTTACTGGTCGGGAAACTTAGCGTGTGATTCCGGCGATACAAAGGTCGGTACGCCCTTCCGTTACCTTTTGTCCTCATGGCCAGCGTGGACGTCGTCGACGAGACTTTCCTCGCGGTACCACCCAGCGTGGTCGCCGCGGCTTTCGCCTCGCCCCCGGCGTGGCGGGAGTTCTGGCCCGACCTCGAGCTCGACGTCTACGCGAACCGCGGTGACGAGGGCCTGCGCTGGACCGTCGGCGGGGCGCTCGTCGGCACGATGGAGGTCTGGCTCGAACCCGTCCTCGACGGCACCGTGCTGCACTACTTCCTCCGCGCTGATCCGCCCTCCGGCTCGTTCACGCCGCGCGACGCCCGCCGTGAGGTGCAACGCCGCCAGCTCGACGCGAAGTCGGTCTCGCTGGGGCTCAAGCTGACCCTGGAGGACGGTCGCCCGGCCGGCTGCCCGCCGGCAGGGTGATCTTGCTCGACTTCCGTCTCGCGGAACACCTCCATGCGGCGTCAACTAAGTTGGAACCGTGCGGGTTCACGTGGTTTCCGATGTCCACGGCAACGCCGAGGCGCTGGCGCGCGCCGGTGACGGGGCCGACGCCCTCGTCGTGCTCGGCGACCTGATCGACTTCGTCGACTACCACGACCACTCCAAGGGCATCCTCGGCCGCGTCTTCGGGCCGGAGAAGGTCGGGATCTTCGCCGAACTGCGGCGCGGCACCCGGCGCGCGGACACGGCGAGCTACATCCGGTCGCTGTGGGACGGTCTCGCCGACGCGCGGTCCGTCGTCGAGGAAGCGGTGCTGGAGCAGTACCACGCGCTGTTCAGCGCCATGTCCGCGCCGACGTACGCGACACCGGGCAATGTGGACAGTCCGCAGCTGTGGCCGAGGTTCGCCGGGGACGGGGTGCACGTCCTCGACGGCGAGGCGGCGGAGATCGGCGGGCTCAGGTTCGGCTTCGCGGGCGGCGGGCTCGCGGTACCGGGAGTCGTCCGCAACCCCAACGCGCCGTGGTTCCCGTACGTGCGCACGGAGGAGGACATGGCGGACGCGCTGGACCGGATGGGGCAGGTCGACGTGCTGTGCACGCACATCCCGCCGTTGGTCCCGGAACTGACCTACGACGTCGTCGCGCGACGGCCGGAGTGGGGTTCGCGGGCCGCGCTGGACAAGATCCACCGTGAACGTCCGCGCTGGTCGGTGTTCGGGCACGTGCACCAGCCGTTGGCCCGGCGCGTGCGCCTCGGGCACACCGAGTGCGTCAACGTCGGGCACTTCCAGCGCAGCGGCAAGCCTCACGTCCTGAACTGGTAGCCACGCGAGTAACCTCCACGTCTATGGCCGACGAGTCCACTCAGTCCATCGTCATCGACGCTCCGCCAGAGAAGATCATGGCGATCATCTCGGACTTCCCGTCGTACCCGGACTGGGCGAACGGGATGAAAGAGGTCGAGGTCCTCGACACCTCCGCCGACGGCCGTGCCCAGCAGGTGCGGTTCGCGATCGACCAGGGCCCCGTCAAGGACGAGTACACCCTGGCCTACGACTGGGCGGCCGACGGCCTGTCGGTCAAGTGGCACCTCGTCAAGGGCACGATGCAGAAGGCGCAGCAGGGCAGCTACGTGCTCGCGCCGTCCGGCACCGGCACCAAGGTGACGTACACGCTGTCGGTGCAGCTGGTGATCCCGATGATCGGGCTGTTCCGCCGCAAGGCCGAGAAGCTGATCCTCGACACCGCGCTCAAGGAGCTCAAGAAGCGCGCGGAGAAGGCGGCTTGAGCCGGGTCCTGCTCTTCACCGGCAAGGGCGGGGTCGGCAAGACGACGCTGTCCGCTGCCACGGCCGCCTCGCTGGCCGCGCACGGGCGCAAGGCGCTCGTGGTCTCCACCGACCCCGCGCACTCGCTGGGCGACGCGCTCGACGTGCGCCTCGGCGCCGAACCGTCCGAAGTGGACGGATCAGGCGGCCTGTTCGCGTGCCAGATCGACCCGCGCGGCCTCGTCGACGAGGCGTGGGGCGAGCTGCGCGGCCACCTGCGGACCGTGCTCGCGGGCGCCGGTGTCGACGAGCTCGACGCCGAGGAGCTCACCGTGCTGCCGGGCGTCGAGGAACTCCTCGCCCTGGCCGAGGTGCGCAGGCTCGCTGCCTCCGGGCCGTGGGAGGTCGTGGTCGTCGACTGCGGGCCGACCGCCGAGACGTTGCGGCTGCTGTCGCTGCCCGAGGCGTTCGCCGGGTACCTCGAACGGCTCTTCCCCACCCACCGGCGGGTGGTGCGCGGCCTGCTCGCGGGCGTCGCGGGCACCGGGACCGTCGAGAAGTGGGACGCGACGGCCGACGCGCTGAGCCGTCTCGCCGAACGGCTGGACGCGCTGCGCTCGATGCTCGCCGACCCGTCGTCGTGCTCGGTGCGGCTGGTGCTGACACCCGAACGGGTCGTCGCCGCCGAGACCCGCCGCACGCTGACCGCGCTGGCCCTGCAGGGCATCCGCGTCGACAGCGTGATCGCGAACCGGCTGGTGCCCTCACCGGGGGCCGCGCGCGGTGCCGCCGCCACCTGGCTGCGCACCCGCCGCCAGGAACAGGACGCGGTGCTGGCCGAGCTGACCGGCATCGGCGAGATCCGCACGGTCGACCACCGCGCGTCGGAACCCGTGGGCGTGACGGCGCTGCTGGAGGTCGCCGACCAGCTCTACGGCGACGCGGACCCGTTGCCGGGTGACGCGGAGGCGGCGTCGATGCTGGAGGTGTCGGGCAGCGGACGCGGGCTCGACGCCCGGTACTCGCTGCGGATCGCGTTGCCGCTGGCCGACGACACGGAGCTCGACCTCGCGCGCGTCGGCGACGACCTCGCGCTGACCGTGGACGGGCGGCGCCGGCTCGTGGCGCTGCCGTCGTTGCTCAGGCGCTGCATCGTCACCGGTGCGGAGATGGACTCGGGTGGCGTGACGGTCCGATTCCGTCCCGACCCGTCGCTGTGGCGATAAATCGGGGCGCTAGGAGCCAGTAGATGACCCAGGACAACACCGGCAAGCTCGCCGAGGAGCTGCGGCTGCTCATCGACACCGCCGCCGAGCGCATGCAGCCGTGGTTGCAGCGCGTGGCCGAGGCGGGCGACGGCGCGCACACGCCCGAGACGTGCGGCTGGTGCCCGTTGTGCAACGGCGTGGCACTGCTGCGCGGCGACCGCTCCGAGCTGGCCGCGAAGGCCGCCGAGCACGCGGCGGGCCTGGTCGCGGTGCTGCGCGCGGCCCTGCGCGAGCCCGGTGCGCCCCCGGCACCCGCCGGGGAGGAGCCCGCGCCGGACTCCGGCCACGACGCCGGGCAGCGCGTGCAGCACATCAAGGTCGTCAGGAAGACCGACTAGTGCTCACCGTCGGAGTGGACATCGGCGGGACCAGCGTGCGCGCGGGTGTCGTGGACCCGCGCGGCTCGGTCCTCGACACCTCCCGCGCCCCCACCCCCACGAGCGAACGCGCCCTGGAGGACGCGATCGTCGCCGCCGTCGAGGAGGTGGCGGACCGCCACACCGTGACCGCGGTCGGCCTCGCGGTGGCGGGGTTCATCGCCTCGGACCGCCGCACGGTCCGGTTCGCGCCGCACCTCGCGTGGCGGCAGGTCAACGTCGCCGAGCGCATGAGCGACCGCCTGGGCATGCCGGTGGTGCTGGAGCACGACGCGAACGCCGCCGCCCTGGCCGAACACCGCTTCGGCGCGGCCCGCGGCGCCAAGACCGCCGTGCTGGTCGCCATCGGCACGGGCATCGGCGCCGCGCTGCTGCTCGACGGCGAGGTCTTCCGCGGCGCGCACGGCGTCGCCCCCGAACTGGGCCACCTGCGCGTCGTCCCGGACGGCCGCCCGTGCCCGTGCGGCAAGAACGGCTGCTGGGAGCGCTACTGCAGCGGCACGGCCCTGAGCGCCACGGCCGTCGAACTGCTGGCCAAGCACCCCGGTGTGTCGACCGTCCTCGCCCGCGAGGCCGCGGGCGACTCCCGCGCGGTGACCGGCCGCCGGGTGGCGGGCGCGGCGCGCGACGGCGACCCGCTCGCCAAACGCGCGATGGCCGACCTGGCCCGGTGGCTCGGCGAGGGCCTGGCGCTGGTCGCGGACGTCTACGACCCCGAGGTGATCGTCATCGGGGGAGGGGTGTCGACGTCGGCGCCGCTGTTCCTCGACGACGCCCGCGAGCGCTACGCCTCCGTCGTCACGGGCGCGGGCCACCGGCCGCTGGCCAGGATCCGCACCGCGCAGCTCGGCGACGACGCCGGCATCGTGGGCGCGGCGACCCTGGCCCGCGAGACGGCGGCCCAGCTGGCGACGCGGGGCTCCAGGAACCACTCGCGCCGCTCCTAGGGTTCCTGCTCGAGGGCTACTTCTCGAGCGGGTCGTGGCCCCAGTTCATCAGCGAGTAGCGCCAGCGGCTGTCCTCGACGTCCCCGCCCGGCCGCTGGGCGAGGTGGCGGTGGACGTAGCCGACGACCTTGCGCATGTGCTTGAGGTCGTCGTCGGTCAGGTCGTCGCGCTTCTTGCGCAGCAACGACACGATGCGCCGGCCCGACGCGTGACCGGTCGACTCGCCGGACTGCTTGTCGCCGACCTCCTTGGACTCGTCGGTGCCGAGCCACTTCTCCAGCGTTGCGGCGGTCATGTTGACCGCGTCGCCGAAGTCCTTGCGGGTCTGCTCCTGGTCGTCGTCGCTCACGTTGGTCCTCCCGCTCGGGTTGGTTCGTCCGAGTGGGGTACCCCGCGTTCATGACGAAGCACCCCTACAAGCCCGGTGACGAGGTCGAGTGGTCGAGCCACGGTTCGACGACGCACGGCGAGGTCAAGGAGGAGATCACCACGGAGACGGAGGCGGCGGGGCGGAAGGTGAAGGCCTCGAAGGAGGAGCCCCAGTACCGCGTGGAGAGCGCGAAGAGCGGCAGGGACGCGGTCCACAAGCCGGAGGCGCTGCGCAAGAAGAAGTGAACGTCCGCGGTGGGCGACGTCGGGGTTGTTCGCCCACCGCGAACGTCCGGGTCTAGCGGCCCAGCAGGCGCAGGATGCGCGGGCGGCGGCGCTTGGCCACGTCCTTCTTGCCGAGGGTCGCCATGGCGCGGGCCATCATCAGGTGCTGCATCTGGTCCATGCCCGACACGGTAAGCATGACCGAATCGTTATCTGAAGGTTTGAGTGGCCGTTATCACGCCGTTACCGGACGGGCCGTGACGTGTCACACCTGGGCGCCGTCGTCCCACCCGGAGTCGGGCGGCGGGGTGTTGCGCATGCGCAGGATCAGCCAGCCGACGCCCGCACAGAGCGCCACCAGCGACAACGGCGTGCCGACGCTCGAGTGCAGTCCGAAGATGCCGGGCGCGACCAGCAGGAGGATGCCGAGCACGAACAGACCGAGGGCGGCGAACGTCGAGGCGCGCAGCACGGGGAACGGCGGAGGCTCCGGCGGCACGTAGTGGTCCTCGTCGGCCGGGTCGCGCGGTTCGGGCTCTTCTTCCACGTCAGGAGGGATGTCGTCGGCCACGTCGTCGCGCGCCTTCGCGCCGCCCGGCTCCGTGCCCTCCGGGCTCGCGTCGTCGAGGTCGAGCCAGTCCTTGCCGACCCCGTCCCGCTCGAGACCCGCGACGATCTCGGCAAAGAGCTCGTCGACGTTCTCGGGGCCGTCGGTCGAGTCGCGCCGGGCGTTCATCCAGAGCCTCTCCAAGTGCCGCCACCCTCTGACCCCTCATCGTTGCACGGGCCGGATGTGTTGCGGGTTACGGCAGTCGGCTCAGCATGCGCGTCACGCACTAACCCGCGATTCGTTGTGTGAGGTGCCGTCGGCTCCGTAGGCTGGATGCCGGGATCAAGGTTCGGTGTCTAGGGAGGCGCTTCCCGCTGTGCTGTACTGGATCATGAAGCACGTCCTCCTGGGACCGATCTTGCGGCTGTTCTTCCAGCCCAAGATCATCGAGGGCGCCGAGAACATCCCCAAGGAGGGCGGAGCGATCCTGGCGAGCAACCACCTCGCCGTCTCCGACTCGTTCTTCCTGCCGCTGATGCTGTCGCGGCGCGTCACCTTCCCGGCCAAGATCGAGTACTTCACCGGCACGGGCCTCAAGGGCAAGCTGCAGAAGTGGTTCTTCTCCGGCGTCGGCCAGGTGCCGATCGACCGGTCCAGCGCCTCGGCCGCGCAGGGGGCGCTCGACACCGGCGTGCGCATCGTGCGCGAGGGCAAGCTGCTCGGCATCTACCCCGAGGGCACGCGCTCGCCCGACGCCCGCCTGTACAAGGGCAAGGTCGGTGTCGCCTGGATCGCGCTGGAGTCCGGCGCGCCGGTCATCCCCGTGGCGATGTTCGGCACGGACAAGGCCAACCCCATCGGCTCCCGCATGTGGAAGCCGCACCCGATCCGCATCAAGATCGGCAAGCCGCTCGACTTCTCCCGCTACGAGGGCCTGTCCGGCGACAGGTTCGTGCTGCGCTCGATCACCGACGAGATCATGTACTCGTTGATGGAGCTCTCCGGCCAGGAGTACGTCGACGTCTACGCGGCCAAGGCCAAGGAGCAGACCGCCGACGTGCCCGAACAGGGCAAGAAGAGCGACCGGGTGCCCGAGACGAAGGCGAGCTGAGCGCACCCCTAGGGTGTCGCGGTGCGGTTTTTCTACGACTGTGAGTTCATCGAGGACGGGCTGACCATCGACCTCGTGTCGATCGGCGTGGTCGACGAGGAAGGCCGCGAGTTCTACGCCGTGTCCACCGAGTTCGACCCCGATCGCGCGGGTCCGTGGGTGCGGCAGAACGTCCTCAACCAGCTGCCCTCGCCCGCGGACAAGGCGTGGCGCAGCCGCGAGCGCATCCGCGAGGACCTGCTCGACTTCCTCGGCGCCCGCACCGCCGCGCGCGACGAGGTCGAGCTGTGGGCGTGGTTCGCCGCGTACGACCACGTGGCGCTGGCGCAGCTGTGGGGCGCCATGCCGGCGTTGCCGCGCGCCCTGCCGAGGTTCACCCGCGACCTGCGCCAGCGCTGGGACGACGTCGGCCGCCCCAAGCTGCCGGCCCCTCCCGCGGACGCGCACGACGCCCTCGCCGACGCGCGGCACAACCTCGCGCGCTGGAAGGTGATCGAGGAACACCGCAGGAAAATCGGCTTTCCCGTCCGCTGAGTGAGACCCCACGTTGCTGCACCGATACAGCTCGTGAAAGTCTGCGTGACACAGAACACGAGAGATGGGGAAGCAGATGCGCATCGGTGTGCTCACTGGCGGTGGTGACTGCCCCGGTCTGAACGCCGTGATCCGGGCCGTGGTCCGCAAGGGGATCAAGGCGCACGGCTGGGAGATCGTCGGGTTCCGCAACGGGTGGCAGGGCCCGATCGAGAACCTCACCAAGTCGATCGACCTCGCGGACGTCGAGGAGATCCTGACCCGCGGTGGCACGATCCTGGGCTCGTCGCGCACGAACCCGTACAAGGTCGAGGGCGGTGTCGACCGCATCCGCGAGACCATCGCGGCGAACAACATCGACGCCATCGTCGCGATCGGCGGCGAGGACACCCTCGGCGTCGCCAAGCGCCTCACCGACGACGGCATCGGCGTCGTGGGTGTGCCGAAGACGATCGACAACGACCTCGGCGCCACGGACTACACGTTCGGCTTCGACACGGCCGTCCACATCGCGACCGAGGCCATCGACCGCCTGCGCACCACGGCCGAGTCGCACCACCGCGCGCTCGTCGTCGAGGTCATGGGCCGTCACGCGGGCTGGATCGCGCTGCACTCCGGCCTCGCCGGCGGCGCCAACGTCATCCTCGTCCCGGAGCGCCCGTTCAACGTCGACAAGGTCGTCGAGCACGTCGAGCGCCGCTTCGAGAGCGAGTTCGCACCGATCATCGTCGTCGCCGAGGGCGCGATCCCCGAGGGCGGCGCCGAGGTGCTGCACTCCGGTGAGCGCGACGCCTTCGGCCACGTCCGCCTCGGTGGCGTCGGCCAGTGGCTCGCGGAGGAGATCGCGGACCGCACCGGCAAGGAGTCCCGCGCGGCCGTCCTCGGCCACATCCAGCGCGGTGGCACGCCGACCGCCTACGACCGCGTCCTCGCGACCCGCTTCGGCCTGCACGCCGTCGACGCCGTCGCCGCCGGTGACTTCGGCACGATGGTCGCGCTGCGCGGCACCGACATCGTCCGGGTGAAGCTGTCGGAGGCGACGGCCGAGCTCAAGACGGTTCCGGCGGAGCGCTACGAAGAGGCCGAGGTCTTCTTCGGCGCGTGACGCCTGGGCCTGGCCCGCGGGTGTGAGCTCCGGCTCCGACCTGCGGGCCTGGCGCCTCGGGCTCGGCCTGCGGAGTTGGTTTTGGGCCCGACCTGCGGGCCTGGGGCTCGGTCTGCGGGCTCGGCTTTGGTCTCGGCCTGCGGGGTCGCCTTGGCTCCGGCGCGGGCTTGGCGCCTCTGGCTCGGCCTGCGGGGTTGGTCTCGGCTCGCCTGCGACGCTGAGCTGCGGCCCGGGCTCGGCCGCCAGTCGCACGCCGCCCAGGCCTCCGGCCGGCCAGCCACCCCCGATATATCGGATATCGCCTGCGAATGCCGGGTGTCGACACACTGTCGACGCCCGGCATTCGGCTTGTATACCGGCGGCACACGCCCACCCCCAGCGTGCCGTCTCGCTCGCTGGGACTCGCGCTGTGACCGTCCTCTCCGCGGCTGCGATGGTGAATTCACCATCCGTTGAGCAGTTGGAGGAGACCCCGATGAGCGACGTGCGAGTCGTCCTGCCCGAACCGGACGCCGACGAGACCGGTCCGTACACGCACCTCGGCTTCGCGCAGGCCAGGCCGGGCCACGAGGACGAGGTCGAGGCGCTGATCCTGGGCCTGGTCGAGCCGTTGCGGGGGGAGGAGGGCTCGATCGAGTTCCACGTCCACCGCGACCGCGCCGACCGCTCGCAGTTCGTGATCTACGAGGTGTTCCGGTCGAAGCAGGACCTCGAGAAGCACCTCGCCGAGCCGTACGTGCAGGAGTTCGTCCGCGCGATCCAGCCGCTGGTCACCGGGCCGCTGCGCCAGCAGTTCCTGCGCATGTCGAGCGACCTGCCGGCGGGGAGGTAGCCGTGGGTCTGCTGATCTTCGCCGTCGTCACACTGCTCTTCCTCCTCACTCGCCGCATGTGGGGTCGGCTGACCGGCAATCCGTTGCCACAGGTCACCGCACGGCCCGGCGGCGGGTTCCTGGCCGGCCTCGGCAAGTCGCGCACCCGTCCGGAACCGACGGTCGCGCCACCCAAGGCCACCGGTCCGCGGCTCGCCCGCTACGACTGCGACGTCCTCGTCGTCGGCGCGGGGCCGAGCGGACTGATGACGGCCGCGCTGCTGGTCCGCCAGGGCGTCAAGGTGTGCGTGGTCGACGCCAACGCCGGGCCCGCCACGGAGTCGCGGGCGTTCGCCGTGCAGGCGCGCACGATCGAGTTATTCAGGAGCATCGGGCTCGCGGACGAGCTGCTCGCGCGCGGTGTCGTCACCACCGGTATCCGGTTCCACATCAGGGGCAGGCACGTCGGCGGCCTCGACTTCGACCGCGCGAAGGCCGCGACGACGCCGTACCGGTTCATCCTCATGGCGCCGCAGTCCGAAGTGGAGGAGGTGCTGCTCCAGGACCTCGCCCGGCACGGCGTCACGGTCCGGCGCGGCACGCGGCTCACCCGGCTGCACCAAACCGAGAACGCGGTCACGGCGTTGGTCGGGGAACGCACGATCACCGCCCAGTACGTCGTGGGCGCGGACGGCGCGCACAGCACCGTGCGGCAGCAGCTCGGGCTCAGCTTCGACGGCGACAAGTACGGCCAGCGCTACCTCCTGGCCGACTGCAGGGTCGAGTGGCCGCTCGACCACGCGCACTTCCGGGTGTTCATGAACCGCGACCGCATCGGTCTGTTCCTGCCGCTGCACGGCGCCGAGACGTCCCGGGTCATGGTCACCGACTTCGGCGACCCGAAGGCCGAGTTCGACCTCGACCACCTCCAGGCAGAGCTGCGCAAGGCGATGAACCTCGACGTCACCCTCAGCGAGCCGATCTGGACCAGCCGCTACCAGGTCCACCTGCGCGGCGTCGACGACTACCGGCGCGGCAGGGGGTTCCTCGTCGGCGACGCCGCCCACATCCACTCCCCGGCGGGCGGCCAGGGCATGAACACCGGCCTGCACGACGCCGCCAACCTCGCCTGGAAGCTCGCGACGGCGATCAACGAGGGCATGGACCTGCTCGACACCTACTCCGCGGAACGCCACCCGGCGGGTGTGCGGCTGCTGAAGTTCACCGACCGCCTCTACCGGGTCGCGGCGGGACTGCGCGGTTGGAAGGCGTGGTTGCGCGACACCGCGGGGCCGTTCCTCGTCGGCCGGATGTCGGCGGCGCCGATCCCGCACCGCAAGTCGTTCCACCGCCTCAGCCAGATCGACCTCGGCTACCGGCCCAGCGAGATCAACGTCAACGCGCTGCTGCACTCGTTGAAGGGCCCGCTCGCCGGACACCGCGTCCCCGACGCCCGGATCAACGACCGCGAGCAGGTGTTCGACCTGCTGCAGGGCTACCGGCTGCACGTGATCGCGTTGTCCCGCAAGCACCTCAGCGCCGACGAGATCACCGTCCACACCGGAGCGCTCCAGGAGCTGGGGGTCGAGAGCCACCTCGTCGCCCGCGTCGAGGCCAGGCCGCACGCCCGCGTGCACAGGGCCGACGACGCGCAGGTGTTCGACCACTTCGGACTCACCGAGCCGGATTCGCAGGCCCTGTACGTGATCCGGCCGGACGGCCACGTCGCGTGGCGCTGCGACGAGCTGGACTTCGAGGCCTGCCGGCGGTTCCTCGCGACGGTGCGCCGCCCGGTCACGCAGCAGGTCCGAGCGGCATAGCGAAAGGGGCCCGGACGAGTCCGGGCCCCTCCTTCACGCCATCGCGGGCGATATGTCCATGTGCACGCGGTAGTCGACGATCTCGTCGCCGGACATCCAGATCACCGTCACGCAGGGCAGCGCGAGCTGCTTGCCGTCCGGTGCCTCGGTCTCGATGGTGAACCGGCAGAACAGCTGGTCCCCGACCTCGGCGACTTGGTCGACCACGTGCCGCACCCACGGCAACGCCCCTGCCGCACCCGCGGTCGCGGCCACCACGGCGGCGCGGCCGATCAACGGCTCGTTGTTGCCGAAGACGTAGGTGGCGTCCTCGGCGAACCAGGCACCGAACGCCTCGGCGTCTCCGGCATCCACCGCGGCACACATCTGCCGCACCATGTCGGTGCGGTCGAAACCAGGCCGCGGGCTCATGGCTTCTTCTGCAGCGAAAGGCCGTGCTGCACCATGATCTCCGCGACCAGCTTCATGTCGCGCGGCCCCGGCGGGAGTTCGGACAACGCCTGGTAGTAGTTCTCAAGCCCCGGCGGCGACACGACCGCGATCACGCGGGTCTCCTCGTCGAACGGGTTGTGGAACATGTGCGGCACCCCGCGCGGCATCAGCAGCGAGTCCCCCTGCCCCAGCACGTGTTCCTCGCCGTCCAGCTCGACGACGACCCGGCCCTGCACGCACGTGAAGAGCTCGTCCTCGCGCGAGTGGACGTGGGTGGGCGGCCCGCCCAGGTTCGGCGGCACGACGTACTCGAACAGCGAGTAGGCGCCCTTGGTGTCCGCTCCGGTCAGCCGCGTGTAGATGCCCAGGCCGATCGCGCCGACGTTCGTGCCCTCACCGCTGCGGTAGACGTGATGCTTCTTCACGGGGGTTTCCATGGTCTCCAACCTCATTTCGACTGATCCGGGCGAGGAGCTGGGGAGTGACCCCGCGGTACGCCGAGGGCGCGACCGGGTTGAGCCAGTGCGACGCGCGGGTGAGCTTGCTGATCTGCAGGCCGAGGTCCGCGAGCACCTCGTCGGCGTTCTTCAGCGAGAACGGGATGATCTTCGTGCCGCGGCAGTGGTGCGTGTTCGTGGCCTCGTCCATGAACGCGAGCTGCGCCGCCACGTCCGCCCGGCGCGTCTCCAGGTCCGGCAGTGAGAGCGCTCCCGCCAGGTCGGCCGCGATCCACAGCGCCGCCATCTCCGCGTTCAGGGGGCTGAAGAACGACGAGTTGTAGCCGTTGAAGTACAGGCCCGGCACGCCGAGCGGCTGGATCTGCCGGTACAGCGCGAAGTTCCCGCGCTCGTCGAACAACCGCTCCTGCACCGCTTCGGGCAGGAACGGCACGCCCTGCGTGAACCCGGTGGCGCAGACGACCAGGTCGGCGGGCAGCACGGTGCCGTCGGAGAGTTCGGCGCCGCCCGCCTTCAACCGGGCGATCGTCCGGTCGCGGTGCACGCGGATCTCGCCGGACTCGACGCCCTCGAAGAACCCCTCGGTGGCGAGGCCGATTGCGCCCTTGACGATGTCCTCCATCTGCCCGGACGGCACGAGGTCGTGCTTCGCGAGCCCGAACTGCCTCACCGACACCGAGCCGAGCGAGTTGAGCAGCGAGCGCCGCAGGCCGTTCCCGGGGCCGTGCAGGAACTTCTCGACCCCGCGCAGGAACCGGTAGCGGAACAGCGCCTCGCCCATGCGGGTCAGCAGCAGCATCTTGAAGTTCACGACGCCGGCGATCTTGCGCGGGACCTTCCACAGGAGCTGCCGTGCGATGACGTCGGTGCTCGCGGCGACCCCGCTGATCGGCACCGTCACGTCGCACGCCGACTTGCCGTACCCGACGACGAGCGCGTGCTTGTCCCGCGCCTCCTCGACGTCGAGGAACTCGGTGCCCGCGAGCACCTTCCCGCCGGCCGCCTCGAACTCGTCGCGGCCGGGGAAGTCCGGCACGGCCGGTTCGCAGAACACGCCGTTGGCCACGACCACGCGGTCGTAGCGGTACGTCGTGCCGGTGTGCGTGGTCAGCTCCCAGCCGCCACCGGCGGGCACGACGGACGTCACCGTCGTCTCCAGGCGCAGGCACGCGTCGACGCCGAAGTGCCACGTGTAGGCCTCCAGGTACGCCTGCACCTGCGCGCCGGTCGGCCACTCCGGCAGGTCCGCCGGCATCGGGAAGTCCGAGAACGAGTACTGGGCCTTCGGGCTCTGCGTGGTGAGACCGGGGTAGCGCCTCGTGCGGCTCCACACGCCGCCGACGTCCGGCGTCCGGTCGAACACCTCGATCTCGTGCCCTGCCTGCAACAACACCTTCGCGGTGGTCAGGCCGGCCACACCGGCGCCGATGATCGCGACACGCATCCTGGGCCTCCTCGCTGAGGACGTGACGGACCACACTGTGGAGCGCTGCCGCGACCGCGACCAACCAGGAGTCCCGGCTAGTGGGACTCCCAGCGCCGGGTGGAGTACGCGCGGGTCGCCGCCGAGGCCGCCATCCGCACGGCCGGGCCGATCCGCTCCGGGCGCACCGCGGCGCTCGGGCCGGTCACCGACAGCGCCGCGGCGACCTCACCACCGGCGTTGAAGATCGGGGCGGCGATGCAGCTGATGCCGACGTTGCCCTCCTCGCGTTCGTAGGCCCAGCCCTGGTCGGGGATCGCGGCGAGCTCGCGGCGCAACGCCGTCGGGCTCGTGGTCGTGCGGGGCGTGCGGCGGTCCAGGCCCGCGGCGATGACCGCGTCCACGGTGGACGCCTCGGAGAACGCGAGCATCGCGCGACCGAGGGCGGAGCAGTGGGCCGGGATCGTGCCGCCGACCTGGTGGAGCATCGGCATCGGCCGGTGACCGGCGATCTTCTCCACGACCAGCACGCGGGTGCCGTCGAGGACGCCGAGCTGGACCGTCACGCGGGCGGCGGCGTACAGGTCCTGGAGGAACGGCAGCACGGCCTCGCGCAGCTCGTGCCGCACGGGCACCAGGCTGGAGAGCTTGAACAGGCCGGTGCTGACCCGGTAGCGGTCGTGGGGCTTGTCGAGCCAGCCGAGCTCGATCATCCGCGCCGCCGTCCGGTGCACCGTCGAGCGCGGGAGCCCGGACCTGCGCACCAGTTCGGCCAGGCCCAGCTCGCGGTGCGTCACGTCGAAGGCGTCCAGGATCGCCGCCGCGCGTTCGAGTGAACCGCTCGGCTCGGTGGACTGCGAGTCCCGGCCACTGGGACTCATCCTTGGCCATCCATCCGCACACGGCGACTGTAGGAGCTCATGGACGCAAACACCACGCGGGTCGCGCTCGTCGGGGGCGGCGCCGGAGGAATCGGTGCGGCGACGGCCGCGGCGCTCGTCGAGAGCGGACATCGGGTGGTGCTGGCAGGACGCACCGAATCCACGCTGAAGGAGACGGGCGCGGCACTCGGCGCGGACCACGTGGTCTGCGACCTGGCCGACCCGGGCGAGGCCGCCGCCGTCGTCGACGAGGTCGTCGACCGGTGCGGGTCGCTCGACGTCCTGGTCGTGAACGCGGGCGGTCCGTCGCCCGGCGGGATCCTCGAGGTCCCGGACGCGCAGTGGCACCGCGACCTCGACCTGCTGCTGCTCGGCCCGCTGGCGTTGCTGAGGGAGGCGTTGCCGCCGATGGCGGCGCGCGGGTTCGGCCGGGCCGTGGCGATCACGTCGACGGCCGTGCGGCAGCCGCAGCCCGGTCTCGCGTCGTCGACGGTGCTGCGCGCGGCCGTGACGTCGGCGATGAAGCTCGCGTCGCGGCAGTTCGCGGCGAACGGAGTCACGGTCAACTGCGTCGCCCCCGGCGCGACTCTGACGCCCCGGCGGCAGGAGGTGCTGCGGCGCCGGGCCGAGGCGGCGGGCGTGGACTACGACACCGCGGCCGCCGCGGACCTCGGGGACATCCCGGCGCTGCGCGCCGCGGATCCGGGCGAGATCGCCGCCGCGGTGGCGTTCCTGGTGTCACCGCAGGCCTCGTACGTCAACGGGACCGTGCTGACCGTCGACGGCGGCCGCACCGAGTCCGCACTCTGAAAGGGAAACGCGTTGGCCACCTCAGGACCCGACTTCGCCATGACCGACTTCCTCGGGGCGCTCACGCACGCGGTGCGGCCGGACGGCGCGCGGCCGCTGGTCGTGCACGACGACGAGCTGGAGACGATCCCGCCGGGCGCCGTGCCGAACCCGACGACGCTGCGGATCGCGGGCAGGCTGCCGACGTCGACGTTCGAGCTGTTCCGCCAGGTGATCCCGCCGGGCGAGAGCTCGGACATGCAAAGGCACTACCACGAGACTGTGCACTTCGTGATCTCCGGCGACGGCCACAGCGAGATCCAGGACGGGGAACCGGAGAAGTACGAGACCGTGTCGTGGACGACCGGCTCGTTCGTCTACACGCCGCCGTGGACCTGGCACCGCCACTACAACGACTCCACCGAGCACCCCGTGGAGTTCCTGACGATCGAGAACTCCCGGCTGCTGGCCCTCTTCGGGCTCGCCCGCAGGCAGAGCGCCGGCCTCGCGACCTTCGACGAGGCCCGCGCCCGCTTCGACACACCTCCTGGGGAGGACCAGTGATTCCCGAGCACATCAGCATCTGGGGCGAACTGTCGCACCTGGACCACACCGTGCGGCACGTCGACGTCCCGGTGCGCGGCCACACCGTGCGGACCAGGGTCCTGCAGGCCGGTTCCGGCCCGGAACTCGTGCTCCTGCACGGCACCGGCGGCCACCTGGAGGCCTACTCCCGCGACATCGCGGGACTGGCGGAGGACTTCCACGTCACCGCCTACGACATGATCGGCCACGGCTGGTCCGACCTGCCCGACCTGCCGTACACGACCGACGTGCTGTCCGAGCACCTCGTCGGACTGCTGGACGCGCTGGGCGTCGAGCGCGCGCACCTGTCCGGTGAGTCGCTGGGCGGCTGGGTGGCCGCGTGGGTCGCCGCGCACTTCCCCGAGCGCGTCGACCGCCTCGTGCTGAACACGCCCGGCAACATCGCGAACAAGCCCGAGGTCATGCAGCGCATGCGGGACAGCACGATGGCCGCGGTGCTCGACCCGAGCGAGGAGACCGTGCGGCGGCGGGTCGAGTTCCTGTTCCACCACAAGGAGATGGTCACCGACGAGCTGGTGGACCTGCGTCGCCAGGTCTACTCGCGGCCGGGGTTCGTGCAGGCCATCACCAACACGCTGGTGCTGCAGGACCCGGTGGTGCGCAAGGACTTCGCGTGGGACCCGGCGTGGGTCGGCAAGGTCGCGGCGCCGACGTTGTTGCTGTGGACCAGCCACGACCCGACGGGAGGGCTGGACGAGGCCGACCTGCTGCTGGGGTGGCTGCCGGACGCGCGGCTGCACGTCATCGACGACGCCGGGCACTGGCCGCAGTGGGAGAAGGTCTCCGAGTTCCTCGACACGCACCGCACGTGGTTGCTGCACGGAAAGGACCCGTCCTGATGGCCGAGATCATCGGTTTCGCCGGGATGTCGCACAGCCCGTTCGCGACGCTGCTGCCACCGGACGGCGCCGGGCCCGGCTCGGTGTTCCTGCGGGACGCCGACCGCGTGCGCAAGGCCGTGGACGAGCTGGCGCCGGACGCGATCGTCGTCATCGGGCCCGACCACTTCCACGCCAACTTCTACGACGTGATGCCGCCGTTCGTGCTCGGCGTCGAGGAGGCGGTGGGGTTCGGCGACTTCGGCAGCAGCTCCGGCCCGTTGCCGGTGGAGCGGACGCTGGCGTGGGCGGCCCACGAAGGGCTGGCCGGAGCGGGGTTCGACGTGTCGCTGTCGTACTCGCTGACCGTCGACCACGGCATCGTGCAGAGCTACGAGATGATCACCGGTGGCACGACGCTGCCGTTGGTGCCGCTGGTGGTCAACACGGCGGCACCGCCGCTGCCGTCGCTCGACCGGTGCGTCGCGATGGGCCGGGCGCTGGGGGCGGCGCTGCGGTCCTCGGAGTTCCCCGGACGGGTGCTGGTGGTCGCGTCCGGCGGGCTGTCGCACTGGTTGCCGTCCAACGACCCGCGCGACCCCTCGGTGGTGGGGGAGCGGCGCGAGTCGCTGATCCGGGGACGGGCCCACGTCCACGAGTTCGCCGCCGCGCGGGAGCCGCGGGTGAAGGCCATGGGAGGCAACCCGGACGCCCGCGTGAACGCCGTGTGGGACGAGTGGTTCCTCGACCGGCTGGTGGCGGGGGAGGCGGGGGAGGTCGCCTCCCTCGGGCACGAGGCGCTCGAGGACCACGCCGGCAGCGGCGGGCACGAGATCCGCTGCTGGCTCATCGGGCAGGTCGCCGTCGGCCTGCCGCTCGTGTGGACGAGTTACGAGCCCGTGCCCGAGTGGATCACGGGCATGGGCATCGGAACCACGTTCCCCGTATGAGGAGTGCTGTGTGAAGCCGTCTAACGCGTGAGGTCCAGGGCGATGTCGGTGAGCATGTCCTCCTGGCCGCCCACCAGGCGTCGGCGTCCCGCCTCCAGCAGGAGCGTGCGGACGTCGGCGCCGGTGCGTTGGGCGGCCGTGTCGGCGTGGCGCAGGAACGAGCCGTAGACGCCCGCGTAGCCGAGCGTGAGGCTCTCTCGGTCGACGCGGACCGGGCGGTCCATCAGCGGGCGGACCAGGTCGTCGGCGGCGTCCTGGAGCGCGAACAGGTCGGCGTTGTGCTGCCACTCCTGGAGGTTCGCGACGGCGACGAACGGCTCGATCGGGCAGTTGCCCGCGCCGGCACCGAGCCCGGCCAGGGAGGCGTCGACCCTGGTCGCGCCCTCCTCGACGGCGGCGATGGAGTTCGCGACCGCCAGTGAGAGGTTCTCATGGGCGTGAATGCCTATTTCGGTCCGCTCGTCGAGAACGTCCTTGTACGCGCGGATGCGGTCGCGGACGTCCTTCGGCAGCAGGCGGCCGCCGGAGTCCGTCACGTAGACGCAGTTCGCGCCGTAGGACTCCATGAGCTTCGCCTGCCGTGCGAGCTCCTGCGGTTCGGCGAGGTGGCTCATCATCAGGAACCCGGACACGTCCATGCCGAGGTCGCGCGCGCCGGCGATGTGCTGCGCCGAGATGTCGGCCTCGGTGCAGTGCGTGGCGATGCGGACCGACTGCACGCCGAGGCCGTGGGCGCGCTTGAGGTCGTGCAGAGTGCCGATGCCCGGCAGCAGCAGCGTCGTGAGCTTCGCCCCGGTCAACGCCCTGGCGGCGGCCTCGATCCACTCCCAGTCGGTGTGGCTGCCGGGGCCGTAGACGAGCGAACCGCCGCTCAGGCCGTCGCCGTGCGACACCTCGACGGCGTCGACGCCCGCGTCGTCCAGCGCCTTCGCGATCTCGGCGACCTTCTTCGGGTCGATGCGGTGCCGCAGGGCGTGCATGCCGTCCCGGAGCGTCACGTCCTGGATGTAGAGCTTCATGCGCGCACCACCGCCTTCGCCATGGTCTCGGCGACCCGGACGGCCGCGCTGGTCATGATGTCGAGGTTGCCGGCGTAGGCGGGCAGGTAGTCGGCCGCGCCCTCGACCTCCAGCAGCACCGTGACCTGGTGCGTCACCGGCTCCTCAGTGAGGGTGGCCGGCTGGTCGACCGGGTCGATCTGCACGTTCTGCTTGAGCCGGTAGCCGGGGACGTACGCGGCGACCCGGGAGATCATCTGCTCGACGGACTCGCGGATCTTCTCGTGCGTCGCGGGATCCGGCGCGTTCACGAGCGCGAGGACCGTGTCGCGCATGGTGATCGGCGGATCGGCGGGGTTGAGCACGATGACGGCCTTGCCCCGCTTCGCGCCACCGACGTCCGCGATGGCCTGCGCCGTCGTCTCGGTGAACTCGTCGATGTTCGCCCTGGTGCCGGGCCCCGCGCTGCGCGACGAGATCGAGGCGACGATCTCCGCGTACGGCACGGGCGTGACGGAGTTGATCGCGGCGACGATCGGGATCGTGGCCTGACCGCCGCAGGTGACCATGTTGACGTTCGGGGCGTCGAGGTGCTCGTCGAGGTTGACCGTCGGCACCACCATCGGCCCGATCGCGGCCGGCGTGAGGTCGATGACCTTCTTGCCGTGCGCTGCGAGGACCTCCGCGTGCTTGGCGTGGGCGCCCGCCGAGGTCGCGTCGAACACGATCTCGATCTCGTCGAACCCCGGCAGGGAGACGAGGCCCTCGATGCCGTCCGAGGTCGTCGCGACCCCGAGCCCGCGCGCCTTGGCGAGGCCGTCCGACTCGGGGTCGATGCCGACCAGCGCCGCCACCTCCAGCACGGACGACCGCTTGAGCACCTTGATGACGAGGTCGGTGCCGATGTTGCCCGACCCGATGATCGCGACCTTCACTTACGCCTCCTCGCGTGCGAACGTGGCCCGGACCGTGCCGAGGCCCGTGATGGTCGCTTCGACCTCGTCGCCCGCCTGCACGGGCACCATGGGACCGAGCGCGCCGCTGAGCACGACGTCACCGGCCCTGAGCGGGTCGCCCAGCCGCACGGCGGTCTCGGCGAGCCAGGCGAGCGCGGTCAGCGGATCGCCCATGCAGTCGGCGCCGGCGCCGGTCGAGCGCTCCTCGCCGTTGACCGACAGCACCGCGGACACGTCGCGCGGCGTGACCTCCGACAGCTCCTTCTGCTCGGTGCCGAGCACGTAGAGAGCAGAGGAGGCGTTGTCCGCGACGGTGTCGGCGAACGTGATGTCCCAGTTCTCGATCCGGCTGTCCACGATCTCCAGCGACGCCTGCGCGTACGCGACCGCCGCCGCGACCGTCCGCTCGTCGAACGGGCCCTCGGCCAGGTCCGCCTTCAGCACGAACGCCACCTCGGCCTCGACCTTCGGCTGCAGCAGGCGCTCGGTCGGGACCACGTCGCCGTCCTCGAACGCCATGTCGTCGAGCAGCACCCCGAAGTCCGGCTGGTCCACGCCGAGCTGCCTGCGCACCGCGGGCGCGGTCAGGCCGATCTTGCGGCCGACCGGTTTCGCGCCGGCGGCGACGCGTGCCGCGATGTTGTGCTGCTGCACCGCGTACGCCTCGGCGTCACCGATGACGTCCCGCACCGGCGCACACGTGATCCTGTCTCGCGCGGCCGTGGCCAGGCGCTCCGCCGCAGTCTGGACTTCGTTCATACGGCACATCGTGGCGGTGTTCCCGGTCCGGAGGGGACCTTCGAGTTCCGCTGAGCGGAACCGAATGGCACGATCGGGTGGTGACGGACGTCCCGAACACCCTGCTGGGCAAGGTGATGTCGGTGCTGAACGCGTTCGGTGCCGACGACGACGAGCTCGGCTTCGCCGAACTGGGCAGGCGCACCGGCCTCTCCAAGGCCACGCTGCACCGCCTCCTGGGCGAGCTGACCGAGGTCCGCCTCCTCGACCGCGGCCGGCGCGGGTACCGCCTGGGCAGCCACCTGTTCCAGCTGGGCATCCGCGCGTCGGTGGAACGCCGCCTGGTCGAGGTCTCCACGCCGTACCTCGAAGACCTCTACGAACGCACCCACGAGACCGTCCACCTGGGACTGCTCGAAGGCCACGAGGTCGTCTACGCCGCCAAGATCGGCGGCCACCGCCAGGCGTCCTCGCCGTCGCGCCTCGGCGGCCGCATGCCCCTGCACGCCACCGCGATCGGCAAGGCCCTGCTCGCCCACGCGCCCACGCGGCTGCGGGGTGAGGTGCTGGGTTCCCCGCTGGCCCGCCTCACCCCGCGCACGGCCGTCACGCCCGGGATGCTCCGCCAGCAGCTCACCAAGATCCGGCAGACGGGCGTCGCCTACGAGTTCGAGGAGTCCAGGGTCGGCCTGGCCTGCGTGGCGTCACCGGTGCTGGGCGACGACGGCACCGCGGTGGCGGCGGTCAGCGTCGCGGGACCGACCACGCGGTTCGACCCGCGCACGCACGCGGCGTCGGTGCACGCGGCGGCGACGGGCATCGCGCTCACCCTCGTCCGCCGCGCGAGCCTGACCTCCGGTCACTGATGTCCGATACATCAGGCGGTCAGAAGGCCTTCACGTCGAGGTAGGCGCCGAACGTGCCGAGCCAGTGGTCGGCCATGTAGCCGTGCCCGCCGAACACGTAGCTCCACCCGGCCTCGCGGTGCGCCGCCGAGGCCGTCCGCGCCAGCGACGCGTACCGGTGCCCGTCCGGCAGCGCGTCCGCGATCGCCTCCCAGTTCCAGGCGCGCGACAACGCGAGTCCGGCCAGGTGCGAGCCGTAGGGGTCGCCGGGGTCGTCGACCGGGAACGGCTCGCGCAGCACGCGCCACCGCTCCGCCTCGAGGTCCGGCAGGTAGGCGTCGAACCAGTCGGCGAACGCGGCCGGGTCCAGCGCGCGGCGCATCAGGTCGGCCGTCGTCAGCGCGGGCGACAGGAAGTCGGCGGCGTCCGGTTCGAAGCCGCCGTAGCCCGCCTCGTCCCCGTGCCACCGCAGTGCCGCCTCGGCGCACGCGGTGGCCAGTTCGGTGTCGCCGGTCGCCCGGGCGGCGTCGAAGACGAGGCCGGTGGCGAACGCCGTGTTGCCGTGCGTGCCGGTGCGGATCGGCAGGCGCGCGACCGAGATCCATTCAAGCCACCGGTCGCGCAGGACCTCGGCGATCGGAGCGACCGACCACGGCAGGTCCGAGGTGCGCAGCTCGGCGTCGAGCAGCAGCAGCCACGCCCACCCGTACGGGCGCTCCCAGTACCGGCCTGCCGGGGAGGCGAAGAACGCCGCCTCGACGGCGCAGTTGTCCGGCGTGACCAGCTTGTCGAGGGCGTTGCGGGCCGTGTCCGCACCCGTGAGGGAGGGGCGCAGCCGCAGCAGGCGCACCGCGAGCCACGTCTGGTGCACGCACGAGTGCCAGTCGAACGACCCGGCGAACACCGGGTGCAGCACCCGCTGCGGCACGAGCCGGTGGTCCCCGTCGATCACGTGCGTCCAGTGGACCGGGTGGTCGCGCTGGATGTTGTCGATCGCGATGCCCAGCAGCCGGGTCGCGGTGCCGTCATCCAATCGGGTGGCATCCATGGCCCACATCATGCAGTGCGGCATCTCGATTGGGCAGAGGGAGATAGTTGACAAGTAACAGACCTCACTCGGCCTGGGGTAACGCCCGCTACGCCGGATGACGCCTGGTCCGCACCCCTGGAACCGCTGACAGGCCCGGCCCGGTCTCTCAGTGTGGGACAACTAGGATGAGCAGCGTGAACTGGACCGTGGACGTGCCCATCGACACGCTTCCCGAGCTTCCGCCGCTGCCTCCCGAGATGCGCAAGCGCCTGGACGACGCCCTGTCGCGCCCGGCCGCCCAGCAGCCCGAATGGCCCGACGCCGAACAGGTGCGTCGCGTGCGGACCGTGCTCGAGAGCGTGCCGCCGATCACCGTGCCCGCCGAGATCGACCGGCTGCACACGCAACTGGCGCAGGTCGCGAACGGTGAGGCATTTCTCCTGCAGGGCGGTGACTGCGCGGAGACGTTCGCTGACAACACCGAGCCGCACATCCGCGCGAACATCCGGACCCTGCTGCAGATGGCCGTGGTGCTGACCTACGGCGCGAGCCTTCCCGTGGTGAAGGTCGGCCGCATCGCCGGCCAGTACGCCAAGCCGCGTTCGTCCGGCATCGACGCGCTCGGCCTGCCGTCCTACCGCGGCGACATCATCAACTCCCTGGTCGCGACGCCGGAAGCCCGCGTCGCCGACCCCGGTCGCATGATCCGCGCCTACGCCAACGCCGGCGCGGCCATGAACCTGCTGCGCGCCCTCACCGGCGCCGGTCTCGCCGACCTGCACCGCGTGCACGACTGGAACCGCGACTTCGTGCGCACCTCGCCCGCCGGCGAGCGCTACGAGGCCCTGGCCGGCGAGATCGACCGCGGCCTCAAGTTCATGTCCGCGTGCGGCGTGAACGACCAGTCGCTGCACGGCACGGAGATCTTCGCCTCGCACGAGGC
>NZ_FOFV01000035.1 GCF_900111005.1 Lentzea albida
GTCGTATCCGGTATTAGACCTCGTTTCCAAGGCTTATCCCAGAGTACAGGGCAGGTTACCCACGTGTTACTCACCCGTTCGCCGCTCGTGTACCCCGAAGGGCCTTACCGCTCGACTTGCATGTGTTAAGCACGCCGCCAGCGTTCGTCCTGAGCCAGGATCAAACTCTCCAATAAGGATCGTTGTGATCGCTCCAGACGGAATATGTCTGGCAATCTGGTCTTGCATCTCAAAGGAATACCCCGACGAGGGGTATTCATATTACTGGCTGTGTTTCGGCACGCTGTTGAGTTCTCAAAGAACACGCGCTCACCGGTTCCAGTCTCCGTTTCCGGAGGCTTTCTCTCGGGGCTGTGTTTGAAGCTTATTTGGTGTTGCTTCCCGGTGTCAAATCGGCCTCTCGGAGGCTCTTTGTCTTCCGGTTTTTTGGCCAGGCCCGTTCCGGTCTGTATTTCCGGCCCGCTTCGCTCTGACATGGAGAACATTACACGGGCCTGTTTCGATCTCCAAATCGGGGGGTCCCGGTAGCCGCCACAGGGGCGGCTACCAGGACAAACACGTTCGTCAGGGTGCGGAGACCCCGACATCGGCCTTCGTCAGCGGCTTCCGCACGGCCGCCGAGTTGTACTCATCCGCTCCGACATCGGGCTTGCCGGAGCGCGCCTGCAGGTCGAAGTCGCGCGTCACATAGGAGTAGGTGCCCACCGACGCGTTGATGGCCGGGCTCGTGGAAGACAGCCGCGACAGTCCGTTGGCGTCCTTCACGAGCTTCGGGTCCACGGACCGGTAGCCGGACGACGGCATGCTGCCGCCGGTCCCTCCCCAGATCACGTTGCCCTCGTACTTCACGGTCGAGCCGGCGTGCATGGAGAGGACACCGCCCGACGAGCCGCGGACGACGTTGTTCGCGAACACGCAGTCCTTCGGCTTGAAGTCACCGCCGTCGCTCTCCACCACCGCGCCGGTGCCGATCAGCGTGTTGAAGGCGACGGTCACGCGGTCCGGCCGGTCGTGCAGCTTCGAGTCCGGGCCGCTGTCGGCCTCCTTGCCCGAACCGAACACGATCGCCCGGTCCCCGGAGTTCTGCACAAGGTTGTTGAAGATCTTGTGGTCGTTCCCGTGGAACCGGATGCCGCTGTTGAAGAGCAGGTTGCCCTCGACCGTGGTGCGGTTGCCGTGCCGCAGGACGATGTAGCCCTTGCTGTCGCGGATGGTGTTGAAGCGGACGATGTTGTCCGAGGACTTGACGGAGATGGCCTCGGCGTCGCCGTCCGCCTTCTCGAACAGGTTGTGCTCGACGATCGCGTTCGCCGACTTCGACTGCTTGTGGCTGTAGCCGAGCCGGATCGACTCGCCGCCGTTCGCGCCGGTGAACTGGTGGTTGTAGAAGTAGTTGTGGTGGATCCACGTCCGCTTGGCGATCTCGCTGCCCGGACCGGTGATCTGCAGGTAGACGCCCTCGTTGTTCCGGTTCTGGAACGTGTTGTGGTCGACCTGGACGTCGTCCGCGCTGACGGAGAGCGAGGCGCCGTCCTTGTTCCCGCTGTAGGTGTTGCGGGTGATGCGCGTGGCCTGCGCCTCGGGCGGGACGGACATCGAGCTCGTGCCGTCGAACACGAACCCCTCGATCGTCACGTCGCGGACGGCCCCGAGTTCGAGGCCGCCTCGCGTGAAGACCGTGCGGCCGGCGTGCGCGGCGGCGACGGTGATGCCGGACTTCGTGATCTTGACGGGCTGGTTGGTGGCGTGCACACCGTCCGCCAGGACGATGCGCTGACCAGGTCGTGCGGTGTCGAGTGCGGCCTGCAGGGAGGACACGCTGGAGACGCCGACGACAGCAGCGAAAGCAGGCACGTGAACGAAGGACGACAGCAGGGCGGCCGCGCCGACTGCGGCCAGTGATCGGATCATTCGCCAACTCCGGTGTTGGGTCGTCGGCGGCGGTACGGGGAAGCTACCGCAAAATCCCGGCTGGTGGCGAGGTCCGGTACAGGCCGAGAGCCGTGTCCAGTGACGGCACGCGCTCCAGCTGTCCGATGTCTGCCAGAGGGAACCACTGGGCGAGGTCGGTCGAGCCGCCCACCTCGTTGCGCAGCTCGCCGCCCACGATCCGCACCTCGTACATGATCCGAAGTGCGTGGTAGTCGCGGTCGGGCTCCTCGCGGAACTCGGAGTCGATGCCGAGCAGGCGGACCACCTCGGCGACGTAGCCGGTCTCCTCCTCGACCTCCCGGACGACCCCGTCGTACGGGTGCTCGCCGTGGTCGATGCCCCCTCCGGGGAGGATCCAACGTTTGCCCTTAGGGCCAAGCCAGCGCGCGAGCAGGATCTCGTCGTTCTCGTTGATGCACACCCCGTACGCGGCCACGCGCTGCTTCTTCGCCCTCATGCGACGCAGCGTAACTTGCGATCACCGCGAAAAAAGTGATATCACTTAGCTACTACTTCGCTAGGGGGTCCTGGATGAGTGCATCCATCGAAACGACGGTTCAGATGCCGGCGCCTGTCGTCCGCGAGAAGCGAGCGCGGGAACTGCCCGGTCTCCTCTTGTTCTTCGCTGGGTTGGCGGTGCTGGCTGTGAGCGTGTGGACGTTCATCGAGGGGATCAAGACGACCGACGCCGCCGACGGCGACCCGGCGGTCGGGCTGCTGCTCACCGGGGTGCTGTTGTTCCTGGCTGCCGCTGTGATCTGGAAGGGGCTCTTCACGGTCGCGCCCGGCGAGGTGCGCGTGCTGCAGTTCCTCGGCCGTTACGTGGGCACGGTGCGCACGGACGGTCTGCGGTGGGCGAACCCGCTCACCACGCGGGAGAAGATCTCGGTCCGCATCCGCAACCACGAGACCGCGACGCTGAAGGTCAACGACGCCGACGGCAACCCGATCGAGATCGCCGCGGTGGTCGTGTGGCAGGTCGAGGACACTGCGCGCGCACGGTTCGAGGTCGACGACTTCGTGCGGTTCGTCGGCATCCAGACCGAGACCGCCGTGCGGCACATCGCGAACAGCTACCCGTACGACAACCACGCCGAGACGGGTCTGTCGTTGCGGGAGAACGCGGACGAGATCACCGAGACGCTGGCGATCGAGATCGCGGCGCGCGTGCAGTCCGCCGGCGTGAGGGTGATCGAGTCGCGGCTCACGCACCTCGCGTACGCGCCCGAGATCGCCCACGCCATGTTGCAGCGGCAGCAGGCGGGCGCGGTCGTGGCGGCGCGGACGCGGATCGTCGAAGGCGCCGTCGGCATGGTCGAGCTCGCGCTGGAGCGGCTCGCCGACCACGAGGTCGTCGAGCTCGACGAGGAGCGCAAGGCCGCGATGGTGTCGAACCTGCTCGTGGTCCTGTGCGGTGACCGTTCCACTCAGCCCGTGGTGAACACCGGGTCGCTGTACACCTGATGGCGGATCGCAAAAGCGTTCTGCTCAGGCTCGATCCGGCCGTGCACGACGCGTTGAGCAGGTGGGCGAACGACGAGCTGCGCAGCACCAACGCGCAGATCGAGTTCCTGCTGCGGCGTGCGCTGGCGGACGCGGGCCGGCTGCCGGGCGAGGCGAAGAAGATGCCTCGCCGCGGCAGGCCGCCGAAGAAGCCCGACGGCGACGAGGCCTAGAACTCGGGCGGTGCCTGGAGGTCGTGGGCGCGGAAGAGCACGGCGTGCTCGACGCCCATGGCCTTGCCGCCCATCGCGGCGAACATCGGGATGAGGTCCGCGGGGGCCGGGTGGTCCGGCAGCGCGGCGAGGTAGGCGGCGTGCGCTTCGAGCGAGGCCACGCCCCGGCGCAACGGCTCCCCCGTGACGTCGACCCCGTGCGTGGCGTCGTCGCCCATCGCGACCTGCAGGTACCAGCGCGGCGAGTGCGGTTCGAGGCCCTCCTCGTCGACCTGCTCGGGGAAGATCCAGCGGTTGCCGGCGTCGCGGAGCGCGTCGAGGGTGGCGAGGCCTGCCGCGCGGTGGTCGGCCTGGTCGAAGCCTCACGGCGTCTCGATCTCGTACCCGCTGCCGAACACGACGTCGGGCTTGAACCGGCGGATCTCGCGGCAGATGTCGCGGCGCAGGTCGAGGCCGTGGACGAGAACGCCGTCCGGGTGTTCGAGAACGGTCAGGTGCTCGACGCCGACGACGTCGCACGCGGCCCGTTGCTCGGCGACCCGCAGCCGTGCGGTCTCCTCCGGCGGGTTCGGCATTCCTGCCTCACCCCGGGTCAGCAGGAGGTAGCCGACCTCGATGCCTTTGGCGGTCCAGCGGGCGACCGCCGCGGACGTGCCGTACTCCATGTCGTCGGGGTGCGCGACGACGCAGAGCACCCGTCTGAACGACTCCTCGGGTAGCGCGGGCACTGTCATGGCGGCCATTTTTCCTCCTTTCGGCGCAGGTGGCTGATCAGGCGTTTCACCAGCATGAAAACGCTTGCAACGAGTTCCTCCGTTCGGAGGTGTGCCGGTCGTGCTCCCCCGCGCGATCGTGTGCGGCGGGCGCACCGGGAACGTGGAGGAGTCTTGTCTTTGTTCTCCCGCAAACGCGCCGGTCTCGGCGTGCTGGGCGTCGCTGTGGTGATCGCGTCGATGACACCGGCCGGTGGTCTGGCGGCCGGCAAGGAGCTGTACCTCGACAGCCGGGCGTCGACGGAACGGCGGGTCGAGGACCTGCTGCGACGGATGACGCTCGAGGAGAAGGTCGGGCAGATGGCCCAGATCCGCGTCGGAAAGCTGCGCGGTGACTGCAACAACGTCAACGGGCCGTTGGTGGAGTCTTGCTTGAAGGCCGTTCTCTCGGACGCGCACGTGGGCTCGATCCTGTCCGGCGGCGGTGACTCACCGGTCGAGAACACGCCCAGGGCGTGGGCCGAGATGAACAACGCCATCCAGCGCCACGCGCTGGAGAAGAACCGGTTGAAGATCCCGATCATCTACGGGTCGGACGGCGTGCACGGGCACAACAACGTCATCTCGGCGACGATGTTCCCGCACCAGATCGGACTCGGCGCGACGTGGGATCCCGCGTTGCAGGAGAAGATCGGTGTGTCGGCGTCGAAGGCGTTGCGCGCCACCGGTGTCTTCTGGAACTTCGCGCCTGTTTCCGACATCGCGCGGGACACGCGGTGGGGCCGGTACTACGAGACCTACAGCGAGGACCCGTTCCTGGCGGGGCAGCTGGCGGCGGCGAACGTGCGCGGGCAGCAGTCCAAGGTGGACGACACCGCGCAGCTGACCGCCACCGCGAAGCACTTCGCCGGGTACTCGGCGCCCGCGAACGGGCACGACCGGGCGGCGGCGCAGATCCCGATCCGGCAGTTGCAGGACCTGGTGCTGCCGTCGTTCCAGGCGCAGTTCGACGCGGGCGTGCGCACGGTGATGATCAACTCCGGTTCCGTGAACGGCGTGCCCGTGCACGCGTCGAAGTACATGCTGCAGACGCAGTTGCGAGACCGCATGGGGTTCAAGGGCGTCGCGGTCTCGGACTGGCAGGACATGCGGTACCTGGTCGACCGGCACAAGGTCGCGCCCGACTACAAGACGGCGATCGCGATGAGCGTCAACGCCGGGGTGGACATGGCGATGGAACCGTCGAACGCGGCCGAGTTCACCTCGCTGCTGCTGGCGAACGTGCGGGACGGCTCGGTGTCGCGCGGGCGGATCGACCAGGCCGTGCGGCGGGTGCTGACGCTCAAGTTCGACCTCGGGCTGTTCGAGAAGCCGTACGTGGACCCGGCGAAGGCCGACGGCAACGTGGTGGGCGTGGACCGGGACCTCGCGCGCAAGGCCGCCGCCGAGGGCACCGTGCTGCTGAAGAACGACGGCGTGCTGCCGTTGTCGGTCGGCGCCAAGAAGATCGTCGTGACCGGGGAGACCGCCGACGACGTGCGCCGCCAGCTCGGTGGGTGGACCGTCGACTGGCAGGGCGTGCCGGACGACTCGCCGTTGCCGCCCACCGCGACCGTGCTGACGGGTGTGCGCGAGGCCGTTCCCGGTGCGTCCGTGGTGCACGCCCCGACCCAGGCCGCGGCGGTGTCCGAGGCGGCGGGCGCGGACGCGGTGGTCGTGGTGCTGGGTGAGAAGCCCGGCGCGGAGGGGCCCGCCGACACGGAGAACCCGGTGCTGACGCCGGAGCAGCAGGCGTGGGTGGACGCGGTGCAGGCGACCGGCAAGCCGGTGGTCGTGGTGCTGCTGACCGCGCGGCCGCAGGTGCTGGGGGCCGCTGCCGACGCGAACGCGCTGGTCGCGGGCTGGTTGCCGGGCAGCGAGGGCGGACGGGCGATCGCCGACGTGCTGTTCGGCGCGGTCAACCCGAGCGGCAGGCTGCCGATCTCGTGGCCCCGGACCTTGGGCGACCCGACGCTCACCTACGACCAGCTGCCGGGCGCGAACACCTCGGCCGGCGCGAAGTACGACCCGCTCTACGCGTTCGGGCACGGGCTGTCGTACACGTCGTTCACGACCTCGGGGCCGTCGGTGTCGGTGGACCGTTCGAACGGCGTGGTGAAGTTCACCGTGGCGAACACCGGCGCGCGTGCGGGCACGGCCGTGGTGCCGGTCTACGTCCGTCAGCCGGCCTCCCCGGTGCTGACCCCGGACGCCCGTCTGGTGGGCTTCACCCGCGTGGAACTCGCCGCGGGGCAGTCGAAGCAGGTCGAGGTGCCGTTCGCGCTCTCGCAGCTGGCCCTGACCGTCGGCGACGTGGACGGCGGCGGACGGCGTGAGGTCGCCCGCGGCGGCTACGAGGCCGTGGTGGGTGCCGACAAGGCCACCTTCACGGTGCGCTGAGCTGGCCTGATATCCTTCGTCGTCGTGAACGCGCGGCTCTCCGCCGTGGAGGAGACCCGGCCCTCGTGGCCGGTGCCGACCAAGCGCGTCACGAACCCCGGTTTCGACAAGAAGGGTGATGTCGCATGGCGAACATCAAGTCCCAGCTCAAGCGGATCAAGACCAACGAGAAGGCCCGCCTTCGCAACAAGTCGGTCAAGTCGTCCCTGAAGACGGCCATCCGCAAGTTCCGCGAGGCTGCCGAGGCCGGTGACAAGGCGAAGGCCCTGGAGCTGCTGCAGGACGCGTCCCGCAAGCTCGACAAGGCCGCCAGCAAGGGCGTCATCCACGCCAACCAGGCCGCCAACAAGAAGTCGGCGATGGCGCTGCGCGCGAACTCCCTCGAGGGCTGATCTCGCACGCGGAGCTTCGAGCTTCTGCTGAAAGGGCTCCACCTCCTCCGGGAGGTGGAGCCCTTTCGCATCTCTGGTGTAGGCGTAGAGCCCATGGAATCGCTGCCGCGCCTCGACTTCTTCGAACTGCACGACCTCGACGGCACCCCGCGCGTGCTGCGGACGTTGCACACGGAGTCGATCCTGACCATCTACCGGCTCACGGACGCCGCGCGCGAGTACTCACGTCCGTTGGAGCTGGCCCTGCGGTCGGGCGCGGACCACCGGATCGTCGACCTCTGCTCCGGTTCGGGCGGGCCTGTGCCGTTGATCCAGCGCCGTCTGCACTCCGCCGGAGTCCACACGCAGGTCACGCTGACGGACCTGGTGCCGAACGTCCACGCCTTCGAACGTGTCGCTCGAAACCGCCCGCCCTGTTGCCCGGTGGACCACGTGCCGTCGCCCGTCGACGCCACCGACTGCCGGCTGGAGGGCACGCGGACGATCTACGGCGCCTTCCACCACTTTGCGCCCCCACTGGCCACGCGCATCCTGCAGAACGCCGTCGACACCCGGCAGCCCATCGTCGTGGTGGACACCAAACGGTCGTGGCTCTACGTGCTGGTGTTCCCGTTCTTCCTGATGCTCGCCGTGCTGCTGGCGGCGCCGTTCCAGCGCAATCCCCTGCCCCGCTACCTGCTGCGGCTGGCGCTGACGTACGTCGTGCCGGTGCTGCCGTTCATGATGTTCTTCGACAGCGTGGTGTCGTTCCTGCGCATGTACGGACGCGCGGAGCTGCGGCGGATGGTCGACGCCCTGCGCGACACCTCGACGTTCACGTGGACGATCGGCGTCCAACGCGGCTTCACCGGCGCCCAGTACCTGATCGGGATCCCTCGGCCGTGACCTAGCGGCGGCTGTGCGCCGCCACGATCCGGAGCACCGCGCGCTCCAGCGCGTAGTCGGCGTCGGCCGCCACACCCTTCACGTCGGCGTTGAGCCCCGCGACCACCTGCATCGCGTCGGCGAGCCCCGTCTGGTCCCAGCCGCGGGCCTGGGCCTGCGCCTTCTTGATCTTCCACGGCGGCATGCCGAGCGGCCCGGCCAGGCTGAACGGGTCGGCGCGCCCCACGGCGGACACCCGCGCGACCGTGCGCACCGCGTCCGCCAGCGCGTCCGCGACCAGCACGTGCGGCACACCGAGCTGCATGGCCCAGCGCAACGCCTCCATGGCGCCCGCCCTGTCCCCCACGACGGCCTTCTCCGCGACGGCGAACCCCGTCACCTCGGCCTTGCCCTGGTGGTAGCGGCGGATCTCCTCGACCGTCACCTTGCCGTCGGTGTCGGACACGAGCTGAGAGGCGGCCGCCGCGAGCTCGCGCAGGTTCGTGCCGACGGCGTCGATGAGCGTGGCGACGGCCTCCGGATCGATCTTGCCGCCCGCCTGCCGCACCTCGTTGCGCACGAACGCCTCGCGTTCCGCGGGCTTGGTGACCTTGCCGCACTCGGTGACCGCGGCACCGGCCTTCTTCAGCTGCCCCGGCAGGTCCTTGGCCGCCTTGCTGCGGCCACCGCCCGTGTGCACGACGACGAGCGTGACCCCGTCCGCGGGCGCCTTGACGTAGGAGAGCACCGTGTCGGCGACCTCCTTGCTGATGTCCTGACCGTTCTGCAGGACGATCACACGCCCCTCCGCGAACAGCGACGGACTCACCAGTTCGGCGAGCTCGGGAGGGGTGAGATCAGTCACCTGGACGCGGGTCAGGTCGGCGCTCGGATCGACCTTCCGCGCGGCCTCGAGAGCCGCGCGAACAGCCCGTTCGACCAGCAGCTCCTCTTCGCCGACGACGAGGTGCAGTGACTCCGGTGCGCTCACGACCGGCATCCTCCCACGTCCCGGATCGTGGGCGATTGTGGATCGGCAACCGACACATGCCGTAGGTTGGTGGCCACAACTGAACACCGCTCATCCAGAGGGGCAGAGGGACCGGCCCGAAGAAGCCCCGGCAACCGGCGTCAGCGCTGTGTGCACACACCCGTGCGCGCATCTGAGTGCAGACGATCACGGTGCCAATTCCGACCCGTTCGATTTCGCGGGACAGATGAGGAGATACCTCGCGATGACTGCTGTCAGTGTGCCCACGAGCACCAAGTTCGACCTCGGCCCCGCCCGCGCGCTGCTGTGCCGGGAGTGCGGCAACGAAACCCCTCTCGCTCCTGAATACGCCTGTCTCGAGTGTTTCGGGCCGCTGGAAGTGGCCTACGACTTCGGGAAGATCCGGCGCGAGGACATCGAGGCCGGCCCCAGGTCCATCTGGCGCTACCGCGGCCTCCTCCCCGTTCCGTCCACTGTGGAACAGCACCCGAACACCGACCCCGGCGGCACCCGCCTGGTCGAGGCCCACAACCTCGCCAAGGCTCTCGGCGTCCGCAAGATCTGGGTGAAGGACGACACCGGCAACCCCACCCACTCGTTCAAGGACCGGGTGGTCGGCGTCGCCCTCGCCGCCGCCCGCGAACTCGGCTTCAAGGTGCTGGCCTGCCCGTCCACCGGCAACCTGGCGAACGCCGTCGCCGCGGCCGCGGCCCGCGCCGGCTGGAAGTCCGTCGTCCTCGTGCCCTCCAACCTCGAGCGCGCCAAGATCCTGATGAGCGCCGTCTACGACGGCTCGCTGATCGCCGTCGACGGCAACTACGACGACGTCAACCGCCTCGCCCAGGAGCTCGCCGCGGAGAACGAGGACTGGGCGTTCGTGAACGTCAACGTCCGCCCGTACTACGCGGAAGGCTCCAAGACCCTCGGCTACGAGGTCGCCGAACAGCTCGGCTGGCGCCTGCCCGACCAGATCGTCGTGCCGATCGCCTCCGGCTCGCAGCTCACCAAGGTCGACAAGGCGTTCCGCGAACTCGGCCAGCTCGACCTCGTGGAAGCCTCCCCGTACAAGGTGTTCGGCGCGCAGGCCACCGGCTGCTCCCCGATCTCCGCCGCGTTCAAGGCGGGCCACGACGTCATCCGCCCGGTCCGCCCGGACACGATCGCCCGCTCGCTGGCGATCGGCGCCCCGGCCGACGGCCCGTACGTGCTCGACGCGGTCCGCCGCACCAACGGCGCCATCGAGGACGTCACCGACGAAGAGGTCGTCGAGGGCATCAAGCTCCTCGCCCGCACCGAGGGCATCTTCGCCGAGACCGCCGGCGGCGTGACCGTCGCGACGGCGAAGAAGCTCATCGAGACGGGCCAGCTCGACCCCGACGCCGAGACCGTGCTGCTGATCACCGGCGACGGGCTCAAGACCCTCGACGCGCTGGGCGACACGGTCGGCCCGCGCGCGACGGTCCCGCCGTCGGCCGAGGCCGTCATCAAGGCACTGGGTTAATCACCCGGATCACCTCCTTCCGGCTCGGGGACGCACACGCGTCCCCGAGCCGCTTTGTGACCGCGCGGGATGCCTCACAGCGCGATCGCGTCCGTCTCGAGCCAGCCCGTGCGAGGAAAGCGCAGCAGGCCGTCGACCACGTGCGGCCCGACCTGCTCCACGGTCGCGCGCCACGCCACGATCCGTTGCGGCCACGGGGCTTCCGCCTTCAGCGCGTTGTAGTGGTAGTCGTGCCAGACGTCCGGCGCGATTCGCAGTCCGTCGTCGAACACGTGCTCCGCGACGAGGTCGTACGCCTCTTCCGGCGACTCGGCCTTCGTCGGTGGCAGCACGTGCGTGGTCGTCGCCCGGTACGTGACGGCGCGGGTGCCGTCTTCGAGTGTTTCGCAGATGTAGTAACCGAAATCGGGCTTGAGTTCGTCGTGCGGCCACGGCGTCGCCGTGTAGTTGGTCTGCCACAGCGCCCATGCGAGGCCCGGCGTGCCGCCGGCGATCGGGTAGCGCGCGTTGAACAACCTGACCCAGACCATCTCTTCTCCTTCGTACGATGCGGTTTCCCGGCAGGACCGCCAGGTCTCCGTCCTTGTCCGTGCGCAACACCAACGCGCCTGCCGCCCGCAGCACGTCGATGACGTGTGCGCTCGGGTGCCCGTACCTGTTGCCCGTGCCGACGCTGACCAGCGCCACCCGCGGCCGCACGGCCTCGAGGAACGCGGGCAGCGAGTACCTGCTGCCGTGATGCGGCACTTTGAGCACCTCGGCGTTCAGGTCCCGCTCCCCCAGCAACGCCGCCTGGCCTGCCAGTTCGACATCGCCGGTGAGCAGCACCCGGCCCGCCCTCGTGTATGCCTTGAGCACGAGCGAGTAGTCGTTCACCGTCGTGTTCTCGTCCTCGGCGACCGGCGGCCGCCTGGGTCCCATCACCTCCAACTCCAGTCCTGGCAAGGCGAACCGCTCGCCTGCCCTCGGTTCGACGACCCGCACGTTGTGGGCGCGCGTTCGTCTGCCGACCTCCCGCCACGCCCACGCGGGCTCCTTGAGCGGCCCGACCGCGACCGCCCCCACCGCACGCCCGGTGAGCACGGCGTCAAGGCCGCCGACGTGGTCCGCGTGCAGATGTGTCAGCACCACCAGCGGAATCTTGTTGATTCCCAACGTCTTCAGGCACCGGTCGACCGCGCCGGGGTCCGGCCCGGTGTCGACCAGCACCGCCGTCTCCCGGTCGTCCGTGGCGAGCACCAGCGCGTCACCCTGGCCCACGTCACAACTGACGACCTTCCACCCGTCGGGCGGCCAGACCGGCGCCACCACCCGTAGCGGCACCAGCACCACGAACCCGCCGACGAGCACAGCGACGACCAACGTCCGCGTCTTCTTGAACCGCAACAACAACACGACCGCCACGGTGACCGCCGTGAGCGCGATGGCCCCGCTCCAGCCGTCCGGCCAGCCGACCGCCGCACCGGGCACGGCCGACGCCTGCCGCCCGACCAGAACCAGCCAACTCACCGCCGGCCCGGCCACGTGGGTGACGACCTCAGCGACGTGAGGCGAGAGCGGCGCAACGGCCGCCGCCACCACACCCAGCACCGTCGCCGGCGCCACCACCGGTCCGGCGACCAGGTTGGCCACCACCGACACGAGGCTCACCTGCCCGGACAACCCGGCCACCACCGGAGCCGTGGCGAGGCTCGCGGCCATCGGCACGACGATCGCCTCGGCCACCCCGTTCGGCACACCGCGTTTCTTCAGCGCCCGCGCCCACTTCGGCGCGACGAGCACCAACGCAGCCGTCGCCACCACGGACAACGCGAACCCCGGCTCACCACCCAGCGCCGGATCGTGCAACACCAGCACGAGCACCGCCGTCGCCAGACTCGGCACCGCGGACCGCTGCCGCCCCATCACCAAAGCCAGCAACGCGACGGCTCCCATGACCGCCGCCCTGAGCACACTCGGCTCGGGCCCGGCCAGGACGACGAACCCGACCAGCGCGACGAACGCCGCAGCAGCCGCCGGACGCGGCCCGAGCCGCCTCGTCAGGAGGTAGACAGCACCGCAGATGATCGCCAAGTTCGCGCCGCTCACCGCGAGCAGGTGAGCGAGACCCGCTGTGCGGAACTCCTCGACGATGCGAGGCACCATCCGCTCGGTGTCGCCCACCACCAGTGCGGGCAGCAGTCCAGCTTCTTCGTCGTCCAGGACCGCACTGGCCTGCCTCAGGCCGTCACGGTGCTCGTCGGCCCAGGTCTGCCAGAACGGCGGCGGTCGCACGTCCTGCGGCGGCCCGCGCACTCGGAGCAACGCCGACGCCAGGTCTCCTCCCCTGGGTGGGGCGAGCGAGCCTTTGACCGTCACCTCCTGACCTGGCAACAGATCCCGCCACCCGTCCGCTGGCGCCAGTAGCACCAACTGGGCACCGTTCGCCGTCGCCCGGATCACGACGTTCTCCACGCCGGCCTGCGTCCCGCCGAAGCCCGCGGCCCGGATTCCCTTCGGTCTGGTGGTGAGCTCGACGGTGAGGGTGGTGCCGCGGCCTTCGTTCGCCGCGAGGCGGAGCGGATGGGTGTCGGCTTTGAGCACGTGGCCGCCCACCCAGGCCGCTGCGAGCGGGCCGGAGACCAGGAGGGCGATCGCACAGGTCCTGTTCCACCAGGCCCTGCGCCACGCCGCCAGACCGATCGCTCCTGCTGCCAGACCGGTGATCGCTGCTGCCTGCCAGCTGAGGAAGAGGCCTGCCACGGCTGTGGCCCAGACTGCGGCGGCTGCCGGGACCAGGCGGTAGTCGTGGGCTATCGGGTGCTTGCGGGGCATTGGGGGCTCCCTGTGGCGGTGGGAGGTCTTGGGTCACGGGTGGGGCTGCCTTGGCGGGGTTGGGGCCGGTTCGGGTGGGCGGGGTGGTGGGCGCGGCGGGGTGGCGGGTTCTGCAGGACGTGCGGGCTGCGGGACTTAGGACTGGCGGCCGACAGGTGGTGGCGGGCGGTGTCGCTGCGGGGGTGGCGGGGTGTGGTGGTGATGCGGACGGATGGCATGGCTGGCTCCGATCGGATCGATGAGGGAAGCCGGGGCTTGGGATGAGCGGAGGTCCTGGGCTGTTGGGCTGAGGGTGGGTTGGCTGGGTGAAGTCGGCCGGGTGAGGTGGAACGGCAGGCGCTTCAGGTGGGGGTGGTTGGTGGGGCTGGCCAGGTCGGTCCGGGTGAGGGTGGGCGTGCTGGGGGCGGGTTGGGGCCGGTTGGGTTGGGGCTGGCCGGGTGGGTCCGGGTGAGGTGGGTCGTGGGTTCGGTGGCGCTAGCGGCGGTGGCCGGGGGCGTCGCTTGGGTTCGTTGCCTCGCAGAAGCGGCAGGGGCGCGGTGTGAGGTGCGTCGGTGGTGGGGCTGGGGCGGACGGGGCCGGGGCTGGCAGTGGCGGGAAGGCTGCGGCCAGGAGGTGGTGCAGTGCCCTGGTCAGGGGGCGGCGGCGGGGTTTGGCGGGTCGGGGTTCGGAGCGGTGCAGCGGGAAGGCGAGGGTCAGGGGGCGGGGGAGGTTGTTGTGGTCGGCTGGGATCAGGGTCTGGCGGGTCAGGTGCAGGTACTGGGCCCTGGTGCGGTGGTAGAGGGCCACGGCCGCGGCGGCCTTGCCGGCGGTGGTTCTGGCGGTGCCGGTGGTGGTCATGTGTGGACCAGGTCGGCCAGCTTGGCCAGCTTCGAGTCGCCGATGCCTTCTACGTCGCGGAGTTGGTCCACCGAGGCGAACGGGCCCTTGCGGGTGCGGTGGTCGACTATTCGCTGGGCCGTCACCGGGCCTACGCCGGGGAGGGCGTCGAGTTCGGCCGGGGTGGCGGAGTTCAGGTTCAGCTTCTGCTGGGGCGCGGCTGCCTGGGGTGCACCTGGCTGGCCTGGGGGTGGGGGTGGGATGCCCACGGCTATCTGTTCGCCGTCGGTGAGTTTGCGGGCCAGGTTGAGGTTGTGGAGGTCGGTGCCCGGCTTCATGCCGCCCGCGAGGTGGATGGCGTCGGCCACCCTGGCGCCGGACGTCGTGGTGACGAGGCCGGGTGTGGCCACCTCACCGATCACGTTCACCACCAGGTCGGGTGCCGGGGCCGAGGTGCTGACCAGCGCCAGGTCCGGGGCCGGTCCGGCGGCGGGGCTCTGCCACCAGCTGCCCAGGCCTATGACCGCGCACGCGACGGCCACGCCCAGGGCCAGCAGGCCCCGGCGGGGGAGGTTCGGCAGGCGGAAGCGGCGGCGGAGTGGCGGGCCGTGTTCGTCCGAGTCCTCTGATCGGGCGTAGACCAGGGTCGGGTCGGCTCTCACCTTGTCGGCCAGGGCGGCCAGGCGTTCGGTCGGGAGGGGGTCCGGGTGGGAGCGGGGGAACATGCGAGCGACGTTACGGAGCGGGGTGGGTGGGGAGGCCGGGTCAGCTCCGGGTCTGTGGATTACTCGCGGGTTGTGGACAGGTCGCGATCACTCGTCGCTCTGGGACGGGGAATTGTCGGGGGTGTGTGGGATGCTGTCGGGTCCTCCCGGCAGCACCACGACGCCCAGCACGCCTGGGCCCGTGTGCGCGCCGATCACCGCGCCGACCTCCGAGATCACGCATCCCGTCGAGCCGGGCAGGCGTTCGTCGAGGCGGGTCGCCAGTTCCGCGGCGCGTTCGGGAGCGGCCAGGTGGTGCACGGCCAGTCCGACGGGACCGTCGCCCGCCGCGGCCGCCGCCAGGTCGACCAGGCGGCCCACCGCGCGGCTCATCGTGCGCACCTTCTCCAGCGGCACGATCCGGCCTTCGTCCATGTGCAGCAACGGTTTCACGGCCAGCGCGGTCCCGACCAGCGCCGCCGCCGTGCCGATCCGGCCGCCCCGGCGCAGGTGTTCGAGCGTCTCGAGGCAGAAGAACATCCGCGTCTCGGAGGCGGCCGCCGCGGCAGCCTCCTCCACCTCGGCGGACGAATGGCCGGCGGTCACGGCCGCGCACGCGCGCAGCACCGAGAAGCCGAGGCCCATCCCCGTCGAGCGCGAGTCGACGACGCGGATCCGGGACGGATCGACCTCCTCGGCCGCCAGCCGCGCGGCCTCCCACGTGCCGGACAGCTCGCGGGAGAGGTGCACGGACACGACCTCGTCCGACGTCGACAACGCCTCGCGGTACACGTCGGCCATCTCGCCGGGCGTGGGACGGGACGTGGTCACCCTGCGGTGCTCGGCGAGGGCGGCGGCCAGCTCGGAGGGGCCGAAGTCGACGCCGTCGAGACGTCCGGCACCGTCCACCGCCACGTGCAACGGCACCACGGTGATCGCATGGCGCTTCGCGAACCCCTCGGGCAGGTATGCCGTGGAGTCGGTGACGATGGAGATGCGCACGAGCGACGAGCCTACGTGGCTCACTCCTCCGAGGGACTCAGCGCCACGGAGGAGATGAGTTCGGCCATCGCCTTGCCCACGAGTTCGTGCCCCTCCCAGCCCCAGTGCATCCCGTCCGGGTTCCCGGCACCGGACCGCACGTGTTCCCCGATCACCGCGGGCAGGTCGAGCAACGGCACTCCCGCACCTGAGGCCCACCCGCGCACGGCCGCGACCGCAGCCGCGTGCCCCTGATGCGCGTACGCGTACGTAGCCGCGCGGTGCACCGACGGCACGATCCCGACCGCCGGCATCGTGTACTGGAGGTTGCGAACGGACTGCAGCATGTCCCGCAGGTACCGAGCCGTCAGCGCGGGAGGCAGCGACGCCCGCGTGTAAGGCGCCAACCGAGGCTGCACGGACTGATAGCGCGCACGCACCCAACGCCGCAGCCAGTCCGGACGCACATACCGCAGCCCCTCACGCAGGTACGTGGGCAACGGCGAGGGCAGCGTGTCCATGCTGCCCACCGCGAACACCAGCACGTCCGTGCGGGGCAGCAACGACCAGATCCGCGGATCCCCGGTCAACGCCCACCAGGCGTCCCGCGCCGTCCACCCGAACCCGGCCGCCAGCTCCGCCGAACCCCCCAGAGCGGAGGCGCAGATGTTGTGCCACAGCTGCGGATGATCAGCGGGAAGCGGCCCGGAAGGCCCGAAGAACGACAGCGAGTCCCCGAGGACGAGCAGTCTCAACGCGTGGTGCCCGCGTTGTACGACGACAGCCGCCACCGGTCGTTGCGGCGGGTGAACACCGTCCAGTGGCAGTTCGAGATGCCCCCGAGCTGCGACCAGTTCTCCACCGGCAGGTCGAGCAACCGGCCGGTCAGGGCGCTGATCAGGCCACCGTGCGCGCACAGCAGGACGGTCTCGGAGAACTCCGCGTCGACCTCGTTCACGACCTGGATGGCCCGCTCGGCCACCTCGACGCGCGACTCGCCGTCGGGCGGTGTGTAGGTCGGGTCGGTGCGCCAGACGGCGACGGCACCCGGCCACTCCTGCTCCACCTCGGCGACGGTCAGGCCCTGCCACTTGCCCAGATGGGTCTCGCGCAGCCGCTCGTCGATCCGCAGCGGAACGTCCGCGGACGACGTGAACACGCCGGCGGTGTTGCGCGCGCGTTGCAGGTCGGAGGCCACGACGATCTCCGGTTCGAACCCGGCGAGCACCGGCACGGCGAACCTGGCCTGGTTCAAGCCGGTCTCGGTGAGCGCCGAGTCCAGATGACCCTGCAGACGACCTGTCGCGTTGTAGTCGGTCTCACCGTGCCGCCACAGCACGAGCCGGCTCAGGGCCATCAGCTACCTCATTCAGCCGTGGATTCGGCGGGGACGTCCGCTTCGAACTCGATGCGCGGGCAGTCCTTCCACAGCCGCTCCAGGCCGTAGAAGCTGCGCTCCTCGACGTGCTGCACGTGCACCACGACGTCGACGAAGTCCAGCAGCACCCACCGGCCCTCGCGGGCCCCTTCGCGGCGCACCGGCTTCGTGCCGGCCTCCCGCAGCTTCTCCTCGATGTTGTCGACGATCGCGCCGACCTGCCGCTCGTTGGGAGCGGACGCGATCACGAACACGTCCGTGATCACGAGCTGGTCGGAGACGTCGAGCACCGTCACGTCGTGCGCCTTCTTGTCGGCCGCTGCGTTCGCCGCGACCAGCGCCAGCCGTCGTGCCTCGTCGGTGGCTGCCACGTCACTCCTCTGACTTCCGGCGGGCGTCGATACGCCCACACGAGTTACTGAGGGTACCGGCGAGCGCCAACGGGTACTTCGCGCCCACGCATGACGAAGGCCACCTCAGCGCCCTGAGGTGGCCTTCGCCGGTGCCGAAGCTTAGAGCGGGCGGACCTGCTGGGCCTGCGGCCCCTTCTGGCCCTGGCCGACCTCGAACTCGACCTTCTGGTTCTCCTCGAGCGAACGGAAACCCTTGGACTGGATCTCCGAGTAGTGCACGAAGACGTCTGCCGAGCCGTCGTCGGGCGCGATGAACCCGAAGCCCTTTTCGGCGTTGAACCACTTCACGGTGCCTGTAGCCAAAGTCTTGCCTTCCACGAACCAGCAACAACCCGCTGATTGTTGCTCCCCGCGCGCTCGAATGCACGCAAAATCCACTCGAACGTGGTTACGACTCGGAGTACAGGCCTGTCTTCGCGATGTATTGGACGACTCCGTCGGGCACGAGGTACCAGACCGGCTGACCCGAGGCGGTGCGCGCACGACAGCCGGTCGACGAAATGGCCATGGCCGGGACCTCGACCAACGAGACGGACCCCGGCGGCAGGTGCCGGTCGTTCAGCGTGTAGCCCGGACGGGTGACGCCGATGAAGTGGGCCAGCTCGAACGCGTCCGCGGCGCGCTTCCACGACAGGATCTGCTCCAGCGCGTCGGCGCCGGTGATGAAGAACAGGTCAGCGTCGGGGTACTGCTTCTTGAGGTCCGTGAGCGTGTCCACCGTGTACGTGGGGCCGTCGCGGTCGATGTCGACCCTGCTGACGGAGAACCGGGGGTTGGAGGCCGTGGCGATGACCGTCATCAGGTAGCGGTCCTCGGCGGCGGAGACCTCCCGCGACGCCTTCTGCCAGGGCTGACCCGTCGGCACGAAGATCACGCGGTCCAGGTCGAACCTGGCCTGCACCTCGCTGGCGGCCACGAGGTGGCCGTGGTGGATGGGATCGAACGTGCCACCCATGACGCCGATGCGCATCAAAACAGCGTAGACCGGCGCCGGGCCGCTCCCGAGACCTGACGCCGGTCGTGCTGATCACACCGAACGGCCCAGGGGGAGGGCGGGCCGTGCGGGTCGCGGCTTACCCCGAAGCAAAGCCGCGCGCACTGGAGGAACGCGCGGGCCGCTCCCCCATTACGCGGTTCGCCCAAGATTTTTCTTCACCAGGCCACGACGAGCCTCAAAGGCCCTCTGACCAGCGAACCCTTGCGGAACTCGACGGGTTCGGCGAGCCGCAGACCGGGCATCCTGCGCAGCAGGGTGCCCAGCGCGACCTGCAGTTCCATCCGGGCGAGCTGCGAGCCGAGGCAGAAGTGGATGCCGTGCCCGAACTGCATGTGCTGGCCGACTTCGCGCTCCAGGTCGAGTTCGGCGCCGTTGGCGTACATCGTCTCGTCACGGTTCGCCGACGACGCGACCACCAGCAGGGCGTCACCCCGCTTCACCAGCGCGTTGCCGACCTGGACGTCCTCGGTCGCGATGCGGGGGAACCCGGCGCCGCTGCCCAGCGGGATGTACCGCAACAGCTCCTCGATGGCGTTCGGCAGCTTCTCGGGGTCGTCTTGGAGGCTCTTCATGGCGTCCGGGTGCTCGAACAGCGTGATGACGCTGTTCGCGAGCATGTTCGCCGTCGTCTCGTGGCCTGCAACCAGGAGCGTGATGCCGAACCGGACGAGTTCGTCCTCGGACAGCCTGTCGTCGTTGTCCCGTGCGGCGACGAGTGCGCCCATCAGGTCGTCCGTGGGATGCGCACGGCGCTTCGCGACGAGTTCGACGAAGTAGGCGTGCAGCTTCATCATGCCGTGCATGGCCTCTTCGGGCGTGTGCCCGCCGATCGTGGCCAGCACCTGGTTCGACCACCCCCGGAACTCCTCGCGGTCCTCGAAGGGCACGCCGAGCAGCTCGCAGATGATCGTGATCGGGAAGGGCATGGTGAACCCCTCGACCAGGTCACCGGGGTTGTCCAGGCGATCGAGGAGTTCATCGGTGATCTGCTGGGCGCGTGGCCGCAGCTCCTCGATCCGGCGCACCGTGAACGCCTTCGACACCAGCCGGCGCATGCGCGCGTGGTCGGCGCCGTCGTGCGTGAGGATCGACCCGCCCGGGGCGATGAGGGGCTGCATCCGCGGCACGTCCTGGCCGACCGTGAGCGCACGGCTGAACCTCGGGTCGCCCAGGACGAACTTCGTCTCTTCGTACGACGTGACGAGCCAACCCTCGCCGCCGTACGGGTACGTCACCCGCGAGACGGGCTCATCGCGCCGTAGACGTTCATAGGTCGGATCGAGGGTCAGGCCGTCAGCTTCGGAGAACGGATAGGTGGGAGCCATGTCTCCGAACGTAGGAGCTACGCCTTCGGTCGTGTGTGCCCTTCGCCCCACACGACCCATTTAGAGGACGTGAGCTCGGTTAGGCCCATGGGACCGCGGGCGTGCAGCTTCTGCGTGGAGATGCCGATCTCCGCGCCCATGCCGAACTCCGCACCGTCCGTGAAGGCCGTGGAGGCGTTGACGAACACCGCCGCCGCGTCCACACGGGCCGTGAACCTGCGTGCCGCCGCCACGTCGTTGGTGACGATGGCCTCGCTGTGGCCGGAGCCGTACGTCGCGATGTGCTTCACCGCGTCGTCGAGGGAGTCGACGACCCTCGCCGCGATGTCGAGGCTCAGGTACTCGGTGCCCCAGTCGTCGTCGTTGGCCTGCACGACGTCCGCCTGCTGCGCGAACTGCTCGTCGCCGTGGATCGTCACGCTCTCCTGCTGCAACGCCTTGGTGATGCGCGGGACGAACTCGTCCGCGACGTCCTTGTGCACCAGGAGGGACTCCGCCGCGTTGCACACGCTCGTGCGGCGCGTCTTGGCGTTGAGGACGATCGCCTCGGCCATGTCGAGGTCGGCGTTCGCGTCCACGTAGACGTGGCAGTTGCCGACGCCGGTCTCGATCGTGGGAACGGTGGCCTGCTCGACGACGGCGTTGATGAGACCGGAGCCGCCGCGCGGAATGACCAGGTCGACGAGGCCGCGGGCGGTGATGAGGTGGGTGACGGACGCACGGTCGTGGCACGGCAGGAGCTGCACGCAGTCGGCCGGCAGGTTCACGCTTTCGAGTGCGTCGCGCAGGACCTCGACCAGCTTGGTGTTGGAGTTCTCGGCGGTCGAGGACCCCCGCAGCAGCGCGGCGTTGCCGGACTTCAGCGCGAGACCGGCCGCGTCGACCGTCACGTTCGGACGGCCCTCGTAGACCATGCCGACGACGCCCATCGGGACGCGGACCTGCTTGAGCTCGAGCCCGTTCGGCAGGATGCCGCCGGTGATCACCTGGCCCACCGGGTCGCCCAGTCCCGCAACGGTTTCCAGGCCCACGGCGACGCCTTCGACGCGGTCCTCGTTCAGCTTGAGGCGGTCGAGGATGTTGTCCGGCAGACCTGCTGCCCTGCCGGCGTCGAGGTCCTTCTGGTTGGCCTCGATGATCTCTGGCGCGCGCTTGCGGAGGGCGGCGGCCATCTCGCGGAGCGCGGTGTCCTTGCGCTCGCGGGTGGCGAGGACGAGTTCGTCGGCGGCGACGCGGGCGCGGCGAGCTGCTGCGTGTACCTGGTCGCGCAGGTCATCAGTCACGCCACACAGCTTACGACCTGCGACAATCACAATTGTCAGACCTCCCTGGCAGGCTTGCTGCCACGACCACGACCGACTTCGCGAGTTCGCGTTGGTCGTCCGGCCGCCGGTTCAGGTCAACCGCCGAAGGCGATTCGGCCCGAACCGGCGGCCGGACGACCGACTTCCCGGCGAACTCGCCGCCGCTGCGGAGCAGCGGCCAACAGACACAGGCTGGCAGGCTTGCTCCCCATGGACGACATCGCGTTGCGTGAACTGGCCGAGGAACGGCTCCGGGCACTGGCGGGCCCGCAGGCCGTCCTGCGTGAGGACCAGTGGACCGCGATCCACACGCTCGTGGCCCAGCGCCGCCGGGCTCTCGTCGTCCAGCGCACGGGCTGGGGCAAGTCGGCCGTGTACTTCATCGCGACGGCGTTGCTGCGCCAGCTCGGTGAGGGGCCGACGGTCATCGTGTCGCCGTTGCTCGCGTTGATGCGCAACCAGATCGACGCGGCGGCACGGGCCGGGGTGCACGCGGTGACGATCAACTCGGCCAACCCCGGCGAGTGGGACGCCGTGCAGGAGCAGGTCGCGGCGGGTGAGGTCGACGTGCTCCTGGTGAGTCCGGAGCGGCTGAACAACCCCGACTTCCGCAATTCGGTGCTGCCTTCGCTGACGGCGTCGGCGGGCATGCTCGTCGTCGACGAGGCGCACTGCATCTCGGACTGGGGGCACGACTTCCGGCCCGACTACCGGAGGCTGCGCACGTTGCTGACGGAGCTGCCGCCGGGTGTGCCGGTGCTGGCCACGACGGCGACGGCCAACGACAGGGTGGTCCACGACGTCACCGAGCAGCTGGGGCTCGGGGCCGACGAGGGCACGCTGGTGCTGCGCGGGCCGCTGGACCGCGACAGCCTGCGGTTGTCGGTCGCACTGCTGCCGACCGCGGAGTCGCGGCTCGGGTGGCTTGCCGAGCAGCTCGAACGCCTGCCGGGGTCCGGGATCATCTACACGCTCACGGTCGCGGCGGCGGACGACATCGCGGCGTTCCTCGCCTCGCGCGGCTTCGCGGTGGCCGCGTACTCGGGCAAGACCGAGCCCGCCGAGCGGGAGCGGGCCGAGGAAGACCTGCTCAACAACAAGGTCAAGGCTTTGGTCGCCACCTCCGCGCTGGGCATGGGGTTCGACAAGCCGGACCTGGGGTTCGTCGTGCACGTCGGCGCGCCGTCCTCGCCGATCGCGTACTACCAGCAGATCGGCCGTGCGGGCCGTGGTGTCGAACGCGCCGAGGTGGTGCTGCTGCCGGGTCACGAGGACCGGGACATCTGGGCGTACTTCGCGTCGCTGGCGTTCCCGCCCGAGGTGGTGGTGCGGCAGGTGCTGTCCGCGCTCGACGGCGCCGGCAGGGCTCTGTCGACGGCGGCGCTGGAGCCGATGGTCGAGCTGTCGCGCGGCCGGCTCGAGGTGGTGTTGAAGGTGCTGGACGTCGACGGCGCGGTCCGGCGGGTGAAGGGCGGCTGGGAGTCGACGGGCCGGCCGTGGGAGTACGACGGCGAGCGGTACGCGCGCATCGCGGAGGCGCGCAGGGCCGAGCAGCAGGTGATGATCGAGTACCTGCGCACCGACGTGTGCCGGATGAAGTTCCTCCAGGACCAGCTCGACGACCCGACGTCGCACGAATGCGGCCGTTGCGACAACTGCACCGGCGAGCGGCTGTCGGTCGAGGTGTCGGAGACCGCGGCGAGTGCGGCTCGCGAGCGGTTGCTGCGGCCCGGCCTGGACGTGGCGCCGCGCAAGATGTGGCCGACGGGCATGAACGCGATCGGCGTCCCGCTGTCCGGCAAGATCCCCGCGACCGAGGTGGCCGCCACGGGCAGGGCGCTCGGCCGCCTCACCGACATCGGCTGGGGCAACCGCCTGCGCGACCTGCTCGCCGACGGCGCCGACCGCGAGATCCCGGACGACGTGTTCGCGGCGTGCGTGAAGGTGCTGACGGCGTGGGGCTGGGATGAGCGCCCGGTCGGCGTGGTGACGGTCGGGTCGCGCCGGCGTCCTCAACTGGTCGGCAGCTTCGGTCAGAAGATCGCATCGATCGGGCGGCTGCCGTTCCTCGGCACCGTGTGGCTCGGCGAGTCGACGCACAAGGCCAACTCGGCGCAGCGTCTCGCCGGTCTGGTGCGGGCGGGCGAGACGCCGGACATGTCCGGTGTGGACGGTCCGGTTCTGCTGGTGGACGATCACATCGACACCGGGTGGACGATGACGGTGGCGGCTCGGATGCTCAGGAAGGAGGGCGTGCCGGCCGTGCTGCCGTTCGCGCTGGCGGTGACGAACTGACGGTGCCGGACCGGCCGGGCCGTGTGGCACTGTCAGCGGCATGACTCCGGAGGTCGTGCGGTACCGGCAGGCTGATCTGCTGATCGGGCTGTACCGGCGGTTCGGGCCGGTCGTGCGGATGGGGCCGTACACCTACCTGCTCGGGCCCGAGGCGAACCGGTTCCTCTTCGCCCACTCCGAGTTGTTCGAGGTGGAGCGGGCCTTCCAGTCGCTGGTGCCGGTGGACGGGCCCACGTCGTTGATCGTGAGCGACGGTGAGGACCACAGGCGGCGGCGCCGGTTCGTGCAGCCCGCGTTGGCTCATCGGCAGATCGCGGGTTACGTGCCGGTCATGCGGGCCAACGCCGAGGCGGCGGTGGACTCGTGGCGGGCCGGTGAGGTGGTGGACGCCTACCAGGAGTTCCGGCGGGCCATTCGGCGCAGCACGATCCACGCGTTGTTCGGTGAGGAGCTGGCGAAGGAGTCGGAGTTCTTCGGTGCGCACCTGCAGGTGCTGATCAACCTGATCGACCGCAACCCCGCGGTGGTCACGTTGCTCAGGACGTTGAGGGCGCCTGCCTGGCGCAACGCCATGAGGGCGCGCAGGACCGTGGACGCGAAGGTCTACCGGGCGATCGAGGAGACGCGGCAGGGCGGGGAGGCCGGCGCTGTGCTCGCCTCGCTCGTGCACTCGGACGAGCTGAGCGACCTCGAGGTGCGCGACCAGGTCGTCACGCTGATCGCGGCCGGGTACGAGACGACCAGCGGCGCGATGGCGTGGGCGGTGTTCAACCTGTTGCGGCACAACGGGGTCTGGGAGCGGGCGCAGCAGGACGACGGTTACCTGGCCGACGTCGTCAACGAGACGCTGCGGCTCTACCCACCCGCGGTCGTCTCGGCCCGGGTGGCGGCGGAGGAGTTCGAGTTCGCCGGGAAGAAGATCAAGCAGGGCACGTTCCTGCTGTACAGCCCGTACGTCACGCATCGACTGGCCGAGGTGTTCCCGGACCCGCTGAGGTTCGACCCCGACCGGTGGGAGGCGAAGCCGGCGCCGCACGAGTTCCTGCCGTTCGGTGGCGGGCCGCACCGGTGCGTCGGTGCCGGGCTGGCCACGACCGAGTTGACGGTGATGCTGAAGGTGTTGTTGGAGAAGGAGAAACCGGAGCTTCTGCCTCAGCGCCTCACGCCGACCGGGCTCGCCGCCATGCGGCCGAAGAAGGGGCTCAGAATCCGAGCAGCAGGGTGACGGTCGAGGCGGTGCAGGCAATGGCGCGGACGTGGTTCCAGAGCGTCCACCTGCGCAGGTATTCGGACCAGTAGGCGTCGTCGGTCCGTTCGAGGCGGTTGTTCATCGGCACGTTGACGACCATCGTCAGCACGAAGCAGCCCAGGACGTAGAGCAGGCCGCCGGCGATCCTGCCCTGGAAGACCTCGATGGCACACAGGACCGCGGTGCCGAGGAACAGCAGCAGGAACACCGGGTTCTGGATGCGGGCGTTGATCCGGCGCATGGCGGCGCGGGCGTCTGCGGGCGAGAGGTTCGCGAGGCCCGGCATGACGGCGACGGAGAAGGCGAAGAACACACCGGCCATCAGGCCGGTGGCGGTGACTGCGATCAGCGTGAGTGTCCCCATGAGCGACAACTCTGACTTCCTAATGCCGGACTCTCAATGACAATTCATCGCGCGGGCTTGCTCGTTCGTCCAGAATGAGCGGCATGACGGACGCGTTGGGCGAAGCGCTGCACCTGTTGAGGATGTCCGGCACCTTCTACTGCCGCAACGAGCTCACGGCGCCGTGGGGTGCGGTGATGCCCGACATGGGCGACTGCCTGTGGTTCCACGTCCTCACCAGCGGCCGGTGCGACGTCGAGGTCGACGGGCAGGTGCTCTTGCTCGAGCCCGGCGACGTGCTGCTCGTGCCGGGCGGGCAGCAGCACCGGCTGTTCCACGGCGAGGCGGAGTCGCCGGTCGTCACGACGCTGCCGCACGAGTTCGAAACCGACAACTACGCGATCCTGCGGCACGGGGGCGGCGGCGAGGTGACGCACCTCGTGTGCGGCGCGGTCCGCTTCGACCACCCGGCCGCGAAGCACCTCGTGACCATGTTGCCCAACGTGCTGTACGTGCGGCGCGCCGACGACATGCGGGCCACGATCGACCTGATCGCCGCAGAGTCGCGGGCCGTGCGGCCCGGTGGTGAGGCGGTCATCACGAGGCTCGCGGACGTGCTCGTGATCCAGACGATCCGCTCGTGGCTCGCCAACGACCCGGCCGCGCGCACCGGCTGGCTGGGGGCGTTGCAGGACCAGCAGATCGGGCAGGCTCTCGCGCTGATCCACCGGGATCCCGCGCAGCCCTGGACCGTCGAACGCCTCGCGCACCAGGCGGCCATGTCGCGGTCGGCGTTCGCGGCGCGGTTCACCGAACTCGTCGGTGAACCGGCCATGCGGTACGTCACGCGGTGGCGCATGCACGTCGCGATGAACCGCCTCAAAGACCGTGACAGCACAGTCAGCGAGATCGCCCGTGGTCTCGGCTACGAGTCGGAGGCCGCGTTCAGCAGGGCGTTCAAGCGGATCGTCGGGGTGTCGCCCGGTCAGGCGCGGGCGGGCTGAAGCAGGTCCCAGCGGTTGCCGTAGAGGTCCTCGAACACGGCCACGCGGCCGTAGACCTCGTCGCGTGGCTCTTCGCGGAAGTACACGCCGTACGCGGTCATGCGGGCGTGGTCGCGGTCGAAGTCGTCGGTGTTGAGGAAGAACCCGACCCGGCCACCGGTCTGGTCGCCCACTCGTGCCTGCTGCTGACCTGTGTCAGCCTGTGCCAGCAACAGCGACGTCCCCTCCCCCGCCGACACCACGACCCAGCGCTTGTCGCCCTGCGGAAGGTCCTCGACCAGCGTGAACCCGAGTCCCTCCACGTAGAAGCGGATCGCCTCGTCGTAGTCGCGGACCACCAACGTCACCAAACCAATTGATCGCACGGCGATGAGTATCGACGACGAGAGAGGTCCACACGCACATGGCCGACTCACTTGTGCTCCTGCACCCCGGCGGCGCGGACCCCTCGGCGTTCGGACCGCAGTTCGACGCCCTCGCCGATTTCGCCCTGCACGCACCACACCGGACGAACCAGGCCACTCAGGACCACACCGAGATGGCTCACGAGACCGTCGAGTTCCTGGAACGGACCGGACCCGCCCACCTGCTCGGGTGCAGCGACGGCGCCACCGTGGCACTGCTCACCGCCGTGCTGAGACCTGATCTCGTGCAACGGCTTGTGGTCGTGTGCGGCGTCTACCACCACGACGGCTGGGACCCGGCCACGGAACTCACGCCGATGCACCACCGCTCCCCCGCTCTGACCGGGACGGATCTCGGGACGCTCCAGAACCGCACGCTGGTCATGATCGGCGACGACGACGAGGTGACGCTGGAACACGCCACGGCCATGTACCGGGCGCTGCCGAACGCCGAGCTGGCAGTCGTTCCCGGCACGTCACACGGCCTGCTGCACGAGAAACCCGCGCTCTGCAACGCGATCATCGTCGACTTCCTGACCAACGATCCGGTCGAGACATACGCACCGATTCGTCGCCGTATGTGATTGGGTGCGTCCATGGCGGTTACATCGCAGACGCATCGACTGCCCGTGCGCACGCTGGTCGCTTCATCGGCCGGCAATGCAGTCGAGTGGTACGACTGGGGCATCTACACAGCCTTCAGCATCTACTTCGCCACGCAGATCTTCCCGTCCGGCAACGAGACCGCGGCGCTGCTGAGCACGTTCGCGACGTTCGCGCTGGCCTTCTTCTTCCGCCCTCTCGGCGGTTACCTGCTGGGCCGGTTCGCCGACCTCAAGGGCCGCCGCACCGCGATGCTGCTGACGATCGTGCTGATGTCCGGCGGCAGTGTCGTGATCGGCCTGCTGCCGACGTTCGAGCAGGTCGGCTGGCTGTCACCGGCGTTGCTGGTGCTCGCCCGCATCGCGCAGGGCATGGCGCTGGGCGGCGAGGTGTCGAACGCGTCGGCGTACCTCGCGGAGATCGCGCCCGCCTCCCACCGCGGCCGCTACTCGTCGTTCTTCTACATCTCGACGGGCGCGGCGGTGCTGATCGCGTCGCTGCTCGGCTTCTTCCTGTCCCGCAACCTCGACAAGGCCGCGATGGCCTCCTACGGCTGGCGCGTGCCGTTCCTGATCGGCGGTGTGCTCGGCCTGATCGGGCTGTGGCTGCGTCGCGAGCTCAAGGAGACCGAGCAGTTCGAGGAGAACAAGGCCAAGGCCGAGAGCCTGCGGAATCCGCTGCTGATCACGCTGAAGGAACACCCGAAGGCGGTCGGACAGCTGATCGGCATCACGCTGCTCTCGACGCTGAGCTTCTACACGTTCTTCTCCGCGCTGACGCCGTTCGCCGTGAAGAGCAAGGGCGTCAACGACATCGACGTGTTCCTGGCGCTGTCGATCGGCACCGTCGTGTTCATCGCGCTGCAGTACCCGCTGGGGTGGACGGCCGACCGCTACGGCCGCAAACCGCAGATGCTCGTATGGTCGGCGGCGATGGCCTTGCTGGTCGTGCCACTGTCGTCGCTGGTCCAACCCGGTCTCGTGAACCTCGTGATCGTGTTCGCCGTGGGACTGGGGCTGTACACGGCGATGACGTCGATCGCGCCCGCGATCATGAGCGAGCTGTTCCCGACCGAACTGCGCGGGCTCGGCATCGGCGCCTGGTACAACCTGACCGTCGCGGTGTTCGGCGGCACCGCGCCGCTGGTGATCCAGGCCGTGGGCGGCACGGTGTTCTTCTGGTACGTCGCCGTCGCCGCCGTGATCACGTTCCTGGCGGTGCTCACCCTTCCGGAGACAAAGGGTGTTCGGTTGAGCTGAGGCAGAACTCGTTGCCCTCGGGGTCGGCCAGCACGAACCAGATCCCGTCGCGGCTCACCACCGACGCCCCCAGGGCGACGAGCCGGGCCACCTCGGCTTCGACGTCGTCGCACCACAGGTCGACGTGCACGCGGTTCTTGACGGTCTTCGGCTCCGGCACGCGGTTGAAGAAGAACCGCGGCGACCCGTCGAGCAGCACCGACGGGTCGTCCTCCGGGTCGTCGACGCCCATGGCGCTCAACCGCGCCAGCTCGGCGTCGTCGTATGGAGCGATCTCGTGGTCGTCGAGCGCCTGCGCCCAGAACCGGGCTAACGACGCGGGGTGGGCGCAGTCGATGACGACGTCATGCATCCGGGCCATGCACCGACACTAGCGGTGCAGCGGCACCAGATCGTCCGCGTGCACGACCTCACGGCGGTGTTCCAGAGCCAGGTCGTGGGTCTTGCGGCCGATCAGCGACGGCAGCTCGGCCGCGTCGTACCCGACCACGCCACGGGCCACGACCTCGCCCGCGAGGCTGACCAGCTCCACGACGTCGCCCGCCTCGAAGTCGCCGTCCACGCCGGTGATGCCGGCGGCCAGCAGCGAGCGACGCCTGCCCACGACCGCGGCGACCGCGCCGTCGTCGAGGTGCAGCCGGCCGTTGGCGTCGGTGGCGTACCCGAGCCAGAACCGGCGGGCGGTGAGGCGCGACCCGGTTGCGGCGAAGGCGGTGCCGACGTCCGCGGTGCTCAGCGCGCGGCCCGCTTCGGTGGCACTGGTGAGCAGCACCGGGATGCCCGCGGACGACGCCAGCCGTGCCGCGGCGAGCTTCGAGGCCATGCCCCCGGTGCCGAGGCCGGACGCACCCGCGGTTCCGGCCTGCACACCGTCCACATCGGACGCCGAAGCGACCTCGGAGATGCGCACGGCACCCGGCTTGCGCGGGTCGCCCGAGTAGAGCGCGTCCACGTCGGACAGCAGGAACAACGCGTCCGCGCCGATCAGGTGGGCCACCAGAGCGGCGAGGCGGTCGTTGTCGCCGAAGCGGATCTCCTCGGTGGCAACGGTGTCGTTCTCGTTCACGACCGGCACCGCGCCGAGGGCGAGCAGGCGGTCGAACGTGCGCTGGGCGTTGCGGTAGTGCGCGCGGCGCACCACGTCGTCCGCGGTCAGCAGCACTTGGCCGACCGTCAGCGAGTAGCGGCCGAACGAGTTCGCGTAGGCGTGCGCGAGCGTGAGCTGCCCGACGCTCGCCGCGGCCTGCTGGGTGGCGAGGTCGCGCGGGCGGCGGGAGATCTTCAACGGCGCCAGGCCGGCGGCGATCGCTCCCGAGGACACGAGCACGACCTGACTGCCTGCGGCGGCACGCGCGGCGAGGGCGTCGACCAGCGCGTCGAGACGCGCCGGGTCGAGGCCACCTTCCGCTGTGGTCAAAGAGGAAGACCCGACCTTGACCACGATGCGGTGCGCCGAAGCGACCGCCTGCCGAGCCTGTGAGACCACGGGGGCCGTCACGGTTCTACTCCTCGTCGAAGTCGTCGCCGTACTCGCCGGGCGCGCGGCGGGCCTTCTTCAGGGCCTTGCGCTCGTGGGCGCCGATGCGGTCGTTGCGCTCGAGGCGGGCGTCCGTGCCGCGTCCGGTCGGGGACATCGTCATCGCGATGCCGGCCGGCGTGGTCGGTTCCCAGTCGAAGATCAGGTCGCCGATGGTGACCTGGCAACCGGGAACAGCGCCCATCTTCACGAGCTTGTCCTCGACGCCCAGCCTGTTCAGGCGGTCCGCGAGGTAACCGACGGCTTCGTCGTTGGAGAAGTCGGTCTGGCGGATCCAGCGCTCGGGACGTTCGCCCTTCACGATGAAGCCACCCTCGACCGAGGGGTCCTCGGTCACGGTGAAGCCCTGGTCGTCCACGGCGGTCGGCCGCAGCACGATTCGGGTCGACTCCTTCTTCGGCTGGGCCTCGCGGTACTCGCGCACGACCTCGGCCAGCTTGAACGTCAGCTCCCGCAGGCCCTGGCGGGACACCGTCGACACCTCGAAGACCGGCAGGCCGCGGGCCTCGATCTCGGGGCGGACGATGTCGGCGAGGTCCTGGGCGTCCGGGATGTCGACCTTGTTGAGGATCACCACGCGCGGGCGGTCCTCGAAGTTGCCGCCCAGCGCCGGCGTGTACTCGGAGAGTTCCTTCTCCAGCGCGTCGATGTCCGCGATCGGGTCGCGGCCGGGCTCGTACGTCGCGCAGTCGACGACGTGGGCGAGCACGGCGGTGCGCTCGATGTGGCGCAGGAAGTCGAGGCCGAGGCCCTTGCCCTGCGACGCTCCGGGGATCAGGCCGGGAACGTCCGCCATCGTGAAGATGGTCTCGCCCGCGGTGATCACGCCGAGGTTCGGGACCAGCGTCGTGAACGGGTAGTCGGCGATCTTCGGCTTCGCGGCGGAGAGCACGGAGATCAGCGACGACTTGCCGGCCGACGGGAAGCCGAGCAGGCCGACGTCCGCGACGGACTTGAGCTCCAGCACCAGGTCGCGCGTCTCGCCCGGCTCACCGAGCAACGCGAAACCGGGGGCCTTGCGCGCCTTGGACGCGAGCGAGGCGTTGCCCAGACCACCACGGCCACCGGCGGCGGCGATGAGCTGCGTGCCCTCGCCGACGAGGTCCGCGACGATCTCGCCGTCCTCGGTCAGCACGACGGTGCCGTCCGGGACGCGCAGGACCAGGTCCTCGCCGTTGGCTCCGTCGCGGTTCGCACCGGCACCGGCCTTGCCGTTGGTGGCGGAGGCGTGCGGGCGGAAGTGGAAGTCCAGCAGGGTGTGCACCTGCGAGTCGACGACGAGGATGACGTTGCCGCCACTGCCCCCGTTGCCGCCGTCCGGGCCGCCGAGCGGCTTGAACTTCTCGCGGTGCACTGAAGCACACCCGTTGCCCCCGTTGCCGGCGGCAGCGTGGATCACCACCCGGTCTACGAAGCGGGCCACGGAACTACTTCCCTTCAAGCAACTTGCTTGCGAGCAAGCAAGACGGAGACAAAAAACGAGGGGCGGAGCCGGGTGACCGGTTCCGCCCCTCGCAGAGGTCTAACTACGTCGCGGAGACGGTCCTCAGACCGCGACCGGGACGATGTTGACGGTCTTGCGACCGCGCTTCGTACCGAACTCCACCGCACCCGGCAGCAGGGCGAACAGCGTGTCGTCCTTGCCGATGCCGACGCCGACGCCGGGGTGGAACTTGGTGCCGCGCTGGCGGATCAGGATCTCGCCGGCCTTGACGACCTGACCGCCGAACCGCTTCACACCCAGGTACTGGGGGTTGGAGTCACGGCCGTTGCGGGAACTGGATGCACCCTTTTTGTGTGCCATGAGAAGTCAGGTCCTCACTTACCGGTGATGCCGGTGACCTCGACGCGGGTCAGCTTCTGACGGTGACCCTGTCGCTTGTGGTAGCCGGTCTTGTTCTTGAACTTGTGGATGCGAATCTTCGGGCCCTTGGTGTGCTCGACCAGCTTGCCGGTAACCGAGAACTTCGCCAGGGCGTCCGCGTCAGCGGTGACGTCGGTGCCGTCGACCACGAGCAGCGCCTGGAGGGAGATTTCGGTGCCCGGCTCGCCCTCGAGCTTCTCGACCTCGACGATGTCGCCGACAGCGACCTTGTACTGCTTGCCGCCGGTCTTGACGATCGCGTACATCAGGACGGAAGTCTCCTGCTACTCGATGGTGACGGGCCATGCGCCAACCAATCTGGGAACGGTGTTTCCACCACAGGCACCAGAGGAGGCACACGACAGGACCCGTCGGATGGCGGGCCGTCAACAAGGTTACGGGAGTGGGTGCGCCGGGAGCAAACCGGGGGGCCCGGATCGCGTTCCCGCAGGCTATGCCGTCCCTCACAGCCCTTTGCCGCAAAGCAAAACCGGGGCCGCCTGAGCAGGCGACCCCGGTCTCACTTCTCGCGTCAGTCCTCCTGGACCGGCGGTCCCGCGGGCCGCGACACGGCGCGGCGCCTGCGGGTGGTGGTGACCACCGGTGCGGGCATCTGGACCTCGGGCTGCTTGGGCACCTCCACTACGACCGGGGCGGGTGCCTCGGTCGCGGCGGGGGCACCGGCCGCGCGCTTGGCCGCACGACGCCGCGGGCGGGCCGCGGGGGCCTCCACGGCGGCCGCTGGGGCCTCGGCGACGGGTTCGGGTGCGGTGACCGGCGCGGGAGCGGTGACCGGCTCAGCGGCCTCCACGGGCTCCTGCTCGGGCTCGGCGACCGGTGCGGGCAGCTGCGCGCCGATGCGGCCGGTGACAGCGGGCTGCTGAGCGCCGATGCGACCGGTGACGGCAGGCTGCTGCGCGCCGATGCGGCCCGTCACGACGGGCTGCTCGGGGGCGGGCTCCGGCGAGACCGGCTCGACGAGCTCCTCGGCCGTCTCCTCGATCACCACGGGCTCGGGCTCGGCGACGACGACCGGGTCGACCTCGACCGGGGCCGGGTCCTCGGCGACCTCGTGCGGCACGTGGCCGTTGACGGCCTGCTCCTCGACCACGACCGCGTCGACGACGGCCTGCGGCTCCTTGTCGCGCCCACGGCGACGGCGGCGACGACGGCCGTGGCCCTCGTGCTCCTGGTCGGCCGCGACCGCGTCCTCGGAGGTGTCCTCCGGCTCGCCCGGCTCGATGACGACCTCGGGCTCGGCCGGCGCCTCGGGGGCCTCGACCGACGCCTCGACGACCTCGGTGGTCTCGGCAGACTGCTCGCCGCCGCCCTTGTTGCGGCGCGACTTGCGGCCACCGCCCTGCGCCTGCTGCTGCTGGCCGCCGCCGTTGCCACCGCCGTGCGAGTGCACGGGCTCGGTGGACACGACGACGCCGCGGCCGCGGCAGTGCTCGCACGTCTGGCTGAACGCCTCGAGCAGGCCGGTGCCGACCCGCTTGCGCGTCATCTGCACGAGGCCGAGCGAGGTGACCTCGGCGACCTGGTGGCGCGTGCGGTCGCGGCCGAGGCACTCGGTCAGGCGGCGCAGCACCAGGTCCCGGTTCGACTCGAGCACCATGTCGATGAAGTCGATGACGATGATGCCGCCGATGTCGCGCAGCCGGAGCTGGCGGACGATCTCCTCCGCCGACTCCAGGTTGTTGCGGGTGACGGTCTCCTCGAGGTTGCCGCCCGACCCGGTGAACTTGCCGGTGTTGACGTCGATGACCGTCATCGCCTCGGTGCGGTCGATGATCAGGTAGCCGCCCGAGGGCAGCCAGACCTTCCGGTCGAGCGCCTTCATCAGCTGCTCGTCGATGCGGTACTCGACGAACGCGTCGTTGTTGCCGACGTGCTTCTTCAGGCGGTCCTGCAGGTCCGGCGCCACGTGGCGGACGTAGCCGTCGATGACGTCCCACGCCTCGTCGCCCTGGACGACGAGCTGGGCGAAGTCCTCGGTGAACAGGTCGCGGACGACCTTCACCAGCAGGTCCGGCTCCTCGTAGAGCAGCGTCGGCGCCTTGGTGGAGGTGCTCTCGGACTTCTCCTTGATGACCTTCCACTGGGCCTGCAGACGCGTGACGTCGCGGCCGAGCTCCTCCTCGGAGATGCCCTCCGAGGCGGTGCGGATGATCACGCCGGCGTCCTCGGGGACGACGCGCTTGAGGATGTCCTTGAGGCGCTTGCGCTCGTTGTCGGGCAGCTTGCGGCTGATGCCCGTGGCACCGCCGCCCGGCACGTAGACGAGGAAGCGGCCGGGGAGGCTGATCTGCGTGGTGAGGCGCGCGCCCTTGTGGCCGACCGGGTCCTTGGTGACCTGGACGAGCACCGAGTCGCCGCTCGAGAGCGCCTGCTCGATCTTGCGGGACTTGCCCTCGAGACCGGCGGCGTCCCAGTCGACCTCACCGGCGTAGAGCACGGCGTTGCGGCCGCGGCCGATGTCGATGAACGCGGCCTCCATGCTCGGCAGCACGTTCTGCACGCGGCCGAGGTACACGTTGCCCACGATCGAGCCGGTGCCCGACGACGTGACGAAGTGCTCGACCAGCACGCCGTCTTCCAGCACGCCGATCTGGGTCCGGTCACCGCGCTCGCGGACGACCATCGTGCGGGCCACGGCCTCGCGGCGGGCCAGGAACTCGGCCTCGGTGAGCACCGGGGCGCGGCGGCGGCCGGCCTCGCGACCGTCGCGGCGGCGCTGGCGCTTGGCCTCCAGGCGCGTGGAGCCGCGGATGCTGCGCACCTCGCTCTGCGCGGCCTCGGAGTCGGCCTTGTCGTCGCGCGCGTCGCGGGACTCGCGGACGTGCACGACCGTGTTCGGCGGGTCGTCCTCGGACGTCACCTCGTCGTCGGCGCCCGTCTTGCGACGGCGACGGCGGCGGCGACGGCGGGTCGAGCTCTCCTCGCCGTCGTCCTCGGCCTCGGCGGCGTCGTCGGACTCGGTGCTCTCGGAGGACTCCTCGGCCTGGGCCTCGTCGGTCTCCTCGCCGGTCTCGGCGTCGGTGCCCTTGCCGCGGCCGCGGCCACGACGGCCCCGGCGGCGGCGACGGCGGCTGTCGCCCTCGTCGTCACCGTCGACGTCGGCGTCCGCGTCCTGCTCGGCCTCGGCGGCGTCGAGCTCGTCCGCGGCGATCTCACCGACGGACTTCTCCTCGGCGACCGGCTCCTCCTCGACCACGAACGGCGAGACGGGCGCCTTCGGGCGCTCGACCGGCGTCGGCGGCAGGAAGACCGCGCTCGGCGCGGCGAAGACCGGCGCGAGCGCCGGTGCCTCGAACGCCGGGATCGCGGGGGCCTCGTAGTCCTCGGTGACCTCACCGGTGACCACGTCGTCCCACTCGACCAGCGTCTCGGCGACCTTCAGCGCCACGTCGCGGCTCACGCTCGACTGCGCGCTGCGGGCGACCTCACCGAGGTCGGCCAGCGCCGTCATCACGTCCTTGCTGCTGACGGACAGCAGCTTCGCCAGTGCGTGGACCCGCAGCTTGTCCGGCAGGTCCGCCAGTTCAGGGCGCGCGGCAACGACACCCTGCCCGCCGGTCCCACCGGCAGGCTGTTCCTTGTTCGACATGCAGCTCCTCCACCCCCGGGCGCGTCCCGTGAGGACGCGGCCGCGCAGGGGCCTCTCTTTTGTCTCTCCACCGCTGCTCGCGGCGGGAATCCTTGCCTCGCGCGCAGTGGCGTGGCGCCTCACCGGGCGCACGCTTGCGCAGGTCCCACGACGACGCCGCTGTCAGCGCCGCTCCTCCTGTTTGCCTCGCGGACGTGACGTCCCGTCGCTCGTCAGGACTCCTTGTCCTGCTGGAGCGGGTCCACCAGTCCGCCATCGCCGTCGAGCCTTCCCTGCGCCATCCGGGTTGCTCTCGCAGGTACCGGCGGCACGAGATCGGCCACGACGCGAAGCGCATTCAGCACGTCGTCGGGTCGGACGGTAGGCGTTACCTGCCGCACGACCGTCATGAGTATCCCACACGGTTGTGACAAAGCGGTGTCATCGTGTCGGGCGTCGCTCGAACGGGGTTCGACCAGCGCCGACACGACGGCGGGCCGCACGTCCAGCATCTTCGTGCCGTTCTTGGTGAGGCGTTCGACCTCGACGGACTCGGCGGCGAGGAAGACCTCCACCGCCTTCGCGAGCTCGGCGGGCTCCACCCCGTCGAGCTCGATCCGCCACTCGCTCGCGTCGATGCGCTCGGTGAGGTTGCCCCCGCGCGCCTGGACGATGTCGACGACGTCGATGCCGGGCGGCAACGCCTCGTCGAGCGCGGCCCTGAGCGCCACCGGGTCCACCTGCTCGACCACGGACACCTCGACGTACTCCGCCTCGCTGGCGACGCCGGTCGGCGCGGCGCCGACCCACGACACCTTCGGGTGAGGGCTGAACCCCTGGGAGTAGGCCATGGGTACGCCTGCCCGGCGCAGCGCGCGTTCGAACGTGCGAGCGATGTCGCGGTGCGAAGTGAATCGCAGCCTCCCCCGCTTGGTGTAGCGCAGGCGCAGTTTCTGCACCGCGGCGGCGGAGGGGTTGTTGGGCAGGTTGCGGCTCAGTGGTGCTCCCGAGTGGTGTTCCGACGGGTGAGCGGTCCCATCGGCGCAGGCTGTTCGTCCATGAGGACGGTACCGTGAACCTGATTCAGAACGTTCAGCTTGTCTAGATCGTTGCGCGTGGCTACGGTCCGGCTGACTGGACGCCCTGCCTACCTGGAGGTCCCTGGTGCCTCTGCTCCACCGCGCTCGAGCGGCGGCGATGACCGCACTGCTCGCGGCCGGGTGCTTGGCGGCGTCCCTGCCCGCAGCCGCGCAGCCGTGGGTCTCCCCGGTGACCCCGGAGTGCATCCAGCCCGGTCCGCTGCTGCGCTACCTGGTGGTGTTCTCGCAGCTCACGACCCCTGCGATGGCGGACGCGGAGATCACAGAGGCCTGCGGCACGACGACGGTCTACTACCCCGAGATCTCGGTCGCCGTGGCGACCTCGCCGGACCCGTCGTTCCTCAAGCTGATCGGCCCGCAGCGCGCGTACAGCGCCCAGGCCGAGAGCGTGAAGCGCTCCCCGAAGCGCAAGAAGGACGACACGGAACTGCTCCGCCCGTCCGGCGTGCGTTCCGGCGAGCAGTGGGACATGGATCTCATCAAGGCCCCCGCCGCCCACGAGGTCACGACGGGGTCCAAGTCCGTCGTCGTGGGCGTGCTGGACTCGGGCGTCGACGCCCGCCACCCGGACCTGGCGGACGCGCTGGCCCCGGAACTCTCCGCCGGTTGCCTGACCGGCAAGCCCGACACGACGCCGTCCGCGTGGGCCCCGACGACCTCGCCCCACGGCACGCACGTCGCCGGCACCATCGCCGCGGCGGACGACGGCCGCGGTGTCGTGGGCGTCGCGCCCGGCGTGCGCATCGCGTCCGTGAAGGTCGTCGACGACGAGGGCTTCATCTACCCCGAGTACGCGGTGTGCGGCTTCATGTGGGCCGCCGCGCAGGGCATGACGATCACCAACAACAGCTACTTCATCGACCCGTACCTCTTCACCTGCCAGAGCGAGCCGGGCCAGCGCGTCATCTACGAGGCCGTACGCCGCGCCGTCGACTACGCCACCTCGCAGAACGTCCTGACGGTCGCCGCCGCCGGCAACGCCGCCGCGGACCTGTCCCGTCCCGGCCGCGACTCGATGTCGCCGACCAACGGCGACGCGCAGACCAGGCCGGTCGACTCGACGTGCGTGGTGCTGCCGGCGCAGCTCAAGAACGTGGTCGGCGTGTCGGCGGTGGAGTCGACCAAGACCAAGGCGGGGTACAGCTCGTACGGGCTGGGCGCGATCGACGTGACGGCTCCCGGTGGTGACGTGCGCTCGCCCAACGGATGTGTGTTGTCGACCGTGCCTTCCGGCTACGACTACTCGTGTGGCACGTCGATGGCGGCACCGCACGCGGCCGGGGTGGCGGCTTTGATCGCGTCCACGCACCCCGAGGCGGATGCGGTGTCGTTGGGGCGGATGTTGAACGTCCAGGCCGAGACGCTGGCTTGCCCGGCGGACTACGACTTGAACGGGACCGGGGTGCAGGACGCCTTTTGCACCGGGTACTCGGAGTACAACTCGTTCTACGGGCACGGGCTGGTGGACGCTTTGGCCGCGGTGACGAAGTAGCCGCTCTGGGTTCTGGGCTGTGCGGGGCTCTGACGGTGGGGTGCGCGCGCGTCGAGCGCGAGTGGTGGTGTGCGCGCGTTGGGTGACAGTGCTTGACGCCTAGCGTCCGTGAGCGACGTTGTGTGGGCGGCGCGCCCGCCCAGAGGACATGCCCACGCCGTGTGGCCGACAACGCGAAACAGGGCCCGCTTGCGCAGGCCCTGTCCCTCGGCTGGTGTCCCCTACCCGCGCCTCACGGCGTGAGGGCCGGGTTCTTCACCGGTGAGCCGACGCCGACCGGTGAGATCGGCAGCAGCTTGCGGCCCGTCGGGCCGACCTCGATGTCCGTGCCCATGGCCGGGCAGACGCCGCAGTCGAAGCACGGGGTCCAGCGGCAGTCGTCCTGCTCGCGCTCGTCGAGGGCGTCCTGCCAGTCGGCCCAGAGCCATTCCTTGTCGAGGCCCGAGTCGAGGTGGTCCCAGGGCAGGACCTCCAGCTCCTCGCGCTCGCGGGTCGTGTACCAGGCGAGGTCGACGCCGAGCGGTTCGAGCTGCTCCGCGGCCTTGGCGGTCCAGCGGTCGTAGCTGAAGTGCTCGCTCCAGCCGTCGAACCGGCCGCCGTCGCGCCACACGGCCTCGATGACCTTGCCGATGCGGCGGTCACCTCGGCTGAGCAGGCCTTCGATGAGGCTCGGCTTGCCGTCGTGGTAGCGCATGCCGATGTTGCGGCCGAGGCTGCGGTCGGCGTTGACGGCCTCGCGCAACTTCCTCAGCCTGTCGTCGACCGTGTCCGGGTCGCACTGCGGGGCCCACTGGAACGGCGTGTGCGGCTTGGGCACGAAGCCGCCGATCGAGATGGTGCAGCGGACGTCGTTGCGGCCGCTGGCCTGGCGGCCGGCTCGGATGACGTTCTTCGCCATCTCCGCGATCTGCAGGACGTCCTCGTCCTCCTCGGTCGGGAGGCCGCACATGAAGTAGAGCTTCACCTGCCGCCAGCCGTTGGAGAACGCGGCCGACACCGTCCTGATGAGGTCCTCTTCGGACACCATCTTGTTGATGACGCGGCGCATCCGCTCGCTGCCGCCCTCGGGCGCGAAGGTGAGGCCCGAGCGGCGCCCGTTGCGGGAGAGCTCGTTCGCGAGGTCGATGTTGAACGCGTCCACGCGGGTGCTCGGCAGGCTCAGGCCCGTGTTCGTGCCCTCGTAGCGGTCGGCGAGGCCCTTGGTGATCTCGGCGATCTCGCTGTGGTCGGCGCTCGACAACGAAAGCAGGCCGACCTCTTCGAAGCCCGTGGCCTCCAGACCCTTCTGGACCATGGCGCCGATGCCCTCGATGGACCGCTCGCGCACCGGGCGGGTGATCATGCCCGCCTGGCAGAAGCGGCAGCCTCGGGTGCAGCCGCGGAAGATCTCGACGCTCATCCGCTCGTGCACGCTCTCGGCGAGCGGCACCAGCGGCTGCTTCGGGTACGGCCACGCGTCCAGGTCCATCGTGGTGCGCTTGAAGACGCGGTACGGGACCCGGTCGCGGTTCGGCACGACGCGCTGGATGCGGCCGTCGGGCAGGTACTCCACGTCGTAGAAGCGCGGGACGTACACGCCGCCGGTCTCGGCGAGGCGCGTCAGCACCTCGTCGCGGCCGCCGGGGCAGCCCTCGGCCTTCCACGTCTTCACAATCTCGGTGATCTCGAGGACGGCCTCTTCGCCGTCGCCGAGCACCGCCGCGTCCACGAAGTCCGCGATCGGTTCCGGGTTGAACGCCGCGTGCCCTCCGGCGACCACGATCGGGTCTGCCTCGGTGCGGTCGGCGGCGTGCAGCGGGATGCCGGCGAGGTCCAGCGCCGTCAGCATGTTCGTGTAGCCCAGCTCCGTCGCGAAGCTGATGCCCATCAGGTCGAACGCCTTCAGCGGGCGGTGCCCGTCGACCGTGAACTGCGGGACGTCGTGCTCGCGCATGAGCTTCTCGAGGTCCGGCCACACGGCGTACGTGCGCTCGGCGAGCACGTCCGGCAGCTCGTTGAGGATCTCGTAGAGGATCATGACGCCCTGGTTGGGCAGGCCGACCTCGTACGCGTCGGGGTACATCAAAGCCCAGCGCACGGACGCCGCGTCCCAGTCCTTGACGGTCGCGTTGAGCTCCCCGCCGACGTACTGCACCGGCTTGGAGATCCGCGGCAGCAGAGGCTCCAACCTGGGGAAAACAGACTCGACACTCACACGACCAGAGTAACGGCCCCGTGGCGGCGGGGCCGAACGCGGTCAGTCCAGCAACAACTTGCCCAGCCGGCGCGCCGCCACGACCGTCCCGAAGGCCGCCAGGACGGCGAAGTACGCGAGGTGGCCGAGCATGCCCCAGCCGACCACGCCCAGCGTGAGGCCGCGCATGAGCTCGATGGCGTGGTAGAGCGGCGTCCACGTCACGACGGTCTGCAGCCAGCCCGGGTAGACCGACAGCGGGTAGAACGTCGTCGAGAACAGGAACAGCGGCAGCACCGCCAGTTGCACCAGGTCGAAGTCCTGCCACGAGCGCATGAACGTCGTCGCCGCCATGCCCACCGCCGCGAACGCGAACGCCACCAGCAGCGCCGCGGGCAGGGCCAGCAACGCCCACGGCGAGGCGATGAGCCCCATCGCGAGCATCACGCCGAGGAACCCAGCTGAGTACAGGCCGCCGCGCAGCAACGCCCACGAGATCTCGCCGATCGCGATGTCCATCGGCCCCATCGGCGTCGTGAGCATCGCGTCGTAGAGCTTCGCGTACTTGAACTTGAAGAACACGTTGAACGTCGCGTCGTACACGGCACCGTTCATCGCGCTCGCCGCCAGCAGCGCGGGCGCCACGAACGCCGCGTAGCTGATCGGCCGCCCGTCCGGCCCGGCTACCGCCGTCACCATCTGCCCGAACCCGAGCCCCAGCGACCACAGGAACAGCATCGGCTCGAACGCCCCGCCGACCAGCACGAACCACGCCCGCCTGTTCACTACCGCGGACCGTTCGACGAGCATGCTCGCCCTGCGCCCGTAGAGCCCCGGCGGGATCACGCGCCACAGCAGCCCCACGCTCGCGGGCTTGGCCTGGTCGGCTCGGTCGAGGGTCTGCGTCATACCGCCAGCCTCCGGTGGAAGAACTTCACGCCGAGCGCGACGCCGACAGCGACCAACGCGCCGAGGTACGCGGTGTGCCCCAACGCCGGTAAGAGGTCCAACGTGCCGAACGTGGCACCGCGTGCGAGCTCGATGCCGTGCCACGCCGGCGTCAGCCACACGAGCGGCAGCAACCAGTCCGGCAGCTGGCTGACCGGGAAGAACGCGCCGGTGAACAACGTCATCGGCATCAGCACGAACCGGAAGATGTTGTTGAACGCCTCGGGTTTCTCCAGCGTCGCGCTGTAGGCCACCAGGGGCGCGCTGAACGCCAGCCCCGCGAGCGTCGCGACCGGGATCGCCAGCAGGATGCCGGGCCCGGCCGCCGCACCGAGGGCGGCGGCGATGCCGACGAACACGACCGACCGCAGCAACAACTGCGACCCGATCCACATCACCTGCGAGTAGAGCACCTGCGCCGGCGTGATCGGGGTGGCCACCATGGCGATGAACGACTTCTGCCACATGAACTGCGACATGACCGGGAACGTCGACTCGAACGTCGCCCCCTGCACCGCCGTGACCACGACCAGCGCGGGCGCGAGGTACTGCAGGTACGGCACGCCGCCGATCAACGCCGTCGACTGCACCTGCGACCCGAACCCCAGTCCGAGCGCCAGCAGGAACAGCACCGGCGTCAAGAAGCTCGACACCGCCGTGGCCCGCCAGTTGCGCCGGTACCACGTCCAGGTCTTCTCGAACCCGAACCAGGAAGCCCTCAACGTCTCCATCAGTCCACCAGCGTCCGGCCGGTGAGCCTCAGGAACACGTCCTCCAGCGAACTGCGCCGCACCAGGCTCTGCACCGGCTGCACCCCGTGGGCGTGCACCTCGCTCAGCGCGTGCTCACCGTCCTGCGTGTAAAGCAGCAACCTGTCCGGCAAGACCTCGACCCGTTCGGCGAACCGCGCGAGGTCGGGCTTCTCGGCCCCGGGCTGGAACCGCAGCTCCAGCACCTCGCGGGTCGAGTACCGGTTGATCAGCTCGCTGGGCGACCCCTCGGCCGCGATCCGCCCGCCGTCCATGACCACGAGCCGGTCGCAGAGCTGCTCCGCCTCGTCCATGTAGTGCGTCGTGATGATGAGCGTGACACCGTCCTGCTTGAGCCGGAACAGCCTGTCCCACAACAGATGTCGCGCCTGCGGGTCGAGCCCCGTCGTCGGCTCGTCGAGCAGCAGCAGCTCCGGGTCGTTGACGAGCGACCGCGCGATCGTGAGCCGCCGCTTCATCCCGCCGCTGAGCGGCTCGACCTCGTGGTCGGCCCGGTCCGAGAGCTGCGCGAACTCCAGCAACTCCTCGGCCTTCGCGCGACACTTCGCCCGCGACATCCCGAAGTACCGCCCGTAGATCTGCAGGTTCTGCCGGACCGTCAACTCGGTGTCGAGGTTGTCGAGCTGCGGCACCACCCCGAGCCGCGCGCGGATCTGCGGCCCCTGCGTGGCCGGGTCCATGCCGAGGACCTTCAGATCCCCGCCCGTGCGCCCGGACACGCACGAGATCATCCGCATGGTCGACGACTTCCCGGCCCCGTTGGGCCCGAGGAACCCGAACGCCTCCCCCCGCCGCACCTCGACGTCGATGCCGCGCACGGCCTCGAACGATCCGAAGTGCTTGGTGAGGGCCTTGGCCTCAACGAGGTTGTCCACCCACCCGACGTTAACGAAGGGGTCTGACAATTCTCGACGCAATTACGATCAGCGCATGTCGAGGACGCTGCACTGGCTCTCGGAAGCCGACGACCACCTCCGCGCCGAGATCCACGAGGTGGTGCACGACGTGGTGGCGGCAGGCGGCGCGGTCGGCTACCACTCGCCGCCCTCCTTCGAGCGCATCTCCTCGTGGCTGGACACCGTGCTGAAGCTGGTGAGGGACGGCGACGCGGCCTTCGCGGTGGCGCGCGTGGACGGCGTGGTGCGGGCCGTGGGGCTGTGGCGGCGCGGCTCGACCGCCGTCTTCCAACACCGTGCGGAGATCCAGCAGATCATGGCGCACCCTTCGTCGCGCGGGCTGGGGCTCGGGCGGCTGGTGGTGGAGGGGCTGGTGGAGAACGCGCGTGCGGCCGGTCTCGAGATCCTTTCGCTTGGCGTGCGCGGGAACAACCACGGGGCGATCGAACTGTATGAGGCTCTCGGGTTCCGGGAGTGCGGGCGGATGCCCAATGCGATCGCAGTGGGGGGTGAGCGGTGGGATGACGTGTGGATGTACCTGCCGCTCGGATATCCGGAGGGGACGGTTTTGAACGGGGCCGCGGCGGGTGGGTTGGGGAGCAGCCCGCGGCGGGCGGGCTGAGCGCGCGAGGCTGGGTGGGGCTTGGGTGGGGCCGGGGCTGGCTGGGCCGGGATGCGGGACGCGCCGAAGCGGTGGTGGTGGAGCGGGCTGAGGCGGGCTGTGTCGCGCCGGGCAGGCCAGGGCCGGGCGGAGCCGGGCTGGGCGGAGCCGGGCTGGGCGGGGCGAAGCCGGAGGCGAGCAGTCAGAGCATGCGCTCGTGGCCAGCGCCTGATCAGCCGCGACGCCGCAGGCGAGCCGTCTCTACCAAGATGCCCGGGTGGGGTGGCTTCGTCACGAGTCGTGCCACTGCACTTGCTGCATGCCAGTAGGGGTGTCAACTCGACACGCTCTTCGTCGAGTTGACACCCCTACTGGCATGTGGCCCGCTCTGGTACGACTCGTGACGAAGCCACCCCACGAAAACGCAACCCACCAACGCAACGCGCAGCCGCCCAAAGCACCAGGCGTGCCATCAACCCGCGAGCGGCGCCGGCCCGGCTTTTGATCAGATTGGCGGGGTCTGGGGCGGAGCCCCAGGAATCAGCCGCCAGATCCCAAAGCAACCCGACCACCTACGGACAACAACCGCGCAGCGCGCCAACGAAACAGGGGGACGACCCGCGGAAGCTGCGCGCCCCCACAAGCCGTCCCCCCGAAAACCCAGAACCCTCAGAGGTTCGGGAACCAGATCTTGATCTCGCGCTCCGCCGACTCGGCCGAGTCCGACCCGTGGACCAGGTTGTACTGGACCTCGGTGCCGAAGTCGCCGCGGATCGTGCCGGGCGTGGCCTTCTCGACGGGGTCGGTGCCGCCGGCGAGCTGGCGGAAGGCCGGGATGGCCCGGACGCCCTCGACGACCAGCGCGACCAGCGGGCCGCCGGTGATGAAGTCGACCAGGTCGCCGTAGAACGGCTTGCCGTCGTGCTCCGCGTAGTGCTGCTCGGCGGTGGCGCGGTCGGCGGTGCGCAGCTCGAGGGCGGCGAGCTTCAGGCCCTTGCGCTCGATGCGGGCGATCACCTCGCCAACGAGACCACGGGCGACGCCATCGGGCTTAACGAGAACCAGGGTGCGCTCGGACACGACGGTGTGACTCCTCGAAAACAGGTACGGGATGTGCGGACAAGGGTAACCGCGCACGTCCGGACCACTGTGACCCGGGATACGCCAACGCAGCTGCATCGGTGGCCGATGCGACATAGTGCTGCGCGTGAGTGCAAAGCACACGGGTTCCGCGCTGACCGGCGCCGCCGTCCTCTTCGTCCTCCTGCGCCTCCTCGCCGTCTCCCACTACGACTGGCACACGGCGTTCGCGCTCCTGCACACGCTCGAGCTGGACGACGCGCCCGGCCTGTTCCTCGGCACGTTCATGGCCGACGACCGCATCAGCACGGTGCTGCTGATGATCGTCACGCCCGCGACGTTCTTCTTCTACCTGCGCACGCGCAAGGATCCCGAGCGGGCGAACACGACGGCGTTGCTCACGTTGATCGTGCTCATCGCGTTGATGGTGTCGCACACGCTGACGTACCACCGGTGGTGGCTGGCGGCCGGGGCCGTGGTGATCGGGGCGGCGATGGTGCTGGCCATCCGGAACGCGCGGTGGTTGCTTAAGTGGTTCGCGTGGCTGCTGGCCGGGTCCGCGCTCGCGGTGGCCGCCGTCGTCAGCACGCCGTGGATGCCGAAGGAACGGATCAACGACGACCGCGAGGTCTACGTGTTCGAGACGAGCCCGGGCTTCCTGAAAGTGCTCGGCGCGCACGACCGGAAGTTCGCCATCCTGCGGACCGACGAGGTGCGCAAGCGCGAAGAACTCGCCGACCACTGAAAAGCCCATAGAAGTCGAATAAATACTTTTCGAAAATGTTGCCACGCGATCTGGAATCATTCACTCGATCGTGTAGTTACCCGCACGCTTTTGCGATACCGACAGGTAAGAAGTAACGGCGTCGGTCACTCCTTCGATGAGCCAGAAGTGCCCGATTGGGCGGTTATTCGACACGATTCCGCTCGGTTAGATCGAATTGACTCGGAGTGACCTCTGTTACGCGACCATCGAGCCGCATTCGACGCCCTCGAATGTGCCTTGACGCAATCCCACGACCGCCGTGTCACGGGGGTGTTGCGTGTCTCCGGCAATGCCGGTGGGGTGTTCCACCTGCACGAAGGCGTGGTGGTCGCCGTGGAGAGCGCCGGTTCCCCGGGAGTGGAGACGCTGCTGGTGAGCTCGGGCGTGATCAGCGCGCAGGAGTGGTACGCGGCGCTCGTGGAGAGCGTCGCCGCCGGGTCTCTCCGGGACGCGCTCGTCGCGCGCGGGTCCGTCGGGCCCGCCGAGGTGGAGGCGGTCGCCCTGGCCGCCCTGCACGACGGAGCGTTCGCCACCGCCGCCGGTGACGTGGAGGAATGCGTCATCGACACCGAATCCACCGACGTGCCGTTGCTGCCCGCGAACGGCATCGCGCCGGCTCTCCTGCTCGAGAAGGTGGCAGGGCTGCTCGACGCGCTGACGGTCCCGTTCTCCCCCTACCGGGACCGGCTGGTGCCGGGCAGGAGGACACCGTCGTCCGAGGAACGACGGGAGATCGTCGCGCACGCCACGGGAAGGCGCAGTGCGCGGGACATCGCCTTCGCGACCGGCAGGAGCCTCCACCCGGTCACCGCCGAGATCTCCCGAATGCTCGGTGAAGAACTGCTGGACATCGCCCCGCCGGCGACGGCCTTCAGTTTTTCGCACTGGGGTCTGCCCTCCCTGCGCCCTCGGGCTCCGGGGCCGGGCAGCGGAAAGGAACTGGATTGGACTACGACGCCCTGGCCGCCGAACTGCGGAAAGTCAGAGAGAACGTCGCCGGAGTGACGGACACGGTGATCGCCGCGTCCGACGGGATCCCGATTCTCACCGACGTCGCGAAGAACGTCGAACCCTCGCACATCTCGGCGCTCGCGGCCGCCGATCTCGGCATCGCGCGCCAGGCGGCCGAGGTGGTCGGTCTGGGCGCGCTCCGCCAGACCGTGGTGTTCGGCAGCGAAGGCTACATGGCCGTGTACTCCATCAGCCGGACCGCGCTGATGGTCGTGCTCGGCGACAAGGGCCTGAACCTCGGGCGCCTCCTGCACGAGACGCGACCGGCGATCGAACGGATCGGTTCGATCATGACCCCCTGACGCACCATCCACCGAAAAAATGGTCGTAGCACATGTCCGCATTCGGTTCATTGCTCTCATCGATGTGGAGACGTGTCCGCACGCGATCGGGGAGCGAGCCGGCCACGTTGCCTCGATCACCAGTTGACACAGAAAAGTGGAGTTTGATGAACATCGACACCGCACTAAAAGAGGCCATGTCCATCTCCGGCGCCGTCGGCGTCGCGCTGGTCGACTACGACAGCGGGATGTCGCTCGGCACGAGCGGCGGCGGCGACTGGCTGAACCTGGAGATCGCGGCCGCCGGCAACACCGAGGTCGTCCGGTCGAAACTCCGGGTGATCCAGACACTGGGTCTCAGCGACACCATCGAGGACATCCTGATCACCCTGCACCGCCAGTACCACCTCATCCGGTTGATGGGCGGCGTGAAGGCCAGGGGCTCGCTGTTCCTCTACCTGGTCCTGGAGAGGGACGTCTCGAACCTCGCCCTGGCGCGGCACCAGCTCAAGCGCATCGAGACCGAGCTGCAGATCTGATCGAACGGGCGGAGGGCGCACGGCTCGTGCGCCCTCCCCTCGCCTAGTTGTGATGTCCGGGGACGTTGTTCCGGTTTGGGCGGGTGACGGCCTGTCGTGAAGACAGGTGAAGGCCTCTGGATGTGAAGTGGAGTTGTCTAGGAACCGCTTCACCACCCGGAGGCCTTCGTGTCCCACCCTAACGCGGCGCTGACGCCGCGTGCCCGGCTGCGCCTGGCGCGTCTGGTCGTCGAGCAGAACTGGCGTCCCGCCGAGGCCGCGAGAATGTTCATGACCTCGGTCAGAACAGCACGTAAATGGGCTGAGCGCTACCGGCTCGAGGGCGAAGCCGGGATGGCCGACCGCAGCTCGCGGCCGCACCACAGCCCGGCCAAGACGCCCGATCCCCTGGTG
>NZ_FOFV01000033.1 GCF_900111005.1 Lentzea albida
GCGACGCGCGCGGCCGCGTTGGCCGGCTTCGTCGGCGTGGTGATGGCACTCATGACTTCCGCTCCCAGAACGCCGGACCCACAGCCTCGATGAAGACGGCGCGGGTGATCGTCGATCGGTCCGTCTTCGACGGTAGGCGCACGCCGGGTCCATTGCACAACGATGAATCGTCATCACGGCCGGGTAGCTGAGAGATGTCCTTCATCGGGAAGAGCGATTCTCAGCTGCGGTGGTGAGCGCACGCCTGGTCGGCGTCATCTTGTGCGGCTTCTCGGCCTTGCGCGGCGGCCGGTCGTTGGCGATCAGGACCGCCATCCACGGCAGCGGCACGGACAGCAGGATGAGTCCGAGCGCCAGCCACCACACCTGTGCGAACAGCACGGCCAGCACGATGCAGGGGATGCGCATGCTCATGATGAGGGCGTAGCGGCGCCGCCGGGCCGTGAGCTGGTCCTGGTAAGAGGGCGCGGCAGAGGTGATCAGCACTGGCTGTTCACCGCGGTGGGAGTTCATGGATGACCTCCGTTCTCCATCAGGGATTCGTCGCGGTGCCCGAGCCGGTTCGTGCCTGCTGCGTCACATGCTCCGGTGACAGCCGGCGGTACAGCGCCGCGAACGGCTCCGCGACGGCGTCGATGTGGAAGCGCCGGCGCACGGTGCGCTGCCCTGCCGCCGCGATCGGGGCCGCGGCGGCGCCGAGCCCGACGACGTGTGCGAGCCCTTCGCCCAGCGACCGCGCGGTCGAGGTGTCGACCAGGAAGCCGTTCTCGCCGTGGTCGACGTAGCAGCGCAGCCCGCCTCGTTGAGGGCCGACCGCCGGCAACCCGGCTTCCATGGCTTCGAGCACGGCGATGCCGAACTCCTCCTTCGCGCTGGAACACGCGTAGATGTGCGGCGCCCCGGAAAGCGGGGGACTGGCCGCCAGTTCGTGTTGCAGCCGCCTGATGTCGCCGTTGGACCAGGCGGGGAGGACCGCGAGCCGCCCGCGGGCCGAGGGCGTGGACCGAGCCAGGTCGAGCAGTTCGTCGAGCACCGCCTGCTCGTCCGGTGTCCGGTCGGTGGAGGAGCCGCCGATGATCACCAGAGCGGTCCGGTGGTGCAGGCCTGCCTCCAGCCACGCCCTCACCAGCAGGGGCTGCTGCTTCATCGGGTGCAGCCGCCCCACGTTCAGCAGCACGGGCAGCCCTTCGGCGGTGGCGTCGAGGCGGGGCGAAGCCGAGGGGGAGAACAACTCCCGAACCAGCGACCGGGTGGACGGCGGGGGTGCCGGGGTGATTCCTTCCTCGAGTGCCGTCACCGTCGTGGGCGTGAGCCGGGGGAAGTGCGCCAGCACCTCGTCCTGCTTGCCGCCGATGGTGATGACCTGGTCCGCTCGCTCGACGAGGTGGTCGGCGGCGCGCACGCGGTGGAGGTCGAAGCGCATCGCCGTGAGGTCCTCGGCGTCGTCGAGATGGCGTTCGGCGAGATGCCGGTGCGGGTCCGGGGTGACGGTGAACACCAGCTTCGCGCCGAGCAGCCGTGCGGCGTCGGCCACGGCGAGGGACCCGTCGTCGGAGTAGCGGACGTGCACGACCTCCGGTGACAGGCCGCATCGCGGCAGGAGCTCGGTGAGCCACCAGGTGATCCCCGCCCTGTGGCGGGCCATGTCGGGCTGGGCGACCGCCACCGGCGAGTCGACGGGGACGTGCACCGTCCAGTGGTCGAGCTCGGGGTCCTTCCTGACGGTCACGGTGGTGGGTTCGTGCGCGAGCACGACGGTGATCACGCGGCCGATGTCGTTCCGCCGCACCAGGGCGTCCGCCAGGGACGACAGGAACACGCTGAGCCCGCCGCTCGCGCCCTCGCCCGGCCGCGCGGTGCCACCGATGAGCATCGCCTGGGCGATCACGGGTCCCGTGGCGGGCGGTGCGACCGGCAACGCGATGTCGTCGTGCAGCAGGTCGAGCATGAGCTTTTCGTAGGGGGAACGGGGTGTGTCGTCCACCGGCTCGCCGAGCGCGTGCAGGTAGCGCCACAACGCCGGGCCCGTGGCAGCGGCGCGCGCCTCGTCCGCGTTGAGCGGTGCGAGGCGGTGCGTGGTCGCGATGTCGAGCAGGCTCGCGGTGAGCTCGCGGTCCTGCGTGGACAGAAGTGCCCCGCGCAGTTCCTCGGTCACCGGTCCGGCGCCGTGTTCCCGCACCGTCGCGGGAACCTCTTCACACGTCAGGGAGAAGGTCCTCGGGCTCGGGTCCTGGAGCAACGGGGAGAGCAGGTCGTGGGGTGCCGTCACCTGCGGGGCGTTCCCGGCGCTCCTGGCTAGCAGCGCTCGCTGTACTTCGAGATGTGTCCGCACATCCGTTGTTCGAACCGGAAGGGGTGGTCGGATCGAACAATTTTCGAGCAGTAGCAACGAGGAGGAGACCTGTGTCACGGTTTGTCGTTGTCAGTCCGCCGTTTCGCTCCCACGCGCAGCCGATGTCCGTGTTCGCGGCCGCGCTGAACGCGGCGGGTGCGCGGGAGGTGACGTTCGCGTGTGGTCCTGAGTTCGCCGACCTCGCCCGCGGTCTTCCTTTCGCGGCACTGAAAACCACGCGCGACTCGAACAGCGGGATCGCGGAGCGGACCGAGCAGGACCAGCGCTCCGCAAGTGAGCTCACCGGCTTTCTCCGTGCCACCGAAGGAGGTGCGGCCGCCGCGTTGCTCGCGCAGACGCGCCGCAGGAGGGCGGAACCGCTCGCCGCGCCGGAGCAGGTGTGGCGCGGTGTGGCCGCGTTGCAGGAAAGCGTGCGGCCCGACTGGTACGTCGTCGACCAGATCGATTACGCCACAACGCTTGCACTGCACGCGTTGGGCCTGCCGTTCGTGTCCTACGTCACCGGTCATCCGAGCTACCTGGTCGCCGAGGACGACCAGTTCTTCGGTCTGCCCCAGGCCTGGCCGTCCGCGGTGCGGCCGGCACCGGCAGAGCTGGAGCTGCTCTCCGCCGAGGTCCGCCTCACCGATCTCGCCCTCACCGCCGCGTTCGCCCGCTTCCTGCGGGAGTTCTCGCCGGCCACGCCGGCGCCGCGTCGTGCCTTCGCGTTGACCTCCTCCCGCGCCGCGGTCGTCAACTACCCGGAGCTGCCCTGGTTGCCTCCGTTGCCGCAGCACCAGCCCCGGATCTTCCTCGGCCACTGCACGTCTCCCGAGGCGCTGGACGAGACCTGGCTCGACCGGGTCCGTGGCCGCCGTGTCCTTCTCGTGGCGCTGGGGACGTTCCTGTCCGCCAGGCACGACGTCCTGCGCACCGTGGTCCGCGGAGCACTCCGGGTTCCCGGCCTGACCGTCGTGGTGGCGGCCGGTGGCCGGGTCGCCGAACTCGCCGACCTGGCCGCGGATCCCCGCGTGGTCGTCGAGCCGGTCGTTCCGCAGCGCGCGTTGCTGCCGCACGTCGCCGCGATGGTGCACCACGGCGGGAACAACTCCTTCACGGAATGCCTCGAGGCGGGAGTTCCGGCTGTGGTCCTGCCCTTTTCCAGTGACCAGTTCTGCATCGCCCACGACGCCGAGCGCTCAGGTGCGGGCGTGTGCCTGGATCCCAACGCCGCCACACCCGAAGACGTGGAGAACGCGCTGAAGGCGGTGCTGGCGGACCCGAGCTCGATCGCGGAGCTGAGGGACGCCGTGCGGGCAGCGGGGCCCGAGCGGGGCGCCGCGCGGTTGCTGGAGGTGCTGGACCGGAACCCGGCGTCCTGACGGTAGAAGGGTCCGCACTCGTCATCGCGGCCGCCCGGTGTCGTCGGAGGAGCCACCGCTGGGTGAGAGACCATCCAGCGGTGGGCGGCACCTCGACTTCCCGTCCAGCCATGAATCCATCGTCACCCGCCGCGACAACGCCTGCATGATGGGCGCACGCATTCGCCGTGGCCGGCTCAGCTGAGGTTTCCCTGGAGCATGCTGACGCCGTGCTCCTGCTGACCCAGCCGCTGCGCGGACACGTCCACCACGCCGAAGGTGCGCAGGTCGACCCCCGCGGGGATCGGCATGTCGGCCTGCCCGCCCGTGAGCACGCCCAGGGGGATCATGACGGCCGCGCCGTCGTAGAGCCACACCTGGTACAGCCCTTCGGGTGCCGGCATTCCGTCCACCGACACGCGCAGCACGGTGCGGCCGTCGGTGCGCACGACCTGGGCGGTCCCGCGAGCGGTGTCGGGGGCGGTGCCCAGCCGGACCAGGTCCGTCTGCGCCACGAGCTGTTCGGTGACCGCGGGAGCGGTCCTCATGGCCCGCTCCACCACGATCGCGCCGGAGGCGCCGACCACGGCCGCCACAGCCGCGACGGCGAGGAACGCGCGCCAGCGGCGTGGTGGCCGCCGCAGGGGAACTACAGGCGCGATCGCCTCCTGGCCCGTCTCGGCCGCGATGCGGTTCCAGACGGCGTCGGGTGGTGCGGGCAGATCCAGTTCCGCACGGGCTTCGCGGCCGAGGGACACCACCTCGCGCAGCGCCTCCACCTCGGAGCGGCAGTAGGCACAGGTGCGCAGGTGGTCCTCAGTGGACCGATCAGGTGCCGGTTCGCCCAGCGCCAGCAACGTGAGCGCGTCAGGGTCGGCGTGTGCCACGGTCCACCTCCCACCGCTGCCTGAGTCGTGCCATTCCGCGCCTCAGATGGCTCTTCACCGTGCCGAGCGGCATGCCGGTCGCCGCGGCGATCTGGTCGTGCGTGAGGTCATCGTAGAAGGCGAGCAGAAGAACGCGTTGCTGCTGGGGTGGCAGCGCGGCGATCGCCTCCAGCATCACCATTCTGTCGATCACGCGTTCGGGCCGGACGGGCTCGTCGGACGTCGTGCCCGCGGCGGCCGCGTGGAGCACCTCGACCACGTGCTCGTCCCGGCCGCGAGAACGCAGCACGTCGATCGCACGGCGACGTGCGATGGTGAGCAGCCAGACGAGCAGACTCCCTTTGGCGGGATCGAAGCTCTCCCGGCTCCGCCACGCCGTCACGAACGTCGTCTGCACCACGTCCTCGGCGTCCGGCCGCGACGGCAGCGTCGCCGCCGCCACCCGCAGCACAGCCGCGGAATAGCGCTCGTAGACCGCGCGCAGCGCACCGTCGTCCCCGGCGACGAACGACTTGGTCGTCTCGTCGAGGGACTCGCTGGCATCGGCCATCACGGTGACCACCGCGGGCAAGATCGCACCACCTCACGGAATCTAGGGCTCGCCGGCCCGGTTCGCACGACGGCCGCGACGGGCCCGCTCACGACGGCGTGAGCGGGCCCGGACAGGGGCGTGCTCAGCGCAGGACCGGGTTGCCGTAGCCGATCACGAGGCCCGGGGTGAACGCGGTGACGCCGAAGGTGCCGTTCAGCACCGACGCGGCCCCCGGGGTCAGGGCGAGGGTGACGCCCTGCGGGGTGGCGGCACCGATGGTGAAGAGGTCCGCGCGTTGCCGGAAGCCCACCAGCCCGGACACCACCCCGCGGTTCAGGTCGATCGTGTAGTTGGTCAGGTACAGGCGCGTGTGACCGGCCTGCAGCACGAGTCCGCCGACGTGCTCGATCGTGCCGTCGGACGGGTTCCCGACGATGCCGAAGCTGATCGCCGATCCCGTCCTGCCCGCGAGGAAGGGCTTCACCTTCACCCCCAGCGAGGTCAACGCCGCCGCGGCCGCGGGATCGAGCGTCAGGTCGGTGCGCCCTTTGAAGAAGTTCCCCCATGCCGAGCTGTGAGTGGCCGAGGCGGGCGCGGCGGTGGCGGCGGGAGCCGTGGACACACCGCCCGCGAGAGCCATCCCGAGGGCAAGACCGGCGGTGATCATGCGGTTGCGCATCGAAGCACTCCTGTCCGTCGTGCGGAACTGGTCAGGAGGGGTACGACCGGCACGAACCCCGCGGATGCACCTCCGGAGAAGTTTTCTGGTGGACGACGTCGGGGTCAGCGTTTCGGCAGGGTTCAGGCCGGTTGCCAGTCTCGTGGTTCGCGCGACCGTCACGAAGCTGATGGTGACGCCGTGCCCATCGTCGATCAGGGTCTTGACGTCCTATCCGTCGCCCAGTTCGGTCCACGCGATCGTCGCGGGCTCGGCGAGCGGGTGCACCGCGGACAGCGCGTCGACGACGTCCGCGGTGTTCCACGGGCCGCGGAAGCAGCCGACCCGCAGGGGCGGGGCCTAGGCGGAACCGTCCGGCACCGGTCCCTGCTCGCGGGCGTGCTTCTCGAACAGCGCCTCGAAGGCGTCGAGCACGGCCGGGACGCTGAACTTCGCCGCGGCCGTTCCGTCGGAGACCGGGGGTTCGTCGCGCAACGACCGCAGTCCCGCGGTGATGGCCGCCGCGTCGCCGGGCGGCACGATGACGCCGAAACCGGTCTCCCGCACCGGGATGCGCACGCCGGGGAGATCGCTCGCCAGCACCGGCACACCTGCGAGCATCGCGACGACCTGCACGATCCCGAAGGCCTCGAACGCGTTCACCGACGGCAGGGCGAACACGTCGAGGGACGCGTAGAAGTCGCCGAGGTCCTCGTCCGGCACGAACCCGAGCAGCTTGATCCGCGGGTCGTCCGCGATGCGTTCGCGCACGCGGGCGATGACGCTGCCCCCGGCGACGTTGCCGAAGTCGCCGCCGATCAGCAGGCGGGCGGACGGGTCCTCCAGCGCGCGGAAGCCGTCGACCAGGTGCTCGACGCCCTTCTCCTCGACGATGCGGCCGAGGAACCCGACGTGCGGGCCGTCGCCGTCGCGGAACCTCGGCGTCCCGGCGGGGACCGGGCGGCAGGGCGGGGGCACGGCGGTCATGTGCGGCTGGATGGACGGCCACAGCCTGCTCTCCCGCGCGTAGTCCTCGCTCGTCACCGCGACGGCCGCCGCGCGCCGCATCGCGAGGCGGCTGGACGCGTCGATCACCTTGCCCTGCACCGCGTTCACCAGGCCGGGCGGCAGGCTGACGTCGCAGTGGTAGGTCACGACGACCGGGCACTTGGCCAGCGCGGCCACCGGGCCGGCCTCGAGCATCGGCAGGTGGAGGTTGAGCACCCTGGCGTTCGCCGACGCCTCGCGCACCATCGTGGCGAACGCCGGGCTGATCACGCCCTTGCCGAACCGGGCGAGCACGGGCGCGCGGCTCACGCGCACGCCGTTGATCGTCTCCTCGTGCGGCAGCGAGGGGTCGTGGCGGGTCGTGACCACGCAGACGCGTTTGCCGCGTTCGGCGAGCCCCTCCGCGACGTCCCGCGCGAAGTTGGTCAGGCCCGACACGTACGGCGAGTAGTAGGTCAGGGCGATGACGAGGTCGTCGAGCACAGTTCGCTCTCCTGTCGTGGGGATGTGAGCAGCCGGAGTCCGACGAGCAGTCCGGCGAGTGATCCGGTGAGGAACGCGATCTCCGCGCGAAGCACCAGGTCGGGGATGACGGCGAACGTCGCGGCGGCGGTCAGGACGCCCGCGATCCAGCTCCACGCGACCCGGCTGTGCAGGGCGTCCGCGACGAGGGCCTGGGTGGTGACGATCAACCCGAGGTGGGCGACGACGCCGACCGCGAGGAGCGCCAGATCCGCGGCGGACACGACGTAGAGAGGACCGAACACCAGCCGCACCAGCCACGGCCCGATCGTGAACGCCACGGCGACGCCGAAGCCCGCCGCGACGGTGAGCACGGCCGCGAGACGGGTCACGACGGTGCGCTTGCGCTTGCCCGCGAGCACGGGCAGCAGCGCCGTCTGCAGCGGGACCGCGACGAAGAGCGGGACCCTGGCGAGCAGGAAGGCCGCGAGGAACACCCCGGCGTGGGCTCGTTCCGCCGGCGTCGCGACCGCGCTCACCAGCACGGGGATGCCGTTGAGGAGCAGTTGCGCGCACAGGGAGCCGACGAGCAGCGGGGAGACCGCGCGGGCGAACTCGCGCACGGGCACTTCGCCGTCCTGCTGCCACCAGATGGCGGCCAGCACGGGCAGGTGCGCCACCGCGACCGCCGCCACGAGCGTCCACTCGAACTGCGCGCTCGTCGTGGCCCCGAGCCAGCCGGCGAGCAGCGCGAACACCACGCGCAGGGTAGTGTCGGCGACCAGCAGGCCGCCGTGCCACGCCAGCCTCCCGCTGCCGATCAGCGTGCCCCGCACCAGGAACTGCGCCGCGGACAGGAAGCACAGCAGCACGACGGCGGGGGAGACGAACACGGCCAGCGCGCCCTCGACGACCGCCATGCAGCCGGCGACGACGGCGGCCGAGCGCAGCGCGCGGGGGCCGAGGCGGGCCAGTTCCTGTTCCACGGGAAGGAAAGCGCCGAACCCGACGAGCAGCGCGATCGACCAGAACGCGCCGAAGTCGCTGTACTCGGCGGGTGAGACGTTGCGCGCGACGATCGCCAGGTAGGCGTTGACGAGCAGTCCGGACAGGACGATGCACACCCCGACGAGACCGAGCGCACGAACCATGGCCGGACCCTATCGGCCGCGCTGTGGCGATTTTCCCCTCCGTAACACGATTGCGGGGTATGGCAACGCAGACGTAGCAATGCGGGGGTTCTCCGGGGTTCTCGCGTAACGGGCGGTCGCTAGCTTCTGACGCCTCGCCCTTCCAAACCCCCTTAGGACATCGGCGCGTGACGACTGAAACGATTTCGCTCGCTCCCGAAACACCCGCGGTGACCGCTCGACCCGGACAGGGGAGGAGACGACGGCTGCTGGCCGTCGCGGTGGTGTCGGGTGCGCTCACGGTGCTGCTGTCGGCGTTGATGCCGCTCGCGCCCGTGACGATAAACGATCCCACCGTCGCGTGGCCGGAGAACGCGTCGGCGCCCAGATCCACGATGCTGGCGCTGAGCGCCTACCGGCCATTCGAGATGGACGCGCGCTTCAGTTGCGCGACAGCACGCGCCGCGCAGGCCAGTGGTGGTGTCGTGGTTGCGACCATCACGCCCTCGGCTCCGGCACGAGGCCTCGTGGTGAAGGCGGAGAACGACCGGCTGCTGGTCAGCGGTGTCGCGACGGTGGACGAGCCGCTGCCCGCGGGTGACTGCTCCTACCAGGTCACCGGCGACCGCGGCGGACTGAGCATCCTGCGTGACGGCAAGGAGATCGGCCGGTCCGCGACCATGCCGGACGTGCACGTGCTGGCGACCTCGATCACCGCGTCGGCGACCGCGGACCTGTCCGTGCGGATCAGGGTGGACGACCAGTTCAGCACCAGCCCGACACCGCTCAAGATCGTGCTGATGGGGCTCCTGGCGCTGTGCGCGGCGACCGCGTTCACCTGCCTGGTGCTGCTGGACCGGCGCGTGTCCCGCGAGCCGGCCCGGTTCCGGTGGCGGCTGAGCCCCGTCGACCTGGTCGTCCCCGCGATCATGATCCTCTGGCTGTTCCTGGCGCCGATGTCCGACGACGACGGCTACTACAGCGCGATGGCCAAGAACGTGCCGTTCGAGGGATATGTCGGGAACTACTACCAGATCCTCAACCAGGGCTTCACACCGTTCTCCTGGTTCTACTACTTCCTCGCCAAGTGGCAGGTCTTCGGCTTCGCCCCGGTGGTGCTGCGCATCCCCGCGCTGCTCTTCGGTCTGGTGACGTGGTTCGCCGCACGTCGTTACGTGTCGGGCAGGTTCAGCGGGGTCGTGCTCGGCGCGGCCTTCCTGGCGTGGTGGCTCCCGCTCGACATGGGGGTGCGGCCGGAGGGCGTCGTGACCATGTGCGGCATGCTCACGCTGCTGGCGGTGACGGCTGCAGTCGAACGCGAGCGGCTGGCGCTGCTGGCCGCCGCCGTGGGCGTCGCCGGCATCGGATTCTTCGCGCACCCCACGGGTTTCACGACTCTCGCGCCGTTGCTCGCGGGCCTGCCGTTCGCGTGGAAGCTGCTCACCAGGGACGCGGGCTGGCGCACGGTCGTGGCGAGGACGCTCGCCGTGCTGTCTCCCGGCGCGATCGCGATGATCATGGCGTTCAGCGACGGCACACTGCGCGATTTCCTGTACGCACAGGAGATCTTCAAGAAGATGGCCGGTTCGGAGACCTGGTACACGGAGTTCGCGCGGTGGATGTTCCTGCTGAACCAGGGCGACGCCATGGCGAACTACGCCAAACGCGCGCCGGTGCTGGTGTGCGTGGTCGCACTGGTCTGGTTCGTCGTGCTCGTCACGGCCGCACGTGCGCGCCGGATCGACGTCCCACCCAGGCTCGCGCTGGCGGGCTGGTCGACGTTGTTCGCGTTCTTCCTGCTGTGGCTGACACCCAGCAAGTGGACGCACCACTTCGGCAGCCTCGCGGGGATCGGCTCGGTGTTCATCGCGTTGATGCTGCTGGGCTCCGTGCCGTTGGTGCGGGAACTGACCAGCGACCGGCGCATGCCGGTGCCGGTACTGCTGGGCGGCATCGTCAGCGTCGTCGCGATGCTGGGCCTCGCGGGGCACGGCGCCAACCTGTGGCCCTACTCGTGGCACCTCGGGCTGCCGTCCACGGGTGTTCCGCCGCACGTGTCCGTGCTCAAGTTCGACAAGCCGTACTGGTGGCTCGTGCTGATCGTGGTCGTGGCGGTCGTGTTGTACCGGCGGGGCAAGGGTTCTCTCGCACCGGTCATCGCGATACCGGTCGTGGTGGTGATGTTCTTCTTCGCCAACATCGCCTATCTCGTGGGCGGTTTCACCGTCGCGACCGTGCGCACGCTGGACACGTGGTCACCGTGGGCCGCGAACGTCCAGGACCCGCTCGCGGAACGGTGCGTCGCGGCGGACGCGGTCGAGGTCGCGACACCGCAGCCGCTGGTCTCCCTGCCGGACAGGTGGTTCGCGATCCAGACCGATCCGATCGCGACCGTCGTCACCGGCGGCCCGGCTCCCGTCACCTACGAGTACGCGGACTCGAACGCGAAGGTGCTCGGCACCGGCGAGGTCACCGACAACGTGGACAGCACGGTGCGGCGCACGCTCCTGCTGCCACCGGCACCCGCCGGGGCCACGCAGGTGCGGCTCACCGGAGAGGGCGAGTTCACCCCGCCCGCCGCGCAGAAGTACGTGCGGCTGCGGGAGTTCCTGCCTCGCGAACCGGCTGTCGCGGTGGCGTGGCAGATCGCCTTCCTGTTCCCGTGCCAGCGCCAGCCGCGCGTCCAGGACGGCGTGATCGAACCTGTCTCCTACGCCGTGCAGTGGGGCGACACGCAGGCGCTCGGCCTGTCCGACGCGACCTGGCAACCCGTGCGCGGCGCGCTGTTCGGGGACGTCGTCACCACGCACGAGGTCACCGCGTTGCCGGCACGGCTGCGGGACACCTCCCGCCCGTACCCGATCCAGGTGTACCAGGCCACCCCTCTCTACGAGACCGGCCGGTACACGACCACCCGCGACACCCGGACCCGGATGGGTTGGGAAGGCGTTCGATGAGCGATCGTGAAGCGGAGGCGCTGGTGGCCGTGCAGACGGCCCTGGCCACGACACCCGTGGTGCACGCGGCCCGGCTGCTGTCGTGGTTCGGCGAGCACAGCGCGGGATGGCTGCTCCTGGGCGTCGCCGGCGCCGCGGTGGACCGCGCACGCCGTCCTGAGTGGACGGTCGCGGCCACCTCGGTCGTCGCGGCGCACGCGGCGTCGATCGTGGTGAAGCGCGTGGTGCGGCGGCGGCGACCGCACCACGCGCAGGTCCAGGTGCTGGCGGGAACTCCGAGCAAGCTGAGCTTCCCGTCGTCGCACGCGTCCTCCACCACGGCGGCAGCGATCGCCTACGGCGCGCTGACGAACCAGCCGCTGGTGCCGATCCTCGTGCCGCCCATGATGGTGAGCAGGCTGGTGCTGGGCGTGCACTACCCGACCGACGTGCTGGCGGGCGCCGTGCTGGGTGCCGTGGTGGCACGCGGCGTGCGGCGCGTGGTGTGGGGTCGTCGATGACCGTGGCGACCGAGACACGGCCATCGATCGTCCGGGGACTGATCAGGACCGCCCGGCCGCACCAGTGGGTGAAGAACGTCCTGGTCCTGGCCGCGCCCTTCGCGTCGAGCAGGATCGCGGAACCCGTCGTGCTGCGGTCGGCGGCGCTGGCGTTTGCCGCGTTCTGCTGCGCGGCCTCGGCGGTGTACCTGGTCAACGACGCGAAGGACGTCGAAGCCGACCGGGCCCACCCGAAGAAGCGCCACCGCCCGATCGCGGCGGGCGTGGTCCCCGTGCCCCTCGCGTTCGGCACCGCCGGTGCGCTGATGGCCGCGTCGCTGGCGATCGGCGCGGTGGCGGGCTGGAAGCTGCTCGTGCTCATGGCCGTCTACCTGGTCGTGCAGCTCGGGTACTGCTACGGCCTGAAGCACCAGCCCGTCCTCGAACTGTGCGTGGTCGCCTCCGGGTTCCTGCTGCGCGCCATCGCGGGCGGCATGGGCGCGGACATCGAGCCGAGCCAGTGGTTCCTGCTCGTGACCGCGTTCGGGTCGCTGTTCATCGTGGCGGGCAAGCGGTACGCCGAGATCAAGCTGTTCCACGAGACCGGAGCCGCGATCCGCCACTCGCTGACCAGGTACTCGGAGACCTACCTCCGGTTCGTCTGGGCCACGTCGGCCGCGGTCATGAACATGACCTACGGCCTGTGGGCGTTCGAGCTCGGTCAGCGCACGGGCAGTCCGTGGGCCGCGCTGTCGATGGTGCCGTTCGTCATCGCCGTGCTCCGCTACGCCGTCGACGTGGACAGCGGCAAGGCGGGCGCGCCGGACGACCTGGCCCGCTCCGACCGGGTCCTGCAGTCGCTGGGACTCGCCTGGGTGGTGACGGTCGCGCTGGCGATCTACCTCTGAGCGCGTGCAGCGGACTGCGGCTCCGGCCCGAGCCCGGTCCGCTGTCACCGGCCCGTCGTGGAACGGACCGTGCAGTAACCGCTGCCGCCGGTCGGACGGCTCGCCCGACGGGGTAACACCGCGGTGAGCGCCACGTCGGACGTGGCCGAGCTCGCCGTGCCGGGCCGGTGGACGGCGGAGGTGAACAGCGGGAGGTCGCGTGAGAGGACGTCCTCCGCTTCGGACTGACGTTCGCCGGCGGTTGTTTGGCCGGGGAACGCGCGGGTAGTCCGGCCACGTCGGGCGACGCGTGGTCGGGAGGGTCGTGCTGGAACACCTGGCTGATGCGAGCGCGAATCTGTACCCGGCGCGGATGCAGATGGCGCTGTCGCTGGGGTGGCACATCGTGTTCGCCTGCTTCGGCATCGCCTTCCCGGCGATCGTCGTGTTCGTCGAGTGGCGGAGCCATCGGCGCCGTGACGAGGTGCTGAACGCCTTGGCGCACAAGTGGGCCAAGGCGATGGCCGTGCTGTTCGCGGCCGGTGCGGTGTCGGGCACCCTGCTGTCGTTCGAGATGGGCATCCTCTGGCCCGGGCTGATGGGCCGGTTCGGCGAGGTGTTCGGGTTCCCGTTCGTGCTGGAGGGGTTCGCGTTCTTCGTCGAGGCGATCTTCGTCGGCGTGTACCTGTTCGGCTGGAACCGGTTGTCGCCGCGGGCGCACATGCTCAGCGCGCTGCCGATGGTGGCCGCGGGCGTCGTGGGTGCGTTCTGCGTGGTGTCCGCGAACGCGTGGATGAACAACCCCACCGGGTTCCGGCTGGACGAGCAGGGCAACGTGGTCGACGCGCGGCCGTGGGCCGCCATGTTCGGTCCGTCGGCGTGGGCGCAGTTCGTCCACATGTGGCTCGCGGCCTTCATGGTGACGGGGTTCCTGATCGCCTCGGTGTACGCGGTGGGCATGCTGCGCGGCCGGCGGGACCGCTACCACCGGGCGGGACTGCTCATCCCGCTGACCGTCGCCGCTCTGGCCACGCCGGTGCAGATCGGTGTCGGGGACTGGATCGCCAACGTGGTGGCCGACAACCAGCCCGCGAAGCTCGCGGCGATGGAGGGCCAGTACGAGACGACCTCCGGCGCCGGGTTGTCGCTCGGAGGCCTCTACTGGGACGACCAGCTGCACTACGCCGTGGAGATCCCGTACGGGCTGTCGCTGCTGATCCACCACGATCCGGACGGTGTCGTGCCCGGCCTGGAGGAGGTTCCGGCCGACGAACGACCACCCGTCAACGTCGTGCACCTCGCCTACAACGCCATGGTCGGCATCGGAATGGCGCTGCTGCTGCTCGCCGCCTGGTACGGGCTGGTGTGGTGGCGGAGGCGGCGACTGCCGCACAGCGCGTGGTTCCTGCGCGCCGTCGCGGTGTCCGGTGTCGCGGCGGTGGTCGCGATGGAGGCGGGGTGGATCACCACCGAGGTCGGCCGGCAGCCGTGGGTCGTTTACGGCATCCTGCGCACCGCTGACGCCGTGAGCCCGGCGCCAGGGCTCGGCTGGGGCCTGGTCGCGGTCGCGGGCGTTTACACCGTGCTCACGGTCTTCACCGTGGTGGTGCTGCGCCGGTTGGCTCGTGATCGGGACACCCCGGTGCCGCAGGAGCGGCGATGACGCTGGCGGAGGTGGTGCTCGGAGCGGCGTTCGCGGGCCTGGTGGCCTACGCGTTGTTCGGCGGCGCGGACTTCGGCGGCGGTGTGTGGGACCTGCTGGCAGGCGGCACGGAACGCGGGCGCCGGGTGCGGGACCGGATCGAGCACTCGATCGGCCCGGTCTGGGAGGCCAACCACGTGTGGCTGATCTTCGTGCTGGTGGTGCTGTGGACCGGCTTCTCCCGCGCGTTCGCCGCGGCGGTGACCACGCTGTACGTCCCGCTCACGCTGGCGGCGTTCGGCATCATCGCCAGGGGAGCGGCGTTCGCCTACCGCAAGAGCGTCAGCACGCCGGGCATGCGCCGCCTCTTCGGCGCCGCCTTCGCGCTGTCCTCGCTGCTGACACCGTTCTTCCTCGGTGCCGTGGTCGGTGGCGTGGCCTCCGGCCGGGTGCCGCCCGGCATCGCCGAGGGTGACGTGGTGAGCAGCTGGGTCAACCCGACGTCGTTGCTGGGCGGCAGCCTCGCCGTGCTGGTCTGCGCGTACCTGGCGGCGGTGTTCCTGTGCGGCGACGCCCGTCGTGACGGCGAGCACGACCTGGCCGACGCGTTCCGCCTGCGCGCCCTGGTGACCGCCGCCGTCGCGGGCGCGGTGGGCCTGGCCGGGATCGCCGTGCTCCGCGCCGACGCGCCGGAGCTGTTCGACGGACTCGTCGGACGCGGCCTGCCGGTCGTGGTGTCGTCCGTCGTCGCCGGGCTCGGCGCCCTCGCCCTGCTGCTGACCCGCCGTTACACCGCTGCCAGGATCGCCTCCGCGCTCGCCGTCACGGCGATCCTGATCGGGTGGGCGGTCGGGCAGTACCCGTACGTGCTGCTGCCGTCCCTGACCGTCGAGCAGGCCGCGACCGGCCGCAGCACTCTCGTCGCCCTGCTCGTGGCGTTGGGGGCCGGAGCGCTGATCCTGGTTCCCTCGTTGGTGTATCTCTACGTGCTGTTCCAACGTCCTGTCGGGCTCGAGTCTCACGAGTGAGGTGCCGGTCTCAGCGTCATCGACACCAGGACCGGCACCTCACCGCACGACTCACGGGGTTTTGGCGAACTCCTGCACGATCCGCTCGCAGAAGGCCGGCAGGTCGTCGGGCGACCGGCTGGTGGTGATGTTGCCGTCGGTGACGACCTGCTCGTCGACCACCTCGGCGCCCGCGTTGCGCAGGTCGGTGCGCACGCTGGGCCACGAGGTCAGCCGGCGTCCCCGCGCGACGTCGGCCTCGACGAAGTTCCACGGCCCGTGGCAGATCGAGGCGACCGGCTTGCCCGACTGCACGAACTCCCGGACGAACCGCACCGCGGTGGGTTCCATCCGCAGCTTGTCCGGGTTCACCGTCCCGCCCGGCAGGAGCAGCGCGTCGTAGTCGTTGACCGACACGTCGCCGACGAGCCGGTCCACCGCGAAGGTGCCGGCGTCCTCGAGGTCGTGGTCGCGCGCCTGGATCTCGCCCTCGGCGAGGGAGACCACGACCGTGCTGGCTCCGGCGTCGTCGAGCGCCTGCCGCGGCTGTTCCAGCTCGACCCGTTCCACGCCGTCGGCGGCGAGGATGGCGACCCGGCGTCCGTTCAGCTCTCCTGCCATGTCAGGCACCCGCCATCGCGGGGTGCAGGACGACCTTCGTCCAGCCGTCGTCCCGCTTGTCGAAGTGCTCGTACGCCTCCGGCGCGCGGTCGAGGGGCAACTCGTGGCTCACGATGAACGACGGTTCGGCCTTGCCGCCGGCGATCAGGTCGCGCAACTGCCGGTTGTACTTCTTGACCGGCGCCTGGCCGCTGCCGATGTGCTGGCCCTTGAACCAGAACAGGCCGTAGTCGAAGGCGAGCTTGCCCTGCTTGGCCAACTCGTCGCTCGCGCCGGGGTCCTGGGGCACGAAGACGCCGACGTTGCCGATCTTGCCGGTGAAGCGGACCGAGGCGACCAACCGGTTCATGGTCAGCTCGGGCTGCTCCTTGCCGTCGGGATCGTGGGCCTGGTAGCCGACGCACTCGCAGCCGTTGTCCGCGCCGAGCCCCAGGGTCTCCTCCAGCACTGCCTGCACCGGGTCGACCTTCGAGTCGTCGATCGCGATCGCGCCGATCGACTCGGCCAGCCGCAGCCGGTCGGGGTTGCGGTCGACGACCATCACCTTGCTCGCGCCCCGGATGGTCGCCGAGAGGGCGGCCATCAGCCCGACCGGGCCGGCGCCGTAGATGACCGTCTGGTCGCCCGGTTTCACGCCGGCCAGCTCGGTGGCGTGGTAGCCGGTCGGGAAGATGTCGGCGAACATCACGTAGTCGGTCTGGCGCTCCTCGGCGTCCTCGCCCAGCCGCAGGCAGTTGAAGTCGCCCCACGGCACGCGCAGGAACTCCGCCTGCCCACCGGCCCACGGGCCCATGTCGGCGAAGCCGTACGCGGCGCCGGCCATCTTCGGCTCGGGCTGGGCGGTCAGGCAGTAGTTGGTCAGCTGGCGCTCGCAGTTCTTGCAGTGCCCGCACGCGACGTTGAACGGCAGGACGACCCAGTCACCCACTTGAACCTTGTCGACCCCGGCGCCGACCTCGACGACCTGGCCCATGTTCTCGTGCCCGAACCAGCGCCCGGTCTCGAAGTCGGTCCGCCCCTCGTACATGTGCAGGTCCGAACCGCAGATGTTCGTCGACGTGATCCGCACCAGCACGTCGGTCGGCCGCTCGATCCGCGCGTCCGGCACGTCCTCGACACTGACGTGCCGCGGGCCCTCGTACACCACTGCCTTCACGACTTCCTCCTCCTCGTCACCGGCGCCTGCCTCCGTCCGGGCAAGCCCTTCAGGGGCGAATACCCTTGAGAGACCGTCCAAACCTGTTGTCCACTGTGGATGGGTCTCTCCGACTCTTCACAGCAGCAGGTCGAACAGCCGGAAAGCCGACTCCCAGTGCGTGGTCCGCGGGTTGGCCAGGTCCGGAGCGAGGATCTTGAAGGTGTGGGCGAGCCCCAGGCTGATGCCGCCCGCGATGCGCGGAACCCACGCCTCGGCCTCCTCGGAGAGGGTGATGTCCGGTGGCCGCGGTGCCATCTCGTCGAGGACGTCCGCGAGTTCGGAGAAGAGCTTGTCGAACTCGCGGACGCGTTCCTGGAGGCCTTTGGTGATCGGGAAGTCGTGGGCTTCGACCACGTCGCGTGCGTTCGTCTTCGCCGTGATCCCGGCCATCAGGTACATGTCCTGCAGTTGCTGGTCCAGGAAGTCGTTGTAGCGCTTGAGGTCCTCCTTGTCGACGTCAAGACCCGCCGCGGTGCGGAAGAAGTGCTCGAACCTGGTTGCGTTCATGACCGGCATGGTCGGCTCCTCGCTGCTCGAGTGCGTGCGGAACGTGGGTCAGCGTCCGCTGACCAGCTTGAGGCCAGGCCCGTCGCGTCCGGCCGTTCGTGCCACGACCGATCGGTACACCGACTCGTAGCGCTGTGCCATCAGCGAGACGTCGAAGCGTTCCTCGGCGTCCGCCCGGCACCGGGCAGGGCTCAGCGACCCGACTCGGCGCAGTGCGTCGGCCAGCTCGTCCGGGGTGTCGCAGACCCAGCCCGTCTCGCCGTGCGTCACGACCTCGGGCACGGAGCCGCGCCGCAGTGCCACCACCGGTGTCCCGCAGGCCAGCGCCTCCGCCATCACGAGGCCGAACGGCTCCTCCCACCGGATCGGGAACAGCAGACACCGGGCCGCGGCGAGCAACGCGAGTTTGCGCTCGCGGTCCACCTCGCCGAGCCACTCGACGCCGTCGCCCTCCCGGAGCAACGGTTCCACCACCTCGTCGAAGTAGCGGATCTCGTCCCGCTCACGGCACTTCGCCGCGATCAGCAGGCGGACCCCGGCGGCTCTGGCGGCCTCGATCGCCTCGGGGATGCCCTTCTCCGGTGTGGACCGGCCGAGGAACAGGGCGAAGTCCTCCTTGTCCTCCCGGAACGGGAACTCCGCAACGGCGACGGCGTTGTGCACCGTGGCCACCCAGTTCAGGCCGGGTGCCTGGGTGCGTTGCGCTTCCGAGAGCGCGACGAGGTGCACGCTGTCGCCCAGATCCCGGTAGTACCGGCCCATCTCGCCGGTCACCGGACCGTGGGCGGTGACCACGGTGGGCAGCATGCGTCCGCGGGCGAGCAGCGGTCCGGCCAGCGAGTGGTCGTGGACCAGATCGACGTCGAGATCGGCGAGCACGTCGGGCAGCGCCGCCGCGTGCACCACCTCGGGCATACCCATGCCCATCCTCTTTTCCTGTGCGGCAACCGAAATCGACACGAAATCCGCGTTCGTGCCGTTCTCGCCGACGCCGATCAGCGTCACGTGCACGGCTTGTCTCAGCAGCTCCTCGGTGAGGTCCGCGCACATCGATTCGATTCCACCATAGGCCTTCGGCGGGAGCTCGAACCACGGAGGCGACACCATCGCGACCTTCAGTTCGTCCATTTCGGACGAGTTTCCCGGAAGGGGCCGGCGAAACCAGGGGACGTGTCGTGCGAAAGCACTATTTCCGTTGGCAGACCGGAAACCCGGACCTCCGAGTCGACCTCCACGGTCACCCGTGTTCCGGCCAGCGGCACGTTGTCGATCGCGATCGGCAGGAACTCGTCCGGCAACGCCGGCGCGAGCCGCACCTTTCCGTCCGGCACCGCGGGTTCCAGGCGCAGCAACACTCTCAGCAGGTGCACGGGTGACGCCGACGCCCACGCCTGCGGCGAGCACGACGTCGGATAGGGCACCGGACGTGCGTACTCGGTGCGGTCGAAACCGCACAGGAGCTCGGGCAGCCTGCCGCCGAACGCTTCCGCCGCGTCGAACAGCGCGCTCGCGAGGCGTTGGGCGTGGTCGACGAACCCGTACCGCATCAAGCCTGCGGCCACGATGGTCGAGTCGTGCGGCCACACCGATCCGTTGTGGTAGCTCATCGGGTTGTACGCGCCCATGTCGGACGAGAGGGTGCGCACACCCCAGCCGGTGAACATCTCCTTCGACATCAAGGACTCCGCGACCTGTTCGGCCTTGTCGTCGTCGACGATGCCGGTCCACAGGCAGTGCCCGACGTTGGACGTGACGGAGTCGACCGGCCGCTTGGCGTGGTCCAGCGCGACGGCGTAACGGCCGAGCTCGGGCAGCCAGAAGGCGTCGTTGAACTTCTTCTTCAGCGCCCGGGCCCGGTCCTCCCAGTAGCCCGGATCGTCGCCGGCCACACGGGCGAGACACGCCCGTGCGCGGAACGCGGCGTACACGTAGCCCTGCACCTCGCACAACGCGATCGGGCTGCTCGCGATGGTGCCGTCCGCGAAGTTGACGCCGTCCCAGGAGTCCTTCCAGCCCTGGTTCACCAGCCCGCGCGGGGTCGTGCGGTGGTACTCGACGAATCCGTCGCCGTCGCGGTCGCCGTGGTGGTCGACCCACTCGAGGGCGCGGTCGGCGTGGGGCAGCAGCGCGCCCATCTGGTCGTCGCCGATGCCCCACCGGCTCAGTTCGCCCAGCAGCATCACGAACAACGGCGTGGCGTCGGCGGTGCCGTAGTAGACGTTGCGCCCGCCGAGCGCGAGGGAGGAGTCCGCGCCGAACCTGATCTCGTGCAGGATCCGGCCGGGTTCCTCTTCGCTGTTCTGCTCCACGGCCTTGCCCTGGTGGCGCGCGAGCGTCTGCGCGGTGCCGAGCGCCAGCGTCGGGTCGATCGGCAGCGCCATCAGGGACGACAGGATCGAGTCGCGCCCGAACAGGGTCATGAACCACGGCGCTCCGGCCGCGATCACCGTGTCCTGCGGCCGTTCCGGGTCGAAGATGCGCAACGCGCCCAGGTCTTCCCTGCTCTGCTGCAGGGTGCGCATCAGCGACGGCGCACCGAAGACCCGCAGCACCGGCCCACTCTCGTGCCACTGCCGCGCCCGTGTCATGGGCGCGGACTGCTCGACCGGCTCGTCCAGGGGGAACAGCGCGGGCGCCAGTTCGCCGTCCACGACCGGTCGCGCGGTGACGCGGGTCGACCACTCACCCCTGGCGGGCACCCGCGCGTGGAACGTCAGCCGGTCCAGGTCGTACTCGGCGTGATCGGCGCTCACCCGCACGCCCCGGCTGCCGCGGTGCAGTTCGAGGCCGTCCTCCCGCGCCTCCGCGCCGGACCGGCGCTGGTCGGCGCGCACGCGGTCCTCCTTGACCTCGAAGAGGTCGGCGAAGTCGGCCTGCACGTGGACGGTGAGCGTGACCTCCAGATCCTCCGGCCCGTAGTTGCGCAGCACCACGTCCTCGCGCATGCCGGCGCCGACGTACCGGGTGCGTTCCACCAGCAGCGTGCTCTCGCCACGCCGGCCGAGGACCGCTCGGCCGAGGAACGTCGTGCGGAACGGTTCCGCCGGGACCGCGGTGATCGGTTCGGTGGCCGCGTCGTCGATCCGCACGCGCCAGCCGGACACGATCCGCGTGTCCAGGAAGAAGATGCCCTGCGGTCCGCCGCCGTGGATCTCGCCGTCGTGCCCGCAGACGCAGAAGGACGTGCCGTTGACCAGTGTCACGGTGCCGCCCGAGAGCGCGGCGGGTTGACCCTCGAACGCCCAGCCCCCGGTCATGGCGTCCCGAGGTGGCCGGGTGCACCGTCCTGCCGGCGCCCGGCAGGGTTGATCGTGGGCGTCATCGTCCCGCCTCCTCCCGTGAATGCCGTCACGAAGACCCTGGCAAGGTTGCGGCGCGGCGCGCTTTCGCCTGGGAGGGCGAACTTTTCGGTCCGCGTTCGTCCTGCGGGGACAAGTGGCCGTGAGGTGCCGAAATCTAGGACTGAGATGGGTGAACCTGGACGTGTGAAACCGAATTCGACGGGTAGCCGGGCTGAATGTTCGCAAGAGTGCTCGCTTTCCTGTTGCTGTTGCTGGGATCGATCGCGTGCACGGACAGCCGGTCGCCACCGCCTGCCGGGTCCGGTTCCCAGGCCGACGTGGTCGCGCGCGTCGCGCCCTCCGCCGTGACCGTCCGCGTCGAGGACGGCGTGGGCAGCGGCGTCGTCCTGCGTTCCGACGTCGTGGTGACGAACGAGCACGTGGTGAAGACCGCCCGGCAGGTGCGGATCCGGTACGCCGACGGGCAGGAGTCCGGCGGCGAGGTGCTCGCCACGGACCCGTTGTCGGACCTCGCGGTCATCCGCACCGAGCGCAAGGACCTGCCCGCGGCCGAGTTCCGCGACGAACTGCCCCGGCCGGGGGACACCGTGCTGGCGATCGGCAGCCCGCTCGGGCTGGAGTTCACGGTGACGGCCGGAATCGTGTCCGGTCTGCACCGGACGCTGGCCGGCGGACCGCAGGTCGAGCTCATCCAGACCGACGCGCCGATCTCGCCCGGCAACTCCGGTGGCGCGCTGCTGGACTCGGCAGGACGTGTCGTCGGCATCAACGAGTCCTACATCCCGCCCGCACAGGGCGCGGAGTCCCTGGGGTTCGCGATCCCGTCCGGCGTGACGCTGACCGTGGCGGAGAAGTTGTTGTCGGCCGGCAAGGTCGAGCACCCGTACCTCGGAGCCTCCCTGGGCGACCTGACACCGGACATCCGCTCGCGGTTCGGGATCTCCGCGGAGCGCGGAGCCCTGGTGCTGGAGGTCGAGCAGGGCGGGCCCGCGCAGGCGGGAGGACTGCGGGCCGGGGACGTGATCGTCGAGATGAAGAACCAGGAGATCACCGGCGTGCAGGACGTGCAGGCCGTGCTGAGGTCTTCGCGCGTGGACGAGAGGGCTTCCGTCTCGGTGCGCCGCGGTGAGCAGCAGACCGAGCTGACGGTCGTCCTGGGTGGTCGTTGACCCAACGGGAGGTAGCTGTGCTGGAGATGACGCCCGTCGCCGCCGATGTGATCAGGCGGCTCGTGGAAGGGGAGAGTCCGTCGGCCGGCCTGCGGCTCGACTTCGCGGACGGAGACCTGCGCGTCACGCGAGCAGACGGGCCCGAGGAGGGCGACGAGGTGGTCACCGGCCGGTTCGGCGAACGCGTCTTCGTCGCGCCGGGATCGGCGGACTACCTGGACGACAAGGTGCTCGACGCGCGCACGGACAGGGACGGCACGCCTGTCTTCGGGGTGTCGCGGCGGTGAGACGGCACGCTCGGGTGCCGGGGTCGCCCGTGCGCCCGTGACCGGCCGCTGGGTTCGTCCATCGCTGCCGAAGCGCTGGGCAACGCGGGCACTTGGCAGGCTCGGCGGAGCGTGCGGGGTCGCCGCCCTCGTGCGGTTACCCGGCTCGCGGCCTCACGCGGTGTCGACGTGTTCGTCAGCGGCGGTCGGCCGTGCCCTGCGGGGGTTCACCGGTGTGTGACGCTTCTTCGGTGTGTCTCGGACGGCGTCTCCCCGAACCGCTGGCGGTGAGCGCCCGCGAACCGTCCCAGGTGGACGAATCCCCAGGACGTTGCGGTGCGGCAGGAACACGCGGGTGACCGAGTCCCCGCCTCATCGACCCAGGTTTCCCGGGGCACCGGATGGTTGAGCAGTCTCTCGACAGCCCACGGCACGCCAGACGGAGCAGTCGCCCCGTGGTCACTGGTTCGGGATGAGCGAGATCATCTCGTCGCCCCGAACGAGAGGTGGTCGTGCACGAGCCGCACCACCATCGCGCCCTCGCCGACCGCGGAGCCGACCCGTTTGACCGAACCGCTGCGCACGTCGCCGATCGCGAACACGCCCGGCCGGTTCGTCTCCAGCGGGAACGGCCTCCTGCCCTTGTGCCACCAGGTGTCGTCGGTCGCGACGTGCTCCCCGGTCAGGACGAAACCGTCGTCGTCCAGCGCGATCAACGACGAGAGCCAGGCCGTGCAGGGCCTCGCGCCGATGAACACGAACAACGCCCGCACCGGCAGGATGCGGCGGTCGTGGTCCCGGTTGTTACGCACGACGACGCCCTCGAGCTTGTCGTCGCCCAGCAGCTCCACGACCTCGTGGTGCAGCAGCACCTCGATGCGGGGATGGCTCGTCACGCGGTCGACCAGGTAGCGGGACATGTCCTTGTTCAGATCACCGCCGCGCACCACGAGGTGGACGCGGGGCACCCGGTCCGCGAGGAACACGGCGGCCTGGCCGGCCGAGTTGCCCCCGCCCACGATCGCGACCGGGTTCGCCCGGCACTCGCGCGCCTCGTGGATCGTGGCGGCGTAGTACACGTCGGTCGACTCGAAGTCGGCGAGCCGGGGCAGGTCGAGCCTGCGGTAGCGCACCCCGGTCGCGATCACCAGCGAACGCGTCCTGACCTCCGTCGAGTCGTCGAAGCCCACCACGTAGTGGCCGTCGTGCGCGGAGAACGAGACCGCCTCCGCCGACACGGTCACCGGCACACCGAACTTCTCGGTTTGCAGCACCGCGCGCTCGGCGAGGTCCGGGCCGGAGATGCCGGCCGGGAAACCCAGGTAGTTCTCGATCCGCGACGTCGTGCCCGCCTGGCCGCCGGCGGCGATCGAGTCGACCGCCACCACGCCCAGGCCGTCCGCCGCGCCGTACACGACGGCCGCGAGACCACCGGGGCCGGCGCCGACCACGAGCAGGTCGGCGAGGTCACCCGGCGGCGGTGACGCGTGCAGTCCCAGCACCTGGGCCAGTTTCCGGTTGCTCGGGTTGCGCAGCGTCCCGTCGCCGGGCACCAGGACCACGGGCGTCTCGTGGACGGTCACGCCGACCCGGCGCAACAGGTCCTCGGCGTGGGCGTCCTGGTCTGTGTCGACGAGCCGGTGCGGGATCCGGTTGCGCGCGGCGAACTCCAGCAGCCGCTTGGTGTCCGGCGAGAAGCACGAGCCGACGATCTGCAGTCCGCCGCCCCTGCCGATCAGCACCGCCCGGCGCACGAGGTACGCGCGCAGGACCAGGTCGCCGAGCACGGGGTCGTTGCGCACCAGCTCGTTCAGCTGGTCGGCGGACAGCTGGACGACCTCGCCGGGCTCGGCGACCACGGCCGTCACGAACGACGGCTGCCCCTCGAGAAGACCGAGTTCACCGAGGAACCGCCCAGGTCCGTGCGTGCGCACGACTTCGCCGTGCTCCAGCACCTGCACGACACCGCTCACGATCACGAAGAAGTCGTGGTTCCGGTCGCCTGCGGCGTAGAGCACCTCGTCCTCTGGTACCGGACGCCGTGTGCCGTACCGCGCGAACTGGTCGATCTGGTCGTCGTCGAGTCGGGGGAAAGCACCGTTCTCGTCAGGCGTCTCCTGCACGGGCAGGTCAGACGAAAGCCTCGTGGGCATAGCACCACCGCCAGTTCTCGCCGGGTTCCAGGGATCGCACGATCGGATGGCCACCGCCGAAGGCGTGCCTGCGCGCGTGCTTCATGGGGGAGGAGTCGCAGCAGCCGACGTGTCCACAGGTGAGGCAGAGTCGCAAGTGGACCCACGAGGTGCCCGAGACGAGGCACTCCTCGCACCCCTGAGGTGTTCGCGGCACGACCTCGCGCACCAGTGCCAGGTGTTCGTCCACGACCGTGGTCATCGTTCCTCCCGCATCACGTCGTCGAGCACCAGCGACAGGCCGATGCCCACCAGCCACACGTCCTTCGCCAGCGAGATGCCCTGCTCGGTCGGCCGCAGGCTGCGTTCCTGCCGCATCCCGGGTGTCTTCAGGTAGAGCCCGAGCAACGCCCCGCCGAACCCGGTGAGCGCGGCGCCCGCGACGATCCCGGGCACCAGCGGCACCAGCAGGGCCACGCCGGTCGCGATCTCGCCGGCCGCGAGCAGCTTCGCGAACCGCTGGGGATCCAGCTTGCCCAGCAACGGGTACGTGTTCGCGGCCCAGCCGTGCATCGACTCGGCCGCCTGCTGGTCGGCGTGGAGCTTGCCGAGTCCTGAGTTGAGCACGTACGCACCTGTGGTGATGCGCGCGGGCAGTTGGCGCAGCAGGGATCGGCTGATCATGTCCTCACCTCCGGGACGAGAGCGTTGTCGAGCCAGGCGCGCAGCTGGGGTGCGGGCACGGCACCGGGCTGGCGCGCGATGACCTCACCGCCGCGCAGGATCATCAACGTGGGTATGGAACGCACGTCGAACCGTTCGGACAGACGGGGTGCGCGGTCCACGTCCACCCGCACGAGCTTGATCTCTCCCGCCCGCTCGTGCGCGATCTGGTCCAGCACCGGGCTGACCATCCGGCACGGCCCGCACCACGTCGCCCACATGTCCACCAGCACCGGAACGTCCGCCTGCTCGGCCACCTCGCCGAAGTCGCCGTCCAGCGCGTCGACGATCCACGGCAGCGGCCGACCGCAGTTGCCGCACTTCGGCCTGCCCTGTGCGGCAACGGGTATGCGGTTGGTCCTGCCGCAGTTCGGGCACGCGACGCCGGTCGTCCTCATGCGGCCGCCCTGCTTTCACCGGACGTGCTGACGGACAGCTCGTCGTCCGCCACGTCGACCCGGATCGTCGCGTTCTCCGCCACGTCACCCGCGATCAGCGCCCGTGCCACCCGCGTCTCGATCTCGTGCGCGATGTAGCGCCGCAGCGGCCGTGCGCCGTAGACGGGGTCGAAACCGCGCCTGGCGATGAACTCGCGGGCCTCGGGAGTGAGCTCGACGTCGATCCGGCGTTCGGCGAGGCGGGTGCGCAGCTCGGCGATCTGGAGGTCCACGATGCGTTCGATCTGCTCCAGCCGCAGCGGTGTGAACAGCACGATGTCGTCGACGCGGTTGAGGAACTCGGGCCGGAAGTGGTCGCGCAGCGACGCCAGCACGGCCCCGCGCGCGTCCGGCTTGATCTCCCCGTCGGGAGTCACGCCGTCCAGCAGGTGCTCCGAGCCGATGTTGGACGTCATGATGATCACGGTGTTGCGGAAGTCGACCGTGCGGCCCTGCGAGTCGGTGATCCGCCCGTCGTCGAGCACCTGCAGGAACGTGTTGAACACGTCCGGGTGCGCCTTCTCCATCTCGTCCAGCAGCACGACGGAGTAGGGCTTGCGCCGCACCGCCTCCGTGAGCTGGCCGCCCTCGTCGTAGCCGACGTAGCCGGGCGGCGCGCCGACGAGCCGCGAGACCGTGTGCTTCTCCTGGTACTCGCTCATGTCGAGGCGCACCATGTTGTCCTCGCTGTCGAACAGCGCCGCCGCCAGCGCCTTCGCGAGCTCGGTCTTGCCGACCCCGGTGGGGCCCAGGAAGATGAACGACCCGATCGGCCTGCGCGGGTCCTTCACACCCGCCCGCGCCCGGATGATCGCGTCGGCGACCAGCCGCACCGGCTCGTCCTGGCCGACCACCCGGTCGTGCAGGATCTGGTCGAGCCTGAGCAACTTCTCGCGTTCGCCCTCCTTGAGCCTCGACACGGGGATGCCGGTCCACGCCGCGACGATCTCGGCGATCTCGTCCTCGGTCACGACCTCCTTGAGCAGCCGGTGCTGACCCTGCTTGCCCACCAGCCGTTCCTCCTCGGACGCGAGCTGGCCCTCCAGGTCGGCGAGCTTGCCGTAGCGCAGTTCCGCGGCCCGGTTGAGGTCGTACGCCCGTTCCGCTTCCTCGGCTTCGCGGCGCAGGCGTTCGAGTTCGCCGCGGAGGTCCTGCACGCGCCGGATCGCCTGCCGTTCCGCCTCCCACTGCGCGGTCATGGCGTCGAGTTCGGCGCGGAGGTCGGCGAGCTCCTTGCGCAACGCCTCCAGGCGGTGCCTGCTGGCCTCGTCGGTCTCCTTGGCCAGTGCGGCCTCCTCGATCTCCAGCCGGGTCACCCGCCGCGAGGTCTCGTCCAGCTCGGCGGGCATCGAGTCGATCTCGGTGCGCAGCCGGGCACACGCCTCGTCCACCAGGTCGATCGCCTTGTCCGGCAGGAACCGGTCGGTGATGTAGCGCTGGGACAGCACCACTGCGGACACCAGCGCGGCGTCCTGGATCTTGACACCGTGGTAGACCTCCAGGCGTTCCCTGAGCCCGCGCAGGATCGAGATCGCGTCCTCCGGCGACGGTTCGGCCACGACCACGGTCTGGAACCGCCGCTCCAGCGCGGCGTCGGACTCGATGTGCTTGCGGTACTCGTCGAGCGTGGTGGCGCCGATCAGGTGCAGCTCACCGCGCGCGAGCATGGGTTTGAGCATGTTGGCGGCGTCCATCGACCCCTCGGCGGCACCCGCGCCCACGACCGTGTGCAGCTCGTCGACGAACAGCAGGATCCTGCCTTCGGCGGCCTTCACCTCGGCGAGCACGGCCTTGAGCCGTTCCTCGAACTCGCCGCGGTACTTGGCGCCCGCCACGAGTGCACCCATGTCGAGGGAGAAGACCGTCTTGTCCCGCAACCCCTCCGGCACGTCGCCGCGCACGATGCGCTGCGCGAGTCCTTCGACGATCGCGGTCTTGCCGACGCCGGGCTCACCGATCAGCACGGGGTTGTTCTTCGTCTTGCGGGACAGGATCTGGACCACCCGGCGGATCTCCGCGTCCCGGCCGATCACCGGGTCGAGGTCACCGGTCCGCGCGTCCTCGACCAGATCGCGGCCGTACTTCTCCAGCGCCTCGTACGTCCCCTCCGGCGTGGCGCTGCGCACGCGCTGGTTGCCCCGGATCCTGGTCAGTCCCTCCAGGAACCGGTCGCTCGTGACGCCGTGCTGCACGAGCACCTGACCGGCCTTGGTACCGCTGCCCTCCTCGGCCAGCGCGAGCAGCAGGTGCTCGACGCTGACGTACTCGTCCCTGAGCCGCTTGGCTTCCCGTTCCGCGGCGTCGAGCAGGCCCATCAGCCGTCGGGCGACGCTGACCTGCCCGGGTTGGGCACCCGGCCCGGTCACCCTGGGGCGTCGGGCGAGGGCGGATCGGACGTCGTCGGTCAACGCCCGCACGTCCACGTCCGCCTGGGCGAGCAGGCGTGCCACCAGGCCGTCGGGCTGCTCGACCAGTGCCAGCAGGAGGTGTTCGCCGTCGGTCTCGGTGTGCCCGAGCCGCCGGGCGACCTCCTGGGCGGACTGCAGCGCCTCCTGCGACTTCTGCGTCAGCTTGTTCACGTCCACAGCCACATCACCTCCACGACGGATCACCGCCGCGCACTTGTGCTTCCAGGACCCGGATCCGGTCGAGCAGGTCCAGCACGAGCGCGACCGCGTTGTAGTTGAGCGAGAGCCCGCCGCGCAGCCGCTGGATCCTCGCGATGCGGGCCGCGGTGTCCGGGGGGAACCACAGCCGTCCGCCGTCGTCCACCGCGCACTCGATCAGCCCGAGCGCGGCGAACCGGCGCACCAGGTCCGGGTGGAGTCCGGTGTGGACGGACACCCGGTCGACGCTCAGCCGGGCGGGTTTGGTCAGGACGTACATCACGAGCCCCTCGGGTCGAAGTCGGAGACCGCGGACAGTTCCTCGAACAGCTCCCGTTCCCGCTTGCCGAGCGACTTCGGCACCATGACCTTCACGACCGCGTGGAGGTCACCGTCCTTCCCGCGCGGGTTCGGCATGCCCTCGCCGCGCAGCCGCAGCCGTCGTCCGCTCGACGAGCCGGGGACGACCCGCACCTTCGCCTCCCCGCCGGGGGTCGTGATCGGCACGGTGGCGCCGAGGGCGGCCTCCCACGGCGTGACGGGCAGGTCGACGACGATGGTGCGGCCTTCCAGCCGGTAGCGGGGGTGCGGTGCGATCCGGACCACCAGGAACAGGTCCCCGGACGTGCCACCGCCGGAGCCGCGGCCGCCCTCGCCGGACAGGCGGATGCGCTGGCCGTCCACCACGCCGGCCGGGATCGTCACGTCCAGCTCGCGGTCGCCGACGGTCAGCCGGCGGTGGCCGCCCCGGTAGGCCTCCTCGACCGAGAGGGTCAGCCCGGCCTCCTGGTCGGCGCCCGGTATCGGGCCACCCCGTCCGCCGCGGCGGAAGACACCGCCGAAGAGGTCTTCGAAGTCGAAGTCCTCGAACCCGCCGAGGCCCGGCCCGCTCGAGTACGCGGTGCGGCCTCGGGGCGCGCGTTCCCCGTAGTCCTCCGGAACCTGGCGGAAGTCGGCGCCGAACCGGTCGTACCGCCGGCGCTGCTCGGTGTCCGACAGGACGCCGTAGGCCTCGCTGACCTCCTTGAACCGGTCCTCGGCACCGGGGTCGCGGTTGACGTCCGGGTGGTACTGCCGGGCGAGCGCGCGGTACGCCCGCTGGATCTCCTCGGTGCTCGCTTCGCGCGGCACGCCGAGCACCTCGTAGAAGTCCCTGGCCACGTCGTCATCACCCCCGTGCGCGCGCCACCGCGACGGCGGCGGGACGCAGATCGCCGTAACCCGGTCGCAGCACGCGCACGACCGTGTTCGGCGGGGCGTCCGGATCGTCGAGCACCGTCACGACCTCGTGCACGGCCGGGTCGAACGGCACCCCGGTGGCGTCCTGGCGCGGGTAGCCGAGCCGGGCGAGCACCTCGACGGCCTGGTCGAGGGTCGCCCGCACGCCTTCTGCCAGGGCGTCGTCGGACGCGTGCCCGAGCGCGAGCTCCAGGTTGTCGAGCACCGGCAGCCAGGCGGACGCCACCCGCGCGCGTTCGGAGGCGCGCTGGCGTTCCAGCTCGCGGCTGTGGCGTTTGCGCGTGTTGTCCAGCTCCGCCATGGCGCGCAGCCAGCGGTCTTCCAGCTCGGCGACGTCCGGGACCGGCGCTGGGGAAGGGGGAGCACCGGCCCCGGATTCGGCCGCGGCGTTCGCGGCGTTCCCCTGTGCGGTCATGGTGATCAGACCCGGTCGAAGTCGGCGTCGATGACGTCGTCGTCCGGCGCGGTGGCCGAACTCGGGCCGGACGACGGCGGTGGCGCGGACGACCGTGCCGCCACCAGTCCGTTCAGCACCTGGGTGAGCTCGTCGGTCATCTCCCGCACGCGCTCGATCGGCGCCTCGTCCTGCAACGCCTCGCGCGCCTCGGACACCAGCATCTCGGCGCGGGCCTTCTCGTGCGCCGGCGCGTTGTCGCCCAGGTCGGACAGCGTCTTCTCGACCTGGTAGGCGATCGAGTCGAGGGTGTTGCGGGCGTCCACGGCCTCGCGCAGCCGCTGGTCCTCCGCCTGGTGCGCCTGCGCGTCGGTCACCATCCGCTCGATCTCGGACGTGTCGAGGTTCGAGCTCTCGCTGATGGTGATGCCCTGCTCCGCGCCGGTGTCCTTGTCCCGGGCGGTCACGTTGAGGATGCCGTTGGCGTCGATGTCGAAGATGACCTCGACCTGCGGTTCCCCGCGGGGCGCGGGCCTGATGCCGCTGAGCTGGAACCGGCCGAGCACGCGGTTGTCGGCCGCGCGTTCGCGTTCGCCCTGCAGCACGACGACGTCCACCGCGGGCTGGTTGTCCTCGGCGGTGGAGAACACCTCGGAGCGGCGAGCCGGGATGGTCGTGTTCCGCTCGATGATCTTGGTCATCACGCCGCCGCGCGTCTCGACGCCCAGCGACAGCGGGGTCACGTCGAGCAGCAGCACGTCCTTGACCTCGCCCTTGAGCACACCGGCCTGGACGGCGGCACCGAGTGCCACGACCTCGTCCGGGTTGACGCTCATGTTCGGGTCCTTGCCGCCGGTCAGCCGGCGGACGAGCTTCTGCACGGCCGGAATCCTGGTCGACCCGCCGACGAGGACGACCTCGTCTATGTCGTTCGCGGTCACCTTGCCGTCGGCCATGGCCTGCTCGACCGGGCCGAGGCAGCGTTCCACCAGGTCGGCCGTGATCTGCTCGAACGTCGATCGCGTCACGGTCTCGGTCAGGTGCTTCGGGCCGCTCGCGTCGGCGGTGATGAACGGCAGGCTCACCTGGGTCTGGGTGACCGAGCTGAGCTCGACCTTCGCCTTCTCGGCGGCCTCGGACAGCCGTTGCAGCGCCTGGGCGTCGCCGCGCAGGTCGATCCCCGTGTCGTTCTTGAACTTGCCGGCGAGGTGGTCGACCAGCCTGTGATCGAAGTCGTCGCCGCCGAGGTGGGTGTCACCGGAGGTGGACCGCACCTCGACCACGCCGTCACCGACGTCCAGCAGGGACACGTCGAACGTGCCGCCACCGAGGTCGAACACGAGCACCGTCTCGTGCCCCTTGCGGTCCAGCCCGTACGCCAGCGCGGCCGCCGTCGGCTCGTTGATGATCCGCAGGACCTCGAGACCCGCGATCTTCCCGGCGTCCTTGGTCGCCTGGCGCTGCGAGTCGTTGAAGTACGCGGGCACGGTGATCACCGCCTCGCGCACCTTCTCCCCGAGGTACTTGCTCGCGTCGTCGACCAGCTTGCGCAGCACCTGCGCGCTGATCTCCTCGGGCGCGTAGAGCTTGTCGCGCACCTTGAAGCGCACCGAGTCGTTCGGTCCGCGGACGACGTCGAACGTGACCGACTTCGCCTCCTCGCCGACCTCGTCGAACCGGCGGCCGATGAAGCGCTTGGCCGAGTTGATCGTGCCGTGCGGGTTCAGCACCGCCTGGCGCTTCGCCAGCTGTCCCACCAGGCGTTCGCCGCTGTCGGTGAACGCCACGACGGACGGGGTGGTCCGCGACCCCTCCGCGTTCGCGATCACGGTGGGCTGGCCTCCCTCGACGACCGCGATGGCGGAGTTCGTCGTGCCGAGGTCGATCCCGACTGCCGCTGCCATCACTTACCACCTCCTGCCGGGGTCATGGCGCTGAGGAGTCGCAGTGCGTCCTCCGCGACCTCCTCGTCCACAACGAGGTCGTACCGGCTGGGCACCATCGCGGTCACCGAGCTGAAGTCACGCCTGCCGCGCTGCAGGGCGTAGGTGATCGCGCCGATGACGGCGCCGATGAGCGCGCCGAACACGAGGCCGTACAGGGCGAGCGTGAACGCGGCGACGAGCGGGTTGATGAGGTCGAACAGGCCAAAGATCCAGCCGAACAGCAGTCCGGGGACAGCGCCGGTGGCGGCGCCGTGCAGCATCGCCCGGCCCCAGTTCATCCGGCCGACGACCTGCTCCACCATGCGGATGTCGACTCCGACGATCGCGGTGCGGCCGACCGGGAACTTGTTGTCGGACAGGTGGTCGACGGCGCGCTCGGCGTCCTCGTAGTTGCTGAACGACGCGATCGTGCGCCGGCGCGGCGTATTCTGCGTGGTGCCGGCACCGGTGTCAGCGCGTGCGTGGGCACCCGAGTGGTGGGTGGTCATGGCTGCTCCCTCAGGCGTTGACTGCGGGTTGGTCGCGGATTTCATCCGCGCGGGGTCTGCCGGCCCTGCGCGGTTTAGTCCCGTTCTTCGCGTCAACCCTCGCGAAGAACACATGTGCGGCGCGTCGTCCTGCCAGGACCAAACCGGTCTTCCCCGGTGGACACGGGAGCACGACCGGGAGGTCCCCGAGCGGTCGACGGGCAACCAGTCACGGAGGGACCATGATCGCCGGCACCGGAGGAGTGGACGGGTGGGCTCGCACCCAACTGTCCAATCTCTACGGCGTCTTCGTGTTGTCGATGAAGATGTTCGGCGGCAGGGACGCCGCGAAAATCCTCGCCCTTGCGGCGACCGCAGTGCCGTCGCTCGGGCCGTGCACGGTGGCCGCGACCTACCTCGCGGCGGGGGGCGCGCTGGAGCGCCAGCCCTCGGACCGCCCGCCCGACGCCGAGCTCGACCGCATCGTGTCGCAGATCGACGAGCACGGATCCGGTGTGGCGCTCCCCGGCGGCACGTGGCGCTGGGCGTTCCCGCTCAGGGAGCAGGCCGGTCTCGCCGGCTGCCTGGTCGTGGCCGCGGACTCGGAGCCGACGGTCGACGTCATGTTCCTGCTCAAGGTGCTCTGCCAGCAGACCAGTGCCGCGCTCGCGAACGCGGCCCTGCACCGCAGGGGTGACGATTACGTCCAGGAGCTGCGCCGGTCCAACGACGAGCGGGCGGAGGTGAACGCCCGGCTGACCGACACGGTCGACGTGCTGCGGCACCAGCAACGCGTGCACGACGTGCTAACTCGCGAGGGTGCTCGTGGAGACGGTGAGCCGGGAATCGCGCAGGCGCTGCACGAGCTCACCGGACTGTCCGTCGCCATCGAGGACAAGTTCGGCAACCTGCGCGCGTGGGCGGGGCCGGGCCTTCCCGACCCGTACCCGAAGCCGCCCGCGCGGCGCAGGGAGGACCTGCTGGCCCGCGCCGCCCGCCGCACGTCCCCGCTGAGGGAGAAGGACCGGCTGATCTCGCTGGTCAAGCCGCACCACGAGGTGCTGGGCGTGGTCTCCCTGGTCGAGCCGGCGAAGACCGCGGGGGACCAGGACGTCTTCACGCTGGAGTACGGCACGACCGTGCTCGCGCTGGAGCTCGCCCACCAGCGCACCCTCGCCGAGGTGGAGCTGAGGCTGCACCGGGAGCTCGTTGACGACCTGATCGCCGGCACCGACAACGCCAGCGCGTACGCACGGGCCGACGCGCTGGGCCACGACCTGCGGGGCACCCACCAGGTGCTCGTGGCGCAGTGGGACGGCGCCCAGGCCGACAGCGATCTGTCGGACGCGGTGGCGCGTGCGGTAGTCGCCTTGGGTTGGAAAGCCCTGTGCTCGCGCCGTTCCGGCGTCGTGGTGGTGCTCGTCGCTGGAGATCCGGACTGCGAGGCGCTGTTCCGGTCCGTGGCGAACGACCTGGGCGTGGAGACGGGAGTGGTCGCCGTCGGCGGAGCGTGCGACACACCGGAGACGCTGCCCCGGTCGTACCGCGAGGCGGTGCGCATGCTGCGCATCCGGCAGGCCTCGGGCACACCGAACGGGATGGCGTCGTTCGAGCAGCTCGGCCTCTACCGGATCCTCGACGCGGGGGAGAGCCGCGCCGAGGTGACGGCCTTCGTCCGGCAGTGGCTCGGCGGGCTGATCGACTACGACGAGGCGCGGGCCGCGGACATGGTCCGCACGCTCTCCCAGTTCCTCGAGTGCGGCGGCAGCTACGACAGGACCGCGACCGCGCTGATGATCCACCGCAGCACGTTGCGGTACCGGCTGAGCAGGATGAGGGAGATCACCGGTTTCGACCTGGGTGACGTGGAAACTCGGTTGAACGTCCACGTCGCCACGCGCGCGTGGCAGGTGCTGCAGGGGCGATCGCTGGAGGGCCGGTGACCGGTGCGGTGTTCGACGGCGTGCCGCTGGACATGCACTCCCACCTGTGCGTGTTCCACCACGGCCCCGCCGAGCGCGACGAGCTGCTGATGCCGTTCCTCGCGGATGGGCTCCACCGCGGCGAGGCGTGCCAGTACTTCGCCATGGCCGGGGACCGGGACGACGCGGAACGGAAGCTGGGAGGTCCGCACCCGCGACTTCAGGTGAACGGCGCGGAAAGCCGTTACCGGTGCGACGACGGCATGGACAGCGACGCGTTCATGGCCGAGCTCGACGAGTGGTCGGGTGAGCAGGGAACCCCCTGCCGGGTCGCGGGCGACATGCGCTGGGCCGGCAGCGCGCTGAGCCGGCCGGGCCAGCTCGACGCGCTCTTCCGGCACGAGGTGAACGCGAGCCGGTGGGTGACGACGCGCCCGGTGTACGCGTTGTGCTTCTACGACCTCGACCTGTTCGACGGCGACGTGATCGTCCCGATGGTGCACGCCCACCCGCAGATCTGGATGACCGGCGTGCTCCTCGACAACCCCTACCACCAGCAGCCCCTGCCGTGAACGGGAGTGACCCCGCAGGTCTACCGCCCGCGGTGGAATTCCGCCTCGCAGAGCGAAGCGTCGCACGCGTGCGGTGCATGGTGGTTCCCGCCGCCGTCGCGAAGGTGATCAGAGTCCGTGTGAGCGGGGAGGTCGACGCGTCCACCGTGGACCTCCTGGTCAGTTCCAGCGCCGCCGTGCGGCGATCCCTCGCGATGCTGGATCTGCTGCGCACGTGACCCACCGGCTCGCCGGGCTGCCCCACGTCAGCCGAAGGTGAAGGAGAAGGCCTGCCCGCCGGCGTTCACGGTCGCGGTGAACGAGCCGATGGCCGACAGGCCGGCGTCGTGGTAGGCCTCGTCCCCGAGGAGGCGATCATCGCGACATCCGCGCCGCGGCTCCGCGCCGCGAAGGTGCTTGCGAACACGGAAGAGTGAATCGATCTCGTCGTCCACTGTGGAGGAACTGGACGGCGCGGGACTGTTCGTGCTGGTGGTGCGAGGTTCGCGGATTCTTGGGTAACGGGTCGATAACCGAACCCATCCACTCCGCCCGGAGTGGCGAATCCCCTCCGACACAACCCGAACGCTCCCTGGAGATGTCCCGTCATGAACAAGTCGGTCCGCAACACCGTTCTCGCCGTCGGCACCGCCGCGCTCGCCCTGTTCGGCACGGCGTGCGGCTCGGGCGACACGGCCGGCGGTGGCAGCTCCAGCTCCGCCGCCGCGCCCACCACGACCGCGTCCTCGTCGGCCGCGATGGCCGACCCGGCCCGCGACCTCGTCGGCCCCGGCTGTGCCGACTACGCCAAGCAGGTGCCGTCGGGCGCCGGTTCCGTGAGCGGCATGGCCGCCGACCCGGTCGCCACCGCCGCGTCCAACAACCCGCTGCTCACCACCCTCGTCAGCGCGGTGTCCGGCAAGCTGAACCCGAAGGTCAACCTCGTCTCGACCCTCAACGGCGGCGAGTTCACCGTCTTCGCCCCGGTCGACTCCGCGTTCGCCAAGATCGACGCCGCGACGATCGAGACCCTCAAGACCGACGACGCGCTGCTCACCAAGATCCTGACCTACCACGTCGTCCCCGGCCAGATCTCGCCCGACAAGATCGTCGGCGACCAGAAGACCGTCCAGACCGGCACCGTCAAGGTCACCGGCACCAAGGACGCGCTGAAGGTCAACGACGCCAACGTGATCTGCGGTGGCGTGAAGACCGCCAACGCCACCGTGTACCTCATCGACTCGGTGCTGCTCCCCGCCTGACATCTCCAGGGGAGACGCAGTACCGCGACTCCGGGAACCGCACTGTGTTGCGGTTCCCGGAGTTTTTGCGTCCGCTCAGCGCCGCCCAATTCAGGAACGCTCGTTCTTGACCGATCGTTCCTGAAAACGCTAGGGTCGTCTCATGGGACGGCGACGGTCATTCGACGTGGACGAGGTCGTCGAGGCGGCCGCGGAGTTGTTCGCCGGCCGCAGCTACGACGGTGTCTCGATCGACGACCTGGTCAAACGGCTCGGTGTGCACCGCAACAGCCTCTACGGCGTGTTCGGCAGCAAGCGCGGGGTGTACCTCGCGGCGTTGCGCCGGCACATCGACCAGGAGGTGCGTCCGCACCTGGCCCGCGCGGCGGAGCCGGGGGTCGCGCTGACGTGGGATCTGTTGCTGCTCGCCGCGGTGGACCGGGCGCCGGACGACGCGGAGGTGGCGGAGTTGGTGTCCGCCGTCTTCGCCGAGCTCGACGAGGCGATGGGTGATCCGGCGGCCACCGAGGTGCTGCTGGGCCGGTGGCTGCGTCGCCGGCCCGAGGCCGGGCGCCACGGCGTCCCGGCTGAACAGGACGCGCCGGAAACGGCGCCTGGTGAGGGGATCTGACATGGCTGTGGTCAGCGTGCAGGGCGAGGACCTGGTGGTGGAGATGGAGGGACTGGACAAGCTGTGGGCTCTGAAGAGCAGGCTGACCATCCCCCTGGCGAACGTGCGGGGTGCCACGGTGGATCCGGGGATTCTGGGCGAGCCCAAGGGAATCCGGGCGCCGGGTACGCACGTGCCGAAGGTGATCACCGCGGGCACGTTCCACCACGAGGGCGAGAAGGTCTTCTGGGCGGTGCGGGACGCGCAGAAGGCCGTGGTCGTGGAGTTGGCCGACGAGACCTACACCCGGCTCGTGGTCGAGGTCGACGACCCGCGCGCGGTCGTGGCGATGGTCGAGAAGGCGACGAACCGGTGATCGCCAACGCCGCGGTGGCGTTGGCTGCGGTGCTGTCGACGGCGGCCGGTGTCACGGTCGCCTCACCGGCCCCGACCGCCCTCGCGGTCGGCGGCGGTCACCACGCCGGGTGGGTGCCGGCGCAGGACGAGGAGATCTCCTTCGTCGTCGACGGCACGACCACCTACGGGACGTTGCACGTGCCCGAACGCCGCCGCGGGGAGCGGCTGCCCGCGGCCCTGCTGCTGCCCGGTAGCGGGCCCACCGATCGCGACGGCAACCAGCCTCCGGCGCTCACGCCGAACACCCTCCGCGATCTGGCCGGCGTGCTGGACCGCGATCGCGTGGTGACCCTGCGGTTCGACAAGTACGGGACCGGCCGCACCGGGCTGGGGGAGTGGGCGGGGCGTCCCCAGGAGATCGACTACCCGGCGTTCGTCCGGCAGGCCGCGGCCGCCCGCGACTACCTGCGGGGCCGCGAGGAGGTGGCTCCGCGCCGGGTGGCGCTCGCCGGGCACAGCGAGGGAGCGATGACCGCGCTGGTGCTCGCCGCGGACGCACCCCGCGACCGGCGTGCCGCCGCGCTGATCCTGTTGCAGCCCTTGGCGTTGCGGATGCTGGACGTGCTGGCCATGCAACTGCACGGCCAGATCGGGCAGGCCGTCGAGGCAGGTGCCGTGCCGGAGGCAGAAGGGCGGGCCGCGGACCGTGCGGTCGACCTGGCCGTGGCCGACCTGCGGGGAGGCCGCCCGGTCGACACGACGGGCATGCCGCCGGCGCTCGCCGCGCTGTTCCAGGCACTGGCAGGACCGAGCCGCCGGTACATCACGTCCGTGGACGCGTACTTCCCGCCCGACGTCGCACGCCGGCTGCGGCCGATGCCCGTGCTGCTGACCTGCGGCGCGCTGGACCCCCAGGTGCCCTGCCACACCACCGACCAGCTCGCCGCCGTGGTCGGCCACCGCGTGGTCCTGCCGGACGTGGGGCACGCGATGACGACCGCCGACGGCACGTTGTCACCGGTTCTGACCAGGCGGCTCAGCGCCCTGCGGTGGTGACGAGCGGCTCACCACGTTGCCGCACCGGCAAAAGACGTCGGTGCGGGCTTGTACCCGAGGTGCGTCCGGGCCGCCGTGATGTCGAGAGTGCGCTCGTGGGCGAGGTGGCTGATGGCGTACCGGGTCAGGCGGGGAGGCGTGGCTCGGCCCGCCAGTCGCCAGACGGGCTCGGCCACCGCTGCCAGGGACCAGGCGAGTCGCAGGGGGAGGTGGCGGATCCGGACGTCCAGGCCGCGTTCCCGCAGGAGGTCCCGCACCGCGCTTTCCAGTACGACAGGCGAAGAGTCCGCCACGTTGTAGACGCCGGGCCGGCCGGTGCAGGCCAGCAGGCTGGCCTGCGCCAGGTTGTCGATCGACGTGAGCGACTGCGGCGCCTGCCCGTCGCCCACGAGGAACAAGGTGCGGCCGCGGATCGCGCTCAGGACCCGCGGGAGCAGAGTCGGGTCGCCGGGGCCGTACACGGCATGGGGGCGGAGGACGACGCTGTCCGGACGTGCCAGCACCACTCCTTCGGCTTCGGCCTTCGTCGCACCGTAGGCGGTGAGGTAGCGACTCACCGGGGCGGTGGACTCGACCGCCGAGGTGGTCGGCCTGAACGGGTCGTACACGCTCGCCGAGGACATGTGCACGAACCGCGCATCAGGGAAGGTCTCCAGGACGTTCCGCGTGCCGGAGACGTTCACCCGCCGGATCTGCGCGGGAGAACCCCAGTCGGTCACGGCGGCGGCGCAGTGCACCACCGCGTCGACGGCCGGCGGATCGGTCAGCGGGCCCGCCGTGATGTCCCACGAACGCGAGCCGTAGGCGTGCACCTGCCAGCCCCGTGCCTCGGCAGCACGGCACACCGCCCCGCCAACGAAACCGGTCGCGCCCGTCACCGCGAGCCGCATCAGCGAGCCAGTCCCGCGCGGAGGGCGGACCGGTCGATCTTCCTGGTGCGGCCCGACAACGGCAGCTCCGGCAGCACCACGACCTCGTCCGGCAGCGCGTAGACGTCGATCAGGTCCGGCAGCGATGCCCGGACCCGCGCGGCCAGGTGGGGGCCCGCGTCCGGGGTGGCCACGAGTGCCAGCACGATCCGCTCGTCGCCGATCTCGTCCGGCACGCCGATCATGACGGCGTCCGCCACTCCGGGCAGGCGGGTGATGGCCGGTTCGTACAGGCCGGGGTACACGTTGGTGCCCCCGCGCAGGATCATGTCCTTCTTCCGGCCGGTGAGCACGATCAGGTCGCCCTCCAGTCGAGCCAGGTCGCCGGTGGCGTGCTCGGTCAACGGTGGCGATCCCAGATAACCGCGGCACAGGTTGGGCCCGGACACCACCAGCTCCCCGTCCTCGGCGACACGGGCTCGTACGCCCGGCAACGGCCGGCCGAGGAGGTCGCCGTCGTGCGCCAGCTTCTCCTCGGCGGTCGCGATCGCCACCGGGAGGATCTCGGTCATGCCGTACACGGCGAGCAGTTCGACCTCCGGCAGCGCGGCTCGCGCACGTCGCAGCAGAGGGGGCAGGACCGGTGCGGACCCCAGCAACACCTGGCGCAGCGACCGCGGCAGCGCGACCCCGCTGTCGAGGATCGCGGCCAGGTCGGAGGGCACCAGGAACGTGTGGGTCGCGCCCTCCAGGCCGGCCGCGAGCGCGGCGGGCTCCGCGGCGGGCGCGAACCCGTAGGGCGGCATGGACCAGTGCGCACCCGCGATGAGCGCGGGAAGTCCCAGCATCATCTGGTCGGTGTGGACTCGGGAGTCCTGGTCGAGTTCGCACCGCGTCGCCAGCACGGTCAGCGCGGCCGCGAGCGAACCCCTGGTGTGCACAACGGCTTTCGGCTCCGCCGTGGTGCCCGAGGTGAACACGACCACGGCGTCCTGGTCCGGCCGGGGATCGGGCACCGGCGCGTCGGCGACCGGTTTCGCGAGCCTCCGGGTGGACACCGAGCGGAGCGGCACACCGGGCAGCCACGGCCCGGATCTGATGTACCGCACCGGGAGGGAGGTGTAGTCCGGGAGGAGCACGCCCCTGCGACGAGCCAGGGCGCGCACCGGGCCGGGTGCGCTCGCCGCGTACAGCAGGGATTCGGCCGCCACCCACGCCGGTCCTGCCAGTTCGGTGCGCCTCGTGAAGAGCTCCTGCCCACCACCGGGGTCGACGAACACCACCGTGCCGCCGGCCGCGACGGTTCCGAGAGCCAGGACGATCGCGTCAGGCCCCGGTCGCACCGAGAACAGCATCCGGCTGCCGGGCGAGAAACCCCGGGAGCGCAACCGATGTGCTGTGCCGAGCACGCGGTCGGCCAGCTCGCCGTAGGTCGTCGTCCTCCCGCGTCCGTCGGTCAGCGCGGGGCGCCTGCTGTGGCGCCTGGCCGCCTGCAGCACCCCGATCAGCAGGTCGTCAGCCACTGCGCACCACCAGTTTCGAGTAGGAGGGGATCAGCACCCGCTGGGCGGCGCTGCGGTCCACAACGGACAGGGGAGTCGCGTCGAGCACGGCGCCGAGCACCGCGTGGATCTCCGCTTGTGCCAAAGGCATTCCCAGGCAGAAGTGCGGTCCCGCGCCGAACCACAGCTGCCTGATCTCCTGCGGGTGCGGACGCTCCGGATCGAACGACCCCAGCGCGGTGGCCGCCGAGATCGTCGCGATCACCACCCGGTCGCCCGCCCGCACCCGCACCCGGCCGATCCGGGTGTCCGCGGCGACGCTGCGCAGCATCACCGGCGAGGGCACGGTCACCCGCAGCGCCTCGGCGACCGCGTCGTCGACCCGGCTCCTGTCCGCCGCCAGCCGGTCCAGCCAGCCGAAGTCGTGCAGCAACGCCACCAGCCGCGGGACGTACGACACCAGCGTCTCGGTCCCCGTGAGCACGAACGCGGCCACCGCGCCGAGCGCCTCCTCCTCGGTGAGCCCGAGTTGCCGCATCCGGCCCGGCACGGTCGCCGGGTCGCCGTCGGCCCACGCCCGTGCGGCCGGCCGGGTGAGCACACCCAGCGACTGCCGGCACCGCAGCACCTGCGCGGGCGTCAGCGACCGGCGGCCCAGCCGGATCTCCGAGGTGATCGCGGTTCCCGCCAGGTGTGCCGCGACCGCCTCGGACGCCTCCAGCCCGACCAGTCCGCAGATCACCGCACCCACCAGCCGCCGCACGACGGCCACCAGGTCGACCGGGCGGCCGGACCTCAGAGCGTTCCGCAACTCCTCCAGCGGTGCGTCGAGGACCGCCCCGCACAGCTCGGACACGCTGCGCGGGGTGAACAGCCCGGACAGCTTGCGCCGGAGTTCACCGTGCGCCGCGCCCTCCATGTTCAGCAACACGGTCGGGCCCACCACAGGCGTCCACAGGTCCGCGGGTGACCCCGGCCCGGTCTTGGTGAAGTGCGCCGGGTCGTTGAGCACTTCCTTCGCGAGAGCGGCGTCGCTGACCACGACCCCCACCCGCGGTACGCGGACCACCGGCGCGATGCGGCCGACCGCGCGGACCAAGGGGTAGGCGACCGGGTGCGCGGCCAGGTGGAGCTTCAGCTCCCAGTTCATCGGATGTCCACGACGTCCGGCCGGTACCGGTGGTCGGCGTACCAGGCGAGCGTTCTGCGCAGCCCCCACGCCCGCGCCCGCCGCGACGAGCCGTGCACGACAACGTCCCGCCTCCGCCCGTACGCCTTGGTGTGCAGGCGAACCGCGTTCACGAGGGCGCGGTCCTCGTGCAGGTCCTCGATCTTCGACCGCGGGAACCCACCGGCGAGCACGTACAACTCGGCCGTGATCGCCATGTTGCAGCCCGGCGTCATCACGTACGGACCCAGGTAGCGGGGATCCCGGTTGCCGGACCTCACCTTGCCGAACAGCGACGCGACCTCGACGGCGACGACCAGCACCCATCGCGTGACAGCCGGAACCCCTTCGTCCTCGCGCGGCAGGAGCTGTCCTGACACCAGTCGAAGCCCGCCACCCAGCGCGGCCTTGATCCGGGCCGTCCAGTCCGGTGCCGGCAGGCAGTCGGCATCCGTGCGCGCCAGCCACCGCGCCCCGCGGGCGACGGCGTGGCGCATCCCGGTGTCCGCCGCCGCGCCGGTGCCCTTCTGCGGCTCGTGCACGACTTCCAGCCGCAGCCCCGGATTCTGCCCGTGGAACCGCCGCACCAGGTCCACGGTGGAATCGGTCGAGCCGTTGTCCACCACGACCAGCGTGAAGTCCTGGTCCTCCTGCGCCGCGAGGGATCTCAGCGTCGCGACGATGGAGCGTTCCTCGTTGTAGGCCGGCACGACCACCCACAGGCTCACAGCCGCACCACCACGAGTCCGAGGCTCACGCCACCGGCCAGCCCCACCAGCGCGACGAGGTCGCCCGGACCGCAACGGCCCATGCGCTGCGCGGTGACCAGTTGCAGGGGCAGGCTCGCGGACGCCACGTTGCCGTGCTCGGCCAGCGTCACCACCAGCTTGTCGCGCGGCACGCCCGCGCGGTCGGCGAAGATCTCCAGGTAGGGCAACGACACCTGGTGCACGCAGGCCACCGCGAAGTCGTCCCACGTCAGATCGAGCCCGCGGAGCGTGTCGTCGAGGACGTCGCGGCCCAGGTGCAGGAACGCGTCCTTGAGCCGCGGACCGTCCATGTCGAAGTAGGTGAACTCCGGATCGCGCGGATGCCGGGATCCGCCACCGGGGAGGGTGCCGACGTCCCACCACGTCGAGTCCGCGGTGAACGCACTGCCCAGCACGCCGGCATCACCGGCGGTGAGCAGCACGGCCGCGCCCGCGTCGGAGAGCGTGTACCCGGGAAAGGCACGCCGGAACTGCGCGGCGTTCGCCACGTCCCAGCGCACAGCCCGCGACGGTGACTCCCCGCTCGCGATGAGAACCGTGCGGTAACGACCCGTCGAGATCAGGGCGTCGGCGACCTCGATCGCGTTGAGCACGCTGTTGCACGCGTTCTTGACGTCCATCACGGGGCAGCGCAGCTCGAGCTTCGCCGCGACGATGTGGGCGGTCGCCGGCTCCACCATGTCCTGACTGGCGGACGCGAACAGGAGCAGGTCGACGTCCGCCGGCTCGGAACCGGTGTCCGCCAGCAACTTCCGCGCCGCCGCGACCGCCAGGTCGGATGCCTGCTCGTCCTCGCGCATCACGTGCCTCGACCGGATACCGGTCAACCGGCCTATGAGCCCGGGCGGCGGGGTGAACGGCCCCAAACGCCGCTCCACCTCGTCCGTGCTCATCCGCGTCTCCGGCAGGTGCACCGCCACACCGGCCAACCGTGTACTCACTCCCGCACCTCCTGCGTGCACGTTATATGCGGTGGCTCGGAGCGACGTCGGTAGAACTACTCGGATGATCAGTCGGCGGTGACCGCGCCGGTGCCTGTGATGCGCGACTCCCGGGGCACGCTGTCCGGCAGGACCGTCCATCGTGCACACTTCTCCTGCCGCAGGGGGCGGTGCTGGGGGGAAGTGATGCGTGCTGTCGTCGCGGTCGCGCTGCTCGTGGGGGTGTACGTCCTCGGGCTGGCGCTGATCGCCGGAATCGTGCTGGTCAACGTCCTGTTCCTCGTCCACGATCGGCCGATCGGCTTCGTCTGGTCCGTCGTGATCGGCGGAACGCTGGCGTTCGCGCTGCTCACCGGCCTGTTCACGATCGCCGGCGCCTCGGACGACGAGGAGCGCGGCGAACCGGTCGGCGAGCAGGACGAGCCCGAACTGTGGGCGCTGGTCCGCCGGCTCGCCGACGAGGTCGGCACGCGTCCACCGGACCGCCTCTTCGTCGTGGCGGAGGCGAACGCCGCGGTGTCGCAGCGCACCCGACTGCTCGGCCTCGTCGCGACCACCCGCCGGATGTACGTGGGAGCACCGCTGCTCGCGTGCCTGACCGAGCGGCAGCTGAGCTTCGTCCTCGCGCACGAACTCGGCCACTACGGCAACCACGACACGAGGCTGGCTGGTGTGGTGGCGGCCGGGCGGGTGGCGTTGGTCCGCATGCTCACCGGGCTGAACAACCGCTCCTGGTACCACGTCGTGGTCGCCGTGATGTTCGCCTACTACGCGAAGCTCTACTTCGCGGTCACCGCGTCGCTGTCGCGTCAGCAGGAGCTCGCCGCCGACGCGACGGCCACCCGGATCGCCGGGTCCGAGGCCGCGGTGAGCGCCCTGCGGGAGCTCCCGGTGGTCGAAGCCGCCTGGACCCTGTTCCACGACAGGCACTTCCGCCCGGCCTGGGAGGCGGGGTTCCTGCCGACGACGATCTTCGCCGCGTTCGCGGGGCTGCGCGGCTCGCCGGAGCTGGGCGCCTACCTCGACGAGGTCAGGCAGAACCCGCCCGAGCGCGTGCTCGGCCGCTACGACTCACACCCGCCGCTGCCGGACCGGATCGCCGCCGTCACCGCGATGGCCGTACCGAGCAGGGGCCCCGACCGGCCGGCCGGTGCACTGCTCGCGAACAACGGGGCGGTGATGGACAGGACCCTGGTCAGCCCGCTGGTCGAACAGCTCGGCGTGAAGCAGCGCGTCGACTGGGCGACGTTGTCGCACACCGCGGCCCGCGCCACGCGGGTGGACCGGTCGCGGCGGTTGGCACGGGTCGGCGGCGGTTCGCTCGGCACCGTTCTCGACCTGCTCGACGAGGGCCGGCTGTCCTCGTTGCTGCGCACCGACGTCCGGCCCGGCAGCGGCACGCCGGGGCCACGAGCGCGGCGCGAGTTCGCCCGCGGCCTGCTGATCGGTGAGCTGACCGCGCTCGTCGAACTCACCCTCGCCGACCAGCGGCACGCGCGCTGGGAGTCCGACTGGCTCGGCAGGACGACGTTCCACGGCCCCGATCTCACCACCGAGATCGACCAGGCCACCGACGACAGGGGCTCCACGGGAGGTCTGCGCGCGGCGCTCGCCGGACTCCGCGTCGACCAGGTCCCGACCCGCTAGGAGAACGACGCAGTGGCGCTCGACCCGACCAGACATGCCGATCCGGAACGCTGGGGCCTGGTCCCGGACGCGTACGTCCGCGACGTCTTCCCCGAGGAGGACCCGGTGCTGGCCCGCGCGGTCACCGCCGCCTCCCGCGGGCAGTGGCGGCAGGCCGCGGACGCGATGAAGCCCACCTGGGGCGACTGGGACGACCGCGCCCGCGTGACCCTGGCGCTGGCCCGCGAAGGCGCGCGCACGGACGAGTGGCTGAACACGTGGCGCGACGAGCAGCCGGACCGCGACCTGGCCGCCGTCGACGCGGCCGCGTGGGTGCTGGTGGCGAAGGAGATCCTCGGCGAGAGCGACGAGGAGGACCACGTGGACGGTTTCCACCGCGTGCTGCGCCGGGCCGAACGCGCGGCACGGCACGCGATCCACCTGGCCCCGCAGGACCCGACGCCGTGGTGGACGCTGGTCGAGGTCGCCGGCGGCCTCTCGTTCGACCAGGCGCGCTTCGCCGAGATCTGGCACGAACTCGTCAGCCGCGCACCGAGGCACCGCGCCGCCCACGAGGCCGCCCTGGAGTACTGGGCGGGGCAGTCGTCCGACGTGATGCTCGACTTCGCGGCGAACGCCGGCCCCTCGCTGGTCCTGCGGGCGGCGTTCCTGCTGGAGGACGAGGACCCGCTCATCTGGCGCACAGAACTCGTGGCCGACGCGGTGGACCAACTCCTGGCCGCGGACGAACTCTCGAACGACGACCGCGGTCACCTGGTCCTCGCGCTGTACGACCACAACCGCTTCGCCGAGGTGATCGAGCAGTTCCGGGCCCTGGGCGGCCGGGCGGACGGCGCACCGTGGAGCCGCTTCGAGGACCCGAAGGGCACGTTCCTGGAGTACCGCGCGAACTCGTGCCGCAAGGCCGCGCTCAAGATCTAGCCGACCCGCTCGGCGAGGAACAACAGATTCGCCACCCTGGGGCAGCCTGCGGAATCCGCCTCGTAGAACTCCATGGGCATCGAAGCCAGGGGCGATCCCTCTGGTCCTGCAGCCACCAGGAACCGGGATCGCTCGGCATCGACGCAGGTCATCGGGAAACGCGAGGGCTCCGTCGGGCCTCCCATCAGCCGGCCCGCATCCACCTGGGAGGCCTCTGGCTCGACCTGCACGTACAGGCTTCCGTTCGCGTCGCACGTGACCACGAGGTCGCCCTCCACTGATCCGTACCGGCCGACGTACAACGAGGGATCCACGGATTCGGGGGCGTCGGGAGGTGACGGTGGAGCCGGCAGTTCCAGGCCGAACTCCCGCTCGAGGATCTCGGCGGCAAGCGTCGAGTTCAGGCCGAATCCGGTGCCGCTATTGGTCAGGACCGCCACCGCGGCGTGCTGGTCCGGGATCACCCACAACGTGGACTGCATGCCGATGTTGCCACCGGCGTGCGCCACCAGCCGCCGATCGCCGACGTCGGCGATCCCCCATCCCAGCCCCCACCGGGGGTAGAGGAAGCCCCAGATGTCGGCCAGCGGTGTCTGCATCGCCGCCACCGACTCCTCCGACAGCACGCGGTGCCCGTCGGGTCCGAGCCCGCCGTCGAGGTGCATTCGGGCGAACCCGATCAGGGCGGCCACGTCGAGCCACAGAGTCGATCCTGCGGGCGCGTTGCCGAACCACTTGCGGAACAGCGGCGCCGGCGTCACGTCACCCGTGGCCGGGTCGACCAGGTGGCCGACCGCCGTCGAGCCCATGATCATGCGATCCGGGTAGGTCGTGGCGTTGAGGCCGAGCGGGCGCAGAATGCGCTGATCGAGTGCGTCGTCGTAGGTCTGTTTCGTGAGGACTTCGGCGATGCGTCCCAGCGTCACCATGCCGGGGTTGCTGTAACTCCACTGCTTGCCCGGCGTGCCGGGAAAGGGCACGGCCTTGAGCCGCTGCATGAACTTCTCGATGACGTCCGGTCCCGCCGGGTCGTCGGGGAAGAAGTTCCTGGGCAGCCCGGAGGTGTGGCTGAGCAGCATCCGCACGGTGACGGCCGCCGACTTGACCGGGTCCGCGAGGGTGAAGTCCGGCAGGTAGCGCTGGACCGGCGCGTCGAGCTCGACGAGCCCGTCGTCCACCAGCGTCATGATCAGCGACGCGGTGAAGACCTTGCAGATCGAGCCGGAGGCGAACAGGGTGTTCGCCACGACGGGCGCACCGGTGTTCATGTTCGCCACACCCGTCACGGCGCTGACCGTCTCCTCGCCGCGGAGGATCGCGACCGCGGCACCCGGCACGAGAGTGCTGGCGGCGAGTTCCGCCAGCCTCACCTGGAGTTCATCTGACGTCATCATGCGACGGACACTGCCACGGGGGAGCGGCCCGGCGCAGGCGCAAACCTTCGCATTGCTCCCTGTCCGGATTCGACAGATGTCGATCGGATCGTTCGCACGACAAGTGTGGATCGCGGTGCGGGTGAACTGGCGACGGATGTCGATGCCGAACGCGGCCGGGCCGGCAGTAGGTTGCCGGAACTGCCCAGCCGAACGCCCGAACCGATGAACGACCGGCTCGGCGAAGCGTGATCACATGATCAGTCCACAAGTGAGGATCGAGGTTCGATGAGCACCGGACACGCCGGCTTCGACCGGTTCATCGGGGGCCTGGACGGGCTCGTCACCGGCGGGACGATCCTTCCCGCCTGGTCACCGGACGGGAGGTCGCTCGCGTTCCTCGACGGCACCGCGGAGGAGCGCACCGGCCGCCTCGTCGACCTCGAGACAGGGGAGAGCACCCCGCTCGTCGCCGACGTGCAGGCGCTGCGCGAGGAAGTCCGAAAGGCCACCGGGAGGTCTCCGGCCGGACGTGGCCTGCCGTTCGACCACATCGCCTTCACCGGGCCGCGCACGCTCCTGGGCGTGGTCGGGCCGGATCGGGTGACCCTCGACCTCGACACCGGTGATGTCCGCGAGGTGCCCGAGGAACGGGCGGTCGACGTCCACACGGGATTCGCGGACAGCGTCCGCCGGACGCCGCGGGAGTTCCTGCGCACGCTGCCGATGGTCGACCCCATGAAGGTGCGGGAGCTGGTGTCGCCGGGAGGCGACCTGTTCGTGTCGACCGAGGGCGGCAACGTCGTGCTGCGCTCCGCCGCGGACGGGCGGTCCGTGCCGCTGACCTCGGACGGCACACCCGAGCACGAGTACCGGTTCGACCTGGTGGACCCGTCGATGGCCATGCTGGGCCTGGCCTTCCCCGTGTGCAACTGGTCGCCGGACGGCTCACGTCTCGCCGTTCACCGCGTCGACAACCGGGGCGTGTACCAGAACCCCCAGGTCCACCAGCTCAAGCGCGAGGCCGAGGTGGTCTTCCGCTACGACCCGCTGGCGGGAGGAAAGCTCGAACGCACCACGTTGCACGTACTGGACGTGCACGGCGGTGCGCCGGTGGAGCTGGACCTCGGCGACACCACCGACACCTATCCGGTGCACGCGGCCTGGTTGCCCGACGGCACCGCGCTGGTGGTCTTCGTGCTGAGCCGCGACTGCCGCCGGGCCGAGGTGCTGCTCGCCGATGCGAGGACCGGGGCCACGCGGTCGTTGTTCGTCGAGGAAGGCGAGACCTTCCTGCGCATCCACCACGACGTCTACTTCGGCAAGAAGATCGGCCTGTTCCTGACGCCGGACGGCACCCGGTTGCTGTGGCTGTCGGAGCGGTCCGGCTGGAAGCACCTCTACCAGTACGACCTCGACGGCGACCTGGTCGGTCAGCTCACCGACGGGAACTGGCCGGTGGACTACGTGTGCCGGATCGACGGCGAGCACGTGTACTTCACGGCGCACCTCGACCAGGCCCGTCCCTACGACCTCCACCTGGCGCGGGTTCCGCTGGCCGGTGGGGAGGTGGAGCACCTGACCGAGCACGCGGGGAAGCACTCGGCGATGTTCTCGCCGGACGGTGCCGTGTTCGTCGACACCTGGTCGACTCCGGCCGAGGCACCGCGCAGCGTGCTCCGGCGCAACGACGGGGCGCTGCTGTGCGAACTGTCCACAGCGGACGTGTCGCGTCTGGAGTGGACGCCGCCCCGCGAGTTCACCGCCACCGCCGCGGACGGGAGGACCGAGCTGTGGGGAACGATGTTCTTCCCGGCCGACTTCGACGAGACCAGGACCTATCCGCTGATCGAGTACGTCTACGGCGGTCCGCAGATCGCGGTCGTCCCGCGCGCCTTCCACGACGTGTTCACCCCGAGGGCACAGGCGTTGGCGCAACTCGGGTTCGTGACGTTCGTCGTCGACGGCCGAGGCACCCCGGAGCGGTCGAAGGCCTTCCACGACGTCGTGCACCGCGACTGGGCCGGTGCACTGGTACCCGACCACGCCACCGTGGTCGAGCAGCTGAAGGCACGGCACTCCTTCCTGTCGGACGCGCCGGTCGGAGTCATCGGGCACAGCTGGGGCGGCTACTCCGCATTCCGGCTCGCCGCCGAACGACCTGACGTCTACAGCGCCGCCGTGTCGTCCGCTTCGGGCTTCGACCCGTACTCGTCGGTGTTGTACGAGTGCTACCTCGGATTCCCCCAGACCGACGCCGACGCCTACCGCGACGCCGCGGTCTACCCCCTCGCCGAACGCATGTCGGCGGAGTTCATGCTCCTCTGCGGGACCATCGACCACTCCACCTGGTCCAACAACGTCACCATGAGCGAGGCCCTCATCCGAGCGCGCAAGCAGCACGAGTTCGTGGTCCTGCCGGGACAGCCGCACAGCTACGACGCCGCGCACAACAGCTACTACTGGCGCAAGGTGAGCGACTTCTTCCGCACCCACCTCGTGAAGACGTCGCAGTAGTCCGTCGCAGTAGTTCTCAGAGGGTGAACGCGCGGGCGGCGGCCAGTAAGGCGTCGTTCTCGTCGGGTTCGCCGATGGTCACGCGGGCGCCTTCGTCGACGAACGCCCGCACGACGACCTTGTGGTGGCGGCGACCTGCGCCAGTGCGTTGACGGAGAACGGCACGTGGACCTTGCGCAGCACGGCGACGTTGGTGTGCCCGGCCGCCCACTGCAGCGCGGTGCCGGCCGGGTTGTTGGGGTTGCGGACGAACAGCATCCGCGTGTTCAGGGTGATCGCGTCGAGGTCGTGGGTGTGCTCGTCGGTCAGCGGTACGCGGATCTGTCGGGCGCCGGAGACGTGCGTGACGATCGGGTAGGCCTCGAAGGACCTCCACGCGAACAGGACCTCATCACCGAGCCGCAGCCGACGGCGATGTGGTCCGCAGGTACGCCGATGCTGGTGGCCGCCTCGGCGATGGCCTCGACGACGCTGGGCAGAAGTCCGGCGGAGCCACGCGACACGTGTCGACAGATGTCTTGGTCGTCGGAGCCGGGGAGCGACACAAGTCGATTCCACCGCCATGCCCCCGTGGATAGTTTGGTCCGATGCCGGAAACAACTGACTCGATCGCGCTGCGGGCTCTTGCCGACCGTCTCTGGTCGCATCTCCGAGCGGGTGATCCCTACCTCGCGCAGCGGGCCGGCGATCCGGTCACGCGGCTCCCGCACGGCACTCCGGAGGAGGCGCAGGAAGACGCCGCGTTCGGGAAGCGGCTGCTCGCGGAGATCTCCGCACTGTCCGAAAAGGACTCCGACCTCGCCGTCGTCGTCGGGGAGTACGCCCGCAAGCTGGCGCGCGCCGACAACGACTACTGGTGGACCTTCCCGGTCGCGCCCTACCAGACCTATCCGTGGTCGTTGTACCGGCAGCAGGTGTTCGAGCCGTTCACCTTCGCGGACGGGGGCGACGTCTCCCGCTACCTCTCGCTGGTCGACGACTTCGCGAAGACCCTCGACGCCGCCCGCGGCAAGCTGGTCGCGCAGGCCGAGAACGGGATCGCGGTGCCGCGTCCCGCACTGCCGGGTTTCCTGGCCACCATTCGCGCGCACCGCGTGGCCGCGGCCGACTTCTTCCGGGTCGACGAGGCCCGTGCGGCCGGCCTCGGAGCGGCGGCGCGGGGCAACCTCCGCGACGACGTCGAACGCATCGTCGACGGGGAGGTGCTTCCCGCGTTCGACCGGCTGCTTGACCACCTGACCGGTCCTGGCGCCGAACGCGCCATCGAATGGGTAGGACTCCACCAGTACGCCGGCGGCGAAGATGCCTACCGCGCGCTCGTGCGGCAGTACGCGACCTATGACATCTCGCCTGAGCGGGTCCACGAGCTGGGCCTGGAGCAGGTGGCGCAGCTGACCGAGCAGCTGGCGGACATCCGTGGTGCTGCCGGGTTCACCGGTGACGAGGCCGCGTACCGCGCGGTGCTGCAGGCGGACGACCGCTTCCACGCACCCGACGCCGAGTCCGTCGCGCGCACCTACCGCAGGCACATCGCGGCGATCGAACCGCGGATCGGGGAGTGGTTCAGCGTCCTGCCGAAGGCCGAGTACGGCGTGCAGCGGCTGGACGCGGCGCTCGAAGCCGGGATGTCGTACGGCTACTACGAGCCGCCCGTCGCCTCGAACGTCGTGGGCCGCTACCGGTTCAACGGATCAGGGCTGGACTCCCGCGCGCAGATCTCCGCGGCCGCGCTGATCCTGCACGAACTCGTTCCCGGCCACCACTTCCACCTCGCTCGCCAGGCCGAGGACACCGGCCTGCACCCGGTGCAGGCCCAGGCGGCACCGGCGGAGTTCGGCGCCTACACCGAGGGCTGGGCCGAGTACGCCGCCTCGCTCGGGTTCGAGATGGGTGCGTACGACGATCCTTGGGACGCGTACGGCGCCTGTGTGCACCAGCGGTTCGTCGCCCAGCGCCTGGTCGTCGACACCGGCCTGAACCTGATGGGCTGGTCGCTCGAGAAGGCGCGGGAGTACATGGCGTCGATGACCATGGAATCTCCGGCCCAGGTCGCGTCCGAGACCCTCCGGTACGCCACGGACATGCCCGGCCAATGTCTCGGCTACCGGCTGGGAGCGACGAAGTTCTGGCAGTTGCGCCGGGAAGCGGAACAGGAACTCGGCGCCGCCTTCGACGTGCGCGAGTTCCACGAGGTCGTGCTCGGATCGGGAACGCTGCCGCTGACGGCCGTGGAACGCAACGTCGCCGCCTACATCGCCGGACGCGCGAACTCAGCCTGACAGGTCCCGAACCGGAGTCACGTCAGCCGTGCTCGGCCAACGCGCGCTCGGACGCGGCCTTCACGTGCGCCAGCATCTCCTGGGAGGCGACGACGGGATCGCCCGCCGCCAGCGCGTCCAGGATGCGCTGGTGCTCGTCCGCGGCCTGCCCCGCGTGCGCGTGCCCGGCCTTCATGAACAGGCGGAATCGCTGCACGTGCCCGCTGAGCGCGTGGAAGGCGCTTTCGAGGAACGGGTTGTCGGCCTGCGCGGCGATCAGGCTGTGGAAGCGGGCGTCCGAGCTCCAGTACAGGCGGAACGAGTCGGAGTCGGTGTCGGCGCTCGCGCCGGACCCGGCCAGCTCGTCGATGGTGACGGCGAGCTCGGCCAGGAACTCCGGCGTGCGGCGCAGCGCGCTCTCGGCGGCGATGGCCGGCTCGATCAGTTCGCGGGCGGCGGCGAGCTTCGTCATCTCGCGCTTGGTGAACACCGGCGCCACGAAGTAGCCGCGCAGGGCCTCGCGCTGCACGAGACCGGAGTGCTCGAGGCGTGCGAGCGCTTCCCGCAGGGGGGTCTGGCTGACCTTGAGCTCACGGCTGATCGCACCGATGTTGAGCGGTTCGCCCGGCTTGCGCGTCCCGTCCATCAGCTGTGTCAGCAGCACCTCGTACATCCGGTCCGCCAGCGGCACCTTGGCCAAGGATCCACCCCCATCACCTCGTCGACGGCTCGTGGCGTGCCGTCCGCGTGACACCGGCGAGACGACGATGTCACACGCCTATTCGTCACGCTCAGATGTGGTTCGGCACTCGCCGTGACGCCGTCCGGCTCGGCGCCCGACGGTGAACACATGTCGGGCCGGGAGCGCGGGCTCCTCGACATCCGTCGGTTGTGACGCGACTCCTTCAGTGTCCACACTGGACTTCTGCACGGGTCCCGTCGCTCGCGAAGGCAGGTGGTTGAGGCATGGAACCGCCCCGTCGCCGCCGGGGACCTGCGGGGCACGGACTGCTCGACCTGGAGACGTTCGCGCTGAACCCCTTCCCTCCCAGCGGGTGGACGGGGGAGTGCGACAGCTCGTGGCTCGACGACGAGACCTACGTCGTGCGGGTCACCGTCGACGGGTCCCGCGGGCAGGTGGTGGCGATTCCGGTCTCCATGTCCCAGGACGTCACGACCTGGCGAATCCCTCGTCCCCGAGCGCGAGGGATTCCGCCGTCCACCAGGTGTTCGGCGAGAGCGACCTGCCGGCCCTTCTGCGGCCGCAAGTTCACCGACCGCCTGCGCGAGGCCACGCCGGCGCGCAACCGACCCACCTGCGCCGCCCCGGCGCGGTCCACAAGGGAGATTCCGCATGACCGAGGCCCTCGAGACCATCGACTTCCTGACCCACAGCAAGGTGCGGGTGGAGGCCGGCGCGGCGACGATCTGGCCGCACGTCGTCGATGTGAGCGGATGGCGCCCCGGTCAGCGACTCGTGCACCTCAGCGGTGATGCGGGCGGTCTGGGCGGCCGGTTCCACGTGGCAGCACCGGAAGCCCTCGACGTTCCGCTCTACTACGTCGAGAACGTCGAACTGGTCGCGGAGCAGCGCCGCACGATCCGCCTCGACGGGCTGGACGGCTCCTTCATCGGGTTCGCGACCTGGGAACTGACCCCGGCCGGTGACGGCACGGTGGTCGCCTACGACGTCTACACCCGCGGCGCCCTGCTGCCGTCCGGCCAGTCGGCGCAGGAGTTGCTCGCCGGCGCCCAGCAGGTCATGGACCAGGGACTGGTGCACCTCAAGGAGTTCGTCGAGGGACGGGACCCGAACTCCCGCCGGGGATCGACCTGAGCGGATCACGCCCTCCGGGTGGTGACGATGATCGGTTCGTTGACCTTCGCGCGCGTTGCGGGGGTGCGTCCGGCGGCGGGCGGTCGATCACGTCGGCGGCACGTGCGCACCGCCCGCTGCCACTGCCGGCAGCGGGCTCCCGAAACGCCGTCCGAGGCCGATCAACCGTCCCTGCGGGCCGCCTGCATCCGCGGGACGATGGTGGTGAGCGTGTGCCGGCGGGTCTCCGGGCTGGTCGCCGCGACGAGGTCCACGCGCGGGTCCCACGGGTGCTCGAGCACGCCGGCCACCGCCTGGGCCATGTCGGTGTTCTCCAGCCGGTCGATCAGGTGCAGTGCCATGTCGATGCCGGCGGTGATGCCCGCGCTGGTCACCACCGGGCCGGAGTCCACCCAGCGCCGGTCGCGGACGACCTCGACCTCCGGGTGCTTCTCGGCCAGCTCGTCCAGGACGAGCCAGTGGGAGGTGGCGGCCCGGCCGTCGAGCAGCCCGGCCGCGGCGTAGACCATCGCGCCGTTGCAGACCGAGGTCATGATCGTGCCGTGCTCGGCGAGGGTCCGCATGCGGGCGAGATGGGCCTGGTCCGCGTGGAGCGCTTCGATGCCCGCGCCGCCGGGGTGCACGACGAGGTCGGGCAGGGGCTCGTCGTCGATCCCGCCGTCCGGGGTGACCGTCAACCCCAGCGCACAGCGCACGGGCGCCCCGTCGAGGCTGGCCGTGCGCACGCTCACCGGACGGCTCGCCACCGTCTGCCAGATCCGGAGCGTCTCCCACGGGCCGGTGAAGTCCAGTTCCTCGACGCCGTCGAAGAGGAGCACGGTGATGCGGTAGGGCCGCGTGTCTGTCATGCCCTCATCCTTCGTGGCCCGCCCCGCCGCGACGAGTAGCAGGAATGCCCCTGTTCGATAGGATTCCGCCATGACCGGATCGTCCCGGCGGCATCGCGTCGCGGTGCTCGCCCTCGGCGGTGTGCAGCCGATGGAGGTCGGCATGCCGTTCCAGACCTTCGGTCTCCACGACAGCCGCTACGACGTCATCCTGTGCGGGCGGTCCGCCGGGCCGGTGGAGACTCTCCACGGCTGGTCGCTCACCGCGCCCCACGGCCTCGACGAGGTCGTCACGGCGGACACGGTGATCGTGCCGGCCCACGGGGGCTCGGAGCGGGACACCCCACCGGACGCCACCCCGGACGTGCGGGACGCGCTCCGCGAGGCGCACTCCCGGGGCGCGCGGATCGCCACCATCTGCACGGGCGCGTTCGCCCTGGCCTCCACCGGCCTGCTCGACGGTCTGCGCGCGACCACCCACTGGTTGCTCACCGATGAGCTGGCCCGCCGGCATCCGCGCATCGAGGTCGACGCCGGCGCGCTCTACGTCGACAACGGCTCCCTGCTCACCTCGGCCGGGGTGGCCAGCGGCATCGACCTCTGCCTGCACCTGCTGCGCCGGGACTGCGGCGCGGCCACGGCGACGTCGATCGCCCGCGTGATGGTGGCCGCTCCCCACCGCGAGGGCGGCCAGGCGCAGTACGTGACCCGCCCGCCCGCGCCACCGAACCGCACCGAGCTGAGCGCGACCCTGGAGTGGGCCCTGCACCGCCTCGACACCCCGCTGACCGTCGCCGAGCTGGCCAGGCACGCCGCGGTCGCCGAGCGCACGTTCGCCCGGATGTTCACCGAGCAGCTCGGGATCAGCCCGATGAAGTGGCTCACGGCCGCCCGGGTCAGCCGCGCCCGCGAACTGCTCGAGACGACCGACGCCGGCATCGACCACATCGGCCAGGCGTGCGGGCTGGGAACCCCGGCGAACTTCCGCCACCACTTCCGGGTCGCGACGGGAACCACCCCGACCGACTACCGACGCACCTTCTCGTCCCGCATCGTCGACGATCTGGTCGGCGGCACACCAGCGCGATCGAGCAGCGCGTCCCAGCCGCCCGCACACCGGGTGCTTCAGGGCCCACCTACGACCGGCGGAGCAGCTTCCGCACCAGCGTGACCACGACCGCGACGGCCAGCACCCACGGGCCGGCCACGATGACCGGGTCCAGGACCTGGTGCTTGACGTCGGCCCGCTTCTGGCCGAGGCGGGAGGAGACGCCGTGCCGGGAGAACTCGCTCAGCACCCCCGTCTCGGTGACGGGGTTGTCCGGCCGGGCCGTCAGGAACGAGCTCAGGTGGCTCTCCCACGCGTCCACCCGGTCGGCGGCGAGCAGCAGCAGCCAGTGCGCGGCCCGCCCCTCGCTGTACTTCCGGTAGGCGAGCCGGCGGATCCGCCCGGACGCCCCTCGCGGCGGGCAGGAGGTGCCGAAGACGGGGGCGAGGAACTCGTGCTCGATCGAGCGCTCCCGCGGCCACTTCTCCGGTTGGCGGTTCGGGAACTCCCAGTGCGCGCCGGTCCGGTCCTCCTGCCACCGCAGCTTCGGCACGGACGGGCGGTCCTTCGGGTCCAGGTCCGCGCCCCAGCCCGGGATCCGGGCCCGCAACTGGTCGGTGGACTCGGGCAGCGGCGGTTTGTCCGACGTGTAGGTCATGGCGGTCGTCTCCTTCAGGCGGCGTTGGGCACGATCAGCGGCTTGATGCAGCCGTCGAGCTTGGCCGAGAACATGTGGTAGCCCTCCGCGATGTGCTCGAGCGGGATGCGGTGGGTCACGATGTCGCTGGGCTTGAGGTAGCCGTTGCGGACGTGCTCGAACAGCCGCGGCCACTGCCGCTTCACGTGGCACTGGTTCATCCGCAGCGTCAGGCCCTTGTTCACGGCGTCGCCGAACTTCACCGCGCTGAACATCGGGCCGTAGGCGCCCACCACCGAGATCGTGGCGCCCTTGCGGACCGAGTCGATGGCCCAGTTGAGCGCCACCGGGGAGCCGCCCTGGAGCTTCAGCTTGGCCGAGGTGACGTGCTGGGTGAAGTTGCCGTCCGCCTCCGCGCCCACCGCGTCGATCGCGACGTCCGCGCCGAGGAAGCCGGTGGTCTTCTTCATGTGCACCACGACGTCATCGCATTCGGTGAAGTTCACGGTCTCGGCGTGCGCGAACGCGCGGGCCTTGGCCAGGCGGTACTCGAGGTGGTCGACGACGATGACGCGCCCGGCGCCCATCAGCCAGGCCGACTTCGCCGCGAACAGGCCGACCGGCCCGGCGCCGAAGACCACCACCACGTCACCCTCGACGATGTCGCCGAGCTGTGCCCCGAAGTAACCGGTGGCCAACGCGTCGGTGAGCAGGACGGCGTCTTCGTCGTCCATCCACTCCGGAATGACGGTCGGCCCCACGTCCGCGAACGGCACCCGGACGAACTCGGCCTGGCCACCGTCGTAGCCGCCGCAGGTGTGGGAGTAGCCGTAGATGCCGCCGACGGCCGTGGCGTTGGGATTGACGTTGTGGCAGTTGGCGTACAGGCCACGTGCGCAGAACCAGCACGTGCCGCAGAAGATGTTGAACGGCACCATCACGCGGTCGCCGGGCACGAGGTTGCGCACCGAGGACCCGACCTCCTCGACCACGCCGATGAACTCGTGCCCGAACGTCATGCCCACGCGCGTGTCCGGCATCATGCCGTGGTAGAGATGCAGGTCGGAGCCGCAGATCGCAGCCATCGTGACCCGCACGATCGCGTCGTTCGGGTGCTCGACGACCGGCGGTGGCTTCTCCTCCACCCGGATCTTGTAGGGACCTCGGTAGACCATCGCACGCATGGCGTCTCCTTCGACCGTCACTCCGGTGGGACGCCGACGGACGCAACGGCGGGCCACTCGCGAAACCGGCAGGTACCCGCCGTTTCGGGGGCTAACCCGCTGCGCGCGGGCGAACGTCGATCGTGGTCGACGTCGGAGGGCGTCCGGCGTGATCCACTCCGATATCGGTGTCGTCGTTGGGAAGATCGAGCGGGGGCGGCCAGTTGGGGAGGGCTGCGTCGGCTAGTTGTATTGACCACGAGCGTTGTTGACGGGCCTTGATCATGGGGAAGGCCTCCGTGTGTGGTGTAGGTGTCGAATCTGCACCGCACGGAGGCCTTCGTGTCCCACCGTAACGCCCGCCTGACCGTTCATGGCAGGCGGCTTCTGATCACTCGCGTCCTGACAGGTCGGCCGGTCGCCCACGTGGCCGCCGAGATGGGCATCTCCCGGGCAACGGCCCACAAGTGGATACGTCGCTGGCGCTGCGAAGGCGAGGCCGGCCTGGCCGACCGCTCCAGTCGTCCGCTCACCACCCCGCATCGCACACCCGCCGACCT
>NZ_FOFV01000032.1 GCF_900111005.1 Lentzea albida
CGCACCAGGGGATCGGGCGTCTTGGCCGGGCTGTGGTGCGGCCGCGAGCTGCGGTCGGCCATCCCGGCTTCGCCCTCGAGCCGGTAGCGCTCAGCCCATTTACGTGCTGTTCTGACCGAGGTCATGAACATTCTCGCGGCCTCGGCGGGACGCCAGTTCTGCTCGACGACCAGACGCGCCAGGCGCAGCCGGGCACGCGGCGTCAGCGCCGCGTTAGGGTGGGACACGAAGGCCTCCGGGTGGTGAAGCGGTTCCTAGACAGCTCCACTTCACATCCAGAGGCCTTCACCTGTCTTCACGACAGGCCGTCACCCGCCCAAACCGGAACAACGTCCCCGGACATCACACCTAGATCAGGCCCAGCCGCCGGGCCGCCTGCACCGCGTCACGGCGCTGGTTCACCCCCAGCTTGCGGTAGATGCCGCGCAGGTGTGTCTTCACCGTGTTGACCGACACGAACAGCGACTCGGCGATCTCCTCGGCCGTCCGCATGGACGGCAGTTCGAGCAGCAGGTCCCGCTCGCGGCTGGTGAGGACGTCGGTGGACGCCGTCGAGGCCGCCGGGAGGGCGGTCATCGTCGTCGTGGCGAAGGGTTCGAGCTTGCCGAAGCGGCCTGCGCCGCGGGCCAGGAGGTCGCGGACGGGTTTGCCGGCGTGCAGGAACGGGCGCAGGGCGCCGGCGGGTTCGGCCGCGGCCAGGGCTCTGGTGACCGCCTCGTGAGCGCGGCGCTGGTCGCCTGCCCGGTCGACCAGGACGGCCTCGAGCAGCCAGCCGTCCACGACCGTGGGGGCGGCCATGGCCGGTAGTTCGCCGGACAGGACCGGTTCCACGACCTTGCGCGCCTGGGAGGTGCGGGCGTGGTGGGTGTGCACCACTGCGCGCAGCACCGCCTGTTCGCCGCACGGGCCGAACATCGCCTCCAGCTGTTCGGGCATCGTGGAGGCCCATTGCTCGTCGCCCGAACGCAGCGCTATCCGTTGCACGGCGGGGGCTATGTGGGCGATCACGGGCGGTGTCACCTGGCGGACGGCCACGTCCTGCCACTGCGCGCGGACGCGGCCCACCACCGCGCGGGGGTCGGGGGCCGTCGGGAACGAGACCGCGGCGTCCAAAGTGGACACGGCCAGGCCGGTGGCCGGGTCCCTGCGGTCTCCGAGGGCCTGCACCGCCAGCGCCGCCAGTTCCGCGGCGCGCGCGTCGTCGAGGCGCAGGTACGCCTGCACGCCCAGGACGGTGTAGGCGAGCGCGCAGACGGAGTGCGACTGCCAGCCCTTCTCCTCGGCGAACGCCAGTGCCTCGCCCGCCTGCCTGGCCGCGGCGAGGATGTCACCGGACGCGCTGGTGAGTGCCGCCAGGTGGACCTGGCAGTCCAGCATCGCGTGGTCGAACCGCTCCTGCCGCGCCATCGCGGCCGCCCGGACGAGGTCCTGTTCCGCCGCCGGGTGGTCGCCGGAGAGCATCGCCGCCACGCCGCTGTTCAGCAGCGCGGCCACCTCCGCGTCGGTGCCGCCACGCTCCGCCGCCGTGCGTGCCATCACCTGGGAAGCCTCGCGGAGTCGCGCGTCGAACCGGCCGCGGCGCAGCAACGCGGTCGCGTGCAGCACCCGCACGCGGTCCTGCCGCAGACCGAGCGGCCGGCCGTCGATGCCGGTGAGCACGCGGTCCGCGACCGCGACGTCGCCCGCGTCCATCGCGACCAGGGCCGCGACGACGCCCACCTGGGGCCTGGCCAGCACGTGCCCCGGTACCGCCTCGACCACGGCCCGCAACCGCCCGCTGCCCTCCCGCAGCACCTCGGGCAGCACGGAGTGCTCGACGATCTCGGCGGTGAGCTGGTCGTCCCCGGCGTGCAGGGCGTGCCGCAACGCGTCCGCGGGATCGTTGTTGCGGTGGTACCACTGCGCCGCCGTCTGGTGCAGCGCCGTCTCGTCCGCCGGCCGCGACCGGCGCAGTTCGGCCGACAGGTGCGCCCTCAGCACGGGGTGGAAGCGGTACCACTCCGGCGCCGCGTCGAGCCTGCTGACGAACGAGTTGGTGCGCTCCAGCGCGTCGAGCACCACACCGGGGCTGGTGTGCCGGGTGAGCGCCCCGGCCAGGTCCGCGCTGACGGTCTCGCACAGGCTGGTCGCCACCAGCAGGTCCCGCACCCTCTGGGGGTGACGCGCGAGCACCTCCTCACCGAGGTAGCGGCTCACGACCTGGTCCAGACCGGCGAACATCAGCAGGTCGCCCGGCCTGCCCGCGGTGGTCGCGAGCCGCATCACCGCGAAGCGCAGGCCGCCGATCCACCCCACCGTCCGTCTCAGCAGCAGGTCGACCTCCTCGGGGGAGAGGTCGAGCCCGTGCACGGCGAGCAGCGCCTCGGTCTCGTCCCTGGTGAACGCGAACTCCTGCGGGGGCAGCTCGTGCAACCGGCCCTCGAGGTGCAGGCGGGCGAGGTGCAGGGGCGGCAGGAAGCGGCCCAGCATCACGAGCCGCAGCCGGTCCGGTGGCTGGCGCGTGAGCAGGTCGATGCTCGCGAGCGCATCGGGATCGCGGATCTCGTGCACGTTGTCGAGCACCAGGCGCACCGAGGCGGGGGCCCGGTCCAGCGCGGCGATGACGGCCGACGAGAAACCCGGTTCCGTCAACGGGACCGCGTCGCCCAGGGCGAGGGCGTCCCGGACGGCGGCGCGCAGCCGCGCCGGGGTGTTGTCGTGCTCGTCGAGGGACAGCCAGGTGACCCTGTCGTCACGGCGGCGCGCCCATTCGGCGAGCAGGGAGGTCTTGCCGCATCCGGCCGGTCCGGTGACGACCGTGACCGGTGCGGCCGCCACCATTTCATCCAGTGTGGATAGAAGACGTGCGCGGGACACGAGCGGTGTAGCTGCCGTAGGCACGCGCAACTTCGCCTGGTTGGTCTCGGGGCAGGAACGCTCACACTCCGAACTGTCGGACATTCTGCTTTGTCTCCCAATGGTCTTCGGTGCTTCTTGATCGAGAGATCGAACCGCATCAGCGCGGGGACGGGCATCCGGGCTCGATCTGCTTGCCGGGAAGGGAAAGCAGCACCAGACCCCGGCCGAGCAGGCCCAGCAGCCGCGTGGCGAAGGACAGCGAGGCCAGTGCCTCGGCGGTGCTGGGTGGTGCGCAATCGTCACGGTCGCCGGTGACGACCACGGCGAGGAACACGGCCACGACGAGCACGATGCGCCGGGAACGGGAACGGTCGGGTCGACGGCTCAAGATCGGTCACCTCCACCGCTGACGCTGCTCGTCACACCCGCACGCGGCCTCCCCCGCGAGGGGCGGTAACGCCACCGGGCCGGGGAGGGGGTTCACCTGTGGCGGGTGAAGCAGCGGGTGGTGCCGCCCGCAGAACCTTTGCCCCATGAGCCATCGACTCGCTTTGCGCGACCTCGTCGACGTCGTCCGGCCCGCACGCCCCGTCGCGTCGGTGTACCTGGGATCGAGCCCGCTGCGGGCGTGGCGGGCGCGCTGGCACCGCCTGGCGGACCAGTTGAACAGCGACGGCGCGGACCCCGAGGTCGTCGAGGTGATCGGCGAGGTGCTGCGGCGCGCCAGGTCCACGTATCTGGCGGCCGACACGCTGGTCGCGTTCGCCGGACGGGAACTCCCGCCGCGCGTCTTCCACACGCCCGGTCTGCGCCATCTGGACCTGGCCTGGTTCAGCTCACCGGCGCACGTGCTGCCGCTGCTCGCGTGGCTGCAGGAACGGCCGCCCCGCGTCGCCGTGACCGCCGGTCGCTGTTGCGCGGAACTGGTGTCCGGCGACGACCGCGTGTCGCTCAACTACCCGGCGGGCGAATGGCTCGCGGGGGTGCGGTCCGCCGCGGCGGCGTGCGCGGAGATGCTTGTCCGTCAGGAGGCAAGGCTCCTGGTGGTCGCGGGGGAGGACGAGGTGGTGGGCGCGTTGTGGGAGGCGCTGCCCGCCCCCGTCCGCCGCGACGTCGTCGTGCGCTGGACCGGCCGCGACCTGACCCCGAACCGCGTCGCCGCCGAGATCCGCGCGGCCGCGCGCTCCTGGACCGAAGGCGTGCTGGAGGACTTCAACGACCGCGGCCGCGCCCACCGCCTGGCCGTGGAGGGCAACGGCGAGACCCTCGACGCGATCGCCGCCGGCCGCCTGGACGACCTCCTCGTCGCGAGCCCCGAGGACATCAAGGCCACCGCCTGGTACGGCCCCGCCCCCACGGACGTCTCGCGCGGGTGGTCGCCGTCGCGTCGTTGCGGTCTGCTCGCGGACGTGGCGGTGCGCGCCGCGCTGCTCAGCGGCACGCGGGTGCACGTGGTGCACGCCGCCAGCCCGTCCGCCCCCTTCGAGGGCATCGGCGGCCTGTGCCGCGTGCCGCTGGCCCTGGTGCGCTCATGACCGCCGAACTGGTGCCGCTGCGCACCAGCTTCGACGTCGCCTGGCTGGGGTACCGCCGGGACCAGGTCCGGCACTTCGTGGACGTGTCCGAACGCGACCTCGACCTGGTCTGCGCCGATCGCGACGCGGCCGAGGCGAGGGCGATGTCGCTCGCCCGCACGCTGGAGGCGGTGCGCGAGGAGAACCGCGCGCTGCGCGACCGCGTCGACCGGCTCTGCCGGCACCCGCTGTCGCCGGAGTCGGTCGGGGAACGCCTGCGCCACGCCGTCGACACCGCGCTCGCGGAGGCCACTGCCATCACCGAACGGGCGAGTGCCGTCGAGAGGCACGTCCTCGCGTGCGCGCAGCAGACCCACGCGGAGCACCTCGACCTGCTGGCCACCACGCGCGAGCGGATGGCCCGCCTGGTCCAGGAGGGCGAGGCCCGCAGGCGTGCGCTGGACGAGGCGGCGGCCCGGCACCGTGCCCAGGTGGCCGAGGACTTCGAGATGGCGCTCGCGTTGCGCCGCAAGGAGACCCTGAACGAGGTGCGGCGGATGGAGGACACCGCGCGGCAACGGGCCGAGAAGCTCGTGCGGGACGCGGAACGGAAGGTCGAGCTGCTGCGGGAGCACCGCGACCGGGTCGCGGACGTGCTCCGGGTGGTGCATTCGCTGCTGGGCAAGGCGGCAGACAACCTGCGGGCGGGGGAGAGCGGGTGACCGCGCGAATCCTGCTCGCGAACGCGATGCGCGCAACGGGAAGCAGGCCGACGTGAAGATCCTCCCCCTGGCACTGGCGCAGTTCATCGCGAGCTACGCGGCCACCAACATGAACGTCGCCATCAGCACGATCGCCGACGACCTCGGCACCACGATCACCGGCGTCCAGACCACGATCACCCTATTCACGCTCGTGATGGCCGCGCTGATGGTGCCGGGCAGCAAGCTCACCGACCTGTGGGGCCGCCGCCGGTGCTTCGTGCTGGGCCTCGCGATCTACGGCACGGGCGCGCTGCTCGCGGCACTGGCCCCCGGCCCCGGCCTGCTGCTGGTCGGCTACGCCCTGCTGGAGGGCACCGGTTCGGCGCTGATGATCCCGCCGATCTACATCCTCGTCACCGCGCTCGCCACCGATCCGGCCGCCCGCGCGAAGGGCTTCGGCGCGGTCTCCGGTGCGGGAGGTCTCGGAGCGGCGGCGGGACCGCTGCTGGGCGGCCTCGTCACCAGCACCTTCAGCTGGCGCGCGTCGTTCCTGCTGCAGGTGCTGGTGGTCGCGGTGATCATCGTGCTGGCCCGGAACCTGCCCAGGACCGAGCCGGAGGGCGGCGCGTTCGACCTCCTCGGCGCCTTCCTGTCGGGTGCCGGGCTGGTCCTGGTCGTGCTGGGTGTGTTGCGCACCAACGTCAACGGCTGGCAGGGCGGCACGTGGGTGCTCATCGGCGCCGGGGCGGTGGTGCTCGCGCTCTTCGGGTGGCACATCCACCGGGCGCGGAACCCGCTGTGCGCGCCGAAGCTGTTCCGGGACCGCACGTCGAACCTCGGGCTCGGCACCCAGCTGGTGCAGTGGCTCGTGCTGCAGGGCACCTTCTTCGTGCTGTCCGTGCACCTGCAACAGGAGCAGCACCTCAGTGCGATCGAGACCGGCCTCGCGTTGTTGCCCGCCACGGCCGGCATGCTCGTCACGTCCGCGCTGGCGGGCCGGTTCGCGAAGAGGCACTCGCAGCGCACGCTGATCCGCGTCGGCTTCCTGCTGACCATCGCCGGCACGCTCCAGCAGCCGGTCGGACTGGTCCTGCTCGGTGCCGGCATCGGGATCATGCTCACGGCGTCGGTGAACGTCGTGCAGTCCCGCTGGCCCGACGAGGACCAGGCCGACGTGTCCGGGGTGTCGCGCGCGGTGTCGAACCTCGGGTCCTCGCTCGGCACCGCCCTGGTCGGCTCGGTCCTGACCGGGGCGGGCCACCCGTACCGCGCGGCGCTGACGCTCCTGGTGCTGTTCTCGGTGCTGGGACTGGTGTTCGCGCTGTTCATCCGGAGCGACGGCGAACCGCGGCGAGGATGACGTTCAGCGCCACGCCCGCGACGAGCAGGTTGCCGATCATCTGCACCATCACCAGGACCCGTGCTGTGGTGGAGACCGGTGTGATGTCCCCGAACCCGACCGTCGAGAACACCGTGACGGCGAAGTAGAGCGCGTCCGTGCGGGTCAGCGGTGCGGTGAAGCTGCCGGGCTGGTGCCGGGCCAGCAGGAAGCAGGCCTGGGCGCACATCAGCAGGAACAACGGGAACACGACGGCGAGGGCCTGCACGCCCTGCCAGCCGGGCCGGGAGGACCGCCCGATGGCCCGCAGCTGCCACCAGAGGACCAGCGCCACCACCAGGAACGCGGCGACCAGCCGGAGAACGGTGTACCCGTTCTCCGGCTGGTCCTCCGGCAGGCGGTAGTAGACCAGCAGCAGCACCCCGACAGTCACCGCCGGCCGCACCACCGCCCATGTCACCTCGCGGTTCAAGAGGTGAACGTCTCCTTGAGCAGCCTCTCCTGCTCCGCCGACAGGTTCGTCGTGATCAGCGTGGCCCCGGTCTGCTTGAACTGGTCGGCGACCCGGTCGACGACCGCGTGCTCGGACATCACGAACAACGCCGACGTGCCCGGCGTGACCTGCTCGCGCACGTCGCGGACGAAGTCGTCGTCGATGCCCGCCCTGGACAGCGATCCGGCCAGCGCGCCGACGCCGGCGCCGATCGCCGCGCCCAGCACCGGGATGAAGAAGATCAGCCCGAACAGCAGGCCCCAGAACGCCCCGCCGAGCGCGCCGGCCCCGGTGAGCTTGCCGAGTTCCTTGGTCTTCGGGCGTTTCGCATCGGCCTCCCAGTAGACGTAGGCGGTGTCGCGGATCGTGATCAGTTGCTGGTCCTGGAGCTTGCGCAGGAGGTCGAGCGCTTCCCGCGCCCCTTCGGAGGAGTCGAACTTCCACACGGTCAAAGTGGCCATGGCGGCAACTGTGCGAGAGCGGAGGGGCACGAGTCCTCACCCGCGGCGGGTGAGCTCGGCGTCGAGGGTGAGGGCGGCGTCGACCAGGGCCAGGTGGGTGAACGCCTGCGGGAAGTTGCCGAGCTGCTCGCCGGTGAGCGCGATCTCCTCGGCGAAGAGCCCGAGGTGGTTGCCGTAGGTCAGCATCTTCTCGAACACCAGCCGCGCCTCGGCGGCCCGTCCCGACAACGCCAGCGCCGTCACGTGGTTGAAGGTGCACAGGGAGAACGTGCCCTCCGACCCGCGCAGCCCGTCCGGTGCGGCCTCGGTGTCGTAGCGCAGCACGAGGCTGTCGCGCACGAGCGGCTCCATGGCGTCCAGCGCGTCGAGCCACACCGGGTCGCGGGGCGAGACGAACCCGACCTGGGGCAGCCGCAACAACGACGCGTCCAGCGCCGACGAGCCGTACCGCTGCACGAACGCCCCGGTCTTGCGGTCCCAGCCGCGTTCCCACACCTGGCCGTAGATCCGGTCGCGCGCCGAACGCCAGCGCTCCACCGGTCCCGGACGCCCTTCCGCCGTGGCGACGCGGATCGCGCGGTCGAACGCCACCCAGCTCATCACCCGGCCGTAGGTGAAGTCGGCCCGCCCCGACCTCGTCTCCCAGATGCCCTCCTCGGGCTGGTCCCAGTTCTGCATCAGCCACTCCAGCTGCTCGACGACCGCGTACCAGCCGCGGTGCGAGATCCGCACCCCCGCCAGGTGCGCCGCGTGCACGCTGTCGAGGAACTCGCCGTGGATGTCGAGCTGGAGCTGGCCCGCGGCACCGTTGCCCGCGCGCACCGGCGACGACCCGCGGTACCCCTCGAGGTGATCGAGCACCTCCTCGGTGAGGTCGGCGGACCCGTCCACTGCGTACATCACCCGCAGCGGCCCACCCTCCTCACACCGGTCCGTGAGCCACCTGCCGAACGCCACGGCCTCCGACGTGAATCCCAGGCGCAGCAACGACGACACCGCGAACGAGGCGTCACGCACCCAGGTGTAGCGGTAGTCCCAGTTGCGCTCGCCTCCGAGCTGTTCGGGCAGCCCGGCCGTCGGGGCCGCGACCAACGCACCGGAAGGCTCGTGCGTCAACAACTTCAGCGTGATCGCCGACCTGTCGACGGCCTCGCGCCAGCGTCCCCGGTAGGTCGACTGGGCGAGCCAGCCGTGCCAGAACCGCACGGTGGCCTCGAACAGCTCCCTTGCCCGGGCCGCGGGAACGGCACGAGGTGGCCCGGGAACACCGGTCTCCAGCACGACACCGCGGGTCTGGCCTTCGACGAGCGACAGCGTGGCGTGCAGGTCCTGCGCGCCGGTGACGTGCCCGGACACCAGCCGGGGATCACCCGGTTCGCGCACCGCGTGCACGGCCAGCCCGAACCCGCCGCACTCGAAGACGGCCCCGTCGTCGGTGATCAGCGCGCGGTGGGTCCGCCTGCCGTAATCGAACCTGGGCGCGACATCGAGTTCGAACGTCATGCGCCCGCGCACGCACCGAACGATCCGCACGATCCGATGCCGTTCGGTGGCGGCCTCATCCGGAAGTGGTGGCATGAAGTCGACGACCTCACCGGTGCCCTCGCCGGTCATGAACCGGGTGATGAGCACGGCGGAGTCGGGGAAGTAGAGCTGTCTTCCCGGCTCGGTGTGGCCTGCCGGCCTGATGCGGCAGAACCCGCCGCGCTGCCGGTCGAGCAGCGAGGCGAACACCGAGGGCGAGTCGAACCGGGGGCTGCAGAACCAGTCCACGGTGCCGTCGGACGACACCAGCGCGGCGGTCTGGAGGTCGCCGATCAGGCCGTGGTCGGCGATCGGGGGATACGGGGGTGGTGTGGTCATGCGACCGACGGTGCGCTGCGGTGCGGGCCTGGTCTTCACCCGCACGGACCGAGCACCGCCCTGCCTCTCGCGCGGAACGGGTGAAGATCCGCCGCACCCGCCGGTGCGACGTTGGTCGGGCAATCCCGTCCGAGACAACGGAGGCACGATGCGGGAGACAGGCTGGCTGGGCTGGATCTGGTTCGCGGGCATCATGATGATCGTCATGGGGTCCTTCAACGCCATCGAGGGACTCGTGGCGTTGTTCAACAGCGAGTACTACGTCGTGACCGAGCAGAACGTGCTCGTCTTCGACCTCGGCTCGTGGGGCTGGATCACCCTTCTGATCGGGGTTCTGGTGGCGCTCGCGGGTGGGGCGCTGCTGACGGGCGCCGCGTGGGCCAGGGTGGTTGCCGTGGTGCTCGCGGTCGTGAACGCGGTGGCGCAACTGGCGTTCGTGTCGGTGCACCCGCTGTGGTCCACGATCGTCATCGCCCTGTGCGTCACGGTGATCTGGGCCGTGGTGGTGCACGGCCCGGAGGCGGAGGCCGTGGCGCCGCCGAAGTACGAAGCGACACACCACCACTGATGCCCCGCGCGCTCACGATCCTGCTCGGTGGCGCGGCCGCGGTCGTCGTGGTCGCCGGTGTGCGGGCGGTCGCGTGGCTGGTGGCGCCGGCGATGCTGGCGCTGCTGGTCGTGATCGCGATCAGTCCCGCGCACCGGTGGCTGCGCGGCCGCGGCGCGCCGCCGTGGCTCGCGACGCTGACGGTGGTCGTGCTCGTCTACGGCGTGCTGGCCGTCGTCGCGGTGACGGTCCTGGTGTCCGGCGCGCGGCTGGTGTCGATGCTGCCCGAGTTCGCCCGCGACGAGATCGTGCTGCGGGCGGAACGGGCGATCGGCGGCATCGACCGCGGGCAGCTGGCCGGATTCCTCGGCGGGCTGCTCACGGAGCTGACGAGCCTCACCACGAGCCTGGTCTTCCTGCTGGCGCTGCTGCTCTTCCTCGGCGTCGAGGTGGGCTGGGCGCACTCGCGGCTGGCCGAGATCGCGGTGGACCGGCCGCGGTTGCGCGAGGCGCTGGTGGAGTTCGCCCACCGGACCCGCCGCTACGTCCTCGTCACGACGGTCTTCGGGTTCGTCGTCGCCGTGCTGGACGCGGTCGCGCTGGCGTGGCTCGGCGTTCCACTGGCGGTGCTGTGGGGTGTGTTGTCCTTCGTCACCAACTACATCCCCAACATCGGGTTCCTGCTCGGCGTCACGCCGCCCGCCGTGCTGGCACTGCTGCAGCACGGCCCGCGCAGGGCGCTGGCCGTGCTGCTGTTCTACGGGGTGCTGAACTTCGTGGTGCAGTCGCTGATCCAGCCGCGCTTCACCGGCGACGCCGCCGGGTTGTCGACCACGGTCACCTTCCTCGCCCTGGTCTTCTGGGCCTGGGTGCTCGGACCGCTCGGCGCGTTGCTGGCGGTGCCGCTCACCGTGCTGGTGAAGGTGCTGCTGGTCGACCTGGACCCGGCGGCGGGCTGGGCGGCGGCCCTGCTCAGGCCACCGCGAACAGGTGGCACCCCCACGGCTCCAGAGCCACGTACAGGGGACTGAGGTCCTGCTCGCGGACGGTGCCGTCGAGCAGGTCGGTGTACCGCCGCACCCGCACGGGCAGCAGTCCCTGCGCGGGCCGGTCGGAGTAGTTCACCACGACGACGTGCGTGGTGCCGGCGGCTGTCCACGACCACGTGAGCAGCCGCCGGCACGACTGGTTGTCCGGCCACCCCTGCGCGTCCAGCAGCCGCCACTCACCCCGGCGCACCTCCGCTGCCAGCGCGAGCAACCGGCGGTACCAGGCCGCCAGGTCGTGGTCGGGCGGTTCGTCCGGCCGCCGGGCCAGGAACACGGGCGGCCGGACGCGCCCGCCCTCGAACTGCCCCTTGTGCCACAGCGTGGCGCCGGGCAGCGTCGCGATCACCACGGCGGCCGCCTTCGCCGCCTCCTGGCCCAGTTCACCGGCGATGCGCGGCTCGTCCTGGTTCTCCAGGAACCGCAGCAACTCCGCCTGGTACTCGGGATCGGCACGCAGGTGGCCGCGCACGTCGCCGCCGCCGACGAGCCGGTCGTACAGGCGCTTGTCGTAGCAGAAGTCGAAACCCTGCTGCTGCAACGACCACTCCATGTCCCAGTACGCCTCGGCGATCAGCACGGTCTCCGGGTGCCGCTCCCGCAGCCCGCCGACGACCTCCGGCCAGAAGTCCCGCTCCGGCGGGGTCCGACCCCAGGTCCGGGCGAACACCTCGTTGGTGACGAGCATCGCCATGTCGCAGCGGATGCCGTCGCAGCGGGCCGCGACCGAGCCGAGCGTCGCCGTGGCGGCCGCCCGGTACGCGGGGGCGAACGCGTCGAGCTGCAGGACGTCCGGCCACGCCGGGAAGTACGGGTCCCGGCCGAGCTCGATCTCCCCGTCCTCCCCGCGCACGAAGAACTCCGGGTGCCCGGCGACCCACGGGTGGTCCGGGGCCACGTGGTTCGGCACGTGGTCGAGGACCAGCCGCACCCCGCGCACGGCGAGTTCCGCACGGGCCTTCGCGAGACCCTCGTCCCCGCCGAACTCCTCGGCCACGACGTAGCGCCGCACGCAGTACGGCGACCCGAGGACGTCCTCCGTGCGCAGGTCCGGCAACGCCTCGTGGAACGACGCCCGCAGACCGGGATCCGCGTTCGCCATCTCGAGCCCCAGCGGGCTGCGCTCCCACACGCCCATCAGCCACACCGCGTCGACTCCGGCGGGGGTGACCTCGCGCCACGCGGACGGGGGCACGTCCCCGAGCGTCACGGTCCGATCCGCCGCCCGGGACAGCTCACCCAGCCACACCGCGGTGTTGACCTCGTAGAGCACCGGCTGCTCCGGCCAGCTCATCGCGCCACCTCCCGGGGCAGGAGTGCGACCAGCGCGGTCCAGCCGGTCTGGTGGCTCGCGCCGATGCCGGCGCCGTTGTCGCCGTGGAGGTACTCGTAGAACAACGGCAGGTCCCGCCAGTGGGGGTCCCGGTACCGCGTCTGTCCACCGTGGACAGGACGTCCGTCCACCCCGGACAGGAAGGTGTCGAGCAGGCTCTGGGAGATCTCGCCCGCCACCTGGCGGAGGTTCAGGTGCCGGCCGGACCCGGTCGGGCACTCCACGGTGAAGCCGTCGCCGAAGTACTCGTGCAGGTGCTGCAACGCCCTGATCACCAGCGCGTTGATCGGCAGCCACACCGGTCCCCGCCAGTTCGAGTTGCCGCCGAACATCCCGTTGTCGGACTCGGCCGGCAGGTAGCCGACGCGGTGCTCCACCCCGTCGACGGCGAGGACGTACGGGTGGTCGGCGTGCCGGCGCGACAGCGAGCGGATGCCGTGCGGCGACAGGAACTCCTCCGGGTCGAGCATCCGCGCGAGGATCCGGCGCAGCCGCGTCTCGTCGAACAACGAGAACAGCACGGGCCCGGACGCGTCGGCCTGCGCGCCGTGGCCCCACAGCGCGGCCCGCACCGCCGGGTGCCGGTCGAGGAACTCGCGCATGCCGTCGATGAGTTCGGGGTGCTCGCGGCGCACGTCCGCGCTGATCACGGTCGCGGCGGCCAGGGGGAGCAGTCCCACGGCCGAGCGGACCCTCAACGGCGTGGAGGTGCCGTCCGGGTTGCGCAGCACGTCGTAGAAGAAGCCGTCCTCCTCGTCCCACAGGCCGCTGTCCGCGTGACCGGTGGCCGCCGCGATCCACGCCAGGTTCTCGAGCAGCGCCGCGGCGTGCCCGGTCTCGCCCAGTTCGATCGCCATCTGGACCAGGTTCTGGCAGTACAGGGCCATCCACGCGGTGCCGTCGGCCTGGTCGATCCGCCCGCCGGTCGGCAGCGGTGCGCTGCGGTCGAACACCCCGATGTTGTCGAGCCCGAGGAAACCGCCCTGGAAGAGGTTGCGGCCCTCGGCGTCCTTGCGGTTGAGCCACCAGGTGAACGCCTTGAGCAGCGGCGGGAAGACGCGGGCGAGGAACTCCTTGTCGCCGTCGTGCTGGTAGACGAACCACGCCGCCCACGCGTGCACCGGCGGGTTGACGTCGCCGAAGTTCCACTCGTAGGCGGGGATCTGGCCGTTCGGGTGCTGGTAGCGCCTGCCCAGCAGCAGTTCGACCTGCTGCTTCGCGAGCTCGGGGTCGACGACGACCAGCGGTACCGCGTGGAAGGCGAGGTCCCACGCGGCGAACCACGGGTACTCCCACTTGTCCGGCATCACGATGACGTCCTCGGCGACCAGGTGCCGCCAGTTCTGGTCGGCGCCCAGCGGGTCGGTGCCGCGTTCGGCCAGCCAGCGCTCGACGTCGAACGCGTAGTACTGCCGCGACCACAGCAGTCCCGCCAGCGCCTGGAGGCACACCAGCCTCTCGTCGCCGCGCGGGTCGCCGCCGAGCACCTCGGCGTAGAAGTCGTCGGCCTCTTCGCGCCGGGTGACCACGACCGCGTCGAAGTCGAGGAACGGCTCGTCGAGGGTCCTGTCGGTGAGCCGGGCGCGGACCGTGGCCGCGCGTCCCGCCGGGATGCGGAGCTCGTGGTGGGCGGCGGCCTTCGTGCCGACGCCGTCCGGTGTGACGGCGGTCAGATCGCCGTGCACCACAGCGCGTTCGATGCCGTCCTTGACGTGCGGGGTGACGTTGGGAGAACCGAACACGCGCTCGTTGTCGGTCTCGTTCTCGGTCACGAGGATCGGCGCGGGCGGGGCGACGTACCACCACCGCACACCGAGGTCCGGGTGTTCCGCCCGGACCGTGCCGGGCTCGCAGACGTGCAACGTCGGCATGCGGACGTCCCCCGCCCACGACCACATGTGCCGGAACCACAGCGTGGGCAGCAGGTGCAGCGTCGCGTCCTCGGGGCCGCGGTTGTGAGCCGTGATCCGCAGGAGGACGTCCTCCGGGCCCGCCTTGGCGTACTCGACCTCGACGTCGAAGTAGCGGTCGTCGTCGAACACCCCGGTGTCGAGCAGCTCGTACTCGGGGTCGAGGCGGGTGCGCGCCGCGTTCGTCGCGACCAGGTCCTCGTACGGGAACTTCGCCTGCGGGTACTTGTAGAGCATGCGCAGGTACGAGGACGTCGGCGTGGCGTCGAGGTAGTAGTAGCACTCCTTGACGTCCTCGCCGTGGTTGCCCTCGCCGTTGGTCAGGCCGAACAGCCGCTCCTTGAGGATCGGGTCGGCGCCGTTCCACAACGCGAGCGACAGGCAGACCTGCTGCCGGTCGTCGCTGAACCCGGCGATGCCGTCCTCGCCCCACCGGTAGGCCCGGTACCGCGCCTGGTCGTGGGTGAACGACGTCCACGCGTCCCCGGCGTCGTTGCCCTCCCGGACCGTGCCCCACTGCCGTTCGCTCAGGTACGGCCCCCACCTCCGCCACGGGCCCGCGTCCTGCAACCTCTTCTTCTCCGCACCGGTCACCTGCTCCACCTCTCGTCCGTCCGGAAAACCCCAGGCTGGTGCGGAGTTCGGGATCTCCGGCTCCTCCGCCGCGGGTGGTTCGGCGTGGTGGCGCCACCCGCGCGGGAGGAGGTGGCCCCTCGCCCCGGTCCGGGTGCCGCGAGGAGGATGAGGCCATGGCGACCGCGTTCGTGCTCGCAGGCGGTGGGAGCCTGGGCGCGACGGAGGTCGGCATGCTGGCCGCCCTCACCGAAGCCGGTGTCCGCCCGGACTTCCTCGTCGGCACGTCCGTGGGTGCGGCGAACGCGGCGTGGTTCGCGCTGCATCCGTCCGAAGTGGACTCGCTGGCCTCGCTGTGGCTGTCGTTGCGCCGCCGCGACGTGTTCCCGGTGCGACCGCTGCGCGGGTTGCTCGGTCTGCTGGGACTGCGCGACCACCTGGTGCCGCCGTCCGGTCTGCGCCGTCTGCTGGAGCGTTCGCTGGGCTCGGTGGACCTGACGGGCACCGAGGTGCCCGTGCACGTGGGCGCGACGGACGTGCTGTCCGGTGAGGAGGTCCTGCTGTCGTCGGGGAACGCGGTGGACGCCGTGCTGGCCTCGACCGCGATCCCGGCCGTGTTCCCGCCGGTGCAGCTCGACGGCCGCTACCTGGTGGACGGGGGCACGGTGAACAACGCGCCCGTGTCGCACGCGGTCGCGCTCGGCGCCGACCACGTGTGGGTGCTGCCGACCGGGTACGCCTGCGCGCTGACCTCACCGCCGCGCAGCGCGCTCGGCATCGCGTTGCAGGCGCTCACCCTGCTGGTCAACCACCGGCTGACCGTGGACGTCGAACGCTATCGGGACCTCGTCGAACTGCGAGTGGTGCCCTCGCTCTGCCCGTTGTGGGTGTCGCCGGCTGACTTCAGCCATGCGCGCGAACTCATCGACGCCGCGTACGCGAGCACCCGGGACTGGCTGGGCGTGGGCTGTCCGGCCGGAGGAGCGCACGCCTGCGGACCGCCCGGAGACCTCCGGCCGGACGAGCCGGCCGGAGGCGCTGCGGCTCAGTAGAAGCAGCCCGTGCGGGGCAGCGAGGACGGCGCCGGCGGCGTGCGCCCGTCGTAGATCGCGAGCAGGAAGTTCTGCGGGCAGTAGGACGTTCCGCTGATCTTGATCGCGATGTGCAGGTGCGGGCCCGTCGAGTTGCCGGTGTTGCCGGTCGTGCCGACGCGGTCACCCGCCTGGACGGAGGCGCCGTTGGAGACCGACCACGACGAGAAGTGGCAGTAGATGTAGTCGACGCCGCTCTTGACGATCCGCAGGCCGTTGCCACAGCCGTTCGGCTCGTTGATGCGGTACGCGGTGCCCGTGACCATCGCGTACGCCGGCTTGCTGTTCACCGGCAGGTCGATGGCGGGGTAGTCGTGGTGCGGGTCGTCGTACTCGCTGCGCGGCAGGGCGCTCTTCGCGAGCGGCAGGCTGTAGGTGCCACCGCCACCGCCGCCGGAACCCGAGCCGCCGACGAGGGCCTGCCACGTGTTGGGGCCGACGATGCCGTCCTGGGTGAGGCCCTTCGACTTCTGGAACGCCACGGCCGCGCTGTGCGTGCCGCCGCCGAAGTCGCCGTCCTCGTCCAGGCCGTAGCCGTAGCGGTTGAGCTGGACCTGGGCGGCGCGCACCGCGTTGCTGTTGTTGCCCTGCTTCACGCTGACGACGAGCTTCGGCCAGGTGTTCGGGCCGATCTGGCCGTCGGCGGACAGGCCGTTGGCGCTCTGGAACTGCTTCACCGCGGCCTCCGTGGCCGGGCCGAAGTCTCCGTCGGCGGCGATGCTGTAGCCCCGGTGGCGCAGCAGGTGCTGTGCGGTCAGCACGTTCGCGCCGTTCTGGCCCTCCTTGACGTTCGGCCACGACGGCAGCGCCGCCTGGGCGGGGCTGACGACACCCATCAGAACCCCGAACGAGATCAGGGCGGCAACGAGGATTCTCATGCGCAGCACGCTAGGAACGCACCGCCGACGGGCGCCCTAGTCGCGAGACCAGTTGTGTGCGGTCGCGGCAGCCGAACTTCCGCAGCAGGTTCGACACGTGGTACTTCACCGCGCTCACGGTGATGAACATGGCGGCGGCGATCTCCGCGTTCTCCCACCCCTCGGCGAGAAGGCGCAGCGCCTCCCGCTCGCGGACGGTCAGCGACGCGGGCGGGGGACCGGGCAGCACCGACGGCACCAGCCGCGGCGAGACCCAGCCGCCGTGCCGGTGCACGTCGTGGACCGCCCGCACGACGTCCTCCGGCGGGTCGTCCGCGAGCACCAGCCCGGTCACGCCCAGCCGCACCAGCCCCGGCACGGCGTCGGCCGACGACAGCACGGCGACGGTCCCCGGCCCGGCGGCCTCGGCGGCGTCGACGACGACCACGTCGGCGGGCCGGCGGACGACGGCCCAGGGCGCGGCGGCGAGGCGGGACGAGATCTTGTCCGTCAGCAGCGCGCTGCGCAGCGACAGCGAGACGTGGATGGTTCGCACGTCCCGGAACAGTGGGGAAAGGACCGTATTTCCGCGTATCGGCTGCGTACAACGCCAGGTCGTGGTTACCTTTCCGCCGATCATCGGGGGAGGGCGCGTGCGGTTCCGGGTACTCGGTCCGGTCGTCGTCACGGCGGACGGGGACGAGGTCCCGCTGCGGTCGGCGAAGCAGCGCACCCTGCTCTCGATGTTGCTCCGGCACGCCGGCACGCCCGTCTCGCCGCAGCGGTTGATCGAGGTGCTCTGGGAGCGGCCGCCGGCCTCCGCGCAGGAGAACGTCCGGCTGTACGTCCACCAGCTCAGGCGGTCACTCGGCCTCGGCGACCGGATCACCCGCGAACCGGCCGGGTACGCGCTGGCGGTCGACCCCGGCGAGCTCGACGCGGACCTGTTCGACCAGCTGGCCGCCGCCGGTGAACGCGCCTTCGCGGCCGGGGAGGCCGAGGAGGCGGTCGAGTCGCTCGCCGAGGCCCTCGGCCTGTGGCGCGGCCCGGCCTACCCGGACCTGCCGGACCGGTTCGCCGCGAGGTTGGACGAGGCCCGGCTGCGCGCCTGTGAGGTGAGGGCCTCCGCCGAACTGGCGCTGGGGCGGCACGCCGAGGTGATCGGCGGGCTTGCCGAGCTGGCCGAGGCGAACCCGTACCGGGAGAGCTTGCAGGTCCTGCTGATGACCGCCCTGTACGGCGCTGCTCGGCAGGCTGAGGCGTTGGAGGTGTTCCGGAGGGCGCGTGCACGGCTTGTCGGGGACCTGGGGGTGGAGCCTGGGCCGGGGTTGCGTGGGCTGCACGAGATGGTGTTGCGGGGCGTGCCGGTGCACGGGGTTGGGCCGCTGCACGGCTCTAGGTCGCTGCACGGCTCTGGGGCGCTGCACGACTCCGCGGCGGCGCACGGCTCCGCGCCGCTGCACGGCTTTGGGGCGCCACACGACGCCACGCCGCCATACGACCCCGTGCCGCCAAACGCCTCCTCGCCGGCGCACGACCCCACGCTGGCACACGCCCCTGCGTCGCTACACGGCGCCATGCCGCTACACGGCGCCATGCCGCTACACGGCGCCATGCCGCTACACGGCGCCATGCCGCCACACGGTGCCATGCCGTCGCATGACCCCACGCCGCCACACGACCCCACGCCGCCACACGACCCCACGCCGCCACACGACCCCACGCCGCCGCATGACCCCGCGCCGCCGCATGACCCCGCGCCGCCGAACCCCACCCGCGCGGCCTGCCCCTACCGCGGCCTCATGGCCTACCAACCGGAGCACCACCCGTGGTTCTTCGGCCGAGACCACCTCGTCGACCTCATCACCCGCCGCATCGACCGGCACCCGGTCGTCGGCGTCTTCGGCGCGTCCGGCAGCGGCAAGTCCTCGCTCCTGCGCGCGGGCGTGGTCGGCCGGCTCGACGAGACCTGGCGCCCCGTCGTCATCACGCCGACCGCACACCCGATGGAAGCTCTGGCGAACGCGCTCGCGCACCTCACCGGCAAACGGCCGGACCTGCGCGAGGACCCGTCGGCGTTCGACGTCGAGGTGCGCAACGCGCTCGCGACCGGCCCGGACGACGTGCGCGCGCTGCTCGTCGTGGACCAGGTGGAAGAGCTGTTCACGCTGTGCGACAACGAGAGCGAACGCCTGCGGTTCATCGCGGTGCTGCTGGACGCCGCCCAGGGGCCGCATCGCCGCACACGGGTCGTGCTCGGCGTCCGGGCCGACTTCCTCGCCCACGTCACCCAGCATCCCGGCCTGCTCCAAGCCCTGGCGGACGAAGCGACGGTGCTGGTCGGACCGCCTTCCACCGCCGACCTGCGCGACATCGTGCTGCGCCCGGCGGCGATGAGCGGGCTGTCCGTCGCCGCCGACCTGCTCGCGACCGTTCTGGCCGACGTGCAGAGCGAACCGGGCGCGCTTCCGCTCCTGTCCCACGCGCTCGTCGAGACGTGGCAACGGTCCGGCGCGGAGCTGACCCTGGCCGCGTACCGGGCCGGCGGCGGGGTGCGCGGTGCGATCGCGCAGACCGCCGAACGCGCCTACGACGAGCTGGGAGACGCGGAGAAGCTCGCCATGCGCCGGATTCTCGTGCGGCTCACGGCGTTCGGGGACGGCACCGAGGACACCCGCAGGCCTATCCGCCGCGACGAGCTCGACGGGATCGCCGAGCCAGAGGTGGTCGACGGCGTGCTCGGGCGTCTGGTCGCCGAACGGCTGGTCGTCCTGGACGAGGACACCGCGGAGATCGCCCACGAGGCGCTGATCCGGGCGTGGCCGCGCTTGCAGCGCTGGCTCTCGGACGACCGCTCGACGTTGCTGGTGCACCGCAGGCTGACCGCGGCCGCGCACACGTGGGTGGAGCTCGACCGGGACGAGGGCGCGCTCTACCGGGGCGCGCAGCTCGTCCTCGCGTCGGCGTGGGCCCAGGACCAACCCGGTGAGCTGAACGCGGTCGAGAAGGCGTTCCTCGACGCGAGCCGTCACCGAGAAGACGCCGAGCAGGTGACCGTGAAGCGCCGCAACCGGTTGCTCACGAAGCTCGTCGCGATCATGGGCGTGTTGCTGCTCGTGGCCGTCGGAACGGGTGGCGTCGCGTGGTGGCAGTCGCGGGAAGCCCAGCTGCAGCAACGGATCGAGCAGGCGCACCAGCTCGCGCTGTCCGCCCGCGGCCTCGTCGACACGGCCCCCGACCTCGCCGGGCAGCTCGCGGTCTCCGCCCACCGGCTGCACGCGGACGACGACACCCGAGGCGCGCTCCTGAGCACCGCCTCCGCACCGCGCCGCCGCATCGAGCTCAACGCGGACGGCCCGCCCGTGCTCGACGTGAGCGTGTCGCACGGGGGCGACGTGATCGCCACGGCCGACCGGGACGGCCACGTCACGTTGTGGGACCTGGGAACGCGTTCGCGCAAGCTCCTTCTCGCCGACCACAACGCGTTCACCGACGGGGGCTACGCGCGGCAGGCCGAGTTCAGCGCGGACGACCGGTTCCTCGCCTCGACCGCGTCCCTGCCGGCGCTGGCCGGGAGCCGCGGGGACGTCGTGGTGTGGGACCTCTCGACCGGCACCGCCGTGTTCTCGCGCCAGTTCGACGTGATCACCACCGGGCTCGCGTTCCACCCGTCCGGGACGTCGTTCGCGGTCGGTGTCGCCGGCGGCGCGGTCGAGGTGTGGGACGTCGGCACGAGGACCAGCCGGACGGTGCAGGGACACCGGGACGAGGTGACCGCGCTGGCGTTCAGCCCGGACGGATCGCGGCTGGTCACCGCGAACGGCCGGGAACACCCGCTGGTGTGGGACGTGGCGTCCGGCGCGCGGATCGGGGAGATCCCCGCCCTGGAGGTCGGCAGCGTCGCGTTCGACGGCCCGGCGGTCGTCACCGCAGGCCTGCGCGACGGCGTGAAGTTCTGGGACGCGGGCGGCGAGTTGTTGTCGGAGTTGCCGAAACAGGGCGCCTACGCGTGGGAGGCCTCCGCACCGGTCGGAGGCCGCATGGCCGTGGCGGACGAGGACGGGCTGATCACCATTTGGGACGTGCGCACGGGCCGTCCCGTCACGACCTACCGCGACCGCGGCCGGACCGAGTCGAGGGCGATCGCGCTGGGCCGCGACGGCACGCTGCTGGTCTCCGGCGGCTACGGCCGGATCGTGGCGGTGCGGGAGGAGGCGGTGCCGCCGTTCACCGGGCACGCCGACGGCATCAACGACATCGCCGTGCACGCCGGTCTGATCGCGTCGGCCGGCGACGACAGGACCGTGCGGCTGTGGGACCTCGGCGGCACGGCGCTGGCCACTTTGGACGGTCACTCCGACCGGGTCGAGTCGGTGGCGTTCAGCCCGGACGGCTCCCGGCTGGCCGCGCTGACCCGCGACCACACCGCCACGATCTGGGACGTCGCCCGGCGCGAGCGCGTGTCGTCGTTGTCCTACAACGGTTTGGGCGCCTCGACCGACATCGCCTACCAGCCGGACGGGCGCGGGATCGTCGCGGCGTCACTCGGGCGGTTCCGCTGGACGGTGCCGCAGTTGCAGGAACGCGGGTTCTCCGGTGGCCCGCACATCGCGAGCGCCGTCGAGTTCACGCCGGACGGCCGCCTGCTGATCTCCACCGACCCGGCGGGCGGCGCGATGCTGTGGGACGTGGCCGCCGACCGGCTCGAACGCCGGGTCAGCACCGGCCAGGGCGACGTGCGGGACGTCGCCGTCAGCCCGGACGGCACGCGGTTCGCGACGGCGGGCGCCAACCGGACGGTGAAGGTCTGGGACGTGGCCACGGGGGCCGAGCTGATGACGCTGACCGGGCACTCCGCACCGGTGGTGGCGCTGGCGTTCAACCCGTCCGGCACCGCGCTGGCGTCCGGGGGAGAGGACGACGCGGTCGTCGTGTGGGACCTCGGCACGCGTGCCGGCACGAAGCTCACCGGGCACACCGGTCCCGTCCAGGCGCTCGCGTTCCCGCGGGAGGACGAGCTGGTGTCGGGCTCGAACGACGCGCGGATCATCCGCTGGTCGCTGTCCACCGCCGACGCCGAGGCGCGGATCTGCGCCGAGGCCTACCCGCGTTCGGAAGACTGCGGCACGACCAGGCCGGACTCGTAGGCGACCACGACGAGCTGCGCCCGGTCACGGGCGTGCAGCTTCGCCATCGCGCGGTTGACGTGGGTCTTCGCCGTGAGCGGGCTGATCACCATGGCGGCGGCGATCTCGTCGTTCGACAGGCCGCGCGCGACGAGGACGACGGCCTCGCGTTCGCGGGTCGTCAGGTGGGAGAGGTCTCCGTGCCGCGTGGGAGGCTGCGTCACCCACCGGTCGATCAGCCGGCGGGTGATCGACGGGGCGAGCAGCGCGTCGCCGCGGGCCGCGACCCGGACGGCGTGCAGGAAGTCCTCCGGCAGCACGTCCTTCACGAGGAACCCGGCCGCGCCCGCCTTGAGCGCGTGGAAGACGTGCTCGTCGAGGCCGTAGTTGGTGAGGATGACGACGTGCGTGCCGCTCAGCGCCGGATCCGCGGCGATCTGGCGGGTGGCCTCGATGCCGTCCATCTCGGGCATCTGGACGTCGACGAGGGCGATGTCCGGGAGGTGGCGGCGCGCGAGGGAGATGCCCTCGGTGCCGGTCGCGGCCTCGGCGACGACCTCGATGTCGTCCTCCGCGTCCAGGAGTGCGCGGAACCCGCTGCGGATCAACGGCTGGTCGTCCACCAGCAGGACGCGGATCACGGCTGTGCCACGGGGAGTTCGGCCTGCACGCGGAAACCGCCTTCGCTGCGGGGAGCCGCCTGGAGGTGGCCGCCTAGCGCCGTCACGCGTTCGCGCATGCCGAGCAGCCCGACGCCGGGCCGCGGGTTCGGCGGCACCGCCCCGCCGTCGTCGTCCACGCGGATGACGAGCGCATCCGGGCGGCAGTCGAGGTGAACGAGCGCGGATTCGGCCGCGGCGTGGCGGGCGATGTTCGTGAGCGACTCCTGGACGATCCGGTACGCCGTGCGCCCGACGGCGGCCGGGATGTCGTCGTGGCTGCCGTCGATCGTGAGCCGGGCGTCCAGGCCGGTCGACCGCGCGCGTTCGACGAGTTCGGGGACGTCGTCGATGCCGTGCGGCGGGTTCTTGTCGTCGTCCCGCAACGCTTCCAGGGTCGCGCGGAGCTCCCTGGAGGCCTCGCGGCCGGCGTCGCGGATCACCAGCAACGGCTCGGGCACGTCCTCGCCGCGCTTGCGGGCGAGGTGGACGGCGACCTCGGCCTGCAGCTTGATCACCGAGATCTGGTGCGTGAGCGAGTCGTGCAGCTCGCGGGCGATGTGCAGGCGTTCCTCGCCGGCGCGCCTGAGTGCGGTCTCCTCGCGGGTGCGTTCGGCCTCGTCGGCCCGTCGTTCGGCCTGCCGGAGGGCCTCACCCGCGGCCGCGGCGGCGATCAGCCACGCGATCTGCAGGACGTCCCGGGTCTGCGCGAACGCCTCGTACGTCGTGAGGTCGCGCGGGGACAGCAGCGCCGCGAGGGGGAGCGTGGCGAGCATCAGCACGGAACCGGCGAGCGTGACGACGCGGTGGCCCGCCCGCATCGTCGAGTACACGGCGAACAGGAACGCGATCACCGGCACGTCCGCCCCGGTCGCCTGGTAGCCGAACGCGAGGAGTCCGGTCGCGGCGAGCACGGCGACGGGCGCCGTCCGGCGGGCCACGAGCGCCAGCCCGCTCAACGCCAGCAGCGCGTATCCCGGCGCGGTCGCCGGGTGCCCTGCCACGACGAGGCTCGCCGCCACGCCCACGGCGATCGCCCAGTCCAGCCAGCGCTTGTCCACGCGTGCACCTTAAACCCCCGTTGGCGCTGGTAGATCGTGCGTGCGGAGGATGTTCCGACTACCGCGGGCGCAGTAGTCGGGAGTCTGCGGCCGCACGACGACCAGTCGCCTCGAGCGGGCCAGGCTGGTGCCCATGGTGCTTTCAGCTGCTTATGAGATGACGTCCGGCCGTCTGTGGTCGCTGGTGGGTGTTTTCGTCGGCGCGGTGGGGTTGTTGGCGCTCACGCGGCGCCGGTGGAGCCTCTGGACCGTCGTGCTGGGCGCGGCCGGCGCGGCGATCGGGCTCGTGGTCGTGCTGATGGCGCAGGGTGGTCCCGGCACCGGCTACGGGATCGTCGGCGGGTACGTCTCGCTGGTGGTAGGTCTCGTCGCCGTGGTGCTGGGGCGGCTGGTCAGGCGAAAAGCCGCTCGGGCTGCTGCACCGCGCGCCTCGTGACCAGCCCTGCCGCTCCTCGTGCCACGGCGAACTCGCCGAGCGGTGAGGCGAGCAGGCGGGTGTGCCGTTCGCCGCCCGCGAGGACCCGGCCGTCCATTTCGGACTGGACGGCGGCGCTGAGGTGGTCGTGCAGCAGGGCGTAGCTGCCGCCGAGCACGACCGTCGGCACGTCGAAGAGGTTCATCAGCGTCGCCAGGCCGACTCCCAGTGCCTCGCCCGCGTCGCGGACCGCCCGCGCCGCCTTGGGGTCGCCGGAGTCGAGGGCCTTGCGCAGCGAGTTCAGCGTGCGCCGCCCGGCCTCGCGCAGGATGACGTCGAGGCCCGCGTACCGCTCCACACAACCGCGGCTGCCGCACGTGCAGGGGACACCGTTGCGTTCGATGACGACGTGCCCGAGCTCGCCGGCGAACCCGCTGACGCCGCGGTAGACCTCGCCGTTCAGCACGACGCCCGCGCCGATGCCGACGTCCGCCGTGACGTGCACGAAGTCCTCGCCCGCGAGGTGGTGCGGCCACAGGTGGGCGAGCGCGGCCAGGTTCGCCTCGTTGTCCAGTTCGACGTCGAGGTCGAGGCGCCGGCCGAGGCCCTCCGCGAGCGGTGACCCGACGAGCCCCGGCAGGTTGGGGGTCCTGATGACGATGCCGTCGTGCACGACACCGGGGATCGCGAGGCCCGCGCCGAGCAGCTTGCGGGGTCCCGTGACCTCGCGGATCAGCTCGGCGACCCGGTCCAGCACCTCGCTCTCGGTCGCCCCGCGCATGTCGGCGGGCACGAGACGGCGTTCCAGCGTCTCGCCGTCGAGCCCGAGGGTCTCGACGGCGAGGTGGCTGACGTTGATCTCCGCCCCGACCGCGACCGGGCCGTCCGGGTGGAACCGCAACGGCTTGGACGGCCTGCCCATGCCCGCGAGCGTGGCGGGTTCCTCGACGAGGATCCCGCTCGCGAGCAGCGGCTCGGTGAGGTTGCCGAGCGTGGCCTTGGTGAGGCCGGTGCGGGCCGCGAGGTCGGCCCGCGAACCGGGGCGGTCGACGAGGGCGAGCAGCACCGTCCGCAGGTTGCCGAGGCGGACCTGGCGGAGGTGGTCGACGGTGGTCATCGACTCAAGTATCGCTGCGCCGCGTCCCCGTACCGCGCCCGGACCTCCGGCACCGCGTCCGCCTCGAACCGCGTGCTCTCCGCCAGCGTCCACTCCGGGGGCGTCGCCGCACCCGTGAGCGTCCACGCCGCCTGCCGCGCCGCGCCGTCCGCCACGTACTCACCCGGCGCCGGCACCGTCACGGGCACACCGAAGACGATCGGCGCGATCTCCCGCACGGCCCTGGACGCCGCCGCTCCACCCACGAGCCGCACACCGCTGACGTCCGCACCCTGCTCGGCCAACGCGTCGAGACCGACCGCGAGACCGCACAGCATGCCCTCCACCGCCGCACGCGCGATGTTCGCGGGCGTGGCGTTGGTGAGCGTCAGGCCGTGCAGCGCCCCCGTGGCGTCGGGCAGGTTCGGCGTCCGTTCGCCTTCGAGGTACGGCACCATCACGACGCCCTCGGCACCCGGCTTGGCGGACAGGGCGAGGTCGCTGAGCGTCGCGAGGTCCACACCCAGCATCCGGGCGGTCGCGTCCAGCACGCGGGCGGCGTTGAGCGTGCACGCCAGCGGCAGGTAGCGGCCCGTGGCGTCGGCGAACCCCGCCACGATGCCGGAGGCGTCCGCCGCCCTGACCTCGGCGGTCGCGGTGACGACACCGGAGGTGCCGAGCGACACCACGACGTCCTTGCCGCCGCCCACGCCCAGCATGGCGCCGGCGTTGTCACCGGCACCCGCGCCGAGCCGGACCGGTCCGTCGACGAACTCGGACGGGCCCAGCACCCGCGGCAGCGCCACGTCGGAGCGGCCGAGACCGAGCGACAGCAGGTCCGGGACGTAGGCGTTCGCCACCGAGTCGAAGTACCCGGTGCCGGACGCGTCCGACCGGTCGGTGACCAGGTCCTCGAGCGCACCCGTGCCGCGCAGCTTCCACGTCAGCCAGTCGTGCGGCAGGCAGACGGCGGCGGTGCGCTTGGCGTTGTCCGGCTCGTGCTGGGCGAGCCAGCGCAGCTTGGTGACCGTGAACGACGCGACCGGGACCAGCCCGATCCGCGTCGCCCACTCCTGCGCGCCCAGTTCGGCCGTGAGGTCGGCGGCCGCCGCCGCGGAACGGGTGTCGTTCCACAGCAGCGCCTCCCGCACGACCTCGCCGGCGTCGTCGAGGCAGACCATCCCGTGCTGCTGACCCGCGACGCTGAGCGCCGCGACGTCGTCGAGCCCGCCCGCGTCGGACAACGCCGACTGCAGCGCGCTCCACCAGTGCGAGGGGTGCACCTCGGTGCCGTCCGGGTGGGACGCGCGCCCCTCCCGGACGAGCCGGCCCGTCTCGGCGTCGCGGACCACGACCTTGCACGACTGCGTCGAGGAGTCGACGCCGGCGACGAGCGTCATGTCAGCGGGCTCCCGTGAGGTGCTCGAGGGCCAGCTGGTTGAGCCGCACGAAGCCGAAGCCGCGCTCGGCCGCCTGGCCGGGGTCGAACCCGTCGTCGTCCTTGAGCAGGTCGTCGTAGGACTCGCCGGCGTTCAGCGTCGGCTGGCCCAGCTCGGCCACCCCCGCCGTCTCCAGCGCCTCCTGCACCTCCGGGTCGGCGCGGAATGCCGCGGCCCGGTCGCGGAGCAGCAGGTAGGTGGCCATGTTCGCCTTGGCCGAGTCCCACACGCCCGTGATGTCCTCGGTGCGCGACGGCTTGTAGTCGAAGTGCCGCGGACCCTCGTACCCGGCCGTCTCCAGCAGGTCGACCAGCGCGAACGCGTTCATCAGGTCGCCGTGGCCGAACACCAGGTCCTGGTCGTACTTGATGCTGCGCTGACCGTTGAGGTCGATGTGGAAGAGCTTCTTGTGCCACAGCGCCTGCGCGATGCCGTGCACGAAGTTGAGCCCGGCCATCTGCTCGTGCCCGACCTCGGGGTTGAGACCGACCAGCTCGGGCTGGTCCAGCTCGGAGATGAACGCGATCGCGTGCCCGACCGTGGGCAGCAGGATGTCGCCGCGCGGCTCGTTCGGCTTGGGTTCGAGCGCGAACCGGATGTCGTAGCCGCGGTCCGTGACGAACTGCGTGAGCAGGTTCATCGACTCGCGGTACCGGTCGAGCGCCGCCCGCACGTCCTTCGCGGTGTCGTACTCGGAGCCTTCACGGCCGCCCCACAGCACGAACGTCTGGGCGCCGAGCTCGGCCGCCAGCTCGATGTTGCGCAGCACCTTCCGCAGCGCGAACCGCCGCACACCGCGGTCGTTGCTGGTGAAGCCGCCGTCCTTGAACACCGGGTGGGCGAACAGGTTCGTCGTCACCATCGGGATGACGAGACCGGTTTCGGCGAGCGCGCCCTGCAGCCGGCTGATCTGCTGGTCGCGGTGCGTGGCCTCGAAGCCGAACAGGTCGTCGTCGTGGAACGTCAGCCCGTACGCGCCGAGCTCGGCGAGCCGGTGCACGGCCTCGACCACGTCGAGTTCGGGCCGCGTGGCGTCGCCGAACGGGTCGCGACCCTGCCAGCCCACGGTCCACAGACCGAAGGAGAACTTGTCCGCCGGAGTGGGCGTGCTCATCATCCACCTCATTCGTTCAATGCTTGAACTTAGTCTGGACAGTACGACGCCACGGCCTTGATCGCAACGGCGGGTGTGGTGCGGGTGGTCGGACGCGGACAGTCGGACGTGGTGGTCGGCGACGGCGGTGATCGCGGAGTGGGTGGGGATGGGGGCGGTGGGATGCGGCGGCGGCCCGTTTGGCGAGTGAGCACGGTGCGGGTGGGGCAGAGGCGGCGGCGGACCGTCGCCGGTGAGCGCGGTGCTGGTGAGGCAGAGGCGGCGGCGGTCCACCGCAGGCGTGGTCGCGGGGGCGGGGATGGCGCCGGTGATCAGGCGCGGTGGCGGTCCGCCACGGCTGCGATCGCCGTGTGGGAGGCGGAAGCGGCAGCGCCCACCGCAGGTGTGATCGCGGCGGCGGGATCGCGCCGGTGGTCAGACGCGGCGGCGGTCCGCCACGGCCTCGACGGCGGGTGCGAGGGCGGTGGCGATCTCCCGGTAGCCGGCCGCGGAGGGGTGGAAGCGGTCGGCGGCGAAGAGCGACGGGTCGGTCGCGAAGCGCGGGGTGACGGCGCGTTCGACGTGGGCCACCACGCCTCCTGCGCGGATGACGGCCTGCTGCTGGGCCTGCGCGTACTGGCGGCTCGCGGCGGACACGACGTCGCGCAGGGCGGGCGGCACGTGCGAGACGATGCTGAGGTCCGGCGCGGTGGCGACGACGACCTCGGCGCCCTTCGCCCTCAGGTCCGCGACGGCGTCGTGCAACTGCTGGGCGCCCACCTGGGCCGGGACGAAGCGGGTCAGGTCGTTCGCGCCGATCACGATCACCGCGACGTCCACCGCGCCCGTGGCCCGCACCTGGGCGCGCAGGTCCGCGGAACGGGCGCCGGGGACGGCGCGCACGTCGAGGTCGACCTCGTGGCCCGCCTGACGAAGGCGGTCGGCGAGCAACGGGCCGAGCGTGTCCTCCCGGCGCGTGCTGCCCACTCCGGCGGCGATCGAGTCGCCGAGCAAACACAAGCGCATACTCGGTGAACGTTGAGCATGGTGGAGGTGTTCCGCCTCAAAAGGCGTTGTGAGGCACCGCTCAGGTGTCTACATTCCACGATCATCATCACCGAGGCGAGAGGGGACCGGCCGTGCGTACCGCCGTTGTCGTCCTCCCGTCCCGTTTCGACGTGATCCTCGTGTCCCCGCACCCCGGTCGCCCGCTGCGCGCCGGGCGCCGGAGTGTCTGACGAACCCCCGAAGGTGTTCGTCGGGTCATCGCGCTGACCCCGTAAGTCCTTGAAGGAAAAGGCAGAACCATGCGCACGACCACGTTGAACGCTGTCCGCAACCTCGGCATCCTCGCCCACGTCGACGCGGGCAAGACCACCCTGACCGAACGCGTCCTGTTCGCGACGGGCAGCACCCACAAGCGCGGCGAGGTCCACGACGGCACCACCGTCACCGACTTCGACCCGCAGGAGCGCGACCGCGGCATCACCATCTTCGCCGCGGCCGTGACCTGCACGTGGGACGGGCATCGCATCAACCTCATCGACACGCCGGGGCACGTCGACTTCGCCGACGAGGTCGAACGGTCCCTGCGCGTGCTGGACGGGGCCGTCGCGGTGTTCGACGGCGTCGCCGGGGTGGAACCGCAGAGCGAATCCGTGTGGCGGCAGGCGGATCGGCACGGCGTGCCGCGGATCGCGTTCGTCAACAAGCTCGACCGGGCGGGCGCGGACCTCGGCCGCGTCGTCGAGTCCATCCGCACGCGGCTGCACACCGTGCCGCTCGTCGTGCAGTCGCCGATCGGCGTGGAGGACGGTTTCGTCGGTGTCGTCGACCTGGTGCGCATGCGCGCGCTGGTGTGGGACGACGGCATGACCGAAGGGCCTGTGCCGGAAACGCTGCTGGCAGAGGCGCAACGGCGGCGCCGCGTCCTGGAGGAGGCGGTGGCGGAGCTGCACCCGGAGGCGGTGGAGGAGTTCTTCGCGGGAGGTCTGTCCGAACAGACGCTGCGCACGGCGCTGCGCGACCTGACCCGGCAGGGCCGGGCGACCGTCGTGCTGTGCGGCTCGGCGTACCGCAACCGGGGCGTGGAACCGTTGCTGGACGCGGTGATCGCGTACCTGCCGTCCCCCGTGGACGTTCCGGCGGTGCGCGGCGTCGACGGCCAGGAGCGGCGTCCTGACCCGGACGCGCCGTTCTCGGCGTTGGTGTTCAAGGTGAACGCCGCCGCCACGGGACGGCTCGCGTACGTCCGCGTGTACTCGGGCACCCTCCACAAGGGGGACTCGGTGCTCGTGGCCGGCCGCACCGAACGCATCGGGCGGATCCTGCGCGTCCAGGCCGACCGGCACACGCCGGTCGACCAGGCCGTCGCGGGCGACATCGTCGCGCTGGTCGGGCTGAAGTCGGCCCGCACCGGCACGACGCTGTGCGCGCCGGACGCCCCGCTGCTGCTCGAGCCCCCGGTCTCGGCCGACCCGGTCGTGTCCGTGGCGGTGGAAGCGCGCAGCAGCGCGGACAACGCCCGGCTGGCCGACGCACTGGCGCACCTGGTCGACGAGGACCCGTCCCTGCGGTTCGGGACGGACCCGGAGACCGGGCAGACCGTGCTGTCCGGCCAGGGCGAGCTGCACCTGGAGGTCTCGGTGGAGAAGGCGCGCACGCTGCACCGCGTCGAGATCACCATGGGACGGCCGCGCGTCTCGTACCGCGAGACCGTGGCCTCGGGCGTCACCGGATTCGTCCACAGGCACGTCAAGCAGGACGGAGGGCAAGGACAGTTCGCGCACATCGTGATCAGCACCGAGCCGCTGGAGACCGGTTTCGAGTTCCGCTCGGCCGTCACCGGCGGGCGCGTGCCGCAGGAGTTCGTCCGCGCGGTCGAACAGGGCTGCCGGGACGCGCTGGCCGAGGGACCTCTCGGCCACCCGGTGACCGGTGTGCGGGTAACGCTCACCGACGGGTCCACGCACGTCAAGGACTCCTCGGAGATGGCGTTCCGCACGGCAGGGCGCAACGGGCTGCGCGAGGCGCTGAAGGCCGGCGCCACGACGCTGCTCGAACCGATCGCCGAGGTCGCGGTGACCGTGCCGGAGGAGTACCTCGGCGGTGTGCTCGGTGATCTGGCGACGCGCCGGGGAAGGATCCTCGGTTCGGAGGCCAGGGCGGGTGCCGCGGTGGTGACGGCGAGCGTGCCGCTGGCGGAGATGTTCGGCTACGTGACGCGGTTGCGGAGCCGGACGCAGGGGCGCGGCTCGTTCACGAGCACGCCCACCGGTTACGCGCCGGCGTGAGTGCTGGGTGAGCCGACACGCTCTTCGTCGACTCACCCAGCACTCGCTTCTCGTTCGTTCGGTTCAACACAGGGACGCAGGCCCGACCTGAGAACAGGTCGGGCCTGTGCCATGCTGGGCCAGGTGTCGACCTTGAACGTCATGTCCCTGAACCTGAGGTTCGCCTCGACCGCCGAGCCGAACTCGTGGCCCACCAGGCGTCCCGTGATGGCCGAGTTCCTCAGGCAGGAGCTGCCGGCCTTGATCGGCACGCAAGAAGGCCTCTACGGACAGATCAGCGACGTGGCGCACGACCTGCCCGACCACTACGACTGGATCGGCCTCGGCCGGCACGGTGGCAGCCACGACGAGTTCATGGCGATCTTCTTCGACACGAACCGGCTGCAACCGCTGGAGTTCGACCACGAGTGGCTCTCGGACACGCCGAAGGTCGTGGCCTCCAGGTCGTGGGGCAACAACGTGATCCGCATGGTCACCTGGGTCCGGTTCGCCGATCGCCTGACGGGCAAGCAGTTCGTCGCCGTCAACACGCACTTCGACCACGAGTCCGCGAACGCGCGCCTGTGCAGCGCCCAGGTCATCCACGACCGCCTCCGGGCCCAGCAGCTCCCGGTCGTCGTCACCGGTGACTTCAACGACGTCCCCGGCTCGCCGGCCTACGCCGTGCTCACCGAGGACCTCGCCGACACGTGGCTCACGGGCGAGCAGACCACGCCGGCGTACGGGACGTTCCACGGCTTCGGCCCGCTGATCCCCGACGGGCCGCGCATCGACTGGATCCTGACGCGCGGGGCCACCGTCGAGACCGCCGCGATCAACACGTTCCAGCGCGACGGCCAGTTCCCGACCGACCACCTCCCGATCCAGGCGCTGATCAGCTTCTAGGCGCCCATTCGGGCGGCAGGTCGTGCGAGCACGTCGGCGCGCCGGCCGCGCGGGCACGCCGCTGCTCCAGGTACGGACCGGCGATCTGCTCACGCGGCACCGGCGCCAGCGCCGTGATCGCGTCACCCGCGGCCAGCACCTGCCGGCGCATGCGTTCGTGGTCGACGGCCTGCGCGCCGAACGAGGGCGCCCAGAGCGTCCACGGCCCGGAGATCATCGCCATCGTCGGCACCAGGTGCGAGTGGAAGTGCGTGCCGATGCCGCCGAACGAGCACTGCGGCGGCACGCGTCCTGGTACCGGCAGGTCGCTGCCGGGCAGGACGAACGTGCGGTCGACCGCACGCCCGGCCAGCGCCGAAGCCGCGGTCTGCGAGAGCACGGGACTGCCCGTGAACCAGCCGGAGAACTCCGCCAGGCCCGTTGGTCGCAGCGATCCGTCCTGAGGCAGGTACTCGCGCGTGCCGAGGTGTTCCAGCACGAACGCGAACGCGACGGAGCCCGAGTCGTACTCGGCGTCGAGCGCGCGGGCGCGGAACTCGCTGCCCTCGGCGGGGCGGTGCAGGTGGCCGGTCGCGAAGACGAACTCGATCGTGCGCGGCCGGCAGCGCAACGGCAGCCGCGCGAAGTGCTCGGCCAGTGCCAGCAGCGCGACCGCGCCGTTCTCCTGGACCCAGCCGACGCCGTCGGTGTTGGTGTCGAGCACGATCCGTTCGCTGCTCAGGCCCGGCAGGGTCGCGATCAGGGACCGGGTGGTGGCCGGTGCGCGTCCGGCCACCACGCCGATCGTCGTGTGCGTGCCTGGAACGAGCCTCGAGGCCGCTTCGGAACCGACGAACACGCCCGGCACGCGGTAGTGGGTGCCGACGTGCGGGTCCCAGTAGCCCTTGACCTGCTCGTGGGGGAACGGGAAGGCGACGACCACGCCGGCGGCACCCGCCCTGCCCGCGTCGACCATGTCGGCGTTGAGCAGCGGTTCGGCGAGGTAGCCGCGGTCGAGGGCGGGGAAGTCGCGCAGGACGACCTTGCCACGGGCGTTGTCCGCGGTGATCGGCGTGCCGGCGGGCAGGCGGACCAGGACGCCGGAGCGCACGCCGGGGTCGGAGTAGGGGATCGCGGACGCGACCGGCACGGCGCCGTTCGAGAGCAGGAAGCCGGGACCCGGTCGCCACCGCTCGATCGCGAAGCGCTCGGACCGCACGGACACGCCCGGCAACCGGTCCGCGCGGCGTTCGAGCCACGAGATCAGGCGGTCGTGGGCCGGGCTGCCGGTGGCGCGGACGCCGAACCCGGCGACGGTGGCGTTGAGGGACCGGAGTTCGCGGGCGGAGGCGAACGTCCGCTCGTCGACGGTGGGGGAGCAGTCGTCCGACGCGCGCGCCGGAGTCGTCAGCTGGAGGGCGAAAACCGTTACGACACCTATGAATGCGATGCATCTGGCGGGCTGCACGGCGCTCACTGTGGCCCTCGCGGCAACGCCTCACAATCCGCTGTCCAGGTAACCAATTGAGACCGTTGTCAACCGTCAACGGAAATGGTTTATACCAATTTCCGCTACGGTCCGCTGGATGCGCCTGAAATCGACGTTCGGCCGCGTCGCGGTAGTCGCGTACGCGCTGCTGTTCACCCTCGGCTCGACAGCGGTCGCCAACGCCTCGCACGGCCGCGAGTGCGCCACCCCGTCCATCGACCGGTACCAGCAGTGGATCGCCAGTGGTGAAGGTGCCACGGAACCCGCGACCGGCAGCATCCTCGTCCCCAAGGGGCGGCACGACCACACGGCGAAGATCAAGTTCCTCGCCGACGACTGGGCCGTCATGGTCGTGTGGCTGGGCAACAAGTTCGAGGCCCAGGCCGACCTGTCGGACTCGCGCGGGTTCTGGCTCACCTACCGCGCCACGAACGACCTGTACGTCCAGCTGCGACCGGCGGAGTTCTGGAGCGGCGGCGACAAGTGGGTCACGAAGATCCCGTCCACCGGTGGCCGGCTCACCAAGAAGTTCTTCAGCTTCAAGACGGAGAACTGGACATATCTGCCCGCGCTCGGCAAGCCGTCCTACCCGCTCGCCGACGCGCTCGACGACGCCCGTGGCCTGGTGTTCGTCGGCAACACGAAGAACGACCTGGAGTTCCAGGGGCTGAAAGTCGACGGTTACCGGCCACCCTGCGTTTACTAGAAACCGGTTAGGGTCCCGGGGCGTGAGAGCGCTTCCGGTCTTCCTGGTCACTGTCCTCACCGCCGCGCTGGCGACGCCCGCGAGCGCGGCGGTGAGAGACGACACCCGGTACGTCGACCCGCTGATCGGCTCGGCGGGCGGCGGCAACACGTATCCGGGCGCCGTGCGGCCGTTCGGGATGATCTCGTGGAGCCCCACGTCCACCCGCGGCGACCAGACGAACACGGGCGCCGCCAACGGGTACGCCTACGACGCGACGCGCGTGCGGGGCTTCAGCCTCACGCACGTCAACGGCGCGGGCTGCCACCCCGGCGCCGCGGGGGACGTCCCGATCATGCCGCACGTCGGGGAGATCACCTCGTCGCCGACGGCGGACACCAAGGACCAGGTCTTCGCGAGCGACTTCTCCCACGCCGACGAGAAGGCCGAGGCCGGGCGGTACCGGGTGGGCCTGAAGTCCGGTGCCACGGCCGACCTCTCGGTGACGACCCGCGCCGGCATCGGTGAGTTCACGTTCCCGGTCAACGGTTCGCTGCTCTTCCGCACGTCGAACTCGCTCAACGGCAGCGAGGACGCCGACATCACGATCGACCCGGCGACGAATTCCGTCTCGGGTTCGGTGCTGACCGGCGCGTTCTGCGGACGCAGGGCGAACGGCGGCACGAACAACCAGAAGACCTACTATCGCCTGCACTTCACGGCGTCGTTCGACCGTCCGATCACGAACTACGGCACGTGGGTCGACAGCGAGCTGCGGCCGGGGAGCACGACCGCGAGCGGTGGCGAGGGCTACCTGACCGGAAGTGCCCGCGCGGGCAGGGGTTCCGGCGGGTACGTGTCCTTCGCGGACAGTTCGGTGCGCATGCGCGTCGGCATCTCCTACACGAGCCTCGACGCGGCCAAGCGCAACCTCGCCGCCGAGATCCCGAAGCGCGCGACCGTGGACGACATCGCGAAGGAGGCGAGGAAGGCCTGGGCGAAGCAGCTCAGGGCGGTCGAGGTCGACGGCGGCACCGCGGACGAGCGCACGATCTTCTACACCGCGCTCTACCACACCTTCCTGCAGCCCAACGTGATCACCGACGCCGGCCAGGACGTGCGGTACGGCAACTTCTCCGGCTGGGACCAGTACCGCGCCCACACCCAGCTCCTCGCCCTGCTGGCCCCGGACGTCGCGAGCGACTACGCCCAGTCGTTGCTGGAGATCTCGCGGAAGAACGGCGGAGTCTGGGACCGCTGGGTCCACATCACCGGCCCGACGCACGTCATGACCGGCGACCCGTCCGCCCCGGCCGTCGCGGGCATGTACGCCATGGGCGCCAGGGACTTCGACGTCAACGCCGCCTACGACTCGTTGCTGCGCCAGGCCACCGTCCCGCACCCGGACGGCCTGTCCGACAAGGGCTGTCCCGGCCAGTGCGAGGGCCAGCGCCCGAACCTCGCCGAGTACATGAGGCTCGGATACGCCCCGCACGACACGTGCCACTGCTGGGGCGGCGCCGCCGAGACCCTGGAGGACTCCGTCGCCGACCAGGCGCTCGCGGACCTGGGCCGCAGGCTCGGCCGTCCGAACGCGGAGATGGAGCGGCGCGCGGGCTGGTGGCGCAACACGTTCAACCCGGAGACCGGCCACCAGCAGGCCCGCAAGGCCGACGGAACCTGGGTCACGCCGTTCAACCCGGCCTCGGACCAGGGCTTCGCGCAGGGCAGCAGCGCCACCTACACGTGGATGGTCCCGCACGACGTCCAGGGCCTCGCGGAGGTGATGGGCGGGCCCGAGACGGCAGCGAAGAGGCTCGACGGGTTCTTCAAGCGCGCGGACGGCTCGTGGGCGACCGGCGGCGACGCCCTGCGGTACGACCCGACCAACGAGCCCGGCATCCACACGCCGTGGATCTACAACGAGCTCGGCCAGCCGCGGAAGACCCAGGAGACCGTGCGCGCGATGGCCCGCCTCGTCTACAGGACGGGCCCGTTCGGTCTGCCCGGCAACGACGACCTCGGCACGATGTCCGCCTGGTACGTCTTCGCCGCCCTGGGCCTCTACCCGCGCACGCCGAGCAGCGCCGAACTGCACGTCTCCAGCCCGATGTTCCCGAAGGCCCGGATCACCGCGAAGAACATCACGGTCCTCGCGACCGGGACCCCCGGGATCTACGTCGAGGAGACGCGGTGGAACGGCAGGAAGATCGGGCAGCCGTGGCTGCCGGAGTCGTTCGTCGAGCGCGGGGGAGTGCTGGTCTCACGTCTTGAAGGGTGACCCGGCGCCCTCCGCACGGGTGTGGCTGCGTCGCGCGGTCGCCGACAACGGCATCGCGACGTCCTCCAGCGACTTGTTCTCCGCGTCCACGGCGAGGAACCGCGCGACCAGCCCGCCCGCGATCATGATGACGGCGCCGACCAGGTAGCCGATGAACAGCCGCACGGGCTGGTCGCCGGTGCCGATCAACGCGCCGTAGATCACCGGGCCCAGTGCGCCGAAGCACTGGGCGATGGCGAAGAAGACGCCGATCGCCTTCGCCCGCACCTCCAGCGGGAAGATCTCGCTGACCGTCAGGTACGCGGCGCTGGCACCGGCCGAGGCGAAGAAGAAGATCACGCACCACGCGATGGTCTGGGTGATCGCGTTCAGCACCCCGGCGTAGAACAGCACAGCCGTGACGGCCAGGAGCGCACCGGAGACCGCGTAGGTCAGGAACAGCATCCGGCGGCGGCCGATGGTGTCGAAGAGGTGCCCGATGGTGAACGGGCCGACGAGGTTGCCGACCGCGAACGCGATCAGGTACAGCGGTGTCACCTCGGACGGGACGCCGTAGAACTTGCCCAGCACCAGGGTGTACGTGAAGAAGATGGCGTTGTAGAGGAACGACTGGGTGATCATCAGCGTGGCGCCGAGGACCGCGCGGCTCGGGTACTCCTTGAACAGCACGCGGGCCAGCGCGAGGTAGCCGATCTGCTCGGCCGGCTTGACCTCGATGGCCTTCTTCTCGTCCACCGCGGGCAGCGCCGAGCCGGACTCCTTCTCGACCTCCTCCTCGATGCCCTTGATCGTCTTCTCGGCGGCGTCGGTGCGACCGTGCATGATCTGCCAGCGCGGGCTCTCCGGCAGGTGCCTGCGCACCACCAGGATCACGAGGCCCAGCACCGGCCCGACGAGGAACCCGAGCCGCCAGCCCAGCGACAGCTCGACGTGGTTGAGCAGGATGTACGAGCTCAGCGTGCCGAGCACCGCGCCCGCCCAGTACGTGCCGTTGACGGCGATGTCGACGCGGCCCCGGTAGCGGGCGGGGATGAGCTCGTCGATCGCGGAGTTGATCGCCGCGTACTCGCCGCCGATGCCCATGCCGGCGATGAACCTGGTGAGGTACAGGAAGACCAGCCACCCCGCGCCGTTGCCCAGGGTGAACGCGGTGAGGCCCGAGCCGACCAGGTACACGGCGAGCGTGATCATGAACAGGTTGCGGCGGCCGAGCTTGTCGGAGAGGTGGCCGAAGAACAGCGCGCCGACGACCTCGCCGAGCAGGTAGACCGTGGCCAGCAGGCCGACCGCGGTGGAGGAGAGCCCGAGCGTCTCCGGTTTGGTCAGCGTGTCGGCGATCGCGCTGGCGACGGTGATCTCCAGGCCGTCCAGGATCCACGCGACACCCAGTGCGATCACCATGCGCGTGTGGAACGGCGACCAGGGGAGCCTGTCGATCCTCGCGGGGATCAGCGTGCGCACACCGGCTTCTGCCATCTCAGCTCCCTGCCACGATCAGCGCCTGCGGCGCGCTCTGCTTGATGCGGGTCTTCAACCAGGCCAGCTGCCGTGCGGTGTCCTGCTCGCAGGCGCTCACGACGTCCATGAGCTCCTGGTCGCGCAGTCCCTGCGCGGCCTGGCCGACGACGGTCCAGGTGATGTCGGTGAACGACGCGAGCGCGTAGAGGTCCTGCAGGTCGCGCAGCAGGCTCGGCTCGGGCTCGCCGCTTTCGCCGTACCGGTCGACGACCGGCTTGAGCTGCTCTGCCTGCCGATCGATGCGCTGGGCCAGTAGTTCGCAGATGTGCCGGACGTCGGGCTCGTCGCCGTGCCGCGCGGCGACTTCGCGGAACGTCTCGGCCAGCGTTCCCAAGGTCGAGTGCAGCACACCCAGGTGGTTGGCGAGGAGCACGGTCACACCTTCCTGATCCGCACGGCGCTGATCTTGAACAGCGGTTGTTTGGAGACGGGGTCCCACTCGGTGAGCGTCAGCTCGTTCGCGGCCTGGAAGCCGTAGTGGAACGGCAGGAACACCACGCCGTCACGGCACCGTCCGATGCGGACCGGGACCTCCACGCCACCGCGTTCGGACTCGACCCGGACCACGTCTCCTTCGGACAGCCCCAGGGTTTCGGCGTCGGAGGCGGACATCTCCACCCACGGGTCCGGCGCCGCCTTCTGCAGTTCTGGGGCGCGCTTGGTCTTGGTGCGGGTGTGGAAGTGGTAGACCGAGCGCCCGGTGGTGCCCAGGAACGGGTACTCGTCGCTCGGCACCTCCGGCGGGGGCGTGTGCTCGGCCGCCTTGAGGAACGCCCGCCCGTCCGGCCGCCGGGCCCGGTAGTCGGTCGGGGTCGTCGTCGCCCCGGTGAGCAGGTCGTGGCCGTAGTCCTCGCAGTGGTCGGCGGCCGTGGGGAAGACGCCGTCGGCGTACAGGCGTTCGCCGCCCCAGGGGATTCCGCTGCCGCCGCGCAGCTTCTCGTAGGAGAGGTCGCTGTAGTCGCAAGGACGGCCGCGGCTGCACTCGCGCCACGCGTCGAACGCGCCCTCCGCGTCCTTCCACTTGACCAGCGGTTCACCGTCGCGGTCGCGGAAACCCATGCGGGAGGCGTAGTCCAGGAAGATGTCGAGGTCGCTGCGGGCCTCGCCGGGCGGTTCGACAGCCTGGTCGGACAGGTGCACGACGCGCGAGAGGTTCGTGAACGTGCCCTGCTTCTCTCCCCACATCGCGGCGGGCAGCACGACGTCCGCGAGTTCGGTGGTCTCGGTGCGGAACGCGTCCTGGACGATCACGAACAGGCCCTCCTGGCGCAGGATGTTCCTGATGCGGCCGAGATCGGGCAACGACACGACCGGGTTGGTCGCGGAGATCCACAGGAACTTGATCGACCCCTGCTCGGCGTATCGCCAGATCTGCATCGCGTGCGTCGGCGGTGCCCAGTGCGGGATGACGAGCGGGTCGACGTTCCACAGCTCAGCCAGCTCCTCGACGTGTGCCGGGTTGTCCCAGTTGCGGAAGCCGGGGAGGTCGCCGTTGGCCCCGGCTTCCCGCGTGTTCTGCGCGGTGGGCTGGCCGTTCATCTGCAGCACGCCGCTGCCGGGGCGGCCGATCTGACCGCGCAGCAGGTGCAGGTTGTTGACCTGGCACGCCGCCGCGGTCGCCTGGTGCGACTGGTAGAAGCCCTGCAAGACGGTCGACAGCACCCGCTGAGAGGTACCGAAGATCTCGGCGGCGCGGCGCAGGTCACCGGGCGCGATGCGGCAGATCTCCGCGACGCGCTCGGGCGTGTACGACTCGACGGTCGCCTTGAGTTCGTCGAAGCCGAGCGTGTGCGCGGAGACGTAGTCGTGGTCGATCCGGTCGCGCTTGATCAGCTCGCGCAGCAGGCCGTTCAGCAACGCCTGGTTCGTGCCGGGCAACGGCGCCAGGTGCACGTCGGCGGCCTCGGCGGTCGGCGTCGTCCGGGGGTCGACGACGACCAGCCGAGGCCTGTCCGGTCCCTCGATCCGGTCGAGAACGCGGGACCACATCACGGTCTGCGTGGCGGCCATGTTGTGCCCGAACAGGAACAGCGCGTCGCAGAGGTCGATGTCGGCGTGGCAGGCGGGCTGGCCGTCCGCGCCGAACGACTCCTTGAGCGCGGCCGCGGCCGTCGCGGTGCAGAGCCGGGTGTTGCCGTCCATGTGCGGGGTGCCGAGACCGGCCTTGCCGATCACGCCGAGGGTGTAGTACTCCTCGAGGAACAGTTGCCCGCTGGTGTAGAAGCCGTGGGTGAGCGGTCCGGACTCGGCCAGGAGTTGTTGCGAGCGCCGCACGATCTCGCTCATGGCGGTGTCCCAGTCGGTCTCGACCAGCTCGCCGCCGCGCCGGATCAACGGCCGGGTGAGGCGCTCCTCGCCGTGGGCCTGCCAGGATCCGTGAAGGCCTTTGGGGCCGAGCCTGCCGCGGTTGACGATGTCCTCCGCACGCCCGCGCACACCCACGATCCGGCCGTCCTTGACCGCGATGTCGCAGCCGCACCCGTTGCTGCACAGCACGCACGCCGACTGAACCCAGCGGTCCACATCGGACTCCCCGACGCCGTCCGCGAGCCGCTGGTCGACGCGTACCGGCCAGTCCGTCCCGCGTCCGTGCGGTGTGCGTGCTCCCCATACGTCGGCGATGCGATCCACTGGGGAGCCATACCCGGCACGCCCTGCCCGAAACCGAAAATGTTTTTGTTCCGAAAGGCCCGAATTGTCCGGTGACCTGGTGTTTGCCGCCCCTGATCACGGGAAGACCAGCGACACGGACCCAGGGAGGCGGACGAACGATGAAGGCTGTCGTGTGGCACGGCGTGGGCGACATCAGGCTCGACGACGTGGACGACCCGAAGATCCAGGAACCGACCGACGCGGTCGTGCGGATCACCCGCAGCGCCATCTGCGGCACCGACCTGCACATGGTGCGCGGCACGCTGCCGGACATGGTCGAGGGCACCGTGCTCGGGCACGAGGCGGTCGGTGTCGTCGAGGAGGTGGGCTCGTCGGTGCGCGGGTTCTCGCCCGGTGACCGGGTGGTGATCCCGTCCACGATCGGGTGCGGCACGTGTTCCTACTGCCGGGCCGGCTACTACGCGCAGTGCGACACCGCGAACCCGAACGGACCGTCGGCGGGCACCAGCTTCTTCGGCGGGCCGAAGGCGACCGGGCCGGTCAACGGCCTGCAGGCCGAGTACGCGCGCATCCCCCACGCCGCCACGACGATGGTGCGGCTCCCGGACGGGGTGAGCGACGACCAGGCGATCCTGGTCTCCGACATCTTCCCGACCTCGTGGTTCGGTTCCCGACTGGCCGAGGTCGGTTCCGGTGACACCGTGCTGGTGCTCGGCGCGGGTGTGGTCGGCCAGTTCGCCATCGCCTCGGCGAAGCGGCAGGGCGCCGGTCGCGTGATCGTCGTCGACGGCATCGCGTCCAGGCTCGACAAGGCCCGCGAGCAGAACGCGGAGACCGTCGACTTCAACTCCGAGGACCCGATCGAGGTCGTGAAGGACCTGACCGGCGGCATCGGGCCGGACCGCGTGATCGAGGCCGTCGGCGTCGACGCGGAGAGCCCCGGCGTGCGCGAGGGCGAGCAGTGGAAGCCCGGCGACTCGCCGTCCCAGGCGCTCGACTGGGCCGTCGAACTCGTCGCCAAGGCCGGCACGATCGGGATCATCGGCGTCTACCCGCCGGGGTTCGAGCAGTTCCCGATCGGCGCCGCGATGAACAAGAACCTCACGCTGCGGATGGGCAACTGCAACCACCGCCGGTACATCCCGCGGCTGCTCGACCTCGTCCAGACCGGCGTGGTCGACCCGACCGCGTTCATCACGCAGCACGAGAAGCCCACCGCCGCGATCGACGCCTACAAGACGTTCGACCTGCGTGAGGACGGCTGGCTGAAGACGGTTCTCGATGTCGCCTGAACGGGTGGTCGTCACCGGGGGCGCGGGGTTCCTCGGCTCGCACGTCTGCGACGCGCTGCTGCGGGAGGGCGCGCAGGTCGTGTGCGTGGACTCGTTCCGCACCGGCTCGCGGGAGAACGTTCCGGACGGCGTGACCGTCGTGGCCGCCGACGTGACGCGGCCGCTCGACCTGCTCGGACCGGTCGACCTGGTCCTGCACCTGGCGTGCCCGGCCTCGCCCGCGGACTACCTGCGCATGCCGGTCGACACCTTGCGGACGGGCGGGTTCGGCACGTACCACGCGCTGGACCTCGCCCGCCGCAAAGGCGCGCGCGTCGTCGTCGCTTCGACCAGCGAGGTCTACGGCGACCCGGAGGAGCACCCGCAGCGGGAGTCCTACTGGGGGCACGTGAACCCGATCGGGCCGCGCAGCGTCTACGACGAGGCCAAGCGGTTCGGCGAGGCGATGACGGTGGCGTTCCGGGCCGAACACGGTGTCGACGCGGGCATCGTGCGGATCTTCAACACCTACGGCCCGCGCATGCGCGCGCACGACGGCCGGATGATCCCCACGTTCCTGCGGCAGGCGCTGGCGGGAGAGCCGTTGACCGTCCACGGTGACGGGCTCCAGACGCGTTCTCTCTGCTACGTGGACGACCTCGTGCGCGGGCTGCTCGCGATGGCGCGCAGCGACCACCCCGGACCGATCAACCTCGGCAACCCGGACGAGGTCACCGTGCTCGACGTCGCGCACCGCAGCATCGAGGTGACCGGCAGCGCGTCGGAGATCCGGCACGTCGAGTCGATGGTGGACGACCCGCGTCGCCGGCGCCCGGACATCGCGCTGGCGCAGGAGGTCCTGGGCTGGCAGCCGCGGGTTCCGCTGGAAGAGGGACTGCGGTCGTTTGTCCGGGAATTCGCCGGGTAGCCGCACGTCATGCGAGTTCTCGGGATCAACGCGGTGTTCCACGACCCGGCCGCGGCGCTGGTGGTCGACGGTGAGGTCGTGGCGGCGGCCGAGGAGGAAAGGTTCTCCCGCCGCAAGCACGGGAAGCGGCCCGTGCCGTTCTCCGCTTGGGAACAACCCGAGCTGTCCGCGCGGTGGTGCCTCGAGCAGGCCGGGCTCACCGCGGCGGACCTGGATGCCGTCGCGTACTCCTACGACCCCGCCCTGGTCGACCAGGAGTACGCCCCATGGGAGGAACTGCGGACGACCTACGCGCGAAAGGCGCCGCAGTTCCTCTCCACTTCGCTGCCCGGTCTCGATCCCGACATCGTGCGGTTCGTGCCGCACCACGTCGCCCACGCGGCCTCGACCGGTCTCGCCGCACCCTTCGGGGGCAACTGCGCGGTGCTCGTGGCCGACGGCCGCGGCGAGTGCGGGTCGCACCTGGCCGGCCGGTACGTCGACCAGGAGCTCACGACGTTCGCGTCGCAGCGGCTGCCGCACTCGCTCGGGCTGATGTACGAGGACCTGACCGAGCACTTGGGATTCCTGCGGTCCAGCGACGAGTACAAGGTGATGGCGCTGGCCTCCCACGCCGATCCCGCGCACCTCGACCTGATGCGTTCCCACATCGTCGTGCGCGACGGCGGTTTCGAGATCCAGCCGATCGACTGGAGCGCGCTGGCCAAGCAGCGCGCCGCGGACGACGAGCTGACGCGCGAACACGCCGAGCTCGCGGCGAGCGTGCAGGTGCGGCTCGAAGAGGTGTTGCTGGAACTGGTGCGGTGGTTGCACGAACGCACCGGGGAAACGCGGCTCACGATGGCCGGGGGAGTGGCGCTGAACTGCGTCGCGAACACCCGGATCTTCGCGGAGGGCCCGTTCGACGAGGTCTGGGTCCAGCCCGCCGCCGGGGACTCCGGCACGGCGCTGGGCGCGGCGCTGGCGTTGACCTCGGACGTGGTGGCGCCGATGCCCGGTGCCGACCTCGGCCGCGGCTTCTCGGACGACGAGATCGAGGCGGTGCTGCGGACCGCCGCCGTGTCGTACGAGAGGCCGGCCGACGTCGCTTCGGAGGTCGCGGAGGCGTTGGCCGCAAACAAGATCGTGGCCTGGTTCCAGGGCCGCAGCGAGTACGGCCCGCGTGCGCTCGGCCGCCGTTCGTTGCTCGCGAACCCCTGTTTCGCGGAGAACCTGACGCGGCTCAACGACGTGAAGGGCCGTGAGCAGTTCCGCCCGGTGGCACCGATGGTGCTGGCGTCACGGGCCGAGGACGTGTTCACCCGCGGGCCGATCCCCAGCCCCTACATGCTCTTCGTGCACGACGTCCGTCCCGAGTGGATCGACCGCATCCCGGCCGTGGTGCACGTGGACGGCACCGCGCGGGCCCAGACCGTCGCCGGTGATCCGTTGCTGGAAAGGATGTTGCACGAGTTCGAGGCCCGCAGCGGTGTCCCGGTCGTGGTGAACACGAGCCTCAACACCGCGGGTCGCCCGATGGTCGACACCCCGCGCGACGCGTTGGAGTGCTTCGGCTCGTCCCCGATCGACCTGCTCGCCATCGGCCCGTTCGTGGTGCGCCGATGAGCTACTCCGTCGTGATCCCGACCGTCGGCCGGCCGAACCTCGACGTCCTGCTGGACACCCTCGCCGGAGGCGACGGCCCGGAGCCGTGCGAGATCATCGTGGTGGACGACCGCGAGACGGGTCTCGGGCCCGCGGCCGCGCGCAACACCGGCTGGCGCGAGGCGCGCGGCGACTGGGTGGCGTTCCTCGACGACGACGTCGTGCTCGCTCCCGACTGGAAGGCCAGGCTGAGCGAGGACCTCGCCGACCTGCCGCCCGACGTGGGCGCGAGTCAGGCGCGGATCGTCGTGCCGCTGCCTGCGGACCGCGAACCGACCGACGCCGAACGCGGCACGGCGGGCCTCGCCACGGCGCACTGGATCACCGCGGACATGGCGTACCGGCGCGAGGCCCTGGCCCGCGCCGGCGGCTTCGACGAACGCTTCCCGCGCGCCTACCGCGAGGACGCCGAACTGGCGTTGCGCGTGCAGGACCTCGGCTACCGCATCGTGCGCGGCGAGCGCGTCACCACCCACCCGGTGAAGCCCGCGACGTTCCTCACGAGCGTGCGCGACCAGCGCGGCAACGCCGACGACGCGTTGATGCGGCGCCTGGTCGGGCCGCGCTGGCGTGCGCGCATCGGCGGGAAGCGAGGCCGCTTTCCGGCCCACCTCGTGACGACCGCGTCCGGTCTGCTGGCCGTCCTTTGTGGAGTGCTCGGATTCCGGCGGGCCGCGGGCGCGTTCGGTGCGGTGTGGGCGGGCCGCACCGCGTGGTTCGCGATGGCGCGGATCGCGCCGGGACCCCGTGACGCGGACGAGGTGGTCCGGATGCTCGTGACGAGCGCCCTGATCCCGCCCGTGGCGTGCTGGCACCGGCTGCGGGGCGAGGTACGGCACCGGAGTGTGCGGCCGTGAGGATCCTGGTGCTGCGGGCGCTCGGACTGGGCGACCTGCTGACGGCGGTGCCCGCGCTCAGGGGCCTGCGCGCGGCCTTCCCGGAAGCCGAGATCACCCTGGCCGCGCCGGCGTGGCTGGAGGACGCGGTGGCGCGGATCGAGGCGGTGGACCGGCTGCTGCCGACCGCCGAGCTGGGACCGATCGACTTCCACCGGCCCGACCTGGCGGTGAACCTGCACGGACGCGGGCCGCAGAGCGTGGAGCGCCTGCTGGCCACCGAGCCGCGGCGGCTGATCACGTACGCGGAGCGGGGCTCGTGGGACGAGCGCGTGACGGCGGTCGAGTGGCCGGCCGAGCGGCACGAGGTGCTGCGGTGGTGCGAGTTGTTGCAGCGGCACGGGATCGCTTGCGATGTCGAAGACTTCCGGCTCGCGCCGGTGGGGGAGCGGGAAGGTCCGGTGGTGATCCACCCCGGGGCGAGCACGGGGGCGCGGCGGTGGCCGGTGGAGCGGTACGCGGCGGTGGCCCGGGGGATCGGGGCCGAGGTCGTGGTGACCGCGGGGCCGGGGGAGGGGGAGTTGGCGCAGCAGGTGGTGGCGGGTGCGGAGGATGTGGCTGAGGATGGACCCGGCCGTGCCGACGAGGCCGGTGCGGGTGGACTGGACTCCGGTCCCGATGCGGCACAACCCGGCCCGACGGTCTTCTCCGGCACCCTGGCCGAACTCCTCGACCTGGTCGCCACCGCCCGCCTGGTCATCTGCGGCGACACCGGAGTGGCCCACGTCGCCACCGCCTACCGGACCCCGTCGGTCCTGCTCTTCGGTCCGGTGCCCCCAGACCTGTGGGGTCCGCGCCGCGGCCCCCACCAGGTGCTGTGGCACGGCCGGACCGGTGACACGTTCGCCGACGACCCCGATCCCGGACTGCTGGAGATCACGGTCGCGGAAGTCCTCGATGCTGCGGGAGGTGTGCTGTGCGGATCGGAGTCGTCGGCGCCGGTTACGTCGGGTTGACCACGGCCGCGTGCTTCGCGCACCTCGGCCACCAGGTCACGTGTGCGGACGTGGACGAGGCCAAGGTCGCCTCGCTGAACGCGGGTGAGGTCGCGTTGCACGAGCCCGGGTTGCGGGAGCTCGTGGTGGAGGGGCTGGGCAACGGCAGCCTCAGGTTCGTGCGGGGCAGTGCTCTGTCCGATGTGGACTTCACGTTCGTCTGCGTGCAGACGCCGTCCGGGCCGGGGGGTGAGGCGGACCTGTCGGCGGTCGAGGCGGTGCTGGCCGGGGCGTCCGCCCAGGTGGTGCTGAAGTCGACGGTGCCGGTCGGCACGGCCGCGCGGCATCCCGGTGTCGTGTCGAACCCCGAGTTCCTGCGGGAGGGGCACGCGGTCGAGGACTTCCTGCGGCCCCAGCGGATCGTGGTCGGCGCGCAGGACGAGCGGCAGGCCCGTGCGGTCGCGGAGCTGTACGAGAACACGCGTGCGCCCGTGGTCCTCACCGACAACACGAGCGCCGAGCTGGTGAAGTACGCGAGCAACTGCTTCCTGGCGTTGAAGCTCTCCTACGTCAACACGCTGGCGGAGCTGTGCGAGCACCTCGACGCCGACATCGACGGCGTCACCGAGGGCATGCGGCTCGACGACAGGATCGGGGCCTCGTGCCTGCACCCCGGGCCGGGCTGGGGCGGGTCGTGCCTGCCCAAGGACACGCTGGCGCTGCTCGCCACGGCGCGTTCGGCGGGCATCGACTTCGCCACCCTCGAGGCGGCGATCACAACGAACCTGCACCAGCCGCACCGGGTCGTCGACCGGATCCGTGAGGAGGCCGGGTCGTTGCAGGGCAGGAGGATCGGGTTGCTCGGGCTCGCGTTCAAGGCCGGTACCAACGACCTGCGCGACTCGCCGGCCCTCGCGGTCGCGGAGATACTGGAGCAGGAGGGCGCGCGACTTGTCGCCTACGACCCCTGCGTCACGACGACGAACAACGGCATCGCGGTGGTGGGCAGCGCGGCCGAGGTGGCGGCCGGAGCCGACGTCCTCGTCGTGCTGACCGAGTGGCCGGAGTTCGCCGAGCTCGACTGGCCCGAGCTGGCGAAGGGCGTGCGGACCCCGCTGATCTTCGACACCCGCGGGGTCGTGCCGCCGGACAAGGCCGCCGAGGCGGGCTTCCGCCTGGTCAGGACCGGCCGGTAGGAACGCCGAGGTGGACCACCTTGGTGGTGGTCATCTCGTCGAGGAGCTCCGGGCCGTAGCCGAACCCCGTGCCGGACGCGCCGCGGGGTTGCGCGGCGCCGCCGGGGGCGCCACCGAAGACCGCGTTGACCTTCACCGTGCCGACCGGCAGTTCCCTCCACGCGCGCTGGGCGTGCTCCATCGACGACGTCAGCACCGTGGCGGCCAGGCCGTACTCGCCGGAACACGCCTCGGCGAGGCCCTCGTCGAACGACGACACCAGCTGCACGGGCGCGACCGGTCCGAAGGTCTCCTCGCACATGACCCGCATGGCGCTGCCGCAGTCCGCCAGCACGGTCGCCGGGTAGTAAGCGCCGATGCCGTCCGGAACCGAGCCGCCGACCAGGCACGACGCACCCGCCGCTAGTGCTTCGGCGACCTGCTCGTGCACGAACGAGCGGTGCCGCGTGTCCACCAACGGCTGCGGGTCGGCGTTCCACTCGCGGGCCTTCGCGCACAACGCCTCCAGGAACGGCGCCGCCACGGCCTTGTGCAGGTAGATCCGCTCCACCGACGTGCACAGCTGACCCGCGTTCGTGAACGCGCCGAGCGCCGCCTGCTCCGCCGCCCACACAGGGTCGACGTCGTCGTCGACCAGCAGCGGGTCGTTGCCGCCGTTCTCCAGCAACAGCTTCGCCGACGACGTCCGCGCGATCGCCCGCCCGGTCGCGGTGCTGCCGACGTGCGCGACGACGTCGACGTCGTCCGAACCCACCAGCGCGGCACCGACCCCACCGTCACCGACCAGCGTCTGCAGCACCCCGGCGGGGAAGCACGGCTGCATCACGGTCGCCAGCAGCAGTCCGGTGTGCGGGCACCGCTCGCTCGGCTTGTGCACCACGACGTTGCCCGTCACCAGCGCGGCTCCCAAGAGTCCGCACGCCACCGCGATCGGGTCGTTCCACGGAGTCAGGGCGACGACGACCCCGCGCGGTTCCGGCACCATGAAGTCGACGGCCGAGCCGAGCAGCGACCGTCCACGGTGGACCGGACCCAGCTCGGCGTACTGCTCCAGCGTCGCCGCGCCCGCGAGCACACCCTCCCGCGCCGACGCGAACGGGCGCCCGGTCTCCGTCTCCACCACCGTCGCCAGATCACTCGCCCGCTGCCGCAACGCCGTCGCCGCCTCCCGCACCGCCGCGCCGCGTTCGGCGGCGGGGACGGCGGCCCACTCCAGGCGGGCGGAGCGCGCGGTGGCGAGTGCCGCGGAGACTTCGGAGGGCGTCGCGGTGGGGAGCCAGCCGACGAGCTGGGAGTCGCGAGGGCTGTGGACGTCGATGGCGTGCATGGTGGTCATGTCGTTCGGGTACCCGTCGTCCCAGGTGGAAACCTTGGAGGAGAGCCATGCCCGGACGGCAGGAACTGCCCAGCACGGTGGCCCGCTCGTCGGAGAAGGCGCAACGGACGTGGATCAAGGCGCACGACTCGGCGGTCGAGTCCTACGGAGAGGGCGAACGCGCGCACCGCACCGCCTTCTCCGCTCTCAAGCACGCCTTCGAGAAGGTCGGTGACCACTGGGAGGCCAAGGAGGAGATGGGGCCCTCCGATCCGCAGGCCGAGCGCGGCACCCCGGCGCGAGGCGAGACGGCCGGCGGTGTCGACGCGAACGCCAGCAAGGAACACCTCTACGACATGGCGAAACGACTCGAGATCGAGGGGCGTTCCAGGATGACCAAGGACGAACTCGTCGACGCCATCGCCAAGGCGAACGACCGCGCGACCGCGCGAGCGCGCTCATGAAGGTCGTGATCACCGGTGCGACCGGGAACGTGGGGACGGCGCTGTTACGCAGGCTCGCCGAGGAACCGGACATCCAGCCGCACGGGATCTCCCGCCGCCCGCCGGGTGACGCACCGCCCTACCGCGGCGTCACGTGGACCCCGGTCGACCTCGGCCGGCCCGGCGCGGAGGAGGTGCTGAAGGGCGTCTTCGAGAACGCAGACGCGGTCGTGCACCTCGCCTGGCGCATCCAGCCCGCCCGCGACGAACGGGCGACCTACCGCACGAACGTGGCCGGCTCCGCGCAGGTGTTCGGCGCCGCGGTGGCCGCGAAGGTGCCGCACCTCGTGCACATGTCGTCGGTCGGCGCGTACTCGCCGGGCAGCAAGGACCGCCGCGTGGACGAGACGTGGCCGGTCGACGGGGTGCGGTCGTCGTTCTACAGCAGGCACAAGGCCGCGGTGGAGCACATGCTCAACAAGTTCGAGTCCGACCTGCTGATCTCCCGGCCGAGGCCCGGTCTGATCCTGCAGTCCGACGCCGGGTCCGAGATCCACGAGTACTTCCTCGGCAAGCTCGTGCCGAGGGCCCTGTTCCGCAACCGGATCCCGGTCCTGCCGCTGCCGCGCGACCTGGTGCTGCAGTTCGTGCACGCCGACGACGTGGCCGACGGTCTGGTCCGCATCCTGCGGCAGCGACCGCACGGCGGCGTGAACCTCGTGGCCGATCCCGTCGTCACTCCCCGTGCACTGGCGGAGGTCCTCGGAGGGCGGCCGGTGGCCGTTCCGGCGGGGCTGGTACGCCTGCTGGCGAACGTGAGCTGGCGCCTGCGGTTGCAGCCGACGCCGCCCGGATGGGTGGACCTGGCGCTGAAGTCGCCGCTGCTGGACGCGTCGCGCGCCCGGATGGAGCTCGGCTGGAAACCCCAGTTCGACGCGCAGGAAGCGCTTCAGGCACTCCTGCGCGGAATCGGGGAGGGCAAAGGGGTTCCTGGTAGCCCGGCGCTGTAGAACCGCTTCGCCGAGTAGCGTTTCAAGCCGTTCTTCTCGGCTAACTCTCCTCTATGGACGAGCCTTTCGACGCGGTGCTCTTCGACCGTGACGGCACGCTGATCCGGGACGTCCCCTACAACGGCGACCCGGACCTCGTGACCGTGATGCCAGGTGCGCGCGAAGTGCTGCGCGACCTGCGCGAGCGCGGGCTGCGCACCGGTGTCGTGAGCAACCAGTCCGGCATCGGCCGGGGGCTCCTCACCACCGAGCAGGTCGCGGCGGTGAACGCCCGCGTCGAGGAGCTCCTCGGCGAGTTCGGCACCTGGCAGATCTGCCCGCACCACCCCGGCGAGGGATGCGCGTGCCGCAAGCCCGCGCCGGGGCTGGTGCTGGCGGCCTGCGAGGTCCTGGACGTTCGGCCCGAACGCGTTGTCGTCGTGGGCGACATCGGTGCCGACGTGGACGCCGCCGAGGCCGCCGGTGCGGTCTCCGTGCTCGTGCCCACCCCGGTGACCAGGCAAGATGAGGTCGACCGGGCCCCGCGCACCGCGCCCGACCTGCGCTCCGCGATCGGGATGATCTTGTGAGGACGCTGGTCGCGCGCCTGGACAGCGACGGTGACGTGCTGCTGGCCGGGCCGGCGGTGCGCGCCGCGGCGGCGGCGGGCGAGGTCGTCCTGCTCTGCGGACCGGCCGGGGTCCGGGCGGCGGAACTGCTGCCCGGCGTCTCGCGGATCGTCGAGTGGGAGTGCCCGTGGATCGTGAACCCCGCTCCCGACGTGCGGCCGTTCGACATCGAGGCCGTGACGGCGTTGGTGCACGGCATCCGCGCCGACGTGGCGTTGATCCTCACGTCGTTCCACCAGAGCCCGTTGCCACTGGCTCTGATGCTGCGGCTCGCGGGCGTCCCGAAGATCGTGGCGCGGTCGATCGACTACCCGGGATCCCTGCTGGACGTGCGCCTGACCGGTGATCCGGACGTCCCGGAGGCCGAACGGGCGCTGGAGGTCGCGCGCGCCGCGGGCTTCGACCTCCCCGAGGGCGACGACGGCCGGCTGAGGGTCGTCGATCCGCCCGCGACACCACTGGACCATCCGTACGTGGTGGTGCACCCGGGTGCGTCGGCGCCCGCCCGCACCTGGTCGCCCGACCGGTGGGCGAAGGCGGTGGTCGCGCTGACCGCCGCCGGGCACCGCGTGGTCGTGACCGGAGGACCGGCGGAGGCCGGGCTCACCGGGCACGTCGCGGGCGCGTGCGGATCCGATCTCGGCGGGCGCACCAGCTTGCTCGAACTGGCGGGCGTGCTCGCCGGGGCCGGGGCGGTCGTCGTCGGCAACACCGGCCCCGCGCACCTCGCCGCCGCGGTCGGCACACCCGTCGTGTCGTTGTTCGCCCCGGTCGTCCCGGCCGTCCGATGGGCGCCGTACGGCAGACATGTGCTGCTCGGCGACCAAGAAGCTCCTTGTCGTGGCACGAGAGCGCGCGAGTGCCCGGTCACCGGACACCCGTGCCTGGATCAGGTCGACCCGGCCGACGTCGTGGCGGCCGTAGCGGAGGTGATGACATGAGGATCCTGCTGTGGCACGTGCACGGGTCCTGGACGCATTCGTTCGTCCAGGGAGGGCACGACTACCTGATCCCCGGCCCGCCGCACGGCACCGGGCTCGCCGGGCGCCCGTGGGAGGCCACCGAGGTCGATCCGTCCGAAGTGGACGCCGACGTCGCGGTCGTGCAGCGGCTGGACGAACTGTCCCGCGTGCCGGCGGGGATCCCGCAGGTGTACCTGGAGCACAACACCCCGAGCGCTCCCGCACAGGAACACCCGCTCGCCGGCTGGGACGGCACCATCGTCCACGTCACGCACTTCAACGACCTGATGTGGGACTGCGGGACGACCCGCACCGTCGTGATCGAGCACGGCGTCGTCGACCCGGGACCGCTCTACACGGGCGAGCTCCCGCGGGCGGCGGCCGTGATCAACGAGCCGGTGCGCCGGGGCCGGATCGTCGGCACGGACCTGCTGCCGAGGTTCGACCCGATCGACGTGTTCGGCATGGGCACTGAACAGATCGGCGGCATGGGGGACCACGGACTGGACGCGCTGCACCGGGAACTCGCCCGCCGCCGCGTGTACGTGCACACCCCGCGCTGGACGTCGCTGGGGCTGTCGCTGCTGGAGGCCATGCACATCGGCATGCCGGTCGTCGCCCTCGCGAGCACGGAGGCGATCCGCGCCGTCACCGCGGAGGTGGGCGCGATCTCGACGAACGTGGGGGAGCTGGTGAGCGCGACGCGGGACCTGGTCGCCGATCCGGACCTCGCGCGGGAGAAGGGCAGGAGGGCCCGCGAGTTCGCGCTGGCCCACTACGGACTCGATGCGTTCCTGCGCAACTGGGACGTGACGCTGAAGGAGGTGATCGGATGAGGATCGCGATGGTGTCGGAGCACGCCAGTCCGCTCGCGGCTCTGGGAGGTGCCGACGCGGGAGGTCAGAACGTCCACGTGGCCGCGCTGGCGGCCGCGCTCGTGCGGCGGGGCCACGAGGTCGCGGTCTACACCCGGCGCGACGCCCGTGGACTGCCGCGGCGCGTCGGCACCCCCGACGGCTACGAGGTCGTGCACGTGCCCGCCGGACCGGCCAAGCACGTGCCCAAGGACGAGCTCCTGCCGCACATGACCGCGTTCTCCCGCTTCCTCGCGCAGGACTGGCAGGACAGGCCGCCCGACGTCGTGCACAGCCACTTCTGGATGTCCGGGCTGGCCTCGGTGCTGGCGGTGCGGCGCACCCGCGTCCCCGTCGTGCACACCTACCACGCCCTGGGCACGGTGAAGCGCCGCCACCAGGGTGCGCAGGACACGAGCCCGGTGGAGCGGATCGCGGTGGAGCGGCTGGTCGGTCACGAGGCCGACGCCGTCGCCGCCACCTGCGACGACGAGGTCGACGAGCTGCTCGCCATGGGCCTGCGGCGGACCAAGATCACGGTCGTGCCGTGCGGCGTGGACACGGACCTGTTCACCCCGTCCGGGCCGGTGGCGCGGCGCGGGGCACCGCACCGGATCGTGTCGGTCGGCAGGTTCGTGCGGCGCAAGGGGTTCGACGACCTGATCGCGGCGCTGCCCCTGGTGCCGGAGACCGAGCTCGTGATCGCCGGGGGACCGCACGACCTCAAGTCCGACCCCGAGGCGCAGCGGTTGCTCGCCCGTGCGGAAGCCTGTGGTGTGTCGGACCGCGTGCGACTGGTGGGGCAGGTGGCGCGGGTGAAGATGCCCGCACTGCTGCGTTCAGCGGACGTGGTGGCGTGCGTGCCGTGGTACGAGCCGTTCGGCATCGTTCCCCTGGAGGCCATGGCCTGCGGTGTCCCGGTCGTCGCGTCGGCGGTGGGCGGTCTTCGCGACACGGTCGTCGACGGCGTCACCGGTGTGCTGACACCGCCCCGCGATCCCCGTGCCCTCGGCCGCGCGCTGCGCAAGCTGCTCGCGGACCCGTCCCGCGGCATGGCGTACGGCATGGCCGGCCAGGACAGGGTGGACGTCATGTACCAGTGGGACGAGATCGCCGCACGCACCGAACTCGTCCACCAGCGGGTGCGGGCGAACGACGACATGGCGGTGGCGCAGTGACGGTCGAAAGCCACCTGGACGGCCTGGCGGACACCCTGGCGGGTGTGCGCGCCCAGTCCTCCCGCATCCACCGCTGGGGCTCCGTGCTGGCACGCCGGCTCGTCGACGGCGGCAGGGTGCTCGCGGCCGGCAACGGCGGATCGGCCGCCGAGGCCCAGCACCTCACCGCCGAGCTGGTCGGCCGCTACCGCGACGACCGCGCGCCGTTCTCCGCGTTGGCGCTGTGCTCCGAGACCTCCAGCGTCACCGCGATCGCCAACGACTACGGCTACGACCAGGTGTTCTCCCGTCAGGTGACGGCGCACGCCCGGCCCGGTGACGTCGTGGTCCTGTTGTCCACCAGCGGGAACAGCCCGAACCTCCTGGAAGCGGCGCGCGCGGCCCGGGTCGCCGGGGCGATCTCGTGGGCGCTGACCGGACCGCTGCCGAACCCGCTGGCGTCGCTTGCCGACGACGCGCTCGCGTTGCCGGGCCACGCCTGCAACGTGCAGGAGGCGCAGCTGGTGGTCGTGCACGCGTTGTGCGAGGCCTTCGAGGCCGCGCTGCCCCTGTCGATGAGGAGGGCCTCGTGAAACTCGTCGTGGTGGGCGACTCCCTGCTCGACGTCGACGTGGAAGGCACCGTCGAACGCGTCTGCCCGGACGCTCCGGCGCCGGTCCTCGACGTCGTCGGCGAGCACGCCCGCGCCGGTGGCGCCGCGCTCGCCGCGACGATGGCCGCGCGCGACGGCGTGGACGTGACGCTGGTCAGCGCGCTGTCCTGCGACGCGGCGGGGGAGCGGCTGCGGTCGCTGGTCGAGGTCCCCGGCCTGTACGGGCGCACCGAGGCCGTTCCGGTGAAGACGCGGCTGCGGTGCGGGGGAACCTCGTTGGCCCGCATGGACCACGGCGGTTCCGGGACGCCTCAGGTCACCGACGACATGCTCGACGCGGTGCTGTCCGCCGACTTCGTGCTGGCGTCGGACTACGGCCGGGGACTGCTGCGCGACGAACGGCTGCGGTCGGTGCTCACGCGCGTCCCGGTGGTCTGGGACCCGCATCCGCGCGGGCCCGCTCCGGTTCCCGGTGTGCGGCTCGCGACCCCGAACCTGGCCGAGGCCAAGGCGTTCAGCGAGCTGACCGACCCGGACGCGGCCGCGGCGGAGCTGGTGTCGCGCTGGCGTGCCAGGGCCGTGGTGGTGACGCTCGGCGGGCAAGGGGCTTTGCTCCACTGTGGAGGGACACCGGTGGCCGTTCCCGCGCCCGCCGTGCAGATCGCCGACCCGTGCGGTGCCGGGGACCGGTTCGCCGTAACGGCGGCCGTGCGGCTGGCAGGCGGTGCCGCGCCGGACGACGCGGTGGCCGACGCCGTGGCGGCCGCGGCGGAGTTCCTGCGCGACGGCGGTGTCTCGGGCATGCGCGCGCCGCTGCCGTCCACTGTGGACTCGGTGCGGCGGCGCGGCGGGACCGTGGTGGCCACCGGAGGGTGCTTCGACGTCCTGCACACCGGCCACGTGCGGATGCTCGCCGCCGCCCGCGCGCTGGGCGACTGCCTGGTCGTGTGCCTCAACTCCGACCTGTCCGTGCGGCGGCTCAAGGGCGAGAACAGGCCCGTCAACCGCGAGTCCGAACGCGTCGAGGTGCTGCGGGCGCTGGAGTCCGTGGACGACGTGGTCGTGTTCGGTGAGGACACGCCGGAGAACGTGCTCGGCCGCCTGCGCCCGGACGTGTGGGTGAAGGGCGGCGACTACACCGCGGACCAGCTGCCGGAGGCCGCCGTCGTGCGGCGCTGGGGCGGCCGCAGCGTCGTGGTCCCGTACCACCGGGGCCGTTCGACGACCGAGATCCTGTCGAGGAGGGCTTAGATGCTGGGAAACGTGCTGGTGACCGGGGGAGCGGCCGGACTGGGGGCGGCGGTGGCCGACGCGGTGCACGCGGCCGGCGGGACACCGCTGGTGCTCGACAAGTCCGCGCCGGACAGGCACGAGTTCGAACTGGTCGACCTGGCGGACGGACGTGCCGCCGAAGCCGCGGTGCGCGCGCTCGCCGAGCGGCACGGCGGGTTCGGCGGTGTGGTCACCGCCGCCGGCATCGACCGGTGCGGCACGCTCGAGGAGGTGCCGCCCGACGAGTGGGAACAGGTCGTGCGGGTCAACCTGCTCGGCACCGCGGCGGTGGTCAGGGCCGCGTTGCCGCACCTCGGGAACGGGCGCGTCGTCACGGTCGCGTCCACGCTCGGGCTGCGCGCGGTCAGCGACGCGACGGCGTACTGCGCCTCGAAGTTCGGGGTCGTCGGCTTCACCCGCGCGCTCGCCGCCGAGACGGCGGGCCGGATCGGCGTCACGCTGGTGGTGCCGGGCGGCATGCGCACGAACTTCTTCGACGACCGCACCGAGCAGTACCGGCCGCAGGACCTGGACAAGCTCAACCCGCCGGACCGGGTGGCGGCGGCGATCGTGTTCGCGCTGAGCCAGCCGGAGGGCTGCGAGATCCGCGAACTGGTGATCGCGCACGGCGAGGAACCGTCCTACCCGTAGGTTCGCCAGGTGGCGCAGCGGGTAGTAGACCCGCATGACCGGTGAGGACGAACTGGCGGAGCTCGACGCGGACTCGCTGCACAACAGCGAGGCGTTGCCCACGAGACGTCCTCACCCGGTCATCATCGCCGCCGGCCTCACGGCGCGGGGAGGGCTGCTCTGGTTACCCGTCGCCGGCCTGCTCGCGGTGGCCGGCAAGCCGAAGGCGGCGAAGAAGGCCCTGACGGCGGCGGTGATCGCCATGCCCATCGGCCACCTGATCAGCCTCGTCGTGCACCGCAGGAGACCGCAGGCCGCCGGCATCCCCGCGCGGCAGGCCTTGCCGGAGCACCCCGACTCGTCGTCGTTCCCCTCCAAGCACGCGGTGACGGCCGCCGCGTTCGGCACCGCCACCGCGCTGGCGGACCGCGGGGCCGCCGTCTTCGTGACGCCACTGGTGTTGCTGGTCGCCTACAGCCGCCTCAGGACCCGTGTGCACTGGCCCACGGACGTCCTGGGCGGCTTGGCGATCGGCGCTCTCGTGGCGCTGGCTCAGGCCGGGATCGGGCGTTCCGCGAGTGCCAGGGCGACGGCGTGCAGGTTGGCGGCCATGGTGCGGCCGGTCTTCTCCGACCACTCGTGACCCTCGTCGGTCTCGGAGTAGCTCGGACCCGGTCCGGGGCCGCGGTTCCAGTACGTCCAGGCCTGGCCGGGGATCGTGTAGCCGATGTCGACGAGCCCGCCGCAGATCTCGCTGATCACGTGGTGCGCGCCGTCCTCGTTGCCGGTCACCACGACGCCCGCGACCCGGTTGTAGGCCACCGGCCGCTCCTGGTCGTCGGTCTCGGAGATCATGGCGTCCATCCGCTCCAGCGCCCGCTGCGCGAACGAGGACGGGCGGCCGACCCACGTCGGCGTCGCGAACACCAGGATCTCGGACCGGAGCAGCAGCGTGTGGATGTTCGGCCACTCGTCGCCCCCGCCCAGGTCGGTCGCGACACCGGGCGGGATCTCGTGGTCGGCCAGCCGGAACGAGGTGACCTCGACGTCCTTCTTCGTCAGCTCGTCGATCACCACCTGGGCCAGCAGGTCGGTGTTGGACTCCTCGGGCGACTTCTTCAAGGTGCAGTTCAGCACCACGGCACGCATCAGGTCTGCCTCCACTTCTCGTCGGTCATCAGCTGGCTCGCCTGCGGGCCCATCAGCGACATGCCGCCGTCCACGACGAACGACGACCCGGTCACGTAGGACGCGGCGGGCGTGGCGAGGAACGCGACCAAGGCGGCGACCTCGTGGGCGCTGCCCGGCCGGCCGAGCGGGACGCCCGGCCGCGCCACGGTGTGCGGGTCGACGTCCTCCTGACCTGTCATCGGAGTCGAGATCTCGCCCGGCGCCACGGAGTTGACCGTGATGCCGTGCTCGGACAGTTCGAGGGCGAGCACCTGGGTCAGCGCGCCGAGCCCGGCCTTCGCGGCGCAGTACGGCGCCGCGCCCACCCTCGGCAGGTGCTCGTGGACCGAGGTGATGTTGATGATCCGGCCACCCCGTCCTGCAGCGATCATGTGCTTCGCCGCGCGCTGGGAGCACAGGAAGGCGCCGTCCAGGTCGACCGAGAGCACCGAGCGCCACGTGTCGGAGTCCATGTCCATGACCTTCTGGCTGCTGCCGGTGCCCGCGCAGTTGACCAGGACGTCCACGCCGCCCAGCTCCTCGGCCAGTTCGTCGACGACGGAGGCGGCGGTGGGCAGATCGGTCAGGTCGAGTTGCCGGACGGCGCACCGGGCGCCCGCCTCGCGGACCTCCCCGGCTGTGCGCTCGGCTCCGTCGGCGTCCTCGTGGTAGGTGATGCCGACGTCGACACCACCGCCCGCGAGCGCGACGGCCACGGCCTTGCCGATTCCGGAGTCCGCGCCGGTCACCACGGCGTAGAGGGGTGCGTTCATGAGACGCGGCTTCCCGTCTGCTCGACCGGCATGCGGATGCCGAAGTGGTTGAGCGTTCCGGGCAGCGGCGAGCCGAGCACGGGGAACGACAGGTGCTCGCTCAGCGCGTCCAGCATCGTGGCGGCGACGGTCAGCACCAGGTCGCGGCCGGGGCAGATGCCGGGACCACCGCTGAACGGCACGATCGCGGGGTCGAGCGGCCCGTCCCAGTACTCCGGCGCGTACCGGTCGGCGAAGGGCAGCCGGTCCGGGTCGCGGTGGAAGAACGGCGTGAACACCACGAACAACGTGTCCTGCGGCAGCCACGTGCCGTGCCAGCGGGTCGGTTCCCTGCTCTCCCGCAGGATCACCGGCGTCGTGGGCCACAGCCGGGCGGACTCGAGGACCCCGTTCCTGCCGCGGGCGCCGATGGCGAGCGCGCGCAGGGTGATGATCCCGGCCGCGTCGAACGCGAACAGCCAGTGCGGCACCTGCCCGGACAGGTCACCCGGCTGGGCGGCGAGGCTGCCCTCCTCGCGGCGGGCGAGGTGCTCGTCGAGCCTGGCCTGGAAGCGTTCGCGCAGCTCACGCCGCTTCGGGTGGAGGAACGCCCAGTTGGCGTTCTCGCGCAGCGCCTTGAGGTCGTCGGTCAGCTGGTCGTCGCCCCGTGCGCCGTCCCCGAGCACGATCCGGCGCACGATCCGCCACCACGTCTGGTTGAAGGAGGCCCAGGTCAGCTCGCCGGTGCTCATCACGTGCCGGATGAGCAGGTCGGCCTCGTCGCGCACGACCGCCTCGGCGGGCACGTTCTCCGGTCGCAGCGCGCGTTCGTTGAGCTCGCGCAGCCGTTGCCGCTCGGGGCCGTCGGAGATCAGCACGCCGTGCGGCTGGAAGTGCTCCAGCGCGGACTTCTTCTCCTTCGTGGCCAGCGCGAACGGCTCGGGCGACTCCGCGAGCAGCCTGCCCACGTCGGTGGGGTCGACCAGCACGGCGATGCTGCGGCCGGTGACGCGCAGGCGCACCGGTTCCGGGCCGTAGCGGTCGCGCAGCCTGCGCATCGTGTCGATGGCCCTGGTGTCGGCCTGCACCTTCTCGGCGGCCGCCATCACCCCGGGCCGGCGGACGATGACGCCCTTGGCGAGGGTGGGCAGCAGCACCGTGGCGAGCACGCGGGCGGTGTCGAGTCGGGAAGAGATCGCCATGACCCCGGCTACCCGATGACCCGTGTGTGAACCTCCCTGAACGGGGTATTCGCGAGTCAGCACCGAGTCAGGAGGTCGTGATGCCCGCGGGATCGAACGCGAAACGGGAACGCCAGTACGAGCACATCAAGGACTCCGCGCAGGACCGTGGCGCGTCGCCCAAACGCGCCAAGGAGATCGCGGCCCGCACGGTGAACAAGAACCGCGCGCAGGCCGGTGAGTCGAAGACGGCGAGCAAGTCGTCCACTCAGGACATGTCACCGCAGAAGCGCGGCGGTCAGCGCTCGGGCACGAACCGCCCGAAGGGCCAGACCAAGGAACAGCTCTACAACGAGGCCAAGAAGAAGAACATCAAGGGCCGTTCCACGATGACGAAGAAGGAACTCGCCAGCGCGCTCGGGCGCTGACGTGCAGGACGTGGACAAGGCCTCGGCGCTGACGATCCTGACCATGGAGCACAACACGCTGCAGATGATCCGCACGGCGACGATCACCGACGCGACCGGACGGGCGGGCCACCTGCTCACGACGATCTCCGCGTCCATGATCGCACTCGGGTTCGTCGCCCAGGTGGTGCCGCCCGCGGTGCTGCTGACGCTGATGCTGGTCGTCTTCGCCGCGCTGTTCCTGATCGGCCTGGCCACCTTGTTCCGCACGGTCGAGCTGAGCATCGAGGACGTCCAGGCGGGACTGGGGATCAACCGCATCAGGGCCGTCTACGCCGAGCTCGAACCGTCCACCCGGGACGTCTTCGTGCGGCAGATGCACGACGACACCCTGGGCGTCGGGGTGGACAGCGGCCAGACCGGCTGGCGCAAGGCCAGGCGCCCGCGGCTGATCGGCACCGCACTGGGCGTGTCCGGCCTCGTCAACCTCGTCAACGGACTCACCTCCGCCGTCATCGCGGGTGCGGCGGCAGGACTGCTGGGCGCCGGCCTGGCGTGGTCGATCGTGCTCGGCTCGGTCGTCGCCGTCGCCGTGATCAGCGGCTTCGGCATCGCGCTCGGCCGGATCGGACGGCGCGGCGTCGCGCCCATCACCACGCGCTATCCGAGGAACCACCCGAACTGAAGGAGAGAACCACCATGCAGTACGACGTCGTCGACCTGATCATGCAGGACCACCGCGAGGTGGAGCGCCTGTTCGACGAGCTGAAGAACCACCCGGAGAAACGACCTCTGCTGACCCCGGTGCTCTGCGGCCTGCTCGTCGCCCACAGCCGCGCCGAGGAGGCCGAGGTCTACCCGGTCGCCAAGGACGCCGGCGGTGACGACGAGGTCGAGCACAGCCAGGAGGAGCACGCCGAGGCCGAGCAGCTGCTCGCCAAGCTCCTCGACACCGACTACGACTCGCCGCAGTACGAGAAGGCGCTGCAGGACGTCGTCGACTCCATCACCCACCACGTGGAGGAAGAGGAGAAGACCGTCCTTCCCGGCATGCGCAAGCGCCTGAGCGCCGAGCGCCGCTACGAGCTCGGGGAGGCGTTCGCGCGCAGCCGGGCCGACCACCTCGGTGAGCTGCCCGGCCAGGCCACCCGCGAGGAGCTGCTGTTGCAGGCCAAGAACATGGGCCTGGACGGGGCTTCGAGCATGACGAAGGAGCAGCTGCGCCGGGAGCTGGAGAAGGCGGCGTCCTCCTGACCGGTGGAGGCGGGGCTCGATGGCACGTCGTGCGCACCCCTGGCGTGAAGCCGCTGCGGCTGCGCCTCACCCCGCCTGACCGAACCGGCTACGGCCTAGGTGTATTGACCCGCAGGGTTGTTGATTCGGCTGATGGGTGGGTGGCCGCCGAGCGCGGTGTGGCTGCGGTGGTGGTTGTAGGTGTGCAGGAAGTCTGCCAGGGCCTGGGTGCGTTCGGTGTTGCTGGTGTAGGGCCGTTGGTAGGCCCATTCGTCGAGCAGTGTGCGGTTGAACCGCTCGACTTTGCCGTTGGTCTGCGGCCGGTAGGGGCGGGTGCGTTTGTGGGTGATCCCGGCTGTGGTGAGGGTGTCTCGCCAGAGTCGGGACTTGTAGCAGGAGCCGTTGTCGGTGAGTACTCGTTCGACGGTGATGCCGTGGGTGGTGAAGAACAGT
>NZ_FOFV01000027.1 GCF_900111005.1 Lentzea albida
TGTTCTTCACCACCCACGGCATCACCGTCGAACGAGTACTCACCGACAACGGCTCCTGCTACAAGTCCCGACTCTGGCGAGACACCCTCACCACAGCCGGGATCACCCACAAACGCACCCGCCCCTACCGGCCGCAGACCAACGGCAAAGTCGAGCGGTTCAACCGCACACTGCTCGACGAATGGGCCTACCAACGGCCCTACACCAGCAACACCGAACGCACCCAGGCCCTGGCAGACTTCCTGCACACCTACAACCACCACCGCAGCCACACCGCGCTCGGCGGCCACCCACCCATCAGCCGAATCAACAACCCTGCGGGTCAATACAACTAGCCGGTGATCATGAACGGCACCTGGGTCGCGCGGGACGGCATGGTCGCCGAGTTCGGCCGGCGCACCGACGCCGTTCCCGACTCCTCGGCAGTAGAGCACACCTCATGTGGCACGAGAACGCGTTGCGGCGTGGACCGAGTGCGCTGAGCCCTGATCGCCGTGTGCGTTCGGTCAAGTCCGCTGAACTGCGGTTCGAATCGGTTGGGCGCAGTTCAGGTTCATTGAGGACGTCATGCCAGTGGTTGGCCGCACGCTCAGCGGCATGAGAGGACATCGAGAGGGTGGTAACGACCGGGTGCCGCTCACGCGCGGTAGGAGTCGGCTCAGCGTCCCTGCTTCGGCTGGGTGAACCACTCCGCAGCCCGACGAGCCAGTTCCTCGATCGACAGCCGTTTCGCCGGGAGAACCAGACCGTCGGGTCCCGCCAGGTTGATCAGAGCGTCCTCGGCCCTCATCCCGTCGTCCCAGTTGAGGCATGACGGGCTCCAGCCACCGCGGATGCCGCGGCTGTCGAAGTCCAGGCGCAGGGTGTCCCGCACGGTGTCCCCTTCGATGAGATCGAGGGAGACCAGGAGCCAGGGTGTGCCGTCGTCGTCGGCGTGCAGCCAGAACTCCAGTCCTGGCGCAAGCGCGTTCAGTGACGTTGCGAAGGTGAGTTCCGAGACTGTCGGGTTGCCTTCGCGCTGTCCACCCCAGTCGATGTTCTCGGCGGTCACCGGTCGACCCTAATATCCCGCTGGATCGAGTCCGCTCATCGGCATGAGCGCGCTCGAGCGGCATGAAAAGCGACGGCCATCGAATCCAGTACGTGCACTGCTCGACACGGTGATCGTCCGAACCTTGGTCCTGCTCGCGCCGCTGATGTCACTCGGGCACGTGAGCCTGCGGCTGTCGCGGCTCAGCCGTACGGTCAGGTCCGCGCCGATCGTCGGCCTGACCTATCCAGACGTGTTCCTCGGACGTGGGTATCCGGCACGTTCCGGCCGGGCGGGACCTTGCCCGCCGGTCGGTGCCTTTGTTCCACGACTTCTTCACCCTGGTGCTCAAGGCCGAGTACGGGAAGGTCGATGCGGCGTTCGCCGACCTCACCGCCGCGACCGGCGCCTACGGGCCGCTGACCAAGACGGCCCAGGACCCCGAGTACGGCCCCGTGCCGGCGCCGGTGGCGCGGATGTGCGCGCTGACGTACTTCTGCACGGTCACCGGCGTCCACCGCGCCCCGGCTGGGGCACGAGGCCATCACCGAGGCCGTCCTGGCCGCCGCGGGTTACTGATTCAGCTGGTTTGCCGCGTACTCCGCCCGGTTCCACAGCGCGAAGTAGAGGACGTCGGTCCACCAGCTGAGGCCGATCGGGTTCTCGGTCCTGTCGTCACGCGTGTTGTCGAAGTCGTCGGTCAGCACGAGCCCGTGGAACGCGTCCAGCGGCGGCGCCGACCGCTCGGCCGCCGCGGCGGCGAGCACGGTCCCGGCCGCCGCCGCGTCGTCGGGAAGCGCGTCGATGGCCTCGCCCGCCGCCCGGCACAGGTCGAGGTGGCCCTCGATGAGCGCCCGCAGCTCGTCCTCGCCGCTCTCGATCATGGTGTCGAGCTCGATGGTCTCGAGCAGGACGTACTGGTCGCGGTGCGCGTCGAGGAACCGCTCCGCCTCGGCGAGCCCGGCGTGCAGGCCTTCGGCGTCGCTCACGGCGCGCACGGCGGCGGCGAACTTCGTCAGCCGCGCGAACCCGGCGTCGAACTCACCGCTGATGGCGTGCAGCGTGGTCCTGCTCTCCGGGGGCTCGCCGTCGAACCCGTCGGCGATCAGCGACGCGCACAGCCGGGGATCGCCGGACAGGAGCACCAGGAAGGAGAACGGGATGGCGTAGGGCCATTCCGACAACCCGGAGATCGTTTCCGGTCGGTCCTCATAGGACTCCGGCCGGTTTCCGATGCTGTACAGGTACGAACGGTTCGCCATGACCGGATCCTATGACGGGCCTGCGGCGGGGCTGGACCTGGCCGAGACAGATGGTCCGTTTCGGTTGCGGGTAGAGGCGGGCGTTCTCCGCTTCCCCCGCCCACAGGAGTTGGCCCTTGAGGCTGGCGGGCTCCATTGATCGAGTAGTCGGTATTCCACGGTGAATCTCACCGGCTGTGATCGCCGGGGCGTAGGTCTTCCAGACGCCACCTGCGTCGGCCCAGATTCGGGTGACGTACTTGTTGTGGAAGCCGAGCGCGTCCGCGATCACGGGTGCCGGTGTCTGCAGGACGAGTTGGCGTAGCCTGGCCACTCGGATGGCTGGTGGATGCCTATCCGAACATCACCCTGAACCGCAGTTCGATGACCCCAGCGCGCTCGGCGGCATGAGCGAGTGTTGTCGCAAGCGCGTCAGACGAGGTCCTCGAACGAGTCCTCACCCGGACGCCAGCACATCCATTGTTTGTCGGTGAACCCTTGCAGCGTCGCGATTTCGGGTCCCGCGAGTTCGGCGAGAGTCGGATGCAGTACGACACTGCCGTTGTCGAGCTCGATCCGCAGGCCGACCCCGGTGGCTTCCTCCGTGTGCACCACGGTTCCGGAGATCAGCGCACGCAGTGCATCCGCGTACTCCGCGAGACCGTTCGTGAACGTTCGGTTCGAGATCGTCACGGCAGGCATGACGTCGCAGGTTAGGACGGGCATGTCCTGCGTGGGGCCGTCGAAGTGCAACTGGACGTGGTCCATGACGAACTGCACGGAGTAAAGGCGGAACCCGACCAACCGGCCGAGCAGGTCGTTGGGTTCGTACCTGGCACTCTCGGCGACCATCACGTCATCATGTCAAACCCCAGTTCCTACGCCCGCCTATCGGCATGGGCGTGCGTCGACGAGTCCGGGTAACCCGCGCCAGGCATGCGGCGATTGCCTCACCGTGGAAGAGAGATCAGGACGTCCGGTGTACCGGGTTCTGTCCACCCGGACGGTGGTGTGGGCCGGGGTGGCGCTGGGCGCTCTCGGGGTGGCGGTGGCCGTGTGGCTGCTGTGGGCCTACGGGGGCGGATCACCGGCGGACACGGTGCGGTTGGCCGCGATCAGAACCGCGGGCACGATCGTCGTGGGCACCGGGGGCGCGGCGGCGCTGTGGCTCGCCGCGCGTCGGCAGCAGAGCATGGAGATCGCGCTGCGGCAGAAGGATCTGGACCAGGAGCACCAGGAACGGGTCGCCGTGCTCACGCAGGACGACGCGGCCGAGCGACGGGTCACCGAGTTGTACACCAAGGCGGTGGAGCAGCTCGGGTCGGACAAGGCACCGGTGCGTCTGGGCGGGATGTACGCCCTGGAACGGTTGGCGCAGAACGTTCCGGGGCAGCGCCAGACCATCGTGCACGTGCTGTGCGCGTACCTGCGGATGCCCCTCCCGCAACCGGGCGACGACCCGGCGGAAAGCGCGCGCCAGGAGCAGGAGCGGCAGGTCCGGTCGACCGCGCAGCGCATCCTCGCCGCCCACCTCGTGCCAGGGCGGGAGACGTTCTGGTCCGACATCGACCTGGACCTGACCGGCGCCGCCCTGCACGACCTGGACCTGTCGCTGTGCCACGCGCGCTCCGCGCTGTTCGGGAAGGCCCGGTTCACCGGTTTCGCCGCCTTCTGCGCCGCGCGTGTGGCTGACCAGGCCGTGTTCAGCGGCGCGGTGTTCGAGGACACCGCGGAGTTCGACGGCGCGCAGTTCTGCCGGGACGCGATGTTCGTCGGCACGGTGTTCGGCGGCAAAGCCCAGTTCACCCACGCGCATTTTGCCAGGGACGCGCGGTTCGACCACGCACGTTTCCTCGGTGAGACTTCTTTCGGCGGAGCCAAGTTCGCTTCGGCGGCGGTGTTCGCCGGTGCGCACTTCGACGGCACGGCGTGGTTCGACCGGCTCCACATCGCCGGGGACGCGAGATTCGAGCGGACGCGCTTCGGGTCGCATGTGACGTTCGAACTCGCGCGGCTGCACCAGAACGGGTTGTTCACCGAGGCACGGTTCGCCGCAGATGTCACTTTCAGGCGAGCGGAGGTCGTCGGTACCGCCATGTTCGGCGACAGCGTGTTCGAGGCATACACCGAGTTCGACGGCGCGCGCTTCGGGAGGGAGGTTCACTTCGGCGGCTTCCGCGTCCACGGTGGCGTGCCGTATGGCGGCGATCGTGGACTGGCCGGCGTGGAGCGAACCCGGTATCGCGGCCGTGGAATGGTGGGCAGTGGTGGCATGTCGTTCGGCAGCATGCGAAAACCAACCGCAAGCTTCGCACTCGAGCCGAGTTTCGAACGGACGCGGATACGAGCGGAGGCATCCGGACGATGCGTCCTGCCGAAAGGGGTGACCGTCGTCGAGCCGGCTCCGGACGACGAGTGGGCCGAGCTCGTCTGCGAGCGGAAACCCTCGAAAGGCGCCATCAAGCCCGACTCACCTCTCGCTGTCGTGGTGATCTCCGATGATCCGCCGAACTCGGACAGCAGCGCGATCCCCAGTACGTACCTCGCGTGGCCCCCAGGACGCTGAACGCTCACACCTACCGCCCTGCCGACGGCGTGACAGGACGTGCTCGGCCGATCTCGTACGGCTGCGGCCGGATCATTTCGGATGACCGTTCGACGTGCAGCAGCCACAATCGGCCGCATGCTGAATCCGCCGCAGATCCGCGGCCGCCTGGGTGAGAGTGCCGCAGCGGCCTTCCAGGGCGACCGATTCGTCCTGGACGAGACCGCGTCCTGGCTCACCTCGGTGACCGCACGTGAGTTGCTGCGGATCGACCACGATGCTCGCCAGTTCCGTTACGAGGGGCCGGCGCTGGGACTGTCGGAGAGGTGGACGAGGGAGGTTCTGGCGAGTCCGGTGCCCGTTGTCGCGGTGCTGGCGAGCATGCACCCGGACGGATACGTGCGTGAACGCGCCGTTCGGTCGTTGGCCACCTCGCTCGATGCGTTGAGCGATCGCGCGCTGGCGGTCCGGGTCAGCGACCACGTCGTTGTGATCCGCGAGGTGGCTGTGCGTGAGGTGCTGCGACGACGGACGTTGGATCACGCCGACCGCGTGGTGCCGCTGTTGCACCGGATCGAGCAGCGCGGCCGGGGCTTCGAGGTCCTGGCGCTGTACCTGCGCGCGTTGATCACCGAGCACGGTGAGGCGAACGTCTGGGCTCGCTTGCGCATGTCCGCGGACCACGACCTCCGGCGCGCCGCCTTCCGGCACAGCTTCGACTCCGGACTGCTCGGGCTGCCGGACGCGACCGTGCTGCTGCCCGCGGAGAGGGACCACGTGGTCCGTCGGCGGCTCATCGAGGTCATCGCCGACTCGGCGACTCCTGACGTCGTCGCCGAGGTGCTGCTACGAGACCGGTCCGCCGAGAGCCGCACGCTGGCCTTGGTGAAGCTGACGGCCGCGCAGCTCGACCCGGCCGACGTGGAGCGGCTCCTGCTCGACTCCTCCGTGCTCACCCGTCTGTGGGCTCGTCGCCGCTGGCAGGAGATGGGACGCGATCCCGCCGTCGTCTACGCCGCAACCGCGCGTTCCACCGCCACACCGGTTTTGCGCGCTCGCGCCTACACCGGTCTCGCCGAGACCGGCACCGCCATCGAACGTCAGGAGGTCGTCGCCCTCGTCGGCAGCGCGGAGCTTCCGCTGCGGAAGGTCGGCCTGTCTTTGCTGCGGGGCCGTGCCACCGCCGAGGACGTCCCGTTGCTGGTCCGGTCGGTGGCTGGTGACCACTCGCGAGTGGCCCGTCTGGCCGCCGAGGTCCTCATCAGCAACCCTGGGGTGTGGGCCCTCAGCGAACTGGCCCCGCTCAAGGCGGCCGAGGATCCGGAACTTCGCCGCCGGGCCTGGTGGATCCACCGCCGTCGCGGCGGGTGGGAAGCGGTCATCGCCGATCTCGAGCTCCTCCACGACCCCGACCCGCGGCTGGCCGGCATGGGCCGGCAGCGCGAGCTGCCGATGTACTCGCGGCCGACCGCCACGCAGCAGCGGCGCATCACGGAGCTGCTCTCCACCGCCCCGATCGAGCGCCACCACCGTCGCTTCATCGCGTTCGCTGCCGGACTTCCCGATCTGGCCGAGGCAAGCGGACGAGACCACGCGCAGAGCGGATGAGCCGGGTGACCATCACCGCGTCAACGGCGGCAGCGTGCTCACCGCGTCCGGGCCCGCCGACGCGCCGAGTCGAACAGGGCCGTGCGCAGTGACTCGAGCAACCACTCCTCGGCCTGGTCGAGCGACCACTGGTTGTCGTCGGTGAGGGTGAAGTAGGCGCTGTTGCAGAGGTGGAACCACAACGTGTCGGTGGCCGACTCGGCGTCCATCCCGTCCCGCAGCGCGTTCAGCTCGTGCAGTCGGTGTGCGGTCAGGTGCAGACCGGTGCGCAGGCTGGGCGTGAGCGGAGCGCAACGCCTGCGCAGCCGCTGGTTCGTGGGGAGCGGTGTCGGTGACGACGCGCATCAGGGCTCGGGAGTTCTCGAAGCGGAGCCGCGTGGCACGGGTCACCGAGGGCACGGACGCGATCGTCGCGCTCGCCACCGAGGGCCCAGGAGCCGGCACCGGCAGGTTCGTGTCGCGTGAGGGCGAGGTCGCCTGGTCCTGACCCGTTCCCGCCGGTCGGGGCGCGCGGTGGCCGCCTCGACCGGCTGTTCCGCGCGGCTGCGGGTGGGGATGTTCGAGACGCCGCAGAAAGGGGTATCAGCTCAGTTGCTCAACACCTCCGTCGAGCGTCGCGGAGGCTGGGACGACACTGGTCGGGCTGCGGACGAGATCGAGGAGACCGGCACGCCAGACTCTCGTGCGTTCCGTCCCCGAAACTCGCGCATTGGAGAAGGCGACCGCATGAACACCGCGCTGCTGGCCGGAATCGGAGCCGATCCGGCATTCCAGACCACCGCCGCGCCCTACCTCGTCCTGGACACCGAACTGCGGATCCACGCCGCCAACACCGCGCACACGACGGCCACGCTCACCACGTTCGACGACCTCGTGGGCATCGGCCTGTTCGACGCCTTCCCGGACAACCCCGCCGACCCCGAAGCCGACGGGGTCGCCTCCCTGTCCGGCTCGCTCGAGCGGGTGCTGCACCGCGGCGGACGTCACGTCATGGGGCTGCAGCGCTACGACGTGCCCGCTCCCGGCGACCGGAACCGGTTCGTCCGGAAGGTCTGGGCACCGGTCAACACGCCACTGCGCGATGCCGACGGCCGGATCGCGGGCATCCTGCACCACGTCGAGGACGTCACCGACGTCGATCAGCTCCTGCTCGACGAACCCGAGCACCAGGCCCGCACCGCGGACTGGTGGCACGCGCACCCGGAGCGGTTCACCCGGGCCCTGCTCGCGATGTCCCGCCTGGGTCAGGCCCACCACGCGGTGCTGCGCGAGAACCAGGACCTGCGCGAAGCCCTGCGCACCCGCGGGATCATCGAACAGGCCAAGGGCATTCTGATCGGGCAACGGGGCTGCAGTCCCGGCGACGCCTTCGCCATCCTGGTCGAGTTGTCCCAGCACACCAACACCAAACTCCACGACGTCGCCCGCGCCCTCATCCGGGACACCCTCCAGCACGACCCCGGGCACCCGGCGTTCGAACCGCGACTCCTGGCCTCGTCCGCACCGTCACGGCATGAGCAGGACGGCATCCGTTTCCCCTGAAGGACAGGTGAGGTCGCAGGACGGCGCCGCGCCGGCCCTGCCGCATGTGCCGGTTCCGCCTGCGTCGTCGAACGCGACACCCGTCGTCTTCCCAGGCGGATTCGCACACCACTTGTCGATCGTCGTTCCTGTCGCCACCGGGACAGAATCCAACGATGACGACCGGCGAACGGCTCACCTATCCGGCGGCGCGCACCGTGGACGCCCAGGACACCGTCCTGGACATCAGCTTCCCCGACCCCTACCGGTGGCTGGAGGACGACACCACCGAAACGGCGTCGTGGCAGGAAGAGCAGAACTCGCTCACCGACGCGTTCACCGACGGGTGGGCGCACCTGGCCGCCCTGCGCGCCGCGGTCGACCAGCACGTCGCGGACGGCAACGGGTCGTCCAGCTGGATGGCCGACCAGGCGCCGCGGTACGCCGGGGGCCGCTGGTTCCGCCTCGACCGCGGCGCCGGCCCGGACTTCTCGGACCGTGCCGTCCTCGTGGTCTCGGAGGAAGCGGCGGGTCCGGGACGTGTGGTGTACGACCCGAACGACGACGGGGCCAGGAACGTCTCGTGGTTCAGCCCGTCGCCGGACGGCGGCACCGTCGCGCTCGGGGTGTGCGAGGACGGCTCCGAGCTCGCCGAGATCCGGTTGCTGGACACCGGATCCGGTGAACGCCTGGCTGACCGGATCCCGCAGCCGACGATGGGACCGATGGTCATGCCGCAGTGGCTGCCGGACAGTTCCGGGTTCTTCTACACGGCGGGTGACCTCACCTCCGAGTCGTTCGCCTTCCGGCCGTACTTCCACGCCCTCGGCGGCGAGCCCCCGGCCGAGCCCGAACCCGTCGACGTCCCCCTCGGCGCCACCGTCCAGGTCGCCGCGGACGGCCGGCACGCCGTCGTGACCGCGGTCTGGCCGCTGCCGCAGTTCGTGTGCGACCTGCCGCAGCGCGACTGGCGACCGTTCGTCCGGGGACTCGACGTGTCGGTCGCCGGCGTCATCGACGGCGACCGGTACGTCGCGGTCACCAACCACGAAGCGCCACGCGGGCGGATCGTCGCGATCCCGTTCGACGGGTCCGACCCCTCCGACCCGGTCACCTGGCAGGAACTGGTGCCGCAGTCCGGCCGCGTGCTCAGCCACGTCCGGCTGATCGGCGGCCACCTGGTGGTGACCGGCTCGGTGGACACCGAGGCACGCGCCTGGGTCTTCGACCGGGATGGGCGGGAGGTCGAGGAGGTGCCCCTGCCCGGCAGGGGAGCGCTGCCGCTCGACGCCATGCCGACCGCGGCGCTGGCCCCCGACGGCCACCCCGACGAGTTCGTGTTCCTGTTCTCCACGCCTACCACCTCACCGGGCCTGTACCGCTACCGCCTCGGCTCCGGCCGGGTGGACGTCCTGCAGGCGCCGCGCGCGGAGCTGCCGGGCGCCGAAGTCTCGTTGCGCTGGGCGAAGTCCGCCGACGGCACCGAGGTCCCGTACCACCTCGTGCTGCCGGACGGCGAGGACGGCACCCGTCCACTCCCGACGCTCATCACCGGTTACGGCGGCGGCCGGGTCGCGTGGCCCGCCCAGTGGCCCGGTCCGGTGGCGGCCTTCGTCGCGGCCGGCGGCGCACTGGCCATCTCCCACCAGCGCGGCGGCAGCGACCTCGGCTCCGACTGGGCCGACGCCGGGCGCGTCGGGAACAAGCAGAACAGCTACGACGACGTCTACGCGATCGCCGAGCACCTCACCACGACCGGGGTGACGACGCCGGACCTCCTCGCCGTCACCGGCTGGAGCAACGGCGGCATCATGGCCGCGGTCGCGTTCACCCAGCGGCCGGACCTGTGGTCGGCGGTCGTGGCCCAGTGCCCGATCCTCGACGTCATCGCATGCCACCGGTACCCCTACGGCCGCTTCGCCGCCAAGGCGGAGTACGGCGACCTGGACGATCCGGACGACATCGCCCGCCTGGTGACGATGTCGCCGTACCACCTGTTGCGCGACGACGTGAAGTACCCGGCGCTGTACGTCCACGCGGGCGGAGCCGACGTCGCGTGCCCGCCGCAACCGATCCGCAAGTTCATCGCACGCCTGCAGGCCCGCGCGACGGCACCCGCGTTGCTGCGGGTCTGGGACGGTGTCGGGCACGGCACGGCCAGCAGCCGGTCGGAAGGCGTCACCCACGCGACACACTGGCTCGCATTCCTGTTGCAGCGCTTCGGGATGGAGCCTCGCGTTACCTGACCGGGCACCGTCTCCGCAGCGCTGGACCTGCCGTGGCCACGGCTCAGCCACTCAGGAGGGCGTTGGCCACGGCGCGGCCGGAGAGCCAGGCCGTCTGCACGCGCGGGCGTCCGAACGCGTCTCCGCACAGCCACACCCGGCCGTCCCTCGCGTACGGGGCATCGGATCCCTTTTCCGGCTGGGCATAGGTCCACCGGTGCACCTCGACCTGTGGCGAGGCGGTGATGCCGAGCAGTTCTCCCACGGCCGCGGCGAGAACGGGACCGGCTTCGGCAGGGGCGTCCAGGTGTTCGGAGGCCAGTTCGGCGGTGGAGTGGGCCACGAGGACCGGTGCGGCGTCGCCGCGGCGATCACCGTCGTCGCACACGGTGGCGAGCACCGGGTGGTCGTTGACGAACGCGCCGTGGAGTCCGGTCCACGAGCGGGCCGGGTAGGTGAGGACCGCGGCGATCACCGGCCGCCAGCTCTGCGCGGCGGCGGCGGAGGCGATCGCCGGCGGCGGGGACAGCTTCAGGGCCTGGGGCCCGGGCATGGCCAGCACCACCGCGTCCGCGTCCTGGTCGACGGAGTCGACCGGGGTGGAGAGGCGGACGTCGAGTCCGTCGGCGAGGTCGGTGGCGAGGCTGCGCAGTCCGCCGGGTGCGGCCCAGCGCACGGGACCGCGCGCGTCCGTGCCCGCGGGGTAGACCCGCAAGGTGTCGGTCCAGGGACGGGCGAGGCCCCGCGCCTGCCAGGACTCGGTCTGCGCGGCGAACGCGGGGTCGTCGGCGACCAGGTAGGCGGCACCGATGTCCGCGTAGCGGCCGTTGATGCGCCGGCTGGCCAACCGCCCGCCCACGACACGGCCACGTTCGAGGACACGTACCCGTGCTCCTCCTTCTACCAGCGCACGTGCGCACGAGAGACCCGCTATGCCTGCCCCGACCACGATGACGTCCACAAAAGACACATTAAGTGCGGCGCAGTCGGGAGACAGAACGGCGGCGCCGCTTCGGAACCCCGGTGAGCCTGATCGGAAGAACCAGGCCACCGGGTGTCCGGGCTCGTGGTCAGGACGTGCGCTGGTAGTCCTCCCAGGTCCGGATCGGGATCCGGGGCCCGTCGTCGGGGCGGTGGTTGGCGAGGCCGTTGAAGCCGAGGTAGTAGTCACCGACCTGGTTCTGGGCCTGGGTGGCCTGGTCGGTGTCGTTGATCGCCACGGCGTGGATGTGCCACGGCCAGTCGCCCTGCGACGGGCTGCGGACCCACGCGGCGAAGCCGACCTGGCGCAGCGCACGGGCGGCGGCGGTGCGGGTGGTGGCGGACATGCCGTCGACGTTGATGTCCAGGGCGCCGCCGCCGTCGTGGGTGCCTGCGGAGGTCGGGTCGCCGCCGGGGTTGTACGAGCCCTGCGACAGCACGAGGCGACGTCCCAGCAGGCGTTCGGCCTCGGTGAGCATCGCCTGGGTGCGGGTGTTGACGACGTACCCGTCACGCTGCACCTTCGAGCCCGGCTTGAGCACGTGGGACACGGTGAACCGGTTCTGCCCGAGCGTGGCCAGCGAACTCGCGCCGGGCAGCCCGTTCGCGGCCAGCCCGGTGTAGCCGAGCGAACGCTGGTAGGCCGCGTACGCCGTGATGGTCGTGGTGCCGAAGTAGCCGTCGACCCAGCGGGCGTCCAGCAGGTTGCGTGCCTGGAGAGCCCGCTCGACGGCCAGCACGGAGTCCTTGGCACCGGGGGTCAGCGTGTCGTCCGCGCGCCGGGGATCGATCTGGGCGGCCAGGACGGTGGCTTCCATGTCGACGACCGGCAGCGCTGCGGCTGAAGCCTGCGTCGTGCTCAGCGTCAGGCAGCCCAGGACGGCGAAGGCCGCCAGCGCCGCGGTGCCGCTCCGGGTCTTCATATTTGGCTTCATGCGGTCTTTTTCCGTTCGGTCGAGCTCGTTGCGCGATGGGACAACGCGAGCGCGGTGTCCATGGACGAGGCTCGGACATCGCGCTGACAAAGCTCTGACACGACGGTTGCACTGGCTCCCGAGATCAGTCCTTCCGCTTGGACGAACGAACGCCGCGTGCGGTGACGGCCGCCGGGTAGTCCATACCGGACCCGAGGAGGTCGAACACCTGCCCGTACAGCTCCGATGCGGACCGCGACGGTTCGTGGTGGCGCCGGGCGTCGACTGCGGCGGGAGCGGCGCAGAGCGCGACGGCGGCGACGAGTCCGGGGCGCGGGTCCGTGGCGGGCTCGACACCCATCCGCCCGGCGATCAGCTCCGCCACCTCGGACGTCCGTGCGGTGCTGTGCTCGGCGGCCGCGGCTCGGAGCGCCGGGTTGCCCGCGATGAGGGTCTGCAGTTGGTGGAAGCGGAAAGCGTCGCAGTTCTCGTCGGCTTCGTAAGCGGTCAGCACTTCGACGACCGCGTTGCGCATCGCGGTCATCGCCGGCTCGTCGGCGGGGCGGGACCGCAGCGCTTCGACCATGGCGTCGTGTTGCTCGGTCAGCACCGACAGCGCCGCGTCCTCCTTCGAGGCGAAGTAGCGGTGGAAGGTCCGCGCGGACATCTCCACGGCTGCGGCGATCTGGTCGACGGTCGTGGCGGCGAAACCCTGCTGTGCGAAGAGTTCGTACGCCGCGTCGACCAGTGCTTGGCGGGTGCGGACCTTCTTGCGCTCGCGCAGCCCGGGAGTGCTCATGGGCCAACCTTACTGGAGTTCGAGCGATCGAGTCACATACTGTCGTTTGTCTCATTGCGACAAATGTCAGACTCTGACACTATCGCCGTCATGAGTCGGATGACGCGCAACTCCACCGCTTTCTGGAACCTCCACAAGCAGGGTGCGCGCTTGCAGAAGGTCCTGTTCCGCTCCACCGGGGGGCGACTGGGCGCGACGTTCCTCGGCGCTCCGGTGCTGTTGCTCGACCACGTAGGGCGTCGCAGCGGCGAGCACCGCACCAACCCGTTGATCTACCTCGACGGCGAACCCGGCCTGGTCGTCGTCGCGTCCAAGGGCGGGTCCGACACGCATCCCGCCTGGTTCCACAACCTGATGGCCATGCCGGTCACCGAGGTGGAGCTGCCAGGAGGGATTCGCCGCCGTGTTCGTCCCCGCGTGGCCTCCGATGCCGAACGTGCCGTCCTGTGGCCGCGCCTCGTCGAGGTCTTCCCGTCCTATGAGGACTACGCCGGTCACACCGACAGGGAGATCCCGGTGGTCGTGCTCGAACCTGTCGCCCGCCCCGTCCAGCGGGCTGTCGTGCAGCGCGACTACGGCGTCGCCGACGCGGTGCTGGCGTACTCGGCGGCGCACCCGGTCGAGGAACCGTCCCCGACCCAGGTCCGCATCGAGGTGCACGCGGCATCCGTCAACCCCATCGACTGGCAGATGATCGAAGGTCACCGCCGCCTGATCGCGAAGCGCACGTTCCCGTTCGTCCCGCTGTTCGACCTCGCCGGAGTCGTGACCGCCGTCGGCAGCGAGGTCACCCGGCTGAAGGTGGGCGACCGCGTGCACGCCGACAACAAGCTCCACGGCGGCGGCGCCGGCGAACACGTGAACGTCGAAGAGGACTTGGTCAGCGCGATCCCCGCGGGGCTGAGCTTCGCCGAGGCCGCCGCCGTGCCGCTGGCCGCCCAGACCGCCCTGCTGGCTCTGGACAAGGCGCGGATCGGCGCCGGCAGCCGCGTGGTCGTGATCGGCGCGTCGGGTGGCGTCGGCACCTACGCCGTCCAGATCGCGAGGGTCCTCGGCGCACACGTCACCGCGGTCAGCAGTGGACGCAACGAGGCGTTCGTCCGCGAACTCGGCGCGCACGACGTCGTCGACCACACCGCGGGCCGCTATGACGCCGCCGTGTCCGCCGCTTCCGCGGACGCGGTGCTCGACTTCGTCGGCGGCCGCGAGCAGTGGGTGGCCGCCCGGAACGTCCTCGCCGACGGAGGCCGGTTCGTCACGGTCTCCCGCGACGAGGACGACCGGATCACGGCCGGAGCCGCGCTGCGCCTGAGCGTGACGATCCTGGCCCGGAAGGTGAAGTCCTTGGTGGGCAGGAGGATCGCCTACGTCCCGGTCTTCCTCGACGCGTCGCGCGAGCTCCTCGACCGCGTGGACCGGATGGTGGAGGCCGGGCAGGTCCGCGTGCACATCGACCGGACCTACGGGTTCTCCCGTGACGGGGTGGTCGCAGCGCTGGAGCACAGCAAGAACGGCCGCACGGTGGGGAAGGTGGTCGTGCAGATCATCGACGACGAGGCGTGAGCGACGCGGTTCGAAAGCCTCTATTGCTTCAGTGTTGACCAAAATCAAGCCGTACCGGTGTCGCGTCCCGGTATGTCTTCAGTCTTCGTCCGACATCAGCGCTGAGCCGGCAGGAGCACGGCCCTTTCGCTGCGGGCGAAGAGAGGTGCGGAACTCCCGCGGCGATATGCCGACAACGCGCCGAAAAGCAGTGCTGAAAGCACTTTCGGACCGATATCCGGTGGTCTCTGCGATGGCTGCGAGGGAGTCCTCGGTGTGCAGTGCGGCACGCGCCAGCTGCATCCGCCACTCGATGAGGTAGTCCAGAGGCGGCCTTCCGACCTTGCCTCGGAAGGCCGCGGCGAAGGCCGACCGCGACATCATCGCAATTCTTGCCAGTTCCTCCAGTGTCCAGCGCCGGCCCGGTTCGGCGTGCATGGCTCGCAACGCTGCGCCGATCCCGTCGTCGGCCACCGAGGCCAGCCATCCCAGCGGCCCGTGCGACAAACCGGCGTGCGACCTCAGCATCTGCACGAGAAGGATTTGGGCAACGTGCTCGAGAACAAGAGATCGGCCCACCTTCTGCCTCTCCATCTCGTGGATCAGGAGGGTGACGATGTTCCAGAGCAACCTTTCGTCGGTGTCCCCTGCTTTGACGAGCGTGACTGTGGGGAGCGAGGAGAACAGGGCTGACGAATCGGAATCCGGAAACTCGAAGTCGACGCTGCACATGTACGTCGCGGAGTCCTGAGAAGTCGTGTTTCTGCTCGCGGAGGAACTCTCGGGCAGCAGCCCGTCCGGGTTGCGGTTCCGGGCCGCTTCGACCGAGCTGCCGAGACCGTAGGGCGGTGGGTTCCCGAGGAGGAAGAAGTCGCCTTTGGCCAGGCGAAGAGCTTCCAGTCCGTCGATGCACAGCCAGCACTCGCCCTCCACCACGACGCCGAGCTTGATGTGGGGGAAGGGGGAGTACCGAACTGCCCACGGTGCCTCCGCGCGGAGCGGGACGGGAGCGACCGTCCGGGGCCGGGCGAGCGCCAGGACGTCCCGGATGGGGTCGTGGGCATCGAGGGCGATCTCGGTGCTGGACGATCGATAAGGATTACTGGACTCCACGTTATGGAACATACGCCCAGTGGCCGCAACGATGGATGTCAGGCGGCAGAAGCTGCGCGGCGCGAGGGTGCCTTCGTGCCGGATCAAGGCGAGGAGCGAGGACATATGCGATACCGATTTCTGGGCAGCTCGGGGCTGCGGGTGTCGGAACTGTCGCTGGGGACGGGGAACTTCGGCGTGGGCTGGGGGCACGGGGCGCAGGCGCCCGAGTCCAAGGCGATGTACGACACCTACAGGGAGGCGGGAGGGAACTTCATCGACACCGCCTCCAACTACCAGGCGGGGGACGCCGAGGAATACCTCTCGGACATCATCGCCTCGGATCGCGAGGACATCGTTCTTTCGACGAAGTACACCATGGGGTCCACCGCGGCCAGTGGCTTGCAGATGACCGGCAACAGCCGCAAGGCGATGGTCCAGTCCCTGGAGCAGAGTCTGCGTCGCCTGCGCACCGACCGGGTGGACGTGTTCTGGGCCCATGTGGCCGACGAATCCACACCGATTGAAGAAATCCTGCGGGCCTTCGACGACCTGACGTCCGCCGGCAAGATTCTGTATGCCGGTTTGTGCAACTTTCCCGCATGGCGCGTGGCGACGGGGATGACCGTGGCGCGGCATCACGGCTGGGCGCCTCCCGTCGCGATCCAGATCGAGTACAGCCTCGTCGAGCGCAGCGCGGACCGGGAGCTGATGCCGATGGCGGCAGCTTTCGGCCTGGGCGTGCTGGGGTTCACGCCGCTCGGCGGCGGTCTTCTGACGGGCAAGTACCGGCGCGGCGGAACAGGGCGCGCGCAGAGCTCGATCAGCCAGTTCCTGCACAGGGAGGACGATCCCGCCAAGTCGAAGGTGCTGGACGCCGTCGAAAGCGTCGCCGCTGACCTCGACACGACTCCGGAGCGCGTGGCCATCAAGTGGTCGATGTGGAAAGGGGTGATCCCCATCATCGGCCCGAGGAGCGTGGACCAGCTGACGTCGAACCTCGCGGCCACCGAGCTGGAGATCCCATCGCACAGGCTCGAATGGCTGGACGAGGTGAGCGCACCTCAGCTGGGACACCCGCACGGACTGTGGTCGGCGTTCGAACGAGCCGAGAAGAACCGGTTCACCCGACCATGACGACCGTGCCGTCGTGCTCGCGAGGTTGTAGAGTGTCGAATTGAAGAATTCTTCAATTCGACAGGTTGTGGACACATGGGTGAGTTCGAGGACAACCTGCACCGCCGGCTCGAGCAGGCCGAGCGGGCGGTGTGTCTCGCCGTGGAGCAGCAGGACGATTACGGCGCCGAGGTGCACCGCGCCGACCTCGCCAACCTGCGACGCCTGGCGGGCGAGCACGGCGTGGCCGTCACCGTGCCCGAGGAGGGCTGAGCGGTGCCTGTTCCGCTGTACCAGGCGAAGGCCGAGTTCTTCCGCATGCTCGGCCACCCGGTGCGCATCCGGGTGCTGGAGCTGTTGCAGGACGGTCCGAAAGCGGTGCGCGACCTGCTCGCCGAGATCGACGTGGAGGCGTCCAACCTCTCGGCGCAGCTGGCCGTGTTGCGCAGGTCCGGCATCGTGACGGCGACCCGGGAAGGATCGACGGTGGTGTACGCGCTCGCGGGTGCCGACGTGGCCGACCTGATGAAGGCGGCCAGGCGCATCCTCACCGAGTTGCTGGTCGGGCAGAACGAGTTGCTCGCGCAGTTGCGCGAGGACTCCGCGTGAGAGCCTTCCTGCCGGCGAAGGCGGACTGGTCGGCCGCCACGCCCAGGGACGTCCTGGCGGGTGTCACCGTCGCGGTGGTCGCGTTACCCCTGGCACTCGGTTTCGGTGTCGCGTCCGGACTCGGTGCGGCGGCCGGGCTGGTGACGGCGATCGTGGCGGGTGCGTTGGCTGCGGTGTTCGGGGGGTCGAGCCTGCAGGTGTCCGGGCCCACCGGCGCCATGACCGTCGTGCTCGTCCCGATCGTCGCGAGGTTCGGACCCGGCGGTGTGCTGACGGTCGGTCTGCTCGCGGGCGTGTTCCTGCTCTGCCTGGCGGTGGCCAGGATCGGGCGCTACATGCGGTACGTGCCCGCGCCGGTGGTCGAGGGCTTCACCATCGGCATCGCCGCGGTGATCGCGTTGCAGCAGGTCCCCGCGGCTCTCGGCGTGCCGGCTTCCACCGGGCACAACGTGGTGGTGACCGCGGTGCGTGCGGTCGGGGCCGGCCCCGTGTGGCCCGCCGCACTGCTCGCCGGCGGTGTGGTCGTGGTGATGCTCGTCGGGTCGCGCTGGAAGCCCGCGATCCCGTTCTCGTTGCTGGCCGTCGCGGTGGGCACGGCGGTGGCGGAGATCTGGTCGTTGCCGGCGGCGAGGATCGGCTCACTGCCGGCGTTGCTGCCCGCACCGTCGCTGTCCTTCCTGGATCTGGGCGCGTTGTGGACCTTGCTGCCGTCCGCGGTCGCGGTGGCGGCACTCGCCGCACTGGAGAGCTTGCTGTCGGCCACCGTGGCCGATGGCATGAGCGTCAACCAGCGGCACAACCCCGACCGCGAGCTCTTCGGGCAAGGTGTCGCGAACGTCGTCACACCGCTGTTCGGCGGCGTGCCCGCCACCGCGGCGATCGCGAGGACCGCGGTCAACGTCCGGTCGGGCGCGACATCGAGACTGGCGGCCTTGGTGCACGCCGTGACGCTCGCCGTCATCATGCTGGCCGCCGCCCCCGCGGTCGGGCGAATCCCGTTGGCCGTGCTGGCAGGCGTCCTGATCGCCACCGCGGTGCGCATGGTCGAGGTGGGATCGGTGCGCGTGCTGATGCGCGCGAACCGCTCCGACGCGGTGGTGCTCGCCCTCACCGCGATCGCGACGCTGGCCCTGGACCTCGTCACCGCCGTGATCGTCGGCATCGCCGTCGCGGGAGCGCTGGCACTGCGAGCCGTCGCCAGATCCGCGCGGATCGACGTGGAGCCCCTGGAAGCGGGCGACCACACCGAAGAGGAACGGAGGCTGCTCTCCGAGCACATCGTCGCCTACCGGCTGGACGGACCGCTGTTCTTCGCCGCGGCACACCGCTTCCTCCTGGAGCTCACCGAGATCTCGGCGGTCTCCGTGGTGATCCTCCGCCTTTCGCACGTGTCCACACTGGACGCCACCGGTGTCCTGGTCCTGCGCGACGCCGTCGAGAAGCTGGAACACCGTGGTGTGACCGTCCTGCTTTCCGGTGTGCGAGAAGGACATCGCCGCCAGCTGGAGGTCCTCGGAGTGCGCACGTTCGCGAGCACGCCCGAAGCCATCGAGCACGCTCGGGACCATCTGCGGCTGAACGGGACGCTTCCTTGAGAGGTGTGGGAAGGGCATGTGATGCCCCGCCCTGCTGGTCCTCCGCGGTCGCGACGAAATCCTCGACGCCGTCACGCTGTATGGCTGACCAACACCGCGACGTCGTCGGCGCGGCTGTACTGGGAAGGGCTCGGCGACCTCGTGGACGGCCGCGAGGTCACGACGCCGACCGCGTTCGGCATGTTCCCGAAGGAGATGACCAGCGCCACCCGCCGGGTCTTCGCGAACATCGTCCACCGGGGCGAGCCCGCCCGCGGTGGTCCTCTTCCGGCCTGGGAGCAGCCGTCGATCTTCGTCGACGACGTCCGCGCGGCCGGCTGCTCCGCGGCGAACGCTGACCGTCCACATGCGACATGTGCGGCGACGAGGCCGTACGTCCAGCACCAGTAGAAGAACTGCACGATTACTGAACAATGGGCGAGAAATGGTGTTTCGTACAATAGCTTCGGTTTCGTCAGTCGTGGGGGACTCTTAGCAGAGCGACGAACCAGGAGTGTTCGGCCATGGGCGATACCGCCACCATCGGAGGCGCCTCGAGCCTCGTTCGTGAACCCGTCGTCGATGCTTTCGCCGATCTGCGGGCACCGCGCCGCGCGGACCAGGCACGTGCTCTGGGCCTGTACCCGTACTTCAAGGCAATGGCCCGCCACGGCGGCGGCACCGTGGTCGTGGACGGCGAGCAGTACGTCCTCACCGGATCCAACGACTACCTGGGGCTCACCCAGGACGCACGGGTGCGCCAGGCCGCGCGTGCCGCCGTGGACGAGTTCGGCATGTCCGCCTCGGGATCGCGTTTCCTGACCGGCACCCTCGAGCTCCACGAGACCCTCGAGGCCGAGCTGGCGGACTTCGTCGGGAAGGAGTCCGCTCTCGTCTTCAGCGCCGGCTTCCTCGGGACCGCCGCGGCCGTGGCGACGCTGGGCGGGCGCCACAACGTCCTGTACTTCGACGACCAGAACCACGCGAGCATGATCGACGGCGCGCGGATGGCGGCGAACCGTCCACGACGGTTCGAGCACAACGACGCCGCCGATCTCGAGCGGCTCCTCAAGGAGGACGAGGGCCTGCCGGGTGGGCGCATCGTCTACACCGAGGGCATCTTCTCGATGTCCGGCCACATCGGCGCGATCCCCGAGGTCGTGGAGGTCGCCAGGCGGTACGGCGCGCGGGTGGTGTGCGACGACGCGCACGCGACCGGTGTGCTCGGGCCGCGCGGCGAGGGGTCGCACGCGCACTTCGACCTCGTTGACGACGTCGACGTCGTGGCGGGCACCTTCTCGAAGGCGCTGGCGTCCGTCGGCGGGTTCCTCGCGGGCACGGCCGACGTCATCGACTACATCAGGCACACCGCACGGCCGTTCATCTTCAGCACCGCCCTGCCCGCCCCCAACATCGCCGCGAGTCTCGAGGCGCTGCGCATCATCCGCTCCGAGCCCGAGCACCGCGAGCAGATGTGGTCGAAGGTCGACTTCATGCGCCAGAACCTCCTGGACCTGGGCTTCGACCTGCTCGGCTCCGACAGCCCGATCGTCCCCGTGCTGGTCGGGGACGAGAGCACCGCTCTCCAGTTCTGGCGCGGGTTGTGGGAGGAGAAGGTCTTCGCCACGCCGGCCCTTCCCCCGGCCGTGGCCCAGGGACGGAGCCTCATCCGCACCAGTTTCAACACCGCGCACAGGCTCGAGCACCTGGAGCGCGTGCTGGAGGCGTTCGAGAAGGTGGGCCGTGCGCTGAGGGTGATTTCGTGACGCACGAGCAGGAGACGCGCCGCCTGTCGATCGGCACGGTGCCGGTGCCGCGCTGGCTGGAGACGCGGGCGTTGCGCGGCGGGGCCGCGCGGACCAGGCACCTGGCCGAACCGCCGCCGGGTTCGGGCCTGCGGGCCGTGCCCGGTGATGCCGGTCTTCCCCTGGTCGGTCACGGGCTCGAGTGGATGCGCTACGGCCCGCGGTTCGAACGCGCCAGGGTGACGCGGTACGGACCGGTGTCGTGGATGAAGGCGTTCGGCGTGAAGATGGCCGTGGTCGGGGGAGCCGACGCCACCCAGGCCGTGCTCACCAACAAGGACAAGGCGTTCTCGCAGGCCGGGTGGAACCTCTTCCTCGACCCGTTCTTCAAGCGCGGCCTGCTGATGCTCGACGACGAACACCTGCAGCACCGGCGGATCATGCAGCAGGCCTTCACCCGCCCCCGGCTCGCCGGCTACGCGGAGGTCGCCGGACGGGTCGTCCGCGCGGGACTCGCCGACCTGCCGGACCGTTTCACCGTCCACCCGGCGATGGCCCGGCTCACCATGGGCATCGGGTCGCAGGTGTTCATGGCGAGCTCCATCGACACGAACGAGCCGGTGCTGCGCGCGTTCCGGGCCGCGGTCGACGGCACCACCGCACTGGCGCGGTTCTCCGTGCCGGGCGGCAAGTGGCAGGCGGGATCGCGGGGCAGGAGGAAGCTCGAGGAGTACTTCACGGCCGCTCTGCCCGGAAAGCGGAACAGCGCCGGCAACGATCTTTTCTCGGTGCTGGCCTCGGCGCAGGACGAGGACGGCCAGCGGTTCACCGACACCGAGGTCGTCGACCACATGATCTTCCTGATGGTGGCCGCGCTCGACACCTCGGCCACCACGGCGACGGCGGCGATGTACCACCTGGCCCGCCGGCCGGAGTGGCAGGAACGGGCCCGCGCCGAGTCGGTCGCCCTGGGACCGGCGCCGGACCTCGACGGCCTCGACCGGCTGACCACGCTCGACCTGGTGGTCAAGGAGTCGCTGCGCCTGGTCGCGCCCGTGCCCACCTTCGTGCGCAGGACGGTCCGCGACGTCGACCTCACGGGCTACCACGTGCCCGCCGGCACGACCACGATCGTCATGCCCGCGGCCAACCACTACGACCCGGCGTACTGGCACGACCCCGACGCGTTCGACCCGGACCGGTTCGCTGAACCGCGCCGGGAGGACCGGGCGCACCGGTTCGCGTTCGTGCCCTTCGGCGGTGGCGCGCACAAGTGCATCGGGATGGTGCTGGGCTTCCTGGAGGTCAAAACGATCCTGCACGAGTTGTTGCTGCGCCACCGGTGGCGGCTGCCGGAGGGCTACCGGATGCGGTGGGACTGGTCGAACACCCCGTCCCCGGCGGGGGGTCTCCCCGTCCACCTCGACCGGATCTGAAGCGTCCTTTGTGGACCGAAAGCCGAAGTGCGGCACTGCGAAGGAGATTTCGATGAGGGTAGCGATCCTCGCGCACGGTTCGCGGGGAGACATCCAGCCGATGGTGGCGCTCGGCTACGAACTGCGGCGCCGCGGGCACTCGGTCGTGATGACGGTGAACGAGAACCTCGCCGAGTGGGCCGCACGTTCGGGCATAGACGTCGTCCCGATGAAGCCCGACCTGAGCGCGATCATGAGCTCGGACGCGGGGCGCGACAACATGGCCCGCGGTAAGGTGTACGCGTTCCTCAAGGCGATGACCCTCGAGGAACGCGAGGCGAACCGGTCGATCATCGACGCGTGCGTCACCGCGGCCGAAGGCGCAGACCTGGTGCTCTCGACGATCACGACCGTCTACCGCGGTGAGTGCCTCGCGAAGGCACTCGGCGTGCCGCACCGCACGTCCAGTCTCTATCCGGTCCTCGACGCGGGCAATCACGCGAGCTTCCTCTCGCCGGTCCGCGACCTGCGGCTGCGCCGGCTGAACTGGGCCAGCTGGCGCCTGCTGGACCTCGCCTTCTGGTACGAGAACAGGCCGAACATCGACGAGATGTGCGACGTGCTCGGCATCGAGAGGTATCGGCGCGCCCCGCGTGTGGAACTGATCCCGTCCGTGGCGATGTTCAGCGGCGACGTCGCGTCGAGGCCGGCGGAATGGCACGAGCGGCACGAGATCGTCGGGTGGCAGGCGCTGTCCGCCGACCTGCGGGCCCGGCTCGGTGACACCGTGCCGGAATCGCTGGACGCCTGGCTGGACGCCGGCAGCGCTCCGATCTTCTTCGGCTTCGGCTCGACACCGGTGGCCGACCCCCGGGCCATGTTGAGCACCATCGCCGAGCTGACGCGAGAACGGGGCCTGCGAGGGCTGATCTGCGCCGGCTGGAGCGACTTCGGCGCCGACGGCGCCGAGCTACCGGACCACCTGCACCTCGTGAACAACGTCGACTTCGACGCGGTGCTGCCGCGCTGCCGGGCCGCCGTGCACCACGGCGGGTCGGGCACGACCGCGTCCGTCCTGCGCGCGGGCCTGCCGTCCGTCATCGCCGGAATGCTCGCCGACCAGGCCTACTGGGCGTGGCGCGTCGAGCAGCTCGGCGCCGGTGTGCGCCTGCCGTTCCACAAGATCACGGCCGACCGGCTCGGTGCCGCCGTGGACGCGGCGCTGGCCTGCGCCGCCCAGGCGAAGGAACTCGGCTCGCGGGTCGCGGCGAACACCGTGCAGACCGACGCCGCGGACGTCGTCGAGCGCTGGGCCGCGGAGCTGGGCATCCAGCCGGTGGTGCACAGCTGACGGGTGCGTTGCACAACGCTGATGGGCCGCCTGCGGGAGATCTCCCGAGAACCCTGTTCACGAGCCGTTCGGCTCACCGAAGCGCTTCGCGAGGCCGAGGAACTGCTGGGACAACGAGCCCGCTCGGGTCAGCAGCTCCTCGTACTCGTCGAGCAGCCGCGCCGCGTGCGGGTCGGCGCTCACGTCGGGCGCCGTCCGCACTCGCCTGGCCACGTTCATCCCGTGGAACGCGAGCATCACCATCACCTCGCTGAGGACGTCGACCTCGCTCCCGGCCGCGGGCTCGTCACCCGAGTCGTGGTCGGGCAGCTCCAGCAGCGCTTCGCGGAGCCTGCGCCGTCCTTCCGGTGTGATCGGTGCGTTCATCGGATCCCCAGTTGTCGTGTGTTCCACCGCGAGGTTAGTCGTGCTCAGCGGTCCTCAAGCCGGGATCCTTCGCGTGGTCGGTGGAGCCGGGGGCCGACGAGGTCATGTCCTGGTGACCGATGACGGTCAGGAACCGGAGCTGGTCGGCGGCTTCGCTGTCGGGGGCAGCGGTGAAGACGACGATGCGCAGGTCCGCGCCGCGGAGTGAGAGCACGTCGCAGGTGATGAACCCGCCGAGCACGAGCGTTCCGACGACGGCTCCGGTGATGGGGCCGATCAGGGCGCGCAACAGGTCTGCAAGGGCCACGTCCGTCCTGTCGGCGCTCGGACTTGTGGTGCTACGCGAGCATCGCCGACTTCACTCGTTCGGCTCCTTTTGACCAGCGCGGGTTCGGGCAGAAGACCAGGTCGGCGCACCGCTCCGCTCCGGTGGCGCGGCGGGGGTCCGGAGCCTGGGACACTGGACCTCCGACCACCCGCTAGACCAGGAGTGCACTTTGCAGCAGGGAACCGTCCGCTGGTACGACCTCGAGCGCGGCTTCGGCTTCCTCGCCCCCGACGACGGCAGCGACGACATCTTCGTGCACGTCTCGCAGGTGCAGGGCGAGGGTGCGGCCCGGGCGCTGCGCGAGGGGCAGACGGTGGAGTTCGAGACCGGTGAGGGACCCCGCGGTCCGCAGGCGCTGCGCGTCGCCGTCACCGGGGACGCCTCGCCCGCCGCGACCCTGGGCGTGCTCGCCACCGTCTCCTGGTACGAGCCGGCCAAGGGCTACGGGTTCGCCGCGCCGGACGGCGGGGGTGCGGAGGTGTTCGTGCACTCGTCCGCCATCGTCACCGGGGGCGTTCTCGCGGCCGGGCAGCGGGTGGCCTTCGTCGTCGTCGCGGGGGAGAAGGGGCCGCAGGCCCAGCACGTGGTGCCGCTGAGCTTCGACGCCGGGGTCGGCCGGGCCCCTCTGGTCGCGCCCGGCGACGGCGCCGACGGCTCCGTGCTGTGGTTCGACGAGGAGAAGGCGTTCGGTTTCGTGGCCGCCGACGACGGGGTGGGCGACGTCTTCCTGCACGTGCGTGCCCTGGTCGACGACCGGTATCTGCCGGTCGAGGGTGACCGGGTCTCGTTCACCACGGTCACCGTGGATCAGGGGCGGCAGGCGCGTGAGGTGCGGTTCGTGGCCGCCGGCGAGCCGGTGGAGGCGCCCAGCCAGCCCCGTCCGGCTGCCCGGTCGGCAGCCCGTGCCGGCGACGGCGTGGTGGCGCGCTACGACGCCGACCGCGGCTTCGGTTTCATCACCCCCGACGCGGGCGGGCCGGACCTCTTCGTGCACGTCTCGGTGGTCTCCGGCGAGCCCCTGGTGGCCGGTGAGCGGGTGCGCTTCCGCATCCGGCAGAGCGACCGGGGCCCGCAGGCCGACGCCGTCGAGCGCGCCTGACCGTCCGGGACGGCCGGTGGCCGGAGGTCGGCTCAGCCAAGTAGCGTCGGCCTGTGCCAGAAGAGGGTGAGGTCATCGCCGGGCGGTACCGGCTGGTGTCGTCGATCGGGCGAGGATCCATGGGCGTGGTCTGGCAGGCGCGCGACGAGCTACTCGACCGCGTGGTCGCGGTCAAGCTGCTCACCACGGACCGGCGGTCCCCGGACGCGGTGGCGCAGATGCTGCGCGAGGGCCGGGTCGCCGGTCGGCTGCGGCACCCGCACGCGATCAGCGTGTACGAGGTCGTCGAGCACGACGACAAGCCCTGCCTGGTGCTGGAGTACCTGCCCTCCCGCAGCGTCGCGGCGCTGATCGCCGAACGGGGCGCGCTGCCGCCGGGCGTGGTCGCGGCCGTGGGCAGGCAGGTCGCCGCCGCGCTGGCGGCGGCGCACGCCGAGGGCATCGTGCACCGGGACGTCTCGACGTTCAACGTCCTGCTGGCCGAGGACGGCATCGCGAAGATCACCGACTTCGGCATCGCCCGCGCGGTCGGCGAGGGCACGGTGACCGACGCCCGCCTGATCGTCGGCACGCCGGCCTTCCTGGCGCCGGAGGTGGCGGCGGGCGAGGCGGCGACGTTCGCCTCGGACGTGTTCTCCCTCGGCGCGACCCTCTACGCGGCGCTGGAGGGCACGCCGCCCTTCGGCGTGGACGACAACCCCTACGCGCTCCTGCAACGCGTGGTCCGGGGAGAGTTCGAGCCGCCGCGGTCAGGTGGCCCGCTCGGCGAGGTGCTCCTGCGCCTCCTGCACCGTGACGCTGCACAACGCCCGACGATGGCCGAGGCCCACAAACTGCTCGCGGCCGTCGCGGAGGGACTGCCGCTGCCCGCCGCGCCCCCGAGGAGCGGGACGCGGATGCTGCGCGTCCGCCGCCCCCTGCCACGCCGGGGGATCGCGATGGTCGCCGGTGCGGCCGTCCTGGTCGCCGCCGGTGTCGTGATCGGCACCGTCGTGCAGGGCGACCGGCCCAGCAGCAGCGCCCAGACCGGCTCCAGCACGGCGACGACCACGGTCACGACCGCCTGCGATGCCCGGTACGAGGTGACCAACTCGTGGCCGGGCGGCTACCAGGTCGAGGTGACGGTGCGCAACACCAGCGCAAGCGGCCTGACGGGCTGGACCATCACGTGGCAGCAGGCGGCGGGCCACACCATCGGCAACCTGTGGAACGGCACCCTGACCCAGAACGCGACCGCGGTGACCGTCACCAACGCGGGCCACAACGCCGTGCTCGCTGCCGGGGCAACCACCTCGTTCGGGTTCGTCGCCGGCGGTCCTGAACCCGCTCGCCCCGCCGTGACCTGTTCCACCGCCAACTGAAACGCCGCCAGGCAGGACTGGTCTCCCTGAGCCGCGTGGACGGCCCTCGGTGCACGGCGACGGACGGGGGGTGATCCGGTTTCAGTCGGCGGCGCGGCGTTCGAGGAAGACGGTGTCGCGCCAGACGCCGTGGTGCTGGGCGATGCGTTCGCGGACGCCGAGGGTGCGGAAGCCCGCGGAGTGGTGCAGGGCGAGGCTTGCCCGGTTCTCGGGGAAGATCGAGGTCTGCAACGTCCAGAGGCCCGTGTCGTCGGCGGCGGTGACCTGCTTGTGGACCAAGGCCCTGCCGACGCCGCGGCCGCGGAAATCCGTGCCGACGTAGACGGAGGTCTCGGCGACGCCCGCGTAGCAGTCTCGTGTGGACACCGCGGTCGCGGCGGCCCAGCCCGCCACCCGGCCGTCGATCTCGGCGATCCAGCGGTGGCCGGGGAGCCACTTGGCGTCGAGCGCCCGGCGCAGGGGCACTTCGGTTTCGAAGGTGGCGTTGCCGGTGGCGATGCCTTCGGCGTAGATGTGGCGCACGGCGTTCCAGTCGGCGACCTCCAGCGGACGGATCAGCACGTCGGCCGGGAGGTCGGTCGGGCAGCACGGGCGGGGCGCGAGCACGCCCATGACGACGTCGGCGGCGTGGGGGAGGCCGGTGCAGCACGACGGGTTGACGCTGACGTGGGTTGCGGTGCCTTCCTTGTGCTGGCGCAGGAAGCCGACCTCGACCAGCTTGCGGACGTGGTGCGAGCAGGTGGACTGGCTGATGCCGACGAGTTCGGCCAGTTCGCCGACGGTCGTGGAGCGGCCCGCGGTCGCGACGGCGTGCAGCAGGCGCACGCGGGTGGGCTCGGCGAGGCACGCGAACCAGTCCGCGTAGGTCGCGGCGTCGTCGGCGGGGAGCACGGCCGGCGAGGGCGCTGTCGTCGTCATGCGCTGAAGTATCGACGCAGATCGATGGTTGCGTCAATCGATGCAGGTCGATAGAGTCGGCCGCGTTGATTCGAAATCTGTCGATGCAAGGGGTGTGTGGTGAGCGCGATGCCGGTCGTCGTGGTGGGTGCCGGGCCTGCGGGTTTGTCCGCGGCGGCGAACTTGGTCGAACGGGGCGAGCAGGTGCTCGTGCTGGAAGCGGGCGATCGTGCCGGTGCGGCCGTGTCCGAGTGGAACTACGTCCGGCTGTTCTCGCGGTGGAGCGAGCTCGTCGACCCGGCGGCCGAGCGCCTGCTGAAGCAGACCGGTTGGGTGCGGCCCGACGGTGATGCCTACCCGACGGGCGGGGAGTGGGTGGAGAGCTACCTTCGGCCGCTCGCCGAGGCTTTGGGGGATCGGGTTCGGTTCGGTGCGCGCGTGGTGGGCCTGGCGCGCCGCGGCCGGGACCGGATCGTGGACTCCGGACGCGAGGACGAGCCGCTCACCGTGCACGTGGAGACCGCCGACGGTGAGGAGCGGATCACGGCGCGTGCGGTGATCGACGCGTCCGGCACCTGGGGCTCACCGAATCCGCTTGGTGGAGACGGACTTCCGGCCGTGGGGGAGAGGGCGGCGGCCTCCCGGATCACTTACCGGGTGCCCGACCTCGTGGCCGAACGCGCTCGCTACGCGGGCAAGCGGATCGCGGTCGCCGGGAGCGGGCACTCCGCGCTGACCGCCTTGGTCGTGCTGGCAGAGCTCGCGGAGCAGGAGCCGGGCACGGAGATCGTCTGGTTGCTGCGCCGCGGGGTCGTGGGCAACGCGTTCGGTGGCGGCGAGGCCGACCAGCTCCCGGCGCGCGGTGCGTTGGGCCTGCGCGCGAAGAAGGCGGCCGAGGCCGGGCACATCACGACCGCGACCGGGTTCCGCACGGCGGCGGTCGAGCGTGCCGAGGACGGCACGCTGACGCTGGAGTCGTTCGACGGCCACGAGGTCGAGGGCATCGACGAGATCGTCGTGCTGACCGGGTTCCGGCCCGACCTGTCGTGGCTGTCGGAGATCCGCCTCGAACTGGACCCGGTGCTCCAGGCGCCCGTGAAGCTCGCGCCGTTGATCGACCCGAACGTCCACTCGTGCGGCACCGTTTACCCGCACGGCGAGGCCGAGTTGCGGCACCCGGAGCCGAACGTCTACCTCGTGGGCATGAAGAGCTACGGCCGCGCGCCGACTTTCCTGTCGCTGACCGGCTACGAGCAGTCGCGCTCGGTCGTGGCCGCGATCGCGGGCGACCAGGAGGCGGCGGCGCGGGTCGAGCTCGTGCTGCCCGAGACCGGGGTCTGTGGTGGCGCGGGCGTGTTCGACGCACCTGAGGCGGAGAAGAACGAGGGTGGCTGCTGCGGCTCACCCGGGAACGACGTGCTGACGATCGGCCTCGCGCCCAGTGCGCGCTGACACCACCACGTCGGAGCCCGGCGTCGCAGCCGGGCTCCGACGTGTGCTGGTCGTGTTGTGCACCACCGAGATCATCAGCTGGGGGATCCTGTACTACGCGTTCCCGGTGCTGTTGCCGACGATCGGTGAGCGCACGGGCTGGTCGCACGCCGCGATCACCGCCGGGTTCTCCGCGAGCCAGGTGGTCGCGGGGCTCGTCGGGGTTCCGGTGGGCAGGCTGCTCGACCGGCACGGCCCGCGCGCGATCATGACCACCGGCTCGGCCATCGCCGTTCCGGCGGTCGTGCTGATGGCGACCGCGCAGTCACCGGCGTGGTTCACCGCGGCGTGGCTGCTGATCGGCGTCGCGATGGCCGGGGTGTTCTACGCTCCCGCGTTCGCCGCGCTCACCCGCTGGTACGGGGCGAGGCGGGTGTCGGCGCTGACCGCGCTCACGTTGGTCGCGGGGCTGGCCAGCACGGTGTTCGCGCCGCTGACCGCCGTGCTGAACACGCGCTTGGACTGGCGTGGGACCTACCTCGTGCTTGCGGGAGTCCTCGCGGTCACCACGGTTCCGCTGCACCTGTTCGGGCTGCGCCTGCCCTGGCCGGAGATCGAGCACGAGGCGGAGCACCACCCGTCGGCGGTCGCGCGGAGCAGGCCGTTCATCGTGCTGACGATCGCGATGAGCCTCGCCGCGTTCAGCGTCTACGCGGTCGTGGTCAACCTCGTGCCGTTGCTGACCGAGCGCGGGATGTCGACTTCAGCGGCCGCCGTGGCCCTGGGCCTCGGTGGGGTGGGCCAGGTTCTCGGACGGCTCGGTTACGCGAGGTTGACCGCGAAGACGTCGGTGCGCACGCGGACGGCGCTCGTCCTGCTGGTGAGCGCGGTCGTGACCACGTTGCTCGGGCTCGTTCCCGGTCCGGCTCTGCTGCTCATCGCCGGCTCGGTGCTCGCGGGCGTCACGCGGGGGATCTTCACGCTGGTGCAGGCGACGGCGGTCACCGACAGGTGGGGTGCCGTCCACTACGGACGGTTGAGCGGACTGCTCACCGTGCCGGTGATGCTGACCGCGGCGATCGCGCCGTGGGCGGGCAGCGCCCTGGCCGGGTGGCTCGGGGGCTACCCGGCCGTGTTCGTCGTGCTCGGCATCATCGGCGTGGTGGCTGCCGGGTTGTCGACGGCAAGTGTGCCGCGTTAGCTCGTCACCGCGGTCAGCGCAGAAGACGAGCGGCCCGCATCGGTGGTGTTCGCAGCGGGCGCGGCTGTCGGACTTCTCGGCGCGCTCAGGGTGCTGATGGCCGTGGCACCGGCGTCGTGCGCGCGGAGCGGTCGTCGGCGAGATCCGCCGTCGAACCGCACCTCCCGGCCAAGTCACATGTGCGAGGCGAAGCCGGCGAGTGCGGAGGACAGCTGTGTCCGGCGGCGCACGCCGAGCTTGCGGTAGATGCTCGTGAGGTGGAACTCGATCGTGCGCCGGGAGACGTTGAGCTTGTGCGCGATCTCGTCGTTCGAGTTCCCTTCGAGCACCAGGCCGGCCACGCGGTACTCGTGTGGCGTCAGCAGTGCGGTGGACGACGAGCCCGCCGGCACCGCCTTCGCCGTGACCGCAGGAGGAGGCGCGGGCACGCCTCGCGCGTCTTCGAGCCCCGAACCCGCGAGCCGCTCTCCCGGCTCCACGACGACGCCGCACTGCTCGCCCAGCGTCCGCGCCTCCGCGAGGTGCTGCCTGGCCTCGTCGCGCTGTCCCTTCTCCCACCGGGAGGCGGCGAGTTCGAGCAGCACTTGGGCGTGCAGCATCCGGGCGGGCGAATTCCTCAGCAACGACTCGGCCTCGGCCAGCCGGGGGGCGGCGGCGACACCGCCGGTCACGACACCCACGGTGAGCAACGCGCGCGCCACGACGGTGGGCGCGCCCCACTCCCGTGCCAGGGTGAGTTCCTCGAGCGCCAGGTCCAGTGCCTCCCGGTGCTGACCCAGCCGGAGCCAGGCCAGCGCCGCGTAGGACCGCCAGGGACGCACGGCCGGATTGCCCATGCCCCAGGACACCAGGCGCTCGCCGCAGTCGAGCTGATCGGCGAGCGCTCCTCCGGCGTCGCCGCGTGCCAGGCGCAACGCGCCCCTGGCGTGCAGGAGCGCGGTGTGGTGCCAGGTCTGCGGCAGCGACCTCGTCCTGCCGAGGAGCAGGAGGGTTTCCTCCGCGTCGTCGACGGCGCCGAGTTCCAGCTGCGCGCGCATCAGGGCTTCGACGGCGTAGACGCTGCCGAAGTGGCCGGGAGGCAGCTCAGCCTTCCGCGCTGCGGACAACGCGAGCCTGGCGTCCGCGACGGCTTCGGTGAAGGACCCGCAGTGGTAGTGCGCCCGTGAACGGACGGTGTGGCCGAGCAGTTCGATCAACGACAACCCCTCCCGATGCGCTTCGAGCAGGATCTCGTTGCAGTAGCGCATGACGAGGTGCGGTTCATCGGTCCGGATGAACGCGTTGAGCACGCCGAGGAGCCGCTGGGGGTGTTGCAACATGGCCGCTGCGCCGTTCTGCATCGCCGCGGCGGCCGCCTCGCGGCACAAGGTCAGGTCCGTGCCCCGGTTGCCGGCGTCCTCGGCGATCAACGCCGCGAGCCTGCGACCGCGCGGGTCGCGACGGCGCCACTCCCGCTCGTCGAAGCGGGTGAGGTCCACCTGACCGGCCGCCGGATCTCCGGACGGCGCCGTGAGCCGGTTCAGCAGCCGCAGCATGTCGACCGCTGCGGGGATCTTCGGACCGATCTCGTCGATGGTGCGGTGCAGCACCTCCGTCGCCTTGTCGTACGCCCCGTCGAGGTACAGGACCTGGGCGAGCCTGCAGACGACCGCGAGAGTCCTCTCCGGGTCGTCCAGTTCGCTCATGCCCTCCTCGAGGTGCACCACCGCCATCCGCGGGTCGAAGTAGGTCTCGGCGAAACCGAGCCTCAGCAGCAGGTCCCGCCTCTGCGCAGCGGAGACGTCCTCTTCCAGGGCCCTGTTGAGGAATTTCGCACCGGACCGGGGATCTCCCTCGGTGATCAGTGCCTCGGCGGCGGACCGCAGCGCGTCCACGGCCCAGGTACCCAGGCGCGAGGACGTCCGCACCACGTGCCGTGCGATGAGGAGGGAAGGCGCACGCGTCTGGTGCAGGAACCGCGCGGCCTCGGCGTGCAGCTCCTCGCGATCGCCGAAGCCGACGGCCTTCTCGATCGCGTCCTTGAGCACCGAGTGGGCGAACGTGAGCTTGCCCGGCGGTGCGAGCACACCCATTCCCTCGAGCTGCCGCACCTGCTCGGCGACCGCGCCGCCGCTCATGCCGGTGACGGCGGCGAGGAGTTGCAGATGAGGCGGCGCCACGACGGCGATCGCCTTGGCCACGTCGACGAGTTCGCGCGACTGGCGGTTGAGCCGCGCGAGCACGGACTGCCCGAGCTCCTCGGGTTCGGGGGTGGGCAGGTCGTCCGCGGCCGGCTCGTCCGGGACGACCGACCGCTCCCTCATCAGGGACAGGATGTGGGTGCACACCATGGGGTAGCCGTGGGTGGCCCGCATCACGGCGTCCGTGAACTTCTCGTGCGGTGCCCGACCGAGCACCTGCTCCGTGAGCGACGCGATGTCCGGTGCGGTGAGAGTGCCGAGTCGCAGGCGCTCCGTGTAGATCTCGAGCTCGGCCAGGAGGATCGGGTCGGTCGGCCGTATTCCGGACGTGCGGCCCAGCAGGATCGTGATCGGCAGCCGGACGACGCGGTGGACAAGGTAGTTTAGCCAGCGCATGGACGGCACGTCCGTCCACTGCACGTCGTCGATGACGAGGCAGAGAGGAGCGTGCTGTGCGAGGCCGGTCGTGATGCGGTAGAGGTCGCGGATCGCCTGGTGGACGTGGACCTCCTCGAAGTCGTTCACGTCGCCAGCCACCTCACCGGCGATGACCGCGTGCCCGTGCGGTGCGGCTTCGTCACCTGGTCCCGCGGACGACTCCCGGGGCAGGTGCTCGAAGAGTTGCTGGGCGACGGCGAAGGGCATTTCCCGTTCCATCGGCGACGCCGTGGCCCGGGCGATCACGAACCCCCGCCGGCGTGCCATGGAGCAGGCGGCCTCCAGCAGGGACGTCTTGCCGATGCCGATGGCTCCTTCGAACAGCAGAGCGGAGGGCGTCGAGGCCTGCGCCGAGTCCAGTGCCTCCTCGATTCGTTTCACCTCGGCGTCGCGGCCGACGAGGATGGTCCGGCTGTCGGGATTCCGGCTTCGACTGGCGTCGGCTTCCACCTTGAGCGCTCCGTAGTCGTCGGCTGGTCCATTCAGGTAATTCTCGGATCAGGTGCTGCGGAATCCGGCAACTCCTTCCATTCCGCGGGAGAGTACCCGGTCCGGCAGGGCTGTGAACGCGGCAACCTGGGACGTCGCAGATCGCATCGTGTCATTGCGGTCGGTTCGCATGGTGACGCTCTGCCGTGGAAGGTTCTTCGAGATTTTTCACACTTGCCACCGTGATTCCTTCTTGACAAGGAATGGTAATGTTGTCGTTTGAGTCGGCGTGCGTCTGGTGTTGGCCTGAATGGCTGTGTGAGCACGTGTCCGGGGTGACTGGAATGGCGAACAGCGAATCTTCACCCGCCCACCGCGTGATATAAGTCTCGCCGCAATTCAATGCGGTCGGTGCCGCCGCGCGACGCTGGAGATCGGTCTCGAGCCATCAGGAGCGGAACGCTCAGCTCCCCGATTCGTGGCCGCGGTGGCGAACCCGCGCAGTGCGTTCACCGGGAACGGCGGACCGCGGCAACGACGACCGTGCGGCAGGAGGAAGCCCGCACTGCGGAGAACCGCAGTGCTCCGGGTGCGAACTACTGTGACAGTGCTCGCAACGGTCACGCCCCCGCCTCGGCGGGAGTGGGTGATCTGTGGCCCGTGCCACCCTCCGCGGCCTCCGGCGGGCGGGTCTCGCCTCGTCCGCTCAGGACCTGATGAACGCGGATCCGCTGGTGCGCCGGTGATGCCGATGCCGACCAGTCCTGCGACGTCGAGACCGCGGAGACGTCACTGCGGACTTCCGCAGTCGATTTCGGTCCGCAGTGGTTAGCATTCGTGTGATGACCGCGTTGGCTTCGGCGAAGTCGCAGTCACGTGGTTTCGTGAACCGTGTTGTCTATTTCCGTCGAGATCGAGAAAAGCTTCGTCTCGTCCGCAGGTCCGACCTGGTGATGCTGTGTCGGTGAGGCTGCGATCACATGCGAATAGAGTGCGGTCAGGTGCCGGTGTGCCTGGTGGCCCTGCCCGAGAAAACCACGTCGGACCACGCTGAGGTGCGGTCCGACGTGGACATAGCCATTTCTGGCGAACGGCGTGGTGTGACGAAGAACTGATGGATCTATTCGGCTCGTCACATTGTTTTGATGCGACGCGGTGTCCGTGTTAAACATTGATGGTCGATGCGCCTCGGGCTCCAAAGGGTGTGGCCACGCTGTTGCCGATCGGCTTCCTCATGCCTTCACCGCGCTACCGAAGGATCTGCCGCACATGAAGACATCCGAGAACGCTGCCAACACCGTCCAGGACGGTATCGCTGTCGTCGGGCTGTCCTGCCGTCTGCCGGGCGCCGTGAACCCGGACGCCTTCTGGCAGCTGCTCGTCGAGGGCGGGAGCGCCGTCGTCGAGACGCCGCCCTACCGGTGGGACGCGAAGGCGCTGTACGACCCGGACCTGTCACACGCGGGCAGGTCCAACTCCCGCTGGGGTGCCTACCTCGACGACGTCGACAAGTTCGACCCCGCGTTCTTCGGGATCTCGCCGCGCGAGGCGACCGACATGGACCCGCAGCAGCGCCTGGCGCTGGAGCTGGCCTGGGAGGCACTCGAGAACGCCGGCGTGGTGCCGTCGGCTCTGCGGGAGCGCCCGATCGGCGTCTTCATGGGCGCGTTCGGCTCCGACTACGCCACCCTCTCGCAGCGCCTCGGACTCGACGGGATCGGGCACCACACCGTCACCGGTCTCAGCCGCGGCCTCATCGCCAACCGCATCTCCTACACCCTGGGGTTGCGCGGCCCCAGCTTCACCGTCGACTCCGCGCAGTCGTCCGCCCTGGTGGCGGTGCACCTCGCCGCGCAGAGCATCCGCTCCGGTGAGTGCGAGGTCGCACTGGCCGGTGGCGTGCACCTGAACCTGGCGCCGGAGAGCACGGTCGGCGCCGCCAAGTTCGGCGGGCTCTCGCCGGACGGGCGCTGCCACACCTTCGACTCCAGGGCCAACGGGTACGTGCGCGGCGAGGGCGGCGGCGTGGTCGTCCTCAAGCCCCTCGCCAAGGCGATCGCCGACGGGGACGACGTCCTCTGCGTGATCCGCGGCAGCGCGGTGAACAACGACGGCGCGAGCGACGGTCTGACCACCCCGGACGCCAGGGCACAGGCCGAGGTCCTCCGTGCGGCCTACCGCGCCGCGGGCGTGGACCCCGAGCAGGTGCAGTACGTGGAACTGCACGGCACCGGCACCAAGGTGGGCGACCCGATCGAGGCCTCCGCGCTCGGCGAGGTGCTCGGTGCCGGCCGTGCTCCCGCCGATGCGCTGCGCGTCGGTTCGGTCAAGACGAACATCGGCCACCTCGAAGGTGCGGCCGGCATCGCCGGCCTGCTGAAGGCCGTCCTCTCGATCAGCAGGGGCAAGATCCCTCCGAGCCTCAACTTCGCGCAGCCGAACCCGGAGATCGCGTTCGACGAGCTGGGCATCAGGGTCCAGACGGAGACCGCGGACTGGACCGCCGAGCCGCGCCTGGCCGGCGTCAACTCCTTCGGCATGGGCGGAGCGAACTGCCACGTCGTCCTCTCGGGTCCGCTGCAGAGCCGTGACGGGGCAGCGGACGCGGGTTCCAGCGGGGACGTCGTCCCGTTCGTGCTCAGCGCCAGGACTCCCGGAGCTTTGCGTGCCCAAGCCGCCGGCCTGCGTGGTCGGGGACTCGACCACACGGGTCTGGCCCACGCGCTGCTCACCGGCCGCACTTTGTTCGACCACCGCGCCGTCGTCATCGCGGCGAACGCCGAAGAGCTCGAAGTGGGGCTCGCCGAGGTCGAACAGGGTGCTCCCGGCACGGGTGTCGTCCTGGGACACGGCGAGACGGCGGACACCGGCCCCGTCTTCGTCTTCCCCGGACAGGGTGCGCAGTGGGTGGGGATGGGCCGCGACCTCCTCGACGCCTCCGAGGTGTTCGCCGAGTCCGTCTCCGCCTGCGAGAACGCGCTCGCACCCCACGTGAACTGGTCGTTGAGCGAAGTCCTGCGCACCGGCGAAGGCCTCGACCTCGTCGACGTGGTCCAGCCCGCGTCGTGGGCCGTGATGGTCTCGCTCGCCCGCCTGTGGGAGTCGGCCGGTGTCCGGCCCGCCGCGGTGCTCGGCCACTCCCAGGGCGAGATCGCCGCCGCGGTGATCTCGGGCAAGCTCTCGCTCGAGGACGCCGCGACCGTCGTCGCCCTGCGCAGCAGGATCATCGCCGCCGAGCTGGCCGGCCTGGGCGCGATGGCCTCCGTCGCCCTGCCCGCCGACCAGGTCCGCCCGCGCCTCGCCGCCCTCCCCGGAGTGGACGTCGCGGTGGTCAACAGCCCCCGGTCGACCGTCGTCGCCGGTGACCCGGACACGATCGATGCCCTGGTGGCGCAGTGGAGGCAGGAGGACGTCCGGGCGCGCCGGGTCGCTGTCGACTACGCCTCGCACAGCCCGCACGTCGACTCCATCCGCGACCAGGTCGTCGACGCCCTCGCCGGGATCCGCCCGCAGCAGGGCACCGTTCCGTTGTTCTCCACCGCCGACTGCGAGTGGGCCGACCGGCTGGACGCCGCGTACTGGGCGCACAACCTCAGGCAGCCCGTTCGCTTCGGGGAGGCCACCGAGGCGCTGCTGGCCCAGGGTTTCCGCCACTTCGTCGAAGTCAGCTCCCACCCCGTGCTCGTCGGCGCCGTCGAGGACTCCGTGACCGCCTCGGACGTCGAGAACGCCGTCGTCGTCGGCTCGCTCCGCCGTGACGAGGGTGACCTCCGCCGGTTCCTGACCTCCGCCGCGGAGGCCTTCGTGGGCGGTGTGCGGGTCGACTGGTCCGCCGTGATGCCGGCGGCACGCACGCACGTCCGTGCCGCCGACCTGCCGACCTACCCGTTCCAGCGGCAGCGGTTCTGGATCGGTGACGTGGAGGAGACGCCGGTCGAGACGGGGCCGGTGCTGCGAGGAATCGACCTCGTCCGCACCCACGCCGCCGCCGTGCTGCGCACGACTCCGGGTGCGGTGAGCGTGCGGGAACCGTTCAAGCGCCTGGGTTTCGACTCCGTCATGGTCGTCGAACTGCGCAACCGGCTCAACGCGGCCGCGTCGCTGCGGCTACCGGCGAGCATCGCGTTCGACTTCCCGACCCCCGCCGCGCTCGCGGCGGAGATCGACCGGCTCTTGCCTTCCGGTGCCCCCGCCCCCGTCGCCTCCGCGGAACGGACCAACGCGGTGGAGGAGAAGGCCGAGGCCGTCGAGCGTGAGGACGACCCGATCGTCATCGTGGGCATGGGCTGCCGGTTCCCCGGCGACATCCGTTCACCGGAGGAACTCTGGCGGTTCGTCAGCGAGGAGTCCGACGCCGTCGGGCCGTACCCGTCCGACCGCGGCTGGGACCTCCGCGGCCTGTTCTCCGAGGACACCGCGGTCGCCCGCACCGGTGGATTCCTCCACGACGCCCCGGACTTCGACGCGGAGTTCTTCGGCGTGTCTCCACGCGAGGCGCTCGCCATGGACCCGCAGCAGCGGCTCCTCCTCGAAGTCTCCTGGGAGGCGCTCGAACAGGCCGGGATCGACCCGGAGCTGTTGCGCGGCAGCGACACCGGAGTCTTCGCCGGCGCGATGGCCGGTGACTACGGCACCCGCCTGCACGAGAGCCCGGACACCGTGGCCGGACACCTGCTCACCGGTGTCGCCGGCAGCGTCATCTCCGGACGGATCGCGTACGTGCTCGGCCTCGAAGGCCCCGCCCTCTCGGTCGACACCGCGTGCTCCTCGTCGCTGGTAGCGCTGAACCTCGCCGTCGAGGCGCTGCGCCGCGGCGAGTGCTCGCTCGCCCTCGCCGGCGGCGTGACCGTGATGAGCACCCCCGGCATGTTCGCCGAGTTCAGCCGCCAGCGCGGTCTCGCGCAGGACGGCCGCTGCAAGGCGTTCTCCGCGGACGCGGACGGCACCGGCTGGTCCGAGGGTGTCGGCGTGCTCGTGGTGGAGCGGCTGTCCGACGCGCTGCGGCACGGCCACACCGTGCACGCCGTCGTCCGCGGCAGCGCGGTGAACCAGGACGGCGCGTCCAACGGACTCACCGCGCCGAACGGACCTTCGCAGCAGCGGGTCATCCGCAGGGCGCTGGCCGACGCCGGCCTCGCCATGTCCGATGTGGACGCTGTGGAGGCGCACGGCACCGGGACGGCCCTGGGCGACCCGATCGAGGCTCAGGCGATCCTCGCCACCTACGGCCAGGACCGCGACCGCCCCTTGTGGCTCGGCTCGCTCAAGTCCAACCTCGGCCACACCCAGGCCGCGGCCGGCGTCGCGGGCGTGATCAAGATGGTCATGGCCATGCGGTACGGCGTCCTGCCGAAGACCCTGCACGTCGGCGAGCCCTCGCCGCACGTCGACTGGGCCTCCGGCGCGGTCGAACTGCTGACCGAGGCGCGCCCGTGGCCGGAGGGCACGCGCCGGGCGGCGGTGTCGTCGTTCGGCATCAGCGGCACCAACGCGCACGTGATCCTCGAGCACCGGCCGCGACCGGACGCACCGCAACGGCAGGAGCGGCAGGCCCCGTTCGTGCTCAGCGCCAAGACTCCGCAGGCGTTGACCGCACAGGCCAGGAGGCTGCACGACCACCTGGCCGCGCACCCCGGACTGGACCCGGCGGACGTGGCCTTCTCCCTGGCCACCGGTCGCACCGCCTTCGACCACCGCGCCGCGGTCCTCGCCACGGACACGGCAGGGTTGCGCGAGCTCGGCGAAGGCCGCGGAGCCCGCGACCACGCCCGGCCCGACGAGCCCGTCGCGTTCCTGTTCACCGGCCAGGGCGCTCAGCGACTGGGCATGGGCCGGGAGCTGTACACCACCTACCCGGTCTTCGCCGCCGCCTTCGACGAGGTCGCCGGCGAGCTCGACCGGCACCTGGCCACGCCGCTGCGCGAGGTCGTGTGGGGCGACGACCCCGCCGTGCTGGACCGGACCGAGTACACCCAGCCCGCGCTCTTCGCCGTCGAGGTCGCGCTGTACCGCCTCGTGCGGTCGTGGGGCGTCGAGCCGGACTTCGTGACCGGCCACTCGATCGGTGAGATCGCGGCGGCCCACGTCGCCGGTGTGCTGACCCTGGCCGGGGCGGCGGAACTGGTGGCCGCACGCGGCCGGTTGATGCAGGCGCTGCCGGCGGGCGGCGCGATGGTCTCCGTGCAGGCCACCGCGGACGAGGTGCGTCCGCAGCTGACCTCCCGCGTGGGGCTGGCCGCGGTCAACGGACCGGACGCGGTGGTGCTGTCCGGCGCCGAGGACGACGTTCTCGCGCTGGCCGCGCAGTGGACGGAGCGCGGGCGCAAGACCAAGCGGCTCACCGTGAGCCACGCGTTCCACTCGCCCCTGATGGAACCGATGCTGGACGAGTTCCGCCGCGTCGCCGAACGGATCGGCTACGCGGCACCGGTGATCCCGGTGGTGTCGAACCTGACGGGCGCTCTCGCGACGGCCGAACAGCTCCGTTCGCCGGAGCACTGGGTCCGGCACGTCCGCGACGCCGTCCTGTTCCACGACGGCGTGCGGTACCTGCGCGAGCAGGGCGTGACCCGGCTGGTCGAACTCGGCCCGGACGGCGTGCTCGCGGCGATGGCGCAGAACTGCCTGCCCGGCACCGAACAGCTGGTCCTGCCCGCCCTGCGCCGGGGCAGGCCGGAGGCCGACACGCTGGTGCTCGCGCTGGCACGCCTGCACACCGCCGGTGTCACCGTCGACTGGACCGCGTTCTTCGCCGGTACCGGCGCCCAGAGCGTCGAGCTGCCCACCTATGCGTTCCAGCACGAGAGGTTCTGGTTGGAGCCGGTCGCGAAGACCGCGGACCTCGCCTCCGCCGGACTCGACGCCGTCGAGCACCCGATGCTGAAGGCGGCGCTGTCCGTGGACGGCACCACGGTGCTGACCGGCCGGCTCGACCCGGCCGAGCTGCCGTGGCTCGCCGACCACCAGGTCGGTGGTGCGGTGGTCGTTCCCGGAACGGCGCTGCTCGAGCTCGCCGCCCGCGCCGGTGCGCACGTCGGCCGGACCGGTGTCACCGAGCTGCTGCTGGTCGCGCCGATGGTCGTCCCCGCAGGGGACGCGCTCGACGTCCAGGTCAGGGTGACCGCCGACGGTGCCCTGCGGACCGTGTCGCGTGCCGCGGGTCAGGGGGAGTGGACCACCCACGTCACCGGACAGCTCGACGAGGTCAGCGGCACGGCGCCCGCCGCGGTGCCGTGGCCGCCGGCCGGCTGCGAACCGGTCGACCTGGGCTCGTTCTACCCCGGACTGGTCGAGCGGAACCTGCGCTACGGGCCCGTCTTCCAGGGCGTGCGACGTCTGTGGCGCGGTGACGGCGAGCTGTTCGCCGAGGTCTCGCTTCCCGAGACGAAGAACGACTACCTGCTGCACCCGGCACTGCTGGACGCCGTCCTGCAGCCGCTGGCGGCCGGTGAACTGTTGCCCGACGGGGGAACGGCGCGACTGCCGTTCTCCTGGACCGGTGCCCGCGTCGACGCCTTCGGCGCGTCGGTGCTGCGGGCCCGGCTGACCCGGCTCGGCCCCGACACCGTGCGACTGTCCGCCTGGGACGGTGTGGGCAACCCCGTGCTCGATGCCGACTCGGTCGTGCTGCGACCGGTGTCCGACGCCCAACTGCGCGACGCTGTGGCAGCGGACTCGCTGTACCGCGTCGACTGGCGGCCGACCACCGCGGTGGGCTCTGCTCCGGGCACCACGCGGCGGCTGCCGGCCCAGACCGATGGCCCGCTCGCACAGCGGGTGCGTGAGGGACTGGCCTGGGCGCTGGAGACCGTGCAGGACTGGCTCGCCGGTGAGCAGCGCGGTCGCCTGAGCATCGTCACCGGGGCCGACCCGGTCGGTGCCGCCGTGCAGGGTCTCGGGCGTTCGGCGCAGACCGAGCACCCCGGCCGCTTCCAGCTGATCGAGGTCGACGGCACCGACGCCTCCGAGGCACTGGTCTCGTCCCTGGCGGGCTCGTCCGACCCGCAGATCTCCGTGCGGGAAGGCAACGCACTGGTGCCGCGCCTCGTGCGCCACACCGTCGCTCCCGCCGCGTCGGACATCAAGTGGGACAGGGGATCGCTGCTCGTCACCGGTGCCGGTGGCGTCGTGGGTTCCGCCCTGACGCTGCACGCCGTGACCACTCACGGGATCGGTCACGTCGTACTGGTGAGCCGTCGAGGAGAACGGGCCACCGGCGTCGCACAGCTGGCCGAGAAGCTGCGGTCCACGGGTGTCTCGGTCACCGTCGAGGCCTGTGACGTTGCCGAGCGCGCCCAGGTGGAAGGCCTGCTGGCGCGCGTCCCGGACCTGCGCGGCATCGTCCACGCGGCCGGAACGGTCGCGGACACCGTCATCGAGACGCTCACCGCCGAAGGTGTCGACGCCGTGCTCGAGTCCAAGGTGGACGCCGTCAGTCACCTGGACGAGCTGACCAGGGGACTGGACCTCGACTGGTTCGTCGTCTGCTCCTCGGTCGCCGGCTGGTGGGGCACCGCGGGTCAGGCCAACTACGCCGCCGCGAACGCCTGCCTCGACGCGATCGTCCGCGACCGCGCCGCGGCCGGGTTCCCCGCGCTGGCACTGGCCTGGGGTCTGTGGGAGGAGCGCAGCGAGCTCTCCGGCCACCTCGGTGACGCCGACCTCCAGCGGATGGCCAGGGTCGGTATCGCACCACTGTCCACAGCGGACGCCGTTGCCGCGTTCGACGGCGCGCTGCGCTCCACCGAACCGGTGCTGGCCCCCGTCCGCCTGGACGTCCGTTCCGTCACCGGTCAGCCCGTACCACTGCTGGCCGACCTCGTCCGCACTCCGGCCGTGGCCAAGCCCGCCGCGGTCGCACCGGAGACCTCCGGTGGCGCGTTCGAGCGGCTGACCGCGGACGAGCTGCGGGTGGAGCTGACCACGCTGGTCCGCACCAGCGCCGCCGCCGCACTGGGTCACGCCCAGCTGCGCGACGACCAGGTCGAGCAGCCGTTCTCCGCGCTGGGAATGGACTCGCTGACCGCACTGGAGCTGCGCAACCAGCTCAGCCAGGCGACCGGCCTGCGCCTGTCACCGACCCTGCTGTTCGACCGGCCCAGCCCGCTCGACGTGATCGAACACCTGGTGGAAGAACTTTCGACCGAGAAGGACACCACTGTGACCCAGGCGGTCCAGCGAACCGAACCCGAAGCGGCGCCCGAGGACGACCCGATCGTCATCGTCGGCATGGCCGCCCGCTACCCCGGTGGGGTCAGCACGCCGCAGGAGCTGTGGGACCTCGTCGCCACCGGCACCGACGGGATCACCCCGTTTCCCGACAACCGCGGCTGGGACCTCGACACCCTGTTCCACGACGACCCCGCCCACCGCGGTACCAGCTACACCCGTGAAGGCGGCTTCCTGCACGACGCCGCCGACTTCGACGCCTCGTTCTTCGGCATCGCACCGCGCGAGGCGCTGTCCATGGACCCGCAGCAGCGCCTGCTGCTGGAGACCTCGTGGGAGGCGCTGGAGAGCGCGGGCGTGGACCCGCTCTCGATGAAGGGATCCCGCACCGGCGTCTACACCGGCGTGATGTTCCACGACTACTCCACCCGCGTCCAGGACGTCCACAGCATCCCCGAAGGCATGGAGGGGATGCTGACGCTCGGCAGCCACGGCAGCGTCGCGTCGGGCCGCATCTCCTACGTGTTCGGTCTGCAGGGACCGACGATGTCGGTCGACACGGCCTGCTCGTCCTCCCTGGTGGCCCTGCACCTGGCCGCCCAGGCGCTGCGCAACGACGAGTGCTCCATGGCCCTGGTCGGCGGTGTGTCGGTGATGTCGACTCCGGTCACCTTCGTCGAGTTCAGCCGTCAGCGCGCACTCGCCGCCGACGGCCGGTGCCGGGCGTTCTCCGCGGACGCGAGCGGAACCAGCTGGGCCGAGGGCGCGGGCATGCTCGTGGTCGAACGGCTGTCGGACGCCCGGCGCAACGGGCACCGCGTGCTCGCCGTCGTGCGCGGCAGCGCCGTCAACTCCGACGGTGCCTCCAACGGCCTGACCGCGCCGAGCGGATCGGCTCAGCGCAAGCTCATCGAACAGGCCCTCGCCGACGCGCGGCTGAGCCCGTCCGACGTGGACGTGGTCGAGGCGCACGGCACGGGTACCGCCCTGGGCGACCCGATCGAGGCGCAGGCGGTGCTCGACACCTACGGCCAGGACCGCGACCGTCCGCTGTGGCTGGGTTCGCTGAAGTCCAACACCGGGCACACGCAGGCCGCGGCGGGCGTCGGCGGGATCATCAAGATGATCATGGCGATGCGGCACGGTGTCCTGCCGAAGACCCTGCACGTCAGCGAGCCCTCGCCGCACGCCGACTGGACCTCGGGCTCGGTCGAGCTGCTGACCGAGGCGCGCCCGTGGCCGGAGGGCACCCGCCGCGCGGCGGTGTCGTCGTTCGGCATCGGTGGCACCAACGCGCACGTGATCCTCGAAGGCCCGGCCGAAACGGCCGTTGCGGCGGACGAGCCTCGTGCAGGGGCGATCACGCCGTGGGTGCTCAGCGCGAAGACCGCGGCCGCGCTGCGGGCGCAGGCGGCCAGGCTGGCCGGCTTCCTCGACCGGGAGCCCGGTCACGACGACGCCGCCATCGCCGCGGCACTCACGAGCCGGTCGCGGTTCGACCAGCGCGCCGTCGTCCTCGGTGGTGACCGCGACTCGTTGCTGGCGGGCCTCACCGCCGCGGCGCGTGGTGAGGACGCGCCGAACCTGTTCGTCACGCAGGAGAAGCGAGCGGGCGAGACAGCTTTCCTGTTCGCCGGTCAGGGCAGCCAGCGCGCCGGCATGGGGCGTGAGCTGTACGAGGCGTTCCCGGCCTTCGCGGCCGCGTTCGACGAAGCGGCCGAAGTGCTGGACCCGCTGCTCGGCGTCAGCCTGCGCGATCTGGTGTTCACGGGCGACAGCCTGGACCGGACCGATCACGCGCAGCCCGCGCTGTTCGCGCTGGAGGTGTCGCTGTTCCGCCTGCTGGAGTCCTGGGGCGTGCGGCCGGATCGAATGGCCGGGCACTCGATCGGCGAGATCGCGGCGGCCCACGTCGCGGGGGTGATGTCGCTGCGCGACGCCGCGACGCTGGTCGCCGCTCGCGGCAGGCTGATGGGCGGACTGCCCACCGGCGGCGTCATGGTCGCCGTGGAGGCGTCCGCCGCCGAGGTGACCGGTCTGCTCGCCGGCCACGAGCACGAGGTGGGCATCGCCGCGGTCAACGGGCCCAGGGCCACGGTCCTGTCCGGTGCCGCCGCTCCCGTGGAGGCGATCACCGAGCAGCTGCGGTCGCGCGGCCACCGCACCAAGGCCCTGCGGGTGAGCCACGCGTTCCACTCGCCGCTGATGGGCCCGATGCTGGAGGAGTTCCGGGACGTCGTGTCCCGCATCGAGTTCTCGGCGCCCCGCATCCCGATGGTGTCGACCCTGACCGGCCAGGCCGCCGTCGCGGGCGACTTCACCACCGCGGAGTACTGGGTCCGCCACGTGCGCGAGTCGGTCCGGTTCCAGGACGCCGTGCGCGCGCTGGAGGTCGGCGGGGTCGGCACCTTCGTGGAGCTGGGCCCGGACGGCGTGCTGTCGGCGATGGCGTCGGCGAACCTGTCCACGCAGGCCGCGTTGCTGCCGGTGCTGCGCAAGGACCGCGCGGAACCGCGCGCCCTGCTCGACACCGTCGCGAAGCTGTTCGTCCGCGGCATCTCCGTCGACTGGTCCGCCGTTCTGGTGCAGGACGTGCGGCCTCACGTGGAGCTGCCGACCTACGCCTTCCAGCGGCAGCGGTTCTGGCTCGACGCCCCTCGTACCACCGGCGGCGTCGCGGGCACCGGCCTCGGCGAGGTCGGGCACCCGCTGCTGACCGCGTCGATGTCCCTGGCGGGCAGCGGAGCGACCGTCCTCACCGGACGGTTGTCCACCGCGAGCCCGGCCTGGGCCGGAGGCCACCGCGTCGGCGGCGCCGCCGTCGTGCCCGGCACGGCCCTGCTGGAGATGGCCGCCAGGGCCGGTGCGCAGGTCGGCTGCCCACGGGTGGCGGAACTGGTCTTCCGCGCCGCGGTGGTGCTGCCCGCCGAGGGCGCCCTGGAGGTCCAGGTGGAGGTGTCCGCGCCAGAGGGTGACGGCGGCCGTGTCCTCACCCTGCACTCGCGGACCTCGGCCGACGCGCCGTGGACCGCGCACGCCACCGGTCGCCTCGTGCCCGCCGCACCCGGTGCGGGGGAGAGCCTGACCGAATGGCCGCCCGCGAACGCGGAGCCGGTCGACCTCGAGGGGCTCCACCCCCGTCTCGCCGAGGACGGTCTGGGCTACGGACCGGAGTTCCAGGGCGTCCGCCGGGCCTGGCGCCGCGGCGGCGACGTCTTCGCCGAGGTGTCCCTGCCCGCGACCGTGCAGGACGAAGCCGGTGCCTACCTCGTGCACCCCGCGCTGCTGGACTCGGCGCTGCACCCGCTGCTGGCGGACTCGCTTCGCCTGCCGTTCTCGTGGGCGGGCGTCCAGGTCCACGGCCCGGGTGCCGCGTCGCTGCGGGTCCGCCTGCGCGACAACGGCCAGGACTCGTTCGGCATCGTCGCCTGGGACGGCGTGGGCATGCCGGTCCTCTCCGCCGACGAACTCGTCGCGCGGCCGGTCGTCCGCGAGCAGCTGCGGGGGATCGGTGCCGCACAGGCGGCGGAGACCCTGTTCCGGATCGACTGGACGGCACCGAAGACGCTGTCCGGGGCACGAGGAACCGGTCACCTCACGTTCATGGTCGACAACGGCGACCCCGCGCTGCCGCTGCCGCAGCGGGTCCGCACCGCGCTCGACGCGGCGCTGACCTCGGTGCGCGGCTGGGTGGCTCGGGACCACGAGCCCGGTGCCCAGCTGGTCGTGCTCACGCGCGGCGCGGTGGACGGCGACCCGGTCGCCGCGGCGGTGTGGGGCCTCGTGCGCTCCGCGCAGACCGAGCACCCCGGGCTGCTGCAGCTGATCGACCTCGACGGCACGGCCGCGTCCGACAAGGCGTGGCGGGAGCTGGTCGGCACGGACGAGTCGCAGCTCGCCGTGCGCGCCGGCCAGGTCCGCGTGCCGAGGCTGGCCGGTGCCGGAGCCACCGCACCGTCCGGTCTCGCCGAGTGGCGCGGCGGTTCGCTGCTGGTCACCGGTGCGGGCGGCGTCGTCGGTTCCGCGCTGACCCGGCACGCCGTGCGGGAGCACGGGGTCCGCGACGTGGTCCTGCTGAGCCGCCGCGGTGCGAGCGCGCCCGGGATGGCCCGGCTGTCCGCCGAGCTGCGGGAGCTCGGCGCGTCCGTCACCGTGGAGGCCTGCGACGCGGCGGACCGGGAGCAACTGGCCGGAGTCCTCGCGAGGATCCCGGCGGACCGGCCGCTGGCCGGCGTCATCCACGCCGCGGGCACCTCGCGGGACGCCACCCTCCAGTCGCTCACCCCCGAGGTCCTGGAGGCCGTCCTGCCGGCCAAGGTCGACGCCGTGACGCACCTCGACGAGCTGACGAGGGACCTCGACCTCACCTGGTTCGTCGTCTGCTCCTCCGCCGCCGCCTGGTGGGGCACGGCCGGTCAGGCCAACTACGCCGCCGCCAACGCCTGCATCGACGCGATCGCGCGGAGCAGGCGCAACGCCGGGCAGCACGCGCTGTCGCTGGCGTGGGGTCTGTGGGCGGAACGCAGCGAGCTGTCCGGTCACCTCGACGAGGCGGACCTGCGCCGTCTCGTCCGGCTCGGCATCGTCCCGCTGTCCACCGAGGACGCGTTGACCGCGTTCGACACCGCGTTGCGCTCCAGGGAGCCGATGCTCGCCCCGATCGGGCTGGACACCCGTCAGCTCGCCGACAGCGAGTCGGCACCGCTGACCCCGCTGCTGCGCGGGCACGTGAAGCAGCGCCCGGCGGTGGAGTCCGCGCCGGTGTCGTCCATCGCGGGCGAGCTGGCGGGCAAGGACGAGGGCGCGCAGGAGACCTTGCTGCGCGACCTGGTCCGGGGACTGGTGGCCCAGGTGCTCGGATTCGCGAGTGCCGACGAGGTGGAGGCCGACCGCGGGTTCTTCGAGGTCGGGTTCGACTCGCTGACGGTGCTCGAACTGCGCAACCGCATCGAGAAGGCGACGGGGACGTCGGTGACGCCCACGGCGATCTTCGACCACTCCACGCCCGGCGCGCTGGCGAAGTACCTGCGGATCCTGCTCGCCGGCGACCAGCAGGCCGAGCAGCCGCTGGACGTCGACGGACCCTCGCTGGCCGGCACGACGGTCCTGCTGACCGGTGCCGCCGGCGGCCTCGGCCGCGTGTTCGCCGAACGCCTCTCGGAGGCCGGGGCGAACCTGGTGCTGACCGGGCGCGACCAGGCAGCGCTCGACGACCTGGCGGGCTCCCTGAGCGGTCCCTCGCTGGCACTGGTCGCCGACGTCACCGACAGCACGGCGCTGGTCAGCGCCGTCGAGCGGGCCGAGCAGGAATTCGGAGCGGTCGACGTCCTGATCAACAACGCCGGCGTCGGCGGCCCCGCCGGCCCGATGTGGGAGGTCGACGAGGACGCCTGGTGGCAGGCGATGGAGGTGAACGTGCGCGGAACCCTGCGCGCCTGCCGGGCCGCGGTGCCCGGCATGGTGGAGCGAGGACACGGGCGGGTCGTCAACATCGTCAGCTCGGCGGGCAGGCACCGCTGGCCGAACGTCTCCGGCTACTCGGTGTCGAAGGCCGCCGCCATCAAGCTCGGCGAGAACCTCGCGCCGGAGCTGGAGGGCACCGGGGTGTCGGTGCTCAACTACCACCCCGGCCTGGTCGACCTGGGCCTGACCCGCAAGCAGCTGGCAGCCGGTGAGACCGGCGACAGCCGCGTCGACGGGGTGAGCGCGTGGATGGCCGACCAGCGCGACGGCGGCCGGCTCACCGATCCGGAGGAGTCCGCGCGGATGCTCGTGCGACTGGTCTCCGGTGAGGCGGACTCGTTGTCCGGCAGCTACCTGACGCCGGAGGACGACCTGAACCGGCTGCTCGAAGGCTGACCGGGTGCCCGAGCCGTCCAACGGCGGCTCGGGCCCTCGTGCCGTCCGGCACCGTGTCCCGGTCGACGTGTCCCGCGGCGGACGCCGGCGACCTCCTGCTGCCGACGTCCCCGCACCTTCGTTCCAGAAGAGGAAGAGCATGGCGAACGTGGCTCAGAGCAGCCGCTGGTTGAGGAAGTTCCACGCGGCGCCCGAGCAGGCGCCACAGCTGGTGTGCTTCCCGTACGCGGGCGGCTCCGCCGGGTGGTTCAGCAAGCTGAGCGCGGAACTCGCCGGCGACGTCCAGGTGTCCTCGGTGCAGTACCCAGGCCGTCTGGACCGTCTCCGCGACCGGCCGGTGGACGACCTGTCCGAGTTGGCGGACCAGGTGTTCGCCGCACTGGACGACAGCCGGCCGCTGGCGCTCCTCGGTCACAGCATGGGAGCGGTGGTGGCGTTCGAGGTGGCGCGCAGGCTGCAGGCGGCCTCCGTGCCCGTCTCGCACCTGTTCGCGTCCGGCCGGGTGGCACCGCACCTGCGACGCGACGGGGGCGTGCACCTCATGTCCGACGACGACGTGATCGCCGTGGTCGAGTCGCTGGGCGGTGTCGAACCGGGTGTGCTCCGCGACGTCGAACTCCGCGCGATGGTGCTGCCTGTCGTGCGCAACGACTACCGGGCGATCGAGACCTACCGTCATCACCCGGCCGCCCCGCTCACCGCACCGATCACCGCCCTGGTCGGGGTGAACGATCCGCTCGTGTCCGCTTCGGACGCGAGCGAGTGGTCGCAGCACACCAGCGGGCCCTTTTCGCTCGTGGAGCTGCCCGGTGGCCACTTCTTCCCCGTGAGCCAGTGGAAGGCGGTCGCCGACCTCGTGCGGCGCGGGCTCGCCGAGTGACCACTCGGTGGACATGAACCGGATCAGATCGAACGCCCCACCTCGGAACGGCAAGATCGTCGCGGCGGAGTCGTCCACGGGCATCCTCACACCACTCGACCTGCGTGGACGTGGTTTCGGCACGCACAGGCACGACCGTGCGGGACGGTGGCGTCGTCGGCGCGTGCGCTGAACGCGCGGGGTGTGGACGGTCCGCCTAAACGGTCGCCAGCGCCCGCCGTTGGAACACCACCATCGCGACGCCCAGCACCACCACCGCCATGCCCGCCAGCACACCGGTCTCGACCAGGACCGACCCCAGCCCCGCCGACGGACGCGACAGCGTCAGCAACGCGTCCATCGCCCACGAGTGCGGGAACAGGTAACCGATCGTGCCCAGCGTCTCGCCGGCTACCTCGCGCGGCCACAGGCAGCCGCCCAGCATGCCCAGCACGATGCCGACCGGCGGGCCGATGGCGGGAGCCTGCTGCGGTGAGCGCACCAGGGCGCCAACCAGCATCGCGGCGCCCGTGGCGATCAGGCAGAACAGCGCGACGACCACGCCCACGCCCAGCGGGTCGCCCCACCGCACGTCGAACAGGAGCCGGCTCACCACGATGATCAGCAGCGACTGCGCGAGCGCCACCGCGAACCGGCTCAACGCCTCGCCCAGCAGCACCTGGCTGCGCCGCACGGGTGCGGCCAGGGAGCGGCGGACCATGCCGATGCGGCGGCTCTCGACCAGCGCGGCGGCGACGGCCATCGAGTTGACGAACGTGAACAGCAGCAGGTTCGCGGGCGCGGTGTAGGCGAAGCCGGTCGGCCTGGAGGGCTCGTCGCCTCCGGTCGAGGCGACGGTGACGGCCACCGACTCCTCCTTCGCCTTGCGGACGTACTGCTCGGCCTGCTCCGGTGACGCGCCCGCCGCCCGCGCCGCGCGGGTGGCCTCCAGCACCGCCGCCACCCTGCCGACCGCCACGTCGATCTCGCTGCGCGCGGCCATGCCGCTGCCGCTGGTCTGGGTCATGACCAGTTCGAGGTCGGTGTCGCCCGGTGTGACGACCAACCCCGCGGCCAGTTCGCCCCGGCGGACGTCGTCGCGGACCTCCTGCGCGGACTCCGCGCGCCGCACCTGCAGCGCCTTGTCGGATTCCAGTTCGGCGACCACTGCCGCCGACACCGGGTCGGAGGTGTCGGCGACGACGGCCACCGGCAGCTTCGCGTCGGCCGCGTCGCCGCCCAGGGCCATGCCGACGAACAGGATCGTCACGAAGGGCATGACGACGATGAAGAACATGCCGACCTTGTCGCGCAGCTGGCGCTGCAGGTTGGCCAGCACCAGTGCGGTGAGCGGGCGGGGCCTCATGCGAACCTGCCTTTGCGGAAGCCGAGCAGCGCCACCGTTCCGGCGACGAGGCCGATGCCGGTGACCACGGCGATCGGCACGAGGACGGCGGACGGGCCGGCGCCGGTGCCCGCCAGCTCGGACAGGCCCGCCGACACCCACCCGTTGGGGGTGATCAGCGAGACGCCGCGCAGCCACTCGGGCAGGTTGTAGGCGGGCACGATGCTGCCGCCCAGGAACGCGAACACGAACGCCACGCCGAGCGTGTAGCCGTCGGCCTGCGCGTCGGTCTTCGCGCGGCTGGCCACCAGCATGACGATCGCGGTCGCCGCGAACACGTGCGCCAGCAGCAGCGGGAACACGCCGAGCGGGTCGCCCCAGCTCGCGCCGAAGATCAGCACGGACGACAGCCAGGTCGCGCACATGCTGAGCAGCGCCAGCCCGAACCCGACCGCGCTCTTGCCCACCAGCGCCGTCCACAGGGGGATCGGCGCGGCGCGCATCCGGTCGAGCGTGCCGTTCTGCCGCTCGGTGAGCAGGCTGCGGGCCGTGGTGCCGACGACGAAGAACGCGAACATCACCGCCATGCCCGCGCCGTAGTGCACGGCGAGGTCCACCTTTCCGCCCGAGACCGGGTCGCCGACCAGCGACAGCGCGGGCCCGGCCGCGCCGTTCTCCTCGACGAACAGCTGCACGCGGTCGGCCGGTACGCCCGCCTCCAGCGAGGCGCGCACGGCCAGCGTCCTGGCCTGGACCAGGGCCGAGATCCGGTCCACCATGCTGCGCGCCACCACACCCGCCAGCGGCGACTCCGGCGACTCCAGGACGGACACCTGCCCGCCGCGGCCCGCGCCGACGCCCTCGCTGAACCCGGCGGGGAACACCAGGGCCGCACCCGACTCGCCGCCGTCGACCGCGCTGCGCGCCGCGGCCTCGTCCGGGTACTGGCGGAAGGTCAGCACGCCCTTCAGCTCGTCGGTGTTCAGCGCTTCGCGCTGCACGCTGGCCGGGAACTCGCCGCCGTCGAGGTCGACCACGCCGATGGTCGCCTTCAGCGGCGGGTCGTCGTCACCGCCGAGCGCCAGCCCGAACAGGGTCGCGAGCAGGATCGGCGCGACGAGCGCGATCAGCGGCGCGGTGCCGTCCCGCAGCCGCGACCGCAGCTCGTGGCCGCCCACGACCAGCAGAGCGCGCAGAGTGCTCTTCCCCAAGGTTCTTCGCCCAATCCCTAAGCTTCGGTCCGCGTCAGTCGCGCAGGGTGCTGCCGGTGAGGTGCAGGAACGCGGCCTCCAGGTCGGGTTCGACGACCTCGACGCCGGTCACCGCACCCGCGTCGCCGATAGCGGCCAGCAGTGCGGGCAACAGGTGCCGCCCGCCCGCGACGAGCAACCGGATCGACGACGACCCGGTGACCACCGACTCGGACACGCCCTCCACGGCGCGCAGCTTCTCGGCCGCCGCGGTGACGTCGCCGTCCAGCGTCAGCTCCACCCGGTCCGTGCCGCCCAGTTCGGCGACCAGCTCGCGCTTGGTCCCGTCGGCGACCACGCGGCCCCGGTCGATGATCCCGACCCGCGTGCACACCCGCTCCACCTCCTCCATGTAGTGGGAGGTGTAGAGCAGGCTCATGCCCTCGCCGACGAGGGCTTCGACCCGGTCCAGGATCGCGACGCGGCTCTGCGGGTCCACGCCGACCGTCGGCTCGTCGAGGATGAGCAGGCGCGGCCGGTGCAGCAGGGCCACGGCGATGTTGGTGCGCCGCTTCATGCCGCCGGAGTACGTGCCCACCTTGTCGTCGCCGCGGTCGGTCAGGCCGACCAGGTCGAGCACCTCGCCGATGCGCGAGGTCAGCTCACGCCGCGGCAGGCCGTAGAGCCTGCCGAAGTAGCGCAGGTTCTCCCGGGCGGTCAGCTCCGGGTACAGCGCGATCTCCTGCGGGACGTACCCGATGAGCCGCTTGGCCGCCACCGGGTCCTCACCGACGTCGATGCCGCCGACCCGGACCGTTCCCTCGTCCGGGCGCAGCAGGCCGACGAGCATGGAGATGGTCGTGGTCTTGCCGGCCCCGTTGGGGCCGAGCAACCCGTACGCCTCTCCCTCGTCGATGTGGAAGCCGACCCGGTCCACCACAGTCTTGTCGCCGTAGCGTTTGACCAGGCGCTCGCACACCAGCGCAGGCGTCATGTCGTCCTCTCGATCAAGATCCGTACCCGTCGATCCGCTCCGGCTGGGAGGCGCCCACCACGTTGTTGCGGAAGCGCTGGTTGCCCGGGTCGGTGCCGATCTGCACGTCGAACGGGCTGTTGCCGGTGATGGTGTTCCACTCGAAGGAGTTGTCGGCCGAGTCGGAGCCGCCCCAGTCCGCCGACGAGGCCAGCACCAGCGCGGCGCCCATGACCGACGGACCGGTGGGTTCGTTGCCGTGCAACCGGTTGCCGACGACCGAGACGCGCTGGACGCCGACGGCGGCGATGCCGACGCCGGAGATCGGCGGCCCGGCGAAACCCAGCACGCCGGGCTCGTCGCCACCGGAGGCCAGGGTGTTGCCGGTGATGTCGTTGTCCGCGACGAGCACGTCGGCGACGCCGCCGGGCAGTTCACCCTCGTAGGTCTGGTGCAGCAGCAGGACGCCCGCCGCGTTGCCGTGGCAGTGGTTGCGCTGCACCCGTGCGCGGCTGGAGTTGTCCACGAACACGCCGAAGGCGTTGGCGGTGCTCTCGCTGTCGGCGATCAGCGCGTCGGCGGCCGGGCAGAACGCCAGCGCGATGCCGCCGTACTGGCTGCCTTCCGCACGGCACCGCAGGACCTCCACGCCCGCCGACTCGCGCACGTACAGGCCCCACACCGCGTTGTCGACCGACTCGACGTCGACGAGTTTCAGCTCGGTGGCGGTGTGCGCGTAGACGCCCGCCCCGGAGAAGCCGCGCACGGTCAGACCCTCGACGGTCACCCCGGACACGTCGTGCACGGTGATGCCGCTGACCACGTCCGCGGGCGCGTCGTGCAGGGCAGGCACAGCGCTGGGCGCGACGGTGCCGGGCACGATCACCGTGCGGCCCGCTCCCGCGCCGACGAGTGCGACGTCCGGGCGGCCGATCACCAGGCTGCCCTCGTACGTCCCCTCGGCCAGGCGCAGCACCGTGCCCGGTGCGCAGTTCTCGAGCGCTTCCTGAACGGAATCCCCTGGTCGAATGCGAACTTCGGTCCTGACCTCGGTCACGGACATCGCAACGCTCCTCTCGGCGTGATGATCAGTATGGCAACAGCGACGATCAGGTCTCCGCGAACGCCCCAGCGGGCCATGCCCACGACGGCCTCGCCGTCGGCGGGGGCCGCGGACCGTCCGGTGAGCCGTGCCAGGGCGGCCGCACCGCTGGCACCGAGCACGGTGTAGGCGCACCGCTCGGTCATCGCGACCCTGGTGGCCGCCTCGACCTCGGGCACGGCGGCGGCCAGCAGCGGGTCCGCCCACTCCGCACCGGGCAGCGGCACCTCGCCACACGCCTCGAAGTCGTGCCAGGAGAACCCGCGCGGCCGGCCGCCGACCGCCTTCACGAGGCACTCCTTCACCGCGACCGTGGCCGCGGTGGCGAGACCGGGGTCGGCGTGCAGGTCCCGCTCGCCGGGGGAGACGACGTGCCGGGTGTAGGCGGGCCCGCTGTAGGACATGGCGCGGGTGACCCTGGCGACGTCGACCACGTCCACGCCGAACAGCATCGGCGGCGCGGTCACCCGGTGACCCTGCCGAGGAACCGCAGCAGCTCGGCGGTGTAGACCTCGCCGCGCTCGATCATCGGGATGTGCCCGCAGTCCTCCACGGTGACGAACTCGGTGTTCGCGTGCTGCGGCACCAGGTCGAGCCACGGCTCGATCGGCGTCATGCGGTCGTGGCGGCCCCAGACGTACAACGACGGGCACGTGACCTTGTCCATCGCCGGGGCGACCTGGAACGTCCGGGTGGCGCGGATGCTGCGGGCCATCGCGACCATCGCCGAGCCCTGGCGCAGCAGCTGCGCGGTCGACTCCACCTGCTCGTCGGTGAACAGCGGCTCGCCGTGGAAGAGGGCGGCCAGCATGCGGTCGCGGAACTGCTCGCCCTGCAGCCGCACGTCGCCGCGCCGGTCCATGTTCAGGCCCACGTCGGGGTCGGCGCTCAGGCCGGGTGCGCCGCTGACGGCGATGGCCCTCACCCGGTCCGGGAAGCGGCCCGCGAGGTCGATGGCGACCAGTCCTCCCAGGGAGTTCGCGCAGACCACGACCTCCTCCGCGCCGGCCGCGTCCACGGCGTCCATCAGGGCGTCGCCGAGTCGTTCGATGGACCCCGCGATCTTCGCGTCCACCCCGCAGATGGGTTCCTCGGTGCGCAGCACCGGCCACCCGGCGTCGGCGAGGGCGGCGAACGGGTGGTCCCAGATCCAGCCGCCCGCGAAGAGGGCGGACATGAAGGCCACGAGCGGTCGCCCGCCCGCCGCGGGCCGGTGGTCGGCGGTGAAGACCGTCATCGGGCAGCTCCTGGCGTCATCAGAACAGGGGGTCGGGGGTCGGGGTGGTGCCGCACGCGCAGGTCCTGCCCGCCGCCGCGTCGACCATCTCGTCGCACTCGGGGCAGCGCAGGTGCAGGGTCTCCCGCTCCAGCGTCCACACGCTGGTGTACGCCCCGGTGCACAGGCCGCCGCGGAAGAACTTCCGCAGGGACCGCTGGTGCGGCCGGGCGTGCACGGCGCGGATCGACTCCGGGCGGTCGAAGGCGCTGACCGTGTACTTGCGGGTGCCGATCTCGAACGTGCTCACGCCGAGGAAACCCTTCGAGGCGCGCAACGACTTGACCACCTCGGTGCTGAGCAGGTCGACCTCCGCGCCCTCGACGTCGTCGCGGAAGTCCAGGTAGGTGAACGTGAGCGCGCGCGGGTAGTCGGTCCTGCCCGCCGTGGTGCGCGCGCTGATGCCGTACTCCTGCACCTCGTCCTGGCTGAGCAGGAAGCGAGCGGTGTGGCCGAGCGACGAGGCCAGGGCGACCCGGTCGAAGTGGCGGCGCACGCGCACCTCGCCGTCCACGACGGTCAGCACGTCCACGCCGTCGGCCCTCGCCGTGCCGCCCGTGCCCGGTATCCCGAGGTAGGGGGCGCGGTGCGTACCGGTCATGGTCCAGGTGAGCACGGCGGTGCCGCCCGCGTCGGCGGTGGGCGCGAAGTCGAGCTCCAGGTCCGGGAACCGCGTCAGCACGGCCTCGACGTGCGCGACGAGGTCCGCGCCCGCCACCGGTTCCGGTGTGTCCGGGTCGGCGAACTCCGCCACCGCGTCCGCGATGGCGGCGGCGTCGCGCTCGTGCCAGGCCGCGGCCCACCGCGCGGCGGTCTCGATCAGGTCCATGCGGTCATCGCTTCCAGCTCGTGGTCCTCGGCCAGCCGGGCCGCGGTCAGCGCCACCGCGAACGCGAGGTCGGCGGTGTGGCTGACGGAGACGCGGATGCGGGTGTCCTCCGCCTCCCGGCCGTCCAGCGCGCCGATCAGGCGCACACCCGGCGGGTGGCCGTGCAGGCAGGCCGCCGTGCGGCTGCAGAGAGGCGCCGGTAGGGGGAGCACCTCCACCGCACCCAGGTGCTCCGCGGTCGCGGGTTCGTCGAGCAGGCGCAGCACGGCGTACTTGGCCGCGAGCCTGCCCGCCCAGTGCTGCAGGGTGCGGCCCGCGCCGGACCGCAGCCGTTCCGCGCGGGTGAACACGACCTCCAGAGGCATCGGCTCGACCAGCTGCCCCGGTGCGGTCAGCCCGCCGAAGGCGACCGCGGCGCTGCCCCACCTGGTCATGCCGCGGGCTCCGGGCGGCGCAGCCTGCGCACCGCGGCCGGGTCGGCCATGCTGACGCAGCTCGAGCCGACGCCGCGCAGCAGTCCGGCGAGCACCTTGCTGTCCCCGACCTCGACCAGGGTTTCGGCCTCGGCGAGCGCGCGCATCGTCGCCGTCCACCGCACCCGTTCCGTGAGCTGGGTGATCAGCGCGTCCACGATGGTCGGCAGGTCCGTGGTGGGTTCGCCGGTCGCGTTCGGGATCACCGGGACGCGCGGCGAGTGCATCGGTGTGGCGCGCACGGCCTCGGCCCAGGCGTCCAGCGCTCCCGCCATCAGCGGTGAGTGGAACGCATTGCTCACCTTGAGCGGCACCACCTTGCGGGCGCCCGCCGCTCCGGCCAGCTCGACGAGCCGGTCGACGGCGGCGGTCGCGCCGGAGACCACGGTGTGGTCCGGCGCGTTCTCCAGACCGACGACCAGCGGCTCACCCGGACCGGCGGCCTCGGCGGCCAGTTCCTCCACCCGCTGCGGCGTCAACCCCAGCACGGCCGTCATGCCACCGGTGTCCGGCAGGTCGGCCATCAGCCGGGCGCGGACGGCGACCAGGCGCAGCGCGGTGTCGGCGTCCAGCACGCCCGCCGCGCACAGCGCGCTGATCTCACCCACGCTGTGCCCGGCGACGACGTCCGGTTCCACCCCGCGTTCCCGCAGGACCGCGAGCGCGGCGAGGTTGCACGCCGTCACGGCGGGCTGCGCGTGCAGGGTGTCGACGAGCCTGTCCAGCGGCCCGCGGGCGCACAGCTCCGACACCGGTTCGGGCAGCAGCGCGTCGGCGCGCGCGACCACCGCCGCGCCCACCGGGTCACGGCGCAACCAGCCACCCATGCCGATCCGGACCGTTCCCTGACCGGGGAACACGAAGCCGATCACCTGCGAACCTCCCGTCCTGTGCGCTGTCCTTGCCGACGAGCCGGGCACCGGTCAGAGCCGGCGCCGCCGGGTGGGCACCGCCGCGGCCTTCTCGGTGCCCAGGAAACCCAGCAGCAGCTTGGTGACGATCTCCGGCTGGTCCAGCGGGATCCAGTGGCTCGCGTCCTCGACGCGCTCGTAGCGCCACGAGCCCTTCACGAACTTCACCGAGCCCGTCATGCCCTCTTCGAGCAGCGCCTTGTCTCCGGTGGACCAGATGCCGAGGGTGGGCGCGAGCACCGGCGGGAAATTGCCCTCCACGCGCAGTTCGGCCTCGGGGGAGCGGTTGGCGCGGTACCAGTTCAGCGCCGCGGTGAGCGCGCCCGGCTTGGCCAGCTCGCGCGGGTAGCGCTGGTGGTCGCCCTCACCGCCCATGATCTCCTTGAACAGCCGCCACCCGTTGCGCCGCAACAACTGTTCGCTCACGCCGGGGAACTGGTAGAAGAGCATGTACCAGCTGGCCTTGCGCTGCTCGATCGACGGCGTGCCGAACACGCCGGGGTGGCCGACCGACAGCACGGCGAGGTGGTCGACGCGGCGCGGCATCAGGAACGCGTACATCCACGCGATGGCGGCGCCCCAGTCGTGCCCGACGATGTGCGCCTTGGGGATGCCGAGGTGCTGCGTCAGCGCCACGACGTCGTTGACGATCGTGCGCATGTCGTACGCCTCGACCTCCTGCGGCTTGCCGGACTCGCCGAAGCCGCGCAGGTCGGGCGCGATGACCCGGAAGCCCGCCTCGACCAACGGGTCGATCTGGTGCCGCCACAGGTAGTGCGAGTCGGGGAAGCCGTGCAGCAGCACGACCGGGTCGCCCTCGCCCTTGTCGACATAGGCGATGTCGATGCCGTTGACGTGTGCCGACCCGGTCAGCAGGGTGTCCTTGACGCTCATGCCCTCTCCCTGAACAGCCTCTCGGCGAAGAACTCGCTGAACCCGAACTCCGGCACGTCCTCGGGCGGGACCATGTTGAGCAGGCCGGTCACCGACGCGGCGAAGTTGTCGGCCATCAGCTCGCGCGCCCGCCGCCTGCGTTCGGCCGCGACGGGCCCGAACTCGCAGTGCAGCTTGGCGATGATGCCCGCGCCGAAATGCAGCCGGTCCATCCGGAACTTCCGCTCGGCCAGGTACCCCTCGAACGCGGCGGGCGACCAGTCGTCGCCGCCGGTCAGCACTTCGCACACGGCGCGGGTGTCGCGCAGGCTGCACGACAGGCCGGTGCCGAGCACGGTGTCGGCGTTGCCCGCCTCGTCGCCGACGAGCACCACGCCGTCCAGGACGATCGGCTGCTCGGGGAACATCGCCACCGACGGCCACAGCTTGAGCGGGCCGATCGACTTGGCGGCGGCGTAGACGGCCTTGCCGCGGTCGGGCAGGGACGCCAGCTCGAAGTCGGCGATGAACCGCTTCTCGCCCTCCGGGCCCTGGTAGAGCTTCCGGTTGGCGGTGGGGAAGTTGATGTAGAGCCGGGCGTTGCCGTCGCCCTGCGGGAACACCATGAACATCTTCTCGTCCTCGGTGCCCATCGCCTGCACGTCCATCGGCCAGTCGTCGAGGCCGCTGACCCGCAGCCCGCCGCCCCAGTGGTGTACCGAGGTCGCCATGGACACGCCGACCTGGCGGCCGACCGTGCAGCCGCGGCCGGTGGCGCCGATGACGATGCGCGGCCTGGCCAGGTGTTCCTGCCCGGCGTGGGTCCAGCGGACCTGCGGGCTGGTGCCGGCGGTGACCTGGACCCGCTGCGCGCCCATGACCACTCTCGCGCCGCCGTCCTCGGCCTGCTCGGCCATCAGCGCGCAGACCTCGTGGTGCGGGAACGACATCGGGCCGCCGACACCCGGCACGAACCGCGTCATGTCCACGGTCTCCGCCTCGGCCGGGTCGACCGTCTCGTCCCACTGCGTCCACTCGCGGATCTCCCACGCGCCGCCGAGACCGAACGCCTCCTCGACGCCCAGCGTCTGCGCCTCGCGCAGGCCCCACGGCGCGATCCACTCGCCGCGCACGATGTCCTGGTAGGTCTCCTGCTTCTCCAGCAACACGACGGACAGGCCGTGCTGCACGAGGTTGGCCGCGGCGGACGCGCCCGCGATACCGCCGCCGACAACGACGACGTCGACTCCGGTGTGCTCGACGGTCATGCCTGCCACCTCTCCCAGGACGTGCGTTCCTTGGCCGGAACCCGCTTGGCGGGGCGGAAATCGGTGCCGATCGTGTAGGCGACCGGGACCAGGCAGACCTGGGTGACCCCGGCGGGGATGCCGAGCAGCTCACCCACCTGCCGCTCGAACGGCAGGTGCATGCACGTGATCGTGCTGCCGAGCCCGCGGCTGCGCAGGGCCAGCTGGAACGACCAGATCGCGGGGAAGATCGAGCCGTAGAAGTTGCTGGCGCGCATGGCCCCGATCCGCACGCCCTCCTGCCAGGTGCCGAGGTTGCGGGTGCCGGTCGCACCGAGCCACTCGGCGTCGATCGCGCCGATGTCCGGCGGCCGGCCGAGCACGCACGGGATGACCAGCGCGGGCACCCTGGCGATGGTCTCGGCCAGGGCGGCGGCGGAGTCGTTGTTCTTCCTGGCCTGCGGGGTGTTGCGACGGCGCCCGGAGCGCGTCCACACCTCCTTCTGGTGGAACTGCCAGGAGATGTCGAACAGCTCCGCCAGCCGGTCCTTCACCGCCTGCTCGGTGAGCACGACCCAGCGCCAGTTCTGCTGGTCGTTCGCGGTCGGTGCCTGGACGGCGACCTCCAGCGCCTCCTCGATCACCGCGCGGGGCACGGGCCGGTCGAGGTCGAGCCGGCGGCGCACCGACCGGGTGGTGGTGAGCAGCCGGTCGGTCTCGAGCACGTCGAAGGGCAGACCGGTCATACCGCACCCAGCAGGGTTCCTCCGCGCACCGAGCCGGGCGCGGCGCTGAGCACCAGGGCCTTGGCCGGCGTGGCCGGCAGCTCGGGCTTGGTGACGTAGGACTCGACCGTGCCGGCACGGGGGTCGTCCAGCCGGGTGATGGCCGGTGCGACGCCGTCGCGCAGGGCCAGCGCGGCCAGCGCCAGGTTCAGCGCGCCGGTGGCCGCGCCCGCATCGCCGGTCAGGCCCGCGGTGGCGGTGAGCCGCGCGGACGGGACGGCGCCCAGCACCGCGCTGGCCTCCGCCTCGTCGGTCGCGCCACCGGTGGCGGCACCGACCACCAAGTCCACGCCCTCCGTGGGCAGCGCGGCGATGGCGCGTTCCACGAGGGACCGCTCGTCACCCGCTCCCGCGCTCGCGTGGGCGCTGCTCAACACTCGCGCGTACGGCGTCGCGCCCCTGGCGGCGGCGTGCGCGGCGGACTCGACGACGAGTGCCACCGACGCGGACGCGGGCGCCTCGCCGGAGTTCCGGTCGTAGGGGTCCACCTGCGTGCCGTCGCCGGGCCTCGGTGCCTCGTCGGCGGCGACCACGATCACCACGTCCGCCTTGCCGGCCCGGATGGTCTCCACCGCGCAGTCCAGCGCGATGGACGCCGACGCGTTCCCGTTGCAGATCGTCGTGGTCGGGCCGCGCAGACCCAGGGTCTGGCACACCGCGCCGCCGGTGGCGTTGAGCACCACGTTGGAGAAGCTGAGCACGGCGGGCTTGTTCGGGTTGGCCAGCACGCTCTCGTCGAACCCGCCGGTGCTCTCCACCGAGCCCGCGGCGGTGGCGAAGATGACGCCCACGTTGTCCAGGGCGGCGCGGGGCAGCTTCAGCCCGGCGTCCTCCCAGGCCAGCCGGGAGGCGGCGATCGCCATGCGGGACAGGTTGTTCATGTGCCGCCACAGCGAGCGCGGAGCGAACGTGCGGCCCTCCAGCGACGGCTCCGTGCCGACCGCCGTGCGTCCGTTGGCGACCGCCTCGGCGACCTCGGCGATGCCGGTGCCGAGGCCGGTGACCGGTCCGAGACCGGTGAGGACGACCTCGGCGGCGGGCAGGTCGTCGTACTCCCGCAGACCACCGGGGCGGCGCAGCACGAGCGAGGCGTTGTTGCCGCCGAACGCGTAGTTGTTGGAGACCACGACGTCCATGGGCAGCGGACGCGCGGTGTTGGGCACGAAGTCCAAAGTGGACTCCGCGATCGCCTCGTCGGTGAACCCGATGGTGGGCGGCGCGGTCGCGGTGCGCAGGGCCAGCACGCTGGCCACCGCCTCGACCGCACCCGCCGCGCCCAGCGTGTGCCCGACGAAGCTCTTGATGCTGCTGGTCGGCACCTGGGGCGCGCGCTCGCCGAACACGGCGCGCATGACCTTCTTCTCCATGGAGTCGTTGGCGGGCGTGCCGGTGCCGTGCCCGTTGACGTAGTCCACGGCGTCGGGGTCCAGACCGGCGTCGGTCAGCGCCCGGCGCATGGCCGTGATGCCGCCGCGGCCGGTCGGGTCCGGCGCGGTGGCGTGGTAGGCGTCGGCGGACAGGCCGTAGCCCGCGACCTCGGCCAGCGGCTCCGCGCCCCTGGCCAGCGCGTGGTCCAGCGCCTCCACGACCAGGAACGCGGCGCCCTCGCCCAGGTTCAGGCCGTCCGAGCGGCTGTAGGGACCGCACGGGCGGTTGCTGAGGGCGTGCAGGCCCGCGAACCCCGCGTAGGTGCCGAACAGCAGCGGGTCGACGCCACCGGCGAGCACCACGTCCGCCTCGCCGGTGAGGACCTTGTCCTTGGCCAGGCCGACCGCGTTGCCGCCCGCCGCGCACGCGGTCGAGACCAGGATGCGCGGGCCGGTCATGCCGAGCTTGCCGGCGACGACGTCACCGGTGGCGTGCATGGGCTGGTAGCCGCCCGCCGCGGTCGGAGTGGCCTGGCACTTGCCGAGGACCAGCCCGAACCGGTCCCCGGGCAGGTCCGCGCCCAGCCCTGCCCAGGTGACCGCCTGCCGGGCGGCGACGAGGGCGAGCCGGGCCGTGCGGTCCAGCCCGGTGTCCTCGGCCGGCAGCTGCGCGTCGATCCATTCGTCGGGCACCTGGCCCGCGAACCTGGCCTCGAACGCGGCGAACCGTTCGTCCTCCACGGCGGTGATGCCGCCCGCGCCCGCGGTGAGCCGCGCCCAGAACTCCTCCGGGTCACGGCCCGCCGCGCAGATCACCCCGACTCCGGTGATGACCACTGGCCGCAGCGCCATGCTTGTTCCTCCTCGCGAACCCCGGGCGACGGCCCGGGGGACCAGATCAGATGATCGGGGTGCTCCAGCTCTTGGGCGTGACGTACGGGCTGGTCAGCGTGACGACCTCGGTGTCGCCGACGGTGATCCTGAGCCCGGCGGCGGCCAGGTCGGGCGGCAGCCGCAGCAGACCCAGGGCGGACTTCAGCCCGATGCTGTGCACGGCGTGGACGACCTCGCCGATCTTCTCCCCGCCCACGGTGACCGGCGTGCCCGGCGCGGGCACCTCGGTGCCACCGGAGAAGCCGACGGTGCGGCGCTCCGCGGTGCCCTCGAACGCGGCCACCACGGCGTCACGTCCGAGGAACTCGTCCTTGGTGATGTCCACGAGCCAACCCGCGCCCATCTCCAGCACGTCGACGCCCTCGCCGGCCTCGTGGCGCACGACCGGCTGCCGGACCTCCAGCATCGCCAGCTCCACGGCCTCCTGGCCGGCGGGCACGGCGTGCTCCAGGGCCTTGGTCCACAGCCGCTCGGCCGACTCGCGCGGCACCAGCACCTTGTACCCGTACTCGCCCGTCACACCGGTGCGGGCGAAGAGGATGTCCACGCCGTCCCACTGGCTGTCCACAACGGACTCGAACGGCAGCGCGGCCAGCTCGCCGTCGATCAGCCGGCCCACCACGCCCCACGCGTACGGGCCCTCCAGGCCGAAGAGCGCGTACTCCTCGGTGCGGTCGGTGATCTCCACGCCGTCCTCGGCGTGGGCGCGCAGGTGCTCGAGCAGCCGGGTGCCCGCGCCGGCGGAGGACTCCAGCAGCAGGCCGTCCTCCCGGCCCCACACCACGACCTGGTCCACGACGGTGCCGTCCTCGGCGAGCACCAGGCTCGTCATGCAGCGCTCGGCGGTCAGGTACTCCACGTCGCGCGCCAGCACCTTCTGCGCGAAGTCGACGGCGTCGCCACCGGAGAGCTCGATGATCCGCTCGCCGGACAGGTCGAGCAGGGCGGCCCGTTCCCGGATCGCCTCGTACTCGGCGTCGAGCGTGCTGAACCGGAGCGCGACCTCGGCGTCCAGGACGGTGCCGTACGCGGTGCCCTCGGGGTGCGCGGCCTTCACCGGCGACGTCAGGGATTCCATTGGCGTGTCAAACCTTTCCGGTAGGGCTGGTGGCTGCCGGGTCGGCGATGGTGATGGTGCCCTCGGCCGCGATCTGGCCGTCGACCCTGGCGCTCACCTTGAACTCGGTGAAGCCCCGGCCTCCCGCCGTGCGGTCGGCGGTGAGCAGGAGCTGGTCCCCTGGGACGACGGGGCGGCGGAACCGCATCGACCGCACGCCCGCCAGGTAGCCGATCGGTCCCGCGCCGGCGAGGGCGACCACCACGCCGGCCAGCTGGGCCATCGCCTCGACGACGATCACGCCCGGAAGCACGGCCGCGCTCGGGAAGTGCCCCTGGAACCACATCTCCGTGGCCGCGACGTTCTTGATCCCGACCGCGCCGGTGCCGGGGGAGACCTTCTCGACCCGGTCGAGGAGCAGGAAGGGCCACCGGTGCGGCAGGATCTCCCGGAGCTGGTCGTTGGTGAGCGACGTCCCCGTGCGAACGGGCTCCCGGGTCGCGGTCATGCCGACCCGGTCGGCGCCTGCTCGGCCAGGGCCGGGTTCACGTGGTCGGCCAGGCGCGACACGGAACCGAACACCGACATGTCGCTGTCGTAGAGGGCGACGCCGAACTCGGCCTCGATCGCCACGTACAGCTCGAGCACGTCGAGGCTGTCGAGTTCCAGGCCGCGGCCGAACAGCGGCTGGTCGTCGGTGATCCACGCGGGCTCGATCGGCAGGTCGAGCCGCGAGACGATCATCTTCTTGATCTGGGTGCACGTGTCGTGCCGGGCGGCCGCGGTGGCGCGCAGTTCGTCGAGGGTCACGCTTGTCCTTCCGTCCACTGTGTACTGCGGCTCGCTGGTTCTTCCCGGTGGGGATCAGCCGAGCCCGCCGCCGTTGGCGACGAACGTCTCGCTGGTGATGTAGGAGGCCTTGTCGGAGGCCAGGAACGTGACCAGGTTCGCGATCTCCTCCGGCCGGCCCATGCGGCCGAGCCGGATGCGCGAGGAGTAGCCGTCGCGCAGCTTCGCGGGGATGACCTTGGTCATGTCGGTCTCGACGAATCCCGGCGCCACCACGTTGACGCGCACGCCGTGGGGAGCGGCCTCGTAGGACAGCGCCTTGGTGAACGCGATGATCGCGCCCTTGGACGCGACGTAGTTCGTCTGGCCGGGGAAGCCGCCGTCCAGGCCGCTCGCGGAGCTGAGGGTCACGATCGCGCCGCGCCGCTGGTGCTGCATGATGCGCATCGCCTCGCGGCAGGCGAGGAACGTGCCGTGCAGGTTGATGTCCATCGTCTCGCGGAACAGGTCGCTGCTCATCGCGACCAGGTGCCGGTCCCGCGTCACGCCCGCGCTGGTGACCAGCACGTCGAGCCTGCCGTGCTCGGAGCGCACGGAGCGGAACAGCTCGCGCACCGCGTCCTCGTCGGTCACGTCGGCGCGCACCGCGCTCGCGCTGCCGCCGTTCTGCTCGACCTGCGCGACCAGTTCCTTGGCCTGCTCCTCCGAGCGGGAGTAGTTGACGACCACGTGCACGCCGTGGGCCGCCAGGTCGATCACGACAGCCCGCCCGATGCCGCGCGACCCGCCGGTGACCACGGCGACCGATCCTTCGGCGAACATGGTGCCTCCCCCGTTGTCCCAGGCTTGCCCGCTGGGCACGCCGTCGTTCGAGCGCAACGCTACTGAGCTGCGACTTCAGTGCTCTATCAGTTCGATATCCGCCTCCTTGACGTCCCCGCGGCGGTGTCGCAGGCTCCTGCTCATGGCTGACTTCGAGGTCGACGTCCTGATCGTGGGTGGTGGCCCGGTCGGCCTCGCCGCGTCGATCGAGTGTTCCCGCAACGGTTTGACGTCGCTGCTGGTGGAGCGACACGCCGGGACGTCGATCTTCCCCAAGGCGCGCCTGGTGTCCACCCGCACGATGGAACTGGTGCGGGCGTGGGGAGTGGCCGAGGAGGTCGAGCGCGTGGGCCTGCCGCGTGAGGACAGCCTGGCCGTCGGCGTCGGCTCGTCGTTGACGGGGACCGACTTCCACCGCGAGGTCGCCCCGGTCGCCGAGGACGCGCCGCACAGTCCCACGTACACCTACATCTGCGCGCAGGACAAGTTCGAGGTGGTGCTGCGCGGACTGGCCGAGAGCTCACCCGGTTCGGACGTCCGGTTCTCCACGACACTCACGTCCCTGGAACAGGACGAGTCCGGTGTGGACGGTGTGGTCGAGTCCGAGTCGGGACGCGCCACCGTTCGTGCCCGCTACGCCATCGCGGCCGACGGCGGGCGCAGCACCGTGCGCGACCGGCTCGGCATCGGCGTCGAGGGCCCGCCGCCGCTCGGGCACATGATCAGCATCATGTTCGACGCCGACCTGGTGCCGCTGCTGGCCGACCGGATGTGCGCCCTGTACTTCATCCGCAGCGCGATCCCGTGCGCGGTCGAGGCGGTGGACAACCAGCGGCGCTGGATCATCCAGACCGGTTACGATCCGGCGGAGGGCGGCAGCGAGGCCGACTTCACGCCCGAGTTCTGCGTGCAGGTGGTGCGCGAGGCCGTCGGCGTGCCGGACCTGGACGTCGAGCTGGTCGGCGTGATGCCGTGGCTGCAACAGGCGGTGACCGCGACGCGCTTCCGCGAGGGCCGGGTGTTCCTGGCAGGCGACTCGGCGCACGTGTCGACGCCGCAGGGCGGTTTCGGGATGAACTGCGGCATCCAGGACGCGCACAACCTGGTGTGGAAGCTGGCGGCGGTGCTGTCGGGCACGGCCGGCGAAGCACTGCTCGACACCTACGACGCCGAGCGCCACCCGATCGGCGAGCGCACCGTCGGCGAGAGCCTGGCGAACGCCTTCATCACGTTCCAGATGATGGAGGGCGCGCTGTCCATGAAGGAGGCCATCACGCAGCAGGCGGGCCGGCGCAGCTGCGAGGGCTTGGTCCTGGGCTTCCACTACGACTCCGACGCCGTCGTGCCGGACGGCACGGACGCACCGGCGGTCGAGGATCCCTACCGGACGTACGTCCCGACCGCGCGACCGGGCCACCGCGCACCGCACGTGCCCCTGACCCGGGGTGGGGAGAAACTGTCCACATTGGATCTGTTCGGTGCGGGGCTCGTCCTGCTCACCCCGGCGGGCAGCGGCTGGGCGCAGGCGGCGAAGGAGGTCGGCTCCCGGACCGGCGTGGCGATCGCCGCGGTCGAGGTGTCGGCCGACGGCTCGACCGCCGTGGTGTCGCCGGAGTGGGCCTCGGTTTACGGCGTGGGTGCGGGCGGCGCGGTGCTGGTGCGGCCGGACGGTCACGTGGCCTGGCGCAGCACGGCTGCCGCGTCGGCGGAAGCGCTGTCGGCGGCGGTGGACGCGGTTCTCGCGCGTGGTTGATGGGCCTGTTGCGGCACGCACATGTCGTGGCGGGCAACAGACCCGCGCGGCCCACCGTGGCGCGCACCGCCCGAACCGGCCGCCCGCCCCGAACCGGCCGCCCGCCCCGAACCGCCCGTCCGCCACGCACCATCCGCCACGCGCCGCCCGAACCGCCCGCCACGGCGCCGTCCGAACCTGCGGCACCGCTCAAGCAGGCACGCCGGCCAGCCGCCGGTCCTGCCGGTGCGGTGCCGCCCGCACGCCCGCCGCCGCGCGGCGCAGCGGCAGCGGGAAGCCGTCGGCCGAGCCGACGATCCTGTTCGCCTCACCGCGTTCCTCGGCCACCCAGTCGTGCCCGAGCAGCATGGTGAGCAGCTGCCACGACTCCTCGGCCGTCAGCGGTTCCAGGAACGCCCGGTGCGCGCCCTGGCGGGCGACCAGTTCGTCCATCGGGAGCCTGCTGGTGACGATGGCCCTGGTGTGCGTGCCGCTCGGCAGCAACGGTCGCACCTGGGCGTGGTCCACCGCACCGTCCAGCACCACCAGCACGCGCTTGTGCGACACCGTGCTGCGGTACAGCGCGACCTTCTCGCCCGGATCGTCCGGAATGGACGACGCGGTCACGCCGAGCGCCCGCAGGAACCGGTCCAGCACCACGGTGTGCGGGACCGGGCGGCCGAAGTCGTCCACCAGGTCGGCGTACAGCTGCCCGTTGGGGAACCGGTCCTGGCGTTGGTGCGCCCAGCGCAGCGCCAGCGCCGTCTTGCCCACCTCTGCCGGACCCGACAGCACGGCCACACCGGGCACGTCGGGGCCCGCCGCCAGGGCGGCGTCGAGCTCGGCCAGCTCCGCCGACCGGCCGGCGAACGGCAGGACCTGGCGCGGCAGCTGGGACGGCGCGGCCGCCTGCACCTCGACGCGGACCGGTGCGAGCAGCGCCGGCGCGTCGCGCAGCACCTGCTCGTGCAGTTCCCGCAGTTCCGGACCGGGTTCCAGGCCGATCTGGTCGACCAGCACCCGCCGGGCGTCCTGGTAGGTGCGCAGCGCGTCGGCCCGCCGGCCCGACCGGTACTGGGCCAGCATCAGCTGTGCCCGCGCCCGCTCGCGCAGCGGGTGTTCCGCCACCACCGCGGCCAGGTCCTTGCCGACCCGGTGGTGCAGCCCGAGCCGCAGCTCCAGCTCGGCGCACGCCTCCACCGCGTCGAGCCGTGCGGACTGCAGCGACACCGCTTCCGCACGCAGACCGGGCAGGTCCTCGAACGGCACACCGCGCCACAACCCCAGCGCCTCGCGGAACAGCGCCACGGCGCCCGCCACGTCACCGCTCGCCGCGCGCGACCGGGCCCGGCCGACGAGTCCGTTGAACCGCAACCAGTCCACGGTGTTCTCGTTCATCCGCGCCACGTAGCCGGGGCTCGCGGTGTCGATGGCCCGGCCCGACTCGCCGAGCGCCCGCCGCAGCCGCGACACGCAGATGGCGATCTGACCGCGTGCGCTGGCGGGCGGGTCGCCGTGCCACACCGCCTCGATGAGCCGGTCCACGCTGACCACGCGGCCGGCGTCGAACACCAGCCGCGCCAGCACCGCGCGCTCGCGGGGACCGCCCACCCGTTCCTCCACGCCGTCGCGGAGGAACCGGATGGGGCCCAGCACGCCGAACTCGGCCGGGGCGGCGGTCAACGCGACCGCGCCAGGTGCTTCTCGACCTCGTCGGCGGCGCGCGCCGCACCGCCCGCTTCCGCGACGGCCTTGCGCAGGAGGTCCGACCGGGCCGCGACCTCCGGGTCGCCGAGCACCGACGTGACCGCGTCGACCAGAGTCGCGGGCGTGAGGTCGGCGGGGGAGAGCACGGTGCCGAGGCCCAGCTCGCGGACCCGCCACCCGGTGGGCCGATCGAGCGCGGAGCCGGGCACGCACACCATCGGCGTGCCCGAGCGCAGTGCCTCCATCACGGTGCCCATGCCGGCGTGGGTGACGCACAGGGACGCGTGCTCCAGCACCGCCACGTGCGGAACGAAGTCGTGCACCTCGACGTTGGGCGGCAGGTCGCCGAGCGAAGCGCGGTCCACACCGCCGCCGGTGGTCATCACCGCGTGCCACGGCCTGCCGCGGAACGCTTCGACACACGTGCGGAAGAAGCCCTCGTCCTCGTTGAACACCGCGCCGAGCGACACCAGCACGACAGGCAGGTCGCCGGCGGGAGGCGTCCACGACCCGAGGAAGCTGCGGTCACCGACGCACGGCCCGACGAACGCGAACCGCTCGTCGAAGGTCTCACCCGCGTACTGGAACTCCCGTGGCACGGTGACCAGGCTCAGCGGCGGCACTTCGAACCACACCTCGTGCGGCGCCGCGGCCACCCCGTACCGGGCGCACAGCGCGCCGATGCGCCCCATCGTGGCGCCGACCCACTCCGGCATCTCCTTCGGCCGTTCCGCCGCCGGTCGCTCGGCGGCGTCGGAGTCGGGGTTGTACATGGCGTTGAGGAAGGAGAAGTGCTCGTTGGAGGCGAACACCGGGATGACCTGTGTGGCGGGAATGTCCCAGTGCCTGGCCAGCACGCGGGCCGCGTAGAGCACCGAGGTGTCGTAGACCAGGCAGTCCGGTCGGTCGCCGTCGAGCTCGGCCGTCGCGGTGGCGAGCATGGCCTCGCTCTCGTCGAGCAGCACGCCCATCAGGTAGCCGGGATCGTTCGCCACGCGGGTGAAATCGGCGTCGCGGTACCGGGACGGGTAGGTCACGACGGTGGCGCCGGCCTCGGAGGCGATCTCCGCCATGCTCGGCGCGGTCAGGTAGGTGACCCGGTGCCCGCGCGCAGCCAGTTCGGTGACCACCGCGAGGTTCGGGATGACGTGCCCGTGATCCGGGTGGCACATGAAAAGGAAATGCCGCGACATCGTGTCGTCCTCGCCCCGATTGTTGTGCTGGAATCCGGCGACCCTGCCGGGAGCGTGGTCACCGTAAATCGACCGGAAGCGGGCTGGACACCCCTATTCCCCCTGTTTCCGCGCCGCTCGACGACGAGTGACCGTTCGTTCCCGGCGGACCTCTTCGGCCACCCTGACCTGCAGATTAGGGGTTACCCCCTAGTCGGGGGCCGGACCTAGGCTGGCCGGGAAGCCGACCACAGTGAAAGGGCTGCCGATGGCCACGCTCGTCTGGGACTACTCGCGCGAATACGAATTGGAGCGCAAGGACATACTCGACGCGGTCGAGACCGTGTTCTCCTCCGGCCGACTCGTCCTGGGACCGAGCGTGTCGTCCTTCGAGGAGGAGTTCGCGGCCTACCACGGCGTCGCCCACTGCGTCGGCGTGGACAACGGCACGAACGCCATCCGCCTGGCACTGCAGGCGCTCGGCATCGGCCCCGGCGACGAGGTGGTCACGGTGTCCAACACCGCCGCGCCGACCGTGCTGGCGATCGACGCCGTCGGCGCCACACCGGTGTTCGTCGACGTCGACCCGGACACCTACCTGATGGACGTCGCCCAGGTCGCTTCGGTGATCACACCGCGCACCAAGGCTTTGCTGCCGGTGCACCTGTACGGCCAGTGCGTGGACATGGAACCGTTGCAGGAACTCGCCCGGCGACACGGCCTGCTGGTGCTGGAGGACTGCGCCCAGGCGCACGGCGCACGCCACCACGGCCGGGTGGCCGGATCGATGGGCGACGCCGCCGCGTTCTCGTTCTACCCCACCAAGGTGCTCGGCGCCTACGGCGACGGCGGCGCGACGATCACCAACAACCCGCAGGTGGACGCGAACCTGCGCCGCCACCGCTACTACGGCATGGAGAAGACCTACTACGTCGTGGAGACGCCCGGCCACAACTGCCGGCTCGACGAGGTGCAGGCGGAGATCCTGCGCCGCAAGCTCGTCCGCCTGGACGACTACGTCGCGGCGAGGCAGGCGGTGGCGGCGCGGTACGCGGAGGCGTTGGCGGACACCGATCTGGTGCTGCCCACGACCGCACCGGGCAACACGCACTCGTACTACGTCCACGTGGTGCGCCACCCGCGGCGCGACGACATCCTGGAACGCCTGAAGGCGCACGACATCCACCTGAACATCAGCTACCCGTGGCCGGTGCACACCATGACCGGGTTCGCGCACCTGGGCCACGCCGAGGGCAGCCTGCCGGTGACGGAGCGGGTGGCCCGCGAGATCTTCTCGCTGCCGATGTACCCGTCGCTGCCCCAGGAGACGCAGGAACAGGTGGTCGACGCGCTCAAGCAGGTGCTGGCGACGCTCTGACCGAGCCGGTGGCGGGCGGCGACGCCCGCCTCACCCGCGCGGAACGAGACTGCGCAGGCACAGCAACAGGGTGCGGGCCTGGATGTTGACGTAGAAGCTGTGCCGCAACAGCTCTTCGTACTGGTGCAGGGTCAGCCACCGGTACTCGGGGTCGTCCCGTGCCACGTCGGCGTCGGTCTCCACGACCAGGTACCGGTTTCGGGCGCCGAGGAACCGGCCGCCCTCCTCGGACAGCACGGCGTCGAAGCGGATCCTGGTCGAGCCGAGCACCTCGTCGAGGAACCGGGGCCGCACCGGCAGGTGCTCGTGCGCCTCCGGCACGCACTGCACAGTGGGCGCCAGCTCGGTCACGTCGGCGTAGCCCGCCTCGGTGCGCGCGTGGGTGAGCACGTGCAGCACACCGCCGATCTCCTTGACCAGGAACGCGATCACCCCCGTGCCGACCGGTTCGATCAACGGCTGGGACCAGGCTCCGACCTCACGCCCGCCTGCCCGCACGTCCACGCCCACGACGGTGAAGAACCTGCCGTGGCGGTGCGCGATGACGCCGTTCTCGCGCGTCCAGTCCGGCAGTCCGGCCAGCGGGCCGAGGGAGACCTGGAGGTCGGTGCGCGTGCGGACCTCGGTGATCCAGCTCAGCACGTCCCCGATCGTGTGCACGCCGGGAGCGGCCGGATCTCCCGACCGGATCAGGGCTTCGCTGAACGGGTCGGTGGCCGCCGCGGCGAGGGCCGCGCCGCCGCCGGGCAGGCACGCCAGCACCGTGCGGGCGTCCATGTTCACCAGGTCCGGCACGGTCATCAGGCCCGCGATCTCGCCGAGGGTGAACCAGCGGAACCCCTCGCGCACCTCGATCTCGCCGTCGACCTCGACGACCATGTTGCGGTTGCGCTTGCGGTAGAACCACGCGCCCTGCTCGGACTGCCGGATGTCCACCAGGACGTGGTGGCCGGAGGTGTCGCGGAAGTGCTCCAGGTAGGGGATGGGCTTGCCCTGGTGCACGCGGGTGTAGTTGCTGCGGGTGGCCTGCACCGTCGGCGACAGCTGCAGGCCGTTGACGTTGCCCGGTTCGTGCTTGGCCTGCATCAGGCACTGCAGCACGCCGTCGACCTCGCGCACCAGGATGCCGAGGATGCCGATCTCCGGCTGGTTGATGATCGGCTGCGACCAGTGCGGCACGAGCGCGCCCGGCAGGTCGACGGTGAGCGCCTCGACGCTGAAGAACCGGCCGCTGTGGTGGCGCAGGGTGCCGGTGCCCGGTTCGGTGAGCCAGCCCGCGAGGCCGTCCAGCGGCACGCGCTCGACGCTCATCCAGCTGTGTTCGGCGGTGCGGGCGAGCCAGGCGTGCACGGCCTCGGCGTCACGCGCGGCGAGCATCGACTCGGCCAGGCGCGTCGGGGTGGGTCGGCGGGTGGGCGCGGTCACCTGGTGTGCTCTCCTCTGCTCAGGCGGCGTGTACCGGCAGCAGCCCGGTGCTGCGTGCCAGGGCCAGGCCCGGTGCCGTGCGGTCGCGTTCGGACAGCACGGCGTCGGCGGGCACGGGCAGCGCCAGGTCCGGGTCCACGATGGACACGGCCAGCTCGTCCGCGGGGTCGTAGCCGCGGGACAGCAGGTAGTGCACGGTGGAGTGGTCGTCCAGGGCGAGGAACGCGTGACCGAGTCCGGGCGGGAGGTAGACGGCGCGGAAGCCGTCGCCCGTCAGCTCGACGGAGTCCCACTCGCCGAACGTCGGCGAGCCGACCCGCAGGTCCACCACGATGTCCAGCACGCGCCCGCGGGAACAGGTCACGTACTTCGCACAACCCGGTGCCGTGCGGGCGTAGTGCACTCCGCGGGCGACCCCGCGGCGCGACACGCTGGCGCTGGCCTGGGCCACGGCGAACAGCGGTGCCCCGACCGCCTCGGCGAACACCTCGTGCTGGAACGGGGAGACGAACAGGCCGCGGTCGTCCGGGAACACCTCGGGCTCGAACTCCCAGGCTCCGCCGACAGAGAGTGCGCGGGCTTTCATCGACGACCTCCGTCTCAGGACGGTGATCAGCGTGCAGAGGCCCGAACCGCGCGGTCAACCAGCTTAGGGGACCCCTAACCGCAGTTAGGGGTCCCCGGTCACGTTCTGTCCACAGAGGACTGGACAAGGTGGGCGACGGTCCTCGGCACGGCCTCGGTCAGGGGGATCCGGGCCCGCCACCCGGTGGCCAGGGTGAGGCCGGCCGGGTCGGCCACGAGGCTGCGGAAGTCCGACGCGGTGGCGTACGGCGGTGGCGGCACCGACCGCACCGGCACGGCCGGACGACCGGTCAGGTCCGCTGCGGTGGCGGCGACGAGCTCGAACAACGCGCGTACCGCGATCCCGGTGCCCGAGCCGGCGAGCCACGCCCGTCCGGCCAGCCGATCGGCGTGAGCCACGGCCGCCACGAACGCCTCGGCGACGTCCTCGACGAACACCAGGTCGCGCCGCACGTCCCCGGCCCCCCACACGGTCAGGGGCTCACCGGCGAGCGCACGCCGCGCCATCGTGGTCACCACGCCCCGGTCCGGCGAGCCGGTGGAGGGGCCGAACACGGTGGGCAGCCTCAAGGAGCAGCCACCCGCGTCGAGCACGAGCCGTTCGGCGGCGCACTTCTGCCGGTCGTACTCCGACTCGGGGTGGTCGGTCTCGGTGCCGTCGATCCGCTCCGGCGCGCCCGGCCCCACCTGCGAGGTGGAGCCGGCGAACACGACGGGGCCCCGCGCCGCGTCCACCGCCTCGGCGACGATGCCGACGTTGACCCTGGCGGCGTCGGCCGCACCGCCGCCGGCGACCCGCCAGGTGCCACCACCGGTGAACAGCACCAGCGGCAGCACCACGTCCGCGCCCGCGACCGCGGCGGCCACCGCGCCGGGCTCGGTGAGGTCGGCCGCGACGACCTCGGCCCGGAACGGTGGCACGCCGGGATTGCGCGCCACCACCCGCACCCGCGCGCCCCGCGTCGCCAGCCGTGCGGACACCGCGGAACCCACGAACCCCGACCCGCCGAGCACCGCGACGAGCGCGCCGGACAGTTCCCCCGGCACGCTCACACCACGTGGACCACGGGCACGTACAGGATCCACTTGCCGCCCGCCTCGCGGAACTCCTGCTCCTTCGCCATGATCTCCGCGGCGTGGTTCCAGGCGAACAGCAGCGCGTAGCCGGGGTAGGGGTCGGCGAAGGCGGCCGACGGGCGCACCGGGATGCCCGAGCCGGGCGCCAGCCTGTGCTGCTTGGCGGGCGTGGTGTCGCTGATGAACTCGACCAGGTCCGGTCCGATGCCGCAGAAGTTCGCGGTGGTGGCGCTCTTGGCGGTCGCGCCGTAGCCGACGACCCGTTCTCCCTTCGCCTTCAGCTCCTCCAGCAGCGCCACGAGGTCGGTGCGGATCGCGCGGACCCGGTCCGCGAACCCGTCCAGGACGGCGCGGTCGTGCAGGCCGCGCGCCTCCTCCTCGGCGAGCAGGGCGGCGACGGCGGGGGAGGGCGTGCGCGCACCCGGCAGCGCCAGGGTGTAGCGCACCTCGCCGCCGTGCACCGGAAGCCGTTCGACGTCGACCAGCTCCAGACCGTGCCGGCGGGCCATGCCGTCCACGGAGGTGGCGCTGAACAGGAAGAAGTGCTCGTCGTAGATCTGGTCGAACGAGGTCTTCTCGACGATGTCGCCGAGGTACGGGTCCTCGAAGACGAACGCCCCACCGGGCTTGAGCAGAGCCACGACGCCGCGCAGGATCGAGTCCGCGTAAGGGATGTGGCAGAACGTGTTCGCGGCGTACACGAGGTCGGCCGGGCCGTCCTGGTCGCGGATGGACAGTGCGGTGGCCTCTTCGAAGAAGTCCTTGCGAACCCGCACACCCGCCTCGGCGGCCAGGTCGCCGACCGCGCCGGACGGTTCCACGCCCAGGTGCCGCACGCCCGCCTCCGCGACGGTGCGCAACATGGTGCCGTCGTTGCAGCCCAGCTCGACCACGAACGGGTCCTCGCCCGCCAGTTCGGTGCTCAGGAAACGCTCGGCCAGGGAGTGGAAGTGCTCGCGCATCACCGCGGACCCCTGGGACAGATAGGGGTAGTCCTGGTGGAACATCTTCTCCCGGGGCACCTCCTCCATCAGCTGCACCATCGCGCACTCCGCGCAGGCGCCCACGGCGAGGCGGTAGGTGAACTCGGTGGAGGTGTCGGAGGGCAGCCGGAACGCGTCGGACAGCGGCTGGTCGCCGAGGTCGAGGAACTCGGTGACCGTCCCGGCGCAGACGCGGCAGGTGGACTGGTTGGGCATGGGCGGGTTCTTTCTACTCGGGTGGTGCACGGATCACCCTCGGGCTTCGGAGGTCCGTGGGCCGGTGCCGGTCCGCTGGGACAGGCGGTGCGGCAGGTCCGCCCGGCTGCGCATGCCGAGCTTGCGGTAGACCCTGGTGAGGTGTTGCTCGACCGTGCTGACGGTGATGTAGAGGATTCCGCTGATCTCGCGGTTCGTGTGGCCCTTCGCGGCGAGCTCGGCCACGCGCAGCTCGGAGTCGCTCAGTACCGATCGCCCGTCGCCGGTGTCGCCGTCCTCCCAGTCGATCGGGATGGGCAGGGCGCCGGAGTACGAGGCCTTGGTCTCGGCCGCCGCCGTCCGGGACAGTTCGCGGGCCTCGGCGTGCTCGCCCAGGGTGTCGAGCGCCTCCCCGAGGTCGGACAGGGCGCGGGCCAGCTCGACCCGGTCGCCTGCCCGCCGCAGGTGCCGCACGGCCTCGCGCAGGAGCGCGGGTCGCTCGGCGAGCTCGCCCGCGGCGGCGAGGACCCGCAGTGCCGCGCCGCGCGTGCGGCGGTCGCCGGCCGGCAGGAGCATCTGCTCGCTGATCAGTTCACGAGCCGCCTCCGGCCGGCCGAGGGTGAGGTTGGCCTGGGCGAGGCCGCAGCGCCACGGCGCGAGCACCGGCAGGTCGACGCGCCACTCGCGCATCCGGGTGCCGCAGTTCTGGAAGTCGCTGATGGCGGCCAGCACCCGCCCGACGGCGAGGTTGCCGGTGCCGCGGGCGTGCAGGTAGCGCAGGCCGGCGGCCGTGGCGAACATGGCGTCGGGCACGCGCACCCGCATCACGTCGGAGATCACGCGGTGCCGGCCGAGCGCGGTGTTGGCGTCCAGCAGGACGGCCAGCGGGTAGCCGATGGACAGGCCCCAGCCCTGGTGCGGCAGCAGGGCGAGCGCGGTCTCCGCGCGTGCGGCGGCCACCACCACCTCCCCGCGCCGCAGGGCGATGTCGGCCCGGAGGACCTCCAGGACCGCCTGCCAGGTCACCGCGCCACCGCGGACGGCCTCGGCGGTGAGCCGGTCGCACCACCGCTCGGCCCGGTCGGGGTGGCCGCCGTGGGACAGGACCAGCAGGGCGGTGAGCACGACCTCCAGCGACATGTCGCCGAGTCGGCAGCTGCGCAGGACGTGTTCGGCGCTGGCGATGGCGTCGGGGTGGAACTCGGCGGTCCAGAACGTGCCGATGGCCTGCGCGGCGGCCACCCACGGGTCCGCGTCGGCCACCAGGTCGGTGGCCACGGCGGTCGCCGGGCCGAGGCCGTGGAACCACTGGCAGACGATCCGCAGCTCGGCCGCGCTCTGCGCGTCCAGCATGCCGGGGTTGTCCTGCAACACGGCGAGCGCGCGCACGGCCGTGGCCTCGTCCCCGATCCACAACGCGTGGTGCACGACGGTCATGGCGTCCCGGCCGCCCAGCCGGCCCGCCCACATCGCCTCGTGCAGGGGCTCCATGTGCACGACGGCGGCGGCCGGGTTGACCCGCCACAGCGCACGGACCAGGACGCTGGTGACGCCCAGCCGCTCCTCCGGCTCGACCACGGGCAGCGCGGGTTCCAGGTAGCGCACGGCCGCTGCCACGTCGTCGCCCATGAGCGCCTCTTCGGCGGCGATGCGCAGCACGGAGACCGGCCAGCCCGGCGCGACCCGGTCGGCGGCCACGAGGTGGTCGGCCACCACGGCCGCCGCGGCACCGCGCTGGTAGAGCAGTTCGGCGGCGCGGGAGCGCAGCCGCACCCGTTCGGCGCCCGGTGTGCTGTCGAGGACCGCCGGCCCCGCGCCGGGGTGGCGGAAGCGGCCGTCGGCCAGCAGGCCCGCGGCGGTGAGCACGTCGACCGCCTGCTCGACGGCTTCGGGCGTGGTGCCGGCCAGCCGGCCGAGCAGGACCGGCGTGCGCTCCTCCCCGAGCACGGCGATGGCGCGCGCGACCTCGAGCAGCCCCGCCTCCCAGCGGTGCAGGCACTCGAGCAACGCGCGCCTGAACGCGGGACCGACCTGGTCGGTGCAGGTCTCGTGCCCGGCCTCGTGGTCTTCGACGAGGGCTCGGACCAGCATCGGGTTCCCGCCGCTCAGGGCGTGCCAGGCAGGTGCGAGCGCGCCGGGGTCGGGCACCCGGTCGCGCAGCAGGTCGGCGATCCCGCGCACCGACAGCGGCGCGAGCCGGATGCGGTGGTGCGGCCGCCGGGTCAGTTCGGCGTGGAAGAGCGGCAGCGTCGGCTGCGGCTGCTGCCACTCGGCGAGCACGACGACCACCCGCCCGGCCCTCATCCGCCGCCGCAGGTAGAGGATGAATTGCAACGAGGAGCTGTCGGCGAATTGTACGTCGTCCACGCACAACACGACCGGGCGTTCCCGCGACAATTCAAGAAGGATTTGACACAATTCGTGCACGGGTCGCACGTAAGAATGTTGTGTTCTGCGCACGTCCGTTCCGGGTTCGGCCACGGTCGCAGCGATCGGCGTGATGAGGTGGGAGACGCGGTCGGCTAATTCCGGCGGCAGTCCGGCGCCGTGGAACAACTGGTCGATGACACCTGCCTGGAGGGGACGCTCGGCAGGCGCGCCCGTCGCGGTCAGCAACAACGCCCCCGAGGCGGCGGCATGCCGCTGGAATCGCTGCAGCAACTCCGTCTTCCCGCTGGCTAAACCGCCGCTGACCAGCGCGAGTCTGCCTGTTCCCGCCGAGCATTCGGCGAGCAGGCCGACCAGTTCAACGAGTGCGTCGTCATGGTCCGTCGGCACCAATCGTCCAGTTCCCTCCAGCACGGTCACCGATGGTCTTTCCGCTGCAGCGCACCCCCAGGTGGACGCTTTATAGCACGGTTGCCCGATCTTTCCAGCGCCTTTGGCAGCATCTCTTGAGAACAGCTATAGGAACGTGTTCCAGGCGCGTCTCGAAGCTATTGGTTTTATGAATCCGAATCTGCCTGACCTCGTCTCAACAGGTGGCAAACGGGTCAGTCGGTACGGCCGAATCGCGGAGCGCCGAACCTCGGTCGCGCAACGGTGGAGCGTTCTGTAGCACAGCTCGAGCGGGGCATCGTCGTGATTATCGGATCCGTGTCGGAACCGTAGTCGCGCCTCCTGGGCGGGGTGCGCCAGACCGGGGTGCCGCGGCGGGGGCCACGGCCAAGATCCACAACTCGGTGCCGGGGGTTCCCCGAGTCGATGGAGGACAATTGACATGGGTAACCGATACATCGGTGGAGCGGTGAATCTTTCCCACGAACCGGACATAACACCGAATAGGTGACTCCGGCACACACGCGCAAACCGGCCATTTCCTTGCGCATCGCGACGCGTGGGCGATCAGATGATCGCGAGCGCGCCCACGCCCTTCCGGCCGCGGTCGTCTTTCCGGTGAGCGTTGATGACCGTGCGCGCCTTGGTACCGGCGGGCACGCGCGCCACGCAGGTGGCCGGGCCGGTGACGAGGGGCCGGGTGGTGGACATGCTGCTCCTCCAAGCCTTCGGGTGATCGCAAGTTACCGAGACGTGCAGCTCGGCGCAGTGGGTCGAACAACCGACATGCAAGCGGCGGCAGACCGCCGGCGACCGGCTCGCCGAACCCCACAGGTTCTCCCGCGGGTCGTCAAGGTGCCGGTCAGCGGCCGGTCGCGGACCTGTCACACCGCCGCTGTGCACGCGACGCTCCTGAGCGGGTGGTGCGCAACGACGGTGCCGCCCGGACGAGGAGGGGGAATGATGAGACGACTGACCACGATCATCGTCACCGCCGCGGTGGTGGCAGCGGGACTGCTGGGAGGTGGCGGCACCGCGGCCGCCGAGCCGGACGTCGGGGTCCAGGCGACGTGCCTGGACAACGGCAACGATCTCGTGCCGTCCCGCAGCGAGGTGCTGCGCCGGGCGCGGTCGTGGCTGGCCCGCGTCGACACCACTGCCGACCCGATCAACTATTACGGCGACTTCGTGCCGTACTCGCAGTCTTCCTGCCACAACAACAGTTACGGCTCGTACCGGCAGGACTGTTCCGGGTTCCTGGCCATGGCCTGGGGGATGGGTGGCCTGGGGAACGCCTGGTACACGGGCAACCTGCGGCCGGCGCACTCCAGCGGGCGGACCGTCTCGATCGCCCAGTCGCAGCTCGCGCCAGGTGACGCGCTGCTGCTGCACATCGCGGACAGCGACCCCAACAACGACCACGCCGCCCTGTTCGTGGCGTGGGTCTCCGGCGGCGCGCTGGTGTACGAGCAGACCGGGGCGGTCGACCGGACCCGGGCGGCCGTCTGGTCTCAGTCCAAGGTCAACTCCTACTCCCCGATCCGCTACGCGAAGCTCGCGAACGACGTCGTGTCCGGCCAGCTGGGCCGGTTGAACCTCGTCGGCGACGACGGGGCACTGAGCTGGTACCGGCACACCGGCTGGTCCTCGGGCACGCCGAGCTGGGAGTCCTCGTTCACCGCGGGCACCGGGTTCCAGTACTTCGACAAGCTCGTCGCCGCGGACCGGACCCTGTTCGGTGTCCGCCCGAACGGCGACATGCAGTGGTACCGCTACGACACAGACCAGGGGTTCGCCGCGGCCAGCGGCGCGCTGATCGGCAACGGGTGGAACACCTTCAAGTTCGTCGTCTCCGCCGGCGCGGGGGTCATCTACGGCGTCTCGTGGACCGGCGCGCTGCACTGGTACCGGTATCGCGGAACGCCTGGTTCCGGCGGTTCCTGGGCACCGAACTCCGGCAAGGTCATCGGGTCGGGCTGGCACACGTTCCGCTCGATCACCGCGGCCAACGGGGTGCTCTACGCCATCGGACACGACGGATCGCTGCGGTGGTACCGGTATCTCACGCCGGACGACGGGTCGGGCGCCGGGTGGGCCGGAAACAGCGGGGCGGGCATCGGGTCCGGCTGGGTCGAGGGGGTCTGCAACTACCAGACCGTTCTCGCGGCCGGTGACGGCCGGATCTACGCCGCCGACCAGGCAGGAGTCCTCCGCTGGTGGCACCACACCGATCCGGTGAACGGCTCGGCCAGTTGGGCACCCGTCGCACCATGTGGCAACACGGTCGGCTCCGGCTGGCTGTGAGGTAGGACGGAGGTCTGCGAGGGGGGACCTCCTGAGCGGTGGAGCGGGTCGACCGGCTCGCTCTACCGCTCGACCAGCACGTCCGGATCGCAGTGGCAGCCCCACGAACGGCGCCAGGTGTCGAGCTCTCCCGCTTCCCTTGTGCGGTGGGCGCGGAAGATGGTCATGGCCTCCGCCCAGTGCTGGTGGGCCCGGGTGCAGTCCGATGCGACGGCATGTGCCGCCCCGATGTCCCGGAGGGTGCGGGCCTGCCAGAGGCGGAGGTGGAGGTGACGCCAGATCGTCATGGCCTGGGCCAGCCAGTGCAGGGCGGACTCGGCGTCGCCTTCCGCCAGGTGCAGTTCGCCGATCGTGCGGAGCACGAGCGCGACTCCGAGGCGGTCCTGGTGTTCTCGGCACACGCGAAGGCTGTTCAGCAGCACCGGTCTCGCCCGGTCGGTCGCGCCGCGGCGGATCCAGACCTTCGCCAGTGCCTGCGAGGTGTAGCACCGCAGGTGCCGGTCGCCGGTCGTCTCGATGATCCGGTGTGCTCGTTCGCAGAACTGTTCGGCCGGCTCGTGTTCGTCGCGGGCCCGGTGGATCAAGCCGATGCCCCGGATCGCGATCGCCTCGCCGCGGTGGTGTCCGATGCGGCGGTACTGGCGTGCCGCTTCTTCCAGGTGGTGTGCCGCCAGTTCGTCGTGGCCCAGTTCCCGGTGTGCGTGGCCGATTCCGTAGAGCGCGTGCGCGACGCCGTGCCAGTCGCCCAGTGCGGACAAGGCTTCCCGGGCTCGTTCGTGGTACAGCAGGGCCAGGTCGTGTTCGCCCAGCTCGCGGTGGGCCGTGCCGATGCCGTTGGTCGCGACCGCTTCGCCGTGCGGGTTCCCGCCCGCGCGGAAGCGGTCGATGGCCAGCTGGAAGTGGTGCTTCGCTTCGGCGAAGCGGTCTTCGGTGTACCGGAGCTGACCGAGGCCGCATTCCAGCGCGGCCCGTCCCGAGTCGTTGCCGGCCGCGTCCGCGGCGGCGCAGGCCGCGGCGTGGGTGCGGTCCCAGCCGTCGAACCGGTTGTAGGTGCCGAAAACGGCGAACACCAGGGCCTCCGCCAGTGCGCACGCGAGCCGGTCCAGTCCGAGCGCGCTCGCCCGCTCGACCATCGCGACCAGCATCGGTTCCTCGTCGAGCAGTTCGGGCCCGTAGCCTCCGTCGACCGCGAGCCAGCTCGGGTCCAGGTCCGGCTGGTACAGGCGGCGCACGGCCACCGGCAGGTGCTCGGCCACCGCCTCGACCGCCCGCAGCGCCTGGGTGATCGCGCGCGCCACGGCCGTCGTGCGGTCCTCGGCGCTCTCCTCCGCCTCCGCGCACTCCCTGGCGTAGATCCGGACGAGGTCGTGCATGCGGTACCGGATCCGGCCGCCCGTCTTCGAGATGTACTCGACCAGCCGTGCGTCGGCGAGCCGGTCGAGGACGTCCTCCGCCGCGGCGACGGGCACGGCGAGCAGCGCGGCGGCGGTCGACGCCGCGAAGTCGGACGGGTCGAGGAAACCGAGCAGCCGGAAAGCCCGTTTGCCCGTCTCGTCGAGTCCGTGGTAGCTGACCGCCAGCGACGAGCGCACGCCGAACTCGCCGAGCCGGAGCTCGTCCAGCCTGCGCCGCTCGTCACGCATCCGGCCCACCAGCGTCGCGACCGGCCACTGTGGACGGTTGGCCAGCCGCGCGCCCGCGATCCGCACCGCCAGCGGAACCCGGTCGCACAGCCGCACGAGGGTTTCCGCGGCACCCGGATCCTGGCTGAGCCGGGTGTCGCCGATGATGTGCCGGAGCAACCCCAGGGCGTGCGACTCGCTCATCGCCTGGACGTCGAGCGTGATCACCCCTGGCAGACCGGCGACCGGCGCACGGCTGGTGATGATCACCCCGCAGCCGGGGTGGCCCGGCAGGAGCGGCGCCACCTGCTCGAGGCCGCCCGCGTCGTCGAGCACGACCAGGACGCGCCGGGCGGCGAGGGTCAGCCGGTACCGCTCGACCTTCTCGTCGAGGCTGCGCGCCGACGCGGCGGCCGACTCGTTGAGCGCGTGCAGCAACCGCCCGAGCGCCTCGTCGGGAGGCACCGGGTTCGCTTGTGTCCCGCGGAGGTTGATGAACATGCCACCGTCGGGGTAGATCCGGCGCAGGCGGTGGGCGACGTGCACCGCGACCGTCGTCTTGCCCATCCCGGCCGCGCCGGCCAGCGCGACCACCGGAACCGCGGTGCCGGCCGCCTGCCGCTCGGCCAGCCGCGCCTCCATGACCGCGATCTGCTCGTCCATCCCGGTGAAGTCGGCCGTGTCCGACGGCAGGGAGAAGACCGGCGGCGGCCGCCGCGCCACCACGTCGGCGTCGTCCTCGGCGAGCGCGGACTCGACGAAGGCGTCGCGGTCCTCGCCCGTCAGGTTCAGCCCGTCCGCCAGCAGCCGCACGGTGTCGTGGCGGGGACGGCGGATGAGACCGTTCTCGAGCTTTCGGATGGTGCGCACGCCCAGACCGGACCGCTCGGCAAGCGCCTCCTGGGTGAGACCGGCACGCCGACGCCGAGCACGCAAGACCGAACCGAACACCCGCCCCTCCTGGCTACCTCGGCTCCCGGGAGAGCCTACCGTCGGCGTGCTCCCAACTCAGCAAGGTTCGGGAACGTCAGGTTTCCGCATGGCCGAGCAAGAGACTTGCGCCCACGCCCCCAGTTCGCTCGTCGATGTCGTTGGTGTGTACGTCGTCGGCGACCATGCGGGCGGATCGTTCAGCGGGCGCAGGGCCAACTCAAAGGCCAACTCGTAGGTCTCCTCCCGTCCGCATCGCGCGGCCGCATTGGTACTCCTCGTCGAGGTCGTGCACACCGATCTGATCGACGACCAGCTTCCGGGTGATCTCGGTCTGCTGCCGGAACGGTTCAGCTCGGTGGCAACGGATCCGGCGCGTTCCGGCAGTCAGGTCGCCACCCCCTGCAACACCGGAGCGCGTCGCCCTACGGCACGGGCGCGCTGACGGGCTGCTCCGTCCGGCCGCTGCTCGCGGCGGCCACGAAGCCGATCATCACCAGGCCGAAGCTCACCAGGCCGAGCGCCAGCACGATCCCGCCGTGCAGCACGACGGCGAACGCCAGGGCGGCGCGGCGCGACCGGGAATTCCCGAGCACGCAAATCACGATCGCCGATTCGAGCAGGATCGTCCCCCACGTGATCGCGGGGGACAGGAGTGCCGAATCCGCGAACGGCACGAGCAGCGAACCGGTTCCGAAATACGCGTCCTGCATCACATGGTGCATCGCGCTGCCGTCGCGCCATTCCGGTTCCCGGAGTTTGATCCAGACCGCCTGGCCGTAGACGAGCACGACTTGCACTCGAACGGCCCAATGGGCGATCCAGGACGCGCCGCTCCACCACGCCGGTAATGGCGTGTCCGGACGTGTCCAGTGCCAGACGCGATCGTCGGCGAGGCACAGCGGGATCAACAGAAGGGTGACGATTCGGGCCACGTTCTCGCCGCCGTTGGGCACGTGCATCGCGGCGGCGAGACTGAAGGTCGCGTACCACTGCGGAATGCACGTCCAGCGCGGTCGGTAACCCGAGGCCGCGAGCACGAGTGCGGCGATCGTGAGCAGTCGGACAACGGTCTGCGCGACCGGAGAAGTGTCCGCGCACCAGAGCGAAAGGGCGCGCAGACCGTCGCATCGGGGGCCGATCGGTCCATTCGGCACGGCAGGGAACAAGTCGGTGTCCGAGGTGAACACGAGTGCGGACAGTTCCGCGATCGCGACCAGCGACCGGGCGACGCCGAGGGCTCGCGTACGGGGTTCGAACGCGAGCGCGCGGGCTACCGCGGTGCGCACGTGAGTTCCACGGGGACGACTCGGACGACGTGCCGGGTCGTGCCCTCCCGGCTGGGCCTCTCGACGGCGAAGACGGTGGGTCCGCACGCGGTCGGATCGGTGAAGTAGCTGGTCAAGGGCACCGCGAGAGTGGTGGAGACGACGGCGGCGCAGTCGGCGACCGCCGGTCCGGCGCAGTCCCGCCAGCGGTCCTCCGGCAGCTCCCGTGCCAGGGCCAGCAGCCGGACCAGGTCCGCGTAGGCGCCGCGGTCGAGGCCGCCCAGGTAGTCCCGGTCACCCGCGGTCCGGGTGATCGGGACGAACGTGCCGGCGGCTTTGTCGTGGCGGTACACCACGGTGAACTCGCGCCCCGCCGCATTGGTGAAGAGCTGCATTCCGACGGGCCAGAACAGCCGGAACGCGTCCCGCTGGGCGCTGATTCCCGGTCCGACGACGTCGGCGGGCAACTGGGCGGCAGTGGTCGCGAGCAGAATCACGCCGAGTGCGGCGCCGGTGAAGGCCATGCCTTTCGCGGCACGGGCCTGGGTGTCCATTTCGGTGGACATCGGACCGGAAAACCCGGTCGGTTCAGCACTCGCCCGTCGTGCACGGCCCGATGATGAGTGCCGTCTGGTTGCCGGAATCGACAGGTGTCGTGTCCGCAGCAGAACTGGCAATGGTGATCGCGGCCAGTGCCGCAGCCGCCAATAGCGCGCCGAAGAAACCCGCGGTTCTCATTTCTTGATCCCCTCCCGGATGCGATGAGGAACCTCCCTTCCTCATCACTGCGGAGGGGAATATGACAGCGTTTGTCCACTTCGTCAACTGGTAACCGGGCGTGTGCGAGCGGCTCCGCAGCGTGATTCCAGGCGAGGCTGAATCGGTACAGAGAATCCGGGGTATCTTTCCGCCTCTTGTCCACTCTTAAAGGTGATATCTCCTGTATTCGCCGCGGTGCCACCGATGTCCGCCGACGGCCGACACTGGCGTACTCCGAGACGGAAAGCGTGCGGCTGAATGGATTATCGGATTCTGGGTCCGCTGGAGCTGCGGTCCGGTGGGCGCCCCGTCGCGCTCGGCGGGGAGCGGCAGCGCAAGCTGCTCGCGCTCCTGCTGCTCGGCACCGGCACCGTCGTGTCCTTCGACCGGCTCATCGACGAGCTGTGGGAGGACCCGCCCCAGACCGCCCGCCGCCAGGTCTGCAACGCGGCGGCCGCGGTGCGTCGCGTCGTCACGCGGGGCGGTGGCCACCTGACGACCACCACCCACGGCTACCGTCTCGACCTGCCGGAGGGCAGCCTCGACGCGGACCTGTTCCGCGCCCGGATCCGCGAGGCGGACGTCCTCGCCGGGAGGGGAGAACCGGCGCAGGCCGTGGCGTTGCTGCAGAGCGCGCTCGACCTGTGGCGGGGACCGGTGCTGACCGGGCTCACGTCCCCGTCGATCGACGCGGAGGCCGAGGCGCTGCGGGAGCGGCGGCTGCAGGCGGTGGAGCGGCTCGCCGAGCTGCGGCTGGAGCTGGGGGAGGTGACCTCGCTGCTGGGAGAGCTGATGGGCCAGGTCGCCGAGCACCCGTTGCGGGAGTCGCTGCGCGCCACGCTGATGCGGGCACTGGACCGGGCCGGGCGCCGCGGTGACGCGCTGACCGTGTTCGAGCAGGGTCGCCGGGTGCTGGCCGACGAGCTGGGTGCCGACCCGGGGCCCGAGCTGACCGGCCTGCACGCCGAGTTCCTGCGCGCGCGACCGGTCCTGGTGGCGGAACCCCGCCGGTCGCCGCTCCCGTTCGACATCCCCGACTTCACGGGCCGCGAGTCCGAAGTGGACGCACTGGTCGAGGCGGTCGGCGACCGGGGGCCCGCCATCGTCACCATCGAGGGCATGGGCGGCATCGGCAAGACCGCGCTGGCCGTGCACGTGGCGAACCGGCTGGAGGACCGCTTTCCCGACGGGCGCTGCTACGTCGACCTGCGCGGCTTCACCGCGGACACCGAGCCGCTGGCCGCGGGCGCCGCGCTCGAACTGCTGCTGCGCCAGATCGGCGTGCCGCCGGAGCGCATCCCGGTGGACCCGGCCGCGCGCCGCGACCTGTGGCTGACCGAGGTGTCCGGCCGCCGCCTGCTGGTGGTGCTCGACAACGCCGCCGACGCGGGCCAGGTCCGGCCGCTGCTGCTCGGCGCGTCCCGCTCCGTCGTGCTGGTGGTGAGCCGGTGCCACCTGATGTCGATCGAGGGTGCCGTCCCGGTGTCGCTCGACGTGCTGCCCGCGGCCGACGGGGCGGCGTTGTTCAGCCGGATCGCGGGCCAGGAACGGGCGGACGCCGAACCCGAGGCGGTCGCGGACGTGATCTCGTTGTGCGGCGGGCTCCCGCTGGCGATCCGGATCGCGGCCTCGCGCTTCCGCCGGCGGCCGTGGAGCATCGCCCACCTCGCCGAGCAGCTGCGGGACCGGCAGCGCCGGGCGCGGGCGTTCACCGCGAACGACGTCAGCGTGGCGGGCGTGCTCGCACTGTCGTACCAGCACCTCCCGGCCGACCGGCAGGAGCTGTTCCGGTTGCTGGCGCTCGTGCCCGGCACCGACTTCGACGCCCACGCCGCCGCCGCGCTCGCCGGGGTGCCTGTCTGGGACGCGCAGGACGTGCTGGAGGAGCTCGTCGAGTGCAACCTGCTGATGCAGCGCAGGTCCGACCGCTACTGCCTGCACGACCTCGTCCGCGACTGCGCCCTCGACCTCGCCGACCGCGCCGGCGCACCGTCCGAACTGGACACCGCGCGGCACCGGTTGTTCGACTACTACCTGCACCTCGCCGACGTGCGCGGCCGGCGCTCCCTGCCGGGACGGCGCGGCTTCGAGCCGGACCTCACGTGGCGACCGGAACTGCCCGCCTCCGAGTCCGAAGAGGACGACGTGCGCCAGCTCCGCGCCGAGTACAAGAACATGGTGGCGGTGGCCGGGTACGCGAGCGCACACGGCTGGCACGTGCACGCGTGGCAGCTGCCGTGCCTGCTGATGCCCTACCTGACCCGCGTGGGACTGCGGTCCGGCGTGCTGGAGTTGTCCCGCAACGCGTTGAAGGCCGCGCAGGCGCTCGGCGACCGGTGTGGCGAGTCGATGGCGCTGACGAACATGGCGTTCGCGTTGCGGGAGGAGGGCCGCCACGGCGAGGTGCTCGACTTCCTCGGCCGGGCGATCGCGATCAGCCGCGAGCTGGGCGACCTGCCCGCGGTCGTGGGAGGTCTGCGCGACCTGGGTGCCGCACAGGTGCAGGCGGGCATGCTGACCGACGCCGCCGGCAGCTTCGCGGAGGCCGTCGAGCTCGCGCGGTCCGTCGGCGACCAGCGGGCGGAGGTCAACTCGACCATCGACCTCGGGTTCGTCGACTGCAACCTCGGTCGCCACGCCGAGGCCGACGCCCGGTTCCGCGCCGCACTGGCGATGCACCAGCGCGGCGGGTACACCGGTGGCGAGGTCGTGGTGCTCATCAACCTCGGCTGGCTCGCCCAGCTGCGCGGCCGCGACGGTGAGGCGGCCACCGCGCTCGAACGCGCCGTGCGGCTCAGCCGGGAGATCGGCATGAGCCGGGGCGAGTGCATCTCGTTGGCCTGGCTGGGGGTCACCTACCGCAGGCAGGGCCGGATCGCGGACGCGTTCACCGCCGGCCGGGAGGCCCTGGACTCGGCGCGGCGGATGGACCTGCGCGAGCCCGAGGGCGACGCGCTGAACGGGCTCGGCGAGACCTGCCTGGCCGCCGGTCGGCTGCGCGAGGCCGAGGCCATGTTCCGCGAGGCCGAGGAACTGGCGATGGCGGGCGTGCTGCCGATGGTGCGGGCACGGGCGCACGAGGGTCTCGCCCACGTGGCGGCCCGGCGCAGCGAGCACGAGTGGGCGCGCACGCACTGGGAACGGGCCGTCGAACTCTACCCGGACGGCGCGGTGGACGCGGACAACGCCCGCGCGCACCTGGCCGGCACCGGCACGGGCTGCATGCGGTGCGCGTGCGGGCGGCCCGCGCCCCGCGCGCTGACGGTCGTGCGCGAGGTCGCGAAAGTGAGCTGACCAGCGACGACATCCGTGCATCGGTCATCGATGCGGCACGGATGCACGGCGTTGGTGCACTGCTTCCGACAGGTCGAACAGGTAGGAAGTGGTGCACGAAGATGCTGCAGCCCGCGTTACCCGCAAGGCTGGTGGATCGGCCCGCGCTGACCGCGACGCTCGACGCCGCGGCCGCCCACAAGGTGGTCGTGGTGACGGCGGGGCCCGGTTGGGGGAAGACGACGTCGGTCGCCGCGTGGGCGGCCACGCGCAGGGCGGCGTGGCTCGACGCCGCCGACGTGTCGCTGGAACGCCTGTCGCGCGGGCTGTTGCGCGCGCTGAGACAGCGATTACCGCGCCTGCCCGCCGAGCTGATCACAACGACGGCCCAGGGTGCCGAGACGGTCGCCGCCCTGATCTGCGGCCTGCTGGACGTGCACCTCGACGAACCGCTCGTGCTGGTCGTCGACGACGCGGACGCGGTGCGCGGCGAGAGCGCCCGGCTGCTGGAGGCGTTGTGCCGCACCAGCCCCGACCGGTTCGGCCTGGTGCTGCTGACTCGCGGCGCGCTGGCGTTCGACCCCGGACCGGCCGCCGAGGTCGTTGCGCGCGAGCTCGCCTTCTCCGAGCAGGAGATCGCCGCGCTCGTCGACGGGGACGCTGGGGAGGTGCTGGCGCGGACCGGCGGCTGGCCCGCGGCGGTGTGCCACGGCGAGCTGACCGAGGAGGTGGCGGCCTCCGCGCTGGCGGCGGAACCCGAGCGGAACCAGGACCTGGTGCGGGCGATCGCGTTGCTGGGCAGGGTGTCCACGGCGCTGTGCGTCGCGCTCGGGTTCTCCGACGTGCGTGAGACGCTGGCCGGACTGGCCCAGCGCGGACTGGTGACCGGGCCGGACTGGCGCGTCCTCGAACCCGTCGCAAACCTGCTGCGCCAGGACGGCTTGGAGGACGAAGAGATTCGGCTGAAGGCCGCCGTGTTCTGCGAACGCACCGGTGCGCACGCCGACGCACTCGCGCACCTGGTCGCCGTGCGGAGGTGGGACCTGGTCGCGCGGTTGTTGCTGCGCCGCGACGAGCAGATCGTGGCCGGAGGCGACGCGGACGCGGTGCTCACCGCGCTGGAACAACTGGAGATCGACGACTCGCGGCTGTACCTGGTGTGGGGTTTCGCCCTGCAGCACAAGGGGGACTGGCTCGGCGCGCTGCACTGCTACGAGCAGGCGGGCGAGCACACCGTGCGGTCGTCGTGGCGCCGCGGACAGCTGCACGCCCTGGCGGGCCAGACCGGCCAGGCCGTCGAGGTGTTCGAGCGGACGGTGTTCGACGACCTCGCGTCCCTGGACGAGGTGCGGCTGCTGTCGCTCGCGGTGCGCTGGTTCCGGGTGACCGGGCGCATCGAGCGCGCTGAAGAACTGGCGGAGCGGTGCGCCGAGTCCGCGAAGAGGTGCGGCGGACACGCCGCGTTCGCCTGGAGCAGCAGGGCTTTCGGGGTGCTGGCGGGTTTCGGCGGCGATCGGGTGGCGTTCGAGATGCACTACGGCCGGGCCGCGGACCGGGCGCGCCGGGCCGGCTGCCGGATGCTGGAGCTCACGATCCGGTGCGAACGCGCGCGGTTCCTCGCGGACGAGTTCGGACCGGAGCAGGCGCTCGCCGAGGTCGACGAGCTGCTCGTCCTCGGCAGGCAGGCCGGGCTCACCGGCCACGAGCAGGACTGCCGCGGCGTCCGGGCGCTGGCGGCCGTCCGGCTCGGGCGTTTCGACGACGCCCTACGCGACGCCGGTACGTGCCCGCGGAACCTGGTGGTCAAGGCGGAGGCCCACCGTCGGCGCGGAGAACCCGGGCAGGCGCAGGCGTTCCTCGACGAGGCGCTGGTGCTGCCCGGTGCCGACCCGCTGGTGCGGGCGACGCTCGCGCGGGTCGTCGCGGGCGAGGACGTGAGCGCCGCGCGGACGTTGGCCGAGGAAGCGGTGGCCACGAGCCAGGTGCTGCAGGTGCGCGAGGTGCCCGCGCTGCTCGCCCGCGGCTGGGTCGCCGTGCTCGCGGGGGACCGGGAGACGGCGCGCGCGGACGCGGCGACGGCCCGCTCGCTCGCGGGCAGGCGCGGAGACCGGGCGGGTCTCGCGGACGCGCTGCAGCTCGCGGCGGCGACCTCGGCCGACGGACCGGCGTTGCTGGCCGAGGCCGCGATGGTGTGGCGGGCCGCGGGCGACCCGGTGGGAGCGGCCACCGCGGAACTGGCGCTGGCGCGCTCGACCGGTGCCGAGACGACGTCGTTCGAGAACGAGCTGCGGGCGCACGGGGTGCGCACCGACGTCCTGATGGCCGACGTGCTGGGCGTGGGGACGCGGCGGCGCGCGCGGATCGCCGTGCGGACGCTCGGCGGGTTCCAGGTGTTGCGCGACGGAGTCCCGGTGCCGGCCGCGTCGTGGCAGTCGAAGAAGGCGCGCGACCTGCTCAAGATCCTGGCGGCGAACCGGGGACGGGCGGTGCCGCGGCCGCAGCTCGTGGAGCTGCTGTGGCCGGACGACCGGTCGGACCGCACGGCGAACCGGTTGTCCGTGCTGCTGTCGACGTTGCGGGCGGTGTTGTCGGTGCCGGGCCTGCCGGCCGATGCCGAACCGCTGGTGGCGGACCGCGACACGGTGTCGCTCGACCTGTCCTTCGTGGACCTCGACGTCGCCGGGTTCCTGGACGCCGCGAGCATCGCGCTCGTGGCGGACCGGCGCGGCGACCCGGCCGCGGCGTCGTTGCTGACCGACGCCGACGAGCTGTACCTCGGGGAGTTCCTGGCGGAGGAGCCCTACGAGCAGTGGGCGGTCCAGGTGCGCGAGGAGGTGAGCGCGCGGTACACGGCTGTGCTGCGGGCGTTGGTGCGGCTGGTGCGCGACCCCGACCTGCAGGTCGGCTACCTGATCCGGATGCTCGAGCTCGACCGCTACGACGAGAGCGCGCACGTGCGGCTGGTGCGGGCGCTGCGGGCCGCTGGACGGCACGGCGAGGCGCGGCGGCGGTACCAGGTGTACCTGGAGCAGATGCGCGACATCGGGGTCCGGCCCGCCGAGCCGGACCTGTTCGGTGCGAAGGGTTCGGAGGTTCTTCGGGCGGGCTGAGTCCGCCCTCGCGGTCACCGGGGCCGCCGTTCGCACCGCGCTGGTGCGAACGGCGGCCCCGGTCGCGTTTGTGCTGCTAGGACAGGCATAAGAGAGCCGTCAGGTTTCCCGAAGGGTGCGCTAAGACCCGCTTCGTAGCTTCGTCTGGTGAACGAAAACGGGGGAAGCGGCTGGCTCGTCCGGCCGAAGCCGAGGCCGGGCGCGGCACTGCGGGTGGTGTGCCTGCCGTACGCCGGGGGTGGCGCGTCGGCCTACTGGGACTGGGCGGACCTGCTGGGCGAGTCCGTCGACCTGTGGGTCGCGGCGTTGCCGGGCAGGGAAAGGCGATTCGGCGAACCCGCGCTCACCGAGGCCGCGGCGATCACCGTGCCGCTGGCCGAGGCGATCCGCGCGGAGATCGCGGCACCGGTGGTGCTGTTCGGCCACAGCATGGGCGGGCTGCTCGCGTTCGACCTGGCCCGGCGCCTGGGCGAGCTGGCCGAACACCTCGTGGTGTCCGCGGCCAAGGCGCCGCACCTCGCGTTCGGCGGCGCACCCCACCTGCTCGACGACGCGGGCCTGCTCGACTGGATGACCACGCTCGGCGGTGTGCCCGCAGACCTGGTGGCACACAGGGACATGCTGGCGCTGATCCTGCCGACGCTGCGCGCCGACCTGACGGTGTGCGCCGGGTTCCACGGCACGCGCGACGTCGTCGACGTGCCGGTCACCGCGTTCTCCGGCACCGACGACCCGCTCGCGACCGTGGCCGACGTCGCCGCCTGGCGGCACCACACCGTCGCCGGCTTCGACCTCGTGGTCCGGCCGGGCGGCCACTTCTACCTCAAAGACGATCCGGCGGCGGTGACGAGCCTCGTGCGGTCGCTCGCGGCCAGGGAAGGTGTGCAGTGACCGACCAGTTCCCCGCTACCCGCGGCCAGCAGCAGATCTGGTTCTCCGACCAGCTCGCGCCGGACGTCACGTTCAACACCGTGCCGGTGCACGTGGAGATCACCGGCGAGCTCGACACCTACGCGCTCGCCGCCGCGCTGAACGCGTTGATCGACCGGCACGAGCCGTTGCGCACCAGCTACCGGCTGGACGGCGACGCGCTAGTGGCGTCCGTCGCGCTGGAGGCCCACGTGTCGATCGCGGCACGCGACCTCCGCGACCTCGCACCGGCCGAACGCACCGCACGCGCCGAAGCGTTGGTAGCGAACGAACTCGCTCACCGTGTCGACATCACCTCGGGTCTGCCGTTGCGGATCGTGTTGCTGCGCCTGGAGGACGACCGCCACCAGCTCGTGCTGCTGGTGCACCACATCGCGATCGACGGCGCGTCCGTCGCCGTGATCCAGGACGAGCTGCCGCGCTGCTACCAGGCCGCGGTCGACGGAGGGGACGTCGCGTTGCCCCGGCCCGCGGTCGCCTACCGCGACATCGCGCCGCTCGGCGGCGGCGTGGAGCACTGGCTCACCGAGCTGGCCGACCTGCCGGAACCGCTGGAGCTGCCGGCCATCCGCACCCGTCCCGCCCCGCCGGACTTCGCCGCCGAGTCGTTGCCTCTCGTCGTGCCGCAGGACCTGGCGAACGCGGTGCGCCGCGCCGCGAGCACGCACCGGTCGTCGTCGTTCATGGTGCTGCTGAGCGCGTTCTCCGTGCTGCTGCACCGCTTGACCGGCTCGTCGGACGTCGTGGTCGGTTCCCCGTCGGCCGGCCGCGAGCACGCCGACACCCACGAACTGGTCGGCTACTTCGTGAACATGCTGGCGCTGCGGGTGCGCCTCGGCTGGGACCCGACGTTCAGCGAGGTGATGGACGTCGTGCGCGGCTCCGTGCTGGACGCGCTCGACCACCGCGACGCGCCGTTCCACGAGGTCTGCTCCGCGCTCGGACAGACCGGGGACGGCGACCGGCACCCGGTCTTCCAGGTCGTCTTCGCGTCCCCGCCGCCGCTGGCCGGTCCGCTGGCCGCCGGCGGGTGCGTGTTCACGTTCGTCCAGGGCACCAGCGACCAGAGCCTCTACGACCTCGAACTGCAGCTGCCCGACTCCGGCGGCGGCGAGATGCGCGGATGGGTCAAGTTCCGCACGGCGCTGTACCGGCGCGCCGACGTCGTCGACCTGACCGAGCGCTTCGCCACCGTGCTCGGCCAGCTCACCAGCGCGCCGGACACGCGGCTGTCGAACCTGTCGCTGCTCTCCGGCGACGAGCGCAGCCGGATCGTCCACGACCTCAACGCGAACGCCACCGCCTACCCGGCGGACGCGACGCTCGTCGAGCTGTTCGAACAGACCGTCGACCGCTTCGCCGCGGACGTCGCCGTCGAGTTCGGCGGCGTGCGGCTCACCTACGCCGAACTGGACCAGCGGGCCAACCGGCTCGCCGCCCACCTCGGCACCCTCGGCGTGGCCGCGGGAACGCCCGTCGGCATCCTGCTGGACCGCGGCGTGGACTGGATCGTCGCCGCGATCGCCGTGCTCAAAGCCGGTGGCGCGTACCTGCCGCTCGACCCGGAGTACCCGCGCGACCGGCTGCAGTCGTTGTGCGAGGACGCCTCCGCCGCCGTGGTGGTCGCCGATCGTGCCGTCGAGCTGGGCGTCGAACTGGTCGACCTGTCGGCGATGGTCCTCACCTGCCCCGCCGACCGTCCACAACGGACGCTGGTCGCGGACGACCTCGCGTACGTGATGTACACCTCCGGGTCGACCGGCATGCCGAAAGGCGTGTGCGTCAGCCACCGCAACGTGGTCCGGCTGGTCCGCGACACGAACTACGTCGACTTCGCGCCCGGTGACCGGGTCGCGCAGGCCTCGACGACGACGTTCGACGCGGCGACGTTCGAGATCTGGGGCGCCCTGCTCAACGGCGGTCGCCTGGTCGGCCTGCCCAAGGACGTCGCGCTCGACCCGGCGGCGCTGGGGGAGTGGTTGCGGGCCAACGCGATCGACACGTTGTTCCTCACCACGTCCGTCGCGATGCACGTGGCGCGCGAGCTGCCGGGCGCGCTGTCCGGCCTGCGCTACTTCGTGTTCGGCGGCGAGCAGCCGGACGAGCACGCGGTCGCCGCGCTCATTGCACACCCCGGCGGCCCCCGGCACGTCGTGAACGGCTACGGCCCCACCGAGACCACGACCTTCGCGTCGAGCCACGAGTGCGAACGCGCACCAGGACGCATCCCGTTGGGACGCGGGCTGAGCAACACCCAGCTCTACGTGCTGGACCAGTACCTGGAGCCGGTTCCGCCGATGGCCGTGGGCGAGCTGTGCATCGGCGGTGACGGCGTCGGCCGCGGCTACGTCGGGAACCCCGCGCTGACCGCCGACAAGTTCGTCCCGGACCACCTGGGTGGCAAGCCCGGCTCGCGGCTGTACCGGACCGGTGACCTCGCGCGGTTGCTGCCGGACGGGACCTTCGAGTACCTCGGCCGGGCCGACCGCCAGGTCAAGATCCGCGGCTTCCGGATCGAGCCGGGCGAGGTCGAGGCCTGCCTGCACTCGTCGGGACTGGTGCGCCAGGCCGTGGTCGTGCCGCTCCCGGACGCCGCCGGTGACGTCCGCCTGGTCGGGTACGTCGTGCTGGAGCGGGCGGGCGAGGAGCAGCTCGACGAACTGGCGCGGCACGTGCGCGCCGCGCTGCCCGCCTACCTGGTGCCGTCCGCGCTGGTGCCGCTGGAGTCGTTGCCGTTGACCCGCAACGGGAAGCTCGACCTGCGCGCGTTGCCCGACCCGGAGATCACCGCGGACGAGGAGTTCGACGAGCCGCGCACGCTCACCGAGGTCGCCGTCGCGAACCTGTGGCGCCAGGTGCTCGGCGCCGAGTCGGTCGGGCGCGACACCAACTTCTTCGACTGCGGCGGCCACTCGCTGAAGGCGGCGAGGATCCTCGCCCGCGTCGAGAGCGAACTGGGTGTCCGGCTGCCGATGCGGTCGCTCTTCGACCACCCGACCGTCGCCGGCATCGCGACCGAGGTCGACCGGTTGCGCGACACCACACCCGTACCCGTCGGCGTGATCCGAGCCGAGGCCAGGGCCTCGCGTTCGGTCGCCGACCTGCTCGATCTGTGACTGGAGGGGAAGTCGTGCAGGACGTGTTGCGGCGCTTGAAGGCGCTGGACCCCGAGAAGCGGGCGGCGGTGTTCGCCCAGCTCGCCGAACGGGGTGAGGACTTCGGCGTCTACCCGGTGTCGTCCGGGCAGCGCCAGCTGTGGCTGCTCGACCAGCTGCACCCCGGCAGCGCAGTCTACAACGTGCCGTACGCCTTCCGGCTGCGCGGCACCGTGGACGCCGACGCGCTGGGCGGGGCGTTGCTGGAGGTCGGCCGGCGGCACGAGGTGCTGCGGACCGTGTTCCTCGACCTCGACGGCGAGCCGCGCCAGGTGATCCTGCCGGAGCCGCAGTTCTCGCTCGTGGTGTCGCATGTGGACGTCGCCGACCGCGACGCGTTCGCGGCCGAGCGCGCCGCCGAGGTGGCCGGGGAGCCGTTCTCGCTCTCCGACGGGCCGTTGCTGCGGGCGGAACTGGTGGTGTTCGACGCCACCGACGCGCTGCTGCTCGTGTCGATGCACCACATCGTCTGCGACGGGTGGAGCACCCAGCTGCTGTTCGCCGAGTGGGAGGCCGCCTACGCGGGCCGCGACCTCGGTCCGGCGCCCGCGCAGTACCTCGACTTCAGCCGCTGGCAGACCGAGTGGCTCGACGGTCCCGAAGGCGCGCGGCTGCTGGAGTACTGGACCACACAGCTCGCCGGGGTGCCGCCGGTGCTGGAACTGCCGGCGGACCGTCCGCGTCCGGCCGTGATGAAGATGCGGGGCGGTGCCGTCGAGTTCGCCTGGCCCTCCGCGCTGAAGGACCGGCTCGACGCGTTCTGCCTCGCCGAGCGCGTCACCCCGTTCATGGTGCTGCTGACCGCGTGGAACGTGCTGCTGCACCGGTACTGCGGCGCCGACGACATCGTGGTCGGCACCAACGTGGGCAACCGGCGGGCCGAGATCGAGGACGCCATCGGCTTCTTCGTCAACACCGTCGCGCTGCGGACCCGCGTGGACGCCGACGTCAGCTTCTTGGAGCTGCTGCACCAGGTCCGCGACACGACCCTGGCCGCGCAGCAGCACCAGGAGCTGCCGTTCGAACGCGTCGTCGAGGCGCTGGCCCCGCCGCGCAGCACCGCGCACCAGCCGGTCGTCCAGACGATCGTCGGCATGGAGGACGGCCAGCACTCGCTGTTGTCGTTGCCGGGTGTCGAGGTCTCCCGCGTGCCGGCGCACTCCGGCACCGCGAAGTGGGACCTGGAGCTGGGCGTCACGTCCACCGAGGGTGGGATCACCGGCCTGCTGGAGTTCGACAGCGCGCTGTACGAACGCGAGACCGCGCGTCGGCTGCTCGGCCACCTGGAGACCCTGCTCGCCTCCGGGCTCGCCGACCCGTCCTGCCCGGTCGGCCGCCTGACCATGATCACGCCCGCCGAGCGCGCGCAGATCCTCCAGGACTGGAACCCGGTTCCCACGGCCCGGCTCGACGGCGTGCTGGTGCACGAGCTGGCCGAGGCCTCGGCCGACCGCACGCCCGACGCCGTCGCGCTGGTGTTCGAGGACCAGGAGCTGACCTACCGGGAGCTGGACGAGCGCGCCAACCGGCTCGCGCACCTGCTGCGGTCGCGCGGGATCGGCCGTGGCGACTTCGTCGGCATCAGCCTGCCCCGGTCGCTCGACCTCGTGGTGGCGCAACAGGGTGTGCTCAAGTCCGGCGCCGCCTACGTGCCGCTCGACCCGGAGTACCCGGCGGACCGGCTCGCGTACATGGTCGCCGACTCCGGGCTGCGCGTGGTCGTGACGCTGGCGGCGTTCTCGTTGCGCTTCCCTGACGTGGCAACGCTTCCACTGGACGAGACCGACTTCTCGGGGGTGCCCGCTGCTCGTCTGGCATGGACCGTCGAACCGGACGACCTCGCGTACGTGATCTACACGTCCGGGTCGACCGGCAAGCCCAAGGGAGCGATGCTGCCGCACCGGGGTGTCGTGAACCTCGCGGACGAGCTGGCGCGGATGCTCGGCATCGGGCCGGGTAACAGAATGCTGCAGTTCGCGTCGTTCAGCTTCGACGTGTCGGTCGCGGACATCATGGTGACGCTGCGGTCCGGTGCGACGGTCGTCCTGGCCGCGCAGCACGACCTGCAGCCCGGCCCCGACCTGGCTCGCACGATCACCACCCAGCGCGTCGACGTGGCGTGCCTGCCGCCGACCGTGCTGCGGTTGACCGATCCCGCCTCCGTGCCCGGCCTGCGGACGTTGATGGCGGGCGGCGAGGCCTGCCCGGAGGAGGTTGCGGCCGCGTGGGCCGAGGGCCGGCGGTTCATCAACGTCTACGGGCCCACCGAGGCGTCCATCTGGATCACCGCCGCGGAGTGCGACGGCACCGAGAGCCCGTTGCCGATCGGACGCCCGATCACCGGCAGCACCGCCTACGTGCTGGACGCGCACCAGGAACCGCTGCCCGTCGGCGTGCCGGGGGAGCTGCACCTCGGTGGCGTGCAGGTGGCGCGCGGATACCTGCACCGGCCGGAGCTCACGGCGGACCGGTTCATCGCCGATCCGTTCGGCGGCGGGCGGCTGTACCGCACCGGTGACCTCGCGCGGTTCCGGCCGGACGGGCAGATCGAGTTCCTGCGCCGGATGGACGACCAGATCAAGTTGCGCGGCTACCGGATCGAGCTGGGCGAGATCCAGACAGCGGTGTGCGCGCACCCGTCCGTTCGCGCGGCGGTCGTGATCGCCCGCGAGGATGTACCGGGCGACGTGCGGCTGGTCGCTTACGCGGTCGCCGCCGACGGGTGCGAGATCGACGCCGCGGAGCTGCGTTCCTCGCTGCGGCGCGGGCTGCCCGAGTACATGGTGCCGTCGGCGTTCGTCGCGGTGCCGACGATCCCGCGCAACCCCAACGGGAAGCTCGACCACCGCGCGTTGCCGAAGCCGGAGTCGGTGCGTTCCGAACGGGTCGTGGTGCCCGCGGGCAACCAGACCGAGCGGACGATCTCCGACGTCTGGCGCGAGGTGCTGCGGATGGACCGCGTGGGCGCCGACGACAACTTCTTCGACCTCGGCGGCAACTCGGTGCTGCTGGTCAAGGCGCGCAGCCGGCTCGCGGAGCTGTTCGCGCGGGAGGTGCCGACGGTGACGCTCTTCACCTACCCGACGGTGCGGGCGCTGGCCGCCCACTTCGACGGCGGTGGCGTGGTGGAGACGCGGTCGGCCGGTGGCAGGAAGGCATTGCTGGCTCGGGGGAGGAAGTCGTGACGGAGTACACCGGACTGGAGATCGCGGTCGTCGGCATGGCCGGCCGCTTCCCGGGATCATCCACAGTGGACGAGTTCTGGGAGAAGGTGCTCGCGGGCGAGGTCGGCGTGCGCCGCTTCACCGACGAGGAGCTCGACGCCGCCGGCGTGTCGGCGGAACGACGGGCGGAGCCCGGCTTCGTGCCGATGGGCGGCGCACTTGACGGCATCGAGTTCTTCGACGCCAAGCTCTTCGGCTACAGCCCGCGCGACGCGGCCGTGCTGGACCCGCAGCAGCGCGTCTTCCTGGAGTGCGCCTGGCACGCGTTGGAACACGCCGGCCACCTCGGCGGCGGACGGGAGGTCGGCGTCTACGCCTCGGCGAGCGTCGACACGTACCTGCTGCGGCACCTGTGGGGCAACCCCGCCGTACCGGGCGGCCTGCAACCGCTCGACCTGCTGCTCGCCAACGACAAGGACACGCTCGCCAGCCGCGTCGCCTACCACCTCGACCTGACCGGTCCCGCGATCACCGTGCAGACAGCGTGCTCGTCGTCGCTCGTCACGATCCACGTGGCGTGCCAGGCGCTGCTCGGCCACGACTGCGACATCGCCCTCGCGGGCGGCGTCTCGATCCGGCCGCCGGTGCACGAGGGCTACCAGCACACCGAGGGCGGCATCCTCGCCGCCGACGGCCGCTGCCTGCCCTTCGACGCGGAGGCGCACGGGGTGGTCGCGGGCAACGGCGTCGCCGCCGTGGTGCTGCGCCGCCTGGAGGACGCCCTCGCCGACGGCGACACGATCCACGCGGTGATCAAGGGCACCGCCGTGAACAACGACGGCGCGAGCAAGGTCGGCTTCACCGCGCCGAGCGTCACCGGTCAGGCGCGCGTCATCAGGGCCGCGCACGACCTGTCCGAAGTGGACTCCTCCACGATCGGCTACGTCGAGGCGCACGGCACCGCCACACCGCTGGGCGACCCCATCGAAGTGGCCGCGCTGACCCAGGCGTTCGTGCACCCGCCGCAGGCCTGCGCTTTCGGGTCGGTCAAGGCGCTGATCGGCCACCTGGACGCGGCGGCCGGTGTCGCCGGGTTCGTGAAGGCCGCGCTCGCGGTGCGGGAAGGCGTCGTACCGCCCAGCCCGTACTTCACCGCGCCGAACCCCGAGACGGGGCTGGAGGACAGCCCGTTCTTCGTCAACCGCGAGGTGGCGCCGTGGCCGCTGGAGGGCCCGCGGCGGGCCGGGGTCAGCGGGTTCGGCATGGGCGGCACCAACGCGCACGCCGTGCTGGAGGAGCCGCCGTCGCCCGAACCGATGCCGCCGACCCGGTCCCGGCACCTGGTGGTGCTGTCGGCCGCGAGCGAGAAGGCGTTGCAGGAGAGCCGGGAACGGCTCGCCGCGCACCTCGCGGAGGGTGGGCAGGAGTTGGCGGACGTGTCGCACACTGTGCGGACGGGGCGGAAGGTGCTGCGGCATCGGCTTGCCGCGGTGGTGGGCGGCCAGGCCGCCGGCGACCTGTCGGAGGCGTGGACCGGCTCCGGCGACCGGCGCGACGTCGTCTTCCTGTTCCCCGGCCAAGGTTCGCAGTACGCGGGCATGGCCGCCCAGCTCACCGCCGAAGAGCCGGTCTTCCGCGCCGCCCTCGACGAGTGCGCCGCGCTCCTCCCGTTCGACCTGCACGAGGTCCTGGCCGACGCCGACCGCCTGACCCGCACCGAGTTCACCCAACCCGCCCTCTTCGCCGTCGAGTACTCGCTCGCGAAGCTCTGGGAGCACTGGGGCGTGCGGCCGAGCGCGATGCTCGGGCACAGCGTCGGCGAGTACGTGGCCGCCTGCCTGGCCGGGGTGTTCTCGCTGCCGGACGCGCTCGAGCTCGTCACGGCCCGCGGCGCGCTGATGGGCGCGTTGCCCGGCGGCGCCATGCTGTCCGTGCCGCTCGGTGCCGACCAGTTGGACCTGCCGGAGGACGTGTCCCTCGCGGCGAGCAACGCGCCGAACCTGAGCACGGTCGCCGGCACGTTCGAGGCGATCGAGCGCTTCGAGCAGACCGTCACCGGCCGCCGGCTGCACACCTCGCACGCGTTCCACTCGGCGATGATCGACCCGATGCTCGGCGAGTTCGCCGCGCTGGTCAGCCGGATCGGGCCGCGCGCGCCGCGGATCCCGTTCGTCTCCAACGTCTCCGGCACGTGGATCACCGCGGAGGAGGCGACCGACCCCGGCTACTGGGCCCGGCACGCCCGCGCGGCCGTGCGGTTCAGCGAAGGGCTGACGACGCTGGTCGCCGAGCCGGTGACCGTGCTGGAGGTCGGGCCGGGCAACGTCCTGACCACGCTGGCCCGTCAGCACGACCTCCGCGGTGGCACCGCGCTCGGGTCGTTGCGGCACCCGCGCGAGGACAAGCACGACCTCGACACGATGTTGGCCGCGGCGGGCCGGTTGTGGATCGCCGGTGTGTCGGTCGACCTCGGCGCGCTCACCGCGGACGAGCGGCGGCGCAGGGTTCCGCTGCCGGGCTACCCGTTCGAGCGCGCCCGCCACTGGGTCGACCTGCCGGGCACCGCGCCACGGCCGATCGAGGTCGTCGAGGTGCTGCCGCAGCCGGCCGAGGTCGTGCTGCCTCAGGGTGATCTCGCGGTCGTCACCGGCATCTGGCAGGAGCTGCTCGGCATCGCGCGCATCGGCCCGGACGACGACTACTTCGAGCTCGGCGGTCATTCCCTGCTGGCCACCCAGATCCTCGCGCGGATCACGGCGGAGCTCCACGTCACCCTCCCCGCGGGCGCGATCTTCGAGGCGCCGACGCCCCGCAGGCTCGCCGCACGGATCGACGAGCTGCGCGACGTGGAACCGGCGCAGGACGACGAGTTCGCCGCGCTGCTCGCCGAGATCCGCGACATGTCACCGGAAGAGCTGCGGGCCGAACTGGACCGCGAGCGGGACGCCCAGGAGATCTCCCAGTCATGACAGACCACCTGACCAGCTCACTGACCGAGGAGCAGAGACAGCTCCTCGCGCTGCGCCTGCGCAACGCCGACCGGTCGCAGCCGGTGTCGTTCACCCAGGAGCAGCTCTGGTTCCTCGACCGCCTCGACCCCGGCAACCCCGCCTACGCCATCCCGTTCGGACTGGAGCTCACCGGGCCGCTCGACCGCACCGCCCTCGAACTGGCCGTCGGCCGGGTCGTGGACCGGCACTCCGCCCTGCGCACCACGTTCTTCGAGCGCGACGGCGAGCTGCGGCAACGAGTACGTGACAACGTGTCCATCGCCATCGAGGTCGTGGACCTGTCCGAGCACCCCGAGCGCGCGGACGAGGTCGCGCTGGAGCACGCCCGGCACGCGTTCGACCTGAGCGCGGGACCGCTGGTGGCGTTCCGGCTCGTCGTGCTCGGACCTGAGCGGCACCTGCTGCTGGTGACCGCGCACCACATCGTGTTCGACGCCGCGTCGGCCGAGGTGTTCGGCGCCGACCTCGCCGCCTTCTACGGCGGGGAGACGCCGCCGGAGCTGACCACGTCGTTCGGCCGGCACGCCGCCGCTGAACGCCGCCGGCTCACCGCCGAGGTGATGGACGAGCACCTCGCGTACTGGCGGGACCGGCTCGCGGACAGCCCGGCGCGCTCCACGGTGCCGTCCGACCTGCCGCGCCCGGCGGTCCAGACGCACACCGGCGGCCGGCGGCACTTCGTCGTGCCGCGCGAGCTGACCGAGAAGCTCGCGGCCCGCGCCCAGCAGCTCGGTGTGTCGCTGAACGCCGTGGTGCTCAGCGGGTTCGCCGCGCTGATCGGGCAGGACCGGGTGCTGCTCGGCATGCCGGTGAGCGGCCGCGGCCGTCCCGGCCTGGAGCACCTGATCGGCTCGCTGGCGAACATGCTGGTGCTGCGCGTGGACGTCCAGGACGACGCCGACAAGACGATCCGCGGCACGCACCGCGCGATCAGCGAGGCCTACTCCCACCAGGACGCGCCGTACGCACGGGTCGTAGAGGCGGTCGACCCGCCGCGCGACCCGAGCCAGAACCCGTTGTTCCAGGCCATGTTGAGCCTCACCGAGGCACCCGCTCCCCGAACCGCGGGAGGCGTCGAGTTCCGCCCGTTCGAGGTAGACAACGGCCTGACCGACTTCGACCTGTTCGTCGTGCTGTCCCGGACCGACGGGGAGCTGCGCGGCGTCATCGGCTACAACGCGGACCTCTATCTCGACGAGACCGTCGGCGAGCTGGGCGAGCAGTTCCTCGCCGTGCTCGCCGGTCTGGCGGAGGGCACGCTCCCGCGCCGGGACCGGATCTCGATCGCCGCCACGTTCACGGCCGACCCCGTCCGCGCACCGCTGGACGTCCTCAACGGAGTGCTGCGGCTGCCCGTGGACGTCGAACTCGCGCCGTACCAGCAAATCGTCCAGCACCTGCTCAAAGGCGACGACGGCAGGCTTGCCGACGTCGTGCTGCTGCGCTGGGAGGACTGGACGCGGCACGGCGACGCCGTCGAGGCGAACTGGCAGGACCTGGAGACCGCGGTCACGGCCTACCGGCGGCGGTCGGCCGCGCCGCTGCACCTCGTCGTCTGCCCGTCCGAGCAGCAGTTCGGCCACCTCGACGACCGTCTCGCGGTGCTCGCGGACTCCACCGAGGGCGTGCACGCCACGTGGTTCGCGGACTGGGCCAAGGCACTGCCGGTCAGCGCCACGTTCGACGCGCAGGCCGACAAGCTCGGCCACGTCCCCTACACGCAGGAGATGTTCGCCGCGCTGGCGATCCTGCTGACCCGCGTGCTGCACCCAGGGGCCGGGCGCCTGCACCTGCTCGGCACCGCGCTGGGCGAACCGGCGGCATTGGCCGAGCGGGCGGCGCCGGCCGTCCGGGCCGTCGCGATCGACACGCCCCCGGTGGCCCCGCGCACTCCCACCGAGGAACGGCTCGCCCGCGTCTGGCGGGAGGTGCTCAAGCTCGACGAAGTCGGTGTCACGCACGACTTCTTCGCGCTGGGCGGCCACTCGCTGCTCGCGACGCAGCTGCTGTCGAAGGTGTTCGCGGAGTTCGGCGCCGACGTCTCGCTGCACGCGCTGTTCACCCACCCGACCGTCGAGGCGCTGGCGGAACTCGTCGACGAGCCGCGGGAGACCGGGCATCCGCTGTCGCCGGTCTCCCGCGACGAACCCCTCGAGCTGTCGGCGATCCAGCGGCGCATGTGGGCCGCGACCCAGCTCGACCCCACCACGACGAGGATGAACACCACGTTCGCGGTGGCGCTGCGCGGCTCGCTGGACGTGCCGGCCTTGCGCGCCGCGGTCGCGAACGTGGTGCGCAGGCACGAGATCCTGCGCACCACGTTCGCCGAGCAGGACGGCCGGCCGGTCATGGTCGTGCACCCGGACATGGACTGCTGGCTGCCCGAGGCGGTCGGCTCGCCCGAGGAGTTCCTCGCCGAGCACACCACCCACGTCTACGACCTGGAGCACGGACCGCTGCTGCGCGTCCGGCTGGTGCGCACGGCCGCGCAGGAGCACCACCTGCTGCTCGGCATGCACCACATCGTCTGCGACAACACGTCGTGGGGCGTGCTGCTCGCCGAGCTGTCCGCCGGCTACCAGGCCGGTGACCTGCCGGAACTGACCGTCCAGTACGCGGACTACGCGGCGTGGCAACAGGACCTGCTCACCGACGAGGCGCTCGCACCGCACCAGGAGCACTGGCGCGCCTACCTCGCCGACGCGCCGTCGCAGCTGGAAGTGCCCGCGGACCGCCCCGAGCGCAACGAGACCCGGCGCACGTCGTCCGTGGTGCCGGACAGGGTGGCGGCGGCGTTGAAGGACCTGGCGCGCGCGGAGGGCAGCACGCCGTTCGCCACGCTGCTCGCGGCGTACGCGGTGGTGCTGTACCGCCGCAGCGCGCAGCCGGACGTCGTGCTGAGCGTGCCGCAGCAGGGCAGGCCGCGACCGGAGGTCGAGCACCTCGTCGGCTGCTTCACCGACCTGCTGCCGATCCGCGTGGACCTGGGCGGGCGCCTCACGTTCCGGCAGGTCGTGCAGCGGGTGCACCGCGCGATGGTCGACGGCTACCAGCACGGCGACGTGCCGTTCTCCAGCGTCGCCCACGTGCTGCCGCGCCAGCGGGGACGGCACCCGGTCTACCAGTGCGCGTTCAACTACGCGGACCTGCCCGACGAGGCGATGAGCTGGCCGGGGCTCGAGCTGGAACCGCTGGAGGTGCCGGTCACGAGCCTCGACTTCGACCTGTTCCTCACGCTCACGACCGAGCACGGCGAGCTGGCCGCGACGCTGGAGTACAGCGCCGACCTGTTCGGCACCGATGGCGCCGGAGAGTTGCTCGACTCGTTCGTTGCGCAGCTCACCGAACTGGTCGAGGCCCCCGACACGCGCATCGTGGTCGAGTCGTGCACGGTGGACCAGCCGACGATGGGAATCGCGTCGTCGCGGCCGCTCGACGGCGTGCTGCCGGTGCTGACCTCGTGGCTCGACCAGCTGGACCTGCCGCTCACCATCAGCACGACCGCGCCGGGTCAGGTCCTGCGTCCGCTGCTGGATCCCGCAGCCGGGTTCGGTGGCGGGACGACCGCGCTGGTGCTGCGCTGGGAGGACCTGTTCGACGGCGGCGTCGCCGCGTTCGAGCTCGCGTTCGACCGGCTCGGCACCGCGATCGAACGCTGGACCGAGCGCACCGGCGGGGACCTGGCCGTGCTTGCCACGTCCGAGCGCACCGAGAAGCCGTGGCCCGGGGTGTTCGGCCACGCCGCGGACCGCCTCGCCCGGCGGTTCCCGACCTTGCGCGTCGTCGACCTGCTGACCGCGCAGGGAGACCAGGACGTCGTGCTGGGCACCGAGCTCGCCCGGCTGCTGGGCGAGCTGCCGCAGAAGGCGCAGGCGAAGGAGCTGCCGCGCACCGACGACGAACGTGCGCTCGCGGCCGTCTGGCAGGACGTCCTGAAGGTGCACGAGGTCAGCGTCCACGACGACTTCTTCGAGCTCGGTGGCGACTCGATGACCGCGATCCAGGTGGTGTGGCTCGCGAACCAGGCTGGCATCAGGTTCACGCCCGCCCAGCTCACGGCCAAGCGCACGATCGCCGAACTGCTGCGCGTGCCGATGTCCGAGGAGCAGCAGGCGCTGGCGGCCGTGTGGCGCGAGGTGCTCAAGGTCGACGAGGTCGGCGCGCACGACGACTTCTTCGCGCTCGGCGGCGACTCCATGACCGCGATCCAGGTGGTGTGGCTCGCGAACCAGGCCGGCATCAGGTTCACGCCCGCCCAGCTCACCGCCAAGCGCACGATCGCCGCGCTGCTGGTCGCGGACGCACCGGAGCAGGTCGCCGACCAGGGACCGGTGGAGGGCGACTTCCCGGCCACCGGGGCGCAGCGCTGGTTCTTCGAGGCGCTCGCGACGTCGATGGTCGCGCCCGCCCACTTCAACCACCCCTACTACCTGCGCCTGCGCGTGCCGGCGACACCGGACCAGCTGGAGCGCGCCACGAACGCGTTGGTCGCCCACCACGACGGGATGCGCCTGCGGTTCCGCCGCGAGGGCAACGACTGGCACGCCTCGCACGGCCCGGTCGACGGCGCGATGCCGTTCGTGTCGTTCGACGTGTCGGACGCCGCCGACCGCGAGAAGGCGATCGAAGCCCACCTCAACGAGGTGCACCCGACGCTGGACATCAAGGACGGCCCGCTGGCCAAGGTCGTCCACTTCGGACTCGGTGGACACGAGCCCGACCGCGTGATGGTGATCTGCCACCACCTGGTCACCGACGGCGTCTCGCGCAGCCTGATCCTGGAGGACTTCCAGAACGCGCTGCGCCAGGTCCTCGCCGGCCGCTGCGTCGACCTCGGGCCGAAGACCACGTCCTTCCGGGACTGGGCGCGCGAGATCGACGGGTACGCCCGCGGCCCGGAGCCCCTGCGGGAGCTGGAGTACTGGGAGCGGCAGGCACCCGGCAGCGAGGACATGACGCCCGACCTGCCCGGCCGCAACACGTTCGGCGTCATGCAGGACATCCACACGACGCTCGACGCCGACACCACCACGCGCCTGCGCGAGCTGGCCAAGGCGAACCACGTCGGCGTCAGCGACCTGCTGGTGTGGGCGTCGGTGCGAATGGCCTCGGACCGGTTCGGTGGTCCCGAGTGGACGATCGCGACCACCGGCCACGGCCGTGAGGCGCTGTTCGACGGCCTCGACCTGTCCCGCACGGTCGGCTGGTTCCAGGTCATGTACCCGGTCCGGCTCACCCTGCCCGACGGGGACGACACGGCCGCGATCACCTCGCTCGCCGGTCAGCTGAAGCAGGTGCCCGTCAACGGCATCGGCTACGGCCTGCTCCGCTACAACCACCCGGACCCCGCCGTCCGCCGGCGCCTGGAGACGCCGAACCCGCAGCTCACCGTCAACTACGCGGGCGCGTTCGGGTTCACCGACCTCTCGAGCGCCGACGAGCTGTTCGAGCTGTGCCAGGAAGAACTCGGCGTCCTGCAGGACAAGGGGACCGAGTGGCCCGGCCGGATCGACGTCGTCGGGTCGCTCGTCGACGGCCGGATCCGCATCGAGATGAACTACGGCACCGAGATGTACCTGCCGGAGACCGCGCGCCGGATGCTCGGCGAAATCGAAGGGCTGCTCCGCCAGCTCGCTGACCAGAACAGGACGAGGTAATGCCCAAGCCTTCGGGATTCGGCGCGTTCACGATCATGTGGGTAGGACAGCTGCTGTCCGCCCTCGGCACCCGCATGACGAACTTCGCGCTCAGCATCTGGGTGTGGCAGCACACCGGCTCGGCCACGTCGATGGCGCTGATGATGTTCTGCGGCTTCGGCTCGACCGTGCTGTTCAGCCCGCTCGCGGGCAGCCTGATCGACCGGCTGAACCGCAAGGTCTCGATCATCATCTCCGAGATCGGGTCGATCGCCGTCACGTTCATCCTGCTCGCGTTGTTCCTCACGGACTCGACGCAGCTGTGGCACCTCTACCTGGTGAACGTGCTGACCGGCGCATTGCTCGCGATCCAGGGGCCGGCGTTCGGCGCGACCATCGCGCTGATGATGGAGAAGGGGAAGTTCCTCCGCGCCAACGCGATGATGTGGTCGGTCAAGAGCTTTCCGGTGATCTTCGCGCCGGCGTTCGCCGCCACGCTGCTCGGCCTGACCGGCATCAAGCTGATCCTGCTCGTCGACGGGCTCACGTACGTCGTCGCGATCATCACCGTGCTCGTGGTGACGATCCCGCCGGTGCCCGGCCAGAACCGCGAGAAGAGCACCTTCTGGCAGGACTGCGTGTTCGGGTTCCGCTACATCGTCGAACGCCCGCCGCTGCTCGCCGTGCAGATCGTGCTGTTCTCCATCAGCCTCCTCGCGGCGCTGGCGTGGGCGCTGATCGTGCCGCTGGTCCTCGCCCGCACCCTGGGCGACGAGGGCACGCTCGGCCTGGTGCAGAGCATCGGCGCGGTCGGCGGTGTCCTCGGCGGCACGCTGCTCGCGTTCATGAAACCGCCGCGCCGCAAGATGCTCGTGGTGCTCGGCGCGATCCTGGTGTTCAGCATCGTCGGCCGCATCCTCTACGGCGTGGGCGACGGCCTGATCGCGTGGGCCGCGGCGATGTTCTTCGTCGAGCTGACCATCCCGTTCATCGACGGTCTCGCGCAGACCATCTGGCAGGAGAAGGTCGACCCGGCGGTGCAGGGCCGCGTGTTCGCCGCCCGCAACTTCTTCGAGAACCTCTCGGTGCCGATCGGCTTCGCGGCCGCCGGCCCGCTGGTGGACAAGGTGCTCGAACCGGCGATGCGCGGGGACACGGCGCTCGCCGACACGTTCGGCTGGCTTGTCGGCACCGGACCGGGCTCGGGCATCGGGCTGCTGTTCGTGGTCGTGGGCGTGCTCGGCGCGGGCGTCGGCGTCGCGGGTTTCCTCAACCGCAACGTCCGCGAGGTCGAGACGCTCGTGCCCGACCACGAGCCGGAGCCCGAGGCCAAGCCGCTCGACCGCCAGCCCGCGCTGGCCGACTAGGGGGATGGACATGACGCACCGAGTGGTCGTCAACGACGAAGAGCAGTACTCGATCTGGCCCGCCCACAAGGACATCGCGCCCGGCTGGCACGACGCCGGCGTACGCGGGTCGAAGGACGAGTGCCTGGAGCACATCGGTCGCGTGTGGACGGACATGCGCCCGCTCAGCCTGAGAGGACGGTCATGACCTTCACCGACGTGGTGGCCGGTGCCCTGGACGTCGATCCGGCGCACGTCACCGACGACGCGGGCCAGGACACGCTGTCGAGCTGGACGAGCATGCGGCACATCCAGCTGATCGTGATGCTGGAGGAGGCCTACTCGCTCTCCTTCGACTACGAGGAGATCGCCGGCGCGCGGACGGTCCGGGAGGTCCGGGAAGTGCTGCGCGCCAAGGGGGTCGAGGTCTGATGGACACGCGACTGCGCTGGCAGGAGATCGGCCGGACCGACGTCCGCCCGGTCGTGCGCGTGGGACTGCTCGCGAGCTACACGATCGACCCGCTGGTGCCGCACCTCGGCGTCGCGCTGCACGACGCCGGCCTCCCGGTCGCGTTCGACACCGCGCCGTACAACCAGATCGTGCGGCAGTGCCTCGACGACGCGTCGGAGATGGCGCGGGCGAAGCCGGACGTGCTCGTCGTGGCACCCCGGTTCGAGGAGCTGGGCGACGAGCTGCTGACCGCGGTCGACGCCGCGGTGTCGGCGGCCCGGCGCTGGAAGTCGTTCCTGGTCGTCGTGCTGCCCGCCGTGCCGGAGGACCGGCCGTTCGGGCAGCTGGACGACGGGCGGGCCGCGGGAGCGGCCGCGCTCGCCCACGAGGTCAGGGAGACGATCCGGGCCGAGCTCGCGGGCCGTCCGGACGCCTGGGTGGTCGACGCCGAACGGGCCGTGCGGGCGGTCGGCACAGCCAAGGCGCACCACGCCGCGATGTTCAAGTTCGCGAAGATCCCGTACACCGAGGCGGTGTTCGGCGAGCTGGGTGCGCAGCTCGCCGGTGTGCTGCGCGCCGTGCACGGGGTCACCCCGCGGGTCGTCGTCGTGGACGAGGACCCCGCGCTGGAGGAACCGGTGCGGTGGCTGCGCGAGTCCGGCGCCCGGCTCGTGGTGCGGGCCGCGGGGGAGGAGATCGAGGACGTGGCGGCGCGGGAGGGCGTGCCGGCCGAGTCGGCGGTGCTGCTGACGCTGGGCGGCAAGCCCGACGGGTGGCGCGACGAGGTGGCGCGGTCCGGTCTGCTGGATCGCATGCCCGCTCCGGACCGCGCGGCACGCCGCATTCGCCACTCCGCCAGGGAGACCGTCTCGCTGGACGACTTCATGGCCGGCCTGAACGTCGAGGTCGAACTGGAGCCTGTCGGCCCAGAGACCGCGGCCAAGGTCGTGGAGGTGGTCTCCCGCGCCAAGGACTTCACCCTCGGCACCGAGAAGCTCGACCTGACCGAGGACCGCGAGGTGTTCGCGGTCCGCGTGCGCGACAAGTTCGGCCAGTACGGCATCAGCGGCGCGGTCGGCATCACCGGCGGGACCGTCGTGGACGTGTTCTCGCTGTCCTGCGTCGTGCTCGGCAAGGGCGTCGAGGACGTCGTGCTGCGCCGGCTGCGCGACGAGCACGGCGACCTCGTGTTCCGCCACCGCGCCACCTCGCACAACCAGATCACCGCCGGGTTCCTGACGGACGCCGGGGCGAGAATCGAGGAGATCCCGTGACCGTCCACTTCGGAGTCGTGTCGCTCGGCCACGTGCTCGGCGACCCCGTCGACGTGGCCGCGGCCGCACCCGACTACACCGATGACGTCGACCGCGTGCTGGGCTGGGGCTTCCGCACCTTCCACCGCGCGAAGGACGGCGTCGGGCTGACTGACCTGGCCGCCGAGGCCGGTGCCAAGGCGCTGGGCGACGCGGGCGTTCAGCCGCACGAGGTCGACCTGGTCGTGCTGGCGATGTCCGACCTGTCCGAGCACCTGTACTGGGACGCGGCGGGCGCCACGCAGGCCAAGATCGGCGCGCACGGGTCGGAGAACGTGCTGCTGACCCAGGCGTGCGGCGGGGGAGTGGCCGCGTTCGACGTCGTCGCCGGCAAGTTCGCCACGCACCCGGACTACCAGACCGCGCTGATCATCGGCGCGAACCGGGTGTGCGAGCCGTACTGGAACCGGATGGAGATCAACACCAGCATCTTCTCCGACGGCGCCGCGGCCGCCGTGGTCCGGCGCGACCACCCGCGCAACCGCTGGCTCAACACCGAGATCATCAGCGACGGCCGGTACGCCGACTTCATGATGATGGACGTCGGCGCCGCCGCGCGGCCGTTCGCGGGCCAGCAGGACGTGGAGGTGAAGAGCCCGCAGAAGCGGCTGGAGGAGTTCTTCGCGGGGGACATCCGCAAGATGTTCGAGTTCGTCTCGACCATCCGCACGAACAACCACGAGGTCGTCCGCCGCTCCTGCCGGCGCGCCGGCATCGAGCCCGCCGACCTGCGCAAGCTGCTGCACCTGCACGACAGCGTGCCCGCGATGACGTTGCTCGCCAAGGACCTCGAGCATGGTCCGGAGTGGACGAACACCGACGTGTCCCAGGCCTACGGGCACGTCGGGTGCGCCGACCAGCTGATGTCGCTGGAGCACTACCTCACGACCGAGGAGCTCACCGAGGGCGACGTCGTGGCACTGACCAGCACGGCCAGCGGCATGCACTGGCTGTGCACGCTGCTGGCGATCTGAGGGGGAGAACTGTGGAGACCAAAGAGATCCTGGCGCGGATCCGCCAGTTGACCAAGCCCGACGCCGTCGCCGACCCGGCGCTGCTCGGCGACCTGCGGCACCTGACCGACATACCGGCGCTGCTCGAAGCCGGACGGCTGCTCGGCAAGGTACCGGCGGAGCTGCTGGGCAAGCTCAAGCCGTTGAAGGTCGCCATCACCGGCACGTTCACCGCGTCCGGCGTCGCACCGCTGCTGCGGATCGCGCTGCTCGGCAAGGGGATCGCGCCGGAGATCCACGTGTCCGGCTTCGACCAGCTCGCCGTGGACCTGAGCAGCCCCTCCTCGCCACTGGCGGAGTTCGGGCCGCAGGTGACGCTCTGCCTGCTGCACGACGACTGGTTCGTACCGGCCGAGTGGGACGACGTGGAGGCCCTCGACAGCGCCGTCCGCGGCCGCTGGTCGATGTTCGACACCCTCGTCGGCGCGTTCACCGAACGCTCCGGCAGCGCGGTCCTCGTGCACACCGTGCCGTTGTCGCCGGTCGAGATGCGCGGCGTCGTCGCGTTCGACGGCCGGGCGGCGCTCGGCCGGGTGTGGCGCGACCTGAACAGCGACCTGCTCGGCATGGCGCTGCGCCGCGACCAGGTCCACGCGCTCGACCTGGAGGCCTACCTGGTCGACGCCCCGGTCCGGCTGCGCGACGAACGCCTCTACCGGTTCGCGAGCGCCGCATGGACGCCCGAGGTCGAGCAGGTCTACGCGACCGAGGCCGCGAACTTCTGCCGCGCGTTCCTGGGAATGGCCAAGAAGGTCCTGGTCCTCGACCTAGACAACACGCTGTGGGGCGGCGTCGTCGGCGACGACGGCCGGAGCGGCATCCAGATCGGCTCGATGTACCCCGGCAACGCTTTCCGCGAGGTGCAGCGGCGTGCCGTCCAGCTGCGCAAGCAGGGCGTGGTCCTCGCGCTGGCCAGCAAGAACGAGGCCACGATCGTCGACGAGGTCCTGGAGACCCACCCGGACCTCGTGATCCGCCCCGCCGACATCGCGGCGCGCGCGGTGAACTGGCAGCCCAAGGACCACAACATCCGCGGGCTCGCCGGCCAGCTCAACCTCGGCCTCGACAGCTTCGTCTTCGCCGACGACAGCACGTTCGAGACCCAGCTCGTGCGCGGCTCGATCCCCGAGGTCACCGTCGTGCACCTGGACGGGGACCCGGCCGACCACGTGACGGCGTTGCAGCGCGGCGGTTCCTTCGACGTGCTGACGACGACGGCGACCGACCGCGAGCGCACCGCGCTCTACAAGGCCCGCGCCGAACGCACCGAGTTCGCGGACTCGTTCAGCTCGGTGCAGGACTACCTGCGCAGCCTGGAGATCGTCGTCACCGTGCGGGAGGCCGACGAGTTCAGCCTGCCGCGCCTGGTCCAGCTCGGCCAGCGCACCAACCAGTTCAACATGACCGGCACCTCCCACCCCGAAGCACGCACGCGTGAGATGGCCGCGTCGAGCGACCACCTCGTGCTGGTCTTCGAGGTGGCGGACCGCTTCGGCGCCGAGGGCATCGTCGGCGGCGTGTGGGTGTCGAAGCACGACGACCACTGGCTCGTCGAGAACTTCGTCATGAGCTGCCGCGTCTTCACCCGCGGCGTCGAGCACACCGTCGTGCAGCACATCGCCGACCGCGCGCTCTCGTCCGGCGTCTCCAGGCTGGAGGCGGACTTCACCGCCACCGACCGCAACAAGGCCGCGGCCGCGTTCTACCCGGACGCCGGATTCGAGCAGGCCCCCGCAGGCCGTTTCACCCTGCCGCTGCACCCGCGGCCGCAGATCGGTCCCGAGTGGACCACCCTCGTCGTGGAAAGGGAGTCCGCCGATGTCTGAGGTCTTCGTCGAGGTGGCCGACCTCGTCGGCCAGGTCACCGACCTGCCGGCCGAGGAGATCGCGGCCGACGCGCGGTTCGACTCGCTCGCCAACTGGACGAGCTACGACGCGCTGCGCCTGCTCACCGGCATCGAGCAGAAGTTCGCCGTGCGCCTGGACCTCCAGGAGTACTTCGCGATCAAGGACGTCGGCGGCCTGGTCGCCGCCGTGGCGAGCGCCCAGGAGAAGTCGGGATGATCCTGCGCATCGACCACGTCGGCGTGGTCACGTCCGACATCGGGGCGGCCGCGCCCGCCCTGGCCCTGCTGGACCTGAAGTGCACCTACGAGGACGACGTGGACGTGTACGGCGTCGCCACCTCGTTCTGGCAGTGCCCCGGCGACACCACGTCGATCGAACTGGTAGCGCCGGTCCGCGAGGACGCCGCGGTCCACGGCCACCTGAAGCGCCTGGGCCCCGGCCTGAACCACGTGGCGTTCGAGGTGGACGACATCGACGCGGACCTGCGCGCGCTGCAGGACCGCGGTGCGATCCTCGTCGACGAGGAGCCCCGCCGGGGCGGGCGTCCCGGCCTGCGGGTGGCGTTCGCCCACCTCGGGCCGGCGACCGGCCTGCTGGTCGAGCTCGTCGACTACGGCAAGCGGGCCTGAGAGGACGCGGGACCCGCCGGGGAGCCAGTTCGCTCCTGCGGCGGGTCAGCAGCAGCGGCCCGTCTTGGAGGTCGCCTCCGGGTACCGGCGATCCGTCACCGAGCACGCAGGACGCCTCGGCGTTCATGATCGACCCCGTCGACCTGCTGGTCTTCCTCTACGCCATCGCCCGGTGGTGGTACCTCATGTCGACCGAACCGCGCGGACCGACCGTCCACATCGAACGAATGGAGCTGAACCCGCGAAAGCGGGGAACCCGGCAGTTGTGATCTTCGCTGCCTGCGGCGGTGAAGGCTGTGCATCGATCGAGCCGCACGTGGTGAGGGCGACCACCGCGGTGAAGACCAAGGTGCGACGGGTCAGCGGGCGGAGTGCGAACCCCACCTGTTCCAGGCCGGGGAGATTTCTCGAAAGGCGAATCATTCGTGCCGAGTGCCGGATCTCAACACGGCTCGCGGCGCCGTGAAGAAGCTCTCCACATGCTTCGTCGACCCCCCGTGACCCACACTGTGGATCTTTCACGAGAGGCGGGTGCGTTTCGGCGTCGCGCGCGTGCAAACTGATCGCGAGATTCCACTCGGACAGGACAACGGGAAGGACCTGCATCCCGACATGCGGCGGATCGGTGTCCTGGTCGATTCGAAACTTTTCGAAACCCTCGGATAGTTCGCGTTCACAAAGGATGTTTCGAAAGTCCACTGCACCACACACTTGCTGATCAGCCGATTCCATGTGTTGCAACGGTTCTTGACGACCATGTGTGATGCAGCTTACTGTCGTGAGCGTTAACAATCGGAGTCGAGGGTAAGAAGTTTCGACCGCACGGTGCGGCAAAAGCTCGACCCGATTCATGCGATCGCCTGCTTGCGATGGCCACCGCGCGGTGGTGGTGCCGCTTGTTCTCGCACACTTGGAGAAGCATCGTGAAACTCCGTTCACCCCTGCTCCTCGCCGCTGCGGTCCTGGCCCTCCTCACCGCCTGCACGCCCGGCACCGGAGGTGGCGGGGGAGGTGACGGCAAGTCCTTCGAGTTCTGGTCGTTCTCCGCCATCAACCAGAAGCTGACCGTCGAGGCGTACAAGGCGAAGCGCCCGGACGTCGAGATCAAACTGACCGAGGTGGGCACCTCCACGGAGACCGCCCAGTCGCTCACCACGGCGCTGGCCGGCGGCAAGGTGCCGGACCTGGTGCTCATCCAGGGCGACAACCTGCCGCAGTTCGTGGAGCAGCCGCAGAACTTCGTGGACCTGCGGACGTTGGGCGCCGACGAGGTCAAGGGCGACTACCTGGACTGGGTGTGGCGGCAGAGCGTCGCCAAGGACGGCGAGGTGCTGGGCGTGCCCACGGACGTGGGCGGGATGGCCGTGGCGTACAGGACCGACCTGTTCGCCGCCGCCGGGCTGCCCACCGACCGGGCGGCGGTGAGCGCGCTGTGGCCGTCCTGGGACGCGTTCATCGAAACGGGCAAGCGCTACAAGCAGACCACCGGCAAGGCGTTCACCGACAACGCGGCCACCAGCGTGTTCTACCAAGCGGTCAACCAGGTCTCGGAGAAGTACTACAGCGAGGACCGCAAGCTGGTCTACAGCACCAACCCTCAGGTGAAGGCCGCGTTCGACCTCGGCATCAAGGCGGCGACCGCCGGGATCACCTCCGGCCAGTCCTCGTTCGAGAGCGCGTGGAGCGCGGGCATGGCGCAGGGCCAGTACGCGGCAGTGTCCGCGCCGTCGTGGATGCTCAACAGCATCCGCAGCACCGCCCCCGACACCAAGGGCAAGTGGGACATCGCGAAGATCCCCGGCGGCTCCGGCAACTGGGGCGGCAGCTACCTCGCCATCCCCAAGCGCGCGAAGAACCCGCAGGCGGCCTGGGACTACATCAAGGAGATGCAGTCGCCCCAGGGCCAGTTGGAGCACTTCAACCGGGTCGGCGCGCTGCCCTCCACGCCCTCGGTCTACCAGGACTCGAAGCTCACCGACGCGAAGGACCCGTTCTTCTCCGACGCGCCGACCGGCAAGATCTACACCGAATCGCTGCTCGGCCTCAAGCCGTTCTACATCGGCCCCGACAGCGCGGCCATCGGTCAGGAGTTCCTCAACGCCATCACCAACGTCGAGCAGAGCGGCGGTAACCCGGCGACGGCGTGGGACGACGCGTTGCGCGCCATCAAGAACGCCATCGGCGAGTGACCGACGTGACCGCCACGCTCTCCCGGGCGTCCAGGGCCGCGCCACCTCAGCCCGGTGCCAGGAAGATCAAGGGTGTGGGCGAGCGCCTGTCGGCGTACGCCTACATCGCCCCGTTCTTCGTGGTCTTCGGGGTGTTCGGGCTGTTCCCGTTCGCCTTCACGTTCTACGTGGCCCTGTTCGACTGGAACCCCATCGGCGACCAGGTGTTCATCGGGTTCGACAACTTCACCCGGATGTTCGGCGATCCGCGGTTCTGGAACGCCGCCGGCAACACGGTGAGCATCTGGGCGCTGTCCACCGTGCCGCAACTGCTGCTCGCCTTGGTGCTGGCGCACGTGCTCAACCACGCCCGGCTGCGCTTCGCGTTGTTCTTCCGGATGTCGGTGCTGGTCCCGTACGTCACTTCGGTGGCGGCCACGGCGATCGTGTTCGTGCAGCTGTTCGACCGCGACTACGGCCTGCTGAACTGGCTGCTCGGGCTGGTCGGCGTGGAGCCGGTGGACTTCGTGCAGTCCACTTGGGGCAGTCACCTGCTGATCGCGACCATGGTGACGTGGCGGTGGTTCGGCTACACCACGTTGCTCTACCTGGCGTCGCTCCAGTCGTTGCCCCGCTCGGTGTTCGAGGCGGCGGCCATCGACGGCGCGGGACCGTGGCAGCGCTTCCGCCACATCTCTGTGCCGTCGCTGCGCCCGGTGATCATCTTCACCGTGGTCACCTCGACCATCGGCGGCCTGCAGATCTTCACCGAGCCGCTGCTGATCGCCACGGGCGCGCCACTCACGTGCGGGGCGGTGCGGCAGTGCCAGACGCTGACGCTGTTCCTCTACGAACAGGGCTTCGGGCAGTTCGAGTTCGGCTACGGATCGGCGGTCGGTGTCGCGCTGTTCGTCATGGTCGTGGCGATCGCCGCGCTCAACTACCTGCTGTCCACCCGGATCAAGGCGGACTGATGACGACCACCACGTCGCGCCACCGGCGCCTCGACCGGGTCCGGTGGTGGACCTACCTGCTGCTGGGCGTCGCCACCGTCGTGTGCCTGTTCCCGCTGTACTGGATGTTCATCGTGGCCACGACGGACACCGCGACCGCGACGCGGATGCCGCCGGAGGTCCTGCCCGGCGGCAACTTCCTCCACCTCGCGGGCCTGGTCGTGGACACGGTGCCGTTCGTCCAGTCGCTGCTCAACAGCCTGGCGGTGGCCACCGCGATCGGGGCGGGCCAGGCGGTGCTGTGCGCGCTGGCCGGGTTCGCGTTCGCCAAGCTGCGATTCCCCGGCCGCAACGCGCTGTTCCTGGTGGTGGTGCTGACGATGACGGTGCCGACGCAGCTCTCGGTCATCCCGCAGTACCTGATCATGTCCGAGCTGGGCTGGGTCGACACGCTGCAGGCGCTCATCGTGCCCGGCCTGGCGAGTGCGTTCGGCATCTTCTGGATGCGCCAGCACATCTCGGCCACGATCAGCGACGAGCTGATGCAGGCGGCCCGCATCGACGGCGCGAGCACCTGGCAGGTGTTCTGGCGCATCGCGTTCCCGATAGTGCGGCCGGCCGCGTTCGTCCTGGGCCTGTTCGGGTTCGTCACCGCGTGGAACGACTTCCTGTGGCCGTTCATCGTGCTCAAGTCGCCCGAGCGCTACACCGCCCAGATCGCCATCAAGGCGCTGCAGAACAGCTACGACGTCGACCTCGGTCTGGCCATGTCCGGCTCGTTCCTGGCCACCGTTCCGCTGGTCCTGCTGTTCGTCCTGGTCGGCCGCCGCATGGTCGCCGGAATCCTCGAAGGCGCCTTCAAGGGCTGAAACCCCCGCACACCAAGGAAAACCCATGAACTCACCGACCTCCGGCGCGTCGTTCCACGACAACCCCGTGATCCCCGGGTTCCACCCCGACCCCAGCGTGTGCCGGGTCGGCGAGGACTACTACCTGGTGTGCTCCAGCTTCGAGTACTTCCCGGGCGTGCCGATCTTCCACAGCCGCGACCTGGTGCACTGGCGGCAGATCGGCAACGTCCTCGACCGCCCGGCGCAGTTGCCGCTGCCGGCCGACGCGATGGCGTCCGACGGCATCTACGCCCCCACGATCCGGCACCACGACGGCAGGTTCTGGATGATCACCACGAACGTCTCGCAGGGCGGCAACTTCCTCGTCACCGCCGACCGGCCGGAAGGCCCCTGGTCGGACCCGGTGTGGCTGGACCTGCCCGGCATCGACCCCGACCTGGCCTGGGACGACGACGGCACCTGCTGGTGCGCCTTCGCCGGAGCCCACGGCCCCACCTTCACCGGCGTGCAGATCGCCCGCGTCGACCCCGGGAGCGGGAAGGTGCTCGAGGACCCGTTCCCCGCCTGGGCGGGCACCGGGCTGCAGTGGCCGGAGGCTCCCCACCTGTACCGCGTCGGCGGGTGGTGGTACCTGCTGATCGCCGAGGGCGGAACCGAACGCGGCCACACCGTGGCCATAGCGCGCGCCCGTTCGCCGCGCGGCCCGTGGGAGTCGGCGCCGGCCAACCCGATCCTGTCGCACCGCGGCACCGCCCACCCGGTCCAGAGCACCGGCCACGCCGACCTGGTCACCACGCCGGACGGCGAGTGGTGGATGGTCCTTCTCGCCACTCGCCCAGCCGGGTACAGCCCCAAGTTCCACGTCCTCGGCCGGGAAACGTTCCTCACTCCCGTCCAGTGGGAGGACGGCTGGCCACGCGTCGGACCCGTCAACCTGCGGGAGCGGGCACCGGGCGCCCTGCGACCGCAGGAACCGGCACCGCAGCGCGACGACTTCGACGCGCCGGAGCCGGAGCCCCGGCTGATCTCGCCGCGGTCACGCCCGGACGGCTCGTGGTCGCTGACCGAGCGGCAGGGGTGGCTCGCCCTGCACGCCACCGGCGGCACGCTGGACCGGCCGGGCTGCACCTTCGTCGGCCGCCGCCAGCAGCACGCCGAGAGCCGGACCGCGGTGCTGCTGGACCACGGCACCGGTCGCGCCGGCCTGTCGGTGCGCCTGTCCGCCGGCCACCACTACGACCTGGAGGTGGCCGGCGGACAGGCGAGCGTGATCGCCCGCATCGGACCCCTGCGCCAGGTCGTGGCCACCCGCGCCGTGCCGGCGGGCCCGGTGGTCCTGGTGATCACCACCAGGTCGGCCCGGAAGTGGTCGGTGGGGGAGGAAAGGCTGTCGGGCCTGCACGTCGCCGCACCCGACTTCGTCGCCTTCCACGTCGGCACGGACCCCGAGCCTCTGGCCGAGCTCGACGGCAGGTACCTGTCCACGGAGGTCGCCACCGGCTTCACCGGCCGGGTGATCGGCATGTACGTCACCGAGGGCACCGCGTGGTTCGACTGGTTCGACCACGGCCCGCTCGACGACGCACCCGGTCGTTCCCTGACGACGGATCTGTGGCCGACCACGCCGCCCCTGTTCGGCACGTCGCGGAACGCGTCTGCCCTGATCGGGTGAAACCCCGAATTTTAGCAGACATATACCTTGACGGGCGTGACGCCATGAGCCCAGAGTCCGAAGGAGATTGGGAGCGCTCCCAGACCATTCGCGTTCTTCCGGTTCTCAATGAGGAGATCACTGTGCTCACGATGGTTCCCCGTGTCCGGCCCGCGGTGGCGTTGGCGGCTGCGATGGCCCTGACCACCGCGCTGATCCCGGGCGGCGCGGTGTCAGCGACGGCCTCCGCTGGCGGATGCCGGGTCGACTACGCGATCAGTTCGCAGTGGCAGGGCGGGTTCGGCGCGGCCGTGACGGTGACGAACCTCGGCAGTCCCGTCAACGGCTGGCAGGTGGCGTGGACGTTCGCCGGGGACGAGCGGATCACCCAGCTGTGGAACGGTTCCGCGGCCCAAACGGGCGCTCGGGTGTCGGTGACCAACGCGCCGTGGAACGGTTCCGTCGCCACCGGGGGCACGGTTTCCTTCGGCTTCAACGCCACGTCCGGCACCGCCTCGACCGTTCCGGCGGCGTTCACGCTCAACGGCGTGGTCTGCACCGGCTCGGTGACGGAACCCCCGCCGGGAGGCGGTGCCCTGGTGGACAACAACTTCCCGGTCAGCCGGGAGGCCGCCTACGGCGACAACCGCTACACCGTGTTCCGCCCGGCGAACCCGCAGGCGGTGGGAGCGCCGATGCCGGTGCTGGTGTTCGGGAACGGCGCCTGCGCGCACACGAACAACAGCGAGGTCACCAGGGCGTTGACGTTCATCGCGTCGAAAGGCGTCGTCGTGGTGGACACCGGTTCGGTGGACGGTTCGCCGAACGGTGTGCCGAGCGGCTCTCCGATCCCCTCCTTGCTGACCGGTGCGATCACGTGGGCGGAGCGGGAGCAGAACCGGTCCGGGGCGCCGCTGTCCCAGCGGCTCGACCTGACGAAGGTCGCCGCCGCGGGACACTCCTGCGGCGGGCTGGAGGCCCTGGTGGCCGCTCAGGACAGCCGGGTGTCCGCAGTGGTGTCGCTGGACAGCGGGTTCTTCGCGGACGGCTCCTTCGGGTACTCCCGCGCCGAACTCGCCCGGCTCCACTCGCCGGTCCTGTTCATGGCCGGCGGGCCGTCCGACGTCGCCAACGACAACACGCGGGCCAACTACGACTTGGTCACCGTGCCGGCCGTGCTCGCCGTGCACCCCCAAGCGGGGCATGTCGGCTTCATCACCGGCAGCCAGATGACCGAGGGCATGACCACCGTGGTGCAGTTCCTCGACATGGTGCTCAACGGCAACCGAGCGGCCCGCTCGTACGTCCTGGATCCGTCCGGGCTCGCGTCCAGGTATCCCTGGACCGTCTCGAAGAAGAACTTCTGACCGGGTTCACGCCGGCATCTTGACGACCAGGGCCGCGGGGTTCACCTCGACCTTCAGCGACCTGGTCGTCCCGCAGACTTCTCCGTCGACCTCGAACGGCTTGGTGCGACTGCTGCGCAACTCCAAGCGCCGGAACCGGAACCGCTCCACCGCCGGCCCGTCCACCCGGCGGGAACCGATCAGGCGACCCGCCGTGACCAGCCAGCCCCTGGCGTTCACGTCGTGCAGCAACGCCAGGTCCAGCAGCCCATCGGCGGGATCTGCCTCCGGTAGGAGGGAAACCCCGCCCTGCAAGGCGCCCACGTTGCCCACGACCGCCCCGAGGACGCGGCGGGTCAGCCAGTGGCCGTCGTCCAACCGGACACGCACCCGGCTGGCACCCGACCTCAGACCCCTGAGGACCGCTGGTAGATATGCGGGCCACCCCAGGAGGCGCTTCATCCCGGGCGAGGTGTCGCGGACCATCTCCGCGTCCAGACCGATCCCGCCCATGCCGACGAACGGGCGTCCGTCCAGCAAACCCATGTCGACGCGGCGGTCCGCCCCGTCGAAAGCCGACGTGACGGCGTCCCGCACCCCACTGCCGATTCCCAGGTTCTGGGCCACCAGGTTCCCCGTGCCGATCGGCACGATTCCCATCGCCACCCCGGTGTGCGCGAGCCCGGCGGCCACCGCGTTCACCGTGCCGTCTCCACCGCACGCCAGAACCAGCCGCGGGTGGTCGCGCAGGGCGAGTGCCGTCACGCCCGTCCCGGCATCCTCACGGGTGGTCTCGAACCACCGCGGCTCGCACCAGCCGCGGTCCTGAGCGGTACGGGACACCAGGTCCCGCAACCCGGAGTGGTCCACCACAGCGCCCGGATGAACGACCACCGCCACACGAAGCCCGTCACGCCCAAGATCCACCCGAACCGCCTTCACGAAGTCGACACCGGACCGGATGCCCTGCGACAGGCGAACGCACACGCGGACGTGACACGCAAAGCACTGTGAACCCGGCCGGGCCGGTCCGCCGCCCGCGTGACCGGCGCGGCCGGACACCCTGCAGGGGCAGGGGTCTCCCGCCGACGTGGGGGACCGTTGCGCCACAGCGCTCCGGCACCCGGTCAGGCCACTGGACGCGAAGTCCGCGTCCGGCGAATGGCGCCGTCCCGGAATTCCTGGAGGGCCAGTGCCGCGCGACGAGTCGGTTCTTCCCGACTACGAGGACGTGTTCGGTGGCGCTCGACCCCGAAGAACGGGCATCGACTGCCACGGGGAGACATCTCGAGCGGAGCCGCTCGAAGTCGCAGTTGTCGTGCCCTACTTCGATTCCGCGCCGTGCTCCGCGTGTCCGTTCCGCCGTGCGGTGGCGATCCGATGCGAGATCCTCGACCCCGCGCACAACATCGGCTGGATCCCCGTTCCGCCGTCCCGACCTGACAGCGGACACGGTTCGCCGGAAACTGGTCGTGGACGTCGCTCCCGCCAGTCCGGACACCGGCGGGGTGCACGGCTGAACACTGGCCGGCGGCGTTGAAGAGCCACGAACGACGTGGTTCGTCTCGTGACGGCCTTGGCAGTCGACACGATTCGATCTTTCGTCGCCAGGATCTGTTGATCGGGTGTGAGAACTTTCGCGGCGAACTGACCTGACGGGCGGGCGCCCATGTCACCACTAGCTGCGCAACGGCATCGACAGCTACATCGTCGCCGGCCCCAGTGACCACCGAGATGGCGACCCGCGGGCTCGTGCGTGCGGAGAACCGCATCCATGCGGGTCAAGGCGCTTCGCCGAGAAATCGAGCCGGTCCGTGGCGAAGCGTTCGATCTGAGCCGGTTCCACAGACCATCGATGGTGCAGTGGTCGTTGTGGTGCTGCTCGTCCTCACACAACGCTGCAGCAGATCGGCCTGATTCTGGACGAGATCCCCGCCGAAGCTGCCCGTGTCGGAACCTGGGCGCCGACCCGATCGTCGAGCACGCCTCGATCAGCAGCGCAGCCCGTGACGGCCAGTGCCGGTAGATCATGGTCTTGAAGACGGCTGAACGTCGCGACACCTCGTCGATGCTGACACCGCCCGCCGACACAGGCTGTCCGCAACCTGGAATCAGACCCACTCACGCCGCGTGCTGCGAATACGGGTGGCGCCACAACGGACACCGCACCCACCGGTCACTCGCCGCCGCAGCACCCTTCAGCGCCCGACCGCAGACTCTCGAACCTGTCAGATCGAACACCTCACCGTCGATCGACGTGACCGTCATGGGAGAGTCATCCGCGAGTATCACCGCGCCGCCTGACAAACTGGGATGCAGCTTTCGGCGCGCACAGGTCTGGCGCACGGTGTTCGCCCGTTTCTTCCGCAACACCGCCACGTGCGGCATCGGCAGCGGCGTGATCAGTGGTTGATGCGAGATCGCCGAGCCGATGACTCGTAGATCCGTCCCCTGCTGTCACGGCAAGTTCTCCGAGGTCCTTGATGACTGATCCCGTGCTCGACCTGAGGGCTGGTCTCGCCGCGGCCCCGCAACCGCGGACGGCCGTGCTCGTCGTGGACGACGGAACGGAGATCGCGTACCACCGCTGGGAACCCGATCCCGGGGTCCGGGCACACCCCGTCCCGGTCGTCCTGCAGCACGGATTCACGGCGAACACGATGGTGGACTGGGCCGGCAGTGGCACCGTGACGGCACTGACCGCGGCGGGGCGGACGGTGGTCGGAGTCGACGCCCGCGGCCACGGCCAGTCGCAGAAGTCCCCGGATCCCCGCCGCTACGGTGAACCGCGCATGGCAATGGACCTGCGCGCGGTGATCGATCTCCTCGGCGTGCACGAGGTGGATCTTGTCGGCTACTCGATGGGATCCATCATCTCGTTGCTCGTCGTGGCGGAGGAACCGAAGGTGCGCAAGCTGGTCGTCGGCGGTGTCGGCGCCGGGGTCGTCGAGGTCGGCGGGGTGGACACGCGGGTGTTGCCCAGCGACGTACTCGCGGACGCATTGCTCGCCGACGACCTCGGCTCTCTCCCGCCGGAGGTCGCCGGTATGCGCACATTCGCGCAGACGGTGGGCGCGGACCTCCCGTCCCTGGCGGCGCAGGCACGGGCGGTGCACACAAGAGGAGTCGACCTCGCGCGCATCACCGCGCGGACGCTCGTCATCGCGGGCGATGAGGACCCACTCGCTGCCCGGCCCGAAGTGCTCGCGGACGCGATCCCGGACGCCCGCCTCGTGCTCGTCGCAGGCGATCACACGATCGTCGGCAGCAGCCCCGACTTCCGCACGGCGGTGGTCGACTTCCTTCAGAACGAATCGTCGGCGTGAGCGGCGGCAACCTGCGAACGAGATCGAGCGGCGGAACGAGAACGTCGCCCACCCAAGTGGCGCAACGGGTGCACCGCTTCCATTCGCAGCGGGACTGCGGGCGTACTGGAGATCGGTCTCATCACACCTGCGGCGCGCGGTCCACTGAGGAGTGACGGCCGGTTGGCCGGTGTACCACTGGTCGTCCGGCGTTGCGTCGGCCGGGACGCGCATGCCGAACAGGGCGCTGTCGTCATCAGGGACAGGTCCGTGGATGCATTCGCACGAGGCAAGGACGGCCTGGTCGACGACACTCGGCGCAGGCCGGACGTGACCTGGGCATCCTGGGATGCCCTTGGTATCTGAACGCTTGGCTGACCGCATCCTCTCCTCGTGCCGGGAATCACCGAGATTCCCGGCACCACGATCACCTGGAGGACGCGGTGAGCTCCAAGGAGAACGGGAGAGCCGTCACCGGATCGACCCGCGGACCGTCACTTCGCCGCGGCGAGCGCCTCGCGGACGACCTGCGTGCTCGCCTGGGTACCGGGGAGTTGCCCGTAAGCGCCGTAAGGACTCACGTACACGGGGGTGTCCCGCTGGGTGCGCCAGTTCTCGGCGAGCGGTCCGGCGTCCACGGTGTCGTAGCCGAGGCTGTCGAAGAGCTCGGTGACCGCCTGCTTCGCGGCCTCGTCGTCACCGGCGATCGGGAGCGCCGACCGGTCCGCGCTCCCCGCCGGACGGGACAGGTCACCCAGGTGTCCGGCCCAGATGTTGTTGAAGCCCTTCACCACGTGCGCTTGCGGCAGGTGCTTCTGCAGCAGCTCACCGGTGGTGGTGGAGCCGTCTTCCAGTTCTTCGAAGACGCCGTCGCGGTCCGGGTAGTAGTTGTTGGTGTCGATGACCACCTTGCCCGCCAGCGGCTCCACCGGAACGTCCCGGTACGCCCGCAGCGGCACCGTCACCACCACGACGTCGCCGGCCGCGGCCGCCTCCGCCGCAGTCGCGGCGCGCGCCTTCGGCCCCAGCTCGGACACGAGGTCCTGAAGGGTGTGCGGGCCACGCGAGTTGCTCAACACCACGTCGTGCCCGGCAGCCACCGCCAGCCGCGCGACGGTGCTTCCGATGTTGCCACTGCCGATGATGCCAATCGTCGTCATGTCATCCGGAACCTCGGCGCCCCTCACCTGATTCCGGCCTGCGGCCACGGTGACGTGTGGCACACCGATTCCACGATCTTCGCTGTGAGGCCGCTGTCGGGTGGCGATCGCCGCCGAGACGCCTCCTGACGGTTCCTGACTGCGAATCCTGGAACAACCGCCCCGGTCCTTCCGGCTCCTCGTTCACCACGAACAACGGGGCCACACCACCTCGACCCGATCACCCGCTCACGGGATCAGGCAGTGGCGCCGTTCGTCGTCGGCGAGTGCTCGGCGGCTTGATCAACGAGTACCAACCTGCGGTGGGCTGCTGTGCAGGTCAGGTCACCAGGCCTAGTTGTGGCACCCCACAGGTCACCGACCGGCGACTGCCTCGCGGCTTGGACTTGTTCGAGTTGCTCGAGCGAGTTGCGGACCTGGTTGCCTCGGCCAAATTGCATAACGCACGTCGTCGCGACGCGATGCCGACGCCATCGCCGTTCGGATACCAAGCGGTGAGAGCGCCGAGTGCGTCAGCTGAAGCCTGCGTCCACCAACTTCTGCCAACGCGCGTGGTGCTTGCACCACCCAGCACTGCGCCATGTTTCCAACTGGTTCGGCATCATTCACGACTGCCTCGCCACTCGAGCGATTTGCGACGAGACCACCGTGTGGGCACACCACGCCGCTGTAGCCTGAGCCTCGACTTCAGGATGTCCTCGGGAGCAACCCACCGCCTTGGAAAGGCTCGAACCAGCGGCAATCTCGCCGTAGACGCAGAAAGGCGCAACGCAAGGAGATGGGCCGCACCATCGTCATCTCGGACCAGGCAGCTGAAAAGCTCGGCGTGGTGATCTTCAGCGACCGCGCCGGCACGCTCGCCAGCACCGACCTGGCTGTGGGCCGGCACCCGTTCATCCGCCTGACCGCACCTCCCGGCCTTGGACAGCAGGGGTGCGCCGTGCGGTTCGGCATGACCGGATCGACCCCGCCGCGCCGGGGGCTTCGCCCCGCTCGTCCAGGTCGAGACCGATGCGCTGGTGCAGCCGACCGGGCTGTGGCGGCCGGCCATGGGACGACCAAGGTCGGGCACGTTGAGAAACGCACGATGCGTGCCAGGCTGCGCACAGGCGTCGACCCGCACAGGCCGAGCAACGTCGGAGTGCCGGGGTTGGTGCATCGGTGAGCCTGACCAGCCAACTGCACCGCGGCGAGCTGGGCCGCTGGTGCGCGGTGACGTTCCCCGGCACGCCTGAGGCCGTCCGTCAAGTCGTCGCCACCGCCAAGTCGGCCGAGAAAGGCCTGGTCCGACCTGCTGGACGGCCTGACAGACGCCACTGGGCCGACATCGGAGGGGCTTTCGGTCAACGCTTGGCGGACCTGGTCGATCCCGCCCCGCCCTACGGTGCGCTGCTGGGCATGATCCGGGCCGGTTGGCTGTCGTTCGCTCAGGCGCATGCGGAGGCCGCCGCATATCCGAGCCACCACAGGCTCGAGGCGGAACACCGCGCCCGTGCATTGTCCTTGCGCCGTACCCCGGACGGCTGGCTCGACCTGGGTCGGACCGGCGACGTCCGCGGCGTGGACCAGGCCGCAAGCGTCGCGCTACGCGATCTCCTCGCCCGTACCCGCGCCTACCAGACCGCGCACGCCCCAGTCGGGCAGTTCGGCTCGGACGGTGCGGAGGCCGGGCTGGCACGCTCGGCCTGGGTGATCTCCGCGTGCGAGGGCATCTACCGTTCCGGCGAGGTCGATGAGCGACTGGCTCGCGTACTGCGCATCGGTGGCCGTCCCGAGGACCTGCGTGCCCTGCCCAGCGAGCAGGCGGTGACCGAGCTGGTCAAGTTGACCCGGCGGGTCCGGAACACCGCGCTCGACGAGTTCCGGCGCCTAGCCGGCAATCCTGGACCAGGTGTTCCTCTCGGAGTCGCTGCCCCCACGTTCGTGCCGAACTGGGCCGACGGAGACCTGCTGGTGGGCACCAGCAGCGAGACGTTGCTGGTCGACGTCAAGACCGTGATGTCGCTGGCCGACCCGGACAAGGTCTCGCGGTGGCTGTGGCAGATCCTGCTGTACGCGTGGCTCGACACCAACCACCTCAACCACGTCCGTGCCGTGGGGCTTTATCTCGCGCGGCACGGAGCCCTGATCACGTGGGGCCTCGACGAGCTTGCCGAGTCGCTGCTCGGCGACACCAGCGGTGGGCACCGGAAACGGACTCGCCGCGAATTCGAAGCGCTTGCGTCCAAGGTCATCACTGCTGAGGGTGGGCGCTTCCCGATCAGCTGAACGCGCAGTCCAGTTGTGGCGAACAGCGTGGTCGAGACTTGCAGGAAGATTTCGCCTGCGGTGTCGGGAGTCGTCCGCTGAACCGGCCTCGCGGCGTGTCCGCAACTCCGACCTGCGATCCGAACCTGCAGGCTCGCACGTCATCCCGTTGACGGCGTGAAATCCGGGAAGCTCTCGTCGCGCTTCCTCAACCAGTGCGCGATGCGTGCCGGAGCGTGGCTGTAAGGATCGGTCAGGTTCAACTTGCGGGCGGCGTCGATCGGCCAGTGGGGGTTGTGCAGCAGTTCGCGACCGAGGGCGACCAGATCTGCCTGACCGCTCTCGATGATGGACTGCGCCTGTGCGGCGTGGACGATGTAGCCGACCGCCATCGTGGCGACGCCTGTGCGCAGGCGGATCTCTTCCGCGTAAGGCACCTGGTAGCCGTAGCCGGGTTCCGTGCCGGGAGCCGGCACGCCGGTGAGGCCTCCCGAGCTGCAGTCGACCAAGTCGACGCCGTGCCGCTGGAGCTCCCGCACGAGGTCGACGGTCTGGTCGATCGTCCACTCCACGTCCACACAGGACAGACGGACGAACAGGGCTTTGCCGGAGGGCCAGACCGCACGGACGCGGTCGACGACCTCCAGCAGGAACCGGAACCGGTTCTCCTGTGAGCCGCCGTAGCGGTCCGTGCGCCGATTCGACAACGGCGACAGGAACGTGTGGATCAGGTAGCCGTGTGCCGCCTGCAGTTCCAGCGCCTCGTAGCCCGCCTCGTCCGCTCGCCGGGCCGCGTTCGCGAACGCGCTCACCGCGTCCTCGACGTCCCGGAGCGACATCTCGACCGGCACGGCCTTGGGCAGGACCACACCCAGGACACCGTTGGCGCCGGCGATGGCGTCGATGTCCCCGATGAACCAGTCGGTGTCCACGGCGTTGACCCGGACCCACGCTCGACCTCCACTTCCCAGCCATCGCAACGTCTCCTCGCGGGCCAGGGTCTTGTTCTCCGGCCTGACGGCGTCCTCCCAGTCGACGATGACGGCGTCGGCGCCGGCGGTTGCGGCCTTCGCGAAGCGGTGCGGAGCGTTGCCGGGCACGAACAGCCATGTGACCGCGTCGATGCCGGCCGTCATCGCAGCGGGTTCCGCTTGACGAGCTGGCGCGCGATGACGTTCTTCTGGATCTCGTTGGTGCCCTCACCGACGATCATCAGCGGCGCGTCGCGGAAGTACCGCTCGACGTCGAACTCCGTGGAATAGCCGTATCCGCCGTGGACGCGCACCGCGTCGAGTGCGATCTTCATGGCCGCCTCCGACGCGAACAGCTTCGCCATGCCCGCCTCCATGTCGGCCCGCTCGCCGGACTCGTACCGGCGGGCGGCGTACTGGACGAGCTGACGCGCGGCCGTCAGCTGGGTCACCATGTCGGCGAGGTGGTTGCCGACCGACTGGTGCTGCCAGATCGGCCGGCCGAAGCTCTCGCGCTCCTGGCTGTAGCGCACCGAGTCCACCAGCGCGGCCGCACCGACACCCAGTGCGCGCGCGGCCACCTGGATGCGGCCGATCTCCAGCCCGCGCATCATCTGGGCGAACCCGTGCCCCTCCACCTCACCCAGCAGCGAGGTGGAAGGCACCCGGAAGTCGCTGAAGGACAGTTCACAGCTCTCGACGCCCTTGTAGCCCAGCTTCGGCAGGTCGCGCGACACCTCGAAACCGGGCCCCTTCTCGACGAGAAGGATGCTCATGCCCCGGTGCCTCGGTTCCGCCTGCGGATCGGTGAGGCACAGCAACGCCACCAGGTCGGAGCGCCGTGCGTTCGTGATCCACGTCTTGGCGCCGTTGACCACATAGCCGTCATCGCCCCGCCGCGCCACGGTGCGCATCGCCTGCAGGTCGGACCCGCCGCCGGGCTCGGTGAGCGCCATGGTCGCCCGAACCTCGCCGGTGGCCATCCTGGGCAGGTAGCGGTCCTTCTGCTCCTGGGTGCCGTGTTCGAGCAGGAGCTTCGCGACCACGCTGTGCCCGCCCACGGCCCCGGCGAGGCTCATCCACCCGCGGGCGAGCTCCTCGGTCACCGCGGCGTAGCAGGGAACGGAGACACCGGCGTCGTTCCACGGCTCGGGGATCGCGAGTCCGAAGATGCCCATGCGCTTCATCTGCTCGATCAACGCCTCCGGATACGTGTTGGCGTGTTCGAGCTCGCGCACCACCGGTCTGACCTCGTGGTCGACCCAGTCGGCCACGACCTCGACGATCGCTGTCTCCTCAGTGCTGAGCTCGTACATGGCGGCCTCTCGAAGCCGAAGGACGGATAACCCCATCCTCGTTCGTCATCGCAAGCGCTGTGAAATGCTGATTCGTGATACCCCTAGTCGAAAGCCGCATGGAATGGACCTCAAACACCTGACCGCCCTCGTGACGGTCAGCGACACCGGCAGCGTCACGAAGGCGGCCCGCCTGCTGCACGTCGTCCAGCCCGCGGTCAGCCGGTACATCCGCGCGCTGGAGGACGAGGTCGGAGCCGCGCTGTTCGAGCGCACCCCTCAGGGCATGACCCCCACCCCGGCAGGCGAGATCCTCGTCGAACGCGCCCGCCGAGCCCTCCTCGAACTGGAACGCGCGCGAGCCGAGATCCGCCCGGACCGGCAGCACGTCCAGGGCATCGTCACACTGGGCCTGCTGGAAAGCACCGTCGAACTCCTCGCCGCACCACTGCTGGAGTCCGTTGCACGCCGGCACCCCGGCATCGACCTGCGCGTGCTCAGCGCCTTCTCCGGCCACCTGCAGCAGTGGCTGCACGACGGCGCTGTCGACCTGACCCTGCTGTACGGCCTGACACCGGCCCCGTCGATCTCGACCACCCCGGTGCTGCGCGAGTCGCTGTGGGCCGTTGCACCACCCGGCACGGTCCTCGCCGCCGACGCGGTGCCGTGGACCTCACTGGCCGAGCACCGGCTCGTCCTCCCGGTCGAAGGGCACGGCCTGCGCACGCTCATCGACCAAGCCCTGCACGCCGCCGGCGTCGAGCCCACCGTCACGTGCCAGACCAACTCGATGCTCGTGCAGAAGAAACTGGTCGCCACCACGGACACGTGGACCGTCCTCCCGGCCGCCAGCGTCGCCGAGGACGTGGTCACCGAACGACTCACCGGCGGCCCGCTGACCGAGCCCGACGTCTCCCGCACCATCGTGCTCGCGTTGCAACGGGCGAACCGGGTACCACCCGCCGTCGAGGCCGTGGCCGTCGAGGTGGTGCGGCTGATGCGCGGGCTGGTCGAGAGCGGCGCCTGGCCGACGGCCCACGTCGTCGCCCAGCCGGGGTGACAGGACTGACGGCGACTGATCGCGGACTTCCCGAAGTGACAGGGTCGGCCGTGGTCGGCCGTGGTCGGCCTTGACGCCGCGACGTGGCGACGCTCGAGGACCTCAGCGGCGCCGACGTGTCCGGCCGTCTGCTCGTGCCGTGGAAGGGTGGACTTCAGGCCGCCTTCGACGACATGACCACCGCGCAGCGTTCGACTCGTCGAGCGGTACCGGCTCGAACAACGAGTACGAACCTGCAGCCGCTTGATGCCTAGGTCAGGCCGGTGAAGCACCACCGTCTTGGGAGGTGCACACCGCTGCCCAGGGTGAGCAGCCGTTGCCCGACGTGATCCGGGCCGGCATCGGGCGATGGCCGCGATGCGCGTGCGGAGCCGGGACCACGGCCGCGGATGCGGGCCATCCGACGAAGTCGACGGCACCGGGTCTGGGGGCGTGCTCACCCAGACCGACCTGACCACCGACGAGCACTGCCGTGCACCCGGCGTCCGCTCGGCGAGCGGGTGATGGGCGGACCTCGGGGGCACCGGGAGGGTGCGAACGGTATGCCGATCGGTGCCGTCTCGGTCGGTGCGGCCGGGTGGCTCCACAAGCCCTTGGCCCGCAGGAGTGGCAGCACGCCCTCGCCGAACCAGTAGGCCTCCTCCAGGTGCGGGTGTCCGGACAGCACGAACTCGTCGATGCCCAGCGCGTGGTGCTCCTCGATCCGCTCGGCCACCTCGACGTGGCTGCCCACCAGGGCGGTGCCCGCACCGCCCGGACCAGGCCGACGCCTGCCCAGAGGGTGGGCGACACCTCCAACCGGTCGGTGCGCCCGTCGTGCAGTTCGCGCATCCGCCGCTGGCCGACGGGTCCGCTGCCATGGCCACCATCTTCGACGGCCCGTTGCTGGAGTCGATGGTCGTTCACGCCGCAGCGGACTTCGCGCCCGTCTGGCGCGGTGGACCCACCGCCGAGCAGCCGGTGTAGCGTGGAGCCATCAGTCATGGTTCCGAAGTACCGGTCGCCCGTGATCACGTGTCACGGGCGTTTTGCTGTTCGGCGTTTCCGCGGGCCATGACGGATCACCTCCGGCTCCGCATCGTGCGGGTGCCGAATCATGCTTGGAGCGCACATGGCCACCGGAACCGTCAAATGGTTCAACGCTGAAAAGGGCTTCGGCTTCATCGAGCAGGACGGCGGTGGCGCCGACGTGTTCGTCCACTACTCGAACATCGCCGCCCAGGGCTTCCGCGAGCTCCAGGAGGGCCAGAAGGTGTCGTTCGAGGTCACTCAGGGCCAGAAGGGCCCGCAGGCGGACAACGTCGTCCCCGCCTAGTTCTTGCTCAGCCGCTGAACAGCGGTGTGCGTGGACGAACGCCAAAGCCCGCCGGTTGGGTCCAACCGGCGGGCTTTCCTCGTGGAGCCGGGGGCGTCACCGTGCCGGGTGGCGTAGCGCTGTTCCTGCGTCGTGCAGGTGGCGCAGTACCTGGGCGTAGGAGTGGCGCAGCGGCCTGGGCGTGACTGAAGGCGAGGGCATGGATCTCGATACCGGGTCGTGGTCCTCGTGGTCGGGGTTGGCGTGGTGGCGGTTGTGCTTGGCGACCCACCACTGGTAGCTGATGCCGGTGAGGCTGCCGTGCAGGTACCCGACGATGTTGTTGTGGCGGTGGCTGCGGAAGATCTGCCGGTGCCCGGCGTCGTGGCCGATGAACGCCAGTTGCGTCGAGGCCACGGCCAGGACGGCTGCAGTGACCAGTTGCCACCAGGAGTCATCCAGCATCACCAATGTCACGGCGATCGCGCCGAGCAGCAGCGCGTTGACCGCCATCCGCAGCAGGTAGCAGCCGCGTCGGCGGTTCAGCGGGCCGGCGGCCTTGAGCTCCTTGGTGAGGCGGGCGAAGTCACTGCCGCGAGGTCGGTCAGCCGTGTTCGTCAGGACGTCGTGCGGTGAGGTCATGTACCTGCTCAGGGGTGGCTGCGGTGAGCCGTTGTGGGGTTCACTTCTCGGCTTCGGTGTCCAGGCCGGGTTCGTCCGGTCCGGACTCTTCTGGCTGGCTGGTGTGCACGTCGGCGGGTGACACGTGTTCGTCGGCTTCGCTGCGCAGGGAGCGGATCGCGGAGTTGAGCACCGCCAGCAGGGGGACGGCGAGCAGTGCGCCCGCGATGCCTGCGACGAGCAGGCCTGCCGCGATGGCCAGCACCACCGCGAGCGGGTGCAGCTTCACCGCACGTCCCAGCAGGAACGGTTGCAGGACGTGGCTTTCCAGCTGGTTCACGGCGATGACGATGATCAGGACGATCACCGCGGTCAGCGGACCGTTGGCGACGAGTGCGATGAGCACGGCGACCGCACCGGCCACCACCGCGCCGAAGATCGGAACGAACGCGCAGATGAACACCAGCGCCGCCAGCGGAACCGCCAGGGGCACGCGCAGCACGGCCAGTCCGATGCCGATGCCGATCGCGTCCACCACCGCGACCGCTCCGGTGGCGCGGACGTAGCTCACCAGTGCGGCGAGGCTGCGCCTGCCCGCGACGTCGACCCGCCTGCGGGGTCCGTCGGGAACGACGCGGAGGAGGAACCGCCAGATCCGGGGACCGTCGTAGAGGAGGAACGCCAGCGTGAACAGCACCAGCAGCATCTCGCCGAGAACCCCACCGACCGTCGCAGCGGTGGTGATGGCGCCCGTCGTGATGCCGTACTGGTTGTCCTGCGCGGTTTTCGCGATCCGGCCGGCGAAGTCGCGCAGCTGCGTCTCGCTCAGCTGCGGCGGGCCGTTGACGAGCCAGCCGGAGATCGCGTCGATGCTGCGGGCCAGTTGCGCTGCCAGGTCCGGCAGGCCGTTGACGAAGGTCACCACGACGAACGCCAGCATCCCGCCGAGCGCGAGCAATCCGCCGACCAGCACCAGCGCGGTGGCGAGACCTCGGGGAACCCGGTGTGCCATCAGGAAACCGACGGCCGGTGTGAGCAACGCGGCCAGCAGCAACGCGATCGCGAGCGGCACGGCGAGCGCCGCCAGCCTGCTGAAGATGACACCGATGACGTAGAGCGCAGCGACCACGAGGAGAAAGCGCCAGCTCACTGCCGCACTGACCCGCAGCGCAGCGGGAACCGGGCTTCGTTCGGGCGGCACGTCACCGCGGTCGGTGCTCACCAACGCCTCCGGAGTCGATTTCCGACGCTGGGGTCTGGGGTCATCTGCGAGTCGGCAGATTGCTGCCTGTCGCTGCTCGGATCTCCCTGCCTCGCCGGGCACGAACTCGGCTGGGGCACCAGACGCTCGCGATCCGCTCAGGTGCGTTGCTCGATCAACGGATGCGCTCGGGGATGTGGTCCAGCGCGCCCAGCACGTGCACGGCGAGAGCTCGCGAGGATTCGGCGCTGAGCCCGGAATGATCGGTCAGGGTGTCCTGAACCAGCTTGAGCCTGCGCTCGTACAGGGACACGTAGGTCGACGCTGTCATCTCTTCTCACTCTCTCGGCTGTGGTGCTCGGGTCTGGAGGGCGGTCGAGGAGAACAGGTCCGCGACGGTGTCGGTGTTGTCGCGGTGTGCGGCGCGCATCATCGCTTCATGTGCGGCCGCTGAGGACGTGTCGGGGGGAACGAGCAGCAGGGTGAGGCGGCGCCGGTCTGAGGCGATCAGGTCCACGGTGTGGGCGGGCCTGGTCCAGAACCCGTCGAGCCGGACCCGGATGCCGTCGGCGGCTATGCGGCGCGGCGCGGTGTCCCAGTCGCTGAGGTGGTAGTTCACTCTGGGGATCTCACCCAGCCGGACGTTCAGCACTGCGAGCAGGGCGGGCAGTTCGGTGGTGAGGTCGTGGGAACGTGGCCACCAGGCGCCGTCGACGTATCCCGTGGCAGGCGCCTGCGGCCGCAGGCGCAGTCGCAGCGGAGACCGGGGCTGCTGTTCGTCAGCGTCGTCGGCGGCCGGTGGGGCGGTGGATCGGTGAGGGACCGGCGTCATGCCGGACTCCAGTCTCGGCCAGAGAAAACTGCCGGTTCAGGTTTCGTCGAGTACGACCTGAGCTTGACCGCTCAGGTGCGAGATGTTCTCGACAAAATCAACCATACACCGTTTCAGTTGTGATCGACTGAAAAGTTTCGCGTTGTTCGTGTCGTCGGTGGGCATCCGCGAAAATTCACTGGCGACCCGCCGATCCATCCGTTTTTCCAGTTAGAAGCCCTGTTCTGGCGCGTATCCGGGACGGCGCTGTGTCGCTCGGCGGCCGAAAGGTTGCTGTCGCCGGATTCTCATGTGAATTTCAGGTGATGGTGCGCGCAGGTGCTGTAGTGTGTGGGGAGAATTTGTTTCGGACATTTTTCGCTTTGAGACTCCGGGGGGCTTCCCGCTCGCTCGTCGGGCAGGTGGTTCGTCTTGGTCGTGAGGAGAGATTTCAGTGAGCACCGTCAGCGACAACGCATGAACGCAACTCCCGAAGATGCTTCAGTGATCGCGCAGCGACTGCACCTCGCCGCCGGCTTCCACTCGTCCGAACGCGACTGGGTCGTGGATCGCCTGGCCGCGCTCGGTTCCCGTCTGCGGTCCTACCGCGACGACGAGATCGAACTGGAGATCAGCCTCAAAGACCGCAAGGGCGTCGAGCAGCGCGTCATGCTGCAGTGCTGGATCAACCACGGCCATCGGCTGCACCTCGTCGCCACCTCGTCCCAGCGAGAGCTTCCCGCGGCGCTCAACGAGGTCCGCGACGAACTGATCCGTCAGGTCGGCGAGACCAAGACCCGCACCGAGCCGCGCAGCAACCGCGCGCTGCGGTCCGTCCCGACGCCGCCCGAA
>NZ_FOFV01000026.1 GCF_900111005.1 Lentzea albida
TGCGGGGTGGTGAGCGGACGACTGGAGCGGTCGGCCAGGCCGGCCTCGCCTTCGCAGCGCCAGCGACGTATCCACTTGTGGGCCGTTGCCCGGGAGATGCCCATCTCGGCGGCCACGTGGGCGACCGGCCGACCTGTCAGGACGCGAGTGATCAGAAGCCGCCTGCCATGAACGGTCAGGCGGGCGTTACGGTGGGACACGAAGGCCTCCGTGCGGTGCAGATTCGACACCTACACCACACACGGAGGCCTTCCCCATGATCAAGGCCCGTCAACAACGCTCGTGGTCAATACAGCTAGGCCGTGTCCCGGAGGTTCGTCCGGTGGCAGGCGCGGGCGAGGGCCCCGGAGGCGGTGCCGTCTCCGGGGCCCTCGCCCGCTACTGCCGCCCGACGAGACTTCCGGGACCCGGCCTAGGTGCGATCTCACCTGAGCCGCGGTGCACGAGCGCGGCGGGGACGACGGCGTGCACCGGTGGTGAGGTGTCGCCGTCGATGCGGGCGAGGACGAGGTCGGCGGCTTTGCGGCCGATGCCGGGGACGTCCTGGCGCACGACGGTGATGCCGGGGTCGAGCAGGTCGGCGAGCGGGAAGTCGTCGAAGCCGATGACGGCGACGCGGTGGTGCAGGCCGCGTTCGCGCAGCACGCGCTGGGCGCCGACGGTGACGAGGTTCTGGGCGGTGAACAGCGCGGTGGGCGGCCGGTCGAGGTCGAGCAGCGTGGTGGTGGCGGCCGCGGCGAGGTCCTCGCCGTGCAGGTCGGTGCGCACGAGTTCGCCGCGCAGCGGCACTCCGGCGTGCGCGAGGCCTTCGACGTAGCCGGCGTAGCGCTCCTGGCTGGTCCACAGGGTGCGGCGGTCGCCGAGGAACGCGATGTCGCGGTGGCCGAGCGCGGCCAGGTGCCCGACGGCGTCGCGGGAGCTGGCGCGGTTGGTGGTGGTGACGCAGTCGGTGGCGCCGAAGGTGGGCGGCCGGTCGACGAGCACCATCGGGGTGCCGCGTTCGCGTTCGTGCTGCAGGGCGTCCTGGTGGCCGCCGGCGGCCATGACGACGAGGCCGTCGACGCGGCGCGCGGACAGCGAGACGAGCAGTTCGCGTTGCTGGGTGTGGTCGTCCTCGCTGCTGCCGGCGAGCACGAGGACGCCGCTGTGGCGGGCGCGGTCCTCGACGGCGCGCAGCAGGGCGGCGTCGAAGGGGTTGGAGAGGTCTTCGAACAGCACGCCGATGGTGGCGCTGCGGCGGTCGGAGCGGCGCAGGCTGCTGGCGGTGAGGTTGGGCCGGTAGCCCAGGGTGCGGGCGGCGTCGCGGACGCGTTCGGTGACCTCGGTGCCGGCGCCGGGCAGGCCGTTGATCACCCGCGACACGGTCTTGGTGCTGACCTTCGCGAGCGCGGCGACGTCGCGCATGGTGGGTTCGCGTCTGCCCGCTGCGGGGTCCATGGCCACGTCCTTTGGACTCTTGCGTCAACGATGACGTGAACGGTATACCCGATTGGGTCCACGCGTAGCTGCTCTTCCGTTATTCACGGTGGGACTGCGGAGTGCTGGCTACGTCAACGTTGACGTAGGAGTTGTCATGCGCAGATCGTTCGGGGTTGTCAGCGCAGCGGCGTTGCTCGTGCTCACCGCGTGCGGAGGTGGTGGCTCGTCCGGCGGCGGGTCGACACTGGTCGGGCTGGTCACGAAGACGGACACGAACCCGTTCTTCGTGAAGATGAAGGAGGGCGCCCAGCAGGCGGCGTCGTCGTCGGGCGCGACGGTGCAGTCGTTCGCGGGCAAGCAGGACGGTGACAACCAGACGCAGGTCGACGCGATCGAGAACCTGATCGCCTCGGGCGCGAAGGGCATCCTGATCACGCCGAGCGACTCGAAGGCGATCGTGCCGTCGGTGGACAAGGCGCGGGCGGCGGGCCTGCTGGTGATCGCCCTGGACACGCAGCTGGAACCCGCGGACGCCGCCGACGCGACGTTCGCGACCGACAACTACAAGGCCGGGCTGCTGATCGGGCAGTGGGCGAAGGCGAAGTTCGCGAAGGAGGGCAAGCAGGCCAAGATCGCGCTGCTGGACCTCAACCCGAACCAGGTGTCGGTGGACGTGCAGCGCGACCAGGGGTTCCTGGAGGGCTTCGGCGTCGACGTGAAGGACAAGAACCGCATCGGTGACGAGTCCGATCCGAGGATCGTGGGACACGACGTGACCGACGGTGACCCCGCGGGCGGGCGCACGGCGATGGAGAACCTGCTGCAGAAGGACCCGGCGATCAACCTCGTGTACACGATCAACGAGCCGGCCGCGGCGGGCGCGTACGAGGCGCTGAAGGCGGCGGGCAAGGAGAAGGACGTCGTGATCGTGTCGGTCGACGGCGGCTGTCCGGGCGTGAACAACGTCAAGGCCGGGGTCATCGGGGCGACGTCGCAGCAGTACCCGCTGAAGATGGCGCAACTCGGCGTGGAAGCGGTGGCGAAGTTCGCGAAGGACGGCTCGAAGCCGCAGAACACCGACACCGGCGTCACGCTCATCACCGACCAGCCCGCCGACGGCGTGGAGTCCAAGGACTCGGCGTTCGGCCTGCAGAACTGCTGGGGCTGAGCCATGACCGTGGTGGAGGAACGGGACCGATCCGTGCTCACGCGCGTGCAGCACCTGCTGCACGCGCAGGCCACGATCGGCCCGGCGGTGGTGCTGCTGGTGTCGGTGGTGGTGTTCGCCCTGTTGTCGGACAGGTTCCTGACGCCGGGCAACATCTCGCTGGTGCTGCAGCAGGTCGCGGTGGTCGGCACGCTCGCGGTGGGGCAGACGATCGTGATCCTGACGGCGGGCATCGACCTGTCGTGCGGGGCGATCATGGTGCTGACGTCGATCGTGATGGCGAAGGTCGCGGCGGAGACGGGCCTGCCCGGGCTGCCGGCACTGCTGCTCGGGTTCCTGGTCGGCACGCTGTGCGGGCTGCTCAACGGCCTGCTGGTGACGCGGCTGAAGCTGCCTCCGTTCATCGTCACGCTGGGCACGCTCAACGTGTTCTTCGCGCTGAACCTCTGGTACTCGGGCAGCGCGACGATCCGCGGCACGGACATGCCGCCGTTGCTGCTGTGGACGGGGCAGACGTTCACGGTCGGCGGCACCCGGATCACCTACGGCTCGATCCTGCTGGTGCTGCTGGTGGCGGTGATGGCGTTCGTGCTGAAGAACACCGCGTGGGGCCGGCACGTGTACTCGACCGGCGACGACCTGGAGGCCTCGCGCCTGTCCGGGATCCGCACCGCGCGGGTGCTGCTGAGCGTGTACGCGACGGCGGGGTTGATCTACGCGGTGGCGGCGTGGACGTTGATCGGCCGGATCGCCTCGGCGAGCCCGCAGGCCGGGCAGACCGACAACCTGGACTCGATCACGGCCGTCGTGATCGGCGGGACGTCGCTGTTCGGCGGCCGCGGCGCGGTGGTGGGGTCGCTGATCGGCGCGTTGATCGTCGGCGTGTTCCGCAACGGCCTCGCGCTGGCCGGCGTGGACGTGCTGTGGCAGACCATGGCGGTCGGCGTGCTGATCATCGTCGCGGTGTCGCTGGACCAGTGGATCAGGAAGGTGAAGGCATGACCACCCCGATCCTGCAGGCCACAGGCCTGGTCAAGCGGTACGGCAAGGTGACGGCGCTGGCCGGGTCGGACCTGGAGCTGTTGCCGGGCGAGGTCCTCGCGGTCATCGGCGACAACGGCGCCGGCAAGTCGTCGCTGATCAAGGCCCTGTCCGGGGCGGTGATCCCGGACGAGGGCGAGATCCTCCTCGACGGGCGACCGGTGTCGTTCCCGAGCCCGCTGGACGCGCGCCGGGCGGGCATCGAGACGGTGCACCAGTCACTGGCGGTCGCGCCGTCGCTCGACATCGCCGCGAACCTGTTCCTGGGCCGCGAACGACGCCGTCCCGGCGTCCTGGGCTCGGTGTTCCGCATGCTCGACCGCACGGGCATGCGGGAGGAGGCGCGCCGCCAGCTCGACGCGCTGGGGATCATGACGATCCAGAACCCCGGCCAGGCCGTGGAGACCCTGTCGGGCGGTCAGCGCCAGGCGGTCGCGGTGGCGCGCGCGGCGGCGTTCGGCAGCCGGGTGGTGATCATGGACGAGCCGACCGCCGCGCTGGGCGTGCGGGAGTCCCGCGCGGTGCTGGACCTGATCCTGCAGGTCCGCGACCGGGGTCTGCCGGTGATCCTGATCAGCCACAACATGCCGCACGTGTTCGAGGTCGCCGACCGCATCCACATCCAGCGCCTGGGCCGCCGCAAGGCGGTGGTGGACCCGAAGTCGGTGTCGATGTCGGACGCGGTGGCGATCATGACCGGTGCCCTGGAGCCGCCCGCCTGAGGTGCCGCGGTGGTCCGCGGCCTACCGGAGCAGGTCGCGGACCACCGACTCCAGCGGCGCGATGAGGTGGGGTGAGGCCATGAGCTCTTCCGAGAGCAGCACCGTGTCCGCGCCGACGCGCCGCCAGAACTCGCCCTCGACGGGGATCTCGACGAGGCTCAGCGAGAACACCGGTTCGCGGCCGAGTTCCCCGGTAAGCTGCGCGACGACCTCGCGGAGCACCGCGGAGAAGTTCTCCCTGGCCTTCGGGGCGACGCCGGGGACGTGGGGCCGCCAGTCCTCGTAGGCGGCCCGGAGCTCACCGGGCAGCCCGACCGGCCAGCGGCTGGGCACGTGCTGCGCGCCGCGGGCGAGGAACGACTGGCTCCACCACCGGTCCCACGCCGACCCGAAGGTCTCCGGCACGTACACGTCGTGCACGCGCGGCACCGGCGGGGTCAGGCGCGGGATCGAGTCGGCGGTGGGGGTGCTGATGCCGAGCGCGTCACGGACGTAGAGCGCGAACGTGTCCCCGTCGCCGCTCGACACCTGCCACGTGGAATCCCCGGGGAAGCGCATGTTCCACGGTAGCGGCTCACAGGGGCACGGCGTCGAGCGCTTTGTAGATGCGCTTGTCGCTGATGGTGTAGCGGGTCTTGATGGTCTGGGCGAAGTAGGACAGGCGCAGTTCCTCGATCATCCAGCGGATCTCGTCGAGCTCGGGCGCGGGCTCGTCGGCCGGGGTCTGGGCGCGCAGTTCCCGGTACTCGGCGTGGACCTGGTGGACCTGGTTCGTCCAGTCGAGGTCGCGGCGCGGGTTCTCGGGCAGCTTCTCGATGCGCCGGGCGATGCCTTTGAGGTAGCGCACGAGGTCCGGGAGCCGGTCGTAGCCGGTGTGCGTCACGAAACCCTTGTACACCAGCGAGTTGAGGTGCGCGCGGATGTCGTTGGCGGAGTCCGGTGCGCCCTTGAGGCCGGAGAGCGCCAGTTCGGCCTGGTGGGCGGCTTCGAGGACCTTGCGGACCTCCTGCACGACGACCCAGGTGGTGTCGTTGAGCGCGGCCTGGACCTTCCTGAGCTGGGCGGCGTAGGCCTTCGCGTCCCAGGCCGGGTCGCCCATGAGCCGGTCGACGGCGGCCATGATGCAGTCCGCGAGCAGCGCGGCGACGCTGCCGTGCGGGTTGCGGGTCAGGGCGAGCTTGGCGGCGTTGTCGAGGTGGCGCTGCAGGTGCTTGACGGGTGAGTTGACGCCGAGCAGCAGGAGTCTGCGCACGCCGCGGCGGTGGGCGTAGGCCTGTCTGCCGGGGGTGTCGAGGACCTTGATCGCGACGTTCTCACCCCGGTCGACCAGGGACGGGTAGGCGGTGACGGTGATGCCGGACTGCCGTTGCTCGATCGTCTTGGGCAGGGCGTCGAAGTCCCAGGTGGTGATGCCGGTGCGTTCGAGGTGGCCGGCGGCCTGGCTGAGCGATTCGCGGACCTCGTCGCGCAGCTTCTCCTTCAGCGCGGCGATGTCCTTGCCCTCGGCGAGGGTGCGGTTGTGCTCGTCGACGACCTGGAAGGTGAGCTTGAGGTGGTCGGGGACGGCGTCGAACTGCCAGTCCTCGCGGTGCACGGTGACACCGGTGAGGGCTTTGAGCTCGCGTTCGACGCCGCCGAGCAGGCTGGTCTCACCGGGCTTGATGCGGGCCAGCACGGCGGTGGCGACGTCGGGGACGGGCACGAAGTTGCGGCGGATCTGCTTGGGCAGCGACCGGATCAGCGCGACGACGAGGTCGTGGCGCAGGCCGGGGATCTGCCAGGAGAACGCGTCGTCGTCCAGGGTGGTGAGCGCGGGCAGCGGGAGCTGGACGGTGACGCCGTCGTTCTTCGTGCCGGGCTCGAAGTGGTAGCTCAGCGGCAGCGTGAGCTCGCCCTGGCGCCACTGGTCGGGGTAGGCGTCGGGGGTGACGTCGGCGCGGTCGTTGACCAGCATCTCCCTGGTGAAGGTGAGCTGGTTCTTGTCCTTCTGCTTCTTCCACCACGAGTCGAAGTGCCGCGCCGAGACGACCTCGGGGGCGACGCGCTTGTCGTAGAAGTCGAACAGGGTCTCCTCGTCGACGACGATGTCACGGCGCCGGGCCCGGTTCTCCAGCTCGCCGACTTCCTCGAGCATCGCCCGGTTGGTGTGGAAGAACCGGTGATGGGTGGTCCACTCCCCCTGCACCAGGGCGTGGCGGATGAACAGCTCCCGCGACAGCTCGGGGTCGATGCGGCCGTAGTTGACCTTGCGGCCGGCGACGATCGGCACCCCGTACAGCGTCACCTTCTCCAGCGCGACGACGCTGCCGCGTTTGGTCTCCCAGTGCGGTTCGGAGTACTGGCGTTTGACGACGTGCTCGCCGAGGCGTTCGGCCCACTCGGGTTCGATCTTGGCGACGATGCGCCCCCACAGGCGGCTGGTCTCGACGAGTTCGGCGGCCATCACCCACTGCGGCGGCTTCTTGGCCAGGGCCGAGCCGGGGAAGATCGCGAACTTGGCGTTGCGGGCGCCGAGGAACTCCGTCATGGGACGGCGTTTCTCGTTGGGGGCCTGCTTCTTGAGGACGTCCTTGACGCCGATGTGGCTGAGCAGCCCCGACAGCAGCGCGATGTGGATGTTGCGCGGGTCGCCGGGCTGGTCGTTGAGGTGCATGCCGATCTGCTTGGCGACCTGCCGCAGCTGCAGGTAGATGTCCTGCCACTCGCGCACCCGCAGGTAGTTGAGGAACTCGGCCTTGCAGCGCTTGCGGAACTGGTTGCCGGACAGTTCCTTCTGCTGTTCCTTGAGGTACTGCCAGAGGTTGAGGAACGTGACGAAGTCCGATTCCTTGTCGACGAACCGCGCGTGCTGCTGGGTCGCCGCCTCCTGCTGGTCGGCGGGACGCTCGCGCGGGTCCTGGATGGACAGCGCCGCGGCGATGATCATGACCTCTTTGAGGCAGCCGGTGGTGTCGGCCTCCAGCACCATGCGGCCCAGCCGCGGGTCGACCGGCAGGGCGGCGAGCTTGCGGCCGGTGGGGGTGAGCTTCTTCTCGGCGGCGTTGATGGCGCCGAGCTCCTGCAGCAGGCCGATGCCGTCGTTGATGTTGCGGCTGTCGGGCGGGTCGATGAACGGGAACTTCGCGACGTCGCCGAGGCCGATGTTGGTCATCTGCAGGATGACGCTGGCGAGGTTGGTGCGCAGGATCTCCGCGTCGGTGAACTCCGGGCGCGCCTCGAAGTCCTCCTCGGAGTACAGGCGGATGCAGATGCCTTCGCTGACGCGGCCGCAGCGGCCCTTGCGCTGGTTCGCCGACGCCTGGCTGATCGGTTCGATGGGCAGGCGCTGGACCTTGAGGCGGTGGCTGTAGCGGGAGATGCGCGCGTTGCCGGGGTCGATGACGTACTTGATGCCGGGCACGGTGAGGCTGGTCTCGGCGACGTTGGTGGACAGCACGATCCGCCGGCCGGTGTGCCGCTGGAACACGCGGTGCTGCTCGCCCACGGACAACCGCGCGTAGAGCGGGAGGATCTCGGTGTTCTTCAGGTCCTCGGCCTTGAGCGCGTCGGCGGTGTCGCGGATCTCGCGTTCGCCGGACAGGAAGACGAGGACGTCGCCGGGCCCTTCGGCCTGCAGCTCGTGGACGGCGTTGATGATGCCCTGGGTCTGGTCGTCGTCCTCCTCCAGCGGCCGGTAGCGGGTCTCGACGGGGTACGTGCGGCCGGAGACCTCGATGACCGGGGCGTTCTCGAAGTGCTGGCTGAACCGCTGCGGGTCGATCGTCGCCGAGGTGATGACGACCTTGAGGTCCGGGCGGCGCGGCAGGAGCTGCTTGAGGTAGCCGAGCAGGAAGTCGACGTTGAGGCTGCGTTCGTGGGCCTCGTCGATGATGATCGTGTCGTAGCGGGACAGCTCGCGGTCGGTCTGGATCTCGGCGAGCAGGATGCCGTCGGTCATGAGCTTGACCAGCGTCTCGTCCCCGGACTGGTCGGTGAACCGGACCTTGTACCCGATCGTGTCACCGAGCTTGGTGCCCAGCTCCTCGGCGACGCGCTCCGCGACCGTGCGCGCGGCGATGCGACGCGGCTGGGTGTGCCCGATCTGCCCGGTGATCCCGCGCCCCAGCTCGAGGCAGATCTTCGGCAGCTGCGTGGTCTTGCCCGAGCCGGTCTCGCCGGCGACGATCACGACCTGGTGCCGCGCGATCAGGTCTTTGATGTCGTCCTTGCGCTGGCTGACGGGCAGCTCTTCGGGATAGCTGATCTTCGGGACGGACTCCCTGCGCAGCGCGACCTTGAGCGCGGCCTCGTCGATCTGGGCGGCGATCTCCTCGGTGATCTTCTTGCGCGCGAGCGGGTCCTTGACCTTGCGTGCGCCGTCGAGGCGCCTGGCGAGCCTGCGTTGATCACGCGGCATGAGCTCGGGCAGGCGTTTGTGCAGTTCAGCGTGCGGGGTGTCCATTTGGGTTCAAGGATAGTCAGGCCATGCGAATCGTTCGCGCCAATAACGGCCGGAGCGTGCCGGCGGGCGCTCGGTGCCGGGGTGGCCGGTGGGCTGACCTGGGACGACGGTGGTGACAGCCCACCTGTCGGCGGTGGGTGAGATCGCCGACTCCGGGTGCGGCCCGGTGAGCGGCGGGACGGACCGCCCCTCCGCTTTCCCACCGCCCTCCCTCCGGCTCCACCGAAGCTCCTCACCGCCCAGCCCCCGGTGCCCGGCCCCCTCCGCTTCCCGCCACCCGAGTCCTCCCCTACCGCACGCCTTCCTTCCGCTTCCCCCTCCATCCCCGGTCCGCAGCCCACCTCACCTCTGCCACACCCCCGATTCGCCTCCCGCACACCCCTGAACTGCGGCGATGCGCGGCCGTCCAAAATTGTCAGACCCCCTCGCTAGCGTCTGCGGCATGGACCTGAACGCGTTCTGGGGCCTGGTGGAGTCCTCCGCTGCGGGGGCGTCCAGCCAGGACGACCGGCTGGAGCGGCTGACGGCCGCGCTGGCCGCGCTGCCTGCGGGTGAGGTGGTGGAGTTCGCGGTGCGGCTCGACGAGGTGCGGCACCGGGTCGACACGTGGGCGCACTGGCACGCGGCGGATCTGATCTGCGGCGGGTTGTGCTCGGACGACGGGTTCTTCTACTTCCAGGCGTGGCTGGTGGGTCAGGGGCGGGCGGTGTTCGAGGCGGTGGCCTCGTCGCCGGACGCGCTGGCGGAGCTGCCTCACGTGCGGGTGCTGGCGTCGCGCGGTGGTGTGCACGCGTGGGCGGACGGGGACTGGCCGGACTGGGAGGGTCTCGACTACGTGGCGGCCGAGGCGTTCGACGGGGATCTGGAGGCGGAGCTGGCCTCGCGGGGGCTCGAGCTGCTCGCGTGGCCGGATCCGGTGGGTGAGTCGTGGGATTTCGCTGATCCGGCGGAGATCGCCGCGCGGGTGCCGCGGTTGGGTGCGTTGTTCGGGAAGGTGGCGTGATGGACGTGCCGGTCGATGTGGTGGTGTGGCGGGCTCCCGGTCCGGCGTCGTTCCCGGAGGCGGCGGCCCGGTACGCGGAGTTGCGGTCCTCGCCGCTGGGCGCGTTCGAGCCGTCGGTGGCGGCGTTCGTGAGGGAGTTGCGGCAGACGTCGCCGGATCCCGCCTCGCCCGTGTCGTGGGACGAGGCGCTGACGGTGGGGGTGGACGCGGTGATCGTGCACGTGGTGTGGCCGGGGCGGCGTCAGGTGCTGGAGCTGGTGGCGTTGCTGGCGTCGCGGCACGGGCTGGTGTGCTTCGAGCCCGCCCGCCAGGCGGCGATGTCCTGACGCAGCGCGGTCTTCGTGCTCTCGGGTGCGAAGGAGGCGTCGACGGCGTTGGTGGCGAGGTCCGCGAGGGTGTCGTCGTCGAAGCCGAGGTGGTCGCGCAGCAGCCGGTACTCGTCGGTGAGCGTGGTGCCGGTGGAGGCGGGGATGTCGGTGCTGAGCGTGACGGTCAGCCCGGCGTCGAGGAGTAGCGGCAGTGGATGAGAGGAGAGGGATTCGACCAGTCCCAGTGCGACGTTGGACGACGGGCAGGCCTCGAGCGGCACGGCGCGGTCCCGCAGCAGGGCGACGACTTCCGGGTCGTCGAGTGCGCGGAACCCGTGGCCGATGCGGTCGGCGAGCCCGACGGTCACGGCTTCGGCGACGCTGTGCGCCCCGCAGATCTCTCCGGCGTGGTGCACGAGTCCGACTCCGGCGTCTCGCGCGGCGCGGAACACGTCGGTGAACGGGGTGAGCGGGTGGTCCTCCGCTCCGGCCATCCCGATCGCGACGACCCGCGGGTGTGCGCGGGCGAGCCGCAGGGAGTCCTGAAACCGCGTGACCGAGCGTTTCCTGGGGTGGTCCACGATCACACGGCATTCGATGCCGTGGGCGGCCTGTCCTGCGGCGAGCCCGGACAACACCGCCTCGAGCGGCATGTCCGGATCACCGAGCCGTTCTCCGTGCGCTGCCGCGGTGAACGTGACCTCGGCGTACCGGGTCCCCTGCGCTGCTTCCTCGGCGCAGAACTCGTACGCGATCCGGTGGAAGTCCCCGGCTCGCCGCAGGCAGTCCCGCACTGCGCCGTTGTGCGCGGCGAACTGCGCGAACCCGTCGAACGTGCCGGCCTGCACGGCCGGCACGTCGATGCCGTGGTCCTCGGCGAGTTCCGCGAGGGTGTCCGGGCGGACGGTGCTTTCGAGGTGCACGTGCAGGTGGGCCTTGGGCAACGTCGCGAGATCACGCATGGGACGCGACGCTACCCAGGCCGACGGGCCGCACGCCTGGGGATTTTCGCCGTGTCACCCGCCGAGGGGTGACACAGCATGTCCTGGTGCGGCACGGTCGCGTTACCGGGCGAGGAATGCCACGGCGGCGTCGAGTTCGTGCTCGGGCACGTCGCCGTGTCCTCCAGGGTTGGCGTGCAACGACTTCCCGGGCGCGGCGAAGGCGTCGAACAGCGCCAGTCCGGCGTCGCGGCCGACGAGCCGGTCGTCCCACTGCAGCAGGAACCGGACGGGCACGGTGATCGCCCTGGCGGCGGTCACGAGTGCGTCGGTGGCGCCGATCAACCCGAACACGGCGGTGTCGACGCGGGGTTCGCGGGCGACGAGCGGGATGCCGATGGCGCTGCCCATCGACGTGCCCCAGAACCCCACGTGGTCGCCGAGATCGGGCAGGGCGTCGAGCAGCGACCGCCACTCCGGGATCGCACGGGTGGCCTGCAGGGCGTTGTACTCGGCGAGGATCGCGGAGGCGTCGCGCCCGCGGGCGAGGGCGGCGCGGATCTCGGTGATGTACCGGTCGTCCTCGGTGGTGCGGGGGCGGTCGCCGTGGGCGGGTGAGTCGAGGGTGATGACGGCGAGTCCGGCGGCGGTGCACCGGTGGGCGCGGTCCACGGTGCGGGCGGCTCGTTTGTGCTGGCCACCACCGTGGGCGCTGAGCACGAGGCCCGCGGGGTCGCCGGGTGGGGTCCACAGCACGCCGGGGACGCCGTCGTGGGTGAAGTCGCGTTCGATGGTGCCGTCGGGGGACGTCGTGGTGGAGCTGAAGCGCATGGGAGGAGCCTTTCGGGGCTGCTGGAGCGCTCCCGTGGCGACGCGCTGAAGGTGTCAGGCCACTACGAGGGAGGAGCGCCCATCCGGGTTGACCGCGTTGATGGGACTCACCTCCTCGGGCCGTTCGCGTGGGCCGGACCCTACCAAGCGGTGATCACCGGCCGCAGCGGAATTCGGCGCGACAGCGGGTGTGGGCGGCGATTAGGTTGCGGTGCCATGCCTGATGTTGTGCAGACGCGCCACGGCGCGACGATGCTGATGTGCGCCCCGGACGGCCCGAAGATCGCCGACGAGCAGTCCGCCGTGGACCTGATCGGCACGTTGTGGGGCCAGGACGTGCAGTGGCTGGTGCTGCCGGTGCAGCGGTTGCCGCAGGACTTCTTCGTGTTGCGCACGCGGGTGGCGGGCGCGGTGGTGCAGAAGATGCAGCAGTACGGGTACCGGGTCGCGGTGGTCGGGGACATCTCCGGTCACGTGGAGGCGAGCACGGCGCTGCGGGACTTCGTCTACGAGTCGAACCGGGGCCGGCAGCTGTGGTTCGTGCGGGACGAGACGGAGCTGGACGCACGCCTGCACGACGCGGCCTGACCACAGCGAACGGACCTATTGCAACTCACTGGCAATAGCTAGGCTGGGTGGCATGGACATCCGCCGTTCCCTGTCGCAGCACAGCGGCCCGCGCAAGTCGCCCCACGAGCTCGCCCGCCGGCTCGCCGCGTACGTCACGCCCGAGACCCGTCCGGAGGATCCGGTGCGGGAGCTGGAACTGCGGGTCGCGGACCTGCTCGGCAAGCCGGCGGCGTTGTTCTTCCCGTCGGGAACGATGGCGCAGCAGGTGGCGCTGCGGGTGCACGCCGAACGCACGGGCCGGCGCGCGTTCGCCGGGCATCCGCAGACGCACCTGCACGTGTGGGAGAACCAGGGCTACACCGCCCTGCACGGTCTGCGGTTCCACCCGGTCGGCGACCGCAACGAACTGTTCGGCCTCGACGACCTCAAGGCGGTGCACGAGCCTCTCGCGGCCGTGGTGTTCGAGCTGCCGCAACGCGACATCGGCGGTGTCCTGCCCGCGTTCGGGGACCTGGCGGCGCAGGTGAGGTGGACCAGGGAGTCCGGGGCGGCCGCGCACTGCGACGGCGCGAGGCTGTGGGAGGCGCAGACCGGCTACGACGCCACGTTCGCCGAGATCGCCGCCCTGTTCGACACGGTCTACGTGTCGCTCTACAAAGGACTCGAAGGCGTGCGGGGCGCGGTGCTCGCCGGGGACGCCGAGACGATCGGGCAGGCCGCGGTGTGGCGGCGCCGGATGGGCGGCGCGATCGCGGACGCCTGGCCGCTCGCGGCGATCGCCCTGATCGGCATGGACACGAACCTGCCGCGCATGGCCGAGTTCCGGCGGCACGCGCGGGCGATCGCCGAGGCGATCAACGCCGACGGGTTCGCGCACACGACCCCGGACGTGCCCGCCACTCCCCTGTTCCACGTCCACCTGCCGATGTCGCGCCACGACGCGCAGAAGGCCGCCCAGCACCTCACCGGGGAGACCGGGATCAGGCTGTTCCTCTACGCGCGGTCGAACCCGGACCCGCGCCGCTGCAGCTTCGAGGTGAGCATCGGTGTCAGCGGCCTGGAGTTCACGCCGCACGAGGTCGTGGAGTTGATCAAGGGACTACCATCTCGGGTGTGAGCCTGCCCGAACCCGTCCAGCACGCCCTGGTCAGGGTCTCGCACTCGGTGCTGATCGACGTCGACGCGCTCGCGAGCGTGCGCGAGAGGTTCGACGACGAGCAGGCCGCGTCGCTGAGCGGCTACCTGCGCAGCGCCCAGTCCCCCAACACCGTGCGGGCCTACCGGTCGGACTGGATTGCGTGGGCGGGCTGGTGCCAGGCCGAGGGCCGTCAGGCGTTGCCGGCCGACCCGCTCGACGTCGCGGTGTACCTGGCGGTCGCCGCGGACACGCTCAAGCCCGACGGCACGCCCGCGTTCGGCGCCTCGACCCTGGAACGCAAGTCCGCGGCGATCTCCGCCGTGCACGCGGCGAACGGCCTGCCGAGCCCGACCCGCAGCGACGTCGTGCGGCTGACATTGCGCGGTATCCGCCGCACGCGCAAAACACAGCCACGCCGCAAACGGCCCGTGCTGCTCGACACCCTCGAAGCACTGCTGCACGAACGCCCGCAGCACGGCCCGGCGCGCGCGAGGGACGCCCTGCTGCTGCTGGTCGGCTTCGCGGGCGCGCTGCGGCGCAGCGAACTGGCCGCGATCGAGTTCGACGACGTCACGGTCGACCTCGACCCGCGCACCCACGAACCGCTGCTGCTGATCCGGCTGGGCACGACCAAGACCGACCAGACGGGCAAGCACCAGCAGTCGGTGGTCCTGCCGCGCGGCAGCAGACGCCCGACCTGCCCGGTGTGCGCGTTCGCGGACTGGGCCGACGTCCTCGACGGCCGCGAGATCTCCGAGACCGGCCTGCACCGCTGCCACGGCTACCAGCAGACCGGGCGCCGCGGCGCGGTGTTCCCGATCATCAACCGGCACGGCGGCATCAGCGGCAAGGCCATGTCGGGCCGCGCGGTGGCGGAGCTTGTCAAGCGGTACGCGGTGCGGGCGGGCCTGGACCCGGACCTGTTCGGCGGGCACTCGCTGCGGGCCGGGTTCGCGACGCAGGCGGCGCTGGGCGGGGCGAGCGACCGGGAGATCATGCGCCAGGGCCGCTGGACCAACCCGCGCACGGTGCACCGCTACATCCGCACCGCGAACCCCCTGGAAGACAACGCCGTCACCCGTCTGGGCCTCTGATTCTGTGAGCCACATCTCACGCAGCGTAGTTAACTGTAAACAAGATCCCTCCGGCAGGACTGGACCGGACAGAGCAGCCCGCTAGGCCACAAGCAGGATCGAAGTGGAAAGTTTCCGCTTTGTTTCCACACCCCGTGAGCTGCTCTTTTGCCGTCCGATCCGTCCGAATCCCGCCTGTCTGACCAGCGCACGAGCGCAATTCGTGAATCGGTCTCGCACTCTGGGAGTGGCACGAACACGTGCACCGACAGCAATACGATCACCACACCCGGTCATCGACGATGGTCGGGTCGTTCCACCGGTGATCACCCCGGCCCCCTGTAACGCCGGAGCGAACACCCCCTGCAGCGGAACAAGGAGCGTTCATGAAGAGCGTCACCACGCGACTCGGAGCTCTGCACGCGACAGCCGGGCAGGCGGAGACGACCTCTCCCGCCCCCGGCCCGTCCCGCCGAGCACCGCTCGCCTCCTAGAACCACGCGGGATCCGCCGCAGGAACGCCGAGGTCCGGACCGACCCCCTGCACGGTCCGGGCCTCGGCACAGCGGCGGCTCAGGGCTCCAGGTCGGTCGCCGCCAGGAACGACCCGTCCATGTGGAACGGCACCGACTCGTGCGAGTGCGTCACCAGCCACCGCCCCTCACGCCGCCGCAGCCCCACCGTCACGCGCATCCACATCGAGAACCCCTGCGGATACCCGACCGGCACCGCCGCCAGCCGCGCCAGCCCGTGCGCGAACGCCACGTCCCCGGACACCACCACCTCGAGATCGCGGTGCTCCAGCGTGATCGGCCCGTCGAACCCGGCCATCCACCCCGCCACCGCCTCCGGGTCCCGCGCGTCCAGCCCCGTGTTCCGCAACGGCGGCGCCAGCGTGCACGTCACCGCGTCCCCCGCGAACCGCGCCACCACCCGTCCCGGATCCCGCAGCCGCATGCCCTCCTCCTGCTCGGTGAACAACGCCAGGATCTCGGCCTCGTCCCGCACCAACGTCCGAGTCATCTCACAACCTCCGTCTCGAAGTGACACTCCGATGTCGAGACACGGCCCGCGGTCTCGACACGGCGGTGAGAAGATTTTTCGGGCGACCAGCCACGAGGAGGCCGGAAGTGAAGTACCTGATCCTCATCTACAGCAACCCCAAGTCGCGGGCCGCGTGGGACAAGCTCACCGAAGAACAGCAGCGCAAGTTCGGCCAGGACCACTACGACCTCACCGACAAGCTCCGCGCCTCCGGGGAACTCGTCGTCAGCGAAGGCCTGCCCGGCCCCGAGACCGGCAAGGGCGTCAGCATCCGAAACGGCGAGGTCGTCGTCACCGACGGGCCCTTCGCCGAGGCCAAGGAGTACCTCGCCGGCTTCTACCTCGTCGAAGCCGACACGATCGACCAGGTCATCGCCCACGCCGCCACCCTGCCCGACGCCCACAACGACGGCATCGAGGTCCGCCCCGTCTGGGACATGTCGATGCTGGACGGCGCGTGACACAAGAGGTGGAGGGCCTGCTGCGCACCCTCGCGCCGCAGGTCCTCGGCGTGCTCGTCCGCCGCCACGGCCAGTTCGACGTCTGCGAGGACGCCGTGCAGGAAGCGCTGCTCGCCGCCACCCAGCAGTGGCCCGCTCAGGGCGTCCCGGACAATCCCAAGGGCTGGCTCATCACCGCCGCCTCACGCCGCTGGATCGAGCAGTACCGCGCCGACACCGCACGCCGCCAGCGCGAGGACAAGGTCGTCACCCTCACACCCCCGCCACCCGACCCCGTACCCGCCCAGGACGACACGCTCACCCTCCTCGCCCTGTGCTGCCACGAGACCCTCACCACGGCCTCCCAGATCGCCCTCACGCTCCGCGCCGTCGGCGGCCTCACCACCGCCGAGATCGCCCGCGCGTTCCTCGTCCCCGAAGCCACCGTCGCGCAACGCATCAGCCGCGCCAAGCAGAAGATCAAGCAGTCCGGCGCGAGGTTCCGGCCACCCCGCGACCTCACCGCCGTCCTGCACGTGCTCTACCTGATCTTCACCGAAGGCTCCACCGCCAGCTCCGGCGACGACCTGCTCCGCGTCGACCTCACCGCCGAAGCCCTCCGCCTCACCCGCCAGCTGCACCACCGCAGACCCCACGACGGCGAACTCACCGGCCTGCTCGCGCTCATGCTGCTCACCGACGCACGCCGCCCCGCCCGCACCGACCCCCACGGCGCCCTCATCCCACTCGCCGACCAGGACCGCACCCGGTGGGACCCGCACGCCATCGACGAAGGCACACAACTCATCAGGACCGCGCTGCAGACCGCCCAGATCGGCCCCTACCAGCTCCAAGCCGCCATCGCCGCCGTCCACTCCGAGGCCAAGACCGCCGAGGACACCGACTGGACCGAGATCCTCGGCCTCTACGACCTGCTCACCGTCACCGCACCCGGCCCGATGGTCTCACTCAACCGCATCGTCGCCGTCGCCATGGTCCACGGCCCCCAGCAGGCACTCGACGCACTGTCCACACTGGAACTCGACCACCACCGCGTCCACGCCGTGAAAGCACACCTGCTCGACCTGCGAGGCGACCACGACCAAGCACGCCACGAGTACGAGAAAGCCGCCAGGCTCACCCTCAGCGTCCCCGAACAGCGCTACCTCAGGTCCCGGTCGCGCCGCCCACGGTAGCGTCCGACGACGGCGCCTCCTGCGGCGGCGCCACCGGCACCACACCCGACAGGTCCCCGCCGTTGTCGTTGGTCCGCAACACAAAAGGCCGCGTCTGCGTGTACTGCACCACCGAGATCGAACACGGATCCACCACGATCCGCTGGAACCCGTCCAGATGCACACCCAACGCGTCCGCCAGCACCGCCTTGATCACATCACCGTGCGAGCACAACACCCACACAGCACCAGGACCGTGCTCCTCCGAAATCCGCGCGTCATGCGCCCGCACCGCCGCCACCGCACGAGCCTGAACGTGCGCCAAACCCTCACCCTCGGGGAACACCGCGGCGGACGGATGCTGCTGCACGACCTTCCACAAAGGCTCGTCGTACAGGTCCTTCAACGCCTTACCGGTCCACGCCCCGTAATCCACTTCGGACAGATCCGGCTCCGCCACGGCCTCCAACGACCGATCGGCCAGCAACGGCGCCAACGTCTCCTCACACCGCTGCAAAGGAGACGACACCACCGCGCTGACCGGAACGTCCTTCAACCTGCCCACGAGAGCCGCCGCCTGCGCCCGCCCCCGCTCGTCCAACCCCACACCCAACGATCTCCCGGCGAGCACACCGGAACCGTTGGCAGTCGAACGAGCATGTCGGAGCAGGATCACCGTGGCCACGGCACCCACCTTAGATCGGCTGCAACAACCCCATCGACAGCAGCCCCATCAGCACCAGGCCCAGCATCAACCGATACCAGACGAACACCGAGTACGAATGCTTCGACACGTACTTCAACAACCACGCGATCGTCGCGTAACCCACCACGAACGAGATGATCGTCGCCACGATCATCTGCGGAATCGACGCCTCCCCAGCCCCACCGGTCCGCTCCAGCACGTCCGGAATCGAGAACAACCCCGCCCCGAACACCGCCGGAATCGCCAGCAGGAACGAATACCGCGCCGCCGCCTCACGCGTCAGACCCAGGAACAACCCGGCCGTCAACGTGCCACCCGAACGCGACACACCCGGGATCAACGCCAGCGCCTGCGCCAACCCCATCCCGATCGCGTCCTTCATCCGCAGCTCATCACGCTGCTGCTTCGCCAGATGATCCGCCAGACCCAGCAGCAGACCGAACACCACCAGCATCGTCGCCGTGATCCACAGGTTCCGCGCCGACGTCCGGATCTCGTCCTTGAACAAGTACCCGAGCACCGAGATCGGCACGGAACCGATGATCACGTACCAGGCGAGCTTGTAGTCCTTCTCCTTGCGCGCTTCCGCGCTGAAGAGGCCGCGGAACCAGGCGCTGATGAAGCGCCCGATGTCCTTGGCGAAGTAGATCAGCACCGCCACCTCGGTACCCAACTGGATCACCGCGGTGAACGAAGCGCCCGCGTCGTTGCCGAAGAACAGCGTCGACGTGATGCGCAGGTGCGCACTGCTGGAAATCGGCAGGAATTCCGTCAGTCCTTGGACGAGTCCGAGGACAAGAGCCTGCAACCAGCTCAACTACCCACTCCTGCCAGATCCAGAGCCTCGGCCGCGGTGCGAAGGCCCGCGATCCCCTGCTCCAGATCTTGCAGCATCGGCGAAACGGACAGCGTGGTGACCCCCGCCGCGGCGAGCGCCTTCATCCTGTCTGCTATGCGCTCCTTCGACCCCAGCAACGCCGTCGCGTCCAGGAACTCCAGCGGGATCGCCGCCATCGCACCCGCGTAGTCCCGCGACAGGTACTTCTCCTGGATCTCCTCGGCCTGCGCCGGAAAACCCATCCGCACCATCAGGTTGTTGTAGAAGTTCTGCTTCCGGCTGCCCATCCCGCCCACGTACAGAGCCGTGTACGCGCGAACCGGATCAGCACACGCCTTCCAGTCCTCACCAACCACCAGCGGCACCGTCGGAACGACGTCGAAGCCCTCCATCGTCTTGCCGGCCTTCTCCCGGCCCGCCCTCACCGACGCCAGCGACTCCCCCGAGAACTCCGGGGAGAAGAAGATCGCCAGCCACCCGTCCGCGATCTCCCCCGTCAGCTCCAGGTTCTTCGGCCCCACCGCCGCCAGGTAGATCGGGATCTGCTCCCGCACCGGGTGCACCGTCAGCTGCAACGCCTTACCGGGACCATCCGGCAACGGCAGGGTGTAGTGCTCACCCTCGAACCGCAGCTTCTCCCGCGTCAGCGCCTTCTTCACGATCTCCACGTACTCACGCGTCCGCGCCAGCGGCTTGTCGAACCGCACACCGTGCCAGCCCTCCGACACCTGCGGCCCCGACACACCCAGCCCCATCCGGAACCGGCCACCCGACAACGTGTCCAAAGTGGCCGCCGTCATCGCCGCCATCGCGGGCGTCCGCGCCGGGATCTGGAAGATCGCGCTACCGACGTCGATGCGTTCGGTCTGCGCGGCCACCCACGCGAGCACCGTCGGCGCGTCGGAGCCGTAGGCCTCCGCGGCCCACACCACCGAAAAGCCGAGCCGGTCGGCCTCTTTGGCCAGCTCAAGGTTCGCGGCGTCGTTGCCGGCGCCCCAGTATCCGAGGTTCAGTCCGAGCTTCACGCAGCGAGACCCTACCGGTCAGTAACACCGATTGCCAGGCTGACACGATGATCACCCCTTAGCATCGCGCACGTGGAACAGCGATACCTCGGCCGCAGCGGCCTCCGCGTCTCCAGGACCGCGCTGGGCACGATGACGTGGGGCCGCGACACCGACCCGGACGAGGCCGCCACCCAGCTCATGGCGTTCGCCGACGCCGGCGGCACCCTCGTCGACACCGCCGACGTCTACACCGACGGCGAAGCCGAACGCATCCTCGGCGGCCTCCTCGGCGAGATCGTCCCCCGCGACGAACTCGTCCTCGCCACCAAAGCCGTCGCCCGCCGCACCGAAGGCCCCTTCGGCGGAGGCGCCTCCCGCGGCGCCCTCCTGCACGCCCTCGACGGCTCCCTGCGCCGCCTCGCCGTCGACCACATCGACCTCTGGCAACTCCACGCCTGGGACGCGGGCGTCCCCGTCGAGGAATCACTCTCCGCCCTCGACCACGCCATCACCTCCGGCAAGGTCCGCTACGCCGGCATCTCCAACTACAGCGGCTGGCAACTCGCCACCGCCGCCATGACCCCCACGACCTACCCGCTCATCTCCACCCAGGTCGAGTACTCACTGCTCGAACGCGGCATCGAACGCGAAGTCGCCCCCGCCGCCCTGCACCACGGCCTCGGACTCCTCCCGTGGGCCCCTCTCGGCCGCGGCGTTCTCACCGGCAAGTACCGGAACGGCACCCCACCCGACTCCCGCGGCGCCTCCACCCACTTCGCCGGCTACGTCGAACAACACCGCAACGACCGCGCCGCCCGCATCGTCCAGGCCGTCGCCACCGCCGCCGAAGGCCTCGGCACCTCCGCCCTGTGCGTCGCCCTCGCCTGGGTCCGCGACCGCCCCGGCGTCGTCGCGCCCGTCGTCGGCGCCCGCGACACCAACCAGCTCATCGCGTCCCTCGAAGCCGAGCAGCTCACCCTGCCCCCGGCCATCCGCGCCGCGCTGGACGACGTCAGCGCCATCGAGCTCGGCTACCCCGAACGTCCGATGCCCTGAACGAGCTCCTCCCGTCTGTGCGGTCGTTGGTCTTTGTGTCGGCTGGTTCGTTACGACCAGATGGATATTAATTTTGGTCTACACTGAAACTATAGAGATAAATGCGCAGGCGTCCGGATGAGTTTCACCCCACCCCTTGCGTGACCTCCGGCCGAACGTCGTGGATCCTGGAAGACCACGACGTATGCCAGGAGGAACCGATCTTGCGCCGGCTCGCTGCTCTGATCCTGACCACCGCCACGCTCGCAGCGTGCGGCCAGAGCGAGGGGTCACAGGATCCGCTGCAGGTCGCGGAAGTCCTCGAAGCGGCCAAACCCGCCCGCTCCCCCGCCCAGAACGCCACCCCGCCCGGTGACATCACCCCCGGCGGCACGTTCACCGAGGGCGACTCCACGCAGAAGTTCCAGGTCAACGGCCGCAACGTCGAGCTCGACCGGCTGCGCAGCGCCGTCTTCGAGATGACCACCGACGACAAGGGCGCCGAAACCAGGGGCACCGGCCTGCGCGCCGGCGACGGCGCCACCAACGGCGTCCCCGACCGCTTCGGGCGCCTGCTCGTCGTCGACACCCGCGGCGGTGAGTTCATCGCGTTCTCGATCAACCCGCTGATCATGCGCCAGCGCTACCCCGTGCCCGGTACGCCCTACGGCATCGCCTACGACGGCAAGCGCGACATCGCGTGGATCACGCTCACCGACCGCAACGAGGTCGTCGGCCTCGACGTCGCCGCGGGAGAACCGGCCGAGAAGTACCGGTTCCCCACCGTGCGCCAACCGAACACCGTCAGCGTCGACCAGGAGTCCGGACGCGTCACCGTCACGTCCGGCGACAACGGAGGGGTACAGGTGATCTCGCCATGACCGAAGGGGTGATCGACGGAGACTGGGAGTACCGGCCGCTGCGTCTGCCGCCCGGCATCTCCCGCCGCACCGCGACCACGCAGCTGGCCATCCAGGCCGAGTTCGCGGGCTGGGAACTGTCCCGCACGCTGCTCTACAGCGACGGCTCCCGCAAGATGTGGCTCCGCCGCAAGGTCCAGCCCTCGTTGCTGCCGGGTCTCATCACCTGACGACGACGGCAGGTCCGAACGCGCCGGGATCACACTCGGCGATGAAGTCCGTCGGAAAGCCCCGCTCGAACGGGGCCGCCGCCTCCAGGCGCGCGACCGCTTCCGGCGGCAGCACCACCTAGCCCAGGCAGTCCAGCACCTGCTCCGGCGTCCGCGCGCCCACCAGCGGCAGCGCACCGGACGAACGCACCCACGCCAACGCCACCCGAGCCGGCGTCGCCCCCACCGAGTCCGCGACCTCCCGCACGGCCCGCGCCGCCCGTTCCTCCCGTTCGGACAGCCGCCCGGAACGTCGCGTGCCACCCGAGAGCTTCCCCGCCGCCAACGGCGCCCACGCCGCCACGGTCAGCCCCAGCACATCCGCCATCGGCAGCAACTCCCGCTCCACGTCGCGCTGGAGCAGGTTGTACGGCACCTGCAACCCCGCGAACGGCGTCCAGTCACGCCACTCCGCCAGCGTGTTCGCCCGTGCCACGAACCACGCCGGCGCGTCGGACACCCCGACGTAGAGCACCTTCCCCGCCCGCACCACGTCGTCCAGCGCCCGCATCGTCTCCTCGACCGGCGTGTGCCGGTCCCACAGGTGCACCCACAGCACGTCCAGGTAGTCCGTGCGCAACCGCCGCAACGACCGCTCCAGCGACGACACCAGGTTCTTGCGGTGGTTCCCACCCGCGTTCGGATCCGCCGGATCCCGCGTCAACGCGTACTTCGTCGCCAGCACGAACCGGTCCCGCCGGCTCAGCACCGCGCCGAGCACCTCCTCGCTCTCGCCGTAGGCCGAGGCGGTGTCGAGGAAGTTCCCACCGGCGTCCGCGTACGCCTCGACGACGGGCCGCGCCACGTCCTTCGAACGCAGGGTCATGGTGCCCAGCAACAACTCCGAGACCCGCAGGCCGGTCCGTCCGAACAGTCGGTATCGCATGATCCACAGCATCGCCGCGTCCGCCGGACCGAGGGAGTCCCGCCCAGGGCCCCTCTAAGCTCGCCGCTCATGGCCGACAACGCCCTGGGCCGGTTCCTGCGCGCCCGCCGCGAAGCCACCACTCCCCCGACGACCGGACGACGCCGCACCCCGGGCCTGCGCCGCGGCGAACTGGCCGACCGCGCCGGCATCAGCGTCGAGTACCTCACCCGCCTCGAACGCGGCACCGACCGCTCCCCCTCCGGCCAGGTCCTGTCCGCCCTCGCCGACGCGCTGGCGATGACCGCCGACGAACGCGTCCACCTCTACCGGTTGATCAAGGCCGGCACGACCTGCGCCCCTCCCCCGCCACCGGCGCTGCGGCCAACTGTGCGTGCGACCTTGGCCGCACTCGAACCCACCGCGGCCGCCGTCCTGTCCCCCGCGGGCGACGTGCTCGCGTGCACCCCGAGGTTCCGCGAGATCTCCGGCCTGGACGACGAGCCGAACCTCGTCCGGTTCGCGTTCGGTCCGCGAGCCCAGGCCCACCACCCAGACTGGGACCAGGTCGCCCGTGACCGCGCCGCCGCGCTGCGTGCAGCCGCTGACCTGGGCGATCCCACCGCCGCCGCGCTCGCGTTCGAACTCTCGATCACCGCCGGCGCCGCCTTCACCGACCGCTACGACGCCGCGGCCTCACTTCCGCCCACCACCGGCACCGAACACTGGGGCTCCCACCTCGTGGCGTTCGAGACGCTCTACTTGTCGGGTGAGGGCGAGCTCCGACTGATGGTTGTTTTTAGTCAACACTGAAGCTATAGAGTTTGACGATACACGAACGGATGACAGACTCTGCGATATGCCTCGCCCGGAAAAACCGCTCGACCCGTTCGCCGGGCCTGTTGAACAGTTCGCGTTCGACCTGCGCAAGCTCCGCGAGAAAGCCGGCTCCCCCGGCTACCGCGAGCTCGGCAAGCTCAGCCACTACTCCGCCAGCACCCTCGCCGACGCCGCCCGCGGTCAGCGCCTCCCCTCCCTCGCCGTGGCGCTCGCGTTCGTCCGCGCCTGCGGAGGCGACGAGGACCTGTGGGAACAGCGCTGGCGCGAGATCGGCGAAAGCGACGCACAGCCCGAGAACGGCGTCTCCCCCTACGTAGGCCTCAAGGCGTTCACCGAGCACGACGCCGACCGCTTCTTCGGACGGGAACGGCTCGTCGGCAAGCTGCTCGGCAAGCTGGAGCACGAAGACACCGTGCTCGTCGTCGGCGCCTCCGGCTCCGGCAAGTCGTCGCTGCTCAGGGCCGGTCTGCTGGCCCGCACCCCCGGCGAGCTGATCACCCCCGCCACGCACTCGCTCCCCCGGACCGAGGGCCTGCTGGTCGTCGACCAGTTCGAGGAGGTCTTCGCCCTCCCGCACCGCGACGAGTTCATCGCCGCCGTCACGGCACGCACCGGCAAGACCGTCATCGGCATGCGCGCCGACTTCTACGGCCACTGCGCCCGCTACCCCGCCCTCGCGAAGGCCGTCGAGGACGCCCAGGTGCTCGTCGGCCCCATGACCACCGACGAGCTGCGCAAGGCCATCACCCAGCCCGCCGTCGAGGTCGGCTGCGCGCTCGAGACCGGACTCGTCGCCCGCCTCATCGCCGACGCCACCGGCGAACCGGGTGTGCTCCCCCACGTCAGCCACGCGCTCCTCGAGACGTGGCAACGCAAGCGCGGCAACACCCTCACGCTCACCAGCTACCACGAGAGCGGCGGCATCGCCCGCGCCATCGCGAACACCGCCGAACACGCGTTCACCGGCCTCGACGAGCAGCAGCAGGTCCAGGCACGCCAGGTGTTCCTGCGGCTCGTGAACCCCGGCGAGGGCACCGAGGACACCAAGCGGCGCGTCAAGCGCTCCGAGCTCGCGGCGGACGACGTCGTCGAGCACCTCGCCGGCGCACGCATCCTCACCGTCGACGACGACAGCGTCGAGATCAGCCACGAAGCCGTCATCCGCAGCTGGCCACGCCTCAAGGACTGGCTCGCCGAGGCACGCGACGACCTGCGCGTGCACCGCAGGCTCACCGCCGCCGCGGCCGACTGGGAGGCCCACGACCGCGACCCCGGTTCGCTCTACCGCGGCGTGCCGCTGACCCAGGCGAGCGACTGGGCCCAGCGCGAGCCGGCGGCGCTCAACGCCGCCGAGAAGGCGTTCCTCGACGCCAGCAAAGCCGCCGTCGAGCACAAGCAGGCCGTCGAGAAGCGCCGCACCACGAACCTGCGCCGGGTCGTCGCCCTCCTCGCGGTACTGCTGCTCGTGGCGACCTCAGCGTCCGTGTTCGCCGTGCGCGCCCAACGGCAGACGACCGAGCAACGCACCATCGCGCTCGCCCAGAAGGCCATCGCCGAGGCCAACGGCGTGCAGGCGCGCGATCCCGGGCTGGCGAGCCAGCTCCGCCTCGCGGCCTACCGCCTGACGGGGCTGCCCGCCGCACGCGACAGCCTGCTGAGCACGTTCGCCGGCCCCCAGGTCACGATCGCCAGGGGCCACGCGGAGTCCGTGGCGTTCGCCCTGTTCAGCCCGGACGGCAGGCTCATGGCCTCGGCCGCCGACGACAAGGCGCTGATCATCTGGGACGCCACCGACCGCTACCACCCCGTCGAGGTCGGCCGCACGCACGTCGGTGACGACGCCACGCACGGCATGGCGTTCAGCCCGGACAGCCGCACGGTCGCCACCGCGGGCTGGGACGGCTTCATCCGCCTGTTCGACGTCTCCAACCCCCGCAAGCCCGTCGAGAAGGCCCGCATCACGGGGCACAAGGGCCAGGTGCAGGAGGTCGAGTTCACCCCGGACGGCCGCACGCTCGTCAGCGCCGGTTCGGACGGGACCGTCCGGGTCTGGGACATCTCCGGCCCGGCGACCCCCGTGCGCACCATCCAGGCCCACGAGGACACGGTGCACGCCATCGCGCTGAACGCCGCGGGCACCACCGTCGCGTCGGTCTCCTGGGACGGCTCCGCCCGGCTCTGGGACCTCGCGACCGGGGAGAGGCTCTCCACGATCTCGTCGGTGCTGGGCGACGTCTCCTCCGACGGCATCGCCTTCTCCCCCACCGGCCTGCTCGCCACCGGCGGCGAGAACGACGGCGTGCGGATCTGGGACGCCAGCGACCCGCGCAACCCCGTGCTGCTCAGCGTCGCGCCCGGACACATCTTCTCCGTGCACACGATGGCGTTCTCCCCCGACGGCAGGTTCCTCGCCACCGGCGGCGGCGACAAGACCACCCGCCTGTGGGACGTCACCGAGCCGCGCGACGTCCGCCTCGTGAGCACCATCTCGGGCCACACGGACATGGTCTGGTCGATCGCCTTCAGCGCCGACTCCCGGCAGATGGTCACCGCCACGACCGACGCCGAGGTCCGCGTGCTCGACGTCGCGAACCTCAACGCCGCGCGTCACCGCGAGACGGTCTGGAAGCTCGACTACGACCTGGCCGGGAAGTTCCTGACCACCGTGTCCTCCGACGGCGACATCAAGCTGTGGACCCAGCAGGACCGCCACGTCGAGCTCGCGTCCGACCTGCCGCAGCTCCCCGCGACCGAGCAGTCGGCCACCGTGGACGTCCACCCCGGCGGCAAGCTGCTGTTCGGCTCGACCTACACCGCAGGCGTCCTGTGGGACGTCAGCGACCCCTCGCGGCCGCGAGAGCTCAGCAGGGCGATCACCGGCGCCCAGGCCATCGAGTCCGCGACGTTCAGCCACGACGGCACCACGCTCGCGGTCGCCGAGAAGAACGGCGTCGTGGGGCTCTGGAAGATCACCGATCCCGCGAACCCGGTGAAGACGGGCAGCTTCGCGGTGCCCACGGCGGACACCGTGTGGCAGATCGAGTTCTCCCAGGACGACCGGACGCTCGTGGTCGCGAACGGCACCCGCGAACTCCAACTGTGGGACGTGAGCGACCACGGCTCTCCCCGCGCGCACCCGCCGCTGCGCACCGACGACAACCCCGACCCGATCCGCCGCGGCGGGCAGGCCGGGCGGCAGGAGGTCATGTCGGTGGTCATCCACGGCACGGTCATGGCGTTCGCGAACAAGGACAGCAGCGGTGCCCTGTACGACATCAGCGATCCCGCCCACCCACGTGAGCTGGGAACGCTTCCCAACGACGGCGGGCCGCTGCAGCGCCTCGCCTTCTCCCCTGACGGCACCCTTCTCGCAGCCGGCACGACCGACGACGTGATCCGCGTGTGGACCGTGAGCGATCCCCGGAACCCCCAGCTCCGGGCAGTGCTGCACGGTCACACCGAGCGGGTGTGGGGTGTGGCCTTCGCACCGGACAACCGCACTCTGGCGACCACCGGCGCCGACCGCACCGTCCGAGTCTGGGACATCGACGTGGAAGCCACAGCGGCCCGCGTGTGTGCGACTACGACGGCGCACCTGTCCACTCGTCATTGGGAGCAATACTTCCCCGGCGTCGAACCGAGGCCTCTCTGCTGAACAAACCCCCCACCTTTCCTCTCCACCGCATTTGTACTGGGAAAACGTTGTGCGGTGTCGATGTCCGGGCGCCGTACAACAACTTTCACGCAACGCGGCGGGCCGAGCGCAGGAAGGTGACTCTTCAGTCAACACTGAAGTAATAAAATTCACCGAACTGGTTGTCGATGTGATCAGATTCTGGGTCATGGAGCTCGTGCCGCACGAAGTCGGGGTCGCTCACAGCGCACTGCCGCACGACGAAACGTCCGCCCGTGCCCTGCTCGCCGATGCGGCGGCGCAGGGCCTGCACACCGTTGTCGTCACCGCCGAGGAGGGTGACGAACGCGCTCTCACCGTGTTGCGCGAACTGCGCGCGGAATGGCACACGGAGGACGGCAAGGTCACCGCCCAACTGGACACGGACGCCGAGGGCCAGCTGGCGCACCTGTGGGCGTTGCCGGAGGAGGGCAGGGCCGCGTGGCTCGCCGCGTTCCCCCGCCACGACGACCCGAACTGGTGGATGCACCGCCTGCTCGTCCTCAACCACCACCCGGAGTGGGCGCCGCTCAAGGACTGGCTGGTCGACGAGCACGTCCGGTTGTTCGGCCGGCCGCCGGGCAGGCGCCGCTCTAGCGCGGCAGGCCGCTGAAGTCCGGTTGGGTGAAGCGCTGGATCCAGGGGATCGGGTCCTCCTCCGGGACGTCCCGGTCCGGCTGGACGGCGGCGAACGTCAGCACCGGCACGCGCGGCACACCGACCGCGATCACGTCGTCGTGCGTGCCGGCGATCCACATGACACCCGTGTCCGCGATGTTCGCGATCACGTTCAGGTCCGGCAGCACGAACTGCACCAGCGCGAGCCCGCCCGGCATCTCCGCCAGGCCGGCGACGTGCTGGTTGGGTTGCCACGGGAACAGCGTGACCGTCACCGGTGTCCACTGCGCCGAGTTGTCCACGGCCGTGACGGCGTCGCGGTACCAGCCGCTGATCTCGACCGACGTATGGACGCCGAGCAGTCCCACCACCAGCACGAGCGCGCCGACGACGAGCCCGGCCGGTGCGGACGGGACCAGGCTCAGCAGCACCACCGCCGCGCCGAAGGCCGCAGGAACGGCCGACCACAGCCACGCCCGCACTCCCCACCGCATGCCCCGGTAGGCCTTCGCGGTCGCCGGGTCGTCGAGCGGTCGGCCGAGGGGCCGCTCGACCCGTTCGCGCACCGGGTGCTCGTCCCCGCCCCTGTCGACCTTGGCGTTCTCCATCTTCGCGAACCCGGCGACGCGCACGACGGCCCTGCCACCGGCGTCCGGGCCGCAGACGAACACCTCCTGCCGTTCGAGCGCCATGTCCGGGAAGTCCTCGAACCAGCCCCGGAGCACCACCCCGTCGTCGAGCAGCAGCCGGTCGGTCCCGTCGTCGTGCTTCTCCGCCACCCGCACCGCGACCCGCCGCCACGGCTGTTCCAGCAGGCCACGCCGCTCGGCCCTGGTCTCCGCGCGGTACATCAGCGGCCCCAGCCCGCACAGGACGGCGACCAGCGCCAGGACGACGAGCGCGCCGATGTTGCCCGGCGCCGGAGGCAGCAGCCAGCACGTCACCGCGCCCGCTCCCGCCACGACCGCGATGCCGCCGAGCGCCTTCGCGCCCCAGCGCAGGTCCTGCAGGATGAGGCCGGTGGACCAGTCGTCCTTCGCGGGCACGTCGGTCCGCGGCTCCAGGTACTGCACCGGTCCCCCAGCTATGCCTTCGCGGCCACCTCGCGGATCAGGTTCGCGAGCTCCGCCGGTCGTTCCAACGGGAGCATATGTCCGGCGTCGGCCAGGACGACCGACGTTCCGCCGAACTTCACGGCGTCGGCCTCGGGCACCAGCCGGTCCTCGTCCCCCACCACCGCGACGACGGCCTTCTCCTGGGCGACCATCAGCCCGGCCTCGCGGTCGTAGCGGTCCACGGCGGGCCGGAACAGCGCGACCGTCTCCGGCCAGTGTCCCCAGACCATGTCCGCGGTGAGCTCCACGTCCTCGTCGGAGGGCTCGTCGCCGAAGAGCCACCACCGCAGCCCCGCGGTCTTGGCGGGCTCGATCTTCTCCCGCACGGCCCGCACGATCGGCCCGAAGGCCCGTTCCAGCTCCCGCACGAGCTTGCCGACGGCCTTGGGCCACGCCAGCGTCGTCTCGGACACGCCGCTCGCCGCCATCGACACGAACACGGTGCCGAGCACCCGCTGCCGGAACAGCCGCGGCCGCCGTTCGGCCATCGCAAGCGCCGCCATCGCGCCCATCGAGTGCCCGGCGATCACCACGTGGCCCTGCGGCACGGCCCGTTCGACGAGCTCGCCGAGGTCCTCCCCCAGCTGCTCGATCGTCGCCGTCTCCTTCGACGCCGCCGCCGAGCCGCCGTGGCCGCGGTGGTCGTAGGCGATGACCTGGAACTCCCCGCTCAGGTGCTCGACGACCTTGTGCCAGCTGCGGTGGTCGAGCGCGTAGCCGTGCGCGAGCACGATCGTCACCGGTGCCTCCGGGTCACCCGCGCGCACCACGTTGAGCTCGGTCCCGTCCTCCAGCAGCACCATGCGCAGTCCTTTCGCCGTGGTCGTCTTGTTCGTCCTAACGAGACAACCCGGTTCCGGACACGCCCTATCCGCTGCCGAGCACCACCTGCGGCGGTATCTGCCCGCCACCGACCCCCGGCACACCGCGGAAGTGGTACGGCGACGCCTTCCCTCCCGGCTGGATGACCCAGGCCTCCCCCGGCTTCCCGTCGGCCAGCACGGACTGGAACGCCTCGGCGACGTCCGACGGCGTCAGCAGCGGGAACGCGACCGCGTCGAACTCCTCCTTCGCCGCGCCCAGCAGCAACGTGTCGACGAAACCCGGGCACAGGGCGGAGACCGTGATGCCCTCCCCCGCCACGGCCTGGCCCGCCGCCCGCGCGTACCCGACCACCGCGTGCTTGGTCAGCGTGTAGAGCGGGTCGGAGGACATCGCGGTGAGACCGGCCAGCGACGCGGTGATCACGATCTTCCCGCCGCCGCGGCGCCGCAACGCCGGGACGGCCGCGCAGACGCCGTACACGACGTGGTCGACGTTGACGCCGACCAGCTTGCGGTAGCGGGCGAGGTCCAGGGCGGCCACCCCGGGCTGGCCACCTCCGATCCCGGCGTTGAGGTGCACGACGTCGAGGCGTCCGAGCTCCTTCTCGACCTGCTCCACGACCGCGGGCATGGTCGCGGGATCGGTGACGTCTCCCGCGATGGCGATGCCGTCCACGGCGGAGGCGATCCGGTGCGCGCCGGCGGCGTCGAGGTCGACGACCGCCACGCGCGCACCGAGTTTCGCGAGCCGTCGCACCACCGCGGCGCCGATCCCGCCCGCCCCGCCGGTGACCAGGGCGACCTGACCGGTCAGATCCACTGTGGACACGACGGCCTCCTCAGCTGTTGCGCAGGAAACGGTCCAGCACGCGAACACCGAACTTAAGGGCGTCGACGGGCACCCGCTCGTCCACACCGTGGAAGAGCCCGGAGAAGTCCAGGTCGGCGGGCAGCCTCAGCGGCGCGAAGCCGAAGTTGCGGATGCCGAGCTGCTGGAACGACTTGGCGTCCGTGCCGCCGGAGAGCATGTACGGCAGCACGCGGGCGCCGGGGTCCTCGGCGGTGATCGAGGCCGTCATCGCGTCCACCAGGGCGCCGTCGAACGTCGTCTCGACCGGCGGCAGGCCGACCCACTCGCGTTCCACGTCCGGTCCGAGCAGCTCGGCGAGCTCGCGGTCGAACGCCTCCTCGCGGCCCGGCAGGATGCGGCAGTCCACAGTGGCCTCGGCCGTGGACGGGATGACGTTCGCCTTGTAGCCGGCGGAGAGCATCGTCGGGTTGGCCGTGTCGCGCAGCGTCGCGCCGATCATCCGCGACAGCGCGCCGAGCTTGCCGATCGAGCCCTCGACGTCGTCGTCGGGGAACTCGAGGCCGGTGATCTCGGTGACGCCGTCGAGGAACTCGCGCACCGACGGCCGGATGATCAGCGGCCACTGGTGCTGGTCGAGCTTCGTGACGGCGGCGGCGAGCTTCGCCACGGCGTTGTCTCGGTGGATCATGCTGCCGTGGCCCGCGGTGCCCTTGACCCGCAGCTTGAGCCAGCGGATGCCCTTCTCCGCGGTCTCGACGAGGTACGCGCGGACGTCATCCTTGAGGGTGATCGAGAAGCCGCCCACCTCGCTGATCGCCTCGGTGACGCCCTCGAACAGCTCGGGCCGGTTCTCCACCAGCCACTTGGCGCCGTAGAGGCCGCCCGCCTCCTCGTCGGCGAGGAAGGCGAACACGATGTCGCGCGGCGGCACGACGTTCTCGCGCTTGAAGTGCCGCGCCAGGGCCAGCGTCATGCCGACCATGTCCTTCATGTCGACCGCGCCGCGGCCCCAGACGTACCCGTCCTGCACGGCACCGGAGAATGGGTGCACCGACCACTCGGAGGCGTCGGCGGGCACGACGTCGAGGTGGCCGTGGACCAGGAGCGCCCCGCGGCTCGGGTCGGCGCCCTGCAGGCGGGCGACGACGTTGCCACGGCCCTTCGCCCCGGACTCGACGTACGTGGTCTCGTAGCCGACCTCGGACAGCTTCTCGGCCACCCACTCGGCGGCCGCGCGCTCCCCCACCACCGTCGCGGGGTCACCCGTGTTGGTCGTGTCGATCCTGATCAGCTCGCTGACCAGCGTGACGGCCTCGTCTTCGGCCAGTGCCAGTGCGTTCCCCGTTGTGCTCACCCCGTCTTCCTACCATCCGTCAGAACACGGACCAGCCCGTGAGAGTGGTGAAACGGTCCAGCGCGTCGACTCCCGCGACGGAGTTGCCGCGCGCGTCCAATCCTGGACTCCACACGCAGATCGCGCACCTCCCCGGCACGACGGCGATGATGCCGCCGCCGACGCCGCTCTTGCCGGGCAGTCCGACGCGGTAGGCGAACTGCCCGGCGGCGTCGTAGGTGCCGCACGTGAGCATGACCGCGTTGACGCGCTTGGCCCCGCTGACGTCCAGCAGCCGCGTGCCGTCGTTGCGGACTCCGTGGCGGGCGAGGAACAGGGTGGCCTTGGCGAGGTCGGCGCAGCTCATCGCGATCGAGCACTGCCGCACGTACTCGTGCACCACGACGTCGACCGGGTTGCGCATGTTGCCGTAGGAGGCCATGAAGTGCGCGAGCGCGCGGTTGCGGTCGCTGTGGTCGAGCTCGGACTTCACGACCTCGGGGTCGATCGTGATCGCGGGGTTGCCGCTCTCCTGCCTGAGGAAGCCGAGGAGGCGGTCGGAGGCGCCGAGACCGAGGTGGTCGGTGACGACGACGGCGCCCGCGTTGATGAACGGGTTGCGCGGGACGCCCTGCTCGGTCTCGAGCTGCACCAGCGAGTTGAACGGGGACCCGGACGGCTCGCGGCCGACGCGGGTCCACACGTCGTCGTTCTCGGCGAGGGCCAGAGCGAGCGTGAACACCTTGGAGATGCTCTGGATCGAGAACGGCCTGTCGTGCTGCCCCGCGCGGAAGACCTCGCCGTCGAGTGTCGCGACGGCGAGGCCGAAGGCGTGCGGATCGGTCCTGGCCAGCGCCGGGATGTAGTCGGCCACGGCGCCGCCGGGCTTCACCTCGGCGGCGATGCGGTCCACCAGCTGCTGGAGCTCCATGGCCGCCATCCCATCACGGGACGGGTGTCACGCCACCTGGAACTCGTAGAACTTGGTGGGCTGGCCCGCCTTGACGGTGCACGGGACGTGGACGACGCCGATCCAGGTCGGCTCGCCGTTCTGGTAGCGCGGTGTCAGGGCGAGGTCCGCGTTGCCGAGGTTGATCGACGTCGTGCCCGCGTTGGGCAGCGTCAGCGCCGGGAACGAACCGGAGGCGACCACCTGGAACGTGCCGGAGGAGGGCACCGGCGTGTTCGGGATGGTGAGCGTCGACGTGAGGTTCTGGGTGGTGCCGGCGTTGTCGACCGCGATGGTCGTGGTGAGCGTGCCGTCGACGGAGCGGCCGCCGATCCACCACAGCGTGTTGCGGACGTCGTCGGACACGGTGGACGTCACCGTCGCCGAGGCCGGTGCGGTCGGCACGCCCACGGCCGCCGAGTCCGGCAGGTTCGGCGAGCTGACCACGGACGGAACGTCGTGCGTGCCCGCGATCGAGAACTGGCAGGAGTAGGTGATGCTCAGCTCGGCGGTCGCGGCGGAACCCGTGCCGGCGGTCGCCACGCTCAGCGCCCCGGCGACCGCCAGAACTGCGGCGGCGCGCGCGAAAAGTCCGGTCTTCATCTGCAGGGACCTCCAGGAGTACGACATTGAACTGCAAGAAGGCGGTGTTGCTTTACTCGTCAGTAAAGTAACCATCGGCCAATACCGGAGGCAAGCGAAAACACGCTTTTGTCATCCGGATGCGAAATCGCTTTCCGCAGTTTGTCAGTCGCGCCGCAAGAAATAGTGCGCACGGAGGGCGAGTTCGAGGGTGAAGCGTTCCTCGGCGTCGTGCATCCGGTCGCCGAACAGTTCCTCCAACTGGTTCACCCGGTACCGCACGGTCTGCGGGTGCACCTGCAGCCGGGCGGCGACCTCGGGGGCCCCGCCGCGCGCCGACAGCCACACCAGCAGCGTCTCGGCGAGCTTGGTGCGCTGCCGTTCGGTGAGCGGGGCCAGGGGCTCCAGCGCCCGTCGCGCCAGCTGCCGGGCCAGGAACTCGTCGGCGAGCACGGTCAGTTCGACGAGGTGGTCGGCGGCGTGCACGACCGGCCCGCGCTCCCCGGCGAGGGCGAGCACCCGCCGTGCCGAGGCCAGCGACCGGGGCGCCTCCTGCGGATCAACGGGCACGCCGACGGCCGCCCGCCAGCCGGGCAGGGCTCTGCGGAGCCAGCGCGCGCCGGCGGGCGGGTTCGGCACCAGCAGGTACGGGTGCGCGTCCTCGAAGTCGACCAGGACGTCGGCGGGCAGGCCGTCCGCGGGCGCGTCGGACGGCTCCAGCGCCACGGCCACCAGCCGTTCGGGCATCGGCCACGCCGCCGCCCGCGCCGCGTCGAGGACCGCCTGCCAGTTGCCCGCGGGATCACCGGCGAGCAGTTCCATCAGCTTGCGCCGCTTGCGTTCCAGCGTGCCCGCGGCACTGGCCTGCGCGGCCGCGTAGCCCTCGACCGACAGGCTCACCAGCTCGTCGACGTGGGCGATCATCGCTTCGCCGAGCACGGACATCTCGCGCAGCGACAACGCCCGTTGCTCGGCGAACGCGCAGACGTGCCGCCACGCCACCCGCGCGCCGATGCGGTAGGCGGCCTGGAGGCTGTCGAGGCTGCGACCGGACTTGAACTCCCACGCGCCGAGCTTGCGGTGGATGTCGTCGTGCGGGTCGGGCTCGGAATCCGGCGAGGCGATGCGGTCGACGAACTTGACCAGTGCCTGCCGGATGCCGTCGACCACGTTGTCGCGAAATCCGCTGTATTCCGGAATGGCTTTCTCGATGGCGTCGAAAATGCTCACCGAAACGGGTGCGACTTCCATTCGGAGCAACGGCGCCAGTGCGCGCGGGACCGATCTGCGCGGATCGTCCAGCCCGGTCACCCTGGCGAGTGTAGAAGCGAAACGAAACCGGGTCGTTCAGCCAACCGGGCCAACCGGTTCACACGAAGAACAGCCTCACGAAGGCATCTCGTGCGACCAGGAACCCGGCGATGCCGAGGATCCACCCCGTCGTGCTCGCGCCCTTCTCGGCGAACCAGGTGCTGATCTTGGTGAGGAAGGGCTCGATCCTCGAGCGCAGGGCGATGCGGCCGCCGAGCAGCAGCAGCGCCGGCAGGATCATGACCAGGCAGTACCCGGCGAGCAGCAGCCCGATCTGGCCCGTGCTCAGGTCGGCGGCGCTCATCATGCCGATCGCGCCGAGGTACGGCAGCATCGTCGCGAGCTCGACCACGCCCGCCAGCACCGCGACCCCGGCCAGCGCCGCGGTCGACCCGTTGGCCCGGTTCTGCCACTTGGTCGTGTCGAGCTTCTTCTTGCTGTCGAAGCGGAAGCTCACCGCGAACAGCAGCACACCGAGCACGAGCTGACCCCAGAGCGCCACCTGGCCGTCGAGTCGGTCGATCACCTGCGAGGCGCCGAGGACGATGAGAACGCCCACGACGAAGTAGAAGATCGTGATCGTGCCGAGGTAGACGGCGAACCTGCTCAGCTTCAGCCTGCCCGGGGTGAGCATCAGCCAGATCGGGACGAACAGCGTCCCGATGCTCGTCGAGTCGAGCAGCGCCAGTCCCGCCAGCGCCGCCACCAGTCCCAGTGTCACGTGCTCCCCCACAGTCGTTCGAGGTGGCGTGCGATCACCCGCTCCGCCACCTCCTCGGTCATCTCCTCCGGCTCCAGGGCGCGTTGCGCCGTGACGCCGTCCACCAGTGCCGCGAGGCCGACGGCCTCCTCGCCGTCCACGCCCGCGGCCTCCAGCACGTGCCGGCACAGGTCCCTGACCACCTGTGCGCCCTGCTTGTGGCGCTCGAGCAGCACGGGATTCGCCGCGGCCCGCGCCGCGAACGCGAGCCACACCCGTGCGCGCGCCGCGTCGCCCACGAGCGCGATGGCACACAACGCCTCGCGCAGCTGGTCCTGGAGGCCGCCCTCCTGGTTCAGGACCTCCTGCACGCTCGCCGTCAGCTCCTCCACGAGCTGGTCCTGCGCGAACAGCAACAGCTCGTCCTTGCTGCGGAAGTACTTCTGCAGCAAGCCCGTCGTGGCGTTGAGCTCCCTGGCGATCCTGGGCAGGCTCGCCGCGTCCAGCCCCTCGGCGTCGACCACCCGGTAGAGGGCGGTCACCACCTGCTGACGCCGTTCGGCGGGATCCGCGTTTTTTGGCACGACCGTGAGATTACGGTCTTAATCTAACGAGCGCAACCCGCCCTCATGACATCTGTCATGAGGAACTGGTGTGGGACGGCACTGCCACCCGCGGCCGTTCCCCGAGATCGTTCTTGCATGACGGCGATCGAGGTGCGGGGGCTGACGCGCCGGTACAGCGGAGGTTTCGAAGCTGTGCGGGGCGTGTCCTTTGAGGTCGAGCGGGGCGAGATGTTCGCGTTGCTCGGCACGAACGGTGCGGGGAAGACCTCGACCGTGGAGGTGGTGGAGGGGCTGTCGCGTCCGGCGGAGGGGACCGTGCGCGTGCTCGGCCACGACCCGTTCGCGGAGCGTTCGTCCGTGCGGCCGCGAATGGGCGTGATGTTGCAGGAAGGCGGTTTCCCGCCGGACCTCACGGTGTCCGAGGCGGCGAGGATGTGGGCGGGGACGCTGACGTCGCCCCGGCCCGTCGAGGAGGCGCTGACCCTCGTCGACCTGGTGCATCGGGCGTCCGTGCGGGTGAAGCAGCTCTCCGGCGGCGAGCGGCGGCGGCTGGACCTCGCCCTGGCGTTGCTGGGCAAGCCGGAGGTGCTGTTCCTCGACGAGCCGACCACCGGGCTCGACCCGGAGAGCCGGCGCAACACGTGGGAGCTGATCCGGTCGTTGCTGCGCGACGGCGTGACCGTGCTGCTGACCACGCACTACCTCGAGGAGGCGCAGGCGCTGGCCGACCGGCTCGCGATCATGCACCGCGGCCGGATCGTAGCGCAGGGAACGGTGTCCGAGGTGGTCGACGCGTACCCGTCGCGCATCTCGTTCGTGCCGCCGGCGGGGGTGTCGTTGCCGGTCGTGGCCGACGCGGAGCCGTCCGGACGCGTGACCGTGCGGACGAACGACCTGCAGTCGACGCTGCACGAACTGCTCGTGTGGGCTCACCACAACGGCGTGGAACTGTCCGGTTTGGACGCCCGGTCGGCGTCGCTCGAAGAGGCGTTCCTGGCGATCGCGGAGGAGGCGGCATGAGGGCCGTGGCTGTGGGGCAGGCCGAGCTGAAGTTGTTCTGGCGCAACCGGACCGCGCTGTTCAACTCGCTGCTGCTGCCGTTGTTGCTGGCGCCGGTGCTGTACTCGGTGGACGCCGACGGCGTGCCGCTGGTGGTCGGGCTGATCGGGTTCGCGCTGCTGATGGCGGTGTACTACAACCTCGTCACCACCTTCGTCGCCCGGCGCGAGGAGCTCGTGCTGAAGCGGCTGCGCGTCGGCGAGCTGACGGACCCGGAGATCCTGGCCGGCGCGGCCCTGCCGTCCGTCGTCGTGGCGCTCGGCCAGATCGTGCTCTACTGCGTGGTCGTCGCGGTGATCACCGGCGTCGAGCTGCCGGCCCGGCCGTGGTTCCTGCTCCTGGGCGTGCTCGGCGGCGTGGCGGTCTTCGTGCTGCTGGCCGCGGCCTCCTCGGCGTTCACGAGGACCGTCGAGATGGCGCAGGTGACGTCCTTGCCGGTCCTGATGGCGTGCCTGTTCGGCTCCGGCATGGTGTTCCCGCTCTCCGTCCTGCCCGACACCCTCGCCAAGGTGCTGCAGTACCTGCCGCTGACCCCGGTGCTCGACCTCCTGCGCGCCGGCTGGGCCGACGGCCCCGTGCTGAAGCCGTTGATCGTCCTGGCGGTGTGGATCGGCCTCGGGACCTACGCTGTGCAGCGGTATTTCCGGTGGGATCCTCGGAGGTGAACTTGCTCGGCTGGTGGCGGTCCCGCGGCAGCGCGGCGCGGTTCGACCTGTTCGTCCGCTACACGTTCTACCTCAGCTTCGTGTTCCTGCCGCCGTTGCTGATCACCAGCTTCGCCCGCGAGGTCAGCACCGCCGCCCTGATCGTGATCATCGCGGCGGTGCTGACCTACGCGCTGCTCAGCTTCCGCCTGGTCCACGTGGGAATCGAGCACCACCTGGGCCACGGCCCGTTCCCGCGCCGCCTGGTGGCGATCTACCTGGCCACCACCGGCGCCCTCCTGGTCGCAGGCCAGCTCGCGTACCCGGACCCGTTGCCCGGCAGGCAGGACAGCACCGGCGACGGCATCTCGGTGATCTTCCTGGTCCTCGCGATCACCACCCTGTCCGCGGTGCTCCGGCCCCGCACCCTGCTCGTCATCGCCCTGGCAGGCGGCGCGTGGATGCTCCTCACCGCCCCGCCGGGCAACGCGCTGTTCATGACCTTGATGCTGGTGTTCCTGGTGGGCGCGTTCCGCTCCACACTCTGGATGCTGCGCATCGTCTGGGAACTGGACCGCTCCCGCGAGGTCCGCGCCAACCTGGCCGTGGCCGAAGAACGCCTGCGCTTCGCGAGAGACCTCCACGACGTAGTAGGCCGCAACCTCTCAGTGGTAGCCCTCAAGGCAGACCTGGCAGCCCAACTGGCCCGCCGAGGCCGAGACACGGCCATCGACGAAATGCTCGAGGTCCGCCGCATAGCCCACGAATCCCTCGACGAACTCCGCGCCGTCGTCAGCGGCTACCGCACAGCAGACCTCTCCGCCGAACTGGCAGGCGCCCGCTCCCTCCTCGCCTCAGCGGGCATCGACTGCCGAGTGATCGGCGACGTCACCTTCGAAGGCGAACCGGCCGGCGCCCTGGGCTGGGCGGTCCGCGAGGGCGTCACCAACGTCCTGCGCCACAGCGAGGCCCGCACGTGCACGATCACGTTGCGCGGCAAAGTGCTCACCATGACCAACGACGGCGTCGCCACCTCCGCGTTCCGCTTCGGCAGCGGCCTGACGGGCCTGCACGAACGCATAGCGGCCTTGGGCGGCTCCGTGACGGCGACCCCGGAACCCCCGAACCGCTTCGTCCTGACCGTGGAGCTCCCGTGATTCGCATCCTCCTGGCCGACGACGAGCACCTGATCCGAGGAGCCATGGCCGCCCTCCTCTCCCTGGAGGACGACCTAGAGGTCGTGGCCCAAGCAGCCACAGGCGCAGAAGCCCTGGCCACAGCCCGAGTGGTCCGCCCGGACGTAGCCGTGATCGACCTGCAAATGCCAGACCTGGACGGCGTCTCCGTAGCCCAATCCCTGGCCGCGGAGCTGCCGTCCTGCTCCACGATGATCGTCACCAGCCACGGCCGCCCAGGCCACCTCAAACGAGCACTGGCAGCCGGCGTAAGAGGCTTCCTCCCGAAAACGGTCTCGTCCGACGTCCTGGCCACCGTGGTCCGAACCGTCCACACAGGCGGCCGCTACGTAGACCCGGCCTTGGCAGCAGAGGCCATCAGCGCAGGCGACAGCCCTCTAACCCCACGAGAAGCAGACGTCCTGGAGCTGGCCCTCGAGGGCGCCCCCATCGACGAAATAGCCCGCCGCGCGTCCCTCTCCCCAGGCACAGTCCGCAACTACCTCTCCTCAGCGGTAGGCAAAACGGGAGCCTCCAACCGCCACGAAGCAGCCCGCGTCGCCCGAGCGAGAGGCTGGATCTAACTCTCCCACCACCGCAACACCCTGGCCGCGTACAACGTGAGCCACTTGGACGGCTCCCCCGCGGCAACGTCGATCTCGAACCAGACCCGCTCAGGATGCCGCCCACCCTGAAGCCACGTTCCATCCCCCTGCCGAGCACCCCTGATCACCTCAACAGCCTCGGCCATCCGGGGGTCCTTCCTGCCCGCCGCTCGGAAGTACTCCATGGCGTTCAACACGCTGTACCCCCACCGCGCCGGCGACCGAAACGTCGTAACCCACTCCCCCACAAACTCCCCGGTGGACAGCCGCCGCATCAACGCGCGCTCGAGCAGGTACTCCTCCCCGCGCTCCCGAGCAGCCCGAGTCGCCGCCGTCCCCCCAGTAGCAAGCTCGTGAGCCAGCAACCCTTTCAACGAGTTGAGCGTCGAGTGGAACGAAGACCGCACCGACCCCTCAACCCACTCGCAGTTCCACCCACCATCCGCGAGCTGGTGCTCAACGAACCACTCGGCAATCCCCTCCACAGGCGCCCCAAGCCACACCCCGTTGCCCAAGGTCCACGAGTTGATGCAGCAATCGACCTCCCCACCCCAATAGGGCAGGTCCTGGTACTCCCACCGACACCCAGCAGCAAGCAACTCGACAGTCCCCCGCTCCACCAGCACAGCCGGATCGAGCCCCCACTCACGCAACGACGTCAACGACCACGTCGTAGCCGTCCAAGGCTGCCCCTCCTCACCACCCGCGAAGCCGGCGGGAAAGAAGGCCCCGCCGGCCCACATCCCGTCGTCCCCCTGAGCAGCCAGCAACCGAGCCCCGAACCCCTCCGTCACCACCAGCGCCCGCGTGGCCCGCCACACCTCCTCAGGCGCCCCCACCAGATCCCGCTCGACCTGCCACCGCACCGCGGGGTCGGAGTCCAGCAACCACCCGGTCAACTCACTCATGTACCGACCCTAGTGGGCCCTGACCAGCACAAACAGTTGACCGGCCCCCCGATTTTGGCCCGCACGGACGATCATGTAATCTATGCACACACCACGGCGCGAGCCGCGGCACAACTGAACAGGTCCGGGTGGCGGAATGGCAGACGCGCTAGCTTGAGGTGCTAGTCCCCGAAAGGGGGTGGGGGTTCAAGTCCCCCCTCGGACACGAAAATGTCGCAAATTTGCGACGTCTACGTGGCAGGTGCTCAAGTCCACTTGAGCACCTGTTTTGCGTTTCCGTGCCACCTGCGGGTGGCGTTCGATGACGATTTCCTACATCCGCCCGATCGTCCCGGACACGACGCCGGAAAAGGCGTCCGACGCCCTGACCCGCGCCATTGCCCAGCCTCTTCCGCTGATCGCCGTCCCCGCGTCCCGGCCGCCCAGGCTGACGAACGTCCTATACCGGATGGCCACCGTGGACCAGCGCGGCCGAGTTGCCGACCGGCACACCACGGCCGCACTGGACTGGAACGCGGGCACGAGGCTGAACATCCGCGAGCACGATGGCCTGCTGGTCATCACCGCCGACCCGCACGGCGTCTTCCAGCCCACCAAGCAGGGCTACCTCCGCCTACCAGCAGACGCCCGCCGCGCAGCTGCCGTGAGCTGCGGCGACGGGGTGCTCCTTTTGACACACCTCGACCGCCAGACCGTGACGGTGTTCCCACCCATCGCACTGGACGACCTCCTGCTGCGCGTCCTGCCAAGTGGTGAGGACGCATGACCAGCGCACCGACGCAAGCCGAACTCGACGCCGCACGCCTGGTCCTCGACCGCATGGGTGTGACGGCCGAGGATCTGCTCAACTCCGTCAAACCGCCGGCGCCGACGTTCGGCGAGTACATCCCGGTCGTCTCAGCCGCGGTGAGCGACGGCACCCGCCGCGCGTACACCCCGTACTGGAACCGGGTGCTGGACCAGTGGGCGGACATCTCGCTCAGCGACCGCACCCCCACCGACATCCAGCGGCTCGTCCAGCACGTCAAGGCCAACCTGACCGTCCGCCGCAACACCCGCAACGGCAACTCCGCCGCCGAACACCTCATCGCCGCGTTGCGCTGCCTTTATCGGCACGCGGTCGATGACGAGCTGATCGACGAGCGGTCCAACCCAGCTGCCAAGGTGGCCAAGCCGCGGCGTCAGCCCAGCAATCGGCGGGCTCTGTCGGGCAGGCAGATGGACCAGCTCAACGAAGTTGTCGCGACGACCGGCAACGATCCGCAGCTCGACTCGCTGATCGTCCGGTTCCACACCGAGACCGCAGCTCGACGCGGCGGTGCGCTCGCCCTGAGGCCTAAAGACCTCGATGAGGAGCAGTGCCTCGTCTACCTGCGGGAGAAGGGCGAGACCTCACGCTGGCAACCGGTCTCTCCCACGCTGATGTGGCACCTGCTCCAGCATGTCGAGCATCGCGGCTCGCCGACGAACGGGCGTCTGCTCCGCAACGCGAACGGAACCCAGATCACCTACCACCGCTACGACTACCTCTGGAGCCGCGTCGGCGAGAACCTCGCCTGGGCGGGCAAACAAGGCGTGAGCACGCACTGGCTCCGGTACACCACACTGACCTGGGTCGAACGACATTTTGGTTACGCCGTCGCCCGTGCCTACGCCGGACACAACGACTCCAACACCGACGCGGGCAGCACCACGACCTATATCCGTGCCACGGTGGAGGAGATCGCGAGGGCGCTAGCCGTCCTCACCGGTGAGCACCATCCACTCGCCACGTAGCCGATCCGGGACTGAGGGTTGCCTGCTGAGCAGGGAACCCCCAGCTCGCCACCTATGGACTGCCGCGGAACAGCACTCCTGCGGCCAGGGCTCCGGGCAGCACGTGACCGTTCTCCGAACCACCAACAGCCAGCTGCTCGCACACCCGAAGCAGCACCGCTTTCGACCTTTCCTCGTTCAAGCTCACGCTGGCGAGTGAACGAACGATCTCCTGATAGCGCTTGACCGCCTCGCCCTGCTCTTCGATGAGAACGGAGCCTTCGAGTTCCAGGAAGACGAGCGGTTCATAGGTGGGGAAGGTCAACCGGGTGAACGCACCGGACAGGTTTGCGTATGCGCCGGCCGCCGTCGGCACGATCCTGATCGCGACGTTCGTGCGCACCGCCGTCAGCAACAGGTGGTGCACCTGGCCGACATGAGCCTCATGTCCACCCACCGGAAGATGCAGGGCCTGCTCATGGACGTAGAACGTGCATTGCAAGTCACGGCGGAAAAGAAACTCCTGCAGCTCCTGCCCGGCCTGCAGTCGCTGATCCGTCTCGCCGTCCTGCAGGTTCGGAGAGGCCGCGATCACCGCGCGCATGTAGTCCTGCGTCTGCAGATAGACCGGGAGCCCGTGCGGATGCCACGTGGTCAGCGTCTTCGCCACCGCAACGTTCTCGACCAGAGTCCGGAGGCGGACGGGGGGACACGCGGCGTGCTTCTGCCACCAGCCCCTGACATGCGTCGCAGGCCGGAGGTCCAAGAGATGGTCTCGTTCCTCGATGGGCGTGCGGCATAGGCCCAGCAGCAGCGCCAGCTCGGTCTCGGTGCAGCCTATCTTGCCGTTGAGGAAGTCCGACAGCTTCGCCTCCTGCCAGCCGACAAGCTCGGCAACCCTGCGCGCGGACATGCCGGAGGCCTTGATCGCTGCCCGTACGCCTGCGCCGAACTCGCGGCCACGAGCCGTGGAGCTTCTCTGTGGCATGGGTGGATTCCTTGCTGTAGCTGGGATCTGTTGTGCCAGGCACAAGCAGCCAACTGCCCCAGCACAGCCCGGACCAGCTCATCAATCGCGCAGCAACCCAGCACGAATCCCGCAACCACCACTGCTCAACAGCAGAAACGCCAGACCGGCAACGCGGTAGCCCAATGGGGTGGTTGCACCCTCGCCAAGCAGGTCAGAGGAGCGCTTCGGCGTGGGCCACGAGCGCGGCCGCGAGGTCCGGATGGTCACCCTTGTCGATTCGGCGGAGGAGCCGCGAGGCGACGTAGAGCTGAGCGACCCGGCCTGACTCCGACTCCAGCACGACACCGAACACCGAACGCACGCGTTCGACCGTCTCAGGTACGAGGAGGCTGTAACTGAGCAAGGTCGCAGCGTCCGTACCCGCCGGACCGCGGCCCCATCCTTCCCAGTCGAGCAGGCCGAAATCCGGCCGCATGAGGTTGGCCCAGTGCAGATCGCCATGCACGGTCTCCCAGACAGCAACAACGGGATCGACCGCATCCCCGAACATCTGCCGGATCCGGCTGCTGACCAATTCTTGATCCGCGTTGACACGATCCGTTGAGATGGACGCGATCACGTCGACGGTGCGGCGGAGTTCCGCCCACCACGAGTCAGGCAGGTCGATCGGTTCGCGGAGTACGTCGGAGCGCGAGCACGGCGAGCCCGGCAGAAGGGTGAGCACCTCGGCGCGCTGCTGCCGGTGCTCCTCCCACTCGTAGACGTCCAGCACATGTGACTTGGCCAGGCCGGTAAGCACATTGGCGTCGAGGTTGCCAGTCCAGAAGTCGCCGTCAATCCACTGCTTGTCCTCCGACGCCACGCGCAGCCAGAACTGCTCCTCGCCACGGCGCGCGAGCGCACCGATTGAGCGATCCATCCAGCCGAGCCGCGGCTCGCCGACCAGCACAAGACCGAAGTGCGTAGCGGCTCGTTGAAGGTTCTCGAGCATCCACTCGCGGAACTGGGCGTCGGCGTCGGTGAGGTCCTCGGCCATCCCTAATCCTCGGTGACGTAGCGCAGGTAGGCCTCGGGCGTCGCCATGTACCGGCGCCAGTGGTCGACCAGCGCCAGGTCCTCCCACTTCGACCGCCGGAAACCGTGCTCGCCCACTTCGATTATGTCGGCGTTCGGTGTGGACGCCAAGATCGGCGAGTGGGTGGCGCAGATGATCTGCGCTCCCGATTTGCCGAGCTCGTGCATCAGGTGCATCAGGCGTAGGCAGGACTGGAACGACAAGGCGGCTTCGGGCTCGTCCATCAGGTAGAAACCGGGCTCGCGGAACATCGCGGCGAACACGGCGAGGAAGCCCTCGCCGTGGCTCATCTCGCGGGTGTCCTCGTCCCAGTACCCGTTCATACCGCTCACCGCGTTCATGAATCCGAACGCGGTCTCAGCGCGGAGGAAGTAGCCCTTGCGCTTCGTCCGCGGACCGATGCGATGCCGCGAGCCGAGAGCGGTGGTCTCGAACTGCACCATCTCGCCGAGCTCTGACTTGGGCCTGTCGTTGACGTACTTCCGTCCAGCCCGCCCGCCGTGTGCGTCCAGCCCCCACGCCTCGGCGAACGCCTCGACCAGGGTGGACTTCCCGGAGCCGTTCTCTCCCACGAGGAAGGTGACCGGCCGCTCGAACGTCATCCCCTCATCCGCCAGCTGGGCGACGCACGGGATGTCGAGCGGCCATTGCCGCCGTGAGCCACGTGGCAGTGACTCGTCGGGGATGTAGGCGCGGCGGGCGAGCATGAGCGGTGGTTCCTTCGGTCAGTGGTAGTCCGGAGCACAGGCTCCCGACGGCGTGCAGTTGCCAGCTGGTCGACACGCCGGGCTGCAGCTCGGCCCGCACTGGGGATCACACATGTTCGGCACGCACGGATTCAGCGGTCGCCGCGCGAACTCCCTCGCGAGTGCTGATGCGGTTTGCGTCATCCGCGGTCCTGTCAGGATGTCGACGAGCGACTCTTCCCGCACGTTGCCCACCGGCAACCATCGGGAGAAAACGCATGGCCACACCGACCCATCCGGTGCGATCGCGACCCTACCGTCACCACACTGGCCGCACAGTTCGTCCAGTTCAGGGCCACCGTCCCGGACACCACGGCCGACTTGACGCAGGCGATCTACCCGCACCTCGCCCTCGACTCCGAGGCTCCGCAACTGCGAAACCGCTTCCTGCACACGCTGGCCTTCATCAACGTCGATCACGCCCACCCGCACCGGGACCGACCGCCGAACCGCCTCGACGAGGTTCGACCTCGTCCGCTCATAGCTACGCCGGCCTCGTGTGATCCGCTCGTGCTGCTCGGCGTCATCGGAGTAGTAACTGGTAGCGAGCCGGACGCCCGGCTGCGAGAAGACCTCCCACAAGATCGGGCTCACGTGGACGAGGTTCGTGAACACCTCGACCTCCAACCCGCGGCCAAGGGCGTGGCCGACGAGCCCTGGCAGCCCGCGGTGCAGCGTCGGCTCGCCTCCGATGAACTGCACCATCCTCGTGCCGAGATCGGCGAGCTGATCGATCACATTCGTCCACTCTTTGGTGGTCATCGCCCCGTGCGAGCCTGCTGGGCCGGAATCGGCATAGCAGTGGTCGCACTGCAGCTGACACTTTCCGGTCACCTCGAGCCATGCGAACGTCACCCGCGATTGCGGGTCGAGCTGAGCCCCCACGTATTCCCCCTGCTTCTCACACTCCGCCGTACTACCTGCGTAGTTCTTGGAGCGAGTCCAAGTCAGGGACCAGGAGAGTGACAGCTCGAACAGAACCCAGATGCCCGTTCAGCCGGCCTCACGCCGAGCGGCCCGCGAGGCGAGCGCCGGAATTGCGGCGATCTTCGCCGGGTCCAGCTCCGACCACAGGATCCCCGACGGGCGTCGAGGTGGACCGCACTCGATGACCTGGGTCGGGGTGACGATCAGATCGACCGAGAAGTCGTGGCTGGTCTCCGGGAGATCGCCGTCGACGACCTGGAGGTCGTGGACCGTCGTGACGATGGTGGTCGCCTCGCTGATCAGTCCTGCCTCCTGCAGCAGGGCGACCTCGATGTCGGCGTATCCCGCGCCCTTGCCCAACCGGACGCCTCGGCGGTTCACCGCGACGGTGCCGCACACGAGCAGGTCGATCTTGGGCATCTCGTCCGTGTCGACGGTCCTGGCAAACGACGCGGCCTTCTTCGGCACCGCCGCTTCCTCAGGCAGAACCGGAAGCGTCGTGGGATCGAGTTCGTAGAACGGCTTCTCCGCGGCGATCTTCGGAACCGCCACGTAGAGCAGCTTGCTCTGCTGAAGACCCAGCAACCGGACTGGCAACTGCGGCTTGTCCGGTACGGCCTTCACCACGCGCGCCTGCTTCCAAACCGAAAGCTCAGCAAGTTTCCGGGCAGCCAGTTCGGCGCCCACGAAGTCCGGGATCGAGCCGTGCACGTCCGGTTGAGCAGCGTGGTGTTCGGTGAGCAAGTCCCAAACGCGGTGGCGAACCTCGTTCTTGGCCTGGTCGGGATTCGCCACAGACAACCCTTTCTAGGACGCCGCCATCATGGTGAACAGACGGTCGTACACCTGATCTACCACAGGTTCTTTGCGCCAGGGACGCAGTTCCTGAGCCACTCCGAAGATCACCTTGAGACCGCCGCCACCCCACGTCGTCTCGACGCAGTCGATCGCGACGTGCAGCGCAGCTGCGGCGTGGTCGAGTTCGCGCTGCTGGAGGTGCGCCAGGCTCAGGTTCGCCAGGATGATGCTGCGCGACTTCGAGCGAGACGGCGCTTGAGAGGCAACCCGCTCCAATGTCGTCTGGGCTCTCGGGGCGTCGTGAAGACGCAGGTAACAAGATCCGGCCAGACGGTCGTGCTGAGTCTCGGAGAACATCTCCGCAACGGGCTCATCGTCCGAGATCCGCCCGAAGTGGTCCTGCGCTCGTTCCAACGAACGCTCACAAGCACTGCGCTCCCCCACCATCGCCCGCGCTTCAGCGGCGTGCAGCTCGGCCAGCCCCGTAAGCACATCGCTGTGCCCACGGGCAACGTCGGCCGCACGCTCGGTGAAGATCAAGCCCGCGGTCGGGTCCTCCGTGCCGTACAGCTCGACGTAGGACGTGCGCAGGAGCGCGATCGCCTCCAACACGGGGTCGTTGATCTTGCGAGCCGCTTCTGCCGCGGTCGTGAAGTGCTCCTTCGCGGCATCGTGATCGCGACGTTGAGATGCGTCCCAGACGAACTGGCCCATCAAAGTGGAGGCTTCCGACTCGGCCGCGAGCAGATCACGCTTCACGCGATACTCGGCTGCGTTTGCACGCAGCAACCGGGTCTGCCCGAGCGCTTGTCCCGCCTCGGCGAGAAGGCCGGTCGACCGCTCACCGTCATAGCGAATGCTCAGCTGCGCGATACGCTGCCGCAGTTCAGCGACCGTGATGAGGTCGACCTTCGACGGATTCGCGAGCGCACGTTCTAGACGATCGGCATCAGCCGGCACCTCGGCACGCGGGTTCAGGAGGTCCACCAGCTCCTGCACCGACAGCGCCAACGCCTTCCTGAGGCGCGGCTGAAGCCAGACCTCCGGCGTGGACGTGCCCTGTTCCCACCGACCGACGGTTCCAGGAGTTACCCCGAGGAGCTCGGCCAGGCTCTCCTGCGAATACCCCATGGCCTTGCGGTGGGCGGCTAGCCCTTTCCTCGGCTTCGCCATCGGTCTCCCCTGACGCGAATTCGGCGCATTGTGCCTGGACAGGCTAGCTCGGGAGATGCACCGAACAACCGCTCCTCCAAGAGAACTTCATTTTCACCCGGTCGGGTCATCGGGGCGTTTACACAGGTAGCGGCTCCGCATGCGTGATTCCTGCTGGGTCGCGGCTGGATTGCAGCCCTGGTTCTCCATGGTCACGTCGATTTCCGTGGATCACTGCCGACATCAGGTGCGCAGGTCGCGCGGACGTTCTCGGGAAGTGATCGGGCATGGTTCGAAGCTACAAATGGCAGCCACACGACAAGGGGCGCCACGCGATACCGCAGGAACTGGCCGCCAACGAAGCCGGTCGCACCCTGTGCGGCATCGAGGTCACGGCAGGCCCGGACAAGTGGCCCGACGAAGCCCGCTACTGGCCGACATGCACGGAATGCGACCAGGCATGGCGCGCATCCGAAGGAATCCTGCCGTGGCCGCGAAGGGGCCACGGATTCGAGACGCCTCCCTCCCGTCATGGCGACGCCTCCAGCACTTCCCACGGCGACAACCCGACGGACGTGCTAGCGCTGGTCATCGACACGCTGACAGCACAGGGCGCACGCCCCGAGACAGCGCACCGATGAAGATCACCGAGCGGGTTACGAAGGACAAGCGCCTCTCGTGGAGCCGCAAAGGTGGCATCGTCCTGGTGGCTTTGCTCGAGCGGGTGGCCGTCGAGCACACCGTCCCCCGGCTCGGAGAGCTCGCCCGGCTTACCCACGCTGACCTGCTGAGCCAACTGCGGCGGTTCAGCAAGGCACGCCTGCTCGGTCGGCGGACCGATCTGGACGTCGTGCCCGCCGAGGACCACTTCTGGTTGTCCGCCGACCGAGTCGAACGCGCACGTGCCCTCCTCCAGCAAGTCGACGACGCCGACCTCCGAGAACTCGTTGCGGAGCGCGGACTCGACATCGATCGCGCGTTGGGCGACTTCTCGACCCAGCAGCCGTACGCAGTCGCACTGGGCAAGGCGCTGCGCGACGCCCGCATCGCGTCTGGACCAAGTCAGGCCGAGGTAGCGGCCAAGGCGTCACTCTCACATGCAGAGCTGTCGACGTTCGAGAACGGGCACGTCCTACCGACCTTGATCACGCTTGCCGAACTGGCTCGCATCTACGGGGTCGACGCGGCCGATCTGATCGTTCAGGCTGCTTGCCACTCGAAGCCCGACAAGCAGGTGCTGGCCTTGCGAGTCGCCGAACCGACGTTCCGCGCGGTGCTCACCCACCAGTTCGAGGTACGTCGGCTCCGGGAACTCGCGCGGGAAAGGGCTCAGCGCTCCAGTTCCGCCACCGCTCGATGATTCGAGGGCTTGTCGATCAGACGCGCGGTTGTCCTAGCGAACACCTGCGGTCGTGAGGTGGACCGGTCAGGTTCGGCGGAGTGGTGACGTAGTAGGCGTTGACGACCTTGTGTTGTCCGTCCCGGTAGAACGGCACCTGCCACCACGGCGATACGCACGTGGTCCCGGTGGTGCCCGAGGACCAGTGGAACTTGATGAGGATGAAGCTGTCCGCGCAGTGCACGTACCGACCGGTGAGCTCTCCCACCGCCGGCGATATCTCGTAGAAGCCGCACCGCTGCGGCATGATCCGCGTCGCCGAGCTCGGTGGTGCGTCGATCAGTCCCATCGCGGTGGTCGCGAGCACCATGCCGACGGTGGTCGCGGCCCGGCCGAGTCGTCCGTTCATCGTTGTTTCTGCCCTTCTCCTGAAGTGGTTGCTGCACTTCAGTTTTCGGGTGTCCACAACAGATTTGGAAGACGTCTTCCGTCTGCCCGCGTAGAGCAGACGGAAGACGCCCCGCTCAGAGCGGATCGAGGTACAGCGTGCCTCCGACGGCGAGGGTCTTGCTGACGAAGTGGCCGTTCGCCTCCTGCATTGCGCTGACGATCTCCGGCGACGCGGTTGGTGCGTACCGGAGTGCTGCCACCAGGAAGACCAGGTCGTCGGCCGGAAGCCGGAGCAGCGGCGTCGAGATCCTGTCGGTCCGCAACGGGTAGGCGAGGACGAGGCCGAAGTCGCTGTAGAGATCCGCGCCGAGCTCACGATCAGCGTGGTGAAGCAGGTCCTCTACCGCGGCACTCGGCACGAGCAGGTTGCACCAGGGGTGCGGCGACTCCCACAGCCCGGCCTCGCGCAGGAACGGCTCTCCATGCGCGAGCCGGTCGACGAACTCCCAGTAGGTCACGGTCTGGGTCTCGGTCTCACGGAACGAAAGGCCTCCGAGATCACCTCGCCCCGCGAACGAGACAGCCTCAAGCTCAGCGACGTGCTCCCCTTCGCGGATCTTGAGTTGCCCCTCGACGTAGTCGAACGCGCCTGCAGTCACGAGCTGACGCTGGTCGGCCACGAGCTGACCGATGGTGCCGTAGTGGAGCTTGTGCCAGGCGACGGTTTCAGGCGCCTTGACAAGGCGGAGTGTGGCGCGGGTGATGACGCCGTTGCGACCCCGACCAGCACGAACGGCGTCGAACACAACACGGTTCGCGTCAGGTGAACACGTCACGACGTCGCCGGTAGGGGTGACGACGTCGAGCGAGATCACGTTGTCGGTCTGCGCGCCGTGGTGGTGACTGGCCCCGCCCAGGCCGCCGACGGACAGGGTTCCGCCCACGGTCAGTTCGAGGTAGTCGGTGAGAACTGGCGGTGTGAGCCCGTGCGGCAGGGTCGCGCGGAGGACATCGCTCCACTTCGCGCCTGCGTCGACCACGACTCGGTCCGTTCCGACTTCGTGGATCGCGGAGAGGGCCGTCATGTCGATGACGATCCCGCCGAGTGCTTGGGATTGGCCGCCGGTGGAGTGGCCCTGTCCGCGAGGAACGACGGCGAGGTCGTGCTCGCGGGCGTGCTTGATCAGCGTGCTGATGTCGGTGGCGTCCGCGGGCCGTAGGACGGCTGTTGGGCGATCGTGCACGGTGCCGCCGTAGTCGCGCGCGGCCCATGCGAGCGCATTCTCATCGGTCTCCAGATTTCCAGTGAGCGCAGGCATGGTGCTGAGCGCTTGGTGCACTAGAAGTCCTCCTTGAGGCTTTCGATCAGCTGCTTTCGCAGTCCGGCCGCGGTCGGCTCGGTGTTCCCACTGAGTAGATCGGCGGCCGCGGACCACGACTTGTGGGCCTCGTGGAGGTTCCCGCGGTCGGCGTGCAGGTCACCAACGCGTCGGTGGATGTGCGCCTGGCTCCAGACGTCGGCGACCTCGGTGAAGGTGCGCAGGGCGTTCTCCAGGTGGTGCAGGGCTGCTTCGTACTCGCCACCGGACTCCGCCAGCCCTGCCAACAAGGTCGAGGTGCAACCCGAGGACATCAGGTCCTCGGCCTCGTCGAAGATCGCCTGCACTTCTGTGAGCAGAGCTCGTGCTGCGGCGACGTCACCACCAGCAGCAAGCACAGAAGCCAGATGCGCGGAAGCCACCGCGAACTCCCATCGATCGCCAGCTTCCGTGCTCAGCCAGCGGGCAGTCTCAAGATGCGTGGCCGCAGCGTCGAGGTCGTTGAGCTGGTAGCAAGCTCGGCCGAGACCGACGTGGCATCCCGCAACACCACTCACGTCGCCCAGTTCGATCCTGATCCGCATGGCCTGCCGGTACAGGCCGACCGACGAGCCGGCCTTCAGCTCGTCGATACCCGCGTCACCGAGCGTCTCCAGCACCCACGCCTCGGCATCGCGGTGACCACCCTGCCTCGCCATCTCCAGTGCGTCCCGCAACGCAGGCACCCACCACGACCACGCACGGCGGTGGAAGAGCATCTCGTTCACCACCACCGGCAGATATGCGACCGACGTGACGTTCCAGCGAGCGCCATGACGGACCAGGCGCACCAGGAGCTGCAACTCGTCCTCGAACCACCGGACCGCGTCAGCGGGGCGGTGGAAGGTCAGCGTCGCCACGTCGGCTGGAAGACGGTCGAGCGGCCGTCGTGGGCGAGACGGCCACAGCATCCGGATCGCCGCGGCTCCGGTGTTCAGGTACAGGTCGACCAGACGTGACAGCGCCTCGCGGTTGGTCTCCTCGTCGGCGAGTTCCCGGACCTGCTCGAGTGCGTACGCTTGGACGAGGTCGTGCATCACGAACTTGTCCTGCGAGGTCTGCTCCACGAGGTGCACCGTGGCGAGGGCGGACAGGTGGCCCTGCGCCTGCAGAGGTGAGAGGCCGATGAGCGCGGCCGCGGCCTCGATCCTGATCGGGCCTCCGGGGTGAAGGCCGAGCTGCCGGAACGTGGCCGCAATCGGCGCCGGAAGGGCGTCGTGCGACCACGACAACACCGTCCTGACAGCCAGCGTCTCGTCAGCGGTCAGCACGTCGAGCGGCTGACGACGGGTCAGCTCGTCGGCGAGCTTGCGGAGCGGCACGGTGGGCAGCAGGTTCGCCCGCTCGCCGGCGATGCGCAGTGCGAGCGGCAGGCGACCGGCGCGGTCGGCGATGACCCTGGCCGCTGCGAGGTCGCCGTCGACCCGCGTGCCCAGCACGGACCTCATCAGGTCCAGCGCCTCGTCAGAGCTCATCGGGCGCAGGGTGATCCGGACCGCGCCGTCCTGAACGACCGCACCCGAAAGCCTGTTACGGCTGGTCACCAGCGCCAACGACTGCGGAGAGCTGGGCAGCAGAGGCCGGATCTGATCGGCGTCCACGGCGTTGTCCAGCACGACGAGTGTGCGGGTCGCTTCCAACAACGTCCGGTACAGGGCTACCCGGCCGTCCAAGTCGCTCGGAATGTCTTGAGGCGAGGTGCCCAGCGCCCGGAGGAACCGGCCCAGCACGACGGCGGGGTCCTCCGGGGCATCAGCCGCGAAGCCGCGGAGGTCCGTGAACAGCACGCCGTCGGGGAAGTACGAGGCGATGGTGTGAGCCCAGTGGACCGTGAAGGCTGTCTTGCCAACGCCGGCCGGACCGTCGAAGGCGATCAGACCCTCGTGGGCGGCGAACGCGGCCGAGGCCTGGTCGAGTGCCTCCTGCCGGGGCACGAACGAACGCAACGCAGCAGGTAGTTGAGCTGGGCGGATGCGATCGCGAGTCGCTCTGGCTCGTGGCCTCGGCACGGCGAGATCGGCCAACTCGCCGCCGGCGTCGAGCGCCCGGTCGATCGCCTCGGCGATCTCGGCTGAAGGGCTGCGGATGTCGTGCTCGAGGTTGCTCAGGTAGCCCTTGCTGACATTCGCTCCGGCCGCGAGCTCGCTCAGCGACAACTTGCGCCCCTCGCGGAGTTCGTGGAGCAACTGGCCGAAGGTCAACTCGACCGTTTCGACCCCCGTCTGCTGCCGTCTGCTGTTCATCTGGAGACGCCCCTCCCCTGGCCAACCGCCGTCGACCCTGCCAACACTGAAAGTGGTCCCCCGACCACTAACAGTGCAACCCCCTGGTCCGAGAGGTGAGCGTATGTCGATCGCACCCCAGGTCGCCTCGGATTCCGGGCGGCCAGGCGTGGGAGACCACCCGGTCGAACGACAACTTTCGTTGATCAGATCGAGTCGACTTGGAGGACTTCCATGTGGAGGGAGCTGCGATGTCCCACTGGGCACCTTTCGGGCTTCTCGGTGTCGTCGCCGGACCGGTCGTTCTCACCGTTGCCCGCACGATCACCCATGGCGAGCAGTTGTCGTGGACCTCCCTGACAAGGTGCGGCTGGGTGCCCCTGGCGGCTGCGGGCACCTTTCTCAGCACCGCGTTGAGCTGGGCCGCCGTCGAACTGGGGCGGGAGGCGAGCGCACTCTCCTGGTTCGTGATCGTCGGCCTGCTCCTCGCGATGATCGATTCGACCGTCGAGCGGCTGCCTCACCGGATCAACGGCATGCTGCTCGCGGGCAGCGTCATCCAGTTGTCGTTCCTGGCTCTGCTGGGGTCCGACTTCGGTCCGCTGCTTCGCGCAGGCCTGGCCGCTGTTGTGGCGACCACCGTCGGCTTGGCCGTCTATGCAGGTTCGCGCCAGGGGCTCGGTTTCGGCGACGTCGTCCTCCTCGCGCCGGTCGCCTTGATCCTGGGCTGGTTCAGCTGGCAGCAGTTGTTCGCAGGGCTGCTGAGCGGGTTCGTCCTCGCGGCCGTCAGCATGCGCGTCCTTCGTGTCTGCAGGGTCATCCGCCACGGCGACCCGCTACCGCTCGGGCCGTTTCTGATCGCCAGCGCGGCAGGCGCCATCTTGCTGATCTGAGGGACGGTTCGTGATGTGCCTGCCGTTCAGGGACGAGAACCCAGTGATCGTCTACGAGGCACAACGTGCACTGCACCGCGCGACGGCGACGTTCGTGCTGATCGTGCTCGTGTCGCTTGTCCCCTACCTCCGCCCGGACATCAGCGCGAAGTCGGGCGATCCGATCGAGGTGGGCGTCGTTGCTCCCCCGGCGCCCACCTCGGCCCCACCAACGACCTGGAGGCCACGATGACCACCACTGCACGGGTCGCCGCGATTCTCGGCGTCGTCGCCGTCACGTCGTGCAGCGCCGAAGGCAACAGCACGACACCTCCCGAGCGCACCGCGACGTCAACGACCACGAGCATCGCCCCGTTGCCCGATCCACCTGAACGCAAAGCGATCGACGCCTACCTCGCAATGTGGCGTGAGATGGCGGAGGCGGGCGAAACGTCGAACGCGGAGGCGCCAGGGCTGGCCGAACACGCAACAGGCGACGCGCTCGTGGTCATCAGGAACAGCCTGGCCGAGGACAACCGAAAGGGACTCGTCACCATGGGATCGCCGAAGAGCGATCCCCAGGTGACCAATGTGGACCGGGCCGACGGCGTTGTGTCAGTCGTGAAGATCAGGGACTGCGGTGATGACAGCACATGGCTGAAGTACCGCAAGGGGACCAACGAGCCCGCTGACGGTCAAGGCGGCGGTCGACGGTCCATCTTCGCCGAGGTCAAGGCCCAGCCCGACGGCAGCTGGCGCGTGACGCGGTTCGCCGTGCAAGGAGTCGGATCATGCTGACTCGTCTCGCTTTCGCCGTGGCCATCGCGACGGCTGGGCTGGTGGCCACCTCCTCGTCGGCACGGGGTGACCCTGGCTGGGGCTCGGTCGACTGCTCAGCGAAACCCGGCCCGGGCTGCGAGCTCATCGCGGAGATGTCTCACGGCGACCAAGGCCGACGCCCCAGCGTGTCCGACACGACGGCGCACGAAGGTGTTCAAGACGCCTTCGCATGCAGGTACGTCCCGGTTGACCAGGGAGCTCCTGGTGTCGCTCAGCCGGACGGGCCGGGAGGCTGGTTCCACCTCCTGTGCTCGGCCGACGGCAAGAACACTGCGAATCAGCCTCCGGTGTGGATACCTGCCGGACAGCAGGCCGCGCCGTCGCTTACACCGGAGCAGGTGGCGATGATGGCCAGGGACCGACTGCGCTTGCCTGCCCCTTCCATCGCGATGAACCCGGCCGGTGAGCAGCTCGTGCACCTACCCACCTGGTTGTGGTTGCGAGAGGGCTGGAGCACTACTTCCGCGAGCGCCTCGGTACCTGGGATCACCGTGACCGCGGTCGCCGAGCCGGCTTCCGCGTCATGGTCCACGGGCGATGGCAGCACCGTCACGTGCTCCGGACCGGGTACGGCATTCACCGCCGGCAACGACCCGAAGGCCGCCTCGCCTGACTGCGGTCACACCTACCGACGCTCCTCCAGGGGACTGCCTGGTGAGGCCTTCACCGCCTCCGTCACGGTCCATTGGAACGTGCGCTGGTCCGGCGCCGGCCAGAGCGGCGTCTTTCCCGGCCTGACGACGACAGCGTCAACGACCTTGCGCGTCGCCGAGAGCCAGGCTCTCAACTCCCGCTGATCCCCAGCAGCAACACCCGAGCGTGCCGCCGATCCCGGCGCCACGTCGTGATTCCACATGCCCACAGGAGGCCCGATGCGAACGTCATCAACGCTCGAACCCAAGTCTTCGAGCACGTGGACGGGGACCACGCCCCGAACGCCTGGTCGACGGCGACGAAGCATTCCGCACCTGACGCTCGGCGCCGTGCTGGTCGTGGCATGTGCGGCCGGTGGAGTCGTTGCAGCACAGCAGCTCGGCGAGCGCCAAGAGGTCATCGCGCTGGCGCGGCCGGTCGAGGTCGGACACGTGATTCTCGAGCAGGACCTCGTCGGGGTGAGCCTCGCCGTGGACGGCGCCGTCAAGGTCGTTCCCGCTTCTGCCGCGTCGAGCGTGGTCGGGAGGCAGGTCGCGTACTCGCTGCCGGTCGGGGTTCTCCTCACCGACGAGGTGCTCGGACCGCCACGGATGCCTTCCGGCGGCCGAGCGATAGCTGCCCTCGGACTCAAGCCGGGGCAGTTCCCTCCAGAGTTGTCGCCCGGATCGAACGTGGTCGTGCTCGCCTCCGCTGCAACCGAGGACGGCACGGCGAGTTCATGGCGCGCCGTGGTCGTCGCCGTCGACAGGACCGATCAGGTGCCCGTGGTCTCGGTCGAGCTGCCGGAGCCCGACGCGCGAGCCCTGTCTTCCACGCCCGCGGACAAGGTCGCCGTGTTGATGGTCGGAGGTCGTTGATGATGGTCGTCACCTGTTCTCTCAAGGGGTCTCCCGGCTCGAGCACCCTCGCTGTCGCGCTCGGCGCCGGCTGGCCCGAGCCGACGCGCCCCATCGTCGTCGAGGCTGATCCCGGAGGCGGAGATGTCGGCGCACGGCTTCGGCTGCCGAACTCCCCCAGCCTGGTCAGCCTCGCCGCTGCCACACGTGGCAATGCCGACGCAGATCTCCTGGCACGACACGCACATGTCCTGGCGAACGGCCTGCGGATCGTGCCCGCGCCGTCGGACCCTGCGCAGTCGCGGGCCTCGATCGCAGCGTTGGCAGCCTCCCAGTTCAGTCCGCTCAGGACGCTCGGAAGCTCCGTGATCATCGATGTCGGCCGTGCCAATCCAGATCCCACGATGTTGGGCCTGCTGAGCTTCGCCGACGCACTCGTCGTCGTGGCGCGACCTCACGACGACTCGCTGGCACATGTCGCGGCAAGGCGGGCCCAGCTGCAGACCTGGTCACACCGTCTCGGCCTGGTGCTCGTGGGCAAGGGTTATCCGCCGGCCCGGGTCACGGAGGCACTGGGTCTGCCGGTTCTCGCCGGGATTCCCGAGGACGCCAAGGGTGCGCAGGCCCTTTGGCATCAACGCGGCTTCGACTCCGCGGTGAGCCGACACGCGGAAACGCTCGCCAAGCAGCTCTGGCACACAGGGCAGCAGGACGTCTCCCTGCAGAGGAGTGCGCGATGACCGCCGTGAGCTCGCTCAGCGGACCCACCGACCTGCCGTTCCAGCGGCCGATGAGCGACGTGCGAAGTCTGCGCGACCGCCTCCGCACAGACGTCACAGACCAACTCGGCGCGCGGCTGCGAGCGGACGGAAACGCGGAGCGGCCCCCTCTCGGACCGTTGCAACGGCGACAGCTGGCCGAGGCGGTTCTGCGCGACTCGATCGAGTCGATCGCCCAGAAGAGGCTTCAAGCCGGACTCGAACTGTTCGACGCCGACGTGGAACAGCGCGCTGTCGCCGAGGTCCTCGCCGAGCTGTTCGGCGCCGGCAGGTTGGACCCGCTGCTCGCCGACACCAGCATCGAGAACATCAACGTCAACGGCGCCGAGCACGTCTTCGTCAAGCACGCCGACGGCACCCGCGAGGTGCTGCCGCCGATCGTCGACTCCGACCAGGACCTCGTCCACCTGATCCGGACGCTCGCGGCGCGCAGCGGCATCGAGGAGCGCCGCTTCGACAATGCCTCCCCCGTCGTGAACTTCGCCCTCCCCTCTGGCGAACGCATCTCGGCGGTGATGACGGTGACCGCTCGACCCTCGGTGTCCATCCGCAGACACCGCCTCCGGCGGGTGAACCTGGCCGAACTGCGGGAGAACGGCACGCTGGGCCGAGGGATGGAGTCGTTTCTCACCGCCGTGGTCAGGGCCAGGAAAAACGTGCTCGTGACCGGAGGTACCTCAGTCGGCAAGACGACGCTGCTGCGTGCACTCGCCTCTGCGATTCCGGCTCACGAACGTCTGATCACCATCGAGGACGTGTTCGAGCTCGGCCTCGACCAGGACCCTGCCCATCCGGACGTGGTCGCGCTTCAGGCGCGTGAACCGAACCTCGAAGGAGTCGGCGCGATCACCTTGTCGGACCTGGTCTGGCAGTCATTGCGGATGCAGCCCGACCGCGTGATCGTCGGCGAGGTCCGTGGCCCCGAGGTCATTCCGTTGACCAACGCCATGTCAATGGGCAACGACGGCTCGATGGGCACGCTGCACGCCAGTTCGAGCGCCGGCGCGTTCACCAAGCTCGGCGCGTACGCCGTTCAAGGACCTGAGCGCCTGACTCTGGAGGCCACCAACCTCCTGGTGGCTTCCGCGCTGCACTTCGTCGTGCACCTCGAACTTTCTCCGGACCGGCGCCATCGCGTCGTGTCCTCGGTCCGAGAGGTCGTGGACGCCGACGGACGTCAGATCATCAGCAACGAGGTCTGGCGTCCCGGCCCCGATCTGCAGGCGGCGCCTGCAGCGCCACTCCGTTCTCGCACGCTCGACGACCTCCTCGCAGCGGGCTTCGATCCCGAGCTAGTGGATCGGTACCGAGAATGAGCGCCGTCCTGATGGGTGCGCTCGCTGCCGGATGCGCCATCGGCGTGTGCATGGTTGCCCTAGGAATCCGTGGAGTCGCCGCGCGACAACGGTCATTGCCCGTGCCCGATCGCTCCACCGTCGTCCGATTGGTCCTCAGCGTGGTGACGGCGCTGCTGGTCGGTCTGGCCACGGGCTGGACCGCCGCTGCTGTCCTGACTGGACTGGGCGTCGCGTTGTTGCCTGGGGTCCTGCGGGCGGGTGCGGAGGAAAACGCCCGTCTCGACCGCATCGAGGCGATCGCGAGTTGGACCGAGATGTTGCGCGACACCTTGGTGGCCGCGGCAGGCCTGGAGCACGCGGTGCTGGCCACCGCCGCACGCGCGCCCGAGGCAATCCGGCCGGAAGTCACGTCGCTCGCCGCACACCTACGTGGTGGCGAACGGCTGGCGGTGGCATTGCGACGTCTCGGGGACGAGCTGCACGACCAGACCGCGGACCTGGTGATCGCTGCTCTCGTCCTTTCCAGCGAACACCAGGCACGACATCTGGCCGAACTGCTCGGTGAGCTCGCGGCGGAGGCACGTGAGCAGGCCTCCATGCGGATGCGGATCGAGGCGAGCCGACGACAGACCCGCACGAGCGTTCGCGTCATCGTGATCACGACGATCACGTTCGCCGGCGGTTTGATCGCGCTCAACCGCGCGTATCTCGACCCGTTCGACAGCCTCCAAGGGCAATTGGTCCTCACGGTCGTGGGATCGCTGTTCGGTATCGCCTTCACATGGCTCTGCCGGATCGCCCGACTACAAGAACCCGATCGGTTCCTGGCCGCGGAGGTGCCGCGATGATCGGGTCTTTGTTGTGGGGAGCGTGCCTGGGTACAGGCCTGTGGGCGTTCGTGGTGTGGCTGGCACCTCCGCGGCCTCCCCTTCACCAGGTGCTCGCGGCGCTCACAGAGCCACCAAAGCCTTCAACGACCACGAGCTCGATTGGCCGGGTCAGGCGCACGATCGCTGGCGTCGTCGGGTCGTTGGGTCTGCCGACTGCACAGCTTCAGGCAGACCTGAACGTCGTCGGCGAGGACGTCGAGCGGCACCTGGTGTCGAAGGCGCTGTCGGGATTTGTCGGGGCGGCGCTGGCGTCGTGTGTCGGCCTCGCGCTGATGATCAGCGGTATTGGTATGCCGTTGCTGACTTCTGCGGTCGTGATCGCCGCATTCGCCGCGATCGGGTTCCTGAGCCCGGACTTCAAAGTGCGCAGTGCGGCTCGGCGTCGTCGATCGGCCTTCCGGCACGCGCTGGGTGCCTACCTCAACCTCGTCCGCATCCTGCTGGCAGGTGGTGCCGGAGTGGACTCCGCGCTGGCTGATGCCGCAGCCGTCGGCACTGGCTGGGCTTTCCACCAGCTGCGGCAAGCACTGGTCACCTCTGAGGTGACCCGCTCGACGCCATGGGAAACCCTCGAACGACTCGGCGACGACCTCAAGCTGCAGCAGCTGTCCGACCTCGCCGCCGCGGTCGGACTCGCTGGCACCGACGGCGCCAAGATCCGCTCGAGCCTGGCCTCGAAAGCGGCCGCGTTGCGCACGAGGGAACTGACCACGTCGGAGGGCGAGGCCCGCGCGGCAACCGAACGGATGAGCCTGCCTCTCGTTCTCCTGATGCTCGGGTTTCTCCTGTTCATCGGATATCCGGCCTTGATCGCAGTCCTCAACGGACTCTAGGAGTGATGATGATCTACCTCGTTTTCAACAACGTGCGCGTAGCAATCGAGCGCCTGCGGCAAGACGATCGTGGGTATGTGGGCGAGACGGTGGTGACCATCGCCGCGCTGGTCGCAGCAGCGTTGGCAGTCGCCGCCCTCCTCACGTCGTTGTTCGTCGGCGCTGCGTCCAAGATCTCGTTGTGAGCGGAGACGTGCGATGCACCGACTTCGGCTTCCAGACGACCGCGGGAGCGCCTCGGCACAGGTTGTGATCATGCTTCCGGTGGCGTTCCTGTCGTTCTTCCTGATCGTGCAGTTCGCCATGTGGTCCCACGCCACGCACATCGCCCAGGCCGCAGCCTCACACGGGCTCGCAGCCGTCCGGGCTCACGGCGGATCGCCGGCCAACGGCACCGCGAGTGCCCGAAGCGTGCTCGACGGTCTGGGCAGCGGACCGTTGCGCGGTGCCGACGTCCGCTGTGAGCGCGGCTCCGAGACAGCAGTCGTCCAGGTCTCGGGGACGGCGAAGCAGGTGGTGCCGTTCTTGAACCTGTCGGTGCACGCCGAGGCCGCGGGTCCCGTCGAGCGCTTCGTCGAGCCGAGGCGGTGATCGGCATGTGCTGGTGGCGCGATCAACGCGGATCTGTGGCAGCGGAGGTCACCCTGTGGGCGCCGGTCATGGTGATGGCCTTGGTTCTGGTGGCGGTCGTCGTGCACCGCGGTGTGGACGCCCGTCTTCGGCTCAACGACGTCGCACATCAGGCGGCACGAGCGGCGAGCATCGAGCACACGAACGCACGCGCCGAAACCGCGGCGATGGCTGCAGCGACCAGAGCACTCGCCGACGCCGGTGTGAGCTGCCAGTCGGTGCAAGTCAACGTCCTCGGAGCTGTACGCCCCGGCGCGGCGGTAACCGTGACGGTCTCGTGCGACGTCGACCTGGCCGACGCCGCACTGCTCGGCGTCGCGGCGCGGAAGCGGCTGTCGTCCAGCGCATCGGAACTGGTCGACACGTGGCGGTCTGCCGACGGTGAGACATGACCGCGTTCCTCGTCGGACTCGCCGCCAGCCTCCTGGCCCTCGCCGGGCTCGTTCTCGACGGCGGTCTCGCGCTGGCTACCAAGGTCCAGGCTGCAGGAGCGGCCGAAGCGGCAGCGCGAGCGGGCGCTCAGGCGATCGACCTGGCGACCTACCGTTCGGACAGCCGGCTCCAGCTCGAACCTGCCGAAGCGGTGCAGAAGGCACGAGCACACCTGTCAGCGGCCGGCGTTGACGGCAAAGTCTCCGTCTCCGGCAACACCGTCACGGTCGTCGTCACCGCCTCCCAGCGAACACAGCTGCTCGACCTCGTTGGGATCTCCAGCATCGAGGTTCAAGCGACCGGCCACGCGAGTCCCCACCGCAGTGTCACCACATCAGGCCCGTGAAGACGCTCGAAAGGGGAACACCATGGCGACCACGGACGAGATCCGCAGGCGGATCGAGATCGCCGACGCTGAAAGGAGCAGTCGCCGGCTGGGTACCGCCCAGCTCGTCGGCGAACTCGCGCATCGACGCACGGCGCTGTCCAAGGAACTACACGAAATCGACATCAAGCTCGGCAACCTGATCATCGATGCCGAGGACGTGATCAGCCTGCCCGAGCTGGCCTTGTTCACCGACGTTCCCGTGGACGAACTCACGCAGTGGACGGTTGCGAGCAAGCCGAAGCGAGGCCGCAGGAAGCGGTCGATCGAAAGGACGGCAAAACTCGGCTCCTCCGGCGAACAACCTGGTTCCAGCGTGCCGGAGACCTCGTCGGGCGGGGTGGCCGGTCCGCGCGTCGCAGAGCGATGACCACGAACGCAGCACACCGAGGCGTAGTCGAGCGTCTGGGCAGTGTCGTGCTCGCGACAGCGGCCTCGGTGGTGCTGCTCGCAGTGCTGATTGGACTTCCTCTTGCGCTGGGTCACTACGTCGGATGGCCCTTACCTGACGAGGTCCCGAGCTGGGCCGCGCTGTCCGTCGTCCTCACCCAGCCGATGTCAGCCTCGTTCCTCATCGACGGACTCGCCTGCGTGTGCTGGTTGTCGTGGGCGGCATTCGTGTTGGACGTCGGACTTCGTGCCGCCGATGTCCTGCGCGGAGCGCGGTGGCCGAACCTGGCGGCCGTGCGATCACCGGCTGCGGTGCTGGTCGGCTCGATCGTGTTGGGTGTCCTCGGCAACCGAGCCGCCGGCGCGACCGCAGACGGCCTGCAATTGGCTTCCTCGAGTCCGGTCGCCGCGGTCGAGACCGTGCGTGGCCCTGATCCGGCCACCGGGCAGTGCGACTCGATGTGGGCGGTCGCTGAGCGCACGCTCGGCGACGGCACCCGCTGGCCCGAGATCTTCGAGTTCAACCGCGGCAAACCTCAGCCCGACGGGCGGTCGCTCACGGATCCGCACCGGGTGTTCCCCGGAGAGAAACTTCTCGTCCCGGTGGCACCTGCACCTCCTTCCCCTGTGCCCCCTTCCCCACCCGAACCGGCGCCTCCCCCGCCACCAGCGCTCCCGCACGAGATGGCTCAGGATCAACAGCAGCCCCCACAGCCCGGCGCCGCGCCGACCAAGAACACGGCCTTCGTCGGTGTGGCCCTTGCAGCAGCCGTCAGCGCAGCCGTCGTGGTGGCGCGAAGGCGGCGTCGAAGTAGGTACAAACCAGGCAGCGGGCTACGTGACGATCTTGCCGTCGCTCCCGTGGTCTACGAGCTGCAGATCGCCCATCGTCGCGATGGCCACACCAAGCACGAGCCGTGTCCGGAGGACGAGGCCACACCCCTCGGTGTGAAGAACGGTCAGGAGGTCGCGCTCGACCTCGCCGCCTGTGGTGGCCTCGGCTTGGTCGGGCCCGGCGCAGCTCCAGCCGCACGTGCGCTGGCCCTGACGGCGATGGCGCACACGACCGTCGCGATCGTCGCTGACGATGCCGTCTCGCTTCTCGGAGAAGCTGCAATCAGCGAGCCACCGTCCAGGATGCAGGTCCTCTCGAGCTACCAGCAGCTGGTCGAGTGCGTCCCGCGGACCGTTGCGGTCGCGTGCTTGACCGAAGACAACCGACGACAACTCGAAAGCATGCTCACGGGCGAGTCCGCATCTCGCTTGGCCGGAATCTTCCTCGGTCAGTGGAAGCACGGCATCACGCTCTACATCGGCGCCGACGGCACCGTCTCGTCGACCAACCCTGGGCCCGGCGAGAAGCTTTCAGGTACCAAGCTCTTCCGCCTCGACGGCGACGATGCGCGCGACCTCCTCGGCTTGTTCCGCGAAGCCGAACCGCGTCCACAGCCCGCGGCCGCAGAGGCCGAGCTCGAACTCACCGCGAACGTCAACCCCACGGAGCGCCCACCGCTGCAGCTCCGATTGCTCGGTGCGCCCACCATTTCCTGGCCTGACGCCGAGCACGACATCACCTCTGCCGTTCAGCCGCGGCTACGCGAGCTCATCGTCTTCCTCGCCGTGCACCCGGAGGGCGCGACCCGCGAGGCGGTCATGAACGCCCTGTGGCCGGCGAACACGACCGACAAGTCCAACAACGCTCTCAACACGGCGCTGTCCCGGCTGCGCAACGCCATTTCGAAGGCCACCAGCGGCATGATCACGGACATCCTGATCGTCGGAGGAGGCCGATACCGCCTCGACCCGGACCTGGTGAACGTTGACTTCTGGCACCTGGACCGCGCGATCACGGCACGCCGCACAGCAAGCACCGCCGAGGACCGGATCGCCGTCTACCGCGAAGTCGTGAGCCTCTACGCAGGCCCGCTCGCCGATGGTCTCGACGCTGGATGGCTTGAGTCCGTGCGCGAAGCGGTGCGACGCGACGTCATCGATGCGGCCGCCGCGCTCGCTCACGCGCTCCGCGAGGTTGATCCCGAACAAACGCTGGAACTGCTGGAACTCGCACGCGCCTTCGATCCGCACAACGAGATGCTCTACCGCGACATCATGCGTCTTCAGGGGCGCCTCGGCCGCGTTGAAGCGATCCCGCGGACTCTGGCCCTGCTCGCCAGCAAGCTGGCTGAGGTCGACGACAAGCCATCAGCAGAAGCAACTTGGCTTGCGACCAACCTTCCGCGCCACCACGCCAAAGACCAAAGACTCACCTGAAGAGAATCAACAAACAGAGAATTGGCGCGACAACACAAAAAGAACCTCTGCATAGAATTTCTACTACATACGACTCGATGCTACCGTGCAATCACCATGATCAAACTAACCAACCAACAAAGGAGGATCATCCCGGGGTTCAGGTCGCAATACAGGCCGAGGGCACCTCCAGACCTGATCCGCCCGTCGCGCACTTACAGCGCTGGCCAGGATGACCACAGCGGGATCACCCGGTATCCCAGACTCGCTTGGCCACAAGCGGGAGATCAAGACGCCGCGCCAGGGCGGTCTGCAACCCTTCGTCACCTGCGCAGACCTTGCCTGAACACCTCACCTTGCCCCCACAGAGGCTCCGTAACCCGTTGAACAACCACAAGCCGCGGACCAGGTCGCAGTTCGCCGGCAGGACGCCTCGCTCCCCAGCACCCCCGACCAGCAGCACTGCAATCGCAATTTGAATTCAATTGCCATGGCCCACACATTCGACGATTCTCCCAAAAGAGTCTTGGAAAATACCACGAATCCACCTGGCAATTGACCTGCATCGGAGTTATATTTAAGTCACGCCGGAAAACCGGGAACCACATCGAATACCACACCTGGCGTGAGCCATGTCTACTGAACGGGGTCAATCATGTGTTACGCCGACACCATCACGGAAACCGACGGCACGGTTACCGCGTACTGCTACTGCGGCTGGGTCGAACACGAACACACCCCCGAATCCGCTGACATCGCTGCAGAAAACCACCAGAACGCAACCGACGACGCGTCGCCCATCGCGGCCGCCTGACCCCTGCACCCGCAACCGAAAGGGAACCGCGATGACCACGCCTGCCACCCCCGCACCGGCATCGGCAACCCGTCTGGGCAACGGCCAACTACGCGCCATGGTCGCCCGCGTCCTGGCAGACGAACCCGCAACCGCGATGACCCCGCGTGCCATCGCCGCCAAACTCGGCGGACGATCATCGGGCGCGGTGGGCAACGCGCTGAAAGTGCTCACCGATTGTGGTGCCGCCGAAGTCAGTTCAACCGCACCCCTGGCCTACCGTGCCACCGAAACCACCGCCGTTGTGGCTGCCACCACGATCACGCCCGCCCCGGCGCCCACGCCACGCTCCCGCCGCAAGAAGTCAGCGGCACCCGAAACGGGTCCCGAACCTGCTGCACCCGCCGCGAAACCCACCGCGTCTGCCATGGTCACGGGACCGGTGATGCGCCCGAACGGGCTGACCTACCACCCCCGGTTGCTGTCCGGGATGCCGGACGTGACGGCGTTGCACCGGTTGCGCGAAGCGGGAGTCGCCGCCCTGTTGTACGGGCCGCCCGGAACCGGGAAGACGTCGGTGGTCGAAGCCGCTTTTCCAGACCTGATCACGGTTCAGGGCGACGGCGACACCACGGTCGCCGACTTCGTGGGCGAGTACACCCAGACCGATGACGGCCGCTACGTGTTCGTGCACGGCCCGTTGGTTCGGGCGATGCGCGCGGGCGTGCCGCTGTTCATCGATGACGCCACGCTGATAGCGCCCACCGTTCTGGCGGTGGTCTACCCCGCGATGGACGGCCGCCGCCAGATCATCGTCAAGGCGAACGGCGGTGAAGTAGTTGACGCCGCTGACGGGTTCTACGTGGTCGCCGGACACAACCCCGGAGTGCACGGCGCGATCCTCACCGACGCCCTGTCATCCCGGTTCTCGGCTCAGATCCACGTGTCCACCGACTTCGACCTCGCCACGCAACTCAAGATCGACAAAAGGGCCGTCAAGGTCGCGCGCAATCTCGCCACCCGCCAGACCAGGGGCGAGATCGGGTGGGCACCACAACTGCGTGAGCTGATCGCGTTCCAGAAGATCGCGGGCGTACTCGGCACCGAAGCGGCCGCCGGGAACCTGGTGGGCATCGCGCCCGAAGAGGACCGGACGACCGTTGCGGCCGCTGTCCGCGATGCGTTCGGCACCCCGGTTCAGCCCCTGGCACTCGGCACCCGCATCTAGCGCAAACCGTCCGGAAAGGACATCCGCCATGACTACCCACCTGGTAGCTGACCCGGACGCGATCGGTGCTGCGATCTTCCCCGCGCGTCCCGAATGGCTCACGCTGTCCGCCGCACTGGCGGACGAGGTGCCGGTCATCGCCGACCGCGAAGACCTGTTGGTGACCATCGCACCCGGTGCGGGTGGCGGTGCCCCGGCGTGCTTCCACACGACCCGTGCGCTGATCGAAGTCGACGGTGATTACCTGGGAGTCGACCCCGCCACCGTTGATCCCGCGAACCTTTCCGACCGTGCGCGTTACCCCGTCGTGTGGGGCCTGTTGACCCACGAGTGCGCACACGCGAAGCACAGCGCGTGGGAGCTGCCCGAAGGAGTCACGGGCGCTGTCGCTGACGCCGCGATGGTGTTGGAAGAGTCGCGAATGGAAGCGGCACACATCCGACGCCGCTCCGATGATCGACACTGGTTGCGCGCCTCCGCGACGAACTTGATCCTCGCTGACTTCGCCAAGCTGCCCACGATGAGCAAGGCGGACGCCGCCCGTGCTGCTGCCCTGGTCCTGGCACGGGTAGACGGCGGAATCCTCACCAGCCCGGAAACCGCACCGGTGGCCGACGTCGTCGAGGAGATCCTCGGACCGGACACCCTGGCCGAACTGCGTGCACTGTGGCAGGAGGCGCTCGACACGGCGGACGACGACGCCGACGCGATGGTCGACCTCGGAAGGCGCTGGTGCAAAGCCATCGGCACCGATCCGGACGGCGAAACGCCTGACCCCGGTGCGACCGGTGAACCGGGTGAGTCCTCATCGCCGTCACCACTGGCCGAAGCACTCGGACGCGCTCTCACCAACGTGGCGCGCGCGGTGGCGGACGAACCCACTCCAGACGACCCCGCCGCTGTTGCAGCAGCAGCGAAAGAGGCTGCAGAACGATCCGCCAAGACGGCCGAGGCGGCCGCGCGGTCCGTGTTCTCGAAGTCGCACTCGCACTCGAGTCGCGGTTGGACGGCCACCGATGGAACCCGCCAACCGACCACGGAAGAGCGCAGCGCAGCGCGCACTCTGGGACGTGCGCTGTCGACCGCCGCGACCCGTGAGCGCGTCGCCGTGAGGTCCACATCGCCGATCCCACCCGGACGACTCCGGATGCGCGGCGCACTCGCCGCCGATGCCCAACGTGCGGCAGGGGCGATGCCCACCGCCGAGCCGTTCACCCGAACCGCACGCCTCACCGTGCCGACTCCGCCGTTGCGACTGGGCATCGCGTGTGACGTGTCCAGTTCGATGCGCCACGTTCGCGGACCTGTTGCGTCGACAGCGTGGATTCTGGCGCACGCCGGACAGCACTCCACAGTGCCCACCGAAACCGCCACGGTGATCTTCGGTCAGCACGTTCGTCCCATCACCCGCCCCGGCACGGTGCCCGCTGAAGTGACGGAGTTCAGGGCAGACGACGGAACCGAGAGGGTTGTGGCCGCGATCGATGCCCTCGACGGCGCCCTCGGACTCTCGCGCCCCGGCGCCGCAAGGCTCCTGGTGATCGTGTCCGACGGGCACTTCAACGATGGCACCGAACGCCCGGACGGGCAAAAGCGCGTTGACCGACTGCGCGCGTCCGGCTGCGCGGTGCTGTGGCTGACTTCAAGCCAATGGGATGAGCACTTCGACGGCGTGACCGTGCACCAGCTCAACGATCCCACCGCCACCGCAACGGCGATCGGCCGTGCGGCCACCAAAGCGCTCAAGTCCGCCTCACGCTGACCCACTCCGTTGGAGGTGCTTTCCATGCACAGCAATCACAACACGCCCGCGCATCGATCGGGGCTCGGCCTTGCCGAGCGGGCCGTTCGTGCCGCCCAAGACGTACGGGCCAAGGGGGCTGGTGACTTCCAACAGCGCCATGACACACCCGAACGCTGGAACAGGTGGGCACGTCGTGCCCGCGTCGCACGAACGGTTGCGGTAGCGCTGCAGCTACCGGTCGACAGCGTCACCGTCGCGGACGATCCGGACCGCCAGTACCCCACACGCGGGGGCAATGTGCCCGGTGACCTCATCACAGTCTCAGACCCCGCGACTGGTCAGGAGTGGCGGCTTCTCACCGACTTCACCAGTCCTGGTGAGAGCTGGCTCGTCCTGGACCGGTGCCCGGAATGCGGCACCGAGGTCCCCGTCGTCCGCATCGCGTGCCTCGCCGACCTCGGCGACTACCTCGCCCCGGAAACCGACCTGGTCCTCGACGACGAGGCGGGAGACCCGTCGGTTCATGGGGCTGGCTGCGCACTCGTGCCTTCCCACTGATCAAACCGCCACCAACACACGAAGGAGATCTGCGATGCCCTCTCATACACATGCGGAAACTGTCGTCCGCCGCTTCCACGAGGACGGCTTCGAGGTGACCTCTGTGGTTGCCGATCCGTCCGACGCCCAACAGGTTCTCTACGGGACCGTCACCCGCAACGGCGTTCTCGTCGGCAGCTACTACTGCACCGACCAGGTCCGCCAGTCAGGTTGGCGCGTCGTCGCGGCAGAGGGCGGACACCTCGTCTTCGGCGACGAGCCAGTCGAGCTCACCCACGACGGCGATGCGGTCTTCCTGCTGATGAAGAACGCGGACTCGCCGGCCTAACCCCCCATTCGTTCCGAGAGACCAGGAAGGCGAGACATGACCTCCACGTTCCGCAACGAGATCAAGCTCGGCGACATCGATTACAGACTCTCCGCGAAGGTGGAGTCCGAAGGCTTGCTGGTGATGGACCTGCTCGGCACCACAGAGTCAGGTGAGGTCGTCGCCGACGGGCGCCTTCGCCTGCCGGTCGACGGCGGCAGCACGATCGGCAAGCTCCTCACCCGCGTCCTGTCCGCGCACACGCGAATGCAGGTCCGCCCGTCCCGACACGCGAACGCGACCCTTCCCTGGACACAGGACCTCGACAACGAGCTGCGGCAAGCCTGGCTGCAGCCCGGTGACCGAGGCGCGGTGGAGCGCATCAACCGCCTCGCCGATCACATGCAGCGATCCCCCTCCGCCATCAGGGCCCGCCTCGCCAAGGTGGGCTGCGACCCGGACGTGGCAACCCGCGAACTCTCCGAGACCGGCGCTGCCCTGCTGCTGCGGACAAAGCCCAAGAGCCCTGGCGACGGCGACTGACCGCCCTGCGTCCAGTCCGATGAATCCCACCGAAAGGTAGCTATGAGTACGCCATTCCCTCACACCGTGGTCGATGAAAGTGTCAGCGCGGCCGAGCGCTACTACACGCTCCTCCGGATCGTGCGCCTCGGCCCGCACACGGTCCGAGTGCGAGTCCACCGGGAAGTCGAGTTGGAGCCGTGCTTCGCCGCGGCAGAGGTCCTCAGCTGTGACATGACCTGGACGCCACTCGTCATGCACCACCCGGAGTGCTGGTTCGACCGCACGGCCACGCCGTTCAAGCACGTCAACGTGAAGACCGAACTAGAACCCCTCGCGGACGACCTGATGCGACGGGTCACGGCCATCCTGGTCAAGTCGATCACGCTGCCCGAGCACGTCCTGGACGTCGTCGGCGCGTTGTTGGCGGTGGCCTACGGCAGCACGGGCGAACACGTGATCACACCCGACGACGTGCGATGGGCGAAGGCGAGCGGCGGCCCGTTCCGCGCAATCGATCGGCCGGACGGCAGCGTGCTGTTCACCAAGGCACACCGGCACGACTGCCCGCTGCTCACCAGCGAGTGCGAAATCCCCTGCGACGGTAGGTGCCAGGCCGTGCAGGCTGGTGCTGGTGACCCGGCCATGACCTAGGTTCCAGCACTCCTAGCTCCACCCGACCGACGACCTGGTGTCGCCGGTCGGCCTTCTTCTCCCACAGGTCGGCTCGCTCCCGTGCACACAAAGCGAGCCGTTGCCGAACCCCGTGGGTCCGGCAACGGCATCGGCTCAGTTTGGACTACTTCGTGGCTTCGATCGCGAACCGTTTCGGCGCTTCCTGCGTCTTCGTCACGGTTCCGGCGGACGTCAACGCCTCCAGCGCGTTGTTCACCGCGCCCTGAGAACGTCCGAGCACCCTCCCGATGTGCGTCGGTCCGAACGACTCACCAGAGTGCTTGCGCAGGAACACCTCCACAAGGTGCCTCAACGCCCCCGGCTTCAGGCGACCTACCGGCGGCGGCCCGAACGGAACGCCGGTCGGAACTGCGGTGTCGAGCACCTCAGGTTCTGCGACCGTCTCCGGGCCTGACGATTCGGCAACAGCCGACCACTGATCACCGGCACGTCGTCCGTCGACCACACCCTGCACGGCCCGTACTGCGGTCCCATCGGCCTCCCAGCGCGCCAGAATCTTCCCGGCCGTGGATTTGTTGATCCCGATGGCTGCCGCCAGACCGACGGCCGTGGAACCCGGTGCGGCGACGAGCGCCGCGCGCAACTTGTCCGTCGCCGTCTCAGGTGCAGACACCTCTTCGCTCTTGATCTTGGTTGTCGTCTTGGTCCGGTTCTTGCTGGGCATGACAGTCTCCGCGTCTCGGAAGTGGTTTCACGGTCATGCCCTGGCCAGGGCTTGCATTTAGCCTGCGGAGCGCTACCGCTTGAATCGGCTACAGGACTATGAACGCTTCCTTCAGCCCGAGAAGTCAAGCGGCGCATAGAAGAACCTCTGTCTCAAGTAGACACAGGGCGATGCGGACGCGTGGCACCGTAGTAGTCGTCCCCGGTCCAGCGGTACGGGCCGACCTGAACCACCTGGCCAAAGGTGGGCGCGTGGATCATCTGCCCGGCACCGATGTACAGCCCAACGTGGTGGATGTCCCGCGACGTCCCATAGAACACCAGATCGCCCGGCAGCAGCGTTTCGCCCGCAGGCACCACTGGACCAGCGTTGTACTGCGTGTGTGCCGTGCGGGGCAGTTCGACGCCTGCAGCGTTGTACGCGGCCTTGGTGAGGCCGCTGCAGTCGAACCCGCCCTCGGTCTCGCCATCTCCACCCCAGACATAGTCCAGGCCGAGCTTGGTGCAGGCGTACTCGATGGCCGCGCGAGCCGCCGGCGTCACCGCGCGGATCTCGGTGCAGTTCCCGCTGCCGAGGTTGGCTGATTCGGCGTACTTCCGAGCTTGAGCGAGCACGTCTCGGACGTACCAGTCGGCGTGGTTGTAAGCGAAGATCGCCTTGTAGAGGTCCCGCGGTGCACCCGAATCGCACAGGTAAAAGGCTGCCGCGTGGATCGCGTCGTGCGGGTTGTAGCGCGAGGGCGGGGTGGCGCCGCCGGACGGGATCGTGTGATGGGCGAGCACGCCTGCGAAGGTCGGCTCGAGGAACTGCATCGGTCCGCCGGCACCGGCGAAGTTCTCGCCGATGCTCACACCTGGCGCTTTGAGACGAGCGTGGTCGGTTTCGATCTTGCCGATGGCCGCGAGAACGCTCCAGTCCAGGCCAGGACACACTCGCGCGGCAGCGATGTAGAGCGCGCAGAACGAGGGCGGTATGTCGTCGACAGGCTTTGCACAGTTCACGTGACCGGACGACGTGGAGCCGAACAGCGAGGACACCGCGTTCACAACCCCAGCCGCAGCCAGGACGGCAACGAGCAGAACCGTACCGACTACGGCGGCGGCCTTGGCCATCATCGAGTACCAGCATCAGGTCGAGAGGCTGGAGGCGGCATCGGGTCCGGTGGAGGCAGCACCGACGGCGAGTCCGACGCCGGCAAGGCTGGGCTTGGGCAAGGCGGTAGCACCTCGTGCAGATTCGACCTACTCGCGGAGTGGGTGTTGAGCGGCAGCCAGACGGAGTTGGCCGGGCTCGGCTCGTCGTCGGAGTCGAGGAGGTTGGCGGCCGCAGTGGCGATCGGCACCGAGCCGGGGTCGTCGAGGCCACGCCAGGCGGTCAGGAGTTGTTTGCGGGCGTTGGTCTCGCGGCGTGCGGTCGGAAACCAGAACAGCAACGGGGTCGAGATGCCTGTGCTGTCGGCGAGGGCGCTGTAGCCCACGAGCTTGCCGACGACCTTCGTCAACGGCTCGGTGCCGAGGTCGACCTCGAGGAAGAACTCGGCGTACTCGTCGCCGCGGTCCAGTCGGCCGTAGCCGTCCGGCCGGGTCAGGTCACCGAACAGCCTCGCGCACCGGACTTCCGACCACCACGCGTCGACCGTGAAAGAACGGCTGCGGCGCGCGTCCGAGACGAGGCTGAGGAACCATTCGTTCACACCAACGGTGTGGGCGAGCCGCAGGCTGTGCGCAATACCGACGGCGCGGTCATGCCGATAGCCCAGCTCCTTGACCTCGAGACCGTGCTGCGAGGCCAAGGCCGCAGCGCCGGCAGGCGCAAGTACGTAGTGCATCGGTGTGCTACCGGTCGGGGTGAACGGCTGGAACCGGTCGACCACGCCCCACAGGTAGAGCTCTCGCAGTCGTTGCCGTCCGGAGCGGTACGACGGGAACGCCACCGAGGTGATCTGCTCGGACGTGAGCACCCGGTGCTCCCACAGCATGGTGATGATCCACCGGTCTCGAGGGGTGAGCCTGGTCGACAGCACTGCCTGATGGGCTGCCGAGTTGGCGATGCGAGGCGTAGGTCGAGTTGGCTTGGGTGCGCGATGACGTCGTTGTGGAGTGGGTGCGGCGAGCATGCGTACTCCCCCTGTCAGCTGGCTGGGTTGCCACGGCGTGGATCAGCCGCACGACGCGAGGCGGCTTCGTCACCATCGAGCCGTGCGTCGACGGGCTTCGTCTTGGGGCGTTGGTTCTCACGAGCAGCGGCTCGGAGCAGGCGGCTGCGTCCCGGAACGGCGGGCGGCAGCGGCTCGGTGACCACCGTGAACGGCTCGGTCTCCGCACCGTGCACGACCAGGCGGACAGCAGCGTGGAAGGCGTCGTAGTGAGACAGGTCGTGAGCGGAAATCCGCGGGGCGGTGTGCCTTGAGAGGTGATGCGCGTCCTCGGGGCTGACGTTGAAGAAGAACTTGTTGCGGGCGTTCGCTGAGATGCTTTCCTGGAGGTCGCGTGGCAGCTGCGCGTCGTTCTGGTGGGCGAGAACGAGCCCGAGCCGCAGGGCTCGCGCTTCGGGGAGCATGTCGTCGACCGCGTACGGCAGATTCAGGAAGTTGTGGAACTCGTCGAGGATCAGGCTCGCGTCTCGTCTGTCGCGTTGGGGCGTGCGGGCACGGGCCGTGGCGACCTGCCAGACATTGGCCACCACGATCGAGCCGACGAGCCGTGCGGTCTCGTCGCCGAGCGATCCCTTGGGGATGCGGACGAGGCAGATTCCGCCGTTGTCCAGCACCTCCTTCATGTCCACCGTGGACCGCCCGCCTGCCACGGTGTCCCGCACGAACCGGCGCAGCAGGAAGGCGCGAAGCTTGTTCATCAGCGGTGCGATGACCTGTGACCGGCTGGCGTCGGTGAGGTCGTCGTACCAGGACCAGAACCCGCGCAGCACAGGATCCGTGATGCCGGCGGTCGTCCTCGCGCGGTAAGCAGGGTCGGCAAGGAGCTTCGGGACGTCGGCGAGCGTGGCGACGCCGTCCGTCATCCGGAGCGTGAGGCAGGCGGCTCGCATCACGTCGTCCGTGCGCGGGCCCCAGAACGCCGAGTACACGCGGCGGAAGATGGAGACGAGGTTGTCCACGGCGAGATCCGGGTCGCCACCGTCGAGCGGGTTGAGGCAGGGCGGCCGGTGGCGGGAGTCGGCGTCGAACAGGACCACCCTGTCCGCAACCTCGGCGGGCAGGCGTGACAGGAGGTCGGTCACGAGGTCGCCCTTCGGGTCGATCACGACGGCCGAGCGCCCGGCTTCGGCATCCGCCAGGACGAGTTGCGCCAGGAGTGTCGACTTGCCGGAGCCGGTGGCTCCGATGACGTGCATGTGGTGGCGAGCATCGGCTACTCGCAACCCCACCGGTCGGCTGTGTCCGCTGTCGGTCAAGCCGAGCGGCTTGATGTCCTGGCCGGTCGCCGGGATGCCGGGCGGTGGAGCGATCGCGCGGGCGCCAGCGCGCTGGATGCCGGGAAGAGTGTCGTCGGTTGGCAGGTGTGCTACGGCTGCCAGTTCGGGGACTGAGAGCAGGTCTCCCCTGCCGAGACGACGCTCGGCGAGGGCCTTCGCGGGTCGAGGCAGCCGCTTCCGGGCGTAGTGGTTGTGCTCTGTGTAGGTCGCGAACGTCGTCGCCAAAGCATGAGCTCGCCCGCGGATGGTTGCTCTCGTTCGGCGGATATCAGCCTCGGTGGCGCCGGCATCGAGCACCGTGGAGACGCCATAGCGGACGACGGTCTCGAACTGGCTGCTCCGCTGCTTGTTCACGGACGCGCGGCCCTGCGCCGACAGCTCGAGCCTGTACTCGGGATGGATGTAGCCGGCTCGCGAGCCGGAGCTTCGGTGCGACGTCCGCAACGACGGTGTAAGCAGGTCGAGCAGGTGGCCAGCCAGATTGGTGCCGTTTCGACTTCGCCGTCGCCCACGTGCGAGGCGCCGTCCCGTAGCTGGACGGGCAAGGACCTGCACGCACGCGTGTTCGTCGTGACCGAGGCCGACCGGCGCACCAAGAAGTCCGCGGAGGGGATCTGCAGCGAAATCGACTCGGATTGGTAGAGCTTCTGTCCGCGCGAGCCGGAGCTCTCCCCCAGCCACGAACAGCCGCTGACCGATCTCCGCGACCGGGAGTGGTGGTTCGGCGGGCACGGTGCTCGTGTGGGCGCCCGGCCAAGCGGCTTCCACGGCACGTTCCACGAGTCCGGGTGGGATCGAACCGGGCACCCACAGCCGGATCCCGACGCCTGTCTGTGAGAAGGTGAACTCGAAGGCCAGGTGTGGTTGGCCGGTCAGCGCGCGATGCCACGCCGGACGCAGGAGCCCGACGAGGTGCGACCACAGCGCAGCGCCACCCGTCGCATCCGGTTGGGGTGGAACCCGGACGAGGACCATCCGCGCTCCGGCTGTGAGCCGGAGATGGCAACGGCGTCTCCACCATCGGCGCCAGGCCCATGCCCCGGCTGCTGCCGTCGCCAGGGCCGGTGCAGCCACCGGGCCATGCCCGATGATCCAGCCCTGTGCGCTGGTGATGAAGTCGCCGATGCCGACGCCCGGATCGGTGAAGTAGTCGTCGATCCAGTTGGTCATCACTCCGCCTCGCCGTCGTCAAGGTCGATGTAGGCCGCGTCCGCGTCTTCGAGGTCCTCTGCGAGTTCAGCCGGGTTGGTGGTGATCAACCCGTGCTCAGCCGGGGACGCGATGCTGTGAAACGCGACGCGCTGCGTGCCTGTGGACAGCAGCCCTTGACCGCGATCGGCGGAGAGCAGGAACTCCTGCTCTCCTTCCGAGAGGTGGAAGAGGTGGGCGAGCTTCTCGATCGCCTGCGGTGCCTGCCGCAGCAGGATCTGCGTCTCGGCGTTCGCGACCACGGCTTGGCCGATCTCGTTGCCGAGAACGTCGATCGCGTCCTGGGTGATCACGGTGAGGCCCGCGTTGTTCTTCCGGCCGACCTTCGAGGTCTTGAACAGGAACGCCGCACCTGCCGGTTCCTTGATCAGCCACCACGCCTCGTCCACCACTACGAGGCGTCGACGGCGGATCGCCGGGTTGGTGATGCGCCGCCACACCGCGTCCAGCGTGAGAACCGTTCCGACGCTCTTCAGCTCGTCCGGGAGATCGCGCAGGCTGAACACGATCAGATGGCCCTCGGGGTGCGTGGTGGTCTGACCGTCGAAGAGCTTGCTGAACGCGCCTTCGACGTAGGGCCGGAGCTGGGCGGCCAGAGCCGTCGCCGTCTTGTCGCCGTGGCTGTCGAGGACCTCCCGCAGCGTCCGCAGCGTGGGGACGGGCCGGGACCACGTGCGGGCATCCGAGGTGATCCCGACCGACTCGTACGCCGCAACGATGGCCTGATCGAGTACGGCGCGCTCTGCCGCGTCCGGTTCTCGTCCGATCAGGACTGCGATGACGGTGTGCAGGAACAACGCTCGCCGCTGGAGCGCATCGCGAGGGGCAGAGCGGCGTCCGTCGGCGCGGGTGTGGACGGGTAGGTCGAACGGGTTGAGGCGCACGTTGTCCGCGCCCAGCCTCACCTGGACGCCGCCGACCGCGGCAGCAAGGCGGACGTACTCGTCCTCGGGGTCGATGACCGCGACCTCGATGCCGCGATAGAGCGACCTGAGCAGTTCGAGCTTGACCAGGTACGACTTCCCAGCGCCGGATCGGCCGAGGATGACGGAGTTGTGGTTGTGCATACCGTCGCCGAAGCGGTCCCAGTGCACGAGGCCCTGCGAGCCGATGTTGTAGCCGTACAGCACCCCGGAGGGCGCGGCGACGCTCGTCGGGTCAGGCGCCGGCAGGTCCGGCGAGGTGAACGGGAAGGCCGCGCTCAACGCGCTCGTGTCGAACGTGCGGCGCATCCCGATGAGGTCGATGCCCAGCGGGAGCGTCGACACCCAGCCCTGCAGACTTCGGTACGTCGTGTGTTTCGCGTCGAGCAACAGGCTCGCGCACAACGACCGGATCGCGGCCACCTCGTCGGCGAGTTCCTGCTCGCTGCTCGCGTGGATCGTGAGGTACAGGCCGACTCGGTAGAGCTTGCCCTCACCGCGGGCCACCCGATCGGACAGGTCGTGGGCGTCCTCGGTCGCGATGTCGGCCTGTGGATCGGGCAGCCGACCGTGCGCGGCGTCGTGGCGGCGGCCGGATTCGAGCCGCGCGAGCTGCTTCTTCAGCCTGGCAGCCGACGTCACCGGGTCCACCGGCTCGATGTGCAGCGAGACGTCCAACCGGCCCGGGTAGTTGAGCAGCGGGGACAACCAGCCCGGGTAGACCTCGCGAGGAAATCCCGTTATCGCGAAGCTCGAAACCCGCTCGTCGCCGAGCTCCAGGTGCCTCGTCCCCACGGAGATGGCGTCCGGAACGATCGCGTTGATCATCGTGCCTGCTCCCAGTCGTAGTCGGCCGCGGTCGTGATGACCTCGCTGGCGTTGGCCAGCTCGGCCGAGGGCGGAAGGAGGGTGTCGGGGTTGCAGGCAGCCGCGAGCACGGCGGTCGCTTGCCCGGCATCGAGCGGCGTGACCACGACACCTGTGCTGGAGAAGAGCTCGATCGCATCGCTCAGCCGTCGAGCCAGCCGCGCTTCGGCAGATCGCCTCGCACCCTCTCCCACCGGAACGCCCCGACGACGACCGAGCACCGGCAGCGCGGCTTTGGTCTCCTGTGCGATCCCGAAGGACTCGCGCAGCACAAGCAGGACCTGCCGGCGCAACAGCTCTGTTCCCGCGCTCAGGTCTTCGAGGAAGTCCGCGTGCTCGCGCGCCGCAGCTTCCAACGCCGGGTGCGGCAGCCCGCCGGCGGTCTCGCGCAGCTCGGCGATCTGGTCGGTGAGGTCGAGCCGGTGCGTGCGGACGAGTACCTGAACGGGTCCGGTGAGCGAGTGCAGGTACCTCGCGAAACTCGACACCACGGCCTGCTGCTCGGCCGGGGTCCGCAGGGCGAAGTTGACAGTGCTGGCCACGGCCACGACCGCCAGGCCGTCCACGCCGAGATCGACGACACCGGTCGGCAACACCTCTTCGACAGGCAAGCGCAACGGTGATGACGCATCCTCCTGCCCTGCGCCGGACTCGACGTTCGCGGTGATCCAGTCCGGTGTGGACAAGACGCTCTCGGGCGTGGCCACGTGCCTTCGCGGGGTAAACCGTTGCCGGACAGCCGCCACCAAGAGCCTGTCCAACGAGATGCCGTCACGCTGACCGAGTGCAAGCACGACCGTGACCGCACCAATCGGGAGTGCGAGAACCAAGAACGCCGGGAGCGGAACGAACCGCTGGGTGAGCGCCCAGGCGATGTAGAGAGCCACGCCGGTGGTCGTCAGGATGGCGAGTTGTCGTCCCGTGAGACCGAAGAGGATCCGATCAGGGCGATCGACATCAGTTGGGATTCGTACGGGCCGAGTCATGAGTCACCACCGGTCGTCGGTTTGGTGCGTCGTGGCGCGCGGGCTGGAAGGTCGATCGGGAGCCGGAGCTGACGAGCACGTGCTCGGCGCGGCGCTGGTTTCGCGTCCGGTGGTTTCCGGACCGGTGGCGGCGCAACGCGGGCCACGTCTTCGAGCGGCAACGCGTACTGGCCATCCCTGCGCGGGCGAGAGCCGGCGAACGGGTCGAACGGGAGCTCCGGCTGAACTGTCCGGCCGATGGCTCGCCGCGGCTGCCTCGGAGCAGGAGGTGTCGGCGGCCTCGGCGTGCGGGCAACGTCCAACGGGAGCGCGTACTGGCCGTTCCTCGAGGGCCGGATGCCTCGGTACGGATCGAACGGGAGCTCCAGCTGTCGTCCCACGTCCCGGCGTGCTGCCGGAGGCGGAGTCGGTGGAGCTGGCTTGCTCGGCGTTGCCCGAGGCACGTCGATGGGAAGCCGGTACTGACCGCTATGGGTGAGTACGGGCCGGTCAGAGGGCCAGCCCTTCTCGAAGGGAAGCGCGAGCTGCCGTCCCTGGGGCTTCCGCGTCCCGGTGGTAGCAGGAGTTGCAGTCGCCGGAGTGCTCTTGGCGCGACGCCTCAGCCCCGGCAACGGCAGCATGTACTGCCCCGACGCCGTCGACTTGACGTTCGCGTACGGGTCCGGCGGCCCCTTGGGTGCTTGGACCGGTCGAACGCCAACCGCCTTCGAGCCGCCCGCCGTACCACCGCGGAGGAGGCCGAAGGTCTTGTAAGCGATGAAGCCGCGGACCAGAGAACCCAGGAAGCTGCGACCGCCGCCGATCTGGACGCGTTGCATCACCCAGCTCGGGATCTTCACCAGGATCCACAGGAGTGCGCCGGCGATGATGAGGTTCATCAGGTTGTCCGGTGTAGGACCGAAGACGGTGAAGCCTCCGTCGGACAGGAGCACGCGGAGCCCGACGATAAGCACCAGCGACTGTCCGACCTGAATGATCAGCACGCCACCGAACGCACGTACCCACCACCGTGCAACACCCTCGGTCTCCTGCAAGCCGTGCAGGATGAGACACAGCGGCGCGCCCGCCAGAAGACCAGCCGTCACCGCCACCCGCACCGCGTAGGTGCCGAGCAACGCCACCAGCAGCACCACGATGCCGAGCCCGACGAGCAGGTTGAAGATGCTGCCCCCGGTCACCGCGCTCGTCACGGTGTCCGCGAGCATCCCGGCGAGTTGTTCCGCAGCGGCGTTCGGCTCGACTCCGTCCGCGACCAACGCGTACGACACCGCGTTCGCGAACTCGACAGCCCGTCCGGCGAGGAGTAGGGACAGGTTCGCGGCCAGGAACGCGACGACGATGCGCGGTGCGACCTCGCGGATGGTCGTGCGGGTCTGCACCGTCTCGTACATCATCAGGATCAGCCCGGCCACGGTGATGAGCAATGCGTAGGCGGTGACCGCCATCCCGCGAGACGACTCCCACAACTCGGCGATCTGAGGAACCTGGTCGAGGCGAGGTGTCGCCAGCAGCGTCTCGCCAACCGTCTGCAGCAGTGGGTTGAGCGCACCCACCACCAGGGTTGAGAAGAAGCTCGTGATGCCTTCCGACACGCACGCGCCGACGTCGGTGATTCCGCACTCGTCCTGTTCAGGAGCGGGCAGTGCCGGTGGACGCGGCGTTGGCGTCGTCGGTGGGCTGGTGGTCGTCGTGCTCGGGCTCGGTGGTTCCGGTTCGGCGGCGGCCGTGGCGACACCCACGCTGAGCATCGCGGCCAGTGCACCGAACACCGCCCACCCGAACCGCCGCCTGGTTGCCGAAGGGCGTGTGGCTGTCGGCGCGGAGTTCATCACCGGTCTCCGACCAACGTCTTGAGGATTGCTACCAGCAGCGGTGCGAGCATCGCGATGGCGAAGCCGACCCCGCCGGCCTTGAACGCGGCCTTCGCTTTGTCGACCTCGCCGGGCTCCGACCCGTTGATGAGGAGCCTCAGTCCCCCGATCGAGAAGCACACGGTGGCGATGGCGGCGGCGATGCCGATGATCCAGTTGCGGATGTTGTTCAGTACTTCGTCCAACGTGGACGCGAGCGCGACGACGTGCACCGGTTGAGCGGATGCGGTTGAGGCGGTGATGAGCAAGGCGACGACGGTGAGCAGGACGGCACGGCTGCTGGTGCGGAAAGGTCGGATCAAGCGCATCGCGGCACCTCCGGAGTTGTGCTCGACGGCGGCGCTGGCACGTCGGGCGGACTGGTGTGAGTCGAGGCGAAGAGCCGCCTCTCGCACCCCTGAACTCCGGATCCAGAGGTGTTCGGGGACACCGCTTCATCGCCGCCGCGCAGGTAGAGGGCCAGACGTCGTTCGGCTCGCTGGCGCGCCTTCTTGGTGGCTTCGTAACTCGCGCCGCGCTGGTGGGCGACCACGGCGAGCGGTGCCTTCTCCAACCTCGTCGATCCGATCAGCTCCGCCTCGGCGGACGAGATCGCGCCGTCTTCGACCGCACGAGCGAGAACGAAGTCCGGATGTCCACAGGGCGCGAGCGGCGAGGCCGCGGTCAACGGGTTGCTCGACGGGACCGGCGCGTCGAGAGCGTCACGAAGCGCTGCATGTCCGGCGCGATACGCGGCCCAGCGCAACCGCACCATGACGCGCGGGCGACCGAGGTCGATCGTGGCGAGCTCGGCGACAAACCCGGTGAGCACTGAGCTGTGGATGTCGCTCGGGTCGTCGGCGAAGCGAGCCGTCAGCTTCGACGCGATGTTGAGAAGTGCGGGCAGCGCGATGCCGGCGCAGGCGACCGTCCACGTCGAACCTTCCTCGCGGGCGAGCTGAACCAGGTAGGCCCAGACGGCGTCTCGAACGCTCTGCGGACAGCTGCGAAGCAGCAGGAGGTCGCGGACCTCGTCCACGCGGACGCGACGGCGGGGAAAGCCGTCGAACAGGCGCCCGTCCAGCGAGACCGGGTGAGGGCCGGTGACGAGCCATGCGAAGGCAGAGCGCACGACGTCGAGCGGCATTGAATCGGCTGTGATGCCGGGGCAATCCTTGGGGAGCATTGCGACTCCTGACGCAGCGGGAATTGAACTCCGTCAGGACGCCATGTCGACCATCACCAAACTCTGTCCGAGCGATGACCGGACTCTTACCGGCCCCATTCAGCTCGGTCCTGGAAGCCGGTACCACCTGATCGTCGGCAGCACTTCCACACTTCGCCTACCTGCGGTTTTACGTTCCGGTACCTCATCGGTACCTCATCGGTCAGCGGCGGAAACGGTGCTCGGAAGACGCAGGAAATTTGTACGTCCCCAACAGGATCCTCATTCGGAGTTCAGGGGTGTCCAGCACAAAGACTTCCGATCAGGCAACAGCCCCGAACTGGAGGACCCGTGACGCGTCTCGGCGATTCTCACAACACCGAAGGGTCGGCACGCCGGCCTGGTGCACGGCCACCGCGCAGTGCACGAGCAGACGCCAACCGCAGGCCCTACCCGACCGCGCCCAACGTCAGCAGGGTCAGCCCTGCCCGACCCGCGAAGCCGTCACCTTCACGCACGACCTCTTCCACCCCGGCAACGGTTTGGTCCTGTGGATCCACACCGATAGCACTCGACGAGACGTGGCCGACGCAGCTCGTCGTCAAGGTGGTCAGCGCGTTCAGCCGTACTCGCGATCGAGTGGTCGTCCTGCCCTGGCCGACGAACCCGAGCTCCACTTCGGACGCGGTCGACGCCGCGAACAACCTCGGCCGCCGCGCGAGTTGCGGCTCCGAAGTGGACTGGAACGCATCCGGGTTCGCCGACCTCGTGGTCACCAGCGCGTCGCCAAACCAGACCACCGCGGAACTCGCGGATGAAGCCGTGCTCACCGCAGCACGGCTGCTCCGCCTCGGGGGCATCTTCGTCGCGCTGACCCACAACTACACGACGACCGGTGAACTCACCGACCACACCGGCCAACTCGTCACCAGAGCCCAGTTCGCCGATCTGCTCTACCTGCAACACGTCGTCGCACTGCACGCCCCGATCCGTGACGGCCGGTTCCAAGTCGAACTGAACGACCGCGAAGCAGAGGAACTCGGCCGCGCGCAGCACCGCGCCGCGGTACGCGGGCTTCCGTCGCCACACCTGCGCATCCACTCGGACGTGCTGGTGTTCGCGCAACCGCACGACCATCTCGCTCGACCGCTCACCCCAGCCCGTGCAGCCGCCGAGACGGGAGTCATCCGATGAGCAACGACCTGCCGGTCTCGGTGTGGGCAACCGCACAGGCCTCACCGACGACCCAGCGCAAGAACCGTTACACCCGCGAATCGATCGCCCATCCCGCGAAGATGCTGCCCGACGTCGTGCGGTACGCCATCGCGCACTACACCGAACCGGACGACCTCGTGCTCGACCCGATGTGCGGCATCGGCACCACGCTCGTCGAAGCCGTCCACCTCGGACGGCGCGCCGCGGGCATCGAGTACGAACCGCACTGGGTCACCGTCGCGAACAACAACCTCGCCCTCGCAACCGAGCACGGCGTCGAACACGACGCTCACGTCATCCACGGCGACGCCCGCCAGCTGACCACATTGCTGCCGCCAGACTTACGCGGTCAGGTCTCGCTCGTCGTGACCTCACCGCCGTACGGACCGTCGACGCACGGCCGCGTCGCCGTCGCCCCCGGCGAAGGCATCCAGAAGTACTTCCACCAGTACGGCAGCACGCTCGACCGCGGCAACCTCGCCAACATCGGACACCACCGGCTGCTCGCCGGCTTCACCCGCATCCTCGCCGCAGCCGCCGAGTTCATGCGCCCCGGAGGACACATCGCCATCACCGTGCGCCCGTGGCGCGAGCACGCCGAGCTCATCGACCTGCCCTCGCAGATCCTCACCTGTGGACGCAACGCCGGCCTCATCCCGGTCGAACGCTGCGTCGCTCTCCTGGCCCGCGTCGCCGAGCACGACTTCGTCGCCCGAGGCTCCTTCTTCCAACGCGACTTCCTCCGCAAGCAACGCGAGGCAGGACTCCCCCTCCATCTCATCGCACACGAGGACGTGCTCGTCTTTCGCACACCACTGCGTCCTGCTCACGAAGCCGCAACCGAAGTCCGTGCGGCATGACGGCGCGACCCGACATCGCCGTCCGATCGAGCCCGGGACCCGTCATGGGATCGCTGTGCACCGGGTACGGAGGCTTGGACCTAGGTGTGCTCGCCGCGTTCGGTGGCGGACACATCGCCTGGTGCGCCGACATCGACCCCGCGGTGCAACTGGTCCTCGCCGCGCGCATGCCCGGCGTGCCGAACCTCGGCGACCTTCGCCTCGTCGACTGGACCACCGTCGATCCAGTCGACGTCCTCACCATCGGCTTCCCTTGCCAAGAAATCTCCGCCGCCGGACAACGCAAGGGCATCACGGAAGGAACGCGAAGTGGGGTGTGGATCGACGCCGTCCGAGGCATTCGCGCACTACGACCACAACTCGTCGTCGTGGAGAACGTCGCCGCCCTGCGGTGGAGGAACGGCGGACTCCACCGCGTTCTCGGCGACCTGGCCGAGGCAGGGTACGACACGGTCTGGCGCAGCGTTCGCGCCTCCGACATCGGCGCACCACACCGTCGAGAACGCGTGTTCCTGCTCGCCTGGCCCGCTGCTGCCAACACCTCAAGCCCGCGACGGCGACAACCGCGGTCCCGCAGATCCCACCCGGCGCCGTGCCCTCGGTCGCCAGGTGAGTCTGCACGACGTCGTCAGCGCGACGTTTGCAGCAGGCCGGCCAACAACCCACGGGCGCAAGCGCAGGTCGACTCAGTCACCTGCTCGTCCCACACGCGCATCCTCCCGACGCGGAGAACGCACCCGCGGTGGCGCAATTACTCCTCAGCCATAGCTGGTTGGGAAGGCGTCACGGGCCGATCCACACCGCACCCGACCACGCCCGGTAAACACGGCGGTCCTGTGCTCGCCCCAGCCTTCGTCGAGCACCTCATGGGCCTTCCACCGGGCTGGGTCACCGACCTGCCACTCCCCCGCGTCGACCAGCTGCGCATCCTCGGCAACGGTGTTGTCCCGCTCCAAGCTGCTTCCGCGGTCGCGATGTTGCTGGACGACTTCCACGCTGCCGCGCACGCACCGGAACGAGGGCATGCTTCATGAACCTCGTCGAAGCGCTGGCCGAAAGCCTCTCGAGCAACTCCGCCAGCCGCGTCACTCGGTCACCCCGAATCGTCAGCCTCCCGGTACCCCGTCTCCCCGGACCTGTGGAACGGAGTTCATCGCGCTACGCGTTCACCACCATCGACGAGCGAGGGCGCCTCGGCGACCGGTCGTTGGTCAGAGCTCTGGGTTGGTTGCCGGGCACCTCGCTGAAACCGGCCGTACTCGACGACCAGGTCATCGTGCTCACCAGGTCAACCGGTACCGCCAAGGTGACCAAACTGGGTCACGTCCGACTACCAGCCGCAATCCGACACAGATGCCACCTGCGCGCGGGTGACGGACTCCTGCTCACGACGTCCGACGGCCACGACCTCTTGGTCGTCTGCACAGCTGGGGCACTCGACCAAATGCTCGGTGCGCATCTGCGCGGAGAACGAACGTGAACGGGATCGACCTCGAGGCGGTGCGACTCCTGCTCAACCGCCTCGGGGTCCGTCCCGAACAACTACTCGACGAACCAGCACCCGCGGCGATGCCGAACATCCGCGACTACGTCGAACGCGTCACCAAGGCCGTACCCGCCGGAACGTCACGCGTGTACGAGCCGTACTGGAACCGCATCGTCAACGAGTGGGGCGACCGGCCGCTCAACGAACCGACACCGCTCGAGATCAAGCAACTCGCCGAGCTCACCAAGGCGAACGCGATCGTCCGCCGGAACTCCCGTGGCGGGCGCAGCGCAGCAGAGCACCTCATCGCCGCAACACGGTGCCTCTACCAGCACGCGGTCGCCGACCGCCTCATGTCCGAGACCGACAACCCAGCACGCCGTGTCTCCAAACCACGCCGCCTCGCCAGCACCCGGCGCGCACTTCCCGAAAACCGACTCCGCGAGATCAGTGAAGTCGCCGGAGCCACCGGCAACGACCCCGAACTCGACCTCGTCCTGCTCCGCTTCCACACCGAAACCGCCGCACGTCGTGGCGGTGCGCTCGCGCTGCGACGGTGCGACCTGGATCCCGACCAATGCCTTGTCAGACTTTTCGAGAAAGGTGACACCCTGCGCTGGCAGCCCGTGTCACCGTCGATGATGGAGCACCTCCTACAGCTCGGCGACGAACGCGGAGCCGTCGGCACCAACCAACTTCTGCGCTACCGCAACGGCGACCCCATCACGAGGCGCCGCTACGACTACTTGTGGCAACGCCTCGGCAAACACCTGCCCTGGGTCGCGACCCAACAAGTGAGCACTCACTGGATCCGCCACACCACCCTGACGTGGGTAGAACGCAACTTCGGCTACGCGGTCGCGCGGGAGTTCGCCGGACACGTCGGCAAGAGCGACGCCGGCACCACGACCACCTACGTGCGCGCCACCATCGAAGAGGTCGCCACCGCACTCGCCGCGCTCACCAACGAACCGCATCCGCTCGCACTCTCCGGCGCCTCCCCTGCGCTCGGCAACTGACCCGGTTGGACAGACACCGAACACGCCACACGCATCCAATCGAACATATGTGCGATTGCAGTGATAGGTTCTCGCGTCATGGATCGGCAGCTTCTCAAACCGTCCCCAATGGACGGCCAGCTCACGCACAGGTACGACTCGACCGGACGGTCGGTCGCCATCTTGCCCGCGAGGTGCAAACTCGGCCGGCACACGCTCGGCTACTCCCAGTTCCGCCCGATCGTGCACGACGGTGAAGCTCACATCAGCTGCCTGGCCTGCGCCACCGACAACGCCGACCACTCCTGGCGCCTGACCGCCACCGCCCCGCCACCCGACAGCGCCGAACTGTCCGAGGAACGGTATTTCGAGCTCGTCCTGCACCGCACCCAACGAGCTTTGATCCCGGCGGGCAGCCATGGGCCTTAACAGTCCATTCACGACATGGGAAGGCGACAACATCCACGGCCGAAGGCCCGTTCTCACGGGCGTAGGTGTCCGGCTGGACAAGTTGTTCGCCCGACCACCCGGCGCCGAAAGGCACGTCATCGCGACCGGACTCGACCTGACCGGCGAGGTCCAAGGCCGACTGCACGGACGCTTTCCCAGCATCGAGGGCGACTGGCTCGGCGTGGTCAACTACGAGATCAGCTACGCCGACGGCCGCCGCGACAAGCTGTACCTCGTCGACCAACTCGTCCCATTCCACGTCTTACGCAAACGCGGTTAGGGATGTAACGACGCTTACTGAGTGGCGGGAAGCACCACGCTCGCTGCCGCGGTCTGCGGCAGCGAGCCAAGTGTTTCGACACCGCCCTCGCGTGCGTCCATGCCCTGGTGCGCGACATTGCAGCAGGCGCTGGCCGTACACGCCCTGACTCACCCCCAACGATGCCGGCGGCCGGGTCGTGCCCGGCGGCTCGTGGCCGCCTCCGGCGCGCCAGCAGGTCGTCGAGGTGACCGGCACCGAGGCCGCTCATGAACTCGTCAGCGGCTTGCCGCCAAACGTCGGCCGACCGCGGATGATCTGCTCCGCAGCGTCTCCACGCTCGTCACCGCTGGTCCTGGAGATCAGGAAAGCAGACAGCACCGACATTTCGAGGCTTGCGGAGCGTGGGGCCTGGCCGAGGACCGCGAGCGAACCATGCCGGCTTCCCCGGTGGGTCTACCCCCTGATCATCGGCGTGACGCGGTGCACCACCCGACCAGGCGACGCACGTCAGCCAACAGGTTCTGCCGATCTCGGACAGTGAGTCGATCGATCAGCGCGTAGAACGCGGTCTCCACGAACACCCGCCTCGGCGGCAACGTCGCGACCAGCGGGGGGCACGATGTCGTCGAACTGCACGGCACCGAGGTCGGCGGCAGCGTCGTGGCGAGCGCCGGGGACGACAGCGTGAGGATCGCCGGCGACGCCGGCTACATCGTCGACCGGTCTCGAGCATCCCCGCGACGGCGGCGGGCTTGCCGTTCTGGGCGCTCACCCGTTCCACGAACCCGGCCGACCGGGCGTCGATCTCGTCGGCGAGTCGCTCCATCGCCTCCGCGCGCTGTGCCGGCGCCAGGCCGGCCCAGCCATAGGGGTTGTCGAAGGCACGACAGGCCGCGGCGACAGCGGCGTCCACGTCCGCTTCCACGGCTTCGGGGACACTGCCGATCCGTTGCTTGGTGCTCGGGTCGACCGGGGTGATCACCTGGGTGCTGCTGGGCGCGACCCATTGACCGCCGATCCAGAGCTTGTCGTACTGGAGGTTCATGGCCGGCTCCGATCGGGTCAGGCGAAGGTCAGCGCCGACTTGAGCAACGGCGCCCTTCTCGGCGTCTTCCACGGCGCGGTTGATGTCGGTGAAGGCGTAGGTGGAGATGAGCCGGTCGATCGGGAACCTGCGTTGTTTGAAGAGGTCCACCAGGTGCGGAATGAACTGCTGTGGAGCGCTGTCGCCTCCGACTACCGCTGTTCCCGTACATGGACATCGAGATCACCCCGCTGGCGAAGCACCCATCAGACATCCGATAGGGATCTTCACACCGACGTGTTCCCGGAGCACCACGAGACTTCACGAAATTGCAGGTCGGGCGGCCACAGTAGCGCTTCGGGCGCACTACCCTTCTGCTCCGACGTGCGGCGGCGTGGAGCACGCCTCACGCTGCGACCACAACCCTCACAGATCCAAACGTCGCCGTCAGGCACACAAGCCGTCATGTCCTGGCAAATGCCGCACCACTCGATCTTTTCCATGCCGGGGACGTCTGCGAAACGCCGCCACGCTGCTCAACTGACCGAGCGGTCTACAGCCCGAAGGTCATCAGTGCAGCTCGAACTGCGCACGGAAACTAATTGATCACCCCACCGAGGGTCAGCTTGCAGGCTGGTCGGCAGTCACAGCCGTCAAGATCATGAGCCGATCCGTGGCTCTGGCGACAGCTGGCCGCAAGCTTGGTGGCGCCGATTCTCGTTGCAGTGCGCTTGGCAGGCAGCAAGTACTCGGCGGGACCCAACTGAGACAGGTTCCCTCTCCAAATGACGCTGAGCTGCGACGATAGTCCACATTGTCGATGTTGTGAGATTTTCTGAAGTCGTATGCTAGCCTCTTGGCGCTTCACTGAAGCACGAGGAGGCTCGCATGGAGGATCTCGCTGGCGTCGCTTGGGCACGCAGGATGTTCGGCACCGAGGGACCGCACGTACGGGATTGTCTGCCCAGGGTCCTCGCCGAGACCCACAGCCAGTACTCCACCCTCCAGGTTTCGACAGGACTGCCCAGCGCGGATCCCTACGGCCTGATCTGGCTTGGCATGCCCAACGCGCTAGTCGAGGGACTTTTCGGTATTGCGGGCGTGCGGGCCTACCGCCCAAGACGAGCCCGCTACCGTATTCCCGTGATCAACTCAGTGCCGCTGATCCCGTGGCGCTTCGCCAAGGACAAGACGACCGACATCGATCAGGTTCCCTTCGGACGACCGGTGTCGGCCAGCAAGCAGTCGCTGTTCACAACCGTTCAGACTCCGTTGGAACTCGACCTCGGCGAATCCGGGCTGGGTGATTCGGTGGTCAACCGGCTCTCCCAACAGGAACGTCAAGAACTCGACAGGCACAGCGAGCAGATCGCCAAACTCGCGACCGAGCAACTAGTGGGCGTCCTCGCCTACTCCAGCAATCCGGAAGCGCTGTTGAGCAGCTACTTCGGGTTCGCCACCCTTCGCGCGAACGGGCTGTTGAGCTGGGCGTTCCGGGAATCCCTTGAGCTCGTTCCGGTCCGGCGTGGTCCTATGCGTCCTGCGACCACAGTCGACGGTCGCCTGGCATTCGATGCGGGCAAGCCAGCGTCACCACTGTTGCGCCCACGCGTTGCGCTGGACGACGCACCCTCAAGCGAACCGCCGGTGAGGCCCCACAACACGGCAACTGATGAGTAAGGATCCCCGTCAGCCGTCACTGTTCGACGCCCCTTCAACGGGCATGGTGGCTGACCTGTTCGAACCCGCGCGCCTTACGCAGGCACGGGTTCTCGCAGGCATGACCAAACAGGACCTGGCCGACAAGCTCGGCGTGTCTCCCGCCGCGGTCGGGCAGTACGAAGCCGGGATCACACGGCCTCGGCCTGACCACATCGAGACGTTGTCCAGCACCTTGGACTTCCCGGTTGCGTTCTTCGCCGGCGGGCGACCCTACGCACGGCTGGACTCCTCGATGGCGCATTTCCGCAGTCTTCGAACAACACGCGTCGGCGAGCGCGCGAAGGCCACGGCCCTCGTAGAGCAGTTGTGGGAGCTCACCTTCGCTCTCGAGAAGCGGGTCGAGCTTCCTCCTGTTGATCTGCCGATCGCACCTCCTGGGGCGTCTCTTCCGGTAGGCGCGGAACCGGAGGCCGTCGCTCGCGAAGTTCGACGGCAATGGGGAATCGACAAAGGACCGCTGCGACACCTCGTCCGCACGATGGAACTTCGCGGCGTCATCGTCTCGGTCTTGTCGTTCGCAGGCGATGATGTCGCGCGCGTAGATGCCTTCTGCACCTCACGCCTTCCACGCCCCGTGGTGATCCTGACTCCGGATCGAGCCAATGACATCTACCGCCACCGTTTCACCGCGGCCCACGAACTGGGGCACCTGATGCTCCACGCAGACATCGTTCCGGGCGATCTGGAACAGGAACGAGAAGCAAGCAGGTTCGCAGCCGAACTGCTGACACCAGCGGCCGAGATCGAGCGAGAGCTGCCGTCTCGGTTCCGTATGGCGGCGCTGGAAGAGCTGAGCCGAGTGTGGGGTGTGTCCCCAGCTTCCTTGGTACGCAGGTCCAAGGAGCTGGGAGTGATCTCGGATGTGTCCGCGCGACGCGCATACCAGCGTGTTCAGCAACTCCGCAGCGCAGGATTGATGCGTCCCGACACGATCGCTGGTTATCCCGGTGAGACCCCAACGCTATTGCCCAGTGCCTTCGAGCTCGCCGAGCAGCACGGTTTGTCTCTCAAGGAGCTCGCCAACGAGCTCGCGTGGCCCTTGCGGCGCGTTCGGCAGCTGCTCGGCATGGACGACTCCCGGCCAGCTCTCAGGCTGGTCGCGCCGTCTCCTACTGCAGGCACCTCTCAGAGCAAACCTTCAGATCAAGGCACAGGCGACACACGTACCAGAGGAAACTCCGCATGTCGCTGAACATCGGCGCCCAACAGCAGGTACCGGAGACAGTTCGCGCGGCGATCGTCTGCGTCTGTCGCGATGCACTCCACTGGCGCGGCGACCTGGAGGCGCTCTACCTCGGCTGTGGCGTGCCAGCTTCTATGTACGAGCGATACAACCACGCCGACTTCAGCAAAGCCAAGATCGCCCGAGCAGTGTTGAACGAGCTCCACGCGTTGGGACCGACGGGCGCGGTCATCCAACGCAAGATCGTTGACGAGCTGTGCCGCATGGGACGACCGCACACCGATGCCCCGGACCAGGCAAAAGGGCGTGCCGCCCTCGCCGCCCTCAAGGAGGAAGCAACTACCCAACACATTCTCGTAGACCCCGAGCAGGCTGCTGCGGAGCAACGGCGATCACGCGCAGATCAGCAACAACGTGCACAGCAACAACGACTCGAACGACTCAGCGGCTTGGAGAGAAAGTTCTTCGACCTACTACGCGCACAACCGCGCACCCAGCAGGACCGACAGCAGCGCGGTTACGCGCTGGAAACGCTCCTCGTCGACCTGTTCTCCTTGTACGACATCGAGTACCGGCGCCCGTATCGGCTGCAGCACGAGCAGATCGACGGTTCGTTCCACTTCAGAGGGTTCACCTACCTCGTGGAGGCCAAGTGGGAGAAGCACCCGCCCACCTTCGGCGACCTCGCGAAGTTCAAGTTCAACGTCGACGGCAAGTTGGACAGCACGCGCGGCCTGTTCGTTGCCATGGCCGGCTTCGACAACAACACCCTTGATCACCTCGCCAACGTGGCACGCGGGTCTCGCAACAACCTGATCCTGGTTGACGCCCAAGACCTGATCACCATCTTCGATGGACGAATGACGTTGTCGGATGCTCTCATCGCCAAGATCGATGCAGCCGAACAGGAGGGACGGTGCTGGCTACCTCTTGGGCGTTAGCGATGAAGCTAGGTCGAAGCTGGACCAGCTTCCATCGGCTATCGCCGTAGTACGGCGAAAACGCTAGCACTGGGCGGTTCCTCGATCACGCTGCGGCGTAGCGGCCCACAGGTTCGGTCTAACGGGCTCGACCGGCTGTCTCTCGATACCGGTCGAGCCCGTTGGGCAGGAGCACTCGGCGGCCCCAAGTGGTCGTTCCGCTCAGCTCATGAACATGCGGCTGGGTGGTCCGCGACGTCAGGCCACGCGCTGATGCGGTCGAACGGCACGTTATAGATCACCGGGTGCGCACGGGCCAAGCACAGGTACGTGCCACCGTCCGCAATGGACGAGATCTTGCCGTCACCGTCGATGAACCACGAGCCGGTGCCCAACCAATCGGGCATTTTGAGGATGACGTTGTCGAGCACGTTCCCACCGTGCCGCACGCCGGTGTACGACCAAGCCGAACCGGCCGGGTCACACGTCAGCTCCAGATCGATCACCGGCGTCGTACCGCCGGGAAGGATCAACACGAACCTGTCGCCTTCCTGCGAAGGCTGGACGTCGTCCACCACGTACCGGCTCATCGCGAGACAGTTGAACAGGCCGTTGGTACCTATGTGGATCGCCCTGCTCGGTCGGCCACCGTTGACCGTTTCCACGAGGTAGGTGCGTCCGTCGCTGATCCTGGCGATGTAGGTGTGATCACCGGACGGGCCGTCGAAACGTCCTGCTGCCGGCGGCGGAGGCGGCGGCGACAACGTCCGCATCTGCACAGTCCGGCCCTGGCTCTGCCAAACGCCAGCAGCGGACAGGGCCAGGTCGACCGCGATGAACGCCTTGCCCAGGAACCTCGCGACCAGCCTTGCAGCACTCGCCAGCTTGGACTTGCGCAGGTCGTCTCCCGCATACCGTTCCGCGGCCCGTTCGAGAAGGTCGACGAGCGGTTCCGAAAGGCACTCGAGGAGCGCGCCGGCGAAGTCGGCCCCGGCCAGCAGGCCCAGCTCCGCTGAACACGCCACGTACAGCTTGCGGGCTCTGTCGAGATCATCGAGCGGGAGAAGATCGAGTGCCTCGTCGACGACGGAGACGACCTGCTGAGCGCTCACCCATCCGGAAGACCAGCCGATCGCGGCGGCAGCGTCCAGCACGGTGTCGCCACTGCCGACCGCCTTGCGAACGGTCAGTTTGCCGTTCGGCGGCAGGAAACCCTGCTCGATCGCGCTGTCCGCGAGCCAATTGCTGAGCACGCCCAGGTCGCCGCGGACGGCGGAGCGGTCAAACGTGCCTCCCTTGGGGACCGCCGGAAAGACGACGCCCGACGACAACAGCACGCTGCTCTTGTTCTCGAAGGTCCACTCCCCTGTCTCGCCGTTCATGTCCGCGACGCAGTCAAGCCCGCTCGTCGTGAACCCGGCCGTCCGCGCACGCACGTTCCGCACATCGCAGTTGGTGGCCGCGAGCGCCAATGTGCGCGCCATGGCGGTAGCCCACTGCACGGACAGCGCGCGGTCCGAGGTATCGCGAGCGGCGGAATCGGAACAGGCGAAGAGGCCGGTGCGGCCCGGATCGCCGCAACTGCCGGGAAGGTAGGTCGTGAAGGTGCTCAGGGACGACGCGGGCGCGGTCACCACGCGTCCCTCCGGCGTCATCGACTCCGCAGTGCCCTGGTTGAAGGAAGCCGACATGTCCCCGTCGCCGCGGTCGTGCGCCACAACGACATCGTCGATGCCTTCGGAATGGGGTGGCGCGGGCACACGTACCGCGACTTCGGGAGTCCACGGTCCGTGGATGTGGAAATCGGCGCTCGGCAACACACCGAGCTCACCCGGCAGGGGCTTCACCGTTGCCCATGCTCCGGTGTCCCCGGCCACGCGCCCCGGTGGCACGAAGAGGGCGTACTTCGGGTCCTCGGCGGAGACCACAGCGCCGTGCCGTCCAGATGCCCAGCGCCAACTCGTGCCGGAGAAGCGGAACGGCGCGGGGGTCACGCACACGGCGCGGTCGTCCACGAGCCGCTTCACCGCTGGTCGGGACACACCGGGCACTCGCGGAGCGACGATCTGCTCCAGGTTCTGCGGAAGTGGTCGCGCGGCGATCAGCCGTTCGATCGCAGGCCGGCCGAGGCCGGTGCGCGACGCGATCTGCTCCAGCGACGCGGACTGCAAGTCCACCGCGTCGCTGCCCGTCACGCATGCTAGAGGCGTCGGCGGCGGCAACTTGGTCGGTGTCGCGCACGCCCGCTCCACCAGTAACGTTTCCTTGGACGGGCCGATGCCCGGAACCGAGATCAGGTCGACCGTCCGGTGCCAAGGTCGGCCGCTCACCACGGCCGCGCCCGCCGGCTCCGCCAGATGCAGCGCGCGTTCGATCTCGCGCGGGGCCGCGGTGTTCACATCGATCTGCCCGACTTTGCAGTCCCTGAGCAGCGGTCGCATCGCCGCGACCGGGTCCGCGACGCCCTGTTGCGGGTTTTGCAGGTCGATGGACGACGTCGCGGGCTGCTGAGGACTCGGCTCCGCCTGGGCCGCCGAAGGGATCACGACGCTCGAGGCAACCACGACCACAGCAAGGAAAGTCCGCAACAGCAACGGGGACGATCCACGCCTTCGATTCATTGAAATCACTCCAGCTGCACACCCAAGCGCAGGAATGGCAGCATTGCCCGCGACATTGGGGTCACCGTGCCCACCGATAGCGGGGCAATTGCGTCCCCGCTCCTCATCGGGGTCTGATCAGACGATCGGAAGCCGCCAACCGGACGTTACCTCGACTTATTTTGTTCATCCTGATGCCGCAGTGCCATAACTTTTTCAGATAGCACGATGAGGTCCAGCCAGTGTCTGCACCTCGCACCACAGCACTGTCACTCCCGCCAACAGACTCCCCTCCCCTGCGAGGTCCTTCTTCGACCGACACCGTACGGCGGATCGGCAAGCAACCCTCGCGAAGTTCTCACAACGCTGAAGCCAACACTCACGGAGACGTGTTTGATGAGCAGGAGAACGAATTCGTTGCACCCTGGAATTCACGCCACGACCTGGGGCCGCGGAATGATCTTGATCACGGACTGACCGGCCTCACGCGGCGGGCAGTAGTTCGTGCACGGTCGCCCGGATGGCGGACGAGCGGGAGGCGATCTCGGCCACAGCGTCGTGGTGGGTGAACACCACGACCTGGAGTTCATTCGCGAGTTCGGCGAGGACCTCCAGACCGACCGGCGTTCGACGGTCGTCGAAGGTCATGAAAATGTCGTCGAGCAGCAGCGGCATGCCACAGTGGCGCGTGGTGTAGTCCTTCAGCGTGGCGAGGCGCAGGGCCAGGTACAGCTGGTCGCGTGCGCCCTCGTTGAGCTGGTCGACGCGGCGTGGCGAGCCGTGGAACGGGTGCGCGAGCAGAACAGGGACGTCACTGTCGTCGTAGGTGGCCTCGAGACGCGGGTACTCCTGCATAGTCAAGGTGGCGAACAACGTCTGGGCATGGTGCAACACGGAGTCCTGGTGCTCGGCGCGGTAGCGCTCCATCTCCCCGCGGAGCAGGTGTTCTGCCAGGTGCACGCGCAGATACTCCTCTGCGAACCCCTCCGCTGCGGCACGGCGTTCCGCAGCGTCCTGAGCCGCCTCGACGGCCACCGGTGCCTTGGTATCGTAGGCGTGCCGCTCAGCATTGCGGGTGCCCAGAAGCTGCGTCGCTTGGTCCTTGCGCTGTTGCCGCGAGTTGATCTCACTGTCCAAATTCGACAAGGTGAGCTCGATCTCGGCGACGTCCTTGTCTCCGATCATGCTTTCGAGCGCTTCGGTCTCCATGCCTGAGCTGGAGAGGTCCCTCGCGCACTGATCCAGCTGCTTGGCCAGATCGGCTCGCCGGTCTCCGCGGTTGAGCGCCTGCTCGAGCGCCACTTCGTCGGGCAGGTCGTGGCGGCGCAGCAGCTCGTCGAGCGCTGCGCGCGCTGACTCATCCGAAGCGGCGGCGGTGCCGTGCCGGCTCTCCGCGAGTTGCTGCTGCCCAAGCAGCACCGTCCGAGTGTGAGCGAGCTCCTGCTGGGTGCGCAGGGCACTTACCAAACGGGTCAGTATCAGGGAAACGTCTGTCCCAGAGGGGAAGCCCGCATGGCTCGCAAACGTCAGCACCTGTACATCGAACTCCTCCGCGCGTGCGGTCAGCTGGTCGCGCTCCGCGACCAGTCTGGCGACCCTCGTGGCGAGGCGCTGGCAACGCTGGCGGTCTTCAACGAGTGCGAGGGCGTTGTGCGGGCCAGCAGCGCCGACTCCGGCCCTGGCGAGCGCCACGTCCCACTCCGACCGCCACGCGGCCAAGTCGTCCTCGGCCTTCTTAATACGCCGGGCGGTCTGAGTGATCCTCTTCTCCAGCCGTTGGCCGTCACGGCGCACGTCGCCGTTTTCGCGGGCAGCATCGTCGAGCGCGGTCAGCTGGGCATCCGCCAATGCCAGCAAACGGCTCAGCGGGGCGTCCGGATCCGTCTCGTGGCCGGTATCCGCGAGAACCCGCCGCAACAGCCGACTGCTCTCCGCGACCACAGTAGACAGTTCGGCAGCGTGAGTCTCTTGCTCGATGGCAGCGTTTGCGTGCTCTCGGGCCTGACTCAGGCGGGCGAGCACCTCAGTACCCTCGTGGACCTTGGGCGGCGCCGGCAGCGCAACTCCCGCCCAGTGTGCGCGCCACTCTTCGTCGAGGCTGGCGCGGTCATCGCTGCCGCATGCCTCCAATCTGGCCAGCTCGGCCGCGTCGTCGGCATCAGCGCACAGCGCCTGCTCGAGACTCGCACGCCGCGCCGCGCTATCGGCTTCCCGGCGCATGCGGTCGGCCATGTGGTCGGTTCGAGTCACGTGCTCTCGCACGACCGAGAGCCCGCTCGTAGGTTCGTCGGCGGCCAGGGCGTCGAGCCGGGTGTCGCGGTCGCCGCGCGCCGACGCCAGTTCGTCCTCGGTGGGTGGTGGGTCTCCGGCGAGGACACCGTCCAGCGCGAGTTTGTTCTTCTGTGTGCGCTTGCGGAGGCTCGCGCGACGCGTTGCCAGGTCTCGTTCACGGTCAGCGAGGCCGTCGAACTGCCGGACCAGGGAGGCGGTCGCGGTCTTGAGGGGTAACACCAGCTTTGCCACCTGCTCGACGTCCACATCGGGCAGCAGGTCCTCCAGCTCGCGCGTGACCTTCGCCCTGGTCTGCCGGTGCTGTGCACGGGCCTGCGTCACCTGTTTGTCCGACACTTCCCTGCCACGTACGTGGACGATCGCGGACCGCAGGTCTGTCGTGGCAGGCGGTTCGGGCGTCTCAGCAAGGCGGCGGTCGAGTTGTTCGCCCTCTTCGCGCAATGCCTCGGCCTCGCGGCGGGCTTCCGCCAGCTCCTCGCCGAGGTTGTGATGCTTCTCGGCTAACCGGGATACCTCGACCGGCACGTCGTCCGGAATGTCGGCCATGGCGGCATCCTCTTGGGACCAGTCCGGCACCCGTGCCAGCGCGAGGCGCAACTCCTGCTCGGCGGGTGCCAGGTCGAGGGTCAGCAGAGCCAGCCGGTCGCGAGCTTCCTGTTGCGAATGCGCTTGCCTCGCAAGAATCTCGATCTCGTCTGCGTGCTCCAGCACTCGGTGGTCGACGACCAACTCCCGCAACCTGTCGTTGATCCGGGTGAGCTCGTCGTCGGCGGACTTCATGGCCGCGGACGACTCGCGCAGAATCGTCCGGATCTTCCCCAGCTCGTCGCGGACCGCAGATGCCACCGCTGGACCTTCGTCCATGAGCTCACTCAATTCCTTCAGCAGTTGGCGTCTGCGCAGTAGGACGGGGCGCATCGCGCGGGCGGTGATCCACCGCTGCTGTGCAGGCCGCAATAGCAGCAGCTCCTGGTGTTCTCCGTCCACGGTCTCCTGCAACTGCTTGATCTCAGCGGTCAGGTCGGCCACCACCTGTGGTCGTACGACGCTGTCCCGCAGATGGTCGCGGCTGCGCTTGTACTCGTCCACCGCGCGGTTGAGATCGAGGTTGCGGCCGCGCGGCCGATAGATGGCGTCCTTGCGTCTTGCCAGCTCGGCAAGCAGCGCGGCCGGCCCGGCGAGGCCACGGGCGTGGTATAGCAGTTCGCCCAGGTGTCCCCTCCCAGCGGCGATCGCGGCGCCACCCTTGCGCAGCTCATCCTGGGTGAGCACGAAGGACGACATGTACTCGTCGCGGGTCAGTTCGCCGACGAGCGCGGTCATTTTGCCTTCGTCGACGAACTCGCCGTCCGGCGTCATCAGGGTGTTCTTGCGTCCCTTTCGGCGCACGATGTTCAGCGACACGCCCGACTCATCGACCAACTCGGCGCTCAGCCGCAGGCTCGTCGTCGGGAATGCGAAGGTGAAGTCGGACTGCCACGGCACGCCGTACAGCAGGTCGGGAACCGCGTTCACCACGGTCGATTTGCCCGCGCCGTTCGGGCCGCGCACCACATGCAGGCCGGGTTGGGCCAGGTCGAGGCGCTGGTGCTCGAAGATTCCGTAGCAGCTCAGCTCAAGAAACCCGAGCCTCACAGGCCTGCCTTCCGCTGGTCGGTGCCGTCCGTTCGGGTGGGATGAAGGTGCGCCAGCAGCTCGTCGAGTGCCTCTCCGAGCAGCCTGCGTCCGAGGCCGGGATCGTGCAGATCGACTTCACCGTCGCGGAACACCTGGAGCACACCAGTCGTCAGCCCGGCGTCGGTCAGCACCTCGCGCAGCCGGGCCGGGTCGTTCATCAGCTCGGTCGCAGCGGCGTGCAGTGCCTCACCGGTCGCGGACCCGAGGCTTGCGGCGAGCACTTCCCGTTCAGCGGTCACCGGGCGCACCTTCTCCACCCAGACCTGGTCGAAGTCCCCGGAAAGCGACCGGATCTCCGCGTCGAGCGCGTCCCGCTCCCGCCAGGCCAGCGACTGTGTCGCCGCGTCCGCCTCCAGCTCGACCCGACAGGCCATGAGACGCTCGCCGGCCTCCTCGCTGGCATTGCGCAGGGCGGCACCAACGCGATCGCACACGTCGTGTCTGTCTCGACATCCGCTGATCGGCACCTTCACCCGTGTCCAGCGCACGACGTCGAGCGCGACCGGCCGGACCGAGCTGACGGTGGTGTCGGTGATCTCGACGATCACGCAGCCCTTCGGTCCGGTCTCGCGGACCGAGCGGCCTTGCAGATTGCCGGGGAACACGATGTGCGGCTCGCGTTCGACGACCTTGTGGGAGTGCACGTGGCCCAGCGCCCAGTACTGGTAGCCGAGTCCAGCCAGATCCGAAACTGTGCACGGCGCGTACGGGTCGTGCCCGTAGGCACCGTCGAGTGCGGTGTGGAGCATCCCGATGTTGAACATCCCACCGGCCGCCTCGGGGTACGCCGCGGCCAGGTTCTCCATCACCCGCCGTTGCGCGAAACCCTGGCCGTGCACGGAGATGCCGAGGTCTTCGCGGTGCACCGACTCCGGCCGAGCCGTGGACAACTCGCGGGTGTTCGACGGCAGCTCGAGCGTACGGGTGATGTGGCTTTCGGCGTCGTGGTTGCCACGCAACAGGAAGACAGGGATGTCAGCCTCGCGCAGGCGCCGCAGTCCTTTCACGAAGAACATTCCAGAGGAGTAGTCGCGCCACTCTCCGTCGAAGAGATCGCCGGCCAGCAGCACGGCGATGACCTGCTCCTCGATCGCGAGATCGACCATCGCCTCGAACGCTCGACGCGTCGCTCCGCGAATGTCCTCGGCGGGCGCGTTCTCGTAAGCGGACAGCCCGAGCAGCGGGCTGTCGAGGTGGAGATCAGCGGCGTGGAGCAGCCTTCTCGTTGACGTCATGGACACTTCTCCGCTCTGCCGGTCAACGCATCAGGCCGGCTGGACAAGCACTAACAGCGACCACCGACAAAATCGGCTCCATACAAGAGCTATCCGGCGAATAGTCACTCGAAGGAGTGACGCAGTAGGCTTTTCGCGTCCGATGCCGCTGTGAACCACGCCTGATGATCGAGCAATCCAGGCCAAACGTTACTGAGTTCGTTGCCAACGCAGATGGCGACTCCAGGCACGAATTCGGGACAGACCCGCGCGGCGCCGAGCACTCAGCTTGGTCGATGACGAAGCAGCTCTCTGGGCGAAGGCTCTTGAGCCGAAGCGAGCGCAGTCGCCGACAAGTGGCCGCCAACCCGCACCATGATCGCACCTGCTGATCACGCTTCCGTAACTGACGGTAACAGTACGTGGTCCGTCGCGACACGTCTGTCAAATGACCATCGAGGCTGATCGCCGATCTATCCTCGATGTCCGCCTTCGGCCGCGGCCACCGAGGGGCGGATACGTCAAAGTTGCCGTGTCGGACGGAGCAGGGCGATGTGGGCGGACAACGAGACCGAGGTCGATCTCCTCGGCTTCGACTTCCTGGTGGACACCCTGTTCGTGGCGCTCACCGAGCCGCGGCTGCTCCCACTGACGGTCGGCCTGCTTGGGGACTGGGGCTCCGGGAAGAGCAGTCTGATGCGGATCACCCGACAGGAGCTGCTCAAAATCCGGGACGGCGAGGATTCGCGATCCCGGTACGTGTGCGTCGAGTTCAGCCCCTGGCAGTACGAGGACTACGACGACGTCAAGGTCGCCTTGATGACGACCGTGCTCGACGCGGTCGACGCACGAGCCGATCCTGATCAGCAGGAGCAGGTGACCAGGCTCCGCAGGTTCACCCAGGGCCTCGGCCGGTGGGGGCGCAGGGGCGGTCGGGTCGCTGTGGCTACTGCCCAGGCCGCGGCTCCTCTCGCGCTTCTGGCGGTGGATCCGAGCATGGCTCCGCAGGTCTTGGATGTGACGAAGGCAGGAGTGAACGCGGCGGCGGGCGAGGCGAACAAGCTGCTCGAAGACCCCAAGGCCAAGCAGACGCTCTCGGGCAACGGCACGGCTGAGGCGATCACGGACGCTGGGCGGTTCCGGGCGGAGTTCGCGAAGGTCGTCACGACGTTGGAAGACGTGGACGCCGTGGTGGTGTTCATCGACGACCTCGACCGGTGCCTGCCTGAGACCGTGGTGGACACCTTCGAGGCGATCCGGCTCTTCCTCAACACGCCCAAGACCGCCTACGTCCTGGCAGCCAACCAGGCGGTCGTGGAGTCCGCGATCGACTCGCGCTACCCGCAGCTGCGGCGGCCAGACGGCGCCGGAATCGGTGCCGACTATCTGGAGAAGATGCTGCAGCTCAAGGTTGCCATCCCGCCGCTGTCCGCGCCGGAGGCCGACACCTACGTCAACCTGCTGCTGGCTGAACTGCGCCTCCACGACCAGCAGTTCGCCAAGGTCCTGGCCGAGACCCGCCGTCGCCGCGAAGCGGGCAACCTGCGCGTGGCGTTCAACGTCGGCGTGGCCGGGGCGATTCTCGGCGATGTACCGCCCGACCTGGTGCGCGACCTGAACTGGGCGGCGAGCATCGCCGAAGTACTCGGGGGTGGCCTGCGCGGGAATCCGAGACAGCTCAAGCGGTTCCTCAACAACCTGTTGCTCAAGCACCGCAGCGCGCAGCGTCGGAAGATCGCCCTCGACCTGCCGGTGCTGGCAAAGCTCATGGTCCTGGAGGAACAACACTTCAGCGACTTCCAGCGGTTGTTCGACTGGCAACTCGTCTCGCCCGGCCCGATCCCGGAGCTCGCGGCCGCGGAGTCCATCGCACGGGCCGGATCGACCGCGGCTGAACCGGACGACGAAGGGGAATCTTCGCACCCAGACGAGGGCGAGGCTTCAGGCGCCCGCCGATCACCCGCGGCCAAGCGGGGGCGGAGGGCCGCCCAACAGCCGCAGGTCGCCGAAGAGGTGCGGGCGTGGGCGGATAAAACGCACGTGCGGGCGTGGCTGCGGCTGGAGCCTCCGCTCGGCGAGGTGGACCTAGGGCCGTACTTCACCTATTCCCGCGACAAGCTCGCTTTCGGCGTCGCCGTCACGCGGTTGCTTCCACACCTGCAGGAGCTGCTCACCAGGGCGCAGACCGAGGTCGCCGGTGTGCGGCGGCTCGCTTGTGATGAGATCGGAAAGCTGCCTGACGACGAGCGTGTCCAACTCGTGGAGGCGTTGGTGGAGGTGTTGGCGCGTCGACCGGGCGGTCCGGCCTTCCTCGCCGCGATTGAGCTCGCCGAGCGGGCGCCCGACACTCTGTCGGCCATCTGCGACGCCTTGATGAGGATTCCACCCGAGGCGGTCCCGCGTGGGCAGGCCGGCAGCGCTGTCCTCCGCCTCCCAGCTGACAACCCGATGGTGTCTACTTTGCTGGACCGGTGGGAAAACAGCGACGCCCCCGGTCTGAAGGGCGTGATCAGCACCGCGCGTCAAGCTCAACGACGCGGCGGCCGGCGCTGATGGGTACCTCGGCTGATCGGACCGCGGGCAGCGGCGGAGCGTGGACTCCACTCAAACACGCGACCGCGTCCTACGTGCGCGGGCTCAACTCCGGATCTCAGAGCACCCGCACGTACGCCCAGCGGGTGCTCGCCCGCCACGTTCCCGTGTTAGGAGGAGCCGGCGGTGCTGCGGCCGGCGCCCGTGCCGGACGAAGCGGCGTCCAGCGCCTCGGCGCCTTGCTCGCTGGAGTCGGCGGAACCGGGCTTGAGAACACGCTGACCTCGCTGGGACTGGCCACTCTCGTCGGCCGAACCCGATTCGACGTGCTCGACGAGCTGATTACCTTCATCGCCGGAGACGGCGATGACCTGGACTCCCAAGCCGCCCGCGACGCCGCGTGCGACGTGCTGGACGAGGTCTTCGGCGACGCCGATACGTGGACCGAGTTGACCGACACCGCCGAGATGACCGTCTCGCGGGAGAACCTGCCCACCCTGCTGGAAACCTTCCTCGCCCAGTACGTCTACAACCGGGTTCCCGTCATCGCCGAACGCCTAAGCCGCATCACCGACCCGCACGCCGTGCGCCAAGCCGACGAGGAAATGCGCCAAATCATCCAAGTCCTGGTTTCGCTACGCATCCCCGACGACCCATTCACAGTCGACTGGGCCGGTCCGGAGGGACGTCAGATCGCCGAGGACACCGTCCGCATGACTTACGAGGCCCTGCAGGGGCTGGACGGAGACGCGCAGTGACCAAGTACCTGGTGCGCACGGATCTCATCGACCCGGTAACCGAATCCGACGATGTCCGGCTGTTGGATTGGGCGCCTGGCCGGATTGCGGCCACAATCCAAACCGGCGACGCCGGCCCTGAGTTCTTCACGGGCTGGCGACCGCCGCGTGCCGCCGCCGACCTCCTGCTGCTGGGCGCGGCCGTGTACTGCGCCGACAAGACCACCCGACGACGCGGCACGCCGGACTCCTGGACCAGGGACATCACCCTCAAGCTCCCCGTCGAGGCCACCGCCGCTTGGCGAAACGCCAATTTCGACGCCGCACTGCGGTTTCTGACCGGCGACCACTGGGAGATCCAGCCCTACGACTCCAGCCGGCACCCCCTCGCCGTTGTGTCCGGCGTCCCGCTTGACGAGCGGCCGGTCGGGCTCGCCGTCGACGGCGTGTGCCTGTTCTCAGGCGGCCTCGACTCACTGTGCGGCGTCATCAATCTCCTCGAGGAAGACCCCGAACGACGGCTCTGCCTGCTGTCCCACCACGAAGGCGGACAAGCATCCACTGCGCAACAACTTCTGCTCGACGAACTCAACGACCACTACGGCACCGAACGCATCCGCTCCCGGCGCCTCTACCTGCGTCCCGCACCCCCGAATAACCACCAAGCCCGATCTCTGCCCCGGCCACGCGAGAACACCACCCGGTCCCGGTCCCTGCTCTTCCTGTCCGCTGCCTTGGCCCTCGCCGCCGCCGAAGGACCGGACGTGCCGGTTTTCTTGCCCGAAAACGGCTTCATCGGGATCAATGTGCCACTCACCCGAGCCCGTGTCGGCAGCGCGAGCACCCGCACGACACACCCGCACTTCATGCACCTACTCGCCACGGCCAGCGCCGCAATTGGCGTGTCGAACCGCGTGATCAACCCGTACCGCCTGCGCACCAAAGGCGAGATGCTCGCCGAGTCCCGCAACGCCCCTCTTCTGCGGCGCCTGGCCTCGCTGAGCGTCTCCTGCTCCCACCCCGAGACCGCCCGCTACGTCGGCCGCAAACAAGGCAACTGCGGATACTGCTTCCCCTGCCTGATCCGCCGCGCCTCACTGGCACACGTCGGATGGGACGACGACGAGTACGCGTACAACGTGTTCGCCGAGGACGACTCCACAATCCTCCTCAACCGCCGCAGTCACCGCGGAGCCGACCTGCGAGCCGTGATCGCCGGAGCGTTCGCGGATCGACCAGACCGCGACGTCCTGCGCAACGGTCCGCTTCCGCAAGGCGAACGCGCTGCCTTCACCGGGGTTTGGCGACGTGGGCTCGCCGAGCTCCGCACCTGGCTCACCAGTGGAGCCCGCGGCCCACTGGCCGAGCTGGTGGAGTCTCGATCATGACCACCACGGTGCTGACCGACACCCACTGCCACATCGACGCCTACGACAACCCACTCGCCGTACTGGATGGCGCCCGCGCCGCAGGCGTTCACGTGATCGCGGTGACTGAGGACCCTGGTAAGTACCGCCTGCTGCGCACCCGCCTCGGCCGACGCAAAGGCGTCGATGTCGCACTGGGCTTTCACCCTCTTCGCGCAGGAGCAGCATCCCCTCACGATCTAGCTCGATTTCTCCGGCTCGTGCCGCAGGCCGCGTGGATCGGCGAGATCGGACTCGACTTCTCTCGCGCCGGAGTCGCTACCCGCAAGCAACAGCTTCGCGTGTTCGAGGCCATCTTGGCCGACCCCCAGCTACGAACTCGACCTGTCACCGTCCACAGCCGGGGCGCCGAGCGGGAGACCATCACCCGACTCGCACAAGCGCACGTGCAGGCAATCCTGCACTGGTACACCGGGCCGCTGGCCGCCGTGGACGATGCACTCAACGCAGGGCTCTGGTTCTCGATCAACCCAGCGATGGTCCGGTCGAAGAAAGCCATGCCGCTGCTCCAACGACTCCCTCCAGAACGCGTCCTACTCGAAACCGATGGCCCCTTCGCCCGCTCCGGAAGCCGCTCAGCCGTTCCTGCCGATCTGCTCGGAACACTCGATCACCTGGCACAGCTCTGGGCCATGACGACCAGTGAAGCGCGGAATACGGTCGCGGACAACGAACACCGACTTCGCTGTACCGCCAGCGAGCCGCCACCAGCCTGACGACCTGTTCACCGCCTGCAGCCGATGTCCAGGAGGCACCATCGCCATGGCAAGCCACATCACCGAGGTCACCTGGCGGCGCCTCATCGAGGGTCTCGCCACCACGGCCTGGTACGGCGTGCTCGACGAAGTCGAGTTCCTTGGGCGCCTCTACGACCTCAGCACGCTGCCCACCACCGATTCCCGGTCCAAGCAGTTCCCCACGGCACGCGAGGACATCATCCAGCACTGCATCGCCAACCTGGACTGGCCCGACGACTGGATCTTCTACGACGAGCGATTCGGCCTGGCGGAAAACGACGACGCGCTCCTGCGATTCCTGGCCGAAATGCTGCACCCAGCGGTCCGGACGAACCTGGCCGAAGTCGAGCGGCTACACGACTTCCTCAACCAGACGCTGGTTCACGACGGCTACGAGATCGTCCAGATCGACGCCATCAGCGGCGCACCCGTGTTCGCCGGCCGCAGGATCGGCGCTGGTGTGCCTGGCTCGATGAAGAATCTGATCTTCGCCGCAGACGGTCCCAAGCCGGAGATCGTGTTCAGCGATGCGCTCAACAACGACGTCCGGGTAGTCAAGAACGAACAGTTCTGCCTCGTCTACGACCGACCGTTGGCGGCACACGGACTTACGTGGGCCGACCTGACCAACTGGTGGGCCGAGCGCGAAGGGCTCACAGGAGCACCTCCACGCGAAATCTCGCTCAACCTGTACCGGCGACTCGACCGATCGCTGGGCGACAACGACGCCGAACGACGAGTACTGCGCGCGTACGCCGATCGCTACGTCCGGGTCGGCGACGGCATCCCGGCGCTGCTCCCGCAGGTCTACCTGCACTACGACCCGTACACCCGAGCCCACCACGCTCCCGGTTCCTCCCCGTTGCCCCGCCAGCGGATGGACTTCCTCCTGCTCCTACCGCAGCGAATCCGCATCGTGATCGAGTGCGACGGCAGACAGCACTACGCCGACGAAGCCGGACGCGCCGACTCCCAGCGATACGCCGAGATTGTCGCCGAGGACCGCGAACTACGGCTGCGCGGCTACGAGGTGTACCGCTTCGGCGGCGCCGAACTCACAGACAGCCCTGCCACCAGCAGGCGGCTTGCGTCCTTTTTCGACCGGCTCGCCGAACGCTACTCCACCTGACCGTAGTGCTTGCTCGACCCGAAGTGTTCACGACGCGTCGAGCGATCTGCGTCAGGCCGCCACTGCCTCAGCCGCTGTACTTCCGCGGAAAGTCGCTCGACTTCAAAAACGCACCGTACTTGTTGATCAATCCGCTAAACACTCGCCGACGACGTACGGATCTACAGCCTGGGTCAATTCTGCGCCTTGTCCGGCGTTTCCTCCCTGCCCGACTGCTCGACCTGCAACCGCTCGGCGACCTTGGCTACAAGGTCTTCGAGTGTCCTTGGACCCGAACGGTCGAGCTCGGCACCCGCTGTGACAGGTTCGTCGGGCCGTTCACTTGGCACGAAGATCGACGGAAGCGGCGGCCATCGCAGCGTGGCCATCATCGCCACCACGTCATGCTGGCCGATGGCCTGCGGTTCAACCGCGGCGCACCGTTCAAGAAGTGCCTTCAACTCCGCAACTACCGGAGCGAACGCCATCCGGTCGTGACCCGCGATGATCTCGCCGGTCTCAAGATCCACGGCGCGAAACGGCGCTGGGAGGCGCGTGAAGTCCTCTGCCTGGGCCGCTGTCCAGGACTCTGAAATCTCCTGGTCGCGCACCAGGTCATCAATACGTTCGTCGAAGTGCTCGGCAGAGTTACGGACATCCCTGTCCGGCAACACCGAAGAGTCAGCGATGCCAAGTTCGACGCGCAACCTTTCGCCGCGAAACTTGCGCCATCGTGACTCGCGGTTGTCCCTGTCGCTCCGCACCGGCCACAGCAGCTTGCTCACGTTCGCGGTGGCGGTAAGGAACGCTTGGACGGCCGGCCACGCTTCCGAACGGTCTCTTACCTCGGCAGCTTCCAGCGCTTGGTCAAGAGCAGCCAAGGCGTACGCCGACTGCCGAACCACTTCGGCTATATAGAAGGTTCTCGCGCCTGCATCCCAGCGCTGATCCCAGTCCTCAGCCATGCCAGGTCAACGGTTCGGCGGTGCAAGCTGCATGGCGACGATCACCGGTGCGCCTTCTCGAACTCCTCGATGATGTGCGCCGGGATACGCCCGCGGTCGGACAGTTCGTGGCCGTTGGCCTTCGCCCATTGACGGATGGCCTGGGGCTGTTCCTTGGTGCGAGCCTCTCCGACAACACGCCGGCTGGTGGTTGACCCACGCCTCGCCCATCCGCCGCTCCGACGAGCACTCGCTACGAAGTCAGCCAGGCTGTCACGCAATTTGGATGCGTTTTTCTGCTTCAGGTCGATTTCATATATCACGCCGTCAAGCGCGAAGTTCACCGTCTCGACGTCTTCGGCCGCAGTACCGTCGAGGTCGTCGATGAGCTGGACGAGGACCTTCTGTGCCATGACACTGAGCCTCACGAATCCTTGCGCGCTTTAGGTCTCCGCGACAATAGCAAAGCATCCGCCCAAACGCTGTGTGCCCGGTCGGCGGCCGGTAGGCTGAGGCCGCGCCCGCGGGGCGTGCCGCGCCAGAGGATGATCGTTGGTGTGGCGCTGAGCTGGCTCGAGTTCGGCTGATCCGGACGCCCTCAGCACCTGCATCGTCGGCGCTCCCGCGCCAAGTCGGCGTCGACGCCTTAGCCGCTCGTGCCGCCCGCCTCTCCCGCAGGCAGGGCCAGAGGCGTCGGGTTCTATCAGGGCTGCTGGTCGTACTTACGGTAACGCCTGTGCGGGTTCGGCCGATCAGCCAACACACGGTCTGTTTGGGGAGGCTGAATGCGTCGTTACTCTTCATCTCCATCGCGGTGGCTGCGTCGAGTGGTCGTGAATCGTCCAACTTCTTATCGCTGCGATGGCTGGCCGGGCCCCTGGCTGAGTTGGGTGGTGTGGTCCCGGCTCGCCCACTGAAGTGGCCGGGGCCCTTGTTCTCGGTGGTCCATTAGGTCGGCCACGCCTATGCCAAACTGACCGAGCCAGAGGTTAATCCCCGAGACCCACTGTCAGTCTTCGTCGTCACATGGCGCTGTGCCTGGCCGGAAGGGACAAGGTTGTGGCTGGTCAGCATGACGATGCTGGAGGTGCCGCGTCCTCGGGAGGATCCCGGGCCGCTGGGGGCATCGGTTTTCAGGCGGAGGTCTTCGCCTGGTGGGCAGCTCTCGCGATATCCGACGGGGAGCCCGGTTTCGACTTACTTCCGGCACCCAGGGTGCTGGCTGTCGGCTGTGAGACGGGGTTCCCGGTCGATGATGTCGGAGTCGCACTGCACAACGGGGGCTTCATTCTCATCCAGGCCAAGCGCGGGATGCGTCGGCTCGATTCCAGCTCCAGCGATCTACGCAAGGCTATCGACCAATTGATCGACGCCTTCCGCGGTGGTCTACGCACCAGGGTGGAAGTGCGTGCCGTCGATCTAGCAAGAGATCGCCTGGTGGTTGCGACTGATACCTCATCCAGCGGCGCGTTCGATGATCTCGCGACCATTCTCGCCCGCCTTCGAGGCCATCCCGATACGCTGCCGCTGGAGAGTGCCGCCGGCACCGCAAAGCAGGTGGATGTCTGGAGGCGTTTCCTCGGCATCTTGGAACAGCGATGGGCCGAACTGGCGGGCACGGCACCCACACAGGAGGAGCTGCGCCGGTTCTGCCGCATCCTGGAGATTCATCGGCTCGACTTCACTGACACCGGGATCGATCGCAGACGGGCCCTCAGCCTGCTGGAATGCGCCGGTGCGACGGACGGATCCTTCGAACGGCTTATCCAGTTGGGGATCGCATTCGCTCATGAACGATCATGGCGGCTCACCCACCAGCTCAGAGCCGCACTCGACGTCCCGACCGAGTCCGGGGTCAGCACGCCTAACAGGCCGCGAGGACATGTCTCGTTCGAGTGGTTGCGTCATCGTCTAGACGAAGCCGTCGAAGACCTGGGCCCTCGCTACAACCGCGAGCTGACCGTCAAGGTGCCCGTAGGGCGGGTGACCGCAGGTTTCGCGCGCCTCGACGCCGCGTTGTCACCTCTACGCGTACAGCTGCGCCAAGCGCACGCCGCTCTCGGCCGAGCCGCCGCCAAGGAGTCCGGTGACCAGCGGCTCGCCGACCTGCTGACGGAATTGGCTGATCTGCGTAACTCGATTGACGCCCCGGCCGGTCCCGGCGTTCTGCCGGTCGATTCGTGGCGTTCCCGTTGCTCGGCGATGATCGAATCTCTCCGGCAGATCCCAAATGATCCTGCTATAGGCAGTCGCGAATCGTCGAAGTTCCGCGGCACTGTTGATTCGTGCTGGGATCACCTCGAACTGGCCGTCAGGTGGCTGAGGGGGCGGATCCCACAGGCGTGGAACGACTCGGTCCTGCTCATCACTGGAGAGCAGGGGCGAGGCAAAAGTCACCTCTTGGCTGACACGGCCCTCTCCTCCATACGTGACGGCCAGCCCGCCGTGCTGTTGCTGGGCCAACACTTCCTTCACACCAGCGACCCATGGACCCAGGCGATCGCCAACCTGCGGTGGCCCGGCACTGCCGAGGAGTTCCTCACCGCGCTCAACAGTCTTGCCAAGGCCGCGGGCCGCCGGGCACTTCTGATGGTCGATGCCCTCAACGAGGGCGAGGGCACGACGATGTGGTCCACACGATTGGCGGGCTTCCTGAGGCAGATACGCCGGTTCGACTGGATCGGCGTGGTCCTGACTGTGCGGACCATCGCCCGAGACGCCTGCGTTCCGGACAACGTCCGCGAGAACGCCGTGGTCGTCGACCATCGCGGGTTCGCCGACGTGGAGTTCGACGCCGTGCAGGAGTTCTTCCGCCACTACAAGCTCACCAGCCCCGCCACACCGCTCCTGCAACGGGAGTTCCGCGAACCGCTGTTCTTGGAGCTGTTCTGCCGCGCAGCACAACAACACTCACCCCTGTTGACCGGCGCCGCACCAGGTCTGAGCGCCGTTCTCGACACGTTCCTCACCACCAGGGACAAGGTGGTCTCCGAACGGCTCAACATTGACCCTCATGACCGTGTGGTGGTCACCGCCTGCCGTGAACTGGCCACGGCCATGCTCAGTCTGGGCAGGCGCTGGTTGAGCAGGCAAGAGGCCAAGCAGATCACCGAACGCGTGTGGCCGACAACCGGCGGGTTCTCCCGCTCATTGTTCCTGGCCTTGCTCACCGAGCGAGTGCTGATCCAGAGCTTCGTGGGTGCGCGAGAGGCGACGCCGGACGCACAGCCGGTGCAGTTCGCCTACGAGCGCCTCGCCGACCACGTGGTCGCCACCGTCCTCATTGACTCAACCCGTCACCACGGCCGCTACGACCACGACGAGCTGGCTCAAATCTCAGCAGGCCTGACCGCCGGCGACACCACACTCGACGCGCTCACCGTCCTGTTGCCCGAACGCGTCGGGATCGAGCTGATCGACCTGATCCACGCCGTGGCGCCGCACACGAGCAGCATGCTGTCCGACCGCGTGATCGCCTCGTTGCCACTGCGCGCGCCGAACGCGATCACCGCTACCGCAGCCGGACTGGTCGAAGAACGGCTACTGAGCGACGACCTCCAAGTAGCTCGAGCCGCCGCAAACGTCGCAGTGCCACTGGCATGTCTACCCGGCCACCGCCTCGACTACCGGTGGTTGCACGCGACGTTGACGGCGATGCCGATGTGGCGCCGCGACATGACCTGAACCGCCGCCACCGTCGGCCGACGAGGACAACCAAGTCCATACACCGGGCTGTTCATGTGGATTAACGCTGAGGACGAACCCATTCTGTCTCACCTCAGCCAAGAGTCGGCCTTCGCCAGTGCGATTACGCTCATGTGGGCGTTCACCAACTCCGATCGGTTCGTGCGCAACACCGCCACCCGCCGCCTGGTCAAAATTGCCTCCGTCCACCCGACCGTGCTGCCCGCGCTGATCCACCGTGCCGCAGAAGTGAACGACCTCTACGTCTTGGAGCGGGTCTGCGCGGCCGCCTACGGTGTCGCGCTACGCCGCCTACCCGACGCCGTGCTGCGCGACCTCGCGTCAGCGACCCTCGACACCGTGTTCGGCCAAGTCGAACCACCGGTCCACATTCTCATCCGCGACTACGCCCAAGGCGTCATCCGCCTCGCCCACCGACGCGGCCTGGTAAACGACACTGACTGGACTCGAGCAGCAGGCCCTTGGTCGAGCCCGTGGCCAGGTCGAGACATTCCCGACCAGGACGAGCTGGAACGCCTCTACCCGCTGTTCGCCGACGAGGAGCCGGCTCGAGAAGGCTCGCTTTGGGCCTCCATTCACCTCAGCGCCGGCGAAGGCGGCGATTTCGGCCGCTACATCGTCGGCACCAACCACCCTTACGGCTTTCCGTTCACCACCCGCCTACGCAGCGAACAGGAGCGGCATGCGGCACCCGGCGACGTCGGGGCGTCCGACGGCACCGAACCTTCTCGGCCCGGTCTTCTCCAGCAGTTCACCGATGCACTAGATGAGGACGACCCACTCCGCGCAACCTTCACCAACCTACTCACCCACGCGGAAGCCACAGCCGAAACCACATCGCGCCGACGACGCGACGACCCAATCGACGCGGACGCGGTGACCAGGTTCGTCATCCTCGGAGTCGCCGACCGCGGCTGGACACCTGAACGCTTCCGCGACCTCGACCGCGAGCTCTACGCCGAACAGTCCGTGGGACGCGCTCCCCACAAGCGCGAACGCATCGGCAAGAAGTACCAGTGGCAGGCATGGCACGAAGCCCTAGCCCGCCTCGCCGACACCCACCTACTCCAAGAACACCCGAAGCGCCAACCCGTTACGGCCGCGCGAATCTCCTCCACCCGAGACTTCGACCCCTCACACCTGCTCTCCGGCAACCCCGAGGACTCCGCCGCCGACGACTACCTCGATACCACCGCCTTTTGGTGGTTGCCGCTGCCCACTCCCGAGGCTCCTGACCTGTCCAGCTTCGACCTCCAGTGCGCCTGGGTCTCCGACCAAACGGCACTGCTGGACACCAGCCGACTCGTCACCATCCCCGGCAATGTGGTCGCGGCTTCACCAGCCGGCCGCACACTACAGTTGCGCGACCACGACGAATGGATACTGCTGGATGGCACCGTTGCCTGGTACTGGGACGCCGACGGCCCTGCGCAAAATCTGGCCAGTGAGGGGGTCTGGGCCGACCACGCCGCAGTGCACCACACCGTCCTGATCCGCCAGGCCGACGTCACCGGCATCCTCGCCTCCCCGCTGAAGGCATACGACCCGCACTACTACAACCACGGCTTTACCAACAGCGCGTTTCTCGGTGAGTATCCCGACCAACCCGCCTTTACCGACCTTCTTGACGACCGCGGACAACAGGACGGCTGGACCACCGACACCAACATTCCCGCACCAGTCCTACACACCACGGACCACTACACGTGGGAAGGCAGCAACTACGACTGCTCACTGACCAACGCGGTCTCCGTCTCCCTGCCCAGCGTCCACCTCCTTCGACTCCTCGCCCCCGACGCCTACGCCCGCGACGGCGCCATACGCGCTCCACACGGCGAAGTCATCGCATTCGCGCCCAACATCTTCGAACCCGGAGAACACGCCCTCCTCATCCGCGCCGACATCCTGCACACCAAGGTCACACAAGCCGACCTCGCTCTAGGCAGCGTCATCTACCAAGAACGCCGATCCGGCGATGCCCACAAACACGACCCCTGGCCCGGCTGGAACACCCGCACCAGCCTTCACATCCACCAGCCCACCTCTACAGGCTGGAACCTCACAGGATCACTCCAACACGACCATCAATACGCGCCACGTCCGCCGCACACACCAACGCCCAGCACCTCCGACGCCTGAAACGGGGGGACTGTAAAACGAGCGGCTCTGTCCATGATTGCGTGATCAACTGACTGTGCGCGGGATCAGGTGTGCGGCGACGGTTTGTGATCATGTTTGGTGTGTGATCGTCAGTGGTTGGACGCGCTCCTGCCGCACCTGGCGGGTGTGGTGGTCGAGCGGATCGAGCAGACCGCATCAGGCGTGCTGATCTGGGCGCGCGTCAAGGCGCAGGACGGTGTCTGCCCGTCCTGCAGCAGCTGATCCCGCCGGGTCCACAGTCGTTATGACCGTGGGCTGGCCGATGTCGCTGCGGCTGGTCAGCCTGTGGTGCTGCGATTACGGGTGCGCCGGTTCTTCTGCGACAACACCAGTTGTCCGGCCGCGACGTTCGCCGAGGTTGGACGCGCTCGGTGTGGCGGACTGGCTCATGGACCACCAACGCTTGCACACGTTCGTGACCAAGGTGCGCGGGCCCGACCAGGGCATACACCTGGGTGGCACGCCGGTCGTCGACCTCATCCCGTTGCCCGCCGCCACGGGCAACGGGACCGTGGCGTTCGCGGCGCTCTCGTACGCCGGCATGCTCACTGTCACCGTGGTCGCCGATCCCGACCGCGTGCCGGATCTGGACGTGCTCACCGAGGCACTCCAGGTCGAACTCGACCTCCTCGACACGAAACGGATCCCCGGAGAACCGCACAGCTGATGCCGTCAGAACTCGTCCTGGGTGTCCTCAGCATCGTTGTCGCCCTCCCCGCCGACGCGGTCGAACCGCTTCGCACACCTGACCAGCACGGCCGCAGCACCTGGCCATGCCGGAGCGATCAACTTCGCGTCGCGCTCCAGTTCGGACGCCCGTTGACGTTCCAGGATCCCGCCGTCGTATTCGGCGCGGAAAGTGGTGCCGTGGTTCGCGAACACGCCCGAGACGAATCCTGCCGCGAGTGCATCGTCGTCCTGCTGCTCATCTAGCAGGTCCCGGACCACCTCGGCCGGCCACACGCCGCCCGCACCGGCCGGAGCACCGGACAGATAGTGACCGACGATGGTGAGAGCCGTCCGACGGAGCCTGTCGTCCTCGTCTTCGAGAAGCCCCTCGACTTCGCGGAACCAGTCGGCGACCCGGTCAAGTTCCAGGTGCCCGTCCGGTCGCCATCGCCAGTCGCGCAACGCGCTGTAGGCGGCCACTTGGAAGACTGTCTGCTCGCCCCTGAACTCCGAGACGCGCACCAACTCCACGAACGCCTCCGGGAATCGTTCAGCCCGCGAGTAAAGAGCCTTCGTTTCCCGGTCTCGCAGCAGAAGAGGCCGGTAGGCGAGCTCGAGCAGCACCACGTCCGGTTCTTCTCCGACCACGCTCGTCAGGTGATCCAGGAGATCAGCGGCGTCGTGCAGTCCGAGTTGACCCGGTCGTTCCGCGACATCGTCCGACACAGCGGCCCACAACACCTTGGCAACGAGGTCAGAGGACGGGTTCCAGCGCGACTCCGCGCTTGACTCAAGCGCATACACCAACGAGCTGATCGCCGACCAGGCGCGACCGTGTGCGATCAGTTCCTCAACGAACCACGCGGTGTCCGACCTCGGGGGTGGCCACGCGGCAACCTCACGCCAGAAGATGTCGATGGCCTCCCTGTCCGCGATCTCGAGCAACTCGCGGACGTCGTGGGACCGCGACAAGGCGAGCAGGAACACGGCCTGGCCAGGTGCCGACCACGTGGTCATCCGCGTGCTCGTCGATCGCAGCCACGGGTCGCCGCCGATCGCAGCGCGGATCTCCACCCAGCGGCGCGCGAAATCCTCCAGTTGTCCACCATGGTCCAGAAGGAGGACAACCTCATCGAGGTAGCGATCTTCCGAGATTCGCGCCGTCAGCTCTCCAACGACGTCGGGACGCACGCTGCGACCGGCCAGATCGCACAACGCAGACAATCCCACGCTCACAGCCTCGTTCACCGCCGCCGACCGCAACGCCTCAAGTTCAGTGTCGTAGCCCTCCAGATCATGTATGTCGACACGCGCGAGCCGCGGCCGCCAGTCGAACAGCCACGCGTGTCGCTCCGCGAGATCCCGGGGTTCGATCCGTGCCGCGACCGCCCGCAGCACCTCCACCTCCGAGTCGGCGGTCAGACCGTGGTAGGCGAGTTGGAGGCGGACATGCCTATCGACCTCCTCCCACAGGCGTAACCGCACTGACTCTTCCAATATGTCCAGCTCCGCCGTGGTCAGCGCTTTCACCGCTTGACCGCGTATCGGCAGGTACATGTCGGCGAGCACGGGTACGACATCGACCCAGCGGTGTGGCTCGGTGTGTAGAATTGCCAGTACCCGTTCGCACAGACCGCCGAAAGCCGCGTCCTGTTCGGCGGGAACGGGTCCGGGTTCGTTCGGCAGCCAGTCGGCTCTGAACTCCGGTTCGTGGGTGCGGGGGTGCCAACGCCCAACCAGACCTGGGGCGCTCAGTTCCAGCAGGAGCTTCCACGCGAGTTCCGGGTGTTTTGTGCGCAGTCCGTCGAGCACCTGGAACCGGAACTCGAGCGTCGCCGACGTGTAGGCCCAGCCAGGCTGGAACACCCGGCGCAGAGTGTCGAGCGGCGAGCCTCCAATGCGTTCGTCGAACTCGGTGATCTGAGCGAGCCGCGCCAGCACGCGGACTGCCTGCGGCAGGTAGTCCGGCGTCCAGCACAGCGTTTCCAAGGCCCACAACAGGTACGTTCGCGGCCCGAAGAGCCCGGCACGGGCACCGCCATCTCTACCGAGCACCTGCGCCATGACCGGATTCGCGCCGGACAGCGACTTCGCGAGACCCGCGAGAAACTCTTCAGGTGCGGCTTCCGCCAGCAGCGGGAGCGTCTGCGAGGCCACCGCGTGCCATGTCGATCCGGTGCGATCGGCGTTGCACCGTGCGAGGAGTTCCCTCACGAGTTCGGCTGCGTGATCACGGGGCCTGTGCCCGCTCGCCAGCACCAGGTCACTGCGATCCCCGCCCATTAGGGCCGCAGCCACAGCAACGCCCTTCCTGAAGTCGTCAGAGCGGCCCTGGGCCGTGCCCAGCCTCTTGGCCTGCACCCACTGGCTCAGCGGAGCGTGAAGTAGCGGATCGACCTCGCTCAACACGCTGACCGCCATCGTGTGCCAACGACGCAGGATCGAAGTGGTGAGGCCAGCCCTTAGGGCAAGCCAGCCCATTTCGGGATCGGTCAGCTGCCATCGGGTTCCGGATCGGTGGAGGAGCGGTTCGCCTGATGTCGCCGCGCGTAAGGCGAACTCCTCTACCTCGCGCGTCTCCTTCAGCAGAAGTGCGGCCACGGTGTCCAGGTCGGAGTAGCCGTCACGGGTGGTCCAAGAGCCGGCCAGCACCAAGCCGTTCATGTTCTCTGTCGCCCACGGCGGCGCGGGCTCCCCCGGTGCGAGCGTCGTCCGCAGGACCGAAAGGCTGCGTCGCGCGAGCCCCGCACACCGGCGCGCTTGTTGGCTGGGAAGCCCCGAGCGCAGGAATTCCTCGTATGCCAGGTCGGCACGCAGCCGAGGCAACGTCACAACATCATCGCCTGTGTCGGACTCGTGGATGTTCTGCAGGACCAGGACGTGCATTCCCTGCGCAACAAGGCTTTGGACGTCAGCTCCGGTGGTGGCAACCACCACTAGAAGTGGCACCGGCAACCCGTGGCAGTACGCGGCACCTTGTTCGGACTCCACGACGACCGCGCGAACAGCTGTGCTCTCGGTGTCGAGCACACCCGCTACGAATGCGATCCCCTCTACAGCCGTTCTGCACCGAAGTGTCAGCTCGCCTGGCGGGCCTTCCAGCCACAGGCCGAGTGCGGCGACCTCCTCGGCTCGCCCGGCCAGCGGCAGCTCGACCGGGAGAGGCGGGCGTGTCGCCATGGACCAGCGGGACCACCACTGGTCCACGCCCTTCAACCCGTCTGCCGCGCCGATCCGGAGCTCGGGCTCCATTTCGAACAGCCTTTGCATCAGGTCGGCGAGTTGCGCGTCGACGTTCTTGGGAGTGATCACCCAGTCCTGCACGAGCGCAAGCCCTTTGATGTCATCGGGCAGCAGGAGGTCGCCCATTCGCGGCGCGTCGTCGAACCGCACCACGACCACGCGTTTTCCTCCAGCGAACGCGAGCCGCACTTCCCTGCGCACCCAGTCGTCCTCGTCATCAACCCGGCGTGTGCCGTCCTCGCGTACGCCCAGCCAGTCACGACCTGCGACCACGAGCACAACGCGCGAGCTCTCGACGGCCTCTACGAGCTCCGGCGGAAAGACCTCACCTGGGCCGATCGATCGGCTCGATCGAAAGATCTGGACGTCCCCGAACCGGGCACGAGCATGCCCGTCGACCGCCACCGCGGCCCACTGGCCGTCGTTCCCACGAAAGCTGATGAAAACGCATGTCCTGCTCGCCCGCATGGTGTTCGACACTATCCCGTCGCCGCACAGGCGCCTGGTCGTTCCATCGCGGCGCGGATCAGCAGTTCGTTGCCGCGGTTCTGTTGTGTGCGGGAGAGTGGCGCAGACCGACGGATCGGGCTGCAGCAGAGGTGTGTTGATGCGTCAGGCCGGGAGAACACGCGGATCCCCGCGCGATGGTCGGCGGGGTAGGCGCCCACCCGGACGGCGCCGAGCACAGGTACGAGGTGCGCACATTCGCGCCCGGCGCCGGTGTTCCCGAGGCCCCGGTCTGAGGCGGTATGAAGCTCGCATCGCCCAATGGCGCACCCGCACCCGCACTGTCACCGGCTCGTACCGGGTATCGCAAGGACGTCGGCTGGGCCGGGCGGGCGACATCACCATCACCGAAGACATCAACGGAACCGTCTGGGTCGGCGGCGCCACACAAGCTCTTCCGCAGGATCGCGGAAATCTAGCCCACCCCTAGACAGCAACGCCAGGTCGCGTAGTGGTGACCGCGACTCATCGGCTCGGCACGACCGGCCTTTAGTGCTCAGTTCAGAATGAGCTGGCGTGTCGGCTTTGCCTGCGGGACAGGACATTCCAAGATCACTGTGTGCGTGAGGAGGTCTTGACCGACGAGCTCTGGGCTCGGCTGGAACCGTTGATTCCGATGGCCCCGAGGCGTTTCCGCTATCCAGGTCGCAGGCGTGCCGACGACCGTGCTGCGCTGGAAGGCATCCTCTACGCGGTGCGCACGGGCATCGGCTGGAACCGGCTGCCCACCGCTCTGTTTGGTGCTTCGGGTTCGACCTGCTGGCGGCGGTTGACCGAGTGGCACGAGGCCGGCGTCTGGCAGCAACTACACGAGCGACTGCTCGCCGAACTGCGCGCCGCCGGGTTGCTGGACCTGTCCGCTGCTCTGGTCGACTCCACCCACCTGCGCGCCCTCAAAGGGGGGACCACACCGGGCCGAGCCCGGTCGACCGCCGCAAGCCCGGTTCCAAGCACCACCTGATCACCGACGCCACCGGCATCCCGCTGGCCGTCACCCTGACCGGCGGGCACCGCAACGACGTCACCCAGCTGATCCCGCTCATCGACGCCATCCCACCGATCTGCGGCGTGGTCGGCAAACCACGCCGCCGGCCACGGCGAATCTACGCCGACCGCGGCTACGACCATGACAAGTACCGGCGTATGGTCCGAGCCCGCGGCATCACGCCCGTCATTGCCCGCCGCGGCGTCGAACACGGCTCCGGCCTGGGCACTGTCCGCTGGCCGGTCGAACGCACCTTCGCCTGGCTCAAAGGCTTCCGGCGACTCCGCGTGCGCACCGAACGACGAGCCGACGTCCACCAAGCCATGCTCAGTCTTGCCTGCTCGATCATCTGCCTGCGCAAACTCATTCTGAACTGATCACTTAGCGGCCACACCAAACAGGTAGAAGCCGTGGCGATCGCAACGCTTCACGATGGCCGCACGCTTCTGTCTACCGCCAGCGCAGACAAGACGGTGCGCCTGTGGGACCTCGTCACCGACAATGCTGTCGGTGCCCCAGTCTCTGGCCACACCGAAACGGTGAGGGCGGTAGCCGAAATACCACTGTTCGACGGCCGCACTCTGCTTGCCACCGGTAGCGAGGATCAGACAGTACGCCTGTGGGACCCGGCCACAGGCCAGCCGGTAGGTGACCCGCTCACCGGCCACACCGGCTCGGTGAGGACGGTGACGGCGGTGCCATTGCCCAATGACCGCACCCTCCTCGCCACCGCCAGCGACGATCTAACAGTGCGCCTGTGGGACCCGCTCACCAGTCAGTCGGTAGGTGACCCGCTCATCGGCGATCCCAATTCGTGGATAAAGGTGACGGCGGTGCCAGTACCCGACGGCCGCACCCTCCTCGCCACCGCCAGCCACGATCTGACAGTGCTTCTGTGGGACCCGGCCACAGGTCAGCAGGTGGGCAAACTGCCGACCGGCCACACCGGCTCGGCGACGACGGTGACAGCGGTTCCAATACCCGACGGCCGCACCCTGGTTGCCACCTCCAGTCGCGATCAGACAGTGCACCTGTGGGACCCGCTCACCAGCCGACCGGTAGGTGCCCCACTCACCATCGACACCAGCATGGGGTCTTTCGTGGCTGCGGTGCCGGTGCCTGACGGCCGAACTCTGCTCGCCACCTCCGGTTGGGATCAGACAGTGCGCCTATGGGACCCGGCCACCGGTCTGCGCGTGGGAGACCGACTCACCGGCCACATCAGCTGGCTCGTGTCGGTGGTGTCGGTACCACTGCCCGATGGCCGCACGCTCGTCGCCACCGCCAGCCTCGACGGGACGGTGCGCCTATGGGACCCCGTCACCCAGGCACACCTGAAGTCGATAAAAGTAGCGACACCTGTACACGCGGTCGCGGCCTATCGTGAGGGCATGATCGCTGTCGCGATGGACGACGGATTCGCTGTGTTGTCGATCGGCCTGGTCTGAGGCTTAAAAACTGCCGAACAGCACGTCGTGGCCGCAGACTTTCGACCCGTTCTACCCCTCCTCGTCACTCTCGACTCGAGTGCGTGTGGGGTGCCGAAACCTCGACCTACGGGCCTGACCTGCGGATCAAGCAGCTGCAGGTTCGTACTCGTTGATCAAGCCGCCGAGCACTCGCCGACGACGTACAGATCTACAACCTGGCCCTGCGAAGGGGCGATCCGGTTGCGGCGGAGTGTGGTCCCGCGCTCTGTGTGGCCGTCGGTGGTTGTAGTGGGACACGTAGCGGTACAGCACTGATTTCAGGTGACGCTCGTTGATGATGAGCAGCCGGTCTGTGAGCTCTCGCCGTACGGTGCCGACGAACCGCTCGGCGTAGCCTCCGTCTCGATCGGCGGCCCTTCGAGGTCGTGCTCTCTGAGCGAAGCCTTTGACCAAGCACAGCCCGTCGATGTCGACTGGATCGGCCTCGACGCTGCTGGGCTCGGCGAACGGACCACCGGCGTCAGTGCGGCGAACGTCGGCCAGGGCGGTCTTTCACCATCGCGTCGTCCAGCTGTGCGGAAACTTCTGCCGGTCGTCACGACGATCGCGGCGAAGTCGCGCAGCTCTTCTTTGGTGTGCTCTTGACCATCTCTTTCAGTGCGACGCCGTCATCGACAGATCACCGATCCGAGTGATCTCCACATCCAGATGGAGCAGCAGACCGCACGTTCAAACGGAGATGATCATTCCCCGATTTCGATCAAAATCTGCATACATCACGTCATGCTCGCACCAGTACATGATCAGCTGGTTGGGTCGGTCAGCTCAGTCGATCCACAGGGAGTCAGGCCGCTTCAATCACTTATAGATCAAGATTCGCCCTTGATCGAAACAACTTGCAAACCTGGGCACTCAGTGTCGCTCATCGCGAGATAAACACACTTTCGTGTGCTACCTCTTACCGACTGCACCGGGTTATGCTGTACGCGAAGCGCGTTGAGAAAGCAGCGCATGATCTCCCGGAGTCATTCACTTTACGCAAAAGCGTTGAGGCAACCGAGTGATGTTGATCATTGCTTTGATCTTTCCGTGCGTCTGGTCGCCGGTCGATCACGGCAGGGCGGACAGTGAGCGAGTATTGCCGGCATCTCCTAGCGAGCCGGGCTGAAGATTCCGCCGCTCACTGTTACCTGCTTGCGAATCCGCAATAGTGAGCATATTTCGCGTCGAGCTGATGATCAAGTAATCGCTTTACCGGTGGCGTGCTGGTCAATAGAGGATCATCCGCGCGCTGATGACTGCCCCCAAGTGCGCGTTCACCCACGCGGTACGGGGCCTTCCTTACAGTTTCAAGGAGTTTAACCATGTCCGTCACCGTTCCGCGCAAAGTCGTCCTGGCGGGACCTCGATCGTTCTGCGCAGGTGTCGAGCGGGCGATCGAGATCGTCGAGCGCGTCGTCGAACAGCGTTCCGGGGCGCCGGTTTTCGTGCGAAAGCAGATCGTGCACAACGCGCACGTCGTCGCTGATCTTGAAGGGCGGGGCGTGGTGTTTGTCGATGAGCTCGATCAGATTCCCGAGCCGCCTCCGCAGGGAGCGGTGGTGGTGTTGTCCGCGCACGGTGTCGCTCCCGCTGTGCGGGCCGAAGCCGCGCGGCGCGGACTGGAAGTGGTCGACGCGACCTGTCCGCTGGTGGCGAAGGTCCACGGTGAGGCCCGTCGGCTGATCCGCAACGGTGTGCAGGTGGTGCTGGTGGGACATGCGGGCCACGAGGAGGTCGACGGCACCCTCGGTCATGCTCCGCCGGACGCGATCAAGCTCGTCCAGTCCGCACAGGATGTCGGCGCCGTGGACATCGCGGACGGAGGTCGGGTGGCCTACCTGACCCAGACCACGCTGGCGGTGGACGAGACCTCCGAGATCGTTGATGGCCTGCGGGCCAGGTATCCGAACCTGGTCGGTCCGCCTAGCGACGACATCTGTTACGCCACGACGAATCGGCAGCAGGCAGTGGCCGCGATCGCGGCCGAGGCGGACCTGGTGCTGGTGGTCGGGTCGGCGAACTCGTCGAACTCGGTGCGGCTGGTCGAGGTCGCTCGCCGCGCCGGCGCGCAGGCTCATCTGATCGAGGACGTCACCGAGATACGCCCGGAGTGGTTGGCGGACGCGGCGTCCATCGGGCTGACCGCGGGGGCATCGGCGCCCCAGCACCTGGTCAACGAGGTCGTCGAGTTCCTGCGGGCGCAGGGGCCCGTCACCGTCACCGAGCGGACGGTCACCACGGAAACGATTCGATTCGGGCTTCCGGCCCAGGTTAGGTGAACATGAACAACCTGAACGACTTCTCGCGGACCGCTCTGCTCCGGCTGGACGACCGCGAACTCAACGAGTTGGCCTCGCGGATGCGCCAGTTCCTCGTGGACTCCGTCGCTGCGACGGGCGGGCATCTGGGTGCTGCCCTCGGCACGGTCGAACTGACCATCGCCCTGCACCGGGTGTTCGACTCACCGCGCGACGTTATGGTGTTCGACACCGGTCACCAGTGCTACGCCCACAAGATCCTGACCGATCGTGCCGCCGGGTTCTCCACGCTGCGCCAGTCAGGCGGACTCTCGGGCTATCCCAGCCGAGCCGAGTCGGTACACGACTGGGTGGAGAACTCCCACGCGTCGGTCAGCCTCGCCTGGGCGGACGGGATCGCCAAGGCGATCGCCCGCGACAGCTCCTCCGGCCGCAGGGTGGTCGCCGTCATCGGCGACGGCGCGCTCACAGGCGGAGTGGCCTGGGAAGGCTTGAACAACCTCGCCACAGCCGGGCATCCGGTGATCGTGGTGATCAACGACAACAGCCGCTCGTACGACCCCACCGTCGGCGGCCTCTCCGTGCACCTCGACCGGCTGCGCCGCGGGGACACCACGGCGGGAAACCTGTTCGAGTCACTGGGTTTCGCCTACCTCGGTCCGGTGGACGGGCATGACATCGGCGCAATTTCCGCCGTGTTGCGCGAGGCCACCGCTACCGGACGGGCCGTGGTGGTGCACTGCGTGACCGCCAAGGGACACGGCTACCCACCTGCCGAGTCCGATGAGGACGATCGGATGCACGCGTGCGGCGTGATCGATCCCGCGACCGGGTTCCCTTCCCGTCCTAACAAAAGGATGTGGACCGACGTCTTCGGAGCCGAGCTCGACGCTGTGGCCAGGACCCGTCCTGACGTGGTGGCGCTGACGGCGGCGATGCGGCTGCCCACCGGCTTGGGCGCGCTCTCCCAGGCGCGGCCCGACGCGGTGATCGACTCCGGCATCGCCGAACAACACGTGCTGGCGTCCGCAGCCGGACTGGCCACCGGCGGAGCGCATCCGGTGGTCGCCCTGTACTCGACGTTCCTGCACCGCGCCTTCGACCAGCTCCTGCTCGACGTCGCCCTGCACCGACTCCCGGTGACCGTCGTGCTCGACCGGGCCGGGATCACCGGGCCGGACGGCCCGTCGCACCACGGCATGTGGGACCTCGCCCTGCTCGCCGCCGTGCCCGGCATGCGCATCGCCTGTCCACGCGATCCGCAGCGGCTGCGCGAGCTATTGCGCGAAGCCCTCGACGTCAAGGGGCCGACTGCGTTGCGCTACCCCAAAGCTGTCGTCGGCGAGGACATGACCGCACTGGCGCAGATGAGCGGCCTGGACGTGCTGTACCGCAGCCGCAACCTCCCGCTGAACGTGCTGCTGGTATCGATAGGTGCGCTGGCGCCGGAGTGTCTGCTGGCGGCGGAGTCTCTCACCGGCGAGGGCATCGGGGTCACCGTGGTCGACCCACGGTGGATCTGGCCGATCAACCCCGCGCTGGTCGCGATGGCCGCCCGGCACCAGTTCATCGTGACCGTGGAGGACGGCATCGCCGAGGGCGGCGTCGGAACCCGTATGGCGCAGGCCATCACCACCACCCGCACTCACGTCCTCGGACTGCCCACCGATTTCCTCGCGCACGCTGGCCGCGAGGAGTTGCTGAGCCAGACCGGTCTGACCGGCGCCGCCATCGCCGAAACCTGTCGGCGGCTGGTGGCCGAGCAGACCACGCCCGCCGGCACCGCACTGTCCGGGAGTCTTCGATGAGCATCGATCAGCAGCTGCTGCGGCGTCCCAGCCGCCGGCTTCAGGTGGGAACGGTCGCGGTGGGCGACGGAGCCCCGGTCAGCGTCCAGTCGATGACCACCACGGTCACCGTCGATGTCGACGCGACGTTGCGGCAGATCGCCGAGCTGACCGCAGCTGGGTGCGACATCGTCCGCGTCGCTGTGCCCTCCCAGGACGACGCCGACGCTCTGCCCGCCATCACCGCGAAGTCTCCGATCCCGGTCATCGCCGACATCCACTTCCAGCCGAAGTACGTCTTCGCCGCGCTCGACGCCGGGTGCGCCGGCGTGCGGGTCAACCCCGGCAACATCAAGCGCTTCGACGACAAGGTGGGCGAGATCGCCCAGGCCGCGGCGCAAGCCGGGGTGCCGATCCGGATCGGGGTCAACGCCGGTTCCCTGGACCAGCGGCTGCTGGCCAAGCACGGCCGTGTCACCCCGGAGGCGCTGGTGGAGTCGGCGTTGTGGGAGTGCTCGTTGTTCGAGGAGCACGGCTTCGGCGACATCAAGATCTCCGTCAAGCACCACGATCCACTCGTCGTGATCGCCGCCTACCGTCTGCTCGCCGCGAAGTGCGACTACCCGCTGCACCTGGGCGTCACCGAGGCCGGCCCGCCACCGCAGGGCACCATCAAGTCCGCGGTCGCGTTCGGTGTCCTGCTCTCCGAGGGCATCGGCGACACCATCCGCGTCTCCCTGTCAGCGCCACCGGTCCAGGAGGTGATCGAGGGTGCGCACGTCTTGGCGAGCTTGGGACTGCGGCCGAGGCGGCTGGAGATCGTGTCGTGTCCTGGCTGTGGCCGTCTGCAGGTCGACCTCTACCGGCTGACCGAACAGGTCCAGGCCGCGTTCGACGGGTTCCCGCACCCGCTGCGAGTGGCGGTCATGGGCTGTGTGGTCAACGGTCCCGGCGAGGCACGCGAAGCCGACCTCGGTGTCTCGGCGGGCAACGGCAAGGGCCAGATCTTCGTCAAGGGCGAGATCGTCGACACCGTCGCCGAACACCTGATCGTCGAGACCCTCCTCGAACACGCTCTCGCGCTCACCACGGCAGGCCAGCCCGCGCCCGCCTGACTCAGCCCCCGCAACCACCGAAAACCGCTGCAGTACAAGGCAGATTCACCATAACTCGTGACAGGAGCGCGTGCATGGAACAGAACGAGAACTCACTAGGTCGTCCGACGAAACCGTGCCCACCGCGGCACGCGGCGGGAAATCATGACGCCGCCGGGTTCGTGAAACGCTCGTAGCCTCGATCCGTGCGCACAGAACTGAAGCCTGTCGAGCTGTCCGCGGCCCTCCGGACGTGGACCGTCGTGTTGATGTGCACGGCCGTGGGCCTCGTGATCGCGATGGTTACGATCGTCAACGCCGCACTGCCCGCGATCGGCGCGGACACCGGGGCAAGTCAGGCCGAGCAGACCTGGATCGTCGACGTCTACACACTGGTGCTGGCCGCGCTCGTGCTAGCCGCTGGAGCGCTAGGCGACCGGCACGGACGGCGCGGTGTCCTCGTGGCCGGTCTGATCGTCTTCGCTCTGGGGAGCGCGGCGCCGATGTTCGTCGAGACACCGGCGTGGCTGATCAGCACCCGAGCGGTCACCGGACTCGGTGCCGCGATGATCATGCCCGCCACGCTGTCGATCATCAACGCCAGCTTCCCGCCTCAGCGGCGAGGGCGGGCCATCGGCCTGTGGGCGGCTGTGGCGGGCCTCGGTGGCCTGGGTGGGCTCGTGCTCGCCGGGATGCTGTTGCAGCACTTCTCGTGGCGCTCGGTGTTCCTGGCTCCCGCGGTTATCTCTGTGGCTCTGGCGGTTGCGAGCCTCACCGTGCCGACATCACACGACCGCGACCCGCGCGCGTTCGACATCATCGGCGCTGTGCTGAGTGCGGCGGCGATCGGCACCCTTGTGTTCGGTGTCCTGCGCGTGGCCGACCTCGGCTGGGACCACGGCCTGGTGCTCGGGTCGATCGCGGGCGGTCTCGTGCTCTTCGGGCTGTTCGTAATGGTGGAACTGCGATCGACCGCACCGCTGCTGGACATGCGCCTGTTCCGCAACGCCGCGTTCGCGACCGGCTCGATCTCGGTGACGGTCCAGTTCACCGCGGGGTTCGGCATGTTCTTCGCCCTCGCGCAGTACCTGCAACTGGTGCAGGGTTACTCGGCGCTGAAGTCCGGACTGGCGCTGTGGCCCATCGCGGTGACGTTGTTCCCGCTCTCACTGCTGTCAGCACCGCTCGTCCGCCGCTTCGGACTGCGCACGGTGACCTGCGCGGGCCTAGCCGTCGTCATCGCCGGAATGGTGCTGATCGGTCAACTCGACGCGAACAGCAACTACCTCTCACTCGCCGTCGCCGTCTGCGTCCTCGGAGCAGGCATCGGCGTGACGGCCCCGGCCGCCACGAGCGCGATCCTCGACAACGTCCCACCGGCTCAGTACGGCGTCGCCTCCGCGGTCAACGACGCTACCCGCGAAATCGGCGCTGCACTGGGCATCGCGCTCGTCGGCAGCGTGCTCTCAGCCGTCTACAGCGATTCGGTCACCTCGGCCGCCGCACAGCTCCCGCCCGACGCGCGAGAAGCCGCCGAAGAGTCCCTCGTCGGCGCGCTGGTCGTCGCATCGAATTCAGGCCCGGCAGGGCAAGCTCTCATGACAGCCGCGCGACTGTCCTTCGTGGACGGAATGCGAATCAGTATGTTCGTGCTGGCCGCGGTCGTGCTGGCCGGCATCGCAGCCACCACGCTGCTGGGCAACCAGAAACGCCTTTCCTGACCGGACCGGGTCCCGGTCACCCGAGCGGAATGCTTTCTGCCACCAAAGCCTTTCAGTGATCGTTGCGACGAGATGCGTCGAGGTGATCGGCCAACACAGAAGCCGGCCACTCGACCCCGCTGCTTTCTCCCGCTCGTGTGCGGAACGGCACCGATTGCCGCCTCGCACACGAGCGTGGGAGGGTTCAACGCGCGTAGCTGGTCTGCGGCAGCTTCGCCAGCTTGCTGAGGTACAACTGCAGGGGTGGGCCGAAGAAGCGGCGGGCCGGGCTGGTGTCGGGCATGGCCGCGACGTAGGCCCGCGCGCCGTCGAGGTTGCTCTGGATGTAGCCGAGCATCTCAGCCTCGTGCCAGCCCGCCGGCCAGTAGTTCACCCCGCGCGCGAGATCGGTCTCGCGGTCGAGATAGATGTTGCCCGCTTGCAGGGCCCGGCCGTAGTGCAGCCCGTCGATGCGGTCGGTGTCGGTTCCGTCGTACCAGGACCAGAGATCGCTGTACGTCATCACGACACAACCGGACACGGCGTAGGTGTAGCGGTTGAGGTCCTGCTCGGTACGGATGGTCACGCCAGGCCGGCACCAGGAAGCCATGCGGGCGGCCATGACCGCGACGGTGTCCAGCGCCCGAGGCCGGATCCCGGCCGGGATCAAGGCGGCCCACTCGGCCATGCGCAATGTGACGTCGGGAAGACTTTCCCGGTGCGGAGCGAACACGTGATCCAAGCGGGGACGGGTGAGAGACTCCTCCAGCGTCCGTGCCACACCTTCCAGCAGAACGCTCCGGTCCTGCGCGCTGAGGTCCGGGTGATCCTCGATCTCGTCGGTGGCGCGCAGGCACAGGTAGGTCCCCGCAGTCGCTTCGAGCAGTCCTGGCGGCATGGACACAGTTGGTTCGTACCAAGTGGTGGAGTAGCGGCGCAGCATCCGCAGCGCCTCGTCCTGCTCGTGCGCGCTCATGCCGCGTCCCGCACGGGAAGGTGATCCCACCACCAGGCGATCGACGAGATGTCCGGAGGCACGTGGACGTCCGGGGGCGCTGTAGTGGTGATGGTCAGGGACTCTCCGACCGTCGTGTCCGCGTACCGCGGGGAGTTCAGGTGCCACGGCACAAACGCGCCTTGCTTGCGCAGCAGGAGACGTACATAGCCGCACAGCCCAGGGCTTCCCTCGCGCAACAGCACATGCGAGAGCTCGTCCACGACGTAGTAGGCCTTGTTGATTATTGCCACCGCGTCGTCAAAGGCTTTCCGCGTATCACTGCCGGAACGGGCGGCCAGCACAGCGACCACGTTGTTTTGGTGGCCCTCCCGGATGTCCTTCGTATAGGCGCAGACGTCGTTGACCCAGCCGACCGCGAGATGGACGGCCTGAGCGAACGCACGCACCTGCGGACTGTGGTACTCATCCTCGGGAATGTCCATCCCGGTGACGAACTCCGCCACTGCCGAGAATCCAGGCATACCTGAAGTCATCTCACGTATGAAGGTGTGAACCTCAACCGACGGCGGTTGCGGCGCCGCGTCCACCAGGTGCTGGGCGACCAGCGAGGAAAAATACTCCTGATGTGCGGCCCTCAAACGCTGCCGTTGCACAGGAGTTGCCATCGTCAGCAACGTACTGGTGTTCTGCCGCAACGCGGCGACGATCGGCATGTCTGGCACGGATGAGGCCGGGTTGTCCCATATCCGTCGGCACACGGAGGCTATGACCGTGGCCTGCTCGATCGGTGCTGCTTCGATAACGTCATCGATGAGGAAGTTCACCAAGGACCACCTGGTGAGGACCTCGATCCGTTCAGAAAGAGCCGATGCCGCCGAGAACGCGAACATCGCGGCGACTCGTGAGCCTGAGACTGCTTCCAGCCGATCAGGTGCCAGTTCGCAGTGCAGGGAAAGCCACTCCGCGGCCTCCCGGTCGTACTCGTCGTGCCCGATGTCAGCGTGAACGGGAAAGGGGAAGTACAACTCGGCCACGGTCACCACCGTCCCAGATGGACCATAACTTGGGCGTTGCGCATGGTCAGCCTCCAGGCTGCGTTGCGGCTCAACAGATCGCGGCGCGCCAGGTACGAACCTTCTGGAGTGCGTGCGCCGAACACCAAAAATGCTCCGCCGGGTTTGGTCTGCGGGCAATCGCTGAACAGGTGGCTATGCAACCTCGATTCGGACACAAACCGTTACCTCAGGGCACTTACAACCCCCGATCGATGTCACGTCAGCCCTGCACAGATCGACAGATCCGGAGCTGCATCCCGGCCAAGACGGCCGCGTCCTCGGCATTACAGCGACCCAAGAAGATCTTGACACCCCGAATGATCAGCGGCGTGGTGAACTCGAACTCCCAGGCGCACCGCCTGCAGAGGAATTTGGCCACTCATGCCTTCCGGGCACTGTTGTGCGATACCTTGTGGGGTGTCAAAACCAGGCCCGGCGGTCTGACCTGCGCTTCAGGCCGCCGCAGGTCCGTACTCGTTGATCAAGCCGCCGAATACTCGCCGACGACGAACGGACCCACAACCTGACTCTATGAGCGGGTAATCGGGTCGTAGTGGGGCTTGCTCCCGCGCTCTGTGTGGCAGTCGGTGGTTGTAGTGAGCCACACAGCGGTTCAGCACTGACATCAGGTTCCGCCCGTTGATGATGAGCAGCCGGTTGATGAGCTCTCGCCTGACGGTGCCGACGAACCGTTCCGCGTAGCAGTTGGCCCGTGGACATCGCGGTGAGACCTTCACGACGTCGATGCCGGCGTCCGCGAGAACGGGATCGAACGACGTCGCGAACTGACCTTGCGGGTGCCGAAAACTACGTCCATGCAGGTCAAGACACATGGTAATACTCGCGGATGACTCAGTCGAGAAGATCATGTCGGTCTATGATGCGGCGTTCGATCTGAGCGGGTTCGCCAGGCTGAGGCCGGCCCCGCAGGGGTGCCGCGTCGGCGAGCAATCGGCGGGCTCGTTGCTCGCTGTAGTACCGCTCGTACTCACTCCGCGCCCAGCGCAGATGGGCCTGATTCCAGATAAGCGGGCGGCCGAAAAGGTCGCCGCGAAAGTTCTTGCTCCAGTCGATACAGATCAGCCCGAAAGATTGATTAGTGCAGACTGGCCCTCTATACTGAGTTCGAGCTATCCATTAGCGCATGAACACCCGAGCTGCGCAAGCGTGCTACGTATGGGAACTCAAGTCCCCCCTCGGACACGAGCGTTATTCACCCCCACGGGGTTGATGGAAACATCAGCTTCGTGGGGGTTTTGCTTGTACCGGACTTGCAGGTCTATCGCTTCGTACAGTTCTTCCAGTCTCGTCGGCGCGTGACCTCGCAGCGCCGCGCTGACGTCTCCTATCGAGTCGATCGCCGCGTAAATCTCGGCGACGTCCACCTCCACCGGTGCTGGGACGTTGTCCAGAGCCGCCCGTGACGCCAGCCTCTCCGCCTGTGCCTCGTTGATCACCTCGACCAGCGCCGCGGGGTCCACGCCGGCCATGATGGCGTTCTGGAACCTGGTCAGCTTGGCTTCCGCCTCAGCGAGCCGCTTCTTCGCAGCATCACGACCAATCTGGATGACAGGCTCTTGCGAATCCATCAACGCGGCAACGGTCCGATCGCGGTTCTTCCGATCGAAGACATGCCCCAGCCAGCCATTCACTGCGTCTTGCAGAGCGTCCTCTCTCAAATAGACCGCTCCGGGATGTGACGCGAGCACAGGAGATCCCGGAGCCAATGTGCGCGCCGGGCACCGGTAATACATCGCCTTCTTACGTGGGCTGCCCTCCATCTTCCGCCCACAGATGTCGCACCGGATACGACCGCGGAACAGGTAGCGGTGTTTGACCACCCGCCCGGACCGCTCCGTCTTCCGCGCGGTCCGCAGGCTGCCCTTCGACTTCCGCAGGAGCTGAGCCGCCGTGAAGTCCTCAATCTCCACGATCTTTGGATGCGCCGGATTGCGCGACCGGATCACCCGGTCTGGACTGGCCTTGCGGAACCGCACGACGTGACCGGCCGATACGTCGTCGGGATCGAGCAGCGTCTCGTACTTCGTGGAGCGCCCGAAGAACGCATAGCCGGTGTAACGAGGGTTCTCCAGGATCGCCCGCACGGTGCTGCCCTGCCAGCCGTCTCCAGGCCGATGTTTGTTCTGATCCGGTCGTCGCGCGGACGGACACGGAATCCTGTCCCGGTTGAGTCCGTTGGCGATGGCCCGGTCCCCCATGCCGCTCAAGTACTCGGCAAAGATGCGCTGGACGACCCATGCAGACTCGTCGTCGATCGCGAGCACCCGCAACCGGTAGCCCTCCGCTGACTTGCGCGGATTCGGATGCGGACCGCCGTCCTGTGACGCCCGGAAAGTCATCGCTGCCGCTCAAGCTGCATATCGGTACTCGTTGATCGCCCCACCGAGGATCCGCGTGCGGACGGGTCGACGGCCAGAGACGTCAAGATCATGCGCCACTCGGAGGTGCTCGTGAGCGTCTGGTGGTAGCTGGTCGCGGGCCTGGTGAGGCCGGTGTTCGTTGTAGTGCGTCTGGTAGGCCGCGAGTACTCGACGCGCATGGCTTTCTCCCATGATGAGGACGTGGTCGAGAACCTCGCGGCGGATGCTGCCGATGACCCGTTCGCAATGCGCGTTCATCCGAGGAGCTCGCGGCGCGGTCGCAATCACACGCAGTTCCTCTGCCTCAAATACGGCGTCGAACGCGTCGCCGTACTTGCCGTCGCGGTCACGCAGCAGGAACCGGAGAGACTCCATGCGCGCTCCGAGCTCGCCGGTCAAGTTCCTCGCCTGCTGCACCGTCCAGTTCCGTGTCGGATGGGCGGTGACGCCGGTGATGTGCAGACGCCTGGTGCCGTGTTCGAGAAACGCCAGCGCGTACAGACGTGCGCCGAGCACGGTGTCGATGTGGAAGAAGTCAGCCGCGATGATGCCTTCAGCCTGCGCGGTCAGAAACTCCCGCCAGGTCGGACCGCCTCGCCGAGGTGCCGGATCGATACCCGCGCGGTTCAACACCTCCCAGACTGTCGAGGCGCCGATGCGATGACCAAGCCGAACCAGCTCGCCATGAATCCGCCGATGTCCCCACCGTGGATTTTCCCTGGCAAGCCGGAGCACGAGCGCCCTGATCGCCGTCTGGGTGGAGGGACGCCCGGTCCGCCGACGTGCGCTGTAGTCCCACTTCCAAGCGACGAACCTGCGATGCCAGCCGAGCAACGTCCCAGGAGTAACCGGGAAAACCACCTTCCAGTGCGAGCGGTCCACCAGTCTCGACAGCGCAGCGAACCAGAACCGGTCCGCGGTCTCATAACGGACCGGCCCGGTCAGCTGCCGACGAAGCACGACGTTCTCGTGCCGCAGCACGAGAAGCTCCGCGTCCTTGGCTGCCTCACTGCGAAGCAGCATGGCAGGGACAGACATCAGCTTGCAGACCACCTTGTACAACAGCGAAACGATCACCCGAACATGCTCGCAGCCGGAATAACATCACTGCTCAGAGCGGCGATGACTTTCCGGGCGGCACAGGCCGAGTACGCCGACGCCCACGCACTCGGCAAGGCGCTCGTCGGCCTCGACAAGGTGTTGCTGATCTCGTCCAGCGAGGTCGGCCGACGGTTCGCCCAGCACCGCAACGTCATCGACGCCGCCGCGTCCGCCGGCGTTCCCTACCTCGCCTACACCAGCATGACCAAGGCCACCGAGAGCAGCAGTCCGCTCGCCCCGGAGCACCGGCAGACCGAGGACTACCTCGCGGCCAGTGGCCTCGCCCACACCGTGCTGCGCAACAACTGGTACCACGAGAACTACCTGGCCCAGCTGCCGGCGATCACCGAGTCCGGCGTACTCACTGCCGCGGCCGGCGAGGGCAAGGTCGCCGCTGCCGCGCGCAGGGACTTCGCCGACGGCGCCGCCACGGTGCTCACCACCGGCGGGCACGAGCGCAAGGTCTACGAGTTCACCGGCGACGCCGCGTTGTCTTACGCCGACATCGCCAACGCATTCGGGCAGGTCATCGGCCGCGCGGTCGTCTATCGGCCGGTCGCGGCGGCCGACCTGGTTGCCGCCATGGTGCAAGCCGGCGTCGACGAGGGGACCGCGGCCTTCGTCGCGGTGATCGACACCAGCATCGCCGAGGGGGCGCTCGATCTCGTCGACCCGACCCTGGGCACCCTCATCGGCCGGCCCACCACATCGTTGGTCGATGTCCTCAGATCGGTCTGACGCGACGATCGATGTACCTCACGGGTGCCCGGCATCGGGGCCAGGCCAGGGTTGGCCACGGCGAACCAAGAGGACTCGCATCCGGTGAACAGCCTCTCAGGCCCGCCATGGCACCGACCCACCAGGCCGGTTGGAGAGGCAACGGATGGACCCACCGGGCCGAGGACGGCGGACGGTCTGCCGAGCAATGTACAAGGTATGGATATCGCGGTGATCGGAGCGGGCACCGTCGGACGGGCGCTGGCCTCGACGATGGTGCGCGCGGGGCATGCAGTCTGGGTCAGTGACGTCGACGCCGAGACGGCCAAGGCCACGGCCGACGCAACCGGCGCCACCGCGGCCGGCTCGAACCGGACCGCCGCGGATGCCGCGCAGGTGATCGTACTCGCCGTCTCCTCCGACACGGTCGGTCCGGTCCTGGACGAGCTCGGCCGGGCAGTCGACGGCAAGATCGTCGTCGACGTCACCAACCGGATGGATCCACAGCAGCTCGACGGGACGTCCAACGCCGAGGCCACCGCAGCCCTGGTGCCCGCGGCCCACGTGGTCAAGGCCTTCAACACCGTGCTGGCCGCGCGTCAGGCGGACCCGGTTGTCGACGGCGTGCAGCTCGACGGTTTCGTCGCGGGCGACGACGAGCAGGCCAAGCAGACGATCCTGGACCTGGTCGCCTCGATGGGGTTCCGGCCGATTGACGCCGGCGGGCTGATCATGGCAAGGGCACTGGAGGCGATGGCGACGCTGAACATCAGGCTCAACATCAGCAACGGATGGCCGTGGCAGGACGGCTGGAAGCTCGTCGGCCCGACCAGTTGACGTGGAGGGCGCCACGATCTGTATCGACCCGACACGGCATCGCGGTGTCGCCGTACCCGACACTCCAGGGGAACGCTGCCGGCCCGGGTCGCGCGTCTACCGGAAACGGAGCGGTACGCCACGGATCTGACGGTGGGCCGGCGCCGGCCACGGCTACCGGTCGTGGCACTCGCGGTGCTTCCAGGGACCGCGAGTGCACTCGGTCCACATCTCTGCAGCAGCCAGCTCGGCCTGGCTGCACGTCGCGGATCCGCCCCAGTCTAATTAGAGGTTCTAACGTCGGCGGCATGTTCGACTGACACCAGTCGCCGGCGAGCCCATCGGGCGAACACCAGGTTCACCGCGGCGTGTGCGGAGGCGGTGACCAACACCCACCACGGTCCCGCGGCCAGCAGCAGCGTGGCGCCGAGGTGGAACGAGGTCGCCGTGATGCCGCGGACACCACCATGTGCGGGATGAGTGCTGATGAACCCGCCCTGCGACCTCAGCTGTTCCGCCGCTTGGCGTCCGATGGGCCAGCTGAACTGCGCCAGCTGCGTGGCGACGACGAAAACGAGCTCTGCCAGCGCCCAACCGAAGCCCGCCCAAAGCGCGGAAGCGGATCCACTGACGACGACCAGCACGAACGCGAGCCGGACGCCTTCGTCCGTGACCGCTGAGGTTGCCGCGAGGATCGTGCGGCTGCGTTCCGGATCTCGGAGCCTGCCAGCGGAGGCGAGCGCCGGCACTCGCGCCGCCAGCGCGACCAGCCACGCGAGAACACCCAGCAGCGCCACGCCAGCCTCTGAGACACCTAGCAGTATCGCCAGGACGGCCGCGAGCAGCACGAGAACGGCCGACACCACGGCGGCGCCCGCTCGGATCCTCCCACCGACCCGAGCAGAACCCGTCACGGGGTGTTCTTCTGCGCCTGCAGGTCCATCGATGATTCCAACGCTACTCCGCACACAGCCGCACCACGCGCCAGCACGCCTCTAGCCGAGTTCGAGTGGCGGGGACGGACCACAGCGCATCTGGTCGTCGCGGTACGACCGCAGGGAAGGACTGCGCCCCGGCCTGGCGGTGACGACGCTTGAATGCGCAGCCAGCCGCAGGGTGCCTGCGCCGCCCCGCTCAGCACGTCCGGACGTCAACCGTCTGAGCATCCGTGCCGGCCGCGTGGCCCTAGTCGCTGTCGGGCAATCCGGGCACCAACCTCAGTGTGCGGTTGCTGCGTGGATCAGTGCGCTTCTCGGCCTCGTCGACCTGCCGGATCAGCTCGTTGCGAACCTCGCCCAGCGCCGCGGACAGATCGCGCGACGAGGACGTGGCGATGAAGTGCAGGCGGGGCCGGCAGTTGATCCAGCATTCCAGGGTGACTCGCTGCTCTGCGCCCTGACGGTCCTTCAGGCTGATTTCCAGATCGACCTCGTCGTTGCGGAATGACCGCAACCTCAGGCCGAGCGCAGCCAGGCGTTCCGAGACCCAGCCGCGTTCGGATGAGAGAAATCCGGTGGCGAGGCGTAGGCGCTGGGCGACGATTGCCACGCCTTCACGAGTGTCGGGCATGCGCCTTCCGATCCTTTGTGGAGTGTGCGCCTCTGTTGCCGGGCAATGAATTACCGGCGTTTCAGGCTGTACTTCGCGGTTCCTGCACAGGTTCGAGGAAGAGGTTCACGCAGGACAGCTGCTCGTCGGGGGAACCGGATTTTGCGAGTGAGTGGTGTTCTTCGGGATGACTGAACAGCTCGTCCACCGTTTCGGGACGCGACATGTTCTGGTTTCTCATGGTTCCGACTTTCTTCGCGTCCCGCGCTGAAGCCGAAGTGGCTACACGGCGCGAGGGATTGGGAAGTGCGAAAGCGCATCTGCCCCACAGACACAACCCTACACCTCATCGTGTTCGCACGAATCCTCTGTGGCACCTCCCTTGCGGGACAAGCGAAGTCGTTCGGGAAGATTCCCGAAGCCCCAGACCAGTCATGCGCAGATGTTGATCCGGCCGCAGTGGCGAGCGCACGTGGGATCGGTGTAGTGGGAGCAGAAGTCGCCGCACACCGTCGTTCACACCCGAAGCCTGAACGGCGGCCGCAGGACGCGCCCGAGACTGAAGTCAGTGCGTCGCTTCGCTACTGAGGTCGTCCGCCCTTCGTTGCGCGCGCTTGCACTGACTCCCACGCCATCGCCCGCGTGTCGCGCACCGTCTCCATCTGTGCTTTCAGGCTCGACCACATCGAGCTCGCCCCGATCATCGAACTGACGACTGCACACCCAGGAATACCCAGAACTCCGCGACCTGTACATCCGACGAACCAAGCCCGCCGACGCCACACGCTGCGTCTCGCAAATCTCGAGCTGTTCGACCGCACAGCGCGTCGCCGTTCTGGCCTGATTCACCACCTGCCTGCAGCGCAGCAGCTGCTCAGGTATGACGGTGCTGGCGATCGGCCTGCGGGCTCGGCCACGGAGGCGCAGGTGACGCGTGTGACCGAGCGACGGTGATACTGGCGGTGGACGAGTAGTTATCCATGAATGCGACCGACATCGCGCCCAGGATGTCCGCCACCGGGCTGCCCCCTACAAGCCGGGAGCCGGTCTTGAGCACGACTCCGGTGTCACCAGGGTCGCTTGGCCGGAGCGACGAGCGCAGGGACATCGATGGCCGGGTCGGTCGACAACGGTCGCCAGCCCCCGGAAAGTGCCTGTCGGACATCGCGTCTGGTTTCAATGGCAGCCTCAGACCGTGTCGTACGGTCAACGCCGCAGTAGCGCAGAGCAGATCCGAGGTCATCTCGGCGCTCCCGCCTCCAGCTGAACCAGCCGGGCTTCCTGATGCGCCCAAGGCGGCACCAGCTTGACCGCCGGTGCTACGACATGCCTTCGGTAACCTCATCCTACGCTGCTCCAGCTGCGGGGTCGAATGTCAACGCCGTGGCGAAGGGCAACAATGGGCAGCAGGGATCAGCGTGTGCGTGTCGCCCCTGCGCGTCCTGACGCCCCTTGGTGCGATCATCGGCGGGCAGCTCCTCCGGTTCGTGATGACGACCTCGCGACCTCATGGCACGCCGCCTCCCCCGTATCGTCCATTATGGATCGGCAGTGCAGAACCCCAGCGGACGAAGCCCGAAGCCGAGTACGAACACGACCGGGATCGCGAGCAGGGATCAAATCGAGTTCGTCCACCAACGCTGTCATGTTGCGGAAAGTGCCTACTCGCCTCACGGACACTTGAATGGCACATCCCGATCACGCGCTCTGATGTCGGGGCGTTGCCGGACCGACCGATGCCTGTGCCGCTAGCCGAGTTCGGGTGGTGTCGGGACGGACCGCAGCGCGCGGTTGCTGCGCGGCTCGGTGCGGGTCTTGGTCTCGCCGACCTGACGGATCAGTTCGTCGCGGACCTCGTTGAGCGCCGCGGGAAGCTCTCGCTGGGACGAGGTGGCGACGAGGTGCAGCCGATGGCCGTGGTTGATCCAGCACTGCAGCATGACGCGCTGCTCGACGCCCTTGCGGTCTTTGAGGCTGATCTCCAGTTCGATCTCGTCGTCGCGGTACGACCGCAGACGGGAACCGAGCGCGGCCAGGCGATCCACGACCCAGTCGCGTTCGGACGAGTGGAAGCCGGCGGCGAGGTGCAGTCGCTGCGCGATCACTGAAGCATCTTCGGGAGTTGCGTTCATGCGTTGTCGCTGACGGTGCTCACTGAAATCTCTCCTCA
>NZ_FOFV01000025.1 GCF_900111005.1 Lentzea albida
CCACGGCCCCGCCGAACAGGTTAAAACTCAAGCTAGTGGTGTGGCGCAGAAGGTTGCCGGGGGAATTCGCGGTCAGACGGGTGGATCGTGGTGCCGCCCCCACGTCCTCGTACTGGTTGTACGGGGGCGTGGGGGCGGTGCCGCGAGGCGCCCTGCTGGGCGTGGATTACCTCGCCGACCTTCTGGGACGCGCCACTAGTTCTTGTTGGCGCACACCTTCGCGGAACCGCCGCGCTCCCCGGCTGTGCCGATCGCCGCGATCTGGAAGCACCGGCGGTCGCCGCCACCGTCCTCGATGACGTACTTGGTGCCACCGCCGGTGACCGTGACCACCGCGTACGGTTTCTCGCCGGTCACGTCGACCACCACGAACTGCGCCTGGCCGTCGCTCGGGTCGGTCCACTCCAGCTCGATCGACCTGCCCTTGTACTCGGCGCGCTTGAGCACCGGGACGAAGCGAGGATCGCTGTTCGGTGAAGGACCGGCGTCGGCCGAGTCGGACGTCGGCACGGGCGGTGCCGTTGTCGTCACAGGAGGTTGGGCCTGCTGACCGTCGCCGCCGCGGTTGAGGAAGATGCCCGCGGCGAGCCCGGAGGTCACGGCGATCACGGCCAGCAACGCGAGCACCGCGCCGCGTTTGCTCTTGCGGACCGGCCCGGTCATCGGCTCGGCGGGAGGCAGGTCCACCGTCGGCAGCACCGCGACCGGGTGCGGCCGGGGCGGGGGCGGCGGTGGGACGAAGTCGTGGTGGCGGTAGGTCAGGTCCTCGAGGCGGCCCTGCCACGAGTCGTCGGGCTCGGCCTCCGGTTCGGGCTCGGGTTCCGGCTCCGGCCTGAACCCGCGCGGGCCGAAGCCCGGCGCCTCGGTCGGGCCCTCCGGGTAGAACTCCGGGCGCTCGCCCAGCATCGACGTCGCATCGGGGTCCACAGAGGACAGTGCGGTGCCGGAGTTCGCGGCCATCAGCGCGTCCCGCAGCTCCAGCGCGGAGCCGAACCGCTCGGCGCGGTCCTTGCGCAGGCAGCGGTGGATCACCGCGACGAGCCACGCCGGCACGTCGAACCGGGTGAGCGCCCGCGGTTCGCCGGAGCTGACCCGGCCGACGTAGGACAGCAGCGTGTCCTCGTCCGGGTTGTCCGAGGCGAACGGGGGTTTGCCCTCCAGCAACGTGAACAGCGTCGAGCCGAGCGACCAGATGTCGTCGGCGGACGACGGAGTGGCGCCCTCGATCATCTGCGGGGCGGCGTGCCGGTAGCTGACCATCTGCAGCGACGCGGAATGGCCCGCGTCGGCGCCGCGCGCGATGCCGAAATCGGCCAGCACGTACGAGGTCGGGAGGACCAGGACGTTCTGCGGCTTCACGTCCCGGTGCAGGATGCCCTGGCCGTGCGCGAACGCCAGCGCGTCCGCGACCGCGATGCCCGCGGCCACCACGTCCTGCACGGGCAACGGGCCCATGGCGCGCAACCTGTCGTGCAGCGAGCCCCGCTCGTAGAACTCCATGACGATGCTCGGGCGGCCGTCGGGCAGCGTGCCGGTGTCGAGCACCGTGACGATGTGGGGGTGCTGGCGGCCCAGTTCGACGGTGATCGCGAGCTCGCGGCGGAAGCGCGCCACCGTGGCCGGGTCCGTCACCTGGAGCACCTTGACCGCGACGTCACGGCCCAGGCCGTCCTGGCGGGCGCGGTAGATCGTGCCCTCGCCGCCCTGCGCGATCACGCGGAAGGCGCTGTAGCCGGGCAACGCGATCTCGGGCGCCTGCGCAGCGCCCTGCGCGGGTGCCCAGGCCATCAGATCGTCTTCCACCAACGGATCCTATCCCGGAGCGATGGGGTCACCGCTCGACGTTCGGAAGGATCGGGAGGAAGGGTTCGGCTCAGTCGCCGACGACTTTCACCTGGAATCCCAGCGCCTGCAGCATTCCGGTGAGCATCACTCGTGTGTTGTCCTCAGCGCGCTTGAGCAGTTCGGACTGCTTCGCCGCCTCCGCGAGCTTGCCCTCCGCAGCGACGTAGAACTTCTGCTGGTCGGGAGGGCCCGCCAGCGCCTGCAGGTCGTTGATCAGGCCGCGTTCCTGGCTGAAGACGTACGACCTGTCGTGGTGCAGGTTCGGCTTGTCCAGCTGGGGCTTCGGCACGCGCAGTTCGACGGTCTTGCCGTCCGGGGACACGACCAGGCCGTCGTCGGCGAGCGTCCCGAAGTCGACGAAGGCGTTGACCGACCCGGCCGCGACGAACAGCGTCCGCTCGCCCGCGAGGGCCGCCGGCACCCACTTGACGTCGTCCTCGATGTCGAGCACGACCTGGAACTCGCCCGCCGCGGCGTGGTACTGGCTCAGGTCCCGCACGGACTTGAGCATCGCGGGCTGGCTGCGGTCGATCGATTCACCGCCGAAGGGCCTGAATTGGCCGAAGACGAACACCGCCGCGCCGAGGAGAATGACGACGGCCGCGACCACAGTTCCACGCATCACCCAGCGCCTGTCCACCGCGTGGGAGTACCCGTGAGGTGATGCGCGCACACGGTCCGTATGGGCTAATCGACCCGTGCGGAATCAGTTCCGTGTCCTCGTGGTTGGCTTGGACGAGACGAGAGCTAGTGATCAGGAGGCGCGCGGTGGACCCGGAGAACCTGTACGAGGTGGACTCGGAGGTGCCGGACCTGACGGGTGCGGTGCTGCTGCACCACTTCGAGGGCTTCATGGACGCCGGCGCCGCGGGCCGCCTGCTCTCCGAACACCTGCTGGAGACGCTCGAGAGCCGCGTCGTGGCGCGGTTCGACATCGACGGCCTGATCGACTACCGCTCGCGCCGCCCGCTGATGACCTACGCGACCGACCACTGGGAGGACTACGCCGCTCCCGAACTGGTCGTGCACCTGCTCTGGGACAGCGCCGGGCACCCGTTCCTGCTGCTCACCGGCCCGGAGCCGGACCGCGGCTGGGAGGCGTTCATCCAGGCCGTGCGTTCCCTGATCGACCGCTGGGGCGTGCGTCTGACCGTGGGCTTCCACGGCATCCCGATGGGCGTGCCGCACACACGGCCGTTGAACGTCATCGGCCACGCCACGCGCCCCGAGCTGGTGAGCGAGTACCAGCCGTTCTTCAACCGCGTGCAGGTGCCGGGCAACGTGTCGGGCCTGCTCGAGTTCCGCCTGGGCCAGGCGGGCCACGACGCGATGGGCTTCGCCGCCCAGGTGCCGCACTACCTGGCGCAGTCCCAGTACCCTACGGCCGCCGTGACGCTGCTGGACGCCGTCGCCCGCGCCTCGGGCCTCGCCCTGCCCATCGGCTCGCTCGTCGAGGCCGCCCAGGCCGCCGACGCCGAGATCCACCGCCAGGTCGCGGAGTCGGACGAGGTCGCGCAGGTCGTCGAAGCGCTCGAGCGGCAGTACGACGCGTTCATCCAGACTGTCGGCACCACCGACATCCCCAGCGCGGACGAACTGGGCGCCGAGTTCGAACGGTTCCTCGCCGAGCAGCAGCGTCCGCCGGACCACCTGTAGGAGCTCGTGATGGCCACCTGGGACGACGTGCACCGGATCGCCACCTCCATGCCCGACGTGACGGAGCGGGTGCGCGAGGGCGTCGTCGACTGGAGGGTCAGGGACAAGCTGTTCGTCTGGGAACGGCCGCTGCGCAAGGTCGACCTCAAGGCGTTGGGCGCGGCGGCTCCTTCCGGGCCGATCCTGGCCGCTCGGGTGCCCGACCTGGGGGCCAAGGAGGCCCTGCTCGCCTCCGACCACTCGGTGTACTTCACGACGCCGCACTTCAACGGGTATCCGGCGATCCTGGTGCGGCTGGAGCACATCGAGGTGGGGGAGTTGGAGGAGCTGATCGTGGAGGCGTGGCACGCGCGGGCGCGGCGGCGCTGATGGAGTTCTTCACCTACCACCGGGACCGTCCCGGTTCGATGCCGTTGCGCCGAGCCATGCTCGAGGAGCACTGGTCCTACATGGACCGCTTCGAGCTGATCGCCCGCGGTCCGACGTTCGCGGGCGGCGTGCTCACCGGCAGCGTGCACGTCGTCGACGTGCCGGACGCGGCGGCCGCGCGGGCGTTCGCGTTCGACGAACCCGTCTACCAGGCCGGTGGCTACCGGGACGTGCTGGTGCGCAGGTGGCGCAACGTGCTCGGGCGGACGATGTGGGACTTCACCGGCGGCAGGGAGGGGCACCTGGTGCTCGGGTTCTCCTCCGGCGAGCCCGCCGACCTCGTGCCCGCCCGACCGGACGAGCTGATCGCGTACGGGCCGCTGCTGTCGGACGACGGCAGCGCCTGGCTGGGGACGGCGGCGCTGGTCGCGTCGGCCGACCCGGTGGCGGTGCTGACCGCGGAGCGGTACGACGCCGTCGAGGTGCACGAGTGGGAGTTCGGCGGGCGCCGCTAGGAGGTCCGGATCGCCTTCAGCGAGCGGTCTACCACGTTGACGAGCAGGAACGCGAGGCTCGTGACGACGAGGAAGATCGCCAGTTCGTGCAGGCCGCGGGTGTCGACGGTGTCACCGAACACGAGTCCCAGCACGACGGCCGACACGATGGCGCCGAGGTAGCCGAACGTGCGCAGCAGGCCCGCCGACGCGCCGACGGAGGCGGGATCGGCCTGCCGGTACACGGCGTTCTGCAGCGCCAGGCTGGTGAGGCCCTGGGGAACGCCGCTCAGCACCGTCACCGCCAGGAGCATCCACAGCGGACTCGACGTGCCCAGCGCGAGCAGGAGCGCGCAGACCGCGAGCTGGCCGGCCGCCGCGACGATCAGCTTGCCGCGCAACGCTTCGCTGCGTCCGGTGAGCGCGGACACGGCGACGCCGACGCCGAACACCGGCAGGACGACCAGGCCCGCCTGGCCCGCGCTGAACCCGCGTTCCGCCTGCAGCCACTGGGTGAAGCCGAAGATGAAGCTGTACGACACGAGGTACGAGAGCACCGCGCGGACGTAGGTGATCACCAGTGGTGTGTTCAGGCCGCTGAGGTCGAACAACGGCCTGCGCTCGCGCATCCGAGGCCGTGAGCGGGGGAAGTAGCGCCACCCGAGCGCGAACGCGGCCAGGGCGAGCGGCACGTTGATCGCGAGCGTCGTGCGCCAGCCGCCGAAGTCGACCAGCAGGCCGCCGAGCGGCGGGCCGAGCACGGAGACGGTCTGGGTGGAGATCGCGAGGATCGTGAGGACGCCGCCGGGGCTGTCGTCGCCCGTGCGGTCGGCCTCGTCGCGCAGCAGGCGCATCGCCGCGGGGTAGCCGGCGCACGTGCCGAGGCCGAGCAATACGCGCGCTACGACGAGCACGGCCAGGTTCGGTGCGAAGGTGCCGAGCACGCCGGCGATCCCGACGAGCGCGGTCGCCGGGAGGAACAGCCTGCGCGGCCCGCAGGTGTCGATCAGACGGCCCGCCACGGGTTGCCCGATCGCGGTGGCCACGTACAGCGAGGTGATCAGCCACGCCGTCGCCGAGGGCGGTTCGCCGAACGACACCCCGATCGGCACCAGCGCGACCGACAGGATCGTGGTGTTGACCGGGTTCAGCACCGCCCCGGCGACCAGAGGTGTGATCAGGCGGCGGTCGAAGCCGGTGGTGGCCGTCATTCGTCCACCACGCGCTCGAGCAACGTGAGCGCCTCGGCGATCACCTGCCGCTCGGACTCGGTGAACCGCTGCGCGATCAGCTCGGTCAGCCGCTCGTTGCGGGCGGCTCGCGCGCCCCGGGCGGCCGCACGGCCCTCGTCGGTGAGCGTGATCAGCTGACGCCGGCCGTCGCTCGGGTCGGCCGCGCGCCGGATGAGGCCCTGCTCGTGCAACGAGGTCAGGGTCTTGGCCATGGACTGCGGCTTCACGCGTTCGGCGCCCGCGAGCTGACTCGCGGTCGACGGCTCGTCCATCAGCAACAGCCTGGCCAGCGCGGACGCCTGCGGTGCGCTCAGCTCGTCGACCGACGACTCGTCCTGCAGCCTGCGGCGCAGCCGTCCGACGAGCACGCGCAGCCGTTGGAGGAGGGAGGCCGGATCGGTCATGGTAGACAGCCTAGACTGAACAGTCTGGGCTGTCGATTTCAGTACGTGACGAACCGGTAGTGCAGGCCGCCGCTCGACTCCAGCCACTCACCGACGCTGACCGGCTCGCGGTCGATCGCCGGCGCGTACGTGTCGCCTTCGAACGATTCGCGGATCTCGGTCACCTCGACCCGGTCGGCGAACGGCAGCGCGGCCGCGTACACCGCCGACCCGCCGATCACCCACACGTCCCCGGTGACGTCGGCCAGGGCCTTCTCGAGCGAGGAGAACGTCTCCACGCCCTCCTGCGGCGTGCGCGACAGCACGAGGTTGCGCCGGCCGGGCAACGGGCGGAAGCGCGGCGGCAGCGACTCCCAGGTGCGGCGTCCCATGAGGACGGCCGCGCCCGACGTGATCTGCCGGAAGCGCTTCATGTCCTCGGGAACGTGCCACGGGATGGCGTTGTCGCGGCCGATCACGCCGTTCGCGGCCTGCGCCCAGATCAGGCCGATCACACCGCCACCGGCGCCTTGATGCCGGGGTGCGGGTCGTAGCCCTCGATCGCGAAGTCCTCGTAGGCGTAGTCGAACAGGGAGGCGGCGGGAGCCATCTTCAGCTCGGGGAACTCGCGCGCGTCACGGCTGAGCTGCAGCTCGACCTGCTCGACGTGGTTGTCGTAGATGTGGCAGTCGCCGCCGGTCCAGATGAAGTCGCCGACGCCGAGACCGGTCTGCGCGGCGATCATGTGCGTCAGCAGGGCGTAGGAGGCGATGTTGAACGGCACGCCGAGGAACAGGTCCGCGCTGCGCTGGTAGAGCTGGCAGGAGAGCTTGCCGTCGGCGACGTAGAACTGGAAGAAGGCGTGGCACGGCGGCAGCGCCATGTTCGCGATCTCGCCGACGTTCCACGCGGAGACGATGATCCGGCGCGAGTCGGGGTTCGTCTTCAGCGTCTTCAGCACCTCGGCGATCTGGTCGACGTGCCCGCCGTCCGGGGTGGGCCACGAGCGCCACTGCACGCCGTAGACCGGGCCGAGTTCGCCCTCGGGGGAGGCCCACTCGTCCCAGATGGACACACCGTGGTCCTGCAACCACTTCACGTTGCTGTCGCCGCGCAGGAACCACAGCAGCTCGTACGCGATCGACTTGAAGTGGACCTTCTTCGTCGTGATCAGCGGGAAGCCCGCGGCGAGCGGGTAGCGCAGCTGGTGGCCGAAGATCGACCGCGTGCCGGTGCCGGTGCGGTCCTCTTTGCGCACGCCTTCTTTCAGGACGTGGCGGAGCAGGTCTTCGTACTGCGTGTCGGGCATGCCCCGCACACTACCCAGCTCCCGGATCAGAACCTCGACATGTCCGGGGCGAGTCCCAGCCGCAGCATCGAGTACGTCTCCAGCATCCGCCGCGACACGACGGTGTGCTGCGCGGCCACGTGCGCGTCCCGCAGGCAACGCTGCAACGCCGACGACTCGAACACCGAGCTGCCGCCGCCCGCCGCGAACGCCTTCTGCGTCACGTCCGTCGCCTCGCCCGAGGCGAACGAGCAGGCCAGCCGCAGCCGTGCCTTGATCGGGTCAGGGGTCGGCTCGCCGTTCACGGCGTGGTCCCAGGCCGTGCTCAGCGCCTCGTGCAGGAACGCCGCCGCGGACGACAGCCGTGCCTCCGCCAGCGCGAGCTCGATCTGCACGCCGGTCTGCTCGGCGAGCCGGGACGTCGCGTACTGGGGCACCTTCTCGACGGCCAGCGACTCCATCTCGTCGATCGCGCGGCGCGCCACGCCGAGGCACACGGACGCGACGCCGACGGCCAGGAAGCTGAAGTAGGGGAACACCGTGATCGGGCCCTCGATGCCGGGTGGGGTGCCGATCGGCCACACCGCGCGGCGGGCGGGCAGGAAGGCGTCCGAGACGGAGAACTCGTGCGAGCTGGTGGCGCGCAGGCCGGCGGCGTGCCACGTGTCGTGGATCGTCACGTCCTCACGCGGATACACGGCCAGACGCGGGCCCACGGGCGTGATGGTGCCGCCGATGACCCACGAGCAGTACGCGACGGCGCTGCCCCAGCCCCAGCGGCCGGTGGCGCGGTAGCCGCCGTCGGCCTCCACGGCCTTGCCCAGCGGTGCGGCGGTGCCCGCGATCAACGCGCGCGGGTCGCCGAAGACCTCGTCGGCGGCGTCGGTGGGCAGGTACCAGGCCAGTGACGACGAGGAGGTGGTCGTCATCGCGGTCCAGCCGGTCGAGGCGTCCGCGCGCGCCAGTTCCTGCAGCTCGCGGCTCCACTCGGGCAGGCCGAGCTCGGCACCGCCGTAGCGCTTCGGGGCGATCATGCGGTGCACGCCGTGGTCGACGAGCGCGGTCAGCACCGGTTCGGTGAGGGCGCGCTGCTGCTCGGCCAGCGGTGCTTCGGCGCGGATCAGGGCGTGGAGATCCATGTGCGCGATCTTGCTGGAACGGTCAGAGCTTGGCGAGCGCCTCAACGAGTGGCTTCAGCTCCGGGACGTCCCCCGCCTCCGCGAGCGACTCGGACAGCACCTCGTCGTGCGTGGGGCGGGCGAGCGCGAGCAGCTCGTGGCCCTTCTCGGTGACCTCGGTGTAGATGCCGCGCCGGTCGGTCGGGCAGAGGTAGCGCGCGAGCAGGCCGCGGTCCTCCAGGCGCGTGACCAGCCGCGTCGTGGCCGACTGGCTGAGCACCACGGCGTTGGAGAGCTGGTTCATCCGAAGGTGGAAGCCGTCCTGGCGGTTGAGGACGTCCAGAACGGTGTACTCGCTGACGGAAAGCTCGTGGGCCTTCTGCAGCGCTCGCTCCAGACGGTCCTCGATGCGCGCGTGCAACGCCGCGAGCGTGCGCCAGCCCTGTGCGCGCGCCTGGACGGCGTCGTCGTCCAGTGACATAGGTCAACCCTTCTCGAATAGACAGCGTGTGCAACTATTGCGTACGCTTGTAATCGTCTTCAACAAGTCTACCGGGGAGAGACATGGATCTGTCGGGACGCACGGCACTTGTGACGGGCTCCACCGCCGGCATCGGCTTCGCCACGGCGGAAGCCCTGCTGAAGGCGGGTGCCGCCGTCGTCATCACCGGCCGCACCGAGGAGCGCGTGGCCGAGGCGGTCGGCAAGCTCAGCGGAAACGGTGACGTGCGCGGAGTCGCGACGGACCTCGCGACCGCCGAGGGAGCCGCTTCGCTGGTCGACCAGGTGCCGGACGTCGACGTGCTCGTCAACAACCTCGGCATCTACGGCGCGAAGCCGGTGTTCGAGGTCGACGACGCCGAGTGGCAGCGCTACTTCGACACCAACATCATGTCCGGCGTCCGGCTCGCCCGGCACTACACGCCCCGCATGGTCGGCCGCGGCTGGGGCCGGGTGATCTTCGTGAGCAGCGAGTCGTCCGTCTTCACGCCGACCGAGATGGTCCATTACGGCATGACGAAGACCGCCCAGCTGGCGTTGTCGCGCGGCATGGCGCAGGAGGTCAAGGGCACCGGCGTGACCGTGAACTCGGTGCTGCCCGGCCCGACCCTGACGCCCGGCGTCGAGGAGTTCATCCGCGACCGCGTCGGCGAGGGCGGCGAGGCCGAGTTCGTCCGCACCGAACGCCCCACGCTGCTGCTGGGCCGCCTGATCCGTCCCCACGAGGTCGCGAACCTCATCACCTACGTCGCGTCGGACCTGTCGTCCGCGACGACCGGAGCCGCGTTGCGCGTCGACGGCGGCACCGCTCCGACGCTGATCCCGTAACGACCGTAAGGATTTCTCTTGAACACCGTGAAGCTCAACAACGGCGTTGTCATGCCCCAGCTCGGTTTCGGCGTCTGGCAGGTGCCCGACGCGGAGGCCACCCCGGCCGTCGCGGAGGCGCTGAAGGCCGGCTACCGCAGCATCGACACCGCCGCCGCCTACGGCAACGAGGCGGGCACCGGCGCGGCGATCGCGCAGTCCGGCGTGGCCCGGGACGAGGTCTTCGTCACCACCAAGCTGTGGAACGACGACCACGGCCACGACAACACGCTGCGCGCGTTCGACGCGTCGATGTCCAAGCTGGGCCTCGACGTGCTCGACCTGTACCTGATCCACTGGCCGACCCCGGCGCGCGACAACTACGTCGACACCTGGAAGGCGTTCGTGGAGCTGCAGAAGGAGGGCCGCGTCCGCGCGATCGGCGTCTCCAACTTCCAGCCCGCGCACCTCCAGCGGCTGATCGACGAGACCGGCGTGACGCCCGCGGTCAACCAGATCGAGCTGCACCCGTACTTCCAGCAGGCCGACCTGCGCGCGTTCCACGCCGAGCACGGCATCGTCACCGAGGCGTGGTCACCGCTCGGCCAGGGCGGCGAGCTGCTCACCGACCCGGTGGTGCAGAAGATCGCGCTCGCGCACGGCAAGTCCGCGGCCCAGGTCGTGCTGCGCTGGCACCTGCAGCTCGGCAACGTCGTGATCCCGAAGTCCGTGACGCCGTCGCGGATCCGGGAGAACATCGACGTGTTCGACTTCGAGCTGCCGGACGCCGAGGTGGAGGCTCTGTCCACTCTGGACCGGGGTGGGCGCATCGGGCCGAACCCGGACGAGCTCAACTAGTCCCCGGGAAAACGCGAAACCCCGGCCCGCAGCAAGCGGTCCGGGGCTTCGCCGGCGACGAGCCGAAAGCGCTGTGGCCGCCGAACCCCCGGTTCGGCGGCCACAGCACTCAGGCTCGCATGACTGTGGCGATCGGGATCCGCGCCGCCCGGATGGCCGGGATGAGCCCACCCAGCACACCCGCGATCAGCCCGGCGATCACGCCCGCGACACCCGCCTCCCACGGGAAGGCGGTGCCCTGCAACGACGGGAACCGGCTGCCGAACATCATCAGCGCCACCTGCAGCCCGGCCGCGCCCGCGCCGATCGCCAGCGCGGCCGTCAGCAGGCCGGTGAGCAGGGTCTCGGCGAGCACGATGCCGGCGAGCAGCATGCGGGACATGCCGACCGCGCGGCGCAGCGCGAACTCCTCGACGCGTTCGCCGACCGTGGCGAGGCCGACGTTCAGGATGCCCGCGACACCGATCAGCAGCACCAGGAGCGCCATGCCGAGGAAGATCAGCCGCATGATGCGCAGCTCGGACTCCATGCGCTCCTTGGACTTCACGACCTGGAAGTGCATCTGGTCCTGCGGGATGCCGACGCCCGCGAGCTTCGCCTTCAGCAGCTGCTGGAGCTCGTCGGAGCCCGGCTGCAGGTAGAGCTCGAGGTTCGTGCCGCCGCCGCGCATCCGGTCGACCTCGGTGGTCTCGGCCGCCGCGGGCATCCACGTGCGCAGTTCGTCGAGGCGCATGTAGATGCGCGGCTGGAAGTAGCCGTCCTGGACCACGCCCGTGATCTGCGGAGACACGTGGTGGGTGGCGCCTTCGATCATCATCTCGCCGGGCACGCGGTACTGCCGCAGGCCCTTGGCGGCCTCCTCGTTCAGCACGATCCTCGGGGCGAGCGAGGGCGCGGTGTCGAACTCGAGCCAGCTGCCGGAGACCGGGCGGAACGGCTTGAACGGGCGGATGTCGCCGGTCAGCGCGACCATGCTGACCTCGATCGCCTGGCCGTCCGGCTTCTTCTCCGGCTGCTTCTGCTCGGTGCAGGTGCCGTTCGAGTCGCAGTAGACCTGCGGGCCGGAGTAGTCGCCGCCGCGGCCCGCGTACTCGAACGGCATGCCGCCCTCGTTGATCGGGCGCACGCCGGGCTCGCCGATGATCGCCTTCGAGCCGATCATCGCGACCGCGTCCGTGCGGCCCTTCATCATGGCCTCGACGATGCCCGGCGCGCCCTTCTCACCGGGGACGTAGCCCGTGACGGTGCCGTCCTTGCCCGACTGGAGCTCGACGTCGGTGAGCATCGCGCGTTCGGCGATCTCGGCGCCCGCCTGCACGGCGACGACGGCGAGGACGCCGAGGAAGAGCGACACCATCGAGAGGAACGTGCGCAGTTTTCGGGCGCGGATGCCCTGTCCGCCGATGACGAGGGCGGACCGGAACTTGCCGGAAAGCATCAGTTGAACCGCCCGTCGCGCAGCTCCAGCACGCGGCCCATCTTGCGCGCGTGGTCGTGGTCGTGCGTGACCAGCACGAGGCCGCAGCCCTGCCTGGTCGTGTTGAGCAGCACCTCGACGACGAGGTTGCCGGTCTCGGTGTCGAGCGCGCCCGTGGGCTCGTCCGCGAGGATGATCCGCGGCTGCCGCACGAGGGCGCGGGCGATCGCGACGCGTTGCTGCTCACCGCCGGAAAGCCTGGTGGGCTTGGACTTCGCGAGGTGCGCGATGCCGACCTGCTCCAGCGCGTCCATCACCTGCTGCCTGCGCTTGCGCCGCGCCGACCAGCCCTGGCCGTTCACGAGCGCCATGGCCACGTTCTGCGCTGCGGTGAGGTGCTTGAGCAGGAAGAAGCGCTGGAACACGAACCCGAACTCCGCGCTGCGCAACGCCGCCGCCCTGCGTTCGGGGAGCTTCGTGATGTCGTCGCCGTGCAGGAGGTACTGGCCCTCGTCGGCGCGGTCGAAGAGCCCGATCAGCGACAGCAGCGTCGACTTGCCGGAGCCGGAGCGGCCGAGGATCGCCACGCTCTGTCCCGCGTGGACGGTGAAGTCCACACCGGACAGGATCGTGCGCGGTTCCCCTTGCCCCTTCAGGACTTTCGTGATGCCGTTGAGCTGCAGCAGTGGTGCCTGCACCTGCACCGTCGGCTGGTCGAAGGTCTGGGTCATCACGGGCCCGTCGGCTTCTGCTGCTGGTCGCCGCCCTGCTGCTGCCCCTCCGGCAGGTTCGGGCCGGGCACCGCGAGCTCCTCGTCGCCGGTGAGGCCCGACTTGACCTCGACGACCTTGCCGTCGGTCAGGCCCAGCACCACGTCGGTGGTGCGGCGCGACCCGTCGGGCTGGATGACGTCGACCTTGCCCTTGCCCTGCTGGCCCGCGACCGCCTCGACCGGGACGACCAGCGCCTGCGCCGCCTTGCCGGTGGTGACCTCGATCGACGCGGTGGCGCCGTTGATCATCTGCACGTCCGCGGGCGCGCTGCACACGATGCGCAGGCCCGTCGAGGAGCTCGGCTGCTGCTGCGGCTGTTGCTGCTGAGGCTGCTGCTGCGGCTGGTCCTTCTTCTCGCCGTCCTTGTTGTCCTGCGTGACCGGCGGCTTCTCCGGGATCGTGCCCTGCGGCAGCGCGGCGATCGTGCCGAGCACCGTGCACGGGAACGGACCGGGACCGTTCTTGATCTGCGCCGTCACGTCGGTCAGCGCGCCGCTGATCTTGTACGCCTGCTGGCCGTCGATGTCGCCGACGAGCGCGTAGCCGACGTGCTTGGCCGACGCGATCGGCATGCCCGCCGTCACCGTCGCCTTGTCGTCGACGAGCCTGCCGCTGAACGTGGACCCCGCGGGTGCCTCGACGTAGTTCGGCGTCTGGTCCTTCCACACGGTCGCGACCCGGATCGGCTTGGTCGGCGTGCCGTTCGGCGCGGGCACGTCGAAGTACCGCACCTGGCCCGCGACCGGCGCGACGAGCCCGAACGTCGGGTTCATCTCGACCTTGCCCGCGATGCTGAGCTTGGTGGTCAGGTCCTGCCTGGTCGGCTTGACCTTGGTCATCGTCGTGCCGCGCGGCGCCAGCTCCGGGTTGGCCTGGTCCGGACCTGACGGACTGCACGCAGCCACGCCCACCGTGACCAGCGCGCACAGCGGCGCGAGAAGAATTTTGCGCACGAATGTCCCCCATGTCGTTTCGACCAACCTACCGATAAGGACACCCGATGGGGTGAGGAGGTTGCATCGGTCTTTCGGCCGATGCGCATCGACCTGGTGGCCACGGGTATCCGGGCTCTGACCCGAAGGGAGAACGCCTGTGAATGCGCTTGCCGTGGTAACCGGTGCGTCCAGTGGAATAGGTTACGAACTCGCGAAAGTCCTCGCCGACAACGCCTTCGACGTCGTCGTCGTGGCGGAGGACGAGGGGATCGAGGACGCGGCCGCACAACTGCGGTTGCGCAGCGGTGGTGTGCACGTGGAACCCCTGCGGGCCGACCTGCGCGGCTACGAGGGCGTGGAGTCCGTCGTGGCGCGCGTCCGCGCGATGGGGCGCCCGGTCGACGTGCTCGCGGTGAACGCGGGCGTGGGCGTCGGCGGCGACTTCGTGCGCGACACGTCGGTCGACGACAACCTGGAGATCGTGGACCTGAACGTCCGCTCGGCCGTGCACCTCTCGCACCGCCTGATCGGCGACATGGTGGACCGCAAGGAGGGCAAGGTGCTCTTCACGTCGTCCGTCGCCGCCACCGCGCCGGGCCCGTTCCACGCGGTCTACGCGGCCTCCAAGGCGTTCCTCGCGTCGTTCGCGCAGGGCCTGCGGGAAGAGCTGCGAGACAACGGTGTCAGCGTGACCACGCTGATGCCCGGACCGACCGACACGGAGTTCTTCGACCGCGCCGGCATGCAGGACACCAAGGTCGCCACGGGCGACAAGGACGACCCCGCGCAGGTCGCCCAGCAGGGATTCGACGCGCTGATGAAGGGCGACGACCACGTGGTCGCGGGATCGCTGAAGAACAAGGTGCAGGCGATCGCGGGCAAGGTCGCGCCGGACCCCGTCAAGGCGAAGATGACGCGGTCGATGACGGAACCGGGTTCGGCCGAGTCCTGACGGGTATTCGCGCCCCATGAGCGATCAGAACCCCATCGAGGTCCAGAAGCACCTGTCCGGCGTCGACTACCCGGTGGCCAGGCAGCAACTGGTCGACAAGGCCCGGGAGAACGGCGCGTCCGACGACATCGTGTCGGCGCTCGAGAAGCTGCCCGACCGCGAGTACAACGGCCCGAACGCCGTCAGCGCGGAGGTTTCGAAGGCGTGAGGAAGATCTGGAAGGCGTACGGCGAGGGCAGGCCGCTCCCGGGCTACCTGCTCGCCATCGGCAGCTACGCGACCCTCGCCGGCGCCGTCTCGGTGGCAGGACGCCTCACGGGTGTCCGGTTGCCCGAACGGTTCTCGCTCGTGGACACCGCACTCGTGTCCGTGGCGACGCACAAGGCGAGCCGTCTGCTCACCAAGGAGGCGGTGACCAGCCCGATCAGGGCGCCGTTCACCCGGTACGAGGAACCGGCGGGGCACGCGGAGCTCAAGGAGTCGGTGCGCTCGGACCACCCGGCGCAGCACGCGATCGGCGAGCTGCTGACGTGCCCGTTCTGCGCCGGGGTGTGGATCGCCAGCGGTCTCACCGCCGGGCTGGTGTTCGCGCCGCGGCTCACCCGGTTCGTGTCGACCGCGCTGACGGCCGTCGCCGCGTCGGACGTGCTGAACCTGGTGTACGACAAGCTGAAGTCATGACCCCCGGCGGCCGAGCCTGCTGCCCCGGTAGGCCTGCGCGCGCAGCCGGGCGAACCAGCGCGGCGCGAGTTCCAGCTCCGGCGGCAGGGTGAGCACCGGGTCGAACGCCACCGGCTCCGTCTCGCGGTGGTGCAGCGTCAGCTCGGCGACCTGCCGCAGGCCGCCGTCCCTGCCCGAGGCGTGCAGGGTGAACCGCTCCGGCGGTTCGCCCGCACCCGGCAGGGCCGTGAACCACACCAGTTCGCCGCGGTAGCGGTAGGGCAGGAGCGTGCCGAGCCGGGCGTTCTGCCACCGGCGCGCGAACTTCGGCAGCATCCGCGTCCACCGGCCCGTTCCGGCGCTGGACAGCAGCAGGTCCCAGTCGCCCGACTCGGTGGGGATCCGCACCGCGAGCCCCAGCACGTCCGGCCTGCCCGGCGCCGTTTCTGCCCCTTTGGACAGCCTGGCGGTCACGGTGGCATGGTGCGGGAAGGGCTCGGTGCCGCGCAGTTCGCCGCTCCTGCGCACCCCGCGAGGATGCAGCGCGGGAGCTCCCCGCACGCGGGCGAGCAGGCGGAACGCAGTCGTCAGCACATCCTCGTGTACCCGTCGAAAACCCCGGAAAACACGGTGTTTCAAGGTCTTTTGGCGGGGGATTCCAACGCCGTGAGGCTGCTCAGAGCACCAGGCGTGTACACGCCCCAGGACGACACTGCGCTTCTGGTCGAAGCGCTGCACGCGGCGGCGATCGCGCCCGGTGGCCGTGTGCTCGACATCGGGACCGGCACGGGCGCGCTCGCCATCGCGGCGATCCGCGCCGGCGCCGCCGAGGTGACCGGGGTCGACGTTTCGAGGCGTGCCGTGTGGACGGCGCGCGTCAACGCCGCCCTGCAGCGGGTGCCGTTGCGCGTCAGGCTGGGCAACGCGCTCGACGTCGTGGCGGACGAGAGCTTCGACCTGGTGCTCTCGAACCCGCCGTACGTGCCCGCCGCGAGCACCTGTGCCGCCAAGGGACCGGCCAGGGCGTGGGACGCGGGGCTCGACGGCCGTCAGTTGCTGGACCCGTTGTGCGCCAGGATCCACGACCTGCTGGTGCCCGGCGGTGTGCTGCTGATGGTCCATTCAGCACTGTGCGGAGTGGACACGACGCTGCAACGCCTGCGCGACTGCGGCCTCAAGGCGGCGGTCGTGCAACGGCGCTGGGTGCCGTTCGGCCCGGTCATGAACGGCCGGATCGGCTTCCTGGAACAGCACGGCCTGATCGAGGCGGGCCAGCGGCACGAGGAACTGGTGGTGATCCGAGGTGACCGGCCAGAACGCCCGCAGGGTGACGGTGGTGCCGAACGGGCCGATGCTCGTTGAGGGCCCCGTCGAGCTCGTCACCGACGACGGCGTGACGCACACGAGTGACCGGTTCGTGGTCGCGGTGTGCGCGTGCCGGCGCAGCAAACGCTTTCCCTTCTGCGACACCAGCCACCGCAAACGCGTGCGCGACGACCCGCCGGACGGAGCGGGTCAGCCGCCGAACCCCGCCGCGAAGGCGGAGAGCGACTCCCGGTCGGGCTGACCGGTCTTCGCGATGAGCGAGGCGACGTGCTTCTCCACCGTGCGCGGGGAGATGTGCAGACGCGTGCCGATCGCCTTGTTGCCCATGCGGTCGGCCAGCAGCACGAACACCTCGAACTCGCGCACCGTCACGCCCTGCCCGCGCAGTTGCCGCGGCACCTGGTCCGTGCCGCTGCGCCGTTGCTGCACGGGCGCGCCCGCCTGGCGCAGCAGGCCCCGGCACGCCGACGCCACCGCCGGGATCGTGCGCTGGTGGAAGTACTCCTCGGCGGAGCGCAGCCACGCCACCGGGTCGCCCCACGACGCCGCGTCCCCGGCGACCAGCCGCAGACCGAGGTGGCGTGCCAGCGGGTACGGCTCCGCGGCCTCCTGCGCGCGCTGGAAGGCCTGCAGGGCCTCGTCCCCACGCCCGTCGCGGCCGAGCAGGACGGCCTGCGCCAGTTCGGTGAACTGCCGGTTCCACCGCATCCCCGAGGCGGACGACGTCGTGAGCGCGCGGTGGTCCGCCCAGCCGAAGCGGCCGTCGAGCACGCCGAGCAGCACCCGCATGCCGTGCGTGCCGGACAGGTGGAACGTGGTGGGGTTCTGCGACTCCAGGGCGAGCGCGCGGTCGAGCTCCGTCATCGCCAGGGTGTGGTTCTCCTCCAGCAACGCGCAGAACGCGCGGGCCAGCCCGAAGCACAGCGGGTACTCCTGCGCCCCGTTCTTCGCGACCGCCTCGAACTCCGTGATGGCGTCGTCGGTCGCGGCCCGGTTGCCCTGGTGCGCGGCCAGCGTCGCCTTGCTCATCAACAGGTACCGGGTCAGCGAGTGGAACCGCAGGCGCGTGGTGGTCTGCAGGCACCGCTCGATCTGCTCGGCCGCCACGGCGTAGTCACCGGTCAGCACGGACTGCAGCGCGAGGATCGCGTCGACGTTGTGCGCCACCGCGATCGCGCCCGCCCGGGACGCCTCGGCGTGCGTGCGGTCGAGGGAGGTGGTGTCGCCGTGCTGCAGCCAGTCGTTGCCCGCCAGGCGGACCAGGGCGTAGACGTGCTGGATCGGCATGTGGTGGGTGTCCGCGAGCGCGAGGGCCTTGCCGAAGCACGCGTTGGCCTCGTTGATGTCGTGCTCGCGCGCGATGATGCCGAGCAGCTGCCACGCCTCGCACGCCTCCACCGGCAGCTGCGCCCGGTCCGCCGCCTGGGCGGCCCGCCGGGCGAGGCCCTCCGCCGACGAGATCCGGTCGGGGCTCGGGATGTTCAGCGTCAGGTGGGCCAGGTTGACGTCGAGCGACGCGGTGAGCGCGTCGGGTGCGTCCGGTCCGAGCAACGTCCTCGCGATCCGCACCTGCTCGACGCCCTCGGTGAACCACCCCGCGGTGAAGGCGACGCGGGACAGTCGCGAGTGGAGCTTCGCGCGGCGTGGTCCGTCCAGGGCCTGGAGATCCGCGACGTCGAGTGCGAAGGCGCGTTCGAACTCACCCGTCTCGGCGAGCGCGGGCAGCAATGTGTCGAGGACGTCGGCGCGCAGGCCGGCCTCCCCGGTGAGCAGGCCCTGCGCGCGGTCGAGCAGCGTGACGGCCGACTCCGCGGCGCCACCCGCGAGCGCGCGCCTGCCCGCCTCGGCGAAGAGGAGCCCCGCCTCGGTCTCGGTTCCCGCGTCCAGGCGCAGCTTCGCGACGAGCGGGCACCAGTCGCCGGGCAGTCCCGGGTGCAGGTCCTCGATCGCGTCGGCGGTGCGCGCCGACAGGTCGACGCGTTCGGCCAGGGTCAGCTGCGCGAGCAACGCGTCCGCGGTGAGCGGGTGGCGGAACGCGTACCAGTCGGGCGCGGGCTCGTCCGGTGTCACGAGCTGCGCGGCCACGCCCGCGTGCAGGTGGCTCAGCAGCTCGCGGTCGTCGACGCCGGTCACCTTCTGCACCAGGGAGAGCGGGAACCGGTGGCCCAGCACCGCCGCGATGGACAGCACCTCGCGGCCCTGCGGCCCCAGCCTGTCCGTGCGGTGCGCGACGCTGCGCACGAACGCCGCCGGCACCGGGAGCTTGAGCTCTCCCAGCACCTGCCAGCCGTGCGCCCCGGCCACCAGCAGGCCGCCGCTGACCATGCCGTGCAGCAGTTCCTCGACCACGAACGGGTTTCCGGCGCTGTCCGTCCACAAGCGATCGACGAGCTCCGGCGGGATGCGGTCGCTGTCCAGGCAGGCGGCCGCCATCTGGCCGACCTCGTCCTGCGACAGCCGGTGCAGCTCCACCAGCGCGCCCGACCCGCGTTGCACCATCCGGCGGACCAGCTCCAGCGCGTGGCCGGGTTCGCTGCGGATCGTCGCGAGCAGCAGGACCGGCTGGTCCTCCAGGTTGTCCGCCAGGTACTCCACGACCGCAAGCGTTTCCGCGTCCGCCTCGTGCAGGTCCTCGAGCACGAGCAGCACCGGGGTCTTGCGCGCGACGGAGGCGAGGAGCCTGAGCACGGCCTCGGCCAGCACCACGACCGACTCCGTGGTCGACCGGTGGTCGTGCCACTCCGGGATCAGCGTGCCCAGCACGGGTTTGTACGGCCCGAGCGCGGAATCGTCCGGCGGATCACCGCGGAAGAGGCCCAGCAGCGCCTCCGCGATCGGGCGGAACGGCACCATCGGGCCGATCGTCGTGCCGCGCCCCTTGAGCACCCGCATGCCCTCGTCGAACGCCGCGCCCGCCGCGTACCGGGCGAGCCTCGACTTGCCGATCCCCGCCTCACCGGTGAGGAAGACGGCGCCGCCGCGGGAGTCACGGGTGCGGGCGAGTGCCCCGGTGACGGCCGTGACTTCCTGATCACGACCGATCACCCGGGACGCTCCTGTCTGCATGTGTGGACCCTAACGGGCCCGTACCGGTCTCGAAATCGACCGGCCAGACGTATTCGACGTGAAAGTTTCCTACTTCGCGCTGACCGTCGTGTCCGTGAGAAGCGGGGTGATCGCCACGAACGCGCTCGTCGCCATGGTCAGGCCCATCAACGCACGCGCCCGCGCACCCGCCAGCGTCTTCGGCGCCAGTTCCATCTCGCCGATCGCGTGCTCGGCGGTGTCGGACCGGTCGGCCGCGCTGTGCAGGGACTCGTTCATCGGGTGCACTCCTCTTCGTCAGGTGATGCTTGCAGTAGCAGGACCGAGGGGATCGGGAATCCTTGGCGCAGCAGGCCGTGACCGATTCCGGACAGGCCGGTGAGCAGTCCGGGTGACGGCACGCCGCCCGGGGTGGCGCAGCGCGCGCCCTGCTCGTCCAGCGTTCCCAGCAACAGGGCCGTGCGCCGGTTCGCGGCGCTCGGGTGGTGCGCGGCCAGTGCCTCGACGACGCCCAGTTCGCCGTGGCAGAGACTCATGTCCCGCAACGGTTCCCTGGAGGCGAGCAGACCGGCCAGGCGCTCGTCGTCCCTGGCGAGCGCGACACCGGCCAGTCCCGTGCACCACCCGGTGTCGGTGGGGTCGATCGCGTCGCTCTCCAGGGACGTTCGTGCGGCCACATCTGATAACTCGTCACGAACCGTTGCCGCGTAACGCCTCAGGGCCCATCCGATTCCCGCATCGCCACGGGCGAAACCATTCGTGGAACTGATGACCCCACGCAGAGTGGACGCGTAGTGATCGGCGAGCGCGAGGGATTCGGGCGTGCCCACGGCGAGCATCGCGGCCAGTGAGCCCGCGACGCCGTCCAGGACGGTGTGCGACGAATCCTCCCTCGGCATCAGCTGAACGGCCTGCGCGAGCAGCTTCGGGTCGAGGCCGAGCAACGGTGTGAGGCGCGCGAGGCCGTAGCAGATGCCGCCCAGGCCGTGGATCCCGCCGCCGACCACCGAGACGAGCTCGGGCTGCTCGGCGAAGAGGTGCAGCAGGTCGGGCAACGGCCGCAGCGCGTCCCGCGCGAAGTCGACGTAGCGCGCGGCCCCGGTGAGCGCGCCCAGCTCGGCGAGGAACAGCGCCACGCCCGTGTAGCCGTTCGACAGGCCGGCGCCGAGCGGCTGCACCGTCCAGTGCCGGTCGTCGACCAGTTCGAGCCCGAGCCAGTTGACGCGGTCCTCCCCGGTGACGGCGTGCGCGAGGATCTGGTCGGCGATCCCGCAGGCGGCGACGAGCAGCCGCGCCGGGTCCGGGTCGACCGGCGCGACGTGCCCCTGCACCGCGGCGCCGCTGTGGTGCGACACCGGGCGCGGCCGCGACGCCAGCAGGGCCGTGATCACCCACTGCTGGTCGTGCCGGTCGACCTCGCTCATCGCGAGGATCTTGCGCGTGACGGCGTGCAGCCCGGGCTCCGGCAGCATCCCCGGCAGCCGGAGCCCGGACGCGGTCCACAGGTCGGTCGAGCCCGGCCGGCAGGTGAACAGCGGCACGTCCCCGCGCCACAGGTCGGACACCTCGAACGGCACCAGCCGGTCGAGCAGCGGGTCGTCGACCACCAGCACGCCGAACGCCAGGTCGCGGTCGAGCGCGTCGGCCAGCACGGACGGGTGCGTCGACTCGTCGAGCAGCCGCGCGTACTGCCGCGTCGCCCGCGCCACGAACCGCACTTCCTCGTCGACGCACTCCCGGACGAGCTGCAGCAGCTCGTCGCGGTGCGCCACGATCGCGTCGTAGCCCGCGCGGAACCCGGCCAGCAGCGAGTCCTGGTAGTCGGCGGGCTCGGCGGGCGTGCCGTCGAGCAGCGGCCGGTTGCGCGCCCCCGACGACGTCCGCGGGCGCCTGACCAGCCGCATCCTGTCGGTTCCCGGGTCGGCCCAGTCGACCGAGTTCAACGGCGACAGCACGCCGTGGTCACCGCCGACACCGGACACGTCCGCCACCCCGTTGTCACCGAGCAGCACGTGGGGGAGCAGGGCCGTGCGGTGCACCGACCGCACCAGCGCGGCCGCGGCGGGATCGGCGTCGTTCACGAGAGTCGGGTGGAACAGCGTCTCGACGTCCACGAGAACCGGCTGGTCACCGCACGCGATGAGGTTCTCGTAGTGCATGTCGGTGCCGTCGACCGCGTAGAGCAGCGCCAGCAGCGCGCCCAGCCGCCGGTAGAATTCGGCGACCTGCGACACGTCCGCACACGGCTCGTGGGTGACGTGCTCGATCCACCCGTAGCCGTCGCGGGGCAGCAGCCTCGGCGACCTGAAGTCGATCCTGGTCCGCTCGGACAGCCACCGGACCTGCTCCTGGAAGCGCACGTGCAGCCCGACCGGCCGCGGCCGGTAGACGAGCTTCGCACCGGACTCGAAGGTCAGGACCGCCACGGTCCGCCCCTGCTGGTGCGCGTCGCCCTGCCCCGTCTCGATGGAGATCAGCGCGCCGGGGTCGTGGTCGTCGAAGATCGTGCGGACGATCTGGGCGCGGTCGCGGGTGAACCGCGACGACAGCTCGTGGTGAGTGGAAACGGCCTGCTCACAGGCCTGCGCGAGCAGCCGGGCGAGCACCGGGTACCGGTTGAAGACGCTCGAGAGGTTCAGCGTCCGCGTGAACTCGGCGAACCGCTCCTCACTGGTCGCGCTCGTCAGCGTGCCGCGCACGGTGTGCAGCTCGAGCACGAGCGTCCGCGCCGCGATCTCCACCAACCGGCGCCCGAGCTGCTCGGCGAACGCCGCGTCGAACGGCGGCGCCACCTCGGTGCGCGAGGCGTCGATCAGCGGGCGCAGGGCGTGGGCGAAAGCTGCTGTCCAGCTCTCGCCGGTGCTGGTCTCGGCCGCGGAGGTCACCGGCACAACCTCGCACGCGCGGCCGCCCCGCACATGGGGATCAACCCCCCAGATTTGCGAACGCCCCCGGCCACCGCTGCTCCCGAGCCCGCCCGCGGCCCGGCCGTGCCTGCTCGCGGCCGTGAATATGGGGGTCCGCCACCCATGTCCCGCCGCCCGATCACCCCGAGACTCGAAGTCCGAGGGAGGGAACGGGATGAGGGAGTTCGGAGAACTGCTGCGCACGCACCGCATCGGCGCGGGCCTCACCCAGCAACAGCTGGCTGACTTCGCGATGGTGAGCGTGCGGGCGATCCGGGACCTGGAGTGCGGCCGCACCCGCTCGCCACGTGCGGAGACGGTGCGCCTGCTCGCCGACGGCCTGCGGCTGGACGAGGGCAGCCGCGCCGACCTGCAGCAGGCCGGGGGGCGGTCGGCCGGTCGCGCGGCGGTGGCGCCACCCGCGCCGGCCGGGCCCGGCGGGCTGATCGTGGGGCGGGAGGCGGAGGCGGCGGCTTTGGCGGCGTTGCTGACGGAGGCGCCGGGTGGGGCCGGCGGTGGTGGGGGTGCCGCAGGGCCGGGCCAGGCCGGGGCCGGGCCGGGTCAGGTGAGGGGTGGTGCCGAGCCGGGGGAGGCGCGGCATCGAGCCGGGAGCGCTGCCGGGCTGGGGAACGCCGTGCGGCACATCGCCGCACCAGGCGGCACCGTTGCCGACGCCATCGTGCTCGGCCGCGCCGACACGCTTGGCCGCGCCGACACGCTCGGCCGCGCCGACACGCTCGGCCGCGCCGACACCCTCCGCGGGCCGCTCCCCCCGACGCGCCTCATCACCATCACCGGGGTCAGCGGCGTCGGCAAGACGAGGCTCGCCCTCGAGGTCGCGGGCGACCTCCACTTCCGGCACGGCTGGTCCGTGCTCTGGCACCCGTCGCACGCCACTCCTGCCGTCGACGACGACCAGGACACCGTCCTCGTCACCGACCACCGCCCCGACCCTCACCTGCTGGACGCGCACCCGCGGCTGCGGGTGGTCGTCACGGCGCTGGCGCCGACCGGGTTGCCCGGTGAGCACGTGTTCCCGCTGGGGCCGCTGGCCGACGACGCCGCGGTGCGGCTGTTGCTCACGCACGTGCACCGGGTGCGGCCCGCGTTCAAGCCAGAGCCCGCCAACCAGGCCGCACTCATGGGGCTCGTGCACGCGTTGGACGGGTTGCCGTCGGCGCTGGAGTTCGCCGCGGGGTGGTTCATGGTCTACTCGCCGCAGCACCTGCTCGAGCGGTTGCGGTCGCACCCCCTCGACCCGACGTCGGCGCACCTGCGCGACTCGCTGCGGCGCTCGCTGTCCACAATGGACGACGAGGCTCGCGCGCTGCTCGTCAGGATGGCGGAGGGGCAGGAGGCCGGGCACGGCCGCGCGCTCCAGGAACTGCGCGTGCGCGGGCTCGTCCGGCGTGCCGGGGACCGGTACGAGGTGCTGGGCCTCGTGCGCGCGGCCGTGCTGGAGCCCGTGTCAGGGCCGCACCTGCACGGAAGCGTGGCCCTGACCTGGCCGGTCTGAAAGCGCGGCTAGAAGGTGGCGGTCAGGCACGCCAGGCGGTCGCCCGCGGTGCCCGCCTTGCCGTGTTCCGTGCTGGTGTGCGCGGCGTGCACGACGACGGCGTTCGCCTCGCCCTCGCGGAACTCCCACGCCACGGTGGCCGTGGCGGACGCGGCGCCCTGCGCGTCGGTGGTGAAGTCCAGCCAGATCTCGTTCTCCGCGTTGGCGTAGCGGGGGTCGACGCTCGGTGACACCGGGTCCTTCGAGTTCTGGTAGTGCGGGCCCGAGTCGGCCGGCTTCGCGCCACACGGCTTGGTGTGCACGTGCGAGCCGTACTTCGTGTCCGGCAGCAGACCGGACACCTTCAGCTCCACGGTCGTCCGTCCATCCGCGACGGTCGAGCCGGTGGAAAGACGAGCTCCCACGGGGATTCGCGCCACGTCGTAGGTGATGCCGGCGGGCTGGTCGCCCGACGCGGCGGGCGCGGCCACGGCCGTCTCGGCGATCGGCTTCACGGAAGGCGATCCGGCCGGGCCGTCGGGTGCCGAGCAGGCGGCCAGTCCCGCGGCCAGGAGCACGGCGCCCGTGAGGGCCGCCACAGTCGTGCGCATGTTTCTCCTCGAGTCAACTGCGTTCCAGGTTCCCATCCTCTCCACGTCCACGATCGGGTGACTGGTTCAGATCGGTCGGGACGAGTTCCGCGAACGCCTTCCGGTAGGCCGCGCACCGGTGGTAGTCGCTGTGGGTCTCCACTGTGGACGCGCCCTCCAGGGTCTCGTCCGCGCGGCGGTCGGCGGTACCGCCCGTCCAGCTCTGCACCGGGAAACCGAGGTAGTCGGTCCGGCGCCACAGGTTCACCCAGTTCGCGCCCAGCAACGACGACAGCCCGCCCTCCTGCGGCTCGCCCGGCGGCCGCCACCACGGGTCGAGGCTGAAGAACGTGCCCGCGCGCACCTGCGGGGTGCCGAGCACCGGCGGCCCGAGCAGCTCGGGGAAGATCCGCCCGAAGTAGGGCCGCAGCTGCACGCCGTACGTCAGCAGCCGCACGCGCCCCAGATCCTCCGGCGGCAACGCGTAGATGGCCGCCACGGCGAGCACCGCGCCGAGGCTGTGCGCCGAGAGCACCACGCGGTTCTCCGGCGACTGCGCCAGCCACGAGTGGGTGTGCTCGGCGAGTTCCGGCACCGCGCGCTCCGCGTAGCAGGGCGGCGCGAACGGGTGCGCCGCGCGCGGCAGGAAGCACATCAGGTCCCACACCAGCCCGAGCGGCCGGCGGTTGGTGAGCGTGCCGGCCCCGATGAACGCCCCGACCACCGCCACTCCCACGAGACCGATGACCCAGTTGCTCCCGTTCACCACCCACGTGATGTTCGACCACCGGGCCCACGCGGGCGACGCGAAGGAGAGGTAACACGTCAGCACGAGAGCGAGCACGCTGATCGTCGACAGCACGCCGACGACGTTCTCGGCGCGGTGGGCCACGGCGGCGAGGTGCCGCGCCCGCACCACCGACGACGTGCCCTCACCGTCGAACGGCGACGGCCTCTTCCAGCGGGCCATGAAGAATCCGGCGTGCACCAACAAGAACACCAGCAGCAGGACCGCGACACAGGCGAAGGTCGCGCCGAACCACAGGTAGAACGACGACGCCCGCAGCCCCGCGCCGACCCAGCCGCGGAACGTCAGCACCAGCACGGTCGACAACGTCACCGACGCCGTCAGCGACAGCCCGAGCAGCACACCGGGTCCCGCGCCGTGCCACGCCTGCCACCCGTCGCCCTTCCGCGGCCACGCCCTCCACAGGAAGGCGCCACCCACCAGGACAACGCCGATCCACGCCCACGAGGACCAGTGCCCCGCAACCATGAACGCGGCGAACAGCACCACGAACACGAGCGGGCCCTTCTTGTCGTTGCGCCGCCACGACCACGCCGCCAGCGTCGACCCGAGCAACGCCGCGGTGACGACCGGCGGCCCCCACTGCACGAGCAGCAGCGGACCGTCGAACGCGGGCGCGAGGACGTAGATCCCGGCCAGGTGCGCGGCCAGCACGAGTGCCGCCGCCACCACCAGCCAGCGCGACCACGGACCGTTCCCGACCGACTGCGGCACGTCCGGTCCGTCCGCCGCCGTCACGACCACCCGCGCGACGACGACGGCGAGCACCGCGGCAGCGGCGACGGTGACGCCGAAGAAGAAGGTCTGCGGCACCTGGACGCTCGTCACCAGCGCCACCACCGAGAACCCCGCCGCGAGGTGCAGCCGGGTGAGCCGGCCGACCCGCGAGTCGCCCTGCCACATCGACGACCGGCCGAGCATCACCCCGTCATGGCGTTCCGGCGTGCTCTGCGCCGCCTCGTACCTGCTGCGGGACAACGAGGTGAGCGCCACCAGACCGAGGAGCAGCAGCACCGGCACGACGGAGGCGACGAGCACCCGGACGTGCCGCGGCGGGTCCCCGAGCACGTCGAGGAACTCGGGCAGCCGCCGGCAGTTCGCCGCGGGCAGCGAGCACTGGACCGCGTAGACGTCGATCGCGACCTCGCACACGGCGAGCACGAGCAGCAACGTGAGCCCCAGCCCGAACAGGCGCGTGCTGGCCGCGCCGCGCCCGGAGTTCCACCACACCTTCTGCGGCTTGTCCGGCGACGCGTCGACGGGCAGTTTCCGGGACCAGTAGGCGACGTTCGCGAGCCCGAACGGCAGCAGCAGCGCCCATCCGATGCGGCCCAGCAGGTTCACGGCCCTGGACGGAACCCCGCTGCCGCCGATCCCCGGACTGCTGCGCGCCATCCCGCCCCACGAGTAGGCCTCCCGCCGCACGCCGGGCGGGGCCTGACCGGGGTGTCCCTGGGGCAGCGCGGCCACCCGGTCCGGTTTCGTCTCCCAGAAGCTGCCGAGCTTGTCGCAGCCGCTGAACCGCTCGACGTCGTCCGGTGACAGGGCCAGCATCGCGTGCGGGGGCGTGTTGTTCACCCCGTGGATGCGCAGTTCGAGGACACGTGGACTCATGGCGCGCCTCCCTCTACTCCAGTTGTCGTCCCGGGAACTGCTCCAGTTAGCGGCCGAACGGGTGAAAAAGGTGTATCCAGACGGCCTCGGAAGCCTCTACTGAGCAAGGAGGCCCCACCATGACCGCAACCGCTCACCCGAACATCGCGAACTCCGTCGGACTCGCCGAGTTCCTCGCCACCGCGGGCACGCTCACCCTGGCGCAGCGCAAGCTCATCGTCGACCAGGCGTTGATCCTGCTGGAGCAGAACTACGCGCACCTGCCTCTGAAAGTCGCCATGCACGCCGTGAACCCCGTGCAGCGACTCAGAGTTCTCAGAGCGAGACTCGAACGGCAGACCGACGCGACGGCCGAGGCCGAGTGGCAGTTCCACCGCGAGCTGTCGAGCACCTTCCACTCGGTGCGCGACCTGCACACGAACTACCTGCTGCCCGCGCCGTTCGCCGGCAAGATCGCCTTCCTGCCGTTCCAGCTGGAGCGCTGCTTCGCGCAGGACGGCACCGAGCAGTACCTCGTCGCCCGCACGGTCGCCGGCTTCACCGGCCTGGCGGTCGGCGCCGAGGTGACGCACTGGAACGGCACGCCGATCGCCCGTGCCGTCGCGCTGAACGGCGCGGTCTTCGCGGGCAGCAACACCGCCGCGAACCTCGCCCGCGGCCTCGAGTCGCTCACGTTGCGCCCCTTGGTGATCCAGCTCCCGCCCGACGAGGACTGGGTCGTCGTCAGCTACCGCACCGAGGCGGGCGCCGCGGAGGAGATCCGCGTCGACTGGCAGGTCACCGAGAACCTGCCACCGATGACGGACGTGGATTCTCTGTCACCGGCCGCGGCCGCCCAGGGCGTCGACCTCGACTCGGACGAGAAGGCGCGCGCCAAGAAGTTGTTGCACGCGCCCAAAGTCGTGCAGGCAGAGGCCGCGGGCGGCGCGGTCGCGATGGCCGCGCAGGACGTCGCGACGACGATGCCCGGCGTGTTCCGGGCGCGTCCCGTCACCACGCCGTCCGGCACGTTCGGGCACCTGCGGATCTTCACCTTCAGCGTCGACGACCCGGAGGCGTTCCTCGCCGAGTTCGTCCGGCTCGCGAACCTGTTGCCGCAGAACGGACTCATCGTCGACGTCCGCGACAACGGCGGCGGCCACATCTTCGCCTCGGAGTTCCTGCTCCAGACGATGACGCCGAAGCGGATCGCGCCGGAACCCGTGCAGTTCCTGAGCACGCCGCTCAACCTGAGGATCTGCCGCCGCCACGCGGAGGACCCGACCGGCCAGATCGACCTCGGCCCGTGGTTCCCGTCGCTCGACAGCTCGACCGAGACGGGCCAGGCGTTCTCCTGCTCGCACACCATCACGCCGGTCGACGGCGCGAACGCCGTGGGCCAGACCTACCACGGCCCGGTCGTGCTGATCACCGACGCGCGCTGCTACTCGGCCACGGACATCTTCGCCGCGGGCTGGGCCGACCACGAACTGGGCCCCATCCTCGGCGTGGACGACAACACCGGCGCGGGTGGCGCGAACGTGTGGACGCACGGACTGCTGGCGACCCTGCTGAAGATCCCGGCGCCGGTGGACCCGGAGTCGCCGTACCGGCCGTTGCCCAACAAGGCGAACATGCGCGTGTCGATCCGCCGCACGTTGCGCGTCGGCAAGCTCGCGGGCACGCCCGTGGAGGACCTCGGCGTGCGTCCGACGCACCAGCACAAGACCACGCGCGCGGATCTCCTGCAGGGCAACGTGGACCTGCTCGCACGGGCGGGGGAGTTGTTGGAGGAGCTGCCGGTGCGGCGGCTCGGGGTGGCGGTCGCGGGCACGACCGTCTCACTGGACACCGTGAACCTCGACCGGGTGGACGTCTACGTCGACGGCCGCCCGGCGACCTCGCTGGACGTGACCGACGGCGCGCACACCGCGACGTTGACCGCGACCGGGCGCGAGGTGCGCGTCGAGGGGTTCGCGGACGGGCAGCTGGTGGCCGCGCGCAAGGTCGCCAGTTGATCGGGCGGGCGCTTCCGGTGACTCCATGGCCGGAAGCGCCCGCACCCTCAGCCCCTACCGCGTGAAGGTGTACGCGCGGTCGGCGGCGATGGCCGCCACCTGGGCCTTGGTGTCCGGAGCCCAGCTCTGCGCCCAGACGACCTCACCGTTGCGGCGGAAGTTCCACGCGATGGTGATGCCGTACTGGGTGTTCTCGGTGAACACGGTCACGCCGCCCTTGTGGTCGCTGACCTGGCCGGTGCAGGTGTCCCGCTCGCAGAGTTGCTTCGGTGAGTCCGTGAAGAAGCCCGGCGCGTTGACCTGCGTGAACACCTCGGTGTCCTGGCCGCGGTAGGTGAGCCTGGTCCAGCTGGTCAGGTACTGCTGACCGTCCTCGATCCTGCCGGCCGACTCGCCGCCCCACTGCCCGTGCACGACGTTCTGGGCGCCGCGGAAGAGCCGCGGGAACGTCTGCTCCTGGCGGTCGGTGAACTCCGCCGCCTGCTCCTGCAGCTCCGCCTTGGTCTTGTGGACCGGCGTGACGTCCTTCGGCGGCCACGTCAGGTCCGCGGACGCCGACGCCGTACCCGTGATCCCGATGAGTGCCAGGCCCGTCAGGGCAGCCGCCATCACCTTGAGCATGCGCATTTTTTGAATCCCCCTGGGTGAGTACTTGCTTGCTGTGGGTAAGACGCCACAAGATCACCCGGGGTTGCATGCCGCCTAGAGCCAGCCTCGCCGCATCGCCTGGACGCCGGCCTGGAACCGCGTCTGCGCCCCGCACCGGTCCATCAGCTGCCGCACCCGCCGCTGCACCGTCCGCGGCGCGAGCCCGAGCTGCCGCGCGATCGACTCGTCGGTGAGCCCGGCGGCCAGCAGCCCCAGCAGGTTCGGGTCGACGTCGGCCGCGGCCGCGTAGATGCCCCCCGGGCTGAACGGGATCCCCTTGTCCCAGTACAGCTCGAACGTCGACCGCAGCACGTCGAGCAACGCGGACGGGCGGATCAGCAGCACCTTGTCGACCACGTCGCCGTTGACGACGGGGAGCACGGCCGCGTGCGTGTCGATCACCGCGAGCTTGAACGGCAGCGTCGGCGTGACGCGGGCGCGTTCGCCGGCCGCGACCAGTTCGATGATCTCCGTGACCCTGCCGGGGATGTCGACGGCCGAGCGGTCGTAGACGACGCGCCACTGCACGTCCCGTTCGCGCGTCTCGTCCTCGAGCGCGACGTGCTGGCCCAGCGGCGTCACGTACGGCGGCTGGTCGAGCACGCAGACCTCGTCGCGGGCGCCGCGCAGCAGGGCGTGCCACAGCTCGCGGACGGCGTCCACACCGGACACCACCTCGACGAACGCGTTGTCCGCCAGCTCCTCGCCGCGGTTGCGCAGGTACAGCTCCATCAGCGGGCCGACGTCCGCGCGGGCTCGGCGGTTCTGCTCCTCGCGGGCCGCGATCAGCGCCTCCACGGCCAGGTCGGGCGCGACGGCCTGCCACACGTCCCCTGGCAGGTGCCGGACCAGGCCGAACTCCCGCATCCGCTCCAGCAGCGAGGCGTTGACGCCGATTTCGTCCGTCGTGCGGCTTCCGCCCGTTACCAGGAGCTCGTAAACGGCGGTGAGCTCCGGTGCGACGCCCAAGTGTCCGAACACGGCCACATTGTGCGCCATTCAGCGCAACACCCGTGTCGTGAACACGACAGTGTCGGAAATCGGACTCCGCTAGACCTGTTTTCGCAGGTGTGACCCGACTTACGGTCCCTCCACCTCCGCAGCCGGTTCAGAACCCTGACGCCCTCAACGGCACGCGAAGGCCCTGCGTGGAAGGACCTCACGTGAACAAGATGCGACGCACGAGTGTGTGCGCCGCGGCAGTTTCCGCCGCCGTGCTCAGCGTTGTCGCCCCCTCGGCGACCGCTGCCCCCGCCCAGATCCAGTCCCAGCCGGACTCGACCCAGGTGAACCGCCCCTTCGAGCGGCTGATCGTCGGCTACAAGCCCGGCACCGCCGAGGCCTCGTCCGACACCGCTGCCTCGGACGACGCCCGCAAGAAGGGCAAGTCGCTGCACCGCCGCACGGCGAGTGGCGCTGTCGTCGTCGACCTCGGCTCGAAGACCACGAACGCCGACAGCACCATCCAGGCGTTCAAGAACGACCCGAAGGTCGCCTACGTCGAGCCGGACCTGCTGATGCAGCCGTTCGCCGACCCGAACGACACCGAGTACTCCAGGCAGTGGGACCTCTTCGAGGCCACCGCGGGCATGAACGTGCCCGGCGCCTGGTCCAGCACCACCGGCGCGGGCGTCACCGTCGCCGTGATCGACACCGGGTACGTCGCGCACAGCGACCTGGCGAGCAAGGTCGTCGCGGGGTACGACTTCGTTTCGGACTCGGCGCGCGCTCGGGACAACAACGGCCGTGACTCGAACCCGGCCGACGAGGGCGACTGGGTCGCCCGCGGCGAGTGCGGCACCGACGCCAACGGCAACCCGGTTCCGGCCGCCGACCAGGGCTCGTCCTGGCACGGCACGCACGTCGCCGGCACCATCGCCGCGGCCACGAACAACAGCAAGGGCATCGCGGGCATCGCCTACGACGCGAAGATCCAGCCCCTGCGCGTCCTCGCCAAGTGCGGCGGCGCCACCTCGGACATCGCCGACGCGATCACCTGGGCCTCCGGCGGCACGGTGAGCGGCGTGCCCGCGAACCAGAACGTCGCCAAGGTCATCAACATGTCCCTGGGCGGCCAGTCCTCCTGCTCCACGACGTACCAGAACGCGATCAACGGCGCCATCAACCGCGGCACCACGGTCGTCGTCGCGGCGGGCAACTCCAACATGAACGTCGCGAACTTCACCCCGGCCAACTGCAACGGCGTCATCACCGTCGCGGCCTCCTCTCGTGAGGGCAACAAGGCGTTCTACTCGAACTTCGGCACCCGCATCGACATCGCGGCCCCCGGCGGCGAGACCCGCCGAGGCACCGACACCCCCGGCACCATCACCACGCCGGAGAACGGCATCTGGTCGACGCTGAACGCCGGCACCACCACCCCCGGCGCCGAGAACTACAAGCCCTACCAGGGCACCTCGATGGCGGCCCCGCACATCGCGGGCCTCGCGGCACTGCTCGTCGCCAAGAAGCCGTCGCTCACCCCGGCCGAGGTCAAGGACCTGATCAAGACCAACGCCCGCACCTTCCCCGGCACCTGCTCGGGCGGCTGCGGCGCGGGCCTCGCGGACGCCACCAAGACCGTGAACGCCGTCGACACCACCCCGCCGCCCTCCGGCGGCCTGGAGAACACGACCGACGTGGCCATCCCGGACCGCGGCACCGCCGTCACGTCCTCCATCAACTCCACGGTGACGGGCAACGCCTCCGCCACCACCAAGGTCGGCGTGGACATCGTCCACACCTACCGCGGCGACCTGGTGATCGACCTGGTCGCGCCGGACGGCACCGCCTACCGGCTGAAGAACTCGTCCTCTTCGGACAGTGCCGACAACGTGGTGGCGACCTACACGGTCAACGCCTCGTCCGAGGTCGCGGCGGGCACGTGGAAGCTGCGGGTCCAGGACGTGTACTCCGGTGACACCGGGTACATCAACGCCTGGAACCTGACCCTGCGATAGCTCCACGAGTTCGCCGAGGGGCGGCGCCTCCCAGCCTGTACTGGGGGAGCGCCGCCCTTTCACGTGCGGCGCGAACTGCCCAAGGGCTGCCGGGGGCGAGAAGCCCCTCGCACGACAGGGCGACGGCGGAGCGGAGACACCTGCTGCCAGCGGCAATGCCGAAGGCGAGGCGTCCCTCTGCGCTGAACGGCCAATGGTGAAGCCGAGGCACCCTGCCGCCAACCGCAATGCCGCAGGCGAGGCGTCCTTACCTTCGCCTGCCCGGGACGCGGACACGACAGCCGCCCACCCCGCTGGAACCGGCACCAGCCGGCACAACCCGACCCGCGTAGGCGAATAACCCCACCCGCCCACGGGTAACGTCAAAACCATGGCCACACTGGTGACGTTCCACGCCCACCCCGACGACGAGTGCATCGTGACCGGCGGCGTGATGCGCAAGGCGTTCGAAGAGGGGCACCGGGTCGTGCTCGTCGTCGCGACGCGCGGCGAGGCCGGCGAGGTCCCGGACTTCCTGGACGAGGGCGAAGAACTCTGGCAGCGCCGCGTCGTCGAGACGCACGCGGCAGCGGACCTGCTGGGCGTGGCGCGCGTGGAGTTCCTGGGGTACCGCGATTCCGGGATGATGGGCGACGAGCTCAACGACCAGCCCGGCTCGTTCTGGACCGCGGACGTCGAGGAGGCGGCCCAGAAGCTCGCGGCGATCCTCGTCGACGAGGATGCGAAGGTGCTCACCACGTACGACAGCTTCGGCGGCTACGGTCACCCCGACCACATCCAGACGCACCGCGTGGGCATGCGCGCCGCGGAGATCGCGGGCACGCCGGCCGTCTACCAGGCGCTGGTGCGGGAGTCGGCGTTCCGCGAGGCGTTCCGGCGGGCGAACATCGAGGAGCCGCCGCCGCTGGGTGAGGGTGCGGTGCCGGAGTCGGAGATCAACGTCGGTGTCGACGTCTCGAAGTACCTGGAGGTGAAGCGGCAGGCGATGCGGGCGCACGCCTCGCAGATCCCCGAGCAGTCGTTCTTCCTGTCGCTCGACGAACCCACGTTCGCGCACGCGTTCGCCACGGAGTGGTTCATCCGCGAGGGACACGAGCCCGCGACCGCGATGGACCTCTAGAAACGAAAGCGGGGCGGTCCTCGGAAGGACCGCCCCGCTTCGTGGTTCAGCTAGTTCACGCGCTGCGGCGGCGACGCAGGAACAGCAGGGTGCCGGCACCGGCACCGACGAGACCCACACCCGAGAGCAGCAGCCACATCGGCGAGGCACCGGTCGCCGCGAGGGGCGGTTCCGGGGCGCTGCCGGCGGGAGCGGCCGGGGTGGACGACGGCGGGACCTCGGAGGACGAGGGCGTCTCCGGGGACGTCACGACCGGCTTGGTCGTGGTCGTCGTCGTGGTGGTCGTGGTCGTGGTCGGCGGCGTCTTCACGCACGCCGGGGTCTCGTGCGTCTTCTCGTAGTTGTACTTCGAGCCGTCCGAGGCGGTCACCTTGATGGTGAAGGTGTGCTTGACGGTGCCGTCGGCCTCGAACTTCTTCTCGCCCCAGTTCTGGCCGAACTTCTCGTCGGCCAGGACCTTGTCACCGTCCTTGATCAGCACGGTGTTCTTGTCGCCGCCCGCGTACTGGGTCAGCTTGACCTTCAGCACAGCCTTGTCCTTGACGCACTCCGCTGACGACACCGGGGTGTGCGCGCTGGCCGGGGTAGCCAGTGCCAGCGAAGCGAGGGCTGCGGTGGCCGTCACCGCGAGCGCGCCGAGAACTCTGCTTGCCATGGAAACTCCTGCTCTGCATTGGTGCGATGGCGGATCAAACAAGTGAAATGCCAAATCACCCGACCGGGTGAACCGCGCCACGCTAACAACTCAGAGCGTTCGAAAGGTCACTGTATGGCAACGCTACGGTGTCACCACGGGTAGATCCGCATGTTTTCTGTTAGCCCGATCGTGCCGGCGACCAACCGCATCTGTTCCACGCCCCGCACGTCGGCGTCCAGCAGCCGCGGCGAGCAGATCATCACGGCGAGCACCTGGGCGCGCGACAGGGCCACGTTCAATCTGTTGCGTGACAAAAGAAAGTCCAGGCCACGCGGCAGGTCCACGGTGGACGACGACGTCATGGACATGATGACGGCCGGTGCCTCCTGGCCCTGGAAGCGGTCCACCGTGCCCACTCGGGTGTCCCCGAAGCCCGCCTCGGCGAGCTTGCGGCGGATCACCCGCACCTGCAGGTTGTACGGCGCGACGACCAGAACGTCCGTATCGGTCAGTTCGCGCGTTTTGCCGTTGTCCGTCCAAGTGCGACCGACGATCGCGCGCACGGTGTCGACCACGGCGTCGGCCTCTTCGACCGACGACGTGATGTTGTGCCGGTGGTCGACCTCGCGCAGGTAGATGCCGGGTTCGACCCCGGAGATCGACCGCAGTGCCGCCGACTCGTGCGAATGGAGCAGCCCGGCGTACGAGAGCTCCGACACGGGACGGCACACCGCCGGGTGCATCCGGCGCGTCTCCGCCAGGAAGTAGCCGAGGTGCGGGGGGATCACGTCCGCGTCGCCCAGCAGGTGGCCCAGCGCCGAGGCGTCCGAACCGGGCGGGTGCACGCCCTGCACCACCTGCGGCAGTTGCTGGGGATCGCCCAGCAGCACGAGGTTGCGCGCCGCCGTCCCCACCGCCACGGCGTCGGCCAGCGCGAACTGGCCCGCCTCGTCGATGATCATCACGTCGAACGGCTGCGCCTTGATCACCGCGTTGGAGAAGGTCCAGGCCGTGCCGCCGACCAGGTGACCCTGCGGGTGCTCCTCACGCCACTGCGCCAGGGCGCCGTTGCTCTTCGGCTGGTCCCACGGCAGGCCCTCCTCGGGCTTCTTCTCCTTGGGGCGCTTGGCCATCGGGATGTCCGGGTCGACGCTCGACAGCACGTTCTCCACGGCCTTGTGCGACGTCGACGTCACCGCGACCGTCTTGCCCTGGTCGATCAGGTGCCGCACGAGCTTCGTCGCGAGGTAGGTCTTGCCGGCGCCGGGCGGCCCCTGCACGGCGAGCGTGCCGCCGTCGAGCTGGTCGACGGCCTTGATCACGGCCTGCACCACGTCGGGGTGCTGCGGCAGCGGTTGCGCGGGCGGCGTGCGCAGCAGCAGGTCGATGCCGGGGTTGCGGGGGAGCAGCGGCAACAGGCCGACGGCCTGCTCGGCCAGTTCCGCGACGGCCTCGTCCTTCGGCGACGCGGGCACCGGGCTGCCCGGCAGCACCGCGATCGGCATCTCGCCGTGCTCGACCGCGTTGCTCTCGGTCAGCACCAGCTCGTACGGGTTGTCGTCCGCCACGACCGCGTTGCGCGTCATGTTGCCGGGGTAGAGCAGCCGGACCTGCTCCCCGGAACCGAACGGGTGCGGCCGCTCCGGGTCGATCCGCGCGTGCACCTGCCGCTTGTGCGTCCGGACCCGCCCGGCCGGCGGCACCCAGTCGTCCGCCCGCACCGTGATCGGCACCGCGCAGTTCGAGTCGGTCTCCAGGTCGGAGATCGGCGCCAGGGCCTGCCGGAAGAAGTCGCCCCACGCCGGACTGGCCTCGCGCCGGTGGTACCCGACCGTCGCCGCGAACAACGCGTGTCCCTCGGCCATCAACGGCTCGGTCAGCGCCGCCATCCGGCGCGCCCGCTCGGCGGCCTTCTCCAACGCGGCCTCGTCGCGTTCCTCGCGCACGGCCGTCTCGATCTCGCGCTCGACCTTGATGCGGTGCAACAGGTCCCGGAGGCCCCGTGTCGGGACCTCGTCGTCCAGCAACGGCTTCAGCGCGGACAGCGTGTACTCCCTTGTGGACACCCGCAACACCCGCCGCGTCAACGCCCCGAGGTCGACGCACCGCCGCACGAGCTCGTCCACTTCGGACTCCAGTGTCGCCGACCGCGCGGCCCGTCCGGCGAGGTCGTGCGGCGCGAAGTGGTAGACGGTGCCGGCCGGTGTGCGCTCGACGAACTCCGCGAACGTGCCGGACCACCCCGGAGTGCGGAACGTGTCGCCGTCGACCTCCAGGAACACGTCGTCCTCGGAGGGCCCCGGCAGGTTCGCCAGCGCCTCGGGCGCCACGACCTCGTAGGTGGTGACGCCGGTGCGCTCCTGCTGCACCTGGAGCCGCGCCTGCGCGGTCAGCGCGGTGAACGACGCCGGCGACAGGGTGGCGGGACGTTCCTCGGTCTCGGCAAGTGCGTCGATGGTGTCAATGCCGACCGAAACCAGCTTTCGCCTCTGGTCGGCCCGCAACCCCGCCACCAGCGAGAGGTCCCGTGCCTGCTCACGGCCGGAAGCGCAGTGACGGGCGAACCGGCAGCCGGTGCAGGCCGCGCGCACGTCACCCCACGAGCGGGCAGGCGCGGGGGAGGGCTTCGCGAGCCGGGTCCGCAGGCGGCCGAGCAGGGGCGTGAAGTCGGCGACGCGGAACGACGTGCGCCTGCCGTCGACGACCAGGTGGGCGCGCGCGGCACCCAGCGACTCGGCAGCCGCCACCAGCGACAACACGGCCAGTGGCGTTGCCTCGGGGACCTCGTCGCACGGCTCGTAGCCGTCGGGGGTGCGCACGAGCATCTGGGCCGAGCAGTGGAAGGCGCCGTCGAAGAACACGGCGTTCTCGACCAGCTCCGCGCCGGAGCGCATCTCCTCGGCCGTCCTGGCCGCCTGCCGGTGCAGCTCGGCGGGGTCGCCACGCCGCTCGTCGCGCGCCAGGTAGCTGCGGTGTTCGCATTCGAGCAGGTCGACGAGGTCGGACGGACTGGCGAGCATGGTCGGTGATGCTAGTCAGCCCCACCGACAACGGTGGGACCTCGCCCCCGGCGGCACGGGCGCGCGACCCGCGTTCATCCCCGACTCGCGGGTCGCGCGCCCGCTCCCACCTGGAGCGGTGGCCTAGACGTTCGCCTCCACGAGATGCAGCAACGCCTCGTGGTGCGTGTTCGGGTAGTCGCGCGGCTTGAACGGACGCATCTGCGCCCGCACCAGCGCCGCCGCCGCGGCCAGTTCGCCGGTGCGCACCTCGGTGTCGCGGTGCAGGAACGCGAAGTGCGGCTCCCGCACCTCGTCCGGCCACAGCAACGTGTGCAGCACCAGCACGCCCTGCTGCGGTCGCAGCGCGGCCAGCGTTTCCTTGCCGCGCAGGGCGAACTTGACGATCGCGGCGGTCTTGGTGCGTTCCAGGGTCTCGCGCAGCAGCACGTAGGACCGCACGGCCAGGTCGTCCGGCTCGACGTAGTAGCTGCGGTGCAGCGCCACCGGGTCGACGTCGGTCTGCGGCGCGAACTGCTGGACGTCGATGACGCCGTCCTCCGGTGAGGGGAGGTCGCCGGGATCGATCTGCACGATCCGGCCGTCGTCGAGCTCGTAGCCGCGCCCGATGTCCTCGGGTGTGAGTCTCAGCGAGCACTCGCCGCACACCTGTTGGTGGCGCACGCGGCCGCTGTCCTCGCGGTGCACCAGGTGTACCTTGCCGCGGTGCTCGGTCGCCGCCGAGACCAGCCGCACCGTCATGGTCGTCATCCCGAACCGAAGTGCTCCCCGCCACACAGTTCTCATGACAAATGAGTACTCGAACAGGTGTTCAACTACGCGTAAGGGCTGGTGGAAGGCCTCGTTCGGACGCGTCCGACAGGTGTCTCGGACGCGTGTATCCGACGAAAGTCACCCCAACGGCCTCACCAGGCAGAGGGTGCGTAGTCCTTCAGGAAGCAGCCGTACAGGTCCTCGCCGGCCTCGCCGCGCACGATCGGGTCGTACACCCGCGCCGCGCCGTCGACCAGGTCCAGCGGGGCGTGGAAGCCCTCCTCGGCCAGCCGCATCTTCATCGGGTGCGGCCGCTCGTCGGTGATCCACCCGGTGTCGACCGCGGTCATCAGGATGCCGTCGGCCTGCAGCATCTCCTCGGCGCTGGTGCGCGTCAACATGTTCAGCGCGGCCTTCGCCATGTTGGTGTGCGGGTGCCCGGAACCCTTGTAGGCGCGGGAGAACTGCCCCTCCATGGCCGACACGTTCACCACGTACTTGCGGCGGTACGACGACTTGGCCATCGACGCGCGCAGCCGGGAGATGAGCAGGAACGGTGCCGTCGAGTTGCAGAGCTGCACCTCGAGCAGTTCCACCGGGTCGACCTCGTCGACGTTCTGGATCCACGAGTTCGTGGCCGCGGTGTCCGGCACCAGGCCGCCCGCGTCGATGTCCTTGGAACCGGCCATCAGCGCGAGCGTCGTGACCGAGTGCGCCTCGGGCACGGCGGTGCCGGGCAGCGCCAGCTGGCCGTGGCCGCCGAACGAGATCAGCTCGGGCCGCCGGGCGTCGCCGGTCAGGGCCTCGTGCTCGGCGTGGGCCAGCGGCGCGTAGGCCCCGGGGGACCGCCGCACGGTCTGGGCGGCGTTGTTGATGAGGACGTCGAGGGGCCCGCGGGAGGCCACCTCGTCGGCCAGCGCCAGCACCTGGGCCGGGTCGCGCAGGTCGATGCCGACGATCTTGAGGCGGTCGATCCACTCGGCGGCGTCGGGCATCGAGGCGAAGCGGCGGGCCGCGTCCTTGGGGAACCGGGTGGTGATCGTGGTGTGCGCGCCGTCACGCAGCAGGCGCAGCGCGATGTACATGCCGATCTTGGCGCGGCCGCCGGTCAGCAGCGCGTTGCGGCCGGTCAGGTCGGTGCGGGCGTCGCGCTTGCTGTGGTTGAACGCGGCGCAGTCCGGGCAGAGGTTGTGGTAGAAGGCGTCCACCTCGACGAACCTCTTGCGGCACGTGTAGCAGGAACGCGCGCGCAGCAGCGTGCCCGCCGTGGCGCCGACGGCGTTCGACACGAGCGGAAGGCCCTGGGTCTCGTCGTCGATGCGGTCGGGCGAGCCGGTGGCCGTGAGCGCCGTCACGGCCCGGTCGTTGGCGACGATGGCGGCCTTGCGCTCGGTTTTGCGGAACTTCTTCGCGGCCTTGAAGATCTTCGCGGTGGCCCGGCGGACGCGCACGGCGTCGTCGTGTTCCGCCGGCAGGTCCTCGACCTGGGCAAGCACGCGCAGGCAGACTTCCAGCTCTGCGGGGTCGATCGAGGTCATGAGCAGGCATTTTACGGGGTTGGGGGTGGTGGCCGGATGACCGGGCCCGAACTGCTGGTGCTGTGGGACATCGACGGCACGCTGATCTCGGCGCGCGGCTTCGGCGGGCTGATGTACCGCCACGCGTTCCAGGCGGCGTTCGGCAGGGAGCTGGAGGGGCCCGTCGACCTCGGCGGGCGCACCGAGCTCGACATCATCGAGGAGACGCTGCGGCAGCACGGCATCGAGCACACCGAGGAGTCCTCGCGGCTGTTGGCCGACGCGTTGGCGAGCTCATTCGAGACGCGGCGGGGCGAGCTGCCCGGCCACGGCGAGGTGCTGCCCGGCGCGCTCGAGGCCCTGGAGCACTTCGCGGACGACCCTCGCGTGCACCAGGGCGTGCTGACCGCGAACCTGAAGAGCGTCGCGTTGATCAAGCTGGAGGAGTTCGGCCTCGCCCACCTCGTCGACTTCGAGGTCAGCGCGTTCGGCGACGACCACGTCGACCGGGCCGAGCTCGTGACGTTCGCCCGCGAACGCGCGCGGCACATCCGCCCGTTCGCCCACCACGAGGTCGTGCTGATCGGGGACACCCCGCACGACGTCCAGGCGGCGGCGAAGGCCGGGGTGCGGCTGGTCGCCGTGGCCACCGGCAGGAGTTCGAGGCAGGACCTCCACCGGGCCGGGGCCCAGATCGTGATCGACGACCTGAGCGACCTGAAAGAGCTGACCAGGGGCGTGTGGGCGACCTGAGACGGGTCTGAACGGCTCTGGCCTACCGTCGATCACGGCGTTATGGTGCGCGGCATGCCCACAGCAGGCGGCCCGACAGTCAAACGGCTGTCCCAGCCGGACGCCGACATCAAACCCAAGGCCCTCGGACTGCCCCGGGGCCGCACGGTCATCTCGGTCTTCGGCTCCACCCAGGACATCGAGACGGATCTCGCCGCGAAGTTGTTGCCGGTGCTCAGATCCGTGGTCGTGACCGCGGCGCGCAACGGCGCCGTGTTCGTCACCGAAGGCACCGACAGAGGCGTTGTCCACTTGCTGGGCATGGCTTTGCAGGCGTGCGAGCAGCGCTGGCCCGTCGTGGTCGGGGTCGCGCCGAGCAGCAAGGTGCACGACCTCACCGAGACCTCCACCAACGGTCAGGTCCCGCTGGAACCCAACCACAGCGTCGCCGTCATCGTCCCCGGTTCGGAGTGGACGGACGCGACACCGGTGCTGTTCCGCACGATCGACGCCGTGCGCCACAAGAAGCCCGTCGTCGCCCTCGTCGTCGGAGGCGAGAACGAGAAGGAGGTCGTCGACCACCTCAGCGGCGACAACCCGTTGCTGGTGCTCGCCGGCACGGGCGGTCTCGCCGACCGCATCGCGACGGGTGACCTCACCGGCGACCTCGCGGTCCTCGTGCGCAGCGGCAAGATCTTCATCATCCACGTGGACGAAGGCGCCGGCAAAGCCGTCACCGCGCTGGAACGGTTGCTGGGCAAGGAGAAGCCCGTCAAGCCACCGAGGATCTGGCCCAAGGTCCGCTACCGGGCACCGGAGGCGCGGCCGCTCGTCGACCCCGGCTTCGTCGTGGCGTACCCGGCGCTCGCCGACGCCATCCACGACGCGAACCAGGTCGTCGCGCCCGCCTTCCAGGAGCTCGACGCGGAAGCCGACGTCGAGCAGAACCGCTACCGGCTCATGGCCGTGCTCGCGATCGCGGGCGGCCTGACGACGACGGTGTTCGCCGCGTTGCAGACGTGGCTCAAGGACACGCCGTGGCCCGGTGTGCTCGTCGTGGCGGGCGGCGCGTTCGCCGCGGCCGTCACGATCGTGGCGCGCAAGCGGGAGTCGCTCGACAAGTACCTCACCGCCCGGTCGCGCGCGGAACGCTTGAGGGCGCTGTACTTCGCGCACCTCGCCTCCGTCGCGCCGGCCACCGAGGAAGAACGCCAGGACAAGGTGGCGGACCTGGAAGCCGCCGTCAGCAACCGCAAGCACGAGGTGGTGCGGACATGAGCGACAAGCAGCGCCAGGCCCAGTTCGTGGAAGCCTATCTGCGCCACCGCTTCCAGGACCGGCTCGACCACTTCGAACGCTCCCGCAAGCGCTTCTCCCGCGCTCGCACTTGGACGGTCGCGCTCGCCGCAGCCTTCTTCATCGCCGCCGCGGCCGCGGCCGCCGTCGGGATGGCGGACGGGCCGCGCAGGGCCATGTGGGGTTTCGCCGCAACGACCCTGGCCGCGCTGGGCACCGCGATGTCGCTCTACGAGGCGACGTTCGGGTTCCGCCGCCTGGCGCGGGAAAGCGCGACCACTTCCGTTGCGCTGCAACGGCTCGCGGTCGACGGTCCCACGCCGGACGACGTGGACGACGAACGGCTCGTCGCATTCGTGACCGAAGTGGAGTCGGTGCTCAGGTACGGCCGGTGAACCCGGGAAAACAGCAAAAATCGTTTGCAGAGCGTAAGAAAAGAAAGCGCTCCCACGGTTTACACGCTGCGTGGGTGATCGATTACGGTAAGCACAAGTTCTGGTGTTTCCGTCACCCAGTTGCCATGATGACCACATCCCCCGATGCGGAAGCAGGCACGACATGACTTGGGCGCGTCCCGCGATCGCCGAGCCCGAAACCGGCACCTTCGCCGAGGCCAAGGCTCTGGAAAAGGAGCACAGCTCGATTCAGAACAGCAAGGCGGCACGCACCGTGGCCTGTCACGCCACGGACGCGCTCGACTGCGCCGACTTGCTCGAGATGCTGGGCCTCAGCGCCACGGAGGGCAAGGTCCGGGTGTAACCCCGCGACTGGATCCACCACTCGGCCACCAGCAGGTTCACCACGAACGACAGCCAGTTCGCGGTGGCGAAGACCAGCAGCCCGTCCCCCTCGGGCAGCAGGGCACCGAGTGCGAGCCCCCAAAGGCGACCCGTGATGGCGGCGCCGGTGAGTGCGAAACCGCGGATCATCCAGATGCGGTGTTCGCCGAACCGGCGCCGCCTCGCCGTTTTCAGGCCGTGCACCGCGCTGACGAACCAGAGCACCGACAGCACCGTCAGCGGTGCCGACGACGCCAGGCCGGCCAGCGACAGCTGCGCGCACACCACCCCCAGCACGGACGACGGCAGCACCGCCGCGAAGTAGACGCGGCCCATCACCCGGTGCACCCGCGGATGGCGTGCCCTCAGGCCCGGCCAGAACTGCGAGACACCCGCCAGGACGGCGACCGTTCCGGTGAAGATGTGCGCGACGAGAAGGCCGTAGTGCACCGGTCCGTGCAACGGCGGGCGCGACTGCGCCATGTCCAGGGTGACGTACGCGCTCGCGGCGAAGATCGTTATCGCGACGCAGACGAATCCCGACACCGCCAACCAGGCGGTGTACCCCCACGAAGTTTTCATACTTCAAGCGTGTCAACGGGTTCACTCGAACGCGCTGGGGAGCGCCCCCGAGCGAGCGGTGGGGCACACCCTACTGGGATGATGTGACTCATGCGGACGGTCGAGATCTCCGAAGAGCCGATCAGGCTAGGGCAGTTCCTCAAGCTGGCTCAGCTGGCCGAGGACGGTGGGCACGCGAAGGAGCTCATCGAGGACGGAGAAGTCCACGTCAACGGCGCTGTGGAGCTCCGGCGCGGGGCGCAGTTGCGGCACGGTGACGTTGTGGTCGTCAACAGTGACGAAGTGCGCATTTCCGTGCGACCTTAGAGCATTACTCCGTTCAGCGGTAAGTACATGCACAATCGCAGACGATCAGACTAGGGCCTGAAGACCTGTTCTAGGCCATTACCTCGCGGCATACGACACCTCTATGTCCCTTTTGGACATGAGTAATCGTCTTGCCTCGCCACGGTTTCCAGGTGGTGAGACGCGCGTCACGTCCGATATGCGGGCACCGGGGAAACTTTTTTCCAGGGTCTGTAACGCGGATGCCAGAACGTGCGAATCACCGGTTGCGAGCTCCGGCTGCCGAGCCCGAATGCGGCAGATCCGAAGTTCGCGCCAGATCTGAGAATCAAGGTCCTCGGGGTGACCTGCGTACGTGCACGTCCGAAATCGCCGCTGAGCCGGGGAGATCAGAACGATGAGTGAGCAGGTCCGCGCTGCCCGTGACGTTGACGGGCTGCGCTCCACGCTCAATACGCTGTCGGAACGCAGACAGACCCACCCACCCGTAGCGCGTTGGGAAAGTCGCTACCGCTATGCCGTGATCACCGCAGACGTGCTGACCATTGCCCTGGTCGTCGTCGCCGTCGGTGCCGTCATGAGCATGCGGCACACCGCCTTCGGGCCGCTTTCCCTTGCATTGCTGGACGTACTCACAGTAGTCCTCGTCGTCGGCTCACTCGCCATCAACCGCGTGTGGCAGCCGGCGGTCCTCGGCCAGGGAGCCGAGGAGTTCCGAAGACTCGGCCGGGGTTTGTTCGGTGCCGTCGTGGCGCTCGGTCTAGGAGCGCTCGCCGTCGACATCCCCGGCGCCCGCCTGTGGATCTTCGTCGTAGTACCCGCGATCGCCCTGGTCGCGTTCCCCATGCGCTACCTCCTGCGCCGCCCGCTGCACCGCGGCCGCAAGGAAGGGCGCTTCCTGCTCTCGGTCCTCGCCGCCGGCAACCTGGACACGGTCGAGGACCTCATCCACCGCACCAAGCGCGTCGCCCACCTCGGCTGGCGCGTGGACGCGATCTGCACCATCGACGGCCGCGGCCGCGCCGGCACCGACGTCGAGGGCGTTCCCGTCGTCGGCCAGCTGCGCGAGCTCGCCGAGCACGTCCGCCGCGGTGGCTACCGCATCGTCGCCGTCACACCCGACGCCTACTGGACACCTCGCCGTCTCCAGCAGCTCGCGTGGGCGCTCGAAGGCTCCGGCGCCGAGATGGTCGTGTCGCCCGGTCTCATGGACGTCGCCGGCCCGCGACTGCACATGAGCGCCGTGCTCGGCATGCCGCTGCTGCGCGTGAGCGAGCCGGCACTGAGCGGGTTCCGCCGCCTGGTCAAGGAGGTCGTCGACCGCGTCGGAGCGTTCGCCCTCCTGATCGCGTTGGCACCGCTCATGTTCGCCGTCGCCGCGTTCGTCATGATCGACAGCCGCGGCCCCGTCTTCTACCGCCAGAAGCGGGTCGGCAAGACCGGCGTGCCGTTCACGATCATCAAGTTCCGCACCATGGTGACCAACGCCGACGCGTTGCGCGCCCGGCTCGCCGCCGTCGACGAGGGCAACGGCGTGCTGTTCAAGATGAAGAGGGACCCGCGCATCACCAAGGTCGGCACGTTCCTGCGCCGCTACTCGATCGACGAGCTCCCGCAGCTGTTCAACGTCCTCGCGGGCAGCATGTCGCTCGTCGGTCCCCGCCCACCGCTGCCGGAGGAGACCGCCAAGTACTCCTCGGACGTGCGGCGCCGCCTGCTCGTGAAGCCCGGCCTGACCGGTCTCTGGCAGGTGAGCGGGCGCAGCGACCTCTCGTGGGAGGAGTCGGTCCGCCTCGACCTGCGCTACGTGGAGGACTGGTCGCTCGCGCTCGACCTCGTGATCATGTGGAAGACCTTCCGCGCCGTCTTCGGCGGTCAGGGGGCCTACTGATGGAGAACCAAGACGTGATTGGCCTTGCCGTCATCGGCGCCGGGTACTGGGGGCCGAACCTCGTTCGCAACGCCCAGGCCACCCCGGCGCTGCACCTGCGCCACCTCTGCGACCTCGACGTGGAGAAGGCTCGGCGCGTGCTGGGCCAGTACTCCACGGTGCGCGCCACCGCTTCGCTCGACGAGGTCCTCGCCGACCCCGAGGTGCACGCCGTCGCCATCGCCACCCCCGCCGCCACGCACCTTCCCGTCGCGCTCGCGGCGCTGGAGGCCGGCAAGCACGTCCTCGTCGAGAAGCCACTCGCGGCCAACTTCGAGGACGGCCTCAAGCTCGTCGAGACGGCGGAACAGCGCGGCCTCACGCTGATGCTGGACCACACCTTCGCGTACACGTCGTCCGTGCAGCACCTGCGCAAGATCATCCGCGGCGGCGAACTCGGTGACATCCAGTACATCGACTCGGTGCGCATCAACCTCGGTCTGGTGCAGCCGGACGTCGACGTGCTGTGGGACCTCGCCCCGCACGACCTGTCGATCTTCGAAGCGATCCTGCCCGACGACGTCCACCCGGTGGAGGTCGCGGCGCACGGCTCGGACCCGATCGGCGCGGGCGTCGCGTGCGTCGGCCACCTCACGGTCCGGCTGTCCAACGGCGCGATCACCCACGTGCACGTGAACTGGCTGTCGCCGACCAAGATCCGCACGATGGTCATCGGCGGCTCGCAGCGCACGGTCGTGTGGGACGACAACAACCCGGCGCAGCGACTGTCCATTTACGACCGCGGCGTCGACCGCTCCGTGGAGCAGCAGAAGATCTCCTACCGCACCGGCGACATGGTCGCGCCGGCACTGGTGGAACGCGAGGCGCTGCGCACGATGATGGCGGAGTTCGCCGCGTCCATCACCGAGAAGCGGGCGCCGCTCACCGACGGCCGCGCGGGCCTGCGCGTGCTGGCGGTGCTGGAGGCGGCGTCGGAGTCGCTGCGCTCCGGCGGGCTTTTCGTTCCCGTACAACAAGTCGAAGGCAGGGTTTCAGCATGACGGCACAGCCGATCACCGGTCAGCGCGCGCTCGTGACGGGCGGCGCTGGAACCATCGGGTCGTCGGTCGTGGACCAGCTCGTCGAGGCCGGCGCGGCGGAGGTCGTCGTGCTGGACAACTTCGTGCGCGGCCGCCGCGAGAACCTCGCTTCCGCGCTGGAGTCCGGTGTCGTCCGCGTCGTCGAGGGCGACATCAACGACAAGGCCCTCGTGGGTTCGCTCATGGAGGGCGTGGACCTCGTCTTCCACCTCGCCGCCATCCGCATCACCCAGTGCGCGGAGGAACCGCGCCTCGCACTGGAGTGCCTGGTCGACGGCACGTTCACGGTGATCGAAGCCGCCGCGGCGGCCGGGGTGAAGAAGGTCATCGCCTCGTCGTCGGCCTCGGTCTACGGCCTCGCGGAGTCGTTCCCCACCGACGAACGCCACCACCCGTACAACAACGACACCTTCTACGGCGCCGCGAAGGCGTTCAACGAGGGCATGCTGCGCAGCTTCAAGGCCATGTACGACCTCGACTACGTGGCGCTGCGCTACTTCAACGTGTACGGACCGCGGATGGACGTCCACGGCCTGTACACCGAGGTGCTCATCCGCTGGATGGAGCGCATCGTCGACGGCAAGTCGCCGCTCATCTTCGGCGACGGTGCCCAGACGATGGACTTCGTGCACGTGCACGACATCGCACGCGCCAACATCCTCGCGGCCAAGGCACCGGTCACGGACGCGGTGTACAACATCGCGTCCTCCAAGGAGACCTCGCTCAAGGAGCTCGCCCTCGCGCTGCTCGCCGCGATGGACTCCGACCTGCCGCTGGAGCACGGCCCGGAGCGCAAGGTGAACGGCGTGACGCGCCGGCTCGCCGACATCAGCCTCGCGGCCCGCGAGCTCGGGTGGAAGCCCGAGATCGAGATGGACGGCGGACTGCGCGACCTGGTCGCGTGGTGGCGCGCGGAGAAGGACGCCGCGCGGAACGCCTGAACGGCTCGGGGTCCGCGGTGAAGGTGCCGCGGGCCCTGCCCGAACCGCGACGAAGCTGCGGTGACGGCACCGCTTGACCCGCAGCGAAGCCGCTGGACCCGCCATGACCGCAGTGAACCAGCGGCCACGGCACCGCTCGAACCGCACTGCTCAACCCGCCACGACCGCACCGAACAAGCGGCCAAGGCGCCGCACGAACCGCATCACCCCCAAGCCGCGGCGGCGGCGCCGGCCGACACCCCCAGGTCCTCCGGCGCCCCGCCGCACCCTTGCGTCCCGAACAGCAGTGCCGCCGTTCGGGAACCGATCGTCCCCACCGGTGGCGCCGATCTGACGCACCGTGACGAAGTCGCGGAAGTCGTTGCGCCCGTTGGGTTTTGTTTGGGCCGATACCTCAAGTCGTGTAACGACAGGCGGTTTCGGCTCGACGTCCTATTAGGAATGCCGATGGCTCACGCCTCGTGGAAAAGGGAGTTCCGTCGATGATCCCGGTGATGCGTCCGCTGATGGGCGAGGAGGAGGCCCAGGCGGCGGCGGAGGCCGTGCGTTCCGGCTGGGTCGCGCAGGGGCCTCGGGTGCGGAGCTTCGAGGAGGCGTTCGCGGCACGGGTCGGCGCCGGGCACGGTGTCGCCGTGTCGTCGTGCACCACCGCGTTGCACCTGGCGCTGCACCTGCTGGAGATCGGGCCCGGTGACGAGGTCGTCGTGCCGTCGTTCTCGTTCATCGCGACGGCCAACGCCGTGCGGTACTGCGGTGCGACACCGGTGTTCGCCGACGTGTCCGCGGAGACGGGCAACCTGACGGCCGACACGGTGGCCGCGGTCGTCACGCCGAGGACGCGCGCTGTCGTTCTCGTGCACCAGGGTGGTGTGCCCGCGGACGTCGAGTCGTTCGCCCCACTAGGGTTGCCGGTCGTCGAGGACGCCGCGTGTGCCGCCGGGTCGACCTATCGCGGCGCGCCCGTGGGGCAGGGCGCGAACCTGGCCGCGTGGTCGTTCCACCCGCGCAAGCTGCTCACCACCGGTGAGGGCGGCATGCTCACGACCTACGACGCCGACGTGGCGGTGCGGGCGCGGCGGCTGCGCGAGCACGGGATGAGCGTCAGTGCGGCGGACCGCCACGCGGGTGGTGGTGTCGTGCTGGAGGAGTACCTCGAGACGGCGTTCAACTACCGCATGACCGACATCCAGGCCGCGGTCGGGCTGGTGCAGCTCGGGCGGCTGGACGCGATCATCGCGCGCCGGCGTGAGCTGGCCGCGCGGTACCACGAGCTGCTCGCCGGCATCCCCGGCCTGCGCGCCGTCCGCGATCCGTCCCACGGCACGACGAACTACCAGTCGTTCTGGGTGGAGCTGTCGCAGGACTGCCCGGTGGAGCGCAACGAGGTGCTGAACCGGCTGGCGGCCAAGGGCGTGTCCGCGCGGCGCGGGATCATGGCGTCGCACCTCGAGCCCGCGTACGCCGGTCACCCGCACGCGCCGCTGCCGGTCACCGAACGACTGACGGGCCGCACGCTGATCCTCCCGCTCTTCCACGAGCTGACCGCGGCCGAGCAGGAGCAGGTCGTCGACGCGCTCGAGCTGGCGTGTGACGCGCGATGACCCCGCTGCTGCTGATCGGTGCCGGTGGCCTCGCGCGTGAGGCACTGGCCACGATCGCCGCGGTGAACGAGGTCCGTCCGCAGTGGACCGTGCTCGGCCTGCTCGACGACGCACCTGGGAAGCACGGTGCGGTGGTCGACGGCGCCGAGGTGCTCGGACCGGTCGACCTGGTCCGTGACCACCCGGACGCACAGGTGCTGATCTGCACGGCGAGTCCGGCACGCCGGGACAGCAGGGTGCGCATCGCGCAACGGCTCGGGTTCGACGACGAGCGCTACGCCACGCTCGTGCACCCGCAGGCGAGCGTCGCTGCCGGGGTGGAGCTCGGTGCGGGCACGATGTTGTTCGCCTGCGCGGTGATCACCGCGCCGCAACGGGTCGGGCGGTTCGTGCTCGCCATGCCGCACGTGCTGCTGACCCACGACGACTCCGTCGCGGACGGCGTGACGCTCGCCGGCCGGGCCGCGCTGGCCGGTGCCGTGCAGGTGGGGGAGAGCGCCTACATCGGGTCGGGCGCGCTGGTGCGCGAAGGCGTGACGATCGGCGCGGGAGCTCTGGTGGGCATGGGATCGGTGGTGCTGCGGGACGTCCCGGCCGGGGAGACCTGGGCCGGTGTGCCCGCGCGAGAACTGGGGGTGAGGGTGTGAGAACGCGCCCTGAGACGAGGAAGCGAACGAGAGGGCAGTCCCTGTGAACATCCCGTTGGTCGATCTCGGCCTCCAGCGCGACCGCATCGCCGCTGAGGTCGAGGAGGGTTTCGCCAGGGTGCTGGCGAAGACCGCGTTCATCGGCGGCCCGGACGTCACGGCGTTCGAGGAGGAGTTCGCCGCGTTCACCGGCACGGCGCACTGCGTCGGCGTCGCGAACGGCACGGACGCGCTGGAGCTCGCCCTGCGCGCCGCCGGCATCCGCGAGGGCGACCACGTCGCGTTGCCCGCCAACACCTTCGTCGCCACGGCCGAGGCCGCCGTGCGCGCGGGCGCGGTACCGGTACCGGTCGACGTCGACCCGGCGCACCTGCTGCTCGACCCCGCCGAGTTCGCGAAGGTCGCGCCGCGGTGCGAGGCCGTGCTCCCCGTGCACCTGTTCGGCCAGCTGGCGCCGATGGACGAGATCCGCGCGATCGCGGCCCAGCACGGCGTGAAGATCGTCGAGGACGCCGCGCAGTGCCAGGGCGCCACGCAGAACGGCACCTCCATGGGCGGCTTCGGCGTCGCCGCGGCCACGAGCTTCTACCCCGGCAAGAACCTCGGCGCGTTCGGGGACGCGGGCGCCGTCGTCACCGACGACCCGGAGGTCGCCCGCAGGCTCCGGCTGCTCGCCAACCACGGCAGCGACAAGAAGTACTCGCACCCCGAACTGGGCTTCAACTCCCGCCTCGACACGCTGCAGGCCGTCGTGCTGCGCGCGAAGCTCAAGCAGCTCAGCGGCTGGAACACCGAACGCGCCCTCGCCGCCGACACCTACGCCGAGCTGCTCGCCGACGTCGCCGAGGTCCGGCTGCCGGGCACCGCCGCCGGCAACGAGCACGTGTGGCACCTGTACGTGGTGCGCGTGCGCAACCGAGACGCGATCTTGAAGCACCTCAACGACAACGGCGTCGGCGCGGGCATCCACTACCCGACGCCGGTGCACCGCACGGGAGCGTTCGCGAAGTACGGCCGGCCGGAGGGCTACCCGGTGGCCGAGCTCGCGGCGGACGAGATCCTGTCCCTGCCCCTGTTCCCCGGTATCACCCACGAACAGCAGGCGCGCGTCGCCGCTGTGCTGAAGGAAGCGGTGGCGTCCCATGCCTAGCGTCCACCCCCTGGGGCTCAACGAGAGCGACTCGGTCGGCGAGGGCACGCGCGTCTGGGCGTGGGCCCACGTGCTGCCCGGAGCCGTCGTCGGCAGGGACTGCAACATCTGCGACCACGCGTTCGTCGAGGGCGGCGTCGTCCTGGGCGATCGCGTCACGGTCAAGAACGCCGTGCTGCTGTTCGACGGCGTCTCGGTCGGCGACGACGTGTTCCTCGGTCCCAACGTCGTCTTCACCAACGACCTGAGGCCGCGCGCGCACGTCAAGAAGGGCCCCGAGGCCCTCCTGACCACGCGCGTGGAGAACGGCGTCACGCTCGGTGCCGGTACGACCGTTGTGTGTGGAACGAAGATCGGCGCGCACGCGTTCGCCGCGGCCGGCGCGGTGATCACGAAGGACGTTCCGGCGCACGCGTTCGTCGCGGGCAACCCGGCCAGGGTCCGCGGCTGGGTCTGCGAGTGCGGCGAACGGCTGGCCGAAGACCTCATCTGCGTGTGCGGCAAGGCCTACCAGAAGTCCGGTGACGGGCTCGTGCCCGCCTGAAAGGTGCTCGTCCGTCCTCGGTGGACGGGTGCACTGACGGTGAACGGCATGTGACGCCAGGAATTTGAAGACCTCTGTGGACGGCTGTTTCGGTCGCTCGTCGGTTATCCGAAGGGCACTGACAGTGAAAAGTGTTGGTATACACCAAATTTCGTAACGTTGCGAGGTGTATGGCCGAATGTAAGACAAACGGCGTAGGGCCCTATGGAGGCACGTGATGGGCAGACCGGCGCACAGGATTCGTGTAGCCAAGAAGGTCTGGGGAAGCGCCCTTGTGGGCGCGCTGGCCGCGACATTCGTCGTAGGCCTTTCGGGCAGCGCCACGGCGGGCCCTTGTGATCCACCGAACAACGCGATCGTCTGCGAGAACTCGCTGGACGGCACGCCCAAGGACGAGTGGTGGATCGAGTCTCCGTACGGCGACATCGAGGGATTCGCCACGGCGACGAGCGTGCAACCGGGGGAGCAGCTCAACTTCAAGATCAAAACCCCGAGCAACAACTACAAGGTCGAGATCCTGCGACTCGGCTACTACCGCAACGGTGAGGGCGCCCGGCGCATCACCACGCTGAACCCCATCGTCTCCCTGCCCCAGAGCCAGCCCTTCTGCGCCTACGACGGCAACGTCGGCCTCGTCGACTGCGGCAACTGGGCCGTGTCGGCGCGCTGGAACGTGCCGTCCACCCAGATCCCCGGGTTCTACATCGCGAACTTCATCCGCGAGGACGGCCAGGCGGGCGCGAGCCAGTACCCGTTCGTCGTGCGCAGCGACTCGTCCACGTCGGACATCGTCGTGCAGACCTCCGACCAGACGTGGCAGGCGTACAACAAGTACGGCGACCGCCCGAACGTCAACGAGTTCAACCTCTACGAGGGCGGCTTCAGCGGCTCCTCCGACGGCCGGGCCTACAAGGTCAGCTACAACCGCCCGTACCGCAACGGTGGCACGGCGAACTTCCTCAACGCCGAGTACCCGCTGGTGCGCTGGCTCGAGAAGAACGGGTACAACGTCTCCTACCTGTCCGGTGTGGACGTCACCCGCAACCCGGCGCTGGTGCGCAACCACAAGGTGTACGTGTCGTCGGGTCACGACGAGTACGTGAACGCCGCGCAGCGCACGGGCATCGAGCAGGCGCGCGCGGCCGGCGTCAACATGATGTTCATGTCGGGCAACGAGTGGTTCTGGAAGACCCGCTTCGAGAACAGCATCGACCCGTCGAACACCCCGTACCGGACCCTGGTCTGCTACAAGGAGACGAAGGCCGTCCCGCTGGCGAAGCTCGACCCGAGCCCGGAGTGGACCGGCACCTGGCGTGACGCGCGCCTGTCGCCGCCCAGTGACGGCGGCCGGCCGGAGAACGCCATCACCGGCACGCTGTTCATGGTCAACGGCTACCGCGCGGACGCCATCCAGGTCCCGGCCGCCTACGGGAAGATGCGCTTCTGGCGCGACACCCCGCTCGCGACCGCGACGACCACGACGACGCTGCCCGTCGGCACGCTCGGCTACGAGTGGAACGTCGACCCGGACAACAACTACCGGCCGCCGGGCGCGGTGCCGCTGTCCGAGACGACCGTGACGGTCGACGACGGTCAGCTGCTGCTCGACAACGGCCACTTCTACGGCGGTGGCCCGGCCACCCACAAGATGGTGCTCTACCGCGACCAGACCAGCCGCGCGCTGGTGTGGGGCGCCGGCACCGTGCAGTGGTCGTGGGGCCTCGACGGCGACCACCTCTACCCGCACGGCGCGCCGACGACCACGCCGACCAGCCAGGCGATGCAGCAGGCGACGGTCAACGTGCTGGCGGACATGAACGTCCAGCCGCAGAACCTGCGCTCGCCGCTGACCCTCGCGACCCGCAGCACCGACACGACCGGACCGGCCGTGGCCGTCACCAACCCGGCGGCGAACTCCACGGTCCCGGCGGGCACGCAGCACACGATCTCCGGCACCGCGACCGACTCGGGCGGCGGCAAGGTCGGCGCGGTCGAGGTCTCCCTCGACAACGGCACCACGTGGCGGCGCGCCAACGGCACCTCGACGTGGACCTACCCGTGGACGCCGTCGAACCTCGGACCGGTCTCGATCAAGGTCCGCGCGTCCGACGACAACGCCAACCTCGGCGCGACCACCACGGTGAACCTCACCGTCGGCGCGCAGCAGTGCCCGTGCACCGTGTTCGGCAACCAGACACCGTCCACCGTGGACAGCGGTGACACGTCGGCGATCGAGCTCGGCATGAAGATCAAGACGTCGGTCAACGCGAACGTCACCGGTGTGCGGTTCTACAAGTCGGCCGCCAACACCGGCACCCACACCGGCTCGCTCTGGAACTCCTCCGGCCAGCGCCTCGCGACCGGAACGTTCAGCGGTGAGTCCGCGAGCGGCTGGCAGACGCTGAACTTCGCGCAGCCGGTGGGCATCAGGGCCGGCCAGACCTACATCGTGTCGTACTCGACGACGACCGGTCACTACGCGTTCACCGCCGGGTACTTCAACGGCAAGGGCGCGGGCGTCGTCCCGGTCACGGCCCCGTCCGCGGAGTCGTCCGGTGGCAACGGCGTGTTCCGCTACGGCGCCGGGTTCCCGGACTCGACGTTCAACGGCGGCAACTACTGGGTCGACGCGGTCGTCACCACCGACGGCGCCGACAACAACCCGCCGACGGTGACCTCCAGCAACCCGGCGGTCAACGGCACGGGCGCGTACACCGACCAGGACGTGGCGGTGACGTTCTCCGAACCGGTCGACCCGTCGAGCGTGACGTTCACGCTCACCCAGGGCTCCACCCAGGTGCCGGGCGCGACCAGCACGAACGACAACGTCGTGCGGTTCACCCCGACGAACCTGTTGCTGCCCAACACCTCCTACACCGCGACGATCAACGCCACGGACGGCTTCGGCAACGCGCTCGCGCAACCGAGGACGTGGAACTTCACGACCGGTGCGGGACCGGCGCCGTGCCCCTGCACGGTGTTCGGGCAGGCGGTGCCGAACAACACCGACACCAACGACCCGAGCGACGTCGAGCTGGGCATGAAGTTCACCAGCTCCACCAACGCCGTCGTCACCGGTGTCCGCTACTACAAGTCGGCCGCCAACACGGGCACGCACACCGGCTCGCTCTACGCGGCCAACGGCACGCGCCTCGCCACCGGCACGTTCGTCAACGAGACGGCGACCGGCTGGCAGACGCTGACCTTCGCGCAGGGCGTGCAGATCCAGGCCGGCAAGACCTACGTCGTGTCGTACCGCACGCCGACGGGCCACTACGCGGCCGACGGCGGGTACTTCGCGAACAAGGGCGCCGGACGCGGTGTGGTGACCGCGCCGACCTCGGCGGCCGCCGGCGGCCAGGGCGTCTTCCAGTACGGCGGCGGGTTCCCGTCGAACTCCTACAACGACACCAACTACTGGGTCGACCCGATCGTCGTGACCGACGGCGCGGACAACTCGCCGCCGACCGTGACGAACCGCGACCCGCAGGCGAACGCGACCGACGTGCCCACCGGCAACGGTGTGACGGCCACGTTCAACGAACCGGTCGAAGCCGAGTCGGTCAGCCTCACGGTCAAGGTGACCGGTGGCGCCACCGTCGCGGGTACCACGCGCGTGACGCCGGACGGCAGGTCGGTGAGCTTCGCGCCGAACGCGGACCTCGCGGGCAACACGTCCTACACGGTCACGGTCTCCGCGACGGACCTGCAGGGCAACTCGATGCCGGCACCGCACACCTGGACGTTCACGACCGGAGCGGCGGGCGCCTGCCCGTGCACCCTGTTCCGCTCGGTGGACGCCCCGGCGGTGACCGCGATCGACTCGCCGGTGGAGCTCGGCACGAGGATCACGCCGTCCGCCAACGGTTCCATCACCGGTGTCCGGTTCTACAAGTCCGTGGGCGACACGGGCACGCACACCGGCACGCTGTGGTCGTCGACGGGCCAGGTGCTCGCCACGGGCACGTTCAGCAACGAGACCGGAAGCGGCTGGCAGACGCTGACGTTCTCCAGCCCGGTCGCGGTGACCGCGGGGACCACGTACGTGGTGTCGTTCCACACCTCCGCGGGCTACTACGGCTACACGACCGGTTACTTCAACGAGAACAGGACGAGGGGCCCGCTGACCGCACCCGCCCACACCGGCTCGGCGCCCAACGGCGTCTACCGGTACGGCTCGGGCGGGGTCATGCCGGGTGACAGTGGTGGCGGCACCAACTACTGGGTCGACGCCGTGTTCGACAACTAGGGGAGGGTGAACGGCAGTGTCTTCGGTGGATGTGGTGATCCCGTGCTACAAGTACGGCTCGGTGTTGCCCGGCGCGGTCCGCAGCGTCCTGGACCAACCAGGGGTGGACGTGCGAGTGCTGGTGATCGACGACTGTTCCCGTGACGGGAGCGCCGACGTCGCCAGGGAGCTCGCCGCGGCGGACAGCCGGGTGACCGTCTGGGAGCACGAGACCAACAAGGGTCACATCGCCACCTACAACGAAGGCCTGCTGGGCTGGGCGTCCGCGGACTACTGCGCGTTGCTGTCCGCGGACGACGCCCTCACCCCCGGTGCGCTCAAGCGGGCGGCCGACCTGATGGACGCCCACCCGTCGGTGGGCTTCGTCTACGGCCGCCCGCTGCACTGGGACGGCAGCGACCCGTACCCGCACGCGCGGACCGAGTCGCAGGGCTGGATCGTCTACGAGGGCGAGAAGTGGCTGCGCCGCCGCTTCGAGCTCGGCGACGGGTGCATCACCTCGCCGGAAGTGGTGGTGCGCACCGAACTGCAGCAGAAGATCGGTGGCTACGACCCGGCGCTGCCGCACACCGGCGACATCGAGATGTGGATGCGGTTCGCGCTGCACGCCGACGTCGGCTACCTCCGCGGGGTCGACCAGGCCTTCTACCGCGTTCACGGCAACAACATGTCGGTGAACTACTACGCTGGGTCAGGTGTACGCGACTTGCAGCAACGCCTCGCCGCCTACGAGGCCTTGCTGGACCGGGCCGACGGCAGCAGGCGTGACGTGGCGTCGATGGAGCAGCGGGTGCGGCGGGTCCTCGCCAAGGACGCGCTGCGCCGGGCCGGCCGCGCCTACGACAAGGGCCGGGTCGACGCCGAACCGGTCGAGGAGCTCGTCGAGTTCGCCCGCAAGGCGTTCGACGGCGCCGACCGGCTGCCCGAGTGGCACACCCTCCGCCTCCGCCAACGCCTCGGGGTGCGCGCCTGCAGAGCGCTCAGCCCACTGGTGCTCACCGCGGCCGCTCGCCGGCTGCGGCAGACGTACCGGCTGAGGCAGTGGAAACGTGAGGGCATCTGATGGTCGTCTGCCGTCACTGACCGGGCTGCGCTTCGTCGCTGCCCTCGCGGTGTTCGGCTTCCACCTCAACGCCTTGGGGTTGTTCAGGGGCGGACCGGCCGAGAGCGCCATGGGCCTGCTGTTCGGGCCCGGCGCCATCGGCGTCAGCTTCTTCTTCGTGCTGTCCGGGTTCGTGCTGACGTGGTCGGCACGACCGGGGCAGGCGGCGACGTCGATCTGGCGCCGCCGGGCCGCGAAGATCTACCCGAACCACGTCGTCGCCTGGTTCGTCGCACTGCTCGGCCTCGTGGTGCTCGGTGCCCACGAGGTCTCCGCCGTGTCGGTCGTGCTGGGCGCATTGTTGTTGCAGGCGTGGGTTCCGGCGGAGAGCGTGTTCTTCGCCGTGAACACCCCGGCGTGGTCGCTTTCCTGCGAAGCGGCGTTCTACCTCGCGTTCCCGTTGCTGATCCGGTGGGTCACGCGCGTCACCAGGCCGTGGTGGATCGCGGGGGCACTGGCCGCGGCGGTGGCGCTGGTTCCCGTGGCGGCGATGTTGTTCCCGCCACCGGTCGAGTACTGGTTCGTCTACGTCTTCCCGGTGACCCGGGCGCTCGAGTTCGCGCTGGGCATGGTGATGGCGCGGATCGTCATGACCGGGCAGTGGATCGGCCTCAGGCCGCTGCCGGCCTCCGCGCTGGTCCTGGTGGCCTACTTCGGCTCCGCGCACGTGCCCGGCACGTTCGGGTTCGTCGCCGTGACGGTGGTGCCGCTGGCGTTGCTGATCGCGGCGGTCGCGGTGTCCGATGTGGACGGCACGCGGTCGCCGTGGCGATCACGGCCGATGGTGTGGCTCGGTGAGGTGTCGTTCGCCTTCTACCTCGTGCACCACTTCGTGATCCGCACGGTCGCCGAAGGGCTCGACGAGCTGGGCGTGACGGGGATTCCCGCGGTCGTCCCCGCCGCGCTCATGTTCTCGGTGTCGCTGGTGCTGGCCTGGTTGCTGTTCCGGTTCGTCGAGAAACCCGCGTTCCGGCTGCTGACCCGTCAGTCCCAGGCGGTGTAGTAGCTGGCCTCGTTGACGAGGTAGCGCACGGTGGGCTGCGGCACGTGCTCGACCACGTGCCGCTTCGCCAGGCGGTGCACGAACTCCCAGTCCTCCTTGGGCAGGGTGGACTTGGTGCGCGGCAACCTGCTGAAGATCACGTCGGGGGAGCGGCGCACCACGAGCGAGTTCGCGTCGACGTACGGCGTGCCGTCGCGGAACGAGACCCGGTCGAACTCCCGCGTGAGCACGTCGAGCACGGTGCCGTCGGCGCGGCGGCGTTCCACGGCCGTGTAGACGACGTCCGGGCCCTTTTCGAGGCCTGCCAACGCCAGCGCGAGGTGGTCTTCGCGCCACGTGTTGTCGTCGTCGAGGAAGGCGATGTACTTCGAGTCGGTGAGCCGGATGCCGACGTTGCGGACCAGGCCGAGCACGGCGGTGTTGCGCGACAGGCTGACGGCGTGCAGCCGCGGGTCCTCCGGGAGGGCGGGCAGGCCGGCGCCGTCGTCGACCACGACGACCACCTGGTCGGTGACGGTCTGCGCGAGAGCCGAGTTCACCGCGTCGACGAGCAGCTCGGGACGCTTGTAGGTGGGGATGACGGTCGCGACGAGCGCCTTGGGCCGCGTGGGGCCGAGCCGGTAGACCTCGTCGTCCTCGAACCGTCTCAGCTTGCGGACGTGTCTGCCGAGCACGACGGTGTTCTTGACCTCGTGCAACGGCCACAGGCCGAACGCGTCGCGCAGCGCCTTGCGCGCGATGGCCGAGACCTTGGTGCGGTTCATGATCAGGATCTCCCGGGGAGCATCGCGCGCATCGGGTACACGACGGGCAGGTAGACGGCCAGTGCCACGAGCCCGCCGACGGCGAGCAGGGCGAACGATCCCTCGACGAACTCGTGGACCGCGAACGACGACAACACGATCAGCACCCCGCCGATCGCGGGCCTGCGACAGGCCTTCAGCGTCGAGCCCAGCTTGAGGCCCCTGCGGCGCAACACGATCGCGAACGCGGGGATCATGACGAGCGCGGCGACGGCGAGCAGCGCGAGCGAGGCGCCGCGGATGCCGTCGAGGTGCGTGCCGATCAGCAACGTCGGCAGCATCGCGCCCAGCCACAACGCCTGCAGGCCGAGCAGCTGGCGGTTGGAGTCGAACGCGACGAGCAGGTCGTAGCCGATGAACAGCGCGACCCGCAGCAGCCCGAGGATCGCGAGGATCTGCAACGCCTGCGCGGCGCCCGTCCACTTCTCGCCGTAGACGAACGCGAGCATCGGCTCGGCGTAGCACGCGAGCACCACGCACACCGGGATCGTGGCCGCCATCAGCAACCCGGCCCCGCGCGCCAGCGAGTCCTCGAGCTTCTGCCGGTCGTCGAGCAACCGGGAGAACCCGGCGAGCGACACCCGCCGCGCCGCCTCGGAGAACACCTGCAGCGGCAGGCTCGACTGGTTGAACGCCATCAGGTACAGGCCGAGCGTGACCTCGTCGGTGAGCGCGCCGATCGCGATCTTGTCGACGTTCGTCACCGACAGCACCAGAAGGCTCGCCCCGGCGAGCGGCAACCCGAACGCGATCAGCTCGCGTGCGATGACCCCGTCCCAGCCCGGCTTGATCTTGACCGGGCACAGCACCAGGTAGATCGTCACCGACACGACGTTGCCCGCGATCTGCCCGACGGCGAAGCTCATCGGGCCGAAACCGTTGAGTGCCATCGTGATCGTGATGGACGTGGTGACCGAGAAGGCCGCGAAGTCCGTGAAGAACCTGCGGGCCTGCATGAACTCGCGGTTCAGGATGGCGGCGGGCACGACCGCGATGCCGTCGAGCACCACGGCCAGGCACAGCACCCGCAGCACCCCGACCGCGGACGGGCTGCCCATCGCCTCGCAGAACGCGGGCGCCGCGAAGAACGTGATGGCGTACAGGGCGGAACTGCTCGCCACCGCGATGGTCATCGCCGTGGGCGCGAACTCGCGGACGTCCCGCTCCCAGCGCACCAGGGCGAGGCTGACGCCGAGTTCGTTGAAGGCCTGGAGCAGCGTCATCGCGACGAGGGCGACGGCGAACACGCCGTAGTCGGCGGGGGAGAGGATGCGGGCGAGGGCGATGCCGGACACCAGCACGCCGAGGCGCAGGACGACGTTGTTGAGCAGGCTCCACAACGCGCCCTTGCCGACCTTGCCGCCGATGGTGGTGGTCACGCGCCGGCCTCCTGCCGCGCGGGGCGTGGTGACGACGGCGGTGCCGCCACCCGGCACCAGGACGCGCCCGGCGTGCGGGTCCTGTGACAGTGCGCGCTGGTGGTCATGGCAGAACCAGCACCCCCCTCATACTTTTCTCTTCGCGCACGGCTCGGAGCAGGGCTCCGCTGGCGCCCATGAGCAGGAAGGCGAACCCGGTCGCGACCGAGAACGCGAGCAGGTCGAACGTCGCCGCCGACACGGCCGGGACGGAGAGCGAGGCGGCGAGGGTGACGCCGAGGTCGCGGACCTTCGGGTCGTCGGAGGTGATCCGCGCCCGCATGGCCGCGTACCCCGCCGCGAGGAACAGGAAGATGAGCGCGGCGAGCCCGACCATGCCCGCCATCACCATCGTGCCGAGGTACTGGTTGTCCAGGTAGCCGTACTTGGTCGGCAGGAACGTGCCCAGGCCGCGGCCGAGCCACAGGTGTTCGGAGATCTCCTGGCCCGCGCGGGTGATGCCCCGCTCGCGGCTGTCGATCGACGGGTCGATGCCGATGTTGGTGAACAACGCGATCAGCGTGCCGACGAGGCCGGGCACCAGGAACCGCAGGGCCACCACGAAACCGGCGACCGCGACGACGGCCTTCCAGCGGCGGCCCTTCGGCAGGTGCGGGATGAGGATCAGGCCGGCGAGCGAGAGGCCGAGGATCGCCGAGCGCGACAACGACTGCGTGGCGGCGACGCCGAGGATGGCGGTGCAGAACCACCAACGCCAGTGCTTGCCGCCGTAGTCCATGGCGCGGAACGAGTAGTGCAACGCCAGTGGCACGGCCATCGCGCACACCACACCGAACTCGATGGGGTGCTCGGCGGTGCCCGCGGGACGGCGGAAACCCGCCCGGTCGAGCACGAACGAGATCTCACCGGCGAGCTTCAGGCCGGGGAACATCAGGTACTGCGTGAGGTCGAACGCCAGCACGAACTGCAGGATGCCGACGATCGCCATGAACGTGGCGCCGCTGACGAGGAACTTCAGCACGCGGTCGATGCGCGCGAGGCCGCGGACGCCGTCGCACACCGCGATGCCGACGCACACGAACGCCATCATCGTGATGAACGTCCGGTCGGTCGCCTTGAGCTCGTCGTTGGGCAGCCAGCTGTACGTCGAGTAGCCGTACGTCGCCACCTGCGAGAGCGCGAAGAGGAACATCGACGTGCGCACGGCGCTGCGGCCCTTGGCCACCCCGAGCGTGTCGACCATCTGCGCGCAGAACCACAGCACGCCCATGATCAGGCCGATGAGCATCGCGGGCGTGAGCGCGAGCGGCAGGCCCTTGAAGATGAGGCGTGCCGGGATGACCGTGAGCGACAGGGCGAAGAAGCAGCCGAGCGTCGCCCCGTCGACCCTGCCGTACCTGCGCGGTCCGTTCAGTTCCTGCGGCGGGAGCACGAGCCCCCGCGACGACAGGCGCACCGGTGTCACCGCGCAGGCTTGGACCCGGTCTTGGCCGGCTCCATCCGCATGGTCGGCTCGGACCAGTTCTTCTGCTCCGCAGGCGGCGTGCCGCCCGGCGTGGCGGCCTTGGTCTTGCGCTCCTCGGCGTCGCGCTTGCGCTTGCGGGCGAGCGACCAGCTCTCGATGCCGTAGGCGCCGGTCAGCATCGCGGCCAGGCCGAGCACCAGCGCGGCGCCCGTGGCGCGCAGCTTGCCGCCCCGCAGCGGTTCCGCCTCCGTGGGCGGCGCGACCGGTTCGACCAGGATGAACGTGCTCGGCGGTGCCTGCAGCGCGGTCTGCCGGTCGATGAGGTCCTTGTTGATCCGCTCCAGCGCGCGCTTGACGATGTCCGACGCGCCCTCCTTGGTCGTCGACTCGGCGACGACGTGGATGAACGGCGTGCCGATCTCCGGACCGGTGACCTCGTAGGTGGAGTCCTTGCCGTCCACGCCGAGCTCGTCCTGCACGGACGGCGCCTTCATGTTCTGGATGAGGATCGCGGCGGTGACGCCGAGGCTCATGTCGAACGCGAGGAACGGGTTGGTGAGCCCTCGCTGCTTGGCCGCCTCACTGCTGGCGCCGGAGGCGGGGGTGGTGAGAACGACGGTTCCGGACGATTCCCAGCGCAGTGGCACGGCCGCGTAGGCCGCACCCGCCAGTCCCAACGAAACGACGAAGACCGGCACCGCGACATACCAGCGTCGCAGCAGCACCAGAATCGTCTTCCACAAATCCATCCGCGTCCCAACGGAGAAGTGACCCCAACTGATTAGGAGATCGACGTCCCGCCGGTCGCTGTTACAAGATGTGATCAACCTTCGGTCCGCTGTCTGGGATGCCAGGGAGACCGGCGGCGCACGACCCTGGTGTGCCTGTGGTGCCGGGGCTACGATGCCGCGCCGGCGGTCGCGGTGCCGCGCCATTTCGTCACCGTGCGTCGCGACGGCATTCATGATTCTTATGTCGCTCCGTTCCAATTTCCGTGATCGTGTTGAGATCTGCGCGTGACTGTGTCTAGGGTGGCCGCCGTCCGACGGGCGGTCGCACGTCCACGGGCCATGGGGGACGAATAGTCCATTTCGAAAGGAACTCATGTCCGCACGACTGATCAGGTCGGCGAGCTCGGAGAGGTCAGCCCGGTTGTCGGCACGCAGGAGGCCGTACGCCGCGTCCATCGCACTTGCTGGCGTTCTCGCGTTCACCGCCGCCTGCGGTTCCGGCAAGGACGTCGCTCTGCCGACGTCAGCGCCGACGTCGGACCCGGCCACTCCCAGTAGCAGCACGTCTGAGTCCAGCGCTGCGCCGAGCAGCAGTTCGGTGGCGCCGACGACCACCACGACCACCCCGCCGAAGGCGACGGGGCAACCGGTCAAGCAGCCCGCGCCCCCCGTCGGTGCACCGGGTCCCGGCACCGTTCCCGCGCCCGGCTCCGTCGGTTTCCGCGGCGACGCCGCCGCGCTGAAGGTCATCGACGGTCCCGGCAACGCCCCGGCCGGCACGAAGTGGAACGCCGGTCAGCTCCAGGTCATCGCGAACGACCTCGTTCTCGACGGTGTTTCCGTGAAGGGTGGAATCACCTTCCAAGGCGGAGGAACGCTCACCATCCGCAATTCCATCGTCGAGGGAAACCGCTCCAGCCAGTCCGCCGTGCTCGGGCTGAAAGGTCACCTCGACATTTCCGACTCGACCCTGCGCTGGAAGGCGGGCGACACCCCGGGCAACACCTGGGGCAATGGCGCGGTCCACGGCGACTCGACCATGACGCTGCGCCGGAACGACATTTCCGGCACGCCGGACGGCATCCAGAACGGCCCCGGCCGCAGCCTCATCGAGCAGAACTGGATCCACGACCTCGCCCGGCTCGGGACGTACCCGAACAACACGCACAACGACGGCATCCAGAGCTACGGCGGCCCCGACCTGATCATCCGCAACAACCGGATCGACATCGAGGGCCCGGACGGCGTCGCGTACGACGGCACGCACCAGAACGGCGCGGTGTTCGTGCAGCCCGGCGGCGGTGGCGCCTCCAACCTCCAGGTGGTCGGCAACTTCCTGGCGGGCGGCGGGTACATCATGCGGCTCGAGGGCCCGATCACCGGTGCCGTGGTGACGGACAACAAGTTCGGCCCGATCACCGGCGGCTGGGGCGAGGTCCTGGTCGAGAAGAACGTCGGCATCACCGCGTGGTCGAACAACGTGGCCGACTCGGGCAAGGCGGTCAACAAGCCGAGCTAGGTGGTGCGGCTCGCGGTGCGGGCCACAACGCCGACACCAGGGGCGTGGTTCGCGACGATGCGAACCACGCCCCTGTCTCACGCTTGTCGCGCTAGCGCGGTGACGGCGAGGAGGCCGACTCCACCAGCACGCGGGGTTCGCCCGTCCCGTCCGCCGCCGAGGCGTAGATGGCAGGGGCCTGCCCCTGCGGCACCTTCGCGTACGCGAGCGTCGCCTCGTCGAGCCACGCGGCCTGGTCGTCGAGGCCGTCGGTGCCGGGCAGCCGCGTCTCCTTGCCGCTGTCGAGTTCCAGCACGAAGAGCTGCCAGGCCCCGAGCGTGCCGCCGCGCTTCTTGTACGCCACGCGCTTGCCGTCCGGGGAGAGCGACGGGCACTCGGCGTTGGTGCGCATCGTGCGCACCTCCTGGGTCTTCACGTCACCCTTGACGAGCCAGGTCTGCGTCCCCGATCCGAGGGTGGCGTAGAACGTCCTGTCGTCGTCGGCGAACGTCATGCCCCAGTAGTTGAAGTTCTCGTGGGCACGGGCCGTGTCGTCGAAGTAGGCCGTGAAGTGTTCGAGCGACTCCACCACCGTGCCGTCGGCGAGGTTCAGGTACCCGGTGCGGGTCGAGAAGCCGCCCGGCGCCAGGTACGAGTCACCGGTGACGAACACGGTCCACGACACGACCTTGCCGGAGTCCGACACGCGGGTGCGGCTCGGCACGCCGGGCAGCCCCACGGTCTTCAGCACCGTGCCCGCAGAGTCCAGCACCGCGAGCTCGTAGGTGGGGCCGGGACCGGCCAGGCGCAGGCACGAGGTCGTGCCCGCCGCGGTGTAGAACCGCTGGCACTTCAGCGATCCGGTCGTGCGCGCGCCGTCGGGGGCGAGCTCGTCGACGGTGTTGCGCCCGTCACTCTGCTCGACGAACTTCAGACCCGCGGTGGAGGCGTTGCCGGACGAGGCGGAGCTCGGCTTGTTCAGCGTCCACACCACGTACGCGACGCCGAACACGATCACGGCCGCGATGGCGATGACGCCCGTGAGCCGGCGGTTCACGGCTTCACCAGCACGCGGACGGCGAGGAGCGAGGCGAGCAGGGCGACGAGTCCGATGAGGACGGACGTGCCGAAGCTGAGGAACGTGAGCATGAGACCGAACCCGACGGAGGAGAGCAACCGGGCCAGCGCCTGCCCGGTCTGGATCATGGACAGCCCGGACGCGCGCAGCTCCGGGTCGATCATGGTGGCGCCGTGCGCCATCAGCACGCCGTCGGTGGCGGCGTAGAACAGGCCGTGCAGCAGGAGCACCGCCACGACCAGCGGCCAGCCGGTGACCGGGCCGAGCAGCAGGGCGTAGGCGCCGAGCAGCAGCACGTGGCCGAGGTAGAAGATCCGCCAGCGGCCGATCCGGTCCGAGAGCGAGCCCAGGGGTGTCGCGGCCAGCAGGAAGATCAGCGCGGTGCCGACCGGCATGAGCGTGAGCCACATCGGGCTGAGCCCGGAGACCTTCTGCAGCACCACGAACACGAACGCGTCGGACATCGTGGCGAAGCCGAGCAGTGCCGCGGCGATCGTCGTGCGGCGGACCCCGGCCGTGCGCAGCAGCCCGAGCGACCGCTTGATCGACACCTGGCGCGTGGTCTCGGTCTTCGGCGGCTGGCGCACGAAGAACGCGAGCACGATCACGCCGAGCAGCGCGAAGCAGAAGCTGATGACGAACACCGGTTCCGGGTGCGTGGTGACCCAGGCGAGCACCGCGAAAGTCGCAAGTGGACCGAGCAGTGCGCCGATCGTGTCCATCGTGCGGTGCACGCCGAACGCCGCGCCGAGCGAGTCGGCCGGGGTGGCGAGCGAGATCATGGCGTCGCGCGGCGCGGACCGGACGCCCTTGCCCGCGCGGTCGGCGGCGAGCACGGCGCCGATGCCGAACGTGGACGCGCCCACCGCCGGGAACACGAGCTTCGTGACGGCCGAGAGGCCGTACCCGGCGAGCGCGACGCTCTTGTGGCGGTTGGCCTTGTCCGACACGTACCCGCCGACGAGCCGCAGCACGGCGGTCGCACCGGTGTAGATGCCGTCGAGCAGACCGAACTGCAGGTAGCTCATCTGGAGCGTGAAGAGCAGGTACACCGGCAGGAACGCGGTGACCATCTCGGAGGAGATGTCGGTCAGCAGGCTGACCGTGCCGAGCGCGAAGACCGTGCCCGGCAGCCTCTTGCGGAAGTCGGTCCCGGCGGGGCGGGAGGAGGCGACGTACACGAGATCACCCACCTGCCTGGGAAGCGAACGCGAAATCCCTGTTCATGTGCCGTCCTACCAGCTGAGCGTTTGGTGCCACACCTCGAGCGAGAGCAGCGTCCAGATGCGGGGCTGCTCGTTGCGGTCACCGGAGGAGTGGTCGTCGAGCAGTGCGCGGACGGCCGCGCGGTCGAAGGTCTTGCCCACGAACGACGTGGGTCCGGTCAGCAGGTCGTAGGCCATGTCGCGCAGGCCGTCGCGGAACCACGCGTCGAGCGGCACCTTGAAGCCCGACTTCGGCCGGTCGACGATGTCGGCCGGCAGGTGCTGCCGCGCCACCTCCTTCACGACCCACTTGGTCGTGCCGCCGCGCACCTTCACGCTGCTGGGCAACGAGAACGCGAGCTCGGCCACGCGGTGGTCGAGGAACGGCGGCCGGAGCTCGAGCGACGCGGCCATCGACATGCGGTCACCGCGTTCGAGGAGGTTGTCCGCGAGCCAGGTGTGCGAGTCGGCGTAGAGCATGCGCCGCACCGCGTCCCCGCGCCCGTTCTCGTACGGCGCGAGCACCGACCTGGTGGCGGGCCCGCCGAGCAGCTCTGCCCGCTCGGACACCGTGAAGGGCGCGAACCAGCCGCGCATGCGTTCGGCGTAGGAGGGCTCGGCGAGGGCGCGCAGGGCGATGCCCAGCCGTGCCTTGGAGGCCGGCAACGCCTTCTCCAGGCGCTTCAACGCGAACGAGGGCGCGGCACCGGCCAGGCGGGTCGGCAGCGCGAAGCGGTACTTCGGGTAGCCGCCGAAGAGCTCGTCGCTGCCCTCACCCGACAGCACGACCTTGACGTCCCTGCGGGCCAACTCGGCGAGGCGGAACACGGCCACGTCGGCGGGTTCGGACAGCGGCGCGTCGCGGTGCCAGGAGAGCTTCGCCCAGCTGTCGCGGAAGTCGTCGGCCGTGACGGTCACGTTGTGGTGCCGGCTGCCGACGATCCCGGCGACCTTCTCGGCGTGGTGGACCTCGTCCACGCGCGGGTCGCCGAAGCCCGCGGAGAACGTGTGCAGCTCCGCGTCACCCCGTTCGCGGGCCACCAGCGCCGTGATGAGCGAGGAGTCGACCCCGCCGGACAGGTAGGCGCCGACGGGCACGTCCGCGACCAGAGCGTCGCGCACGGAGGCCGTGAGGGCCTCGTCCACGAGCCGCACGGCCTCCTCGGGCGTGACCTTGCGGATCTCCGACTCACGCGGCAGCTCCCAGTACGCCTCGGTGCGCACCTCACCGGACGCCGACACCACCAGGTGGTGGCCCTGCGGCACCTTCCGGACGCCGCGCACCAGCGTGTGGGGCGCTGGGACGGACCGGTGCGCCAGGTAGTCGTGCAGCGACTCCTGGTCGACCTCGGCCGCGCCGATCGCGGGCAGCAGCGCCTTGATCTCGGACGCGAACGCGAACATCTTCGCGTCGGCGTAGTAGTACAGCGGCAGGATGCCGAGGCGGTCGCGGAAGAGGTGCGTCTCGCCCGTCCTGGCGTCGTGGATCGCGTAGGCGAACTGGCCGCGCAGCTCGGTCACCGCGGAGGGCCCGTGCTGCTCGTACAGCGCCAGGAGCACCTCGGTGTCGCCGTTCGTGCGGAACGGGTAGGTGAGCCCGGAGCGCAGCTGCCGGTAGTTCAGGATCTCGCCGTTGAACGCGATCTGCGTGGTGCCGGACGCGCCCGCCATCGGCTGCGGCGACCCGGCCAGGTCGATGATCGACAGCCGGGTGTGCGCGAAGCCGATCGGCCCGTCCGCCCAGAACCCGCTGTCGTCGGGGCCGCGGTGGTGCAGCCGCTTCGCCATCTCGGCGAGCAGCTCCTGCGAGACGGGCGTGCCGTCGAACCGCCTGATTCCTGCGATGCCGCACATGGTCAGCGGCCCCCAGAAGTGGATTCAGCGATCTGCATGAGCTCACGGGCCCGGGAGTCCCACGACGCGGTCAGCACGGCCGCACGGCGTTCGGCCGGCGTCTTCAGCCCGCCGTCCTTGAGCGTGAGCCGGATCTGGTCGATGAAGTCGGCCTCGCCCTTGGCGATCCGGATGACGTCTCCGTACCGCTCCACCTCGGGGAAGTCCGTCGAGACGACGGCCAGGCCGAGGGCGAGGTACTCCTTCATCTTGATCGGGTTCGCGTGCTTGATCCAGTCGTTGTCGAGCCACGGCATCAGCGCCACGTCGAACCCGCTGCCGTAGCCGGGGATCTGGTCGTAGGACCGGAAGTCCAGCCAGTGCACGTTCGGGTACTTGTCGTAACGCTCCATCGAGCAGGTGGCGTCACCGATAAGCACGACGGACGCGTCGGGGAACTCCTGCGCGACCTTCTCGATCAGGTCGAAGTCGACGAGGTAGTCGTCGAGGCTGCCGAAGAACCCGATGCGCGGCCCGGTGATCGACGCGATGTCCGCGGGGAGTTCGGTGCGGCGGGTGAAGTGGTCGACGTCCACACCGTGGTCGAGGAAGTGCGCACGGTCACCGGTCAGCCTCGACTCCTCCTCCTGGAGGGCGCGGCTGACGTAGAGCACGGTGTCCGAATTGGACAGCAGCTGGTCCTCCAGCGCGGCGATGGTGCCCTGGTCCGCCTCGGGGAACGCCGAGTGCCGGTCCGACCGGTTGAAGATCAGGCCCTTGGTCCTCATCGGCTCCACGACGTCCCACGCCGTGGGAATCGTGGCGACCACCACGGGCGTGCCCATGCGCAGGAAGAAGCAGACCGCCTTCACCTGCGTGCGCACGAGCACCGAGTTGAGCTTGCGCAGCCACGGCTTGCCGTAGAACGGCAGGGGAGCGGGCGTCATCACGTAGAAGTTCGGCGTGTCCTCGATCGGCTGCCGCACGAGCTTCGCGACGCTCATCGCCTTGCGGAAGATCCGGCGCAGGAACTGCGTGCTCTTGCCGGGCGACGGCATCCGCAGGCCGATGCTGTTGACCAGCAACACCTTGCGGTGCTTCGCGACGCGGCGCAGCAACTGGAAGTCCGAGTGCGCCCGGTTGTGGTACCACCAGTCCTGCGCCGAGAAGCACAGGTAGCTCGGCCCCGCGGAGCTCGTCTCCTCCGGCCAGCGGCCCATCCCGAACAGCCCCTTCAACGCGGTGCGGTGCTTCGGCGACCGTGCGCGAAGCCCTTCGTTCGCGACCATGGCCAGCCACATGAACAACGCGGCGAACCGGCCGTGCAGCTCGCGGTGCAGGCGGACCTTGTTCGCGGTGAGCATCGACCACAGCCGGGCGTTCGTGGACACCTCGCCACCGATGTGCGTGATCGTCGCGCGCGGCTCGTACCAGACCCCGCCCGCCCGCATCATGTACTCGGTCTCCTCCGAATAGAGGAAGTACCGTTCGTCCAGAAGGCCGTGCTTCTCGATGGTCTCCCTGGTCACCAGCCACGCGCAGCCCGTGGCCCAGTCGGCGGCGTGCGCGCCCTGGTAGGCCTTCACGTCGGTGACCGTCTCGCCGAGGCCGATCGAGCCGGCCCGCCCACCGCCGAGGAACGCCTCCGCGAACGCACCGGCGACACGGGGCTTGCGGCGCAGCGACAGCGAGAGCGCGCCCGACTCGTCCACCAGACGCGGGACGACGATCGGCTTGCCGGCAGCGCGGAGTGCGTCCACGGCTCCGGGGTGCAACCGGATGTCGGCGTTGAGCACCAGGACGTCGTGACCCTCGGCGGCCTTGATGCCCAGGTTCACCCCGGCGGCGTAGCCACCGTTCACCGGACTGCGCACGACGTCCACGCCGGGGCGGGTGGCGGCCTCCACCGTGCCGTCGGTGGAGGCGTTGTCGACGACGATCACCTTCACGCCGTCCGGCAACGAGTCGAGGCATCCCGCGATGACCTGTTCGCTCTGGTAGGTGACGATGACCACCGCGACAGGTGACCGCTCCACAACCACTCCTCGCATCAGGGCTCCTGCGCGCTACATCGAGCGCTTCGGTACCTCCGTTACGAGAAATGGCGAAGGTGTCACCGTTCCGCCCAGCGGACACGCGCGTGTGTAACCGTTTCGGCCTCCCGAACGAGAACCAAGGCGTGACGTCATCGCCGCACGTGTTGATCATCGTGCAGAACCTCCCCGTGCCGCTGGACCGCCGGGTGTGGCTGGAATGCCGTGCCCTGACCAACGCCGGCTACGAGGTTTCGGTGATCTGCCCCAAGGGTCCGGGTGATCCCGCCTACCAACTGCTCGACGGAGTGCACCTCTACAAGTACGCTCCGCCGCCCCAGGCCGAGGGCGCGCTGGGCTATGCGTGGGAGTTCCTGTACTGCTGGGTGCGCACGGCGTTGCTGAGCGTGAAGGTCCGCGCCCGCAGGCGTTTCCACGTCATGCAGGCTTGCAACCCGCCGGACACCTACTGGGCGCTCGCGTTGCTGTGGCGGCTCGGTGGCGTGAAGTTCGTCTTCGACCACCACGACCTCAACCCCGAGGTGTTCCTGTCCCGCTTCGGCGAGCCCAGGGGGATCGCGGGCAAGGCGCAGTACCGGATCTTGAAGTGGTTGGAGCGCCGCACCTTCCGCACGGCCAACCGGGTGACGTCGACCAACACCTCGTACCAGAAGATCGCGTGGACGCGGGGTGACGTTCCGTCCGAGCACACCACCGTCGTGCGCTCCGGCCCGGACACGACCGTGATGCGGCCTGTCGAGGGCGTGGACGAACTTCGACGCGGCGGCAAACACTTGGTGGCCTATCTCGGAATCATGGGACCGCAGGACGGCGTCGACGGCGTCCTCGAAGTCGCACGGAGAGTTGTTTTCGACCGCGGCCGCACCGACGTCCGGTTCGCCCTGCTGGGGTTCGGCGACTGCCTCGAGGACCTGAAGAAGCAGGCCAGCGCCTGGGGACTCGATCCGTACGTCGAGTTCACCGGGCGAGTCGGGCCCGAACAGATCACCCGTTACCTGTCGACCTCGTCGGTCGGACTGGGCCCGGATCCGTTGTCGCCTTTGAACGACGTGTCCACTATGAACAAGACCATGGAGTACATGGCCTACGCGCTGCCGGTCGTCACCTACCGGTTGCAGGAGACCGTGGTGTCGGCCGGCGAGTGCGCCGTGCTGGTCGAACCGGGTGACGTCGAGGGCTTCACGACGTCGCTGCTCGACCTGCTCGACGACGCGGAACGCCGCGCGCGCCTCGGCTTCGAGGGCAGGCGCCGGTGCGAGGCCGTGCTCGACTGGCGTCCCCAGGCGGAGAACTACGTGGCGGTGTTCGACGGGCTCACCGGTTTCGCCTCGCGCGGCCCGTTCCCCGGCGGCAGGCCCGAGCTCGGCCCGGGCACGGACCAGTGGGGCAACAAGATGATCGACGTGAGCGACGACGCCGTGCTCCGCGCGTTCGCCGTGACCCGAACGGGAGAATGATGTTCGTCAGAAGGATCGCTGTCGTCGGCACGGGCTACGTCGGTCTGACCACCGGTGCCTGCCTCGCCTCGCTGGGTCACCGCGTGGTGTGCGCGGACGTCGACGCCTCGAAGGTCGAGCGGCTCGCCCGTGGTGAGGTCGACATCCTCGAACCCCGTCTTGCCGAACTGGTCGCCGAGGGTTTGGCCTCCGGTCGCCTTTCGTTCGTGCTGGGCGCCTCCGCCGCGGTGTCGGACGCCGAGGTCGTGTTCCTCTGCGTGCCCACGCCGATGGGCGTCGGCGGCATCGCGGACCTCCAGGCCGTCGAGGCCGTTGTGGACGAAACGCGCGACCTGCTGCCGTCCGGGTGCGTGATCGTCAACAAGTCGACCGTGCCCGTCGGCACCTCGCTGCGCACCGCCGAGCTGCTGCGCCGCGACGACGTCGCCGTCGTGTCGAACCCCGAGTTCCTGCGCGAGGGCTCGGCCGTGCACGACTTCCTGAACCCCGACCGCATCGTCGTCGGCTGCGACCAGCAGGACGCCGCCGAGCGCGTCGCCGCCCTGTACGCACGCCTGGGCGCGCCGACGGTGCTGACCGACGCGGCCTCCGCCGAGATGGTCAAGTACGCGGCCAACTGCTTCCTCGCGATGAAGCTCTCGTACGTCAACGCGGTCGCGGAGCTGTGCGAGCGGCTCGGTGCGAACATCACCGACGTCACCGAGGGCATGGGCTACGACAAGCGCATCGGCCAGGCCTTCCTCAACCCCGGTCCCGGCTGGGGCGGTTCGTGCCTGCCGAAGGACACGCACGCGATGCTCCAGGTCGCCGACGCCGCCGACTTCGAGTTCCGCCTGCTGCGCGCCACGATCGACACCAACGAGCGCCAGCGCCAGCGGATGGTCGAGAAGGTCCGCCTCGCCGTGACGGGCAAGCGCGGCGGCTCGCTGTCGCACGTGCGCCTCGGCCTGCTGGGCCTGACGTTCAAGGCGGGCACCGACGACCTGCGCGACTCGCCGGCCCTGGCCGTCGCGGCACTGCTGAAGCAGGCGGGCGCGGAGCTCGTCGGCTACGACCCCGCCCTGACCGGCGGCAGCGACCTCGGCGCGGTGTCCGTTGTGGACGACCCGTACGTGGCCGCCAAGGACGTGGACGCCCTGGTGGTGCTGACCGAGTGGCCGGAGTTCCGCTCGCTCGACTGGCCGCGCCTGGCCGAGACCGTCCGGCAGCCCGTCGTCGTCGACACCCGCAACCTGCTGGACCCGGACGTCCTGCGGCGCGCTGGTTTGACCTGCACCTCGCTGGGTCGCCGTTAGTCCTTTTCAGACAGACCGGCTACCAGGTCGGTCTCCGGCGGGGCGTTCGTCGGTGTCCAGGTAGCGCGAGAAGCGCTCCCGGACGCCCTCACCACCGCGGCAGGTCCGGCCCGTGGTGCGTGATGCCGGCGAACAGGTCGGTCTCGGGCAGCCGGGCGTTCGTGGTGTCGAACGCCCGGATGTACGACTCGGTCGCGAACCTCTGCTGCGCCGTCAGCTTCCCGATGAGCGACTGGCTTTCGTAGCAGTGCAACGCCTTGCGCTTGAGGTCGGCGACGTGCGACGTGTCGATCCTGGTGGTCGCCAGGCTGTCGTGCGACTCCAGGTACAGCTTCGCCGGGATCCCCGTCTCCTTCACCGCGTGGTGCGCGACCCTGGCGGCGTGCACGTGGTCGCGGTGCTGGTGCGGGTTGTGGTGGTTGTGCGTGACGACGACCTGCGGCCGGAAGTGCTCCAGCAGCGCGGACAGCCGGCCCGCGGCCGTCTCGACGGGAATGGAGCAGAACGCGCCGGGCGGCACCTCACCCGTCTCGCCGGAGTCGTGGTACCCCAACAGTTCCAGGTCCGTGATCCCGAGCACGTCGCACGCGGCGTTGAGCTGCGCCCGCCTGCGCGAGGCCACAGCCTGCGGGTGGTGGTTGGGATCGCCGGGCTTCGCGCCACCGGGCATGTCCCCGAGCTCGCCACCGGTACACGTGACGAGGACGATCCGAACGCCCTGGCGGGCGTAGTGGGCCAGGATTCCGCCGGTCGACCGCGACTCGTCGTCGGGGTGGGCGTGGACGGCCAGCAAGGTTCTCGGTCCATCGAACTGCACGCGGGGGAACGTACCCCGAAACTATTGTCTTGCCGGTGACCGACTTGCCGTCCGGCTTGAAGCCGTTGGAACTCGCACAACACCTCCAGGGACAGATCGCGCGAGGGCACGCCTACGCCCGCTCGCGCAAGCAGCGGTTCAGGTGGAAGTCCGTAACTGTCCGACTGACCACTTTGGTGCTTTCGGCGGTGTCGACGATCATCCTCGGCCTGCAGAACCTCGACCCCTGGACGGGGACGGCGTTCGCGCTCGTGGCGGTCGTCACCGTGGTGTCCGCTTTGGAGCCGTTCTTCGCTTGGCGGTCGTTGTGGGTGTTGATGGAGGAGGCCAGTTACCGGTTCCACCGGCTGGAGGACGACTTGGCCTATTACGTCGCGTCCACTCCGGCTGATCAGGTGGAGGTCGAGCGGGTTCGGGAGATGTTCGAGCGGTACCAGGAGATTTGGGACTCGTTGAGTTCGCGGTGGCTTCAGTTTCGGGACAACGGGTAGGGGCGTGAGGGTCGGCTTGGGTCGTGTCGAGCCGGTGCCGGTCATCGCCGCTTCGCGACGATTGCGATTGAGGCTTGACTTCGGGGCCCTTGCGAGGCCTTTCTCGGCCTAATAGAGGCCGGTCTGTGAAGCCCGGCCGAGTGGTCAAGTTTAAGGCCTCGCACCCGAAGTCAAGCCCCAATCGCCGTCGGGGTTGAGTCATCACCGCTGCTCAGAGCCCGTGGAGGTAGGGACGCCTCGCCTTCGGCATTGCGTGGGTGGTGAGGTGCTCGGCTTCGCCGTTGCCTGTGGTGCGGGGAGTGACGCCTCGGCTTCGCCATTGCCGTGGCGGAAGGGTGTCTCGGCTTCGCCGTCGGCCGGAGGATGTCGGGGGAGGGCTGTGCCTCGGCGCCGCTCGTTGTGCGCCAGTCCTGGCCTGCCGCCTGGCAGCTGCCGCAGCCTGCCCGCCGCCTCTACCCGCCGTCCGCCTGCCCGCCGTCCGCCTGCCTGCCGCGTGGCACCTGCCGCCGCCTGCTTGGCTGACTGCCTACCGCCCACTTGCCGCGTGCCTGGCGCCGACCTGCCGCCGCCGACCTACGGCCGCTCCTGCCCGCCCTCCGCTCAGCGGCCCGTGAAGGTCGCCCGCCCAGGCCCGTCCGTCAGGAAGCTGTGCACGGCCCGAGGCAGGTCCTCGGTCTCGTACAGCCCCGACGCGATGGTCGTCACGTGCGCGTCGGCCTCCGCCACCCCGCCGTGCTCGTAGTGCGCGAGCACCTGCTTGGTGGCGGCGTGCGCGCGCGTCGGGCCCACGGCCAACCCCAGGGCGAACTCCTCGGCGGCGAGGGCGAAGCCGTCGTCCGGGAACACGCGGTTCACGACGTTCCAGCGCTCCAGGGTCGCGGCGTCGTAGAGGTCGCCGGTCATGACGAACTCCTTCGCCCGCGCCACGCCCGCGCGGGCGGCCAGGCGTTGGGTGCCGCCCATGGTCGGGGTGAGGCCCACGACCTTCTCCACCAGGCCGAAGCGGGCCGACGACGAGGCGACGAGGAGGTCGCAGGCCACCGCCAGCTCGAAGGCCCAGGTCAGGCACAGGGCGTGCGCGGCGAAGACGGTCGGCATCGGCAGTGCGGCGAGGCGCTGGGGGAGCAGCAGCATGCGGTCGAACAGCTGCTGGGCCTCCTCGCGGTACTCCTGGGCGGCGAACAGGGAGACGTCGACTCCGCCCGACACCACCTTGCCCGTGGCGTTGACCAGCAGTGCGCGTGCGTCGCCCAGGTCGTCCAGGGCCTCGTGGAACTCGGCGTCGAGGTCCAGGGAGTACAGGTTGAGCGGGGGTGCGTCGATCGTGATGATCGCGAGCTCGTCACGGCGGGTCAGGTGGATCTTCACGGGGGGCTCACAACCAATCGCGGCGCTTGAACATCACGTACAGGAAGTAGGAGAGGCCGAAGATACCCAGCGTGGAGACCCAGAAGCCCCACCTCTGCTCGAAGCCCGGGTAGGGGACGTTCATGCCGTAGTAGCCCGAGATGGCGGTCGGGACGGCGATGATCGCGGCCCAGCTCGTGACCTTCTTCATGATCGAGTTGAGGCGGTTGCCCTGGACGGCGACCTCGGCCTCGCGGAGGTTCGTGACCAGCTCGCGCATCGACTCCGTCAGTTCGGCGATGAAGAGCGTGTGGTCCTTCACGTCCAGGTAGTACGGCATCATCACGTCGTCCACCAGTTCGTGCTCGCGGTGCAGCAGCGAGCCGAGGACCTCGCGCATGGGCAGCGCGACGCGGCGCAGCTGGACCAGCGCGCGGCGGAGCTGCAGGGCCTTGCGGCCCACGTGCGGCTTCTCGTCGTAGATGCGGTCCTCGAGGGCCTCGATGTCGTCGTCGAGCTGCTGGGCGGCGGCGTAGTGGCCGTCCACGACGTCGTCGAGCAGGCCGTGCAGCAGGAAGCCGATGCCCGACGACGCGAGCGTGGGCGCGCTGTCCCACCGCCGCAGCACGCCCGCCAGGTCGTAGTCCTCGCTCTCGCGGACCGTCACGAGCGCGTTGCGCGCCACGAAGACGTCGACCTCGCACGTCCTGATCTCGTGCTGCTCGTACCGGACGGCGTAGACGGAGAGGAACAGGTGGGTGGGGTAGCGGTCGACCTTCGGGCGCTGCCGCTCGGAGAACGCGTCCTCGATCGCGAGCTCGTGCAGCCCCAGTTCGTCGCGCAGCAGACCTATCTCGTCCTCCGACGGCGCGCACAGGTCGAACCACACGATCGCGGACTGATCTTGGAGGTGCCGCGAGACGTCGGCGACCGGGAAGTCCGAGCTGACGAGCTCGCCGTTGCGGTACAACCTTGTCCGGCCCATGGGTGAAAGCCTACGTAGATCTACTCAGATGTGAGGTTTCGGCCCGAGTTCCCGCTACCCTCGATCCGGTGAAGGTGGACCAACCACAGCGCATCGGTGACTACCTGCTCCTGGGCAGGCTTGGTCGTGGCGCCATGGGAACGGTCTACCTGGGACAAGGCAGCGACGGGCGCCAGGTGGCGGTCAAGGTCGCCCGCGCCGAGCTCGCCGACGACCCGCGCTTCCGCGAGCGGTTCCGCCGCGAGGTCCAGATGGCCCGTGCGGTCGGCAGCGCCGGCACGGCGGCCGTCGTGGACGCCGACACGCGGGCGGCCCGGCCGTGGATGGCGACGGAGTACGTGCCCGGCCCGACGCTGCAGGAGGCCATCGAACGGCACGGACCGCTGCCCGAGCACCATTTGAGACGCCTCGCCGAGGGTCTGGCCGAGGCGCTCACCGCGATCCACCGCGCGGGCCTCGTCCACCGCGACCTCAAGCCGTCCAACGTGCTGCTGGGCGCCGACGGCCCGCGCGTCATCGACTTCGGCATCTCCCGCGCGATGGAGCACACCGCGCTGACGGAGACCGGCATGGTCTTCGGCACGCCCGGCTTCCTCTCGCCCGAGCAGATCACCGGCCAGGAGGTCGCGTCGCCGTCCGACGTGTTCGCCCTGGGCGCCGTGCTGGTCTACGCGGCGACGGGCAAGGGCCCGTTCGGCGAGGGCCCGACGGCCACGTTGCTCTACAAGGCCGCCCACGGCGAGCCGGACATCGACGGCGTGCCCAAGGCGCTGCGGCCGCTCGTGCAGAAGTGCATGCACCGCGACCCGGCCAAGCGCCCGGAACCGGCCGAGGTGACGCGCCTGCTCTCGCAGGTCGTCACGCCGAAGCCGCCGACCACCAAGATGCCCGCGCCCATGACGCCCGCCGCCGCGACGTTCTCGACGTCGCGGTTCGTGCCGATGGCGTGGGGCGTGCTGAACCTGGCCGTGGCCCTGCTCGCCGCCGCGATCGCCGACCCGGCCGCCCAGGCCAACGGCGCCACGCAGCTGCTCGCGCTGGCCGCGTTCTGCGTGCTCGTCGTGCGTGCCGTGCGGTACTTCAGCGCGGCCGCCCGCCGTCGGGTCGTCATCGAGATCAGCCGCGAGGGCATCGCCACCACGCGCAACGGCAAGTTCCACCAGTACTGGTGGTACGAGCTCGCACGGGTGCGCGTCGTGCCGCACAAGAAACGGCCGTGGGTCGTCGTCTGGCTGAAGGACCCGGCACCGCGCCGGTTCTTCGGCGCGCACCACGGCGGTGTGCGCGTCTTCCCGATCGCCCACGAGCGCACCAGGAGGCGGCGCGAGCGCGACGTCGCCGAGCTGCGCGCCGCCCTGGCCTGGTACCTGCCGAGGTCCTACGACGGCCGCTGATCGGTCCACTCGTAGGTGACCGCGATGGACATCAGCGAGGTCCCCGCGGGCAGTGCGCCGCCGGCGAAGACCTGCCGTTCCTCGTACCCGGTGACCTCACCCGTCGCCGGGTCGAGGGTGAAGGAGGCCTTGCCGCCCTCCGCGGTCACCGCGCCGTCGTTGTAGCGCACCCCGTCGACGGCGGCGAGCTGGCGGTAGAGAACCGCCTTCTTGTCCTTGGCGGTGAACGGCGAGAGCAACGCGGAGGACGCGGAACCCAGCGTCTCCCGCAGCTCCTGGCTCAGCGGGTTGAGCAGGCTCGTCTCGTAGCACGGGGTCGTCGGGCAGACCGTGTCCCACATCTGCGGGCCCGTGTACACGCGGCTGGGCGTGAAGCCGGGCGTCTCCGGGACGCCGGCGACCGCGCGCGTGCGGCCGGTCGCCCTGCGCTGGATCTTCACCTGCTGTCCGTCGGCCGTCGGCAGCCAGACCTCGGCGACGAACTCCGCCTGCATCGCGGTGGTGGCGCCCTTGTCGTTGTCGGTGAACGTCAGCCAGGTCTCGTACCGGATGTGCCTGTACCGGCCGCGCGGCTGCGACCGCTCCAGCAGCACCGCCGCCTCGGCGAGCGAGGTGGCGGGCGCGGTGGGCATCTCGGCGACGTCCGGGGTGAACCGCTCCGGTCGCACGAACACCACGAGCCCGGTGATCAGCACGACCGCCACGACCGCCGCGGCGATGCCGATCCAGTGGCGCGAGCGCGACGGCGGCTTCTCGGCGAACAACTGCTCGCGCAACCGGGCCAGCCGCACTTCGTCGCCGCCGCGCACCGGGTACAGCTCGGCGAGGTCGTCGTCCAGCACGTCACGCATGTTCCACTTCCTTCAGCTTCGCGCGCAGCCGGTGCAGACGGGACCGGGCGGTTCCGGGGTTGAGGTCGAGGGCTTCGGCCGCCTGCTGCACGGTCAGCCCGGCGAGCGACACGAGCAGCACCAGGTCGCGGTCGGCCTCGGGCATCCTGGCCAGCTCGCGCGCGATCCGGCGCAGGTGCGAGCGGGAGTCGATCCGGGTGACCACCGTGTGCTCCAGCGACTCGGCGACACCCAGGTCGACGCCGTACCGCTCGGCGGTCCGCAGCAGGCGGGTCTCGCGTTTGGCGTGGCCGCGCAACAGGTTCGTCGCGATGCCGTAGAGCCAGCCGACGACGCTGCCCTTCTCCGGGTCGTAGCCCTCCTTCCCGCGCATGGCGGCGAGGAAGGTCTCGCTGACGAGGTCGTCGGCCACGTCGACGCCCACCCGCCGCGCCAGGTATCTGTGCAACGGGTGGGCGTGCTCGTCGAACAGCTCCGCGAACATCACGCCCCCAGTTGGCTTCTCGCCGTGCCGGTGTTGCAGTGACCTGAATCACAGTGGACCGGCTTCCGATGATGGTCGCATGACCACCTGGACCGCGAGGGTCGCCGACGTCGAGGGTTCGCCGCTCACCCGCGAGTACAACGCCGAGATGATCAGCCGCTACCGGGGCCGGCCGGCGAGCGACGCGGAGATCGACGCGTACGAACGCGACGAGCAGGACCACGACGTGCCGGTGTTCCTCGTGCTGTCCCTCGACGGCACCGATGTCGGCTGCCTGGGGATGCGGTTCCTGTCCGGCGACGTCGGTGAGCTGACCCGGATGTTCGTGCGCGAGCCGTTCCGCGGCCGGGGTGCCGCGTCCGCGTTGCTCTCCGCCGTGGAGGCCGAGGCGCGGCGGCGCGGCATCACCGCTCTGAGGCTCGACACGCGCAGGGACCTCGTCGAGGCAAGGGGTTTGTACGCCAAGCGCGGCTTCACCGAGATCGAGCGCTACAACGACGCCGAGTACGCCGACCACTGGTTCGAGAAGCGGCTGAAAAGGCTAACGCCCGCTCCTCCTCCCGCGATGTCCTGAGAAGGTCGGGATGACTCGCCAGGAGGCATCGAACATGCGGTTACGTCCACTGGTGATGGCGGCTGCCGTCACCACGGCACTGGTGGTGAGCCCGGCCCAGGCGGCGCCCGCCGGCCGGGTTCTGGGATACGTCGCCAACAACGGCGGCGGGGTGTCGGTGATCGACACGGCCACGAACGCGGTGTCCACGACGATCGCCGACGGCGGCGGCAACTCGCCGTACATGGCGGCGGTCGCGTTCGACGGGACCCGCGGCTACGTGACGAGCTCCCTGCAGAACACGCTGCTGGTGATCGACACGCCGACCAACACGGTCGACAAGGCGGTTCCCGTCGGCAACCGCCCGGCGGGCGTCGCGGTCGCCCCCGGTGGCGGCTTCGTCTACGTCACCAACTACCTCGGCGGCACGGTGTCCGTGGTCGACACGGCCACGCTCGCCGTCACCGCGACGGTCGCGGTCGGGGAGAACCCCGACGGTGTCGTCGTCACCAGGGACGGCTCGGCCGTCTACGTCACGCACGACGTCACCGGGGCGGGCAAGGTCTCGGTCATCGACACGACGTCCAACGCCGTCGCCACCACGATCGACGTCGGCAGCGCGGCCACCGCCATCGCGGCGTCGTCGGACGGCACGCGGATGTACGTGGTCAACAAGCTCTCGAACAGCGTCTCCGCCATCGACGTCGCCTCGCGCGCCGTCGTCGGCAGCGCGTCCGTCGGCATCACGCCGCACGGCATCGCGCTGACGCCGGACGGCACGCGCGCGTACGTGACGAACAGCCAGTCCGACACGGTGTCCGTCGTGGACCTCACGACGCTCACCGAACTGCAGCAGATCGGCGTCGGCGACCGCCCGATCGGCGTGGCCGTCACGCCGGACGGCGCGAGCGCGTACGTCACGAACTTCGACAGCAACACCGTGTCGGTCATCAGCACGGCGTCGAACTCGGTCACCACGAGCGTCGCCGTCGGGCAGCGCCCGGTGGGCATCGCGATCAACTTCGTGCCGCCCGCCGCGTCGAAGCTCGTGGCCGGCACCGCCCAGCTGCAGCTGCGGCTCCTCGGCTTCACGGTCCGCGGCGTCAACGCCACGCTCACCGACAAGCACACCGGGGCGCCGGTCGCCGGTCAGCAGGTCGTCTTCCGCACGGTGAAGGGCAACCCGCTCTGCACCGCGACGACCAACGCGTCCGGCAAGGCCACCTGCGACGCCCAGGTGCCGCTGCTGGTCGGCGTGTCCACGCTGCTGCAGGGCTTCACGGCCTCGTACGCGGGCAACAACGAGCACGGCGGCTCCTCGGCGCACGGGTACATCCGCCTGCTGTAGGGCTATGCGGCCAACGGCTGGTCGGCCCGGAGCGCGTCCACGTGGTCCGCACAGGACTGCCTGGACGCGACTCCGTGCACGACCAGCCAGCCCGCGGGCACCTGCAGCACCGCCGGCCAGATCGAGTACTGGCCCGACGGGCTGACCAGCACCAGGAACATGGTGTGAGCCTGAGCGATCGGGGAAGTCATACCCCCAGGGTGACCTCCGCCACCTGGGGCCCGGCTGGTCCCGCGCTCGAGCCCTCACCCGGGACACCCGGTTCCCGATCTTGGACCGCGTGTGATTACGTGGTGGCGTGACTGTGGAACAGGTGGTCCTCCTGGCCGAGGACGGTTCGGCCATCGGCGTCGAGGACAAGGCAGTGGTGCACCACGCGGACACCCCGCTGCACCTGGCGTTTTCCAGCTACGTGTTCGACTCGGCGGGCAACACCGTGCTCACCCGCCGAGCTTTGCACAAGAAGACGTTCCCCGGCCTGTGGACCAACACCTGCTGCGGCCACCCGGCGCCCGGCGAGGACATGGAACAGGCCGTCCTGCGCCGGTTGCGCGACGAGCTCGGCATGACCGTCTCCGCGGCCGAGCTCATCCTGCCCGCCTTCCGCTACCGCGCGGTCATGGACGGCGTGGTGGAGAACGAGATGTGCCCGGTGTTCCGGGTGCTCACCGACGACGAGCCGGTGCCCAACCCCGACGAGGTCGACTCGACCGAACGCGTCCCGTGGGCCGAGTTCGCCGCCTCCGCGCTCGACGGCACGCGCGAGATCTCGCCGTGGTCGAGGCTGCAGATCGCCGAGCTCGTGGAGCTCGGGCCCGATCCGCTGGCGTGGCCTGTCGCGGACCGGGCCGGGCTGCCGGAGGCCGTGCGGCTGGGATGAGCCGGCGCGGGGTCACAGCCTGCGGACGCGGGTCACGCGGAACCGGAAGCCGTCCTGCCGGGCCGCCTCGTAGTCGAACTCGACCCGGTCACCCGCTTCCAGGGCGCGGTACCCGTCCATCTCGATCGCGCTGAAGTGCACCCACGCGTCGCATCCGTCCGGCAGCTCCGGCGAGGCGACGGCTCCCCAGCCGTTGTCGGGCCGGAAGAACTTGACGGTGCCGAGTGCCATGCCGGCATCGTCGCAGACGCTCGGGGTGGCGGCGACCGGACGGCCGTGTGACCGTCCGGCCGCCTCACCTCACCACTCCAGTGAGCCGCCGTTCTGGTACTCGATGACGCGGGTCTCGAAGAAGTTCTTCTCCTTCTTGAGGTCCATCATCTCCGACATCCACGGGAACGGGTTCTCCGTCTGCTCCCACACCGGCTCCAGGCCGAGCTGCGCGCAGCGGCGGTTCGTGATGAACCGCATGTACTGCTCGCACAGGTCGGCGTTGAGCCCCAGGATGCCGTTCGGCATCGTGTCGCGGCCGTAGGCGATCTCCAGCTCGCAGCCCTCCGCGAGCATGGTCCGCACCTCCTTCTGGAACACGTCGTTCCACAGGTGCGGGTTCTCGATCTTGATCTGGTTGATCGCGTCGATGCCGAAGTTCAGGTGGATCGACTCGTCGCGCAGGATGTACTGGTACTGCTCGGCGACGCCGACCATCTTGTTGCGCCGGCCGAGTGACAGGATCTGCGCGAACCCGGTGTAGAACCACATGCCCTCGAACACCACGTAGAACGCGACGAGGTCCTTGAGGAACGCCTGGTCCTTCTCCGGCGTGCCGGTCCGGAACTCCGGGTCCTCCAGGTGCTGCGTGAACTGCAGCGCCCACGCCGCCTTGTCCGTGATGGACGGGATCTCCCGGTACATGTTGAACAGCTCGCCGTCGTCGAGGCCGAGCGACTCGCAGATGTACTGGAACGTGTGCGTGTGCACGGCCTCCTCGAAGGCCTGCCGCAGCAGGTACTGGCGGCACTCGGGGTTCGTCAGGTGCCGGTAGACCGCGAGCACGATGTTGTTGGCCACCAACGACTCGCTCGTCGCGAAGAACCCGAGGTTGCGCTTGATCATCAAGCGCTCGTCGTCGGTCAGTCCGTCCTTCGACTTCCACAGGCCGATGTCGGCCTGCATGGACACCTCGGTCGGCATCCACGCGTTGTTGCAGCCGGCCAGGTACTTCTCCCACGCCCAGTGGTACTTGAGCGGCAGCAGCTGGTTGACGTCGGCGCGACAGTTGATCATCGCCTTGTCGTCGACGGAGACGCGGGCGGCGCCCGCCTCGATCATGTTCTCGGTCACTGGCAGGCCTCGCAGTCGGGGTCGGTGATGGAGCAGTTGGGGTCCACTGCCACGGGCGAGACGGCGTTGAGCTTGCCGTCGGTGCCCTGCAACGTGGACTTCTCCACGTGCGTGGCGCTCTGCGTGCGCAGGTAGTACGTGGTCTTGAGCCCGCGCACCCACGCCAGTTGGTACAGCTCGTCGAGCTTGCGGCCGCTCGGCGAGGCCAGGTACAGGTTCAGCGACTGCGCCTGGTCGATCCACTTCTGACGACGCGAGCCCGCCTCGATCAGCCACGAGCTGTCGACCTCGAACGCCGTGGCGTACAACGCCTTCAGGTACGGCGGCACCCGGTCGATCGCACCGAGGCTGCCGTCGTGCAGCTTGAGGTCCGAGATCATCTGCTCGTCCCACAGCCCGCGCTGCTTGAGCGCCCGCACCAGGTCCGGGTTGATCACGGTGAAGTCGCCGGACATGTTCGACTTCACGTACAGGTTGCGGTAGAGCGGCTCGATCGACTGGTTCACGCCCGTGATGTTCGCGATGGTCGCCGTCGGGGCGATCGCCATGACGTTCGAGTTCCGCATGCCCCTGCGGGCCTTCTCGCGCACCGGGGCCCAGTCCATCGTGGACTCGCGGTTCTGCTCCAGCTCACCCTCGCCGCGCGTGGCGGCCAGGATCTCGACCGAGTCGATCGGCAGGATCCCCCTGCTCCACAACGATCCCTCGAACGACCGGTACGCGCCGCGCTCCTGGGCGAGATCGGCGGACGCGTCGATGGCGTAGTAGCTGATCTCCTCCATGCTGCGGTCGGCGAACTCGACGGCCTCCTTCGACGCCATCGGCGTGCCGAGCGTGAACAGCGCGTCCTGGAAGCCCATCAGCCCCAGGCCGACGGGCCGGTGCTTCAGGTTGGAGTTCTTCGCCTCCGGGATCGTGTAGTAGTTCACGTCGATCACGTTGTCGAGCATCCGCACCGCCGTGCGCACGGTCTTCTCGAGCCGCGCGTGGTCGATGCCCTGAGCCGTCACGTGCTGCGCGAGGTTGACGCTGCCCAGGTTGCAGACCGCGACCTCGTCGACCGTGGTGTTCAGGGTGATCTCGGTGCACAGGTTCGACGAGTGCACCACACCGTTGTGCTGCTGCGGCGACCGCAGGTTGCACGGGTCCTTGAACGTGATCCACGGGTGGCCGGTCTCGAACAGCATCGTGAGCATGCGCCGCCACAGGTCCACGGCCGGGAGCCGGCGGAAGACCTTGATCTCGCCGTTGTCGGCCTTGGCCTCGTAGGCGCGGTACTTCTCGGCGAACTCGTCGCCGAACGCGTCGTGCAGGTCCGGCACCTCGTCCGGGGAGAACAGCGTCCACTGGCCGTTCGCGCGGACGCGGCGCAGGAACTCGTCCGGCACCCAGTTCGCGGTGTTCATGTCGTGGGTGCGGCGGCGTTCGTCGCCGGTGTTCTTGCGCAGGTCGAGGAACTCCTCGACGTCGATGTGCCAGGTCTCGAGGTACGCGCAGACCGCGCCCTTGCGACGCCCGCCCTGGTTGACCGCGACCGCGGTGTCGTTGGCGACCTTGAGGAACGGCACGACACCCTGCGACTTGCCGTTGGTCCCCTTGATGTGCGCGCCGATCCCGCGCACCGGCGTCCAGTCGTTGCCCAGCCCGCCCGCGAACTTCGACAGCAGCGCGTTGTTGCTGATGCCGTGGAAGATCGCGGCCAGGTCGTCGTCGACGGTGGTGAGGAAGCACGACGACAGCTGCGGACGCGTGGTGCCGGAGTTGAACAGCGTCGGGGTCGAGCACATGAAGTCGAACGACGACAGCAGCTCGTAGAACTCGATGGCGCGGGCGTCGCGGTCGTCCTCCTCCAACGCCAAACCCATGGCGACGCGCATGAAGAACGCCTGGGGGAGCTCGTAACGGCGGCCGTCGTGGTGCAGGAAGTAGCGGTCGTACAGGGTCTGCATGCCCAGGAACTGGAAGTCCAGGTCCCGCGAGGCCCGCAGGGCGGCACCGAGACGGGCCAGGTCGAAGTCGGCCAGGCGCGGGTCGAGCTGGCCGAACTCGATGCCGTCGCGGACGAACGAAGCGAAGTACGCGGGGTAGCGCTCGGTCATCTCCGCGTGCGACAGCGGGATCCCGCAGGCCTCGGCGCGCAGCTTGTCCAGCAGCAGGCGGGCGCTGACGTAGGAGTAGTCCGGGTCGAGTTCGACCATCGTGCGGGCGGCCATGATCGGCGCGAGTGCCAGCTCGGTGTCGGTGATGCCGTGGTAGAGGTTCCGCTTGGTCTCGGCCAGGACCGCCTCGGCCGACGCGTTGGGCAGGTCGGCGCAGGCTTCGTTGATGACCACTGAAAGGCGGTCGGGCACGCTCTCTCCTCGCGAGCAGGCCCGGGGAAAAGCGCATGCGCACGCCAGTGGACACCACTGGTGCACACAGCCGCCCTCCCTCGGGGCACCGTGTCGTGCGCGCAGGCTTGCGCGCACACCAGTGGCAGGTCTTCGGACTCGTGGGCGCACCGCTGACGCCTACCGGCCGTCGCTTCCCAGGTCGTGCGACCCAGTGCTTCGTTGACGACTTTCGTTCCCACTCACCGCTGCGGGGCAGTCCCGGGTTCTCACCGGGTTCCCTCTTGCCTCACCGGCCCGGTTGAGCCGAGTCGGTGAACCACCAGCGCGGCAGATACTACATGTGGTGGTGGGGTCTGGATCACCACCCAACATGCGCGTGTCGTGGGTTAGGGTCATCAACGTGGGTGATCTTCGGCCGCGGGTCGTCATCGGTGCTCTGGTCAGCGCGGGGCTCGCTTCGACGTCCCTTTTCGTCGGGCCGGCGGCGCCCGCGGCGAGTGTCGGACTGGCCGTCGCGGCGGTGCTGGTGATGATCACGACCCGGCGATCAGGACCACCCCGAGAGTGATCATCACGGCGGCGATGAGGCCGTCGAGGACCCGCCACGCGCGGGGCTTCGCGAACAGCGGGCCGAGCAGGCGGGCGCCGAAGCCGAGCGCGACGAACCACGTGATGCTCGCGGTCACCGCGCCGACGCCGAAGAGCCATCGGCCGGCCGCGATCGAGCCGAGCAGGAGCAGCGTGTCGAGGTAGACGTGCGGGTTGAGCCACGTCAGCGCGAGCGCGGTCAGCACGGGCCGGCTGCTGGTCCCGGTCCCGGCGTCCAGCGCCGACGGGTGCAACGCCCTGCGCGCGGCCAGGAAGCCGTAGCCCAGCAGGAAAAGACCGCCGACGACCGCCGCGACGGTGATCGCCGCGGGGAACCTCTCCACCACGGCACCGAACCCGGCGACGCCCACCGCGACGAGGATCGCGTCGGAGAGGGCGCAGACCGCGACGACCCTGACCACGGCCTCACGGCGAATCCCCTGGCGCAGAACGAAAGCGTTCTGCGCGCCGATCGCGACGATCAGGGTCATCATGGTGCCGAAGCCGAGCAGCAGGTCAGTCACGGCGTCCACGGTATTGACGCCGTCTTGATGAGACCAGCTACAGATTCTTACGTAGCATTAGCGCTCGTGATGGACCTGGACCTGGTGCGCACGCTGCTCGCGGTCGTCGACGCGGGCACGTTCGACGCGGCCGCCGCCGCGCTGCACGTCACTCCTTCCGCTGTCTCGCAACGCATCAAGGCGCTGGAGCAACGCACCGGGCGTGTGCTGCTCGTCCGCGCCCGCCCGGTCCGGCTGACGCCGTCCGGCGAGGTGCTGGTCCGCTACGGTCGGCAACTGCTCGCCCTCGACCAGGACCTGGACGCGGCGCTGGGTCAGGACGCGGTCGTGCGGGTGCCGATCGCCGTGAACGCCGACTCGCTCGCCACGTGGTTCCTGCCCGCCCTGCAACGGGTTCCGCCGGACCTCAGGATCTCGTTCGACCTGCACCGCGAGGACCAGGACCACACGACGGCGTTGCTGCGCCAGGGACTGGTGATGGCGGCGGTCACGTCGTCCCGCGAACCGGTGGCGGGCTGCTCGGTCACCAAGCTCGGCGAGATCCGTTACGCGGCAATGGCTTCGAGGGAGTTCGTCGACCGGCACGAGGACGGCCCGCTGAAGTCGTGGCTGCCGCACGCGCCGGTCGTCGTGTTCGACCGCAACGACGACCTGCAGGACCGGTTCGCGCGCACGCTGACCCGCGGCAGGGGCGCGTCCGAGCACCGCCACTACGTGCCGTCGTCCGAGGTGTACGTGCGGGCCATCGTGGCGGGCCTCGGCTGGGGGATGGTGCCGCCGCAGCAACTCCAGGAGGGGCTGGTCGACCTCGCGCCGGGCCGGACCATCTCCGTGCCGCTGTACTGGCAGCAGTGGAAGCTCGACTCGCCGGCGCTGACCGCGGTGGCCGGGGCGGTGGCGGCGGAGGCGCGCGAGGCGCTGCGGTAGCGGTTAGCCTGCCGGGCATGACCGGCGAACCGATGAACCTCGACGGGAAGATCGCAGTCATCTACGGCGCGGGCACGATCGGCGGTGCCATCGCGAAGGCGTTCCGCGACGCGGGCGCCGAGGTGCACCTGGCCGCGCGCACCGAGGCGTCGCTCAAGGCGAAGGCCGAGCAGCTCGGCGTCAGGTACGCCGTGGTCGACGCGCTGGACGAGCGGAGCGTGGACGAGCACGCGGCCGGGTTCGAGCGGATCGACATCTCCGTGAACGTCATCTCCGACAACGACGTGCAGGGCACGCCGCTGCACGAGATGAGCGTCGACGACTACCTGAGCCCGGTCGTCACGAACGTGCGCTCGAAGTTCCTCACCGCCCGTGCCGCCGCCCGGCACATGATCCGGCAGGAGGACGGCGTGATCCTGTTCTTCGGCGGCACGAGCGACGGCCAGGTGCACCGGCGCTGGAACCTCGGCGGCCTGGTGACGGCGTTCGACGCGGTCGAGGCGATGCGCCGCCAGCTCGCGGCGGAGCTCGGCCCGCACGGCGTCCGCACGGTGACCCTGCAGACCGGTGGCGTCCCCGAGTCGATCCCGGGCGAGTTCCGCGACCAGGTCGAACCCGACATCGTCGGCCAGACGGCGCTCGGCAGGGCCGCGACGCTCGACGACGTGGGCAGGGCCGCGGTGTTCGCGGCCTCGGACTGGGGCCGCACGGTCACGGGTGCGCAGGTCAACATCACGTGCGGCGCGATCCTGAGCTGAACCTGTCGGGTTGCTGAACCCAGGAACCCGGCGCGCCGGCCGGGGCGTTGTCCGTTGTGTGCTGATACCTCGACTCGCCGCCACCGGCGGTTCCCTCGCCGTAGTCGTGACGGTCGCCATGGTCGGCCTGCTCGACCTGACCGTGGGGCCGCTGCGCCGCACGATCAGCGAGTACGCGCTGGGCGACTACCGCCCGGTGTTCGACGTGGCCGTGGTGCTCCTGGCGGTCGGCTCGCTCGCGATCCTCGGCGTGCTGGTCCACAAGGGCGTGGCGAAGTGGCGGTCCACCGGCGCGATCGCGCTGGTCCTCTGGTCGGCCGGCCTGTTCCTCGTGGTGGCGTTCCCCAAGACGAACTGGGCGATGGGCACCAACGAGGTCAGCGGCAGCATCCACCGGTTCGGCAGCATGGTCGCGTTCGTGAGCCTGCCGATCGCGATCATCGCGCTCGCCCGGCCGTGGCTGAAGGACCACGTGTGGGGGCGACACGCCAGGTGGACGATGGCATCCGGTTTGTTGAGCGTTGTCGCATTCATGCCGCTGCTCTACGCCATTGCGCTGAGCGCCGTCTCGGACGTGCGGTGGTGGCGCGTGTTCCCGTTGGGGTACATCGAGAGGATCTTGCTCATCGCCGAGGTCGGCGCCGTGCTCGTCGTCGGGCTGTGGGCCATCGCGGCCAGTAGGGTTGCGCCATGGCGAGTTGGGGAGACCTCGCGGATTACGTCCGCGCCGAGTACGACGTCATCCACGACGAGGACGAGGAGCTGAGGATCCTCTTCACCTTCGGGGACGTGGAGGAGGACGAGGACGACCGCACGCAGGTCGTGATCATCGTCCGGGAAGTGCTCGACAAGATGCACGAGTGGGTGCAGATCGCCTCCCCGTGCGGGCTCGCGGCGCAGGTGGACCTGCGCGCGGTGCTGGAGGAGGTCGGCAACTCCACCGTCGCCTGCGGCCTCGCGATCATGGGGGAGCACGTGGTGGTCCGGCACTCGCTGCCGTTGAAGGACCTCGACATCCACGAGTTCACCGACCCGCTGCAGCTGCTCGCCGGCACCGCGGACACGCTGGAGGAGCAGTTCTGGGGAGGCGACGGCTACTGATGTTCGACCTCACCCCCGCGGCCGCCCGGCTGGCCGACGTGGTGCGCGCCGTGGGCGACAGCGACCTGGAGGCGCCGACCCCGTGCCCGGACTACACGGTCGGCGACCTGCTCGACCACGTCAACGGCCTGGCGGTCGCGTTCACGATGGCGGCGGGCAAGACCCCGCTGGAGGGCACGGCGTCCGGTGACGCGTCCCGGCTGCCGGACGACTTCCGCGAGTCGATCCCGGCGAGGCTGGACGAGCTCGCGCGGGCCTGGCGCGCTCACGAGGCGTGGGAGGGGATGACCCGCGCGGGCGGAGTCGACCTGTCGGGGGAGGTCGCGGCGGCCGTGGCGCTGGACGAGATCGTCCTGCACGGCTGGGACCTCGCGAAGGCGACCGGGCAGCCGTTCGAGGTCGAGGAAGGCCTGCTCCAGGTCGTGCACGGCTTCGTGTCGTCGATCGGGTCGGACGACCGCGACGGCTCGCTGTTCGGCGCGGCGGTCGAGGTCGGCTCGAACGCTCCGCTGTTCGACCGTGTCCTGGGACTCAGTGGGCGGAATCCGCGGTGGGGCCTAGGTTAGGCTCTCCTAATGTGAGAGCGATTACGGTGCAGGTTCGGGCAGGGCTGGGCGTGGGACGCCTCGCCGCCGCCATGGAGTCCCTGGTGGAACTGCATCCCGAGCTGTGTCGTTCCGGCTTCGCGCACCACGAGGTGAGTGATCCCGTCGCCGCCACCCCCGCGGCCCTCGCGGAGGCGGAGGCGGGACTCGACCTGCAGGCCGGTGTGCTGATGCACGTCGTGTGGCTCGACGCCGGGCCCGGGCAGTCCGGCCGGATGGTGCTGGTGCTGCACGACATCGTGGCCGACCGCCTGCCGCGCGTCCTGCCGTGGCTCGTGCAGGCGTGGAAGCAGCCCGCGCTGGTCAGCTGACCTTCCGGGCCACGAACACGTTCTCGAGTCCCGGCCGGTCCGGCGCGTCGCGCACGTCCACGACCTCGAACCCGCACGCCACGAGGCTTTCCTCGATCTCGGCGCGCGAGCGGAACCGCAGCGTCGAGTCCGAGGCGACCTCCGTGCCGTCCGGGAAGCGGTAGGTGTGGCGGAACGACACGAACGGCAGGTCGGCGCCGAGCAGCTCACGCCGTTCCTCGACGCCGTCCACCACCCGGTGCGTGGTCGTGGCCCAGCCCTCCCACGCCTTGGCCTCCGGCCGCCGTGATTCGAACACCAGGTGCCCGCCGGGACCCAACGCGCCGTGCACGCCGCGCAGCGTCGCCTCCCAGTCGTCGCCGAGGAACACCTGCGCCACGTTCGCGGTCATCGTCGCGAGATCGACCTGGAGCGGAGGCAGGGTGGTCGCGTCGCCGTGGATCCACCTGACCCGGGAATCCTTGGCCCGTGCCAGGTCCAGCGACGCGAGCGCCGGGTCGACGCCGACGACCGCGAGACCCGCGCCGGCCAGCACCGTGGCGAAGCACCCCGTGCCGCAGCCGACGTCCAGCACGCTCGCCGCACCGAGTTCGGCGGCGATCGCCAGGTAGTGGTCCAGGTCGTCGCGCGGCCCGTCGAACGCGTCGTAGAGCCGAGCGAGCCGGGGATCGGCGAAGAGCGCGTCAGGCATGCCACATCCCCGGTCCGACGACGAACGGCATCAGCAACTCGATCACCTCTCGGTCAGGGCGCCCGTGCAGTTCCTCTTCGGCGACGCGCCGCGCGATGCCGGCCAGGAAGTCGGCCACCTGCACGCGGGCGTCGAACTGCGAGTCGGCCAGCACCAGGCTCTCCAGCCGGGGCGCGAGTTCCTTGAGCTGCCGGATCCGCCCGTCGGTGAGCGACAGCTGCTGGTCGTGCACGATCGACACCGGCCCGCCCCACTGGGCCACGGCCCGCAGGATCGCCGGGAACAACGGGTCCAGGGCGCCGCGCGGGCCGCGGGCGCGCAGGAGGTCGTTGTACAGCTCCAACGGCCCGGTCACCGAGCCGAACTCCGCCCGCACCCGCGAGGCCAGGAACCGCCGCTTGTCCACGAGTTGCACGCGGGCGCGCCCCGCGAGCGGGCCGTCCGGGCCGAGGAACCACAGCAGCGCCCACCGGTTCTTGGTCCGCAGCAGGTGGTTCGCCTTGTACTCCTGGGCCGGTGACTTGATCATGTCCCGCAACGACTCCACACACGCCGCCGCGTCGGAGTGGGAGAACCGCACGGCCGCGTGCGCGAAGACGGCGGTGACCCCGCCGACGAGCTTCTCGCCCTCGGACCCCGACTCGTCACAGGCGATCTCCATCAGGACATCCGGAAGACCGGGCCGCGGGCGCGGAACGGCAGGTGGGCCCCCGCCGGGATCAGGAACGCGTGCTCCCGCCGGATCCGCAGCACGTCGCACCCGCCGTCGGTGATCACCAGGACCGGCCCGCCGGAGGGGAAGTCCGGGGCGCGTTCGAGCAGGTCGATCCCGGGCTGCAGCACCGTGCCGCCGCGCCCGCGCACCGCCACCCGGCCCGCTATGTCCTCGACGGGCACGTATCCGGCGTCATATGCCATCGCGTCACAGAAAACCACGCGAGCGGCGGGCACGTCACGTGCCGCGGCGTAGGAGGCGATCGCGCCGAGAGCCTTGCCCAGCAACCGCGGGTCCATCGAGCCGGACGTGTCGAGCACGACGCCGAACGTCGGCCGCGCCTCCAGCGACTCGGGTCGCAGCCAGCCGGGCCGCGGGATGTCCGGAGTGGACGCTTGGCGGCGTGACGCCCGCGCGTAGCTGCGCCGCTTCTCCGCGGCCGGGACGAACTCCTCGAACCACCGCGCCAGCTGGGCGTCCCACGACAGCGGCGGGTGCTCCAGCGCGCGGATCTCCTCGACCAGTCCCGCGGGCAGCAGTCCGCGCGCGGACGTGTGGTAGCTCAGTCCCGTCAGCAACGCACGCCGGTAGAAGTCGTCGAGGTCGGCGAAGTCGGCCGGTCCGCGCAACGGTTCGCCGAGCAGGTCGCCCTGGCGGTTCCCGCGCAGCGTCAGCAACTTCCGGTACCGCCGCAGGTCCGTCGTGATCCGGTCGTAGACGGACTCCGCCGACAGGCCGCGCAGTTCGGGGTCGTGCAGCGCCCCGGACGGCGCCGATCCGACGCCCATCTCGACCAGCCAGCCGTTCACCACGAAGTCCGCGGCGACGTTCCACAGGTACGGGTCCCGCCCGCCGGTCCGGTCGCCGTGGCGCAGCGCGGCGTGCAGCATCTCGTGCGCCAGCACGAACCGCCACTCCGGTTTCGTCAAGCCCGCCAACGGGTTCACGTAGATCTCGGCCGAGGCCGCGGACACCGCGGCGATCGAGATGTCCCAGCCGCGCGCCAGTTCCGCGTCCGCCACCACGGTCATCGTCGACGCCAGTGCGCCCAGCAGCGGGTAGTTCGACACGAACCAGCCCAGCGCCAGCTCCCACTCGGTCTTCACCGGCCGGGAGTCGGACAGCGAGGACCGCGCGCCGCCCGCCACGTCGATCGCGGCCACGGCGGCGTTGGACAGCCCGGCGGCGAACCGGTTCGCCCACTTCCCGGGGTCCTTCGACTCCTCACCGCGGACGCATCGGCCGGGCTCCCACGAGCCGGGCCGCCTGCCGAACTTGAGCGCGGGCTGGAAGTCCAGCACGTCGTCACAGGAGAACGTGCTGAAACCCAGGTGCAGCAAGCAGTGCGCGAACACCCACGCCCACTCGTCCTCGGTCGCCCTCCGCGTCGGGTGGGCGAACAGCAGGCCGTCGAGCGAGATGTCCGCCCACGGGTGGTCGGACTGCCGGCGCACGTAGGTGCTCAGGGCGGCGAACAGCGGATGCGCGTTGATCCGCCGGTCCGCCGCCTCGAACGCCAGCGCGGCGGGGTCCGCGACACCCTTGCGGCGACTGCTCATGCGCGTGCCGCGACCAGCCGGGGCAGGTCACGGGTGACCTCGACGAGGAACCACGCGGGTAGCACGGGGTTGCCGTCGTCGTCGGCCGCGATCACCATCTGCGCGATCTCGAGCGACAGCTCGGCCAGCTCCAGCAGCAGCGCCTTGCCCCGGTGCGCGAGCCGCTTGCCCGCCGCGGACGCGTGCGTCTTGTCGTGCGGCAGCTCCTTCACCAGCCGCGCGCGGAACGCCTCACCCAGGAAGTACAGCAGGTCGCGGTCCTGGGGCGCCGACGGCCAGCGCGTGTCCCCGCGCAGCACGGCCTCCAGCCCGTAGGCGTTGCGCACGGTCTTCACGTACGCCTTGAACATCGACGCGTGGTTCGCGGTGACCGTGCCGAACGCGAGCACGCCGAGGAGGTCCTCGGAGATGTCCTCGCCGAACGAGTGCAGCGCGTCCGAGAGCATGTGCCAGCCGCGCGGCGTGGAGAACGTCTCCTCGACCTTCGGCGCCGCGCTCCACAGGTGGTCGGGGCGCTGGGTCAGGTACTCCAGCACCCACGGGTGGATGTCGTTGCGGCGTGCCCAGGCGAGCCAGTCGCGCGCGGACGCGGTGAGGTGCACGTGGATCATGCGGTTCACCAGTGCGGACGCCATCGGGCGCGCCAGGGCGTTGTCGACCGCCCGGTTGCCCGCGCCGATCACGATCGAGCCCTTCGGCAGCTCGTAGGAGCCGATGCGCCGGTCGAGGATCAGTGAGTAGAACGCCTTCTGCACCTCGGGGGAGCTCGCGTTCAGCTCGTCGAGGAACAGGCAGTACGGGTCGTGCCGCGCGATGGACTCGGGCGGGGCGAACCGGGACCGGCCACCGACCAGTTCCGGAACTCCGATGAGGTCCTCGGGCGCCAGCTGGGTGCCCAGCAGCGTCACGCACTCGAGGCCCAGTTCGGTGGCGAACCGGCGGACGAGCGAGGACTTGCCGATACCCGGTGCTCCCCAGAGGAAGACCGGCCGGACGACGGCGACGTGCAGCAGCACCTCCGGGAGCTGTGCTGGTGTCACGGTGACTGTGGATCGCATCAGGTGGTCGAGGATGCCTCATCCCCCTTGTCCCGGTCGCCCGAATTTGTTGACAGGAGCAGAGGTCCGGTGCTGTGATGCCACCGTTAGGAAACCTTCTTAACTAAATCGCCGCCGCGCCCTGCTGTTCCCCTCACACAGGAGGCACCTGTGGCCAGATCCCTGTTGCTGGTAGTCCCAGCAGCGTTGGCGCTCACCGTCGTCCCGGCCGTCGCGGTCGCCGCCCCGGTCCAGTACCAGGCCGAGAACGCGACCATCTCGAACGGCCTCGTCGAGTCGAACCACGCGGGCTTCACCGGCAGTGGTTTCGTCAACTACGACAACGAGATCGGCAGCTCCGTCGAGTTCACCGTGAACGCGGCGGCCGCCGGCCCGGCGAACCTCACCTTCCGGTTCGCCAACGGCCAGACGGCCGACCGCCCGATGGACGTCTCGGTGAACGGCTCGGTGGTCGCGAGCCGGCTGTCGTTCCCGAGCACCGGCGCGTGGACGTCGTGGACCACCAAGTCCACCTCCATCACGCTCAAGGCCGGTACCAACAAGATCAAGACGGTCGCGACGACGTCGAACGGCGGCCCGAACCTGGACCGCGTCGACGTCGACGCGCAGGGCGGCGGCACGCCGGACACCGTGGCCCCCTCCGTGCCCGGCAGCCTGCGCTCCACCGGCACCACGGCGACGTCGATCTCGTTGGCGTGGAACGCGTCCACCGACAACGTGGGCGTGACGGACTACGTGCTGTCCAACGGGCAGACGGCGACCGGCACCACGCACACCGTCTCCGGCCTCACCCCGGACACCGCCTACACCTTCACCGTGCAGGCGCGGGACGCGGCGGGCAACCTGTCCGGCGCGTCGAACTCGATCTCCGTGCGCACCCAGCCGGGCACGCCCGGCGGCACCCGGCCGCACGACGTCAACGGCCTGCTGCGGGTGTGCGGCGTGCAGCTCTGCAACCAGTACGGCAAGCCGATCCAGCTGCGCGGCATGAGCACGCACGGCATCCAGTGGTACCACCAGTGCTCCAAGTCCCAGTGGTGGGACGCCCTGGTGAACGACTGGAACGCGGACTTCATCCGCGTCGCCATGTACATCCAGGAGGACGGCTACGAGACCGACCCCCGCAGGTTCACCGACCTGATGCACGGCTACATCGAGGAGGCCACGCGCCGCGGCATCTACGTCCTCGTGGACTGGCACCAGCTCTCACCCGGTGACCCGAACTACAACCTGGCGCGCGCCAAGACGTTCTTCACCGAGATCGCCCGGCGCCACAAGGACAAGACCAACATCATCTACGACATCGCCAACGAGCCCAACGGCACGTCGTGGTCGCGGGTCAAGTCCTACGCCGAGCAGATGATCCCGGTCATCCGGAACATCGACCCGGACAGCCTCATCGTCTCGGGCACGAACGGCTGGTCGACGTTCGGCCACTCCGACGGCGACAGCCCGTCCGAGGTGCTGAACAACCGGGTCAACGCGACCAACTTCATGTACTCGTTCCACTTCTACGCCCAGGCCCACCGCGACGAGTACCTGAGCGTGCTGGACCAGGTGTCGAGCCAGGTCCCCGTGTTCGTGACCGAGTTCGGCACGCAGGCCGCGTCCGGTGGCGGCTCGAACGACTTCACCATGTCGCAGAAGTACGTCGACCTGATGGCCCGCAAGAAGATCTCGTGGGCCAACTGGAACTTCTCCGACGACGGCCTGACCGGTGCCGTGTTCAAGACCGGGACGTGCTCCGGCACCACGTTCGCGGGCACCGGTGTGCTCAAGCCCGCCGGTGTCTGGGTGCGCGAGCGGATCCGCACGCCGGACAACTTCCCGACGAGCTGAACCGAGGGGCGTGGCCGTCTTCCGGCGGCCACGCCCCGCTCCTACGTCAACGGCCAGCTGTGCACGGGTTCGTTGGCGTGCATCAGGTCCACATAGGTCCGGAGCATCGTGCGCAGCGCGTCGGCCCGGTCCATGTGGCTGTGGTCGTAGTGCCGGTGGAACTCGCGCGCCTGCCAGGTGGCACCGTTCACGCCGCTCAGGCAGCGCTGCTCGATGACGCCCAGCAAACGGTCGCGCTCCGCCGAGTCGACGCCCCACCGGATCAGGCCCTCGTGGGCGAGGGGGAGGAGCCTGCGCAGCACCAGTTCCACGACCGGCACCGTGCCGACGCCCGGCCAGTACATCTGCGCGTCCATGCCGTTGCGCGAGGCCGCGTTGAAGTTCTCCTCGGCCGCCTGGAAGCTCATCTGGGACCACAGTGGACGTTCGTCCTCGGCCAGTGCCCGCACCAGCCCGAAGTACAGGGCGGCGTTGGCGAGCGTGTCCACGACGGTCGGCCCGGCGGGCAGCACGCGGTTCTCCACGCGCAGGTGCGGGCGGTCGCGGACGACGTCGTAGACCGGCCGGTTCCAGCGGTAGATGGTGCCGTTGTGCAGCTTCAGCTCGTTCAACGACGGGGTGTCGCCCTTGTCGAGCACCGCCAGCGGGTCCTCGTCGTCGGTGATCGGCAGCAGCGCCGGGAAGTAGCGGACGTTCTCCTCGAACAGGTCGAAGATCGAGTTGATCCACCGCTCGCCGAACCACACGCGCGGCCGCACGCCCTGCGCCTTGAGCTCGTCGCCGCGGGTGTCGGTGGCCTGCTGGAACAGCGCGATGCGCGTCTCCCGCCACAGCTCCTTGCCGAGGAAGAACGGCGAGTTCGCGCCCACCGCCACCTGCACGCCCGCGATGGCCTGGGCGGCGTTCCAGTAGGCGGGGAACTGCTCGGGGCTCACCTGCAGGTGCAGCTGCGTGCTCGTGCAGGCGGCCTCGGGGACGATCGAGCTGGACGTGAGGTGCAGCCGCTCGACGCCGTCGATGGCGATCTGCAGGTCCTCGCCGCGCGCCGCCAGCACCTGCTCGTTGAGCAACGCGTAGCGCGGGTTGCTCGACAGCAGGTCGGGCGAGATGTCCTTGCTGCGCAACGTCGGCAGGATGCCGTTTATGACCATGTGCGCGCCGACCGAGCGGGCCTTCTGCTCGGCGTCGTTCAGGCTGCGGCGGACCGTGTCCTCGAAGGCCGTGATGCCGCCGCCCGCGAGCCGGCGCGGGGCCACGTTGATCTCGATGTTCCACTGGCCGAGCTCGGTCACGAAGTCCGGGTCGTCGATGACCTGCAGCGCCTCGTGGTTCTTCATCGCCGGATCGGCGTTCTCGTCGATCAGGTTGATCTCGATCTCAAGACCGGTCATCGGCCTCTCGAAGTCGAAGCGCGCCTCACGCAGCATCCGCGCGAACACGTCGAGGCACCGGCGCACCTTGGTGCGGTACCGCGTTCGGTCCTCGCGCGTGAACTCGTGCTTCGCGACGTCCTCGCCCATGGTGGCCTCCCGGCGGTCGAGGGTTCACCCCACCATCGTGCACCATGGTTGATCAATCCGACACTCGTGTGTCGTGTTCCGGGACGAGCGGACAGCGCGTGGCCGCGTCTCAGCCGGTCGCGCTCACACCGCGGGCACGGCGATCGACGTGACCAGGATGTCGCCCTGCACCAGCCAGCGGCCCTCGAACCCGGCGATCGGGCTGTCGGGCAGCAGGATGCGCGAGTGGAACGTGCCGTCGGCGCCGAGGGTGATGTCCGCGTCCTCGAACCCGAGCCAGCGCTTCGTCACCGGGAACCACGCCTTGTAGGTCGACTCCTTGGCGCTGAACAGCAACCGGTCCCAGCAGATCTTCGGGTCGGCGGCCTGCAGGCCCGCCATCCGGTCGAGTTCGGCCTGGACCGCGATCGCGCCCAGCACGCCGTCCGGCGCGGGCTGGTGCGGTTCGGCGTCGATGCCGATCGTCTCGAAGTCCGACGCCCTGGCCAGTGCGGCCGCGCGGTAGCCCTTGCAGTGCGTGAGGCTGCCGACGACGTTCGGCGGCCACAGCGGCTCGCGCTTCGGGCCCGGCAGGATCGGGGCGGGCTCGACGTCCAGGCGCCGCATGGCCTCGCGGGCGCACGCGCGGACCGTGCCGAACTCCGAGCGGCGCTTCTGGACGGCGTTGCTGATCTGCGCCTCCTCCTCGGGGAAGAGCACGACCGGTTCGTCGTCGTCGTACCGCTCCACCGCCGCGATCGGGTGGGGCAGGAGTTGTTCCAGCATGGTCTACGACTCCCGCAGCACGTCGTGCAGCTTCACCTGGGTGGTGCCGCGTGGTTTCCACTCGCGCGGGTAGCCGAGCGAGACCTCGTCGAAGCGCACGCCGTCGTGGTGCGTCGTGCGGGGGATGTGCAGGTGGCCGTAGACCATCTCCACGGCGTTGAACCGGGTGTGCCAGTCGGCGGTGAGGGTCGTGCCGCACCAGAGCGCGAACTCGGGGTAGCGCAGCACGAACGTGGGGTCGCGGACGAGCGGGTAGTGGTTGATCAGCACGGTCGGGCCGGTGATCTGCGCGAGCCGCTCCTCCGTCTCGCGCACGCGCGCCTCGCACCACGCCTGCCGGGACGGGTACGGGTCCGGGTGCAGGAAGTACTCGTCCGTGCACACGACGCCCGCCTGGTGCGCGATGGCGAGGGCCGACTCCACGTCCGTGGCACCCGTCGGCCGGAAGGAGTAGTCGTACCCGAGGAAGAGGGGACAGACGGTGACCGGACCGTTCGGCCCCGGGAACGTGACGTACGGGTCCTCGGGAGTGATCACGTCGAGGCTGCGGCACAGCTCCACGAGCTGCTTGTAGCGCACCTCGCCGCGCGACTGGTTGGCGTCGTCCTTGGTGGTCCAGAGCTCGTGGTTGCCCGGCGACCAGATCACCTTCGCGAACCGCGGGCGGAGCTTGGTGAGCGTCCATTCGATGGAGTCGAACTTCTCCGCGACGTCCCCGGCGATGATCAGCCAGTCGGCCGGGTCGGGAGCGGTGATCGCGTCCACGGCGTCGCGGTTGTCCTGGTAGGAGACGTGCAGGTCGCTGGTGGCCAAGAGCTTCACGCACCGACGGTATCCCCGGAGTCAACGGAACGCGATCACCCCCTCCCGGTGATCGCGCTCTCACTCGATCGTGAGAGCGGTACCACGACCGGTTATCCGTTCGTCGCAGACAGTGCGCCACTCGTCTCAACAGGATGAGCCGCGCATCGCCACGGCACGTCCGCTCATCGCCTTTAGGGGCCTGCGCACTTACCTCGTCTGTAACCGGCTTCTTACTGTGAGCGCTGTCACCAGACGGAAAAGTCCTGGCGGAGGACCACACCATGACCGACTCGCAGTTCGCTCGCACCCCGGACCCGCGCCTCGCGCGCCAGGTCCCGCCCCGTCAGGCGCCGGCCCACCCCACGCGGCAGGCCCCGATCGGACAGGCGGGTGCGGCCCAGGTCGGCTCGCGCCAGGCCGCGGCGGGCCGCCAGGCGGTGCCCGCACGTCAGCAGGCGGTCCCCGGACGCCCGGTCACGGGCCAGGTCCCGTCCCGCGCCGGCCAGCTCGCGCCGCGCCAGACCCCGCCGGCCCGCTACGGCCAGCCGGTGGACCCGCGCCTCGCCGCGAACCCGTCGTTCCGCCGCACCGTGGGCGCCGAGATCGCCCGCCACGCCCAGCAGCAGCAGGCCTACGCCGTCCCGCAACGCCGCACCACGGCCGAGGACACGGCCCTCGCCACCCTGCTCCGCTCCCGCCAGCGCGCCGAGTCCGCCCGCCAGGACCCGAGGCCCGCCGACGTGACGCCGCGAGCGGACTCGTGGATGCGCACCTCCGCCTGGCCCGACACGAGCGTGGACTCTGGCCGCGGCGACGTCATCGAACAGCTCTCCGCCCGCCTCGTGTCCGCGAACCTGTGGTCGGTCGTCGAACCGCTCATCCCGCCGGCCAAGGTCCGCAGGCAGGGCGGCGGCCGCGGCCGCGTCTCGAACCGCGCCGTGTTCACCGCGATCGTGTTCGTGCTGTCGTCCGGGTGCGCCTGGCGGCACCTGCCGGCCTCGTTCGGGGTGACCGTGCCGACGGTGCACCGGCGGTTCCAGGAGTGGACCGACCTGGGACTGTGGGTCCGGCTGCGGCGCGCGGTGGCCGAAGGGGCCTGCGGTGCCGAGGAGATCGAGTGGATCCGGGCCGTGCTGGACGCGGCTGACCGGCGGGCGGCCAAGGCGGCCAGCTGACGCACCGGGTTTCGGCTTCGCCGGAGTCATCCTGAAGAAGGGTGGCTCCGGCGTTTTGTTTGCTTGTTTTGTGGGATGGGTCGAGGGCTTGTGCGGGTCGGTTTGGGTGGGTTGGCGCCGGTTCCAGCGGAGGGGTCACCTAGTGCGGGCGTGTCACCTTTTGCTGGTGGTCGCGTTGGGTCGTGTCGAGCCGGGTTGTTTCATCGCCGCTTCGCGACGATTGCGATTGGGGCTTGACTTCGGGGCCCTTGCGAGGCCTTTCTCGGCCTGGAAAAGGCCGGTCTGTGAAGCCCGGCCGAGTGGTCAAGTTCAAGGCCTCGCACCCAAAGTCAAGCCCCAATCGCCGTCGGGGCCGGGTCACCACCGCTTGCTCGGGCAGGCGAGGTAGGGACGCCTCGGCTTCGCCATTGCGCCGAGTGGCAGGTGTGCTCGGCTACGCCATCGCCTTCTGGCGTGGAGGAGCGCCTCGGCCTCCCCACTGCGCTCGACCGCAGGTGTGCTCGACCGCGCCACCGCTCTTGGCCCCCGCCACCGCCCTTGGCCCTGCCACCGCTCGGCCTGCCACCACTTGGCTCCGCCGCCCTTTGGCTCGCCGCAGGGGACCCCTGCGCGAGCCCGCCCTCACATGTCGCTGATCCCCGCGTGGTACTTCGGCACCCGCACGGTGATCTTCGTGCCCAGCCCGCACGCCGTCTCGACGACCAGGCCGTACTCGTCCCCGTACACGCGCCGCAGCCGCTCGTCGATGTTGCCCAGGCCGATGCCCGCCGACTCGTCCACCTGGCCGGCCAGGGTGCGGCGGAGTTTCTCGGGGTCCATGCCGATGCCGTCGTCCTCGATCGTGATGTGCGCTTCGGCGCCGCCGTCGTTGGCGTAGATCTGGATGTGGCCCGGCTCGACCTTGCCCTCCATGCCGTGGCGCACGGCGTTCTCGACGAGGGGTTGCAGGCACAGGAACGGGACGGTCACCGGCAGCACCTCCGGGGCGACCTGCAGCGTCACCTTCAGGCGTTCGCCGAAGCGGGCTCGTTCCAGGGCCAGGTACTGGTCGATGGAGCGGAGTTCCTCGGCGAGGGTGGTGAAGTCGCCGTGGCGGCGGAAGGAGTAGCGGGTGAAGTCCGCGAAGTCGAGGAGCAGGGTGCGGGCGCGCTCCGGGTTGGTGCGGACGTAGGAGGCGATGGCGGAGAGCGAGTTGTAGATGAAGTGCGGGGAGATCTGGGCTCGCAGGGCGCGCACCTCGGCTTCGACCAGGCGGGTGCGGGAGCGGTCGAGTTCTGCCAGTTCCAGTTGGCCCGCGGCCCAGCGGGCCACCTGGTTCGTGGCTCTGACCAGGCCCGCGGAGGCCTCGCGGGAGTAGGCGGCGAGGGTGCCCACGACCCTGCCCTCGACGGTCAGCGGGGCCACGACCGCGCAGTTGATCGGGCAGTTGGGTTCGTTGCAGCCTATGTCGAACGCCTGGGTGCGGCCGGTCAGGAACACGTCCTCGGCCTGGGCCATGGCGTCGGCCGCGTGGTGGTCGGAGACGCCCTCCCAGGCGACCACCTCGGTCTCGTCGGTCAGCGCCAGCGCCGGGGTGTCGAGCAGGGTGCGCAGGTGGCGCGCCGACTTCTTGGCCGCGTCGGGGACCAGGCCCGCGCGCAGGGGCGGTGCGGCGGACCAGGCCATGTGCAGGGTTTCGTAGGTGACGCGCTGGGCCTCGGTGGAGAGTTGCTGCTTGTTGCGCGTGCCTCGCCACAGGACCAGGACGGCCGCGCCGCCGACGACCAGGATCGCGGCCGCGGTGAGGAAGTCGTGCATCAGCGCGTCACCTTCTAGCTCCGGTCGTCCGAGGAGGAGCCGGAGCCGTCCAGCCCGAGGTTCTCGGGCGCGTGGAGCTTGACCATCGTGCGCTGCACCCCCGCCGGCACGTGCCGTTGGGTGAGCAGCGAGACCACGTACATCACCGCGAAGCCGAGCGGGACCGTCCACGCGGCTGGGCGGGAGAGCAGGATCTCGTACCAGGCGTCACCGGTGTCGGCGAACATCGTGACGAGGCCCGCGGTCAGGGCCGGGACCCCGCCCGCGAGCATGCCGGCGATCGCGCCGACCGTCGTGATGCGGCTCGACCAGATCCCCAGCATCAGCAAGGGGCACAACGAGGACGCGGCCACGGCGAACGCGAGGCCGACCATGTCCGCGACCGGCATCCCGGTCGACACGAACGTCATCGCGAGCGGCACCAGGCCCGCCAGCACCGTGGAGAACCGGAAGCCGCGCACACCGCCCAGCCGCAGCACGTCCTGCGAGAGCACGCCCGCGAGCGACACCACCAGGCCCGACGACGTGGACAGGAACGCCGCGAAGGCGCCGCCCGCCACCAGGGCGCCGAGCAGCTCACCGCCGACGCCGTCGATCATCCGCGTCGGCAGCACCAGCACCACGGCGTCGGTCTGGCCGGTCATCAGCAGTTCGGGGGTGTAGACGCGGCCGAGCGCGCCGTAGATCGGCGGCATCAGGTAGAAGAACGCCAGCAGCCCGAGCACGATCAACGTCGTGCGGCGCGCGGCGGTGCCGTTCGGGTTGGTGTAGAAGCGCACGATCACGTGCGGCAGGCCCATGGTGCCCAGGAACGTCGCGATGATGAGCGAATACGCCCCGTACAACGGGAAGTCCGCGCCGCTCGACATCGGCAGCGACCACATCTCGTTGGTGTTGTGCGCCATCGTGGACAGGTGCGGGACCGGGGCGTCCTTCGGGAACGTGAGCTCCGCGCCCTGCGCGATGCGGTGGTAGCCCTCGCCCAGCACCAGGCCCGTGTCGCCGACCCGCACGCCGTCGACCGAGCCGGTTCCCTTGACCAGCACGGCCTTCTCGACGTGGATCGTCGTCTGGCGCTGGAACGAGACGTCGGTGTTCTGCCGGAACACCGGGAAATCGGGCTTGGTCAGCGACTCGGCGCCGTTCACCTGCCACACGATCACCAGGAACACGATCGGCACGGTGATCGCGGTGAGCTTGAGCCAGTACTGGAACGCCTGCACGAACGTGATCGACCGCATGCCGCCCGACATCACGTTCGCCGTCACGACCGCCGTGACGATCAGCGCGCCCACCCAGTCCGGCGCGCCCGTCACCGTGTTCAGCGTCAGGCCGGCGCCTTCCAGCTGGGGCAACAGGTACAGCCAGCCGATCGCGAGCGCCAGGATCGACGCGACCACGCGCACGCCCCGCGAACGGAAGCGCGCCTCGGCGAAGTCCGGCAGCGTGTAGGCGCCGGACCGGCGCAGAGGCGCCGCGACCATCGTCAGCAGCACCAGGTACCCGGCGGTGTAGCCGACCGGGAACCACAGCATGTCCGGCCCGTAGGCGAAGATCAGCCCGGCGATGCCGACGAACGACGCCGCCGACAGGTACTCGCCGCCGATCGCGGACGCGTTCCACCACGGCGAGACCGTGCGCGAGGCGACGTAGAAGTCGGAGGTGGTGCGGGAGACGCGCAGACCGTAGGCGCCGACGAGGATCGTGCCCAGTACGACGACCACCACCGCCACGATGGCATACCCACTCGTCATGGACGTTCGACCAGCTCCGCGAACTCGCGTTCACTGCGCTCCGCCTGCCGCACGTAGAACCAGCCCGCCAGCAGCAGCATCGGGCACGTCGCCACGCACAGCAGGAACCACGGCAGCCCGAGCCCGAGGACCCGGAACTTGCCGAGGTCGGGCTCGATCGCGAACAGCAGCGGCAGCAGGCCGAGCGCGCCGCACGCCACCAGACACACCGACAGTCCCAGCCGCCGCTGCGCCCGGATCAGCGTGCGCATGTAGACGGCGCCGAGCTCGCTCTGCTCGTTGATCTCGCGCGTGCCCGAGTACGGGCGCCGCGCGCGGGGTGCCCGCGTGCGCGGACTCGTCACCACCACGCGCTGGGTCGGTCTGGGGTCCGGCCTGGGAGGTGGTGGCGTGGTCACGACCCGAGCCCGTTCCTCGGTTGCGTGCCCCCGGTGACGGGCGCGGGCCGGGCGCGGCGCACGAGCAGCTGCCGCAGGTGACGGGCGTGCCGGCGGCTGACCGGCAGCACCGCGCCGCCGATCGTGACGCTCAGGTGCCCCTCCTCCAGGCGCAGCTCGTCGATGTGGCCGAGCGACACCAGGTGGCTGCGGTGGATGCGCACGAAACCGGCGCTGCGCCAGCGTTCCTCGAGGCCGTTCAACGCGGCGCGGACCAGGCCGCTGCCGGTCGCGGTGTGCAGGCGGGCGTAGTCGCCGTGCGCCTCCACGTACCGGATGTCGGCGAGGCGGATGAACCGCGTGACGCCGCCGAGTTCGACGGGGATGACCTCGTCACCCATCTCCGGCGGCGTGGACTTCGCGGGCTGCTGCGCGGGCACCGGGGCGGAGGGTTCGGTGGCGGTCTTCGAGTCCCAGACCTCGTGCACGATGCGGTGCACGGACTCCGCGAGCCGTTCCTGCCGCACGGGCTTGAGCAGGTAGTCGAGCGCCTTGAGCTCGAACGCCTCGACGGCCGGCTGCTGGTGCGCCGTCACGAACACGACGGGCGGCGGCTGCGCGAACCGCGACAGCACGCGGGCGAGGTCGAGCCCGTCGAGCCCGGGCATGCGGATGTCGAGGAACACCGCGTCCAACGGCTGGCCGGCGTCCATCGCGCGGTGCAGCACCCGGAGCGCCTTGGTGGCGTCGGTGACCGCTTCCACGTGGGCGATGCGCGGATCGGAGCGCAACAGGTACGTGAGGTCTTCCAGCGCCGGTGCCTCGTCGTCGACGGCGAGCACCCGCAGCGAGCGCTCGAGGCTGCCACGTCGATCCGGCCCCTCGCAGATGGGGCAGGGCAGACCTGAGGTCATTCGAGATCGAGTCCAAACTGTGTGCGGCCGATCCTCACGTGGCGCGATTGGACCACGCTCGGTCATCGCGCGCCGGGTGAGCCGAGGGCGTCGGATACGCGATCATGCCCCCTCACGGAGGGTGACTTCTCGCGGGGGGCCGGTCGCAGGGCGTGTGCACGGCAGCATCCCCTCCCACCCCGTGAACCCGATTGGCCGCATCATCCGACAGGTGGGGGAGGAGCGGAAACCCTCCGATCGGGTGTCAGGAGTGTCTGACCGCCCGGGGCTGCGCGGCCAAGGCGTCACCGAGCGTGATCTCCAACTCGATGAACGACTCCTCGGCACGACGGGCGGCCACGCTCACGGAGGCGGCGGCGGCCGGGCCGACGAGTCTGCGGGTGGGCGCGCGGAGCGCCTGGATCGCCTCCGACCACTGGTTCGAGAGCTTGGCGAGACCGCTCAGCGTGTCCACGAGCTCCTCGGTGTTGTCCGGCGGCGACGCGACGATCTCCGCCAGCCGGTCGCGCAAGGCGTCCAGTGCCGGGTCCACTTCACTCCTCCAGACGGGGCCGTGCCAGGAATTTCTGCCACTGCGGCATCACCATATCCCGGCCGTGGTGTCCCAGTGCAATGATGTTGCCCCCAACGGCTCCATGTGATCAATCGATTGCACTGTCGTCTCATATGGTTCGTCTCAACTGGCATGTCCTCATTGCCGCCGAAATGCGTCCTGTTTCGACGTTCGGATCGAATATGCGCGCGCCGCGCGGGTGAATTCGCCGACCCCCCGCGGACAGGACATGAAATCGGCCACGCGCGAGCCCGTGACAGGTACCGTTGCCAGACCTTCGAAGCCGAACGAGTGCTGCGCCAGCTGTTGGGCGTGTTCGAGCCGGAAGAAGGCGCGCGTGCACCGCAGGGCCGCCTGTGCCCTCGCGCGGTGGAGCGACCTCGCGTCGGACGAGGCCCGCGGCTGGCTCAGAGCCTGCCGACGTCCGTGATCGTCACGACGGCCTCGCCCAGTTCGTCGGACGCGGCCAGGTCGACCTCGGCGTTGAAGCCCCAGTCCTTGTCGCCCGCCGGGTCCTCGAAGATCTGGCGGCAGACCCAGCGCTCGCGCTCGACGTTGATGATCAGGAACGCCGGGCCGCGCGCGTTCGGGCCCGCGCCGATGTCCGAGTGCTCCTCGAAGTACGGCTCCAGCGCGTCCATCCACTCCTTGGCGGTCCAGCCCGACTCGTGGTCGAGCTCCCCGAGGGAGTACCAGTCGCGCTTGGCGGCGAGTTCGACGCGGCGGAACAGGGCGTTGCGGACCAGGACGCGGAACGCGCGGACGTTGCGGGTGACCGCGGGCGGGAGGTCGACGCGGACCTCCTCGACCGGCGCGTCGGGGTTGGTGAGCTTCTCCCACTCGTCGATCAGCGACGAGTCGACCTGGCGGACGAGCTCGCCGAGCCATGAGATCAGGTCCTGCAGCTCCTCGGTCTTCGCCTCGTCGGGCACCGTCTGCGACAGCGCCTTGTAGGCGTCGGCCAGGTACCGCAGCACCAGGCCCTCGGAGCGCGCCAGGCCGTAGAACGACACGTACTCCGTGAACGTCATCGCGCGCTCGTACATGTCGCGCACGACGGCCTTGGGGGACAGGTGGTAGTCGCCGACCCACGGGTGGCCGCGGCGGTAGGTGAAGAAGGCGGCTTCCAGCAGTTCGTTCAGCGGCTTCGGGTACGTGACCTCGTCGAGCAGCTCCATGCGCTGGTCGTACTCGATGCCGTCGGCCTTCATCGCGCCGATCGCCTCGCCGCGCGCCTTGTGCTCCTGCGCGCCCAGGATCTGCCTCGGGTCGTCCAGGATGGACTCGATCACCGACAGCACGTCCAGCTCGTAGCCCGGCGCCTCGCGGTCGAGCAGTTCGATCGCGGCCAGCGCGAACGGCGACAGCGGCTGGTTCAGCGCGAAGTTGAACTGCAGGTCCATCGTGAGGCGGAAGTCGTCGCCGTCGCGTTCCACGACACCGGCGGCGACCAGCGCCTTGTACATCGCCAAAGCGCGCTTGATGTGCCTGAGCTGCTTCGGGCGGTCCTCGTGGTTGTCCTCCAGCAGGTGCCGCATGGCCTGGAACGCGCCACCGGCGGGACGGCCGATCACGTTCAGCAGCATCGCGTGCGAGACCTGGAACGACGACGTCAGCGGCTCGGGCTCGGCGCCCACGAGCCGTTCGAACGTCGACTCGCTCCACGACACGAACCCGTCCGGGGCCTTCTTGCGGACGACCTTGCGGCGCTTCTTCGGGTCGTCGCCCGCCTTCGCGAGCGCCTTGATGTTCTCGACCTCGTGCTCGGGCGCCTGCACGACGACCGTGCCGACCGTGTCGTAGCCAGCGCGGCCCGCCCGTCCGGCGATCTGGTGGAACTCACGGGCCTTCAAGATCCGCGTGCGCGTGCCGTCGTACTTCGAGAGAGCCGTGAACACGACCGTGCGGATCGGCACGTTGATGCCGACACCGAGGGTGTCCGTGCCGCAGATGACCTTGAGCAGACCGGCCTGCGCGAGCTGCTCGACCAGTCGGCGGTACTTCGGCAGCATGCCGGCGTGGTGCACGCCGATGCCGTGCCGGACCAGCCGCGACAGCGTCTTGCCGAACCCCGAGGAGAAGCGGAAGTTGCCGATCGTGGAGGCGATCTCCTCCTTCTCGGCCTTGGTGGCGACGTTGACGCTCATCAGCGACTGCGCGCGCTCCAGGGCCGCGGCCTGCGTGAAGTGCACGACGTAGATCGGCGCCTCACGGCCGTGCAGCAGGTCTTCGATCGTCTCGTGCAACGGCGTGGTGACGTACTGGAAGTTCAACGGCACCGGGCGCTGCGCCGAGCGGACCACGGCCGTCGGACGGCCGGTGCGCCGCGTCAGGTCCTTCTCGAAGAACGAGACGTCGCCGAGCGTCGCCGACATCAGCAGGAACTGGGCCTGCGGCAGCTCGACGATCGGCACCTGCCAGGCCCAGCCGCGGTCGGGCTCGCTGTAGAAGTGGAACTCGTCCATCACGACCTGGCCGACGTCGGCCGCGGCGCCGTCGCGCAGCGCGATGTTCGCGAGGATCTCGGCGGTGCAGCAGATGATGGGCGCCTGGTCGTTGACCGAGGCGTCGCCGGTCATCATGCCGACGTTCTCCGGCCCGAAGACCTCGCACAGCGCGAAGAACTTCTCCGAGACCAGCGCCTTGATCGGCGCCGTGTAGAAGCTGCGCTGGTTGCCCGCCATCGCGACGAGGTGCGCGCCGATGGCCACCAGGCTCTTGCCCGACCCCGTGGGCGTGCTGAGGATGACGTTGGCCCCCGAGACGAGCTCGATGACCGCTTCCTCCTGCGCCGGGTACAGCGCCAGGCCGCGCTCGGTCGCCCAGTGGGAGAAGGCGTCGAACAGTTCGTCTTCGTCGGCGATCGAGGTGAGCCGGTCCGTGAGTGCAGTCATCGCAGGTGAACTATAGGTGGTACGCGTATTCGGTGAACTCCCAGTCGGTCACGAACCGCTGGAACCGGGCCACCTCCTCCCACTTGAAGTCCACATAGGACCGCACGAAGTCCTTGCCCAGCACGTCGACCATCGACGTGTCCTCCTCCAGGTAGGCGAGGGCGTCGGGCAGCGTGGCGGGCAGCGTCGGGGCCTTGGCCGGGTCGTAGCCGTACCCGGCGGACGGCCGCGGCGGCTCGATCTGGTCGCGAATGCCCAGGTAGGTGGCGGCGATGAGGCCCGCGATGCCGAGGTACGGGTTCGCGCTCGCGTCGCCGAGCCGCAGCTCGAGCCGCGTGGTCTCGCCGCGCTCGGCCGGCACCCGCAGCATCGCGCTGCGGTTGTCGAGGCCCCAGTCGATCAGCCACGGCGCGAGCGAGTCCGGCCCGAACCGCTTGTAGGAGTTGACCGTGGGGTTGAGCAGCGCGGCGAGCGCCGGCGCGTGCTTGAGGATGCCGCCGATCGCCCAGCGCGCCTCGTCCGACAGCCCGCTCGACGTGCCCGCCGCCTGGAACGCGTTGCGGCCGTCCTTCTCGTGGCACGAGAGGTGCAGGTGGAACCCGCTGCCGCCGCCGTCGTTGAACGGCTTGGCCATGAACGTCGCGAGCCGGCCTTCCCGCCTCGCGAGCTCCTTGACGCTCGTCTTGAACCGGAACGCGCGGTCGGCCGCGTCCATCGCCGGCGAGTGGACGAGGTTGATCTCGAACTGCCCGCCGGCGTACTCGTGGTTGCCGCCGGTCGTCTGCAGACCCGCGCTGCTGAGCGTGCGAAGAGTTCTCAACAGATGACCGTCGGAATCACCGCGGCGCCCCGTCGCGTAGACGTTGCCGGGCTCGTCGCAGTACGGACGCCACCCGTTCGGGCGATCTTCGTCGGGTTCGCAGAGAAAATATTCCAGCTCGGGACCGATCACGGGGGAGAGCCCCGTGGTGTCGAATATCTCCAGCGCCCTTCGAAGCACCTGCCGCGGTGATTCGTCCACGGGTCTTTCGTCGGCGGGGCTCACCGCGTCGCCGATGCACCACGCCACGCCCGGCTCCCACGGGATCGGGAGCAGCGTGTCGAGGTCGGGGACCACGATGACGTCGGGCAGCCCGGCGTCCAGCACACCCCCGTTCTCGGTGGTCTTGCCGCCCGGCGTCGTGCTGTAGACGGCGCGGCAGAACGACAGCCCGCGCTGGGTAACCGCAGGTAGGTGCTCTACGAGGACGTCACGGCCCCGGTCGGTGCCGAGCAGGTCGGGGAAGACGACGCGCACCACGTCGATCCCGTCCTCGCCGAGTCTTGCCGCGAGTTCCCGTGTCACCTGTTCACCGGCCACGTCGAACTACCTTTCCGGCACTGTGTGTCGCTGACGCGGAGGGGATAACGTCGAGGGGCAAACGCTATCGACCCGTCCGTGGAGCGAAGACCGTCATTGGTCCCAGTCGGGGTGCTCCACACTCATCGTCCACCACCGGGCAACAGTCCGTAACTGGACGGGTGACGACCGTCACGAGATCATGCACGATGTGGGATCGTGATCAAAGAGGTTGCGGATCGACTCGCACCACATCACAGACATAGTTCGGAACCGCAAGTATTGTGCCGGGAACACCTGAGCTCGAGCACGGGAGACTTTGAGTTGTCTGGTCACCACACGATTGCCGAGACCGAGAAAGCCGTCCAGGCCAAGCTCGGTGCGGTGCCGCTGCATCGCGAGCAGATGGCGGCGGTGTCGAACATCCACCGCGCCGCCACCGCGATCCGCCAGCACCTCGAGAACTCGGTGCTGCGCACCAGCGATCTGACCTGGACCGGCTTCGTCGTGCTCTGGGTCGTGTGGATCTGGGGCGAGATGGAGACGCGCTACGTGGCCGAGGAGGCCGGGATCTCCAAGGGCACCCTGACCGGCGTCGCCAAGACGCTGCAGTCGCGGGGCCTGCTGGAGCGCCTCGGGCACCCGACCGACGGGCGGCTGGCCGTGCTGCGACTCACCCCCGAGGGTGAAGAGCTGATGGCCGACCTCTTCCCCAAGTTCAACGAGGAAGAGGTCTTCGTCTCCGACCCGCTGGAGTCGTCCGAGGCCCAGTCGCTGGCCGAGATGCTGCGCCGGATGGTGACGCACCTGGAGGCCAACGGGGAGCAGCGCCGGCTGGACCTGCGCGGGGACACGCCGTTGCCGCCGCGCCGGTCGGGGCGCCGGGCCAAGCACGGCTGACGGCTGCGCTCGTTGTGGGCGACTCACCGGGGGTGAGTCGCCCAATTCGGCGTTCGGTCGGGGTCTGGGTGGGCAGAGGGTGTTGGCCTGACCAGGCCGTTCGGGTCGGCTTGTTGCGCCTCAGCGGGCAGGGACAGCTCACCTGCTGCCCCTTTCCCGTGACCGGCTCGGCGCCGCTCAGAGCAGGCTCAACACCCGCGCGTGCAGCGTGTCCAGGTAGTCCTCGGACTCCGGCTTCATCAGCACGCTCCGCAGCACCCGAGCCCCGTCCGCATCCGCCGCCACCTCGGGGTGCCGAGCCGCGAACGCGCTCTTCGACGCCCGTGCCACGCTCAGGAACACCGGGTCGACGGGGGCGTTCATGCCGGTGTCCATCACACGGTGCGAGGCCGCGTCCACGGCGGAGAGGGTCAGCGGGTCGGTGCGCGGGAAGTACGTGACGATGTCCAGCTCGGGCTCCTGGTAGAGCTCCAGCGCCTCCGACTCGCGGATCATCGACGCCCACCGCACGGCCGCCCGCCGACCGGCTGCCAGGACCTCGCCCAGGCCGTCGCGCGTGAGGGGGAGCAGCCGCAACGTCAGCCACAAGCCCGCCGCCGCGGCGCCCGCGCGGGAGCATTCCAGGCTGATCTCGCCCAGGTGCATCTCGTCGGACGTGAAGTACGTGTAGGGGGAGTCGTGCAGGTAGAAGCGGCCCACGGAGGCGTCGCGGAACAGGACCGCGCCGCAGCCGTACGGCTGTAGGCCGTGCTTGTGGGGGTCCACCACCACGGAGTCGCACGAGGCGATGGCCTGCCACGGCTCGGGGGCCAGGTCGGTGCCCGCCAGCAGCGTGAAGAAGCCGCCGTACGCGCCGTCCACGTGCACCCGTGCGTCGTAGCGGCGTGCTACGTCCAGCACGAGGTGCACCGGTTCGATGGCGCCCAAAGCGGTGGTTCCCGGGGTGACCACGACCGTGCCGACCTTGCCGGTGCGGAGAAGCTCTTCGAGCGCGTCCAGGTCCATGCGGCCGAGGCCGTCCACGGCGACAGGGAAACCCTCGATGCCCAGGACGCCGCACATGCGTGAATGGGTGTAGTGCGCCTCGGAGGAGTAGGCGACGCCACGACCCGGATGCAGCGAACGGGCTACGAACAACGCCTCCAGGTTCGCGATCGTGCCGCTGGAGGTGAGGTGGCCGAGGTGCTGGTCGCCATAGCCGAACATCCTCGCCAGGTCCGAGACGACCTCGCGTTCCATGGCTGCGGTGGCGGGGCCGCCGTCGAGGGCGTGGTTGTTCGGGTTGATCAGCATCGCGGACAGGTAGCCGACGACGGCGGCCGGGTGCGGGGGCTTGAGCATCTGGCCCGCGTAGCGCGGGTGGAAGAACGGGTAGTTGTCGCGGAGGCGGTCCTGGAGCTCGGCCAGCGCCGAGCCGAAGAGGGCCGGGTCGACCTGCAGGGACGAGTGGGGTGTGAAGGTGCCGTAGTCGGCCGTCCACTTCTCGTGGTTGGCCAGCGCCTCGTTGAGCCAGTGCTGAAGATCCACCGCGCACACCCCACTCGTTCCCACGCACGTCCTGATGTTCGAATTTGGACGTTACGGCAGACCCCAGCGCGGTGACGAGCCGTTGGCTTTCACATCACGTGCTGAGACGTCGGGGCGTGTGCCGCGGCGGGAGACGACGGCGCTCTGACCTCGGCGAAGCGGGATTTCGACGGCAGAGCCACGAATTCTGTGGTCGAGCCGGCGTCCCCACGTGTCGCGCACGTCGATGTCGCCCGTGATTCCGTGTTCCAGCAACAAAGGTGAGCCCGCCTCGGAATGCACCTTCACCCAGTCGGTGCGGCCGCCGGAGCGCGAAGCGTCCACAAGGAACGCTCCTTGCGTGCGCAACGACGAGATGGAGGCATCGGCCCAAGTGGACGAAACCGACGGGAAGACGCGCACGACGCCGTTGTGCGACTGGACCATCATCTCCAGCACGGCCTGCGCGGACATCAGCGGCGACTCGATGGCGAGGTTGCCGCCCTCGCGGTAGAAGGTGTTCTCGGTCAGCACGGCGTTGGAGCCGACCTGGTTGCGGTCGAGGAAGTAGCGCAGGAACGTGAGCGCCTCCTCCGGGCGGCCCATGGCCGACGCCATCGCGGACGCGGCGCCGTAGCTGTAGCCGGCCCACGCCCCGCGTCGCGAGACCCAGTGGTCGAAGGTCTTGTCGATCAGGGCGCGGTGCTCCGGCATGTCGTACGTCAGTTCGCGCAACGGGTAGAGCCACAGCATGTGCGAGAAGTGGCGGTGCGAGTCGTTCAGTGCGACGTCACGACCGATCAGCACGCCGTCCGGGCCCTGTGCGTACGGCACGAGCCGTTGAGCGATGTCACGCCAACGCGGGTTCTCCTCGATGGAGAGCAGCGTGCGTACACCCCAGCGGATCAGCGAGAGGTCGTACGTCGTGTCCGTGGCGTTCGCGTATTCCGGTGAGCGCGTCTCGGGCAGATGCAGCTTGCCGTCCGTTCCCTCGACGAGGAACCGCGCGTAGTAGTTGACGGCCTTCGTCAGGATGGGGAACAGGACGTCCTTCAGAATCTTGCGATCCATCGTGTGCCGGTAGCCCAGCCAGACGTTGTGGCAGGCCCACAGAAGATTGCCCGTATGGTCGTTCGGCGCGACGCCCGGAACGCCGCAGTAACGAGGTCCCGACCGCAGTGTGCGGTCACCGGGGTGGCAGATGGCGTACGAGTTCCCGTCGCGGTAGGCGGGGTTCACGTTGAATTCGAGGTTGTGCTCGAACCGCTTCAACGTCGTCGTCACTGCGTCCAGCTCGTGGTGGTTCGAGCCGTTGACCAGCGGATACGAGATCTGGACGTTCAGGTTCCACCACACGGCCGTCCAGCTGTTGCCCTGCTCGGGGAACCACGGGCCCCACTCGGAGATCACCGGGGCGTCGGCCCTCGTCGCCGCCGCCATCTTGTAGAGCTGCAACCAGTAGAAGCGCTGCACCAGCTTGTCCGGCACCGAGACCAGCGACTTCGCGTAGTAGGCGTTCCACCAGCGACGATGCTGCAACACCAGCACCTCGAACGGGATCGCGTGCGCCTGACGCACCTCGCGGATCGCGTCAGACGTGTGCGTGTCCGCAGGGTGTGTGTACGCCACGTGCGCGGCGAACCGGCCGTCACGGGTCTGCCAGGCCGTGGTGTAGCCACCGCCCGCGAGCAGCGGTTGTGCGGCGTAGGAGACGCCGTTCGCGGTGCCCAGGGTCGGCGCCGGGTTGGCCGTGTAGTCGGCAGGCCTGCGGATCTGACGGGTGGTCGACGACTCCAGCGGCTGGAAACCCCAGGTCACGTTCCCCTCCGCGAACGCGAGGAACGTGCTGCGCGAGTTGTGCACGAGCATCCTGAACGACGCACTGCCCTGAGTCGTCGTCACCGAGCCCGTGAGCTCGGCGTTCCACAGGTCGAGCGTCCAGTCGACGGCCGTGATCGCGCCGGCGAACCGCAGGGTCAGGTACCCGATCGGCAGCCGGGAGAGGCCGATCGCCGCTTCCCAGTGGTCGCGCTGGTCCTGCACCTCGGAGTGGCTGAGCATCAGTTTCAGCTCGTCGGCGGCGCGGCCCGCGTACACCTGGACACCGAGGAAGCCGTTGGCGAGAAAGGGACTATCGCCCCAATTCGCCGGGAGTCGCCGCCATTCCACGCGAGCGTCCCTGACCACGTCCCGGTGCACGTTGTGACCCGATGTCTCGGGTGCGGCGACGGCGGTGCCCACCCCAAGCGCGGAGGCCCCCACGGCCGCGCCCGTCCCGTACAAAAAGGTTCTACGCGACAACTCTGTCACTGATCGTCCCTCCGTGCCGTGGCGGCGGCGGAACGGATTCAACCGCAGAAGTCATCCGATGACTAGCGCGGTACTTGAGCGTTGACGGAGATGTGTGAGCCAAATGTTGTTGCACAACGCTGGCCACAGCGGGGGAATGGCAATTAGCGTCTCAGCTCATGTCACCTGTTGCCATGCACATGAGCGACGGTCTGCTGAACGCGCCGGTGTCGATCGTCTTCCTCGTCGTCGCGGCGGTGGGCGTCGGCTTCGCGTTGGTCAAGGCCCGTGCGGACCTCGACGACCGCACGGCGCCGATGGCGGGCCTGGTGGCCACGTTCATCTTCGCCGTCCAGATGATCAACTTCCCGATCCTGCCCGGTGCCTCCGGCCACCTGCTCGGCGGCGCGCTCGCGGCGATCCTGGTCGGCCCGTGGGTCGGCGCGCTGTGCGTGACGATCGTCCTCGTGGTGCAGGCGCTGCTGTTCGCGGACGGCGGCCTCACGGCGCTGGGCGCGAACGTCACGAACATGGCGCTGATCGGCACCGCGGCCGGGTTCGTCGTCGCCGTCGCCCTGCGCAGGTTCGCCGAGAAGGGCAAGGGCGGTCTCGCGGCCGTCGCGTTCATCTCGGCGTTCGTCAACACGCTGCTCGCCGCCACCGGCTTCATCGTCGAGTACGCCATCGGCGGCGCGGGCGGCGTGGAGATCGGCAAGGTCGCACTGCTGATGTGGGGCCTGCACGCGCTGATCGGCATCGGTGAGGGCCTGATCACCGCCGTCACGGTCACGTCGGTCGCGTCGATCCGGCCCGACCTCGTCCACCTGCTGAAGGGCAGCCGCAAGCCGCTGGAGGTGCGGTCGTGAAGAAGTTCTTCATCGGGTTCGCGTTCGTGTCGCTGCTGATCGCGGGGGTGCTGTCGTACTTCGCGTCGGGTGACCCGGACGGACTCGACAAGACCGTCGAGGACACCGGGATCGCCGAGCACGCGCAGGAGCACCCGTTCTCCGGCAGCACGTTCGCCGACTACGCGCTCGGTGGTGACGACAAGTTCACCGGCCTCGCGGGCGTCCTCGGCGTGGTCGTGGTGCTGGCGCTCTCGTTCGGCCTCTTCTGGGTGCTGCGCAAGAAGTCCGACGCGCGGTGAGCGGCGCCCACGACGTCCTGCACCACGCCGGCGACTCGCCGGTGCACCGCCTCGCGCCCCACGTGAAGATCCTCGTGGCGTTCGGGGCGGTGCTGGGCGTCGTGGCGACCCCGCGCACATGGTTCCCGCTGTTCGGCGTCTACCTGCTGGTGGTCGTCGCGGTGTGGTTCGTGGCGCGGGTCCCCGTGCTGTGGTTCGTGAAGCGCGCGGTGATCGAGACGCCGTTCGTCGTGCTCGCGTTCCTGCTGCCGGTCTTCGGCACGGACCCGCGCACCGGGTTCCTCGGCTTCTCCGTGTCGGTCGAGGGCTCCCTCGCGGGCTGGAACATCCTCGCGAAGGGGACGCTGGGCGTCCTGATCAGCCTCACCCTGGCGGCCACGACGGCACCGGCGGACCTGCTGCGCGGCCTGCAGGCGCTGAAGGTCCCGGCACCGCTGATCATGATCGCCACGCTGATGCTCCGCTACGGCGAAGTCGTCGTGGGCGAGGCGAAGCGCATGCGCGTCGCCCGCATCTCCCGTGGTGACGACCCGCGGTTCCTGTGGCAGGCGGGCGCGGTGGCGCGGTCGGTCGGCACGTTGTTCATCCGGTCCTACGAACGCGGAGAGAGGGTGCACCTCGCGATGGTGTCGCGCGGCTGGACGGGCAGGCCGGGAGGCTCGGCGACGATCGTGCCCGAGACCGCGGCGGCGCCCGCGCTGGAGGTCTCGAAGCTCGCCTTCGCCTACCCGGACGGGCACCATGCGCTCTTCGGCGTCGACCTGCGCGTCGAGCACGGCGAACGCGTCGCGGTGCTCGGTCCCAACGGCGCCGGCAAGACCACGTTCGCGTTGCACCTCAACGGTGTTCTCTCCGGCGGCTCCGGGTCGATCTCGGTCGCCGGGCTGGAGGTCCGCAAGCAGAACCTCCGCGAGATCCGCCGCCGCGTCGGCCTCGTCTTCCAGGACCCCGACGACCAGCTGTTCTGCCCCACGGTCTTCGAGGACGTGGCGTTCGGGCCACGCAACTTCGGCCTGTCCGATGTGGACTCGCGGGTCGCGAAGGCGTTGAGCGCCGTGGGAATGGAGTCGGTGGCGGACCGCTCGCCGTTGCACCTGTCCGGCGGTCAACGCCGTCGTGTCGCCCTGGCGTCCGTGCTGGCGTGCTCGCCGGAGATCCTGGTGCTGGACGAGCCGTCCGCGAACCTCGAACCGGTGGCCCGCCGCGAGCTCGCCGAGCTGCTGCTCTCGCTGGCCCCCACCATGCTCATGGTCACGCACGACCTGCCGTTCGCGCTGCAGATCTGCCCCCGCAGCGTGCTGATCGACGACGGCGTGGTCGTGGCGGACGGCCCGACCCGCGAGATCCTCGCCGACACCGAGCTCCTCGCCCGCCACCGCCTCGAACTGCCCTACGGCTACCGGCTCGACTGAAGGCCTTTCAACACGATCTCCAGCAGCACCGCCGGATTCGCCCCTTCCTGCATGCTCTGCATGAGCCCCTTCATCAACGCGATCAGGTCCACGGCCGTGATGTCCGCACGCACCGCCCCGGCCGCCTGGGCGTCGGCGAGCAGGGAGCCGATCGCCGCCTGCATGGACTTGCGCAGCTCGGTCGGCACGGTGATCGCGTCGGACAGGTCGCGCTTCACCGCGGCCTCGTCCGCCATCCGGCCGAGGAACGCGAACAACGCCGCTCCCGGATCGTCCGACGGCTCACCCGCCGTCGCGATCATCGCCGCGACCCGCTCCTCGGTCACGGCCTGGAACAGCGCCTGCTTCGTCGGGAAGTGGCGGTAGACCGTGCCGGGCCCGACCCCCGCGCGGGTCGCGATCTCGTCCAGCGGCACCTCGAAGCCCTGTTCCGCGAACAACTCCCTGGCCGCTTCCAGCACTTTCGCGCGATTGCGCGCCGCGTCCGCCCTCACCGTTGCCAACCGGGGCGTGCGTTCCGTATCGTCTTAAACGGGGTCACCGTTCCGATTCTACGTTGGGGGCACGACATGACACGCACACCCGAACAGATCGTCGACCACGTCCGCGGCATGGTGGCGGGCGAGCAGACGCACGGCCAGTTCGCCGACCTCTTCGCCGAGGACGGCGTGATGGCCTACCGCTTCCCGACGCACTACCAGCCGGCGGAGATCCGGGGCCGCGAAGAGATCCGCGCCTACTTCGGCAAGGTCCGCGGCGCCGCCGTCCGGGACAGGATCGAGGTGCAGAGCGTCGAAGCGCAGTGCTGGCGCACCAACGACCCGTCCGTCGCCGTCGCCGAGATCACCCACCGCGGCTGGTCGAAGGTGAAGCAGGACTACTACACGTTCACCGCCGTCGCGATCATCCACTTGCGTGACGGCGAGATCGTCCGTTACGACGACTACATGAACCCGTTGCTGCTCACCGAGTTGCTGGGAGTCTGATGGACCTGTCCGCCTGGTGCTCCGCCGAACTGGGGAGCGCGGTGGCCGAGGTGTTCTACGAGCGCGTCTCGCTCTCCTCGGTCTTCGGCGTGCGCCTGGCGGACGGGCGCGAGGTCTACGTCAAGGCCCGTCAGGACGACGGTCGCGCGGTTTCCTGCCTGGCGGCGCAGGCGTCACTGGCGGCGCGAGGATTTCCCTGTCCTCGCCCTTTGACGGCTGTTGTGGTCGTGGACGGGTTGGCGGTGCACGCCGAGGAGGCGCTGCCCGGCGGCTCGATGCTGCTGGGCACCTCTCCCGCCGTGGCTCGTCGCTATGCAGAGGTGTTCGCGTGGTCCATGGCGTTGCTGGAGGACGTCGTCGTGCCGCCACCAGTGCCTGCTCCGCGTTGGGCCCGTTGGGATCACGCGGATCCGGGGCTGTGGCCGGCGATCGACTTCCTGGACGCGCGGGACCAGAGCGTGGTGCCGCCGTTCGTCGTCTCAGCCGCTCGCCGGGTGCGCAAACGGTTGCTGGCGACCTCCCTGCCGTGCGTGCTCGGCCACGCCGACTTCGAGGCGCAGAACCTGCGGTGGCAGGGCGAGGTGCTGGCCGTGCACGACTGGGACAGCCTGGCGTGGCAACCGGAAGCCGCTCTCGTGGGGGCGGCTTCCGGCGCGTTCGCCAACGCCTCGCCACCGAGCCTGGTGCCTGTGGAGAGTTCGGCGGCGTTCATCGAGGCGTATCAGGAGTTTCGCGGACGTGTGTTCTCCGCGGAGGAGGTGGAGGTCGCGTGGGCTGCGAGCCTGTGGACCGCCTTGCACAACGCACGGTGGGAGGCGCTGCACGGCGACGCGCCGGTGTCGCTGGGGGCCGTGCGGGATCAGGGGGACGAACGCCTCCGCTCGGCGGGAGCCTGACAGGCTGCGGCCGACCCGGTCGACGGTTTCGTCCCGCGGACTCATCACGCCGCCGGGCTCGTCCCGCCGCACAGACGGCCATCTCACCGCACACCGGCACCGGCGAACCGGTGTCGCGTCGGCCCGCCCGCTGCACGGACCTTCACCGACTCACCCGCCGCTCACCGCCGGACTCATCCCGCCGCACAGTCACCGGCCGACCCGCCCCGGTCCCGCCGCCCGCGCTAACCGGCTGCCCGGCGCCGGCGCTCCGCCAGCACCGCCGACAGGTACGCGCGCGGAGCCGTGTACTCGTGGCGTGGGGACCGCACGGCCGCCGCCACGTCGTCCGACAGGCGCACCCCAAGGTCCCACTGGGTCTGCGCCGACAGCTCATCGTGCCGGCTCAGGTACTGCCGCACCGCCAGCACCAGCTCCTCCGGCAGCTGCGACAGGTCGAGGCCGGACGCCCACTCGGCGAGCTGCGGCGGCATCGTGGCGAGCTCCACCTCGCGCTTCGGCACGCGCGTGTGGATCACGACGGTGCCCGCCAGGTAGTCGCCGACCCGCTTGCCCTGCGGCGAGAACAGGGAGACGAACAGGGCGATGGCGCCCGCCAGGCCGAGGACCCAGAAGTCGACGATGAAACCGCCGAGCGCGCGCACCAGGGCGTGGCGGAAGCGGATCGCGCCGCCGTCGTCGCGCACCACCCGCAGGCCCATGACGAGCTTGCCCAGCGAACGGCCTCGCGTCGCCGTCTCGACGGCGGTCGGGTAGCCGATCATGACGAGGATCAGGATCGAGATCGCGAGCGCCGACTGCAGCGCGCCGTCGATGTCGACCGGCGCGAGCACGAACACCAGCACCAGCAGGCCGAACTGCACGGCCACGTCGAACGCGAACGCGACCGCCCTGCTGGCGAGCTGTGCGACGCGCAGGTCCAGAACTACCGCTTCACCCGTGACTAGGTCCCCCACGCGGATAGTGTGACCCATCGTGGATCTGGACGTGTTCATCGAGCGCCACCGCGAGTCGTGGCAGCGGCTCGAGGCGCTGGTCAAGCGGTCCGGCCGGCTGAACGGCGCCGAGGCCGACGAGCTGATCGAGCTGTACCAGCGGGTGACGACGCACCTGTCGGTCGTGCGCAGCCAGACCCCGGACCCGGCCACGGTCGAACGGTTGTCGTCGCTCGTCGCGCGGGCGCGGTCGGTGCTCACGGGCACGCACGTGCCGGCCTGGCGCACCTTCACGCGGTTCTTCACGCACCGGCTGCCCGCCGCGATCTACCTCGGCTGGCGCTGGTGGGTGCCGGCCGGGCTCGCGTTCTACCTGGTCACCGGCCTCGTCGCGGCCTGGATCGCCACCAACCCCGACGTGCAGGCGTCCATCGCCGCGCCGGAGGAGCTGCGCGAGATGACCAGGGCCGGCGGCGGGTACGAGTCCTACTACTCCAGCGATCCGGCCGGGTCGTTCGCGGCGAAGGTGTGGACGAACAACGCCTGGGTCGCCGCCGCGTGCCTGTTGCTCGGCGTGCTGTTCGCGATCCCGCCGATCTACCTGCTCTTCACCAACGCCCTGAACGTCGCCGTCGGCATCGGGCTGATGTTCGGCGCGGGGCGTGGAGGGCTGTTCCTCGGGCTGTTGGCGCCGCACGGGCTGTTGGAGCTCACGGCGGTATTCGTCGCGGCGGGCATCGGCATGCGGCTGGGCTGGCAGGTGATCGACCCCGGCAAGCGCACGCGGGCCCAGGCGCTCGCGGCCGAAGGGCGGTCGGTCGTCGCGGTGGCGCTCGGACTGGTCGTGGTGCTGCTCGTGTCCGGTGTGCTGGAGGGGTTCGTGACGCCGTCCGGCCTGCCCACGTGGGCGCGCGTCGGCATCGGCGTGGTGGCCGAGGTCCTGTTCCTGCTCTACGTCTTCGTGATCGGGCGCCGGGCCGCGCAGCAGGGCGAGACGGGTGACGTGGACGCGAGCGAACGCGACGACGTCGCGCCCGTCTCCGTCTAGAGCTTGCCCGCGGCCTTCAACGAGAGATAGCGGTCCGCGAGAGCGCGCGGCAGCTCGTCGGGCAGTGCGTCCACGACGTCGACACCGTGCCGTGCGAGCAACGCCGTGAGACGGCGCCTTTCGGCCAGTGTGCGTTCCGCGGCAGCGGCCGAGTAGACGGCTTCCAGGTCACCCCGTCCGGCCGCCATCGCGTGCACGGCCGGGTCCGCCACCGAGGCGATCAGCAGGTGGTGCCGGGACGCCAACGCCGGCAGCAGCGGCAGCAGGCCGTGCTCGATCGACGGCTCGAGCGACGTCAGCAGCACCACCAGCGAACGGCGGCCGGAGCGGCGCAGGACCTCGGCGACGGCCGCGCGGGCGTCGAACTCGACCAGCTCGGCCTCCAGCGGAGCCATCGCCTGCACCAGCACGGGCAGCGTGGCCCGCGGCACGGAGGCGCGCACCTTGGTGCTGAACGCCAGGAAGTCGACCTGGTCGCGGGCCTGCGAGGCCAAGGCGGACAACAACAGCGCGGCGTCCATCGACGTGTCGAGGCGCGGCAGGCCACCCAGCGCGCCCTCCACGCGAGCCGCCGAGGTGCGGGCGGTGTCGACGACGATCGTCACCTGCCGGTCCCGTTCCGGCCGCCAGGTCCGCACCACCACGTCCGACGACCGGGCGGACGCACGCCAGTCGATCGACCGCACGTCGTCACCGATGACGTACGCGCGCAGGGAGTCGAACTCCGTGCCCGCGCCACGGATCAACGACGCACGGCGGCCATCCAGTTCGCGCAGCCGTTCCAGCAGAGGGGGAAGGTGACGCCTGCTGTGGAACGGCGGCAACGCGCGCACGGTCCACGGCACGACGTGCGAGCCCTGCCGTGCCGCGACGCCCAACGGGCCGTGGGAACGCACGGTCACACGGTCTGCCGTGCGATCGCCGCGACGTACGGGCCGTAGCTCGAAAGACAACACACGTGAGCCACCAGCGGGCACGTCGACCGCAACCCGGTCGTTCACCACACCGGCAGAGGGCGCCCATCCGTCCCGGAGAACGCCACGCAGCCGACGTCCGGGGTTGTGCACGGTCAGCTGCACCGCACAAGGCTCACCCGTCCGTACGGAAGTCGCCCCACCGCGCGAAAACGTCAACGGCCGGACAGGAGCCGCCAACACCAAGTCGACGGCCACACACGCGAACAGCACCGCGAACACGACGAGAATCCCTTGCCACGACGGCAAGAGCAGTCCGACGACGAGGACCCCGACGAGCGCGAGCAGTCCCGCGCGACCCGTGAGCGCCACGTCAGCGCGGCACCTGAACGGAGCCGAGCACACCGTCCAGCACGCCGTCCGCCGTCACGCCCTCCAGTTCGGCCTCCGGACGCAGCTCCAGCCGATGCCGCAACGCGGGCCGTGCGAGCGACTTCACGTCGTCCGGCGTCACGTAGTCACGACCCGAGAGCCACGCCCACGCGCGTGCGGCAGCCAGCAAAGCCGTTGCTCCACGCGGAGAAACGCCCAAACGCACAGCGGGGGACTGGCGAGTCGCACGGCACACGTCGACGACATACGCGATCACCTCCGGCGCCACGGTCAACGCGCGCACAGCAGCCGCACCGGCATCGAGGTGTTCAGCCCCGGCGACCGCGGACAAACCGGAAAGGTCACGCGGGTCGAACCCGGACGCGTGCCGGGTGAGCACGTCGATCTCGTGCTCCCGCGCCGGAACCGGCATCGTCACCTTCAGCAGGAACCGGTCGAGCTGCGCTTCGGGCAACGGGTAGGTGCCCTCGTACTCCACCGGGTTCTGCGTCGCCACGACGATGAACGGCGACGGCAGCGGCCGGGTCTTGCCGTCCGCGGAGACCTGCCGTTCCTCCATCGCCTCCAGCAACGCCGACTGCGTCTTCGGCGGCGTCCGGTTGATCTCGTCGGCCAGCAGCAGGTTCGTGAAGACCGGGCCCTCGCGGAACGAGAACGCCGCGTTGTGCGAGTCGTAGACCAACGACCCCGTCAGGTCGCCGGGCATCAGGTCCGGGGTGAACTGCACGCGCGTCGTCGACAGGTCCAACGCGCGCGCAAGCGCACGCACGAGCAACGTCTTCGCGACGCCCGGAACACCCTCCAACAGCACGTGTCCCTTGCACAGCAACGCGAGGATCAGCGACGTCACGGCGGCATCGTTGCCCACCACGGCCTTGCCGATCTCCGCGCGCAACGCCACCAGCGCCGTGCGGGCTTCCTCGGTGGTGACCACTGCCGTCATCCCTTGCGCACCTCGTTCTCCACAGCGTCCAGTTCAGCGGCCAGCGCGACCAGCCCCCGGTCGTCCACCGGCCCGTCGTCGTACAGCAGCGCCCGCACCGCGGCGGCGGAACGCGTGGTCCTGCGGGCGATCTCCTCCGACGGGTCATCGCCCGGAGGCACCCCCAGCAGCGGTGCCAGCCGGTCCCGGGTCGCCTGCCGCAGCACCGCGGCGGCGTGTGAGGCCGCGTGCGACCGGCGGTAGAGCCGGGCCCTGCCCTCCACGGTCTCGGCGGCGCGCACGACGACCGGGAGCGGTTCGGGCACCACCCGGCCGAGCCTGCGCGCCCGCCACAGCGCGATCACCACGGCCGCGATCCCGAGTTGCAGAGCGGCGAACTTCCAGCCGTCCGGGATGAGGTCGGTCAGCGACTTCTGCTGCGCCCTGTCCGCCGCCGACGGCACGTACCAGACGAGGCGTTCGTGCTGGCCCAGCAACGACAACGCGAGCGCCGCGTTGCCCTCGGAGTCGATGTCGCGGTTGGTGAAGATGCCGCCGTACCCGAGCGTCGTCACCGTGCCGGTGCGCACCAACGTCGAGTCGTAGCACCGTTGTTCGCCCTCGTAGACGAACCCGCCCATGGTCGCCGCGCCCGCTCTCCCAGCCAGCGGGCAGCCCGGCTGACGGGTCTCAGGTTCCACCCGCGCCACCCCCGTGGCGGGCGCGAGGAGCACGGTCGCGGCGGCCCGGCGGCTCAGGTCCGCGAGGCGCTCCGGTTCGATCAGGTTCGGCTGGGGCACGAACAGCGTCGCGCCCTCCACGGAGGACGCGTCGTCGGTGAGCTCGACGCGCACGCCGTTCTGCTCCAGCAGGTCGGCGAGCGCGTGGCTGCCCTCCGGCCGGAACGAGCGGGGGTCGAGCGCGCCGCCCTCACCGCTGCCGCGCAGCAACGTGATCACGATCGCCGCGAAGAGGATGACCACGCCGATCAGCAGCGGGCCGCGCGCGGCCGTCCAGATCCGCCGGGCGTCGGGGGAGACCGCCGTCATCCGCGCACCTTGCCGTCCACGGACACCAGCTGCCGGTACCCCTCCGCCGTCGCGGGCCTGCCGCCGTACCAGACGTCGTCGAACTGCACCGCCGCCCCGCGCAGGTCGTCGGCGAGCACCGGAAGCGCCCGCCCCGCCTCGAAGGCCACCTCGTCCACGGTGCGGCCGGCCCTCGCGTCGAGCACGCCCTGGTGCTCCAGTTCGCGCACCACGGCGCGGAAGCGTTCGCGCACGGCCTCGGCGAAGTCGCCCTCCGCCGCGGCCTTCTCGGCGGCGGCACGGTGCTCGGCGGCGCTCATGACGGTGGTGCCGAACACCTTGTCACCCGACCGCAGCGCACGGCCCGTGCGGCCGACGCGGAGCCTGAAGATGATGACGATCAGCACCACGACGGCCACGACGACCGTCACAGCGGTGATGCCGCTCATGCCACCCGCCCCGGCGAAGAGCTCGCCGAGGCGGGTGAGCACCCAGTCGATGGCGCGTTCCAGCGGGTTCGGGTCGTCGGAGACGTACGCCGGGTCGCTGAGCTCCCGGACGGCCGCCTCCCTCGCCTCGTCGCGGCCGAGATCTACCGGTACGTCAGAGACCGCCATGCCCTGCGGCCCGCTGGAGTTCGATGTCCATGCCCTCGGAGCGCATCCGGCGGTCGACGTAGACCAGCACGGTCACCGCGGAGCTGAACGGCAGCGTGATCGTCGAGGCGATGATCGCGCCGATCGTCGACAGGACCAGCGAACCGATGCTCAGCGCCGCCGTCGGGTCGGCGGAGAAACCGGTCGTCGCCGCGCCCAGCAGGCCGAACGGGAGGCTGATGATCCAGCTGATCACCCAGCCGATCACGACGGTGAGCAGCAGGATGCCGAACGTCCGCCACCAGGCGCCGTCCACGAGCTTCTTCGAGCGGCCGAACGCGGCCGTGACACCGCAGCGCTCCAGCACCAGCGCGGGCGTGACCAGGGCGAACAGCACCCACAGCCAGACGCCGGGCACGATGCAGAGGACGAAGCCGATGGTGATCACGAGACCGGAGAGCAGCGTCGCGCCGAGCAACGGCAGCAGCCGCGGCTTGAACTCCTCCCACGCCTGCTGGAACGTCACCGGCTTGCCCAGCACGGCGTGACCCACGATGACCGTGATGAAGCCCGACAGGAACACCGTGCCGATCAGCAGCAGCAGGACGCTCAGGAACGCGCCGGTGAAGATGCCGACCAACGTGTCCGTGAGCTGGTCGATCGCCTGTTCCTGCGTCACCGTGTTCGGGTCGAGCGTCGCGACCGCGGTGAGGTCGTCGAGGAACGGCAGCTGCGCCAGCAGGCCGACGATCTGCGTGACCGCGGCGACCACGGCGGCCGCGCCGATGATCAGCTTCGGGTAGCGGCGCATCGTCGTGATGGCGCCGTCCACGATCTCGCCGACCGCGAGCGGGCGCAGCGGGATCACACCGGGCTTGATCGTCGGCTGCGCTCCGGGCGGCGGCGGGGCGTTGTAGCCGTACTGCGGCCCCGGCTGCTGGCCGTACTGCGGCTGGCCGGGCTGCTGCGGCTGGTTCTGGGGCTGGTCGGGTGACGACCAGCCGGGCGTTTCGGACATCTCGGCTACCCCCGGTCGTGGTGTGAGCGGCATCTTGCCAGATCAGCCCCACCGCCACCGGGCAACACGATCACGAAACGAGCTCGGTCCTCGCCTTGGCCGGTGTCGTGCGCCGCATGCCCGCGCTGACGCACCTCCTGACCACCTGCGGCTGCTCGCGCATGAGCCGCAGACCGCGCCGGACGAGCGTCGGCACCGGCTTGCGGGCCTCGGCCACGTCCCGGGCGAACCGGCGCACGAACGTCACGGGCGGACTGGGCGCGAGCACGATCGCGTCCCGCAGCACCCCGGCCTCCCGCGCGCCCTGGACCAGCAGGTCCGCGAACAGTCCCTCCGCGATGAACGCGGGCGCGTCGCCGAGCTCGATCACCTGCGTGCCGACCGCGCGGTCCTCGCTGATCGAGTAGACCGGCGCCTCGACCCGTCCGGTGTTCGAGAGCTCGATGATCGCCTGCAACGCCTTGTCCGCGTTCCACGAACCGATGTCGTCCCAGTCGGCCCTGCCGTGCTCGTCGCGGGGCAGCAGCGGGTCGTCGCCGTCGCGGTAGAAGTCGTCCAGGCGGAGCACGGGCCAGCCGAGGTGGGCGGCGAGAGTCGACTTGCCGGAGCCGGAGGGTCCGGCGAGCAGCACGGCACGGGGGATGGGCACGGAACGCGATCCTCCCACATGACCTAGGCTCGAACGCATGAGCGAAGGTCTGTTCGACGAGGGCCTGTTCGGCGCCACCGAGGAGGAGAAGGCCGAACGGATCGCGGCCAACGCGCCGCTGGCCGTGCGGATGCGTCCGGCCACGCTGGACGAGGTCGTCGGCCAGGACCACCTGCTCGGACCGGGTGCGCCGCTGCGCCGGCTGGTCGAGGGCGCCACGCCGGCGTCCGTGATGCTCTACGGCCCTCCCGGCACCGGCAAGACGACCCTCGCGACGCTGGTGTCGAAGGCGACCGGTCGCCGGTTCGTGGCCTTGAGCGCGCTGTCGGCGGGCGTCAAGGAGATGCGCGCGGTCATCGACGAGGCCCGGCGCCGCCTGGTGCGGTCCGGCGAGTCGACCGTGCTGTTCATCGACGAGGTGCACCGCTTCTCCAAGACGCAGCAGGACGCGCTGCTGGGCGCGGTCGAGGACCGGATCGTGCTGCTCGTGGCGGCGACCACGGAGAACCCGTTCTTCAGCGTCGTGTCGCCGTTGCTGTCGCGCTCTCTCGTGTTGCAGCTCAAGTCGTTGACCGATGACGGCGTGCGGTCGGTGATCCAGCGCGCGGTGTCCGACGAACGCGGCCTCGGCGGGTCCGTGACGCTCGAACCCGAGGCGGAGGACCACCTGATCCGCCTGGCGGGAGGCGACGCGCGCCGGTCGTTGACGGCCCTCGAAGCGGCGGCCGACTCGGCGCTGGCGTCGAACGACGGCGTGATCACGCTTCCGCTGCTGGAGTCCACCGTGGACAAGGCGGCGGTGCGCTACGACCGCGACGGCGACCAGCACTACGACGTGACGTCGGCGTTCATCAAGTCGATCCGCGGCTCCGACGTCGACGCGGCCCTGCACTACCTCGCGCGCATGATCGAGGCGGGCGAGGACCCGCGGTTCATCGCGCGGCGGCTCGTCATCCACGCCAGCGAGGACGTCGGCATGGCCGACCCCACGGCGCTGCAGACGTGCGTGGCGGCGGCTCAGGCCGTGCAGCTCATCGGGCTGCCCGAGTGCACGCTGAACCTCGCGCAGGCCACCATCCACCTCGCCACCGCGCCGAAGTCGAACGCCGTCACGACCGCGATCTACGCGGCGATCGAGGACGTCCGCAAGGGCGCCATCGGTTCCGTGCCCGCACATCTGCGCGACGGCCACTACGCGGGCGCGGCGAAGCTCGGCAACGCGCAGGGCTACCGCTACCCGCACGACGTGCCGGAAGGCGTGCTCACGCAGCAGTACGCGCCGGACGACCTGGTGGGCCGCGACTACTACGAGCCGACCGGGCGCGGCAACGAGCGCGCCGTCGCGGAACGGCTGCCACGCCTGCGCAGGGTGATCCGGGGCGAGTGATCAGGCGAGCAGCTCGCGCAGGATCCGCTCGAGTTCGGTGCGGTCGCGCGAGGTGACCTTCGCCAGCCTGCGGTCGAACTCCGCCGCGAGCGCCGTGAGGGCGCGGGTCCGCGCGTTCTCGCCCTCCGCGGTGAGCACGAGGCGGTGGCGCCGCAGGTCCGCGTCGTCGATCTCGCGCCGCATGAACCCCTTCGCGACGAGGTTGCGCACGTAGACCGTCATGCTCGCCTTGGGGATCACCAGCTTGGCGGCGAGCTCGGCCGGGTAGGGCGAGGCCGGTGCCTCGGCGAGCACGAAGAACTCCTTCGGGTCCAGGCCCAGCGCGGTCAGCTCCGCCGTGCAGGCGTCCAGCACGACCGTCAGCAGACGGTGGTTCAGCGTCCACAGCTCAGCGCCGTCGACGGGCATGGGTCCCTCCCGAAGTGGTACAGTTCGGAACTAGTTCAGTTACGTACTATTAGTGCTCTTGAACTTGACTACATCCGAACGATACGGGAGGAGCGTCGTCCTGTGCTGCGCCACCTGACGATCCCGCGCGGGCCGATCGAGCTCGCGGCAGACCTGCACGTGCCCGACGACGAGTCCGCGCCGCCGCGGGCGGTCGTGCTCTCCACCCCCGGCAGCAGCGTCAAGGAGCAGATCGGCGCGAACTACGCGTCGCGCCTCGCCGCCAAGGGGATCACGGCCCTCGTCTTCGACCCCTCCCACCAGGGCCGCAGCGGGGGCGAACCGCGCGACCTCGAAGACCCGTACCGCCGCGGCGAGGACATCTCCTACGCGATCGACGCGCTGAGCACCCTGCCCGGCGTCGATCCCGACCGCATCGGCGTTCTCGGCATCTGCGCCGGCGGCGGTTACGCCGTGCACACCGCCCGCACCGACCACCGCATCAAGGCCGTCGGCACCGTCGTCCCGGGCGACATGGGCGCGTCGTTCCGCGGGTTCCAGCCGGACGGCCCGGTGGCCGCGCTGGACGCCATGGCGGCGGCGCGCACCGAGGAGAACCGCACGGGTGAGCTGACCCGCCTGAACTGGCTGCCCGACACGCTGTCCGACGCGGAGGCCGCGGGGCTGACCGACCTCGACACCACCCAGGCGATCACCTTCTACCGCACCGAACGCGGCCGCAGCGAGCACTCGACGAACCGCCGCCTGGCGCGCGGTGACGCGCTGCTGCTCGGCTACGACCCGTTCCACCTGGTCGACCCGCTCCTCACCCAGCCGCTGCAGGTGGTCCTGGCCGGCCGCCGTGGCAACACCGGCAGCTACGAGGCGGGCATGCGGCTGTGGAAGGCGGCACCGAACCCCGCCGGCCTCATGGTCGTCGAGGGTGCGGGGCACTACGAGATGTACGACGTGCCCGAGTACGTGGACGCCGCGGTGGACCGGCTCGCCGCTTTCTACTCCGAGCACCTGTAGAGCCGCGTAACTTCGGCGTGGTGACGATCAGAGAAGACTTCCTGACCACCGCTCACACAGCCCTCGGCCTCCTGCGCCACGAGCAGGTCGCGGCGAAGTGGGACCAGCCGAGCGCCCTGCCGGAGTTCGGGGTCAGCGGCCTCGCGGGCCACCTCGCCTACCAGGCCCTGCCGCTGCCGTCGATGATCCAGGCGCCTCCGGGCGACGAGCCGGTCGTTCCGCTGATGGAGCACTACGAGCGGGCCAAGTGGACGGACCTCGACCTCGACTCGGAGTTCCACACCCGCATCCGCGCGGGCGGCGAGAAGCTGGCCTCCGGAGGCCACGGCGACCTGTGCGAGCGGTTCGAGCAGGCGCTGGTGGAGCTCGAGAAGTCGTTGCCCGGCCTGGAGGACCGCGGGGTGCGCATGCCGCACTGGGGACCGTGGTCGGTGGCGCTGGACGAGTACCTGGTGAGCCGGCTGATGGAGTTCGTCGTGCACTCCGACGACCTCGCGGTGAGCGTCGGCGTGCCGACGCCCGAGTTCCCGTGCCAGGTCAACGAAACGGTCATCGACCTGCTGACCCGGCTGGCGCTCAACAAGCGCAGCGGGATCGACCTGGTGCGCGCGCTCAGCCGCAAGGAACGCGCACCGCAGGACATCACCGCTTTCTAGCGCCCCGGTGCGTCGCGCTCCCTCCGGTCTGCGGCTCAGCGCTTGCACACCATCAGCAGCGCGACCTTGCCGGGCAGCACGACCTCGTCCGCCGCCACGAACCCACCGGCCTCGAACGACCGGATGGCACGGGTGTTGCGCACGTCCGGCTCCAGCACGATCCGCGTGCAGTGCGGGTCGGCCTCGAACAGCGCGTCGGTGAGCCGGGGGAGCAGCGCCCGCACGAGCCCGCGGTCGGTCATCGCGAGATCGCCGACCGCGAGGTTCAGGCCCAGGTCGTGCGGCCGTGCCAGGTAGCAGCCGCCGACGGCGTGCCTGGCCGCGCGGTAGACCTCGGCGTAGATCACCGGACGGCCGTGCCAGCTGATCAGCAACGGCCGCACGTCGTCGCCGTCGAGCTGCGCCCGCAGCTCGGTCTCCCAGCGGGGCAGCGTCCAGGCCTGGCGCCAGAACGCGGCGACGTGCGGCGCGGAGTTCCACCGGTGGACGAGGTGCAGGTCGTAGCCGTCCGAACGCGCCACGCGGGCGTCCCACGGCATCGACAGCTCCGGGACCGGAGGCGGGCCCGCGGTGATCTGCGGCCGGTAGGAGTCCAGGTGCGACACCGGCTTCACGAGGCCTCCTGGGCGGATCAAGTTAGGATTGCCTTACTCCACGCCTCAGGGCCGCCGCTGTCAAGCCCTGTGTGACGGGTATTTCACAGGCGGTGACGGCCACGCGTCAATGGCCGAGGTCGAACGCGGGCGGTTCGCCCACCACCTCGCGGGCGAGACCGCGGGCGCTGCCGGCCGTGCCGGTCGACGACGTCCGCAAGACGCTGCGGTGGCTGCTCGCGCACAGGAACACCGAGACCGCCCGGCAGGCGGGTCACGCCGACGTCCTCCGCGAGCGGATCGACGGCACCACAGGTCGTTGAAGATCAACAAAACAGGCCGCCCACGTGGATGTCGGACCCACCCGGTAATCTCACCCGCAACCAAGCCCGAACGCCTGTTCACCAGGAGGATCTGTGTCGCCAGGGTGGCTCGCCGCCGGTGCCTTCGTGCTGCTCGTGCTGCTGCTGGCGATTCCGGCGTTCAAGGCCGCGCGCTTCTTCGACGAAGCGACGATCGCCATGCGCAAGGCCCACGAGAACACGGACCCGCTGTTCACCGAGGCCAACACGACGCTCACGCACGTCAACACGCAGCTCGAGCGCGTCGACGGCATCACCGCCAACGCGCGTGCCGTCACGGGCAACGTCTCCGCGCTCACCAGCCTGTTCACCGCCACGCTCGGCGGGCCGCTGGTCAAGGCCGCCGCGCTGTCCTACGGCGTGAGCAAGGCCGTCAAGGCCCGCCGCAAGGCCGCCGAGCAGCCGAACAAGCACGCCAAGCGCCGCCCGAAGCGGGGTGCGCGATGAGCCGCCTGTTCTGGTTCGGCCTGGGTGCCGCGGCCGGCCTCTTCGTCGCGAAGAAGGCCGCCGAGGTGACAAAGCAGGCGACTCCCGCCGGCATCGGCGCTAACGTGGGTGAAGGCCTGCGCGAACTCGCCGGCGCCATCGGTTCCTTCGGGGCCGAGGTGCGGCAGGGAATGGCCGAACGGGAACAGGAGTTGCAGGACACCGTGGAGCGTCAGACGGGATTCACGCCGGGGCGTCGAGCGCCCAGGGCGAACGGGAAGCACTGACCGTTCGCCTCGTGAGCGTGCCCTGACAACTCCCCAGCAACACACTTAGGAACTTCCCGTGCAGACCCACGAGATCATCAAGCGCTTCCGCGAGCACTTCGAGAACGCCGGGCACAAGTACATCCCCAGCGCCTCCCTGCTGCTCGACGACCCGAACCTGCTGTTCGTCAACGCCGGCATGGTGCCGTTCAAGCCGTACTTCCTCGGCGAGGCCCCGCCGCCCGCCCCGCGGATGACGAGCATCCAGAAGTGCGTGCGCACGCCCGACATCGACGAGGTCGGCAAGACGACGCGCCACCTCACGTTCTTCCAGATGGCCGGCAACTTCTCGCTCGGCGACTACTTCAAGGAAGACGCCATCCGCCTGGCCTGGGAGCTGATCACCAAGTCCCAGGACGAGGGCGGCTACGGCTTCGACCCCGAGCGCATCTGGGTCACCGTCTACGAGACCGACGACGAGGCCATCGAGCTGTGGCAGAAGGTCGCCGGCATGCCGCTCGAGCGCATCCAGCGCCGCGGCATCGAGGACAACTTCTGGTCGATGGGCGTCCCCGGCCCGTGCGGCCCGTGCTCGGAGATCTACTACGACCGCGGCCCCGCCTACGGCAAGGAGGGCGGCCCGGTCGTCGACGAGGACAGGTACCTCGAGATCTGGAACCTCGTCTTCATGCAGAACATCCGCGGCGAGGGTGGTGCCAAGAAGGACTACCCGGTCATCGGTGAGCTGCCGTCGAAGAACATCGACACCGGCATGGGCGTCGAGCGCGTCGCCTACCTGCTGCAGGGCGTCGACAACGTCTACGAGACCGACCTGGTCCGCGCCGTCATCAACAAGGCCGAGGAGCTCTCCGGCCGCAAGTACGGCGCCAACGAGACCGACGACGTCCGCTTCCGCGTCATCGCCGACCACGCCCGCAGCGGTGTGCTGCTCGTCGGCGACGGCGTCACGCCCGGCAACGAGGCCCGCGGCTACGTGCTGCGCCGCCTGCTGCGCCGCATCGTCCGCAGCTCGCGCCTGCTCGGCGTGACCGAGCCGGTGCTGCAGACGTTCGCCGAGGTCGTCCGCGACTCGATGGGCGAGGCCTACCCCGAGCTGGTCAGCGGCTTCGCCCGCATCCAGCAGGTGCTCAAGGCCGAGGAGGACACGTTCCTCCGCACGCTCGACGCCGGTTCGCGGATCTTCGAGAACGCCGCCGGCGAGGTGAAGTCCGACGGCCGCGCCACGCTGCCCGGTGACAAGGCCTTCCAGCTGCACGACACCTACGGCTTCCCGATCGACCTCACGCTGGAGATGGCCTCCGAGGCCGGTCTCTCGGTCGACGAGGACGGCTTCCGCAAGCTGATGGCCGAGCAGCGCGCCCGCGCCAAGGCCGACGCCGCCGGCAAGAAGACCGGCCACGGCGACCAGTCGGTCTACCGCGAGCTGCTCGAGCAGGGCCCGACCGAGTTCACCGGCTACACCGAGCTCGCCTCCGAGGCCACGCTGCGCGGCATCGTGCTGAACGGCCAGCGGGTGAAGTCGGCTCGCGAGGGCGACATCGTCGAGGTCGTCCTCGACCGCACGCCGCTCTACGCCGAGTCCGGTGGCCAGGAGTCCGACGCCGGCACGATCGTCACCGGCAACGCCGAGCTGGAAGTGCTCGACGTGCAGAAGGTCGCCCGCAAGCTGTGGGTGCACCAGGTGCGCGTGCGCTCCGGCGAGGTGGCCGAGGGCGAGCACGTCGAGGCCCGCGTCGACCCGGAGTGGCGCGTCGGCGCCCGCCAGGGCCACTCGGGCACGCACGTCGTGCACGCCGCCCTGCGCCAGGTGCTCGGCCCGTCGGCCCTGCAGAGCGGTTCGTACAACAAGCCCGGTTACCTGCGCCTCGACTTCGCCTGGACCGGTGGTCTGTCCGCCGAGGCCAAGAGCGAGATCGAAGAGGTCTCGAACCTCGCCGTGCGCAAGGACCTGCCGGTCGCCGTCGTCTACACCGACATGGCCGGTGCCCAGGACATGGGTGCCGTCGCCCTGTTCGGCGAGACCTACGACGAGACGGTGCGCGTCGTCGAGATCGGCGGCCCCTGGTCGCGCGAGCTCTGCGGTGGCACCCACGTCGAGCACTCGTCGCAGATCGGCCCGATCACCCTGCTGGGTGAGTCCTCGGTCGGGTCCGGCGTGCGCCGCCTGGAGGCCTACGTCGGCATCGAGGCCATGCGGTTCCTGGCCAAGGAACGCGCCATCGTGCAGAACCTCTCCGACATGCTCAAGGTCGGCTCCGACGGCCTGCCCGAGCGGATCGAGTCGCTGGTCGAGCGCCTGAAGTCCGCCGAGAAGGAGCTCGAGAAGGTCCGCGCCGCCCAGCTGCTCGGCAACGCCGGGTCGCTGGCCGACAAGGCCCTCGACATCCGCGGCCTGTCGCTCGTGGCCCTCGGCCTGGAGGGCGTGTCGGGCAACGACCTGCGCACCCTCGGTGGCGAGGTCCGCAACCGCCTGGGCAACAAGCCCGGTGTCGTGGCCCTGTTCTCGGTCGACGGCGACAAGGTCAGCTTCGTGGTGGCCACCACGGCCGCCGCCCGCGACCTGGGCCTGGCCGCCGGCAAGCTCGTCCCGGTGTTCGGCCCGGCCATCGCCGCCCGCGGTGGCGGCAAGCCGGACCTCGCCCAGGGTGGCGGCACGAACCCGGCCGGTGTCGAGGAGGCCATCACGGTCCTCACCAACGAACTGGACAAGGTGCTTGAGCAGCGCTGATGTCGCCGGTGTCGACGATCCGGGCCTCGGACGGAGGCTCGGCGTCGACGTCGGATCGGTGCGAGTGGGAATTTCTCTCAGCGATCCGGGTGCTTTTCTGGCGACTCCGCTGGTTACCCTCCAGCGTGACGAGAAGCGGGGCTCGGACCTCACCGAGCTCGTACGTCTCGTCGCCGAGCATGACGTCGTGGAGGTCGTGGTCGGCTTACCGAAGACACTGGCAGGCAGACACGGCCCGGCAGCGGAATCGGCGGCCGCGTACGCTGCGGCCTTGGCCGGACGCATCGCCCCCGTGCCGGTGCGGCTCAGCGACGAACGACTGACGACGGTCGTGGTGAGCCGGGTGCTGGCACAGCGCGGTGTGAAGGGCAAGAAGCAGCGTGCCGTGGTCGACCAGGCCGCCGCTGTCGAGATCCTGCAATCTTGGCTGGACGCACGGGCACGGTTCGTGTCCGCCCGAAAGGACGAGGCGTGAGCGGCGACGATCTCGGGTTGTTCACCGACCCCGAAGTTGATGAGCGACGCCCGGTCAGAAAGCGCGACCGCGAGCGGGACAACGCGAGGGCGAAGGCGAAGAAGCGCAAGAAGACGGTGCTGTGGCTCGTCGTCGCGCTGGTCCTCGCCGTGGGCCTGGGTGGCGCGTACTACGGCTACAAGGAGCTGCGCGGCATCGGGTCGTTCGAGGACTACGCGGGCAGCGGCGAGGCCGACGCCATCGTCGAGGTCCAGGACGGCGACGTGGTCAGCAAGATCGCGTCGACCCTGTACGACAACGGCGTCATCGCCTCCGCGCGCGCCTTCACCGAGGCCAGCAAGACCGACGCCCGCGTGACGTCGATCCAGCCCGGCTTCTACCTGATGAAGACGAAGATGTCGGGCCAGGAGGCCGTGGCCCGCATGATCGACCCGAAGACGCGCGTCCCCGCCGTCCAGGTCGTCGGCGGCCTCAAGCTCACCGACATCAAGGTGGGCGACAAGACCGTCAAGGGCATCTACTCCCTGCTGGCCGACGCGAGCTGCACGGAGAAGGACGGCGAGAAGAAGTGCCTGACCGCTGACGAGATCAAGGCCGCCGCCGAGCAGACCGACCCGGTCGCCCTCGGCGTTCCGGAGTGGGCGCTCGCGGACGTGAAGGCCGCCCAGCCGCAGTTCCGCCTCGAAGGCCTGATCATGCGCGGCGTCTACCAGGTCAAGCCGGGTGTGAGCGCGGTCGAGCTGATCCGCAGCGTCATCGTGTCCTCCGCGCAGAAACTGCAGGGTGCCGGCATCCCCGGCGGCACGGTGAACACGGGCTTCCGCCCGTACCAGATCCTCGTCATCGCGTCGCTGATCGAGAAGGAAGCGATCGAGCCGGACTTCAGCAAGGTGTCCCAGGTGATCTACAACCGCCTGAAGCTCCTGCCGCAGACGATGCCGCTGCAGTTCGACTCGACCATCAACTACAAGAACAACCAGCCCCACATCCGCACGTCCGACGAGGACCGCGATGCCGACGGGCCGTACAACACCTACAAGAACAGGGGTCTGACGCCGACCCCGATCGGATCGCCGTCGCAGCAGGCCATCGCCGCCGCGATGAAGCCCGAGGGCGGCGACATCCTGTACTTCGTGAAGTGCGACAAGAACGGCAACTCCTGCTTCGCGAAGACGTTCGAGGAGCACGACGCGAACGACAAGAAGGCCCAGCGGGAGGGCGTCTACTAGTGGTGCGCAAGGCGGCGGTGATCGGTTCGCCGATCGAGCACTCCCTTTCTCCCGTGCTGCACAACGCCGCGTACGCCGCGCTGGGCCTCGACTGGGAGTACACGCGGCTGGAGTGCTCCGAGGCGGACGTGCCCGCGCTGGTGTCGTCGCTCGGCCCGGAGTGGGCGGGCCTGTCGTGCACGATGCCGACGAAACGCGCCGCGCTGGCGTTCGCGTCCGTCGTGACCCCGAGGGCCGCGGCCGTCGGTGCGGCGAACACGCTGGTGCGCAGGGGTTCCGAGTGGCACGCCGACTGCACCGACGTGGACGGCGTGGTCGGAGCGTTGCGGGAGAAGGGTTTCTCCGGCGGCACCCACGGCGTGGTGGTCGGCGCGGGCGGGACGGCGACGGCCGCGCTGGCCGGGTTCGCCGCACTGGGCATCTCTTCGGCCTCCCTGGTGGTGCGCGATCCGTCGCGTGCGGCGGAGGCCGTGGAGACCGCGTCCCGCGTCGGCATCACCGTCGAGGTCCTCGCACTGTCCTCTGTGGACCTGGGTGTGCTGGCCGGAGCGTCGGACGTGGTGGTGTCGACGGTGCCCGCCGAGGCCACCGCGCCGCTCGCGGCCGACCTGGCCAAGGCGCCCTACGTGCTGGACGTGATCTACCACCCGTGGCCCACGCCGGTCGCCGAGGCGGTCGAGGCCTCGGGAACGAGGCTCGCCACGGGCCTGGACATGTTGCTGCACCAGGCTTTCGGGCAGGTGGAGCAGTTCACCGGCCTGCCCGCGCCGCAGGAAGTCATGCGGAAAGCGTTGTCCGCCGTAACTTTCGGCTAGATCACCGGCTGCGCGATACCACCGGGCGCCACGCGTGTGATTGTCTTCGCGTGGCTTGTTTGACTGCGGACGATGTGCCACTCGGCCGGAGTCAGCGCATGCCGGTGTTCTTGCGGGGCACCGGTGGGTGGGGCGCACGGGTGTGCCTGCCGGGTGGCTCCGCTTGGGCGCGTGGGTCTTCCGGTCCGGCACCACGGCCGCCAGTGCGCCCCACCTTCCTAAGATGGCCCCGTGGAGATCCCTGGACTCGGCACCCTGACCGAGGACGAGTACGGCAGTCTGGTGAGCGCGCCGGTCCCGGTGCCCGTGCTGGGCGGCATCACGCTCCCGTTCCACGTGGACGGTTACGCGGACGACCCGGCACAGGAGGACTTCCACGCCGCGGTCCGCGCTTTCCTCGCACTGGACCGCACAGCGCTGGAGGCGGCGGCGGACGGCGTCTTCGACTACTACCGGCACATGGGCGAGGTCTTCGGCGACGAGCTGGACGACTTCCCCCGCATCGCCGGTCCCGCCGACGTCTGGGACCACGTCACGTTCGCGCGGCACCAGGTCACGGTGAGCCGCGACGGTGACGGTGAGCCGGTCTACGTCTCCGTCGAGGCCGAGTGCGGTTGGGAGGAGGAACACGGACTGCAGGTCGTGTTCCGCGACGGCGCGCGCATCACGAAGGTGGGCCCGTACGACGGCCACCTCACGAACGACACAGACGTCCTCTACGAACGCTAGGCCGTGTCCCGGGAGTTCGTTTGGTGGCAGGCGCGGGCGAGAGACCCGGAGGCGGTGCCGCCGCGACGTCCTCATACCGGGTTGTATTCGGGCGTCGCGGCGGTGCCGTCTCCGGGGCCCTCGCCCGCTACTGCCGCCCGACGAGACTCCCGGGACACGGCCTAGGTGTATTGACCCGCAGGGTTGTTGATTCGGCTGATGGGTGGGTGGCCGCCGAGCGCGGTGTGGCTGCGGTGGTGGTTGTAGGTGTGCAGGAAGTCTGCCAGGGCCTGGGTGCGTTCGGTGTTGCTGGTGTAGGGCCGTTGGTAGGCCCATTCGTCGAGCAGTGTGCGGTTGAACCGCTCGACTTTGCCGTTGGTCTGCGGCCGGTAGGGGCGGGTGCGTTTGTGGGTGATCCCGGCTGTGGTGAGGGTGTCTCGCCAGAGTCGGGACTTGTAGCAGGAGCCGTTGTCGGTGAGTACTCGTTCGACGGTGATGCCGTGGGTGGTG
>NZ_FOFV01000034.1 GCF_900111005.1 Lentzea albida
TGAGGAGAGATTTCAGTGAGCACCGTCAGCGACAACGCATGAACGCAACTCCCGAAGATGCTTCAGTGATCGCGCAGCGACTGCACCTCGCCGCCGGCTTCCACTCGTCCGAACGCGACTGGGTCGTGGATCGCCTGGCCGCGCTCGGTTCCCGTCTGCGGTCCTACCGCGACGACGAGATCGAACTGGAGATCAGCCTCAAAGACCGCAAGGGCGTCGAGCAGCGCGTCATGCTGCAGTGCTGGATCAACCACGGCCATCGGCTGCACCTCGTCGCCACCTCGTCCCAGCGAGAGCTTCCCGCGGCGCTCAACGAGGTCCGCGACGAACTGATCCGTCAGGTCGGCGAGACCAAGACCCGCACCGAGCCGCGCAGCAACCGCGCGCTGCGGTCCGTCCCGACGCCGCCCGAACTCGGCTAGCGGCAGGCATCGGTCGGACCGGCGACGCCCCGGCATCAGGGCGCGTGATCAGGATGTGCCATTCGAGTGCCTGTGAGGCGAGAAGGCACCTTCCGCGCCATGACAGCGTTGGTGGACGAACTCGATGTGATCCGCTGCCCAATGCCTTCGGCGCGCTGAAGGCGAACCGCCGAAACCGCGAGTTGGGGGCTGTGTTCGCGGTTTGGGCCGTGACGAACGCCGTCGTGCGGCGCCTCGGCGTTGGGCGATACCGCTCAGTTCAGTGCGAGGAGCAAGCCGGTGCCCAGGGCTACCGAGCACAGCCCGAACACCAAAGGGCTCAGGCGTTGCCAGGCAGCGATGCGGCGGGCTGTGCTGGCGGACCAGCATGGTGCACCGGAGACGCGGCAAGCGAAGGTGAAGATGGCGAGACCACACGCGAGAACGCTCGCACAGGCGATCAGCGCGACGCCGGTCATCGAACGCCACCGGACGGTTCGGTCCGCGGCCGCCGTTCAGAGTCACAGATCATTGGACTCGCCCATCGTGCGGTCTTGCTGGATGCCCGGAAAAGCTGCTGTCCCGCGTGCATGTGCTCCGCCCGCGGCAGTTCGAGATGCCGCGAGTCAGGCAGTGCCGGATTTCATCGACTGTCACGGTCTCGCGGCAGCCGATCGTCAGTTGCGTCCGCGTGCGGGGGTCTGCCCGTACACGCCGTGGCGCAGCGGTGTGTTGTCGTCAGGCGAGTGTGCGGGGGAGGTGGAGGGCTCGGTCGGTGTTTGCTCGGCGCCGGGGGCGCTGCGCTGGTCGACGCCCGTCGGTTCAGCGCCGTCGGCGAGTTCGTCGAGTCTGGCCTCGATCAGTTGCAGCACAGGTACGCGGTTGCCGTGCTCCCGTTCGTGGTCGAGAACCGCACGCAGGTCTTCGGCGTCGAGGGAGCGAATCCGGTGCCTGAGGTCGCCCAGGGCCAGTTGGTCGTAGTCGGCTATAGCTGGTTCGTGGCTGGACTACCCGTCGCGGCAGGGCGCAAACGAGCACGATGCGCTTCATCCGCTCATGCGCCGGCATGACGTCTCGAGCTCGGCGAGCAGCTTCGTCGAACCGGACCATCACGTGGTCTTCGAAGACCGGGTTGAAGGCGCCGCCGCCGGGTATGCGGCACGGACGAGGGCGATCTGGAGGTGCTGCCGCAGAGGCGAGCGGTGCGCTTCTGGCGCATCGTGGACGATCAGGAGGCTGATGGTGACCGCCATGCCCGCGGTGGCCGCGTCGAGCAACTGGCGTGACGACGACGGCGCCCGTATGCCGTCGGGAGATGTCCACGCGTGGTGGCCGCAGCAGAACCAGACGTTGTGCGGTGTGCCGCTGCACCGAGCACGGCTCGACCGGTTCCCGCACGTGCTTTGGGCCGACGCGCTGTGGATTCACGACACCGCTGGAGCGGACTCGCCGGAGATGGCGATGTGCCCGCGCTGTGCGGCGGCAGCAGCCCCCAAGAGGAACAGGCGTCCGGATCGCAGGGGGACGAGATCGCGCCCCTAAAGGACGACCGCTGCCTCCCAGGCGAAGCGCGGGAACGCCCTCGTCGCCACCTCACCGGGACCCGAAGTCCGCGCCGGGACACGTGCACCGCCCACGGGTCGCCACGCCGGGAGTGGCGGCTCCTTCGAAACCTTTCTCCGGCAAGACCACCCGATTCGGCGACTGTGCCGTCCGCCCACGCGTGTCGGATCGTCCGGCACCGACCTCGTCGGCAGGCTGTCACACCGAACACGACGACCGAGAAGCGTGGAAGGACCGACGACTCGATGATCCGAATCGTGCCTGCCAAGGACCAGCAAGTGCGGGTGACCTGGGCCCTGCCCCGGCATGAACCGTCGGGCCCCGTCAGCGTTGTCGGTGACTTCAACGACTGGACGCCGGGAGCGACCGAGCTCCGGACGCGCTCCAACGGCAACCGCACCGCGGCGGTCGTCGTGCCGCAGGGGACCACGCTGCGCTTCCGCTACCTCGGCTCGAACGGTCATTGGTTCGACGACGAGGATGCGGCCGTGCGTGACGAGCAAGGCTGTCTGATCATCGTCTGACGCGACCGCCGGACCGCGGCGAGACCTGCTCCGTCACAGGGCTGGGAGGTCAGCCGTCGTCCTCGGAACGCTGGCGCAGCAGCTCTTCTTCCGCGCTTGCACCATCGGTTTCCTGCTCCAGCCCACGCAGCATCATGTCCGCCTTGGCGTCGGGTAGGTGCGGTGCCGGCAGCGGCACGGCCGGATCCATGAGGGCTTCGACGACCCCGGCCGGTCGGCTGAGCTGAGATCAGGCTCAGCTGTGGGCAGGCGCTGCGTGAGTGCTATCCGGGCGGCACAGGGTTCAGTCAGGCGGTGTTGTCGACTTGCAGAGGCAGTGGGAGAAGTCGGGGACATCCGGGAGTTCGCGACGCCATTCACTCGCATCTGCTGATCGCTTCGTCACGCGACATCCAGGGCACCTCGTTCCGTCCCGGCCGCACCAGCCCGGTCTCGTAGCCCAGCACGACGGCCTGCGCGCGGTCACGCAGACCCTGCTTCATCAGGATGCGGCTGACGTGGGACTTCACCGTCTGCTCGGCGATCACCAGGTCGGCGGCGATCTCGTGGTTGGAGAGCCCACCGGCCACCAGCGTCAGGATCTCGCGTTCCCGCGCGGTCAGGCCGGAGAGCCGATCGCCCTCCTCCGCGCGCATCCGGCGCGCGCTGACGAAGTGTTCGATCATGCGCCGGGTGACGCTGGGAGCGAGCAGCGCCTCGCCCGCGGCCACGACCCGGACGGCGGCGGCGAGTTCCTCGGGCAGGGCGTCCTTGAGCAGGAACCCGCTCGCTCCCGCGCTCAGCGCCTCGTAGACGTGGTCGTCGATGTCGAAGGTCGTCAGCATCAGCACCTTCGGGACGTGCCCGTCGGGAAACGCGGGGCTCAGCAGGCGCTTGGCGGCGGTGAGGCCGTCCATGCGCGGCATTCGCACATCCATGAGCACGACATCGGGCCGTCGCGCGCCGACCACCTCTATCGCGGCGTACCCGTCGGCGGCCTCGCCGACCACGACGAGGTCCGGCTGGGCGGTCAGGAACGCGACCAGGCCCGCCCGGACAACCGGTTGATCGTCGACGATCACCACTCGGACGGCCACGTCACCACCGTCCCGTCGTGAGCGGGATCGTGCCGCGCACCAGGAAACCGCCCTCGTCGGTGGGCTCGGCGCGCACCCGGCCACCGAGCAGCGCCGCCCGCTCCCGCATGCCCACCAAGCCGTGCCCGGTCGCCAGGGGATCACCGGGCCGCCCCGCGAGGCCGGGCCCGTTGACCACCTCGACCGACAACTCCTCCCGCACGACGTCGAGGCGAACGTCGATCGGCGCGCCGTGGGCGTGCCGCACCGCGTTGGCCAGGGCCTCCTGAACGATCCGGTACGCGGTCAGGCCGATCGGGACGCTGATCGCCTCGTCCGTCAGGTCGCCGTCGACGTGCAGCCGCGCGTCGACGCCCGCCCTCGTCACCGCCGCCACGAGGTCGGCGACGTCCTCCAGCCTGGGTTGCGGGGCCACGTCCGTTCCGGCGTGCTGGTCGCGCAGCACCGTGAGCACCTGCCGCATCTCAGCGAGCGCCGTGCGGGTCGCGTCGGCGATGCTGTCGAACTCCCGGCGGGTGGGGTCGTCGAGTTGCGGCAGCCGGTAGGCGGCGGATCGCGCCTGCACCTGGATCACGGACATGCTGTGGGCGACGACGTCGTGCAGCTCACGCGCGATCCGGGAGCGCTCCTGCGCCAGGACACGGCTCGCCTGTTCCAGTTCCGCCCGGTGCCGCGCGTGGGTCAGTTCAGCCCGGATCGCCGACCGCTGGCCGGCGAGCACGGAGACCACCAGCACCAGCACCGAGTTGGACGCGAAGACCGTCAGGTTCGCGCCCCAGTCCTCCACGGGTACCGGGAGGGTGAGGACGAGCGCGACCGACACCGTGGCGGACAGCAGCCAGGCCGCCAGGCCGCGTCCCCATCCTCCGTGCGACCCGGCCACGGCGATCACGCCGAGTTGCGTGAGCAGACCGGGCACGGACCACGGCCACGCCGCGCCACTCGCCCCGTACGCCAGTACGGAGAGGGCGCACGCCGCGGCCGAGGAGACCCCGATCGCGATTCCCGGCCACCGGATCATCAGCGGGATGCAGGCGCAGTGCGCCAGCGCCAGCACGAAGGCCGGGACGACCGCGATCCCGTGCCCGCTCACGTACACGGGCACACTGATGGCGAACAGCGCCAACGCCACCGAGCGCACCACTGAGGTCAGCAGCACTCCGGGTTTGTTCGTGGTGACGTCGGACTGATCGGACATCGGGCTCCTCGCCTTGGACACCGGGCGCGACTATCCGACCGGGATCGCCTTGGTACCACGACCGGCTCGCAGCACCACAGCGGCGGTCGCCGCGCCGAGGCAGATCACCGCGGCCACGCCGGCCCCGGCGGTGAGCCCGTCCGGCGACACGATCGACTGGCCGCGCAGCGCCTGCCACAGCAGCAGGCCGAGCAGGGCCGCGTACCCGGCCGAGGTGATCAGGACGAGCTGGAACTCCACCTCCGGCCGCCGAAGCGCGGGCAGCCGCCGCCCGGCGAGCCGCAGCGCGGCCAGCACCAGCGGGAGAACCTGGAGCGCGTGCATCCCGATGAAGTGCGGGATGCGCAGGTCGCCGCCTTCGGTGCTCCAGCCGAGCAGGGGGAGCGCCGCACCGCCGTCGGCCACACCGACCGAGTGAGCGCCCCGGAGATCGGAGGGGCCGGCCACCTGCTCGGGTGTGGGCGAGGTCATGAGCGCACCCACCGCCATGCCGGCCAGGGCGATCAGCATCCCGGCGCGCATCGACCACACCTGCGCGCGGTTCTCGGTCGCGCTGAGCATCAGCGCCACGCAGACGATCGCGCTCATGATCCACACCACGACCCCGATCAGGCCGGCGACCTGGTAGAGGACGCTCTCCAGCGGGGTGGCCACTCCGAAGTGACTCATGCGGCCGCGCGCCGCCGACCAGGTGATCCAGGCGAGTTCGACGAGAAAGGAGACCACGAACACGGTGGCAGCCGCGTCGGCGACCCGCCGGAAGCGGGTGACCCGGCTCAGCACCCAGGACACGGACACGGAGTAGAGCAACGTGGACAGCGCGAACTTCAGCGGCTTGGTCCACACCGGTTGCCCCATCAACAGGCGGTCGTCGACGAGCAGGGCCACGAGGCTGAACACCGCGAGCCCGGCCATGGTGGCGGTCAGGACCGCGAGAGGGCGGTGCGCACGTGGCGCGAACGGTGAAAAGGACATGACGAGCAGTTTTCTGCGGGGAAGCAGAGAAATCGTCACACCGGAGAGCCGAACTGACCCGTACCCCGGTACGGGGTGCGACCACCCGCACCGCACCGACCACGCGTGGCCTCGCAGTCGTCCGGCTCCGTGTCGGTCGCACCGCCGATGATCGTGCCGATGCTTGCGCGCCCGCTGCCTCGCGGGTGATCTGCTCGAACTGGGCGCTCACGGCCTCGGTCCGGACGGCGTCGACTCCGGTCCAGTGGCTTTCCTCCGCCGGGACGGTACGGATGTCTGCACGGGCGGTTGACCAGCTGGCAGCAGCACGACGGCCGGTGGACGCCGCCCTGGTCGTGCTCGCGGTCGGCACGGCGCTGCGGTCGGTCCTCGGCGACGCCGGGCTGTGGATCGGCACCGCCGTCGCGGGCTCGGCCATCGCGGCCGGCAACGTGCTGGTGCCGACGATCGTCAAGCGCGACCACCGCGACCACGTGTCCATGGCGACCGGCGTCTACTCGGCCTGCATCACCGTGGGCGCCTCGATCGCCTCCGCCGTCGCGGTTCCGCTGTCGCACGCCGTGGGCTGGCGCGGTGCGCTGGCGTTCTGGGCGATCCCCGCGCTCGTCGTCACCCGTGCTGTGGCTGCCGCGCGCCTGGACCGGCAGACCGGCCGTCGAGTCCACATCGGACGAGAACCGGCCGTCCGCGAGCGTGTGGCGCCAGCCGGCGGCGTGGCTCGTGACGGCGTTCATGGGACTGCAGTCGACGACGTTCTACGTGATGGTCACCTGGCTTCCCACCGTGGAGATGTCATCGGGCGTGCCGGCCGCGCAGGCCGGTGTCCACCTCTTCGTCTACCAGATCGTCGGTGTCGCGATGGTCGTCGGCGCGGCCGGGCTGCTGCTCCTGCCGTCGTGGAGCATCGTGTGGGCGGTGGTCGCGGGGCTCGGCACCGGCGCGTCGCTGGTCGTGGCGCTCACGCTGATCAGCCTGCGCGGCCGGGGCCGGCAGGGGACCACGCAGCTGTCCGGCATGGCCCAGTCGCTCGGGTACCTGCTCGCCGCGCTGGGGCCGGTCCTCGCGGGCCTGCTCGCCGAGCACACCGGCTCGTGGACGGCGTCCCTGCTCCTGGTCGGCGTGCTCGCGGTCGTGCAGGTCGTCGTGGCGGCGGCCGCCGGTCGCGTCAGCCCCCGCCCGGAGGCGGTTCGCGGTAAGTTCCCAGCCGGGCGGTGATCGGCTCGGCACGTTGGAGGCACTGCGTCCGTGACTACCACTGGTGAGGGTCTCTGGTCGACGGTCACGGACCTGCCGATCGAGCGGAGCACCGTGCTGTCCGCGCTGCGCGGCCACGTCCAGTCGGCGTTGCGGGTCCTGAGCGAGGACCACCGCTACGACGTGCTGCTGGTGGTGACCGAGCTCGTGTCGAACGTCCTCGACCACACGACGGGCGACGGCCGGTTGCGCGTGCTCCTGAGCCGCGTCGGGTGCCAGGTCGCGGTGGAGGTCGACGACTGCTCGGCACAGCAGCCCGTGTACGGGGAGTCGCGGCTCGGCGGCCACCGGGGCAGGGGCATGGTGATGATCGACAACATCACCCACGCCTGGGGCGCGCGGCCTCGTGCCGGAGGTGGCAAGACGGTGTACGCGCTGGTCTGGTGCGCTGAGTAGCGGTTGTGGCTTTCGTTGCGGGGCAATAACGTGGGCGCGTGCTCCGGATCGGTCAGCGGCTCGCGTCTGCGCTTCGCACGGTTCGCACACGGGAGGGCGGGCAATGGGCCAGCAGTCCGACGGCGCGGTCAGCGCGCTGACCGCGCACACCGTCGACCGCGACGGGATCGCGGTCGTGGTCGTCGCCGGTGAGATCGACATGGTGACCGAGGACTCGCCCCTGGACCAGGCGCTCGACGCCGTCCGGCGCAGGCCCGCGGGTCTCGTCATCGACCTGGGCGCGGTGAGCTTCTTCGGTTCCTCGGGCATCAACATGGTGCTGAACGTGTGGCGGCACGCGGTGTCCGAGAGCGTCCCGCTCGCCGTCGTCGCGGGCCGGACGGTGTCGCGCCCGCTGGACATGTCCGGCGCCGCCGCCGTGCTGTCGCTGCACCCGAACCTGGCCGAGGCGCTCGCCGCGGTCCGGACCGTGCCGCCGCAACGGCGGCGCTGACGCGGTCAGAACCCCTTGGCGGGGTTGAGGATGCCGAGCGGGTCCACTGAGGACTTGATGCGGGCGTGGACCTCGTACCCGGCCCGCCGCCCTGGCGGTCATTCCCCGGTCTCGACCGGACGGTCCGGGTCCGACCGGCTGGTCCTCTGTGGACCCCGCGCACCAGGAAGCGCTCGAACGGCTCGCGGACGTCGAGGGGCCGCCGTGCTCAGCTACCGGGGCTGATCCCCGCCACCGCCACCGCGAACAGCCGCTCCGCCGCCTTCTGCGGCTCGCTGTGGTGCTCGGTGACCATCGCGATGCCGACGATCAGGCCGACCAGCTCGGCCACCGTGACGTCCGGCGTGACGGCGCCCTCCTCGACCGCCTTGCGCAGCAACGGTTCCGCGGCCTCCTCGATCGCCGACGCGCACGAGTTCGGGCCCGTCGGGTCGCCGTCGTAGGCCAGGGCGGTGGCGAGCCCCTTCGCGCCCACGCAGTACGTCACGAGATCGGCGAGCCAGGTGAGCAGCGCTTCCCCGCCGTCCGGCGCCCCGGTGAGCTCGCGCGCCCTCTCGCACAGCACCTCGATCCGTTGCCACAGCACGGCTTGCAGCAACTCCTGGCGGGTGGGGAAGTGGCGGCGCACGGTCGCCGAGCCGACACCGGCGACGCGGGCGATCTGCTCCAGCGACGCGTTCGCGCCGTGCGCGGCGACCTCCTGCTCGGCCACGGCGAGGATGCGCGCGTGGTTGCGCCGGGCGTCGGAGCGCTGGCGATCGGTCATGGCAACCTCGTGGTTGATAAATGGCGGGGCCCGCCATATCGTAGCGGACACAGAAACGGCGGCCCCCGCCGTTTTGCTGTCCGTCGTGGAGGAGAGTCATGTCCGTGCTCGTCACCGGAGCCACCGGCAAGCAGGGAGGCGCGGCAGTCCGCGCCCTGACGGCGGCAGGAGTGCCCGTGCGCGCGCTGGTCCGCGACCCGGAGTCGGACCGCGCCAGGGCGCTGGGCGTCGAGCTCGTCACCGGCGACCTGCACGACCGCGAGTCGCTGGTGCGCGCCACGAAGGGCGCGACCGCGGTCTTCTCGGTCCAGATCCCCGAGTTCACCGAGGACGGCATCGACTTCCCCGGCGAACTCGCCCAGGCCACCAACCTCATCGAGGCCGCCTCGGAGCAGGGGGTGCGGCAGTTCGTGCAGACCACGGTCGACGGCGCCGGCCCGCACGTCGTGGACGAGCTCTACCCGGTGCGCGCCGAGTCGCTGAACACCAAGGCCGCGATCCAGGACCGGGTCCGTGAGGCCGGTTTCGAGCGGTGGACGCTGCTCAAGCCCGGCTTCTTCATGGAGAACTTCCTGCCGGACTTCGCCTACCTGTTCCCGCGCGGCGTGGAGGGCGGCATCGTGAGCATGGTCAAGCCGGACACCCGGCTGTCCCTGGTGGCCACGCGCGACATCGGCGCGGCGGTGGCGGCCGCGGTCGCCGACCCGGACCGGTGGCACCGCGTCGAACTCGAGCTCACCAGCGAGCACCTGTCGATGAGGGAGATCGCGGAGGTGCTCTCCGACGCACTGGGCGTCGAGCTGACCGCGCCGGACATGACGTTGGAGCAGGCCCGTGCCGCCGGGATGCCGGAGATGGGCGCCGGGCACGACCGGATGAACGAGAGCGGCATGGTGGGACGTCCCGAGTACGCGAGGGAACTGGGCTTGGAGCTCACGAGCTTCGCCGACTGGGCGCGCGAGCACCTGGGCTGATCAGCGCTCCCAGGGCGGAACCCAGTCCGGGTCGGCACCCAGCGCCTCCAGGCGCGCGGCGCACTCGTGCTGACCGCCCTGGCGCGCGCCCCAGAGCGCGAGGTCCAGGTCGTCGCGGGTCGCTGTCGCGAGGAGTGGGTCCAGCCGGTCGGACAGGCCGAGCGTCGCGGCGTCCACCAGCGTGACCGCCGCGCCCCGCTCGACCAGCCGGTGAGCGGCCCGCAACTGCGCGAACGCCCGTGCGTCGGCCAGGGGAGTGCCACCTCCGATCACCGCGCCGTCGGCGTTGATGTCCGCACCGGCGTCCAGGAGCGCGTCGAGCACTTCGACGTCATCGGCGCTGGCGGCCCAATGGAGCGGCGTCTCGCGGTGCGAACCCTCAAACCGTGCGTTGACGTCGGCGCCTGCGGCCACCAGCACCTCCACGGTCCGCACGCCGTTCGGGCACCGGGCGGGCCAGTCCGTCAGCACGTGCAACAGGGTCCGCCCGTTCCCGCCGTCGTCGACGATCCGCGCGGTCGCCAGGCCGGGTTCGTCGGCGAGCAGGCGCCGCAACGCGGCCAGGTCCCCGTTCCGGACGGCCGCCACCGCGGCCACCGCCAGCGGTTCGTCGTGCCTCATGCCCCGGTCCAGCGCACGACGTCCGCGAAGGTCACGTTCCCACCGCACACCACGATCCCCAGCCGCGCACCGGGCCCGACCCGCTCGAGCACGGAACCCGCCGCCGCCACGAGACACCCGGCGGCGGGCTCCGCCCACACCTTCTGCGTCTCGGCCAGCGCCACCGACCCCCGCACCGCGTCGGCGTCGGACACGACCAGGACGTCCTCGACCAGCGAGAGGACGTGGTCGTAGGTCAGCTGCGAGGCGTGCGGTGCCGAGAGGGTCGAGACGATCGAGGTAGGCGTGATGTCGACCGGCCCACCCGCGTCGAGCGCCTGGCGCATCGCGTCGGCACCCTCGACCTCGACACCCCACACGCGCACGCCCGGCACGAGCGCGCGGAACGCCGCCGCCACACCCGAGATGAACCCACCACCGCCGACGCTCACCAGCACGTCGGTCACGTCCGGGGCGTCGGTCGCGAACTCCAGGCCCACCGTGCCCTGCCCCGCGACGACGACCGGGTCGTCGTAGGGGTGCACGAGGGTGGCGCCCGCGTCGACCAGGTCGTTCATCAGTGCGAACGCCGCCGCGAGGCTGTCGGTGAGCCGCACGTCCGCACCGGCCGCACGGGCCAGCTCGACCGACCGCGCCGGTGCCGACGAGGGCATCACGACGGTGGCGGCCACCCCGAGGGCGTTCGCGGCGTCGGCCAGCGCGATGCCGTGGTTGCCGCCGCTGACCCCGACCACCCCGGCCGCTCGTGCCTCGGCCGGCAGCGACAGGATCTTCGCGAACGCGCCGCGGATCTTGAAGGAACCGCTGCGCTGCAGCAGTTCGAGCTTCACCGTCGTCGGGACGCCGAGCAGGGCGGACAGGCCGGGGGAGGGGAGTGTCGGGGTGCGCAGCACCCGGCCCTCGATCGCCTCGGCCGCGGCGTGGACGTCGTGGATGGTCAGCAGGTCGGCCATGGCGCCACTCTAGGGTTCGGCGGCCTTGGCCTCGGCGCCAGCTCTGACTGGCCGCAACCGGCCCCGCGCAGCGACCCTAGGACCGGCCCACCCCGAACCGCGTGATCTCCAGCCGAGCCACGTCCCGCACGTACCGGCTGGCCCGCCCGTCGCGCGGCGTGACCAGGGTCGGCCTGGTCAGCAGCCTGCCGTTGTACCGGGTGGCGAGCAGCGCCGAGCAAGCGCCGAACTCCGGGTCGACCTCCGCCCACGACAGCAGCACGCGGTAGCCGTCAGTGGACGAGGCGACGACCACGAAGCTGAGCTCGTCCATCTTGCTGCCCTCGGACGTGCGCAACCCGACTCTGCCGAGGACGTCGTGCAGCGGCACGCCCTGCACCTGGTGCACCTCGCGGACGCGGGTCGTCCGGTACTGGACGTTGACCGGGTCGCGGGCGTGCGCGTCGAGGTGGGACGTGCGGAAGACCCACTCGTGATTGATGTCTCCGGTGACCAGGACCTGGTCCTCGGACAGCGGAGTGCGCTGCGTCGGAATGCCGGCGAACGAGGACATCACGCACCTCAGGGTACTGGCGCATCTGCGGAAGAAAAGGGGCACTTTTGCTCCGTATCGGCGGCATCTAGGATCGATGCATGCCGAATCTGCGGATCAGGTCCACAATCGTGACCGGCGTGCTCGGGGTCGCGCTGGTGCTCGCCGGGTGCGGGCAGCAGGCCGCGAGCACGTCGTCCGGGTCGCAGGCGGTGACCGGGGACGTCACGGTGTTCGCGGCGGCCTCGCTGACGGAGACGTTCACGCGGCTCGGCGAGGACTTCGAGGCCGCGAACCCCGGTACGAAGGTCAAGTTCAACTTCGGTGGCAGCTCTGCGCTCGCCCAGCAGCTCAACCAGGGCGCGCCCGCCGACGTGTTCGCGAGCGCCGCACCTGCCAACATGAAGCAGGTGACCGACACCGGGACGATCACCGACGCGCCGAGGACGTTCGCGAAGAACTCCCTGCAGATCGCCGTGCCCAAGGGCAACCCCGGCCGGATCGCGGGGCTCGCGGACTTCGCGAACGCGGACAGGAAGATCGCGCTGTGCGCCGAGCAGGTGCCGTGCGGGGCGGCGTCCAGGAAGGTGTTCGAGGCCGCGAAGATCACGGCCGCGCCGGACACGCTGGAGCAGGACGTCAAGGCCGTGCTGACGAAGGTCTCGCTCGGCGAGGTCGACGGCGCGCTGGTGTACAAGACCGACGTGAAGGCCGCGGGGGACAAGGTCGAGGGCATCACGTTCGCCGAGTCGTCCCAGGCGGTCAACGACTACCCGATCGCCTCGCTCGCGAAGGCGCCGAACGCGGCCGTGGCCAAGGCGTTCGTCGACTTCGTGTTGTCCGACAAGGGCCGTTCCGTGCTGAGCGCGGCGGGCTTCGACACCCCGTGACGCGCAACCGGGTGCGAGGGCGGCTCCCCGCCGTTCTCGTCCTGCCCGCCTTGGCCGGGCTGGCGTTCCTGCTGGTCCCGCTCGCCGGGCTGGTGATCAAGACGCCGTGGACGTCGTTGCCCACGCTACTCGGCGCCGAGGTCGGTGAGGCGCTGCGGTTGTCGCTGATCTGCGCCTCGCTCGCCACGGTGCTGTGCCTGTTCCTCGGCATCCCGCTGGCCTGGCTGCTGGCGCGTTCCGGCCTGCCGGGACGCGGGTTCCTGCGAGCCCTCGTCACCGTGCCGCTCGTGCTGCCGCCGGTCGTCGGCGGTGTCGCCCTGCTGCTGATCCTCGGCCGGCGCGGCCTGATCGGGCAGCACCTCGACGCGTGGTTCGGCATCTCGCTGCCGTTCACCACCGCCGGGGTCGTCGTCGCGGAGGCCTTCGTGGCGATGCCGTTCCTGGTGATCTCGGTCGAGGGCGCGCTGCGGGCGGCCGACCCGCGCTACGAGGAGGCCGCGGCCACGCTGGGCGCCTCGAAGTGGCTCACGTTCCGGCGCGTGACGTTGCCGTCGGTGTTGCCGGGAGTCGTGGCGGGCGCGGTGCTGTGCTGGGCGCGGGCGCTGGGGGAGTTCGGCGCCACGATCACGTTCGCCGGCAACTTCCCCGGTGAGACCACGACCATGCCGCTCGCGGTATACCTCGCCCTGGAGACGGATCCGGACGCCGCGATCGTGCTGAGCATCGTGCTGCTGCTGGTGTCCGTCGGAGTGCTGGCCGGTCTGCGCGACCGGTGGATCAGCGGGCCGACGTGACCCTGAACGCGGAACTGCGCGTCACGCGCGGCACCTTCTCCCTCGACCTGGACGTGACGATCGCGCCGGGCGAGGTCGTCGCCCTGCTCGGCCCCAACGGCGCGGGCAAGTCCACCGCGTTGCGCACCCTCGCGGGCTTGCTGCCGCTGACGTCCGGGCACATCACCGTCGGCGAGTCCACCTGGGACGGCCCGGATGCGTTCCTGCCCGCCGAGAAACGGCCGATCGGCGTGGTGTTCCAGGACTACCTGCTCTTCGCGCACATGTCCGCCCTGGAGAACGTGGCCTTCGGGCTCCGGTCCCGCGGCACGCGCAAGGCCGAGGCGCGGGCCGCGGCGGCGCGCTGGCTCGACCGCGTCGGGCTCGACGGCTACGAGCAGGCCAAGCCCCGTGCCCTGTCAGGAGGTCAGGCCCAGCGGGTCGCCCTCGCGCGGGCCTTGGTCACCGGCCCGAGCCTGCTGCTGCTCGACGAACCGCTGGCCGCGCTCGACGCGAGCACCCGCCTGCAGGTCCGTTCCGAACTGAGCCGTCACCTCGCCGACTTCGGCGGCCACACGCTGCTGGTCACGCACGACCCGTTGGACGCCATGGTGCTCGCCGACCGCCTCGTCATCCTGGAGGGCGGCCGTGCCGTGCAGTCGGGCCCGCCCGCCGAGGTCGCCCGGCAGCCGCGCACCGACTACGTCGCCAACCTCGTCGGCCTGAACTTCTTCCGCGGCAAGGCCTCCGGCACGCGGGTGGACCTGGACGGCGGTGGCGGCCTCACGATCGCGGAGCCCGCTGAGGGCCCGGTGCACGTCGTGTTCCCGCCCAACGCCGTGAGCCTTCATGCGGAGAAGCCGGAAGGCAGCCCGCGCAACGTCTGGCCGGTCACGGTCGCCGCGATCGAGCAGCACGCGCACACGACCCGCGTCCGCCTGGACGGGCCACCGGATGTGCTCGCGGACATCACCACGGCCACCCTCGCCGAGTTGCGCCTGAGGCCCGGCGACGAGCTGTGGGCGGCGGTGAAGGCGACCGAGGTCCACGTCTACCCGGCCTGACGCCGTTCCACATCGCGGGAGCCCTTGCCGCTGCTCACCTCCTGCTCGGACCATTGCCGCCACCACGGAGTGGACGGAGGGGCGGAATGAGCGCGGAGGACGGTGTCGGCCGTGAGCGCAGGCTCGCGCTGAACGAGGACTGGGCGGCGACGACAGCCGGATTGGTGCTGCTCGCCCTGGTGCTGGCGAAGATCCTGCCCGGCTGGCTGGTGCCCTGATGGCGGAAGTCGAGACGCGGCAACGTTCCCAGGTGTGGTGGGCGGTCGGCGGAGTCGTGGTCGTCGTGGTGCTGGGCGCGCTGACCCGGTACCTGGAGCAGAACGTGCCGGTGTTCACCAAGGGCACCTGGCTCGGGGACATCGCGAAGAGCATCGAGTACCCGGTCTACGCGATCGCGCTGGGGTTGCTGGGCAACGCCGTGCTGACCGGGCTCGGGTTCCGCGACAGGCTCGCCGCGGGCTTCCGCACCGAGTTCTTCATCAAGACCGGGTTGGTGCTGCTCGGCGCGTCGATCAACTTCGCGGTGATCGTCAAGGCCGCCGGGCCGGCCATCGCCCAGGCGTTCCTGCTCATCACGCTGGTGTTCGGCTTCACGTGGTGGCTCGGCGGCAAGCTCGGCATCGACGCGAAGCTGCGGGCGCTGCTGGCGTCCGCGGTGTCGATCTGCGGCGTGAGCGCGGCCATCGCGGCGGCCGGTGCGGTGCAGGCCCGCCGCGAACAGCTCGCGTACACCGCGAGCCTGGTGATCATCTTCGCGCTGCCCTCGATCTTCCTGCTGCCGCTGGCCGTGGACGCGCTCGGCCTGTCCGCACCGGTGGCGGGCGCGTGGATCGGCGGCAACATCGACACCACCGCCGCCGTGAGCGCGGCCGGCGCGCTGGTCGGCGAGGAGGCGCTGCAGATCGCGACGATCGTGAAGACGACCCAGAACGCGCTGCTCGGGATCGTCGCCGTCGCGTTGACGGCGTACTTCGCGTTCAAGGTCGAGCGCACGGGCGAGGCGAAGGTCAGCGGCAAGGCGTTGTGGGAGCGGTTCCCCAAGTTCGTGCTCGGCTTCCTGCTGGCGTCGGTCGTGGCGACGATCTTCCTGGAGTCCGGTGGCGACAAGACCGTGATCACGACCGTGAACGACCTGCGCACGCTGTTCCTGATCCTGGCGTTCGTCTCGATCGGCCTGGAGTTCCGGGTCGCGCCGCTGCGCGAGGCCGGGTGGAAGCCGATCGGGGTGTTCGCCAGCGCCGCGGTCTTCAACTTGCTGGTCGGTCTGGGGCTCGCGAGCATTCTCTTCGCGAACTTCAACGGCTGATCCGGCGCCCCTCACCGCGCGCCGGGCGGGAGAGGGCACCGGATGACGGACACAGCACCACACGGATGGGTGCCGGTCGAGCACAGACTCCTGGGCCTCGACCGGCGCACGTTCGCGCCGGCCCTGAGCGTGCTGGCCGTCGCGCTCCTGCTCCTCTGCGGACTGCCCGCGCTCAACGCGCTCATCCCGTGGCACAACGAGATCCGCGCCGGTGACGTGCTGGACCTCGGCGACGGCGCCACGGCCGTGCCGCCGGTGGGCTGGCAGCTCGAGTCCGGTGCCCTGACCGGAGGCTCGGTCTCCCCGGCGAGCGTCCAGGTCGAGCTGACGACGGGCGGCGCGGCCATCTCGCTGCGCGGCACCGCGTTCACCGGATCGGCCGACGCGTTCCTCGACCAGGTGCTGCGCTCCGAGGGCGGCGCGCCGGGGATCGACGGCTCGCGCGGCACCGTCACGACCGCGAGCGGCCTGGTCGGCGTCGCGCTGGCCAGCACGTCGCCGCAGGGCGACGGCCTGGACGTCGCGTTCAAGATGACCAGGACACCCGCGGAGGCGAACACGGCACCGGCGTTGCTGGTCAGGGTCCGCACGGCCCCGAGCCAGTTCGAACGGCAGCAGGACACCGTGGGGACCTTCCTGCGCAGCATCACGCCGGGAGCGGCCCGATGACCACGACCACCGAGGCGAAGACGGCGCAGCTCGCCGCCATCGAGGAGTCGGGCTGGGGGCGGTCCTTCCAGTTCGTCCAGCCGCGCAACCTGGCGTTCTGGGTCTACCTGCTCGGCGTGGGCGGTGGCGCGCTCGGGATCGTGCGCTACTTCGGCCCGGGCGCGCACTTCTACAGTCCGGCCCTGACCGGCGGTGTGCTGCTGTTCGGCCTCTACCTGGTCCCGTGGCTGCTCCTGCTGCGCCACCAGAACCGCTACACCGCCCAGCCCGCGTCGCTGCTGGCCGCCGCGTTCTTCTGGGGTGGCCTCGCGGCGACGTTCTGGATCGCGCTGCCCGCCAACACCGCGCTGCTGGAGATCTGGACCAAGCTCGGCGGCACGGCCTTCGCCGCGGACTGGGCGGCCGGTCTGACGGCGCCGATCAACGAGGAGTTCGCCAAGGCGCTCGGCCTCGTCCTGCTGATCGGGCTCGCGCCACGGCTCGTGCGCGGCGCCTACGACGGGTTCATCATCGGCGCGTTCATCGGCCTGGGCTTCCAGGTCTTCGAGGACGTGCTCTACGTCTACAACGGCGCCGCGCAGACCTTCGGCACGGGCCAGATCGTCACGTCGCTGCAGATCTTCCTCGTCCGCGGCGTGGCCGGCATCGTGTCGCACGCGCTGTTCAGCGCCATCTTCTGCGCCGGCCTGATGTGGGTCCTCGGTCGCACACCGGGGGAGCGCAACGTGCCGCGCGGCATCCTGACCATGCTGGCCGCGATGGTGTTCCACTTCGCCTGGGACGACATGGCGGGTCTGAGCGGCGGCATCGGCGCGCTGGCGGTCGTGCTCCTGTTCGTGATCGCGCTGGTCGAGCTCGTCACCCTCTTCTACGTCCTGCGGCACGCCGCGCGGCAGGAACGCGTCTGGATCCGGCAGCTGCTGCAGCCCGAGGCGGACGCCGGTGTGATCGATCCCGCACTGCTGGACGCCGTGAGCGGGCTGCGCGGGGACCGCAAGGCGTTCCGCCGACTCGTGCACAGTCGTCGCAGGTCACGGCATCTGCTCGACGCGGCGGCGGATCTTGCCCGCGAACTGGCCCGTGCGCAAGGGCTGGAGACGAACGAGGTCGCCCACGCCCGCGCCGAACTGCTCCGGCTGCGCGGGGTCGTTCGCTAGGGCGTCGCGAAGGCTTACGGTGGAAGCGTGACGACCACGGCGGAAGTTGCGAGTCAGGCGGACGAACGGATCCGGCGGCTGGAGTCCCAGCTGGTCCGCGAGTACGACGACGTGCCACCGAGTCTCGTGCACGAGTGGATCGAACGGGCCAGGGCCCGCTTCGGCGGCGCGAGGGTGCAGGAGTACGTGCCGCTGTTCGTGGCCCGCGAGGTGCGGGCGTCGGCGCGGGCCTTCCCGGTCACCGAGACGACGGGCTCGACCCTGTCGAGCTGGGCCCGCAACACCGCACGCCGCCTGCTCGCCGCGGAGCTGCCACGCCGTTGGGCGCACACGGCAGGAGTGGCCCGCCGGGCCGAACACGTGGCCCGAGTCCTGCCCGAGGACGAACGCGAGCTGCTCGTCGCGGCGGCGTGGGTGCACGACATCGGTTACGCGGCGGAGTTGAAGGACACCGGCCTGCACTCCCTCGACGGCGCGCGGTACCTGCGCCGGGCGGGTGTCTCGGACCGCATCTGCGGCCTGGTCGCGCACCACTCGGGCGCGTCGGCCGTCGCCGGGCTCGTCGGACTGGCCGACGGCCTCCGCGAGTTCGCCGACCAGCGCGGCCGGCTGCGCGACGCCCTCTGGTACTGCGACATGAGCACCGGTCCTGACGGCCAGCCCACGACCGTGCAGGGCAGGCTGGCCGAGATCCGGCAGCGCCGAGGCCCGGAAGACCCGGTCGTGCGCGCGCTCGCGATCAACGGCGCCGAACGCCTGGCCGCCGTCCGGCGCACCCACAGGCTCCTCCGCCGCACGTGACGGACGCGGTACAGCGGTTACTTGAAAGTTGAACTATCTTGGTGGCATGAAGAAGATCGGTTTTCTGTCGTTCGGGCACTGGACGGACAGCCCGCACTCGCAGACGAGGTCGGCGGCCGACACGTTGCTGCAGTCGATCGACCTCGCCGTGGCCGCGGAGGAGCTGGGTGCCGACGGCGCCTACTTCCGCGTGCACCACTTCGCGCGGCAGCTCGCGTCGCCGTTCCCGCTGCTCGCCGCGATCGGCGCGAAGACCGACCGCATCGAGATCGGCACGGGCGTGATCGACATGCGCTACGAGAACCCGATGTACATGGTCGAGGACGCCGGCGCCGCGGACCTCATCGCGGGCGGCAGGCTCCAGCTCGGCATCTCCAGGGGATCACCCGAGCAGGTCGTCGACGGCTGGCGGCACTTCGGCTACCAGCCCGCCGAGGGCCAGACCGACGCCGACATGGCCCGCATGCACACGGAGCTGTTCCTCAAGGTCCTGGAGGGCAAGGGCTTCGCCGAGCCCGCACCCCGCCCGATGTTCCCGAACCCGCCGGGCCTGCTGCGGATCGAACCGCACGCACCGGGCCTGCGCGACCGCATCTGGTGGGGCGCCGCCTCCAACGGCACCGCCGCGTGGGCGGCCCAGCACGGCATGAACCTGATGAGCTCGACCCTGAAGTTCGACGAGGGCGGCGCGCCGTTCCACGTGCAGCAGGCCGACCAGATCAGGGCGTTCCGCAAGGCCTGGACCGAGGCCGGCTGGGAGCACGAGCCGCGCGTGTCGGTCTCGCGCAGCATCTTCGCCCTCACCACCGACCTCGACCGCGCGTACTTTGGCGGTGACGGCAAGAGCACCGACCAGATCGGCTTCATCGACGGCCCGAAGCAGGCCATCTTCGGCCGCTCGTACGCGGCCGAGCCGGACGTGCTGGTCGAGCAGCTGGCGGAGGACGAGGCGATCGCGGAGGCGGACACGGTGCTGCTGACCGTGCCGAACCAGCTCGGCGTGGACTTCAACGTGCACGTGCTGGAGAACATCCTCACGCACGTGGCGCCGGGCCTGGGCTGGCGCTGACCTCCTCGTGACGTGCCTGGCTCGCTGATGCGACGCCAGGCACGCCCCCAGTGTTCTCTATTGCTTCAGTGTTGACTGAAAGAAGTCGCCGGCGGCGGTCCTTCACGAAGATCGCCAACTGCTTGCCCCCGCCATGAGCGCGACGGTCGACCTCGAACAGCGTGGTCGCCTTCACGAGATCACTCAGCTTGGCGAACCCGTACGTGCGGGAGTCGAAGTCGGGCCGCTGCTTGGTGATGATGCTGCCGACCGCGGACAGCAACGCCCACCCGTCCTCGTCGGACGCGGCCTCGACGGCGTTGCGCAGCAGGTTGACCAAGGCGGCGTCGCCCTTGAGCTGGGCGGCGGAGACCGAGGGCTTCCTCTCCAGCGGCGCCTGCTCCGGCGCGGAGTCCTCGGGGTGGGCGAGGTTCTCGACGTAGATGAACTTGTCGCAGGCCGCGACGAACGGCTTGGGCGTCTTGCGCTCGCCGAAGCCGTAGACGGTGAGGCCGGACTCGCGCAGGCGGGCGGCGAGGCGGGTGAAGTCCGAGTCGCTCGAGACGATGCAGAAGCCGTCGAAGCGGTCCGAGTAGAGCAGGTCCATCGCGTCGATGACCATCGCGGCGTCGGTCGCGTTCTTGCCCGTCGTGTACGCGAACTGCTGGATGGGCTGGATCGACTGGGCCAGCAGGTGGTCCTTCCAGCCCTTGAGATTCGTGCCGGTCCAGTCGCCGTAGGCGCGTTTGACGTGGGCGGTGCCGTACTTCGCGATCTCGGCCAGCAGCGCCTCGGTGATCGAGGGCTGGGCGTTGTCCGCGTCGATGAGCACGGCTAGCTTCACGGCGTTGTCATTGGCAGTGGCCACGGCCGGATCGTACGGGGCGGGTGCGTGGCGGACCGTCCGACACGATCGTCCAAAGCGGCGCGAACGTCGTGGCGGAGCACTACGGTGGTGTCGGAAAAGGCGCACGTGAGAGAGGCGGAACCGGGCGTGACGTCCTGGGTCGATGTGATCAACTATGTCCGGCTGCGCTACGAGGTGCTGGAGGAGACGGACGCCTGGCTGCGCTTCCGCCTCGACACGGACGGCGAACGCACCCAGCAGGTCTCCGTGCACCACATCGCGGACGGGGACGGCACGGCGTGGGTGGAGATCTCCTCCCCGGTCGGCCGTGCCGCCGAGGTCGACCTCCTGCGGTTCCTCGAGCTGGCAGGCGAGTCCCAGGTGGGCGGTGCGGCTGTGGTGGACGGGGTCGCGCTGCTCAAGCACGTGGCACCGCTGGAGGACCTGAGCGTGCGCGAGGAGTTCGAACGGCCGTTGCAGCTGCTGGTCGGCCGCGCGGACGTCGTCGAGCACGAGCTGACGAGCGCCGACGACTTCTAGAGGCGGCGGGCCGGGTGGCCCGCCGTCGTCGCACATGGCCGCGTTGCGGCTGGCGTTCGCGCGTGGGCCGACGGCTCGTGCCTGGTACCGCGCGCACAACGGAGTGTGGTCGCCGCCTACCTGGAACACCGGCACGTGTGGGACCCGCCGCGGTCCGTTCGGCTGCCGTTGATCCACCGCGGCTTCCCGCCGGCCTAAGGGGTTCCGAGCTTCGTCGGTGGCGTGAGCACGCGCTCGCCGCCGACGACCGTCACCGCGACCGGCCGCTGCGGTCCGAGCACCGGGGTCGCCTGGGTCCAGCACCGCAGCAGGTGCCGGCAGAGCCTGGCCTCGACCTCGACGGCGGCGGCCGCGGCGTGCAGGAGGTCCTGCGTCCTGGCCGGGTGCGCGGACAGGTGGTCGCGGCACAGCGCCAGTGCGCGGGTCCACCGCTGCTCGGCGGCTTCCCCGACCTCCTCCGGCGCTGGGTGCGGGAGGCCCAGCCGGTGCAGGCCGGCGGCGAGTTTCCGCTCGGACAGCAGGGAGAGCGCGGCCGATGCCGCCCGGTGGCCGGCGGCGGTGGCCGTGTCCGCGTTGCTCATCACGCGCATCGTGTTGTGCGCGGCCAACGCGACGGTGGGCACGCGTTCGACGGCGGTCAGCGACCTCGCGGTGAGGAGTTCGCCGATCTGCGCGGCGGTCGCCTTGGTCTCGATGAACGAGTGGAGCGCGGTGTGGCCCGTCCTCACCAGGCTGATGAGGTGGTCGCCGATCCGTGCGGGTGAGGCCGTGTCGCCGCCCGCCGCGCGGACCGCCGGCGTGGTCATCTCGCGCAGTGCCGCCCTCCAGTGCCTGCTGAGTTCCGCCCGCCAGCGTTGCACCTCGGCGTGCTGGTCGGGTTCCGGTGCGAAGCCGTCCTCGAGCGAGATCCACAGCGCCAGCTGGAAGTCGGCGCTCTCCGGGTCGTCGACGGCCGGTGGTGGCGGGTTCTGGCCGACGTCGAGCAGAGCGGCGATGACGCCGGCGCTCAGCGGTCCGCGGGCGGTGGGCAACAGCATGAGCGCCTCCGACGGGTGATCCACAATCCCGTGATCATTTACCCGCCCCCGCAAGGTCCAAACCCGTGGGAACAGATTGCTTCGGAACGGTTTCGCGCGCTGTGCCGATTGAGACGCGAACTGGCGGGTAAGCGCTTTCGTGCTAGGTTCGGATGAGAGTGACATCACTCGAAACGGAGCAGCCCATGCCGGTGCTTTGGGGTGTGTCGTTCGATGCCACGGCCATGTCCGGCGTGGTGGTCGAATTCCTCAAAACCGCCAAATCCTTCACCGACCGCGGTTATCGGGTCCACCTCGACCTCGGGTACGACATCAAGGCCGATAAAGGCCGCTTCTTCCAGGAATACCGGCACGAACGGGTGCCGGAGTGGGTGGTGCTCGACCGCGTCGACGGCGTGGCGGGCATTGCCGGGTACGACCGGGAATTCGTGGCGGCGACGCTGGAATCGGTGCGCCGGGACGAGTCGCCGGACACCGATCGGGTCACCGCCGCACTGGCCGAGGCGATCGTGCGGACCTGGGAGGACAGGGGTGTCGAGCTCGTCATGGTCGAGAACGGCACTCTTCCCGAGAACGTCGCCTACACAAAAGCGCTCTACGAGGCCATTGCGACCTACGGCGCGAGGCACGATCTCGGCAGGTATGTGCTGTGGCGTGATCACGACCTGATGTGGCAGAGCGAGCCCGCCAAGTACGGCAGCTTCCCCTACCCGGCGACGCCCCCGATGGTGAACTCGCCGCACATCCACTACTTCGCGCTGCACGAGGAGGCGAGGCGCCGCACGCTGGAGTGGATGCCGCACCTGCGCAACCTGGACGTGCTGCCGAACACCTTCACCCCGCCGAGCCGTCCCGGCCGGCCGGATTTCCGCGCGCACCACGGCATCGCGCCGGACGCGAGGCTGATCGCCCGGTGCACCCGGATCATCCCGCAGAAGCGCATCGACCGGGACCTGCACCTGCTGGCCCGGTTGCCGGGCACCTGCCTGTTCGTCGCCGGCGACACCGAGGAGGACCCGGCCGAGACCGCGAGACTGCGGGCGCTGGCGGAGGAGCTCGACGTCAACGTTGTCTTCGGCGGTGTGCTGGAGCCGTGCGAGTCGGCCGGGCCGGGGTTCTCGGTGCGGGACCTGCTGGCGCACGCGGACGTCGTGTCGTTCCTGACGTCGTACGACTACGAGAGCTACGGCAACCCCATCGGGGAGGCGATCGCGGCCGGCGTGCCGTACATCGCGAGCCGCTACGCCCTCTACGACACGGTGTACGCGGGCTTCGAGGCGCCGGTGCTCGAGATCCTCGACCACGACCTGCCGACGGCGGAGTTCGCCCGGCAGGTGCACGAGCTCATGACGAACGCGGAGAGGCGGGCGGAAGTGGTGGCGCACAACCGGCAGCTCGGCACGCAGACCCGTGAGGAGGCGGACCACCTGGTGAGCACGTTGTTCCCGCCGGCGATGGGGGCGGAGGTCCGGGCCAGCGTCGTGCTGCCGGTGCTGAACGAGGCCGCGAACATCGAGGCGGTGCTGCTCTCCCTGCGCGACCAGGAGGACGTCGACCCCGGCACGTACGAGATCGTGCTGGTGGACAACAACTCGACGGACGCCACGGTCGAGATCGCGCGCAGGTTCGCCGAGACCTCGCCGGTCGACATCCACGTGATCAGCGAACGCGAGCAGGGCGTGGCGTGTGCGCGCAGGGCTGGCATGGAGTTCGCGGTGCGCCGCAGCCGCCACCGCAAGGACCCAGGCGAGCGGTTCTACCTGCTGTCGGCCGACGCGGACTGCCGGGTGGACAAGCGGTGGATCACCGAACTGCTGGCGGTGATGGACGAGGACAAGGCCGCGATCGGCGTGTGCGACTACTACTACAACGCCGAGCACTTCGTCGGCAGGCCACGGCTGTGGGACGCCATCCAGCGCACGTTGCGGTGCCGTGCGGTGACGTTCTCCCTGTTCGGCGGCTTCCCGGACGGCAAGGGCTTCGCCGTCGAACGGGACGCGTACGAGGACGTCGGTGGCATCGAGATCTTCTACCAGCTGCAGAACGGGCGGTTCGTGAACCACCTGTCCGACGACTGGGACTTCGGCATCCGGGTCCGCGGCTCCGGCCACGACATCGCCTACGCGCCGAAATCGCGGGTCGAGATCAACCCGCGCCGGGTCAACCACGCGATCGACGAGGTGATCACCGGCCGCGCGTACGGCAGCGACGGCATCATCGTGATGCGCGACATCCGGCCGGAGGCGCCGGAGACACCGCAGACCGCCGACCTCACCGAGGCCGAGGCGGTGCAGGCGTGGGAGTTCTCCATCAAGGACTTCACGCCGAAGAACACGATCCTGCCGGTGCTGCTCACGCCGTCGTTCCTGGACGAGGACGCGGTGGTCGAGTTCTTCGGCGAGGACCTGGCGGCACGGCTCGGCGCGCGGATCGCGGAGATCAAGGCCGAGATGAGCGTGGTCGACTTCGTCCCGATCCACTCCTACAAGACGCCGACGTACCGGCTCTACCTCGAGTTCCGCGACGAGATCTTCGCCAGGCTGCGCGCCGCGGTCGGCGAGGACGTCGGCTTCCCGCCGCCGTTGCCGGAGTGCTTCGCCGACGTGCCGGAAGCGCGGTTCGCCGAGTTCATGAAGTACTACTGCGAGGACCGGGAGTCGGGGGAGGCGCACAACTACTTCGGCAATGGAGGCGTGTTCTGATGACCCGTGTTCTGACGGACTCCGAACCGAGGGTGTGGGCCGCGCTGCAGGACCCGGCCAACGCGCACCTGCTCGACTACGTCACCGAGGACCCGTTCGGCGCGCACGTGTTCCCCGGCAACGTGCCCGGCTACGGCGTCGACGACTTCCTCGGCGACCTGAGCGACCAGCTCGCCACCACGGCGCCGATCCACCTCTGGTCCTACATCCCCACCTGCGCTTACAAGTGCCGCTTCTGCCAGTACCCGGTCGTGCTGGTCAAGGGCGGGCGCAACGAGGAGAAGCTCTCGCAGTGGGTCGACTGGAACATCCGCGAGGCGCGGCTGTGGCTGCGGCGGGTGCCGGAGCTCGCGAACGCCCCCGTCGGTGAGTTCAACGTCTTCGGCGGGACCCCGTCGTTGTTGCCGGAGAGGGACATCCGGCGGCTGCTCGACTTCTACCGGGAGAACTTCGGGTTCACCGCCGACACCACGATCCGCTTCGAGGGCGACCCGAGCACGTTCACTCCGGCGAAGCTCGAGACGCTGCGGGAACTGGGCTGCACCAAGCTGTCGAGCGGGGTGCAGTCGTTCGACGACGACGTGCTGCGGGAGTGCGGCCGCGAGCACTCGTCGCAGATGTGCGTCGACTTCGTGCGCAACGCCCAGGCCGCGGGCTTCGAGTGGATCAGCATCGACCTCATGTACGGGCTGCTCGACCAGACCGTCGACAGCGTCCGGCGCGACCTCGACGTGGTGCTGGAGAACGAGGTCACCGCCGTGGTGTGCACCAAGCTGCACCTGAAGTCCTACGCGGAGACCAGGACCGGGGTGGCGGGGGAGCAGCCGGCGCCGTGGCAGCTGCCGCAGTACCGCGAGAAGCTGGTGCGGGACGGGCACTTCTGGCCGACGTTGCAGGAGCAGTACCTGATGCGCGAGGTGCTGACGGACGGTCTGCGGGCCGCGGGCTACACCGAGCACCCCACGATGTACTTCGCCCGCGACGGCCTCGGTCCGGAGAAGTGGAAGTCCATCATGGTGGACCAGGACAAGCAGGAGGCCGAGGTCGCGATCGGCCTGGGCGGCAGTTCGAGCTGCCGCACCTCCGAGGCGATCACCGACGTGAACTGGAAGCACTACGCCCAGGCCGTCGACGAGGGCAGGGTGCCGCTCGGCTCGGCGACCGGGTTCGACGCCACCGCACGGGAGGCGCGGGCGGTCAAGATGGCACTCTCGACGCTGCAGCCGGTGCGCGACGACCTGCACCGGGCGCGGTTCGGCAGGTCGCTGCACGACGACCCGTGGCGCGAGAAGTTCGCCTCCCTGGCCGGACGTGGTCTCGTCTCCGTCGACGACGGGGGAGTGGCGCTGACCGAGGACGGCGAGGTGCTGGTGGAGGCGATCATCAACACGGAGCTGTGACCGGGGACCTTGACTGGGGGCCGGTACTGGCCAATCGTGTGCGGCGTGACTGCAGCGGATCATGGTTCGACCGACGTCGTGATCGTCGGAGCCGGTTACGCGGGGCTGGCGGCCGCGGCCCGGCTGGTTGCCGCCGGACTCGGCGTCGTCGTGCTGGAGGCCGCGGACCGGGTCGGCGGCAGGGCGTTCAGCGAGGACCTGCCCTCGGGTGTGCGCGTGGACCACGGCGCGCAGTGGACCGGCTCGTCCCAGCAACGCTTCCGCGAGCTCGCGGCGCGGTTCGACGTCGCGACCTTCCCGGCGTGGCGGACTGGCGCGCACGTCGAGATCGGGCACGACGGCACCCGCACCGACCACTCCGGTCCCGGAGTCGCCGAGTACCGGCGTGTCACCTCACAGCTCGACGAGCTCGCGTCGACCGTCGACCTGGAGCAGCCGTGGCGCAGCCCGGACTTCGCGGAGTTCGACGCGCAGTCGGCCGAGGAGTTCTTCGCCGCGCAGACCCACGACGAGGACGCGCAACGCCGGCTCGCGCTCGCCGTGCAGGCCGTGTGGTGCTGTGAGCCCCGGGAGATCTCGTTCTTCCACGTGCTGTTCTGCCTGGCCTCGGCCGGTGGGTTCGAACGGCTGACGGAGAACGGTTTCGCGCAGGAGTCCCGTTTCTCCGGCGGAGGCGACGCGGTCGCCGTGGCACTCGCGGAGTCGATGCCCGGAGTCGTGCGGCTCGGCGAGCCCGTCCTGACCGTCCGCCACACCTCCGACGGCGTCGAGGCGATCACCGCCAACGGTGTGGTGCGCGCGCGGCGGGCCATCGTCACGGTGCCGCCGGCCGCTCTGGAACGGATCGCGTTCGACCCGGTGCTCCCGCCCGCGCGCCGCGGCTGGGCGGGGTACGCGCCGATGGGCAGGATCGCGAAGGTGCACGCGGTCTACGAGGAACCGTTCTGGCGCAAGAAGGACCGGTCCGGCTCGGCCACCCTGCTCAGCCGCGGCCCGGTGGGCCTGGTGTTCGACAACTCGCCGGAGGACGGCTCGCACGGCGTGCTCGTCGCGTTCCTGCACGGCGACCGCGTCGACGGCTGGGCCACCGCGCCCGACTCGGTGCGCCGCACCGAGGTCCTCGCCGCCCTGAACGAGGTCGCCGGCCCGCGGGCGCGCATGCCCGTCGACTACGCCGAGATGGCGTGGTCCGAGGACGGCTGGACCATCGGCGGTGCCGCGTGCTTCGTGACGCCCGGCGGCTGGACCGAGCACGGCGAACTCGGCTGGCGCGCGCCGACCGGTGTCCTGCACTGGGCGGGCACCGAGACGTCGTCGGTCTGGAACGGTTTCCTCGAAGGCGCCGTGGTCTCCGGTGAACGCGCCGCCGACGAAGTCGTGATCGCCTTCAAAAACGCCGAGTAGAGTTCTGCAAACGGTCGCAGTTCCCTAATTCACATACCTGACCATTCACGTACTCGAACATTTTCGAGAATCGTTGACTGCGGCGGGGAGAGCTATTCAGAATTCGTCTCCACGGTGATGCGCGATCCCTGCGGAGGCAACTGATGACCACCCGAGCACCGGCGCTCGCCGCGGCGGCCGCGATCGTCGCGGCACTGCTCAGCGGCGCGCCGGCCCAGGCGGCACCGGCGTTGACGGCGGCGGTGACCCAGACGTCGGTGTGGAACGGCGGGTACGGCGCGGACGTGACGGTCGCGAACTCCGGTGACACGGCCAGCACGGGCTGGACGATCGAGTTCGACCTCCCGTCCGGCACGACGATCACCAGTTCGTGGAGTTCCGTGCGCACCAGCACCGGCCAGCACCACAAGTTCACGAACGCGGGTTTCAACGGCGCCGTCAAACCGGGTGCGACCGTGAAATTCGGCTTCAACGCCTCCGGCGGCGGCCTGCCCGCGAACTGCACGATCAACGGCGCCCCGTGCGGCGCCACCCCGCCCGCCGACACGCAGGCCCCGAGCACCCCGACGGGCCTGCGATCCACCGGCGTCACGTCGAGCTCGGTGTCCCTGTCGTGGACGGCCTCCACGGACGACGTCGGCGTCACCGGCTACGAGGTGCTGCGGGGCGGCGCGGTCAGCGCGACCACCACCGGCACGGCGGCCACGATCAGCGGCCTGTCGCCGGCCACCGCGCACTCGTTCTCCGTGCGGGCCAAGGACGCGGCGGGCAACACGTCGGCGGCGAGCGCGGCCGTGAGCGTGACCACGAGCCCGGACACCGGCGGCGGCAGCACCGTGGACGTCGCCACCGCCGCCCAGCTGCAGGCGGCACTGGCCGCGGCGACCCCCGGCCAGACGATCAGGCTCGCCGCGGGCACCTACCGCGGCTCGTTCGTCGTGAACTCCCGCGCGGGCACCGCGTCCCAGCCCATCACCCTCACCGGCCCCCGCGGCGCGGTCCTGATCAACGACGGCCCGTCCGGCGAGGCCCCGTCCTGCCCGGCGCCCACCGCGGGCTGGGACTCCGGTTACGGCCTGTGGGTCTTCGGCTCCCCGCACTGGAACCTCACCGGCTTCACCGTGCAGGAGTCGAAGAAGGGCATCGTCCTCGACAACTCGCACCACACCACGATCGACGGGGTCTCGGTGCACCACGTGGACGAGGAGGCCGTCCACTTCCGCCGCTCCTCGGCCGACGGCGTGATCCGCAACTCGACGATCACCGACACCGGCCTCGTCCAGCCCGGCTACGGCGAGGGCGTCTACCTCGGCTCCGCCAACTCCAACTGGGCCTGCCACGGCAACACCGGCGGCGTCGACCGCAGCGACCGGGTCCAGGTGCTGGGCAACAGGATCGGCCCGAACGTCGCCGCCGAGGCGATCGACGTCAAGGAAGGCACCTACGACGGCGTGATCCGCGGCAACACCTTCGACGGCCAGGGCATCACCGGCCAGAACTCGGCCGACTCGTGGGTCGACGTGAAGGGCATCGGCTACCTGATCGAGGACAACACCGGCACGTTCCGCAGCCCCGGCACCTTCGCGAACGGTTACGAGACCCACAACACCAGCACCACCCCGGCCCTGCCCAACGGCTGCGGCAACACGTGGCGCGGCAACCGCTCCGACCTCGGCGGGGTGGGGCAGTACGCCATCAACATCACGTCGGTGTCGAAGTGCTCGGCGCTGCCCAACGTCGTGTACGCGTCGAACACCGTCGCCGGGGCGGTGAAGGGGCTGACCAACGCGCCCGTCACTCCCTAAGGATCCAGTGTGGACGGTGGCCCGGCGTCAGCCGACGCCGGGCCGAGCCGCACGGACTGCCCGCTCGGACAACGCACCGAACGCGTCCCGCAACTCCTGCGGCCCCACCACCTCCACCTCGCAGTCGAACCGCAGGAGGTTCGCGGCGAGCGCGGCCCACGACCACGCCCCCGCCAGCAGCCTGGTCCGGCCGTCCCCGGCCTCCGAAGCGGTGTCGCCACCGACGAACGGCGCCACCTCCGCGAGCGGCAGGCCGAGCACCACCTCACCCCGGCACGGCCACTCGGTGGTCTCGGACCCCTTGAACCGCGCGGCCAGGAACGCGGCCACATCCGCCCCCGGCACCTCCCGGGGCCTGAACCGCGGCCCGTTGGGCACGCGCAACGTCATCCGGTCGGCGCGGTAGGTCCGCCAGTCCTCGCGTTCCGCGCTCCACCCGACGAGGTACCACCGCCCGCCCCGGACGACGAGGTGGTGCGGCTGCACGCGGCGAGGAGGCCCGACGGACTCAGGACGGCCGGGGGAGGCGTAGTCGAACCGCACTTCCTCGCACGCGCGGACGGCGCTGCTCAGCGCGAGCAGCACGTCGGTGTCCACCTGCGTGCCGCCGCCGGCGGCCGAGATCTCCAGGGTGTCGACGCGCTGGCGCAGGCGGGACGGCAAGACCTGGCGCACCGTCGCCAACGCCCGTGCGGCGGCCTCCTCGATGCCCGCGCCGGTGCCGACGGCGATCTTCAGCGCCACGGCGAGCGCGACGGCCTGGTCCTCGTCGAACAGCAGCGGTGGCACCTGGCTGCCCGCTTCGAGGCGGTAACCGCCGTCGGGACCCTTGACCGCGTGGACGAGGTAGCCGAGTTCGCGCAGGCGGTCGACGTCGCGGCGCACGGTGCGCTCGCTGACGCCCAGCCGTTCGGCCAGCAGCAGACCCGGCCAGTCGCGGCGGACCTGCAGCAGGGACAGCAACGACAGCAGTCGGCCCGACGTGGTCGTGGAGGTCGCGATCGGCATGGTCCGAGCTTCGCACAAGTAGCGGACGTTCCCTGTCCGCTACTGCTGACAAAGTCCCTCTCATGTCACTCAACGCAGTTGCCCACCTGAACTTCCGCGGCCAGGCCCGGGAGGCGCTCGAGTTCTACCGCTCCGTCTTCGGCGGCCAGATCAACGTCGTCACCTACGCCGACTTCGGCATGCCCGCCGAGGTGCCCGGCGCCAAGAACGTCGTCTTCGGCGAGGTCGTCGCCGAGAACGGGTTCCGCGTCCTCGCCTACGACGTGCCCGGAGCGGACGAGCCGGTCGCGACCGGTGAGCCCACCACCCGCCGGGAGAACGGCACCACCATCACGAAGGAGCCGTTCTTCCTGTCGGTCAGCGGCTCGTCGGCCGAGGAGGTCCGGCCGATCTGGGACGGTCTCTCCGACGGCGCGTCGGTGATCGAGGAGTTCGGCCCCTCCCAGTGGGCGGCCGGCTTCGGGATGCTCGCCGACAGGTTCGGCGTCACCTGGATCGTCCAGGCCTGACTCACGGCCTGAAGGCGCGGCGCACCGTCTCGGCGAGTGCGCCGCGCCTCCGTTCGTGGTCGGCGGCGGCGTCGGACGGGGTCGCGGTGAAGAAGAGGCTGGCGGGGGACCAGGTGAGCGCGAGCATGGACACCATCGCGAGCACGTCACCCGGTTCCAGCGCCGGGTCGACCCGCCCGGCCCGCTGCTCGGCCGCGATGGCCGCCAGCTTCTGCTCCGTCTCCTCGGCCATCGAAGTGACGAGAACGCCTGAGGGGATCCGTTCCAGCCGTGCCCACGTCGCGAGCCGCACCAGGTTCGGCCTGGTCAGACACGAGTCGTAGAGCGCGACGGCGTACCCGGGCAGGTCGTCGGCGGTGAACGGCACGGCGGTCACCAACTCGTCGGCGTGAGCCTGGAACACCGTGTCGAACAGGCGGTCCTTGTCCCCGAAGTAGGCGTAGAGCTGGGCCTTGTTCGCGTTGGCGTTCGCGGAGATGCGGTCGACCCTGGCGCCCGCGATGCCGTACGCCGCGAACTCCTCGGCCGCCGCGTCCAGCAGACGCTGCCGCGTGGCTTTGCCGTCCTTCATGCCTCCATCCTAACTAACTCGTTGGTTTGCGCGATCCGTCACCCCATGCTTACCTGGAGGAGTAACTAACTAGTTTCTTTGTTGCTTCGAGGAGGCGTGACGTGCGAGTCCAGGCATACGCGGCACAGGAGGCCGGAGGACCGCTGCGGCCGTACGAGTACGACAACGGGCCGCTGGGAGCGAACGAGGTCGACGTGCGGGTGACGCACGGCGGCATCTGCCACACCGACGTCAGCCTGATCGACGACGAGTTCGGCGTCTCCCGATACCCGCTCGTCGCCGGTCACGAGGCCATCGGTGTCGTCCACGCGGTGGGTGACGCCGTCGAGGGGTTGTCCATCGGTCAACGCGTGGGCGTCGGCGCCATCGCGGGCTCCTGCTTCCACTGCGAGTGGTGCGTCAGCGGTCTGACCAACCTCTGCCCGAGCCGGGACGACACCGTCCTGCGCGGCGACCGCGGCGCGTTCGCCGGCCACGTGCGGGCGAGCGACTGGCGGCACGTGCACCCGATCCCCGACGCGATCCCGTCGGAGCAGGCCGGCCCGCTGCTCTGCGCGGGCACCACGGTGTTCTCCCCGCTCCTGGTCAACGGCGTGCGGCCCACCGACCGCGTCGCGGTGGTCGGCATCGGCGGGCTGGGCCACCTCGCGATCCAGTTCCTGGCCGCGTGGGGCTGCGCCGTCACCGCCATCTCGACCACGCCCGCCAAGAAGGCCGACGCGGAAGGCTTCGGCGCCACCGGTTTCATCGCGTCCGGCGAGGAGGGCGCGCTGCGGGCGGCGGCCGGCTCGTTCGACTTCGTCCTGTGCACGGTCTCGGCGAACCTGCCGTGGGACGACTACGTCGGCCTCCTGCGCCCGCAGGGCACGTTGTGCGTCGTCGGCGTGCCGGAGCAGCCCATCGCGTTGTCGCCGATGAGCCTGCTGCCGGCCGCGAAACGGGTCGTCGGAGGGATCGTGGGGTCGGCAGCGCACACCCGGCAGATGCTGGACTTCGCCGCCCGGCACGACATCCGGCCCGTGGTGGAGACCTACCCGGTGGCGGAGTTCGAGAAGGCGCTCGGCCGTGTGCGGGAGGGAAGCGCGCGCTACCGCGCCGTCGTCGAGCTCGGGTGATCCGTTCCCAACCCGCTTGACCGCGACCCCCGCACCTGGTGAGGTCTGCACGCGCGAATCCACTTAGGACGCGGCGGCAGCACTGGGGGAACGGATGAGGAACAGGATCGCGGGTGCGGTGGCGCTCGTGCTGGTGGCGGTCGGCGGGTGCGGCGCCGACGTGCCCGACGGGCTCGCGCAGAAGGTCGCGGCGGACTGCCCCGGGCTGGTCGAGCCCGAACCGCTGGCGGTCGTCACGCAGGGGTTCGTGGTGTCCCAGATCAGCTCCGAGGCCGGGCAGGCCTGCAAGGTCTGGATCAACGACGGGCGTGAGGTGCTGCTGGTGTCGCTGATCGCCCACGCCAGCGAGCAGGAGGCGGTGCAGCGCACCGCCGGGCTGTGCGACGACATGGCGCTGGACGAGCCGGACAAGTCGTGCGCCGCGGCCGTGTCCGGCAACGAGACCTACGCCCTGCACGGCGTGGCCGGGCGGTGGGAGGCGCGGATCACCGTCTACGAGATCCTGGTGGGCGACGACGCGAAGGACGCCGTGCACCAGATGCTCGAAGACCTCAGGAAGTCCGAGAAGACCAAGTCGTGAACACGTGTGGGCCGCCCCGGCACGCGGGGCAGCCCACACGGCTCGGATCAGCAGTGGTCGAACGCGTAGTCCGGGTGGTCGGGCCCGACGAGGTAGCGGTCGCGCAACGTCGTCGTGGCCGGGGTGTCCGGGTCGTTGCACACGTCCTCGAACGTGCCGCGCAGGTCATCGGTGTACTCGATGTCCATCACGTGTGAGTCGTACACGTCGGAGTACGACGAGCACTCCTCCCAGCGGTGGCACTCCTCGGAGACCGCGAAGTCGAAGCCGACCTCGGACTTCCCGCGTGCGGCCTGTTCGGCGGAGTTCTTCTGACCGATCGCGAGGCCCTTGGCGTGGGAGCGGTCGGCGAGAAGCTTGGCGTAGGCCAGGTTGTTATCCACGGTCAGCTTGCCCTTGGACCGCAGGTACGAGTCGAGGTTGTCCACCTCGACCGCCTTGAAGCCCTTGGACGCGCACGTGTCGATCGTCGCGCCGATGATGCCCGCGAGCTCGGTGCGCTTGGCCGAGGTCGAGGTGTCGAGCAGGAACTCGTCCGGCCACTTCGGGTCGATGATCGGGTTGCCGCGCGAGTCCTTGAGGATCAGGTGCCCGCGCTGGTTCAGCCACACGTTCTTGTCGCTGGGCTGCGTCTGGAAGCCGTTGACGTAACAGATGCTGTAGATGCCGGGCGCCGGTGCCGCGGTGGCATCACGGGTCACGAGCGTGACGCCCTGCGGCGGCGCGTAGGCCGCGCCGAGCTGGTAGTCGAGCACCGCACCGGCCGGAGGCAGCTCCACCGCCGCCGCGGAGCTCCCTTCCGCCGCGCTGGACGAGGTGAGCGGTCCGGCCACGCAGGCCGCCAGCGCCAGGGCGGCGAGTGCGGAGCCGGTGAGGGCGCGTGCAGGGGACTTCATAGGCGCCTGTCTCCTTGATCGATCAGAAGTGGTGATCGGGTCTGAGCGACAGTAGCGAGAACCGCATCAAGTGACCAGTAAGCAATCTCATTCGGTCAGAATGCTTGCTTGTTTGAGCGATTCGCGCTTAGTGTTCGCGACCACACAGCCGCACCCACCACGCGAGGGAGTCGACATGGCGCACGGCAGAGGGCTGAGTCGCCGCACGGTGCTGATGATGGGCGCCACGCTCGTCATGACCGCTGCCTGCGGGTCGGGCTCCGGCGGTGACGGCAAGGTCCAGGTGTGGCACGGCTACACCGACAAGGAGGCAGCGGCGCTCGACAAGCTCGTCGCCCGGTGGAACTCGACCCACCCCGAGCAGCAGGTCGAGGCGGTGTTCAACGGCGGCAACGACAACGCGCTGCAGAAGACGCTGGCCTCCTTCGCGTCCGGCAACCCGCCCGAGGTCGCCTACCAGTACGGCTCCTCGATCACCGGCCTCACCGACCGCCCGCAGACCCAGGACCTGACCGACGCCGTGCGCGGCGACACGGCGTTCGACTGGGACGACCTCTTCCCGGCGGGCCGCGAGGCCGCGACGGTCAACGGCAAGATCTACGGCGTTCCCGCCCTCGTCGACAACCTCTCCCTCGTCTACAACAAGAAGCTCTTCGACGACGCCGGCATCGCGCACCCGACCGAGCAGTGGACCTGGGACGAGTTCCGCTCGGCCGCGAAGAAGCTCACCGCCGACGGCCGCTTCGGCTGGGCCTACGTCAACGACGGCACCGAGGACACGGTCTGGCGCTTCCTCGCCCTGCTCTGGCAGGCGGGCGGCGACCTGCTCTCCGCCGACGGCAAGAAGGCGGCGTTCAACTCCGACGCGGGCCGGGCGGCCATGGGGTTGTTGCGGGACATGGCCGTCACGGACAAGTCCGTCTACCTCGACGCGGGTGACCAGCAGTACCTGAACCTCTTCAACTCCGGCCGCATCGGCATGCTGTGGACCGGGCCGTGGGACCTCGGTTCGATCAACGAGGACGTGTCCTACGGCGTGCAGGTCCTGCCCGGCAAGGTGACCCACGCCACCATCGCGGGCCCGGACACGTTCGTCGTCTTCGGGGAGAACGGCCGCAAGAACGCGCTGCCGTTCCTGAAGTGGCTGCTGTCGGCGGAGATCCACCTGGAGTTCGCCATGGAGACCGGCCACCTGCCCATCCGGCAGTCCGAAGTGGACCTCGCGGGGTACGCCGAGTTCGAGGCCAAGTACCCCGGCACCGAGGTGTTCGTCGACAACCTCGCGAAGAACGTCACCAAGGCGCGGCCGAACATCCCGCAGTACCCGAAGATCTCGCAGATCCTCGGCACCGCCGTGCAGTCGGTCCTGCTCGGCCAGGCCGAACCGCAGGCGGCCCTCGACCAGGCGACCGGCGAGGTCGACCAGGAGCTGGCTGCCTCGTGACGGCGGAAGTCCAGGCGCGGCGGGCGGTCGTGCGCGAGCGCCCGCGAGTGGACCGGCGCAGGCTCGACGACCACGTCGCCGGGTGGGGGTTCGCCGCGCCCGCGGTGGTCCTGATCGGGGTGTTCGGCCTCGTCCCGGTGGTGTGGTCGTTCGTGCTCTCCTTCCAGCACACCGACCTCACCTCGCCCGGCACGTTCGCGGGCGGCGACAACTACGCGAAGCTCGTCGCCGACCCGCTGTTCTGGGACGCGGCCCGGCGCACGCTCGTCTACGTCGTGCTGTTCGTGCCGATCACGCTCGCGCTCGCGCTGCCGATCGCGGTGATGCTCAACCAGAAGATCCGCGGCGTCGTGTTCTACCGGCTCGCCGTGTCCGTGCCGCTGGTGACCTCGACGGTCGCGACCGGCATCATGTTCAGCTGGCTCGCGAACCCGCAGTTCGGCCTGGTCAACGCCGCGCTCGACGCCGTCGGCCTGCCCAAGCAGGGGTTCTTCTCCGACCCCGGCCAGGCGTTGTTCGCCGTCGTGGCGATGACGGTGTGGGGCTGGCTCGGCTTCGCGGTCATCATCTACCTGGCTGCCCTGCAGAACGTGCCGAAGGACCTGATCGAGGCGTCCTCCCTGGACGGCTGCGGCCGCGCGAGGTCGTTCTGGCACGTCGAACTGCCGCTGGTCGCCCCGGCCACGGGTTTCCTGCTGGTGTGGCTCACGATCAACGGCCTGCAGCTCTTCGACGCGGTCTACGTGACCACCAAGGGCGGCCCGCTGCGCGCGACCACCGTGCTGGTCTACCACCTCTACAACGAGGCGTTCGTCAGCTTCGACGGCGGGTACGCGGCGGCCATCGGCTGCGCGGTGTTCCTCGTGATCGGCGCGTTCACCCTCGTCCAGCTGCGGTTCAACCGCCGCACGTCCCACTACGAGGTCCGATGAGAAGGCCCAGTGCGCTGCACCTGATCCTCCTGCCGCTCTCCGCCGTCATGGTGACGCCGCTGGTGTGGATGCTGCTCGTGTCGATCTCCACCCAGGCCGAGTCGCGACGCTTCCCACCCGGTCTGCCCAGCGGGATCGAGTGGGAGAACTACCTCGCGGCGATGCGGGACGCGCCGCTCGGCTCGTGGCTCGGCAACAGCCTGGTGGTGTCCGTCGTCTGCGTCGCGGGCAACCTGCTGCTGTGCTCACTGGCCGGGTACGCCTTCGCTCGCATCTCGTTCATCGGCAGCAAGGTCGCGTTCGTGCTGATGCTCGCGACGCTGATGGTGCCGTTCCAGATCGTCATGCTGCCGCTGCTGATCATGATGCGGTCGCTCGGCCTGGTCGACACGCTCGGCGCGTTGATCGCGCCCAACCTCGCCACCGCGTTCGGCGTGTTCCTGATGCGGCAGTTCTTCACGACCCTGCCGAGGGAACTGGAGGAGGCCGCCCGCATCGACGGCGCGAGCAGGCTGCGCACGCTGCTCCAGGTGCTGCTGCCGTTGATGCGCCCGACGCTCGCCACCCTGGCCGTGCTGACGTTCCTGCAGACCTGGAACGACTTCCTGTGGCCGCTCATCGCCGTGCAGAGCCCGGACGTGATGACCGTCCAACTGGGACTGCAGAGCTTCCAGGGCGCGCACACCACGAACTGGCCGAAGCTCATGGCCGGCACGGTGCTCAGCCAGCTGCCCGTCCTGCTCGTGTTCTTCTTCGCCCAGCGGTTCTTCGTGCGGTCGGTGGCCGCAGCGGGCATCAAGTGACCGACCAAAGGGGTTCCGCCATGCACATCAACTCCGCCGCACGGCACACCAACGCGGAGATCGCGTCACAACCCGGCTGCTGGCGCCGGGCCGTCGCACTCGCCGCCGAACCGGAGACCGCGGACGCCCTGCCCCGGCGCACGGAACGCGTCGCGGTCGTCGGGTGCGGCACGTCTTTGTTCATGGCCCAGGCCTACGCCCGGCTGCGCGAGGACGCGGGCCACGGCGAGACCGACGCGTTCGCCGCGTCCGAGTTCCCGTTCGGCCGCGCCTACGACCGCGTCGTGGCGCTGACCCGCTCGGGCACCACCACCGAGGTGGTCGACGTGGTGCGGCGGCTGGAGGTGCCCGTGACGGCGGTCGTCGGCACTCCCGGCACGCCGGTGACCGCGCTGGCCGACCAGGTGGTGGCGCTGGAGTTCGCCGACGAGCGCTCGGTCGTGCAGACCCGGTTCGCGACGACCGCGCTGGTCCTGTTCCGCGCCCACCTCGGCGAATGGCTGGAGCGCGCGGTCCTCGACGCCGAACAGGCCCTCGCCGAACCGCTGCCCGAGGACCTGGTGCAGCGCGACCAGTTCACGTTCCTAGGCGGGGCGCCCTGGACGACCGGCCTGGCCGCGGAGGCCGCGCTGAAGATGCGCGAGGCGTCGCTGAGCTGGACCGAGTCCTACCCGGCCGCCGAGTACCGGCACGGGCCGATCGCCATCACCGACGAGGGCTCGCTGGTCTGGGCGTTCGGCGCGGTGCCCGCGGGCCTCGACGCCGAGGTCGCCGCGACCGGCGGCCGGTGGTTCGCCCGCGACCGCGACCCGCTCGCCGAGCTCGTGGCCGTGCACCGCCTGGCCGTGGAGGTGGCGCTGCTGCGCGGACTCGACCCCGACACCCCGCGCAACCTGAGCCGCTCGGTCATCCTCGACCCGGCGACCTGACACCCGTAGACCCCGGTACCGGAAGGCTGACCAATGTTCACCATCGCGTTCGTGGGCGCGGGTTCCGTCGAGTTCACCCGCCAGCTGCTCCGCGACGTCCTGTCGTTCCCCGAGCTCGCCGGCTGCACGATCTCGTTGCACGACGTCGATCCCGAACGGCTCGAGGTGGCGGCCGGGCTGGCCCGTCTCACCGCGGGGGAGGGCGGCGCCCGCATCCGCACCTCGCTGTCGCGCCGCGAGGCGCTGGAGGGCGCCGACGTCGTCGTCAACATGGTCGCGATCGGCGGCCACGAGGCGACGATGCGGGACTTCGACGTGCCGGAGTCGTTCGGGCTGCGGCAGACCATCGGCGACACGCTCGGCATCGGCGGGATCTTCCGCGGCCTGCGCACGTTCCCGTTCCTCGACGGGCTCGCCACCGACGTGCTCGCCGTGTGCCCGGACGCGTGGTTGCTGAACTACACCAACCCGATGGCGATGAACGTCCAGTACCTGGCGGCCGTCGCGCCGCGGCTGAAGGCCGTCGGCCTGTGCCACTCGGTGCACTGGACGGTCCACGACCTGAGCGCGCTGGTCGGCGTGCCGCACGACGAGGTCGACTTCCTGTCGGCGGGCGTGAACCACCAGGCGTGGATCCTGCGGTGGCAGCACCGGGGGCGCGACCTGTACCCGGCGCTCGACGCCGCCATCGCCGCCGACCCCGGCCTGGCCCGGCGCGTGCGCGTCGACCTCTACCGCCGGCTCGGCTTCTACCCGACGGAGACGAGCGAGCACTCCTGCGAGTACGTGCCGTGGTACCTCAAGCACGAATCCGAAGTGGAGCGACTGCGCATCCCGGTCCGCGACTACGCGACGATCAGCGCGGAGAACGTGGCCACGTACGAGAAGACGCGCGACGCGCTGGCCGCCGGGGAGTCGTTGCCTCCCCTGGAGGACGAGGCGGTCGAGTACGCGCCGCAGGTGATCCACAGCCTGGTCACCGGCCGTCAGCGCACGATCCAGGTCAACGTGGCGAACCACGGCCTGATCTCGAACCTGCCCGAGGGCGCCGCCGTGGAGGTGCCGGCGACCCTCGACCGGCTGGGCGTGCACCCGCACCGCGTCGGCGCCCTGCCGCGCCAGCTCGCCGCCGTGAACCGGAGCTTCCTCAACGTGGTCGAGCTGACCGTGGCCGCGGCCGTCGAGGGCGATCCCGCCCACGTCCGGCACGCGGCGCTGTGCGACCCGGCGACCGCCGCCGCGCTGACGGTCGACCAGATCGACGACCTCGTCGCGGCGATGACGGCGGCGCACGGTGACCTGCTGCCCGCCGCACTGCGGCGATAACGAGCATGTCCAGTGCGTGAAACCGGCTCAATTGATGCCAAACCGAGCAGTATTCGTGCGCTATAGTGATCGAATGCGTCAAGAGCAGCGTCTCGCCGCGATCCTGGGCAAGCTCGCGGACGCGGGCTCGGTGAGCGTCACCGGGCTCGCGGAGGACCTGGGCACGTCCGTGGCCTCGATCCGGCGCGACCTCCAGTCACTGGAAGAGCAGAAGCTGCTCAAGCGCACGCACGGCGGCGCGGTGGCGGTCGAGGTGATCTACGAGCTCCCGCTGCGCTACCGCGTGGGCCGCCGCGAGGAGAAGCGGCAGATCGCGGAGGCCGCCGCCAGGTTCGTGACCGAGTCGGTCCAGTCGGTCGGCCTCAACGGCGGCACCACGACCACGGAACTCGCGCGCCTGCTGGCCGTCACTAGGCCGCTGAAGGTCGTGACGAACGCGCTCAACATCGCCTCGGACCTCTGCCCGCGCCCGATGATCGACCTGGTGGTCACCGGCGGCGGCGTCCGTCCGGAGAGCTACGAACTGGTGGGCCCGATCGCCGACCGGGCCCTCGCCGGCATCAGCCTCGACCTGGTGTTCCTCGGCGTGGACGGCATCGACGCGCGCAGCGGCATCGCCACCCACGACGAGGTCGAGGCGCAGACCGACCACTGCCTGCTGCGCACCGCCGACCGGGTGGTGGTGCTCGCCGACGGGTCCAAGGTCGGCAAGCGCGCCTTCTCCCGCATCGCCGGCATCTCCGACGTGCACGTGCTGATCACCGACTCGTCCGCACCCGCGGAGGAACTGGACAAGCTGCGGTCGGCGGGTGTCGAGGTGGTCGTCGCCTGACGGTGCCTGAGGGATCACTGACGGGTCACTGCCGCCCGCGGCGCCGGGCGGTCACGAGGAGCAGGATCCCGCAGCCCAGCAGGACGCAACCGACGCCGGTGGCCGCGGTGAAGGTGAGATCACCCGTCGACGCCGATGGCCGCGGATCGGCGCGGTCCAGGGAATCCGGTGCGCGGACCTCGACGTCCACCACGGCCTCGGACGAACGACCGCGGCGATCGGTGACGACCAGCCGCGCCTTCGTCCCGCCGGGCGCCGGGTAGGTGTGCGTCGCGGTGGCGTCGAGGCCCGACCGGTCGATTGCGCCGTCGTCGTCGAAGTCGAACGCGAAGGTGGCGTCACCGGCGCGGCTGGAGCCGAGACCGCTGAGCGTGGTCCTGGTGCCGGCGAGCACGGTGGCCGCCGCCCTGAGCCCGGCGGCCGGCGCGGTCGTCGCGTCCTCGATGACCCGCACGACGCTCTTGCCCACCTCGTCGGAAGTCTTGATCGGGAACACGGCACCGCCGGTCGCGGTCGTGATCGGGCCCATCTGAGCGCTCAGCGAGTCGTTGGCCGCCAACGCGTAGACGGGAACCGGCGGGATCCTCACGCCGGTACCGGGCCCGGTGACGGTGCGGGCGGAGGCGGCACCGCCGGGCAGCGGCGCGACACCCCTCGCGATGTCCGTGAGGGCCGCGGCGGTCAGGCCCGTGACCGGTTCGGGGTCGTGCGCCGGGCCGTCACCGAGCACGATGAGCGCACGTGCTGCCCCGCGGTCCCAGTCCGCGCCGAGCGCCGTGACGAGTCCGAAGTGGACGGCCTCCGGCGTGTCGCCGCCATCGTCCGCCCGCAGTCCGCGCAGCCCCGACTCGAACGCGGCGAAGTCCTCCGTCAGCGGGACGACGGTCCGCGCCGCGCGGCCGCCGCCGTGGTCCCGGTACTCGACCAGCCCGACCCGTGCCTTCGAGCTCAGGGCGCGCAGCGCGTCGGCGGTGCTCTCGGCGCTCGCGGCCGCGGCGGCGAGGAAGGGCGTCATCGACCCGGTCGTGTCGATGGCGAACATCAGGTCCGCCGGGCCGGGATCGGGAAGGGGTGCGGGAGCGGCCTCCACCAGGTCCCGGAGGCGGAGAGCGAGCTCCTGGCGTTCCTCCGGCGCCTCGCCGTAGCCGAAGTGCGGACCGAGGTCCGGCGACGGCGTGCCGGCGCAGACGGGGTCGTCGTCGTGGCAGAACAGGAAGACCGGCACCGGCAGGTCGTAGAACGGGTCGCTGCTCGCCGTGCCGTCGTCCTTGCCGACCCGCTGCCGGTGGAGGCCGTTGCCGTCGGCACCGCCGCCGGTGACACCGCGGGCCCCGGCCTTCTGCGCCGGGTCCCCGACGCCGAACACCCCGGCGATCCAGGCGGCCGGAACGTCCAGGGCGACCTCGCGCGCGGCGAGGACGCCCTGCGAATGCCCGGCGAGAATGAAACGGGTTCCGGCGGATCCGCATTCTTCGTACCGTTGGCGCAGGTATTCGCCGCCGAGGAACCGGCTGTGCTCGACCGAGTCGAAGAGGGCCTCGTTCCCGTTGAAGAAATCCGTCGACGCGATCGGCGGGTGGGTGACGCGGTGGACCGTGACGCCGGCCGTGCCGATGATCCTGTCCAGGGTCTCACCGGTGTCGCTGAACGCCACGATCTCGACTTCTCCGCAGGTCGCGGGCTGCGCCTGGGCCACCGTGACAGGCGCAGCCGCGAGGAGGACGGACACGGGAAGGGAAGCGAGCCGGTTCGTCCACGAGGTCGAGGGTCTTCGTCTGGGCGACGTCATGCACGGCACATAGTCCGTGCGACGAAAGCTGTTACAAACCCGCCATTCGCGTTCTCGATGCGAAAAACTATTCCACGTCGGGGCTTTCTAGGCGGCGGCCGGTGCGACCACCGGTTCCACCTTCTGCCGCTCCGCCTTCACCGACGCGATGCCGGCGAGGATCAGCAGCCCGCCGACCAGCTGCAGCGGCGAGAGTCCCTCGCCCAGCAGGAGCCAGGCGAACAGCGAGGCGGAGACGACCTCCAGCAGCGCGATGAACGACGCGAGCCGCGAGCCGAGGACACCGGAGGCGGTGATGCCGCTCGCGTACGCCAGCGCCGTGCCGACGACCGCGACCACGAGCAACGGCACCCACCAGGCGGTGGGCTCGCCGAACAGCGGCACGTCACCGAACGTCGCGGTGAACGGCAGCAGCCCCGTCAGCCCCACCAGCGCCAGCACGGGCACCGCCACCAGCAGCCCCGCGCCCGCGAGCGCGACCGGCGGCAGCCCGTTGTTGGGACGGGCGGCGATCACGAAGTACACCGAGCACCCGATGGCGGCACCGAACGCCGCCGCGAGGCCGACCGGGTCCACGGCCTGGATCGCCCCGGGCCCGATCACCAGCACCAGCCCGCCCACCGCGAGCACCGAGCCGACGAGCACGACCGGCGCGGGCGTGCGGCGGCTGACCGCCCAGGTGAACCCGACCAGGATGAGCGGCGCGAGGAACTCGATCAGCAGCGCCGTCGCCACCGGGATCCGCTGGATCGCGGCGAAGTAGAGGACCTGCGTGACCGCCACGCCCACCAGGCCCATGCCCAGCACGGGCCAGCGGGCCTCCCGCAGCAACCCCCACCGCCCGCGCATCACGACGACGACCAGCGGGAGCAGCACCAGACCGGCGGTGAGCGCACGGGCCGTCACCGCGGCGGCGGGGGACCACCCGGCCTCCAGCAGCGGTTTGACGAACGCACCGGAGGTGCCGAACGAGAGGAACGAGACCGCCGCGGCGATCAGACCGGCCGACTTCGAAATCCCCATGCTCGCGTGCCTCCCGGTCCCGAACGATGTCATGGCCTAACCTGGCCGACACCCCTGACGCTAGGCCGGTCCCGGTAAGGAGTCAATTTGCGTTTTGCCCCTGACACGGAGGAGTCGCTCGAGTTCGTCGTGGCGCTGTGCAACACCGACCCGTCGGCCTCCCGCGGCGGCGAAGACGAACTGGCCACGGTCGCCCAGCTCCAAGACTTCCTGGGCCGCTTCCCCTACACGGGCCGCATCGACGGCGACGAGGCGGAACTGCGGGACGTCCACCGCACCCGCGCACTCCTCAGGAGCGTGTGGTCGTTCGCCCGCGACGACGCCGTGGAGGCCGTCAACAAGATGCTGCGCGACGCCAAGGCGTTGCCGCACCTCGTGCGGCACGACGACCTCGACTGGCACATGCACGCCACCGAACCCACCTCCCCGCTCGCCGAGCGCATGCGGGTGGAGGCCGCACTGGCCCTCATCGACGTGATCCGCATGAACGAGATGGGCCGCCTGCGGGTCTGCGCGGCCGACGACTGCGAGGGCCTGCTGTTCGACCTGTCCCGCAACGGCCTCAAGCGGTTCTGCAGCGTGCGGTGCGGCAACAGGATGAACATGATCGCGTTCCGCGAGCGGCGCGCCGACGGGCGGTGAGCAGCGGGTGCCCTCCTCGGACTGACTGTCCTCAGTGGAGTGACGAGGAGTTCGCCGCAACCACGTCCACCCCTTGGGAAGACTTGATTTCTCCGCGCGCAATGTTGCGCGGGCGGCGCCGGTGTCAGCACGGTGGGAGGGCAGGTTCGCCCACCACGAAAGGAAGTCAGCGATGACCGCACAGCTCTCCGTCACGGTCCGCAAACTGGGTGCGGGCATCGGAGCGCGGATCGACGGCGTCCGCCTCGGCGGCGACCTGCCCGAGGAGGTCGTCACCGAGATCCGCACGGCGCTGCTGGCGCACAAGGTGGTGTTCTTCTCCGGCCAGGACCACCTCGACGACGCGGGCCAGCTCGCGTTCGCCCGCCTGCTCGGCGAGCCGACCCTCGCGCACCCCACGGTCAAGGGCGAGCAGCACGCCAACGTCCTCGCCATCGACTCCGAGCAGGGCAAGGCGAACAGCTGGCACACCGACGTCACGTTCGTGGACCGGGTGCCCGCCATCAGCATCCTGCGGGCGATCGAGCTCCCGCCCTACGGCGGCAACACGGTGTGGGCCAACACCGCCCGCGCCTACGACGAGCTGCCCGAAGCCCTCAAGGCCCTGGTGGACCGCCTCTGGGCCGTGCACACGAACCTCTACGACTACGCGGCCGCCGTCGACTCGACCCGCATCGGGGGAGTGGACGTCAAGGAGGAGGCCTACCGCGACGAGTTCGAGTCGCTGCGCTACGAGACCGAGCACCCGGTGGTGCGCGTGCACCCGGAGACCGGCGAACGCGCCCTGCTGCTCGGCCATTTCGTGAAGCGCATCGTGGGCGTCAGCACCGCCGAGTCGCGGGCGATCTTCGACCTGCTGCAGAACCGGGTGACCCGGTTGGAGAACACCGTGCGGTGGCAGTGGTCGGACGGGGACGTGGCCGTGTGGGACAACCGCGCCACCCAGCACTACGGCGTGGCGGACTACGACGACCTGCGGCGCCGGCTGCACCGGATCACGATCGCCGGGGACGTGCCGGTGAGCGTGGACGGGGTGGCCAGCACGACGGTGGTGGGGGACGCGGCGCACTTCTCCGCCCTGTAGTCCTCGGGGCGGCCAGACGGTCGGCGTGGAGGTGTGGGCGTGCGTTGGCCGATGCCGGCTTCAGCGCACGCCCACACTTCCGACGACTATCGGCGTGCTCAGCCGAGTCGCGTCAGCCGTTGTGCGAGTCGCGACCCGAAGCCGGTGAACGGCGGCTGCGCCAGGCGCAGCGTGTCGAGTGCGAGCGGCTTGCGCAGCACCGGCTTGAGGTGCGAGAACGCCCGCCACGAGTAAGGCCCGTGGTACGCGCCCATCCCGCTGGCCCCGACGCCGCCGAACGGCAGCCCGGTCGCCGCGACGTGGATCAGGCCCGCGTCGTGCACCACCGCGCCGGACGACGTCCGCTGCTCGAAGAGCTTGCGGGTGCGGGCGGAGGAAGTGAACACGTACAGCGCGAGGGGCTTGTCCCAGTTGTTCACGACGTCGACCGCCTGCTCGGCCGACTCGACCGCGACGATCGGCAGGACCGGGCCGAAGATCTCCTCGCGCAGCAACGGGTCCGTCGCGTCCGGGCCGACCGCGCGGCCACCGCTCACGACGACGGTGGGGGCGAGGTACCGCTCCGCGCGGTCGTGCTCGCCGCCGATCACCACGTCCGCGCCGTCCAGCAACGCCACGAGCCGGTCGAACTGCCGCTCGTTCACGACACGGCCGTAGTCGCCGCTCGCCCGCGGGTCGTCGCCCCACAGGTCCGCGATCGCCCGGCGCAACGCCTCGACGAGCGCGGGCACCCGGTCCGGGGTGGTCATCACGTAGTCGGGGGCGACGCACGTCTGGCCCGCGTTGGTGAACTTCGCCCACACCAGCCGCCGCGCCGCCTGGTCGAGGCGCGCGTCGTCGTCGACCCACGCGGGCGACTTGCCGCCCAGCTCCAGCGTCACCGGCGTGAGGTGCTCGGCCGCCGCGCGCATCACGATCCGGCCGACCGCGCCGCTGCCGGTGAACACGATGTGGTCGAACCGCTGGGCCAGCAGCTCGGTGGTCTCCTCGACGCCTCCCTCGACGACGCGCACCTCGCCGCCGGGGAAGTAGGCGGGCACGAGGCGCGCGACCAGCGCCGAGGTCTCCGGGGCCAGCTCGCTCGGCTTGAGCACCGCGGTGTTGCCCGCGGCCAGCACCCCCGCCAGCGGGTCGAGCAGCAGCTGCAGCGGGTAGTTCCACGGCGCGATCACCAGCACCACGCCGAGCGGCTCGGACACCAGCCGGGCACGCGCGGGCCACAACGCGAGGGGGACCGGGCCGCGCCGGGGCCGCGTCCGCCTCCGCAGGTGGCGCAGGGCGTGGCCGATCTCCGCCAGCACCACGCCGATCTCGGTCAGCTGCGCCTCGCCCGCGCCTTTGTGCAGGTCTGCCCACAGGGCGGCCTCGATCGCGGCCTCGTTGTCGATGATCATCGCGCGCAACGCCCGGAGGCTCGCGGCACGGGCGGAGGGGGAGCGCGTGGCGCCGGACTCGAACACCTTGCGCGCGTCGGACACGACGGCAGGGATGGTCATGCCGCCACCGTACACCAATACGAAACAGATCCTTTTCGTTTCTTCCGGTGGGTACACTGGCCGGCGATGACTGAGAAAGCCGAGATCGGGCGCCCCAAGGACCCGCGGGTGGACGAGGCGCTGATCACCGCGGCGATCGAGGTCCTGACCGAGTCGGGTTGGGCCGCGTTCACCACGACGGCCGTCGCGAAGCGCGCGGGCGCCTCCACCGCGTCGCTCTACCGGCGCTGGCCCTCCAAGCAGGCGCTCGCGGGCGCCGTCGCCCGGCACATCACCCACGCCGAACTGCGCGGCGTCGACACCGGCTCCCTCAAAGGCGACGTGCGGGAGCTCCTGGCGCGCAAGCGGAAGATCCTCGAAGCTGCCACCGGTCCCGCGCTGCTGTCCCTGATGGGGCAGGCCGCGCACGACCCGGCGCTGCGGCAGATCCTCCGCGACGACGTGTACCTGGCCGTCCGCGAAGAGCTGGAGAGCCTGGTGGCACAAGCCGTCGAGCGGGGGGAGCTGGCCAGGCGGATCGACGGCGCGCAGGTCGAAGTCCTCGCGCTCGTGCTGATCGGGACGGCTCTGGCCAGGTCCGTGTTCGTCGAGTCCGGCGCGGGGCACACCGCGGAAGCCGAGCTCCGCATGCTGCTCGCCGTCATCGCCGGAGCGTGACGCGACCGGGCGTCAGCAGTTCGCGCGCAGGAGCGCGCCGCTCGTGCCGGCCAGGCTGACCGAGCTGACGGCCTTGCCGTCCTGGTCGGTGTAGGTGCGCGGCAGGTCGATCCTGGTCGGGCGGGTCCCGGTCGGGTTGGCGTTGACGAGCGCCACGCCGCAAGTGAAGTCCCTGCGGAACACCTTGTTCGCGACCGGGCGGTAGGTGCCGACGGGGTGGCCGAGGTACCAGTCGTACTCGGGGTGCCACGCCGTCGCGTCGCCGTAGCCGTCGGTCTTCGCGACCTCGGCGATCGCGGCCTTGCCGGAGGTGGTCATGAACAGGCTGGCGAGCGCGTAGCGGAAGGCCTGCGTGTCCCCCTCGTCGAAGTGCGGCTGCACCCAGGTCATCTTGCCCTGCGCCTCGTTGACGGTGATCTCGGCGACCTGCCTGCTCCAGCCCTCCGGGTACTCCTCGAGCAGCCTGTCGCTCGAGAACGCCAGCCACCACTCGTCGAACGCGCCGTCGAGGTAGAGGCCGTACAGCTCCCAGCCGCCGGGGTGCAGCCGAGCGTTGGTCAGGTTGCCGACCGACAGCAGGCCCGCGGCCCTGAACCCGGTCTTCACCTCGGCGAGCATGCCCCGGTACGCCTGCTGGAAAGAGGCGTTGTCCGGGTACTTCGGCGGGCACTCGCCGGAGTGGTAGGCGTCGCAGGCGTACAGGGCGTTGTCGAGGAAGACACCGTCGAATCCGGTGGCCTTCGACGATTCGACGACGCGTTTCACCCACGCTTTGCGGTATTCGGGATTTCCGACGTCCATCTGCCAGTGGCCGTCGTACCCCGAGTACTCGAGTTCCTGTCCCTTCTTCCCCTTGAGGAACCACTCCGGGTGGGTTCGGCGGACCTCGCAGTACCCCAGTCCGGTGGGCAGGTGCTCATCGTCCTTCCCGTTCTTGCACGCATAGGAGCGGGTGGAGGAGAGGTCCTTGTAGACGAAGACCTTCACGGCGGGGTTCGCGGCCTTGAGCTTGCGCAGGAGGTCGCCCTCCCAGGCGTTCAGCACGACGTGAGCACGCCTTTTGGCCTCGACGGCGATCATCTCGTCGGACACCGGCGTGCTGTTGAGGTGCAGCCAGAACGACTGCGCGCGTCCCACCGGGGCGAACTCCGCCTGGGCCGCGGGCGTCGCGACGGTGGCCAGCAGAACCGTCAGGGCCAGCAAGAGTTTTCGTACTTTGCCTGTTTTCTCAAGCATTTCGTTCCTCCCCGCTCGGAAGATCTTCCGGTGGCATACCCGGCCAGCAAGGAGAAACGGCTTCGAATTGGTAAACCACCTTTTGCGGTGCACGGCCGCGGTGAACTGACACCCTCGGTAGAAGCGGCCGCTCCTGGCCGGGTGACCGCGCCGCCGCTCAGACGGACGTACGGCCGCGCAGTTCTTCCACGTCGGCGCGAATTCTGCGGACCTCGGCGAGGATCTCCATCGTCGCCGCCATCTCCTCGCGGTCGTGCTCCGCGTGCTCCTCGGTCATCTGGGCCTGCATCGCGCTCACGGCCACCGCGATGAACAGGTTGAGCACCGTGAACGTCGTGACGACGAGGTAGCCGACGAAGAACACCCACGCGAAGGGCTTCTCCTGCATGACCTGGCGCGCGACCTCCGACCACGCCTCCCCGGTCATCACCTGGAACAGCGTGAACAGCGAGTCGCCGAGGTCGCCGAAGTACTCGGGCGCGACGCCGCTGAACAGCTTCGTGGCGATCACCGCCGACACGTACAGCACCAGCGACAGCAACGCGGTGATGGAGGCCATGCCCGGCAACGCGGTCAGCAACGCCGACACGACCCGCCGCATGCTGGGCACCACGGACACGAGCCGCAGCACCCGCAGCACCCTCAGGGCGCGCAGCACGGAGAACGCGCCGGAAGTGGTCGGCAGCAACGTGATCGCCACGACCACGGTGTCGAACCAGTTCCACGGGTCGCGGAAGAAGGCGCGTCCGCAGGCGCCGAAGCGGAGCGCGAGCTCGACGACGAAGACCGCCAGCACCAGCCGGTCGACGGCGTGCAGCGCGTCCCCGAAGGACGCCATGAGCTGCGGGGACGTCTCGGCACCCAGCGTGACCGCGTTGACGAGGATCACCGCGGTGATCACCTTGTTGAACCACGGAGCGTCGACCAGGACGCGCAGCCGGTCACGGGAGAGCACGAAGATCAATCTATCGAGTGGATCTTCACGGCCGGCGGTTCGCCCGTTCGGCCGCTGGGCCGGCGAGTCCCGGAACGCGAACGGGGTGTGGCCGATGGGTTCCCATCGGCCACACCCCGCCGTCAGCGCGAACCAGTGGTGTGGCGCAGGAGGTTGCCAGGGTAATTCGCGGTCAGACGGGTGCCGCGAGGCGCCCTGCTGAGCGTGGATCACCTCGCCGACCTTCTGGGACACACCACTAGCTTGAGTTTTAACCTCTGAACGGTTGGGCGTGACCCTGGTTGATCATGAGTGAAGCCCTTGGTTGATCATTCTTCTTGTCTAGGGAAGAAGATCGTCACCAAGGGCTTCAGTTGATCAGTGTGCACCATGCCCGTGACGCCGCCGCGTCCAGGGAGCTGTCCGGAGTGCGTCAGGAGTTCTACCGCTGTCTGACGCGGCGTGCGGACGCGTTGTTCGAGCTGAGCGATGCGGTGTTGTGCGGGGACGGCCCGGTGCGGTCGATCGCGGAGCTGTCGCTGGCCGGCGAGCATCGCCGCGGGCATGGCAGCGGCTATGCCGCGCTGGCCCGAGGCCGGGTGGACTTCGACCGGTTAC
>NZ_FOFV01000023.1 GCF_900111005.1 Lentzea albida
GACAGCAGCAGCGCGGTGAACAGTTCGTGCTGGTTGCGGTCGTTCTCCAGCAGCGGGGCGAGCCGTCGGCGGATGCCGATGTTCGCCTTCATCCGCGGGTCCTTGGCGTACTCGGAGTACATGTAGTCGCGCTCTTCGTCGCTGACCATCTCGAGCGTGAGCTCGTCGTGGTTGCGCAGGAAGATGCCCCACTGGGCGTTCTCCGGGATCGCCGGCGTCTGCGCCAGGATCTCCGAGATCGGGAACCGCGACTCCCGCCGCACCGCCATGAAGATCCGCGGCATCAACGGGAAGTGGAACGCCATGTGGCACTCGTCCCCGCCGACCGCCGGGTCGCCGAAGTACTCGACCACGTCCGACGGCCACTGGTTCGCCTCCGCCAGCAGCACCCGGCCGGGGAACTCGTCGTCGACGACCTTGCGGCACTTCTTGAGGAACTCGTGCGTGCGCGGCAGGTTCTCGCAGATCGTGCCCTCCTCTTCGAAGAGGTACGGCACGGCGTCGAGGCGGAACCCGTCGATGCCGAGGTCGAGCCAGAAGCGCAGGATGTCGAGCATCGCCTCCTGCACCTCCGGGTTCTCGTAGTTGAGGTCCGGCTGGTGGCTGAAGAAGCGGTGCCAGAAGAACTGCCCGCGCACCGGGTCGTAGGTCCAGTTCGACGTCTCCGTGTCGACGAAGATGATCCGCGCGTCGGAGTACCGCGAATCGTCGTCGCTCCACACGTAGTAGTCGCCGTACGGGCCGTCCGGGTTCTGCCGCGACTCCTGGAACCACGGGTGCGCGTCCGAGGTGTGGTTGAGCACCAGGTCGGTGATCACCCGGATGCCCCGGCGGTGCGCCTCCTCGAGCAGGTAGACGAAGTCCTCGACCGTGCCGAACTCCGGCAGCACCGCGCGGAAGTCGCTGATGTCGTACCCGCCGTCGCGCAGCGGAGAGGCGTAGAACGGCGGCAGCCAGAGGCAGTCGACGCCGAGCCACTCCAGGTAGTCGAGGCGGGAGGCGAGCCCCCGGAGGTCGCCCGTGCCGTCACCGTTGGAGTCGCTGAAGGCGCGGACGAGGACCTCGTAGAAGACCGCGCCCTTGAACCAGTCGGGGTTCGCCGAGGCCGGCTTGGCCGACTTGAAGTCCTCGGCCTGGGGTTCGACCAGGAAGCCTTCCGCGTCGACGGCCTCGCCGGTGTGGGGTGTTCCTTCCAGCCCGAGCGCGGAGTCGGGACGGGTGTCGTCGGACATGGTTCCCACCTCGTCGGGGGTTGTGCGGGTGAGCATGCTGAAGGGTGCCCTAGGAGAAACGTCGTTGCAGGCTCACGACGTGTGCGGTGGCGCGCCAGGGTTCGAGGCGGATGTAGTTCGCCTGGCCCCAGTCCCACGTCTCGCCGGTGACCTCGTCGTGTGCGATCACGCGCTCGTGCCAGTCGAACCCGAGCTCCGGCAGGTCGAGGTACAGCGTCCCCTCCTGCGCGTTGTGCGGGTCGAGGCTGACGACGACCACGACCGTGTCTCCGGTCGCCGGATCGCGCTTGGAGAAGGCGACCAACGCGTCGTTCTCGACGCTCTGGAACTTCAGCGTGCGCATCTGCTGGAGCGCTGGGTGCGCCTTGCGGATGTGGTTGAGCTTGCGCAGCCACGGCTCGAGGCTGCGGCCATCGGCCAGTGCGCGGGCGTAGTCGCGTGGCCGCAGCTGGTACTTCTCGGAGTTGAGGTACTCCTCGCTGCCGGGCTTCACGGCCTCGTGCTCGAACAGCTCGTAACCGCTGTACACGCCCCACGTGGGGGAGAGGGTGGCCGCGAGCGCCGCGCGGAGCCCGAACATCGCGGGGCCGCCGAACTGCAGCGACTCGTGCAGGATGTCCGGCGTGTTCACGAACAGGTTCGGCCGCGCCTCGTCCCAGTGGTCGCGGATGTCCTCGCCGAACTCGATCAGCTCCTGCTTGCCCGTCCGCCACGTGAAGTACGTGTAGGACTGGGTGAAGCCGAGCTTCGCGAGGCCGTAGAGGCGGGCCGGGCGGGTGAAGGCCTCGGCCAGGAACAGCGTGTCCGGGTAGACCTCCTTCACCTTCCAGATCAGCCACTGCCAGAAGTCCGGCGGCTTGGTGTGCGGGTTGTCGACCCGGAAGATGCGCACCCCGTGCTCGGCCCAGAACAGGACCACGCGCAACACCTCGTGGTAGAGGCCCTGCGGGTCGAGGTCGAAGTTGATCGGGTAGATGTCCTGGTACTTCTTGGGCGGGTTCTCGGCGTACGCGATCGTGCCGTCGGGCAGCTGCGTGAACCACTCCGGGTGCTTGAGCACCCACGGGTGGTCCGGCGCGCACTGCAGCGCGAAGTCGAGCGCGACCTCCAGTCCGAGCTCCTTCGCCCGCGCTACGAGCGCGTCGAAGTCCTCGATGGTGCCGAGCTGCGGGTGGATCGCGTCGTGCCCGCCCTCGTCCGCGCCGATGGCCCACGGTGATCCCGTGTCCTCGGGCGTCGCGACGAGCGTGTTGTTGGGGCCCTTGCGGTTGACTCGCCCGATCGGGTGGATCGGCGGGAAGTAGACGACGTCGAAGCCCATCGCCGCGACCCGGTCGAGCTCCTTGGTCGCCGTGGCGAACGTGCCGTGCACCGCCTGGCCGGTCTCGTCGATCCCGCCCGTGCTGCGCGGGAAGAACTCGTACCACGAGCCGTACGCCGCCTTCTTGCGGTCGCACCAGATCTTGTGCGTCTTGCCCTTGGTGACCAGCTCGCGCACGGGGTGCTCGAACATGATCTTCTGCACGTCGGCCGCGAGCGCCGGCGAGACCCGTTCGGTGAGCGGCCTGTCCGTGTCGCGCAGCGCCTCCGCCGCGGACATGAGCAAAGCTCGCTCTTGTCGCCTATCGGGTCGCCTTGCCACCCGATCGAGTAGCTGGGCACCGATTTCAAGATCGTTTGCGAGATCACCGGCACCCTGTCCCGCCGCGATCTTCACCTCAACGGCGTGGTTCCAGGTGCCCCAGGGGTCACTCCACGCATCGATGCGGAAGCTCCAGGCGCCCTCGGCGTCCGGAACCACCGTCGCGCCCCACCTGTCGAGGCCGACTCCGACCTCGTGCATGCGGGTCTGGCGAGCGACTCGGTCGTTCGGCCCTCTCCACGTGACGGTGGCCGCGAGCTTGTCGTGCCCCTCGCGCCAGACCGTGGCCTGGACCGGAATGTGTTCTCCCACAACGGCTTTGGCTGGGTATCTGCCAGCCGACACCACCGGGGTCACGTCGTCGATACCGAGTCGTCCGCTCATCGGCAGCGCCCTTCAGCCGTGTCGCTCCGCGTCAATGCGTTGAATCCTGCCTTGCTCGATCAAGCCCTCTGACAGCGGGTTACCCCATCTAGATCCGTACCCAGCCGTGTTCGATCGCACACCTCGACCGCCGTTCGTGTCCAGTGGGTGGACCGCAAACCTTCGTCGCGTTTCTCGGCGGTCAGGCGGGTGCGTCGCGGTGCCCTGCTGAGCGTCGAGGAACCCGATGAAGATTGCGGTCCACCCACAGGGTCTCTCGTCCACCTTCTCCATGCTTGGTGGCTGTCTGATTGCACTCTTCCCGTACAACTCACCGTGTTACACGCGCGCTACGGGTACCGTGCGCGCGTGAACAAGCTTGGAGGTCGCTACGTCCTGCTTGACCAACTCGGCGCCGGTGCGATGGGTGTCGTGTGGCGGGCGCGCGACGAGTTCCTGCACCGTGACGTGGCGGTCAAGCAGCTGCTTCTCAACGACGTCGAGTCGAACGAGTTCCACGAGGCGGTGCAGCGCGCCATGCGCGAGGGCCGCATCGCGGCGCGCCTGCAGCACCCGAACGCGATCGCCGTGTACGACGTCGTGGTCGAGGACGGCAAGCCCTGCCTCGTCATGGAGTACCTGCCCTCCCGCAACCTCTCGTCGATCCTGTCGGACCGCGGCACGATGCCGCCGCAGGAGGCCGCGCGCATCGGGTCGCTGGCGGCTGGCGCGCTGGCCGCCGCCCATTCCGCCGGCATCGTGCACCGCGACATCAAGCCCGGCAACGTCCTCATTGGACGCGACGGCACCGTCAAGATCACCGACTTCGGCATTTCGCGCGCTTTGGGCGATGTGGCCGTCACCAAGACCGGCATGCTCGCGGGCACGCCCGCGTACCTGGCGCCGGAACTGGCCCGCGGCGCCGAGCCCGCGCCGCCCTCGGACGTGTTCTCGCTCGGCGCGACGATCTACGCGATGACCGAGGGCGAACCGCCGTTCGGCAAGAGCACGAACGACCTCGGCCTGCTCTACAAGGTCGCGCGCGGCGAGACCCGCCCGCCGATGCGCTCGGGCCCGCTCACCGGCCTGCTGACGAGGCTCCTCGCGAACGAGCCGTCGCAGCGCCCGACCGCGGCCCAGGCGGCGGAGGAGCTGAAGGCGATCGCCGCCGGCCAGCCCGTCCCCGCCACCCGCGTGATCCCGCCGCGCCCGATGACCCCGCCGACCGGCACCGCCGTGATGGGCGCCGCGGGTCCCGGCACCCAGACGCAGCGCCCGATGCCGCCGCAGCAGCCACCGCGCACCCGCCCGCCGGCCCCGCTGCCCGCGACCTACGACGACGGCTACGACGACTACGAGCCGGAACCGGAACCGAAGAAGAGCAACCGCGGCCTCGCCGTCGCGGCCGCGGTCCTCGGTGTGCTCCTGATCTCCGGCGTCGCCTACGCGATCTACTCGAACTACGGCGACGACTCGACCGGCGCGGGGGTGAACCCGTCGGTGACCACCACGTCGGAGACCCCGGAACCCACCTACGACAAGCCGACGCAGAACACGCCGACCAAGACGACCGAGAAGCAGACGCCGTCGTCCAAGCCGGCCCCGACGACCACGACGAAGCCGCCGGCCACCAAGTTCACCCCGGCCCAGATCACGACCTTCGTGAAGCAGCACTACGCGAAGCTGCCGGCGAACGTCGACGCCGCCCGAGGCGACTGGGACCCGGACAAGGCGCCGAGCTCGGCCGAGGAGAAGGAGTTCTGGGGCCAGTTCTCCAAGGTCGCGATCAAGGAGGGCCCGCTGGTCGACGCCGGTGAGGACGGCACGTTCACCGTCACGACGGCGCTGGAGCTGACCGAGAAGGAGACCAACAAGGTCTCGGTCGAGGAGCACACGCTCAAGATCTCGGGCAAGGGCGACAAGCCGCTGATCACGAACGAGCAGAGGGGCTGAGCGCCGTCCGGTCGGGCCGAGCCGGGCGTGGCGCCCTGCGGCCGTCTCGAAGGGACGGCCCGCAGGGTTCGCCCGAGACCTGCGAACCACGGGCCGGCGGGTGCGTCGGCGCGTCCGGTGTCACCGGACCGGGTGCCGGGCTCCGCCGAGGCGCCGGCGTGGACAGGCGTCCCGAGCTGCACTTCTGACCTGTTCACGGCCCCTGCCCGTCTTGACCGGTTCTGCAAGTCGTTGCAGGTCTGACCGGGAACGTTGTCAGCCCCTGGAGGGTGGCAGGTAAGTTCGCTCGTCATGCGAGCACTTCGACGGTTCACCGTGCGAGCCAGCCTGCCGGAGCCCTTGTCCGCGTTGAGCACGCTCGCCACCAACCTGCGCTGGACGTGGCACCCGCCGACGCAGGACCTGTTCGCCTCGATCGACCCCCGCGTCTGGTCCGAGGTCGGTGGCGACCCGTTGCGCCTGCTCTCCGTCGTGGACGCCGGGAAGCTGGAGGCACTGGCGAGAGACGAGCAGTTCCTGCTCAAGCTCCACGCGCTCGCGAGTGACCTGGAGCGGTACGTGCAGGGGCCGCGCTGGTACCAGCGCCGGCAGGACGAGATCACCCAGCGCCGTGAGCACGGTGCGCCGGACACGCCGCTGCCCACGAGCGTCGCGTACTTCTCGATGGAGTTCGGCGTGCACGAGGCGCTGCCGAACTACTCGGGCGGTCTCGGCATCCTCGCGGGCGACCACCTCAAGGCGGCGTCCGACCTGGGCGTGCCGCTGATCGCGGTCGGTCTGCTCTACCGGTCCGGGTACTTCCGGCAGTCGCTGTCGCTCGACGGCTGGCAGATCGAGCACTACCCGTCGCTCGACCCGCGCGGGCTGCCGCTCGAGCTGCTGACCGAGCCGTCCGGGCTGCCGCTGCTCGTGCACGTGGCGATGCCAGGCGACCGGATGCTGCGCGCGAAGATCTGGAAGGCGCAGGTCGGGCGGGTTCCGCTGCTGCTGCTCGACTCGGACGTGGAGCAGAACGACGAGGACCTGCGCGGTGTCACCGACCGGCTCTACGGCGGCGACCAGAACCACCGGATCCGCCAGGAGATCCTCGCGGGCATCGGCGGCGTGCGGGCCGTGCGGACGTTCTGCGAGCTCACCGGGCACGCGCAGCCCGAGGTCTTCCACACCAACGAGGGCCACGCCGGGTTCCTCGGCCTCGAGCGGATCCGCGAGTACATCACCAACGACGGCCTCGACTTCGACCAGGCGCTCACGGCCTCGCGCGCCGGTGCGGTGTTCACGACGCACACCCCCGTGCCCGCCGGCATCGACCGGTTCCCCGTCGACCTGGTGCAGCACTACTTCGGCGCCGAGAACCTGGTGCCGGGCGTGAACACCCAGCGCATCCTCGCGCTGGGCGCCGAGGACAACCCCGGCATGTTCAACATGGCGCACATGGGGCTGCGGCTCGCCCAGCGCGCGAACGGCGTGTCCAAACTGCACGGTGAGGTCAGCCGGGACATGTTCCGCGGCCTCTGGCCGGGCTTCGACGCCACCGAGGTGCCGATCGGGTCGGTCACCAACGGCGTGCACGGACCGACGTGGGCCGCGACCGAGATGAGCAAGCTGCTGGGAGCGTCCGAAGCGGACACCCAGAGCAGCACCGGGTTCGGCATCGGCTCGTTCGAGCCGGTCACCGACGCCGGGCTGTGGGAGCTGCGCAGCACCCTGCGTGGCCGCCTGGTCGACGAGGTGCGGCGGCGGGTGCGCGAGTCGTGGCTGCAGCGCGGCGCGTCGGCGCTGGAGCTGGGCTGGACCGACGGCGTGTTCGACCCGAACGTGCTGACCGTGGGCTTCGCACGGCGCGTGCCGACGTACAAGCGCCTCACGCTCATGCTGCGCGACCCGGAGCGGCTGCGTTCGCTGCTGCTGCACCCCGAACGGCCCGTGCAGCTCGTCGTGGCGGGCAAGTCGCACCCGGCCGATGACGGTGGCAAGGCGCTGATCCAGCAGATCGTGCGCTACGCCGACGACGCGGGCGTGAGGCACCGGATCGTCTTCCTGCCGGACTACGACATGTCCATGGCCCGGTACCTGTACTGGGGCTGCGACGTGTGGCTGAACAACCCGATGCGTCCCCTTGAGGCGTGCGGTACCTCGGGCATGAAGGCGGCGTTGAACGGCGGCCTCAACCTGTCCATCCGCGACGGCTGGTGGGACGAGCTGTACGACGGCTCGAACGGCTGGGCCATCCCGACCGCGGACGGCGTCAACGATCCGGTCCGCCGCGACGACCTGGAGGCGAACGCGCTGTACGACCTGCTCGGCTCGCAGGTCGCGCCGCTGTTCTACGACCGCGGTGAGGACGGCGTGCCCACCCGCTGGATGTCGATGGTCCGGCACACGCTGGCCTCGCTCGGCCCGGTCGTGCAGGCCTCGCGCATGGTCCGCGAGTACGTCGAGACGTACTACGCGCCGGCCGCCGCGTCCGCGCAGAACGTCGTCGGCGAGGGCTACCGGGGCGCCAAGGAGCTCTCCGCGTACCGGCACCGGCTGCGCGCGTCGTGGACGCGGGTGCGGGTGCTCGACAGCGACCTGGTGCTCGGCGGCTCGTCGGTGCCGGTGCTCGGGGCGCCGGTCATCGTGCGCGCGCGGGTCGAGCTGGCCGGGCTGGAACCGTCCGAAGTGGACGTCCAGGTCGTGCTCGGCAAGGTGTCGCACGACTCCGACGAGCTGAAGGACGTCGTGTCGTCGCCCATGAACTACGCGGGCAACGGCAACTACGAGGCCGAGGTGCCGCTGCCGCACGCGGGGGCGCTCGGGTACACCGTGCGCGTGCTGCCGCGCCACGGCCTGCTGGCGACTCCGGCGGAACTCGGCAGGGTCGTTCTCGCTAGTTGACGTTTCACCAGATCAACACAGGGCATCCGGTTCGCCTTCCCAGGGCGAGCTGGATGCCCTGATGTGTTCGTCTTCCTCGTTTCCCGTTCACTGCTGGTGACATGGCGCAGGCGTGTACCCCTGTACCCCCTTCCCTCAAACGAATGACCACTTGTTCGAGTGGGTGAATTCGTGATCTCCGCTGGTAGGGGTACGTGTGCGGGCTTACGCTCCATGGCATGGAATGAACCGCTCCTGAATTCGTGAGCGATTTCCGGTGCGGCTCCAAGTGAATTGCGCATTGAGGAAGAAGGTAGCCGTGAAGAAAACGATTACCGCACTCTCGCTCGTCGCAGCTCTGTTCACCGCGTCCACCATCCCGGCTGCCACCGCGTCGCCCGCCGCGCCAGAACTCCCAGCCGCCTGCGCCGGTCTCGTCACGGACCTCGCCGGAAAACTCCAGAAGACCATCGCCAGTCTCCTGCCCCTGCCCAACGTGGGTGCGGTGACACCGTTGATCGGTGACCTGCTCGGCCTCGTGACAGCCATGCAGAGTGCGGGCTGTCTGCCGACACCACCGGTGAGCGTGCCGGGTGTGCCGCTGCCGGCCAAGGCCGCCGAGTACGCGGGTCCGGCCGAGTGCCTGCCCGTCGTGCTGAACCTGATCGCGTCCGTCGCCGGGCTGGGCGGCACCGTCCTGGGTGCCGCGAGCGGTGCGTTGCCCGACGTCGGCAAGCTCACCGGCCTGTTGACCACGTTGCTCAAGACCGTCACCGACCTGCTGAGCAAGTGCGGGCTGCCGGCACCTCCAGGAGGCCTGCCCACGCTGCCGGGACTGCCGCTGCCGGTGGAGAAGGGCTGATCTGATCGCGGGGTGGGAAGGGCCCGTCACCGGTCTCGGTGACGGGCCCTTTCCTGTGTGCGGAGCGTGGTATTCCTCAGGAACAAGAATAGGACCGAAGAGCTGCGAGGTCACCCATTCGTCGTAGTCCAAGCCTTTTTCTTCAAACCACACAATGGAGCGAAGGATTCGAAATCGGCTCGGAGACGTGGTTAATCTGCAATTGCTCGATCCGCTGCTCGAAGAACGGAAAACTGCAGATGATCAAGAAGGCAATCGTCCTCGGTGCCGCCATCGCGGGCATGGGACTTTTCGCGTCGACCGCGCACGCCGCTCCGACCCCGAGCCGGGACGTGCTGGACACGCAGCTCGTCGGTCCCATCTCCATCACCGCGCTGTCGCACAACCCGTGGACTCCCGGGAACGGCAACGTCACCGGATCGGGCAACATCGGAGGCAACGGCAACAACGTCGGAAACAACAACAACGGCGGTAACGGCAACAGCAACGGTGGCGGCGGCAACAACGTCGGCGCGGGCAACTCGGGCGGGAACGGCAACAATTCCCCCGGCTGATCCTCGCCGCTCGGCCGGCTGACCCGCCGGACGGCGTCGATCACGCCGCCGGTGCGCCCTCCGGCTCCCGTCGCCCAGCTGGTTCCCCGGCGGTCGTGAGACCACCCGGACTTCCTCGGATCAGCTGATCTGCAGACGGGCGCGGGTCGCCGCCACCCGCGGACTCCAGCCCGCGAGCTCGTGCGCCTCGGCCACGAGTTCGCGGGCTTTCGCGTTGTCGCCGTCCGCCATCCACGCCCGCGCGATGGTGACCAGGTCGTCCGCCCGGCCCTGGGCGTTCTCGCTCGACTCGGCGGAGTACCCCGCGAGCTGCCTGGCCTTCGCGGTGTCGCCCTCGATCAGCGCCATGATCGCCAGCGTCCCGTGCGCGCGGGACTTCGGATATCCGGCCTCGTAGGCGTTGGCGAACATGCCGCGCGCGGTCTCCAGCCCTGCCTCCGCCGGGAACTGCCCCGCCTCGACCGCCAGCACCGCGACCCCGGCGGTGGTCGCCATGACGAACGCCAGGTCGCGTTTGCTCAGGTCAGGGCGGTTGCTCAGGCCGATGACGGTCTGCAGCGCGTCGAGGTAGCGCTCGCGCGCACACGACGTCACGACCTTGAGCCCGACGACGGTGAGCAGGTCGGGGTGTTCCTGGACGAGCTCGGCGTAGATCCGTTCGGCTTCGTCGAGGTCACCACGCTGGTAGGCGTCCATGCCGGCGATCACGCCCGGCCGCGCCTCCAGCTCGCCGAGCGGCCGGCCGGTCATCTTCGGCAGCGTGAACACGAACCAGCCGAGGCTGGTGTTGCCCGCCTGGTCCCTCGGCACGAGCTGCAGCAGGAAGCACGCGGTGGCGGCGAGTGCCATGCCCTTGCCGAACGAGGACCCGATCGCGAGCCACGTCAGAGCCGCGACCGCCGCGCAGACCAGGATCGCGAACGCCCCGGCGAGAACGGTCCGCCGGCGCACCCCCGGCTTCAGCCCGGTGATCCCGACCGTGGCGAGCACCGGGATGCGGCGCAGCACCAGCCGCTGGTGCGTCCACGTCCACGACTTCAGCTCACCGCCGATGCCGATGATCACGTGCGTGATCCGGAGTCCGAAGAGGACGGCGCCGAGCGCCAGGCCCGCCTGGGCCGCGGTCAGTTCCACGAGCAGGCCGACCAGCGCTCCGGCCAGGCCGAGGTAGAACTCCGAGAGGGTCCAGGCGATCGTGCCGGCCACCACCAGCGCCGTCACGACCGTGCGCACAATCGTCACGATCACCAGACGTTACCGGCGTGGGAGCGGTTCCCGGACCGAGCCCACCGGACTCAGACCACCGGCTGCGAGCCGCCCTCGCGGATCGGCAGTCCGGCGGCGCGCCAGCCGCGGAACCCGCCGACGAGGTCCGTCGCGTTCGGCAGCCCGATCTTCTGCAGGTCCCTGGCCGCGAGCGACGACGCCCAGCCCTCGTTGCACACCACGACCACGGTCGTGTCGGCGGTGAAGCCCGGCAGCCGCCACTCGCCCGCGGGGTCGAGCCGCCACTCCAGCACGATCCGCTCGACCACGACGGAGTTCTCGATCTCGCCCTCGGCCAGCCGGTTGTGGGCCGGCCGGATGTCCACGACCAGCGCGTCCTCCAGCTGGTGCAGCTCGTGCGGTTGCAGCCGCTGGAGGTGCGACCGCGCGTCGTCGAGGATGGCGTCCAGGGTGCTCACGGGCCCTCCAGGTCGGCCAGCTGACGCAGTTCCGCCAGCGGCAGGCGCTGCGCGGGCAGCGGCGGGATCGAGTCGGGGATGTCGAGCAGCGACGCGTACTCGCGTGTCGGCACGAGCGGTGGCGAGTAGGCGTGCACGGTCGCGGCCGGGGCGTCGAACGGGTTCAGCACCTGGTGCGCCCGCCCGGACCCGAAGCCGAGCGCGTCGCCGGTGTCGCGGACGGCGGACCGGATCGGCCCGGCGGGGTAGCGGTAGTCCTCCTGCAGCTTGCCCGTGAGCACGGTGAACGACCCGGCCGATCCGCCGTGGTCGTGCGGCTCGGTGTGCTGGCCCGGCAGCCACGACAGCAGCCAGAGCTCGACGCCCTCGGTCAGTCCGAGCCGCGCCCACCAGCGGCGTTCCTCCGAGTAGTCGAGGATCCGCAGCAGCCCCGTGGTCAGCTCGCTCGCCACGAACGACGTCAGGTCGCGCAGCTCACGAGGGGTCCACAGGTCGCGGGACGGGTGGATCACGTCGCGCAGCAGCCGGCCGTCCAGCACGGGGTGGAGGTCGAATTGATCTTGTTCGGCATACGTCGAGGTCACGCGCTCGCTCCTGAAGGCCGCGTCCGGGTACGGGGTAGCGATCAAGACGCGACGCAGGGCGCTTGCTCAGCGCGTGCGTCGCGTCGGGCTACACCCGCACGACGCCACGAGCACGAGGTCGATCGTGCGGTCGGTCCAGCAGTAGACGACCACGACCGAGATGGTGCCAGAGATTTTCGGAACGTGGCTAGAGCGTCCACAGAGCGAAAGAACGTCGGACACAGAGTCAAGTGACCGGAGGGATTTCTAGCGCGGAATGCGGAGCAAGAGCAACGAGCGGGCCGCCACCGACAGCTTCGCGCGTGGAGTCAGTGAACCGGGGTTGGCGGGGGAGCCGTCGACCGTCGTCGTGTCGAGGAACGGCTCGTACGACGGCCCGTAGCGCTCGTGCGGCAGCGTCACGTCGATGGGATCCGCACCGGCGTGCATCAGCATCAGCCACGAGTCGTCCGATACGAGCTCACCGTCACGCGTGCGCGAAAGGCAGTTCGAGCCGTCGATGAACATGCCGAGCGTGCGGCGGCCCTCGTCGAACCAGTCCGTCTCGGCCATCTCCTGCCCGTCCGGCCGGAACCACACCAGGTCGGGGTTGCCGCTGGGCGTCGTGCGGCCCTCGAAGAACTCGGGCTGCCGCAGCGCCGGGGACGACGCGCGCAGGTCGATCAGCCGTTGGGTGAACCCGAGCAGCGCCTCACCCGCGTCGCTCGTCGTCCAGTCGACCCAGGACACCTTGTTGTCGAGGCAGTACGCGTTGTTGTTGCCGCCCTGGGTGCGCCACATCTCGTCGCCCGCCGTCATCATCGGCGTGCCGGTCGACAGCAGCAGCGTCGCGAGCAGGTTCCGCGCCTGCTTGGCCCGCAGCGCGAGGACCTCCGGATCGGACGTCTCACCCTCCGCGCCGCAGTTCCACGACCGGTTGTCGTTCGTGCCGTCGCGGTTGGACTCGCCGTTCTCCTCGTTGTGCTTTCCGTTGTAGGACACCAGGTCCCGCAGCGTGAAGCCGTCGTGCGCGGTGATGAAGTTGATCGACTGCCACGGCCGGCGCAGGTCGTCCGCGTACAGGTCGCTCGACCCGGACAACCGGTACGCGAGATCGCGCACCGACGTGTGCCCGCGCCAGAAGTCCCTGACCGTGTCGCGGTAGCGGCCGTTCCACTCCGCCCACTGCACGCCGAAGTCGCCGACCCGGTAACCGTCGCCCGTCGCGTCCCACGGCTCGGCGATCAGCTTGGCCCGGCACAGCACCGGGTCCGTCGTGATGGCCGTGAGCAACGCGCTGTCGCGGTCGAAGAACCCGCCGCCCGGCCGCCCCATCGTGGAGGCGAGGTCGAACCGGAAGCCGTCGACGCCCATCTCGGCCGCCCAGTACCGCAGCGAGTCCGTCACCAGCCTGACCACCTGCGGCGACCCGGCGTCGAGCGTGTTGCCGCAGCCCGTGATGTCGACCGTGCTGCCGCCGCCCGCGTGCAGGTAGTAGCCCGGCGCGTCGTAGCCGCGGAAGCAGATCGTCGGCCCGTCCGGACCGCCCTCGCAGGTGTGGTTGTAGACGACGTCGATCAGCACCTCGATGTTCGCCGCGTGCAGCGCCGCGACCATCGTGCGGAACTCCTGGACCTCGTTGCCGCGCTCGCTCGCGTAGGCCGCGTGCGGCGCGCAGTAGGCGAGCGGCGAGTAGCCCCAGTAGTTGCTCGCACCCCTGCCGATCAGCGACGGCTCGTCCTGGAACGCCTGCACCGGCAACAGTTCGACGGTCGTGACGCCCAGCCGCGTGAGGTGCTCGATCGCCGCCGGGTGCGCGAGACCCAGGTACGTGCCGCGCAGCTTCTCCGGGATCTCCGGGTGGTTCTTGGTGAAGCCCCGGACGTGCATCTCGTAGATCACGGCCTCTTCGAACGGCACCTCGGGCTTCACGCCCGTGTCCGCCCCGCCCGGCGAGCTCACGACGGACAGCGGCACGCTGCCGAGCGAGTCGACCGCGGACGGCGGCCCGTGCATCGGGTCGCCGACGTACCCGAGCGCCGCCTCCAGGTTCGTGATCCGGCCCTCGACCTGCCGCGCGTACGGGTCGACCAGCAGCTTCGCCGGGTTGCACCGCAGCCCGCGCCCCGCGTCGTACGGGCCGTGCACCCGGAACCCGTACCGCTGCCCCGGTGTGACACCCGGCACCAGCCCGTGCCAGACGCCGAACGTCCGTTCGGTCAGCTCGACCCGCTTCTCGGTGCCGTCGTCGTCGACCAGGCAGACCTCGACCGCGTCGGCGACGTGGGACGTCACCGCGAACCGGACACCGCCCGCCTCGGCGTGTGCCCCCAGCGGGAACGGTCGGCCTGCCAGCACCTCGGACTCGGGTCGCGTAGCCATGCCTCCGATCTTGGCATCCGCGACCGACAAAAAACTCGAGAGTTCACACCGGCGGCGCAGCGGGGCCGCCCGGCGCGAGGGACACCCCGATGAGTGGTCGGTGCGGGGCCGTTCGGAACAATGGGGGCGTGGCGGACGTCGACGTGACAGATCTGGTCGTGCACATGGCGGGCGTATCGGTCCGCCGAGGGAAGAACACGCTGGTCGGCAACATCGACTGGAGCGTGGAACTGGACGAGCGCTGGGTGGTGCTGGGCCCGAACGGTGCCGGCAAGACCACCCTGCTAAGGCTCTCCAGCGCCGAACTGCACCCGACGAGGGGCAAGGTCCACCTGCTGGGTGAACGCCTGGGCAAGACCGACGTCCAGGAGCTCAAGCCCCGCATCGGCCTGTGCAGCGCCGCGCTCGGCGGCCGCATCCCGCCCGACGAGACGGTGGTCGACCTGGTCGTCTCCGCGGGCTACGCCGTGCTCGGCCGGTGGCGCGAGGAGTACGGCAAGGAGGACACCGACCGTGCCCGCGAACTGCTCGGCACCCTCGGCATGGAGCACCTCGCCGACCGCCTCTACGGCACCCTCAGCGAGGGCGAGCGCAAGCGCACGCTGATCGCCCGCGCCCTGATGACCGACCCGGAGATGCTGCTGCTCGACGAGCCCGCGGCCGGGTTGGACCTGGGCGGCCGCGAGGACCTGGTCGCGAAGCTCTCGGAGCTGGCGATGGACCCCGACGCGCCCGCGATGGTGCTGGTCACGCACCACGTGGAGGAGATCCCGCCGGGCTTCACGCACGCGCTGCTGCTGCGCGAGGGCTCGATCGTGGCGCAGGGCCTGCTGGAGGACACCCTCACCGAGGAGAACCTCTCGAAGACGTTCGGGCAGGACTTGGAACTGCAGAAGTCGGGAGACCGCTTCTTCGCCCGCAGGAAGATCTGACAAGCTACCGCTAGGTAACGTGAGGGCAGCCGGACTGAACCGCGAGTTCGCGTCGGTCGTCCGGTCGCCTCTTCGGGTCAACCGCCGAAGGCGATTCGGGCCGAAGCGGCGGCCGGACGACCGACTTCCCGGCGAACGAGCCGCCGTCTGCGCAGCAGCGGCAAAGGAGGCACTGTGGAGTTCGTGAGGCTCGAGGTCCAGGACGGGATCGGCACGATCCGCCTGGAGCGGCCGCCGATGAACGCCCTGAACCGGCAGGTGCAGACCGAGCTCCAGGCCGCCGCCAAGGAGGCCTCCGAGCGCGCGGACGTCTACGCGGTCATCGTCTACGGCGGTGAGAAGGTCTTCGCGGCCGGCGCGGACGTCAAGGAGTTCGCGCAGATCTCCCACGCCGAGATGACCCTGCGGGCCAAGGGCCTGTCGGACGCCCTCGGCGCGCTGGCCTCGGTGCCGAAGCCGACGGTCGCCGCGATCACCGGCTACGCGCTCGGTGGCGGGTTCGAGGTCGCGCTCGGCTGCGACCGCCGCATCGCGGGCGACAACGCGAAGGTCGGCCAGCCCGAGATCCTGCTCGGCCTGATCCCCGGCGGTGGCGGCACGCAGCGTCTCGCCCGGCTGATCGGCCCGTCGAAGACCAAGGACCTGCTCTACACCGGCCGGTTCGTCGGCGCCCAGGAGGCGCTCGAGATCGGCATGGTCGACGAGGTCGTGGCGCCCGACGACGTGTACGCGGCGGCCGTGCGCTGGGCCAAGCAGTTCGTGAACGGGCCGGTGCTCGCGCTGGCCGCGACGAAGGCCGCCGTCGACGGTGGCCTCGACACCGACCTGGAGTCGGGCCTCAAGCTCGAGAGCCACCTCTTCGCGGCGCTGTTCGCGACGGAGGACAAGAAGGCGGGCGTGGAGTCGTTCATCGAGAACGGCCCCGGAAAGGCGAAGTTCAGTGGCAACTGATCCGGCACCCAACCCGCACGCGACGGCCGAAGAGGTCGAGGCGGCCTACAAGGACACCAAGCTCGCGCAGGTGCTCTACCACGACTGGGAAGCGGGCACGTACGACGAGAAGTGGTCGATCTCCTACGACGACCGCTGCATCACCTACGCGACGGACCGCTTCCGCGCCGCCGCCGGTGACGTCGGACCGTACGAGCACGCGCTGGAACTGGGCTGCGGCACGGGTTTCTTCCTGCTGAACCTGATGCAGGGCGGCGTGATCAAGAAGGGCTCGGTCACCGACCTGTCGCCCGGCATGGTCGAGGTCGCGCTGCGCAACGCCGAGCACCTCGGGCTGGACGTCGACGGCCGCGTCGCCGACGCCGAGCGCATCCCGTACGACGACGACACGTTCGACCTCGTCGTCGGTCACGCGGTGCTGCACCACATCCCGGACGTCGAGGCGGCGATGCGCGAGGTGCTGCGCGTGCTGAAGCCCGGCGGCAAGTTCGTGTTCGCGGGCGACCCGACGAACATCGGCAACTTCTACGCCCGCAAGCTCGGCCAGGCGACGTGGTGGCTCACCACCAACATCACCAAGGCCGTGCCGGTGCTGAACGACTGGCGCCGCCCGCAGAAGGAGCTCGACGAGTCCTCGCGCGCTGCCGCGCTGGAGGCCGTGGTCGACCTGCACACGTTCGACCCGGACCAGCTCGAGGCGACGGCCCGTCGTGCCGGTGCCGTCGGCGTCCGCGCGGTGACCGACGAGCTCTCGGCCGCGCTGTTCGGCTGGCCTGTGCGCACGTTCGAGGCCGCCGTGCCGCGCGAGAAGCTGGGCTTCGGTTGGGCGATGTTCGCCTACCGCACCTGGCAGAACCTCTCGTGGGTCGACCAGAACGTGCTCTCGAAGGTGCTGCCGCGCGAGGTGTTCTACAACGTGGCGATCACCGGTAAGAAGTCTTCGTAAGTGGGTTACGCGTTCACCACGTCCGACGTGGCGTTCCTGCGCTCCGCCGCCGGAACCGCCGCGTTGGCCGAGGTGGACGCGTTGCCGTTCACGGACTCCACGCGCCTGCGTGACGTCGAGACGGCCCGGAAGCTCCTCGGACCGTCGTTCGCCCCGGTCGTGGAAACCGTGCTGCTCCGGCGCCGTGCTGTGTCCAAACTGGACTCCGCCGGGTCGTGGCTCTTCACCGACGACGCGCTGCAGCAGGCCACGGCCTCGGCCGTCGCCCGGCACCGGGCGGCGCGGTTCGCCGGACGCACCGTGCACGACGTGACGTGTTCGGTCGGCGCGGACCTGTTCGCGTTGAGCGAGGTCGCGTCGTTCTGCCTCGGCTCGGACCTCGACCCGGTGCGGCTCGCCATGGCGCGCAACAACGTTCCGGACCGGCCCGTGGTCGTGGCCGACGCGCTGCGGCCCGTCTCCCGTGCGTCCGCGGTGACGGCCGACCCGGCCCGCCGCGACTCCGCCGGGCGCCGCAAGTGGAACCCATCGGACTTCGTGCCGCCGCTCGACGAGCTGGCCGAGGTGTACGCGGGTGTCGACCTGGCGGTGAAGTGCGCTCCCGGCATCGACTTCGCCGTCGCGCCGTGGGCCGACGAGATCGAGGTCGTGTCGCTGGACGGCGCGGTCCGCGAGGCCTGTTTGTGGACACGAGGCCTCGCCACGCTCGGGGTGTCGCGCCGGGCCACGGTGCTGCACGGCTCGTCGTCGTGGACCCTGACGGACGCCGAACCCGATGACTGCCCGGTCGCCCCGCCCGGCGCGTGGCTCGTCGACCCGGACGGCGCGGTCGTGCGCGCCGGCCTGGTGCGGCACTACGCGGCGCGGCACGGGTTGTGGCAGCTCGACGAACGCATCGCGTACCTGAGCGGCTCCGAGCCCCCGCCCGGCATCCGCGCGTTCCGCGTGCTCGAACACGGGCACTACACGGAGAAGTCGCTCAAGTCGTTGCTCAAGACGCGGGGGATCGGCCGGCTGGAGATCCTCGTGCGCGGCCTGGACGTCGACCCGAACACGATGCGCAAGCGCCTCAAGCTCTCCGGGTCCGGGTCGGCGACGGTCGTGCTGACGCGGATCGGCTCAGGGCCGGTCTTCGTCCTGTGCGAGGCTGAGCGCACCTAGCAGCAGGTCGAGGCGGGTCTTGTCGTGCGCCGGGCGCAGCCTGCCGCCCTGCATGAGCGTCGCGATGCCGTGCAGCGAGCTCCAGAAGACCTCCGTCAACGCCTCCAGGTCCCGGTCGCCCCTCACCGGTTCGACCGCGGCGACCAGTTCCCCGAACGCGTCGAGCAACTCCTGCGGCACCTCGTCTGTGCCCCACGGGATGTCGGACTGCTGCACGAACATCGCGTCGTAGAGCGCTGGCCTCTCTCTCGCGAACTCCAGGTACGCCTCCGCCGCGGCCCGCAGCCGTGACTGCCCGCGCGACGGCCGGGCCTTCCGCAACAGCCGGGCCAGGTCGCCGCAACCCTGGATCGCGACCGCGCGCACGATCGCGTCCTTGCCCTTGAAGTGGCTGTAGAGCACCGGCTGGCTGTACTCGACCTTCTCGGCGAGCCTGCGCGTGGTCACCGCGTCCCAGCCCTCCGCCTCGGCCAGGTCCCTGGCCGTGTCGATGATCAGCTGGTGGCGTTCGGCCCGCTCGCGCTCACGCCGGTTCTGGATCGTCACGCCACAGAATCTAGCACTGCTAGACATGCGAGCGCTCCTAGTGTTAGCGTCGCTCGTGTCGCTAGCAGTGCTAGATTCCTTCGGAGGATGCAATGCGCTTGGCCACGATCATGGGGTGGCTCGTCGTCGCGGCGGGCTTCTACTTCGGCTTGAGCTACCTGCTCAACGGGGACGGGGCCGCGGCCGGCTTCGGCATCGTCGACCCGGCGGGCTACTACGTCGTGAAGGGCGTGCGGGATCTCGCCTACGCCTTGACGGCGCTGGTCCTGCTGCTGATGAAGCAGTACCGGGCGTTGGGCTGGGTGGTGCTGGCGGACGCGATCATCCCGATCGGCGACTGCCTGGCCGTGATCACGCACGGCGGCACGGTGGGCTACGCGCTGATGGTGCACGGCTCGGCTGCCGTGCTCGTGCTGATCACCGCGTTCCTGCTGCTCCGTGCGACAGCACCCGAACGGCCTCGCGCAGTTCCGGCTCGGTGATCTCCCCGAGCAGCAGCCCGGTCAACGCCCGGAACGCCCGCCACAGCTCGTCGGGATGCGTGGACAGGACCAGCGTCCCGGCGAACGCGCCGGCCTCGGACAGGTCGTCGAACCCCCTGCCCTGCACCGCGTTCACGCCTTCGCGCAGGCACCACAACGACATCACGTGGTCCCGCAATCCGTTGATCATGTAGACCGCCTGCCACACCCGCCCGCGCGCGATCGACGACCGCGCGTGCAGCGCGTACAGCCACGCGAGACCGATGAGCTCGTCGCGGTCGGGCTGCCCGGCCTGCGGCAGCTCGTTGGTCTCCCCGAACAGCAGCCGGAACGCGGGCCCGGTCGCCCCGAACTCGTCCGACGGCCAGAACGCGACGTCGACCTGCAACGTCGACCGCATCAGGAACACGCGGAACAACACGTTCCCGCGCCGCACGTCGAGATGGCCGACGGCACCGCACGCGTACATCAACGCCGTCCAGTCGACGACCACGGCGTCGAACTCGCGCTTGACCGACAACGCGAAGTCGATGTCGGACCAGCGGTCCTCCTCACCGACCGCGACCGACCCGGTGAGCGCCGCCCCGACCACCCGCGGATCGACGTCGGCGGCGTTGACGAGATCACGACGCACCTGGTCGCGTTCGGAAACCGTGAACACCTCACAACCTTATGCGCCACCACTTCAGCCAGGCTTGCGAACCAGGTTCGTGTACCCGGCCAGCGCCAGCGTCGCGAGCCCCCACACCGCGAGCTGCACCAGCCAGATGGCCGCCGTGAACGCCTGCCCCTTCCGCGAGGCCGTGTCGAGGTCGCACCGGGCCCGCATCCCGGTCATGGCCAGCGGCAACCCGCGATCCAGGCCGAGCCCGACGAGTTCCACGGTGGAACAGGGAGTCCCGGCACCGACCGGTGCCGTGGCAACCCTTTCCGCGACGAGGTGCCCAGGCCGCGTGGGGACCTGCCCGGCCAGCCAGCCGATCGCCCCGGCCACGACGAGGACCAGCAACAACGCGGCGGCGGTGCGGCGAGCGCGGTACCCGTACCCGGCCAGCGCGCCCCACAACCAGTGGAACCACCGCGTCATCCGCCCGCCCAGCGACTGCGGGCTCCGCCGCCGCAGATCCGTCTGCTGTGCCATGAGAATCCGGCGCACCGTGCCGTCGTGACCCGCCGCTCGCTCGACCGCGGCCAGCCGCTGGTAGCCGGACGCGTGGTAGGCGGGGGTGTGGCAGCGGATGACGTGCAGCCACTCCTCCCAGTCCCAGCGCGGCGCGAGCGACCTGTAGCTGAAGTCTTCAAGGCGCACGAGGTTCTTGTGCTCACACGTCGCGCCGCGGCCGCGATCGGGGCACAGGGCGGAGTGCGGCAGTGCCACCGTGACGCCGACCGTCGTGTCCCGGAGGTCCACAGCCGGGGCCGACTGCGTCTCCAGCGTCACCGTCTCACCGCAGCCGAAGCTCTCGTCGATGCGGGCGCCCACCAGCCTGATCGCGGAGTCGCCTGCGGAGAGCCGGGTCCGGCCGTGCAGTGCGAGGGCTCCGCCCACGCGGACACGGTCGGCGGTGAGCGCGGGACCGGCAGGGTTGCTGATCGTCGTGTCCGTCAGTGCGATGACCCCACCGATGCGGCCGCCGAGCAGGTTGACCGCCCCGGCCGAGTCGTGGCCCACGATGCGGACCTCGCTTCTCAGCAGGAGATTTCCGTCGATCTTGACGCTGTTCGCGTCCACCGCGATGCCCGCCGTGCTGGTGATCTCGGTGTCCTTCACGCCGACCTGGCCTGAGACGTGCGCACCGCGGAGGGCGAGTCCTTCTCCGCGACCGCTGATCCGGATGCTCTCCCACAGCGCCAGGTTGCCACCGATCTCGGCGCTTTCGAGCACCACAGCGGGACCTGAGTCGTTGGTGATCTCCGTCTCCGACACGTCGAAGTCCGTCACGAAGCGGGCGCCGGTGAAGTTGATCGCACCGCGGGTGCCCTGTCCGTGGATCCGGACGCCGCCTCGAAAGGAGACCTGCCCGCCGACCCCCAGGCCACTTGCCTCGATCGCGGGACCGGTGGTGTTGGTGATCGCCGTGCCTTCGAGGCTCAGGTCTCCGCCGATGTGTGCACCTACGAGTCGGACCGCGCCTGCTGTCCCGTCACCAGTGATCCGGACGCCGCGGCGCAGGAAGAGGACGTTGTCGACGTGGAGGCTGTCCGCGTGGATTCCCGCGCAGCGGCCGCCGTTGAAGATCAGGTCAGGCAGGCTGGCGAAGAGGGCGGTGATCGGCTTCTCGATCGTGCAGTCGGTGAAGGCCAACCCGACCGAGGCCTTCACCCTGGTGAGGTTGAGGGCGCCGTCGACACGGGCGCCGCGCAACCTCACCCCACTTGGGTCGAGCTCGCCGTGACGTCCGAGCAGCAGTTCCCTGATCAGCTCGGCGGGCACCACGTCGTCGGGCTCGGTGCAGGTCAGCCACTGGCCGTTGCGGGCGGCCTCGACGAGCCGCCGCTCGATGTCGGTCACCCGCGGATCATGCCCGCGGCAGGGGCGGCCCGGTCCGCGGAACCGGGCCGCCCCACCGGGATGGCCTAACCCAGGGCGACCGCGAAGACGTGCATGTTCACGTCGTCCGGCAGCACGACGCTCGCCAGCGTCTTGCCCTCCGGTGCCACGTACGTCTTCGTCGCGAAGATGTGCGTGGCGACCTTCTCGTTGCCGCCGCCGGACTGGTTGCGGTACGGCGTGTTCGCGACGACCACGTTGCCGAAGCTCGGTGCCGCCCCGCCGCCGCCCAGCGTCCAGTCGCTGAACCCGATGTCGACCGACGCCGTGGTGCCGTCGGTGAACGTCACCGTGGCCGCCTTCGAGCGCGCCCCGTTGGCTGCGGAGCCGATGAAGGCGAGCTTGGTACCGGACAGGGACAGCGTCTGCTTCTGAGCCGTCGCGTTGTCGGGACGGCCCGCGGGCGACGACGGCCAGGTGAACGTGAGTCCGTCGACGGTGGCCGTGCCGCCCGGCGGGAGTCCGGCCGCGGCCAGGGCTTCCCGCGAGTAGCTGTAGCCGCCGCCGTCGAAGTCGCCCTCGCCGGTGGCGTCCGCCGAAGCGCCCACGTTGTTCACGGCGGCGAGCATGCTGCCCGCCGGCGCGACCTTCACGATCTGCGGCAGCACCACCGGTTTCTGGGCACCCTCGACGGTCACCGTCACGGTGATGTCGTAGAAACCCTGTGCCGCATCGGGTTTCGCCGTGACGGTGAACTCACCCGGCACGGCACCGGTCGCCGGCGTGAACGTGAGGGCGTCCGAGCCGGTGATCGTGTAGGTGGCCTTCGGGTCGCCGTCGTAGAGCTTGACCGAGTTGACCTTCGCCGTGACCGTCTTCCCCGGCTCCACCACGAGCTGGCGCGGTTCGACCGTGAGGAAGTACGGCTGGTCGTGCGTGATCGGCTTCTCGCCCTCGCGGAACGACGGCGGCGCGTCGGAAGCGCCGGTGCCCCACGACGAAGGCGCCTTGCCCAGCACGAAGTCGAGCCTGCCACCGCGCTGCACGAACGACTCCGGCAGCCAGGTCTTCGTGGCGGCCTTGCCGTTGACCTTCAGCGACTGCACGTACTTCGTGGCCGTGTTCGCCTGCGGTGCGGTGATCGTGATGTCCCTGCCACCGCCGCGGTTGATCTTCACCGACGTGAAGAGCGGGGCGCTCAGCACGAGTTCGGCGCGGGACGGCACCTGCGGGTAGATGCCCATGGCGGTGAACACGAACCACGACGACATGGCGCCGAGGTCGTCGTTGCCGGGGATGCCGCCGGGGGCGTTCTTCCAGAGCGTGTTGATGGTCTCGCGCAGGGTTTCCTGCGTCTTGGCCGGCTGGCCCGTGTAGTTGTACAGCCACGGCACGTTCACCGACGGCTCGTTGTCCAGTTCGGACTTCGACCCGCCGTGACCACTGAGGGCCCAGCTGCCGTCGGCGTTGTGGAAGAAGTCGTCCAGCCGCTTGGTCGCGCGCTCGCGGCCGCCCAGGGACTCGACGAGCCCGGCGACGTTGTGCGTGACCATCCACGTGTACTGCGCGCTGCTGCCCTCGACGAACCCGTTGCCGGTGTCGGGCGTGAAGTCCTTGACCCACGTGCCGTCGGCGTTGCGGTTGCGGATGTAGCCGCCGGTGGCGTCCGCGACGGGGTCGAAGTTGTTCTGCCACCACTGGGCGCGCTCGGCGAACGTCTTCGCGGTCTTCTTGTCGCCGGTGCGCTCGGCGAGCTGGCTGATCGCGAAGTCCGCCGCGGAGATCTCCAGGGTCTCCGCCGCGCCGCCCCAGGCGTTCGTCACGGCCGGCATGTACTGGTGCCGCAGGTACTTGTCGAGCGACGGCCGCTGCCCGACCGACATGACGGCCCAGCCGTCCTTGCTCAGGTCCAGTGCCGTGGGCACGGTCGCGGCCTTCACCAGGGACTTCAGGGATGCCTTGACGTCGTAGCCCTCGCCGCCGAACGCCGAGATGGCGGCCAGCGCGATCGGCGCCGGGTCGCCGTTCATGACGTGCGTGCCGCCGGCCGCGTGCGTCCAGCGGTCCCACACGCCGTTGTTCTGCTCGGCCTGGTTGAGCAGCGACTGCGCGATGTCCGAGCCGATCTGCGGTTCGAGCAGGGTGAGCAGTTGCAGCTGCGAGCGGTAGATGTCCCAGCCGGAGAACGTGCCGTACTGGGCCTTCTGCCGGCGTTTGTCGATCCTGTGGACCTTGCCGTCGAACCCGGCGTACTCGCCGTTGACGTCGCTGAACAGGTTGGGGTGCAACAGCGAGTGGTACAGCGCGGTGTAGAACTTCGTCCGCTCGTCATCGGAGCCGCCGCCGACCTCGATGCGCTTGAGCTGCTTCTGCCACGCGATGTACGCGTTGTCCCTCATGTCCTCAATGGACTGGCCCTTGTTCTCGGCCGCCAGGTTCGCCTTGGCGTTGTCCAGGCTGACGTAGGAGATGCCGACCTTGACGTTCACCTGCGAGCCGGGCGCGAACCCGAGGTAGGCGCCGGAACCCTTGCCCAGCACTGGCCAGCCGTTCGTCCCGTACGTCGTGCCGCCCCGGGAAGTAGTGCTTCCGGGCGTGACAACGTTGTCCTGGTACGTGCCGACCTCGGTGAACGCCTGGTCGAACTCCGCCACGAAGTGCAGCGTGTAGTAGCTGCGGCGGCCGACCTGGTTGATGTAGCCGCAGAAGTTGCCGGACGTGACGGAGCCCGTGATGGTCCGCTTGTCCCTGTCGACCACGGTCTGCGCGTCACTGCTGCCGACCTGCGACTTGGAGGTGTTGACCAGCACCGTCGCGGGCTTGTCGGCGGGGAAGCTGAACCGCGCCGCGCCGGTCCGTTCGGTGGCGGACAGCTCGGCCTTCGCACCGGACTTGAGCGTCACGTCGTAGCGGCCGGGCTTGGCCACCTCGTCCGCGTGCGCGAACTCGCTCGCGTAGACCGCGTCGGTCGCGTCCGTCGTCGGACTGGTCGTGACGGTCCCGACGTGCGGGAAGATCGGGATGTCGCCGCTGCCGCCCGCGCAGCCCGTGCCGGACATGTGGGTGAGGCTGAAGCCGCGGATCTTCGTGGCGTCGTACCGGTAACCGCCGGGAGCCGCGGCGCGCAGGGTGTTGCCGCGACTCGCTTCCGGACTGAAGGAGAACATGCCGAACGGCACGACCGCGCCGGGGAAGGTGTTCCCGAGGTTGGTCGTGCCGATGAACGGGTTCACGTGTGCTGCCGGGTCCGGCACCACCTGGATCTGGGGCTGAGCGGAGGCAGGGACCACTCCGAACGTCATGGCCGCCACTACCGCAGCTGTCGTGAGGACTCTTCGCTGCATGGTCGCGGACCCTACTTACCGTGCCCGCGCAACCCCAGAGAGCGACGCGAAGTTGTCGTCAAACGGACAAGCGCTGCTCCATGAAGGACCGCAACGCGGGCCAATCGGTCTCCACCGCGACCTCTACCTGGTGCTTTCCCTCGACCAGGGCGCCTTCGTCGTCGATGTCGAGCCCGTGGGTCTCGAGCTTCAGGGTTCCGGGCACGATCGCCTCCGCCACCGCCACGGCGTCGTGGATCAGGATGCCCTCCTCGCGGTCGGAGTGGTTCTGGTCCTTGTGCGCCGCGAGGTAAGCGCGGTAGGTGCCGGTGAGGTTGCTGAGCACGGGGTCGACGTTCGCGAGGAACTCGGTGTCCGCGATGCACCGCTGAGTGAGGTTGAGCGGCACCACGACCGGGTTGCCCTTGCGGATGACGGTCCGCGCGGCCTTCGCGTCGGCCCAGAAGTTGAACTCGGCCCGCGCCGTCATGTTGCCCAGCCCGAGCCCGCCACCCATGACGATCAACCGCGGGAACTCCACACCGGCCTCGAGCGCCGCGGCGATGTTCGTGAGCGGCCCGATCGCCGCGACCACGGTGTCCGGCGTGATCGTGTCGGCGAAGAACCGCACGACGTCCTCGCCGCTGATCGGGACGGGGTTCTCGGGCAACGTGAGCGCCTGCCCGCCGAGCCCGTCCGCGCCGTGCACGTCCGCCGCGCCGCCGGGCCCCTCGGACCCCTTGACCACGGGCACGTCGGTGCGCCCGAGGTGCGCGAGCAACCGCAGTGCGTTCGCCGTGGTGAGGTCGAGCCCGACGTTGCCGAAGACCGTGGTCAGGCCCTTCAGTTCGACCTCGGGACTGCGGGCAGCGAGCGCGATCGCGAACGCGTCGTCGACGCCGGGGTCGGTGTCGATGATGAGAGGAGTCGCCATGCCGCCAGCTTGCCTGAGACGGGCCCGGCACCCGAAGTTAGAGTCTTCGTCCATGACTTCGATGTGGGGCGCCCCGGTCTGGACGCGCTGGCGCAGGTCGCGTCGTGACCCGATGCAGGCGCGGTTCCTCACGGTGGCCTCCCTGCGCTGGGTGCTGCGCCACCGCGCCTACACGCCCTGGTACCTCGTCCGGTACTGGCGGCTGCTGAAGTTCCGCCTGTTCAACCCGCACGTCGTGCTGCGCGGCATGGTGTTCTTCGGCAAGCGCGTCGAGGTGATGGCCCGCCCCGGCTTCGGCCGCCTCGAGATCGGCCGCTGGGTCCACATCGGCGACGGCAACGCCATCCGCTGCCACGAGGGGTCGCTGCGCATCGGTGACAAGGTCGTGTTCGGCAAGGACAACACCGTCAACTGCTACCTCGACATCGAGATCGGCGCGTCGTCGCTGGTCGCGGACTGGGTATACATCTGCGACTTCGACCACAAGGTCGAGGACATCACGCTGCCCATCAAGGACCAGGGCATCGTGAAGTCGCCGGTGCGGATCGGGCCGGACTGCTGGCTCGGCGCCAAGGTGACGGTGCTGCGCGGCACCCGTGTCGGGCGCGGGTGCGTGCTCGGGGCGCATGCGGTCGTGCGCGGGGACATCCCGGACTTCAAGATCGCGGTCGGGATGCCCGCGCGGGTGGTGCGGGACCGGCGCGCCGACTACGAGGCGGACGCGCAGCGGCGGGCGGACATCGCGGACATGGCCCGCAAAGCCAAGGAGGCCCTGGCCCAGCGGTCGGAGGACGCGTCGGCCTGACGGTCAGCGAGCGACCCGCAGCGGCGCGAGCTGCGGGCGCTTCGGGGTGAAGCCGTCGCCCGGCTGCCTGCCGATGAGCTTGTTCCGCGTCCGCGTGTAGGCCACCGGCAGCACCTGGTCGCGCAGCCACCGCCAGTGGTCCAGCACCGACGCCGACGCGGCCGTGCCCTCCAGCGGCGTCAGCCACGCCGGGTCGAACGGGATGCCGAGCGTCGACAGCAGGTGCCCGGCCAACCGCCTGTGCCCCAACGACGACAGGTGCAGGCGGTCGGGGCCGAAATAGCGCGAGTCGTGCACGCATTCATCGGCCTCGACGTCGACCAGCACGGCGTCGTAACGGGAAGCTGCGTCACGCACGGCCGTGTTCAGGGCCTCGATGCGTGGGCGCATGCGCCAGCCGAACGGCATGCGGTGCGAGATGTCGCTCAACGTGAAGACGGCGACGGTCGGCGCGAACGACGTCACGGCGCGCACGATGTCATCAACCCGCTGCGCGAGCTGGGAAGCCGTTGCGCCGGACATGACGTCGTTGCCGCCGCCGAAGAGCACGACCAGGTCCGGTTCCAGCGCCCGCGCGTTCGGGACCTGCTCCACCAGCATCTGGTCGAGGCGCCGGCCGCGCACGCCGAGGTTGGCGTAGCGGAAGCCCGGCCCGTCCAGCGCGGACGCGACGCGGTCCGCCCAGCCGCGGTACCGGCCGTCGGGCAGCAGGTCGTCCAGGCCCTCGGTGCAGCTGTCCCCGAGCGCCACGAAGCGTTGGTATTCCATTCAGTCCTCGGTCACCTCTTGTTAACGGGACCGGCGACTGTAGCGGATCTAGGTGAACAGATTTCCCGTCGCGATCTTGGGGCGGCCCAGCACGCGCGGTTCGCGCACCGAGGCGTTCGCGTACACCGATGCCGTGTCGGAGGCGATCGTGGCCCAGTTGAAGTCGGTGGCGAGCCGGGCTTTCGCGGCCTTCGCGCGGGTGGCGGCGGCGGTGGGATCCGACAGCACGGTGCGCACGGCGCGGGTGAGTCCGTCCACGTCACCGGGGGCGAACGACAGTCCGGTGACGCCGTCCAGCACGACCTCGCCGAGCCCGCCGGCGGTGGAGGCGACCAGGGGCGTTCCGGCGGCGGCGGCCTCCAGGGCCACGATGCCGAACGGTTCGTAGCGCGAGGGGAGCACGACGGCGTCGGCAGCGGTGAGCAACGCCGCCAGAGTCCGGTCGGAGAGGTGGCCGACGAACTCCACGGCCCGCAGCACGCGGTGTTTGCGCGCCTGGTCCTGCAGCCACTCGGTCTGCGACCCGCCACCGGCCACGACGACGCGCGTGCCGCGGTGGAACCGGCGGATGCGGGGGAGCGCGGCGATCAGGTCCTGGATGCCCTTTTCCCACTCGATGCGGCCGAAGAAGAACAGCAGCGGATCGCCGTGCGGCGAGTACGTGCGCCGGGCCGCGCCGACGTCCTTCGCGCGGACCTTCCAGCCGCCCGGCTCGATGCCGTTGTGCAGCACGGAGACGTCGGCGGTGTCCACTTCGAACAGGTGCGCGACCTCGCCGCGCATCGCCGACGAGCACGTGATCAGCGAGTCGGCGCGGTTCGCCAGCCACCACTCCACGGAGTGCACCTGCTGGTTCAGCGGGTGCGACAGCCAGCCCGAGTGACGGCCGGCCTCGGTCGCGTGGATCGTGGCGACCAGCGGCACGCCGAACGCCTCGGCCAGCGCGACGGCCGGGTGCGCGACGAGCCAGTCGTGCGCGTGCACCACGTCCGGGCGCCACGAACCCAACGCCAGCCCGGCGCGCGTCATGGCGTGACCCATCGCGAGCGTCCACGCCAGAAGGTCCTTCTCGAACACGAAGTGCGCCGGGTCCTCGGCGACGCGCACGAGCCGCACGCCCTCGCTCACCACGTCGGTGGTCGGGTGCGTGATCGCGTCGGTGCCGGAGGGCTGCCGGCACAGCACGACGACGTCGTGCCCCTGCGCGGCCAGCTGTGTCGCGAGCGCGTGGACGTGCCTGCCCAGCCCGCCGACGACCACCGGCGGGTACTCCCACGACAACATCAGCACGCGCATCCCGTTACCCCATTCCTCGCGCGTCCAGGTGCCCGAACGGGCCGTCCGCCGCGCGGAGCTCCGCCGCCCTGCCCAGTCCACGACCGCCGCGCGCCAACGCCGCGAGCTCGCTGAACCGGTCGCTGTGAATCTTCGCGCGGTAGCGGGCGTAGTCCGCGGCCGAGTCCTTCGTGACCATGAACGCCCAGTCGCTCGACAACGCCAGCAGCGCCTCGCGCACCGCCTGGTCCAGCACCGGATCCCGCACGTCGGAGGAGAAGTCCAGTCCCAGCAACTCCTTCTGCACCGACTCGTTCAACGACACGATGTCCGCGACCTGCGCGCCGTCCCACACGCGCCAGTCCTTGCCGCTGCCCCACGACGACGCCGGCAGCTCGACCGGCGCCCCCACGTGCCCGGCCTCGGCGGCACCGCGCAACGTCGTCACGCGCACCCCCGCCTCGGGCAACGCGCGCAGCACGGCTTCGAGCCACAACGGACCCTCGTGCCACCAGTGCCCGTACAGCTCGGTGTCGTAGGCCGCCACGACCATTCCGCCGTCGATCGCGCGCAACCGCCGCACGACCGTGTCCACGAAATCGGCCACATGCCTGTCGAGAGCCTCACGCGCCAGCAGCGGGTCGTACGGGCGCTTGTCCTCCGGCGCCACGTTCTTGCCCGTCACCCGCGACGGCTTGAGGCCCGTCGGGTGGTCGAAGGTGTGAAAATCCCGGTAGGCCGCATCACCCGGATAGCCGACCTTGGGCGACCACACGCGGTACGAGACCTCGAGGTCACGCCCGAACGCCAGCACGTCCGACGACCCGACGGGATGCGCGACCGACGTGTCGCCGTGCAGCGCGGGTCCGTCGACCATGAACCGCCGCACGCCCGCCGCCGCGTACCCCGCCTCCATGCCGGGCGAGTAACCGCACTCCGGAGCCCAGATCCCCTCCGGTGCACGGCCGATGCGCAGCGCCGTGTCGTCCAGGCCCGTCCGCAGCGCGAAAGCCCTGACGCGCGGATCCAGCAACGGCTGGAACGGGTGCGTCGCCGGACCGCCGAGCAGCTCGATCGTCGACGAGTCCACAAGGGACCGCAGCACGGGCGAGAACCCGTGCCGCCACTGCGTTTCGAACCTCTCCAGCGCCCACCGCGACGCCCGGTGCTCGTACGCGGACAGCTCCGGCAGCCGTTGCCCGGCGAAGTGCGAGCGCAGGTGCCAGTTGCCGAGCCAGTCGTGCATGCCCCGCAGGCAGTACGGGTCGTCCAGCTGCGCGGCCAGGACGGGCGTGACGCCGAGCGTCAGGACGTCGCTGCGGCCCTCGTCCGCGAACCGCCGCAGCATGTCCACGACGGGCAGGTACGAGTGCGCCCACGCCTGGTAGAGCCACTCCTCGCCGACCGGCCACGCGCCGTGGTGCGCGAGCCAGGGCAGGTGGCTGTGCAGGACCAGGCAGAACGTGCCCTCGGAGGCCTTTCCCGTCACGGGCGCACCGCCACGGCCACGAGGTCGAGGCAGGCGTCCATGTCGTCGGGCGTGATGTCGAAGTCCTCCACCGTCACCGACTCCACAGCCTCCTTGAGCTCGACCGGCCACGGGGCACCGGACAGGGCGACTTCGACCTGTGCGTTGATGATCTGTCCGTTCAGGAGCGTGTCAAGCCTTCGTCCGTGACGCAGCCCCGTCAGTTCGTCAACGCGGAAACCTGCGCCCCGCAGCATCTCGTCCAGTTCGGACGGTGCGAGTTCCCTGGTGTGGAACGGGTTCAGCGGCGTGTCCTGGCCGGGGGAGAACGTGATCCTGTTCGGCGTCGTCACGATGAGCTTCCCGCCGGGGCGCAGCACCCGCCGGCACTCCGCCAGGAACCCCTCCTGGTCCCACAGGTGCTCGATGACCTGCAGGTTCGCCACGACGTCGACGCTCCCGTCGCGCAGCGGCAGCGTCGCCAGGTTCCCGCGCAGCACGTCGAGCTGCGGATAGGCGCGCGCCACGTGCCGCGACGTCAGCTCGTCGTAGTCGAGGGCGACCACCCGGCGGGCGACCGTTCTGATCAGCTGGGCGCCGTAGCCCTCACCGCAGCCCGCCTCCAGCACGACCGCGTCCACGCAGTGGCCGATGAGGTGCAGGTAGGCCGCCTCGTGGCGCCGGAACCAGTAGTTCTCTTCCGCGATACCGGGCACCGTGCGTTCGCCGGTCAGGGGGAGGGTCACGCCCGCCAGGTTACTTGTGAGTAGACCGCCTGCGAACTACCTGGTGCGCGATCGCGGTGACGACACCGGCCGCGGTGAGCGCGGCGGTCGTCGGGACGTCCATGTACTTGGTCAGGCTGGGTGCCTCGCTGGGCCCGGTCAGCCACATGGTCAACGGCGTGGCGTACGCCAGCGCGAGGGCGCCTGACCACCAGCGCAGGGCCTTCGACCGGCGGTCGCGCAGGCTCGCGCCGAGGACGACGGCGATCGGGATCCCGGAGAGCAGTCCGAACCCGCCGACGACCATGACGGGCGCGGCCCAGGCCGCGACCAGCACGGACTTGGACGGGTGGGCGGCGGTGCGGCTCGAGATCGTGGTGGTGGTCGTGGTGGTGGACATGGTCGTTCTCCTTCTGGGGTTGGGGACTCGGCCCTTCAACTCGTTAGTGTCAGTCACGTTGGTTAGAGGCTATAACGCTTGTGACATGCAGAAGCTAAGCCGGGACGACCGTGACTGTCAATAACGAATGTGAGAGGGTCTAACCATGACGGCAGAGTCGGCGCAGAAGCCGCGTGAGCGCTACCGGGCTCAAGTGCGTGACGAGGTCAAGAAGCACGCGTGGGAGCAGATCGCGTCCAACGGCGTGACAGCGTTGTCACTCAACGCCATCGCCAAGGAGATGGGCATGACCGGCCCGGCGCTGTACCGGTACTTCGCCGGCCGCGACGAGCTGATCACCGCGCTCATCCGGGACGCGTACCGCAGCCTCGCCGACACCGTCCGTGCCGCGCACGAGCCGGGCATCACCGCCGCGGGGCTCGCCGCGGTCATCAGGGAGTGGGCGCTCGCCGACCCGCAGCGGTACATGCTGATCTACGGCACGCCCGTACCGGGATACCAGGCGCCCGACGACATCACCGCGATCTCCGACGAGATCCTGGCGGTGCTGCTGCAGGTCTGCGCCCGCGAGTCGGACGGCGAACCGAAGACCCCGTTCGACGTCGTCCTGGGCATGAACCGCGGGTGGGCGGGCGCGTTGCCGGCGTCGTCGCCGACGGTGCACCGCGCCCTGTCGTTCTGGACGCGGGTGCAGGGCGTGCTCTCGCTGGAGCTCGCCGGTCACCTCACGCCGCTGGGGTTCGATCCGGGGCTCCTCCTCGCGGAGGAGGTCGCGGAGCTCTGATCAGAACGGTGAGACCGTCACGGCCAGCGCGCCCGGTCCCACGTTCGCGCCGATCGCTGCGCTGACCTGCGTCAACACGACGTCACGGGCGTGCGGGATCCGCTTCTGCAACATCTGCAGCAGCTCGTGGCCCTCCTTCTCCGCCGCGAAGTGCTCGACGGCGAGGTCCACGTTGCGCCCGTAGGCGAGCGCCACGGCCTTGTCCACGAGCTTCGCCAGCGCCCGGTCGCGGCCCACGACCTTGTCGAACGGCTCCACCTGACCGTTCACGACGGTGAGCAGCGGCTTGACCGACAGCGCGTCGCCGAAGAGCTTCGCCGCCGCGCTGACCCGGCCCGCCTGGCGCAGGTAGTGCAGCGTGTCGACGTAGATCAGGACGCTGGCGTCGCGCCCGCGCTGCTCGGCGACGCTGCGCGCGTTCTGCACGTTGCCGCCGCCCTGGACGATCCGCGCGGCCGCGAGCGCCGCGAAACCGAGCGTCATGCCCGACGAGTGCGAGTCCACGATGAACACCGGCACGCGCGACTTGGCCGCGGCCTGCTTCGCCGCGTCCGTCGCGGGGGAGAGCTTCGGCGTCACGTGCACCGAGACGATCGTCTCCGCGCCCTTGGCCCACGCGTCCTGGTAGGCCCAGAAGAACGCGTCCGGTGCCGGCGGCTGCGTGGTGATGGGGATCTGCGCCTCCATCGCCCGCAGCAGCCTGTCGGTCGGCACGTAGGCCTCGTCGATCAGTTCCGACCCGATCTTGAGCTGCATGGGGACCGTGATGATGTCGAACCGGTCCGCCAGGCGGGACGGGAGTGACGCGGTCGAGTCGGTGACGACGGCTACTCGTGAGGACACGAACGAGAAGGTTAACCAAGGGTGATCGCGCTAGCCACGACCGATGGTTGGCAATTCGTGTGATCTCGCGCGGGACGGTTGCTTTGCGTGTTCGTCGAACGCACGGAGCGAACACCCCGGAATGGCACCCCGGTTGACACAATCGGGTGACTGGGTGACGTTCGGTGTTGATCTAGTGACGTCTCGTTCGCGCAGGAAAATGGCGTTATTCCACGTGCTTGAGCAAGCTTGTTCGTCCACTTTAGACGCTGGTTGGCCCCTCCCGCCGTGGGTAAGCTCGCACAATCTTCTGCCCGGTTGAGTGAGTAGGTGACCATGGGTGCAAAAGAGCAGGAACTAGTTCCGTTGCACGCCGGTTTCGACGTTGTCTACCGAGGTTTTCATCGACGTCAGGTCATCGAGCACATCGAGAATCTCGAGGAGCAGCTGCGCTTCACGAGCCTCGACCGGGCCGAGGCGCTGGCGCAGGCCGCCGATCTGCGCAAGATCCTGGAGATGACGCGCCAGGACCTGGAGGAGGCGCGCGCCAGGATCGAACGCCTGGAGACCACCTCCGGTTCGCACGCGAGCGCCACCGAACGGATGCACCGCATGCTGCGCCTCGCCGAGGACGAGGCCGCGGAGATGCACCTGCAGACCGAACGCGAGTGCGCGGACCTCCGCGAGCGCACGGAGGCCGAACTGGCCGCGGTGCGCGCCGAGGCGGAACGCGAGTCCGCCGCCATGCGCGCCGAGGCGGAGTCCGAGCTCTACGCCACCCGCCAGGACTGCGCGTCGCGTGCCGCCGCCATGGAACGCCGCGAGCTCGAGATGGAGCGCCGCTGCGCCGACCTCGAGGCCCAGCACCGCCAGCGCGCCGACGAGGTGGAGCGCGAGTGCGCCGAGGCCGTCGAACTGGCCCAGGTCGACGCGGACAGGCTGTTGCGGGAGACCGCGCTGCAGTGCAACTCGCTGGAGGCCGACTCCGAACGCAAGCGCGAGAAGGCCCAGCAGTTCTTCGAGCTCACCATGACCCGGCGCACCAACGAGGCCGCGCAACACCTGCAGGAGCAGGAGGCGCTGGCGAGGGCGCGGTCGGAGTTCGTGGTGAAGATGGCGAGCCGTGAAGCGCAGCGCCGGCTGGCCGAGGTCGCCGACCGCACCGCCGAGCTGCACGAGCTGCGCCGCACCGTCCACTCGCAACTGTCGGCCGCCCGCACCGCCCTCTCGGCGGCGGCGGAACGCGTTGCGCCCGTGCACATCCCCGAACAAGTGGCCGCGTCGTGAAGCGTTGGGTCCCGCTGGTGGTCGGCGCGCTGATGGTGCCGGCGTCGGTGACGGCGTTCGGGTTCTCGGTCTACGGCGACGAACTGACGACGGCGCTGTCGTCCTCACCGGCGCAGCCCGTCGTCCTGGCGGGCCCCGTGCCGGTGACGGACTTCGTCGCGCCACTGCGCATGGAACCCCCGGCCCCGCTGATGGTGCCGGCGGCCGTCGCCCAGCAGGCGGTGCGCGATCTGTTCACGACGCACGCCGTCAAGGGCATCACCTTCGCGCCGGGCACCGCCTCCCTGGTGGGCCGAGGCGAGGACGTGCGGCGCTCACTGGCAGGCGTGCTGCGCAACGTGACCGGCTCGGTGACGTTGGTGGCGCACGCGTGGAACGGCGAGACGGCGTCGCACCGCTGCGACGTCCTCGCGATGGAAAGGGCCGGCCTGCTGCGGCAGTACCTGGCCGAGCAGGGCGTGGACAGCGAGATCACCACGCGGGTGGTCGTGGACCCCGTCTGGGGCCCTCCGTCGGACTTCGGACCCCAGATCGACGTCCTCGTGAGCTAGGAGCCTTGGCAATGGCAGGGGCAGTCGGGATCGTCTTCGGGTTGTGCGTGCTGTCCTTCACGTTGGGGGCGGCCCTCATGTACGTGCTGGTGCGACGCCGCGAGGAGGCAGCACAGGACAACGCGGCACCCTCGGAGGCGCCGGCCGAGCCGAAGTGGGCCGGGCGGACGTGGGTGGACAAGCCCATGGCGGTCGAGCCGGTGGACGCCGACTACGAGACGCGGCCGATCCACCGCAACGCGGTGGTGGGCCTGCCGCACCTGGAACCGGCGCTGGCAACGCTGGCCGAGCCGGTGGCGCACCGCGGGGCGGACCGGTCTGCGGTGCGCTCTGCAGGACCTGCCGCTCGACTCGTGGTGGAGCCCGCCGAACCTCTTGCGCCGCAAGCCGCCGTGGATCTCGCCGCCGAACTCGCTGTGGATCCTGCAGCCGAATTGGTCGCGGAGCCCGCCGCCGAGGAGACCGCAGGCGAGCCGGTTCCGCAGTTCGCGCAGGACCCGGCCGCCCAGCAGCCGGTCACGCAGCCCGCGCACGAGTCAGCCGCACACGTGCCGGCCACCCAACCCGCGCAACAGCCCGCACAAGAGCCGGCCGAACCTCCAGAGCCGCCCGCGACGCGCACCACCCTCCCCCCACCCGCCACACCCCAACCGGCCGAACACACCACCTGGGTGGAGCGCGAGGACTTCCGCCAGCGCTACCTCCGCACGTTCGAAGAGGTCCGCCGCAGGGCCGGCAGCAACTGAACGACGCAACGCAAGCAGCGATGTCGGAAAGTCGTCGGTTCCTGTCCGAAATCCGCCAGAGGAACCGCGACCCCCGCTGATATCACTCGGTCATGACTTCCGCACCTGACCGCACGAAGCTCTTCCACGCCCTCCACCACCACGGACCGCTCGCCCTCCCGAACGCCTGGGACGTGGCCTCTGCCCTCGTCGTCGAGGCGGCCGGGGCCAAGGCCGTCGCCACCACCAGTGCCGGGGTGGCGTGGAGCCTCGGCGCGCCGGACGGGGACGCGCTCGACCGCGAGCGGGCCATCGACCTCGTGGCCCGGATCGCGAAGGCGGTCGGGGTTCCGGTGTCCGCGGACATCGAGTCGGGCTTCGGCGTGGACGCGGAGCAGGTCGGGGACACGGCGAGGGCCGTCGTCGAGGCGGGTGCGTCCGGCGTCAACATCGAGGACGGCCTGCAAGGCGGGCTGCGCGACGTGGCGGAGCAGCAGGAACGGCTCGCGGCGGCCAGGGAGGCGGCGCCCGACCTCTACATCAACGCGCGGACCGACGTCTTCCTGCGCGGAGTCGGTGAGCCGGAGGAACGTCTGCGGCTGGCGGTCGACCGTGCGCGGGCCTATCTGGAGGCGGGGGCGAGCGGCATCTTCGTGCCGGGGGTGACGGATCTGGCGACGGTGGCCGAGCTCGCGAAGGCGATCGACGCGCCGCTCAACGTGCTGGCCGGGCCGGGCGCGCCCGCGGTCCACGAGTTGGGGACCGCGGGCGCTGCCAGGATCAGCGTCGGCACCGCACTGGCGTCAGCGGCCTACGCGGTGGCCAGGACCGCCGCCGAGGAGTTGCTGACGAAGGGCACGTACGACAGCACCGGTGACGGGCTGGAGTACGGCGAGCTGAACGCGCTCTTCGGGAACTAGTGCTTCCTGCCGCGGAACTTCCGCAGCAGCTGTTCGGCCTGGGCGCGCTTGCGCGGGTCCTGCGCCATCTGCCGTGCCTTGGCTTGCAGCTTGTGGCCCTGCGGACTGCGCAGGAACCTGGTGATCTTGTCCATGAAGCCGGCCATCGGTCCTCCAGGTGTCCGTTACGTCCATTTCAACGGACGAAACCTCACCCGGAGTTCCCGAGGGTCACACCGGCGAAACGGTGATCCCGAGCGCACCTGGTCCGACGTGGGCCCCGATGGCCGAGCTGACCTGCGTCACCATGAACTGGCGAACGTTGGGCACCTTGCGCCGCAACGTCCTCAGCAGTCGCGACGCCTTCTCCTCGGCGTCGAAGTGCTCCACGGCGACGTCCACGGTGTCGGTGCCCGCGCGCTTGATCGCGATGTCGATCATCCGGTTGAGCGCGCGGTCGGCGCCGATCACCTTGTCCAGCGGGGTGATCTGGCCGTCGGCCATGGTCAGCAACGGCTTCATCGACAGCACCCCGCCGACCAGGGCGGCGGCGGCACCGATGCGGCCGCCGCGGCGCAGGTACTCGAGCGTGTCGACGTAGATCAGCTCGGTGGACCTGTCGAAACGCGCCTGGGCCGTCGCGAGCACCTTCTCGACGTTGCCGCCCGCCTCGGCGACCTTCGCGGCCGCTTGGACGGCGTAGCCGATGCTCATCCCGCACGTGTGGGTGTCGATGACGTGCACGGGCACGCGGACCTTGGCGGCAGCTTCGCGAGCGGCCTCGACGGTCGCGGACTGGCGGCTCGACACGTGCACGGACACGATCGAGCGAACACCCTGTGCGGCCAACTCGTTGTACGTCCAGAAGAACGCGTTCGGGTCGGGCGGGATCGTCGCCACCGGAACGTTGGCACGCATGGCCGACACCAGGTCGGGGACCGGGATGCGGGACTCGTCGTCGGTGTGGTCGCCGATCCGCACCTGGATCTGCACCACTTCGATGCCGAGCCGATCAGTCAGCTGCGCCGGGAGACAAGCCGTGGAGTCTGTCACGATCGCTACTCGCCGGTACATGTCAGCGCAGCCTAGTCCCTCGAATGGGGTAGGTCTCAAATGGTGGCGTTAACGGGTGATAACTGTCACGCTAGCGGGGTGCTTGCTGCTGTTTGCAGCGCTGCTACTGGCGGGTAACATCCGGGTGATGGCAGGGTCGTGAACACCCGGCGGCGCAGTTCTAGAGTCCTCTGCGCAAGCGTCGCCGCCCGTCCGCAGGAGGTCGAAGAGGACCTATGAACATTGTTGTCCTGGTCAAGCAGGTGCCTGACACCTGGTCCGAGCGCAAGCTCACCGACGCCGACCACACCCTTGACCGCGAATCCGCGGATGCCGTGCTCGACGAGATCAACGAGCGCGCCGTCGAAGAGGCCCTGCAGCTGCAGGAAGCCCACGGCGGTGAGGTCACCGTGATCGCGATGGGTCCCGACCGCGCCACCGACGCCATCCGCAAGGCGTTGTCGATGGGTGCGGACAAGGCGATCCACGTGAGCGACGAGGCTCTGCACGGTTCGGACGTGCTGGCGACGGCGAAGGTCCTCGCGAAGGCGATCGGCACGGTCGAGAACGTCGACCTGGTCATCGCGGGCAACGAGGCGACCGACGGCCGCGCGGGCGCTGTCCCGGCCGTTCTCGCCGAGCTGCTCGGCCTGCCGCAGGTCACCCAGCTGCGCAAGGTCACCGTCGAGGGCACCACGATCAAGGGCGAGCGCGAGACCGACGAGGGCGTCGCGTTCCTCGAGGCCTCGCTCCCGGCCGTGGTCTCCGTGACCGAGAAGATCAACGAGCCGCGGTACCCGTCCTTCAAGGGCATCATGGCCGCCAAGAAGAAGCCCGTCTCCACGCTCACCGTGGCGGACCTGGGCATCGACGCCTCCGAGGTCGGCCTGTCCGGCGCGTACACCCAGGTGCAGGAGGCTTCCCCGAAGCCGCCGCGCAGCGCGGGTCAGCGCGTCGAGGACGGTGGCGACGGCGGTTCCAAGATCGCCGAGTTCCTCGTCGGCCAGAAGCTCATCTGAGGGAGGGGAAGTCATGTCTGAAGTACTCGTGCTGGTCGACCACGTCGACGGCGAGGTCAAGAAGGTCACCTACGAGCTGCTGACGGCCGCGCGCCGCCTCGGCACCCCGTCCGCCGTGGTCGTGGGCGCGCCCGGCACCGCGTCCAAGATCCGCGAGTCGCTCGGCAAGTACGGCGCCGCCAAGGTGTACGCCGTCGAGTCCGACGACGCCGCGAGCTTCCTCGTCACCCCGAAGGTCGACGCCCTCGCCGCCCTCGCCCCGAACGCGTCCGCGGTGCTCGTCTCCGCGACGATCGAGGGCAAGGAGGTCGCGGGCCGCCTCGCCGTGCGCATCGACTCCGGCTGGCTCGTCGACGTCGTGGACGTCGAGGCCGACGGCACCGGCGTGCAGTCCATCTTCGGTGGCGCGTTCGTCGTCAAGGCGAAGGTCAGCAAGGGCACCCCGGTCATCACGGTCCGCCCCGGCGGCGTGGAGGCCGAGGAGTCCGCCGCGGACGCCGCCCTCGACGAGTCGGTCTCCATCTCCGTGGACGCCGCCAAGTCCGCCCGCGTCACCTCGCGTGAGACCGTCGTCGGCGGCGACCGCCCGGAGCTGACCGAGGCCTCGGTCGTCGTCTCCGGTGGCCGCGGCGTCGGCTCCGCCGAGAAGTTCTCCGTCGTCGAGGAACTCGCCGACTCGCTCGGCGCCGCCGTCGGTGCCTCGCGCGCCGCCGTCGACTCCGGCTACTACCCGCACCAGTTCCAGGTGGGCCAGACCGGCAAGACGGTCTCGCCGCAGCTGTACGTGGCGCTGGGCATCTCCGGTGCCATCCAGCACCGCGCGGGCATGCAGACCTCGAAGACGATCGTCGCGGTCAACAAGGACCCCGAGGCCCCGATCTTCGAGATCGCCGACTTCGGTGTGGTGGGCGACCTGTTCAACGTCGCGCCGCAGCTGACCGAGGACGTCAAGAAGCGCAAGGGCTGAGCCTCCCGCTCACCGACGGCCGTCCCACTCCGGTGGGGCGGCCGTTCGCGTTAGGCTCCGCGTCATGACGGACGAGCGTTACTGGCTCCAGTACCAGTGAAGGAAAGTCCAGCGGCTGCACACCTCGCCTGACGACAGCGAGGCGAGCGGCTGTCCCAGCGAGATCCGCGAATACCGGCGCCGCTACCGGTTCCACTCTCCCGAGTCCCCTTCCTACGAGCGCACCTTCCTGCTCAGGTGGTGCTCGGACTGCCGCACTTTCGGCACCTACACCGTGCACGTGAGCCGGGACGTGGTGCTGGACGACCCGCTGGCCGATCTCGGTGAGGACGAGTGCGATCGCCTCGTGGGCAAGGAACGGCACCTCGTCCGGGAACTCGACCGCCGCTTCAGGCGGCGCTGATCGGCCGGTACCGTCCTGCGAACGGCTCTCCTGGGGGGAACTGAAGCGTGATCAGCATGCGGCTGCACCACATCGACATCGCGGACGGCGCGCCGGAGGACGAGCTCGGCTCCGTCTCCATCGCGGAGACGGACGACCCGGACAGCCACCAGTTCACGTTCGAGGTCGGCGGCGATCCGCACGACACGGACCGGATGGCCTCGTACGGCGTCGTGCTCGGCGGCCTGACCGACGGCGGCTGCATCCGGTACGCCGACCTCACCGAGGGCGTTCTGACGCTGGAGTTCCGCGAGTCGACGGTGAGGAGCTTCGGCCTGGACGAAGCGGTGCTGCGGATGCGGCTTGAGTTCGAACCCGGCGTGGTCGCCGCGCTGGGACGTGGGCTCCGCACGGTCTTCACGTCCGGACCGTTCGACTTCCGCCCGGTGCTCGGCGGTGACCTCGCGGTCGAGCCCGGCGGTCAGCGGGAGGTCTTCCTGCACTTCCCCGACGTCGAGATCGCGTTCGACGAACTGGAGGAGATCGTCGAACGCGTGGTGGGCGACGCCGGTGAGGTCACCGGTACGGGTTCCGGGCAGACCGGCGGCAACCTCGACATCGCGATCTGGGGCGACGTCGACCTCCCAGCGTTGCTGCGGACGCTCGCCGGGGAGTTCATGGACGCCGGACTGCCGGGCGGGTCCGAGTTCCACCTGGTCGGTGAGAACCGGCGGGTGTCACTGCGGTCGCTGAGCGGCGCATGATGTGCTGAAACAGGCTGGAACGCGGCACTCGTGACCGTCTCGCAACCGGAATCGCCCCACATCACCCGAGCAGTCGCGCGGACAACCCGGGGTTAACCCACCTGCCACTGACCGGTCATCGTTCTGACCTGCTGCGATTAGCCGACCCGGCTTCACCCTGGTTCGCATGACGCAGCCGGAACTGCTTGTCAGCACCCCCGTCCAGCAGGACGCGGACGCACCCCGCTACTCCCTCCTCGTCGCCCGTGACAGCGAAGAAGTCGTCGCCGCGCAGAGACTGCGCTACGAGGTGTTCGCCGGTGAGATGGGGGCGACGCTGCACACCGGCGTGCCCGGCCACGACGTCGACGAGTTCGACGAGCACTGCGACCACCTCGTGGTGCGCGACGACCGCAACGGCGAGATCGTCGGCGGCTACCGGATGCTGCCGCCCGAGCGCGCGCGGGAAGCCGGAAGGCTTTACAGCGACGGCGAGTTCGACCTCTCCAACCTCGACGCGATCCGGCACAGCACCGTCGAGACCGGTCGCTCGTGCGTGCACCCCGACCACCGCAACGGTGCCGTCGTCAGCCTCGTGTGGGCCGGCATCGCGCGGTACATGTTGCTGAGCGGGCACAAGTGGCTCGTCGGGTGCGCGTCGATCCCCTTGCAGGACGGCGGAACGCTCGCGGCCGGCGTGTGGGACACCGTGCACGCCAAGCACTACGCGCCCGAGCGGTACCGCGTCACGCCGCACCATCCGTGGGACGTCGACTCGGTCGTGCGGCCGGAGAAGACCGTGGTGCCGCCGTTGCTCAAGGGGTACCTGCGGCTCGGCGCCAAGATCTGCGGACGGCCCGCGCTCGACGCGGACTTCGGCGTCGCCGACCTCTTCATCCTGCTCGGCATGGACGAGATCGACCAGCGCTACCTGAAGTTCTTCCTGGGGGAGACGCCATGAGCCACGCGTGGATGCCCGCGTCGCCGTGTGGTGACGGGTGCGTCGGCAGCGCGCCGGACGAGGTCGGCAGGCTGCGGCAGACCTGGCGGGCGGTCACCGCGGTGACCGCCATCCTCTGCGGCGTCGCCATCGCCCTCGCGCTGCTCCTGCCCGGCCGGCAGCGGGAAAGCGTTGTGCGGCTGTGGTTCCACGCCGTGCTCCGGGCGTTCGGCGTGAGGCTCGAGGTCCACGGCGCCAGGAGGTTCCAGGAGATCCCGAAACGCGGTGTGCTCGTCGCGAGCAACCACGTGTCGTGGCTCGACGAGCTCGCGATCGACTCGGTGCAGCCGGTGAAGATCGTGGCCAAGAAGGACATCAAGAGCTGGCCCGTGCTCGGACCGATCATCACGGCGGTGGGCACGGTCTACCTCGACCGGGAGAGGCTGCGCGAGTTGCCGCGGACCGTGGACGAGCTGGCCACGACGCTGCGCAACGGCAGCGCGGTCGTCATCCACGCCGAGGGCACGACGTGGTGCGGGCTCGCGTCCGGGCACTACAAGCCGGCGCTGTTCCAGGCCGCGCTCGACGCCGGGGTGCCGGTGCGGCCGATCGTGCTGCGCTACCGGATCGGCGACCACGTCACGACGCAGCCCGCGTTCATCGGCAGCGACACGCTGGTCGATTCGATCCGCCGGGTGCTGAAGGTCCGCGATCTGGTCGTCGAGGTCCACGTGCTGGACGAGATCGCTCCCGGACGTGCCGCCACGCGCAGGGAGTTGGCGAAACTTGCCGAAGAACAATCAATCCGCTTGACCTCGACCGAACTGGAGATTGCACCATCTACAGGTGACACTCACCGAGCCCGCACCATCTCGCCTCTGGTCGCCTGAACGCCGCTGGCCCACCACGGGCATCCTCCTGCTGGTCACCCTGCTCGCCTTCGAGGCGATGGGGGTCGGCACGGCGATGCCCACCATGGTCCGCGAGCTGGAGGGCGAGGCGCTGTACGCGTGGCCGTTCCTCGCGAACCTCGCGGCGAGCGTCATCGCGACTGTTTTCTCCGGACGGCTGTCCGACCGGCGCGGCCCGAAACCCGCGGTGCTGATCGGCGTCGTGCTGTTCCTCGCCGGGCTCGTGGTCGCGGGCCTGGCCGAGACGATGGCCGTGCTGCTCGCGGGCCGCGTGCTGCAGGGGTTCGGCGCGGGTTTCCTGATCGTCGCGATCTACGTCGTGATCGCGGTCGCCTACCCCGAGGACGCCAGGCCGGCCGTGTTCGGCGCGCTGTCCGCGGCGTGGGTCGTGCCGTCGCTGGTGGGACCGGCCGTCGCGGGCTGGGCGACCGAGCACCTCACGTGGCGGCTGGTGTTCCTCGCCATCGTGCCGTTGGTGCTCATCGGCATCGTGTTGCTCATTCCTGTGCTCAAGAAGCTCCCACCGCACGCCGAGACGCCCCCGCAGCGCAAGTACCTGCCTCTCGCCGCCGTGGCCGTCGGTCTGGGCGTGGCGGGCCTGAGCTGGTCGTTGCAGCACCGCACGTGGTGGATGCTCGTGGTGGCGCTGCTGCTGCTCGCGCCCGCGTTGCGCATCCTGCTGCCCAAGGGCACGCTCATCGCCCGCCGCGGCCTGCCGGTCACGATCCTGGCCCGAGGCCTGCTCGCAGGCACGTTCTTCGCGGTCGAGGGCTTCATCCCGCTGACGTTGTCCGTCGTGCACGGCTACTCACCGCTCGAAGCGGGCATTCCGCTCACGCTGAGCGCCCTCGGCTGGGCGGGTGCGTCGATGTGGGCGTCGAGGCACCCCGAGATCGAACGCCACACGCTCGTGCGCACCGGGTTCCTGTTCGTGGCGACCGGTGTCGCGGCCGTGACGCTCATCGCACCCACGTGGGGTCCCGCCTTCCTCACACCGGTCCTGTGGGCCGTGGCGGGCGCCGGCATGGGCATGGCGACGTCCAGCGTCGGCGTGCTGATGATGGCCGCGTCGCCCGAGGCCGACCGGGGTTTCAACTCGGCGGCGCTGCAGATCTCGGACATGCTCTTCTCCGCGACCATGATCGGACTCGGCGGCGTGCTCGTCGTGGCGACGGCGCCGACCGCGGGCGTGGTGGTGCTCAACCTGTCGATGGCGGCGTTGGCGGTGGTGGGAGCGGTTCTGACCGGGCCGCGGATGCGGGCTACGCTGAAGGCCTGATGGCTTATCTCGACCACGCGGCCACGACCCCCATGCACCCCGAGGCGGTCGCGGCCATGACCGAGGCGTTGTCCACCACGGGCAACGCCTCGTCGCTGCACACCTCCGGCAGGCGGGCGCGGCGCGCCGTCGAGGAGGCCCGCGAGGACATCGCCGACGCCCTGGGAGCCCGGCCGTCCGAGGTGCTCTTCACCGGCGGCGGCACCGAGAGCGACAACCTCGCCGTCAAGGGCGTCTACTGGGCCAGCGGCCGCCGTCGCGTGCTCGCCTCGGCCGTCGAGCACCACGCCGTGCTGGACGCCGTCGAGTGGCTGGAGCAGCAGGGCGCGGACGTCACCTGGCTGCCCACCGACCGCTTCGGGCGGGTGTCGCCGGAGTCGGTGGCCGACGCGCTGGACGACGACGTAGCGCTCGTCACCACGATGTGGGCGAACAACGAGGTCGGCACCATCAACCCCGTCCACGACATCGCGCGCGTGTGCGCGGAGCGCGGTGTGCCGTTCCACACGGACGCGGTGCAGGCCGTGGGCGCCGTCCCGGTCGACTTCGCCGCGTCCGGCGCCTCCGCGCTGACCATGACCGGCCACAAGGTCGGCGGTCCGTACGGCGTCGGCGTGCTGCTGCTCGCGCGGGACGTGAAGTGCACGCCGTTGATGCACGGCGGAGGCCAGGAACGTGACGTGCGCTCCGGCACCCTCGACGTGCCGTCGATCGTCGGCCTGGCGCGCGCGGTGCGGATCTCGGTGGAGGAACAGGCTTCCCGTGCCGTGGAGATCGCGGCGCTGCGGGACGAGCTGATCGCGTCGGTGCGCGCCGTCGTGCCGGACGTGGTCGTGAACGGCGACCCGGTCGACCGCCTGCCGGGCAACGCGCACCTGACGTTCCCCGGCTGCGAGGGCGACAGCCTGCTGATGCTGCTCGACGCGAAGGGTGTCGAGGCCTCGACGGGCTCCGCGTGCACGGCCGGCGTCGCGCAGCCTTCGCACGTGCTGCTGGCGATGGACGTCGAACCGGCGCTGGCGCGCGGATCCCTGAGGTTCTCCCTCGGGCATACGTCGACGCGCGCGGATGTTGAACAACTCGCGGCGGTCATCGGCCCGGTGGTCGAGCGCGCGCGTACGGCAGGTCTGGCAGGCATGAGGCGTTCCCGGAAGGTGGTCAAGCAGTGAAGGTCCTCGCGGCGATGAGCGGTGGTGTCGATTCCGCGGTGGCGGCGGCACGGGCCGTCGAAGCGGGGCACGACGTGACGGGCGTGCACTTGGCGTTGTCGGCGAAGCCCGGCACGCTGCGCACGGGCGCACGCGGCTGCTGCACGATCGAGGACGCGCACGACGCTCGTCGCGCCGCCGACCTGATGGGCATCCCGTTCTACGTCTGGGACTTCGCCGAGCGCTTCACCGAGGAGGTCGTGGAGGACTTCGTCGCGGAGTACGCGGCGGGCCGCACGCCGAACCCGTGCCTGCGCTGCAACGAGCGGATCAAGTTCGAGGCGTTGCTGGACAAGGCGATCGCGCTGGGCTTCGACGCCGTCTGCACCGGCCACTACGCGCGCCTGGAGATGGTGGACGGCCGTCCCGAACTGCGCCGCTCCGCCGACCTGGGCAAGGACCAGTCGTACGTGCTGGCATCGCTCACCGAAGAGCAGCTCTCGCACGCGATGTTCCCGCTCGGCGACACGACGAAGGACGAGGTGCGCGTCGAGGCGGCCTCGCGGGGCCTGTCGGTCGCGAAGAAGCCGGACAGCCACGACATCTGCTTCATCCCGGACGGCGACACGCAGAAGTTCCTGGCGGGCCGCATGGAGACCAAGCCGGGCCTGCTGATCGACGACGCGACCGGCGCGGTGCTCGGCCGGCACGCGGGCGTGCACGAGTTCACCGTCGGCCAGCGCAAGGGCCTCGGCCTCGACGGCCCGGCGCCCGACGGCCGCCCGCGGTACGTCCTGGCGCTGGAGCCGGTGTCGGGCACCGTGCGCGTCGGCGCGGTCGAAAAGCTCGCCGTGACGGAGATCTCGGCTTCGGCACCGGTCGCGCACGTGGAGCTCGACGGGCCCGTCGAGTGCGTCGCGCAGGTGCGGGCGCACGGCGGCACGGCACCGGCGGTCGCCGAACTCGTCGACGGCGTGCTGCGGGTGCAGCTGAGGGAGCCGTTGAAGGGCGTGGCGCCCGGTCAGGCCGTGGCGATCTACCGCGAGGACGCGGCCGGGGACGTCGTGCTGGCCAGCGCGACCATCGACTCGACCCGCTAATTCGGTTGTAGGGCAGGACAAGGCGGATCTAGCGTTCGCCGCGTGACGTTCATTGACACGGAGTTCGACCTCGCCGCGCGGGCTCGTACCGCGTTCCGGTGCTTCGTCGGTCCAGCGGACCGGCGGAAGCTGAACGGTCAGGCCCGTCGCGACGAGATGCCCGTGTGGGTCGTGTCGCCGTTGCGCCGGTTGGGTGCGCGCCGGTTCCGCAGGTCTAGCTGGGACGCCACTCCGAGTTCGCTCCGCACAGGAGCACGCAGGGCAGCTCAGTCGTCACGTCGCCCCTGAGGAACGCCGCGAACGCCGCCCCGGCCGCGGGTTCGACGGCGATCCGGAACTCCTCCCACAGGCGGTCGCGCGCCGCGAGGATCTCCGCGTCCGGCACCAGCAGTGAGGAAACCCTGTGCTGCTGGAGGATTTCCAGCGACAACGAGCCCGCGCGCGTGGCGCCCAGTGCGTCCGCCGCCACGGAGTCCACCACCGAGTCGACGGGTTCGCCGGCCTCCAGGGCGTTGTGCATCGCGCAGCAGTTCTCCGGCTCCACGGCGACGATGTGCCGTCCACCGGACGCCAGCGCGGCACCCGCGACCAGTCCGCCGCCACCGACCGCGACGAAGATCGTGTCGACGTCCGGGGCGTCCTCCACGATCTCTTGCGTGACCGTGGACTGGCCCTCGATGACCGGTTGGGCGTTGTACGCCTCGATGTAGGGCAGGTCGACCTCGCGCGCGGCGGCGGCGGCTTCGGCGTACGTGGTGCCGTGGCGGATCAGCTTGGCGCCCAACGCCTCGATGCGCCTCGTCTTGGTCTCGGGCGCGGTCACCGGGACGAACACGGTCGCGTGCGCGCCGAGCAGTTGCGCGGCCTGGGCGACGGCGATGCCGTGGTTGCCACCGGACGCGGTGACGACCTCGGAGGCGTTCAGCGACAGCAGGGTGTTGACGGCGCCGCGCAGTTTGAACGAGCCGGTGAGCTGGAGGTGCTCGAGCTTGAGCACGAGCGGGCGCCCGTCCACCGCGACGCGCATGATCGGGGTGCGGCGGACGTACTGCGACAGCGTTCTCATGAGACCAGCTTCCACAAGAACTGCACGAGAGTCACGATGCCCAGCAGGAAACACACCAGGACGAACGTGCCGCCGACCATCACGATCAGGCAGGCGCCCCAGGACGTCTCCTGGTCCGGGGTCGCGTCCAGCTCGCGTTGCAGCTCCAGCTGGGCGTCCTGGTGCAGCGAGGCGAGGCGCGTGCGCGCGGTCTCGGTCGGCGCCTCGTCCACGCGGCCCTGCCATGAGAGCGCGACCAGCCGGGCGTCCGCGCGGCGGTAGGCGTGTTCGAACGCCTGGAGCTCCTCGGGGTCGCGCTCGTCGGAGAGGTAGGTCCAGCGGCCCGCCTGGGCCGGCTGGCCGAGCACCCGGTAGACCTCCGCGAGCCGTTCGCGCAGGTCGAGCCGCTGCGGGTAGGTGCCCACGAGTCCGGCGACGCGCTGACGTGCGCGCAGGACGCTGGCGAGGTCGCCTCGGCGCAACTCCTCGGCCGCTTTGCGGAGCGTCAGCTCTACCGGCATGCGAAACAGTTTTGCAGGTAGGGCTAGCTTTGACCCGTGTTCGGCCTATCACTGCTGGTCTCCGGCCTCGCCTGGTGGCTGGGGCTCTACCTGCTCGCCCGCGATCCCCGCAAGCCGCTGCTGTGGTGGGCGGGCGCGGGGATGATCGGCTATTCGGTGGCGGTCGTCGCGCCACATCCGGTGGTCATCGGGGTGCCCGCGCTGGCCTGGACGGGTGCGATCCTGGTGCTCGCCCGGCCGGAGTTGATCAGGTGGTGGCTGGTCGCGCTGCCGGCGTTCTTCGCGGCGTCGTTCTTCGCGCCGTGGGTCGTGTTGCTTCCTTTGGCCACAGTCACAGTCCTAGCCATAAGGAAACGTGCTTATTTTTCACTCGTCGGGGTGATGTTCGGACTCTCCGCGGGTGCCTTCCTGCTCGGGTTGCTCCCCGACGCGATCACGCTGCCGTCGCTCGGCATCGACGTGGTGGCCTTCGGCGTGCTCGTCGCCGTCACCGACGCGGTCGAGGAGGGCGAGGCGATCCGCGCGGACATGCTGCGGTCGCTCGTGATCTCCGGCTTCACCGCGGTCCTGTTCGGCTCCCAGGTGGTCCTCTTCGGCGGACCGGAACTGCTCGTCTTCACGACGGTGGCGGCGGCGATCGCGGTCCAGGTACTCGCGAACCCCCTCGCGTCCGTGGCAGACCGTCTCGCCGTGCCGGCCGTAGCGGCCCAACGAGCCGAACTGCGCGAGGCCGCCGAGTCGTTGCCCAGGAGGCGTCCGCTGATCACCGAGGACGAGGTGGAGTTCGCCCGGCTCACCCGCAAGGCGCTGAGCCACTACGGCGATCTGGGGAAACTCGTCGCGAGCCCGTTGATCGCGCTGACCGACGACGGCTCGCCTTTGGACCGGGCGGCGCAGTTGAAGAGCATGCTGCTCGCCAGCATTCAACGGCTGAAGCCTTCGGAAGGCGATTTCGGCACGAGTGACGAATGGCGTTACTACAACGCGGTCTACTTCTACTACGTCAAGGGAATCCGGCCGTATTCGGTCCGGACCAAGCGCGAGGACCTCGACGCCGAAGACCGCCGCGCATTGCAGTGGTTCGTGACGCAGGTGCCCGAGCGCACCCTCCACAACTGGCAGAACGCTGCCGCGCGCCTGGTCGCGGCGGACCTGCTGGCAGGAGTTGGCAGCGCTTGACGTGGCTTTGGCAGCGTTCGGGCGGCCATCGTCGGGCCATGTTGAAATTCGCCTTGAAACTCGACGGTGTCGCTTCGTTCGCACTCGGTCTGCTGACCCTGCTGATCCGCCCGGAAGTGGGGATGCCGGTCGCGTGGCAGGTCGGACTCGGTTCTTTCTGCGTCGTTTACGGCGTGGGAGTCTTCTTCTTGGGAACCCGGGAGGTTCCGGACCGCCGAATCGTGCTCCTCGTCATCATCGGGAACGCGGTCTGGGCGGCCGACAGCGTTCTCACCGCGACGCTGGACTGGTTCCCGTTGACCGGCGTCGGAGTCGCGCTGGTACTCGCCCAGGGACTCGCGGTGCTCGGCTTCGCGGTGCTCCAGGCCGTCGGGCTGAGGAGCGCGGCGGCCCCGAGCCGGCCGCTGTCACGATCTGCCGCCTGACAGCAGGACCAGTCGTTCGTGGCAGTGCAATCACCCTGGCGGTGGTGTCACGCAGTGTTCGAGTCGTCTTACTGTCCGGATGCGTGATCGTTCAACATCGGAGGTGGTCACCATGGCTGGTTGTTCTTGCTGCGGCGGGTGTACGGGGCCCGGCTGCGGGTGCTGCAGCTCCTGCTGAGCGCCTTGATGAGATGAGGAAGGCCGTTGCGGGGACGGAAGTTCCCGCAACGGCCTTCGCTCTGCAGGGGCGAGATCAGCCCGTGTAGGTCTTGAAGAGGTTCGTGAACTCCCAGTTCGCCTGCGAGATCCCGCTGCACGTCGGCGAGACCCCGCCGCCGGGGCAGCCCTTGTCCCGGCCCGCGGACCAGAACGCGACCCGTCCGACGTGGTTGGCCTTGGCGTAGTCGAGGACCTTGCGGGCGTCGTCCTGGGTCGTCGTCGGGCCGGTGTCGTTGCGCCCGATCATCGGCGTGAGGCCCAGCAGCGCCTTCAACTGCGCGTCGGACTTCGACGGCCAGATGGCGCGCATCTGGCCGAGGGTGGCGTTCGCGGCGTTGACCATTGCGTCGCCCCAGTTGCCTGTGTAGCCGAAGTTCATCAGCATCGGGTTCACGAGCACCGTGACGCCCTTGGCGGCCGCGTCCTTGAGCACGTCGACCGAGTACGGGTCCATGCCGTAGTCCTGGCCCTGGATGCGCATCGTGTAGCTGACGGTGGTGCCGCGGGTGTCCTGGAGGCGCTTCAGGGCCGTGTTCACGACCGCCTGCGGGATGGTGGCTTCCACGTCCACGTCGATGCTGTTCGAGCCGACGGCGTCGAGCACCTTCACGTACGCGTTGTACAGCGCGTCGGCGGTCGAGCAGACGTGCTCCAGGTACGGGCCCATGGCGCCGCCGGTCGCGACGATGACGCTGCCGCCCGCCGCCTTCAGGGCCTTGGTGTCGTTCACGATGCGGCTGTCGTTCAACGGGACCGTGCCGCCCCACGCCGGGTCGCACCCGGCGGACGAGCCCAGCGCGAACGCGAGCGTGAAGTGCTTCTGGCCGGTCGCGTTGGCCACGTCCATCAGGGACGGCGTCGGCATCGTGATGTCGACGTACGGGGCGACGCGCGCGCTACCCGGCGTGGGCGGCACATCGGACCCCGTGGTGGTGGTTGGGCCACCAGTCGTGGTCGTCGTCGTGGTGGTCGTGGTGCCACCGCCACCGCCACACGGAACGCCGTTGAGCTTGCAGTTGGTCGGCACCGCCGAGCCGTTCACGAGGAAGCCGAAGCTCGTCGACGCTCCCGCGCCGATGTTGCCGTTGTACTCGCGGTTCGTGAACGTGTGGTGGTTGCCGCTGCTGGTCGCCGAGGCGTCCCAGAACGAGCCGAGCGTCGCGCCGGCGAGGTCGAACTCGAGTTTCCAGCCCGTCAGCGCGGTGGAGCCCGCGCTGATCGTGAACTTGCCCTGGTAGCCGGAGCCCCAGTTCGAGTCCTGGCTGAACGCCGCGGACTCGCCGGCGGCGGAGGCGGAGGGAGCGAGCGCGACGAGTCCGGCCACGAGTGCGGTGGCGGCCCCGGCGGCGAAAACGGCAAAGCGGGCCATCGGGTGGGTCCTTCCGGCAGGGGAGGAAGGGAGTGGCGCAGGACCGCGGGGCGCGTCGCGGTCCTGCACCACGTGCAGGGAGGCGCCCGTACGTTCAGCGCCTGCTCGATCACGGTAAGTGGCCTAGACCATAGCGTCAATGGGTCTAGACCTCTTCTGTCCGCCGGACAGTGGAACAATTCGGTGGGTGCGTGGAGCAACTGGAATCGGATCGCTGCCCGGAACCGACATCGACGAGGCGGCGCGCGTCGTCGTCGGAGAACTGCCCGAGCTGCCGCACGTCCCGGAGCTGCCTGGCCGGGGGGTGGGCGCGGACGTGATCGGCCGCACCGCCGGCCTGCTCGTCGACCTCGCGATCGAGGTCATCACGTCCGGCTACCGCGTGACGCCGCGCCCCGGCCGTGACCACCGGCGTGCCGTCGACCTGCTGCGCGGCGACCTCGACGCGTTCGACGAGGCCCTGGAACGCGCGGGCGCGCGGCCGGAGACGGTCAAGGTGCAGGCCGCCGGGCCGTGGACGCTGATGTCGAACATCGAGCTGATGCGCGGCCATCGCGTGCTCACGGACCCCGGTGCGGTGAAGGAGTTCGCCGAGTCGCTCGCCGAGGGCCTGCGGCAGCACGCCGCCGAGGTCGCCAAGCGCACGAAGGCGAAGGTCGTCGTGCAGCTCGACGAACCGGGGCTGCCCGCCGTGTTGCAGGGCCTGCTGCCGACGCCGTCGAAGCTCGGCACCGTTCCCGCCGTGCCCGGACCGGACGCCCGTGCGGTCCTTGCGACCGTCATCGAGGCGTTGAAGGACCACGAGGTGATGGTGCACTGCTGCGCGCCGCACCCGCCGTTGACGTTGCTGCGGGAGGCCGGTGCGAACGCTATCGCGTTCGACGTCGGCCTGATCAAGGGGGCGGAGGCGCTCGACGAGATCGGCGAGACCTGGGAGGCGGGCACGACGCTCGCGCTCGGGCTGGTGCCGAGCGTCGATCCCGGCACCCCGGTGACGCTGAAGGACGTCGGGCAACGGGCGTTCACCCTGGTCGACCGCCTCGGCTTCCCGCGGTCGATCCTCGCCGAGAAGGCGCTGCCCACTCCGACGTGCGGTCTGGCGGGTGCGTCGTCCGCCTGGGTCAAACGGGCGCTTTCGCTGACCCGTGACCTGTCCTCGGCGTTCTCGGAGCCGCCCGAGGGCTGGTGATGTCCGGTTTGTGGGGCTAGTCTGCTGCGCACTATTAGGAAACTTTCTTAACCGAAGGCCGATCGCCGAGGCCTGGACCGGGAGTTCCTCACATGCGCATCAGACGTGCGGCGCTCGTCGCCGCAGTGCTCACAGGCGTGGTCGTGGCGCCTGCACAGGCCGCGCCCAGCAGCCACATCAGGCTGGACCAGGTCGGTTTCGGCAACTCCGAGCCGAAGCACGCCTACGTGCTCGGAGGTGCCGCCGGCACGAAGTTCTCCGTCGTGGACAGCCGTGGTCGCACGGTGCTGACCGGGAAGACGGGTGCGTCGACGGGGTCGTGGAGCGACAAGTACCCGGCGGTGCACCCGATCGACTTCTCCCAGCTGAAGCGATCGGGCACCTACCGGATCAAGGTCGGTACCTCGACGTCGCCGGCGTTCAAGGTCGACTCGTTGAAGAAGCTGTTCTCGCCGGTCGCGCACAACACCGTCGAGTTCTTCCAGGCGCAGCGCGACGGCGCCGACGTGATCCCGGGCAGGCTGAACCGCAAGCCCGCGCACCTCACGGACCGCGAGGCCCTCGTGTACGAGGCGCCGGTGTTCGCGGGCGAGGGTGGCGACCAGATCGCGGCACCGCTGAAGCCGACCGGGGCCAAGGTCGACCTGGAGGGCGGCTGGTTCGACGCGGGTGACTTCGTCAAGTTCACGCACGCCTCGTCGTACTCCACCGCGTCGATGCTGCTGGCGTTGCGCAACAAGCACGACGACGCGCTGTACGAAGAGGCGAAGTTCGGCCTCAAGTGGCTCGACAAGGCGTGGGACGAGAAGACCGGCACGCTCTACGCGCAGGTCGGCATCGGCACCGGCTCCGAGGAGTTCGGCTTCGTCGGCGACCACGACGTGTGGCGCCTGCCCGAGGCCGACGACAGGCTGAACGTCAAGCCGGGCGACAGCGAGTACTACATCAAGCACCGCCCGGTGTTCCGCGCGAACGTCGCCGGCGAGAAGATCAGCCCGAACCTCGTCGGCCGCGTGGCCGGGTCGTTCGCGCTGGCCGCGCAGATCGAGTCCCGCAGGAACCCGCGAGTGGCGCGTTCCTACCTGGACAAGGCCGCACAGCTCTTCGCGCTGGCCAAGACCACGGACGTCGGCGAGCTCGTGACGGCGTTCCCGCACGCGTACTACCCCGAGGAGTCGTGGACCGACGACCTGGAGTTCGGCGCCACCCAGCTCGCGCTCGCCGCGAAGGCGTTGAACGACAAGCGGTACAACGAGTTCGCGCGTGCCGCCACGCACTGGGCCAAGGAGTTCCTGGCCACCGGTGACCCGGACACGTTGAACGTCTACAACATCTCCGCGCTGGGCCACGCCGACCTCGCGCCGTTGCTCAAGAAGGGCGTCCCCGGCGCCGAGGTGACCGAGAAGCAGGTCGTCGGAGACATCCAGCGGCAGCTGCGCAAGGGTGCCGACGCCGCCAGGACCTCGCCGTTCCGCACCGCCGCCAACGTCGAGACCTGGGACGTCGGCTCGCGCACGTTCGGCTACATCACCACGGCCGCGCTCTACCAGAAGCTGACCGGCGACAAGACGTACGCGACGTTCGGCACGCAGCAGCGCGGCTTCGCCCTCGGCACCAACGCCTGGGGCACCTCGCTGATCGTCGGTGTCGGCACGAAGTTCCCCGAGTGCCCGCACCACCAGGCCGCGAACCTCTCCGGCTCGCCGAACGGCGGCTCGAAGGTGCTGGTCGGCGCCGTGATCAACGGGCCGAACGACGCGTCCCTGTTCGGCGACCTCGGTGAGATGCCGCCGGGATCCGTCGACTGCACCAAGCCCTACACGCTCGAGTTCAACTCCGCGAAGTCCGTGTTCGCCGACGACCTGCGCTCGTGGCCGAGCTCCGAGCCGGCGATCGACTTCACGGCGACGGGTGTGCTCGGCTTCTCGCTGATCGCGAACTCCTGAGCGGTGCCGGCGCGGGTGTCCACTTCGGACGGGCACCCGCGCCGGCCTCCCGGTTCAGAGCCGGTCGAACGGCTCCGCGTACCGGAACCCGCCCGGTGCGACGTCCCCGAACAGCCGCGCCTGGAAGTGCGGCGCCCACGCGGGATCCGGCGGCGTGATGCCGAACTCCGAGGCGAGCCGGAAGCCGAACCGCGAGTAGTAGACCGGCGAACCCAGCAGGATGACGGCCTTCTCACCACGGGCCTCGGCCGCGCCCAGCACGGCGTGCATCAACGCGGACCCGATCCCGGCGCGCTGGTGCGACGGGTGCACCGCGATCGGCCCGAGCCCGAGAGCCGGCGTGTCGCCGACGTACCCGCGCGTGCACACGACGTGGCCCAGCACGGTGTCCTCCACCAGCGACAACTCCGGGATCCAGCCCTCGTCGGCCCTCAACCAGTCGATCAGCGGAGCCTCTGGGCCGTCGTTGAAGGCCAGGTTGGTGACCGTGCGGATGGCGTCGATGTCTGCGGGTGTCTCCCGCCGGATCAGCATGACCCCGCACTGTGGTCAACCGCGTCGCCGCGCGCCACTCGGTTTCCGCGGCCATAATCCGCAGCGTGGTCGTGAGACGGACCGTGATGGTGTGCGTACTTGCCGTGGTGGCTTATGTCGCCGTGTGGTGGATGTTCAGTGAAGAAGAGGAACCCGCGCAGGCGACACAGGCCTTCGTCACCGACTACTCCAAGGTGGAGAAGGGCAGTTGCGTGCGGTTCACGGGCCCCGGTGAGAACGACCAGGGCCTGACCGTCGTCGACTGCGCGGGCGCCAAGGCGGCGCTGAGGGTCGGAACGGTCCTCACCGAGACCAGCGGCGCGTGCCCGCGCGGTGACTACAAGGTGTTGCGCGACACCAGGAACAACGCGGCGCTGTGCCTGATGCCCAACGCCGCGAGGGGTGACTGCTTCGAGTACGACACCGGCGACCTGCAGAGGTCCGTCGTGTCCAAGTTCGACTGCGCGGCGCCGCGGGTGAACGTGCAGGTGGTGGACGTGGCGCGGGAAAGTTGCCCCGAGGAGGCGGAGTTCGGTGTTCCCTATGAGGAGATGACGCTCTGCCTGAGGAGGGTGCGTTGATCGTCTTCGAGGGGCCCGCGGAGTTCGACGCGTGGCTGCACGAGAACGGTGCCACGGAGACCGAGCTGTGGCTCAAGTACGCCAAGAAGGGCTCGGGGCTCAAGACCATCACCTACGACGAGGCGCTGGACGTCGCCTTGTGCCATGGGTGGATCGACGGACTCGTGCGGTCCGTGGACGAGACCTACTACTCGCAGCGCTGGACACCGCGCAAGGCGCGCAGCAGGTGGTCCAAGCGCAACTGCGGCAAGGTCGAGGAACTGATCGCGGCGGGAAGGATGCTGCCCGCGGGGCTCAAGGAGATCGAGAAGGCCAAAGCGGACGGACGCTGGGACGCGGCCTACGCGGGACCGGCCACGATCGAGGTGCCGGACGACCTCACCGAGGCCCTGAACGCCAATCCCGCAGCCGCGGAGTTCTTCAAGACGCTCAACAGCCAGAACAGGTATGCCGTGCTGCTGCGCATCCACGACGCGAAGAGGCCGGAGACGCGGCGGAAACGCATCGCCCAGTTCGTTCAAATGCTGGCGGAGGGCCGAAAGCTCTACTCTTGAGAATCATGAAGTGGTTCCGCCGTCGCAAAGCCGAAGAAGTCGTCCCCGACCACCTGCCGAACGCCGAGGAGGCCGCCCGGCGGTTCTGGGAGCGCTGGTTCGAGCTGGTGCCGGTGGTCAGCGCGGCGCTCGGCGACGGCGAGCCGCACCGGGTCGAGGACGACCTGCGGGACCTCGTGGACGTGTTGCACCCCGATCTGGCGTTCTCCCTCGAACAGGGCCACATGGCGATGTACGCGCTGGTGGTCACCGGTCAGGAGGACCCGAGGCTGCGCCCGTACACCGACGCGTGGATCGGCGCCGCGCCGCCGTCGGACATGGTGTGGGAGTTCCACGACTCGGTGCCGCCCGTGCCGGACCCCACCGAGGTCGTCGTGAACCTCGGGAAGGTGAAGATGCGGCTCGGCGACTACCGCGTGGTGGCCCAGGTGGACGGTGACGTCGTGGACGTCGCGGTCTACCACCCCGCCCTCGCGGACCTGAGCGACCAGCAGCGGCAGACGATGACGTTCCTGCCGCTGGACGTCACTCTCGGCGAGCGGCTGGCGGGGGAGCGGCTGCGGCGCGTGGAGACCGCGGAGCTCGAGCCGCAGGGCACGATCAGCCTGCTGGAGCTGCGTTCCCTCGTGCGGGAACTCGCCGGCGTTTCGGACCGGTGAAAACTGTCGGACCTGGTCACTAAGCTGTCGGACGTGACCAGCGAGAGCCTTGAAGACGTCCCCGCGCAGGTGCGCGAGCGGCATGCCGTGCTCGCGGAAGAGGTGCGTTCGCACCAGTTCCGCTACTACGTGCTGGACGACCCGATCGTCACCGATGGTGAGTTCGACGCGTTGCTCAAGGAGCTCGAGGCGCTGGAGGCCGAGCACCCCGGCCTGGCGACGCCGGAGTCGCCGACCCAGCTCGTCGGCGGCACGTTCTCGACCGAGTTCAAGGCGGTCGACCACCTGGAGCGCATGCTCAGCCTCGACAACGTCTTCGCGCAGGACGAGCTGACGGCGTGGTTCGAGCGCGTCCAGAAGGAGATCGGCGCCGGCACGCACTTCCTGTGCGAGCTGAAGATCGACGGCCTCGCGATCAACCTGCTCTACGAGAAGGGTCGGTTGACGCGGGCGCTGACCCGCGGCGACGGCCGCACGGGTGAGGACGTGACGCTGAACGTCCGCACGATCGCGGACGTCCCGGTGGTGCTGAACGGGTCCGACGAGTACCCGGTGCCCGACCTGGTGGAGGTGCGCGGTGAGGTCTTCTTCGCGGTGGAGGACTTCCTGGCCCTGAACGCCTCGCTGGTCGAGCAGGGCAAGCCGCCGTTCGCGAACCCGCGCAACACCGCGGCGGGGTCGTTGCGGCAGAAGGACCCGAAGGTCACCGCGTCGCGCAGGCTGCGGATGATCTGCCACGGCATCGGCAAGACCGAGGGCTTCGACGTCGCCAGCCAGTCGCTCGCGTACGAGGCGCTGAAGTCGTGGGGCCTGCCGACGTCACCGCACACCGAGGTGCTCACCGACCCGGCGGAGGTCCGCAAGAAGGTCGAGTACTGGGGCGAGCACCGGCACGACGCGGTGCACGAGATCGACGGCCTGGTGATCAAGGTCGACGAGGTGGCGTTGCAACGGCGCCTGGGCACGACGTCGCGCGCGCCGCGGTGGGCCATCGCCTACAAGTACCCGCCGGAAGAGGCGACGACGACGTTGCTCGACATCCAGGTCCAGGTCGGCCGCACGGGCCGCGTGACGCCGTTCGCACTGATGGAGCCGGTGAAGGTGGCCGGCTCGACGGTCGCGCGCGCCACGCTGCACAACGCCTCGGAGGTCAAGCGCAAGGGCGTGCTGATCGGCGACCGCATCGTCATCCGCAAGGCGGGCGACGTGATCCCCGAGGTGCTCGGCCCGGTGCTGGCCGCGCGCCCGGCCGACGCGCGCGAGTTCGAGATGCCCACGCGCTGCCCGGAGTGCAACTCGGTGCTGCGGCCCATGAAGGAGGGCGACGTCGACATCCGCTGTCCCAACGCGGAGACGTGCCCCGGTCAGCTCCGCGAACGCCTGGCGTACCTGGCCTCCCGCGCCGCGCTCGACATCGAGGTGCTCGGGTACGAGGCCGCGGCCGCGATCACCGAGTCCACGATCTACACCAACGAGGCCGACCTGTTCGACCTCGACGCGGAGGCGTTGCGGCAGGTCGAGCGCTTCACCACGAAGAACGGCGAGCTGTCCGCGAACGCGCTGAAGCTGGTCGACAACCTGGAGGCGGCGAAGGAGCGTCCTCTGTGGAGGGTGCTGGTCGCGCTGTCCATCCGGCACGTCGGGCCGACGGCGGCCCGTGCGCTGGCGCAGCAGTTCGGCTCGATGGACGCGATCCTCGAAGCACCCGAAGAGGCGCTGGCGGGCGCCGAGGGCGTGGGCCAGACCATCGCGACGGCCGTGGTGGAATGGCGGGAGACGGAGTGGCGCCAGGGCGTCGTGGAGCGCTGGCGGGCCGCGGGCGTGCGGATGGAGGACGAGCGCGACGCGTCCATCGTGCGCAACCTCGAAGGCCTGTCCATCGTGGTCACCGGCTCGCTGACGGAGTTCTCGCGCGACTCGGCGAAGGAGTCGATCCTCGCCCGCGGCGGCAAGGCGGCCGGTTCGGTGTCCAAGAAGACGGCTTTCGTCGTGGTCGGCGACTCGCCAGGATCCAAGTACGACAAGGCCGTCTCGCTGAAGGTCCCCGTCCTCGACGAGGATGGCTTCCGCGTCCTGCTGGAGCAGGGCCCGGACGCCGCGCGGGAGGTAGCCCTGCCCACCGAGGAAGGCTCAGATGGCTGATTTGATCATCCGCCCGGCAACGGAGGCCGACCTGGAAGCGGTAGGCGCCGTCACGGTCGAGGCGTACAAGGCGGACGGCGTGGTGAGCGGCGACTACGCGAAGGTGCTCGCCGACGCCACCTCCCGCTTCCGCGACGCCGAAGTGGTCGTCGCCCAGGACGAGTCCGGCACCGTCCTGGGCACGGTGACGGTAGTGCACCCCGGCACGCCCTACGCGGAGATCTCCCGCCCGGGCGAACTGGAATTCCGCATGCTGGCGGTCTCGGCGGCGGCCCGCGGCCGAGGCGTCGGCGAGACCCTGGTGCGCGCGGTGATCGACAGGGCGCGCGAGGCCGGCGCCACCCACGTGGTCCTGTCGTCGTCGGAGAAGATGCTGGCGGCGCACCGGCTGTACGAGCGGCTGGGCTTCACCCGCCTGCCGGACCGCGACTGGTCGCCGACACCCGGCCTCAAGCTGGTCGCGTACGAGATGCCGGTCTGAACAACCGGCCCCGGCTTGGGGGCTGGTCTGAACGACCGGCGTCCGCGGTCGCGGGCCTCGGCTTGGGCGTGCTGGCCCGAGCGACCGGCGTCTGCGGTCGCGCGCCCTGGCTTTGGCGGGCCGGCCTGAACAGCCCACGTCCGCGGCCCGCGGACCCCTGGTGTCGGTGCGCCGGCCGGAGCGACCGGCGCCTGCGGTCGCGGGCCCCGGCTTGGGCGTGCCGGCCTGAGCGACCGGCACATGCGGCCGCGCGTCCCCACCGCATGGCGCCGCGGACGGGGGTTCGCGAATGAGATCGGTCATCGTGCTCGTGCCGGCGTTGCTCGCGGGAGCGTCCGCCGCACCGGTGGGTCTGCCGGACCAGGACCGGAGCCGGCTCGAGGAGCTGGCTCACGCGTACCTGCAATGGCGGGCGCGGCACGGCGAGGGCGTCGGCCCGCACCCGCTACCGGGTGGCTGTGGTCAGGGCCCAGGCCGAACGGTTCCACGCCGACCAGATAGGCCGGGTCGTCGTGGCCAGGGTCCACGAACACTCCGAGCTTCACTTCGCCAAGCCGAGCCCGGTGCCGCACACCGCGTACGGCCTGCCCCACCTGCTCACGTTCCGCCGCTCGGGTGCCGGCTGGCTGCTCAGCGACGTCGCACTGGGCCACTACAAGCACTGCGCGTTGCTGCCGGAGACGCAACGACCGTCAGAGTGCTGAGATGATCCGCGCCCGCAGCTTGGAGTCACCGGCGGCCTGTTCGTACAGCAGCTGCCGCAGCACGTCGGGCGGCAGCGATCTCAGCACGTCCTTGAGCTCGACGTCCTCGGCGTCCGGCGGCGGCACCGTCTCACCCCGGTCCAGCAGCACCAGCCCGACCGCCACGCAGTGCTTGCAGAAGAACCCCTCGGACCCGTGCGGACAGCTGCAGGCCCCCACCAGCTGCGTCCCCGACCACGACAGCTCCACGGCGTACGCGTCGTCGTCACCACCCCGCACCCGCGCCGCCACGTGACGGCTGTGCACCCGCAGGGACAACACGGCTTCGCGGTAGGTCAGGCCGCGCCAGTACGACTTGGTGCCCGCGCGGTGCAGCAGCAGCTCGGTGGTGAGGGTCGTCGACACGGGGGTCATCCAACCGGGTGACCGCAGAAAGGATCAACATGATCGCGATCGGTCCACCGGAACCCGAGGACAGCTCCAGCTGAGAGCAGTTCCAGGCGGACTGCTACACCCACGTCCAACGCCCTGGCGAGGACGTCCGCTACCAGCGGGACCCCGAGGCGCGGCCGCGCGCTCGTCGGGGCGGTGACGGACCGGGCGAAGCCGCGGTCCGTCCACCAGCGCACAGTCCTCTAACGCGCGGTCGCCTCCAGGTCCAGCAAGGTCACGGCCGCGCGGAAGTACTTGTTGGTGCCCAGGTCACGCACCGTCTTGATGTTGAACGCCGCCTTCAGCTTCTCTGCGTCGCCGGGGCTCACGCCCTGCAGCGCGTCGACGGGGGCGTCCAGGATCTCGGTGAGCGGGAGGTTCTCGTAAGCCTTGTCGAGGAGCATGTCGAGGTTCACGGTGACGGCCATGATCTTCATCCCTCCGGGAAGTGGGCGATCACGGCAGATTCTGGGGTCAGTCCGGAGATCTCGCAGGACGTAACGACGGCCCGCACCCGCCCGATGAGGCGGTCATGCACAAGCTCGAAGCCCACGAGGTGCCTCTGCACAAGGTGTTCGGCAGCGACTACGACTTCCGGATCCCTGACTACCAGCGGCCCTACGCGTGGGAGGTCGAGCAGGCCCACCAACTGCTGGAAGACCTCGTCGAGGCCGTCGACGGCGACGAGCCCTACTTCCTCGGGTCGATGGTCCTCGTCAAGACCGACGGCAAGGCCGACTCCGAGGTGATCGACGGCCAGCAGCGGCTCACGACGCTCACCATCCTCCTCGCGATCGTCCGTGACCTCGCGCCTCCCGGAGGCATCCGGGACTCGCTCGGCAAGATGATCGTCGAGCAGGGCGACGAGCTGCTCGGCCTCGAGCCGAAACCGCGGCTCGCGCTCCGGAAGCGGGATCAGGACTTCTTCCGCGCGCACGTGCAGGAACCCGGCCGCATCGAGGACCTGGTCGCGCTCGGCGACGGAGCGCTGAAGACCGACGCGCAGAAGGCGATCCGCGACAACGCCAAGGCCTTGCGCGCCGCTCTCGTCGACCTCGGCGAGGAGGCGAGGCACCGGCTGGTCAAGATGATCAGCTCGCAGACGTTCCTCGTGGTCGTCAGCACCCCGAACCTGGCCAGCGCTCACCGGATCTTCAGCGTGATGAACGCCAGGGGACTCGACCTGTCTCCGGCGGACATCTTCAAGTCGAAGGTCATCGGCGAGCTTGACGACGAGTACGCCAGGAAGTGGGACGAGGCCGAGGTCAGGCTCGGCCGCAGCGACTTCGCCGACCTGTTCCTGTACATCCGGATGATCTTCGCCAAGGAGCGCGCCAAACAGGACCTCATGACCGAGTTCCCGAAGCAGGTGCTGAACCAGTACCTCTCGGGACGACAGGCCGAGTTCGTCGACGACGTGCTGGTGCCGTACGCCGAGGCGTACGAGCAGATCCGCGACTTCGAGTACGAGTCGACGGTCAAGGCGGAGCAGATCAACTCGTGGTTCCGCCGCCTCGCCCAGATCGACAACAGCGACTGGTTGCCGCCCGCGTTGTGGGCCGTGCGCCACCACGGCGACGATCCCGGCTGGCTGGACGCGTTCCTCTCGAGGCTGGAGCGACTCGCCGCCAGCATGTTCATCCGCCGCATCTACACCACGCCACGGGTGATCCGGTACTCCAACCTGCTGCGGGAACTGGCTGCCGGGCACGGGCTGGACTCCCCGGCGTTCGTTCTCGATGCGGACGAACGCGCGGAGACCGTGCGGCAGCTCGACGGTGCGCTCTACCTGGTGCAGAAGACACGGCGGTACGTGCTGCTCAGACTCGACGAGATGCTGGCGGGTGATCCCGGGGCCGTGTACAAGTTCCCGGTCATCACGGTGGAGCACGTTCTGCCGCAGAGCCCGAAGGAAGGCTCGCTTTGGTTGAGCGACTTCACGGCGGAGGAGCGCAACACCTGGACGCATCGGCTCGCGAACCTCGTGTTGCTGAACCGGTGGAAGAACTCTCAGGCGAGCAACAACGACTTCAGCACGAAGAAGGTCAAGTACTTCCTGAGCGGCAAGAGCGTGTCGGCGTTCGCCCTGACCAGCCAGGTGATCGCGCAGGCGGAGTGGACACCCGCCGTGCTGGAGACCAGGCAGAAGGAACTGCTGCGCACGCTCAGCGAAGGCTGGGACCTGTGATCAGGGCTTGCGGCGCTTGACCGCGACCACGATCACCGCCACCAGCGCCAGCAACCCGGCCACGCCCAGCGCCAGGTCTCCGATCGCCAGGTCGTCGGCTTGGGCGAGCACCAGGGCCAGTCGCATGAGACCAACCTAATCCTTGGACCACCGCCGCGCCGAGGATTGTGTGGGACCGTATGAGGTGTGCTGCAAGCCTGTCTGAACGGCTCCCGCACAGCCGAGGAGCACCCGGCCCTGCCGCTGTCCCCCGAACGCCTCGCCGAGGACGCGGCCGACGTCGCCGCGCTCGGCGTCACGTCGGTGCACATCCACCCGCGTGACGTCATCGGCGGGCTCACGCTCGTCGGGCCCGAGGTGGCCACGACGATCGCCACCGTCCGCGCGGCCGTGCCCGGCATCGAGATCAGCGTGTCCACCACCGTGCCCGGCCGCCGGGAGCACCTGATCGCCAGCTGGGCGGCGCTCGCGGCGGGGCGGCCCGACGTCGCCGGCGTGCACGTCGCGGAACCGGGCTGGCGCGACCTCGCCCGGGCCCTGCACCGGGTGGGTGTCGGGGTGGAGCTCGTCGTCGCCACTCCGGCGCAGCTAGGAGACCTGCCCGAAGGCGTCAGCCGGATCACCGTCGTGGCGACGAGGGAGACGGCCGAGAGCCTGCTCGGCCACGTGGAGCCGCTCGGTCTGCCGGTGCTGCTGCACGGCCGCGACAGCGACGCCTGGCCCGTCCTCGACTACGCCGCGGTCCTCGAACACGACGTGCGCATGGGCCTGGAGGACACGCTGCACCTGCCCGACGGCCGCCTGGCCAGGAACAACGCGGAACTCGTAGCACTGGCCAGGAGACGCCAGCGCACCAGGGCGCCGAGCTAGTCGCCGGAGCCCCGAACACCACCGCCCTAGTCGGGGAGCACCACCGCGACGATGCCCGCCAGGTGCGCCAATCTGGCCACCTCGGCCGCACGGAACATCGGGCCCCCGGGCCGTCCCACGACGAGCACGCGGTCCGGCTTGCCCAGCGGCGTCGCGGCCAGTTCGGTGCCCAGCTCGCGCCAGGTCTCCGGCACCCACTCCTCCTCGCCGTCGAGCACGGTCGCGCGCTCCAGCGGGAACCACGGCACGTCGAGCATGCGGGTCTCGGGCGCGGCCGACGACGCGGTCAGCCGGTGGATGCCGGTGCCGTTCGGGCCGACCACGACGGCCCAGCCGGCGCGGATGATCTTCGGGACGCCCTCGGTGAAGATCTCGAGGCCCTTGCGCGGTTCCTCGGCGATCTCCTCGACCAGTTCCAGCTCGCGGTGCGTGTCCAGAATGCCCGCGTACGGGCGCACGGCGTCGACCTCGACGCCCTCGATGGACTCGGCCGCGGTGATCAGGGTGTCCGGCAGGCGGCCGGAGGGGAGCTCCACCACGAGGTCGTCGATGGCGAGGCCGGAACCGCGTTCCACCACGTCGACGCTGAGTATGTCCGCCCCGATCTCGCCCAATGCCGTTGCGACCGCGCCGAGGGTGCCGGGACGGTCCGGGAGCTGGACCCGGATCAGGAACGACAAGGTGAACGCCTCCATAGCTCGTGCGAGAGACCCCGCGTCCCGCGCCGTTGCCGGTCGGTGATTCTCGCAGACGCATCGTCAACGCATGACCTGCTGTCCGCGTTGCGAACCGGTTAAGTTGACGTGCCAGTCAACCGTAGTGGCGGTAACCCGTTCGAAGGCGCGCCTGACCAGCCCATAGACTCACGGGGTTCCCGATTCGTATCCCGACCCTACGGGGGTTGACAGGAGTGCCCAGCATCTCCCGCGACGAGGTCGCGCACCTGGCGAAGCTCGCCAGGCTGGCTGTTACCGAGGACGAGCTCGACTTGTTCGCCGGCCAGCTCGACGTGATCCTCCAGTCGGTGGCTTCCGTTGGCGACATCGCCACGGCCGACATCCCGCCGACGTCGCACGCCGTTCCGCTGACCAACGTCTTCCGCGAGGACGTGGTCCGTCCGAGCCTCGGTCAGCAGCAGGCGCTCTCCGGCGCTCCTGAGGCCGAGGACGGCCGGTTCCGCGTGCCCCGCATCCTGGGTGAGGAAGCATGACCAACGACCTGATCCACGCCACCGCGGCCGAGCTCGCCGCGAAGATCCACAGCGGTGAGGTCACCTCCGTCGAGGTCACGCAGGCCCACCTGGACCGCATCGCCGAGACCGACGGGAAGGTCAACGCCTTCCTGCACGTCGACACCCAGGGCGCGCTCGCGCAGGCCCGCAGGGTCGACGAGGCCGTCAAGGCCGGTGAGCAGGTCTCCCCGCTCGCCGGTGTGCCGTTGGCGCTCAAGGACGTCATGACGACCGAGGGCGTGCCGACCACGGTCGGTTCGAAGATCCTCGAAGGCTGGCTGCCGCCCTACGACGCGACGGTGACGCGCAAGCTCAAGGAAGCCGGCGTCGTCATCCTCGGCAAGACGAACATGGACGAGTTCGCCATGGGTTCGTCCACCGAGAACTCGGCGTACGGCCCCACGCACAACCCGTGGGACCTCGACCGCATCCCCGGCGGCTCCGGCGGTGGCTCGTCCGCCGCGCTGGCCGCCCTGCAGGCGCCGCTCGCGATCGGCACCGACACCGGTGGCTCGATCCGCCAGCCCGGCGCCGTCACCGGCACCGTCGGCGTGAAGCCCACCTACGGCGGTGTCAGCCGCTACGGCCTCGTGGCGTTCTCGTCCAGCCTCGACCAGGCCGGTCCGTGTGCGCGCACGGTGCTCGACGCCGCGCTGCTGCACGAGGTCATCGCGGGCTACGACCACATGGACTCCACGTCCATCAACGCGCCCGTGCCGCCCGTCGTCGCCGCCGCCCGCGAGGGCCTGAGCGGTGACCTGTCCGGTCTGCGCATCGGTGTCGTCACGCAGTTCAGCGGTGAGGGCTACCAGCAGGGCGTGCTGCGCAGCTTCGAGGCCGCCGTGTCGCAGCTCAAGGAGCTCGGCGCGGAGATCGCGGACGTGTCGTGCCCGAGCTTCGACTACGCGCTTCCGGCGTACTACCTCATCGCGCCGAGCGAGTGCTCGTCGAACCTCGCCCGGTTCGACGCCATGCGCTACGGCCTGCGCGTCGGCGACGACGGCACGCGCAGCACCGAGGAGGTCATGTCGCTGACCCGCGAGGCCGGCTTCGGCCCGGAGGTCAAGCGCCGCATCATGATCGGCACGTACGCGCTGTCGTCCGGCTATTACGACGCGTACTACGGCTCGGCCCAGAAGGTCCGCACGCTGATCACGCAGGACTTCGCGAAGGCGTTCGAGAACTTCGACGTGCTCATCTCCCCGACCACGCCCACCACGGCGTTCAAGATCGGCGAGCGCGCGAACGACCCGATGGCCATGTACAAGGCCGACCTCTGCACCATCCCCGCGAACCTCGCGGGCACCCCGGCCATGAGCGTGCCGAGCGGTCTGTCCGATGAGGACGGTCTGCCGGTCGGTCTGCAGATCATGGCTCCCGCACTGCAGGACCACCGCATGTACCGCGTCGCCGCGGCGTACGAGGCGGCGCGCGGCGCGTTTGGAGGCCCGTCGCTGTGAACATCAAGAAGGCAAGGGGAATCCTCGGCCTCGCCGGTGCCGTCGCGGGAGCGGCGGGAGCGTTCTCCGGCTTCCGCAACGCCCGTGCGAAGAACGACAAGCTGGCACTGGCGAACGCGATCGCCAGCATCGCGGTGGCGCTCACCGGTGCTGCGCTGGCTGTTCGTGCTCTGCGGAAGGACGACTTGGCATGACCTCCCTGGTTGAGCTGATGGACTACGACGAGGTCGTCGAGAAGTACGACCCCGTCCTGGGCCTGGAAGTGCACGTCGAGCTGCACACCAACACGAAGATGTTCTGCGGCTGTGCCAACGAGTTCGGTGGCGAGCCGAACACGCACACCTGCCCGACGTGCCTGGGCCTGCCGGGCTCGCTGCCGGTGGTGAACGCCAAGGCCGTCGAGTCCGCGATCCGCATCGGCCTCGCGCTGAACTGTGAGATCGCCGAGTGGTGCCGGTTCGCGCGGAAGAACTACTTCTACCCGGACATGCCGAAGAACTTCCAGACGTCGCAGTACGACGAGCCGATCGCCTTCAACGGCTGGCTCGACGTGACGCTGGACGACGGCGAGGTCATCCGCGTCGAGATCGAGCGCGCGCACATGGAGGAGGACACGGGCAAGTCGCTGCACGTCGGCGGCGCGACCGGTCGCATCCACGGCGCCGAGCACTCGCTGCTCGACTACAACCGCGCCGGCGTGCCGCTGATCGAGATCGTCACGAAGATGATCCCGGGCACCGGCCGCCGCGCCCCCGAGGTCGCCCGCGCGTACGTCACGGCGCTGCGCGACCTGCTGAAGGCGCTCGACGTGTCCGACGTCCGCATGGACCAGGGCTCGCTGCGCTGCGACGCGAACGTGTCGCTCAGCCCGAAGGCGACCGGCGCCCTGGGCACCCGCACCGAGACCAAGAACGTCAACTCGCTGCGCAGCGTCGAACGCGCCGTCCGCTTCGAGATGACGCGCCAGGCGGCCGTGCTCGAGTCCGGCGGCGAGGTCGTCCAGGAGACCCGTCACTTCGACGAGTCGTCCGGCAGCACCTCCCCGGGCCGCAAGAAGGAGACGGCGGAGGACTACCGCTACTTCCCGGAGCCCGACCTGGTCCCGATCGCGCCGTCGCGCGAGTGGGTCGAGGAGCTCCGCGGCACCCTGCCCGAGCTCCCCTGGGAGCGCCGCGCGCGCATCCAGAAGGACTGGAACCTCACCGACGAGGTCCTCCGCGACCTGGTCAACGCGGGCGCCCTGGACCTCATCATCGCGACCGTCGAGGCGGGCGCGAAGCCGGACGAGGCCCGCCCCTGGTGGGTGTCGTACCTCGCGCAGCAGGCGAACACGCGCGGCGTGGAGCTGTCGGCCCTGCCCATCACGCCGGCCGACGTGGCGCGCGTGATCGAGCTGGTCAACACCGGCGCCCTGACCAACAAGCTCGCCCGCGAGGCCGTCAACGGCGTCCTGGAGGGCGAGGGCACGCCGGACGAGGTCGTCGAGAAGCGCGGCCTCAAGGTCGTCTCGGACGACTCGGCGCTCGAGAAGGCCGTCGACGAGGCCCTCGCGGCCCAGCCGGACGTGGCCCAGAAGATCCGCGACGGCAAGGTCCAGGCGGCCGGTGCCATCGTCGGCGCGGTCATGAAGGCCACCAAGGGCCAGGCGGACGCGGCCCGGGTTCGCGAGATCGTGCTCGCTCGCTGCTCCTAGATACATATAGGACATAAAAATCACAAAGGGTCACCTGTTTGTGCAGGTGGCCCTTTGTGATCTTAGGCCGTCTGAGTGGCTGTTAGCTAAATGAGACGTATGTGTGTAGCCGTGTGTGCGACTCTTTCGGGGCAATCCATCTGGGGGGATGGATGGTAATAGTCCAAACGAGGGGGGAAACCTCATGAGTGGCCAGCACGAAGGTTTGTTCACAAACATCGTCGACAAGTTCAAGGACGTCCTGGACGGCGACGACGACCGCAAGGACAAGACCCCGGAGCCGGAAGACCCGCCGCTGGAGACGCAGTGCTGCGGCCGTCCTCCGGGTCAGACGCTCGTCGCCTGGGGGCACAAGGCGGACTGCCCGAACCACCCGGACAACCTGGCCACCACGGAAAAGGTCGGCTAGGTCACCCTCCGCGTTGTCCGCTGACCTGGCCTGCGCCTGGTTGGCGGACAGCGCCGTTCGGGCGCATGTGGTGTGATGATCACATGCCCGCTCGTGCCTTGGACAGAGCGCGCGAGTTGTACATGAGCGGATGGAACGAGCAGGAGAACTACCGAGCTCCCGCTGCCATCCGGTTGTTCAACCGAGCACTCGCGCACGCTGACCGAGCACCCGACAGTCCTGATCGGACAGAACTGCGGGTGCGCGTCCTCTACAACCTGGGTCGCAGTGTTGGCGAGACCAGCGGAATGGCCGCGGCCGTCGCGACGTTCGACGCGGCCCGCCGAGAAGCCGACCTGCTCGAGGACCTCAAGCTGCGCGCCTTGCTCCACGGCTGCATCGACCACAGTCAAGGCATGATCGTCCTTCGCCTGGGACAGCCCGAACAGGCTGTGCAGTGGTTCGGCCCGATGATCTCGTTCGTCGAGCAGGAGATGTCCTCGGCACAGGAGCCGGTCACCTCGGACCTGGTGCGCCGCCTCGCTTCCTCGCTGATCGCCCGCGCATTCGCCAATGCCGCGATCCGGAGGGCCGAGCTGGCGATCGCAGATCTCGAACGTGCCAACGCCCTCTCGCGCGAATACGAACTGCAAGATCTTTACCCCTACACGTTGCACGCGATCGCCAATGCCTACAAACAGAGCGGCGACCTTGCGGAGGCACTGCGGCGCTACGAGGACGTGAGTCGCTTCTTGAGCAGGCAGGAGCAGGCTTCCCTGCTCAGCGGCGTGCAGCTGGACCACGCCGAGGCCATGCTGATGGTCGGTCTGTCCGATGAGGCAGGGCGGGCGCTCGACGAGGCGCTGCCGGTGATGCGCAAGGAGAAGGTCCACCAGGACGTCGCCGAGGTCGAGATGTTCCGCGCGTCGGCCGCGTTGCTCGACGACCAGTTGGATCTGGCCCGCCGGATGGCCAAGCGGTCCCAGCGCAAACTGGAGAAGCGCGGCAGCACCTGGTGGATGATGGCGGCGTTGATCGAACTCTGGGCGCACGCCCTGCAGGCCAAGCGCGTCACCAACCTGCTGGTGCAGAAGGCGCTGACGCTGTCCGAACAGCTCGCGGCCAACCACCTCGTGGACGAGGCCCGGCTGGCCAAGTTGCTGGCGGCCCGCCTGGAGGTGCGTCGGCACAGGCTCGTCGAGGGGGAGGAACTGCTGCGGCAGCTCCCCAGCCCGCGTGCTGTGACCCCGATCGACCACCGCATGCAGCGCAGACTCGTGCTCGCCGAACTCGCCTTGGCGAAGGGCAATCGCCGGTCGGCGCTGCTGCACGCGCGCAAGGGTCTGGACGAGCTGGGGAGCGTGCGCGACCAGCTCGGAGGGCTCGAGCTGGTGTCCGCCACCGCCGTGCACGGCCGGGAGCTCGGCGTGCTCGCGATCCGGCTCGTGCAGGAGAGCAACGACGCGCGGCAGCTGTTCACGTGGCTGGAGCGCACGCGAGCGCAGACCTACCGGTACGAGCCGCTGGAACACGTCGAGAACCCGGAGCTGGCCGAACGGATCGCGGAGGTGCGCGGGCTCGGGCGCGACCTGATGCGCGCGGGCCTCGACGGCAGGCCCACCGCGGAGCTGCGGTCCAAGCTGGCCAGGGCGCAGCGGGAGGCCAACCGGCTCGGCTGGAACGCGCAGCGCTGGGGGCGGCCCCGGCCGATGGCCGGGCTCAGGGACGTGATCGCGGAGCTGGGCGAGCGGGCCATGGTGAGCTTCGTCGTGTCCGGTGGCGACATGGCGGCGGTGGTCGTCGCCGGCGCCAAGGTCCGGCTGGTGCGGCTCGGTGACGCGACTGAGGTGCTGGAGAGCGCGCAGAAGCTGCACTTCGACCTCAACGCGTTGGCGCCTGACCACCTGCCGCCGCCGTTGGTGCAGGTGATCGGGGCCTCGGCTCGCAAGCAGGCGGACGCGCTCGACGCGAAGCTGATCAAGCCGCTGGTCCACCTCATCGGTGAGCGCGAACTGGTCGTGGTGCCGACGGGCACGCTGTACGCGGTGCCCTGGGGCGTGATCCCGAGCCTGCACGGCAGGCCCGTCGTCACGGCGCCGAGCGCCACGGCGTGGCTGGCCGCGAGTCAGGCGGAGCGGCCCGCGACCGACAAGGTGTTGCTGGTGCGCGGGCCCAACCTGGGGTTCGCGGACGGGGAGCTCGACCGGCTCGCCGCGCACCACGAGAAGGCCACGGTGCTGTCGGGGGAGGACGCCACGGCGGCGAAGGTCCTCGAGCACCTCGACGGTGCGGACCTCGTGCACGTCGCGGCGCACGGTGAGCACGAGAACGAGAACGCGCTGTTCTCGCGGCTGGAGCTCGACGACGGGCCGTTGTTCGCCCACGAGCTCGGGCGGCTGCGCACCCCGCCCGCCCACGTCGTGCTGGCCGCCTGCTCGCTGGCACTCAACCGGATCCGGCCCGGTGACGAGGCGCTCGGGTTCGCCGGCGCGATGCTGGCGGGTGGGACGCGGACCGTCGTGGCGGCGGCCAGCAAGGTCGGGGACGAGGTCAGTGCCGCGGCCATGGCCGACTACCACCGGGCGTTGGTGGCCGGGGCGGCGCCCGCGGTGGCGTTGGCCGAGGCGATGGCCAAGGACCCGTTCCGGCGGCCGTTCCTCTGCCTGGGATCGGGCTAGTCCGAACGAGTGGTTCGCCGGCTCGAAGTCGCTGGTCGGCGGTGACTTCTGTGCCGTCGGTGAAGGCGGTTGGTGAACTTCTCGCGGGGCTGTGCCATGGTGGAAGTGGACCGAGGGAAGCAACGGCCCGCCTATCGGCTCTAGCCGGTGAGCGGGCCGTTGTGCGAGAAACGTCCGCATGCGCAGAACTCTGCTCGCCGTTCTCCTGGCGGCTGCCGCGGTCGTGGCGGCACCCGTCAACGGAACGGCGCAACCGTCGAGCACGGACCGGGAGCCCGGGAACGGGCCTGAGCGCAACGAGACCGCCACGCTGGACAGCGCTTTCCAAGCGCGTGCACTCACGGCCCAGGGGGAGAACCGGGCCGACAGACACCAGGGTTATCCGCGCCGGACGACGCTGCGGACGTATCCCGAGAACGCGGCCGACAAGTCCATCAAGCTCGGTCTGGCGCCGTACCACTCGCTGGCGCCGCGGCTGAACGCGTTGCAGCAGAAGAGCAACAGGGTCTCCGTCGAGGTCGTCGGCCAGTCGGGGCTCGGCCGGGATCTCTACCTGGTCACGCTGACGGCGCCGGAGAGCCCGGTCGAGACCCGGTTGCAGGAGCGGTTCCGCGGCGCCATCGAAGAAGGGCGCACCGTCCCGCAGAGCCTCTACAAGGCGCCGATCTGGATCAACAACAACATCCACGGCGACGAGTGGGAGGGCACGGACGGCGCGTTGCGCGTCATCGAGCACCTCGCCACGAGCAACGACAAGGACACGCGGACCCTGTTGCAGCGCAGCAGGGTCTACTTCAACCTCACGGCGAACCCGGACGGCCGGGTCGCCGGTACGCGTGCGAACAACGCGGGTTTCGACCTCAACCGCGACTTCGTCACGAGCTCGCAGCCCGAGAACCGGGCCATGCAGGACATCGTGGAACGCACGCAGCCGCTCATGATGTTGGACCAGCACGGTTACGTGACCAACACGCTGATCGAGCCGACCACGCCGCCGCACGGCCAGAACTACGACTTCGACCTGTACATCAAGCACGGCTACGCGAACGGCCTGCTGATGGAGAAGGCCGTGCAGGCGCTCGGGCACCCCGAGGCGGCGAAGCCCGAGATCCCGTTCCGCGACTACCCGGTCGGTGAGTGGGACGGCTGGGCGCCGATCTACACCGCGCAGTACGCGATGTACCACGGCGCCGTCTCGTACACGATCGAGATCCCGATGCGCGTCAACCGGTCCGACTACGAGAACCAGCCCGCGGCGGAGCTGCAGCGGCGTTCGAAGATCAACACGGATGTCGTCGAGGCCACCATCAAGACCACGCTCGACTACGTGGACGACAACCGGCGCAGCCTCATCGCGAACCAGACCGAGATGTTCCGCCGCGGCGCCAACGGCGAGAAGCAGCGGTACATCCCCGACGGGTTCGTGCCCGGCTTCGGCCCGGAGGACCGCTTCACCACGGAGTTCCCGCGCGCCTACGTGATCACCGACGACCGGTCGGCCCCCGCCGCCGCGCGGCTCGTCGACCAGCTCGTCCGGCACGACGTCCGCGTCGAACGGGCGGAGCGGGCGTTCACGCTGGGCGGCAAGCGGTATCCGGCCGGGTCGTACGTCGTGGACATGCACCAGCCCAAGCGCGGCCTCGCGAACGTCATGCTGGAGCAGGGCAGCGACATCTCCGACAAGGCGCCGGTCATGTACGACATCTCCGGCTGGAGCCACCGCCTGCTCTGGGGCGCGTCGGTCGACGTCCTCCGGAGCGGCCAGTTCCGGTTCGACGGCAAGCCCGTCACCGCCGCCTCGCCGACCGGAGCGCTCGACGCCGCACCCGGCGCCGACCTCGCGCTCACCCTGACCGACCAGAAGGACGTCAGCGCGGTCAACGACCTGCTGTCGCGCGGCCTGGAGCTGCGCCGCCAGGACGACGGCACGATCGTCGTCCCCGCCAGGGAGAGGGCCGCTGCGAAGGAGGTCGCCGACCGCTACGGCGTGCGCTTCTCGACCGCGAGGCCCGGTGGCGTCGCGTTGCAGCGCAAGGTGGTCGCGGCCGCGGTGTCCGCCGACGAGCTGCAGGTGCTGCGCGAGTCCGGCTTCGAGATCCGGACGATCTCCACGGCCGTGCTGAACGCGGGCTTCGACTGGTCGCGCGTCGACGCGCTGTACGTGGGCGCGGGCCTGAACTACGGCCAGCTCAACGCCACCGCCAAGGCCGCGCTCGACGAGTTCCTCAAGCGCGGTGGTGTGGTCACGCGCGGGGCGACGGGCAGCAGGTTCAACACCGACGCCAAGCTCCTGCAGGCCACCCCGGTCGCCGGCTGGGAGGACGCCAACGGCGTGGTGAACGTCGTCAACGGCACCGGCCCGATCGGCACGGGAGCACTCCCGCACTCGTTCGTCTACTCACCGCAGTGGTTCACGAACCTGGGCACGGGCGTGACGGTCGAACAGCGCTACGGCAGCACGGTGATCGCCGCAGGCCACTGGCACGCACGCGACAACGGCACAGGAGGCCAGGACGCGGCCGCGGGGCAGGCGGCGGTCGTTTCGGGCACGGCGGCGAACGGGGCGAAGGTGGTGCTGTTCGGCACCGAGCCGATGTTCCGCGACCACCCGAAGGGCCTGTACGCGCAGGTCGCGAAGGCCCTCTTCTGGACCGGCACGCGCTAGACGGGAAAGGGGCTGGGAGGCCCCGACAGCCTTCCCAGCCCCTCCAGTACCCCACAGAGGGGTTCCCGCTCAGCGATCTACGAAACCCCCGGTGAGGCCTCCGCGGCTCCCGGCGGCAGGAAGCCGTGCGCCGACAGGTCGAACCAGTTGCCCTCCGGATCGATCGCCCGGTACTCGGCGAACGGCCTGTCCCCGCCGCGCAGGGCGGGCCGCGGTTCCAGCGACTCGAGGTACGGGGCGACGTCGTCGACCTGGAACCCGAAGTGGTTGAAGCCGGTCGGCACGTCCCCGTCCAACCGCTGCTGGATCAACGCCAGGTTCACGTACCCGTCGGTGACGAAGTGGCTGCCGTCGGGATCGGTGTGGAACAACGACATCCCGAACCGCGAGGTGTAGAAGTCGGCCATCTCCTTCGCGTCCTGCACGACGAAAGCGATGTGCCGCAACCGTGGCCTGCTCATGACCGTCCCTTCGGGATCATGTTGTGGAAGGCGGCGACCTCCCACCCGTCCGCGCGCCGCACGACGACGGCCTGCGCGTGGGTGGTGATGCCCGCCGGGGCGATGGACGACGTGACGTGCACGACCGAGATGGCGTCGGTCAACGGCCTGACCAGGCTGATCTCGGCGGTGAGCTTGGTGTCGCGGTACGGCCCCGCGAAGAGTTCGGCGTGCCCGCGGGCCACGGCCTGCCGCCCGAACAGCTCCTCACCGCGCACCGTCACGAAGTCGACGTCCTCGGCGAAGACGGAGGCGAATGCCGTGGCGTCCCCGACGGCCCAGCCCTGCTCCATGCGCTGCCACAGCGCGTAGATCTCTTCGGTCATGAGTGGTTCGTCCTCAACGGCAGGCGCAGGCACTGGGCGTCCCACGCGGCGAGCGAGTAGTAGAGGCCGCCGTGGCGGCGTTCGAGGTAGCAGACGACGTTCACGGGCCACCCCGCGTTGCGGAACATGTGCTCGTCCATCGGTGTGGGGCTGTCGCTCAACGGCCGGTCGCGCTCGCACTCGGGGCCGAGCCGGTGCCAGTCCGGGTGCAGGTGGATCGAGCCGAGCACGTCCAGGCCACGCGCGTCCGCGGCACGGGTGATCGCCAGCAGGTCGGCGGGGTCGAGCCACCACGCCCGCACCGGGTTCTCGTACGCCGTGCCGAAACGCGGCACGATCGCCGTCGCGAACTCCTCCCGCGCCGACAGGTCGGTCAGCCGCGCGTTGCGGCCGAACGCCACCTCCGACACCACGGCCTCGGCGCCGGCGGACCGGCCGAGCAGCACCGCGAAACACGGTCTCGGTTCGTCCTCGGTGATGAACGAGTATTCGGCGGACGCGGCCTCCAGAAACGTTTTCACAGCGCGGTGCGAAAACAGCACCGCGTCGGTGCGCGCCGGGCGCTCGGCCAATTCCATCACGCGGGCGAACGTATCGATACCGCGACGTCTCACGCGAGATTCCGGAAGGTATTGGCCCTATTACATTGAGCGATAACATCGGTCGCATGCGTCTGGAAGTGCGACACCTCGAACTGGTCGTGGCGATCGCCGACTGCGGCAGCCTGCGCAAGGCCGCCGCGCGGCTGCACCTCACTCAGCCCGCGGTGACGACGCAGCTCAAGCGCATCGAGAGCCACCTGGGCGGCGCGTTGTTCCTCCGCGTGCCCGACGGCGTCACCCTCACCCCGACAGGTCAGGACTTCGTGCAGGAAGCCCGATCGATGCTCGCCCAGCTCGTCGCCCTGGAACGCGTAACGCGCCGTAACGCGCAAAGTCCCAGCGCCCCGACCAGGCTCGCCGGAATCCCCGCATATCACTTCGGATTACTGGTGAGCGCGTTGAAGGACAACGTCACGAGTCGCACCGTCAAGGAGACCGGGACGCTCACCGCGTTGCTCACGACCGGCGAACTCGACATCGCCGTCATGCGTCGATTTCCCGGTACTCCGCTCACCTTTCCGCCGAACGTCGGACACCGTCTGCTCACCCGCGAGCCGCTGTTCGTCGGAGTGCCCGGCCACCACCCGCACGCCCAGGACGGGGAGATCGCCCTCGAAGCGCTCGCCGGCGACAGCTGGGTCATGCCAGAGCCCGACGACAGCGGCATGAACGCCCACTTCGCCCGCGAGTGCGCGGCCAGGGGGTTCGAACAGCGGATCGCGCACTTCAGCAGCGAGGCGCACGTGGCGTTGACGCTGATCAGGGAGTCCGGCGCGGTCTGCCCGCTCTACCCGGTCGGCGGCACCCCGCCCGGCGTCGCCCGCCTGACGGTCGCCGGGAACCCGCTGGTCCGCGAGGTCGTGCTGGCCTGGCGGACGGACGCACCGGTGGCCGAGGAGGTCGACGACCTGTGCGAGCAGGTCGCCGCGGGTTACCTGAAGCTGGTGGAGGAGAGCGAGGTCTACGCGCGGTGGTGGCGCGATGGAGGAGAGGCGTTCGCGCTCACCCCCTGAGACCTCAGTCCTTCGTACCGCCGCCGTTGTTCGGCCGCACGATGATCGCGACCCGGTCGTCGGACGAGACCGGCTGGCCGCCGTTCTTGTTGACCGTGCCGACCAGCGCCGCCGACTCGTTCAGCATCTCCATCGGCCCGAGCAGGCCGAAGCCGTCCTCGGCCATCACGATCTCCGGCTTGCCGGTGAACGCGCCGGTGGCGTTCATCGACAGCGACTGGTAGCCGGGCGACTTGGACGTCGTCACGTTGAGCTCGTCCGAGTACGACGCGCAGCCCATCACGCCCGGCCGGTCCGGCCACGTCCACGCGGCCTCGCCGAGCTTGCCCGGCGCGACGCGGTAGACGACGTCGGCGTTCGCGGCCCAGTCCGTCACCCAGATCTTCTGCGTGTCCGCGGAGACGCACAGGCCGCCGGGCAGGCGCAGGCCCGACGACACCACCGCGGTGCCGGCGGTCGGGTTGCCCTGGGCGGGCTGGCCGGAGCCGTCGATGCGGAGCACCTTGCCGGCGAGCGAGTTCGGGTCGGCGGCCAGCGCGGGGTTCCCGGCGTCCCCGGTCGCGACCAGGATCGCGCCCTTGCGGTCGCTCGCCAGCACGCCGCGGTTGCCCGACGGGCCCTTCGGGATGCCGGTGAGGATCGGCTTGGGCGTGTCGCCGGGGGCGATGCGCAGCACCCGGTTGTCCGTCGCCGTCGTCACGTAGACGTACGCGAGCTGGTCCTCGGCGAACGTCGCCGACAGCGCGAGGCCCGTCAGGCCGCCGTCGGTCGACGCGTCGACCTGGAGCTGGGCGATCACGACCGGGTCGACGTCCTTGGTGACCTTGAGCAGACGCCCGCCGCGTTCGGTCGCGTACGCGGCCACACCGCCCTGCGCGTCCCCGCCGATCGGGGCGACACCCGTGACGGTGTTGAGGCACGTGGCCACGACGGCCGGGTGGTAGTCCTTGCAGCCCTGCGGCGGCGGCACGCTCTGCGGCGCCGGGTTGCGGCCCTGCTCACCGGGCGCGGGCTGGTACTCGCCGGGCAGCTCGGGACGGGGACCCGCCTGCGGGGTCAGCTGCGGTTGCGCGCTCCACTGCGTCGGCGCCGGCTCGTCGGGAAAGCTCGCGCAGCCCCCTGCCAGCAGGCAGGCGGCGGTCAGCAACGCAACGGAACGAACCACGACCCCAGGTTAGGGGCGCGACCGTGAACCCGAAGTCAACTTCTCCCCGACGTGGCGAAGTCGACCGAACGCACCCGGTCGAGCAGCAGGTCGAGCTCGTCGCTGACCACCTCGGGCGCCTCCAGCGGCAGGTAGTGGCTGCACGGCAGCACCCGCAGCCTGGCCTGCGGCAACGCCGAGACGGGCCCGGCCATGCTCTCCGTCGTCGCCAGCACGTCGTCCCGGCCGGCCAGCAGTGTGATGGGGCACACGATCGGGGAGAGGTCCTGGCGCGGCGTCTCGCCCAACGCGAGGGCGAGGGTGAAGTACCAGCGCCAGTCGTGCTGCAGGAACCGGCTGACAGCGTGGCCGACGTCCTTCGGGTCGCTCGACGGCTTGATCACGCCGCTGTGCCGCAACAGGAACGTTGTCGCGTCCGTCACCGGCAGCCGGTGCAGCACCCTGTCGAGTACGGGACCGGCCTGCTGCAGCAGCTTCGTGCCGGTCAGGCCGACGATCCGGCGCACGTTCCTCGGCACCAGCGGCAGCATGGCGTCGAACGAGTCACCCGGCGCGCCCGCGACGAGCAGCAGGCCCGCCACGCGTTCCGGATGGCGCAACGCCAGCTCGGCCGCGACCGTCACGCCCATCGACCAGCCCATGACGACGCACCGCTCGACGCCCGCGTCGTCCAGCGTGGAGATCGCGTCCGACACGTGGTCGTCCAGCGAGATGTTGCGCTCGTCGACGGGCCGGTCAGACCCCATCGTGCCGCGCATGTACCAGCTGAGCAGGCCTGCGCGCCCGGTCAGCGACGGCCACGACTCGGGGCCGGAGCCCACGCCGGGGCACAGCAGCACCGGTGTCCCCTCGCCGGGGACCTGCCACGTCCGGATCTTCGTGCCGTCCCAGGCGATGATGTCGTGCTCCCGCATGGCGGACATTCTGACGTACTTTGACCCGGTGACGCTCACCGTGCTCGTGCCAGATGACTTCGGAGTCCAAGCGCTGTCCCAGGTGGACGGTGTCCGGCCGGTTCGCTACGTGCCGGGGGAGCCGTTGCCGTCCGGCGGGATGGATGCCGAGGTCCTGATCCCCAGGTTCCTCGCCGGCACCGACCCGCGCGAGGTGTTCGCGCAGCTGCCGAACCTCAAGCTCGTGCAACTGCTCAGCGCCGGCGCCGAGAACTTCGTCGGCAAGGTGCCGGACGGCGTGCTGCTCTCCACCTGCCGCGGCGCGCACGGCGGCAGCACGGCGGAGTGGGCGATCGGCGCCCTGCTGGCCATCTACCGAGACCTCCTCGTCTTCGAACGCGCCCGCGCCGAGGGCCGCTGGGACTACCACCTCACGGACACGTTGCAGGACAAGAAGGTCCTGGTCATCGGCGCAGGTGACCTGGGCGAGCAGCTGCGCAGGCGCCTGGAGCCGTTCGACGCCACCGCGACGCTGGTCGGCCGCACCGCCCGCGACGGCGTGCACGGCAGGGACGAGCTGCCGGAGCTGTTGCCGCACTTCGACGCCGTCGTCGTCTTCACGCCCATGACCGAGGAGACCCGCCACCTCGTCGACGCCAAGTTCCTGGCCGCGATGAAGGACGGCGCGATCCTGGTCAACGGTGCCCGCGGCCCCGTCGTCGACACGGACGCATTGCTCACCGAACTGAATTCCGGGCGACTGCGCGCGGCCCTCGACGTGACCGATCCCGAGCCGCTGCCCGACAACCATCCACTGTGGACGGCGCCGGGCCTGCTGCTCACCCCGCACGTGGCCGGTTCCTGCGAGGGGCACACGCGGCGCGCCTACGCCGTGGCCGTCGCGGAGATCTCCCGGTTCGCCGCGGGGGAGGAGCCCCGCAACCTCGTGCGCGGTGACTACTAGGGCCGGGTGTGCGCACCCGGCTCGGTCAGACGGGATCGGTGAACGAGACCGGCTTGCCGGTGGCGCGGGCGTAGGCGATCTCCCTGCGCGTGGACTCGCCGACGTACCCACCGGGGTTGACCACCAGGACCCGGTCGGCCAGGTCGATCTTGCGCAGGTGGAGTGCGTCCAGCGCGGCCTTCTGCTCGCCGGTGACCGGCCCGTCCGCCTCGCCCGGCGCGACGACGATGACACCCGCGAAGGTCAGCTCGCGGTTCGCCGCGCGCATCTCGTCCGCGAACCGGGTGGAACCGCAGATGCAGACGATCTCGGGTCGGTCGGGCACGACTCGGAGACTAGTCCATCCGGGTGAAACTGGGCTGCCGTTCGGCTCTCGCGCGCCCGCACGCGTGCCCCTAGCGTGCGGGCGTGGCCACTCACGACAAGGGCTCGACCAGCTCGAGCGCCTTCTCCGAAGACTCGTTCTACTCGGGCAGCGGAGGGGGAGTTCACCACTTCGACGACAGCACCGCGAGAGTCGGCGGAGACACCGTGCAGTCCTACGACTCGACGACGAAGTCGTTCGACAACACGGGCTACACCCCGCTGGACACGTCCACTGTGGACGACCGGGACGACGACCCGTTCAGCGACGACCGCAGGAAGTTCGGCTGGACGGCCGGCCCGGACATCGGCCTGCTCGGCCTGCGCGCCGTGCTCGGCGGCATCTTCGTGCTGCACGGCCTGCAGAAGGTCTTCGGCCTGTTCGGCGGGCCCGGCATCAACGGGTTCGCGCAGTCGCTCGAGAAGATGGGCTACCGCGAGTCCGTGGTCCTCGCCTGGGTCACCGGCATCACCGAACTGGCGGGCGGCGGCCTGCTCGTGCTCGGCCTCTTCACGCCACTGGCCGCGGCGGGCCTGCTCGCTGTGATGGCCAACGTCATCGCGTTGCAGTACAAGGGCGGCTTCTTCGGCCCCAACGGCGTGGAGCTCGAACTGGCGCTCGCCGGCATGGCGTTCACGGCGCTGTTCGCGGGCCCCGGCCGGGCCGCGCTCGACTACAACCGCAGCTGGTTCCGCCACCCGCTGGCGGCCGGGTTCATCGCGCTGGTGATCGGAGCCGGCGGCGCGGCCGTCACGTACTTCGTCTTCCGGTAGAAAAGCCCCGTGCCGAAGAACGTGACGGGAGCCGTGCTCCAGCTCGCTCTCGTGGTGGTCGGGATCCCGGTCGTCTACCTGGTGGCGTTCCCGTTCGGGCTCACCGCGCGGTCGCTGCTGCCGCCGATCGGCCTGCTCGCGGGCCTGGTCGTCGCCGGCGTCATGGTCAAGAAGACGAACCAGCCCGTCAGCGGACCGCTGACGGGCTGGCTGGTCTTCGGCGCCTGTCTGGCGCTCGCCTTCGCTCTTTAGCGGCTGGGGTCGCGAACCGCGCCCGTGGACGCGTCCGTCGCCATGCGCGCGTACGCCCGCAGCGCGCCCGTGACCGGGCGGACGCGGTCGACCGGCTGCCACGGCCGTTCCGACGCCTCCATCTTGGCGCGGCGCTCGGCCAGCACCTCGTCGTCCACCAGCAGTTCGAGCCGGCGCTCGTGGACGTCGATCAGGATGCGGTCGCCGTTCTCGACGAGGCCGATCGTGCCGCCGCCCGCCGCCTCCGGCGAGATGTGGCCGATCGACAGGCCCGACGAACCGCCGGAGAACCGGCCGTCCGTGATCAGCGCGCACTTCTTGCCGAGGCCCGAGCCCTTGAGGAACGCGGTCGGGTGCAGCATCTCCTGCATGCCGGGGCCGCCGGACGGGCCCTCGTAGCGCACGACCAGGACCTCGCCCGCCTGGATCTCCTTCTTGAGGATCACCGAGACGGCCTCCTCCTGGGACTCGACGACGCGCGCCGGGCCCTCGAAGTGCCACAGCTCCTCGTCGATGCCCGCGGCCTTGATGATCGCGCCGCGCTCGGCCAGGTTGCCGCGCAGCACCGCGAGGCCGCCGTCCTTGGTGTAGGCGTGCTCGAAGTCGCGGATGCAGCCGCCGGCGGCATCGGTGTCCAAAGAGGACCAGCGGTTCGACGTCGAGAACGCCTCGGTCGTCCGCACGCCACCGGGGGCCGCGTGGAAGAGCTCCAAGGCCTCCTCGGACGGGTTCTCCGCCCGGATGTCCCACTTGCCGAGCCACTCCGCGAGGGTCGGCGTGTGCACCGACGTCACGTCGTCGTTCAGCAGGCCCGCGCGGTAGAGCTCGCCCAGCAGCGCGGGGATTCCGCCGGCCCGGTGGACGTCCTCCATGTGGTAGTCGGAGTTCGGCGACACCTTCGACAGGCACGGCACGCGGCGGGACAGGTCGTCGATGTCCTGCAGCGTGAAGTCGATCTCGCCCTCCTGCGCGGCGGCGAGGATGTGCAGCACGGTGTTCGTCGAGCCGCCCATGGCCATGTCGAGCGCCATCGCGTTCTCGAACGCCTTGCGGTTCGCGATCGAGCGCGGCAGCGCCGACTCGTCGTCCTCGCCGTACCAGCGCTTGCACAGCTCCACGACGACGCGGCCGGCCTCGGAGAACAGCTCGCGGCGCGCGGCGTGCGTGGCGAGCGTCGAGCCGTTGCCCGGCAGCGACAGGCCCAGCGCCTCGGTGAGGCAGTTCATGGAGTTCGCGGTGAACATGCCGGAGCAGGAGCCGCACGTCGGGCACGCGGAGCGCTCGACCTCGGAGAGGCCGTCCTCGCTCACGGCGGGGGAGGCCGACGCGGAGATCGCGGTGATCAGGTCCGTCGGCGCGACGGCGACGCCCTCGACGACGACGGCCTTGCCGGCCTCCATCGGGCCGCCGGACACGAACACGACGGGGATGTTGAGGCGCATGGCCGCGTTGAGCATGCCGGGCGTGATCTTGTCGCAGTTCGAGATGCAGACGATCGCGTCGGCCTGGTGCGCGTTGACCATGTACTCGACGGAGTCGGCGATGATCTCGCGGCTGGGCAGCGAGTAGAGCATCCCGCTGTGGCCCATGGCGATGCCGTCGTCGACCGCGATGGTGTGGAACTCGCGCGGCACGCCACCCGCTTCTCGCACGGCCTCGGCCACGATGTCGCCGAGATCGCGCAGGTGCACGTGGCCCGGCACGAACTGCGTGTAGGAGTTGGCGATCGCGATGATGGGCTTGCCGAAGTCGCTGTCCGTCATGCCGGTCGCACGCCAGAGGGCGCGGGCTCCGGCGGCGTTGCGACCGTGCGTGGTGGTGCGAGAGCGGAGCTGAGGCACTGCTCCTCCAGATTCAGTTCAAGAAAAAAGCGCGCGGGACGCGGGGGTGAGGCGTCCACCAGTCTGGGAGCGGTGCCTCAAAGGTTACTTGTGCGCAGACTCGACGAGACCAGCAGATACGCCAGTGCGAGCGTGATCACGTGCACAGCGGTGCACCACAGGCAGATCTTGCCGATGATGAGGAACTCCGCCGCGACCAGGTAGACCACCATCAGCACGCCGATCCCGACGGCCGCGAGGCGTACCCACTTCAGGGCCTCGACCCGCCACGCGAACGGGAGGCAGATCACGGTCAGGAACGCGAAGAAGGCCAGTCCGAGGAACGCCACGGGGATGCCGAACAGCTCCGACTGCTCGCTCGTGGTCACCGTCTCGCAGTCGACGACGGCGTCCGCGGAGCACAGCAGCGCGCTCGCGTTGAAGTGCGTGTACGTCAGGTAAGCCGAGGTCAGCAGGCCTGCGATGGACAGCAGCAGGCTCAGCAGCGGAACCCGTTTGATCACTTCTCAGACTGTACGGACTTCTCCTCCGCCACTTTCGGGGCATCCTCGGTGGGCTCCTCGACCGGCACGGGAACGGTGGTGTCGGGGACGCGCCCACCGCTGATCACCGACAGCGCAGGCAGGTGCATGAACCGCACCGCGGGCAGCGTCACCTCGGAGTCGTCGGCCTTGACCGCCCGCAGCCACCCCTTCCGCACCAGCCGGATCGACTTCACGTCGGACCAGTTGAGCGTCGTCGTGCCGAACACCCCGCGCGCGACGATCTCCTCCTCGGTGACCGTCGTGCGGTTGCGCAGCACCCAGTAGGCGTAGGCGAGCGGCAGGACGTAGAGCGCTTGCAGCCCCGGAGCGAGCCACGCCACAGGGGTGACGCAGATGACGATCAAAGCCGCTGCGAGCAGGGCCGTTGCCGGGATGCGAAAGACCAGCTTCTTCACCCGGTCGATTGTTCCACGTCCACGATCCGGGAATTCCGTCTCGCAGAGTTGACGCCCTCTTGCCAGAGGCGATAACGTCCCGGCCATGCAGCGCACGCTCGTTCTCGTACTTCTCAGGCGCGTCGACGCCTGAGCCGAACAGCCTGCGTCGACGCGCGACCCTCGCACGACCCTTCTCCGGGTTGTCGAGGGTTTTTTCGTGTCCGGACCCCGATACCCACGAGGCAATGAGATGACCAGCGCACCATCGCGACAGGCTTCCGAGCCCACGTCGCCACGTCCAGGTCCGCGGCCCAAACCGGCCCCGCCGACGGGCGCACCGATCCGTGTAACCGGTGCTCAGTCGCTCGTCCGCTCCCTTGAGGCGGTCGGCTGCGAAGTGGTCTTCGGCATTCCCGGCGGAACGATCCTCCCCGCTTACGACCCGCTGCTGGACTCCACGAAGGTCCGGCACATCCTCGTCCGCCACGAGCAGGGCGCGGGACACGCGGCGACCGGATACGCGCAGGCCACCGGCAAGGTCGGGGTCTGCATGGCGACCTCGGGACCGGGTGCGACGAACCTCGTCACCCCGCTCGCGGACGCGAACATGGACTCCGTGCCCGTCGTCGCGATCACCGGCCAGCAGTCGCGGCCGCTGATCGGCACGGACGCCTTCCAGGAGGCGGACATCTGCGGCATCACGATGCCGATCACCAAGCACAACGTCCTCGTGACCGACGCCGCGGAGATCCCGCGGGCGATCGCGGAGGCGTTCCACATCGCGGCGACCGGCCGACCCGGCCCGGTCCTCGTCGACATCCCGAAGGACGTGCTGCAGGAGCAGACCAGCTTCTCGTGGCCGCCCGAGATGCGCCTGCCCGGTTACCGGCCGACGACCCGGCCGCACGGCAAGCAGGTGCGCGAAGCCGCCAAGCTGATCGTCAGCGCCCGCAAGCCCGTCCTGTACGTGGGCGGCGGCGTGATCAAGGCGGACGCGCACGCCGAGCTGCTGCGCCTGGCGGAGGACACCGGCATCCCGGTCGTCACGACGCTGATGGCGCGCGGCGCGTTCCCCGACTCGCACGAGCAGCACCTGGGCATGCCGGGCATGCACGGCACCGTCGCGGCCGTCGCGGCGATGCAGAAGTCGGACCTGCTGATCGCGTTGGGCGCCCGTTTCGACGACCGCGTCACGGGCCAGCTCGGCTCGTTCGCCCCCGACGCGCAGGTCATCCACGCCGACATCGACCCGGCCGAGATCTCCAAGAACCGCCGCGCGGACGTCCCGATCGTGGGCGACTGCAAGGAGATCATCACCGAGCTGATCGACGCCGTGCGCGCCGAGCGCGAGACGGCCAAGGCCGTCGACCTCGCGCCGTGGTGGACCACGCTGAACTCGCTGCGCGAGACGTTCCCGCTGGGCTACGACTGGCCCGAGGACGGCACGCTGTCGCCGCAGTACGTCATCGAGCGCATCGGCTCGCTGTCGCCGGCCGACACGATCTACACCGCGGGCGTCGGCCAGCACCAGATGTGGGCCGCGCAGTTCGTGAAGTACGAGCACCCGCGCACGTGGATCAACTCCGGCGGCCTCGGCACGATGGGCTTCGCCGTTCCCGCCGCCATGGGCATCAAGGCCGGTGAGCCGGACCGCACGGTGTGGGCCATCGACGGCGACGGCTGCTTCCAGATGACCAACCAGGAGCTCGCCACCTGCGCCATCGAGGGCCTGCCGGTGAAGATCGCCGTGATCAACAACGGCAACCTGGGCATGGTCCGCCAGTGGCAGACGCTGTTCTACGGCGAGCGGTACTCCAACACGGATCTGGGCACGCACAAGCACCGCATCCCAGACTTCAAGCTCCTGGCGGAAGCCCTCGGCTGCGTGGGCCTGCGCGCCGAGTCGCGCGAGGAGGTGGACGAGGTGATCGCGAAGGCCCTGGAGATCAACGACAGGCCTGTCGTGATCGACTTCGTCGTCGGCAAGGACGCGCAGGTCTGGCCCATGGTCGCGGCCGGCACCGGCAACTCCGAGATCATGGCCGCCCGCGGCATCCGCCCCCTGTTCGACGAGGACATCTGATGACCAGGCACACGCTGAGCGTTTTGGTCGAGGACAAGCCCGGTGTGCTCGCACGCGTCGCCGGCCTGTTCTCCCGCCGCGGCTTCAACATCGAGTCGCTGGCGGTCGGCCGCACGGAGTACCCCGACATCTCGCGCATGACGATCGTGGTGTCGGTCGACGAGCTGCCGCTGGAGCAGGTCACCAAGCAGCTCAACAAGCTCATCAACGTCATCAAGATCGTCGAGCTGGAGCCCACCGCTTCCGTTCAGCGGCAACTGGTGTTGATTAAGGTTCGTGCGGATGCGACGGTGCGGTCGCAGGTCCTCGAGACCGTCCAGCTCTTCCGCGCGAAGGTCGTCGACGTCTCGCCCGAGGCCGTCACCATCGAGGCGACGGGCACGTCCGAGAAGCTCGACGCACTTCTGCGCATGCTGGAGCCCTACGGGCTCCGCGAGATCGTCCAGTCCGGCATGGTCGCCATCGGCCGTGGCGCTCGTTCCATCACCGCCACCGCGGTTCGCTAGAAACCACACAGAAGGAAATACAGTGAGCGTTGAGATCTTCTACGACGACGATGCCGACCTGAGCGTCATCCAGGGCCGCAAGGTGGCCGTGATCGGCTACGGCAGCCAGGGCCACGCCCACGCGCTGTCCCTGCGCGACTCGGGCGTCGAGGTCCGCATCGGTCTGCAGGAGGGCTCCAAGTCCCGCGCCAAGGCCGAGGAAGAGGGCCTGGAGGTCGGCACGCCGGCTGAGGTCTCCGCGTGGGCCGACGTGATCATGATCCTGGCGCCGGACACCGCGCAGCGCCACATCTACGCCAACGAGATCGCCGCGAACCTCAAGGAGGGCGACGCGCTCTTCTTCGGCCACGGCTTCAACATCCGCTACGGCCTCATCACGGCTCCGTCCGGTGTGGACGTCGCCATGGTCGCCCCGAAGGGCCCGGGCCACCTGGTCCGCCGCCAGTTCGTCGACGGCAAGGGCGTCCCCGCGCTCATCGCCGTCGAGCAGGACGCCTCGGGCAACGCGCAGGCCCTCGCCCTCTCGTACGCGAAGGGCATCGGCGGCACGCGCGCCGGCGTCATCAAGACGACGTTCAAGGAAGAGACCGAGACCGACCTCTTCGGCGAGCAGGCCGTCCTCTGCGGTGGCGCCTCGGCTCTCGTCCAGGCGGGCTTCGAGGTCCTCACCGAGGCGGGCTACGCCCCCGAGGTCGCGTACTTCGAGTGCCTGCACGAGCTCAAGCTGATCGTCGACCTCATGTACGAGGGCGGCATCGCCCGCATGCGCTACTCGATCTCCGACACCGCGGAGTTCGGCGACCTGACCCGCGGCCCGCGCGTCATCACCCCCTCCGTCAAGGAGGAGATGAAGAAGATCCTGGGCGAGATCCAGGACGGCACCTTCGCGAACGAGTGGGTGGCCGAGGACGACAACGGCCGCGCGAACTACAAGAAGCTGCAGCAGGAGGGTGAGAACCACCCGATCGAGGCAACGGGCAAGAAGCTCCGCGACATGATGTCGTGGGTCGACCGCCCCATCACCGAGACGGCCTGACGCCAGTCTTCTCCCAGGAAGGGCCCGCCGAGCGCACGCTCAGCGGGCCTTTCCGCTTTTCGTTCGCTTCCATCCGCTAACTTCATGCGCATGACCGACAGCGCGCCGATCTACGACGACAAGGCCCACGTGCGCGGCAAGCTCGACCTCCGCAACGCGCAGTGGAAGCGCCCGCCGGAGCCCGAACCGGAAGACGGCCACGTCGAGATCGCGTTCATCGAGCACACCGACGGCGCCACCTACGTCGCGATGCGCAACTCCAAGCAGCTCGAACCGGTCCTGACCTTCACGATGGCGGAGTGGGACGCATTCGTCCTGGGAGCCAAGGACGGGGAGTTCGACGAGCCCTGGTGACCGCCTCGACGACCTCCGCGAGCGGCAGCGTGCCGTCCACGATCACGGCACCGAGATCCCGGTAGCGGACCTCGATCCGTTCGTTGTGCCACAACGAGGCCGCCAGCTCCTCGGGGTGCTTCCCGAACGAGTTGCTGGTCCTGGTGGCCAGCCGCTCCTTCAAGGTCTCGTCGTCGATCACCAGGCACACGATCACGTCGAAGAGGTCACGTACCTCGTCTTCGTTCTCGACACCCCCGAACAGGTACGCGGTCCGGTCACGCGACGCGGCGGCGAGGGCCTCGACCCGTTCCCGGCTGATCAGCCACCCGTACCGGTCGAGCCACCCGGCGGGCACCGGGTCCGGCGGGTCGACGACGACCTCTCCGCTCTCCCGGTGCACCCAGCGGTTGTAGCCCTCCCAGTCGGTGTCGACCGCCACCTCTCCTCGCTGCGCTAGCAGCTCGCAGACCGTCGACTTGCCCGACCCGGAAACCCCGGTCACCCACACCAGCGGCATGGGGCGGAGCGTCGCACGGACCTCGCACGCGGGGCGAGCGAATTGGGCGACCCGGCGCGCGGTGCCAACCGGCGCCGGCCTACGCACACAGGCTTGGCGCGTGGTGCCAACCGGACAGCCGCATGCACAAAGCCGCCTACGCACGCAGCCTGGTGTGGCGGTGCGCAGCGAGCCGTCCGAACCTTCACGCATCGGGAGCCGGTGCACAATCGCACCCCAACACTCGTCAAGACCCACGCAACCAGGCCACACCAGCCGACCCGCGCAGAAACCAGCAACACTCCACCAGGTCCCAACCACCGGACGTCACCCTGACGAGTGAACGGCACGTCCAGCCCCACCCATCCCATACTCCAAGACGCGGGCAGTGACCTGAGCCACCCGGCGGAATCCCCTCGCAAGCCCCCTGTCTATGCTCGTTAACAGTCCGGACACATTGCGGTGCTCCGGTCGGCGCGGGCCAGCCGCCCCCGACCACGCCCGCGCCCCACGATCCGACCCTTCCTGGGAGCGATGTCCGTGAGCAACACGAGCCGACCTGTTGTCCTCATCGCCGAGAAGCTCGCGCCGTCCGTTCTGGACGCTCTCGGTGACGGCGTCGAAGTGCGCCACGTCGACGGCACCGACCGCGAAGCCCTCCTGAGCGCCGTCGCAGACGCGGACGCCCTGCTCGTCCGTTCCGCCACCCAGGTGAACGCCGAGGTCTTCGCGGCCACGCGCAAGCTGAAGGTCGTGGCCCGCGCGGGTGTCGGCCTGGACAACGTCGAGGTCCCGGCCGCCACGCAGAACGGCGTGATGGTCGTCAACGCCCCGACGTCCAACATCGTCAGCGCCGCCGAGCACGCCGTGGCCCTCCTCCTCAGCGTCGCGCGCCAGATCCCGGCCGCCCACGAGACGCTGCAGAACCACGAGTGGAAGCGCTCCAAGTTCAACGGCGTCGAGATCAACGGCAAGACGGTCGGCGTCGTCGGCCTCGGCAAGATCGGCCAGCTGTTCGCGCAGCGCGTCGCCGCGTTCGGTGTCGAGCTCATCGCCTACGACCCGTACGTCAGCGCCGCCCGCGCCGCGCAGCTCGGCATCGAGCTCGTCAGCCTCGAGGAGCTCCTCGAGCGCGCCGACGCGATCTCCATCCACCTGCCGAAGACGCCGGAGACCAAGGGTCTGATCGGCGCCGAGCAGCTGGCCAAGGCCAAGCGCGGCGTCATCATCGTCAACGCCGCGCGCGGTGGCCTCATCGACGAGGAAGCCCTCGCCGAGGCGGTCAAGGAGGGCCAGGTCGGCGGCGCCGGCATCGACGTCTTCTCCACCGAGCCCACGACCGAGAGCCCGCTCTTCAACGTGCCGGGCATCGTCGTCACGCCGCACCTCGGCGCGTCCACGGCCGAGGCGCAGGACCGCGCGGGCACCGACGTCGCGAAGAGCGTCATCCTCGCGCTCGCCGGCGAGTTCGTGCCGGACGCCGTCAACGTCCAGGGCGGCGCGGTCGGCGAGGAGGTGCGCCCGTACCTGCCGCTCGTGCAGAAGCTGGGCACCGTCCTCAGTGCACTCACGCCCAAGGCGCCGACCACGGTCACCGTCGAGGTCCGCGGCGAACTGTCCACTGAGGACGTCGCGATCCTGCCGCTCGCCGCGCTGCGCGGGGTGTTCTCCAAGGTCGTCGAGTCGCAGGTGACGTTCGTGAACGCGCCGAGCCTCGCCGCCGACCTGGGCGTCACGGTCGAGCTCACCAAGGAGACCGAGAGCCCGAACCACCGCAGCCTCGTCACGGTCAAGGCCGTGCAGGCGGACGGCTCGACCAACAGCGTGTCCGGCACGATCAGCGGCATCGCGCAGGTCGAGAAGCTGGTGAACATCAACGGCCGCAACTTCGACCTCCGCGCCGAGGGCACCGTGCTGCTGCTCGAGTACCCGGACCGCCCCGGCGTCATGGGCACCGTCGGCACGCTGCTCGGCGAGGCCGGCGTGAACATCGAGGCCGCGCAGATCAGCCAGACCGGCAGCGACGCCGTCATGGTGCTGCGCGTCGACCGCCCGGTCGACACGCAGGTGCTCGACCCGATCGGTGCCGCCGTGGGCGCGCGCACGGTCCGCTCTGTCGACTTCGGATAGTCACGACAAACGGGAAGGGGACGGTCAAAGTCCCCTTCCCGTGTCTATCGCCATTCACAACGAAGTCGTAACAGGCAACTATCCGTAGACAACATTCATACTTTCGGGGCAGTCGCAGACACACGGTCAGCGATTAGCGTCCCCCCGAGGTTGACCCGGTGCCGTAGAGGGCACGGCACTGCACGCAACGGGTCGAAACACACACCTCGGTTGGGGCAACGTTGTGAAAAGACGATCGAGTCTGGTGGTGTTCTCTGCCATCACCACACTGCTGATCGCACCCGCCACCGCACAGGCGCAGGGCGAACCGCTCGCGCAGCCGGTCAAGGGTGCACAGGGACTGGACGCGAAAGCGTTGCAGCTCAAGGTTTCTCCCAGGCTGAACGCCGCGGGCTCCGTCACCGCGTTCGTCGCGCTGGACCGCAAGCCGGCCGTCGACGCGTTCGAGGAGAAGAAGAGCCAGGGCAAAGAGGTCGCGAAGCAGGCCGCCAAGCAGGCCAAGAACGACACCTCCGCCACCGCGGACCAGGTCGTCGGCCAGCTCAAGAGCGCCGACACGCAGACCAAGGAGCTCTACCGCACCTCCAACGGCGTTCCCGGCGTCGTCGTGCAGGCCGACGCGCAGAAGGTCCGCGACCTCGCGCAGCGCGCGGACGTCCTCGCGGTCTACCCGGTCGTGCCGAAGAAGCGCCAGAACTCGAACGCCGTCCAGCTCACCAGGACGCTCAACGTCTGGCAGCAGTACGGCAAGCTCGGTGACGACATCCGCGTCGGCATCATCGACACCGGCGTCGACTACACGCACGCGAACTTCGGCGGCCCCGGCACAGTCGAGGCGTTCAAGGCCGTCGACCCGACCAAGGCCGACCCGAACTTCCCGACCGCGAAGGTCGTCGGCGGCTACGACTTCGTCGGCGAGGACTACGACGGCGAGAGCACCGACCCGGCGATCAACACGCCGAAGCCCGACCCCAACCCGATCGACTGCAACGGCCACGGCTCGCACGTCGCGGGCACCACGGCCGGTTTCGGTGAGAACGCCGACGGCAGCACGTTCAAGGGCGACTACACCAAGCTCGACGCCGCGAAGCTCAACGAGATGAAGATCGGGCCCGGCACCGCGCCTAAGGCCCAGGTCTACGCGCTCAAGGTGTTCGGCTGCGAGGGCTCGACCAACGTCACCTCGCAGGCCCTCGACTGGTCGCTCGACCCCGACGGCGACGGCGACTTCTCCGACCACCTCGACGTGGTCAACCTGTCGCTCGGCTCCGACTACGGTGCCCCGGACGACCCCGACAGCCTGTTCGTCAAGAAGCTGTACCGCGTCGGCGTCATGCCGGTCTTCTCCGCGGGCAACGGCGGCGACCTCTACGACATCGGCGGCTCGCCGGGCAACACGCCGGAGGCGCTGACCGTCGCGTCCACGCGCGACTCCTACGTGCTGCGCGACGGCGCCGAGGTCAAGGGCCAGGGCCTCAAGCCCGGTCAGTACAGCCAGAACTTCACCGGCTACCTGGGTTACAACAAGGAACTGCCGGTCGCGAAGCTGACGCAGGCGGGCAACCTCGACGGCTGCCAGCCGATCACCGACGCCGTCGCCGGCAAGTTCGTCTGGCTGGAGTGGGACGACAACGACGCCACGCGCCGTTGTGGTTCGGCCGCCCGCGCGAACAACGTGCAGGCCGCCGGCGGTCAGGGCGTGCTCCTGTCGTCCACCCTGGAGAACTTCGCGGCGGGCATCGCGGGCAACGCGGCCATCCCGATGTTCCAGTTCACCGGTTCGGCCACCGCGGCGATCCGCCCGGCGCTCGACGCCGGCACGCTGGTCGTCCGCCTCGCGGGTGACCTGCGCACCTCGACCGCGACGTACGACCAGTCCATTTCGGACACCCCGAGCGCGTTCACGAGCCGCGGCACCCGCGGCCAGTCCATCAAGCCGGACGTCGCCGCCCCCGGTGACACGATCTCGTCGACCGCCGTCGGTTCCGGCAACGACCGCCTCGTGATCTCCGGTACGTCGATGGCCTCCCCGCACGTCGCGGGCGTCGCCGCCCTGGTCCGCCAGGCGCACCCGGACTGGACGCTGGAAGAGGTCAAGGCCTCGATCATGAACACCGCCGGCGCGGACGTGAAGGAGAACGGCAAGACCTTCGCGCCCAACCGGGTCGGCACCGGCCGCGTGGACGGCAAGTCCGCGATCGACAACCAGGTCCTCGCGTACGTCGAGGAGGACAACGGCTACGTCAGCGCGAACTTCGGCGTCGTCGAGGTCTCGAAGCCGGTCTCGCTGTCCAAGACCATCAAGGTCGTCAACAAGTCCACGAAGCCCGTGGAGTACAAGGTCGGCTACAGCGCGGCCACGACGATCCCCGGCGTGAGCTACGTGCTCTCGCAGGACAAGGTGAAGCTGAGCCCGCGCGGTGTCGCGCGCGTCAAGGTCACCCTGAAGATCACCGACCCGAAGGCCCTGCGCAAGACGGTCGACTCGACGGTCGAGCCGCTGCAGCTCGACGTGCCGCGGCAGTTCCTCGCGGACGCCTCCGGGCGCGTGACCTTCACGCCGACCTCCGGCGCCACCGTGCCGCTGCGCCTGTCGGTGTACTCGGCGCCGAAGCCGGTGGCCGACATCAACACGGCCGACAGCATCAAGTTCCGCGGCAACGACAAGCAGGCCGTGCTGAACCTGACCGGCAGGGGCGTCGACCAGGGCTCCGGCTCGCAGGCCTACCGCTCGCTGGTCAGCGTCCTCGAGCTGCAGGCCCAGTCGCCGAAGCTGCGCGACTGCCGCCGCAACGTCACCGAGAACTGCGCGCTCAACGACACCGCCAAGGGCGGCGACCTGCGGTACGTCGGCGCGGCCTCCACGGCCCCGCTGGCCAAGGCGCAGGGCAAGCCCGAGGAGGCGCTGCTCGCGTTCGGTGTCGCGACGTGGGGCAACTGGTACAACCTGGGCAAGAACACCATCCCGTTCGTCGACATCGACACCAACGGTGACGGCACGGCGGACTTCGAGGTGTACGCGACCCGCCTGACCGACACCGACCTGCTGGTCGCGTCCACCGTGGACCTGAAGACGGGCGAGACCGTCGACATCCAGGGCGTGAACGGCCTGTTCGGCGACGTCGACGCGAACGTCCAGGACACCAACGTTGTCGTCCTGCCGGTGCTGCTGAGCGCACTGGGCATCGACGCGACGAAGGACACGGCGCGCCTGTCGTACGTCGTGGGTACCACGGGCTACTACCCGGCGCCGGGCAACGCGAACAGGCTGATCGACGTGATCGACCGCAACCTGTCCTTCGACCCGCTCAAGCCGGGTCTGTGGGCGCAGGGCGGCGGCGACGCGGCGCTCTCGTACTTCGCTAAGCCGGGCACCGCGCTCGTGGTGAACAAGGACGAGGCCGCGCTCAAGGCCGACAAGTCCGAGGGCCTGCTGGTCCTCAACCACCACAACGCCAACGGTGACCGCGCGTCGGTCGTCACGGTGAAGTCGAGCGGCCGCGGTGGCGCTTCCTGAGCGCTGCTAGGTCGGATGTCTGACGAGAGGCCCGGTTTCTCCAGCGGAGAGCCGGGCCTCTCGGCACGTCACGGTCCGGAACTGCCTGCCGTCACCCCTTGACGCGACCCCGTTCCTGCGGTCGAGTGACACCCGAAAGCGCGGTATAGGCCGTGTGGGTGTCCCGCAGTACGGGAGATAACACCCCGATGGGGTGTCCGGCATGCGGCGGGCGGCCGCGATGCCGGTAGCCTTTCGCGTGAGGAAAATAGTCCCACCAATTGGGGACTGACACCTGGGAGGTGTGTGGATGCGGCTCGCAGTGATCCCAGGAGACGGGATCGGGCCCGAGGTCATCGCTGAGGCCCTGAAGGTCCTCAACGAGGTCGTTCCGGCGGCCGAGATCACTCGCTACGACCTCGGCGCGGCGCGCTGGCACGCCACGGGAGAGTTGTTGCCCGAGTCGGTGCTGGGAGAGCTTCGCCAGCACGACGCGATCCTGCTCGGCGCGGTCGGCGACCCGTCGGTGCCGAGCGGAATCCTGGAGCGGGGCCTGTTGCTCAGGCTGCGCTTCGAACTCGACCACCACGTGAACCTCCGCCCTGCTCGTCTCTACCCCGGTGTCCGCAGCCCGCTCGCGGACCCGCCGGAGATCGACATGGTGGTGGTGCGCGAGGGCACCGAGGGCCCGTACGCGGGCAACGGCGGCCTGCTCCGCAAGGACACGCCGCACGAGATCGCCACCGAGGTCTCGCTGAACACCTCGTTCGGCGTCGAGCGGGTGGTCAGGGACGCGTTCGCGCGCGCCTCGAACCGCCAGCGCCGGCACCTGACGCTGGTGCACAAGACGAACGTCCTCACGCACGCCGGCTCGTTGTGGTCGCGCGTCGTGGAGGAGGTCTCGCTGCAGCACCCGGACGTCACCGTCGCCTACCAGCACGTGGACGCGGCGACCATCCACATGGTCACCGACCCGGCGCGCTACGACGTGATCGTCACGGACAACCTGTTCGGCGACATCCTGACCGACCTCGCCGCCGCCGTCACGGGCGGCATCGGCCTGGCCGCGTCGGGGAACATGGACGTCACCAGGCGCAACCCGTCGATGTTCGAGCCGGTGCACGGTTCGGCGCCGGACATCGCGGGCCAGGGCATCGCCGACCCGACGGCCGCCGTGCTGTCGGTCGCGCTGCTGCTCGACCACCTCGGCGAGCACGAGGCGTCCCGCCGGATCGAGGCCTCCGTGGCGTTCGACCTGGCGACGCGCGACCACCAGTCGCCGGGCGCGACCTACGCGATCGGCGACAGGCTCGCCGCTCTCGTGTCGTCGAACGTGCGCACGGGCTGAGTTCTTCTCAGACGTTCTGAAGCCCGGCCGGACGTGTTCCGGCCGGGCTTCGGCGTTTCCGGGCGCGGGTCAGAGCTGGCCGTGGGCCTCACGCCACGCGCGCTCCTTCTTGATCCACTCGTTGTCCTGCGGGAACTCGTCGATCGTCGGCACGCGGCGGATCTCGGTCTTGAAGCCCGGTCCGGCCATCGGCATGCGCTTCGCCCACTCGACCGCCTCCTGGATCGAGGAGACGTTCAGCAGGTAGAAGCCGTTGAAGAGCTCCTTGGTCTCGCCGTACGGGCCGTCCGTGACGACCGGCGGTTCCTGCGAGTAGTCGACGACGACGCCCTCGGACGGCTCGGAGAGACCCTCGGCGGCCAGCAGCACGCCGGCGCGGATCAGCTCGTCGTTGAACGCCCCGACCGTCTCCAGCATCTGGTCGAAGTCGAACTCGCCCATGTTCGCGAAGGCCTCGTCGGTGGCGCGCATGATCAGCATGTACTTCACGGTGTGTCTCCCTGTGCCGGGCGGTTCGTTGACGTCCAGAGGTCGAACGGGGGCGGTGCCGGATCGACATCACACCCCGGAAATTTTCGAACTTCCTGTTTTCGCAGGTAGGGTCACCGAAGTCGTGCGTGGGGGAAGACCGGTCGAAGTCCGGCGCTGACCCGCAACGGTAGGTCCCCTCGGAAGTGGGGACGAGCCCGAACACCCGTGCACGGTGGACCGAGGAACCAACTCCTGCCGTGGACTGCGGGAAGGGCATCAGTGATCTCCAAGATCAGCGCGCTCGTCGGCGTGCTCGTCGTCAGCATCGTCGCGGGTGTGGCCCTCGGGCCCGTCTCCGTTCCGTTCGGCGTGACGCTCGACCTGTTGTGGGCGGCGTTGAGCGGCGGCACCGTCCCCGCCGACCTCGCCGGGCAGTACCACATCGTCTGGGACATCCGGTTGCCCCGAGTCCTGCTCGCCGCGGTCGTCGGCGCGGGCCTGAGCGCGGTCGGGGTGGCGATCCAGGCGATGGTCCGCAACGCCCTGGCCGACCCGTACGTGCTCGGCATCTCCTCAGGCGCGAGCGTGGGCGCGACGGCCGTGGCGACGATGGGCGTCCTGTCCGGCCTCGGCGTCTACGCGCTGTCGGTCGGCGCGTTCGTCACCGGTCTCGGCGCCACGGCACTGGTCTACATCACCGCACGCACGAGCCGAGGGCTCACACCGTTGCGGCTGGTCCTGACCGGAACCGCGCTGGCGTACGGGTTCTCCGCCGTGGCGATGCTGCTGGTGTTCCAGGCACCGCACGGCGAGGCGGCGCGGTCGGCCATGTTCTGGTTGCTCGGCAGCCTGGGCGGCGCGACCTGGACCGCGTTGCCGATCGCCGCCGCCGTGACGGTGCTGGGCATCGCGTACCTGATGACCAGGGCCCGGCAGCTGAACGCGCTGGCGATGGGGGACGAGACCGCGACGACGCTCGGCGTGCCGGTCAACCGGTTCCGCACGCACCTCTTCGTCGTCACCGCCGGCATCACGGGCGTGCTCGTGGCGGTCAGCGGCGCGGTGGGGTTCGTCGGGCTGATGCTGCCGCACCTCACCCGCATGGTCGTGGGCGCGGACCACCGCAAGGTCCTCCCGCTCGCACCCCTCGCCGGAGCGTCGTTCCTGGTGTGGGTCGACGTGGCCGCGCGGATGCTCGCGGCGCCCGAGGAGCTCCCGCTCGGCGTCATCACGGCCGCGATCGGCGTGCCGTGCTTCATCTTCCTCATGCGCCGCAAGAGCTACGTGTTCGGAGGACGTTGATGCGCGTCGACATCGAGCAGGTCACCGTCCGCGGCATCATCACGGACATCACGCTGCACGCTTCGAACGAGGTCGTCGGGATCGTCGGTCCGAACGGCAGCGGCAAGTCCACGACGCTGCGCTGCGTCTACCGCGCGCTGAAACCGGACTCGGGTGCGGTGCTGATCGACGGCGTCGGGGTCCACAAGCGACAGCACATCGCCCGCGACCTCGCCGCCCTGTCGCAGGAGTCGCAGGTCGAGTTCGACTTCACGGTCGCCGAGGTCGTGGAGATGGGCCGCCTGCCGCACGAACGCGACCCCGCCCGCGACCGCCGCGTGGTGGCCGAGGCACTGGACACAGTGGACGTCGCGCACCTGTCCGGACGCAGCTTCCTGAGCCTGTCGGGCGGTGAACGCCAGCGCGTGCTCATCGCCCGCGCCCTCGCCCAGGAACCCCGCGTCCTCGTGCTGGACGAACCCACCAACCACCTCGACATCCGCCACCAGCTCGAGGTGCTCGCGCTGGCGCGGAGCCTGGGCGTCACCGTGCTCACCGTCCTGCACGACCTGAACCTCGCCGCGTCCTACTGCGACCGCCTGCACGTGCTCGACGAGGGACGCCTGGTCGCCTCCGGCACCCCGGCGGAAGTCCTCGTGCCCGAGCTGATCGCCAAGGTTTTCCACGTCACCGCGCACGTCGTGCGGCACCCGACAACAGGGGTCCCCCAGCTCCTGTTCGACCAGGAGGTCACCCCTTGAGAACCGCACTCGCCACAGCCGCCCTGCTGCTCGTCTCCGGCTGTGGCGCCACGGTCGCGAAGGACCCCTCCGCGTCCGATCCGGTGACGGTCACGAACTGCGGCCAGCAGGTCACCTTCGACCGCGTACCGTCCAAAGTGGTCACCAACGACACCGGCATCACCGAGATGATGTTCGCGCTGGGCCTGAAGGACCGCATGGCGGGCTACGTGGTCAACGGCCTCAAGACGGTGGACGTGCAGAGCTCGCCGTGGAAGGCCGACTTCGAGAGCTCGAAGCACCTGGCGGACAAGATCTCCAAGGAAGTCGTCCAGGGCGCCAACGCGGATCTCGTGTTCGCCGGCTGGAACTACGGCTTCAGCGAGAGCACCGGCTTCACCCCGGACGCGCTGAAGGAGCTCGGCATCGGCACGTACCTCCTGACCGAGGCGTGCCGCAACGGCGTGGGCAAGCAACGCGGCATCATGCCGGCGCTGGACGCGCTCTACACGGACCTGCGCAACCTCGGGAAGATCTTCCGCGTCGAGGCGAAGGCGGAGGAGCTGATCAAGGGGTACTCCGAGCAGATCGCTGCCGCCGGGCGGCTGATGGAGGGCAAGCCGCGGCCGAAGGTGTTCCTGTACGACAGCGGGCAGGACCAGCCGTTCACGTCCGGCAAGAACGCGGCACCGCAGGACGTGATCTCGAAGGCCGGCGGGGACAACATCTTCGGGGACCTGAACGACAGCTGGACCACCGTGAACTGGGAGGCGGTGGTGCAGCGGAACCCGGACGTCGTGCTGATCGTGGATTATGCGGACGGTGAGGCGAACACGCCTGAGGAGAAGCAGCGGTTCCTGGAGGGGTACGCGCCGCTGGCCAACTCGCCTGCTGTTCGGGGGAAGCGGTTCTTCTCGCTGCCTTATGCGGCGTTGGTGGAGGGGCCTCGGAACGCTGCCTCGATCGAGGCGTTCGCGAAGTTCCTGGCCGGGGCCTGAGTTCTCGCTCGGTGCGGGTCGCGTTTGGTTGGTCGGGTCGCCTTACGAGGGTGGTCCTGCGGGTCTTGACGAGTGTTGGGGTGCGATTGGGGCTTGACCTTGAGCCTCTGGCGGGGTGCTGTGACGGCCGGTAAAGGGCCGGGCTGAAAAGCGCCCGGCCGTGCCCAGAGGGGTAGCACCCCGCCCCCTCAAGGTAAAGCCCCAATCGCCAATGCGGGTGTGCACCGGCTCCCAATGACGCACAGTTCAGACGGCTCGCTTCGCATCGCCACGCCAGGCTGCGTGCCTGGTCGGCCTTGTGCGTGCGGCTGTCCGGATGGCACCGCGCGCCAGGCCTGCGTGCATGGTTGTGTTCGGGTGGCGAGTGCGGTTGGTACCGCGCGCCGGGCTTGCGTGCAGGTCGCTTTGCGTGGGCGAGTGCGGTTGGCACCGCACGCCAGGCCTGCGTGCGTGGTTGCTTTGTGCGGGCGAGTGCGAGTGGCACCACGCGCCAGGCCTGCGTGCGTGGGCGCGTTGGGTGAGCGAGTGCGGTCGGCCCCGGCGCCCTGTCCGGGCCGCCTCGCCCACCACCGCCCGCGCCCCCGTCACAGGCGTGAACCCGTGACCAGATAGTGGGAGATTTCCTCCCGTCGCTTGGTACGCCACCAAGACCTGTGGCAGCATCCCCGACATGGCTCAGTTCACCGCCATCATTATTGACGAGCGCGTCGGGTAGTTGCCGCCCCTGGCATCCGACGCGCAGACCTCTCGCATCCCGCGGGGGGTCTTTTTGTTTGTCCTGATGAGGAGATGACCCCGATGGCCGGCCCTTCCGACGAGTTCCACGTCTACGACACGACGTTGCGCGACGGCGCACAGCGTGAGGGCATCTCGTACTCCGTCACGGACAAGCTCGCCGTCGCGCGGCTGCTGGACGGGCTCGGCGTCGGGTTCATCGAGGGCGGCTGGCCCGGCGCGTTGCCCAAGGACACGGAGTTCTTCGCGCGGGCGGCGGCCGGTGATCTGGAACTGAAGCACGCCAAGCTGGTCGCGTTCGGGGCGACGCGCAAGGCCGGGGTCAAGGTCGAGGAGGACCCGCAGGTCAAGGCGCTGCTGGACTCGCAGGCGCCGGTGGTGACGCTGGTGGCCAAGTCGGACCTGCGGCACATCGAGCGGGCGTTGCGGACGGACACCGGCGAGAACCTGAAGATGGTGTACGACACCGTGCGCTACCTGAAGGATCACGGCAGGCGCGTGTTCCTCGACGCCGAGCACTTCTTCGACGGGTACGCGTTCTCCCCGGACACCAGCCTCAGGGTGCTGGAGTCCGCTGTGGAGGGTGGCGCGGACGTCGTGGTGCTGTGCGACACCAACGGCGGGCAGCTGCCGCTCGGTCTCGCCGACACGGTCGCGGAGATCGTCGAGAAGACGGGCTTCCGCGTCGGAATCCACTGCCAGGACGACACGTCCTGCGCGGTGGCGAACACCCTCGCGGCCGTTCAGGCGGGCGCGACGCACGTTCAGTGCACCGCCAATGGTTATGGCGAGCGGGCAGGCAACGCGGACCTGTTCGCCGTCGTGGGAAACCTCGTGACCAAGCTCGGCATGGAGGTGCTCCCGACCGGGGCACTGGCCGAGCTCACCCGTGTCTCCCATGCGTTGGCCGAGATCGCGAACATCGCACCCGACACCCACCAGGCTTATGTCGGGTCGTCAGCATTCGCCCACAAGGCGGGTCTGCACGCGAGCGCGATCAAGGTGGATCCGGAGCTGTACAACCACATCGATCCGGACATCGTCGGCAACGACATGCGGGTGCTGGTCACCGAGATGGCCGGTCGGGCGAGCATCGAACTCAAGGGACGTGAGTTCGGGCTCGACCTGGCCGGCCGGTCAACCGAGGTCGGGAGCGCTCTCAAGCGCGTGAAGGAGCTGGAGGCGAAGGGGTGGTCGTTCGAGGCCGCCGACGCCTCGATGGAACTCCTGCTGCGCGACGAGCTGTCCCAACTGGACACTCCGCCGTTCTCGCTCGAGTCCTACCGGGTGGTGCTCGACCACCGGTCGGACGGCGAGATCGTGTCCGAGGCCACGGTCAAGGTGCACGTGGCGGGGGAGCGGGTCATCGCCACCGCCGAGGGCAACGGGCCCGTGCACGCCCTGGACGCGGCGCTGCGCAAGGCGTTGCTGCCGCACCTGTCCTGGTTGGACACCGTCGAGCTGGCCGACTACAAGGTGCGCATCCTCACCGAGCACCCCGGCACGGACGCCGTGACGCGCGTGCTCGTGGAGTCCACGGACGGTGAGCGCGAGTGGACGACCGTCGGGGTGCACGGGAACATCGTCGAGGCGAGCTGGCTCGCCCTGTGCGACGCGCTCGTGCACAAGTCGATGCGCTCCAGCTGACCTCGTAAGCTGGGGTCGTGCGCATTGCCCGAATTGCTCATCCCGCAGGTGTGGCTTTCGTCGAGGTCCAGGGCGACGAAGCCGCAGAGATCGCCGAACACCCCTTCGGCACGCCCACGTTCACCGGCCGCAAGTGGCCGCTGGCCGACGTGCGGCTGCTCGCGCCCATCCTGCCGACCAAGATCATCGGCGTGGGGCGGAACTACGCGGACCACGCGAAGGAGCTCGGCAACGAGGTCCCCGCGGAGCCGTTGCTGTTCTTCAAGCCCAACACGTCGGTGATCGGCCCGAACGTGGAGATCAAGCTCCCGGCCGTGTCCGAGCGCGTCGACTTCGAGGGCGAGGTGGCCGTCATCATCGGCCAGCCGTGCCGCGACGTGCCGCGGGCCAAGGCCACCAGCGTGATCATGGGTTACACGATCGCCAACGACGTGACGGCGCGCGACCTGCAGAAGAAGGACGTGCAGTTCACGCGTGCCAAGGGTTTTGACACGTTCTGCCCGCTGGGTCCGTTCATCGAGACCCAGTTCGACCCGTCGGACGTGCGCGTCGTCACCGAGGTCGACGGTGAGGTCAAACAAGACGGACGTACTTCGTTGATGGTGCACGACATTCCGTCGCTCGTGGAGTACGTGTCGGGAATCATGACGCTGTTGCCGGGCGACCTGATCCTGACGGGAACTCCGGCCGGTGTCGGGCCGCTGGCGGCCGGACAGACGGTGTCCGTGACTGTGGACGGCCTCGGCACGCTCACCAATCCGGTCGCAAATAGGTAGCCGTACGGAGCAATCCGGCACCTGGCGGCTTACGCACCCGGGTACCCGCGAGTAACTTCCCGGTGTCATGACGGACCAGGCGTCCACCCGTGTGTTGCTGGTCGACGGTTCGCAGCTCATCACCGAGGGGCTGCGGATCTCGCTGCACCGCACGCACTGCTTCCGCGTTGTGGGTATCGCTCACACCGTGGCCGACGCTGCGCGCAGTCTGCGCGGCACGTTGGTGGACCTGGTCGTCACGGACTTCGACGTGCCGGGCGCCGGGCCGCTGCGCACCGTGCGGGACACGGCGCAGTACCGGCCGGGCGCCCGAGTCGTCGTGTTGTCCAATGCGGACAGTCCGAGCTGGGCCCGCGCGGCGCTCGACGCCGGCGCGGTGGCCTACCTGCTGAAGACCTCTCCGGTGGCCGAGCTGCTGCCGTTGATCGCGGCCGCCGTGCGCGGTGCTCCCGCCACGATCGACGCGCGGGTGGGGTCGCTGGCGCGTCTGCCTGCGCGGATGCCCCCGCCCGCCGCGCTCGGCCGGCTGTCGGCGCGCGAGTTCGACGTGCTGGCCGAGATGGCGAAGGGCATGGACAACGCGCGCATCGCCCAGCGGCTCTTCATCAGCAACGACACCGTGAAGACCCACGTGAAGGCGATCCTGCGCAAGCTGGGTGCCCGTGACCGCGCCCACGCCGTGGCGATGGTGCTCGGCGAGTCCGCCGAGGCGTTCGTCACGACCTGACGACGGTCTGCGGGTCCCTCCGCGCGAAGTCCGGCGCGTGCTCGGGGCGCGGGCCGATCGCGACCACGTAGGCCGGAACCGCCTGCAGGAACGGCAGCTTCTGCGCGAGCTTGAGCGGCAGCGGCATGCCCGTGCTGGAGACCGTCTCGGTGCTGTTGAGCTTCCGCCCGAGGAACAGCCGGTGGATCACCCGCTGCACGGTCTGGATCAGCACGGTCGGGAAGAGCCTGCGCCCGCGCACCTTCGCGAGCACCGCGGGCGTGACCCGGCCCTCCCGCAACGGCTTCGCCAGAAGCGTTGCCGCCGCGACCGCGTCCTGGACGGCCAGGTTGATGCCCACCCCGCCAACCGGCGACATCGCGTGCGCCGCGTCACCGATGCACAACAGTCCGTCGACGTGCCACTGGCGCAACCGGTCCAGCTTCACGTCGAGCAGCTTCACCTCGTCGAGGTCCTCGAGGTGGCCGACCCTGTCCGCGAGCCACGGGACGAGCGTGACGACGCGTTCGCGGAACTTCTCGACGCCCTCGGCGCGCACCGCCTGGTCCGTCCCCTTGCGAATGAGGAACGCGCACTGGAAGTACTCGCCGCGTGGAATGAGGACGAGCCCGCTGCCGGAGCTGAACCTGCCGGCGCCGCCCTTCACGTCGTCGGTCTCCTTGCGCGGCAGGCGGAACCACCACACGTCCATCGGCGCGCCGAAGCTGTAGACCGGGAGTTGCACGGCGGCGCGCAGGATCGAGCTCCGCCCGTCCGCCGCGACGACCAGGTCGGCCGCGAACTCACCCTCGTGCCCGTCGACGCGGTCCCGGTACTTCACGCCCGTGACCCTGTTGCCGCTCTTGGTGATCTCGGTGACCTCGGTGTTCATCCGCAACGTGAACGACGGCTCCGCCCTGCCCGCGTCCGCCAGCAGGTCGAGGAAGTCCCACTGCGGCACCATCGCGATGCGCTTGTTCGGGCCGGGCAGCCGCGACAGGTCGGCGATCGTGGCCTTGGCGCCGCCGTCGAGCAGCGCCTCGATCTTGTCGACGTCCTGGTGCGGCACCTGCGCGAAAGCCGGACCGAGCCCCAGTTCGTCCAGCAGCGTAAGAGTCGACGCGTGCACCGTGTCGCCGCGGAAGTCGCGCAGGAAGTCGCCGTGCTTCTCCAGCACCGTGACCTCGACGCCGCCGCGCGCCAGCAGCAGCCCCAGCACCATCCCGGCAGGCCCGCCGCCGACGACGAGACAGGTTGTCCTCTCCATGGTGATCCCCTCTTTTCAACTCATGTTGAATTAAGGCCAGCATGCTCCTGATCGCCAAGTGCGTCAAGCTGTGTTCGCGGTGGCCTGGCTCTCGTTCCAGCGTCGGTCCACTGTGGACTGTCTGGTGGGCCAGGCCTCGAAAAGGTTGCGGCTGGTGCGAAATGTCGTTGTGCGAGCTACGGTGTCGCGCCCGCGGAACGCCCGGCTGGAGCGGCGCTCGTCACGTAGTCGAACAACACTCGACCGGGTGATTGCATCCGGCGCTCGGACCAGTCTGACTGGTTCGTTCGGGGCCTCAAGGTCGGCTTGATCGTGCAAGGACCTATAGGAATCACCTCGTTAGCCGAATCGGACGAGGGCCCCTCGCACCTAACCTTCCGGGGTGACAACTGCGTCCCCGACTTTCACGCGTAAGAGAACCGGCGAGATCCGCGCTGTGTGCCTGGACGTCGACGACACACTTGTCGACTACAGCTCTTCTTCGCGAGCCGCGTTGGCCTCGATGGTCGGTAACGCCGACGCCTGGTCGTTGTGGCAGCGGATCACCGACGACCACGTCTCCCGCCAGCTCGCCGGCGAGCTGCAGTACGAGCAGATGCGCAACATCCGCACCCAGGCGTTCTTCGCCGCGCTCGGCGAGGACCTGTCCCTCGGCGAGGCCACCCGCCGCGAGCTGGGCCGCCAGGAGGTCCTGTCGTCGAGCTGGTGCCTGTTCCCGGACGCCATCCCGATGCTCGACTGGCTGCGCGCCACGGGCCTCCCGATCGCCGCGATCAGCAACGCGTCGGGCCGCCACCAGCGCATGAAGATCGCCCAGCTCGGCCTCGCCGAGTACTTCGACGCCGTGCTGATCGCCGGCGAGGTGGGCTGCGCCAAGCCGGACCGCGTGATCTTCCACACCGCGTGCCTCGCCCTGGGCGTACCGCCCGGCGACACCGTCCACGTGGGCGACCGCCTGCACGCCGACGCCATCGGCGCGCGCGACGCGGGAATGCACGGCGTCTGGATCAACCGCGTGGGCCCGACCGGCGGCACGCTGCCCGCGGGCCTGTCGTCCATCGAGACCCTGGCGGAACTGCCGGAGCTCCTCGTGTGCGAGCTCTCCACGGCCCACGCCTGAGACGAGCCCGGAGACCGGCCCTCACCTGCGCGTTTGCGCTTAGGTGGGGGCCGATTTCACTTCTGGCGGGGACGTGGTCTAGTATTTCTCACGGCAGCAACGAGGACCTCGGAACTCCCTGCGGGACAACGAAGTCGATCGTGAAAGCCAATGGGGTATGGTGTAATTGGCAGCACGACTGATTCTGGTTCAGTTAGTCTAGGTTCGAGTCCTGGTACCCCAGCTGCAACGGAAGAACTGCCCTCGGGTAAGCTTCCGGAGCTGCTGAAAATGTAAGACCCGCAGTGCGTAAGAAAAGAACTGAATAGCCGGATTTGGACCGGACAGAGAGATCTGATAAGGTTCACTCCAGCAAGAAGTTCTAGGGCCCCGTCGTCTAGCGGCCTAGGACGCCGCCCTCTCAAGGCGGTAGCGAGGGTTCGAATCCCTTCGGGGCTACAGAGGTGTGAGAGGCCTGTCAGCGGAAAGCGCTGACAGGCCTCTTTCGCTTTGTCCTCTGGGGGCCGAGCCCCCAGACCCCCAGCCGGCGGGCTGCCGCCCCCGGACCCCCGGCGTGGGTGTTGCCCTTCGCTTCGCTCGGTGGGGTGGGGCATTGTTGAGGTCGCTTATGTGATGCTCGCCTCTTAAGGCATTTGAGCCTGCTTCGGCTTCGCCTCAGCGGTCCCAATCTTTGTGGCGCCGGTCTCGCTTTTGTTGGGCTTCCGCTGCGCTGGCTCTTCCGGTGCGGCCTTCTTTTGCTCGGCCATCCCGTCGTGCTCTCACGCAACGCGCCCCTGGCCCTGCGCCCGCCAGATTTCGCTCCGCCTCCTTCCTGCTCCGCCCACTGCTGTGCGGCGCGCCTCACCGTGCATCACTCCCTGGCTCGCTCGCCCTGCCCTTCCGGCTGCGCTCCACCTCCCAACTCCGCCTGCTTCCCTACTCGCTCGTCCTGTCCAGCCCCGTCCGGCCCGCCCTCCTGCCCGCTCGCCCTCCCGCTCTTTTCCACTTCGCCTTCCCTCCGGCCCCGCCTTTCCGACTTCCCCCGGCTCGGCCCGCTTCTGCCCCCGCCGCGCCTACGCCAACTTCTGCCCCGCCGCGCCTACGCCAACTTCTGCCCCAGCCCGTCCTGCCCCGCCCTGCCGCGGCCTGCCCGCCTCGCCGCGGCCTGCCCGCCTCGCCGCGGCCTGCCCGGCCGCCCTGCCCGGCCGCCCTGCCCGCGCCGGCCTGTCCGCGCCGGCCTGTCCGCGCCGGCCTGTCCCGCCGCCTCTCACTTCTCCGCCCTCTGCGCCTCGCCACACCCGCCTCGGCCTGCCCCGCCCCGGTCTGCCCTGCCCCTCCGCGCCTCGCCACACCTCGCCTCGCCTGCCACACCCGGCCCCGGCATGCCTTGCCCCGCTGCGCCTCACCCCCGCGCCCACCCCACCTCGCTTCACCCACCTCGCTTCACCCACCGCGCCTCACCCACCGCGCCTCACCCACCGCGCCTCACCCACCGCGCCAACTTCCTTCCGCCCCGGCCCGTCTCACCTCCATCTGCGGTGGCCGTTCCGTCCCTCTGTTCGTCGCCACTCACCTCCCTCCCCGGTGGTCACCTGTTGAGACGCGGGGTGCGTGTCGGGCGTTGGTGGGCGGCGTGTCGGGGGTGGGAAGCAGAACGGCCGCCCTCCCTTTGGGGAAGGCGGCCGGGTGTGGCGTTGGTGCTTTAGAGGCGGCTTTGCAGGGCCTCGGCTGCTGCCAGTAGGTCTGCTGCCCAGCGGGCGCCTGGGCGGCGGCCCATGCGGTCGATGGGGCCTGAGACTGAGACTGCTGCCACTACTGCGCCTGTGGAGTCGCGTACCGGGGCGGAGACCGAGGCGACGCCCGGCTCTCGTTCCGCCACGCTTTGTGCCCAGCCTCGGCGGCGCACTTCGAGGAGGGTGCGTTCGCCGTAGACGGCGTCGGCCAGGACGGCGCGTTGGGTGCCTGGGTCTGACCACGCGGCAAGGACTTTGGCGCCCGAGCCCGCTGTCATGGGGAGCCTCGCGCCGATGGGAACCGTGTCGCGCAGGCCCGATGGGGGTTCTGCCGAGGAGACGCAGACCCTTTGCATGCCGTCGCGGCGGTAGAGCTGCACGCTTTCGCCGGTGATGTCGCGCAGGCGTGGCAGGACCGAGGAGGCCGCGTCCAGCAACGGGTCCGTGGCGCCGCCGGCGAGTTCCGCGAGAGCGGCGCCGGGGCGCCAGCGGCCGTCGGAGCCTCGGCGCAGCAACCTGTGCACCTCCAGGCCTACGGCGAGGCGGTGCGCTGTCGCTCGGGGGAGGCCGGTGCGGTTGCACAACTCGGCCAAGCCACAAGGATCTTTTGCTACGGCGTTCAACACGGCCACTGCCTTGTCCAGCACGCCGATCCCGCTATGCTGTCCCACAAGCCGATACTAACTTCCCAAGCAGTGAGAAGTCCAGATCTGTCGGCGCGTCCATACTGTGGGAGATGTCGCGATGAGCCGCACGCTCGCGGAGAAGGTGTGGGAGGCACACGTTGTGCGCCACGGAAGTGGTGCGGAGCCGGACCTGCTCTACATCGACCTCCACCTGCTCCACGAAGTCACCAGCCCCCAGGCGTTCGACGGGCTCCGCCTTGCCAACCGCAAGCTGCGCAGGCCCGATCTGACGATCGCCACCGAGGATCACAACGTTCCGACCGTCGACATCGACAAGCCGATCGCCGACCTCGTGTCGCGCACGCAGGTCGAGACGCTCCGCCGCAACTGCGCGGAGTTCGGGGTGCGGCTGCACCCGATGGGCGACTTCGAGCAGGGCATCGTCCACGTCGTGGGCCCGCAGCTCGGCCTCACGCAGCCCGGTATGACCGTGGTGTGCGGCGACAGCCACACGAGCACCCACGGTGCGTTCGGCGCGCTGGCCTTCGGCATCGGCACGTCCGAGGTGGAGCACGTCATGGCGACGCAGACGTTGCCCTTGCGCCCGTTCAAGACGATGGCCATCAACGTCACCGGCTCGCTCGGCGAGGGCGTCACGGCGAAGGACATCATCCTCGCGGTCATCGCGAAGATCGGCACCGGCGGCGGGCAGGGCTACGTGCTCGAGTACCGCGGCGAGGCCATCGAGGCGCTGTCGATGGAAGCGCGCATGACGGTCTGCAACATGTCGATCGAGGCGGGTGCCCGCGCGGGCATGATCGCACCGGACGACACGACTTTCGACTACATCTCGGGGCGTGACCACGCTCCGTCCGGCGCGGACTGGGACAAGGCCGTCGAGTACTGGAAGACGCTGCGCACCGACGACGACGCGACCTTCGACGCCGAGGTGACGATCGACGCCGACGAGCTCACGCCGTTCGTCACGTGGGGCACGAACCCCGGCCAGGGCCTGCCTCTGGGGGCGAACGTCCCCGACCCCGGGAAGATCGCGGACGAGAACGAGCGCGTGGCCGCCGAGAAGGCGCTGACGTACATGGGCCTCGAGCCCGGCACGCCGCTGCGCGACATCCGCGTGGACACGGTGTTCCTCGGCTCCTGCACCAACGGGCGCATCGAGGACCTGCGCGCCGCGGCGGACGTCATCAAGGGCAAGCACGTCGCTTCAGGAGTACGGATGCTGGTCGTCCCCGGTTCGATGCGGGTGCGCAAGCAGGCCGAGGACGAGGGCCTGGACAAGGTGTTCCTCGACGCGGGCGCTGAGTGGCGGCAGGCCGGCTGCTCGATGTGCCTTGGCATGAACCCGGATCAGCTCGCCCCCGGCGAGCGCAGCGCCTCGACCTCCAACCGCAACTTCGAGGGCAGGCAGGGCAAGGGCGGCAGGACCCACCTCGTGTCCCCGCTCGTCGCCGCCGCCACGGCCGTGCGCGGCACCCTGTCGGCCCCCGCAGACCTGGAGAACTGACCATGGAAGCCTTCACCACCCACACCGGTGTCGGTGTGCCGCTGCGCAGGTCCAACGTGGACACCGACCAGATCATCCCGGCCGTCTACCTCAAGCGCGTGACCCGCAGCGGGTTCGAGGACGGGCTCTTCGCCGCCTGGCGCGGTGACGAGCACTTCATCCTCAACCAGGAGCCCTTCAGGGCGGGCAGCGTCCTCGTCGCGGGCCCCGACTTCGGCACCGGGTCCTCTCGGGAACACGCCGTCTGGGCGTTGATGGACTACGGCTTCCGCGTCGTCGTCTCGTCCCGGTTCGCGGACATCTTCCGGGGCAACGCGGGCAAGCAGGGTCTCGTCGCGGCGCAGTGCAGCCAGTCCGATGTCGAGCTGCTGTGGAAACTGCTGGAGTCCGAGCCCGGCACGCCGGTCACCGTCGACCTCACCGACAAGACCGTTCGCGCCAAGGACTTGGTAGCCCCCTTCGAGATCGACGACTACACCCGCTGGCGCCTTCTCGAAGGCCTCGACGACATCGCTTTGACGCTGCGCCACGAGGCCGAGATCAGCGATTTCGAGGGCAATCGCCAGACTTGGCTGCCCACAACGGATCCGCTTCCGGCGGTCTGAGAGGGGGCCGGATTCTCCCCTTGAGAGGGGCGAATCCGGCGCCTCCTGTCCCTCGAAGGGGCGCAATTAGCCACGCCACAACGAAAATTTTGGCGTGGCGATTGGTATTTCTCGCGATTTGGGCCTACCGTTGCGTTCTAGTCGGCCCGACGCTAGGGCCGTGAGCGTCCTGGGAGGGACTGAAGGTGAACAAGGCCCAGCTCATCGAGGCGCTCGCCGAGCGCCTGGGAGACAAGAAGACCGCGGGTGCTGCTGTTGACGGCATCGTCGATGTCATCGTGCGGAGCGTCAACAAGGGCGAGAAGGTCAACATCACGGGCTTCGGCGTCTTCGAGAAGCGTGCCCGTGCGGCTCGCACCGCGCGCAACCCGCGCACGGGCGAGACCGTGAAGGTCAAGAAGACCAACGTGCCCGCGTTCCGCCCCGGCTCGACGTTCAAGGACGTCATCAGCGGTGCGAAGAAGCTGCCGAAGGCCGTTGCCGCCAAGGCCGCCGCCAAGCCCGCCGCCGCTGCCGCCGCGAAGCCCGCGGCCACCAAGGCTCCGGCGACGAAGGCCGCGACGACCCGCGCGACCACGACGCGCACCCGCACGGCCGCGGCCGCCACCAAGGCGCCCGCGACCCGTCGCACCACCACCACGGCCGCCGCGACGAAGACCGCTGCTGCCAAGGCGCCCGCGAAGGCGACCGCCACCAAGGCCGCCGCCACCAAGACGGCTGCCGCGAAGGCTCCTGCCAAGCGCGCCACGGCCGCTGCCAAGCCGGCTGCTGCCAAGACGACGGCCGCCGCCAAGACGACCGCCGCTGCCAAGCCCGCCGCGAAGACCGCGGCTGCGAAGCCGGCTGCTCGCAAGACGGCTGCCAAGAAGAAGTGAGACGGGCCTCCTGAGGGAGGCTGCGTCACTTCAGAACCACGCGGAAGGCCCCGGTGTGCGCACACCGGGGCTTTCGTGTTTGTTGGCCGCTGCTCCACAGCGGCGGCGAGTTCGCCGGGGAAGTCGGTCGTCCGTTGCCCCAATAGAAATAACGCAAGCGCGCCTGCGAATAGCCCCTGCCCGGCTCGGAACAACGCCCGGCACAAGCGAAACCGCCGCCTTCCCGGCCGATTTGGTTGCCAGAGGCGAACTTTCATCGGGGCCGGGAGACGGCGGCGGAGAACGGCGGTGGAGAGCCTCAGGGACGGGGGAGTGCCGAGGCCAGGTAATGCGCCGACACCAGCGTTGGCCAGCGCGAAGGCGAGTCCGAAGTGGACCACGTGCCGAACGGCCTGGTGAAGGCCAGCACCCACGTGCTGCCCTTCTTGCAGGGGATCTCGTCGAGCCTCAGCCCGCCCATTTCGGCCAGCGACTGCACGACGGACGGGATCACGCCGCCCTGCGAGGAGACGACGGCACGGCCTTCGAGAGCGGCCACCTCCAGCAGGCGCACGAGACCGGCGTCCGGGTCGGGCCAGTAGCCCTCCTCCGACAGCCGGTGCTCCTGGACGACGTCCACGCCCAGGTCCTCGGCCACGCCCCGCACGGTGTCCACACAACGCACCCTGGGCGCCGTGTGGACGCGCACGGGTGCCCACAGGGGCAGCAGGGCGCGCAGCGCCGCGGCCTGGCGCCAGCCGGCGTCCGAGAGCGGGCGCAGGTCATCGTCGTCGTCCCACTCGGAACGTTTACCCGCCTTCGCGTGCCGCACCAGCAGGACCAGCAGCAGGTCCGCGGGCAGGCGGGCGAACTCGTCGAGCACCTCGCGGTCCGGTGCGTAGGTGAGCAGGGCCGACGCCTCGGTGACCGGCAGCCACCGCAGTTCGTCGACCTCCTCGTTGGCCGCGAAAGAACCGGAAACGGCTTCGGCGGCGTAGTAGTCGACGGTCTTCGGCACGCCCTTCACCGAATAGGAGACCTGGCTCAGGTGGCGGCCGAGAACGCACGAGAAGCCTGTTTCCTCCTCGATCTCGCGCACCGCGCAGGCGGGAATCGTCTCGCCCTGGTCGAGTTTGCCCTTCGGCAGGGACCAGTCGTCATAACGCTGGCGGTGCACGACCGCGACTTCGACGTTTCCGCCGGCATCACGCCAGAGCACCGCCCCAGCAGCTTTGATCACCCAAGAGCTCCGTGCTTGTGCAGCAGTTCCATCTGATGGTCCCGCACGGACGTGCCGTCCGAGGGCGAGGGTTCCCATTCTCCGTCAGAACGCAGCACCCAGCAGCGCGTGTGCGGGTCGAGCGCGGAGTCGAACATGTCGCCCAGCTGCTTGGTCAGGCGCGGGTCGGCCACGCGCACGGCCACCTCGACGCGGCGGTCCAGGTTGCGGTGCATCATGTCCGCGCTGCCGATCCAGTACTCGCCGGACGCGACGAAGTGGAAGACCCGCGAGTGCTCCAGGAACCGGCCGAGGATCGACCGGACCCGGATGTTCTCCGACAGCCCCTTGATGCCCGGCTTCAGACCGCAGATGCCGCGCACGACCACGTCCACGGGCACGCCCGCCTGCGACGCCCGGTACAGCGCGTCGATGACCTGCTCGTCGACGAGCGAGTTCACCTTGATCCGCACACCCGAGGGCTCACCCGCCTGCGCGCGCTCGATCTCGTCGTTGATCCGGTCCACGATGCCCTTGCGGACGCCGTAGGGGGCGACGAGGAGCGAGCGGTACTCGTCCTGGCGCGCGTAGCCCGTGAGGACGTTGAAGAGGTCCGTGAGGTCCGCGCCGATCGTCGGTTCGGCGGTGAGGATGCCGACGTCCTCGTAGAGCCGCGCGGTCTTCGGGTTGTAGTTGCCGGTGCCGATGTGGCAGTAGCGCCGGATCGTCGAACCCTCCTGGCGCACCACCAACGACGTCTTGCAGTGCGTCTTCAGGCCCACCAGGCCGTAGACGACGTGCACGCCCGCCTTCTCCAGCGTGCGCGCCCACTTGATGTTCGCCTGCTCGTCGAACCGGGCCTTGATCTCCACCAGCGCCACGACCTGCTTGCCGGCCTCGGCCGCGTCGATCAGCGCGTCCACGATGGGCGAGTCACCGGAGGTGCGGTACAGCGTCTGCTTGATGGCGAGCACGTGCGGGTCGGCCGCGGCCTGTTCGATGAAGCGCTGCACCGACGTGGAGAACGAGTCGTACGGGTGGTGCACGAGGACGTCGCCCTCGCGCAGCGTCGCGAACACGCTCTTCGGCGTCTCGCGCTCCCCGAACGCCGGGTGCGTCGCCGGCACGAACGCCGGGTCCTTCAACGTCTTGCGGTCGATGCCGTAGAGCTGCCACAGGCACGACAGGTCGAGCAGGCCGGGCACCGTCACGACGTCGTGCGGGTCGACGTCCATCTCCCGCAACAACAGTTCGAGCATGTGCTCGGTCATGTCGTCGGCGACCTCCAGGCGCACCGGCGGACCGAACCGGCGCCGCGCGAGCTCGCGTTCGAGCGCCTGCAACAGGTCCTCGTCGCGGTCCTCCTCGACCTCGAGGTCCGCGTTGCGCGTGACGCGGAACGCGTGGCACTCGATGACCTCCATGCCGGTGAACAGCTCGCCGAGGTGCGCGGCGATGAGTTCCTCCAGCGGCAGGAAGGTCGCGGACGAGGACGACCGGTCCGCCTCCACGCGAACCAGGCGCGGCACGTTGTCCGGCACCTTCACGCGGGCGAAGCGCTCGCCGCCGCCCTCGGGGTCCCGCACGGTCACCGCGAGGTTCAGCGACAGCCCCGAGATGTACGGGAACGGGTGCGCCGGGTCGACCGCGAGCGGCGTGAGGACCGGGAAGACCTGCTCGCTGAAGTAGTTGGAGAGCCTCAGCCGGTCGTAGTCCGTGAGGTCGCCCCACGTCACGATGCTGATCCGGTGCTCTTCCAGGCCGGGCCTGATGTGGTCGAGGAACGCGCGGGCGTGCTGCTCCACGAGTTCCTGCGAGCGCTTGGAGATCGCCACGAGCTGCTCGAGCGGCGTGAGCCCGTCCGCGCTGCGCACCGTGAGCCCGGTCTCCGCGCGCCGCTTCAGGCCGGCGACCCGGACCATGTAGAACTCGTCGAGGTTCGAGGCGAAGATCGCGAGGAACTTCGCGCGCTCCAGCAACGGCTGCGAGGAGTCCTCGGCCAGGGCGAGCACGCGGGCGTTGAAGTCCAACCAGGACAGTTCACGGTTGAAGTACCGGTCGTCCGGGAGGTCCGTGGGCAGCGGACTCGGCGTCACCGCGGGCGGGGCCGAGGGCACCCCTCGCGTGGGAGCGGCGACCGGCCCCTGGGGTGGCTCCGCCTTCCTCCGCGGGTTGGACGCTCGCCTGGTCGCCGCTCGGGGCTGCCTCTTCGGCGTCGCCGCACGCGGGGTGGCCGCTGCCTTGCCGCCCGTCGAGCGGCGTCGGGAGGGGGTCGCCTTGCCGTCGTTGTCGTCCGTGCTCACGTCACGCATTGTGTCTCAGAATCGGCGCGGGCGCCCCCAACCAGAACGACCGTCTGGTGAACTCCTCGTCACAGAACAGGCATGCGAAGAGCCGTAACGGCTCCGTCAGGACTACGTTCGAGGGTCACCCGCTGGCCCGGACGCAGCATTCGCCAGCCACCCGCCGTGACGGCCTCCGCGCTCACGTCGACGAGGACGCCGTCATCTCGGAGGACGGTCGCGGAACCGTCGCTGTTAAAAGTAGACACAGTCGCCTGCACGGAGCAGAAGCCTAGTGCTGCGGCAGCTGGCCTTCGCCCCCGTGTTCGGCGTTCAGACGGTCGCGAGGTGGCCCGCTGAGCGTCGAACACGCGGCGAAGGCCGGCTGCCGCGGCACGGGTGCCCGGCATCAGACGTTCGGGCCTACACGGTTCTCCGGGCGCACTGCCAGGGTCGATCCATGAAGGTTATTGCCACGATCACCGCGGCGACCCTGTTGGCCTTCACCACGGCAGGCCTGGCTTCGGCGGCTTCCGCCGAACCCACGACTCCGAAGGTGGACAAACCACGACTGCAGGCGGCGGCCAAGAACGTCCGGCTGAAAGCCTCACTTCCCGGTACCGAACGAGCCATCTCGATCGCGTTCGCCCAGTACGGCAAGCGCGACGTGGCGTTCGTGAGCATGGAGACCGGGTTGAAGACGTTCGACGTCACCGATCTCGACAGGCCCAAGCTCCTCGACCACCTCACGAAGGAGGAGATGGCGCTGCCGGGCGACGACCCGACCAAGCGCTTCTGGGAGAACGAGGACATCAACGTCGACCCCAAGCGCAAGCTCGCGTTCCTGGCGCGCGAGGTCAACTCGTTCGGCCGCGCGCTGCCCGGCGACCGCCCGACCGGCAACTACATCGTGTCCGCTGTGGACCCCGCCGACCTCAAAATCCTCAGCTTCCACAGGCAGAACACCGGTCACACCAGCACCTGCGTCAACGACTGCCAGTTCCTCTGGACGGCCGGGCTCGACCGGTCGGACGCCAAGACCGGGCGGATCTTCGTCACGGACATCCGCGATCCGAAGACGCCCAGGGAACTGCCGCACGACGTGGACGTCCGCGGCAAGGCGGGCGAAGGCAAGATCACGCACGACGTCCAGGTCGACGCCCAGGGCATCGCCTGGGTGGCGGGCGACGACGGCACCCGCGGCTACTGGACGCAGGGCTGGCACCGGGACCCGTTGACCGGGAAGTACCGCGAGGCCAAGGCGTGGGACCCCGTCCCGTACGCGGGCGGCGCGGTGCCGAAGGCCGACATGCCGACCTCGTTCACGCACAACTCGTTCCGCCCGGTCGGCCGCACGCTGCTCGACGGCCCGCTGCCCACGCGGGAGAACCCGCCGGGAAGCCTGCTCCTGCACACCGAGGAGGCGTTCGGCTCGCCCACCTGCAAGACCGAGGGCCGGTTCGTCATCTCGTCGTTGCAGGGCACGCACGGCGGTGAGGGCTGGGGTGAGACGCCGAAGGAGATGAAGACCGTCGGCATCTGGAGCCCCGACGACCAGGAGGGCACGATCCCCGGCGACGTCACGTGCTCCGCGCACTACTTCGACGTGCAGAAGAGGATCGTGGCCTACTCCTGGTACAACCAGGGCACCCGCTTCCTCGACATCTCCAACCCCGCCAGGCCGATCCAGATCGGGTACTGGCGGCCGGACACCGCTACTTCGTGGGCGCCGTACTGGCACCGCGGCACGGTGTTCGTGGCGGACATCTCGCGCGGCGTCGAGATCCTGCAGCTGGAGCGGGGCGCCTACGAGGCGCAGGCGAGCGGCACTCCCGTGACGCTCACCGCGCACCACGCGAGGGAACTGGCCAGGGAGAGCGACCGGGAACCCGTGCCGCTCGCCCCGAACCCGTTCTACGGCTGGGCCTGCCCGATGGTCGCGAGCCGCGACGACTCGGACTGCGGCGCAGGAGCCTGCGGCGCACCCTGCTGAGCGACGGCCGCCTTGACGGCGGCCTTCGCGCGCTGGCGGGTGACCACGCGCCGGCCGAGGTCGATCATCGGGATCTCCACGGTCGCGTAGAGGACGCTCGCCAGCACCAGTCCCGCCGCCGTGACCACCACGGACTGACCGAGACCGGACAGGGCGGGCCAGAAGAACGCGATGATCGTCGCGGCGATCGTCTGCACCAGGTACAGCGAGTAGGACCGCTCGCCGACGAACTGCATCGGCTTCGTGGACAGCAACGTCGTGGCCGGTCCCGGTGCGACCATCGCGGTCAGCAGCACCGCCGTCGCGAGCGCGTACACCGGGATGACCAGGACGTGACCGGGCATTCCGCCGATCCCGTCCAGGAAGTCGGCGATCGGCTTCACGCTCAGGTGGACACCGGTGAACCCGAGCGCGACGGCGATCTGCGCGACCCGGTTCGTGAGGGGGCGCAGCAACGCGAACCCGCGCGGGCTGTGCAACACGATCGCGAGCACGACACCGGTCAGGATCGAGAAGTAGTGCAACGGCCAGCCGGGGTTGCTGTGCTCCGTCGTGAAGTTCACGAGGCCGAGCGCGAGCAGCATGCCGAGGGCGGCGGCACCGGCGCGGCGGCGCAGCACGACGGTGCCCAGCGCGATCGCCACCAGGGGCCAGACCAGGTAGAACTTCTGCTCGATGCCCAGCGACCACGACTGCCCGTACGGGCTGGCACCGGCGAACTCGTTGGTGAACGTGAGGAAGTACTTCAGCGCGGGGCCGATGCCGTTGCTGACGAACGTCCCGTAGAGCGCGGACGCCACGACCGTGACGAGCAGGACCACGAAGTACACGGGGAGGATCCGGAAGGCCCGGCGCAGGTAGAACTCACCGAGCGCGATGCGGCCCGTCCTGCGTTCCTCGCGCAGCATCAGCGTGGTGATCAGGAATCCGCTGAGGACGAAGAACATCTGGACACCGACCCAGCCCTGAAGCCGGTCGGGACCGCCGTAGTGGAAGAAGACGACCAGTACCGCGGCGATGGCGCGCAGGCCGTCGAGTGCGGGAAAGCGGCGCAACGCCAGGTAGTCGGCGTGCGTCAATGAACTCATGCAGGTACACCTCAGGGCAACGCGTCGGGGAGACGACGTCGGGGATGCGTCGTCTGGCGTAGGGGGATACGGATGTAAAGGTGCCGGGGTTCCCCTGTGCGTTGCCCAAACCAACATTTTCGTGGCGTTCGTCACTGAACCGCGGAGCGGGTGGGAACGAAGGGGAGCGCGTCAGCAGGCGGGCAACGCCGAGAGTTCCGCCAGCGGGGCCGCGGCCGCGACGCGCCACCCCTGCTGCGTCAACGCCCCGCCGTGCACCTCCAGCCAGTACGAGCCTTCGGTCGTGTGGACGGTCGCGCGGCTGCGGACGTCCGTGATGTGCGAGGACCCCGACTGCCACGACACGAAGTCACCGCTGACCCGCGGGAACACGATGCCCTCGTTCTTCGGCGAGGTCCTGATCCCCGCCAGCTCACGCGGTTCGGGCCAGCCCTCGCGCCAGGCGCGCAGCTTCTCGCCCTGCGCCCACACGACCGTGCGCCCGTCGGACGCCACGCCGTCACCGGGTTTCGCGTCCTTCAACGGATCGGGCAGCGCGCCCTCGGCGCGGAACCTCCCGTCCTGCTGCCAGAGCACCGCGTCACCGAGGAAAACCGGCCTCTTGCCGGGGCCGACGACCCTGTCCTTCTTCTTCGCCAGGTCGTAGACGTGCACGCCGAGGCTGTCGGACCAGGCGGCCCTGCCGTTGTGCACCACGGCACCGCTGTCGCCGATCTGCACGGGCGCGCCGTCGTCGCGCGAGTCCCACGCGTAGGTCGTGGTGGTGTGGTCCGCCGGGCCCGGTGTCGTGGAGAAGGTGACCCAGCGGCCGTCGAACTCGACGCCGAAGAGCTGCCCGTTGTTCTGCACGGCCATCACCTGCTGCCGCTTGCCGTGGTCGTGCAGCACCAGTTCGGTGGTCCTGTTGCGCGTGGTCTTCACCAGCGTCGTGCCGGCGTCGGAGTCCGCCGCGACGACGACCACCTTCTCGTGCGAGCCGACCTCGGTCCTGTTGCGGGACAGCCGGTCCTTCCAGTCCTGGGGCAACGCCACCTGGCACGTGCCGAGGTTGCTCTCGGCCGTGTAGTCGGACGGACGGTCGATCGGATAGGCGGCGACACAGCCCGCGATGGCCGTGACAGCCGCCAGCGCGATGAGCGCTCGCATCAGTCTCCCAAGTCGTGATCACCCGGTAGACGTGTGGCGACGGCTCAGGTTGTCCAGGCGGGCAGGGCGTTCGCGGTGCGGGGGCCGAGGCCGAGCGCGTTCGCCAGCCGCAGGTCTTCTTCCGTGTCCACGTCGCAGCGCAGCGACGGCCACGGACCGAGCAGCGCGACGGCACCGGAGAGCCGGTGGTGCCCGGCCGACCCGATGCCGAACCTCGGGTGGAGCTCGCCGCCGGGTGCCGCGAGGAGCAGCGTCGTGCCCGTGCCCTGGCGGTCCGGGACGAACGCCCGGCGCCCGGCCGCGGCTTCCAGCGCGGCCTGCAACTCGTCGGGCTTCAAAGCGGGCAGGTCGGCCTGCAGCGCGCCGATGCGGGACGAACGGAGCGTGCGCGCGCCGTGCCGCAGCGCCGCGTTGAGGCCGGGCTCGGCGGGTTCGGGGACCGACTCGACGCCCAGCGCGGCCATCTCGGACGCGACGGCCGGGTCGGATGTGATCGTCACCACGCGGCGGACGCCGGGGGTCGCGAGGGCCGCGCTCACCGTGTCGAGGGCGAGCGCGAGCGCCAGCGCCGCGTGTGACACCGGATCGCCACCGGTCGCGCTGGTCAGCCTGGTCTTGGCCCGGTCGAGCGTCTTGACCGGGACCACTAGTTCCACTTCATCCCGCACCTCGTCATAGTCCACGATCCGGCGACTACTGTGCTCAGGGCGCAGGTGAGTGCAGGTCCGGGAGTGAGGAGAGGCCACGTGGCCAAGGAGAAGGGCGGCTTCTGGGTGGGGGTCGCGGCGGCGATCGTCTACCCCATGTCGTTCGTGCTGGGCAGGCACCGGATCCTGCACGGGGACCGGATCCCCCGCCAGGGCGCGGCGCTGCTGGTCATGAACCACATCTCGCACCTCGACCCGTGCTACGACGCCGTGTTCGTGCACCGCAACGACCGGGTCCCGCACTTCCTCGCGAAGCACAGCCTCTGGAACGTGCCGGTCATGGGCCGCATCCTCAAGGGCGCGAAGCAGATCCCGGTCTACCGGGGCACCACGGACGCCCAGCAGAGCCTGCGCGAGGCGCACAAGGCGCTGGCGACCGGCCAGGTCGTGGTGATCTACCCGGAGGGCACGATCACCAAGGACCCCGACGGCTGGCCCGCGAACTCGCGCACCGGAGTCGCCCGCCTCGCCCTGCAGCACGACGGCCCCGTGATCCCGGTCGCCCGCTGGGGCACCCTGGACCTCTACAACCACTACCAGAAGAAGTTCCGGCCGTTCCCGCGCAAGACGATCACGCACCTCGTCGGGGAGCCGGTCGACCTCTCCGCCTACCGGGGCAAGGAGGAGACGCTGCCGCTGCTGCGCGAGGTCACCGACCTGCTGATGGGCGCGGTCAAGGCGAACCTGGCCGAGATCCGGCAGCAGGAGGCGCCAGAAGGCTTCTACGGACCGAGGAAGGCCTGAACCATGGCGATCGAACGTGTTGCGGTGCTCGGCTCCGGGTCGTGGGGGACGGCCTTCGCGAAGGTCGTCGCGGACTCCGGCCCCGAGGTCGTGCTGTGGGCGCGGCGCCAGGAGGTCGCCTCGGAGATCACCGGGACGCGCGTGAACTCCGGTTACCTGCCCGGCATCTCGCTGCCCGCCAACCTCTCGGCCACCTCCGACCCGGCCAAGGCGCTCGACGGCGCGGACGCGGTCGTCCTCGCCGTGCCGTCGCAGACGTTGCGGGCGAACCTGTCCGGCTGGAAGGACCTGCTGCCGCCGGACGCCACCCTCGTCTCGCTGTCCAAGGGCGTCGAGCTCGGCACGCTCAAGCGGATGAGCGAGGTGATCCGCGAGGTCGCCGGCGTCGACGAGTCGCAGGTCGCCGTGGTGTCCGGGCCGAACCTGGCCAAGGAGATCGCCGTCGGTCAGCCGACCGCGACGGTCATCGCGTGCACGGACCACGACCGCGCGGTCGACCTGCAGCACGCGTGCTCGAACTCGTACTTCCGCCCGTACACCAACACCGACGTCGTCGGCTGCGAGCTGGGCGGGGCGTGCAAGAACGTCATCGCGCTGGCGTGCGGCATGGCGGCGGGCATGGGGTACGGCGACAACACGATGGCCTCGATCATCACGCGCGGCCTGGCCGAGACGGCACGCCTGGGCGCGGCGCTGGGCGCCGACCCGCTGACGTTCGCGGGTCTCGCCGGGCTGGGCGACCTCGTGGCGACGTGCGCGTCGCCGTTGTCGCGCAACCGGTCCTTCGGCGAACGGCTCGGCAAGGGCGACACCCTCGCGCAGGCGCAGGAGGCCGCGCACGGGCAGGTCGCCGAAGGCGTGAAGTCCTGCTCGTCGATCCGCGAGCTGGCGAACGCGCACGGCGTCGACATGCCGATCACCGAAGGCGTCCACCAGGTCTGCCACGACGGCCTGAGCGTGCGCGACCTCGGTGCCGCGCTGCTCGGCCGCGACCGGAAGCACGAGCGCCAGTGAGCCCCGACGAACTCGGTGACGGCACGCGCGTCGTCCACGCGGTCCAGGGCGGCCCGGGCGACCCGTTCGGCGCGCAGCCCGTGTTCGCGTCCGCCTTCCACCTCGGCGGGCAGGACACCTACGCCCGTTCCGGCAACCCGACGTGGCGGTCCCTCGAGACGGCGCTGGGCTCGCTGGAGGGCGGTGAGTGCGTCGTCTTCCCGTCGGGGATGGCGGCGATCTCGACGCTCCTGCGGACCGTTCTGTCCACTGGGGACACCCTGGTCCTCCCGTCGGACGGGTACTTCCTCAGCCGGAAGTTCGTGTCCGAAATGGACGTGCGGGTCGTCGAGGCGCCCACGGCCGGGCCGTACCCGTCCTTCGACGGGGTGAAGCTGGTCCTGCTCGAAACGCCGTCGAACCCCGGCCTGGACATCTGCGACATCGCGGAACTGGCCGCGCGGGCGCACGAGGCGGGCGCGCTGCTGGCCGTGGACAACACGACCGCGACCCCGCTCGGGCAACGGCCGCTGGAGCTGGGTGCCGACGTCGTCGTGGCGTCGGACACCAAGGCGGTCGCGGGCCACAGCGACGTCCTCTTCGGACACGTCACCGCCGCGTCGCCGGAGCTGGCCACCCGGTTGCGCGACGCGCGGACGTTGAGCGGCGCGATCCCCGGTCCGTTCGAGACCTGGCTCGTGCTGCGCGGCCTCGGCACGCTCGACCTGCGGCTGGAACGCCAGGCGCGCAACGCCGCCGCGCTGTACGAGGCGTTGTCCGGCAAGGTCTCCGGGCTGCGCTGGCCGGGCGCCGAGCAGGACCCGGCCTACCTGCTGGCCGCGCAGCAGATGCGGCGGTTCAACGGGGTGCTGACGTTCGAGCTCTCCGACGCGGCCGCGGTCGAGGCGTTCATCGAGAAGTCCCGGTTCGTGTCGGCGGCGACGTCGTTCGGCGGCCTGCACTCGACGGCGGACCGGCGCGCGCAGTGGGGCGACCCGGTGCCGGAGGGCCTCGTGCGCTTCTCTGCCGGCTGCGAGGACACGCGCGACCTGGTCGCGGACGTGTCCCACGCCTTGGGACTGGATTGACGGGGGGTCCCGTTTTCGGGACCCTTCCCGGCATGTCCTCCAACACGTGTTGCTGTTGTACCTGGCGATAGTCCCGCGTCCTCTTTTCGCGCACTCGCCTGGTTAGGACTTCTCCCCGATGTTCGCCGTTCCCGAGAACAGCGTCGTTCTGCCTGAAAACTCCGCGTTGCTGCACCCCGTCCGGGTGGCTCTGTCGTGGGCGACCGATCGCGACCGCTGGAAGCACCTGCTCCGGTACGACCCGGAGGAGCGCTTCTCGGCGCTGGTCGACAAGACCGACGACCAGGAGATCTGGCTGATGAGCTGGCTCCCCGGGCAGACCGCGTCGCTGCACGACCACGACCACACCTCCGGCGCGTTCACCGTCGTCAGCGGCCTGCTGACCGAGGTCGTCACCACGAAGATCCAGGTCGTGCACTCGCTGCACGCCGGTCAGTCGCGGGTGTGGGGCCCTGGTTACGTGCACCAGGTGCGCAACGACGGCGTGGATCCGGCCGTGTCGATCCACGTCTACCGCCACGGCACACGCGCCATGACCCCGTACCGCTACGACCCGGTCAACGGCCCCGTTCGCTGACGTGCGGCGGGATCGCCCTGTCCGTCTCGTGCGGCACGGGCGCGCCCCACGTCGTGACGAGCGGCATGTGCCCTGCCCACACGAGGTTCGCTTCGAGGTCCGAGGGCTCCTCGCCCGGCCCGCCCTCGCGCACCTTCACGCTCGCCTCGGTCAGGTCGATCTCCAGCGCGACCGTCTGCGCGAGCTCCTTCTTGGAGGGGCTCCGCGCGTAGTCCCAGCTGCCCGGCGTGACGTGCTCGACGATGACCTTCAGCGCGTGCTCCGGGTCTTCGGCGACCTTCGCCGTGCCGTGGACGATCGCCGACCGGTAGTTCATCGAGTGGTGGAAGACCGACCGCGAGTAGACGACGCCGTCGACGAGCGTGACCGCGACGCACACCGGCTTGCCCTCGATCATGCTCCGGATGGACCGCGAGCCCGTCGAGCCGTGCAGGAAGATGCGGTTGCCGTCGCGCCCGTACGCGGTGGGGATGAGGAACGGCGCCCCGTCGACCTCCACGGCGAGGTGGCACACCATGCCCGCGTCGAGGATGTCGTAAAGCACCTGGCGGTCCTGGACGGCTCTCTTCTTGCCGCGGACGACGGTGCTGCGCGGGGTGGGGGAGAGCTGCACGTCAGTGGTCATGCTTCTACTGTGCTGGCGGAAGTGGCATTATTGAAGCGCCATTTTCCGCCGATTCGAGAAGGCCACTTTGGCTGAGACCGCACTGCCCGTGGCGCTGGACCGCGAGTCCGCCGAACCGCTCGCCGTCCAGCTCGCCGACGCCCTGCGCTCCGCCGCGTCGGAGGGCCGTCTGCGCGCGGGCGACCGTCTGCCGTCAACGCGCGCGTTGGCCGACTCACTCGGAGTGTCCCGCACGGTCACCGCCGCCGCCTACGAACAGTTGCACGCGGAAGGCTGGATCGCCGGTCGGCACGGTTCCGGCACCTACGTCACCACAACGCCTCCCGGCCCGTTGCGCAAACGCTCGCGCACGCCCGTCGCGCCCGTGATCACCGACTTCGTGGACCTCGGCACCGGGGCCCCGTGGGCGAGCGGGCTCGACCGGGCGGCCTGGCGCAGGGCGTGGCGTGCCGCGGCGGACGCGCCTCCGCTCTCCCGCGCCGAACGCGCAGGCCTGCCCGAGTACCGCGAGGCCATCGCCGAACACCTGCTGCGCCACCGCGGCCTCGCCGTGAGCGCCGAGCCGGTGCTGGCGACCGGCGGGACCACGGCCGTGCTGACCGAGATCGCCGTCGCGGTGCTGGCGCGCGGCGACGTGGTGGCCGTCGAGGAACCCGGCTACCAACGGGCCGTCGGCGTCTTCAAGGCCAACGGCCTGCACGTGGTCCAGGCGGCCGTCGACGCGGAGGGGTTGCTCCCCGAGGCCGTGCCCGCCGGCGTGAAAGCCGTCTACTGCTCACCCGCGCACCAGTACCCGCTGGGCGGCCGCATGTCCGCGGCACGACGGGTCGCGCTCGTCGAACGGGCCCGGCGCGACGGCTGGCTCGTCATCGAGGACGACTACGACGGCGAACTCCGCTACGACGTCGCCCCGCTGCCGTCCCTCGCCGCACTGGCCCCGGACGTCGTGGTCCACCTCGGCACCACGAGCAAGATCCTCACCCCGACCCTGGGCGCGGGCTGGATGGTCGCGCCCGAGCACATCGCCACGACCGTCCTCGAACACCGCGACCTGACCGGCACCAGCCCGGCGGCGGCGGGCCAGCGGGTCGTCGTGGAACTGGCGCGCACCGGCGACCTCGGCCGGCACCTGCGCAAACTGCGCCGGGAGCTGTCCGAACGGCGTGCGCTCATCATCGACACGTTCGCCGCCGCCGGCATCGAGGTGCTCGGCGACGACGCGGGCGCGCACGTGGTGGTGCTGCTGCCCGGCGCCGAACTGGAACGGGACCTGATGAGGCGTGCGCTCGAACGCGGTCTGCGGGTCGACGGGCTGGCCCGGCACTACGTGAACAGGGCCAAGCTGCACGGGCTCGTGATCGGGTACAGCGCGTGCTCGCGCGAGCAGTTGGTGGCCGCGCTGCCGGTGCTGACCGAGTTGCTCAGCACGGGCGGCTGACGACGACCACCTCGCGGTGCGTGACGAAGCCGAGCCGCTCGTTCACCCGGATCATGTGCGTGTTCGCCGCATCCGTTCCGGTGTCGACGCGTTCGAGTTCGGACCGGTCCGCCCGCAGCCACCGCACCATGTGCGCCTTGACGGCCAGGCCGAGGCCCCGGCCGCGATGGGCGGGCGTGACCGCGGTGCTGCCCCAGAACGTGTCGGTGGAGTCGCCGGCGTGGATCGGGACGTCGGTCAGCGCCACGACGAGACCGGTGGTCTCCTCGACCGCGACGACGACCCGTTGCTCGACACCGGCCGCACGGGCCTCGGCCTCGTCGGCCCGGACCTCCTGCGGCGTCCACTCCGGTTCCTGCCGCGCGGAGTCCGTGCCCGGGGAGTCGTGCATCGACTGCCTGGTGGCGGCCACCGACGCCAGCAGGTGCTCCGGTGTCGTGCCGATCCACTGCTCCAGGCGGTAGCCGGTCGGAGCGGTGGCGTCCGCGGTGGCATCGGTGAGCGTCAACCGCTGCAGGGTCCTGGACGCCGCGAGGCGGAACCCGCGCGCCGACGCCCACAGCTCGCCCGCGCTGCCCTTGGTGACGCCCCACCCTTCGAACGCGTCCACGCCGCGGGCGCGCAGCTCCGGCAGCAACGCCTCCAGCAGGGCGGTGCCGACGCCTTGCCGGCGGTGCTCCGGGTGCACCGTGATCGTGCCCACCGCCAGCCGCGAGTTCATCCCGCTGAGCAGTCCCGCGGACGTGATGCCCGCACCCGCGCCGTCCCTGCGTGCGACGAGCCGCACCACCTCGCTGAAGTCGGGGTTCGGCTCCCACAGCGACGCGATGGCCCACGCCCGGTTCGACGTCGGGTCCTCCGCCAGCCGCACGTCCGTGTAAGCGTCGACCGCGGCCTCGTCGTCCAGGTCGAGCGGTTTGATCTCCAGCACGCGGGCGAGGCTAACTGGCGGGGAAGGACAATCGCCCAAACGGGTAGGGTCCCCGGCATGACGCAGCGCAAGACGAGGGTCGCCGTGGTCTTCGGCGGCCGCAGCTCCGAGCACGAGGTCTCCTGCCAGTCCGCCAAGAGCGTCCTGCCCTACCTGGACGCGGACCGGTTCGAGGTGGTGCCGGTCGGCATCACGCCGCAGGGGCAGTGGGCACTCGGCACGGACCCGAACGCGCTGGAGGCCGGCGCGGGCAACCTCCCGACGCTGCGCAACCGGACCGTCGCCGCGGTCGAGCCGGGCGTGGCGTTGAAGGACGTCGACGTCGTCTTCCCGCTGCTGCACGGCGCGTGGGGCGAGGACGGCACGATCCAGGGCCTGCTCGAACTCGGCGGCCTGCCCTACGTCGGCCCGGGCGTGTTCGCGTCGGCGGCCGCGATGGACAAGGTCTTCGCCAAGAAGATCCTCCAGGCCGAGGGCCTCAACGTCGGCAAGTTCGTCGCTCTGGACCGTTCCACGAAGACGCTGACGCTCGACGAGCGCGAGCACCTCGGCCTGCCGGTGTTCGTGAAGCCGTCGCGCGCCGGGTCGTCCGTCGGCATCTCCAAGATCAGCGACTGGGCCGACCTGGACGCCGCGATCTTCGAGGCGCGGCAGCACGACCCGAAGGTCATCGTCGAGGCCGCCGTCGCGAACCCCCGCGAGATCGAACTCGCGGTGCTCGAGTTCCCGGACGGCCGGATCGAGGCCTCGCTGCCCGCCGAGCTGCGTCCCACCGGCACGGGCGCCGACTGGTACGACTTCGAGGCCAAGTACGTCAACGACTCCTACGAGGCCGACATCCCGGCGAAGCTCGACGACGACGTCACCGCGCGCCTGCGCGAGCTCGCCGTCACGGCGTTCAAGGCGCTCGACTGCCAGGGACTGTCCAGGGTGGACTTCTTCCTGACCGAGGACGGCGAGCTGATCGTCAACGAGCTCAACACGATGCCCGGCTTCACGCCGATCTCCATGTACCCCAAGGCGTGGGACGCGACGGGCATCGACTTCTCGACGCTGCTCACCACGCTGATCGAGACGGCGATCGCGCGAGGCTCAGGCCTCCGCTAGGGCGCCGTCTTGACCGGCTGCTTAGGCAGCAGGTCGCGCACCGTCGTGGAGATGTCCTGCAACGGCCCGGTGCCCGCCGCGTCGGGCACCGTCAGCGCCACGTACGCCTCGCGGTCCACGATCACCCAGGTGGAGCTGCCCGAGCCGGGCAGCTCGAGCCACTGCACGTCGGAGATCACCCGCAGCTGCGAGGTCGCCGACAGCTCGGACGGCCGCGGCAGTCCGCACCGCAGAACCACCGGATCGTGTTTGGCGTCACCCCACGCGACCGTGGCCTGGGGAGCGGGCGAAGCGAGTTCGCGGCGCGACAGCATGTCCTTCCCGGACGGCAGTCCCACCGGCAGCTTCTCGACGAGCGTCGTGCACGCCGGTGAGCCGGCGTCCGGCGCGTCGATCGAGACCAGCGCGAGGGGACCCGTGCGACCGGGCACGTCCTCTGTCTGGTTCCCCGTGCCCAGCCACAACCCGAGGCCGGCGACACCGATGGCGAGCACGACGGCGAGCCCGACCGCCGCGATCAGCGGCCGGGACAACGCCGACGTGGTTTCCTGCTGAGTCACCCGGTTATGACAACACGGGCTAGAGATGTACCACCGGGCAGGTCAGGGTCCGGGTGATCCCCTCGACGTTCTGGATGCGCGCGACCACGAGCTGACCGAGCTGGTCGACGGTGTCGGCTTCGGCGCGGACGATGACGTCGTAAGGACCGGTGACGTCTTCTGCGGTTGCTACCCCGGCGATCCCGGAGATCTCGGAGGCGACTGCGGCGGCCTTGCCGACCTCGGTCTGGATGAGGATGTATGCATGCACCACGGCGTGCCCCTTCGTCGCGACAGGTTGGGTCGAGGTAGGAACGTGTCACGCAACGTACCCCAGTTGGGGTTCCGAATGCTCAGAATGGGAGGCAACTTTGCGTCCGGAGCCGCCGCGCGACGCGGAGACGGTCGCCGATGTGGGTGAGTTCGATCTCATCCACCGGGTGACGACCGGTCGGGCGCAGCCGGAGACGACCATCCTCGGTCCCGGTGACGACGCGGCCGTCGTCGCCGTCCCGGACGGACGGGTCGTCGCCTCCAAGGACCTGCTGGTCGAGGGTGTCCACTTCAGACTCGACTGGTCCAGTCCCGAGCAGGTGGGCCGAAAAGCGGCCGCGGTGAACCTCGCCGACGTCGTCGCGATGGGAGCGCTGCCGTCCGCTCTGCTCGTCGGTTTCGCGTGCCCGCCCGACACCCGCGCGTCCGTCGTGGAGGGGATCATGGCGGGGCTGTGGGAAGAAGCGGCGAAGGCCGGCGCGGGCGTCGTCGGCGGCGACATGGTCAGCTCCGCCACACTGGTGATCTCCATCACCGCCATGGGTGACATGAACGGGCTGGAGCCGATCACGAGGTCCGGAGCGCTCGTCGGGGACGTCGTGGCGGTCACCGGCAGGCTCGGCTGGGCCGCCGCGGGACTGGCGGTGCTCGGGCGCGGATTCCGTTCGCCGGTGGGCATCGTGAACGCCCAGCGCGCCCCGGAGCCGCCGTACGAGGAGGGCCCCAAGGCCGCGGAGGCCGGCGCCACTTCGATGATCGACGTCTCTGATGGACTGCTGCAGGACCTCGGTCACATCGCGGACTCGTCGGGAGTCGCGATCGACGTCCGCACCGAACTGCTGCCGCTGCACCCGCGTCTGCTCGACGTCGCGTCAGCGCTCGGCGGCGACGCGCGGCACTGGGCGCTGACCGGCGGCGAGGACCACGCCCTCGCCGCGACGTTCCCGGGACCCAAGGCGGTGCCGCCGAACTGGACGACGATCGGCACGGTCCGCGCGGGCGGAGGTGTGACGGTCGACGGCAGGGTGTACGAAAAACCTCCCGGCTGGGAGCACTGGCGGGCGTAGACTTCACTGCCGTGGAACTATGCACGCGCGCGTATGACCATCCAGATGCGGTCAAGATGATCGACGACCTCCAGCAGGTCTACGTCGAGCGCTACGGCGACGTCGACATCACGCCGGTCGACCCGGCGCAGTTCGCCGCGCCGCTCGGCTACTTCGTCATCGGCTACCTCGACGGCGTGCCCGTCGCGTGCGGCGGCTGGCGCGTGAACGACGAGCTCGAAGGCGCCGCCGAGATCAAGCGGATGTACGTCGTCGACTCCGCACGCGGCAAGGGCCTCTCACGGCTGGTGCTCGCGCATCTGGAGGTCACCGCGCGAGAAGCGGGGCTGGAGCGGATGGTGCTGGAGACCGGGCTGAAGCAACCCGAGGCGATCAGCCTGTACACGTCCAGCGGATACGCGCCGATCGCGAACTTCGGCGTCTACCGCGACCACCCGGACAGCCGCTGCTTCGGGAAGTCGTTGTAGGTTCAGGCGCATGGCCATCTACGCGTTGGGGGACTACACGCCGCAGATCCACCCGGACGCGTACGTCCACCCGGACGCGACGGTGATCGGCGACGTGCGCATCGGTGCTTTCTCGTCGGTGTGGCCGCAGGCCGTGCTGCGCGGCGACTACGGGCGCATCGTGATCGACGAGCGCACGTCGATCCAGGACGGCACCGTCGTCCACTGCACCGAGGTCCACCCGGTGCACATCGGCTCGTCGTGCGTCATCGGCCACAACGTCCACATCGAGGGCGCCACGGTCTCCGACGACTGCCTGATCGCCTCGGGTTCGGTGGTGCTCAACGGTTCCATCGTGGAGAAGGGCGCGATCGTCGGCGCCGGTGCGGTGGTCTCGTTCGACGGCCACGTCCGCGAGCGCACGATGGTGCTGGGAGTGCCCGCGAAGGAGAGGCCCGGACACGTTGTGCCGGAACAAGCCTGGGCGTTCATCGTCGAGAAGTACGTTCAGAACATCGCTTTGTACCGGGAGAAGCTCCGCCGCCTCGACTAGTGCCGCGTCAGCCGACCTTCGCCGCGTCTTCGACGCTCAGCGGGCCACCTCGCGGCACCGGCCCCGCGCCCCGGTACAACCAGTACAGGGACGCGAGGCCGGCACCACGATGCGACCGTCTGAACGTCGAAGACGGGGCAAAGGCCGACTGACGCGGCACTGGGTGAGATAGGGTTCACAGCCGTGGCTCGTCCCCTCAACGAAGTTGTCGAAGCCGGCTGGGCTGAAGCTCTCGCCCCCGTCGCTGACCAGATCGCCGCCATGGGTGAGTTCCTGCGCGGGGAGGTCGCCGCCGGCCGCACCTACCTCCCCGCGGGCGAGAACGTGCTGCGTGCGTTCCAGCAGCCGTTCCACCAGGTGAAGGTGCTGATCGTCGGCCAGGACCCGTACCCGACGCCCGGCCACGCGGTCGGCCTGTCGTTCTCGGTCGCGCCGGACGTCCGTCCCATTCCCAAGTCGCTCATCAACATCTACAAGGAATACGCGGAGGACCTCGGTCACCCGATTCCGTCCAACGGCGACCTGACCCCGTGGTCCGAGCGCGGTGTGCTGCTGCTCAACAGGGCACTGACCGTGCAGCCCGGCAAGGCGAACTCCCACCAGGGCAAGGGCTGGGAGGCCGTCACCGAGCAGGCGATCAAGGCCCTCGCCGCCCGTGACGCACCGCTGGTGTCGATCCTGTGGGGCCGCAACGCGCGCAACCTGCGTCCGTTGCTGCAACCGTTGCCCGCCATCGAGTCGGCGCACCCGTCGCCGCTGTCGGCGCACTCCGGGTTCTTCGGCTCGAAGCCGTTCAGCCGCGCGAACGAACTGCTGGAGAAGCAGGGCGCCGAACCGATCGACTGGAAGCTCCCGTAATTGCCCCGGCACGACGTGATCTGACGCTGACGGCCGCCGGTGCGGCCGTCAGCGAGTTCGGCAACTCGTTGTCGTTGCTCGTGTTGCTGTTCTGGGCGACGCCGATCAGCCCGTTGCTGGTCGCGGCGATCCTCGTCGCCGAACTGCTGCCGTTCGTGCTCGGCGCCCCGCTGGCGGGCGCGCTCGTCGACCGGCTGCCCAACCGCCGGCTGCTGATCACCGCGCTGGTGTTCCAGGGCTTCGCGATCGCGTCCGTGGCGCCGTTGATGGGGCAGCCCGCGTTCGTGGTGGCGCTGGTGTTCGTCTCCGGCTGTGGCCGCGCGGTCGCCCAGCCCTGCATCTCCGCTCTCGTGCCGCACATCGCGGGCGAAGAGGACGCGACGCGCGGGTACGCGTGGCTCAGCACCGGGCGCAGTCTCGGCAGCATGGCGGGCGTCACCGGTGGTGCGCTGCTCGCCGGGGCCTTCGGCCATCCCGTCGCGTTGCTCGTCGACGGCGGCACGTTCCTCGTCTACGCGGTGATGCTGACGCTCGTGCGTTCGGAACGCAGGCCTTCCGGCGCGCACGAGGCACGTCCCAGTGCGCTCGCCGGTATTCGGCACGTGCGGCGGGACCCCGTGCTGTTCGCGGCGATCGCCGGGCTGGCCTTCTGCGTCGGCACGGTCGTGGTGGTCAACGTGGCCGATCCCGCGTTCGTGCGGTACGTGCTGCACGGCGACGAGTTCGTGCTGGGCGCCATGCAGGCGTGCTGGCTGGGCGGGATCCTCGTCGGCAACCGGGTGGCCGCGAGGCTCCGGAGCGTCTCCCAGGTGACGCAGGCGATCGCTGTCGCGGCCGTCACCACGGGCATCGGGGTGCTGGTTCCCGCGGCGTTCCCCGTCGTCGTGGCGGCGGGGACGGGCTGGGTGATCGGCGGGGTGTCGAACGGGGTCCACAACGTGGCCCTGAACGCCGTCGTGCGGCTGCGCACACCCGAGGAGATGCGCGGGCGGGCGTTCGCCGCGGCCGGGTCGATGGTGATCGGGGCGAACCTGCTCGGCACGGCGGCCGCGGGCGGGATGTTGCTGGTCCTGGGGCCGAGAACGGTGTTCGCGCTCGGCGGCACCGGGGCGTTGCTCAGCGGGCTCGCCTGCCTGGTGTTCGTGCGTCGTGCCCTGAAACGCGAAGAGAGCCCGGCCGAAGCCGGGCTCTCCCCTTGAAAAACGATCTGTGGCGGTGATCAGCCGCGCACGACCTTGCCGGCCTTCAGGCAGGACGTGCACACGTTGATCCGCTGGCGCTGCGAGGCCGAGACCTTCGCGCGCACAGACTGGATGTTCGGGTTCCAGCGGCGGTTCGTCTTCCGCTGGGAGTGCGAAACCGAATGGCCGAAGCCCGGCCCCTTGCCACAGACGTCGCACACGGCAGCCACGTCAGCCACTCCTTCAGGTTCCTCAAGCGGTAAGTCATGCGTCCCGGTGGGCGCGCAAGCGTGCACAAGCCTCAACCGGGCACGGCAACCCAATCAGGGTAGCCGGTGGCCTCACCAGCGACCAAACCGGGTGGATACTCTCGCCGCCATGCAGGTCATGGATGCGGTCGCGGTGCGCAGATGGGCAGACGCCTGCGTGCGGTCGTTGGACGCCAATCGGGAGTCGATCGACCAGATCAACGTCTTCCCCGTCCCGGATGGTGACACAGGTACGAACCTGCTGCACACGATGCAGTCGGCGCTCGACGCGCTGCTGCGCTCGCCCATGTCGACGGTGGGGGACGCGCTGTCGGCGCTGGCCCGCGGCGCTCTCGCGGGGGCGCGCGGGAACTCGGGCGTGATCCTGTCCCAGGTGCTCAGGGGGCTCGCGGAGACCGTGCAGGAGGTCTCCCTGGTCACCGGCTCCGCGCTGCGCAAGGGCCTGCACCGGGCCGACGAGCTGGCCACGGCCGCGGTGTCGAAGCCGGTGCCCGGCACCGTGCTGTCCGTGCTGCACGCCGCCTCCGAGGCCGCGCGTGACTGCGGTTCGGACGAGTTGGACGACGTGGTGATGGCGGCCTCGCGCGCGGGCGCCGTCGCGCTGGCCGACACACCCCGTCAGCTCGCCGTGCTGGCCAAGGCGGGCGTGGTCGACGCGGGTGGACGCGGGCTCGTTGTGTTGTTGGACACACTGGCTGCGGTCATCACCGGCCAGACCGTGGAAACGCCGGTGGACGCGCCCTTGCTGCCGCGCACCCCGGAGTCGCTGACGACCGCGCGCGAGGGCGGGTCGTCGGAGTTCGAGTACGAGGTCATGTACCTGATCGACGGCACCTCGGAGGAGCTGGTCGCCGAGCTGCGCGCCACGTTGAACGGGCTGGGCGACTGCGTGTCCGTGGTGGGCGACGGCGTCGCCCTGTGGACCGTTCACGTGCACTGCAACGACATCGGCGCGGCCGTCGAGGCGGGAGTGCGCGCCGGACGTCCGCACCGGATCACGGTGGCGCGGTTCGCCGACCAGATCGCCGCGCAGGCGTCCCGGTTCGTGCGCGACCGGGCGATCGTGGTGGTCGTGAGCGGCGCCGTGGACCTGTTCCGCGCGGAGGGCGCCACGGTGTTCGACCTCGCTGCTTCCTCGGCGACGCCCACGGACCTGTTGTCGGCCATCGTGTCGACGCGCGCGCGTCACGTCGCTGTGCTGCCCGGCGATCCGGACCTGCGTGAGGTCCTGGACGAAGCCGTGGCGTACGCACAGGCCGCCGGACAGGACGTGGTGGTGGTGCCGACGTTCTCGCCCGTGCAGGCCCTCGCGGCGTTGGCGGTGCACGACTCCTCTCGCCGTGCCGGTGACGACGTTGTCGCCATGGCCGAGGCCGCCGCGGCCACGCGCCGAGGTGAGCTCTCGATCGCCGCAGATGAGGCCATCACCTGGGTCGGCCGCTGCCAGCCCGGCGACCTGCTGGGCATGCTGGACGGCGAGGTCGTGCTGATCGAGCCCGGTCCCGCCGCCCCGGAGTCGCTGCTGGACCTGGCCTGCCGGCTGGTCGACCGCATGCTGGCGGGCGGTGGTGAGCTCGTGACCGTGATCCTGGGCGCGGACGCGCCGGAGGGCCTCGCCGACGTGGTGGAGGACCACGTGCGGGTCACCCATCCGGAGGTCGAGGTGACGGCGTATCCGGGCGGCCAGCCGGACGCGGTGATTTTTGTCGGTGTCGAGTAGTTCAATAAGACGCGATGATCTCCTTCGACGACAAGCTGCAGCCGTTGCTCGGCAAGAAGACCGCCGACGCACTGGAGACCGGCCTCGGCCTCACGACGGTCGGTGACCTGCTGCGCCACTACCCGCGCCGCTACGACGAGCGCGGGAAGCTGACCGACATCAGGTCGCTGGAAATCGACGAGCACGTGACGGTGCAGGCCGAGGTCCGCAAGTGCCAGAAGCGCCAGATGAAGGCGCGCCGCGGCCAGATGACGGAGGCCGTGATCACCGACGGCACGTCGGAGCTGCACCTGGTGTTCTTCGGCAAGCCGGCGTTCGTCGCCGAGCAGGAGCTGCTGCCGGGCACGCGCGCCCTGTTCGCCGGCAAGGTCGGCCGCTACCGGCAGAACCTGCAGCTGGTGCACCCGGCGTTCGAGGTGTTGTCGGCGGAGCAGGACGGGTCGTCGTTCCTGCAGGCGTTCCTGCCCGTCTACCCGGCCTCGCAGCACATCAACACGTGGAACATCGCGAACTGCGTGAAGCAGCTCCTGGAGATCTGGGACGGCGTGCCGGAGGACCCGCTGCCCGCCGACTTCCGCGAGGAGCAGGGCCTGATCGGCCTGGAGGACGCGCTGCGGTCGATCCACCGCCCGGAGAGCTGGGCGCAGATCTCCGTGGCCCAGCTTCGCCTGAAGTGGGACGAGGCGCTGGCCGTGCAGCTGGCCCTGGCGCAGCGCCGCAAGGCCTCCACCGCGCGCCCCGCGCCCTCCTGCGCACGCCGGACCGGCGGGATCCTGGACGCCTTCGACGCGCGCCTGCCGTTCACGCTGACGGCGGGCCAGGTGGAGGTGGGGGAGCAGATCTCCACCGATCTGGAGTCGGTCGTGCCGATGAACCGCCTGCTGCAGGGCGAGGTCGGGTCGGGCAAGACGATGGTCGCGTTGCGAGCGATGCTCCAGGCCGTCGACGCGGGCCGTCAGGCGGCGATGCTCGCCCCCACGGAAGTCCTTGCCGCACAACACGCCCGGTCGTTGTCCGAGATGCTCGGCGACCTGGCCCAGGCGGGCCAGCTGGGCGGCGCGGAGGACGCCACCCGCGTCACGTTGCTGACCGGTTCGATGAACACGGCCCAGCGACGCCAGGCGTTGCTCGACATCGTGACCGGCGAGGCGGGCATCGTCGTCGGCACGCACGCGATCATCCAGGAGAAGGTGGAGTTCCACTCCCTGGGTCTCGTCGTGGTCGACGAGCAGCACCGCTTCGGCGTCGAGCAACGCGCTGCGCTCTCCGCCCGCGGCGAACGCGAGAACCCGCACGTCCTCGTCATGACCGCGACCCCGATCCCGCGCACGGTGGCCATGACGGTCTACGGCGACCTGGAGGTCTCCGCCCTGCGCGAACTCCCCGGTGGCCGTTCCCCGATCAAGACCTCGGTGGTCCCCGTCCGCGAGAAGCCCGCGTGGCTCGACCGCGCGTTCGCCAGGGTCCGCGAGGAGGTGGCGGCGGGCCACCAGGCGTACTTCGTGTGCCCGCGCATCGGCGACGAGGAGCCGGCGAAGTCCGACGGCGACGACGACAAGCGCCCCGCCCTGTCCGTGGTCGACGTGGCGAACATGCTCGCCGCCGGCCCGTTGCGCGGCCTGCGCATCGAGATCCTGCACGGCCGCATGCCCCCGGAGGACAAGGACGCGGTGATGCGCGCCTTCGCCGCCAACGAGGTGCACGTCCTGGTCGCCACCACGGTCATCGAGGTGGGCGTCAACGTCCCGAACGCCACCGTCATGGCCATCATGGACGCCGACCGCTTCGGCGTCTCCCAGCTCCACCAGCTCCGCGGCCGGGTGGGCCGGGGCAGCGCGCCGGGCCTGTGCCTGCTCGTCACCGAGATGCCGGAGATGACGGCCACCATGGAACGCCTCCGGGCCGTCGAGTCCACCCTGGACGGCTTCGAGCTGGCGCAGCTCGACCTCGAACTGCGCCGCGAGGGCGACATCCTGGGCGCCGCCCAGTCCGGTCGCCGCTCAGGCCTGAAGATGCTCTCCCTGCTGCGCGACGAGGACATCATCGCCGACGCCCGCACCGCGGCCCAGCAGGTCGTGGACGCCGACCCGGACCTGGCCGCGCACCCCGGCCTGGCGGGCATGGTGGCGACGCTGCTGACGGAGGAGCGGGCCGAGTACCTGGAGAAGACCTGACGGCGGCGGGTCGCGCGCGGAGTCAGGCGAGCATCGGCTCGCTCGACGGCCGGGAGCCCATCGGGTTCACCAGCGACTTCCCGGCGAACGGCGGCTGCCGGACGAGCCGGGCCACGACCGGCCTGCCGCCGTTCCCCAGAACTCAGTCCTTCTGACGCGGCTTCGGCAGCTGCTCGGTCTTCTGCTCACCGGACGCACCCGACGGACCGGACGCGGCGGCACGAGGTGCCTCGTCGGCGTCGGCGGTGCCGTCCTCCAGGGGCTTGAGCACCGACATCGCCGCCTCCACCGCGGCCTGGGCCGCGTGGAACTGCGTCGCGAGGTTGTCGTGCGCCGACCGCAGCGACGCCTCCTTCTCGGACGCGGCGGCCGCGCGCTGGTCCGCCTCGGCGACGGCCGCGGCCGACTTCTCCTGGGCGTCGCGCAGGAGCGTGGTGGCCTTGGCGTCGGCTTCACGAACGAGCGTGGTGGCCTTCTCGTCGGCCTCGCGCACGGTGGTCGCGGCCTTCTGGTCGGCCTCCGCGACGGTCGCGGTGGCCTTGTCCTCGGCCGTGCGCAGGGTCGTCGCCGCCTTCTCCTCCGCCGCGCTGACCAGGGCGGTCGCCTTCGCGGACGCCTCGGAGGTGACCTTCTCGGCGCGCGCCAGCGACTCGGCCTCGATGTCCGCGAGGACCTTCTCGGCCTCGGCCTGCTTGGCCGCGAGTTCGCCCTCGAGCTTCTGCAGCGCCGCGGTCCGCTTGGCCTCCGCGTCGGCGACGATCTGCTCGGCCTCGGCCCGCGCGTCCGCCAGCACCTTCTGGTGCTCGGCGGTCAGCTTCGCCTTGAGGTCGTCGTACTCCTTGTCGAGCTGGTCGTGGTACGCCTTGTACTTCGCGTCCAGTTCGACCCGGTGGGCGTCGAGGTCGGCCGACTTCTTCTCGAAGTCGGCGGCGACGCGCTCGCCGTTCGCCCGCACGTCCGCGACCAGGGCCTCGTGCTCGGTGGTGAGCTTCGCCTGCAGCGCCGCGTGCTCGGCTTCCAGCTCTGACCTGCGGCCGGCGGTCTGCTGGTCGAGCTCGGCGTGGCGCTGCTGGTAGTTCATCTCCAGCTGCTTGCGGCGCGCCTCGGTCTCGGCGAGCAGGCGCTGGTGGGCCTCGCGCTGGTCGGCGGCCCACTTCTCCGCCTCACCGCGCGTGGCGGCGGCCTTGTCGAGGGCGTCCTTGCGGATGTCCGCGATCTCTTCCTCGGCCAGGCTCATCATCACGCGGACGCGCTCGGTGACGTTCGACGCGCTGACGGGGCTGTTGGCGAGGTTGTGGAGCTGGACCTTGGTCTTGTCGAGGTCCGCGCGCATCGCGTTGAGCATCTTGGTGAGCTCCGCCACCTGCGCGGCGGCCGCGTCACGGGAGCGGTTCGAGTTCTTGAGGTCGAACTCCAAGCGGGTGACGCGTTCGTTCACCTGTCGCTGGTTGTAACCACGAAGGACAACGTCGAAATGCGGTGTGCGGGCAGTAGGCTGCCCGGCTCCATCAGCCCCGGCCATATGGCTCACCCTACCGAGATAGTTACGAAGATCGTCACTCGATCTGGTTAAACCCACTACCGGCCGCAGTCTGACCGGGTGGTGGGTATCGGTTTCACTCCCATCACGCGAGAATCCACCTGAGCAAGACCGATCAGGATGACACCCATCACGTGAGACAGTCCTCCCAACAGGCAAGAGTCGCACGGTAACGTGCCTCGACTGATGACCGCCGAGTAACACCGGGAGGGCACGGATGTTCCGCAAGGTTCTTGTCGCCAACCGCGGCGAGATCGCGATTCGCGCGTTCCGAGCCGCTTACGAACTAGGCGCTGGAACGGTCGCCGTTTTCCCTCACGAGGACCGCAACTCGCTGCACCGGCTGAAGGCGGACGAGTCCTACGAGATCGGTGAGGCCGGGCACCCCGTTCGCGCCTACCTCTCCGTCGACGAGATCATCAAGGCCGCCCGCAAGGCCGGCGCCGACGCGATCTACCCCGGTTACGGCTTCCTGTCGGAGAACCCGGAACTCGCGCTGGCGTGCCGTGAGGCAGGTCTCACCTTCATCGGCCCCGTGGCCGAGGTGCTGGAGCTGACGGGCAACAAGGCCCGCGCGATCGCCGCCGCCCGCGAGGCCGGGCTGCCGGTGCTCGAGTCGAGCCCGCCGTCGTCGAACATCGACGAGCTCCTCGAAGCGTCGAAGACGATGCGCTTCCCGGTCTTCGTGAAGGCCGTCGCCGGTGGTGGCGGCCGCGGCATGCGCAAGGTCGACGACCCGGCGGCGCTGCGCGAGGCGCTGGAGGCGGCCTCGCGCGAGGCCGAGTCGGCGTTCGGCGACCCGACCGTCTTCCTCGAGCAGGCCGTGGTCGAGCCGCGCCACATCGAGGTGCAGATCCTCGCCGACGGCCAGGGCAACGTGATCCACCTCTTCGAGCGCGACTGCTCCGTGCAGCGGCGCCACCAGAAGGTCATCGAGATCGCGCCCGCCCCGAACCTCGCACCCGAGCTGCGCGACCGCATCTGCGCCGACGCCGTGAAGTTCGCGAGGCACATCGGCTACCGCAACGCCGGCACCGTGGAGTTCCTGCTCGACCCCGAAGGCCACTACGTCTTCATCGAGATGAACCCGCGCATCCAGGTCGAGCACACGGTCACGGAAGAGGTGACCGACGTCGACCTGGTGCAGTCGCAGATGCGCATCGCGTCCGGCGAGACGCTGGAGGATTTGGGCCTGTCCCAGGACACCGTCCAGCTGCGAGGCGCGGCCCTGCAGTGCCGCATCACCACGGAGGACCCGGCCAACGGGTTCCGCCCGGACACCGGCACCATCAGCGCCTACCGCTCGCCGGGTGGTTCCGGCATCCGCCTCGACGGCGGCACGGCGGGCGCGGGCATGGCCATCAGCCCGCACTTCGACTCGATGCTCGTGAAGCTCACGTGCCGCGGCCGCACCTTCTCGCTCGCCGTCGCCCGTGCGCGCCGTGCGATCGCGGAGTTCCGCATCCGCGGTGTGTCCACGAACATCCCGTTCATCCAGGCCGTGCTGGACGACGTGGACTTCTACGAGGGCCGCGTCACCACGTCGTTCATCGAGAAGCGCCCGCACCTGCTGACCGCGCGCCACTCGGCCGACCGCGGCACCCGCCTGCTGACCTACCTCGCGGACGTCACGGTCAACCACCCGAACGGCACCCGCCCGACCGCGGTCGACCCGCGCGAGAAGCTGCCGGTCGTCGACCTCAACGCGGAGCCGCCCGCCGGGTCCAAGCAGAAGCTCGTCGAGCTCGGCCCCGAGGGCTTCGCCCGCTGGCTGCGCGAGAGCAAGCCGGTCGGTGTCACGGACACGACGTTCCGCGACGCCCACCAGTCGCTGCTCGCGACCCGCGTGCGCACCAAGGACCTGCTCGCCGTCGCGCCGCACGTCGCGCGCATGACGCCCGAGCTGCTGTCCCTGGAGTGCTGGGGCGGCGCGACCTACGACGTCGCGCTGCGCTTCCTCGCGGAGGACCCGTGGGAGCGCCTCGCGGCGCTGCGCGAGGCCGTCCCGAACATCAACCTGCAGATGCTGCTGCGCGGCCGCAACACCGTCGGCTACACGCCGTACCCCGAGGCCGTGACCAAGGCGTTCGTGGAGGAGGCGACGAACACCGGCATCGACATCTTCCGGATCTTCGACGCCCTGAACGACGTCGAGCAGATGCGCCCGGCGATCGAGGCCGTGCGCGAGACCGGGACCGCCGTCGCCGAGGTCGCCCTCTGCTACACCAGCGACCTGTCCAACCCGGACGAGCGCCTGTACACACTGGACTACTACCTCAAGCTCGCGGAGCAGATCGTCGGCGCCGGCGCGCACGTGCTGTGCGTCAAGGACATGGCGGGCCTGCTGAGGGCCCCGGCCGCGTCGCGCCTGATCACCGCGCTGCGCAAGGAGTTCGACCTCCCGGTCCACCTGCACACGCACGACACGGCGGGCGGCCAGCTGGCGACGTACCTCGCGGCGATCCAGGCGGGCGTGGACGCGATCGACGGCGCGACCGCGTCGATGGCGGGCACGACATCGCAGCCGCCGCTGTCGTCGATCGTGGCGCTGACCGACCACACCGACCGCTCGACGGGCCTCGACCTGCAGAACGTCTGCGACCTGGAGCCGTACTGGGAGTCGGTGCGCAAGATCTACGCGCCGTTCGAGTCCGGCATCCCCGGCCCGACCGGCCGCGTCTACCACCACGAGATCCCCGGTGGTCAGCTCTCGAACCTGCGCACGCAGGCCGTCGCTCTCGGCCTCGGCGACAAGTTCGAGGAGATCGAGTCGATGTACGCGGCCGCCGACCGCATGCTCGGCCACCTCGTGAAGGTGACGCCGTCGTCCAAGGTCGTCGGCGACCTCGCGCTGCACCTCGTCGGCGCCGGCGTCGAGCCGAAGGAGTTCGAGGAGAACCCCGGCAGGTTCGACATCCCGGCGTCGGTGATCGGCTTCCTGCACGGCGAGCTGGGCGACCCGCCCGGCGGCTGGCCGGAGCCGTTCCGCAGCAAGGCCCTCGAGGGCCGTCCCGCGCCGAAGCCGGTGCAGGAGCTCTCCGCCGAGGACGAGGCGGGCCTCGCCGACTCCCGCAGGGCGACGTTGAACAGGCTGCTGTTCCCGGCGCCCACCAAGGAGTTCACCACGCACCGCGAGGCGTACGGCGACACGTCGGTGTTGCGCTCCAAGGACTTCTTCTACGGCCTGCGTCCGGGCGAGGAGTACTCCGTCGACCTGGAGCCGGGTGTCCGGCTGCTGATCGGCCTGGAGGCGATCTCCGAGGCCGACGAGCGGGGCATCCGCACGGTCATGGCGACGCTGAACGGCCAGTTGCGCCCGATCCAGGTCCGCGACCGCTCGGTGGCCGCCGACATCCCGGCCGCCGAGAAGGCCGACCGCGGCAACCCGAACCACGTGGCGGCCCCGTTCGCCGGCGTGGTGACGGCCGTGGTGGCCGAGGGCGACAGCGTCGACGCCGGCCAGACCGTCGCGACGATCGAGGCCATGAAGATGGAGGCCGCGATCACCGCCCCGAAGGCGGGCGTCGTGCAGCGCCTGGCGTTGCGCGGTGCCCAGCAGGTCGAGGGCGGCGACCTGCTGATCGTCCTGCAGTAACCGCTTTGTCCGAAGGGCCCGATCTCCGCGTGGGATCGGGCCCTTCGTGCTGCGGGGGCCCTGGAACTCCACGACGATTTCGTGCGTTGCACCGGGCACGGGAGTCAGGGGAAGAGGGTTTCTCAGATGAAGAAGGCGTTGGCCGGCCTCGTCGGCCTGGCGGGCGTGGCGTGGGCGTTGAAGGACGTTCCGAGGCAGCTCGGCGGCAAGCCGGACCCGGTCCACATGTCGCGGTCGCCGCGCTACCGGGACGGGAAGTTCCACAACGACAAGGAAGTCCGCACGGTCCCCGACCGCGACTCCTTCTCGATCCGGGACTTCCTCTTCGGCGGCGAGGACCGCAAGCCGTCCGTGCCGGTGCCGCTGGTGGGACCTCAGTCGCCGGTCTCCGAAGGTGTGCACATCACCTGGTACGGCCACGCGTCGGCGCTCATCGAGATCGACGGCGCCGCCGTGCTCGTCGATCCCGTGTGGAGCGACCGAGTCTCGCCGTCCGTGCACGTGGGCCCGAAGCGGCTGCATCCGGTTCCGCACCGGCTGTCTGACTTGCCGGCGATCAGCGCCGTGGTGATCTCGCACGACCACTACGACCACCTCGACATGCAGACCGTGCAGGACCTGACGTCGTCGACCTCCGCGGTCTTCGTCGTGCCGTTGGGTCTCGGGGCGCACCTCGCCCGGTGGGACGTGCCCGCGTCGCGGATCGTGGAGCTCGACTGGGACGAGTCGCACTCGGTGGACGGGTTCACGCTCACCTGCACGGCGGCTCAGCACTTCTCCGGGCGTTCGGTGCAGCGCAACGTGACGTTGTGGGCTTCGTGGGTGATCAAGCGCGGTGAGCGGTCGGTGTTCTACAGCGGTGATACCGGGTACTTCGAGGGCTACCGGAAGATCGGGGCGGAGCACGGGCCGTTCGATGCCGTGTTGATGCAGGTCGGGGCTTATGACGATGCCTGGCCCGACATCCACATGACGCCTGAGGAGGGCGTGCGGGCGTTCGACGACCTCGGTGGTGGGCTGTTGATCCCGGTGCATTGGGCGACGTTCAACCTCGGGTTCCACCCTTGGGGGGAGCCGATCGACCGGATCTGGCGGGAGGCCAAGGCTGCCGGGTTGAGGCTGGCTGTGCCTCGGCCTGGGGAGCGGGTGGACGTGGATTCGCCCGGTGAGGTCGACGGGTGGTGGCAGGCGCTCGCCTGACCTTGCCGATTTCGGCTCGGTCGCCGCTTGTGCGGGTGGCCTGCTTGTGCGGGTGGCGGCTTGTGCGGGTGGTTGTTTTGCGGGCGGCCTGGTCGCCTTGTGTGCTTTCCCTGGGGCTCTGCCCCAGACCCCGGCAATCTGATCAGGGGGTAGCGCCGCCTGTGGGCTGATGGCACGCCTGCTGCTTAGGGCGGCTGCCGGTTGCTTGGTTTGGGCGCGGTGGCGGTGGGGTCCCATCACGAGCCGCACCAGGAGCGGGCCACATGCCTGAGGGGGTGTCAACTCGACGAAAAGCGTGTCGAGTTGACACCCCCTCAGGCATGCAGCAAG
>NZ_FOFV01000036.1 GCF_900111005.1 Lentzea albida
GCCGGGGTTGTGAAGCCCGGCCGAGTGGTCAAGTTTAAGGCCTCGCACCCAAAGTCAAGCCCCAATCGCCGTCGGGGTTGAGTCACCACCGCTGAGCAGAGCGGTGGAGGGAGGGACGCCTCGGCTTCGCCATTGCCGTTGGTGGGTGGTGGCTCGCCTTCGGCGTTGCCCGTGACGGGTGGGGGAGAGGGTTGCCGGGTTGATCGAGTGGCTGCGCCTCGGTTCGCGGGTCTCACCGCTCCGCGCTTCACCTACCTCGTGCGCCCTGCCGCCCCCACCCTCGCCGCTTCACCTACCCGCTCCGCCCTCGCCGGACCGCGCTCGCAGGATCGCCCCGACCGACCGCGCTCGCCGTTCCATCTCGCCGTATCAACTACCCGTTCCCAGCCTGCCGCTCCCAGCCTGCCGCTCCCGCCCTCCCGCTCCAGCCGCCCCGTCAACTCACCGCTCCCTCCCTGCCGCTCCACTCGCAGCCCGCCGCTGCCCTGGCCCAAAAACCTTCCGCCCCCGTCCGCTCGACCTCACCTCACTCACCTCGCACCCCACCGCTTTGGCGCGCCCACTCCCTCAACATCGCCCGGCACCCCCGCCCGCTGCCGACTCGCCGCCTGCACCTCACCTCCCGACACACCCTCCACTCCGCGCGCCCCACTTCTCCTGCCGCGCCGCCGTTCCTCGCCGTCCCGCCCACCCGCGCCAGCGCACCCGAGGGCGTCCCGCCTCACCCCGCACCCAGCCGCCGTGTCCCTCCTGGCCCGAGACAGCAAACGGCCCCTGGTTCCGGTGGAACCAGGGGCCGTTGGTGCTGCGGTGCCGGTTACGGCTTCGGGAAGATGATGACCCGACGCTGCGGCTCCTCGCCCTCGCTCTCGCTGTGCACGCCCGCCACCGAGGCGACGGCGTCGTGGACGACCTTGCGCTCGAACGGGGTCATCGGGTGCAGGCGGGCGCGCTCGCCGGAGGCGACCACCTTTTCCGCGGTGGAGCGGCCCAGTTCGGCCAGTTCGGCTCGGCGGCCTGCTCGCCACTGGGCGATGTCCAGCATCAGGCGGGAGCGGACTCCCGTTTCCTGCTGGACTGCCAGGCGGGTGAGTTCCTGGAGCGACTCGAGGACGTTGCCTCGGGGGCCCACCAGCTTGGCGAGGTCTTCGCCGCCGTCGATGCTGACGATGGCCCGGCCGCTCTCCACGTCCAGGTCGATGTCGCCGTCGTAGTCGAGCAGGTCGAGCAGGCGCTCGAGGTAGTCGCCCGCGATGTCGCCTTCCTGGACGAGCAGGTCCTCGGTCTTGCTCTGCGACTGGGGCTCGGCCTCGGCCGTGGTCTCGGACTCGGCTGCGGCCTCCGACGACGCCTCCACGTCGTCGGTCGCCTGCAAGGTCTCCGACACGATGTCTCCTCTCCGGGGCAACGCCCGAAATCAGCGGCGCTTCTTGCTGCCCGGCTTCTTGCTGGTGGATCGGCCTGGGGTCAGGCCGGGAATCTCGGTGTTGGCGGTGCCGTTGGTGGCGTCCGCCGACGGGGACGCAGCCTTCGGTGCGCCGCTCGGGCCCGCGGTCGGCATGCGCTTGGCGCCGTTGGCCGGCTTGGCTCCGGGGGCGGGCTTCTTCGGGTTGACCGGCTTCGCGCCCGGCTTCGGGGCGAGGGCCTGGCGGGTCTCGACGGCCGTGGCCTTCTTCTCCTCTTCCTCGGCGTCGATGCGCTTGTAGACGAAGTGCTGCTGGCCGAGGGTCCAGGCGTTGTTGGACAGCCAGTACAGCAGGATCGCGACCGGGAAGAAGAAGCCGCCGGCGAGGACGCCCAGGGGGAAGATCCAGAGCGTCAGCTTGTTCATGATGGCCGTCTGCGGGTTGTCCAGCGCGGCCTGGTTCTGGCGGGCGACCGAGTGGCGGGCCGTGAAGTGGGTCGCGATGGACGCCACGATCATCAGCGGCACCGACACGAGGATGACGTTCAGGCGCTCGGTGCCGAACTGCGCGAGCTGGTCGGACGGCATCGTGATGAACGTCGAGAGGTTCGTGCCGAAGAGCTTGGCGTTGACGAACGAGTCGACGCCCTGCTTGTCGAAGAAGTAGACCTCGCCCCAGCCGGGCTTGAACGAGCGCAGCACGTGGAACAGACCGATGAACACCGGGATCTGCACCAGCATCGGCAGGCAGCCGCCGAGCGGGTTGACGCCGTGCTCGGACTGCAGCTTCTGCATCTCCTGCGCCTGGCGCTGGCGGTCGTTCGGGTACTTCTTCTTGATCTTCTGCATCTCCGGCGCGAACTCCTGCATCCGCCGCATGGAGCGCACCTGGCCGACGAACGGCTTGAAGAGGATGGCGCGGAGGGTGAAGACCAGGAAGATCACGGCCAGCGCCCAGGCGAACCCGCTCGCCTCACCGAAGACCTTGCCGAACACCCAGTGCCAACACCACAAGATGAAGGACACCGGGTAGTAGATGAAGTTGAGCACGGGAGCTACTCCTCGGTGGATACGTCGGGGACCTGCCGCCTCGGCGGAACGGGGTCCAGGCCTCCAGGGTGCCAGGGTCCGCAGCGCAGCAACCGGCGGATGGTCAGCCAGGTTCCTCGCAGCGCACCGTGGACGGTCAACGCCTCCACCGCGTATGCGCTGCAGCTGGGGTAGAAGCGACAGGTCGGTGGCAGCAGCGGCGAGATGAACTTCCGGTAGAAGTGCACCGGCAGCAGCGCGACCTTCGCGGGCAACGTGGTCATCGCAGCACCTTGCGCAGGGCGGAAGAGAAGTCGGCGGCGAGCTCGGAGCTCGACGCCTCGGCTGCTGGTGCCAACGCCCGCACCACGACGAGAGTTCCCGGCGGCAGCTCTTCCAGTGCCGGGCGGACGACGTGGCGCAGGCGGCGGTAGACGCGGTGGCGGACCACCGAGTTGCCAACTGCCTTGCTCACGACGAAGCCCACCTTGGACGAATCCAAGGTGGGCACGTCGGGCTTCAAGACGTGGACGACCAACCGGGGTCGTCCGGCGCGGCGGCCTCGGCGGACCACCAGGCCGAAGTCCTGGCTGCGGGTGAGCCGGGCGGCCGGTGGTAGCACGACGACGCTGCGCTTACCAGCCGCTGTCAGGCGGACAGAGTGGCACGGCCCTTGCTGCGGCGCGCGGCCAGAATGGCGCGGCCGGCGCGGGTCCGCATGCGCAGCCGGAAGCCGTGCGTCTTCGCGCGGCGGCGGTTGTTGGGCTGGAAGGTGCGCTTACCCTTGCTCACGGTCGGTCTCCCGGTGCTTCACTGCTGACAAAGCCTGTGTGGTCGTCCCCGACGGCAGTGGACGTAGGCGCGCAAAAGGCGCCCGTCGCAAGCGGGAGACTCGTACGAGGGTACGCATGCCCGGGTGCGCCGACCAAATCGGGGTGGCCGAGGCCACGTCTTGTGACGCGTGCCGGGCCTTGTTACCGTTCGTCCTTCGCGCGTGCCGGATCTGGCGTGGGAGCCGCCATCTGACCGGCAACACAACGCACCTTTTAGTGCACAGTTGTGGATAACTCTGTGGATACCTCTATTCTCCGTGTCCACATGTGGAGTCTTGGGCTCCGGCGGAGGGGAGGGGAGCGCGGAGGTGTCGAACCAGCAGGTCGATCTTGGTCTCGTGTGGGCCGAGGTGGTGCAGGAGCTCGCCACGAGCCACCTGTCCCCTCAGCAGCGCGCGTGGATGAGGGTCACCCGTCCCATCGGTTTGCTGGACGGAACGGCACTGCTCGCTGCTCCCAGCGACTTCGCTAAAGAGGCGATCGAACGCGCGCTGCGCGACCCGATCACCGACGCGCTGTCCCGCAGGCTCGGCCGCTCGGTCTCCCTCGCGGTGAAGGTCGACTCGCCGGAACCGGTGAGCCCCGTCGTGAGCCCGCCGACCACGCCGATCTCCATGCACGCGATCCAGGCCGCCCAGGCGGCTCAGGTCGTCCAGCCCGTGGCACCGGTCGTCCCCGCGATCCCCGTCGTCGGCAACGGCGACACGCCCGGCCCCGTGATCACGGACGACCCGGCCCTGGACGGCGGTGAGGAAGAGGTCGACGAGGCCGGCGACGCGCTCGCGGCCGTCTCCGAGATCTGGCCGACGTTCAACACGGCCAACACCGCGGGCGGCATGGCGCCGAACGCGAACCTCCCGTACACGAGGCCGGCGAACCCGTCGCCGTCTCAGACGCGGCTGAACGAGAAGTACAACTTCGACACGTTCGTCATCGGCGCCTCGAACCGGTTCGCGCACGCCGCGGCCGTCGCGGTGGCCGAGGCTCCCGCCCGTGCGTACAACCCGCTCTTCATCTGGGGTGAGAGCGGCCTCGGCAAGACGCACCTGCTGCACGCCGTCGGGCACTACGCCCAGCGCCTGTTCCCCGGCATGCGCGTGCGGTACGTGTCGACCGAGGAGTTCACCAACGACTTCATCAACTCGCTGCGCGACGACCGCAAGGTCGCCTTCCAGCGCCGCTACCGGGACATCGACGTCCTCCTCGTGGACGACATCCAGTTCCTGGAGGGCAAGGAAGGCACGCAGGAGGAGTTCTTCCACACGTTCAACACGCTCCACAACACGAACAAGCAGATCGTGGTGTCGAGCGACCGGCCGCCCAAGCGGCTGGAGACGCTGGAGGACCGCCTGCGCACGCGGTTCGAGTGGGGTCTGATCACGGACATCCAGCCGCCCGAGCTGGAGACCCGGATCGCGATCCTGCGCAAGAAGGCGGCCCAGGACCGGCTCGCGGCCCCGGCCGAGGTGCTCGAGTTCATCGCCGCCCGCATAGAGCGGAACATCCGCGAGCTCGAAGGCGCGCTCATCCGCGTCACGGCGTTCGCGTCGCTCAACCGCCAGCCGGTCGACGTCCAGCTCGCCGAGATCGTGCTGCGCGACCTGATCCCGGACTCGCACGCGCCGGAGATCACCGCCCCGATGATCATGGCGGTCACCGCCGAGTTCTTCGGGGTGTCGATCGACGACCTGTGCGGTCCCGGCAAGACGAAGGCGCTCGCGCAGGCGCGGCAGATCTCCATGTACCTGTGCCGCGAGCTGACGGACCTGTCGCTGCCGAAGATCGGCCAGACGTTCGGCGGCCGCGACCACACGACGGTCATGCACGCGGACAAGAAGATCCGCAAGGAGATGGCCGAGCGCCGGCGCATCTACGACCAGGTGCAGGAGCTGACGTCGCGCATCAAGCAGCGCGCCCGCCACACTCCCTGATCCACCCGGGTAGCCACGAAGGGGTCCTCCACCGCGGAGGGCCCCTTCTTCGTTCGCGCCCGGAGACGGCGAACGGATGCGGGCGGACGCTCCGGACGGGACCGGGCGGCTCGCCGGCGAACACCCGGGGGCGGTCGGCGGGCCGGGACCGAGCACCCGGGGACGCGGCGACCGCCCGACGGCGAGCACCCGGGGACGCGGCCGCGGTTCGGACGCGAGCACCCGGGGAGCGGTTCGGCGATGACATGGGGATACATCAGTGCGTGCGGCGCCAACCACCACCACGCGCGACGCACGGACCCGGGTAAACGAGGCGCGATCGCCCGCCCGGCGAAGCTTTCTGTTCGCCCCAGGCACTCGAAGGGGTGGGGACAACTGGAAAAGTCTGTGGCCCCGGCCACGATCTGGCCACAGAAGCCTGTTGAACACCCGGGTACAACTGGCCCGCACCCGGGGACGCACCCGGGGACAACTGTGGACGATCTGTGGACCGAGACCTGTGCACAACTGGCTGTCCCCGGGTGCGCCGATCTGTCCCCGGGTGCCATCCCCCCTTTGTCCCCATGGTGGGTGACACGCTGACCTGCGGGTTCAACGTCTGTCCCCACAATCCACAGCCCTTACTGTTACTGCTGTTGGTTCTCTTCTAGGAAGAACTCAAAAGCAAAACAGCGGGGGATGGTTCCCGGGGATCGGTGCCCGAACCCCGAAGTGACGGGAAGGGCCAGGACGCTCTAACGTGGTTGCTCCGCACCTCGGGTAGCCGAGGGTCGAGGCTCCCCTGACCCCCACTGGCACGTTGTCGTGGATGGGCTTGTCGACTGTCGAGGAAAGGACGCCTCATGAAGATCCGCGTCGAACGCGACGGCCTGGCCGACGCTGTCGCCTGGGTCGCTCGCAGCCTTCCGTCCCGTCCGCCGGTTCCCGTGCTGGGCGGCGTGCTGCTCGACGCGGAGTCGGACGACTCGCTGACGGTCTCCGGGTTCGACTACGAGGTCTCCGCCCAGGTCGGTGTCCCCGCGACGATCGCCGACGGCGGCCGCGCGCTGGTCTCCGGGCGTCTTCTCGCCGACATCACCAAGGCGCTCCCGAACCACCCCGTCGAGATCGCGGTCGACGGCGCTCGCATGATGATCAGCTGTGGCAGCGCCAGGTTCAGCCTCCCGACGATGCCGGTCGAGGACTACCCGGCCCTGCCGTCGATGCCCCAGTTGATCGGCGAGCTGCCCGGTGAGGTCTTCGGCGAGGCGGTCAGCCAGGTCGCCGTCGCGGCCGGCAAGGACGACACGCTCCCGATGCTGACCGGCGTCCGCGTCGAGATCGGCGAGGGCAAGCTGACCCTCGTCGCGACCGACCGGTTCCGCCTGGCGATGCGCGAGTTCCCGTGGGAGCCCGACGCGTCCCTCGGCGAGGTCGCCGTCCTGGTCCCCGCCCGCACCCTGGGCGACGCGGCCAAGACGCTCGGCTCCGGCGGCAGCAAGGTCGAGATGTCGCTCGCCGCGAACGACGGACTGCTCGGCCTGTCGGGCTCCGGCAAGCGGACCACCACCCGCCTGCTCGACGCCGACTTCCCGAAGTACCGCCAGCTGCTGCCCTCCGAGCACTCGGCCGCGGCGATCATCGACATCGACGCGCTGCAGCAGGCGATCAAGCGCGTGTCGCTCGTCGCCGAGCGCGGTACGCAGGTGCGCCTCGAGTTCGTCGACGGCGGTCTGCGCCTGTCGGCCGGTGGCGACGACGAGGGTTCGGCCGAGGAAGAGCTCCCGGTCGAGTACACCGGCGACCCGGTGACCATCGCGTTCAACCCGGGCTACCTGCTCGACGGCCTCGGTGCCGTCCGCACGCAGAAGGTCCACTTGTCCTTCACCACACCCAGCCGACCGGCGCTGCTCAAGCCGGTGGACGAGGATGGGAACGTGGCGCCGGGCTACCTGTACCTGCTGATGCCCGTTCGCCTTCCCGGCTGAGAAAACCCTTACCGGGGAACAGAAACGTAGTAGGGGAGAACACCGTGCAGCTCGGACTCGTCGGCCTCGGCAAGATGGGTTTCAACATGCGCGAGCGGGTGCGCAGGGCCGGTCACGAGGTGATCGGTTACGACCGCAACCCGGAGGTCACCGACTCGGAGTCGTTGGCGGACATGGTGTCCAAACTCGAGGCTCCGCGCGTGGTGTGGGTGATGGTGCCCGCGGGCGACATCACCAGGAACACGGTGAAGGAGCTGTCCGAGCTGCTGTCGCCCGGTGACCTCGTCATCGACGGCGGCAACTCCAAGTTCACCGACGACCGCGTCCACGCGGACCTGTTGGCGGAGAAGGAAATCGGCTACGTCGACGCCGGTGTGTCCGGTGGCGTGTGGGGCCTCGAGAACGGCTACGCGCTGATGGTCGGCGGCGACGCGCAGCACGTCGAGCAGGCGATGCCGATCTTCGACGCGCTGCGTCCGGAGGGTCCGCGCGAAGAAGGTTTCGCGCACGCCGGCAAGGTCGGCGCCGGCCACTACTCGAAGATGGTCCACAACGGCATCGAGTACGGCCTGATGCAGGCGTACGCCGAGGGCTTCGAGCTGCTCGACAAGACCGACGTCGTGGACAACGTGCCCGCGGTCATCTCGGCCTGGCAGCGCGGGACCGTCGTGCGGTCGTGGCTGCTCGACCTGCTGGTGCGCGCGCTGGAGTCCGACCCGGAGCTCGACGACCTGCGCGGGTACGTCGAGGACTCGGGCGAGGGCCGGTGGACCGTCGAGGAGGGCATCAACAACGCGGTGCCGCTCCCGGTGATCTCCGCCGCGCTCTTCGCGCGGTTCCAGTCCCGGCAGGAGGACTCGCCGGCGATGCGTGCCGTCGCGGCGCTGCGCAACCAGTTCGGCGGTCACTCGGTGCACCTCGCCGGTCCGTCGTCCGGCGGCGGCAGCACCCAGGGCTAACGAGTGCACGTCAGACATCTCCAGGTCAGCGACTTCCGGTCGTGGAAGCTCGCCGACCTGGAGCTCGAGCCCGGCGCGTCGGTGCTCGTCGGCCGCAACGGCCAGGGCAAGACGAACCTGGTCGAGGCGATCGGGTACGTGGCGACGCTGGCGTCGCACCGGGTTTCCAGCGACGCGCCGCTGATCAGGCATGGCGCCCAGCGCGCCGTGGTGCGGGCGGCCGTGGTCAACGACGACCGCGAGCTGCTCGTGGAACTGGAGATCACCGCGGGCAAGTCGAACCGGGCCCGCATCAACCGGGGCCCGGTGCCGCGCACGCGCGACGTGCTCGGGATCCTGCGCACGGTGTTGTTCGCACCGGAGGACCTCTCCCTGGTGAGGGGCGATCCGAGCGACCGGCGGAGGTTCCTCGACGAGATGCTCGTGCTGCGCGCACCGCGTTATGCCGGTGTGCGCAGCGATTACGACCGCGTGTTGAGGCAGCGCAGCGCGTTGTTGAAGACGGTGAAGCACTCGCGGTCGGCGGACCTCTCGACGCTCGACGTCTGGGACGGGCACCTCGCCCAGCACGGCGCGGAGCTGCTGGCCGCGCGGGTGAAGCTGGTCCGCGACATGGCGGACCACGTGACCTCGGCTTACGCGGAGGTCGCACCGGAGTCCCGTCCGGCGCTCATCTCGTACCGGTCGAGCGTCGGCGACCTGCCCGAGGACAGGGAGAGCATCGAGGACCTGCTGCTGGCGGAGCTCGACCGGGTGCGGAAGCAGGAGATCGAACGTGGTGTGTGCCTCGTCGGTCCGCACCGGGACGACCTGGATCTGACGCTCGGTGAACTCCCCGCGAAGGGTTACGCCAGTCACGGAGAGTCATGGTCCTTCGCGCTCGCCCTGCGGCTCGGGGGCTACGAGCTGATGCGTGTCGACGGCATCGAACCGGTGCTCGTGCTGGACGATGTCTTCGCGGAGCTCGACCGCGGCCGGCGGCAGCAGCTGGCCAAGGTGGCGGCCGCCGCCGAGCAGGTGCTGATCACCGCGGCGGTGGCGGAGGACGTTCCGGACGAGCTGAGCGGTGCCCGGTTCGAGGTTCACGGCGGGGAGGTGCGACGTGTCTGACTCGGAGACTGACTCAGGGGGTTCGAAGCCCCCACATGTAGCTCGATCGGGTGTGTCCGCCCACACATCTGGGGACAAGTCTGTGGATGGTGTGGATAACTCCGTCACAAAACCGGACTTGTCCACAGGTTCATTCACACCTGAGGGTGAGCCACTGAAGGGTTCGGACCTCGCGCGGGCCGCTCTGGAGGCCGCGAAGGCCAGCGCGAAGGCCCGCGGACGGGTGCCCGGCAGCAAGTCGAAGGGCCGTCCGGTCAACCGCAGCCGGCGTCGCTGGTCCGGTCCGGGACCCGACGACCGCGACCCCCAGCCGCTCGGGCGGATCGCGTCCAGGATCGCGGCGGACCGCGGCTGGGTCGAGCAGCTCCAGGGTGGCCAGGTCTTCGGTCGTTGGGCAAAATTGGTGGGAGAGGACGTCGCCGAGCACGCGAAACCGATCGCGCTCAGTGACGGGGAACTGACGGTCCAGGCTTCGTCGACGGCGTGGGCCACCCAGCTGCGCCTCCTGCAGCGCGAGCTGATCAAGCGCATCGCCGCGGGCGTCGGCCACGGCATCGTCAAACGGCTCAAGATCAAGGGTCCGGACGCTCCGAACTGGCGACACGGCCCCAGGCACGTTCCTGGGCGCGGTCCGCGTGACACCTACGGGTGAGGTCGCGTCAAGCGCTCAGCGGCCGTTCTGTGGCTCAATGAGCGTTCACCTGCGGATTTGAACCCCCGTTTCAGCCGTCCTGACCCGTCTTGCGCCGCGCGAGGCGCTCTGTGACCGATTCAAAGGTGTCCTTGCCCCCGTTCTGTCGGGGTGCACCGGTAGAATCACGGGGAGCGTCACCAACAACGTGCGGGCCGTGCCCGCATCAGCGAGGAGACTCCAGCCCGTGTCAGCACAGAAGAATGAGTACGGCGCGTCCTCGATCACCGTCCTCGAGGGTCTCGAGGCAGTGCGCAAGAGGCCGGGCATGTACATCGGCTCGACCGGCGAGCGCGGTCTGCACCACCTGGTCCAGGAGGTCGTGGACAACTCGGTCGACGAGGCGATGGCGGGCTACGCGACGACGGTCGACGTCACCCTGCTGGCCAACGGCGGCGTCCGGGTGATCGACGACGGTCGTGGCATCCCGACCGACATCCACCCGGCGGAGGGCATCCCGACCGTCGAGGTCGTCATGACCAAGCTGCACGCGGGCGGCAAGTTCGACAGCGACTCCTACGCGGTGTCCGGCGGTCTGCACGGCGTCGGCATCTCCGTGGTGAACGCGCTGTCCACGGCCGTCGACCTGGAGATCAAGCACAAGGGTTTCACCTGGACCCAGCGCTACGAGAACGCCAAGCCGACGCCGCTCGAGAAGGGCGCGCCGACGACCGAGACCGGCACCTCGGTCACGTTCTGGGCCGACCCGGAGATCTTCGAGACGACCGAGTACAACGTCGAGACGATCGCACGCCGCCTGCAGGAGATGGCGTTCCTCAACAAGGGGATCACCATCGTCCTGCGCGACGAGCGGGTCTCGGCGGAGGACGAGGAGGCCGACGCCGAGGGCCACAAGGCCGCGGTGAAGGAGCGCACCTTCCACTACCCGGGTGGTCTGGAGGACTTCGTCCGCCACATCAACCACACGCGCGAGGCCGTGCACCAGAAGGTGATCGGCTTCGAGGCGCAGGGGGAGGACCTCCAGGTCGAGGTCGCGATGCAGTGGAACACGGGCTACACGGCCTCGGTCTACACCTTCGCGAACACGATCAACACGCACGAGGGCGGCACGCACGAAGAGGGCTTCCGCGCCGCGTTGACGCGTGTCGTCAACGAGTACGCGCGCGAGAAGAAGCTGCTCAAGGAGAAGGACGCCAACCTCACCGGTGACGACATCCGCGAGGGTCTCGCGGCGATCATCTCGGTGAAGTTGAAGGAGCCCCAGTTCGAGGGCCAGACGAAGACCAAGCTGGGCAACAGCGAGGCGAAGTCGTTCGTGCAGAAGTCGACGAACGAGCACTTGGCCGACTGGTTCGAGCGCCACCCCAACGAGGCCAAGACGATCGTCACCAAGTCGGTGTCGTCGGCGCAGGCCCGCATCGCCGCCCGCAAGGCCCGCGAACTGGTGCGTCGCAAGGGCGCGCTGGACATCGGCGGCCTGCCCGGCAAGCTGAAGGACTGCCGCTCGACGGAGCCGGAGCGCTGCGAGCTCTACATCGTCGAGGGTGACTCCGCAGGCGGCTCAGCCAAGGAGGGCCGGGACTCCATGTACCAGGCCATCCTGCCGATCCGCGGCAAGATCATCAACGTCGAGAAGGCGCGCATCGACCGCGTCCTCAAGAACACCGAGGTCCAGTCGCTGATCACGGCGCTCGGCACCGGCATCCACGACGAGTTCGACCTCACCAAGCTGCGCTACCACAAGATCGTGCTGATGGCCGACGCCGACGTCGACGGCCAGCACATCCGCACGCTGCTGCTCACGCTGCTGTTCCGCTTCATGCAGCCGCTCATCGAGCACAACCACGTCTACCTCGCGCAGCCGCCGCTGTACAAGATCAAGTGGCAGCGCGCGGATCCGGAGTACGTCTACTCCGACCGCGAGCGCGACGCCGTGATCAAGGCCGGCATCGAGAGCGGCAAGAGGCTCGGCAAGGACGACAACATCCAGCGGTACAAGGGTCTCGGTGAGATGAACGCCGAGGAGCTGTGGGAGACCACGATGGACCCGTCCAACCGGATCCTGCGGCAGGTCACCATGGACGACGCGGCCACCGCCGACGAGCTGTTCAGCGTGCTCATGGGCGAGGACGTCGAGGCGCGCCGTTCGTTCATCACCCGCAACGCCAAGAGCATCAAGTTCCTGGACATCTGATTCCGGCTTGGTTTCTGGGCACCCTGGCGTTTCTGGCGAGTAAGGAAAGAGAACAGTGACCGAGACGACTCTGCCGCCGGACCACGACCGCATCGAGCCGGTCGAGATCCAGCAGGAGATGCAGAACTCGTACATCAACTACGCGATGTCCGTCATCGTGGGTCGTGCGCTGCCGGACGTGCGCGACGGGTTGAAGCCCGTCCACGTCCGCGTTCTGTACTCGATGTTCGACTCCGGCTTCCGCCCCGACCGCGGCTTCAACAAGTGCGCGCGCGTCGTCGGCGACGTGATGGGCAACTACCACCCGCACGGTGACTCGGCGATCTACGACGCGTTGGTGCGTCTCGCCCAGCCGTGGGCGCTGCGCTACCCGTTGATCCAGGGCCAGGGCAACTTCGGCTCGCCGGGCAACGACCCCGCCGCCGCCATGCGGTACACGGAGTGCCGGCTCTCCCCGTTGGCCATGCACATGCTGGCCGACATCGAGGAAGAGACCGTCGACTTCCGCGACAACTACGACGGCCGCATCCAGGAGCCGGTCGTCCTCCCGTCGCGCATCCCGAACCTGCTGATCAACGGCAGCTCGGGCATCGCGGTCGGCATGGCGACCAACATCCCGCCGCACAACCTCCGCGAGGTGGCGGACGCGGTCGTGTGGGCGCTCGACAACCACGAGGCCTCCGACGAGGAGACCCTCGAGGCGATGATCGTCAGGATCAAGGGCCCGGACTTCCCGACGTACGGCCAGATCCTCGGCACCTCCGGCATCGAGGACGCGTACCGCACCGGCCGCGGCTCGGTCCGCATGCGCGCGGTCGTCGAGATGGACGAGGACGCCAAGGGCCGCACGATCCTGGTCGTCACCGAGCTGCCGTACCAGGTCAACCCGGACAACCTCGTCGAGAACATCGCTGCCCTCGTGCGCGACGCGAAGCTCACCGGCATCGCGAACATCGCGGACGAGTCGAACCGCCGCATCGGCATGCGCATCGTGATCACGCTCAAGCGCGACGCGGTGGCGAAGGTCGTGCTGAACAACCTCTACAAGCACACCCAGCTGCAGTACTCGTTCGGCGTCAACATGCTGGCGCTGGTCGACGGCGTGCCGCGCACGCTGCGGATCGACCAGATGATCCGCCACTACGTGAAGCACCAGATCGAGGTCATCCAGCGGCGGACCAGGTTCCGCCTGCGCAAGGCCGAAGAGCGCGCCCACATCCTGCGCGGTCTGGTGAAGGCGCTCGACCAGCTCGACGCCGTCATCGCGTTGATCCGCCGGTCCGAGACGCCGGACATCGCGCGCACGGGCCTCATGGAGCTCCTCGAGGTCGACGAGGTCCAGGCCAACGCGATCCTGGAGATGCAGCTCCGCCGGCTCGCCGCCCTGGAGCGCCAGAAGATCATCGACCAGTTGGCCGAGATCGAGCTCGAGATCGCCGACCTCAAGGACATCCTCGAGAAGCCCGAGCGGCAGCGGAAGATCGTCCGCGACGAGCTCACGGCGATCGTGGAGAAGTTCGGCGACGACCGCCGCACGAAGATCATCCCGTTCGACGGCGACGTGTCCATGGAGGACCTGATCGCGGTCGAGGACGTGGTCGTCACGATCACGCGCACCGGCTACGCGAAGCGCACCAAGACCGACCTGTACCGGGCGCAGAAGCGCGGCGGCAAGGGCGTTCAGGGCGCGCAGCTCAAGCAGGACGACATCGTCGCGCACTTCTTCGTGTGCTCGACGCACGACTGGATCCTGTTCTTCACGAACAAGGGCCGTGTGTACCGCACGAAGGCGTACGAACTGCCTGAGGCGAACCGCAACGCCCGCGGCCAGCACGTCGCGAACCTCCTCGCCTTCCAGCCGGACGAGGAGATCGCCCAGGTCATCCAGATCAAGAACTACGACGTGTCGCCGTACCTGGTGCTCGCCACCCGGAAGGGTTTGGTCAAGAAGTCCAAGTTGTCGGACTTCGATTCCAACCGATCGGGTGGACTTATCGGCATCAACCTCCGCGAGGACGACGAGCTCGTCGGCGCGGTCCTGTGCTCGGCGGACGACGACCTGCTCATGGTGTCGGCGGACGGCCAGTCGATCCGCTTCCACGCCACCGACGACGTGCTGCGCCCCATGGGCCGGGCCACGTCAGGCGTGCAGGGCATGCGGTTCAACGCCGATGACGAGCTGCTTTCCGTCGGCGTCGTCCAGGAGGGTCTGTTCGTTTTGGTCGCGACGGACGGTGGGTACTCGAAGCGAACGCCCATCGAGGACTACCCGGTCCAGGGGCGTGGAGGCAAGGGTGTGCTGACCATTCAGCACGACCGCCGACGTGGCAGGCTGGTCGGAGCGCTCATCGTCGACGTGGACGACGAGCTCTACGCCATCACCTCGACCGGCGGGGTCATCAGGACCAAGGCCGAGCAGGTGCGCAAGGCTGGACGGCAGACGAAGGGCGTGCGGCTGATGAACCTCGGCGAGAGCACCACTTTGATCGCCGTCGCACGCAACGCGGACGAGCCCAGCGACGTCACTAACGGTGAGACGTCTGTCGCGGAGGACTCTGCCGCCGACCAGGCAGCCACCCCCACCGACTCGGCCGAGTAGCCGGAATCGCTAGCGAGAGGTCAAGGACAAGCTCGTGACTCCACCCGAGAACCGCGAAGGTCGGGACGCGGACAAGACCGCCGTGATCACCAAACCGACTCCCCAGAAGTCCGCGAGCAAGCCCGCGGAGAAGGCGGATTCGGCAGCGGCCTCCGGTTCCTCGGGTGGAACCGCGCAGGACAAGACCAAGCCCGTGTCGGCGGAGAAGGCGGCGGAGGCCGCCGCGCCGGTGCAGGAGAAGCCGGCCGAGAAGGCCGCGGCCACCCCGGTCGAGGAGAAGACGGTGTCGATCGACACCCCGCCGACTCCTGCTCCGAGTGCCGCCGCCACTCCCGCCCCCACCGCGGACGAACCGGTCGTCGTCTCGGCGCCGCCGCCCTGGCAGCGCGTGACGAACGACACGGAGGCCGGCCAGCACGACGCGACGGAGACGTACACGGCTCCGGCCGCGCCGCCCGTTCCGTCCGAGCCGGCCCCCGCCTTCCCGCAGACCGACCCGGACACCGTCAAGGTGCAGAAGCCGGTGGTCACGGGCTCGGCGGTGCCCGCGGGTCTCGGCAGCAGCCGCACGTCGGTGAACCTCGGCAACGGCGGTGCCCGTCCCGCCGCGTCCACGCCGTCGGCCCGCCGCCCCGGTCGCGGCCCGCGCCGCGCCTCGCTGCAGGTGAAGCGCGTCGACCCGTGGTCGGTGCTCAAGCTCGCCCTGGTGCTCGGCGTCGCGCTGTTCTTCGTCTGGCTCGTGGCGGTCGGCGTGCTCTACGGCGTGCTGCACGGCATGGGGGTCTGGGACAAGATCAACAGCACCGCGAACGACCTGCTCCAGGCCAACGAGCCCGGCGAACCGCTGATCAGCGCCGGCCGCGTGTTCGGCGTCTCGGCGATCATCGGTGCCGTCAACATCGTGCTGTTCACGGCCCTCGCGACCGTGGGCGCGTTCGTCTACAACGTGTCCGCGGATCTGGCCGGTGGCTTGGAGTTGACGCTCTCCGAGCGAGAGTGACCCCCGATTTGGGAGCGGCGAGGACGATCCTGTAAGGTTCTCCTCGTCGCCCCGAGCGGGTGACAGTTGATCGAGGGCCTATAGCTCAGGCGGTTAGAGCGCTTCACTGATAATGAAGAGGTCGGAGGTTCAAGTCCTCCTAGGCCCACTCGATTCGAAACTCTCTCGAATCACTATCTCGATTCTGTCCGGATGCGAGTTCCGGAGCCCCGGCTGAAGACCCACAAAGCCTGTAGGCTGGTCCGGTAGGTCGGGGCACAACTGTCTTTGGAGGGGTTCAGAGTGGCTAAGAAGATCATCGCACTCGTCGTGGTGGCCGGTGCGGTCCTGTTCTTCGTGAAGCGCAGCCGTTCGGCCAAGGCCGACGCGGACCTGTGGCGCGAGGCCACCGCTCCCACCGACTGATCTTCGCTCTGACGGGTGGTCCACCACCCTCAGGCTCGGGGACGTAGCTCAATTGGCAGAGCACCGCCTTTGCAAGGCGGGGGTTAGGGGTTCGATTCCCCTCGTCTCCACGGTGCACACATCTCGGGCCGGGTGGCTCCGCATTTAGCGGAACCACCCGGCCCGAGTCAGTTCCAGGTCATCAGTCCGCGAAGCGGAGCGTGTCGGCGCAGGCGGGCCCGGCGACGCGAGGAAGCGGCCGGAGCAGGGCGCAGCGCTGACTGAGGGTGTGCAATGGCTCGGCTGAACAAGTCCGTTCTCGTCGACGCGCTGTCAGGAAAACAGGAGCGCGTTCTCGCGGTATCGCTCACGATCCTGCACCTGGGAACAGGCCTGTCGTATTCGTTGCTCGCGCTTTACCTGGTGCGTCACGTTCATCTCGACCCCGCGCTATACGGCGTGGGGATGAGCGTGGCCGCATTCCTGGGCCTGGTCTCCGGACCCGTGGTCGGCCACCTCGCGGACCGGGTGAACGGCTACCGCCTGTACGCCTGCCTCGTGTGGACGATGAGTGCGGCGACGGCCGCCGTGATCGTCTCCGGGCCCTGGCTCGCGCTGGCGTTGCTGAGCGTGCTGACGATCTGCGGCCGCGGGGGAGCGGCCGTGCTCGGTGCGATCGTCGGCCGGACGGTGCCTGCGGAGCGTCGTGTCCGCTACCGCGCGGTCGTGAAGTCGCTGACGAACGCGGCGATGGTGGCCGGTCTCGGACTCGGCGCCCTCGTGCTGCTGGTGGACTCGAAAGTGGCGTTCCAGATCGGGTTCGCGGCCGAGGCGGTCACCCTGGTCGTCGTCGGTCTGCTGGTGTGGCTCTCCGCGCCGCGTCGGACGCGGGTCCTGGTCGAGCCCGCGGCCGGGAAGACGAAGGCAGGGCCGTCCCGGTTCGGCGTGCTCAGGGACCGGCGGTTCGCCGTGCTGGTCGTGCTGAACTGCGTGCTCACGGTCTCGGAGTCGTTGCTGACGATCGCGCTGCCGTTGTGGGTGTCCACGCGGATGCAGGTGCCGCTGTGGGTCGTGTCGGTCGCGATGGTCATCTACACCGGTGGTGTGGTGCTGCTGCAGGTACCGGCGTCCCGCAAGGTGTCCGACCTGGCGTCGTCGTCCCGAGCCGGCCGGCGGGGAGGCGTGCTGCTCGCGCTCGCCGCCGTCATGTTCCCCCTCGCCGCACTCGCCCACGACGGACCGCTCGCGGTGGCCGCGGTGGTCGTCCTCGCGCTCGCGCTGGTGGGTGGGGAAGTCCTCTACTCGGCCGGGTCGTGGGGGCTCGTGTACGGCATCGCCCCCGAGGAGAAGCTCGGCCAGTACCAGGGCGTGTACAACGTCGGCTGGGACGTCGCCATGCTCGTGGGGCCGGTGCTGTTCGCCCTGCTCGCGTCGGGCCGGAGCGTGCTGGGCTGGGTCGTGCTGGCCGCCGTCTTCCTGGTGGCCGCGCTGCTCCTGGTGCCCGTCAGCACGATGAGGAGTGCGCCGGGGCGCACCGCCGTCATGACCTGACCGACTGAAGCCCTGTTCGCGCCGTTGGGAACGGGGCCTCAGCGCACTCGCGTCACGCGGTGGCGAGCGACTTCTCGGCGGACTTCTTGCGGAGGTGGTCGATGCTCCAGGCACCGGCTCCCGTGAAGACCAGGAGCAGGAACGCCCAGGAGTAGACCGCGGCCAGCTCGCCGCCGTTCTGGATCGGCAGCAGGCCCTTCGGCTGGTGGACCACGAAGTAGGCGTACGCCATCGCGCCCGAGCTGATGAGCGCGGCCCAGCGCGTCCAGAGGCCGATGAGGACGAGAGCGCCGCCGATCAGTTCGATGAGGCTCGCAGGCCCGCCGGGCCACGACAGCAACTCGGTTCCCTTCGAGATCTTCTGCACGCCGTGGAAGACGAAGAGCAGGCCGATGACGATGCGGAACAGTGCCAGTGCGTGCTCTCGTCGTTGCTCCAGGAACTCCATGGTCAACGTCCTTCCGGGGCGCGGTGTCAGGGGACAGGGCACAAAAGGTATGGACCAATCCTGAGTGTGCCGGTTCCGTCGCTCCACGTATCTGGTTGACTGTTGCCCCTATGAAACGAGCACTGTTGCTGCCCCTGCTCGGCGTCCTCGCCGCGTGCGGCACGGTCGGCGGCCACGCCTCTCCGGTGCCGACCGGTCAGCCCCAGCAGGTCACCACCACGACCAGCGCGGCTGCGACCGTGCCGCCCGCGCCCCAGCCCGCGAAGGACGGCACGTGCCCGTACCTGGCGACCGCTTTCGTCGCACAGGCCAACGGTCAGCTCGTGCCCAAAGTGAAACTGTCAACGGACGAACCGCACCCGGCGTGCTTCTTCTACGCCAACGCGACGGAGGTCCAGCTGACCGTGCGCGTGTACGTGGGTGACGAACGCGTTGCGAAGACGATCGTGAACGAGGCGGCGCCGGACGGTTCACAGCCCGCCAACTCGCCCACCGGGTGGACCGGGGGGTACGTGAACGGCGACAGCGGCGTCGTCTACGCCGTGGCGAAGAGCGACGCCGCTGTCGTGGTCACGAGCAACCAGAAGCAGTCGATCAAGGCCCGCAGGATCGCGGAAGAGGTGATCAAGGGCCTGAAGCTCTGAACTACTTGACCGGTTCCTTCTGGCTCGGAACCTGGCCGTTGAGGACGGGCTCCGCGTGCGGGGCCTGCTCCTCCTCCTGCAGGTACACCTCCTGCGGCCGGCGCGTCATCGCGACGTAGCCCGCCGCGGCCGCCGCGACCAGGAGGCCCAGCACCCACGGCCAGCGGCGGCGCTTCGGTGCGTCGGCACCGAGCTGGGCCGCGGCCTTGCGGATCTCCTTGGCGCGCACCTTCGCGTCCTTGCGAGCGTGCTTGGCCGCCTTCTTCACTTCCTTGCGCACGACCTCGGCCTTGGACATGAGGTCCGCGCGGGTCTTCGCGCTCTTCTTCGCGAGGCGCTTGCGGGAGCGACGGGTCTGCTTCTCCCAGTCCTCGGCCTTGCCCATGAGCGTGTCAGCTCGCTCGACGAGTGCGCCGCGAACCTGGTCGGCTGTGATGCCGCGGTCGGCCAGCTTGGCCTCCGCGACGTGACCAGCGCGAACGACACCCTGACGCGCGGCCTTCAGACCGGTGCCGACAGCCTTGCCCACGTTCTCGCCGGCTCGGGTCATGACGTCCACCTCGTCCATCCTCTGCTCCACACGTTGTCGTCCGGTGATGAGATAGAGGTACCCATCGTGCCCCTTTCTGAACATCGGCGCCTGTGATGGCACGATGGGGTGGTGGCTGACAGCAACGAATCCTTCGTCGGGACCAAGGTGACGGCGACCCTGCACACCACGCAGGGCGACATCCGCATCAACCTGTTCCCCGACCACGCCCCCAAGACGGTGGCGAACTTCGTCGGGCTCGCCGAGGGCACCCGGGACTACACCGAGGCGAACGCGAGCGGCACGAACTCGGGTCCGTTCTACAACGGCACCCTGTTCCACCGCGTCATCGCGGGCTTCATGCTCCAGACCGGTGACCCGACGGGCACCGGCCGCGGTGGCCCCGGCTACCGCTTCGCGGACGAGTTCCACCCCGAACTGCAGTTCAACAAGCCCTACCTGCTCGCGATGGCGAACGCCGGGCCCAACACCAACGGCTCCCAGTTCTTCGTCACCGTGGCGCCGACGACGTGGCTGAACTTCAAGCACACGATCTTCGGTGAGGTCGCGGACCAGGAGTCGCGCGACGTCGTCGACGCGATCGGCAACACCACGACCGGCGCGGGCGACCGTCCGGTCAACGACATCAAGATCGAGCGGATCACGATCGAACGCGCGTGAGCAACGCACAAGTGCCACCGGAAGGGCCGATCGGAGCGGAGCCGGAAACCCCGGTCTGCGCACGTCATGCCGATCGGCCCACCCGGCTGCGCTGCACCAGGTGCGAGCGCCCGGCGTGTCCGGAGTGCCTGCGCGACGCCTCGGTCGGCATGCAGTGCGTCGACTGCGTCAACGAGGGCGCCCGCTCGGTCCGCCAGGCCCGCACCTCTGCGGGTGCGGTGCTCTCGAACGGCCGTCCGGTCATCACGCAGGTGATGATCGCGCTCAACGTGCTCGCGTACGTGGTGACGGTCGTCCAGTCCGGCAGCCCGATGAACAACCAGCGTTCGGGGCTGTTCACGGCGACGTCGATGATCCCGGAGCTCACCGCCAACGGTGAGTGGTGGCGCGTCTTCACGTCGGGCTTCATGCACTTCGGCCTGATCCACCTCGCGCTCAACATGGCCGCGCTCTTCGTGGTCGGCCCCGTGGTCGAGCAGGAGCTCGGCAAGCTGCGGTACAGCGCCGTGTACCTGCTGTCGCTGCTCGGCGGCAGCGCGGCGGCGTTCTACTTCGGCACCGTCTGCCAGCAGCTCGCCGGCGCGTCCGGCGCGGTGTTCGGCCTGATGGGCGCGCTGCTGATCGTGTTCAAGCGGCAGAAGCGGGACATCTCCACGATCCTCGTGGTCGTCGGCATCAACCTGGTGTCGAACCTCTTCACCAACGCCTCGCTGCTCGGGCACCTCGGCGGGTTCGTCATCGGTGGCCTGCTGACGCTCGCGATGGTCAGGGCGCCGCGGCAGAACCGCAACGCCTACCAGATCGGCGCCGTGGTGGCCGCGGTCCTGTTGCTCGGCGGCATGTTCGCATTGCGCGCCACCGAACTCGACACGGCAGCGGAACTCGTCCTCGAGTACGCCAGGACGTGCGGCCCGAACTGATTCACGGGCGCAGTGCGTGCAGAACTCCGGCGACTTCTTCGGGATCGGCGCCGAGGTCCAGTCTCGTGAGCACCACGAGCCGGTCGTCGGCGTCGAGTTCCAGCGTCTGCTGTTCCCTGCCGAGGCGGCGGGTGGTCTGCAGCTTGACCTTCACCTCGTGCCACGGCAGCAGCGTCGTGCTCGCGAACCCGCGCACGGCGAGCCCGTCCGCGTCCGCCGTGAGCCTCGGCCTGGCGATCGACGCGAACGCCGCGAGGTAGGTGACCAGCAGCGTTGCCAGCCCGATGAGGAGACGGCCCGCGTTGTCGTCGGCGAGCAGCGTCGCGAGGGCGAGGGCGGCGGCGGCGACCCACCCGACGACGACCAGTGGGGTGGGGGTGGACCAGGTGCGAGTCACACCGTCGAGTGTGCCGCATGAATGTGGACAACCGAACGGGTCCTTAAGAGGGAAAACCGTCGCTTGTGCATTTTGGTGCAAAGTTGTCCACAGGACTTGTCCCCAATGGGGATGACTTACAGCTCTGTGCTTCGGTGACGCTCGGATGAACCGGGTGAACCTGGTGCGAACAAAGGTCGGCCCGGACGTGTGACGTCCGGGCCGACCTGTGCGAACTGTGAGCCGGCGCGCACCTAGCGCCAGCGCATCGTCATCAGCAGACCGATGATCATCAGCGCGAAGCCGATGGCGAAGTTCCACGCGCCCAGTTCGAGCATGAACGGGATCTTCTCGGCCGCGATGTAGTTGACGACCAGCCAAGAGAGGCCCAGCAGCATGAAGCCGAGCATGACGGCGACGTAGACCGGGTGAGACGGCCCCGCTGCCTTGACCTTGACCGGCGTGCGGCGGTCAGTGGGTGCGGTGTAGACCGCCTTCTTCCGGACCTTGGACTTGGGCATGCTGTCCTCGCCTGACGTGGATATCCGTGAGTGACGCGAGTTTACGTGCACTACTCAGTAGACACGTTAACGTAGCGATGGTGGTCAGCGAACCATCCTTGTAGACGCAGTTGTTTTCAGTTCACAGTGCGCGCGGAGGTTCTCAGGTGAACTCGGGACCGCAGCAGCCGCCTCCACGGCGTCCTGCACCCCGTCGTGACGACCTTCAGCAGGTGCGGCCCACTCCTTCTGCCCGCCCGCTGCCTCCGCCGGAAGCAACGCAGTTCACCAGCGCTTTCTCCGGAAGCCTTCCTCCGAACGCGCCGCCCCGGCACCGCCAGGGCCCGCCGTCCTTCGGTCAGCCGGGCCAGCCCTTCCAGACGCCCGCGCCTGGCACGCCGGCGCGCGGAATGCCGCAGCCGGGCCGTCCCGGTCCGCCGCCCGGAACCCCGCCGCAGGGCATGCCGCGCCGCCCGATGCCACCGCGTCCTCGCCCGGTCGACCCGCCCACCGAGGTGATCCCGCGCGTCGAGGACGACTACGACGATTACGACGACGAGTACTACGACGACGAGCCGGCCAAGGACGAACTGCCGCCCGAGAGCTTCGGCCGCAAGGCGGTGCGCGGCTTCGGTGAGGCACTCATCACGATGGGCCTCGTCGTGCTGCTGTTCGTCGTCTACGAGGTCTACGTGACCGACCTGCTCTCCGCGGGCAAGCAGGAGGACGCGACCGCCGCGCTCGACTCCGAGTGGAGTTCGAACGTCGTCACGCCGCCCCCGGCCGACCCGAACCGGCAGTCGAAGCTCAACCTCATCGAGGGCAAGGCCTTCGCGAAGATGTACATCCCGGTGTTCGGCAACGACTGGAAGTTCTCCGTCGTCGAGGGCACCACGGACAAGCACCTCGAGATCGGCCCCGGCCACTACAAGGACACCGCGCAGCCGGGCGAGGCGGGCAACTTCTCCATCGCGGGCCACCGCGTCGGCAAGGGCGCGCCGTTCAACGACCTCGACCTCCTCGAGTCGTGCAACTCGATCGTCGTGCAGACCCAGACCCAGTGGTTCGTCTACCGCGTGCTCCCGATGAGCAGCGAGGTGTCGGGCTGGGCGTCGAACCCGAAGTCGAAACAGGCGGCCTGCGCCGGCGTCGCACCGCTCTCGACGACGCTGGGCGACGCCTACGCGAAGACCGTCGGCCAGGAGATCGTCGCCCCGACCCAGGGCGAGGTCATCGCCCCGATCCCGCACCAGGTGGGCGCCACCGTCCCCGCCGACAAGCAGGCCCGCCTGCTCACCCTGACGACCTGTCACCCGCGCTTCTCCGACAAGCAGCGCCTGATCGTGCACGCCATCGAGACCAAGAGCTACCCGGTGGCCGACGGCTTCGTGCCGCCCGAGATGACGGAGGCCTGATGTACGGCTGGATCTGGCGGCACCTGCCGGGCCCGCTGTACCTGCGGATCGCCGAGGCCGTGGTGCTGGTCGTCGGCATCGTGGCGCTGCTGATGTTCGTGGTGTTCCCGTGGGCGGAGCCGCTGCTGCCGTTCAACAACGTCACCACCGAGTGAGCTGCTCCTCGGCACGTTCCAGGTACTGGCGGACGTAGCCGAGGAACGGCTCGGGGTCGGTGTCGTACCGGGCCAACGCCCAGAAGACGCCGTCCTCGTCGTCGTTGACCTCGATGGTGATCCGCCAGGTCGCGCCCTCCCACTCGGCCCGCGGCGCGCCCGCCACGATCTTGCGGGCGGCCTCGCGGCCGAGGAACCAGTTCGCCTCGTCGTGGGTCATCGGCTTGAGGCCGAGCTCGACGACCACCTGCCGGACCAGCGCGGCGGCGTCGCCCGCTTCCAGCCGCGTCGGTGACTCGCCGGCGAGCTCGCACAACGCCGGGGTGTCGAGGCCCGCGACCAGCAGGTCGCAGGCGGTCCACACCGCCCGTTCCGGGTCGAGCGATCCGTCGGCTCCCCGCACGTGCAGGCGCAGCAGCCGCTCGTCGAGTTCGGTGGTCACGACGTCCACGTCCTGATCCGTTCGTCGGTGACCCGGACGAGGTCGCGAGCCAGCGCGAGCACCTCGTCGGCCACCTCGTCGGGGTCGCCCGCCACCAGCAGGTCACAGGCGAGCATGCGGTTGCGGAGTGCGGCGTTCACGGAACCAGTGTCCGCACAGCCGCGACCGAAACAAGTGAAACCGCCATCGCGCCCACACGCGATGGCGGCTTCATCGAAGAACGGCGTTCAGCCGTTCAGCCGTTCAGCCGTTCGAAACGGCGGTCATCTCCTCGCGCGAGACGACCTTCACGCGCTCACGGCCGTGCGCGGCACCCAACGCGATCTCGTGTGCGTCGAGGCGGCTCCAGCCCTCGTTGGTCACGAACGGCACGCCGCGCTGCGTGAGGAACTCGACCACCGCGTCCGGGGACGGTGACGTGGCGAGGGGGAGTGCGGCCGCGTCCTCCAGCAGGCTCGTGATGGTCTCCAGGGCGTCGCCCTTGGTGTGGCCGATGAGGCCGATCGGACCGCGCTTGATCCAGCCGGTCGTGTAGACGCCGGGCACGGGGACCTCGTCGAGGTCCAGCACGCGGCCCGCCAGGTGGGGGATCGTGCCCGAGACGTGGTCGAACGGGATGTCGGTCAGGTGCGTCGAGAGGTAGCCGACGGCGCGGTATACGGCCTGGACGTCCCAGTCGGTGAAGACGCCGGTGCCGCGGACGTTGCCGTCACCGGTGAGCTCCTGGGTCTCGGTGCGCAGGCCGGTGACGTGGTCGGAGCCGAGGACCTCGACCGGCGCCTCCAGGAAGTGCAGGTGCAGGCGGCGCGGTCGGGTGCCGACGTCGCGGATCGCCCACTCCTGGAGGGTCTTCACGATCATCTCGACCTGCTTGTTGGTCCTGATCGCGACCATCGAGGCCTCGTCGAACTCGATGCCCTCGGCGTGGACGATGACCTCGACGTTCGGCGAGTGGTCGAGCTCGCGCAGTTCGAGGGGCGTGAACTTGGCCTGCGCCGGGCCGCGGCGGCCGAAGACGTGCACGTCGGTGACCGGCGAGGACTTGAGGCCCTCGTAGACGTTCTGCGGGATCTCGGTGACCAGCAGTTCGTCGGCGGTCTTCGCGAGGATGCGGGCCACGTCCAGTGCGACGTTGCCGACGCCGAGCACCGCGACGGAGCTGGCCTCGAGCGGCCAGGTGCGCGGGACGTCCGGGTGGCCGTCGTACCAGGAGACGAAGTCCGCGGCGCCGTGGCTGCCCGGCAGGTCGATGCCGGGGATGTCGAGGGCGCGGTCGGCCGAGGCGCCGGTCGAGAAGATGACGGCGTCGTAGAACTGGCGCAGGTCGTCGAGCTTGATGTCGACGCCGTACTCGACGTTGCCGAAGAAGCGGACCGACGGCCGGTCGAGCACCTTCTGCAGCGCGCCGACGATCCCCTTGATGCGGGGGTGGTCGGGCGCCACGCCGTAGCGGACGAGACCGTAGGGCGCAGGCAGCTTCTCGAACAGGTCGATCTGCGCGTCGACGTCGGACTTGGTCAGGATGTCGGCGGCGTACACGCCGGCCGGTCCGGCGCCGACGATGGCGACGCGCAAGGGGCGACTCATGACACCTATTTTAGGGTAGCCTTACCTAGGTGAAGACGAGAGCTAACTCACTCGACGCGACCGACTAGGCTTTCTCCATGCGCGTGCTCGTGGTCGACAACTACGACAGCTTCGTCTACAACCTCGTCCAGTACCTGGCCCAGCTGGGTGCGGAGTGCGTCGTGCGGCGCAACGACGAGGTGGACCTCAACGAGATCGACCAGGTCGACGGCGTCCTCGTCAGCCCGGGGCCCGGGACACCGGAGCGCGCGGGCGCGAGCGTCGACGTCATCAAGAAGTGTGCCGACATCGGCAAACCCGTCTTCGGCGTCTGCCTCGGTCACCAGGCCATCGGCGTGGTGTGGGGCGGCACGGTGGATCGTGCGCCCGAGTTGCTGCACGGCAAGACGAGCATCGTCTTCCACGAGGGCCACGGTGTCCTCGCGGGTGTGCCGCAGCCGTTCATCGCGACCCGCTACCACTCGCTCACGGTGCTGCCGGAGACGATCCCGGCGGAGTTCGAGGTCACCGGGAAGACCGAGACCGGCATCGTGATGGCGATGCGCCACCGGGAACTGCCGGTCGAGGGCGTGCAGTTCCACCCCGAGTCCGTGCTGACCGACGGCGGCCACCGCATGCTCGCCAACTGGCTCAAGGTGTGCGGGTTCGAGGTCCCCGAGTCCACGGTCGCGCAGCTCGAGAACGGCATGCGCACGCTCGCCGCGGCCGCGCGCCTCTGACGAGCGGTACGAGCACGAAAAAGGGCGGCTCCCCAGCGGGAGCCGCCCTTTTCACGTCCTGGGTGCTAACTGCCGCCGATCCCCAGCGAGCCGACGGTCACGGTGACCGCCGTGCCCTTCGTGATCGCCGTGCCCTTCGCCGGCTGCTGCGAAAGCACCTGGTCGCGCTTCGTCGGGTCCGTGGTGGACTCCTTCTGCACGTTGAAGGAACCGTTCCAGCCCAGCGACTTCAGCTTGTTCTCGGCCGCCCTCTGGTCGAGGCCGACCAGGTCGGGCATCTCGATCTGGTTGCCCTTCGAGACCTTCAGCGTGACGGTCGTGCCCTTGTCGACCTTGCTGTTGGCGCCGGGGGTCTGCGACAGGACCGTGCCGGCGGGCCGGGCGCTGTCGACCTGCTCGATCTGCACGGTGAAGCCGGAACCCTCGAGCGTCTGGCGGGCGTCGTCCTCGTCGCTGTTCACCACGCCGGGCACGTTCACCTTGTCCGGCGCCTTGCCGAGCTGGATGGTGATCGTGCTGCCCTTCTTCAGCTTCACGCCGACGTCGGGGTTCTGCTGCGCGACCTTGCCGGCCTTGCTCGCGTCGTCGACCGCGACGGTCTCGGCGGCCTGCTCCAGCTTGAAGCCGTTGGGGTCCTTGTCGAGGACCGCCTGGGCCTCCGCCGGGGTCTTGCCCTTCAGGTCGGGGACGGTGCCCTCACCGGGAGGCGCGCCGACGGAGATGGTGACCTGGCCGCCCTTCGAGACCTGGGTGCCCTCCGGCGGGTTCGTGCCGATGACCTTGTTGATCTGGTCGGCGTTGCACTTCGCGGGGGCGCCACCGGCACCGGGCTCGCAGGCCACGTCCTCCTGGACGGCCAACAGACCGGCGTTCCTGATCTTGTCCTTGGCCTCGAGCGGGCTCAGTCCGACGATCGACGGGACCGTGGTCTTCTCCGGCGCTCCGGAACTCTTGTCCATCACGTTCGCGGTGATCCACGCGGCGAGGCCGAGCACGGCCACGCACAGGATCACGACCAGCGTGATCATGAGCGCCTTCTTCCGCCTCGCGCGACGCTCTTCTTCCTCGTCGGCGAGCGGGTCGTAGACGTCGTCCGGTTCCGACTTCAACGCCGCCGGGCGGTGCCTGCCACCGGACACGACCTGCGTGCGCGCGGGACGGGCGGCCGCCTGCTCGTTCATCACGGCGGTGCGGTCCTCGGCCGTCATCACGGCGGGCGCGGACGGGCGCTGGCCCGACAGCACGCGCACCAGGTCGGCGCGCATCTCCGCCGCCGACTGGTAGCGGTTCGCCGGGCCCTTCGACATCGCCTTCAGCACGATCGCGTCGAGCTGCGGCGACACCTTGGGGTTGAGCTGCGACGGTGCCTTCGGGTCCTCCCGGACGTGCTGGTACGCGACCGCGACGGGGGAGTCGCCGGTGAAGGGCGGCTCGCCGGTCAGCAGTTCGAACAGCACGCAGCCGGCCGCGTAGACGTCGGAACGGGCGTCGACGGACTCGCCGCGCGCCTGCTCCGGCGACAGGTACTGGGCCGTGCCGATGACCGCCGCGGTCTGGGTGACCGCGGCCTGGCCGTCGTGCAGCGCGCGGGCGATGCCGAAGTCCATCACCTTGACGGCGCCGGACTTCGTGATCATCACGTTCGCCGGCTTCACGTCCCGGTGCACGATGCCGTGCCGGTGGCTGAAGTCGAGGGCGGCCGACACGTCGGCCATGACCTCCATCGCGCGCTTGCCCGACAGCGGGCCCTGCGTCTTCACGATGTCGCGCAGCGTTCGCCCGTCGACGAACTCCATCACGATGTACGGCAACGGGCCGTACTCGGTCTGCGTCTCACCTGTGTCGTAGACGGCGACGATCGCCGGGTGGTTCAGCGCGGCGGAGTTCTGCGCCTCACGGCGAAAACGTTCCTGGAACTGGGAGTCGCGGGCGAGATCGGCTCGCAGCACCTTGATCGCCACGTCCCGGCCGAGGCGGACGTCCCGCCCCTTGTGGACCTCGGACATGCCGCCGTACCCGAGGGTCTCGCCCAGTTCGTAGCGGTTTGAGAGCAGTCGCGGAGTGCTCATCGGTGCTTCGTCCCGCTCCTCGTCGACGGTGTTCCCAAATCGGTTCTGGTCTTGCTCATGGCGCGCACGTCACCTTCACCTGCGAGCCGGCCGGCACCTCGCCTGTCGGCTCGATGGCGGTGACCCTGCACTTCTTCAGGTCGCCCGGCGACGTGCCCTGCGCGCTCTGCACCCGTGGCTCCAGGCCGTGGTCGATCAGGTCGATGCTGACCTCGTCGCCGGAACGACCGATGTAGTCGTCCTCGTTGATCCGCTTCGGCGAACTCCCCGGTATCCGGTCGGCGGAATCGGGCTTCGCCTGCCCGTTCGCCGGCGCGTTCGGGTTCACCGAAGTGGAGGTGATCGGCCGGCCACCCTGCCCGGTGCCTTCGTTCGACCCCGCGGTCATCTTCCACAGCACGACCACGCCGAGCACCAGGAGCACGGTCACCAGAAAAGCGACCATAACCCAGACGACGGTCCGGTTTCTCCCCGGTGGTGTCGGCATGGGGGTGAACGTTCCGGTCTGGTGCGGCGGGTGGGTGCCCGTGAGCACCGGTCCCGTCGGGTGGTGCGCGGACTGCTGCGGGATCGGCAACGGCTGGGACACCTGGGGCGGTGGCTGCACGACCTGCTGCGGGATCGGCGGCATGACGAATCCGGACGGCGTCGGCAACGGCTGACCGACCCGCACGGCGCTGACCGCGGCGGCGAACTCCCCGCCGGTCCGGTAGCGCTGCCTCGGGTCCTTCACCAGCGTGGCCTCGATCAACGCCCGCGCGCCCGGAGGCACGTCGCGCGGCAACGGCGGCGCGATGTCGCGGATGTGCATCATCGCGACGGTCACGGCGTTGTCCGACAGGAACGGCCGGTGACCGGCCAGGCACTCGTAACCACACACCGCCAACGAGTAGACGTCGCTCGCCGGTTCGGCCTCACCGCCAAGAGCTTGCTCCGGGGCGATGTAGTGCGCCGTGCCCATGACCATGCCGGACCGCGTCACGGGGGCCGCGTCCACGGCCTTCGCGATGCCGAAGTCGGTGATCTTCACCTTCCCCGACGGCGTGACCATGATGTTGCCGGGCTTGACGTCCCGGTGCACCAGGCCGCGTTCGTGGGCGGCCTGCAACGCGTTCCCGGTCTGCTCCAGCAGGTCGAGCGTCACCTCGGCGGTCAGCCGGCCGCGGGAGATGATCGTCGCGAGCGGTTCGCCCTCGACGAGCTCCATCACCAGGTAGGCCGTGTCCTCCGGCCCGTCCGCGATGGACGCCGTCTCGCCGTAGTCGTGCACCGACGCGATGCCGGGGTGGTTGAGCGACGCGGTCATCCGCGCCTCGGTGCGGAAGCGGTGCAGGAACTCGGGGTCCCCGGACAGCTCCGCCTTGAGCACCTTCACGGCGACGCGGCGGTCGAGCCTGTCGTCCGCCGCCTCCCAGACCTCGCCCATGCCACCGACCGCTATCCGCCTGGTGAGGCGGTAGCGGTCGGCGAGGAGCTGGCCCGTCGTGAGCATCAGCGGCCTGCCAGGTACGCGTTCATCACGGCACGCCCGATCGGCGCGGCGACCTTGCCGCCGGTGGCGCCCAGACCGCGGTCGCCACCGTCCTCCACGATGACCGCGATCGCGATCTCCGGCTTCTGCGCCGGGGCGAAGGCGATGTACCAGGCGTGCGGGTTGTTCTCCAACGGCTTGGCGCCGTGCTCCGCGGTACCGGTCTTGGACGCCACCTGCACGTTCTGCAGGCGGCCCTCGCCACCGGTGTTGATCTCCGACTGGATCATCATGTCCCGCAGGGCGTTAGCGTTCGCCGTGCTCATCGCGGTGTCGACCTCGTCGGGGTCGGTCTCGTCGATCGGCTTCAGGTCCGGGCCGAGGACCTTCGACACGAGGTACGGCTGCATGCGCTTGCCGTTGTTCGCGATCGTCGCCGCGATCACCGCGTTCTCCAGCGGCGTGATCTGCACGTCGCGCTGGCCGATGCCGGTCTGCCAGAGCGCGGCCTCGTCCGGGATCGGGCCGAGCGTCGAGGTCTCGACGGCCAGCGGCACGGTGAGGTCGGGGTCGTTGAAGCCGAACTTCTCCGCCTGCCGGCGCAGCTTGTTCGCGCCGACCTGGCCCGCCATCTCGCCGAACGCCGTGTTGCACGACTTGGCGAGCGCGGTCTCCATCGACACCGTCTCGCCGGGGCCGCAGGGGGTGCCGTTGAAGTTCGGCAGGTCCGTCTGCGTGTTCGGCAGCTTCACGGTGCCCTTGGCGGTGTACTGCGCGTCCTTGTTCTTGCCGTCCGCCAGCGCGGCCGCGGCGACGACGACCTTCAACGTCGAGCCGGCCGGGTACAGCGCCTGCGTCGCGCGGTTGACCAGCGGGTCGTTCGCGTCCTTCGAGGTGAGCTGCTTCCAGGCCGCCGCCTGCTCGTTCACGTCGTGGCTCGCGAGCAGGTTCGGGTCGTAGGACGGCGTGCTCGCCATCGCGAGGATCTCGCCGGTGTCCGGCTTGATCGCGACGACGGAACCGGTGTAGCCCTTCGCCGTCAGCTGGTCGTACGCGGTCTGCTGCACCTTGGAGTTCAGGGTGAGCTGGACGTTGCCGCCGACCGGGTCGCGACCGGTGATCAGCGCGGAGATGCGGCGCGCCAGCAGCCTGTCGTCCGAGCCGTTCAGCAGGTCGTTCTCGGCGCGCTCCATGCCGGAGGTGCCGTAGGTGACCGACAGGTACCCGGTGACGGGCGCGTAGGCCGGGCCCGCGTTGTAGGTGCGCAGGAACCGGAGGCGGTCGGTCGTCTCCTTGACGTCCGCGATCACCGTGCCGTCGGCGACGGTGATGAGACCGCGCTTGCGGGCGTACTCGTCGAGCAGCACCCGGCGGTTGTAGGCGTTCTTGCGCCACTCGTCGGCGTTGATCACCTGGACCCACGTGGCGTTGCCCAGCAGGAGCAGGATCATCACCATCATGGCCATGCCGACGCGGCGGAGCGGTGTGTTCATTTGGGACGCTCCACCATCACAGTGTGCTGGTCCGCGATGGCCGGTTGTTGCGGTTTCGGCTTCGCGGCCCGCTGCGGGGCCCGTGCCGCCGCAGAAATTCGCAGTAGCAACGCGACCAGGATGTAGTTCGCGAGAAGCGACGAACCGCCGTAGGACAGGAACGGCGCGGTGATACCCGTCATCGGGATCAGCTTGGTGACACCACCGACGACGATGAACACCTGGAAGCAGACCGCGAACGCGAGACCGCCGCCCAGGAGCTTGCCGAAGCTGTCGCGCACGGCGATGGCGCTGCGCAGGCCGCGCAGCGCGAAGATCATGTAGACCAGCAGCAGCGCCGCGAAGCCGACGAACCCGAGCTCCTCGCCGATCACGGCGGTGATGAAGTCGGTGTTGGCCTCGGGGATCATCTCCGGCCGGCCCGCGCCGAGCCCGGCACCACCGATGCCGCCGGTCGCGAGCCCGAACAACGACTGCGAGATCTGGTAGCCGCCGCCGATGACGTCGTAGCGGGCGATCGGGTCCTGCCAGTTCGCCACGCGCTGCTGGACGTGCGTGAAGAGCTTCCACGCGACGACCGCGCCACCGGCGAACAGGCCGAGACCGAGCACCACCCACGCCGCGCGTTCGGTGGCGACGTAGAGCAGCACGAGCACGATGCCGAAGAACAGCAGCGAGGAACCGAGGTCCTTCTGCAGGACCATGACCGCGACCGTGACGCCCCAGGCCGCGAACAGCGGGCCCAGGTCACGGGCGCGCGGCAGGTCCATGCCGAGGAACCGGCGGCCGGCCGTGGTGAAGAGGTCCCGCTTCGACACCAGGAACGCGGCGAAGAAGACCATCAGCAGGATCTTGGCGAACTCACCCGGCTGGATCGACAGCGGTCCGATGCGCAGCCAGATCTTCGCGCCGTTGATCGTCGGCGCGATGAAACCGGGCAGCACACCGGGCAGCAGCAGCGCGACCAGTCCGACGAGGCCGAACGTGTAGCCGAACCGCGCGAGCATGCGGTGGTCGGTGAGGAACTTCAGCGTCGCCGCGAACAGCAACAACCCGATGGCGGTCCAGATGACCTGCTTGAACGCCACCGGGTCCCACACCGAGCCGTCCGGGAAGACGGTGCCCTCGAGCGCCAGGTCGATCCGGTGGATGACCACCAGGCCGAGCCCGTTGAGCAACGCGACGCACGGCAGGATCGCCGGGTCGGCGTACGGCGCCCACCTGCGCACGGCGAGGTGAGCGCACGCGAAGAGCCCGAGGTACGCGAGGCCCAGGTACAGGATCCTCATGCTCAGCGAGCGTTCCTGGTTCAGTTCGACCAGGATCAGTGCCAGCGTCACGAGACCGGCAGCGAACGACAGCATCACCAGTTCGGTGCCGCGTCGCGTCGGCGCCTTGAGCCCTGGCGACGTGTTGGTCGCCACCGACGCGCCTGGTGAGCCTTCCCCGGCGGGGGTGGGCGAGCCCATCAACTACGGACCCTCCCGGCATTCCACACCCGGCTTCTGCTGGGAGGGGGTGAGCGAAGGCTCGGTGGACGTGGACTCGGTCGACCCGTTGGGCGGTGGTGCCGTGCTGGACGCGCTGCCGGGCGTGCTGCTCGTCGTGGACGGAGGCGTCGAGGGCGTCGAGGGCGTCGTGCTGGTCGACGTCGACGACGTGTCCTTGCACAGCGGCAGCATGTGCTCGGTGCGCAGCAGGCGGACCGCGGCGCGCGCGCCGTCCAGGCCGTTGTCGCTGCGGATGCCGGCGGTGATCGTCTTGCGACCGGCTTCCTGCAGGTCCTTCAGCGTGATCGGGGTGCAGCCCGTGGATCCGGGCGGGCACGAGTCCTCGACCTTGGACGACAGCTTGAAGCCGAGCACGGAGCCGTTGAGACCGCGGAAGATCGCGACCTGGCCGTCCTCGGTGGCGCCGACGTAGTACTGGGTGTTGAGCCACAGCTTGCCGCCGACCGCGACGACACCGGCCAGCAGGAGCAGCACGAAGATCAGCGCGAACGCCTTGAGGGCGTTGCGCTTCTTGCGCTTCGGGTCCTGCGGGGGCGGCGGCGGGGCCTCCATCCGCTGCGGCATCGGCGGGCGCTGCTGCGTGAGCGCGCTCGCCCGTGACGCCGCGGAGTCCGGCGGGGTGTTGTGCTCCTCGCTGCCGTCACCGGCCGCGCCACCGACGATCGGGTAGTCGTCGCCGAAGGTGACGTCCTCGACGTCCGCCACGATCACCGTGACGTTGTCGGGACCGCCGCCCTTGAGCGCGAGCTCGATCATCCGGTCCGCGCAGGCCTGCGGGTCGGGGATGCGGATCGCCTCGTCGAGCGTCTCCAGGCTCACGACGCCGGACAGTCCGTCCGAGCAGAGCAGGAACCGGTCGCCGGCGCGCGCCTCGCGCACCGTGAGGCTGGGCTCGAAGTCGTGCCCCGTGAGGGCGCGCAGCAGCAACGAGCGCTGCGGGTGCGTGGCCGCCTCGTCCGGGGTGATCCGGCCCTCGTCGATCAACGACTGGACGAACGTGTCGTCGTGCGTGATCTGGGCGAAGGACCCCTCCCTCAGGAGGTACGCGCGCGAGTCGCCGATGTGCACGAGTCCGAGGCGGTTGCCCGCGAACAGGATGGCCGTGAGCGTGGTGCCCATGCCCTCCAGGTCCGGGTCGCTCGTCACGAGCTCGGAGATGGCGCCGTTGCCACTCGCGACCGCGTCGCGCAGCTTGCCGAGGAGGTCGTCGCCAGGCTCGTCGTCGTCGACGTGGGCCAGCGAGGCGATGACCACCTTGCTCGCGACCTCACCGGCGGCGTGGCCACCCATGCCGTCGGCGACTGCGAGCAGGCGGGGGCCCGCGTACACGGAGTCCTGGTTGTTGGAACGAACCAGGCCCCTGTCGCTGCGGGCCGCGTATCGAAGAACCAAGGTCATGAGCGCAGCTCGATCACCGTTTTGCCAATGCGGATCGGGGTGCCGAGAGGTACGCGCAGGGGTGCGGTGACCTTGGCTCGGTCTAGGTAGGTGCCGTTCGTGGAGCCGAGGTCCTCCACGTACCAGTCGGTACCGCGCATGGACAGCCTCGCGTGCCTGGTCGACGCGAAGTCGTCGTCCAGGACGAGGGTGGAGTCGTCAGCGCGGCCGATCAGGATCGGCCTGCCGTCGAGCGAGATGCGGGTGCCGGTCAGCGCCCCGTGGGTGACCACGAGTTGCCGAGGCGCCTTGCTTCCCCTCGCCGACTTCTCGGACCTCCGGAATCCGGGCAGACCTGACGCCCGGAGCCCTGAGGCTGCGTAGAGATCAGAGCGGACCACACGTAGGGCGGCCAGCACAAAGAGCCAGAGGAGCACGAGAAAGCCCGCTCTGGTCAGCTGCATCACCAGCTCTGGCACCGGTTGTAACCGCTCCTGCCTTGAGTTGCTTACCGACGCCCGTGTCGACCTCTAGCCCGCGGTGCGGAAGACCAGTGACGAGTGGCCGATGCGGACGACGTCGCCTTCCGCGAGCTGCCAAGTCTGCACTGGCGTGCCGTTCACCGTGGTGCCGTTGGTCGAACCGAGATCAGCGAGCATCGCATTCTGCCCGTCCCAGGAGATTTCCAGGTGGCGCCTGGAGACTCCCGTGTCCGGGAGGCGGAAGTCGGCTTCCTGCCCACGTCCTACGACGTTTCCACCCTGCTTCAGGTTGTACGTCCGGTTGGATCCGTCGTCGAGGTGCAGGGTCGCGTTGAGCTGGCGGTTGGCGCCCTGGGTCGCCGGCGGGGCGTATCCGCCCTGGTTGTAGCCCTGGTCGTAGCCGCCCTGCTGGCCGTAGCCCTGCTGCTGGCCGTAACCCTGGTCGTACCCGCCCTGCTGGCCGTAACCCTGGTCGTAGCCGCCGCCCTGCTGCTGGC
>NZ_FOFV01000010.1 GCF_900111005.1 Lentzea albida
CCACCACCACCACCACCACCACCACCCCGCCCGGCCACCCCGCCCGGCCGCCGACCCCGGCCCGTCACCACCGCCGCACCCCCGCGCGGGCCGGGTGGCCGCCCCCTCCCGCGCAGGTCTACCGTTGTTCGCCTTCCCTTCATGGAGGTAGACCGTGCGAGGCGCGATCGCGGCGGGCCACCCGCTCACCGCACAGGCGGGCGCGGCGATGCTGCGCGCCGGTGGGAACGCCGTGGACGCGGCCGTCGCGGCAATGCTCACGTCGTGCGTCACCGAACCGCTGCTGACCGGGCTCGGGTCGGCCGGGTACATGATGATCGCGCCGGCGGGGGAAACGCCTGTGCTGCTGGACTTCTCGGCCGTGGCGCCGGGGCGCGGGCGCACAGGCGACCGGGCCCCGCTCGACCCCATCACCGTCCACTTCGGAGACGCGCAGCAGGAGTTCCACGTGGGACCGTCGTCGGTCGCCGCGTTCGGGATGCCCGCCGGCGCGGCGAAAGCCACCGCCTACGGGCGGGCGCCGTTGCACGAGCTGGTGGCCGCCGCGGTCACGCACGCCCGTGAAGGCCATCGGGTGAACCGGTACCAGGCGTACGTCACGTCGTTGCTGCTGCCGCTCGCCCGCAGCGCGAAGCTCAACGCCCTCGACGAAGGTGAGCTCCTCGTGCAGCCCGAGCTCGCCGAGGCCCTCGAACGGCTCGGCACCGACGGCGCGGAGCCGTTCTACCGGGGCGACATCGCGGCAGCGGTCACCGACTGGATCGGCCGCAACGGCGGTGACCTCACGCGAGAAGACCTCGCAGCTTACGAAGCCGTTCAACGCGAGCCGTTGCACGTGCGGCATCGCGGCCGTGACATCCACACGAACCCGCCGCCCGCAGCTGGTGGGGCGTTGCTGACGCAGATGCTCGAAGCGTTGCCGGACGACCCCTCACAGCAGGACCTCCTCCGGGCGCTGGCCACGCCGAAGGCGCACCTGAACCGGCTCGGCTCCACCACGCACATCTCCGTGCTCGACGCGGACGGCACCGCGTGCAGCGTCACGACCACGAACGGCGCGGGGTCCGGGATCTCGATCGCCGGGGTGCACCTGAACAACATGATGGGGGAGGAGGACCTGTCGCCCGACGGGTTCTTCAGCCACGCGCCCGGTGACCGGCTGCCGTCGATGATGGCGCCGACGGTCGTCACGAACGACGGCCAGGCGGAGCTCGTGCTCGGCAGCGCCGGGTCGAGCCGGATCTGCGGCGCGATCCTGCAGGTGCTGGTGAACGTCCTGGACCGCGGCATGGCCGCCCAGGAGGCCGTCGACGCGCCCCGCATGCACCTGAGCGGCGACCACCTCCACGTCGAGCCGGGAATTCGACCGGAAAGTGAATTGCCGGTCACGCGGTTCCGTGCGCCGAACATGTTCTTCGGCGGCTGCCAGGTGGTCGAAATGACCGGATCCGGGCTGCTCAGGGGTGGTGCAGATCACCGTCGTGACGGTGCGATCGTCGTCGTGTGAGATGTTGCCCGCATAATGGGATATCGAGTTTCCTGATTCACGGGTCAACGCGCACGATGAACGGGTGACGGCACTCAGCGAGAGAAGATCCTCGCCGCTCCTGTCCCGTACGTTCCTCCAACTCTCCGTCATCAGCGTCGTGTCCGGCGTGTCGATGGCGTTCGCCCTGCCGTTCGGTTCCTTGTTCCTGACGCAGGAGATCAAGGTCTCGCCGTTCCAGCTCGGCTTCTTCCTGATCGTGAGCCCGCTCGCGCAGGTCGTGGCGAGCACGGTCATGGGCAGGCTCTCGGACGGCCGGGTGCAGCGCCGGTACCTGCTCGCCGCAGGTGGTGTCGCGGGCGCGGTCGGGTACGGCCTGTTCGCCGTGCTGCGCGACTACTGGTTCCTGCTCGGGACGTCCGTGGTGTTCATCGCGCTCACGGGGGCGTTGCTGCCGCAGCTCTTCGCGTACGGCCGGCAGGTCTCCCGGGGACCGTCGATGGTCGTCAGCGTTCTGCGGACGCTGCTGTCGGTCGCGTGGGTCGCCGGTCCGCCGGTGGCCGCGCTGCTCGTCGCGAAGACGGGGTGGGTCGGTCTCTTCGCCTCCACCGCGATCCTCCAGCTCGGGGTCGCCGCCCTCGCCCTCGCGCTTCCGGTTCCTCCCGCCCGGACCGAGGAGGAGGCGGCGGAGGAGGAAGAGGCCGCGGGACCCGCGCGCGGCAACATGGTGGTCGTGTCGGCGGCTTTCCTGTTCCTGCAAGGAGCTGTGGCACTCGCGGTGAGTGGCCTGCCGCTGTTCATCACGACCGAGCTGCGCGGCACGGCCGGGGACGCCGGGCTCGCGATGGGCCTGTGCGCGGCGCTGGAGATCCCGATGATGCTGTGGTTCGGCTCGCTGGCGAACCGGATGTCGCAGCACCGGCTCGTGGTCATCGGCGCGGTGATCTCGTTGAGCTACCACGGTTTGATGCTGTTCACCGACTCCGTCTGGCACGTCATGGCCGCGCAGGTCCTGCACGCCACGGTCATCTCGCTGATCATGGGCGTCGGCATCACGTACTTCCAGAGCCTCGACCCCGGCCGGCCCGGCCACGCGACGACGATGTTCAGCAACACCCAGATCGTCGGCGGCATGGTCGCGGGCGCGTTGCTCGGCGTCTCGCAGGGACTGGGTTTCCGCTGGGTCTACGGCTTCAGCCTGGCGATGTGCGTGTGCGGGCTGGTGCTGCTGCTGGTCGCGGGCAGGCTCACCGCACCGTCGAGGCGGTGATCCTCGGCTGCTCGCCGGCGCGTGGAGCTCTCGACGGACATCGAACCCGACCTGTCGTTGCTGACGAAGAACACCGCGCCACCGCCCGGCGTGCCCCCGCGGGCGGGGTTGGCGCCCCGGCCGACGGCCTTGTTGTTCCTCATCAGGCTGTTGAGCACGACCCACGACGCGCCGATGCTGCTCAACGCCCCGCCGTTGGAGCAGACACCGCCCTCGAACGTGCTGTCCGTGACGTGGACGGGCACGTCGTCGGCTGCCGAGGCCACGCGGATCGCGGCGCCGCACTCCCGTCGGTCTCGTCGCCGGTCGAGTCGCCGTCGGCGAGGGTGATGTTCTGGACCACCAGCCGCGGCCCGCCCTGGTCGAGCACGCGGTGCTGTCCCCTGCCGCTCAACGTGATCAGCCCACCGCCGTCGAGGACGGCCTGCGACGTGCAGCTCGCAGGCGTGCCGGTGCCGATGACGCGGGCGTGCCTCGAGGTGTCCTCCGCGGCGGCCTCGGCCGGGACCGCGGCGGTGCCCGCCGGGGTGCCGAACTTCGCCACGGGCGGGGGGAGCGGCGCTGCTCGGTGCCGGAGTCACGATGGTGAGGGTCTGGGACCTCGACGTGACCGGTGTCCGCGGCGCGGCGGCGGGGGAACCGGGGATCGCCGTGCCGCAGCCCGCCACGAGGACGGCGAGCAGCACGACGGCCGGTCTGGCGGAGGGCATGGCGGGCACCCGAGGGCGTGCCAGGACGGCTTGGCCACCACCGTTCTGACCGGTGGGATCGCGCGGTGCAACGGCGTCGACACGCCGGTTCCGCCGCCCGGAAGCGCCGCGATACCAAGGCGTTCCGCAGGTGTTTCCTCCTCGTGACACGGGGGACCGTGACAAGATCGGGGTGTGCGCGCTCCCACGATCGGTGCCCGCAGGTGCGGGACGGTGCTTAGCCTGACTCACGAGTCAGTTATCGGCGCCCGCCCGGACCACCGAGAATGACGCTGTGTGGACGAAATAGGCCGTTGACGGTCACGGTGTGCGTTCCGTTGAGTGCAAACGACCCGATCGTGAAAGAACCACACGTTCGAGTGGCCCTGTGCTCCTGGCACACTGCGCTCCGTGCCCACCCAGTTCCCCGACGAACCACCGACCGAGCGCCACTTCGCGCCCGACCCGGCGTTGATGCAGGCAGCCCGCGCCAGGGGAGCCGCGCGCTGGGCCGCGGCCGGCGACCAGCGCGCGCCGCAGGAGAAGCCGCCGGGCGGCCCGATCAAGCCGCGCACCGCCGCCATCGTCGCGATCGCCGCCCTGCTCGTGCTGGCGACGGTCGCGGTCGTGACGTTCGACGGCGGTTCGGGTGAGGGGAACACGAACGTCGCGCAGCCCTCGCACAGCTACGTCCCCGGCCTGATCACCCCGCCGGAGGAACTGCCGGAGGAGTCCACGTCGCACAGCCTCGACCCGACGCTGGCCTCGTCCGCCCTGGGCCTGATGCCCACGAGCACGCAGAACGCCGTGCCACCGCCCGCCGGTGACACGGGCAGGGCCCCCGGTGGCGCCAAGTCGTTCACGACGGGGCCCGGCTGCGGCGGCTACACCAGCGTCGGTTCGTACCGCGACGGCCGCAAGGGCTGGGTCGACCACGGCGACGGCCGATGCGGCACGTCGTTCGTGTCGATCCCGATGTCGGGCGACGCCCGCCGCGACGACGCCACGGCCTACGGCATGTGGACGTTCGCGGTCACCGGCACTTGCGAGGTCTCCGTGCACGTGCCGAACGGCAGCCTGGAACAGGTCGGGGGTAACCCGACCGTGTACTACGTGTTCGACCGCAACGGTGTCGGCGGCACCCCGATGGCGTCGTTCGCGATCAAGCAGGTCGACAAGCGCGGCCAGTGGGTCGTCGCCGGGAAGTTCAAGGCCAGCGGAAACCTGACCGTCCAGCTGCTCAGCCGAGGTCAGGACTGGAACGGCTCCGGACCGACCTACGCCCATCACGCCGCCAGCGCGGTCAAGGCAGACTGCACGGCGTGACGAGAGAACTGCACCTGGTCCGCCACGGCGAAGCGACGAAGGACGGGTCCCGGCTGACGGCGCGCGGCCGCAAGCAGGCCGAGGCGGTCGCGGAACGGTTGCGGGGCAAGGGTTTCGCGGCCGTGCACCACGGACCGGCGGCGCGTGCCGCGGAGACCGCGGCGATCATCGCCGGCGTGCTGCGCGTGCCCTGCCGGGTCGAGGCGGCGGCGGACGACTACGTGCCGCACTTCGTCCCCGACCACGACGAGTTCTTCGACCGGTTCCCCGAGTCGGAGCGCACGCGCGGCCCGGCACTCGCGCACGAGGCCGAGACGCGGTTCGCGCGCCCCGGCGACGGCCCGGTGCTGGTCGTGACCCACGCGTTCCTGATCGGCTGGCTCGTGCGGGACGCGCTCGACGCCCCGCCCGAGAGCTGGCTGACGCTGAACCACGACAACGCGGCCCTCACGGTCATCCGCTACACGACCGGCGAGTCACCCCGCCTGATCAGGTTCAACGACAGCGGCCATCTTCCGGGCGAACAGCTCAGCTCGACCTGAGGGTGAGCAGTGTGATCTCGCTCGGCGCGAAGACGCGCATCGGCGGGCCCCAGAAGCCGGAGCCGCGGCTCGTGTAGAGCTGGGTGCGGTCGCTGTGCCTCGACAGGCCCGCGACCACCGGCTGCTGCAGCCGCACCAGGTAGTGGAACGGCCAGATCTGCCCACCGTGCGTGTGCCCGGACAGCTGCAGGTCCACGCCCGCCTCGACGGCCTTGCGGATCTCCGACGGCTGGTGCGCGAGCAGCACGACCGGCGCGGTGGGGTCGGCGCCGCGCAGGGCGTGGCCGAGGTCCGCGGCGTGGCCGGGCTCGCCGGAGTGGCTCGCCGTGATGTCGTCGGTGCCCGCGAACACGAGCTTGGCGCCCCCGCGTTCGAGCGTCTCGTGCTCGTTGCGCAGCGCCTTCCAGCCGAGACGGGTCATGAGGTCGACCCAGCCCTGGCCGTTCGAGTAGTACTCGTGGTTGCCGGTGATGTAGAAGCGGTGCTCGGTGTTGACGTCGCCGAGCGGCCTGGCCTGCTCGAGGCGCTGTTCGGCGGTGCCGTCCGCGATGTCACCGACGTGCACGGCGACGTCGGCGTTGAGGCCGTTGACGGCGTCGACCATGCCGCGCGACCACTTGGCGCGGTTGATGGCGCCGTAGTGCGTGTCGGTGATGACGGCGACGGTCAGGCCGTCGAACGCCGGGTCGAGCCTCGGGAGGGTCACGTCCTGCCGCTTGATCCGCGGCACGCGCATGGCCTCGTACACGCCGTAGACCGTCACGGTGACGATGAGGACCGCGAGCAGCACGGCGATGAAACGGGAGCGGAACGGGTTCTCGACGCCCGCGAGCGCCATGCCGAGCCGGACGACGTCGGAGATCAGCGTCCACACGAACGCGATCCACACGAAGCCGAGCAGGAACTGGGAGATCCGCGCCGCGCGGTCGCTACCGCGCTGGGTGAACAGCACGATCATCGTGATGGCCGCGGCGGCGAACACGACCGCGGCGATCGGCCGCACCGGATCGGGCCACTCCGCGCTGGCGGCGAAGAGCCCCTCGAACGGCACCCAGAACAGCAGTGTCGTCACGGTGAGGAGGACGAGCGTGAACACCACCCGCCGAACCGTGACGCGGGGCCGGGTAGCGGTGGTCGTCATGCCTGCATCCTCCTGGGCCGAGAAGTCTCAACCCATCTCAACGCACAAACCATCCAGTTTGTTCGCGTCGGCTCCGGTAGACCTCCGTCACAGGCGTTCTCCCAGTTGGGGAGCAACCGCGTGAGCGCTCGGGAGTCCTCTTAACAACACCGGAACAACCGGCTGACCCGACGACCTAGAGTGAGCGACATGATCTTCTACACCGACGAGGAGAGCCGCACGCTGCGCACCGCCGTGTACGGCGCGATGCTGCTGGTCTCCCACGCCGACCCCGGCCCCGTGCTGGAGGAACGCTTCGCCGGCCTGCGCGCGCTCACGCACCTGTCGCCCGACCTGCGCGGCGTGATGGGCGCGGCCCGCCCGTCCGTGCCCGCCGGCACCGACGAGGAGATCGAGCCCGTCATCCTGGAGGCGCTGCGCTCCTCGATGAAGGTCCTCGCGGCCAAGTCGCCGGAAGACGCCAAGGACTTCCCGCGCGCCGTGCTGGCGATCTGCCGCGAGGTCGCCGAGGCCGACGGTGTCGTCGTCGACGCTGAAGACGCGATGGTGGCCCGCATCGAGGGCGCGCTGGCTCTGTAGGCCGTGTGGGCCGTTCGAATGAACGGCCCACATATCGCTAACGGGCCGATGGCACGGGCACGATCATTCCGGCATGAACGGCTTGTACGACGGGGAGTTCGCCGGATACAAGATCGCCTCGCCCGAGGAGCTCGACGGGGCGTTGCGGGAGGCGGTGGTCGCCGTCGACGCGAACGTGCTGCTGGACCTGTACAGGTTCAGCCCGCAGACGTCGAGCGACCTGATCAAGACCTTCACCAGCCTGGGAGACCGGCTCGTCGTGCCGCACCAGGCGTTGCGCGAGTTCTGGCGGCACCGCCAGCGGGCGCAGGGGAGCCCGCGCGGCGCCACGAAGGCCGCGACCGACGCCCTCGCCAAGTCGGGCCGGTCCATGAACGACTGCCTGACCACGTGGGCCAAGGCCGTGGGCGTCAACAACAGCGAGCTCGCCGAGCTCACCGGTCAGGTGAACGAGCTCGTGAACGGCCTGCAGCAAAAGCTCCAGCAGGTGCTCGCGCACGCCGACGCGGACCGCACCGGCGACCCGATCCTCGAGCAGCTGGAAGAGCTCCTGCGCGGGCGGGTCACCGCGCCGCTGGCCGACGACGAGCACGTGGACTGCGTCGCCGAGGCCAACCGGCGCATCGACGCCGAGATCCCGCCGGGTTACAAGGACGCGGGCAAGCAGGAGGACGACTCGGCCGATGGCGGCGCGGGCGACTACCTCGTCTGGTACCAGGCCACCCGCTACGCGCAGGAGAAGGAACGCGACCTGCTCATCGTCACCCGGGACGAGAAGGAGGACTGGTGGTGGCGGCAGGGCGCGGAGTTCATCGGCCCGCGGCCCGAACTGTCCCTCGAGTACAGCGACCTCACCGGCCGCCGGCTGTTCCTCATGCGGCCGACCGACCTGCTGGCCCGCGCGTCCGTGCTGGAGGTGGACGTCGACCAGGACTCGTCCGCCGACGCGGGGCGGGTCGCCGAGGACGAGGACACCGCCGAGGAACCGACCGCGGAGTGGACGCTGGAAGCGTTGTCCGCGCTGCTGGACCAGCTCGACGAACAGGCCCCGGTGCAGGCGGAGGCGCTCCGGCTCGCCACCCCGGACCGGCGCGGCCGGGTCAGCCGCGAGGAGGTGTACGCGCTGGGCGACTACGCGGACGACCGCATGCTGCGCGGCTTCACCCGCCCGTACCGCCGGCTGACGGCGAGCCTGCAGGCCAGGGGGCTGATCCCGGCGGGCGTTCCGCAGATCTTCGTCGCCCGCTATCCCGACGGGGTCAAGACCTCGTACTTCAGCGTGCCCGACGAGGTGCCGCCGTTGCTGGACGCGCTCGCGCGATCTTGAGACCGGCGTCCCACCTGGTGGGTGCTGGTCCGAATGGCGGCTGTGCGCGGATTTCGCGGTGCCAGGGTGGATCTCCTAGGGGATCGACACCGGGGGAGTGTGCCGCCATGGAACTGTCGCGCCGCGAACTGCTGACCCGCACCGGCCAGGCCGCCGCCGTCGCCACCACCGCGTCCGCGCTCACGATCGGCACCGCCGCGGCGGAGTCCGGCGAGCGCGTGAAACTGACGCAGGGCACCAACATCTCGGTGTCGCGGTCTCGGGACGGCAAGTGGCTCGCCATCGACCTCGTCACCGCGATCTGGGTCTTACCGGCGAGTGGCGGCGAAGCGCGCAAGCTCACCGACGAGCTGCAGGACGCCACGCTGCCGTCGTTCGGGCCCGGCGGCCAGATCGCGTTCCAGTCCTATCGGGACGGCAACTACCACGTGTACGTGATCGGCCTCGACGGGCGCGGGCTGAGGCAGCTGACGTCGGGGAGGTACGACCACCGCGAGCCCGCCTTCTCGCCGGACGGCAAGCGGCTCGCGTTCGTCAGCGACCGGGCGGGCAGTTACGGCGTGCACGTGCTGGAGCTGTCCAGCGGCACGATCACGCAGCTGACCGGCGTGCCGGACGAGGCCGCGGCGCCGCAGTGGTCTGCTGACGGCAAGCGGATCATCTTCACCGTCGGCAACGCGGCGGTGGACGTGGTCTCGGTGGACGGCAAGCGTGAACGGCTCGTCACGGCGCCGGCGGGCACGCAGTTCTTCGGCGCCGCGTTCGGGCCCGGTGACCAGCCGAGCTACACGCGGATCAAGCCGGGACAGGCGGAACTGGTCCTCGGCACGACCGCGGTGGTCACCGGGCAGGACGTGTTCGGGTTCGCGCCGCTCTGGGACGGCGACAGCGTCCTCTACACCGCCGACGGCAGGATCCGCCTGCTCGCGAACGGGTCCACTGCGGACATCCCGTTCAGCGCCGTCGTCCCGGTGACCACCCGGCGCCGGCCGCACCGCACCCGCAACCTCACCGGCGGCCCTGTCAAGGGAATCGCGAGCCCCGTCGTGTCGGGGGACGGGAAGATCGCCTTCCGGGCGTTGAACGCGCTGTACCTGCTGAGCGGCGGCAAGGCGGTGAAGCTCACCGGCGGGAGGTACTTCGACTCCGACCCCGACTTCTCGCCCGATGGCAAGAAGATCGTGTACGCCAGCGACCGCACGGGCGTCGCGCAGCTGTGGCTGCGCGACCTCGCTTCGGGTGAGGACGAGCTGTACGCACCGGCTCCGCACGCGCAGATCACGCCGCGCTTCTCCCCGGACGGCACCAGGGTCGCCTACCTCGACCAGGACGGCCAGGTGTGGGTCACCGACCGGCAGACGCGCCGGCAGCTCACGCCGACGCTGTTCCAGCCGGGCCGCCCGACCTGGTCGAAGGACGGCGGCACCGTCGCGCTCGCCGCCGTGAAGCCGTTCTCGCGGCGCTTCCGCGAGGGCACCAGCCAGATCCTCAGCGTGGACCTCGCCAGTGGCGAGCTGAAGTACACCGAGCCGATGCCGTTCCGCTCGATCGCCACCCGCGGCGACGACGGCCCCGTGTGGTCGCCGGACGGCAGGCTCGTCGCGTTCGTCGTCGAGAGCGTCGCGTGGGTCGTCCCGGTCGACGCGAAGGGCACCTTCCAGGGCGAGCCGCGCCAGGTCACGCACGAGGTCACCGACTCGCTGGCCTGGCACGGCAGCGACGCGCTGGTGTACCTGAACAACGGCCGCCTGCGGAAGTCCACTCTGGACGGCGGGGTCACGACGATCCGCCACGGCCTGACCTGGCGCAGGCCGAAAGCGCCCGAGCGCAGGGTGATCCACGTCGGCGCCTACTGGGACGGCGAGGCGCACGAGCTCAAGCGCGACGCCGACATCGTCGTGGAGAACGGCAAGGTCGAGGAGATCCGGCCGCACCGCGGCAAGGCCGACGTCGACGCGTCGGGACTGACCGCGATCCCCGGCCTCATCGACGCCCACAACCACTGGCACCTGCGCGGCCGCCAGTGGGGCGCGCGGCAGGGCAACGCGTGGCTCGCGTACGGCATCACGACCGTTCGCTCACCCGGCGACCCGGTCTACCAGATGGTCGAGACCAGGGAGGCGCTGGCGGCGGGAACCCTGACGGGGCCGAGGTTCTACGCGACCGGTGAAGCCGTCGACGGCTCCCGCGTCTACTACAACTTCATGCGGCCGACGCTGGGCAAGGCCCAGCTGGACCTCGAACTGCGCCGCGCCCACGAGCTCGGCTACGACATGCTCAAGACCTACGTCCGCCTGCCCGTGGAGCTGCAACGCGCCGCCGTCCGGCGGTCCCGGGTGCCGCTGTCGAGCCACTACCACTACCCGGCCGCCCTCTTCGGCATGGACGGCCAGGAACACGTCGGCGCCACCAACCGCCTCGGCTACTCCCACACGATCACCCGCACGGGCAGGGCCTACCAGGACGTGGTGGCGATCTTCACCGCTTCCGGCATGTCGATGACGCCCACGCTCTTCCAGTCACGCGCCCTGTACGACACCGACAAGTCGCTGGTCACCGACGAACGGACCCGCGTGCTCTACCCGCCGTGGGAGTACGAGCGGTACGTGGCCGACGCCGACACCCAGGGCACCCCGGCCGCCACCGCGTCGCGCTCCGTCCTGCGGGGATGGGTCGAGTTCGCGCTGGCGGTGCACCGCGGCGGCGGGTTCGTCATCACCGGTACCGACGCACCGCTCGACAGCCCCGCCACCGCCACCCACCAGAACCTGCGCGCGCTCGTCGAGTACGGCTTCACCCCGCGGGAAGCACTCATGACCGCGACCCGCAACCCGGCACGCTGGCTGGGCCTGCCGCTCGGCGCGATCAAGGCGGGCGCGCCCGCCGACATCGCGTTCGTGGACGGGAACCCGTTGGCGGACGTCAAGGCCGCGGCCAACGTCCGGCAGGTCATGGTCGGTGGGGTGCTGCACGTCGTTCCCGACCTGCTCGCGCCCTACCGGCAGCCGCAGGTGCCGGCGACGACGGCGGCGCTCGACCCCTTCCCGTCCGCGGAGAACCGGCACTGGTGGCACGAACCGGAGTGGGCCGAGCGGGTCTGCTGCGATCACTGAGCGGGGGCCAGCACGATGTCGAAACGGGAGCGCGCCCACGGCTTGTCGCCGAGGGCCCTCCCGTCCGGCGCCGGCGCTCCCGCCGGCTGCTCCTCGAACCGCTTGACCAGCGACTCCTTGACCCCGAACACCGAGTCGCCGATCTCCAGCTGCGGGTCGCCCTCCACGAAGACGTGGGTGACGAGCGTGCGGAGACCTGGAGCGGACACCATGAAGTGCAGGTGGGCGGCGCGCACCGGGGAGCGGCCGACGGCGTCGAGCAACGCGCCGACCGGGCCGTCGTGCGGGATCGGGTACGGCGTCGGGGTCGTGCCCCAGAAGGAGAACTCCCCGTTCTCGCCGGAGAACAGGTGGCCGCGGCCCGCCACGCGCGAGTCGGTGTACTGCACGTCGTAGAAGCCGTCCTCGTCGGCCTCCCACACCTCGATCCGCGCGCCCGGCACCGGGTCGCCCGCCGTGTCGCGGACGGTTCCCTCGACCCAGCAGGGGGTTCCGGACGCGCCGCCGGTGATGTCCCCGCCGAGGCCCACCTCCGGCGACTCCTCCACGAAGAACGGGCCGAAGACCGTTGCCTCCGTGGCGTTCTCATAGGCCTCGTTGTTCACGGCGATGGTCTGCATCGACGCGCCCAGCACGTCGGACAGCAGGATGAACTCCTGCCGCTTCTCGTCGGTGATGTGCCCGACGGCGGTCAGGAACTCGATCGCCCGCGTCCACTCGGCCTCGGTCAGGCGCGTCTCGCGGATGAACGCGTGCAGGTGCCGGGTGAGCGCCTCCATCAGCTCCTTGAGCCGCGGGTCCGGGGTGCGCGCGAACGACGCGATGACCTCCTCGGTGAGCTGTTCCTCGATGCGGTGCTGGGAGGTCATGCGACAAGCCCCTTCTGGGCAGCGGTGAGCAGGGAGATCAGGTCGTCCTCGGTGACGGGGCGGGGGTTCGACGGCGGCACGGAGGGCAGCACGAGACGGGCTGCCTCGTGGACGTCGGGCACGCCACGGAGTTGATGTGAGGCACCGATCTCGTCGTACAGGTCGATGAGCTCGCCACCCAGCGCCTCCGTGATCCTGGCGGCCGCCTCGGGAACCGCGGAGGCGTTGAACGCGAGCACGTGCGGCAGGATCGCCGTGTGCGTGGCGGCGTGCGGGAGGTCGTAGGCGCCGCCCAGCACGTGGCAGATCTTGTGGTGCAGGCCGGAACCCGCCGACGCGAACGCCACGGCGGCCAGGTAGGTGCCGTGGAGCATCGACTCCCGGCCCTCGGCGTCGCCGATCCGGCGCAGGCCGCGGCTCAGCGCGCGCACGCCTTCCAGCGCCAGCGCCTGGTTGATCGGGTCGGCGCGCGGTGCCCACATCGAGTCCACGCAGTGCGCCAGCGCGTTGCAGCCCGAGGCGACGGCCAGGTCCCGTGGCATCGACGCCGTCAGCTCGGTGTCGTAGACGACGGTCGCGGGCAGCACCCGGTCGTCGACGCCGGTGGTCTTGCGGGACGCCTCGGTCAGGCCCCACACGTTCGTCGCCTCCGAACCGGCGTACGTCGTGGGCACGGCGACGATCGGCAGCCCGGTGGTCAGCGCGACCGCCTTGGCCAGCCCGGTCGTGGAGCCGCCTCCGACGCTCACCAGCAGGTCCGCGCCGGACTCCGCGGCCAGCGCGCGGGCCCGTTCGGCGTTCTCCACCGGCACGTGCGGCGCCACGTCGGTGCAGTGCGCGGCAACGTCGATCTTCGCCGTCACCTCGGTGGGCCTCCTGGAGACCAGCAGCACCCGGTGCGCACCGAGGCGCTCCACCTCCGCCGCCAGGTCGTCCGCGGCCGTGCCGGTGCCGAACCGCACCCGCTGGCCGAGTGTGACGTGCTCGAAACGCGAGGTCACGCGTTCTCCTCCCGGCTCAGCACCGTCGTCAGGACGGACATCAGCTCGGCCTCGGGATCGGCCGGCAGGGTGGCGCCGCGCCAGGCGACGTGCTTGTCCGGCCGCACCAGCACCGCGCCGTCCTCGTCCACACCGGACAGTCGCGACCAGTCGAAGTAGAGGTCGGTGACCTCGCGTCCGGGGCCGATGACGACGGTCCGCAGCGGCACGCCGAGCCGGTCGGCCGCCTTCTGCGCCGCGTCGGCCCACGGCTCGCCGGTGATCCCCGTCAGCAGCGTGAACTGCCCGTACGGCACCAGGTCGTGGGTCGAGACCTTGCTCCTGCTGTCGCCGACCCACGCGTGCGGCAGCCGTGCTCCCGGCCAGGTCGACGGTTCGTAGTACAGCTCCGGATCCCGCTGCGGTGCCGGGCGTTCCGTCCCGTCCGGGACCACGGCGCTGGAGGTGTAGGACTGGCCCATCTCCACGCCGTGCGCGTTGAACTCGTAGTTCTTGAGCTCCATCGCTTCGCGCACCGCCGCGCGCTTGGCCGCACCCGCGAGGCCGCCGGCCTTGCGCTCCTCGATCCGCGCGTCCATCTCGGCGGCGGACTGCGAGGCGTCGAGCCCGAGCGCCTCGAACAACGCGCCGAACTCGCGCGCGGACTTGTTCGCCCGCGTGACGATCTGCCGTGCCACGGGCGCGCGTTCGTCGGAGTAGGTCTCCAGCAGCTGCGGCCCCGCCTGTCCGTTGAGGACCGCCGCGAGCTTCCACGCCAGGTTGTACGAGTCCTGGATCGAGGTGTTGGAACCGAGCCCGTTGCTCGGCGGGTGCCGGTGCACGGCGTCCCCGGCGCAGAACACCCGGCCGTGGTGCAGGCGCGTCGCGTACATGTCGTTGTTGCCCCACAACGAGATCCCGGTGATCTCGGCGTCGAGCGCCGGGTCACCGACGAGGTTGCGGACGATCTGCAGCGCGTCGTCCTCGGTCACCTCGGGCACGCCCTGGCTGAGGTCGAAACCCCACACGATCAGCCACTCGTTCCACGGCCGGACCATTCGCACGAGCCCGGCGCCGATCCCGCCGACGTTCGCGCCCGGCTGGATGACCCAGTACAGCACCGACGGGCGGTGCCGGGTGAGGTCGGAGAGGTCGGCCTTGAACGTGATGTTCATGGACCCGGCGACGTCCATCCGCCCCTCGTAGGGCAGGCCCACGTCGGCGGCCACCGCGGACCGCGCGCCGTCCGCGCCGATCAGGTACTTCGCCCGGATCTGGTACTCGGACCCGGTCAGCCGGTCGAGCACCCGCACGGTCACGCCGTCGGAGTCCTGCTCGTGGCCCAGGTACTCGGTGCTGAACTGCGTGCGCGTGCCCCGCTCGACGGCGTTGCGGACGAGGATCGGCTCCAGGTAGTTCTGCGGGATGTCGCAGTTGAGCGACGGCGACGCGAGCACGTGGTCGGCGTGCCGCGCCGGGTGGTTGCCCCACGTGAGGATGCGGCCGATCTCCTCGCCGGTGATGGAGGTGCAGAACACCGTGTCGCCGATCAGGTGGTGCGGTGTGGCGTCGGCGAGCACCTGGTCCTCGACACCGACGTCGCGGAGGATCTCCATCGTGCGCTGGTTGGTGATGTGTGCGCGAGGGGTGTTCGCGGTCCACCGGTACTTGGTGATCATGATGTTCGGAACGCCCAGGGTGGACAGGAACAGCGCTGCGGAGGCCCCGGCCGGGCCCGACCCGATGATCACCACATCGGTCTCGACGATCGTCACCATGCCGGACACCGTGACAGCCGCTCCGGTGCCGGGAGGGGCGCGCGTGCGCATGGGGCGGAAACAGGCAAAAACTCAGGACCGCAGCGCCGCCCGGTCCTGCCGGGGAGTGGTGCCGAAGCGCGCCCGGTAGGTGCGCGAGAAGTGCGCCTGCGACACGAACCCGGTCCGCGCGGCCACCTCGGCCAGCGGGATCGGCTCGCCGAGCAGCCGCCGTGCCGCGTCGAGCCGTGCGTGGAGGATCGCCTGCGGCACGCTCTGCCCCGACTTCGCGAACAACCGTGACAGGTGGCGGTCCGAGTACCCGATGGCCTCGGCGATCCGCTGCGCGCACAACTCCTGCTCGTGCAGGTGGGCCTCGATGAAGGCGTGGGCGGCGGCCAGGTCCGCGCTGGGGGAGCGGGTGCCCAGCACCGCGTCCAGCAACGCCGTGGCGGTGCGTTCGAGCCCCTCCCAGTCGGCGGGCCCGCGCAACGCGCCCGCCAGCGCCGCCACCAACGCCCGTGCGTGCGCGTCATCCCGGAAGCTGAACGTTCGCGGCCGTACCGGACCACGCCGCGGCGCCTTGAGCACGAGCTCGGTCAGCCCGGCGGAGAACTCGCGGCGGAACGGCCGGTCACCGTCCAGCACCAGGGCCTGGCCGGGGACGACCAGCTCACTGCCGCCCCGGTGCTCGAGGCGGCTCTCGCCGGCGAGCATGAAGTAGACGACCACCCCGTCGGCGGGGTGCTCGGCGATCTGCCGGACGTCGCGTTCGACGGCGTGCGGCGACCCGCTGACGCGCGCCACGTGCAGGCGGGGGAGCGCGAGGTTGACCTCGGTGCCCTCGAACGGCCGGTCGGCCTCGACCCGCAGCCCCACCAACGCGCGGGCGTTGTGCTCCTCCCACCCGGCGAGCCTGCGGGCGCCGGGCAGGTCGTGCGTCCGGAACCTGGTGAGGCCGGGCGGGTGCACGAGTGCCATTCGTTCACGGTAACCCGGCGGCGGAGGTGCGGCGGGTGGGTGCGGTGTGCCGGGCGGGTCTGGTGTGGCTGGGTGGCGGTGCGGCCGGGTGGGTGTGGCTGGGTTGCGTGTGGTGTGGCTGGGGAGGTGGTGTGCCGTGCGGGTGCGGTGCGGCGGCGGTGCGTGTGCCCGGCGGAGGTGGGGCGGGCGGGTCCGGTGTGGCGACCGGCTGCGGTGTGGGTGGGTGGCGGCGAGGCGGGCGGGTCCGCTGTGCCGGACGTGCGCGGTGCGGCTGGCGGTCGCCGTCTGCCGGATCGATGCGATGTGGCGGGCGGCCCGCGTGAAAACGGAGCGCGCTCCCGCGGTGCGCGCCGACGCCGGAACCGCACCTACCAGCCGAGCACGCCCAGCGACTCCCCGGCCAGGTGCCCCGCGATCCCCGCCGCCGAGTACCCGATGATGTCCGTCGGCAGCGCGTCCACCCCGAACCACCCCAGCTCCGAGCACTTCTCCGGCTCGCGGTTCACCGGCTCGCCGCTCCACCGCCGCACCTCGAAGTACAGCCCGAGCCGCGGCTCCACCCCGGACCCGTTGGCGTGCACCGTGTGCACGTGCCGCAGGTCGGCGTGCTCGATCACCACGCCGATCTCCTCCAGCGCCTCGCGCGCGGCGGCGTCGAGCACCGACTCGCCCGCGTCGAGCTTGCCGGACGGCAGGTGCCACCGGCCGTCGAAGCGGGGGTCGGTGTCGCGGCGGCGGCTGAGCAGCACCTCGTCGTCGCGGACGAGCATCACGTGGACGTCGATCAGGTGGCGGTCGGCCATGGGGCCACCGTAAATGATCTGCGATCGGCCCCGCCGTCGTGACACGATCGTGCCATGACAGCCTTCGCGACCCCTGAAGACATCGCCGCACGCACCGAGGCGGCCAAGGAGGCCGCTGTGGCGGCGGGTCGCGAGCTCGGCCTGGAGATCGGCGAGGGCGCGGTGCTCTACGAACTGTTCTCCGTCGTCGTGCACCTCGCGCCCTCGACGGTCGTGGCGCGCGTCCCGACCGTCCTGCCGCACACCACGACCCCCGAGTCGCTGGCCCGGCGCCAGCAGCAGGAGCTCGACGTCGCGCAGTGGCTGCACGACCAGGGCACCCCGGTGATCCCGCCGAGCTCCCTCGTGCCCCGCGAACCGGTGCGGCGTGACGGTTTCTCCATCACTTTCTGGCCGTTCACCGACGAGGACAAGTCGCAGGAACCCGACTACGTCAAGAACTCCGAGCTGACCGCGGACCTGCACAAGGCGCTGGAGGACTACCCCGGCGAGCTCGACTTCCTGTCGTCGGCCGAACCCCGGTTCGTGCGCGAGGGCCTCGAACGGCTCGAAGGCCTGGACATCGTCACGTCCGAGGACCTGCGCAGGGCACGCGCCGAGTGGGAGGTCCTGGAACCGCTCGTCAGCTCCGAAGCGGCGTTCCGGCAGCGGTTCCCGGGCATCGGCCTGCAGCCGATCCACGGGGACTCGCCGCCCGCCAACATCTTCGCGAGCACGAAAGGCCCGCTGTTCTCCGACTTCGAGCTCATCACGTACGGGCCGGTCGAGTGGGACCTCGGTGGCCTCGGACCGGAGTACGAAGCCGCCTACAACCGGGGCGCTCGCAAGAACGGGCTGCGCGAGCTCGACAGGGACGTGCTCCGGTTCGTCAACGCCGTTGGCGCCATCCGGGTCATCGCGTACCTGTCGGTCGCGGACCAGTTGCCCGCCATGGTCGACTTCATGCAGCCGTTCATCGACCAGTGGCGGGACACCGACGTCTACGCGTGAGCCGCGGCCCGATCTCCGAGCCAGGACACGACTTCCTCGGCGGGCAGCGGCTCGCTGAGGAAGTACCCCTGCACCACGTCGCACCCGGCCTCGGCCAGCGCCGTCCAGGTGTCCTGGTCCTCCACGCCCTCCGCGACGGCCTGCAGCCCGAAGTTGCGGGCCAGCGCCACCAGGGCGTGCACGATCGCTGAGTCGCCGGCGTCGGTGCACATGTGCGTGACGAACGACCGGTCAAGCTTCATTTCGTGCACCCGCATGCTGCGCAGGTACGAGATCGACGAGTAGCCGGTGCCGAAGTCGTCGATCGAGAGCCGCACGCCCAGGTCCGTCAGGCCGCGCAGCACCTCCACCGCGCGTTCCGGGTCCGAGATGATGGCGCTCTCGGTGATCTCCAGCGTCAGCAGGCGGGCCGGCAGGCCGTGGCGCTTGATCAGGTCGGCCACGTCGCCGGGGAACTCGGTGTGGTGCAGGCAGGCCGCGCCCACGTTCACCGACACCGGCACCTCCCAGCCCGCGTCCGACCAGGTGCGGCACTGGCGCAGCGCCGCGTCGATCACGTACCGGGTCAGCGGCTCGATGAGGCCGTTCTCCTCGGCGATCGGGATGAACTCGTCGGGGCGCACCAGACCGCGTGTCGGGTGCTGCCAGCGGGCCAGCGCCTCCACGCCGCACACGGCGCCCGTGTTCGCCAGCGCCTTGGGCTGGTACTGCAGGAACAGCTCACCGCGGTCGATCGCGTGCCGCAGCTCCGTGACGGCCGTCAGGTGCGCGGCGCCCCGCTCGTGCAGGCGGGCGTCGTACACGGCCACGCCGGACTTCTCGCGCTTGGCCGCGTACATCGCTATGTCCGCGTGCCGCAGCAGTTCGTGGCCGTCGCCCGAGTCCGCCGGGCACAGGGCGACGCCGACGCTGCCCGCTATCTCGAGCTCCAGGCCCTCCAGCGTCACCGGCATCGCGAGCGCCTGGAGGATCTTCTCCGCGACCATCGTCGCGTTCTCCGCTGAGCCGACGCCGGGCAGCAGCACCGCGAACTCGTCGCCGCCCAGCCGCGCCACCAGGTCCGTGTCGCGCACCGCCCACGACAGGCGGTTCGCCACCTGGCGCAGCAGCAGGTCGCCGGTGTGGTGCCCGAGGGAGTCGTTGACCTCCTTGAACCTGTCGAGGTCCACGATCAGCAACGCCAGCGGCTCGTCCTTCTTGCGCGCCTTGTCGACGGCCACCTCCATCCGCCGCGCGAGCAGCGTCCGGTTCGCGAGGCCGGTCAGGGCGTCGTGGTGCGCCTCGTGCTCGTTCTTGGCGGCCTGGCGCAGGATCATGCGGCGCTGGCCGAGCAGCACCATGCCGAACACCGCCACGAGCGCCGCGTCCAGCACGAACACCACGATCTGCGCGATCCGCAGCCGTGCGTTGCGCTCGTCGGCCGCGCGCAGGTACTCGTTGTTGTCGAGGCGCTTCGCGCTGATCGCCGCGGTGATCTGGCGCCGCAGCGACGAGTGCGCCAGCCCCGCCTGGTCCGCCTGCAGCGGGTCGGTGCCGGCGACGACCTTGCGCAGGAGGTCCGTCGTCTGGTCGTAGAGCGGCAACAGGCGCGTGGCCACGGCCGCGTCGGACGGGGTCGCCTCGGTGCGCAGCCACTCGAGCTCGGCGCGCGCGGAGCCGAGCGAGTTCGCGAGCGGCTGGACGGTCTGCTCGGTCCGCGCGACCTGCAGGTCGCGCAGCGCGTTGTCGGAGACGGTGATGTGCTCCAGCACGCGGGACCACCGCTCGCTGGTCTCGTTGACCTGCCGCACGTGCGCGGTCGTGGCCCGCGCGTCGACGCTGCTCCACAGCGCCAGTCCCGCCAGGACCAGCAGTCCGGCCGTCAGCCCCACCGTCGCCACCCGTGCGGTGGCGCGGCCCTCCCCGAACTTCACCGTGCCTGCTCCAACGGTCGCACCCAGCTCGCCGGATCTTCGACGAAGCTGTCGATCTGAGGCTGGAAGAAGTCCCTGCGGGCCTTCTCCGACTCCTGCCGGTGCAGGATCGCGTCCAGGTTCGCGGTGGTCACCGTGAGCCCGGGCGTCTCGACCCAGCCCTGCGGCAGCGCCGCGCCGCCCTTCGCGTGCCGTGCGAGCAGCCAGCCCGCGACGGCGCCCTTGAGGTAGTGCTCGGGCGAGACCGTCGCGACCATCGCGCCGTCCCGCACCGCCTGCAACGTCCTCGGGTCGACCCCGAACCCGCCCACCAGCCACCTCGCCGACTTCTCGGTCCTCAGCGCGGCGAGGCTGACCCCGTCGCAGTCGCCCGTACCAACGAACGCGAGGGCGTCGGGATTCGCCGCCACGAGTCGTCTCCACGCGTCCCGATTCGCGGCGTCGTCACGTTGCGTGTCGAACGGCCCCAGCACCACTACTCCCGGTAGCTTTTCGGCGAATCGACCGCGGATTCCGTCCGCCCGGTCGTCGAACCCGGCGAGTCCCGGAACTGTGTTTCCCAACACAACTGTTCCGGTCGCGTCCGAAGGCAATCGGCGCATCAGCTCGTCAGCCAGTTTTTCGCCGAGTTCGTAGTTGTCGTTACCGATGTGGAGTTTGACGCCGGAACTCGCGGTGAGGCGCATGTCGACACCGATGACGGCGACGTGCCGGGAGAGCGCCTCACCGATGGACGGCGCCATCAGCGCCGGCTCGGAGGTCGCCACGGCGATTCCGCCATTCGCTGCGAGCGTCAAATCCCGGAACAACTCGACTTCCTTGTGCCCGTCCTGGCCGGGTGGACCCGTGACCGTCGCGCTGACCCCGCCGATGCGGCCGACGCCCTCGTGGAAACCGCTGGTCATCTCCTGGGCGAAGGAGCCACCCGTGCGCTTGACCACGAAACCGACGTGCGGCAACGCCTCGGACCCGGCAGCACCACCACAGCCTGCCAGCAGCACCAGACCCAGCACCAGTGCCGCAGCGCGCATTGACGACCTCGGGCTCGTTCGACCTACGGGTGATCGATCTCCAGATCGGCCGATGCTACAGCGCGTGGTGCAGAACCGGATGAGGGCCACCGCCACCGGCAAGCGCTTTCAGCGAGCGGAAACCGTCAGGCGGGCTCGTACCCGAGGTTCGGGCGCAGCCACTGCTCGACCTCCGCGAGCGGCTTGCCGTACCGGTTCGCGTAGTCCTCGACCTGGTCGCGGCCGAGGCGCCCCACCGTGAAGTACTTCGCCTCGGGGTGCTGGAAGATCAGGCCGCTGACACTGGCCGCCGGGTTCATCGCGAACGATTCGGTGAGCCCGACTCCGATCTCCTCCGCGCCCAGCAGGTCGAACAACTCCCGCTTCACCGTGTGGTCGGGGCAGGCCGGATAACCGAGCGCGGGGCGGATCCCGCGGAACTTCTCGGCGTGCAGGTCGGCCAGTTCCGGCTGGGCGTCCGGCTCGAACCAGTCGCGCCGCGCCCGCAGGTGGATCCACTCGGCGAAGGCCTCGGCGAGCCTGTCCGCCAGCGCCTTCACCATGATGGCGCGGTAGTCGTCGTTGAGCGCCTCGTACTTCGCGGCGAGCTTCTCGGCGCCGAGGATCGTCACCGCGAACCCGCCGATGTGATCGCCCTCGGGGGCCACGTAGTCGGAGAGGCAGCGGTTCGGGCGCGACAGCGGCTTCTGCGTCTGCTGGCGCAGCATCGGAATGCGCACGCCGTTGTCGAGCAGGATGTCGTCGCCGTCGGAATGCGCGGGCCAGTAACCGTAAACGCCCTTCGCCTCGAACAGCTCACCGGCGACGATTTCGTCGAGCAACGCCGTCGCGTCGTCGTAGAGTTCGCGTGCCACGGGCTGGTCCAGGATCGCCGGGAACTTCCCTTTGAGTTCCCAGGCGAGGAACAGGAACGTCCAGTCGATGAACTCGCGCAGTTCGGCCAGAGAAGGCGTCAGCACGCGCGTTCCGGTGAATGCCGGCGTCGGCAATTCGGAGAAGTCGACCTTTTCCGAGTTCGCGCGCGCGACTTCGAGCTCCAGCAACGGCACCGACTTGCGGTTCTCGTGCTGTTCGCGGAGCCGGGCCTGCTCGGCGCGGTTGGTGCGGTTCAGCTCGTGCGACCGGCGGTCGTCGAGCAGGTCGGACACGACGCCGACGACCCGGGAGGCATCGAGGACGTGGACGACCGGCTCGTCGAAGACCGGGGCGATCTTCACGGCGGTGTGCTGGCGCGAGGTCGTCGCGCCACCGATCAGCAGCGGCAGCTTCAGGCCGCGGCGCTGCATCTCCTCGGCGACCGAGACCATCTCGTCCAGGGACGGCGTGATCAGCCCGGACAGGCCGATGGCGTCGGCGTGCTCCTTGATGGCGGTGTCGAGGATCTTCGCGGCGGGGACCATCACGCCGAGGTCGATCACCTCGTAGTTGTTGCAGCCCAGCACGACGCCGACGATGTTCTTGCCGATGTCGTGGACGTCGCCCTTGACCGTGGCGAGCACGACCTTGCCGTTGCCGCCCGCCGTGGCCTTCGGCTCGGCGTCCATGAACGGCTCCAGGTACGCGACCGCTCGTTTCATCACGCGGGCGCTCTTCACGACCTGGGGCAGGAACATCTTGCCCGCGCCGAACAGGTCGCCGACGACCTTCATGCCGTCCATCAGCGGGCCCTCGATGACGTCGAGGGGCCGGGGGAGGGCCTGGCGGGCCTCCTCGGTGTCCTCCTCGACGAAGTCGACGACGCCGTGCAGGATCGCGTGCTCCAGCCGCTTGGCGACCGGGGCCTCGCGCCACGACAGGTCCACGACCCGCTTCTGGCCGGGGCCCTTGACGGTCTCGGCGTGCGCGACGAGGCGGTCGGTCGCGTCCTCGCGGCGGTCGAAGATGACGTCCTCGACCAGTTCCAGCAGCTCGGGCTGGATGTCCTGGTAGACGACGAGCTGACCCGCGTTGACGATGCCCATGTCGAGGCCCGCCCTGACGGCGTGGAACAGGAACGCCGAGTGCATGGCCTCGCGGACGACGTCGTTGCCGCGGAAGGAGAACGACAGGTTCGAGATGCCACCGCTGATGCGGACCCCGGGACATCGCTCCTTGATCCGCGGCAGGGCGTCGATGAACGCCTTCGCGTAGCCGTTGTGCTCCTCGATGCCGGTGGCGACCGCGAGCACGTTCGGGTCGAAGATGATGTCCTCGGCGGGGAATCCGGCCTGCTGCGTGAGCAGGTCGTAGGCGCGGGCGCAGATCTCGACCTTGCGGTCGGTCGTGTCGGCCTGGCCCTGCTCGTCGAACGCCATCACGACGACACCGGCGCCGTAGTCGCGGATCGTGCGGGCCTGCCGCAGGAAGGGCTCCTCGCCCTCCTTGAGGCTGATCGAGTTGACCACGCCCTTGCCCTGCACGCACCGCAGCCCGGCCTCCAGCACGGTCCAGCGGGAGCTGTCGATCATCACCGGGATGCGCGCGATCTCCGGCTCGGTCGCGATGAGGTTCAGGAACGTCGTCATCGCCTGCTCGCCGTCGAGCAGGTCGGCGTCCATGTTGACGTCGAGCAGGTTCGCGCCGCCGCGCACCTGCTCGAGCGCCACGTCCAGCGCGGCCTGGTGGTTGTCGGCCTCGATGAGCCTGCGGAACTTGGCGGAGCCGGTGACGTTGGTGCGCTCGCCGATCATCACGAACCCGGTGTCCGGGCCGATCTCGAACGTCTCCAGCCCGCTGTAGCGGGTGGTGTGGCGCGGCTTCACCACGTCGCGCTTCGTCTCGCCCTTCACGGCGTCCGCGATGGCCTTGATGTGCGCGGGGGAGGTGCCGCAGCAGCCGCCGACGACGTTGACGATGCCCTTGCCCGCGAAGTCCTTCAGCAGGGCGGCGGTCTCGTCCGGGGTCTGGTCGTAGCCGCCGAAGGCGTTGGGCAGGCCCGCGTTGGGGTGGCAGGCGACGTAGGTGTCCGCGAGCCGCGCCAGGTCCGTGACGTGCGGGCGCATCTCCTCGGCGCCCAGCGAGCAGTTCACGCCGACGACGAGCGGCTCGGCGTGCGCGATCGAGTCCCAGAACGCCTCGACGGTCTGGCCCGACAGCGTGCGGCCGGACAGGTCGACGATCGTCACGGAGATCCACAGCGGCAGGTCGGGAGCGACCTCGCGGGCGGCGGCGATGGCGGCCTTGCAGTTCAGCGTGTCGAAGATCGTCTCGATCAGCAGCAGGTCGACGCCACCCTCGTGCAACGCCGAGATCTGCTCCGCGTACGAGGCCTTGACCTGCTCGAACGTGACGGCGCGGAACGCGGGGTCCTCGACCTTGGGCGACAGGCTGAGCGTGACGTTGAGCGGGCCGACGGAGCCCGCGACGAACCTCCCGCCGAACTCGTCGGCGGCCTGGCGGGCGAGGCGTGCGCCGGCGAGGTTCATCTCGCGGACGCGGCCCTCCAGCCCGTAGTCGGCCTGGCCGATCGACGTGGCGGTGAACGTGTTGGTGGTCGTGATGTCCGCGCCCGCGGCGAGGTACTGCCGGTGCACGTCGAGCACCAGGTCGGGGCGGGTGAGGTTGAGCAGGTCCGGGTCGCCCGCGACGTCGGGCACGTGGCCTTCGTACTCGTCGCCGTAGTAGTCGGACGGGGAGAGCTTCGCCTGCTGGAACATCGTGCCCCAGGCGCCGTCCAGCACAGCGATCCGCTGGTCCAGCAGGGACTTGAGTCCACTCACGCGCGCTCCCGAAGACGTCGGAAGCGCCCTTTGTTCGTGGTGGAACGAAGCCGAGCGTGGCAGGCGTGCGAGCCCGTTGCAGCGCTTCTCGGTTTCGCGGTCAAGGCTACCAACTCCGACCACGGGCCAGGAACTCGTCCCACTCCATAGGATGGTCCTCGTGACAGGACGACGCGCGTTGGTGCTGGGTGGCGGTGGTGTCACCGGAATCGCCTGGGAGACCGGGATTCTGCACGGACTGGCCGAACAGGGGGTCGACCTGAGCGACGCCGACCTGTTCGTCGGGACGTCCGCGGGGTCCGTGGTGGCGACGGAGTTGGCGGGAGGTGCGCCGCTCGCGGACCTCTACGCGGGGCAGTTGCTGCCGCCGGACGGCGAGATCCCGGCCCGTCTCACGCCCTGGATGCTCGTCCGGTACGCGCTTTCCTACGTGATGCCGGGAACCCCGGCGGCCAAGCGGGCGAGGCTCGGGCGGGCGGCTCTGAAGGCCCGCACGCCGTCCGAGGAGTCGCGGCTCGCCGTGTTCGACAGTCGGCTGTCCACCAAGGACTGGCCGGAGCGTCCCCTCAAGGTCACGGCCGTGGACGCCGCGACCGGGAAGTTCGTGGCGTTCGACCGGGACAGCGGGGTGCCCCTCGTGAAGGCGGTCGCGTCGAGTTGCGCGGTGCCGCTGGTGTGGCCGCCGGTCAGCATCAACGGCAGCAGGTACATGGACGGCGGGATGCGGTCCGTGGCGAACGTCGACCTCGCGGCCGGGTACGAGCGGGTCGTGGTGGTCGCGCCGCTGACCAGGTCGGCCAACCTGGCGGCGACCCCGGGCGCGCAGGCCGCGAAGCTCGGGGTGCCGTCGATCGTGATCAGCCCGGACAGCACCGCGCTGGCCGCGATCGGCACGAACCTGCTGGACCCGGCCCGCCGCAAGCCCGCCGCGGAGGCAGGGCGCGTGCAGGCCGCGTCGGTGGCGGAGGCCGTGCGGGAGGTGTGGTCGTAGGTCCTGGCCGGTCGGGCAGGACTCACCGCCGGCCGCCGGTGCCGTAACCGGTTCCGGTCCAGATGACTGGTCCACACCTCTTGTCCGCCGTTGACCACCCGCCTAGGGTCGCCGCCATCCGGCCTTCAGGCAGGTTTGTTAACCAATTGGGTGGAGGTGGTCGTGGACAGACGATCGGTGTGGGCGGCGGTGAGCGCGGCCGGACTCGTGGCTGGTCTCCTGGTGGCGGGGACGACCAGCGCGACGGCCGCGGACCCCCTGGTCTCCCAGGGCAAAGCGGTGACGGCGTCCTCGGTCGAGGGAGCCGGGCTGGAGGCGGCGAAGGCCGTCGACGGCAGCACGACGACCCGGTGGGCGTCCCTGGAGGGGCGCGACCAGGAGTGGATCCGCGTCGACCTTGGCACCTCGCACACCGTCAGCCGGGTGCGCCTGAGCTGGGAGGCCGCGTACGGCAGGGCCTACCGCGTGCAGACCTCCTCCGACGACTCGGCGTGGACGGACGTGTTCTCGACCAGCACCGGTGACGGCGGCGTCGACGACCTGACCGTGTCGGGTTCCGGCAGGTACGTGCGCGTCCTCGGCACCGCTCGCGGCACGGAGTGGGGCTACTCGCTGTGGGAGCTCGAGGTCTACGGCGTGGCGGGCGGCACCCCGCCGACCACGACCACCCCGCCGTCGAACGGCCTCGGCTACGCGTTCGGCAGCCGCAAGACGCCCTACGCGTCCGGTGTGCTGCGCCCGTCCGGCAGCACGTCGACCTTGGACGCGCAGGTCGTGGACTACTACCAGCGCTGGAAGTCCGCGTTCGTGCGCCAGAACTGCGGCAACGGCTGGTCGCAGATCATCTCGCCGGACGCCGACCACCCGTACGTCGCCGAGGCGCAGGGGTACGGCATGGTCGTCGTGGCCACGATGGCCGGCGCCGACCCGGACGCCCGCAGGATCTTCGACGGCCTGGTGAAGTGGAAGATCGACCACCCGTCGTCGATCAACCCGGACCTCCTCGCGGCGGAGCAGGACGTGAACTGCCGCAGCGTCAACGGTGGTGACGGCGCCACCGACGGCGACATGGACGTGGCCTACGGGCTGCTGCTCGCCGACCGCCAGTGGGGCAGCACCGGCACGTACAACTACAAGCAGCTCGCGGTCCGGCACATCAACGCCATCAAGGCGAGCGAGGTCAACCCGCAGACCAACCTGCTCAAGCTGGGCGACTGGTCCAGCGCGGGCGACCAGTACTACTACCTGTCGCGGTCGTCGGACTGGATGGTCGACCACTTCCGGGCGTTCCGGAAGGCGACGGGCGACGGCGCGTGGGACACGATCCGCACCGCGCACCAGAACCTCATCACCACGCTGCAGCAGAACCACGCGCCGTCGACGGGCCTGCTGCCGGACTTCGTGGAGAACACGAACTCCTCGCCGCGCCCGCCCGCCGGGCAGGTGCTGGAGAGCGCCAACGACGGCAAGTACTACTGGAACGCCTGCCGCGTGCCGTGGCGCATCGGCGCGGACGCGGTGACCAGCGGCGACTCCTCGTCGCTCACGGCCGCCCGCAAGCTCAACACGTGGGTCAAGGCCAAGACAGGCGGCAACCCCAACAACATCGCGATCGGCTACCAGCTGAACGGCACGCAGATCTCCGGTGGCAGTGCCGCCGCGTTCTTCGCGCCGTTCGCGGTGGTGGCGGCGACCGATCCGGGCAGCCAGGCGTGGCTGGACGCGTTGTGGAACAAGATGCTGCAGACGCCGGTGGACGGCGGCAGCTACTTCTCCGCGAGCATCCAGCTACAGGTGATGATCACGGTGACCGGCAACCACTGGGTGCCGTAGCCGAAATCCGGGGTTGACCTTGACCCTGGGTCAAGGTTCGAGGCTGTGGTCATGGACAACGACTTCCTCGCCACGACCACAGCCCGCTTCGCCGTCCCCGGTGCCGCCGTCGGCGTCTTCCACGACGGGGAGGAGCGCTTCTTCAGCCACGGCGTCACCAGTCTCGAGAACCCGTTGCCGGTCGACGAGGACACGCTGTTCCTCCTCGGCTCGGTCACCAAGACCTACACCGCCACCGCGATCATGCGCCTGGTCGTCGATGGGCGGGTCGCGCTGGACTCGCCGGTGCGCGAGCACGTGCCGGAGCTGCGGCTGGCGGACGGCCGCGAGTGCACCGTTCGTCAGCTGCTCAACCACACGTCGGGCCTCGACTGGGGCACGATGGTGAGCACCGGTGAGGGCGACGACGCCCTGCGCAGGCACGTCGAGGAGCTCGCCACCCTCAAGCTGGTCGGCGAGGCCGGGGAACGTCCGTCGTACAGCCAGGCGGGCTTCAACCTGGCGGGGCGCATCATCGAGAACGTCACCGGGCAGACCTACGAGCAGGCGATCACGACGTTGCTGCTGGAGCCGCTCGGCCTGCGGAACACGCACTTCGACCGGGACGCCGTGATGACGCGCCGGTTCGCCGTCGGGCACGAGAAGGGGGAGGTCGCGCGGCCGTGGCGGCACTGGCGCGCCAACAACCCCGGCGGCGGCATCGCGGCGTCGGTCGCGGACGTGCTGCGGTGGGCGCGGTTCCACCTGGGGGACAACGGACTCGAGGAGATGCGGCGGCCCACGGCGGTGCTGCGCGGCAGCAACCTCGGTGACGCGATCGGGGTCTGCTGGTTCCTGCGCGAGATCGACGGCGTGCAGACGATCGGGCACGGTGGTTCGTCCAACGGGCAGTTCGCGGAGCTGCTGATCGTGCCGTCGCGGAACTTCGCGGTGGTGTCCGTCGCGAACCAGGGACCGGACGGGATCCCGTTCAACCAGGCGGTGGTGCGCCGGGCGCTGGAGAGCTGCCTCGGTGTGGTGGACCGCGACCCGGAACCGTTGCCGTACAACGCTTCCGCCGCCTCGGAGGTCGCGGGCGGGTACGCGAACGACGCGATGGTGATGACCATCGGCGACACCGGGTCGGGACTGGTGCTGGAGGTGCTGATCCGGCCGGAGATCCGGGAGTCGGCGGAGGTCGAGCTGCCCGCCGACCACGCGCCGTTCCCGATGGGGCTGCTACCGCGCGACGAGTACGTGCTCACGTCCGGTGCCTTCAGCGGGCAGCGCGGGTTCTTCAGCAGGGACGCGTCCGGCGCGGTCGTCGGTGTCGATCTCGCCGGACGGACGTTCGGCCGGGTGCGATGATGCCGCTGTGATCACGATCGGCCAGCTCGCCCGGTACGCCGGCGTGACCGTCAAGGCGGTGCGGCACTACCACAAGGTGGGGCTGCTCGTGGAGCCCGAGCGCGACCACTCCGGCTATCGGCGCTACACCGCCCGGGACGCCGTCGACCTGGTCAAGATCCGCACGCTCGCCGAGGCCGGGGTGCCGCTCGCCCGCGTGAAGGACCTCCTCGTGGCGGGGGAGGAGGAGTTCGCCGCGGCGATCAGCGAGATCGACGAGGCGCTGCGCCGCCGCGAGGAGGAGATCCGGCTGGCACGGGAGCGGGTGGTGCGGTTGCGCGCCGGGAACTCGCTGTTCGTGACGCCCGAGGTCGCCTCCATGCTGGAGACCTTGCGGGACATGGGGGTCAGCGAGCGCGGGGTGCGGGTGGAACACGAGGTCTGGGTGCTGATGCGGACCGTCGCGCCCGACGAGGCCGCGGTGTGGCTCGCGGACAAGGTCGACGCGCTCGCCGACCCCGAGTTCCGGCAGATCTACCTGGCCCACGACGAGGCGTTCGACTACGCGCCCGACGACCCGCGGTTGCCCGCGCTGGCCGCGCGGACGGCCGCGTGGCTCGCGAGGTGCCCGGAGGTGCCCGCGGCGGACCCGGAGATCAGCGCGCTGGCGCTGGAGGCGGCGGGCGCCTCCTCACCGGCGTGGGACGCGTTGCGTCGGTAGTAGGGGCACGGTGGTGACGGCGTGGGCGCCGATCCTGCGGATCGCGCCTGCCGGCGGTGACGGCCTGGAGAACCGTCCACCGTTCGGTGTCGAACACGAAGACCCTTCATCTGACTCGAGTCCCGCTTGAGCGGTCCGCCCTACGATGCGGATCCATGGGGATCCGACCGGTGACGTGCGTGGTCTTGGCCGTGGTTCTGGCGGTGTCGGGTGCGGGTCCGGCCCAGGCGGGAGGGCGGCAGTTGTTGTACTACAACCACGCCTGGGGCACGCTCGACCGCGCCACGGCGGACGCCGTCGCGCACTCACCGTACGTCAGGGACTTCGCGGACTTCGAGGTGCGCACCACCACGGGCGCTGACGGCAAGACCTGGACCGGGCGCTACCTGCGCGGTCGCGAGACCTACCTCGAGATCTTCGGCAACGGGGACGTGCCGGGCTCGGACGGCGAACCCGGATCCGCCGGTCTCGGGCTCTCGACCGAGCACGACGGTGACATCGAGAAGCTCAAGACCCGGCTGCGCGGCGCCGGCGCGCACCCGATCGACTTCCTGCAGACCCGCGACTTCGGCGACGGCAGGCCCGTGCCGTGGTTCGACTCGGTGTACCTGGCCGAGACCTACCAGCGGTTCGGCGCCTGGGCCATGGAGTACCGCGACGAGTACCTCAACGACCCGCGCGGCAAGGTGGGGCCCGCGAAGTTCCCCGGCGACGTCACGCGCGAGCGGTACATGCCGGACGAGTACCGGAACCGGCTGATGCGCGACGTCACGTTCGTCCACCTCGCCATCACCGCCGCCGACATGACCCACACCCTGCCGCTGCTGCGGGCGGGCGGGTTCTCGCTGCGGACCGAGGGCCGCACGGTCGTCGCGACGTGCGGTGGCACCACGCTGCGGATCGACGAGGCCCCGGTCGAGCGGATCGGGCTCAAGCGCGCCGAGTTCGAGCTGAACCGCCCCGTCGACCTCCACGTCGAGCGGCTGGGCACGTCGACGCTGGTCGTGGGGCCGGGCAAGCACGCCGTCTGGACTTTCTGACACCCTGGTCCGCAGGACGGACGAACGGGGTGCCGGTGTCGCTGGTCGGGCGGGATCGTGAGCGGGAACGGCTGACCGCGCTCGCGGAGACGGGCGGTGCGCTGCAGGTCGTCGGCGAGCCCGGCGTCGGCAAGTCGGCGCTGCTGTCCTGCGTGGACGGTCACCGGGTCGTCGGCGTCGAGGCCGAGGCGGAGTTCCCCTACGCCGGACTGCACCAGGTGCTGCACCCGTTCCTGTCCGGTCCCCGGCGTGCGCTCGACGTCGTGTTCGGACTCGCCGACGGCCCCGTGCCGCCGGTCCACCTGGTCGGTCTCGCGGCGCTGGAGGTGCTGACGGAGGCGCGGGCCGTCGTGCTGGTCGACGACGCGCACCGGCTCGACCGGGAGAGCCGGGACGTCCTCGGTTTCGTGGCGCGCCGGCTCACCGCGGGCGCACTGATCGCGACGGCCTCCCGTGCTCTGTTCGCCGGTGTGCCGACGTTGTCCCTGGAGCCCTTGGCGGCCGGTGACGCCGTCGCCGTGCTCGACGCCGTCGCCCCCGGCCTGGACGCCGAACGGCGCTCGTGGGTGCTGGCCCAGGCCGCCGGCAACCCGTTGGCGCTGGTGGAGCTCCCGTTCGGCGGCAACACCCTGGCGGAGACCTTCGCCGCGCGCGTCTCGGCCCTGCCCGCTCCCGTGCGCTCGGCGCTGCTGGTGCTGGCCCTGGGCGGTGCGTCCGGCACGGACCTCGCTCCCGCCGTCGAGGCGAGGCTGGTGAACCGGGACGGCGCGTTCCGGCACCCGCTGATCAGGTCCGCGGTCGTCGGCGCGGCGGGTGCCGGTGAGCTGCGCGAAACCCACCGCCGTCTCGCCTTCGCGACCGGCGAGGCCGACCGCCGCGCGTGGCACCTGGCGGGCGCCGCCACCGGCCCCGACGAGAACGTGGCCTGCCTGCTGGAGAAGACGGCCGACCGCGCGTTGCGGCGAGGTGGTGCGTCGGCGGCGGTGAGCGCGCTGGAACGGTCGGCCGCGCTCGGAGTCCCCGGCGAACGCCCCCGGCGGCTCCTGCGAGCGGCCGAACTCGCCTGCGAGGCGGGCCGCCGCGACGACGTGGAGCGGATCCTGCTGTCCGCGCGCGGCCTGGACCTCGACGACCGCGAGCGGGCGCTCGTGACGTGGCTGCCGACGGCGTTCGACGACGGCGTGGGCGTGGCGGGCGCGGGCGAACTGGTGGGCCTGGCCGAGTCCGTGGTGGCGGGCGGCGACGTCGAGCTCGGAATGCGGATCTTCTGGAGCGTCGCGATGCGCTGCTTCTGGGTGGAGCCGGGGGCGGCCGTGCGGGAGCGGATCGCGGCGGTGGCGCGCAGGCTGCCGATCGAGGCGGGCGACCCGCGCATGCTGGCGATGATGGCGTACGTGTGCCCGGTGCAGCAGGGGGACGCGGTGGTGGCGGGGCTGCGCGCGGCTTGGGGTGGCGGCTCGGCCGGGTCGGGTGGGGCTGACGACTGGGCTGGGCTGCAGGCGGCGTCGGGCGAGGGCGGCTCGGCAGGGTCGGGCGTGGTGGCGGGTGGGGCTGACGGCTCGGCCGGGCCGCCGGCGTCTTCCGGCCTGGCCGGTCCAGCGGGCTTCCCCCGCCCCGACGACCCCGCCACCCTCCGGCTGCTCGGCAGCGCCGCCCTCCAGGTGGGCGCGTTCGCCGACTCCGTCCGGTTCTCCCACGCCGCCCAGCGCGGCTTCCGCGCCGAGGGCCGGTTCGCGCTCCTCGCCCGCGCCCTGGCCGTCGAGGCCTGGAGCCGCACCCGGCTCGGCGACATCGCCGCCGCCGAACCCGTCGCCGCCGAGGCCGTCCGCCTCGCCGAGGAGACCGGCCAGCCCTACATGCACGGCCTGGCGGTCGCCGTGCAGGCCGAGATCGCCGCCCTGCACGGCGACCACGAGCAGTCCTCGCGCCTCGCCGCTACCGCCGAACGCATCGGCCTGGCGGCAGGTGCCCGCCCCGTCCTCGCCACCGTGCAGCTCGCGAGGAGCCTGGCCGCGCTGGGCGAGGGCCGCTACGCCGACGCGTTCGCCGCCGTCCGCCGCGTCCACGACCCCGTCGACCCCGCCTACCAGCTGGCGCTGCGCCGGTACGTGCTGCCCGAACTGGTCGAGGCCGCGACCCGCAGCGGAAACACCGACGAGGCCCGCAAACTCGTCGAGGAACTCGACACCGCCACCAGCTCACCCGCCCTGGCCGCGGGCCTGAGGTACGCGCGGGCACTCCTCGCGCACGACGACGAGGCCGAGGCGCTGTTCGACGTCGCCCTCAACGCCGAAAGCTCGCCCTGGGACCGTGCGCGCGTGCAGCTGGCATTCGGGGCGTGGCTGCGCCGGCAGCGGCGTGCGGCTCAGGCGAGGCCGCACCTGAAGGCGGCCGCGGAGGCGTTCGAGGCGTTCGGGACCAGGGACTGGGCGGAACGGGCGCGCGAGGAGCTGCGGGCGTCGGGTGAGTCCCGAGGTGGCAACGGCGAGCTCACCGAGCACGAACTGACCATCGCGCGGATGGCGGCGGACGGGCTGACCAACAAGGAGATCGGGGAGCGGCTGCACCTGTCGCACCGGACGGTGAGCACGCACCTGCACCGCATCTTCCCGAAGCTGGGCGTGACGGCGCGGGGGGAGCTGAGGGAGGCGCTCGAACCACGTCCATGACGTACCGAGCCACCGTCACCTGACGCTCGCGACCCCCGCCACCCCGCCCCTACCGTCGCCGACATGATCAGCAGGCGACAGTTCTCCCAGGCCCTGGCCGTGGCCGGCCTCGCGACCACCGCGACGACCACCGCGAGCACCGCCCACGCCTCCACCCCCGCCTGGGGCGGGCTCAAGCAGGTCAGGGCCGGCCTGCTCGACGTCGGCTACGCGGAGCTCGGTCCCGCGGACGGTCCCGTCACGATCCTGCTGCACGGCTGGCCGTACGACATCCACAGCTTCGTCGACGTGGCACCGGCCCTGGCCGCGAAGGGCCACCGCGTGCTCATCCCGTACCTCAGGGGCTACGGCCCCACCCGCTTCCTGCACGCGCACACGAAGCGCAACGGCCAGCAGTCCGCCATCGCCGCCGACCTGATCGCGTTCATGGACGCCCTGAAGGTCCGCAAGGCGACCCTGGCGGGGTTCGACTGGGGTGCGCGGACGGCCTGCGTCACGGCGGCGTTGTGGCCGGAGCGGGTGAGGGCGCTCGTGTCGGTCAGCGGCTACCTGGTCGTCAACCTGGAGCAGAACCAGCAACCGCTGTCGCCGCAGGCGGAACTCGGCTGGTGGTACCAGTACTACTTCGCGACGGACCGCGGGGTGAAGGGCTACGAGCAGAACTCCTACGAGTTCAACAAGCTCATCTGGAAGCTCGCCTCGCCGCAGTGGGACTTCGACGAGGCCACGTACGCGCGGAGCGCCACGGCGTGGAAGAACCCCGACCACGTGGCGATCGTCGTCCACAACTACCGCTGGCGCCTGCAGCTCGCGCAGGGCGAGCACCGCTACGACGGGCTCGAGCGCGCGCTGCAGGCCAAGCCGGTGATCAGCGTTCCGGCGATCACCGTCGCGAGCGACTTCGACGGGCCGAACAAGGACGGCGCGGCGTACCGGAAGCAGTTCAGCGGCCGCTACGAGCACCGGGTCCTCGACGGCATCGGGCACAACGTGCCGCAGGAGGCCCCGGTGGCGTTCACCGAGGCCGTCCTCGACGTCGTCAAGGGGGCGTGAGGATCCCGCCGGCCGCCGTGCGGATGCGCAGTGAGGACACCCGCGCGTCCCGCACGATCCGGTCCACGTCGTAGGCCACCAGGCGGCCGCCGCGCTTGACGATCCGGCCGTCCGAGAACACCGTGTCGACGTTGGCCGCGGTCGCCGCCTGCACGAGGGTCGTCTCGACCAACCCGCCCGGTGCGAGGTTGATGTCGTTGGCGCGCACCAGGAGGACGTCCGCGCGCTTGCCGACGGTGATCGACCCGGTGACGTCGCCCAGCCCCAGCGCGGGCGCCGTTCAGCGTCGCCATCCTCAGCACCTCGGCGAAGCCCACCTCGGGCAGACCCGCGGAAGGCGTGCCGGCCCAGGGGATCCCGGTGTTCCAGACGAGCCTCATCGACTCGAACACGTCCGACGGCGCGATCGAGGTGGCGTCCGACGACAGCGACACCGGCACCCCGGCCCTGCGGAACCGCAGCAACGCGTCCCGCGGGTCGCCGGCCGACCCCAGCCGGAACTCCGAGTGCGGGGACCACGAGAACGCGGTCCCGGTCCGCGCCATGACCTCCATGTCGCTGTCCAGCGCCGTGACGTAGTGGCACAACAGGGTTTTCGGCCCGAGCCAGCCCCGCCGCTCGTAGTCCGCCGCGTCCACGATCCGGGGCGGCGACTGGCCCGCGTGGATCGCGACGGGCAGACCGCGCGCCATCACCGCGTCCATGTCCGCGAAGAACGCCGGCTCGTCGCTCTGCGACAGACCGCGCACGCACACACCGAGGCGCACCAACCCGTCGAACGCCGTGCCGCCCGCGAAGTACTGCTGCCGCACGCGATCCACGTCGGAGAAGTCCATCGGTGCGTTCCGCGGCATCTGGTCGACGTGGCCGTAGGAGAACCGTGCACGCAGCAGACCGTCGCGGTGCGCACGCAGTTCGGCGTCGGCATGCGCGGGGGAGCGGGTGTTGTTGGACCAGTTGTGCACCGTCGTGACACCCGCGTTCGCCAGCTCCGCGAGCCCCAGCAGCACGGAACGGTAGACGTCCAAAGGTTCGTACAGCGTGGAAGTGGCGCGCTTCGCGGCGAAGTACGGGAACCCGTCGGCCACGAAGTTGCGGCCCAGCGCGCTCCACAGGTGGAAGTGGGTGTTGACGAAGCCGGGCAGGACGATCATGTCCGAGGCGTCGACGACCTGCGCGCCCCGGGCGTTCAGGTCGCGCCCGATCGCGGCGATCGTGCCGTCGTCGATCAGGACGTCGGCACGCGGTAGGACCCCGAGCGCGGGGTCCACGGTGACGACGGCGCCGTTGCGGATCAGGAAGCGCCGGCGACGGGCGTCCGCGGTCTCGGCGCTCGCGACGCCTCCCGTGGCGGACGCGGCCAGTGCCACACCGAGAGATTTGGTGAGGGTCCGTCGGTTGATCATGCGGCCTCCAGAGGCAGGGGAGTGCCGCCATGCTCACCCGGTTCAGCGCGCCTGGTCCAGTGGCCTCAGGTACTTCATCGCGTTCGCGGTGAGCGCCTCCATCTGCGGCCGCGCCGCCTCCAGCCGGCTCGCCTCGCTCGCCTGGCGGCGGATGACCTCGTCCACGTTGGACGCCTGCACCAGCAGTCCCGGCGCGACGAACCAGCCCTCCGGCAGGCTCCTGCCGCTCTTGGCGTGCTGGGCGAGCATCCACCCGGCCACCGCGCCCTTCAGGAAGTGCTCGGCGGAGATCGTCGCGACGAGGTGGCCGTCCTTGACGCCCCGCAACGCCTTGGGGTCGATGCTGAACGCCCCGGCGAGCCACCGCGCGTTCTTCTCCGCGTGCACGGCGGCGAGGGTGACCGCGTCGACGTCACCGGCGCCCAGCAACGCGAGGGCGTCCTGGTTCGCGTCGGCCAGCCGCCGCCACGTCGCGAGGTTCGCCGCCTCGTCGCGGCCGGTGTCGAGCGGGCCGATCACCTGCAGCTTCGGCAACCGCTCGGCGAGGCGGGCGCGCATCCCGAGCACGCGCTGGTCGAGCGCGGGCATGGCGGGGGAGTTGCTGCCGATCACGACCTTGCCCGCGGCGTCCGGCGGCAACCGGTCGGCCGTCGCGTCCGCGAGCAGCGCGCCCAGTTCGAAGCCGTCGTTCTCGATCATGAGCTTCACGCCGCTGCCCGGAGCGACCTGACCGCCCGCCACCGCCATCACCGGGACGCCCTGCTCGACCACCCGCGCCATCGGCTCGGCCACGAGCTCCGGCGCGACCGCCGACACCCCGATGCCGCCCTTGGCGCGCGTGGCGAGGTCCTCGAGCAGTTCGACCTGCTTGAGGCCGTCGTGCGTGTTCGGTCCGGTGACCTCCGCGGTGACACCTCCCGCGATCGCCGCGCCGGCGCGGAACCCCTCGCTCATCTCCTTCGAGAAGTCGCGGCTGTTGTTCTGCGCCAGGAACCCGATTGTGGGCGGGTCATCGGACGTCTCGGTGGTCCCGCAGCCCGTCACCCCCGTCACCGCGAGCAAAACCGCAGGCAGGACGGCACGGACGGTGCGGACCATGAACGAGCCCCATCAGTTGGTCGTGGAAAGCCGACAAGGCTAGTGCACATCGGACCGTGGTGTCGGCTTGCGCGGAATCCTTTGGCTGCGTACCAATAGCACCTTCCCCCGAAGCGATGTCCACGTGAGGCGCCCGTAGATGCTGTCCAACTGGGTCGAAGCCCGGACGACCGTGCAGACGACCGTCGTCAGCCTGACGGTCGGCCTCGCCGCGTTGGCCGGCCTCGCGCTGTGGACGAGCCTCAGCATGCAACAAGCCGCAACGCACCTGCACGAGCTCAACGAGATGAGCGACCACTGGGGTCTCGTCGTCCAGAACGTCGACGTGGCCGACCACGCCCTCACCGACTACGTCCGGTCCGGGACGAAGGTGATGCGCGAGCCCGTCGCGAACGCCGCCGGTGCCGCCGACGAGAGCCTGCGCTGGTTGCGGGACAACGGTGGTCCCGCCGACGTCCGCGCCGCCACGATCGTGGGCGACCTCTACCGCGACTACAGCGGTCTGCTGCGCGAGACGGTCGCGGCGGGGGACCGCGACGACCCCACGACGTCGTTGCAGAAGGCGTACCAGGCCGAACTGACGCTGGTGTCGTTGCGCAAACAACTGTCCACCGTCGTGCAGCTCAACCGCCTGGAGACGACCGAGTACCTGCGCGCCGCGGAAGTGCGCAACGGCAACCTCCGCCTCGCCGCCCTGATCGCGTTCGCCGTCGACCTGGGACTGGTCGCGCTGTGCGGCGTGGTCCTGCTCGGCCACCGCCGCCAGATCCTGCGCCAGGCCGCCAGGAGCGAGCACGAGGCGCTGCACGACGCGCTGACCGGTCTCGCCAACCGCACGTTGCTCACCCAGCACACCGAGCAGGCCATCCGCCGCAGCAACCAGACCGGCGACCCGCTCGGCCTGTTCCTGATCGACCTCAACCGCTTCAAGCCGATCAACGACACCCTCGGCCACGCGTTCGGCGACAAGCTGCTGCAACTCGTCGCCAACCGGCTGACCGGCGCCGTCCGCGAGATCGACACGGTGGCGAGGCTCGGCGGCGACGAGTTCGCGGTCCTGCTGCCGTCGGTGTGCACGTCGGCGAACGCCCTGGTCGTCGCCGAACGCGTGCACCGCGCGCTGGCCGAGGCCGCCACCGTCGACGGGCTCGAGGTCGACGTCGGCTGCAGCATCGGCGTGGCGCTGTACCCGACCGACTCGGCCGACGCGCACGAACTGCTCAAGCACGCCGACCTCGCCATGTACGCGGCCAAGCGCGCCCGGCTCGGCACGTCCGTCTACGAGGCGGTCCTCGACCAGCACAGCGCCGCCCAGCTGACCGTGATCAGCGACCTGCGGCGCGCCCTCGACCAGAGCGAGCTCGTCCTGCACTACCAGCCGAAGGCCGACCTGCGCACCGGCGAGGTCTGCGGCGCCGAGGTCCTGTGCCGCTGGCAGCACCCGCGCGACGGCCTGCTGGGACCGGACAGGTTCATCCCGGCCGCCGAGGAGACCGGCCTGATCGAACCGCTCACGCAGTACGTGCTCGACCACGCGCTGGCCCAGTGCCGCACGTGGCACCTCACCGGCTGGGACGTCCCGGTCTCGGTCAACGTCGGCGCCCAGTGCCTGCACGACAGGACGTTCCCCGACCAGGTAGCCGCACTGCTCGAGCACCACGGCCGCCCTGTGGACGTGCTGACGCTCGAGATCACCGAGAGCGCGATCATCGCCGACCCGCACCGCGCGTGCGACGTGCTGACGCGGCTGCGGGAACTCGGCGTGCGGCTGTCGATCGACGACTTCGGCACCGGCTACTCGTCCATCGCCTACCTGCGCACGATGCCGGTGCACGAGATGAAGATCGACCGCTCGTTCACGACGAACATGCGCACGGACGCCTCCAGCGGCGCGATCACCCGCTCGTTGCTGGGACTCGCGCACAACCTGGAGCTGGAGGTCGTGGCCGAGGGCGTCGAGGACGAGGAGACGTGGTCCGTCCTCGCCGCCCTGGGGTGCGACATCGTGCAGGGGTACTGCCTGAGCAAGCCGCTGCCGGCGGACGAGTTCGGGACGTGGCTGCGGGACAGGGTGCCGAACGGGGTGTCGAACGGGGTGGGAGCGCCGGCTCCGTGAAGGGCGGGCCGGGGACACGCCGCCCCGACCCGCAATCCCGGCCCGGCCCGCCGCCCTACCGTTGCGTCGCCAGCCGGTACGCCGCCGCCCCGATCAGCTCCAGCGACACCTGCAACCTCTCCGGGCTGATGTTGTCCCGGATCGTGTCCTCCGGCGTGTGGTAGATCGGCTCCAGCTGCGCCGGCCCGCCCTCCCCGCGCCAGCTGAAGTTGGCCGACGCCATGCCCTTCTCGTGGAACGGCACGTGGTCGCTCGACCCGCGCGCCACGGGCCCGTGCACCCGCGGGTCGTAGCCGAGCCGTTGCGCGGCGGCGCGGACCGCGGCCGTCGTCGCGTTGTCGGCGCCGTCGACGGACAGCAGCCAGTACGCCGTCGCCGGGTCGTGGCTGGTGGCGACCATGTCGTTCTGGAACACGCCCTTGATCCGCGCGATCTCTTCCGGCGGGAGTTGCGAGACGTAGTGCCGCGACCCGAGCAGGCCCTGTTCCTCCGAGCCCCACAGCGCGAACCGCAACGCCTTGTGCGTCGGCAGGTGGCGCAGCACGCGCGCGAGTTCCAGGGCCAGCACCGTGCCGCTGCCGTCGTCGTTGGCGCCCGGCGAGCCCGGCACGGTGTCGTAGTGCGCGGTGACCATCACGACCCCGTTGTCGCGCCACGGGAACGTCGCCGGGCGGTCCGCGATCACGTTGTAGGACGTCAGGTTCGGGTGGTGGACCGTGCTGATCGTCAGCTCGCCGGTGCCCTGGGCGCGCAGCTTCTCGGTGTGCACCTGGGCCAGGCCGATCACGGGCACGGCGACGTCGCGGTCGAGGGTGGGGGAGAAGGCGCTGGACTTGCTCGCCGTGGCGGAGATCCGGCCGAGGACGACCGCCACGGCACCGCGCTCGATCGCCGCGTGCGTGGGGGCGGAGCCGGTCGGGGCGTTGACGTAGAACGCGATCTTGCCGGTCAGGTCCGGCAGCTGGCCGTCGACGACCTCGACGAACGGGGCCTTGACCGTCACACCGAGCTTGCCGAAGCGGGACGCGCCCGCCTGCCACGTGCCGTTGACTTCGGCGAGGTACTTGTCCGGCACGGTGAACGGCTGCGTCGTCACCTGGCACCGCAACGCCTTCAGCTCGCGCACCAGGAAGTCGCGCGCCCGGTGCTCGGACGCGGTGCCACCGATGCGCGGACCGATCCGCTCGCTCAGGACTTTGAGGTGCTCGAGCGCCTTGCGCGCCCGAACCCTTGCCGCCACGGGGAAGTCGCCGAGGTCCAGGTCCGGCAGGTGCGAGGCGCCGGGCCGCTGGTCTCCTGCCGCCAGTGCGCTCGCGGGGTTGGCCACCACGGCGGCCACTCCGGCCGCCGCCGCGAAGAAGTCACGTCTGCGCAAGTCGTCCCCCATCTCCCGAAGTCCTGAGGCGAACGTAGGCAGGGCGGCGGGCGCGCGACAACCGACTAGTGGCTGGCTTTCACCCTGTGGTCGTCGGAGTGTTCGAGGACGAGGTCCTGCACCTGCCTGCGCGCGTGTGCCCGCGCTTTCTGCACACAGGCCATCAGTTGTGCCGCGAGCACTTCGGGGGCGAGCTCGCGGACCTCCGGGCTCAGCGCGATGCCGGTCGTGAGGCCGTTCGAGTCCACCGTGACGCTGACGCCGCCGCGGGTGGCCTCGCCGGTGACCGCCGCGAGCAGCGTGACGAGGTCGAGGTAGCGGCGCTGCTCGCGTTCGGCGGCCGCGTCCCTGCGCTCCTCCCACCACGCGATCCGGCGGCGCAGCAAGGCCTGCGTGGCCGCCGGGTCGGACACCGGGACCGTCCACGAACCGGACGCCGTGTGCAGTGCGATCGCTTGCGCGTGGGCCGTGACGCGGAGGATTCGCGCGAACGAGACCCCGGCGTCGACCCGGGACCTGTGCCGCGTGGTCCAGTCGACGCGGTCGGTGCCGATCACCAGACGCGTGCCGCCGTCCGCCAGCACCAGGGGGAACGCCGTCGAGCCGAGTTCCAGGACGGGCGAGGAGAGCAGCGAGCGGTGGGCCAGCCGGGCGAGTGCGCTCGCCGACCCCGCGCCGAGCACCCCGGCCGCGCACAACGCCTTCACCGCGATCGCCGCGCCCGGACTGAGCCGCAGCGCGATGCCCGATCCCGGCAGCACACCGAGCACGAGCTGCGCGCCCGTCATCAACGTCGTCGCGGGCAGCCAGGAGTGCGGGTCGCTCAACCCGTTGCGGCGCAACCACGTCAGCAGAGCCCACGCGCACGCCGCCGCGGCCACGGCCGGGATCGCCGACCACCACGGCATGACCTGCTGCCCGGCGGAGGTCATCCCGGCGAGCACGACGCAGACGATCCCGATCGCGACGGGCAGCACACCGGCGGAGAGGAGCAGCAACGTCCTGGTGCGGCGCCAGCGCGAGGCCAGCGCGTGCACGACCTGCGGATCGTTGATCAGAGGGATGGCGTGGGGGATGAGAGTCATTTCGGGCGCCCCTCGTCAGCTCTCCGCTCATCACGTGGTTGTGACGTGCGGGCCGACCAGACTTCCCGGCTCACCTGCCCGTAAATATGCCGTAAATGTCCAGATCAGGCAAGCCTTGTCCACTGTGGACGGCACGAGCGCGGGCCGTGGACGACCGCCGATCCGTTGTGGCGAAATGCTTTCGCGCGAATCGAACGAACTTGGTTCAATGCGGCGGTGATCTCGTACAGCACCGATCTCAGCGACCTGACCGAGGCCGACCTGGCCGGGTTCTTCGTCGGCTGGCCCAAGCCTCCGACACCCGCACAGCACCTCGCCGTGCTGCGCGGGAGCTACCGCGTGGTGATCGCCCGCTCGGACGGCGAGGTCGCCGGCTTCGTGAACATGATCAGCGACGGCGTGCTGACCGCGTTCATCCCGTGGCTGGAGGTGCGGCCGTCGTTCCAGGGACAGGGCGTCGGCACCGAGCTGATGCGCCGGATCGTGGCCGAGGCCGGGCACATGTACTCGATCGACCTCGCGTGCGACGACGAGCTGCGGCCGTTCTACGAACGCCTCGGCATGATCGCGTTCACGGGGATGGGGCTGCGCAACCGCGACGCGATCCAGACGCGGTCTAGATGCCTTCGAGGTCCAGGGTCTGCTGGTGCGGGCCGCCGGTGAACGAGCTCGTGAGCAGACCGGCGGAACGGCACCGCCCGCACGTCACCGGGGAGGTCGTCGCCTTGAACCGGGTGAAGTCCCAGCTGCCCGTGCCGACGTGGCAGCCCGGTCCGGGCACCTCCAGCCCGAGCCAGCCCTGCAACCGCACGGCGTGCACGACGTCGGACCCGTCGAGGTACCCGTTGAGCCGCCCGGCGAACCGGTTGCGCGCTTCCGCCGCGGGCGCGCTCAGTGCCTCCTGCAAGACCGAGATGCCGTTCATGGACCCGATTCAACCTCACCCGGCCGCGTCGAGTCGCGCACCACGCCGCTCCAGCGCGGTGAGGCTCCGCGCACACCACCGGACGTTGTCCCGCTCGAACGACAGGCCGCGCAACAACGTCAGGTACGGCCCGACCCGTTCGGCGGTGGCGAGGAACTCCTCTTCCGACCGCCCGTCGAGGAGCCTGGCACGCAAGCGTTCGTAGCGCTCGACCTTCGCCTCGGCCCACTGCTTGCGCTCCCGGATCGAGGCCTTCACCGCCTCGGCGTCGCCGGAGTCCACCGCCAGCACGGCCACCAGCAGTTCGTCCCGGATCGCCGTCGGCTTGTGCCGCGCGGCAGTGAACGCCGTCAGCTCCTCGAGCCCGGCGGTGGTCAGGGAGAACAGCCGCTTGGTCGGCCGGCGCTCCTGCTCGACCGTCCGCGCGGTGATCAGCCCGTCCGCCTCCATCCGGTCGAGCTCGCGGTAGAGCTGCTGCGGCGTGCAGATCCAGAAGTTCGCCACGGACGCGTCGAACACCTTGGCCAGGTCGTAGCCGGACGACTCACCGTCGAGCAGGGCGGCCATCACGGCGTTGCGCAGCGACATAGCAGCAGGTTACGGTGCCATCACCTAGTCAACAAGTTGAGTATGTGAGGGTGTGCCGTGAACGCATTCCGCAAGGCAGTCGAGGCGCGGGACACCGAGGCGATGGCGGCGTGCCTGGCCGACGACGTGGTGTTCACCAGCCCCGTCGCCTTCGCCCCGTACCCCGGCAAGCCGCTCACCGCGGCGATCCTGCGCGGCGTCATGCGGGTGTTCGAGAACTTCCGCTACGAGCGCGAGATCATCGACGGCCCCGACCACGCACTGGTGTTCCGCACCGAGGTCAACGGCAAGGAGGTCCAGGGCTGCGACTTCCTGCACCTCGACGAGAACGGGCTGATCGACGAGTTCACCGTCATGGTGCGCCCGCTGTCCGGCGCCCAGGCCCTGTCCGAGGCGATGGCCGCCCAGTTCGAGCAGATCCAGGCCGAGGCCCTGGAGGAGCTCAGCTCCTGATCTCGTACACGCTCACGTGCCGCTTGCTGTCCGCGGTGAACGGCTCGCCCTCCCACCCGCCGTACCTCGCGCGCAACCGCAGTCCCGCGATCCGTGCCATCAGGTCGAACTCGGACGGGTAGCTCAGCCGCTGCCGGATCGGGCCGAACCGGATGCCGTCGGCGCCGATGTGCACGTGGTTCTCGTCGAGCATCTGCGTCACCGGGTCGTAGCGGTTGACGTCGAGCCGGACGTGGTCGACCTCGACGGCCTCCACGTCGACGAAGTCGTGCCGCTGCCGCGCCGCCCAGCTCGGCAGGCCGCACTCCACGACGAACACGCCGTCCGGGGTGAGGTGGCGTGCCGCGTTCTCGAAGCAGCGGACCTGGTCGTCCTGGGTGAGCAGGTTCGAGATCGTGTTGTAGACCAGGTACACCAGCGGATACGTGCGGCCCGTGCCGGCCACGGACATGTCGCCCATGGTCACGTCGACGTCCGTGCCACCGGGTTTCTCGCGCAGGCGCGCCACCATGTGCGGGGACAGCTCGACGCCGTCGACCGCGACGCCGCATTCCCGCAGTGGCAACGCGATCCGGCCGGTGCCGATCGCGAACTCGAGCGCTCTGTCGCCGAACGACGCGAGGAAGCGGACGGTCTCGTCCTCGTCGCCGCGGGGGTGGTCGTCGTAGGTCTTCGCCGTTTCGGGACTGAAACTCGGGTTGAATCCCTTCACGACCCCGACGCTAGACCTCGTGGCCAGTGAATTTCCGGCGCAACAGCGCCAGGTCGTGCAGGTCCCGCTCACGCGGCTCGTAGCCCTGGTGGAAGTGCAGCTGCTGCTCGACCGACAGGCACCGCACCCTCGTGCCCAGAACGGTGCCGGTGACGAAGCACGAGGCGGGGTAGTGGAACGGCTCGCCGGGCGTCAGTGAGGACTGCTCGGCGCTGCCGTCCTCGGCGTAACGCAACGGGTGCAGGTCGATCTCGCGTCCGCGGGGATCGGTGACCACGAACCGGACCGGGCGCCACGAGAGGGTCTCGGCGAATCCGAGCGCGGCCAGCGCCGCGAGCACCCGCGGTTCCTGCTCCTCGCGGTGCATGAGGTCGAGGTCGCCGTGCGGGCGGGTCTGCTCGCCCACCAGGGCGTCGACGCCCCAACCGCCGCCGATGCAGACGTCGAAGCGTTCAAGTGCAGCCAAGATCTCCAGCACGTCCTCACCGGTCACGCCGCACAGCGTGCAGGGGAAGGGGAAAAGCCGCCACCGCGTTTCTCGCGCCGCTGCTAGCTTGGGGTCGTGCCGGACTTCAAGCTGCCGCTCTACGGCGCTGACACCGAACGCGGCGACCTCGCTCCCTGAGTCGTCCCGCTCCTCCGCCGCACCTCATCACCGTCGCAGCCCACAGGGAGCTTCGCCATGCGTTCGTTCGTCCACGCCCTGCCCAAGGTCGAGTTGCACGTCCACCTCGTGGGCTCGGCCGGCCTCGACACCGTGCTGGAACTCGCCCGCCGCCACCCGGAGGCCGGTGTGCCCGCCGAGCGCGCCGAACTGGAGCGGTTCTACGCGTTCCGCGACTTCGACCACTTCCTCAAGGTGTACTGGGCGGTCCAGTCGATGCTGAAGGACCGTGAGGACATCCACGCCCTCGTCGTCGGCCTGGCCCGCGAACTGGCACGCCAGAACGTCCGGTACGCCGAGGTCACCGTGACACCGCACAACCACCTGACGGACGGCATGTCCGGTGACGACCTCCTGGCAGGCCTCGAGTCAGGACGTGCCGCCGCCGCGGCGCTGGGCGTCGAACTGGCCTGGTGCTTCGACATCCCGGGCGAGAAGGGTCTCGTGGCCGGCCGGGAGACGCTGGCGTTCGCGCTGTCCGAACGCCCCGGCGGCCTCGTCTCGTTCGGCCTGGGCGGCCCCGAGGAAGGCGTCGGCCGTGCCCAGTTCGCCCCTTTCTTCGACGCCGCAAGGGAAGCGGGCCTGCACAGCGTCCCCCACGCGGGGGAGACCACCGGCCCGGAGACCGTCTGGTCGGCGTTGCTCGACCTGGGCGCCGAGCGGATCGGCCACGGCACGAGCTGCGTGCGGGATCCCGCGCTGGTGGAACATCTGGCGCTCAAAGGGATTCCCCTGGAGGTTTGTCCCACGTCCAACGTCCGCACCCGTCAGGTGGCGTCCGTCGAGGTGCATCCGGTGCGGCAGATGCTCGACGCCGGCGTCGTGGTCACCCTGAACACCGACGACCCTCCGTTCTTCGGCGCCACGCTGGAAGGCGAGTACCTGGCGGTGGCGACGGCGCTGGACCTCGGGCCCGCGGAGGTCGCGAGGCTGGCCGAGAACGCCGTGCTGGCGTCGTTCCTCCCGGACAGCCGCAAAACCTCGCTGCGGGAGGAGATCCAGCGACTGGTCTGACCGGCGGAACCAGTCGTTTGGGTGGTGGACACCGGCCGGTGGGGCGGGGATCGTGCAGCCTGTGGAGCAGGTCGTCGAGGTCACGGACTTGGACGCGGCCAACGAGTTGTTAAGCGCTGCATACGGACCGATGCGCCTCAACGGGGGCATCGAGCACCCGCGCATGCGGATGTCGTCGCAGGTGCACGACCAGGTCCGGTTCGACGAGGTGCGCGGGCACATCGGCCTCGAGGTCGCCGTCGATCCCATGCGCAGCTACGTGTTCGGGCACACGGACTCCGGGATGGTCTACTACGGCTCCGGCGGGGAGGACCGCTTCTGGTTGCCCGGCGACGCCTTCCTGTGCGCCCCGCCCGACAGCCCGTTCGTCGGCGCGATCCGCGACCCGGGTCTGTCGACCGTCACGCTGACCCAGTCGGTGGTCGACGAGGTGGCCGACGACGTGAGCTTCTCCGGTTTCCGGCCTGTGTCACCCGAAGCAGGGGCGGTCTGGTGGTCCACGTGCGTGCACCTGCGCGACGAGGTGCTGCCCCTGTTCGGTGACAACCCGCTGGTGCGCGCGAACGCCAACCACCTGCTGGTGTCCGCCACGCTCGCCGCCTTCCCCAACACCACCCTCACCCCGCCGACGTCCGCCGACCGGCGTGACGCGCACCCGGCGAGCCTGCGTCGTGCCATCGCGTTCATCGAGGACAACGCCGCGACGGACATCTCCGCCGCCGACATAGCCCGTGCCGCCCGCGTGTCCATCCGCGCGTCACAACTGGCGTTCCGCCGCCATCTCGGCACGACACCCATGGCCTACCTGCGTGCCGTGCGGCTGTCCTGCGCCCACGCGGACCTGAAGGCGGGCAAGGGTTCCGTTACTTCGATAGCGGCTAGATGGGGTTATGCCCGCCCGAGTGTGTTCGCCGCCCAGTACCGGGCCACCTACGGCGTGTCGCCGTCGCGGACCCTGCGGTCGTGCTGACTTCGTTTTCCCGGTAGCGCCTTCGCTTCCGCTGCTATCGGTGACGCCCGAGGGTGCGGTGAGGTGGTTCATGACCGCCTGTGAGACCAGCCCGTTCGCGGTGCGGACGCAACGCTCCGGCACCCGCTTCGTCGCCACCTGCCGCGGTGAGATGGACATGACGACCTGCGACCTGTTCTTCGCGGCCGTGCTGCCCGGCATCACCGACACCACCACCGACCGCGTCTCGATCGACATGGCCGAGGTGACGTTCCTGTCGGCGGGAGGCCTGCGCACGCTGCTCGTCCTGCTCTGCGCCGCCCACCACAACGGCAAGTCGTTCTCCGTGCACGACACCCAGCCGCAGGTCCGCCGAGTGCTCGACCTGTTCGGCTTCACCACGTTCAAAGCGAGCCTTGTGTGGGAGGCAACCATGTCGCCGAAGGGCCACCACAACTAGCTTGACCAGCTATGTTGCTTCCGCTGGTGCTGGTACTCGCGCTGACCCCGCCGACGTCCGCGATGGCGGTCCCCGGCGCCGAACACCAGGAGTCGGTGAGGCTCGCCGACCTGACCACGACGGGTCTCGTGGCGACCGGCCACACCGACCCGGCGGACTGGGCGGGCCTCACGAGCACCGCGCTGCCCGTCCCCGCCGCCGTGCCGGGAACCCAGATCGACGGCTACTTCCCGGACACCTCGCGCACCAACACGAACCACGGCTGGCACGACTCCCAGTTCGTGATCAGGCTGCCCGAGCGCTGGAACGGCGGCCTCGTCGTGACGGGCTCACCGGGCGTGCGCGAGCAGTACGCCAACGACAGGGCCATCTCCGACTGGGTCCTCTCCCGCGGCTACGCCTTCGCCGCCACCGACAAGGGCAACACCGGCGCGCAGTTCTACCGCGACGGCCGCGCGATGGAGGAGTGGAACCACCGCTTCACCCAACTGACGATCGCGGCCAAGTCCGTTGTCGCCCAACGCTACGGCCGCGCCCCCGAACGCACCATCGCCACCGGCATCTCCAACGGCGGCTACCTCGTCCGCTGGCAACTGGAGAACCGCGCGCACCTCTACGACGGCGGCGTCGACTGGGAGGGCACGCTCTGGACCTCGGCGGGCCCGAATCCCCTGACCTTCCTGCCGCCGGTCCTGCGTGCTTACCCGAGGTACCTGGCCGGGGAGCCGGGCGCGCACGAGGAAATGGTGGCGGCGGGCTTCCCCGCAGGCACGGAGTTCTTGTGGGACTACCACTACCGCTACTACTGGGACCTCACGCAACGCATCTACCGCGAGGAGTTCGACCCTTCCTTCGACGGCGCCCTGGAGGCGGGCGTGCCGTTCTGCGTGTCGGGTTCGGTCGCGTGCGACGCGGACTACTCGTACGCCTCGCGGCGTCGTGTTGCCGGGCCTGCTGTTTCTCGGGTTGCGTTGACGGGCAAGGTGAAGCGGCCTTTGCTGACGGTGCACGGGACGTACGACGTGTTGCTGCCCATCAGCCAGGATTCTGATGTGTACGCGGGGATGACGCCCGATCGGCTGCACCGGTACTACCGGGTGGAGCAGGGGACGCACGTCGACGGGCTGGTGGACGCCTACCCGGATCGGTTGCGGCCCCTTGCGCCCTGTCATCGGGAGGCGTTCCTGGCTCTGGAGCGGTGGTTGGACGGGGTGGAGCCGCCTCGGTCGGCGACGCTGGCGCGGCCGGCCGACGTGAGCACGTGCCCGCTGGGGTGAGCGTTCGTCGGGCGGCGAGGGGGGCTCCGCCCACTCTGGAAGGCTCGCTGTCACACCACCTCTCGCGCTCGCCCCGGCCGCGGTCGGCGACGTTGGCGCGGCCGGGCGAGCTGGGCAGGTGCCCGCTGGGTGAGCGTGCGTGGGTGGCGAGAGGCTTGCACCCACCTTGGAGGGCTTGCTGCCACACCACGTCTCGCGCCCGCTGGGGTGAGCGTTCGTGGGGCGGCGAGGGGGGCTCCGCCCACCCCGAAAGGCTCGCTGCCACACCACCTCTCGCGCTCGCCCCGGCCGCGGTCGGCGACGCTGGCACGGCCGGCCGATGTGAGCACGTGCCCGCTCGCGTGATCCAATCGTGGACGTGGCCACCATCGAGTACGTCCTCGGCGACATCACCGAGCAGGAAGTCGACGTCATCGTGAACGCCGCCAACTCCTCCCTCCTGGGCGGGGGAGGGGTGGACGGCGCCATCCACCGCAAGGGCGGCCCGGAGATCCTGGCGGAATGCCGCAAGCTGCGGGCGGGCCACTACGGCGGTGGCCTCAAGACCGGCCAGGCCGTCGCCACGACGGCAGGCCGGCTCCGCGCCCGCCACGTCGTCCACACCGTCGGCCCCGTCTGGTCGGCCACCGAGGACCGCTCCGCGCTCCTCGCCGACTGCCACCGCAACTCGCTGGACCTCGCGGCGGAACTGGGCGCCCGCACCATCGCGTTCCCCGCGATCTCCACCGGCATCTACCGCTGGCCGGTCGAGGACGCCGCCCGGATCGCCCACGAGGCCGTCCAGGACACCGAGCTGGACCTGATCAGGTTCGTCCTGTTCGACCAGCGGACCTACGACGCCTTCGCCCGCCCGTAGTCCGCGATCTCCATCGCCCACCGGTATACCTCGGCGGTATCCCCGAGCTCAGCGGGCAACGAAGCTGGCACCAGCCTGCTGTTCACAGCGCTCAACAGGTCGTACAACCCGAGATCGGCCCACTCCCACAACATGCTGTCGAAGTTGTACGCGCGCATCAGCGACGCGATCCGCTCCCGGATCGAGTCGATCAGGTCCTGGGACAGGCCGGCGGAGTGCAGCCGCGCACAGGTCGCAGCCGAGGCCTCCGCGCTGAAGGCCGTGTCCAGGAACGGCTCCAGCAGGTTGCCCCACACGTCGAAGCGCACGACGTCCGGGATCCCGTGGCGCAGGCAGAACTCGGCGAGTCCGGAGGAGTCGCCGTGCGACAGGAACAACGTCTCGCCCACCACGGTCCGGATCTCGGGCCGGCCCGAGACCGAAACATCGCGGACAGCGGACGCGGGCAGGATGCCGTGCGGGTGCACGCTGGCCCAAGGGAACTCGTAGGCCGCGAACACGATGTGGTCCGGGCCGAACGTCACCGTCACCGCGCCACGGTGCTTTCCCTGACCTGGAGGGAGAACGGCGTCTCCACGTCGTCGAGGAGTTCCCCGGACTCGACCCGCCGGTGCAGCAGGTCCACCGCGGCATGGGCGATGGCGGACTTGTCCGGCGCGATCGAGGTCAGGGACGGGGAGCTGTAAACGCTTTCCTCGTTGTTGTCGAAGCCAACGACGGCGAGGTCGGCCGGCACGCGCACGAGGCGTTCGGCCGCGGCCCGCATGGCGCCGATGGCCAGGAGGTCGTTGAAGCAGAACACCGCGTCCGGCCGGGTGGGCAGGTCGAGCAACGACCTCATCGCGGCGGCGCCGTCCGCGCGGTGGTAGTTCAGGGCCGGCACGACGAGGTCGTCGTCGAACGGCAGTGAGGCCTCGGCCAGGGCCCGCCGGTAGCCCTCGAGGCGGAGGGCGGCCGTGCCTCGGTGGGGGTGGGCGCCGATCGCGGCTATCCGTTCGTGGCCCAACGAGATGAGGTGGCGGACGGCGGCCTGGGCGGCTGCCACGTTGTCGATGCCGACGCGGGAGATCGGGACGTCGACGGCGTGCTCACCGAGCAGGACGGCGGGCACGGACAGCTGGAAGTCGTCCACCTGCAGCGCCTCGGGGCTGAGGATCGCGGCGTCGACCAGGTGCGGGCCGAGCGACGTCAGCGCCGCGCGCTCGCCTGCCAGGGTGCCGAACGTCTGCTCGATCAGCACGTTCCACTCGTGCTCCTGGGCAGCGGCGATGACGAGGCTCGCCAGCTCCGCGAAGTAGGGGATCGAGAGCTCGGGCAGGACCAGAGCGATGAAGCCGGTGCGGCCGCGGCGCAGGTTGCGGGCCCCGAGGTTCGGCCGGTAGCCGGTCGCCTCGAGGGCCTCCTCGACGCGCCGGCGGTTGTCCGGCTTCACGAACGAGTAGCCGTTGACCACGTTCGACACGGTCTTGACCGACACGCCCGCGAGCCGGGCGACGTCCTTGAGCGTGGCCAACAGAGCCTCCACAAAAAGTACCGGGAAAAATACCGGGACGGACTCGGGTCTTTACATCGTTGGAACAACGATGCAAATCTAACGCCACACAGCGCGTCCACGTACAGCCCCGTGTGTAGGAGCCAACGATGTCTCGCATCCTGTTCATCGCCGTCGCAGCCTTGCTCGTGACGGGATGCACCAGCCGAGAAACCCCGACCACCGCGTCCAGCGAAGGTCCTGCCGCGTCCGCCGCGCAGAACCAAAGTGCTGGTCCCGGCTGTGCTCGGAGCAAGACCGGGTACCCCCAGATCGACCTCAAGGGTGCTGTGGTCGGCTTCTCCCAGTCGGAGAAGGAGGCCAACCCGTTCCGCACCGCGGAGACCCAGTCGATCAGGGACGAGGCCGCGAAGCGCGGTGCCGAACTGCTGTACACGAACGCGCAGAGCGACCTGAACAAGCAGATCAGCGACATCAAGTCGCTGATCGACCGCGGGGCGAAGCTGCTGATCGTGGCGCCGCTCAACTCGGACGGCCTGCAGCCGGCGTTCGACGCGGCCAAGGCCAAGCAGGTGCCGGTCGTGACGATCGACCGCAAGGTGTCGTCGCAGCCGTGCACGGACTACCTGACGTTCATCGGCTCCGACTTCGTCGAGCAGGGCAAGCGGGCCGCCCAGCAGATGATCAAAGCGACCGGTGGCAACGGCAAGGTCGCTATCCTGCTCGGGGCGTCGGGCAACAACGTCACCGTCGACCGCACCAAGGGCTTCAAGGACGGCATCGCCGGCACGCCGGGCCTCACCGTCGTCGCGGAGCAGACCGGTGAGTTCGACAGGTCCAAGGGCCAGGCCGTGATGGAGCAGCTCATCCAGAGCAACCCGGACATCACCGCCGTCTACGCCGAGAACGACGAGATGGGCGTCGGCGCCGTCACCGCGCTCAAGGCCGCGGGCAAGCAGCCCGGCAAGGACGTCAAGATCGTGTCCGTCGACGGCACGCGCAACGCCGTGCAGCTCATCGCCGACGGCAGCTACACCGCGGTCGTCGAGTCCAACCCGCGCTTCGGCCCGCTCGCGTTCGACACGCTGGAGAAGTTCGGCAAGGGCGACGAGATCCCGAACACCATCGTGATCTCCGACGACGAGTACGACTCCACGAACGCCGCGCAGAAGCTCGCCAATGCCTACTGACATGCCTTCCACTCCGGTGATCGAGGTCGCCGGCGTCACCAAGACGTTCGCCGGTGTCCGCGCCCTCAGCGACGTCGACTTCACCCTTCAGCGCGGGGAGATCCACGCGCTGGTGGGGGAGAACGGCGCCGGCAAGTCGACGCTGATCAAGGTGCTGACCGGCATCCACACCACGGATGCCGGTCGGGTCACCCGCAACGGGAACATCTCCACGATCTACCAGGAGGTGAACCTCGTCCCGCTGATGAGCGTGTCCGCGAACATGTTCCTCGGCCGCGAGCCGCGGAACAGGTTCGGCCTCATCGACCGGGCCCGCCGGGACGCCGACGCCGCGGAGCTGTTGCGCGGCTACGGCATCACGGCGGACGTGAGCAGTCCACTCGGGACGCTCGCGGTCGGTGAGCAGCAGATGGTCGCGCTCGCGCGGGCCGTCGACGCGAACGCGGACGTCGTGATCATGGACGAGCCCACGTCGTCGCTGGAGCCGCGCGAGGTCGAGACGCTGCTCGGTGTCGTGCGGAAGCTGCACGAGCAGGGGATCGCGATCATCTACGTCAGCCACCGGATGGACGAGCTCTACCGGATCTGCGACACCGTCACGGTGCTGCGGGACGGGGTGAACGTGCACAGCGGCCCCCTGAAGGAACTCCCGCGCATCGAGCTGGTCTCGCTGATGCTCGGCAGGTCCGTCAAGGAGATCGAGAGCCACGGCACCACGGCGTTCGGCGAGGACCACCACGCCGACGCCGAACCGGTGCTCCAGGCGACAGGTCTCACGAGCAGGCCGCGCATCGACGGCGTCAGCGTCACGATCCGGCCCGGCGAGGTCGTCGGCCTCGCCGGCCTGCTCGGGTCGGGTCGCACGGAGACCGCGAAAGCGATCATCGGCGCGCTCCCGGTCGACGGCGGCACGGTCCTCGTCGCGGGAAACCCGGTGGCGCGCACCGTGAAGGCGTCGACCAGGGCCGGCATCAGCATGCTCGCCGAGGACCGCAAGACCGAGGGCATCATCCCGAACCTCTCCGTGCGCGAGAACATCGTGCTGGCCGCGCTGCCGAGGCTCAGCCGGTTCGGTGTGACCAGCCGGTCCAAACAGGACCGGATCGTGGACGCGTTCATCAAGCGGCTGCGCATCAAGGTGTCCAGCCCGGAACAGAAGGTCGCGGAGCTCTCCGGCGGCAACCAGCAGAAGGTGTTGCTGGCCAGGTGGCTCTGCACCGAACCGAAGATCCTGCTCCTCGACGAACCGACGCGCGGCATCGACGTCGGCGCCAAGGCAGAGGTGCAGGCGCTGATCGACGAACTCGCGCGGGAGGGCCTGGCGGTGCTGCTGATCAGCTCCGAGCTGGACGAACTGCTCGACGGCGCCGACCGTCTCGTCGTGCTGCGCGACGGCTCGGTCGCCGGCGAGTTGGAAGGAGACCAGCTCACCCGTGAGCACGTGCTCAAGGCGATCGCGGCGGAGGTGACGGATGACTCAGGCGACCACGCAGGCAGCCCCCAGCACAGCCGTTAGTGCCGCGGCCGCGCGGACGCGGTGGTTGCAGGACAACGGTGTCTACGTCGCCGTTGGCGTGCTCCTGCTGTTCAACGCGGTGTTCACCGCCAACTTCCTGACGGTCGGCAACTTCACGACCCAGCTCGTGCAGGCCGCGCCGGTGCTCATCGTCGCGCTCGGCATGGCACTGGTGATCGGTACCGAGGGCGTCGACCTGAGCGTCGGCGCGGTGATGGCGCTGGCCGCCGCCATCATCCCGCTCTACCTGGGCGCCGGGTGGCTCATGGCGATCACCATGGCGCTCGTCGTAGGGGTGCTCGCGGGAGCGTTCAACGGGTTCCTCGTCGCCAAGGTCGGCATCCAGCCGATCGTCGCCACCCTCGCCCTGCTGGTGGGCGGGCGCGGCCTGGCCCTGGTGATCGCGAACGGCCAGCTCGTCCAGCTGCGGGACCCGACGTTCCTGTCGCTCGGCACCGACGACGTGTTCGGCATCCCGATCAGCGTGCTGATCGCGGGGGTGCTGGCACTCGTCATCGCCGCCGTCACGAACCGCACCACCTTCGGCCGCCAGCTCGTCGCGATCGGCGGCAACCGCAAGGCGGCCACGCTCGCGGGACTTCCGGTCACCCGCGTGCTGATCGGCGTCTACGCGATCACCGGTGTGCTGGCCGCGATCGCCGGCGTCCTCGCCACCTCGCGGCTCGCCGCGAGCGACCCCGCCGACATGGGCCTGCTGATGGAGCTGTCCGCGATCACCGCGGTGGTCGTCGGCGGGACCCCGTTGACCGGCGGCAAGGTGCGGGTGCTCGGCACGGTGTTCGGCGTGATCCTGATGCAGCTCGTCAGGGCCACCCTGATCAAGCACAACCTGCCGGACTCCATCGCGCAGATGATCCAGGCCGCGATCATCGTCGCCGCCGTGTACGTGGCCCGGGAGCGCCGATGACCGCCACCCTGACCAAGACGACACCGACCATGGCGGCGAGGACGAAGGTCCTGCAACGCCAGGGAGCCGCCGTCGCGCTCGTGCTGGTGGTCGCGGTGTCGTGGCTGGTGTTCCCGCGCTTCGGCAGCCTCGACAACCTGCGCGACCTCGCGTTGCAGGGATCGTTCCTCGCGGTGATCGCGATCGGCATGACGTTCGTGATCATCACGGGCGGCATCGACCTGTCCGTCGGTTCGGTCTACGCGCTGGGCGGCGTGCTCGCGGCCTGGGGCGCGCAGTACGGGTTCCTGGTGGCGTTGCTGCTGCCGCTCGTGGTCTGCGGGCTCATCGGGCTGATCAACGGCCTGCTGATCGCCCGCACGAACATGGCGCCGTTCATCGTCACGCTGGCCTCGTTGCTGTTCGCCCGCGGCCTGCTGCTGGTGATCACCGACGAGGGCGCGACCACCTACAAGATCGCGTCGGACAGCGCGTTCGTCGAACTGGGCCGCGGCACGGTGTTCGGCTTCGGTTACCCGATCTTCATCGCCGCCGCGCTCGCCCTCGTGGGCGGGATGCTGCTCAACCGCACCAACTTCGGCCAGAACGTGTTCGCCACCGGAGGCGCCGAGCAGTCGGCGGTCCTCCTGGGCGTGCCCGTGGCGAAGACCAAGGTGCTCGTCTACACGATGAGCGGCACGCTGGCGGGTCTCGCCGGCGCCCTGACCGCCGCTTATCTCCAGTCGGGCGTCACGGTCATCGGCGTGGGCCTCGAACTGGACGCCATCGCGGTCGTCGTCATCGGCGGCACCCTGCTGACCGGTGGCATGGGAACCGTCCTCGGCACCGTGATCGGCGTGGGCCTGATCAAGGTCATCCAGAACGTCATCAACCAGATCGGCACGCTCGACAGCAACTACCAGTCAGTGGTCAGCGGCGTGTTCCTCCTCATCGTCGTTGTCCTCCAACGGATATTGCGAAGATAGGAGAGCCATGACCAGACGCGTCCTGGGCGTGTTGGTCTCGATCCTCATCACAGCAACCTTCCTGACACCGACGGCGCACGCGGCGGAGTGGGTCCCCAAGACCCCTCCGCTCGCGACACCCTGGACCTCCCAGGTGTCGCCGACGAACGCGTTGCCCGAGTACCCGCGCCCGCAGCTCCAGCGCCCTGAATGGCAGAACCTCAACGGCGTCTGGGAGTTCGCGGGCGCGGCGAACCTCAACAACCCGCCGATCGGCAGGCCGCTGGCCGAAGGCGTCCTCGTGCCGTACCCGATCGAGTCCGCTCTGTCGGGGATCAAGCGGCACGAGGACAACATGTTCTACCGCCGCACCTTCACCGTTCCGTCCACCTGGAACGGTCGCCAGGTCAAGCTGAACTTCGGCGCGGTGACCTGGGAGACGAGGGTCTGGGTCAACGGCAGGCAGGTCGGCACGCACACCGGCGGCTTCGACGCGTTCTCGTTCGACATCACCTCGGCGCTGGTCTCCGGCGCCAACGAGATCGTCGTCGGCGTCACCTCGACGGTCGACGGCAGCCGCTACCCGATCGGCAAGCAGCGCCGGAACCCGAGCGGCATCTTCTACACCGCCGCGTCCGGCATCTGGCAGACGGTGTGGCTGGAACCCGTGCGGGCGGCCAACGTCACGCGACTCGACACCACGCCGAACCTCGGCGCCGGCGCGCTCGACCTGGTCGTGCAGGGCACCGCGGGCCAGTCGGTCACGGCCGAGGTGCTGAGCGGCGGACAGGTGGTCGGCCGGCAGACCGGCACCACCGGAAGGTCGTTGCGGGTGCCGGTGCCGAACGCCCGGCTGTGGTCGCCGGACGACCCGTTCCTCTACGACCTGCGCGTGACGCTCGGCAGCGGTGACTCCGTCACCGGCTACTTCGGCATGCGCTCGCTCGGCAAGGCGGTGGTCGGCGGCGTCATGCGGCCGTTGCTGAACGGGAAGTTCGTCTTCCAGAGCGGCACGCTGGACCAGGGCTACTGGCCGGACGGCATCTACACCGCGCCGACCGACGAGGCCCTGCGGTTCGACCTCGAACGCCAGAAGGCGCTGGGGTTCAACATGGTCCGCAAGCACATCAAGGTCGAACCGGCGCGCTGGTTCTACCACGCGGACCGGCTCGGCCTGATGGTGTGGCAGGACATGCCGTCCGTCGACTCGATCGACGAGGCGCCGAACTCGCACGCGAACTACGAGTCGGAACTGCGCCGGATCGTCGACCAGCTCAAGGGCATCACGTCGATCGTGCAGTGGGTGCCGTTCAACGAGGGCTGGGGCGAGTACGACGCCGGCCGCATCGTGAACCTGATCCGCTCGATCGACAACACCCGCCTGATCAACCACAACTCGGGCTCCAACTGCTGCGTCTCGGACCCCGACCCCGGCAACGGGGACGTGATCGACGACCACCACTACCAGATCTCCGCGAACACCCGGCAGCCCGACGCCAACCGCGTCGCGATGCTCGGTGAGTTCGGTGGTCTGGGCCGCAGGGTCGTCGGGCACGAGTACCAGCCGGGCGCCGGATTCGCCTACGGAGCCCTGTACCCGGACGAGACGTCGTTGACCAAGCGCTACGAGGAGGTCGTCAAGCAGGTCCAGCGGCTGATCCACACCCGCGGCCTGTCCGCGATGGTCTACACCGAACCCTACGACGTCGAGAACGAGGTCAACGGCTTCTACACCTACGACCGGCAGGTGCTGAAGATGACGGAGTCGCGCGTGCGGGCCGTCAACCTCGGGGTGCTCGCGGTGGCCCGGGGCACGTCGGTCAGCCCGGACGACGTGGTGTCGTTGCGCGTCACCACGTCCGGCTACACCGACCGCTACCTGCGCCACCAGTCCTCGCTGGCCCGCACCGACGTGATCGGCACGGACCTGGCCAGGCTGGACGCGACGTTCAACCTGCGTCCCGGACTCGCCGACGCGGCCTGCCTGTCGTTCGAGTCGCGCAACTTCCCCGGCCAGTTCCTGAGGCACAGCAACGGACGCATCCGCATCGACCCGAACAACGGCACGATCGCGGGCGACGCCACGTTCTGCGCGCGGGAGGGCTCCGGCGGCACCGCGCTGGAGTCGTTCAACGTGCGGGGTTCGTTCATCCGCCACTACAACGAGGGCGTGTATCTCGCACGCTCCGGTGGCACGAACCCCTGGGACACCGCGAACTCCTTCGCGGCGGACACCACCTGGGCGGTCGGTACCGGCCTGTGGCGCAGCGGCGCGGACCTGCCGCTCGACCAGGCCCGGTCGTTCCGGGTGACCACGCCCGGCTTCACGGACCGCTACCTGCGGCACCGGGAGTCGTTGGCGCGCACGGACGTCGTGACGAGCACGAGTGACGCGCTGACGAAGGCCGACGCGACGTTCGTGGTGCGCCGCGGGCTCGCCGACCCGACCTGCTACTCGCTCGAGTCGCGCAACATCCCGGGACAGTTCCTGCGGCACGCGGACTTCCGCGTCCGGCTCGGCACCAACGACAACACCGAGCTGTTCCGCAGGGACGCGACCTTCTGCGCCCAGCAGGGCACCGGCGGCGTGCGGCTGGAGTCGATCAACGAGCTCGGGACCAGCGTGAGGCACTACTCCGAGGAGGTCTGGGTCGCTTCGAACGGCGGGGCCCACGCGTACGACAACCCCTCCTCGTACAACCAGGACGTGAGCTGGGCCGTGAGCTCGCCCTGGACCCCGTAGGAGAACGGCTGACGGCTGCCGGGGTGTCCCCGGCAGCCGTCAGGCGGACCGGCTGCCGCAGTGCTGGAGTCCTCCTCAGGGTGTTCCCTTAGTCCTGAGGTCTACCGACAGGTCAGACCACGGTTCGATGTGCGCGTACCGCCCGCTCTTGTGAACTGTCCCGGACGTTCATTCCTCCCGGGAGAGTTCATGTCCTTCTTGACCGATGCCCTCGAAGGCCTGGCCGGTCTGCCGCAGCCCGCCGTGCTCGCCGTCACGGGTGCGCTGACGCTGGCGGAGTGCACACTCGGCATCGGCTTCCTGGCTCCGGGCGAAAGCGCCCTGCTGCTGGCCTCGACGACCGTGACGAGCGTGCCCAGGTTCCTGGTCATGTGGCTGGTGGTCACGGTGTGCGCGATCGCCGGCGACAGCATCGGCTACCACCTGTGCCGCCGCTACGGTGATCGGCTGCGCGACAGCCGAATCATCCGCAGGGTGGGGCAGCAGCACTGGGACAAGGCAGGTGACCTGCTGCGCCGTCGTGGCGCGTGGGCGGTGTTCGCCGCCCGGTTCATGCCGGTCGTGCGAACCTTGGTCCCGGCGTCCGCGGGGGCCTCGAAGCTGGAGTACCGGAGGTTCCTGCCGGCTTCGATCGCGGGCGCGACGTGCTGGTCGGCGTTGCACATCGGCATCGGCGCGACCGCCGGTGCGTCGGCGAAGTACATCGAGTCGGTATTCAACGGTGCCATGTGGATCGTGCTGGGTCTCGCGGTGGTGGTCGGTGTGATCGTCGTGCTGCGCCGCCGCAGGAGGACGCCCGAGTTGCAGGAGGTCGGCTGAGGGGAAAGCGTTTTTCTGTCAGGCTTTCGTTGACACTCCGGGACTTCGCGCTGAACATGCGGTCACGTGTGTTCAGCGGAGGGGGAAGGCAGTGCCGCGTACGTTCTGGATCGGTTCGTGGGCGTGGATCGCGACCGGGGTCGGGCACCTGGCGATCATGGCCGTCATGGCGGTGGGGGAGGCCGACCCGGCCGGCGACCGCGCGGCCGCAGCGGCCGAGGAGGTCACGTTCACGCTGGGCGGAGTGCACCGCTCGTTGTACGACGTCGACCTCGGGATCAACTTCGTGATGTCCGTGGCGCTGGTCTTCGGCGGGATGGCCTGTCTGCTCGTGGCGAAGGTGGGGCCGGTGCCGCGGGCGCTCGCGGGGCTCGGGTCCGGCACGTCACTGGTGCTGCTCGTGGTGGCGCTGGTCTTGTTGCCCTCACCGCCGATCGTGCTGTTCGCCGTGGCTGCGCTCGCCTTCGGGCACTCGTTCGCCGTTGCCGGGCGACGAGGGGCTGTGGGAACCGCTGCTTGAGGTGCGGGACGCGCGGAACAGTCGAGAAGCGGGTTCGCGGCCGCCGCCTCAGGTGAACAGGATCCGCCTGGCCGCGGCCCTGCCGGGCGACGTGCGCAGCAACGCGAACGCCGCCTCGGCGAGGCCTGGCCCGCGGACGAGCGACAGCCCGCGCCGCAGCTGGGACCGCAACAGGTACCGGCGCCGCATCGCCGCCCCGTCGTAGTGCTCCAGCACGTACCTGTTGCCGCTGCGCAGGTAGTCGAACGTGACCGAGGCCGCGAGCTCGGACATCCGCATGCACGGGTCGAGCCCGCCCGCCGTGAGCGGCGAGACCGCCCCTGCCGCGTCCCCGACCAGCAGCCCTTCCGGCGACACGATCCGGCGCAGCAGCCCGCCCACGGGGATCGGGCCGCCCCGCCTCCTGACCGGTCCGGCGGGCTCCGGGGTGGGGAAGCTGTCGCGGAACCGTTGCAGCAGCTGGGGGAGCGGTGCGCTGAAGCGGTCGGGGCGGCCGGCAAGGCCGACGTGCGCGTGCTCGCCGTCGTCGACGACCCAGGCGATGTAGCCGGGGGCGAGGCGCGGGTCGACGACGCAGTGGAACGTGGGCGTCGAACCCGTTCTGACCGGGTAGACCTCCTCGATGCCGGTGATCAGCCTCCGGTTGACGTCGAGGCCGAGGTTCTTCGCGACCGTCGACCTGGCGCCGTCCGCGCCGATGGTGAACCGGGCCTGGGTGGACCTCGCCGGATAGCTGGAGTCGAGGTTGACCCGCGCCCCCGCCCGTTCGGCGTCCCTGACTGCTGCGGCGTAGATGTTCTCCATGTCGCCGACCCGGAACTCGTCGCGCTCGCTGACGAGTTCCACGGGCTCGCGCAGCGACGGCGGGTAGAGCAGCACGCGCCGGACCGCGGGGCCGAGGTGCGGCAGGTCGTAGTCGTCGAGCGTGCGGCGGACGAAGATGCCGGTCGTGCGGATGCCCGTGCCGACGCTCGTCCTGCGCTCGCACACGGCCACGTCGAGACCTGCCTGCGCGAGCAGGCGCGCGGTGGTGAGGCCGGCCAGCCCGGCGCCGACAACGAGCACGTCCACGGTGTCCATCCGCCGACGCTAGAACGGCCCACCGCGCTGTTTCCCCTTCTCGCGAACACCTTCACCGGATCTGCACGACATCTCCACAAGGGTGTTCCCAGACGGGCGCCCGGAGGCCAGAATTACCCGTGTGGGGGATGTACACGGACGAACTGTCGAGAGCAGGGCCGGTGTCACCGCCTTCCTGGCGGGCGTGTGGCTGATCGCCGCACCGCCGGTCCTGCACTTCGGCGCGTCACTGCACGCTTTCCGGCCCTACTGGGTGTCCATGGGACTGGCCGTCGTGATCATGCTGCTCGGCATGGTGCGGGCGATGGCGCCGCTCGACGTGCCGTTCATCCGGCACGTGACGATCGGGCTGGCGCTGTCGCTGATCGTGGTGGCGCTGCTGCGAACGGAGGGCGGCACCGCCGTCGTCTGGCTCAACCAGTTGGTCGTGGGCGCCCTGATCGCGTTGTCGGCCGGGCTGGCGCTCCTGATCAGCATGCGGCGATGAGGACCTGGTCCGACCTCTGCCTGGTCTGCGAGGGCCAGCAGGAGTTCGTGGTGAACGTGCACGAGGCCGGGCCGTACGAGCGCAGCCACGACTACACGCGCGTGCTGTACTGCGCCGCGTGCGCGGTCGGTGAGCTGCGCTCGTTCAGCTACGACGGCTTCGTGGTGTTCGGCGAGGAGGACGAGGTCGTGGTCTGGTCCTCGGTCCTGCCCGCCGCCGACGTCGACCGGCTGCGCGCGGCCTTCACCTGCCCGACCCCGCTCGCGGGCGGGTGCGGGTGCCCGCAGCACGTCCGGGCCTACGACACGAGTGTGCGCGTGGACAAGACGCGGCTGCCGGAGCACGGGCCCGACCGGCACAGCCCGGCCGGGCGCACCACCGTCAGCGTTGCTGTGGTGGAAGGCGTCGCGGAGTTCCGCTCGGTGGACTGAGGCGTGCTGTGGTCCTAGCAGCGCTCGCTGGTCTTGGCGAACAGGAAGTAGCTGCTGCCGTCCACCTCGCCGTGCGCACGCGTGCACTGGTCGAGGGTGTCCGCGCCGCCGGACCACAGCTCCCGCTGCCCGCGCGCACCCGTCTTGTACCCGTGCGTCAGGTTCGGCGGGGTCTGGACGTACGTGCGCAGCGTGAAGTCCCTGCCGTGGCTGGAGATCCACTGATCCCACACGTAAACGTAGGAGTAGTTCTTCCCGCATCCCTTGAACTGCTTCACCGACGCGACGGTCGTGCTGCCGTTCTTCACGTACGCTGTCGCCCCGATCTGCGTGACGCTGCCGCAGGACGGGTTGGACTCGGCCTGGGCGGTGCCGGCCGTCGTGCTCAGGGCGGCCGCCACGACGGCACCCGCGGCCAGGAACTTGCGCATGTGATGCTCCTCCTCGTTTGCCGCGAGCCTGCGCCACGCCGGTTGGCCGCCGGTAAATCGCATCGTCACTCAACTTGATAGTCACTAACAATGACTATAAGGTCGGGGGCATGAGCGAGAAGAAGATCATTGCCGTGGTGGGGGCGACCGGTGCGCAGGGCGGGTCGGTCGCCAGGGCGCTGCTGGCCGACGGTGAGTTCGCCGTGCGCGCGCTCGCCCGCGACCCCGAGTCGGGAGCCGCGAGGGAGCTCGCCGAACTGGGTGCCGAGGTCGTCGCGGCCGACCTGTACGACGTGGACAGCCTGCGGAAGGCGTTCTCCGGTGCCTATGGCGCCTACCTGGTCACGCCGTACTTCACCCACATGTCCCCGGCCAAGGAGGTCGAGGAGGTCCGCAACCTCGTCGCGGCGGCGGAAGGCCTGCGGCACGTCGTGTGGTCGACGCTGGAGGACACCCGCGAGGCGGTCCCGCTCGACTACGAGCCGATGCCGACGCTCGAGGGCAAGTACAAGGTGCCGCACTTCGACGTGAAGGGCGGCGAGGCGGACCCGTTGTTCGCGCAGGCGGGCCTGCCGACGACGTACGTGCGGAACTCGTTCTACTGGAACAACCTGCTGAACGGCTCCGCGCCGCACCGGCGTGCGGACGGCACGCTCGCCCTGTCGTTGCCCATGGGGGAGAGCAGGATCTCCGGGATCGCCGCCGAGGACATCGGCAAGGCGGTCGTGAGCATCCTCAAGCACCCGGCCGAGACCATCGGGCAGACGATCGGCCTCGGCACCGAGCACCTCACCGGCGAGGAGGTCGCGAAGGTGTTCAGCGACGTGCTCGGGGAGCCTGTCGCGTACGAACCCATGTCCCACAACGACTTCCGCGCGCTCGGCTTCCCGGCCGCGGAGGACCTGGGCAACATGTTCCAGTACTACACGGAGTTCGCGGGACACATCCTGCCGCGCCGCGACACCGTGCGGACCCGCGAGCTGGTGCCGGGGTGGCTGACGCTCGGTGAGTTCCTCACCGCCCACCGCGAGGAGATCGTGATCGGCTAGTAGGAGCGCGTGACCTCCGCGAAGACCGCCTTGAACTCCGCGAACCGCTCGGCGCCGACGAGCCCGGCGAGGCGGTTCTCGATATCGGCGACGATCCGCCGGGCCTGCGCCATCTGGTCGCGGCCCCGGTCGGTGGGCACGACCAGCTTCGCCCGCCGGTCCGCCGGATCGGGCTTGCGGACCACGTAGCCGAGGCTTTCGAGCTCGTCGACCAGCGTGCCGACGACCTGCTTGTGCTGGCCGGACCGTTCGGACAGCTCGCTCGCGCGCGTGCCCGTGGTGGCGATGTACGCCATGACGGCGCCGTGGCGCGGGCGCAGGTTCTCGTGGCCCGCCTCGGCCAGGCGGGTGAAGAGCTCCTTCTGGAACCCCGAGAGCAGGTGTGCGGAGAGGACGCCGACGTCGGGCATGGGAACGATGTTAACCCGGCCACGGGTCGGTCCGAAGAGGACGGACGACTCGACCTGGGCGCTGGAAGGCGGAGATCTGCCTCACGACCTGGACGGCGAAGACCGCGGCGACGATGCCGACGACCGCGCACAGCGTCGTGACGACGGCCGCGATCAGGTAGGAGCCGAGCGCGGGGTCCCCGTCCTGGTAGGAGGGCAGGTGGGCGAAGTCCAGCACCCACATGAGGACGAAGGCCGCCCACCACCTCGCGGTCGTCGCGGGGAGCGGCCGTTCCGCCATGGGCAGGCCCCGCAGCCGCGGGTCGCAGGCGCGCCAGACGTCGTCCACGACGACCTTGGGGAACCAGAGGTTCACGACCGGTACGAACCAGCTGAGCCACACCCAGTCGCGGCCGCGGCGGTGCACGGCGGCGGGATCTCCGCGCTCGGCGTTGATGCGGGCGTTGTGCAGCCACATGACGAACACGGTGATCGCCGCGAACGTGATCACCGCGGGCGGCCAGTTGGTGAGCACCCTGACCCGGTAGTGCAGGGCCAGTTCGGCTGTCGTGGCGTTCTGGGCGCGGTAGTCGCGGATCGTCGCGTAGGTGAGCCAGTCCGCCGCGGCCTCGGCCACGTTGCCGAGCGCCACGAGCCCGATGAGGACGGACGCCGCGAAACCCAGGCCGCGCACGGACTTGAAGTGCTCCACGTTCTTCCCCCGGTTCCTGGGCCGTACCAGGATAACCGGGCGGGTGGCGGCGCTCAGGGTGCGGCGAGCGCTTCCGTCGGGGTGAGCCGCGACGCCCGCACGGCCGGGTAGACCCCTGCCACCACACCGGTCACGACGGCCGCCCCGAGCCCGGCGAGGACCACCTCCACCGGGACGACCGCGGGCCAGTCGTGCGCGTACGCGTACCCGGCGGTGCCCGCCAGCCCCAGCACCACGCCGGCGACGCCACCCAGCACGCACAACACGACCGACTCGGTGAGGGACTGGGTCCTGATCTGGCCGCGGTGGGCGCCGAGCGCCCGGCGCAACCCGATCTCGCGCTTGCGTTCGAGCACGGAGATCACCATCGTGTTCGCCACCCCGATGCCGCCGACCAGCAACGCCACCCCGGCGAGCCCCAGCACCAACGCCGAGAAGGTGTTCTCGGTGAGCCGCTTGGCCGTGAGGGCGTCGGACGGGCGGCTGACCCGCACCTGCGCCGGCTGCTGGGGGTGGATCGTCTGCGGCAGCACCGCGCGCACGTCGTCGATCGCGGGCTCGTCGGCCCTGAGGTAGAGCACGGTGGGCCGTCCGTCGAAGCCGAGCACCTTCGCCGCCTCCCAGCCGACCAGCGCCGACCGTTCGACCTCCGGCGCGAGCGGCAGCGGGGCGAGGACCCCGACCACCGTGAACCACGTGTCGTTGATCCTGACCTGCGCGTCCGGGCCGGTGATGCCGAGCCGCGCCGCGGCCACGTCCCCCAGGACCACGGCCGGGAACCGGGCGGTGGCCTCGTTGAGGAACACCCCGGACCGCACGCGGCCGTTGAGCGTGTCGAGGAGGGTGAGCCCGGTGGCGAGCACGGTCAGCCCGGACGTCTCCGAGTCCGGGATCCGGTCGGACCGGCGGACCACGGCGTGGGTGTTGGCGACCGCGCTGACGTCACCGGCCGGCCCGATGCGCTCGACCATGGCGATTGACTCCGGCGGCAGCGACGCGGGTTCGTCGTTCATGCCCGTGGCCGCCTCCGCACGCAGCAGGTTCGTGCCCAAAGCGGCGAACTCCTCCATCAACGCGGCGCGGCTCGACGCCGGGATGCCCGTCACGACGACCAGCGTCGCGATGCCGATGGAGATGCCGAGGGCGGACAGGACGGCGCGCATCGGCCTGGTGCGCAACGGGGACAGCCCCAGCAGGAGGAGGTCCGCCGGTGTCAGGCGGGTGGGTCCGACGTCGCGGGGCGCGGAGGCCTTCGTGCGGGGCCGGGTGCTCACGCTCACGCCGTCACCTCCTCGCGGATGCGCCCGTCGCGGATCTCCACCTGCCGCGGCAGCCGGGCCGCCACCTCCCGGTCGTGCGTGATCACGGCCAACGTCGTGCCCTCGCGGTTCAGGTCCAGCAGCAGGTCCAGCACCGCGCGGCCGGTCGCCGTGTCCAGGGCGCCGGTCGGTTCGTCGGCCAGCACCAGCGCCGGGCGGTTCACGACGGCGCGTGCGATGGCGACGCGTTGGCGTTCGCCGCCGGACAGTTCGTGCGGCCGGTGCCGGAGCCGGTGGCCGAGGCCCACGCGCATGAGCGCCTCGGTGGCCATCGCGGCACGCCACTTGCGCGCGGTCCCCGCGTAGAGCAGGCCCGTCGCCACGTTGTCGAGGGCGGTGAGGCCGTCGGCGAGGTGGAACTGCTGGAACACGAAGCCGATCCGCCGTCCCCGCAACGCCGAGAGCCGCCGGTCGGACAGCGCGGCGATGTCGTGCCCGTCGAGGGTCACCGTGCCGCTCGACGGGCGGTCGAGCGTGCCGAGGAGGTTGAGCAGCGTCGACTTGCCGGAGCCGGAGGGTCCGACGATCGCCACCGCCTCGCCGGAGCGCAGCGTCAGGGAGACGCCGTCGAGCGCTCGCACGCCGCCCGGGTACTCCTTGACGGCGTCCACGACCTGCAGAACGGGGGTCATGACGTCGTCACCACCCGCAGGCCCTCGGTGACGCCGCCGCCGCTGATCTCGACGAGCCCGCCTGCGAACAGACCGGTCTTGACCGCGACGAGGCCGCCCTGCTCGGTCTGCACGGCGTAACCGCCCTCGCGCAACGCCAGCAGCGCGGTCACCGGCACGGCCAGGACGCCCCGGCGTTCGGTGCTCGTCAGGCGGATCCGCACCGGGCCCGAGTCGAACTCGCCCACGTCGGCGTCGAGGCCGACGTCCACGGCGACCACGGGGGTCTCCTCGCCGTTGCCGTTCTTCTCGGCCTGGGCCTCGGTGCTGACCGACCGCACGGTCCCGGTGGTCTCGGTGCCGTTGGGCAGCACCACGGTGACCTTCATGTCCTTCTGGAACACCGCGGCCTGCCGCGCGTCGATCGAGGCGTCGACGGCCTTGCCCGTCGCGGTGACGCTCATCAGCGGGCCCTCGCCGGACGCCGACAACGTCGCGGTGACCGCCTCGACGCGCACCTCACCGGGCAGCACGACGACGTCACCGGGGTCGACGACACCGTTCTCCTCGACCTTCTCGGTCTTCTGCCACCGCTTGACCGCGTCGACCGTCGCCTGCGTCAGCTCGTCGGGCGCGCCACCGAGCTCGTAGCCGAGCGCGCCGAGGTTGTCCTTCACGATCTTCACGTCCGGGCCCTTGAGCCCCGTCTTGTCGAGCCTGCGCCACAACGGGGTGTCGCCCAAGAACAACCACACCGGACGGTTGTCCACTTTGTACACCGCGGCGCCGCGGCCGATCGCCGTGCCGGGTGCGGGGAGCCAGGTGAGCGTGCCCGGCCGGCGTCCCGTGACCTCCTGCGCGGAGCCGAAACCGAGGGTGGCCTTGAACTCGCGGACGTCGGTCAGGTCGGTCTTCACCACCGCGATGGTCTTCGGAGCCGGTGGCCGCGGCGGCTCGGCGGGCGCGCGGCGCGTCCAGGTGAGCGCGGACACGCCGCCGACCAGCACGAGCGCGACGCCGGCGGCGACGACCCACCGCTTCACCTGCGTCCTCCGCCGAACACTTCCTGCTCGCAGTCCTTCTCGATCTGCAGGCGCTGGTCGTGCGGCAGGGTCTGCTCGCCGTCGTAGGTCCAGCTGCCGGGCTCGGTCTCGATGACCTTCATGCCGCGGCTGTTGAGGCACTGGACGTTCTTGTGCCAGTTGTCCTTGAACGTCGGGTTGCGCGAGTCCATCTCCCACGGCGGCAGCGGCCACTTCTTCGCGCACGCCTTCCACGCCTCGTCGCTGTACTGCGCGGGCCGCAGGGCGCCGCCGGGACCGGGGCCGGTGCCCGTGGCGTTCGGATCGTTCTCGGCGAGGCACGCGGTGTGGGCGTCGTGCAGCCGCTTCTTCTCCTCCTCGGTCATGTCCATGCGCAGCCGCGGTTGTTCACCGTCCGAAGGGGACACGGCGGTGGAGGGCGCGACGACGCCGGAGGACTGCAGGGACGCGACGTTAGAGGGCGCGGGCGCGGCCTGGCTGCACGCCGAAAGCAGCAGCACGGCGGCACCGATCACCAGCCTGGGGTTCATGGCGGCGATGCTGCCGGGCGGTTGTGTGGAAGATGTGCGCTCAGCGTGCCGGGAGCGTGATCGTGAACGTCGTCCCGCGCCCGACCTCGCTCTCCACCTCGACCGTGCCGTGGTGGGCGCTCACGATCGCGTGCACGATCGCGAGTCCGAGCCCGCTGCCTCCGGTGTCCCGCGTCCGCGAGCGGTCGGCGCGCCAGAACCTGTCGAACACGTGCGGCAGGTCGTCGGCGGCGATGCCGGAACCGGTGTCGGCCACCCTGATCCGGCCGCCCGACGAGACGAGGCGGACCGTCCCGCCGGCGGGGGTGTGGCGGAACGCGTTGGTGACGAGGTTCGTGAGGACCTGCCGCAGCCGCACCGGATCGGCGGTCACGACCCCGCCGCCCTCCACCACCAGGCCGGGGTGTGCCGCGGCGAGCTGGTCGAACAGGTCCCGCAGGTCGACGGGCTCGGGGTGCAGCCGCAGCTCGCCCGCGTCGGCCAGGGCGAGGTCCTGGAGGTCGTCGATCAGGTGCTGCAGCACCATCGCCTCGTCCAGCAACGACGTGAGCGTCGTGCGGTCCAGCTCGACCACGCCGTCGCGCGCACCCTCCAGCCAGCTGCGGATCGTGCCGAGCGGGTTGCGCAGCTCGTGGGAGATGTCGCTGGTCATGGCCTTGCGCTGGGCATCGGTGCGGGCCCGGTGCTCCGCCATGTCGTTGAACGCCCGCGCGAGCTGCCCGATCTCGCTGCGCGACCGGATGTCGACCCGCGCGTCGCCGCCGAGCCGCAGCCTCTCCGCGGCGGTGGTGAGCGTGCGCAACGGCCTGGTCATCCGCAGCGCCACGACCACGCTGACGCCGACGGTCAGGACCAGCACGACCGCGGCGACCAGCACGACCCGGCCGACGTCGAACCGGACGACGGTCGCCTGGGTGGTCCTGCCGGCGGCGTCGGTGACGAACAGGTACGCGGGCGGTGCCACGTACGGCTGCAACTGGGTGCGGCGGGCGTTCGCCAGACACTCGGCGTTGGACGCGACGGGCTGCCACAGCGCGTTCATCGTGATCTGCTCGGCGGGCAGGCCGCGCTGCCGCAGGCAGTCGTTCACGAGGAGGCCGAGCTCGTTGAAGGCGGCGGACTCGCCGAGGGTGAGCGTGCTCAGCGTCTCCTGGAGCTCGGTGCAGGACGGCGTCGCGGGGGCGGCGCTCGTCCTGTTCACGTTCACGATCGGGCGGCCCCAGGCCGTGGTGGTCCCCTCCGGCGGAGAGGCTTCGGTGGCGCCGCGGCACCGCGTCCGGTAGACGTCCGCGTCCTGGGCGAGGCTCGCCTTCTCCCGGTCGCTGAGCTGGAACGGGCCGGTGACCCTCGGGTCGATCCGGTCGGCGGGCGCGTCCCGGGCCTGCGCGGGGTCGAGCCGCAGCGGGTCGACCTCCGCGGACGGAACGGCCGGCAGCTGGGCCGGGTCGAGGTTCGTGCCGGTGTCGGCGATGACCTTGCGGTCGGTCGTGGTGAGGATCAGGCGGCTCCCGCCCCGCGGGAGCACGACGCCGGTCCAGTCGCGGTGCTCGACGGCGAACGTAACCAGGTCCCGATACGTGGCGGCGTCGCCGGCCAGCGCGTTGCCGAGCTCCTGCCTGATCGACGTCGAGGTGCTCTGCGCGGCGAGCCACGCCGTCGCGGTGATCGAGCACAGCGCGACGAGCGCGGACGCGGCCAGCAGCCGCGCCAGGACGCTATGCACCGGACCCGTCCACGAGCTTGTAGCCCACGCCGTGCACGGTCAGCAGGTAGGCGGGCGTGCGAGGCTGGACCTCGATCTTCTTGCGCAGGTTCATGACGTGCGCGTCGATGGTGCGGGCCGTGATGTACCCGTCCAGCCCGTGCACCGCGCTGAGCAGCTGCGCGCGGCTGAACACCCGGCCGGGGCTCGCGGCCATCGTGTGCAGGATCCGGAACTCCGACGCGGTGCACTCGGCCAGGTCCCCGCGCACCCGCACCTCGTGGCGGTCGGGGTCGACGGACAGGTCGCCGAGCACGATCTCGCTGGTGACCGGGCGCCGCACGCGCCTGAGCAACGTGCGCACGCGCGCCACGAGCTCGCGCGGGCTGTACGGCTTCGTGACGTAGTCGTCGGCGCCGAGGTCGAGGCCGTGCAGCAGATCGTCCTCTGTGGACCTCGCGGTGAGCATGAGCACCGGGATGTCCGACTCGTTGCGCAACGTGCGCACGACCTCCAGCCCGTCGACCTGCGGCATCATCACGTCGAGCACGAGCAGGTCGGGCGGGTCGCGGCGGATCTCGTCGAGCGCGGCGAGTCCGTCGTGGACGATCCGCACCCGGTAACCCTCCTGGCGCAGGTACCGGCCGAGCATGTCGGCCTGCATCACGTTGTCCTCGGCCACCAGCACGCACATGCCCATGCGTCGCAACATAGTCACCGGCGCCGCCACCGCACGGGATGAGGACCCCTTCCGCACAGGATCCTCACAACCGGCTGCCACGGTCGGCGGCATGCGAATGATCAGCGTGGTCGCGTTGCTGCTGCTCGGCGTGCCGGGCGCGGCCGTGGCCTCTCCCCAGGACGACGTGGTCGTCCACGACCTCGACACGAACGGCGTGGCGGCCTACTGGACCCCGGAACGCATCGCGGCGATGCCGACCGGCCCCACCGCCCCGCCCGGCACGCCACCGGTCGACGACGCGACCGGCGCCCCGGCACCGGCGAGCCGCACCATCGGCCGCCTGTTCTTCGTCGACCGCGACGGCGAGGACTCGAGCTGCACCGCGACCGTCGTGGCGAGCGCGAACAGGCGCACGGCGGTGACCGGCGGCCACTGCGTGCACACGGCGGACCTCATCGGCCAGGACCCCCGCTGGCACACCAAGATGCTCTTCGTGCCGGGCTTCCGCGACAGCACCAGGCCGTTCGGGGAGTTCGTCGTGCGCCAGGCCGTCGTGCACAGGACCTGGACCACCGACGACCAGCGGACCGAGTACGACCAGGCGTTCGTGGTGCTCGACAGGTCGTCCCCCGCGGCCGAGCACATCGCCTTCGACCGCCCGGCGGACCGCTTCGCCCGCGAGTACGGCTACCCCCGCGCGGCCGGGCAGCCCGGTCACCAGGGCAGGCCGGAGTTCACCGGCCAGCGGCTCGCGCAGTGCTGGGGCACGCCGGTGCTCAACCCCGGCCACCCCGAGGTGGGGCCGGAGAACGTCTGGGGCGTGCCGTGCGACATGGGTGGCGGGTCGAGCGGTGGGCCGCGGATCAGCGGTGGTGCCGTGGTGGGCGTGAACATCCAGAGTTTCAACGTGGACTCGGATGGTCGGTGGTGCCCGATCGGGGAGTGCGTGCGGCACCTGGGTGGGGCGCAGTTCTCGGGGAAGGTGACCGGGAAGCTGTACGCGCGGGCGCAGCGCGGGTAGGTGGGCGGGGCCTGGTGTCGGAGCTGGGGCCTGGTGGCTGAGTGAGGCGGCCGGGTCACGGGACTGACGGCCGAGGTTGCGCGATCCGGCAGCCGGGTCGCGAAGCCGGGTGGTCTGGGACGTGGCCGGGGCTCTCGTGGCCAAGGCGCGGACCTGAGGCTGGCCGCCAGCCGCCAGCCGCCAGCCGCCAGCCGCCGGCCGCCAGCCCCGACGCCCGGTCGCGGAGCCGGCGACCCCTCGTGCGCCGGCTCCGCGGGACCCCGCGCCCCGGCGTCAGCAGCGCTCGTCGGTCTGTCCCCAGTAGACGTTGCCGTCACCCCACACCTCGCCGTACGCGCGGGTGCACTGGGAGAGCGTGCTGGTGCCCTTGGACCACACGTCCTGCTTGTTGTACCCGTTGACGTTGCTGCTGTAGTCGCGGGAGCCGTTGACGACCATCGCGGCGCTGGAGCTGAACGAGCCCGGCTGCCCGGCGTGGGAGTCCCACACGTAGGTGTAGGCCCAGTTCTTGCCGCAGCCCTTGAACTGCTTGACCGACGCGATGATCGTGCCGTTCTTCTTCACGTACCCGGTGGACCCGATCTGCACGGTGCCGGCGCATCCCGGAGCCGACTCGGCCTGGGCCGTGCCGACGCCGGCGAGGGCCGCCAGTGCCACGGCGGGCAGGAGCAACATGACTTTGCGCATGCCGCCCACGTTGGCCGGGGCCGGTTAGGCGGCGGTAAATCGGTCCGCGAACTCCACCGCGGCGGGGCCGTCCGGCCCGGCCGCCAGCACCGTGCCGGCGGCGACGACCAACTCCGCCGCGTGACCGTCCACGGTGCCCGTGTAGCGGCCGTCGGGAGGTAGCGCGGTTCCCGGTGGCACCGCGACGACGCCGGCGGCGCGCATGCCCTCCACGCGGTGCGGTCTGCCCAGGAGGAGTGCGGCGGCGCGCACGTCTCCGCTTCGCAGCAGCTCTCGCACCCTCGTCGACGAACACCCGTGCACCAGCTCGACGCCGACGGCCGGGAGTCCCAGGTCCCGCAGCGTCTGCGCGGTCCCGGCGCCGCGGTGGCCGAACGTGAAGTTCGCCCCCACCACGACGGCCTCGGCGTGCAACGCGCCCACCAGCACGTCCGCCACGAACGACGCGGGCGTCAGCGCGGCCAGCGCCGGCGTGAACGGCAGCACCAGGACCGCGTCCACCCCGAGGAGGTGGCCGAGCTCGGCTCGCCGCGAGACGGTGCTCAGCGCGGACGTGTCCCGCGGCAGTCCGAGCACCCGGGCCGGGTGCGGGTCGAACGTCACCAGCACCACCGGCCGGTCCCCGGCGACCTCGCGCGCGGTCGCGATCAGGTGCGCGTGACCTCGGTGGACGCCGTCGAACACCCCGATCGTCACCACGCACCCCGGCCAGGAGGCGGGCACCTCGGTGAGAGAGCGCCACACGAGTCCTTCGCGGACTGCTGTCATGGTTGGGCCGCCAGATCGGAGGGATGGGTCGCGAGCGGTGTCACCTCGACCCGCATGAACTCCCACAACGGCAGCGACGACAGGAACGCGTGCAGCTCGTCGTGGGTGGGCACGTCGAAGACGCTGATGTTGCTGTACTGCCCGACCACCCGCCACAGGTGGGGCCACACGCCCATCTTCTGCAGCTCCAGCGCCCGGTCCTTCTCCGCACGCACCAGCTCGGCGCGGCGGTTGGGGTCCATGTCGTGGGGCAGCGAGACGTCCATCCGCACGTGGAAGAGCACGGTCACCTCCTGGTGAAGGCCGCGACGGCCGCGGGGTCCAGCTCGACGCCGAGCCCCGGACCGACCGGCAGGTGCAGGTCGCCGCCGTCGTAGCGCAGCGGCGTGGTCAGCAGCTCCTCGCGCATGAGCAACGGCCCGAACAGCTCGCTGCCCCACGTCACGGCCGGAGAGGCGCAGGCGAGGTGCAGCGACGCCGCCGTGCCGACCGGGCTCTCGATCGAGGTGCCGCCGTGACACGGAATACCCGCCGCGGCGGCGATCGATGCCATCGCCGCGGTCGCGCGCAGCCCGCCGGACTTCGTCGTCTTCAACGAGAACACGTCCGCGGCCCGCATCCCCGCCAGCCGCAACGCGTCCGACGGCGTGCGCAGCGACTCGTCCGCCATCACCGGGACCGGCAGCGCGCGGTTGATCTCCGCGAGCCACTCGACCTCGGGGCCCGGGACGGGTTGTTCGACCAGTTCCACCCCGGCGTCGGCGAGCTGGGGCAGGTAGCGCAACGACGTGAGCCGGTCCCAACGCGCGTTGATGTCCACCCGCACGCCCGCGACCCCGGCCAGCTTCTCCGCGATCGCGCACACGCGCCGCACGTCGTCGGCGGGGTCCTGCGCGCCCATCTTGAGCTTGAAGCTGCGGTGCCCGGCGTCGAGCTTGGCCATCGCCTCCTCGATGACCACCGCGGCCGGTTCGGTGCCGAGCGCCCACGTCACCGGGATCGACGTGCGCGCGAGCCCGCCGAGCAGCGTGTGCACCGGAACGCCCAGCGAACGGGCCCACGCGTCGTGCAACGCGACCTCGACCGCGGCTTTGGCGTACAGGTTGGCGTTCACGACGTCGTTCACGGCCTGGAAGACGCCCGCGATGTCGTCGACTCGGCGGCCCAGCAGCAGAGGGGCGACGTACCGGTCGATGACGACCTTCATCGTCTCGACCGACTCACCGCCCCACCACGGCCCGCCCGGCACGACGCCCTCGCCGAGGCCGACCACCCCGCCCGCGGTCCGGACGTGGACGAGCAGCACGGGCTGCGCGTCCATCCCGGTGCGGGCGAAGCGGTGCGGCCGGACGAGCGGGACGTCGAGCAGGACGGTGTCGACGCCGTCGACCACGAGGTCGTTCATGCCGGCTCGAGCACGAAGTCGTACGAGACGCGCCGGCCGGCGGGCGTCAGCACGAGCTCGGGCTTCACGGCCTCGGCGACGTCGCTGTCGACGTACTCGCCGCCCGCGAAGTAGAGCTGCGTCGTGATCGGCCGGTGCCCGGGAGCCCGCACGATCAGGTGCAGGTGCGCGGGCCGCCACGGGTGCCAGCCCGCCGCGTCGATCAGCCGGCCGGTCGGACCGTCGGTCGGGATCTGGTACGGCGCGGGCTGCACGGTCGTGATCTCGAACCGGCCGTCCTCATCGGTCACGACGACCCCGCGCAGGTTGCCGTCGGGGATGCCGGGCGCGAACCCCGAGTAGTAGCCCTCGGAGTCGGCGTGCCAGATGTCGAGCTCCGCACCGGCCAGCGGCTGTCCGGCCAGATCCGTCACGCGCCCGGAGAACGTGAGCGCCTCGCCCTGCTCGTCGGCGCGCATCGGCAACGCCGACACGGCCGGCAACGCCACCTGGCCGGGCAGGTAGTACGGCCCGAGGATGCTGCCCTTGGTGCCGTCCTGCGTGCGCGCCGCGACCTCCTCGACGACGTGCTCCACGAACACGTCCAGGAACAACGGCCACTCGCCGCCCTCACCGAGGTCCATCAGCCACTGCTTCGCGGCCTGGAACTCGGGGTAGGTGACGTCGTGCGAGCGGATCACCGAGTGCACGGCCTGGAGCACCGCGGTGACCACAGTGGACACGCGCTCGGGCGGGACGTCGACGGAGGTGCGTGCGGTGGAACGGAAGTTCGCGCTCGCGGACGCGCCGGAGTCCGCCGCGGTGGGGGAGTGGACGGCAGTCATCGGGAGGTCACCTTCCGCTCAGCGAGGTCGCGCCGGGGTTGAACAGGTCGGGAACGGTCCAGCCGTTCAGGTCGTACTCGGCCATGCACTGCTCGGCGAACCCCTTCATGGACTCAGCCGTGCCGGACTGCTGCGCGGCGAACAGCATCTCCGCGCGGACGCCCTCGTGGTTGCCGGAGTAGTTGCGCTCGTACAGCTCGTGCCGGCCGCCGAACTCGCTGCCGATCGAGTCCCAGATCAGCTTCATCAGCTTCACGCGCTCGACGGCGTCCATGCCGTTCGATCCCCGCACGTACTTGTCGAGGTACGGCCTCGTCTCGTCGGACATGAAGTCCTTGGCCGACGACGGCAGGTAGATCAGCGCGGATCCCATGTCCTGCATGATGATCTCGCGGATCCGCGGGTAGCCGACCGTCATGAACCACCGGTAGGCGAGCCCGAAGTCGAGGTGCGGCAACACCGCGCCGTCGATCCACTCGTCGGCCCGCGCGCACATCGCCTCGGACAGCGCGTGGAACAGGTTGCGCCACCCGATGACCTCGCCGACGCGGGTCTGGATGCCGCGGAAGTCCTTGACACCGGTCGCTTCCACGCCCTTGAGCAGCAGCCCGGCGATGAAGTCGAGCTTCACCGACAGGCGTGTGACGCCGTGGAACGTGAACCGGTGCAGGAAGCCGGAGCCGGGGAAGAACGTGCTGGCCTTCTCCGCGTCGCCGTAGATGAAGACGTTCTCCCACGGGATCTTCACGCGGTCGAGCACGAAGATCGTGTCGTTCTCGTCGAACCGCGACGACAGCGGGTAGTCGAACGGGCCGGTGGTGCGGTCCACGTTGTAGGCGTAGGAGTTGCGGCAGATCAGCTTCATGCCCGGCGCGCCCATCGGCACCGTGCACACCAGCGCGAACTCGCGCTTCTTGATCGGCAGGCCGTAGTGCGCGATGAAGTTGTAGTTGGTGATCGCCGACCCGGTCGCCACGACCTTCGCGCCCGAGACGACCAGGCCGTCGTCGCGCTCCTCCTCGACGTGCATGAACACGTCGCTGACCTCGTCGGGGTTGCGGTCGCGGTCCACCGGCGGGTTGATGATCGCGTGGTTCCAGTACAGGACCTTCTCCTGCGACTCCTGGTACCAGCGCCGGGCGTTGTCGGCGAACGGCTCGTAGAAGTTCGCGTTGGCGCCGAGCGTGCCGAGGAACGCGGCCTTGTAGTCGGGGCTGCGGCCCATCCAGCCGTAGGTCATCTTCGCCCACTCCGCGATGGCGGCGCGGTCGGCGTATAGGTCCGCGGTGCTGCGAGGCGTGCGGAAGAACGGGTGCGTGAAGCCGCTGCTGCCGGTGTCGGTCGGCGCGGTCAGCACGGCCTGCCTGTCCGGGTCGTGCAACGCGTCGTACAACCGCGCCGTCATCCGGACGGAGTTGCGGAACGCCGGGTGCGTCGTGACGTCGGTGATCTTCTCGCCACCGAGGAAGATCTCGCGTCCGTCCCGAATGGACTCGATGTACTCCTCACCGGTCATCGGGCGGGTGATGCGTTGCTGCTGCTGCGTGGTCATGCCTAACCCTTCAGCGTCGAAGTGGTTCGCAGTGGGGCGAAGCCGGAGCCGAACCACCCGAGGTCCGGGCAGTCGACCGAGCTCATCCAGTGGTCCGCGGTGCGCGCCGCGATCTCGCGGAACGCACCACCGAAGAACAGCAACGGATCGGCGTCGCTGGTGTGCAGGTGCGCGACCTCCCCGATGACGATCAGGTGGTCGCCGCCGTCGTACGTGCGCCAGGGCAGGCACGAGATCGTCGCGGCGGTGCCGAGCAGGACGGGAGCGGTCGGCCCGTCGGCCCAGCGGGGCGCGGGTCGTCCCTGCGGACGGCCCGCGAAGGTCCACGCCGCGTCGACCTGGTCGGCGGCGAGGACGTTGACGGCGAACGGCTTGCCGTCGAGGAACCGGCAGGCCTTGGACTCGCGGGTCAGCGTGACCTGGCACAGCGCCGGTTCCAGCGAGACGGCCGTGAAGGCGTTGACGGTCGCACCGTGCGGCTCGCCGTCGTCGTTGCGGCAGGTCACGACCGTGACACCGGTGGCGAACCTGCCGAACCCGTTGCGGATTGTGCGGTGATCCAAGGTCATCTCCCGCTCCTCCTGTACGCTGTGCGTACAACTTGTACGCTTTGCGGTTACATGAGGGTGCACCGACGTTGCGGGCATGTCAACGGGTGAGGTGCGGGAGGATGGGGCGATGACCAGCGGGCCGGACGAGCGCGACTTCATCCAGAGCATCGAGCGCGGGTTCGCGGTGCTGCTGGCGTTCGACGAGGAACGGGCCACCCCGACCCTGGCCGAGCTCGCCACGGCGACCGGGTTGTCGCGCCCGGCGGTCCGGCGAATCCTGCTGACGCTGCAACGGCTCGGGTACGTGCGCAGCGAGGGCACGCGCTGGACGTTGACACCCCGTGTGCTGAGCATCGGGCAGCACTACTCGGCGTCGCACGCGATGATCGAACTCGCCCAGCCGCACCTGCTGGAGCTGTCGGCGAAGACGGGGGAGTCGGCGTCGCTCGCCGCGCTGGACGGACGGGACGTCGTCTACGTCGCCCGCGTGCCGGTGCGGCGGATCATGAGCATCAACGTGTCCGTCGGCACCCGGATCCCGGCGTTCGCGACGTCGATGGGCCGGGTGCTGCTCGCGTGGGCGCCGGACGTCGTGGTCGAGGAGGTCGTCGCGGGAGGGCTGCCCGCGTTGACCCGGCACACGGTCACCGACGCGGGCGAGTTCCGGGCGGCGCTGCGCCAGGTTCGCTCGGACGGGTGGTCGATCGTGGCCGAGGAGCTGGAGATCGGCCTGCTCTCGGTGGCCGCGCCCGTGCGCGACCGCACCGGGGAGGTGGTCGCCGCGCTCGCGTCGTCGATGTCGGTGGGGCGATCATCTGTCGAGGAACTCCGCGGCGAGGTGGTGCCGTTGCTGCTCGACGCCGCGGAACGGATCAGCGCCGACCTGGGGCACAAGAGCTCCGCGCGGCGTGAGGGCTTCTACTGACGGTTGTACGAGGAGGACGCATGTCCGCTCGGCCGCGGGTCCTGGTGATCGGTACCGGGTTCGCCGGATTCCACTGCCTGCGCACGCTGGAGCGCGCGCTGCCCGAGGACGCGGCCGACCTGGTCGCGATCAACCCCGTCGACTACATGCTCTACATCCCGCTGCTGCCCGAGGTGGCGGGCGGCGTGCTCGACCCGCGCCGGGTCGCCGTCCCGTTGCGCAACAAGCTCAAGCGCACCCGGCTCGTGCTCGGCGCGGCCACCGGCATCTCACTGCCCGAGAAGTGCGTCCACGTCACGGACGTCGAGGGCCGCTCGTCCTCGCTGCCCTACGACAAGCTGCTGATCACGTCCGGCAGCGTCACCCGGCTGCTCTCCATCCCCGGGGTCGCCGAGCACGCCAAGGGCTTCCGGACCATCGCCGAGGCCATCCACCTGCGCGACCACGTGCTGCGGCAGCTGGAACTGGCCGACCAGTCCGACGACCCCGAGGAACGCCGTGCGCGGTGCACGTTCGTGGTGGTGGGCGCCGGCTACACGGGCACGGAGGTGCTCGCGCAGACGCAACTGCTGACCCAGGACGCGTGGCGCCACCTGCCGCGCCTGAAGGACGTGCCGCCCCGGTGGATCCTCGTCGACATCGCACCGCGCGTGCTGCCCGGCCTGGACCCACGACTGTCCGGGCCGACGAAGAAGGTGCTGCTGAAGCGTGGTGCCGAGGTGAAGCTGGAGACCAGCCTCAAGGAGATGACCGCCACGTGCGCGCGGCTCTCCGACGGCACCGAGATCCCGACACGGACCGTGGTGTGGTGTGTCGGCGTGCGGCCCGATCCGCTCGTCAGCACGTTGAACATGCCCGCGACCAACGGCCGCATCGACACGGACACGTACCTCAAGGTCTGCGAGGACGTGTGGGCCGCCGGGGACGCGGCCGCCGTGCCGGACCTGGTGCGGCCCGGCGAGATCACCGCCATGACCGCCCAGCACGCGGAACGCCAGGGCAAGACCGCGGCGCACAACATCGCGGCGTCGCTCGGGCACGGCACCGCCCGCGAGTACCGGCACAAGGATCTCGGGTTCGTGGTCGACCTCGGCGGCTGGCAGGCGGTGGCGAACCCGCTGGGCGTGCCGCTGACGAGTCTGCCCGCCAAGGCCGTGACGCGCGGCTACCACCTGATGGACCTGCCGTACGGGCGGTTCCGGACGGCGGCGAACTGGATCACCGAACTCGGCGCGGGCCGGCAGATCACGCACTTCGGCGTGGTGCCGGACCGCGGGATCACGCTCGCCCAGGCCGACCTGCCACCTGCGGCGGCCGGCCTCACGCCCCCGTGACGCCGTCGATGCCCTCGCGCAGGAAGTCCGCGTGGCCGTTGTGCCGCGCGTACTCGTGGCACAGGTGGTGCATGACCAGCCGCAGCGAGACCTCCTCGCCCCAGCGCGGCTGAAAGCCGGTCACGTCAAGGGAATCGGCCTCGCGCTCGATGCGGCGCGCGTGCTCGACCTCCGCCTGCCAGGCCGCGAACGCCTCGGACCGCGTGGAGTCCGAGGCGTCGTAGGCGACCTGGTAGTCGTTGTCCCGCGACCACACCAGCGGCAGGTCCTCGCCGTTGATGACCTTGCGGAACCAGGTGCGCTCCACCTCGGCCATGTGCCGGACGAGGCCGAGCAACGTCAACGCGGACGGCGGCATCGAGCGGCGCCGCAGGTCGTCGTCGCTCAGGCCGTCGCACTTCATCGCGAGGGTGGCGCGGTGGAAGTCGAGGAACGCGCGCAGGGTCTCGCGTTCGCCCGCCTGCAACGGCGGGCTGGGACGTTCGGTGATCACCGCGTCAGTTTGCTCACGAAACGCCTCTGCCGCACGCGGATTTGGTGTAGGTGTAGAGCGTCGTCTACTTGGTTCTGGGGGAATCAACGATGCGTGTATTCGCGATGGCCGCTGCCATCAGCTTGGTGTGCACCACTTTCACGGCGACGGGCGCGGTGGCCGAACCGGCCACCTGCGACTGGGTCGTGTCGAAGGTCCCGGCACCGTCCGGCTACGAGGACGCGCGCACGGAGGTCAAGGGCACGGACAGCCACGGCAACTACTCGGGCACCTCGTTGAGGCCGGGCACCAACACGAATGACGTCGTGCTCTGGACCGGCGGGAAGCCGGAGGTGGTCCAGGAGCTCGCGCACCTGCAGTGGGCGCAGGTGGCCGACGAGAACTCCGCGGGAACCGTGCTGGTGAACGGGTACCTCCCGGCCGCCGGTCGGTGGGCACCCCTGCGGTACTCGGGCGGGCACCGGGGTGCGGGCACGATCAGCGAGCTCACCGCTCCGGCCGGCTACCGCGCGAACAACGCGATCTCGATCAACGCACGCGGTGACGTGCTCGGCAACGGCACGCGGATCGCGACCGGTGAGAGCGTGACGCTCCTGTGGTCGACGATCGCGGCGGCGCCCCAGGTCATCGAGTGGTCCGTGGGATACCCGCAGGACCTGGACGACGACGGCACGGTGCTGTTCCGCCACCCGTCCGCGAACGGGGGACTCCTGTGGCGCAACGGGGTCGTGACGCCGCTCGAGCACCGCGGCAAGCCCCAGTACGTCCAGGCGATCCGCGGCGGCAGGGTGGTCGGTCACGAGGTGACCTCGTGGCCGAACTCCCAGGCCCTGCTGTGGGACGCCACCGGTGCGGTGACGCCGATCGAGGGCGGCGGATCCGCGTTCGCCATCAACGCGGGCGGGCTCGTCACCGGTCAGCGCACGTCGTTGACGGGCAAGGCGGGGGTCTGGCGGACCACCGCGTTCGAGGCGGAGCTCCCGCTGCCCGACGGCGTCTCCGGTGTCTCGGAGCTGTTCGTCGCCGGGGACGACGACAGCCTGTTCAGCAAGTCGGGCTCCGGGCCGCTGCGCTGGAGCTGCGAGTAGGAAGCGCCACAGCACACCTCTCTCCTCGCGGCGCTACGGTGGCCGTGAGGAGAGGTGGCTGATGACGCAACAGCTCGACGAGGCCGAGTCGGCGTTCAAGGCGGCCCGGCCCAGGCTGTTCGGCATCGCCTACCGCATGACCGGCAGCGTGGCGGACGCCGAGGACCTGGTGCAGGAGGTGTGGCTGCGCTGGCAGCTCGCGGACCGCGCGGCCGTGCGCAATCCCGAGGCCTACCTGGCCACCGCCGTCACCCGCCTCGCGATCAACGAGTCGCAGACCGCGCGGGCCCGCCGCGAGACCTACGTCGGGCCGTGGCTGCCCGAGCCCGTGGACACCTCCGCGGACCCGCAGGTCGGCGCGGAGCGGGGCGCCGTGCTGGAGCTCGCCGTGCTGATGCTGCTGGAGAAGCTCACCCCGACCGAACGGGCCGCGTACGTGCTGCGCGAGGCGTTCGACTACCCGTACCGCGAGATCGCCGAGATCGTGCGGACCAGCGAGGTGGCGACGCGGCAGCTGGTCAGCCGGGCGCGCAAGCACCTCGCGGACGAACGGCGCGTGCCCGTCGAACGCGCGGACCAGCGCAGGCTGCTGGAGGCGTTCGTGGCGGCGGCGCAGGCCGGTGACCTGGCGGCGCTGGAGGAGCTGTTCGCGCAGGACGTCGTGAGCTGGTCCGACAGCAACGGCGCGATCCGGGCGGCCGGTCGCCCGCTGTTCGGCGCGGCCTCCCTGGCGAAGATCATCTCGGGCTGGGCGCCGTCGTTCTGGGCCGGTGCCGAGGCGTCGTTCGTGGAGGCGAACGGGCTCAGCGCGGTGCGGCTGCGCAAGGACGACGGCACCTACGCGGTGATCACCATCTCCGCCTCCTCCGAGGGCATCGACCAGGTGTTGTGGCTGGTCAACCCGTCGAAGCTGGGAGCGTTCCAGTAGGCCTGTCACAACCTCGGGGCCTGTCCTGTCTTAGCTCGTGAACACCCGAACACGAGAGGGATGGACCCATGAGGATCGTTGTCATCGGCGGCACCGGGTTGATCGGCAGCCAGGTCGTGAAGCGGCTCGGCGAGCACGGCCACGACGCCGTGCCCGCGTCCCCGAACAGCGGCGTGAACACGCTGACCGGTGAAGGCGTCGAGGAGGTGCTGAAGGGCGCCGACGTGCTGGTGGACGTGTCGAACTCGCCGTCGTTCGCCGACGACGACGTGATGAACTTCTTCACCACGGCCACCACGAACCTGACCAAGGCCGCCGCCGCGGCGGGCGTCGGCCACTACGTCGCGCTGTCGATCGTCGGCACCGACGAGCTGCCCGAGTCCGGCTACCTGCGCGCGAAGGTGGCGCAGGAGAAGCTCATCAAGGAGTCGGGCCTCACGTACTCCATCATCCGAGCCACCCAGTTCTTCGAGTTCGCGGGTGCCATCGCGAACTCCGCCGAACAGGACGGCGTCGTGCGCCTCCCGCACGGTGGCGTCCAGCCGGTCGCGGCCTCCGACGTCGCCGCCGTGGTCGGCAGGACCGCCGCGACCGCGCCGATCGGTGGCGTGCTGGAGATCGGCGGGCCGGAGGAGTTCACAATGGACGGTTGGGTGCGCACCGTTCTGGCGCACCGCAAGGACGAGCGCGAGGTCGTCGGCGACCCGCAGGCCAAGTACTTCGGCACGTTCCTGACGGGCAAGCAGCTCGTGCCGAACGCCGGCGCGCAGCTGCAGCCGACCAGCCTGCGGGAGTGGCTCGACGCCGGGAACTGACCCGCGGACCGGGGATGCGGCCGAACGGCCGCATCCCCACAGCACCTTCGTGAAGGGGTGGCAGGTTCGCTCGGCCTCTGGGTAGCGTGGGCGCCGCTTGGCTCACGAACTCTGGGGGAAACATGAGTCGAAGACTGTCTTTTGCTGTGTCCACGGCACTTCTGGCCACGGTGGTCGCCGCGGCACCTGCCCACGCGACCACGACGATCACCGAGCTGGGCGGCCTGCCCGGCTCGGCCGTCAACTGGGTGGTCGCGATCAACGACTCGGGTGTCGCGGTGGGAGGGTCCAGCACCGACGGCGGGTACCGCACCAGCGCGGTGAAGTTCGACGCGGGCGGCGCCTCCGAGCTCGTCGGACCGGCAGGTGCGCTCACCCATCTCTACGCGGTCAACAACAACGGCGTCGGCGCCGGCCTCACGACCGCGGGCGGCACCAGGCCGATCCGGTTCGCCGCGGACGGCACCTACCAGGTGCTCGGCGTGCCGTTCGGCTACACGCGCGCCTACGCAAGCGCGATCGACGACTCCGGCACGGCCTACGGGATCGCCAGTGACCACATCACCAATGCGCAGATTCCCGTGCGCTGGAGGCCGAACGGTGTGTTCACCTCGATGAAGATGCCCTCGGGGGCCACCTGGGGGCACGTGACGACCGCCTCGCCGAACGGGTACGTGGTGGGCTTCGTCGGCGGCGACGGCATCGGGACCACTGCCGTCCGCTGGAACCCCGACGGCAGCGTGACCACGCTTGCCGGGCTCACGGAGAACGTCAGGAACACCGCTCAGGCCGTGAACCGCAACGGTGACGTGGTCGGCACCGCCGACGACGGGGAGCAGTCGTTCGGCGTGCGGTGGCGCGCCGACGGTGCGATCACCAAGCTCGCGGCGAGGGTGGAGCCGAAGAGCATCAACGACCTCGGCGTGACCGTCGGCTGGGCCTACCACGAGGGCAAGCAGTTGCCGTTCCGCTGGAACGACGACGGCGAGAAGCTCGAGCTCGGTCTGCCCGAAGGCACCGACAGCGTCTACCAGCTGGACATCAACAACGAGGGTGTCATCGTCGGTTCGGCGGGGATTGCCGCGTACAAGTGGACCGTCAGTTGACTCGGGGTGGACGTATATCGTGACCACCGCACGGCTCACGAACTCTTGGGGGATTGAAATGAGTCGAAGACTCTTCTTCGCGCTGTCCGCGGCACTTCTGGCCACCACGGCGGTCACCGCTCCGGCGCTCGCGGACGTGACGATCACCAACCTGGGTGGCCTGCCGGGCGCCACCCACAACAGGGCGTACTCGATCAACGACTCGGGCGTCGCGGTGGGCGCATCTTTCGGGAACAACGTGCTCCGCGCCGTGAAGTTCGACGGCAACGGCGCATCCGAGCTGGTCGGCCCAGAAAGCCACGTCACCAGGCTTTACAAGGTCAACAACCTCGGTGCCGCCGTGGGCTCCACCTTCGTGTCCCCGGGTACCGTGCCCATCCGGTTCAACCCGGACGGGACCTATGTGCTGCTGAGCGTCCCGTTCGGTTTCAGCACCGCTCGAGCAACCGCGATCGACGACTTCGGGACGGCCTACGGCACTGCCACCAGCGAGGACGGACGCCAGATCCCGGTGAGGTGGCGGTCGAACGGCATCCTCACGAGCATGAAGCTGCCGCAGGGAGCCACCTGGGGCTATGTGACGGACGCTTCGCCGAACGGATACGTGAGCGGACTCGTTTCCGGCAGTGGGCTGAGCACCCTGGCGGTGCGGTGGAACCCCGATGGCAGCGTGACCACGCTCCCCAGGATGGCTGACGGCGAACCGACCATGGCGTATGCGGTGAACCGGCACGGTGACGTGGTCGGCACCGGCAAGTTCTCGAATGACGAGGGAACGTTCGGCGTTCGTTGGAACGCTGACGGGTCGATGAACAAGTACGGCCCTGACGCCGAGCCGCAGAGCATCAACGACCAGGGTGTGGCGGTCGGGTGGAGCCCTGGGGAGAACGGACCGCGCCCGTACCGCTGGACCAAGGACGGCGACGAACTCGCCCTCGGTCTTCCCGAAGGCACTGTCCGCGTGGAATCGATCGACATCAACAACAGTGGTGTGATCGTGGGGACGGCGAGCGACCGCGCGTACAAGTGGACCGTCAGCTGACCTGAGCTCAGAACCTCGCGTCGCGCAACTGCCGGCGCGAGGTCACCCCCACCTTCCCGAACACCTTGCGCAGGTGCCATTCCACGGTGCGCGGGCTGAGGAACAGCCGCGTCCCGATCTCCGGGTTCGAGTACCCCTCCCGCGCCAGCCGCGCGATCTGGTACTCCTGCGCGGTCAGCTCGTCGGTGGGCTCGGCGGTGCGCTTGCGGGCCGTCTCGCCGGTGGCGTGCAGTTCCCGCACCGCGCGGTCTGCGAAGGCCGACATCCCTGACGCCACAAGCAGCTCGTGTGCGGTGCGGAGGTGTTCGCGGGCCTCGACGCGCTGGCCCTCGCGGCGCAACCACTCGCCGTAGAGCAGGTGCGAGCGGCCGAGTTCGCCGCGCAGGGCCGTCTGTTCGAAGTGCGCGATCGACTCGGCGAAGGCGCCGGGGTCGCCGTTCAGCGCGCGGAGCCGGGCCGTGATCCCCGACGACCAGTGGGTGTCGACCCAGTCCGAAGAGCGTTGCAGAGCCTGCGAAACCAGCGCCGTGTCGCCGGTGCGGGAGGCGGCCTCGGCCAGTTCGGACGTGATCAGGCAGCTGTAGACGAGGGTGTCGGGCACGCGCAGTGCGGCGTCGCGGGCCAGGTCGTGGCGGCCCAGTCCGTTGTGGAGGATCGCGGCGGTCCAGTCGGCGATCACGGCCAGCCGGCCCTGCCCGGCGCGCAGGGCCTCCTCCCGTGCCGCGGTGGCCAGGTCCTCGCCGCGGTAGGCGGCCTGCAGCAGCACCGCGTAGCCGACGGGCGGGGTGCCGGTGACCTCCGCGATGCGGCGGTCCTCCTCGATCAACGCCTGCGCGGCGGCGGGTTCGCCTGCCAGCAGTTCGTTGTCCGCCAAGAAGTTCAGCGCGAACTGCAGCTGCACGAGCGCGCCCGCGTCCCGCGACAGGCGGACCTGCTGCTGGGCGAACGCGCGGCGGGTGTCGAAGTCCCACAGCTCCGTCGCGACGATCCCGCCGGCACGGTTGCCGAACAGCCACGGCGCACGGCTGACGTCGTCGGCGCCCACCTTCACCGCGCGCAACTCGTCCAGGGCGCGCGTCATCAGCGGCACGGCGTCCGCGTAACCCGACGTGATGCGGGTCGTCAACGCGTCGAGCACCAGGTCCAGGGCGCAGGCGGGGGTGCGCGCCGGGGGAGCGGTGCGGGCGGCGTCGGCGAGTGGCGCACCGGCCCAGATCGAGGCGGAGAGCGCTTCCAGGTGGGTCTCGCGGGCCAGGTCCGCGTCGAACGGCGTCAGCCTGCGGGCCGCGCTGAACAGCAGGGGAGCGGCCTCGGCGACCTGGCGCCGGTCGAACGCGATGTGCCCGCGCAGGTGCTCGACCTGGGCGCTGCGCAGCTCGTCCGGCGGCCCCGCCTCGACAGCGGACAACAACCGCAGTGATGCCTCCAGCGCGCCCGCGTCGCGCTTGGCCCGTGCGGCGGCGAGCTCGCGGGCGGCCCGGCGGCCGGGTTCGGGGGTGAGCACGGCGGCCTGTTCGAGGAACGCGGCGGCGGCCAGCAGCCCGCCACGGGCCTGTGCGCGACCGGCGGTGTTCTCCAGCGCGGCCGCGACCTCCTCGTCCGGCGCGGCGGTGCCCTGCGCCCGGTGCCACGCGCGGCGGTCCGGGTCGATGGCCGGATCGGTCACGTCGGCCAGCGCCTGGTGCACGCGCAGCCGGTCCGCGGTGGACGCCGAGCGGTACACCGCGGAGCGCACGAGCGGGTGCCGGAACCGGACGCGCGCGCCGAACTCGATCAGCCCGGTCTCGAGCGCCGCGGCGGCGGGGTCGGCGCCCAGTCCGAGCAGGCCGGCCGCCTGCCACAGCAGGGTCGCGTCGCCCAGCGGTTCGGCCGCGGCGGTCAGCATCAGCAGCCGCGTGCCGGCGGGCAGCGGCGCGATCTGCCGGGCGAACCCGGCCTCGATGCGGCTGGTCAGCGGCTCGGCGTCCAGCCCGTCGGCGAGTTCGGCCGCGGTCCACGCGCGGGGCAGCTCGAGCAACGCGAGCGGGTTGCCCCGCGCCTCGGCGACGATCCGGTCTCGCACCCGGCCGTCCACCGGCCCCTTGACCACGGACTCGAGCAGCGCCCGCGCGTCCGCGTCGTCCAGTCCTCGCACGAACAGCTCGGGTAGCCCGTCCAGGTAGTCGTTGGTCTCGCGCAGCACGAAGACCAGCGCGATCCGTTCGGCGAGCAACCGGCGGGCGACGAACCCGAGCACCGCCGAGGACATCGAGTCGAGCCACTGCGCGTCGTCCACCAGGCAGACCAGCGGCTGCTCGTCGGCGACCTCGGCGAGCAGCGTCAGCACCGCCAGCCCGACCAGGAACCGCGTCGGACGCGGGCCGGAGGCCATCCCGAACGCGGTGCCGAGCGCCTCGCGCTGCGGCGCGGGCAGCCGGTCCAGCCGGTCGAGGAACGGCACGCACAGCTGGTGCAGCCCGGCGTACGGGAACGCGCTCTCGGACTCGACGCCCGCGGCCCGCGCGACGCGGAAACCCGAGGCCCGCGCCGACACCCGGTCGAGCAGCGCGGTCTTGCCGATCCCGGCCTCACCGCGCAGCACGAGCACCTGACCAGCGCCGGACCGCGCCTGCGTGAGCAGTCGATCCAGCGCCTCGCCCTCGGCGCTTCTGCCGAGCAGACCTTCGTCCGACACGGGCCCGAGCCTACGGGCCAGGGGGTGACCAGGGTGTTCCACGGGTTCGAAGCGGCCCCCTGCCGGAGCAGTCTCGTGTCATCAACCGAAGGAGATGAACCCCGATGGACTACAAGTTCGAGGTGACCGTCATCCCGGTCGGCGACGTCGACCGGGCCGTGCACTTCTACAGGGCGCTGGGCTGGCGCTTCGACGCCGAGTTCGCCGACGACGAGGGCTACCGCCTGGTCCAGTTCACCCCGCCCGGCTCGCCCGCCTCGATCATCTTCGGCACCGGCGTCTCGAACGCCGAACCGGGCAGCGCCGAGGGCCTGCACCTGGTCGTCGACGACATCGAGGCGGCCCGCGAGGACCTCGCCGAACGCGGCGTGCGGGTCAGCGAGGTCTTCCACGACAAGACCGGCGTCTTCCACCACGCCGGCACCACCGGCCGGGTCTCCGGCCCGGACCCCGCCCGCACCAGCTACGGCTCGTTCGCCTCGTTCAGCGACCCGGACGGCAACGGCTGGGTGCTCCAGGAGGTCACGACGCGCCTCCCGGGACGTGTGTGATGACCGACTACCGCGAAGGAAGCACTGCCGTGAAGCTCGACCAGATCGACATGAAGCTCGAAGTCACCGTCATCCCCGTCACGGACGTGGAGCGCGCCAAAGCCTTCTACACCAAACTCGGCTGGCGCCAGGACGTCACGCCGCCGTGGGTCGTCCAGTTCACCCCGCGCGGTTCCGGCGCCTCCATCCACTTCGGTGAGGGCATCACGACCGCCGAACCCGGTTCAGGCCGGCACTTCCTGGTCGTCCCGGACGTCGTGGCGGCGCACGAGGCCCTGGTGGCCGAGGGGATCGAGGTCGGCCCGCTCTACCACCCGACCCCGGACGGCCCCGTCGAAGGCGCGGACCCCGAGCGCCGCAGCTACGTCACCCGCGCCGAGTTCGCCGACCCGGACGGCAACACCTGGGTCCTGCAGGAGGTCACGACCCGCCTGCCCGGCCGCGTCGAGCCCGGTGAGACGTCCTACGCGTCGATCACCGACGTGGCCGCGGCGCTGCGCAGGGCCGCGGCGGCCCACGGCGAGCACGAGAAGCGCAACGGCGGCGAGTACGACCAGAACTGGCCCGAGTGGTACGCCGAGTACCTCGTCAAGGAGCAGACGGGCGAGCAGCTGCCGCTATAAGCCCGGATGATGTCGGGTGGGCGCCAGGTCGCGCCCCGGAAGTTCGTCGGGTGGCAGTAGCGGCCGAGGGCCCCGGAGGCGGCGCCGCCGCGACGCCCGAACACGCCCGGTACGAGGGCATCGCGGCGGCACCGCCTCCGGGTCTCTCGCCCGCGCCTGCCACCGGACGAACTTCCGGAACAACGTCCCTGGACATCACACCTAGGGAACGTCCCGGATGTGTGAGGGCGTTCCCGCGCTTTACCTTCTCCCGCAAGCGAGGGAGGACGCGATGAAGGCCATCGTGCAGGACAGGTACGGCTCCGCGGACGTGCTGGAGCTGAGAGAGGTCGACAGGCCGGTGCCCGCGGCCGGCGAGGTGCTGGTGCGGGTGCGGGCGTCGTCGGTGAACGCCGCCGACTGGCACGTCATGCGCGGCGACCCGTACTTCGCCCGCCTGTTCCTGGGGCTCAGGGGACCCAGGGCGCGGATCCGGGGGATGGACTTCGCGGGTGTGGTCGAGGAGGTCGGGCCCGGGGTCAGCGGCATGGTCCAGGTGGGGGACGAGGTGTTCGGCGAGGTCGAGGGGGCGTTCGCCGAGTACGTCCGGGTGCCCGCGCACCTGGTGGCGCACAAGCCTTCCAACCTGACGTTCGAGCAGACGGCGACGCTGCCGCTGGCGGGCAACACCGCGTGGATGGGCCTGCGGGAGCTCCAGGCGGGGCAGAAGGTGCTGATCAACGGCGCGTCCGGCGGGGTCGGGCTGATGGCGGTGCAGATCGCCAAGGCGCGCAAGGCCGTCGTGACCGGGGTGTGCAGCACGCGCAACGTCGAGCAGGTCCGTTCGGTCGGAGCGGACCACGTCGTCGACTACCGGACGACGGACTTCACCCGCACCGGGCAGGTCTACGACGTCGTGTTCGACCTGGTGGGGAACAGGTCGATGAGCGCGCTGCGGTCGTTGCTCACCCCGGACGGCACGCTGGTGCTGTCCGGAGGCGGCAGCTTCACCGGCGGCGTGCTGTTCGGCCCGTACCGCTTGATCATCCAGGGCAAGGTGCTGTCGTGGTTCACCCGGCAGCGGCTCGTCGTGCTGGAAGCCAAGCCCAGCAGGGAGAACCTGGCCGCGCTGCGGGAGCTGGCCGAGTCGGGGCGGCTGGTGCCGGTGATCGAGCGGACCTACCCGCTGACCGGCGCGCCGGACGCGATCCGCCACGTGGAATCGGAGCACGCGCGGGCGAAAGTCGTCGTCACCGCCTGAGCCGTCCCCTACTCTGCGCATCGGGGAGCCGTTTTCGGGTGAGGGGAACCAGATGAGGACCATCCCGATCTTTCCGAGGCGCATCGCGGAGATGAGCGACGGCGTGGTCGCGACGGCGGACGCGTACGCCATGTGGTTGCGGACGTTCTACGACGTCCGGGCCCGCTGGCACCGGCGCTTCTACCGGATCAGCGGGATGCTGGTGATCCTCGTCGGCGCCTCGCTGCCGGTGCTGACGAGCCTCGACTACGCGAACAAGGAGGTGGTGATCTCGCTCGCGGGCGTGGTCGTCGCCGGCCTCACCGGGCTGCGCGCGTTCTACCGGTGGGACCAGTCGTGGATCCTGCTGCGCAACAGCGAGATGGCCGTCACCGCCGCGTACCTGGAGTGGAAGACGGCGCCGGGCAACTTCCCCGTGAGCGAGGACGCCGAGCAACGGGCGGTGCAGGAGAAGGCCGCGTGCGCGTTCATCGACAAGCTCGGTGAGCTGCGGCGGCAGGAGGCGACGACGTACTTCAAGGACGTCGCGTTCCCGGATCTGAACGGTGCCAAGACGTAATTCCCTCGCTTTCCGCGGGCGATCGGGCCACCATCCGCGCATGGTCGAGGTTCGGGTCACCGGGGGAACGGTTCGTGGCGCCACCGGGTCGGGGACGGTGGTGGTCCGCGGCATCCCGTTCGCCGCGCCGCCGGTCGGCCCCCGGCGGTTCGCCGCGCCGCAGCCGGTCGAGCCGTGGGACGGCGTGCGGGACGCGCTGGAGTTCGGGCCGCCGCCACCGCAGGCCGGGGTGTTCGGCATGGACACGATCGGTTCCGCGGGGCACGACTGGCTGACGCTGAACGTCTGGTCGCCCGGCCTCACCGGTGACCTGCCGGTGATGGTGTGGATCCAGGGCGGCGCCTACACGGTCGGCACGTCCGGACTGCCCGAGTACGACGGCACGCGGCTGGCGTCCGGCGGCGTGGTGGTCGTGACGTTCAACTACCGCGTCGGCATCGAGGGTTTCGGGCAGATCGAGGGCGCACCGGCGAACCGCGGGCTGCTGGACCAGGTCGCGGCACTGGAGTGGGTGCGCGACAACATCCGCGCCTTCGGCGGCGATCCGGGCCGCGTGACGGTCTTCGGGCAGTCGGCGGGAGGCGGTTCGGTGGCGGCACTGCTCGCCATGCCGCGCGCAAAGGGCCTGTTCCACCGGGCGATCGCGAGCAGCGTGCCGGGCGTGTTCTTCAGCAGGGAGCTGGCCGCCGACATCGCCGCCTCCTGCGCCGCCGAACTAGGGCTGCGCCCCACCGCCGCCGATCTGTCCACTGTGGAACCGGAACTCCTGCCCGCGGCGGGAGACGAGGTCATGGCGCGCATGCACGAGGTCTCGAGGTGGGGCCAGGCCGCGCACAAGCGGATCCCGTTCGCGCCCGTGGTCGACGGCGACGTCCTCCCGGTGACGCCGTGGGAAGCGCTGAGAGCGGGCGCGGCACGGGACGTCGAGCTGGTCTGCGGGCACACGCTGCACGAGCAACGCCTGCTTTCCGTGCTGGAGGGGGTGGTAGGCAACGTGACGCCGGAGCAGGCGGCGGAGGCGGCAGCGGTGTTCGCGCCCGGCCTCGCCTACCCGGACCTGGAGCCGGAGGAACTGTTCGAACTGGTCTGCTCGGACTGGCTTTTCCGCATGCCGTCGCTGCACCTCGCGGAGGCCCAGGTGGCAGGAGGCGGCCGGGCGCACGTCTACGTGGTCGCCTGGTCGCCGACCGAGACGTTCCGCGCGTGCCACGGCATCGACGTGCCGCTGGTGTTCGGCACCATCGACCGCGGGCAGTCGTCCGCGGTGCTCGGCGAGGTCACGCCCGAGGCGGAACAGGTTTCCGCCCGCATGCGGCGGGCGTGGACGGGCTTCGCCGTGCACGGCGACCCGGGGTGGCCCGCCTACGCCGCGGACCGCCTGACGCGGGTGTTCGACGTCGAGGACTCGGTGACCGCCTACCCGCAGGAGCGGTCGCGGCGGATCTGGCAGGACCACACGTGGGAATACCTTGCCCTGCAAGACGTTGTACGGGCCGGAAGGGAGGATCGATGAACAACGAGTTCTCGGTGCACGACAGCACGGGTTTCAGCAGCTACCGGCCTGGTGGGGTGGCGGCGGACCGCTGGGTGACCGTGAGGCACCTGTTCGACGAGGGCCACGTCGAGACTCCCGCCGAGAAGTGGGAGCGCGGGCAGCTGGTGTTCGAGTCCGGTGACTACATCCGGGCCGCCGAACTGCTGGCCGACGTCGCCGGCGAGGTGCCGTTCCAGACGGACCTCCGCCTGCTGCTGGCCCGCGCGTACTACCACTCGGCGCAGCTCGGCAAGGCCGAGACGCAGCTGCGCGAGATCGTGGACCGCGACCCGGTCGAGCACTACGCGCACCTGCTGCTGGGGCGGACGCTGCAACGGCAGGGCCGGCCGGAGGAGGCCGCGCCGTGGCTGCGGCTGGCGGCTGCCTTCGGCGGGGAGCTGGCGGACGTTTAGGCGGTGTGTGGCTCAGCACGGCGTGCTGAGCCACACCGTCACGTGACGTCCAGCTTGGCGAAAGTGCGCAGCAACCCCGGCGCGACCAGCCCGGCGACCCGGGCCGCCCTGGCCTCCACCGTCACCGGCACCACCGCCCGGTTGCTCCGCACAGCACGCACGATCTCCCGAGCCACCCCCTCAGGACCGAAACCCCGGCGCGCGTACATCCGCGAGGCGCGCTCCTGCTTGCGGCTCTCCTCCGCGGAACTGACCCCGGAGAACGTCGTGGTGGCCGTGATGTTCGTGTTCACGATCCCCGGACAGATCGCGCTGACGCCGATGGCGTGTTCCGCGAGTTCGGCCCGCAGGCAGTCCGAGAGCATGAACACCGCCGCCTTGCTGGTGGCGTACGCGGAGAGGATCTTCGACGGCAGGTACGCCGCCGCCGAGGCCAGGTTCACGATGTGACCGCCCTCGCCGCGCTCGACCATCAGCTCGCCGAACGCCCGGCAACCGTGCACGACGCCCGACAGGTTGACGTCCAGCACCCGTTGCCACTGTTCCGCGGAGGTCGAGAGGAACGAGCCGGAGTGGCCGATGCCGGCGTTGTTCACGACCACGTCCGGCACGCCGTGTTCGGAGGCGACCTGCTTCGCCCAGGCGCGCACCGCGTCCTCGGAGCGCACGTCGACCTCGTAGGCGTGACCGCCGACCAGCGCGGCGGTCTCCTCGGCCGCTGCGAGGTCCACATCGGACACCACGACCCGTGAGCCCGCCTCGGCGAACGCCACCGCGGTCGCCCGGCCGATGCCGCTGCCGCCACCGGTGATCACGACGAGCTCGCGCCGGGGAGTGGAGTCCGTGACGAACTCGCTGATCATCCGGGCGAGCGCCGCGGGGTGGCTGAGCGGCGCCCAGTGGCCGGCGGCGATCCTGCGGCGCGTCAGGGACGGCACCCAGCGTTCGAGGTCGAGCGGTTCGGTGCGGATGTAGCGGTCGCGGGTCGGCTGGACCACCTGCACGGGCATGGGGGCGAAGCGCTGCCTCGGGGACCGCATGACCTGCCGGATGTTGGCGCGGTACAACGAGATCCCGCGCACCGCGTCGGACGTCAGCGTGCGCGCCGGCTTGACCTTCACGCCTTCGAGTCGTTGCAACACCCCTGCCCAGCGCGGGCCGAGGTAGAGCCGCCAGAACAGGGGTGCGAGCACCGGCAGGTGGAACGCCGCGATGTACCAGGAGCGGAAGAACTGCTTGAGGTGCGCGATCGACAGGCCCTTCCGCGACCAGTGGCCCATGTGGTCGAGGCACGGGCCGGAGATCGAGGTGAACGTGGCGATCCGCGCGCCGGGCGTGGTCACGGCCTCCCATGACTGGATCGAGCCCCAGTCGTGGCCGACCAGGTGCACCGGCTCGTCCGGGCTGACCGCGTCGATCACCGCGAACAGGTCGGCCGCCAGCCGTTCGAGCCGGTAGTCGTCCTCAGTGGACGGAACACCGGACTCGCCCGCGCCCCGCACGTCGTAGGTGACGACCCGGAAGTCCTTCTCCAGCACCGTGGCCACGCGATCCCAGACCTCGTGCGTGTCCGGGTACCCGTGCACCAGCACCACCGTCGGACCGGACGTGCCGCGCACCTGCACGGCCAGGTCGACATCGCCGGAACGCACCTTCACAGCTCCTCCAAGACCAGTCGATCACCGGTGGGCCTGTCCACGCAGATCCGCACGCCCCCGACGTCGCACGTGCCGCAGAACCCCTGCCGGCACGAGTAGGCGACCGACGGCCGGAAGTCCCTGATCACGTCCAGCGCCGACCGGTCGGCGGGCACGTCGAGGGTTACCCCGCTGCGGCGCAGTTCCACCGCGAACGGGCGCCCGTCCACGATCGGCGGCGGGCTGAAGCGCTCGAAGTGCAGCCAGCGCGAGGAGAACTCGGCCCGCACCTGGTCGAGCATCGACGCCGGCCCGCAGCAGTACACCGCGCCACCGGGCGACGCGTCCGCCAGCAACGCCCCGCCCCGCCCGATGCGCACGTCGACCCGCCCGGCCGGGAGCTCGTCCAGGAACGGCATGGTGGCCGTCGAGCGCCCGCGGTACACGAGCCGCCAGTCGAGGCCGCGCCGCGCGGCCGCGTGCACCATCGGCAGGATCGCGGTGATCCCGATGCCGCCCGCCACGAACAGGACCGGCCCGATCCCCGCGAACGGGAACGCGTTGCGCGGCCCGCGCACCTGGATCCGGTCGCCCACCCGCAACGCCTGCACCTCGCGCGAGCCGGCGCCGACCTCGCGGACCGCGATCCGGTAGGTGTCCTCGGCCGGGTCACCGCACAGCGAGTACTGGCGGCGCAGCCCGGACGGCAGGTGCAGGTCGACGTGACAGCCCGGCTGCCAGGCGGGCAGCGCCGGGCCGCCGAGGCGGAGGCTCACCACGCCGTCCGCGACCTGGGAACGTTCGACCAGGGTCAGCCACAACGCGTCCCGCGCGGCACCGGGTCGCGCCCGGCCGCCGAAACGGGTCACCGCGGCGTCGTAGAGCGCGCCGAACCGGGTCAGGCCACCCAGCATCAGTGCGCCTCCCGCGCCGCGGGGGACGAAGCCAGGTACGCGATCGCCTGCGACGTCGACCCCTCCTGCTTCGGGTGGTACGCCGGGTGGAAGTACCGCAGAAACGCCCGGAAGATCTCCGACAGCTTCGGCAGCAGCCCGCGCCGACCGGCCCGCATGGCCTCGCGCCACGTCAGCCGCACGTTCGTCGTCTTGTCCGCGTGCACCATGAACCGCGCGCCACGCACCCACAGCCAGAAGAGCACCGGCGCGACCAGCAGCATCGTGCGCGCACGCCGCACGTATCGGCGGTCGAGATGGCACATCAGGTCGTACGCGACGCTGCGGTGCTCGACCTCCTCGGCCGCGTGCCAGCGCAACAGGTCCAGCATCACGGGGTGGATGCCTGCGCGGTCGAGGGCGTCGGCGTTGAGCATCCAGTCGCCCAGGTAGGCGGTGAAGTGCTCGACGGCGGCGACGATCGCGACCCGTTCGATCAGCTGCTCGCGCGCCTGCTCCGGGCCCAGCCCCGTCCCGGGCCCGAGGATCCGCTGGAACACGTGCTCTATCTGCCGCGTGAACGGCCGCGGGTCCAGGCCGTGAGCGAGCAGGTGGTCGAGCACCTCGCTGTGGGCCTCGGCGTGCATCGCCTCCTGCCCGATGAACCCGAGCACGTCCTCGCGCAACGTGTCGTCCGAGATCAGCGGCACGGCCTGCTGGAACGTCCGCACGAACCACCGCTCGCCCTCGGGCAGCAGCAGGTGCAGGACGTTCATGACGTGCGTGGCCACCGGCTCGTCCGGGACCCAGTGCATCGGCAGGGTCGACCAGTCGAACCGCACGTCACGCGGCTGCAGTACGAGGTTGTCCGGCTCCATCGCAACACCTCCGCCAATTGCTACGCGCCCGTAGCTTTGTGAAAGCTACGCCACCGTAGCAATATGGTCCGGTGAGCACAACGCGTCGGAAGTACGCCCGCCGCCTGCCGCCGGAGCAGCGCCGCGAGCAGTTGCTGGACGCCGCCCTGGGCCTGATCGCGGCGGGCTTCGACACCGTCACGATGGAGTCGGTGGCCAAGGAAGCGCAGGTCACCAAGCCCGTGCTCTACGACCTGTTCGCGAACCGGGCCGAGCTCATCGGCGCCCTGCTCGAACGCGAGGCGGGCCGCGCCACCGAACAGGTCGTCGCCGCCCTGCCCACCGACTTCGCGACCCGCTCCCCGGACGACGCCTTCGCCGACGCCGTCCGCGTCTTCGTCAACGCCGTGGTGGAGGCCCCCGACCGCTGGCGGCTCGTGCTGCTGCCGCCCGAGGGCACGCCGGCCGAGTTCCGCACGCAGGTCGAACTCGTCCGGGCCGGCGTCCTGGCCCAGATCGAGGAACTGGCCGCGCTCGGCCTGAAGGAGCTGGGCCGCCTCGACGACCTCGACTCCGCCCTGCTCGGCCACGCGATGCTCGCCCTGGCGGAGATGTCCGGCCGGCTCGTGCTCACCGACCCGGAGAGGTTCACGCCCGACCGGCTGGTGGCCTTCGTGACCCGGATCGCCCACGGCCTGCGCTGAGCAGGCCCGGACACCACGGCGAAGGCCGTCCAGCTGATCAAGCGCGAGGAGTCATCGCCTCGTGCGGACGTGGGCGAGCAGCGCCAGTCCGGTCTGGTCGAAGCCCACCGACACGTCGCAGCCCGGCAGCAACGCGCGGACGGCGGCCTCGTCGCGCTCGACGACCTGCCACTCCATCAGGTACTCGAGCGCCCAGCGGAACGGGTTGCCGCCGGTGAGGCTCGAGAAGTGGAACAGGCCGCCGGGGCGGCAGAGCCGGGTCAGCACCGCCTCGGTCAGGCGCGCGGCGGCCCGGTCGTTGAGGTACTCGTAGAGGCCGTTGACCAGCACCAGGTCGTACGGGCCGAGCTCGGCGAGCTTCGGGATCGCGCGGAACACGTTGCCGCTGACCGCGGTCGTGAAGTCGTTGAGCGGCCCGAGCCGCTGCTGCGCGAGTTCCAGCGCGTCCGGGTCGACGTCGGTGAGCACGAACCTGTCGCCGGGCCGCACGATGCCGGGCGGGATCTTGCGCAGGTCGGGGGCGGAACCGGCGGCGATGACGAGCACCGAACGGGGCTCGTTGCGAGGCGCGGTCAGCGTGTCGCCGATCAGCCGCGTCTGGTGCATCACCCGGTTGCGCAGCTGGTGGGTGATCGCCACGCCCTGCAGGTGCGTCTCGACGTGCCAGCCGAGCGTGCCCGGCGTCGCCTTGTTCGCCTGCGCGAGGACGTGCTCGATCAACCGGAAGTCGCTGGGGTAGCCGCGGGCCCACTCGTTCTCGTCGCGCATGAACGGCGACCGCGCGCACGCCGACCGCGCGGGCTGCACGATCGCGGCGATGTCCTCCTCCGGGATCCCCGCGAGCACACCGCCGTGGATCTGCACCCCGAGCGCGTGCACCCGGCCGCCGACCTGCATGTGCGCCGACGGGTCAGCGAGGTTGAGCTCCCGCTCGGCGCGTAAGAAGCCGTCGACGGCGTCGCTGATCCGGTGCAGGGCGTCGGTCGTGTGCGGGAGCACGGTCATCAAGCACTCTTCCTCGTTGCGGCAACGGATCCAGAGCCTGTCAGAGGCGCGAGCTGATCAACAGGGTCTTTCGGGTAATACGGGGAAAAGCCTGCTCCAGTTCGCGGGCGGGGCCCCTCGCGGGTGGCCGGCTTCAGCGGCTCGCGGCCGTGACCGCCTCGGCGATCGCCTGGTGTCCCGCAGGCGTCGGGTGCACGTCGGTGCGGTCGCAGAAGTGCGTGAGAGCGCACACCTTGGCCACGGACGCCGGGACCTGGCCGTACTTCGGGTCCTGGGCCAGCTCGGTCAGCGCGCCGTAACCGCCGGTCGCGTCCGTGACGTCGGCGAACTTCGCGCCGAACCTGGCGTACTGGGCCGCGATCCTGGTGTTGAAGTCCTTGAACATCGTGACCGACACCTGGGCGAGGTTCTTGCCGTTGGGGAACGACGGGTTCACCCACGCGCCGAGGAACACGTCGGGGTAGGTGAGGCCGACGATCTTCACGTCCGGCGCGGCCTCGCGGAGCTCGGTGAGGGCGCCCGCGACGTTGGTCTGGATGCCGGCGACGGTCCTGGACGCGCAGTCCAGCGGGTCCTGCACCAGTGCGCACGGCGTCAGGTCGTTGCCGCCGATCACCATCGTGACCAGGGCCGCCTTCTTGCCGCGCAACGCCTCCACGGCGGCGTCGAGCTGCGTCTTGCCGCCCGCGTCGGGGCCGCAGGCGGGCTTGGTGGCCAGGTCGGCGGACGTGGCGCCGTTGCACGCGAGGTTGATCAGCTTGAAGCCGGACTCCTTCGCGACGATCTGCGCGAAGCTCTCCGTCGTGCCGTCCGGGCCGAAGCCCGTCGCGTAGGAGTCGCCGATCGACACGTGGACCTGCTCGGCCGGTGGGGGAGCGCTGCTGCTCTGCGCCGGTGCGGGGACCTGCGCGGGCGGTGTTGAGGTGCACGCGGTCAGCAGCGTGACCACCGCGGCCATGACCAGGGCCAGCCTCGGCACATCCACTCCCATCGGTTGCTGATGTGCCGAGGCTACGAAACCGGCCGTGAGGGTCGTGTTGCCTTCTCAGCGGAAGGCGCGCAACCGCAGGCTGTTGCTCACCACGAACACCGAGGAGAACGCCATCGCGGCTCCCGCGATCATCGGGTTGAGCAGGCCCAACGCCGCCAGCGGCAGCGCGGCGACGTTGTACGCGAACGCCCAGAACAGGTTGCCCTTGATCGTGGAGAGCGTGCGCCGCGCGAGCCTGATCGCGTCCACGGCGGCCCTCAGGTCGCCTCGCACCAGCGTGAGGTCGCTGGCCTCGATCGCCACGTCCGTGCCGGTGCCCATGGCGAGGCCCAGGTCGGCCTGGGCGAGCGCGGCGGCGTCGTTCACGCCGTCGCCGACCATGGCCACGACGCGGCCCTCGTCCTGGAGCTTCTTCACGACGTCGACCTTGTCGGCCGGCAGCACCTCGGCGACCACCTCGCTGATGCCGACCTCGGCCGCGACCGCTTCCGCCGCCGCGGAGTTGTCGCCGGTCAGCAGCACGGGACGCAGCCCGAGCCCGCGGAGGCCCTCGATCGCCTCCTTCGAGGTGGGCTTCACGGTGTCCGCGACGACGAGCACGCCACGGGCCTTGCCGTCCCACGCGACCAGCACCGCCGTGCGGCCCTGCCGTTCCGCCTCCTCCTTGGCCTCGCGCAGCTCCGTGCCGAGCGGGACGCTCCACTCGCTGAGCAGGCGTTCCCGGCCGACGAGCACGGCGTGGGCGTCCACGACGCCCTGCACGCCGAGCCCTTCGACGTTCTGGAAGTCGTCGACGGCGGGCACGTCCCCCGCCGCCTGGGCGACGGCCCTGGCGATCGGGTGCTCGGAGGCGTTCTCCAGGGCCCCGGCGAGCCTGAGGACCTCGGCCTCGGTCTCGCCCTCGGCGGTGTGGACGCCCACCAGGCTCATCTGCCCGGTCGTCACGGTGCCGGTCTTGTCGAGCACGACGGTGTCGACGCGGCGGGTGGACTCCAGCACCTCCGGCCCCTTGATCAGGATCCCGAGCTGGGCACCCCGGCCCGTGCCGACGAGCAACGCCGTCGGCGTCGCGAGCCCCAGCGCGCACGGGCAGGCGATGATCAGCACGGCCACCGCGGCCGTGAACGCCGCACCCGCACCGCCGCCGGTGCCGAGCCAGAAGCCCAGCGTGCCCACGGCGAGGGCGATCACGACCGGCACGAACACGGCGGAGATCCGGTCCGCGAGGCGCTGCACCTCGGCCTTGCCGTTCTGCGCCTCCTCGACCAGCCTCGCCATCTGCGCGAGCTGCGTGTCCGACCCGATCCGGGTCGCCCTGACGACGAGCCGCCCGCCCGCGTTGACCGTCGCGCCCGCCACCGCGTCACCGGGGCGCACCTCGACCGGCACGGACTCTCCGGTGAGCATGCTCGCGTCGACCGCTGAGGTGCCCTCCTCGACGACGCCGTCCGTCGCGATCTTCTCGCCGGGCCGCACGACGAACCGGTCGCCGACCGCCAGCTCCTCCGTCGGGACGCGCACCTCGCGGCCGTCCCGGACGACCGCGACGTCCTTGGCGCCCAGCTCGAGCAACGCCTTGAGCGCCGCCCCCGCACGCCGCTTGGACCGCGCCTCGAAGTACCGCCCGGCCAGGATGAACGTCGTGACGCCCGCCGCGACCTCGAGGTAGATGTTGCCGGTGCCGGCCATCCGCTCGACGGTGAACGTGAACCCGTGCGTCATGCCGGGAGTGCCCGCCGTGCCCAGGAACAGCGCGTAGAGCGACCACAGGAACGCTGACCCGACGCCGAGCGAGATCAGCGTGTCCATCGTGGCGGCGCCGTGCCGGAGGTTCGTCCACGCCGCCTTGTGGAACGGCCACGCGGCGTACGTGACGACCGGTCCGGCGAGCGCGAGCGACAGCCACTGCCAGTACGTGAACTGCAGCGCCGGCACCATCGCGAGCGCGATCACCGGCACGGAGAGGACGGCCGACGTGACCAGCCGCTCCCGCAGCGTCCTCGTCGGGTCGTCCTCCTCCGCGGTTTCGGTGGGCTCGGCCGGGAGTTCGGCCGTGTACCCGGTGGCCTCGACCACCTTCACCAGGTCGGCGGGGGTGAGGTCGCCCGCGTAGCTGACCCGCGCCTTCTCGGTCGCGTAGTTGACCGATGCCTGCACGCCCTCCAGCTTGTTGAGCTTGCGCTCGATCCGCGCCGCGCACGAGGCGCAGGTCATGCCGCCGATCGAGAGTTCGACCGTGTCAGTGGCCATGACCGCCCTCCTCGTGGGTCGTGAGCGTGAACTCCGCGGTGCGGACCACGCCGTCGTGCTGGAAGTCCAGGAACAGCCGGTACTTCCCGGCCGTCGGCACCTCCACCGCGAACTTCACCTGCCCGCCCTGCTCGGGGTGCACGTGCAGGTACGCCAGGTCGTCCGACCGCAGGGCCACCAGGTGCCCCTTGGCACCCAGGTAGTCCTGCAGGTCCGCCACCGGCCTGCCGTCCTTCGAGATCTCGATCGCGACGGTCGACGCCGCGTTCGCCTTCAGGTCTCCGAACAGGGATACCTCGTAGCCGTCGACCGTGAACGTGCGGCTGTCGACGTGGTTCTGCGGCCGGTAGTCACCCGGCACCTGGACGTCGGCGCCCAGCGTGAGCGCGGGACCACCCTCCGGCCTGAAGTCGGCGAAGACGCGGTAACTGCCCGCGTCCGGCAGCTCGAGAGGCGTCGACCAGGTGCCGTCCGGGGCCATCTGCGGGTGGACGTGCCGGAAGTGCGAGCCGTCCCGGCGGACCGCGACCAGGTGCAGGCGCTTCTCGTGCTCCACCGCGAACTTCGTGACGGGCTGGCCGTCCGGGCCCTCGACGGTGAAGGTGAGCGGCGCGGTCTCCTTCAGGCGCAACGTGTAGCCGTTGTCCGAAACGGACAGTCCCGGTGGGAGTTTCGAGTCGTGGCCGCCATCGTGTGTCTCGGCGTGTGGGGCCGGGGATTCGGCCGGCGTGGGCCCCGTGGCGGCGCCCGCGGCCCAGGTGCCGCCGAAGATCACGGCGAGGGCGGCGGCGTAGAGCGCGACCTTGTAGCCGGTCCTCATCGGAGGGCGTCCGGGTTCGTGCCGGTGTGGACGGTCATGAAGCCTTCTCCTCGCGGGTTAGGAGCGGACCAGGCGGGCGATGGCGTCACTGGCCTCCGCGATCTTCGCGTCGGCCGTGTCGCCGCCCTCGGTGATGGCCTGGCTCACGCAGTGCTTGAGGTGCTCGTCGAGCAGCCCCAGTGAGACCGCCTGCAACGCCTTGGTGGCAGCGGAGATCTGGGTGAGCACGTCGATGCAGTACTCGTCCTCGGTGATCATCCGCTGCAGACCGCGGACCTGGCCCTCGATCCGGCGGAGGCGGCGCAGGTGGGCGTCCTTCGTGGGGGCGTAGCCGTGCATGTCTCGCTCCTTCTCCGGCCACCGCTCGGCCGGGTGGTCATCCCGGGGGCGCGGTGGGCTCGCCACCCATTTATACCCTAGGGGGGTATGGGTATGTCAAAGGTGGGTGCCGGGTGGGGTGGGGGATGGGCGGCGGTGGGGTAGGCGGCGGTGGCGGGGCGCATCGACTGGGTGCCGCGCGCGATCTGGCCTGCGGTCCGCGGTCCTGTGGCCTGAGGTGGGGTCTGCGGCTCGCGGTTCTCCTGCCTGTGGCCTGGCTCGGGCCTGCGGCCCGCACTCCGCCCGTGAGCGGGCGTGCGGCCTGCGGTCCGCCGGCGAGTAGGCCGCGGCCGCCGCTAGCGAGCCCCGCAGCCGGCAAGCCCCGTAGCCCGCGAGCCCGCCATCGGCGTGCGGCCCGTGCGCCCGCCACACGCGATCCCACCCAGCGCCGGCCATCTCCCGACCGGCCCCCTGCCCTTCTCCCACAACGACTGAAGCGTTTAACCACCCGGCCGCGCAGCGCCGCTCCCGAGTAGGCTCGCCCCGTGACCGACTCCGTCTCCGGTGAGCGCAGGGTGACCATCAAGGACGTCGCCGCGCGGGCCGGGGTGTCCACCGCCGCCGTGTCGATCGCCCTGCACGACCGGCCGGGGGTGTCCGCCTCGACGAAGGAGCGGATCCTGGCCGTCGCGCGCGAGCTGGGCTGGCGGCCGAACCTCGCCGCCTCCTCGCTGTCCGGGCGCGGGCTGCACACCGTCGGGCTCGTAATTGCGCGGCCGGCCCGGTTGCTGGGGCTGGAGCCGTTCTACATGGAGTTCATCTCGGGCATCGAGAGCGTGCTGGTGCGGCGCTCGTGCTCGTTGCTGCTGCGCCTGGTGGAGGGCGGCGAGGAGATCGAGGTCCACCGCGAGTGGTGGCAGGGCGGGCGGGTCAACGGCAGCATCCTGGTCGACCTGCACGTGGACGACCCGCGCATCCCCGCGCTGGCGGAGCTGGGGCTTCCCGCCGTCGTGGTCGGGCACCCGAGCCTCGCGGGTCCGTTCACCTCGGTGTGGACCGAGGACGCGGAGGCGATCACCGAGGCGGTGCGCTACCTCGCCGCCCTGGGGCACCGGCGCGTCGCGCGGGTCAGCGGTCCGCCGGAACTGGGGCACAGCGCGATCCGGACGGCCGCGTTCACCGAGGTCGCGCGCGAGCTCGGGCTGGAGGCCCGGACGGTCGTCGCGGACTTCTCGGCGGACCAGGGCAGCCGCGCCTGCCGCACCCTGCTGCTCACGCCGGACCGGCCGACCGCCATCGTGTTCGACAACGACGTCATGGCGGTCGCGGCGCTGGGGGTGGCCGCGGAGTTCGGCCTGTCGGTGCCGGCCGACCTGTCGCTGCTGGCCTGGGACGACTCGCAGCTGTGCCAGCTCACCCGGCCGACCCTCTCGGCCATGCGGCACGACGTGTTCTCGTTCGGCGCGCAGGCCGCGGAGGCCCTGTTCGGGGTCATGACCAACCGGCCTCCGGCGGAACGCCTGGTGCACGCCCCGGCGCTGGTCCCGCGCGCGTCGACCGCCCCGCCCCGCAGCTGAACCGGTCCGGTCGGCCGGTGCTGAAGCGTTCTATGGACATCCCCGTCGAAGCGCCTCTATGGTGAGGCGGCCAAGCAGGTTAAGCGTTTTAGTAAACCGGCTCGCCGCCGCAGCCGTCACGTAGTCCCACCTCAGCGCAGAGTGGGTTCCACGAGGAGGAGCGAGTGCGACACACCACGCTTCATCGGTACGGCACGGCGTTCACCGCGGTCCTGACCTTCCTAGGCGTCCTGGTCGCGGTGGCACCGCAGGCCCAGGCGTTCCCGAGGTCGTCGCGGCAGAACGTGATCAACTACCTGACCTCGATCACCGGCCGGTACGTCGTGTCCGGCCAGCACAACAAGGAGCCGGCGAGCAACCCCGGCCAGTACACCCAGCAGGTCAAGGACATCACGGGCCAGTACCCCGGTCTGTGGGGCGGTGACCTGATGTTCCGGCCCGAGGACGTGGCCAACCGGCAGCGGGTGGTCGACCAGGCCAAGATCGAGTGGGCCAACGGCTCGCTGGTGGCCCTGACCTGGCACGTGTGCACACCGACCGGCGGCAGCACCTGCCAGTTCGACGGCGGGGTGAAGACCCAGATCAGCCAGAGCCAGTTCACCGAGGTCGTCACCAACGGCACCGCGCTCAACACCGCGTGGAAGCGCCGCCTCGACGAGGTGGTGCCGTACCTGCGGCAGCTCAAGGACGCGGGTGTGCCGGTGCTGTTCCGCCCGTTGCACGAGATGAACGAGTCCTGGAACTGGTGGGGCAACCGGCCGGGGCCGGAGGGCGGCGCGAAGCTCTACCGCATCACCCGCGACCACCTGGTGTCCCAGGGCCTCGACAACCTGATCTGGGTGTGGAACGTCCAGGACAACCCGGCGGGGAACTGGGCGTCGTACTACCCCGGCGCGCAGTACGTGGACGTGGTGTCGCTCGACGTCTGGTACAAGGGTCTGCCCACGTCGGGCGACTACCAGCAGATCCAGAACATCGCGGCCGGCAAGCCCGTGGCGCTCGCCGAGACCGGCAAGGTGCCGACCGCGGCGTTCCTGGACGCCCAGACCCGCTGGAGCTACTTCATGGTGTGGTCGGAACACCTGCGCGGCAACAACACCGCGGCGGAGGTCCAGGCCGGCTACTTCCACCCGCGCACCCTGAACCAGGGTGAGTTCACCGTCCCCGGCGTCGCGGTGCGGGGCTGACACGGCGTCCTCCCGGACAGCTCTCCCGACCGTCGCGGCGCACGCCGTCAGGAACGCGTAAAGATCACCCGGAAGTGCTCTGCGGGTGGTGGGGTGCGCGGTTATCTTGCGGGCACCGGCGGTCGAGGGAGTGTTCGTGGCTGATCAGCAGGTTGCCGAGGCGCCGTCGCGGCAGAAGCTCGCACACGACACCGTGCGGCTCGGTGTGGTCGTCGGGGCGCTCGGCGTGGTCTTCGGGGACATCGGGACCAGTCCCATTTACACGATCCAGACGGTCTTCAACCCCGCCGACCCGCACCCGGTACCGGTCAGCGTCGACAACGTCTACGGGGTCGTGTCGCTGATCTTCTGGTCGGTGACGATCGTCGTGACGGTGACGTACGTGCTGCTGGCGATGCGCGTGCACAACGACGGTGAGGGCGGGATCATGGCCCTCATCACGCTGCTGCGGCGGTGGAAGGCCAGGCAGGGGCGCAAGGCCGCGGCCACGCTCGCCGCGCTGGGGATCTTCGGCGCCGCGTTGTTCTTCGGCGACAGCATGATCACGCCGGCCATCTCGGTGCTGTCGGCCGTGGAGGGGCTGAAGGTCGTCGAGCCGGAGCTGGAGCGGTTCGTCGTGCCGATCACCGCCGTGATCATCATCGGGCTGTTCCTGGTGCAGCGGCGGGGAAGCGGCGTCGTCGGGCGGTTCTTCGGGCCCGTGATGATCCTGTGGTTCGCGGTGATCGGGATCGCCGGGATCCGGGGCGTCGCCGCTCATCCGGAGATCCTGAAGGCGTTGTCGCCCACGTACGCGGTCGGGTTCCTGTTCGGGAACTTCGGCATCGCGTTCTTCGCACTGGCGGCCGTGGTCCTCGCGGTGACCGGCGCCGAGGCGCTGTACGCGGACATGGGCCACTTCGGGCGGCCCGCGATCGCGCGCGGCTGGTTGTTCCTGGTGTTCCCGGCCTGCGTGCTCAGCTACATGGGGCAGGGCGCGCTGGTCCTGGACGACCCGGCGAACATCAGCGGGCCGTTCTTCCTGCTGGTGCCCGAGTGGGGGCGGTGGCCGATGGTGGTGCTGGCGACCGCCGCCACGGTGATCGCCTCCCAGGCCGTGATCACCGGCGCGTACTCGGTGGCGTCGCAGGCCGCGCAGCTCGGGTACCTGCCCCGGTTGCGGATCGCGCACACGTCCGAGTCGACCATCGGGCAGATCTACGTGCCGTGGATCAACTGGGTGCTGCTGGTGTCGGTGCTGACGCTGGTGTTCGCGTTCCGCACGTCCGCCGCGCTGGCGTTCGCCTTCGGCATGGCGGTCACCGGGACGATCACGATCACCACGACGCTGTTCCTGTTCATCGCGCGGTGGAAGTTCGGGGCTCCGGCGTGGGCGATCGGGCTCGGCTGCGTGTTGCTGCTGGGCGTGGACCTGTTGTTCCTCGCCGCCAACCTGACGAAGCTGTTGCACGGGGCCTGGTTGCCGTTGCTGATCGGGCTGACGGCGTTCACGGTGATGACGACGTGGCAGCGCGGGCGGGCGATCGTCACGAAGGCCCGGCGCGAGGCAGAGGGGTCGTTGCGGGCGTTCATCGAGGAACTGCACGAACAGCGGCTGACGCGCGTGCCGGGATGCGCGGTGTTCCTCAACCGCGGCAAGGAGACCGCGCCGCTCGCCATGCGCGCCAACGTCGAGCACAACCACGTCCTGCACGAGCGGGTGGTGATCGTGTCGATCGAGACCGAGCCGGTGCCGAGGGTGCCGGACGAGCGGCGGGTCGAGGTCGACGAGCTCGGTTACGCCGACGACGGCATCATCCACGTCAGCGCTCGCTTCGGGTACGTGGAGACGCCGGACGTGCCCGCCGCGCTTGCGTTGCTGGACCCCACCAGGACAGAGGGCGGGCTGGACCTCGCGCAGGCGCGCTACTTCCTGTCGAAGATCGAGCTGCAGCGCGGACCGAAGCGGACGATGGCGGGCTGGCGCAAGCGGTTGTTCGTGGCCACCTCCTACATCACGGCGGACGCGGCCGAGCACTTCGGATTGCCCCGAGAGCGAACAGTGATCATGGGCGCGCACATCGATGTTTAGGTGTAACCATGACGGACGCCTACCTGAAGCTCGAACCGACCACCGAAGGCCCTGTGGTCGTGCTGGTGGCGGGGATCCCCGGCGCGGGCAAGAGCACGCTCGCCGAGTCGCTGGCCCGTGCGTGGCGCGGTCCGATCGTCTCGATGGACTGGGTGCAGGGCACGGTCACGCAGTTCCCCGAGCTCTCGGACGACGCGGCGAGGGGGCTGGTGGACCTGAACCTCACGGCCTCCCTGGCGCGGCACGTGACGCTCGGGATCGACGTGGTCGTCGACGTGGCAGCACACACCCTCGAGGCTCGTGCGCAGTGGCGTGAGCTCGTTGAACGGCTGGGTGGGGTGTTCGTCGGCGTCGAGTGCGTGTGCTCCGACGAACGTCTGCACCGCGAGCGCGTCGAGGGTCGCGACAGGGGCATTCCCGGGTGGTACCCCACGGTTCCCTGGGAGCACGTGCAACGGATGCGGGGCCTGTGGGAGCCGTGGGAGGACGACCACCTCGTACTCGACTCGGCCGTGGAAACGCCGGAGGGCTCGCTCGCGAAGGTGCTGGAGGTGGTGCGGGGCCTGCGGTCAACAGGGGAGACCGCAGACCCCGGGATCCTGGGCCGTTAGGCGTTCTCAGCCGTCAGGCGCTCTCCGCCGCCGCACCCCGGCCCGCCGCGCGCCCGGAGAACAGGCAGCCGCCGAGGAACGTCCCCTCCAGCGCGCGGTAGCCGTGCACGCCGCCACCGCCGAACCCGGCCACCTCGCCCGCCGCGTACAGGCCGCGGATCGGCTGGCCGTTCGACCCGAGGACGCGGCCGGTGAGGTCGGTCTGCAGGCCGCCCAGCGTCTTGCGGGTCAGGATGTTCATCCGGATCGCGATCAACGGGCCGGAGCCGGAGTCGAGGATCTTGTGCAACGACGCCGTGCGCGCGAGGCTGTCCCCGCTGTACGCCAGGGAGTTGCGGATCCCCATCACCTGCAGGTCCTTGGTGAACGGGTTGTCGACCTGCTGGTCGCGCGCGACGATCTGGCGGCGCAGCTCGTCGAGGTTGATCAGGTTCTGGCCGGTCAGCGCGTTCATCCCGGCGACGAGGTCCGGCAGGTTGTTCTTGATGACGAAGTCCACGCCCTTGTCCATGAACGCCTTCACCGGCGGCGGCGTGCTGTTCAGCAGTCGCATGGCGAGGTAGGCGACGAGGTTCTTGGCGGTGATCTCCGGGTTCTGCTCGGAGCCGGAGAGCACGAACTCCTTGTCGATGATCTTCTTGTTGAGGATGAACCACGAGTAGTCGTGGCCCGACCTGCCGATCAGCTCGAGCGTGCCGAGCGTGTCGAGCGACGGGATGCCGGGGTTCGCGAACCGGCGCCCGCGGGCGTCGAACCACAGCGACGACGGCGCGGCCAGCACGCGGATGCCGTGGTCCGGCCAGATCGGCGTGTGGTTGATCATGCCCTCGGTGTAGTGCCACATGCGGTCGCGGTTGACCAGGCGCGCGCCGGCCAGTTCCGAGATCGCGAGCATGCGGCCGTCGACGTGCGCGGGCACACCGGTGACCAGCCGCTGCGGCGCGGGACCCAGGCGAGCGGGCCAGTTGCGGCGCACCAGGTCCTTGTTGGCGCCGATGCCCCCCGAGGTGACGACGACCATCGGCGCGTACAGCTCGAAGTCGCCGACCTTCTTGCGGGAGCTGGGCGTGCCGCGGGCGGCGCTGCTGGCCTCGAGGACGCTGCCGCGCACGCCGGTGACGGCGCCGTTCGACGTGATCAGGGCGTCGACCTGGTGCCGGAACTTGAACGTGACCTTGTTGTCGCGGACGGCGTCGCGGACCTTCTTCTCGAACGGCTCCATCACGCCCGGTCCGGTGCCGAGCGTCATGTGGAAGCGCGGCACCGAGTTGCCGGGGCCGTCGGCGAGCTGCCCGCCGCGCTCGGCCCAGCCGACGATCGGCACCCAGCGGACGCCGAGCCCGTAGAGCCAGTCGCGCTTCTCACCGGCGGCGAAGTTCAGGTACGCCTCGGCCCACTTGGCGGCCCAGAAGTCCTCGCCCAGCGGGTCGTTCACGCCGCGGTCGAACCCGGCGGTGTTGAACCAGTCGGCGCGCGCCAGTTCGAGGGAGTCCTTGATGCCCGCGGTGCGCTGCTCCGGGGAGTTGACGAAGAAGAGACCACCGAGCGACCAGAAGGCCTGACCGCCCAGGCTGGCCTCGGGTTCCTGGTCGAGCAGCAGGACCTTGCGGCCCGCCGCGGCCAGTTCGGAGGTCGCCACGAGGCCCGCGAGGCCGTGCCCGATGACGATGACGTCCGCGTCGACGCGCGGTGCCGCTCCGGCGACGGCCTGCCCCAGGGTCCCGCTCGCGGCGATCGCACCGATCGCGCCGCTCGCGGCCAGCAGGTTGCGACGGCTGATGTTCCGGTCTGACATCCCAGGGCCTTCCTCGTTGAAGGGTGGTGCCAACGCGAATTACTCTCGCGTAAAGCAACTAACCAGCAACGGGAGAGCGGGGCATAGGGTCCCGTCCCCAAACGGCGACGGCTGTGTTGTGGCCGTCACACAACGTGGTGTTTGCGGAGGCGCTGTGCCGGGGATGTCCGCGATGGTCCGCCAGGTGCTCGAAGCCGTCGCCGCGGACGACAAGGTGGTCGAGAGGGTCGTCGACGCCGCCCGCGGCCACTCGCCCGAGGTCGCCCGGCTGCCCGCCGAGGAGAACCGCCGGCACATCGCGTTCCTGCTGTCCGAGGGGATCGCGCACCTCGAACGCGGCGGTGCGCCCGACGACGGGGACTTCTCCGCGGCGCTGGCGCTGGGGGCCGACCGCGCCGCGCAGGGCGTGTCGATGGCGGGACTGCTGCGCGGGGTGCACGCCGGGCGCACCGAGCTGATCAGGGCGGCCGTCGAGCTCGCGCGGTCACTGGGCGTCGACGACGGCACGATCCTCGACTTCATGATCGACCTCGACCACTACGTCGGCGCGGTCGAACGGCACATCGTCAGCGGCTACCACACCGCCGAGCTGCAGCTGTCCCGCACGGCCCGCGACCTGAACGCCCAGGTGCTGCGGCGGTTGCTGGTCTCGGGCGACTTCCCGGACGTCTCCGAGCTCGCGCGGGCCGGGCTGCGCCCCGACGGCCGGTACCACTGCGTGGTGTCCGGGGTGACCGACCCGAGCCACGCGCGGACGCTGGAACAGCGGCTGCACACGTCCGGCGGTGTCTTCGGACTGGTCGAGGGACGGCTCGCGGGACTCACGCACGTGCCGCCCACTTGGTCGGACGACCTGCTCGTGGTGTCGCCCGCGACCGCGCTGAAGTCGTTGCGGGGCACGTACTCGATGTGCGCGCAGGCCCTGGCGGCGGCGGGCGCCTCCTGCGGCGTGCGGCTGCTGACCGACCTCGCCGGTGAGACCGCTCTCGCTGCGTTCCCGGCGCTGGCCGAGACGCTGGCGGACTCGCTGCTCGGCCAGCTCGACCCGAAGAGCTCGTTCCACCACGAGATGGTGGTGACGGCGTTGTGCTACTTGGACAACGGCGGCCGGCTCAGCGCGACGGCCACGGCGTTGCACATCCACGCGAACACCGTGCGGTACCGGCTGGACCGGCTCGTGGAGCTGAGCGGTGCCGACCTCGGCGACGACCCGGACGCGGGGCGTTCCCACGTGCTGACGACGCTGCACACCTGGTGGGCGCTGCGGTCGTGGCTCGACCGCAGCGCCCGGTAGGACTCAGAGCCGGTAGAAGTTCGCGTAGTGGTCGGGGGAGAAGTAGACGACGTTCGCGGTGCGGTCGACGATGATCCGGTACGCGTCCCGGGAAGCGCCGCACGCGCGCGGGTAGACGTCGAACTCGAGGTAGCTGTGGCCGGCCGGGAGCTGGCCCTCGCGGTTCTGGTGCACACCGCCCGCGTAGTTGCACTGCCCGTTCGGCCAGCCGCTGACCCAGCCGCGCGTGCTCGGGTAGCTCCTGGACTTCCAGGAGGTGTTGGCGCTCCTGGCCGCGTCACACCGCGACTGCGTGCAGGACTGGTAGACGGCCGCGTCGGCGGCGGGCGCCACGACGGTGGTGATGCCCAGCACCGAGGCGACGACCGCGAGGGCGGCGAACAGGCGACGTGTCCGGTGTTGCTGCAGGGAATGCACTTCAGACCTCCATCGGCAGGGAACGAGGAACGTCCTGATCTTTTCCGTTGATCACCACGAGCCGATGAACGGCAGGGAACCATCCGCACAACTGTGGCCTCCCCACGCTCGCACACCCGGTGACGTGGCGCACGGCTTGATCGTCCGACGACTCCGAAAGCCCGAGTTGATCAACTCCGAACAGCCGATTGCGGACGCTGCCTCCGGCGATAGATTTGTCGAATGGCAGCACGGAAGCACTTCATGGTGCTGTTGACCTTGCTCGTGGCCGGGTGCACGGCCTCGCAGGACGGCAGGCCCCTCCCCGCGGCACAAACTCCTTCGTCGTCCACAGCGGAGAGCGAGCCGTCCACAAAGGTGCGAGCCGTTCTGGACGCTCGCAACGTCGAACTCGCCGACGGCACGCGCGTGCGCGTCGCGCTGCTGGCCGAACCGACGTCGTGCGCCGCCCCCGCCGCTCTCGAGTTCGCGACGAAGACGTTGCTGGACAAGGAAGTCCGCGTGCGCAGCATCACGCCCGGCGAGGTCTCGCTGGAGCTGCCGGACGGCACCGACTACGCGCTGCTCGCCGTGAGCAGCGGTGCCCTGCGTGTCAGCGGCGCCGACGGCGGTCCGCTGGTCGAGGCGGAAAGCAAGGCGTCCCAGGCGAAACTCGGCCTGTGGGGACAGGGCGACTGCGCCGCCCCGACGTCCACGCCGCCGCCCCCGCCGTCCTGCGTGGTCGTCTACCGGATCACCGGCCAGTGGTCCGGCGCGTTCCAGGCCGAGGTGACCGTGCGCAACGTCAGCGGCGCGTTGGTCGAGGGCTGGACGGTGCGGTGGCGGTTCGCGGAAGGGGAGAGCATCGCGCAGCTGTGGAACGGCACGGCGTCCCAGTCCGGGGTGAACGTGAGCGTGACCAACGCCGACTACAACGCGTTGATCGTCGCGGACGGCTCGGTGTCGTTCGGTTTCAACGGCTCCACCACGGTGCCCAGCACGCCGCCGGTCTCGTTCAGCCTGAACGGCAACGCCTGCACCACCGGGTAGCGGCCGGGCTTCCACTGGGTGGAAAGACGCTGTCGACGCGGGCGCGGCGGTTGCCTAACCTCTGATCACGTGACGACCAGCCAGCACGAGATCAGCGACGAGATCGCGAAGATCCAGGCCGACTCACCGGGAGGTGCGCCGCTGCTGGACTTCGCGCCGTACCGCAGCACGACGTTGCGCCACCCGACCAAGGAACCGCTGCACGTCGACCCCGAGGGCGCGGAGCTGTTCGCGCCCGTCTTCGGCCACTCGGACGTCGCGGCCGTCGAGTCCGACCTGACGCTGCAGCGCGGGGGCGAGCCGATCGGCGAACGCATCCGCGTGCAGGGCCGCGTGCTCGACGGCGACGGCCGCCCGGTGCGCCGGCAGCTCGTCGAGATCTGGCAGGCCAACGCGGCGGGCCGCTACTCGCACCAGGGCGACCAGCACCCGGCGCCGCTCGACCCGAACTTCACCGGCGTCGGGCGCTGCCTGACCGACGACGACGGCTGGTACTCGTTCACGTCGATCAAGCCGGGCCCCTACCCGTGGCGCAACCACCACAACGCCTGGCGGCCCGCGCACATCCACTTCTCGTTGTTCGGCACGGACTTCACCCAGCGGCTGATCACGCAGATGTACTTCCCCGGCGACCAGCTGCTGGCCCTGGACCCGATCGCGCAGTCGATCACCGATCCCGCGGCGCTGGACCGGCTCATCGCCTCCTACGACCACTCGCGGTCCGAGCACGAGTGGCTGCTGGGCTACCGGTGGGACATCGTGTTGACCGGCAGCCACGCGACCTACCTGGAGCCGTCCGATGACTGACGCGACGCCCGGCCAGACCGTCGGGCCGTTCTTCCACCACGCGCTGGCGTTCCCCGGCGACTCCGAGCTCGTGCCGTTCGGCTCGGCCGGATCCGTGGTGCTGCACGGGTACGTGCACGACGGCGCGGGGGAGCCGGTGCCCGACGCGATGATCGAGATCCGCCAGGCCGACGCCTCCGGGGTCGTGCCGCGGGTGGGCGGGTCGCTGCGGCGGCGCGGAGCCGGGTTCACCGGCTGGGGCCGTTCCTGCACCGACGGCGCCGGGCACTACTGGTTCAGCACCGTCGAGCCCGGGCTGCCGTTCTTCGCGGTCACGGTGTTCGCCCGCGGGTTGCTCGACCGGCTGTTCACGCGCATCTACCTGCCCGGTGCCGCGGACGCGGTGGACGGGCTGGTCGCCTCGCGCGAGGACGACGGCCGGTTGCGGTTCGACATCCACCTGCAGGGTCCGTCCGAGACGGCGTTCTTCAGGTTCCCGCGGACGTGATCGTGCTCCCCGGATCCCACCGCGCCGCCGGCCTCCTCGACGACACCGCGCTGGTGCGGGCGATGCTGGAGGTCGAGGTCGCCTGGGCGCGCGTGCTCGGGTCGGAGCTGGACCTGGGCGACTGGGTGCCCTCGCTCGACCCCGTCGAGGTCGAGGCGGCGGGCAACCCGGTGCTGCCGCTCGTGTCCGCGTTGCGCGCCAAGGTCTCCGAACCCGTCCACACCGGACTGACCAGTCAGGACGTGCTCGACACCGCGCTGGTGCTGCTGGCACGCGGTGCGGTGGAACGGGTGTCGGTGGACCTCGAACGGGTCGCGGGCGCGCTCGCCCGGCTCGCCGACGAGCACCGGTCCAGCGTGATGGCGGGGCGGACGCTGACCCAGCACGCGGTGCCGATCACGTTCGGGCTCAAGGCCGCGCGGTGGCTCGTCGGCGTGCTCGACGCGCTGGACGAGCTGGAGTTCGTCGCGCGGAACCTGCCGGTGCAGTGCGGGGGCGCGGCCGGAACGCTGTCGCGCGTCGAGAACCCGGTCGAGTCGGCGTCGGCGCTGGCCCGTCACCTGCGACTGGTGTGGCCGGGCCTGCCGTGGCACACCTACCGCGCACCGATCACCCGGCTCGGCGACGCGGTGGTGCGCGCGTGCGACGCGCTCGGTGTGCTGGCCGCGGACGTGCTGACGCTGGGACGGCCGGAGATCGGCGAGGTCGCCGAGGGGTTCGTGGCCGGGCGGGGCGGGTCGTCCACCATGCCGCACAAGCGGAACCCGGTGCTGTCGGTGCTCGTCAACAGCGCGGCCCTGCGGGCTCCCGGGCTGGGCGCGCAGTTGCACCTGTGCGCGGCGCGGGCGGTCGACGAGCGGCCGGACGGAGCCTGGCACGCGGAGTGGCCCGCCCTGCGGGCGTTGCTGGAGCTCGCGGTCGTGGCGGCGTCGCAGGCGGCCGAACTGGTGGAGGGGCTCGAGGTGCACGCGGATGTGATGGAGCGCCGGGCCCGCGAGGCCGCCTCGGACCTGCTGGCGGAGCGCGGCGGCGGTGACGACCCCGGCTCGTACCTCGGTGCGGCCGAGGTGTTCGTGGACGAGGCGCTGAAGCGGTGGGAGTGGCGCGATGACCGAGGCGTTTGAGGAGAAGCGGTGTCCTACGACGACGGCATGAAGGTCCGGCGTGAGGTGCTCGGCGACGCGCATGTCGACAGGGCGCGGCCGGACGCGTTCACGCAGGACTTCCAGGAGCTCATCACGAAGTACGCGTGGGGTGAGATCTGGACGCGGCCCGGGCTCGACCGGCGGACGCGCAGCGCGATCACGCTCACGGCGTTGATCGCGCTGGGGCACTGGGACGAGCTGAAGCTCCACGTCGCGGCGGCCGTGCGCAACGGACTGAGTCAGGACGAGATCGCCGAGGTGCTCCTGCAGAGCGCGATCTACTGCGGGGTTCCCGCGGCCAACCACGCGTTCTCGGTGGCGCGGCAGGTGTTGCAGGAGGGCTTGTGAACGCTTTCGCTGGAGGGACTCCCATGACGCGCACCCAGGTCGGCATCGTCGGCGCGGGCCCGGCCGGGCTGATGCTCTCGCACCTGTTGTCGCTCAACGGCATCGACAGCGTCGTCGTCGACAACAGGACGCGGCGGGAGATCGAGACCACGGTCCGCGCCGGCATCCTCGAGGCCGACAGCGCCAGACTGCTCGTCGACACCGGCGTGTCGGACCGCGTGCTGCGCGACGGCCACCCGCACGAGGGCATCGACCTGCGCTTCGGCGGAGAGAGCCACCGCGTCGACTTCCGCGCGCTGGTCGGCGAGTCGGTGTGGCTCTACCCGCAGACCGACGTGTTCGTGGACCTGGCGAACGCCCGCGAACGCGACGGCGGCGACGTCCGGTTCGGCGTCAGCGACACGTCCGTGGACGTCAACGCGCCCGCGATCCGGTTCGTGGACAGCGACGGCGTCCGGCAGGAGGTGCGCTGCGACCTGCTCGTCGGCGCGGACGGCTCCCGCTCGATCTGCCGCGCCGAAGTCCCGGAGGCCCTCCGCATGCACAGCTACCGCGAGTACCCGTTCGCCTGGTTCGGCATCATCACCGAGGCCGCGCGCAGCGCCCCCGAACTGGTCTACGCGCACTCGCCGCGCGGCTTCGCCCTGATCAGCCAGCGCACTGAGACCCACCAGCGCATGTACTTCCAGTGCGCGCCCGAGACGAACGCCGACCAGTGGACCGACGACCGCATCTGGGAGGAGCTCCAGTCGCGCGTGGCCGGCCCCGACGGCTTCACCCTGAACGAGGGCCCGATCACCGAGAAGACCGTCCTGCGCTTCCGCTCGTTCGTCGCGGAACCCATGCGCCACGGCAAGTTGCTGCTGGCGGGCGACGCCGCCCACACCGTTCCCCCGACCGGCGCGAAGGGCCTCAACCTCGCGTTGCAGGACGTCCGGGTGCTCGCCGAGGTCATCGAACGCGCGTTGGTCAAGAACGACGACGACGCGTTGGACGAGTACGGCCCCCGCGCGCTGGACCGGGTGTGGAAGGCGCAGCACTTCTCGTACTGGATGACCACGATGCTGCACGCCCTGCCGGCCGCGACGGACTTCGACGTCCGGCGGCAGCTCGGGGAGCTGCGGTCGGTGGTGGGGTCGGAGGCGGGGTCGCGGTTCCTGGCGGAGGGGTACACGGGCTGCTGGCCCGCCTAGAGGAGCTCGACCTCACCCCCGCGGTGGCCGGGCGGCACCACCGCGAGCACGTCCGCCAGCGCCGCGCCCCACAGCGACCCCGGCCGGTCGTGTCCCACCGGCGCGACCAGCCCGCCCGACCTCGTGACCGGCACCAAGCGCGTGTCCGTCCGGTGAGCGCCGACGTCCCCGAGCCAGGCCGTCACCGGTGGGCGTGCGGTGTGCCCGCCGAGGGTGTCGAGCAGCGGCCGGAGCAACGTCAGCACGGCGGCGTACGCGGCGAACGGGTTGCCGGGCAGTCCCACCACGCACCGGCCGTCGGGCAGGACGGCCAGCAGCATCGGGTGGCCGGGGCGGCAGGCGACGCCGCCGACCAGCACCTCGGCTCCCAGCTCCGCCAGCACGTGCCGCAGGTGGTCGGCGCGGCCCACCGACGTGGCACCGCACGTGACGAGAACGTCCGCCGCGTCGAACGCCAGTGCGTCGGCCAGCGCGGACGGGTCGTCGCGCAGGTGGGTGGTGCCGAGCAGCTCGGCCCCGCTGAGCAGGCCGGGGAGCATCGGGCCGATGGCGTCACGGACCCTGCCGGGGTGCGGCAGGCCGGAGTGGAGCAGCTCGTCGCCGGTGACGATCACGGCGACCCGCGGGCGGCGGTGGGTCAGGAGCGTGTCGTGGCCGGCCGCTGCGGCGAGTCCCAGGACGGCGGGGGAGACGCGAGAGCCGGCGGGGACGAGCTCGTCGCCAGCCGACCAGTCCTCGCCGCGGCGGCGGATGTGCTTGCCGGGCAGGGCGTTCGCGGTGAGTCGACCGCCGGTCGGTGAACAGGCCTCGACGGGAACCACCGCTGTTGATCCTCGAGGCACCGGCGCCCCGGTGCCCACCCCGAACGCCTTCCCGTCACCCAGCACCACCCCGGGCACCGGGTCCCCGGCCGCCACCCGCCCCACCACCGTCCACGGCCCGGCCCCGGCCACCGCGTACCCGTCCATCGCCGACAGATCACAGGTCGGCTGCGCCACCAGAGCCCGTACACCACCCGCCAAGGCGAGGCCCAGCGCGTCCGGCAGCACCACCTCCACCGCGTCCAGCGGCTTGGCCGCGTTCCGCGCTGTCTGGCGGGCCAGCTTCCAGGGCATGTTCATCGGCGCTCCCGTGGTATAGCCTACCGAATACTGTATGCAATCCTCGGGACGGGGTGAAGGGCATGCCAGTCGCGACTTACGTACGTGATCACGCCGGCAGGCTCTACCGGGTGGGGGAGACCGACGTCGAGGCGTCGGGGCGTTCGCGTCGCACGGTGCTGTGGGCCGCTTGGGCCGCGATGCTCGCGGCCGGCATCGGGCAGTACGGGTTCGGGGCGCTGATCCCGCAGTTGCAGGACCGGTGGAGCGTGCCGGAGCTGTTCTGGGCGCTGGCGTTGTGGACGGTGTGCCAGGCGGGCACGGCGTTCCCGGCGGCGTGGCTGAGAAGCCAGAACCGGCTGACGTCCGCCGGTGCGATGTGGATCGGGGCGGTGCTGTGCGGTGCCGGGCTCGTCACGCTCGGGCAGGACCAGCTCGTCGGGTACGCGGTCCTCGGCGGCGTCGGCGCGGGCCTGGTCTACGCGACGTGCCTCGGCGTGGTCGTGCGCTGGTACCCGGAACGCGTGATGCGCAAGGTGGCGTTCGTCAGCGGCGCGTTCGCGTACGGGTCGGTGCCGTTCGTGCTGGCGGCCGGCTTCCTCTTCGGCGGCGGGTTCCTCGCCTGGGCCGGGATCGCGATCGCCGTCGTCATCGCCGCGGCGGGCTCGGTGCTGAAGGATCCGCCCGAGCACTGGTGGCCGCCGCACATCCCGCCGCGCGAGTGGGCGCTCGACCGGGCTCGGGTGCCGAACCGGTCCGCGCTCAAGGAGTTCCGGACGTACGAGGCCATGCGGTGCGGCACGTTCTGGTGGCTGTACGGCGGTGTGGCGTTCGCGGCGGCGGTGTCGCTCTACGACCTGGCGTACCTGCCGCTCTTCGTCGGGGACGAGGTGCTCGGCGTCGTCGCGCTCGCCACGCTGGCCGCGGCGACGGGCACCGGGCGCGTGCTGGTCGGGTGGATCTCCGACCGGGTCGGCCGGCGCAAGGCGCTGGTCTGGACGCTGGCGACCGGTGGGCTGGCGCAGTTCGTGCTGCTGCACTCCGGCACCGTGCCCGGGCTGCTCGCCGGTGCCGCGCTCGCGGGTCTCGGCACCGGCTGCTGCTACTCGCTGCTGGTCGGCGTCACGAGGGAGTACTTCGGCGAGACGAACGGCGCGCAGAACTTCGGCGTCCTCTACACGGCCAAGGCCGCGGGCGCCCTGCTGGCGGCCGTGGTCCTCGCGTCGCAAGGGCCGTCGTTCGCGTTCACCGCGGCGGGCGTGCTCGGGCTGGCGGGCGCCGTGCTCACGAGGCACCTGTCCCAGCCGGGAAGGCCCCGGCTGTGAGCCGCGTGCCCCGGCTCACGGCAGGGTGGCACCAGACGCCCGCGGACGGCTGCTGCCTGATGGAACTGACCTCCGTGCTCGCGGGCGAGGTGTGGTCGGACCGGCCGGCCTGCGTGCACCCGCTGCTGGCGTGCGTGGCGCGGTGCGTCAACGACCAGTCCACAGAGGAGGGTCGCAGGCGGCTGCTCCCGTTCGCCACCAGGGTGATCGGAACCACGAGTGCGCCCGCGGAACGGCTGGTCGAGCACTGCGCGAACAGGGCCGGGATCGTCGCGCCGCGGTGGTGGCCGCGGAACTGGGTCGTGGCGAGGGCCGTCAGGACGATGTCCGGGGACGAGGTGTTGCGGCGCCTGCTCGACGAGTGCGTCGCGATCTGCAGGGAGGCATGCCGTGGGACGGGTGACGAGCAGGCGGCGCGTGGTGCGGCTGGTGGACGACGCGGTCACCGCGCGACCGGACACGCTGGCGGTCGAGGAACCGCTGGAGATCCGCGTGCGCGGCAAGTCCCTCGTCGTCACCATGCGCACGCCGGGTGACGACTTCGACCTCGCCGCGGGTTTCCTCGTCAGCGAGGGCGTGGTGCGCTCGCCGTCGGACATCACGTCCATCCGCTACTGCGCGGGCGCAACAGCCGATGGGAGCAACACCTACAACGTGCTCGACGTCGGCCTCGCGGACGGGGTCGCGCCGCCGGACCCGTCGATCGAGCGCAACTTCTACACCACCTCGTCCTGCGGCCTGTGCGGCAAGGCGAGTCTGGACGCCGTGCGCACCGTCGCGACCTGGCAGGTGGCGAACGACCCGCTCCGCGTCGACCCGAAGCTGATCACCGAGTTCCCGACGAAACTCCGTGCCGCGCAACGGGTCTTCGACCGCACCGGCGGCCTGCACGCCGCCGGCCTGTTCGACGGGCGGGGCAACCTGCTGTGCCTGCGCGAGGACGTCGGCCGGCACAACGCGGTCGACAAGGTCGTCGGCTGGGCCACCCGCGGTGGCCGGCTGCCGCTCACCGGCACCGTGCTGCAGGTGAGCGGGCGAGCGTCGTTCGAGCTGGTGCAGAAGGCGGTCATGGCGGGGATCCCGGTGCTCACGGCCGTGTCCGCGCCGTCGTCGCTGGCCGCCGACCTGGCGGAGGAGATGGGCGTGACGCTCGTCGGGTTCCTCAGGGGCACCTCGATGAACGTCTACACCGGCGGCCACCGCCTGGGGCTCGCGGCCGCCGCCCGCTAGTGGATGACCAGGCCGCCGACCGGGACCGCAGCGACATGCCCGGTCGGCGGCCTCCCCGCCGCGAGCGCGAGACCGACGTCGACCAGTGCCGCCCGGCGCAGGCCCGCGACGTCGGTGAGCAGTGTCCACACCGGATCGGAGGTCGCCCCGTTCGGCTCCGGCCGCGGCTCCCCGGTGATCCGCACCTGGTAGAAGACGCCGATGTTCTGGTGCGATCCCTTCTCGGGCATGTGGCGTTCGGCCGCCGGGATGAACCGGGAGTCCACGCCCAGCAGGTGCTCCACGACAGCGGCGCACCCGGTCTCCTCCGCCACCTCCCGGACCACCGCGTCGAACGGGTCCTCGCCGTGTTCCACCGCGCCGCCGGGCAACGACCAGTGGCCCTCGTCGAACGCTGACGCACAACGAACCAGCAACACGCGGTCGTTCTCGATGGCCACCGCGTAGGCCCCCAGGCGGAAGGTCGTCATGCCGGCACGTTAGCCCGTAAGGGGTCCTCCGCGAGGATGATGCCGCACGGCGGACGCGATCTTGAACGCGCCGACCTAGTGTTCTGCCCATGTTGACTGTCAGGGGGATCAGCCGGAGCTTCGGCGATCACAAGGTGCTCGACGAGGTGAGCTTCGACGTCCGGCCCGGCCGCATGACGGGCTTCCTGGGCGCCAACGGGTCGGGCAAGACCACGACCATGCGGATCGTCTTGGGGGTGCTCGCCGCGCACGGGGGCACGGTGAGCTGGAAGGGGACCGAGGTCGGGCCGGACAACCGGCCCGACTTCGGGTACATGCCGGAGGAGCGTGGCCTCTACCCGAAGATGAAGGTCCGCGACCAGATCACGTGGCTGGCGCGGTTGCACGGCGTCGACCGGGAGACCGCGCGGCGCAACACCGACGAGCTCCTGGAGGACCTGGAGCTGACCGGCCGGGCGGGGGACCGGCTGGAGGAGCTGTCGCTCGGCAACCAGCAGCGCGTGCAGATCGCGGCCGCGCTGGTGCACGAACCGGACGTGCTGATCCTCGACGAGCCGTTCTCCGGCCTCGACCCGCTCGCCGTCGAGACCGTGCTGGACGTGCTGCGCAAGCGCGCCGCCGCCGGGGTGCCGGTGCTGTTCTCGAGCCACCAGCTGGCGATCGTCGAACGGCTCTGCGACGACGTCGTGATCATCTCGAAGGGACGGATCGCGGCGAACGGGTCGCGCGAGGAGTTGCGCGCCAAGCACGCGGGCGACCGGTACGAGATCGTCGTCGAGCAGGACGCGGGCTGGGTCCGCGACGTGCCCGGCGTGACGATCCTGGAGCTCGACGGCCCGCGCGCCGTGTTCGAGGCGGCACCCCAGCAGGTGCTCAGGGCGGCGCTGGACCGCGGCGAGGTCCGCTCGTTCACGCCCGTCGTGCCCACGCTGGACGAGATCTTCAAGGAAGTGATCTGACATGGCCCGCGCGTCCTTCAGCCAGGCGACGTGGCTCGTCGCCGAACGCGAGATGAAGACCCTGGTCGGCACCAAGGGTTTCTGGATCGGCTTCCTCTTCACGATCGCCGGGTTGTTCGCGCTCACCGTGCTGCCGACGGTGTTCGGCGGCGACGACCCCGAGGTCGCCGTGGTCGGCTCGGCCTCGCAGGTCGTGCAGGGCAAGGCGCTCGACGTCCGCGAGGTCGGCAGCGTGCAGGAGGCCGCCGACCTGGTCAGGGCCGACGAGGTCGAGGCGGCGATCGTGCCGGACGGCGCCGGGATCAAGGTCCTCGCGCTCAACTCCCCGCCCAACTCCGTGATCCGCGAGCTCGTCGAGTCGCCGCCCGTGGAGCTGCTGGAGGGCTCGGTGGTGACGTCCGGGCAGCGGTCCGTCACGGTGATCGTGTTCGGGCTGGTGTTCCTCATGTTCGGCATGGGCGGCGCGGCCATCGCGCAGAGCACCGTGACCGAGAAGCAGACGCGGATCGTGGAGATCCTCGTGTCGACGGTGCCGGTGCGGGCACTGCTCGCGGGCAAGATCCTCGGGCACACGATCCTCACGCTCGGCCAGGTCGTGGTGCTGGCGCTCGTGGCGCCGATCGCGCTGCGGGTGGCGGGGCTCGGTGAGCTGCTGGGGGTGGTGGCGCCCGCGCTCGGCTGGTTCGTGCCGTTCCTGATGCTCGGGTTCGTGCTGATCTCGTCGCTGTGGGCGGTGGCCGGCGCGCTGGTCAGCCGCCAGGAGGACCTCGGCTCGACGATGGGCCTGGTCATGCTCGCGGTGATGGGCCCCTACTTCGGCGTGCAGTTCTTCTACGAGAACCCCGTCGTGCTCAAGTGGATGTCGTTCGTGCCGTTCACGGCGGGCGTCGCGATGCCCGTGCGGTTGTTCGCCGAGCAGGCCGCGGCGTGGGAGGCCCTGCTGTCGATGGGCATCCTCGCGGCCACCGTCGTGGTGATCCTGCTGGTCGCCTCGCGGCTCTACACCGGCTCGCTGCTGCAGACCGGTGCGCGGGTGAAGCTGTCGAAGGCCTGGGCACCGGCAGAATAGGCCCCATGATCGCTGATCCGATTCGCCTCGCCGTCGTCGGCCTGGGAGCCATGGGCACCCGGATGCTGGCGGCGGCGCGGTCCCATCCCGGCTACACCGTGGTCGCGGGTGTCGACGTCGCACCCCGCACGCTCGACGTCCCGGTCGTCACCTCGCTCGACGACGTGCTGTCCGATGTGGACGCCGTGTACGTCTCGACGCCACCCGCGTCGCACGCCGAGCTCGTGCTGAAGGCGTTCGCCGCCGGCAAGGCGGTGTTCTGCGAGAAGCCGCTGGCCGTCGACCTCGCCGAGGCCCGCGCACTGGCCGAGGCCGCCGAGGGCCGCCCGAACGCCGTCAACTTCGCGCTGTCGGACATGGTGGCGACGCTGGAGATCGAGCGCCTGCTGCCGTCGCTCGGCGAGGTGCGGGGCGTCGAGGTCCGGCTGCAGTTCCCGCGCTGGCCCAGGGCGTTCCAGGCGGACGCGACCTGGCTGTCCCGGTCCGAGCAGGGCGGGTTCGTGCGCGAGGTGCTGTCGCACTTCGTCTACCTGACCGACCGGGTGCTCGGGCCGCTCACCGTCGAGTCGGTGTCGGCGGACTTCCCCTCGCCCGGTGCCGCCGAGGTCGCGGCACGCGGTGTGCTGCGGGGCGGTGGCGTGCCGGTGCACGTGTCCGCGTTCTCCGGGCTGGCCGGGCCGGAGGTCTACGAGTGGACCGCCTGGGGCACCGAGCGGTCGCTGCGCCTCGACCAGTGGGCGCTGCTGTCCACTTCGGACGGCGGACCGTGGGAGCGGGTGCCGCTCGAGCAGACCGGGTCGGACTACTCGAGGCTCACGCTGTTCGCGGAAGCGGTCAGGGGCGGGCACCCGCGTGACCTCGCGGACTTCGCGAGCGGCCTGCGGGTGGCCGAGGTGGTCGAGGCGTTCCTGCGGTGATCCGCCCGCACGGATCCGGCGAGGCGCCGGATCCGTGCGGGTCGGTCCTCAGCCGAGCACCTCGCGCAGCCTGGCCGCGAACTCCTCCGGCTTGCCCGCGTACCCGAACTCGCCGCCCATGAACCCGCCGTGGTGGCTGGGGAACACCACCGCGTCCTGACCGAGCAACTGCGCCGTGTGGACGGCCGTGCGCGCGGTGAACGCGTCCCCGGTCTCCTCGCCCACGGCGATCACGATCCGGGCGGGCGCGGCGACGAGGTCCTGCACCCGCGGGTAGTAGTCGGTGATGGCGAGCGAGGCGGTGCCGAGCAACGGGTCGTCGCGCTTGCCGTCGTCCTCGGCGGGCATGCCGAACTGCGCCGGGTCCGGCAGCGGCTGCGCGAAGTACTCGTCGGTGAACTCGCCCTGGTGCGAGCTCATCTGGATGAACGCCGCCATGCCCGCGCCCTGGCCCTTGGCCTGGTAGGCCTCCATGAACGCGTCGCGCGCCCGGCGGGCGGCGGCCGCGTCGGGCAGCACGTCGATGATCGGCGGCTCGTGCGCGACGAGCGTGAGGACGTCGCCGGGGTAGGCCGCCACGAGCTCCAAGGCCGTGACCGCGCCACCACTGGACGCGAACAGGTCCACCGGTCCGCCGACGGCCTGGATCACCGCGTGCACGTCGGCGGCCTGGGTCTCCGGTGTGTTGTCGGTGCGGCCGTCCGACCGTGTGCTTCTGCCTATGCCGCGCGGATCGTAGGTGATCACCTTGCGGTCGGGGAACTGCGCGCGCAGGGCCGTGAAGCCGCTGGCGTCCATGGGCTGGCCGATCATCATCAACGGGCGGCCCTCGCCGCTCACGTCGTAGGCGATGGCGGCCTGATCGGTGTTCAGAACGTGGGATTTCATGGGTTTCTCCCCAGTCGGGTCGGGTCTGAGCAGCCTAGTCACAAACGTGAACCGCGGCGGCCCGACAAACCGGTCGACCTGCGTGTTCCTCGCTGATATCAAGGCCTGCATGACGCGAACAGCAGTGGTGACCGGCGGCGGCACGGGCATCGGCAAGGCGGTGGCGGCGCGGCTCGCCGGACAGGGTCTGGACGTGGTGATCACGGGGCGCCGGGAGGACGTCCTGAAGGCGGCGGCGCAGGAGATCGGCGCGCGGGCGGTGGCGTTCGACGCGACCGATCCGGAGGCGGTGCAGGCCGCGCTGAGCGACCTGCCGTCGCAGGTGGACGTCCTGGTGAACAACGCGGGCGGCAACGTCGCCCGGCGGCGTCCGGCGCCGGAGAGCCTCGCGGACGTGCGGGACCTCTGGGTCGCGAGCTACGAGACCAACGTCGTCAGCGCGGTGCTGGTGACGACGGCGCTGGAGCCGCGCCTGGCCGACAACGCCCGCGTGGTGACGCTCGGGTCGATCGCGGGCCGGCGGGGGTCCGGTTCCTACGGCGCGGCCAAGGCCGCGGTCGAGGCGTGGACGGCGGACCTGGCGTTCGCGCTGGGAGGCAGGGGCATCACGGTCAACGTGGTGTCGCCGGGCGTCACCGACGACACGGAGTTCTTCGGCGGCACGCTGAGCGAGGAGAGGCGCAAGGTGCTCGTCGGCACCACGGCGAACGGCCGGTCCGGCACCCCCGCGGACGTCGCCGCGACCATCGCGTTCCTGACGTCCCCGGAGGCGGGGCACATCACCGCGCAGGTCATCGGCGTGAACGGCGGAGCCGGCCTCGGACGCTGAACGCGACCACCGCCACCAGCACGACCACGAGCGCGATCCACGAGAACTCCGCGAGGTAGCGCTCGGCGGCCTCTCCGACGAAGTAGACGGCCGCCGTCGTGCCGCCGGCCCACGCGATGCCGCCCGCCGCGTTGGCCAGCAGGAACTTCCCGTAGTGCATGCCCATCGTGGCCGCGAGCGGACCGGACAGGATCCGCAGCAACGCCACGAACCGGCCGAAGAAGACCGCCCAGGCACCGTACTTCTCGAACACCGCCCGGGCACGCCCGACCTTGTCCTCGCTGAAGTGGCGGGGGAACCTCTCACCGGCCCACCCGAAGATCCGCGGCCCGAACCGCTTGCCGAGCGCGTACCCGATGCTGTCGCCGATGATCGCTCCGGCGGACGCCGCGACGCCGACCCACAGCGGCGAGACGCCGTCGTGGTGCGAGGCCATGAGCGCCGCCGCGACGAGCACGACCTCGCCCGGCAGCGGGATGCCCATGCTCTCGACGCCGACCACCAGGCCTACGACCACGTAGACCAGGAGCGGTGGAACGGTGTGGAGCCACTCGGTCAGCACACCGGTGATCTTCCTCCAGACGGACGTGGTCGGCCACACGTCGCCCGGCGGCGGGCCGGGGGCGGTGGGCCGGTCGGCGGTCCGGGAGGGCGAGCCGTGGGGCGAGTTGGTGGCGGGCCGGTGGCGGGCCGGTGGGTGGGCTGGTGGGCGATCTGGACGAGATCCGTCCACCGGCCTGCGGCACCACCGGCACTCCAGCCCGCCGGCACTCCAGCCCACGGCCCGCCGGCCTCCGGCACACCAGCGGCTGGCCCACGGCTGGCCTGCCCACGGCCCGCCGACCTCCGGGGCGCCAGCGGCCTGCCCACGGCCGGCCCACGGGCCGCCTGCTTAGGGCCCACCTGCCGACCAGCCCGCCGACCTCCGGCACACCAGAGGCCTGCCCACGGCCCGTCGGCCCACCGGCCTACGGGTCCGCAGGCCCCGCCGGCCCACCGGCTCACCCACCCACCCACCGGCCCGCAGGCCCGCCCGCCGAGACCGTCGGCCACCGGCGCGGCGGCCCTAGCCAGTCAGGATCGCGCGGGCCAGCGCCGCGGTCTCCGACGGCGTCCTGCCGACCCTGATCCCGACCGCCTCCATGGCCTGCTTCTTGGCCTCCGCCGTCCCCGACGACCCCGAGACGATGGCGCCCGCGTGCCCCATCGTCCTGCCCTCGGGCGCGGTGAAGCCGGCGACGTACCCGACGACCGGCTTGGACACGTTGTCCCGCACGAACTCCGCCGCCCGTTCCTCCGCGTCGCCGCCGATCTCGCCGATCATCACGATCAGCTCGGTCTCCGAGTCCGCCTCGAACGCGGCGATCGCGTCGATGTGCGTGGTGCCGACGATCGGGTCGCCGCCGATGCCGACGCACGTGGTGAAGCCGAAGTCCTTGAGTTCGTGCATCAGCTGGTACGTCAGCGTTCCCGACTTCGACACCAGCCCGATCGACCCCGGCTTGGTGATGTCCGCCGGGATGATCCCGGCGTTGGACTTGCCGGGGCTGATGATGCCGGGGCAGTTCGGTCCGATGATCCGGGTCGAACTGCCGGATGCGTGGGCCCAGAACCGCGCCGTGTCGTGGACCGGGACGCCTTCCGTGATCACGACGGCCAGGCCGATCGACGCGTCGATCGCCTCGATCACCGCGTCACCGGTGAAAGCGGGCGGGACGAAGAGGACCGACGTGTTCGCGCCGGTCGCCTCCACCGCCTCCGCGACGGTGCCGAACACCGGCAGCGTCACGTCGTCGAAGTCCACGGAGGTGCCGGCCTTGCGCGCGTTCACGCCGCCGACGACCTGGGTGCCGGACGCGAGCATCCGGCGGGTGTGCTTGACGCCCTCCGACCCGGTCATGCCCTGCACGACCACGCGGCTGTGCTCGTCGAGGAAGATGGCCATCAGGACTCCTTGCCGGCGAGGGCGGCGGCACGGCCCGCCGCGTCGTCCATCGTGTGCGCCACGGTGATCAGCGGGTGTCGTGCCTCGTCGAGGATGCGGTGGCCCGCCTCGGCGCTGTTGCCGTCGAGCCGGACGACCAGGGGCTTGTCGGCGCGGTCGCCCAGGATTCCCAGGGCCTGCACGATTCCGTTGGCCACCGCGTCACACGCGGTGATGCCGCCGAAGACGTTCACGAACACGCTGCGGACCGACGGGTCCGAGAGGATGACGTCGAGGCCGTCGGCCATCACCTGGGCCGAGGCGCCGCCGCCGATGTCGAGGAAGTTCGCGGGTGCCGCACCGGCGAGCGCCACGACGTCCAATGTGGACATCACCAGGCCTGCGCCGTTGCCGATGACGCCGACGGTGCCGTCGAGTTTGACGTAGTTCAGCCCCTTCTCGGCGGCCCGCACCTCCAGCGGGTCACCCGAGGCGCCGTCCGGTGGTCGAGCGTGCCGGAAGGCAGCGTTGTCGTCCAGGGTCACCTTGCCGTCCAGCGCGACGATCCGGCCGTCTGCGGTGCGCGCCAACGGGTTCACTTCGACCAGTGTCGCGTCCTCGGAGACGAACACCTTCCACAACGCGGAAGCGACCTCGTTCACCTCGGCGGCGATCTCGGGTGGGAACACCGCAGCTGCGTCGAAGGACGAAGCGGGCATCCGGGTGATGGAGTCCGCCATCTCCTCGATCTCCATGCCGCCGGTGGCCGAGGCCATGCCGATGAACGTCCTGTTGGCACGGTCGAGCAGGAACGACAGGTAGTACTCCTCGGCGATCTCGCTCGCCTCGGTGACCAGGACCTTCCGCACGGTGTGGCCCTTGATGTCCATGCCCAGAACCGCTGCGGCGGAAGCGAAAGCTTCGTCGGGTGACGAAGCGAGCTTGATGCCGCCGGCCTTGCCGCGCCCGCCGGTCTTCACCTGGGCCTTCACGACGACAGTGCCGCCGAGCCTGGCGGCGGCCTCGCGCGCGGACTCAGGAGTGTCCGCCACGAAACCGCGCGGAACGGGCACCCCGTGGCGCTCGAAGAGGTCCCGCGCCTCGTGTTCGAAAAGATCCACCGTCTACGTCCTCTCGCCGAAAACTTGCGGCCATCTATGGACATCCGGTTGGTAGCGGAGTAACGATATGCCTACCTCATACGGTATGCAATCTACAGTCGAAGCGCCAAAGGGGAGCTGATCGCCGATGACGAGTTCCGCGGAGCCGGAGTCGATTCCTGAGACCATCTCTGGTGGCCACCTGGTGGCGAAGGCGCTCAAGGCCGAGGGCGTCGACACCATCTTCACGCTGTGCGGCGGGCACATCATCGACATCTACGACGGCTGCGTGGACGAGGGCATCGCCGTCATCGACGTCCGGCACGAGCAGGTCGCGGCGCACGCGGCCGACGGGTACGCCCGCATCACCGGCAGGCCCGGCTGCGCCGTCGTCACGGCGGGTCCCGGCACCACCGACGCCGTCACCGGTGTCGCCAACGCGTTCCGCGCGGAGAGCCCGATGCTGCTCATCGGCGGCCAGGGTGCGCTGAGCCAGCACAAGATGGGCTCACTGCAGGACCTCCCGCACGTCGACATGATGACGCCGATCACGAAGTTCGCGGCGAACGTCCCGCACACCGCCCGCATCGCGGACATGGTGTCGATGGCGTTCCGCGAGGCGAACGCCGGCGCGCCCGGCCCGTCGTTCCTCGAGATCCCGCGCGACGTCCTCGACGCCAAGGTGCCCGTGTCCCAGGCACGAGTACCGGAGGCGGGCCACTACCGCGCCTCCACGCGCGCCCTCGGCGACCCGGCGGACGTCGAGAAGCTCGCCGACCTGCTGGTGAACGCCAAGAAGCCCGCGATCCTGCTGGGCAGCCAGGTCTGGACGACGCGGGCCACGGACTCGGCGATCGAGCTCGTCCGCACGCTCAACATCCCCGCCTACATGAACGGCGCGGGCCGCGGCACCCTCCCGCCCGGCGACCCCCACCACTTCCAGCTCTCGCGCCGCTACGCCTTCGACAACGCCGACGTCATCGTGATCGTCGGAACCCCGTTCGACTTCCGGATGGGCTACGGCCGCAGGCTCTCCGCGAACGCGACCGTCGTGCAGATCGACCTCGACTACCGCACCGTCGGCAAGAACCGCGACGTCGACCTCGGCATCGTCGGTGACGCCGACCTGGTCCTGTCCGCCGTCACGCAGGCCGCGTCGGGCCGCGAGGACAACGGCGCCATGGGCCGCAAGGTGTGGCTGGAGGAGCTGCAGGCGGTCGAGGAGAAGGCCCGGCAGAAGCGCCTGGAGCACCTGCGCTCCGAGGACATGCCGATCCACCCGTACCGGCTGGTCAGCGAGATCAACGACTTCCTCACCGAGGACTCCATCTACATCGGCGACGGCGGCGACGTCGTCACGTTCTCCGGCCAGGTCGTGCAGCCCAAGTCACCCGGCCACTGGATGGACCCCGGTCCACTCGGGACGCTCGGCGTCGGCATCCCGTTCGTGCTCGCGGCGAAACTCGCGAGGCCGGACAAGGAGGTCGTGGCCCTGTTCGGCGACGGCGCCTTCAGCCTCACCGGCTGGGACTTCGAGACGCTCGTGCGCTACGACCTGCCGTTCGTCGGCATCGTCGGCAACAACTCGTCGATGAACCAGATCCGCTACGGCCAGGCGGCCAAGTACGGGCTGGAGCGCGAACGCGTCGGCAACACGCTGGGCGACGTGAAGTACGACCAGTTCGCCAAGATGCTCGGCGGTTACGGCGAGGAGGTGCGCGACCCGAAGGACATCGGGCCGGCGCTGCGGCGCGCCCGCGAGTCCGGCAAGCCCTCGCTGATCAACGTGTGGATCGACCCCGACGTGTACGCGCCCGGAACCATGAACCAGACGATGTACAAGTAGGTGAGATGACATGGCCAAAGCGTTGGAGGGCGTCAAGGTCCTCGACATGACGCACGTGCAGTCCGGACCGTCGTCGACCCAGCTGCTCGCCTGGCTGGGCGCGGACGTCATCAAGCTGGAGACGCCCGGCAAGGGCGACATCACGCGCGGCCAGCTGCGCGATCTGCCCGATGTGGACAGTCTCTACTTCACGATGCTCAACTGCAACAAGCGGAGCATCACCCTCAACATGAAGGCCCCTGAAGGCAAAGAGGTCTTCGAGAAGCTCATCGCCGACGTCGACGTCCTCGTCGAGAACTTCGGCCCCGGCGTCGTCGAGCGCTTCGGCTACCCGTGGGAGAAGCTGCACGAGCTGAACCCGCGCCTGGTCTACGCGTCCATCAAGGGCTTCGGCCCCGGCCGCTACGCCGACTTCAAGGCGTACGAGGTGATCGCGCAGGCGATGGGCGGCTCGATGAGCACCACCGGGTTCGAGGACGGCCCGCCGCTCGCCACGGGCGCGCAGATCGGCGACTCGGGCACCGGCATCCACCTGGTGGCCGCGATCCTGGCCGCGCTGTACCAACGGACGAACACCGGGCGCGGGCAGCGCGTCCAGGTGGCGATGCAGGACGCCGTCCTGAACCTGTGCCGGGTGAAGCTGCGCGACCAGCAACGCCTCACCCGCGGGCCGCTGGGGGAGTACCCGAACGAGCAGTTCGGGGACGAGGTTCCCCGTTCCGGCAACGCATCCGGTGGTGGCCAGCCCGGCTGGGCGGTGCGCTGTGCCCCCGGCGGCCCCAACGACTACATCTACGTGATCATCCAGCCCGTCGGCTGGGCCCCGCTGACCGAGCTGATCGGCAGGCCGGAGCTCGCCGAGGACCCGGCCTGGGCCACGCCCGAGGTCCGGCTCTCCAAGCTGGACAAGGCGTTCGCGCTGATCGAGGAGTGGACGGAGAAGCACACCAAGTGGGAGGTGATGGACAAGCTCAACGCCCACAACATCCCGTGCGGACCCATCCTGTCCACCAAGGAGATCATCGAGGACGAGACGCTGGCGCAGCTGGGCACCGTGGTCGAGGTCGAGCACCCCGAGCGCGGCACGTTCAAGACGGTCGGCAACCCCCTGAAGCTCTCCGACTCGGTGGTCGAGGTGCAACGGCCGCCGCTGCTCGGTGAGCACAACGACGAGGTTCTCGGAGCTCTCGGCTACAGCGCGGACCGCCTGGCCGGGCTGCGCGCCGCCGGCGTCATCTAATCCTTTAGGGAGAAGAAACCCATGCCGGACAACGGCTACGACCGCGCCGCGGTCGAGAACGTGCTCGCGAAGGTGCGCGCCGAGGGGCGGTCGTCGCTCACCGCGCCGGAGGGCAAGAGGGTCTGCGACGCCTACGGGATCGCGACCCCGGCCGAGGCGCTGGCGAAGTCGTCGGAGGGCGCGGTCGCGTTCGCCGAGGAGATCGGCTACCCGGTCGTGCTCAAGATCGTCTCACCGGACATCCTGCACAAGACCGAGGCCGGTGGGGTCCTGGTTGGCCTCAGGAACGCCTCCGAGGTCGCCGAGGGCTACCGCACGATCATCCACAACGCGAAGAACCACAAGGCGGACGCCGAGATCACCGGCGTCCAGGTCCAGCAGCAGCTGCCGACCGACATCGACGTCCACGAGGTCATCGTGGGCGCCACCACCGACGAGACGTTCGGCAAGATCGTCGCGTTCGGCCTCGGTGGCGTGCTGGTCGAGGTGCTCAAGGACGTCACGTTCCGGCTGGCGCCGACCAGCGCGAACGAGGCGCTCTCGATGGTCGAAGGCATCGCGGCGGCCGAGATCCTCAAGGGCGTCCGCGGTGCGCAGGGTGTCGACGCGGGCAAGCTCGCCGACCTGATCCACCGCGTGTCGGACCTCGTCACGGACTTCCCGCAGCTCGCCGAGGTCGACCTCAACCCCGTGCTGGCGACGCCACAGGGGGCCACCGCGGTGGACGTCCGCATACTCGTGGACGAGGACGCGGCCGAGGAACCGGCCCGGTTCACGCAGGACGAGATCCTCGCCTCGATGAACCGGATCATGAAGCCGTCCGCCGTCGCCGTGATCGGTGCCTCGAACGAAGAGGGCAAGATCGGCAACTCGGTGATGAAGAACCTCGTGGGCGGCGGCTTCCAGGGCGAGATCTACCCGATCAACCCCAAGGCGGACGAGATCCTCGACCGCAAGGCGTTCGCCAGCATCGCCGACGTCCCGGGAGACGTCGACGTGGCCGTGTTCGCCATCCCCGCCAAGTTCGTGCCGGCGGCGCTGGAAGAGGTCGGCAAGAAGGGCGTCGGCGGCGCGATCATGATCCCGTCCGGCTTCGGCGAGACGGGCAACGTCGAGCTGCAGAACGAGATCGTGGCGATCGCGCGCAAGCACGGCGTCCGCATCCTCGGCCCGAACATCTACGGCTACTACTACACGCCCGAGAACCTGAGTGCGACGTTCTGCACGCCGTACGACGTCAAGGGTGGAGTCGCGCTCACGTCGCAAAGCGGCGGAATCGGCATGGCGATCCTCGGGTTCAGCCGGTCCGCGGGCATGGGTGTCTCGTCCATCGTCGGTGTGGGCAACAAGGCCGACATCGACGAGGACGACCTGCTGACGTTCTTCGAGTCCGACCCGAACACCCAGCTCGTCGCGATGCACCTGGAGGACCTGAAGGACGGCCGTTCCTTCGCGGAGACGGCGAAACGGGTCTCGGTGAAGAAACCGGTCGTGGTGCTCAAGGCGGGACGAACGGACCAGGGCGCCAAGGCCGCGAGCTCGCACACCGGCGCGCTCGCGGGCAACGACCGGGTCTACGACGACATCCTGAGGCAGAGCGGTGTGATCCGCGCTCCCGGCCTGAACGACCTGCTGGAGTACGCGCGCGGAATCCCGTTGCTGGCCACGCCGAAGGGCGAGAACGTCGTCATCATCACCGGTGCCGGCGGTTCGGGAGTGCTGCTCTCGGACGCCTGCGTGGACAACGGGTTGACGCTCATGAGCATCCCGGACGACCTGGACGCGGCGTTCCGGAAGTTCATCCCGCCCTTCGGCGCGGCGGGCAACCCGGTCGACATCACCGGCGGGGAACCGCCCTCGACGTACCGGAACACCATCGCGCTCGGTCTCGCCGACGAACGCATCCACTCGCTGATCCTGGGCTACTGGCACACCATCGTCACGCCACCGATGGTGTTCGCGGAGCTCGTGGTCGACGTCGTGGAGGAGTACCGGGCGAACGGAATCCACAAACCGGTCGTCGCCTCCCTTGCGGGCGACGTGCAGGTCGAGGAAGCGAGCGAGTACCTGTACCGGCACGGAGTGGTTGCATATCCGTACACAACGGAGAAGCCTGTCGCAGTACTGGGTGCCAAGTACCGGTGGGCCCGTGCCGCCGGGTTGCTGTAGCTGAGTCGCAGGCGGTTTCCGTGCACAGTCAACGGAAACCGCCCAGCGGCGTGCAAGGAGAAGGATGGCCCGTCCGCGACCATGACACGCCCACGGTCGCGAACCCGCCAGGGAGGTCAACGAAGACAGCCGGTCCTCTGGAGGTTGTTAACCGTGGATGATCCAAATCTGGCAGCCCGGACGGAAACCAGTTCGCCTCCTGAGAAGGAGCGCGTCTGGCCCGCGGGCAGGCTGGAAGCGATGCCCATCAGGAAACTCCCCGACGCACCACCGTCGATCCACCTGCTCGGTCCCACGGTGTTCCTGGTGGCTCTCGGCGTGGGCATGGGCGAGTCGTACATGTGGCCCCGCCTGGTCCTGGTCTTCGGGCCGGACATCAGGTGGCTCTTCCTCATCGGCGTGACGTTGCAGGCCGTCGTCATGCTCGAGATGGCGCGGTACGCGATGGCGACGGGGGAGAGCATCTTCTTCGGCGCCGCACGCGTGTTCAAACCGATCATGTGGTTCTTCTTCGTCGTGGCGGTCCTCGTCTACATCTGGCCGGGGCACCTCTCGGCCGGGGCGGCGGCACTGGAGAAGATCACCGGCATACCCTGGACGGTGTCGGCCTGCGTGGGCCTGATCCTGGTCGGGGTGCTGTTCAGCCTGGCCAAGGTCATCTACAACCTGCTCGAGAACCTGCTGTCCATCCTCATCGGACTGCTCGTCGTCAGCACCGCGGTGGTGGCGGCGATGGTCGGCACGTGGGGCGACCTGACCAGCACGGTGACCGGCATGTTCCAGTTCGGGTACTTCCCGGCGCAGGCGATGTCGCCGGAGTGGTTCCCGATCATCGTCGGCTCGATCGCGTTCGCCGGCCCGTCCGGCATGCAGCAGATGTGGTACACGCTGCACCTGCGCGACAGCGGCGCCGGCATGGGCGCGCACATCCCCAAGGTCCGCGGGCTGCGGCACGCGGGCGAAGAGGAGAAGATGCCCAGCCGGGGCTTCATGTTCGACACCGACGACAAGGCGGAGCTCGCGAAGTGGAAGGGCTGGCGGCGCTGGGTCACGTTCGACGCGCTGCTCCTCTTCTGGGGCATCACGATGCTCGTCACGGTCTCCTTCACGGTCCTCGCGCAGTCGGCCAGCCGCACGAGCCCGGACGTCAAGGCGCTCATCGAGTCCGGTGAACGCGAGGCCGCCCTGAACGCCATGTCGGACGCGTTCGCGTCGGCCGGCGGTCCGGTGCTCGGCGGGGTGTTCCTCGGGTTCATCGCGCTGATCGGCCTCAACGCCACGCTGGGCCTGTTCGACTCGTTCTCCCGCGGTCAGGCGGACATGACGTACCACTTCGTGCCCGGCGCGAAGAGGTTCCGCATGTCGCACCTCTACGCGGGATTCCTCTGGGGTGTCATCACCTTCGGCATCCTGATCCTGCTCTTCGGACCCGCCGACGGGCCGGGCGCGATCCTCGACGTGCTCGCGTTCCTGTCGACCTTCGCCATGGGCGCCTACTGCGTGGTGCTCCTGCTGGTGAACAACCGGATGCTGCCCGAACCCATCCGCCCCAAGCTGGTCACGAACCTGATCATCGGCTTCGGCGCGGTGTTCTACCTGGGCATGCTGTTCTTCAGCCTCTTCAAGTTCGGCGTGGTGGTGGGCTGATGACGCCGATCCGCGACGGACTGCGCAAGGAGGCCGTGCCCGGCGCGTTCGTCGGGCTGGCCGCGGGGCTCATCGCGGGAGGGCTGGCCGCGCTCGTCGGCCAGCCGCTCGGGTGGGCACTGGTCACGACCGTGGCGCTCGGCCTGCCGCTGGGCGCGTTCGGTGGTGTCTTCAGCCTGCTCGTGGCGGCGGGCCGGCTGCCCGCCGGGCGGTTCGCCCCGGTGGCCCTGTTCTGGCTCGTGGCGTTCCCACTGGCCAGGCTGGTCCACGAGATCACCCTGGGCCTCGCGCTCACCGGTCAGTTCCGGGTGCCCGCGGACCTCGCGGGATTCCTCGCCTACCAAGGGATCGTGAGCCTCGGCTGGGCCATCGGTTTCCTGTGGCTGCACGAACGCATCGCGCTGCGGCTGCGCGTGCGGGCCACCGCCTCCCGCTGACCTCCCCTTCCGCCGAAGGAGCCAAGGATGCTGGATCTACCCGTCTGGGTGTGGGTCGCGACGATGGGCGGGATCGCCGCCGTCATCGCCTTCGACTTCTACCTGGTCGTCCGCAAACCGCACGAGCCGTCGTTCCGCGAATCCCTGAGCTGGGTGCTGTTCTACGTCGGCCTGGCCGTCCTGTTCGGACTCGGCGTCACGGTGTTCGCCGGGCCCTCGCACGGCGGTGAGTTCTTCGCCGGCTGGATCACCGAGTACTCGCTGAGCGTCGACAACCTGTTCGTGTTCGTGATCATCATGGCCAGGTTCGCGGTGCCGCGCGAGTACCGGCAGAAGGTGCTCATCGTCGGCATCGTCCTCGCCCTGTTGCTGCGAGCGGTGTTCATCGCCGCCGGAGCGCAGGCGATCGCCAGGTTCGACTGGCTGTTCTACTTCTTCGGCGCCTTCCTCATCTTCACCGCGTGGAAGCTGCTGAAGCAGGACGAGACCGAGGAGGCCGACGTCCCGGAGAACGCCGCACTCCGTGCGGTGAAGAGGTTCCTGCCGGCGACGAACGTCTACCACGGTGCCTCGTTGACCGCGCGCGTCGGCGGCAAGCGGGTCGTGACGCCGATGCTGATCGTCATGGTCGCCGTCGGCACCACCGACCTGTTGTTCGCCGTCGACTCGATCCCGGCGATCTTCGGGCTCACCAAGGAGCCGTACCTGGTGCTGACCGCCAACGCGTTCGCGTTGATGGGCCTGCGCCAGCTCTTCTTCCTGGTGGGCGGTCTCCTCGACCGCCTGGTGCACCTGAGCAAGGGCCTCGCGGTGGTGCTCGCCTTCATCGGGTTCAAGCTCATCTTCGAGGCGATGCACCACCACGGTGTCCCGTGGGCTCCGGAGATCCCGATCGTGGTGTCCCTCGGGGTCATCGTCGCGACGCTCGCCGTCACGACGGTCTGGAGCCTGCACACCTCCAGGCGGGCCGCCGAGTCCGCGCTGGAGGACGCCGAGAGTGCGCGCAGGAGCGGAGAAGACGCTCCGGTGAAGGACTCTCAGCCGTGAATCGTGTGGCCTTCGGCGTCCCTGCCCTCGAACCCGGGGCGGAGCGTCCTGGCCACGGCCGCCTGGGCCTCGGCGTCCTTGCGCTGTTCCGTCAGCGCGGTGGACAGCCCGAGGCCCAGCGCGCGGCCGTCTGCGGAGAAACCCTCACGCGGCTGGGTCAGCGAGCGCGCGAAGTCCTTGAAGCGGGACATGGCTTTCCTTCTCTCAACCTCGATGGTGGCTCCCGACGCGCGCAGCGGCCACGCAGGCGCTGCGGCGCGGGAAGGCCAGGGCTGCGGCCGGGGTCGTCTCCACCGGCTACCCACTTCTCGGGTGCCCAGCGGGAGTCCTCTGAAGGGTCCTCGTCGACCCCGTCCCTGACGCGATTCAGCATACTGCGTTTTGTATGCAATCCGTCGCCATCGTGTCGCGGATCACCCGTAAGGTGCCAAATGACCGGATTGGGTGATCTGAGGGTGAGGGATCAGTCGCTCTCGGTGGAGCTTTCGGGCGTCTTGCGGTCGTGGTACGTCTGGCGGGTCTGCTCGGCGTGGTCGTGCATGACCTCGCCGGCCCGCTCGACGTCGCCGTCGGCGATGGCCGCGACCAGTTCGGCGTGCTCGTTCCACGAGTCGCGGCTGCGCGGGCGCGCGATCGGGGTGTAGTACCAGCGCACCCGCCGGTCGACCAGGCCGATCATCTCGGACAGGACCTTGTTGCGGCCGATCGCCGCGACGGCCGCGTGCAGGTCGGCGTTCGCCTTGACCAGGCGGTCGACGTTCGCGGACGCGAGGGCCTCCTCGCCGGCCTTCTGCAGCTTCCTGAGAAGCTTCACGTCGGCGGGGGTGGCGTGTTCCGCCGCGAGCTTGGCGGAGTAGGTCTCCAGCACGCTGCGCACGGCGAGCAGCTGGTCGGCCTCCTCCTCGGTCGGGGTGTGCACGAAGGCGCCCTGGGCGGGCCGCAGGTCGACCCAGCCGTCGGTCTGCAGGCGCTGCAACGCCTCGCGCACCGGCTGCCTGCTCACGCCGAGGTACTCGGCCAGCTCGGCCTCGACCAGGTGCTGGCCGGGGGCGAGGGTGCGGTTGACGATGAGCTCGAGCAAGGCGTCGTAGACGGCCTGTCGCAGCGGAGCGGGGCGTTCGACCCGGCGGGTCGCCGCGGCGCTGAGCGAGCCGCGGGGCGCCCGGCGGCCACTGGGTAAAGAGGTCATGTCCGGCAGAATACAGCTTTTAGTATGCAAAAAGCACTTCTACCTCACTGGGCGTGTTGTCCGTATACTGTATGCAATCTTGCCAGGGAACGTGGCAGAGCGGGGCGAGCTATGAAGATCGCTGTTCTCGGAGCCGGAGCGATCGGTGCCTACGTCGGTGCGGCGTTGCATCGTGCGGGCGTGGAAGTACATCTGATCGCGCGCGGGGCCCATCTCGCGGCCATGCGCGAGCACGGCGTGCGGGTGCTGAGCCCTCGGGGTGACTTCACCGCGCGTCCACACGTGACCTCCGATCCCGCCGAGGTGGGAGAGGTCGACTACGTCTTCCTCGGCCTGAAGGCGTACTCGTACGCGACGTCGGCGGACCTGCTGGCGCCGCTGATGGGGCCGGACACCGCCGTCATCGCGGCGCAGAACGGGATCCCGTGGTGGTACTTCCACGGCATGACGGGACATCCCCTCGAAGGACAGCGGATCGAGGCCGTGGACCCCGGCGGGTCCGTCACCGCCGTGCTGCCCGTGGAACGGGCCGTCGGCTGCGTCGTCTACTGCTCGACCGAGATCGAGTCGCCCGGCGTGATCCGGCACCTGGAGGGCACGCGGTTCTCCATCGGCGAACCCGATCGCAGCATCTCGGCGCGGTGCGTGGCGCTGAGCGAGGCGATGATCGCGGGCGGGTTGAAGTGCCCGGTGGAGAAGGACGTCCGCGAGGACATCTGGATCAAGCTCATGGGCAACGTGGCGTTCAACCCGCTGAGCGCGCTGACCCGCGCGACGATGGCGGAGATCTGCGACCACGACGACAGCCGCGACCTCGTCGCCCAGATGATGGCGGAGACCCTGACCATCGCGCGGGCGGCGGGGTGCGATCCCCGGATCTCCATCGACAAGCGCATCGACGGCGCCCGCCGCGTCGGGCACCACAAGACGTCGATGCTGCAGGACCTGGAGGCCGGCAAGAGGCTGGAGATCGACGCGATCATCGGCGCTGTGGTGGAGATCGCCGAGTTGACGCGGGTGCCGGCGCCGACGTTGCGGCACGTCTACGCGGCGATCGACCTGCTCTCGCGCACGTCGCTGGTGTCCTGAGCCGCTGTGGCGGGAGGTGTCCCGCAACGGTGAACGGGGCCGGCGATCCCCCCGCCGACCCCGTTCACCCCCCAGATCAGCTGCCGGTGGCCTTACCGGCGCCCCACAGCTGGGCCGGTCCCCACGGCTTCTGGATCTCGAAGTGGTGTGGATGGGCCACGGTGAGGCTCGTCCAGCAGTACTTGCGGGGCACATCGAGCTTGAAGTTCACCGTGGGCCCCTTCTTGCCGTCGATGCCGTCCTCGTCCCACATGAGCACCTTGAGGTTCTTGCTCTTCCAGCTGGGGTCGTCGCTCTTGATGCCCCACAGCTCCACGCAGGCCTTGCCGGCGTTCCCCCTGCCCGGCGGCTTGAATTGGCGCGAGTCCAGCGTGCAGCACATCTGGAAGTCGAAGTCGAACGGCAAGGTCGAGATCGCCTGGCCCGACACGGTGTCGGCCGGCGCCAGCGCTTCCGTGCTCGTGATCGGCACGGCCTCGACCACTGTCTCCGAGGTGTCCGCCGCCCCTGCGGAACCGGCGAAGAGCGTGGTGAACAACAGTGCGGCCGTACTGACGGCGGCAAGCGTCCTTCTCAGCATGGATTCCCCCTCCATTTGCCCCAGTTCATGGGGTGCCAAGAGAAGTAAACTGAGATGTCCAGCAGCTGTCAACTGGCGTGTAGACGAAAGCTCCATTCCCTGCACCTCAGTTCATGAGACGATCGCTAGCATGTCGCCATGGCAGAGGACGAGGGGATGCTTGCGGCGCGGGTCGACCACCTGTTCCGCACCGTGCGTGCTGACGACGGCGGTGAGTACACCTTCGAGGAGGTCGCCGAGGCGATCAGGGCCAAGGGCGGTCCGACGATCTCCGCCACCTACCTGTGGCAGCTGCGCAAGGGCGTGCGGGACAACCCGACGAAGCGTCACGTCGAGGCGTTGGCGAGCTTCTTCGGCGTGCCGCCCGCGTACTTCTTCGACGCCGATGAGGCGGCGCGCATCGACGCGGAGCTCACGTTGCTCAACGCGCTGAGGGACGCGCCCGTGCGTCAGCTCGCCCTGCGGGCCAGGGGACTGTCCGACAAGAGCCTCGCCACCATCGCCGACATGGTCGAGCGGGTGAGAGAGCTCGAAGGCCTGCCCCGGGAGGACGGCTCGAGGTGAGCGCCCGGAGGCTGCGCAGGCTCCTGCGCGGCCTGGACGTCCCGGTCCCGTTCGACGTGAGGTCGTTCGCGGACCGCATCGCCGAACGCCGAGGCCGTCCGATCCACCTCGTGCCCGTCGCCGGGCTCACCGGTGTCTGCGGTCTCTGGATCGCCACCGACGCCGCGGACATGATCTTCTTCGAGGAGGAGACCGCGCCGTTCCACCAGGAGCACATCGTGCTGCACGAGCTGGGCCACGTGCTGTGCGACCACTACCCGGCGTCGGCGACCCTCGCCGAGTTGGCGGAGCTGCTGCTGCCCAGCCTCGATCCCGCGCTCGTCCGGCGCGTGCTCGGCCGTGCCGGGTACTCCACGGAGGAGGAACGCGAAGCGGAGATGCTCGCGACCCTGATCCGCCAGCGCGTGCACACCGGAACCACGCTGGCCGACCGCCTCCGCGCCGCGTTCGACGGCTTCCATGGGTGAGCTCCTGCTGCGGTACTCGCCGCCCGCCGTCGCGTGGCTGATGGTGTTCAGCTGGCGCGACGGCCAGGACGCGATCCGGCGGCTGTTCCTCGGGCTCGCCGTGTCGCTGACGGTTCTCACCCCGGCCGGTCAGGTTGCGGTGGGGCACCTGACCGGGGCGAGCACCCTGGCCCGATTGCTCGGACACGCGGGAATGGTGCTCGTCGCGTGGTCGGCGCACGACCTCCTCGCTCACCTCAACGGCTTGCGGCGCAGCCGGTGGAGCACGTGGTGGACGGCGGGGATGTTCGGGGTGATGTGCCTGTTCTTCGCGCTGGAACCGAGCCTGCTTCCGCAGGCGCGGTGGGTCTTCGAGTACTGGGTGGCGTATCTGCTCACGCTCGCGCCCGCGTTCGGCAACGTGATCCGGCTCGGCTTGCGCTACTCCCGCACGACGTCCGACCGGACGCTGCGGCTCGGGCTGCGCCTGATCGTGACCGGCGCGGCGATGGCACTGGTGTACCTGGTGAACAGGGTCGTGCGCATCGCGTCGAGCCGCTTCGAGTTCGACTACCTGCTGGGGTGGAGCTTCTGGATGAGCGCGGTGCTGCCCAACGCCGCCCACGTCGTCGTCCTCGCCGGTGCCGCCGTCCCCGCCGTGGCGGCCTGGCTTCGGCGGTACCGGCAGTACTCCCGGCTCGAACCGCTCTGGACGGCGTTGGCCGACGCGGATCCCCGGATCGCGCTCAACCCGCACGTCGGCTGGTGGAACATGCGGATGCGCCTGTACCGGCGCGTGATCGAGATCCGCGACGGCCTGCTCGACCTCCAGCCGTGCCGCGACGCCGACGTCGCGGACGCCGCGCGGAGCAGGGCGGCGAGCCCGGCAGAGGTCGAGGCCGCGGTGGTCGCCGCCGCCATCAGGGCGCGGGGCGCGGCGCCCGCCAGGGTGGAGCCCGGTGCGGGAGCACCGGACCTGGACGCCGACACCGCGTTCCTGTGCGAGGTGTCGGACGCGTTCGCACTGCTCGACGATCGCCGCGTACCGCGCGGCCTCAGGCGTTGAGGAACTCCAGCGCCTGCTCGACGAACAGCTCGTGGTGCTGGAACAACGCGCCGTGCCCGGCGTCCGGGTAGATGCTCAACTGGGCGTTCGGCAGGTACCGCACGAGGTTGAACGAGCTGATCGTCGGGGTCATGACGTCGTTGTCCCCGTTGACGACCAGCACCGGCTGGCGGACGCTCGCGAGGCCCTCAGGCGAGCTCCTCGGCTCCCAGTTCGCCAGCGCCGTCGCCTGAGCGCCGACGGTCTCGTCGCTGACTTCGACGTCACGGTCCTGAGTCCGCTCGCTCAACCGCGCGAGGAACGCGTCGTCGGCGTGCTGGCTCGTGGCGGTGGGGGAGAAGAACAGCACGTGCTTCGGGTGCTTGCCCTCGGCGGCCGACCGCTGGAGCGCGTTCTGCAGCAACGCCAGCGCGTTGGCCGGTCCCTCGTCGCCGGCGGGTGAGGTGCCTGCGAGGATCATCCGCCGCACCAGGGCGGGCTCCCGCTGGGCGAGGACCTGGGCGATCATGCCGCCCATCGACACGCCGAGCAGGTCGACCTCGTCAAAGCCCAGCGCGCGCACGAACGCGGCGAGGTCCTCCGCCATCACCTCCACGGTGCCCGGGGTGGTGCCGCCCGAGCCGCCCACGCCGCGCAGGTCGACCAGGACGACGCGGTGCCGTTCGGCCAGGCCGTCGACCACGGCGGGGTCCCAGTCGTCGAGCGCCGCCGTGAAGTGGTGCAGCAACACCAGCGGGACCCCTCCGGTGAGGCCGACCTCGCGGTAGGCGAACGGGGTGCCGTCGACGTCCGACGGTGCGCGTGACAGCGGTGTTTGCAGACGTGGTTCCCTCGCGAATGCATACGATAACGATCGCTATGTAACGATCGTTATCGTATGATCATGGACCCAGCGGAAGTCAAGTCGGGAGTTCGGCGTGCGGTACGCGAAGGACCACAAGGAGCAGGCCAGGGCCGCGATCCTGGCCGCCGCGGCACGCCGGATGAAGGAGAAGGGCTTCCACGGCGTCGGCGTGGACGGCCTCGCCGCCGCGGCCGGGGTCACCTCCGGTGCGATCTACTCCCACTTCGGGAGCAAGGAAGCCGTTCTGGAGCAGGTGATCCGCGAGCAGGTCGGCGCGGAGTTCGGGATCCTCGACGGCGTCGAGGCGGGGGAGCGGCGGCGCCTGCTCGTCGAGTTCCTCTACTCCTACCTGGGCGACGAGCACGTCGGGGCCGTCGCCGACGGGTGCGTGATGCCGGCGCTGACCGCGGACGTCGCCAGGGCGGGCGAGCCGGTTCGCGCGGTCTACCAGCTGCGGATCTCCCGGCTGGTGGCGCTGCTCGCCCCTGCCATGCCAGGGGGCTCCGACGAGCGGAAACGCCGGGCGTGGGCCGTCGTCGCCGCCATCGTCGGAGCGGTCACGATCGCGCGGGCGCTGCCGGACGCGGCGCACAACCAGGCCGTCCGCGAGGCCACTCTCCGCTCGGTGGAAGTGATCATCACGCAGCCCTGACCCGCTGGGGCGATCTCGGGCCAATGCGCAACAGAACCGCATCTGGGGCTAGCGCATACCGAAGATTGCATACAGTATGGACAACAGGAGGTGCAGACCATGAGCAGGCGGAGGAAGACCGAGCCCTACGTGCGGCTGACCCAGCCGCTGGTCCGCGACGCCGGAGTCCTGCGGCCGGCGAGCTGGGACGAGGCGCTGGACAAGGCCGCGGAGGGCTTCCGCAGGAACGTGGCCGCCGGGGGGCCGGACGCGTTCGGCATGTTCTCCTGTGCGCGGGCCACCAACGAGATGAACTACATGGCCCAGAAGTTCACCAGGGCCGTGATCGGGACGAACAACGTCGACAGCTGCAACCGCACGTGTCATGCGCCGAGCGTGGCCGGGCTGGCCAAGGTGTTCGGCAGCGGTGGCGGCACCTCCTCCTACCAGGAGATCGAGGACGCCGATCTGATCGTCCTGTGGGGGTCGAACGCGCGGGAGGCGCACCCGATCTTCTTCCAGCACGTGCTGAAGGCCGTCAACAAGGGCGCGAAGCTATACGTGGTCGACCCGCGGCTGACGAGTACCGGCAAGTGGGCGCACCGGTGGTTGCGGCTCAACGTCGGCACGGACATCCCGCTGGCGCACGCCATCGCGCGGGAGATCATCGCGTCGAACCTGACGAACATGTCGTTCGTCGAGCGGGCGACCGAGGGCTTCAGCGAGTTCGTCAAGGCCGTCGAGCCGTGGACGTTGCCGGTGGCGGAGCTGGAGACCGGGGTTCCGGCCGAGCTGATCCGCGAGCTCGCGCACGCCTACGCCAAGGCCGACCGGGGGCAGCTGAGCTGGACGCTCGGCATCACCGAGCACCACAACGGCACCGACAACGTGCTGAGCCTCATCAACCTGGCGCTGCTCACCGGGCAGGTCGGGCGGTACGGGGCGGGGCTGAACCCGTTGCGCGGGCAGAACAACGTGCAGGGCGGCGGCGACATGGGCGCCATCCCCGACCGGCTGCCCGGGTTCCAGGACATCACCGATCCGGGCGTCGCCAAGAAGTTCAACGACGCGTGGGGCTCGAACTTCAAGGCGGCCAAGGGCTGGAACCTCACCCAGATGCTCGAGGCGATGGAACGCGGTGACATGACCACCGTGTACATCATCGGCGAGAACCCGGTGCAGTCCGAAGCCGACTGCGAGCACACGATAAAACGACTGTCCAACTTGGACCACGTCGTGGTGCAGGACATCTTCCTCACCAAGACCGCGCAGCTCGCGCACGTCGTGCTGCCCGCGGCGGCGGCCTGGTGCGAGACCGACGGCACGTTCACCAACAGCGAGCGCCGGGTCCAGCGGGTCCGCAAGGCCCTGACGCCACCGGAGGGCGCGCGGGACGACATCGAGATCATGGGCGAGATCGCGACGCGGCTCGGTGCGGACTGGCAGCACAAGACCGGTCAGGACGTGTGGGACGAGCTGCGCGCCCTGTCGCCGATCCACACCGGGATGACCTACGAGCGGCTGGAGGCGCTCGGCGGCATCCAGTGGCCGTGCCCGAGCGAGGACTCCCTCGAACCCAGCTTCCTGCACGGGCGGCTGTGGGAGGAGGACCCGGTCAAGCGCGGCATGCCCGCGACGTTCTCGCCGGTGCCGCACAGCCCGCCCGTCGACGAGCTGACGGAGGAGTTCCCGTTCCGGCTCACCACCGGGCGGCGGCTCGACTCCTACAACACCGGGGTGCAGTCCCACGGCTTCGAGTCGCCGCTGCGCGTCGGGGAGACGCTCGACCTGTGCCCGCAGGACGCCGAGGCGCTCGGGGTCGTGGCGGGCGAGGAGGTGGCGATCACCAGCCGGCGCGGGCAGATCCAGGCGCCGGTGCGGATCGACGACGGACTGACGCCGGGCCTGGTGTTCATGACGTTCCACTTCCCGGACGAGATCGACGTCAACGTGCTGACGATCGAGGCCACGTGCCCGATCGCCGGTACCGCGGAGTACAAGGCAGCGGCCATTCGCATCGACAAGCTTCCTGTGAAGGTGGGCTGAGTGGATCTCAAACTGCTCGACGTCGAGCCGTCCGAGGCCGAACGCGTCGTCGTGGACCTGTTCACGGGCATGGGACGGGACCAGCTCCTGCCCGCCCTGCACGCGGTCAACGACAGGGTCGGCTGGATCAGCCAGGGCGCGCTGAACCACATCTGCCGCGTCCTGCACGTCCCGCCGGCCGAGGCGTACGGGGTGGCGAGCTTCTACTCGCTGTTCTCGTTGTCCGAGCGGCCGGCAAAGGTCGTGCACGTGTGCGTCGACCTGGCCTGCCAGGTCAACGGCGCGAAGTCGTTGTGCGACAGGCTGACGAGCGAGCTCGGTCCGGCTGGGGCGAGGAGCGGGTGGTTGCGCAGCCCGTGCCTCGGGGTGTGCGAGAAGGCTCCGGCCGCGCTCGCGTTCCAGGCGGGGGAGGTGGCGAAGGAACAGCTCCTGGCGCCCACCACCGCCGGTGAGGTGATCGCGGTGGCGGCCGCTGGTCCCTCCCACGTGGACGGTGGGCGCGCGGAGGTGCCGCAGGCAGGTGCGGCCGGCCTGCGGCTGCTGAAACGGGTTGGCGTCGTCGACCCGGAGTCGCTCGACGACTACCGGGCGGCGGGCGGCTACGCGGCGTTGCGGACGGCCCTGCACCTGGGGCCCTCCGGGGTGATACGCGAGGTCACCGACGCGAAGCTGGTGGGCCGCGGCGGTGCGGCGTTCCCGACAGGACGCAAGTGGGACGCGACCGCCCGCCAACCCGTTCGACCGCACTACCTCGTCTGCAACGCGGACGAGAGCGAGCCCGGCACGTTCAAGGACCGGGTGCTGATGGAGGGCGACCCGTTCGCGGTGATCGAGTCGATGACGATCGCCGCCTTCGCGGCCGGGTGCTCGCGCGGGTACCTCTACCTGCGCGGCGAGTACCCGCGGGCCCTGCACCTGCTGCGCAACGCCATCGCCCGCGCTCGTGAACGGAACTTCCTCGGCGACAACATCATGGGCCACGAGGGGTTCTCGTTCGACATCGAGATCCGCCGCGGCGCGGGCGCGTACATCTGCGGCGAGGAGACGGCGATCTTCAACTCCATCGAGGGCTTCCGCGGTGAGCCGCGCTCCAAGCCGCCTTTCCCGGTGGAGTCGGGCCTCTTCGGCAAGCCGACCGTGGTCAACAACGTGGAGACGCTGGTCAACGTGCCGGTGATCCTCACGGAGGGGTGCGAGGCCTACACCCGCGTCGGCACCTCGGGCTCGACCGGGCCGAAGCTCTTCTGCCTGTCGGGCAACGTCAGTCGTCCGGGCGTGTACGAGGTGCCGTTCGGCACCACGCTCGGAGAACTCCTCGACCTGGCGGGTGGCGTGCCGCCAGGCCGGGAGCTGCGAGCGGTACTGCTCGGCGGGGCGGCAGGCGGGTTCGTCCGCCCGGACGAGCTCGACCTGCCGCTCACCCTGGAGGACGCGCGGGCGGCGGGCACCACGCTCGGTTCCGGCGTGGTGCTCGTGCTCGACGACACCGCCGACCTGGGCGCGTTCCTGTTGCGCATCGCCGCGTTCTTCCGCGACGAGTCGTGCGGGCAGTGCGTGCCGTGCCGGATCGGCACCGTGCGGCAGGAGGAGGCGATGGCCCGGTTGGTGGGCAGGCGCCCGTTGACCACCAGCGCCGAGGACCTCCAGCTGTTGAAGGAAGTCGGGCAGGTCATGCGCGACTCGTCCATCTGCGGTCTGGGTCAGACGGCCTGGAACGCCATCGAATCGGCCTTGTACCGCCTGGGCTACGCAGAGGAGGCGGCGTCATGACGATCGTCGAGATAGGCCTTCCGAAACGTCTGGTCGAGCTGACGCTGGACGGCGAGCCGGTGCGGGTGCTGGAAGGCGCCACGATCCTCGACGCCTGTACAGCGCAAGGGAAATCCATCCCGACGCTGTGCTACGGCGACACGCTGAAGCCCGCAAACGCTTGCCGCGTCTGCATGGTCGAGGTCGAGGGGTCCCGCACGCTCGTGCCGTCGTGCTCGCGCAAGGTCGAGCCGGGCATGGTCGTGAAGACGGACTCCGAGCGCACGAACCACAGCCGCAAGCTCGTACTGGAACTCCTCGGGTCCGCCACGGACCTCTCCACCACGCCGCACGTGGACGAGTGGATGTCGGCGTGCGGCGCCGACCCCTCCCGCTTCGGCCCGCCGGCACCGCCGTCGGCCGACCGGGACGACCGCCATCCCGGTGAGCACGAGGAGCCGGACGGGCAGACCGCCGCCACGGTGCGGCAACCGACCAAAGTGGACAATCCGCTGTACGTCCGCGATCTGAGCAAGTGCATCCTGTGTTACAAGTGCGTCGACGCCTGCGGCGACCAGTGGCAGAACACCTTCGCGATCTCGGTGGCCGGCCGCGGCTTCGACTCGCGGATTTCCACGGAGTTCTCCGCGCCGTTGCCCGAAAGCGCTTGCGTCTACTGCGGCAACTGCATCGAGGTCTGCCCGACGGGTGCGTTGAGCTTCAAGCGCGAGCACGACAAGCGCGAGGACGGCACCTGGGACGAAGAGGCCCAGACGCGGACCACGACCATCTGCACGTTCTGCGGTGTCGGGTGCAACCTCACCCTGCACGTGCAGGACAACGAGATCGTGAAGGTCACGTCTCCGCACGAGAGCACCGTCACGCACGGAAACCTCTGCATCAAGGGCCGTTTCGGCTGGCAGCACGTGCAGAACCGTTGATCACGCACACCGGGAGGGCGCTGGAGATGTCGTTGATCCTCAAGCCCGGCACCTCGTGGGACGACGTGTACGCGCGGTGCGTGCAGGTCGCACCCGAAGCGTTCCACGAGGACCGGCTGCTCAACCACTTCGGCGGCGGGTGGAGCCGTTCCGGCGAACCCGTGCCCGCCACCACGCCGGTCGACGGCACCACCACCGCGGGTCCGCCCTTCCTCGACTTCGACGTCGCGGGAAGGGCGGTGGTCGCGGCCGTCGACCAGCACGTCGAGTGGGGCAACGTGCCCCTGGCGGAACGCAAGGCCCGCGTGTCGGAGGCGTTGGACGCGCTCACCGAGCACCGCGACCTGCTGTCGTTGCTGCTGGTGTGGGAGATCGGCAAGCCGTGGCGGCTCGCGACGGCCGACGTCGACCGCTGCATCGAGGGCGTGCGCTGGTACGTCGAGGAGATCGACCCGATGCTGGCCGGCCGGGCGCCGCTGAGCGGCCCGGTCAGCAACATCGCCTCGTGGAACTACCCGATGAGCGTGCTGATGCACGCGATGCTGGTGCAGGCGCTGGCGGGCAACGCCGTCATCGCCAAGGCACCGACGGACGGCGGGGTGAGCTGCCTGACGCTCGCGACCGCGCTCGCCGTGCGGTCGGGCCTGCCGTTGACGCTGGTATCCGGGAGCGGGAGCGAGCTCGCGCCGGTGCTGGTCGGGTCGTCGTTCCTCGGTTGTGTGTCCTTCGTGGGCGGTCGTGACGTCGGCAGCTCCATCGCGACGCGCCTGGTCGACTCGAACCGCCGGCACGTCCTGGAGCAGGAGGGCCTGAACTGCTGGGGTGTGTGGGAGACCGACTCCTGGGACGTGCTCGGCACGCAGATCCGCAAGGCGTTCGACTACGGCAAGCAGCGCTGCACGGCCTATCCGCGGTACGTCGTGCAGCGGTCGCTGTTCGACAGGTTCCTCAGCGTCTACCTGCCCGCGGTGCGCGAGGTGACGTTCGGGCACCCGCTCGCCGTCGCCTCACCGGACGACGACCTGCCGGAGCTCGACTTCGGGCCGTTGATCAACGACGCGAAGGCCAAGGAGCTCGGCGACGTCGTGGACGAGGCGATCAGGGCCGGCGGCGTGCCGCTGTACCGGGGGACGGCCGCGTCGGGCCGGTTCCTGCCGGGCCAGCAGACCGCGGCCTACCTGGCACCGGTCGCGATCCTCGACCCGCCGCGCTCGTCCGTGCTGCACCACGCCGAGCCGTTCGGTCCGGTCGACACGATCGTCCTGGTGGACACCGAGGCCGAGCTGCTGGCCGCGATGAACGCCTCCAACGGCGCCCTGGTCGCGTCCTTGGCCTGCGACGACGAGGCCACGGCACGACGACTGAGCGCGGACCTGCAGGCGTTCAAGGTCGGGATCAACAAGCCGCGCTCGCGGGGCGACCGCGACGAGGTGTTCGGCGGTCGCGGTGCCTCGTGGCGCGGCGCGTTCGTGGGCGGCTCGCTGCTGGTCCACGCCGTCACCGAGGGCCCGCCCGGTGAACGCCCGTACGGCAACTTCCCCTCCTACTCGCTCTACCCGCCCACGTGACGTACCGGGCGGACCTGCTCCGCGTCGTGCAGAACGTGGTGGCGCCCAACGCCGCCGACGTCGACCAGCACTCCAGGTTCCCCCGCGCGGCCCTGAACGCACTGGGCGCGCGCGGGCTCCTCGGCATGACGATCTCCCGCACGGTCGGCGGGGGAGGCCAGGACGTCCGGTCGGCTGGACGGGTCGTCGAGGAGGTCGCCAGGGTCTGCGGCGCCACGGCTTCCGTGCTCCGCTCGCACTACTCCGCGGCCGCCGTGCTCGACCGCTCGGGCCCGCACCGGCTCCGCGCCGAGATCGCGGCGGGCCGGCACCTGTCGACGCTGGCCGCCTTCGGTTCGGCCGGTGAGGTGTCGGCCCACGGCGACGTGGTGCAGGTGCGGGCGCGCAAGAGCTGGGTGATCGCGGCGGGCGAGGCCGACAGCTACGTCTGGTCGTGCGGCCCGGCGCTGTGGCTCGTCCCGGCCGAGGCGCCGGGACTGCTGGTGCCGGCCGACCACGCCGGAATGGGCCTGCGGGGGACCGTCGCCACGTGCGTGGAGGCCGATCCCGTGCGGGTGCCGGCGTCGAACCGGCTGTGGGCGGAGGAACTCGCGTTCCCGTGGTTCATGGTGCTGGGAGCGGCGGTCTCGCTGGGACTGATGGAAGGGTCCCTGGCGGCCGCGATCGGCCACCTCGGCGGCGCGGACCCGCGCACCCGCCCGGACCTGGCGCGGATGCGGGTGCGCACCGACGCGGTCAGGGTCCTCTACAACGACACGCTGTCCGCCGTAACGTGGCACCCGGAACGGTCGCTCGACCGCGTCCGGCTGCTGGCGATCACGGCGACGGAGGCGGCCGTGGCGGTGACGGACCTCGCGATGAAGGTGTGCGGGGACGCGGCCTTCCGCCGGGACCTGGGCATCGAGCGCCGGTTCCGGGACGCGCGGGCGGCCGCGGCGATCGAGCCGACGGTCGACGCGCTGCTGGAGGCGGTGGAGATCTGACGGGCTACAGGCGCCCGCGGACCTCCTCCGCCTTCGGCTCGCCCAGTTCCTCGAACAACGCCACCGACTCGAGCCAGCACTTCTCCGCACCACGCCGGTCACCGAGCCCGTCCAGCGCCAGACCGAGGTTGTCGAGCGACTCCGCCTGCCCGTAGAGGTCGCCGATCGCCCGGAACGTCTCCAGTGCCCGGTCGACGTACGACACGGCCTGCGGGAAGTCGAGCAGGCCGCGGTGCACCTCACCGATGTTGTTGAGCAGGATGGCCTCGCTGTACGGGTCCTTGATCTCCTGCCGGATCTCCAGCGCCCGCAGGTACCGCGCCAGCGCCACGTCGAACCGGCCCGCGTCGGCGTGCAGGAGGCCGATGTTGTTCAGCAGCACCGCTTCCGTGTGGGTGTGGCCGAGCTCGCGGGCGATCTCGGCGGACTGCTCGTAGCACGCCAGGGCGTCGTCGACCCTGCCCTGCGCCATGTACGCGATGCCGAGGTTGTTGAGGGCCGGTTCCTGCCGCGCCTTGTCACCGAGCGCGCGGAAGATCGCGATGGCCTGCTGCGCGTGCTCGATCGCCTCGTCGTGCCGCCGGACCTCGCGCAGCGCGATGCCGAGCGTGATCAGCATCCTGCCCTCGGCCTCGCGGGCGCCGACGGATCGGGCGGCGGCCAGGGCGATCCCGTGCGTGTCGATCCAGTCCGCCCAGTGCTTGCGCAGGTTGAAGAAGTCCCACAGGCACTGGGCGAGGCTCCATGAGTGCTCCGGCAGGTCGTGCTCGGCAGCCTCGCGCACGGCGGCGACCAGGTTCGCCCGTTCGGTGTCGCACCACAGCAGAGCGGCGTCCCGGTCGGCGAACGTGCGCGGGTGCACGGACGGGTCCGGCGGCGCGATCTCCAGCTTGCGCTGGGGGTTCAGGCGTTGCGCGCTCTGCCAGGACGTGTGGACGTACCAGTCGAGCACGCGGCGGCGGGCCAGCGTGCGGGCGGGCGGCGGTTCGGCGGCCGTGACCTGCTCGACGGCGTACGCGCGCAGCAGGTCGTGCAGGCCGTAACGGCCGGGAGTGTGCTGCTGCAGCAGGTGTTCGTCGAGCAACGTCTCCAGCAGGTCGCCCGCCTCGTGCGCGGTCAGCCCGGCGAGGGCGGCGGCGGACTCGGCGGTGACGTCCTCTCCCGGGTGGAGTCCGAGGAGGCGAAACAGACGCCTCTGGTGGTCGGGCAACGCCTGGTACGAGAGGTCGAACACGCCCCGGACACCGAGACCGCCTCCCCGCTCCAGCTGCGCCACCAGGTCCCGCGTCGTCCACTGTGGACGGCGCGCGAGCCGTTTGGCGGCCAGCGCCACGGCGATCGGCAGGTGCCCGCACAGCTCCGCGATCCGTTCCGCGGCCTCGCGGTCCGCCTGCACCCGGTCCTCGCCGGCGATCCGGGAGAGCAGTGCCAGCGCCTCGCCGGGCGTGAAGACGTCGAGGAAGACGGACTTCACGCCGTCGAGCTGCAACAGGGTGCGGCGGCTGGTGATCAGCACCATGCAACCGGGGCCGCCCGGCAGCAACGGCCGCACCTGGTCCTCACCGGCGGCGTTGTCCAGCAGCACCAACGCGCGCTTGCCCGTCAGCCGGTCGCGGTAGAGCGCGGCGCGTTCCTCGAGCGACTCCGGGATCTGCGCGCCGGGCACGCCGAGCAGGCGCAGGAAGCCCTCCAGCACGGCGGACGGCTCCGCGGGCAGCTCGTCGGCGTCGAACCCGTGCAAGTCGGCCCACAGTTGCACGTCCGGGTAACGCTGAACGAGCCGGTGTGCCGCCCTGACCGCGAGCTTCGTCTTGCCGACCCCGGCCATGCCCTCGATCGCGGAGATCACGACCGTGGTCTGCGGACCCGGCTCGCACAGCCGCCGCAGCTCGGCCTCGCGGCCGGTGAACTCGGCGATGTCCATGGGCAGCTGGCGGTGCGCGTTCAAAGCCGCGGGCGAGGGCACCCGGCTTTCGAGGATCACCTGCTGCAACTGGCGCAACCGCGCGCCCGGCTCGACGCCGACCTGCTCGACCACGTGCCTGCGCGCCGTCGCGTAGGCCTCCAGCGCCTCGCCGCGACGACCGGAGCGGTCGAGCGCCACCATCAGCTGCGCCCAGAGCTCCTCGCGCAACGGGTGCAGCGCCGACTCCCGCCGCAGCCGGTCGATCACGTCGTCGAACCGGCCGAGCTCGATCGACGTCCTGGCGTACCTCTCGACGGCCGTGAGCCTGCGCTCCTGGAGCCGCGTGAACTCGGCGCGCAGCAGCGGCCCCGCGTTCAGCTCGGCGGTCGGGATGCCGTGCCACTTGGCGAGGGCCTGTCCGAAGAGGTCTGCCGCGGCTGCGGTGTCGTTGTCCGCCAGGGCGTTCTCACCGTCGCGGACGAGCTGGTCGAACGCGTCGAGGTCCAGCTCGCCGGGCTCGACCACCAGCTGGTAGCCGTGGCCGGGACGGGTGATCAAGCGGTCCCCGAGCACCTTGCGCAACCCTGCGACGTAGGTGCGCAGGTTCGACTCGGGTGACACCGGCGGTGAGTCCCAGACCGCCTCCGTCAGCTGTGCGACGCTGACCGCCTCGTTCGCGTGCAGCAACAGCATGGTGAGCACCGCGCGCTGCCTCGGTCCGCCGAGCTCGAGCAGTGTGCCCGACCGCCGTACCGCCAGCGAGCCGAGCAACAGGAACTCCACAGGTCGATCGCTCCTCGATGATCCGGTCGTTGGGTGCACGGCCATACTCGCGCACTTCTCGACGGCCTGTGCACGCCCTGGGCGAAATCTGTGCACGCCCCCTGTCATCTTTGTGTCCAGATCCGGTACCTGCGCCGCCGGGCCCGAAAGCTCCTGGGAGTGGGGGTCGGCGCAGTCGCCGGGTCCGGTTCCCCCAGAACCCGGCCGGCGTGTGAAAGTCACCGCGCACGTCGGCCACCTACCGCAAGACCGGTGGCCCGGGCGGGTCCCCCAGACTGAACCGGGCCACCACCTTGCGGCGGGGGAGGGTCAGCGCCCCCAGCGGGCGCGCAGAGTCGCGGTGAAGGCCTCGAACTCGGCCGTCATCGACATCTCGTCCGGGTGGAGCAGCCACTGCTGCTGCAACCCGTCGACCACCGCGATCGTCATGCGCACGAGCGAACCGACCGGCGCGTCCTGTGAGATCTCACCTCGTGCCTGGCCGGCGTGCACGGCATCGGTCAGCCACCGCCGCAGCCCGGAGTAGTGCTCCTGCACCCACCCGTGCGCCGGGTGGGCGGGTTCGGTCGCCTCGGCGGCCAGTCGCACGAACAACCCGACGAGGTGCGGCCGCGTCGAGTTGCGCGCCACCAGGGCACCCAGCGCGTCGAACGCCGCCCAGCCGAGCGGCGGACCGGCGCTCCCGGCGAGGAAGTCGCCGTCCTGCCGGTCGCGTTCCTCCAGCACGGCCGTCAGCAGCGCGGCCTTGCTCGGGAAGTGGTGCAGCAGACCGGACTGCGAGAGCCCGGTCCTCGCCGCCACCGCGGCGACCGACGTCCCCTTGAACCCGGTCAGCGCGAACAGCTCGGTCGCGACGGCCACAGCCTTGGCCCTGGACTCCTCACCGGACACGTCCACCCGCGACCTGGCCCGGTACCTCGGCGGGACCGACACGGCGTCACCTCACTCCTGATCAGCGGGCAGGGTAACGCGGACGTCGCCGAGCCCGCGGGCGATCAGCACCTCTCCGCCGGTCAGCGGGTGCCAGCCGTCCTGCCAGACGCGCTGGACCCGCGGGTCGCAGGGGACCTCGACGCGCGCGGTCTCGCCTGGAGCGAGGTCGGCGACGGCGAAACCGATGAGGCGGACAGGCTCGTCGCGAGGACGCAGGTAGACCTGCACGACCTCCCGTCCCGTCCGGTCACCGGTGTTCATGACCTCCGCGGACACCGAGCCGACCAGACCGTCCACAACGGACAGCTGTGCGGTCCCGTACTCCCAGGTCGTGTAGCCGAGTCCGTGCCCGAACCAGAACAGCGGGTCCGTCGCACCCCGGTAGCCGATCGCGGTGCCCTCCGAGTAGACCAGTTCGCCGTCGGACGGAACCAGGTTCAGCGCGTCGGCGTCCGCCCGCGGGAACGTCGTTACCAGCCGCCCGGCCGGTTCGACGTCGCCGAGCAGCGCGGCCGCCACGGCGTCACCGGCCTCCTGCCCCGGTAGCCCGGCCCACAGCACGGCGTCCACCTGGTCGAGCCACGGCATGAGCACCGGCGTGGCCGCGTTCACCACGACGACCGTGCGCCGGGCGGCCGCCGCCACCGCCGCGACCAGCGCGTCCTGCTCGCCGGGCAGCGCGAGCGTGGTCTTGTCGAAGCCCTCGGTCTCCTGCTCCTCGGTGAGGCCGACGACCACGACCGCCACGTCCGCCTCGCGCGCGGCCCGCACCGCGGCGCCGATCGCGTCGGCGGGGGAGCGGGGGACGGGCTGGGTGATCAGGCCGACCAGCGCGCTGGCGCCGCGGACGCGGGCCGTGATCCGGTCGCCGGGCGACAGCAGGACCTCCGCCGTCCAGTGCGGCGGCTTGAGCAGCGCCTCCTCGACGATCCCGTCGGCCCACGCCAGGAGCGTGGCGTGCTGCTTCCCGCCGACCTCGACGGTCCACTCGCCGAACCCGCGCACGCCGATCAGCATCCGCGTGGGCTCGTCCAGCACGACCTCGCCGGACACCTCGATCGACGTGGCGCCCTGCGCCCACCCGCCGTACGCGGCGAGCTCGGCGATCTCCATGTCGCGGGTCGCGAGCACCTCGCCGTCCGCGTCGAACGTCGTGGCGCGGACGGCCGTCAGCACCCCGGCGCCGGGAGCGGCGTACCGGAGCCTGACCTCCACACCGTCCACAACGGACACCGCGTTCCCGAGTCGCGAGGTCAGGCCGTCCGCGATGCTGATCACGTGCGGTGGCCGCACGCCGGCCGATCCGCCGCCCTGGGCCACCGTGTCGATCGCGTGGCGGCCGATCAGCGCAACGCTGTCGTCCCGCAACGGCAGCACACCGGAGTTCTTCAGCACGGTCATGCCGCCGGCGGCGAACCTCCGCAGCTGCTCACGGCGGAGCGTGCTGTCCGGCGCGGGCAGGTCCCGCGGCCACGCGCGCTGTTCGCCGAACGCCCCGGTCCGCGACGCCAGCAGCAGCAACCGGGCCACGTGGTCGTCGATGGTCGACTCCGCGACCTCGCCCGCCTCCACGGCCGCGACCAGCTTGTCCTCCCACGGCCCGCCGGGGCCGGGCATGGCGAGGTCGAGGCCGCCGTTCGCGCTCGCCGCCGTGGACTTCGTGGCGAACCAGTCGGACATGAGCAGGCCGTCGAAGCCCCACTCGCCCCTCAGCACGCCCTCGACGAGTTCGGCGTGCTCGGTCGCGGGGACGCCGTTGACGTTGTTGTAGGCCGCCATGATCGCCCACGGCGAGGAGTCCTCGACCACGATCTCGAACGGCAGCAGGTAGATCTCGCGCAGGGTCTTCTCGTCGAGCACCATGCTCGCGGTGCGGCGCTCGGTCTCGGACTCGTTCGCCACGTAGTGCTTCGGCGTCGCGGCGATGCCCTTGTCCTGCAGGCCGCGCACGTAGGCGGCGGCGATCGCGGCCGTGAGCAGGGGATCTTCGCTGTAGGCCTCGAACAGGCGGCCGCCCAGGGCGGTGCGGTGCAGGTTGATCGTCGGGCCGAGCACGACGTGCACCTGCTGGGCCGCCGCCTCGTCCGCGAGCACCTCGCCGACCTCGCGCGCGAGCGCCGTGTCCCAGTGCTGGGCGAGCAACGTGGCGTTCGGCAGGACGCAGGCGATCGTGCCGCCGCGCAGTTCGGCGCCGCGGACGCCGGTCGGGCCGTCGGACAGCTTCAGCGACGCCAGTCCGATCTCCGGTTCGTCGTGCAGCGCGAAGAGTGCGGAACCGGTCAGCAGCCGGACCTTGCGAGGCAGGTCCAGGCGCGCGATCGCCTTCTCGATGTCCATGCCCCGAGCACACCAGAACCACCGACCGTGTGGTCGGTCGGTATATGTGCCTGTTACCGCTCGGTTATCTCGCGGTGATGTGACGCGGCGCGGCACACCCGTGGCACGCCTCTTCCTGTGTCCACGGGGAGGGGAATGGTGATGAAGGTCGAGGTGCGGCTGCTGGGGCCGCTCGAAGTGCGCGGACCGAACGGACCGGTGCACTTCACCGGGGCGCGGCGGCGGGCCGTGTTCGCGTTGCTGGCGTTGAGGACCGGCCGTCTGGTGTCGAGATCGGCGCTGGTCGACGGCCTGTGGGGCGAGGACGTGCCGCCGACGGGCACCAAGACGCTGCAGGGGCACGTGGCGAAGGTCCGTCGGGCGCTGGAACTGGCCGGGGCCGACGGCGTGGTGCTGACGCGCGAACCCGGCTACCTGCTCGACGTGACGCAGGTCGTCGTCGACGTCGAGGAGTTCGACGAACACCTGCGCCGCGGCCGGTACGCGGAGGCGATCGCCCTGCACCGCGGTGATCCGCTGGCGGACTGCCCCGTCGAGGGCTGGGCGGACGCGGAGGTCGTGCGGCTGCGGGAGGCGCTCGCGTTCGCGGAGGAGAACCACGCGGCGGCGTTGTGCCTGGACGGCCGGTACGCCGAGGCGATCGCCCAGCTGGAACGGCTCGTCGCGCTGTACCCGCTGCGGGAGTCGTTGTGGGAGCTGCTGATGGAGGCCCAGCACCGGGCGGGCCGCGCCGGTGACGCGTTGCGGACGTATCGGCGGGTGCGCGCGCTGCTCGTCGAGGAGTTCGGGCTGGAGCCCGGTTCGGCGTTGCGGCGCAGGGAGGCGGCGGTGCTGGCCGGCTGAGGCGCTGTGGCCCGTGTCGGGGGTGCGGGCCACAGCGCCTCAGCTCGCGGACGGCGCTTCCCCCTCGGAGGCGCCGGCCTGGGGTGATCGCGGCACGCCCTGGGGGGTGCGTGCCGCGATCCGGTCTCATGGTGCCGGTCGGCGGTGGTCAGGCGGTGGTCAAGATCAGCCGGGCCGGTACGAACAGCGGTAGCCGGTGGTCACGGCGTCGCGCAGCGCGTCCGCCGTGGGCTGCTCGGTCGCCGCGATCGCGTCTATGGCACGCCGGATCGCCTTGCGCACCGCGGTTCTGGCGCGTTCGGCCGGCCCGGCGAAGTTCCGGCCGCGACCGCCCATGCCGGTCTCGCGTTCGAGGTGGCTGAGCAACGCCTCCAGTTCGGCCTCCAGACGCGGTGTCGGGTTGTCGTCGAGCTGTGCGCGCAGGTCGCGGATGCGGGTCAGGTAGGCGGCACGGGCCACCGGGTCGAGCACCGGCTGGTTGCCGCTGTCCTCACCGCCGACCAGGTCCTCGACGCGGATCTCCTTGCCGTGGTGGGACACCACCCACCACACGTTCTCCTTGCGGATCACGATCCGGCCGGCCAGCCCGTCCCGTGCTCGCGTCCACAGCGCGGCGCGTTCGTCCATGCCGATCGCCTTCGCGTCGCGGATGGCGACGTCGAACAGTTCCCGCCCGCGGTCGCCGCCGACGAGGTGGGCGAGCGTGGCACGGGCGTAGGCGGTCATCGGCAGGTTGCCGAGCCGGATGTTCGTGGTGACGGCGCGTTCCAGGTGCCCGGTCGCGAGAGCGGACTCCCCGAACGTCGTCGCGGCGATGCCCAGCAGCAGTTCGGTCGAGCCGAAGCAGACGATCGCCGTCGCCGGGACCACGGGCAGGTCCGCGAACGGTTCCAGCAACCGGTACGCCTCCCGGGCGATCTCGGCCTCACCCAGCGCCGCCGCCACGTGGACCACGCAGAACATGCACGTGATCCACGTGCTGGACAGCGGAACCGCGCTGAGTCCGTTGATCGTCAATCGATGCATCGCCGACCGGGCGCGATCCCGTTGTCCCGCTTCGAGAGCCAGCAACGCGAGTGCCGCCTCGAAGCTGAACTCCAGGTCCGGCAGGGTGGGGGGAGTGCGTGACCTGCTCGGCGAGGTCGACCAGTTCGCCGCCGCGGCCCTGCAGCCAGCGGATCGCGAACAGGTGCGTGCTGTGGAACGTCTCCGCGTCCACGTCGCCTGCTTCGAGCCCGATCCGCAGGCAGTGCAGGGACTTCTGCTCGGCCTCGGCGAACCTTCCGGCGCGGATCGTGCGCATGACGTCCATCGCGGCGTGGAAGAACAGCAGGCCCGGATGGTTCGCCGCCCGTCTCGCGAGTTCCACCTGCGACCGTTCGGCGTGCGGGTCGCCCAGGCAGAACAGGTCCATCGTGCGGCGGCACAGGCCGCTGAGCGCCAGCAGGCCGAGTCTCGCCGCCGACGCGACGGAGACCAGTTCGTCGGCGAGCGCCAGCCGCAGGGCGGTGTGCTCCGGCGACCACAGCGCGTGGTGGGCCAGCGACAACGCCTCGGCGAGAGTCCGCGGGTCGCCGGTCGCCCTGGCCATCTCGAGCGCCTCCAGCACGGGCTCGGTCTCACGTCGCTCGTAGGCGTGCTCGGCGGCGAGCCTGGTGATCAGCCTGGTGCGCAACGGTTCGGGCGGGTGCCCGTCGAGGGCTTCGCGCAGGCGCGCGATCGCGAGGGCGCGGTCCGCTCGGGCGCGGAACTTGTTGACCCACATGCCGGGCAGGCCGAGCGCGGCCTCGGGGTCGCCGTCGCGGGCGGCCTGGTCGAGGAGGTCGCGGGCCTCGGTGATCCGGCCCTCCGCGAATGCGGTGTGCGCACGCTCGACGAGACGGGCCGCGTCCTGTCCCGGCGGCGACGGGAGGACAGGTGTGGACGTGACGACGATGACGACGGGCAGGCGGTGGACGCTGCCCGCCACGACCTGCGTGAGCCGGGCCGCCTCCTCTCCCGCCAGGTCGACGTCGTCGACCACGATCAACGCGGGTGTCCCTGCCAGTGCCTCGACGACGTCCTCCGGTGCGGCGTCGAGCGTCGAGGTGTCGGCCCCCAGGCCCGCCAGCACCGCCTGCCACGGCCAGAACGCCGGGGCGTCCGCGCGGCAGCCGGCCCAGGCGACGGCGAACCCGTGCGCCCGCGCCAGTTCCGCCGCCCGGACCAGGTGCCGCGTCCGTTCGGCGCCCGGTGGCCGGGTGACCGCGAAGAGCTGCCCGGACCCCAGTTTCGCCCGCTCGAACGCCGACTCCGGCACCAGCACAGCTTCACCCTCGAATGCACTTCTCCAGCCAGGACCGGGGAAACCTAGCGGAGTCCGCCGACCGCCACGTACGCGGTCGGCACGCATTTACGGGCAAAGCTTCAGCGAGGCGGGAACCACCTACTCGCGGTCCTCCAGGTAGCGGGTGTGGTCGGCCTGGCGTTGCGCGTCGGCGGCGTGGAACCGTTCCGCTGTCCTGATCGCGTCGGCGTGCAGCAGGTCCAGCTGCCGCACCAGTTCCGCGCCCGAACCACGTGCGGCGGCGTACCACCACGGCAGGTTCAGGTAGGCCTGCACGGACAGCGGCAGGTCGGTGCCGACGAGCCTCGTGACGGCGTGCAGGGCGTCCGGGTCGGCGCGCAGCTCGCGAGGGCGGTCGAGGACGCCGTGCAGGACCTCGGCGATCTCCGCGACCTTCGGCGCGACCTCGTCCGGCACCTTCAAGCCGTGGGCCTTCCGCACCAGCGCGTCCAGTTCGGACTTGAGCGCGCCGGCCTCCTCCTCGGGGTCGGTCACCAGTGTGATGCGCTCGGGTGGGGCGAGCAGCGCGCCGACGCCGTAGAGGCCGACGACGACCACGACCCAGTGGGAACCCGCGAGCCCGGCGAAGTGCAGGCCGAGCCCGATCAGCCCACCCGTGCAGCCGGCGAGGTTCTTCCAGGAGGCCAGGTACCTACTGATAGCCACGGATCTCCTTGAAAGCGGCGGAGAGCGAGCGGCTGCGGGCGTCGAACACCTTGCCCCCGCTCATCTTCGCGACCTGCTCCATCTCGGCCGTCGCGCTCTCGCCGAACAGCACCGGGAAGATCGGGATGCCCCTGAGGTCCTGCGGCAGCGCCTGGTGGAACAGCTGGAAGTCCAGGACGTCCTCGCTACCGGTGTTCTCGCCGTCGGTCATCAGCACGATGGACGTGAACCGGTCGGGGTCGGCGTCGATCTGCTGGCGCAGCACGTCGTAACCGCCGCGCAGACTGCTGTAGATCGCCGTGCCGCCGGACGCGTCGAGGTTCGTGGCCGTGGTGCGGATCTGGTCGAGCACCGGGCGCGGGTCGTCCTGCGGCACCTCGTACTTCAGCGCCGGCTTCGCACTGCTGCTGAACGGCAGCAACGTGACCTGCTCGCGCCCGTGGAACCGGCTGAACCTCCCGGCGAGCGACTCGTCGGCCCCGGTCAGGCCGGTGAGCGCCTGGCGCAGGCCGTCGATGCGGTCGCCCTGCATCGAGCCGGACGTGTCGAGCACGTAGAGCGTGCGGGACGGGCGGCGCAGCTGGTCGAAGTACGTGGTGATCAGACCGTCCACAGCGGACTGGCTGCCGGGGAACGGCAGTTCGACGAGGTCCCTGACGGCGAACTTCGCGTCGAGCTGCACCTGGGGCGTGGCGGGGCGCCGGTGCGTGGTCTCCATGATCTTGCGCTGGACGTCCTGCGACTTCAGGTGGTCGGACAGCTTCTGGTGCGCCTCACGGGCATCCGACGTCGCCGACGTGAGCAGCGTCAGCGGGTAGTCCGCAGTCACCACCCCGTCGCTCGGGTAGACCAGCGTCAGCGGCTGGGGCGACGACAGCAGCACCGACTCGTAGTTGATCAGACCGTCCACTTCGGCACCGGGGTCCTCCCCTCTGGCCCTGCGCTGGAACGCCTCGGTCAGCCAGCCGGAAGAGCCCGCGGACAGCTTCTGCGCGGAGAAGAACTGCTTGAGCTGCGGCGCGACGGCGTTGATGCGGGCCGCGTCCAGGGCCGAGCCCTCACCGGACAGCGCGGCCGCGACGCCGACGAGTGCCGAGAACCCGGAGTTCGAGGCGGACGGGTCGGTCATGCCGTAGGTGAACTTCTGCGCGCCCGCGGCTGCGGCGATCTCCGCCCAGCCGACGCGTTTCGTGTCCCAGCCGAGTTCCTTGACCTTTTCGGCGGGCAGACCGAGCACGACGGGGGAGGACATGACCTTGGTGGGCGTGCCCAGTCGCTTCTGGGCTTCGGGCACGAGTTCGAGGTAGCGGTTGGAGGAGAACCAGACGGCGTCGAAGCCCTTCTCGGCCTCACCACTGGCGACCTTGTCGGCGCCTTCGATGGTGCCGGTGAAGCTGAACTTCACGGTGACGCCGGTGGCCTCGGCCGCTTCTTCCAGGATCGGCTGGAGGTCGGCCAGTTCGCTGCCGGCCAGGACGCGGAGGGTGCCCGGGGTGGGGTCGCCGACGGGTGTGGCGGGGTCGGGGGAGTCGGAGCATCCCGCTAGCAGCGCCAGGGCGGCGGCTGCGGGGAGGAGGCGGCGGATCATGCGGGCTCCTGGGAGGAGGCTGGAGTGGGAGGTGTGTGGGCGGCCGGTGGTGGGGCGGCGGGTGTCGGCGCAGGTGTGCGGGCAGGTGGCGGTGAGAGGTGCGGGGTCAGCGGCCACGCCTCGGCCGGTCCCCGGTCTTCCGCAGCCGGTCACTGCTGGTCCCCGGTCTCCCGCACCCGGCTGAGGTGGTCGTGCGCGCGCCTGATCTCCGCGTCCAGCGCCGACACCGTGCTCGACATCGAGTCGGCCGCCCGCGCCTTGAACGTGTCGATCGCGTCGATCGCCGCGTAGATCTGGTCGAACGAGGTCCGCACCGCCTCGATGCCGACGGCCGGCGTGGACGCGATGCGCTGGACGTCCTGGCCCTGCACCGACATCAGCGTCGCGTTGGACTTCAGGATCGAGTCGGTGAGGCCTCGGACGGCGTCCACCTGGTCGATCACCTCGCGCTGGCCCGCCAGGGCCGCTGCCACGGCCACGCCGATGCGCAGGGCGGTGACGGTGGTGCTGACGGCGCGTTCGATGCCCTTGACGAGTTCGTCGTTGTTGCGGCGCACCACGTCGAGGGCCAGGTAGCCCTGTGCGCAGACGGCGAGCTGGGTGAGGAGGTCCTGGTGTCGCCTGCGCAGGCCGAAGAGCACGTCGGCGCGGAGTGCCTGGGCGAGGGCGGGTTCGGCCAGGTCGAGGATCGCGACCTGGCGTTCCACCGCCTCGTCCATCTCGGCGGCCAGGGCGGCGTCGCGGGAGAGCCGCGTCATCAGATCCCAGAGGCGTTGCCGTTCGCCCTTGATGGCGGCGTTGTCGCGCTTGAGGGCGTCCTGGCCGGAGCGGAGTTTCAGCACGATGCGGTTGACCGGTTCGTCGGCCGCGCGGAGGCGGGCCAGCAGGCTCCTCGCCGCGTTGCCGCCGGGCAGCAGGCCGAAGAGCTTGCGGCCGGTCAGCTTGCTCAGGTCCTGCGGGTCCAGTTCGCGGACGGAGCGCCGCAGTTCGGTCAGGCTGGTCGAGACCTGGGCGCCGTGCGGTGACGAGACCGACGCCAGCGTGCGGTCGAGCAGGCGACCCGCGATCTGGGCCGCGACGCGCATCTCGGACTCGCCGAGCACCAGCGCCTCGTCCACGATGCGGCCGAAGTCGGGCGACTGCGGGTCGACGGCGGCCAGGGAGGAGACGAAGGCCTCGGCACGCGCCGACAGCTCTGCCTTGTCGGACAAGGGGATCAGGCCCGCGGCGCGGTCGGCCGGGACGGGCTCGACCGGGTCCGGTGGCGTCAGCACGAAGTCGGACATGGTCAGTACTGCTTCGCGATCGCCTCGAGCATCCGCTCCAGGGTCTCGTGCGCGGGCGGTTCGACGACGTCCACGATCGTCCGCGGCACCGCCAGGTCCTTGACCACGTCGTCGAAGTGCCGTGGATCGGCGGTGCGGAAGCCGAACGTCGCCGCGAGCCTCCCCAGTTCCGCGTCGCTCGTCAGCAGCTCCCCGACGCGGTCGCCGGCAGCGCGCAACGGCACCAGGGTGTGCTTCGACAGCACGGTCGGGGCCGGGTAGAGCAGCTTCATGTCCGGCCGGATCGACGAGTCGCCGCGCACCACGCGGTCCACGAACTGCGCCTCGTACGCCAGCACCAGCGGCGTCTTGCCCATGCCCGCGGACAGGTAGTCCTCGAACGGGCCCTCGGTGCTGCTCTGCGTGTACCCCTGGTCCAGGAACAGCCTCGACACCGCGGGCAGCACGCGGGCCTCGCCGTCGGCCGAGGTCACCACACCGCCGTTCGCGACGAACGACGTGATCGCCAGGTACATGGCCGCCGAGTTCGAGTCACGCGGATCGGTCGTGGTGACGAGCAGGTTCTTGCGCGCGGGGTAGGAGGTGTTGCCCGGCAGCTGGTCCCAGCGCGTGCCCTGCGCCACGAGCCCGAGGTAGGCCTGCACGTCGAACGTCGGGTAGCCCGGCCCGGACTTCACCACGCCGGCCTTCGTCAGCAGGTCGACGATCGGGTCGAACGTGGCGATGACCATCGGCGACGAGAACGGCGCGTACGTGCGGGCGGCCTTGCGGTCGCGCTGGATCTTCTCGGCGGCGGGTGCCGAGGAGGGGAACGCGAAGTCGTACGAGTCGAGGTCCGCGGTCGTCGCGATCTGCCGCGACCCGGCCGGGTCGACCTCGACCTCCAGGCCGTGCTTCGCGAACACGTCCTTGACCCGCTGGTCGGCGAAGAAGGCGAGCTTCTCCGAACCGATCACCCCGCGCACGGTCTGGAGCTGGGCGGTGTCGCCGCCCTGTCCCAGGACGATCGCGGTCACCACGCCCACCAGGAGCACCACCGCCAGGCCGATGCCGAGCGTTCTCTTCACTGTCCACCTCTGCCGGAAAACCCTGTCGAGGACCAGATCCTTCGTCACTTCGACGGGTTTTCCCGGTGGCCGGTGGCAAGCGGGAGGTGAACTCTCGATGAACGGGCCGATGAGTTCCGGGCAGTCCTCGGGTCGGTAGTGGAGGAGGGACGACGAGGAGGTACAGCGATGAAGTTCGTGACGATCGGGTACGGCGACCGCGAGGGTTACGACCACACGGACCAGGCCGTCCGCGACGAGGCGCACGCCCACGACGCGCGCCTGCGGGCGGACGGGGTGGAGATGGGCGTCGCGGGCCCGCCCGTGCAGGTGCGCAACCACGGCGGGAACGGGACGGAGGTGGACGAGGGGCCGTTCCTGACCTCCGCGCTGCCGGTCGCGGGGTTCGCGGTGGTCGAGGCCGAGTCGCTGGAGGAGGCCGTCCGGATGGTGGAAGGCACGCCGTGCGCGGTCGCGCACGGAGTTGTCGAGGTGTGGCCGCTGCAGTCAGCCCGTGCGGCCGATGAACTGTAGGCGTGGTTGAACGGAGTTCGCACCCCAGGAGGTGGATGATCCGGGACGTTATCTGGCGGTTGGCGATCGGGGAGGTTGTCATGAACGAGTTCACGGCCGAGTTGGAGCAGGTGTTCGGTGCGGTGCCGAGCCGGGAAACCGGTCTGCTGATCGACACGTTCGACGGTGCCGGACTCGACGACACGGACGGCGCCGTCCTCATGTGCTGCTCCGGTAGTAGTTGTCGCGTCACCGTTCCGGCGTGCGGCACCTGTCGCGTCGCCGTTCCGGCGTGACGTCTCGGCACATCGGGTTCAAGCGGCACCTGCGTGCCGAGGTGGTTCCGGGCGACGCGGTGTACGTGTTCTCCGAGGAGGACACCACCGCGTTGCGCGGCCCTCACATCGAGGCGCTCGCGCCGCTGCTCGACGGCAGCCGGGACCTCGCCGCGGTGCGCGGTGAGATCGACGCGCCACCCGAGCAGGTCGCCGGTCTGCTGACCGAGCTCGCGCAGGCGGGGCTCGTCGGCTTGCGCACCGCCGGTTCCGCGTACTGGGACGCGGTGGGCGTCGAGCCTGCGGGAACGCCCGACGTCGACGTGATCTCGCTCGGTGTCGACGCGTCGCTGCCCCCGATCGCCGAGGGCGACGGCGCGTTGACCGTCGTCCTGGTGTCGGACCACCTGGTCGACGGCCTGTCCGAAGTGGACGCGAAGATGCGCGCCGCCGGACGGCCGTGGCTGCTGGCCAAACCGTTGGGCGCCAAGGTGTCCATCGGCCCGTTCTTCACGCCGGGCGACGGTCCGTGCTACCACTGCCTTGCTCATCGTCTGTGGGCGAATCGGGCCGCCGAGGCCCATGTGCGCGATGTGCTCGGCCTGCCGGGCGCGGTGCCGCGGGCGTGCGTCGACTTCGAGCCGCTGAAGGCCGTCGCGCTCAACCTGGTGGCGCTCGAAGCGGCCAAGTGGGTCGCCGGCCACCGCTACGACGGCCAGCGCGACCTGTGGGTCTTCGACAGCCGCGACCTCACGGGCAGGCGGCACGCCGTGTCCGCCCGGCCGCAGTGCCACGCCTGCGGCGACCCGTCCTTGGTGCGCGAGAGGGCCTGGCGCCCGGTGGAGCTGTCCTCGCGCCCGGCGGTGCGGACGTCCGGCGGGCTCCGTTCCTCGACGCCTGACGAGGTGCTGGCGGCACACCGGCACCTCATCAGCCCGGTCACCGGGGTGGTCAAGGACGTCGTGCGCGACGACCGCGGCCCGGCGTTCTTCAACGCCTTCCGCTCCGGCCCGAACCTCGCGCTCGGTCACCGAGGTGCCGCCCACCTGCGTTCCGCGCTGCGTTCCCAGAACGGCGGCAAGGGCGTGACCGCGCTGGACGCCGAGGTGGGCGCGTTGTGCGAGGCACTGGAACGGCACAGCGCCCAGTCGGACGGCACCGAGGCACGCGTTCGTGGCAGCTATCGTTCGCTCGGCGCACAGGCCGTCCACCCGGACTCGGTGCACCTGTACGACCCCCGTCAGTTCGGCGGGCGTGACGCCTGGAACGCCGGGCACGGACACTTCCAGCACGTCTGCGCGCCGTTCGACGAAGACGCGGAACTCGACTGGACTCCGGTGTGGTCGCTCAGCCGTGGCGAACACCGTTTGCTGCCCACGGACATGCTCTACTTCACGGCAGACCCGGACGAGCGGCTGATGTCCGACTCGAACGGCAACGCGGCCGGGTCGTCACTGGAAGACGCCGTCCTGCAGGGGATGCTGGAGCTCGTCGAACGCGATGCCGCCGCTCTGTGGTGGTACAACAGGACTTCTCAGCCACCCGTCGACCTCGGCGGTGATCCGTGGATCGACTCGCTGCGAGCCGTGCACGGCGGGTTCGGCCGCGAGGTGTGGGCGCTCGACCTGACCTCCGACCTCGGCGTGCCCGTCGTGGTGGCGTTGTCCCGCAACCGTTCCGGCGGCGAGATCGTGATGGGTTTCGGTGCGCACCTCGACCCGGCGCTGGCGTTGCGCCGGGCGTTGACCGAGATGAACCAGATGATGCCGGCGGTGCTGGAGGGCCACACCGGGGACGATCCCGACTGGCGGCACTGGCTCACCGAGGCCACCGTGTCCGGCCGGCCGTACCTGCTGCCGTCAGGACCTCCGGTGCCGCGGTCGCACACCGCGTCCGGTGATCTGCTGGTGGACGTGCTCGACGTCCGGGCACGGCTCGAGAAGGCCGGGCTGGAGGTGCTCGTGCTCGACCAGACCCGGCCTGACATCGGGTTGCCCGTGGTGAAGGTGATCGTGCCGGGGATGCGCGGGTTCTGGGCGAGGTTCGCACCCGGACGGCTGTTCGATGTGCCGGTGCGGCTCGGCAGGCTCGCGTCCCCGACGCCCTACGAGGAGCTGAACCCGATCCCGCTGTTCCTCTGAAGCTTCCGCGCCGGACGAACCGGGTCGGGCCGGTCCTAACGGCGGCGCAGCCTCTTGTCCAGCACGGCCGGCGTCGTCGCGAACGCGTCGTTCTGCCGCACGTTCGTGCCGGGTGGGACGATCTCGTCGATCCTGTCGAGCACGTCCTCGCTCAGCCGCAACCCCGACGTGGCGAGCAGGTCGGTGAGGTGGTGCGGTTTGCTGCCGCCGAGGATCACCGACGTGACCCCGGGGTGCGAGAGCACGAACGCCGTCGCGAGCGCGGGCAGCGAGATGCCGGTCTCCGCGGCGAGCTTCGAGAACTGCTCGACGGCGGCGAGCTTCGCCTGGTTGCCCGGGTCGGACATGTCGAACATGCCGCCCCACGACGCGCGCAGGTCGCTGCCCGCGGTCGGGTCGGTCCGGCCCGAGAGCCAGCCGCCGGACAGCGGGCTCCACGTCAGCGCGCCCATCCCGTGCCGCTGGATCGTGGGCAGCACGTCGGCCTCGATCCCGCGCACCAGCAGCGAGTACTGCGGCTGCTCGGTGCGGAACCGCTGGTGGCCGCGCCGGTCCGCGACCCACTGTGCCTCGACGATCTCGCTCGCGGGGAAGGTCGACGAGCCGATCGTGCGCACCTTTCCGGCCCGCACGAGGTCGGAGAGCGCGCCCAGGGAGTCGTCGATGTCGGTGTGCTGGTCGGGGCGGTGCATCTGGTAGAGATCGATGTAATCGGTGTCGAGGCGGCGCAGGCTGTCCTCGACGGCCCGCTTGATCCACCGCGCCGACCCGCCGCCGCGGTTGGGGTCGTCGCCCATCGGGAAGTAGAACTTCGTTGCGACCACCACGTCGTCGCGACGGCCCTTGAGCGCCTTGCCGACGATCACCTCCGACTCGCCCTGCGAGTACGCGTCGGCCGTGTCGATGAAGTTGACGCCCGCGTCGAGCGCGGTGCGGATCATCTTGACCGACTCGTCGTGGTCGTCGTTGGAGTAGCTGCCGAACATCATCGCGCCGAGCGCGAACTCGCTGACCGTGATGCCGGTCGTGCCGAGAACCCTGTATTCCATGCCTTCAACGCAACCGCGCCGGACCCCTCTCGTGACAGGGCCTGCCAGTACCCCGCACGGCCGGGTGAACCGTCTTACGCTGGGGTGCGTGAACACCGAACTGCGCGAGTTCCTCCGGTCCCGCCGGGCGAGGGTGACGCCCGAGGAGGCCGGCCTGCCCGTGTTCCCGGGCAGCCGCCGCGTGCCCGGGCTGCGCCGCGAGGAGGTCGCGCAGCTCGCCGGGGTCAGCGTCGACTACTACGTGCGGCTGGAACGCGGGAAGAACGTCAACGTGTCCGAGTCCGTTCTGGACGCACTCGCCAGGGCGTTGCGGCTCAACGAGACCGAGCGCGCCCATCTGTACACAGTGGCCAAACCGACGCGCAAGAGTCAGGCGCTGCCACCACAACGCGTCCGGCCCGGCCTGCGCAGGGCGGTGGACTCAATGCCGGACGTGCCGGTGATGCTGCTGGGCCGCCGCACCGACGTCCTGGCCACGAACGCACTGGCCCGTGCGCTGTACAAGGACTTCGAGGCCGCGCCACCGCACGAACGGAACATGATCCGCTTCATCTTCCTCGACCCGGCGGCCCGAGAGCTCTACGACGACTGGGAGGGCAACGCCCGCCTCGCCGTCGCGTCCCTGCACGTCTACGCCGGACGGCACCCGCACGACCCGCGGCTCGCCGCCCTCGTCGGCGAACTCTCCGTGCGGGACAACGACTTCCGCCGGTGGTGGGCGGACAACGACGTCTACCGGCACGCTCACGGCAGCAAAAGCCTGCACCACCCGGTCGTCGGGGACATCACGCTGGCCTACGAGTCGCTGACGGTGGACGCCGACCCGGAGATGTCGCTCGCCCTGCACACGGTGGAGCCGGGCTCGCCGTCCGAGCAGAACCTGCGCCTGCTCGCGAGCTGGGCGCTAGCCGAGCAGCCAAGCGACGTCGCGCACTAGCGCGTGCCGCCAGCCCACCCGGTCGTGCCCGGACGGCGACCGGTTCGCCCGCACGGTCGCCCCCGCCTGTGCAGCGAGATCCTCGACCACCGAGCAGTGCCGGTGCATCCTCGGCTCGTGCTCGCCGACGTCGAACGCCACGCGCAGCCCCGACAGGTCCGGCCCCGCGCGCAACAGGTCCGCGGTGTCACCCCCGGCCGGGCCGTCGAGGGACAGCCCGTGCTTCGGCAGGTCGCGCCCCCACCAGAACGAACCGGACTGGCACGCCACCTTCGACACCAGCGAAGGGAACTCCAGTGCCGCGCGGAACGCGCTGAGCCCGCCCAGGCTCTGGCCCGCCACCACGAACCGCGACAGGTCGACCGCCACGCCGTTCTCCGCGAGCAACGGCAGCAGCTCGTCCCGGATGGCCCGCCACAGCTCGGGTGAGGTGTACTCGGCGCCGCGATCACGTGGCGTGGGCAGGAAGACGAGGGTGGCGGACGGCATCTCGCCCGCCTTCACCGCCGACTCGAACGCGGCGACCGCCGGGTGCACGTACATCCAGTCGTCGCCGTCGAGCAGCAGCACGACCGGCTCGCCGCCCTTGTGCACGCGAATCGTCTTGCGCCCCAACGACCCGTTCCACCGGATCCGCAACGTCGGCACGTCCAGCACCTCGTCCGGCCCGACCACGGGCCAGTGCGGCTGCGGCTCCAGGTCCGGCGTCGCGAAGATCGACCGGTTCGGCCCCGCCCCGGCGGGGTTGGACGGGTCGGCGTGCTCCTCGCCGTCGGCGTCCACGAAGTGGTAGGTCACGCGCAACCGTTCCGGCAGATCGACCTCGGCCGCCCAGACCTCACCGTCGGGCACCAGCTCCACCGGGTCCAGCACGTCCTCGAACCGCAGCGAGGCAGGGCCTCCACGCCACTCGAACCGCGTCATCGGGCCACCGCCAGCTGGTAGGAGGAGTCACGGCCGAGCAGGTCGCGGTGCGTGCCCTCGGACGTCACCGCGCCACCGTCCAGCACGATCACCCGGTCGGCCACGTCGAGCAACGCGGGGCTGCTGGTGATGACGACCGTCGTGCGGCCGCGGCGCAACTCGGTGATGTTGCGGGCGATGAGCTGCTCGGTCACGGCGTCGACGGCCGTGGTGGGGTCGTGCAGCACCAGGATCTCCGGGTTCGCCGCCAGGGCGCGCGCCAGCGACAACCGCTGCCGCTGCCCGCCGGACAGGTTCGCGCCCCGGTCGCGCACGGCGTAGTCGAGGCCCTCGGAGTGCAGGGCCACGACGTCGGTCAGCATCGCGGCGGCCACGGCCTCGTCCACCAGCGCGCTGGTGCCGGCCGGGTCCACGTTCTCGCGCAACGTCCCCGCGAACACCTCGTGGTGCGACGGGTTCACCAGCAGGTGTTCCCGCACGCTCTCGATGGTCAGCGACGCCACCTCGCGCTTGCCCACGCGCACGACGCCCGAGTACGAGTCCGGTGGCGCCTCGACGGCCAGCACCGACACCAGTTCGGCCGCCGCCTGCGGCTGGTAGGCCGCGATCGCCACGAACTCACCGGGCTCCACCGAGAACGTCAGGTCCCGCAACGATCCGAGCGACACCCCGGAGACCTCCAGCCCGCTCTCCGGGCCGGGCACCTCCACACCGGGCGTCATGCGGGGCGGTGCCGCGAGGACCAGCGCCATCCGTTCGGCCGAGGCCCGCGCGATCATCACGTACTTGGGCATCTCGCTGAACAGCTTCAGCGGCTCGATCAGGAACTGCGCGAGGCCGACCACCATGACGAGCTGGCCGATGCTGATCTCGCCCCGGAACGTCAGCAGGCCCGCCCACAGCGTCACCGCGGCCGCCAGCACCGAGTTGAGCGCCAGCGACACCCCGGCGTACACGCCGTTGACCCGCGCCACCACGATCGACTGCTTCTTCGCCTCGGTGCTCACCCGGCGGTAGGCCTGGAAAGCGGCGTAGCTGCCGCCGAACCCGTGCAACGGCCGCAGGCCCGCGATCAGGTCCGACACCTTGGCCCCGGCCCGTGCGACCTTCGCCTGCTGCACCCGGGTGTTCGCGCCGATCCGCTTCGACATCACGCTCAGGACGGTCAGGATCGCCGCCGTGCCCACGAACACGGCGACACCCAGAGGCACGCTGATCACCGCCAGCACGACACCGGTGATCACCACCGACACCAGCGAGCTGACCAGCAGCGGCACCACCTCGATGATGTCCGCCGTCTGGTCGGCGTCCTCGGTGGCGACGGTGAGCACCTCGCCGGACTTCAGGTCGACCTCGCGCGCCACCGGCTGCAGGCCGTGGTCGGCGACCGCGACGCGCCACCGGTGCGCCTCGGTCGTGTTCGCCTTCTGCAGGATCCGCATGCCGAACCGCCACGAGTACGACACCGTGGCCATCACGAGCCCGAGCGCGAGCAGCGCCAGCCCGAGCGAGCTGAGCCGCCCGCCGCGCAACGCGTACTCGACGATCACGCCGAGCAGGATCGGCACGGCGGTCTCGGCGGCCTGGTAGGACCCCATGAGCAGGGTCCCGGCCGTCATGGCCCCGCGGTTGCGGCGCAGGGCGACCCGCAGGATCTCCCTGCCGGTGCGGACTTCAGGATTCGTCAACGTGGCGCGCAATCGCTTCGGGGGTGGAGAGGGACAACAGGTCGCGGATCGTGACCACGGGACCGAACTCGCGGCGCAGCAGGCCGATCAGCCTCACCGCGAGCATCGAGTGCCCGCCCAGGTCGGTGAAACCGCTCGCCATGCCCACCTCGTCCTCGTCGAGATCGAGCGCCTCCGCGAACATCTCGCGGACGAGCGTCTCGGTCTTCGTCAACTCGCGGTCCTCGACCTTGGTCATCAGGGTGCCGAGAGGACGGGCCTCGGGCAAGGCCGCGGTGTCCGCCTTGCCGTTGACCGTGAGCGGGATCGCGTCCACCGCGGCGAAGTGCGTCGGCCGCAGGTAGTCCGGCATTCCGGCGCCGACCTCCGCCGCGATCGACGGGATGTCGGCTCCGTCGGCCAGGACCAGGTAGGCCGCGAGCCGGTAGGCGCCGTCGACCTGCGGGTCGGCCTGCGCGACGGCCGCGACGAACCGGACGTCCGGGTGGGCGGCGAACCGGGCCTCGACCTCGCCCAGCTCCACGCGATGGCCGCGGATCTTGACCTGCTTGTCCGTGCGGCCGAGGTAGAGCAGGTTGCCGTCCGGGCGCCGGATCACCAGGTCACCGGTGCGGTACATCCGCTCGCCGGGCACCCACGGGCACGCCACGAACCGTTCCGCGGATTGCCCCGGCTGCCCGAGGTAGCCGCGCGCGATGCCCACGCCCGACACGTAGAGCTCACCGGCGACGCCGTCCGGCACCTGCCGCAGCCACGGGTCGAGCACGTGGACGTCGGTGTTGTCGATCGCCACGCCGACCACCGGGTCGACGCAGTCGAACGTGCCCACGCCCAGCGTGTTGATCGTGTACTCGGTCGGCCCGTAGAGGTTGTAGCCCACCACACCGGGGGTGTCGGCGAGCAGCTGCCACAACGTCGGCGTGACGGCCTCACCGCCCAGCAGCACCAGCGCGGGCTTGTGCTCGGCGGCCAGCAGCCCTTCGGCCACCAGCTGCTGCGCGTAGGTCGGCGTCACGTTGATGACGTCGATCTCGTGCTCCAGGCAGTACTCGACGAGCCCGGTCGCGTCGCGGCGCAGCTCCTCGTCGCAGATGTGCACCTCGTGGCCGTCGGCGAGCCAGAGCAGCTCCTCCCACGACATGTCGAACGCGAACGACACGGTGTGCGCGATCCGGAACGTGCGGTGCCCGTGCTCGGCCAGCACCGGCTCGAAGATCCGCCGCTGGTGGTTGACCAGCATGTTCGTCAGGCCCGCGTACTCCGTGACGACGCCCTTGGGCTTGCCGGTCGAACCCGAGGTGTAGATCGTGTAGGCCGCGTGCCTGAGCCTGTTCGGGTCGTTCTCGGAGAAGGTGGTCACCGGTTCGGCGTCCGGCCACGGCTCGTCCAGCTTGAACGTGGTGCCCTGGATGCGCGGCGCCACCGCGCTCGTCGTGACGACCAACGCCGGCTGGGCGTCGTCGATGATCGCGGCGATCCGCTCGTCCGGGTGGTCCAGCTCCAGCGGCACGTAGGCCGCGCCACAGCGCAGGATGCCGAACAGCGCGACGACCCAGTCCAGCGAGCGGGGCACGGCGATGGCGACCGAGGTCTCGACGCCGATCCCCTTGTCCGACAACACGCCGGCGAGGTGACGGCTGCGGTCCCGGAGTTCCGCGAACGTCATCGTGCCGCCGTGCGCGACCAACGCGACCCGCTCGGGGTTGCGGTCGGCCGCCTGGTCGAACAGGTCGACCACCGTCAGGTTGCCGAAGTCGTTGGCGGGGTTGAGTTCCGGCGCCGGTCCCGACCCGATCGAGCCGAGCAGCCCGTCGGTGCCGGTCAGCTCGTCGAGCACGGCCAGGTAGGAGTCGAACACCCGCTGCGCGAACGCCGGATCGGTGACGTCCGGCCGGTACTCGACCTTGACCGTCAGCTCTTCACCTGGCGTCACGACCCAGGTGAACGGGTAGTGCGTCGAGTCCTCCGCGTCGTGGTCGACGATCCCGTTCTTCGCGTTGAACTCGGTGAACGTGTCGTCGTCCAGGAAGTTCTGCAGCACGAACAGGTTGTCGAACAACTGGTCGTGGCCGCTCGCGCGCTGGATCTCGCCGAGGCCGAAGTGCTCGTGCTCCATCGTCGCGACGCGGGACGCCTGGACGCCCGCGAGGAACTCGCCGACGGTGTTGTGCGGCTGGGCGTTCACGCGCATCGGCACGGTGTTGAGCAGGACGCCGACGATGCCCTCGGTTCCCTCCTCCTCCCGTCCGGAGACCGTCACGCCGAACACCGCGTCACCACGCCCGGTCTCGCGGCCGAGCACCAGCCCGAGAGCTCCGGTGACCACCGAGTTCACCGTCACGCCGTGCCGGCGCGCGGTCTCCCGCACCCGGTTCGACGCCTCCACCGGCAACGTCCGCACGATCTTGGTGGGCAGCGAGTCCGAAGTGGACTGGTCGCCGAGGAGCGTCGGGCCGGGAAGGTCCGCGAGGTGACCGGCCCAGAACCGGGTCGCCGCCTCGGCGTCCTTCTCGGCCAGCGCGCGGGTGTAGCTCTCGAAGCTCGGCGTGGCGGGCGCCAGGTCGACCGGCTCGCCCGCGAGCAGCGCGCGGTAGGCGTCGAACAGGTCGTCGAGCACGATCGCGCGCGACCAGCCGTCCCACAGCAGCAGGTGGCTCGTGAACAGCAGCGCGTCCCGGCCGTCCGGCAGCCGCAGGACCGTCAGCCGCACCAACGGGGGTGAGGTCAGGTCGAAGCCCGTGGCGCGGTCCTTCCCGCGCCAGGCCTCGACGGCGTCGGAGTTGAGCACGTCGACCGTGCGCACCCGCGTCGGACCGCTGATCCCCAGCACCTGCACCGGTGTGCCGTTCTCGTCGGTCTCGAAACCGGCGCCGACGACCGGGTGCTTCGCGATCACGTGGTCGAGCGCCTTGCCCAGGGCGGTGGGGTCGAGGCGCCGGTCGAACGCGAAGAAGCTCTGGGCCACGTACTGACCCGAACCGCCGGCGAGCTCCGCTTGGAAGTACAGGCCGCGCTGCAACGGCGAGACCGGAGCGGTGTGGCGCACGGTCGCCGAGGCGTCCGCGATCCGCTCCAGGGCCAGCAGCCACCGCGCCGCGATCTCGTCCGACACGTCGTCGGTCAGCCCGAACGTGGCGCGCAACGAGCCGTGGGCGTCGACCCAGCAGTTGACCTCGACCGCGTACGGGCTCGGCCGGTTCTCGGGATCGACGTGCAGCGCCTGCGACTCGCTGGCGCGGCCGAGGTAGTTGAACAGCACCTGCGGCCGGGGCAGCGCGGCCAGCACGGGCGCGGTCTGCGGGTTCAGGTGGCGCAGCCGACCGAACTCGACGTGCGCGACCTCGTCCGGTTGCCGGGAGACGACCTCGCGGGCCGCCTCGACGGGATCCGTGGCGGGGCCGAGCCTCACGGGCGCGATCGCGGTGAACCAGCCGACCGTGCGGGTGTAGTCGTGGTGCCCGGCGGCCGGCACGCGGCCGTGCCGTTCCAGGTCGACCACCAGGTCCGTCGGGGTGCCCTGGATCTCGGTGAGCGCGGTCCGCAGCGCGCCGAGCAGCAGTTCGGTCAGGCCGACGCCCAAAGCGTTCGGCGCCTTCCGCACGACGCTGCCGGTGATGTCCGCTGCCAGCGCGACGGTGATCTCGCGCCGCTCACCCAGCCGCGGTGTGAGCACGGGGGCGTCGAGCGTCTCGATCCACCGGTGCAGGTCGCCGCCGGACTGGGCGTTCAGCGCCAGCGCCGCGGCGTACGAGGCGAACGACGTCGTCACGGGCGCGAGCTCCTCGCCGCGCATCGCGACGGCGAGGTCCTCGAGCAGGATCATCCAGGACACGGCGTCCACCGCGAGGTGGTGCACGACGACGACCAGCGTGCCGCTGTTCTCCAGCCACGTGAACGCCGCCACGACACCGGCTTCGGCGTCGAGCCTGCGCGCGGCCGCCTCGGCGGCCTCCTGCGGGTCGTCCGCCGACACGACGACGTCGGCGTCCGCGGCCGGCTCGGTCCGCAGCGACCACACGCCCTGGTCGGTGTCGAGCCGCAACCGCAGCGCGGGATGCGCCGCCACGACGGCGTTCGCCGCGCGCCGGGCTTCCTCCAGGCTCGTGCACGGCAGCTGTCGCGCCTGGGCGAAGAGGTCGAGCGACCCGCCGAGCTCCCGCAGCCGCAACACGATCGGCGTCGGCACGACCGGGCCGTCGGAGATCTCCTCCACGACCGGGGCCGCCTGCCGCACGGGTTGCGCGGCGAACTTCTCCACGAGCGCTCGCGGGGTCTTGTGCAGGAACATGTCGCGCGGCGAGATCTGCAACCCGAGCGCCCGCGCCCGGTTCACCACGCCGATCGCCACGATGCTGTCGCCGCCCGCGACGAAGTAGTCGGTGTCGGCGTCCACATCGGACACCGGCAGCGCGTCGCGGAAGATCTCGACCAGCGAGTCGAGCACGGAGGAGTCCGCCTCGACGGCCGGCGCGGCCACGGGGGCCGCGTGCTCGCGGGCGCGTTCCCGCAGGGCGGCGCGGTCCAGCTTGCCGTTGACCGTGATCGGCAGCCGCTCCAGCGGGATGATCCGCTGCGGCACCATGTGCTGCGGCAGCTTGCCCGCGAGCAGCGACGCGATGTCGGCGGGTGGCGTGCCGACGACGTGCGCGACCAGGTGGTCGGCGGTGTCCGCCACGGTGACGGCGACGTCGGTGACGCCCGGGACCTCGCGGACGACGGCCTCGACCTCGCCCAGCTCGATGCGGAAGCCGCGCAGCTGCACCTGGCCGTCGGCGCGGCCGAGGAACTCGATCTCGCCGTCGAGGTTCCACCTCGCCAGGTCACCGGTGTGGTACATGCGGGAGCCGTCGCCCGCGAACGGGTCGGCGACGAAGCGGCTGGCTGAGAGTCCAGGCCGGTTCGAGTAGCCCTCCGCGAGCTGCGGCCCGGCCAGGTAGAGCGAACCGGTGACACCCGGCCCGACCGGCCGCAGCCGGTCGTCGAGCACGTAGGTCCGCTGGCCCGGCACGGGCGGGCCGATCGGGCAGGCGTCGGCACGGCCGGGCTCGTAGTCGTGGTCGTCGAGCACGTGCCACGTCGTGTACACGGTGGACTCGGTCGGGCCGTAGCAGTTCGCGATCTCCACCCGCTCGGTGCCGTACCGCTCCGCCCAGGTGCGCAACCGCTCGGGCTCCAGCGCCTCACCGCCGACGATGACCCTGCGCAGGGTCGTGATCGGCTCGCAGTGCCGGTCCGCCTCGACGATCTGGTGGAACGACGCCGGCGTCTGGAGCATGAAGGTGACACCGCGCTCGCGCACCACCTGGTGGAAGTCGACCGGCGAGCGGGTGAGCCCGCGGTCGGGCACCACGAGCTCGGCGCCGTTGGTCAGCGTGCCCCACACCTCCATGACGGCGGGGTCGAACGAGAACGAGTGGAACTGCGTGACCACGTCGTCCGGTCCGATGGCCACGTCCGGCTGGACGTTCGCCAGGAACGTCACCGCGCTGCGGTGCGACACCACGACACCCTTGGGCTTGCCGGTCGACCCCGACGTGTAGATCACGTACGCCGGGTGCCGCCAGGTCGCCGGCGTGAGCACACCGGGGCCGTCCACCTCGTCGCCGACGGCGACCACCCGCGTGCCGCCGCCGATCCGGGAGACGATCGCTGCGAAGCGGTCGCGCTGTTCGGGAGCGATGAGCAGGACCCGCGGCGCGGTGTCGGCGATCAGGTACTCGAGCCGGTCGTCCGGGTACGCCACGTCCAGCGGCACGTACGCGCCACCCGCGGACACGACCGCGACGAGCGAGACGACCTGGTCGAGCGATCGCGGCACGGCGACGGCGACGCGTTCGTCCGGCCCGACGCCCGCGTTGGCGAGCGTGCGTGCGAGCCGCGTCTTCGCCTCGGCGAGTTCGCCGTAGGACAGGCTTTCGGAGGTGCCGTCGATGCGGCACAGCGTCACTGCCCGCGACTCGAGCGCACGGCCGGCGGCGGCGTCGAACAGTTCGGCGAGCGTCGCGGCCTCGACCGCGGCGGGCTCGTCCTCCCGAGGCGTGGGGACGTCCTCGCCGGTCAGCAGCGCGGTCAGCGTGCCGGCGAACGTCTCCACGATCCGGCGGGCACCGGCGGGACGGATCACGGCGGTGTCGTGGATCAGGTTGAACCGCACCGAACCGTCGTGCCGGCGTTCGACCACCAGCGTCAGCGGGTAGTGCGGCGCGCCCTCGCCGTCGACGCGCTCGATGCCGAACGACTCGCTGCGCAACGAGGTCACGTCTGCCGAGACGTCGAACACCACGAGCGTGTCGAAGAGCGCCCCGGCGTTCGCGAGCTTGCCGATCCTGGACAGCGACACGTGCTGGTGCGGCAGGACCGCGGTCTGGTGCTCGCGCACGGCGTCGAGCAGTTCGCGCGCGGTCGTGCCGCCGGACCACCTGGCGCGCACGGGAATGGTGTTGATGAACAGGCCGACGAGCTCGTCGATGCCGGGCACGTCGGCGTCACGGCCCGACACCGTCGACCCGAACACGACGTCCTGGCGGCCCAGGATCCCGCCGAGCGTCACGGCCCACGCGCTGTGCACGGCGACGCTGAGCGACACCCCGGCGGCGCGCACCCGTTCGTCCACATCGGACGGGGCGTCGAGGTGCATGTCGGCGAACATCCTGGACGGCGTGTGGTCCGGCACGGTGATCGACGGACCGGGCAGGCCCTCCAGCTCGCGCGCCCAGACCCGGTCGCTCTCCTGGGCGTCGCTTTCGACGAGCCACCGCACGTAGTCGGAGTAGCTGCCGCGCACGTGCACCGACCCCGGTGCGTCGTACTCGGCCAGCAGCGCGCGCAGCATCGGCGGCACGGACCAGCCGTCGGCGATGATGTGGTGCACGGTCTGGATCAGCACGTACCGGCGCGGCGCGGTGAGCACCAGCGTGTAGCGCATCAGCGGACCGGTGGCGAGGTCGAAGCCGGCGACGCGGTCGCGTTCGGCGAGTTCGCTGATCTCCTCGTCGGACATGCCCTGGCCGTTCACCGTGGTGAACACCGGCCGGACACCCGACTCCAGCACCGACACGACCCGGCCGTCGGCGAGGCTCGCGAACCGCGCGGCCAGGTTCGGGAACAGCTCGAACACCCGCGTCGCGGCTTCCTCGAGCCGCCGGGCGTCGACGGCGCCGGTCAGTGTCAGCAGCTGCTGCTCGACGTACCGGTGCGCGGAGTCGTCGTCGAAGACGGAGTGGAAGTACAAACCCTCCTGCAACGGCGTGAGCGGCAGGACCTCGCGCAGCGCCGGGGAGTCCAGGGCGTCGACGTCGGCCTGGGTCAGCGGCACCAGGGGGAAGTCGCTGGGGGAGTGGCCACCGGCGGTGAGCCCGGCCAGGCCTTCGAGCGCGGCGACGAAGTACTCGCCGATCGTGGTGATGTCGGCGTCGGTGAACACGCCGGCCGGCCACGACAGGACGGTGACCAGCTCCACCTCGCCGTCGGCGCCGGGTTCGGCGGAGGCGTTGAACTCCAGGGCGCGCGGCAGCCGCATCGCCGGGTCGCGCCTCTCGCCGAGCTGGCCCGCGTTCTCCGCGAGCTGCCAGTCGCCGGTCGTGCCCCCGGCGAACCGGCCGAGGTAGTTGAACAGCACCTGCGGGCGGGACGCGTCGAAGCTCTCGTCGTGCAGGTACTTCAAGGCGCCGTACGAGACGCCGTTGCTCGGCACCCGCGCGAGGTCTTCCTTCACCCGCTTCAAAGCCGCGGCGAGGTCGTCGACGTCGACCGGGTCGACCGTCACCGGGAACAGCGTCGTGAACCAGCCGACCGTGCGCGACAGGTCCGGGTCGCGCGGCACGAACCGGCCCTCGCGGCCGTGGCCCTCCAGTTCGACGTGCGCGAACGTCTGGTCCTGCCCGTTGTCGCGCCGCCAGCGGGCGAGAGCGACCGCGAGACCGGTCAGCAGCACGTCGTTCACCTTGGCGTGGAACAGCGCGGGAACGTCACCGAGGAGCGCGGCGGTGGCCCGGGAGCCGACCGTGACGGTGCGGACCTGTTCGGACGCAACGACATCCGCCTCGGTCAACTCGCGCCGCCCGAGCAGCTGGTCCACACCCGGCAGCCGACGCTCGTAGTACGCGCGGTCGCCCTCGAACGACGCCTGCTCCAGCAACTGCGTCCAGCGCCGGAACGACGTGCCGACCGGGCGGAGCTCGACCGGGGCACCGGACGAGATCTGCTGCCAGGCCAGGGCGAGGTCGTCGAACAGGATGCGCCACGAGACGCCGTCGATCACGACGTGGTGGATCACGAGCACGAGCTGGCGGGCTTCCGAACGCCAGACAGCGCGCAGCATGACGCCCGCGTCCGGGTCCAGCCCCTCGGTCGCCGCCGCGACGCACTCCTCCAGGGAGGCGTTGCTCTCCACCCACGACGCGGACCCGTCGGAGGGGATGTCGAACGACCAGCGCTCGCCCCGGACGAGCTTGGCGCGCAGCATGTCGTGCCGCGCGACCAGCGCGTCGAGGATCCGCGTCAGGGCGTCCGAGGTCAGCTCGGCGGGGGTGTTGAGCACGACCGACTGCACGAACCCGTCGATGGCGTCCGTGGTCTCCCCGAGCCACTGCACGATCGGCAGGCCCGCCACCGGACCGGTCGGCACGTCGTCGTGGTCCACCGCCGTTGCGCCGTCACGGGAAGCGACCGCGGCGAGTGCACGCGGAGTCCGGTTCGTGAAGATCTGGGTGGCGGTGACGAACACGCCCTCGGCCCGCAGCGCGGACAGCAGCGAGATCGCGAGGATGCTGTCGCCGCCCAGTTCGAAGAAGTCCTGGTCGGCGCCCACCTGCTCGATCCGCAGCACGGACGCGACGGCGGCGCAGATCACGGCCTCGTCGTCGGTGGCGGCCTCGGTGATCGGTCCGGTCTCCACGACCGGTTCCGGCAGCGCGCGGCGGTCGAGCTTCCCGTTGGGCGTCAACGGGAACTCGCTCATCACGACGACGTGCGCGGGCACCATGTACTCGACGAGGTTCTCGGTCGCCCACTGCTTCACGGCGTCCGAGGTCAGGTCCGGGTCGGACGGCACGACGTACCCGACGAGGTGGTTGCCGCCCGCCGAGTTCTTCCGCACCACGACACAGGTGTGGCGCACCCGCGGGTGCTCGGCCAGCGCGAGCTCGACGTCCTCCAGCTCGAGCCGCATGCCGCGGATCTTGACCTGGTTGTCGACGCGGCCGAGGAAGTCGAGCGACCCGTCCGCCGCGAACCGCGCCAGGTCACCGGTCCGGTAGAGCCGGGAACCGTCGGTGGCGAACGGGTTCGCGACGAACCGCGACGCCGTCAGGCCCGGCGCGTTCACGTAACCGCGTCCCAGCAGGAACCCGCCGATGTACAGCTCGCCGCCGACACCGACCGGGCACGGCCGCAGCTGGTCGTCGAGCACGTAGAGGTCCGTGTTCGGGTTCGCCTTGCCGATCGACGTCGACAGCCGCTCGGCCTCGCCGCGGTAGATGACGTGCGAGACGCCGATCGTGGCCTCGGCCGGGCCGTAGCCGTGGTACATCGGGATGTCGAGCCGCGTGCGGAAGCGTTCGTACAGCTCGGGGGTGAGCACCTCGCCGCCGCACCACACGTGCCGCAGGCTTCCCAGTTCGCCCTCGCCCGCGATGTTCAGCAGCACGTCCAGCATCGACGACACCAGGTACACGAACGTCACGCGGTGGCGGTCGATCGTGCGCAGTAGGTGGTGCGGGTCGCGCTCGCCGCCGGAGCGCACGACGACGGTCCGGCCACCGCACACCAGCGGCAGGAAGATCTCGTTGACGGAGATGTCGAACGACAGCGGCGCCTTGAACAGCGACGCGTCGGAGTGTCCGAAGTGGAGGATCTGGTGCACCTGCCACAGCAGGCGTTCGCTGATCGCCTCGTGCCGGATCATCGCGCCCTTGGGGCGACCGGTCGAACCGGACGTGAACATCACGTACGCGAGCTGCGCGCCCCGGATCGCGACGTCGGTGGGATCACCGGAGTAGCCGGAGAAGGCCCAGTCGGAGAGATCGACCGCGACGGCTTCCGGCTCGTTCTCCTGGCCACTGCCCAGCGTCAGGACGACCTGGGCGTCGGTGATCACGGACTCGCGGCGCGAGGCCGGCCACTGCGGGTCCAGCGGCACGAACGCGGCTCCGGCCTGCAGCACCGCGAGCAGGCTCACCACCATCTCGGCCGAGCGGGGGAACGAGATGCCGACGACCTGCTCGGCGGTGACGCCGCGCTCGGCCAGGTGGCGCGCGAGCTGGTTGGAGAACGCCAGCACCTCGCCGTAGGTGAAGGCGCGGTCGTCGTCGTTGATCGCGACGGCGTCCGGGCGCTGTCGGGCCTGCTCGCGGAACAGCTCGACGATGCTCGGGCGCTCGCGCGGGAACTCGTTGTCGTTCCAGCGGGCCAGTTCCGCGAGGCGCTCCTCGACCGTCTGGGACGTCAGCGTGCCGATGGCACGGTTCGGGAACTCGGCCAGGTCGTCCAGCACCCGCTGCGCCTCGGCGAGGTCGACGCCGCCGGGAACGGGGATCGCCCATCCGCCGGGCCGTTCGGCGACAGCGGAGTTCTGGCCCTTGTCGGCCCACACGAGCACGTCGTTGAACAGCGTGGACGGGGTGAGCTCGAAGCCCTCGACCGCGAAAGAAGGGTCCGCCCAGTGGTGCAGTGCGACGGCACTCGCCACGGCGATGGTCCGCTGCGGGTACTCACCGGCCCGGCGCCGAACGGAGGCGATCCGGGCGGTCGAAAGAAGTACGTCACGGTCGGCCATCTGTTCCATCGACGACTCAGCCATCCCTTCACGATCGGTGAAGGTAGCCTAACCTAAGTATTTGCGGATCCGAATCGCCAAGCGGCCCAAAGTGCCGCGTAACGCCCGTCACGCGCGACAAGTTCTTCGTGCGTTCCCTGTTCCAGCACACGGCCCGCGTCGAGCACGGCGATGCGGTCGGCGGCGATGGCCTGGGTCAGGCGGTGCGCGACCAGCAGCGTCGTGCGGCCCCGGCAGGCGGCGAGCGCGGCGCGTTCCAGTGCCGCGGCACCCTGGCTGCCCGCCTCGGCCGTCGACTCGTCCAGCACGACGACGGGGGAGCGGCCGAGCACCAGGCGGGCCAGCGCGATCTGGGCCACCTTGGTCACGTCGAGGCGCTCGCCGCCCTCGCCGACGTCGGTCTGCAAGCCTTGTGGCAACGCGTTCACCCACGAGTCGGCGCCCACGGTCCGCAACGCGTCCATGAGCTCGTCGTCGGTCGCGTCCGGTGCCGCGAGACGCAGGTCCTCGGCCAGCGGACCGGCGAAGACGTGGGCCTCCTGGGTGAGGATGCTGACCAGCGCGCGAGCGCCCGCCTCGTCGAGCTCCGCCAGGTCGGAGGTGCCGATGTGCACGGATCCGGTCAGCGGGGTGCCGGTGCCCGCGACCAGCGCGGCCAGCGTGGTCTTGCCCGCACCCGTCGCGCCGACCAGGGCGAGCGAGGTGCCGGCGGGGATCTCGAGGTCGACGTCCCGCAGCACGTCGTGCTCGGATTCGGGGTAGCGGAAGGAAAGCCCGCGCACCGACACCGGAAGCGGCTTCGCGTCCGCGTCGACGGCCACGGCGCTGCGCACGAGCTGGTCGCCGTCGGACTCGGTGAGCACGCCGACCAGCCGGGTGAGCCCGGCGCCGGACTTCTGCGCCTCGTCGAAGAACGCCATGATCAGACCGAGCGGCACGAACAGCTTGTGGAACAGCAACGCGGCGACGGAGACCTGGCCGAGCGACGACTCCCCGTTCGTCACGAGGAAGTAGCCGACGACGATGATCAGGCCGAGGCCGATGAACTCGGCGCGGTTCTCCCGGCCGATGAACCGGCCGAAGAACCGGAAGACCTCGATGCCGATGTCGCGCACCCGCCACGATTCCGCGGTCACCTTGTCGCGGAACGCGTTCTCGAGCCGGTAGGCGCGCACGGTCGCGATGCCGTCGAGGCCGCTGATCAACGCCTGCGCGCGGTCGGCCTGCGCCTCGGACCGGGCGCGGTAGAGCGGTTGCGACCGCGGCAGGTACCACCGCAGCGCGAACCAGTAGGCGGGCAACGCGCAGGCGCCGGCGAGGCCGAGGCGCCAGTCGAGCCCGAACATGCCGATGGTCGCGATGATCACGAGCACGACCGCCGAGAAGATCGTCGGGATGGCCGTGCGGAAGCCCTTGGAGATGATCGCGACGTCGTCGCCGACGCGCGAGAGCACGTCACCGCGGCCGACCTCCTCGATCCGCGCGCTCGGCATCCCGAGCACCGCGCGGACGGCGCCTTCCCGAAGGCGCGCCAGCATTTCCGCGCCCACGCGGCCGACGAGGTAGGTCGAGACCGCGGTCATGACCGCCCCCGCCAGTGCGGAGACGACGGTCGCGACTCCGATCGACCAGAGGATCGACGCGTCGCGCCCCTGCACGATCCCGTCGACGACGGTGCCCAGCAGGAACACCGGGACGATCTGCAGCAACGCCCCCGCCACCGTCGCCACGACGGTGGCGATCGGCAGGGCGGGGGCGGTGCGGCAGTGGTCGAGCAGCCAGCGGGAGGCCTCCCGCCCGGACGCCGTGCGCAGGATCTTCGACGGCACGCCGGAGACGCTCGTGGTCACGAGGAGAGGCCTTTCGCTGGGGTTGTGCGTGGATCAGGCGCCGGACTTGGCGGCCTTCACCAGTTCGTCGATCGCGTAGGGCAGGGACGCGAGAGTGGCCTGCGAGATCGCGGCACCGACCGCGGGGCCCTCGCTGTCGAGGATGTAGTGGACCTTGCCGGCCTTGACCGCGGGCAGGTTCGCGAAGAGCTGGAAGTTCTTCAGCGAGTCCGCGTCCGCCTTGTCGGCGATCACGAAGATGCGGTCGGTGTTGATCACGTCGATGCGCTCGGGCGAGAGCTGGGCGGTGAAGCTGCCGCCGGCGAGCTCGTCGACCTTCGTGTTGCCCTTGAACCCGATGCCGGACACGAGCTGGCCGCGAACGTCGGTGGTGGTGAACGGGACGACCGCGTCCTTGTACCAGGTGACCACGGTGGCGGTCTCGTTCGCGAAGCCGGGGTTGGCCTTCTTGGCCTCGGCGAGCTTGTCGTCGAGACCCTTGATCAGCTTCGCGCCCTCGTCACCCTTGCCGACCGCCTTCGCGATCTGCAGCACGTTGTCCTGCCACTTCGCGCTGAAGGGCTCCTTCTCGGCCTTGGTGCGGCCGACCACCGGTGCGATCTTGGTCAGCTTGTCGTACCAGGCCTGGTCGGCCTCGGAGTACACCGCGACGATCAGGTCGGGGCGCAGCTGCGCGATCTTCTCGTAGTTCGGCTCGGTGTCGCCGTTCTTCATGACGACCTCGGGCGTGGTCGAGCCCCACTTGTCCTTGACCCAGGCCCACTGCGTGTTGATGTCGGGCTTGGTGCCCTCGGGGTTCGGGTACTGGTCGACCATGCCGACCGGGACGACGCCGAGCGCGAGCAGCGTCTGGTCGTCGGTGTAGCCGAGGGAGAGGACGCGCTTCGGCGCCTCCTTGATCTCCGTCGTGCCGAAGAAGTGCTCGACCGTGGTCGGGAACGTGCCACCGGAGGCGTTGTTCGTGCCGGAGTTCGTCTCAGGCGTGGAGGAACCGCACCCGGCGAGGACGCTGGCACCGACGACTGCGGCTGCTGCCACAGCGGTCAGTCGCTTCCAGGTCATGGTCGTTCTCTGGCCCATTCGGCACCTCGTTCTTCGCTGCCCACGCGGCGGGGGAAATTAGGACAGCCGAACCTTATCACCCAGTTAGGGCAGGCTAACCAAGGTCTTGGTCACTCTTCGATACCACGTGGGTCCGCCCGATCGGCACGATCAACGGCCGCTCGCTCACCGGGTCGTCGATCACCTTGGCCTGCAGGCCGAACGTCTCCAGCAACAGCTCGCTCGTGATCACTTCGCTCGGATGACCCTGCGCCACGATCGACCCGGACCTCATCACGATCAGGTTGTCGCTGTACCGCACCGCGAGGTTCAGGTCGTGCAGGACCATCACGATCGTGCAGCCGCTCTCGTGCAGGTCGTCGACGAGGTCGATCACGTCGATGGCGTGCGCGAGGTCGAGGTACGTCGTCGGCTCGTCCAGCAGCAGCAGGTCGGTGCCCTGCGCGAGCGTCATCGAGATCCACACCCGCTGCCGCTGCCCGCCCGAGAGCGAGTCGACCGGGCGGTGCGCCAGGTCCGCCACGCCGGTCATGTGCAACGCCTTCGCGACCACGTCCGCGTCATCGCTCGACCACTGCCGCACCCAGCTCTGGTGCGGGTGCCGGCCGCGCGCGACCAGGTCGGCGACCGTCAGGCCCTCCGGCGCGATCGGCGTCTGCGGCAGCAGCCCCATCCGCTTCGCCACGTCCTTGGTCCTGAGCCGCGCGATGTCGTGCCCGTCGAGCAGCACCGTGCCCTGGCGCGGTTTGAGCAGCCGGGACAGCGTGCGCAGCAACGTCGACTTGCCGCAGCCGTTGGGGCCGATGACCGTGGTGATCACCCCGGTCGGGATGGCGACGTCGAGGTTGTCGAGCACGACCCGGTCGGCGTACCCGACCGTGACACCCTCGGCCCCCAGTCGGGCGGCATCGTTGCGCAGCGCGGTCATAGGGCAACCTTACTTAACGAAGCCTGTCCTCTGTTGTGTCGATCCAGTCAAGGTGACGCAGGCGGCAGGTGACCGGAAGGGCTCTGCGGGCGGAGCAGCGACCAAGGTCGTGGCGTTGCGCGGCACCAAGCCGTCCGAACGGCCCGCCATCATCCGTGCGCTCGACGACGCCAAGGCCCGCACGTTGCCGAGGAGGCGAAAAGGCGTCTGACGCGTGAACAACGCCTCACCCGGTGGCCGATGCCGGAAGCCCGTCCTCAGGCAGCCCGCTTCACGTTCGCCCGCACCAGCAGGTAGACGAGGAACGGTCCGCCGATGATCGCCGTCACGATGCCGACGGGCAGGTCGTTGGGCAGCACCGTCCGCGCGACCAGGTCGGAGCCGATCAGCAGCAACGCGCCGAAGAGCCCGGACGCGATCAGCGGCGGCACGGGCGTGCGCATCAGCCGCATGCTGATCTGCGGCCCGACGAGTGCCACGAACGGCACCGGACCGGCGGCCGAGACCGCGACACCGGCCAGCAGCACCGCGCACAGCAGCAGGACCGCGCGCACCGCCGAGTAGCGGACGCCGAGCCCCGCGGCGACGTCGTCACCGAAGTGCATGGGCCGCAACTGGAAGGACACCACCAGCACGACGAGGACCAGCGCCGCCATGATCCACAGCGACGCCCACACCTCGGACCACGACCGCGAGTCGAGCGACCCGACGAGCCACCGCTGCGCGCGGGCGACGTCGCGGATGTCCGCCAGCACCAGCAGCCACGTCGTGACCGCCTGCATGACCGCGCTGACCGAGACGCCGATGAGGATCAGCCGGAACCCGTCGATCCCCTTCTTCCAGGCCATGAAGTACACGAGCAACCCGGTCAGCAGACCGCCGGTGAGCGCCGCGGCGGACAGCCCGATCGAGTTCGCGATCGCCGCGCCGCCGCTCGCCGTGACGACGAAGACGGCCGTGGCGCTGGCGCCGCCGGTGATGCCGAGCACGTCGGGACTGGCCAGCGGGTTGCGCGCGATCGACTGGGTCAGCGCGCCGGAGATGCCCAGGGCGACACCCGCGATGAGACCGACGAGCGCCCGGGGCATCCGCAGGTCCATGATCACGAACTCGTCGACCCGCTCGCCCTGCCCGACCAGCGTCCTGAACACCGCGGGCAGTTCGATGGTGAAGTCGCCGATCGCGATCGACACCGAGAAGACCAGGAACGTCAGCGCGGCCAGCACGACCGTGACGAGCACGATCCACGGCCGCCAGACCCAGGACCAGCCGCCGACGCGGACGCCGCGGTGCAGGTCGGGTGCTTCGAGTGCGTTGCTCATGCCTGCCTGAACTTCCCGAGCCAGACCAGCACCGCGAAGAACGGGGCGCCGATGAGGGCGATGACGATGCCCGCCTGCAGTTCCGCGGGCCGCGCGACGAGCCGGCCCGCGATGTCGCCGAGCAGCAGCACGATCGCGCCGAGCAGCCCGGCGTACGGCACCAGCCAGCGGTAGTCGGGCCCCGTGAACCACCGCGCGATGTGCGCGACCATCAGCCCGAGGAACGCGATCGGCCCGCACGCCGCCGTGGCGGCGCCCGCGAGCAGCGTGACCGCCACCACACCGATGGTCCGTCCCGCCGCGATGTTCACGCCGAGACCGCGCGCGACGTCGTCACCGAGGTTCAGCAGGTTGATCACCGGGAGGTTGAGCAGCGCCAGGACGAGCCCGACGCCGACGAAGACCGCCGCCACCCAGATCACGTCGAACCCGACGCCCTGCACCGAACCCGCGTTCCAGAACCGCAGCACGTCGAGCGCCTGGGTGCTGCCCAGCGCGACCGCCGTCGTCATGGCCGCCAGGAACAACGTGACGCCCTGCCCGGCGAGCGCGAGCGTCAGCGGGTTGCCCGCGCCGCGCCCGAGGCTCGACAGCCCGAACACCACGACCCCCGCCGCCGCGGCCCCGAGGAACGCGAACCACATGTACTGCAACGGACTCTGCAGCCCGAACAGGGACACGGCGAGCACCACCGCGAACGACGCCCCGGAGTTGACGCCGAGCAGCCCGGTGTCCGCGATGGGGTTGCGGGTGTGGCCCTGGATCAACGCCCCCGCGACACCGAGCCCGATGCCCGCGACGACCGCGAGCACCGTCCGCGGCACCCGCAGCGTCTGCACGATCAGCGTGATGTCGGTGAGCCGCTGGTCCCCGGCGGGGTCGCCGAACAACCCCTGCCACACCTCGGCAGGCGTGAGCGACCGGGCGCCGACCACCAGCGACAACACCGATGCCGCGGCCAGCAACACCAGCAGCCCCGCCAGCCAGAGGCGCCGCCGCCGGTGCGGGCCCTCCAGCGCGGGCGCGGGGTCGAGCCCGCGTTGCTCCACGACCATGCTCACGACGGGCTACGTTAGCTCCCACCGGCGCGCTGACCCAGGGCACCCTTACCTAACCCCGTGACTCGACGGCCCGCACGGTCTTCTCGAGCGCGCCGCCGAGCACCTTCCTGCCGAGCAGCCCGAGCGAGAGCCCGAGCAGCTTCCCCTTGAGGTTCTTGCCTTCCCGCACCACTTCCGCGTGCACGAGCGTCGTGCCGTCCGCGTTCTTCGTGAACGTGTAGGTGTGGCCGGACCGCCCGCCCCACACGTTGGAGTCCACGGTGGTCAGCACGATCCGCTCGGGGTTCGACCAGTCGTAGTGCAGGCGCTCCCAGATGCCGCCCGAGCCCTCGGTGACGTCGGCGAACACGTCGCCCCTGTCGTGCACCCGAAGGTCCGCGTCGGCGCTGTTCGGGAAGAGCTCGGCACGGCCGGGGCCGAAGTCGGTGAGGCCGGCGACGAACTGCTCGGGCGTCGCGGTGGTCTGCTGGGTCAGCGTGATGGTGGGCATGTCCTCGGCTCCTCGTGTTCCTGTGTTCAGGAACTACGGTGCCGGGCCCAGGGGGTCGTTCGCGCCCGTGAGTGTCCCTGGTCGCCGGCGCGGACGCACACACATGAGCGCGAGACGTTCACCTATTCCGAGCCGTGCCGTTCGCGGCTTGACTTGCCGGCATGACCATCGTTCATCCGCCGAAGCCCGGAACCGCCCTGTGGGTGTACGCGCACCCGCGCCGCGACTCGCTGAACGACCGCCTCCTGCAAGCCGGGACCAAGGCGCTGTCGCAGCGGTACGAGGTCGCGGTCTCCGACCTCTACGCCCAGGACTTCGACCCCGTGCTGTCCCGCCGCGACCTGGGGGACCTGGCGGACCGCCCCGGCAACATCGCGGAGTTGGCCGGCGAGGCCTACGCCCGCGGCCAGCTGCCCGCCGATGTTCAGGAGGAGCAGGCGAAGCTCGCGGCCGCCGAACTGCTCGTCCTGCAGTTCCCGCTGTGGTGGTACGGGCCGCCGGCGATCCTCAAGGGCTGGTTCGACCGGGTCCTCACCAGCGGGTTCGCCTACGGTGACCTGGATCCCGAACGCGGCGTGCCCCGCCGGTACGGCGACGGCGGCCTGGTCGGGCGCAAGGCGCTGGTCGTCGTCACCGCAGGCGAGGACGAGCGCTCCATCGGTCCGCGCGGCATCAGCGGCGACCTCGAGTCGTTGCTCTTCCCGATCACCCACGGCGTCCTCTGGTACTGCGGCGTCGAGGCGCTCGACCTGCACGTCGTCCACGACGCCGACTCGCTCGACGCGGAGGGCGTCGAGCAGCAGGTGGAGCGCCTGGCGGCCAGGCTCGGTGGCATCGAGGACGAACGGCCGCGGCTGTTCCGGCGCCTGCGCGACGGCGAGTACGCGGACACGCGCGCGTTGCGGGAGGACCTGGCGCCCGGCCGCACCGATCTGGGCATCCACCTGGCGTAGCCGCGTCTCGCGGAAAGGCGTCCGGTGGCAGGCGGGACGGGAGGCCCGGTCCAGCGTTCTACGAGAGCCGGTCCGCCAGCCACCGCCGCACGTCGTACCGCGCCTGCCGGGCGATCGTCGTGTCGCGGTTGGTGAAGCCGTGCCGCGACTCGGGGTACACCCGCAGGTCGACCTCGCCGCCCGCCGCGACCACCCGGGACGCCAGAGCGAGGTTGTCCTCCAGCAGGACGTCCAGCGCGCCGACGACGACCAGCAGTGGCGGCAGGCCGCGCAGGTCGCCGTACACGGGGGAGATGTCGGGGTCCGTCCGGTCCGGCGCGTCGCCCGCGTAGGCCTGGATGAAGTACTCGTCCGCGATCAGCCTGCCCGCGGGGGTGCGGCCGCTCAGGTCGTACGTGCCGAACTGGAGAACCGCGCCGGTGAACGGGTGGTCGCGCAGCCTGAGCAACGTCGTCACGGCGAGGGTCGCGCCCGCCGAGAAGCCGCCGATGGCGAGCTTCGTCGTGCCGAAGTGCTCGTGGGCGTGGGCGACCAGCCAGCGGGCCGCGGTCTCCGCGTCGTCGGGTGCGGCCGGCCAGGGGTTCTCCGGGGCGAGGCGGTAGTCGACGGCCACGACCGCGATGCCGAGCGCGTCGGCGAGCCGCTGGTCGCGCTCGTCGTCCTGCGGGGTGGAGCCGAGGTAGAAGCCCCCGCCCGGGAAGTGCAGGTACACGCCGCGGGGGTGGCCGTCCGGGCGGAAGATCCGCACGTGGGTCCGGCGGCCGTCGTGCTCGATCGGCGTGGAGTGCTCGGACGCCCTGGTCGCGGCGCGGATCTCCTGCAGTTCCGCGGGGCCCGAGGGACCGCGGCGGGTTCCCCTCCTCGCGTTCTGGGTCCTGGACTCCTCGACGTGCCGTGCGAGGTCCGGGTCGAAGAAGCTGTTCAAGTCCAGCCGCACCGGGGCATCCCCTCTGTCAGGTTCGCGATGAGTCAACCAGGGAGGAACCACGATGATCGGCATCACGGTGGTGGTGGGCTACGGAGACGCGGCGCTGGACGTCCTGAGACACGTGCCGGTCGACCGTGCCACGATCGCCGTGCTCGACCCCGATGACATTGCATTGACCGGTGCGCTCGCCAACGGTGCCACGGTCGTACGGGGTGACGGGCGGGACATGTGCGCGTTGCAGCAGGCCGGGGTGCAGTTCGCGGAGCGGGTCGTCGTGGCCGTTCCCGACGACCTGGACGGCCTGCTGATCACGATGGTCGTGCGCGGGCTCAACGCGACGGCGACCGTCGTGGCGGCGGTGCGCGACCCGGCCGACCAGGACCTGTTCACGCGGCTGGGCGCGAACGAGGTGTTCGTGCACGCCGGATCCGCGTCCTAGCTCGTGATCACTACGACCAGCGGCCCAGCACGTGCTTCAGCGCCGACTCGAGGTCCGGGTGGCGGAACGCGTGCCCGGCCCCGGTCAGCACGGCGGGCCTGACGAGCTGGCTCGCCCCAGCCAGTTCGCGGGCACCCTCCTCGCCGAGCAGGAGCTTCGGCCCGAACGACGGCACCGGCAGCAACGCCGGGCGGTGCAGCACCTTCGCGAGCGTGGTGGTGTAGGTGCTGTTGCGCACGGCCTCCGGGGCGACGGCGTTGACCGGGCCGCGCAGCGACTCGTCGTAGAGCGCGCGGTGGTAGACGTCGACCACGTCGTCCAGGCCGATCCACGACTGCCACATCCGGCCGTCGCCGAGCCTTCCGCCGAGGCCCGCGGCGAACAGCGGGTGGAACAGGCGCAGCGTGCCGCCGTCGGGTGACTGGACGATCCCCGTGCGCACGGTGACCACCCGCACGCCGGCCGCCGCGGCGGGTGCGGTGGCGGCCTCCCAGTCGGCGACCACGTCCGCGAGGAAGCCTTCGCCGCGTTCGCTTTCCTCGGTGAGCTCCTCGTCGCCGCGGTCGGCGCCGTAGAAACCGATCGCGGACGCGCTGACGAACACCGGCACGCCGGTGGCGGCGGCCAGGTCGGCGAGTGCCCTGGTCGGGCCGATCCGGGAGGAGCGGATCTCCCGGCGGTGGGCGTCGGTGAACCTGCCCGCGATCGACGCGCCCGCCAGGTGCACGACGGCGTCCACATCGGACAGCAGGTCCGGCGCGGGGCGGTCCGGGTCCCAGCGCCGCTCGTCAGGACCGGTGGGGGAGCGGCGGACCAGCTTCACGACCCGGTGGCCCGCCGTGCTGAGGAACGACCACAGGGCCGTGCCGACGAACCCGCTGGCACCTGTGACCGCGACCGTGATCGGCCGGTCGCCCGCCTTCCGCGCGGACGCCTGGGCGGCCAGGTCGGCGGCGAGCTGGCGGTGCCGGTAGGCGAACATCGACCGCAGGAACACGCCGGGGACCTGCGTGTCCACGCGGTCGGTCATCCGCGTCCCGTCGCCCTCCGCCGCGAACTCGTGGCTGTGCCGCCACTTCAGCGCCCACTTCAGAGGCGCGGAGTCCAGTTCGTCGACGAACCGGTGCGGTGGCGTGAAAGCGGTGTGCCGGGCGCCCCAGCGCAGTCCGAGCGGCAGCCCCAGCACCGCGCGCCCGCCGTCGAGGGACTCCGCCTCGCGCACGACGCCCACCGGCTGCCACGGCGGGGTGAGCCGGTGGATGGCGCCCGGCCGCGCGTGCCAGGCGAACACCTCGTCCAGGGGAGCGTCGACGACACTGGAGAAGATCAGGGACATGCCCTCACGCTAGGGGCGCGCTGGAACGTTCGCATGATGGCGCTTTTCCGCCCGGGGTACGAACCGGCTGCTCCGAATGTCGTCATAACTCCTCGTGTCATTGTGGTCTCTGAGGGTCACCGCTAGGGTTGTTGTTCTGGGAGCGCTCCCAATCCGCCGCCGCTCGATCAGCGAAGATCGGAGGCTTGTCATGCGCAGTTCCGGGTTCTCCACCAGACGGCGCGGTCTCGTCGCCGTCGTCATCGGCGCACTGGTCTGCACGTTCCTGTGGACTCCGGCCGCGTCGGCTCACGGCACGATCGTCGGTCCGGCCACCCGTGCCTACCAGTGCTGGCAGACGTGGGGCAGCCAGCACACGAATCCGGCCATGCAGCAGCAGGACCCCATGTGCTACCAGGCGTTCCAGGCCAACGCCGACACCATGTGGAACTGGATGAGCGCGTTGCGGGACGGCCTGCGCGGCAACTTCCAGGGATCCACTCCGGACGGTCAGCTGTGCAGCAACGCGCTGTCGCGCAACAACTCCCTGAACACCCCGGGCCGGTGGAAGACCACCAACCTGGGGGCGAACTTCGAGATGCACCTGTACGACCAGGCGAGTCATGGCGCGGACTACTTCCGGGTCTACGTCAGCAAGAACGGGTTCGACCCCACCACGCAGCGGCTGGGCTGGGGCAACCTCGACCTCGTCACCCAGACGGGGAGGTTCGCGCCGGCCAAGGACATCCGGTTCAACGTCCAGACGAACGGCACGTACCGCGGCCACCACGTGGTGTTCACGATCTGGCAGGCGTCCCACCTCGACCAGACCTACATGTGGTGCAGTGACGTGAACTTCGGCTAGGACGCGGACGTGGTGCGTGCTCCCGTGCGGGGCACGCACCACACCCGTCACAGGGCGCCGATCGCCTCGCAGGCCTTGCGCACGCCCTCGCCGTAGGCCGGATCGGCCTGGGTGCAGTGGTGGATGTGCCGTTCGACGGTCTCCTTGCGAGCACCCTTGATCGCCCGCGCGGTGTTGCCGAACAACGCCTGCTGCTGCTCCCCGGTCATCAGCCGGAACAGATCTCCCGGCTGCTCGTAGTAGTTCGAGTCGTCCTCGCGGAAGTCGAACCGGTCGGCGACCCCGCCCGCGGCCAGCGCCGGCTCGGCGTAGGCGGGCTGCTCGGCCCAGCGGCCGAAGTTGTTCGGCTCGATCCCCGGCACGCCGCCCTGGTTGCCGTCGACCCTCATCGCGCCGTCGCGGTGGTAGGTGTTCACGAGCCGGGCGCCGTTCGGGTGGTTCACCGGGATCTGGTGGTGGTTGACGCCCAGCCGGTACCGCGCCGCGTCGCCGTAGGAGAAGAGCCTGCCCTGCAACATCCTGTCCGGGCTGAGCGAGATGCCGGGCACGACGTTGGCCGGGGTGAACGCGGCCTGCTCCACGTCGGCGAAGTAGTTGCCGGGGTTGCGGTCCAGTCGCATCTCTCCCGCCTCGATCAGCGGGTAGTCCTCCTTGCTCCACACCTTCGTGAGGTCGAACGGGTGGAAGCGGTACGTGGCGGCGTCGGCCTCCGGCATGACCTGCACGTAGAGCTTCCACGCCGGGAAGTCGCCGCGCTCGATGGCGTCGAAGAGGTCGCGCTGGTGCGACTCGCGGTCGCGGCCGATCAGCTGACCGGCCTGCTCGTCGGTGAGGTTCTCGATCCCTTGCCGCGTGCGGAAGTGGAACTTGACCCAGTGCCGGACGCCCTCGGCGTTGATCATGCTGTAGGTGTGCGACCCGAAGCCGTGCATGTGCCGGTAGGAGCGCGGGATCCCCCTGTCGCTCATGACGATCGTCACCTGGTGCAGCGCCTCGGGCAGGTTCGTCCAGAAGCCCCAGTTGTTCTCGGGGTCGCGCAGGTTGGTCCTCGGGTCGCGCTTCACCGCGCGGGCCAGGTCGGGGAACTTCAGCGGGTCGCGGAAGAAGAAGACCGGCGTGTTGTTGCCGACGACGTCCCAGTTGCCCTCGCTGGTGTAGAAGCGGGTCGCGAAACCGCGGATGTCCCGTTCGGCGTCGGCCGCGCCGCGCTCGCCCGCCACGGTCGAGAACCGCACGAACATCTCGCACCGGTTGCCGACCTCGCTGAACAGTGCCGCACTCGTGTAGGCGGTCAGGTCGCCGGTCACGGTGAACGTGCCGAACGCGCCGGAGCCCTTCGCGTGCATCCTGCGCTCGGGGATGACCTCGCGGTCGAAGTGCGCGAGCTTCTCCAGCAACCACAGGTCCTGCAGCAGAACGGGTCCGCGCGCACCGGCGGTGAGGCTGTTCTGGTTGTCCGCCACCGGGGCGCCGGCGGCCGTGGTGAGGGGATTGGTGTTGTCTTCGAACGACATCAGGTGGACCTTCTCCGATCAGGGGATCTGGACGCCGGGCCGGCACGCGGGGCACAGACCCCGGTGCAGGACCTCGGTCTCGTCGACGCGGAACCCGTGCGCCTGCGGGAGGTGCTGCGGGGTGACGGCCGGTTCGACGTCGGCCAGCGCGCCGCACTCCCGGCACAGCACGTGGTCGTGGTCGTGGCCGCGCAGCTCGAACAGCGCCCGCGGCCCCGTCTCGATCCGGCGTACCAGCAGTGCCTCCGACAACGCCGTCAGCACGTCGTAGACGGCCTGCGTGGAGACGGAACCCAGGTCCTCGCGCACGACCCGCGCGAGGTGTTCCGCGTCCGAGTGCGGGTGCCGTTCCAGAGCGACCAGCACCGCGATCCGTTGCTTCGTCACCCTCAGCGAGGCCCCGCGCAGGGCGGCGACCGGGTCTGCTGCGACCACGTACACTCCAAGTAGTTAGGACTCCTAGCCACACTGTGGCATGCTGGGTGCCCCGAAGACAAGAACGGTTCCAGGAACGAGGTCCTCCCATGAGCGGTGCGCACGTGTCGGTCGTGTCGACGGGGGTGGTGCGGCCGTTGCCGTGGCGCGGCCGCCCGGTGGCCTCCGCGATCGCGAAGTCACCCGTGTCCGGGGCCGTCGAGGTCGGTCCGCTCGGGCTGGCGGGCGACGAGCAGGGCGACCGCGAGAACCACGGCGGGCCCGACAAGGCGGTGCTGCTCTACCCCGGCGAGCACTACGCGGCCTGGGCGGACGAGGTCGGTCCGCTCGCCACGCCCGCGTTCGGCGAGAACCTCACGACGTCCGGACTGCTGGAGAGCGACGTCGTGCTCGGATCGGTCTACTCGGTCGGATCGGTGTTGCTGCAGGTCACCCAGCCCCGCCGGCCCTGCTACAAGCTCGCGGCGCACCACGGGGTCAAGGACATGGCCGTGCGCACCCAGAACACGGGCCGCACCGGCTTCTACTGCCGGGTCCTCCGGCCGGGACGCCTCGCGGCGGGGGACGCGCTGGAGCTCACGACCAGGCCGTCGCACGGGATCACCGCGGCCGAGGTGCACCGCGTGCTCAACGTCGACCGCGACGACGAGGTCGCCGTGCGCCGGCTGCTCCGGCACGCCCGCGTGCTGCCCGAGTCGTGGGTGAAGTCGTTGCGCCGCAGGGTCGACGGCGACCTGGAGGACCAGGCCGCGCGGCTGGGAGGCTGAGCCTCAGCCGCGCCTGCGCCGGGTCGGCGCGTCGGCCGGTTCGTGTTCCGGGCAGTCCGTGCGGAGCCCGTTCAGCGGCAACGGCATGCGCAGCAGGTGGCAGTGGTGGGGTGCGTCCGGTTCGGGGTACTCGTCGCGCCCGAAGAACCGGCACGTCGTGCACATGCGCGTCACGCTCACCACGCCCGCGCGGTGCAGGTCGGCGATCGCGCGCAGCACCGTGTGCAGCGTGACCGCCTTGTCCTGCTCGGAGATCCCCGCGAGCGCCGCCGTCAGCGGATCGTCCCAGGACGACAGTCCACGTGCGACCTCCTCACCGGTGCCGGTCAGCGCCAGCGTGCGCCGGCGGCCGTCCGTCCCCGGTGAGCGGGTCACGAGTTCCTTGCGCTCCAACGCGGTCACCGCGTCGGACATCGTAGGCGTCGTCACGTCGAACTCGGCCGCGAGCGCGGCCACCTCGCCGCGCGGCTGCGACCGGCGGGACAGCGCGAGCACCACCTGCTGCTGCAACGGCGACAGCCCGTGCTCCCGCGCCGTGCGCTGGGCCAGTGAACGCATGCCGTGCCCGAGCCGCTCGAGCGCGTCGGCCAGCCGCCGGTCGAGCCCGGCCGTGCCGTCGGTGTCTGTCATGCGTTCCGCCTCGCCAGTGGGACTTTCCACGGCGATCGTACGTGCATTCCCCGTTGAGACCTGGATCACCCATCTGAATAAGTTGGTAGGAGTCCTACCTAGTTTGTGGCACGCTGTGGACATCCCCACCGCGGAACTCCGACATCGCGAAGGAAGCGACATGACGTCTCCCGAACCCGTCCCGGGCTACACCCACGACGACCCCGGCCTCGCGCCGTCGCCGGTCACGCCGGCGGACCTCGCGCTGCTGAAGGCGAGCGTCCTGTTCGGACCGGCGGACGAGGAGGCGCTGCGCCTGGCCGGTGAGGTCCTCAGTGGACAGATCGAGCAGGTGCTGGACGTCTGGTACGGGTTCGTCGGCTCCCACCCGCACCTCGTGGCCTACTTCTCCACGCCGGACGGCACGCCGATCGACGACTACCTGGCGCGGGTGCGGGCGAGGTTCGCCCGCTGGATCGCCGACACCTGCACGCGCCCGTACGACGAGCGCTGGCTCGCCTACCAGCAGGAGATCGCCCTGCGGCACACCGAGCCGAAGAAGAACCAGACCGACCACGCCGATTCGGTGCCGCACATCCCGTTGCGCCACATCATCGCGTTCATCTACCCGATCACCGCGACCATCCGGCCGTTCCTCGCCGCAGGTGGCCACGACGCCGAGCAGGTCGATGCCATGCACCAGGCCTGGTTCAAGGCCGTCACGCTGCAGGTCGCGCTCTGGTCGCAGCCCTACGCCGGCCGGGCCTGGTGAGACCGTGAGCCTCCTGCTGTCCCCGTCGAGCGGGCTGCTCACGCCCGCGATGCCCTGGGAGACCACCGAATGGTTCAACAGCGAGCCGTTGAACCTGGCCCAGCTGCACGGCCGCGTCGTGGTCCTCGAAGCGTTCCAGATGCTCTGCCCGAGCTGCGTCAGCCACGCCCTCCCACAGGCCGTGCGGCTGTCCAGGACCTTCGGTGACGAACTGGCCGTCATCGGCCTGCACACCGTGTTCGAACACCACAGGGCCATGACCCCGACGAGCCTCGAGGCGTTCCTGCACGAGTACCGCATCCCGTTCCCGGTCGGCGTCGACGCGCTGCGCAGCGCGCACCCGGCGCCGGTCACCTTCAGCCGCTACCGCATGCAGGGCACGCCCACCACGGTCCTCATCGACCGCGACGGCATGCTGCGCGGCCAGAAACTCGGCCCGGTCGACGACATGTCGCTCGCCTCGGCCGTCACCAGGTTGCTCGACGGCGCCGTCCCTCCCGCGGTCTGCGCCCTCGACGGCACCTGCACCTGATCACACCCCAACACGAAGGAGAACCACCATGTCCCGCGTCGAACTCACCAACCCCGACCAGATCACCGACGAGCGCGCCGAGACCCTCGCGCAGATCAAGGGAGCCTTCGGCGTCGTGCCGAACATGTTCAAGGCCGTCGCCCACTCGCCCGCCGCGCTGACCAGCATGTGGGCCCAGTTCGGCGCACTGGGCAAGGGCGCGCTCGGCGCCAAGCTCGGTGAGATGGTCGCCGTGGCCGTCGCCGACCGGAACCGCTGCGACTACTGCCTCTCCGCGCACACCATGCTCGGCAAGAAGGCCGGTGCCACCGCCGAGGAGATGAGCAACGCGCAGAGCGGCAGGTCCGACGACCCGCGTGCCGCCGCGGTGCTCACCCTGGCCACCGCCCTGGTCGAGAAGCGCGGCCAGATCGCCGACACCGACGTCCAGGCCGCGCGCGACGCCGGGCTGAGCCAGGAGGAGATCGTGGAGACGGTGGCGCACGTGGCCCTGAACGTGTTCACCAACTACATCAACGTCGCCCTGGACGTCCCGGTCGACTTCACCCGCGTCGCCCTGACCCGCTGACGCGACGGACGAGCCCGGCATGCTGGCGGTGCCGCGACACCGCCGCAACCGGGCTCTCGTCCGAAAGTACGAGATGCCGATCCGCTGTGGTGCAACGACTTCCAGGCGCTCCTACGGTCGTGATCATGACTACTGCAACGGGCAGGACCACGCCGCCGGGCACCGTCGTCGCGGCGTTCGTCGGATTCCTCGTGTCGTGCGTCTTCGCGGTGACGTCCGTGGGCGTCCTAGTGGGCACGCGCGACGACCTGGTCGACGCGCTGAGGTCGTCGGGGACGTCGATGACCGAGGAGCAGCTGCAGAGCGCGGCCACCGTCACCCAGGTGACCTTCGCGACCATCGCGGTGGTGATCGCGCTGGTCCAGCTGTGGCTCGCGTTCAAACTCCGGTCGGGCCGCAACTGGGCCAGGGTGCTGCTGACCGTGTTCACCGTGTTCCAGGTGGGGTCGCTGTTCGTCGGCGAGGGGTCGGCGACGCTCCCGGCGTACGGGGGCGCGGCGGTGGCGGCACTGGCGGTGATCGCGAGTTACCTGCCGGCGTCCAACGTCTACTTCGACACCGTCAAGAGGGCGGGGTAACCGGTCGGGGGAGCGGGCGCGAGAATGCCGGTATGACCGGAACACCGGCGCGGCGCAGCGTGTTCGTGGCGGAGGTCGTCGCGCTCGCGTCGGCGGTGGTCGCGGACGCCGTGCTCGCGGTCGACGGGGACGCCCCGCGAGGCGTGCTGGGGCCGTTGCTGACGATGGTCGTGCCGTACGCGGGGGAGGCCGCCGCGGTTCTCGCGGTGCTGCGGCGCAGGTTCCCCCGCAGGATCGAACTGCTGGCGGGCGCGGTGATCGCGCTCTCGCTCGCCGGGACCGCGGTCGCGGGGCTCGTGGAACGGGCTCCCGTGCGACCGCCGGTGACGGAGGTGCTGGCGGTGCTGTTGCTGGCCGCCGCCGGATGCCGCCGGCTCCCTCCTGCGCGGGCGGCGGTGCTCGCCACCGCCGCCTGCGTCACCGTCGTGCTCGCCCCGGTCGTGCGCTACGGCCTGGACTCGCTGTTCCCGGTCGCCGCCGCGCTGGCGTGGGGCGCCGCGCTGGCGCTGGGCCTGATCCTGCGCGACGCCGACGCCCGGCACCGCCGCGAGCTGGACCGCGTCCGCAACGAGGACAGGCTGCAGCTCGCCAGGGACCTCCACGACCTGGTGGCGCACCACGTCACCGGCATCGTGGTCCGGACCCGCGCGGCCCAGGCGGTGCCCTCCCAGGACCCCGCCGAGGTCTACGACGAGATCGAGCACGCGGCGGCCGAGGCGCTGACCGCGACGCGCGGACTCGTCGGCGTGCTGCGCAGCGACGCACCGCTGCCGTCGCCGAGCCTGGTGCTGGGCGACGTCGTGCGCGCGGCGGCGGGGGAGACGCCGGTGCACATCTCCGACGAGATCGAGGCCATGAGGTTGCCGCCCCAGGTCTCCGTTGCGCTGCACCGGGTTCTGATGGAGGCGCTGACCAACGCCCGGCGCCACTCCCGTGCCACGTCCACGTGGGTGGCCGTGCGTTCCGAGGAGGGAGATCTGGTGCTGGAGGTCGACAACGACGGCGTGCCGGCCGGCGCACCGGCCGAAGGCGGGCACGGCATCGCCGGCATGACCGAGCGGATCACCGCGCTGGGCGGTGAGCTCACCGCGGGCCCGCACGGCGACGGCTGGCGGGTGACCGCGCGCGTGCCGGAGGACTTCGACCCGCCGAGGGGGATCTGATGACGATCCGCGTGCTGATCGCCGACGACCAGACCCTCGTGCGCACCGGCTTCCGGCTGGTCCTCGACGCCGAGCCCGGCATCGAGGTGATCAGCGAGGCGGCCGACGGCGAGGCCGCGGTCCGCCTGGCGCGCCGGTTGCGCCCGGACGTGACGCTGATGGACATCCGGATGCCGAAGCTCGACGGGTTGCGGGCGACCGAGCTGCTGGCGGGGCCGGGCGTCGAGGACCCGTTGCGGGTGCTGGTCGTGACCACCTACGACGTCGACGAGAACGTCTACGCGGCGCTGCTCGCCGGAGCGTGCGGGTTCCTGGTCAAGGACGCGCGGCCGCGGTTGCTGGTGGAGGCGGTGCACGCGGCGGTCAGGGGAGAGGCGCTGGTCTCGCCCGCCGTCACGGTGCGGCTGCTCGCGCACTTCACCGCGGGCGGCGAGCGCGGCGCGGGCACCCCGCTGACCGGTCGCGAGCTCGACGTCGTGCTGGCGGTGGGCCGCGGCCTGACCAACGCCGAGATCGCCGAACACCTGAACATCTCGTTGTCCACGGTGAAGACGCACGTCACCAACGCCGGCGGCAAGATCGGCGCGCGCAACCGCACCGAGATCGCCATCTGGGCCTGGCGGGGCGGCCTGCTCAGGTGACGCGCCGCACGACCGTGCCCGCGACCAGGTCCCCGAGCCGCTGGTTGCGCGGCGTCACGGCGATCAGCACCGCGCCGACCAGCCCCAGCAGCAACCCGTCCACGGCCATCAGCAGCCACCGCACGAAGTAGTCGCGCAACGACGGCTCGCCGCCGCGCAGGGTCGTGATCTTCAGCCCGAGCCACCGCATCGCCGGGGTCGAGCCGCCGTGCCGGTACGGGTACCAGATCTCGAGCCACAGCACCCCGAGCAGCGACACGGCGGCCACCGCCACCAGCGGCGCGTAGGTGAAGACCTCCTTCGGTGCGCCGAGCTTGATCAGCGGCAGCGACACGAGGACACCGAGGACCAGGCCCAGCACGGCGGCGACGCACAGCAGGGCGAACTCGATGACGTGCTGCCAGTAGCGGCGCAGGACGATCGAGCGGGCATCCGCGTCAAAGGCCACCCGGCCATCTAAGAGGACGCGGCCGCCGTCGTGCCACGCGGTACGAACCTCGCCGTCGGCGACCAGCGCGGCACGACCGGCACACCGTCGATCCGCTCCAGCACCGACTCCGCCACCGACACACCGAACTGGTGCACGTCCACGCTCATCGTCGTGAGCGCGGGGGAGGCGAGCCGGCACAACGTCGAGTCGTCCCACGCCACCAGGCTGAGGTGGTCCGGCACCGCGACCCCGAGCTCCGCGGCCGCGGCGAGTCCCGCGACCGCCATCACGTCGTTGTCGTAGAGGATCGCCGTCGGCGGCTCCGGCCCGGTGAGCAGCGCGGTGGTGAGCTTCGCGCCCGCCTCCTCGGAGTAGTCGCCCTCCACGAGCACCGGCTCCACTCCCGCTCGGGCGCACCCCGCCAGCAGTGCTTCGGTGCGGGCCCGGGTGTGCAGCAACGCCGAGGGGCCGGTGACGCGCGCGATCCGGCGGTGTCCCAGGCCGAGCAGGTGCCCGAGCGCCTCGGCGACCGGGCCCGCGTGGTCCGTGCGGACCGACGGCAGCACTGGATCGTCACCGACGACCACCGCGGGCAGCGCGATCTCGGCCAGCACGGGCGGGCGCGGGTCGTCCGCGACCGGGTTCACCACCACGACGGCGTCGACCAGGCCGCGCGCCGCCCACCGGCGGTACGCGGCGATCTCGGCTCCGTGGTCCGCCACGACGTGCAGCAGGACGGACAGGTCGCGTTCCGCCAGCCGTTCCTCGATCCCCGCGATGAACTCCATGAAGAACGGCTCGACGCCGAGCAGGCGGGCCGGCCGCGCGAGCACCAGCCCGACCGCGCCGGTCGGTTCAGCGGACACGGGGCACCGCGAGGAGGTCGTTGGCACAGCGCAGGACCAGCGGTCCGGTGAAGGCCGCGGGATCGACGGCGGCGTCCGTGCGGACGTGGAACACGCGCACCTCCCCGGCGAGCATCGGCACGAGCGCGTCGTCCACGACGGCGTCCGGCGCGACCCGGTCGGCCAGCACCGCCACGTCGCGGGCGAACGAGTCCGCGCGCACCTCGACCTCGTACCCGCCGCGCACCGCCTCCGCCCGCGCGGTGAGGGGACGCGGGTCGTACGCCAGCTCGAGGTCCTCCCGGAACGGCAGGATCGCGCGGGCCTCCGCAGTGGTCGCCACGATCACCTCCGCGTCCTCGTGCGCCGTGCTCAGCAACGCCTCGTCCAGGTCCACGGCGAGGACCGAGCGGGGCGGCACCGTCCGGCGCAGTCTAGTCAGGTGCAGCGTGACGCCCCGGAACGTCTGCCGGTCCAGGGTGAGGTGCGCGTCCCACGGCTCGTCGTGGTCGTTGACGGCGATGAGCACCGTCCGGCCGTCGCGCGGCTGGAAGGTCAGCAGCCGCGGCGCGAACGCGTGCCGCAGCCCGTACCAGAGCGGCTTCAGGCGTTCCTCGCCGTCGACGGCCGCCCAGGACGTGACGGGCCAGCAGTCGTTGAGCTGCCACACGACCGCACCGGCGGTGCGCGGCCACCACGAGCGGAAGTGCTCGATGCCGAAGCCCACGGCCCGCGCCTGGTTGAGCTGCGTCGCCCAGTGCCAGTCCTCGAACCGTTCGGGGACGGGCAGGTGCGAGGCCAGTCCGCGCACGAGCTTGCCGTTGCCGTCCTCCGCCTTCTGGTGCAACAGGAAGCTCGGCGACTCCGGGGTCAGCGGCCGGTCGTGGATCCAGCGGGTGAGCGTGGACCACGACGGGGGGCCCTGGAACCCGAACTCCGAGCAGAACCGCGGCACGTGGTCGCGGTAGCGCCGGTAGTCCACCTCGTTCCAGACCTGCCAGTCGTGGCGCGTGCCGTGGTCCTCGTCGTTCGGGTGGTGCTCGCCGGGGCTGTACGGGCTGCTGGGGCAGTAGAACCGGGTCGGGTCGAGCTCGGCCACGATCGACGGCAGCAGCTCGTCGTAGTAGCCGAGGCCCCACGTGCGGCCGTCGAGCTGCTCGGGCCAGCCCCAGTCGGCGAACCCCCACATGTTCTCGTTGCCGCCGTTCCACAACGCCAGCGAGGGGTGGGACATCAGGCGCGCGACGTTCTCCCGCGCCTCGGCCTCCAGCTCGCCGCGCACCGGCTCCTCCTCCGGGTACGCGGCGCACGCGAGCGCGAAGTCCTGCCACACCAGCACACCGCGCTCGTCGCAGACGTCGTAGAAGTCGTCGGACTCGTAGATCCCGCCGCCCCACACCCGCAGCAGGTTGACGTGCGCGTCCACGGCCTGGTCGACGCGCCGCACCAGCCGCTCGCGCGTGATCCGGGTGAGGAAGTGGTCGTCGGGGATCCAGTTGGCGCCCTTGACGAACACCGGCCGGTCGTTCACGAAGACGGTGAACGGCGTGCCGTGCTCGTCCGGTGTCGTGTCGACGGTGACCGTGCGGAACCCGATCCGCTTCGCCGTGCTGTCGAGCAGCTCGGAGTCGGTGCGCAGCACGACGTCCAGGTTGTAGAGCGGCTGGTCGCCGTACCCGGCCGGCCACCACAGCTCGGCGCCGGGCACCTCGACACGGGCGATGACCGTCGTCTGCCCGGCGGGGACGGCGACGGTGCGCTTGTGCGCGCCCAGGGTGACCTGCAGCGTGAGGTCCTCGTCCTCAGCCCACTCGAGGTCGACGTGCACCTCGACCCGGCCGGTGCCGTCCGCGACCGTCACGACCGGGCGGACCCGCGCGAGACGCGCGGTGTGCCAGCGTTCGAGGCGGACCGGCCGCCAGATCCCCGCGGTCTGCAGGTCGGGTCCCCAGTCCCAGCCGAAGCTGCACGCCATCTTGCGGACCATGTTGAACGGGTGGGTGTTGACGTGCTCACGCCGGCCCAGCGCGGCCTCGACCTTCTCCGCGTGGGTCAGCGCCGAGGAGAACGACACGGTGAGGTCGTTGGCGCCGTCCCGCAGGAGTTCCCGCACGTCGAAGCGGTAGCCGCGGTGCATGTTCGCGGTGTGGCCGACCAGCGCGCCGTTCAGTTCGACGGTGGCGATCGTGTCCAGGCCGTCGAAGACGAGGTCGACCCGCTGCCCGGAGGTGACGGCGGCGGCGAGGAACGTCGTGTCGTAGCGCCAGTCCGCGCGGTGCATCCAGGTGAGCTCCTCCTCGGCGCGGTCGAGGAACGGGTCGGTGATCAGCCCGGACGCGAGCAGGTCGAGGTGCGTGCCACCGGGCACGGTCGCGGGCACCGTCCGGCCGCGGACGTTGTCCGGCACCTCGGTCGTGGTCGCGGTCAGCTGCCAGCCGTCGTGCAGGTACTGGCGGATCAAGACGAACCTCCCAGGTGGAAACGGGTGTCGGGGTTGGGCGCGGCGGCCGCGAGGCGGCGGGTGTAGGGGTCCTGCGGGCGCAGCAGGACGTCGTCGCTCGGCCCGCGTTCGACGACGCGGCCCTGGTGCATCACCAGGACTTCATCGGAGAAGTGCCGGGCGGTGGCCAGGTCGTGGGTGATGTAGAGGACGGCCAGGTCCTCCTCGCGTTGCAACCGGTCCAGCAGCTTCAGCACGCCGAGCCGGATCGAGACGTCCAACATGGACACCGGCTCGTCCGCGACGATCACCTTCGCGCCCGGCGCGAGCGCGCGGGCGATCGCGACCCGCTGCCGTTGCCCGCCGGAGAGCTCGTGCGGGCGCCTTCGTGCGAAGTCCGGACTGAGGCTCACCCGCTCCAGCAGGTGGGGCACTTCGGCCCGCGACCGCCCGTGCAGGAGCAACGGCCGGGCGAGGTGGTGTTCGACCGTGTGGAACGGGTTGAGCGACGCGAACGGGTCCTGGAAGATCATCTGGACGTGGTCGCGGTAGGCGCGGTCCGGCACGGGGGAGCCGTCCGGCCCGGTCAGCGTGATCTCCCCGGACGTCGGGCGGACCAGGCGGGCGATCATCCTCGCCACCGTCGACTTGCCCGAGCCGGACGCGCCGACCAGCGCGACCGTCCGACCGGCGGTGAGCGTGAACGAGACCCCGTCGACCGCGCGGTGCCGATGGAAGGTCTTGCAGAGGTCGCGGACTTCGAGCGCGGTCACAGCAGGGCTCCTCGCTCGCCGGTCAGACTGGGGAACGACGCCAGCAGCCGGCGCGTGTAGGGGTGCTGGGGCCGCAGGTAGATCTCCTCGGCCGTCGCGTACTCGACGACCTCGCCGTCGCGCATGACCGCGATCCTGTCGCTCAGCTCCAGCAGCAGCGGCAGGTCGTGCGTGATGAACACGACCGCGAACCGCAGTTCGTCGCGCAACCGTTTGATCTCGTTGAGGATCTCCCGCTGCACCAGCACGTCGAGCGCGGTGGTGGGCTCGTCCATGATCATGACCTGCGGTTCGAGCAGCAACGCCATCGCGATCATCACGCGCTGCCGCATGCCGCCGGACAGCTCGTGCGGGTACGAGCCGAGCCGCGCCGGGTCGACGCCGACGAGCCGGAGCACCTCCGCGCACCGGTCCTCGCGGTCCGAGGAGGACATCGACGGCCGGTGCGTGCGCAGGACGTCCTGCAGCTGCGCGCGGATCGGGGTGACCGGGTTCAGCGAGTTCATCGCGCCCTGGAACACCATCGACAACCGGACCCAGCGGAACCGGCGCAGCTCCTCCGGGTCCAGCGCCAGCACGTCGATCCCGTCGAACACCACCGATCCGGAGGTGACCTCGGCGGGCGGCCGGTGCAGGCGGTTGATCGCGTACGCGAGGGTGGTCTTGCCACAGCCGGACTCGCCCGCCAGGCCGAGGATCTCGCCACGCCGCAACGTCAGCGACACGTCCTTGACCGCGTGGACGGGTGAGGCGCCCTGGTAGACGACGTTGAGGTCGTGGACCGTGAGCACGGCGTCGCCGGATTCCACCACGGGCGTGGTGGCCACGACGTCACCGCGCCGCCGGGCCTTGTCGCGCAACGCCGGGTTGATGATCTCGTCGATGCTGAAGTTGATGAGCGCCAGCGCACCGCCGAACAACGCGATGATCAACCCCGGCGGGACGAACCACCACCACGCCTCCCGCTGCAGCGCGAACCCGTTCTGCGCGTAGTAGAGCATCGTGCCGAGCGTCGAGGAGTCGGCCGCGCCCAGCCCGAGGAACGACAGCCCCGCCTCGCTCAGGATCGCCAGCACGACCGCGAAGACGAACTGGGACGCGAGGATCGGCAGCAGGTTCGGCAGGATCTCCACGCAGATCACCCGCCAGGTCTTCTCGCCGGACACCCGCGCCGCGGCCACGTAGTCCCTGTTGCGCAACGACAACGTTTGCGCGCGCAGGACCCGGGCCGCCGCGGCCCAGCCGGTGATCGCCAGCACCAGCGAGATCGTCCACGTGCCGCGCTGGTCCGCCGGCACGAACCCGGCCACCACGATCACCAGCGGCAGGCCGGGGATCACCAGCATCACGTTGGAGAACAACGAGAACACCTCGTCGACGACCCCGCCCGCGTACGCGCCGACGATGCCGAAGACCCCGGACAGCACCGTCGCCATGACGCCGACCAGCAGACCGATCCACAACGAGCCGCGGGTGGCGTGGGTGAGCTGGGCGAGCACGTCCTGGCCGGTGATCGTGGTGCCCAGCAGGTGGTCGCCGCCGGGCGGGATGAGCCCGATGTCCCTGATCGTGGCGGGATCGCCGGTCAGCAACGGGCCGATGAGTCCGAAGAGGACGATCAGACCGGCCAGGACCAGGCCGGTGGTGAGTTTCGCGGACCTGGTCACGACACCGTGCTCCGATCCCTCGTGCGGGCGTCGATCAACCCGTAGAGCAGGTCGACCAGCAGGTTCGCGCCGAGCACCGCGATCGTGATCACCAGGAAGATCCCCTGCATGAGCGCGTAGTCGTTGTTCTGCACGGCTTGGAGGAGCTTCGAGCCGATGCCGGGGTAGGAGAACACCTGCTCGGTGACGATCGACCCCGACACCACGAACCCCAGGGAGATCGCGAACCCGGCGACCGACGGCAGCACGGCGTTGCGCGCCGCGTACCGGACCATGACCCGGCTGCCGGTCAGGCCCTTGGCCCGCGCGGTCAGCACGTAGTCCTCGGACATGGCCGACACCATCATGTTGCGCATCCCGAGCAGCCAGCCGCCCACCGACGACAGGACGATCGTCAGCGCGGGCAGCGTGCCGTGGTACAGCGCCGAGCCGAGGAACTCCGGACTCCAGCCGGGGTCCAGGACCACGTCGTACCCGCCGTTCAGCGGGAACCAGCCGAGGCCCGACGAGAGCAGCGCGACGAGGATCAGCGCCAGCCAGAAGTACGGCACCGCCGACAACATGGTGGTCGCGGGCACCAGCGAGTCGAGCCAGGTGCCGCGCTTCCAGCCGACCAGGGCACCGAGCCCGACGCCGAGCACGAACGAGATCAGCGTGGCGAGCCCGACCAGCACGACCGTCCACGGCAGCGAGTCGCCGATCACGTCCGAGACCTTCGCCGGGAACGCGCTGACCGACACCCCGAGGTCCCCGCGCGCCAGGTTGCCCAGGTACGCGAAGTACTCCCGCACGAACGACTCGCGCCCGCCCGTGCCGAGCAACGTCTCGTAGGCCTGGCGCGCGGCCGGGTCCACGGACCCGCCGCGCTGCTGGAGCTTGGCCATCAGGATGTCCACCGGGTTGCCCGGCAGCAGGCGGGGGATGACGAAGTTCAGCGTCACCGCCGCCCACAGCGCCGCCAGGTAGAAGGCGATCTTGCGCAGGTGGTAGCCCATGCTCAGGACCCGGCCGGCTTGAGCTTCGCGTACACCTGCGAGGCGTCCGGCCGCTTCCACACGGCGGGGAACGCGTAGAGGTCGTCCTTCGTCGGCCAGCCCGTGAAGGCCTTGTCGTTGTACTCGGTCGGCACGCCGCCGGTCAGCACCGGGATGTACGGCATGGACTTCTCGAGCTCGACCTGGATGGTGTCGTAGTGCTGCTGGCGCGAGGGGTCGCCGCGGTCGGTCTTCTTGAGCTCGGCCAGCGCGGCGTCCACGGTGGCGTTGCTGAACCGGGAGAAGTTCGGGTTCGCGGCCTGCCCGACGGGCGCGGTCGTCGCAGTCGAGAAGAAGTAGCTGTAGGTGTAGTACGGGTCGGGCGCCGGACCCTGCTCGACCGAGTCGATCAGCAGCTCGAACTGGCCGCGGCCGCGCGCGTCCGCCCACTCGTTCCACGACAGCTGCTGCGGGGTGATCTTGATGCCGATCTTCAGCAGCTGCTGGGCCAGCGTCTCGAGCGTGGTGATGTAGTCGGTCCAGCCGGCGACCACCTTGACGGTCAGCGCGAGCGGCTTGCCGTCCTTGGCGTAGATGCCGTCGGGACCCTTCGCGTAGCCGGCGGCGGTGAGGATCTTGTCGGACTCGGCCGTGTCGGCCTCCATCGGTGCCATGCGGTCGGTGAGCTTCGTGCTGATCAGCGACTCGTCGCGCGGCTGGAGGGTGTAACCGGGGGACATCGCGCTCGCGGTGTTCTGGAACGCCAGCGAGTTGATCTGCGTGCGGTTCATGCCGTGGTAGATCGCCTGGCGCACGGCCGGATCGGTCTGGGCGCCCTGGCAGCCGAGTTGTGCGTTGGAGCAGGTGAACAGCGCGACCTGGTTCAGCGGCAGCGTGATCACCTTGTAGCCCGGGTAGTTCTTCTCGACGTCCTCGATGTCCGGAACGGGGCCGGTCTGCCAGTCGATCGAGCCCGCCTTGAGCGCGTCCACACCGGCCTGGTTGCCGGACAGCGACAGGTACCTGACCTGCTTGAGCGCGGGCTCACCACCCCAGTACTTCGGGTTCGACTTCAGGGTGAACGACTGGGCCTTGAACTCGCCCAGCTGGAACGGGCCCGTACCGACGGGGTTCGGGTTCACCTCGGTCGCCGGTGTGGCGTAGCTCTTCCAGACGTGCTCGGGCACGATCCACAGCTGGCCGAGCACCTGTGGTCCGTCCATGTAGGACGGCTCGGGGAACTTGACCACCACGTGCGTGTCGTCGACGGCGGTGGTCGTGCCCTTGAAGCCCGTCCTGTTGACGGCCGGGGTCTTGGCCACCATGTCGAGTGTGAACTTGACGTCCTCCGCGGTGAACTTCTCGCCGTCGGACCAGGTCACGCCGTCTCTGAGCGTGATCGAGAGCTCCGTGCCGTCCGCGTTCCAGCCGAACTCGGTGCCGAGCATCGGCTTCGGCGGGACGTCCTTCGCGATGTTGAAGAAGAACAGCGGTTCGTAGATCGTGCCCGGCCCCTCGATCTGGGTGGGGGCGTAGGGGTTGAAGTTGAGCTGGTAGTCGCCGGCCTGCCCGGTGTAGACGACGAGCGTGTCGCGTGCCCGGCCCGCTCCGCCGGAGCCGGAGCAGGCGGCCGTGGCCGCGATGACCACCGCGAGACCGACAGCGCTGAGCCGCTTGTGCAGGAACATCGTTGATCCTCCCCGAGGCTGGGTGGTGCGCGGCGAGGATTCTTCAGTTACTAAACAAAGAAAGTCAACGCCTGAGGATGCTTTACTGATCCCGAACCTGTCGACGGGCAGGTTCGTCGTTCGACGGAGGAGTGCAGTGAGCGGACCGGCGCGGGTGACCCACGCCAGCACCAGGGCGGCCGTGCTGGACCTGGTCAGGGCGGCCGGCATGATCAGCCGGGTCGGCCTGGTCAACGCCACCGGGCTGACCGGCGGGACGATCTCCACGGTTGTGCGCGGCCTGATCGACGAGGGCCTCGTCGCCGAGACCGGGCACGCCGAGTCGACCGGTGGGAAGCGCCGGGTGATGCTCCAGCTCAACCACTTCGCGCGCTACGCCGTCGGCGTGCACCTCGACGACGCGCGGATCACCTACGTGCTGACGAACCTCGGCGGCGCGGTCGTCGCCCGGATCTCCCGCGCGGGTGCCGCCGCCGACGAGCCCGCGGCCGTGGTCGCGAGGGTGGCCCGCGAGGTCGACGCGCTGATCGACAGCGTCGGTGTCGAACGCGGTCGAATCCTCGGCCTGGGCCTCGTGGCGGCCCGCCCGGCGGAGCACCAGGAGTTCGGCCGCGCACTCGAGCGCGCCACGGCCCTGCCCGTGGTCCTGGACCACGACGCGACGGCGGCGGCGATCGGCGAGCACTGGTCCGGCGGCGTCGGTGCGACCTCGACGTTCGCCGCGCTGTTCATGGGCACCGGCATCGGCGCGGGCATCTTGCTCGGCGGCACCACCTACCGCGGCCCGAGCGGCCACACCGGCGAGATCGGCCACACCTGCCTCGACCTCGACGGCCCGCGGTGCTGGTGCGGAGCGCGGGGCTGCCTGGAGGTGCTGGCCGGCCCCGCCGCCGTCGTCGAACAGGCCCGCGCCGACCGTGCGCTGAGCCGTGCGGCCGGCCTGGTCGGCGGCAGGACCCGCGCGGCCACCCCGGTGGCGGCGGACTTCGCGGCCATCAGCAGGGCCGCCCGCCAGGGCAACACCCGCGCGGTGGCGCTGCTCGAACGCTCCGCCCGCTACATCGCCGCGGCGGCCAGGGGCCTCGCGAACGTGCTGGACCTGGAGGTCCTGGTCCTCACCGGCCCGAGCTTCGCGATCGCGGGCTCCGTCTACCTGCCCGTCCTGCGCGCCGAACTCGACAGCGCGTTCATCGCCCGCGACGCCCACCCGATCTCCGTGCGCCTGTCCCCGTCGGCCGCCTCGGCCCCGGCGATCGGCGCGGCCGCCATCGTGCTGCAGTCGGAACTGGTGCCGCGCCGCCAGGGCCTGCGCCTGCCCGACGACCTGGCGGCGGAGGAACCACCGGTCTTCCTCGCCCGCTGAGGAATTGCGCTCTCGCGCAATAGCTACTGGGCGTGCGCGCGAGCGTTGTTAACTGCCGCCATGGTTTCGTTCACCAAGATCGCCGGCCGCGTCTCGGCCGCCGCCGTGGTCGCGCTCTCGGCCGTCGTCGCCCACGCACCGGCCGCGAACGCCGCCGCGCAGGAGTTCATCTACTCGGGCCAGAGCTACGGCTACGCCGGGGCGACGTTCGACTGGGCCGGCCGCAGCTCGGTGCGCAACATCGACCTGCTCGTGTCCGACTGGGGCTGCGACGCCAAGCCGGTGTACGCGTACTTCCTGTTCTACAACGGCTCGCTGCACCCCGACACGACGCCGACGCGCCGGTACGACTACTCGGGCTGCGACAAGGAGGACCACACCGCGTACAACGACCTGACGTGGTCGATCAGCGGCGACTCGATCACCTACATGGGCGTCGTCGTCTGCCGTGACGCGGCGGACGGCCCGTGCAAGGTGGGCGGGCTGTCCGGGCGCAACCCCTACGCGTAGGGGTTCGTCGCACGACGGAAGGGCGGTGGCCCCCTGCCCGGGGCTGCCGCCCTTCCGGCTTGGCGGGGTGGAGGCTGGTGCGGGGTGGCCGGTGCGGGCAGCAGGTGTGGCGGGGCCGGGGTGGGGGAGGCGTCGTGGCGCGGCCTGCGGGCACGGGCACGGGCACGAGCACGGGCGGCGGGTGGGCGAGGCCGTCCGAGGCGGCACGTGTGGCGGGCCGCTGGTTGTGGCCTTGAGAGGGCCGCCGATCACGCTGCCGCGATTCTGGCGCTGCGGCGGGTCTGCTGCCGCTGCCGCTTGCTTGCCGCTGGTCCGCCACTGCCGCTGGTCCGCCACTGCCGCTGGCCTGTCGCTGCCACAGGTCTGCCGCTGCCACGCGCGTGCCGCCGCAGCGCCGGCCACGCGCTCAGCCCCAGCCCGCGGCTCCAGCCCGCAGCCCTCACCCGCAGCCCCGGCCCGCTGGCCTCCGCACCGCAGCGCCGCCGCTCCCTCCCTCCCTCCACAAAGGACCCCAGTCGAACATCCCGCCTCCGTTCGACACCCCCGTTCGACGATATTCGACACCGGTTCGACCCCTTCCTTGACGCTGGTCATGCACCGATGCAAACTCCGGAAAGCGTTTTCCAGCGACGAGGCCGGGGGTCGATGAGCGCTCTAGACGAACTGCGCCAGCTGCGCAAAGGCGGCGCTCAGGTGCGCAAAGGCGACAACCGGGCCGCGTTCTGGTTCCTGGCGCCCTGGTTCGCCGGACTGCTCCTCATCACGGTCGGCCCGGTCCTCGCGTCCTTCGCGCTGGGCTTCACCAAGTACAACCTGATCCAGCCGCCGCGGTTCATCGGCCTCGACAACTTCGCCCGCGTCCTGAGCGACGAGCGACTGCACAACGCGCTGCGGGTCACGTTCACCTACGTGCTGGTGTCCGTACCACTCCAACTGGCGTGCGCGCTGGGAGTGGCTCTGCTGCTGAACAAAGGGCTGCGCGGGCTCGCCTTCTACCGCTCGGCGTTCTACCTGCCGTCGCTGCTCGGGTCGAGCGTGGCGATCGCGGTGCTGTGGACGCAGGTCTTCGGCACCGACGGCCTGGTGAACCGGGTCCTGGGCTTCTTCGGCGTCGAGGGCCGGGGGTGGATCTCCGACCCGGACACGGCGTTGTCGACGCTGATCGTGCTGAACGTGTGGACGTTCGGCTCGCCGATGATCATCTTCCTGGCCGGGCTGCGGCAGATCCCCGAGGTCTACTACGAGGCCGCCGCGATCGACGGGGCGAGCCGGTGGGCGCGGTTCCGGTCGATCACGATGCCGCTGCTGTCGCCCATCCTGTTCTTCACCCTGGTGCTGCAGATCATCCACGCGTTCCAGTCGTTCACGCAGGCGTTCGTGGTGTCCGGCGGCACGGGTGGGCCGTCCGACTCGACCATGTTCTACACGCTCTACCTGTACCAGCAGGGTTTCAGTCGGTTCGACATGGGTTACGCGTCGGCGCTGGCGTGGTTCCTGCTGCTGATCATCGCGGCGTTCACCGCGGTCAACTTCTGGGCGGCCAGGTTCTGGGTGTTCTATGACGACTAGAAGGGTGTTCGCTCCTCTCAAGCACCTCGGCCTGGTCCTCATCGGGTTCGTGATGCTCTACCCGGTGCTGTGGATGGTCGTGAGCTCGCTGCGGCCCGGCGACGAGATCTTCCGCAGCCCCGGCCTGGTCCTCGACGGGCTGCGCACCGAGAACTACTCCGAGGGCTGGAACGCGCTGACGCCGTCGTTCGGCACGTACCTGCTGAACTCGGCGGTGCTGGTGCTGGGCTGCATCGTCGGCAACCTCGTGTCGTGCTCGATGGCGGCGTACGCGTTCGCGCGGCTGCAGTTCCGCGGCAAGCGGTGGTGGTTCGGGATCATGCTCGGCACGATCATGCTGCCGATCCACGTGATCATCGTGCCGCAGTACGTGCTGTTCTCGAACATCGGCTGGGTCAACACGTTCCTGCCGCTGATCGTGCCGAAGATCCTCGCCACCGACGCGTTCTTCGTGTTCCTGATGGTGCAGTTCATCCGCGGGCTCCCCAGGGAACTGGACGAGGCGGCGCGCATCGACGGCTGCGGGCACCCGCGCATCTTCCTGCAGATCGTCCTGCCGCTGATGACGCCCGCTCTCGCCACCACGACGATCTTCACGTTCATCTGGACCTGGAACGACTTCTTCAGCCAGCTGATCTACCTGACGGACCCGGACATGTACACGGTCCCCGTCGCCCTGCGCTCGTTCGTCGACTCGACGGTCGCCACGTCGTGGGGCTCGCAGTTCGCGATGAGCGTGGTGTCGCTCGTCCCGATCTTCCTCGCCTTCCTGATCGGTCAGCGGTACCTCGTCAAGGGGATCGCGACGACCGGGGGCAAGTAGCCGAAAGGACAGCTCATGAGCAGAGGTGTTCGCCGCGGCGCCGTGTGGGCGGTGCTGCTGTCGCTGACCGCGTCCCTGGCGGCGTGCGCGTCCGGGTCCGACGCGGGTGGCGATCTGACGTCGGAGAAGGTCACGCTGCGCTTCACCTGGTGGGGCGCCGACGACCGGCACAAGCGCACGCAGCAGGTCATCGAGATGTTCCAGCGCAAGCACCCCAACATCACCGTCAAGGGCGAGTTCAAGGAGTGGAACGGCTACTGGGACAGCCTGGCCACCACCATGGCGGCCAACGACGCGCCGGACGTCATGCAGATGGACGAGCTCTACATCGCCTCCTACGCCGAGCGCGGCGCGTTGCTCGACCTGAACGAGGCCGAGAAGCACCTGGACACCGCGAACTTCGACCAGAAGGCACTCGCCACCGGTGCGATCGGCGGCAAGCAGTACGGGCTGCCGGTCGGCCTCGGCATGTACTCGATCATGGCGAACCTCGACCTGCTCGCGAAGTACGACATCCCGGTGCCTGACGACACCAAGTGGTCGTGGGACGACCTGAAGTCCATCGGCGACCAGGTGTCGAAGGCCGGCGGCGGTCAGGTGTTCGGCGTGCAGTCGCCGGGCATCAACGACGCGGCCGGGCTGAGCATCCGGGCGCGGCAGCAGGGCAAGGCGATGTTCGACGCCGAGGCCAAGGTGGTGCTGCCCCAGGAGATCGCGCGCGACTACTGGCAGTACATCCTGGACCTGTCGAAGTCCGGTGCGGCCGCGGCGCCGTCGGTGACGATCGAGAAGGCCTCCGCCGGCCTGAACCAGTCGGCCACGGCGACCAACACCGCCGCGTTCGGCCTCTGGTGGAACACGCAGCTGACGGCGTTGACGGCGGCGAGTGGCCAGAAGCTGAAGCTGCTGCGGCTGCCCGGTGAGACGCAGGGCCCGGCACCCGGTGCTTACTACAAGCCGTCGATGTTCTGGTCGGTCTCGGCGCGCTCGAAGCACCCGGCCGAGGCGGCGGCGTTCGTCAGCTTCCTCGCCAATGACGAGGCGGCGGCGAAGGTCCTGCTCACCGAACGCGGTGTGCCCGCCAACCAGAAGATCCGCGAGGCGATCGCGGGCCAGCTCAAGGACACCGACAAGGCCGCCAAGGAGTACCTCGACACCGTCCCGGTCAGCGACCCGCCCAGGATCACCCCGAACGGCGCCAGCACGCTCGACACGATCCTCAAGCGGCACACCGAGGACGTGCTGTTCGGCCGGACGACCCCCGATGCGGCGGCGGCGTCCTTCATCGAGGAAGTCCAGTCCGAAGTGGACGCGGCCAGGTGAGGCGCGCGGCCATCGTCGGCACCGGCGCCATCGCGGCGGCCCACGCCGAGGCGCTGCGGGCGGCAGGAGATCGCGTCGAACTGGTGGCGGTGGTGGACGTGGACGCCGATCGTGCCTCGGCGTTCGCCAAGGAGTGGGGTGTGCCGCGCACGCATGCCACCTCCTCCGCCCTGCTGGCGGCGGAGGAACTGGACTTCGTGCACGTGTGCACACCGCCGCGCCACCACGTGCCGATCGCCCTCGAATGCCTGGCGGCGAACGTCCACGTGCTGGTGGAGAAGCCGCCGGCGTTGTCGTTGAGCGAGGTAGACGCGCTGATCGCGGCGGAGCGCGCGTCGGCCGGGCGGGTCGCGACGGTGTTCCAGCACCGCTTCGGGCCCGCCGCGATCCGGTTGCGGCGCCTGGTCGCCGAGGGCGTGCTCGGCCGGTCGTTCGTCGCGAAGTGCGACACGCTGTGGTACCGCGGCGACGCCTACTTCGACGTGCCGTGGCGCGGGACGTGGGAGAGCGAAGGCGGCGGCCCGACCATGGGTCACGGCATCCACCAGTTCGACCTGCTGCTGTCGGTTCTCGGGCCGTGGCAGGAGATCCGGGCCGTCGCCGTCCGGCAGGCGCGGGACGTGCAGACCGAGGACGTCTCGATGGCGCTGGTGACGTTCGCCGACGGCACGGTCGCGTCGGTCGTGAACTCCCTGCTGTCTCCTCGGGAGACCTCGGAGCTGCGGTTCGACTTCGAGCGCGCGACGGTCGAGGTCGAACACCTCTACGGCTACACGGACGCGCATTGGACGGTCACGCCCGCGCCCGGTCACGAGGACGTCGTGCCGCGGTGGCGGGAGGAGCAGTCCGGGATCGTGAGCGGCCACCGGTGCCAGGTGGCGGCGTTCCTGGACGCGCTGGACGAGGGCTCGGCACCGCCGGTCTCCCTCGAGGACACGCGGACCACGATGGAGTTCGTCGCGGCGCTCTACGCCTCCGCGTTCACCGGAACCGTCGTCAAGGCGGGTCAGATCGGCCCGGACAGCCCGTTCTACGCCTCCATGGAAGGGATCGGTGCCCCGTGGGCGAACACCCGGTGATCACGCGGCAGGACGACTCGGCGCTCTCCGTGTCGGCCGGCGACGTCGAGCTCTTCCGGTACGTCCACCGGCCGTCCACCCCCGCGTTCGAGGGCCCGAAGCCGTACCTGCACCCGGTGCGGTCGCTCGCCGGGGACGTGGTGACGGCCTTTCGCCCGCACGACCACCGCTGGCACAAGGGCGTGCAGATGACCGCGACCGACGTGTCGGGCGAGAACTTCTGGGGTGGCGTCACGTACGTGCGCGACCGGGGTTACGTGGCGCTGCCGAACGTCGGCACCATGCGGCACGAGGAGTTCGAGGTCGACGGGCCGCGGATCGGCGAGCAGCTGTCGTGGTTCACCGAGGCGGGGGAGCGCTGGGTCGGGGAGACGCGGTCGTTCACCGTGGACGTCGAGGACGAGTCCTGGACGCTGGAGTTCTCGACGACCCTGACGAACCTGCGTGCGGAGCCGTTGGTGTTCGGCAGCCCGACGACGAACGGGCGCGAGCTCGCCGGGTACACCGGGTTCTTCTGGCGCGGGCCGCGGTCGTTCACCGACGGCGTGGTGCTCGCCGCCGACGGTGGCGCCGGGCAGGAGATGATGGGCGAGGCCGCGCGGTGGCTGGCGTTCATCGGGCACCACGACGAGGTGGACCGTTCGTCGACGCTGCTGTTCGTCGACCACCCGGACAACAAGGGCACGCACTGGTTCGTGCGCAGCACGCCGTTCGCGGCGGTCAACCCCTCGTTCGCCTTCCACGAGCCGGTGGAATTGCCCGCGGGGGCGGACTTGAGCCTGCGCTACCGGCTCGTCGTCGGCAACGGCGAGTGGTCGCGCGACCGACTGGAATCCTGTGTGGAGGAACATCCGTGGTGACGCCGTTCCCCGGTGGGGTGGGCATTTCCGGCCTGCGCGTGTACGACTGGCCGTCGGTGGACGGGGCGTGTGGTGGCTCGCCGCACGTCCACCTCGCCTGTTCGGAGTGCTACTACGTGATCGGCGGGCAGGGCAGCGTCCAGACCTTGACGCCACGCGGCTTCGCCGAGACGCCGCTGCGCGAGGGCACCGTCGCCTGGTTCACACCGGGCACGGTCCACCGCCTGGTCAACGACGGCGACCTGCGGATCATCGTGATCATGCAGAACAGCGGCCTGCCCGAGGCGGGCGACGCGGTGTTCACGTTCCCGCCCGAGCTGCTGGCGGACGAGGAGAGATATCTGTCCTGTGCGCAGGCCTCGGACGAGGAATCGGCGCGCAAGCGCAGAGATCTGGCGCTCGAAGGCTTTCTCGAGTTGCGGCGTTCCGGTGATCTGCAGGCCTTCTACCGCGCCGCGGCACGGTTGAAGCGGAATTCCCTGGACGACTGGGAAAAGCGCTGGCGCAACGGCGCGCTGGCGTCGGCGGAACGCACCGGTGAGCACCTGGACCGCTTGCGGGACGGCGACATCGCGCACCTCGCCGACGCGGACGTCCACGTGACGCGGAAGGAAGGTCCGCAGCGGTTCGGCATGTGTGGCCGGCTCGACGTCTACTGATCGAATTCGAGTCGAAGAAATTCGCCGGGGCGTTGTTCGACCCGTTCGACGCTAGCGTTTCTCGTATGAAACGTTTCAATTCCCTTTCTGTGTTGCTCGCGGTGGCCCTGACCGTGAGTGGTGTTCCGGCTCTCGCGGACGAGACGCCGGAACGCGGACTCGTCAGCATCCGGTCGGAACGCGGCAACTTCGTCTCGTGGCAACTGCTCGGCTCCGACGCGGCGAACGTGGCGTTCGACGTCTACCGCGACGGCGTGCGGGTCAACCGCGCCCCGCTGACCACGGCCACGAGCTACCTCGACGGGGGCGCCCCTGCCACCGCGACCTACTCGGTGCGACCGCTGCTCGGAGGCGTGGAACCGGCGGCGGCCACGCGGTCCGTCGGCACCCTCGCGACGAGCAGGGACGTCCCCCTGCAGATCCCCGCGGGCGGCACGACCCCGTCCGGCGAGGCGTACACCTACGTGGCGAACGACGTGTCGGTCGGCGACCTCGACGGCGACGGCGAGCAGGACCTGGTGCTGAAGTGGGATCCCACCAACGCCAAGGACAACTCGCAGTCCGGCTACACCGGCAACGTCTACCTGGACGCGTACAAGCTGAACGGCACCAGGTTGTGGCGGATCGACCTCGGCCGCAACATCCGGGCGGGCGCGCACTACACGCAGTTCCAGGTGTTCGACTACGACGGCGACGGCCGCGCCGAGCTCGCCGTGAAGACCGCCGACGGCACGCGTTCGGGCACCGGCCAGGTGATCGGCAACGCGAGCGCCGACCACCGCAACAGCAGCGGTTACGTCCTGGCCGGCCCCGAGTACCTGTCGGTGTTCCGCGGCACGGACGGCGCCGTGCTCGACACGGAGAACTACGTGCCCCCGCGCGGAACCGTGTCGTCCTGGGGCGACAGCTACGGCAACCGCGTCGACAGGTTCCTCGCCGGAACGGCCTATGTGGACGGCGCCCGGCCGAGCATCGTCATGGCGCGCGGCTACTACACCCGCAGCGTGATCTCGGCGTGGGACTTCCGCGGCGGCCAGCTCACCCGCCGCTGGACGTTCGACTCGGCCACCCAGTCGAACCGCGCGGCCTGGGAGGGCAAGGGCAACCACCAGCTGTCGGTGGCCGACGTGGACGGCGACGGCCGCGACGAGATCGTCTACGGCTCCATGGCGATCGACGACAACGGCAGCGGCCTGTGGCAGAACGGCACCCGCCACGGCGACGCCCTGCACGTGGGCGACTTCATCCCGTCCCGGCCCGGCCTGGAGGTCTTCAAGCCGTCCGAGTCGACCACCGACCTGACCCACTGGATGGGCGACGCCCGCACCGGCCAGATCCTCTGGAGCGCCCCGTCCTGCGGCTGCGACAACGGCAGGGGAGTGGCCGCCGACATCTGGGCGGGCAACCCCGGCGCCGAGGCGTGGTCGTCCTCGGTCGGCGGCCTGCGCAGCGCCACCACGGGAGCCCAGGTGTCCGCGCGCAAGCCGGGGTCCACCAACTTCGTGATCTGGTGGGACGGCGACGCGCAGCGCGAGCTGCTCAACGGCACCACCATCGACAAGTACAGCCCCAACGGCGACACGCGCCTGCTCACCGGCTCGGGCGTGGCCTCGAACAACGGCACCAAGTCGACGCCCGCGTTGTCCGCGGACATCTACGGCGACTGGCGCGAAGAGGTGATCTGGCGGACGTCGGACAACCGGGCTCTGCGGATCTACTCGACCACGGAGCCGACGGAGATCCGGCGGGTGTCGTTGTTGCAGGACCGGCAGTACCGGGTGGCGGTGGCGTTCCAGAACACGGCGTACAACCAGCCGCCGCACCCGAGCTTCGCGACGCCTTAGGACGGCTGGTGGGGGAGGTGAGAGCCGGCTCGGTGGGGGAGGTGGGAGGGGCGGTGGTGTGGAGCGGCGGAGGGGCCGGCGGGAGTGGCGCGGCTCTGCCGCCGGCTTCGCCTCGCGGGCGCAGCCCACCGCTCGCTCCGCCCCGCTCGCCTGCTTCGCTCTGCCGCCCCGCCGAACTGCGCCGCCCCGCGACCTGCTCCGCCTCGCCGCCCCGACCAGCCCACCCTCCTCACCTCACAAATGCCGGCGCAGGTGCCTCAACTGAGTCTCCAGGTGGCTGGTCGGTGTCGTGTGCTTGCCGAACGGCGACACCGTGATCTCCTTGGGCGCGCGCACTTCGTGGTAGGCCGCGTACACGGTGGACGGCGGGCACGTCTCGTCCATCAACCCCACGCTGAACAACGTGGGCGCGGTGATCCGCCGCGCCAGCAACGCGCAGTCGACGTACCGCAACGTGTTCAGCGCGGTCGGCACGAGTGCGTCGTGCTGCGCCAGGAAGTCGCTGATCTCCGTGTACGGCGGGGTGCTCCCGATGCGGATCGCCCGGTGCAGGTCGCACAGGAACGGCACGTCCGAGTGGCAGACGCGAACCTGCGACGGTCGCAACGCTGCCGCTGCCAGGGCCAGGGCGCCGCCCTGGCTGCCGCCGGTCACGGCGATGCGGTCCGGGTCGGCGCCGGGCAGTGAGGCGGCGACGTCCACGGCGCGGGCGGCGTCCAGGAACAGCCGCGTGTAGTAGTAGCCCTCCGGCGAGGAGATGCCGCGCGTCATCACGCCGGGGTGTTCGGGACCGGTGCCCGCGCCCGCGTCCGCGGTGGCGCCCACGGACCAGCGGCCGCCCTGGGCCCGGCTGTCCATCACGAAGTTCGCGAAGCCCAGGCTCGGCAGCAACGTGTGCTGGGCCGGGACGCCCCGGCCGCCGCCGTAGCCGATGTAGGTCACCACCACGGGAAGCGAGTCGCCCGCGGGACGCAGGTACCAGCCGCGGACGGGGTGGCCGTGGGCGCCGGAGAACTCCACGTCGTACACCGACAGCGGCGCGTAGAGGTCCGGCTCGTGCGGGGTGAGCACGGGAGGACTCGCCGCCGCCGAGGTCTCGGCGAGGCGTGCTGCCCACCACGAGTCGAGGTCGTCCGGCTCCGGGGTGGTGACGCGGTGCAGGAGCAGGTCTTCCTCGGGCATGTCGACGACGGGCACGCGGCCTCCTCAACCGAGCAACGGGTCCCTGTGATCTTCACACGGTTCAGCGGCGCGACGGCAGGGGCACGCGCGACCAGTCGGTGTCCGAGGCCAGGTAGAAGCCCGGGTACGACGGCTGGTTGTAGGTGGTCTGCTGGCGGGCCACCTCGACGCGGTACTGGCGGTCGTGCATGAGCGTGTACATCTTGTGCTCGGTCGGCTCGGTGCTGAGGTAGAAACGCAGCGCGGTGCTGTCCTGGGTGCGCACCAGCAGTTCCTCGCGCCAGTCGCCGAGGACGTCGGCCACGAGCGCCGGGTTTCCCTTGGTGCCGTTGTTGGTACGCGTGCCGGTGGCGGCCAGAAGTGTGCCGCGCTGCCAGTCGTCGATGGTCGGGGTCGCGTCCTGGGCGCCGTTGACGACCTGCGTGGTCAGGTCGCCCGCCCAGCGGATGCTCGCGTTCGTGCCGGGGGAACGCGGCTCGAGCCGGCGGCCGTCCGCGCTCCAGGTGCCCGAGGAGTCCGAGCCGCTCGGCATCGACGCCCACGTCTCGATGCCGCGCACGTCCGGGCGGACGTCGCCGATCATGCCGCGGCCGGTGTCGAGGCCCGAGTAGGCGCCGTGGAGCACCTCGCCCGAACGCGCGTCCCGCAGCGTGTAGCCGTACGGGGCCGAGCGCGCTCCCTCGTGCACCATGTGGATCTCCAGGCCGGGACGGTCCGGGTCGACGTCCGTGACGTGCAGGGCGTCGCCGTGGCCGATCCGGGCGGTCGCACCGGGATCCGCGCTGCCCGGCGGCAGCACGCCGGTGGAGCTGTACTTCAACGAGCCGTCGTCGTCGAGGGTCGCGCCGCCGTAGACGATCTCCTGCCGACCGTCGCCGTCGACGTCGGCCACGCTCAGCGAATGCGCGCCCTGCGTGGTGAGCCGGGCGTGCGTCGGGCCCGTGCCGTCACGGCCGTGCGGGGTGTCGCGGAACGGGTTCGTCATCGGCACCCACCCGCTGTCGGCGAGCCACCTCCGCGTCAGCCTCCGGCCGTTCCAGTCGTACGCGGCGACCGTGGAGCGGGTGTAGTAGCCGCGGGCGAAGATCGCCGACGGCCGTTCGCCGTCCAGGTAGGCGACTCCGGAGAGGAACCGGTCCACGCGGTTGCCCGGCTCGATGCGGCTCATGGCGTAGTCGCCCCACATCAGCCCGTCGTCGCCACGGCCGGTTTCGTAGCGCACCGTGTGCAATTCACCTCCCGTCGCGCCGTCGAACACCGTCAGGTACTCCGGTCCGTCCACGACGAACCCGGCGAACTGGCGCAACCTGTTGTTGGCGCTGCGAGAAGGCGCGTACACGTCGATGAAGTGGTCGGCGAGCGCTTCGGCGTCCACTTCGGACAACGGGTAGGTGTACCGGGGTTCGAGGCCGAAGGCCTGTTCCAGCGTCGCGGGCCACCGGCCACCGACGACCTCGGGGTGGGTGTGCCAGCCGCGGAACACCTCGGCGAGGTGCCGGCGGTAGTCCGGAGCGCTGAGCCGGTAGTCGTCGGTGTGCGCGTAGCCGGCGCGGACGTCCTCGGGCGGCATCGTGACGTACCGGCCGCGTCCGTCCCGCGTGCCCGGCGCGGTCTTCGTCATCAGCTCGGACCGGCCGTCCCCGTCGAAGTCGTAGACCAGGAACTGGGTGTAGTGCGCGCCCGCCCTGATGTTCACGCCCAGGTCGATCCGGTGCAGGAAGGTGCCGTCGAAGCGGTAGGTGTCGAGGTGCACCGGTCCGGTGTAGCCGACCTGCGAGACGTCCTTGGAGTTGCTGGGATCCCACTTCACCACGTACTCGAACTGCCCGTCACCGTCGACGTCGCCCACGCTGACGTCGTTGGCGGAGTAGGTGTAGCTCTCACCGGCCGGGGTCACGCCGTTCGCCGGTTTGCGCAGCGGGAGGTCGTGGTGGGACGCGGCCCACGCCGTCACCGCCCTGCTGCGCCCCAGCGGCACACCGCGCACGACGGGTGCCACCTGGTACCGCGCGCCCGGCGTCGCGTCCGGATCGGTGTAGGTGGTGCTGCCGGTGACGGTCGCGACGCGCCTCCCGTCGCGGTAGACCGCGAAGCCGGGGCCCCGCAACCCGGTCGGGGTCGCGCCGGTGGCCTCGTGGCCGAGCAGCCGCCAGCTCAGGTAGGCACCAGCGGGCGTGGTGACCGCGACGAGCCCGCGGTCGAGCCGTTCGCCGTGGGACCGCGCGAGCGCGACCGGCTGCCCGGCGAGGAGTGCGGTGACCACCAACGGGACCAGAACGCTTCGTCGCAGATCCACGGGAGCTACGATGAACCGTCGGCCCCGCATCGCGCAAGACCGTGCCGCCCAATGCGGAAAGCGTTTTCCAATCGAACGTTCGACAGCGGCCGTCGAACGGGTCGAACGCGAACAAGGCCTGTCCCGCAGGACATCCCGACGTCAGCCGGTTGTCCGCACCGGACAGAGGACGGCGGTGGTCCACTCGGCGGTGTCGTCGGGTGATGGGCTGGTTAGGGTCCGGTTCTGGGAGCGCTCCCAGAACACCAGCCGAACCTTTCCCTGGAGGTCGTCGTGACCTTGCGAATGCTCCGAGCGGTGGTGACCGGTCTGCTTCTGGCGGCCTGCGTCGTGATCGCTCCCACCACGGCCAGCGCGGCCACGGCGCGCATAATGGCGCTCGGCGACTCCATCACCGGGTCACCGGGCTGCTGGCGGGCGCTGCTCGCGAAGCACCTGCAGGACACCGGGCACACCGTCGACTTCGTCGGTTCCCTGCCCGCGCCCGGCTGCGGGTTCGCCTACGACGGCGAGAACGAGGGCCACGGCGGGATCCTGGCCACGAACATCGTGCGGGACAACCAGTTGCCGGGCTGGCTGTCGTCGGCGCGGCCGGACGTCGTCCTGATGCACCTCGGCACGAACGACGTCTGGAACAACATCCCGGCGACCACGATCCTCAACGCCTACACCACGATGCTCGGCCAGATGCGGGCGAGCAACCCGGCGATCAAGCTGGTCGTCGCCCAGATCATCCCGATGACCCCCGCCAACTGCTCGGCGTGCGCGCAACGGGTCGTCGACCTGAACGCCGCCATCCCCGGCTGGGCGCGGGCGAACAGCATCACGGCGTCACCGGTCACCGTGGTCGACCAGTGGACCGGGTTCGACACCGCGGCCGACACGACCGACGGCGTGCACCCCAACAGCTCCACGGGCATCCAGAAGATCGAGAGCCGCTGGTACCCGGCCGTGGTCAGGGCACTGGGATCGCAACCGGCGGCGGTGGGCCTGCGCGTCGACGGCGCAAGGATCGTCGAGGCCAACGGCACCCCGTTCGTGATGCGCGGCGTGAACCACGCGCACGTCTGGTACCAGTCGCAGACCAGGGCGTTCGCGGACATCAAGTCCTTCGGCGCCAACACGGTCCGGGTCGTGCTGGGCAGCGGTCAGCGCTGGGGACCGACGCCGGCGTCCGAGGTGTCGAGCGTCATCTCGCTGTGCAAGCAGTCGAAGCTGATCTGCGTGCTGGAGGCGCACGACACCACCGGTTACGGTGAGCAGAGCGGCGCCGCGACCCTGGACCAGGCCGCGACGTACTGGATCAGCGTGGCGAACGCGCTGAAGGGCCAGGAGAACTACGTCGTCATCAACCTGGGCAACGAGCCGTTCGGCAACAACGCCCAGACCAGCGCCGGCTGGACCAGTGCGACCAGCAACGCGATCAGCCGCCTGCGCGGCGCGGGGCTGCAGCACCTGCTGATGGCCGACGCGCCGATGTGGGGCCAGGACTGGGGCAACATCATGCGCGACAACGCGGCGTCGGTGCTCAATGCCGATCCGCAGCACAACACCGTGTTCTCCATCCACATGTACGGCGTCTACAACACGGCGGACAAGGTCAACGCCTACTTCAACGCTTTCCGCACGGCCGGTCTGCCGCTGGTCGTGGGCGAGTTCGGGCACAACCACAGCGACGGTGACCCGGACGAGGACACGATCATGGCCCAGGCGCAGGCCCGCGGCCTCGGGTACCTGGGCTGGTCGTGGAGCGGCAACAGCAGCGACGTCGGCTACCTCGACATGGTCAACTCGTTCAACCCGGCGAGCCTGACGTCCTGGGGCGAGCGGTTCCTCAACGGCGCCAACGGCGTCCGGCAGACCTCGAAGGAGGCCACCATCTACGGCGGTGGCGACCCGGTCGACACCGAGGCGCCCTCCACCCCGGGCACGCCGACGGCCTCGGCCGTCACGTCGAGCGGTCTCTCCCTCACCTGGGCGGCCTCGACGGACAACGTCGGCGTGACCGGCTACGACGTGCTGCGCGCCGTGGGCAGCGGGTCCTTCGCGCAGGTCGGCTCCGCGGCGACGAACTCGTTCGCCGACAGCGGCCTGGCGCCGTCCACCACCTACCGGTACCAGGTGCGCGCGAAGGACGCCGCCGGCAACGTGTCGGCGACCTCCGGGATCGTGTCGGCCACGACCGGCGCGGGTGGTGGCACCGGCGCCTGCAAGGTCGGGTACTCCGCGCAGAACTGGGGCGGTGGCAACGGTTTCACGGCCAACGTCACCATCACCAACACGGGCACCAGCGCGCTCAACGGCTGGACGCTGGCCTTCAGCTACGCGAACGGCCAGCGCGTGACCCCGCCGGGGTGGGGAGCGACGTTCGCCCAGTCCGGGGCGGCCGTCACCGCGACCAACCTGAGCTGGAACGGCGGCCTCGCACCGAACGCGTCGACGAACATCGGGTTCAACGGCACGTACAGCGGCTCCAACCCGGCGCCGACCGCGTTCACCCTCAACGGGAGCACCTGCACCATCGGTTGATTTTTGAACGATTCAACAGGCTGTCCGATTGCGGACAGCCTGTTGTCGTTTGCCTTGACACACTTCGCCAGACCCCACACCCTGGGCCTCGCCGCCGCGATTGAAACGTTTCATCCAGCGACGAAGGTGGAGACGACGTGCGCAGACGCGAGTTCCTCAGGACATCGGCCGTCGGGCTGTCCGCGACGGCGCTCCCGGTCGGGGTGGCGCACGCGGAACCGCGGGAGAAGGCTGCGGGCATGCGTGTCGTCCGCACGACCGTCGAGTACGCGGAAACCCTGCTGGGCACGGACGTCGCGGCACCACGGCTCGGCTGGGTGCTGGAGGCGGGCGGCACGGGGGCGCGGCAGACCGCCTACCAGGTGGAGGTCGGCACGGCACCCGGTCGTGCGGACGTGTGGCAGTCCGGCAGGGTCGGCTCGGACCGCACGACCGGGATCGCCTTCGCCGGCAAGCGGTTGCAGCCGCGCACGCGCTACCACTGGCGCGTGCGGGTGTGGGACGGTGCCGGGCGGCCGACCGCGTGGAGCGAGACCCGCTGGTGGGAGACGGCGTTGCTCGGCACGCCGTGGCAGGCGCGCTGGATCGGTGCCGCGGACACGGCGATCGACTTCACCGGCGCGCGGTGGATCTGGTCGGCGACGACACCGGTGGAGAGCCGGTGGTTCCGCGCCTCGCTCGACCTGCCCGCGGACGCCGTGCGCGCCCGGCTCGTCGCGACCGCGGACGACGACTTCACCCTGTACGTCAACGGTTCCGAAGTCCTGCACGTCCCGGAACAGGTCGACGTCTGGAAGGTCGGCCAACGCGCGGACGTGACCCGGCTGGCGGGCAGGCGGGTCGTGCTGGCCGTCCGCGCCACCAACAGGTCGGCGGGCCCGGCCGGCCTCCTGCTGCGCCTGCTCGTGGACCTGCCCGACGGACAGCGCGAGCTCGTCACCGGTGCGGGCTGGAAGGTCGCCGACACCGAGCAGACCGGCTGGCGGACACCGGACTTCGACGACTCGGCGTGGACCCCGGCGACCGTGCTCGACCCGTACGGCCAGGGTCCGTGGGGCGCGAACGTCACGGTGAAGGAGCAGCCCGCGCCGTTGTTGCGCAGGGAGTTCGCGCTCACCAAACCGGTGAAGCGCGCCCGCCTGTACGTCAGCGGCCTCGCCTACCACGAGACCGAGATCAACGGCCGCCGCGTCGGCGACCGGGTGCTCGACCCCGGCTTCACCGACTACGACAACACCGTCCTGTACGCGACGCACGACGTCACGAGCCTGCTTCGCAGCGGCCGCAACGCGATCGGCGTGACGCTCGGCCGCGGCTTCTACGGCATGAAGACGCCGAACGTGTGGCGGTGGGAGCGCCCGCCGTGGCACGACGAGCCGAAACTGCTGGCGCAGCTGGAGATCGATCACCCGGACGGCACGCGCACGACCGTCACGTCCGACGACCGGTGGCGCCTGACCGACGGCCCCACGATTTCGAACTCGCAGTACACCGGCGAGACCTACGACGCCCGCCTCGCCCCACGCGACTGGACCAAGCCGGGCTTCGACGACGGCAAGTGGCAGCCCACGACCGTGAGGCCCGCCCCCAAGGGCACGTTGAAGGCCCAGGAACACGAACCGATCCGCGTGATCGAGTCCGTCACTCCGGCCGTGAGCGTGCTCAGGCCAGGGGTGTTCGTCGCCGACATGGGCCGCACGATGTCGGGCTGGACGCAGCTCACCGTGGACGCGCCCGCGGGCACGGTGGTGCGGCTCAAGCACGGCGAGACGCTGAACTCCGACGGCAGCGTGCGCATGGAGAACGGCCACGTCAGCGGCGGCCGCATCCAGCTCGACGAGTACGTCTGCGGCGGCGGCACGGAGACGTGGGAACCGAAGTTCTCGTACAAGGGCTTCCGGTACGTCGAGGTGACCGGGCTCAGCTCCGCTCCGAAGCTCGTCGGCCGCCTGGTGCACTCCGACGTGCCGCGGGTGAGCACGTTCCGCTGCTCCGAGCCGCTGTTCGAGCAGTACGACGCCGCGATGCGCCGCACCGTCGCCAACAACCTGCACGGCATCCCCACGGACACCCCGACCTACGAGAAGAACGGCTGGACGGGCGACGCGCAGGTCGGCGCACCCTCGATGCTGGCCGAGTTCGGCATGGCGAAGTTCTTCACGAAGTGGCTCGGCGACCTCGCGGACAGCCAGGACACCGCGGGCCAGCTCCCGGTGATCGTGCCGAGCGGCGGCTGGGGCTACCGCGAACTGGCACCCGCTCCGGAGTGGACGACCGTGTACCCGTTCGTGCTGCGGGAGATGTACCGGACCTACGGCGACGACCGACTGCCCGCGCAGCACTGGCCGGTGCTCACCCGCTACCTCGACTGGGAGATCACGAGGCTCCACGACGGCCTCGCGGTCACCGCCCTCGGCGACTTCCTGCCGCCGGACTCCGGCGGCATCCCGCCCGAGGACACCCGCCTCACCGCGACCGCGTACCTGTACCGCGCGTTGATCCACACCGCCGAGCTCGGTGACGTGATCGGCACACCCGTTCCGCGCTACCGCGAGGTCGCCGCCGGGTTGCTGACCAGGTTCAACGAGACGTTCCTCGACGGCTACTACCGCACCTCGCGCGATCCGGACTACCGGCAGACGTCCAACGCGGTGCCGCTGGCGTTCGGAATGGTTCCCGCTGGCTCGATCCAGGCCGTCGCCGACCGGTTGGCCGCCGAGGTGCGCGCCAACGGCAACCACGTCGACGTCGGCTGCCTCGGCGCGAGCGTCCTGCTGCAGGCGTTGAGCGACAACGGCCACGCCGACGTCGCGCACGCCATGGCCACCGAGCGGTCGTACCCGAGCTGGGGCCACTGGTTCGCCAACGGCGCCGAGACCATGTGGGAGATGTGGGACACCGGCACCCGTTCTCGCAACCACTACTTCAAGGGCACGCTCGTGCAGTGGCTGTACGAGCACGTCGCCGGACTGCGGCCGGGGGACGCGGGCTACCGGACGTTCACGGTCAAGCCGGTGAGCTCGGTGTCGTGGGCCAGCTTCGAGTTCGAGAGCGTGCGCGGGCGGATCAGCGTGGCGTGGACGAAGGTCGACGGCGTGCTGCGGCTGACCGTCGAGGTACCGGTGGGGTCGACCGCGGAGGTGCACGTGCCCGGATCCGGTGTGGTGAAGGTGCCGCACGGACGCTGGACGTTCAACGGGTCGACAGTCGCTGTGCCAGCCAGTACGCCACCTCGGTGAGCAGTCCGGGGTCCACCGGCTCGCGCAGCAGGCGGCGGTAGGACGTCAGCGCCGGGGCCCGGGAGTCGCGCCGCAGCAGGTGCGTCAGACCGGGCACCCGGCGGACGTCGGCGCCGGGCACGAGGGAAGCGACCACGTCGAGGTCGTCCGGGTCGACCTGGAGGTCCTTGTCGCCGGTGATCGCGAGGACCGGCGCGGTGATGCCGGGCAGGTCCTCGCGGGGGTCGTAGGCGAGTTGCTCGCGCCACCAGCGGGCGTTGACCTTCATTCCGCCGACGCGGGCGACGTCCGTGGTGGTCGCTTCCAGCGCGGCCAGTTGCCGGGAACCGATGCGGCCCAGCAACGGCGTCAGCGGCCGCACGGGACGGGGGAGCGTGCCCGCGACGCGCGAGGCTTGCCAGAGCAGGGCCTCCTTGCCGGAACGGGCGTAGCCGGCGAGCAGGACGACGGCCGCGGGCCGTTCGTGGGCGCCGAGCCACAGGGCGTGGACGGCGCCCTCGCTGTGCCCGACCACGCCGACGGCCTCGGACCTGATCTCCGGCCGTTGCCGCAGCGCGGTGAGGGCGGCTGCGGCGTCCGCGCGGTTGTCGAGGAAGCCCGCCTGACGCCAGTCGCCGGGGGAGGCACCCACCCCGCGCCGGTCGTAGCGCAGGGACGCGATCCCCGCTGCCGCAAGGGAGTGCGCGAGCGGACCGCCCAGGTCCATGCGCACGCGTCCGGCGTTGGAGTCGCGGTCCACCCGTCCTGAACCGGGTAAGCAGAGCACCGCGGGGTGCGGACCCGGTCCTGGAGGCAGCGTGAGCGTGCCGTGCAGGGTGTGACCGTCGGCGTTGAGCGAGATCTCGGTGGCCGTGCCGCGGACGTGGTGGTCGATCATGGTCGCTCCTCACTGTTATCAGTTTTGAGAACAGTATCACCGGTGAGATCGTGGTGGCCATGGCCGACTTGGACCTCCTGTTGCACCCGGTCCGGCTGCGCATCGTGCAGGCGCTGCTCGACGGGCACCCCAGCACGACCACGCAGCTGCGCGAACGCCTGCCGGAGATCGCGCCGGCGACGATGTACCGGCACGTCGCCGTCCTCGCCGACGCGGGCGTGCTCGAGGTGCTGCAGGAGAAGCGGGTGCGCGGCATCATGGAGCGCACCTACCGGCTGCGCTGGGACCGCGCGCAGCTCGACGAGTCCGGCCGCGCCGCCATGACCCCCGACGACCACCGCCGCGCGTTCACCGCGTTCACCGGCAGCCTGCTCGCGGAGTTCGGCCAGTACCTGGCCCGCGACCCGGCCGACCCGGTGGCGGACGGTGTGACCTACCAGCAGGCCGCGCTCTGGCTGACCGACGAGGAGCACGCGGAACTGCTGGCCGAGCTGCGGGCCGCCGTCACGGCGCGCACCGGCCGATCGCCGGGCGAAGGTCGCACCCGCCGGATGGTGAGCCTGGTGGCGATGCCCGTCGAGGAGTGACGCCGTCCCGCAGACCACTCAGGAAGCCGGTTGCGCGGGTCAGCGGGGTTCGTAGCGCCGCAACGGCTGCGACCGCCGCACCAGCTCGCGCAGGTCGGTGAGGGTGCCGTGGGCCGCGCCCACGGCACGCGCCTGCACCAGCACGTTGCCCAGCGCCGTCGCCTCGGCGGGCCCCGCGACCACGGGCAGGCCGCACGCGTCGGCGGTGAGCTGGCACAGCAGCTCGTTCTGCGAGCCACCACCGACGACGTGCACGACCTCGACTTCCTTGCCGGACAGCCGCTGTGCGTCCTCTACGGCGTCACGGTGGGCCAGCGCCAGACTGTCCAGGACGGACCGCACGACCTCGGGCGGGGACAGGCTCTTCCCGCACCACCGCTCGATGCGCGCCGGCATGTCACCGGGCGGCAGGAACACCGGGTCGTTGGGGTCGAACACCGCCCCGGACGCCGTCGCGGCCTCCCGCAGCAGGGGCTCCAGCCGGGCGTTCCACGTCCGCAGGCACTCCTGGAGCAGCCACAGGCCCATCACGTTGCGGAGGTAGCGGATCGTGCCGTCGACGCCGCCCTCGTTGGTGAAGTTCGCCGCCCTGCTCTCCTCGGTGAGCACCGGCTCGGGCAGCTCGACGCCGACCAGCGACCAGGTGCCGCAGGAGATGTAGGCGAATCGATCATTCGTCGCGGGCACGGCGACGACGGCGGAGGCGGTGTCGTGCGAGCCGACCGCGGTGACCGGCACACCCTCGAAAGCGCCCGCCGGGTCTCCCGGGTGGCGCAGCGGCGGCAGGAGGCCGGGCAGGTCACGGGTCAGCTCGGGTGACCACTGTCCTGTTCGGACGTCGATCAGGCCCGTCGTGGTGGCGTTGGTGTACTCGGCGCCGCGCTCGCCGGTGAGCCAGTACGAGATCAGGTCCGGGATCAGCAGGAGCTGCGAGGCCTGGGGGAGCAGGGATTCGGCCCTGAGCTGGAACATCGTGTTGAACGGCTGGAACTGCAGGCCGTTGACCTCGTACAGGCCCTCGGCCGGTGTCACACCCTCGGTGCGGGAGTCGCGGTAGCAGAACGGGTCGGCCAGCAGCTCGCCGGACGCGTCGAGCAGGCCGTAGTCGACGGCCCAGCTGTCGATGCCGATGCTGTCGACCTCACCGGCGAGCCGCAACCCTTCGAGGACCTCGCGGTGCAGGCCGCGGACGTCCCAGCGCAGGGAACCGCCCTGGTGCACCGGCCCGTTCGCGAACCGGTGCACCTCCTCGACGTGCACGGCGTCGTCGGTGACGACCCCGCGGACCACCCGGCCGCTGGACGCACCGAGGTCGACCGCCGCGACCGCAGTCGGTCTGGCCGTCATCGCAGGAACGCCGCTGCCACGCCGGCGTCGACCGGCACGTGCAGGCCGGTCGTGAGGGACAGGTCGCCCGCTGTCAGCGCGAACACCGCCGCCGCCACGTGCTCGGGCAGCACCTCGCGCTTGAGCAGGGTGCGCTGGGCGTAGAACTCGCCGAGCTCCTCCTCCGGCACACCGTAGACCGCGGCTCGCTGGGCGCCCCAGCCGCCGGCGAAGATGCCGGAGCCGCGGACCACGCCGTCCGGGTTGATGCCGTTGACGCGGATGCCGTCGGCGCCCAGTTCGGCCGCCAGGAGGCGCACCTGGTGGGCCTGGTTCGCCTTGGCCGCGCCGTAGGCGACGTTGTTCGGGCCGGCGAACACCGCGTTCTTGCTGGAGATGTAGACGATGTCGCCGCCCATGCCCTGTGCGCGCATGACCCCGGCCGCCTGCTGCGACACCAGGAACGAGCCCTTGGCCATCACGTCGTGCTGGAGGTCCCAGTCGGCCTCGGTGGTCTCGGCGAGGGGTTTGGAGATCGACAGGCCCGCGTTGTTGACCACCAGGTCCACGCCGCCGAACGCCAGCGACGCCGCGCGGAACGCCTCGGCGATGCCGGAGGCGTCGGTGACGTCGACCGTCACCGGCACGGCCACGTCCGGGGAACCGATCCCGGCAGCGACCTCACGTGCCGCGTCACCGTCCCGGTCGGCGACCACGACGCACGCGCCCTCGGCCGCCAGCCGCACGGCGACCGCCCTGCCGATGCCCGAACCGCCACCGGTGACGAGCGCGACACGGGTGGCCAGCGGCTTGGGCTTCGGCATCCGCTGGAGCTTCGCCTCTTCGAGCGCCCAGTACTCGATGCGGAACTTCTCGCGCTCCTCGATCGGCGCGTACCGCGAGACCGACTCGGCGCCGCGCATCACGTTGATGGCGTTCACGTAGAACTCGCCCGCCACGCGCGCGGTCTGCTTGTCGCGGCCGAAGCTGAACATGCCGACGCCCGGCACGAGCACGACGGCCGGGTCGGCACCGCGCATCGGCGGGCTGTCCGGCTCGGCGTGCCGCTCGTAGTAGGACCGGTAGTCGTCGCGGTAAGCGGAGTGCAGCTGCCCCAGGCGTTCCACGACGTCCGCGAGCGGCGCGGTCGGCGGCAGGTCGACCACGAGCGGCCGGACCTTGGTGCGCAGGAAGTGGTCCGGGCACGACGTGCCGAGCGCGGCGAGTTCGGGATGCCGTTGCCGCGACAGGAAGTCCAGCACCACCTCGGAGTCGGTGAAGTGGCCGACCTGCGGGCTGTCGGTGGAGGCCAGGCCGCGGATCACGGGCGCCAGTTCAGCGGCACGGAGATGCCGTTCCTCCGAAGCAAGAGGTTCGTGCACCACCGGGCCGAACGGCTCCGCGCGGCCGTGCTCGTCGAGGTAGCGCTGCGCACCGGCGATGATCTCCAGCGAGTGCGCCTCGCACTCCTCGCTCGTCGCACCCCACGCCGTGATGCCGTGCCCGCCCAGGACGACCCCGATCGCCTGCGGGTGGTCGCGCCTGATCGCCGCGATGTCCAACCCCAGCTGGAAACCCGGTCGTCGCCACGGCACCCACGCCACGCGGTCGCCGAAGCACGCCTTGACCAGCGCCTCACCGTCCGCGGCCGTCGCGAACGCGATGCCGGCGTCCGGGTGCAGGTGGTCGACGTGCGCCGCGTCCACCAGCCCGTGCATGGCCGTGTCTATCGACGGCGCCGCGCCTCCCTTGCCGTGCAGGCAGAAGTCGAACGCGGCGACCATCTCGTCCTCGCGCTCCACACCGGGGTAGACCTCGGTCAGCGCGCGCAGCCGGTCGAGCCGCAGCACCGCGAGCCCGGACTCCTCCAGCGTGCCCAGGTCACCACCAGATCCCTTGACCCACATGAGGTCCACCGGCTGTCCGGTCACCGGGTCGACCTGCGACCCCTTGGCCGAGGTGTTGCCGCCCGCGTAGTTGGTGTTGCGCGGATCGGCGCCGAGCCGGTTGCTCCTGCCCAGCAGTGCTCGCACCTGCTCCATCACGCACCCCACCCGGCGGCCTCGCCACCGACTCGTTCCGCGACGATCCGCTCCGCGTACCCGGACCGCCGGTACGCGGCCATCGGATCCGGGTCCAAGCTCATCTCTTCGCGCAACTCGCGCAGAAGTGGCCGCACGTCGGTGTTGTAGGCGTCCATCAACGCGGCGTTCGCGCCGAGCACGTCCCCGGCCTGCTGTGCCGCGGCCAGTTCGGCGTGGTCGACCAGGAGCGCCTTCGCCGTGGCCTCCTGGACGTTCAGCACCGACCGGATGATCGCCGGGATCTTCGGCTCCAGGTTGTGGCACTGGTCGAGCATGAACGCGATGCCGGCCGCAGGCTTCAGCGCGTCCGCCAGCACGATCTCGTGCATGATCCGGAACAGTTGGAACGGGTCGGCCGCCCCGACCATCAGGTCGTCGTCGGCGTAGAAGCGCGAGTTGAAGTCGAACGCGCCGAGCTTCCCGGCCCGCAGCAGGAACGACACGATGAACTCGATGTTCGTGCCCGGCGCGTGGTGGCCGGTGTCGATCACGACCTGCGCCTGGTCGCCCAACTGCTGGCAGTGCGCGAACGCCGTGCCCCAGTCGGGCACGTCCGTCACGTAGAAGGCGGGCTCGAAGAGCTTGTACTCCACCAGCATCCGCTGATCCGGGCCGAGCCGCGCGTACGTCTCCCGCAACGCCTCGGCGAGCCGGTCCTGGCGGGCGCGGATGTTGTCCTGGCCGGGGTAGTTCAGCCCGTCCGCGAACCACAGCTTGAGATCACGCGATCCCGTGGCGTCCATGATGTCGACGCACTCGAGGAGGTGCCCGAGAGCCTTGCGCCGCACCGAGGCGTCCGGGTGGCAGACGCTGCCGAGCTTGTAGTCGTCGTCCTGGAACACGTTCGAGTTGATGGCCCCCAACGCTACGCCGCGCTCACGGGCGTAGGAGGCGAGCTTGCCGTAGTCGTCGACCCTGTCCCACGGGATGTGCAACGCGACGGTCGGCGCGACCCCGGTCAGCCGGTGCACGACCGCGGCGTCGTCGATCTTCTCGTACGGCGTGCGCGGAACTCCCTGCTGCGCAAAGACCTTGAATCGCGTGCCGGAGTTCCCGTACGCCCACGAGGGGGTCTCGATCCGCTGGTCGCGCAACGCGTCTTTCACACTCATCGTTCTCCCCAAAACTCAGTCGAGGTGGAAGACCTCGTCGAGCGGCGTCATCCGTTCGTCGGCGTTGCCGTCACCGACGAAGAACTCCGCCATCTCGGTCTGCCAGCGCGCGTTCACCTCGGTGCGCGCCATCTCCGCGAGAGCCGCGTCGAAGTCGTCGCACTCCAGGTAACCGACGAGCAGGCCGTCCCCGGCGAGGAAGAGGCTGTAGTTGCGCCATCCCGCGTCGCTGAGGGCGGCCCGCATCTCCGGCCACACCTCGCGGTGCCGCGCCCGGTACTCCTCGAGCCGGTCGGCGCGGACCCGCAAGGTGAAGCAGACGCGCATGTCAGAAGTCGAACTGGTCGATGTTGTCCTTGGTGAACACCGTCGGCGGGCCGAGCACGACCTCGCCCTTGGCGCCGATCGTGTAGTCACCCAGGTCGCCGGCCTTGTACTTCTCGCCCTCCGCGCCGGTGATCTGCCCGGACGCGAGCGCGGCGGCGGTGTAGGTCGCGAGGTAGCCGAGCTTGCTCGGGTCCCACAGCGCGAACGACTTGACCGTGCCGTCCTGCACGAACTTGCGCATCTGGTTCGGCGTGCCGAGACCGGTCAGCTGGACCTTGCCCTTGTACTCGGACGAGCTGAGGTACCGGGCGGCCGCCGCGACACCGACGGTGGTCGGCGAGATGATGCCCTTGAGGTTCGGGTGCGCCTGCAGCAGGCCCTGGGTCTTCTGGAACGACGTCTGGTCGTCGTCGTTGCCGTACGCGGTCTCGACGAGCTCGAGACCCGAGTACTCGGGCTTCGCGAGCTCGGTCTTCATGACCTCGATCCACGCGTTCTGGTTGGTGGCGTTGGGGGTCGCGGACAGGATCGCGATCTCGCCGGACCCGCCGACCGCCTCGCTGATCAGCTTGACCTGACCGGCGGCGATCTCGTTCGACGTGGCCTGGTTGATGAACACGTCCCGCGCGTCCGGCGCGGCGTCGGAGTCGAACGTGACGACCTTCAGGCCCTGCTGGCGCGCGCTCTTCAGCGCGGGCGCGACGGCGTTGGCGTCGTTCGCCGAGATCACCAGCGCGTCCTGCTTCTGCTGCGCCGCGGTGTTGATGTAGGTGACCTGTGAGGACGCGGCCGCGTCGGACGGTCCGGTCGGCTTCACCTCGGCCTTGATCGCGGTGCCCGCCTGCTCGGCGCCCTTCTGCGCCACGGTGAAGTACGGGTTGTTGACCTGCTTGGGCAGGAACGTGATCTTCAGACCCTCCTTGAGGGCCGCGTTCGGATCACCCTTCGCGGCGTTCGTGGCGCCACCGGTCTGGTCACCGGCGCTGTCCTTCGTGGTGCCACCACCGCAGGCGGTGAGCGCGACGGCCCCGGACACCACCAGGGCAAGCACTAAACGTGTGTTCATGGCGCGGCCTTCCTCAGACTTGCGACGCGACGGGTGACGGACGGGGCGAGAACGCTCACCAGCAGCAGGAGGCCGGTGACGATGGTGAGGACCTCCGTGGAGGTGTCCTGCAGGATCAGGAGGTTGCGCAGGCCGCCGAGCAGCAGCACGCCCGCGAGCACGCCGAACAGCGTGCCTTTGCCGCCGAAGATGGACACGCCCCCGAGCAGCACGGCGGCGACGACGGCCAGTTCGAGCCCGAGCCCGTTGTCGGCGCGGGCGCTGGAGAACCGGAACGTGTAGACGATGCCGGCGATCGCGGCCACGGCCCCGGCGAGCACGAACAGGGACAGCTTGATCCGCTTGACCCGGATGCCGGAGAACCGGGCACCCTCCTCGTTGGCGCCGATCGCGTAGACGGACCGGCCGAACGAGCTGGCGTGCAGCGCGACTCCGAACAGGACGGCGAGCACGGCGGCCAGCACGATCGGGTACGGGATGTCCGTGCCGGGCACCGGGGTCGTGCCGAACGACGTGTAGCTCGCCGGGAAGTCGGCGACCGCGGTGTCGCCCAGGACGACCAGCGCGAGGCCGCGGTACAGGGCGAGCGTGCCGATCGTGACGGCCAGCGACGGCAGTCCGAGCCGGGTGACCAGCAGTCCGTTGACCGCACCGCACACCGCCCCGACCACGATCACGGTCGGCAGGATCGTCTCGAGCGACCAGCCCGCGTTCCACAGCCAGCCGATCATCGCGCTCGACAGGCCGAGCACCGACGCGACGGACAGGTCGATCTCGCCCGCCACGACCACCAGCGTCAGCGGCAGCGCGATCAACGCGATCTCGCCGATGTCGAGGCCGAGGTAGAAGAGGTTGCCGCCGGACAGGAACGAGCCGTCCGTGCCGGCCTGACCGGTCAGCGCGACGACGATCAGCAGGAACACCAGCGCGGTCTCCCACCGCAGGAAGTTACGCATGGCTGGTCCCTTCCGAGGTGCGCAGGGCCTTCGCCAGCCGCAGTGCGAGGAGCCGGTCGACGGTGATCGCGCTGAGCAGCAACGCGCCCGAGATCGCCTGCTGCCAGAACGCGGGGATCTGCAGCACCACCAGGCAACTCGTGATCGTGCCGAGCAGGAGTGCGCCGAGCGCGGCCCCGGTCACCGTGCCCGACCCGCCGAAGATCGCGACACCGCCGACCACGACCGCCGCGACGACCTGGAGTTCGAGCCCCGTGCCCGCCGCCGCGTCGACCGTGCCGTACCGGGCCACCCACAGCGCCCCGGCCAGCCCCGCGACGAGTCCGGAGAGGACGAACGTGGTGAGCATCCGCTTCGCGACCGGGATGCCCGCCAGTGTCGCGGCCTCGGGGTTCGAGCCGATCGCGTACAGCTCGCGGCCGGACCGGTAGGAGCGCAGGTACACGGCCGCCACCACGATGACGACGAGCGTGATGAGCACGAGCACCGGGATGCCCATGACTCGGGCGCTGCCGAGGTTCAGCAGCGCGTCCGGGAGGTTCGCCGCGTTGACCTGCTTGCCCTGGGCCAGTGCGAAGTCGACGCCGCGGAACACGTACAGCGTGCCGAGCGTGACCACGAGGCTGGGGACGTTGCCCAGTGCCACCAGAAGGCCGTTGAGCAGTCCGCACGCCAGCCCGACCGCGATGCCGAACCCGATGCCCAGCAGCAGCGGGGTGCCGGGGTTGTCGGCGAAGTGCTGGGCGGTGAGGAACGCGGACAGGCCGAGCACCGAGCCCACGGACAGGTCGACGTTGCGGGTGATGACGACGAGGGTCTGACCCACCGCGAGCAGGGCGACGATCGAGGCGTTGAGGAGGAGGTCGCGCAGGCTCTGCGGCTGGATGAAGCGCGGGTTGACGATCGCCGTGGGGATGACGACGAGCGCGAGGGCCACGACGATGCCGAGTTCGCGGACGCGGCCGACCCGGGTGGAGAGGCGCCGGGCCGCGGTGCGGCGGGAGGGTGCGACGGCGGGGGTGAGTTGAGCGGTCACGGGCCCACCGCCAGGGCTCGGTTCGCGACGGCCTTGCGGCCCACGGCCTTCCGGCCCACCGCCGGGGTTCGGCTCGCGCGGGCCGTCCGGCCCACCGCCAGGGCCGGGCTCACGACGGCCGCCCGACCCGCCACCGTCCGGGCGGCGACCACACGCCCTGCCACGCCTTCCTGCGCCGTCACTTCGCCCCCACCTGACCCGCGGCCGCCAGCGCCACGCGTTCCTCCGTCGCCTCGGCCCGCGAGAACTCCTCCACCAGCCGCCCTTCGTGCATCACCAGCACCCGGTCGGCCATGCCCAGCACCTCCGGCAGCTCCGACGAGATCATCAACACCGCCACGCCCTGCCCGGCCAGTTCCGACAGCAGCCGGTGCACCTCGGCCTTCGTCCCGACGTCGATGCCGCGGGTCGGCTCGTCGACGATCAGCACGGACGGCCCGCGCGCCAGCCACTTCGCCAGCACGACCTTCTGCTGGTTGCCGCCGGACAACACGCCGACGGGGTCGCCCAGCCGGGAGAACTTCAGCCGCAGCTTCACGGCCCAGTCCTGCGCCAGGGCGCGCTCGGAACGTCGCCGCAGCAACCCGAAAGTCGACAGCCGGCCCAGTGAGGCCAAAGCGGTGTTGCGTTCGATGGACGCGTCCATCACGAGTCCCTGCTGGCGGCGGTCTTCCGGCACGAACCCGATGCCGGCGGCCATCGCGGCGGTGGGGGAGCCGTACTTGAGCTTGCGGCCACCCACGTGCACGGAACCGCCGTCCGGGCGGTCGATGCCGAACACCGCGCGCGCGACCTCGCTGCGTCCGGCTCCGACAAGTCCTGACAGGGCGACGATCTCGCCCGCGCGGACGTCGAACGACACGTCGGTGAAGACGCCCTCGCGGGTGAGTCGCCGCACCGCCAGTTTCACCTCGCCCGCCTTGACGTCCTCCTTGGGGAAGAGCTGCGAGAGCTCGCGTCCGACCATCCTGCGCACCAACGAGTCCGGCGTCTCCGGCTCCAGCCCGCCGGACCACACGAACTCGCCGTCGCGCAGCACCGTGGCGCGTTGGCACAGCTCGAAGACCTCGTTCAACCGGTGCGAGACGAACAGCACGGCCGCGTCCTGCGCCCGCAACGCCCGCACCACACCGAAAAGTCGCTGCACCTCGTGGGCGGACAGGGCGGCGGTCGGCTCGTCCATGACGATCACGCGGGCGTCGAACGACAGCGCCTTGGCGATCTCCACGAGCTGCTGGTCCGCAATGGACAGTCCACGCGCCGGGCGGGCCGGGTCGAGGCGGACCCCGAGGCGGGAGAACAGCTCCGAGGTCCGCGCGTGCAGGGCGGCCACGTCGATGCGGCGGCCGAACCCGAGCGGCTGGCGGCCCATGAACACGTTCTCGGCCACCGACAGGTCGCCGAACAGCGTCGGTTCCTGGTAGATGATCGCGATGCCCGCGGCCAGGGCGTCGGCCGGACCGGAGAACCGGCGCTGCTCGCCGTCGACCAGCACCGCGCCCGCGTCGGGGCGGTGGACGCCCGCGAGGGTCTTGATCAGCGTCGACTTGCCGGCGCCGTTCTCCCCGAGCAGCGCGTGGGCCTCGCCGGGCAGCAGTTCCAGCGACACCCCGGACAACGCGCGGACGGCGCCGAAGGACTTGCTCACCTGCTCCAGTGCCACCACGGGAGGTCGGTCCACGTCCGTGTCTCCTCGATGTTGAAACGTTTTAACACCTGAGTTACGAGCACTCTGAGTGCGCTACGTCACCATGTCAAGGGTTGCGGGGTACGATTCGTTGTCACGTTTCAACAAAGGAGCCGCCGGTGAAGCCGTCAGTGGGCATCCGCGACGTCGCGCAACACGCCGGCGTGTCCAACGCGACCGTCTCGAACGTGCTGAACCGGCCGGACGTCGTCGCCCCGGCGACCAGGCAACGGGTGCTGGCCGCGATCGAGCAACTGGGCTTCGTGCGCAACGAGTCCGCGCGTCAGCTGCGCGCGGGCCGCAGCAGGGTGCTCGCCTACGTCGTGCTCGACGCGGCGAACCCGTTCTTCACCGACGTGGCACGTGGTGTCGAGGACGCGGCACGGGAGGCGGGCCTCGCCCTCTTCCTCTGCAACAGCGCCTCCGACGGCGGCCGCGAACGCGAGTACCTGGAGCTGCTGCACGAGCAACGCGTCGAGGGCATCCTGATCACCCCGGTCGACACGGAGAGCGCACAGCTCGCCGAACGCGGCACGCCGATCGTGCTGGTCGACCGCGAGGCGACGGACGGCACGCGGTGCTCGGTCGCCGTGGACGACGTGCTCGGCGGCGAGCTCGCGGTCACGCACCTGATCGAGAACGGCCACACCCGCATCGCGATGGTCGGCGGCCCGCTGTCCATCCAGCAGGTGCGCGACCGCCGCGAGGGCGCGCTGCGGGCCCTGCGCAACGCCGGTCTGCCGGACGACGCCCTGACGTTCCTCGAGACGAAGAGCCTGCAGGTGTCGGAGGGCCGGGGTGCGGGGGAGAGGCTCGTCGGCCTGCCCGCGTCCCGCCGGCCCACCGCGGCGTTCTGCGGCAACGACCTGGTCGCACTCGGTCTGCTCCAGTCGATGACGCAGCAGGGCCTGCGCGTGCCGGACGACCTCGCCGTCGTGGGCTACGACGACATCGACTTCGCCGCGGCCGCCGCCGTGCCGCTGACGTCGGTGCGCCAGCCGCGCGAACAGCTCGGCCGCACCGCCGCCCAGCTGCTGCTCGCGGAGAACGAGCCGGACCACGAGCACCGGCACGTGAAGTTCCAGCCGGAGCTGGTGGTCCGGGCCTCCACCGCGATCAGGCGACGCTGATCGGCGGCCGTTCGAAGCGGAGGAAGCCGCACGGTTGGATCACCCGTCGGGTGGGCACCCAGAGGTGGTCCCGAGCCCGAACGGAAAGGCCTTGCTCATGCCGTCGGACACAGTTCTCCTCGCCGACCGGTACAGGTTGGGTGAGGTGCTCGGCACCGGTGGCGTCGCGGAGGTGCGCCGGGCCAGGGACGTCCTGCTGGCACGGGACGTCGCGGTCAAGCTGTTCCAGCCGGGTGACGACCTCTCGGACGCGCGCCGCATCGACAAGGAGATCTGCGCACTGGCCGGGCTGTCGCATCCGGGCCTGGTCAAGGTCTACGACGCCGATCCCTCCGGCGAGACTCCGTACCTGGTCCTGGAGCTCATCGAGGGCAAGACCCTGCGCGATCGCATCGCGAAGGGGCCGATGTCCGTCGAGGAGGTGCGACGGGTGGGGGCGGCCCTCGCGGACGCGCTGGCCCACGTCCACTCCCGCGGTTTCATCCACCGCGACGTCAAGCCGTCCAACATCCTCTTCGACGACGACGGCCTGCCGCGTCTCGCCGACTTCGGGCTGGTGCGCTCGGCCGACGAGGCGGGTCTGACCAGGACCGGCCAGGTGGTCGGCACGGCCGCCTACCTCGCGCCGGAGCAGGTGCGGGGCGAGGACCTCACGTCGGCGGTCGACGTCTACGCGCTCGGGCTCGTCCTGCTGGAATGCCTCACCGGGCAGCGCGAGTACCAGGGCGCCGAGGTCGAGTCCGCGGTCGCCCGCCTGCACCGGCCCCCGGCGATCCCGGACGACCTGCCGTTCGACCTCGTGCGACTGCTGTCGAGGATGACCTCCCTGAGCGTGGCCCGCCGCCCGTCCGCCCACGAGTGCGCCGAAGCCCTGCGCACCCCCTCCGCGGACACGCCCACCGTCGTCGTGCCGAAGCCGCGCTCCCGCGGACTGCTCGCGGCCGCGTCGGCCGTGGTGCTGATCTCGGCCATCGGCACGGGGATCAGCGCGTGGAACAGCGTCACCGCGACCGGTGCCGACCAGCCGGAGACGACCGCTCCCGCCTCGACCGGGACCCCGGTGAGCACCGCGGTGGTCACCCCGGCGCCCGTCGCGGTGCAGCCGTTGCCGCCGGCCGACGCGCCGCCCGCCGTGCAGGCCGTGGACAACCGCAAGGCCGCCCCTCCTCCCGCACCGGCGGACAAGGGCAAGGCCGCCTCCGGCAAGGGAAAGCCCGGCAAGGGCGAGAACAAGGGCAAGGGCTGATCACTCGTCCCTGTCGCGGTGGCTGCCGCGCAGGGAACCGGGGTGCGCCTTGGCCGACGGGTCGTTGCGCGTCTTGATGAGACTCGCGACCGTGACGACCACCAGGATTGCGATGATCACGCCCAGGCTGAGCGGGGTCGGCACCTCGGGCACGCTCTCCGAGATGTCCACGTGCGCCCAGTGCAGGATCAGCTTCACACCGATGAACGCGAGGATGATCGCGAGACCGGCCGAGAGGTAGACCAGTCGGTCGAGCAGGCCCTTGACGAGGAAGAACAACGCCCGCAGGCCGAGCAGCGCGAACGCGTTGGCGGTGAAGACGATGTAGGGCTCCTCGGTCACGCCGAACACCGCGGGGATCGAGTCGAGCGCGAACAGCAGGTCGACGCCGCCGATCGCGACCAGCACGATGAACAGTGGCGTGGCGAGCCGCTTGCCGTCGACGCGGGTGAAGATCTTGCCGCCGACGTAGTCGTCCGTGACGGGGATGAGCTTGCGCGCGGTCTTCACCACGACGTTGTTCTCGACGTCGGGGTCCTCGTCGCGGTGCCGGAAGAGCTGCACGGCGGTGAAGATCAGGAGAAGGCCGAACAGCAGGAACATGAACGAGAACAACGACAGCAGCGTCGCGCCCACGGCGATGAAGATGCCGCGCATGATCAGGGCCAGCACGATGCCGAACGTCAGCACCTTGTGCTGGTGCTCCTCGGGCACCAGGAACGTCGTCATGATGATCACGAAGACGAACAGGTTGTCGACCGAGAGGCTCTTCTCGACGATGTAGCCGGCGAAGTACTCCGCGCCGAACCCGCCGCCGTGCGCGCTGGCGAACCACACGCCGAAGGCGACCGCGACGAGGATGTAGAACACCGACCACAGAGTGGCCTCGCGGAAGCCGATCCGGTGTGGTCTCCACGCCGCCAGAACCAGGTCGACCGCCAGCAGCAGGACGATCACACCGATCGTCGTCGCCCACGTCAGTCCGCTGATCTCCAGCACCGCAACCCCTCCGGCCGCCCGGTCCGTCCGCAGGGGACGTTACCGGGCGGACGGCCGGAGCGCCGTCAGGGACTCGTCGTGAACTCCGGTGTCGTCACCCGGTCGAACCCGACGCGCCGGGTCGGTCCGGTCATCGTCAGCTTCACCGCGGAGTGGATGTTCGCGCTGGACGTGCCGACGTGCAGCTCGACGTCCCCGGGATCGACCTGGCGGTGGCCCGCGCGGCCGGTGTAGGAGGTCAGGTCGGCGTGCAGCCGGGCGGTGACGGTGCGGGTCTCGCCGGGCTCGAGGTCCACCTTCGCCGCGCCGACCAGCTGCCGCACGGGCCGCGCGACCTCGGCGACCGGGTCGTGCAGGTAGATCTGCACGACCTCGCTGGTCGGGACGTCCGTGTCGTTGCGCACGACCACGTGCACCGTGCAGAAGCCGTCGGTCGGCCACTCGCGTTCCTCGCAGCCCGCCGTGACCCACGAGGCCGGTGCGTAGGAAAGCCCGTGCCCGAACGGGAACAGCGGCGTCGGGTCCACGTTGCTGACCTCGGTGCGCCTGCCGAGCTGCGCGCTCAGGTAGGTCGAGGGCTGGCTGGAACCGGCGCCCGGGAAGCTCACCGGGAGCCTGCCGGACGGGTTGACGCGTCCGCCGAGGACACCCGCGAGTGCCGGTCCGCCCTCCTGGCCCGGGTAGAACCCGCACACGACGGCGGCCAGCCGGTCGACCTGCCGGGACAGGTCGTAGGGCCGGCCCGAGAGCAGCACGAGCACGACCGGCATGCCGGTGCCGAGCACCGCCTCCAGCAGTTCCTCCTGGCGGCCGGGCAGCTTCAGGTCCGCGGCGTCACATCCCTCGCCGGACGTGCCGTTGCCGAAAAGTCCCGCCTGGTCGCCGAGCACGACGACGCAGACGTCCGCCTGCCGGGCCGCCTCGACGGCCTCGGCGATCTCGTCGTCCGTCCCGCCGAGCACGGGACAGCCGCGCGCGAACACCACGTCGTGGTCCTGGCGCAACGCCTCCACCACGGTGGTGACCTCGACGCCGATCTCCACGTCCGGGTGGTGCACGCCGACGTGCAGCGGGAACGAGTAGCAGCCCATCATCGCGCCCGGCTCGTCGGCGCGCGGGCCCACGACGGCCAGTCGCTTGCCCGTCAACGGGAGCACACCGTCGTTCTGCAGCAACACGATCGAACGCTCGGCCACCTCGCGGGCGAGCGCACGCGACTCCTCGTCGTCCAGGTCGAGGTCCGCGGCGGGCGCGGGGGAGTAGTCCGGGTCCAGCAGGCCCAGCTCGACCTTCTGCGTCAGCACGCGCGTCAACGCCCTGTCGACGAGCTCGACGTCCACGCGGTGGGAACAAAGGCCTTCGAGCAGCGGCTCGCCGAAGCAGTCCACAGTGGGCAGTTCGACGTCGATGCCGGCCGCCAACGCCAGCGCGGCCGCGTCCTCGCGCCCGGCGGCGACCCCGTGCAGCTTGTGCAGGAACGCCACGGAGAAGTAGTCGGACACCAACGTCCCGGTGAAACCGTACTCGTCGCGCAACCGGTCGGTGAGGAGCGTCGCGTCCGCGGCGGCGGGCACACCGTCGTTGTCGGCGTAGGAGTTCATGACCGACCTGGCGCCCGCCTTCAGCGCCATCTCGAACGGCGGCAGGACGACGTCGGCGAACTCGCGCGGGCCGATCGAGACGGGGGCGTGGTTGCGCCCGGCGCGCGAGGCCGAGTAGCCCGCGAAGTGCTTGAGCGTGGCCACGATCCCGGCCAGTTCGAGGCCTTCGACGTAGGCGGACCCGATGAGGCCGACCAGGTGCGGGTCCTCGCCGATGGTCTCCTCGACCCGGCCCCACCGCAGGTCGCGCGTGACGTCGAGGACGGGGGCGAGGCCCTGGTGGATCCCGAGGCGGCGCATGGAGTCGCCGATCCGCGCCGCCATGCGCCGCACCAGGTCCGGCTCGAACGTGGCGCCCCAGCACAGCGGTGACGGGTACACGGTCGCCTGCCAGGCGGCCAGCCCGGTCAGGCACTCCTCGTGCGCCACCGCGGGGATCCCGAAGCGGCTCGCCTCGATGATCTGCCGCTGGGTGCGGGCGAGCGTGCGCGCGCCGACCTCCGGCGCGATCGGCCGGGTGCCGAACACGCGGGTGAGCTGGCCGATGCCGTACCGGGTCAGCTCGTCGAAGTCCCGCGGTGCCACGGCGAACTCGTGCTGGTGCGGGGCCATCTCGCCGACGGCGTCGATGCCGACCCAGACGCCCTGCAGCTGCGCGACCTTCTCCTGCGGCGTCATGCGCGCGACCAGGTCGCGCACTCGGTCGGCCACGGGGGCGTGCGGATTGCGCCAGACCTCGTCCGGCGTGGTGGCTTCTGTCGTCACAGGAACAACCTCAGGGTGTCAGGGGACGTGTCGACCGCCGGACGACCAGATCGGTGCCCAGGGTGATGTGGGTGTCGGCGGGCTCGTCGCCGTTGATGAGCCGCACCAGCAGTTCGAGGGCGCGGTGGCCCATCTCGCGGATCGGCTGCTCCACCGTCGTGAGCGGCGGTGTGCACAGCGCGGACTCGGGGATGTTGTCGAAGCCGACCACCGAGACGTCCTCCGGCACGCGCAGGCCGAGTTCGAGCGCCGCCTCGATCGCGGCGATCGCGGTGGTGTCGTTGGCGGCGAAGATCGCGGTTGGCCGGTCGGGCCCGCTCAGCAGCTCACGAGCGGACGCGGCGGCCACCTCGGCGTCGTAGTCGCCCCTGCGGACCAGCGACTCGTCGACCGGCACCCCCGCGCTGGCGAGCGCTCCGCGGTAGCCGGTCTCGCGCTGCTGCGCGGACTTCAGGTCCGCGCGGCCGGTCAGCATCGCGATCCTGCGATGACCGAGTTCCAGCAGGTGCTCGGTCGCGAGCCGCCCGCCGTGCAGGTTGTCGGAGTCGACCGTGGGCAGCGCCGCGCGGCCGGTGTGCGGGTCGACGGCGACCACGGGCGTACCGGGGATGCCTTCGAGGTCGACGGCGGGCGTGACCAGCACGGCTCCGTCGACGAGGGTGCCGCTCAGCCGCGTCAGGTACCGCTGCTCCCAGCCGTGGGGGTCACCTGTTCGGCCGCCCGCCGAGTAGACGACGAGTTCGAAGCCGGTGCCGCGGATCGCGTCCGCCGCGCCCTTGAGCAGTTCGGTGCTGAACGGCTCGATGTCGGCGACGAGGATGCCGATGACGTTCGTCCGGTGGTTGCGCAGGCTCTGCGCGACGAGGCTCGCCTCGTACCCCAGGTCCTTGATCACGGCGGTGACCCGCGCGAACGTGTCAGCGGAGACGCCGTAGCGGTTGTTCAGGACCTTGGAGACGGTGGCGACCGAGACGCCGGCCTGAGCGGCGACGTCCTTGATCGTGACGCGGGAGCGTGGGGGCACCGGGTCAGGCTAGCCGTGTAAAACGTTATCGACAACGATTGACACGACACGGGTTCTCGCGGCAGTCTCTGGCCCCAACACACGCAGTCCAACCGGCCGACGTCGTCAGGAGTGGACCCCCGATGCGTTCCAGAAAGCCCCTTGCCCTCTTCGCCGCCGCGGCGTTCGTGCTGGCCGGGTGCGGTGGTGGTGGCGGTGATGCCTCCACTGAAGGCCCCGTGACGCTCACGTGGTGGCACAACAGGACCACCGAACCGATGAAGTCGAAGTGGCAGCAGATCGCCGACGACTTCCACAAGACCCATCCGAACACCTCGTTCACGATCGAACCGATCCAGAACGAGCAGTTCCAGACCAAGGTGCCCCTCGCACTGCAGGGCAACACCCCTCCGGACCTCTTCCAGCAGTGGGGCGGCGGAGCGCTCGCCGACCAGCTGAAGTCCGGCAAGCTCGCCGACATCACCGAGGCCTCGTCCGGTTGGATCGGGCCGCTGGCCAAGAACGCCGACGGCTGGAAGGTCGGCGGCAAGCAGTACGGCGCGCCGTACCTGATGCACGCGGTCGGGTTCTGGTACCGCAAGGACGTCTTCGCCAACGCGGGAATCACCTCGACACCGACCACTGTGGACGAGTTGAACGCCGCGGTCGCGAAGCTGAAGACCGCGGGGATCGTGCCGATCGCGCTGGGCGGCAAGGACCGCTGGCCCGACGCGTTCTACTGGGCCTACTTCGCGGTGCGCCAGTGCTCGGTCGACACGCTGAAGAAGGCGGTCGAGAAGACCGAACTGGCCGACCCCTGCTTCACCAAGGCCGGGGAGAACCTCAAGAGCTTCCTGGACACGAAACCGTTCCAGGACGGGTTCGTCGGGACGCCCGCTCAGCAGGGGGCGGGCAGCTCGGCGGGCCTGGTCGCCAACGGCAAGGCGGCCATGGAGCTGCAGGGCGACTGGCAGCCCGACGTGATGCAGGCGCTCACCGAGGACAAGGAACTCGCCTCGAAGATCGGCTGGTTCCCGTTCCCGAGCGTGCCGGGCGGGCAGGGCGATCCGACCGTGATGCTCGGTGGCGGTGACGGGTTCTCCTGCACCACGCGTGCCGCCAAGGCGTGCGCGGAGTTCCTCGGGCACCTCGTCGGTGACGACGTGCAGAAGATCCTCGCCGAGACCAACTCCGGTCTGCCGGTGACCCCCGCCGGTGTGGCGGCGCTGAAGAGCGAGCCGCACAAGGTGATCGCCGCGGCCATGTCCAAGGCGTCGCACGTGCAGTTCTACTTCGACACCGCGTTCCCGACCAAGGTCGGTCAGGCCCTCAACGACACCATCGCGAACTTCTTCGCGGGTCAGGGCGGACCCGACACCATCGTGAAATCGGTGAGTGAAGCAGCTGCCGGGAACAAATGATGAGTGCCGCGATCACCACGCGGCCGCCGACCGCCCCCGTGCCGCACGCGCCAGCGGCCGGGGGCACCCGGCGGCGGTCCCGACTCCGCACCCGCCTCGAGCTCGCGTTGCTGCTGGCCCCGGCACTGGTGTTGTTCGTCGGATTCGTCATGATCCCGATCGGGGTCGCCGCGTACTACAGCCTCTACTCGTGGAGCGGCTTCGGCCCTCTGACCGACTTCGTGGGCCTCGACAACTACGTCGACGCCCTGTCCGGTGACGTCTTCCAGAGCGCCGTCGGGCACAACATGATCATCGCGGTGCTGTCGATCGTCGTGCAGCTGCCGCTCAGCATCGGCCTGGCCATGCTGCTCAACCGCAAGCTGCGCGGCCGGACGTTCCTGCGGATGGTCGTGTTCGCGCCGTACGTGCTGTCCGAGGCCGTGACGGCCGTGATCTGGCTGCTCATGCTGCAGCCCGGTGGATTCGTCGACGAGGTCCTGCGCGCGGTGGGACTCGGCGGGCTCGTGCAGCTGTGGCTCGCCGACCAGTCGATGGTGCTCTACACGTTGTTCCTCGTGATCACGTGGAAGTACATCGGGTTCGGCGTGATCCTGCTGCTGGCCGGGTTGCAGGGTGTGCCGGCCGAACTGCGAGAGGCAGCCGCGCTCGACGGCGCGAGCCCCTGGCAGACCACCCGGCACGTCGTTCTTCCGTTGCTGGGACCGACGATCCGCGTGTGGATCTTCCTCTCGGTGATCGGGTCGCTGCAGCTGTTCGACCTCGTCTGGATCATGACGCTCGGCGGTCCCGCCAACGCGTCGACGACCATGGCGGTCTACCTCACCGACCACGGCTTCAAGCGCTACGAGTTCGGCTTCGGCAGTGCGGTCGCGGTGATCCTGTTCATCATCTGCTTCGTGTTCGCGTTGTTCTACCAGCGGTTCGCCCTGCGCAGGGACACCGAGGGCGCTGTGACGTCGGGGGTGCGCTGAGGTGGTACGCCGCAACAACATCACCGGTTACCTGGCGGCGATCGCCGTCATCGGTGTGACCGTGGTCCCGCTGCTGTTCGTCGTGCTGGGCGGGTTCCGCACCACGGCGCAGATCAACGCGTCGCCCGCCGGGCTACCGGGGCCGTTCGTGTTCGACAACTACGTCGAGGTCGCCACGTCGCCGCAGTTCTGGCGGCTGCTCGGCAACAGCGCGCTGATCGCGGTGATCGCCACGACGCTGGCGGTCGGGCTCGGCTCGATGGCGGCGTTCGCCTTGTCCCGCTACGCGTTCCGGGGCAGGGAAGGGCTCTACACCCTGTTCACGCTCGGCCTGCTGTTCCCGCTGGGCGTCGCGGCGCTGCCGCTGTACCTGTGGCTGCGCCAGCTCGGGATGCTGGAGAACCCGCTCGGCGTCGCGATCCCGGAGGCGGCGTTCTCGCTGCCGGTGACGATCGTGATCCTGCGGCCGTTCATGCACGCGATCCCCGGTGAGCTCGAGGACGCCGCACTGCTCGACGGCGCGGCCAAGCTCGGTTTCTTCTGGCGGATCCTGCTGCCGCTGTCGCGGCCGGCGCTCATCACGGTGTCGGTGCTCGCGTTCGTCACCAGCTGGAACTTCTTCCTGCTGCCGCTGCTGGTGTTCAACGACTCCACCAACTTCACCCTCCCGCTCGGCGTGGCGATGTTCCAGTCCGAGCACACCCAGGACACCGCGAAGGTGCTCGCCTTCACCGCGTTGTCCATGATCCCCGCGCTCACGTTCTTCGTGCTCGCCGAACGCCGGATGGTGGGCGGCCTGACCGGCTCTGTGAAGGGATGACCGTGCGAATCCGACTGGCAGTTGGCCTCGCCGTGCTGGTGGTGGCCGCGCAGGCCGCGCCCGCCTCGGCCGGGGGACCGTTGCAGGGCGTCACGAAGAGGTACGTGGGCAGTGCGGTGGCCGTCCAGCACCTCGAGGCCGAGGCGGACTACAAGGCGGTGCTGACGCGGGAGTTCGACAGCGTCACGCCGGAGAACGAGATGAAGTGGGGCACCGTCGAGGCGGTGCGCGGCCAGTACGACTGGTCCGGCGCGGACGCGATCGTGGCCTACGCGAAGAAGACCGGCAAGTCCGTGCGCGGCCACACCCTGGTGTGGCACAGCCAGTTGCCCGACTGGGTGGGCGGTCTGGAAGCGGCGGAGCTGCGCGAGGTCGTGCGCGACCACGTGAAGACCGAGGCCGGCCGGTACCGCGGCAAGATCCGGGCGTGGGACGTCGTCAACGAGGCGTTCAACGAGGACGGCACGCGCCGGCCGACGGTGTTCCAGGAGAAGCTCGGCGACGGCTACATCGCCGACGCGCTGCGCTGGGCGCACCAGGCCGACCCGAAGGCCAAGCTCTACATCAACGACTACAACATCGAGGGCCTCAACCCGAAAAGCGACGCGACGTACGAGTTGGTGCGTTCGCTGAAGCGGCAGGGCGTGCCCATCCACGGCGTCGGCATCCAGGCGCACCTCTCGCTCATGTACGGGTTCCCGTCCGGCATGAAGGAGAACATCGCGCGGTTCGCCGCGCTCGGCCTGGACGTCGCGATCACCGAGGCGGACGTGCGGATCCCGTTGCCCGTCACGCCCGAGAAGCTGGCCGCGCAGGCGGACTACTTCGGGCAGGTCTGGGACGCCTGCCACGCGGTGAAGCGGTGCGTCGAGTTCACCACGTGGGGCTTCACCGACCGGCACTCGTGGGTGCCGGACGTGTTCCCCGGTGAGGGTGCCGCCTGTCTGTTCGACGAGAACCTGGTGCCGAAACCCGCCTACGCCCGGCTCAACCACCACGGGCCGCGGCCGCGGTAGCCGTGCCTCGGCGCGGCACTCGTAGCACCCCGGTGGTGCGGTCTGTTCCGGCCGCACCACCGGGCACCACCTCAGGACTTCGCTGCAGGCTCTAGCGGGGAGCGTCCACTTGGCACAGTTCGAGAACCCGATCCTCCCCGGCTCGCACCCGGATCCGTCGGTGTGCCGGGCGGGATCGGACTACTACCTCGTCACCTCGACGTTCGAGTACTTCCCCGGCCTGCCGATCTACCACAGCCGGGACCTGGTGCACTGGCGGCTGCTCGGGCACGTGCTGGACCGCCCGTCCCAGCTGCCGTTGCAGGGGGTGCGGGCGTCCGGTGGCCTGTACGCGCCGACGATCCGGTACCACGACGGCGTGTTCTACGTGGTGTGCACGCTGGTCGACGGCACCACCAAGAGCGGCAACTTCGTCGTGACGGCCGCGGATCCGGCCGGCGAGTGGTCGGAGCCGCAGTGGCTGCCCGAGGCGGACGGGTTCGACCCGTCGCTGTTCTTCGGCGACGACGGCCGCGCGTGGTGGACGGGCACCCGCGAGGTGCCCGGTGGCGGGCCCGGTCAGACCGAGGTGTGGCTGCGCGAGTTCGACCCCGTGCACAGGGAGCTGATCGGGGACGAGCACGTGCTGTGGACAGGCGCGTTGCGGGACTCCGTCTGGCTGGAGGCGCCGCACCTGTACGAGGTGGGAGGGAAGTACGTGCTGCTCTGCGCGGAGGGCGGCACGGACTTCGAGCACTCGGTGGTCGTGGCGACGGCGGACGAGGTCACCGGCCCGTACCGCGGTTCGCCGCTGAACCCCGTGCTGACCCACCGCCACCTCGGTCGTGACCACCCGATCGCCGCCGCCGGGCACGCGGACCTGGTGCTCACGCAGCACGGCCAGTGGTTCGCGGTGTTGCTCGCGACCCGGCCCTACGGCGGTTACAACTACAACCTCGGGCGCGAGACGTTCCTCGTGCCGGTGTCCTGGGAGGCGGGCGGTCCGGTGTTCAGCCCCGGTACGGGCAGGGTGGAGACGCGGTACGACGTTCCGGTGCTGCCCGCGCACCCGTGGCCGGAGGTGCCGGAGACCGACGACTTCGACGGGCCGGTCCTCGACCCCTCGTGGATGTTCCTGCGCACACCGGACGAGGTGTTCTGGTCGCTCGCGGACCGGCCGGGTCACCTGCGGCTGCGGGTGCGCCCGGAGTCGGTGACGGACCTGGCCACGCCGAGCCTCGTCGTGCGGCGCCAGCAGCACCAGGACTTCCACGCGTCCTGCGTGCTCGAGTTCGACCCGGCCCGGCCGGGGGAGACCGCGGGAATGGTGTTGCTGCAGAACGACGAGCACCACGTGCGGCTGCTGCTCGGCAGCCACCGCGAGGTCACCCTCGTGGTCCGCGCCGGCGGGCAGGACACCACGCTGGCGCGGACCACGGTGCCCGGCGGCGCCGTGCGCCTGTGCTTCGAGGCGACCGGCCAGGACCACCGGGCGCTGGTCGCCTCGGGCGGTGGCGAGTGGCGGCCGCTGGGCGAGCCGTTCGACGGACGGGTGCTGAGCACGCAGGCGGCAGGCGGGTTCACCGGCGTGCACATCGGACTGCTGGCGACGAGTTCCGGTGCGCCGAGCGGGTCGTGGGCCGACTTCGGCAGCTTCACCTACCGCGGGCTCAGTCCCTCGCGAGAACGTTCTGCAGCAGGGTGAGCGCCTGTTTGGCCACGACGTTGAACATGCCCATGGTGGTGTCCCGCTTGCCGAGCACCACCATGAGCGTGTCCTCGTCGACGCCGAACACGCCCACCTGACCGGAGTCGCCCTCGAAGAACACCGCCTTCGGGAGGCCGATCCGGGCCTGCGAGGTGAACTGGCTCGCGAGACCGGCGGAGGCCGCGGCCATCGCCGCGACGCCGTCGTCCTCGACGTCGCGCGTGACGCCGCACAGCACCAGGCCGTCCCGCGTCGCGATCAGCACACCGTTGATCGAGATCGTGTCGATGCTGCCGTGGATCTCCTGCAGTGCCTCGGTCATCTTCCTGGCGTTGGTGCCCGCTGCCTGTCGCGCCATCGCCGGTGCGGCCACCGGCGTCGTCGATCCGCGCCTGCGCAGGGGCAGCGCGCCGGAGTTCTGCGCTGCCTGGGTGGACATCGCGGTCAGACCGTCAGGTCGGCTTCGATGGCCTTCAGGCTGTGCCTGGCGAGCGCGAGGTTGGCGCGTTCGCGGTCCAGCACGAGGTAGAGGAACAGCGAGTCACCCCGCTTGCCCTGCGACAACAGGCGGATCAGGTGGTACTGGCGGTGCAGGGTGATCAGGATGTCCTCGATCTCGTCGTTCAGGCCGAGAGCCGAGATCACCCGCTGCTTGGACCGCACGACCTCCGTGTTGCCGGCCGCGGCCACCTCGAGGTTCAGCCAGTCGCCGCCACCGATGGACCCGAGCGACATGCCGCTGTCGTAGTCCACGAGCGCCACCCCGAGCGCGCCGGTGATGTTCATGGCTTCTTTGAGCGCCGTTTCGATGTTCATTCCGGTGTTCGTCTCCTCGTGCGCGCCTGTTCACACGCGGTGACGACTTCCCCGAGTCTCGACCGAAATCCGCTGGCAGACCGCGTGATCACGTCACCCTACGTCGCGACGCGGGGGCGAATGACAGGCCCGTTCGGAGCAACGTGCACGCGTTCGTGTCTCTTTAGGACCGAACGTGCGCACTGCTCACAATCTCTACATAGGACCGGTGGAGGTAGGCCTGGAGCACCGCGCCGACCCACGGGAAGTCCGCCCTCAGCTCTCGCAGGATGCCCAGCGTGGGGGTCCGTGGTGGTGTGGTCCTCGATGTCCAGTGTCACGGTCGTGCCCGGCGGACACGACTCCGCCCTCACGTCCCGTGCGACGGGACGTGGGGGCGGAGCAGGAGTGCAGCACCCTGGCCGGGCGGTGTCCGGGCTACTTCGGGTCGAGCACGAACAGCGGGATCAGCCGGTCCGTCTTCTCCTGGTACTCGGCGTAGTTCGGGAAGGCCGCGACGGCCCGCTCCCACCACCGCGCCCGCTCCTCGCCGTCGACCTCGCGCGCGGTGTACTCACCCTTCGCGGTGCCGTCCTGCAGCGAGATCTCCGGGTACGCCTTGATGTTGTGGTACCAGGTGGGGTGCTCGGGGGCACCGCCCTTGGACGCCACGACCGCGTAGCTGCCCTCGTGCTCCACGCGCATCACCGGGGTGTAGCGCAGCTTGCCGCTCTTCGCACCCCGGACGGTCAGGAGCACGATCGGCCTGCCCGCGACCTTGATGCCCTCGGTCGTCCCGGTCTCCAGGATGGTCTTGGTCTGGTTCTGGACCCACTCGGTCGGGCTGAGTTCCACGTCTGCCATGAGACGATCAACGCATCCGGGCCCCGCCGCATTCCTCGGCGCGGCCCGGAGCCCCACGACCTGCGGGTTCTTCACCTGAGCGGGTGAGGCTCACCGCCGGACCATGGTCCTCTGCACCGCGATGAACACCAGCAGCAGGACGCCGATCACGATCTTCGTCCACCACGAGCTGAGCGTGCCCTGGAACGAGATCAGCGTCTGGATCGTGCCGAGCACCAGCACCCCGGCCAGCCCGCCGAGCACGTACCCGACGCCGCCCGCCAGCAGCGTCCCGCCGATCACCACGGCCGCGATGGCGTCGAGCTCCATGCCCACGGCGTGCAGGCCGTAGCCGGAGAGCATGTAGAGGCTGAACAGCAGCCCGGCCAGCGACGAGCAGAGGCCGCTGATGACGTACACGCCGACCTTCACGCGGGTGGTCGGCAGGCCCATCAGCAGCGCGGACGACTCGCTGCCGCCCACCGCGTACACCGTGCGGCCGAAGCGGGTGCGGTGCAGCACGTACATCGCGGCCGCGACGACGAGCAGTGCGATCACGACGTTGTAGGTGATCGTGACGCCGCCCGGCAGCTCGATCGCAGCGGTGGCGACGTCGCGGAACGTCCTGTCCTTGATGGACACCGACTCCACGCTGATCACGAAGCACAGGCCGCGGGCGAGGAACATGCCGGCGAGCGTGACGATGAACGGCTGGATGTCGAACTTGTGGATCACCAGCCCCATCAGCAGGCCGAGCGTCGACCCGATCAGCAGCACGGCGACGACCACCAGCGGTACCGGCCAGCCCGCCTGCAGCCCCGAGGCCGTGACCATGGTGGACAGTGCGACGACCGAGCCCACGGACAGGTCGATGCCGCCGCTGAGGATCACGAACGTCATGCCCGCGGCGAGGACGATCAGGAAGGCGTTGTCGATGAACAGGTTCGCGATCACCTGGCCGGACGCGAACCCGTCGTAGCGCGCCGAGCCGACGCCGAACGCGAGGACGAACAGCGCGACGGTCGCGAGCACCGGCAGGAAGCGCGACGGCACGCGCGGGGCGAGAGTGGTCATGACGGGACCGCCACCTTCCGGAAGCTCAGCGCGGCACGGGCCTTCGGTGCCTGGACCAGGCACACGGCGATCACGACGACCGCCTTGAACACCAGCGTCACCTCGGGGGCGACGCCGATCGTGTAGACGGTGGTGGTGAGGGTCTGGATGATCAGCGCGCCGAGCAGGGTGCCGGTCAGCGAGTACCGCCCGCCGGCGAGCGAGGTGCCGCCGATGACGACGGCGAGGATCGCGTCCATCTCGATCCACAGACCGGCGTTGTTGGCGTCGGCCGCGCTGACGTTCGAGCTGATCATCAGGCCGGCGATGCCCGCGCACACGGCGGCGAACACGTAGACGGTCCAGATGATGGTCCTCGACCGCACACCGGCGAGGCGGGAGGCCTCGGGGTTCACCCCGACGGCCTCGATCAGCATGCCCAGTGCGGTCTTCCTGGTCACGAACGCCACCAGCCCGAGCACGAGCAGGCTGATCAGGATCGAGATCGGCAACACCAGGAACCCGGCGCCGACCTGCTTGTAGGCGGTGTTGTTGACCGTGACGATCTGGCCCTCGGTCACGAGCATCGCGACACCGCGACCCGCGGTCATCAGCACCAGGGTGGCGATGATCGGCTGGATGCCGAGCCCCGCCACCAGGAAGCCGTTCCAGAGCCCCAGCACCGCGCACAGCACCAGGGCGATGGCCATTCCGGCGATCGCGGTGCCGGCGCTGCCCGACGTTCCGATGTGGACACACGTCACGGCGCCCGCGATCGCCGCCACCGCGCCGACCGAGAGGTCGATGCCGCGGGTGGCGATCACCAGCGTCATGCCGAGCGCGATCAGCAACGTCGGGGCGCCGTTCTTCAGCACGTCGACGAGGCCGCCGTAGAGGGCGCCGTCCTGCATGCGCAACGAGAAGAAGGAGGGCGTCACGATCAGGTTGAGCAGCAGTAGAGCGGCCAGTGCGAGCAACGGCCACAGCAACCGGTTCTTCACGACACCACCTTCTCCGGCGCGGCCCCGCCCGCGATGAGTTCCACGACCTCGTCGACGCCGGTCACCGAGCCGTCCAGCTCGGCGATCTTGCGCCGGTCGCGCAGCACGACGATGCGGTCGGAGATGCGCACGACCTCCTCCAGTTCCGCGGAGATGAACAGGACCGCGGTGCCCTCCGCGGCCAGGGTCGTGACGAGCTGCTGGATCTGGGCCTTGGCACCGATGTCGATGCCGCGCGTCGGTTCGTCGAGGATCAGCAGCCGCGGCTCGGTGACGAGCCAGCGCGCCAGGAGCACCTTCTGCTGGTTGCCGCCGGACAGGGTGCGCACCAGCGCGTCCGGGTTGGCGGGCCGGATGTCGAGCGCCTTCAGGTACTTCTCGACCAGCTGGTCCTTGGTCCTGCGCGGTAGCGGGCGCGTCCAGCCGCGTGCGGCCTGCATCGCGAGCACGAGGTTGTCGCGGATCGAGAGGTCCGCGACGAGGCCCTCGCCCTTGCGGTCCTCGGAGCTGAACGCGATGCCCGCCGCGATCGCGGACCGGGGCCCGCGCAACCGCAGGGGCTTGCCGTCCACGACCAGCCTGCCGGAGTCCGCTCGGTCCGCGCCGAAGAGCAGCCGGGCGAGTTCCGTGCGGCCGGAGCCGAGCAGACCGGCGAGGCCGACGACCTCGCCCGCGCGGATCTCCAGGTCGAACGGGTCGATGGCGCCGCGCCTGCCGAGCTCCGACGCGTGCAGCAGCACCGGTCCGTCGGGGTGGCGCTTCTCCGCGGCGTCCTCGATGGCCTCCAGCGCGCCGAGGTCGCGGCCGATCATCTGCGCGATGAGCGTGCGCCGGTCCACGTCCGCGGTCAGGTGCTCGCCGACGAGGGAACCGTTGCGCAGCACCGTCATCCGGTCGGAGATCTCGTAGACCTGGTCGAGGAAGTGCGACACGAACAGGATCGCCACGCCCTCGTCGCGCAGCACGCGCATGATCCGGAACAGCTCGGCGACCTCACCCGCGTCCAGGCTGGACGTCGGCTCGTCGAGCACCAGGACGCGGCAGTCGACGGCGATCGCGCGGGCGATGGCGACGAGTTGCTGCACGGCGATCGGGTGTTCACCGAGGCTCGACCCGGGGTCGATGTGCACCCCGATGCGCGCGAGCACCTCCCCGGCGCGCTTGCGCATCGCCGGGAAGTCGATGCCGCCGAACCTGCGCGGTTCGCGGCCCAGCAGGATGTTCTCCGCGACCGTGAGGTTCGCGCAGAGGTTGACCTCCTGGTACACCGTGCTGATCCCGGCGTGCTGGGCCTCGCCGGGGGAGGAGAACGCCACCTCGTCACCACCGAGCACGACCTGCCCGCCGTCGGGCCGGTGCACGCCGGTCAGGGTCTTGATCAGGGTGGACTTGCCGGCGCCGTTCTCGCCCATGAGGGCGTGCACCTCGCCGGGGAACAGCCGGAAGTCGACGTCCTGCAACGCTTTCACGCCGGGGAACGCGAGGCTGATGCCCCGCATCTCGACGACCGGTGGTGGTGGTTCGTTCAACGGCGGGGTCATGGGCACTGGCCTTCGTCGTTGGGGCCGCGGGGCCCGTCATCGGGATGCGCGTCCACGACGGGCCCCGCGGTGCTCGGGGGGTCTTGCCTCGGTGCCGGGGCGTGCCGGCGGCTTTCCGCCACCGGCACGACCACCGGCTCAGTACTGGCGCTGGGGGAGCGCGGCCTTCGCCTGCTCCTGCGTGAACGTGCCCTCCTCGGTCACGACGCGGTTGGGCACCTCCTCGCCGGCCACGACCTTCTTCGCCAGCTCCATCAACTGCTTGCCCAGCAACGGGTTGCACTCGACGATGAAGTTGATCTCGCCGTTCGCCAGCGCCTGCATGCCGTCCTTCACCGCGTCCACGGTGATGATCTTGATGTCCTTGCCGGGCACCTTGCCCGCCGCCTTGATCGCCTCGATCGCGCCCAGGCCCATGTCGTCGTTGTGCGCGTACACCACGTCGATCTTCGGCTGGGACTTGAGGAACGCCTCCATGACCTGCTTGCCGCCGGAGCGGGTGAAGTCACCGGTCTGCGAGGCGACGACCTTGATGTCGGGCTTCGACGCGATCTTCTCCTCGAAGCCCTTCTTGCGGTCGATCGCGGGCGCCGCGCCGGTGGTTCCCTGCAGTTCCACCACGTTCGTCGGGCCGGAGGCGTTCGCCACCAGCCAGTCGCCCGCCCGGCGGCCCTCCTCGACGAAGTCGGAGCCGAGGAACGTCTTGTAGAGCGACGTGTCGTCGGAGTCGATGGAGCGGTCGGTGAGGATCACCGGGATGTTGGCGCGCTTGGCCTCCAGCAGAACCGTGTCCCAGCCCGTTTCGACGACGGGGCTGAACGCGATCACCGACACCTTCTGCTGGATGTAGGAGCGGATCGCCTTGATCTGGTTCTCCTGCTTCTGCTGCGCGTCGGAGAACTTGAGCTCGATCCCGGCGGCCTTGGCCTCGTCCTGGATCGACTTGGTGTTGGCGGTGCGCCAGCCGCTTTCGGCGCCGACCTGCGCGAAGCCCATGGTGATGGTGCCGCTGCCGGACGAGGCGGTGCCTCCACCGCCTCCCGAGCCGCACGCGGTGAGCGCGCTCAGCAGGACCACGCCGGCAACTGTCGTGATCTTCTTCAGCACTGGGATTCCTCCGGGGTGACGACGGTGTCGCGGAGCCTGACCGCCTGTCCTCCAGCTGTCAGGTGCACAAGAGTGAACGCTCACAACTGCTGCGTCAAGGCCTTGCTTGTAACAAGCACGCAGCCCTATGTTAACGCTCACTTCCGAGCTTGGGAGGGAACCCCGTGTCCCGCAAGCACGTCCTGTTGAGCGCCGCACTCGCGGCATCCCTGCTGGTTGCCGTCCCCGGATCCGGGGCGGCCGCCGAAACCGACTACACGATCAAGATCGACGCCACCAAGAAGGGCGCGTCGATCGACGACTCGATGTACGGCGTCTTCTTCGAGGACATCAACCGCGCAGCCGACGGCGGCCTGTACGCGGAGCTCGTGCAGAACCGGTCGTTCGAGTACGACCCCGCGGACAACGCGGGCTACCACGGCCTGACTTCCTGGGCGCCGCACAGCGGCACCGTGGACGTCGCCGACGACGCCGGACGCCTGAACGAGCGCAACCGGCGTTATCTGAAGCTCGGCCTGCCCGCCGGTGTGATCAACTCCGGCTACAACAGCGGGATCGCCGTGCGGGAGGGCCAGCGCTACGACTTCTCCGTCTGGGCCCGCGCCGACCGGCAGGCGCAGCTGACCGCCACGATCACCGACCCCGCTGGGAACGCCCTGGGCGACCCGGTGAACGTGCAGGTCCGCGGCGACGGCTGGACCCGGTACAGCGGAACGGTCCGGGCGAAGAAGACCTCCACCACGGGCAGGCTCCTCGTGACCGGTGCCGGCACCGGGACCCTGCGGCTCGACATGGTCTCGTTGATGCCGCAGGACACCTTCAAGGGCCACGGCCTGCGGCGCGACCTCGCCGAGAAGATCGCCGCGCTGAAGCCCGGCTTCGTCCGGTTCCCGGGCGGCTGCCTGGTCAACACCGGCAGCCACTACGGCTACGACGCGCCGAACTTCGAGCGACGCCGGTCGTACCAGTGGAAGGACACCATCGGCCCGGTCGAGCAGCGCGCCACCAACTGGAACTTCTGGGGCTACAACCAGTCCTACGGACTCGGCTACCACGAGTACTTCCAGTTCTCCGAGGACATCGGCGCCATGCCGCTGCCCGTCGTGCCCGCGCTGGTCACCGGCTGCGGCCAGAACCGCGCGACCGACGACCCCGCGTTGCTGGCGCGGCACGTCCAGGACACGCTCGACCTGATCGAGTACGCGAACGGCCCGGCCGACTCGGTGTGGGGCCGCAAGCGCGCCGAGATGGGGCACCCCGAGCCGTTCGGGCTCACGCACCTGGCCGTCGGCAACGAGGAGAACCTGCCGGACGAGTTCATGGCGCGCTTCGTGCGGTTCCGCGACGCCATCAACGCCAAGTACCCGGACATCACCGTCGTCAGCAACTCCGGCCCCGACGACACCGGCGGCACGTTCGACCGCCTGTGGCAGCTGAACAAGCAGGCCGGCGTGAAGATGGTCGACGAGCACTACTACAACAGCCCGAGCTGGTTCCTGGAGAACAACAACCGCTACGACTCCTACGACCGCAACGGTCCCAAGGTGTTCCTCGGTGAATACGCCTCGCAGGACAACAAGTTCTACAACGCGCTGAGCGAAGCGGCGTTCATGACGGGGCTCGAGCGCAACGCCGACGTCGTGAAGCTCGCCTCCTACGCGCCGTTGCTGGCCAACGAGGACTACGTCCAGTGGCGCCCGGACATGATCTGGTTCAACAACCACGCGTCGTGGGGTTCGGCCAGCTACGAGGTCCAGAAGCTCTTCATGACCAACGTGGGCGACCACGTGGTGCCGAGCACCGCGTCCGCCACGCCCTCGACGCAAGCGCCGATCACCGGCGCGATCGGGTTGTCGACGTGGGCCACCGCCGCGACCTACGACGACGTGAGCGTTACCAGTGCTTCCGGGCAGGCGTTGTTCAGCGACGACTTCTCCGGCGGTGACGCGAAGTGGACGAAGTCCGGCCGCGGCGCGTGGAACGTCGTGAACGGCGCCTACGTGCAGTCCGACGCGGCGGCGGAGGACGCGCTCGTCACGGCGGGCGACAAGTCCTGGCGCGACTACACGCTGAACGTCAAGGCGGTGAAGCAGTCCGGGCGGGAAGGCTTCCTCGTCGCGTTCGGCGTGCAGGACACCGGCAACTACTACTGGTGGAACCTCGGCGGCTGGAACAACACCCAGTCCGCCGTGGAGAAGGCCGTCGGCGGCGGCAAGAGCACGCTGATCTCCAACGGCACCCGCATCGAGACCGGACGCGAGTACGACGTGCGCGTCGAGGTGCGTGGGCGGCACGTTGCGCTGTTCCTCGACGGCCAGAAGTGGGGCGAGTTCACCGACGACAAGCTGGCCGAGCCGTTCCGGCAGGTCGTCACCCGCGACGTCGCCACCGGCGAGCTGATCGTCAAGGTGGTCAACGCCCAGGACAACGCCGCCCGCACGCGCATCGACCTCGGCGTCCCGGTCGCCCCGACGGCACGCGTGACCGTGCTGCAGGGCCGTCCCGACGACGTCAACACCGAGTTCACCCAGCCGATCCGCCCCCGCCTCGACCAGGCGCGGGTGGCGAGCAGCTTCACGCACACGTTCCCGCCGAACTCCGTCACGTTCTTCCGGATCAGGAGCCGCTCGTGATCAACCGACGATCCCTGCTGGCCACCGGCGGCCTCCTGGCCGCGACCGGTGCGCTCACGTCCGCCACGCCCGCCGCCCTCGCCGCGGAACCGGCCTCTGACCTGCCCACGCGCAACCCGCTCGTCGAACAACGCGCCGACCCGTTCGTCACGCCGCCGGTGGACGGCATGTACTACCTGACCGGGTCGGTGCCGGAGTACGACCGCGTCGTCATCCGCGGTGCGTCCACGTTGGACGGTCTGTCCTCCGCCCGTGAACGCACCATCTGGCGGCGGCCGTCGTCGGGCGTGATGGGCGGCTACATCTGGGCGCCGGAGCTGCACCGCATCGACGGCAAGTGGTACGTGTACTTCGCCGCGGGGGACAAGGACGAACCGTTCCGCATTCGCACCTACGTGCTCGAGTCCTCGAACGCCGACCCGCGCGAGAGCGGGTGGGTGCTGCGCGGGCAGATGGTCACGGCGTGGGACACCTTCACGCTCGACGCGACCACGTTCACGCACCGCGGCAAGCGCTACTTCCTGTGGGCGCAGAGCGAACCCGGCATCGCCACGAACTCGAACCTCTACATCGCGGAAATGGCTTCACCACTGGCGTTGAAGACCACCCCGGTGCGCATCGCGACGCCCACGCTGTCGTGGGAGGTGCAGGGCTTCAAGGTGAACGAGGGGCCGGCGGTGCTGATCCGCAACGGCCGGGTGTTCGTGACGTACTCGGCCAGCGCGACCGACGCCCGGTACTGCATGGGCCTGCTGACCGCCGACGAGAACGCGAACCTGCTCGACGCGCGGTCGTGGACGAAGTCGCCCAACCCGGTGTTCACGACGAACGCGGCGACCTCGCAGTACGGCCCGGGGCACAACTCGTTCACCACGGTGGGTTCCACGGACGTGCTCGTCTACCACGCCCGCGACTACCGGGACATCACCGGTGATCCGCTGTTCGACCCGAACCGGCACACCCGCGTGCAGAAGGTGCACTGGAACGCGGACGGCACGCCGTCCTTCGGGGTGCCGGTGGGACGGGGCGGCCCGATCGTGCGGCTGTCGCCCCTGGACGCGCCGTCGCTGGTGGTGCGGCACTACGAGTACGCGCTGCGGGCCGACGGCAACGTGCGCGAGCTCGCCGACACCCAGTTCCGGTTCGTGCCGGGATTCCTGGGCGCCGGCACGGTCGCGGTGCAGTCAGTGAACTTCCCGGACCGGTACGTGCGGGGAGATGTGCTCCGCATCGACCCGTTCGAGGACACCGACGCCTACGGCCGTGCCGCGAGCTTCGTCCGCGTGCCGGGACTCGCGGACTCGAACGCGGTCTCCCTGCGGATGGGCGCGGACACGTACCTGGCCCACGACAACGGGCGGATCGTGTTGTCCAGACCAGGTGGTGACCGCGACGCGCGCCGACGTGCCACGTTCCGCCTGGAATGAGTGGACAATGAGCACTGCATCGAAGCCGACCAGGTGTTATCGCTAACATCGTCGGCGCAGATCAAGGATCGGAGACCGCTAGTGGAGAAGACCTCGCGTGAACCCGCGATGACCGATGTCGCACGACTCGCCGGGGTGTCGCACCAGACGGTCTCGCGCGTGCTCAACAACCACCCGAACGTCCGCGAGCAGACGAGGCTGCGCGTCCAGGCGGCCATCAAGGAACTCGACTACCGCCCCAACCGCGCGGCCCGAGCCCTCGTCACGGGAAAGACCCAGCTCATCGGCGTGGTGGCGCAGAACTCGACGCTCTACGGCCCGGCCTCGCTCCTGTCCGCCTTCGAGGAGGCGGCAGGAGGGGCCGGCTTCGCCGTCAGCGTGGGCAGGGTCAAGGTCCTCGACCGCGACTCGATCGCCGCCGCCGTGGAACGCCACCGCGACCAGCGGGTCGCGGGCATCGTGGTGATCGCCCCGACCTCCTCGGCGGCGGACGCCCTGGCCGACGTCCCGGCGGGCGTCCCCCTGGTCACGGTGGACGGCGACCCCGACCGCCCGACCCCGCTGGTCACGGTGGACCAGGCGGTGGGCGCGTTCGACGCCACGAAGCACCTGCTCGACGCGGGCCACGACACGGTCTGGCACGTCTCCGGCCCCGCGGACTGGTTCGACGCGGCGGGCCGGGTCGAGGGCTGGCGCTCGGCCCTCGAAGCGGCCGGTGCCGAGGTCCCGCCGGTGATGGCGGCGGACTGGAGCGCCGCCTCCGGCTACCGGGCGGGCCAGATGCTCGCGCGGATGCCCGAGGTCACCGCCGTCTTCTGCTCGAACGACCACCTCGCCCTGGGCGTGCTGCGGGCCATGAGCGAGCGGGGCAAGAAGGTTCCGCACGACGTGAGCGTGGTGGGCTTCGACGACGTCTCCGAAGCCGCGTACTTCATCCCGCCGCTCACCACCGTGCGGCCTGACTTCGCCGCGGTGGCCCACGAGACGCTGGGGTTGCTGCTGGAGCAGATCAGCGACGGTGAGACCACCCGTCCGCGCCGGACGGTGGCGCCTTCGCTGGTCAAGCGGGAGAGCGTGGGTCCGCCGCCTCGCTAGTGGGCGGAGGTTCGGCCGGGCAACGCCTGGTGTGGCCGGCCTGAGGTCGGTGCCCTGGGAGGTGTGCTCGTGTCCGGCGGGAGGTGGTCGTCGCAGGCCGTGCGCCCGCTGAACCGGCGCCTGGTAAGGGCGGGCCTGTGTCCGACCTGAGTCGGTCGCCGCACGCCGTGCGCCCCCAAGCCGGCGCCCTGTGCTGCGCCCACCCCGACCGGCCCCGCTCGCGTGCCCCGCACCGAGCCCTCTCCCCGCCGCGCCCCGGCGGCGCCCCCGCGCGCCCACTCCGCCCGAGGCGCCCGAGCGCGCCTCGGTTGTCGAGCGCTCACCTCCCGCCACAATCCTTTCCCCTCCAGGGAAATCACGATGTCCCCGGCACGTCTTGACTCGCCGATTGTTAGCGATAACACTCAGGTCGTGACTGACATGACGATCGACCGCGACGCGTGCGTGGTGGGTGTCGACTTCGGCACGTTGTCGGGCCGCGCCGTGGTCGTGCGGGTCCGCGACGGCGCGGAGCTGGGCACCGCCGTGCACGACTACCGCCACGGTGTGGTGGACCAGGTGCTGCCCTCGACCGGCCGGCCGTTGCCGCCGGAGTGGGCGCTGCAGGTCCCTTCCGACTACGTCGACGTCCTGCGCACCGCCGTCCCGCAGGCCGTCGAGGCGGCCGGGATCTCCGCGGACCAGGTCGTCGGCATCGGGACGGACTTCACGGCCTGCACGATGGTGCCGACCACCGCGGACGGCACGCCGTTGTGCGAACTCGAGGAGTTCGCGGGTGATCCGCACGCGTACGTGAAGCTGTGGCGCCACCACGCCGCGCAGCCGCAGGCCGATCGCATCAACGAGCTGGCGCGGCAGCGCAAGGAGCCGTGGCTCGCGCGGTACGGCGGGCTCATCTCCTCGGAGTGGGAGTTCGCCAAGGGGCTGCAGCTCCTCGAGGAGGCGCCCGAGGTCTACGCGGCCACCGAGCACTGGGTCGAGGCCGCGGACTGGATCATCTGGCAGCTCACGGGCACGTACACGCGCAACGCCTGCACGGCCGGCTACAAGGGCATCCTGCAGGACGGCGCGTATCCCACCGAGGAGTTCCTGGCAGAACTCAACCCGGGCTTCAGCACGTTCGTCAGGGACAAGCTCGACCACCCGTTGTCCGCGCTCGGCGACAAGGCGGGCACCCTCACCGCGCAAGCCGCCGGGTGGACCGGTCTGCGGGAAGGCATCGCGGTCGCGGTCGGCAACGTCGACGCGCACGTCACCGCTCCCGCGGCGCAGGCCGTGAACCCCGGCCAGATGGTCGCGATCATGGGCACCTCCACGTGCCACGTCATGAGCGGGTCCGACCTGCGCGAGGTGCCGGGCATGTGCGGCGTCGTCGACGGCGGCATCGTGCCGGGGCTGTGGGGCTACGAGGCCGGGCAGAGCGGCGTCGGCGACATCTTCGCGTGGTTCCTGCGCAACCAGGTGCCGCCGAGCTACCACGACCAGGCCCGCGAACGCGGCATCAGCGTGCACGAGCTGCTCTCGGAACTGGCCGCACAGCAGGAAGTCGGCGAGCACGGGCTCGTCGCGCTCGACTGGCACAGCGGCAACCGGTCGGTGCTGGTCGACCACGAACTGTCCGGTGTGGTCGTCGGCCAGACGCTCGCCACCAAGGCCGAGGACGTCTACCGCGCCCTGCTGGAGGCCACGGCGTTCGGCACGCGCGTCATCGTCGACACCTTCACCGACGCGGGCGTGCCGGTCACCGAGCTGGTGATCGCGGGCGGGCTCACCAAGAACTCCCTGCTGATGCAGATCTACGCCGACGTGCTGGACCTCCCGCTCTCCGTCATCGGCTCGGCACAGGGGCCGGCGCTCGGCTCCGCGATGCACGCGGCCGTGGCCGCGGGCGCGTACGGCGACATCCGCGACGCCGCCGAGAAGATGGGATCGGTGCGCCGCAACGTCTTCGTGCCCGACCAGAAGAACGTCGAGGCGTACGAACGGCTCTTCCTCGACTACCAGGAGCTGCACGACTACTTCGGCCGGGGTGCCAACGATGTCATGCACCGGTTGCGCGGGTACCGCCGTGCCGCGCTGGAGGGGAAGAGCTGATGTCACCCACCGCAGAGCTGCGCCGCACCGTCGCCGAACTGCACCGCGAGCTGACCCGCTACGAGCTGGTGACCTGGACCGCGGGCAACGTGTCGGCACGCGTGCCCGGCCACGACCTGATGGTCATCAAGCCCTCCGGGGTGTCCTACGACGAGCTGGGTCCCCACGCGATGGTCGTGACGGACCTGCACGGCACGCTCAAGGAAGGTGAGCTGGCGCCGTCGAGCGACACCGCGGCGCACGCGTACGTGTACCGGCACATGCCGGAGGTCGGCGGCGTCGTGCACACACATTCCCCCTATGCCACAGCGTGGGCGGCGCGCGGGGCGCCCATCCCGTGCGTGCTCACGATGATCGCGGACGAGTTCGGCGGCGACATCCCCGTCGGGCCGTTCGCGCTGATCGGCGACGACTCGATCGGCAAGGGCATCGTGGACACGTTGAGCACCAGCAGGTCGAAGGCCGTGCTGATGCGCAACCACGGCCCGTTCACCGTCGGTGAGACGGCCGTCAAGGCGGTGAAGGCCGCGGTGCTGCTGGAAGACGTCGCCCGGACCGTCCACTTCGCACTCCAGCTCGGCAAGCCCGACGTGATCGACCAGCAGCACGTCGACCGGCTCTACGAGCGCTACCAGAACGTTTACGGCCAGTGAGCCCAGAAGGAGAGCACATGGCGGACAAGCCCCAGATCTGGTTCCTCACCGGCAGCCAGCACCTCTACGGCCCCGAGACGCTCGACCAGGTCGCGGCCCAGTCCCAGCAGATCCAGCGGATGCTCACCGACTCCGGCCGGATCAGCGCGGAGATCGTGTGGAAGCCGGTGCTGACCGACTCTGGCGCCATCCGCGCGGTCATGCAGGAGGCGAACAACGACCCGTCGTGCGTCGGCGTGATCGCGTGGATGCACACGTTCTCGCCCGCGAAGATGTGGATCACCGGGCTCGACCTGCTGCGCAAACCGTTGCTGCACCTGCACACGCAGCTCAACGAGGCGTTGCCGTGGTCCACGATCGACATGGACTTCATGAACCTCAACCAGGCCGCGCACGGCGACCGCGAGTTCGCCTACGTGCAGACCAGGATCGGGGTGGCGCGCAAGACGGTCGCGGGGCACGCGAGTGATCCCGTGGTGGCCGAACGGATCGACGGCTGGGCTCGTGCCGCCGCCGGCGTCGCGCACCTGCGCGGCCTGAAGCTCGCCCGCTTCGGCGACAACATGCGCGACGTCGCCGTGACCGAGGGCGACAAGGTCGAGGCGGAACTGCGGTTCGGCGTCTCCGTCAACACCTACGGGGTCAACGACCTGGTGGACGTGGTCGACGCGGTGCCGGACGCGGGCATCGACCTGCTCGTCGCCGACTACGCGGAGGCCTACCGGCTGAGCCCGGAGCTGGCACGCGGGGGAGAGCGGCACGAGTCGCTGCGCTACGCCGCCCGCATCGAGATCGGCCTGCGGTCCTTCCTGGACGACGGCGGCTTCGGCGCGTTCACCACGAACTTCCAGGACCTGGGCGGGTTGCGGCAGCTGCCGGGCCTCGCCGTGCAGCGACTCATGGCCGACGGCTACGGCTTCGGCGGTGAGGGCGACTGGAAGACCTCCGCGCTGCTCGCCGCGGTGAAGGCGATGGGCACCGGCACGGGCCGCGGCACGTCGTTCATGGAGGACTACACCTACCACTTCGGGCCGGGCGAGCCGAAGATCCTCGGCGCGCACATGCTGGAGGTCTGCCCGACGATCGCCGCCGACCAGCCGTCCTGCGAGATCCACCCCCTGGGCATCGGCGACCGCGAGGACCCGGTGCGGCTGGTGTTCGACGCCGCGTCCGGACCCGCCGTCGTGGTCGGCCTCGCCGACATGGGCGACCGGTTCCGGTTGGTGGCCAACGAGGTCACGGTCGTCCCGCCGGACGAGCCGCTGCCGGCGCTGCCGGTCGCGCGGGCCGTGTGGAAGCCGGAGCCGTCGCTCTCGACCTCCGCGGAGTGCTGGCTCACGGCGGGCGGACCGCACCACACGGTGATGACGCAGGCCGTCGGGGCCGAGGTACTGCGGGACTTCGCGCAGATGGTCGCCACGGAGCTCGTGCTGATCGACTCTGCGACGACCCCGGCCTCGTTCGCGGACCGGTTGCGCTGGAACTCCGCCTACCACCGCCTCGCGCTGGGGATCAGCTGACGGGCGTGGAACTCGGCGATCTGCCGCCACGTCGCGACGGGGTTGGAGTACATGGGGAGCTGCCCGCTGTGCGGGATCTCCGCGAGCTCCACCCCGTTCGCGTCGAGCAGCGGCAGGTACGAGAGCCCGGCGCACTGCTCGCCGTAGAGGTACATCCGCGGGCAGGGCAGTGAGAGGAACTTCTGCAGCAGGTCGCCGTGGTCGGCCAGTTCGACCATGGAACGGAAGTAGCCGGCCACGGCACCGCGGCGGACCTTGTTCGGGAGGTTAGCCGCGTAGAGCCCACCGCCGTAGCAGGACGACGCGCGGGTGCGCTCGGCGAGCTGGAAGAGGTACTCACCCGGATCGCGGTGGTGCAGCGACTCCCGGCTCAGCACGCAGTCCTCCGGCGCGAGCACGCCCTTGATGTTCACGAAGCTCAGCACCCGGCCGGGTTCCGCGTGCGCCAGCAGGAGCGCGGTGAGCGCGCCGGTCGACTGCGCGACGACGTGGAACCGGCCGATGCCCGCGCGTTCGAGCACCGCACGGGCGGTCTCCACCAGGAACGGCAGGTCGATCGCCCCGAGGTCGCCGCACTCCGTGGCGCCGCAACCGGGTGCGTCGTAGGCGAGGAATCCGCGTGCGGCGAACTCGTGCCGGTGCGTGATGTCGAGGTAGTCCTCCTTGCTCGTGCCGAAGCCGTGCAGCAGGACGACGGGATCGCCGGAGCCCTCCCGGCGAACCGACGCGATCTTGAGGTTCACCCCGTGGATGCGGAGCGGGAGGTGCTCGTGGGCCACTCTGGCGGCCGATGGCATGGCTGTACCCCGGTTTCTCGCAGGTGCGGGACTGCGGAACGATCTGCGAGCATGCCAGCGCCTGTGAACGCTCACAAGTAGTTGAACCTTTCATTTTCCCGGTCCGTATTCCCCTTGTGCCGGCAGAAAACGTCCCCTACTCGTGAGGTTCGGATATGTCGAGAGCGCATGCACGACCGCAACGGAGCAAACGGGTGATCGTGGCCGGGCTGGGTGTCGCGGCGACCTTGACCGCGGTGACGGCGGCCGTCGCCTTCGCCGGTGGCGAGACCGCGACGGGCGCCGTGGTGTGCCCGCAGCCGGTCGTCCCCGCCGTTCCGGCCGCGGCGCAGGCCGAGGTGCGGCGGGAGCTGGCGAACCTGGACAAGCAGATCGCGGAGGCCAACGAGCGGCTGCGCACCTCTGCCGGTGAAGGCGGGCCGAACTTCGTGCAGAACGCGATCCTCGGTCCGTTGGCCAGCAAGCGCGTCGCCGCGCTGAACCGCATCGAGACGGCCATCGGCCGGGTCGCCGCGAAACCCGAGGGGCTGGAGAGGTTCGCGACCTGCGGGCTTGGTCAGGCACCCGCCGTGTCCGCACCGCCGACCACCTCGAAACCCGCCGCGAGCGGATCGAGCGCACCGGTGGCCGGTGGGGCGATCGAATGCCCGTCGCCCGTGCTCCAGGACGTGCCGGCGGCCGCGCGGGCCGAGGTCGACCGCGAGCTCGCGAACCTCGGCAAGCAGCTCGCGGAAGCGAACGAGCGGCTGCGCACCTCGGTCGGTCAGGGCGGGCCGAACTTCGTGCAGAACGCGATCCTCGGCCCGTTGGCGAGCAAGCGCGCCGCCGCGCTGGACCGGATCGCGATCGCCGTCGGCCGCGTGCAGGCGCGGCCCCAGGGACTGGAGCGCTTCGCCACCTGCTCGCTCAAGTGACTCTCCTCGGGGTTCGAGCGAGCGGCTGCCCGCAGGGGTGAGCGTTCCCAGGAGGCCTGCCGGACGGACGCGCCTCCGTCCGGCAGGACCTTGACGCACCAGTAGGTTCTCGATAGATGTTAGCGTGAACATCGCGCGTTCAACGGAGAACCGATGACCAGACTCCCTGCTCTGCTCGCCGCTTCGGCGCTCATGCTCTCCACCGCGACGCCCGTCACGGCCGCCGCCGACGCCGTCCTGGTGCGGCCGGATCCGACCTACCAGCAGGAGCCCTTCCAGGGCTGGGGGACGAGCCTGGTGTGGTTCGCCAACGCCACCGGCGGCTACCCGGACGAGATCCGCAACCGGTTGGCCGAGCTGCTGTTCGGTGAGGACGGCCTGAACCTCGACATCGCCCGCTACAACATCGGCGGCGGCAACGCCCCCGACGTGCCGCCGTACCTGCGGGCGGGCGCCGCGGTCCCGGGCTGGTGGAAGGCGCCGGAGGGGACCACGCGGGAGGACACCGACTGGTGGCGGCCCGGCGATCCGCGTTTCTTCGACGCGGCGGCGGATCCACGTCAGCGCTGGTGGGTCGACCGGATCAAGCGGGACGTGACGCGGTGGGAGTCGTTCAGCAACTCGCCGCCGTGGTTCCAGACCGTGAGCGGGTACGTGTCCGGCGGCTTCGACCCGAACGCGGACCAGTTGCGCGAGGACAGGATCGGCGACTTCGCGGCCTACCTCGCACAGGCGACCGCGGAGCTGGAACGCGCCCACGGCATCCGGTTCGCCACGGTCGACCCGTTCAACGAGCCCAACACCTCCTACTGGCGCACCACGCTCGGCCCGGACGGCAACCCGACGGGCGGGCGGCAGGAGGGAGCGCACATCGGGCCCGCGTTGCAGGCGAAGGTCGTGCCCGCGATGGCGGAGGCGTTGCGCGCCAACGGCCTCAAGGCGGCCGTGTCCGCCCCGGACGAGACCAATCCCGGCATCTTCGCCGAGAACTGGGCGGGTTATCCCGCCTCCGCACGCGCGCAGGTCGGCCAGCTGAACGTGCACACCTACGGCACGGCACGCCGCACGACCGCCCGGGACATCGCCAAGGGCGCGGGCAAGCCGTTGTGGATGAGCGAGGTCGACGGGCACTGGGGTGCAGGGCAGAGCTTCACGAGCATGGACCCCGGACTGGGGATCGCCGAGCGCGTGATCGACGACCTGCGCGAGCTGGAGCCGCGTGCCTGGCTGCTGTGGCAGGCCGTCGAGGACTACAACAACATGAGGCCCGGTGCCGAGTCTCCGGACGGCATGAACTGGGGAGTGGTGCAGATCCCGTTCGACTGCGGGCCGGGGGACACCCTGGCGACGTGCCCGGCGCGCGTGAACACGAAGTTCCACGCGTTGCGGAACTTCACCCACTTCGTGAGGCCCGGCGACCGCCTGGTGAAGGTGAACACCACGACGGACGTGGCGGCGGTGCGCGGCACCGAGCTGAAGTCCGTGGTGCACCTCAACAAGAGCGACCAGGCGCAGTCCGTGACGCTGGACCTGTCGGCGTTCGGGTCGGTGCGGCCGGGCGCGTCCGTGCGACCGGTCGTGACGGACCAGCACGGCGCGTTGGTCAAGGGCGCGGCCGTGAACGTGCAGAACCGCCGGGCGACCCTGTCCGTGCCCGCCAGGTCGGTCACCACCTTCGAGGTGAACGGCGTGAGCGGGGTGAACCGCGCGGCGGCGCTCGGTGGGGAATACCGGCTCACGGGGGTGCAGAGCGGCAGGTCCCTGGCGCCGTCGGGCACCTCGCTCGTCCAGCGCACCACCGATCCTTCCGCGGCGGACCAGGTGTGGCGCGTGGAGCGGCGTTCGGGCGGCTACGACCACCGCGCGCAGTTCTCGATCGTCAACGCCGCCACGGGGCAGCGGATCGCGGTGAACGGCGCCGACGTCGTGCTGGGCACCGCGGACGGGCCGGCCGCGAGGTGGGTGCTGTCCTCGACGGGGGACGGCACATGGACGTTCGTGAACGCCTCCACCGGCAGCCTGCTCGACGTGATCGGGGAGTCGCGTGAGGACGGTGCCCGGATCGGGACGTACCACGCGACCTCGGGGGCCAACCAGCGCTGGACCGCCGTTGCGCGCGGTTAGCGGCCTGCTGGCGCTGGTCCTGCTGGCGGGGTGCTCGGCGCCCCCGCCCGCACCGGCGCCGCCGACCCGCGCGTCCCAGAAGCCGCCGACGCTGGTCAACGAGCAGGTCCGCGCGGAAGGCGTGCTGCACTTCGTGCGGGACGTGGTCGACGGCCGGACCGTGGAGCTGGCGGACGGCACGAAGGCCCGGATCGCGCAGCTGGCGGCCCCACCCGCCTGCGGTGAGGCGGGCGCGCTCTCGTTCGCCAGGACGACGTTGCTGGCCAGCGCGGTGCGCATCAGCCCGATGCTGTCCGGCGACGTGAAGCTGACGCTCGAGGACGGCACGGACTACGCGTTGCTCGCCGTGCGGCAGGGCGCCCTCCGGGCGGAAGGAACCGACGGCGGCGCGCTGCTGACCGCCGAGTCCGAGGCGGCCGCCGCCGACCGCGGTCTGTGGGGCCCGCCCTGCGAAGCGCCGGCGGTCGCGCCCACCACCACGACGACGGTCCCGCCGCCACCGCGTCTCACGACCACCGCCGCGCCCCCTCCCGCACGGACGTGTGCCGTGTCGTACCGGCTGGCCGGGCAGTGGCCCGGTGGTTTCCAGGCGCAGGTGACCGTGCGCAACACCGGTACCGCCCCGATCAACGGCTGGGTGCTGCGCTGGACTTTCGCGAGCGGGCAGGTGGTCACCGAGATGTGGAACGCGACGCCGAGGCAGTCCCGTGGGACCGTCGACGCCGTGAACGCCCACTACAACCCGCTGATCCAGCCGGGTGGTTCGGTGGAGATCGGGTTCAACGGGTCGGCACAGCGCGGAAACGCCGCTCCGACGGGGTTCACGCTCAACGACCAGCCGTGCTCGGTCGCATGATCACGCGCTTTCGCGCACGACGAGCGCGGACGGGTAGAACGTCGTCTCGGCGGCGTCGCGGCGGTCGAGCACGGCCCGTGCCGCCGCGGTGGCGATCTCCTCCACGGGGTGGGTGCTCGTCGTGAGCGCCGGCCTGCTCAGCCCCGCGAACGCGATGTCGTCGAACCCGGCGACCGCCACGTCGTCCGGCACCCGCACGCCGAGCGCGTGCAGTCCGTCGAGGACACCGAGGGCGGTGAGGTCGCTGAGCGCGAAGACGGCGTCGGTGTCGGGCCACCGCGTCATGATCTCGACGGCGGCGCCGGCTCCCCGTGCCGCGGTGAAGTCACCGGGGACGACGCGGGGTTCGGCGCCGGTCGCCTCCAGCACCTGCCGGTAGGCCTCGACCGCGCGGTCGCCGCAGGGCAGCCACGACGGCCCGGTCACCATCGCGATCCGGCGCCGCCCGGTGCGCACCAGGTGCCGCACGACGCCGTCGGTGCCGGCGCGGTTGTCGACGTCGAACGACGGCACGTGCCGCGTGCCGACCCCGACCGCGGCGACCCGCCCGCGCAGGGCCCTCGGCACGGTCTCGAGCGCGGGCCGGGTCGGGTTCACCACCACCAGCCCGCCGAGCCCGCGGCCGTCGGCGAGCCGGGCGAGTGAACCGGGGTCGTGCAGGGGTAGCCAGTGCAGTGAGACACCGACCTCGCGCTCGGCGGCGACGTGCGCCGCCGACGTCAGCACGCGCCCGACGTACGGGTCGTCGAGCACGGCCGCGGTGCGGCCGATGACGGCGATGGCGAGGCGAGTGCCGGTCCGCGTGACCAGCGCGCGGGCGGAGGCGTCCGGCACGTAACCCAGGGCGGCCACCGCGGCGGTGACACGATCCCTCGTACGCTGTGATGCCGGTCCTTGTCCCGTGACAACACGTGAGGCGGTGGCCCGGGACACGCCCGCGGCCCGTGCCACGTCATCAAGCGTGGCGGTGCGTTCAGCCGTCATCTCAGCAGTATTGCGGTGGAAGCGCTTCCATGTGTGGGATAAGAACTTCTGTATCGAGAGAGGGAGGGACCGGGATGTCGGTCACGGTGCCGCGCAGTCACGTCCGAGCCGCCGCCGCGGGGGTGGCCGTCACGTTCGGGCTGAACGGCGTGGCCGTGGCGACGTGGTTCGCCCGCGTCCCCGCCGCCCGCGACGCGCTGGGCCTGACACCGGGCGCACTGGGATTGCTGCTGTTGTCGATGTCGGCCGGCGCCTGCCTGGCGATGCTCACCGCGGGCGAGGTCACGCACCGGTTGCGCCCGAAGCGCACCGTGGCCGTCGCGGCCGTGACCGTCGCAGTGGGACTCGCGGTGGCGGGCGTGGGCATCGGCGCCTACCCGTCGGCGATCCTCACGGCCGTCGGCATCTTCACCCTCGGCTACGGCTCCGGCCTGTGCGACGTGGCGATGAACGTGGAGGCCGCCGAGGTGGAACGCGCCCTCGGCAAGACGGTGATGCCGCGCTTCCACGCCATGTGGAGCCTCGGCACGGTCGCCGCGGCCGGTCTCGCGTCGTTCGTCGCCTGGGCCGCCCTGTCCGTGACCGCGCACCTGGTCGTGGTGGCTCTCATCGTGGCTGTGGGCACCCTGGTCGCCACCAGGACGTACCGGTTCGCCGGCGAGGCGGAACACGGCACCGGCAGCGGCGTCCTGGCCGCGTGGCGCGAGCCCCGCACGTTGCTGATCGGCCTGCTCGTGCTGGTGCTGGCGTTCACCGAGGGCACCGCGAACGACTGGGTGGCGGTCGCGTTCATCGACGGGTACGAGGTCGATCCCGCGCTCGGCGCGCTGGTGTTCGGCGTGTTCGTCACGACCATGACGTTCGGCCGGATCTTCGGGACCATCGCGCTCGACCGGTGGGGGCGTGTGCCGGCGATCCTCGTGTCGATGGTGCTGGCGGCGTCCGGGGTGGCGCTCGCCGTGTTCGCCGGGTCGTTCCCGGTGGCGATCGTGGGTGTCGCGGTGTGGGGGCTGGGGACCGCACTCGGATTCCCCGTGGGGATGAGTGCCGCGGCGGACGATCCGGCTCGGGCGGCGGCTCGGGTCAGCGTGGTGGCGGTGATCGGGTACACGGCTTTCCTGGCCGGGCCGCCTCTGGTCGGGTTCCTGGGCAACGAGGTCGGGGTGCTGCGGGCTCTGCTCGTGGTGCCGTTCTTGTTGCTGCCCGCGTTGGCGCTGGTGCCGATGCTGCGTCCGGTGAAGGCCGAGTAACCCGCTGGCCGTGGTGCGCGATAGCACCTGCACGTCGCCGGGTGGTCCGGCGGCGTGCCGTCGGCGAGTGGAGTTGTTCGCATGGGGTTGCCCGACTCGGAACTGGAAGCGCCATCCCCGGCGGGACGGATGGGCAAGGCGGCCGAGTACCTCGTTGCCGCGACGTGCATCCTGGCGTCGCGGGGCCGTCTGAACGTCGCGACGCAACTGATCGACGACGAGGGCATCGACCTTCTGTTCAGCTCCGCTGACGCCGTGACGAGCCTGGCCGTGCAGGTGAAGGCCCGCATGTCGACCAGCAAGCGCGTCAAGTCCGAGACGTTCATGGCGTTCGTCCGCACTCAGACGTTCCGGCCGCGGCCGAGCCTGGACATGTTGTTCGTGGCGATCGACGTCGACAGGGGCGCGATCATCGCGGCCTGGCTGGTCCCGAGCACGGTGTTCGCAGAGGAGGCGACCGAGTCGGTGACTCAGGGGCGGTACCGCTTCTACGCCTCGTTGAAGGAAGGCGGCCGCGACCGCTGGCAGACGTATCGGCTCGCCCCTGAGGAACTGGCGCCACGACTGTTGGCTCGGCTGCGTGAATTGGACGATCGAACAATCTGAACGTTCAACCATTCGACCGCATTCGATTCGAAAAAACGTCGAATACCGAGTCGAATTGTCGAATGAATTCACTTCGTTGACGCACGGCGGACGCATTCGTAATACTCGTTTCACGATCGTGGACGGTGTTCAAGAATGTGAATCCTTTCTGAAGGGTATTCCGTCATGCGGCTTTTCGTCAGCGCGCTGGTTCTGGCCTGCGCGGGTACCGGGGTGGTCCCGGCGCACGCCCACGACCCCGCCCGGCAGGTGCTGGCCGCGGGGGACGGCTGGGCGTCGGCCGGGCCGGGCACGACCGGGGGTGCGAAGGCGCGGAACGTGCACGACGTGCGCACGCGCGCCGAACTGGTCGAAGCCCTGGCGGCGCCGGGTCCGAGGATCATCGCGGTCAAGGGCGTGATCGACGCCAACACCGCGGACGACGGCACACCGTTGCGGTGCGCGGACTACGAGACCGACGGCTACACGCGGGCCGCGTACCTCGCGGCCTACGACCCGGCGGTGTGGGGGTGGGAGCGGGAGCCCGAGGGGCCGCTGGAGGAGGCGCGGACCAGATCGGCGAAGAAGCAGGAAGCGACGATCGCGCTCACCGTGCCCGCTGACACGACGATCATCGGTGCGAGCCGAGGCGCCGGGATCACGGGTGGCAGCCTGCGGATCCACAACGTGCGCAACGTGATCGTGCGCGACCTGACCTTCCGCGACACCCACGACTGCTTCCCGCAGTGGGATCCGACGGACACCAGTCCCGGGGCGTCGCCGGGCAACTGGAACTCGCTGTACGACTCGGTGTCCGTTCAGAACTCCGAGAACGTGTGGGTCCACCGCAACACGTTCACCGACGCGCCCAACCAGGACGCCAAGCAGCCGCTCCACTTCGGACGGCCCTACCAGGTGCACGACGGGCAGCTCGACATCACGAACGGGGCCGATCTCGTCACGGTGTCCCGCAACCTGTTCGCCGAGCACGGCAAGACGATGCTGATCGGCTCGTCGAACTCCTCGACCACCGATCCCGGCAAGTTGCGGGTCTCGGTGCACCACAACGTCTTCCGCGACGTGCTGGAACGCGCCCCGCGGGTGCGGTTCGGGCAGGTGCACGTCTACAACAACCTGTACGAAGGCGCGCAGACGTACAGCTGGGGTGTCGGCGTGCAGTCGCAGATCTACGCCCAGAACAACTTCGTCAGGGGCATCGCGGCCGAGGAGGTCGTCTACAACTGGGGCGGCACCGGGATCACCGACGTCGGCAACCTCCTTGACGGCAAGGCGACGAGCTTCGTCGAGGCGTACAACACCGCGTTCCCCGACAAGGCTCTCGGCCGGGACGCCGGGTGGACGCCGACACTGGCCCGCGGGCTCGAGCCGGCGCAGGGGATCAGGCACCTGAAGGCGGGCGCGCGCCGGTGAGGACCCGCACCTGGGCGCCCTACGCCCTGATCGCGCCGACGCTGGTGCTGATGGCGGTGTTCCTAGTCTACCCGATCGCGAGCGTCGGGTGGTTCAGCCTGCGCCAGCACACCGTCACGCAGCCGTGGAAGAACGGCTTCATCGGGTTCGAGAACTTCCGCCGGATGCTGTTCGAGGACCAGCTCTTCTGGCAGAGCCTCGTGTTCAGCGCCAAGTGGGTCGCGGTGGAGGTCGGCCTGCAGCTGGTGCTGGGGCTGGTGCTCGCGCTGATCGTCAACGAGACGTTCGTCGGACGGGCGGTGGCGCGAGCGCTGGTGTTCTCGCCGTGGGCGGTGTCCGGGGTGCTCACCACCGGCATCTGGATCCTGCTCTACAACCCGTCCACGGGGATCTTCCAGCAGCTCGCGCAGTGGGGGATCGGCGATCCCGGCACGTCGGTGCTCGGGGACCCGGCGACCGTGTTCCCCGCGACCGTCGTCACCGAGCTGTGGCGCGGGGTGCCGTTCTTCGCGATCCTGCTGCTCGCCGACCTGCAGACCATCCCGAACGACCTGTACGAGGCCGCGTCCGTCGACGGCGCCGGGCGGTGGCGGCGGTTCGTGAGCGTCACGCTGCCACACCTGCGGGACGCGATCGTGCTGTCCACGCTGCTGCGGGCGGTGTGGGAGTTCAACAACGTCGACCTCATCTACACGCTCACCGGTGGTGGGCCGGCGAACCAGACCACCACGCTGCCGCTCTACGTGGCGCGCAAGGCCGTCGACTCGCACGACTTCGGCTACGGCTCGGCGCTCACCACGGCGGGCTTCGTGATCCTGCTGTTCTTCTCGATCCTCTACCTGAGGCTGTCCAAGTTCGGGAGCCGGGCATGACCCAGACGCTGATCCGCCCGGAGACCCCGGTCGTGCCACCGCCTTCGCCGCCGCGACGCAGGAGGCGGAAAGACCCCGGCCGGTATCTGAGGCTGCACCTGCCGTTGGTGCTCTACCTGCTGTTCACGCTGATCCCGTTCTACTGGATGCTGGTGTTCGCGCTGAGGCCGGCGGGGGCGACCTCGCTCGTGCCGTGGCCGATCACGTTCGAGCACTTCGACACCGTGTGGAACGGTGTCGGCTTCGGGTTGTTCTTCCAGAACAGCCTGATCATCGGCGTCGGCACGCTCGTCGTCGTCACCGTGTTCGCGCTCATGGGCGGGTACGCGCTGGCGCGCTTCCGGTTCCGCGGCCAGCGGGTGTTCCTGCTGGCGTTGCTGTGCACGCAGTTCATCCCCGGCGCGATGATGCTGATCCCGCTGTTCGTGATCTTCAAGTCCGCCGGGCTGCTGAACAGCCTGACCGGGCTGGTCATCGCGGACACGGCGTTCCAGCTGCCGCTCGCGCTGATCCTGATGAGCGGGTTCGTGCGCAACGTCCCGGTCGAGCTCGAAGAGGCCGCGATGGTCGACGGATGCACGCGGCTGCGCGCGTTCTTCGCGGTCACCCTGCCGCAGCTCAAACCCGCGCTCGTGGCGGTCGGGTCGTTCGCGTTCATCGGCGCCTGGAACAACTTCCTGTTCGCGCTGATGTTCGCGAGCAAGCAGGACAAGTTCACGCTCCCGGTCGGGCTGAGCTACGCGCTGGGGGAGTTCAACACCGACTTCGGGGCGCTCGCGGCCGGTGGCGTCGTCGCCGCCGTGCCGGTGGTGCTGGTTTTCGCCGTCGTGCAGCGGTTCCTCGTGCAGGGGCTCAGCGCGGGCGCGGTCAAGGGATGAGGGAGAGATGATGAGGAGACTGCTGGTCGCGCTCGCGCTCGTGGTGAGCGCGTGTTCCGCCGGGCAGGACGGTCCCACGACGATCACGTTCTGGGACAACAACGGCGGCCCCGGCCGCACCCCGATCTACACCGAGCTGATCAAGCGGTTCGAGGCGGCGAACCCGGACGTCAAGGTCGAGTACGTCGGCATCCCGAGCTCGTCGGTGCAGCAGAAGTACGACACGGCCATCGCCGGTGGCGCGACGCCCGACGTCGGTGGCGTCACCACCTCCTACCTCGCGCACCTCGTCGGGCAGGACGCGCTCGAACCGGCCGACGAGCGGGTCGAGAACGGCGCTCTGAAGGGCAAACTGCTGCCGGGCCTGCTGGAGACGGTGCGCCAGACCGCGCCGGACGGCAAGCTCTACGCCGTGCCCGCGTCGGGCAACATGGACGTGATCTGGTACCGGTCCGACCGGTTCGAGGAGGCCAAGATCGCCGAACCGTCCACGTGGGACGACCTGGCGAAGGCCGCCACGCAGCTCACGAAGCCGGCCGAGAACCAGTACGGCTTCACCATCCGCGGTGGCGCGGGCTCGATCTTCCAGCTGCTGGCCGAGGCCTACTCCTACTCCGGCGTCGAGAAGTTCTACGAGGGCGGCAAGAGCACCGTCGCCGACCCGCGCAACGCCGAGCTCGTGCGCAAGGTCGCGGAGCTGTACAAGAAGGCCACGCCCGAGGCCGACGTGAACAACAACTACACGCAGATGGTCGCCCAGTTCACCGGCGGCACGGTCGCGATGATGCACCACAACCTCGGCTCCACCGCGGACGTCATGAAAGCGCTCGGCCCGGAACGCGTCAGCGCCATGCCGTTGCCCAAGGGCCCGTCCGGCAAGCGGACCGTGGTGCCGAACCCGACCGACGGCTTCGCCGTGTTCAAGGGGTCCGAGAACAGGGAGGCGGCCTGGAAGTTCGTCGAGTTCCTGACCTCGGCGGAGAGCAACGGCTACTGGAACGAGAAGGTCGGCCAGATCCCGGCCAACACCGATGTGCGCGGCGCGGAGTGGATCCAGGAGAACCCGGCCGTGAAGATGGCGCTCGGCGTGCTGGAGGACCCGGCCACCGTGCTCGTGCCGGCGCCGGTCTACCTGCCGGAGTACTCGTCGATCACCAAGACCGACACCGAACCGCTGTACCAGAAGGTGTTGCTGGGGCAGATGCCCGCGCAGGAGTTCCTCGACCAGCTCGCGGCCAAGCTCACCACCGCCCAGCAGGACTGGGAGAAGCGCAAGTGATCGAACGGGTGGTGGTGCGGACGTTCAAGACCACGGCGGCGACCTCCGTCGACCCGGAGGGGCACCGGCACCCGGCGCCCGAGCACGAGGTCGTCGAGGCGCTGCTGGAGGTCACCGACACCGACGGCGTCACCGGGTACTGCCAGGTCCAGCCGGACCAGGTGCGTCCCGCGGCGCTGGACAAGCACGTCAGACCCGTGTTGCTGGGCCAGGACCCGTGGGACCGCGAGCGGCTCTGGCGGCTCCTCGCGAGGCGCCAGCGGGGAGCGCACGGCGGGTTCACCGACCGCGCGCTCGGGTTCGTCGACCAGGCGCTCTGGGATCTGGTGGCGCGCAAGGTGGACCTGCCCGCGTGGAAGCTCGCCGGGGGCGCGCGCGACCGGATACCTGCCTACGCCAGCACGATGTGCGGCGACGCGGACGGCCTCGCGACCCCGGCCGACTACGGGGACTTCGCGAAGCACCTGGTGTCGCTGGGATATCGGGCGATCAAGCTGCACACCTGGATGCCTCCGGTACCCGGAGCACCGGACGTCGCGCGGGACGTCGAGGCCTGCCGGGCCGTGCGGGACGCGGTCGGGCCGGACGTCGCGCTGATGCTCGACGCGAGCCACTGGTACTCGAGGACCGAGGCCCTGCGGCTCGGCAGGGCGTTGCAGGAGCTGGACTTCTACTGGTTCGAGGAACCGATGGAGGAGGCCTCGATCAGCTCCTACCGGTGGCTCGCGGAGCAGCTGGACATCCCGGTCATCGGCCCGGAGGTGGCGTGGGGCAAGCACATGACCCGCGCCGAGTGGGTCAGCAGCGGCGCGTGCGACATCCTCAGAGCCGGTCCCGCGGGCAGTGGTGGCATCACACCGGTGCTGAAGACCGTGCACCTCGCGGAGGCGTTCAACGTGGACTGCGAGATCCATGGCAACGGCTCGGGCAGCCTCACCGTGCTCGGGGCGACGGACGCCGGCCGGTGGTACGAGCGCGGCCTGCTGCACCCGCACGTCGACTTCGACCGGGTCCCGCCGCACCGCAACGCGATCGCGGATCCGCTGGACGAGAACGGGTGCGTGACGCTGCCGGAGATATCGGGAATCGGCGACGACTGGAATTTCGAACACATCGGAGTTCACACTCTTGAAGTGTGGTGAGAAATCGAAGAACTGATTATCGAATATCTTCGAATTGGTTGACCGCTCTGCCGGGTGCTGGTTTCGTGAGTTCTACCGCCGCTCACCACATTGGGAGCGTGAATGAATTCGAAACGTGCAGCACTGATTTCCGCGGCCGCGCTCGTCATGGGCGCGGTGTCCATTCCCCAGGCGACCGCCGCACCGTTCGGGCTGGTCGGCTGGGCCACCCAGGGAGGGGGTACGACGGGTGGCGGCAGCGCCACCCCCGTCACCGTGACCACGGCGTCCGCGTTCGTCGCGGCCGCGAAGGCGTCCGGCGCGGCGGTGATCCGGGTCTCCGGCACGATCTCGCTGTCGAGCATGACGAAGGTGGCCTCGAACAAGACCATCGAGGGAGTCGGCTCGTCCTCGGCGATCACCGGGCAGGGCCTGAACATCGCCAACGCCTCGAACGTGATCGTGCGCAACCTCAACTTCCGCAGCTGGGGCGACGACGCGATCAACGTGCAGTACTCGACCCGCGTGTGGATCGACCACAACACCTTCTCCAACGGTTATGACGGTGCGGTCGACGTCAAGCGGGCGTCGGACTACGTCACGGTGTCCTGGAACAAGTTCAGCAGTCACAACAAGACGATGCTGCTGGGCCACAGCGACGACAACGGCTCCGAGGACCGCGGCAAGCTCCGGGTGACCTACCACCACAACTGGTTCGACGGAACGCAGCAGCGCCACCCGCGCGTGCGGTTCGGCAACCCGGTGCACGTCTACAACAACTATTACGGCGGCGTGACCGACTACGGCGTCGCGTCGACCGTCGAGGCCGGTGTCCTGGTCGAGGGCAACTACTTCGAGAACACCGAAGACCCGTTCCACCGCGGTGAGGGCAGCTCGGCCGGCGGCTCGCTCGTGGCGAGGAGCAACCACTTCGTCAACTCCGGAACGGGCGACCAGGGCGGTTCGGTCAAGAGCCTGCCCTACTCGTATCCGCTGGACGGCGCGAGCAGCGTGAAGAGCGTGGTCACGGCCGGTGCCGGAGCCGGGCGCGGCTGACGGGACCCAGGGGCGCCCCCGGTGGCGGGGGCGCCCCTGCTATTGCCTGGGACCGCTCCCAGAATTCCACTCGAAGGGAGCAGTAAGAGGAACCGCCAGAGCAACAAGTATTGCGCCGCAAAGAGTAACGCGAAGAGCTGTGCGGCGCAGAACCTGTTGCACCTGTGATCGGTTGGTCGCTGTGGGCCACGTTACAGTGCCGTGAACTCTGGGAGCGCTCCCAGTTGTCGAGAGGGCGGCGGCATGACTCGACGAAGAGTGGCGTTGGCGGTTGCGGCGGTGGTGCTGATCGGCGGGACCCCCGCCGTCGCGGCACCTGCTGCGGTGGCCTGCACCGTCACCTACCAAGTCACCAACGAGTGGAACAACGGATTCGGCGCTGCTGTGTCGATCCGCAACGACGGGGAGGCGCTGAACGGCTGGAACCTCACGTGGACGTTCCCGGACGGGCAACGCGTCACGCAGGGGTGGAGCGGCAACTTCACGCAGAACGGCGCCGTTGTGAGCGTCACCAACCCCTCCTGGGCGCCGACGCTGCCTTCGGGTGGCACCGCGCAGGTGGGCTTCAACGGCAGCAAGGGCTCGACGAACCGGCCCCCGACGGACTTCGCCGTGAACGGCGTGTCCTGCACGGGCCCCAACCAGTCGCCGTCCGTGGCACTGACGGCACCCACCAGCGGCAGCAGCTACACCCTGCCCGCGCAGATCCCGCTGGCGGCGACCGCGCAGGACGCCGACGGCACGATCGCCAAGGTCGACTTCTACGCCGGCACCACGCTGGTCGCGACCGACACCAGCGCGCCGTTCACCGGCACGTGGACGTCGGCGCCGGCCGGTGACCACAGCATCACCGCGCGGGCGACGGACAACCGCGGCGCCACCACGACCTCGGCCCCGGCCGCGGTCAAGGTCCTCTCCGGGCCGGCGGTGCTCGCCTCGCCGAGCGCGGTCTCGGTGAAGCAGGGCCAGACGGCGACGTTCGACGTCTCCCTGGCCACGGCACCGAGCCAGCCGGTCACCGTCACCATCACCGGCAGCGGCAGCACCGACCTGACGGTGAGCCCGGCGACGCTCACGCTCTCCGGCACCGCCAAGCAGACGGTCACGGTGACGTCGGCGAACAACGGTGGCGCGCTCGGCACGGCCACGTTCACCGCGTCGGCCACCGGCTACAGCCCGGCGACCGTCACGGTCAAGGAACTCGACCCGTCCACTTCGGACTTCAACAAGGCGTTCCTCGACCAGTACAACAAGATCAAGGACCCGGCGAGCGGCTACTTCCGCAAGTTCGGCGACCTGCTCGTGCCCTACCACTCGGTCGAGACGCTGCTGGTGGAGGCACCGGACCACGGTCACCAGACCACGTCCGAGGCGTTCAGCTACTACCTGTGGCTCGAGGCGAGCTACGGCCGCGTCACCGGGGACTGGGCTCCGTTCAAGTCCGCGTTCGCGTCGATGGAGAAGTACATCATCCCGGCGAAGGCCGACCAGCCGACCAACGACAAGTACGACCCGTCCAAGCCGGCGACCTACGCGCCGGAGCACCCGAGGATGGACCAGTACCCGTCGACGCTCGACGGCACCGTTTCCGTGGGCCAGGACCCGATCGCGGCGGAGCTGAAGTCCGCGTACGGCAACTCGGACGTCTACGGCATGCACTGGCTGATCGACGTCGACAACACCTACGGCTTCGGCCGCTGCGGTGACGGCACGACGGCACCCGCGTACATCAACACCTACCAGCGCGGCTCGTCGGAGTCGGTGTGGGAGACCATCCCGCAGCCCTCCTGCGACACGTTCAAGCACGGCGGTCCCAACGGCTTCCTGGACCTGTTCACCAAGGACTCGTCCTACGCCAAGCAGTGGAAGTACACCAACGCGCCGGACGCGGACGCCCGCGTGGTGCAGGTGGCGCTGCTGGCCCAGCAGTGGGCCACGGCGCAGGGCAAGGCCGGTGACATCTCCGCGGAGATCGGCAAGTCCGCCAAGATGGGCGACTACCTGCGGTACGCCATGTTCGACAAGTACTTCAAGCGCATCGGCAACTGCAACAGCCCGTCGTCGTGCCCCGGCGCGACCGGCAAGAACAGCGCGCACTACCTGATGTCCTGGTACTACGCGTGGGGCGGCGCGACCGACACGTCCGCCGGCTGGGCGTGGCGCATCGGTGACGGTGCCTCGCACCAGGGCTACCAGAACCCGCTGGCAGCGCACGCTCTCGCGAACGTGCCGGCGCTCAAGCCGTTGTCCGCCACAGGGCAGCAGGACTGGGCGACGTCGCTGAACCGGCAGCTCGAGATGCTGCAGTGGCTGCAGTCGGCCGACGGCGGTCTCGCCGGCGGCGTGACGAACAGCTGGGAGGGCCAGTACGCATCGCCTCCCGCCGGCACGCCGACGTTCTACGGCATGTACTACGACGCCCACCCCGTGTGGCGCGACCCGCCGAGCAACCGGTGGTTCGGCTTCCAGGTGTGGGGGATCGAGCGCACGGCCGCTCTCTACCGGCTGACCGGTGACGCGCGCGCCAAGAAGATCCTCGACAAGTGGGTGCCGTGGGCGATCGCGAACACCACGACCGGCACGAACTTCCAGATCCCCGCGGACCTGGAGTGGTCGGGAGCGCCGGACACGTGGAACGCGACCAACCCGGGCTCGAACGCGAACCTGCGGGTGCGCGTGGTGAACCACAACCAGGACGTCGGCATCGCCGCGTCTTACGCGAAGGTGCTGCTGAACTACGCGGCGCGGTCGGGCAACGCCTCGGCCAAGACCACGGGTGAGGCGCTGCTGACCGGGCTGCTCGCGCACCAGGACAGCCTCGGCATCGCGACGCCGGAGACCCGCACGGACTACAACCGGTTCGACGACGTCTACAACACCAGCACGCTCGAAGGCCCGTACGTGCCGTCCGGCTGGACCGGGAAGATGCCCAACGGCGACACGATCGGCCAGGGCTCGTCCTTCCTGTCGATGCGGTCGATGTTCCGCAACGACCCGCAGTGGCCCAAGGTCCAGTCCTACCTGGACGGTGGGCCGGCGCCGACGTTCACCTACCACCGCTTCTGGGCGCAAGCCGAGATCGCGACGGCGTTCTCCCTGCACGCCGAGATCTACGGGTGAGGAGTCCCGAGATGAGGAAACGCATAGCTCTGTTGGCAGTCGCGGCCGCGGTCGGTGCCGTGCTCGTGCACACCGGCGGCACCGCGGTCGCGCACGGGTCGATGGTCTGGCCCGGCAGCCGCACCTACCTCTGCTACGAGGACGGCCGCGCCGGCGGCGGTGGCGGCGACCTGAACCCGACCAACCCGGCCTGCCAGGCCGCGGTCGCGCAGGGCGGCAAGCAGCCGCTGTGGGACTGGTTCGGCAACCTGATCAGCAACGCGGCCGGGCGCCACCGGGAGATCATCCCCGACGGCAACCTCTGCGGCCCCACCACGAAGTACTCCGCCTACAACCTGACGCGCGCCGACTGGCCCACGACCCAGGTGCAGGCGAACAGCCAGGTCACGTTCCGGTACAACGCGTGGGCGCCGCACCCCGGCACCTGGGAGCAGTACGTCACCAAGGACGGCTTCGACGTGACGAAGCCGCTCAAGTGGTCCGACCTCGAGTCGGTGCCGTTCGACAAGGTGACGAACCCGCCGCTGGCGAACGGTGAGTACGCCTGGCAGGCCCGCCTGCCCAACAAGTCGGGCCGGCACGTCATCTACTCGCTGTGGCAGCGCTCGGACAGCCCCGAGGCGTTCTACAGCTGCTCGGACGTCGTGTTCGGCGGCGGCACCGGTACGCCCGACACCACCGCGCCGTCCGCACCCGGCACCCCTGTCGCGTCGGGCGTCACCGCGAACTCGGTGAAGCTCGACTGGTCCGCCTCGACGGACAACGTCGGCGTCGCGTCCTACCGCGTCTACGGCGGTGGTCAGGTGGTGGCGACCTCCTCGACGAACTCCGTGACGGTCACCGGCCTGAGCGCGGACACCTCGTACTCGTTCACGGTGGTGGCGACGGACTCCGCGGGCAACGCTTCGACGGCCTCCTCGGGCGTCACGGTCAGAACGTCGACCGGTGGCGGCACTCCCACGGGTTCGTGCACGGTGACGTACACGCGGCCGAGCACGTGGAGCGGCGGGTTCACGGCGAACGTGACGGTGGCGAACACGGGCACCAGCGCGATCAGCGCGTGGCAGCTCGTGTGGGCCTTCCCGTCGGGGCAGCAGCTCCAGCAGGCCTGGTCGTCGACCGTGACCGTCGCGAGTGGACAGGCGACGGCGAAGGGCGTGTCGTACAACGCCGACATACCGGCCGGTGGCTCGGCGTCGTTCGGCTTCAACGCCACGACGACGTCCACGCCGACCGACCCGACGTCCTTCACGCTCAACGGTTCGGCGTGCGCCGTCCGGTGATGAGGGCGTTGCTCGCCCTCCTGGTGGTGGGTTCGGTGACGTTCGCCCTCCTCGTAGGACGCGCCGAACCCACCCCGGACCTCAGCAAGGGCGTCGACGGCATCGCCGCGTGGCTGCACGACCTGACCGACGAGTGCTCCACGGTCCGGCGCGGTGACGACTTCACCGAGTTCGCCGGACCGGTGCGGTCGAAGGTCTACGCGCCGTTCGTCGCGGAGTGGGGGACCTGCGCCAAGGAGCCGTACGGGCGGCTCGGGCTGCTGGTCCTCAGGCCTGGCTTGGACCAGGCCTGGCTGGCGGCGCTCGCGGAGGGCGAGGTCCGGGGCGATCCGGACCTCGCCTTCGGGGACGGGTTCGCCCTCACCGGCTCGATCGGCATGGAGTACCTCGGCCTGAAAAGACTTGAGTGCACGCCCAGCGCGTGCTCGCTCAGGGAGATCGAACATCATTGACAGACAGGAGATCCGGAGCAATGAAGCTCAACGGACAGAGGCGGTGGGCCGCGGCGGGAGTCGTGGTCGCCACTGCCGTGGCAACGTTCGGGGTGGCGATGAGCGCACCCGCGGGCGCCGCACCTGGCTGCCGTGTGGACTATACGGCGAACAGCTGGGGCGGAGGGGGTTTCGGTGCTGCGGTGAAGATCACCAACCTCGGTGACGCGATCTCGGGTGGGTGGACGCTCAAGTTCTCGTTCCCCGGAAGCCAGCGCGTGGCCCAGGGCTGGAGCGCGAACTGGACGCAGTCCGGCAAGGACGTGACCGCGACGAGCATGTCGTGGAACGGCAGCCTGGGCACCAACGCGTCGATCGACATCGGCTTCAACGGCAGCAACGCCGCCACCGGTGACGCGAACCCGTCCACGTTCACCCTGAACGGCACGACGTGCACCGGTCAGCCGGGGACGACGACGACCACCACCACAACGACGACGACCACCACGACCACGACGTCGAACGGCCCCGGCCCCGGCAACCGGGTCGACAACCCGTACGTGGGCGCGAAGCAGTACGTGAACCCGGACTGGGCGGCCAAGGCGAACGCGGAACCGGGCGGCAGCAGGGTCGCGAACCAGCCGACCGGTGTGTGGCTGGACCGCATCGCGGCGATTGCGGGAACGGCCGACTCGCGCAGCCTGGCCGGACACCTGGACGAGGCGGTGCGCCAGGCGGCGGGCTCACCGCTCGTGATCCAGCTGGTGATCTACAACCTGCCGGGTCGCGACTGCTCGGCGCTCGCCTCCAACGGTGAGCTCAAGGCGACGGAGATCGACCGCTACAAGTCGGAGTACATCGACCCGATCGCGTCGATCCTCGCCAGGCCCGAGTACTCCGGTCTGCGCATCGTCACGACGGTGGAGATCGACTCCCTGCCGAACCTGATCACGAACGTCTCGCCGCGTCCGACCGCGGTGGCGGCGTGCGACACGATGAAGGCGAACGGCAACTACGTGACCGGCGTCGGCTACGCGCTCGCGAAGCTGGGTGCGGTGCCGAACGTCTACAACTACCTCGACATCGGCCACCACGGCTGGATCGGCTGGGACGACAACTTCGGCCCGACCGCCGAGCTGCTCTTCCAGGCGGCCAACGCGTCGGGCAGCACCAAGGCGAACGTGCACGGCTTCATCGCCAACACCGCGAACTACGGCGCGCTCAAGGAGCCGTACTTCAAGATCGAGGACTCGGTGAACGGCACCTCGGTCCGCCAGTCGAAGTGGGTGGACTGGAACCGGTACGTCGACGGGTTGTCCTACGCCCAGGCGTTCCGCAACCGTGCCGTCCAGGCCGGTTTCGACGCGAACGTCGGTGTGCTGATCGACACCAGCCGCAACGGCTGGGGCGGCAGCGCCCGTCCGACGGGCCCCGGCCCGACGACGAGCGTCGACGCCTACGTCAACGGTGGCAAGATCGACCGTCGCATCCACCTCGGCAACTGGTGCAACCAGGCCGGTGCCGGACTGGGCGAGCGCCCCAAGGCCGCTCCGGAGCCGGGCATCGACGCCTACGTCTGGATGAAGCCGCCGGGTGAGTCCGACGGCGCCAGCGAGGAGATCCCGAACAACGAGGGCAAGGGCTTCGACCGGATGTGCGACCCCACGTACACCGGCAACGTGCGCAACGGCAACAACATGTCCGGCGCGCTCGGCAACGCCCCGATCTCGGGCAAGTGGTTCTCCGCCCAGTTCCAGGAGCTCATGCGCAACGCCTACCCGGCGCTCTGAGCCGCGGGATGTGAGCGTGCCCATGCGACCGGCCTCGTTCGCTGAGGTCGTACCGCGTGGGCACGCTCTTCCAGCCTGATCGTCTTTTCCGTCGCGGAACTTTCCAGACGGTGCCGAATTCGTCTGGACCACCTGAAGTTCGCAATGTTAACGCGCACATAACACTTGATGTCATCAGAAGGTGCTCCCTATGGTGTCGACACGCTCACTGAGCGCAAGCGCGAGAGGAGGCTGTGTGGTCACCATCGCGGACGTCGCAAGGCACGCCGGGGTCGCCCCGAGCACGGTCTCCTACGTCCTCACCGGCAAGCGGTCCATCTCCGCGGACACGAAGACGAGAGTCCGCGAGAGCATCAGAGCCCTGGGCTACCAGCCGCACGCCTCCGACCGCACGATGTCGGCGGGCAGGACCAACGTGATCGGCCTCGTCCTCCCGCTGCGCGCGGGCACCCACCTGCCCGCGGTGATGCGCTTCGTCACCGCCGCGGTGACGACCGCCCGCCGTTACGACATGGACCTGCTGCTCATGACCGCGGACGACGGAGCCGCGGGCCTGCGCCGCGCGGCGAACGGCGCCCAGGTCGACGGGTTCCTCGTCATGGACGTGGAGATGGACGACGACCGGGTGCCGTTGCTGCGGCAGCTGGCCAAGCCGTCCGTCCTCATCGGACACCCCGCGGCGGCCCGCGGCCTCACCTGCGTGGACCTGGACTTCGAGGCGGCCGGCGCCAAGTGCGTGGACCACCTGGCGGACCTGGGCCACCGCTCGATCGGCTTCCTGGGCGCGCCCAGCGCCGTCTACCGGCGCAGCACCGGCTTCGCCCACCGCACCATGAACGGCTTCAGCGCGGCGGCGATGCGCCGCGGGGTCGCCGCGACCGCGCTGGCCGTGGAGGGCGACCACGACTCGGTGCTGCGGGCCACCAAGGCCCTGATCCGGGCGCACCCGTCGATGACGGCCCTGGTGGTGCACAACGAGGCCGCGCTGGGGTGGATCACCACCTGCCTGCGGGCGGCCGGGAGGCAGGTCCCGGGAGACGTCGCCGTCGTGGCGATCTGCCCGGACGAGCTGGCGGAGCAGACGTCACCGCTGCTCACTTCGGTGCGGCTGCCGGCGGAGGAGCTGGGGCGGCACGCCGTCGACCTGCTGGTGGCGAAGCTGGAGGGCAAGCAGCCGCCACCGCTGATGTTGTTGCCGCCCAGGCTCTCGCGGCGGGCGAGCACGCCGGACCCGGCACCACACCGCGGCACGGCCTGAGGGCTCACCGAGCGGACGGTCGCAGGGACGACTTCGGCCCGCGCGGAAACGCGGCGCGCGCGGACCGGCCACGCCCGCAGACCGTCCTGGAGGAGTGCGCGACGCCACGGCGGAGCGACCGTCGCGCACTCCTCGGCCCGTGCCGTCTTGCGTAGACTTCCTGTGGTGGAACTGGCGGAGGCACTGGAGCGCAGGCCGGTCGTGCTGGACGGCGGCATGTCGACGGCACTGGAACTGGCCGGGCACGACCTGTCCGACGAGCTGTGGTCGGCGCGGCTGCTGCTCACCGACCCGGACGCCGTCCGCGCCGCCCACCTCGCCTACTTCCGCGCGGGAGCCGAGGTCGCCATCACCGCGAGCTACCAGGCGAGCTTCGACGGCTTCGCGAAGCGCGGGATCAGCGAGAGCGAGACGGCACGCCTGCTCAGGTCCAGCGTCGGGCTCGCACGCTCAGCCGCGTCCGAAGTGGACGGACCGCGCTGGGTGGCGGCGTCCGTCGGGCCGTACGGGGCGGTGCTCGCGGACGGGTCGGAGTACCGCGGCCGTTACGGGCTGAGCGGGCGGGAGCTCCAGGCGTTCCACCGCAGGCGGATCGAGGAGTTGTGCGCCGCCGGGCCGGACGTGCTCGCGGTCGAGACCGTCCCGGACGTCGACGAGGCCGAGGCGGTGCTGGAGGTGGTGCGCGGCAGCGGTGTGCCGGCCTGGCTTTCCTACAGCGTCCGCGGGGACAGGACGTGCGCCGGGCAACCGCTGGGGGAGGCCTTCGCGGTCGTGTCCGGTGTGGACGAGGTGATCGCGGTCGGCGTGAACTGCTGCGCGCCGGAGGACGTGGCCGGCGCGGTCGCCGTGGCGCGTGAGGTGACCGGCCTGCCGGTCGTCGTGTACCCCAACAGCGGCGAGCGGTGGGACGCGCGCGACCGGTCGTGGACGGGGGACGGCGGCGGGTTCGCCACGTCGGCGGGGGAGTGGGTGCGCGATGGAGCCCGGCTGGTCGGCGGGTGCTGCCGGACCGGGCCGGACGCCATCGCGGTGCTGGCGGAGAACTTCACCGCCGCGGGAGGGTGATCGTCAGGCGGTGGTGCAATTCCTGCCGTTGAGGTGGAACGAGGCAGGTGCGGCCGCGTCACCGGTGTGCGTGGCCTGGAAGCCGATGGTGGTGGACGCGTACGGGGCGATGGTCGCGTTGTAGGAGACGTTCCGGGCGATCACCTGTCCCGAGGTGGGGGAGTAGGTGGCGTTCCAGCCGCCCGTGATCGTCTGCCCCGGCGCCAGGGTGAACCCCAGCGACCAGCCTTCGACCGGGGTGGGACCGGTGTTGGTGATCGTGATGTTCGCCGTGAGGCCGTTGTTCCAGGCGTTGGTCGTCGTGCCCAAGCGGCAGGACCCCTGACCGGGGAGCAAGGTGGTGGTGGTCGGCCCCGTCGTGCTCGTCGTGGTCGTGGTGCTCGTCGGTTCGCTGCCGCGGAACTGGCTGATGAACCTCCACGCCTCGTCGGACGTCCAGGTGCGCCAGCCGTCGCCGCCCCCGTCGACCGGTGCCGGGGTGTGCCCGCCGTCGAACGCCGCCCACACCACCGGTTGACCGGACCGGCAGCCGCTGTACGCGGTGACGACGTGGGTCCTGCTGCCCGCGCTCGGTTCCCGCGGGTTCTGCGCCGTGCAGCCGTTGTTGCGCACGAACGTGTCGCGCAGCGCCCGGCCCTGCGAGATGTTGAGGACGGTGTCGCTGATCCCGTGGATGCCCAGGTAGGCAACGGGTTGCGTACCGCCGTTGCAGCCGCTGAGCTGAGCGCCCGCGTACACGACCACCGCGCGGAACACCGTCGCCCTGGCACAGGCGACCGCGTACGACATGGCCCCGCCGTAGCTGAAGCCACCGGCGAAGCGCTGGGTCGTGTCGAGGCACAGCGCCGCGTCCAGCCGTGCGAGCAGGTCGTCGACGAACACCAGGTCCTGGCCGCCGGGGTTGGCCCAGCCGTTGTTGTTGCCCTGCGGTGCGACGAAGATCGTGCCGTTGTCCGCCGCGTCCGACAACCGCCGGAGCCCGTAGTACGACCAGTTGTAGCCGTCGCCGCCGCCGGAGTCGACGTCGTTGGCCGTGCCGTTGAGCCAGTGGAAGCCGACGAACAGCCGGTACTGGCGGTTGTTGTCGTAGTTCGCGGGCAGCCGCAGGAAGAACGTGCGGTTCTGGCCGCCGCTGCTGATCGTGTGCTGGCCGCTCGTCAACGCGGGCGATTTGCCGCACCCCGCCGTCGTGGCACCGACCTCGCCGGCACCGACCTCGCGGGCACCGCCCGCGGCGACGCCCGCCGCGCCCAGCAGCACCACGGCACTCGCGACGGCCGCCGCGAGCACGGACCTGTGCCGGCTCATCGCACACCGCACACTGCGCCGTTGAGCGAGAACCCGGTCGCGGCCGCGCTGTTGCCGGTGTGCGTGGCCTGCAGGCCGATCGAGATCGACCCGTTCGGCGGGATCTGCGGGTTGTAGTTCACGTTCCGCGCGGTCACCTGGCCGCTCGCGGGCGAGTAGGTCGCGCTCCAGCCGCCGGTGATGACCTGTCCACCTGGGAGCGTGAACTGCAACTGCCAGCCGTTCACCGCGGTGGTGGACGTGTTGGTGATCGTGATCGTCTCGGTCAGCCCCGTGTTCCAGGCGTTGACCGACGCGGTCACCGCGCACCCACCGGACGGCGGTGGGGTGGTCGTGGTCGTGGTCGTCGTGGTGGTGGTCGTGGTGGTCGGGTCGGTGCCCGGCTGGTCCAGGCCCAGGAACGTGATGGCGCGCGAGACCATCCCCGCGGTCGGCACGTCGTGCCCGGTGCCCTGCGCGCTGATGCCCTCGACGACACCCGTTGCGCCGTACCGGGTGCGCGTCCAGTTCGACTGCGGCTGGTCGGTCGACACCGGCGTCCTGCTGACCCCGTGCACATTCGTCCACTGGTCAAGCGCCTCGCCGAAGTTCGGGTACGCGAGGGTCGTGTCGTTCGTGCCGTGCCACAGCTGCATTCGCGGGTAGGCGCCGGTGTAACCGGGGAACATCGCCCGCGCCTGGTCACCCCACTGCTGCGGGGTCTTCTGCAGCGTCCCGCCCGAGCACTGGCTGTTCCACAGCGACCCGTCGGTCGTCGCGAAGCACCCCGCGGGAACGCCCGCGAAGGCCGACGCCGCGCTGAACACGTCCGGGTACTCGGCCGCCAGAACGTTGGTCATCATCGCGCCGGACGAGATGCCGGAGACCACGATGCGCGACGGGTCGACGTTGTAGCGCTGGCGCGCGTGGGCCACCATCGACATGATGCCGGTGGAGTCGCTGCCCCCGTCGCGGCGCAACGCGTTCTGGGTGGAGACGTCGAAGCAGCGGCCGTCCCGCGTCGCCTCGGGGTAGACGATCACGAACCCGTACCGGTCCGCGGCGCTGACGTAGTCGCGCCCGCCGCCGTTGTGCACGGCGCTCGCCGTCCCGGTGCAGTAGTGGATCATCAGGAGCAGTGCGGGCCGGGCGGCGAGCCGGTCCGGCGCGTAGACGTACATGTTGAGGTTCGTCGGGTTGGTGCCGAAGCCCGTCACGCGCGTCAGGGACGCGGCGTGCGCCTGCTGCGGCACGGAGGCGAAGGCGATGGCGGCGACGACGGACAGCACCGCCGCGATGACCGCGATGACGCGGTACCTGGTCGTGCGCGGAAAGGTGGGGTTGCGGAGGGTCACGATGACCTCGTTCTCTCACAGGGAGTTCCAGGGCAGGCCGGCGCCCGCGGAGGACGTCACGCCGACTCCGCGGGGCCTGCCTGTGGTGTGGTGCGGGACGTCAGCGCGCCGTGCAGGACGGGTTCAGGCCCGATCCGTTGCCGCTGCCCTGGAAGCCGAACTCGGTGGACCCGCCCGCGGGCACGGAGGCGTTGTAGTCCACGTTGGTCCAGTTGATGGTTCCGCTGTTGCCGCTGCGGGTCGCGCTCCATGAGCCCGTGACGGTGCCGTTCGACAGCGTCGTAGTGACGGTCCAGCCCCGCAACGCGCTGGAACCAGCGGTGACCTTGATCGTGGCGACGAAGCCCTCGTTCCACTGGTTCAGCGACACCGTCGCGGTGCAGCCGCCGGTGCCGGGGTCGTTGCTGGTCGTCGTTGTCGTGGTGGTGGTCGTGGTCGTCGTCGGGTCGGTGCCGCCACCCGCGTTGAGCGCGTCCAGCGTGGAGTTGTACGCGGCCTTCTTGTTGCCGCTGCCGTCGAACAGCAGCGGGGTGCCGTAGGAGCGCCAGGAGTCGGTGTCGCGGATGCCCCACACGGTGATGCCCGTGCAGCGCGCGACGTTGAGGCAGGCCTGGGTCACCCGCTGGAAGTTCTGGGCCTGTGCGCTGCCGGAGCCCTCGATGTCGAGCTCGGTGATCTGCACGTCCACGCCGAGGTTCGCGAAGTTCTGCAGCGTGGTCTGGTAGTTCGACGGCACCGGGCTCTGGCTGTTGAAGTGCGACTGCAGGCCGACGCAGTCGATCGGGACGCCGCGGGACTTGAAGTCCTGCACCATCCGGTACACGGCCTGGGTCTTGGCGTGCGACCAGTCGTCGGTGTTGTAGTCGTTGTAGCAGAGCTTCGCGCCGGGGTCGGCCGCACGAGCCGCGCGGAACGCGGCCTCGATCCAGTCGTTGCCGGTGCGCTGCAGGTTGGAGTCGCGGCGAGCGCCGCTGCTGCCGTCGGCGAACGCCTCGTTGACGACGTCCCAGGCGTAGATCTTGCCGCGGTAGTACGTCGCGACCTGGGTGACGTGGTTGAGCATCGCGTTGCGCAGGGCGGTACCGGACATGTTCTGCATCCAGCCCGGCTGCTGCGAGTGCCACGCCAGCGCGTGCCCGCGGACCCGCTTACCCTGGTTGCGGGCCTGGTTCACGATCCGGTCCGCGTTGCCGTAGCTGAACTGGTTCTGGTTCGGCTCGGTCGCGTCCATCTTCATCTCGTTCTCGGCCGTGACCATGTCGAACTCGCGGTTCAGGATGCCCACGTAGGTCGAGTCACCGAGCTTGTTCGCGGCCACGGCGGTGCCGAAGTACCGGCCGCTCTGCTGCGCCGCCGCGGCGAGGGTGGTCGCCGCGTTGGCGACGGGTGGGGCGATCAGGGTGGCGCCGATCGCGGCGGTCGCGACCGTGGCGATGATCGGGATCAGGGCCACTGACTTCGATGTCAGTTTCATCTTCCACGCTTTCCGAGGTCGACCCGAATGCAGGACGGGTGATGGTCAGTGCGGTGGCCGGACCCGGTGCGCCATTGCCGGATCTCGGTGGGCGTCGAATCCGCGGTGGTGTTCCGCCAACGCCTACCGGTGCCGTTCCCGGAGTGTCGCAGCAGTTCGACACGGCTCACAAGAAGTCGTTGTCGAATTCGACAGCAGATTACCCTGATCGGCCTACCCTGGATGCGGGAGCGCTCCCAACTAGCACGTCAAAGCCGTGATCGCATTCTCGGCGGACTTTTCGAAACTTTCCTCGACGTCGTCGACGCGCTTCGTTTCCGCCGTTGACGATTCAGTGCTCCGTGGTTACGTTGGCCCGAACTCGCATTCGCATCTGATTCCCACTTCTGGGCGGCAATGACGCTGCGAGAACCGAATCACTGCAACCGAGCGAACTGGAGACACGATGACACGGTGGAAGCGGGGCACGGGCGCGTGCGCACTAGCGGGCGCGGTCGTCGCCGGGGTCACCGCCCTGGTCGTCAGCGGCGGTGCGACCGTCAGCGCCGCCGAGTCGGCGTTCTACGTCGACCCGTCGAGCTCGAGCGCGCGGTGGGTGGCGGCCAATCCCGGCGACTCGCGGGCGGCGGTCATCCGCGACCGCATCGCCTCGGTGCCGCAGGCGCGGTGGTACACCACGACGAACACGTCGACGGTGAGGTCGGAGGTCAGCTCGTTCGTCGGTGCGGCGGCGGCCGCGGGGAAGATCCCGATCCTGGTGGTCTACAACGTCCCCAACCGCGACTGCGGCGGGGCGAGCGGCGGCGGTGCCCCGTCCCACGAGGCCTACCGGGCGTGGGTCGACGAGGTGGCGGCGGGACTCGCGGGCCGTCCGGCGACGATCGTGCTGGAGCCGGACGTGCTGCCGTTGATGACCAACTGCCAGAGCACCGACCAGCAGAACCAGACCAAGGCGTCGATGGCCTACGCGGGCAAGAAGCTGAAGGCGGGCTCCGGTCAGGCCAAGGTCTACTTCGACATCGGCCACTCCTCGTGGCTCACCCCGTCCGAGGCCGCGAACCGGTTGCGCGGCGCGGACATCTCCAACAGCGCCGACGGCATCTCGACGAACGTGTCCAACTACCGGGCCACCTCCGACGAGGTGAACTTCGCGAAGAACGTCCTCAACGCCGTCGGTGACGGCCGCCTCAAGGCCGTGGTCGACACGAGCCGCAACGGCAACGGCCCCGCCGGCAGCGAGTGGTGCGACCCGTCCGGGCGCGCGATCGGCACGCCCAGCACCACGAACACGGGCGACTCGAAGATCGACGCGTTCCTGTGGATCAAACTGCCGGGCGAGTCGGACGGCTGCATCGCCCCCGCAGGCCAGTTCGTGCCCCAGCGGGCCTACGAACTCGCGATGGCCGCGGGCCCGATCACGACCACCACGACCACGACCACGACGACCACCACCACGTCGGGCGGCGGCAACCCCGGTGGCGGCTGCACCGCGACCCACCGCGTGACGAGCCAGTGGCAGGGCGGCTACTCCGCGGAGATCGTGATCGTGAACCGCGGCTCGGCGATCAACGGCTGGACCTTCTCGTTCTCGGCACCCGGCGTCTCGGTGACCCAGGGCTGGAACGGCACGTGGACCGACCAGGGCGACCAGGTCCGGGTGGCGAACGCGGCGTGGAACGGCTCGCTGTCGTCCGGCGGGCAGGTGAGCATCGGCTACAACGCGAACTACAACGGCACACCGCCGTTCTCCTCGCCGGTGCTGAACGGCGTCGCCTGCTCGTGAGGCGGCCGGCGTGAGGTCTCGCCCGTTGAGGCGGCGGCGGGCGAGGCGGAGTCCCCGGCCGGGAGGCCGGGGACTCCCGCGTGCCCGGCGGGGGCGTCCACGCCCGAGTGGGCCGGACTGCGGGGTCGGGCGGGTGTTCGGTGCGTCGGGTGCGACAGCTACCGCCGGGCGCCTGGCCCACACCTGAGCCCGCACCCCGGCGCGCCCCTGAGCCCACCTCTCCGAGCCCACCTCTCCGAGCCCACCTCTCCGAGCCCACCTCTCCGAGCCCACCCCTGAGCCCACCCCTGAGCCCACCCCTGAGCCCACCGCAGCCCGCCCCAGCTCACACCGCAGCCCGCTCACGCTCACACCGCAGCCCAGCCCACCTCTGAGCCCACACGTCGGCCCGCCCTGAGCCCGCACCTCAGCCCACCCCGCTCACACCCAGCCCAGCCCGCCTCTGAGCCCACACCTCAGCCCGCCTCCACACCCAGCCCAGCCCATCCCTGAGCCCGCACCCCACCCAGGTGTCCACCGCCTCCGTCCACCGGCGTGCCCTCCGCAACGCCGGCGCGGCCACCGGAGGCCACATCCCCGACCAGCCCCGTCCGCTGAAAGCACGCCCGCAGGAAGCGGCCCTCGAAGGCAGGAGCCGGACCCGTGGCGGAACGAACGCGTGTGACCCTGGCCCACGTGGCGGCGGCGAGCGGGGTGTCGGTCACGACCGCCTCTCTCGTGCTGACCGGGCGTGCGCGCGAGTTGCGCATCTCCGAGGCGGCGGAGCAGCGGGTCCGGTCCACCGCGCAGGAGCTGGGCTATCGGCGTGGCGGCGGCGACACGCGGGCGGGGCTGTCGCGGACGATCGGGTTCGTGCTCGGCGCCGAGCCGGACGTGGAGGGGGACACCGTCAAGGGTGCCGTGGAGGTGGCGTACCGGCGCGGGTTCATGCTGTTCGTCGGCGAGACCGGGGGAGATCCGGCCGTGGAGCGGGGGCTGGTCGAGGCGTTGCGCGACCGGCGGGCGGACGGTGTCGTGTTCGCCGGCGGGCGGCCGGACGTGCTCTGGTACGGGCCCGCCGTGGTGCTCGGCGCCCCGGGGTCGGGTCTTCCCTCGGTGGTGCCCGACGAGGTGCGGGGTGGCCGGTCGGCGGCGCGTGTCCTGGTCGAGGCCGGGCACGACCGCGGTGTTCACCTGGTGGGTGCCGGCCAGCGCGACGTCGCGGCCGCGGACCGGCTCGCCGGGCTGCGGCAGGTGTTCTCCGGGGCCGGTGTCGAGGTGGCCGGGGTGCACCCGTGTCCGGAGTGGACACCGGAGGGCGGGTACGACGTCACGAAGGACCTGTTGCGCCGGCATCGGCCCGCGGCACTGGTGTGCTTCGACGACCGGCTGGCGTTCGGGGCGTACGAGGCCCTCGCGGAGGCGGGGCTCTCAGTGCCGGGCGACGTGTCCGTGCTCGGGTTCGGTGGCCACCCCGCCGCCGCGTGGATGCGTCCCCGGCTGACCACGGTCGCCCTGCCCCTGCGCGAGCTCGGGGAGCGCGCCGTGGAGGTGCTCGTGGAGCTCGTCGAGGGGCGGGGTTCCCGCACCCCGCTGGTGCACCGGGTGCCGATGCCCGTGCGCGGAGGCGGTTCGGTGGCACGAGCGCGATGACTTGCATGTTTGCGTTAACAGTCGAAATGGCCAGATGCGTCCTTCGGTGCTACAGAAAAGCGATCAGCTAAAAGTTAGCGCTCACATTTAGCTTTGACCGCGGTGTGAACCCGTCGTTACATTGCTGGGAGCCGCCCCTGCCGTTGACCCCCGTCGACGAAAGGCTCCTCATGCCGAGCCCGTTCCGCGCGCTGTGCTGTGCCCTGGTCGCCACCCTCCTGGCCGCCTCACCCGCACTCGCCGACCAGTCCACTGTGGAGCAAGCCGCCGATCCCGTGAGGGTGATGCCCCTGGGCGACTCGATCACCCAGGGCGGCTCGATCGGCGGTTACCGCCTCGACCTGGGCACGAGACTGCGCGCCGCGGGGCGCAACGTCGACTTCGTGGGGTCCCTCGCGGACGGCCCCGGCTCCATGCCCGACCGCAACCACGAAGGCCATCCCGGCTGGACCATCGCGCAGGTCGACGCGAACGTCGTGAACTGGCTCAGGACCTACACCCCGCGCACGATTCTGTTGCACATAGGCACGAACGACATGTACGGCAGCGATCCCGCTGGTGCGCCAGGACGACTCTCGTCCCTGGTGGACAAGATCACCGCACAGGCACCGGGTGCGGACGTGTTCGTCTCGACGATCATCCCGATCCGGTTCGCCGACGCCACCGTGCGCAACTACAACGCCGCCATCGTGCCGTTGCTGCGGGCGAAAGCAGCCGCCGGCAAGCGGGTGCACGTCGTGGACATGTACCCGGCCGTGCCCGTCGCGGACCTGCCCGACGGCATCCACCCGAACGCGGCGGGCTACAGCAAGATGGCGGCGGTCTGGTTCAACGCCCTGTCCTCGGTGCCCGGCAGCGTCGGAGACCCGCAGGACCCCGGCGCGACCTGCACTGCGACACCCAAGGTGACCGGCACGTGGAACGGCGGCTTCCAGGCGGAGGTCGTCGTCACCAACCCCACCGCGTCGACCCTCACCGGCTGGAGCGTCCGGTTCACGCTGCCGGGCGGGCACACCGTGACGCAGATCTGGGGTGGCACGGCCAGCGGTTCGGTCACGGTCACCAACGCCGCCTACAACGGCACGATCGGCCCCGGTGCCTCCGCGGCCTTCGGCTTCATCGCGTCCGGTTCCGGTGCGGCGGCGGTCGGATCCGCCACCTGCGCCGGCGCCTGAACCCCTGCCCCAGCGACGAAGGGTGATCATGTCCCCCGCTCGGTTCTCCCCGTCCCGGCGTGCCCGGCTCACCGCCCTGGCCGCCGTCCCGCTCATCGCGGTCACCGCGCTGACCGCGGTGGCCCAGCCGCCCGCCTCGGCCGCCCCCGGCTGTTCGGTCACCTATTCCACACCGTCGCAATGGGACGGTGGCTTCACCGCGGCCGTCGCCGTCACGAACCTCGGTGACGCGGTCAACGGCTGGACGCTCACCTGGAGCTTCGGCGCCGGGCAGCAGGTGCAGCAGGCCTGGAACGCCCAGGTGACCCAGTCCGGCTCCCAGGTGACCGCCCGCAACGTCTCCTACAACGCGACGATCCCGACCAGCGGGAAGGTCGAGTTCGGCTTCAACGGCTCCAGCACCGGTGCCAACCCGAGCCCGTCGGCGTTCAGCCTCAACGGCACCCTGTGCACCGGCGACGTCGGCCCCACCACCACGACCACCACGACGACGACCACCACGGGCAACCCGCCGGTGGGCACCCTCCCGTCGAGCTTCCGCTGGTCCTCGAGCGGCCAGCTGATCAGCCCGAAGCCGGACTCCACGCACGCCAACGTCGCGGTGAAGGACCCGAGCGTCGTCTACCACAACGGCAAGTACCACGTCTTCGCGTCGACCTACACCGACGGCTACAACCTGATGTACACCAGCTTCACCGACTGGTCGCAAGCGTCGTCGGCACCGCACCACTACCTGGACCGCTCCGGGATCGGCGCCGGCTACCGGGCGGCGCCGCAGGTGTTCTACTTCGCGCCGCAACGCCTCTGGTACCTCGTCTACCAGACCGGGTCGAACGCCTCGTACTCGACGACGTCCGACATCTCGAACCCGTCCTCGTGGTCCACGCCGAAGAACTTCTACGCCAACGGCATGCCGCAGATCATCCGCGACAACATCGGCAACGGTTACTGGGTCGACTTCTGGACGGTGTGCGACACCGCGAAGTGCTACCTGTTCTCGTCCGACGACAACGGCCACCTCTACCGGTCCGAGACGAACCTCGCGCAGTTCCCCAACGGCTTCACCAACACGGTGATCGCCATGCAGGACAGCGACAGGTACCGGCTCTTCGAGGCGTCGAACGTCTACAAGATCGCCGGGAAGGACCAATGGCTGCTGGTGCACGAGGCGATCGGCACCGACGGCCGGCGCTGGTTCCGCTCCTGGACCGCCCCCTCGATCACCGGTCCGTGGACGGCGCTGGCCGACACGGAGTCGAACCCGTTCGCCCGCGCGAACAACGTGACGTTCCCGAGTGGACAATGGACCCGCGACATCAGCCACGGCGAGATGGTCCGCACCAACGTCGACCAGACGATGGAGATCAGCCCGTGCAGGCTCAGCTACCTGTACCAGGGCATGGATCCCAACGCCGGCGGCGACTACAACCGCCTGCCCTGGCGGCTCGGCCTGCTGACCCAGACCAACTCCACCTGCTGACCCGGGACCGGCGCCACCGGCACCCCGGTGGCGCCGCTCGTGGGGAGAAAGGGGCGACGATGCCCTTCCGGTCCAGGAAACTCACGCGTCTCGGGATCGCCGCCCTGGCAGCGGTGGCGGTCACCGCGCCTCCCGCCAGCGCCGCTGCCGCACCGGCCGCTGGTCCGGGCAGCGCCACCGCACCCGCCACCGCCGGCCCCGACGCCGCTGCGGCGACGGCTGCCGGTCCCGCCACCGGCACCGGCACCGCCGCCACCGCCACCGCCAGTCTCGCCACCGCCGCACCCACCACCGGTCCCAGCGCCGCGGCCCCCGGCAGCCCGGCCCAGACCCCGCCCCTGGGGTGGAACAGCTGGAACAGCTTCGGCTGCGGCATCACCGAGGGCCAGGTCCGCCAGGCCGCCGAGGCGATGGTGTCGTCGGGCATGCGCGACGCCGGCTACCAGTACGTCGTCGTGGACGACTGCTGGTTCGACCCGCAGCGCGACTCGGCGGGCAACCTCCGCTCGCACCCGTCGAAGTTCCCCAGCGGCATGAAGGCGCTGGGCGACTACATCCACGCCCGCGGCCTGAAGTTCGGCATCTACCAGGTGCCGAACGAGAGGACGTGCGCGCAGACCACCGGCGCCCACCCCGGCTCGACCGGCAGCAAGGGCCACGAGGTCCAGGACGCCGGCACGTTCGCGTCGTGGGGTGTCGACTACCTCAAGTACGACTGGTGCTCGGGCGCCGGCACCCGCGACGAGCAGGTGGCCCGGTTCTCGATCATGCGCGACGCCCTGCGCGCCACCGGACGGCCGATCGTCTACAGCATCAACCCCAACAGCTTCCACGCCATCACCGGCGACCGGTACGACTGGGGGCAGGTCGCCGACCTGTGGCGCACCACCGAGGACCTGCTGGACATCTGGCAGAACGGCAACGTCAACAGCTATCCGATGGGCGTGGGCAACGTCCTCGACGTCACCGCCCCGCTCGCGGCGCAGTCCGGTCCCGGCCACTGGAACGACCCGGACATGCTGGTGGTCGGGCGCCCCGGGCTCACCCTCACCGAGTCCCGCTCGCACTTCGCGCTCTGGGCGTTGATGGCGGCGCCGCTGATGGCGGGCAACGACATCCGCACCATGTCCGCCGACGTGAGCGCGGTCCTGCGCAACCAGCGCCTGATCGCGGTGAACCAGGACGCCCTCGGTGCGGGAGGGCGGAGGGTGCGCGACGACGGGACCGCGGAGGTGTTCGCCAAACCCCTCGCGGACGGCTCGGTCGCCGTCGGCCTCTTCAACCGGGGCGACGCCACCGCGACCATCACCACCACGGCCGCCCAGACCGGTCTGTCGGGGAGCGCCTTCACCCTCACCGACCTGTGGACCGGCGGCACGTCCGCCACCACGGGCGCGATCTCCGCCTCCGTTCCCGCGCACGGCGTCGCCGTGTACCGGGTGACGGGCGGGAGCCCGGTGCAGAGCACCACGTCCCCGTTGCGCGGGGCGGGGGCGAACCGCTGCCTCGACGTCGAGAACGGGTCCACCGCGGCCGGGACCGCCGTCGTGATCCAGGACTGCCTCACGCCCGCGTCGCAGCGGTGGACGTCCTGGCCGAACGGCGAGGTGCGCGTGTTCGGGGACAAGTGCCTCGACGCCTACGACCAGGGCACCGCGAACGGCACGCGCGTCATCGTCTGGCAGTGCAACGGCCAGGCGAACCAGCGCTGGACGTTCGGCTCCGACGGGACGCTGCGCAACGCGAACGCCGGCCTGTGCCTCGACGTCGAACGGGCCGCGACGGCCAACGGCTCGAGGCTCGTGCTGTGGACCTGCAACGGCCAGTCCAACCAGAGGTGGACGCGATCATGAGGTGGTTCCCGGCCGCGTTGTCGGCACTCACCCTGGTGGCGGCGGGAGTCGCCGCGAGCACGGCGGCGCAGGCGGCTCCCGGCTGTGCGGTCACCTACACGAAGACCTCGGAGTGGCAGGGCGGTTTCGGCGCTTCCGTGTCCATCACGAACACCGGTGACGCGATCACCGGCTGGACGCTGGAGTGGACCTACGCGTCCGGCCAGCAAGTCGGGCAGCACTGGAACGCCGTGATCACGCAGAGCGGCGCGGAGGTGAGCGCGCGCAACGCCGGCTACAACGCGACGATCCCGTCCGGTGGCCGGGTCGAGTTCGGGTTCAACGCCACGGCCGGCTCCTCCAACCCGGCACCGGCCTCCTTCCGCCTCAACGGAACGACCTGCGGGGACACCGGCACACCCACGACCACCACGACAACCACCACGACCACCACGCCGAGGCCGTCGTCCTTCACCAATCCGGTGCTGTGGCAGGACTTCGCGGACATCGACATCATCCGCGTCGGCGACGCTTACTACTACTCGGCGTCGACCATGCACTACTCGCCGGGGGCCCCGGTCCTGCGGTCCTACGACCTGGTCAACTGGGAGTTCGCCGGACATTCCGTGCCGCGACTGGACTTCGGCGCCAAGTACGACCTCAACGGCGCCAGGGGGTACGTGCGGGGCATCTGGGCGTCGTTCCTCAACCACCGCAAGAGCAACAACACCTTCTACTGGGGTGGCTGCGTCGACTTCGCGCAGACGCACATCTACACCGCCACCTCCGTGGACGCGCAGTGGTCGAAGCTGTCGACGATCAACAAGTGCTATTACGACGCCGGAATGCTGGTCGACGACAACGACACGATGTACGTCGCCTACGGCAACACGACGATCAGCGTCGCGCAGCTTTCGGCGGACGGGAAGTCGGAGGTGCGGTCGCAGCAGGTGTTCCAGACCCCGTCGACCATCGGGACGCTCGAGGGTGCGCGGTTCTACAAGCGCAACGGCAGCTACTACATCTGGTTGACCAGGCCCGCGAACGGCCAGTACGTGCTCAAGGCGTCGAGCCCGTTCGGTCCCTACACCGTGCAGCAGGTGCTGCTGGACATGCCCGGCCCGATCCAGGGCGGGGGAGTGCCGCACCAAGGCGGTCTGGTGCAGACGCAGAACGGCGACTGGTACTACATGGCGTTCGTGGACGCCTACCCCGGCGGGCGGGTGCCGGTGCTCGCGCCGATCACCTGGACCTCCGACGGCTGGCCGCGCGTCACCACCGCCAACGGAGGCTGGGGCGTGAACTACCCGATGCCGAACCTGCCGTCGCGGCCGGTGAAACCCATGACCGGCGTCGACACCTTCGACGGCACGGTGCTCAAGCCGCAGTGGGAGTGGAACCACAACCCGGACACCACGAAGTACAGCGTGAACAACGGTCTGCGGCTGTCCACGGCGACCGTCACCAACGACCTCTACAACGCCCGCAACACCCTCACCCACCGCGTCCAGGGCCCGACGTCGACCGGCACCGTCGCGCTGGACCTGACCTCGATGCGCGACGGCGACCGCACCGGTCTCGCGATGCTGCGCGACTCCTCGGCGTGGATAGGCGTCAAGCGCGACAACGGCCGCAACCGCGTCGTCGTGGTCAACGGACTGACCATGGACGGCAACTGGAACACCACGGGCACCGGCACCGAGACCGCGAGCGTGAACCTCGCCGGAACCCGGATCTGGTTGCGCGCCAACGCCGACATCCGGCCCGGCAGCGGACGGCAGGCCAGGTTCTCCTACAGCACCGACGGGGTCAACTTCACGTCGCTGGGCTCCGGCTTCACGCTGAAGAACGAGTGGCAGTTCTTCATGGGCTACCGGTTCGGCATCTTCAACCACGCCACACAGGCACTGGGCGGATCGGTCACCGTGCAGCGCTTCGAGCTCACGACTCCATGACCCCGTTGTCCCGCAGGGCGTTCCTCAAGGCGTGCAGGCCGTGGTTCAACCTCGATTTCACGGTGTCCTGCGGCAGCCCCAGTTCGTCGGCGAGCTCGGCGACGGACCGGTGGCGGTAGAAGGCCCGCACGACCACCACCCGGTGCTCGGGTTCGAGCGAGGACAAGGCCTCGGCGACGAGGGCCGCACTGCGGGGTGCGTTCACGGGTGCCTCACACCTGCGAGCGGAGTGCCCGCGCACGGCGTCCGTCCAAACGGGACAGAAGTGCGTGCCGGTCGACCTTGCCGCGATCCGTCGTGGGCAGTGCGTCGACCGGCACGATCAGCGTCGGCACGCAGTAGTGCGGCAACCGCCGCGAGACCGCCTGCTTGGCCACCTCCGGCGCGGCCGTGCCGGGACTGATGAACCCGACGAGCCTCCCGTCGTGGACCAGGGTCGTGGCGCGCTCGCAGCCCACTGCCCCCTCCAGCGCCTCGGTGACCGCGTCCAGCTCGAAGCGGTGCCCGAGCACCTCGACCTGGTCGCCGGCGCGGCCGTGGTGCTCCAGGTCGCCGTCGGCGGTCCACCTGCCGAGGTCACCGGTGCGGAACATCAGGCCGCCGCCCCTCAGGAACGGGTCGGGCCGGTACCGCCGCGCCGTCAGGTCGAGGTCGCCCGCGTACCCCGCGGTCACGCCGGCGCCGCCGATCCACACCTCGCCGACGGCACCGGCGGGCAGCGGCTGGAGGTCGTCGCCGAGCACGTACACCGTCGTGTTCGGCACCGGCCTGCCGAGGGTGAGCCGCCCGCCACCCGGTTCGTGGCGCCGCACCGCGGCGGCGATGGAGACCTCGGTCGGCCCGTACGCGTGGTGCAGGGCCACGCGGGTCGACCACGTGTCCGCCAGCGCCTGCGGGCAGCGTTCGCCGGCGACCACGACCGTGCGGACGCGGTGGCAGACCTCGGGGTCCAGGGACGCGAGCACGCCCGGTGTGGCGATGACGACGTCGGCCTCGCTCGCCGTCTGCTCGGCGTCGTCGCCGCGGAGCACGAGGGTGCCTCCGTTCGCGAGGGTGCCGAGCACCTCCCAGATCGCCAGGTCGCAGGCGATGTCCTGCAGTTGCGACACCCTGGTCCCCGGCGTGATGCCCAGCGATCCGGGGGCGGTGAGCAGGACGTTGCACAGGTTGGCGTGGGAGATCCGCACGCCGGTGGCACCGCTGTAGACCACGGCGGCGGCGTCCGACTCGGCGGTGATGGTGCGGCAGAACGCGCCGACGTCGGGCAGCGCGTCGACCACGACGATCCGCGCCAGGTGGTCGGGCACCTCGTCCGCGCTCGTGGTGAGCACCACGTCGATGCGCGCGGTGCGGACGACGTGCCGCAACCGGGCCTCCGTCGCGGTGGCGGTGTCCTGCGGCACGTAGGCCGCTCCCGCCTTGAGCACCGCGAGGACACCCACGACCATGGAGATCGACCGCGTCAGGAACAGGCCGACGTGGTCACCGGGACGCACGCCGCCGCGGATCAGGAGTTCGGCCAGCAGCCCGGCCCTGGCGTCGAGCTCCGCGTAGGTCAGCGACTCGCCGAGGTGCTCCACCGCGGTCGCGCGCGGGCGCTGGGCGGCGTGTGCCTCGAACGCGTGGTGGACGTGGTCGAACGGAGGGGTGCGGATCGGCCCGGCGCCGAACGCCCGGAACAGCGCGCTGTCGGCGGCGGACAGCCCCCGCAGGGCGGTCTCCAGGAACTCGGCTGCCACGACAGGACCTCCTCACGAGCGGTGTCCCTCCATCTTGAACGAAACAGACCAGTCGTGGTGACAAGCTGTCGATTCACCGGTCGAATCGATAAAGCCGTTGTGTCGCATCGGCTTGCACGGTATGGGATCGGCCGGGCAGAGTCGGGAGGTGGACGAGGGAACGAACATCGTGATGATCAACCCCGCGGGCCGGGTGCTGCTCTACCTGCGGGACGACAAGCCCGGGATCAGGTTCCCGAACACCTGGTGCCTGCCCGGCGGGTACCTCGAGGAGGGCGAGACCCCGCACGAGTGCATCAGGCGGGAGATCGAGGAGGAGATGGGCGTCGTCCTCGGGGCGGACGACGTGCACCACCTGTGCTCCGAGGAGCGCTCCTACGGCATCGAGCACACGTTCTGGGCCGAGGCGGACCTCGACCTCGACCGGGTGGTGCTCACCGAGGGTCAGCGGCTGCGGTGGTTCACCCCGGAGGAGGTCGCGGCCCACGAACTGGGCTACGAGGACAACGCGATCCTCGCCGAGTTCTTCGCGCGCGCCGGCCATCACCCAGGTGGATGATCACCGGGCGCGCCGGTTTGTCGTGGTCGTCTGCGCATATGAGCATCTGTCCTATGACGACAGTCGACCACGCTCCCGCCGAACTGCACCGCCACACCCACGGTCCCGGCTGCGGCCACGACGCCGTCGTGCACCGCGACCACGTCGACTACCTGCACGACGGCCACCTGCACCGCGAACACGTGACGGATCGCGGTGTGCACTACGACGAGTGCGACAAGTGCCGGTGCGCGCACTGCGCGGACTCCTGCGCGCAGTGCGACTGCACGGACTGCGACTGCCCCACCTGCAACCACGCCCGTTGCGCGTGCGACGGCTGCGACGACTCGTGCGCCAACTGCACGTGTGCCGAGTGCAGCTGCCCCACGTGCGCGCACGCGGCCTGAGTCAGTCCGCAGTGGACAGTTGGAACACCGTCTCCTGGTGGTAGACCTCGCCGGGCCGCAACACCGTGCTGGGGAAGTCCGGCCGGTTCGGCGAGTCCGGGAAGTGCTGCGCCTCCAGGGCGAACCCGGCACCGGGACCGTAGGGGCGGCCGCCGGTGCCGACCAGGTCGTCGGTGAGGAAGTTGCCCGAGTAGAACTGCAGGCCCGGCTCGGTGGTCCACAGCGTCAGCAGCCGCCCGGACCCCGGGTCGCACGCCTGCGCGGCGAACGACGCCCCGGAGGAGTCCAGCACCCAGTTGTGGTCGTAGCCGCCCGCGATGCCGAGTTGCGGGTGCGGCGCGCCGATGCGGGCGCCGATGGCCGTCGGCAGCCGGAAGTCGAACGGGCCGCCGTCCACGGCGACCGGGTCGCCCACCGGGATCAGCGTCTCGTCGACCGGGCAGAACCGGCCCGCGTTCAGCATCAGCGACTGGCCGTGCACGTCGCCGGTGCCCTCGCCGGCGAGGTTCCAGTAGGTGTGGTTGGTCATGTTGAGGACGGTGGGCGCGTCCGCGGTCGCGGTGTAGGTGATCGTGAGGCGGTTGTGCCGGTCGAGCCGGTACGTCACCTGCGCGGCCACGGCGCCGGGGAACCCGCCGTCCCCGTCCGGGCTCACCAGGTCGAGCCGCACGCCCACGCTGTCCGGTTCGCGCAGTTCGGACGCGGACCACACCCGCGTGTCGAAGCCGTTCGGCCCGCCGTGCAGGCTGTTCGGGCCGTCGTTGACGGGCAGCCGGTAGCCGACGTCGTCGAGGGTGAAGGCGCCGCGGGCGATCCGGTTTGCGTACCGGCCGATGACGGCGCCGAAGAACACCCTGTTCTCGCCGGGCTGGCTGTTCTTGACGTAGTCGTCGAGCGAGGAGAACCCGAGCACCACGTTGGCGGGGACGCCGTCGCGGTCCGGCGCCTCCAGCGACTGGACGATGCCGCCGTAGTCCAGCACGCGCACGGTGAGCCCACCGGGCCACGCCAGGACGTACCGGTGGACGGCGGTGTCACCGATGTGGCCGAACAGTTCCCGGTGGAGCGCGGGTTCCCGCTGCGACATCGAACTCCTCGTGATCAGGTGACCAGGGCGCGGCAGTGCTGCGGCCGGATCCGTTGTGGTGCGACGCTTTCCAGGGTCGGTCTGACCGGGACGATCGAACCGTCCCGGTCGAACCCCATCCTGTCTATCGTGATCTCCCGGTGCGTGCCATCCCCCTCCGGGATGGCGAACCGGTGGTAGGCGAGGTACCAGTCGTCGGTGCCGGGCACCCGGAGCATCGAGCTGTGCCCGGTGCCCTTCACACCGAGCGCCAGGTCCTTGGCGAGGATCACACCGCGGTTCGTGAACGGGCCGGTGGGGGAGGGCCCTGTCGCGTAGGCCACGCGATAATCCTCGCTGCGGGTGTCGTCGACCGACCAGCTCAGGTAGTAGGTGCCCGCGCGTTCCACCACGAACAGGCCTTCCCGGAAGTCCGCCAGCCCGGTGAGCCGGGTGATCTTCCCCGGGTCGTAGGAGATCATGTCGGCGTTGAGCGGCACCACATGTGCTTCACCGTTGCCCCAGTACAGGTAGGGCTGCCCGGAGCGGTCGACGAAGACCGCCGGGTCGATGGCCTGGCCGCCGCCGGGGTTGCGGGCGACCAGCGGCTGTCCGGAGTCGGTGAACGGGCCGGTCGGCGAGTCGCCCACCGCGACCCCGATCTTGGCCTCGGCGCAGAAGTAGAAGTAGTACTTGCCGTCGCGTTCGGCGATCGCGGGTGCCCAGGCGTTGCGGTCGGCCCAGCTCACGTCGGGCCCGAGGTCGAGGACCACGCCCTCGTCCCGCCAGTTCACCAGGTCCTTCGACGACCACGCCGAGAACCTCGTGCCGCTCCAGCCGTCGAAGCCGTCCGTGGTCGCGTACATGTAGTAGGTGTCGCCGAACGCCACGATGTTCGGGTCGGCGTTGAGGCCCGGGACCACGGGGCTGCGCATCTCGTGCGCCTCGACCGTCCACACCCGACTCTCCCGCCCCGACCGGACGACGAACTGCCGGGGTTTCCGCAGATCGACCGGCCCGCCGGGGGTGATGGTGGCGCCCGGCGGGAGCTCGAAGCCGAGCCGGACCCGCCGCAGGTCGGTGCCCGGCCGCACGGGGAGCACCACCCTGCCGGACCCGACGACCGCGGGTGCTTGGAGCGAATCGTGCGTGACCGACCGGATCTGCGTGGCGTTGAACGGGAGCGCGGCCACCTCGCCGCCGGAGAGCGCGCGGTTGTACAGGCGGACGTCCTTCATCCTGCCGAGCAACGGCCTGTCCGCCGTGTACACGGACCGGCCGAGGTAGTTGGCCGTGGTGATCCCGCCGCCGATGTCGGACGGTCTGGTCGTGACACCGGTGGTGCGCGCCACCTCGACCCCGTCCAGGTAGAGCACTTCCACACCGTTGCCGACGGTCAGCGTCACGTTCTTCCACACCCCGCGCGGCAGCGCCCGGCCGGAGTTCACGCCCTGCTCGGTCGCCCAGTTGCCGGTGGCGATCGCGCCGCGGTAGGTGTCGCCGGTGCTGAACAGGTAGCCGTCGCCGACCCCGTTCGGCGCGGTGTTGCCGAAGCCGTAGAGGAAGTACGGCGTCTGCTGGGCCGGATCGACCAGCACGTCGGCGGAGATCGTGGCCGCCGGGGCGCCCGTCAGCAGGTTGTTCGGCAGTTGGACGTGCCCGCCCTTCAACGACAGGGAACCTCCGGACCACGTGGCGTTGCCGGCGAGCACGCCGTCGTACCCGTGACCGGTGGCGTCGGCGGCGGACCCGTTGAGCGGCCAGTGCGCGACCAGGCCCCTGCTGTCGGCCTTCACCGGCGCCGGGGGAGCGGTGAGGCGGTTCAGCTCGGCCTGCGTCACCGGGAGGACCGTGCCGTGCCGGGGAGAGGCGGGCAGGCGGGCGCCGGTCGACATCGTCCACCTGCCCGACGCGAGGTCGGTCGTCTCGAACGGCACGTAGCCGCGGCCGCCGTACTCGTCGATGAACAGGTACCACCTGTCCTCGGTGTTGGACTTGAACCCTGTCGGGCCCTCACCCGCGGACAGGCCGGGGCTCGTCGGCGTGGCCTTGCCGATGCACTCGGCGACGAAGTCGTAGCTCGTGTCGAGCAGGTCGGTGGACTTCTCGGCGGTGATGTACTTGCTGCACGGCGACGACGACGAGTTGTTCCGCTCGTCCTTGGTGTAGCGGTAGTACGTGCCGTCGTGCTCGATGACCGTCGAGTCGATCACCGAGTAACCGGGGTCGATCCACACCTTCGCCGGGGTGAAGGTGACGAAGTCGCGCGTGGTCGCGTACATCATCCGGTTGTAGCTGGTGCCGGTGTGGTTCGGGTCGTTCTCCGCGTAGAGCTTCGAGGCCCAGTAGACGACGTAGGTGCCGCGGCGGGCGTCCCAGAACGCCTCCGGTGCCCACGTGTTGCCCGCGGTCGGCGGTGAGACCTGGACGCTGCGCTGGCGGGACCAGTTCCGCAGGTCCGTCGACTCCCACACCATGATCGACCGGCTGCCGGTGCGCTGGGCCGCGTCCCAGCCGCGGCCGCCGTTGATCTTGAGGTCGGTGGCCAGCAGGTAGAACCTGTCGCCGTCGGGGGAGCGCAGGATGAACGGGTCGCGCACGCCCAGCTCGCCGAGGCTCGACTTCAGGATCGGCCTGCCGCCGTTGACCTCGGAGAAGTCGAGCGGGTTGTTTCCGTTGCTCGCGGCGGCGTAGATCTGCTCGCCGATCGGGCTGCTCTCACCGGTGAAGTAGAAGAAGCCGTAGCCAGCCAGGGGTTCCGCGACGGGCAACGGGACGACGGTGGCCGTCAGGGCGCGGGTGGTGCTCTGCTGCCCGAGGCTGACCTTCGCCGTCAGCACGACCTTCGCCGGCCTGGCGCCCGCCGGAGGGCGGGTCACCTCACCGGTCGGGGTGATCACCGCGCTGTCGGACGACCGCCACGCGACGGTCGTGCCGTGGGTGCCGGTGGTGGGCAGGGTGAGGTGCCCTCGGACGTCGCCGAGGTTCGGCACCTCGACGGCGGCCGCCGCCGACCGCACGAGCGGTTCGGCGGCGGCCGGAGTGGACGGGAGGAGCGCGGCGGTCAGCACCGCGGTGAGGACGACGTGGCGCAGGGGTGCCATGTTCGCCTTTCCGGTCGAATCAGGCGCGTCGCTTGGTCCAGACGTCGTAGGCGACGGCGACGAGCAGGACGAGGCCCTTCACGAGCATCACGCGTTCGCTGGGCGCGCCGATCAGCGACATGCCGTTGTTGATCACGCCCATGATCAGGCCGCCGGTGATGGCGCCGACGACCTTGCCGACACCGCCCTGCACCGCCGCGCCGCCGATGAACGCGGCCGCGATGGCGTCGAGCTCGAACGACATGCCGGCGGTCGGACCCGCCTGGTTGAGGCGGCCGGCGAAGATCACGCCGGCGAGCCCCGCGAGCGCGCCCATGTTGACGAACACCCAGAACGTGACGGCCTTGACCTTCACGCCGGACAGCGTGGCGGCCTGCAGGTTGCCGCCGATCGAGTAGATGTGCCGTCCGAACACCGAGTTGTTCGCCATCAGCGAGTAGCCGAGCGCGAGAGCCGCGAGCAGCACGAGCACCCACGGCAGGTTGCGGAACCGGGCGAGCTGCACGACGACGGCCATCACGACGACGGCCACGCCGACGATCTTGAGCACGAACACCGGCATCGGGTCGACCGTCTGGCCGTAGCCGAGCCGCGCGGACCGCTTGCGCCACTGCGACAACGCGAAGCCGGCGACGCACGCGAGACCGGCGAGCAGGCTCACGAGGTCCGCGCCGCCCAGCGGGCCGAGGCCGATGTTGCCGAGGTAGCCGCCCGTGAAGCCGTTGGACAGCGACCGGATCTCGTCCGGGAACGGCCCGATGCCCTGGTTGCCGAGCGTGGTCAGGGTGAGCGCGCGGAACACCAGCATGCCCGCCAGCGTCACGATGAACGCCGGGATGCCGAAGTACGCGATCCAGTAGCCCTGCGCCGCGCCGATCACCGCGCCGGACAACAGCGTCAGCAGCACCGCCACCGGCCACGGCAGTCCCCATTGGACGGTCAGCACCGCGCAGACCGCACCTGTCAGCGCCACGGTCGAGCCGACCGAGAGGTCGATGTGCCCGCCGATGATCACCAGGATCATGCCGATCGCGAGGATCAGCACGTACGAGTTCTGCACGATGATGTTCGAGATGTTCTGCGGTTGCAGCAACGCCCCGTCCGTCAGCACCGTGAACAGCACGACGATCAGCGCGAAGGCGACGTAGATGCCCGACTGCCGCAGGTTGATCGAGAACCGCCGGGGCTGGGACGGCGGGGCGGCGGCCGGTGAGGGCGCGATCTTCGTGGTCATGAACTCTGTCCTCGTGTCATGAACTGCATGAGACGTTCCTGCGTGGCCTCTTCACGGCTCACCTCGCCGGTGATGCGGCCTTCCGAGAGCGCGTACACGCGGTCGCACAGGCCGAGGAGCTCCGGCAGCTCCGAGGAGATCACCAGCACCGCGCGGCCCTGGGCGGCGAGGTCGTTGATGATCGAGTAGATCTCGTACTTGGCGCCGACGTCGATGCCGCGCGTCGGCTCGTCGAGGATCAGCACGTCCGGGTCCGTGAACATCCACTTCGCCAGCACGACCTTCTGCTGGTTGCCGCCGGACAGCGTGCCCGTCGGCGTCGACACGGACGACGTCCGGATGCCCATCGACCTGCGGAACCGCTCCGCGACCGTGTACTCCTCGTTCTCGTTGACCCAGCCGCGGCTCGACAGCTTGCCGAGCGCCGCCGCCGAGACGTTGCGCTGCACGCCGTCGATCAGGTTGAGCCCGTAGCGCTTGCGGTCCTCGCTCACGTACGCGATGCCGTGGTCGATGGCCCCGCGCACGGTCCGCGTGTCGATCTCGCGGCCGTCCTTCACGACGCGTCCGGAGACGCCGACGCCGTACGAGCGGCCGAACACGCTCATCGCGAGCTCGGTGCGCCCCGCTCCCATCAACCCGGCGAGACCCACGATCTCCCCGCGCCGCAACGTGAGCGTGGCGCCGTCGACGACCTTGCGGTCCGGCTGGGCGGGGCTGTGCACGGTCCAGTCCACGATGCGCAGGATCTCCTCGCCGACGTCCGGCGTGCGCGGCGGGAACCGGTGCTCGAGGTCGCGGCCGACCATGCCGGCGATGATGCGTTCCTCGCTCAGCCCCTTGGCGGGCAACGTCTCGATCGTCCTGCCGTCGCGCAGCACGGTGACGGTGTCGGCGATCCTGGTGACCTCGCCCAGCTTGTGGGAGATGATCACGCAGGTGATGCCCTCGGAGCGCAGCCCGTCGAGCAGGTCGAGCAGGTGCTGCGAGTCGTCGTCGTTCAGCGCGGCCGTCGGCTCGTCCAGGATGAGGAGGCTGACCTCCTTGGACAGCGCCTTGGCGATCTCGACCAGCTGCTGCTTGCCGACACCGAGGTCGTTGACGGGCGTCGTCGGGTTCTCCCGCAGGCCGACGCGGTCGAGCAGCGCCTGGGCCTCGTGGTTGGTGCGGTTCCAGTCGATGAACCCGCGCCGCGCCCTCTCGTTGCCCAGGAACAGGTTCTCCGCCACCGAGAGCTGACCGCACAGCGCCAGCTCCTGGTGGATGATCACGATGCCGCGCCGCTCGCTGTCCCGGACGCCGTTGAACGCGCACGGCTCGCCCTCGAACAGGATGTCGCCCTCGTACGTACCGTGCGGGTGCACCCCGGACAGCACCTTCATCAGCGTGGACTTGCCCGCGCCGTTCTCACCGCAGATCGCGTGGATCTCACCGCGCCGCACGGTCAGCGAGACCTCGTGCAGCGCGGTGACCCCCGCGAACCTCTTGGTGATGCCGCGCATCACCAGGATTTCGTCGGACACCTGACCTACCTGAGCTGGTCTGCGGTGTAGTAGCCGGAGTCGATCAGTTCCTTCTGGTAGTTCGCCTTGTCCACCGGGACGGGCTGCAGCAGGAACGACGGGACGACCTTGACACCGTTGTCGTAGTCCTTGGTGTTGTTGACCTCGGGCTTGCCGCCCTTGAGCACCGCGTCGGCCATCTTCACCGTGACGTCGGCGAGCAGGCGGGTGTCCTTGTGGATCGTCGAGTACTGCTCACCGGCGATGATCGACTTCACCGAGGCGACCTCCGCGTCCTGACCCGTGACGATCGGGTAGGCCTGGCCGGCCGTGCCGTAGCCGCCGCTCTTGAGCGCCGAGAGGATGCCGATCGAGATGCCGTCGTAGGGCGACAGCACGCCGTCGACCTTGGCACCGCCGTAGGTCGAGGTGAGCAGGTCCTCCATGCGCTTCTGCGCGGTCGCCGGGTCCCAGCGCAGGATCGCGACGGTCTTGAAGTCCTTCTGGCCCGACTTCACGACGAACTTGCCCTGGTCGATGAGCGGCTGGAGCACGGACATCGCGCCGTTGAAGAAGAACGTGGCGTTGTTGTCGTCCGGCGAGCCCGCGAACAGCTCGATGTTGAACGGGCCCTCGCCCTTGGTCTTCAGCCCGGCCACGAGCGAGTTCGCCTGCTCCACGCCGACCTTGAAGTTGTCGAACGTCGCGTAGTAGTCGACGTTCGGGCTCTTGCGGATCAGCCGGTCGTACGCGATCACCGGGATCTTCGCGTCGGCGGCCTGCTGCAGCTGCGACGTGATCGCGGTGCCGTCGATCGAGGCGACGATCAGCAGCTTCGCGCCCTTGGTGATCTGGTTCTCGATCTGGTTGGCCTGGGTGGGGATGTCGTTCTCCGCGTACTGGAGGTCGACCTTGTACCCCTTGCCCTCCAACGCCTTCTTGATGTTGTCGCCGTCGTGGATCCAGCGCTCCGACGACCGGGTGGGCATGGTGACGCCCACCAGGGCGCCTTCGCTGGACCCGCTCTGCTGGTCGACCGTCTTCTGCGCCGAACCGCAGGCGGCGAGCGTGACGGCCAGTGCGGTGGTGGCCGCGATCCGGGCAAGCCTCATTGCTTCTCCTCGATGGCACCGACAGGCAACAGTGCTGTAGGCGGCGAGTGTTATCGCTAACAACATGTCCGTCAAGTTCCATCTGGATAACGCCAGGTGACGCCTGTTAGCGCTCACAGGGGTGGTGAGCGGCAGGTGGAGGGAGGTCGCGCCGTGCCGCGACGGTCGGGTTGTGACAGCGTTGTGACAGCGTTGTCCGGCGAGTCGGCCAGGTGGGGAGCCGGTGGTCGCGCCGCCGGATCACCGAGCCGCCGCCGTTCGCCGCACCGGACCGTCCGAACGGCAGCGCGCGCCGGAGTGGCAGCGGGTGCGGAGGGCGGCCTGCCGGAGCGCTTGGAGGGCAGCGCGCCCACCACCGAAGTGGGCAGTGGGCAGAGCGGACGCCCCGCCCGAACGGCAGCGCGCTCGCCGCCACCGAAGTGACAGCGGGCGCGGTTGACTGCCTGGCAGAGCCTCGAGGCGGCCGCGCGCCCGCCACCGAGGTGGCAGCAGGCACGGTGGGCGGCCTACCGGAGCGCTTCCACGGCAACGCGCCCGCCACCGAAGCGGCCAGAGCGGACGCCCCGCCCGAACGGCAGCGCGCCCGCCGCCACCGAAGTGACAGCGGGCGCGCGTCCCGAGCGTCGCCTCACACGGTCTTGCAGGTCTTCCCGTTCACCGTGAAGACGGTCGGATCCGCCCCGGACCCGGACCCGTTGAATCCGATCTGGACGGTCCTGCCGGGCTTGAGCTCGCCGTTCCACGACATGCTCGTCGCCGTCACGTCCCGCCCGGTCTGGCTCCACGTCGCCGACCACCCGGAGGTGACCCGCTGGGTGCCGGGCAGTGCGAACCCGAGCTTCCAGGACGTCCACGCGGCCGTACCGGTGTTGGTGATCTTCACCTGCGCCGACAGGCCGTCGTTCCAGCGGCCGGCGCTGAAGTTCACCTCGCAGTCGGACTTCGGCGTGGTCGGGGTGCCGGACTTCTCCGCCGCCCAGCCGGACACCCAGGCGAGGGCGGAGTTCCAGTTGATCGCCACCTCGTTCACCGAGTAGGCGCCGATGTCGTCCACCCAGCACTTCTGCTGCGGGCAGCCGGTGAGCAGGCGCTGCGCCACCGGGTCCTGCAACGCGCTGTTCGGGCCGCCGGAGAGGGAACCGGGCGGCGCGATCGGCAGGGCCGGGTCGTTCTGGTGGGCCCAGAAGCGGTGGTGGGCGTTGACCATCGCCTGGTCGCCGTAGCCGGCGACGTACGAGGTGCTGAGCGGGTTGCGGCCGAGGACGTAGTGCAGTGCCTCGAAGACGCCGTCGCGGTACTTGGCGGTGCCGGTGAAGTCGAACGCGAGCGCCAGCACCTGGGCGTTGTTGAGGACCGTGGAGTTCGAGCCCCAGACGTAGCCCGCGGTGCTGTTGTCGTACGGCGCGGCGTAGCCCATGCCCGCCATCGCGGTCAGGTGCTGGTCCGCGACCGACGCGAAGGCCGACTTGATCGCGGACACGTCCGCCGCGGGCAGGCCGTTCGGGGCGAGGGCGAGGGTGATGTCGCCCAGCGGAGCCGTTCCGCCCCAGTGGAACCCGCCGCGGTTCAGGCTCGCCGCCTTGTAGTGCGAGGAGCCGGTCACGTCGGTGCGGTAGGCCGCGTCACCGGTCGTCGCGTAGAGCTCCGAGGCGGCCCAGTAGAACTCGTCGGTCACGGTGTCGTCGCTGTACGCGCCGCCGCCGGTGCCGTCGTTCGGGTCGGCGAGCTTGGCCGGGTTCGCCTTGGCCGCCGCGTACGCCTTGCGGGCCGCCGCCAGCAACGTCGAGGAGTAGGTCGCGTCGATGCTCTTCCACAGCCGGGACGCCTGCGCGGCGACGGCGGCCAGGTTCAGCGTCGCGGCCGTGCTGGTCGCGGACAGGCGGCGCGGCTGGTCGTCCAGTTCGGGACGGGTGGGCAGCGCGGTCCAGTTCGCGTCGTGGACCTTGTGGTGCGCCATGCCGTCGGGCGCCTGCATCTTGAGCAGGAAGTCGACCTCCCAGCGCGCCTCGTCGAGCAGGTCCGGCACGCCGTTGGCCTTCTCCGGGATGTTCATCGAGCCGTCGCGGTACGCGGTCGCGTCGCCGAGGCGGGACGCGCGCTCGTAGGCGTTGAGCAGCTGCCAGGTCGCGATGCCGCCGTTGACCACGTACTTGCCGTGGTCGCCCGCGTCGTACCAGCCGCCGCGCACGTCGAGCGTGTAGCCGCACGCGAGGTCGGCGCGGCACGGCACGTTGTTGTCGCCCTGGTTCGGCGCGACGTTGAGGTGCGCCGCCGGGCGCGCGTACTCGTCACCGACGTACTGCGCCTCGATCGGCGTGCCGCTGCGCTGGTGGTAGAAGAACGCGAGCGAGTCGTAGCGCAGCCGCTTCACCGGGTCGGCGGAGATGTCGAACGGGAAGCTGGTGTCCTCGCCGACCGACAGCGTGTAGCCGGTGCCGGGCGTGTCGAACGACGAGAAGTCGATCAGGTGCGTCGAGTCGCCCGACGTCGCGTCCGCGCCCTTCGGCGTGCTCTGGCCGGACGCCACCGCCACGCCCGCCGAGTTCTTCAGCGTCCACGTCTGCGGGGTCGTGGCGCCGGACACGAGCGTCGCGCGCTTGGGCAGACCCGGCACGTACGCCACCAGGTCGACCTGGACCTTCTTGGCGGGGTTGGGGTTCACACCACCAGGGGGCTTCACGCCGCCGACCACCGAGACGTTGTCCACGCAGATCGTGTTGTCGGAGGGCTGGCCGCCCAGCTGGAACGCGACCTGGCCGTTGCCCGCGTCCGGGAAGTCCAAAGTGGACGTGAAGGTGAACGAGAACCGTTGCTTCTCGGGGGAGACCGCGAACTGCTGGCTGGCGATGCCGCGGTACGGGCTGACGCTCTCGCCGGCGGCGGCCGTGACGGGTTGCGCGGTGGTCGCACGGGCGTCGAACGAGAACGTGTAGGACTGGCCGGTCTCGAACGGCACGCCGTTCTGGCCGATCAGCGCGTCCCAGGGGTTCGTCGTGCCGCCGGTGACCGCCGCGCACAGTTCGCCGCCGGTGACCCGGTTCGTGACGCCGGCGCCACTCCACCAGGGATCGGCGGAGCCGCTCTCGAACGTTCCGTTGAGCACGCGTTCGTAGTCCGCCGCCGCGGCCGGCGCGTGGACCGAGGCGGCCGTGAGCGTCGCGAGCAGGGTCGCGGCGAGCAGGCGTGGGGGTAACGATCTCATGGGACTGAGGTTCTCCGTCCTCGTCGACGGTGCTGCGTTCTGGGAGCGCTCCCAGAACGCACCGTAGGGCGAAGGCGGCAACGGCTACAACCCTTGGCGGGCGACCGATCCCGTTCGACCGTCGATTTCGATTCGATCCTCAGTGCAGGAGGCGGTCGAGCAGGTCGTGCCAGCCCTTCTCGAGCCGCTCCAGCGATGCCCCCGGGCGGAGGAAGTGGTCGACCAGCACGACGTCCACCGACGCCAGCAGCGTGTGGGCGAGCAGTTCCGCGTCGGCGCCGGGGAGAACGGCGCGCACGAGCAGGGCGACGTGCCGGTGGCGCAACTGCCGGGCCGGCACCGAGAAGCGGCGCTCGGGCGTCGGCTCGGCCGCGAGGTAGAGGTCGCGGTGGGCGTGCTCGTGCCGCAGCAGGGCCGGTCCGAACGCCCTGAGCCGCGCCGCCGCGTCCGCGCCGGGCCCGAGTGGCGGCGGTCCACTCAGGAACGCCTCCTGGAACAGGACCTCCGAGCGGTCCAGCAGCGCCTGCAACAGCCCGTTGCGGTCGCCGAAGCGCCGCGACACGGTGCCCTTGCCGACCCCGGCCGCGGCCGCCACGGTCTCCATCGTGATCGCCGCCGCCCCCCGCTCGCTCGCCAGCTCGGCCGCCGCTTCCAGCAGCAGCGCGCGGTTGCGCACGGCGTCCGCGCGCAGGGCGGACTGCGGGCCCACGAGGGGGAGGGGTGTGCCGTCGATCACCTCCACAGCCTAGACGGAAGATAAACGGGCCGCGTCCCGTTTAGGGTGTAGTCGTTCAAACACAGCCTGCACCTGGGAGTCACGTCATGGCCGTCCGCATCCTCACGCTCGTCGGCAGCCTTCGTTCCGGTTCGCACAACCGCAGGCTCGCCGAGGCCGCGGTCCAGATCGCGCCGGAGCACGTCGAGCTCGGCGTGTTCGACGGCCTGGGCTCCGTGCCGTTCTACAACGAGGACATCGACCACGAGGGCACCGTCCCCGCCGAGGCCGTGAAGCTGCGCGAGGCGGCCGCCGAGGCCGACGCGCTGCTGCTGGTCTCGCCCGAGTACAACGGCACCATCCCCGCCGTGCTGAAGAACGCCATCGACTGGCTGTCGCGCCCCTACGGCGCCGGCGCCCTGTCCGGCAAGCCGGTCGCCGTCGTCGGCACCGCGTTCGGCCAGTACGGCGGCGTCTGGGCGCAGGACGAGGCCCGCAAGGCCGCGAAGATCGCCGGTGCCGAGGTGGCCGAGGAGCTCACGCTGTCGATCCCCGGCTCCGTGGTGCGCTTCGCCGAGCTGCACCCGGTGGACGACCCGGAGGTCACCGAGAAGCTGGCCGGCGTGATCGAGGGCCTGGCCGCGAAGGCGACCGCCGCGGTCTGAGGCGAGTGACGCGGCGGCCGGCCCCGCCTACGAGGGGGTCGGCCGCCGCGTCGCCCCCTCCGATGCCAGCCGCCGCCTGATCAGCGCATGGTCACGGCGCGCCAGTCGTCCGCGTCCTCGTCGGCCCCGGCACCGGGCCGGTGGTCCTGGTACCAGGCCATGATCCGCCGCCGGCCCTCGTCCGTGATGTGGTACCCGAGGTGGTCGCCCACCGGTGCCCAGATCAGCTCCGCCTGCAGGGCGTGCTTGATGGCGTCGCGCCGGCACATGCTTTGCAGCAGCCATGGCCACACCATTCCCTGCGCGGTCATCCACAACACGCGCAGCACCGCGGTCTCCGGCAGCTCCGGATCGTCCCGCGACTCGTCGAAGAATCGGCCCGCCTGCATCCGCGCCCCCCGCTCGTCATCCGCTCGTACGTCGTAATACGGCCTGGTCCGGGCGCTGGTTCAGGGTTTCGGGCGAAAAGCTTCCACGGCGAATGGATCAGGCGCTGGTCCTGCGCACCAGGGACGTCGGCAGCAGCATCGACTGCGGCAGCTTCTCCTCGCCCGCCAGTTCGGCGAGCAGGCGCCACGTCATGGTGCGGCCGAAGCCCTCGACGTCCTGCCGGACCGTCGTGAGCGGGGGGACGGCCGTCGAGGCGAGCACGGAGTCGTCGAAGCCCACCACCGCGACGTCGTCCGGGATCCGGTAGCCGCGCGTCTGGAGCACCCGCAACGCGCCCAGCGCCATGATGTCCGCGGCGACGAAGACCGCGTCGAGGTCGGGGGCGCGGCGCAGCAGGTCCTCCATCGCGAGCGCGCCGCTCTCCGGGGTGAAGTCGGTGGCGTGCGCGACGAGTTCGACGGGCATGCCGTGTTCCGCGAGGCCGCACCGCCAGCCGCTCAGGCGGTCCATGCCGACGGCCATGTCGTGCGGGCCGGCGATGGTGGCGATCTTCTCGCGGCCCAGCGAGATCAGGAACCGGACGGCGCCCAGCGCGCCGTTGAAGTTGTCCGCGTCGACGAACGGGACGGTGCCGCCCACGAGCGGACGGCCGCCCACCACCGTGGGCAGCCCCGTCTCGTGCAACGTTCTCGGCAACGGGTCCTCGCCGTGCAGGCTCACGACGAGCGCCCCGTCGACGTGCCCGCCGGTGAGGTAGGCGACCTGGTCCTCACCGTCGAGCGGCTGGTTCATCATCAGCAGGAGCTGCACGTGGTGTCCGGCGAGCTCGGCGTGCACCCCGCGCAGGACCCCGGCGAAGAACGGGTCGGCGAGGACCCGGCTGCCCTGCTCCGAGATCACCAGCGCGATCGCGTTCGCCTTGCTGCCCGCCAGGGTCCTCGCGGCGTGGTTGGGGCTGTACCCGAGCATGGCGATCGCGCGGTGCACCGCCTGGCGCGACCGCTCGCTCACGTACTTCTCGCCGTTGATCACCCTGGACACGGTGGACTTCGACACCCCGGCCACGCGTGCGACCTCCTCGATGCGCGGGCCGGGGCGCCGACTCCTGCCTTCCGTCATGAGACGGCGACCAGCGCGTTGTCGCGGGCCACCCTGCTGAACCACCTCGCACTCATCTTCGGCGTGCGGATCTGGGTGTCGTAGTCGACGTGGACGATGCCGAACCGCTTCGCGTACCCCTCTGCCCACTCGAAGTTGTCCAGCAGCGACCAGCAGAAGTAGCCGCGCAGGTCGACCCCCGCCTCGATCGCCGCGTGGGCGGCGCGCAGGTGGGAGGCGATGAAACCGGTGCGGTCCACGTCGTCGATGGCACCGGTGCCCGAGAAGTCGTCGCGGAACGCGGCGCCGTTCTCGGTGATGTAGAGCGGGAGGCGCGGGTAGTCGTTGTGCACCCGCATGAGGACGGTGGTGAGCCCGTCCGGCCTGACCTCCCAGCCCATGTCGGTGATGGGGGCGTCCCTGGGCGGGAACGAGGCGTGCTGCACGCCGATCCACGGTGACGGACCGGCCTCGCCGTTGGGCGTCGAGCTGACGTAGTGCTCGGTGTAGTAGTTGACGCCGAGCATGTCCATCGGGCCCGAGATCACCTTCAGGTCGCCGTCGTGGACGTGCTCGCCGAACCCGAACGGCTCGAGGTCCTCGAGGATGTCGGCCGGGTACTCGCCACGCAGCAACGGGTCCAGGAAGATCCGCTGCTGCAGCCCGTCGAGCCTGCGCGCCACGTCGAGGTCCGCGGGGTTGTCCGGGTCGACGGGGATGATCGGGTACATGTTGAGCGTGATGCCCACCTTGGCGTCCGGCCGCGCGGCGCGGATGGTCTCGTTCGCGAGGCCGTGCCCGAGCAGCAGGTGGTGCACGGCCGCGGCGGCGGCGGCCGGTTCCGTGCGGCCCGGTGCGTGGACGCCCGCGGCGTAACCGAGGAACGCGGAGCACCACGGCTCGTTCAGCGTCGTCCAGGTGCCGACCCGGTCTCCGAGCGCCTCGACGGTGGCGGCGGCGTACTCGGCGAACCGGTACGCGGTGTCGCGGTTCGCCCAGCCACCCGACTCCTCGAGCGTCTGCGGCAGGTCCCAGTGGTAGAGCGTCGGCCACGGCACGATGTCGTGCGCCAGCAGCGAGTCGACCAGCCGCTGGTAGAAGTCGAGTCCTGCCTGGTTGACCTTGCCGCCGTCCGGTCGCACGCGCGGCCAGGCGATCGAGAACCGGTAGGCCTTGATCCCCAGGTCCGCCATCATGGCGACGTCCTGCTCGAAGCGCCGGTAGTGGTCGGCGGCGGGTTCACCGCAGTCGCCGCCCACCACCTTGCCGGGTTGCCGGCAGAACTCGTCCCAGATGGAGTCGGTGCGACCGTCCACGTCGGTCGCACCTTCCACCTGGAACGCGGCGGTCGCGGCTCCCCACAGAAAACCCTGCGGGAAAACAATGTTCTCCATTTTCACCCCTTGACGGCGCCCTGCATCACACCGGCGACGATCTGCCGCCCGAGCACGAGGAAAACGATGAGGACCGGAACCGTGGCGAGCGTGGTCCCGGCGAGGACGAGCGAGTAGTCGACGTAGTAACCGCTTTGCAGCTTCTCCAGCGCGACCTGCAACGTCGGGTTGTCCGCGTTGAGGACCACCAACGGCCACAGGAAGTCGTTCCAGGACTGCATGAACGTGAACACGCCCAGCATCGCGGCGGCAGGGCGGGCGGCGGGCAGGGCGACGTGCCAGAACGCGCGCCACAGGCTGCAACCGTCCATGCGCGCCGCCTCGACGAGTTCGTCGGGGATGGCGTCGAGGAGGTACTGGCGCATCCAGAACACGCCGAACGCGGTCACGAGGTTCGGCACGATCACGGCCTCGAGCTCACCGGCCCAGCCGAACTCGGCCATCGCCATGTACAGCGGGATGATGCCGAGCTGGGTCGGCACCGCCAGCGTCGCCACCACGAACAGGAACAGCACACCGCGGCCGCGGAACCTCAGCTTGGCGAAGGCGAACCCGGCCAGCGTCGACAGCAGCACCACCGACAGCGTCACCGTGCCGGACACGATGAAGCTGTTGCCCAGCGCCTTCCAGAACGGGACGGTGTCGAACACGCGCACGGCGTTCGACCAGAAGTTCCCGCCGGGGACCAGCGTGAAGTCGCCGGTCAGCACCGAGTTGTCGCGGCTCGCGACCAGGAACGACCAGTAGAACGGGAAGGCGGAGCCCAGCACGAACGCGGCGAGGAAGCCGTAGATCGCGAAGGACGGTCGTCGCATCACTTGACGGCCCTCCTGGTGAGGAAGAAGTTGAGGCCTGCCACGGCGATGACGACCAGGAACAGCACCCACGCGATGGCGGAGGCGTAGCCGAGGTCGAGGCCCTGGAACGCCGACTGGTAGAGGTAGAGCACGACGGTCTGGTACTGGTGCTCCGTGCCGCCGCCGCTGCCACCGGAGGGCTCGAACAGCTTCGGCTCGGTGAAGATCTGCAGACCGCCGATCGTCGAGGTGACGATCACGAAGATCAGCGTCGGCTTCAGCAGCGGGAGCGTGATGCTGAAGAACCGCCGCAGCGCGCTCGCGCCGTCCACCAACGCGGCCTCGTAGACGTCCCGGGGGATCGCCTGCATCGCGGCGAGGACGATCAGCGCGTTGTAGCCGGTCCACCGCCAGTTGACCATCGACGCGATGGCCACGTGGCTGCCGAACGTGCTGGCCTGCCAGTCGATCGGGTCGATGCCGATGAGCCCGAGCACGTCGTTCACCAGCCCGTACTGGGGGCCGAACAGGTTGCCGAAGATGATCGTCAGCGCCACGAGGCTCGCCACGTAGGGGAGCAGCACGCCCATCCGCCACCCGGTGCGGGCGCGCAGGTTCGCGTTGAGCAGCGCCGCGAGGAGGACCGCGACGACGATCTGCGGACCGCTGGAGAGCACGAAGATGCTGAAGGTGTTGAACAGCGCGTTCCAGAACTGGTCGTCCTCGAACAGCGTCCGGTAGTTCTCCAGGCCGATGAACAGCGGCTCGTCGGCGCCGACCTCCCAGTCGAACAGGGAGACGTACGCCGTGTAGAGCAACGGGAAGAGCCCGATCGTCGCGAACAGCACGAAGAAGGGTGCTACGAACAGGTACGGCGACACCTTGGTGTCCAGGTTGGACAGCCGGTACCGCCGCGGAGGCCGCGGGCGAGCCTCCTGCGCTCGCCCGCGGTCCACCTTGGAGAGAGTGGCGGTCACTACTTGGCCGCCTTCTGGGCACCCTCGACCGCTGCCTTCCAGGCCTCGTCAGGGCTCTTGCCCTGCTCGACGGACTGCAGCGCCGGGCTGACGACCGTCTCCTGGATCTGGCCGTCGGCCGGGCCCTTGTACTGCGCGGCCTTGATCTTCTTGGCCTGCGTGGCGAACAGCGTGCCGGCCTTGACGTCACCGAAGTACGCGTTGGTCTGCTCGAGCAGCTCCGGCGCGTCGAGCGCCTTGACCTGGCTCGGGAACGTGCCCTTGGCCTTGAACGCCTTGATCTGCTGCTCCGGCGCGGTCAGCCAGGCGGCGAGCTCGGCGGCCTTCTTCGCGTTCTTGCTCTGCTTCGGCACGGTCAGGTACGAGCCGCCCCAGTTGCCGCCACCGTTCGGGAACGCGTCGGTGACCGCCCAGAGGCCCTTGTTCTCGGGACCCGCCTGCGACTCCACCACGCCGAGCATCCACGACGGGCAGGTCTTGGTGGCGAACTTGCCGAGCTTGAAGCCGGTGTTCCACTCGTTGCTGAACGCGCCGAGCCGGGCCGACTGTCCCTTCGCGACAGCCGCGGTCACGGTGTTCCAGTTGGCCTTGATGGCGGTGTTGCTGTCGATGACCAGCTTGTCGGACTTGTCGTAGTAGCCGGTCTCCAGCTGGTTGTGCATGGCGTTGTAGACCTGCGCGGCGCTGTCGAACCACGCGACACCGGGAACCTTGGCGATGAACTGGTCACCGGCCGCGAAGTACGCGTCCCACGTCGTGAAGAGCGCCTTGACGCCCTCGGGGTCGGACGGCAGACCGGCCTTCTCGAACAGGTCCTTGCGGTAGCACATGGCGAGCGGGCCGATGTCGGTCCCGTAGCCCATGAGCTTGCCGTCCTTGGTGGTGATCGCCTGGGTCTTCCACGCGAGCCAGCGGTCGTCCTCGATCTTCGGGCCGATCTCCTTGAGATCGTTGAACTGCCCGGCCTTCGACATGAACTGGCTCAGGTAGCCCTCTTCGACGCCCTCGATGTCCGCGAGACCGGAGCCCGCACCGAGCTTGGTGAACAGGTTCTGGTGGTGGGGCTGGCCCTGGCCGGTCTTGCGCTGGGTGATCTTGACGTCCGGGTGAGCGGCCTCGTACTCCTTGAACAGCTCCTCGTACCCGAACTCGTTGAACGTCGCGATCGTCAGCTCGGTCTTTCCATCCGCGGACTGACTGGCCCCGCCTGACCCGCACGCTGTGGTGACGGCGGCTGTGGTGGCGGCACAGATCAGCACGCTGATCCAACGGTGTCGCACGGGAGAACTCCTCTGGTCTCGGCGGCGGGTTCTGGGAGCGCTCCCAGACGGGGAGGAGTGTCGTCCCGGCTTCGAACGTGTGTCAAGACACACTTCCGGCCGCACCAGGCGTTTTCCGGTGCCGTTGGCTGGGTGACCTGGCTGTTCATGGCTCAGGTCACAGTTGGGAAACCTGGGAGCGCTCCCGGAGATGTGACCAATGGGTTAACACTACGTGCTGGGATCGGCACGGAACGCGGCACCGGACGCGGTGCCGACGCACCGCGGAAACGGGCGCCGACCGGGTGGGCGACGGGCTCCGCTCGTGGGACGGCACGTGTGTCAGGGGCACGGCAGAGAGGTGCGTGTGACCGAAGGGCGACGTCCGCCCCGCCGGCGAGGCCGGCGGCAGCGTGCACCGCTGGGCAGCGTGCACCGGCGGCAGCGTGCACCGGTTGGGCAGCAGGCACCGGTTGAGCGGCATGGGCGCGTTCGTCAGCCTGCCGCGCCCACCCTCAGGCGCTCGCCCGCCGCACCAGTGAGGTCGGCAGCAGCAGCGAGGGCGGCAACCCGGAGTCGCCCGCCAGTTCACCCAGCAGCCGCCAGGTCATGGTCCGCCCCAGCTGCTCGACGTCCTGCCGCACGGTCGTCAGCGGCGGGGTCGCGGTGGACGCGAGCAGCGAGTCGTCGAACCCCACCACCGCCACGTCCTCGGGCACGCGCAGCCCGCGGGCGTGCAGCACCTGCAGCACGCCCAGGGCGATGATGTCGGCCGCGACGAACACCGCGTCGAGGTCGGGGGCGCGGCGCAGCAGCTCCTCCATCGCGCCGGCACCGCTCTCCGGCGTGAAGTCGGCCTCGGCGACGAGGTCCGCGGACAGCCGCGCCTCGCCCAGGCCCCGGCGCCAGCCGCTCAGCCTGTCGAGGCCCGCCGCCATGTCGCGCGGGCCCGCCACGGTCGCGATCCTCGTGCGGCCGAGCGACACCAGGTGCCGCACGGCGTCGAGGCCGCCGGTGAAGTTGTCCGAGTCCACGAACGGGACCGTGCCCGCGGCGAGCGGGCGGCCGCCGACCACGACCGGGAGGCCGATCTCCTGCAGCAGGTGCGGCAGCGGGTCGTCGCCGTGCAGGCTCACCAGGAGGGCGCCGTCCACGTGGCCGCCCGCCAGGTAGGCGAGGAGGTCCTCGTGGTCCTCCGGGCGGCTGAGCATGAGCAGCAGCTGGATGCGCCGCCCGGTCAGTTCGGCGTGGACACCGCGCATCACGCCCGCGAAGAACGGGTCGCCCAGCACCCTGCTGCCCTGTTCGGACACGATCAGCGCGATGGCGTTCGCCTTGCTGCCCGCGAGGGAGCGGGCCGCCTGGTTCGGGCTGTACTTCAGGTGCGTGATCGCGGTGTGCACGGCGTCGCGGGCCCTGGCGCTCACGTACTGCTCGCCGTTGATCACCCTCGAGACCGTCGACTTGGACACCCCGGCGAGCCGCGCGACCTCCTCGATCCGCGGGCCGGGCCGTCGTTGCCGGTCGATCTCCGTCATGCCGCTCATCGTAGGAGTCCGCGAACATCAATTCGAATGTGACGAAACACCCGCGTGTCACATCGTGAGAGCGCGTTCCCGGCACGCCGGTGTGCCGGGAACGCGGCTGGGTACGGAGCGGGACGCCTGTGCCGCGCAGAACGTCCCGCCCCGAGGTCGGTCAGGGCTCCACGCCCCACACGAGGGCACCACCGGTGTGGGCGGTGACCCGGTCGAAGTCCGTGAGAGCGCTCACGCGGTAGCTGTGGTCGTCGGACTGGGTGAAAGAGGACCAATCGGACTTCGCTGCCCTCACCTGGATCTCGCCCGTGCTCGCCCCGGCCGCGAGCGTGCCGGACGCGAACGTCACCTCCAGGTACGCGTCGGCTCCCGGGCGGGCGGTCGCGAGCTTCACGACGCGCACCTGGACGGAGGCGCAGCCGATCTGCGCCCAGTCGCACCACACCTGGTAGGCCGGCGAGGGTGCGTCACCGGTGAACCAGTACCGGATCGTGGTGCCGGTCAGGCCGGCCGCCGACGTGCCGCGGTTCGTCAGCTGGAGCGTCGCGCCGACCTGGTTGGACGTTGCCGCGCCGGATCCCCTTTGCTGCACGGTGAGCGTGCTCGCGACACCGGGGAGCGTGCGTGTCGTGACCGGGGTGCTCGCGGCCGACGCGTTGCCCGCCGAGTCCCGTGCGCGCACCGAGAACGAGTACGGCGTGTCCGGTGTGAGACCGGTGACCCGGAGGCTCGTCGCCGACGTCGTGCCCGTGACGGTAGTGCCGTTGAGCACGTCGTACCCCGCCACCCCGACGTTGTCCGAGGAGGCCGTCCAGCTCAGGGTGACGGCGGTGGTCCCGGCGTTGGAAGCGATCAGTCCACTGGGGACGGACGGCGCTTCGCTGTCCGGCACGCCACCACCGGGCTCGGTGCCCCACACGGTGTTCCCGTCCTGGCGCAGCACGATCCGCTCGGTCTGGGCGACGGTGTTGCCGCTGCCGAGCCCGGCGTGCGACCAGTCGTTGGACGGGTCCCACGTGCCGGCGCTGGTGATGCGGAACTGCACCTCCTTGCGGAACGCGGACTGCCCGGCCGGCGCGACGCCCGGACACGGCACGTCCACGTAGTACACCGAGCCGCTGTGCTGGGTCGGCGCACTCGGTGTGCCGCACTGGTTGTAGTTCGTGGTGACGGTGATCTGGCTCGGCGTCGTCGATCCGTCGAGTGTGAAGTAGTAGCGCAGCGAGCCGTTGAACGTCCGCGCTGGCCACGCGCTCTTGTTCAGCACGAACGCCTTGATCTCGGTGAACTGGGCGGCGCTCTGGTTCACCGACGCCTGCACGGTCAACTCGGGGCCGTCCGGGGTCTCCGCGACCGGGAACGACGTGAGCGGCGCGCCGCCGTACTCCCCGTACAACCGGGCGAGGGCGCCGGTGAAGCCCGCGTTGTAGTCGAGCGCGACCTCGTTCATCACGTAGTCGCTGCGGCTGTCGGTGTAGGCGTCGTTGTTGGTGCTCGGGCCGCCGACCAACGCGCCGTACAGCACGTGGCGGCTGACGGTGGGTTCCTGGATGCTGTCGGCCCACGAGCCGTGCGCGCCGCGGTGGTGCGGGTTGCGCGGCGGGTTGGTGCCGAAACCGACGACGTAGCTCGCGTTGCGCGGGTTGTCGCCCAGCGCGTAGTTGATCTGCCGGACGCCGAAGTCGTGGTAGGTCCGCGCGCGGGTGCTGTCGCGTGTGGACAGCCAGTCCGAATACGTCAGCGCGGCGAACGCGGTGTTGGCGGCGTACCGCAGCGATCCCCAGCTGTCGAGCACCGCCTGGCCGCCGGGGGAGTAGCGCACCCGGTTGCCGTTGTGGCCGGTCGTCCAGAAGTCGAGCCAGCGGTTGGCGTCGGTGACGTAGGTCTGCTCGCCGGTCAGCTGTGCCATCAGAACGTAGGCGCCGTAGGACTTGTCGTCCCACGCGATGGTCCACTTGTAGGAGCGCTCGGAGCTCTGCGGTTCGGTGCCGAGCTTCTGGTACTCCGCCTTCGCCTTGGTCAGGTAGCTCGCGTCCCCGGTCGCGCGGTGCAGCCAGATCGCGCCCCACACCAGCTCGTCCTGGTAGCCGCTCCACGAGTTGTAGAAGCTCGCGGCGTCCGTGATGCACGAGCTGTACTTGCCGCGGTAGGTGTCGGCGAAGGTGTAGAGCTGCTTGGCGTGCGTGAGCAGGGTGGCCGAGTAGGCCGGATCGGTGCTCTGGAAGACCATCGACGCCGACGCCATCGCCGCCGCGTACTCGCCCGCGAGGTCGGAGCCGGGACACGAACTGTCCACTTTGTACGACGGACGGGCCATCGGCATGACCTCGGCCGATCCCCACCAGGCGTGGTCGGGGTTGCCCGCGCCGATCTGCCCGTAGACGACGTTCGGGGACGGGTGCGCCTTGATGATCCAGTCGGTGCCGTGCCTCAGGTTCGCCAGCAGGTGCGGGAGCTGACCGGAACTCGTGTAGGCGGCCCGGTTCTCCACGGCGCCCCACGCGAGCATCGACATGCTGAACGCGAACGGGAGCCCGAACTTCACGTGGTCGCCGGCGTCGTAGAAGCCACCGGACAGGTCCAGGCCGACGTCCGAACCGTCGCGCACGGCCGAGTCGGCGCGCCAGCTCACGCGATTGCCCGCCGGTAGCCGCCCGGACCGCTGGGCGTCGTAGAACCAGACGGACTTCTGCAACGCCTCGCCGTAGTTGAACGCGGGCGCGGCCGCCGACGGTGCCACGAACGGGCCCGCCATCCCCGCCAGCAGCGCGGCGAGGACGACTGCCACGGCTCTGAACCCGCGAGTGTGCACGTCAGCCTCCAAGGTCCCGGATCTGGGAGCGCTCCCAGAATTCGGACTGTAACGGTCACGAAGTCCGTGTGACAGAGGCGATTCCGCGTTCGAGTCGAATCGACGGAACGCCTGTCCGCCTTCCGGGTGGCTCAGTACAGTCCCGAGGCCTGGGAACGCTCCCAGGCTCAGGAGGTGTGTCATGACCGGAAGGCGTGTCGCCGCGCTGGCGGCGGCTTTCGTCTCGGTGGCGGCGAGCGCCGGCCTTGCGATCGTGGCTCCCGCCGCCGCGGCGCCGGGTTGCGAGGTCGACTACGCGGTTCCCAGCCAGTGGCAGAACGGGTTCACCGCGGCCGTGTCGGTGACGAACCTCGGCGAGCGCGTCGACGGCTGGCGGTTGACCTGGACGTGGCCGTCCGGGCAGCAGGTGACCCAGGCGTGGAACGCCACCGTCACGTCCTCGGGCGCCGAGGCCACGGCGTCGAACGCCGGCTACAACGCGGTGATCGAACCGAACGCCAAGGTTTCGTTCGGCTTCAACGGCAGCTGGTCCGGCACGAACACCGCGCCGCGGTCGTTCGCCCTCAACGGCGTCACGTGCACCGGCGAGCCGGGCCCCTCGCCGACGACGACCACCACGACGACGACCACCACGACGACGACCGGAAACCCCGTGCCCGGCGACGCCATGGCGCAGGTGGAGGCGATGCAGCCCGGCTGGAACCTCGGCAACACGCTCGACTCGACCGGGAGCGACGAGACGTCGTGGAGCAACCCGCGTGTCACGGAGGCCTTGCTGGACAACGTGAAGGCGCAGGGCTTCAAGAGCATCCGCATCCCCATCACGTGGGGCCAGCACCAGGGCTCGGACCACGTGATCGAGGCCGCGTACCTGAACCGCGTCAAGGAGGTCGTCGGCTGGGCGCTCGCGGACGGCTTCCAGGTGATGATCAACATCCACCACGACTCGTGGCAGTGGATCTCGGCCATGCCGTCGAACCGGACCGGTGTGCTCACGCGCTACAACGCGATCTGGACGCAGCTCGCGACCGCGTTCAGGGACTCACCGGGCAGGCTCGTGTTCGAGAGCGTCAACGAGCCGCAGTTCACCGGCAGCTCGGGTGACGCCCAGAACGCGCAGCTCCTGCACGAACTGAACGCATCCTTCCGCGACATCGTGCGGCGCTCGGGCGGCAACAACGCGAGCCGCCTGCTCGTGCTGCCCACCCTGCACACGTCGTCCGAGCAGGCCCGGCTCGACGAGCTGGCGACGTCGATCCGAGGTTTCAACGACCCGAACCTGGTCGCCACCTTCCACTACTACGGCTACTGGCCGTTCAGCGTGAACGTCGCCGGCGGCACGCGCTACGACGCGACCGCGCAGAAGGACCTGACCGACTCCTTCGACCGCGTGTACAACACCTTCGTCGCCCGCGGCGTGCCGGTGGTCCTCGGCGAGTACGGGCTGCTCGGGTTCGACCGGCACACCGGCACGATCGAACAGGGAGAGAAGCTCAAGTTCTTCGAGCACCTCGGGTACTACGCGCGCACCAAGAAGATCACGACGATGCTGTGGGACAACGGCCAGCACCTCGGCCGCACGTCCTTCCAGTGGAGCGATCCCGAACTCGCCGCGCAGATCAGGTCGAGCTGGTCCACCCGGTCCGGCACGGCGTCGACCGACCAGGTGTTCAGCGCCAGGTCCGGTGCCGTCTCCGCCAAGACGATCACGTTGAACACCAACGGAACCACGTTCAGCGGCCTGCGCCAGGGCACGACCGAACTGGTGCGCGGCTCCGACTACACGGTCTCGGGCGACCAGCTCACCCTCACCGCGCCGGCGATGACCCGGCTCAGCGGATCCCGCGCCTACGGCACGAACGCCGTGCTGACAGCGCACTTCTCGGCCGGGGTGCCGTGGCGGATCAACCTGGTCACCCACGACACCCCGGTGCTGGCGAGCGCGACCGGCACGACGAGCTCGTTCTCGATCCCGACCACGTTCCGCGGCGACCTGCTCGCCACGATGGAGGCGAAGTACGCGGACGGGTCGAACGCGGGACCGCACAACTGGACGTCGTTCAAGGAGTTCGACCGGGCGTTCGCGCCGAACTACACGACCGGCGCGACGACGCTGACCCCGGAGTTCTTCGCCGAGGTCAACGACAACGCGCGGGTGACGCTGACGTTCCACTACTGGAGCGGCGCCACCGTCACCTACCACGTCACCAGGTCGGGCAGTTCCGTCAGCGGGAGTCCGTGACCTTCAGGCCGAGGCGGAGCGCGTCGATCTCGTCGGCGAACATCCGGCGCGTGATCGCCGCGCTCTCGACCAGCGCCGTGCCGTGGAACGTGGCGGGGTAGAGGCGCAGCTCGGTCGCCACGCCCGCGTGGGCGAGGCGCCGGGCGTACTCCATGCCCTCGTCGCGCAGCGGGTCGTACTGGCACACGGTGACGAAGGCGGGCGGAAGGCCCGAGAGGTCGGTCGCGCGGGCGGGTGCGGCGTAGGGCGAGACGTCCTCGCCGCCCCGCTCGCCGCCGAGGTAGGCGGTCCAGCTGTAGATCGCGTTGGGGCGGTTCCACAGCGGGGTGTCGACGTAGTCCCGCATCGACTCGGTGTCGAGGCGGTCGTCGAGCTCGGGGATGCCGAGGTACTGGAAGGCGAGCGCGGGGCCGCCGCGGTCGCGCGAGAGCAGCACCGTTCCGGCGGCGAGCCCACCACCGGCGCTCTCGCCGCCGACACCGAGGCGTGCGGGGTCGATGCCCAGCTCGTCCGCCTTGGCCGCCGTCCACACCAGGGCCGCGTAGCAGTCCTCGACCGGTGCCGGGAACGGGTTCTCCGGCGCCAGCCGGTAGTCGACGGACACGATCACGATGTCGAGCTCGTCGAGGATCTTCTTCGCGTGCGCGTCGAACATCTCGACGCTGCCGACGATGAACCCGCCGCCGTGGATGTAGACCAGGCCCGGCACGGGGTTCTCGGTACCGGCGCGGCGGTAGACCCGCACCCGGACGTCGGGGGCGCCGGACGGGCCGGGGACCGTCTCGTCGCGGACGTCGATCTGGTTGACCGGCTCGTAGACCGGCATGAGGTGGGCCAGCTCGGACTGCTGGGAACGGGCGAACGCCACGGCCTCGTTGCTGGTCATGTCGAACTGCGGCAGCATGTCGAGCCAGGGCAGGACTTCGGGATCGATGTCGTAGCTCATGTCGTTGATCCTCGGCTCGGTGCGGCGGTGCGGGCAGCCGACACGTGGCGGGTGATTCGCGTCTCTCTCCAGCCACCTGTCGGGGCTATGGTGTCTGAATGAGAGGTTTGCTGCTGAGGCTGTCCGGGCTGGACGCCGACGCCGAGAGCGCCGTGAGGGTGATCGGTTTCTTCGATCGCCTGATCACCGAGCGCGCGAGCCTCGACACGTTGGTGCGCAGCACGTCCGAGCTCGCGGGCTGCCCGGTCGGCCTGCACGCGCCCGGCCAGGGCCTCTCGCTGCGCGCCGACGCCGGCGGTGCCGTCACGGCGGGTCCGGTGCCCGCACGCGCCGCGGTCCGCCCGCTGGAAGGCGGCGTGCAGGTCTGGGTCGCGCGGGAGGGTGCTGCGGTTCCGCTCGACGACATGCTGCTCGAACGGTTCGCGATCGCCGCCGCCGTGCTCCTGGAGCACTCGAGCGTGCCGCTGCCGGAGCTGGGCGACCCCGCGCTCATCGAGCTGGTCCTCTCGGAAAGCGTTGGCACGGCGGAACGTTCCCGCGCCCTGCACCTGCTCGGCATCGCCGCCACCGCCCCGGTGCGCGTGCTTGCGTCGACGGGGGAGGTGCCAGGACGGTCGGTGGTGCTGGGGAACGTGCGGGCGACGTTGACCGCCGACGTGCCGGAAACGCGCGGCCGGCTCGGCGTCGGACCCCTGCTGCCCGCGATGGACGCGGCGAAGTCGTGGCAGGGCGCGCGAACGGCGCTGCGGTACACATCGGACGGTGAGCCGGTGGTGTGGTGGGAGAAGCTCGGCAGCCTCGGGCTGCTGGCCGAACGTCTCACGCCCGCGGACGTCTCGGCGCTGCCCGACGTGGCCGCGCTCGACCGCCTGGCCGGCGAGCCGGGCATGATCGCGATGCTGGACGCGGTGTGCGCCACCGGTTCGCTGCGCAAGGCGGCGACGGTGCTGCACCGCCACCACAGCACGATGACGGCCCGGCTGGCACGCGCCGAGTCGGTGCTGGGGTTCGGTCTCGACGAGGCGCACGGCCGGTTCCGGTTGCACCTGGCGCTGATGTTGCGGCGGCTGCGGGAGAACGCGTCCGACTAGTCCGTGGGTGTGCGGTTGTCGCGTTCCAGCGGGGTTGGTCGCGTCTGGTTGGTCGGGTCGCGTTGCGTGGCCTGGTTGCGCGGGTCTTGACGAGTGTTGGGGTGCACCGGCTCCCAAAGCAGCACAGTTCAGACGGCTCGCTGCGCATCGCCACGGTGGATGCGTGGTCGGCCTTGTGCGGGTGGGCGCCGGGTGGCACCGCTCGCCAGGACTGCGTGCGTGGTTGCGGTGCGTGGGCGAGTGCGGGTGGTACCGCGCGCCGGGCTTGCGTGCGTGGTTGCGGCGGGTGGCGCCTGCGGTCCGCCCCCAGCTCGACCGCACGACCGTCGGACTAACCGCTGACCGGCGCCTGCCACAACCCGACCAGCGCGTCGACCAGCCCCGTGGCGGCGTCGTGCCAGCTGGCCCGCGGCGTGCGCGTGTTCTCGGCGAGGGCGCGCTCCCGTTCGGCGATCATGTGCACGAGCAGCTGGCGCGCCATGTCGTGGCGTTCTGCCCGCACGTCGTCCGGCAGGTCGGTCAGGCACGCGTTCAGGCCCGCCAGAATCCTCACCTGCGAGGGTGACGAGCGCGTCTCCTCGATGATGATCGGCCGCAGGGTCGGGTCGGTCATCACCTGTGCGCCGAAGCGGGCGAACCAGGTGGGGCTGCCCACCTCGTCCAGGTGCACAGTGACCGGGCGGACCAGGCAGTCGAGCCAGTCGCGCAGGCCGGGGGAGGTGCCGAGGCCGGCGACCATGCGCTGCCGGATCTCCTCGACGTGGGCCAGGTGCTTGCGCGCGATGGCGCGGACCAGGTCGGCCTTGGTGCCGAAGTGGTAGCCGACGGCGGTGTTGTTGCCCTGTCCGGCCGCCTCGCTGACCTGGCGGTTCGACACTGCCACCACGCCGTGCTCGGCGAACAGGCGCTCGGCCGCCGTGAGGATCAGCTCGCGGGTGGCGTGCGCGCGCTCCGCCCTGGACTGGCTCTCCACCTTGTTCATCGTCACCTCTGTTCCGGACATCCGGGACATCCTTGCACCGCTCGATGTTAAGTCAAGTGACTGACTTAGACTCGGGGGCGTGCTCCTCGAAGAAACGCGTCCGGTGACGCGCCCGAACGTCGTCGTGGCGGTGCTCGCGGCGGGCGGCATCGTCGTCTCGTTGATGCAGACCCTCGTCATCCCGCTGCTGCCGAGGTTCCCGCAGCTCCTGGGCTCGTCGCCCGGCGACACGACGTGGGTGATCACCTCGACGCTGCTGGCCAGCGCTGTCGCGACGCCTGTCATCGGGCGGCTCGGCGACATGTACGGCAAGCGGCGGATGTTGCTGGTCAGCCTGCTGATGGTGGTCGTGGGCTCGGTGATCGGGGCGCTGAGCCACTCGCTGGTGCCGCTGATCGTGGGGCGCGTGGTGCAGGGCATGGCGGTCGGCGTCATCCCGCTCGGCATCAGCATCATGCGCGACGAACTGCCGAGGGAGCGGTTGGCCGGCGCGACCGCGCTGATGAGCGCCTCGCTCGGCGTCGGTGGCGCGCTCGGCCTGCCCGCGGCGGCGTTGCTGGTCGAGCAGAGCGACTGGCACATGCTGTTCTGGACGTCGGCGGGAGCGGGCGTGCTGGCCGTGGCGGCGGTGCTGATCTGGGTGCCGGAGTCGCCGGTGCGCAGCGGCGGCCGGTTCGACCTGCTCGGCGCGGTCGGGCTCTCGGTCGCGCTGATCAGTCTGCTGCTCGGCGTGTCGAAGGCGTCGGAGTGGAGCGGCGGCGCGGTCACGGGCCTGTTCCTGGTGGCGGCCCTGGTGCTCGGCCTGTGGGGCTGGTGGGAGCTGAGGTCGTCCCAGCCGCTGGTCGACCTGCGCACCACGGTCCGGCGTCAGGTGCTGCTCACGAACATCGCGTCGGTGTCGTTCGCGTTCGCCCTCTTCGCGCAGTCGCTGGTGCTGCCGCAGGTCCTGCAGCTGCCGGCCTCGACGGGTCACGGCCTCGGGCAGTCGTTGCTCGTCACGGGCCTGGTGCTGGTGCCGTCCGGACTGGTCATGATGGCGACGGCGCCGGTGTCCGCCCGCATCTCGAACGCCCGCGGCCCGCGCGTCACGCTGATCATGGGCGCGCTCGTCGTCGCCTTCGGTTACGCCGTGGGCATCTTCATGCTGACGTCGATCTGGCAGCTCGTGGTCGTCTCGGCCGTGATCGGTGCCGGCATCGGCCTCGGGTACGGCGCGATGCCGGCCCTGATCATGGGCGCCGTGCCGACGTCGGAGACGGCCGCGGCCAACAGCCTCAACTCGCTGATGCGCGCCATCGGCACGTCGGTGTCGAGCGCGGTGGCGGGCGTCGTGCTGACGCAGGTGGGCGCGCCGTTCAGCTTCCAGCTGATCATGGGGCTGGGCGCCGCGACCGCGTTGCTGGCAGTCGTGGTCGCGACGTTCATCCCCGCGCGTCAGGCGCGCCCGGTCAGCTGAAGAAACGGGTGATCTCGCGGGCGACGACGTCCGGCTGCTCCTCGGTGAGCCAGTGGCCGGACCCGTCGACCCGCACGACCTCGGGCCGCTCCGCGACGTTCGGCAGCGCCGCCACGAACTGGTCGTAGGACAGGACCGACGCCAGCCCCAGCACCGGCGGCGTGAGCTTGGCGTAGGTCTTGCCGTCCGCGATGTCCTGCTGGAACGCCTGGTACCAGCCGTTGCCCGCGCGGATGGCGTCCGGGGAGTCGTAGGCCCGCGCGTAGATCTGGCGCGTCCGCTCGTCGATCGCGGACGGCGTGAACGCGGTGTTCGCGAACAGCCAGTCGAGCAGGTGCCGGAACCGGCCGGTGAGCAACTGCTCCGGAAGCTGCTGGACCTGGTTGAACGCGAACCACCACGGCGTGAAGCCACCGGGTGGGGGCAGCAGCGGGAGCTGGTAGAAGCTCTCGTCGGGGTGCAGCACGTCGAGGAACGCCGCCTTCGCGGTGGCCTCGGGGAAGTTCGCGGCGAACGAGAACGCCGTCATGGCACCGATGTCGTGCCCGACGACGCCCACCTGGTCGTACCCGAGCCTGCGCACCAGCTCGCGGACGTCGGTCGCCATCGTCTTCTTGTCGAACCCGCCGCGCGGCTTCTCCGACGAGCCCTGTCCTCGCAGGTCGACGGCGATGACGCGGAACTTCTCCGCCAGCGCGGGCATGATCTTGTGGAACGTCCACCAGGTCTCCGGCCAGCCCGGCAGCAGCACGAGCGGTGCGCCCCGGCCGCCCGTGACGTAGTGCAGGCGCACCCCGTTGACCTGCGTGTGGTTGTGCCGGAAGCCCGGGAGGTCCGGCTCCTTCGGGCTCCCGGCTCCGGCCGTTCCCGTGCCCATCGCGAGTGCGGCGCCCGCACCCAGCGCGAACACGCTGCGTCTGTTCAGCTCCATGTCCATCGGCCCCCAGCCTCTGTTCGGAGCGGACATCCGAACAGAGCGGCCGACCGGCGTCAACCCAGCTCGGCGGAGTCCGTGAGCCGCAGTTTGCGCCGCGCCCGCTGGTAGAACGTGGTCATCCCGAGCCTCACCACCCGAGCGGCGGCGGCGCGGCCGCGCAACGACACCCGCTGGCCCGGCTCGACGTAGCCCGCGACCTGGCCGTCCACCTCGACCGCCAGGCGGCCGCTCGACGGCAGCAGGTCCAGCTCCACGTCGTCGTTGACCGAGAGCACGACCCCGCGGCTGTAGGCGGAGTGCGGGGCGGCCGGGGTGACGAGCAGGGCCTCGACGGACGGGCTGGTGATCGGGCCGCCCGCCGAGAAGCTGTACGCGGTGGAGCCGGTCGGGGTGGCGACGATGACGGCGTCGGCGGCGTAGCTGACGAACGGCTGGCCCGCCACGCGTACGGCCACCCGTGCGCCGCCCTCACCGGGGATGCGGACGACGGCGACGTCGTTGAACGCCGTGACCTTCTGGCCCTGGAACTCCGCGTCGACGGCCAGGCGCGGCTCGACGGTGAAGTCGTGGGCGTCGATGGCGGACAGGGCCGCGGGCAGGTCCGGGACGTCGACCTCGGCCAGGAAGCCGAGTCTGCCCAGGTTGACGCCCAGGACGGGGGCGCGTTCGCCGTCGGCCAGGCGCATGGCGCGCAGCATCGTGCCGTCGCCGCCGAGGCTCACGACCAGGTCGGCGCGGCGGCCCAGCTCCTCCGCTGTGACCGGGGTGGCCTCGCAGCGCAGGCGCTGGATCTCGTCGGAGATGCCGAGGATCTCGACACCGCGGTTGGTCGCCCAGCCGAGGACGGCCTCGACCGCGGCGGCGGAGTCTCGTTGCGGGTGCAGCACCAGGCCGGCGGCGTGCACGTCAGGTCGTCCTCAGTCTCGTCACGGCTCCAGTCTGCCGAATTTCGGCGGCGGGCGTGGCGGTGAGGAGGAGTCCGCAGTGGACTCGCGTTCGCAGGTCGGCGGCATGACCATCCTGTCAGCCGATCCGGTCCCGCGCGCTCAGCCGCAGAACTGCCTGATCGTGCCGGTCAGGACGTCCGTGAGGCGGTCCAGCGACGCCAGGTCGACGTACTCGGTGGCCGCGTGGGCGCCCGCGCCGTCGACGCCGAACAGCAGGCACGGGATGCCGGCGCGGTCCAGCAGGGCGCAATCGGTCCAGAACGGCTCGGCGCGGAGGACCGGCGGTTCTCCCAGGTTCGAGATGAGCGTGCGGACGATCTCCGCGTCCGGGTCGGCCTCGAACGGGTCCCTCGCCAGGCCGCGGGTGAGCGTGGCGCGGAAGTCCGGGACCGCGGCGGTGAGGTGGCCGAGGATCGTCCGCAGCTCGTCCTCGGCCTGCTGCGGGAACTCGCCGGGGACCGTGCGGCGTTCGAGGGTGATCCTGCACGCCGAAGGGTAGGTGGAGGCCTCCTCGCCACCGCTGATCAGGGACGCGTGGACCGTGCCGGTCCCGAGCAGGGGGTGCTTCGGGCCGTTCGCGAGGTCGGCTCCGAGCTGCTCCAGCGCGACGAGGAAGTGGCCCGCCTTGGCAATGGCGTCGACGCCCAGCTCCGGTCGTGAGCCGTGGGCCGCCCTGCCTCCTACCTCGATCTCGAACCATACGAAACCCTTGTGCGCCAGCGTGACCTCGAGGTGGCTGGGTTCGGTGACGATGGCGGCGTCGGCGGTGAAGTGGCGGAGCACCTCTTCCGTGCCGAAGCTGCCGTGCTCCTCGTCGGCGACGCACGCGACGATGACGTCGCCTCGCAGCGGGCGTTCGGTGGCTCGGGCGGCGGCGACCATCATGGCCGCGATCCCGCCCTTCATGTCGAACGTGCCGCGGCCGTACATCCTGCCGTCCTGGACGGTCGGCTGGAGCGGGTCGCCGGCGTAGCCCGCCAGGCCCACGGTGTCGACATGACCGTTGAGCATCAACGACTTCCCGCCGCCGGTGCCCCTCCTGACGGCGACGAGCGACGGTCTGCTGGGGCGTTCCTCCAGGCGGTGGACCTCGAAGCCGCGGGTCTGGAGCCAGCCGGCGCAGAAGTCGGCGATCCGGCGTTCGCCGTGGCCGCCGGGGACGAGGTCGGGGTTGACGGAGTCGATGGAGATCAGGTCGGCCAGCAGGTCACGTGGGTTCACGGGCGTCCTTCGGTGCTGATGAGAACGGCGGTGCCGATGTCGCCGAGGTCGCTGCGGAGTGCGCGCAGACCCGCGAGAGGTGCGGCGCCGCACGGTCCGGAGTGGACGTTCAGCGCGTGGAGGTCGTTCATGGCGTTGGTGCATTCGTCATCGGAGATCGCCACGGCTGCGTCCAGGCCGTGGAGCAGGAACGGCCACGAGGTGGTGGACGGCGTGCCGCAGTTCAGCCCGGCCATGATCGTGTCACCCGTCGGGACGGTGGTGAGCTCGCCCGCTTCCAGACTGGCGAGGACGCAGGCGGCGCTGTCGGGTTCGACGGAGAGAAGGCGCGTGCGGGACTCACGGCTGCGATAGTGGGTGATCACGGCCTGCGCGAACGAGCCGACGCCGACCGGGATGACGACGAGATCGGGTTCCTCGTCGAGCTGCTCGTCGATCTCGTGGCACAGGGTGCTGTACCCCTCGACGATCCAGGACGGGACCTCCTCGTAGCCGGGCCACCCCATGTCCTGCACCAGCACGCCGTCGGCGCCCGCGGCTTCGGCGACCGCGTCGTCGTACGTGCCGTCGACCACCGTGACCTGGGCGTTCTCGGCGCGGATGGCCTCGATCGCGTGCTCGGGGACCGTGTTCGGCACGAACACGTGAGCGCGCTGGCCGTGCAGGCGGGCCATGCGCGCGACCGCGCGGCCGTGGTTGCCGTCGGTCGCGGTGGTGAGCGTGACCGGGCCCGTTCGCTGCCGGAGGACGCGGTGGACGGCCCAGGACGCGCCGAGAGCCTTGAAAGCGGGCAGTCCGAGCCGGGAGGATTCGTCCTTGACGAACAAGCGGCCGATCCGGAGCTCCGCGGCGAGCGCCGGCAGCTCGGTCAGCGGAGTCGGTGCGTAGCCGGGCAGTCCGGAGTGGAACACCCGCACCTCGGTGGGCGCGGGCGGGTACCGGCGGCTGCGGGCTCCTGGCCGCGAGAACGTCATGGAACACAGCGTGCGGTGGCGCGGATCATCGGTCCAGCGCATGTTTTCGACGTTTGTCGGTGGGAGAATCCGACGAGTCGGGGAGGAGGTCGCCGGATGAGCGACGAGGAGCTGATCGTCGAGTTCGCGCTGGCCCGCCTCGACAACCCCGCCCTCGACCTGGAGGAGGTCGCCGCGCTGGTCGTGCGGCGGGTCGGGCCGGAGCGCATGGTCGAGTTCGCCGGGCAGACGCTGGTGCACCGCGACGAGTTGCGGGGAGCGGTGTTCCCCGCGGCGGTCGAGCACGTGCTGCGGGTGGTGCTGACGCTGCGCGGGCCGCGCGACTAGAGCTGCTCGGCGGCTTGCTTCGTCAGTTCGATCACGCGGCCGGCCAGCGGTGACAGCGTGCGGTTGGCCTGCCAGGCGAGGTAGATCTCGCGCGGGGAAAGGCCCGGTTCTTCGAGCTCGTGCGTGTCCAGGTCCGTGGGCAGGTCCAGCGCGAGACGCGGCACGACGGCGAGACCCATGCCGGCGCGGACCATCGAGAGGACGCCGCGGTTGTCGGCCGTGCGGAAGACGATCAGCGGTTCGACGCCGGCGTCGGCGTAGACGCGTTCGACCCTGGCCTGGTCGCAGATCGGCGGCTGGGCGACCATGGCGGCGCCGTGCAGGGCGTGCAGCGGGACCGGGCCCGCCGGGAACTGGCCGGGGCGGGTGACCAGCACGTACGGGTCGTCGAGGATCTTGACCTGCTCGACGTCGCCGTGCAGCCGGCCGTCGAAGAAGACCAGGTCCAGGCCGTCGGCGCGGGGCTGGTCGGTCTCCTCCTCGAACAGCCTGATGTCGGCGTTCGGGTGTTCGGTGAGGAGCTGGCGCACCACGGTGGGGAGGATGACGTTGGTGACGCTCTGGAACGTGCCGATGTCGACGCGTCCTTCGCCTGCTTTGAAGCGTTCGACGGCGTCTTCGGTGGCTTGGGCACGTGCGAGGACCTCACGTCCGTGCGCCAGCACGACCTCGCTGAGGGGCGTGAGCCGGACGGGTTTCGGGCCTCCCGGGCGGTCGAAGACGGCGCCGCCGACGGCCTTCTCCAGTGCGGCGACCTGCTGGCTGACGGCCGACTGGGTGTAACCGAGGCGGTCGGCCGCCTTGCCGAAGGTGCCTTCGGTGGCCACGGCGTCGAGGGTGGCCAGGTGCCGCAGGTCCATCACGGCTCTGATGATAAGCAATGCTGGTTATTATGAGCAGAATCTATCGCTTTTGTTAATGAACGTTCGTTTCTAGCGTTGCTGGCATGAACCCGCGATGTGCGCTGTGGCTGCCGCTGTTCGACGCGCTCGCCGATCCGTTGCTCGTCGCTCGTCTCGCCGCCGAGGCGGAGAAGGTCGGCTGGCACGGGCTGTTCGTCTGGGACCACGTGCGGTGGCGTGAGCCCGTCACGCACGTGGCCGACCCGTGGATCACGCTGGCCGCCGTCGCGTCCGCCACCTCGGCGCTGCGGTTCGGGCCGATGGTCTCGGCGATCACCCGTCGCCGGCCCGTGAAACTGGCCCGCGAGACCGCGTCGCTGGACCTGCTCGGAGGCGGGCGGCTCGTGCTCGGCGTGGGGCTGGGGAGCGACCGGTTCGCCGGTGAGTTCTCGCGGACCGGCGAGGAGTGCGACGACCGGGTGCGCGGGCGGATGCTGGACGAGTCGCTGGAGGTCCTGCGGGCGGCGTGGTCGGGGGAGGTCGTGCACCACCGCGGCGAGCACTACGCGGTGGACGGTGTGAGGTTCCTGCCGCGACCCGTGCAGCGGCCCGGCGTGCCCGTGTGGGCGGCCGGGTTCCCGGGGAACTCGCGGCCGATGCGCCGGGCGGCCCGGCTGGACGGGTTCTTCCCGGTGAACCTGACGTCCGCCGGCGAGTTCGCTGATGCGGTGGGGAAGGTGGAGGCCTTGCGGTCCGGTGGACCGTTCGACTACGTGTGCGAGGTCGAGCCCGGTGCGGACGTCACGCCGTTCGTGGATGCCGGGGCCACGTGGTGCCTGACGGCGTTCGACCCTGCTTCTTTGTCCGTGGATCACGTGCGTGGCGTGCTCCGTGATGGACCGGCGGTGCGGTGATGCTCGTCAACGGCGTGGAGTTGTGTGTTGAGACCTTTGGGGACTCGTCGGATCCCGCGGTGTTGTTGATTCACGGCGCGTGCGCGTCCATGTTGTGGTGGGAGACGGAGTTGTGCGCCTCTCTCGCGGCACGGGGTCGGTTCGTGATCCGTTATGACAACCGGGACACCGGGTTGTCGGTGAGCTATCCGCCGGGGCGGCCGGGGTATGTGTTGTCGGACATGGTGCTGGACGCCGTGGGGATCCTCGACGCGTTGGGTGTCGCACGGGCCCATGTGGTCGGACGGTCGATGAGCGGTGCCATCGCTCTGGCTCTGGGAGTGGAGCACGCGGATCGGGTGGCGTCGCTGACGTTCGTCGCGACCACCACCGGTGACCCGGACCTGCCGCCGATGACCGAGGCGTTCCTGGAGGCGTCTTCCGAGGAGGCTCCGTCCGATGTGGAGAAGATCGTGTCGGTGCTACGGGCTTATGCGGGTCCATCGCCGTACTTCGACGAGGAGCACGTACGGCAACTGGCAGTGCAGGACGTCGCACGGACGGTGAACGTGGATTCGGCTATGTCCAACCACTTCTGCATCTCGTTCGACGCTCCGCGTGCTGGCGGGTTCGGTGACGTCGTCGCGCCCACTTTGGTGGTACACGGTTCGCTCGATCCGGTCTTTCCCCTGGAGCACGGGGAAGCTCTGCGTGACGCCGTGCCCGGTGCTTCCCTGCTCGTGCTGGACTCGGTCGGGCACGACCTCCCCCGTCCGGTGTGGCCGCGGTTCGTCGACGCTCTGGTGGAGCACTCGGCTTGAGCGGTGCTCGATCGCGGCTGCACGGAATTGTCAGGGGTGCCGGGTAACGTCCCGTCCATGAGTGCAGCTGGGGATCGGATTCAGGAGCTCGCCGCGCGGATCGTCGAACTGCGTGACGCGTACTACCAGGGCGAGCCGCTGGTGGCGGACGCCGAGTACGACGCGATCGAGGACGAGTTCCGCGCGCTGGTGGCCGAGCACCCGGAGCTGGCGCCGCAGGACAACCCGCTGGACCACGTGGGCGCGCCTTCGGTGCTGCACGCGCCGGTGCGGCACTCGCGGCCGATGCTGTCGCTCGAGAAGGCGAACAAGCCCGAGCAGGTCGAGTCGTTCTTCTCGCGGTTCCCCGGCCAGCCCGTGGTCGTCATGCCGAAGCTCGACGGGCTGTCGCTCGCGCTGGTGTACGAGAACGGCCGCCTGGCGCGCGCTGTGACCCGTGGCGACGGCACGACGGGTGACGACGTCACGTTCCTCACGCGCGCGCTGTGCGACGGCGTGCCGGACAAGGTCGAGGCACCGGGCCGGGTCGAGGTGCGCGGCGAGTGTGTGATGCTGCGCTCGACGTTCGACAAGTACAACGCGGCGCACCCGGACAAGCCGTTGATCAACCCGCGCAACGCGGCCGCGGGCACGTTGCGCGCCAAGGACCCGAAGGCCGTCGAGGGCCGGCGCATGCAGTTCTTCGCGTTCGACCTGACGACCGAGCCGGAGAGCGCCGACTCCGACCTCGACGCGGGCTTGCGCAAGCTGGGTTTCAGCGTCGCCGAGATGAAGCACTGCACGACCGCCGCCGAGGCCCAGGAGCTGATCGGCGGCATCGAGCAGGCGCGCAACACGCTCGACTACGACCTCGACGGCGCCGTGCTGCGCCTGGCGAACCGCGACGCGTTCGCCGCCGCGGGCACCCGTTCGTCGTCCCCGCGCGGCGCGATCGCGTACAAGTTCGCCGCCGAGGAGAAGACGACGGTCCTGAAGGACGTCGTCTGGGACGTGGGCAAGACGGGCAAGATCGCCCCGGTGGCGTGGCTCGAGCCCGTGTTCGTGGGCGGCACCACGGTGACGCGCGCGACGCTCGCGAACCAGGAGGTCATCCGCTCGAAGAACATCAAGATCGGCGACACGGTCCTCGTCCGCCGCGCGGGCGACGTGATCCCGTTCGTCGCGGGCGTCCTCGACGAGTCGAAGCGCACCGGCACCGAGCAGGAGATCGTCCCGCCCTCGGAGTGCCCGTCCTGCGCCCAACCGCTGACGGAGCAGGGCAACAGCCGCGAACTGTTCTGCACCAACGCCGCCTGCCCGGCCCAGACCGTGCGCCGCCTCATCCACTGGTCCTCCCGCGCCGCCGCCGACATCGACGCCATCGGCCAGGTGTGGATCGAACGCCTCGCCGAGACGGGCGACCTGGTGAACCCGTCCGACTTCTACACCCTCACCAAGGAACGCCTGCTGGAGTTCGACCGCGTCGGCGAGGTCTCCGCGACCCGCATGATCGAGTCCATCGACCGCAGCCGCTCCGTGGGCCTGCGCCGAGCCCTGATCGGCCTCTCGATCCCCATGGCCTCCGAAGGCACGGCCGCCCGCCTGTGCCGAGCGGGCTTCGGCTCCCTGGAGGAGGTGGCCGACGCGGGCGTCGAGAAGCTGGTGGCGGTGGAGGACATCGGCCAGAAGGTGGCCGAGTCCCTCACCCAGCACCTGGCCCGCCTCCGCCCGGAGATCGAACGCCTCCGCGACCGAGGCGTCTCCCTGGAGGTCCGCGAAGAGGACCTCCCCCCGGTCGTGGTGGCGGGCGCACCCCTGGAAGGCAAGTCGGTCGTGATCACGGGCTCCATCAGCGACCCGCGCTCAGGCGAGAAGGTCACCCGCCCGACGTTCCAGAAGATGTGCGAACGAGCGGGCGCCACCGCCGCCTCCTCCGTCTCGGCCACCACCGACCTGCTCATCACGGGCGAGGGCGTGGGCGCCAACAAGCTGACGAAGGCGGAGAAGCTCGGCGTCGAGGTGGTGGACCAGGGCGAGATCTGGACGAAGCTGATCGCCGCGGGCATCGCCTGACAGGCGGTGCGGGGCCGGCGCGGGAAAGCGCCGTTCCGGGGAGGCCGCGCGGCCGGAGGTGGCTCGGGTTCCGGTTGGGGCACGCGGACGACGCGGCAAGCCGCGTTGGGAAGCGTGGCCGGATCCGCAAGGCGCGGCCTGAGGGGCGCCGTCCAGCGTCGGGCCACCTGGCGCTGGAACGGGCAGGGCCAGACCCTTCATGGGAAAGCGCTGTCGGCGCGACTTTCGATGGCCGCCGCTGTCCAGGCGGGCGTTGCCGGCCGCGAATGAAGAGCCCGCGCCGCCAAGCGAGGTGCTGCCCGCAGTGCGGAGGGCTTCCGCGTTGCCAAGCGAGGTGCTGCCCGCGGATGCGGAAGAGCTTCCGCGTCGGCGGGGTTGGCGGCTGCCACCCGGAAGCGGAAGGCTTCCGCGTTGCCGGGGTAGGAGGCTGCCACCCGGGATGCGGGCACAGCCCCGCCTTGCCAGAACAAGGCGCCGCCACCCGAATGCGACAGGCCTCTGCGTTGCTGGGGAAGGGGGCTGCCACCCGGATGAGGGCGAAGCCCGCCTCGCCAGAGCAAGGCGCCGCCACCAAGAACGCGAAAAAGCCCCCACGCTGCCTGGGGGAGGACGGCAGCGTGGGGGCCGAGTCCTCAGTCCGCCGAGGGGCAGCGGCCTGAGGATGGTGCCGGCGGAACCGTGCACCTCTCGAAAAGAGGGCACGTCCACCGGCGGAAACCCTTGAGCCGTCTGGGGGTCACGGCTCGCGGGCGGGGCTTGGTCGGTCGGTACGGCGGTCGCCTCTCGGCGGTGGGCACGACGCGGTTCCTGCCGAACGGTATTCCGCGAAGGCGATTGTGTTGGGGCCCGGGGACTCGTTCCGCACCGACCACCCTGTACAACGGCGCGGGGCTCCGTTGTGTTTCCGGGACGATCTGTGTGCTCGCTCACCGGAGTCGTTGTCCCGCAAGTTGAAGACCCTCAAGCCGCCGGGGGTGACGACTTGAGGGCGGTGCCGGCAGAACGTTCCCCTATGGGGGTGAGGGCACGTTCCAGCCGGCGGGAGGCCTCAAGTCGTCTGGGGGACAACAACCTGAGGCGGAGTTCGTGGTCGGTGCGGCGGTCGCCTCTCGGCGGTGGGCACGACGCGGCTCCAGCTGAACGGTATTCCGCGAAGGCGATTGTGTTGGGGCCCGGGGACTCGTTCCGCACCGACCAACCTGTACAACGGCGCGCACTTCTGTTGTGTTCCAGGGGAACCTGTGTGGCGGGTCACCATCCGGAACGCCGAACACCTTCGTGTGCAAGGAGAAACGGTGTGCGAGGAGGAACGGGTGGTCGGCGCGGCAGGAGAGGCCCGCGCCGACCGGACGCCCTCAAGCCGCCTGTCGGGGAGGCTGACTGCTTGAGGGCGAGCTGGAAAAGGCCGGTGCGATCGGTCGCCTCTCGGCGAGTGGCTCTGCGCGGTACCAGCCGAACGGTCTTCCGCGGAGGCGTTGAGGTGAGGCCCGGGGGACACGGATCGCACCGACCAACCTGTACAACGGGCGTGGTGCCCGTTGTGTTTCCGGAACGATCTGTGTGGTCGCTCACCGCGTGCCGGCCCGTCCGCTCCGACGGCACGTCACCGGGAAATCGGCTCGGACGAGCGGCGGGCGGGCAGGACGAGCGCTCCGCCCGGATGGTGCGGGCCGACGTCGGACGGCCGCGGCGCGGCGGACGCGAACCGGACCTCGACACACGCCCTAGATGTGATGTCCAGGGAGGTTGGTCAGCCGGGTGATGGGTGGCTGGCCTCCGAGGGCGGAGTGAGCTCGGTGGTGATTGTAGAAATGCAGCCAGCCGGGCAGGGCTGCTCGGCGCTGGGTTTCTGAGGGGTAGTGGCGGGCGTAGGCCCAGCCGTCGGCCAGGGTGCGGTGGAAGCGTTCGATCTTGCCATTGGTCTGCGGACGGTAGGGCCGGGTCCGTTTGTGCCGGACGCCGAGCTCGGCGCAGGCGTCGCGCCAGGCATGCGAGCGGTAGCAGGATCCGTTGTCGGACAACACTCTTTCGACCATGACATCGCGGTCGGCGAACCAGGCGAT
>NZ_FOFV01000031.1 GCF_900111005.1 Lentzea albida
TTCGGGCGGCGTCGGGACGGACCGCAGCGCGCGGTTGCTGCGCGGCTCGGTGCGGGTCTTGGTCTCGCCGACCTGACGGATCAGTTCGTCGCGGACCTCGTTGAGCGCCGCGGGAAGCTCTCGCTGGGACGAGGTGGCGACGAGGTGCAGCCGATGGCCGTGGTTGATCCAGCACTGCAGCATGACGCGCTGCTCGACGCCCTTGCGGTCTTTGAGGCTGATCTCCAGTTCGATCTCGTCGTCGCGGTACGACCGCAGACGGGAACCGAGCGCGGCCAGGCGATCCACGACCCAGTCGCGTTCGGACGAGTGGAAGCCGGCGGCGAGGTGCAGTCGCTGCGCGATCACTGAAGCATCTTCGGGAGTTGCGTTCATGCGTTGTCGCTGACGGTGCTCACTGAAATCTCTCCTCATGACCAAGACGAACCGCCTGCCCGACGAGCGAGCGGGAAGCTGCTCTCAGCCTCAAATCTGAAAACGTCGAAATAATCTCTTTCGCATACTCTATACCACCCGCGCGCATTATCACCTGAAATTCACATGAGAATCCGACGATGGCAACCCTTCGGCCGCCGAGCGACACAGCTCCGCCCCGCATTCGCCCCACCACAGGGCATCTAGCAGCGAAAACGGATAGATCGGCGGTGTCGCGACTGAAGCTTCGCGGATGCCCACCGACGACACGAACAACGCGAAACTTTTCAGTCGATCACAACTGAAACGGTGTATGGTTGATTTTGTCGAGAACATCTCGCACCTGAGCGGTCAAGCTCAGGTCGTACTCGACGAAACCTGAACCGGCAGTTTTCTCTGGCCGAGACTGGAGTCCGGCATGACGCCGGTCCCTCACCAATCCACCGCCCCACCGGCCGCCGACGCCGACGAACAGCAGCCGCGGTCTCCGCTGCGACTGCGCCTGCGGCCGCAGGCGCCTGCCACGGGATACGTCGACGGCGCCTGGTGGCCACGTTCCCACGACCTCACCACCGAACTGCCCGCCCTGCTCGCAGTGCTGAACGTCCGGCTCGGTGAGATCCCCAGAGTCAACTACCACCTCAGCGACTGGGACACCGCGCCGCGCCGCATAGCCGCCGACGGCATCCGAGTCCGGCTCGACGGGTTCCGGACCAGACCCGCCCACACCGTGGACCTCATCGCCTCAGACCGGCGCCGCCTCACCCTGCTGCTCGTTCCCCCCGACACGTCCTCATCGGCCGCACATGAAGCGATGATGCGCGCCGCACACCGCGACAACACCGACACCGTCGCGGACCTGTTCTCCTCGACCGCCCTCCAGACCCGAGCACCACAGCCGAGAGAGTGAGAAGAGATGACAGCGTCGACCTACGTGTCCCTGTACGAGCGCAGGCTCAAGCTGGTTCAGGACACCCTGACCGATCATTCCGAGCTCAGCGCCGAATCCTCGCGAGCTCTCGCCGTGCACGTGCTGGGCGCACTGGACCACATCCCCGAGCACATCCGTTGATCGAGCAACACACCTGAGTGGTTCGCGAGCGCCTGCTGTCCCAGCTGGGTTTGCGCCCTGCGCGGCAGGGAAATCCGAGCAGAGACAGGCAGCCACCTGCCGACTCACCGATGACCCCCCCCCCCCCCCCCCCCCCCCCCGGACCCCGGCGTCGGAAATCGACACTGGAGGCGTTGGTGAGCACCGACCGCGGTGAAGTGCCGCCCGAACGAAGCCCGATTCCAGCTGTGCTGCGGGTCGGCGCAGCGTTGAGCTGGCGCTTTCTCGTCGTGGTCGCGGCGCTCTACGTAATCGGTGTCATCTTCAGCAGGCTGGCGGCACTCGTCGTGCCGCTCGCGATCGCGCTGCTGCTGGCCGCCTTGCTCGCACCGGCCGTCGGTTTCCTGATGGCACACCGAGTTCCCCGAGGTCTCGCCACCGCGCTGGTCCTGGTCGGCGGACTGCTCGTGCTCGGCGGAATGTTGACGTTCGTCGTGGTGACCTTCGTCAACGGCCTGCCGGACCTGGCAGCGCAACTGGCCCGAAGCATCGACACGATCTCCGGCTGGCTCGTCAACGGCCCGCTGCAACTGAGCGAGACCCAGCTGAGCGACTTCGCCGACCGGATCCTGAAAACCTTGCAGGACAACCAGTCCGGCATCACGACGGGCGCCATCACCACCGCCGCGACAGTCGGCGAGACCCTCGCCGAGATGCTGCTGGTGCTGTTCGCGCTCGCGTTCCTCCTCTACGACGGCCCCCGGATCTGGCAGTTCCTCATCCGCGTCGTTCCCGACGGACCCCGCAGGCGGGTCGACGTGGCAGGCAGGCGCAGCCTCGCCGCACTGGTCAGCTACGTCCGCGCCACCGGAGCGGTCGCGGTGGTGGACGCGGTCGGTATCGGCATCGGACTGGCCGTGCTGCGCGTACCGCTGGCGGTTCCGCTGGCGGCGCTGGTGTTCATCTGCGCGTTCGTCCCGATCTTCGGCGCGGTGGTGGCCGGTGCCGTCGCCGTCCTCATCGCACTCGTCGCGAACGGTCCCCTGACCGCGGTGATCGTCCTGATCATCGTCATCGCGGTGAACCAGCTCGAAAGCCACATCCTGCAACCGTTCCTGCTGGGACGCGCGGTGAAGCTGCACCCGCTCGCGGTGGTGCTGGCCATCGCGGCAGGCCTGCTCGTCGCAGGCATCGCGGGCGCACTGCTCGCCGTTCCCTTGCTGGCGGTGCTCAACTCCGCGATCCGCTCCCTGCGCAGCGAGGCCGACGAACACGTGTCACCCGCCGACGTGCACACCAGCCAACCCGAGGAGTCCGGACCGGACGAACCCGGCCTGGACACCGAAGCCGAGAAGTGAAACCACAACGGCTCCACACAGCCACCCCCCGGAGCAGGTACATGACCTCAACGCACGACGTCCTGACAGACACGGCTGACCGCCCTCGCGGCAGCGACTTCGCCCGCCTCACCAAGGAACTCAAGGCCGCCGGCCTGCTGAACCGCCGACGCGGCTACTACCTGCTGCGGATGACGGTCAACGCGCTGCTGCTCGGCGCGATCGCCGTGACCTTCGCGATGCTGGGCAACTCCTGGTGGCAACTGCTCACGGCAGCCGCCCTGGCCGTGGCCTCAACACAGCTGGCGTTCATCGGCCATGACGCGGGGCACCGGCAGATCTTCCGCAGTCACCGCAACAACAACGTGGTCGGGCACCTGCACGGCAGCCTCACCGGCATCAGCTACCAGTGGTGGGTCGCCAAGCACAACCGCCACCACGCCAACCCCAACCACGAGGACCACGACCCCGACATCGAGATCCACGCCCTCGCCTTCAGCCGCGCCCAGGCCGCCCGGAAACGCGGCCTGTACAGCTGGATCACCAAGCACCAGGCGTTCTTGTTCTTCCCGCTCCTGCTGGCGGAAGCCGCCGTGCTGCGCATCTCCGGCCTCATCGCGTTGTGCCGCAACGAACTGCGAAACCCGTGGCGCGAAGCCGCGCTCCAGATCGTGCCGATGATCGCCTACCTGGCGGCGGTGTTCCTCGTGCTGTCGCCGGCGAAGGCGATCGTGTTCATCGCCGTGCACCAAGGCCTCATGGGCGTCTACCTCGGCTGCTCCTTCGCACCCAACCACAAGGGCATGCCGATCATCACCGAGGGCCAGCGCCTCGACCACCTCCACAAGCAGGTGCTCACCTCCCGCAACGTCACCGGCGGCCGCTGGGTCGACGCCCTGCTCGGCGGCCTCAACCACCAGATCGAGCACCACCTCTACCCGCACATGCCCCGCCCCAACCTGCGGCACGCGCAACCCCTCGTCGAGAACTTCTGCCTCCGGCACGGCATCCCCTACAGCAAAACCACCCTGCGCCACTCCTATGCCCAGGTACTGCGCCACCTGCACGACGCCGGCTCACCCCTCCGCCACCCAGCCGGGTGACGCCCGCAGCTCCACGAGCAAAGCCCGCCGGTTGGACCCAACCGGCGGGCTTCGGTGTTCGTTCACGCACCCGCTGTTCAGCGGCTCAGCAAGAACTAGGCGGGGACGACGTTGTCCGCCTGCGGGCCCTTCTGGCCCTGAGTGACCTCGAAGGAGACCTTCTGGCCCTCCTGGAGCTCGCGGAAGCCCTGGGCGGCGATGTTCGAGTAGTGGACGAACACATCCGCGCCACCGCCGTCCTGCTCGATGAAGCCGAAGCCCTTTTCAGCGTTGAACCATTTGACGGTTCCGGTGGCCATGTGCGCGCCAAGCATGATTCGGCACCCGCACGATGCGGAGCCGGAGGTGATCCGCCATGGCCCTCGGAGATGCTGAACAGCAAAACGCCCGTGACACGTGATCACGGGCGACCGGTACTTCGGAACCATGACTGATGGCACCACGCTACACGGGCTGCTCGGCGGTGGGTCCACCGCGTCATCGCCAGACGGCGCGAAGTCCACTTCGGCGTGGACAGCGCGGTGGAAGTCCCGTAGCCGTCAAGCAGCGGCGTCGTTCTGCGAGGGTGCGTGCTCTGGTTCTCTAGCCCACATCGGACTCGGAAGACGGACTCCGACTCGTCCCGCTACTCGCTCCGCAGTGGTTTGCGGTCCGCATGCCGGGGAACTCATCAGACATCCAACCGCCCCGGACCCAGGCGACAGGGGATTTCCGGGAGCGTTTCTACTGCTTCGTTCTCCTGCACCACTCGCGGCCCCGCCGCGCTCACGTGGCGGCAGCCGTTCGGGTCACAGGAGATCTCCCGGGATCCGCTCCACACCGAACGCAAGATCGAGGAGACCCGCAGTGACCAACCCGACCATCTCCGCAGCCACACCACCTGCGCAGACCACGAACTCCGAGATCGCGACGTCCAACAGGAGCCTGCTCTCCTCCTCCGAGGGGACGACCACCGTCGCCGACACCGTGGTCCAGAAGATCGCCGGACTCGCCACGCGCGAAATCCCCGGTGTGCACGCGCTGGGCGGAGGCGCGGCGCGTGCCTTCAGCTCGCTGCGCGAGCGCATTCCCGGCGCCACCGCGTCAGCGGGTCAGGGAGTCTCGGTCGAGGTCGGCGAGCGACAGGCCGCCATCGACCTGCACATCCTCGTCGAGTACGGCGTGTCCATCGCGGACCTGGCCAGTGCGGTTCGCCGCAACGTGATCGGCGCGGTCGAGCAGATGACAGGTCTCCAGGTCGTGGAGGTCAACATCGCGGTCACCGACGTCCACATCCCCGGCGAGGAGGACGACGGCAGGACTCCGGAACCCGGTCGGGTGCAGTGAGCCCCCAGATCGACGCGATGGTCATCGCCACCGCGGTGACGGTCCTTCCCCAGGTGGCGGGACCGCACAGCGGCCGGTACGGGGAGATCGTCACCCTCCTGCCGGGCCGCAGGGTGGAGGGAGTTCGCCTGCGCACGGACGAGATCGTCATCGGCGTCGTCGCGAGGTACCCGGCCACGACCGCCGAAGTCGATGCGGCCGTGCGCGCCACCGTCCACGCCGCGATCGGGAGAGTCGAGTTCCCGGTTCACCTGTGGATCGGCGACATCGCGATTCCCCGCGTCCTGTCGCCCGGCATCACCACCGGGCGTCGCTCGGCGCGCAAGCTCCCCCTGCCCTCCGCGAGGGCCTGGGCGACGAGCCGCACTCCGGCCACCAGAGCAGGGACAACACCATGAACTCGACCACCACCGGGATGCTCGCGGGCATCGCGCTCGGCTTCGCCGCCGCGTTCGGCGGTTTCGGCGCCTTCATCGTCGTGCTGCTGCTCGGTGCGGCCGGGCTCGTCGTCGGCAGGGTCCTCGACGGCAAGCTCGACATCTCGGCGCTCTCCGGCCGCGACCGGACCTGACCGTCGTGACCCCCGCAGGCCCACCCGCGCAGGAGAACACGGACGATCCAGGTGCGCGCGGCAGCCTCACGATCAGCGAAAGAGCTGTGGAGCGGATCGCCTCGCACGCGGCGCTCGAGGTCGACGGCATCGGTGGTTCCGCACCGCGCGTGCTCGGTGTCACGGTCGGCGCCGAGGAGGCCGAACGGAACGTGCGGATCGCCGCGAGGATCACCGGCGCGGTCGTCGCGCTCGACGTGCGGCTGTCGATCACCTACCCGGCGCCGGTGGGCAGCACCGCCGAGTCCGCGCGGACACACCTGATCAGCCGGGTCCACGCCTTGACCGGCCTGAGCGTGTCGAAGGTCGACATCACCGTCACCGCACTGCACCGCGCGGTCGTGACGCCGCGGAGGATCCGATGAAGCGGTTGCCCCGCCGCAGCACACCGGCCGTCCTCGTGGCTCTGACCGTCCTCGCGGCCTGCGTTCTCGCCGCCGTCGTGTCGGTGCAGACGCTCCTCGGGCAGGACCCGTGGGTCGATCCCCGCGCCGTCTTCGCCGCTGTGCACGACACCCGCTGGGAAGACCCCGTCGTCGCGCTCACCGCCGCGGTCTGCGTCGTGCTCGGTGCGGGCCTGCTGCTGTGCGCGGTGCTCCCCGGCAACCCCGTCGTACTGCCACTGCGCGACGACGACCCGGACACCAGGTCCACGATGGACTCCGGGGTCACCCGCCGGAGCCTGCGCAACGTCCTGCGCACAGCCGCTTCATCGGTCGACGGCGTCACCGCCGCGAGGCTCACCCTCGGACGGCGCACGATCACCACGACCGTCAGCACGGACCGCACGATCACCGACGGGCTCGCCGCCGCCGTGCGCGGCGCGGTCGAGAACCGGCTCGACCGCATCCGGCCGGCCATCCGACCAGCCGTGGTCGTCCACGTCAAAGCCAGGAGAACACGATGAACGGCCTCGAGAGGCCAGCAAGGCTCAACCGCGTCGTGCTGGCGGTCACCGGTCTGGTGCTGCTCGTCGGCGGCGGTGTCGTGGTGGCCGAGACCCTCACCACCCTGAACCTGCTCCGCCCCGACGCCCCTCTCGTTCCCGGCGACGCCCTGCCGCCGACGTGGGTCTGGTACGTCGCCGCGATCGGCTCAGCGGCTCTCGGGCTCCTGGCGATCCGGTGGCTCGTCGCACAGGCCGACCGCACACCTGAGAGCAGCACCTGGCGATACGACACCGAACCCGGCAGCGGCCGGACCGAACTGGCCGCGAGCACTGCCATCACCCCTTTGCTGGCAGAGATCGAGGCCTACCCCGGCGTGCACGCCGTGCACGGCACCCTGGCCGGGCGCCTGGACGCCCCGGCTCTGGCACTGGTGATCAGCACGACGCAGGACGGCGAGCCCGGCGCGATCCGGCACGCACTCGTCGCGGAAGGGCTGCCACGACTGCGCCGAGCCCTCGCCATCGACGAGTTGCCCACGACCGTCGAGTTCCGCCTCACCGACGCGCTCGGCCCGCGGACACCCGCACGACGTGCCCATCGGGAGCAGACACCCGACCTCGGCGCCGCGCCACGTGACGACCGCGGCCCTGCGCCTGCCGAGAACCGCATCCGTGCGGTGTGAGGCTCGCATCGAACTCGTCCGTGTTCGGCTTGACGGAGGCCACATGACCAGCAGACCCGTAGCAGCAGCGCCACACGAGAACGGATTCGGATCGACGATCGTGAGGAGACGTCGCGCGTTCGAGGCGTACCTCCACCTGGGGAGGGTGGCGCCGTGGATCCCTGGCTCATCTGGCTGATCATCGGGTTGGTGCTGGCCATCGCCGAGATCTTCACGCTCACCGCGGCACTCGGCCTGCTCGGCGTCGCGGCGATCACCACGGCGGGGTCGGCGGCGATCGGTCTGCCGCTCGCCGGTCAGCTCGTGGTGTTCAGCGTCGTGTCCGCCGCGGGCGTGGTGCTCGTGAGGCCTTGGGCGCGGCGCATGATGCTGCGACCGCGGCCGGAGCGGTTCGGCGTGGAGGCGTTGGTCGGTGCTTCCGCCTACGTGCTGCGTGAGGTGAACGACCACGAGGGCCTGGTGCGGCTGCGTGGTGAGGACTGGACGGCTCGCCCGTACGACAGGTCCGTCGTCATCCCGGCCGGAAGCACGGTCGACGTACTGCACATCGACGGCACCACCGCCGTCGTCTACCCACGGGAGTGAGCCATGTCCACACTGCTCGTCGCCGGGCTGGTGCTCGCGATCTTCGCGGTGTTCACCGTGCTGCGCGCTGTGCGCATCGTGCCGCAAGCACGTGCGCGCAACGTCGAACGTCTAGGTCGCTACCAGCGCACCCTCACGCCCGGCCTGAACTTCGTCATCCCCTACGTCGACCGCGTCTACCCGCCGATCGACCTGCGCGAGCAGGTGGTGTCGTTCCGGCCGCAGCCGGTGATCACCGAGGACAACCTCGTGGTGGAGATCGACACGGTGCTGTACTTCCAGGTCACCGACCCCCGGGCCGCCGCCTACGAGATCGCCAGCTTCCTGCAGGCCGTCGAGCAGCTCACCGTCACCACCCTGCGCAACGTCGTCGGCTCCATGGACCTGGAGAAGACCCTCACCTCACGCGACACGATCAACAACCAGCTGCGCGGCGTGCTCGACGACGCGACCGGCAAGTGGGGTCTGCGGGTCAACCGCGTGGAGATCAAGGCCATCGACCCGCCGCAGAGCATCAAGGAGGCGATGGAGAAGCAGATGCGGGCCGAGCGCGACAAGCGGGCCGCGATCCTCAACGCCGAAGGACAGCGTCAGTCGCAGATCCTCACGGCCGAGGGCGACAAGCAGGCCGCGGTGTTGCGCGCGGAAGGAAACCGGGCCGCGACCATCCTCAAGGCGGAGGGCGAGTCCCGCGCCATCGACCAGGTCTTCCAGTCAGTGCACCGCAACGATCCCGACCCGAAACTCCTCGCCTACCAGTACCTCCAGATGCTGCCCAAGCTCGCGGACGGTCCCGGCAACACCTTCTGGGTAATCCCGAGCGAGGTCACCACCGCACTGCAAGACGTCTCCAAGGCGTTCTCAGAGGTGCTGCCACGATCAGTCGCCGCCGGGCGCGACGAAGCCGTGGAGGCCGCCGCCGCACAGGCCGAGGAGGACGTCGCGCAGGCGAGCGAGGCGGCAGCCGCAGCGGTCTCGGACGCCGCGGACGCCGCCGCGCCGGTGAACGCACTGCGACCGGAACCGGCGGGAAGCCGAGAACGGCGTCGGCCGCGGTGATCGCGTTCTGCGCCCCGGTGACCGTGCCCAGCCCTGACAGGCCGCTGGTCCTGGCAGGTCGCCGAGCCGCGAACGCGCACCCGGTGCCGGCCTGTGCTCGAAGTGGTGTCGTGCCACACCGGACGACATCCGTGAGCCGAGATTCGCCGCGGTGACCGAACGGCGGAGGTCGCCGGGCGCGCTCGACGCTAGGATCGGTCCGGCGTCCGGCTCGGTCGGGCGGAATCGCGCCACGCCGCCCCGGACCCCGGTGGCCCCACTTCGCCAGTCACGGTCTGGAGTGCTGCCCACCATGCTCGAAATCAGCCGCCTTTCGGCGGTCTCGGCGAACGTCGCCGCCCGGCTCGTCCACCGCCAGGTCGCCGTCCGGCACGTGTGCATCGCGTGCGGGGTGCGGACGAACGCGATCGGCACGGCGCTCTACCTGTGGGAGGCCGCAGGCCGCTGTGACCTCTACACGAGTTCCGGGTTCTGCGGCGAGGAGATCGCGGAGCTGCAGACCATGCTCGGCGAGGGGCCCGCGTTCGAAGCGGCCCGGCAGAACTGGCCGGTGCTCGTGCCGGATCTCGTGGACCACGTGGCGTCGGTGCGCTGGCCGCTCCTGGCCGGCGCGGCGGTCGAGGCCGGAGTCGCGGCGATCTTCGCCTTTCCTCTCGCCCTCGGCGCGGAACCGCTCGGTGTGCTGGAGATCCACCGCGGCGACGGCGACGCGCTGACACCCACCGAGGTCGCCGGAGCAGTGCAGCTGGCCGACATCGCTCTCACCCTGCTGCTGGACGACGAGTGGTGAAGAGTCTGGTGGCGGTGCAGTCGCAGCTCGACGCCGAGGCACCTCGTGGCCTCGCGTGGGCCGTGCGAGACCACGTTCCCCACAGGTTTCGGGATCCCTCCGGTCCAGGGCCGGTGTCCTCTTGAGCGATCAGCCCCACGCCGATCTGGGACATCTGAGCGTGCTCAGCCCTGAGCAACGCGCCGTGCTGGAGCTTCGCGTGGTGCGCGGCCTGACCGCCGAGCAGGCGGCGTCGGCACTGGGCTCGACGGCGGCGGCCGTGAGATTGCTGCAACACCACGCCCTGGACGCGCTGCGGAACGCGATCACGCGCGAAGGGACGCGGGAATGAGTCCGTCAGGGCACCGGCACAGCACGGAAAGATCATGCCGGAATCATCTTCCACAGTGGACAGACGCCGGACGCGGACTCCGCTCGCGCTCCGCTGACGCCGGACCCGACGGCCGGTGGCCGGGTGCACCCAGGCCGGCCGCCGCGCGCACAGGTGACAGGATGCGGTGATGGACGCCCGACGCAGGAACAACGTGACCGTCATCGGTTGCGAGGACGCTCCGACGGTGCTGCTCGCCCACGGGTTCGGCTGCGACCAGAACCTGTGGAGGCTGGTGGTGCCTGACCTGTCGAAGCGGTTCCGGATCGTGCTGTTCGACCACGTCGGGTCGGGCAGGTCCGACGTCGCGGCCTGGTCCCCGCAGCGCTACACCACACTCGACGGTTATGCCGAGGACGTGCTGGAGATCTGCGCGGAGCTGGACCTGCGGGACGTCGTGCTGGTCGGACACTCGGTCAGCGCGATGATCGCCGTCCTCGCGGCCAACCGCGAGCCCGAGAGGTTCGCCAAGCTCGTGCTGCTGACCCCGTCGCCCTGCTACCTCGACGACGGCGACTACCGGGGCGGTTTCACCCGTGCGGACATCGACGAGCTGCTCGACTCGCTCGAGTCGAACTACCTCGGCTGGTCCGCGGCGATGGCGCCGGTCATCGCCGGCAACCCGGACCGGCCCGAGGTCGCCGGTGAGCTGGAGGCCGCGTTCTGCCGCACCGACCCGGCGATCGCGCGGGTGTTCGCGCGCACCACCTTCCTGTCCGACAACCGCGCGGACCTCGCGGACGTCACCGTGCGGACCGCCGTGCTGCAGTGCTCCTCGGACGCGATCGCGCCGCGCGAGGTCGGCCAGTTCGTGCACGACCGGATCGAGGGCAGCGTGCTGGTGACGCTCGATGCGATCGGCCACTGCCCGCAGCTGAGCGCTCCAGAGCAGACGGCGGCCGCGATCGCTGAGTTCGCGGGCGCCCGGTGATCCGCCCGGCGGGAAGCGGCGAGGAGGCCGGAGTGGAGACCACGTTCTCGGCGTTGCTGGAGGACAGTGCGGAAGACCTGTACGAGAACGCACCGTGCGGCTACCTGTCCACGCTGATGGACGGCACGATCGCCAAGATCAACGCCACGCTCCTGGGATGGCTGGGACACGAACGCGCGGAACTCCTCGGGCGTCGGCGGTTCGCCGATCTGCTCCCCGTCGGCGACCGGATCTACCACGAGACGCACTTCGCGCCGATGCTGCGCATGCACGGCGAGATCGGCGGTATCGCGCTGGAACTGGTGCGCGCGGACGGAACGCGAATGGCCGTGCTGGTCAGTTCGACGGTCAAGACGAGCGCGAACGGCACGGCTCAGCTGATCCGCACCACCATCTTCGACGCCGGTGACCGGCGCGCCTACGAACACGAACTGCTGCGCGCACGCCAGGAGGCGGAACAGGAACGCGACCGTGTACAGCTGCTGGCCTCCACCTTGCAGCGCACGCTGTTGCCGCCGTCGTTGCCGGACGTGCCCGGCATGGACGTCGCGGCCTACTACCACCCCGCCTCCGCGGACGAGGTGGGCGGCGACTTCTACGACCTCTTCCCCCTCACCGGCGACACGTGGGCGTTCTTCCTCGGCGACGTGTCCGGCAAGGGCGCGGAGGCCGCCGTGGTCACGTCGCTGACCCGCTACACGCTGCGCGCCGCCGCCGTGCAGGAACCCGGTCCCGCCTCCGTGCTGAAGCGCCTCAACACGGCGCTGCTCAAGGACCAGCACGGCGCGACGCCGCGGTTCTGCACCGCCATCCACGGCCTGCTCGAACCGGCGGGAGACGGCGCCAAAGTCACCCTCGCGAGCGGCGGGCACCCACCGGCGCTGGTGATCCGCCACAACGGTGCGGCCGAACTCCTCGACACCAGGGGCGGTCAGCTGATCGGCGCGCTGCCGGACGCCCGCTTCGTCGAGGTCGAGCTGCGCCTGCGGCCCGGTGACACACTCCTGCTCTACTCCGACGGACTCACCGAGGCCCGCACACACGGCCGCGTCCGCTACGACGAGGAGGACCTGCGCGACTGGGCCGACACCCTCGACGTCGGCAGCGCGACCGAGACCGTGGCCGCGGTGTCCCTGCTGCTCGACAGCTTCGGCGACGGTGTCGACGACGACACCGCGCTCCTCGCACTCAGCGTGCGCCTGCTTGGAGATGAGAGACCATGACCTCGTTCACCGTCACCACGCTCGACCTGGAAGCGGGTCCGGTGGTCGAGTTCGCCGGGGAGCTCGACTCCGCCTCGGCCCCGCGTGCGCTCCAGGCCGTCGAGGCGATCTCGCCGCGGCCGGGCCAGCAGGTCGTGCTCGACCTGACCGGACTGCTCTTCTGCGACTCCAGCGGCATCTCCGCGCTGATCGCCGCCCGCAACATCGCGCACTCCGCGGAGGCCGGCCTGGCGCTCGCCGGCGTCCCACGCCACCTCGCCCGCACCCTCGTGCTCATCGGGCTGGACACCTTCTTCACCACCTACGCCACCGCCGCGCAGGCCCAGGCCGCCTGGCCGGAGTCGCCGGCCGGAGGGTGAGTGGTGTGCGGGTCGCGGCCGGGGGTACTCGACCGGACGACCCGACAGGAGTGAGCCCATGCGAGGCGACATCGAGACCTACTTCGAGGACGGCCGGTGGAAGAACCGGGTGGAGGGCAACGACCAGGCCTCCAGCACGCACCTCAACAAGGAGGAGGCGAGCGCCGACGGCCGTGAGATGGCGATCGTGCACGCGGTGGACCACATCACCCGCAACCGGGACGGCACGATCAGCGAGCACGACGTCTACCCGCGCGGCCGTGACCCGCACACCGGCGGCGGGGTCACCCGCGCGCATCGCCGGTGAACCGGCGCGATCCGGACCTGTTCTCCTTCGCCACCGCGGGTCCCCGGCGGGCGGACCAGGGTAGGACTCAGCCGCCGCGTGCGTTGAAACCCGTTGCCAGTAGGGCGAACGGCGTGCCACGAAGGCACGCGGTAGGCTGGGTGTGTTGATCCTGATGCGGTCACGCAAGGCGTGGGCCTAGACCTCGCTACGTCCAGGAGCGACTGGAACCAGTCGACGTGGTGGAGGAAACCGTGCCAGTCATGGACCAGTGGTCGCTGTTCGGCGGTGTGACCAGAGGTGCGCGAACCTGACAGTCGTCGCCGATCGGTGATCGAAGCGCGCGCCACGGTGATCGCGGCGCTGCGCGACAGCAACAGCGAGCTCGACGTCCTGGCTCGCGTGATCCGCGCGTGCGTGGGCCTGCTGCCGGTGGACGGCGCCTCGATCTCGGTGCTGAGTGGCCCGCAGGAGCGGGAGACGTTGTACGCCAGCGACGTGATCGCGATGAAGATCGAGAACGTCCAGTTCGACCTGGGCGAGGGTCCGTGCTTCGAGGCGTTCGCGACCCGCCGGCCCGTGCTGGTTCCCGACCTGTCGCAGGCGTCGGTCCTCGCGTGGCCCGTGTTCGCGGCGGCGATCGCCGCGCTGCCCATCGGCGCGATCTTCGCGTTCCCGTTGCAGGCGGGGGCGATCGGCATCGGCGCGATCGACCTCTACCGAAGCCGGCCCGGCTGGTTGTCGGCGGACGAGCTCGCCGTCGCGCTGGAGGTGGTCGACGTGGTGACCGCGGTGCTGCTCGGCGTGCTCTTGGGCGAGTTCGACGGCGCCGACGGCCTGCGGGGTGTGCTTTCGCCCGGCCGCGAACAGGTGCACCAGGCGACCGGCATGGTGCTCGCCGCGCTCGGCATCTCCGCGGAGGAGGCGCTGTCCCGGTTGCGCGGCTACGCCTTCGCGATGGGCAGACCTCTCGACGAGGTCGCCAAGGACATCGTGAACCGCGAGCTGTCCCCGCTGGAGCTCCGCGCATGACCGCCTGCGAGACCTCGACGGCGGCCCCGTACTGGCAGCACTACCGTCGGACGAAGAAGACAGGAGCTGGTGATGAGCGGTAGCGCACCGTCCAGGACCGAGCGGGAGTCGCGGTTGCTCCACGCGTTGGTCGAGCTGGCGGACACGCTGGTCGACGACTACGACGTGGTGGACGTGCTGCACCGGCTGGTCGAACACTGCGTCCAGTTGCTGGACGCGACGGTGGCCGGGTTGATGCTGTCCGACCAGCGCGGCGGCCTGCGGGTGGTGGCCTACTCGTCGGCCCAGACGCGCACGCTCGAGCTGTTCCAGGTCCAGGCGAGCGAGGGCCCGTGCTACGACTGCGCGCACAGCGGCGAGGCGGTGCTCGTCGCGGACCTGTCGAAGGAGGTCCAGCGCTGGCCGCGGTTCGCGCCGCTCGCCCTCGCGGGGGGTTTCGCCTCGGTGCACGCCGTACCGATGAGGCTGCGGCGCGAGACCATCGGCACGCTGAACCTGTTCCGCCACGAGACCGGGTTGCTCAGCGACGAGGACCTGCTGGTCGTGCGCACCCTCGCGGACACGGCGACGATCGGGATCCTGCAGGAACGCGCCATCCGGCGCGGCGAGGTGGTCACCGAGCAGCTGCAGATGGCGCTGAACAGCCGGGTCGTCATCGAACAGGCCAAGGGTGTGCTCGCGTTCGCCGGGAACCTCGACATGGAGCAGGCGTTCCACACGCTGCGCGGCTACGCCCGCAACGGTGGTCGCCGGCTGGCCGATGTGGCCAGAGAGGTCGTTCTCGGCGAACTGCGCCCCGAGGTCGTCCTCTCACCACGTCCCACCGATCTGTGACCGGACCGGTCCCGCGGCATCGTCCGACGGGACCGGGATCTCGGCTCGGCTCAATGGGTGCTCGGCGTTCCGGAGTGCCGGACGGCCGCCGTGTGGGTAACCTGAACGAGCTGGCAGACGCAGCAACCGCCCGGACCCGCGGTCTCATCACCTCGTCGTGAGGAGAACACCGTGGGCGTCCGTGTCGAGCCGATCTCGTTCACGCGCAAGAACATCGCGCTTGTCTCCGTGCTCTCCAGCCCGCTGGCCGACCCCGGATCGTCCGGCGCCGGCAGCCAGGGTCTCCACGTCGCGGGACTCGCGGCCGCGCTGGCCGCGCTCGGCCACCGGGTCGTCGTCTACACGCGGCGCGACCATCCCCACGTTCCGCAGCTCGTGCACAGCCCGCGCGGCTACGAGGTCGTGCACGTGCCGGCCGGGCCCCCGGTGGAGCTCGGCGCGGACGAAGTCCTGGCCTACGCGGGAGATCTCGTCGAGTTCCTCGAGCTGGCCTGGAAGGCGCGGCGCCCTGACGTCGTGCACGCCCACGGCTGGCTGTCCGGGATCGCCGCCGTGCTGAGCGCCAGGAACAGCCTGGTGCCGGTCGTGCAGACCTACCACTCGCTGGGCACGGCACGGCCTCAGGACCACCGTGCGGCCGAGGCGGACTCGACCAAACGCGTTGCGGTGGAACGGCTCATCGGTCATGAGGTCGCCCTGGTCGTCGCGACCAGCTCCGCGGAGGCTCGCGCCGTTCTCGGCATGGGCGTGGACCGGTCGAAACTGGTGGTGGTGCCGAAGGGCGTCGATCTCGACCTCTTCGCACCGAGACCTTCAGCCGTCGACCGGCACCGGCCGCGCAGGATCGTGTCGGTGGGAAGACTGCTTCCGCACAAGGGTTTCGACGACCTGATCGGTGCTCTGTCCACAGTGGAGGGAGCGGAGCTGGTGATCGCCGGCGGCGGCGCGCAGGGCGACGTCCACGGTGACCAGGAGGCCAGGAGGCTGCTCGCAGTCGCCCGTTCGGCCGGGGTCGGTGACCGCGTCGTATTCGCGGGTCACGTGCCCTATGCCGAACTGCCCGCGCTGCTGCGGTCCGCCGACGTGGTGGCGTGCACCCCGCGGGAGCGGTCGTCCGGCGGGGTGGCGCTGGAGGCGATGGCCTGCGGCACGCCCGTTCTCGCCACAGCGGTCGGCGGTCTCGTCGACGTCGTCGTGGACGGGTTGAGCGGAGTGCTGGTCCCGCCGGGAAAACCGGATGCCACGGCCAAGTCGTTGCGCGCGCTGCTCGCCGACGGCACGTACCGGGAACTGCTCAGCGTCGCGGGACGAGACCGGGCGCTCGCGCGGTACTCCTGGCACCGCGTCGCGTCCGACCTGGTGCGCGTCTACGCCACGGCGGTGACCAGCCGCGGGATCGCGCCGCGGCACGTCCGCGCACGGACGACGTCAACGCCGAGGTGAGCGTGGCGGCCTCCCGGCCGCTGCCCTGAGCATCGCCGTCACGAGGCCGGAACTGATCGTGCCCGCTCCCAGGCCGATCTCGACGAGCTCGTCGAAGGCATGCCGGTCGTCACGTGCCGCGGCCGTGGCCAGGTCCACGAGGGCGGGCGCGCGGGTAAGCAGGGCGAGGGCATCGGTGTGCCGCAGGTGTCTGCCGAGAAGACGGCGCAACGACAGCCGGTAGTGCGCGGCGGGATCCGCTGTCGTCGCGGCCGCACCGGCGAGGGCTCCGGACAGGACGGCGTAGTAGATCCCCTCGCCCGTGAGCGGGTTGATCAGCGAGGCCGCGTCCCCGGCCAGCAGCACGCGACCGCGGCCGACATCCGGCCTGCCCGGCGACAACGGCAGCCGGTGCCCGCGCAGCGCCAGCGGAGGGCAGCCGGGCAGCAACACGTGCAGGCGTTCCGTCAGATGCGCTCGCGTCGGCGGACCGGTGCGGATGAGCTCGCCGTAGCCGACGTTCGCGGTGCCGTCACCGACGGGGAAGACCCAGGCGTACGCGGGCCAGTGCGCGGTGGCCATCACGAGCCGCTGCTCCTGCTCCGGCCACGGGTCCGCGCTCGTGTACCCGCGCAGTGCGATGGCGGTGGTGCCCGGTCTGGCGGTCCTGGCTCCGCTTCGCCGTCGTACGACCGACTCCGCGCCGTCCGCGCCGATGACCGTGCGGGCGTGGAACCGCCCGTCGACCTCGACGCCGTCCGCCACCGCGACGAGCGAGCGCACCCGGTGCCGGCGCAGCCGCGCACCCGCCTCCTGGGCAGCCGCGACGAGTCGCGCGTCGAGCAGCGCGCGGGGGACGACCGAGGTGGGGCGCGCGAACCCCCTGGCGGCCGTCACGCCGCTCGGCGCGGTCAGCCGCAGGCCGAGGACGGGGGCCGTGCCGGCGGTGAGAGCGCCGACGTCCACGCCGAGCCCGCCCAGGACGTCCAGCGCGTGCGGTGCGACCCCGTCGCCGCAGACCTTGTCGCGCGGGAACTCCGCGGCGTCCAGCAGCAGCACGCGGGCGTCCGGGTCGGCGCGCAACGCCGCCAGGGCGGCCGTGGAGCCCGCGGGCCCGGCGCCGACGACGACCAGGTCCCACCGGTCGCGCGCGGCCATCAGCGAGCCAGCTGGTCGACCGCGGCGGCGAACAGCCACGGCGCGCGGACCGCGGCGGGAACGATCCGGCGCCCGAGCACCGGCCGGTTCCTGGCCCACAGCAGCGACTCCGTCAGCCAGCGGGACCGGCGCGACGTGCGCGCCCAGGCGCGGTCGTAGTCCGCCGGACGCCCGGCGGACAGGCAGCGGACGAGCTCGGCCCCGGTCGTCAGCGCCAGGGCGAGCCCCTCGCCGGTCAGCGCGTCGACGTAGCCCGCCGCGTCGCCCGCCAGCAGCACGCGTCCGGCGACCCGGCCGGTGGTCCGCTGCCTCAACGGCCCTCCTCCGCGCACGGTCGAGACCGGTGCCGCACCGGCCAGCCGCTCCGCCAGCTCGGGGAAAGCGGCGAGCTGCTCGGTGAAGCCGCCCCGGACCGGCGACAGGATCGCGACGCCGACGGTGTCCGGTGCCACCGGTGTCACATAGGCCTCCGACCGGGGCGCCCACGTCACCTCCACCCCATCGCTCCAGGGCGAAGTGGCGCCGCAGCCCCCAGCGCGGCGAGGAGGTCCTGCCCGGCGAGCGCAGGCCGACGAGAGCGCGGATCGGCGAGTGCAGACCGTCCGCGGCGACGAGGTAGCGCGCCCGCAACGCCCCGGCCCGCACGTGGTCGTCGTGCTGGAGGACGTCGGTGACCGGCGTGTCCAGCACAGGTATCCCGGCACGGCGGACTGCCTCGCCGAGCGCGTCGTGCAGCCGGACGCGGCGAACTCCCCGTCCGGCGCCACAGCGGAACGGCGCGTGCGCCGTCAGAGGTCCCTGCCGGTAGGTGATGCCGTCGATCGGGTGGCCGGGCGGGTCCACCCCGAGCGCGGCCAGTGCGCGCACGGCACCGGGCATCAGCCCTTCCCCGCAGGCCTTGTCGAGCACACCGGGCCTCCTCTCGCACACCAGCACGTCCATGCCGGCCTGGGCGCAGCCCAGCGCGACGGCGAGCCCCGCCGGGCCCCCGCCGGCCACCAGGACGTCGTGCACCCGGTCAGACACGGACCGACCGCAACGCGTCGTTCTCCGCGCGGACGCGGACCGCCAGCAGACCCGCGTTCAGCACGGTGAAGACCGACGCGGTCAGCCACGCGCCGTGCACCAAGGGCAGTGCGAAGCCCTCGACCACGACCGCGACGTAGTTCGGGTGCGGGAACAGGCGGTACGGACCGCCGGTCACGAGCGGAAGCCCCGGCACGACGACGATCCGGGTGTTCCACTGACGTCCGAGCGTCCGGACGCACCACCACCGCAGGACCTGGGACAGTACGACGAGCGCGAGCATCGGCCAGCCCAGCGCGGGCACGAAGGCGCGGCCGGACAGCCAGACCTCGGCCAGGCACCCGGCCAGCAGGCCGGTGTGCAGCACGACCATGAACGGGTAGTGCGCGAACCCCGACTCCCGCCCGCCGCGGGCGAGGCTCCACGCCAGGTTCCTCTTCGCGACGACCAGCTCGGCCAGCCGCTCGGCCGCGACGAGGCCGACCAGCACCGAGTACCACGCCTGGCTCACCACCTCAGCAGCACCAGCTCGGCGCAGAAGCCCGGCCCCATCGCCATCACCACGCCCCAGTCGCCCGGGGCGGCGGGCCGGGCCGCGAGCGTGTCCGCGAAGACGTGCAGCACGGACGCCGAGGACAGGTTCCCTATCTCGTGCAACGACCGCCAGGTCATCGCGAGGTCCTGCTCGTCGAGGCCGAGCACCGACTGGATGGCCTCGATGACCTTCGGCCCACCGGGGTGGCAGATCCAGCGCGCGATGTCGCCGACCTCCAGACCGTGTGGTGCCAACAGGTTCTTGACGTCGTCGGCGAGGTGCTCGCGCACCAGCTCGGGGACCTCGGCGCCCAGCACGATCTTCAGTCCGGTGCTTCCGACGTCCCACCCCATCGCGCGTTCGGAGTCCGCGTACAGGTGGCTCAGCGAGTCCACGACCTGGGGACCGGCCGTGGCGCCGATGTGCTCGGAGCCGACAGCGACGACGGCCGCGGCGCCGTCGCCGAAGAGACCCGAGGCGATCATGTTGGCAGCGCTGGGATCCTGCCGTTGCACGGTCAGCGAGCACAGCTCGACCGAAACGAGCATCGCGACCGAGCCTGGCCAGCCGCGCAGGAAGTCGTGCAGCCGCGCGACTCCCGCCGCGCCAGCCAGACAGCCGAGGCCGATGATCGGGATCCGCTTCACGTCCGGCCGCAGGCCGATGCGCGCCGCGATCCGGGCGTCGAGGGAGGGCACCGCGATCCCGGTGACGGTCGTGGACACGGTGAGGTCCACATCGGACGGTCGCAGTCCCGCGTCCGCGAGCGCCGCCAGTGCGGCCTCACAGCCGAGATCGACCGCGACGGAGAGGAAAGCGTCGTTGGCCGCGGTGAAACCGTCGAGCTCGTCGTACCGCTCGATGGCCAGTGCGAGGTGCCGCGACCCGACGCGGGCGCTGCTGTGGAAGCGCGAGACCACCGCGCGGGAAGCGGAGTCCGGCAGACATAATCGGGCGAACAGGTTTGTCAGCCTTGCCTGGGGGTAGCGGTGCGGCGGAAGAACTCCGTGCACCGCCGAAATTGTCGTCACCCCTGTCACGGTACGGCTTCCGCCTACACTCGGCAGATGAGCGGCACAGCGATCCACCGCCGGAAGTCGTTGCGACTACTGCAAGGTCTGGCACGCGCGTGTCATCCCCTTCCCGGTCTCGCCGTCACGGTGGTGGCGGTCCTGCTCGGACTGGGCGCCGGGGCCGACGGCCCGCGCGCCGCGCTGCTCGGTGCCGCGGTGCTCACGGGCCAGCTGTCGATCGGCTGGTCCAACGACTGGATCGACGCCGCACGCGATCGCGCCGCCGGGCGCGTGGACAAACCCGCTGCCGCGGGAGAGGTTCCGGTGTCCGCGGTCGCGGCCGCCGCGGTCGCGGCGGCGCTGGCGACGGTCGTGTCGTCGTTGTCGCTGGGTTGGTTCGCCGGTGTCGTGCTGCTGCTGAGCGTCGCGGGCGGCTGGGCGTACAACCTCGGTCTCAAGAGCACCGCCTTCTCCGGTGCCGCCTACCTGTTCTCGTTCGCCGCGCTGACGATCGGTGTGCACGCGGCGGGGCCGGGCGGGACGTGGCCGCCCTGGTGGGTGCCGGTGACGGGCGCGCTGCTCGGGTTCGGGGCGCACTTCGCCAACGTGCTCCCGGATCTGCGCGCGGACGCGGAGACCGGTGTCCGGGGCCTGCCCCACCGGCTCGGTCCGCGCACGGGGGTGATCGTCATGGCGGGAGCCCTCGCCACGGCGTCGGTCGTGCTGGGCCTCGCTCCCGCCGGGGCGTCGGCGCTCTACTCGGCGGTCGTGGTGACGACCGGGGTCGCGTTGGCCGTCGTCACGACCGCCGCCGCGATCCGCGCGCCGCACAGCGCGATCGCGTTCCGGCTGACCGTCGCGATCGCGCTGCTGGACGTGGTGCTGCTGCTCACCGTGAGCACCTGACGGCTATCTTCCGTGAGGCACGGGAGCGGCCAGGTCGCGGCTGAGCTCGCCGCGGACGGTCTCCGCGAGCTCGTCCCAGCTGTCGACGAACTTGCGGACGCCCTGGCGTTCCAGCTCGTCGGTGACCTCGCGGTAGTCGATTCCGAGCAGCGCGATCTCGCTGAGCACGTCCTGGGCCGGACCGTAGACCTCTTCTAGCACGACGGGGGTCACGTTGCCGTGGTCGGCGAACGCCTCGAGCGTCGGTCCCGGCATGGTGTTGACGGTGCCCGGGATGGCGAGTTCGGACACGTACATCGTGTCCGGGTATGCGGGGTTCTTCACCCCCGTGGAGGCCCACAGCGGTCGTTGCGGCCGTGCTCCCGACGCGGCCAGGTCGCGCCAGCGTCGCGTGGCCAGGCTCGTCACGTGGACCTCGTGGGCGAGACGGGCGTTGGCGATCGCCGCCCTGCCCTTGGCCGCGAGCGCGCGGTCGGTGCCGATGGCGTCGAGACGCGCGTCGATCTCGGTGTCCACACGGGACACGAAGAACGAGGCGACCGAGTGGATGCCGGCCAGGTCGAGCCCGTTGAGGCGAGCCGTCTCCAGGCCGGTGAGGTAGGCGTCGACCACCTCCCGGTACCGGTCGAGGGAGAAGATGAGCGTGACGTTGACGCTGATGCCCTCGCCGATGACCGCGGTGATCGCGTCGAGCCCCGCCGTGGTGGCCGGGATCTTGATGAGCAGGTTCGGCTCGTCGACGGCCGACCAGAGCAGACGGGCGCGGTCGATGGTCGCCTGGGTGTCGTGGGCGAGGCCGGGGTCGACCTCCAGCGACACCCTGCCGTCGACGCCGTCCGTGCGGTCGTACACCGGTCGCAGGACGTGGCAGGCCTCCCGCACGTCGTCGGTGGTGATGGCGAAGACCGTGTCCTCGATGCTCGCCTCCACCTCCGCGAGCCGTCTGAGCTGCCGCGTGTAGCGCTCTCCCCGTTCCAGCGCTGACGCGAAGATGGTCGGGTTGGTCGTGATGCCGACGACGCCGCGGTCCGCGATCAGCGCCTGCAGCCTGCCCCCGGACAACAGCTCGCGGGACAGGTCGTCGAGCCAGATCGACACGCCTGCGGCGGCGAGTTCGGTGAGCGGGTGGTCGTGGCCCGTGGCCATGGTGCCTCCGTGGTCGGAAATCCTCGTGGTTCAGGCAGGACGGTCGCCGGTGCCGCCGGTGGTGGGCGCGGAACTGCGCTGCACACCTCCCGGACGGACCGACGTGACCGCGTCGCGCAGGCAGTCGTGCGCGGCCTCGGCGACCGCGGTGGCGGTGATGCCGAACTCCTCGTAGAGGCGCCGGTAGTCGGCGGAGGCACCGAAGTGTTCGAGCGACACCACGCGTCCCGCGTCGCCGACGATGTCGCGCCAGCCCTGGGCGACCGCGGCCTCGACGCTCACGCGGGCGCGCACGCCCGGCGGGAGCACTTCGTCCTGATAGGACAGTTCCTGTGCGGCGAACCACTCGCGGCAGGGCATCGAGACCACGCGGGCCCCGACACCGTCCTCGGCGAGCAGCTCGCGGGCGTCGAGGGCGATCTGCACCTCGGACCCGGTGGCGACCAGGATCACGTCCGGCGACTCGGAGCCGGCGAGGACGTAGCCGCCGCGCGCGGCACCCTCCGCCGGCGCCAGGCCACCGGGCCCGCGGTCGAGCACCGGAACGTCCTGCCGCGTCAGGACCAGACCGGCGGGACGGGTGCGGTGCTCCAGGATCTGCCGCCAGCAGACCGCGGTCTCGTTGGCGTCCGCCGGGCGCACGACGTCGAGACCGGGGATCGCGCGCAGCGCGGCGAGGTGCTCGACCGGCTGGTGGGTCGGTCCGTCCTCCCCCCAGTCCGATCGAGTCGTGGGTCCACACGTAGGTGACCGGCAGCTGCATGAGCGCGGCCAGCCGGATCGCGGGCCGCTGGTAGTCGCTGAAGACCAGGAACGTGCCGCCGTACGGACGGGTCAGGCTCTGCAACGCGATGCCGTTGAGCGCCGCGGCCATCGCGTGTTCCCGGATGCCGAAGTGCAGCGTGCGCCCGTAGGGGCCGCCCTGCCACTTCGTGGTCTGCTTGCCCACCGGGACGAACGACGGTTCGCCGTCCATCGTGGTGTTGTTGCTCCCCGCCAGATCGGCCGATCCGCCCCACAGCTCCGGCAGCACGGGCGCCAGTGCCGAGAGGACCTCCCCCGACGCCGTGCGGGTCGCCATTCCCCCCGGATCTGCGGGGAAGACCGGCAGGGCGTCGGTCCAGCCCTCGGGAAACCGCTGATCGCGCAACCGGTCGAGCAGCTCGGCGCGGTCCGGGTTCTCGGTGCGCCAGCGCGTGTAGCCGGCTTCCCAGCGCTCGTGTGCGGCCGCACCGCGGTCCAGCACCCGGCGAGCGTGCGCGAGCACCTCGTCCTCCACCGCGAAGCTCCGCTCCGGGTCGAAGCCGAGCAGGGTCTTGACGGCGGCGACCTCGTCGGCGCCGAGCGCGGAACCGTGCGCCTTGCCGGTGTCGCGCAGGGTGGGCGCGGGCCAGCCGATGATGGTGCGCAGCACGATCAGGGACGGACGTCCGGTGTCGGCCTTGGCCTCCTCGACCGCGGCGAGGACCGCGTCCACGTCCTCGACGTAGCGGCCGGTGCTCGTCCAGTCGACGGACTGGACGTGCCAGCCGCAGGCGGCGAAGCGGCCGGCCACGTCCTCGCTGAAGGAGATGCCGGTGTCGTCCTCGATGGAGATGTGGTTCGCGTCGTAGAACGCCACGAGGTTCCCGAGCTCCTGGTGACCGGCGAGCGAGGCGGCCTCGGCGGTGACGCCCTCCATCAGGTCGCCGTCGGAGGCGAGGACGTACACGTGGTGGTCGAACGGGCTCTGTCCCGGCGCCGCGTCCGGGTCGAGCAGTCCGCGTTCGCGCCGCGCGGCGAGCGCCATCCCCACCGCACTGGCGAACCCCTGCCCGAGCGGACCGGTGGTGATCTCCACACCGCGCGTGTGCCGGTGCTCGGGATGGCCCGGTGTGGCGGAGTTCCAGGTGCGCAACGAGGCCAGGTCGGTCAGCTCCAGCCCGTACCCGCTCAGGTAGAGCTGCGCGTACAGCGTCAGGCTCGTGTGGCCGCACGACAGGACGAACCGGTCGCGGCCGAGCCACTGGTCGTCGGCGGGGTCGTGCCGCATCACCTGCTGGAACAGCAGGTACGCGAGCGGTGCCAGGCTCATCGCGGTCCCGGGGTGCCCGTTTCCCGCGCGTTGGACGGCGTCGGCGGCGACCACCCGGATCGTGTCCACGGCACGGACGTCCGCGTCGGTCCAGCCCGCGGCCTGCGCGACTGGCGGGGACAACGACGGGTCGCGGCTCAGTGGTGCGGTGGCCGTGCGAGTCATGTGTCTCGAACCTTCCCGGAACCGCGTGCGTCCCACGTGACTGGATCAACGAGGTCGCGGGTCCGGGCGGCTGTTGATGCTTCTCCCCGCGAATAGCCGGATTCCCGGCGGCCAAACGCGCAGGAGACGGCTCAGCCCCGCCGAGGTGACGCCACGGCGGGGCTGCGGGAGTTCGGGGAGGGCGGGCGCGGGGAGACCGGGGAGGAGGTGCGGGTCAGTCGTCGCCGGGCGGGCGCAGCGACGGGGGCGCCGCCGAGTCGAGATCGGCCTGGCGGAGGCGGAACACCTGCAGTTCGACGCCGAAGTACTTCGTCGTCTCCCCCACCCAGTGCATGCCGTTGTTCCGCACGGTGGTGGCGGCGCGGGTGTTGCCCGGCCGCACGACGGCGAAGACCTCGTTCACGTCGTGGCGGAACGCCCACTCGGCGAGCGCGTGGGTCGCCTCGGTCGCGTAGCCGTTGCCCCACGCGTCGGGGCGGAGGTGCCAGCCGACCTCGAGGTCCTCCTCGCCCGGCGGCAGCGGCAGCAGGACCGCGCCGCCGATCAACTGACCGTCGGCGGTGCGTTCGACCGCCCACCGACCGGCCGCGGACGGCAGGCGGGCGTTCTCGGCGGCCCACTGCTGCAACAGCAACCGCATCGCCGCCTTGTCCGGGACGCGGTCCATCTCCGGGCTGAGCCAGCGGGTCACCTCCGCGTGCCCGTAGATCTCCAGAGCGGCCGGCGCGTCGTCGACCTGCCACGGGCGCAGCGTCAACCGCGCGGTGGTGAGGGTTTTCGCGGTCATGGGCAGATGCAGCCGCGGGGCAGCGCGGACACCGTGGTGGCGGTGCAGTACCGCACACCGAGCGCGTCGTGCTCGGCCCAGGGGTGGGGACAGACGGCGCAGCTGCCGGTCGTGTCGGGCTGGTCGTCGACGTCGATGATCAGGGGTGTGGACATGGGCATGCGGAACTCCGATGAGCATGGGCAGGAACGGGGTGATGCCGGGCTGCGTGGTGCGCCCAAGGCGGCATCAGCTCGACCGCTGCTGCGCGACATGCCCTCGGTGACTCCACCCTACCTGGCCCCGCGCCACCCGTTTGCCCGCGGCGGCACCGGGTAACTGGGGCCTCCCAGCCCGAACGGACGGTGCACGGTGGACCCGAGCCCTCTGCTCTACACCGGTGCCGGACTCGCGACACTCGCCGCGGCGACGCTGCCGCGCCTGCTCGACCGCGCACCGGTCTCCCTGCCGATGCTCTTCCTGGGAGCAGGTGCCCTCACCTTCGCGGTCGTCGACCCGCTGCCCGACCCGGACCCCCTCCGCCACAGCACGGTGCTGCTGCACCTCACCGAGATCTGCGTGATCATCTCGCTGATGGGTGCGGGGCTGGCGCTCAACAGGGTGGTCGGACTGCGCCGCTGGGCGAACACGTGGCGGTTGCTGGCCGTCACGATGCCCCTGTCGATGTTCTCCGTGGGGCTGCTGGGCTGGGGCGCTCTCGGCCTCGGCACCGGGGCCGCGCTCCTGCTCGCCGCGGCGCTCGCCCCCACCGATCCGGTGCTGGCGAGCGAGGTGCAGGCGGCCGAACCGACGGAGAACCCGGACGAGACCGACGACGAGGCGAGGTTCGCGCTCACCTCGGAGGCCGGTCTCAACGACGGCTTGGCCTTCCCGTTCACCTACGCCGCGATCGCGATCAGCGTCGCCGGGGTGGCACCTTCGCTGTGGCTGCCGCACTGGTTCGCCGTGGACGTGCTGTGGCGGCTGGCCTGCGGCCTCGTCGTCGGCGTGCTGATCGGCTGGTTGCTGGGCAAGCTGTTCTTCTCCTCGTCGTGGCGCACCTTCCGCCTCGCCGAGCACGCGGAGGGCTTCGTCGCCATCGCCGCCACCTTCCTCGCCTACGGTCTCGCCGAACTCGCCGAGGGCTACGGGTTCATCGCGGTGTTCGTGTGCGCGTGCTCCATCAGGTCCGCCGAGCGGCACCACGGCTACCACCAGGTGTTGCACCGCTACGTGGAACAGGCCGAGCGGATGCTGACCGTCGTGATCGTCTTCCTGCTGGGCGGAGCCGCCGTCTCCGGGCTGCTCGCCGGCACCGGTGTGCGCGAGGTCGCGGTCGCCGCGGCCGTCCTGCTGCTGGTGCGGCCGCTGGCGGGCTGGGCGGGTCTGGCCGGTGGCAGGACCGGGCCCCGGGAACGCGCCGTCATCGCGTTCTTCGGCGTCCGCGGGGTCGGCTCGCTGTTCTACGTCACCTACGCCCTCCAGGAAGGCGTCTTCGCCGAGCAGACCGCGCTGTGGCGGATCGTCGGACTCGTCGTCATCGGGTCGATCCTGCTGCACGGCCTGACCGCGACACCGGCCATGTGGTGGCTCGACCGCGAGCGGCGGCGGAAGGCGATCGAGAACAACGGCGACGCGGGCGAGGCCTCCCGCACACGCGTGTGAACGCTACCCCCGATCGAACACGCGAAACTCCCTGTACCACAACAACTTCCTTTGCTCCCAAGCCGTTTGCGCCCCCAGGTGCGGGGTAGCTCGCAGTGCGAACACAAGTCGAGAAGCTGAGGAGAAGTCGTGAACCACGAAGGTACCGAGGTGGTGCACCAGGCCAGGGATGCCGCCGGAGAGGTGGCTGTCACGGCTCAGGAGCAGATCGGCCACGTGGTGCGGGAAACGAAGTCCCAGGCGGACAACGTTCTGCGCAGCGCCAAGGACAGAGTGGCGGGCGAAGCCGACGCACAGGCCAAGAAGGTCTCCACCCAGCTGGACCGGATCGCCGACGAGCTGAGCTCGATGGCCGAGAGCGCCTCTCCGGACGCCCTGTCGGCGGGGGCCGTCCGCCGGGTCGCCGACACCGGCAGGCAGGCCGCGCGGTTCCTGGACGAGCGGGGTGCGAGCGGGCTGCTGAGTTCCGCCCAGCACTTCGCCCGGCGCAGGCCGGGAGCGTTCCTGCTCGGCGCCGCGGTGGCGGGGTTCCTCGTCGGACGTGTCGCGAAGAGCGCCACGGGCTCGCCGGACAGCCGTTCCGCCGTGCAGCCGCCACCCGCCGCGCCCGTCGCCGACGTGCCGCCGTTCGCCGCCGCACCCGCGTCGCCCACTCCCGATCTCGGACCGTCGTTCGACGACGAGGGCGTGATCGGCACCGACCGCGGCCGGCAGCAGTACGACCCGTACACCCAGGACACGGTGCCTGCTGGAGGTGCGCGGAATGTCCAGCCCTGACACGGGTCTGCCTCCCGCACCCGAGCGCGAGTCGCTCGGTGAGCTCGTCGGAGAGCTCGCGCAGGACCTCTCCCGGTTGATGCGCCAGGAGCTCGAGCTGGCCAAGGCCGAGCTCCGCGACGAGGCGAAGAAGGCGGGCAAGGCGGGCGGCATGCTCGCCGGCGCGGGCTTCGCCGGTCACATGGCCGTGGTCCTGCTGAGCCTCGCCGCGGTGTTCGCGCTCGGCGCGGTCATGCCACTGGGGTGGGCGGCCCTGATCGTCGCCGCGGTGTGGGGCATCGCCGGTTTCGCTCTGTACAGCAGTGGCCGCGCCAAGCTCCGCGAGGTCTCCCCGAAACCCGAACGCACGGTCGAATCCCTTGAGGAGGACGCGGAATGGGCACGACACCCGACCAGATAAGGCGCGAGATCGACGACACCAGGGCGGAACTGGTGGACGACGCCAACCGCCTGGTCGACCGGACGAGCCCGCGCCGCATCGCACAGCGCCGCACGCAGAAGATCCGCAACGGCCTCGGCAGGATGAGGGACAGCGTCATGGGAACCGCCTCCGGCACCACCTCCACGGTGCACGACCAGGCACACCAGGCGAAGAACGCCGTCGCCGGCAACGCGGAGCGAGCGGTGGAAGCGGCGCAGGACGCGCCCCGCCAGGCGATGCGGCAGGCGCAGGGAAGCCCGATCGCGGCGGGACTCATCGCGTTCGGGGGTGGCCTGCTGGTCGCCTCGCTGCTCCCGCGCTCGCAGGCCGAGCAGCAGATCGTGGCGGAGATCGGTGATCGCGCGAGCGACGTCATCGAACCGGCCAAGCAGGCGCTCGCCGAGTCGGCGGGACATCTCAAGGAGGAGCTGGGCTCCGACGTCCGCGACGCGGCCGGCGAGGTCGGGCAGACCGCCACCGACGCGGCCAGGACCACCGCCGACCACGGCCGGGAAGCCGTCCGCGACGTCGCACCCTGACCCGTGCACCGCCGGGCCGGCCCCGATCTCCGCGGAGGTCGGGGCCGGCCCGGTTCGCCCCCGGTTCTCCCCCATGACAGGTTGGACGGATGAGCGCCACCGAAAGCGTCACGAAGACACAGGGACTGCGCTCGTTCGTCGACAACCTGCCGGTGGTCCTGTGGGAGGTGGATGCCGTGACGCGCCGGCTGACGTTCCTCTCCCGGCACGTCGAGCAGCTGCTCGGTCATCCGGTGCGCAGGTGGCTCGACGACCCCGCGCTCTGGACGTCCGCGATCCTGCCCGGTGACCGGGCCAGGGTCGAAGCGCAGCGCTGGAGCCGAGCCGCCGAGGACGACGACTACGAACTCTCCTACCGCGTACGCGACGCCGGAGGAAGAATCCTCTGGTTGCAGGAGAAGGCGCACGTGCAGCGGGACGAGTCCGCGGTGGCCCGGCGGCTCCAGGGCGTGCTCGTCGACATCACCCCGCACCGGGCACCCGCCGAACGCGAGAGGTTCCTCGCCGCGCTCGAGAAGGAGTCGCGCAAGCTCGAGGACCCCGACGGTCTGATGGAGCTGGCGACCCGGTTGCTCGGCCGGCACCTCGACGTCGACCGCTGCGCGTACGCCAGGGCGGACGAGGACGACGTCGTCCTGAGCGGCGACCACGCCACCGGTCTGCCCCCGCTGCCCGGCCGGTTCCCGATGCGGCACCTCGGTCCGGCGGCACTGCGGGCCATGCGGGCCGGTGAGCCGTGGGTCGTCGCCGACCACGAGAACGACCCCCGCCTCGGCGAGGAGGACTTGGCGGCGCACGCCGGCACCGGCATTCGTGCGGCGCTCTGCCTCCCCCTGCTGCGCGGCGGGCGGTTCGTCGCCGCGATGGCCGTGCACCACGCGACGCCGAGGCAGTGGACCCAGGACGAGGTCGACCTCGTCGCCGTCGTCACCGAACAGTGCTGGGAGTCGATGCGCAGGGCCCGGTCCGACCGCGACCGGCGCGAGGCCGAGCGTCGCCTGCGCCGGCTGGTCGACCACGCCACCGACGCCGTCTGGCTGCTCGACCACGAGCTGCGGTTCGTCGAGGTGAACCCGGCGGCCTGCGCGCTGCTGGGCCGCCGCCGCGACGAGCTGGTCGGGACGGAGGTGATGGACCTCGTGGTGGACGGTGAGGAGCCGGTGGACAGGACGACCGCGGTGTGGACCCTGCGCCGTGCCGACGGCGCTCTCGTCGCGCTGGAGCTCAGCACGCAGGCGACCCCGGCCGGGATGCAGGCCATCGGGCGGGACGTGACCGGACGGCAGCGCGCCGAGGCCGAGCGGGAATCGGCGCTGCGGCGGGAACGGGAGGCCGCCATCGCCCTGCAGCACAGCCTGCTGCCCCGGGAGTTACCGGTGCTCGACCGGCTCGCCGTGTCCGCCCGCCACCTGCCCGCGTCACCGCACGCACACGCGGGCGGCGACTGGTACGAGGTGCTCCCGATCAACGGCACCGTGGTCGGCTTCTCGGTCGGCGACGTCGCGCACGAGGGCCCCGCGGCGGCCGCGGTGATGGCACAGCTGCGCAGCGCGCTGGCCGGCTACCTCGTCGACGGGCACTCGCCGGCGGCGGCGTTGGAGCGGCTCGACGCCTTCGCCACCAGGGTCGGCGGCTCCACCGGCAGCACGTGCGCCTGCGTCACGTTCGACTGGACCACCGGAAAGGTGCGCTGGTCCACCGCGGGTCACCCACCACCGCTGGTCACGGGTTCCGGCGGCACCCGGCTGCTCTCGGGGGGAGGCGCCGCCCTGGGCGCACCGCGCCGAGCGCCGTACGAGGAGCACACGACCGTCCTGTCACCGGGCACGTCGATCGTGTTCCACACCGACGGCCTGGTCGGAGGGCCGGGAGCGGTGCCCGACCGCCTGCTGGACCTGGTGCGGGAGGCGCGCGGACGGGATCCCGAGGAGCTGGCCGACTCGATCGTGGGCGACCTGCTCGCTCACGGCCAGGACGACGACGCGGTGCTCGTCGTCGCCCGCTACCTGCCACCACCGTTGCACCTGACCACCCCCGCCGAACCGGAGCAGCTGTCCGGGCTGCGCGCGGCGGTGTCCGAGTGGACGACCGTGTCGGGCCTGTCCGAGGACAGGTCCTACGACCTCTTGCTCGCCTACGGCGAAGCGGCCGCCAACGCGGTGGACCACGCCTACGAGCAGGCGCGCGGCACCTTCTCGACCCACCTCGCGCACACCGGCGGCTCCGTGCAGGTGACGGTGCAGGACAACGGTTCCTGGCGTCCGCCGGACGCGGAGCCGGGGCACCGCGGGCGCGGCCTGCGGATGATCCGGGCGCTCGCCGACGACGTCGAGCTGACCACCAGCGGCACCGGCACGACGATCCGGTTCCGCTTCGCCACCTCGCCGGCCGCGACGACGCCGATCGCGTCGCCGGCACCGGCGGTGCGGTCCGAGCTGGCCGAGCAGGAGTCGGACGGCGCCCACGTGCTCCGCATCACCGGTGACCTGGACGCCGGCACCGTGGAGGACCTCCGGGGGCGGGTGATGGCCCATGTCGACCGCCGCGACGACCGGCGGCCGGTCGACATCGACCTGACCGCGGTGGGATACCTCAGCAGTTCGGGGATCGCGTTGCTCCTCGAAGCCTCCTACCTGGCCCAGCGCACCGGCCGCGTGTTCCGCGTGACGTGCCTGAGCGGCAGTGCGCCGGACCGGATCCTGACGCTGTCGGGCCTCGGCGACGCGTTGGCGGTGCACAGGACGCTCGGCTGAGAGCGGCCTACCGGGTCCGCGCCGGTCCGTCACCCCGTTGCGACCGGCGCGGACCCGTCATCGGCGTAGAGTGGGTGGTCCGAGGGGATCTCGCGCATCGGCGACCGAGCCAGGTGCCTCCTGCGGAGTGTCAGCGACCCCGCCCGGCTGGTCCGGACGGAGGCGGGAGCACCGGGATGATCTCGGGCCCGATCAGCACCAGCCTCGACCTCACCACACCACGCGGCCTTCGGATGACGAGGAAGCCGGACGCGGTGTCCGACGGCCAGTTCCCCGGCGGCTGGCGGCCGCTCGCCACCGACCCCGCCACCACCGTTCCCGCGCTGAACCCGCCGGACTGGCGGACGCGGGCATGACCCCGCGCACCTGACCGCCGCACCGCGACAGTCCTCAGTGGACTCCCTCTTCGCACCGGACTCGTGCCGGTGCGCCCGTCTGCCTGCCGCCGACTCGAAAGGCCCGCCGCTTCATGGTTCGCACCTATGGTTTTCTGAGCACCTACCCACCGACACAATGCGGGCTCGCGACGTTCACCGCCTCGCTCCAGCGCCACCTGGCCGCCGCCACCCCGGGCAGCAGAAGCCGCGTGGTCCGCGTGCTGACCGACGCCGAACCGCACGCCGCCGCCCCGTCGGCGGCCCACCCCATGCGTCCCGGAGCGGTGGACGCCGCCGCGGAGGTGCTCAACCGGTGTGACGTCGCGGTGGTCCAGCACGAGTACGGGATCTACGCCGGCAGTGACGGCGACGAGGCGCTGGGCGTGCTCGCCCGGTTGCGGGTCCCGGTGGTCGTCGTGCTGCACACGGTGCTCACCACGCCCACACCGGGACAACGCCGGGTGCTCGAAGCGGTCGTCGACCACGCCGACGCCGTGGTCACCATGTCGGAAGCGGCCAGGAGCCGTCTCCTGGCGGGCTACGCGGTCGACCGGCCCGGTGAGGTCGTGGTGATCCCGCACGGCGCCGTGCCCGCCGACAGGTCCGCCGCCTCGGCACCGGGCCGCGGCCCGCTGGTCCTCACCTGGGGCCTGCTCGGCCGCGGCAAGGGCGTCGAATGGGGCATCGCGGCGCTCGCCGCGCTGCGCGACCTGAAACCGCGCTACCTGGTGGCGGGCCAGACGCATCCCAAGGTGCTGGCACACGAGGGTGAGGCGTACCGGACGCACCTGCGCGAACAGGCTGCCGCCTCCGGGGTGACCGATCTGGTCGAGTTCGACCCGGCCTACCTCGGCACCGAGGCGCTGGCGGACCTGGTCGGCAGGGCCGACGTCGTGCTGCTGCCCTACGACTCGTCCGAGCAGGTCACCTCCGGGGTGCTCGTCGAGGCCCTCGCGGCGCGGAAACCGGTGGTCGCGACGGTCTTCCCGCACGCGGTCGAACTGCTCGCGGACGGAGCCGGACTGCTGGTGCCGCACCGGGATCCCGCCGCCATCGCCGCGGCGCTGCGGCGCGTGCTGACCGAACCGGGACTGGCCGCGGGGATGCGCGACCGGTCAGCGGACCTGGGCGCCGTGCTGAGCTGGCCCGCCGTGGCGGACCGCTACCGCGGCGTCTGCGACAACCTGGTGACGGACAGGCTGTTCGCCGACCGCGTCGCCGCAACGCGATGAGCGACATCGAGTTCGCCCACCTGGTCAGGCTGAGCGACGACACCGGTCTGCACGAGCACGCGGACGGCCCGCTGCCGCGCCGGGAGCACGGCTACTGCCTCGACGACGTCGCGCGAGGCCTGGTGGTCCTGCACCGCGAACCCGACCTGCCCGCCGACCTGGCCGCACTGGCCGAGCACTACCTCGCCTTCACCGCCTACGCGCAGGCCGAGGACGGGCGCTTCCACAACAGGCTCAGCCCCGACCGCCGCTGGCTCGACGAACCGGGTCTGGGCGACTGGTGGGGACGCGCGCTGTGGGGGCTCGGCACCACCGCCGCCCGCAGCACGACTCCCGCCATCCAGCGGGCGGCGCTGGAGTGCTTCGACCGCGGCGCACACCACCGGCCGCCGTCGGTGCGCACGATGGCGTTCGCCGCGCTCGGCGCCGCCGAGGTGCTGGACGCCGATCCCCTGCACGCCTCCGCCGCCGCCCTGCTCGGCGACATCACCTCCTACATCGGCAGGCCCCGCACCGACGAGAACTGGCCGTGGCCGGAGGACCGGCTGTTCTACGCCAACGCGGCGCTGCCCGAGGCGTTGATCGCCGCGGGCGACCTCCTCGGCAGCGACGAGGTCCGCGACGACGGGCTGCGGCTGCTGGACTGGCTGCTGACCGTGGAGTCACGGGACTTCCACCTCTCACCGGTCCCGACCGGCGGGTGGTTCCTCGGCGAGCCGCGTCCTGCCTTCGACCAGCAGCCCATCGAGGCCGCCGCGATGGCCGACGCGTGCGCCCGCGCCTACCAGGTCACCTCCGACCCCGCGTGGCTCGCCGGTGTCCACCGCGCGATCGCCTGGTTCAGCGGGGACAACGACCTCGGCTCGCTGATGCAGGACGAACAGACCGGCGGCTGCTACGACGGCCTGACGCCGGCCGGTCCGAACACCAACCAGGGCGCCGAGTCGACCCTGGCGCTGCTCTCCACCCGCCAACACCTGCGCACGCTCCTCAGGAGCACCGGATGAACCCCCGCGTCACGCGCAGCCCGCTGCGGCTGCGCGCCGACCCGCGCCGGGTCATCACCAAGCTGTTCGTGCCGGGCGAGGAAGTGCCCGAGCACGAGTCGCGGTCGGCGGCCGTCATCCGGCGGGTGATGGCGCTGGACGAGTCGACCACGTGCGCGGCGCTCGACCGCACGGTCCGCTTGTTCGCCGGACGGCACCGGAACGTCTGCGGGACCTTCGCGGACAACTTCGCGAGCGTCAGCCACCGGCTGTCCGCGGACGCCGAGCTCTCCGAGTCCCGCCGTCTCCTGATCGGCGCCTACTTCACCCACGAGTACGCCGTCGAGGGTGCCGCGCTGTGCAACCCGTCCATGGTCGCCCACCCCGACCAGAGCGGGATGGCACAGGGGCAGCTGCGGTTCGTGCTGAGCGTGCGCGGCATCGGCGAGGGGCACCTGTCCTCGATCGGCTTCCGCACCGGGGTGGCGGGCCCGGGCGGTGTGCTCACCGTGGATTCGCAGCCGGGCGTCATCAGCACCGGGCTGCGCACGGACTCGATCCACGACAAGGGTCTCTTCCTCGGCAAGCTCGCCGAGCGGGGCCACGACGACGAGGTGTCGGCCGTGCTCAGCCGGTGGTTGCCCGCGCGGTTCACCGGAGCGGAGCTCGACGAGCTGCTGGCCGGCCTGCACCCCAAGCTGGTCGCCAGGCAGGCGGCTCACCGGACGGTCGAGCTGGTCAGGTGGATCGCCGCGTGCAATTACACCACCGACTTCCCGGAGGACTCCGCGGTCAGCGGCCGGGTGCTCTGGCCGACCGGCCCGTCGGAACGCCACGGCATGGAAGACGCGCGGTTCGTGCGCTTCTCCGACGACGACGGCTCGCAGACCTACTACGCGACCTACACGGCCTACGACGGAGTCGACGTTGCGCCGCAACTGTTGCAGACAGACGACTTCCGCACGTTCCGGATCACACAGCTGACCGGTCCCGCCGCGCGCAACAAGGGAATGGCGCTGTTCCCCCGCCGCATCGGCGGCAGGTTCGCCGCCTTGTCCCGCGGTGACGGCGAGAGCACGGCTGTGACGACGTCCGACGACCTCAAGTCGTGGAACGAACCCCGGTCCGTGGCGGCGCCGGGCAGGGACTGGGACCTCGTCCAGGTCGGCAACTGCGGCTCGCCGGTCGAGACCCCCGAGGGCTGGCTCGTCCTCACCCACGGGGTCGGTCCGATGCGGCTCTACTCGATGGGAGCGATGCTGCTCGACCTCGACGACCCGGCGAAGGTGCTCGCCACGCTGCCGGAGCCGCTGCTGACGCCGAACGCCGCTGAGCGCGACGGTTACGTGCCCAACGTCGTCTACTCGTGCGGCGGTCTGCTGCACGGCGACACCCTCGTGATCCCGTACGGCGCGAGCGACGCGACCATCGGCCTCGCCACCACCTCGGTGGGCGACATGCTCGCCGCGATGGCGCCCTGAGATCGTTTCGCGCTTGTTTGAAGGTGGCGGGGCAACGGGTAAGCCCTTCTGACTGACATCACCGTTCGCCCGAGACCCCGGCGGCACCGACAAGATCGCCGTCCGGAGGTTCGCGACGTGACCACGACAGTGCCCCGCACGCAGTCCGCACCCCAGCCACTGCTCGCGGGGGAGAACTCCCCGTTCGAGAGATTCCTGGTCAAGCTCTTCGCGGTCGTTCCCGCGCTGGCGCTCGCCGTCGCGGTGCCGTTCGCGTGGGGCTGGGGTCTGGGCTGGACCGATGTGGGTCTCGCCGTGTCCTTCTACACCCTCACCTGCCTCGGCGTGACCGTCGGTTTCCACCGCTACTTCACCCACGGCGCGTTCAAGGCCACCCAGGCGCTGCGGATCGGGCTCGCGATGATCGGCAGCATGGCCATGCAGGGACCGGTCATCGGCTGGGTCGCCGACCACCGCCGCCACCACGCCTTCGCCGACCGCGAGGGCGACCCGCACTCCCCCTGGCTGTTCGGCACGTCGGCCACGGCGCTGGCCAAGGGCTTCTGGCACGCGCACATGGGCTGGATGTTCCGCCGCGACCTGACCAACGCCGCCCGCTTCGCACCGGACCTGGAGGCCGATCCCGACCTCCAGCGGGTCAACCGCCTGTTCCCCGCGCTGACGGCCGTCACCCTCCTCGCGCCCGCCGTGGCCGGAGGGCTGATCAGCTGGAGCTGGTGGGGTGCGCTCACGGCGTTCTTCTGGGCGAGCCTCGTGCGGGTGGCCGTGCTGCACCACGTCACGTGGTCGGTCAACTCGATCTGCCACATGATCGGCGACCGGCCGTTGGAGGCGCGCGACAAGTCCGCGAACTTCTGGCCCCTGGCGATCCTGTCCATGGGCGAGTCCTGGCACAACTCCCACCACGCCGATCCCACGTGCGCACGGCACGGAGTCCGTCGTGGTCAGATCGACATCTCCGCGCGCCTGATCCGCGTGTTCGAGCTGCTCGGCTGGGCGACCGCCGTGCGCTGGCCGAAGCCGGAGCGCCTGGCACGCAAGCTGAAGTCGGCCAGCGACGCCCGAACGGCGGCGTGAGCCGGTCCGGTACCGCACTAAGGTCACCTGTAGCCGGTCCGGTACCGCACAAAGGTCACCTGTGCGCCTGGCCCGGTCAGGTGAGAACTCCACGACCGCCCCGGCCCCCGGCGGTGCATCGTCCACCCCACCCGGTCTGGAGTGTTGCCCGCGATGATGGGTTTGTCCGACGTCACCCGGCTGGAACAGCACACCCGCGCGCTGCGCGAGATGGACTACCGCCACGGGGGTGAGTCCTGCCTGGACCGGGTGCGAACGCAGATCCGCGAGAACCTCCCGCTGCTCGTCGCCCCCGCGCCGGACGACGTCCGGCGGCGGTTGCACGTCGCTCTCGCCGACCTGCGCAACCTCGCCGGCTGGGTGTCGTTCGACGCCGGTCAGGTCACGGCGGCGCACAACCACTTCGCGCACGCGTTGGCACTCGCCGGAGTGGCCCGGGACGACGGCCTGCTCGCGAACGTGTGCTACCGGCTCGGCCGGGTGTACCTGCACCACGGGAACCTCGACGAGGCGTTGCGGTACTTCGACCTCGGCCGCCTCGCGGCGGCGCGCTCCGGCGACCGGCTCGCGGCCAGCATCCTGACCGTCAACGCGGCGTGGGCGTGCGCGCAGAAGGGCGCCGAGCACCACGCGCTGACATTGCTCGAACGCGGCCGAGAGCAGTTCGGCGCCGCGGACCGCACCGAGGTGGCCGGCTGGGCGAGGTTCTTCACCGAGCCAGACCTCTCGGCCATGGCGGGCGCGGTGCACTCGGCCCTGGTGGACACCGCGGGGCCGCACCACGCGCGCACCGCCATGCCGCTGCTCGTCACGGCGGTCGACGGCTACGGCGAGGACATGCTCCGAAGCCGGGTCCTCAGCCTGATCCTGCTGTCCACCGGCCAGCTCGTCGAAGGAGACGTCGACGTCGGCGTCGCCACCGGCCTGCGAGCACTCGAGTCGGCGGCCACCGTCGGTTCGGCCCGGATGCGCGACCGCTTCCGCCCTCTCGCCGCGCAAGCGCGCAGACACCCGTCCCACACCGGTGCACTCGACCTCGCCGATCTCGTCGACGCGAGAACCACAACAGCGGCACCATGAACCACGAGCGCGCGGTCGCGCTGCCGGCATCCGGGTTCCCGCCGCAGCGGTCCGGTCTCCGAAGAACCCGATCGCCCCCGCAAAGACGAATCGAGGTGGCTCACATGCTCGTCGAGAACCTGGCCGAGACGTTCGTCGAGCTCGCCGACACCCTGGTCGCGGACTTCGACCCGGTCGAGTTCATGCACCTGCTGGCTGACCGCTGCGTCACGGCCCTGGGCGTGGACGCGGCCGGCATCCTGCTCGTCGACGACCAAGGCGAACTGCAGGTGGTCGGTGCCTCCAGCGAACGTGCGCGCGTGCTGGAACTGTTCGAGCTGCAGCACAGGCAGGGCCCGTGCATGGAGTGCTACCTGAGCAGCGAACCGCTCACGGTCGCCGGGTTCAGCGAGCCGCGCCAGCGGTGGCCGGCGTTCTCCGCGGCGGCGGTGACGGCGGGGTTCGGCGCGGTGCACGCCGTGCCGATGCGGCTGCGCGAGCAGACGGTGGGCGCGCTGAACCTCTTCACCGTCGCGGACAGCGCGCTCGGCGACACGCGGGCCAGGGTGGCGAGGGCGATGGCGGACGTGGCCACCATCGGCCTGCTCCAGTCACAGGTCATCAGTGGCCGGGAGCTGCTCGCGGAGCAGCTGCGGCACGCCCTGCGGAGCAGGGTCCTCATCGAGCAGGCCAAAGGTGTGCTCGCCGAGCGCCTGCAGGTCGAGATGGGCGAGGCGTTCGACCTCCTGCGCCACCACGCGAGGAGCAACCACCTGCACCTGAGCCTGGTGGCACAGGACGTCGTCGACGGCACGACCGAGCTGACGGCCCGCAGGTCGTAGCAACCGGCGGCCTCATCGCCAGGCGGGAGCCTTGTCCTCCTCGGCGTGGACGACCATCGACTCCAGCACAGGACCTCCGAAGGTGGTGACCATGGGGACGTCGGCGGCATCCCGGCCACGGCCGATCACCACCCTGCCCTTGCGCTGCACGCTGTTGCGCGGGTCGAAGGTCCACCAGCGGTCTCCCAGCCAGACCTCCATCCACGCCGCGAAGTCCATCGGCGCCCCGTCCGGCGGCACGTCCAGGTCGGGCAGGTACCCGAACACGTAGCGGGCGGGAATGTTGAGCGCACGGCAGAACGAGATCGCCAGGTGCGTGAAGTCCCGGCACACTCCGATGCCCGTGGCGTTGACGTCGGCCGCGGTGGACAGCGGCGTGGAGGTGCCGTAGCCGAACTCCAACGACTCGTGGACGTGCCGGCAGATCGCCCGGACCCTGCCGTAGCCCGGCGGATGCGCGCCGAACCTCGACCAGGCCTCGTCGCCGAGCACGTCGGACACGCAGTAGCGGCTGGGCAACGTGTACAGCAGCACTTCGCCGGGGAGGTCGTCGGGCCACCTCTCCGGAGCGTTCTCGTCGACGTCCTCGACGTGATCGGGCACGTCCGCCCAGGCCGAATAGCGCACCGTGGACAGTCCGGGCGGCAGCACCAGACGCGCGAGCCAGTTGCCGTACACGTCGAAGTGGTCGCGCACGGGAACCTCGGGCTCGGCGAACAGGTTCTCGCCGCTCACCCGCACGTGGTTCTGCCGATCCGGTCTCACCATGAAGACAGCCGGTGTGGGCACCTCGGCACGGTAGGTGAACGCACAGCCGACGCGGAGCAGGCGAGTGCCCCGCGTCGATCGCGCCTCGCCGCTGTGGCGGGAGGTCAACGCACCCGCTCGGGGATGTGGTCGAGCGCGCGCAACACGTGCACGGCCACATCCCGCGCGGCCTTGTCGCCGAGCTCGGTGCGGCCGGTCAGCACGTCCTCCACCACCTTGAGCCGGCGCTCGTAGGAGGAGGTGAAGGTGGAAGTCGGTTCGGTCATCGTGCTTCTCCCGTCTTCTGCTGGGGTATCCGGCCGCCCTCGCCCTCCCAGTTGTCCACAGTGGACCCCTCGGCCTCCTCGGACCTCCGGACGCCGGTGCGGAGCAGGGCTTCGACGGTGTCGGCGTTGTCGCGCTGGACGGCGGACATCATCGTGTGGTGGGCGGCGGACGGCTCGGTGTCCGGTGGGACGACGAGCAGCGCGATGCGGCGCCGATCACCCGCGACGAGGTCGAGGGTGTGCGCCGGCCGGGACCAGAACCCGCTGAGGCGGACGCGGACGCCGTCCACCGCGATCTGACGCGGGGCCATGTCCCAGTCCGTCAGGGTGTAGCTCACCCGCGGGATGTCGCCCAGCCGAACTGCCAGCACCGCGAGCAGTGCGGGCAGTTCGGCGGCGAGGTCCCGGGAACGCGGCCACCACGCACCGTCGACATACCCCGTGGTGAGCCCCTTCGGCCGCAACCGCAGTCGCAGTTGGTGGTGCCGAGGCTGCTCGGTGGCCGTGACGGCCGGTGGGGCGATGGACTGGTGCGGAGCCGACGTCATGCCGGAACTCCCGTCTCCGGCCGGAAAAAATGGCCGGTTGAGGTTTAGCCGAGTACGACCTGAGCTTGACCGCACAGGTGCGAAATGTTCTCGGCAAAAATGACTCTACACGCTTTTCCTGCACCAGACTGATTGTGAGCCCGCTATTTCCGAGTTCCGTTCTCTCCCGTCAGAACTCGACCGTTCGGCCGCACGGCTCCGGCTCGGCTGCCAGCGCGGCCCAGTGCGGATCCACGAGAAGTCGCCGAAGAGTGTCCGGCCCGCGCTTTCGGCGCTAAGCTGGGAAAACCGCCAGGACCCAGCGGCAGCTCCGCTCTCGTGAGAAGACGTCGGTGAGCGCCGCGGGCGAGCGTGGTGGGACCTCGGTGCCGGATCAGTCAGCGGGAGTGGCGACCACGACGACTGAGAGGTGACCGAGGTGTCGGACCACCAGGTGGCACAAATGTTCATCGAACTCGCCGATGCGCTCGTGGAGCGTTTCGACAGCATCGAGTTCCTGCACCTCCTGGCCGAGCGCAGCGTCCGGCTGCTGCCGGTGGACGCGGCGGGAATCCTGCTGGCCGACGAGCACGGAGCGCTCGAACTGGTGGCCGCGTCCAGCAGGCTGGCTCGTCCGCTCGAGCACTTCCTCCTGCAGAGCGCGGACGGACCGTCCGAGGAGTCGTTCCACTCCGGACAGACGGTGCGGTGCCCCGACCTGAGAGCGCTGCCACCGCGCTGGCCCCGGTTCGCCTCCGCGGCGGTGAAGCTCGGGTTCCTCGCGGTCGACACCGTGCCCATGCGCCTGCGCGGCGAGGTGGTCGGTTCGCTCAACCTGTTCCGGACGTCAGCGGGCGCGTTGCCCGCCGAGGCGGAAACCCTCGCGCGGTCCTTCGCGAACGTGGCGACGATCAGCCTGTTCCAGGTGCGTCCGGGCGCGGCCACCCGGGCGGTAGCCGAGCACCTGGAGACGGCGCTGTCCGACCTCGTCGTGATCGAGCAGGCCAAAGGCCTGCTGACCGAGCGGCTCGAGATCGGTGTCGCGGACGCCTTGTCCCTCATGCGCAACTACGCGCGCAACACCGGTCAGCTGCTGTCGGACGTCGCCAGGCAGGTCACCGAGCGCTCACCGTCGGTCTCCGGGCTGACGAGGATCAGCAAACCGCATCCTCGCTGGTGAGACGGGAGCGCCCGCACGCCAGCGCCTCGTCCACGTCGAGGTGGAGGTCCAGCACACCCGTCAACCCGGTGATGATCAGCGGCAGCCGCACCGGCCGAGTGCGCGCGACGACGCACAGCACCGTGCCCCTCAGCTGCGCCCTCTCCCTGACGACGACCAGGACGGTGAGTCCGGCCGCGCAGAGGAGATCCACCTCGCCGAGGTCGAGGACCAGGTGATGGGCGGACCGCAGCTGTTCGTCGATCCGGTCGTGCAGCACTGAGCAGCTGCTCGTGTCCACCTCGCCGTGCACGGCGAGGACGACCGCTCCTGTGGGGGCGGTCCACTCGGCGATGGCGAGAAGGTCGGTGGGACGAGTGCTTGCCTGAACGGCCCGCGAGCCTGCGGCGCTGGTGAGTTCGGTGTGCACCTGGGAGCCTTCCTCGACGGCTGACGCTACGCCGGGGTCCAGGGCACGTACCGGAAACGGTACACCCCTGCGCGGAACTTCCGAAAGCGCTGCGGGCCGCACGACCTCCCGGACAAGACGATCCAGTCCACTGTGGATGATCGACGACACCGGCCGCGCGGCGGTGGAGTAGCGTCGGGCCATCAACGACTCGGTGAACGAAGAGGGACCTGCCCAGAGCTCCACCCGGATCACGGGGAGGATTCGCGCGGGCGCCGCCGTGGTGATGGCCCTGCTCGCGCTCCTCGCCGTGGCGCTGGCGGTGGTGCTCGGTGCCGACCACGCGGGCGCCGTGCTGTTGGGGGCGCTCGGCTGGTTCGTCGCCCTGGCGGCCCGGCTGCCGGTGCTGGGTTCCGCCGGGAGGCTGCACGCCCTCCGACGGCGCGAGACCATCATCGCGCTGGTGTCCGGCGCCACCGACGAGGTGGTCCGGCTCGCTGTGGTCCTGGTCGCCGTCAGCGGTGTGGAGTCGGCGCTCTGGGCAGGGTTCGGCTGGGCGCTGGCCCAGCTCGTCTTCACCGCCGCCACCGAGCTGCCGAAGTTCAGCTGGCCCGTCGGCCGGCAGGCGTCTGAACAGCTCAAAGCACAGGGTGGGTTCGTCAGCACGCATCCGCTCCACAGCGCGGTGCGCGGCGTCACGGCGATCTCGTTCCACCTCGGGGCGACCCTGCTGCTGAGCGCCGGGCTGTGGTGGGTGGCGGTGACCGCGTCCGCGCACGTCCTGGTGAACATCGGATTCGCCCGCTGGGCCGGGAAGCGGCTCGTGGCGGTCGAAGTGTTCGCCGTCGTCGTGGGCGCGGTGGTGCTGGTGGCAGGACTGACCAGTGCCGATGTGCTCGGCTGACGGCCCTGGAGAGAGCGTGCGCCGGGGGACGCACGCTCCCGTGGAGCGACAGGAACCGGTCAGCTCTTCTTGAAGATGTCCTTGACCTTCTCGGCCGACTCCTTCAGGTTGCCCTTCGCCTGGTCCGCCTTGCCCTCGTTCTCCAGGCCCTGGTCGTCGGTCGCGTCTCCCACGCCTTCCTTGACCTTGCCCTTGACCTGGTCGGCCTTGGCGTCGAACTTGTCGTCGGTGCCCATGTCGTCCTCTCCCCCCACCTGAATCTCAAGTGGGACGTGGACCCTGGATGCCCCCGGCGGCGGACCCCAACCACCGACTTCGCCACCGCCCGTCCGGGTTTGTGGCTCAGATCGCAGGGGAACTCCGTACCGAGGCGTGCGGGCACACCGACGTCCTCACCGATGACCCCAGACCCCGGCGTCGGCGACCGACACCGGAGGTACAGCCGTCGTCAGCATCGAGCGCGAGCACCCGTCGCCCACCCGAACCGCGATTCCCCCGGTGCTGCGCACCGGCGCGGCACTGGGCTGGCGCTTCCTGGTCGTGGTGGCCTCGCTCTACGTCATCGGCGTCATCCTCGGCGGGCTGGCGTCGCTGGTCGTGCCGCTCGCGATCGCGTTGCTGCTGGCAGCGTTGCTCGCACCGGCGGTCGGTTTCCTCATGTCGAAACGGATTCCCCGCGGTCTCGCGACCCTGGCGGTGGTCGTGGCCGGACTCGTCGTACTCGGCGGGCTGCTCACGTTCGTCGTGACGACGTTCGTCAACGGTGTACCGGACCTCGCGGCGCAGCTCGTCCGCAGCGTCGACGTCGTGTCCGGCTGGCTCGTCAGCGGTCCCCTGCACCTCAGCGAGAACCAGTTGAGCGAGTTCGCCGACCGGGCCGTGAAAACCCTGCAGGACAACCAGTCAGGTATCACCTCGGGCGCGCTCACCACGGCCCCGACGGTCGGGGAGACCCTCGTCGAGATGCTGCTCGTGCTGTTCGCACTCGCGTTCTTCCTCTACGACGGGCCGAGGATCTGGCAGTTCCTCATCCGCGTCGTCCCCGCCGTCCCCCGGCGCAGGGTCGACGTCGCGGGCAGGCGCGGTCTGGCCGCTCTGGTCAGCTACGTCCGCGCGACCGGGGCGGTCGCCGTGGTGGACGCGCTCGGCATCGGGCTGGCCGTGCTCGGCGTGCCACTGGCGGTTCCGTTGGCAGCGCTGGTGTTCATCGGCGCGTTCGTCCCGATCTTCGCCGCGTGGTCCCGGACCTGGTCCATCTCCGGGCTCAGCCAGCGGGTCACCTCGGCGTGGCCGTAGACCTCCAGCGCCGCGGGTGCGTCCTCGATCCGCCACGGGCGCAGGGTGAGCCGCTCGGTGGTGAACACGCCGGTGGCCGTCATGAGCAGATACATCCCCGGGACAACGCGGTGGCCGCGGTAGCGGCGCAGTACCGCACACCGAGGGGGTCGTGTTCCTCTCACGGGTGGGGGCAGACGGCGCACGCGCGCCTGGATTCGGAGTCGGTGGTCAGTGGCTCGGACGTGGTCATGCGGGAACTCCGATGAACGGTGTTGCAAGAAGAGAACGACGCCGACGGAGACCACGTCCGCGAAGCGGATACGAGGCCGGCCCAGCGCTTCCACTTCCGGCCGGACGGCCGGATCTCGTGACGCGCCCGAGGCGGCACCAGCTCGACCGCTGCTGCACGACATGCTCTCGGTAGTCGCCAGTCTGCGCGTGTCCGGCCACCAGCTCGGAAGCGGAAGACCCTGTGGGTGCCGAGAATTACGTCCACGCAGGTCAAGGAGCATGACGATACTTGTGGTGCGGCACCAGCGAGTGATCGTCATGCTCCGCGCTCGTAGTGCTGCTCGTACTCGCGTAGCGTTTGCCGCAGATGGGTCTGACTCCGAGATCAGCGGGCGATCCAACACGTCACCGCGAAATTTCCTGACCCAGTTGATAGAATTCGGCGGCGAAAGATTGAATCACATCGACTTGCCCTCTATACTAGGTTCGAGCTATCCAATAGCGCATGACCACACAAACTGCGCAAGCTTGCTACGCATGGGAACTCAAGTCCCCCCTCGGACACGGACGTTAAACACACGCGGAGAGGTCGTCGCATAGACGGCCTCTTTTGCTTTGTCGTACTTCAGCTCGATCCCGAGTTCTCCGTAGAGCCTCGACAGCTTCTCTGGATCGCCTTCCTTGATGACCACCGTCACATCCGACAAAGAGTCCACAGCGGCCTGGACCTCCGCTTCAGACGTCAGGTTCGGCGCTGGCAGACCGTTCAGCTCGGCACTGGCCGCCGCGCGCTGCTCCTCTGCCTCGTTGATCGCATCCACCAGCGCAACCGGATCAACGCCCGCCGCGATCGCCGCTTGAAAACGCCGCAGCTTCGTTTCCGCATCTGTCAGCCGCTTCTTTGCGACCTCTCTGCTCGACTTTCCGCTCGAATCGTCCTGAGACGCGACCATCGCCGCCACAGTCCGGTCAATGCTCTTCCGGTCGAAGATCTGGGACAGCCACTTGTTCAGCGGTTCGAGAAGAACGTCTTCCGCCAGGTTCACCGTGCGGGGATGCTGCGACAGCGCCTGTGAGCCCGGCGCCAAGGTGCGAGCGTGGCACCGGTAGTAGGTGTGGGTCTTTCGGATCGTCGCAGCCTGCATCTTCCGCGAACAGATTCCGCACCTAACCTGTGGGGTGCCAAAACACGGCTCAACGTGCCTGACCTGCGGATCACGCAGCCGCTGGTTCGTACTCGTTGATCAAGCCGCCAAGCACTCGCCGACGACGAACGGCGCCACTGCCTGATCCTATGAGCGGGTAATCGGATCGTGGTGGAGTGTGGTCCCGCGCTCGGTGTGGTCGTCGGTGGTTGTAGTGGGAAACGTAGCGGTTCAGCACTGACTTCAGGTGCCGCTCATTGATGATGATCAGTCGGTCAGTGAGCTCTCGTCTGACTGTGCCGACAAACCGTTCCGCGTAGCAGTTGGCCCGCGGACATCGCGGTGGGATCTTCAAAATGTCGATGCCGGCGTCAGCGAGAACGGAATCGAACGACACCGTGAACTGACCAGCCCTGTCGCGAACCAGAAATCGAAACTCGTTCGCCCGATCGTCCAGCTCCATGAGGAAGTTGCGAGCCTGCTGTGTAGTCCACGGACCGTCTGGGTTGGTGGTGGCGCCGAGGATGTGGACGTAGCGGGTGCCGACCTCCATCACGAAGAACACGTACACCCGTTTCAGCGTGACGACGCAGTCGACATGGAAGAAGTCGCACGCCAGCATGCTTGCCGCCTGAGCGCGCAGGAACCGGCGCCACGACGTGTCGGTATCCCGAGTCGGCGAGGGCGGAATCCGAAGCCGCTTCAGCACACGACGAACAGTCGACGCGGACGTCCGGTGGCCGAGCTTGAGCAGCTCACCGTGGATACGGCGGTAACCCCAGCCCGTGTTCTCCCGCGCCATACGCTCGATCAACGCCACTACCGTCTCGTCGACTTGCGGTCGACCAGGCCGGTTCGGGTAGGTCCACTTCTTCGCGACCAACCGTCGATGCCACCGCAGCACAGTGCCTGGGGACACCAACCGGTGCTCCCGGAGCCAGCGAGGTAGTCGCCGCACCAACGCGGCCAGCACAGCGCGGTCAGCCCAATCCAACCGCGGACGACCATGAGTACGGCGCAACACCGCGACCTCATGCCGCAACACCAACAACTCGACGTCCTTCGCGGCCGACGACCGGCCGAGCAGGACCAGCCAGCTACCCAGCTGGACGAGGATGAGGTACAGCAGTCGCAGCGCCACGCCCACGATCATGCCGACCGAACAACAGGACCCGACCACCGCAGCTCAACGCATGTGCACAGAGTTCTGGCACCCCACACGGATTCTTAGACACCTCAACGCCGCTCGGCTGTGGTCCCATGTCGGTGTGCGCGGCCGCGACCTGCAGCCGCTCGATCGGGCGCTCGCACTGCTCGCGGAAGTCGAGCAGTGCGACCATGAACTTCGGCCCGCTGTTCTGTTCCAGAAGCAGCTGGCGCTCCGGGAGCGCCACGCGGTCTCGAACGATCCATCCGACCTGGACGCGGCCATCGCGACCGGACTGGCCCAGTGGAACTCCGCAGACCGAGCCGGACCGCACGGCATGCAGTCCGTCATCGACCTCGGCCAGATGCTGTATCGACGCGGCACGACGGCCCGCACCAGGTCAGATCTGGAGACATCACTTCAGGTGGGCCTGTCGGTGACGTCGATCATGCCGGAGCAACACCCCGGTCTGCCCGAACTCCTGCATCGGCTGGTGGCGCTACCGGCGCAGGCTATCTTCGCCCTCACCGACGATCCGGACGACCTCGGTCGCGCGATCGAGGCCGCCGCACGGGCGCTGTCGGTCTCGGTCGACGTGCGCGACGCCGTGGAGTCCTGCCTGACGTTGGGCGTCCTGCTGCGCAACCTGTCCGCCCTCCAGGACGTTGCCGCGGCGAAAGAAGACGCCCTGCGCGCGGCCATCCGGCACTACGCTCCGGGTGTGCTCCGCACCGCCCGCCAACGTGCCGTCGACGAGGTCGGACGGCCGTGCCTCCAACCCGTTGCCGCGCCAGATGCTGCGTCTTCCCGACAGCAGGAGCCTGGCTGCGATTCGCCCGGCGATCGCCAAACGTTGTTCCACACTGCACACATCGCTCGGGCGTTCCGGATCGGGCTCCTCGGCCAATTGCCAGACCCCTTGCCTGAAGAGGGAGATGGTTCCACCCGCCAGGTGACCGTCCCGCTCGAACTGCCGCACGATCAGCTCCAGCGTCAACGGAACGCTGGCAAGGATCCCAGCCCCGGCGGACACGGCGGCGTCCACGAGCGCCTCGCCATCGACCCTGGTGCCGGCCAGCGACACCGCGTCCGCACGCGAGAGCGGAGCGAGATCGGCCAGCACGCACCTCTCGAACCGGCGTTCCAGCACCTCCCTCATCGAGTCCTGGAAGTCGGCGGTGCGGCACGCGACCAGGATTTTCACGCGGCACGGCTCCACACCGCGAAGTGCGAGGTCGAGCCTGCCGGGCAACCGCTCGCGCATCGGACTTTCGTCGAGCTGGTCGAGCACCAGCGTGAGCTGGTGAGCAGACCCGTCGACACGGAGCTCGGCCAGTGCACGGCCCACGAAGGCGTCGAAGGAAACGTCGATCAGATCAGCGCCGTCAACCCACAGGACCGAGTGCTCGGCCTCTTCCGAACTGACGTCTTCAAGGCGCGGCAGCGTTGCGGTCAGCGCGCGAAACGCCGAGCTCTTCCCCACCCCTGGTTCGCCCAGGAGCACCAGCGCTCCCCCTGCTGCGGCGGTAGCCGGAGTGACCACTGCTCCCGGCACGAGGTCTTGAGCTGATCCCAAGCGTGTTGAACTACTGCTGAGAAACCCGTCGTCATCGAGCTCGAACGCGGTGTCGTCACCGTCCGCACGCGTCCGCACCCGGCACAGTCGTTCCGCGTACGCGGAGAAGAACGGCGGTCGGCCCATCCAGCAATCATCCGATACCCGAACGGCGACAACGACACGCCCCAGGCACAGCACCGCGAGAACCAGCACAGCAGGACCGTCTCGATCGTCGGCCTCACGACCCGCATCCGGGCATTCCGCGCGGCCGGTAAGTTCGAGGGACCGGCAGAAGGAGTCACGTGGCAACCAACCGAGTGAGGTTCTCCCAACCCACCAAGGACCTCTTGTGGTCGGAGTCAGGCGGGCACTGCCAGAACCCGTCGTGCCGCATCGACCTGCACGGACTCGTACAGCATAAGAACGTCGGCGAACTGGCGCACATCATCCCGGCGAGTCCGATCGGACCACGCGCCGCAGAGAACCCTGAACTCTCCGAGGACGCCCGAGCCCAAGCCGACAACGTGCTCGTGCTCTGCCCGACCTGCCATACGATGATCGACAAGGCGCCTGGGCAGTACCCGTCCGAGGTCCTGCTGGAGTGGAAGCGGCGCGGCAAGGACGCCCGAGCGCTCGCCCACGGAACTCCGGTGCTCGCGACGAGAACCGCCGTCCGGGAAGCGGTCCACGAACTCCTCGACGCCAACAACGCCGTGTTCCGCTTGTACGGCCCGGCCGACGGCCTCTTCGACGACGCGCGTGCAGACCAGTGGAGCCGGCACGTCAGAGAAGTGGTCATCCCCAACAACCAGCGACTCCTCCGCCTTCTGACCGCCAACCGCGCCTTGCTGACGCCCGAGGAGAGAAGCACGGTCGACGAGTTCGCCGTGCACGCCAAGGAGCTCGAGGACAGGCATCTGCGGGGCGACTGGACACCAGGATCGACGAGATTCCCCCGCCGCATGGCGACGATTCTGAAGGACGACGTATGAGCATCCGCGACTGGATGATCGGCAAGCTCCGCGAGGACTCGAAGCAGGTGGAGCCCCTCGGCGACCACGGCCTGCTCGTACGTCGACCCGCCCGGCCCGACGCCGTGGCCTACTGCGTCGAGCCAGACTCGCAGACTCCTTTCACCGCGGCGGCCCTGCGCGCGGCAATCGGGGAACAGCCCGGCACCCGCATGGTGATCGTCACTCGTCGGCTCGTCGACCCCGACGTGTACGAAGAGGCGCGCCGACTCGATGTCGCGGTGGAGACCTTCGGAGGGTTCCGCCGCGCGGTGGACGACTGCGACGACATCAGCAGATACACGCACCGGGATGAGGATTACCTGCACCGCAGGCTCTACGCCACCAGAGCCGTCAAGGAGCTCAGGCGCTGCGGCCACCGGGCGTGGCAGATCATCCGGCACGACCCGCTCGCGCCGCTGACCATCGTGATCCACGACCGCTACGAACTGACCGACGACGACTTCGGCAGGGTGCTCGCCGATTACCCGAAGCTCGACCTGGACGCGTTCGTCATCACGAACCCCTCGGCCCAGGGGTTCGGGACCAGGGTCGTGAACAGCGCCCGACGTGCCGGAGTACCGATCTGCACACTCGAGGACTTTCTCCACAAGATCCGCGAACCGTGGACCTGACCGCGCGCTGGCCAGCGCTCGGCGATCTGATCCGTTGCGCCGCAAGGTTTCCCGGCTTGCAGGTGTGGGCGTTTGGTTCCGCCTTGAGGTCAGATCGGCCGAACGACCTGGACGTGCTGATCATCTACCAGGACAGGGCCGGGGTCGACGAGCTGAGAAGTGCTGCCTGGTGGGAGATCTCCTTTCCACCACTCGACATCATCGCGATGACCGAGGACGAGGAACGGCACTACGGCTTCATCACCGGGACCAACGCAGTACGCCTCCATCCGACGGGCGCGAACCCGTCGGCGGGCAGCACCAGGACCTGACGTCGGAACTCGTTGTCCAGCAGCGCTTCCCCTAGCAAGCACTGGCCTCCTGATTCGGGGGACGCGAAGGTCCAGTCACCCGGTTGAAGTGGCGGCGTGCCGCCGGGCGCCGGCGAAACGCCTGGCGGCGGTGGGAACCCTGGCGGTAGCACAAGGTCCACTGCTTCACGAACATCCCGCTGCGGTGACTCTCGCGGCCGCTCATTCCCCCATCGGGAACTGCGCGTGCCGAAATTACCACCGCACAGGTCAAGCGGCATGCCGGTACTCGTGGAGGACTCCGCCGAGACGGTCCCGTCGGAGTACTGCGAGGTGTTCGATCTGGTCAGGTCCAAGGGTTGTGGTCGGTCTCGCAAGGGCGCTGCGGCGGCGAGTGAGCGGTGGGTGCGGTGCTGGTTGTAGTGCCGCTCGTACTCGCGCAGCGCGTTGTGGGTGCCGAAAGCTACGTCCGCACAGGTCAAGCGGCGTGCCAACACTCGCGGAGGACTCCACCGAGACGGTGATCTGCACCACAGGCAATGACCACCGCCTAACCGAGATCATCCTCTAGATTGTTATTGTTGTTGCCAATGAATCGAGCAGCTAAGAGGTCCACCACCCTAGCAAATGCGGAAACAACAAGACTTCCCGCCACGCCCAGAACAATTCCGGCAACTGTCAAAATTCTGACATCATTCTGTTCGGTTCCTCGCTGAATGAACAACATGTCCGAATGCAACAAATATCCCAGATTACCTTTCTCTCCCAGTCGGCCATTCCAGAGCTCGACCAGATCCTGACTTGTAGTCAATGACTGCAACTGCCCCTGTGGATACGACTCCGAAAGGATCCAGCCAGAATCCCGACTGAGCGAAACGGAACCCTTGATGCTCCGCTGATGATCAGTCACATCGCCGATGCTTGTATAGTTTATCTGAGGAAGCAGCGCAGATCTCTTGCGAGGACCTTCGTGCCAAACCCACTTTTTTGAAATCACACAATCAAGCGTTGCCGACTTCCGGTCTTGAGCCGAGTTGCGCTTCGTTATTGTTCCCATTTTGCCCGACCACTGCGGAAAAGAAGATGTATGAGGATCCGCCGACAGGGCGCCTAGCGGATGCGCACCCGCAGAACCACTTACACGGTCGACAGCAAGAGCAGCCCGCGTCCCTTCCCCCAGATCATTCCAATGCCTCATCGGCACAGGCTTTTCTTCGCAGCTCACCCCCTGGGTTCCATCCGGCCCGAAGAAAGTTGCAGAGGCCTCTATCTCTTCGAAGTTTGAAACAGACTCGTCGAGGGTGTAGACCGTGAACTCGATCTTCAACGAGTCGTTAAAGCCCCCTTTGAGATAGGCATAAAGTTCATGATCTGTTTGACCACCTTTAGTCGAGAATACGATGAGCGGCCGAGGCCCAGCCGCAACCGACTGAGGACGTTCGATCACCTCAATTGCTGGAGGAAGGAAGACCCAACACAGTCCAAGAGCTGTAGCGAGCGCACCGATGATCTTGATCAGCTTGATGATCGTAGCCTGAGACACTCTTCAGTATCGCCAGAGCTGCGCGTTGCGTTTCTGTGCGTGCCGAAAACTACGTCCATGCACGTCAAGACGCATGGCGATACTCGTGGATGACTCGGCCGAGAAGATCACGTCGGTCTATAACGAGGCGTTCGATCTGAGCAGGTTCGCTAGCCTGATGCTGTCCTCGCATGGGGTGGCGCCAGCGAGCAATGAGAAGCTCGGTGCTGACTGGAGCACCGCCTGCACTCACGCAACACCTGGCGCAAAATGGGTCTGATTCCAGATTAGCTCGCGGCCGAGCAGGTCACCGCAAAAGATCTTGCTCCAGCCGACGCAGATCAGCCCGAAAGTTTGATTAGCGTGGACTGGCCCTCTATACTAAGTTCGAGCTATCCAATAGCGCGTGAACACACAAACCGCGCACGCTTGCTACGAGCGGGCACTCAAGTCCCCCTCGGACATTCTCTTACCCCACGGATCCACCAGAATCCCGTGGGGTAATTTTTATTTCGGCCACTTTCGTATCATCGCACCAATCCAACGCAAGCGTCGACTACACTGGGCGACGGGCAGTTTCCGCAGATTTGAGCATTAGTGGTGCGGGTCGCATTTCGAGGCGCTGGTCGCTGTAGTGAATCTGCAGGTGTTGCTCGCGGACTTGATCAACCAGGTCTTTGCCTACACCTTTCTCCACAGGTCCCGCAGCCCGCCCGAGCAGGTGTAGCAGTGCCTTCAGCAGGTGATCTTCTCGAATGTAGATGTTCCGCGGTTCGCCGTCGGAACGCCGCTTGGCGCTGGTGAAGCCGTGCCGGCATCGATAGCCAGCTCGCCCGTGAACCCAGTGCCCGTCCATCCGACGGCCACACAGCCCGCACACGATGAGCCCCGCCAGCAGGTAGGGCCGTACCTCGCCGTCCTTGGCGGGCTTCGCCACCCGCATCCCCTGAACGGCGACGAAGGTCTCATCATCGACGAGTGGTTCGTGCACGATCCGTTCGGAGACCTCCCACTCGCTGACCGGGTTGTACCGCAGCACACCTGAACCGCGGCCGCCGGGACGGCTTCCAGAGCCGTGACCGGCTGTGCTGCTTCGGTTCCACACCTGCCGACCGGTGTAGCGCGGGTTCTCCAGGATCATCGCCACCGTCCGGACGATCCACCGCTCCCCCGACCTGTGCGCGTTGCGCTCGGGATCGGCACCCGACGGACACGCCACGCCACGCTCGTTGAGCTCCCGCGCCAACGACGCCACCGTCCGCCCCTGGGCACGCTCGGCGAACATCCACCGCACCCACGGCGCCGTCACCGGATCCGGCGCCAACACCTGCACCCGCCGACCCCACCGACCATGCACCGGATTCGGATGACGACCACCATCAACCAACCGATACCCATACGGCGGCCGACCACCCAAAAACCGCCCCTGCAACCGCGTCTGAGACCGCATCGCCGCCAACACTCGCTGCCGTGCCCGCGCCACCTCACGCTGAGCCTGCGCACCCAGCAACACCATCAACGCCTCATGCACCGGACTGCCGAGTTCCACTGAGCCGCCCGCTTCCGGCAGCCATACCTCGACACCCAGCGCGTTAGCCCAGCCACGACCTCACGGAACTGATCACCATGAAAAGCGCGCTCGTACTCCCCCACCACGACCGCATCGAAGTCACGATCAGGATCTGCAGCGGCGACCAGCAACGCCGCGGCCTCCGGACGGTCCAGCCACGACCACCGCCGCGACACACCCACATCGAAGAACTCAGCGACAACCGAGCCGACACCCTCGATCAACTCATCCGACACGGCACGCTGCCACGCACGCGACGTCTGCACATCCTGAAATGTGCTCGTCGACATCCGCCCGTAGAACGCGAATCGCAGGCCAGGCTCCTCAGACGGTGCTACTGGACGGCGACGTCCCGTCAACGCGGCAACCAGTTCGGCGTTAGTCAACGTGGCCACAATCAGCTCCCTCGGTCAAAACCGAGACCCAGCCGCCAGAAGCATCGTGACGACGTCCTGTCCATCTCCACCCGAACAGACCAAGAGCAAGCCACACCAGACATCAGGCCAGGTCATCGTCACCGAAAGCCAACTCAGACTCTGTGACCTGCAACTGGGGCACCTCACCGATGGATCGGTCCTCACAGAGTCAGGCAGTCGATAACTGCAATACTGTTGCTGCCGACGATCGCGAGAAACGCGGTGGCGGACGTGCTTCCACCGACCGCACACAATGATCGGATCTGTTGTGTCGTAAAGAGGGTCGCGAGCATGTCGCCGGTGACTGGATTCCATAGACGAACGGTGTGATCCCAGCTGCCGGTGGCGAGTAACGCGCGGCCGTCGGGCAGGGCTATCGCCGCCATCGCCAGTACACCGCTGGTGTGGCCAGTAAGTGGGTCACCGACCTGCTGACCGGTTTCCAGGTCCCACAGGCGCACCGGCTGATCGTGGCTACCAGCGGCAAGTAGCGTGCGGCCGTCGGGTAGCGCCATCGCCGCCATCGCCAGTACACCGGTGGTGTGGGCGGCGATTGGCTTGCCGACCTGCTGGCGGGTGCTCGGGTCCCATAGCCGCACCGTCGCGTCGTCGCTATTGGTAGCAAGCAGTGTGCGGCCGTTGGGTAACGCCACCGCCGCCACCGCACCGAGCCCGGTGGCGTGTTTGGTGAGTGGGTCGCCGACTTGCTGGCCAGTAGTCGGGTCCCACAGGCGCACCGTCGTATCCCCGCTGCTGGTAGCGATGAGGGTGTGGCCGTCGGGCAGTAGCACGGCCGTCAACGCCTTCACCCAGCCGGTGTGGCCGGTGAGCGGGTCGCCGACCTGCTCACCGGCACTCGGGTCCCATAGCCGCACAGTCGCGTCGTCGCTACCGGTTGCAAGCAGGGTGCGCCCGTCAGGCAGCGGTACCGCCGCTACCGCGCCCACCCTGTGGGCGTGGCCGCTGAGTGGATGCCCGACCGTTTGGCCGGTGCCCGGGTCCCATAGTCGCACTGTTGTGTCGTCGCTACCGGTGGCAAGCAAGGTGCGCCCGTCAGCCAGCGGTACCGCCGCTACCGCACGAACCTCGTTGAGGTGTCTAGTGAGCGGATCCACGAACGCCTGACCGGTGGTCGGGTCCCACAACCTCACCGTGTGATCCACGCCTCCGGTGACGATCAGAGTGCGGCCGTCGGGCAGCGGCACCACCGCGACCGCCCATACTCCGCCGGTGTGGCCTGTGAGCGGGTCGCCGACCTGCTGACCGGCACTCGGGTCCCATAGCCGCACAGTCGCGTCGTCGCTACCGGTGGCGAGCAGGGTGCGCCCGTCAGGCAGCGATACCGCCGCCAGCGCCTTCACCCAGCCGGTGTGGCCGGAGAGTGGATCGCCGACCTGCTGACCGGTGCTCGGGTCCCATAGCCGCACCGTCATATCTTCGCTACCGGTCGCGAGGAGCGTGCGGCCATCGGACAGCGGCACCGCCGCCATCGCCAGTACGCCGCGCCCGTGGCCGGTAAGCCGATCGCCGACCTGCTGACCGGTGCTCGGGTCCCACAACCGCACAGTTTTGTCCCAGCTACCAGTGGCAAGCAGGGTGCGGCCGTCGAGTAGAGGTAGTGCCGCCACCGCCTTCACCCCGCGGGTGTGGCCGGTGAGTGGGTCGCCGACTTGCTGACCGGTGGTTGGGTCCCACAACCGCGCCTTGCGATCCCCGCTGCCGGTGGCGAGAAGCATGCGGCCATCGGGTAGAGGAAGTGCGGCCACCGCCATTATCAGGCGGGTGTGGCCGGTGAGCGGGTCGCCGACTTGCTGACCGGTGGTTGGGTCCCACAACCGCGCCTCGCGATCCCCGCTGCCGGTAGCGAGAAGCATGCGGCCGTCAGGTAGAGGTACCACAGCTAACCCGCCGTGCTGTTCGACGAGCGGTTCACCGACAGTGTGACCGGTGACCGAATCCCACAGGCGCACCGTGTGGTCCACGCCGCCGGTGGCCAGCAAGGTGCGGTCGTGCATGGTGAGGACGCACAAGGAGTCAATCGGGCTGCCGGTGTCACAGAGGACATTGGTGGGGAGTGGCCAGTGTGCCCAGCGTGGGCGCAGACCTGGTGGGTGGATGGTCTGCTTGTGGTGCCCGGCGGCGGTGCACGCGAAGTCGAGACTGAGTGCTCGGTCTTCGGAGCTGGTGTCCTGGAGAAATGGTTCGATGGACGACCAGGTGGCCAGTGTGGAGGTCTCAGGGGTTGGAGTGATGGGCAGTCCCAGGCTGCTGCGGACGCGGCCGCCGGTTTCCCAGGGCAGCAGTGTGGCCGGGATGGTGGTGTCGGTGAGGGTGTCGCCGAGGGCGGCGTGGTCGACTAGATGCCGCCGCAGGTAGGGGTGGGGCGGCACGCCGGGGTCATGGGGCAGCAGGGTGCTGAGGCGTTCAGCGATACGACGGTGAATGGTCCGGGTGGGGTCAGCGGTGTCGTTGGCAAGGCGCTCGGGATGGTCACGCAGCACGTCGGCGACGGCTTCGTGGACCGGGCGGTAGACGATGCGACCGTCAGTGGTGTCGTGGGTGAGGTAGCCGGACAGTCGGCTGTGCATCAGGTGTGCGATTGCGCTGTCGGGCACGGTGTCGTTCAGTACGGCACTGGCGACGGCGGGCCAGATGTCTGCCCAGGGAATGCCGGCGCCGAAAGCGAGCGCGGTAGCGCGCAGCACCGCGAGCAGGATGGAGGCGGGGTACTGGGGGGTGGACGCGGCGGTCAGGTCGTCGCGGAGCAGCCCGATCGTGCCGTGTCGCAGTGATGCCAGCAGTTCGGCCTCTGTCGGGGGCTGATCGCCTAGCAGGCGGTGGACGGTGAAGCGGGCGTCGAGGAACGATGGCACGACGGACTCCGCGATGAGGTGGGCCAACCGCTCTTGGCCAGGCAGCCGAGCCAGCAGGTAATCGATCATGTCGTGGATCGTGTCGGCGCCGTCGGTGCGCAATGAGATGAGTCCGGTCTCGAAACGGCTCAGCAGGGCGAGCAGGCCCGCTTCGGTGGCCGAACCTGGTTGGCCGGGTGCGCTGCTGCGTACGCCGACAACGAGGCGAACACCGCGGTGGCGCAGCAGCGGCCCGATGAGGTCGGTGACGATGTGCGCCGGTGCGACGGCCTCGTCGAGGCCGTCGATGACGATGGTGATCGGGCGGGCGGAATCGATCTGGTCGATCTGGTCGGTGAGCTGATGACGCAGAGTGACCATGCGGGTGCTGGCGTCAGTGGCGTGAGCCGGGGAGATGCCCGCGGCAGTGAGTAGTTGTTCGGTGATTTCCTCGGTGGTTTTGTTGCGGGCCAATACCGCCAGGTCGATCGACCCTTCCGGCGGGACGGTGTGCGGGTCCGCGGCGGCTGCGGCCTCGGCGTAGTGCGGGGTGGCCAGGAAGTCAGGGTCGCTGAGGGTCACCGCGCGGGCGATGATCGCCGATTTACCTGTGCCTGCGGCGCCGGTGATCACCAGCATGCCGGTTCCGTCGGTGAGGAAGCGGGCGAGCTGGGCAGTGAGTTCGCGCCGTCCGGTGAAGTACCAGCCGGGGTCGGTGGCCGAGTTCCGGCCGCTGGCCCGGTCCAGCCAGTAGTCCAGCTCGCGGGTCGGGGTGGCCAGCTGGCGGCGTGGCTTGCCGACGATGGTGGGTAAAGGCGGCTGGTAACCGGGGTTGGGTAGGCAGAGGCTCGGACCGTCCTGATCCCCTGCTTCCAGCACCTGGCGGATCTGCAACGTGCTTGTGCCGGGCTGGGCTAGCCTGCGGCATGCGGCATTAAGCTCGCGAACGAATTCGCTGATGCTCAGTAGGGGTTCCGTGTAGCCAGCTCGCTCGGCGAGGAATCGGTGGGTTTCCTCGAGCAGGACTGTGAATTCGCTGGCGCGTGGCATCTCGTCGAAGTCGGCACTGGTGAGTACTGCCAGCAAGGCTTGTCTGCGTTCAGCGGGAAGGTCCTTGTATAGCAGCGCCAGTTCGGCCTGCAGCTCGCCGGAGAAGCAGGTGTTCACGATCACCAGCACTTGTCTGGCCTGGGATGCTAGTGCGGCGGTGACGAGGTCCGCGGTGGGATAGCCGCGGGCGAGGTGGTGGCCGCGCGGGGTGTCAGGCAGTCGCAGGTAGTGGCGGCCTGATCCGGAACGGACACCGTGGCCCGTGATGTAGACGACCGCGATGTCCTCGCTGGTGAGGTCGCGTAGCTCGTGCGCAATGGCCTCGACGTCACGGCGGGTGGATAGCGGTCCAGTCGTGATCGCGGTCAGCGCGCGATCACCGAGCCCAGAATCAGCCCAGACCTTGGTGGCGAGAGCGAGCTGGTCGGCGATGGCCTGGTCGATCTCGCCGTCGCGAATGGCAAAAAGGTACAGCGCGCGACCAGCCATCTATACGGACCTCTCGGTGTGGCGATGTAACACCGCTATCGCCGATGGTGACGTTAACGTTGCGTGACACCCTGTCACCTTGGGAGGTTGGATGACACCGGACGCGGTGATGGTGGTACCCGGCATCATGGGCAGCGAACTGGTGGACACCACCACCGGTGAGACGATCTGGGGCCTGCGGCCCAAGCTGTTAACGTCGGCGCTGCTACACGGCCTGGAGCCCCTCGCGGTCACTGACGCCGAACGCGCCGGTGACACGAGCCGGGTCAAGCCCGTGGGTCTGCTGCGGTTTCCCGCTTACCTGCCCGGCCTGACAGGGTTGGAGCCGTACACCGGCTTGGTGCGAGAGTTGCGGGGCTTGGTGCGCCATCGCGACGCGGTCGCCGAGTTTGCCTACGACTGGCGGTTGCCGGTCAAGCACAACGCCGCGTTGCTCGCCGACGCCGTTGACGCACACCTCGAGTCGTGGCGGGCTCGCAGCGGCCGGTCGGACGCGCGGATCGTGCTGGTGGCTCACTCGATGGGCGGATTGTTGTGCCAGGCGATGGCTCCCGATGATCAGGTGCGCGGCACGGTGACCCTGGGCACTCCGTTCGACGGTGCGGCTAAAGCAGCGGTGATGCTTTCCCCCGCAACCGGAGGGCTGCGTCGGCGGCTGCGTGAGGCCGCGGTGACCATGCCCGGTCTCTACGACCTGTTGCCTGCCTACCGCTGTGTCGACACCGGCGATGACGTCCGCCGTCTCACCGTCGCCGACGTCGTGGGTATTGGTGGCGATGAGGACCTCGCCACCGCAGCCTTCACCGCACGAGCTCAGCGAGTGACGAGCCCGTTGCCGCACCACTGGGCATTGATCGGCGTAGAACAGCCCACGGTGTCGTCGTTGAAGCTGCACGCGGGCACAGCCACCGGCACCTACGACACCTTCGGGCTCCATGACGACGGCGAGCTGATCCGCGACGAGCACGGCCGGCTGCGACGCAGCCCCGGCTTCGGTGACGGCACCGTTGCCCGCAACTCAGCGGTGCCCCACCACCAGGACCGGCACATGGTGCTGGCGCAGCAGCACACCACGCTGGCGCACTCCGACGAGGCCGTCACCTTCGCCCGCGACATCGTGGTGCACGGCCGCGGCGCACCGGAACCCCGGCTCGGTGCCGGTGACATCGGCCTCGTGCTGCCCGATGTCGTCTCCCCCGGCCAGGAATGGACCGGGACGCTCACCGGCGTCGACGACCCCTTCCACGTCGCCTGCACCCTGACCGACGCCGACACCGGCGTGGTCGTGGACCACCCGACGCCCCACCGCCGCGACGGCCTGGTGATGATCACCGGCGTGGCCGATCGGCAGGGTCTGTACCGGCTGCGGGTCGACGGCGGCAGCACCCCGGTCGTGCAGTTCCTGCTGGCGGTGCCGTGACCGACCAGCACATCGAGATTTTCCCCGTTGCTTTCGGCTACTACGCCGACCCTGGCCTGCCGCCGCTGGACGGAGTCGAGGCCGAGGTGAGCACGCTGGCCGGGTTGCTGGCCGACTTCGGTGGCGTGGTGACCGACTGGCCCGTCCCGATGCACGACCGGGGTAGCGACGCGGTGGAGGCCCGGCTCGCGCACTGGAGTGGTTCGGAGCACCGGTTCTCGGTGCTCTACTGGGTCGGGCACGCCAGCTCCGACCGGATCGGACCACGCCTGCAGCACGCCCGCAGCCACGAACGCGAGGGCCTAGCCGGTATCGACGCCGCCCGCATGGCCCGCGTCATCGCGCCCCGCAGCCGCGACGAAAGCGAGCAGTGGCACATCGTGGTGATCGACACCTGCTGGTCGGCCGCGTTCGTCCAGCAGGTCAGCGCGTCCGTGGACGCGATGCCCGGCGGCCGGCAGTTTCTGCTGGTCGGCACCTCCGGCGACGGCGCCACCAACTTGGGCAGGTTCACCGCAGCGCTGCGGGCCGTGCTACGGCACAACTTCGGCGCCAGCGACCGGATCAGCCTATGGGACCTGGCCGGCGAACTGCGCCGCACCCTGCCGCGCGCCGAAGTTGTCCCCAAGAAGATCACCGACGACGCCGTGCTGCGCCGGACCACACCGCTCACCGGCGCACCGCTGGACGTCATCGACGAGATCAACGCCGTCCTCGCCGACCTCTCGGCCGACGAACGCGCCCATTTCATCCCGAAGGCCCAAGGCGGCGAGCTCGGCGAGGTGACCTGGTACTTCCAAGGCAGACGCACCGAGTCCGAACGCATTACCACCTGGCTTGCCACCAACGACCACGGCCTGCTCGCCGTCACCGGCGCCGCCGGATCAGGCAAGTCCGCGCTCCTGGGAAACCTGCTCGCACACACCCGACCCCAGCTGCGCTCCGTCCTCACCCGACATGGCCTCATCACCGAACTGACGCGACAGCAACGCCCACAGGACAACACCTTCACCGTCGTGCTACACCTCACCGGACTGTCCACACAGGATGCCCTTGCGCGCATCGCCGCCGAACTCATCCTCGACGACCCCTACCCTGGCATCACCTTGACCGAGAGCATCGATCAGCTGCTCGCCGAGGTCGCCCGACGCGCCCCGCTCACGATTCTGGCTGATGCCCTCGACGAGGCCGTTGACCCGCTCACCGTCGCCAACGCTTTGCTGCGCCGCTTGGGCTCATTAGACGGTGTCCGTGTCATCGTCGGCACCCGCCGCGACACAAGTGAAGGCCCGGATCAGCCGCCGTCGGAGCGTCGCAACCTGCTAGACGCGTTGCGCGCCAACGACACCATTGCTCTCACGCGCGATCCTCAGGCCATCGGACTCTACGTCGCCAGCCGCCTGACCACAGCATTCGGGCAAACCAATGGGATAAACAGCACCGCGATCGCCATTGGCATCAGCAGCCACGAGTTCCTCTTCGCTCGCCTGGCCGTCCACGAGATCCTCGCCGCCGGCACACTGCCCACCGCAACCGCACTCGACGACCTACTGACCACCGATCACCGCGGCCTGTTTCACCGAGCCGTCACCCGGCTCAGCCATGCCCACCCGGCAGCGACCCCTGTGCTCCGCGCCCTCGCCCACGCCCAGGGCCGCGGACTACCAATTCGTGACGGCGTATGCGCGCTGACCGCCACCGCGCTCGCCTCCCACGAGATCAGCGACGCCGAGGTGCACACCGTGCTCGACGCCGCCGCGCCCTACGTGCTGCTCGACACCGAACACGGCCAGACCGTCCACCGCCTCGCCCACCGCACCTTCGCCGAGCACTTCACCGCCGACGCACACCAGGCCATCGTCGCGGCCATGACCAAACATCTGGCTGAGGCTCCCGGACGGCTCGCAAACCCCTACCTCCGCCACCACCTCAGCGGTCACGCAGGCAAGGCAGGCGAGCAGGCGTGGATCCTGCTCGGCCGCCACCCGCACGTCCTCGACCGACTCGACCCCGCATCCGTGACCACCGACGCGTGGCGCACCGCATTCGGCCGCCACCCACTGCCACCCGCCATCACAGGCGTCATCGGCGCTAGCCACCACCTCACCACCGCCGCCACTGCTGATCGCCCAGGACTACGCCAACTCGCCATGGCCCGGCACACCAAGATCCGTGACATCCACCGCCACGAACCACCGCCACACGACCAGCACGCCTGGCACGTCCATTGGGCAGCACTCACCCCTGCCCCTATCCACCGCACCTTCACCGGCCACACCGGCGGGGTGGTGGGGGTGGCGGCGGTTCCGCTGCCCGACGGCCGCACCCTGCTCGCCACCGCCGGCTGGGATCGGACGGTGCGGTTGTGGGACCCGGACACTGGCCAGCCGGCTGGTGACGCGCTCACCAGTCACGCTCAAGATGTGGGTGCGGTGGCGGCGGTTCCGCTGCCCGACGGCCGCACCCTGCTCGC
>NZ_FOFV01000007.1 GCF_900111005.1 Lentzea albida
TCGAGTACGTCGAGCGCCTCGACCCGCGCAACCAGCCGGGCCGCCTGACGCTCATCTCGCGCATGGGCAACCAGAAGGTGCGCGACGTGCTCCCCGCCATCGTGGAGAAGGTCGAGGCCAGCGGCCACAAGGTCATCTGGCAGTGCGACCCGATGCACGGCAACACCCACGAGTCGTCGACCGGCTACAAGACCCGGCACTTCGACCGCATCGTCGACGAGGTCCAGGGCTTCTTCGAGGTGCACCGCCGCCTCGGCACGCACCCCGGCGGCATCCACATCGAGCTCACGGGTGAGGACGTCACCGAGTGCCTCGGCGGCGCCCAGGAGATCTCCGACGACGACCTCGCCGGCCGCTACGAGACGGCGTGCGACCCGCGCCTGAACACGCAGCAGTCACTCGAGCTCGCGTTCCTCGTCGCCGAGATGCTGCGAACCGAGTTCCACCCCCGGTACGACGCCCTCGTCCCCGAACCGCTCCACCTGGACCAGGAGCACCTCTACCGGCGAACGTCCTGATCCGACGGCCGAGCGGCACGGCGCCTCGGGCGCCGTGCCGCGGCGCCAGGTGTACCTGGTCTTGAGGTTGGTGACTGAACGCGGCTGATGGCGGGCGCCCGTGGAGTGCGTGGTGACCGCGTTCAGTGTTGTGGTGATCGAGCCAGGGCGCCAGCGCGGCGGTGCTGCATCGTTGTCGAGGAGGACGTCGTGGTGGGCCCACTCGGCCTGCAGGGTGCGGTTGAACCGCTCGACTTTGCCGTTCTGCCAAGGGCAATGCGGCTTGACGGCCTTGTGGCGAGCGCCGATCGCGGCGGAGAAGTCGCGTGAGATCACGTGGTTCTCGGCGTTGTCGGTCAGCACGCGAGGAACACGCTGCATGCCGTGCTCGCCGAGCCAGGCGCCCGCGCGAAGCAGGAAACCCGCGCAGGTGCCACCACGTTCGTCGGCGAGACTTCGGCGTAGGCGAGACGGGAATGGTCGTCGACCGCGGCGTGGACGTAGTCGTGGCCCAGGCCCCGTATCGAGCGGGGCTTCGGGCCGCGGCGTGGGCGCGCCAGCCGCCTCCAGGCGGGATCCTGCCGATCTTCTTGACGTCCAGGTGCAGCAAGGTCGCCCGCGTGCGGGTGTTCGCAGCGGCGGGTGGTGTGCCGGGTGGCGCGGATCCGCTGTCCGGTCAGCGGATCGCGCTCGGCAAGCCATGGCGGGCCAGCACACGTGACACGGTGCGAGCGGGCACGCCGGTGTGGGCGGTGATCCGAGCCGGTCCGCAACGCAGCTCGCCGCGCACCGCCACGACCTGGTGCTCAGCCGAGGTCCGCGACGGCATGCGATGAGGCCTGCTGGACCGGTCGACCAGGCCAGCAGGAGCCTCGTCGCTGAAGCGGCGAACACAGCGGTGCGCGCATTGCCGTGACACACCGAGTTCTTCGGCCACGTGCGCGACCGGTCTGCCGGCGGCGACTCGCTGACCAAGGACCAGGCGTCCGCGCAGGGTCAGGCGGGCGTTGGCGTGTCCCATCGAGGCCTCCGGCTGTGGTGACTGACTTCGCCATCACCACCGCACCCGGAGGCCTCACCCATGATCAAGCCGACACACCGTCACCAATGTGTCGGCCGAGTACACCTAGACCGGCCCCAGGCTCCTGACGTGGCCGACGGGGTCCTCACCGGTCGGGACCAAGGCGATGATCGGGGTCGACAGACCACTGTCCACATAAGACTGGATCCGGTCGCGGCAGGCCTCCGGCGCGCCGTGCACGACGAGGTCGTCGACCACCTCGTCGGGGATCAGCTCCAAGGCCTCGCGCCGGTCGCCGCGGTTCCAGGCGTCCTGCATCGGTCTGAGCGCCTCACCGCGGCCGAGCCAGTCCTGGAAGGCGGCGTAGGCGGGCACGGTCAGGTAGCCCGCGACGAGTCGCCGGCCGAGCCGGCGTGCCAGCGCACCGTCGGTGGTGGGACAGACGAAGATCCGGGCCGCCAGCTCCACACCGTGACCGACTTCCTCCCGTATCCGGCACACGTCGCCGGGAGCGAGCCAGTTGGTGATCGCGGCGTCGCCCTCCTTCGCGGCCAGCCGCAGCATCTCCGGCCTCAGGGCGGCCACCGCGATCGGCGGCACCGGATCCACCGGGTTCTCCAGGCGGAAACCGTCGACCGAGAACGTCTCGTACGTCTCGGTCACCTTCTCGCCGCGCAACGCCGGCCGCAGGAACCGCAGCGTGTCGCGGACCCTGCGGAGAGGGGTGGTGTACTCCGCGGCGTTCCACCCCTGCACGATCACCTTCGACGACGCGCCGATCCCCAGCACGAACCGGCCGGGTGCCAGGCCCGCGACGGTCGCCGCGTTCATCGCCAGGAGCGCCGGACCGCGGGTGTAGACGGACGCCACCGCGGTGCCCAGCCGAAGCTGCTCCGTCCACTGGGAGGCCAGTGCCAGCGGGGTGAAGGCGTCGGTGCCCGCCTTCTCCGAGGTCCAGACATCGGTGTACCCGAGGTCGGGGAGCTCCTCGACGATCCCGCGGTGCAGTGCGAGAGGTGCCCCGGGCAAAGGAATGGTGATACCCCACCGGCTCATGTGCCCTCCTCGGGTTCCACCGGCCCGTCCTGGCGCTCGGCGTCCTCAGGACGCCGTGGCTCGGTCACTCGCCCGCGGCCGCCAGATCGGGTACAGCGACGGCCCGCCCCGCAGGGTGATCGCCTCGCCCAGCCGCACCTGGCCGAGCCGCTCGTACAACGCCAGGTTGCGCAGGCAGCTGGCTTCGCCGTACACGCCGGCGTCCGCACCGTCGGCGAGGGCGAACTGGGCCTTCTTCAGCTTGGTCCCGAGTCCCTGCCCCTGCCGTCCGGGGACTGTCGAGAGATACGTTCCGTAGAGGTGTGGTGGCACGTTTCGCGGGTGGTTGTCGTTGAGCAGGTTCATGAACTGCACCGCCCGTTCGGCCTGGTCGCCCAGCCGTTCCTCCAGCAGGCCGATGAGTTCGGCGTGCTCCTGCGCGCTCGGCAGGACGGACGGCGGGTAGAACAGCGAGACGGCGCTGAAGTCCTCGACCTGCAGGGCGAGGCCGCCACCGGCGAACGTCGACTCCACGATCACCGTGAAGAACCGCCGGTTGGCTTCCTCGCGGCGGTCGGGATCGGGGAAGATCCAGGAGAACACGGGGTCGTCGTAGAAGGCCCTGGTGTAGACGTCGACGAGGGACTTGGTCTGGTCCTGGCGAACTTCTTCGATCATCGGCACGGTGTTCGGTCCTCTCGGTTCGGAAACAGGGGTCGGGTGGTCATCACTTCGCCGGAGGTGTCCGGTGCGTCGCAGCGTGTCGTGCGATCTCGGCGTGGGTGGCCCACCAGACGCCGGTGTGGGAGGCGATGTGCGCCAGCAACTCGTCCAGCACCTTGACGCGGGACCGGTGGCCGATGATGTGCGGGTGGAGCGCGAGGGTGAACAGGCCGCCTTCGGCGTGGGCCGCGTCGAACTCGTCCTGCCAGATGCGCAGCACTTCGCGCGGCGCCAGGACCTGCTTTCCCAGGGCGTCGTCAGGGAAGTACGGGGCGTCGTCCCGGATCCAGGACACCGGGACCTCGGTCACGCCGGTCGCCTCACCCCGGTGCACGAGCTCGTAGGGCTGGTCGTCGGCCATGAGCGACGAGTCGTACTCGAGGCCGAGCTCTCTGATGATCGGCAGCGTGTGCACCGTGAAGTCCCAGTACGGGGTGCGCAGACCGACCGGCCGGACACCGGTCGCGGCCTCCAGCGCGTCCGCGCTGTGCAGAGCGAGCTCCCGCTCCTGCTTCGCGGTCAGCTCACCGCACTTCTCGTGGATCCAGCCGTGCAAGCCGATCTCGTGCCCGTCGGCTCGGACCGCGGTGAGCCCCGCGGGGTCGAGCATGGTCGAGACGACCGGGTAGAAGAACGTCGCGGGGGCGGAGTGCCGGCGAAGCGTCTCGAGGACGCGCGGCAGACCGACGCGCGCACCGTACTGGCCCTGTGCCAGGAGGCCCGGCCCCGTCTCGCCGCGGGACAGGGGCAGCGTTTCGTTGTCGACGTCGACCGAGATCGCGACGGCCACGGTCGCGTTCCCCGGCCAGTTCTCCGGGGCCAGCCGGACACCCGCGTTCGCCTCGCCCACGGCGGACTTCCACTGCCACTCCGCCCACTCCCAAGGTGAAGAACCCGCATTCGGCAAGTCTCAGAACCTTTCTCGCTCGAGCGGCACGGTGTCGGCGAACCTCTCCGCCGGAACTCACCGCCGGCAGGCGCCCACCGCTCCGGGAAGGTGTGATCACCCTTCGGCCGGGATGCGAACGACGCTAGCCAGCCCGGCGGCGTCCGCACTGCGGAAGCCCGCAGTCCTGTTGCCGAACCGGGCGCGGGCGCTGACCGCGGACACTGCGGTTGTCCACAGCGCAGACCGCACAGGCACATCCGGTCGACACACATGTCCACTTCGGACGAGGTGGGGCCGCCAGAAGCTGCTGTCCTCCGCATCGACGGTGCGAATGACCCGTGAAAAGACCGAAATGCCGATGTCGCGAGTGGACGGTCATCGCGAGGATGATCACATGATCTTCGCTCTTCCCGCCGGGGTGCTGCTCGGCGTGCTGACCAACCTCGGACAGGGCGTCCTGCTCGGCAGCTCCAACTCCCTCGCCAACTCCGGCGCCGTCTGGGTCGTCGCCGCGTTCGTCGCCGGCTCGTGGTCGCGGCGCCCGGTCCTCGCCGGCACGCTCACCCAGGTGGGTGCGGTCGTCGGCTACTACGGCTACGCCGAGCTGGGGCGCGACGGCATGGGCGGCCTGTACGCCCCCTCGGTGTGGCTGGCGCTGGCGTTCGTCGCCGGACCGCTCTTCGGCACAGCCGGCGCCTGGTGGCGGCACGGGCAGGCCTGGCGGCACTGGACGGGCGCGGGGGTCCTGGGTGCGGTGTTCGGGATGGAAGGCCTGTGGCACCTGTTCGTGCTCGGCTACCGCGACACCGGGTTCGTCGCCTGCGCGCTCGCCGTGGCGCTGCCGTTGCTGATCGCCCGCAGCCGGTGGCGGGCCCTCGCGGTCTCGGCCGCGCTGTCGCTGGTCGCGCTCGGCTGCCTGCTGCTGATCTCGGCCGTGACCGGCCTGTGAGCCTCGGCTGCCGGTACGCGGCGAGCCCGCGGCACGACCACCACGTCGTGCCGCGGGCTCGCCGCTACGAGCTCACCGCGCCACCGCCGCGGCGAGGTAGCGCGTCAGGGCCGCCGGTGTGGGATGGGTCCAGAGGATGCCGGCGGGCAGCTCGATCCCGGTGCCGTGCTGGAGCTTGCCCCGGATCGCGATGCCCATGACCGAGTCCAGGCCGATGTCCGAGAACGGCCGGTCGGCTTCGACCCGCTGCTCCGGCACACCGGTCTCGGCCGCCACCACGCTCCGGATGACGGCCATCGCCGCGTCGGCCACCTCGTCCGCGGGCAGGTCGCGCAGGAGGGTGATCGACTCCGTCGCCGCTCCCCCGCCCGTCGTGCCGCTCTGGGGATCGCGGACGTGTTCGAACAGCGCGCGCCGTCCTCCCGGCGGTGGCGTGGTGGGCCTGACCACCAAGGCGTAGCCGTCGTCCGTGGTGTGCAGGCAGTTCCACACGCGCAGCGCCTCGGACGGGGTGATGTCGCCGAAGCCCTGGGCCTCCATGCTCTGCAGCCCGTCGGCGGTGAGCTTGCCCATGCCGGTGTCGCGCCAGACCGTCCAGGCGATCGAGGTGGTGTTGCCGCCGAGGTGCCTGCGGTGTGCGGCCAGGCCGTCCAGGAACGAGTTGGCGGCGGCGTAGGCGGTGCAGCCGGGCAGCACGACCAGTGGTGCGGTGGAGGAGAACAGCACCATCTCGTCGATGCTCCCCGGCGGGAACAGCTCGTGCAGCACCAACGCCCCGCGCACCTTGGCGTGCAACGTCTCCCGGATCGAGTCCTCGTCCAGGTCGTCCACCAGGCGGCCGTGCACGGCCCCGGCCGTGTGGACCACGCCCGCGATGGGCGGCATGTGGAGGGAGTCGGTCATCAGCACCGCTCGCGCGGCGACGGCGTCGGTCACGTCCAAGGCGATCGGGAGGACGGTCACTCCCTGGCTTTCGAGCTCCTCGACCACGCTGATGGCGTGCCGGGTGGCCTCGTCGTGCCGCTCGTTCCAGGTGGACCGCCGTGGCAGTCCCCGCCGGCTGGTCAGGACCAACCGGCGGGCGCCGCGTGAGCAGAGGTGTCGCGCCGCTTCCAGGCCGAGAGCCCCGAGACCACCCGTCACCAGGTAGGTGGCGTCGGGTCGCAGGTTCACCGGTGGCGTCCGGGCACGGTCCGGGCGGGGCACGACGCGTCCGGCGAGCAGTCCGCCGTTCCGGATGACCAGCCAGTCCTCGGCAGGGGGATCGGCGAGGACTCGCGCCACCAGCTCGAACGCGGCGTCGTCGTCGCCTTCCTCCAGGTTCAGCACGCCACCGCGCAGCTCGGGGTGCTCGGAGGCGATCACCCGCGCGGCTCCCCACAGGGGCCGGTGGGTGAGTCCCGAGGGGACCTCGCAGGCCAACGCCTCGCGGGTGAGGACCCACAACCTGGTCCCCGGCCGGTCGGCCCCGACCGCGGCCCTGGTCACGTCGGCGAGCTCGGCCAGGTGGCGAACGACGACGTCGTACTCGTGCCCCGGGCCGGAGAACGGGGCGAGGTACACCACGTGGTGGGGCTCGTCACCCGCGGGAGGGACGATGTCCCGGGCGGCCTTGACGAGCGTGCACCGCAGGCCGGCGCGCACGAGGTGTTCCGCGAGCCGTTCCGCGACCACCGAGGGTTCGGTCGAGACCAGCGTGACCGCGGCCGCGGGCGTCTCGGTGACCGGGACCTCCAGCGGTTGCCAGGACAGTCCGTGCAGGAACGTCCTCGGATCGGCGAGCACGGTCTGGTCCGCCTCGAGAACCCCGAACCGCAGTCCGGTCACCCTGGCGACCGACTGCCCGTCGTCCCCGCGCAGGTCCAGGTCGACGACGTCAACGGTGCCGCCACGCAGCCGGGCGACCAGGTGGACGGAGGACGGGGCGGGGCCGGACCACTCGACCGACTCGACGGAGGCCGGCATGCGGAAGACGCCCTGCCGGGCCAGCGGGAGCGAGGACAACGTGGTGGCGGCGTCGAGGACCACCGCCCAGTGCGGCGCACGGCCAGGCGTCGAGACGGTCGCGTGCACCACCTGGTCGTCGTGCCGGAGGTGGTCCACCTGCCAGTCGAAGGCCAGTCCCGACACCCCCAGCGGCCGCAGCAGGTCGAGCACCTCGCCGGGGCCGACGGGGAGCGCCGGGAGCACGGGGGCCGCGGGCACCTCGACCGAGTCGGCGCGCACGGTGACGGCACCGCCGTCGCGCGCGGACGTGTGCGTGGTCCAAGACGTCTCCTCGGACGCCTCCCGCAGGCGGGAGGACAGCACCGCCCTGCCGTCCTGGCACACGACCTGGACGGAGCGGTCCTGCTCGGCCGGCACAGGTGTGTGCAGGACGACGTCGCGGAGGTGACGAGGTCCGTCGGCGTCGCCCGTGATGGCGTCGGCGAGCGTGCAGAACAGGACGGAGGCCGGAACGATGTCCACGCCGTGCACGGTGTGCGGAGCGTCGTACGGCCTGGTCTCGGGTGACAGGGTCGTCTGCCACACGGCCGAGGGCGGCACGGTGGCCGCTGTCAGCCGGGAACCGAGCAACGTGAAGGAACGGGGGTCGTGGCCTCCTGTCCCCCGGTCCGAAGGGGCCTCCGGAAGCCAGTACCGGTTGTGCTGCCAGGCCGTGCGCGGCAACGCGACGGCCGCCGAGCGGGGCCAGTGGGCCCGCCAGTCGACGCGGACTCCGGCGCAGTGCAGCCTGCCCAGCTGTCCGGTCATCTCCGCGAGTGCCGGCTGCGCGCGACGCAGCGAGTGCGCGGCGGTGACCGCGAGAACGGACAGCGACTCCGCGATCTGGGCGATGTTGTGGACGACGACGGGATGCGGTGAGATCTCCAGGAAGTGGCGGTGCCCGTCCTCGACCGCCGCTTCCACCCCCGCCGCGAAGCGCACGGGACGTCTGAGGTTCTGCTGCCAGTACGAGGAGTCCCGCGGCGCTTCGGAACGCGGGTCGTCGAGGATGGTGCCGTACAGGCGCAGGGACGGTGCGCCGGTCGACAGCCCGAGCATGGCGACGCCCAGGTCGTCGACGAGGTCGTCCATGTGGGAGCTGTGGAAGGCGACGTCGGAAGCGATGCGGCGGACCACGTGTCCCTCACCGGCCAGCACGGCGGCGTACCGCTCCACCGCGGCGGCGTCTCCCGCCAGCACGGACCACCCGCGGGCGGGTTCGATCGCCGCTGACAGGCCGGGCCTGCCCGCGAGGCGGTCCTCCAGTTCGCCGAACGGCACGTCGAGCAGCACCATGGCGCCACGACCGGCCACGGTCTCGAGCAGTGCCGCGCGGCGGCAGGCGAACCGGGCGGCGTCCTCCGCGCTCCACACGCCCGCGGTCACCGCCGCGGCGATCTCCCCCATCGAGTGGCCGAGAGCCGCCACCGGTTCCACGCCCCAGGACCGCCACACCTCCGCGAGGCCGAGGTGCATGGCGAACAGCGTCGCCTGGATGCGGTCCGTCCGCGTGCTGTCGCCTTCGTCGACCTCGGTGATCAGCGAGTACCCGGCCTCCTCTCGGAAGATCGGGTCGAGCCGCTCGCACAGCGCCGCGAACGGCTTGCTCGAGCGGAGCAGCTCACGTCCCATGCCCGCCCACTGGGAACCGTGCCCGGAGAAGACGAACACCGGTCCCGGGGCCGAGTCGGTCGCCCGGCCGTGCACCACTCCCGGCACCTTCCCGGCCGCGGGCCACGCCCGCAGGCGGTCGACCGCCTCGCCGCGGTCGGCGGCGACCACGGCGGTCCGCCACGGCAGGTGCGACCTGTGCAGCGCCAGCGTGGCCGCCACCGCGTCGACGTCCTGCTCCCCCGTCTCCAGCGCGTCCGCGAGCCTGGACGCCGTCGGCGCGAGCGCCTCTTCGGTGGCGGCGGACAGGACGAGCAGGGACGGGCCGTCGGCGACTCCTCGCTCCGCGTGCGGTTCCAGCGGATCTCCTTCCGCCAGGCAGACGTGCGCGATGGTGCCCCCGTACCCGAAGCTCGACACACCGGCCAGCTTGGGCTTGCCGGCGACCTGGGGCCACGCGGTCGGCTCGGTCACCACCTTGATTGACCGCTCCGCCTCGACCGCGGGGTTGACGCCGTCCCGTGCTCCCACCGTGGGCGGAAGGACACCCGCACGCATGGCGAGCACCGTCTTGATGATGCCGACGACTCCCGCTCCGGCCTCGAGGTGCCCCACGTTGCCCTTGACCGACCCGACGAGCAGCGGCGAGTCCGGCGCCCGACCGGCCCCGAGGACGGCCGCGGCGGCGGCCGCCTCCACCGGATCCCCGAGGGGCGTACCGGTGCCGTGCGCCTCCAGGTAGTCCACATCGGACGGATCGATGCCCGCCCGCGCGTAGACGGATCGGAGCATCTCCTGCTGTGCGGTGCCGTTGGGCGCCATGATCCCGTTGGTGCGGCCGTCCTGCCGGACCGCGCTCGCGCGGACGACGGCCAGGACGTTGTCGCCGTCGCGCCGGGCGTGGTCCAGCCTCTTGAGCACCACGACGCCGGCGCCCTCACCTCGCCCGTACCCGTTGGCCGCGGCCGCGAACGGCTTGCTCCTGCCGTCGACCGACAACGCGCCCGACGCCCCCAGCGACAGGGTCTGCGCGGGAGCCGCGATCAGGTTCACCCCGCCCGCGATCACGACGTCGCACTCACCCGACAGCAGCGCCTGCCGTCCGAAGTGGATCGCCGCGAGCGAGGACGAGCACGCGGAGTCCAGCGCGAGGCTCGGACCGCGCAGGTCTAGGAAGTACGAGACCCGGTTGGCGACGGCGCAGTAGGCACCGCCGATGCTGCTCCACGGGCCGATCCGCTCGGGATCGTTCAGCAGCATCTGCCCGTACTCGCCACCACCGACACCGATCAGCACGGCGGCGTTGCTGCCGGCGAGCGAGAGGGGTGGGATTCCGGCGTGCTCCAGGGCTTCCCACACCACTTCCAGCACGAGGCGCTGCTGCGGGTCCATCAGGACCGCTTCCTTCGGTGTGACGCCGAAGAACTCGGCGTCGAAGCCCGCGGCGTCCTCCAGGTAGGCGGCGCGGCTGACGGCCCGGTCCACCGCGGCGGTCGCCGCGGGACCGTGCGCCGGGTAGGACGACCACCGGTCGCGGGGAAGGTCTCCGACCTCACTGCGTGCCGCGATCAAGCCGGCCCAGAAGTCCGCCGGTTCGCAGATGCCACCTGCCAACCGCAGTCCCAGACCCACGACGGCGACGTCGTCGTCCGGGCTGCCAGAACTCAAACGCGTCATTGCTACCTCACACATCTCGGTCGAGCCGCCTCCACCTCACGGGATCTCCCGTCCAGCTCCAGGAGCCGGCCGCAGGGCGGATGCGGCCGGGAGATGTTCACGAGCGCGGAGCCCACCGGCGCGACGACATCAGCCGCCGGGCCGGTGGGGCCGGGCATCCGGTTCGGGCCGGATTCCGTGACGGCCCCGGCCGCGGTGGTCGGGGCCGTCACGCTCAGCTGGTGTCGCCGACGTCGAACGTCTCGCAACCGGAGATTCGGATCAGGACCCGGCCGTCCGTGCTCACCGCCTCCTCGACGTTGGCGTCGTCGACGTGGATGAGCCGGATGCCGTCCGGGTGGGACTTGCTCACCGCCGCGTCGCTGCCCGTCGTGAAGAACTCGATGCGGTCGATGAAGCGGGGTACCGCGACGAGGTGGACGCCGTTGCCGTCGGTGCGCAGCAACCGGGTCCGGGCGAGCGCGTCCAGCATCACCGTGGGGACCGGCGGGTTCTCCAGGAGTGCGTGGTCGGCTTCGGTTCCGGCCGGGACCAGCACCCAGCGGGAGCTGGTCCCGGCCTGGCCTTCCCTGCCGTCGGTGCTCGCGCGGTACACGCCGCGCAGCACCACGGCGCTGTCCTCGCGGTAGTAGGGGTCTTCCGACGGCCGGTCGGTGACGACGTCCCGGGCGGGCGGGGGCGTCGGGAGGTCACCCAGCACCACGTGGCACGCGAAGTGCTCGCGGTCCGCGCGCAGCACCCGGCCGCGCCGGTCCACCACGTCGCTGGTGATCCGGACGTGCACGCGGTCGGGGCCGTCCGGCCGCGCGGTCACCCGGTAGGGGTTGCCCGGTCCGGCCTTCGGCGCGACGAACGCCGAGAACCGCAGGTTCTCCAGGGTGCGGACGGGCAGACCGGGGACCACCGCCGTCGCCGCCTCGGCCGCGATGGTGGCCAGTCCGGTGCCGTGCATGGTCGGTTTGCCGTTCACCGTGTGGTCGACCAGGAAACCCGCGGTGCGCTCACCGAGGTCCAGCAACCACTGGGTGTGGCCGCGCGTGATGCGGTGCGGGGTGCCGAGCATCCAGCGGGTGCGTTCCGGCACCGGGTGCACGAAGCCGGGGAACTGCTCGCCGAACGTCGCGCGTTCCTTCGCGTTGAGGAACGCCACCAGCGGCTGGGCGACCGAGGGCGTGCTCAGCTCGGTGGCCAGGTGCCGGACACCCTCCGCCGGGGCGAGCGGAGCCATGATCCCCGCACGTTCGTTGTTGCCCTGCATCAGCTCCGACCCGCCCATGCCGATCTCCGCCCAGATCGGCCAGATCAGCGTGCGCTCGTCCGCGCCGCGGACCAGCGCCGCCTGGCGGGCCGCGCCGTGGAGGAAGTCGTTGCCGGGCGCGTAGTCGGTCTCGCCGGGCAGGCCGACGAGGCCGGCCACCGAGCCGAAGTTGCACCACTGGGCGGGCTGGGCGGTGCCGAACGCGGCCTTGAGGTTGCGGTAGCCGTCGACCTTGACCCTGCGGACGTGCCGCAGCCCGTCGATCGTCAACCGGGAGATGTCGCCGCCGTTGTGCAGGCCGGCGCCGTGCACGAGCAGGTCGACGTCCGGGGTGACCTGCCGGATCGCCTCGACGGTCGAGCGGACGGCCTCGGCGTCGGTGAGGTCGCAGGTGAGGTAGTCGACCGCGTCCTCGCCGCAGAGCGCACGCAGCTCCCGCAGGTTGCGCTGCGACTCGCGGGCGTTGAGCAGGCGGTCGAACCGGGCCATGACCTCTCGCACCGTGGCACCGGGGGTGCGGGCGCGTTCGGTCTTGAGGAAGGCCGCCCGCAGGGCGGGGAGCTGCTCGGCGCCCGCGTCCAGCAGCTCCTCCGGCACGTCCTGCAGCCGGGACGACCCCAGCAGCCACAACCTCAGCGGCGTGCGCGCGGCCAGTTCCTTGGCGCAGGCGGCGGTGATGCCCCGCGCGCCGCCGGTGACCACGACCACCGATCCCGGTCGCAACGGCGACACGTTCGAGCTCAGGTCGAGCGGCGCGGGCACCAGCTTGGTGCGCAACCGCACGCCGTCGTGGTGCAGCACCGCCGGGTAGCCCCGGTACCCGGCCAGCTCCCGGTTCAGGGCGTCCCAGCCGCCGGTCTCCGAGGTGATCACCACGGCCAGCCGCGCGCCGCGGAGGTCCCAGGCGAGGCTGCTGACGATGCCGGTGAACAGGCCGGTGGAGGAGTGCGGGACACCGCTGCGCAGCTCGTCGACGAGGTGCACGCCGAGCGAGCCACCGGCGTCGATCCGGTCGCGGCACGACTTCGCCGCGAGGAACAGCGCTTCGTGTGCGCGGAGAGTTCCCTCCGCGACGGTGTCACCGGGGGCCGCCGCGCCGGTGGAGGCGAAGAGGCGGACGTGGCTGAACCGGCCCGCGCCCGTCGCGGCGTCGGGGAACTGGTCCTCGACCGGTGCGCTGTCGTCCAGCACCTGGACGTGAGCGCCGGACGCGCGCACGTGTGCGGGCACCGACTCCTCGCATCCGGGCTGCACGACGACGAGCCAGTCCGGCCCGGGAGCGGTGGTCCACTGCGCCTCGGGGGCAGGCTCCTCGACGTAGGTGCAGACGTAGCGCTCGTTGCGAGGCGCCGGCCGGGTGGCCCGGTGTGGTGTCAGCACGATCCCCGGCGCCGAAGGGCCGCCGGCGACCACGCGGGGGGTCTCCCCCAGGTGGGCGAGCTCGCCGATGAGGTCGCACGCGCCGTTGGCACCGAGGTAGTCCACCGGCCGTACGGCTCGGGCTTCGGCACCCCCGGCGGCGACCGAGACCTGGCAGAGCACCGGCCACCCCGCCGCGACCGCTGTGCTCTCGCGTGCCAGGGCGAACAGGAAGGCGCCCTCACCGAGAGGTCCTCGGCCGAGCAGGGTGCGCAGCTCGTCGGTGCTGTTGCCGTTGAGGCTGAGCACGAGCGCCAGGTCGAGCGCTCCGCCGCGCAGGTGCCGCACCGCCGTCTGGACCGCGTGCGCGGTGGCGTCCGGTCCGGCGTCGGCGAGCTGCACCGCACCGTTGAGGTTGTGGCGGTTGGCGATGCGCGAGGCGATGACGTTGCCCATCAGGCCTGGCTGGGTGTCCGGCGTGGACTCGGGGGTTCCCGCCCGCACCGCGCGACCGACGGCCTGCGCGGCCCGCGTGAACTCGTCCGCGTCGAGGCCGCCCGGCGTCACGGCGAGCAGGTCGTCGGCGTAGCAGCGCAGCGCGGACTGGTACCAGGACAGGGTGGGCCCGTGGTGCGCGGCGACGACGCCGGTGGTCTCCTCGCGTCCCTCCCACAGCGGCCCGTGTTCGGACAGGAAGCGATCGGCCACGTCCAAGGCCATCAGCTGGGTGCGGTCGATGGCGTCCGACACCGCGGCGGGCAACCGGCTCACCTTCCACTCCGGCGCCGGGTAGGGCGTCGGGAAGCCTGCTTCGGCGGCGGGCGCACGCCAGTCGCCCAGACGCGCCGCGACTTCGGCCGAGGTCGGCGCTCCCGGCAGGTGGGCGCTCCACGCGACCAGGACGATCCGGTCGTCCATCGCCGGAGGCCGCGCGGCCGGGGCCGACTCGCCAGGACCGGGCTCGTCGGCCAGCAGCAGGTGGCCGTTCGTCCCGCCGAACCCGAACCCGGACACGCCGACCACGCGCGGCCCGGAGGGCAGCGGCGTGTCCCGGGTGGGAACGGTGACGTGCTCCGCGGTAGCCGCCGACGCGGGGTGTGGCCGCTGTGCGGGGACGACGCCGTGACGCAGGGCGAGCAGCGCGTGGATCACCGACACCGCGCCCGCGGCCCAGCCGGTGTGCCCGATCAGGGACTTGTTGCTGGTGCACAGCACTTCCCGGCCCGCCGCCGACTCGTTCAGCGCGGCGAGCTCGACCTCGTCACCGGCTCGGGTGCCGGTGCCGTGCCCGACCACCCAGACCGGGTGGCGCTCCTGTCCGCGCCCGGCGCGGGCGATCGCCAGTTCCTGCCCGCGGCGGTTGGGAGCGGCGATGGCCTTGCCCCGGCCGTCGGCCGCGGCACCGAACCCCGCCAGCACCCCGAGCACCTGCTGGCCGTCGCGCCGGGCGTCACCCAGCCGGCGCAGTGCCACCACCGCCGCACCGTCGGAGAAGAGCGTGCCGTCGGCGGAACCGTCGAACGCGTTGACCGCTCCCCGGTGGCTGAGGCCGCCGAGCTTGCTGAACAGCACGTTGAACCGCGGGGTGACCATGAAGTAGCCGCCGCACAGCGCCAGGTCGGTACTACCTTCCCGCAGTGCCGCCACGCCGAGGTCGATGGCGTAGAGCGACGAGGAGCATGCGGTGTCCACGACCGTGACGGGCGTGGTGTCCGGCAGCAGGCCGCGCACCGCGTGGCGCACGACCCCGTCCGGCAGGTGGTCCCCGGGGCTGCCCGAGGCCAGCCGGTAGCGCTCCCGCAGCACCGAGCGCAGCTGCTCCGCATCCGGGCCCGACGGCGAGGGCCAGTTCTCGGCGAGCAGGCGGGCGTACCCCTCGACGACCATGGACTGCTCGAAGTGCTGGTCGCCGTCGGAACAGGCGCCGATGAAGAGCGACGAACGCGACGACGGCCCGTCCGGCATCGCCTGCTCCAGGGCGTGGCGCAGCCAGGACGACGACAGGCTGGCGTCGGGAGCGACGTCCTCGTGCCGGCCCATCCGGACAAAACCCGCGGTGCGCGCGTACGTGCGGTCGCGGTCGCCCGGGTCGGCGGCCCAGAAGGTGTCCTGCGGGTAGCGGTCCCCCGGTTCGCTGAACGCGGGCTCGCCGGTGCGCAGCAGTTCCCAGAACTGCTCGGGCGACTCCGCGCCGGGGACGACCAGGCCCATGCCGACGACGGCGATGGCGTCGTCCTCCGTGCCGTCAGGAGTGTTCTCGGCAACACGGTCGGAGGTGCGGACGGGCACGCCGTTGGACGCGCCACCCGAAGCAGGTGCCGACACGCGGTCAGCGGCACCCGCGGGCGCGCCGTCGGAAGTGCGGACGGGCACGCCGTTGGACGCAGGTGCGGCCGCACCGCCGACAGCAGCCGCGGGCACCTGGTCAGCAACACTCGCGGACGCGCTGTCCACCGGAACTCCCGGCACGCCGGGCTCGGTGACCGCCGCGGCCGGGCGAACGGCGTCGCCCCACGTGCCCCCGGCACGGATCAGCGCGCCGCCCAGGCGGATCCCGCCGTCGTTGACGACGTTCTCCCCCGTCATCCAGGACGACTCCGGCGACGCGAGGAAGGCCACGAGCTTCGCGTGCTCCTCCACGGTGCCCAGCCGGCCCAGCGGGGTGCCCGCGACCGTCGCGGCCAGCACCTCCTCACTGCGGGGGAACAGCTCCACGGTCTTGCTGACCAGCATGCCGGCGGAAGCCATGTTCACGCGGATGCCGTGCGGACCGAACTCCACGGCGAGGTACTTCGTCAGCTGCTCCAAGGCGCCCTTGCACACGGCGACGCAGCTGTAGTTGTCGATGACGACGCTGGTGCCGATCGACCCGAGGTTCACGATCGCGCCGCCGCGTTCCCTCATGAGCGGGAACGCGGCACGACAACAACGGCGGGGACCGTGGACGTTCGTGTCGATCGCCCTCTCCCAGTCGCGGTCGGTGAGCACGTGGCCGGGCTCGAACACGCCGCGCGCGGCGTTGTTGACCAGCACGTCGAGCCGGCCGTGCCTGCGGGCGACCTCGGCGAACATCTCCTCGACCGCGTCCTGCTTGGCCACGCTCGCCCGCAGGTGCTCCGCGGAACCGCCCTCCGCGAGGATGTCCGCGACGGTCTGCCGCGCGGCGTCGACGTCGTGGAACCAGTTCACGATCACATGGCCACCGCCGCGGGCCAGTTCGCGTGCGATGGCCCGGCCTTGTCCCTTGGACCCTCCCGTCACCAGGCAGATGCGGTCGGCGAAAGCGCCTGCGCGGGGACTGTTCACGCCCTCACCCGCCCGGCGCCGAGCTCGGTGAGCAGCCCGGCGATCGACTCCAGGGTGGTGTAGTCGGTGATCCGGATGTCCGCCTCGGGGAGGTCGTACTTCTGCCGGGCCCGCTGGAGCAGCTCGGTCTGGCGGATGGAATCGATGCCGAGGTCCGCCTCGAGCTCGATGTCGGCTTCGAACACCTCCTCCGGGTAGCCGACGGCGGAGGCGTACAAGGTGCGCAGCTCGTCCACCAGGCCTGAGACGTCCCCGGCGCCGGAGGGCGGAGGTTCGACGGGAGCGGGCGCGGTCGTGCGAGCGGGAGCCACGACCTGCTCCACCCGCGGTGCGGCCGGCTCGGCCCGCTCGACCGGTGGCACGTCCGTTCCCGCACTCGGGGCGGGCGGCGTGGACGGTTCGGCGACCGCGACCGGCGGTGCGCCCGTCGTCCACGAACCCGTGTCGGACCCCGCCTCCGTGCTGGAGAACGCGGCGAAGACGCCACGCAGTTCGTCGAGCGTCCGGCGCTGCCGCACCGGCGCCGCGGTCCGCACTCCCGGCAGGTTCGCGTTCACGAGGTCGGTCAGGGCGGCGCGGGCACCGCACTCGAGGAAGTGGGTGAACCCCTCACCCCGCACCGACACCAGCGCCGGCAGGAAGCCGACCTCTCGTTCGAGGTGGCTGGTCAGGATCTCGCGGCCGTCCTGCTCCGTCTCGACGCGGCGGCCCAGCACCGGCGAGTACATCGGCACCCGCGGAGCGCGCACCCGGACCCCGGCCACGTCGGCCTCGAAGAGCCGGTTCGCCTCCCCCAGCAGCCGGTTGTGGAACGGGTACGGGACGCGCAGGCGGGTCGCCTCGATCCCGAGCAGGCCCGCCAGCGCCGTCAGCCGGTCCAGCGACTCGTGCGGGCCCGACACCACGACCTGGTCGTAGCCGTTGTGGGCCGCGACCGCGAGACCGCGGTCCGCCAGGGAGTCGACGACGGCGTTCGCCCGCTGCCGCCCGACGCGCAACGCGACCATTCCCCCCTCGGTGTCGTCCGCGGCGCGCAGCGCGCGGTCCCTGGCGATCACCAGCCTCACCCCGTCCGCCAGGTCGAGGGCTCCCGCGGCGGTCAACGCCGCGAACTCGCCGAAGCTGTGGCCGATCACCAGACCCGGTGTGACGCCGGCGAGTTCGCGGGCCAGGTCGAAGACGGCCAGTTCGGTGGCGAAGATGGCCAGGCTCAGGGCAGGGACGTCACTGGCCAGCAGGGTGTCGAGCGGCGGTGCGTCCGCATCCTCCAGCAGACCGGAGATCGTGGGCCCGCCGTACCGGAGCGACAGCGCGTCCACCTGTCCGACGACGGCGGGCAGTGCACGGCCGGCGCACACGCGGGAGAGGCAACCGGGCAGGTACCCGCCCTGTCCGGGGAACAGGAAGACCGGCTCGGTGGACGACGAATGAGACACGATGATGATCCTCACGATGGAGCGGAAACGGGTTTCAGAGCACCGGGGAAGGGCCGGTGCCGGCTCCGGGCAAAGCCGGGACATCGCTTGGCCGACAGAATGTCAGTCGCGCGCGAACGGCCACGACCACGCGTTCCGGCCAGCGGATCGCACCCCTTCGTGCAGTCGGCGCCGAGTAATCTCCGAGCAGCCAGTGCCGTTGCAGGCGAGAACCCGGACGGAGGTCCCGACGACCGGTGCGCACCTACCGAAAATCAGTGATCACTGTCACCGAACTTTTCTCGCCATCTCCGGTGACGCCTGCGACCACCACCCGGCATGGGTCTCCTTCTCGACCATCCTCCGAACGGGACGAAATCGAGGTTAAACAGCTTCGCGGCGATCGGACTGCGGAAGTCCGCAGTGCGATCGCCGTCACCCGGGAGGCAGCAGCGCCCAGGGCGAGAGCACGACCGCTCACCAGCGGTGATGGCGCCGCAACCGCCTCATCCGGAGTCGAACGACCAGCTCAGCTCGTCGCGGGAGGGTGGTGCACGTCAACGACCACCGAGCAGGACACTGCGGTTGTCCGCGGCGTGGACCTGCCGATTCGACGATTCCCCATCCGACCAGAGGCCTCACGGCAAAGCCGCGGAGGTGATGTTCAGCCTCTCACCGATCGCGCCCGCCTCTATTCGTACGGGCCCGTTCGAACAGAGGCGGGCGCGATCTGTCCCGACGAATGAGATGAATCCGACGGAGCCCGCACGTCCAGTGCGGCCTTCTCCGCCTACCCAGGTGCACCCAGACCGTCCCTAGCTGGAAAGTCAGCTGTGAAAACTATTCACGACACACGCGGGGATCAAGAACTTGACCTGCTGGGTATCCGTCCTCTCAAATCGACACAAAGCCGAAGCGGAACGATTTGAAACAACGACCACCCGATCGGCTTAGTTGACAACTACGGAGCGCACAAATGGTCGCCGACGCACACCAGCATTCAGGCAGCGGTGCCGTCCTCGTTGGTCGCGGTGCGGAGTTGGAACGCATCGCCGATGCTCTCGAATCGGCGAAACGCGCGACCCCGTCGACGCTCCTGATCGAGGGCACACCAGGGATCGGCAAAACCTCGCTGCTCGACGTGGCGTGCGAGCTCGCCCACGAGCGCGGGTTCGTGGTGTGCCGGGCGAAGGGCTCGCTGATGGAGCGGGAAATGCCCTTCGCCGTGGTCCAGCAGCTCTTCGAGCGACTCCTGCGCGGCCAGGACGGTGGAGCCGCGCCCGAGGGGTACGACCTCGTCTCCCGGCACCTCACCGCCGATGCGGGTGAGAACAGCGAGTTCCAGGCCCACCGGTCGACCCGGGACCTCTTCCGCTTCACGGCGGAGTTCGCCCGGCACGCACCGCTGTGCCTGGCCGTCGACGACGTGCAGTGGGCGGACGTGCAGTCGTTGCACTGGCTGAACTACCTCGTGCACCGCGTCGTCAAGCTCCCCGTCGTGATCCTCGTGACGCGCACGCCCGGCGTCCTGGCGACCGACCCCCTGCTGATCGCCGAGCTGGAGATCCACTCCGAGCGGATGAAGCTCGCGTTCTTCACCGCGTCCGACGTCGCGCGGCTCACCGAGCGGATGCTCGGGCGGACACCGGACGAGAAGTTCACCCAGGCCTTCGTCGACGCCACCGGTGGCTGCCCCACGGTGACGCGGCACATCTTGGGCGTGATGCGGGAACGGTCGGTACCTCCGGAGGCGGACGTCGCGAACGACCTGCTGCGCCCCGAATGCGAGAAGCTCGGTCAGTCGCTGCTCGCACGGCTCAACCACCAGTCGCCGGAACTCGTCGAACTCGCCAAGGTGGTCGCGGTGGTGGAGCCGTCCGACCTGGCGCTGCTGGCCGCGGTCCTGGACATCAACGACGGGGAAGCGACGCAGCGGGTGCGGCAGCTCGAAGGAATGGGCGTGCTCACACCGGACGGCGAACTGGCGTTCGCGCACCCGGTGATCAAGAACACCATCGGGAGCGCGATCGGCTACCGGGAGCGCGAGGAGCTGCACGCCAGGGCCGCCAGGTTCCTGCACGACACGCGGGCACCCGCGCCGGTCGTGGCTCGCCACGTCCTGCGCACGCCCTCCCCGACGGGTGCCTGGGCGGTGGAGGCGCTGCGCACCGCCGCCGCCACCGCGATCGCCGAGGGCGACGCCCGCTTCGGCGCGCAGCTGCTGACCAGGGCTCTCGACGAGGACCTCCCCGTCGCGCAGAGGCAGGACCTGCTACTGCGGCTCGGTCTGGCCGAGACGTTCTTCGACCCGCGGATGGCGGCGGCCCACCTGGAGGAGGGGATGATCGGGCTGGACGATCCCCGGGAGGCCCTCGCGGCCGCCTGTCGGCTCACGGAGATCCTCTACTTCGAGGGTGCCTACGACAGCGCCAGCAAGGTGCTGCACCAGGTCGTGAGCGAGATCGAGCCGAAGTTCCCCGCGGCCGTCGAGGTGGTGCGCCTGCAAGAACGGATCACCGTGCCCGCGCCCGCCCCGGAGTCGGGGCAGGTGGACTTCCGCCAGTTCGACGAGCTGCAGTGGCGCCGCGGGGACGAGCTCGGCCGCAGGCTGGCGGGGCTGATCGCCGAGGACACCAGCAACCGGGGCGAGGAGCTGGCCCTGTGTCGCAAGGCGGCGCTCGCGGCGCTGTCCGGCGGTGCGACCTCCGTGCTGCAACACCCCCAGCGGATGTTCGGAGTGCTCAACGCACTGCTGCGCGCCGACGAGGCGGAGCTCGTGCTGCGCCACTGCGACGAGATCCTGCTCGAGGCGCACCGGCAGGAGCTGTCGTTGATCGCCCTGATCGGTCACTCGCTGCGGTCGCGGGCACACCACCACCAGGGGTCCTTCACCGAAGCCGGCGCGGATGCGGAACTCGCGTTGTCCGCCGCCAGGACGGCGAAACTGCCCACGGACCACCTGGGACACGTCTACGCCACCGACGCGTGGGTTCGCGCCCGGCTGGCACTGGGCGAGCTCGACGCCGCGCGCGACGCGCTCGCACCCTTCGACAGGTCCGCGAACCTGCCGCGGACGTGGCACCACACCGCACTTCTGCACGCCAGGGGCGCGGTGCGGATGGAACTCGGCGACAACGAGGGGGCGCTGGCCGACCAGCTCGAGTGCGGTGAGCGGTTCGAGTCCTGGGGCAGGCCCAACCCCGCGGTGCGCCCCTGGCGGTCGTACGCGGCGCTGGCCCACCTCCGGCTCGGACAACCTCAACCCGCTCTCGACCTGGCGTTGCGGGAGCTGACACTGGCACGGCAGTGGGGAGCACCGACCGCCATCGGCCGTGCGCTGCTGACCGTGGGTGTCGCGACCGGCGGCACCGCCGCCACCCCGTGGCTGACCGAGGCCGATTCGGTGCTGCGCCGGTCGACCGCGCGCATGCTGCACGCACGGGTGTTGCTGGAACTCGCCGCCGCGAGGTGGGAGAAGGGGCAGCACGACCTCGCCAGGAACCACCTCGCGGAAGCGCAGGAGCTCGGCCGGCAGTGCGGCGTCGACGTGCGACCGGATCAGCGGCTCGCCGGCCTGGCTCCCGCCACCACGCCGCACGCACCGGTCCCGCACCACCCCGCACCGACCAACGCCGCACCGCCCGCCGCCCGGCTCAGCGCACTCGCGCTCACGCCGCACGAGCTCCGCGTCGCCACGCTGGTCCTGGAAGGCAACTCCAACGACGAGATCGCCCACCGGCTCACCGTCTCGCGACGCACCGTCGAGTTCCACCTGACCAACATCTACCGCAAGCTCGGGGTGCGGAGGCGCACCCAGCTGTCCTCCGCGCTCGCGGGCCTCGTCCCCCGCCCCTGAACCTGGAAGGCAGGGACGCCGGACACCGCGCCACCACAACGGTTCTCCGGCGTTCAGAAGTCCTCGCCGCAGAGCCGGCGTCGCACGAGAGCCGCGACGGTCTCCCACTGGCTCACCGGGAAGAAGTGCCCACCGGGCAGCTCCCGCAGGGCGAAGGTGCCCGTGGTGTGCCGTGTCCACTCGCTCGCGGCCGGCACGGGCACGAGCGGATCGTCGGTGCCGGCCAGAGCGGTGATCGGAGCGGTGATCGCAGCGGCAGGTGCGCACCGGTAGGTCTCGATCGCCCGGTAGTCGTTGCGCACCACGGGGACCACCATCGCGCGGAGCTCCGCATCGCGCAGCACACCCGGTGGGACGCCACCCAGCGACTCGATCACCGTGATCAGGTCGTCGTCGGGCATGAGGTGCACGCCCGCGTCGCGCACCAGGTGTGGCGCCGAACGACCGGACACGAACAGGTGTGGCACGGGAACGGAGGCCGCCTGCAGCCGGCGGGCCACCTCGAAGGCGACCACGGCACCCATGCTGTGTCCGAAGAGGGACACCGGCCGGCTCTTGTCCAGGACGGCGAACACCTCGTCCGCCAGCACGTGCAGGTCACCGATCGGCTGCTCGTGGAGTCGGTCCAGACGGCCGGGGTACTGGAGCGAGGACACCCGGACATCACCGGCGAGTTGTGCGCTGAGCCGGGCGAACCACCCGGCGGAGCCGCCCGCGTACGGGAAGCACACCAGGTGCGGAGCGTGCTCGGAGGTGATGTGGAACTTCCTCAACCAGCGGTCGCCCTGGACGACGTTCGCCATGCTCTTCCTCTTCCGGTCGTACTGCTGGGGCGTCGGCACCGTGGCCGCGCGACTCGGCGGTGCCCGGAGCGGGCCCCCTGGCGCGCCAGCTCGGCGGCGATGATCCTGCTGCGGAGAGTGACGACCGTGGCGGCGTCGTCGAGGCCGAGCTTCCCGGAGACCACCGCGGCGGAAGCGCCCATGAACACGCCGACGGCGTGCTCACGCACGGCGGCCGGGACGACGCCGGTGTGCTCCAGCGCCTCCCACGCCGGTTCCGGTGCGAGCCGCTGCTGCGGGTCCACGTCCACCACTTCGCGCGGGGAGATGCCCGAGGACGCCACGTCGAACCGGTCGACCTCGTCGAGGTGGCCGCCCCCAGCGCGAGTTGCCCTGCCGGGCCGTGACAGGTCGGCGTAGAGGGCGTTCGCGTCCCACCGCGCGGCCGGGGTCTCGGTGACGGCACTCGCGCCCGTTGCGAGCAGCTCCCAGAACGCGTCCGGGGTCGCCGCCCCCGGAAGGCGGCACGACAGTCCGACGACGGCGACTCCCTTCGAGTCGGTGGCGGCAGGGCGTTCGGGCGTGGTCATGGTCGACTGGGTTCCTCCGACTGGCGGCAACGGCGTGCGAGGGACGTTTTCGCGGTTGTCGGGGATTTGCCGGCGAACCCGCGTGAACCGGGTCAGGGCCGCGAGTAACGGGAACGCAGGTGGTCGAGGTAGGCGGTGGTGTCGCGGTGCGGGTGGTCCTGAGCACCGCGGCGGTGCAGGTCGAGGCCGCCTGCGGGGTGCAGGCGCAGCGTGGTCGTGGCTCGCCGGGCCGGCTCCGCCCGGCCGTGGACCGCGAGGTCCAGCACGGGGGTGCCGTGGGGGAACATGCCGAGGGCATCGGTGGTCGTGGCCGCGGGTGGCGAGCCGGTGCGGTTCGCGCTGCTCACGTACAGGAGCGGGAACGGGTCGAGCACGGTGCGCACCGGTGTCCAGCGGGCACCGAACAGCAACGCCCAGGAGTCCCTGGTGGCCGGCGCCAGCCAGCCGGGCGCACCGGGTGGCAGTGGGACGAGCAGGGTGACGTGCTCGTCGCCGAGCAGCCGGCGGGCGAGGGCGGCCGCGGGCCGCTCGAGCGTCGTCGCCGAAAGGATCTCGGTGAGGACGCCGGGGCTGTGCGCCCACACCGCGACGGCCTGGCCGGCCGGTCGTCCCTTCGCGGCGTTGACCGCTGCCGGGGTCGTGGCGGTGACGACGTGCGTCAGCGGGGCAGGGTTGGGCAGCACCACCGCCTCTCCCCTGCCCAACGCGGCTCGCGCGCCCTCGATGTCGACCATCACCGCTGAACCGCTCCCGCGCGCAGTCCGTCGAGGTAGTGGGCGAAAGCCTGGTCGTCGACCACGGCGTGGCCCTGCTGGAAGGCGCGGGACTTGACCCACGACATCGCCGTGCGCGCCGCGGCGAAGTCGAGCTGGTGGCCCAGGCGGGCGGCGACGGCGGTGACGACACGGGCGTTGGCCAGGTGGGTGAGCACGACGCTGGGGGTGATGCCCAGTTGCTCCGGCGCGAACGGCTGGAACAGCTCCGGGTGCACGAACGGGGTGCCGGTGGAGATCGTGCCGACACCGGTTCCCACCACCGGGGTGGTCACTCCCAGCGGAACGCCGATCTCCTCGGCCACCGCCTGCGCCAGCTCGGGCAGCCGGGTCAGGTCCGGCGGTGTGCACCACGGGTCGGCGTCCTCGCCGAGCAGCACCTTGGCCCGGTCGGCGCGGTAGGCCAGCAGGAACAGCACCTGCTCGGTGGCCACGAGGCCGGACCGCTCGGCGACGCCCAGCCAGGAGGAGGACACCACGCGCGCGCCGCTGCTCAGCGCTTCCAGCGTGTTGGCGAGCCCCAGGCCGAGGTCGTTGTGGGCGTGCGAGGCGAGCACGACGCCTTCGGAACGAGCGGCCGCGAACATGGCCCCCGACTCGGCCGGCAGCTGGTCGCCGACGGTGTCCGCCAGGAAGACCACACCCGCGCCCGCCTCCGTCAGCTCGCGCGCGGCGTCCGCGAGCAGACCGTGATCGGCGCGAGAAGCGTCGGCCAGGCACACGTCCACCGCGATCCCGTCCCCCAGCGAGTCGCTCACCAGGGCGGTACCGGCACGCACGGCCTCCGTGACGGGCAGGTGCGTCATGACCTGCGCCATGGCCTCCGACGCCGGGACCACGATCATCACGCGCGCATGCGCCACCCCCCGCACGGAGACGATCGCCTGCCGCACGTCCGCGGCGGTGCCACGGCACACCGCGGCGGGACTCACCGTCCCCTCGGCCTCCACCGCAACCCGGCGCACGGCCTCGAACTCCTCCTTGCACACCGCGGGGAACCCAGCGGCGAACACCACGTGCCGAGGACCGTCCGCGCCGAACAGCGCACCCTGCTCCCGCGCCAGCCACACCCGGAAGTCCGGGCTCATCAGCGTCTTGCCCTGGGCACCGTCCCGCGCCGCCTCCTCCCAGAGCACGACCCTCCCGGCCAGCGCCGACTCGCGCACCGCATCCGACTCACTCATCACTGCCCACCATTGTCGATTCGTCTTCGCAAGCCCTGGCTTTCCGCGCACCGCCGTTTCACACGGAATCTTTTTCAGACCGGTGTGGCGAATCCCTCCACGTGGACGAGCTCGACCGTGAAGAGGACCGAAAGGCACATCGCGGCAATTCCCCTCGACAGCAGCCTCCGCGAATCGTCCGTCCGCAGTCCCGCGGAAGGCACGCCCCCTGACCGGACACGAACGACGTTAATCAGCTCGGCGCCAACAGAACTGCGGAAGTCCGCAGCTCCGTCCCACCAATTCGGGCGACGACGGCGATGGTCTGCAGAACCCGCGCGCTCACCAGCGGCGGCGGAGCCGCTCCAGCCTCGTCGCGGACCCGAAACGTGGCGCGCCTGCCCGACGGGAATGACGCAGACCGCTCCTCACCGCGGCGAGCGCCGCGGTGGTCCACAGGACCCGATCGCCTCGTCCGCACCCGCACGGTGGATCGCGCACGAGCCGCTGTGTGACGAACCTCGGCGTCACTCACGAACCGGCACGTCGTTGTCGCCGAGCCCGGGTAAACCCCACCCGGTCCCCCATGCGAATTCAGTTCGCACATTGTCCTCCGCAGCGGTTTTAGGACGATCGGACGGGTACAGGTATCTTGAATCGATTGGCTGGCAATGCGAACCCAATCGAGACCTGACCACCACCCGATTGGCCCAGTTGCCGACTACGGAGCGCACAATGGTTTCCGACGCACACCACTCACCGGCCGCCGGCACCACCCTGGTCGGCCGCGGTGCGGAGTTAGGCCTGATCGTCGACGCCTTGGAGGCGGCGAAGCGCGCCACGCCCTCCGTGCTCCTGGTGGAGGGCACACCCGGCCTGGGCAAGACCGCGCTCCTGGACGTGGCACACGAACTGGCCCGCGAGCGCGGGTTCGCGGTCTGCCGTGCGAAGGCCTCGCTGGTGGAGCGGGAGGTGCCCTTCGCCGTCGTCCAGCAGCTCTTCGACCACCTGCCCGACGAGATGTCCCCCCGCCGCGACGACCAGGCCGTGCAGCACGCGTGCGACGTCATCGCCGGGCACGTGGACGACCGGGAGCCAAGCCACGTCGACCGGGCGGTCCGCAGCCTCCACCGCTTCGCCGCCGAGCTCGCGCTGCACGCGCCGCTGTGCCTGGCCGTCGACGACGTGCACTGGGCGGACGTGCCGTCGTTGCGCTGGTTGAACCACCTCGCGCACCGCGTGGCGGAGCTCCCGGTCGTGCTGCTGACGACCCGCACGCCCGGCATCCGGCCGACCGACCCCCTGCTGATGGCGGAACTGGAGCTCCGCTCCCGGCGCGTGCGGCTCCCGTTCTTCACCGCGGAGAACGTCTCGCGGCTTACCGAGCAGTTCCTCGGACGCACACCGGACGAGAAGTTCACCGCAGCCCTCCTCGACGGCACCGGTGGCTGCCCCACCGTGACGCACCACTTCCTGAGCGTGATGCGGGACCGGTCGGTCGTTCCGGACCACAACGCCGTGAGCACCCTGCTCCGCCCCGAGTCCGAGAACCTCGGTCAGTCGCTGCTGGCACGGCTCAACCGGCAGTCACCCGAACTCGTCGAGGTCGCCAAGGCGATCGCGGTCGTCGAGCCGTCCGGCCTCGACCTCCTGACCGCCGTCCTCGACGTGGGCGATGGGGAGACCGCCGACCGGGTGCGGCAGCTCGGAGGAATGGGCGTGCTCACGCCGGACGGCGAGCTGAGGTTCACGCACCGGGTCATCAAGAACACGATCGAGAGCGCGATCTCCTACCGGGAACGCGAGGACCTCCACGCCAGGGCCGCGCGGTTCCTGCACCACAGGCGGGCCCCGGCTCCGGTCGTGGCGCACCACGTCCTGCGGACGTCCGCGCGGTTGGGCGCGTGGGCGGTGGACGTCCTCAGCGCCGCCGCCCGCACGGCCGTCGGCGAGGGCGATCCTCGCTCGGGCGCGAAGCTGCTCACCAGAGCCCTCGCGGAGGACCTCTCCACCGCCGAGAGGAACGACGTGGTGCTGCGGCTCGGTCTGGCCGAGGCCTGCTTCGACCCGCAGATGGCCGTGGTGCACCTCGAGGAGGGGATGGCGGGGCTCGACGACCCGGCCACGCTTCTGAAGGCCGCCTGCCGCCTCACGCAGGTCCTCTACTTCGACGGTGCGTACGACACCGCGAGCGAGGTGCTGCGCCGGACCAGGGCCGTGATCGGGCAGGACGACCCGGTGGCCGCCGACATGATCCGCCTGCTGGAACGGGTCACCGTGCCGTCCGCGGCCCCGGAGACCCGGCAGGTGGACTTCCGGCTGATCGACGAGCGGGAGTGGCGCCGCGGCGACGCGCGCGGGCGCGCGCTGGCGGGCCTGGTCGCGGAGGACGCGAGCAGCAGGGGCGTCGACCTGCCGACGTGCCGGAAGGCGGCGCTGGCGGCGTTGTCCGGCGGTACGGCCGCCATCACGCAGGACCCGCGGCTGGTGGTCGCGGTGCTCGACTCCCTCCTGCGCGCCGACGAGGCCGAACTCGCGCTGCGCCACAGCGACGAGATCCTGTTCGAGGCCCGCCGGGACGAGCTGACGCTGACCACACTGCTCGGGCACGCCCTCCGGTCGCGGGCGCACCACCTCCGCGGATCGTTCAGGGAGGCGGTGGCGGACGCGGAGCTCGCGTTGTCCGCGGCGCGAGCGGCGAAGCTACCGGACGACCACTTCGGACAGGTCAACGCCATCGACGCCTTGGCTCGCGCTCAGGTGGCACTCGGTGACCTGGACGCGGCGCGGAACGCGCTCCGGCCGTTCGACGGGTCGAGGGAGCTGCCTCACACCTGGCACCACACCGCGCTGCTGCACGCCAGGGGCGCGATGCGCATGGCGCTCGGCGACACCGAGGGAGCACTGGCCGACCAGCTCGAATGCGGCGAACGGCTCCAGCACTGGGGCAGGCCCAGTCCGACGCTGCGCCCCTGGCGGTCGTACGCGGCGCTGGCCCACCTGCGGCTCGGGCAACCGAAGCCCGCCCTGGACCTCGCGCTGCAGGAGCTGACGCTGGCACGGGAGTGGGGCGCACCCACCACGATCGGCCGCGCGCTGCTGACCGTGGGCGTGGCAACCGGCGGCACCTCCGCCACCCCGTGGCTGACCGAGGCCGAGTCGGTGCTGCGCCGGTCACCCGCGCGCATGCTGCACGCAGAAGCGCACCTGGAACTCGCCGCCACGAGATGGGAGAAGGGGCAGCACGACATCGCCCGGCACCACGTCGCGGAAGCGAGAGCGCTCGGCGAGCGGTGCGGCGTCGCCGTGGAGCCGGGAGAGCGGCTCCACGGCCTGACCTCCGCCGGCGCACCACCCGCACAGGTCCCGCAGCCCGCCGGACCGACGCAGGTCGCGCGACATGACCCGCGGATCAACGCGCTCCTCCTGACACCGCACGAGCACCGCGTGGCTGGTCTGGTGCTCGACGGGAGGTCGAACGACGAGATCGCGCACGAGCTGGGCGTGTCGCGGCGCACCGTCGAGTTCCACCTCACCGCCATCTACCGCAAGCTCGGCATACGCAGGCGAACCCAGCTGCGCGCGGCGCTCGCGGGGTACACCCCGCGGGGGTGACCTCTGCCGGGAGGGGCACGGCGGGTGCCGGTGCCGACCGAGCAGGCTCAGTCCACCTCGTCGGGGTTGTTGCGTCCGAGGGATTCGTGGGCGGCGACGAACTCGTTCGCGCACTGGGCGACCGCGCAGCCCACTTCGCCGGCCAGCAGCACCGCGGCGATGATCTCGGCGAGTTTGCCGACCTTGCCGGTGCCGGCGCAGCCGACCACGGCGAGTGTCGCCTGGAAGGCCGGCAGGCCGGTGCCGCCGCCGACCGTTCCCACGACGAGGGTGGGCAGGGTGAGGGAGATCTCGAGGTCGCCGCTGCCGGTGACGCGCGAGTCCACGATCGCCTTCGAGCACTCGCCCAGGTAGGCCATGTCCTGCCCGAAGGCCTGGAACAGGCCGGCCATGCCGTTGACGACGTGGATGTTGAGCGACGAGCTGCCGTGCAGGGCCAGTGCGCTGCGGTACGCCTGGATGTAGCGGTCCAGTCGCCGCACGTCGGTCCGCCCCTGCGATGCCACGACATCGGCGGAGAGGACCGCCCGCGCGGTCACGGCCTTGCCCTTCAGGCGTGCCGGGATGGGCTTCTTGTCCTCCGGGTACGGCAGGAACTCCTCCAGCTCGATGCCGCTGTGCCGCACGATGTGCTCGGAGACCGCGGCGATCGCCTTGCTCGCCATGTTGCTGCCCATCGCGTCACCGGTGGTGAACTCGACCGACACCAGCACGGTGGACCCGACGTGGTCGTAGTCCACGCGCTGGGCGCGCAGATGACCGCTCGTGCTCTCCGCCACGGCCAGCAGGACCTGCTCCTGGTTCCTGCACCACAGGACGAGGTCCTGCGCCGCACCGAGGCTGCGCACCCGGTAGTGGATGCCCCGCAGGAAGCGGTCGTCGGTCACGACGACCTCACAGCCCCCGGAGGCCTTGAGCATCTTGGCGCCGCGGCTGTAGGACGCCACGAGCGTGCCCTCCAGGGTCGCCATGGGCACCACGAACTCGCCGGCCGCGTGCTGCCCGTGCACGAGAACGGGACCGCACAGCCCCAGGGGCACCGGTACGGCACCGACGAAGTTCTCGACGTTGCCCACCACGTCGCTTTCCGTGAGCGTGGTCTCCAGTGCCGCGATGAGCTCCTTGTCGTCGGAGAGCAGGGTCGCGAGCAGGTCCGCCCGCTCGCGGCCGCTGGTGCGCGAAATGTGCATCTTGGTGTGCCGTTCTGCCGAGTGGTCGAAGAGGTCCGGGCTGCGGGAGGTCGCGCCTTCTCCGGGTGGAGAACCTGGCTGATTGCTCGTCACACCAGTGCTTTTCCGGCCATCTCGACCATGTCGGTGATGGTGCGCAGCGCGTCGTACTCCGCGTACTCGGCCTGCAGCCGTCGCGCGGCGGCGCGGTAGGTGTCGTCCCGCAGCACGGTGTTCACCGCTCGGTCGATGTCGGCGGCGCGGGGCCTGCTCGTGGCGAGGTTGATGGCCGCACCGGTCCACGCGGCGTGCGCGGTGGAGTCCTTCTTCTCCTCGGTCTCCCCTGCCAGGACGAGAGGGACGCCCCGGCTGAGCGCCATCTGCATCCCGCCGAACCCGCCGTTGCTGACGAACACGTCGACGTGCGGCAGCAACCGCGTGTACGGGATGTACTCCGCAGCACGCACGTTGCTCGGAAGATCCCCGAGGTCGCTCACCGGCCGGCCGCCGGTGGTGGCGATCACCAGGCAGTCCTGACCGGCCAGGGCCTCGATCGTGGGCAGCATCAGTTCGGAGTAGTCGTCGTTGCTCACGGTGCCCTGCGACACCAGGACGACCTTCTCGGCGTTGAGCACGTCGTCCCACCAGTGCGGCAGGGGCACGTCCTGGTGGTCCTCCTCCCACGGCACGCCCACGTAGCGAACCGAGTCGGGCAGGTCGCTGCGCGGGTACTCCATGGAGGGGATGGACAGGTGCAACAGCTCGTCGGGCACCACGACCTGCGCGTCGAAGTACGAGGGCAGGGTTCCGGTGCCACCGCAGTCGCGGACCAGTTGCTCCGCGAGGCGCTGGGCGGACGAGAAGGCCGCGCGCACCTCCGCGTTCAGCCGGGTGTTGCGCTCACGACCACTCGGAGACGCGTCGGGCAGCAGCCCCATGCCGAAAGGTGCGGTGTCCACGCTGTACAGCGGAAGCACCGTGACGCCGAGACCGAGCACCCGCACCGGCCGAATGCCCGGCGCGCCCAGCTGGATCGGCCAGAGCCCGTTGAAGTACATCTCGTGCAACACGACCGTCGGCGTGTCCGGTTGCTGCGCCAGGACTTCCTGGATGGCCTCGTGCTGCTCCCGCATGGGTTTGGCCAGCACCTCGGTGAGGTAGACGGCGATCTGCTCGACCCCGGGTTCGGCCGCGGTGAGCGCGGGGACGGTCTGGTACACGTTCGGGCCGTCGTAGTCGGCGTACCCCTTCAACGGGTGGAAGGTGGCGCCCGTGCTGATGACCGCGTCGCGCAGGTTGTTGCCGGTGACGAAGGTGACGTCGTACCCCTGGGCCACGAGGTGCGCGGCGATGGGGCGCAGCGGGTTCACGTGTCCGGGGAAGGGAATCGCTGCCATGATCACGCGGGTCATGCCTTGACCTCCAGGGGTGTGCTTCGAAGAGAAGTCCGTCCTCGACGGTAGTGACCGCGCCCGCGACCACCCTGCGGAACTCCGCAGTCACCGCGGGTGTTCCACAGTGCCGCCTCTCGAATTCTTGCTGCGCAGGAAGGATTCACGTTCTTACAAGTCCATACAGGACAGTGACGTGGTGTGCGTGGCCGCCGGTCCTTCGTCCGTGTCGTCATCGGCGTGGCACGACCTCGAACTGGCCCATCATCGAGTGGGTGGCGTGGTCGAGGAAGTGGCAGTGGAACGGGTAGCGGCCCAGGTGGGAGTCGAACGTGGCCTGGATGCGGACGACATCGCCGGGGAACAGCCGGACGGTGTCCTTCGGGTACGAGTCGTAGGCGGGCTCGGGCCTGCCGTTGCGGTCGAGGACCCGGAACTGCACGAGGTGCAGGTGCATCGTGTGCTGGATGCCGAGAGCGGCGTCGTCGTTCACGATCTCCCAGATCTCAGTCGAACCGTGCTCGATCGTGGCGTCCACGCGATCCGGGTCGAATCCCTTGTCGTTGATGACGAACTGGCCGCTGGCGAGGTCCAGCCGCAGGACGAACCGCCGGGTTCTCGTGACGTTTCCCCGCAGCGGGTCGTTCGCCGGCCATCCCGGAATCCTCCCTGGTGCCAAGGGGATCCGCGCACGGTTCCAGTCGGGGATGACCGACTCCGACTTGGACCAGGGGCCCCCGCCGCCGACCCGGAACTGCAGGATGTCCCGCTTGTTCTCGGACAGGGCCGCCACGTTCTGCAAGGCGATCGCCGTGCCCTGCGGAACCGATCGGAAGTCCACCAGGACCTCGACGCGCTCCGCGGGCCAGAGGTCGATCTCCTGCCGCACCGCGGGAACGCGCAGGAAGCCGCCGTCGGAAGCGATCTGCAGGAACGTCGCTCCGGTGGAGAGCCGGAACCGGAACACCTCCAGGTTCGACCCGTTGATCAACCTGAGGCGGTACAGCTTCCGCTTGACCTCGAAGTAGGGCTGCGGCCGTCCGTTCACGAGGATCGTCGGCCGGTTCATGAAGTCGTCCGGCACGAAGACGAGCTGCCCCCTGCTGTCGAACTTCGCGTCCCTGAGCACGAGGGGGACGTCGAACTCGCCGCCGGGCAGCGGGAGCAGCGCGTCCACGGGGTCCGACAAGAGGTACGCGCCGGAAAGGCCGCGGTAGACCTGCTCGCCCTCCAGGTGGTGGGTGTGGTCGTGGTACCAGAGCGTGGCGGCGCGCTGGTCGTTCGGATACCGGTAGACCCTCGCCTGGCCGGGCGCGATCGGGTCCATCGGGTGCCCGTCGCTCGACGGGAGGACGTCGGCGCCGTGCAGGTGGACCGTCGCGGGGCCGGGCAGGCCGTTGACCTGCCTGACCACCGCGGCACGTCCGCGCCGGGCGCGGATGGTCGGGCCGGGAAAGCTCCCGTTGAAGGTGAGCGTCCTCGTCCGGATGCCGGGCAGGATCTCCAGATCAGTCTCGGCGATCCGCATGTCGTAGTAGTCGGTGTCCGCGGTGCTCCGCGTGGGCTTCAGCACCGGGGGGATCGACAACGGCACCGAGAAGGGCGGTACCCGCGGCGGGTCGTCGGAGAACGCGGACGCCAGCTGTCTCGCCGGGAAGACCAGGGCCGCGCCGACGACGGACCCGAGCTTGATCGCATCTCTTCTGTTCAGCACGTCGACCACCTCCGGGGATTCGGGGAGAGCGCCGCAGGTGCGGCGTGACCGCGGCGAGCAGGGAGAGCACGAACGAGTACTGCAACACGCTGATCGCCGCGGACATCGTGTTCCCCGGCGAGATGGCGTTGCCGACCGTCAGGCCCGCCAGGGGGATCGTCACCGCGGCACTGACGACGGCCGACGTCGCGGCGAAGACCAGCGGGGAGGTGACGCGTCCCGCCGCCCACCGCCGGGAGGCGACCACGGCGAGCAGCAGGCTCGCCATGGTCGCGTGCGCCGCGAGCAGCGTGATGCCGGCGAAGTTCGGAACGGCGTTCGCCACGATCGCCGGGGGCGGGGTGAGCGATCTCCGCACCCCGGAGTGGTGTCCGGCACCGGAGGTGAGGGCGGGCTGGGGCAGCACGTCCACATAGGACGCCCAGTCCCGGATCTGCCAGGCCACGACCGCGCCGAGGGCGACCGCGAGCAGGGCCAGTGCGGCCGTGGGCCAGGGGCTGTGTGGTGGGGACGCGGACCGGACTGCGACCTCGTACTGCATGGAGCCACCTTCCCGCCCGCGTTCCGCGGATCAGTACATCGGGTTCGGGTTGGCCGAAGTCGGCGGAGTGGGTTCGATGACGGCCCAGTGCTCGAGCAGCTTCCCGTCGCGGACGCGGTACAGGTCGGCGCCCACCCCGTTCTCCATGTCGAAGAGCTTCTCCAGGTGGACGAACACCGCGACCAGGTCACCCTCGGCGACGACGGTCTTCACGTTGGCGCGGTAGTCGGGCTGCGCCGCGTACGCGGCGTGCAGGAACTGCTGCAGCGCTTCGGTTCCGTTCGGGACGTCCGGGAAGTGCTGGTAGTACGTGTTGTCCCCGATGTAGCGGTCCAGCGCCTTCAGGCGGAGGTCGTCGTCGGGCTGGTTGACGATCTCGTCGAACGCCGCACGGCCGAGGCGGGCGCTCTCGGCGTCCGTGGCGAACGGCAGCGACTGGGAGGTCCTGGGCGAGCTGAGCGTGGAGAACATGTCGTTGCCGATGCCCTGTGGCCGCACGGCCTCGTTGAGCTCCCAGTGCTCGGCGATCCTGCCCCTGTCGAGGCGGAAGAGGTTGACCTTGGCGACACCCGCGTCACCGGGCTTGCCCACGAAGTGGCTGTGCACCACCACGAGGTCGTTCTGGGCGATGGTCCGCTTCACGGTGAACCGGAGGTTCGGGTTCTGCTTCCGCAGTTCGGCGTGGTAGGCGCGGAAGGCGGACCGGCCGTCGGCGATCGCGGGATAGTGCTGGACGAGGTCGGGACGCACCACCCTGTCGAGGTGGCCAAGGTCCCCGCGGTTCAGCGCGGCGTAGAAGCCGAGGACGACTGCCCTGTTCAGGTTCTCCTTCGGGCTGGCGATCGAGTCGAAGACGCCCTGCTGGTGCCGCAGCGGTGCGGCGGTGGCGGCCGGGACGAAGGCGGCGATCATCGTGGCGCAGAGGATGATCGGCACCACGACGCGCGAGCGGGTCCGGGATCGGTAGGTCCTTCGTGGCATCTGGCTCCTGCTTTCTGCGGTTGTCGGAGAACTCGGCTGTGCTGGGCCGAACGAGGCTCTCGACGTGCTGGGGTGAGGTCCGGCGGATCTACGGCCGCACGAGCACTTTGGTGGCCCTGCGCGCGGCCATCGCCTCGTAGCCGGACACGATGTCGTCCAGGGCCACGACCTCGTCGAAGATCGGACCGGGGTCGAGCGTGCCCGCCAGTACCCGGTCGACGAGTTCGGGGAGGTGGGCGCGAGCCGGCGTGAGCCCGCCGGTGAGGGTGATGCCGCGGAAGAAGACCGGGGTCACGTCGCCGATCGGCGGGCCTCCCATCACGCAGACGGTGCCGCCGGTCCGGCACAGCGCGAATGCCGTGTTCTGCGCCTGCGGGCCACCTCCGCACTCCACCACCACATCGGCGCCGAGCCCTTTTGTCGCCGTCTGAACGAAGTCGACGGATTCGGCGTCGCCTCGGGCCTGCAGGGTGTCGGTCGCACCGAAGTCGCGTCCTCTGCCCAGCCGCGACTCGTGCCGGCCGATGAGGATGATCCGGCCGGCACCCGCTTCCCTCGCCGCGAGCACGGCGCACAGCCCGACCGGGCCGTCACCGAGGACGGCGACCGTCGACCCCGGCGCGACCCTGCCCGTCCGGACGGCGTGCAGGCCCGTCGCCATGGTGTCGGTGAGGGCGAGCAGCGCGGGCAGTCGTTCGTCGTCGCGGTCCACCGGCACCGCCACCAGGGTGGCGTCGGCGAAGGGGACGCGGACCGCTTCGGCCTGGGCGCCGTCACCGTCCACACCGAACATTCCGCCCGCGGCGCAGGCGCTGTGCAGACCGGCCTGACACGGGGAACAGGTCCCGTCGGCGAAGTTGAACGGCGCGACGACCATCGTCCCGGGGCGGAGTGTGGAGACCTCGCCGCCGACGTCCTCGACCACACCGATGAACTCGTGCCCGCAGCGAGGCCCGGTCACCGGACCGGGGAGCCCGTGGTAGCCGTGCAGGTCCGTGCCGCAGATCCCGGCGACGACCACGCGGACGACCGCGTCACCGGGTTCTCGCAGTGCCGCGTCGGGAACCGTCTCCACGGTCAGCTGGTGCTTGCCGTGCAACACCGCGGCCTTCATGAGGGCACCTTTCGCCGGGTCGAACCGATGGAGTCAGGCCTTGCCGATGGGGCGGACGACACGGGCCGGAGTCGCGGCAGCACGTCCTCCGGGCGGACGTAGCGGCCTGTCAGGTGGTCCGCCGCGCCGGTGACGACGGCGACCAGCGCGTCGGCCGAGTCCTCGGCCGACGTGAACCGCCCGGCCTGCCGGGCTTTCACCGTCCACGCGAGGACGTCGTCCTCCCAGCGTTTCCCGGTCCGGCCCCGGTCCAGGTGGGACCGGGTCATCCCGGCGTCGACCAGGCCGGGGTCGAACGCCACCGCCACCCGCGCCGAGTCGGCCAGCTCACCGGCCAGACTCGCCGTCACCGAGATCAACCCCGCCTTGGCGGCCGCGTAGGCGCTGACGTGCGGCCAGCCGACCGCGCCCGCACGGCTCACCACGTTCACCACGCGGCCGGTGAGCGCGGGCAGCGCGGCACGTGTCATCCGCACCGATCCGAAGAGCCCGACTTCGAAGGCCTGCAGCCACTCCGCCTCGTCCACAGTCCACAGAGGACCGATCGGGCCGGGAACGCCCGCGTTGTTCACCAGCACGTCGAGGCCACCCAGCGCGGCCACGACCTCGTCGACCCCTCGGGTCACCGAATCCTCGTCCGTCACGTCGAGGCGCACCCAGGTCGCGGTTCCACCGGCTCGGCGGATCCCGTCGACGGTCTCCGCGAGGCTGTCCCGGTGGCGGCCCGCCACGGCGACGGACATGCCGGCGGCGGCCAGCGCCTGCGCGAACGCCCGTCCCAGCCCGCGTCCGCCGCCGGTGACCAGCACCCGCAGGGCCGGGGGCCGAGTCCGCTTGCCGGTCGAGGAGCGCGGGATCACCCGTACGCGCTCGATGGCCCGGACCCGCTGGTGCGGCGCGACGCGGCCCGCGACGTAGGCCGTGATCTCCGCGAGGGGGACGGGTTCGCGCAGCACGACGTAAGCCTTCGGGATCTCCCCGGCGACCCGGTCGGGCACACCCGCCACGCAGGCCTCTGCCACCGCGGGGTGGCCGGTGACGACTTCCTCCAGCTCGGCCGGTGACACCTGGTGGCCCTTGTACTTGATCAGCGACTTCGCCCGGCCGGTGATCCGCAGGAAGCCGTTCTCGTCGCGGCTCACGAGGTCGCCGGTGCGCAGCCAGCCGTCCGCGTCCGCCGCCGCGCGGGCGATCTGCGGTCCGCGCAGCCACAACTCCCCCGACTCCGCCTCCTCGCCACCGGTGAACCGCACCTCGGTGCCCGGAACGAGCACACCGGTGGAGCCGGGCGGAACCTGGACCCCGTCCGGGCTGAAGCTCACGCATCCCGCCTCGGTCATCCCGAATCCCTGCACCACCGGCACGCCGAGGGCAGCGGCGCAGCGGTCGGCGTCCACCGAGGGCAACGGCGCGCCACCCGAGACGACCAGTCGCAGCGACGGCAGCGGTTCGCCGGCCGCGCCGAGCTCGGTCACCACGCTCGGCACCAGGTACGCCAGCGACACGCCGTCCTCGGTGACGTCGCGGGTGAAGTCGGCGGCCGAGAACGGGGTCGCGCCGATGACCAGGGTGGCGCCCGCCCGCAGCACCGGGTTCATCGCCATCTGCATCCCGTAGACGTGCCGCAGCGGCGGCACCGACAGGACGACGTCGTCGTCGCGCACGCGGTGCAGATGGGCGATCTGCCCGAGGTTGGAGGTCAGGTTGCGGTGGGACACCGGCACGAGCTTCGGTGTGCCCTGCGTGCCGCTGGAGCTCATCAGCACCGCCGTCCGGTCACCCCCGCGCGAGGACAGCGGCTGCGGTGACGTGGCCACCACCTCGTCCCACGGCGTTCCGCCGGGCGTGCGGGAGCCGACGCACACGGTCGGCAGCGAGACCTCAGGCGGTCCGAGGGCCGTCTCCGCGATCAGCGCCTTCGCCCGGGTGCCGTCGACCACGGAGCTCCACCGCTCGGCGGTGTCCCGCGGGTCGAGCGCGAGCACGACCGCACCGGCCGCGAGGATCCCGTGGTAGGAGACGACGAACTCGGCGCTGTTCTCGACCAGCACCAGCACGACGTCGTCCTCGCCGACCCCCGACCGGCGCAACCAGGTCGCGAGCCCGGCGACGGCCGCGCGCAGCTGTCCGTACGTCCACTCCCGGCGCCCTCCCCGCGAGCGGTCCACGATCGCGACGCGGTCGCGGACCGCGTCGGCCGGCCGCAGGACGTAGTCCCCGAGGTGCACGTCGGCGGGTACCTCCCAGGCCGCGGTCACGGGAGCACCAGCTCTTCGGCGGCTCGCCGCGGTGCGATCAGCTGCGTGGCCCTCATCGCTCCCCCGGTCCCTTCTTGCGGGCCAGGGTGAGACCGTCCGCGACGGTCAGCAGCACCGACTCGACGCGGTCGTCGCCCCGCACGTGGTCGTTGAACTCGCGGATGGCGCGGGCGTTGCCCACCGCGTCGGGTGCTGCCGCCTCGCCGGCGTAGAGCACGTTGTCGGCCACGATCAGGCCGTTGGGACGCAGGCGGGGCACGAGTTCCTCCCAGTAAGCGAGATAGCCGACCTTGTCCGCGTCGAGGAAGGCCAGGTCGACGAACTGCTCCCGGGGAAGGCCGCGCAGGGTCTCGGCGGCGGGCCCGAGCAGCGGTTCCACCCGATCGGCGACCCCCGCCCTGGTCCAGGCGGCGGTGGCGATCCCGGACCAGCGGTCGGTCACGTCGCAGGTGATCACCCGGCCGCCGGGGCCCACGCCCTCGGCCAGCGCGAGCGTCGAGTACCCGGTGAACGTTCCCACCTCGACCGCGACGCGGGCGCCGGTCAGGCGGGCCAGCAACGTGAGCAGCGCCCCCTGTTCGGGAGGAACCTGCATCTCGGCCACCTGGCCGAGTGCGAGTGTGGCGTCGATCAGGTCGCGCTGCACGTCAGTGAACGGCGGGAGCTGTCCCCGGACGTACTCGAGCACCTGCGGGGTGAGGAGCACTGCCTTCTCGGGCTGCTCCGCTGTTGCCGTCATGCGTTGACTCCGTCCGCGAGAGCCGCCTCGGCGATCAGGACGAGGCGGCCGATGTGCATCGGCAGGTCGGTCTGGAAGTGGTTCACCGCTTCGCGCTCGTAGGTCGCGCGCACGGGCCGCACCGCGAGGTCCGCCAGCAGTGCCGCCACCCTGGTCCGCAGCGACGCGGTGAAGACGTGCGCGCAGACCGGAACCCGGTCGACGAGGAAGAAGTCGTCGAGCAGTCCCTGTTCCTCCTCGGTGGGCGTGCGGTGGACGTCCCACCCGGCGTCGCGGAGGAGCGACCCTCCGGACGGAACGAGCCGGGCCGCCACCGTCATGTGCACGAGACGGTTGAACTTCACCGCCTCCTTCAGTGCCGAGCCGGGTGCGGGCCGCACTCCCGCGAGCAGAGCGGTGGCGTGGCGGTGGTCGCGCGCCCACGTCCCGCTCATCGCCGGGTGCCGCGCCGCCATCCTGGGCCGGATGACCGAGCCGTAGACCTCGGGGCGGCAGCTGCCCGAGTAGAGCAGCAGTGCCGAGTAGGCGTCGTGCAGAGCCGCGGCCTCGTCGAGGTCACCGCGGCCGAGCGCGTCCGAAAGCAGCCGCCACGCGCAGAAGGCGCCGTGGTGGCCCAGCAACCAGCGGTACCAGGCCACCTCGGTCTCGGGGCCGGTCGGCGACGGTCCGACGGGTTCGACGGGATCGACCGCGTGTCCGGCACACGGGGCGAGCGGCTTGTGCGGCAGGGGAACGGTGAGCCGGGGCAGCGGTGAAGCGGTCACGACACCACCTCCACGGCATGCCCGCCCGGTGCACCAGCAGCCGGTCGGACGGGTTCGTCCGGCACCACGGTCGCGGATGACGACACCCCCACCGGCCGGACGACCTCCAGACGGGGCAACTCCGAGGAAGCCGACAAGTCCGGGAAAGCGGTCGCGGAATCCGTCGTGCTCATCGTGTCCTCTTCCCTGGTTCCACCGGAGTGGAGTCGAAGGTCGTCAAGCCGTCGGCCAGGTCAGCGGTCCGCCCGAAGTGGTCGCGCTGTTCACCGGAGGGCCGGCAATGAGACGACGGACAGCCTGTCCGTCCTGAACATCGCGGCCTCTGGGCGAATCGACCGGTCCGTGCCCGCACGCGCCTGCCCCGGCAGGAGTCCGCCACCGTTCCGGCGCGCTTTCCCTTCCTGGAAACAGCTTCACGCCGTCCGTGCGACAATTTCGCCGCAAGTATGCAACGGTGAAGCCGTCACACAACGGCGCATTCCTCCTGTTGGAACGATTACGGTGATCCGCGGCCGATCGGCTCACAGCACGACGAGCGGCGGCCACCCCACGGCCCGGTGACACGCGGCACAACCTGAATGTCCACAAGCGACGGACTCAAGTCGGCGATGAGGTCTCGTCAGCCCGATTCTCCGCCGGGCCACGCCGTCCGTGCCCGCCCTTCTCACATCTCCGCTGCCGCGGTTGCGGGTGGAGTTGCCCCCTGGTTCTTCCTCCCTCCCGTGCGACACCCCGTGCGACACCCCGAGCGGCCCGCCGCAGCCTCAACGGACGAAGGCCTCCGACCTCGCACCGCTCACTCGGCGACGAGGCAGAGTTGCGGCAGGACGAACCAGCGCAGCTCCTCGAAGTCGTCCGGCAGGCCGGTGGCCTCGTCATCGACCACGTCGGCGCGAGCAGCGAGCAGGTTCCGCGCCTCCTCCAGGTACTTCGTGAGGATCGTGTCGTCGGCGTGAACAGGCGACGCGGTAGCGCGCGCGGTCACCGCGGAGCGCAGATCGGGCAGCTCGCGGGGAACGAGGGCGGAGCCGCGGTGCCGCCACAACCCGGTTCTCGGGTCGAAGACGTAGTCGGTCAGCAGGCGGTGGCCGTGCCGGGCGACCAGTCGTACGGCCTCGACGAGGTAGTCGCGGACCGCGTCGGTGATGAAGTAGTTGAAGTTGAGGCGCACCCAGCCGGGCTTCACCCCGTGGTACCCGGCCGCGGAGTTGCGGTCGTAGCCCTGGGATTGCCGGTCGTCGACGAGGAGCAGCCGGTGCCCGTAGGGACCGGCGCAGGAGCACCCGCCGCGGGACTGGATGCCGAACAGGTCGTTGAGCACGGCGACCACGAAGTTGTGGTGCAGGAACCGCTGCCCGGACCGGATGCGGAACGACACGATCGACAACCGGTCCGCGGTACGGCTGCCGAGGATCTCGATGCCGGGTTCCTGCTCCCACTCGGCGACGGCGTGCCGCCACAGCAGTTGTTCGCGGGCATGGATCACCCCGGCACCCACGGCATCCTTGAGCGCGAACACCAGACCGGCGCGGACCGACTCGACGACCGCAGGCGTGCCGCCCTCCTCCCTCGACACCGGATCGTCGAGGTAGCGATGACCTCCCGGGTGGACGAACGCCACCGTTCCGCCGCCCGGCACGGTGGGAACCCTGTTGGTGACGAGGTCGCGGCGCACCACCAGCACACCGGGCGTTTGCGGGCCACCGACGAACTTGTGCGGTGACAGGAAAACGGCGTCCTTGTGGTCGCCCCGTCCTGGTGTGCTCTCACGCATGCGAACAGGCACGTGCGGTCCGGCCGCAGCGTAGTCCCAAAAGGACAGTGCGCCGTGTTCGTGCAGCAGCGCGGCAATGCCGTCGGTGTCAGTCAGCACACCTGTCACGTTCGACGCGGCGGAGAAGCTGCCGATCCGCAACGGGCGGTGGGAGTGGCGGATCAGCTGCCGGCGCAGTTCAGCGATGTCGACGCGGCCCCACTCGTCCTCGCCGATGGCCACGACGTCCGCGACGGTCTCGCGCCAGGGCAGCTCGTTGGAGTGGTGCTCGTAGGGTCCGACGAAGACGACCGGGCGTTCCTCGCGAGGGATCCGGTCCGTGAGCGAGTACTTCTCGTCCAAACCGGCCGGGAGCCGGATCTCCAGCATTCCCACGAGCTTGGTGACCGCCGCGGTCGCGCCCGAACCGCAGAACAGCACCAGGTCGTCCTCCGTTCCTCCGACGGACTGGCGAATGAGCAGCCTCGCCTGTTCCCGCAACATCGTGGTGTACCGACTGGTGCTCGAGCTCTCGGTGTGCGTGTTGGCGTAGCGGGGCAGCACCTCGGCACGAATGAAATCCTCGATGAAGTCGAGCGCACGGCCCGATGCGGTGTAGTCGGCGTAGACTGTCTTCCTTGCGCCATAGGGGGTGTCGAGCACCTCGTCGTCGCCTATGATTCCACGCCGGACAATTCCGATCAGCGACTCATCCGACTCACCACGGTGATTGCTCGCCGTCTTTCCGTTGCGGAATCCGATTCGATGGCAAAGAATTCTGATCAGAGACACCTGCACGAGCTTGTCACGGCCAACGACGAATCCACAACCCGAGTTTCCACCGAGAACCAGTCAAGACGCCTGCGAGGCGACTTGCCCACAATTTGCGTCGCGCGAGAGAATCACTTGAGTGTTTTGTGACTTCTTCCGCCGCTGACGTCCCCGAACTTGACGCTTGCAATACTCAAGAAGACGGTCAGCTCAACTCGGCCGCAGTCCGTCGGGACTTCCCCGCCGGGCCGACCCGCTACCGAACCCTGGAACTGCTCAGGCTGGCACCTCCCGGGACCAGCTCCCACCGTCGGCCGCACGAGTACCGGCAGCGGATCCGCCATGGAATTGAGTCTCAGGTTTTCGCGAGCCGACGAGTTCCCGGCTTTCCGTCCTGCGAGCGGGAACAGGTGGCAGCATCGACTTCCAACCCCGTTGGTGCTCCTCCCCCTCGTCCTGAACGCCTCAGCGCGACCGCCCGAACTCGGGCTCACCGTAAGCAGAACGCACGGTGTCCACCATCCGCCGTCCCGCGGTGCGGAACGAGCGATCGACCAATTCGAACCGCGATCACCACGTCGCTGTCCTCGCCATGGCCATCGGCGACATTCGACGTAGGGGCGACGAGCTGGTGTCGGAACTTCCGCACCGGCTGGTCGGAGCAGGTCCAACGACGGTCCAGCCCTGGGCCTGCGGCGCCGGGTGTACCGGACGGTCCCGGGTCGGCTCCGGGGCAACGGTCGAGATGCACGCAAAGGCATCGGACCTCGTCCTCGACCAGCGGAAATGTGCGGCAGGTCTGCTGCACGAGCAGGTGGCAGTGTGACCTCCCGCAGTGACAGCGCGAGGTCGAAGTCGAGTGATCGCGCCTTCTCCGACCAGAACGGCGATCGACACCCGAATCGAAGCGTCACCGCACGACAGCGCGCACGAATTCACTTTCGCGCCATTCACGATGGTCGTTCAGGTCGAGATCGAACGCGACGCCGGACATGGTCCTCGCCGAGAACCGATCAAGGCGTGCGGACGACCATGCCCGCCGACCGATATGTCGTGACCGGTTCGGAGTGAACCTCGATCCGGCGGCCTCATCCGCGGCGTTCGGAAGTACACAGCTGGGCGCCCGGAACCCTCCGATGACCGGCGGGTCGATGGACTGGCGACGAAAGGAGGCTCCGAAAAGCTTACGCGCAGGATCATACCGGATAGAGGGATCTTGCCATAAGCGTGCACGCCCTCCGGGCAACCGCAGCCGAACGCGGCGTTTTCACCGTGATCCAGTCGGTGCCGTTCCGGCCTCCGGAACGGTTTGGTGCCGGCGTTCCGTCCGGCCGACAGAATAAGTCCAGCCGAGATCCGAGATCCGAGATCCGAGATCGATCGTGCCCTGTTCTGACGCAGTATTGGAGAAGCGCCGCTCATGTCCAAGGGGAACGTCAATCCCAATCCGTCGCCGAACCCGGCGGCGAACCCGCTCCCCTCGGCACCACCGGTCAGCACAGGCACGCGCGGTGGTACCGCTGGCGACAGCGGTTATTCCATGAGCGACTCCGCGATGCACGGGTTGCAGAAGAAGGCGGGTGACCTCGAGTCTCGGCTATCGAGCATCGCGAGCGGTCTTCGCGGTCTGAACTTGAGCAGCAATGCGCTCGGACCCATCGGCCTGTTCGCGGTGCCCGCGCTCAACGCGTCCAACGACAACGCGATCACGCAGGCGGACAAGGGGGCCAATGCGTTCACCGGCATCCAGTCCGGCCTGAAGGCCACACACCAGACGTCGACGACGACGGACACCAACCTGGCCTCCAACTTCCGCTCGATCGACCCGAGCACCAACGCGACGCCGCCACCCGGCGCCGCCGCGTCGACCACCGGTCTGAACACGTCGGGCGACAAGGTCACCAAGCCTGAGTCGATCAAGGGGGGCGGGAACTCCACCTCGGGACCGACCCCGCAGAGCGGCGGCGGCAAGGTCACGCCCGCCCCGGGTCCAGGGGGCAGCTCGGCCTACACGCCGCCCCTCGGACCGGCTCCGACTGGCGGTGGCAAGGTCACGCCGACACAGGCTCCCAGGGGCGGCACCGGTTTCACACCGAGCCTCGGTTCCGCTCCTGCGGACAGCGGCAAGGGTGGCCCCGCGCAAGGCCCCAAGGGCAGCGGCGCCTCGCTCACCCCAACCCTCGGCACGCCGCCGGGCGGTCCCGCCGCCGGTACGCCGCCAGTCCCCGGTGGCACTACCGGTACCCCCGGTTCGAAGAGCGGGGGTACGCCCGGCGGCGGCAGGGCCGGGGGTGTTTCGACCGCGCCCGGCTCCGGTGCCACGCCCGGTCAGGTCGCCGGTACCAAGCCCAGCGCGACCCCGCCCGGTCCGCAGGGCGCCGTGCCTCCGCGCGGCGCGGCCGCGTCCGCCATGTCGCCGGGCACTTCTCCGCCAGCGCTACCCGGTGCGATTCCCGGTGCGACCGGCGGTGACCGCGGCGCCAGCAAGGCCGGTCCAGGCGGCACGAAGGGCACGTTCGACGCGTCCAAGCCTGGCGCGCCCGAGAGCACCACCACGAAGGTTCCGCCGAGCTCCGCCTCGACTCCCCCGCCCGCTCCGAAGCCGACGAGCCCCACGGTTCCCGTCGCTCCCGGTACGCCCTCCACGCCCGGCGGAACCTCTGCTGGTGCCGGCACGCCCAAGCCCGGCGGTGTCCCCGGAGGCGTTCCGGGCGCGGTGCCCGGCGGCAACACCCCGTTGACGCCCGGTTCGCAGAGCGCCGTCGCGACCCCGCCCCAGAGCGCGGGCCCGCGCGGTGGTGCCAGTCCGGCCGTGACGCCCCCGCCCGCGGCGGGTCTCGGCACGGCCCCGCCCGTGGCGCCGGGCACGACCCCCGGCGCGACCGGCGACCGCGGTAGCAACAAGTTCCGCCCCGGCGGCGCGAAGGGCGTGTTCGACGCGCCCAAGGCCTCGACGCCGCCCGCGGCTCCGCAGTCGCGCCCCGGCACGCCGCCACAGGTGTCGACGCCACCGTTCTCTTCTCCGGACCCGACACGCCCGGCACAGACGTCTGTCCAGAATCTCGGCCAGTCACCGCCCGTCCAGACGCGACCGGCCCCTACCACGCCGCAGGAGACCAAAGCGCCGAACTCGAACACGAACGCAGATGGCACTCGCAAAGACGTGCCGAAGGTCGGTGCGCCGCCGGCGATGACGCCACCCACCCCGGAGTCCCACCGGGGCAAGGACGTGCTGTCCGACGAGTCCTGGCGCCACGACCCGGCCAGGACCGCCAAGTGGTCCACCCCGCACAACCCGGCCGACCGCAGCACCTGGGCGCACCGCCGCAACGACACCGACGTCCGCACCGTCGACCTCGACGTCCGCGACATCCGCACCGACAGCACGCCGAAGAAGATCGAGGCCTACAAGGGGCTGATCGGCTACGACCTGCGCCGGATCGAGACCAGCCCCGGCAAGTTCGTGCAGGAATACACCGTCAAGGCGTATCTCGAACCCACCGGCAAGACCACCCCCGAGCAACTCGCCCAGCTCAGGAACAACGCCACCAACGGCGTCAACACCCTGCTCAACCAAGGCTTCCGGCTCCCCAGCGGCGACCAGTTCCACCTCAACCTCGAATTCACCGACACCAAGACCGACGCCCACACCACCATCCACGTCGACCCCGACAACCCCGACATCGACCAAGACCACTGGAACCCCACCACCAGCCCCGAAGTCCTCGCCCACGAAACCCTGCACTACCTCGGCATCCCCGACGAATACAAAGACACCAGCCGAGTACTGCAACAACACGACACCAACACCGGCGTCCACCACAACGACGGCAGCCTCATGGGCGCCGACATCCACCTGCCCGACCCCGGCATCCGCCCCCGCCACCTCTGGCTCATCGAACGCACCGCCACCAGCCAGGTCATGGTCCCCGACACCACCATCGACCCACCCGGCCCCGCCACCGTGCCACCACCCGCGGGCTGGACGCCCACACCGCCACAAAACGACGGCCACGCCTCAACGCCCAGCACCGACGGCATCGCCGACGTCGACTCGAACCCGAGTCCCGACGCCGACCTCAAGACCAGGCCGGCGACCATGCCCGGTCGGTTCTCCGACTCCGATTCGGACAGCGATGTCGACATCGACGTCCGTCCGAACCAGACACACCTACCGAACCTGGACCGCGTCGGCCTGGTCGAGTCGGTGCTGCGCAGCGCGGCGTTCCAGAACGCGCCAGTCCCGAACGCGTCCCCCCTGGTCGGCTCCGGTGACGTGCGCTCCACTGTGGACACGGTGCTGGCCGACGTCCGGCAGAACCCGCGGAACCACAACCACCCCGGCCTGACCCCGCCCGCCCTGGCGAACTGGGTCGCGAACCAGGTCAGCCCCGACACCCTGGCGAAGTTCCACCCCGATCTCGAGCCGACCACCCCCGGCCTCACCGCCGACACCAAGGCCCAGCAGTGGCGGGCCAACCTCGCCGGCGACCTGGCGAACGGGTCGTCGAGGCGCTGGGACGTCGTGAACGCCGGTCCGAAGGCCGACGGCACGAACCCCGGCGACGTCGAGGTGATCAACCACCTCACCCGGCAGGTGGCTGCGAACGGCGCGTTGCCCTCGCCCGCCGCTCTGATGGAGAAGGCGCTGCAGACGCCGTCGTGGGCCGACTCCCACGTCGGCTCGCGCCTGCCCGACTCGATCGCGCAGGCGTTGGACGTGCAGCTCGTCGTCGACAACAACGGCGTGCAGACGGTGCACGGTCCGGACGGCGCGACGCAGGTGCGGATCAGTTCGCAGAACGGCACCTTCGGCGCACTCGGCGCCCCGTCGGCCCAAGAGGTCCGCGCCGGCATGGAGGCCTGGCTCGCGGGCAAGTCCTCCGCGGAGGTCAACCAGACCATCGCCGACCTCTACAAAGGCCGCCAGGACCAGGGCCTCTACAACGCCGCGCAGAAGGTCCAGCTCGTCAAACGCGCCGCCGCGCACCCCGGCGGCCCGCAGGCCTTCGTCAACGCCCTGCGCGAACGAGCCTCCACCCTCGAGAACCGCATCGCCGAGGTGAAGTCCCAGGCACCCCGCCGCAGGTCCAGCCTGTGGAAGAACTCACAGCAAGACGCACAGCGCGCTCAGGTCGATGCCCAGGTCAAGACCCTCACCGACCTCCTCGACAGCACCAACAGCCAGATCGAGACCCTGGCCGCGCAAGGGCCCGCGCTCGGCACCACCCACCTCATCGACAAGTTCGTCGCCGGTCCGAACGCCGACAACCTCGAACACATCCCCGCGGACGTCCTGCCCCGCCTCGACGCCCAGTTGACCGCGCAGATCACGGCAGCCGAGAACGCCGGCTTCGACGCCACGGACCTGAAGAAGCTGCAACAGCGCGTGCAGAACGAGGCAGACGTCCGCGTCGTGACCAACCACGCCTCGACCCGGGGTCTGGATGGGCTGAGCACCCAGTTGGACGACACGAGGGAAGCGCTGCAGAACTTCCGCGACGGCAAGTCGTCGAACACCGGTTTCCAGGGCTTCCTGAACAAGATGCTCGGCCAGGAGGTCGACACGTCCGTCGACTTCGACCAGAAGATCGCCCAAGCGGAAGCGATGGTGCGGCAGGCGGAGCGCAACCTGGCGTTCACGACCGATCCCGACTACGGCAACCGCTTCGACAAGGCCGCGGAGAAGTACGCGAAGCTGCAGTCGACCATGCGGCGGCTGGAGCAGTTCAACGCCGAGCTCGACGCACGTGCCGAGCGCCTGCGCGACCTCGAAACCAGGACCCGGGAGTTCAACGCACGCCAGCTGGCCCGCGCTCTCGAAGAGCACCGCACGCAGCAGGACGCCGCAAGCGCCTACAGCGATGCCAGTTCCGACACGCAGTCGGAGGTCGACGCCCGCTCCGATGCCGACGCGCGCTCCGATGCCGGCACGCAGTCGGACGACGGCGCGCAGCCGGACAACCTCGTGCGGACCCCGCGGCACGAGCACGCGGCGTTCCGGGCATCGCTGTACGGCAAGTCGCAGGCCGAACTCGCCGAACTCGCCCAGCAGCACAGCACCCATCCGGACCGCTCGTTCGAGATCGAGCAGATGGCCCGCTACCAGGAGATCGCCCACAAGCAAGGCGGCCTGCCGCAGCACCTGCGCGACCTGCAGAGCGAGATCCGCCAGACCCGCGAGGAGGTCCGAGACCTCAGGCGGACCACCGACGCCCTGCCGGACGTGTTCAAGACCGAACTGATGCGCACGGACCAGGCACAGCGCTGGGCGGAGCAGCAGCGGCTGATCGAGCACGCCCGCGAGCTCGACCAGGAACTCATGCGGCTGCAGTACGACCGCACCGACGCGCTGACCACCTACGCGCTCACCCTGCCCGCCGACACGAACGCGCCCGAGTGGCAGACCGTGACGCCGGTCGACGCCGAGATCATCGAGAACCGCGTCGACGATCTCATCCGCGACGCACGCATCGGCGGTCTGCCCACACCCGAACTCGACCGCCTCTACGACCAGATCCGGGAAATCCGGATGATGGAGACGCCGACCCCGTCCCGGCACGAAACACCGGTACCTTCCCGGCCCGAAACCCCGACCGCCGAGATCGACGACACGGCATCGATCCACTCCGGCGGCAGCACCTCCACCGACTCGGACACCGACACCCAAGACCGCGAGAACACTCTTCGCGACGAGACCTGGCGGCAGGAGACCGCGCCCGTGCGCGGCCCGCGGCCGTTCATGCAGGACCCGGCGACCAGGCCCGCCGGCCCCGACATGGACCTCGTCGTGCCCGGCGGCCTCGACCCCGTCAACGTAGGCACCTCGCAACGCTCGTTCGAAGCATCCCTCTACGGCCTCGACACCGCCGCCCTGCGCGACATGCAGCAGACCTACGGCCGCGACGCCGCACGCTCGGCCGCGATCGACCACATGATCGAGATCTCCCGCCAGTCAGGACCACCCGCCGTCCACGACCAGCGGCTGCAGATCGCCGAACAGCGCCTCGCTGAGGTGAAGTCGGCCCGCGACCGCTGGAACGCCTCCGACATCATCCCCGACCGCCTCAAAACCCAAGCCATGCGCGAAGACCAGGCAACCCGACGCGCAGCCGCAGACCGCCAGGCCAACTACTACCAGCACCGCGTCAACCAACTCCGGATCGACCGCAACGCCGCCATCACCACCCACGCACTACAACTCCCAGCCGACATCAACGCACCCGGCTGGCGCCGGTTCAGCAACGCCGACCTCGCAGCCGTGCGATTCCACATCGACCAGCAGATCCGCGAAGCACGAGCAGGCGGTCACAACACCACCCACCTCGAAGCCCTCGTCGACTTCACCGAACAACTCCGACAAGCACGCCGAGACGCCGACACCGACACCCGCCCCGCGCCGCAACCGGAAACCCGTCCCGCACCGCCCAGGCCGAGGCCCGGCCCCGTCATCCCGATGACGACCACGGCGCCGCAACCGGTCGGCCAGATCCCGGACACGAACCTGCCGAGCTTCTTCCAGGACAACAAGGCGCTAGGCTCGATCGTGCCGACCGATGTGCGCGGCGCGGACGCGGTGGTGGCCGAGATCAACGGGTTGAAGCCCGACGACGCCACCCGCATCAAGAACGCGATCGAGAACGACTTCGAGACCTTCCTCGGCGACGGCCGCAACTTCCAGGTGAAGATCGGCAACGCCTGGTTCGAGGCGAGCATTCGCGCCGAGATGCACGCGGACACCGACACCAGCGTCACCGACGCCGCCGGCACCAAGGTCGACAAGAACTACCAGGCCGCCGCAGCGTCCACGACGACGAACAGCATCTCGACGTCCAACGACGTCGGCGGTACGGCGATGGCCGGCGTGGCGATGGGCCCGTACGGCTCGCTGGGCGGCAAGGTCGCGCTCGCGACGCCTGCGGTGTCGCAGAACACCAGCACCTCCATCACCGAGCAGCGCGCGATCAAGGGGTCGGACTCCGGGTCCAAGAAGGTCACGGTGCCGGTCTCGTACGAGATCACGCTGCACGACGCGTCCGGCAACCCCGTGCTGTTCTCGACGCTCGGCACCGGTCCCGATGTGACGCTGCAGGTCCCGAACGACCTCAGCACGATCGTCGACTCCGGCAAGTCCTCCCGGACGGTCACGCCGGCCGACGCGGCGTGGGGCGTCAAAGCCGAGAACGTCGTGCCGGAAGCCGTGGTGGTCAAGGACTCCGGGAAGCTCTTCACCGACGTCGCGGCCAACCTGCACCCGTCGATCACCAAGATCGGTTCGCCTGGCCGCGAGGTGCTGCAGAACTTCCTCAGCCCGACCTCGATCCGCAACAACCTGCCCTCGATGCTCGGCGGATTCGTCACCTCGCCGGACCTGATCAGCCCGCACGCCGGCAAGGGCGCCGCCGTGCAGATGAAGGCGACGCTGAAGGACGCGAAGCTCGTCGGCACGCACGCCGACGCGGGGCTCGACCTCAAGGACATCTTCGCCTGGGGCAGCAGTGTGTCCGCGTCCACCAAGACCGGGTTCGACGTCACCGCCGGCTTCGGCGGCAACGTCGGCGTGCCCGGCCAGGCCGGCGCCACCGCCGGCGCGACGGGCGGGTACTCCGCGCGCACCGCGGAGGGTGTCAACGCCGGGGCCAGCTCCAGCCGCAAGTCCGGCATCGGTGTCAAGACCGAAACCGGTCTGTACGAGGTCACCGCCGAGATCGAGGTCCAGGGTCCCGCGGGCGAGCCCGTGACCACGGAGATCACGACCTACCTGCGCATGGGCCTGGGCGAGGCCGGATCGGTGGGTCTGCCGACGGTGGGCAGCGCCCTCACCACCACGACCGATCCGGCGACCGCGGGCACCAGGTTCCTGCCGCCCTACGTCGCCGACACCCTCGCCGCGGGCAACGCGAAGGTGGGCGAGTTCGTACCCGCGACGAAGGTGCAGAACCAGGTCGAGGCGAAGCTGCGCGAGCTGCCCGGGTTCGAGAAGTTCCTGCCGAAGTGGAACAACCCGGACGCGAACCCCCGCTCCGGCAAGGGCCAGGGGTTCGGTGACGTGGCCAAGCAGCTCGCGAACCAGCGCGAGCTGGACGCGAACCTGTCCCCCGCCGCGCTGAAGGCGAACATGGACAGCCTGCTCGGTCCGGGTGTGCAGGTGCAGCTGAAGAACTCCGGCAAGACGACGAACACCTACGTCAACGTCACGGTCAAGGCGAAGCTGTCCAACCCGGACCACCTCGGCAAGGCCGAGGGGCGCACGGTCAGCGACTCCACCACGAGCGGCCCGAAGCTCGACGCGAACACCAGCACCACCAAGGGCTGGACCGGTGGCATCACCGGCAGGGCCAACATCCCGGTGAAGACCGACGTCGCCGCGCTGACGCCGATGCCGCAGGCCGGTGCGTCCTACAGCCACTCGTGGACCGGCAAGACCTCGGCGGGTCCGGCCGTGAGCGCCACCTCGTCGAACCCCGGCAGCCCTGACGCGCAGGTGTTCCGGAACGACGTGGAGTTCGAGGTCGAGATCACCACGTTCACGAGGCCCAGGAAGTGGGTCCGCACCATCATCCCCGGCGCCCCCGGACTGCACGCCCCGGACGTGAAGACCGTGGCCAGGACCGGCGAGGGCCTGGACAAGATCAGTGGAAAGGTCAACCTTTGGGTGTCGGAGTCCTCGACGCTCGAGGACGACCCCGGCGACGGGTTCAAGCCGGGTGAGCCGAAGGCCACGCCGATCGAGAACTCCCCGACCGTCAAGGACCTGCTGACCCCGGGGCAGGCCCGCCCGAAGTCGCCGGAGTTCCTCCACGTCGAGGCCGTCGTCAACACGACGGAGCTGCGCGACCAGGCGATCGACGCGCTCAACCGAGCTGCCGAGGGCGACTCGGCGCTCACCACGCCGGGCACGGAGTCGCGGGCGCAGATCGACAAGCTGTTCGCTCCGGAGAACATCAAGGCGAACCTGCAGCGGCTCATCGAGACCGGCGTGCAGGAGCAGGGCCTCAAGTACGACCGCCGCGTCGCCGACCGCTCCGGCGCGATCGGCGTGTCGGTCAAGCTCGGCGAGGCGAAGCTGGTCGCCATCTCGGACACCACCGGCACCGACAACTCGGTCAGCGGTGGCTACAAGGCCGGCGAGTCGTCCACGACGAGCCGGTCGGTCGACCTCATCGGCGGCATCAACGTCCCGGTGCGTCCCAACGTCACGCCGCCACCCGCCGGCCAGCCGTCGAACCCCAGCGGGTCCGGCGGTGTCGCGGTCACCGGCAAGGTGACGCCGTGGTCGGACAACAAGACGACGTCGCACGACATCGGCGGCAACGTCGACCGCGGCCGGACCACACCGGACGACGCCCGGACCGTGCTCGTCCAGGTCGACGCCGAGTTCACGATCGTCGGCGAGAGCCGCGCCGAGAACTTCGCGCACGGCAGCACGCCGCACGCCGAGGGCGTGAAGGTGGACCTGCCGAAGTCCGTCTTCCTCCGGGTGTCCGAGGACGTGGCGCGGGACCTGGGGGTGCTGCCGAGGGTGGCACCGGCCGTCCCCAAGCCCGACTTCCCGAAGATGGCGCCGCCGTCGACGGTGGCACCGGGTGAGCCCGGCGCGCTCGGACTGTCGAACGTGGAGACGGTCCCCGACCTCTCCGCGGCGGTCAACGAGCTCACCACGAAGCTGTCCACGAGCACCAAGAAGTTCGGCAGCAACCCGCTGATCCCGGACTCCGTGCTCAAGGACTCGATGAGCAACCTCCAGCGCATCGTCGACCTCAACTCGCCGACGAGCGTCAAGGCCATGATCGACAGCGCTCTGGACGGTGGCGTGCCGCTGCTCGTCCACCAGCCCGGCACCTTCGGCAAGGACTCCTACCAGGTCACGCTGCGGGCGAAGGCGGGCGAGCCGAAGTTCAACGAGGTCGTCAACGACGGCGTCGACATGTCGCACAGCGACGGTGGCTCCCGCAAGGACAGCGACGGCAAGGGCCGCGGCACCGGCTGGGGCCTCGGCCTCCGGGTACCGGGCCTGGCCGCACCGGGCAGTGCGAATCCGAACGTCTCCGGCACCGCGGGTCTCAGCGCGATCGCGAACATCGGGTCCAACCACAGCAGCTCGGTGACGGCCTCGACCAGCACGGTTTCCGGCCACAACCGCACGGCGAGCGGTCCGGCGGCGCGGTACGACGTGCCGGTCGAGTTCGAGCTCGTCGTGGAGAAGGGCTCCCAGGAGATCGCGAAGGTCCACAGCGCCGAGCAGGACATGGTCGTCCGCACGCACGCGGACAACCAGAAGGTCTCGGAGCCGACGACCAGTCGTGGCACCCCGCAGCCCTACATGTCGGCGGCGAGCAGGCGCGGCAGCGAGTTCGGCACGCCGGAGGCGACCTACGCCTTCCAGCAGGACAGCCGGGCCACCGAGCTGCCGGCGACCGCGTCGGTGGAGAACCTGCGCGGTGCGGGCGACCTGCGCGACGCCGCCCTGAAGGCGATGAAGGAAGCCGGTGCGGGCAAGGGGCTCACCGGCAAGGGCACCGGCTCGCTCAACAGCCTGTTCTCGACGCTCAGCTCGGAGAACCTGCAGCCCCACCTGCCCTCGATGCTGTCCGGACCGCTCGAGGTTCCGGGTCTCAAGGAGGCGGCGCTGACGTTCGGCCAGGACGCCGACGTCAGGGTCTACGCGAAGCTCGTGAATCCGCAGCTGGACTCGCTCAGCGACGGCGTCAAGATCGAGACTCCGCTGACCACGAAGACGACCGACGTCTCCAGCGAGGGCAAGGTCGCCGACACCGCCGACGCGGCCGTGGGCCTCGCCCAGGGCAGCGCCGCGGTCAAGCAGGGCGATCCCAAGGACACCGTCAACGTCGGCACCGGCGGCGTCGAGGTCAGGCACGCGAACGAAGACTCGTCCGCGGTCTCCGGCGGCCCCGCGCAGGCCGAGGGCGGCAACGTCAAGCCCAAGGATCCGGCGCGCACCGGCCTGGTGAAGTTCGACGTCGAGTACCGCGTGGTCGCGACGATCGGCGGCAAGACCGGTGTGGTCGACCTGACCGTGCCCGGCTCGGCCGGGGTGCGCATGTCCGCCACCGAGGTCGAGTCGATGCTGAGCCAGAACTTCAGCGACTCGCTGAAGGACGCCCAGACCGAGGTCAAGAAAGCAGCCGACGACTGGCGTGAGGCGGAGAAGGAGGTCGACGAGGCCCGGCACCAGTCCCGGGAGGTCATCAACTCCGCTGCCGCGGTACTGGCGAGGACCGACCAGCCGCTGGGTGACGCCGCGACCGCGTTGAACACGGCGATCGAGAACCACATCAACGCCGAGGCCCAACTCCGGACGCGGCAGACGGCGTTCGACACCGCTGTGGCGGACGTCGCGCAGACCCGAGCCGCCATCCAGGAGCTGACGCCGCACATCTCGTCGCTCAGCCAGGACGCGCTCGTGACCAAGGACGCCCTGGACGACGCCCAGATCGCCGGAGCGCCGAAGGCCGAGCTGGACCGGCTCGCGCAGGAGGCCGACGCGGCGCACACCGCGTTGACCGACGCCCAGCAACAGCTCACCGACGCCCACACGCAGCTCGACGCGCAACGCAAGGCCGCCGCCGACGCCCGCGCGGAGCTCCAGGCGCAGGAGAAGGCCGTCTCCGACGCCGCAGCGGCACGCGCTCGCGCCGAGGAGGCCCACAAGGAGCTCTCGGACGAGCGGGCCGCGGCGGAAAGCACGATCAAGGACGCGGAGACCAAGCTCAACGACGCCCGCACGGCCGCGGACGCCGCACAGCAGAAGTGGTGGGACGCGAAGGCGGAGGCGGACCGCCAGGTCGACCTCTACAACTCGACCCCACCGCCCGTGCCGCCGAAGCCCACGCCGCCGGCGTCGCCCGCAGCACCCAGGGACGCCGCCACCAACACCACGACGAACGTCGACGAGAAGCCGCTGCCCCCACTGCCCACCGAACCCTCCGCAGCGAAGACCGGCCGCAGCGACGCCACCACGAACACCACGGCAAAACCCGACGAGAAGCCGCTACCCCCACTTCCCACCGAACCCTCCGCAGCGAAGACCGGCCGCAGCGGCGCAGACACGGCCTCATCCACTCCCGCAACGGAGACCACCAAGGAACCGAAGAAGGTTCGCGGCGGTGGCGCGCCGCCGGCGATGACGCCACCCACCCCGGAGTCCCACCGGGGCAAGAACGTGCTGTCCGACGAGTCGTGGAGGCACGACCCGGCCAAGACCGCGGAGTGGTCGAACCCGGTCGACCCGGCCGACCGCAGCACGTGGGCGCACCGCCGCAACGACACCGACGTCCGCACGGTCGACCTCGACGTCCGCGACGTGCGCACGAACAGCACGCGTACCAAGATCGAGGCTTACAAGGGCTTGATCGGCTACGACCTGCGCCGGATCGAGACCAGCCCCGGCAAGTTCGTGCAGGAATACACCGTCAAGGCGTATCTCGAGCCGACCGGCAAGACCACTCCCGAGCAGCTCGCCCAGCTCAGGAACAACGCCACCAACGGCGTCAACACCCTGCTCAACCAGGGCTTCCGGCTCCCCAGCGGCGACCAGTTCCACCTCAACCTCGAATTCACCGACACCAAGGCCGACGCCCACACCACCATCCACGTCGACCCCGACAACCCCGACATCGACCAAGACCACTGGAACCCCACCACCAGCCCCGAGGTCCTCGCCCACGAAACCCTGCACTACCTCGGCATCCCCGACGAATACAAAGACACCAGCCGAGTACTGCAACAACACGACACCAACTCCGGCGTGCACCACAACGACGGCAGCCTCATGGGCGCCGACATCCACCTGCCCGACCCCGGTATCCGGCCCCGCCACCTCTGGCTCATCGAACGCACCGCCACCAGCCAGGTCATGGTCCCCGACACCACCATCGCACCGCCTGGTCCCGCGACTGTGCCGCCGCCCGCGGGCTGGACGCCCAAGCCACTGGCATCCACCGCGAACGCTGCTCCCGGCACCGGTAGCGTCCCGGCACCGGGCACGGCGGAGGCGACACCCGCCACCCGGCTTCGCTCGGCCTCCTGGCCACTGCCTCGCACGCACCAGGCCGCCGAGCAGTACCAGGCACGACCCATGCCCGAAGGGCAGCGGCGCGAGTCCATCAGGGGCAGCAGGCGCGAGTCCCTCAAGAACAGGCGCGAGTCCCTCAAGACGCTGTTCACCGTCGACATTCCGGGGCTGTTCAGGAGGCAGTCGCTGGCGTCGCCGGTGCCCACCGCTCCCGCGGCGGCCGTGACTCTCGCCTCGTCCGACCCGTGGGTCGGCTTGCTGCACGCCCAGGCCGATCCGTCCACTGTGGATGTCGAAGTCCTGAAGACCCACGTGGCCCAGGCGGTCGCCGAGGGCAAGCCCGGCAAGGCCCGCATTCTGATCAACCGCCTGCGCGGATCGGACAAGCAGGCCGACGTGCGGCAGCACTACGACGCCGCCGTCACCGCGCGGGGGGACGAGGGTTCCGTCGAGATTCCGAAGGAGCTGCACTTCGCCTGGTTCGGCACCACACCGAACGCGGCCGCCGTGCAGAGCCTGCTGGAGTGGGCCGCGAAGGTCCGCGAGAACAACGAGAAGTCGACCGGCCCCGAGCAGAGCTGGAAGGCCACGCTCTGGACCGACGCCTCGTCGGCCGGGTGGTCCCCCGAGGTCAAGCAGCAACTCGTGGACGCGGGCGTCGACATCCAGCCGGACGTCGACTCCCTGGTCCACGAGCTCTCGACCGACGTGCAGAGCCGGACGGACACGAGGACCACGATCGACGATGTCTACTCCGCCGCCAAGGACCCGAGCGCCAAGGCGTTCAACCTCCAGTCCGACATCGCGCGGTACGCGGTGCTGGCCAAGCACGGTGGTGTGTACGTCGACGTCGACATCCGCCCCGGCGCGGTGTCGCTGACCGAGGTCGGTGACCTCAAGATGCAGCCGACGGACGTGCCGCTGCTGGCGCCGCGGCTGCGGGACCAGCACAGCGTCGAGACCGCGTTGGCGCGGGTCGACGACATCGCGCCGGGCACGGAGCTCAGCACGGCCGCCGAGGTCCAGTACGACAAGGGCGAGCTGAACAACAACTTCATCGTCACGCCGCCGGGCAACGACTTCGTCCACGCCCTCACCGACATCATCCCGAAGAAGTTCGAAAGCCTGCAGAGCTACGGCATGGCGCAGACGGCCTTCACCAAAGCGCTCAAGAAGCAGGCACCGGACATCTCCGGGCCGAACGTCCTGGTGGACGGTGGTCTCGCGCCGACGACCGGGCTCATCGGCCAGTTCACGATGAGCCCGGACAACCACGGCCTGCAGATCGAGATGGACTACCTGCCGGAGCCGGTGCCCCTCGTCGACAAGCGGGACTACAGCGCCCTGTTCGACCCGGACGTCAAGAACAGCTGGTCGGGGCTCGAGTGGGTGACGGCCGAGAGCGAGGCCCAGCTCGACACGGGCTCGTCGCAGGCGTCGTTGCGGGACGCGGACGTGACCGTTCCCGCCACCTCTCGTGCTGGAACGACCCCGGTGGCGCAGGACCTGTCGCAGGGTTCGCCCGGCCCGAACGAAGCGGTGACGGCGGTCGCGAGCCCTGCGGGTCTCCCCGCCGGCACCGGCCCGGCCGGCGGCGCACCGGCACAAGGGCAGCGCGACAACACCACGCGGCACGAGCTCACCGAGCAGATCGCGGCGATGGGACTCGATCCGCAGCACGCGGCATCGACGTTCGACGGCCTCACCGCGCTGGGGTCGGTGGAGAACCACGTCGCGGACGTGCTGTCGTCCCCCGGTGTGCAGGGCCCGGTGAACCGGATCCTGACGGCCTCGGGCTCGTTGAACCCGGAGCAGACCGGGCGCGTGCGCGACCTGGTCACCGATCTGCTCGTGACCACGAGCGCCGTACCCGTGCGGCATCGTCGCGTCGGCGACATCACGAAGCTGAACCTCGGCCACGTCCACGAATGGCAGTCCGCGCGGCCCATGCCGCCGGCGACGCTCGAGAAGGTGCTCGCCGGGATCGCCGCCGACGTCGAGGCAGGCCGGGCACCGCTGGCCGACCTGCCACACCGCGGAGCAGACCCGCTGCCCCGGCGGTTGGCCGTGCTGGGGACGCTCAACCTCACGCCGCACGCGCGGGCCGAAATGCTGGCGCACCCGCCCTTCACGGCGCTGCTCGACTCACCCCACCTCGCCGACGCGCTGTTCGCCGGCAGGGGCCTGGACGAGCAGAAGTTCCTCAACGCGTGCGAGCCGGCCGCCGTCAACACAGGGCTGCGGGCCGTGTTGCCCACGGTCATGGCGCAGGTGCTCGCGGGCCGCGCGGTCGCGGACAGCGTGGAGCGGGCACTGCTGCGCGCCCTGGAGAACGACCCCGAGCCGCTGGCCAAGAAGGACAAGCTCGGCGGGCGAACCGTCGAGCAGCTGGTGCGGGACCGGATCGCGGAGGCACGCGAGACGTTCGACCGGCTGGAGGAGCAGTCGAACGCCGGCGTGGAGAACCAAGCCGCCCTGAGCGACGAGTGGGGACGGGTGATGCAGAAGCTCGCCGCCGTCTCCGATCCGAACGAGGGCGTCGACTCCATCCCGGTGCTCAGCCGCAAGTTGATCGACGGAGCCTGGACGGCCAGCGCGGCCATGTCGCTGCCGATGGGAGTCGACCGGCCGGTCCGGCGGGCCTCCGGCGTGACCGAGAACTACCGGTTGCTCGCCGAACAGGTCCTCGCGAATCCCACTCCGTCAGGCTGGGCCAGGCCACTCGCGGACATCGTGGACAGCAGGTTCTGGTCGCAGTTGCACCACGTCGGCGTGCTGCCCGTAGCACTCGAGGGGCGCTTCGTCGGGCACGCGCTGTCCGTGCAGGCGGTCCGCCACGAAGGTGTGGAGGTCTACCTCGTCGGCGACCCGAAGAAGACGCACTTCGACATGCTCACGCAGTCCGAGTTCGCCGCGTGGGCCGCCCGCAGCAACGCCCAGGCGGTGTTCCCGCGTCAGACCGCTGCGACCTCGCGTCGTACGACCGCCCGACCGACCGCGCCCACCGAACCGGCGCACCAGTCGACGAGGCCGAGCCCTCCCCCGCCGACGAGCCCGAGCCTTCTCTCGTCGCCGACGACCGCGGCCCCACCTCGGACGTCGCCGACGGACGCCACGACCGCGGCCCGGCACGACAGCGTCACCGAACAGCGCCACGGCCGGCCGCGGCTGCCGGAACTGGACCTCGGCAGGCCGTTCGTCGAGGACCTCTTCGACGAGATCGACGCCCAGTCGGCCGCCGCGCCACGTCCGATGGCTCTGCGGGACTCCGTGCAATGGCGAGTTCCGGACGACCCCGCACCGCTCACCCCGGACCGGCTCGAGCAGGAGTTCGGCATCCCGAAGCGCAACCAGGAGCGGTTCCAGAACTTCGTCGACCGCTTCAACATCGTGCTGGACGTCCGTCCCACGAACCCGGACTCCGTTCGCTGGCTCCACGACGGCGCGATGCCCAAACCCAAGGACATCAAGGCGAAGACCATCAACCAGACCGACGTGCTGCTCGGTGCCGACCCGAAGAACGTCGGGCTCGTCGGGTTCTTCCAGCCCGACCCCGACCGCGATCTCTCCGGCGTCGCCCCGGAGCTGCGGGACAAGGCCGCCAAGCGGTTCGACGAACGCACCGCCGAGTTCGCCGAACTGATCGGCACGATGGACAGGTACGAACAGGAGGGGAAGTTCAAGGTCATCGACGGTGTCGTCCACGGGTCGAACTCGCGGGGCGACTTCATCTGGGTCACCGGTGACGCCGACATGTACGGCATGTACGACACCGACGGCAACCGGCTCGGCGAGGAGGACTACGAGAGCATGGTCTTCCTGTTGGTCAACCGGAACGTGGGGGTCCAGCACGGTGCACACCTGTACTGGGATCCGGTCACCGACTTCGACCGCAAGATCTTCGACACCATCGTCGGCAGGCACGTGTCCGATGAGCCGCTGGTCAGGTTCAGCCCGGGCCAGCCGGCGTCCCTCGTGCTCGCCGATCCGCTGCCACCACGCGTCGGGACCGACAGCCGGGCCGCACGAACCGGCTCCGAAGGAGCCGAACAGCGCGAGGTGGCGGAGGCCACCCCGACGAAGCGCCTCAGCCGGTACGAGGAACACGTCAGCAACACACGACGACACCTGCGGCACTTGGCGTTCGACGTGCTCTCCCAGCCCGCTCCCCCGCCAGTCACCCCGGACGGCCTGTACGCGGCGGCCGGACAGGTGGTGCGCCGGCACCCGGCAGCCCTGCGCGCACAGGTGCTGAACCACGCCGCCACCACCGCAGCGGTGAGCAAGGCGACCGCGGACTTCACCAGGTCCAGGCGAGTCCACACAGGACACCTGACCGGTGCGCTCGTCGAGAACGCGAACTGGAGGATGCACACCGACGCGAAGGAGAACACCGGTGCGGGTAACGCGCGCGACCTGCTCGGCCACCTGATCGCGACTCAGCTGGGCACGACCTTGGTGCTCCACCAAGGCGCGGGTACCGCACCACTGGTGCTGGCGCCGATGGGCGGCCACGTCGGAGCTTCGATCGAGATCGACATGGTGGTGGTCGACGGCCGCGTGACCTACCGACCTCACCGGCCGCTCCGGCGGGACGCGTGAGTGGCCCCCGCACCGCGATCCAGGTCGGCGAGAGCCTGCGTCGTGGTGGCTAGCCACAAGCACCGCGCCCAAGCCGCGGCAAAGCCGTGCCCGTCGCGGCTTGGGCGCTCAGATCTGCTCAGTCGATCGCGCAGTCCGCCGAAGCACCTGCTCCGCGCGGAAGTCGGCGATCTTCGTCCACTGTGGACGTGAGCCGGAGGAGTTCGACGAACACCCAGCCCACGCTGACATGCCGAGCCACCCGGAACCCGCAAGTCCGGCCGGACTCGACCCTGTGCATCCGAGCGTGTACCGCCCGGAAAGTCATCGCTGCGGCTCGAGCTGCATGTCGGTACTCCGTTTATCACCCCGCCGAGGATCCGCGTGCGGACGGGGCGCCAGCCAGAGACGTCGAGATCGTTCACCGTTCCGGTGTGTTCGTGAACGTCTGGCGGTAGCTGGTCGCGGGCCTGGTGAGGCCGGTACCCGTTGGAGTGCTTTTGTTAGGCCGCAAGTACATGACGCGTCCTCTCCCCGGTCCCGCCGAAGTGGTGCCGAGGACCGTCGGCCCCGCCAGCCAGGTCAGCGCTCCGCCCCGGGTGGTCGCGCTGCTTCGCAGTGAATGTCCACAGCAACTGATGTGGCCGGGTGCCGGGAGTGTGGATTCACCGGCGCACTTCCCGAGACGGTTCCGTGCTGCGGACATCCGCGGTGCCGTCGTGGCTACGTCCGGAGACGCCCAGTTGTCGTGCCGCCAGAGCCAGGATTTGGTCGAGGTAGGCGTTCCCGGTGGGCTTCGCCAGCGGCCACCAGACGAAGTGGTCGTGCGTGCTGTCGACCCGTGGCCGGGCGTCGGGCTCGGCCACGGCGAGGAACGTGACGTTGACGGTGTGGGTGGAGGAGTCGCCGTGCGCCGAGGCGTCGAAGACGGTGGAGAAGGTGCCCAGCACGCCGGACAGGGTCAGGGTCAGGCCGGACTCCTGCTCGGCCGTGCGCACCGCGGCCGCGGTGAGCTGCTCGCCCTTGCGCATCCGGCCACCCTGCAACCACAGCGATCCCGCCTGCGGTTCCTGGGTGCGCCGGGTGAGCAGCGCCGCGCCACCGCGGACGACGAGCGTGTCGACGCAGACGACGGGCATCCGTTCCAGGACCTCGCGGTACAGCTCCTCCGGTATCCAGTCGTGCCCACCGGCACCCTGACCGTCACGCCAGTCGAGCGCGGGTGCGGCGGGCAATGCGTCCGACTGCACGGGGTTGAGCGGTCCAGGCATCGTCCTCCGCCTTCCGGTGGTCGCATTCCCGCAGGAAGTTAAGGACCCGTTCCCCATCGGACCACCACTCGTCCCGTTCAGTGGAACGAACTCCACTCCACCGGCACCGCCCCGAACGCCGTCCCGAACGTCGGAACGGTTTCTGGACGATCGGTGCCGGCCGTCACAGACTCCCTGCATCCGACGGACGACTGCCGGTCGAGGAACTCCCACCGGCGGCTGCGAGGAAGTACGCGACGACCCGATCCCATGATTGGAAATCCCTCATGACCCAGCAGGAACCCTGGCGCGGCAAGCGAGTGCTGGTCACCGGCGGCTGCTCGTTCATCGGCTCGCACCTGGTCGAGCACCTCGTCTCGGTCGGCGCACAGGTGCGCGTCGCCGACGACCTCAGCTCGGGACGCCTGGACAACCTCAGCGCCGTTCCCGAGTCCGCGTGGGAGTTCGTGCGGGGCGACCTCTGCGACCCGCGGCTCGCCGCCGAGGTGATGCGCGGGGTCGACGTCGTCTTCCACCTGGCCGCCATCCACGGTGGACGGGGGTTCATCGAGCTGCACCAAGCCGCGTGCTCGCGGAACTTCGTGCTGGACGGCGTGGTCTCGCAGGCGGCGGTCGACGAGGGCGTCGAGAACTTCGTGTTCGCCTCCTCCGGCTGCGTCTACCCGGTCGACCTGCAGGCTGACGTGAACGAGGAGGTGCGGCTGGCCGAATCCCAGGTGGGGCCGCCCTTCCACGCGGACGGCATCTACGGCTGGGCCAAGCTGATGACGGAACAGCGGCTCGCCGCACTGCACGCCGAGCTCGGGTTCCCGTCGGTGTCGTGCCGTCTGTTCACGGTCTACGGCGAGCGTTGCCCGGAAAGCCACGCCCTGACCGCCATGGTGGGCCGCGCGTTTCTCCGGCAGCAGCCCTTCGAGGTCTGGGGCGACGGGACGCAGATCCGCAACTGGACCTATGTCACGGACATCGTGCGCGGTCTGGTCCTCGCGGGCGAGCGCGTCCACGACGGCAGCGCGATCAACCTGGGCACCGAGGAGCCCATCCAGGTCGGCCAGGCAGCCAGGATGATCCTGGAGTTCACCGGCCAGGCCGACACGGAGATCAAGCCGTTGCCGGACAAGCCGACCGGTCCCTACAACCGGGTCGCGTCCGCGGCGATGGCGCTCGACCGGCTCGGCTGGATGCCCGAGGTGCCGTTCCACACCGGTCTCAAGCGGCTCACCGAGTGGTACTTCGAGTCGCGGCAGGCGGAGCGGATGACGACCGACGAGTTCGCCGAGCGGCTGACCACGAGGTAGAGATGGCCGACGCACCGCGGTCGACACCAGGCCGGGAGATCACCACCGGGGAACGCCGGCGCAAGGCGTGGGCCAACTGGAGCGGGGCGGTCCGCGGCATCGCGGACAGCCTCCTCTCCCCCGCCACCACGGACGAACTGCGCGAGATCGTGCTCGACGACGCCGCACGCGCACGTGGCATCGGCGTGGTGGGGTCGGGCCACTCCTACGCGGACCTCGTCGCGCCGGCCGGCCGGACGCTGCTCGACCTGCGCCACCACCGCGGCATCGACACCGTCGACCCGGCGGCCATGACGGTCACGGTGCGGGCGGGCACGACGATGCGCGAGCTGAACCAGGAGCTCGCCGCGGCGGGCTACGCGTTGCCGAACCAGAGCGCGATCGACGAGCAGACCGTCGCCGGTGTCGTGGCCACCGCCACGCACGGCAGCAGCCCCGGACTGGGCACGCTGTCCAGCCACGTCGTGGCGGCGCGCGTCCTGACCGCGGACGGCCGGGTGCGCACGGTCACGCGGGACGACCCGGAGCTCGACGGGGTCCGCGTGCACCTGGGGTGCCTCGGCGTCGTCCTGGACCTCACCTTCACCGTCGTGCCCGGCCACCGGCTGCGCAAGGTCGTCCACCGCAAGCCGTTGCCCGAGGTGCTGGCCGATCTCGGCGCGTTCCGGGACGTCCACTTCGGTGGCTTCTGGTGGTACCCGCACACTTCTCAGGCGATCGTCTGGGAGGCCTCGCCGACGGACGAGCCACCGACACCGCCGCCGGCACGGCCCGGAGCGCTGCTCTCCCTGCTGTGCAACAACTCCTGGACACCTCGGATCGCGGGAGCCGCGCACTATGCCGCCGCTGTGGCCGCGGGGCGGGGCGGGGCGCGGGTCCTGCGCCGCGACGACGCACTGCTGCACCATCTCCCACCGCCCGTGCAGGGCACCGAGTACAGCGTCCCGTTCGACCGGGCGGCCGACGCGATCCGCGCCCTGGTCGGGGAGGTGCGCCGAGGCGGGTTGCGCGTCAGTGCACCCGTGGACGTCCGTTTCACCGCCGCGGACACCGGCTGGCTCAGCCCGAGCAGGCAGTCCCCCACCTGCCACATCGGCGTCACACACCCCGTGTCGGCACACGATCCCCAGGGCTGGATCGCACCGCTGCGCGCCGCGGACTCGGTGCTGTGGGAGTTCGACGGCCGCCCCCACTGGGCCAAGGTCCACTTCAGGACGGGCCGGGAGCTGGCCTCGCGCTACCCGGAGTGGGACCGGTTCCAGGAGCTGCGCAGGACCTGGGACCCGGACGGCGTCTTCCTCGGAGCGCATCTCCGCCGGCTCTTCGAACACTGACCCCCTTGGAGAAGCGGACGCTCATGGCGATCAAGTTCGGCTACCACACCTGGTCCTACTCCAGCTTCGGCAGCTGGGTCCCCGCCTACACCCTGGACGAGACCATCAAGCGGCTGGCCAGGATCGGTTTCGACGGCATCGAGATCGGTGCCGCCGCACCCCACGCCTTCCCGCCGTACCTGAGCCCGGCCAGGCGGCGCGAGGTGCGCGCCCTGCTCGGCGACCACGGCATCGAGGTCTCCGGCATCGGCCCGGCGCCCACCGGCGGTCCCGGTTACAACCCGAGCTCTCCCGTCGCCGAGGAACGCGCGGCGACCGTGGAGCACTACCGCGCGATCAACGAGCTGTGCGCCGAGTGGGGCGCCGGGTCGGTGGTCTACCTGCCCGGCTGGGTCGTGTTCGGCACCCGGCGGCGCCAGGCCTGGGCGTGGTCGCGCGAATGCCTGGAACAGATCGCAGATGACGCGGCGCAGTACGGCCTCACCGTGGTGGTCGAGCCGCTCGCGGAGAACTCGAACCTGTGCGAGAGCGGCGAGGACGCCATGGAGCTGATGGAGGACATCGCACGGCCCAACGTGAAGGTGATGTTCGACTGCAGCCACGTCCGCTACCGCCGCGAGTCGCTCACCGACCAGGTCCACCTGATGGGCGCGAACCTGCACCAGATCCACGTCGCCGACACGACGGCCACCGCCACGCGGCTGCCAGCCGGCCGCGGTGACGAGGACTGGGAGGGCCTGGTCGACGCCCTGCTCGACACGGGCTTCGACGGCTACCTGACAGCCGAGACGGGGTTCCACCGCCGGGGGATCGACCCCGACCACGACGCGCGGACCGGCCTCGCCTTCCTCAAGCCGCTGGTCGCCAGGAAGATCGCCGACCGCGCGGCACTCGGCAACTCGACCGGGAGGTAGCGCCACGATGGAGACAGTCGCCCTGCACACCAGGCTCAAGCCCGGCCAGGAAGCGGCCTACGAGGCCGCGCACGCCCGGATTCCCGACGACCTCGATGCCGCGCTGCGTGCGGCGGGCGTGCGTTCGTGGCGGATCTGGCGCAGCGGCCTCGACCTGTTCCACGTCGTCGAGGTCGACGACTACGCGGCCATGATGCGGCAGATGCACGGTCACCCGGCCGACGTCCCGTGGCAGCGGAAGATGGACGAGTTCCTCGACGCCCCGCTCGACTACGACTCCGGCCGCTCGGACGCGAAGTTCGTGTGGGAGCTGCCGTGATCTCCGGTCTCGGCCTCGGCGGGTCCGCACTGGGCAACCTGTACCGAGCCGTGTCCGAAGTGGACGCTCGTGCCACCGTCGACGCCGCGTGGCTTGCCGGCGTCCGGTACTTCGACACCGCACCGCACTACGGCCTCGGCCTGTCGGAACGACGGCTCGGCGCGGCACTGGCGGACCGGCCCCGGTCGGAGTTCGTCGTCTCGACCAAGGTCGGCCGCCTGCTGGAGCCCTGCGACGCCGGCGGCGACGACCTGGCCGACGGCTTCGCGGTGCCTGCCACCCACCGCCGGGTGTGGGACTTCAGCGCCGACGGCGTGCGCCGGTCGCTGGAGGCCTCACTGACCCGCCTCGGCCTGGACCGGGTCGACGTCGTCTACCTCCACGACCCGGACGACCACTGCGAGCAGGCGCTGCGCGAGGCGCTGCCGGCGTTGGCGGAGCTGAAGGCCCAGGGCGTGGTCCGCGGGATCGGCGTCGGGGTGAACCGGTGGCAGGTGGCCGAGCGGTTCGTGCTGGAGCACCCGCTGGACCACGTCATGCTGGCCGGCCGGTACACGTTGCTCGAACACGCCGCGACCGCAGGCTTCCTCTCGCGGTGCTGGGTGCGGGGAGTCTCCGTCGTGGCGGCCGGTGTCTTCAACTCCGGCCTGCTGGCCCGCGGCGAGGTCCCGGCCGACGCCACGCACGACTACACGACGGCACCACGCGCGCTACTCGACCGTGCCCGCAGGATCGCCGCGGTCTGCCGGCGGCACGGCATCCCGCTTCCCCAGGCGGCGCTGCACTTCCCGTTCGGGCACCCGGCGGTGCGCGCGGTCGTGGTCGGTGCCCGCACCGCGGCGGAAGTCACCGAGAACGTCGCACTGGCCACCGGCCACGTGCCCGCCGCTCTCTGGTCCGACCTGCTCGCCGAGAACCTGCTTTCGGCGAACGTTCCCGTACCGCCGCCGAAGGCCGTCGAGAAGCCGACCGGCTGATGCGCTCTCGGTCCTGCGCAGGAGCCACAGCGCGGCGAATGCGTGGGAGACGGCGAGGTAGGCGAAGCGGACCAGCACGGCCGCGATCATGCCGGACGATGACCGTTACCCGACCAACGCCCTTGACCTGCACGGACGTATTTCTCGGCACGCACAACGCCACGCGTGCAGCGAAATGTCCTGGTGCGGCTCGATCGAGCGGACCGCGAGGTCCACTGTGGACTCATCGATCCCCACTCGCACGGACTCTGATCACCCTGCGGCGGGAGAACCAGGATCGGAACCATCTGCGTGGGCGGTTCACACCTTCGGACGTGTCACCGCCAAGCGGCGATGACCTTCCCGGACATCAGCCGTCCAGTCCGTCGAGCCCCCGCTGGAACCACTCGGGCATGTTCTCCGGCGTGCGCGGGAACCGTTCCTGGTCCAGGGCGAACTGCTCGCGAGCGGGCGGTGCCGGGAACGGCGGCTGGTCGTTCCAGTTGTACTGGATGGTGAACCGGTCCGGCGGCTGCACGATCAGCCGGAACGAGTACCAGGCCCCGCCGTCCGGTGTGTACATGCCCTGCCGCAGCGCGGAGAGCATCGGCGCGAGCTCTCGCGGCGCCGGGAACCGTTGCGTGCTGCCGTCCTGCAACCTGGCGATCGCACCGACGTTGACCTTCCTGCCCACCACCATGTAGTCCATGATGATCCGCTCCCAGCCGGAGGGCGCCTGCCCGAGCAGCGTCTTGGTCGCCTCGCCCACCAGGTGGTGCTGCTCGTCCGGGGGCATCGGCGTGGGCGTTGTCATCCGGGGATGGTCCTCTCGTCGGTAGGTCGGGGCAGCACGTCGAGCCGTTCACGCAGCCAGCCCGGGACGTGCTCGGCCGCCCTCGGGAAGGTCGCGAGGTCGCGGGCGAAGATCCAGGACGGGATGTCCGGGAACCATTGTGGATCATCGTCGTAGTTGAACCGGACCTCGGGCTCGTTTTCCCCGGTGAGCACGAAACGCGCCGAGAACCACGTGCCGCGCTGCGGCACGTACATCTCCGACCGCAGTTCGGCCAGGTCGGCTTCCGGTGCCCGGAGCGACATGTCCGGAGTGGAGCCGTCCGCCATGGTGACCGCGAACTCGGTCTGCACCAGGACGACCGTGGCCCAGACCGTGAACACGATCCGCCGCCAGCCGGGCGGAACCTCCCGCCGCACCGCCGCCAGCACGCGCGCGATCCGCTCGTCCTCACTCGCCATAGCGGGGCACACCTGACCAATCGCTGATTCCCATGTTCTCCGGGACGTTGACGAACGTGCGCTGGAACACCCTCACCCTGGGCTCCCCCGTCTCGGGGTCGGTGTCGCGAACGTGCCAGCGCATGACCTCTTCCGGTGCCATGCCGTCACCCTCGCGCCGCAGCACCTCGACCTCGAGCAGCTCCACGTCGTGGCCGTCCTGCTTCGCGTGGGCCGCGATCTGCTCCTCCTGCAGCCGCCACGATTCGGCACGCGTCCAGCCGTCGCGGTTGTTGCCGCTGTTGGAGGCCGCCATCTGGCCGTGCTGGTTGCCGTAGCCGCCGGGCGCGCCCGACTCCGTCGCCAGCAGGTGCCCGCCTGCCCACCTGACCTGGCGGTGGTCGGGGTGCGTGGCGTACGGCGTGCCGGTGCCGTCCTCCCGGCCGCGCCAGCCTTCGCGGGCGGCGCGGTTCTGGGCCGCCTGGTCCCGGTAGTTGTCGTCGGACGCACCGTACGACGGCTGACCGCTGGCCCGCACCGCCTGACCGCGCTCGTTGGTCTCGAAGTGCATGTGCCTGCTCGGGTCGCGCCAGTTCTCGACCCGGTACTGGCAGTTGGGCAGCACCTGGTTGAAATCCGGGTTGGTACCGGCCCTGGTGCCGTCCGGCGCGAGCTGGGCCCCCGGGCTCAGCTCCACCCACCTGATGGCACCGGCGCTGTCGGTGTAGAAGGTCGTCCGCGCGGCCACCTCGCCGTTCGCCCCGAGGTACTCGACGGGAATGGCGGTGTCCGGGCGCAACCGCCCGTTCTCGAACAGTTCCGGGTGGCCGCGCAGCGCTCGGGGCACCTGGTAGCGCTCCGGCAGGTCCCGGTTGAGCGGCGGGAACAGCGCCCGCGCCGGCATCTCGGTGCGGATGGTCGGGGCCGGGGAGTCCGGCGGCCGGTTGTAGGGGTTGTCAGGCGGGGAGGCGTCCGGGGCGCCGAGACCTGGCCGGTCGTAGTCGATGATCGGCCGGTGCAGGTCCGGATCGTCGGAGGAGACCTCGTAGTCGCCCCACTCCTCGTCCCAGTCCGTGTCGGCGTAGCGGTCCGGCCGGCCGTCGCCGTCCTGGTCCTCGTCGCCGGTGTCCCCGTCGCCGTCGCCCCGCGCACGTGCGCTGTCCGGGTCCGGCCGGTGCTTGTCGGAGTCCGGCGTGTCCGGTGTGAAGCCGTCTTCGCCGACGCGCGTCGACGTGCCGTCGGGCGAGTGCACGGACCACTCGCCGGTCGGTGGGATCCGGGGACGGGTGCCGCCGTCCGGGCCGACCTCGTAGTCGGACGAGAACACCCGCCCGCCCGAGTCGGTCCACGCCGGCCGGTTGGGCGCCATGACCTCGGTGCCCAGCGCCTGCGCCAGGCGCGGCGCGAAGCCGTTCGCGCTCGCGTCACACCCGATCAGGCGGATCGGGCGGCCGTCGTAGTCGCCGCCGCGGCGCAGGACCTCGGCGAACTGCTCCGGGGTGTAGCGCCGCCCGCCGATGTTGGCGTGGCCGTCGGGGTCGATGTGCACGTCGACGGTGTACCGGCCGTCCGAGTCGGGCCGGACGCGCTGCGGCAGATCGCCCATGTCCGCGTCGCCGCGGTGGTAGGAGACTCCCGCCGGAGTCGGCTCCGCGTGCCGCTGGTTGACCTCGTCCGGCGACAGCGGACCGGTGTCGCGCGGCGCACCCGGACCACCGTCGGCGTCCTGGGACGTCGACGGATCGTGCTGGCCGGGTCCGTTCTGCCCGCTGGTACCGGGGCGCCGGCCGTTGTCGGGGAGTCCGGCGTGGTGTGGCTGGCCGCCGTGCGGTGGCGCGACCGGTCCACGTGCGACCGGCGACTGCGAACCGGCGTGATCCGGTCCGGCCGGACGCGGACCCGGCCCGCTGGCCGGACCGCGAGTGCCGGGGTGCGAAGGCGGTCCGGGCCGGTGCGGCGGCTGCGAACCGGCCGGGTCCGGGCGGCCGCGCGCGTGATCGCGTGGGCCGGGACCGTGCGGCGTGTTCGGTGCCGGGCTCCCCGGTGTGCCGGTCCACCCGGGACGGGACCCTGCCGAGGGGGAACCGCCTGTGCCGCCTGGACTTCCGGTCTGCGCGCCGCCCAGCGGCATTCCGCCCGCAGGCGGGAGGCCCGCCGGGGAGTCGGTGCCGCGGTGGGTGGGTGCGGACTGGCCTCCGGCCGGCCTCACGTCGGCCGGACCGGAGTGGAACGCAGGCCCGGTCGACGTCTCGGCGCGGGCCGTCGCGGTGGTGTGGTTCGCGGGGCCGTTCGGCATGGCGTGCGGTGCACCACCTGGGCCGTTGCCGTTCGGGGCGGGGCCGGTGGGGTGCGGGGCGCCGCTGGCAGGAGAGTGCGGCAGCGGGCCCGCGGCGTGCGATGGTCCGCCGAGGTTGCCCGGTCCGCTGTTGCCCGGCCCGCCGGGGTTGCCCGCGTTGCTGAAGTTCCCCGGCCCGCCAGGGTTGCCTGGCCCACCAGCGTTGGCCGGACCACCGGGGATGCCGGACCCACCGAAGTTGCCAGGCACACCAGCGTTGCTCGGTCCACCGGCATTGGCCGGTCCACCGGCGTTACCCGGCCCACCAGAGTTGCCCGCGCCGCCGAAGTTCCCAGGCCCGCCGGCGTTGCCCGGCCCACCAGAGTTGCCCGTGCCGCCGAAGTTCCCAAGCCCGCCGGCGTTGCCCGGCCCACCAGGGTTGCCCGTGCCGCTGAAGTTGGCCGGTCCCCCTGGGCTGCCGGACGTTCCGGTGCCGACCGGCCCACCGGACGCAGGAGACCCGCCGGGTGAACCGTGCCCGCCCGGAGTGCCGCCACCGGCACCACCTGGCGCGGCCGGGGCGTGGCCTCCCTGCCCGCTCGGGCTGGGACCACCCGACGAGGGCTGGCTGCTCGGCCCACCCTGGGGGCTGGGCCCGTGCGCTCCGCCCGGCGTCGGACCCCCGAACCCGCTCGGACTCGTCGGCGCGAACCCGCCCGGCCGCGCACCGCCGCTCGACGGACCGCCGCTCGACGAGCTGCCACCGGACGGGCCGCCGCTGGGGGCGCCGCCCATCGGCACCCCGCCGCCCCCGAACGGAGCGGGTCCACCGGAGGTGGAGGAGCCGGGTTGGGACGGCGAGGACGGTGCGTGCGGGACGGGTGGAGCCGGCGGGGCGGCCGCCGCGGCACTGGTCTCGGAGTTGGTGGTGCTGCCCGGGGTGTTCGAGGGGCCCACGGGCGGCGCCGACGGGCCGCCGGACGGGCCACCGGGTCCGGCGGGAGGCCAGCCTCCGGGGCCGCCGGACGGTCCGGGAGGCGCTGCGGGCGGACCGCCAGGAGGCGGCGGGGCACCCGGCCCGTCACCGATGCCGGGTGCCGTCGGAGCGTCGTAGTGCGACGTCGCCCCGCCGATCCCGCCGGATACGCCGCCGGAGACGCCACTGCGCGCGAGGTCGCCCGCGGTGATGTCCTCGCCGGTCACCGCCGCGTTCGCCACGGTGGAGGCGACGCCCTCGACGCCGCCGCGGACGGCGCCCTCGACGACGTTGCCGCCGAGACCGGTGGCCCTGGTCGGGACGAAGTCCATGCCGCCGCCGATCGCGCCGGAGATGGCTCCGGAGAGCGCGGCGCCGCCGGTCTTGCTCCAGTCCCAGCTCTTGCGGTCGCCCTTGGCCATCTGGATGCCCTGGATCGCCGCGTCGATGGCGACCTCGGTGAGCATCTCGCGCAGGATCGCGGTGATCAGCTTGCGGAAGATCATCTGGACGGTGATGCGGGTGGCCGCCTGGGCGATCGGGATGCCCGCCGTGGACGTGCCGAACGTGCCGAAGGCCGCCGCGACCAGGGCCGCGATCTCGATGGCGAGCATGATCAGCGCGGCGATGATGGCGTACTTGGCGTACTCCACCTCCAGCGCGGTGTTGTCGCACGAGCCGGCGAGGCCGTCGCAGGACTTCTTCAACTTCACCAGGTAGGCGTCCGCGCCGTCGACGAACTTCTTCCAGTACTCCTGGAAGGAGTCGGCGGCCTGGCCCTCCATGGCGCCGAACGACTTCGTCGCGGCGTTCCCGGCCTGCGTGATGACCTCGTCGATGTCGGCGGACGCGGCCCGCCAGGCATCGCCGAGCGCCCTGAGCTTGTCCTCATCGCCCTCGGGCCAGCTCTCGCCGACGACGATGGGGAACAGCCAGGTGATCTCCGGTGGAATGGTGATCGACATGATCCCCGTTCAACCCCCTACAGCGCGCCGAGGCCACCGCTGGTGGACTTGTCGGTGTTCTGGTGCGTGTTGGCGGTCTCGTCGAGCGCGGTCTTGATCGCCCGGATCGCCTCGCTCAACTGGCTGAACGCCTTGACCGTGCCCTCCGCGGCGGGCACGTAGTCCTTGGAGAACTGCTGTCCCGACTCGTCGCCGCCCCAGCAGGCACCCTGCGCCGCCAGCGCGTTCGAGAGCGTGCTGCCCGCCTCGGAGAGCATCTCCGCCGCCACGCCGAACCCGCCGGCGCCCGCACGGACCTCGTCGAGCTGGATCCGGAAGCCGCCGGTCATCGCTGCCCCGGTCCCTTGAGCACGCTGCCGAAGCCCTCGTCGTCGTCGGGATCGTCCTGACGGGGCGGCCGGCCCCGCTGCGGCGGCGCTTCGGCGGCAGGCGGAGGAGGCGGCTTGAGCAGGTCGGCGAACGAGGGCGCACCCTCCACCAGTTCGGACAGGTCGGTCTGCCCCTGCAGCGGCGCGAGCACGCCCTCGACCTGCTCGCGCGCCGACCGGGCCGCGGTCTGCGCGGTCTCGATCACCGAGCGCGCCAGCTTCTCCGGCGTCGACCGCTGGAACGCGGCAGGAGCGAACCGCAGGTCCGTCAGCACCCCGGCCGGGTTCACCTGGACCTGCACCAACCCGTCCGGCGAGGTCGCCGCTCCGGTCACGGCGGCCGCACGGGCTTGCGCCCCGGCGAACTCGCTCGTGCGACGTCGCAGGTCAGCCATCAAGTTGTCGACGTTCTCACGCATGGCGGCGTTGCGCGCTTCCAGCTCAGCCCTGCGCGCGGCAGCGTCACTCATGTGTCCCCTCCCCCTGAATGCCCGAAGGACACACACACGCATCCCGGGAGCACAGACGCCCAACTTAGCGAAGCTGGCCTGCTCGCCTCAGCCGTTTGGCGATGATGACTTCGTGGAGCCGTGCTGGTGCCCCATGACTTCGGCACCTGCTGCGCGGATCAAGATCCGTCCCCTGGGCACTCCACCGCGGCGTACACGGTCTTGCCGCCGTCGAGCAGAGGCCTCACGCCCCCTCGAGGGCGAGGTGCTCGACCACGACGATGCCGCGGCCCGGCTGCCGCTCGGACGACCACTCATGCCACAGCCACAGCCACAGCGCAGCGAATACGACTGTATACATCCAGATTAAGTCTACACTCGTATACATGGCAACTGCACACCGTCGGGACGCTGCCGCCACGCGGGCGGCCATCCTGGGCGCGGGCATCGAGGCGTTCACCAGACATGGGTACGACGGGGTCGGCGTGCGCGAGATCGCGCAGGCGGCCGGGGTGTCGGCGATGCTCGTGAACCGCTACTTCGGCAACAAGGAGGGGTTGTTCGCGGAGGTCGTGGAAGCGTCCATGACGGACCGGACCGTGCTCACCGGCGATCCGGGGACCCTGGCGCGCGACGTCGCCGCGGCACTGGTCGCGCGCACCGCACCGGACGCGGACGACCTGTCGCCGTTCCTGCTGATGCTCAGGTCGGCGGCCAACCCGCGGGCCGCCGAGATCCTGCGCGCGGGCATCGAGAAGCACGTCGAGGCGCATCTGCACGAGGTCTCGCCGCACAGCCGCGACACGGCGGCGGCGGTGGTGCTGTCGGTGATCGCCGGGTTCTGGTTGCTGCGCAAGGTGATCGGCAGCTCCACCCTCACGGCGGCCGACGAGGAGGAGCTGACGACCACCCTGCGCGGGGTCTTCGACGTGCTGCTGCCCTGACCGGCCCCGCACCGTGGACCGGTCGACCACCAACGATCCGGCGTGCGGCCGCAGCCCGAGTCCCGGCACCCAGCCGGCCACCACCGCCGGATCGACCACGGACCCGATCGGCGCCGACCGCCACAGCCAGCAGCGTGCGCTCCACACCGAACCGCCGCGCCGGGTGCTGCACCAGCGGGGAGATCACCGCGAACGCCAGCAGGGGCAACGCTCCGAGCAGGCCCTGCGCGCCCTCGGAGAGCCCGGCCTCTCCCCCGATCCGCGGCAGCAAGGGCCCCACGGAGGTCAGCGCCGGACGGAGGTTGAGCGCGACCAGGAACACCAGCGCGACCATCACCGGCGCGAGCGTGCCCACCCTCGCACGTTCGATCATGGGACCATCTCCGGCCGCATTCTTCGCGTGCCCGGCGGAGGCGCGTCGCGCGGGTGGGCCGTGTCCTCGGCGGCAGGCGCGGAACCGCTGCTGGCGCCCGACGTGACTGCCGGGACACGGTCTAGGTGCGGATCGCGGTGAGGCCCCACGTGGCGTAAGGCAGCGTGACGGTGCCACCCAGCTCGTCGACCGCCGCGCCGACCTCCGCCAGCACCCCGGCCAGTTGCTCCGGCGGCAGCGTGGTGAGGCCTCCAGAGGTCGGCACCAGGTCGAGCAGTTCGTCACGGCTGTAGGCGCGTTCCCAGTCGTGGCGCCACAACTCGGGCTCGCCGAAGCCTCCCGCCTCCCGGATGCCGTCCGCCGCCCTGGCGTACAACCCCTGGTAGGCGTCCAGGACGGACACCTCCGACCGGGCGACGAACGGCGCGTCCGGGATCAGGCGCCGGTAGGCCGAGGCCAGGACGTCCGCGACGGCCGGAGGCAGTGCGTAGACGTGCCCGAACGGCACCAGCACGCCTCCCGGCCGCAGCACCCGGGCCGCTTTCGCCGCTCCCGCGACCGGGTCCACCCAGTGCCAGGCCGTGGCCGAGACGACCGCGTCGAACGCACGGCCTCCGGAGTCCCACGCCTCGAACGTCGCGATCTCGACGTCGACGCCGGCCCTGCGGGCGAAGGCGGCCATCCGCGGATCGGGCTCGACGCCGAGGACGGTGAGCCCGGCCGCCTGGAACTGGCGGGCCGCGATGCCGGTGCCGCACCCGACGTCGAGGAGGCCGGATCCCGGGCAAGCGGCGGTGATCCGGCCGACCACCGCCTCGGGATAGGAGGCCCTGGTGCGGTCGTACCGCTCGGGGTCGACGCCGAACGACTCCGCGACCCGGCGGTGCCGGTGCGGTTCCGGTGCAGGTGGAGGCACTAGAGTGACCATGCGCCCACTCTAGTGGGCAGGCGCCCACTCGTGGGCGGTGTTCGCTCGTGGAAGAAGGAGGCCCGGTGCCCACCGGAGTGGCGCTGCGCGACCCGCGCCAGCAGTTGTTCGACGCCGCCGCGCGCGTCCTGGTGAGGGACGGCGTCGGCGAGCTGACCAGCAGGGCGGTCACGGCGGAGGCGGGTGTCGCCAAGGGCGTCCTGCACCGGCACTTCGCCGACTTCGACGCGTTCCTGACTGAACTGGTGCTGGACCGCATCGCGCGGATCGAGGCCCGCGCCGCCGACCTGCGGGACAGGGCGGGTTCCGGCACCGTCACCGGCAACCTGACCGAGGCCCTGGTCAGCGGCTTCGACCCGGTCGCGGTGGCGATGATCGTGCTCGTCATCGCACGGGACGAGCTCCGCACCCGGCTCCGCGCGGCCGGCACCGCGCGACTCCCGCTCGTCGGCGAGGCGGCGGCCATGGTCGCCGGGTACCTGACGGCCGAGCGCGACCTCGGCCGGATCGCCGCGGACGCCGACGTCGACACGCTCGCACCGACCCTGATCGGCGCCGCGCACCTGCGGTTCACCGAGGAGGAGCACGGCCCGGCCGCCCCCGAAGCGGTGCGCAGGGTCGTGGAGGCGGTTCTGGCCGCCGCCCTGCGGTGACCGTCAGGACAGCTCGATGATGATCTTCTCGATCCGCCGGGCGCGGGTCTCGGCCTGCTTCGCCCCCGCCACCGCCTCGGCCCGCTGCCGCTGGTTGCTGTAGGACAGCGCGGTGAACGCCGCGCGGGCCGCCGGATTCCGGTCGAGCGCCGCCGCGAGGTCCTCGGGCACGTCGACGGTGCGTTCGGCCAGGTCCGGTTCGAGCGTCACCTCGACGGTGTCCCCCGCGGTCACGCCCGCCGCCTCCCGGTTGGCGGCGCTCACGCCCAGCATGAAGTCGCCGTCGTAGACCGCGACCGTGCTGCGCCAGGTGTGGCCGCCGATGCCCACCAGCACCCTGGGCTTCCTGCCCTGCCCGAGCGCCTCGACGACGTCCGCGGGGACGCGGAACCCGGTCGCGGTCTTGCCGTTCAGCTCGAGCAGCGCGGTGAAGGTGTGGCGCGTCAAGGTCCGGCCTCCCGTCGGCGGTTCACCGGATCGTAGCGACAGAAGAGGCGGTCAGCGCCTCTCCGCTCACCATGCCCTGCGGCGCGTCGCCGAGTTCGGTCGCGGCCAGGACGGCCATCCGAGGGGCGGCGGCCTCGACCACCAACGCGGGAGCCGGCCTCCCCCTAGGCGTGCGCCAGCGTCTTGCCCAAGAAGGGCAGCGCGAGCGCGAGGACCTCGTCCGGCGTCTGGGTGTGCGGGTAGTGCCCGGCACCCTCGACGACGACGAGTTCGCCGAGACCGCGGGGCAGGTCGGCGAGGACCTTCTCGCCCTCGGCGCGCGGGTCGGCCCAGTCGGGGTCGGCGTCGCCCATGACCACGAGGACGGGGCAGGTGACGTGGGCCAGCCGGGCGCCGGCGTCCGCGGGACTGGACTTGCCCATGGCCCGCAGGACCTCCATCCGGCCGGGCTCGCGGAGCTTGGCCTCGATCCGGGCGAGCTCCGCGTCCCAGTCGGCCGGCTTGGCGGGCACCGCCACGTCGAGGTACTTCTTCCAGGCGGGGAGGCTCCCGCTGACGACGACCTTGGCGAGCTGGGTGTAGCCCCTGCGGAACCGCTTGACGCGCAGCAGTCCCGCGAGGTCGACGGACTGCGCCCGCGTGAACGGCGCGAGCTCGATGACGCCGGAGATCACGTCGGGGGCGGTGGCCGCCGCGACCGTCGCCGCCCCGCCGCTGATCGAGTGGCCGATGATCACGGCCGGGCCGCCCAGGTGGCGCACGAGGGCGACGAGGTCTCCCGCGATGTCGGTGCGGCTGTAGCCGTCCCAGCCGACGCTCGAGTCGCCGCAGCCCCGGATGTCGGCGTTCGCCACCCGGTAGCCCCGTGCGGCCAGCGCCGGAGCGAGGAAGCGGTAGGAGTGGCGGCTGTCGCCGATGCCGTGGGCCAGCAGGACGAGCGGCCCCTCGCCGGTGACCTCGTAGGCGAGGGTGTTGCCCGCGACGTCCAGGTGCTCGATCATGCCGTCCTCCACGAAGCTAATGCCGTTAGCTATAAGCTAACGACATTAGCCAACGCCTGTCAACGCCCACTGGGCGCGGGACTCACGGAGCGACCGAAGGCGGCAGGTGCAGGACCTCGTTCAGGCCGCCGTCCACGGTGATGCTCGCGCCGTTGACGTAACTGGCCTCATCGCTCGCCAGGAAGGCCACGACCGAGGCGATCTCCTCGGGGGTGCCCAGGCGGCGCATGGGGACGTACGACGCATATGCGTCGAGCACCCCAGGGATGTCCTCCATCGGACCGGTCATGCCGGTCGGGAAGATCACGCCGGGGTGCACCGTGTTCGCGCGGATCCCGTGTGCGCCGTGCTCGATCGCGATGCTGGCGGTGAGGCTCTCCGCGGCGCTCTTGGCGGCACCGTAGGCGGGCTGGCCGTAGTTGTTGCGCAGCGCGTTGGACGAGCCGATGGTGACGACGTTGCCCTTGGTCTTCTTCAGGTGCGGCAGCGCGGCCTTCGTCGCGAAGAAGACGGCACCGGCGTTGACCGCGATGATGTCGTTCCAGGTCTGCGCGTCCAGGTCGGCGAACAGAGCGAAGTCGGTGGCGCCCGCGCAGTTCACGAGGACGTCCAGCCGGCCGAACGTCTCGGCGGTGCCGTTCACGAGTTCGATGACGGCCGCCTCGTCCCGGACGTCGACGACGCGCTGCACGATCTTGCCGTTCCCGGCCGCCCGCTCGGCGGTGCGGCTCAGCTTCTGCTCGTCCCGCCCCGCGACGACGACGGTCGCACCCTCCTCGGCCAGCCTCAGGGCGATCGCGGCCCCCATGCCGCTCCCGCCGCCGGTGACCACCGCGACCTGGTCCGCAAACCGGTTCGATCCCACTGCCTTCATCTCCTCGACCACTTCGGCGCGGCGAGGCCCGGTTCCACACCGTCCACACCGGACGTGCGCGGGCCCGCCGCCCAGTTGTATATGTAACGCTCACTCTACTCAAGTGGGAGCGCTACCGCCGTCCGTGTGGCATGGTCGTGATCATGACCTCCACGGCAGACAAGGCGAAGCGCCTGCAGGCCCTGCACGCGGCACCGGAGTTGTTGCTCGTCGTCAACGTGTGGGACGCGATCACCGCGAAGGTGGTCGCCGAGACGCCCGGCACGCAGGCGCTCGCGACCCCTAGCCACGGCATCGCGGCCTCCCGGGGCTACCCGGACGGCGAGAAGATCCCCCGCGACGAGATGATCGCCGAGGTCGCGCTGATCGTGCGCGTGGCGGGCGACCTGCCGGTCACCGCCGACCTCGAGGGCGGGTACGGCGATCCCGGCGGCACCATCGCGAGGGCGATCGACGCCGGTGCGGCGGGCGCGAACCTCGAGGACCAGATGAAACCGCTCGACGAGTCCGTGCGGGCCGTCGAGGCCGCGGTCGCCGCCGCCCAGGCCGCCGGGGTCGACTTCGTGCTCAACGCCCGCACCGACGCGTTCGTCAAGGCGGGCGACCGCGACCCCGAGGAGGTGCTGGCCGACGCGATCACCCGCGGCCGCGCGTACCTCGACGCGGGCGCCTCCAACGTCTTCGTGCCCGGCAGGCTCGACACCTCGCAGGTCGAACGGCTCGTCGAGGCGCTGGGCGAACGCAAGGTCAACCTGATCGGCGTCCCCGGCTCGATCCCCCTGGCCACGGCGCAGAAGCTCGGCGTCTCACGCGTGTCCTACGGGCCGTGGAGCCAGAACGTCGCGCTCACCGCGCTGGCCAAGCTCGCCGAGGACGTCTACGCGGGCGGCGGACTGCCCGAGGACACCCGCAGGCTGAACTAACGGGACACGTCGGCCCGGCCATTTCGGCCGGGTCGACGTTTTCTCTTACGCCACAACGGTTCGACGGACTAGGCTCGGATCCGGGACGCACCGAACTCTCCGGCAGTTGCGGTCAACGCGGATCTGAGGGAGCTACCGACGTGGTCGAGACGCACGACATCGTTCGCCCGCCCGCCGAGTTCAGCGAGGCCCTCGCGGCCCTCGGCAGCGCGACGGCCAGCGCGGAACTGAGCCGCATGGGCATCCGCAGCGCGTTCATCAGCGGTCCCGTGTCGGTGACGCCCGGTGTGCGCGTCGCCGGCCCGGCGCTGACGTTGCAGTTCCTGCCGAAGCGGGAGGACCTCTACCCCGTCGACGAGTACGCCGAGCCGGAGAAGCAGTTGCACCGCCACGTGATGTACCACGCCCAGCCCGGCGACATGATCGTCGTCGACGCGCGCGGGGACATGGACAGCGGCGTGTTCGGCGAGATGATGCTGACCTACTTCAAGGGCCGCGGTGGCGTCGGCGTCGTCGTCGACGGGTGCCTGCGCGACACCGGCGAGGCGAAGAAACTCGGTCTCGGGCTGTGGATCCGCGGTGCCACACCGAACTTCCACGCCCAGACCGGCATCGTCCCGACCGCCGTCAACGTGCCGGTGGCGTGCGGCGGCACGCTCGTCGAGCCGGGGGACATCGTCGTCGCCGACGACGACGGGGCGGTCGTGGTGCCCGTCAAGCTCGCGCCGGCGCTCATCGCCGCCGCCCAGGAACACGCGGAGTGGGAGGAGTTCTCCCGGATCCGCTTGTCCGAGGGTGGTGACCTGCGGCTGTACTACCCGCTGTCGGACGAGGCGCGGCCGGAGTACGAGCGGTGGCGGGCCGAGCAGGGGCGTTAGCGTTGTGGCGCAGCACGTCGGCGCGTCACGCCGGCGTGCTGGGCCACCTAGGCCGTCTCCTAGCTCCACAGGCGGTCGTGGCTCGCCTCACCGTCCCAATGCGACGTCTCGGCGAAGAACACCGGATCGCGCGGGTCGAGGTGGCGTTGCAGCACCTCCTCGTCGAGGTCGCCGAACCCCAGCCCCGGCGTGTCCGGCACCGCGATGTGACCGTCCTGGATCAGCGGGCGGGGCAGGCCGGTGACGAGGTCGCTCCAGAACTCCACCTCGGCGGCGTGGTGTTCGAGCGCGAGGAAGTTCTCCGTGGCGGCGGCGAGGTGCACGCATGCCATGGTCGCGATCGGTGACGCGGCCAGGTGCAGGGCCATCGGGATGCCGCGTTCCTGCGCGTGGTCGCCGATCCGCTTGGTCTCCGCGATCCCTCCCGCCGTCGCCGGGTCCGGGTGCACGACGCGGATGGCGCCGGTGTCGAGCAACGGGCGGAAGCCGTCGAGCAGGTAGATGTCCTCCCCCGTGCACGTCGGGACGGCGACGGATGCGGTGAGCCGCCGCCACTGGTCGGTCAGCTGCCACGGGATCAGGTCCTCGATCCACGCCAGCGTGAAGTCCTCCAGCGCGCGGCCGATCCGGATGCACGAGTCGAGCGCGATGTGGCCGAAGTGGTCGGCCGCGAGCGCGACGTCGTAGCCGACGACGGAGCGCACGGTGTCCACATAGGACGCGAGATGGTCGACTCCCTTCGCGGTGACCTGGATGCCGGTGAACGGGTGCATCGTCGTCAGGTCCGCACGGGCGCCCTTCGGCGCGATCAACGCTCCCGGCACGTCCCACAGCAGATCGATGCCCACGTCCATCTTCAGCATCGTGAACCCGCGCTCCTTGCGCTCCAGCAACCGGGCGCCCATCGCGTGCGGGTCGGGCAGCGACGGCGTGTCCGCGTAGCAGCGGACCTCGTCGCGGAACCGGCCGCCGATCAACGCGTGCGCGGGCACCCCGTAGGCCTTGCCGGCGAGGTCCACCAGCGCCATCTCGACGCCGGAGACCCCGCCGCCCTGCCGTCCGTGGTGCCCGAACTGCTTGATCTTGCGGAAGACCTTGTCCAGGTTGCAGGGGTTCTCCCCCACCAGGCGGCTCTTGAGCACCAGCGCGTAGGTGGCGCTGGCCTGGTCGCGCACCTCCCCGTAGCCCGCCAGGCCCTGGTTCGTGTCGATCCTGATGATCGACGAGCGGAACGGCACGCCGGCCACGTTCGCGACCCGCAGGTCGGTGATGCGCAGGTCGCTCGGCCGGGACCCCTGCGGCACGTGCTCCTCGGTGATCACCCCTTCACCGCTCCGGCCGTGAGGCCCTCCGTCAGGAACCTCTGCCCGAACGCGTACATCACCACGACCGGGATGCTGATCAGCAACGAGGCCGCGGCGAGCTGCCCCTGCGGCACGACGTCACCGAAGATCATCGACTGCATGCCGACGGGCAGCGTCTTGTACCCGTCGTCGGTGATGAACACGAACGCGAACAGGAACTCGTTCCACGCGTTGGTGAGCGTGAACAGCGCGACGGCGAGCAGCCCCGGTTTCGCCAGCGGGAGCGTGATCCGCAGGAACGCCCCGAACCGCGTGCACCCGTCCACGAGCGCGGCCTCTTCGAGGTCGGCCGGGATCGACTTGAAGTAGCCGACGAGCAGCCAGGTCGCGAACGGCAGCGTGAACGTCGGGTACGCGAGCACGAGCGACCACAACGAGTCGTTCAGCCCGATGCCGCTCATCATCTGGTACAGCGGGATGAACAGCAGCGCGCCCGGCATCACGTAGGTGAGCAGGATCGTCACCGTGAAGCTCTCCGAGCCCCGGAACCTGAGCCGTGCCAACGCGTACCCCGCCAGTGCGGCGCACACCAGGGCGATCGCGGTCGACGCCACCGACACCAGGACCGTGTTGAGGTACCAGGTGCCGAACGCCCTGCCGTTGAACAGGTTCGTGAACTGCTGGGTGGTCCACGGGGTCGGCCAGAGGTCGTCGGTGCGCGCCACGATCTGGTCGTCGGACTTGAACGCCGTGACCGTCATCCAGTAGAGCGGGGCGAGCACGAAGCCCAGCAGGCCGACGAGCGCGACGCCGCTGCCCGTGCCGCCGACCAGCCGTGCGGCCAGCCGGTTGCCCCGCGCCGCCAGCACGGAGACGACCCGCCCCACCGCGGCGGCGAGCACCACGAACACGGCCAGCACGAGCGCGGCCTTCCAGACGATGTGCGGCGACGCCCAGACGAGCACCAGCGTCGAGGCCAGAACGATCACCCACGGCATCGCCCTGCGCTGCGCGGGGGTCAGCCTCCGGCCGCCCGTCCCGCCCGTGCCGGGGAGGTCGTTGCGCCGCATCATCCGCACGAGGATCACCACGAGGACGGCGATGACCGGCAGCATCACCAGCGTGACCGCGGCGCCCGCGCCCAGTTGCAGCTGCTGGATCGCCTTGGAGTAGGCCACCATCACGTACGGGGCGGTGGCGTCGCCCGGCCCGCCCTGGGTCATGAGCCAGATCAGGTCGAAGTTGTTGAACGTCCAGATCGACGACAGCAGCACCGTCACGATCATGACGTGGCGCAGGCCCGGCAACGTGATGTGCACGAAGCGCTGCCACGGCGACGCACCGTCCACGATGGCCGCTTCGTACAGGCCGCTGTCGATGGCCTTGAGCCCGGCGAGGAACGTCACCGTGAAGAACGGGATGCCCTTCCAGACGTTGACCAGGATGACCGCGGGCATCGCGAGCGCCGGATCGGACAGCCACTCCGCGGGCCAGCGGTCGACGAGCCCGATCGTGGCGAGGAACGGCCCGATGCCGGAGTCGGTGAGCAGAACGTTGACGCTGCCGAAGATCGGGTCGAACAGCGACCGCCAGGTGAAGGCCGTGACGACCGTCGGCACCACCCACGGCAGCAGGATCACCCCGGCCACGACCGCCCTGCCACGCCGCATGTGGTGCAGCATCAGCGCCGCGATGAGGCCGAGGACCACTTTGAAGATCTCGGCGTACGCGGTGAAGACGAACGAGTTGAGCACGCCCTTGTGGAACACCGCGTCGTCGACGAGCGCGGTGTAGTTGTCCAGCCCGACGAAGACCGTCTCCGCGCCGTGGCGTTCGGTGGTGCTGGTGACGACCGAGTCGACGATCGGGAACAGGATCAGGCCCGCGACGAGCACCAGCGTGGGCCCGACGAACACCGCGGCGAGGCGCCAGTCGCGCCCGAGCAGCCGTTGCGACGGGCTGAGCGAGGGCGACCCCTCCGGCGCCGGGCGGACCGGCGCCGGCCGTTCCCGCAGGACGGTCACTGCTTGTAGCCCTGCTGCTCGAAGACCTGCACGATCCGCGCGTGCGTCGAGGCGACGGCGTCCGCGGGCTTCGTGCCCTGGATGACCGACTGCATCATGTCGGTGAGCAGGTAGGCGGCGGTGGCCGCCTGCTCACCGGGGCTCGGCGCCTGGGGGAACTTGAAGCCGGTCTTCGTGGTGACCGGCAGCGGCGTGCGGGTCTGCTCGCGCAGCGCGGGGAACGCCGGGTCACCGGTCGTGTAGTACGGGTCGGAGTCCCACACCTTGTCCCACGACGGGTTCACCAGGCACGGCGCTCCCTTCGCGACACCGAGCAGTGCGGTCCCGCTGACCATGTACTTCGCGACCAGCTTGGCGAGGTCGGCGTTCTTGGCGCCCTTGAACACGACGAACGAGTTGGACTCGCCGAACGCGAGCGGCTTGTCGATCGCCGGTCCGGTGGCGCCGTTGAACGGGTGGGTGTTGGCGTACACCGGGTTGTTCTTGGTCTTCGAGTCGGCGTAGACGCTGAACTGGTTGAGCGTGAGCCCCAGGATCTGGGCCAGCCAGTTCTCGTTGTTGCTCGAGTCGGTCCAGCTGCCGATGCCCGGCGGCAGCATCGGCGTGTACTTCGGGTTCGTGTAGATGTCGCCGATGAACGTGACAGCGGCGACGGTCTCCGGCGAGTTGAACACCACCTTCGTGCCGGTGTTGTCCGCCATCGCGCCGCCGTAGCAGTTGATGACGTTCGCGATGAACCCGTTGGCGTCGCCGGAGCGGTTGACCGTGAGACCCCAGCCGAAGCGCCTCTTCGCCGGGTCGGAGACCTCCAAGGCGTTGTCGCGCAACTCTTCCCACGTGTAGTGCGGTTTGAGCGGGAGACCCTTCTCCTGGTACCAGTCCTTGCGCAGGTACATCGCGGACGCGATGAAGTGGTACGGGATCGCGAACCAGCGCCCGTTGAAGACGCAGTAGTTGCCGGCCTCCGTCGCGGGCTCGCCGTAGAGCTTCTTCATCTCCTCGACCACGTCGGTGACGTCCGTGAGGGCGCCGAGGTTGTGCAGCTGGCCGACGAACCGCCGGTCGCTCACGAAGGCGAAGTCGCGGCTGGTGCCGGCCTTCACCTCGGCGTCCATCTTCGCGACCATGTCCCCCGCGTCGCCGGAGACCAGGTCGTTGCGGACGGTGGTGCCGGTGGCCTGCGCGAAGACCTGCAGCGACCGGTCGAGCGCCTGGTTGGCGGCTTCGGAGTAGAGCTTCTGCGACAGCATCCCCACCGACCCGCCGCGCAGCGACGACGCCTCGTCGAGCAACGCCTGGGGCACTTGCACGTCGACCTGCGGTGCGGGCGCGGGACCGCCCCCGCACCCGGCGAGACCGAGCACGCCGAGCGCGCTCATGCCGAGGAAGGTGCGCCTCGATAAGTCCGATTTCTCTTCCATGCCAACTCCTCTCGCGTCCGGCCGAGCGGACGCGTACCGACGGGGCGACGTTGCAACCGGCGGGACAGCGGGGCGTGGGCCGCGCTGCCGGGTGGAACATGTGCGAAGAACGGCGAAGCGGAGTACTCGCCGATGCCCCTGGAGCGGGACACCGGTGCATCGGTCGGGCGGTGCGCTACCGGCGCCCCGCGGCTCGTCTGGTCTGCTCTTCCCTCTCCGCGATGAGAGCGGAGTTGTTCGCGAGGTGCGTGCGCATCGCCGCGCGGGCACGGTCCGGATCGCGCGCGAGGATCGCCTCGTAGATCTCCGTGTGGTCGTGCGTGGCCTTGCGCAGCGCGGCGGGCGCCTCGTTGGTGATGCGCCGGCTGGCCGTGCCCAGCCAGCGGGCCGAGTACATGATCCGGTCGAGGATGCGGTTGTCGGCCGCCCGGCAGATCTCCATGTGGAACTCGTGGTCGACCTCGAGGTAGGCGTTGGGATCCGCCTCGAGCTCGGCCATGCGGTCGACCTCGGCCTTGAGCCGCTCGAGCGCCTCGCCGGTCGCGCAGGCGGCGGCCATCGCGGCGAGTTCGGGCTCGAGCAGCACGCGCATCTGGTGCAGCTCCTGGAGGAGCTCACCCACGAGCTCCGTCGGCAGCCATTCGATCAGCAACGGGCTGAGGTAGTCCCACTCCGCAGGGGGACGCACGACGACGCGGCGGCCTTGGGCGACGTCGACGATGTCCAGCGAGGCGAGGATCTTGAGCGTCTCCCTCGCGACCACGCGGGACACGCCGAACTCCTGGGCGATGTCGAGTTCCGACGGCGCCCGCCCGTCCTCGATCTCGCCGCTGACGATGCGCCGGGTCAGGTGTGCGGCCACCTGCACCGGAAGAGTCCGGACCTTGACAGCGTCCGGAGACTCTTGTCCCCTTTGCATGTCATCAGCTTATAGGACAAGTTGAACATCGCGACAGTCCGTACTTCTGCACAACCCGACTTCGGGAGAGCTATGCGGATCGTGAACGTCACAACGGCGGTGGTGGCCTACCACGGTGAGGCCACGCTGGTGCGGATCGACACCGACGAGGGCCTCAGCGGGTACGGCGAGGCCAATCCCGACGCCGGCGCGGGCGCCGTCGTCGGCATGATCGAGTTCCTGACCCCCCTGCTGATCGGCGAGGACCCGCGCAACGTCGAGCGCTGCTGGGAGAAGCTGCGCCGCCACAAGGTCTTCGCGGGCCCGCAGGCCGGGGTGTTCGTGATAGCGCTGTCCGGGATCGAGATCGCGCTGTGGGACCTCGCGGGCAAGGCCGCGGGCCAGCCGGTCTACCGGATGCTCGGCGGGAAGTTCCGCGACCGGATCCGCCTCTACGCCGACTGCGGCGACGGCGACGACCCGGCGGGTTCGATCGCGGGCTGCGTCGACCGCGCCCAGCGCGTCGTCGCCGAGGGCTTCACCGCCCTCAAGTTCGACGTCGACAACCTCCGCCACCCGGCGAAGTACGACGACTACAACCACACCGTCAACGCCGCCGAGATCAGGTCGATGGTCGAGCGCGTGGCCGCCGTCCGGGAGGCGATCGGCCCGGACGTCGACCTGGCCATCGACCTGCACGCCCGCTACGACCTGCCGAGCGCGTGCCGGATCTCGTGGGAGCTCGAGCCGTTCGACCTCATGTGGCTCGAGGAACCGCTGCCCGCCGAGAACGTGGACGCGCTCGTCCGGGTGCGCGCGCAGACCCGCACCCCGATCTGCGTGGGCGAGAACCTCTACCTGCGGTGGGGTTTCCGCGAACTGCTCGAACGCGGAGCCGTGGACGTGATCGAGCCCGACGTGCCGAAGTGCGGCGGCCTCGCCGAGGCCAAGAAGATCGCGAACCTGGCGGAGCTGCACTACATCCCGTTCGCACCGCACCTGGTGTCGACGCCGCTCGGCACGATGGCGACCTCGCACCAGTGCGGGGCGATCCCGAACTTCCTCGTCCAGGAGTGGCACGCCCTCGACGAGCGCGCGGTGTGGGACAGCTACGTGCACGCCCCCGACGGGAGCGGGTCGATCGTGAAGGACGGGTACATCACGCTTCCCGACACGCCTGGGATCGGTGTGGAGCTCGACATGGACGGGGTGCGGGCGCACGCGGTGGCGGGGTACGGGGTGTTCGAGTAGCGCTCCGGAGGCGCTGCCGGGGGAACCAGGTGAGGTCTGGTCGGGTGGAGCGGGTGGAATGCCCGCTCCGCCTGGCAGAGCAGGGCCGGCTCGCCCGCCGCCGGGCGGGAAGCCGGGTTCCGGGAGGCGGGAGGCGGGAGGCGGGCAGCAGCGTGCGGGCCGCAGGCCACGGGAGGCGGCGTGCGGACCGCAGCCCCCACACCGAACGTGGCCGGCTCCCCACCATGCGGGAGCCGGCCACGTCCTCACGCCTTCATCAGCGTTGCAGCGTCAACAGACCCGGCCGGTACGGCAGGAGCCCGTAGTCACCGCCCGAGTTGGGATTGCGCCCCTGGTAGAGGAACTGGAGGTTGCAGGGGTCGATGGTCTTCGTCTGGTCCGGGTTGGTGCGGATCAGGTCACCGTGGCTGATGTCGTTGGTCCACGTGGCGCCGCTGTTCGCCTTGCCCGCGAACGGGTTGCTCTCGGTGGCGGCCTGCGGTGTCCACGCCCCGTTGAGGCTGCTGGACGTGAACGACCGGAAGTAGCGCCCGCCGCTGCCCATCGCCTCGACGATCATCAGGTACTGGTTCTGGCCCTGGACCTTGTAGACCTCGACGGCCTCGAACAGGTTCGCGGTCGTGTCGCTCATGATCTGCGTCCAGGACGAGCCGAAGCTGCCGGGGAAGTTCCCGATCGGCATGGAGGCCCGGTAGATCTTGCCGTTGTCCCCGGCGAAGAACAGGTACATGTTCGTGCCGTCACCGATGAGCGTCTGGTCGATCGGGCCGGTGCCCGAGTTCGGGATGGTGCCGGTGAAGAGGGTCTGCGCCGACGACCAGCCGTTCGGGTTGGTCGGGTCGCTCGACGTCCGGTAGCTGAACGTCGTCGGGCCCCACTGGTAGGTGAGCACCCAGATGTTCTTGGGGGCGAAGTAGAACAGCGTGGGGGCGACCGCGCCGGTGTTCATCGCGTTCTGGCTCGCCGAGCCCATGTCCGACCAGTTCGTGAAGGTGCCGAAGTTCATCGAGCCCCACGTCGTCCCGGTGTCGTGCGTCGTCGCGTAGACGAGGTGTCTGCCGTTGTACATGACGTGGGTGAAGTCCTTGAGCGAGACCCAGCCCTGCCTCGGCTGGGCCAGCGGGCCGGTCGAGGACCAGCGGTAGGTCGACGGGAGCTGGCACGTGCCGCCCGGTGAGGTGGTGGTCGTGGTGGTGGGGTTCGTGCCGCCGACGCGGACGAGCTGCCACTGCTGGTTGGTCCCGTTCCAGTCGCTGTACTGGACGACGTTGGCGCCGTCCGCGGTCGAGCCGCCCTGGACCTCGACGGCCTTGCCGCTGTTGCGGTTGACCAGGCGGACGTACCCGCTGTCCGAGTCGGCGAGGCGGAACTGCTGGTTGGTGCCGTTCAGGTCGGACCACTGGACGATGCCGCCGCCGTCGGCGGTCGAGAAGTTGTAGACGTCGAGGACCTTGCCCGACAGCCGTGACTTGAGGCGGTAGTAGCCGCCTCCCGAGTCGACGAACTGCCATTGCTGCTGGTTGCCGTCGTTGCGGGCCCACTGGGTGATGCGCGCGCCGTCGTTCGTGGCGAGGTTGTAGACGTCCAATGCCTTGCCGCTGTTGCGGTTGACCAGCACGTACCAGGCGCTGGTGTCCACTGTGGCCGCGGAGACGGACGTCGCGCCGAAGGCCGCGAGCAGGCCCCCGAGCAGGACGGCGACGGCGGCGCTGATGCCCGCCATCCGGCGGCGGCGGGCGCGGGAGGCGGAGGTGTGCGGGTGATGGCCAGGTCCGGCCATGAGCATGCTCCTCTTCGTTGAGGTCGGTGCGACAAGCGCACGAAGGGTCAACCGGCCGCTTGCGCCGAGCGGTTCGGTTGTGCGCATCCCCGGACGGACCGCGATCTCCAGCGGTCCGTCACACACTGTGGAGGACGCCCCACACCTGGTCAAGAACGCGTCGAACGCGTTCGACAGGGCCGTTCGCCGCGACCCCGTCGAATGCCGTCGAACGGCGTCGGCCTACCGCGTCACGCGCCGGCCGGACCCGCTGCCGACCCGCGCAGGAACATCAGGACCAGGTTGACGGCCACCGCGGCCCCGACGACGGCGGTGAGCGGGGCGGCCAGACCGGGCAGCGCCCAGGTTCCCAGCGCCGCACCGAGGAAGGCCGCACCGGCACCCGCGACCAGGCCCCTGCGCCGGACCTTCCGAGTCCACTCAGGACGGACCCACGCCACGTAGGCGCCGAGCCCGATCAGCGCGCCGACGCCGGGAACGACCGCGGTGGCGCTGACCACGTAGTCGTCCGGGTTGACCGTCCACACCACCAGAACGCCCAGGAGCCAGCCGCCCAGTCCGAGCGGAAGTGCCGTCAGGGCACGGATCCACGCGCTCCTCCTCGAGGAGAACCCACCGCGGCGGCGTGCGGAGCGGGCGATCAGCGCCAGCACCACCAGGCCGAGGAGCGCGCCGCCGACCGCGACACCGATGAGGAGCCTCGCGATGGTGGACATGCTCATGGGCACGTCGCCGAACGCCACCGGCCGGGGGTCGAAGCCGGAGTCGTCCACCTGTCCGGTGGCGTAGAAGGTGGTGAGCATGTGCTTGCTCGCTTCCGGGCGGTGTTCCCAGAAGTCGTACGTGTGGTCGAGTCCGGAGAGGACGACCTGCTTGCCGCGGGACAGCGACGGGAGCAGGTCCTGGGTCGCGAGCTGGGACGGGGTCGAGAAGTCGATCTCACCGCTGACGACGAGCGTCTCGACGTCGCTGGGGCGCACGGTGCGGTAGTCGGTGTTGTCGGGGCTGTCCGGCCACACCGTCGCGACACCCGACGGGCCCGCCCAGAGGAAGTCGGTGGAGGCGTTGCCGAGGATCGAGCCGGGGTCGCCGCCGGCGTCGTAGTAGCGCCGGTTCGCCGGTGCGTCGATCATGGCGAACGAGGCGAACTCGCCCCACACCAGCGAGTCAGGCAGGACGACGTCGCCCAGCACGGACATCGCCCACAGGGCACCGGTGTCGCCGCTGAGGTACGCGTCGAGCACGGTCGGCGCGCTGTTCGGCGCCTGGGACTTCCCGTTGTGGTGCAGGGCGTACTGGCTCAGCACCCGGACGTTGGTGTCCTTGACGGCCAGCGGTCCCCAGCGCTGCGGCATCGCGGTGGCGACGTCGCGGACCGACGCGGCGAGGTCCGGGGTGCGGGCCGCGCACCCGGCGTCGGCGCGGCACAGGCCGGTGTACTGGCCGAACTGCGAGTCGGTGGTGCGCGGGTCCCAGAACAGGTGGCCGGGAGTGTTGACCGACACCATCACGGACCGCCCCAACGACTCGGGGTGCCGCCACGAGTAGATCATCGCGGTGCGGGTGCCCGCACTGGAGCTGATCAGGTTGATCCGGTCGTAGCCCAGGGCCGTGCGGGCCGCCTCGAAGTCCTCGATCCGCTGGACGATCGAGTACCCGGTGAGGTCGACGCCGTCCCCGGTCAGCCGGTCGGCGCACAGCTCGAACGCCTTGCTGGTGGAGGGCAGGGTCTTCGCGTCGGCGATTCCACCACCGTTGCGCATGGACGCGGCGACCTCCGGGCAGTCCAGGCGTCGTGACCCGTCCACCCCGCGGTACCCGACGAGCACCACGTCGCCGGTGCCGGTGAGCCTGCTCGCCTGCGGGAAGTCCATGTTGGTGGCGCCGGGACCACCGCCCAGCCGGAACACCGGCGCGCCCGGATTCGGCGTGGTGGCGCGGATCCTGGTCACCGGCAACGCGATGAGGTCCGAGGCGGGGTCGCGGCGGTTCTCCGGCACCACGAGCGTGCCGCAGTCGGCGGCGAGGGTGCCGGACTCGGTGGTGTAGTCGCAGGGCTCGGTCGTCAGGGAGCCGGGGGCCGCCCCGTCCGGCACGGTCATCGTCCCCTCGGGACTGACACCGAGGTAGGCGAGGCCGAGGAGCACGGCACCGGCGAGTCCGGCGGCGACCGTCCGCCGGGAGGGCTTGATCGAAGGCATGGGAGAAACCTAGGAATTCCCGCGTCCGCGATCTTCCCCGCGGCGAGGAGAACCGTCTCCCTCGCGAGGGGGATGCCGCGGGCCCCGTCTCCTGACATCGTCTGCGGGTGATCAACAGCCAGTCGCTGTCCCGTGCGCGGACCAGTCTGAAGCGCCAGTCCTATGTGGTCGCGGGCGTCTGCGCCGTGGCCGACGTGCTGTCGTTCCTGGTGCAGGACCTCCCGGTCAACGGCGCGTGGATCGTCGCGCTGGTCTCGATCGTCGTGGCGGACGCGGCGCTCGCCGGCCGGACGAGCTGGTCGGGAGCCGTCGCGGTCGTCGCCGTCGTGGTCAACGCCGGGGTGGCCGTGCTGCTGGGCGGCCCGCGGACGCTGCGGTTGAACGAGACCGGGGTCCTCGTGGCGTCCTACCGGGCGGGTGCGTGGCTGCGCGGGTGGCAGGCGAGGGCCTCGCTGCTCGCGGTGATCGGCGGGCTCGTGCTCGCCCACCTCGCCCGCGGGTACGTCCTCGACTGGCACGTGCTCGTGTCGGCGGCGAAGGTCGGGCTGGTCTCGTGGCTCGTCGGCCGCTACACCACCTCCCGCCGCGCCTACCTCGACGAGATGAGACGGCAGGCCGAGCAGGAGGAACGCGAGGCGAAGGACGCCGTCGACGCCGCGATCGCCGAGGACCGCGCGGCCATCGCCCGCGACCTGCACGACGTGATCACCCACCACGTCAGCGCGATCAGCGTGCACGCGGGCGCGGCACGGCTGCGCCTGACCAGGACCGCGGGCGACGAGTCCGCGCTGAAGTCCGTGCGGTCGGTGGAGGACTCCAGCCGCACCGCGCTGCACGACCTCAGGCAGATGCTCGACCTGTTGCTCGGACAACGCCCCAAGGCCGACCGCGACCCCGGTCTGGCCGACGTCACGACGATGGTGGAACGCCTGCGGGAGACCGGGCTCGAGGTGCGGCTGGACGTCTCGGGCACACCGCGCGCCCTGCCGCCGGACCTCGACGCCGCGGTGTTCCGCATCGTGCAGGAGATGTTGACCAACGCGCTGCGCCACGGCGACGGCGGTCCCGTCGAGGTCGCGGTCCGCCACTCCGGCGACCGGCTGCACGTCGAGACGGTCAACCCCTCGTCCGCCGGCGAGGGGCGGGAAGGGCGTGGTCTCGCGGGCATCCGCGCCCGTGCCGAGGAGTTCGGCGGGGTGCTCGACCGGGGGCTGCTGCCAGACGGCCAGAATTGGCGCACCGCCGTCACGTTCCGCTTCGGAGGCCCCGCATGACCATCACCGTCCTGATCGCGGACGACCACGCGGTCTTCCGCTCGGGCCTGCGCGCCATCCTCGACACCGAGGACGACCTGGAGGTCGTCGCCGAGGTGGCCGACGGCGACCAGGCCGTGGACGCCGCGCTGCGACTGCGCCCGGACGTGGCCGTGCTCGACATCAGCATGCCGCGCCGCGACGGCCTCGGTGCCGCCACCGCCATCCTGGCCGCCCCCGGCAACCGCACCCGGATCATCATGCTCACCACGCACGACACCGACGAGTACGTGCACCGCGCGATGAGCGCGGGCGCCCGCGGGTTCCTGCTCAAGTCGATGCCGCCGGAGGAGATGATCGCCGCGGTGCGCATCGCGGCCCGCGACGACGTGCTGATCGACCCGTCGATCGTGCGGCGGCACCTCGCGCGCTTCGCCGACACCCTCAGCGCTCCCGCTCTCCCCGGCGACATCGACCGGCTGACGGCCCGCGAGCGCGAGGTGCTGTTGCTGCTCTCCCGTGCCCACACCAATTCGGAGATCGCCGGCCTGCTGCACGTCGGCGAGGAGACGGTGAAGTCGCACGTGTCGAGCATCCTGCGCAAGCTCGGCCTGCGCGACCGGACGCACGCGGTCGCGTACGCCCACCTCACCGGGTTCGCCGGGCAGGGCAGGGCTTCCGGCGGGAGGTGAGGGTTCGGCGGTGTTGCAACGATGGCCACCCGCTCCACCGGAAGGTGAGGACTCGGCGGTGTTGCGCCGGTGGCCACCCGTTCCGCCGGCAGATCCCGGCGCAGCCCGGCAGCGTCGCGCCGCCGGCTACCCGTTCCGGTCGAGCAGAGCGCTGCCCAGCCACTCCCGGAACAGCCCGAAGTGCGCGTTAGCCGCCGCGACGGCGACGTCCGCCTCCTCGTCGGGCACCACGGCCCCCGCGAGCGCGCCGAAGCGCCGGAACCTCCGCCGCGCGTCGCCGTCCGAGGCGAAGAACGACACGGGCACCGGACCGAGCGCCTGCCCGACCCAGCGCGTGATCAACTGCCCGCCGAGGCGTGCGCCCTCCACGACGTACAGGGAGCCGACGAGCGCGGGCAACGCCTCGACGTCGGGCGGTGACGCCCGCGGCAGCGAAGCGATCCGCGACGGGCTCCACCCCAGGCCTCGCAGGTCGGAGGTCAGCCGTTCGGTGTCGGGCGCCAGGTCCCACGGCAGCCGGTGTGCGGCGGCGGACGCCGTCAGCGCCTTCTCCAGCGGTTCGTGGAACCCCAGGAACGCCGCCAGCACCTCGCTGTAGCGCGCGGGCGTGAGTCCGGAGAGGAACGCGAGGTCGTCCTCCAGCGCCTGGTGTGCGGTGCGCGTGTCGGTGCGCAGGCGCGTCAGCAGGGTCACGCCACGGGCACTTCCGGCGGGGCGCCGGGGCGCACGAAACCGTTGGTGTGCCAGTACTCCACGGCACCCTGCAGCACGGTCCGGAACAACGTGAAGTTGACCGGCTTGTAGACGTAGCTGTCCGCGCCCGCCTCGGAGCACCGGTCGATGTCCGCGGACGTGGTCGACGAGGTGAACACGACGACGATCACGTCCCTGAGCCGCGGGTCCTCGTCGGCGCGGAGTTCCTGCAGCACCCGGAACCCGTCGGTGCCCGGCATGTTCAGGTCGAGCAGCACCAGCACCGGGTGCGGCAGGGCGTCGTCGCGCAGCCGGTCCGGGACGCGGTGCCCGTCGTGCAGGAACTCGAGCACGAGCTCCGGGTGCGACCGGGACAGGGCGCGCAGGATCGCCTCCCGGTCCTCCTCGCTGTCCTCCACGACCAGCACCACCTGCTCGCCGCTCGCGGTCACAGGACCTCCCACCACGTGCCGGCTCCTCCGCTGATCTCGATCCGCGCCCACCCGGCGTCCCCGTCGACGGTGACGGTCACGTCCTCGTGCCCCGCCGGAGCGTCGACCCGGTCCGGCAGGCCCGGTCTGCCCAGCGCTCGCACGGCGGCGAGCGCGGCGTCGGCCGCCTGGTCCGCGGGCAGCACCGCGTCGAGGTGCCGGGGGCCGCGGTACCGGATGAGCAGCACGGCCGCGTCGTCGTCCACCGCGTACCGCCCGTCGCCCGCGACCAGGGCGGCGGCCATCTCGGACAGCGGCAGGTCGTGCAGTGCGGCAAGCGTCGGCTCCAGGTCCTCGTCGCCGAAGAACGCCCCGGAGGCGTCCCGCGCCTCGACCAGGCCGTCGGTGAACAGCACCACCGAGTCGCCGGGCCTGAGCACGTCGTCGGCCTGTGTGAACGAGACCTGGTCGAGCACGCCGACCAGGTGGCCGCGGCAGGCCGTCTCCTCGACCGCGCCATCGCGCCGGATGATCACGGGCGGCGGGTGCCCGGCCGTCAGCGACCGCATCGGCAGGCCGTCCGGTCCCGCCTTGCCGAACGTGACGGCGGCGAGGGTGAGGAACTTGCCGACGCGGTTGCGCAGCAACTTGGCGTTGAGCAGGCGCACCGCGTCCTCGGCCCCGCCGCCCTCCTCCAGGATGGTCTCCACGGTGTGCCGGGCGAGGCCGGTGAGCGCGGCGGCCGCGGCGCCACGGCCGCAGACGTCGCCGATGAGGGCGGTGAAGCGGTCGTCCGGCTGCCGCACGACCCCGTAGAAGTCGCCGCCCACGTCCAGCAGGTGGCCGGCCACGTTGTACCCCGTCGCCAGCTCGACGCCGTCGATCGCGGGCAGCACCGACGGCAGCAGGTGCTGCTGGAGTTCCTCGACCTCGGCGCGGCGCTGGCTGTAGAGGGTCGCGTTGTCGATGGCGAGGGCGGCCCGCGCCGCGATGTCGCGCACGAACTCCCGCGTGGGCACCCGGCGGGCCCCGGCGCGGTGGAAGAACGTCAGCACGCCCAGCAGCCGGCCCCGCGCCCGCAGGACCGCGCTGGTCATCAGCTCCAGGCCCACGTCGGCGGGCAGCCCCGACGGCAGCGGGTCCACCTCGTCACCGGCCGTCACCGGCAGGCCGGCCCACCGGCCCTGGCGCAGGTGGTCGTTGAGCAGCCGTTCGCGGTGCACGTCCACGTGCGCGGCGGCGATCTGCTTCAGCGCGCCGTCGCGCCGGACGTGCACGGCAGCCCCGTCCGCGAGGCCCGGCACCGCCATCCGCACGACCGACCGCAGGGTCTCCTCCACGTCGAGCGAGCCCGCGAGCCGCAGCGAGACCTCGGCCAGCACGGCGTCGGCCGCCAGCCGGTTGTCGAGCAGCGCCTGGTCGGCGATCCGGTCGTCGGCCGCGATCACGACGTCCGCGATCTGCTCCAGCGCCCGCGCGACCGCCTCGTCCTCAGGGGTCCGGTCCAGTGCGACGAGCAGCAGGCCGTTGTCGCCCTCGGCGGCGCGGAACGACGCCGCGACCACCGCGGTGCCCCCGACCTCGCGCATCCGCTCGCCCAGCGCGGGCGCGAACGACGCGAGCTCGGCGACGCCCAATTCGGTGATCTTCGCCTGCCCGGCCGGGCGTGCCTCCAGGTCCGCTGAGCCCGTGACCCACGGCGCGACGTCCGCGGCGAGACCCGCGGGGCCGCTCATCACCCCGTGCTCGTGGTCGGCCCAGCGCACGACCAGCACGGTGCCGTCGGGGCCGGTCCGCGCGCCGAGCACACCGCGCACGTGCGGCAGTTCCAGCAGTCCCAAGTAGAGTTCCTTGGCGAAGACCTTGGTGCTGCCCGCCGAGAACGCGCTGCGCCACAACGCGTGCAGGAGATCGGGCCAGGTCGGTGCGTCACCTGCGCTCATCCGGTCCGGTCCCTCGTTCCCGCGTTCGTCCGCCGCTCCCCTGCGGGACGGTCTTCGCCCCGGAAACCGTACGCCCACCGGAAGCAGGAACCAGCATGCAGGACGAGCAGGCGCTCCCGCTCACCGGCCAGGACGGGCTGGACGCGGAGTGGGCCCGTGCCGCGCAGGCCGAGGCGGAGGCGGGCACGACGTCGTTCGACATGACGGTCTGCCTCACCGAGCCGATCCACCTGCTGGGCGGGATCCAGTCCCACGGCGCGTTGCTGGCCGTCGACGACGCGGGCGTGGTCGAGGTCGTCAGCGCGAACACCGGCGCCGTGCTCGGCAGCGAGCCCGAGGAACTGCTCGGCACCGAGGTGGAGGCGGTGATCGGGACCGAAGGCGTCGCGGCGGTGCGGGCCACGCTCGACGCCCCGACCGGCGACCGGGGTCTCTGCGCGGTCGTGCTGCCCTCCTCGGGGGAGAGCTTCGACGTCACCGTGCACCGGGCGGACGGCCGGACCGTGCTCGAGTTCGAACGCCGTCCCGCGCAGGACACGTTCCGCTTCTCCCAGTTCTACCCGCGCCTGCGCACCTCGCTCACGAAGCTGCAGCACGAGCGGACCGTCGTCGACGTGTGCGCGTCGGCCGTGGCGGAGATCCGCGCGCTGACCGGCTACGACCGGGTGGTGGCCTACCGCTTCGACGGCGAGGCGGGGCCCGGTGAGGTGATCGCCGAGTCGGTCGCCGACGGCCTGGAGCCGTGGCTCGGCCTGTGGTTCCCGGCGACCGACATCCCGCCCCAGGCACGGCGCCTGTACGAGCGAAACTGGATCCGAGTGATCCACGACGTGGACGACGAGACGGCGACGCTGCTCCCCCAGGTGCTGCCCGGCACGGCGCAGCCGCTCGACCTGTCCGACTCGGCGTTGCGCACGGTGTCGTCGTTCCACCTGGAGTACCTGCGCAACATCGGGGTCGCGTCGTCGATGTCGGTGTCGTTGCTGCACTCCGGCTCGTTGTGGGGTCTCATCGCATGCCACGGCGTCGCGCCCCGGCGGCTGGACCCGGAGGTGCGTTCGGCGTGCGAGTTCTTCGGCGTGACGCTGTCGCTCCAGCTCGCCGCGCTGGAGGAGGCGCAGACCTCCCGTGCCCGCCACGACACCCGCACGGCGCTGTCGCGCCTGGTCACGGAGCTGAACACGGACATCACGCAGTCCGTGCGGACCAGCGTCGACCTGCTGCACGAGCTGATCGACGCGCGTGCCGTGGTGCTGCGCCTCGACGGGGAGACGACGGTCGTCAGCGGCCAGGACCCGGATGCACTCAAGCCCGGCCTGGCCGCGTTGTGGGACGTGATGCCGCGCCTGACCGCCGGCGAGGTGTGGAGCACGGACAACCTCTCCTCGCACGACGCCTCCCTGGCACCGCACGCCGAGCAGCTCAGCGGCGTGCTCGTGCTCGCCCTCGGCGGCACAGGAGACCTGATCGCGTGGGTCCGTCCCGAGCGCCGCGCCGCCAGGACGTGGGCGACCGACCCGAGCACCCCGGTCCGCCTGGGCGAACACGGCGAACGCCTCACCCCGCGCGGCTCGTCGGCCGTCTACCAGGCCTACACCCGAGGCTGCAGCGTGCCGTGGACCACCTCCGACGAGGCCGTGGCCGGTGAGTTCGGCCGGGCGATCACCACCGTGGTCCTGCGCCACAACGCCCGTCTCACCGCCCTGAACGAGGAACTGAACCGCGCGAACCGCGACCTCGACACCTACGCCCACGTGGCAGCGCACGAACTCAAGGAACCCCTGCGGGGCATCTTCAACTCGACGGCGTTCATCCGCGAGGACGCGGGCGACCTCGACGACACGACGGTCCGCCGCCTCGACACCGTCCAACGCCTGGCCCAGCGCATGGACGAGCTCATCAACTCACTCCTGCACTTCGCCCAGCTGGGCCACGGTGCCCTGCGCCCGCAGCGGATCGACCTGCGCGACGCCGCCCTCGCCGCACTGGAGATCGCGGGCCCCCGCCTCGCGGAGCGCGAGGTGGAGGTGGTGCTGCCCGAACCGGGCCTGGTGGTGCACGCCGACCCCGACCGGCTGTCGGAGGTGCTGGTGAACCTGCTGGTCAACGCGGCGAAGTACGCCCGCCAGGAACTCCCGCGCACGGTGGAGATCACGCTCGCCCAGGACGCGGTCTCCGTGCGGGACAACGGCATCGGCATTCCGCCCGAGCACCGCGAGGAGGTGCTGCGGCTGTTCCGGCGGCTGCACCAGCGGGACGCGCACGGCGGCGGCCACGGCGCCGGGCTGGCGATCGTGCACCGGATCGTCGAGCGGCACGGCGGGGAGGTGCGGCTGGACGCGACGCCGGGTGGGGGCACGACGGTGACGTTCACGCTGCCCGACGGGGGTGGGCAGGGGTGAGCTGGGGCCGCTGGGCGCTCGAGAGGGCGGGGCTCCCGGACGGCGTGGCGGCGGGCCTGGGGCGACGCCGGGTTTGGGGTGGTGGCTCGGCGCGGTGGTAGTGGTGGTGGGCTCGGCGTGGTGATGAGCTCGAGGTGGGCTCTACACGGCGGCGGGCTCGCGGCGGCGGGCTCGCGTTCCTCACGGCCGGCGCGCATCCCGGCGCCGGCGCGCGGCCACCCGCCGGAGCGGGCAGCCGCGCCTCCACCTCACCCCGCCGCGTACTCCGCCACCACCGCCCGCACCCGCAGCGGACTCGTCCCCGGCACGTCCGCACTGCCCACCGCGATCACCCGATCGGTCCCGGGCACCGCGGTGATCGCGTTGTAGGTCACCCCGGACGACCCGGCGGGCACCGGTGCCATCGCCAGGCTCCAGCCCGCGGAGCCGTAGGAGCGGAAGGTCGCCAGCGGGAAGCTCGAGATGACCCACGGCATCCCGCCGGCCCCCACCGCGACACCAGGTGTCTTCGGCGTGCTCAGCCCGCCGACGGTCTGCCAGGTGGTGCCGTCCCCTCGCAGCACCACGTTGGCGGAGCCCATGCCGCCACCGTCACCGACCGCCCAGACATCCTTTGAGGACTGTCCGTCAATTGCTTGCAGTGACAGGGGTTGCTGGTTCAGTCCGATGTCGACGGTCCGCCACGCGGTGCCGTTCCAGTGGAAAAGCAGCGGTCCCGAGAAGCCGTTCCACATGCCGTTGCCCGCCGCCCACACGTCGTCGGGCGCGAAAGCTTTGACGGCGTTGACGTTGCAGAAGTTCACGAAGCCGCCGCCCGTCACGCACTGCGCGGGCGGCTGGTGCTCCTGCCAGGCGCCGCCGGTCCACTCGTGGAACACCGGCCTGTTGCCCCGGGTTCCGACCAACCAGGCGCGTCCGTCCACAACGGACAGATCACGGATCGACAGGGTGCTCGGCGTGGCGCCGGCCGGATACGGGACCTCGGTCCACGTGGTGCCGTCGTAGCGCCACACCAGGGCGACGTTGCCGTCCGGCGACGGGCGCGAGCCCTTGACCCAGACGTCCTGCGCGGACGACGCCGCCACGCGCTGGAACGACACGTTTCCCTGCACGGCCGGGCGGGACGCGCGGGACCAGGTGGCGCCGTCCCACCTCAGCATCATCGGATCACCGGTCGCGTACTCCTGCTCCCACAGGTATCCCTCGAAGCCGACCGCCCAGGCGTTCCCGGCGTCCACGGCGGCGACGTCCCAGAGGTTGCTCGTCACCTCGGTCTGCGGGATCGAGGCCAGTCGCCACGCGGGTTGCGCGGCCGCGGCCGGAACGGCGGTAGCGGCCACCACCGCGACAGCCGCGGCCAGACATCTGCGGATTCTCATGATTCCCCCAAGCTCTTCGACCCGAACAGGCCGGTCGATCCACTCACGGCACCCGCCCGCGCACCAGGGCTTCGCGGCGGCTTGACCCAAACGAGCGGTGATCGTGTCCCAGCCGTCGCGGCCAGGTAACCCGAATGGGATTCAGGTATGCCCTTGTGATCTAGCTCACCGAGCAGGTACAACTGAACGCACGGTTACCGGAAGTCGCGCCTCACGGAAACGCCTCCCTGCCAACCGAATACTTGTGAGGACCTGTGCGAACCGCAGTCGTCGCCGCCCTGCTCGGACTCGGCGCCTTCGCCGCCGCGGCAGGCCTGGTGCTGCAGCTGCACGCCTATCCCCTGCTGGCCAAGCTGCAGCACGACATCAACACCGTCTCGGTCTCGGAAGGAGAAGGTGTCACCGCCGTCGTGTACCCGCCCGGCGGCGCACCGGAGGTCCGCCACGGCCTGCGGCTCACGGCGACCACGCGCGTCGAGGGTGATCTCGCGGCACCCGAGGTCCAGGCGAACGGCGACGTCACCGTGTGGAAGCGGGCGACGATCGTCAAGGAGGACGCCGAGAAGCTCGTGCTGAGCGCCGAGGTCCGCAAGGTCTGCCTCGACCGCCGCACCGGCGAGGCGGTCGCGCCGTGCCGGGGCGAGTTCTACGAGACCGAGCAGGGCAAACGGGTCACCGCGGACGACCGGCGGCTGCTCCAGCCCGGCCTCAACTTCGTGTTCCCGTTCGACACCGAGCGGCGCGACCACCGTTGGTACGACACGGTTCTCAACCGCCCGGTCACCATCCACTTCGCCGGCGAGCAGCTGTTGCAGGGCCTCGACGTGTACCGGTTCGCGCACACCGTCCCGCCGACGGCGCTCGGCCGGTTCGCGGTGCCGGGTTCCCTCGTCGGCAGCCCGGAACCGTCCGTGAACGTCACGCAGTACTACGGCGTCACCCGCACGCTGCTGGTCGAGCCCAGGACCGGCGCGGTGCTCTCCGTGCGCGAGGACATCCGGCAGGAGCTGCGCGCCGACGGCCAGGCCGAGGGCGCCGGAACGCCCGTGTTCGCGGGAGAACTGCAGCTCACCAATGCCTCGGTCACCGCGAACGTCGACCAGGTCAGGAAGAACCTGCCGAAGCTCTTCGCGATCACCGTGCTCCCCGTGGTCCTGCTGGTCGCCGGTGGCGCGCTGCTCGCGGCCGGGATCGTCCTGCTGCTCGTGCGCAGGCGCGGTCTCGTCGCGGGGTCGCTGGCGCTGGTGATCGGTGCGTGCCTCGCGGGCGCGATCACCTACGGCGTCGCCGACGCCAGCGACCCGGACGGTTCCCTCGACCTCAAGAACGTCGTGTCGTCCTCGAACGTCGACTACGGGCTTCGATGAGCGCCGCCCTCCTCCTCGACGATCCGGGCGACGCCGAGCAGCTCGCCCTCCGCCCTCGGCACCGCGATCAGGGTCACCGGCAACGGGTTCCCGTCGCCGTCCGAGGCCGCGCGGACGGACACGGCCGGGTAGCCGCTGACCCTCCAGAGCGGGGCGAACGGCGAGGTGGCGCCGTTGCGCACCAGGACACCGCCGGGCAGCGAGGTGGTCTCGACCGGGCCGGTGTGCCCCGGTGTCACCAGCACGTCGACGCCCGCGAACATGTGGTCCAGCATCACCCGCTCCGCCGCGCGCATCGACCGGCAGATGCCCCGCAACGGCGTGGGCACGAGCCGGTCGAGCAGCTCCAGCTCGCGCGGGCCCGCCGCGAGGTGCGGCGCCAGCAGGAGCCGGGCCGCGCTCGCGAGGTGCGGGTCGTGGTCCACCACCTCGTGCACGTGCAACGACAGCAGAGCGGCGACGTCCTCGACCGCCCGGCGCATCGGCGCGCGGGTCCGCGTGGTCACCGAGAGGCCGCGCAGCGACACGCCGATCCTCAGTGGACGGTCGGCGGGCACGGCCTCCCAGCCGACGCCGCGCACGACGTGCGCCACGTCGTCGACGGTCCTCGCCACCACACCGGAGCCGCCGGAGGTCTCGAAGCCGACCACACCGACACCTCCCGCCGGCACCTGGCCCGCTCCGGGCGCACGGCGGGCCAGCACCCCGGACACCACGCCGGTGGCGACGGCGACGGCGGTGCCGGACACCTTCGGGTCCAGTGCCGTGGCGGGGAGGCCGGGCGTCGGGTTGCGATGTCTCTCGGCCGAGGACGTCCGTCCGATCACGACCGCCCCGGACGCCGCCAGTGCGTCGAAAGCCGAACGGGGCAAGGAGTCCTCGACCGCCAGGGGCAGGCCGAGCAGGCGGCCGCGCTCCCCCGCCGCCAACCGCCGATCGGCCTCCTCGGCACTGCGCCGGGCGGCCGCCAAATCGACATCTGTGAAAACGACGCGCCGCGAACCGAGCCGATGTTCCGCAGTCGCAAGGAGTTCTGCTGCGGTCGTCGCACCGCGCGCGAGCAGGCGGGCCTGCTCGACTGCTCCGGGATAGCACACAGGGGTTTCTTCCACGTGTCTCTTCCTCCGGCATCGTCGCCGATGAGTAAGGAGCTGCTTCCTTCAGCCGCTACCCGTTGGACAGCAGGGGTTCCGCCGAACGGCTCCAAGCCGCGGCGGCCGAGTAGCTTCTTTCTCCACGCGGACCGATCAAGATGACCTGAGTCACCCCGACCGAAGGGTTGCGCAGAGGTTACTGTCCGGTAGTTTCCTCGCCACTGTGACGTCCCTCTCACACCCCGCATGCACCTGGAAGGAGGACGAGTGCGACGTGTTGCGAGCCTCGTGCTGGTAGGACTGGGCATCTTCTCGCTGGCGCTCGGAGCAGTCCTGCGCTTCTACGTGTACCCCGAGCTCGCCGTCGTGCCGCTCGACCAGAAGACGGAATCCGTCGCGGAAGGCGCGGCGAAGGTCTTCTACCCCAAGGAACTCGTCGTCAGGGACGCGCGGCTGACGGCCACCCGCAAGGTCGAGAGCAACCTGACCCGGCCGGAGGCCAAGGTCGACGGTGACGTGATGGTGTGGGACCAGGGCCTGGTCGTCACCGACTCGGAGAACCAGCTCGTCTCCGCGATGAAGCACCGCGTGTGCCTCGACCGGCGCACGAACATGGCGGTGCAGGACTGCACCCAGCAGTACGTAACCGACGCCGAGGGCGACCCCACCGAGGACGACAAGAAGGTGCGCCAGGAGGGTCTGAACTACAAGTTCCCCTTCGACACCCAGCCGCAGGACTACGAGTACTTCGACACCACCCTGCGCAAGGCGTCGACCGCGCGCTACGAGGGCACGGAGCAGCTCAACGGGCTCGAGGTCTACAAGTTCGTCCAGAAGATCCCGTCGACCAGGTTCCGCGACCAGGAGGTGCCCGGCACGCTGGTCAACAGCTCCGAGGCCTCGGTCAAGGCGGAGCGCCGCTACCAGAACACCCGGACCATGTGGGTGGAGCCGACCAGCGGCATCATCATCAAGGGTTCGGAACAGCAGCGGCAGGTGCTCGTCGGGCCGGACGGAAAAGAAGGCACGGTGCTGCTCGACGCGACTTTGACGTTCAACGAGACAACTGTCAAAGATTCGGTCGAACGCGCTTCCGAAGCCCGCAAGAAATTGACGCTGATCAGCAGCACCGGGCCGATCGTGCTCCTTTCCACCGGCCTGGTTCTGCTGCTGGCGGGAATTGCCTTGGGCGTCATCGGGCGACGCGCTAGGCACGCCGCCTGAGCACGACCACGAAGTTCCACGAGGCGACCTCCCGGACCACCGGCACGCGGGTGATCCACTTCGCCCACCACGGGTGGTACCGGGGGAACGTCTCGACCACGTCGGCGCCGGTCTGGCGGTGAGCCCACCGCCGGACCGCCCCGACGCTCACCGGGAACAGCGAGACGCCGAACGCGTTCTTCGGCGGTTTGCCGTTGCGGTGCTCGTAGCGCTGTCGCGCGTAGTGACCGCCGAGGTAGTGCCACGGCGCCGTCTCATGGCCTCCCCAGGGTGACCACCACGGCGTGTACGACATGAAGACGGTGCCTCCGGGCCTGGTCACGCGCACCATCTCGGCCAGCATGAGCCACGGGTCGTCGACGTGCTCCAGGACGTTGGACGAGTAGCAGACGTCCACCGAGCCGTCACGGAACGGAAGCGCCGTCCCGCTCGCCCGGATCATGCCGGGGTCGGGCTCCCCGCGCGCGGACAGCTCGCCGACGTCCGGGTCGAGACCCACGTACCGGGCGCCGGCACCGCGGAACGCCTCCGCGAAGTAGCCGGGTCCCCCTCCGACGTCGAGGACGACCGCACCCTCCAGGGACACGTAGGACGACACCTGGGCGACCGAGTCCCCCGCCAGGACCCGGTAGAAGTGGTCGGGGTCGGTCTGCTCTTTCAGAAATGCGCGAAAAAGGTGAACCGAGCGCCGGAGAGTTGGCTTTCGCAACTTTCCGGGGGTCGAAACTGAACCGATCTCGACCATTGCCATCTCCCGCATTCCGTCTACCATGGCTACTTGACAGTAACCTAGCACCGGGAGAGGCAGATGTCGCGTTGCCCTGATTACCGGCCGAGCATTCTGCTGGTGAATTGGCGCGACACGAGACATCCCGAGGGCGGCGGTTCCGAGCGGTACGTCGAACGCATCGCCGCGGGGCTGGCGCGGCTCGGCTACCGGGTCGCGATCCAGTGCGCGGACCACAACCGCGCCCCGTCCGGCGACTGGGTGGCGGGCGTCCGCTTCCGCAGGCGCGGCAACAAGTTCACCGTCTACCTGCACGCCCTGCTGGCGATCCTGCGCTCCGACGCGGACGTCATCGTGGACGTGCAGAACGGCATGCCCTTCTTCAGCCGCCTGGTCGCGCGCTGCCCCGTCCTCGTGCTGGTGCACCACGTGCACCGCGAGCAGTGGCACAGCGCGCTGGGGCCGTTCTTCGGCCGGATCGGCTGGTGGATCGAGTCGTGGCTCGCACCCCGGCTGTACCGGAAGTGCCGCTACATCACGGTTTCCCACGTCACGCGGGACGAACTGGGCGCGCTCGGCGTCGAACTGCGGCGCACGGTCGTCGTGCCGAACGGCCTGGACGCACCGCCCGCCGTCACCGCGCGGCGCACGCAGGCCCCCGTGCTCGTCGCGGTGTCCCGGCTGGTGCCGCACAAGCGGCTGGAGCACGCGATCGACCTGGTCGCCGAGCTCCGTCCGAAGTGGCCGGACCTGCGGCTCGAACTCGTCGGCGAGGGCCCGTGGAAGGACGTGCTGCGGCAGCACGCGATCGACCGCGGCGTGCAGGACAGCGTCGTGATCCACGGCTGGGTGGACGAGCAGGCGAAGCACGAGATCCTGGCCGGCGCGTGGGTGCACGTGTGCCCGTCGGTCAAGGAGGGCTGGGGCATCGTGATCATGGAGGCCGCCTCGCACGGCGTGCCGACGGTCGCGTACCGCTCGGCGGGCGGTGTGGCCGAGGCGATCGTGGAGCACAGCACGGGCCTGCTGGCCGACGACTTCGGCGACTTCGTCCGGCACACCGAGGAGTTGTTGCGGGACCAGCCGTTGCGCAAGGCGATGGGCGCGGCGGCCAGGGAACGGGCCCAGCGGTTCAGCTGGGAGGAGAGCCTCGACGCGTTCGAAAGCGCCGTGCACAGCGCGTTGCGGCTACCGCCGCGCCTCGTGGCCGGTGAGCGCCGCGTCGCACAGCAGGTCGAGTAGGCCCGCGGCGGCGGCCGCGTCGAAGTCCCGGCGTCGCACGCGCACGGTGGCCGTGGTGACCTCCCCTGTCGTCACCACGCCGAACGCGACGCCGGACCGGCCGCTCGCCGCGGGGTAGAAGCGCAAGGCGGCGACGCCCGCCTCGACGACACCGAGGTTCGACACGAGGAAGGTGCTGCCGAGCCGCGAGGCCAGCAGCCGCATGCCCCACCGCGCCAGCGGGTTGTGCGCGTTCGGGAAGCCGGCTTCCGGTGCCGCCGACGCCAGCAGCGCGCGCACGTCGTCCTCCACCGCTCCGGCGGGCAGGCGCAGTCGGAGCAACGCGCTGTCGGCCTCGGGTCGCGGATCCGCGCCACCACGCCAAGAGGCCCCGATCGCGGCGACGACGCGCCCGTGTGCGGCGCCACGGGCCGCGTTCCACTTCCGCGTCGTCTCCAGTGCGGCGGACGTCAGTCTGGCGCTGCCCAGCTTGAGCGCGGGCAACGTCCTGGACACCAGGTGGTCGCCGGAGTCGTTGCCCCGCAACGAGGGCTGGATGCGCGTGGGAGGCGTCCACACCGCCTCGCGGACGCGGTCGAGAGCGCTCAGGAGGTACGGCCGGTCGGGACTGCGCAGCGCCACGCCGGTCGCCGAACTCCGCACCGGTTCACCGAGTGCGATGCCCAGCAAGGCGATCAGGCCGAGCCCGTCGACCGCGCCGTGGTGCGCGGCGATCATCAGGGACTCCCCGGCCAGCGCCACCCGGACCAGCGGATCGCCGACACCGTAGTGACCGTCGGCGAACTCCGCGCGCGTCAGGTCCCAATCGGACGGTCGGACCACGAGCGCGGCGGGGCCGAGGTTCGGGAACTCCGCACTGGCGCGGGACATCCGCGCGGCCACGACCGCGGGGTCCGGCGCCTCGCGCAGGGTCGCCTCCAGCAGGATGCTCCAGGACGCCGCCGGGTCCCCGGAGAAGGCCACGGTCACCCGGTCAGCGGGAGCCGTAGTCGAGGACCTCGGGCTCCTGGGCCCGCACGCCCTCCTCGATCCGCTGCTCGACCATCTTGTCCGGGCTGTTCTGCTCGACGACGATCACACCGACCCCTCCGGCCAGAGCGGCCCCGGCAACGATCGCCACCAGCACCGAAACCAGTTCCACGTCTACTCCTCACGTCGGGGTGCCGCGAATCTACCGACCGGTAACCATCTCCACAACAGGCTCGCGCCGATCAGTGACCCGGCCGCGATCCACGCCAGCACAACGGGTGCAGCCGATGGGCCGTTCGGTTCAGCGGGCGCTGCTCCCGGCACCCGGTACAGCGTGAGGTCAGGCCCGTCGTGGACTTTCTCCAGGCGCGCCAGCAGGTTCTCGTCCACGCGGCCCGGTGTGCCGCGCTCGACCAGTACCCAGCCGATGCCGGTCAGGTCGCCACCGCGCAGCCGTGCGGCCCGCGGGTCCTCCCCCGCCACGACCTTTCCGCCCACCGACAGCGAGTCGTCCACGACGGTCGCACCGGGCAGGAAGCGCGGTGCCGGGTCGAGCTGGGTGCGGCGGTCGTTCCAGTCGAACCTGCGGAACGCCGACAGCGGGTACACGGCGACGTCACCGGGCCGGCCGACGAGCTCCTCCCGCACCGCGGCCCAGTCCGCCGGGTAGTCGACGGGGTCGAGACGGCCGAGCCCGCCCCAGACGAGGTCGGGCAGCAGTCCCAGCAGCAGCACGGCCACGAGCAGCCGCGCGCGCAGCCGTTCGACCGCGGCCGCGAGCCCCAGCGCGAACGGCAGCGCGAGCCACGCCACCCACTTCTGGCCGTCCCGCAACAGACCCGCGCCCGGCACGTGCTCGATCAACGCCTCCAGCACGACCACACCGCCCGGCAGCACGGCGATCAGGGCGAGCACCGCGCCGAGGACACCCAGGCCCGCCAACGGCCACACGGGAAGGCGTTTCGCCAGCTGCCGCAGCCCCAGGACCGCCGTTCCCAGGAGCAGCAGCGTGATCACGGGAAGCGCCGGGTTGGCGCGGCTCGCCGGGACGACCTCGGCGTTCCAGATCCCGCCCAGCCCCAGCACGCTCAGGACCGGTCCGCCCCAGTTCTCGGCCCGCGCGCTGAACGCCTCGACGCCGGCCGGGTCGGAGAGACCGTTGTGCAGCAACGAGGGCACCCACCACGGCGCGTTCAGCACGACCCCGATCGCCAGGACCTGCCCGGCCCTGCGGCGCCCGGCCGTGGCGAGCGCGGTGCCGAGCGCGAGGATCCCGCCCGGCGCCGAGAGCACGGCGGGCAGGCTCGCGAGCACGAGCCGGGTCCAGGCGTGCGGCTGGTCCTCCCGCATCCTCAACCCCGCCATGGCGACCCATGGCAGGGCCGCGTAGCCCAGCAACAGCGTCCAGTGGCCTATGAAGAGCCGTTCGGCGACGTAGGCGTTCCACGAGTACGCGACGGCGGCGACGATCCGCACGCCGGTCTTCTCGGTCGGCACCAACAGCCCCGCACCCAACGCGCCCGCGAAGACGATCGCGAGCAGCGCCACCTTCTGCACGACCTGACCGGGCACGACCTGGGTCAGCAGCGCCACCACGGCGTCGACCGGCACCGCCCGAGGCAAGGCGTCACCGAGGCCGAAAGCGGCGGCGTTGAGCGGCTGCTCCGGCGTGAAGACCATGTCGTAGACGAGGGCGTAGCCGGGCGACAGCACGGGTGCGAGGGCGGCCAGGGCCAGCGCCGCGCACGTGGCGTAGAGCGTCAGTCCGTTCGGCCGCACTTGCTCCCCCTCCGGTCTCGCCGGGGCTACAGTCGCCGAAACTACCGGCCGGTAGTACTCGCCGGTAGCCCTGCTCGCCACCGGAAGGATCTCGCGTGTCCGCTCCGGCTACGACGACCACACGCCTGGACGCCCTGCTCATCACCGGCGCGCTGCTGGGTGCCAACGCCGCCAGCTACGTGCTCACCATCGCGGCGGCACGAGCCCTGGCACCGGCGGTCTTCGGCGAGCTCAGCGCACTGCTCGCCCTCGTGGTCATCGGCGTCGTGCCGGCGATGAGCCTGCAGACCGTCGCGGCCCTGCGCGTGACGAACCTCGGCCCGCGCCCGCTGTTCGGCCTGGGCCTGACCGTGAGCGCCGGCATGACCGTGCTGACCCTGGCCCTGGTGCCCCTGCTCGCCCGCCTGCTGCACCTGGACGGCCCGTGGCCGGTCGTGTGGCTCGCGCTCTCCCTGGCACCGCTCACGGTCCTGGGCGTGCTGCACGGCCTGCTGCAGGGGACGCACCGGTTCGGCGCGCTGGCGTTGCTGGTGTCGCTGGAAGGACTCGGCAAGGTCGGTGGCGGGCTGATCGGCCTGTGGCTCTCCCCCACGTCCACCTCGGTGCTCGCGGGCACGGCCATCGGCTCGCTCCTCGTCGTGCTCACCGGGTGGCGGCTCTGCGGCGCGCCCCGCCCGGCCAGGCCCGCGGGCGGACCCGACGTGCTGCACGCGTCGCAGGCGATGCTGGCGCTGGTGCTGCTGGTCAACCTCGACCTCGTGCTGGCCCGCCACCAGCTCGCGGACCTCGCGGGCGGCTACGCCGTCGGGGCGGTCGTCACGAAGATCGCGTACTGGCTGCCGCAGGCGGTGGGCGTGCTGGTGCTGCCGCGCATGGCCGACGCGGACGACCGGCGCCGCACGCTGCCCAGGGCACTGGCGGTGTGCGCGGGACTCGACGCGTTCGTCGTGGCCGGATGCGCGTTGTTCGGGCCGCTGGGCGTGTCGCTGATCGGCGGGGCGAACTACCACGGGGAGGCGATCCCGTTGTGGCAGTTCGCTCTCGTGGGATCGTGTCTCGCTTTGGTGCAGTTGCTGCTGTTCTCGCGGATCGCGAGCGGGGACCGGCGGTCGACCGTGGCGGTGTGGATCGCGGTCGGGGCCGAGGTCGGGCTGATCACGTTGTGGCTCAACGGATCGGCCGGGCAGGTGGTGACGGGGGCGTTGCTCGCCACGGCCGGGCTGGTGGTGGCGGGGGCGGTCATCGAGGTCCGGGGGACGCGACGGGCCTGATCCCGACGCCGCACGGCACGCTCCAGCAGAATCCGATCAAGGCCTGACTGGCTCCACCAGAACCGTCTGCTCCTCGCCACCCTTCTCCTCACCGCTCCTCTCGTCCCGCCGCCCGAACGGCCGGAACGCGGCCGCCACCACGGCCGACACCGCCACCAGCAGCGCGGCCTGCGCCACCGGCACGTACGCCCACTCCTGCCCGTGCCCGAGGATCCGGCCGAGCACCGCGACCGACGACCCCAGCGCCATCCCGCCGACCGCGATCACCTTGGGCGCGGCCGCCCAGAACTCCCGCGCCAGCAGGCACGCGATCACCGCCACGATCGGCAGCATCCCGCCGAGCACGGCCAGCAGCACCAGCATCGCGACCACCGGCCACCGGCTTTCCGACGGCGCCGCGAACGCCACCCGCCGCCGCACCGGGATCGCCGCGAGCAGCAGCACCGCCAGCACGCCGAGCGCGCCCACCAGCAGACCGGTGCGGTAGCGGGTGTCCGGGCCGAACTCCAGGGCGACCACGCCGCCGTCGCCCCCGGGCAGGACGTACGCCTGCTGCCAGCCGTCGACCCTGACCTTCTCGAGCACCTGGCCGTTCAGGGTGGCGGTCCAGCCGTCGTTGACGTTCTCGGGCACCACGAGCAGCGCGCGGGCGCCCGGCGCGACGGTCACCCGCCGGTCGGTGGCGTCCCACTTCCCGATCGTCACCTCGCGATGCGTCGCCACGGGTTGCGCGAGACCGACGTGGGTCACGGAGACGTCCTGCACCACGAACGAGTCGGACCGCGACGTGCTCAGGACGTGGTCGCCCGCCGGGAGTTCCAGGGCCGTGGCCAGGTCGTCGTCGCACAGCACGGCCTTGAGCGGACGGTGGTTCACGACGTCGCCGAGCACGCCGGAGACCGAGCTGTTGATCTTGACGCCGTCGACGTCGACGACCGGACCGCGGCCGCACGGCACGGTGAACGGGGTGTCCGCCGGCACCGGCTCCAGCACGCCGTCCAGGGCGGGCACGCGGAGCTCTCCGATCTCGGCGGGGCCGGCACCTCCCGACTCGCGCACGACGAGTTCGAGCTTCTCGGTGTCGGCCGGTCTGATCGTGACGAGCCCGTCCGCGCCGACGCGCACCACCTCGGTGCCCGCGTCGGTGCGCACCTCCAGCTCGACCGGCGTCCTGGAGCCCTTCCGCCCCTCGACGCGGAACTCGGAGACGGTCCGCTTCCCCTGCCACGCCAGCGTCAGCGTCGGTCGCAGGTCCGTCACGTCCGGCACCCACGCCGTGCCGACGTCACCGTCCACAGCGGACAGCGGGCTCGCCGCGACGTCGCCCGCGAGCGACGAGGTGCCCGTGACGGTGACGCCGTCGGGTGCGACCGGGTTCCGCGCGCCGGCGGCGGGCACGACGGTGGCGTTCACGACGAACCTGCCGGCGGCCGAGGTCCGGAACAGCCGGGTGAGGCCGTTGACCTCCTCGCCGAAGCGGGACAGCGACGAGTCGCAGCGCACCGCGTCGCCGGTCCGGTAGCAGGCGGGACGGGACTGGCTGCCCCTGGTGAAGGAGAAGCCCGGCTCGGCCGCCTCCCGGTCGCGGGGCACGCGCAACGCCCGCTGCGCCGTCATGCCCGGCACGCTCAGTTCCTTGACGCCGACGTTGCCGTCCTGCCGGTCCGCGGCGACGCCGAGGACCGTGACGCGCACGCTGCCGGTCAGCCCGGGACTGACGGGATAGGCGTGCGGACCGCCGCCGGAGGGCACGTCGTGGTCGGTCGCACCGGTGTCCGTGGTGATCCTGATCCGGGTGACCGCCCAGCCCACCCGCAGGTCGTCGACCAGGTCGAGCGTCACCTCACCGACCGAGCGCGGGGTGTCGAGGTCGATCTCCAGCCACTGCCCGACGGGTCCGGTGAAGCTCGACGAGTGCCACGCCGAACCGCCATCGCCGTCGACCGCCGCGAACGGGGAGTTCGCCGGATCGATCGTGCCCGCCGCGTCGGCGTAGGCGGTCGAGGTGGACGCGCGGACGGCCCGGATGCCGCGGTACTCCGCCACGGTCTGGTGCCGCACGTCCTGGAACGGCGACACGTCCAGGGCCACGCGCCCCTGCCGGGACGCCTCGTCCGCCGACATCGTCTGGCTGAGGTTGTCCGACACCCTGCCGACGTTGCGCTCCTTGCGTCGCAGGCCGTCGGTGACGAGCAGCTCAGCGGACCCCTCCGCCGCGTCACCGGCGAGGATCGCGGGCTGGTCCGCCTTGAGCAGGCCCTGCGAGAGCAACGGCAGCAACGACTCCGGCCCGCCGCTCACCGTCGGCACGTCCGCCGCGTTGACCGCGGACACGACCGGGACGGGCCGTTTCACCTCGAAGACCTCGAGCGACCTGCCGGTCGCGGTCACGTCGACGGAGCTGACGAGCCGCTGGTCGCTCATCCGCACCTCGGGCCCGAACTCGGCGACGCGCTCGATGCCGGGAGAGCCCTGAAGTGCCTGGCGCATCACGGTGAGCGGTGGCGCTCCGGTCGGTTCGCGCGCGATGTCGTTGCGCAGCAGCAGGAACCGGTAACCGCCCCGGGCGAGGAAGTCGGCGAGGCCCGCCGAACCGCGGCCGTCCGCGAGCGCGTCGTGGACGGCGTCCATGAACCGCGTGTTGCCCTCGGAGCCGAGCGGGATCTGGTTGCGCACCGCCCAGGGGGCCTCCGCGAGCGACTGCATCGGCTCGTCCACGGTCCTGCCCCAGGTGTACTGGCCGAAACCGTTGGCGGGCAAAAGCAACGTCTTCGCCCGGCCGTCCTTCTCCGCGAGCCACGCCGCCGCCTCGCGCCAGTGACCGGGCACGTCCGACCACCCGAGGCCGGGCCGCAGGGTCAGCAGCCACGCGGGCGCCGCGACGACCGCGATCAGCAGCAGGACCACACCGGTGCGCACGCGCCGCCGCCAGTGCTCGGGCGCGGCGCGCACCCCGGCGGGCCGGGACAGGTGCAGTCCGTGGACGAACCCGAGGACCAGGCACAGCCGCAGCACCGGCTCGAACTTGTGCACGTTGCGCAGCGGCGCGAGCGGGCCGTCCAGCAGCCCGCGGACCGTCTCCGCGAGCGGCGAGTCGAGCGACCCGACGTACCCGACGGTCAGCAGGGTCAGGCCGGTGAGCGTGCCCAGCACGAGGAAGCGGCGTTCCGGCAACCCGAGCCTGGCCAGGCCGACGACGCCGATGAGCGCCACCGCCGCGGTGCCGGCCATCAGCACCGGGTTGTCGACGAGGAGGAACCCGTTGGGCCACCACGGTTCGCCTTGCAGGACGTAAGCCACCCACTGGTTCGTCCCGCGCAGCACCTGGAACAGCGACATCGGCGAGGTGGTGTTCGCCGCGGACTCGATGTAGTCCAGGAAGGGCAGGCTGTAGCGCCCGAGCAGCAGCAGCGGGACGATCCACCACAACGCCACGGCGATGACCGAGGCCGCCCACCACAGGACCAGCCTCACGTGCGCGCGGTTCCACCTTCGCGTCAGCAGCCAGATCCCCGGGAGGACCAGCGCCATCACGACCATCGCGCCGTTGATGCCGCCCATCCCCAGCACCGCGAGCGCGGACAGGGCGGCGGCGCGGCGCGGCGACCCGATCCGGTCCGCCAGCACCAGGGGCAGCAGCACCCACGGCAGCATGACGGCGGGCAGCATCTCCGACGACAACGGCCCGATCTCGGTCAGCACCCGCGGGGCCAGCGCGTACGCCAGCGCGCCCGCGTACCTCGTCGGCTCCTGGCCGATGCCGAGCGCACGGGCGAGGCGCAGCACCCCGTAGAACGCGAGGCAGAGCAGGAGCGCGCACCAGAGCCGCTGCGTGATCCAGGCGGGGATGCCGAGGACCTGACCGGCGGCGAAGAACGGCCCCATCGGGAAGAAGTAGCCGTACGCCTGGTTCTGCAGCTCCCCCGCCGTCGCCTCGGGGTTCCACAGGTGCAGCGCCCTGCCCAGGAAGCCGACCGGGTTCACGACCAGGTCGAGCTTGGTGTCGAACGTGGTCTGGCCGAAGCGCTGGGCGAACGACAACACCGCGAGTGCGAGGAGCACCCACGTGGTCGGGTTCCGGTGTGCGATCTTCAGGCTCGTGATGGCGCAGGAAGTTACCACCGGGTAGTGCTCGCGGGCGAGTATCGCTATCTTGGGCCCCCACGACCGTTCTGGGGCGCATCCAGGCAGGTGGCGATGACTTCTTCGACCGCGTTCGAGCAAGCGTGGGAGCTGGGCGACCAGGTTCCCGGCTGGTTGACAGTTGACCAGGCGGCCATGTTGTGGAGAGCCGCCTCCCGGCTCGGGCCCGGCGCGCGGATCGTGGAGATCGGCAGCCACCAGGGGCGGTCCACCACCGTGCTCGGCCTCGCGGCCAGGTCCGTGGGCGCGACGGTGGTCGCCGTCGACCCGTTCGTCGAGGGCAAGCTGTTCGGCGGCACGTCCACCCGCGCCCGCCTCGAGCGGAACGTCTCCCGCGCAGGGCTGGCGGACGTCGTGCGGCTCGAAGCCGAGTACAGCACCAGGTTGCGCAAGAGGTGGAACGAACGCATCGACCTGCTCTACATCGACGGCAAGCACGACTACTGGACCTACACCGACGACATGCTGTGGTCGGAGAACCTCGTGCCGGACGGCGAGATCCTGGTGCACGACGCGTTCTCGTCCATCGGCGTCACGAGCGGCATCCTGGCGAAGGTGTTGTGCGGCAACCGCTACGTCTACGTGGACCGGGCGGGCTCACTCGCGCGCTTCCGCCTGGCGCAGCCGGACTGGGCCGATCGCAGGCGGGTGCTCGCCGAAATGCCCTGGTTCCTGCGCAACGTAGGCATCAAGGTGCTGCTGCGCCTGCGGCTGCGGCCGGTCGCGCGGTTCTTCGGCCACGACGGCGAGTACGACCCGTACTGATCCGTCTACTGTGGACGGCAGGCGGGCGGCTGGCAGAGCATCGTGCTCAGCGCCTGCGCGAAGATGTCGCTGATGCCGGCGGGGTCGACGGTTGTGAACGACCGGCCGCCGGTGGCGTCGGCGATCCGCTTCAGCTCGTCCACGTCGACGTCCGGCCCCATGCCGATCGCGATGACGGGCAACGGCCTGCGCTTGTCCTGCAACTTGGCGAGCTCGTCGAGCAGTTCGCGCTGGCTGATCGAGTCCGGGTCCTCGTTGCGGCCGTCGGTCATGATCGCGACGATGTTGATGCGGCCGAGCTCCCAGTTCTTCCTGGCCTCCTTGTACGCGGCCAAAGTGGTGTCGTAGAGGCCCGTCGCGCCGTTCGCGGTCGCGCGCGTGGCGCGGACGGCGGCGACGGCCTGCCCGCTCGCGAGGTGCTCCTTGACCGAGGCGAACGGGATGATCTCCTTGTAGTCCCTGTCCCCGTCGAGTCTCGTGGAGAACTTCCACAGGCCGATCTGCGTGCCGGGCTTGAACATGCCCAGTCCGCGTTCGGCCGCCGCGACGGCCAGCGCCATCCGCGTCGTCCCGGTCCTGGGCACGACCTGGTTCATCGAGCCGGACACGTCCAGCACGCCCAGCACCCGCGCGGTCAGCGTGAGCCCGCTCCACAGGCGCAGCGTCTCGTCCACGAACCCCTGGTCCAGCCCGGCGGCCTCGTCGTCGGGGGCGCGCAGGCCGAACCTGCCGAGGTCCTGCCCGGATCGCAGGCGTGCCAGGAACTTCTCCGCACCCGCCCGCTGTGCCTCGCCCGCGTCGGGCAGCACGACGTACGGGAAGTCGAGCGGTGGCACCGGGTTCTCCGCGGCGACCGCCGTGAGCCGGGCCGCGCCGGGCGTGGAGTTGTGCCGTTCCAACGCCTGTTCCGAGGTGGGGAACACGTCCAGAGGGCGGGCGAACAGGTCTTCGGCCCGTTCGGCGTAGTCACCGGACACGGGCCTGATGGCGGCGACCGTCGCGGCCGCGGGGTCCTTCTCCCCCGACGCGAACCCGCGCAGCGCGAGCAGCGCCGACAGGCTGGCCGGGTCCTTGGCCGGGTCCGCGATCCCGGCGACGGCCTTGGTCCCCGGCCCGATGAGTTCGCGCCAGTTCTTGCCCTTCGCCGGGTCCTTCACGGCGAGCACGACCGGCGACATCGCCACCGAGGTGCCCGACTCCGGTACGCGCCACGCGCCGGAATCCCGCGCCTGCCGCAACCACGTCGTCGACTCGGGCACCCACACCGAGGGCGACCCCGTGCCGTCCACGAGCCGGGTCATGGTGTCGCGCGCGGGTTCCGCCTTCACCTCGACGCGGTAGCAGTCGTCGCCGGACCCGACCTGGTCCGCGATCTCGCTGAGCGCCGGCGCGACCGCGGGCGCGGCGGTGACCAGGACCGTCGCCGGATCCGTGCAGCGGGTCGCGTTGAGCCGGTCGATCACGGCGTCACCGCCGATCCAGGCGACGACGGACAACACCAGCAGCACCGAGAGTCCGACGACGGGCGCCGTCACCCGCCGTGGTCGCACCATGGCGGACACCTTAGACAACAGGCCCCGGCACCACCAGAACTCAACCGTTCCGCTTCTTCGGCGGCCCGACCGGTGCTGGCGGTGATTTTTTTCGGTCTACACTGAAGCTTTAGAGGTGATCAGGAACCTGTCCGGCACCGCCCGGCCGCAACAGCGAACCGGCCCGCTCCTCCAGCAACGCGATCGCCATCAGCTCACCGTCCACCGGGCCGAAGCGCGCCGCGGCCTGCTGGTGCGCACGGGTGACCACATCGGACAGTTCCGACGGCACGCCGTGGTCGCGGAACAGCTCGCCGACGGCCTCCAGTTCCTCGACGCAGCGGTCCAGCCCGAACAGTGGCAGGTAGTCGCCCGCGAACACGCGGGCCAGGTCGTGCCGCAGGAACTCGCTCCCGGCCGCGCTGTCCGCCAGCACCGCGCGCAACGCCTCGGCGTCGAGACCGGCCGCCTGCCCGAGCAGCACCGCCTCGGCCGTCGCCACCGCCTGCCCGAACCACAGCAGGTTCACGAGCAGCTTGGCGGTGTAGCCCTGACCGGGCCCGCCCACCAGCTCGACCCGGTCGGCGATCACCTCCAGCAACGGCCGCAGGCGCCGGAACGTGGCGACGTCACCACCCGCGAAGAGCCGCAGCGCGCCCGCGGCCGCGGCATCGGGCCCACCGCCCATCGGCGCTTCCAGGACGGCGACCCCACGGGCGCGGGCGTCGTCCTGGATCGGCCGCATGACCAGCGGCGAACTGCTGGTCAGGTCGAGCCACGCCGACCCGCGGCGCAGGTGCCCCAGCACCGGACCGCTCATCAGGTCGCGGATCTCCGGAATGCCCGGCAGGACCGTGACCAGCACGTCCGCACCCGCCGCGGCCGCACCCGCGTCGGGCTCCCAGCGGGCGCCGCTCGCGGTCACCGCCCCGGCCACGTCGTGCCGGACGTCGGTCACCACCACGTCGAACCCGGCGGCGGCCAGGTTGCGGCTGATCGGCAGCCCCATCCGGCCGGCTCCGGCGACCGCGACACGTGCCCCGGGCCGCAGCGGCCGACCGTCCACGTCGTCCAGTTCCACCAAGTCCTCCCGCTGTGATCACTGCGAGTGTGCACCGCGTCTCGCCGTCGTGCGGCGCCGGTGGCGCGGTGCTTGGGTTGGACCATGCGCAAGAGAGCCATCTCGGTCACCAGGACGATCCCCGCGCCCGCCGACCGGATCTTCGACCTCCTCGCCCACCCCGCCGGTCACGCGTTGATCGACGGGTCGGGTTCCGTGCGCGCGGCCAGGCCGGGCGGACCGGACAGGCTCGCGCTGGGCGCCACGTTCGGCATGGACATGAAGCTGGGGCTGGCCTACCGGATCGAGAACACCGTCGTCGAGTTCGACGAGAACCGCCTGATCGCGTGGCGGCACTTCAACGGCCACCGGTGGCGGTGGCGGCTCACGCCGGTCGACGCCGGGGCCACGGAGGTGACGGAGACGTTCGACTGGTCCACCGCGAGGATCCCGCTGCTGCTGGACCTGTCGTCGTTCCCGCGGCGCAACAAGGCCGCGATGGAGAAGTCGCTCGAGTTGATGGCGGCGCACTTCGCCGGGTGAGCACAGGTCCTGCTCGCCGTCCGCTCTCCGGCCTGATAGGAAAGATCAGGTGGGCACACGACCTCGCTTCGACCTCGCCGGCAAGGCCGTCGGGCTGCTCGTCCAGCGGCTGCTGAAGCTTCCCCCGGCCACGAGCCGCGACGTGACCGTCGAGCGAGACCTGCGGATCCCGACCCACGACGGGCGGACGCTCCTCGCGACCCACTGGGCGCCCGCCGATCCGGCCTCGGACGCACCCACCGCCGTGGTGCGCACGCCGTACGGGCGCAGCGGGCCGCTGGACTGGTTGTACGGGCGTGCCCTCGCCGAACGCGGGCTGCACGTGCTGACGGTGAGCTGCCGGGGCACGTTCGGCTCGGACGGCGACTTCCGGGCCATGCGGCACGAGCGCGAGGACGGGCTGTCGACGCTGCGCTGGCTCGCGGACCAGCCGTGGGGCGGCGACGTGGTGCTGACCGGCAGCAGCTACCTCGGCTACACGCAGTGGGCCATCGCGGCGGAGGCTCCCGTGCGGGTCAAGGCGATGGTGCCGCACGTGACGTCGTCCCGGCTCGCCCTGGCGTTCCTGCGGCCGGACCGGTTCGAGGTGGAGACGCTGCTCGGCTGGTCGGTGAGCACGGCGACGCAGGAACGTCCTGGTGCCCTGTGGCGCGCGGTGCTCGGCATCGGGCGCAAGCGCGTCCAGCGGGCCATGAGCACGTTGCCGCTGGTCGACGCCGACACCGCCGCGCTCGGCCACACCTGGCCGTTCTACCAGGAGTGCCTGCACCACGACCAGGACGACCCGTACTGGAAGAACGAGGACCACTCGCCGTCCGTCGGCGACGTGACCGTGCCGGTCAGCTCGATCGCGGGCTGGTACGACATCTTCCTCGCCGACCAGCTCCGCGACTTCCAGGTGCTCAGGGCCGCCGGACGCGACGCGCACCTGACGGTCGGGCCGTGGTGGCACGGCCACACCGGCGGGATGGCCGCGGTGCTCGGGGACACGGTCGGCTGGGCCGCCGCCCACGCCCGCGGCACGGAGCCGCCGCGCAAGCCGCCGGTCCGGCTCTTCGTGATGGGTGTGGGCGAATGGCGCGACTTCGACGAGTGGCCGCCCACCGGCTACACCTCCCGGCGCTGGCACCTCGCGCCCGGCGGCGGGCTGCGGCAGGCGCCCGGAACGCAGGCACCGCCGACGTCGTTCACCTACGACCCCGCCGAGCCGACGCCGTCGCTGGGCGGGCCGAAGCTCGAGAGCCGCGGCGCGGGTCCGGTCGACAACCGCGAGTTGGAAGCGCGTGACGACGTCCTCGTCTTCACCTCCGCGGTGCTGGACGCCGACGTCGAGGTGATCGGCGAGGTCACGGCGGAGGTGTGGATCCGCGCGGACCGCCCGTCCTGCGACCTGTTCGTCCGGCTGTGCGACGTGGACGAGCGGGGCAGGTCGCTCAACATCTGCGACGACCTGGTCAAGGTGCGGCCGGACGGCGTGACGAAGGTGACCGTCGAGCTGTCCCCCACCGCGCACGTGTTCCGCCGCGGGCACCGGCTCCGGGTGCAGGTGTCGGCCGGGGCGTTCCCGCGCTTCGCCCGCAACCTGGGCGACGGAGGGCCGTCCCACACCGCGACGGAACCGCGGAAGACCGCGGTGGAGGTCTTCCACGACGCCGACCACCCGTCCGCGGTGCTGCTGCCGCAGAAGTAGGTCCGTCAGCCGTACCGCCGCACGAGCGCCCTCCCGATCGACGCCAACCGGTCCCGCACGTCCTGGGGCCCGGTCACCTCGACCCACTCGAGCAGCCCGGCGAACTCACCGGCGAGCACGTGCTCGTCGTGGCCGCGGACCACGACCTCGACTCGTCCGTCCGAAGTGGACCCTCCCACCTCGAGCCGTCCGCCGAACGCGAGCCGGAGCACGCCCACACCGTGCGGCACGCACAGCGCCCTCGCCTCCAGCGGCGTCCGCCTGCGGTCGACCTCGTCGACGATCTCGCGCCAGCTCTCGGCGAGGTCGAAGCCGGCGGGCCGGTGCACGGGATCGCCGGTCGGCTCGGCGGACGTCACGCGGTCGACGCGGAACGTGCGCCGGCCCGCGCCGGTCTGGCAGACCAGGTACCACGACTCGCCCTTGGCGACGACGCCCAGCGGGTGGACGGTCCGCTCGGTCGCGGCGTGCTCGCGGTCGACGTAGCCGAGCCGCACCTGGACGCCGCGGATCACCGCGTCCTGGAGGGCGGCGAGGAAGCGCGGCGGGGTGCGCCCGGTCCGGCCCGCTCCCCATCCTCGCGGGTCCACGACCACCGACGACGCCGCCGCCTCGGCCTGGTCCCGGAAGGGCTCCGGCAGGGCGTGCACGAGCTTGCGCAGTGCGGTCTTCACGGCCGGCGTCGCGACCGAGGCCGGGCCCGCGACCAGGAACAGGGCGCGGGCCTCCCCCTCGGTCAGCCCGGACAGGTCGGTGCGGGCGCCGCCCACCAGTCTCCAGCCACCGCCCCTGCCCTGCGTGGAGTAGAGCGGCACCCCCGCCACGGCCAGGGCGTCGAGGTCGCGGCGAGCGGTGCGCTCGGAGACCTCCAGTTCTCTCGCGACCTCGGCCGCGGTCACCTGCCCGCGCCGTTGCAGCAGGAGCAGGACGGCCACCAGCCGGTCGGTTCGCACAGGGGCAAGATTCCACGAAAACCGGTCATGGGGTGACCGGTTTCGGTCCGCAAGATCGCCGCATGACCTCACCGACCAGTCCTGAGCCCACCCTCGTCCCGGTCAACGGCGTGGAGCTCGAAGTCTTCGAAGCGGGACGGCACAACACGGGCGGGGCCGTCGTGCTCTGCCACGGCTGGCCGGAGCACGCCTTCTCCTGGCGCCACCAGATGCCCGCCCTCGCCGCCGCGGGCTACCACGTCATCGCACCGAACCAGCGGGGGTACGGGAACTCGTCGCGGCCGGCGGACGTGACGGCCTACGACCTCGACCACCTGACGGGCGACCTCGTCGCCCTCCTCGACCACTACGGCTACGAGGACGCCACCTTCATCGGTCACGACTGGGGTGCCACGGTCGTCTGGGGACTGGCGATGCTGCACCCGAAGCGCGTCAACAAGATCGTGAACCTGAGCGTCCCCTACCTCGAACGCGGCGAGAAGCCCTGGATCGAGTTCCTCGAGGAACTGCTCGGTCCCGACTCCTACTTCGTCCACTTCAACCGGAGGCCGGGCGTCGCGGACGCCGTGTTCGAGGAGAACACCGAACAGTTCCTCCGCAACCTGTACCGGAAGAACGAGCCTCCGCGCGCACCGCGGCCGGGCATGGCGTTCATCGAACTCGCCCTGGACGAGACGCCGCTCGGCGACCCCGTGCTGAGCGACGACGAACTGGCCGTCTACGTCTCCGCCTTCGAGTCGTCGGGGTTCACCGGCGGCATCAACTGGTACCGCAACCTCGACCGCAACTGGCACCGGCTGGCCGACGCGGACCCGGTCGTCCACCAGCCCACGCTGATGATCTACGGGGAACGGGACGCGGTACAGAAGTCCCCGAACCTGACGGAGTTCGTGCCCCACGCCGAGGTGGTCACCCTGGACTGCGGGCACTGGATCCAGCAGGAGGAGCCGGAGGAGACGACCCGGGCGATCCTGAGCTGGTTGCGGCGGCAGGACTCGATGACCGCCGACTGAGCAGACCACCCCGTGTGTTGCACGTGACGCGGCGGCATGTGATGTCCTTCGGGGCATCACATGCTCGAAAGGCACCGTCTGCGATGCACTTCTCCTTCACGCCGCCCCGCCAGGTCAAGATCGGTGATGCCGCCGCCTTCGCCGGAACGACCCCGCGCGCCATCCGCCACTACCACCAGATCGGCCTGCTCCCCGAGCCTGAACGGGGCGGGGACGGCCGTCGCCGCTACGGCCACGACGACATGATCCGGCTGCTGTGGATCCGCAGGGTGGCGGAGACCGGCATCAGGCTGGACGACGTGCGGGCCGCGTTCGACGAGACGTGGGACATCGAGGAGAACCTGGGCCGGCTGGAGGAGTCCCTGGCCGCCCAGGAGGCCGACATCAGGCGTCAGCGCCTGGCCGTCCAGCGGCTGCGCGCCGTGGGAAGCCCGTTGGGACTGCTCTCCGACCTCGTGTCGGACCGGCTCCGCCACCTGCCGCCCGGCTCGCTGCGCCCGTCCGACCTGGACGCCCTGATGGTCACCGAGCGGATCTTCGGTGCGGTGGCCGCCGCGGTCCAGGCGAGCACGTTCATCGTGCTGGCCACCGATCCCGAGCTCCGGGCCGAGGAGGACCGTCTCGACGCGGCCGAAGCCGCCCTCGACGACGGTGTCGAGCCCGACGACCCGCGCGTCGAGGAACTCGCTCTGCGGCGCCACGCCCACCACCAGGCACTGGTGCGGGCCATCGAGGCCGCCGGGCTGGACGCGGCCGAGGAGGAGCTGTTCGACATGGACGACGAGGAGCACGTGAGGGAGATGAGCGCGGTCACGGCGTTGACCAAGATGCCGTACGACTTCTCCCCCGCCCGCATGCGCTGCATCGAACGGACGGCACAGCTCCTCGCGGAAAGCTAACCCCGCGTCGCCGCCTCGGCGTGCACCAGCAGACCAGGCCCCGCCTCGGGCACGACGTCGTGCGCGGTCATGGCCTCGCCACAGCAGTCGCACGCCAGCGTGACCCGTGCCTCGCCGGTGCAGTCGCGGTGCCGGTAGTGCACCGGGGGCCCGTCCGGTGCCATGTGGGTGTCGCCCCAGTCCTTCACGGCCATCAGGATCGGGTAGAGGTCGTGCCCCTTGCGGCTGAGCCGGTACTCGCCGTGCTCGCCGTCGGCGGCCTGCTGCCGCACCAGGATGCCGTGCTCGACGAGCCGGCCGAGCCGGTCCTGCAGGCGGCTGCGCGGGATCCCGAGGTTGTTCTGGAAGGCGTTGAACCGCCGCACGCCCGCGAACGCCTCCTTGAGGACGAGGAACGTCCACCGGTCGCCCAGCACCACCAGCGGGCGGGTGATCGAGCAGGGCAGGTCGGCGAGCTCTTCGTACCGCATGACCCGACCCTAACCGAATTCGGTCTCTTTTCGAGACTACTCTCGTGCTAGCGTCGGTCTCGAAAAGAGACCGCCTGGAGGTCGTCCTGAACACCGACACGCCCCCGGACCTGCACGAGGCGCTGCACCGGTTGCTCGCCAAGAGGTGGACCTGCCGCCAGTTCCTGCCCGAGCCGGTCCCGAGGAACACCATCGACCAGGTGCTCACCCTCGCCCAGCGCACCCCGTCGTGGTGCAACACCCAGCCGTGGCACGTGGTCGTCACCGAGGGCGCGGCGACGGACCGGCTGCGCACGCGGCTGCTCGAGCACCTGCGGTCGAACCCCGGCGAGCCGGACTTCCCCTTCCCCGCGCAGTACACGGGCGTCTACCAGGAACGGCGCCGGGAGTGCGGCAAGCAGCTCTACACGAGCGTCGGCGTCGAACGCGGCGACCACGAGGCCGCCGGACGGCAGATGCTGCGCAACTTCGAGCTGTTCGACGCCCCGCACGTCGCGATCATCACCACCGAGGCCGACCTCGGCGTCTACGGCGCGATCGACTGCGGCCTCTACCTCAACTCGTTCCTGCTCGCCGCGCAGAGCCTCGGTCTCGCCGCGGCACCGCAGGCCGCGCTCGCGGGGTACTCCGGCTTCCTGCGCGACCACTTCGCCCTCCCGGACACCCGGCGCGTCGTCGTCGGGGTCTCGTTCGGCTACCCGGACGCCGCGCATCCGGCCAACGGGTTCCGCACGACGCGCGCGGACGTGGACTCCGCCGTGACGTGGCACTCCGAGTGACGCGATACTGCCTGCCATGACGGCGAAAGCGGGCGCGGTCGTGACCGGGGCCGGGCGGGGCGTGGGCAGGCTGGTCGCGCGGATGCTGGTCGAACGCGGCTACACGGTGCTGGTCACCGACGTCGACGAGGCCACCGCGACCGCGACGGCCACCGAGATCGGCGCGCTCGCACGCGTGCTCGACGTGCGCGACGAGGCGGCCGTGGAAGCCGCGCGCGACGACATCGTCGCCCGCGCGGGCCGGCTCGACGTCTGGGTCAACAACGCCGGGGTGCTCGTGACCGGGCCCGCGTGGGAGCAGGACGCCGCTACCCGCAGGTTGATGGTCGAGGTCAACGCCCTCGGCACCGTCAACGGCACGGTCGCCGCGATCCAGGCCATGCGCGGCAACGGCGGCGGGCACGTCGTGAACGTCGTGTCCCTCGCGGGCATCACGCCCGTCGTCGGCGAGGCGGTGTACGCCGCGTCCAAGCACGCGGCCATCGGCTTCAGCCTCAGCACCCTCGCCGACCTGCGGCAGGCGGGCGTCCACGACGTCGACATCTCGTGCGTCTGCCCGGACGGCATCTGGACGCCGATGCTGCACGACAAGCTCGACGACCCGGCGGCCGCGCTGTCGTTCTCCGGCACCCTGTTGCAGCCGGCCGACATCGCCGCGGCCGTCGCCGCCGTGCTCGACCGGCCGCGCCCGGTCGTCACGGTCCCGAGGTGGCGCGGTGCGCTGGCCCGGTTCGCCGACGTGTTCCCGCGGTTCGGGTTGCGCGCGATCCCGTTCATGGTGGCGCGGGGCCGCCGGACGCAGCGCAGGCTCGCGGCACGGGACTGATCCCGCTCACCCGCAGGTCGGGTGCCGGGCAGAAAGTGGGCAACGGGTCCTTTGAGGACCGGTGGTCAGCCGTTGCGGTCTATCGCCGGATCCGCCCGGCAACCAGTCGATTTCGACCTACACTGAAATCACTGAGCAAAACGTGAACAAACCTGCGTTCCGGACATTCGGTGCACCACAGCACATTCGAGACGGACTGTCCGATTTGGACGGTGTGACGGCGGTCGCGCCAACGCTGAACACACCTGGGCCGGGCTAGGGTCGGTGGCGGGCCCCAGGCAAGCGGGGCCCGTACGTCCCGTTCCGGAGGAAGTGAGCCATGTCCAACCTCGGCGCCACCGAACTGCTGATCATCGCCGCGGTGATCCTGTTGCTCTTCGGCAGCAAGAAGCTCCCCGAGATGGCCCGGTCGCTGGGGCGCTCCGCCAAGATCCTCAAGGCCGAGACCTCGGGCTCGCGCTACGACGAGGCGCCGGCGGCCCCCGAGGCGGACGACCCGCGGGTCGCCCGGCTCCAGCAGCAGGTCGACGACCTGCAGCAGCAGCTCAGGGCCGCGCAGCAGACGCCCAAGACCACCCCGTGAAGCGCGGTTGCGCACCACGACCGACGACGTCCTCCAGGAGCCGGCGCCTTTCATGATCATCCGACCGGGACATCCGTGCTGGGTGGAACTCGCCACGAACGACACCGAGCGCAGCACGCGGTTCTACGAGAGCGTGTTCGGCTGGAAGCACCACTGGACGCGGGACGACGCGGGTGAGGACTACGCGATCGCCCTGCTGGACGACGAGCCGGTGGCCGGTGTCCGTCCGCTGGGGCGGGCGACCCTCGACTGGACCCCGTACCTGGCCGTCGCCGACCTCGGTGCGGCGAGCGAGCGGGTGCGCCGGCTCGGCGGCACCGTGCTGGAGACCCGGCCCCAGGTGCTGCCCGGTCTCGTGGCCAAGGTGCTGGTCGACGATCCCAGCGGCGCCACGGTCGGCGTCGCGCAGCCCGTGGACGGCGGGGGTTTCACCGCGGGCGTGCCCGGTGCGCTCGTGTGGCTGGAGTTCGTCACCCGCGGGCCGCGCCGCGCCGATCCGTTCTACGGCGCGCTGTTCGGCTACCGGCAGCGGCAGGTCGGTGACGGCACGTCCGTCGACCACGTCGTGTACTCCACCGGCGGCGACACCGTGATCGGCCGTGTCCGGATGGCACCGGACACCCCCGCCTCCGTGCCCCCGAGGTGGATCGCGCACTTCGCCGTCCCGCCCGGCCTGGGCTTCGACGAGACGCTCCACCGGGCCCGTTCCGCAGGCGCCCGGCTGCGCTTCCAGCCCTACCCCTCGCCCCTGGGCCAGGTGGCGGTGCTGGCCGACCCGCTCGGCACCCGTTTCGCGATCATCGATCCGGAACTGGCCTCGGACTGGGACAGTGCCACGCCTGCTGACGACCCCTACGACGACTGACCGCCGTCCGGCGGGTCGCGGACCGGGAGAACTCCGACCGCGACCCCGCCGGTGCCCGCGTCGAGCCGGGCTTCGTCGTCCCGCGGTTCATCCGGCGGCGCCGGGGTGCGGGGCCGGGTCGATCGGTTCGCGGAAGAGTCCGGTGTAGGACCGCCCGTCCTCGTCCCGCGAGGTGGTGGTGGTCGTCTTGGCGTGCACCACGTCCGGGTGGCTGAAGAGCCCGTGTGCCGGAAGTGCGGGCGTCGAGTGCGTGGCGTGCTGGATCTGCAATTCACTGGCTCTCTGTGCTGTCCGTGTCCTGCACGGGCTCCCCGACGCCGGCTTGCGCGGCGTCGCGCGCCCTGGATGCCCACTGCGGACGATCATCAACCGTCGAACCGCCGTGCTTCACCCGGTGACGGTCAGGTCGGCGTCGTTCAGGTCGAAGAAGACGTTGCCGGCCGCCTCGACCCTGATCCTGCCCTGGTCGGTCCGCACCCTCGGCAACCGCACGGTCTCGGCGCCGTCGTTGCGGGTGCGGGAGGCGAGCACGTGCGGGAAGGTCCGCCCGCCTTCGGTGGAGAAGGTGATCCGGACGGCGTCCGCGCTCACCGGGGCACTCGCCGTGCCGGCCACGTCCCAGGTGATCCGCTGCTGCGAGCCACCGCGGTACGACGCGCGGGATCCGTGCGAGGTCACCAGGAACGGGCCGGCGTTCGGCGCGATCACGAGTTCCGTGTCGGCGCTGCCGATCCCGCCGCCGCCCTGCCTGCCGTCGCGGGCGGTGAGTCTGAAGTGGAGGGTGCGGGAGCCGTCCACGCCGACCCAGTCGGCGGTGGGCAGGAACTCCGAGTAGCAGTCGACGAGAGCGGCGGGCACGTTCGTGTCGAAGCCGGTCTCCGGAGCCGGAGGGGGCGGTGCGGCCGGGCACCGGCCGCTGACCGCGTTGGTGTTGTTCGCCGCGATCTGCGCCAGGTCGGGGAAGACGCGTCTCGGGTCGGTGGTCGCGGTGTTGGCGCCCGGAGAGCGGTACTTCAGCGCGTCCTCGGCGCTCACGACGGCGGCGGTGCCGAACACGCGGAACAGAGGCCCGTCGGTCTTGGTGTTGTTCACGAGCGACGTGGGGTTCTCCCCTCCGGGGTCGTTCTGCTCCCACAGGTAGGTCACCGGGTCGCCGTCGGGGTCGTCGGCCCTGCCCGTCAGGGCGAACGGGGTGCGCGCCGGGATGGTGTGCCGCGCGGGTGCGGTCACGACCGGCACGTGGTTGCGGGTGGTCAGGACGCGGTGGCCGCCGTTGACCGCGGGGCCGCCCTTGACCGTCTCGCCGACCCACCCGGAACCGCCGACGACGTCGATCCCCAGCGAGGGCAGGTTCCTCCCCGCCAGGCTCCCGCCGAACGTCACCTGGAAACCGGTGGTGTCGAAGGGAGTAGGTCGGTTCACGTTGTCCCCGAGGCCCGCGACCTCGACCTGTCCCCCGGCGGGCAGGACTGCCTCCACGGCGGCTTTGATCGCCTGCCGGCTGTAGGCGTCGTAGGTGATCGGTGCCGTCGTCCGGCCGTCGTGGGTCAGCGTGAACGAGTCGCCGGCGCCGAAGTCGCGCAGGGACGCGTTCTGCACCTCGTCCGCGTTCCACGACCAGGGAGTCGCTGCGAAGGAGGCGATCTCCGCGCGGGAACGGTGGGAGAAGTAGGCGTCGCTGTGGCGCTGCAGGTTGTCCTGCTGGCAGATGCCCGCGTACGACATGATCGTCGACCCGCTGCCCGGTTCGTAGGACGACTCGGCCGAGCGCTGTCCGGTGCCGCAGCCGAACTGGTCGCCGTTGAACGTGTGCTCGGCGCCGAACTGGTGCCCCATCTCGTGCGCCAGGTAGTCGACGGCGAAGGCGTCACCGACGGGGGTGGCGATGCCCGAGCACCCGGCCGCCTTGTCGGGGCCGCCCACTCCCGGCACCCCCGCCCCACCGCCGCGCACGCCCAGCGCGACGTGCCCGATCTCGTAGTTGCTCGCCCCGATCAACTGACCCAGCACCGTCGCGGCGTTGCCCAGGGTCCCGGTGACGCACCGTTCCAGCTCCTCGGGACGGAAGCACGGGGCCGCTCCGCACGGTCCGTTCGGGCCGGTCGCCTCGGCGTCGGTGCTGAGGCTGGTCCGCTCGGAGCCGTTGGCCAGCAGCAGCCGGATGGCGACCTCGTCCTCGTAGATCTGCGCGATCCGGTTGACGAGGGACGCCTTGGCGGCGATCACGTTCTCCACGCCGAAGTACCGCGCGTAGGACGGGTCGGTGAGGATCGCCATCCGGTAGACGCGCACCTGCACGAGCGGACCCGTGGTGGCCCGCGCGGGGACCGGCCGCCGTGACGCGTACTCGACCTCCACTTCCCGCAACGGATCCGACGGGCTCAGGGCGCGGCCGTAGGAGCTGAGGTAGAGGCCCTGGTCGCGGTGCGAGTGCGGGGCGACCGACCACTGCCCCCGCTGCGACCTCACCGAGGCGCGGAACCCCAGCGGTGTCAGCTCGGCGCGGACCGACGCGGCCGGGTCGTCCAGGCCTCGGCCCGCGTACGTCCTGATCTCCGGGTGTTGCGACGCCAGCCCGGCCTCCATCACCGGCGAGTCCACCAGCGCGAACCGCTCGAACGTGCCCGCGGGTGTCGGCAGCACGACTTCGACGGTGCCCGTTCCGGCCAGGGCGGCGCCCATCGCGGATCGATCGAGGGTGAACCCGGCGGTGCCCTGCCGGTCCGATCGCGACGCGATCACGTCGTCGCCCGCCCTGGTCCACGGGTTGCCCGCCGCGGCGGCGGTGCCCGGCGCGGTCGCCAGGGCGCCGGCCGTGACGGCGGTCAGGAGCACGACCAAGGCTCTGCGGGTGGACGAACGGGTGGCCATGTGACGTCTCCTGGGGGAAGTCGGTGCCCGGTTCGGGGTGTTCACATGCCGGTCGTGGTGGTCGTGCGCCGGGGCGGCGGTCTCACCGGCGCACGACCTCCCGCTCCAGCCACTCCTCCATAGCGCATTCCGCGGTCTCCGGGAAGGAACGCGTGTCCACGTTGTCCGCGTGGAGTTCGTACACGGGGAAACCTGCGGCGCGGAGGGCGCGGGTGGTGAAGTAGCTGCCTCGCGCGTCGTCGGAGACCAGGTGCACCACCCCGTCGACGCGGTGGAGCCTGGCCTCCTTCACGTACCACTCGCTGGACCACGGTGGCGTGTAGAGCTGGTCGTGGAAGGACGCGAACCGGGCCGCGAGCGTCCGCAGCGGGTCGTCGCCGTAGCGCGGGTAGCCGTCGGCCGCGATGGCGAGGTACATCGACCACACGAACACCGCGCCGTGCCGTTCCTCGAACCTGCGGTAGAAGTCCATGTCGAACCACAGGCCGCGGCCGATCCACATGAGCCGGGCCCGCTCGTCCTCGCACACCGCCGCACCCGCGCGGACGCGGTCCTCGACCTCCTCGTAGAACCGCTGCGCGGCGTCGCGCGCCCACTCCGATCCCCGGTGCCACTGCGGGATCATGACGCTCGGGATGCTGTCGGTGACGGCGAGCGGGCTCGGCGTGGTGCGGGCGATGAGGTCGCGGCTGCGCCGGTTCCACTCCGCCTGTTCGTTGACGAGGTCGAGCACCCGCCGCAACGCGCGCTCGCTGAACACGTGACCCGTCGTCGTCTCCAGGAAGCGGATCAGGTTGTGCAGCTCGGACACCATCAGGTCGAGCCTCGCCGTGCCGACCGCCTTCTCCCAGTCGTGCGGCATCAGGTCCCACCAGTTCACCGGGACCGCGTTCTCGGCCGCGCTCTCCAGCGCGTAGTAGGTGATGCCGGGCCGGCTGCCCCACACGTCGAAGATCTTGCGGCCGCCGTCGCCGACGGTCTCGGCCAGCACGATCGTCGGACGGGGCAGGCCGCCCCACGGCGCGTTGTGCGGTTCCGGGTCGAAGAGCGACGCGAGCGAGATCGAGCTGTACTGCTCGGTGTGGTCCGGGTAGCCGCGCTCGCGCAGGAGTTCGAGGTGGTGCGGTGCCCTCTGCTTGGCCGCCACCACGGAGGCCCACCACTGGTTGACCACGTACGGGATCTCCATGGCGCGGAAGATCTCCTGCGGGGCGTCGGCGTTCACCAGCGCCAGCGGCCCGCCCGCCGCGACGGGCTCGTGCAGGCCCTGGAACCACTCGCGCTGGTAGCGGGTCGCCTCGGTCGCCGAGGCCAGCAGCTTCTCAGCCAACGAACACCTCCGCGAGGTCGATCGAGCCGTACTCCTGGTGCTCGAACATCACGGCCGGGATGCCGTGCCGCCCCAGGGCCTCCTTCTGCGCCGGGAAGTCCCACGGCGGGGCGTCGTCGTTGCGGCGGACGTACGACACGACCAGCTCGGCCGCGCAGTCGACGGCCGCGCGCGCCGTGTGCGCGGCCCGGTCGGCGATGGAGCCGCGGGCGGCGGTGGGGCCGTTGTACTGGTAGCGCTCGACGAGCGCCGCGAGCGTGGGTTCGCCCACGAGCCGCGCGGCGAGGAGGTCTCCCCAGTCGTGGTCCTCGCCGACCACGACGCACCCGGCCTCCTCCAGCGACCGGTACACCTCCGGGTTGTCGTGCGAGCTGCCCGTGACGAAGATCCGGCGTCCGGTGTGGACGTCCAAATCGGACTTGAGCAGCTGCCGCAGCAACCGGTTGTGCTCCACCACGGGGAGGACGGCACCGAACGCCGCCAGCGCCTGCACCCCGGTCAGCCGGAGGTCGCGGCGCAGGGCGGACACCGCGCGCCACAGGTCGCGACGGGCGTCGTGCGCCATGATCGCCGACGCGATCCGCGGCCCGGTCAGCCGCGTCCCGGTCCACCGCTCCAGCACGGCGACCAGTTCGGCGAAGCGGCCCTCGACGTACCGCGTGGTCGTCCAGTGCGGCAGGTGCAGCACGTCGACCAGGTACGTCTCCGGCAGGCCGAGGCCGGGTTCGAGCCGCCGCAGCTCCCGCACGGCGTAGAACAACCGCAGCGAGGCCTCGCAGTCGCGCGACACCAGCAGCCGGTCGAGCCTGCCGTACTCCCCCGTGAGCAGGCGGGTGAGCACCGACGAGGCGGCCGGGTCGACGCCGCGGCCCAGGTAGGTCTCGCCCTCGGTGACGTCCGTGCCCGGCCGGCCCGCCAGGCGCACGGGAAGCGCGCCGGCGGCGGTCACGAGCTCCACCGGGACGTCCTGGCCCACGCAGCCGATCACGAGCCCGTCCGCCGCGACCGGGTACCGCCGCTCGTAGTGGCCGACCAGTTGTTCCAGAGGGGTGGCCACGGTCAGATCACCCGATCCGCGCGCAGGGCGGCGAGGCGATCCCCGTCGTAGCCGAGGAGGTCGCCGTACACCAGGTCGTTGTGCTCGCCCAGGGCCGGTGCCGGCCGGTCGAAGCCGACGGCCGAACCGGAGAACACGATCGGCACCCCGGTGGCGGAGATGTCCGCGGTGGCGCCGTGGGACGGGTGGGTCAGCGCGACCACCTCGTCGCGCGCGCGGACGAGCGGATCCCGGACGGCCTCCGCGGGCTCCCGCACCTCGGCGGCCGGCACGCCGTTCTCGACCAGCGACGCCACCGCCGCGACGCGGTCCTGTCCCGCCGCCCACGTCCCGATCAGCTCGTGCAGCGCGGTCGCGTTCGCCACCCTCGCGTCCCTGGTGGCGAACCGGGGATCCGCCGCGAGTCCCGGTTCCCCCATGGCCTGGAACACCCCGGCCGCGAACCGGTCGGTCGGGCCGCAGAGCGCGAGCCACCCGTCCTTGGCCTCGAACAAGCCGAACGGCGCGAGTCTCGGCACAAGAGAACCCGTGCGTTGAGCCAGGCCGACAGCCGCGTACGCGTCGAAGGGCTCACACGCGACGAGTGACGTCAACGCGCCGAGCATCGACACGTCCACGTGCTGCCCCACGCCGGTCCGGTCGGCCTGCACGAGCGCGGCGAGGGTGCCGATGACCGCGAACAGCGGCGCCACCAGGTCACCGACCGGCAGGCCGTTGCGGACCGGGTCGTCGCCCTCCTGCCCGGCGGTGCCCATGATCCCGGACAGCGCCTGCACGATCGTGTCCATGGCCTTCGCCGGCCCGCCCTGGGCACCGAAGCCGCTGATCGACGTGTAGACCAGCTTCGGGTTCACGGCCAGCATCGCCGCGGGGTCGATGCCGAGCCGGGTGGTGACGCCCGCGCTGTAGTTCTCCACCAGCACGTCCGCGTGCCCCACCAGGCCGGCGAGGACCTCGCGCCCCCGCGGGTGCTTGAGGTCGAGCGTCACGCTCTCCTTGTTGCGGCCGCGCAACAGCATGGACACCGACATGTCGTCGTCGTGGACCCGCCCGAGCCCGAGCCCGTCGCGACCGAGGTACGGCGCGTTGCCGCGCGAGGAGTCCCCGCCCGTCCGCGGGTTCTCCACCTTGATCACGCGCGCGCCCAGTCCCCCGAGCAGCAGGGTGGCGTAGGGCCCGGCCAGGGCCGTCGTGAGATCGACGACCGTCCGCCCGGCGAGTGGTTGCTCGGTCACCTGCGCACCTCCTCGGTCACGACCGGCACGATCCGTGACGGCCGGCATCCCGCCTTACACTCGTTGATCGTGACGGCCACGCCGCGATCCGCCTCTCCGCGCGGACCCCGCTCCGACCTGCTCCCCCGCCAGCAGCACGGCGGCGCGCCGCAGCACCTGCTCATGACGCTCTACGCGGACTACTGGCTCTCCAGCGGCGGCCGGCCGTCGTCGGCGGCGCTGGTGCGGCTGCTGTCCGAGTTCGGGATCACCGAGACCAGCGGGCGGGCGGCCCTGAGCAGGCTGTCCCGCCGCGGCATGATCACCGTGCACCGCAACGGGCGCCGCACGTTCTACGGCGTCGAGGGTCCCGCCGCGGTGACGCTGGGCGACTCGGTCCGCCGGGTGCTGTCGTTCGGTCTGACGTCGCAGCCCTGGGACGGCACGTGGACGACAGTCGCGTTCTCCGTCCCCGAGGAGCAGCGCGAGGTGCGCCACCAGTTGCGCACGCGGCTGCGGTGGCTCGGGTTCGCGCCCATCTTCGACGGTTTCTGGATCTCGCCGACCGCGTCCGGCGAGGACGCCGTCAGCGAGCTCGACGCGCTCGGCGTGACGAGCGCGGTCGTGCTGCGCAGCAGCGGCCCGGTCGGCGGACGGCCGCTGACCCAGGCCTGGAACCTCGACGAGGTGCGCGACCTGTACGACCGGTTCGTGGACGCGGTCTCGCCGCTGGCCGAGCAGGTCCGCGCGGGCCGGGTCACGGCGGCCGAGGCACTGGTGCGCCGCACGGAAGTCATGGACGAGTGGCGCACGTTCCGGTGGAAGGACCCGAACCTCCCGCACGAGCTGCTGCCCGCCGACTGGCCCCGTGACACCGCACGGGCGTTGTTCGCCGAGGTCTACGACGGGCTCGGGCCGCTGGCCGAGCACCGGGTGCGCCAGGTCGTCCTCGAGCTCGACCCGGAGGACGTCGACCTGGTCCGCCACCACACCACCCACCGGGCGCCCTGACCCGTCACCGAGCGCGGTTCGACGGCGAGGACTCGACCACATCCACACTCCCCTCACAACGCTCAAAGCTAGACTCATACTCGACCAGCCGAGAAGCAAAGTGTCAAGCATCGTCGCTCCGCACTCTTCAGGGCGCCAGGACGTATACCGAAAGCAGGAACACCTCAACGAGTCGTACTTCTCATCTCGTGTCGGCCGATGCGGAAAATGTAGAGTGGGAGCATGTCCGCCGCTCCTCACGACGTGCCCGCGCTCCCCAGGATGCAGTCCGGCGGCAGCCCCCAGCACCTGCTCCTCACCCTGATCGGCGACTACTGGTACGGCCAGCAGGCACCGCTGCCCTCCGCCGCGCTCGTGGAGCTGCTCGGCGAGTTCGGCATCACGGAGATCAGCGCGCGGGCCGCGTTGAGCAGGCTGTCCCGCCGCGGGCTGCTGGAGCTGTCGCGGGCGGGCCGCCACACCTCGTACGCGCTGAGCCCGCGTGCCGCGCAGGTCCTGGAGGACGGCCTGCGGCAGATCGTCGCGTTCGGCGCCACCGAGGAGGCGTGGACGGGGTTGTGGACGATCGCGGTCTTCTCGGTGCCCGAGGAGCAGCGCGACCTGCGCCACGCCCTGCGCTCGCGGCTGGCGTGGCTCGGGTTCGAGTCCCTGTTCGACGGCGTCTGGGTCTCCCCGCACGACCGGGTCGCCGCGATCACGGACGTGCTGTCCGAGCTCGGCATCGACTCCGCCACGGTGCTGCGCGCGGAGGTCGCCGACGGCAGTCCCCTCGGCGGTCACCCCATCACCGCCTGGGACCTCGACGAACTGCACGACAGGTACGCCGCCCTGATCGACGAGTACTCCGCCGTGCGCCGCAGGCTGGCCGGGGGACGGATCGGCACGGCCGAGGCCCTCGTCGTGCGCACCGCGCTCATGGACGCCTGGCGCCGGTTCCCCGGCCTCGACCCGGAACTGCCGATGTCCCTGCTGCCCCAGCCGTGGCCGCGGGCACGAGCCCGGGCGTTGTTCAGGGAGCTGTACGACGAACTGGCGCTGCTGGCCGAGCAGCGCGTGAAGCAGGTCGTCGGCCGGTACGACGAGGACGTGGCGGCCCTGGTGCGCGGACACGGCAGCGACTACGCGGGCTGAGCGGGGCGGACGCCCGGCAGCACGACCTCGTCGCCGTCCCAGGCGAACTCCGTTGCCAGCCCGGCCTTCTCGCCGATCGCCCGCACGTAGTCGGCGACCTCCCCGCCACCGTCCGAACGCGACACCGGCACCGGCCGCCCGGCGTCGTCGATCCGGCACGGGAGGAACCCGGCCGCCACGATCCCGTCGCGGTCGAAGCGGCAGACGGCGACGACCGTGTTCCTGCTCTCCGGGTGGAACGGGTAGAACGGCATGTCCGGGTCCGGCGCGAACCCGTACAGCTCGACCCGCCTGCGCGCCCAGCCGGCGCGTTCGGCGCTGTCGTTGCCGATCGGGGAGAGCGCGTGGGTGACGGTGACGAAGTTGCCGAGCCCGTGGAAGATCGGACGTCCGCGGTGGACCTCGATGCCGCGCATGATGTGCGCGTGGTGGCCGAACACGGCGTGCGCGCCCGCGTCGATCGCGGCCCGCGCGACCGGTCGTTCGTACATCGCCAGCACGGCGGGTGTGTGCCCGACGCCCTTGTGCATGGACACGGTGACAACGTCCACTTCGGACGCCAGCGCGCGGATGTCGTCCTCCATCGCGGCCAGGGTCACCGGGTCGGCGAAGGTGTAGACGCTCGGCGGACCGCCCGGAGTCGCGTGGTCCAGTTCGTAGTGCGTGAGCACCCGGACGTAGGCGCAGCCGGCCTTGCGGGAGGTGGCCCAGGACTCGCGGGGACCGACGAGGTTGTAGCTGAGCACGCCGATCCGCACGCCGCCGCGGTCGAGCACCACCGGGCGCCGCGCCGAACCGAGGTCCGGTCCCGCTCCCGCCGTGGCGAGCCCGGCGGCACGCGCGTGGGCGATCGTGTCCGCGACGCCGGTCTCGCCGGCGTCGTAGACGTGGTTGCCCGCGAGGGTCACGACGTGGAAGCCCGCGTCCGCCAGCGCGGCCAGCCCGGCGGGGTCGGCCGGTGGCGCCGGGACGTCCGTGCTCACCTGGACGTCCGTCGTGCTGTGCGGGACCTCGACGTGCCCGATCACCAGGTCGCCCTCCGCGAGGGCCTTCCGCGCGGGGACGAGGAAGGACGCCGGGTCCGGTTCGTCGAGCACGAGGTCCCCGACGGACAGCACGGTCACCACGTCAGACACGGGCCCCCTCCTCCCGCGCGGAACCGCGCTGCTGGGTGTAGCGGGACAGGAACGCGCGCAGGCGGTCCGACCTGCCGTCACCGAGCACGTCCGCGACGGGGCCCTGCTCGACGACGCGGCCGCGGTCCATGAAGACGAAGCGGTCGGCGACCTCCAGGGCGAAGGCGATCTCGTGCGTGACGATGATCATCGTCAGCCCGGCGGCCGCGAGGTCCCTGATCACGGTCAGCACCTCGTCGACCAGTTCGGGGTCGAGGGCGCTGGTCGGCTCGTCGAGCAGCATGATCCGCGGCCGGGTGGCGAGCGCCCTGGCGATCGCCACCCGCTGCTGCTGCCCGCCGGAGAGCTGCCGCGAGTAGGCGTCGGCCTTGTCCGCCAGCCCGACCTTGGCGAGCAGTTCCACCGCCCGCTCGTGGGCCTGGGCGCGGTCCCGTCCGTGCACCCGCACCTGGGCTTCGGTGATGTTGCGCGTCACCGTCCAGTGCGGGAAGAGCTGGAACTGCTGGAAGACCATGCCCATGCGGCGCCGCTGTTCCGCCACCCGGCGCGGGGGCAACGGCCGCACCCGGTCGCCGGCGTGCTCGTGACCCAGCAACTCGCCGTCGAGGTACATGGCGCCGCTGTCGATCGGTTCGAGCTGGTGCACGCACCGCACGAGGGTGGACTTGCCCGAGCCGGACGGTCCGATCACGGCGACCACCTCGCCCTGCGCCACGTCCAGGCTGACCCCGTCGAGCGCGGCGTGCTCGCCGAAGCTGCGCCGGATGTTCCGGACGCTCAGCACGGGAACCCCGGTCATGCGAGCCACTCCCCCCGCGTGGACCGCTGCCCGCGGCCGAACCGGCGCTCGAGGCGCTGCTGCAGGAACGACAGGGCGGTGACGACGACCAGGTACCAGAAGCACGCCACGATCAGCATCGGCACGATCTGGTAGGTCTGGTTGTAGACGGTCTGCACCGCGTGCAGCAGATCGGTCATGGCGATGACGCTCACCAGCGACGTCCCCTTCAGCAGTGAGATGAACTGGCTGCCGCTCGGCGGGATGATCACCCGCATCGCCTGCGGCAGGACGACGCGCAGGAACGTCTGCCCGCCGGTGAAACCCATGGCCATCGCCGCGTCCCGCTGGCCGGGGTCCACCGAGAGGATGCCCGCGCGGACGATCTCCGCCATGTACGCGGCCTCGTGCAGCGTGAGGCCGATCAACGCCGCCGTCAGCGGCGTGATCAGGTCGTTCGTCGACCACGAGCCGAAGGTCGGCCCGAACGGCACGCCGATCGACAGTCGCGGCAGCAGGTAGGCGAGGTTGAACCAGAACAGCAGCTGCACCAGCGGCGGGATGCCGCGGAACAGTCCGATGTAGAGGGTGCAGACCCACCGCACCGGGCCGAAGTCCGCGAGCTGCCCGAGGGCGAGCAGCACCCCGAGCACCGAGCCCGCGAGCATCGCGACCACCGTGAGCAGCACGGAGGTGCCGAGGCCCGCCAGCACGTTCGGGTCGAACAGGTACTCGGCCACGACGGGCCACTCGAACCGCGGGTTGTGCGTGACGAACCAGGCGACCTGGGCGAGGCCGACGGCGATGAGCGCGCCCAGCAGCCAGCGCCACGGCCTCGGCCGGGGGCGGGCGGTGGCGACGTCCACGTGCCCGAGGTCGTGCGGAGTGGCGGTCGTCGTCATCAGCCGGCCGCCGTGTTGATCTCGGGCTTCGCGACCTTCACGTTCTCCAGCCCGTACTGCTTCATGATCCGGTCGTACTCGCCGTTCGCGAACAGCTCCTGGAACGCCTTGTGCACCACCGGGCCGAGGCCGCTCGACTTGGGCAGCAGCATGGCCAGTTTGTCGACGCCCGCGCCCTGTTCGTCGGTCTGCGTCACGTAGGTGAAGTCGTCCTTCGCGGCCGCGAGCGCGTCGATCGCCGCGCTCTCGGTCATCCCCGCGGCGTCGGCCCGGCCGGACTTGGCGGCCAGGATGGTGCCGTTGGTGTCGGCCAGGCCGATGAACTCCACCGGCGGCTTGCTCTTCTTCACGCACCAGTCGGTCAGCCTGACGATCTGGTCCTGCACGATGCTGCCCGACACGGCGGCGACCTTCTTGCCGCACAGGTCGTCACTGGCCTCCACCCCGGACGACCCCGACTTCGGGATCAGGTAGGCGGTCCTCGTGACCATCCAGACGACGGCGTCGAACTGCTTCTCGCGTTCCGCCGTGTCCTTGACCGGCCCGTTGAACGCGTCGTAGCGGCCGGACAGCATGCCCGACAGCGCGGCGGGCAGTCCCGGCACGACGGTCATCTCCGTGCGCACGCCCAGCACCTTGCCGAGGGCCTGCTGGAGGTCGTGGTCGAGCCCGGTGACCGTCGTGCCGTCCTTGCCGACGATCCGGTAGGGCGGGTGCGAGTCACCCGCGAAGCGGATCACGCCCGAATCCTTGAACTGCTGGGGAAGCGCGTCGTGGTGCGCGGCCCCGTCGTCTCCGGCAGGGCTCTGGGCACCGCCGGACGCCCCGCCGCCACATCCCGTGGCGGCGACGAGCACCGCGGCCAGCAGCGCGACAAGAGATCTACGAGACTTGAGCATCGGTGCTCCCGTCGTCGATACAACATCATCCGCTTTACGGACGTGGGCAATAGTGTCTTACTTTGACACCTGGTCGTGTCAAGGTCGTGGTGCGCCGGTCGTTCTTCGTCAGCCCGCGTACTGCCGGTTGAACCGGGGCGGGCCGTACTCGACGTACCGGCCGTCGCCCGCGAGCGCGTTCATCGCTCGCGGCGAGACATCGGGCCAGCGGCCCGTCCGGAGGCGGTGCCACATCTTCTCGATCGCGGCCACCTGCTCCCCCACGGTGAAGGTGCAGTGCCCGGCCGTGCGCACGTATGTCTGCCGCACGAGCGGGCCGTTGCCCGCGCGGCGGGCCAGTTCCCCGTAGGACTGCTGCTGCGCCACGGTCGAGATCTGGTCACCCGTGCCGTTGACGGTGAGGACGGGAACGCGCACGTCACCCGTGAACACGAGGCCCTGGGCGAAGGCCCGCACGGCGGCCGGGTCGGCGGCGACGCGCGGAGCGCCGGCCAGCCGCCTCAGGTCGGCGCCGAGGTCCAAGCCGGCTTCGGCGTACAGCCGCACGACGGCGAGCCGGTGGGCCGGTTCGGCCGACAGGAACTGGCGGCCGTAGTCGACGCCGGTGTTCCAGGACGGGTTGCCGCCGGTCACCTGCTCGATCGCGCGCCTGCTGCTCATCGCCTGCCCGATGTACGGCAACGGCCCACCGGCCAACGCGAGGTACATTCCGTTCTGCAGGCCCGCCGCGTCCCACGACCGCGGCACCGGTGTCGTGCCACCGTCGGCCGCGAGCCCCCAGGCCGGGAGCTGGCCGATCGCGGCCGCGAGTGCGATGCGCGCCCGTCCCTCCCGGGTGGACTGCGCGGCCGCCAGTGCCGAGATCCACTGCTGCTGCGCCCCCGGCACGTCGGCGGGGATCCCCGTGACCGGCAACGCGGTGTCGCGGAACAGCAACATCTTCAGCGTGAACACGGTGTCGAGCTTCTGGTTCCACTGCCCCACCGAGCCGCCCAGCCCGCCGCACATCGGCACGGCGGCGTCGAACCGTCCGGGGTGGACCTGCGCCGCCCCGGCGGCCACGAACCCGCCCATCGAGCGACCTTCGGCGATCGCCCACCGCGCCGGGCCGAACGCCGCCTCGAAGCGGTCGAGCGCGGCGGCCTGGTTGTCGACGGCCCCGGCGATCCGCCACCCGGTGACCGTCCTGGTCGTGCCGCCGACGGCGTAGCCGCGCCCGACGAGACCCGCTGTGAGCGGGGAGGTCAGCCCGCCCGCGGCGAAGTCCATGTCGACCAGGACCACACCGTTCCACGCGGACGGCTTCACGAACTGGTACGGGGTGCCGTCGGACAGCAGTCCGGCCGTGCAGATCGCGCTTCCGAGGCACGGCTCGGCCGGCGCCGCCTTCACGGCCGGCGCACCCGCCACCAGGACCACCGCAGCGGCCACCACGGCACCGAGGTCGCGCACTGCGGACATTCGAGCCTCCAGGTGCCCTGCTGGGGTGCGGCGTGGCCGCCGCGGGTCAATAGTGTGCTGCTCTCCCAACGTACGTCAATGATTATGTCTAACAACTTCGTTCGCGGGCCCGTCGAAGCGCCCCTCACGCGGCCAGGTCGAGCCACTCCCCCACCGGGAGCACGTGCGCGCGCTGTCCGGCGTGCTCGCGGAACTCCCCCTCCGGGTCGCCGACCTCGACGTAGCCAGGGATCTTGAACGGCTGCTCCGTCTCGTAGTGCATCGGCACGGCGTGGCGGGCCGCGAGGATCTTCGCCGCCGCCGCGGCCTGGAGCGGGTCCATCGCGGCCGCGACCGGGCTCGGCGGCTGGAGGTGAGGTGCGTCGACCACCGCGCCGTTGGCCGGGAGGAAGGCCGCGTCGAACGGGGCGAAGCGGCGGGCGACCAGCCACCACCAGCCGTGAAACATCGTGTCGCCGCCGTGGAAGACGCGCTGCCCTTCGGCCTCCAGCACCCAGTTCAGCTGCGGGTCGCCCAGACCGTCGACGGACGGGACGGCCGTGACGGTGAACGGTCCGAACTCGTGGACGGACCAGGTGTCCACGACCTCGGCGCCCAGGTCGTGCTCCGCCAGTTCGCGCTCGCCCAGCAGCGTGGCCACGTTGTCGACGTCGTCGCCGTGGCCGGGTGCCGGGCGGAGCAACGGCGCGCCCCGCGTCAGTGCACCCACCAGCGCGGTGGCGTCGGTGTGGTCGCGGTGCAGGTGGGTGACGAGTGCCGCGTCGGCGCGCCCGCTCGCCTTCGCCAGACCGATGCCCGGCTGCCAGCCCGTGAAGAGCGGTGTCAGGTCCTGCACGTAGTCGATGAGCAGCCTCCTGCCGGCCGCCTCGACCTCGAGCCCCGCCCACCCCAGTCGTCGTACTCGCACTTCGCGCTCCCTCGTCGTGATCTGCGCGGCGAACTTAGCGTACGAGCGTTCTCCAAATCAATAGCGAACGTGCGTACGCTATTCTTGTGCCATGTCGCCGCGCCGTTCCGCCGCCGAAGCACTGCTCACGCGTGCCCGGATCCTCGGCCGCGCCGCCGAGATCGCCTCCGCGGAGGGGCTGGAGGGCCTCACGATCGGCCGGCTCGCCGAGGAGCTCGAGATGAGCAAGTCCGGGGTGCACAAGCACTTCGGCACCAAGTCGGTGCTGCAGATCTCCACTGTGGACAAGGCGTTCGTCGACTTCTGGCGGCAGTTCGTGGAACCGGCACTCGGCGAACGGCCCGGCCTGCACCGGCTGCGGGTGTTGTGCGACAACTCCGTGCGCTACCTCGCCGAGCCGCTGCTGCCCGGCGGCTGCCTGCTGACGGCCGCGCTCAGCGAGTACGACGGCCGTCCCGGCGAGGTCCGCGACGCGGTGGTCGGGGCGTGGTCGCGCTGGCGGGATCAGCTGCGGGCCGACCTGGAGATAGCCGTGGAGCAGGGCGAGGTGCCGGAGGGCTTCGACGTCGAGCAGGCCCTGTTCGAGATCCTCGCCGCGGGCTTCGCGCTCAACGCGGCCATGCAGGTCGAGCACGACGAGGCCGCGGCCGGGCGCGCACGCCGTGCGATGGAGCGCGCACTGAACCAGAGCTGATCCGCGCCGGCTTCGGCTGGCTGCAGTGCCCTGAGACGTTGTTGATTCGGGTGATGGGCGGGTGTCCGTCGAGCGCGGTGTGGGCGCGCCTGGCGGTGGCGGTCTCGTCGGGGTGGATCTCGGCGCAGGCGACGTAGGCGGCCGGGCGTCCGGCGGCGACACGCTCGATGACCAGGCGCCGTCCGTGCACGGTCAGCCGGGCTTTACGGTGGCACACGAAGACCTCCGTGTGCGATGCAGACCGAGCCTCCACCACGCGCCGGGCATCACGTCGACAACGTCCGTGATCACTACGGCTGGCGCGCGTCCTGGCCGTAGTCCGACGGACGGGTGCGGAGCTTGGCGGCGATGCGCGCCAGCGCCTGCCGGTCTGCCTTGTTCAACGGGTCGAGCACGAGCTCCCGCACCGCGCGCACGTGCACGGGCGCCGTGGAGACGACGAGCTCATGGCCGCTCTCGGTGAGCGCGGCGAGGGTGTAGCGGCCGTCCGCCGGGTCGGGCGACCGCGACACCCAGCCGCGCTGCTCCAGCCGTTTGACCACATTGGACAGTCGCGACAACGACCCGTTCGTCAGGTACGCGAGCTCGCTCATGCGGATCACGCGGCCCGGCGCCTCGGAGATCTGGCTCAGCGTCATGTACTCGAACAGCGTCAGCCCGGACACCTGGTGCACGGGCGCCTCCAGGCGGCCCGGCATCAGCAGCGCCAGCGAGATGAGGCCGGTCCACGCCTCCTTCTCGTCGGCGTCGAGCCAGCGCGGGGCGTCCTGGTCGGGTTCTGCGGCCACCCGGACACCCTACCGGGGCTCATTTGACTTCACGCTTGAAGTCACTGCATAGTGTCATCACTTCAAGCGTGAAGTTATTCGAGGAGTGAGCGATGACGGTGTCCCTGATCAACCCCGAAGGCCTCGTCCCGGTGCCCGACTACCACCACGTGGCGGTGGCCACCGGCAGCCGGCAGGTCCACGTGGCCGGTCAGGTGTCGTGGAACGGCGACGGCGAACTCGTCGCTCCCGGCGACCTGACCGGGCAGGTCGTGCAGGTGTACCGCAACGTGGCGACATCGCTGGCCGCGGCGGGGGCGACGTTCGACGACGTCGTCCGGATCACCTGGTACGCGGCCGGGTGGCGGCGGGAGATGTACGACGCGTTCGCCGCGGGGGTCGAGCAGGCCGCGAAGGAGCTGGGCATCACGGCGACCCCGCCGGCGTCGTTGATCGGCGTCGAGTTGCTGTTCGAGCCGGGCATCCTGGTGGAGGCGGAGGTGACCGCCGTCGTGGACTGACGGGTCCGGTCGCGGGCAGGTGGTCGCGCCGGGCACCTCACCTCCCCCGACCCGGACTCGCACCGGCCCTCGGCCGGAAACCGAACCTGGGCAGGCCGGCCACCACGTCCACTGTGCACTCGACCTCGAACACCTCACTCACGAGGTCCCCGGTGAGCACCTCCGCCGGAGGTCCCGAGGCGACGACCCGGCCCGCGTCCAGCACGACGACCGCGTCGGCGTAGGCCGCGGCCATGTCGAGGCCGTGCAGAGCCGCGACCACCGTGATGCCGAGGTCGCGGATCAGTTCCAGCAGGTCGAGCTGGTGCCGGATGTCGAGGTGGTTGGTGGGCTCGTCGAGGACGAGCAGGCGAGGGCGTTGTGCGAGCGCCCGGGCCAGGAACACGCGCTGCCGTTCGCCGCCGGACAGCTCCGCGAGCCGTCTGTCCGCGAAGGCCGCGAGGCCGGTCCGCTCGCAGACCTCGGCGACGATCTCGTCGTCCTGCTTCGTCAGCCGGTCGAACCGGCCGAGGTGCGCGGTGCGGCCCTGGGCGACGGTCTCCTCGACGGTGAACTCGAAGCCGGAGTGCTGCTCCTGCAACAGGACCCCGGTGCGCCTGCCCGCGTCGCGGGCGGTGGAGAGCCACACGTCCTCGCCGTCCACCAGCACCCGTCCGCCCGAGGGCCGCGCCGCCCGGAACACCGTGCGCAGCAACGTCGACTTCCCGCTGCCGTTGGGGCCGACGAGCACGCCGAAATGGCCGTCGGGAACGGTAAAGGAAACGTTGTGCAGCACCTGCTTGCCGCCCAGCGACGCGCTGACGTCCTCCACTGCAAGACTCACGAGGCCGTCTCCAGTCTGTGGCCGGCGCGGCGCATCACCAGCAGGAACAGCGGCACGCCGAGGAACGCCGTGACGACGCCGACCGGGAGTTCGGCGGGCGCGATCACGATGCGCGCCAGCACGTCCGCCCACACGAGGAAGCAGGCGCCGAGCGCGGCGGTGACCGGCAGCATCCGGCGGTGGTCGGCACCGACCAGCATCCGCGCCAGGTGGCCGATGATCAGGCCGACGAACCCGATGCCGCCGGACACGGCGACCAGGGTTCCGGTCAGCAGCGTCGTCAGCACGAGCAGCTGCCAGCGCAGCCGTGCCGCGTCCACGCCGAGTCCCGCCGCGGCGTCGTCGCCGAGCACGAGGGCGTTCATCCGCCGCGACCGCGTCATCAGGACGAGCATCGCGAACGCCAGCACCAGCACCGGGACCAGCAGGGTGTTCCACTGCGTGCCGGAGAGCCCGCCGAGCATCCAGAAGATGATCTGCTGCTGGGCCGCCGTGTCGTTGGTGCTCGCGAGCAGGAACGACGTCACGCCGCTGAACAGGTGTGCGCACGCGACCCCGACCAGCACCAGCCGCAACGGCTGCACGCGGCCTCGTTGCTGGGCCATCGCGAGCACGACGACGATCGCGAACGTCGCACCGGCGAAGGCGGCCAGCGGAACGGTGACCAGGCCGAGCAAGGTCGTGCCCGAGGTCAGCACGAGGACCGCGCCGACGGACGCGCCGGACGACAGGCCGAGCAGGTGCGGATCGGCCACCGGGTTGCGCACCACGGACTGCACGACGGCACCCGCCACCGCGAGCCCCGCACCGACCACGGCGCCGAGCAGGACGCGCGGCAGCCGCAACCGCCACACGATCAGGTCGGTGCCCGGATGCGCGATGCCGCCGGTCAGCCGTTCGACCAGGACCCCCGCCACGTCGGCGACCGGCACGGTCACCGGCCCGATGCCCACGGCGACCACGACGGACACGACCACGGCGAGGACGAGGCCCGTCCTCACGGGTGCAGCTCCCGCGCGAGCTGCTCGAGGCCGTCGAGGTTGAGCGCGGACGGGAACCCGACGACGTACTGGGAGCTGCTGACGATCCGGCCGTCACGGGCGCCGCTCGTCGTCGCGAGGAACGGGTTCGCCCTGATCTGGCCGACCAGCTCCTCCCCCTTGGCCTTGGCGAAGCTGAAGTCCGTCACGACCCAGATCACCTGCGGGTCGAGCTCCGCGATCTTCTCCGGTGAGACGTCCGCGTGCATCCCGTCCACCTCGGAGAACACGTTGGTGCCGCCCGCGAGTTCGATCAGCGCGTTCACGGGCGTCGACCCGCCGAGCGCTTTCACCGGCTGGCCCGCGACGGGGTTGTCGGCCAGGGCCATGACGCGCGGTCGCGCGCCGGACGAGGTCTTCGCCCTGACCGCGGCCTCGCGCCCCTTCAGTTCCGTGATCAGCGCCGTCGCCCTGTCCTCGACGCGGAACACCTTGCCGAGCCGGTCGAGGTAGTCGTAGGTGACCGACAGGTCGGTCATGGGCCTGGTGCGGTCGGCGATGCACCCCGCGATCCCGGGCGCCCCCATGGTGACCAGGTCGGCGTCCTTGGGCCCGGACCCACCGCCGAACGACGCGAAGCTCGTCAGCACGACGTCGGGCCGCAGGGCGGCGACGCTTTCCGTGCCGGGCACCTTGTCGCTGATCACCGGCACCTTGGCCAGTGCGCCGAGGTAGGGCTCCTTCTCCACGGCGAGGGGTCCGGTGAAGCCGGTGCCGACGATCCTGTCCGTCAGCCCGAGCCGCGCCATCGCCTGGGCGGCCCACCCGTCCAGGGTCACCGCGCGCGTCGGCGTGCTGGTGAACGTGATGTCCTTGCCCTGGCAGTCCTGGACGGTCACGGCGACTTCGTCCTGCGCGACCGGTGGCGCGGGCGCGGCGGAACAGCTCACGGTCAGCGACACCAGCAACGCCGCCAAACCGTGTGACGGCTTCAACTTGACGCTTCTCACGCCTACAGGTCGCGGCGGCGGCCGGGTTGGTTCCCGCGAGTTCCGGCGGGCCACGATCCCGAGTGGACGAAAGTTCGCTCGGTCACACCTGTGCGGTTCCCTGGGAACCGGAACGGCGTCCCGCCCGACCGCCAGTGCATGAAGGTGGACAGGACCGTCGCGCTCGCGGCGGTCGGCTCGGTGTCGTGCGTCGTGGTCGTCGTGCTCTGGGCGGCGGGCGACGTCTACGCCGCCCTCGGTGACAGCGACCCCGGCAGGCTGACGTCACTGGCGTTCGGGCTCGTGCGGACGCTGGCGAACGCCGCCGCGACCGTCACCGTGGGAGCGCTCGCATTCGGTGCGTTCGTCGTGCCCGCGCCACCGAAACGCACCCGGCTGACAGCGCACGCGTACGCGGCGGTGCGCACGGCCGCGACGGCGGCGACGGTGTGGTGCTGCGCGTCCGGCGCGGCGATCGTGCTGTCCGCGGCGGACGCGTCCGGGCAGTCGTTCGCGGTCGCGCTGGAGCACCTGGGCGGGCTCGTGGACGCGGCCGAGGAGCCCAAGGCGTGGATCTGCTCGGCGGTGGCCGCCGCGGTCGTCGCGGTGGGCGCGCGGGCGACGTTGACGTGGACGACCTCGGTGCTGTGGCTCGTTCCCGCCCTGGCCGGCGTGCTGGCACCGGTGATCGCCGGGCACGTGGCCAACGGCGCGTGGCACGACGTCGCCACCAACGCGATGGTCTGGCACGTCCCGGCGGCCGCGGTGTGGATCGGCTCGCTCGTCGCGTTGCGCACTCACCTGCGCCGGCCGGGAGGCGGCACCGAGGTGGTGTTGCAGCGCTACCGCCGCCTGACGGGGTGGTGCCTCGTCGTGGTCGTCCTCAGTGGAGCGGTGGCGGGAGCGGTGCTGACCGGACCTTCCGGGATGCACGGCGGTTATGCGGTCCTGTTGCTGCTCAAAGCCTTCGTGTGCGCGGCGGTCCTGGTGCTGCGTGCTCGCTGGCGAAGGCCTCTCGCCGCGGAACTGGTGGCCGTCGGACTGGCGCTCGGCGCGTCGGCCGGGCTGACCCACCTCGTGCCGCCCGCCTGGTCGCGGACCAGGCCGTCACCACAGGAGACCGTGCTGGGCTACGAGCTCCCGGACCCGCCGTCGCTCACGGAGATCGTGCTGGGCTGGCGGTTCGACCTCGTGCTGGGACTCGGCGCGGTCCTGCTGGCGGTGGCCTACGTCGTCGCGGTCCGGACGCTGCTCCGGCGGGGCGACGCCTGGCCGTTCGGGAGGACCGCCGCGTGGCTGCTCGGATGCGCCGTGGTGCTGGTCGCGACTTCGTCCGGCGTCGGCCGGTACGCGGCCGGAATGTTCAGCACGCACATGGTCGCGCACATGTCGCTGAACATGCTCGCGCCCGTGCTGCTCGTGCTCGGCGGACCGCTCACGCTGGCGTTGCGGGTGCTGCCGGCCGGACCGAGGCAGTGGGTGACGGCGCTGATGCACTGCCGCGCCGCACGGCTGTTCACGCATCCCGCGGTGGCCGCGGCGACGTTCGTCGGCTCGTTCTACGTCCTGTACTTCTCCGACCTCTTCGGTGCCGCGATGCGCTTCCACTGGGCGCACCAGCTGATGAACCTCCACTTCCTCGTCAGCGGCTACGTGTTCTTCTGGCTCGTCATCGGGGTCGACCGCGCACCGCGCACGCTCCCCCACCTGGCACGGCTCGGCCTGGTGTTCTCGGTGATGCCGTTCCACGCGTTCTTCGGCGTGATCCTCATGAACAAGCAGACCGTGATCGCCGAGTACTCCTACCGCACCCTCGGCCTGACCTGGATGCCCGACCTCCTCACCGACCAGCGCCTCGGCGGCGGCATCGCCTGGGCCACCGGCGAGATCCCGATGCTCGTCGTCGTGCTCGCGCTGCTGCGGCAGTGGGCGGTGGCCGACCGCCGCGAGGCCGTGCGGTTCGACCGCGCCACCGACACCGGGCACGACGACCGGCTCGACGCCTACAACGCGATGCTCGCAGAGCTCTCCGGAAGGAAGAACTGACCAGTCATGACCACCACCACGGACGGCGCCGTCGAACTGACGGTGTCCGGCATGACCTGCGCGGCCTGTGCCACGCGGATCGAGCGCAAGCTGAACAAGGTCGCGGGCGTCCGCGCGACCGTCAACTACGCCACCGAACGCGCGGTGGTCCACCTGCCCCAGGGGATGCGGGCCGATGACGCCGTGCAGGTCGTCCGGGACGCGGGTTACGACGCCACGCCGGCCGGGCGCGACCGCGAGCAGTCCCGCGACACGGTCACCGGACTGCGCCGCAGGCTCGTGGTCGCGGCCGTGCTCGCGATCCCCCTCGGCAACCTGTCGATCAGCCTCGCTCTCGTGCCCGCGCTGCGCTTCCCGGGCTGGGAGGCGTTGTGCGTGCTCCTCGCGTTGCCGGTGGTGACGTACTCGGCGTGGCCGTTCCACCGGGCGGCGCTGCGCAACCTGCGGCACGGCGCGTCCAGCATGGACACCCTGGTGTCGCTGGGAGTCCTCGCCTCGTTCGGGTGGGCACTGTGGTCGCTCGTGGCCGGGCCCTCCGGTCCGGGTTACTGGCTCGGTTTCGGCGTGACGGCGGAAGGCGCGGACGCCGTCTACCTCGACGTGGCGGCGGGCGTCACGACGTTCCTGCTGGCGGGTCGCTACTTCGAGCTGCGGTCGCGGCGGTCCGCGGTGGGGCTGCTCACCGCGCTCGCGGGCATCGCGGCGAAGGACGCGAGGGTGCTGCGCGACGGTGCCGAGACCACCGTGCCGGCGGCGGAGGTGCGCGTCGGCGACCTGCTCGTGGTGCGGCCCGGCGAGGCGTTGCCCGCCGACGGCGTCGTGGTGGAGGGGTACTCGGCGGTCGACACGGCGTCCATGACGGGCGAGCCCGTGCCGGTCGAGGTCGGTCCCGGTGACCACGTCACGGGCGGCACGGTCAACAGCGCCGGGCGGCTCCTCGTCCGTGCGACGGCGGTCGGGGCGAACACCCAGCTCGCGCAGATGCGGGCGCTGGCCGAGCAGGCCGCCGAACGCAAGGCCGCGGTGCAGCGCCTGGTCGACCGGGTGTGCTCGGTCTTCGTGCCGGTGGTGCTGGCGTTGTCGGCCCTGACGCTCGCCGGGTGGCTGCTCACCGACCACTCCACCCGTGACGCGTTCACGGCGGCGGTCGCCGTGCTGATCATCGCGTGCCCGTGCGCGCTCGGCCTCGCCACGCCGACCGCGCTGATGGTGGGCGTGGCGCGCGCCGCACAGCTCGGCATCCTGGTCAAGGGACCGGAGGTGCTGGAGGCGACGCGGGCCGTCGACACCGTCGTGCTGGACAAGACCGGCACGGTCACGACCGGCCGCATGCGGGTCGCCGCCACGACGTCGTTCACCGGGGAGGACGTGCTGAGGCCCGCGGCCGCGGTGGAGGCCGCCTCCGAGCACCCGATCGGTGTCGCGATCGCCGCGGCGTGCCCGGACGCGCCCGCGGTGACCGGGTTCGAGGCGTTGGTCGGCGCCGGCGCGCGCGGCGAGGTGGAGGGTGCTCCGGTCGTCGTGGGGTCCGCCGAGCTCATGGCGCGGCTCGACGTCGTGGTGCCCGCGGCCGCCGCCGAGTGGTGGTCGGAGCTGGGACCGGCGACCGGTGTGCTCGTCGCCCGGCACGGCGAGGTGGTGGGCGGCATCGCGTTGCGTGACACCGTGCACCCGTCCGCCCAGAGCGCGGTCGCGCGGCTGCACTCGCTCGGACTGCGGACCGTGCTGCTCACCGGCGACCACGAGGCCGCCGCGCGAGCCGTTGGCGCGGAGATCGGCGTCGGCGAGGTGATCGCGAACGTACGTCCCTCGGACAAGGTCGCCACCGTGGAGCGGTTGCGCGCGCAGGGGCGGCACGTCGCGATGGTCGGCGACGGCATCAACGACGGACCGGCGCTCGCCGCCGCCGACCTCGGCATGGCCATCGCCCGCGGCAGCGACATCGCCGCGCAGGCCGCCGACGTCGTCCTCGTGCGCGACGACCTGGACGCCATCGCGGACACGGTCGTGCTCGCCGGCCGCACGCTCGCCACCATCCGGGGCAACCTCGTGTGGGCGTTCGGCTACAACGCCGCCGCGCTCCCGCTGGCGGCGTTCGGACTGCTCAACCCGCTGATCGCGGGGGCGGCCATGTCGTTGTCGTCCGTGCTGGTCGTGGCGAACAGCCTGCGGTTGCGCACCGCCCTCGGAACCTCCCGGGACGAGTGAGCGGAAAGACCGGCGAGATTTTTCCGTTATCGGCGGGCGTCCAGGACATCTCCTGGTCAGAACACCCCTGGACCCTGCCGAAAGGAACTTCAGTGCCCCTCACCCCACGATTGCGGCGGCGCGTGTGGATCGCCGCTCTCGCCGTGGCGGGCGTCGCGGCGTCCGCGGTCACCGCGAACGCGATGTTCTTCATGCCTCCCGCGCCGCCCAAGGCCGTGCCGACCTCCACGACGACGGTCGCGCCACCGCCCGCGCTCGCGGACACCACGACGCCCCCGCCGGCCGCCACCTCCACGCCGCCGCCCGCCGAGACGACGATGGCGGCGGCCGTCCCGCTGAAGCCGCAGGAGCCGATCCCGCCGAACGCCGTGCGCGTGGCGGAGTTCGTGGCCGAGTGCCCGTTCACGCACAAGCTGCCGGACGACCCGATCGTCCTGCCGAACCTGGCCGGCGCCTCGCACATGCACAGCTTCTTCGGCAACACCTCGACCAACGCCCACTCGGACGTGACCAGCCTGAGCAAGGCGAGCAGCACGTGCAGCCCGAAGGTCGACCTCTCGTCGTACTGGGTGCCGACGCTGCTGGTCGACGGCCAGGCCGTCGAGCCGACCGGCACGACGTTCTACTACCTCGGCGAGGGCGTGCGCGACGACGTGACCGCGCGCATCCAGCCGTTGCCGTACGGGCTGCGCATCGTCGCGGGCAACGCCAAGGCCACCGCACCGGACAACACCACGATGTCGCGCTGGTCGTGCCTGCACGCGGGCCACGTCGGCGCGTCCAAGGACTTCGTGAACTGCCCGGCCGGCACGATGATCGAGTCCTACCTGGACTTCCCGCAGTGCTGGAACGGCAAGGACCTCGACTCCCCCGACCACAAGAGCCACATGTCCTACCCGGTCGCGGGCGACTGCCCCGCGACGCACCCCGTGCCGGTGCCGAAGCTGCGCCAGGTGCTGCGCTACCCCGCGAACGGCGACCCTTCCAAGTTCAAGCTGTCGTCCGGCCCCGGCTTCACGATGCACGGCGACTTCTTCAACGTGTGGCCGGAAGCCGAGATGGCGCAACGCGTCCGCGACTGCATCAACCGGATCGTCAAGTGCGGACCGGACGGCCGACCCTAGTGCGAGCCCTCCTCCTCACCGCGGTCCTCGCGGCAGCGGCCTGTGGCACACCGGCGGCCGGCACCCCTGTCCCGACCGACCTGTCCGCCACCGACCTGGCGTTCGTGGACCTGGTGATCCCGCAGAACGAGTCGGCGCTCGCCGCACTCGCCCTCGCCGACCGGCCCGGCTCCGCGCTGGGTCCGGTGGTCGCCCGGGTCGGCGAACGCTACCGGTCCGAACTGGCGCAGGCCCGCGAGTTGCTCGCCAGGGCCGGCAAGGCGGAGAGCGACCAGCACGAGGGTCACGACATGCCCGGCATGATCACGGCCGCCGAACTGGCCGCGGTCGAGCACGTGCAGGGCGCCGACTTCGACCTGCGGCTGAAGGTGTTGCTGCGCACGCAGTTCGAGGAGGCGCGCACGGTGGCCCGCGCGGAGCTGGCGTCGGGCACGAGCAAGCCGGTGCTGGAGCTGGGCGAGCGCATCGACAGCTCGCGCGCGGAGTTCCTGGAGTTGCTCGGGGGCTCGCGGCAGTGAGGTGACGCGGGTGGGGCGGGGCCGGGGTGCGGTCGGGGCGAGGTCCGCACCCAGGCTGCGCCCCTGCCCTGCCTCGCCCCGCACCCGTGCCCGTGCCCGTGCCCGTGCCCGGACTCACCATCCGCCCCGCCCCCGCCCACGGCCCTCCCCTCGCCCCGAACCCGTTCCCCAACCAGGCGCTCAGGACCGTCCGCCCACGGCCTCCTCCAGCACCTCCCGCAACGGAGTCACCGGCCGTCCGAGCAGCTTCTCCAGTTCCTCCCCCGTGGTCGCGAACTCGCCCCGCCGCGACGCCCGGAACATCCCGACCAGCAGGTCGGCCCGGTCCCTCGGCACACCGTTGCCGACCAGCGCCGCCGCCCACTCCTCGTCGTCGACGACGACCCGCCGAACCGTCCGGCCCGTGATCTCCCCCAGCAGCACCGCGACGTCGCCGAGGTCGAGCGCCTCCCGGGCGGTGAGGGGCGGGGTCGGACCGTCGAAGCTCTCCTCTCCCGCGAGCAGGATCGCGGCCGCCTCGGCGAGGTCGGCGTGCGCGGTCCACGACACCGGACCGTCCGCGGGCGCCACCAGCTCCCCCGTCGTGAGGGCCCGCCCCAGCAACAACGGGACCGTCGAGGCGTAGAAGCCGTTGCGCAGCGACGTGAACGGGACCCCGGACTCCTCGAGGCACCGCTCCGTGGCGGCGTGGTCGGGCATCGGCAGGAACAGCGAGTCGCTCGCCGCGCCCTGGTGGCTCGTGTAGAAGATCCGCTCCACTCCGGCCGCGCGGGCGGCCTCGATCGCGTTGACGTGCCGCTCGACCGCCGTCGAACGGGTGTCGTTCGTCGAGACGAGCAGCACCTGCGCCGCCCCCTCGAACGTCCCGGCGAGCGAGCCGGGATCGGCGAAGTCGCCCCGCCGCACCCGCACCCCGCGCCCGGCCAGCGCCGCGGCCTTGTCGACGTCCCGCACGCTGACGCCCACGCGACTCGCCGGCACCCGCTCCAGCAACCGCTCCACGACCTGGGCTCCGAGCTGGCCGGTCGCTCCACTGACGATGATCATCACTGCCTCGCTAACGTTGGTAGTAACGCTGACACTATCGACGTTAGCAACGTCGCGCTAGAGTGGGTCTCGTGGTCGAGAGCAACCGGGACAAGGCACGTGCACACGTCGTGGAGGTCGCGGCCCGGCTGCTGCGCGAGCAGGGAGCCGCCGCGGTCACCATCCGCGCCGTCGCCCAGGCCGCGGGCACCCAGGCACCGGCGATCTACCGGTTCTTCGAGGACAAGGAGGCGTTGCTCGACGCCGTCGCCGAGCACGTCTTCGCCGCGTACGTCGCCACCAAGGCGATGACCGAGCAGGGTGACGACCCGGTCGCCGACCTGCGGGCCGGGTGGGACACGCACCTCGGTTTCGGGCTCGCCAACCCCGAACTGGCCGGCCTGCTGCTCGACCCGTCCCGCGCCGCCCGGTCGCCGGCGATCGCCGGCGGGATCGAGATCCTGCGCGCCCGCGTGGCCCGCGTCGCCGCGGCGGGGCGGCTCCGGGTGAGCGAACGGCGGGCCGTCGAGCTGGTGCACGCCGCGGGAACGGGGGCGGTGCTCACCCTGCTGTCCTCAGCGCCGCAGGACCGGGATCCGGAACTCGCCGACGTCCTGTTCGAGACGGTCGCGCGGGCGATCCTCACCGACGAGCCCGCGGGCGAGACCTCCTCGGCGACCGACGTGGTGCGGCGCGCCCTGCCCGCGTTGCGGCAGCTGACGGAAGCGGAGCGCTCGCTGCTGTCGGAGTGGCTGGCCCGGCCCTGAGACGCGGCAGGGCGCTCCCGCCCGCGGGGGGTGGGAGCGCCCTCTCCTCGCTACCAGCCGGAGTTGCCAGTACCGCGCTGCACCGTGAACCTGTTCTCGTCGTTGGCCATCCCCTGGCTCCCGGTGCCCTTCACACCGGTCACGGTCACCCAGTCGAAACGCCCCGTGCCGGTCACCAGGTTGAAGTGGATGCCGTGCGACCCGGCGTTGGACACCGCCACGCCCTTGTCGTCAGTGAAGGCCTCGGTCGCGCCGCCGGTACCGGTGATCCGCACGTTGTCCACCGTCACGTTCGAGATCGCCTTGTTCCAGCTGAACAACATGCCGTGGTAGCTGGAGTCGACGATCTCCAGGTCCCTCACCACCAGAGGCGCGGTGATGTCGGACTTCTCGGCGAACAGCCAGACCGCGCCGGTGTGGGTGTCCCAGTCCCAGTTGCGGGTGCCGGTGCGGGTGAAGGTGGTGCGCTGCACCGAGGTCGTGCCGGCGAACGGCTTGGCGTCGTGCCAGCTCGACACCATGACACCGGCACCGTTGAACACCGTGTCGCTGATCAGCGAGTCCTCGACGCGGTTGTCCGTGCCGCCGTAGATCGCGGCGCCGTTGGCGAGGATCGGCAGCGAGATGGTGTTGAACGCGAACACGCTGCGGCTGACTTCGCTCTTCGGGTTCCACGACCACATGGCCATGCCGTCGTCGCCGGTGTTGCGGAAGGTGCTCTGCTCGACGCGGACGTTGGTCGTGGGTCCGTTGTTGCCGTTGACGTTCAGGCCGTCGGCCATGGTGTTGCGGACGCGCAGACCCGCCGCGTAGAAGCCGTCGGCCTGCTTGAGCCACAGCCCGGTCTTGGCGTGGTTGGTGGCCACGTTGAAGACCGTCGCGCCGGAGCCCGACTCCACCTCGACGAACGAGTCCGAGTTCGGGGCGTCGTCGGGGTCGCGGGTGGTGACGTCGCCGTCGAAGGTGAGGTCGGCGATCGTCGTGCCGGCACCGGTGATCGCGAACCCGCCGCGCCGGTCGGCTCCGTTGAGGACGGTGTGCCAGATGCCGGCGCCGCGCACGTCGACGCCGCTGAGGTTCACGACGCCGTTCAGGTCGTACTGGCCCGCGGGCAGCCACACGCCCCTGGTCGCGGTGCCCTGGGCGGCGGAGACGGCGGCACGGATGCCCGCGCTGTCGTCGGCGCCGTCACCGGGGTTGGCACCGTGGGTGCGGACGTCGACGTACCCCGCGGGCGCGGTCGTGGCGGTGGCGACCTCGGCGTCGAGCAGGTCGACGGTGATGTACGCGCCGGCACCGGTGTCCTTGGCCAGGCGGATCACGGTGCCCGCCGGGTAGGTCTGCGGCAGCAGGACGCGCGCGTCGTCGAAGTAGCGGTGCGGGCGCGCGCCGCCGGGGCCTTCGGCGAACGGGTAACCGCCGTACATCCAGCTGTACTTGGAAGTCAGCTGGAGGTCGGTGACCTTGGTGCCGTTCGCGTACACGGCGAGCGGCGCGGTGGTGCCGTCGGGGATGCTCGCGCGGACGGTGAGGGCGTTGGCGGGTGCGGTCAGCGTGATCTGCACGTGCTGGCCGGTGCCGGTGAGCTTGACGGCACCGCGCCCGGAGGCCTCGGCGACGTCGGTGGTGTACTTGCGGCCCGGCGCGAGCTTGGTGCCCGTGGTGGTCCCCGCCTCGGCCTCGTAGGTGGTGAACGGCACGGTCGCACCCCGCGCGGCCAGCGCGGCCGAGCCGGTCACGGCGATGTTGTCGAGCTGTGCGCCGTTCGCGTCCTGGTAGCCGATGATGTTCAGACCCGCGCGCAACGCCGTGGTGTGCGTGACGGTGCGCCAGCCGCTGCCGCCGGAGAGGGTCAGTTGCGCACCCTTGACGCCGTTGACGTACGCGGTCACCGTGCCGCTCGCGGATGCCGTGTACCGCACCGTGATCGTGGCGTTGCCGGCGCTCGCCTGGTTGATCGTCCGGATCACCCGCGCGCCCGCTCCGGGCAACGACACCGCGCCGCTCCCGGTCGCACCCGCCGTGGTGGTCGTGACGGCGCCGCCGCCGAGGAAGCCGCTCTCCAGCTCCGTGGTGCCCTCGGGAGTCGGGGTGGTGTCGTCCGGAGCCAGGGCGACGCTGTCGAGGTTGATGTTGCCGTTGTCGTTGGCACCGAAGGACACCACGACGGTGTTCGGCCCGACGACGGTGGTCACCGGCACGCTCGCGGTGGCCCACTCGCCCCACGACGCGGTGGCGGGCAGCGAGACCTGTTGTGCCGCACCGTTCACCGCGGCGGTCATGGTGCGCGGCGATCCGGTTCCGTTGGCGTAGCGCAGGGTCAGGGTCGACCTGGTGGCGGTGCTGGAGACCGTGAACGTCGCCGCCGCACCCCGGTTGGCGTCGACGAACCCGCCGACGTACCCGCTGCCGGTGTGCCCGCCGTGCTCGGACTCGACCCGCGCGCCACCGGAGAGCGTGCCGGACTCGGCCTCCACGACCCCGGCGGCGGGGCTCACCGGCTCGACGGACAGGCTGTCGATGTTGACGTTGCCGTTGTCGCCGCTGCCGTACCGCACGGCGAGGGTGTTGGCGCCCGCGTTCAGCGTGACGTTCTGGCTCACCGCGCCCCACGACGCCCAGCCGGCGGTGGCGGGGAGCGAGAGTTGCCGGGTGGCGCCGTTGACGGCCAGCGTGACGGTGCGGGTGCTGCCGGTTCCGTTGGCGTAGCGCAGGACCAGGCTGTGCGCCCCCGCCGCCGACCCGCTGGTCGTGACGGTCAGGGCGGCGTTGCCGCGGTTCGCGTCGGTGAACCCGCCGACGTAGCCGGAGCCGGTGTACCCGGCGTGCTCGGTCTCGGCGCGGGCGCCGCCCGCGAGCGCGGCGGATTCGGCCTGGTAGATCGTAGGGGCGGCCGAGACCGCGCTCGTTCCGCCCGCTATCAGGGCAGCGCTGAGTACCGCGACCTTCACGGCCGCGGGGAGTTTCTTCAACATCGTTGTTGTTCTCCTGGGCGAATGGGGACAGGGCCTAACCTTTGACGGCTCCCTCGAGCGCGCCGCTCTGCAGGAACAGCCGTTGGAACACCAGGAAGAGCGCCACCGGGATGACCGACGAGATGGCGAGCGCGGCGAGGAACACGTCGAGCTCGACGTAGCGCTGCAACGCGGGCAACCGCACCGACAGCGGCTGCACCGCCGAGTCGGGCAGCACCAGCAGCGGCCAGAGGAAGTCCTTCCAGCTGGCCACGACGGCGAACACCGACACCACGCCCAGGATCGGGCGCGAGAGCGGCAGGACCACCGACCAGAACACCCGCGCGGGTCCGGCGCCGTCGACCCGTGCGGCCTCCAGCACCTCGCGCGGCAGGTTCGCGAAGAACCGTTGCACCAGAACGACGTTGAACGCGCTGGCGCCCGCAGGCAGCCACACCGCCCAGAACGTGTTGATCATCCCGCTGCGCACGACCGTCAGGTACAGCGGCACGAGCAGCACGATCGACGGGACGAACAGCGTGCCGAGCACGACGGCGGTGACCAGTCCGCCGTAGCGGGGCCGCAGGATCGCCAGGGCGTAGCCGGCGGTGGTGGCCACGACGAGTTGCACGAGCCACGACCCGGCGGCGATCACCACCGTGTTGAGGAAGTACTTGTCGATCTCCACCCGCGTCCACGCGGTGAGCAGGTTGGCGAGGTCGACACCCGTCGGGAAGATCGCCAGCGGCGCGCGCAGCGTGTCCTGGGTGGGCGTGACGGCGGCTTTGGCGAGCCACAACATCGGCCCGAGCCCGGTGAGCAGCAGCGCACCCAGCAACACCCCCTGGACCGCGCGGAGCGTCCGGCGGATCGCCGGGGTGGCGCGCTCCGACGGCGAGATCAGGCCGCGCTTCACGAGGCGCTCCAGGACTTGGTGACGCGCAGGTACACGGCCGAGAGCACGGCCAGGACGGCGGCGAGCATGATGCTCAGCGCGGTCGCGGCGCCGTAGTCCCCGCCGAGGCTGCTGGCGAAGGCGTAGTCGTAGATCAGCAACAGGACCGTCATCGTCGAGCCGGCCGGACCGCCGCCGGTGAACAGGAACGGTTCGAGGAACACCTGGGCCGTGCCGATGATCTGGAGGATGAACGTCACCAGCAGCACGCCCCGCAACCGCGGCAGGGTGACGTGCCAGACCTTGCGCCAGATCCCCGCGCCGTCGATCTCGGCCGCCTCGTACTGCTCGGCCGGCACGCCGGCCAGCGCGGCCAGGTAGATGATCACTGTGCCGCCCGCCGCGGCCCACGTCGCCTCCAGCACCAGCGCGGGCATGGCGCTGCCCGGGTCCTGCAGCCACTGCCAGGGTCCCAGTCCGGCCCAGCCGAGCACGGTGTTGAACACACCGGACGGACCGGCGTCGTAGAAGAACTTCCACAGCAGCACGGCCACCACCGGTGGCACCACCACCGGCAGGTAGGCCAGCGCGCTGAAGAGACCGCGGCGGTGCCGGACCTCGCTGATCAGCACGGCGGCGACCAGCGGGATCGGGTAGCCGAACACCAGCGCCAGCACCGCGAACCACAGCGTGTTGCGCACGGCCGTCCACAAGAGAGGGTCAGCGAGCACCTGGGCGAAGTTGTCCAGGCCGACGAACGTGACCGGCCCGACGAGGTTCGTCCGCTGGAAGCTCATCACGACCGACTGGACGATCGGCGCCCAGGAGAACACCCCGAACACCACCAGCAGCGGCACCAGGAACAGCAGGGTGGTGAGCCCGCCGCGGCGGACCCAGGTGACCGGCGTGCGCCGGCGACGGGGAGCGGGCGGTGGCGGCGGGACGACCGCCACCGCGCGGACCGGGGACTGGACGGCCACCGCTCAGCCCCGGCCCATCGTGGCCTGCGCGTCGGCGTCGGCCTTCTTCAGCAGCGCGGCGACGTCGGCGCCCCGGTCGGTCAGCAGCGTCTGCACCGTCGTGTCCAGGATCTTGTAGACCTCCTGGGTGGATTTGGTGGGCTCGGTGACCAGCGGCTGGTCGAACATCTTGTCCGTGTAGGGCTTCATCTGCCCCAGCGGCACGTTCACGTACTGCTTGACCCACTCCTGCTGCTTGTCGTAGGTGGCGCGGTCCACGACCGGCAGCGCGGGCACGCCGACGGGCTGCTTGGTGTCCGCCAACGTCTTCGCGTCCGCCACCGCGGCGTCCTGGTTCGTGAGCTTGCCCATGTAGTAGAAGTCGATCCACTTCACGGCGGCGTCCTTGCCGCGCTCGCCCGTGTTCGAGCTGACGACGGCGAGCGTCCCGCCTCCGAGCACACCCGCGTCGGGCTTGTCCGCCAGCGGAAGCGCGGCCACGCCGTAGTCGGCGGGCTTGAGGCCGTTCTGGGTGACGAGGTTGCCGTAGTTGCCGCCGCCCGAGACGTACATGCCGATGCGGCCGGCGGCGAAGTCCTGGTTGATGCCCGCCCAGTCGTAGAGGAAGTTGGCACCCATCGAATCGTCGTCCCAGCGCATGGCACGCAACGTGGTCATCACCTCGGTCATCTCCGGGGTGTCCACGGTCGCCTCGGCGGTCTCGCCGTTCAGCTTCTCGGTGCGCCCGCCGAACGCGTAGTCGAGCGTGGTGAGGATCCACCCGCCGGTGTTGCCCTGCGTCATCTGCGCGTAGCCGGCCTGACCCGTGCGTTCGGTGATCTGCTTCGCGGCCGAGCTGACCTCCGCCCACGTCGTCGGCGGCTTGTCCGGGTCGAGCCCGGCCTGGGTGAACAGCGTGCGGTTGTAGTGCAACGCCTGGCCGTACGCGGCGATCGGCACGGCCCACTGCCTGCCGTCGGCCGACTGCCCGGCCTTGGCGACGGTCGGGTTGAGCCCCGACGCGTAGGGCAGCGCGGCGACCCGCCCGCTGATGTCGGCGATCTGCTTGCGCTCGATCAGCCCGCGCCCGTCGGTGAACGGCACGGTCAGCACGTCCGGCGCGGTACCGCCCGCGAGCTGCGCGGTGAAGGTGGCCGCCGTCCAGGTGTACTCCTGCGGCTTGACGTCGACGTCGGGGTTGACCTGTTCGAACTGGGCGACGCGGGCGTTGAACGCCTCGATCGCCTTGGCCTCGAGCCCGGCGTCCATGGCGACGGTGAGGACCACCTTGCCCTCGGCGTTGAGCTCGTCGTCGGGGCTGGAGCCGCACGCGGTGAGCGCCAGGGGCAGGGCGAGGGCGGCGGCTGTCAGACGGTGGGACTTCATTGTCTCTCCAGGGGAACTACGCGCGCAGCCACGCGGCGGCGTCGGTGGGCAGGGTGGTGGAGGGCGACGTGCCCCCGAGCGTGGTGCTCGTCAGCAGCACCTCCTGGTGCGGCGGCAACACGAGCGGATCGGGCCCGAAGTTGACCACGCACACCACGTCGTCCCGGCGGAACGCGATCACGTCCGGTCCCAGGTCGACCCAGTCGAAGGACTCCCCGCGCAGTCCCGCCTCCGCGCGGCGCACCGCCAGAGCCGCCCGGTACAGCGACAGCATCGACTCCGGGTCGTCCCGCTGCGCCTCCACCGACAGCTCGCCCCACCCGGCGGGTTGCGGCAACCAGGCCGGTTCCCCGTCCTCCGGCCCGAAGCCGTACGAGCGCCCCTCGCGCGTCCACGGCAGCGGCACGCGGCACCCGTCACGGCCGGGGTCGACGCCCTCGGACCGGAAGTGCATCGGGTCCTGCAGCACCTCCAGCGGCAGGTCCTCGACCTCGGGCAACCCGAGCTCGTCGCCCTGGTACAGGTAGAGCGCGCCGGGCAGCGCCGCCGTCAGCAGCGCCGCGGCCCGCGCCCTCCGCTCCCCTAGTTCCAGGTCGGTCGGTTCGCCGAAGCGCTTGGCCAGGAAGGAGAACGACGTCTCGGCCCGGCCGTACCGGGTCACCGGGCGGGTCACGTCGTGGTTCGACAGCACCCACGTGGCGGGTGCCCCGACCGGCGCGTGCGCGTCCAGAGTGGACGCGATGGAGTCGCGCAGCTCCTTGGCGTCCCAGGGGCGGCCCATGAAGTCGAAGTTGAACGCCGAGTGCATCTCGTCGGGCCGCAGGTAGCGGGAGAAGCGCTTCTGGTCGTCCAGCCACACCTCGCCGACCAGCACGCGGGGCTCGTCGTAGGAGTCGGCGACGGCGCGCCAGCCGCGGTAGATGTCGTGGAGCTCGTCGCGGTCGACGAACGGGTGCTCGCCTGCCGCGTAGGTCTCCGGCACCTCGGGCAGCGTGGGGTCCTTGACCGGCATGGACGCCGAGTCGACGCGGATGCCCGCCACCCCGCGGTCGAACCAGAACCGCAGCACGTCCTCGTGCTCGCGCCGCACGTCGGGGTGGTTCCAGTTCAGGTCGGGCTGCTCGGGCGCGAACAGGTGCAGGTACCACTGGCCGTCGGGCACGCGGGTCCAGGTGCCGCCCGCGAAGCTCGACCGCCAGTTCGTCGGGGGCAGCTCGCCGTTCTCGCCGCGGCCTTCGCGGAACCAGAAGCGTTCGCGCTCAGGGGATCCCGGGCCCGCGGCCAACGCCTGCCGGAACCAGGCGTGGTCGCTGGAGACGTGGTTCGGGACCACGTCGACGATCGTGCGGATGCCCAGCGCGGCGGCGTCGGCGATGAGCGCCTCGGCGTCGGCCAGGGTGCCGAAGGCGGGGTCGATGGCGCGGTAGTCGGCCACGTCGTAGCCACCGTCGGCCATCGGCGAGAGGTACCAGGGCGTGAACCAGATGGCGTCGACGCCCAGGTCGCGCAGGTGGCCGAGGCGGGCGCGCACGCCGGCGAGGTCACCGGTCCCGTCGCCGCCCGCGTCGGCGAAACTGCGCGGGTAGATCTGGTAGATCACCGCGCCACGCCACCAGGGCGGTGGCAGGTCCGTCGTCACGACGCACTCCCCTCGATCGAGTCCAGACACGCGACAACCCGCCGATCATCGCTGATCAGATCAGGTATAGCGCTATATCTGCGTGATGTGGAAAGCTAGCCTCCGGCACGGAAGGTGTCAACGACGGAATTCGGAGGGGCAGCTCTTGCGGGTCACCTTGAAGGACATCGCGGAGGCGGCGGGCGTCAGCGTGATGACCGTGTCCAACGTGATCAACGGCAAGAGCGCGCGGGTCTCCACCGAGACCATCGAGCGCGTGCGCCGGATCATCGACGAACGCGGCTACGTGCCCAGCGCGTCGGCACGCAGCCTCGCCGCCAACCAGTCCCGCCTGGTCGGCCTGCTGGTGCCCGCGGCCGACGAGGACAGCCTGGCGATCAGCCCGCACAACATCGCGATCATCGGCCAGATCGAGCGCAGGCTCCGCAAGCGCGGCTACCACCTGCTGTTGCGCGGGGTGGCCGACACGTCCGAGATCGGCGAGGCGCTGCGCTCGTGGAGCCTCGACGGCGCCGTGCTGCTGGGCTTCCTGGACGAGGAGATCGCGGGCCTGCGCCGCCAGGTCACCGGCGCCACCCCGGTCCTCGCGATCGACAGCTACTCCGCCAACCCGCTCACCACGGGCGTGCGTTCCGACGACTTCACCGGCGCCCGCCTCGCCGCCGAGCACCTGCTGTCCCTGGGGCACCGCAGGATCGTGTTCGCCGGCCCGTCGTTCACCGACGTCGGTGTCGTCCACGAACGCTTTCTGGGCTTCCAGAAGGCCTTCGAGGAAGCCGGACTGTCCACGGCAGACTGTCCTGTCGAGACTCTCAACACCACGCACGACAACGGCGTCGCGCTCGGCAGGCGCTGGCTCGACACCCACCCGGACGCGACCGCCGTGTTCGCCACCGCCGACATCCTGGCGATCGGCATCATCGAGGGCATGCTCGAGGCGGGCGTCGACGTCCCCGGCCAGGTGTCGGTGGTCGGCTTCGACGACCTCGACCTCAGCGCCTACATCACGCCGAAGCTGACCACCATCGCCCAGGACATCGTCGGCAAGGCCACCCACGCCGTCGACCGCCTGCTCGCCCTCGTCGACGGCGGCGACCGCCCGGCCGAGCCGCTGGTGCTGGACGTGCGGCTGGTGACCCGCAACTCGACGGCACCACCGCGCTGACCGGGGACCAGGTCGGCGCCCGTGTCGCCGGGCACGGCGGCCCTGACCGGTCGGTGGTGGCTCCACCCGACACCGCGGGCCGACCCGAGGATCCGCACGACCTGACGGGCGAAAGCCGGGTCGCGCGTGATCAGGCGAAGGGCTGCGGAACCACTTCCTGCACGGGTGTGAGGGGCACCGGCGACGGCCGCTCCACCGTGGTGGTCAGCTCCACCCGCCGCCCCTCGTCCGCCGCCCGGAGCACGGCGGTCATCGTCTCGAGCACGTGCAGCGCGAGCTCGCCACCGGCGCGCGGGGCCCGTTGCCCTCCGGCAGTGACGAGGTCGAGCAGGCCGACTCCCCGTGCCGCGCCCGTGTAGCCCGCGCTCGGCGGAAGGGTGCGCCACCCGGTGCCGCCGAGCGGGAAGAGGCGGGTGTCGCCGTCGAAGTGGTTCGGGTCGGGGACCGCGAGCGTGCCGAGTTCGCCGTGCACCTCGATCGGCGCGGCGGTGGTGGCCACGCCGTCGAAACTCGTCGTGATGGTCGAGAGCGCGCCGTTGGCGTGTTCGAGCACGCCGGAGACGTGGGTGTCGACCTCGACCGGGATTCGACTGCCCGCGCGCGCACCGGAACCGATGACTCGCTCGGTGCGCAGGCGGCCGGCGGCGCCGATCACCGCGCGGACCGGGCCGAGCAGGTGGATCAGCGCGGTGATGTAGTACGGCCCCATGTCCAGCAACGGACCGCCGCCTGCGATGTAGTAGAAGTCCGGATCGGGGTGCCAGCGTTCGTGGCCCGGCGTGACCATCGTGGCCGAGGCGGAGAGCGGGCGGCCGACGAGCCCGCTGTCGATCGCCGCCCGCGCGGTCTGCGTGCCCGTGCCGAGAACGGTGTCCGGTGCGCAGCCGACCAGGACACCGGCCGCGGCGGCCCGCTCGACGACCTCCCGTCCGTCCGGGAACGTGACGGCGAGCGGCTTCTCGACGAACACGTTCTTGCCGGCGTCGACCGCGCGGAGGGAGATGTCGGCGTGGGCCGCGGGAACGGTGAGGTTGAGGACCGTGTCGACCTCAGCCCCGCCGAGCAGGCGCTCGACGCTGACCGCCTCGGTGCCGGGGAACTCGGCCGCGACCGCGCTCGACCGGGCGGTGTCGAGGTCGGCGACCGCGGTGACGCGCACCGCCGGGTGGCCGTGGAGCGTGGTCAGGTAGGCGCGGGAGATGAACCCGAGACCTACGACGCCGACGCGGTGCGGGTCGCCCACGACATCCCCCTCGTGATGACGGTGCGGACACCGGGATGCGCCAGCACGTCCAGGCTGTGGCCCGGCGTCGTCACCACGATTCGCCCGGCACCCCACCTGCGGGTCCAGATCGCCGGGCAGGTGACCGGCCGGTGCCACGGGTGCCACGGCCGGGTCGGGTGGGTCGTGGTGGCCAGCACGTCGACCAGGTCGTCGTGCAGCACCCAGTACTGCTCGGTGACGAGCTCGAAGTCCTCGACGCCCGCGGTGATCGGGTGCTCCCGGCCCAGCGCGGTGATGGTCACGGTGTGCGGCAGGTAGTTGTCCTCCTGCCCGCCCGTGCGTTCGCACGGTTCCTTGCCCGGATGCGTGACGAACTGGCCGCCCACCAGGTGCAGGTAGTCCGACGACGCGCGGAACGAGTCCGCGATGCCCCCGTGCCAGCCGGTGAGACCGGTACCGGCCTCGACCGCCGCGCGCAGTCCCGCCAGCTGGCCGGTGGTGATCTCCGACATCGTCACGCACTGCACGACGAGGTCCGTGCGCGCCATCTCGGCGGCGTCGGCGTACACCTCGGTCGACTCCTCGACCCGCACGGCGTAGCCGTTGTGCTCCAGGTAGGGGATGAACAACTCGGTGGCCTCCACCGGGTGGTGGCCTTCCCACCCACCGCGGACCACCAACGCGTTCGGCCGTGCCACGACCACCCCCTGGGAACCGCTTTCCGCACAGCACATTGCCGCGTTCGGCACCACTTGGTCAAGGTCGGGTTCGGGGTGATCTCCAGTCCCGCACCACGCCGGAGCCGGCGAGCAGAGGCGCGCGAGTCAGTCCACTGTGGACACGACAGGCCGCGAACCCGCCCGCGTTCACCCCGTCAGGGCGACAGCCGGATCGGACGTGGCGAAGAGGCCGTCGAACACGCGGACGCGGTCGAAGGACAGGGCGTGCTCGCGGGCCTTGTCCGCCATGAGCTGCCGTTCGCCGGCCGACATGTCGAGCACGACCCGGTCGATCGCGGCGGCGATGTCGGCGGCGTTCCCCGCCTCGACGAAGACGGCCGTCCCGCCGACCGCCTCGCCGACGCCCCCGGTGGTGGTCGTGATCACCGGCCCGCCGCCCGCGAGCATCTTCTCGGTCAGCGCGATGCCGAAGGTCTCGACGAAGTCCGGTTCGGGCTTGGTCGGCAGCGCGTACACGGCGCAGCCGTTCATCAGCAGCGGCTTCTCCTCGTCCTCCACGTCGGTGAGGAAGACGATCCGGTCGTCGTCCCGGGTGATCTCGCGGAGGTGCTCGAGTTCGGGGCCGTTGCCGGCGACCACGAGCTTGAGCCGTGACCGCGCCTGACTCCTGGCGAACGCGTCCACGAGGTCGTAGATCCCCTTGGCCCTGGTCACGCGCGACAGGAACAGCACGTACCCGTCGCGTTCCAGGCCGCGTCGCCGCAGGGCGGCGTCCACGACCGCCGGGTCGAGGTCGAGGTACGCCGAGGTGTCGATCGGCGGGTAGCTGACCGTGATCCGGCGCGCGCACTGGCGGGCGAACCGGGTGCCGCAGTGCGCGTCGACGGCCTCCGCGCAGGCGATGATCTCCTGCTTGGTGTACTCCGACACCGCGATCACCTCGTCGTTGGCGAGGAACCGGGTGAACAGGACCACGGCCGCGCCGAACCGCCCCTCGCGCAGGCACGAGCGGATCACGTTGGTCACGTCCGAGCCGACCGCCTTCGCGATGGTGTGGACGTCCGGTGCGTAGCCGGCCGCGCGGGCCGCGTCGACGGCGTCGCGCACCACGGCGTCGTGCGGAGCGAGGTACATCGACACGCACGTGGTCGGGACCTGCTCGGCGAGCAGTTCGACCAGGCGTCCCGTCAGCCCGGCCTGGAACCGGCCGTCGGGCACCCGGTAGTCGCCGACCGGCTCGGGCCGCTCCACGGTGATGCCCTCGCTGTAGGGCAGGATCCCGTCCAGCGGCTTGAGCGGCAGACCCGCCGCCTGGAGCACGGGTATCGGCCAGGTCAGCAGCCGGACGTCGTCGAAGCCGCGGGTGAGCGCGACCTCCGCCAGGTTGCGGGCCTCTCCCGAGTGACCGCAGATGACCGGGTCGGCCCGGACGACGATGACGAGACGGCGGTTCGGCCTGCTCATGTGCGAGCCCCCTTTCCGAGCGGGTCGGACACCGATGGCGGCAGGATCTTGCGTCCCCATTCCGAGGGCTGCGGGCCGAGTTCGAGCACCAGCCGGCCGCCGGCGTGGACGTCGGTGGCGCGCAGGTGCGCCGCGTCCAGTGGTCTGCCGTTGAGCCGGGCGGACTGCACGTACTGCGGTGGCGGGTTCTCCTCCAGCCCGTCGGAGCTGATGGAGGTCTCGCGGTGCCCGCGCGTCTCGACGACGAAGTCGCGGTCCCCGAGGTGCAGGGTGGCGTGGCCGAAGGCGGGCGCGTTGACGAGGAACAGGTTCTGGCCGGCGACCGGGAACAGGCCGAGCGAGGCCCACACGTACCAGGAGCTCAGCCCGCCCGAGTCGTCGTTGCCGGGCAGTCCGCCGCGACCGGTGCCGAACTGCCAGGTCAGTGCCGCGTGCACGATCTCGGCCGTCCGGTCCGGCCGCGCCGCGTAGTGGTAGGACCACGGCGCTTCCATGTCCGGCTCGTTGTTGAGGCCCTCGAACCGGTTCAGCAGGTAGCCGGCCGCCATCTCCGCCGAGCCGGGCCGCTTGCCGGGCTGCGCCACCCGCGGGGCGCCGTAGCCGAAGAACGCGTCGAGCGTGCTGACGAAGGCGTCGTTCCCGCCGACCATCGCGATGCGCGCGGCCATGTCGTGCAGCAGCCGGAACGAGTAGTTCCACTTGCCGCCCTCGTAGAACGACGAGTCGACGAGCAGGCCGGTGTCCGGGTCGAACGCGTTGGACCACAGGCGGCTCCGCGCGTCGAGGTCGCCGGCGAGCTGGACGTCGTTCAGGCTGCGGGCGACGCCCGCCGTGCAGTGGGCTGCGTAGGCGAGGTCGAGCGTGTGCGAGATCGGGTGCACGACGCCGTGCTCGTAGAAGTCCTCGCCGTACATGCGGCGCAGGTCGTCGTACATGTGCACCAGCGCCCAGGTCCAGTCGAGGTCGCCGAGGCCGAGGGCGTGCACGTCGGCGAGCGCGGTGTGGACCAGTGCGCTCGCCTGCCGGAAGAACCTGTCCGCACCGCGGGCCATCCGGTAGCCGATCGGGAAGTTGCCCTCCTCCTCGCAGACCCGGATCAGCGACTCGAGGAGGTCGACCGCCTTGTCGGGGAAGAGGGCCATGAGCAACGGCAGCTGGGTCTTGTAGATGTCCCACATCGTGCAGATGTCGAACACGAACGGCCCGGAGGACGGCCAGAACGGGCTCTCGTCGTCGGCGAAGCACGGTTTGATCAGGGAGTGGTACAGGGCCGTCGCGAACACCTGCCGCCTCGCGGGTGAGCCGCCCTCGACCTCCACCCGGCCCACGTGGTCGCGCCACCGGTCCTCGGTCTGGGCCCGGACGACGTCGAACGAGGCAGTCCTGTCCCCGCATTCGCGGTACAGGTTCTCCCTGGCCTGCTCGCACCCGCGCAGGGAGAACCCGATCTGGATCTCGACGGCCTGCCCGGCGGTGGTGGGGCCCATGTAGAGCATCCCGAACGGGCGCAGCGTGGTCTGCCGGATGCGGTCGAAGTCGAGCCGGGTGCCGCCCTCGATCAGCCGGCGGTCGTGCCAGAGCATCTGCCGCCAACCGGGGCTGTCGACCCTGATGTACACCGACAGCGGCACGCCTTCGACGACCACGGTTCCCTGGGCACGGCCGTTGCCGAGGCTCTCCACGTGCGCCCGCAACGGCACCGTGCGACCGAGGTCGATGGCCAGTCCGCCGCACGACAGGTCGACGACGACGCGTGCGCTGCGGTGCTCGGGGAAGACGTACCGGTGGACGGCGACCTTGGCGCCGACCGTGACCTCGCACCGGATGCCGGTGTCGAGGGTGGCCGCGTAGTAGCCGGCCTCCGCGGTCTCGTCGTGCAGCGGCCAGGCCTGGCCGAGGACGTCCAGCGGCTGCACCATCGGGGTCACCCGCACGTAGTTGTAGTACTTGCGGATCGCGCCGGTGCCGGACTGCTGGAAGTGGGTGAAACCGGACGCCTGCAGCTGCTCGAACAGCTCTTCCGGCTGCCCCTCGGTGTTCTTCGCGTAGAGGCCGTACCCGGTCGGGTAGGCACCGGAGTAGGCGCACGCGGACACCATGCCGAGCGGGGACGTCGCGCCGGGGTGGGTGTTGCCGATCTGCGCTTTCGGCCACCACCAGGTGGCCGCCAGCCCCTGCGCCGCGGGCAGTGAGGTGGCAGCCGTACCGATGAAGGGATCTATTTCGTCGAGGATGAGCAGACAGTAGGTCGCGCGGGCGTCACGTTGGTTTCAGCAATATGAACATGTGGCCGGGGCCGGCCGACGTGTCGCGCCTACTTCTCCGCGTTGGCGATCAGCGTCACCAGGGTGTCGACGAGCTCCTCCGCGGAGGTGTTCCACTTCTCGCCCTTGAGGTGGTCGGCGACCTCCATCCCGGCGATGCCGGTCACGCTCGCGATCAGCAGGGCGCCGTAGCGCTGCGCGTTCCGCTCGCCGACCAGGTCCAGGAGGATGGCCACGAAGTCGTCGTGGCTGGGCTGGGCGGCGCGGTACAGCGCGGTCGGGTCGCTCGGCAGGTCGGTGAACATCAGCCGGAAGAGGTGGGGCCGGCGGCGGCCGATGTCCACGAGGGCGATGAGCGCGCCGCGCAGCTTGTCCGCCGGCGGGATCGCCGGGTCGGAGCGGAGGGTCCGGACGGTGTCCGCGAGCCGCTCCCACGCCTGGGTGCCGACGGCGATCAGCAGCGCCTCCTTGTCGGCGAAGTGCCGGTAGGGGGCGCCGCGGGTCATGCCGACGCGGCCACCGACCTCGCGCAGGGTCACCGCCTCCGGGCCACCCAGGTCGAGCAGTTCGCCGGCCGCGTCGAGCAGCGCACGACGGGTGGCGGCCGCGGACTCCGCACGACTGGTCATGCCGCCCAGCTTAGCGAGGTGTGATGACAGGGTCATCCCAAAGTGTTGACAATGTCATCTCAAAGAGGCACCCTCGGTGAGGTGACAACGTCATCCAAGAATCGGCTCGTCGTCGTGACCGGTGCGTCCACCGGGATGGGCGCGGCGACCGCGCGAGAGCTCGCGCGGCAGGGTTTCCACGTGCTGGCCGGTGTTCGCCGGGAGAGCGACGGCGAGGCCGTCCGGTCCGGGGGCGTCGAGCCGGTGGTCCTCGACATCACGAAGCCGGACCACGTCGCGGCACTGGTCGCGCGCGTGGACGGCGACCCGCTGAGCCGGCCGTTGCACGCGCTGGTCAACAACGCGGGCGTGCCCGGCGCCGGGCCGGTCGAGGCCACGCCGCTCAGCCAGTGGCGGCACCTCTTCGAGGTGAACCTCTTCGGCCACATCGCCGTCACCCAGGCCCTGCTGCCCGCGTTGCGCCGCGGCAAAGGCCGTGTCGTGAACATCAGCTCGATGAACGGCAAGATCTCCATGGCGGGCTACGGGCCCTACGCGGGCACCAAGTTCGCGCTGGAGGCGGTCAGCGACGCGCTGCGCCAGGAGCTGGCTCCCCAGGGTGTGCCGGTCGTGATCGTCGAACCCGGTGGCGTGCAGACCGACATGGCCGCGCGCGGTACGTCGGCCCTGCACGCGGCGGCCGACGAGCTGACGCCGGAGCAGGAGGACCTCTACCGGCCTCTGCTGCGGGCGCTGCCGTCGCACGTCGCCGCCTTCACCAAGGCCGGGGTGACGTCCGCGCACGCGGCGGAGCGCATCGCCAAGACCGTGACCGACCGCCGGCCCCGCATCCGGTACACCATCGGGCGCGACGCCGGCATGTTGCTGTGCCTCGCCCGGTTCCTGCCCGATCGCGTGCTCGACCGGCTTCTCGGCGCCAACCTCCGGCCGCACTTCCCCGCCTAGACGTGATGCCCAGGGATGTTGTCCCCGGTTGGGGCGCCTGACAGCCTGTCGCGAAGACAGGTGAAGGCCTCTGGATGTGAAGTGGAGCTGTCCAGGAACCGCTTCACATGTCCGGAGGCCTTCGTGTCCCACCCTGACGCCGCGCGCGGCTGCGCCTGGCGGGTCTGATCGTCGAGCAGAGCCGGCGGCCCGCCTGGACGGCGAAACGCCCGCCTCGCACCGTCAGGCGCGAGGCGGGCGTCGACCGCGAGATCAGCCGCGGTGCCACTTCTGGTTGGCGCCGCCGACGCAGTCCCACATGTGCAGGACGGCGTCGTTGTTCGGGTTCCACTCGGCGATGTCCACGCACTTGTTCGCCTGCGGGTTCACCAGGTCACCGGCACCGGACAGCACGAACTGCTGGGCCGGGTTGCCCGAGCAGGTCGCGATCTGCACGGCCGCGCCGTTGGCCGTCGAACCCCACGCCACGTCCACGCACTTGTTGTTCTCGGTGCGCAGCGTGCCGTTGACCCACTCGAACCTCTGGTTCGTGCCCCCCGTGCAGTTCCACACGATCAGGCGCTGGCCGTCGGCGAAGTTCCAGTTCGGCACGTCGATGCACTTGCCGTGCCAGTCGCTGACGATGCTGCTGGAGCTGCCGGTCGGCGGAGGCGTCGAGCCACCGCTGAACGGGGTCAGGACGATCCCCGCCGAGCGCGGGTCTCCGTCGTGCACCAGGGACTCCTGGGCCTGCACGTCGTCGAACGCGAACCCGTACGCCTTGCCGTCCACCATGTTCTGGTGCACCAGCCGGGAGTAGTGGTTGGTGATCGCGCCCTGGTAGAAGTCCGCCGGGCCACCGCCCGGCTGGGTGGTGATGCGGTCCAGCGTGGTGCGGTGCAGCGCGGCGCACAGGGTGCGGGCGATCGGGCCGACCACCTGGTCGTTGGGCGCCTGCAACGCGCCGTCGCAACCCCACACGTTGGCCGTGGACGGCTTCGCGAACGACGCCACCTGCTGACCGGCGGAGTTCGTGAAGTTCATCGTGTTGCCCGACGTGCGGCCGAAGTACTTCACGTCCGGACGGTCGCCGAACGGCTGCACGGTCAAAGTCCTGCCCGTGTAGGAGTTCCACGCCTGCGTGATGTACGGGTCGAGGTAGTTGCGGTCGAAGTTGCCGACGTCCGCCGCCTTGCCCGGAGCGAGGACGCGCAGCACCGTGCCGTCCGAACGGGACATGATCGACCCGCCCCAACCGGCCTGGCCGCGGATGCCGTTGATCACCGCGTCACGGCCGCCGGACTTCAGCTCACCGGTCTTCTTCGTGACGCCACTGGCGCCCGTCACGGTGACCGCGTGCGGCACCGCGAACATGTCCACCTGGGAGCTGTTGAGCCACAGCCCGGCGTCGTTGTAGGTGAACTCGCTCCAGTCGAACAGGATGCCGCTGTTCGGGTCGCCACCAGCCCACGGCGCCGGCTGCACCAGGCCGTCCGGCGTCAGGAAGAACTTCAGCTTCTCCCCGAACGACATGTACACCCGGCCCGAGATGAACCGCGGCACGCGCAGGGTGGTCGTGCCGCCCTGGCCGGGACCCGCGATCGACACGTCCGGCGCGGGCGTGGGCGGGTTGCCGCCCGGCGACCACGGCGTGAACGCCCCCGCCTGGTTGACGTACCCCAGACGCCCGTTGCGGATGTCCGTGCCCAGCACGTACAGGTGCACGGCCTCCGAACGGCCGCTGTTGTTGGTGACGTTGAGCGGCAGCAGGTCAGGACCGATCGCCTGTGCCGGGTTCATCGCGATAACCGCGGACGCGGTCGCCGCCACTGCGGCGAGCGCGCTCAACCACTTCGTTCGAGTGCGCATCTGGCTCCTTGTGCAGGGAATGCTCCACCGTCCGGTCCGAGTAATGGTCCAGACCGGTTATGAGAGCGCTTCCATGGTCAGTCGCCGATGCGATCGCTGTCAATACCGGGCGCGACGACGCCGCGCCCGAACGGGCAACCCGGTGGGGGTGCGGGACCTCAGTCGGTCAGCGCCGGGAGGAGCTTCGCCGTGATCTCCCCCAGGCGCGCGACGTCGTCCTCGGTCAGGTGGTCGAAGACGAGCCTGCGGACCTCGGCGAGGTGGCCGGGCGCGGCCTCGCGCAGGAACTCGTGGCCCTCGGCGGTGAGACCCGCGACCAGACCGCGCTTGTCCGTGGCGCAGGCGCGGCGCCGCACCCAGCCGCGTTCCTCCAATGCGGACACCGCGTGCGAGAGCCTCGTCGTCGTGGTGCCCGTCTTGCGGGCGAGCTGCGTCATGCGCATGCTGCCGTCGTCCTCGGCGCTGAGCATCGCGAGGATCCGGTAGTGGGCGTGCGTGAGGCCGGCGTCGTCGCGGAGCTGCCTGTCCAGCGCGGTGGGCAGCAACATCATGAACTGCGTGATGGTCAGCCAGGTGGACATCTCGGCGGCGGTCAGCCACCGCGGCTCCGCGGCGGCGGGTCGAACGTCGGTCACGGCGCCATTCTCCCCTCCCGCGGGCCGGACGGACAGCGGAAGCGCGCTCACGCCTGGACGGTGAGCAGCAGGGCGTCGAGCGGCAGGCGCACCCGCGCCGCGGTTTCGCGCTCGGCGAGGCTTTCGGCGAGACGCGTCGGTTCGTCGCGCAGGCCGACGGCGACGACCACGAGTGGCGTCACGTCGCCCGGGAGCACGGACGTGAGCCCGTCGCGGTCGAACCCGCCCATCTGGTGCACCGCAAGGCCTTCCGCCTGCGCCTGCACGGACAGGTGGGCCACGGCCTGGCCCGCGTCGTAGACGGCCCACGGCTGTGCGGCACCGTCGGTGCCCGTCGTCCTGGCCGCGACGACGACCAGTGCGGACGCGTCACGCGCCCAGACCTGGTTGCCGCCGGCCAGGGTGCCGAGCACCGCACCGTGCTCCGCGGTGCCGCGGCGGGCCACGGCGAACCGCCACGGCTGCGTGTTCGAGGCGCTCGGCGCCCACCGGGCCGCCTCCAGCAACGCCGTCAGCTGGTCGTCGCCGAGCTCGTGGGCGGGGTCGAACGCGCGGGAGCTCCACCGCGCCGACAGCAACGGGTGCACCGGCACGTCGGTGGCGGCGTTCTTCTTCTCTGCGGAGTCGAGCAGCATTTCGGTCCTCTGTGGAGTCACGCCGGGAGGGCGAGGGTGTGGTGGGTGTGCGAGACCTTCGCGGACAGGTAGGCGGCGTTCGCCTCGGTGAGGTGCACCCCGGTCGGAACGCGGCCGACGACCTGGATGCCGAGCGCGTCGAGCTGCAGCGCCTTGTCGGGGTTGTTGCTGAGCAGGCGGATCCGGTCCGCTCCCAGCGCCCGCAGCATCTGCGCGGCGGCCGAGTAGTCGCGCTCGTCCTCCCCGCGGCCGAGCGCGAGATTCGCCTCGTAGGTGTCGAGGCCCGCGTCCTGCAGGGCGTAGGCGTCGAGCTTGGCGTACAGCCCGATGCCCCGGCCCTCCTGGCGCAGGTACAGCAGGAAGCCGCCCTCGGCGGCGATGCGCTCGACCGCCTCGCGGAGCTGCGGCCCGCAGTCGCAGCGCTCGGAGCCGAACACGTCGCCGGTGAGGCACTCGCTGTGCGGGCGCACGAGCGGCGCACCGTCGCCGGCGAGCGCGGCCCGCCACTCCCCCAGCGCGAGCGCGAGGTGCTCGCGGCCGTCCGCGAGCCCGGTGAAGGTGAAGACCTCCGCCGTGGTGGCGTACCCGTCCGGGAACCGCAGGGGCACCGTCACCCGCGTGCGGACCTCCGCCGGCCTGATCGCCGTGTCCATCCCAGGCCTCCAGCTTGTTGAGATTTCACATATCACTGTCCACCTTTCATATTGAAACTTCAACAAGCCTGGCCGTGCGCTGCGTCACTCAAGATCACTTCAACTGGTTGTGCAGCCGGAGCCGAACGTGGGCACTCTGGACGGGGACACGGCGAGGTGCGAGGAGAGGACGGTCGGTGGGACGCTCTGACGACAGCGGGTCCAGAGAGGACCGTCCCGGGCTCACCGACGTGTTCGCCGAGGGCGGGGAGATCGGGCCCGACCTGGCCGCCGTGGACTGGGCGGCCACCCCGCTCGGACCGCCGGACGGCTGGCCGCAGAGCCTGCAGACCGCCGTGAGCATCCTGCTGTCGTCCCGCTTCTCCATGTGGATGGCGTGGGGACCGGAGCTGACCTTCTTCTGCAACGACGCCTATCGGCTCAACACGCTCGCCCGCAAGTACCCCTGGGCGCTCGGCCGGCCCGCCGAACAGGTGTGGGCGGAGATCTGGGACGACATCGGGCCGAGGGTCGACACCGTGCTCACCACCGGACGGGCGACCTGGGACGAGGCCCTGCTGCTGTTCGTCGAACGCTCCGGTTACAGCGAGGAGAGCTACCACACGTTCTCCTACAGCCCGCTGCGCGACGAGAGCGGCGCGGTGGCGGGGATGTTGTGCGTGGTCAGCGAGGAGACCGAACGCGTCATCGGCGAACGGCGGATGGCGACGTTGCGCGACCTCGGCTCCGACCCCAGCGTGGCGCGCGAGGAGCAGGAGGTCCTGTCCTACGCCTGCGCCCAGCTCGACGGCAACCAGCGGGACCTCCCGTTCACCCTCACCTACCTCTTCGACGACGGGCACGCGCGCCTGGCCTGCGCCACCGGGACCATGGCGGAGCACCCCGCTGCTCCCCCGCTCATCCCGCTCGCGGACGAGTCGCTGTGGCCGGTCGCGGCGGCGCGGCGGGGCGAGTCCTCCGTGGTCGACCTGGAGGGGATCACCGGACTGCCGGGCGGGGCCTGGGAACGGCCGCCCACCAGCGCTCTCGTGGTGCCGTTGCAGCGGCCGGGCGGCGTGCCGCACGGCTTCCTGGTGGCGGGCCTGAACCGGCACCGCCCGCTCGACGACGGCTACCGCGGTTTCGTCGAACTGGTCGCGGGCCACCTCGCCGCCGGCGTGGCGGGGGCGCGGGACTTCCGCGCCCAGCAACGACGTGCGGAGGAGCTCGCCGAGCTCGACCGCGCCAAGACCGCGTTCTTCTCCAACATCAGCCACGAGTTCCGGACCCCGCTGACGCTCATCATGGGCCCGGTGCAGGACCTGCGGGACCGGCTCTCCCAGGGCGACCCGCAGGCGGGCCAGGAGCTCGAGGTCATCCACCGCAACGGGTTGCGGCTCGGCAAGCTCGTCAACACGCTGCTCGACTTCTCCCGGCTCGAGGCGGGCCGCATGCAGGCGGTGTTCCAACCCGTCGACCTCGCCGCGGCCACCGCCGAGCTCGCCAGCGTGTTCCGCTCGGCCGTCGAGAGGGCGGGACTGGACTTCGAGATCGACTGCCCGCCCCTGCCCCGGCCGGTGCACGTCGACCTCGGCCTGTGGGAGAAGGTCGTGCTCAACCTGCTGAGCAACGCCCTCAAGTTCACGATCGACGGTTCGGTGCGCGTGTCCGTCCGGGAGGCGGGCGGCAAGGCGGTCGTGACGGTCGCCGACACCGGGGTCGGGGTGGCGCCCAACGAGATCAGCCGGCTGTTCGAGCGCTTCCACCGCATCGAGCACACCTGGTCGCGGTCGCAGGAGGGCAGCGGCATCGGGCTCGCGCTCGTGCAGGAGCTCGTGCACCTGCACGGCGGCACCATCCGCGCCGACAGCACCGTGGACGAGGGCACCACCTTCACCGTCGAGCTGCCGTTCGGCACCGAGCACCTGCCCGCCGGGACGCTGTCGCAGGAGACCGGCCTCACGGCGGTGTCCGACATCTCCACGCCGTACGTGCAGGAGGCACTGCGCTGGCTGCCGGACGCGAGTGCCGCCGCCGAGGACCTGCTGCCGGGCACCGCCGCGGCCACCGCGCCGGAGGTCCCGGCCACGGTGCTGGTGGCCGACGACAACGCGGACATGAGGGAGTACCTGACCCGGTTGCTGCTCAGGGCGGGGTACGACGTGCGCGCCGTCAACGACGGCGTGGCCGCGCTGGAGTCGGCTCGTGCCCACCCGCCGGACCTCGTCGTCAGCGACGTGATGATGCCGCGGATGGACGGCCTGTCGCTGGTCACCGCCCTGCGTGCCGACCAGCGCACGATGGCGGTCCCGGTGCTGCTGCTGTCCGCCCGCGCGGGGCAGGAGGCCTCGGGCGAAGGCCTGCGGGCGGGCGCGGACGACTACCTCGTCAAGCCGTTCGCGGCGGCCGACCTGCTCGCGAGGGTGCGGGCGAACGTCGACCTGGCCCGGTTGCGCGGACGGCACGCCCGCTGGCGCGACGCGTTGATCGACTCGCTGCAGGAGGCGTTCTTCGTCTGCGACGAGGACGGCGCCGTCGTGGAGGTCAACGCGGCGTTCACCGAGATCCTCGGCTACGGGCCGGAGGGCCTGCCGTACGCCGTGCCGCACCCGTGGTGGCCCGACGAGCGCACGGACGCGGAGGCGCGCAGGCAGTTCGCGGAGGCGCTCGAGGCGAAGGCGGGCCGCGACCAGCGCGGGCGGACCCTGCCCGTCACCCACCGCGACGGCAGGCGGGTGTGGATCAGCGCCCTCATGAACCCCGCCCGCGACCCCGACACCGGCCGGACGGTGACCGTCGGCACGTTCCGCGACGCCACCGCGGAACACCACGTCCGCAGGCGAGAGACCGCGCTGGCCGAGATGAGCATGCGGCTGTCCCGCGCGACCAGCGCCGCCGACGCGCTGACCGGTGCGCTGGAGCAGCTCCAGGCCCTGTGGCGGATCGAGCAGGTCCTGGCCGTCGTCTTCGGCAGGGACTCGGCTCCCCGCGTCAGCGGCGCCGATCTCGGCTGGGCCGACCTGCCCGGGCCACAACGCGACATCCTCGCCGCGCTGACCGAGCACTCGGCGCTGATGCCGGTGTTCACCGGGGACGGCAGCATCGCCGTCACCGTCGAGCACCCGGACGGGCCGATGGTGCTCCTGCTGCGCCTGGACCCCGGCCACCAGTTCACGGAGCAGGACGAACTGCTGCTCTCGCTGCTCGCGGGTCACCTCACGCAGGGCCTGGCCCGCGCCCGCCAGATCGACCAGCAACGGGAGACGGCGCTCGCGTTGCAGCGCGCGATCCTCGGCCCGTCGCACCTGCCCGGCGGATTCGCCGTGCGCTACGAACCGGCCGCACGCCCGTTGGAGGTCGGCGGCGACTGGTACGACACCTTCGCCCTGCCGGACGGGCGGATCGGCATCGTCGTCGGGGACTGCGTGGGTCGCGGGCTCTCCGCCGCCGCGGTGATGGGCCAGCTGCGCAGCGCGTGCCGGGCCCTGCTCCTGCAGGAGATCGGACCGGCCCGCGCGCTGATGGCCCTCGACCAGTTCGCGGCTGGTGTGCCCGGTGCCCTGTGCACCACGGTGTTCTGCGGCGTCCTCGACCCCGACACCGGACACCTCGTCTACTCGAGCGCCGGGCACCCGCCCGCGATCCTCGCGCTGGTGGACGGCACCACCGAACTGCTCGAAGGCGGACGCTCCATCCCACTGGCGGTGAAGCTCGACGTGTTGCGCACGGAGGCGGAGTGCGTGCTGCCGCCCCGGTCCACGTTGCTCACCTACACCGACGGGCTCGTCGAACGCCGCAGCAGCTCGCTGAACGAGGGCATCGACAAGGCCGCGCACGCCGTCCAGGAGGGCCGCGTGAACGGCCTGGAGGACCTGGCCGGCCAGATCATGGCGGCCCTCGCCCCGTCAGGTGGCTACGACGACGACGTCGCCCTGCTGCTGTACCGGCACCCCGCGCCGCTGGAGGTCACGTTCCCGGCGGAACCCGGCGAGCTGCAGAGCGCCCGCGGCAAGCTGCGGACGTGGCTGCGCCAGTGCGGCTTCTCCACCGGCCACGCCCAGCGCGTCCTCGTCGCCGTCGGCGAGGCGTCCGCGAACGCCATCGAGCACGCGTACCGGGACGCGGCGCGTCAGGCCGTCCAGCTGCGCCTGGAGACCGTCGGCGACAGCGACCTGCACGTGACCGTGGTGGACACCGGCACGTGGAAGACGCCGAACTCCCCGCCGGACGCGAGTCGCGGCCGCGGTACGACGATCATGCACACCATGATGGACGAAGTCGCCATCCTCCCCGACCCGACCGGCACCACCGTGACGATGCAGGTGAAGATTCCCCATGACGCCACTGACCCTGACCACCACCACCGACCCGCAGGGCAGGCCCGTCCTCAAGGTGGCGGGTGAGATCGACCTGAGCAACACCGAGTCCTTCGAGAAGGCCCTCGCGGGCACGAAGGGACCTGTCGTCATCGACCTCACCGAGGTGCACTACATCGACAGCGCCGGCATGAGCGTGCTGTTCGCGCACGCCGAGCGCGTCGAGGTGGTCGCGACGTCGCTGCTCACGCCGTTGCTGGAGATGTCAGGGCTCACGTCCATGGCCACCGTTCGCGGTGTGGACCGCTAGGTCGCCGAGTGCCGCCGCCGTGAGTTCGACGATCTTCTCCTGGGCGTCGTCGCGGGAGGCGGACGGCACACCGTCCCCCGGCTGGTCGCCGTAGTCGCCGAAGAACGCGTGCACGGCCCCCGGCACCAGCTCGAACCGCGTGTCCGCCGGCAGCAGGCCCTTCGAGTCCTCGACGTCCTGCCGGGTCGTGAAGCCGTCCCGTTCGCCGCGGATCGACCACGCGCGGAGCCCGCCGCGGCCGGACAGGTCGTCGACCGGGTAGGACGCCCACAGCACCAGGCCCCGAACGGCCGGGTCAGCCGCGACGTCCCGTGCCGCCGCGACCCCGCCGAGGGAGTGCCCGCCGACCGCCCACACCGGCACCTCGGGGTGCTCGGCGCGCAGTGGTGCCGTGTCCCCGCTCAGCAGCGCGATGTTCAGCGGTTCCTTCACCACGACGACGAGGAACCCTTGCGCGGCAACGCGTCGCAGCAGCGGGAGGTACGCGCGGTAGTCGACCCTGGCGCCGGGGTGGAAGACGAGTCCCGCGCGCACCGGGCCGTCCGGCCTGAGCACCGTCGCGTCGTCACCGTCCTGAGTGGACGCGAACGGCTGGAGGTACAGCAGCGGGGCGACGAGGACGACGGTGAGTGCCAGGGCCGGCCACGGCGGGACCCGTCGCCAGACGGCCGCGGCCGTGCCGATGACGGCGACCGCGGCCAGCAGGAGCAGGTGGGCCGGGTGACCGGCGGTGAGCGGTCCCCAGGCGGTGGCGAGGAGGACCAGCGGGACGCCGACGCTGGCGACGGCGGCCAGACGACGGGTCCAGGTGGCGACAGGCGACCGGCTGGGCGAGGTGCCGGAGGACTGCCGGCGAGGCGAACGGCCGAGTGGCCACCGACGTGACCGGTTCACGACCCCACCGGGAGCTTCCGCACGCACCGCACGACCCGGCCGATCCACAAAACGTTCAGCATGCTGATCATTATGCGCGTGCCCGGCGCGACCGGCACGATGGCGTCACGTTCCGAAGAGGACGGTCAGACCCCGCGCGTCCGGGCGAAGTTCGCCGGCGTCGTGCCGTACCAGCGGCGGAACGCGTGGATGAAGCTCGCGGCCTCCGCGAACCCGAGCTCGGCCGCCGCCTGGTCCACCGACGCTCCCCCACGAGCGAGCAGCACGGCGGCGCGTTCGGACCTGACCTCGTCGAGCAACGCCTGATAGCTGGTGCCGGACTCGCTCAACCGGCGGCGCAGCGTGCGCGAGCTGAGGCCGAGGGCGCGGGCCACGACCGGCATCGTCTCCTCGAAGCGCGCGGACCGTTCGAGCAGGCGGCGCACCTCGTCCGCGACGCCCGGCTTCCGGCGGCGGCGCGCGGCGATGTCCTGGCACTGGAGCTCGCACAGCGCGGTCGCCTCCGGGCTCGCCAGCGGCAGCGCCCGTGCCAGCAGGGACGCGTCCACGACGGACCGGGTGCGGGACGCGGCGAACCGGGGGCCCACGCCGAAGACCTCCTCGTGCGCGCGGACGTCGGCCGGTGCGGCGTGGGCGAAGTCGACGGAGACCACCGGCACGTCGCCGCCGACCAGCTCACCGATCACCGTGTGGATGGCGGCGAGGTCCCGTTCGACGAGGAACGGCACCACGTCCGCGGGCAGGGCGCCGGGGTCGAGCGAGAGGACGAGCAGGTCGCCGTCCAGCACCGCGGTGGGCGCGGTGAAGGTGAAGCTGAGGTCCACGTAGCGCAACGCCACGTCGATCGCGTCCTGCATGGTGGCGGCACTGAGGAAGGCGTGGCCGAGCACGCCGAACGTGGTGGCGTGGTAGTGGCGGCCGGCGTCCACGCCCGCGTCGGGGAGGAGCGCGGCCAGGTTGCGCACGACGGCCAGCTCCTGACGGGCGTTGATCTCGGCCACCGGGTCGGCGAGCTGGTCTTCGGTGAGGCCGCTGCCCTCCAGGAGCACGTCCCGGGACAGTCCGCGTTCGGCGCCGAAGCGCAGCAGGAGTGCGACGCTCGCGATGCCGCGCGGGAAGTCCCAGTGCCGGGTCGCCGGTTCGGCCAACGTCCTCATGGCCGCGATTGTCAATCGCGCGGCCGCTGTTGTCCTGGTGCGAACGGGTGGTTCCTTCCTAGTTTCGATCTCGTGCCAGCAAATCCCGAAGTGATCGTCATCGGTGCCGGGTTCGGAGGTCTGGGCGTCGCGTTGTCCCTGCGCAGAGCCGGTTTCGACCGCTTCACCGTGCTCGAGCGCGCGGACGGCGTGGGCGGGGTGTGGAGGGAGAACACCTACCCCGGCGCCGCGTGCGACGTGCCGTCGTCGCTCTACTCGTACTCCTTCGCGCCGCACCACTCGTGGCCGCGCCGGTACTCGGCCCAGCCGGACATCCTCGCCTACCTGCGCCGCAGCGCCGAGGAGGTGCGGGACCGGATCAGGTTCGGCGCGACGGTCGTCGCCGCGTCGTTCGACGGTGGCCGGTGGCGGGTCGAGCTGGCCGGTGGCGAGGTCCTGGAGACCGACGTGCTGGTGTCGGCGGTCGGGCAGCTGAACCGGCCGTCGGTCCCGGCCCTTCCCGGTCTGGACGGCTTCGAGGGACCGGTGTTCCACAGCGCCCGCTGGCGGCACGACGTCGACCTCGACGGCAAGCGGGTCGCGGTGGTGGGCACGGGTGCGAGCGCGGTGCAGTTCGTGCCGCGGATCCAGCCGCTGGCCGGCCACCTCACCGTGTTCCAGCGGTCCGCGCCGCACGTGTTGCCGAAACCCGACGCGCGGCTGCGCGGCCGTGCGCACCCCTGGACCGCACGGGCGGCCCGCGGCGGGGTGTGGCTCGCCGGCGAGGCGCTGACCGGGCTCCTCACGGCGGGACGGTTCTCGCGCGGCCTGGTCGCGGGTGTCGCGGCGGCCCACCGGCGGCTCCGGGTGCGCGACCGCGACCTGCGCGAACGGCTGCGGCCGCGGGAGCAGGCCGGGTGCAAGCGGGTGCTGTTCAGCAACGACTGGTACCCGGCGCTCGCCGCGCCGAACGTCGACGTCGTGACCGAGACGATCACCGGGATCACCGCGCGGGGCGTGCGGACCGCCGACGGCCGCGAGCACGCCGCGGACGTGCTGATCTGGGGCACCGGTTTCGAGGTCGCCGACTTCCGGCTCCCGATGACCGTCACCGGTGTGGACGGCCGTGAGCTGGCCGACGTGTGGGCCGGTCGGCCACGGGCACACCTCGGCATGTCCGTGCCCGGCTTCCCCAGCTTCTTCCTCGTGTACGGCCCGAACACCAACCTCGGCGGCAACTCGATCGTCACGATGATCGAGGCGCAGTGCCGGTACGTCGTCGCCGCGGTGCGCCACCTCGCCGCGTCCGGCGCGAACGCCCTGGACGTGCGGCCCGACGTCGCCGAGGCGTTCGACGCGGAGATGCGCTCCCGCCTCGCGAACGGCGTGTGGAGCGGCTGCGGCTCCTGGTACCGCGCCGACGACGGGTCCGTCACGACCAACTGGCCCGGCAGCACCCGGGAGTACCTCCGCAGGACCGCGCGCCTGCGGGCCGAGGACCACGTGCTGACGCGCGACCTGACCTCGGAAGGGGTGTGAGACGTGGACTACGACGTGCTCGTCGTCGGGTCGGGGTTCGGCGGCGCGGTGACCGCCCTGCGGCTCACCGAGAAGGGGTACCGGGTGGGCGTGCTGGAGGCCGGGCGGCGGTTCGCCGACCACGAGCTGCCGCGCACGTCCTGGCAGTTGCGCGACTACCTGTTCGCGCCGGCCATCGGCTGCACCGGCATCCAGCGGATCACCCCGCTGCGGGACGTGATGGTCCTGAGCGGCGCGGGCGTCGGCGGCGGTTCGCTCGTGTACGCCAACACCCTCTACGAGCCGCCGGAGCCGTTCTTCCGCGACCGGCACTGGGGTCACATCACGGACTGGCGCGCGGAGCTCGCGCCGCACTACGACCAGGCGAGCCGCATGCTCGGAGTCGTGGAGAACCCGCTGCCCACCGAGGCCGACCGGCTGCTGCGCGAGGTGTCCGCCGAACTCGGCGTGGAGGCGACGTTCCGCCCCACCCGAGTCGGTGTCCACTTCGGACGCGACGGCGAGGACCCGTTCTTCGGCGGCGCCGGCCCGAAGCGCAACGGCTGCATCGCGTGCGGCGCGTGCATGACCGGCTGCCGGCACAACGCGAAGAACACGCTGCCGAAGAACTACCTCCACCTCGCCGAACAGGCGGGCACCGAGGTGTGGCCGCTGACGACGGTGACCGACGTGCGGCCGGGACGCGAGGGCGGCTACGCCGTGCGGACCCGGCGCACCGGCGGCCGCGCGGAACGCGTGTTCACCGCGGACCAGGTGGTGTTCGCCGCCGCGTCCCTGGGCACGCAGCGCTTGCTGCACCAGATCCGCGACAACGGCGGCCTGCCCGGCCTGTCCGACCGCCTCGGCACGTTGTGCCGCACCAACTCCGAGGCCGTGATCGCGGTCCGCTCGACCGACGGACGCGCCGACCACTCGCGCGGCATCGCGATCACGTCGTCGATCCACCCGGACGCGGACACGCACGTCGAGGTCGTCCGCTACGGCCGCGGCAGCAACCTCCTGGGCCTGCTCATGACCACGCTCGTCGACGGCGGCCCCTCCCGCACGCGCCGCGGCCTGGCCCAGTTGCGCTCCGAGATCCGCACCGCCCTGCGGCTGCACACGCCGCGCCGGTGGTCGGAGGAGACGATCGCGTTGCTGGTCATGCAGAGCCTGGACAACTCGCTCACCACCAGGACCAGGCGGGGCCGCCTGACGACGACCCAGGGCGAGGGCGAGCCCAACCCGACGTGGATCCCGGCGGGCCACGACGTGGCGAGGCGGATGGCCGCGCTGTCCGGCGGGGTGGCGCGGGGCGCGTGGACCGACATGGCGGACATCCCGCTGACCGGGCACCTCATCGGCGGGTGCGTGATCGGCGACTCCCCCGCCACCGGGGTGGTCGACCCGTACCACCGCGTGCACGGGCACCCCGGGCTGCACGTCGTGGACGGCTCCACGATCCCGGCCAACCTGGGGGTCAACCCGGCGCTGACGATCACGGCGCTGGCGGAGCGCGCGATGTCGTTGTGGCCGTGCAAGGGCGAGCCGGATCCCCGGCCGCCGCTCGGGTCGCGGTACGCGCGGGTGGCGGCGGTGGTGCCGCGGCGGCCCGCGGTGCCGGTCGGTGCGCCGGGAGCGCTGCGGCCTCCAGCGCCTCAGGAATCGACACCGCACAACGGAAAAGCACCAGCATCAACCCCGCCACGCACCCGGAAGGCCACCGATGCCCGCTGACTTCCCTCCCGAACCCTGGGACCTCCGCGGCCGGGGCTGGCTCACCGTCTGGACCGCGCCCCGCTCCGCCGTCCCCCCGCCACCACCGGGCGTGACCCCGCTGACCCTGTTCGGCAAGGTGGTCGTGGTGTCGGCGTTCGTCGACTACACCCCACCGGGCCTGCTCTCGTACCACGAACTGATGACCGCGGTCCTGGTGCGGCAAGGCCTCCGGCCGGGCCTCACCATCACCGACATCTGGGTCGACGACGAGACGTCCAAGCGAGGCGCGCGGGCCATGTGGGGCATCCCCAAGGAGATGGCGGACTTCACGTTCACCGCGAACCCGAACCTGACCGCTGCCATCAACGGCATCGCCGGTGCCGACGAGAACCCCCGCAACGCACCCGGACTGCCCGCGTTGCTCACCACCTCCGTCTGGCAGTCGCTGGGAGACAAGGCACACCGCACGAAGCTGCGCACGTCCGCCCGCGTCCGCCCCACCCGGCTGCGCTGGCGGACCACCCCCGACGGCGCGCTCGGCTGGCTCGCGAAGGCCCGGCCGCGCCTGCACCTCGCGGTCACGAACCTGCGCATGCGGTTCGGCTCGTCCTGACTTCGCGGCACCACCAGTGCCGCGGATCCACCCATCTCACGAGGAGTGGTACATGCGAGTTCTCCTTGCCGTGCTCACCCTGGCGGCCTCCGTCCTGGCCGCCCCCGGCGCGTTAGCCGCGCCACCGGACTACGGCCTGCCCGGCGCGTACCCGGTGGCGTACAGCGATGTCACCGCCGTCGCGGGCGGCAGGTCCGTGCCCGCCCGCGTCCACTACCCCGCCACGGCCGCCGGGGCGAACCAGCCGGTGGCGACCGGCAGGTTCCCCGCGATCGCGTTCGGCCACGGCTTCTTCCAGGCCACGTCGAAGTACACGAGCACCAGCAACCACCTGGCGTCGTGGGGCTTCGTCGTCGTGGTGCCGACCACGCAGGGCGGCCTCAGCCCGAACCACGGCACGTTCGCCGACGACCTCAACACCGGCCTGACCTGGCTGGTCGCCCAGGACACCACGACGGGCTCGCGGTTCCGCGACCACATCACCACCACGTCGCTCGGCGTCGCGGGCCACTCCATGGGCGGCGGCGCGGCGGTTCTCGCGGCCGCCCGCAACCCCCGGATCACCGCGGTGTCCACCTATGCGGCCGCGGAGACGACCCCGTCGGCCAAGGCGGCGGCCGCCACCCTCGCGGCGCCGGCCCAGTTCCTGGCCGGGTCGCAGGACACCATCACACCGGTCGCCGACCACCAGCGGCCGATGTTCGCCGCGAAACCGCCGCCGAGGCAGCTGCGCACCATCACCGGCGGGTTCCACTGCGGCTTCATGGACTCCTCAGGCCTGTTCTGCGACAACGGTTCCATCACCCGCACCGCCCAGCTCACCGCGGCGAAGCGGGTCATGACGTCGTGGTTCCGCCACCACCTCGGCAACGACCCGGCCGCGCGTGACTTCGTGTGGGGGCAGCCCGCCCGCACCGATCCGGCCGTCACGTTCGAGGGCACCGAGTAGCGCATGACGAGCGGCTGTCTCCTGTGGACACACACAGGAGACAGCCCGTTCCTACTCCTCGAGACGCGGTTCGACGCCGGCGCCGAGGTCCTTCCTCAACCGCGCCAGCGCCTGGCGGTTCAGCTCCGAGACCTGCGTCGCGGACATGCCGAGTGCTTTGGCGGTATCGCGGATGCTGAAGCCCTCCAGGTACCGGAACAGGACGACCGCCCGCTGTTTCGGGGGCAACGCGGCGATCAGCTCCGCGACGCCGGTGCGTTCACCGCCCCTGGACGCGATCTCGCGCAGTTCGGCCAGGTGGGTCTCTTCCAGCTCGGACAACCCCATGAGCTGTGCTTTCGACGGGCCGGGAAGCTCCCGCCCCGGTCTGTCCTGTTCGAAGAGGTCCAGGGTCGCCGCGACGTCCCGCGCCCAGAGCCTGCTGGTGTGCTCGGAGCGATGTCCCCCCGCGAGGACGCGACCGATGTGCCCGACCGCGTGCTCCTCGAACCCTTCGCCGCCCCGCGCGGGGTCGTAGCTCCCGATCGCCTCCGCCAGGCCGTACACGCCGGCCTGCGCGAGGTCGGTGAGTTTCACGTTCGCGAGCACACCACCCACGAATCGTCCGAGGACTCTCGCGACGACCGGCAGGTAGTGCGACACGAGTTCGCTGTGCGAGTGGCGGCTGCGCGTCGCGGCGTACCTGCGCCACACCGACGCGACCTTCGGATCGACCTCGGGCGTCCTCGCCGGCTTGGCGTCGAGCAGGTCGCGTGCCTGTTCGAAGGAGACGTACTCGTCGCCGAACAACGCGTCCGTGGCGACCCGTTGCAAGGTGCGGAGACCGCCACCACCACGATCGTCCGCGGTTTCGCTCCACTGACGGCACAACTGCAGCTCGTGCCGCAGGACGCGCGTGGTCGCGTGCCCGGCTCCGAGAACGGTCTCGGCACGCTGGCAGGCGGTCTCCAGGACCTCCAGGGCCGCGGTGGGCTCGACGTGCGCGTCCGCGGACCGGGCGAGCTCGAACGACGCGGTCGCCAGGTTCGCGAACGCGGACATCGTGTGGGGGTGGTTCTCCCCCAGCTCCCGCGAGGTGGTCTCGGCGACCTCCCGCATCACGACGAGGGCGGACGACGCCGCCGTCACCGACTTCGCCAGCCGGGCGCACTCGAACCGCGCCGACGCCTCGTTCCCCGCGGCGACGAGCGCCAGGGGGTGCAGGCGGCCCAGCACCTGGCGGATCCTGCCGGCCACGGAGGAGAGGAAGGACAGGGCCTGGCCGGCGTCCCCGGAAGAACGGGACGCGCGGGCGAGGGCGAAGTCCGCCGTCGACAGGTTCAGCCGGACGGCCAGGGTGTCCAGGTGGTCGGCCCCGAGCGAGGAGGCGATCCGCTGCCTGAGGAGTTCCAGCTGCTCGGCGAGTTCCTCGGCGCGCTCGGTCGCTCCCTGGGCCATCGCCAGGTCGAACTGCGTCGCGACGCTGGTCGCCGCGGCCACCAATGCCGTCGGCGCGGACGACCCGGCCGAGGCCCGGTAGGCGGACTCGGCCGCACCGAGGCGGGACATCGCGCGCAGCAACGAGAACCTGTCCGCGTGCAGCCGCGACTCCGCCGTGTGCACCGCCGCCGCGGCGACCTCCGCGACGTCCGCGGAGATGCCGGCTCGATCGGCCTGGGCGAGCCACCGCCGTGTCGCGCCCACGTCACCGCCGGCGAACGCGACCGACGCGAGGTTCACGCGGATCGTCTCGGCCACCGGGGAGCCGGCCCGGCCGGCGTCGATGTGCACGTCGTCGAGAACGGCCCGCGCCGCGGCGAAGTCGCCGCTGCGGGCGGCGACGACACCCAGTTGGTTGCGCAGCCGGAAAGCCTCGTCCGATCCGGCGTCCAGCACGTGGATCGACGCCGCCAGCAGGCGTTCGGCCTGGTCGCGTCGCAAGCTCGTCGTGACGCGGAGGAGCAGGTCGAGGTGCGTCCTCATCGAGGCCGCCGTCACGTGCTCGACCGCGGCACGTTCGCGCTCGGGGCTCCAGCCGTGCTCGGTGAGCGCCCGCAGGGCCTCCTCCCAGCGGGTGCTCACGCGGACCCCTTCGAGAGGAACTGCTCGACCATCGCCCTGGCGATCTCCAGCTGGATCGTGTTCACCGCGCTCGGCCCGACCAGACCGTGGGCCTCCCAGTCGGCGAGTTGTTCGAGCGCCGAGGTGTGGCGGCGGACGTCCGTCGCGGGGTCGGCCGGGGCGTGGTCGTCGAAGTAGTCGGCGAAAGCCGCGAACGCCTCGCGCATCGTCACGGCCCACAACACGTTCGTCGCACCCAGCTTCTCGTCGAAGCGGTTCTGGTACTGCTCCTGGAGCACGCCCGCGAGCGTCGCCTCCTCACCGACCCGTTCGACGGCGCTGCCGGAATACCCCTCGTAGTTGCCGAGAACGACCTCGGTGCTCAACTGCAGCGCTTCCAGCTGCGTACCGCTGACACAGTCGTACTTCACGTTCGGCTCGTCGACGGCGCCGTTGAGGTGCGGATCGGACGGCGACGGCCGGTTGGGGGTGCGCCACCTGTCGTTCTTCTTGCAGACCTGTGGGACCGGCGGCCGCACGAACGACCTGCCCACCAACCTGATCAACGCCAGATCGACGTCCTCGCGCCTTTCGCAGACGACACCCGGTGCCTCGGTCCCGTCCGCGTGCACCAGCACCACGTCGCTCTCGGACTCGGCCAGCGGTCTCAGGCAGTGGTCCGCGGTCATGACGAACCGGCGTGTGACGTAGAAGCCCGCGCCGAGGACCCCTCCGTCGGGCCGCCGCGCCTCGACCCAGTATTCCGTCCGGTACATGGTCGGGTCAGGCGCGCTCGATCGTCATCGTCACCTCGAGCGACGCCTCCGCGGACGCCTTCGTGATGATGACGCCCGCCTCCGCCGAGACCGTGAGCCCGAAGGTCGCCTCGACGCTCGACACGCGCCAGCCGTCCTTCTCCTGCGCGGTGGCCATCGACGCGCGCACGATGTCGGCGGCCGTCGCGATGCCCGCTTCGATCTCGGCCCTGCGTTCCTGAAGGGCCGACGCCGTCCGCTCGGAACTGGAGATCTGCCGTCCGCCTCGGTTGCCGAACCGGACGGTCTCGATCCGGACGACCGGCTCGGAGAATTCACTCATGTCTGCCGTGTCGGGCAGCCTGAGAAAGACGTTACCGATTTCCACGGAAGTGCAACTATTCCAGACGCGCAAGAAAGTAATTCCGGAAAGCGTGGAGAATCGCCGACGAATGCCGCTGGCTACTTCTTCGTGCTGCCGCTGCCGGCTGCGGGCGCTCGCGCACACTGCGCGTCAGCTCGGCGAAGCCGGGGCACCGGGCGAGGCCGATCACGTGGTCCCGCAGTTGCGCGGCCTGCTCCTCGCCGGGCCTGGACGAGCCCCACCCACCTGCTGGTCATCGATGTCCGTGAAGGAGTGACGCGCGTCAGGCGCCGTCCACCAGGACGAACTCGGCGCGGCCGGACCGCACCCCGTTGACCTGCAACTCCACGGCGTGCTCACCGGGGTGGTAGCGACGGGTGGTGATCACCCGGAACGAGTGCTCGCGGCTCAGCTCGTAGGTCTCCCCCGGTTCGACGGTCCGGGTCGTGAGCTTGAACGTCTTGCCGGTGAGCGTGCCGTTGGCCTTGCGGTGGTGGACCACGTAGTCGATCACCAGCCGGGCGGGCTCCCGGTCGAGGTTGCGCACGGACCCGGTGAAGGACAGCGCCTCTCCGATCGTCACGGTGTCGGTGGCGAGCACCGGGCCGACCACGTCGAGGCGCGCCGAGGTGAAGCCCAGCAACGCCAGCGCTCCCGGATGTCCTTGTTTCACAAGGGTTCGCAGGCCGTGGCGCACCACGCGCGCGGTGTTGCCGTCGGGTGCGGCCGTCCAGGCGGTCGCGGTCGCGACGACCAGGTCCGGGTGCCGGCGGCTGATGTCGTTGAGGTGGTTGGCGACCGACCGCCGGACGTACTCGCTGTCGTCGCGGTACAGCGCGTCGAGGATCGGCAGGGTGGCCTCGGGGACGGAGAGGACGCCGGGCACGCGGACCGCCCAGGGCAGCAGCGGCCGCGTGCCCTCCGACGCGAGCCGGCGCACGTGCTCGTCCTCCGACCGCGTCCAGGCAAGGATCGTGCCGAGCGCCCGTTCCAGGTCGTGGTTCAGCAGGGAACGCAGCGCGAACTCGGCGCTCAGCTGCGGTGTCAGCTCCGCCAGCAGGGCGAGCGCGTCGTCGAACGCGTCGGTGCCGCCCTCGCTGATCGCCTTGGCCGCCACGGCGCTGGTGACCGGCCAGATCAGCCACCCGGTGAACGACGGCGCCTGGTCCGCCGCGGCGCGCACGGTCGCGGCGAACGACGCGTAGTCGCCCGGCAGGTCGTCGAGCAACGCGTCGCGCAGGAGATCGCTGCGCTCCCTGAGTGCCAGTGGTGCCAACGCCTTCTCGGCGTCGCGGAGCCGGGCCAGGCGCGCACGCGGCCGCGCCGTGCGCAAAGCGGTGACGAGGGCGCGCACGGTCTGGGCACCGATCAGCTCATCGGCGAAGGGCATGCGCGCGATGCTACCCAGTGGCCCGGCGGCACCGTCCGGGTCAGGCGGGGACGCGGCCGCCGCCCGCGAAGTCCCACACCCAGTCCGGGTAAGGAGTCCTGTCCCGGCTCACCGCGTCGAGGCGGGCGAGGTCCTCGGTGGTGAGCTCCAGTTCGGCCGCGGCCGCGCTGTCCGCGATCTGCTCCGGGCGCTTCGCCCCGACGACGACGCTGGTGACGCCCGGCCGCGACAGGACCCACGCCAGGGAGACCCGCGCCGCGCTCACCTCGTGCTCGCCGGCGATCGCGCGCACGACGTCGACGACGTCCCACGCGGTCGAGCGGTCGACGGGCGGGAAGTCCGGGTAGTCCTCCGCCGAGCGGCGCGCCCCCGCCTCGCTCGACCCGGTCCTGCCGTACTTGCCGGACAGGATCCCGCCCGCGAGCGGCGCCCACACGAGCAGCGACACGCCCTGGTCGACGGCGAGTGGTGCGATCTCCCGTTCGACGTCCCGGCCGAGCAGCGAGTAGTAGGACTGCGACGACGCGAACCGCGCCCAGCCGTTCCGATCGGACAGTCCCAGCGCCTTCATCAGCTGCCAGGCGGCCAGGTTCGAGCACCCGACGTAGCGGACCTTGCCCTGCCGGACGACGTCGTCGAGCGCCGCGAGCGTCTCGTGGACCGGCGTCACCGGGTCGAAGCTGTGCAGCTGGTAGAGGTCGACGTGATCGGTGCCGAGGCGGCGCAGGCTGTCCTCCAGCGCGCGGACGAGGTGCAGCCGGGAGGCGCCGACTCGGTTCGGGCCCTCCCCCACGCGCGCGCTGAACTTGGTGGCGAGCACGACGTCGTCGCGGCGGCCCTTCAGCGCCCGGCCGAGCAGCACCTCGGACTCACCGGCGGAGTAGACGTCCGCGGTGTCCACGAGGGTGATGCCGTCGTCGAGCGCGCGGCCCACGACCGCGTCCGCGGCGGCCTGGTCGAGGCCGCCGAGAGCGTCGCCGAGGGCGGTGCCCGCCCCGCCGAAGGTCATCGTGCCGAGGCTGACGGTGGAGACGTGGACGCCGGTGTTGCCGAGCATGCGGTATTTCATGAACACCACGCTAAGCCGCCTCCGCTGGCTTATCTGTATCAGAAGCGCCGTCATTTGTGCTTGATGCTCTGAGCTACGATCGGCTGGTGGATCCCCTCTCCGACGTCCTGTCGATGGTCGCCGTCGAGGCGGCGGTCACGTCCCGCCTGGACGCGTCGGGCCGGTGGGGGCTGCGGTTCTCCGGCAGCGCGCACGCCAAGTTCGGCGTGGTGCACCGCGGCGAGTGCTGGATCGCCACCGCGTCCTCGGAACCGGAGCGTCTGACGGCGGGCGACTGCTACCTGCTCCTCGCGGGCGGCCCGTACACCATGGCGAGCGCGCCCGACCTCGCCGCGCACGAGTTCGCCGCGGCGGACGTCAGGTTCGCCGCCGACGCCGTGGGCGGGAACCTCCGCCTCGGCGACGGCGAGCCGGAGTCCGTCGTCACCGGTGGCCGGTTCGTCCTCGACCCCGACCACGCGACCCTGCTCCTCGACCTCCTGCCGCCGGTGCTGCCGATCGCGTCCGCGGACGTCCCGTCGCCCGCGCTGCTGGCCGCGATGGACCTGCTGGTCGCCGAGACGGGCTGCCCGGGGCTGCCAGGCGCCGACCTCGTGCGGAACCACTTGGCGCACATCGTCCTCGTGCAGGCGTTCCGGTCCTATGTGGACTCCGCGGACCGTCCCGCCGGGTGGCTCGCCGCGCTGGGCGACCCCCGGCTCGCGCCGGCGTTGCGGGCGGTCCACGCCGAACCGGGCCACCCCTGGACGGTTCCCGAACTCGCGCAACGGGTCCACCTGGCGCGGTCGACCTTCGCCGCCCGCTTCCGCGACGTGGTGGGCGTTCCCCCGCTGGAGTACCTGCTGCGCCTGCGCATGCGGCACGCCGTGCGGTGGCTGCGCGACGACGTACCGGTGACGGAGGTCGGGCAGCGTCTCGGGTACGCGTCGCACAGCTCGTTCTCGCACGCGTTCACCCGCGTGGTGGGCGTGCCACCGGGCCGGTTCCGGCCGTGAACCCGGTCGGGCCGGCCCCGGGATCACCTGGCCGGCGCCGGAGAGCTCGGGTTCACCGCTTGCGGCGGGCCTCCGCGAACCTGTCCGCCGCCTCGCCGAGGTCCACGATCGGCGGCGGGTAGTCGAGCGCGGCCCGTTCGTCCTCGGGCAGCTTCCACGGTTCGTGGACGTACCGGGGGTCCACTTCGGCCAGTTCGGGCAGGTAGCGCTTGACGTACCGGCCTTCCGCGTCGTACCGGCCGGCCTGGGCGATCGGGTTGTGCACGCGGTTCGGCCGCGTGTCGGTGCCCGTGCCGGCGACCCACTGCCAGTTCATCTGGTTGTTCGCGAGGTCGCAGTCCACCAGCAGGTCGACGAAGTGCTGCGCGCCGCGCCGCCAGTCGAGGTACAGGGTCTTGCACAGGAAGCTCGCCGCGACCAGGCGGGCCCTGTTGTGCATCCAGCCCTCCCGGGCGAGCTGGCGCATCGCCGCGTCCACGAACGGGTAGCCCGTGCGGCCGTCCCGCCAGGCCGCGAAGTCGCGCTCCGAACGGCGCCAGCGGTCGTTGCGGGTGCGGTAGTCCTCGGTGGAGGACCGGGGACGGGCCGCGAGCACCTGGTGGTGGAAGTCGCGCCACGCCAGCTGGCGGGTGTAGGCGCGGGCGCCCTCGGACGCCGTGCCGACGCGGTCGAGCAGCTCGGTCACCGACACCGTGCCGAAGTGCAGGTGCGGGGACAGGTGGGAGGTGGCGTCCTCGGCCAGCGCGTCGTGGACGTCGGCGTAGTCGTCCACACCGGAGCGAGCCCACCTCGCCATCAGCTCGCGGCCGACGGTCTCCCCGCCGGCGGCCAGGTCCGGTGACGGGGTGCCGTGGCGCAGGTCGGGCAGGTCGCCGCCGAGGTCGGGCACGGTCACCCGCCGCGGTGCGCGCAGGACTCCCCGGCGGGGCACGGTCTCCCACTTGCGGAAGTACGGGGTGAACACCGCGAAGTGGTCGCCCCCGCCGGTCGGGGTGAGGGAGAGCGGCGGGACGGCGTTGATCGACGCGTCGTGCACGTGCAGGTCGACGTCCAGTGCCCGCAGGGCTTCCTCGCGGCGGCGGGCGTACCGGCTGACGTCGGCGGCGACGTGGACCTCGGTGACGTCGTGCGCGCGGGCGAGCCTGGCGACCTCTTCGACGACCTTCCCCCGGCGCACGACCAGCCTGCCGCCGCGCTCCCGCAGCGACGCGTCCAGGTCGGCCAGGCTCTCGGTGAGGAACGCGGCCCGGTTGGCGTTGAAGAACGAGGACGAGACGATCGCGTCGTCGACCACGAACAGGGGGATGCACCGCTCGGCGGCCGCCGCGGCGTGCAGCACCGGGTTGTCGTGGACCCGCAGGTCACGGGTGAAGAGCGCGATCGACGTGGTCATCGGTGAGCCTTACCCGTTGCCGCGACTCGTCAACCCCGTCGTCCCCCGTTCGTGGAAGGACGGTTGCGAGTACCCGAAACCGGGCACATCATGCGCGTGACGACCGACCACGACGACTTGCTCCCCGCGCAGCTCGGCCGCGAGGCGCAGGAGTTACTCGATCCCCACCACCACCGCGCGAGCGTCCACCTCGGAGACCGGCTCGTCGTCGACCCCGGCCAGGTGCTCGACAACGTCGCCATGGCGATGGAACGCCTCGACCTCGACATCGGCACACCGGTCAGCATCGAGGAGGACGTCGCGACCCTCGAGGAGCTGGTCGCGATGATCGACCACTTCGACCGGGGCGCGGAGCTGATCGCGCACACGCTCAACACGGCGGCGCGCGTCATGAACGCGCGTTACCCCGCCGAGCTAGTGCACCACCCGCTGCCGCCCGACTGCGACCTGCGGCGGCTGTTCCACGCGGACGTCGACGACCGCAGCCAGGACGTCGCGCGGGCGGTGTTCAACCACAGGCTCGCGCAGGACGCGGACGTGCGGGAGTCGGAGGTCGCGATCGACCTCGACGGACTCTCGTCCCAGCAGCGGATCGAGGTGTTCATGGCGGTGTTCTTCCTGTACGGCACGAAGATCGGTGCCCTGCAGAACCGGACGGGCATCAGGTGAGGTGCCTGGTGCTGGGCGCGACCGGCTACCTGGGGTCGCAGCTCGTGCCGGAGCTCCTCGCCCGCGACCACGACGTCTCGGTGCTCGTCCGCGACCGCACGCAGGCGACGCGCTTCCCCACCCAGGTCATGGTGCACAGCGGTGACGCCACGGATCCGCACGAGGTGCGGCAGGCGGTGGCGGACAAGGACGTCGTGTACTTCCTCGTGCACTCGCTGGACCGGCCGGACTTCGCCGCCGTCGACCGCGAGGCCGCCGCCGTGCTGGCCGCCGCGGCGGCCGGGGCGGGCGTGCGGCAGGTCGTCTACGTCGGCGGGCCCCGCCCCGACTCCCCCGGCCTGTCCGCGCACCTCGGCTCACGGGCCGAGGTCGGTGACGTCCTGGCCGCCGGAGCGGTGCCCGCGCTCGTGCTGCAGGCGTCGATGATCATCGGTGCCGGTTCGGCGAGCTTCGAGCTGTTGCGGTCGTCGGCGCGGCTCACGCCGTGGGTACCGGTGCCGTCGTGGATGCGCAACACGAGCAGTCCGGTCGCGGCGGCCGACGTCGTGCACTTCCTGGTGGCCGCCGCGGAGCTCGCGGAACCGGTCGACGGCGTCTTCGACGTCCCCGGCCCGGAGCGGCTGTCCTATCTGGACCTGCTGCAGCGGTGCGCGCGGGTGCTGCGGCTGCCGGTCAGGATGCCGGTGCCCGCCCCGTTGTGGTCCCACAAGCTCGCCGCGCGGGTCGCCGGCCTGGTGACACCGGTCCCGGCGACCGTGGCGGAACCCCTCTTCGCCTCGCTCGACCACGACCTCACGGCGGACGGCCCGCTCGTCACCGACGTGCTGCCGGCCCCGCCCGGCGGCACGACGAGCGTCGACAACGCCATCCGCGCCGCTACCGCACCGCAGGCCGGGGCGGGCGACGGCGAGGTGTTCACCGAGGAACGCACCGTGCTGACCGACGCCTCCCCCGGCGACGTCTGGCACGCGGTCACCGCGCTGGGCGGTGACAACGGCTGGCACACCGTCCCTCTCGTGTGGACGGTCCGGGGCGCGGTCGACCACCTGCTCGGCGGCATCGGCCTGTTCCGCGGCAGGGCGCCCGACGTCGGGGAGGGCGACGTGGTCGACTTCTGGACCGTCGTGCACCGCGACGACGACGCGAGGCGCCTGGTGTTGCGGGCGGACATGAAGATGCCCGGTCACACACTGCTCGACATGCGCGTCGACCGCCACGGCGACCGCACCCGCTACCGGCAGAAGGTCACGTTCACCGCCGACGGCCTGCTCGGGCAGCTGTACTGGGTCGTGCAGAAACCCTTGCACGACGTCGTGTTCGCAACGATGGCGCGCGGGATCGTCCGGACGGCGGCTGAGGCATGATCTGCGCATGCGCAGCTCACTGTTCAACAACCAGGAACGTGCCGTCGAGCCCGGTAGTTTCCAGCTGCAGAACGAACGCATGCTCAAGGTGGACCTCACCGGCAGCGGCGGGTTCTTCTTCGCGAAGCAGGGCTCGATGGTCGCCTACCAGGGCGACGTCGACTTCGCCTACGAGGGCGCCGGCGGCATCGGCAAGCTGTTCAAGAAGGCCTTCACCGGCGAGGGCATGTCGCTGATGAAGGTGTCGGGCAGCGGTGACGTGTTCCTCGCCCAGGACGCCGACGAGATCTTCGTGCTGCACCTGGAGAACGAGAGCGTCACCGTCAACGGCAAGAACGTGCTCGCGTTCGACAGCACCCTCCAGTGGGACATCAACCGCACCGAGGGCGCGTCGATGCTCAGCGGCGGCCTGTTCAACACCACGTTCACCGGTACCGGCGCGCTGGCCGTCACCGCGTACGGCACGCCGGTCGTGCTGAACGTGGACGTGCCGACGTACGTCGACATGCAGTCCGCCGTGCTGTGGTCGACGTCGCTGCAGTCCTCGATCCGCAAGACGGCCAAGCTCGGCGCCGTAATCGGGCGCGGCTCCGGCGAGGCGTACCAGCTCGCGTTGCAGGGCAACGGCATCGTCGTCGTGCAGGCTTCGGAGGGCCATCCGATCCCGACCGCGCAGTAGTGCGCGCCCCGGCTCGGGTCCGCCCCGAGCCGGGGAAGCCGCGTCACGGTCCGCGGTACTCGAGCCAGTCGAGGTTGATCGCACCGGAGTCGCCGCTGCCGCAGGACAGAGTCACCACCGGGTCGCGCCCGCTCACCGGCACGCCGTCGAAGGTCACCGTGCCCCAGGCGTCCCAGCTGTCGGAGACCTTCGGGAAGCTCACCTGCCGCACGGCACGTCCGTCCACCGACAACGTCATGGTGCGCGCATCGCCGTGGGCGTTCGCGTACCTCAACGTGATCGCTCCCGAACCCGCCGCCGTCGTCGGGCGGTGCAGCGTGAACGACGACGCGGCGCCTTGCGCCCAGAGTCCGTCGAGGAACGCCCTGCCGGAGTAACCGGTGTGGTTGACGTTCGTCTTGACGCCACCGGTGTTGCGCGCGTCCTCCGCTTCCAGGCGACCGGGCGCGGGGCAACCGGAGACCGTGCCCGCGGTGTCGGCGCACCGGTCCTGCGCGTCGGCGACGCCGTCACCGTCGCGGTCGCCGGCGGCCGCTCCCGTCAGCGTGATCTCGACGGTGTGCGCGCCCCGCAGCGTGGCGGGGACCTCGGCGCGTGCCGGCCTGCCGTCGATCCTGACCGAGCTGATCGTCGTACCGGCCCCGCGCAGCCTGATCGTCAGGTCGGCGTCGCGGTAGCGCAGGTTCCGCAGGGTCACGTCACCCCAGCCGGCGGGCAGGGTCGGCGCGAACGACAGGCCCGCCTCGGTGTGCCGCAACCCGAACAGTCCTGTGTGGACCATGTCGAGGAACGCCGTGGCCGACCAGGTCTGGGCGGGCTCGGAACCCCAGTGGAACTTCACCGTGTCGCCGAGTCGCTGGTAGCCGCCGTCCACCACACCCGTGGTGCCGTTGTAGATCTCCCAGAACCCGCTGTTGTTGTTCGCGAGCTTCGCGAGCCTGGCCGTCTCCGCCGCGAACGTCCTCGGATCTCCCGCCTTCGCCGCCGCCTTGGCCCACAGCCCCTGCACGAGCGGCCAGACGATCGCGTTGTGGCGGCCGGGCTGCGCCTCGGAGTAGCGGTCCCAGTGCGGGTAGGTGTCGGGCATGCCCCACGTCATCGAGCGCGCGTTCGCGAGGATCGAGCGCGCCTGGGCCGGGCTCGCGACGTCGAACAGGATCGCGAACGCGAGGCCGGTGCCCTCCTGGTGGGCGCCGCGCGTGCCGTCGGCGAGCAGCTGGTAGTCGTACAGGCCCGTCGCCGGGTTCCAGAAGTGCCGGTTGATCGCGGCCTTCAGCGCGGCGGCCTTCGCGCGGTGGCGGGTGGCGTCCTGCGGCCGGCCCAGCCGTTCGGCCATGTTCGCCGCGCTGAGGTAGGCGGCGTGGTAGACCTCGTTGGTGCTCAGGTACATCCCGCTCGCGATGCCCGGCCACGGCATGCTGCCGGTGCTGACCGACTCGGTCGCGTCGGCGGGCGGCGCGGGGTAGCCGGCGATGCCGTCGTTGAAGAACGACGCGCCGGTGAACAGCCCGTAGGTGGCGTTGAACCCGGCCGTGGTGGCGTTCTCGCGGATCGTCAGGGTGTTCGCGGCGGTGCGGTACGCGTTGCCGAGGAACTCCTGGTCGCCGGTGACGAGGTAGTGGTGCCACGCGGCCGTGAGCCACACGACCTGGTCCCACTGCTGGTCGTCCTGCTGCACCCGCAAGGCGCCCGCCGAGTCCTTGTCGACGACGGCCCAGAGCGTGTTCTCCGCGAGCGCCGGGGACAGCAGGCTGGTCGCGTTCCAGCTGTTGACCGACGCGTCGCGCGTCCACGGCTGCTGGTAGCCGCCGCCCGCGCGGACGAAGCCGACGGACGGGTCCTGCAGGCCGCTCCTGTTGTGGCGCGGGTCGTAGCCCATCGTGTTGATCCGCAGCAGGTTGTCCAGCGCGGCTGTGTAGGCGGAGCCGTACAGCGCCTGGCTCGGCGGGCTCGCGAACTCCAATGACGGCGTGGTGGCCGCGTGCGCCGGTGGGACACCGGTGAGCAGGCCGAACACCGTCGTCAGGGCCAGCAGGACATGTCCGATCCGCCGCCGGGGACTCATCCCTCGCACCTTTCCCGGCGCCGGGATCCGACCGGAGCCGAACCGGCAGTGCACCATGAAAGCGCTCCCACGGTCCCGGATCGGCGGTGATCCTGTCCGCTTCTGTCAGCACTCGCGATCATGTCGGCGCAACGGCATGATCCTTCCGGCCCAGCACCCGATGGCCCAGGACCGATGAGTTCGCGCGACCACCGCGGTCTGCACCGTCGACCAGGAACGGAAAGGACACCCGATGACCCAGCTGGTGAAGGTCCAGAACTTCGTCGTGTCGCGAGACGGCTTCGGCGCCGGTGAGGACCAGACCCTCGACAGGCCGTTCGGCCACGCCGATCCCGGCACCATGTTCGCGTGGGCGGGCGCGACGGCGAGCTGGCCGAACCGCACCGACCCCGGCGGCACCCGCGGCCTCGACGACTACCTGACCCGCGACTTCGCGAACAACATCGGCGCGGAGATCATGGGCGCGCACAAGTTCAGCCCGCACCGCGGCCCGTGGGAGAGCCACGACTGGCAGGGCTGGTGGGGCGACGAGCCGCCGTTCCACACCCCGGTCTTCGTCCTGACCCACCACGAACGCCCGTCGTTCACGCTCTCCGACACGACCTTCCACTTCGTGAACGCCGGCCCGGCCGAGGTTCTGGAGCGCGCGAAGGAGGCCGCGCGGGGCAAGGACGTCCGGATCGGTGGCGGTGCCACCACGATCCGGTCCTTCCTCGACGCCGACCTGATCGACACGCTGCACGTCGCGGTGTCGCCGGTCGAGCTCGGCCACGGGGTGCCGCTGTGGAGGTCGCCCGACGAGCTGCGCGACCGGTTCCACCTCGACGTCGTGCCCAGCTCCAGCGGTGTGGTCCACCACCTGTTCTGGCGGAGGTGACGCCGGTTCAGAACAGGCGGCCGTCCAGCTCGGCCGGCGGTTGTTCGAGCTCGAGGAGGTACCGCTTGCGCTCCAGACCGCCCGCGTAGCCGGTGAGATTCCCGTGCGACCCGACCACGCGGTGGCACGGCACGATGATGCTGATCGGGTTCCACCCGTTGGCGTTGCCCACGGCCTGGGCCGCCCTCGGGTCGCCGAGCTCGGCGGCCAGTTGCCCGTACGTCCGGGTCTCGCCGTAGGGGATCTTCGCCAGCAGCGCCCACACGCTGAGCTCGAAGGCCGACCCGCGGGGTGCCAGGGGGAGGTCGAAGGTGCGTCGCCCGCCGTCGAAGTACTCGCCGAGCTGGCGGCGCGCCTCCTCGAACCCCGTGCTCGTGCGGGGACCGAGGTCGCCCCAGCGCGGGGTACGCAGGTGGCCGTCGAAGTAGAGCCCCAGCAGTGCGTCGCCCTCCCCGGCCAGGGTCAGCTGCCCGACCGGTGAGTCGACGACGGTGTGGTGGACGCGCATCCTGGGCTCTCCGGAGAAGTTCCTGTGCGCCCGCGACGATATCCGACGCAGAGAAGCGCCCGGCTGAACACAGCCGGACGCTTCTCTGATGGGGACCCGGGTCAGCGGTCCGAGTCGTCCTCGTGGGAGTGCTCGGCCTCGATGTCGGGGTTAACGCACGGTCCGCCGTCGTTGTTGGAGAAGAGCGGCACCGCGATGACGTTCACGTCGACGTGGCAGACGTTGATGTCGCTGAGGAGCTCGGAGTCCTCCATGTTGACCAGGCCGACCTGGTGGTCGTGGTCGTACTTCGACGCCATGTCCATCATGTCGTCCATCGCGTCACCCTGCGTCGCGAACGCGGGCGAGCCCATCATCAGGAAACCCGCGCCAACGGCAGCCGCGGCAAAAGCCTTCTTCAGCATGACGATTCTCCTCACGAACCAGTCGTTTGTGTTCTGCACCTGCGACGGGAGGAACGGAGCCGGCACCCCTGCCCGGAAACCCCGTTCCTCCGCTCTGCGGACGGCGCACCACCGCGGTGGGCGCCGCCTCACGTCACTTGTCGTCGGGGTTGGCGCAGAGGCCGCTGTCGTTGTCCGACAGCACCGGCACCGCGATGACGTTGACGTCGATGAAGCAGGCGTTCAGGTCGCTGGCGACCTCGGAGTCGTTCAGGTCGGCAACGCCCACCTGGTCCGTGATGTCGAGCTCAGGGGCATCGGCCAGAGCGGTGGAACCAATACCGAGGAAAGCGCCCGCGATAGCGACGGCCGCCCCTGCCTTCTTCAGCACAAAAATCTCCTAGTTCGATTTTTTCGAGAACGGATCGCGGTGGTCCTTCAAACCATCCGCAAGTCCGGGAGGACCGTATCCAAGCGGTTCGTCCGGACCAAATCGGAATCCGCCCGAAAGTACGGTTCAAACCGTCTTCACCACACTTTCGGGTGATGCATGGTTCCGGAGGTTTAGCAATCATCGGCCTCATGATCAGCCACGATCCGGATATTCCAGGTCGGCGTCTTGCTTTGGGGTGAACAATCAGGCGCGGACGCCACCCGCGGCCCCTTGCCTCCGTCGATGTCGTTCGGGACCGCACGTCGAAGTGATCGCCTCCTCGTTCCGCCTGCAGCCGGCGCCCGACCACAGGGCCGCCCGTGACCAGCGGTTTCAACAGAATCTCCCTGGTTCCGCCCGACAGAACGTCCTTTCCGAGTCGTGGCGAAGCGCCACGAGCAGCGTCCTGGCCGGCCGACACGCCGGTGCGGGCACGGCCGCGAAGCCCGGACGTCCGCGTTTGTCGGCGGCGCCGAAAACCAATACGGTCGCCTCATCCACCCCACCGGAACCGAACGAGTTGAGCCGGCAGCTCGGAATCGCACCAGAGACCGAGGATGTGCCGGGCGAATGCGAATCGCGATGGTGTCCGCGCAGGCCAGTCCGCTCGTGGAAAGCACGGCACAGGGCGCCCACGTGGCGGAACTGTGCGCCGGGCTCAGCGCTTCGAGGTACGAGGTCGTGGTCTACACGCGGCGCGCCGATCCGGAGTCGCCCGACGAGGTCAGGACCGCCGAGGGCTACGACGTCGTGCACGTTCCCGCGGGGCCCGCCCACGAGCTTTCCGAGAAGGCGCTCGTGGAGCACCTCGCGGACTTCGCCACGTTCCTGGCCGAGCGGTGGCGGCTGCGGCCGCCGGACGTGGTGCACGCGCACCACTGGACGTCCGGGCTCGTCTCCCTGATCGGCGGTCACCGCCTGCAGGTCCCGGTGGTGCACTGCTGCCACGGGGCCGGGGAGGCCCACGTCGAGCAGCGCTCCGACGCCGAGACGCTCATCGCGCGCAGGGCGGCGTGGATCACCGCCACGAACTCGGAGGAGGCGACCCGGCTGTGGCGCTCCGGTGCGCGCCGCACCCAGGTGTCGGTCCTGCCGAGCGGTGTCGACTCCGCGCTGTTCACCCCGGACGGCCCTGCCGACGTCCACGACGGACGGGTCCGCGTCGTCGTGGCCGGGGAGCTGGATCCCGCCGAGGGCTCCGCGGCGATCGGCGCCGTGCTGTCCACGATGGACCACGTCGAACTGGTCGACGCCGCCGCCGTGCCGCGCGGGGACCGGCCGGCGGTGCTGCGGTCGGCGGACGTCGCGGTGTGCGCGCCGGCCACCGAGGCGTACGGCACCGCGGCGCTCGAGGTGATGGCCTGCGGCGTGCCGGTCGTGGCCACCGCGGTCGGCGCCCTGAACGACGTCGTGCTGCCGGACGTGACCGGCCTGCTGCTGCCCCCGCACGACGGACGGCGGCTGGCGCGGTCGCTGAGGTCGTTGCTCGCCGACGAGACGCTCGGGGAGCAGTTCAGCATCGCCGGGCGCGACCGCGTCCTGAGCCGGTACTCACGGCGCCGGCTCGCGAGGGAGGCGCTGGCCGTCTACGAGCGGGTGGCCACCCCACGCCGGGGACGGGCCGGCCGCGTGTGCTGACCGGCACCGCCGGTGAACTCGCAGGATCGGGCCCGGTCGTTCACCCCGCGGGTTCGTCACGCCCGAGCACGCGCCGCAGCCGGGCGTAGACCTGGGAGGGCCCGCGCTGCACCGTGATCACCTCGGGGCCGACCGCCCGCTCGTACGCCCGGAGCACGTCCTGCGCGACGCGGTCCCACGTGTAGCGGATGCTCACGCGGTCGTGGCCCGCGGCGCCGAGCTCCTGGCGGCGGACCTCGTCGCCCAGCAGCGCCCGCAGGGCCCGCGCCAGCTGCGCGGGGTTGTGGGGCGGCACGAGCAGGCCGGTCACCTGGTGCACGACCGAGTCGGCCAGACCGCCGACCGCCGACGCCACCACCGGCACACCGCACGCCATCGCCTCGAGCGCGACGACTCCGAACGACGCGTGCCGTTGCGGGCACACGACGACGTCCGCGGATCGGATCTGCGCGGGCATCTCCGAGTGCGGTATCCGGCCGATGAACGCGATCCGGTCGGCGACCGCGTGCCGGTCCGCCAGCGCGCAGAGGCGCCTGTACTCCGCGTTGCCCGCGAGGAAGCGCCGTTCGGGACCGCCCGCGACCACCAGTTCGGTGGCACTCACCGCGGTCAGCGCCACGACCAGGTCGTCGACACCGTCGTGCGGCGCCAGGCCGGTGGCCACGAGGACCCGCAGCCTGCTGGTGCGCGCGGTGGCCGGGCCGGTCGGCGTGAACGCGGCCGTGTCGACGCCCCAGGGCACGGTGGAGATCCGGGAACGGCGCACCCCGAGCCGGGCGAGTTCGTCCACCTCGCGGCCGGACGTCGCCACCACTCCCGCCGCGCCGCGGCCGACCAGCCGTTCCACGTCGAGCGAGTCGCCGCCCGCCAGCCCGTGGAAGCTCTGCACGATCGGGATCGAGGTGCGGCGCGCGCTGAGCACGGCGCACAGGCCGGACGTCCAGTGGTGGGCGTGCACGACGTCCGGGACGTCGTCGGCCCACCGGTCGTTCAGGTACCGCGCGAACTCCCCGATGTGCGGCACGACCTCGTCCTGGCGGAGCTGCCGCGCCGGTCCGGCCGGCACGTGCACGAGCTCCAGGCCCTCGGCCACCCGCACGCGGTCCGGCAGGCGTTCGTCCGCCCGGCGCGTGTAGATCGTCACCTCGTGCCCCAGCCGGTGCAGCTCCCGCGAGAGCGCGGCGACGTGGCCGCGCCGGCCGGGGGCGTCCGGGTCGTGCAGTGCGGTCGAGGGGTTGTCCCGCACCGAGATCATCGCGATCCTCACCGCGCCACCCCCTGGTTCGGCCACGGGTTGGGGGTGCACGTCCTGCCGTCGCGCGGGACCGCCAGGCCCTGCGGCACCTCGGCCGTGACGTCGGCCAGCCCGTCGTTGGAGACGGAGAACGTCTGCTGCATCATCACGGGCGCCGGAGCGCCGTCGGCGGGGCAGAACTCGTGGCCGTGCCCCAGGAAGTGACCGACCTCGTGGTTGACGACGTACCTGCGGTACCCCTCCAGGTCGCCGCCGAACGACTCGGCGCCCCGGAACCACCGCGGCGCGCTCACGTACACGACCCCCTCGCGGTAGCAGGAGGTGTCGTAGGGCAGGTCGAACCCGCAGATCGCCCGCGCGGTCTCGGTCGCGGTGAGCCGGATCCGCACGTCCGGTTCCGCCACGTCCACCCGGCGGAAGGAGACGTCACCGGACGCCGTCCAGCCGCGCGGGTCCGCGAGGGCCGAGTCCACGGTCTGTGCGAACGCCTGGTGGACGGCCGGCAGCACCGCTCCCTGCTCCACCTCGACCGAGTAGGTGTGCAGCTCGCCCGTGCCGACCTGCGCCGTCGTCCCGGCGACGGTCCGCCACCACCCCTCGCCCTGCGCGCGCACGGGGACACCCGGCGGCAGCTCCGGTCCGGGACGGCGAGGCACGTCCTTCACGACCGCGGCCGGTGGTGGGGACGATGACGAGGACGGAGGTGTCGTGGTCGTGGTCGTCGTGGGAACGGCCCTCACGGAGATGCTGGCCGCGGCGACCGGCGAGTGCGCCTCCTGGGGTGGTGACCCGGCCTGCGGCGGACTCTTGAGCAGACCGATCGTCACACCCGCGAGAGCCGCGGCGAGCACGTACAGGACGATCCTTCCGGCAGTCATGGTGAACTCCCCCGTCACGAACAGCTGAACAGCACGGGGCAGGACGCGTGGTGCAGCGCCGCCCTCGCATCGGGTTGCAGGCCCTCTCCCGGGCCGCGTTCCCGGCCGGACACCACGAGCAGGTCGCTCGGGAACAGTCGGGTCTCCTCGGCGACCGACCGGCCCTGGCGCACCAGTTCGACGATCACGCCGGGACAACACGCGTGCACGACGTCGGCTGCGTCGTCGAGCCAGCCGCCGGACAGGGGGCACGACGGCCGGGCCAGCACGCGCAACCGCGTCGCACCGCGGGCCCGGCACAGCGCCGTGGCGCGCTCCAGCACGCCCTCACCCCCGACGCGCTCCACCACGGCCGTCACCACACCGAACCGCCCCGCCAGCGCGGTGGCGGATCCGCCCACGACCACGACGTCGCGCCGGTCACGACAGGCGAGCGGCGGCGCGTCCAGAGCCCGCTGACGCGACAACACAACAAGTGCGCCCTCAGTCGCGGGCGGGTAGCGGTCCCCGTGTTCGACGTGGACGGTCAGCTCCGGCCGCTCGGCCAGCAGCGCCGCGACCTCGGTGTGCACCGGGTCGTCTTCCGCACCGGTGTGCACGACCAAGTCGACGCCGAGCGCCTCCGCGCAGCCGGCGGCCCAGCGCACACCGGTGACGCCCGAGTCGCGGACGTCCACCAGCACGCAGGTCGTGGCGGTAGGCGCGGACTCGCCGGTGAGCGCCGGTCCGCCGGTGACGGCGGTCATGCCGACACGCTCGGCATCTGGCTGGTGGAGGCGGGTTCCTCGTCGGGCTCGGCCTCGGACCCGGGTTCGACGTCGGGTTCGGGGCGGCGGGGCATCTCGATCAGCTCGGCCTCGGCGGTCGCGGGCGCGTCCTCCGGTACGGCTTCCAGCGCCACGGGTGCCGCCGCCACCGCGGACTCGGGGCTCTTCCACACCTCCGCTCCCCTGAGCACGCCGATCTCACCGGGCTCGGGGCCACGGGGCGACGGCATCTCCGGCGCGGCGCCGATCTCCGCGTACCACTGGTCGAGCAGCCGCTGCCGCTCCCCGAGGTCCGACAACAGCGAACGGGACCGCTCCAAGGCCTCACCGACGATCTCCCGCGCGCGCTGGCTCGCCTCCGCCAGCCGCCGCTGCGACTCCTGCTCCGCCTCGTCCAGCAGACGGGCGTGCCGGCCCGCCGCCTCCTCCGCGCGGTGCACCGCGTCCTCCGCTCGGGCGCGCGCCTCGGACTCGATCTCGTCCGCCTTGCGCCTGGCCACGTGCAGCAGGTAGCGGATGCAGCCGGACACGGCGTTGTCCTTGCTGTGTCCCGCGTGGAGCGTGCGGTACTCCGTGAGCTCCGACCGGGCCTCCTCGAGGTGGCGGGTCAGTTCGTCCGCCGTCTCCAGGGCCGCGTCGCGGTCGGCGCAGGCGAGTTCGAGCTGGCGCTCCAGGCGGGCGTACTCCTCGTCGACCTGGCTGCGGTTGTACCCGAACAGCTGCGTGTGGAAGGCCGTGCGGCCCTCGTCCAGGAGGTCGTCCATGGCCATGCCCGTGTCCTTTCCTGAACGGGGCGTTACCTCTGTCGAGGTGGCAGTACCCGGGAGAGGACCCTCCAGACATCTCCGACCGAGCATGCACCCTGTTCAGTGAATTCCTCACGGACCGTCATCGCCGCTCGCGCCGGGGGTATCCGCCGCAGACCTGATCGGAGGTGTCACGTGAACGACCACGAGCCCGCCGCCGGCGACGTCGCCTGGCAACCGTTCGTCGACGCGCTGTGCGCCGCCGCGTCCACGTGGGACGCGGACCTGGGGCGGTTCCCCGAGGAGGACCGCCCGGCACCGATCAGCCCGGAGCAGGCCGAGAACGTCATGCTGGCGCTCGCCGCGCTCGCGCAGCGGATGTCCAAGGCGACCGCGGCGGTCGTGCGCGCGATGGCGGACGAGGGGCTGGAGCCCGCAGCCGCGGGAGACGACCTGACCGATCAACTGGAGTCGTTGGCGCGCATGGCTTTGTGCGCCGAGGCCATGGAGCGCGCGGCCGAGCTCGCGCGTGGCGTGGTCAGCCACGACGTGTAGGCGCGCCGGATGTCCCGGCGCGCCCACGCGGATTTCCGGTCAGTTCTGGCGCAGGTACCCGATGTAGGCCTCGGCGGCGGCGCGGGCCCGGTCCCGCAACGCCTGCGGGTCCGTGCCCGCCGCGGCCTGCAGCCCCTCACAGCTCGTGGCGAGCACGTCCGGGCCGAGCGCGGTCATGGCCATGCCGGGCAGTTCGTCCTTCATGCAGCGCGTGGCCCGCCCGACGGCCTCGGGACTGCAGTAGTCCTGCGGCGAGTAGCACTTCTCCACCACGGCGTCGAGGACCGGCTTGCTGCGGTTGTAGATCATCTCCATGCTGCCCAGGCCCGCCACGGCCTCGGGGAGCACGACGTCCTTGAGCTCCTGGACGTCGCGGCGGTCTGTCCCGGGTTGGAGTTGCGCCTGGCACACAGGCGTCATGAACTCCTCTCGCACGATCTTCGTCAGTTTGCCGACCGTGTCGCTGAAGTCGCCGTAGCAGGCGATCGCGTTCGCGGCCGCGGGGGCGAGCACCAACGGGATCGTGGCGATCAGCGCGGCCAGTGCGGTGGTCCTGGTCCTCATGCCGTCCTCCTGGGTCTCCGGTCGATCCGTGCACCGACTGGTACCCGCGCGTCCGTGTGCCCCACGCGGGTCACACCGGGATCGACCGCATCGAGTGACACGTGGTCGCACCGCGTCATCGTCCAGAAGGGACGACGAAGTCCGCCTGCACCGCCTCCCCGTCCGCGGCCACGACTCCGAAGCACGCGCCGCCCGCGCGGACCGCGTCCCTCACCTCCGCGACGAAGTCCACATCGGACTCGACGCCGGCGTGGTCCAGGACCACGTCGTCGAAACCGAGCGACGCGGCCTCCCGCGCCAGGGCCACCACGTAACCGCGCACCTCGGGGTGGGCGGGGTTCGTCAGCGTCAGCCCGGCGGCGTCGCCGACGTGGTCGCGCAGGCCGGAGGCCGCGGACGCGCGGGCGAGCACGGGGTCCTGGAACGCGACGACCCGCGCGACCGCGCGCACTCCGGCGCGGTGCAGCTCCTCGACGGCGGCCCGCGGGTCGTACAGGTCCCTGACCGCGCCGATCTGGTGCGCCAGCGGCACTTCCGACAGGTAGGCGACCTGGCCCGTCTCGTCCTTGACGTCGAGCCGGACGGCGTCGATCTCCCCTCCGCGCGCCCTCGCGAGCACCCGTTCCCGTGACGGCGCGGCCGCCCAGTCGGTCGCGGTCACCCACTCCGCCCGCACGTCCGGCCGGGACACCGGCACCGGAACGTGCCGCCCGTACGAGTTGCCGGCCGCGTCGCGCGCCTCCACGAACACCGTCGCCGCCGCGGGCACCGTGGCGGCGAAGACCCCGTTCACCACCAGGGCGCGGGTCTGGCCGACCCGCACGAGCGCGGCGCTGCGGGCGACGCCCCTGACGGTCACCGGTGACCGGGGTCCTGCGGCGCGAACGTGCTGCACGGCAAGGGAGGGCGGGGTGTCGTCGATGGTGAACCGGTGGTCCACCACAGCGTCCATGACCAGAGGTGTGGCGCTGCGGACGCGCGCGATCAGCGTGTGCTCGCCCTCGGCGGGCGTGAAACCCCTGAGCGTCAACCGGTCCCGGTCGCGGCTCGTCGGGATGACGGTGTCGTCGACGAGGACCTCCACCCGGTCCAGGAGATCCGGCTCCCCCGTGCTGACGCTGACCTCGCGGAAGGCCGCGCCCCGCAGCACGGCGCCGTTCTCCACGCCGTGGACGGTGAGGCCGATCCTGTCGAGGTGGGCCACGGAGCCGACCACGAGGGTGGACGACACGGCGAATACCACGCCGAGGAAGACGAGGAGGAAGAGCTCGGACCTGCGGACCCGGGTGGACACGGCTCAGCCCGATGCCAGTGCGGCGAGGCGGTCGGCTCCGCCGTTGAAGACGTTCTGGTCGATCGGGGACGACGTGAACTGCCAGATCGTGTGGAACGGCCACTTGAAGGGCATCGGGCCGACCGCCGCCGCGTACCGCGCGAGCCACAACGGGTTGGTGGAACTGAAGTCGCCGGAACGGCCAGTGCACCTGTCCCACCACTGCGCCGACGTGTAGATGACGGGCCAGCGCTTGGTGAGCGCGTGGTAGGTGTCGCTGAAGCTGCGGATCCAGTTCACCATCGCGGCGTGGCTCAGGCCGTAGCAGGTGCCGCCGCCGTACGGGTTGTACTCGATGTCGAGCGTCCCCGGCAGCGTCCTGCCGTCACGCGACCACCCGCCGCCGTTCTGCACGAAGAAGCGGGCCTGAGTCGCGCCGTCGGAGCGGTTCGGCAGCGCGAAGTGGTACGACCCCCTCGTCATGCCCACGGCCGCGGAACCGTTGTACTGCTGGGTGAAGTTCGGGTTGGTGTAGTTCGTTCCCTCGGTCGCCTTGATGTAGACGAACCGCTTTCCCGAGCGCCACCAGTGTCCCCAGTCGACGTTGCCCTGGTGGCTGCTCACGTCGATCCCGTGCACGCTGCCCACGTTCTCCGGACCGAGTTCGGAGGGCGACCCGAGCATCTCACCGGTGCCCTCGTGCTTGGCGATCTGCGAGCCCGCCGTGTGGTCGTCGGCTCCTTCGGCCGCGTGGGCCTGCACGGGACTCAGAAAACTCGCGACCAACGCGATCGCGGTGGCGCGAACAAATCGGGAGCCGGCACTTGATTGCGGCGACATCGTTTCCTCCCCGTGCGTGAATGGTCTTGAACGGCAGCTACCCGTGGCAGCCGCCGAAAAACAAGACCCGCATTTGTTGGCACCACAGGGTGACCCCAGTGCTGTTCAGGCACGCACGGTGACGATTCTCGGGGCCCTGATTCATTCGATGTGGTCGCCTGATCGGTGATTCACCGGGTAACCGGCGAAAGCCGCTGTGAATGAGAGGAGTCCGATGTGAATCGCAAGCGGATCGGATCCGGCCTGGGCAAACTGGCCGGGCTCTGCGTGCTCGCCGGCGCACTGGTCGCCGGGCTCCTCTTCCCGGCCACCGCGACACTCGGGTTCGTGTCGAACAAGATCAGCGACCAGGTCCAGTCCACTGTGGCCGAGATGCTGAACACCGGCCCGCCGCTGATGACCACGGTGACCGACAAGGACGGTGCGCCGATCGCCCACCTGTACGACCAGTACCGGGTGCGCACGCCACCGGACAAGATCTCGCAGCACATGAAGGACGCGTTGCTCGCGATCGAGGACCGCCGCTTCTACGACCACCACGGCGTCGACTGGCTGGCCAGCCTGCGCGCCCTGGCCCGCAACAACGCGAGCGGCTCGGTGCAGCAGGGCGCGTCCACCCTGACGCAGCAGTACGTGAAGAACTACCTGGTGCACGTCGTGGCACGCAACAACAAGAACGCGCAACGCGAGGCCCAGGAGCAGAGCATCACGCGCAAACTCCGGGAGGCGCGCATCGCGATCGGCCTGGAGACGGCACTGGGCAAGGACGAGATCCTCCGCCGGTACCTCGACCTCGTGCCGTTCGGTTCGACGATCTTCGGCATCACCGCCGCCGCGCAGGCCTACTTCGACACGACGCCGGACAAGCTGACGATCCCCCAGGCCGCGACGCTCGCCGGCATGGTGAACAGCCCGACGTACCTCGACCCGGAGGCGCGGCCGGACAAGGCGATCGAGCGCAGGAACCTCGTGATCGACGCCATGGTCCACAGCGAGAAGCTGTCCAAGGAGGAGGCCGACCGGCACAAGGCCGTTCCGCTCGGTCTCCAGGATCCCGTGCGCCCGCTGCAGACCGGTTGCGTCGGAGCCGGGCCGTCCTACGGCTTCTTCTGCTCGTTCCTGGTGCAGCACCTCGTCGAGAAGGGCTTCGACCTGGAGGAGCTGAAGGTCGGCGGCTACCGGGTGGAGACCACGCTCGACCCGAAGATCACCGAGCACGCCAAGCAGGCCGTCGAGGCGCAGGCGCCGAAGACCACGCCCGGTGTGGCGAACACGATGGCGGTCGTCCGTCCGGGCAAGGACGCGCACGAGGTCGTCGCGCTGGTGGCCAACCGCGACTACGGCCTCGACAAGGACAAGTTCGAGACGCAGTTCGACCTGCCGAGCGGCGTGGAGAACAAGTTCGGCACGGGCTCTGTCTACAAGGTCTTCACCGCGGCCGCGGCGCTGGAGAAGGGGATCGGCGTCGACACCGTCGTCGACTCCCCCAACACCTACACCTCGCGGGTGTTCAAGGGCGGTGCCCCCTCCTGCCCCGCCACGGGCGAGCCGAACACCTACTGGTACTGCCTCTCCAACCACAACGACCGCTACCCGCCGAAGATGCCGCTGAAGCAGGCACTCGCGACCTCGCCCAACACGGCGTTCGTCATCCTCGAGGAGAAGGTCGGCCTGCAGGCCGTCGTGGACATGGCGTCCAAGCTCGGCATGCGCAGGACGATGGCCACCAACATCGCCGGTGTGCCGCCGGACCCGAAGGGCGCCAAGGACCTGAGGATGACGCAGGCGGAGTTCTACGCCTCCAACGGCAACGCCTCCTTCACCCTCGGCCCCGCTCCCTCCAGCACGCTCGAACTGGCGAACGTGGCCGCGACCGTCATGAGCGGCGGCACCTGGTGCGAGCCGACTCCCATCCGCCGGGTCCTCGACCGCGACGGCAAACCCGTCGAGCTCGCCAAGTCCCCGTGCGAGCAGGCCGTGCCCGAACCTCTCGCCAACGCGCTGGCCACGGGCCTCAGCGAGGACAGCAAGGGCCAGGGCACCGCGGCCGTCTCGGCGAAGAAGGCCGGCTGGAAGCGCCCGATGATGGGCAAGACCGGCACGACCGAGGAGTACAAGTCCGCCGCGTACCTCGGCGCGACGCCCGACTACGCGGGCGCCGTCCAGGTGTTCAACGACAGCACCTCACCGAAGGGGATCTGCGTCGGCGCGGGCGCTCCGACGCTCTGCCCCGAGGGCAACATCTACGGCGGCACCGTGCCCGCCGCCACCTGGTTCGACACGATGATGAAGGTGCACGACGGCCTGCCGGAGAAGCCCCTGCCGCAGGTGGAGGAGCGTTTCCTCAAGGGCGACACGCAGATGAAGGTCCCGGACGTCGTCGGCACGGAGCTCGGCAAGGCCAAGGCGCTGCTGCGCGACGCGGGCTACGAGGTGACGACGGTGTCCGTCGCCTCGGACAAGCCCGCCGGCGCCGTGGTCGACCAGTCGCCGCGCGGTATGGCGTTGCGGGGCACGCCGGTGACGCTGTCGGTGAGCAACGGGTCCGCGCCTCCGCCGAAGCCGGCGGCGCCTCCGGCGACCACCGCCGCGCCCGCGCCTCCGACTCCGGCCGTCACTCCTGCAGAGCCGGGGACGCCGTCACCGACTCCCGAACCGACGTCCACGGTCCCTGGACAGCCGTCGCCGCCGACTCCTGGGCCGACGCCGTCGCCCACTCCCGGACGATCGTCATCCCCTGCGCCCGAACCGACGTCGCCGGTTCCCGGCCGGCCGTCGTCCCCGGCTCCCGGTCAGTCGTCGTCCCCCGCCCCCGAACCGACGTCACCGGCTCCTGGACAGACGCCGACACCCACCTCCGGGCGATCGTCGTTCCCCTCCTCCAAGCCGCCGCCACCGATTCCCGGACCGGCGCCGTCACCCGCTCCCAAGGAGTCGTCTCCCGCTCCCCCGCCGACGAGCTGAGGCACGACCACGAAGCCACGGACCACCGTCCGTGGCTTCGTCCGTGTCAGGTGCGCAGGTGCGACGCCCCGTTGAGGTCCAGGACCGCCCCCGACGACCAGGCCGCCTCGCGCGAGGCCAGGTACACGATCGCCGAGGCGATCTCCTCCGGTGTGCCGACCCGGCCGAACGGGCTCTGGTCCCGCACCGCGTCCCCCTCGTCGCCGGCGAGCTTCCCGGCCTGCCGCTCGGTCGCCACGAACCCCGGCGCCACCGACGTCACGGAGATCCCGTGCGGTGCCAGTGCGACCGCGGCCGACTGCCCGAACGCGTGCAGCGCCGCCTTGCTCGCCCCGTAGGCCGGGTGGTCGGGTTCGCCGCGGAACGCCCCGCGCGAGCCGACGTTGACGATGCTGCCCGGTGCGCCGCGGTCGATGAGGTGCTGCGCCACGGCCCAGGTGACGTTGACGGCGCCGAGGAGGTTCACGTCGAACATGGACCGCCACGCGCTGGTCCACGTGTCCCACGAGGAGTCGCCGATGCGGTGCGGGTTGGCGGCGCTCGGGGCGACCGCCGCGTTGTTGACGAGCACGTCCACCGCGCCGAGCCGGTCCACCGCCTCGGCGACCAGGCCGCGCGCCACCTCCGGGTCGGACAGGTCGCCGCCGATCAGCACGTGGCCCTCGCCGGCCAGTCCGGCCAGGGTCTCCCGCGCGTCGTCGCGGCGGCTGCTGTAGTGCACGGCGACGCGGTGGCCCCGTTCGGCGAAGGCCGCGGCGGTCGCACGGCCGATCCCGCGCGACGCCCCGGTGATGATCACTCCACTCGACATCCCCCCACGGTACCTACAGGCCGTGTCCAAAAGGGAACAACGGATCGTCGTAGCCCGCAACGTCCTCGTGGTGCCGCCGCACCTGTTCCATCGAGCGCGGGAGGTCGAACGGCAGCTTGCCCTCGGGCGGGATGACGCCCGACAGGGCGTCGGCCAGTGCCTCGTCGGTGGAGCCGTAGCTGACCACCAGCGTCGAGGCGATGTCGAGCAACGGGGTCAGCACCGCCGCGCGGTCCAGCGTCACGTCGACCACCAGCGGGCACGCGGCCGCGACGCGGGCCAGGCGCGCGGGCAGACCGGGCTGGAACTCGAGCGAACCCTGGTGGAACCACGACTCCAGGAACAGGTCCGCCCGCGGGTCGAACGGGGCCATGAGGCGCACCAGCGCCAGGTCGGCCTCCTCCGGTGTGGCCACCACGGTTCCCAGGCGCGCCGCGACCTCGGGCGAGACGTTCTCCACGTACAGCTTCAGCCCGGGCTTCAACGGCAACGCGGCCGCGTCCGCACCCGCCTGCAGCACCGTGATCGACCGGGCCTGCGCGGCGTGGCCCTCGTCGCGGAAGTCCTGGCGTCCCACGACCTCCGCGGCCCTGTCCTCGTCGACGAACGGGTCGTCGAAGAGCCCGAGGCGGAACTTCACCGCGAGGAGCCTGCGGGCCGACTCGTCGATCCGTTCCTCCGTCACACGGCCCTGGGCGACCAGCTCCAGCAGGACGTCGACGCACTCCTCGCCACCGAACTGGTCGGCGCCCGCCTCCAGGATCAGCTCCATGCGCCCGTGCGCGTCGAGGTGTTCCACACCCCAGGCGCGGGCGGGCAGCACCTTGTCGCCGACGTGGTTGTCCATGACGAGTTCCCAGTCGGTGAGCACCACACCGTCGAAACCCAGGCCCTCGCGCAGCATGCCGGTGACGACCTGCCGGTTGTAGCCGAAGCCGACCTGGTCGATCTCCTCGCCGTCCACCTCCAGGCCGACGGGCATCCCGTAGTACGGCATGACCGCCGCCGTGCCCGCCTCGATCACCGCGCGGAACGGCGCCAGGTGGTCGTCGAAACGCCCGCCCGGGTACACCTGCTCGCGGCCGTACGGGAAGTGCGCGTCCTCGCCGTCCTTCTGCGGGCCGCCGCCGGGGAAGTGCTTGCTGCAACAGGCGACCGAATCGGGCCCCAGCGACGGCCCCTGGAACCCGCGCACGTACGCCACGGCCAGTTCGGCCGTCAGAGCGCTGTCCTGCCCGAACGTTCCCGCCTGCCGGGCCCACCGCGGTTCGGTCGCGAGGTCGATCGCCGGGTGCAGCGCACAGCGGATGCCCGCCGCCACGTACTCCTGCCGGGCGATGTCCGCGAAACGCTCCACGAGGGACGGATCGCGCAACGCGGCGAGACCCAGCGACTCCGGCCACTGCGAGAAGGCCTTGGCGCTGAACGAGACGCCCGCGTTCTCCAGGAACGCGTGCCGCGGGTCGGTCGAGATCGTCACCGGGATGCCGTGCGGCGTGGTTTCGGCGATGCGCTGGAGGTTGTTGTACCAGCGCGCCGCCATGCGGGCGTCGTGCAGGGCGTGGACGTTGAAGTGGGACAGGTGCTTCTGCGTCACCACGACGCTCGTCGGCGACTTGCTGATGTCGCCGGGAGCCTCCTTCACCGTGCCGTCCGCGCCCGCCTCGATGACGGTGTGGAACAGCAGTCCCGCCTTCTCCTCGAGCGACAGGCGTCCCAGCAGGTCCGCCACCCGCTCGGCGACGGGCAGGCGCGGGTCCTCGTAGGGGTCCATCACGCCGTTGCCGTTGAGGTCGCGGTACTCGACGCCGTCCTCGGAGACCAGCCGAACCATGTCAGGAACCTCCATCACACTCGGCTCGCGCCGAACTCCTCGACACCGATGACCGGGCGCAACGCGCGCTCCACGGCCGGTGTCGCGAACGACCGGCGGATCACGTCCCGGCACAGGACGTTGCCGATCGCTCCCATGACCATCGCCTGGTCCAGCGACAGGTAGCGGCGCGCGATCGTGCCCGACCGCACCGCGACCGCGTCGAAGAACCCGCCCCTGCCGTACGCGCGCAGGTCGTCCTGGATTCGCGCCAGGTTCGTGAACGCCTCGTCGCGCTCGTGCATCATCGCCAGGAACGCCGCGTGCGGGGTCACCACGCCGTCGCCGTAGGTCGGCGTCGGAGCGGTGGCGGGCCTGCACGAGCCGAACCCGACGTCGTAGTTCGTCATCTCCTGGTCGGAGAAGTAGCCGTTCGCCCCGTTGCCCGGCTCGTTGCCGGGTCCGAGGCCGAGCGCGTCGACGCCGTACTCGCGGTAGCCGCCGGCGGGGTTGCTGGACGGACTGAAACCCCAGAAGCCGTACTTCGCTTCCAGCAGGCCGTGTTCCCGCTGCGCGCGGACGTGCAGGGGGTGGTTGCGGCCCCACGAGTTCGGTGCCCATTTCGCCTCGGGCACGAACACGTCCGGCATGAGCTCCTCGAACATCGACCCGCCCCAGCCCGGCACGATCCGCATGCCGCGGTAGGTGTACGCGCCTTCGAAGACCTCGATGCCGTAGTAGGTGCGGTTCTCCCCCACCGGCTGCATCTCGTGCCACGACCAGTCGCACGACGCCGGGAACGTCCGCCACATCGCGAAGTACTGCTTCGGCGGGACCTGGCCGGTGATGATGCCGAGGTAGCTGGTGATCCGCGTTTCGGACACCGTGGTGTCGTAGTGGTGCGTGGTCAGCCAGACGGGGTCGCCGCCGATGTGCGTGCCCTGGTAGACCCCGCCGGGCCGGTCGTGGTCGAACGGGAAGAACCCGCCGTGCATCAGGCCGCCGGGCCGCACGGGGTGCGCGGGGTCGTCACCGGGGTTGTAGAAGGAGTCCCACCGCATGCGGGCGAACAGCTTCCTGGCCAGGCCCGCGGCCGCGCGGTCGGCACCCGCCACGGTGAGCAGGGCGGCGCCGAGCCAGCCGTTGTCCACACTGGAGCAGAACGGGTGCACGACGGCACCCGTGCCGGGCCACGAGCGCAGCGCGTCGCCCGTTTCCTCGTCGTACCAGTTGAAGTACATGCCGCTCGGGACGTGGTGTTCCATCCGGTCGAGCGTCGTGAGGGTGCGGACCAGCCGCGCCGACGCCTCGTCCTTCGAGATGACGCCGAGCTCGCGGGCCACGATCGTCGACCACAGGTAACCGCCGATGTTCGTCGGCGAGGTGTAGCCCGAGCGGTCGGACGCGGCGAGCGACTCGGGGATGTTGTCGGCGGGCAGGCCCGTGCTCGACGGGGTCATGGCGACGAGGCTGCGCCACGTGTCCCTGGCCCACCCGCGCACGCGGACCGGGTCGAACCGGTGACCGGGGGCGGCCGCGGCGGAGGCGGGAACGGCGAGCGCGGCGGCACTCGCGACGAGCAGGGTTCGGCGGGTGATCCTGACTGGCGGTTCCATGTGAGTCCCCTTCGGACTTCTCACTTGATGCCGGTGGTCGCGATGCCCTCGATGAAGCGCCGCTGGAAGACGAGGAACACGAGCAGCACCGGGACGACGACGATGGTGGCCCCGGCGAGGAGCAGGCCGTACTGGATCGAGTTCTGGCCGGTCGAGTACAGGGCGAGCGCGACCGGCAACGTGTACTCGCTCTCCTGCTGCGCGACGACCAGCGGCCACAGGAAGTTGTTCCAGCTGCCCAGGAACGTGAGGATGCCCAGGGTGGCGAGCGCGGGCCCGCACAGCGGCAGCACGATCCTCGCGAAGATCCGCAGCTCGCCCGCGCCGTCGACCCGCCCGGCGTCGAGCAGTTCGCCCGGCAGGCCCACGATGAACTGGCGCATCAGGAACACGCCGAACGGCGAGACGAGGAACGGCAGGATCAACGCGGGCAACGAGTTCGCCAGGCCGGCGTTGACGACGAGCACGTACAGCGGCACGAACGTCACCACGCCGGGGATCATCAGGGTCGCCATCACGATCACGAACAGCGTCCGCTTGCCCCGGAACTCGAGCTTGGCGAGCGCGTACCCGACCATCGAGCAGAAGAGCAGGTTCCCGGCCGTCACCAGCACGGCGACGACCGCCGAGTTGAGGAAGTACGTCCCGAACTGAAGGCGGGAGAACAGCTGCGTGTAGTTGTCGAGCGACGGCGCCTCGGGCACCCACGTGGGCGGGTTCCTGCGGATCTCGCCCTCGCCCTTGAAGCTGCCGAGCACCATCCAGGCGAACGGCGAGACCACGGCGACGAGCGCGACCGTGAGCGGGACGTAGATCCACCAGCGGTTCTTGGCGGTCATGTCAGCTCCTCTCCCGCAGCAGGCGGAACTGCAAGGCCGTGACGACCGCGATCACCACGAAGATCAGGTAGCTCATCGCGGAGGCGTAGCCGTAGTTGCCGAACCCGAACTGCCGGTAGGTGTACATCGACGCGGAGATCGTCGAGTTCAGCGGACCTCCGTTGGTCATGACGTACGGCTCCTCGAAGAACTGCAGGTAGCCGATCGCCGTCGTCACCGACACGAACAGGATCGTCGGGCGCAGCAGCGGCAGCGTGATGTGCCGGAACCGGCTGAACGCGCCGGCCCCGTCGATCGACGCGGCCTCGTGCAGCGACGCGGGGACGGCCTGCAGCCCGGCCAGGAAGATGATCATCGCCGTGCCGAAGTTGCGCCACGCCGCCATCAGGATGAGCGCCGGCATCGACCAGTCCGGGTCGCCGAGCCAGTTCGGGCCGGTGATCCCGAACCAGCCGAGCACGGTGTTGATCAGCCCGTACTCGTCCTGCAGCAGGAACCTCCACACCACCGCGACCGCGACGATCGACGTGATCACCGGGGTGTAGAAGCCCAGCCGGAAGAACGCGCGGAACCGCGAGATCCCCTTGTCCAGCACCACGGCGGCGGCGAGCGCGATGACGAGTGTGAGCGGCACGCCGACCACCACGAAGTACGCGGTGTTCGCCGCCGCCGTGCGGAACAGCGGGTCGGTGAACGCCTGCACGTAGTTCTCGAGCCCGACGAACTCCACCGCGAACGGCGTGCGCAGGTCGCGGTTGCGCGTGTCGGTGACGCTCATGAACAGCGACTGGATCACGGGCCACGCCGTGAACACGAGGAACAGCAGGCAGAACGGCAGGATCAGGCCCCAAGCCGCCCGCTCCACCCCGCGGCGGCGGGCCGGGGCGGGCAAGCTCACTTCCCGGTCCCGATGGAGTCGGCCGCGGACTGCGCCGCCTTGAGCGCGCCCGCCGCGTCGGCACCGGAGCGTGCCACCTTCTCGACCTCGGTGTCGAGCGCGGTGATCGCCTGTTCCCAGGTGGCGAAGGTGGGCGGCGACTGCGCGGTGTCGAGCTGCTTGCCGAACGTCGCGAGCTTCGTGTCCGCGGTCAGGGCCGGGTCCTGCCACGCGCTCTTCACCGACGGCAGGTCCGTCGACTGCTGGTACCACTTGACCTGCGTCTTCGGGTCCGTCAGCCACTTCGTGAACTTCCAGGCGGTGTCACGGTTCTTCGTCTCTTTGAACACGACGAAGTTCGACCCGCCGACGAAGCTCGACGACGTCTTCTTGACCGGCATCGGCATGACGTCGTACTTGTCCTTGAAGCCCTCACCGCCGAGCTTCTCGACCGCGGACATCATCCACGGGCCGGAGATGAACATCGGGACGCGACCGCTCACGAAGTCCGGCTCGGTCGTGGGCTGCGCGGGAGCCTCCTTGTCCGCGATGCCCTCGCTGAAGAAGGAGCCGTAGTAGTCGAGCGTCTCCTTCATCTCCGGGCTGTCGAAGTTGTAGGCGCCGCCGTTGTCCTTCGTCAGCTGCGCGCCGTTCGACCAGGCGAAGGGCAGCAGCGACTGCCACGACCCGGTGCCGCCCGCCTGCAGGCCGATGCCGAACTTGGCGCCCGCCTTGGTCTGCATGGCCTTGGCCATCTCCTTGAGGCCGGCCCAGTCCTTCGGCGGCGTCTCGTACCCGGCGGTCTTGGCGAGGTCCTTGCGGTAGTAGAGCAGGCGCGTCTCGACGTACCAGGGGATGCCGTAGGAGGTTCCGCCCACTTCGGTCGTGCGCTGCGCACCGTCGAAGAAGGCGCTCTTGTCGATGGACGACGGCGTCGGGTCGAGCGCGCCCATGCCCGCGAACTCGCCCATCCACGTCGAGCCCACCATGGCCGCGTCCGGCGCCTGCCCGGCGGTGATCGCCGAGGTGAACTTGTTGTGGGCGGCGTCCCACGGGATCGCCGTCACCTGGACCTTGGCGCCGGGGTTGGCGTCCTCGAACTCCTTGGCGAGCGCGGGGAGCTTCTCCCCCTCCGCACCCATGGCCCAGACGGTGATCGTGCCCGTGGCGGGCCCCTCGGCGACGTCGGCGCCCTGCTGGCCACCGGCCTGGTCGTCGCCGCGGCCACACGCTGCCAGCAGCAGCACCACGGCTGCCGACACTCCCGCGAGCGTCCTGGAAGTCTTGCGCACCATTGCTCCTAGCTTCCTCTCGTCTCAGGTGGACAGTGGGTCAGGCGGGCGGACAGCCGCAGGACGACCGCACGACGAGCTGCGTCGGCAGCACCCGCGCCTGCGCCTGCGGCGGTTCCCCGCTCACGAGCTCGTGCAGCCGGTTCGCGGCCAGCGCACCCAGTTCCTGCACCGGCTGGCGCACCGTCGTGAGGCCGGGTCGCACGTACCGCGAGGTCATGACGTCGTCCCAGCCGGTCACCGCGATCTCGCCCGGCACGTCCCTGCCCGCGTCCTGCAGCGTCGTCATGATCGACAACGCCAGCTCGTCGTTCGCGCAGATCAACGCGTCGGCGTGGTACTCGTTCCGGAGCAGCCGCTGCGCGAAGGCGGTGCCGTCGGCCTCGCTCAACGCGACGCGGACGGGCTCGGCGGGGACGAGCCCGCGTTCCTCGTGCGCGGCGACGAACCCCGCGTACCGGTGGCGGATGTCGGGACCGGTGTCCGGATCCCCGACGAACAACGCCCGCTCCCGCCCGTGGCCCAGCACGTGCCCGGCCAGCTCCCGCGCGCTCTCCAGGTTCTCGGCCGCGATCGTCTCGACGCCGTCGTGCGGCTCCCCGGCGATCACGACCACGGGCTTCTTGGCGCGCAACAACCGCACCACGTCGCCCGAGATGGCGGGCGACCCGAGCACCGCGATGGCGTCGACCCTCGTCGCGAGCTGCCGCACCGCCGCGGCCAGGTCGGTGCGGCTGTCGGTGAGCACGAGCACGATCGACTGCGCCAGCTCGGCGGCCCGCGCCTCGAACCCCATGAGCAGCTCGGCGTAGTAGGGACCGGACAGCTCCGGCAACACCAGCCCGTGCGCCTCATGGTGCCGCACCGCCAGACTCCGCGCCGCCCCGAGCGGCACGTACCCCAGCTCCTCGACGGCCGCGAGCACCTTCTGCCGGGTGGTCTCGGCGACGACCGTCGCACCCTGCAACACCCGCGAGACGGTGGCGATGCTGACGCCGGCGCGCCCGGCGACGTCGTAGATCGTCGCTCCCGCCGGCTTGGCCTCGGAAGAGGTCTGATGCTTGGCCATCGCGCTGCCTGCCACCTCGTTGTCGCAGTCTGTTGCATGTAAGCGCTTACATGTCACTTGTTGTTATGTAAGCGCTTACATGAGGGTGATGTGGCAAATATAGGCACGGATGGAGGAGCGGCACAAGGGGTGGACGGTGCCCGCGGCCACGACCGGGGCCGTAGATCAGGGCGTCGCTGGCGCTCTGACCAGTGGGATTCCACTCGGTAAAGAAATGTCCGGGTCTGCTGTCAGCTCGCACCGCTCGCTCGCGACGTCGAACCGGCCGGGTGGGCCGGCGGGCCGCACGCGCAGCCTCACGACCTTCGGTGCTTCGCCCCCATCACACCAAGCTCACCGCTTCCGCGACTCCACCCCACCACACCGGCTGCAGGCTCACCGCCTCTGCGGCTCCACCTCACCACCGCAGCCACACCGCGTTGCGGCTTCACCCCACCCGCCACCGCTCCAGCAACCCCAGAGCCCGCGCCAGCACCGGCGAGTCGTCGTCCGCCCGCACCGCCGCCACCAGGTCGACCCCCTGCTCCCCCGCCAGCGGCCGGTAGGTCGTCCCCGGCACCCCCAGCTCCGCGACCGGCGCCGGCACCACCGCCACGCCCAGCCCCGACGCCACGAACGTGACCAGCGTCGACGTCTCCGCCACCTCGTGCCTGATCCGCGCCTCGAACCCCGCCGACCGGCACAGGTCCGTGACGATGCCGTGCATGACGGACCGGCCCCGGGACGCGTGCACGATCAGGTCCTCCGCGCGCAGGTCCGACACCGCGAGCCGCTTGCGGCGCGCCAGCGGGTGGTCCTCCGGCAGGGCGACGATCAGCTTGTCGCGGCGGACCGTGGTCACGCGCACCGCGGTGTGCTCGACCGGTGGGCGCAGCAGTGCGAGGTCGATGCGGCGGCCCAGCAGGGAGTCGAGTTGGTCGGGTGCCAGCATCTCGCCGCGGAACGCGAAGTCGACGGCCGGGAGCGCGTCGCGAAGCGCTCGGGCGAAGGCGGGCAGGAGGCTGTAGGTCGCGGAGCCCACGCAGCCCACGACCAGGCGGCCCTGCAGTCCCTTGGCCACCCGCTGGGCCTCGGCGGCGGCCTCGTCGACGGCGGCGAGGACGGCTCGGGCCCGCTCCAGGTAGACCGCGCCGGCTCCGGTCAGCTCGACCTTGCGGGTCGTGCGGTGCAGCAGGGTGACGCCGAGGTCGGCTTCCAGCTGCTGGATCTGCTGGGACAGGGGTGGTTGCGCCATGTTGAGGCGGGCGGCGGCCCGGCCGAAGTGCCGTTCCTCGGCGACCGCGACGAAGTAGCGCAGGTGGCGGAGTTCCACCCGATTGATACTCCCAGAGTCTCACCGATCACGAAATGAGTATTTCTGTATATCGCCGCACAGGCCTAGCGTCAGGGGCATGACCGATGTCGTCATCTGCTCGCCCCTGCGGACCCCGGTCGGGCGGTTCGGCGGGGCTCTCGCCTCGCTCAGCGCCGCCGACCTCGCCACCGCCGTACTGAAAGAACTGGTCAGCCGGACAGGTCTCACCGAAGGCGACGTCGACGACGTCGTGCTCGGGCAGAGCTACGCGAACGGCGAGTCGCCCGCGATCGGCCGCGTCGCGGCGCTGGACGCGGGTCTCGGCACGCGGGTGCCGGGCGTTCAGATCGACCGGCGCTGCGGGTCCGGGCTGCAGGCCGTGCTGTACGCCGCCGGGCAGGTCGCGACCGGCGCGGCCAGGGTGGTCGTGGCGGGCGGCGCGGAGTCGATGTCGCAGGTCGAGCACTACGCGCTGAACCTGCGCACCGGTGTCCGCAGCGGCGGGATCCAGCTCGTCGATCGCCTCGACCGCGCCAGGGAGACCGCGGGCGGCCGGTTCCACCCGGTGCCCGGCGGCATGCTCGAGACCGCCGAGAACCTCCGCCGCGAGTACGGCATCTCGCGCGCCGAGCAGGACGAGCTGGCGGTGCGGTCGCAGCAGCGCTGGGGTGCCGCCGACCGGGCGGGGCACTTCCAGGACGAGCTCGTCCCCGTCACCGTCGCCGGACGGCGGGGCAGGCCCGACGTCGTCGTCGACCGCGACGAGCACCCCCGCCCGGACACGACGCTCGAGGACCTCGCCGCGCTGAAGCCGGTGCGGCTGAAGCTCGACCCCGAGTCCACGGTCACCGCGGGCAACGCCAGCGGCCAGAACGACGGCGCCGCGTTGTGCGTGGTCACGACCCGCGCGGAGGCCGAGAAGCGCGGCCTGCGCCCGTTGCTGGCGCTCAGGTCCTGGGCCGTGACCGGGGTCGGACCGGAGGTCATGGGCATCGGACCCGTGTCCGCCTCGGCCGCCGCGCTCGACCGGGCCGGGCTCACCCTCGACGACGTCGACGTCATCGAGCTCAACGAGGCCTTCGCCGCCCAGGTGCTCTCGGTGCTGCGCGAGTGGAAGCTCGACCCCGCAGACGAGCGCCTGAACCCCAACGGTTCCGGCATCTCGCTCGGCCACCCGGTGGGCGCGACCGGGGCGCGCATCCTCGCCACGCTCGCGCACGAGATGCGCCGCCGCGGCAGCCGCTACGGCCTGGAGACGATGTGCATCGGCGGCGGTCAGGGCCTCGCCGCGGTCTTCGAGGCGGTGCGCTGATGAGCCTCCACCACGTCGTCACCGGCAGGCACGACGGCCCGGCGGTCGTGCTCTCCGGTTCGCTCGGCTCGGCACTGGAGATGTGGGACGCCAACGTTCCCGCGCTCGAGGAGCACTTCCGGGTGGTCCGCTACGACACCCGTGGCCACGGACGCTCCCCCGTTCTCCCCGGCCCGACCACGATCGACGCGCTGGCCGACGACCTCGTCACCCTCCTCGACGAGGTGGGCGCCGACAGGGCCCACCTGGTCGGGCTGTCGCTCGGCGGCATGACCGCGTTGCGCGTCGCCGCCCGGAATCCCGAACGCGTCGACCGGCTCGCCGTGCTGTGCACGAGCGCCCACCTCGGCCCGGCCCGGAACTGGACCGACCGCGCCGCTCTCGTTCGCGCGGAGGGCACGCGGGCGGTCGCCGAGGCCGTCGTCCAACGGTGGTTCACCCCCGCGTACGGAGATCGCGCGCGGTGGGAGGCGATGGTCGCGGCGACCCCGGCCGAGGGGTACGCGGGCTGCTGCGAGGCGATCGCCGCCATGGACCAGCGCGCCGACCTGCACCGGATCACCGTGCCCACGCTGGCGATCGCGGGAGCCGACGACCCGGCGACACCACCGCACCACCTCGAGGAGATCGCCGATTCGGTCCAGGACGGCCGGCTCCTCGTCGTCCCGCAGGCCGCCCACCTGGCCAACGCCGAGCAGCCCGCCCGGATCAGCGCGGCGATCATCGACCACCTGACGAAGGAGAGCCGTTCATGAGCCTGGACAAGGTGGTCGGCGGACCGGCCGAAGCCGTGGCGGGCATCCGTTCCGGTGCCAGCGTCGCGGTCGGCGGCTTCGGCCTGGCGGGCATCCCGTGGTTCCTGATCGAGGCGTTGCTGGAGCAGGGCGCCGACGACCTCACGATCGTGTCCAACAACTGCGGTGTGGACGGCGCCGGGCTCGGCCTGCTGCTCGAAGCCCGCCGCATCAGCCGCGTCATCGCGTCCTACGTCGGCGAGAACAAGGAGTTCGCCCGCCAGTACCTCAACGGCGAGCTGACGGTCGAGCTCACTCCACAAGGGACACTCGCGGAACGGATGCGTGCCGGGGGGTCCGGCATCGGCGCCTTCTACACGCCGACCGGGGTCGGCACGCTCGTGTCCGAGGGCGGCCTGCCGTGGCGGTACAACCCCGACGGCACCGTCGCGCTCTCCTCACCTCCCAAGGAGGTCCGCACCTTCCACGGCAAGGACATGGTGCTGGAGGAGTCGATCGTCACCGACGTGGCGCTGATCCGGGCCGCCGTCGCCGACCGCGCGGGCAACTGCGTCTTCCGCGCCGCCGCCCGCAACTTCAACCCGGCCGCCGCGATGGCCGGCCGGTTCACCGTCGTCGAGGCCGAACGCGTCGTCGAGGTCGGTGAGATCGCCCCCGACCAGGTGCACCTGCCGGGCGTGTTCGTGCAGAACGTCGTCGCGCTCACGCCGGAACAGGCCTCGCGCAAGGACATCGAGAAGCGCACCACCCGCGCCCGCCAGGAGGCGAACTGACATGGCCTGGACCCGCGACCAGATGGCCGCCCGCGCCGCACTGGAACTGCGCGACGGCGAGTACGTGAACCTCGGCATCGGCCTGCCGACGCTGATCCCCGACCACCTGCCGGCGCGCTCGACCGTGACGCTGCACGCGGAGAACGGGATCCTCGGCGTCGGCCCGTTCCCCTACGAAGACGAGGTCGACCCCGACCTGATCAACGCGGGCAAGCAGACCGTGAGCGTGCTGCCCGGAGCGTCGTTCTTCGACTCCCCCACCAGCTTCGCGATGATCCGCGGCGGCCACATCGACACCGCCGTCCTGGGCGGCATGCAGGTCTCCGCGCGCGGTGACCTCGCCAACTGGATGGTGCCCGGCGCGATGGTCAAGGGCATGGGCGGCGCCATGGACCTCGTCAGCGGCGCCCGTCGCGTCATCGTCCTGATGGAGCACAACGCCCGCAACGGCGACGCCAAGCTCGTCGACACCTGCACCCTGCCGCTCACCGGACGCGGGGTCGTCTCGCGGGTCATCACCGACCTGGCCGTGCTCGACGTCGAGGACGGCGCGTTCCGCCTGGTCGAGCTCGCACCGGGCAGCACGGCCGAGGACGTCGTGGCCCGCACGGGCGCGCCCGTGCTCGTCGGGGAGCTCAGCCGACCGGCACCGTGACGTCCGCGTCCGCCCCGGGCAGGGTGAAGCGGAACGTGGTGCCGGCGGTGGTCGTGGTGTCGAGCCAGATGCGGCCACCGTGGTGTTCGACGATCTTGCGGCACATCGACAGCCCGATGCCGGTGCCGGGGTAGGTCTCCTTGGCGTGCAGCCGCTGGAAGATGACGAAGACCCGTTCGGCGTACTGCTCCTCGATGCCGATCCCGTTGTCCCGCACCGAGAACTCCCACATGCCGTCCTCACCGGGTTCGGCGCCGACCCACACGTGCGGGGGCTCGTCGCCGTGGAACTTCACGGCGTTGCCGATGAGGTTCTGGAACACCGCGGTCAGCAGGCGGGCCTCGCCCCGGACCTCCGGCAACGGGCCCACCTCGACCACGGCGCCGGACTCCTCCAGCACCTGGGAGAGGTTGCCGCGCGCCTCCTCCACGAGGTCGGCGGCCGCGACGACCACCTGCTCGTCGCGGTGGCGGCCGACCCGGCTGAAGGCGAGCAGGTCGTTGATGAGCCGCTGCATGCGCTTCGCGCCGTCCACGGCGAAGTCGACGTACTGGACGCCGCGCTCGTCGAGCTTGTCGCGGTAGCGCCGCTCCAGCAGCTGGCAGAAGCTCGCGACCTTGCGCAGCGGCTCCTGCAGGTCGTGGGAGGCGACGTAGGCGAACTGCTCCAGCTCCGTGTTGGAGCGGCGCAGGTCCTCCGTGGCCGCGTCCAGGGCGGCGTTGCGCTCCTGCGCCTGGTCCAGCTCGTCGACGATCCGGACGCGCATCTTGTCCACGTCGTGACCGAGCACCAGGAGTTCCTGAGGACCTGACGCGGTGACCACGTGCGCGAAGTCGCCCCCGGCCACCTGCCCGACGTGCTCGCGCAGCCTGCTCAACGGCCGCACGACGTAGACGAGCATCGCGGCGACACAGCCGAGCACGGCGATCAGCAGCACCGCCAGGGCGACGATGCAGGTGACCGCCATCCCGGTGGCCGAGTCGTTGAGCGCGGCCCGTCCCTCGGTGCGCTGCAGGGCCAGTTCCGCCTGCAACGTCGACAGCGCGGCGCGGACGGCGTCGAACCGCTGCTTGCCCACCGCGTCGTCCGGCACCGGGGTGCCCGCGCGGACCGCCGCGATCGCGGGGTCGGCGTACTCGCTGCGCCAGGCCGCGAGCGCCGCGTCCACCGCGTTCACGCCCTCGGCCACCTTGGGGGTGTTCAGCGCGACGACGGTCGCGCGTGCGGCCGACTGGCGGTCGAGCCCGTTCTCGTAGGGTTCGAGGAAGTCGGCGCTGCCGCTGAGCACGTAGCCGCGGACCCCGTTCTCCTGGTCGACCAGGTCGGCCCCGAGCTGCTGCGCGCTGACGACCGCGGGACCCACCACGTCGAGCAACCGCGACCGCGCCTGGGAGAGGTCGCTGATGGCGAGCAGCACCGCCGTGGTCGCCGCGAGCAGCACGGCGACCAGCGCCACGGAGATCCACACCGACCACCGTCTCAGCGACGGACCACCGGAATCCGCGTGCACGGCACCTCCCCCTGCTCCGACGGGAGCTCCGCGCTCAACACGTGTTGAGTCGCGCAATCTTAGGGTCGCGCCGGCACCCGCCTCACACGGGCTCGGGCGAGACGGGGCGCAGTGCCGCCAGCGGGACGTGGTGCTGCCCCGCGTGCACGTCGCGGTCGTGCAGCCCGGCCTGGGACACCGGCCTGGGGAACGAGATCTTGACGACGTTCAGCGCCGGGATGCGGAAGATCTGGACGTCCTCGGCGCGCACGGCGTACAGCGCCGCGATGACGTCCTCGTTGACGTTCTCCGGCGCCGCGGCCAGGGCGTACCCCGCCTCGTCGCGCATGAACAGCTCCATCGTGACCCAGAACGGCCCGGCGTTCTTGGACCGGACCTCCAGCGCGAGGTCCCCGAAGGTCGGCGTGCTCTGGTCAGTCATGGGTGCGGGCCTTCCGGAGGTCGATGCGGAACATCTCGGTGGGGGTGCGGGTGTCGACGACGTGGTTGAGCACGAACTCGTAGACCGGTCCGCGTTCGGTCTCGGCGGGGGACGTCGCGAACGCCAGGCTCGGCAGGTAGTCCATGTCGGGCGTCGGCAGGTGCAGCATCAGGGGGTTCGCGACCTTGGCCGCGGCGGTCGCGAGCTCCTGGGTCGCGGCGCGGACGAGCAGCATCACGCCGATCTCGCGCGGCGGGCGGCTCGCGGGTTCGAGATCACCGAGGACCGCGTCGTAGCCGTAGCGGCGCAGGTCGTAGGTGTACTCGCTGCCGTCGAGCCCGAGCGTCTGGGCGACGCGTTCGGTGAAGATCTTGTCGAACAACTCGGTCCACGCCTCGATGTTCGCGAGGATGTGCTCGTCGCGGATGGCGGTGAACGACATGGTCTCGTAGCCGGTGACCCTGGCGCCCTCCAGCTTGACCGTGTGCTGGTCCGCGAGGTGGAACAGCGATCCCTCGACGCGGACGCGCCGGTCGTCGAGCGCCGTGTAGGTGGCGTGCTCGACGTCGAGCTCACCGGCGGGCTCGCGCATCCGGAACGGGTTCACCGTCTCGTAGAGCATGTGTGCCGCCACGGAGATCGGCGTGCACGCGGCGTCGGGGTCGAGCGGCTCGATGGTGAAGCCGTTCTCGTCGATCGTCGCGAGCACACCGCCCGTACGCGGGTTCGTCGTGCACTGACCGCCGCACTCGACGATCTTCGCCGCGTGCCACGTCGGCCCGGCGGGCATGCCCTTCATCAACGGGAACGCGGCCGCGACGGCGGTGTCGGTCGCGCGGCCCGCGAGCACGACGTCGGCTCCGGCGCGCAACGCCTCCTCGATGGGTTCGTGGCCCATCATGCCGACGACGTGGGTGCAACTGTCCACAGTGGCCTCGTCGAGTTCGCGGGCCGGCGCCAGCGGGTGCACGGCCCCGGCGCGCAGGCGAGCCTTGAGGAAGTCGGCGCGCTGTTCGCTGCGGATCGTCGCCACCGACAGGTCGAGGCCCTCCTCGCACAGGATGTCCTCGACCATCCCGGCCACCCAGTCGACACCCGAGTCGGTGCCGCTAGTGCCGCACGACCCGACGACAAGGGGGATGCCCGCCTTCGCGGCGGCGCGCAGCAGGACGCGCAGGTCCCTCGCGACCGCGGCGGCCGTCGTCTTGGGGGTGCCGGAGCCCAGGTAGTGCGGGCCGGAGTCGGTCGAGCCCGCGTCGACGGAGATCACGTCGGCACCGAGATCGAGTCCGCGGTCCACTGTGGACTGCGCGAACCCGGCGCCGAGCATGCCCGTGGGCGACAGGACGCGGACGGCTTTCATGAGCGAGGTCCTTTCGGGGGTGTTCAGAGGGAGGTCGCGTGCCGGCGCACGAGGACGCCGACGCGCAGGATCGCGGCGGTGGCCAGCGCGGTGACCAGCGCGATGTCGAGGAGCATGTACCGCCAGCCGGTGACGTCGACCATCGCGCCGACGATGCCGGGGCCGACGAACCCGCCCGCGGCCCAGCTGACGGTGTAGAGACCCGTGTAGACGCCGATCACGCGGGCCGACGGCGCCAGGTTCCACAGGACGACGGCGGCGTTGATCAGGAAGCCGGACGCCCCGGCGGCCGCCACGCAGAAGGCGACCACGGTGACGGTGGGGGTCGGCACGAGCGTGCCGAACGCGAGCGCGACACCGAACACCGTCATGCCGATGGTCATGGTGCGGACGCGCCCGATGCGTTCGGCGAGCAACGCGGCGGGGTAGGCGGAGACCAGGAACGCGATGCCGCTGGGGAACGTCAGCGAGCCGGCCTGGCCGCGGGTCAGGCCGAGCGCCTCCATGCCGTACGGCGTGAAGAGCGACCGCGAGGAGAACCAGGCCGACGCGAACAGCAGCACGGCGGTGACGACGAGGAGCCGGCTGCGGTCGCGGTCGCCGAAGATGTCCTTCACGACGTCGCGCAGCCGCGTGGCGGGCCCGTCCCCGGTGTCCTCGGTGAGCGAGAGCTGGTACGCCCTCGACGTGTTGTCCCGCACCCGCCACACGAGGACGGCCGTGCACACCAGCATCAGCAGGGCCGGCACGGTGAACGCGAGCTTCGGGTGGTCGTCCACCAGCAGGGCGCTCACGAGCGCGGACACGATGACGGTGAGCCCGGACGCGATCTTGACGACGGCGTTGGCCCTCCCCCGCCGCTCCGGCTCGATGAAGTCGGGCAGCAACGCCTGCGCGATCGGCTTGAAGCTGTTGCCCACCAACGCGTACACGAAGATCACCGCGATCAGCGACGGCAGCGCGGTCGCCAGCGGGATCAGCGTGAACAGCACCGCGGCGAGCGGCATGCCCACCGCGAGGTAGGGGATCCGGCGGCCCCACCGCGTGCGGGTGTTGTCCGACCGGTTGGCGATCCACGGCTGGACGAAGATGCCGAGCAGGTTGTCCATGCCCATGAGCAGGCCGACCAGTGCCGTGCTCGTGATGTGCTCGCGCAGCAGCGGCGGCACCTGCGCGTCGTAGAAGTCCCAGGTCGTCTCCTGCGCGAAGACGGCGAGCGCCACGAAGAACGTGATCCGCCGGGTGAGCCGCCTGTCCGCGGCGAGTGCTGGCACGAGAGCCTCCGTTGGCTCGGGAACGCGTCGCCACAAACTAGGATGCTATAGCAAAACCGTCAAGCAATAGCTTGTTCAGTTGACGTAGTATCGGCTCCCGTGACAGCCGACGAAGATCCGCGCGAGACGCTGGCCGACCGCGCCTACCGCACGGTCGGGGACGCCATCAGCGCGGGCGAGCTGGCACCCGGCGAGAAGATCACCGAACGCGGCCTCGCCGAACGGCTCTCGATGAGCCCGACCCCCGTCCGCGAGGCGATCCGCCGCCTGGAGCAGGACGGCCTGATCAGGCGGACCGGCCCGCGCACCGTCGTGGTCGCGGACATCGGCACCACCGCCGTCGAGGACCTGGCCGAGGTGGAGATCGCACTGCGCGGCCTCATCGCCCGCTTCGCCGCCCGCCACGCGACCACGGCCCAGGTGGACGAACTCGACGCGATCCTCGACGAGGCCGACGACCTGCTGATCGTCATCAAGCAGCGCGACGCCGAGGACCGCCCCGTCGAGAAGCACCTCAACACGCTGCTCGACACCATGCAGCGCTTCAACGACGCCGTGGCGGCCTGCGCGGGCAACGCGGTCCTGGTCAGGCTGCTCGAGCAGACCAGGGTCTTCACCAGGGCCGAGCGCCGCACCCGCACGCTCGAACGGGTGCGCGCCGACCACCGGTTCGGTCTCGACCGCTACACCACGCACCGCGCGCTCGTCCGCGCCCTGCGGGCCGGTGACTCCGCGGCGGCCGAGCAGATCGCGATCGACGACGTGCGGGGCGGTCTCGAGGACCTGCGGCACGTACCGGGGCAGGTCACGCGTCGGCGGTGACGGGACCGGCACCACCCGACCGCACCCGCCCGGGTGGTGTCCACTTCGGACTCCAACTTCACCGCTCCCGGCAGCAATCCGGTCATCGGACGGTTCCGAACCAGCACCGTGAACCCGGGAATGACGCGTGCGCTCGACCCGCACCTGCCGACCGGTGCTCACGCACTCGGTGCGCTGCCCGACGCCGAGCGGACGGAGTTCGAGGCCCACCTGAGCGGCTGCCCCAGCTGCACCGCCGAACTCGCCGGCCTGCAGCACACCGCCGCCCGGCTCGGCGCGGCGGTCGCCCAGGCCGTTCCCGGTGACCTCCGGCCGCGCGTGCTGGACGCCGTCCGGTTCGCACGCCAGATACCCGCGGTCACCGAGATCTCGGCGGTGTCCTCGCGGCGCCAGGGTCTGCGCCGCGCGGCCGCGCTCATCTCGGTGGCCTGCGTGGCCGCCGCGGTCGTGGCCGGCACGTACGGCGCGTTGTCGACGTCGACGGTCACGCCGGTGGCCACCGCTCCGCGCACCCGTGTCGGCGACCTGCTGGCGGCGCCAGACCTGCGACTCGTCGCCGGGCGGTCCCGGGGCACGGTGGCGATGTCGAGCAGCCGGGACGAGATGCTCTTCCTGGCGGAGCACCTGCCCCCGCTGCCGCGCGGCCGGGTCTACCAGCTGTGGCTGGTGGACGGCCACGGACCGCGGTCGGCGGGCACGAGTCAGGCCGGTGCCGTGATCTCGCTGCTGACCAGCGGTGTCAACGGTGCGACCGAGGCGCTTCTCACGGTCGAGCCGGTCGGTGGGTCACCCGGTCCGACGGGGTCACCGGTCGTGAGCGTCGACCTTCACTGAATCGGACGCCAATCCGTTTCCAGGCGGGCGCCGAATCACCGGTCGTGACTGATCACATCCTCGTCATCGGCTACGGCGACGCCGGGCGCCGTGCCGTCAACGCCGTGCTGGAGGCCCAGCCGGACGCGCGGCTGACCGTGCTGGACACCGACTTCGTCGCGGCCGCCGAGGCCGCGGCCAACGGCGCGACCGCGGTGGTCGGGGACGGGCGGGACAGATGCGCCCTCGACGAAGCCGCCGCCGACCTCGCCGACCGGGTCGTCATCGCCGTGCCGGACGACCTCAACGCGTTCCTGATCACCCGAGCGCTGCGGCCGGTCAACCCCGACACCGTGGTCGTGGTCGTCATCCGGGAACCGGAGAACCACGCCATCTTCTCGTCCGAAGGCACGCTGACGGTCCACATGGGACAGCTCGGCGATCGCTAGAACTCCGGGAACCACGCCGTGTGCGTGGTCCCCGGAGCCGCGATGCCGGTGCCCTGGAGATGTCAGGCGGGCATCAGCACCGAGTCGATGAGGTACACGGTGGCGTTGGCGGTCTTGACGCCGCCGCAGATCACGTTGGCGTCGTTGACCTTGATGGCGTCGCCGGAGCCGGTGACCTTCACGGTGCCGGTCTGCACGGTCTTCTGGTCGCCCGCGATCTTGTCGGGCGTGATCTGGCCGGGGACGACGTGGTAGGTCAGGATCTTGGTGAGCAGCGCGTCGTCGGTCTTGAGGGTCTCGATGGTCGCGGCGTCGATCTTGGCGAACGCGGAGTCGACCGGCGCGAACACGGTGAACTCGCCGCCGTTCAACGTCGAGACCAGGTTGACCTTCGGGTTCAGCTTGCCAGACACCGCGCTGACGAGCGTGGTGAGCAGCGGGTTGTTGCTCGCGGCGGTGGCGACCGGGTCGGCGGCCATGCCGCTCACGGAACCGGCACCGGACGGGACCTGCTTCGCGTAGTCGGCACAGCCAGGACCCACCAGGTTCGCCGCCGGGTCCGCCATCGCGGCCGACGAGGACGGAGCCGTCGAGGTGGGTGCGGCGGAGGAGGAACTGCTGCCGCTGCTGGCCATGTCACCCGAGCCGCACGCCGCGCCGAACAGGGCGAGCGAGGCGGCGCCGAGGGCCAGGACGGTGTTGCGGACGGTCTTGTTCATGACAGGACATCTCCCAAGGGTTTTCGGGCTCTGTTGCTGGTGGTTCGATGCCGGTGCGGGAACGGATTGGTGCACTGGCACGGTCAAGAACCGGCGACCGACGTGAAGACCATCGAGTGCCAGCCGGTGGCGCCGTCCGGGATCGGGGCGGCGCGCTCGTTGGTCTGCGTGTAGCCCTTGCGGTCGGTGGCACGGCATTCCACGGTGTGGTTGCCTTCCTTCAGGTCCAGCTCGATGCGCCACATCCGCCAGGTGTCGACGTTGACCTCGGTGCTGAGCGTCGCCTCCTGCCACGGGCCGCCGTCGACGCGGACCTCGACGCGGTCGATGCCGACGTGCTGCGCCCACGCGATTCCCGCGGCGACGAACTTGCCCGCCGGCACGCGTTCGAACGACTTCGGCCGGTCGATCCTCGACATGACCTTGACCGGGGCCTTCTTCCCCCAGCCGCGCTGCGCCCAGTACGGGTCGAACGCGTCGAAGGTCGTGAGTTCCGCGTCCACCAACCACTTCGTCGCGGAGACGTAGCCGTAGAGGCCGGGAACGACCATGCGGACGGGGAATCCGCGTTCGAGCGGCAGCGGTTCGCCGTTCATCCCGATGGCCAGCAAGGCGTTCGAGCCGGGCGCCATGATCGACTCGACCGGCGTGCCGCACGTCCAGCCGTCCACGCTGCGCGTCGCGAGCTGGTCGGCACCGGGGCGCACCCCCGCGTCGCGCAACAGGTCGGGCAGCGAGACGCCGATGAAGTTCGAGGTGGAGATGTACGGCCCGCCGACCTCGTTGGACACGCACACCAGCGTGATGGTCTTCTCCACCAGCGGACGCCGCAGCAGGTCGTCGTAGGTGAGCACCATTTCGTTGTCCACCATGCCGTGCACGCGCAGGCGCCAGTCCTCCGCCCGCAGGCGGGGGATGCTGAGCGCGGTGTCGACGCGGTAGAACTTCTCGTTCGGTGTCAGGAAGGTCGGCGTTCCCTCGCGGGAGAAGTCGGCGCCGAACGGGATCTCCGGCGCCTTGTCCCGCGGCCGCAACGTGATGCCGCGCCGCGACGCCTCGACGTCCACCCGTCCGGCGAGGAACTGCCCCGCCACCGCCGAGACCCCGGCCCCCGCGGCGATCGCGGCCGTGGTCAGCAGGAACTTCCGCCTGCCCGGCACCTCGGCGGGCGCGAGCGACCACAGCCAGCGGAAGACCACGACACCGGCCACGAGGCTCGCGATCGGGGCGATCACCGACCACCCGGTCGTGGTCGGCCTGGCCAGCACCGCCGCGATCCCGAGCAGCCCGAGCACCCCGGCGAGCGCGGTGCCGGGCCACGGGCTGCGGCGCGACAGCAGTCCCGCCACCACGCCGAGCACCGCGAGCACGACGGCCATGCCGCCCAGCAGCACCACCTTGTCGTTCTCGCCGAACGTGCGGATGGCGAAGTCCTTGACCGGGTGCGGGGTCAGGTCGATCGCCGTGTTGCCGACCGCGAGGAACGGTGACGCCAGCGGGCTCACCAGGCCCGCGACGAGGTGTCCCGCCGCCAGCGCCGCGGCCACCGCCACCAGGCCGATGAGAACGGATCGTGTTGCCTTCACGCGAGTGGTTCGAAACGATCCCCTGACCGGATTGGCGTTACTCGTGAATCCGGCGGATCGGGTGACGGCTTCCGGGAGTGGTCATGGACGAGGTCAAGGCGGAGTTCGTCGTCCTGGACGAGCGGTTCGCGCGTGTCAACGGCGACGAGTGGATCCAGCGCCTGCACACCGGCTGCCGGTGGACGGAGGGCCCCGCGTACTTCCCCGCCGGCCGCTACCTGGTGTTCAGCGACATCCCGAACGACCGCGTGCTGCGCTGGGACGAGACCACCGGCGTCGTCGGCGTCTTCCGCGACCCGGCCGGATTCCACAACGGACACACGGTCGACCGGCAGGGCAGGCTCGTCAGCTGCGAGCACGGCAACCGGCGCGTGACCCGCACCGAGCACGACGGCTCGACCACCGTCATCGCGGAGACTTTCCAGGGCAAGAGGTTCAACAGCCCCAACGACGTCGTCGAGTCGTCGGACGGCGCGATCTGGTTCACCGACCCCAGCTACGGCATCGACAGCGACTACGAGGGACACCAGGCTCCCAGCGAGATCGGCGGGTGCCACGTCTACCGCGCCGACCCGTCCGACGGTGCGGTGACGGTCGTGGCGGACGACTTCGACCGCCCGAACGGCCTCGCGTTCTCCCTGGACGAGTCACTGCTGTACGTCACCGACACGGGCGCGGACCCCAGCCACATCAGGGTCTTCCGGGTCTCCGGGGGCACGCTCACCGGCGGTGAGGTCTTCGCCGTCGCCGACAACGGCGGCTACGACGGCATCCGCGTCGACGCGACCGGGCGTCTCTGGGCCGCGGCGCACGACGGCCTGCACTGCTTCGCGCCGGACGGCACCCGCATCGGCAAGCTGCGGATACCCGAGGTCTGCTCCAACCTGACCTTCGGCGGACCGCGGCGCAACGACCTGTTCATCACCGCGTCGAGCTCGGTGTACGCGCTGCGGGTGAACTTCACGGGTCCCTAGTTGGAGTTCGACAGGATCATCGAGTTCCACCACAGGTCGAGCTTGTCGAGGACGTTGATGTCGCCAGGCCTCTTCAACACGCCGATCGTGAGCGTCTTGCTGTCGACCCACCACACCTGGGCGTTGCCGTCGGCGATGAAGCACGTGGTGAACTCGCCGGGCAACGGCCCGGCGGTGTTGCGGTAGTAGAGCGCGTAGTGGATGACGTCGACCTTGGGCCGGCACCCGCCGCGGTCGTCCATGCGCGGAATCCCCCGGCTCGTCACCAGACCCAGGAAGTACGCGTCCTGCGCCGCCCGGTCGGCGAACAGCCGGAACTCGGACTCGGCCGGTTTCGCGTAGATGTCGTCGTCGGGACCGTTCGCCCTGGTGCACCGGACGGCGGCGACCGGCCCGTTGTCGGGCTTGACGGGCACGCAGGAGTTGACGGCGGTCTTGAAGACGCCCGGCAGCGCGGCCAGCAACGCGTCGTCCTGCGGCGACCGGGTCGTGGTGGTGGTCGGCGGCGCGCTCGACGTGCTCGACGTGCTGGACGGGGTGGTCGTGGTGCTGGTCGAGGTGCCGGAGCCGAGGGTGTTCTCGCGGTTGCCGATGATCAGGGCGGTGGCGACGATCCCGGCCACGACCGCGATGACGCCGCCGACGAGGGCCGCGCGCCTGGCCGGGGAGGTGGTGCGGGGGCGGTTCGGCGGGTAGGGCTGGGGGTGCACGGGCTGGGGGCCGGTGTGGAAGGGCGGCGGTCCCTGCTGGGGTGTGGTCGGCCTCGGGAACTGCGCGGAGCCGAGCGGACCCGCGGCGGCGGCCCGCGGCCAGCCGCCGGGTGGTGTGGCGTGCGCCGCCTGGCCGGCGGGTGGTGTCTGAGGGGTGAGGGGACGGACCTGACCGGCGTTACCAGCAGGTGCCACGCCGACGCCCGGTGCGCCAGGCCCGCCGTGCGCCACAGCGGCGCCCGGAGCTGCCTGCCCACCCACGACCGCAGCGGCACCAGACGCGGGCTGCCCACCCGCTGCCCCTGCGGCACCCGGCATGGGCTGCCCACCCGCTGCCCCTGCGCCACCAGGCATGGGCTGCCCACCCGGCGGCGTCGCGGGACCAGCCGGTCCCGCCGCCCCACCCGGCGGCGTCGCAGGCCCGGCCACTCCGGCCACCCCGGCCGGCGGCGTTGCGGGGCCGACCAGCCCCGCCCCGGCCATCCCCACGGCCGCAGCCGACCCCGTCAGCGCCTGAGCCGCAGCCCGGGCGAACTCCCCCGCACTCGCGTACCGGTCGTCCGGGCTCTTCGCCATGCCCTTCGCGATCACGCCGTCCAGCGCCGGCGGCACGGAGGGGTTCAGCGGCGACGCCTTGGGCGGCTCCTCCTTCATGTGCGCCCAGATCTGGGCGGCGGTGCCCTCCGCGGTGAACGGGCGGCGGCCCGCCAGGCACGCGAACAGGACGCAGGCCAGGGCGTACACGTCGGCGCGGCCGTCGACCGGGCCGCTCTCGAAGCGTTCCGGGGCCATGTAGTCGAGGGTGCCGACCACCGAACCCGAGGCGGTCAGGCTGGTGGCGGCCGGGGAGGAGCTGCGGGCGATGCCGAAGTCGACCAGGTACACGAAGTCGCCGGCGGCCACGAGGATGTTGGACGGCTTGACGTCGCGGTGCACGAGGCCGTCGGCGTGGGCGGCGTCGAGGGCGCTCGCCACCTGCTCGACGATGCGGACGGCTCGCGCCGGGTCGAGGGTCCGGCCGTTGATCAGGTCCGACAGGTCGGAGCCCTCGACCAGGCGCATGTCGAGGTAGAGGCGGTCGTCGATCTCGCCGTAGGCGTGGATCGGGATGACGTGCGGCTCGCGCAGCCGTGCGACGATCCGCGCCTCGCGGCGGAAGCGGGCCCGGTAGTCCTCGTCGTCGTGGTAGCCGGGCGAGAGGCGTTTGAGCGCCACGATGCGGTCGTGCGTCGTGTCGTAGGCCCGGTGCACCTCGCCCATCCCGCCGCGACCGAGGAGTTCCTCGATCCGGTACGGCCCGAACGTCTCTTCCGTCATCGTCTCCGTGTCCCGAGCGCGTTGTCCCGTTCGAACCGACGCGTGCCGACGGCTGCTGGTTCCGCCGGATGCACGTGTCGACAGCCTACAAATCCCGCGGTCGGACGGTGTGCGGAAGCCGGTCGAAAGCACTGCCAATGCGGTGACGGTTCCGGCACGTGCGGCGACATAAGGATGCTTATCTAAGCATCGTTGGTTAAGCTGGTGCCGTGAAGCACCACCCAGCCGAAGTCGGACTCGCCGTGAAGCGCCTCCAGCACCGCCACCACCGGGCGATGAGCCAGGCGCTCGCCCCGCTCGGGCTGTCCCTCGTGCAATGGGACACCCTGCGCCACCTGCAGCGCCAGCCCGATGCCTCACTGCACGACCTCGCCGTGCTGACGTTCCAGACCGACCAGTCGTTCGGGTCGCTGGCGGTGCGCATGGCCGAGCGCGGGCTCATCGAACGGGTCCCCGGCCCCGGCCGGGCGGTGCGGCACCGGCTCACCGAGGAGGGCGCCCGGCTGCTGAACGAGGGTCAGGTGCTCGCGGAACGGGTCGTGCGGTCGTCGTTCAGCGCGCTGACGGCCGAGCAGCTCGACCAGCTCGGCGACCTGCTGGACCTCGCACTCGGGAACGACCCCGTGGCGGACGAGGACTGACCCTCACTCCACCGCGAGCCACTCCAGCTCCGCCGCCAGCACCCCGAGCTGGAACCGCGACTGCACGCCGAGCATCGACTGCAGGCGTGCGATGCGCCGGTTCAGCGTGCGCAGGCTGACGTCCAGCTCACGGGCGATCGCGCGGTCGGTCGCGCCGGTGCGCATGAGCCGCAGCAGGTGCTGCGTCGCCACCGTGGGCTCGCTGCCCACGGAGACCGCGTGATCTGCGCTGGGACGCGGCGCCGGGACCGAGGCCACTCCCAATGTCGTGCGGGTCACAGCCATATGACGACGGTATGTCCGACTATTGGCGGCAGTCAATCAAAAGTCGGGCACGTTGAGGTCACAAAGCCCGTGACTTACGGATGTGCCCCGCCGTTACTGCGAGACAGACGCGCGAAGGCCCCCGTGCGCACCGCACGAGGGCCTTCGAGAAGCTCTGACCAAGCACGCCTACGTCGCGTGCGACGACACCATCTCTCCTGCGGAAACACCGGCGGCGACGGCGCCCAGCCGTGCGTCCAGGACCTCCGGCGACAGCACGTGCCGCACCACCATTGCCGCCGCGCCCAGCGCCCCGGCCGTGACCCCGGCGCCCGACGCGACGATCCGCAGGTTCTCCGTGGCCAGGGGCAGCGAACGGCGGTAGATCGACTCGCGCACGCCCGCCAGCAGCATCTCCCCCGCCTCCGCCAGCAGCCCGCCGATGACGACGAGCGACGGGTTGAACATGCTCACGCAGCCGGCGAGCACCTCGCCGATGTCCCTGCCCGCCTGCCGCACGACGCGGCCGGCCTCGAGGTTCCCCGACCGGACCAGGTTGACGACGTCGGCCGTCGAGTGCGCGGGGTGGCCGAGGCCGCGCAGCTTCGCCGCGAGGGCGGGACCGGCGGCGACCGCCTCCAGGCACTCGGTGTTGCCGCACCGGCACAGCACCTCGGCCCCCTGGGGCACGCGGATGTGCCCGAGGTCGCCCGCCGCGCCCGCGGCACCGCGGTGCAGGACGCCGTTGCTGATCAGACCCGCGCCGATGCCGGTGGCGGCCTTCACGACGATCATGTGCCGCACGTCCGGGTGCGAGGCCGTGTGCTCGCCCAGCGCCATCAGGTTGACCTCGTTGTCGACGAGCACGGGCACGCCGAACTCCGCCTCGATCGCCGCGGGCACGTCGAACCCGTCCCAGCCCGGCATGATCGGCGGGTTGTTCGGGCGGCCCGTGGAGTGCTCGACCGGGCCGGGCAGGCCGATGCCGACGCCCGCGATCTCCGCGGGTTCGACCACCGGCAGCATCGAGCGCCAGGTCGCGACGAGCAGCGGCAGGATCACCTCGGGCCCATCCGCCACGTCCAGCTCGACCTGTTCGACGGAGAGCAGCCGGCACGCCAGGTCCGACACGGCGACCGTGGCGTGCGTGGCGCCCACCTCGGCGGCCAGCACGAGGTGGGCGGTGGGGTTGAACCCGAAGCGGCCCGCGGGACGCCCGCCAGTGGACTCCCCCGTGCCGCTGTCGCTCACCAGCCCGGCGGCCACGAGCAGGTCCAGCCTGGCGCGCACCGTGGACCGGGCGAGGCCGGTCGCGGCCACGATCTCCGCTCGGGTGCGCGGGCTGCCGTCCATCAACAAGCGCAGCACAGCGGCCGGCGATCCCGCCTCGACACCCAAGGTGCTCTCCATCGAACAATTGTCACATCGGTTCCAAAAGGCCGTGCACAACGGCCGGTGTCAGCCGCCCGAGCTGAACGCGGCGTCGAACGAGGCCGACGGCGGGTCGAAGGCGTTGCGGCGGATGAACTCGATGGCCTCGGGCGCCCCGACGAGCCGGTCCATGCCCGCGTCCTCCCACTCGACGCTGATGGGCCCGGTGTAGCCGATCGTGTTGAGCATCCGGAACGACTGCTCCCACGGCACGTCACCACGTCCGGTGGAGACGAAGTCCCAGCCGCGCCGCGGGTCCGCCCACGCCAGGTGCGAGCCCATCCGGCCGTTGCGGCCGTTGCCGACCTGACGGCGGGCGTCCTTGCAGTCGACGTGGTAGATCCGGTCGCGGAAGTCCCACAGGAACCCGACCGGGTCGAGGTCCTGCCACACGAAGTGCGACGGGTCCCAGTTGAGGCCGAACGCGGGCCGGTGCCCGATGGCCTCCAACGCGCGCACGGTCGTCCAGTAGTCGTAGGCGATCTCGGACGGGTGCACCTCGTGCGCGAACCGGACGCCGACCTCGTCGAACACGTCGAGGATCGGGTTCCAGCGGTCGGCGAAGTCCTGGTACCCGGCGTCGATCATCGACTGGGGCGCGGGCGGGAACATGGCGACGGTCTTCCAGATCGACGAGCCGGTGAAGCCGACGACGGTGTCGACGCCCAACCGAGCCGCCGCCCGCGCGGTCGCCTTCATCTCCTCGGCCGCGCGCTGCCGCACGCCCTCCGGGTCCCCGTCACCCCAGTTGCGGGCGGACAGGATGCCCTGGTGCCGCTCGTCGATCGGGTCGTCGCAGACGGCCTGGCCGGTGAGGTGGTTGGAGATCGTCCACACCTTCAGGTCGTGCTTGGCGAGGATCGCGAGCCGGTCCGCGACGTAGTCGTCGTCCTCCGCCGCGCGCCACGGGTCGAGGTGGTCGCCCCAGCAGGCGATCTCCAGGCCGTCGTAGCCCCAGCCCGAGGCCAGGCGGCAGACCTCCTCGAACGGCAGGTCGGCCCACTGGCCCGTGAACAACGTGATCGGACGTGCCATCTCCCTGATCCTCCCTCAGACCTGCTGCCACGTGCCGGACGACGCGCTGCCCTCGACGGCCGCGAGGACGCGCTGCACCTGGAGCCCGTCGGCGAACGTCGGCGTGGGGTCGGTGCCCTCCGCGATCGCCCGCACGAGGTCGACGGCCTGGTGCGTGAACGCGTGCTCGTAACCCAGCCCGTGCCCGGCGGGCCACCAGGCGCCGACGTACGGGTGCTGCGGTTCGGTGACGAGGATCCGGCGGAACCCCGACACCGCCGGATCCTCCGTGCCGTCGAAGAACTCCAGCACGTTCATGTCCTCGAAGTCGAACGCGAGGCTGCCCGCCGAGCCGTTGACCTCGATGCGCAGCGCGTTCTTGCGGCCGTTGGCGAACCGCGTGGCCTCGAACGAGCCGAGCGCGCCGGAACCGAAGCGCGCCAGGAACAGCGCGGCGTCGTCCACGGTGACCGGCCCGGTCTCGTCGGAGGCCGTCCCGGACAGTCCGGAGTGGCTGGTCGCGAGCGGACGCTCCGGCACGAACGTCACGAGCGTCCCCATCACCTCGCTGATGGTGTCACCGAGGATGAACTGGGTCGCGTCGACGATGTGCGCGCCGATGTCGCCCAGCGCGCCGGACCCGGCCTTGTCCTTGTCGAGCCGCCAGGACAGCGGCGCGGCCGGGTCGACGATCCAGTCCTGCAGGTACTGCGCGCGGACGTGGTGGATCCGCCCGAGCCTGCCCTGCGCGACCAGGTCGCGGGCGAGGCCCAGGGCGGGCACCCTGCGGTAGCTGAACCCGACCATCGCGCGCACACCGCGTTCGGCGGCGCGGGAGGCGGCCTCGGCCATGGCGACCGCTTCGTCGACGCTGTTGGCCATCGGCTTCTCGCACAGCACGTGCTTGCCCGCCTCCAGGGCGGCGACCGCGATCTCGGCGTGCGTGTCGCCCGGCGTGCAGATGTCCACCACGTGCACGTCGTCGCGGTCCAGCACGGACTTCCAGTCGGTCGTCGAGTCCGCCCAGCCGAGGCGTTCGGCGGCCGCCCGGGTCCGGTCGGCGTCGCGGCCGGCCAGCACGGACATCACCGGGTGCACGGGGAGGTCGAAGAAGCGCGGCGCGACCCGCCACGCCTGGGAGTGCGCGGCTCCCATGAAGGCGTGGCCGATCATCGCGATGCCCAACGGCGTCGTCGTCACGTGATCTCTCCTAGGACTCGAAGGCGGTCGGCAGGTAGCGGTCGACGTTGTCCTTCGTCACGACCGGGGCGTACAGCTGCACCTGGCGCGGGATCTCCACCTCGACGAGGTCGCCGAGGCTCTTCTCCTGCACCGCGAGCCGGGCGAGCCGGATGCCGTCCGCGCCCTGGGTGGACGGGTAGATGACGGTCGCCTTGTGCGGGCCGTTGTCCGCCTTGATCTCGCGCATGACGTTCGCCGATCCGGCGCCGCCGACCATGAAGAACTCGCTGCGGCCGGAGTTCTTGATGGCGGCCGTGACGCCGACGCCCTGGTCGTCGTCGTGGTTCCACAGCGCGTCGATCTTCGGTGCGGCCTGCAGCAGGTTGGCGGCGGCCCGCTCCCCGCTCTCGACGGTGAACTCGGCGGCGACGCGGTTGTTGACCTTCAACCCGCAGCCCGCGAGCGCCTCGGCGAAGCCCTTGCTGCGGTCCTGGGTGAGCGGCAGCGAGTCGATGCCGGCGATCTCCGCGACCACGGAGCCCGGCTTGTCCTTGAGCCGCTCGCAGACGTACGTGCCGGCGGAGACGCCCATGCCGTAGTTGTCGCCCAGCACCGTGGACCGCGCGGCGAACGGGCTGTCGAACTGGCGGTCGACGTTGATCACGGTGATGCCGGCCTTCATGGCCTTCAACGCGACCGGGGTGAGCGCGGCGCCGTCGAACGGCAGCAGGACGATCGCGTTCACCTTGTCGTTGATGAACGTCTCGACCTGGCTGATCTGGAGGTTGACGTCGTTGGTGCCCTCGACGACGCGCAGCTCGACGTCGGAGTACTTGCCGGCCTCGGCCTTGGCGGCGTTGGTGATCGCGGCCATCCAGCCGTGGTCGGCGGCCGGGGCGGAGAAGCCGATGACGACCTTCTTGCCCGGCTCGTCGTTGGCGACCTTCACCCCGCCGCCCTGGTTGCCGCCGCCCTGGGGCTCGGGCGTGTTGCCGGTGCAGGCGGTGAGGACGAGTGCGGACGCTGCGGCCAGCACAGCGATTCTCTTGAACTGCATGGGTTTCTTGTCTCCTCGGGTGGCAGCGGTCGTGAGGTGCGGCGTCAAGCGCCGCTGCGTCGGGCGAGCCGCTGCTGCAGGAGGACGGCGACGACGATGATCGCCCCCTTCGCGACGGCCTGGGCGGAGATGGAGAGGTTGTTGAGCGTGAAGACGTTCGACAGCGTGGTGAAGATCAGGACGCCGAAGACGGTGCCCGCGATCGTGCCGCGACCGCCGGAGAGCAACGTGCCGCCGATGACCACCGCGGCGATCGCGTCCAGCTCGTACAGACCGCCGTGGGTGGCGCTCCCGGTGGTGGTGCGGGCGATGAGCATCACGGCGGCCAGGCCGCAGCACAGGCCGAGGAGCGTGTAGAGCATCACGGTGTGGCGCCGCACGTCGATGCCGGCGAGGCGCGCGGCCTCCGGGTTGCCGCCGACCGCGAACGTGCGGCGCCCGAACGTGGTGCGGTTGAGCAGCACCCACCCGCCGGCCGCGACCACCGCGAAGATCACCACGAGCACCGGTACCCCCAGCACCGATGCGTCGAAGAACGCGGTGAAGCCGGGCACGTTCACGATCTGCGTCTTGCGGTTGGAGATGATCTCGGCGAGGCCGCGGGCGGCGGCGAGGCTCGCCAGGGTCGCGATGAACGCCACGACCCTGCCGTAGGCGATGAGCGCTCCGTTGACCAGGCCGCACGCACCACCCACCAGCAGTGCGGTGAACACGATGACGATCCAGTGCGTGTCGTTCGCGATGCCTTGCGTGGCGAGCGTTGTGGCCCACACCGAGGACAGCGCGACGATCGCGCCGACCGACAGGTCGATGCCACCGCCGGTGATCACGAACGTCATGCCGACGCTCACGACACCGATCACCGCGGCGAGCCGCAGGATGGTGAGCACGTTGTCGACGTCGGCGAACCGGTCGCCCGCGGTGACCACCCCGCCCAGGCACAACAGCACCAGGGCGACGACGAGGCCGGTGTTGCGCCCGGCCGCGGAGCCGAGCAGGGCCTTGATCCCGGACTCCTTGGCGGGCGGTGCTTTCAGGGTCTGCTGCGCGGGCACGGCGGCGGTGTCCTCGCTCATGCGGCGTGTCCTTCCATGACCAGGTCGAGGACCCGGGACTCGTCGATCTCGTCGGCAGGGCCGTCGTGGACCACCCGGCCCTCGCGCACCACCAGGACCCGGTCGGCCAGCCCCAGGACCTCCTCGACGTCGCTCGACACGACGACCACGGCGACGCCGGAGTCCGCGAGCGCGCGGACCAGTTCGTAGATCTCGCTGCGGGCGCCCACGTCGACGCCGCGGGTGGGTTCGTCGAGCAGCAGCACGCGGCACTCGCGCAGCAGCCACCGCGCGAGCACGACCTTCTGCTGGTTGCCGCCGGACAGCCCGCGCACCACGCGGTCGACGCCGGCGGGCCGGACGTCCAGCGACTCGGTCAGGGTGGTGGCACGGGCGCGTTCGGCCCGGTCGTCGAGGAAGCCGAACCTCGCGAACGACGACATCGACGAGACGGTGATGTTGCGATACACGGCCTCGTCGAGCAGCAGCCCCTGGCTCTTGCGCTCCTCCGGGCACAGCCCCATCCCGGCGCGCACGGCCGCGCCGACGCTGCCCCGGCGCAGCTTCCTGCCGTCGACCTCGACCGTGCCCCCGGCCGCTTTCCGCGCGCCGTAGACGGTTTCCAGGATCTCGGACCGGCCGGAGCCCACGAGCCCGGCGAGGCCGACGACCTCACCCGCGTGGACCGTGAGGTCCACCGGGTCGAAGTCGCCGTCGGTCAGCCCGCGCACCCGCAGCACCTCGGGCGCGGCCGGGTCGACCGGTTTCCGTTGCGGGAACACGTTGTCCAGCACGCGGCCGGTCATCAACGCGATCAGGTCCGGCGTCTTGACCTCGCGCGCGGGCAGGCCCGTCGCGACGGTGCGGCCGTCCTTGAGGACGGTCACCCGGTCGCCGATCTCCCTGATCTCGGCCAGCCGGTGCGAGATGTAGATCACCGCCACCCCCTGGGCGGTGAGCTCCCTGATGATCCCGAACAGCACGCGCACCTCGTCCGGGTCCAGCACGGCCGACGGCTCGTCCATGATCAGCAGCTGCCCGTCGAGCGACAGCGCCCGCGCCATGCTGACGACCTGCTGGTGCGCCACGGACAACCGGCCGACGTCGCGGTCGGGCGAGATCTCCGGGTGCCCCAGCCTCTTCAGCAGCTCGCGCGTTCTGCGCCGCGCGTCCGACCGCCGGGTGAAGCCCGCCGTGGACAGTTCGTGGCCGAGGAACACGTTGTCCGCCACCGACAGTCCCGACACGAGGTCGAGCTCCTGGTAGATGGCGGCCACACCGCTGCGCATCGCGGCGGTCGGGTTGCCGAACGACACGACCTCGCCGCGCCAGCGGATCTCGCCCTCGTCCGGCCGGTGCGCGCCGGACAGGACCTTGATCAACGTCGACTTGCCCGCGCCGTTCTGCCCGAGCAGGCAGTGCACCTCGCCCGCGCGGACGTCGAAGTCCACACCTCCCAGGGCCGTCACGCCGGGAAAGCGCTTCACCACGCCCCGGACCGACAGCAGTGTCGCGTCCGTGCTCGTCATTGAGTCCTCCGAGGCCCGGCAACCGTTGTGCCGGAAGGCAATTCGGGCTTGAGGACTGCAAAGCTAATTTGGGCCGACCGTCCGGACAAGGTGGCCGGGGTGGCACATATCGGCCATCTTTTGCCTTGACCGGGAGCCGGTCGTGGGCATGAGTGCGCCGGTCAGCGCCGGCGGCGGGTCATGACCAGAGCGGTGCCGGACAGCAGCGTCAGGACGCCGAACGCGATGCCCACCGCGGTGAGGCCGGCGAACGACGCGCCCATGTTGCCGAGCGCGAACACGGCCAGCGCGGTCCAGAGGAGGGTGCGGTTGCGGCGGGTCTTCGCGTCGATCTCGTAGTTCGTCATGGCCAGAACGCTAGTGATGACGCGGACCGCGCGAGATCCCCCCAGCTGCCGGATCGTGGGTGGAGCAGGCTCCACCCACGGCGGCACGTCACGCGGGCGGCGCGAGCACGACCACCGAGTTGTGGCCGCCCATGCCGAGCGACGACTTGATCGTGAGACCGTCCCGCATCGGCGTCGGTCCGTCGAGGAGTCGCGGGTGGCCGGACGCGACCACCGGGGGCGCCGGGATGACCCCGCTGTCGTACGCCATGGCGGTCACGGCGACCTCGATCGCCGACGCCGCGCCCTGGCAGTGCCCGGTCAGCGGCTTGACGGAGTAGATGCCGGTGTCCGGGGCGAAGAGCTGTTCGAGGACGGCGGCCTCGGCCGTGTCGCACTGGGCGGTGCCCGGTCCGTGCGCGTTGAGGTAGCGGACGTCGGCGGCGCTCACCGCCGCGTTGTCGAGGGCGTCGGTGAAGCAGGCGGTGATCTGGTCGAGCCCCGGGTCGATGGACGTCACGTGGTACGCGTCGTGCGACATCGCGCCGCCGAGCGTGAGCGCGTAGGGGTTCTTCGCGTCACGCGAAAGGACGAACGCCACCGACGCCTCGCCCATCACGAACCCCCGGCTGCCCTCCTGGAACGGGCGGCAGGCGTCGAGCGGCTCCGCGTCCACGATCGCCACGCCGAGCCGGACGAAGTGGGAGACGTTCTCGGGGGTGAGGGAGAGATCGGTCGCCACGAAGACCACGTCGTCGACGATCCCGGCGTCGAGCCACGCCTTGGCCGTGATCAGCCCGGCGTTGCCGGACGCGCACATCGCCGAGACGTTCATCGCGGGCCCGTGGAAGCCGTACTCCTGCATGAACGTGGACATGGGGGTGGACGGCATCAACGCCAGGTAGTCGTGCACGGGCAGGCGGCCACCGCGCGTGACGTAGAAGTCGCGCCACAGGTCGACCTCGCCCAGCACGACCGCGTGCAGCAGGCCGACCCGGCGGCCGGGGGTCCACCCGCGTCTGCCCGCGTCCTCGACGGCCTCCCTGGCCGCCGAGCGCATGGCCTGCGCGAACCGGCTCGGCCCGTCCGCCGGGTCACCGCCCTCGCCGACGCAGGCGGCCCAGACGGTGTCGCCGGGGAACCGGCTCAGTTCGGGGACGATCGACGCCGCGGGCTTGCCGCTGAGCAGCCCCTCCCAGAGCGACGAGCGGTTCCACCCGTACGCGCTGACCACGCCGATTCCGCAGATTCCAATACCAAGCGCGACCATATCCAGCTCCCCCCATACCGAGGGTCGACACTCATTAGAGTGAGGATAACGGTGTAAACCAACTCTCGGTAATACCGAGATCGTCCACAGTGGATCTGGCAGAGCGGGCCCTGATCATCGGCCGGTCGCGGCGACCCGATATAACCGCACACCATGTTCACGCCAGACGGATGCGGCTCCGGTGGACTGTGTAGTAGGACTTCCGGATGGTCACACCACCGCGGTCCACGGGAGACGTCGGATCGGGGAACCAGGACGTGAGCGACCTGATCGGTGATGCCGAGTTCGACCACGAGCTGCTGGTCGAGCTCGCGCTCTCGGTCGGCGCCGCCGTCGTGTGGTGGCTCGACCTCGGCACCGACCGGCTCGGCTGGAAGCCCGGCCTCGACGCCGTGATCGGCGTGCCCGGCGCCGAACAGGGCATCGTGCGCACCCGTTTGGCCGAGCTGATCGCGCCGCTGACGGTGGCCGCGAAGGCGGCCCCCGCCTGGCAGGACTTCGAGCTGGAGCAGTCCCTCGACACGCCGGTCGGCATGCGCTGGCTGCAGTTCCGCGCCCGCGTCTCGACCCACGACTCCTCACGCGCCCTGGTCGGCGTCGTCGCCGACGTGACCCGGCGGCACGTCCAGCAGCAGGAGCTCGCCGACCTGGCCGACCGCTACCGGCTGCTGGTCGACCTCGCCCCCGAGGCGATCGTCGTGCACGAGTCCGGGCTGCTCGTGTACGCGAACCCGGCGGCGGTCCAGTTCGTGCGGGCGCGCTCCGAGTCGGACCTGCTCGGACGGCCGATCACCGACTTCGTGCACCCGGACTCGGCCCCGGAGATGCTGCGGCGGATCTCGAAGCTCACCGAACCCGGCGCGACGAGCGACCCGTCCGACGCCGTGCTCGTCCGGTTCGACGGCGGCACCACCGACATCGAGTCGGTCTCGGTGCGCACGACCTGGGAGGGCAGGCCCGCGTTCCAGGTGATCATGCGGGACGTCACCGAGCAGAAGGCGGCCGCCGCGGTGCTGCGCTACCAGGCCGCCCTGGCCGAGCACGTGAGCGACGCGCTGATCGCCACCACCTCCGACGCCGTCGTGACGGCCTGGAACCGGAGCGCGGAGAAGGTCTACGGCCGGCGTGCGATCGAGGCGATCGGACGGCCCATCGCGGACGTCGTGGGCGCGCCCCTGGACCCGGTCGCGGTGCTGGAGGCGGGCGGCAGGGTCGACGCGGTGCACCGGCGCGCCGACGGCAGCGCGCTGGCGATGCGGGTGTCCGCCGCCCGGATGGACGACGGCTACGTGCTGATCTGCGCGGACGAGACCGCGCGCAGGCGGGCCGAGCACCACTTCACGGCGGTCGTCGCCGCCATCGAGGAGGGCGTGCTCGTCGTCGGCAGCACGGGCCTCGTCGAGTCCGTCAACCCCGCGGCCGAACGCATCCTCGGCGTGCGCGCGCAGGAGGTCATCGGCCAGCCCGCGTCGCTCGCCGAACTGCACGACGAGTCCGGCCAGCCCGTGCCGCAGCACGAGTACTCGTCGGCCATCACCCGCGCGACCGGCAGAGCGCAGCACGGCCGGATCCTGCGCTCGCTGCGCCCCGACGGCAGCCACGTCTGGCTGTCGCTGAGCGCCCGCGCCCTGTCCCCGGACGGCATGCTGCCGTCCGCGACGGTCGTGTCGTTCACCGACATCACCGAACGCCGCATGATCGACAGCCAACTGGAGCACGAAGCGACGCACGACGCGTTGACGGGCCTGTGCAACCGCACGGTGACGATCAACCGCCTCAGCCCCGCCGCCCGCACCCACCGGTCGGGTCTCACCGCGGTGCTGTTCATCGACCTGGACAAGTTCAAGGTCATCAACGACTCCCTCGGCCACAGCACCGGCGACGAGGTCCTGCGCGTGGTCGGCACGAGGCTGAGCCGCAGCGCCCGCCGCGGTGACGTCGTCGGCAGGCTGGGCGGCGACGAGTTCACCGTCATCGCCTACGGCGTCACCGGCCCCGACGAGGCGACCGCCCTCGCCGACCACGTGCGCGCCGAGCTCAACCGCCCGATCTCGGTGGACGGCCGCCAGCTCCACGTCGACGCGAGCGTCGGCATCGTCCTGGCCGAACCGGGCGACCCCCGCGGCGGCGCCGACCTGCTGCGCGACGCCGACCTCGCGATGTACCAGGCGAAGACGAGGGGCCGCGGCCGCATCGCGTTCTTCGACGTCGAGCTGCGCGACAGCATCCAGCGCCGCCTGCAGCTGGAACAGGACCTCCGCACCGCCCCGCTGGCCGACCAGCTCTGGCTCGCCTACCAGCCGATCGTCGACCTCCGCACCGACGAGCGCACCGCCGTCGAGGGCCTGCTGCGCTGGACGCACCCGCGCTACGGCCTCATCTCCCCCGGCGAGTTCATCGCGCTGGCCGAGGAGAGCGACCTGATCAACATCGTCGGCGCCCACATGCTCCACACCGCCACCCGCGAGATCGCCGACCTGACCCCGGGCCTCGAGCTGACGGTGAACCTGTCGGCCCGCCAGCTGGACGACCCGTGGCTCGTGTCCGCGGTCCGCCACGCCACCCACCAGGCGGGCCTGGACCCCAGCTCGCTCTGCCTGGAGATCACCGAGAGCGCTCTCACCCGCGACCCGGCCCTGGCCGCCCGCACCCTGGCCGCCCTGCGCGAACTGGGCGTGCGCCTGGCGATCGACGACTTCGGCACCGGCTACTCGTCCCTCGCCCAGCTGCTCGCCCTGCCGCTGGACACGCTCAAGATCGACCGGTCGTTCACGGCGGGGCTGGGGCGGTCCGACGAGGCGGAGGCGATCGTCACGAGCATCATCGCGATGGCGCACGCGGTGGACATGACGGTGATCGCGGAGGGAGTCGAGCAGGTCGAGCAGCTGGAGATCCTGCGGACCCTGGGGTGCGACCAGGCGCAGGGGTTCCTGCTGGGACGGCCGGTGCCGCTCGCGGACCTGTGAGAGCGGGCGCAGGGGCTGAAGTCGGCTCGGTGTGAGCCGGGTGCCGCTCGCGGACCTGTGACGGCTGGAGGCACAGGGAGCCGAGGTCGGCTCGGTGCGAGCCGGGCAGCCCGGGTCGCGGCGCCTCGCCGGCTGGTGAGCTGCGGGTCGGCGGGCACGCCCCACGCCCCACGCCCCAACAACGCTGCCACCCCCACCCCGCACCGCCTGTCTGCGGCCGAACGGTCGCCTGTGCCGGACCGCCACCACCAGTGGCGTCCCGCACGTGAGACGACTGCTCAGCGACGCGTTGTCGTTACTCGCCAAGGGCCGGCCTGCGCGCTAACAACGTTGTCTTCCCTGCCTACGTCCGGCTCAACGTCACCGCACCGGCCAACAACGGCAACACCGCGGCGCGGATCTTCGAGTTCGAGGTCTACGCCGGTTAGCGGATGTGCTCCTGGCCGGGCCGTGCTGCCCGGTCAGGAGCGCTTCTCCCGATCCACATCTGATCGACAAACGGTCGACCTCCTTGCCCCACAGTGCTTTCGTCACGCACCGAGGGGGAGGATCCAGCCATGCCGTCCCTACGAGCCGGCACGATCATGAAGTGCGCGCACAAGCAGGTCGTCGTTCTCGAGACCGGGTTGAAGGAGGGTGACGAGGAAGCGGCGCGGATCGCCCCGCTCAGCAAGACCACACCGCCCAGCGGACCCGCCGTCGAGTTCAAGGACCGCGTCTACGGCACCTATTGGGTGCTCGTTGGTCAGGTGAGCACGGTGCGGGCCGCGAGCCTGGTCACTGTCTGGGGTGGGCCCGACAAGGTCAACCCCGCCGTGCTGAAGGAGGTCCTGCAGGTGGCCGGCAAGTAGGACCGGAGCTCAGAGCTTCGCCAGGCGGACCGGCACGGAGCCGCGCGGCTCGGTCCTGAAGCGGTCCCTGCGCAACGCGGGACTGGGCCACGCGGTCCCGTCGGCGATGCCGGCCGCCTGTTCGCGCACGCAGTCCGCACTGGACTTGCGCGGCACCCAGCCGAGCTCCTCGCGGGCCCGGGTGGTGTCGATGAGCGGAGACCTGGTGCCCACGTCGAACCACCCCGGTGACATGCGCAGGGCCCGCAGCCGCCACAGGACGCCGACCACCGCCTTCACGACGCCCGCGGGGACGGGCAGTCCGCGGGCGCCCACCGCGGAGGCCAGGTCGTCCAGCTCCAGCGTGTCCGCGGCGACGTTGAACGGCCCGCGGGCGCGCGAGCGCAGGATCCGCACGATCGCGTCACCGACGTCGTCGGCGTGCACCAGTTGCACCCGCAGCGGGGACGGCAGGGGCAGCACCGGGATCCGGCCCCGCCGCAGCAGGCCGAACAGCCGCCGGGGCACCAGCGGGTCGAGGAACAGCGCGAGGAAGCTCGCGGACGCGCCGGCCTGGGCCACCAGCGTCGGGCGGACGAGCGCCACCGCGATCTCCGGGTTCTCCTCGGTGAAGCGCGCGACCTCCGCCTCGGCCTCGCTCTTGCCCTCGCCGTAGGCGGAGCCGGTGATCCCCGTGGTCGCGGCCTGTTCGTCCACGGTGGACGTCGGTGCGGGAGCGTAGACCGCGATCGACGAAACGTGCACGACGTGCGGGACGCCGGCGCGGCGGGCGGCCCTCAGCACGGCGGCGGTGCCCTTGAAGTTCGTGCGGTGCATGCGGGTTCCGTCGCGAACGGGCTGGAACATCCACGCCAGGTGCACCACGGCGTCGGCGTCGCGCAGGACGTCGTCGAGCACGTCCGGCGCGTCGTCGGAGGCGAGGTCGCAGCTCCGCCACGTCACCGAGTCGTACGGCGCCACCGTCCCAGGTGGACGGCGGCACAGGCCGACGACCTCGTGTTCGGCCCCGTCCGCCGCCAGGGCGCGGACCAGACCGGTGCCGACGTTGCCGGACGCGCCGGTGATCACAACCTTCACCTCGAACCTCGTTCCCGCTCTTCGGACTCCTGTCGCGGGCGTGTACCCGGGCTAGGGGCCGGTATGCGCGGGGTCCGGGTCGCGGGCGCCGTCGAGCACCGCGATCGCCCAGAACGGTTCCCCGCCGGAACCGGCGTCCCGCGGCACCTCGACGACGTCCTCGTCACCCGTGCGCGTGTCCGTGACCTGCGGTTGCTGCGCCAGTCGGCGGAGGTTCTCGCCGACCGAGGTGTAGAACCGGTGCTGGGCGCGCCTGCCGAAGAAGAACCAGCCGAGCCGGATGAACGGGTGGGCGCGCGGGTTGACCTGGTTGTAGCTGTTCACCTCGAGCGTGACCACGCCGGACTCGAGGTCCTTGACGACGCGGTAGTCGACCCGGCCGCGTTCGATGTGCCCCTGCAGCGTCTCGTAGCTCCAGCCCCACGAGTAGCGCACGCCGTCCTCGTCGAACCCGGTCTCGGTGATCCGCACGCCCATGACGAACCTGGCCAGCGCGAACCTGCCCACCAGCAGCAGGTCCTTGCCGAGCAGCGGGTCCTCGCGCCGGTAGTGGGCGCGCAGGAGGCCGGCTGGGGTGAACGCGTACGCGGCGACCTCCTTGTAGGCGTGCCACCACACCGAGTCCTCCTGCGGGCGGCCCGGCGGATCGGTGCCGAGGACGAACCTGTGGTGGTCGAAGTGCCACGCCGACCCGCGGATCTCGTCGGGGTCGTAGTTGACGGACCTGGCGCGCAGACCCGTGACGACGTCGTGAACAGGGAGTTTGCTCGCCCGCATGATGCGCATCCAGGCCGAGTACCCGCTGTGCGCCGAATGATCCTGGACCCGCGAAATAGGCATGTTGTGCCGATGCGGCCCGGCGGGGACCGGGTCGATGATCAAGCCGCGGAACGCATCCCCCGCCGTGCTGCGCGGTGACGGCCCTGCGTGTCCGCTCCGATCACGTCGCACAGGGAGTTGGGATCACGCATGTCCACTGCAGTCGTGTCGCGGACCGCCGGAAAGCGCTGGTGGTGGTTCCTGTGGGGACTGCTCGCCCTGGGCGCCCTCGCCACCGCCGCCGTCTTCGTGCCCCCGTACCTCGTCGGGGGCACGACCGTGCCGGGCCTCGACCGGATCACGCCGGGCTACTACACGAGCCTCGTGATCCACGCCGTGCCCGCGGGCATCGCGCTCGTCACCGGTCCGTGGCAGTTCATCCCGAGGCTGCGGACGCGCTACCCGCGTCTGCACCGGGTGACGGGCCGCGTGTACCTGGTCGCGGTCGTCGTCGCCTCGCTCGCCGCCGTGTACTCGTCGGCGGTCACGAAGAGCGGGTTCGCGTTGCAGGTCGCCTTCTTCGTGCTGATCGTGGCCTGGCTCCACACGGCCGCGAAGGCGTACACCTCGATCCGGCGGCGTGAGGTGCGGATGCACCGGATCTGGATGATCCGCAACTACGCGCTGACGTTCGCCGCCGTGACGTTGCGGCTCTACCAGCTGCCGCTGATCGCGCTGATGAACTCGGTGACGTGGCTCGAGTACCGGGAGGTGTACACCACGAGCGCGTGGCTTTCCCTGCTCGGCAACGTGCTGGTCGCCGAGTACTTCATCGTCCACCGGTTCCTCGAGGGCCGGCGGGAGGCACCGGCGAGCACCGCGTGACGCCTCGACCGTCAGAATGAACGGCGTGGCGATGATCGGCCGGGCCGGCGAGACGCGTCGTGTCGGCGAACTCGTCGGCCACGCGCGCCAGAGCCGTGGTGGTGCGCTCGTGCTCACCGGTGAGGCGGGCATCGGCAAGAGCGCGTTGCTGGAGCACGCGGTGGGCGCGGCCTCCGGCTTCGAGGTGCTGCGGGCGACCGGGTCGGAGTTCGAGCAGGAGCTGCCGTACTCCGCGTTGCACCAGCTGTGCGTGCCGGTCCTCGGCCACCTCGACGCGCTGCCCGCACCGCGCCGGGAGGCGTTGCGGATCGCGTTCGGCCTGGCGGGCGGGACACCGCGGCCGTTCCAGGTCGGTCTGGCGGTGCTCGACCTGCTCACGTCGGTGCGGCGGCCGGTCCTGTGCGTGGTCGACGACGCGCAGTGGCTCGACGCGGCCTCGTCGCAGGCGATGGCGTTCCTCGCCCGCCGGGCAGGAGCGGACGCCGTGGCCGTGCTCCTCGCCGTGCGCACGCCGTCCACGGTGGACGCGCTGAGTTCGTTGCCGCGGCTGCACGTCGGCGGGCTGGGCGACCGGGACGCGAAGGCCCTGCTGGCCGCGCGGCACCCGTTCCCCCTCGACGACCGGGTCCGCGACCGGCTCGTGGCCGAGGCGAACGGCAACCCGCTCGCGCTGCTCGAACTGCCGCTCGCGGGCGGCTTCGCCGTGCCGGACTCGGTGCCGTCCCGGGTCGAGGAGGGGTTCCGCGCCCGGCTGGCCGGGCTCCCGGACGACGCCCGGCTGCTGCTGACCATCGCGAGCGCCGACCCCACCGGTGATCCCGGCCTGCTGTGGCCCGCCGCCGAGGCGCTGGGCGTCGGCGGGGCCGTGGACGACGCCGCCGGGCTCGCCGAGTTCGGCGCGCGGATCCGCTTCTGCCACCCGCTCGCGCGCTCGGCCGTCTACCGCGCGGCGTCCGGCGGCGAACGCCGTGCGGTGCACGCGGCTCTGGCCGACGCCACCGACGCGCTCACCGCGCCGGACCGGCGGGCGTGGCACCGCGCGCAGGCCTGCGCCGGGCCGGACGACACCGTCGCCGCGGACCTGGAGCAGTGCGCGGCACGGGCCCGGTCACGGGGAGGCGTCGCGGCGGCGGCAGCGTTCCTCGACCGCGCGGTCGCCCTGACGCTGGACGGACGCCGTCGCGCCGAACGCGCACTGGCCGCGGCGGAAGCATGCGTCGAGGCGGGTGCGGTCGACCGCGCTGCGGACCTCCTCGCGACCGTCGAGACCGCGTTGCTGGACGGGCCCCGGCACGCTCGCGCCGACCTGCTGCGGGCCCGGATCGCCTTCTCCCGCCCCGGTGACGACAGCGGTCCGGTGTGGACGGTGAGGGCGGCGCGACGGCTCGTCGTGACGGCACCCGGCCAGGCGAGGGAGTGCTTCCTCGACGCCATCGAGACGAGCTTCGTCGTCGGACGTGCCGGTGGCGTGGTCGAGGAGGTCCTGGCGTCGGCCCGTGCACTGGCACCGGAACCGGGCACGCCGGACCTGCTGTCCGCGCTGATCACGTGGGCGTCGGACGGGTACCGCGCGGCGGTGCCGGTGCTGCGCGCCGTGCTGCACTCCGACAGTGGTGCCCTGTGGAGCAGGCGGCCGGCGCTGGCATCGATGATCGGCACGGAACTCTGGGACCTCGACACCCAGTTCGCCATCGCCGAGTGGCTGCTGAAGGCGGGCCGCGAGTCGGGTTCGCCGCTGCTGCTCAGACTCGCCTTCGCGCAGAAGGCGACCGGCGCGGTGTTGTGCGGCGACATGGCGGAGGCGCTGGCCGCGACAGCCGAGGAGGAAGCCGTCGCCGACGCGGTGGGCGAACCCCCGTTGCGGCACCACCGCCTCCTGCTCGCGGCGATGAGCGGCCGCCGCGAGGAGACCGCGGAGCTCCTGCGGGGCTTCGGCGGAACGGGTCACGTGGCGAGCCTGCACTGGAACGCGGCGCTGCTGCACAACGGCGTGGGCGACCACGAGGCCGCCCTGACCGCGGCCAGGGCGGCGACCGGCCACGGCGACCTCTTCCTCACGGGCGTGGCCCTGCCCGAGCTGGTCGAGGCGGCGGTCCGCTGCGACCGGCCCGGGGAGGCGGCGCAGGCCCTGGAGGCGCTCACCGAACGCACGCAGGCCACCGGCACCGCTCTCGGCCGCGGGGTCACCGCCTACTCCCGAGGCCTCGTGACGGGCGCCGAGGACGACTACAGGGAGGCCGTCGAGTCGCTCGCGGACAGCCCGCTGCGCCCGTACCGGGGCCGCGCGCACCTGCTCTACGGCTCCTGGCTGCGTCGCGAGGGACGCGAGGAATGCGTGCGCGAACTCCGCACGGCCCACGACCTGCTGTCGACCTCCGGCGCTGACGCGTTCGCCGCACGCGCGGCCGCGGAACTCCGCCTGGCCGGGCACGGCGTCGCGCACCGGCCAGTGCAGGCCCACGACACCCTGACGCGGCAACAGGTGGCCGTCGCCCTGCTGGTCGCGTCGGGGGCGACGTCGAACGAGGTCGCGAGCCAGCTGTTCGTGAGCAAGCGGACGGTCGACGCGCACCTGCGGGCGATCTTCGCCAAGCTCGGGGTGACATCGCGACGGCAGTTGAAGGACCACCCGGGGCTCGCGCCGTAGCGAGCCATGCGTTGCCCGCATGGCTCGCCTGCGAAACCATCGCTGGTGCTCATGCCCCGGCGTTCCTAGCGTGGAACGCATGTCCACATGGTTCATCACAGGAGCGTCCAGGGGGATCGGCCGCGAGCTCGTCGAGCAGGTCCTCGAACGGGGGCACCGCGTCGCCGCCACGGCACGCGACCCCCGCCGTCTCGACGACCTGGCGGAGCGGTACGGCGACCGGTTGTGGCGCCGCGCTCTCGACGTCACGGACACCGCACAGCTCGAGCAGGTGCTCGGCGAGGCGTTCGCCGACCACGAGCGGGTCGACGTGGTGGTGTCTAACGCGGGCAGCGGGGTGTTCGGCGCGGCCGAGGACCTCAGCGACCGTCAGGTCGAGGACTCCATCGCCACCAACCTCACCGCGTCGATCCAGGTCGCACGCCGGGCCGTGCCGCTGCTGCGCGCGCAGGGCGGTGGGGTGCTCGTGCAGGTGTCGAGCATGGGCGGGCACATCACGTTCCCCGGCTTCGCGATCTACCACGCCACCAAGTGGGGTGTGGAGGGCTACTTCGAGGCGCTGGCCACCGAGGTCGCGCCGTTCGGCATCAGCACGGTGCTGGTCGAGCCCGGGATGGTCCGCACGAGTTTCTACGAGTCCGCGCAGCGCGTGCCGGTCAGCGAGCCCTACCGCGGCGGTCCCGCGGACACGTCACCGCCGCCGGTCGAGTCCATGCCGGGCAGTCAGTCAGGCGTCGCGAACGCGGTGATAAATGCCGCGCTCTCCGACGCACCACCGTTGCGGTTGCTGCTCAACTCCGACGCCTACGACCTGGTGACGGGCGCGGTGCGGGAGCGGCTGGCCGCGTTCGAGGCGCAGAAGGTGTCGGCGCACGCCGCGGACCACGAGGTCTGACGCGATACTGGCCGCATGGCGGAGATGACCTTGACCGGGTTGCGCGTCGTCGTCGAGGTCGCGCGGCGGGGATCGTTCACCGCGGCCGCCGACGCGCTCGGGTACACGCAGTCCGCGATCTCCCGCCAGGTCGGCGCGATGGAGGCGGCGGTGGGCAGCCCGCTGTTCGAGCGGTGGGCGCGCGGGGTCCGGCCGACGACGGCGTGCGAGGCGCTTCTCGGGCACGCCAGGCAGGTCGTCTCGCACGTGGAGGCCGCCGAGCTGGAGATCGCGGGGCTGCGCGACCGGATCGCGGGCCGGCTGGCGGTGGGCGCCTATCCGACGGCGGCGGCGAGCCTGGTGCCGCAGGCGATCGCGCGGGTGAAGGAGAAGCATCCCGCGTTGACCGTCCGGCTCGGGGAGGCCGGCAGCCCTGTGGTGCTGCGACGGCTGCGGGCCGGGCGGGTCGAGGTCGGCGTGATCGCGGTCGGCGACGGTCTGCCCGACTACGACCTGGCGGGGTTGCGCACCGAGTCCGTGCCCGTCGCGCGGGGTCTCGGTGTCGCGGTGGCGGACGGGCACCCGTTCGCCGGTCAGGCCGAGGTCGACGTGCGCGACCTCGCGGGCCAGGTGTGGGTCGTGGGCACGGGCGGGGAGGGCGACCCGCAGTTCGGTGCGTGGCCGACCCTGTCCTCGCCCGTCATCGGGCACGAGGCCAGGACCTGGCAGACCCGGCTCGGCCTCGTGGCCGCCGGGCTCGGTGTGTCCGTCCTGCCCGGACTGGCCGCGGACGTGGTCCCGCGCGGCGTCACGTGGGTCCCCGTCCGCGACGACGGTCTGGCCGAACGGCGCCGGACCGTCGTCGTCACCGGGCAGGAGCGCTCCCCCGCCGCCGAGGCGTTCGTGCGGGCGTTGCGCTCAGGTCCGGACGGCGCGTGACCGCCACAGCACCAGCACGAAGTACGGCGTCCCCACCAGCGCGATGACGAGCCCCGCCGGTACCTGCGCCGGAGCGATCACCGTGCGCCCCAGCGTGTCCGCGGCGCTCACCAGGATCGCGCCGATCGCCGCCGCCACAGGGATCACGCGGGCGTGCCTGCCCCCGACGAGCGAGCGCGCGAGGTGCGGTGCGACGAGTCCGACGAAGGCCACGACACCGATCGCGGCCACGGCCGTCGCCGCGAGGACGCCGCACGCGGCCAGGATCACGACGCGCGACCGCTCCAGGGGCATGCCGAGGATGCGGGGCGTGTCGTCGTCGATGCCGTGCAGGTCGAGCTCGCGGTGCCGCGACCACAGCAGCGGGGTCAGCACCGCCAGCGCGATCAGGCCGGGCACCACCTGGTCGAGCGTCCGGCCGTAGGTCGAGCCGGACAGCCAGGTGAGGGCCTTGGCCATGTTCCACGGGTCCGACGTCACGATCATCAGCGTGATCAGCGCCATCCCACCGGACCAGAGCCCGATGCCGATGATCACCAACCGGTCCGAGTCCAGACCCGAACGCCAGGCGAGGCCGTAGACCAGCACGAACGCGACCAGAGCGCCCGCACCGGCGGCACCGGCGATCTGCCACGCCCCGGCCAGCGGCACGAACGTGATCAGCGAGATGGCGCCGAGGCCCGCGCCCGCGGTGATGCCCAACAGGCCCGGTTCGGCGAGCGGGTTGCGGCTCACCGACTGGATCCCGCAGCCCGAGACCGCCAGCGCCGCGCCCGCGGTCATCGCCGCCAGCACGCGCGGCAGGCGCTGGTCGAGCACGAACGTCAGCGCCGTGCCGGTGCGGCCGGACACCCAGTTCGCCAGGTCGCCCAGCAACACCAGCCGATCACCGAACAGCATGCCGACGACCGGGGCGGCCACCAGCAGCACCACGACCGCGACGCCGGTGACGACGAGACGGCGACGCGAGCCCGCCACTCCGACACGACCTGCCGGAGGCTGCCGGCGGGTGCCGCCGGGACGGCTGCGGCGAGCGAGCCACACGAGGACCACCGCGCCGACCACCGTGGTGATCACACCGGTCGGCACGCGCAGCGCCTCCGCCGAGCCCATCGCGGCGCGGAGCAGGACGTCCGCGCCGAGCACCAGCACGACGCCGAGAAGGCCCGACAGGGGCAGCAGGACGCGGTGCCGCCCCTCCCGCGACATCAGCAGTCGCGTGATCACCGGGGCGCACAGGCCGACGAACCCGACGGGGCCGGCGACCGTCACCGCCGCGGCGGTCAGCGCCACGGTCAGCAGCACCGCGCCGACGCGGGTGCGGCGGACCTTCAGGCCCACGACCGTCGCGTTGTCGTCGCCCAGGGCGAGAACGTCGAGCGACCGTCCCATCGCGACCAGCGCGATCGTCGCGGCGAGCACGATCGGGGCCATCTGGGCGGTGGCGTCCAGGTTCGCGACGCTGAGCGAGCCGCTCCCCCACGCGAACAGCCCGGACGTCTCCTGCTCGTAGGTCAGCAGCAGCAGGATGGTGATCGACTGCAACGCGAGCGTCACGGCCGAGCCGATCAGCACCAGCCGCGGGGTCGCCGATCCGGCGCCGGACAGGCCCAGCACCACGGCCGCGGCGGCAAGGGCGCCCACGAACGCCGTCGCACCGGCGGGCAGCGTCGGCAGCGTCAGCCCGAAGGCCGACACCGTGACGACCGCGAGGTACGCGCCCGCGTTCACGGCCAGGGTGTCCGGTGCGGCCAACGGGTTGCGGGCCACGGACTGCATGCCCGCGCCCGCGACGCCCAGTGCCACACCGAGCAGCAGTGCGGTCAGCAGGCGCGGCACCCGTGAGCCGGTGAGCACCGCGTAGGTCTGCTCGTCACCGGCACCGACCAGGGCGCGCAGGACGTCGAGCACGCCGGTGTCGGCGGTGCCCTGGGTGAGGTGGACGGCGGCGAGCAGGACGATGACGACCAGGCTCGCCGCCGTGACGACGGCGTTCCTCACGGTCAGGAGAGCGCCTTCACGAACTGGTCGGCGATGCGGATGACGGACTTGGGCCCGCCGAACGTCCAGGTGCCGGGCTCGAACTTGTAGACCTTCTTGGCCGTCACGAACGGGAGCCGCTGCCAGACCGGGTTCTGCGCGAGGCCGGTGGTGAAGACGTCGTCCTCCGACGCGCTGTAGAACAGCACGGTGTTCGGGTCGGTGAGCGCGGTCAGGCCCTCGACGTCGGTCTGGCCGAGCGCCCACTGCGGGTCGACCTGGCCGGTCCACGCGTTCTTCAGGCCGAGCGCCTCGGCCGTGTCGGAGACGAGCGAGCCCTTGCCGAACGGGCGGATGCTGACGGTGCTGCCCTCCAGGTAGCCGTCGGCCATGAAGAACGGCGTGCCCGCCTTGGCCTGCAGCGCCTTCCTGCCGTCGGCGAGCTTGGTGTCCATTTCGGACAGCAGCTGGTCGGCCTCCGCGGTCTTGCCCATCGCCTGGGCGATCATCTTCACGTCCTCGCGCAGGCGGTCGAAGTTGCGCGCGGCGTCACTGGACTTCGTGACGACGACCGGCACGTACTTCTCCAGCTGCGGCACGACCGTCGAGTCGCGCTCGGCGGCCATCACCACGACGTCCGGGTTCAGCGCGACGATCGAGTCCACGCTGGGCTCACCGCGCTTGCCGACGTCCTTGACCGAGGCGTCCAGCGCGACGGCCGCGTCCCACGTCTTGTAGCCCGCGGTGTCGGCGACGCCCACCGGCATCACGCCGAGCGACGCGACGATCTCCGCCTCACCCCACTCCAGGGCGACGACGCGCTTGGCGGCGGACTTCAGCTCGACCGCCTTGCCGCGCGAGTCGGTCACCGTGACCGGACCGCCCGCGTTCTCGGTGGGCGCGCTCGACTGCGGTGACTCCGTGGTGCCGCAGGCGGCGAGGACGATCGCGGCGGTCGCGACCAGGATCGGGATGCGCATGACAGGTTCTCCAGGAGGGGTCGTTCAGGGGCGGGGTGTGTGCCTGCCGACCGGGCGGCAGTGCAGGGTTCCGGTGACCGGGTCGTCCGCGACGTGCACCACGACGCCGTACGCCTCGGTCAGGTGTTGCGCGGTGAGCACCTCCTTCACGGTCCCGCTCGCCAGCGCCCTGCCCCGGGACAGCAGGACGACGTGGTCGGCGACGATCGCGGCGTGGTCGAGGTCGTGCAGGACGACGCCGACCGCCACGCCGTGGTCGTCGGCGAGGTCGCGGACGACGTCGAGGATCTCGACCTGGTAGCGCAGGTCGAGGTGGTTGGTCGGTTCGTCGAGCAGCAGCACCGAGGTCTGCTGGGCGAGGCACGAGGCCAGCCACACGCGTTGCAGCTCGCCGCCGGACAGTTCGTCGACACCGCGGGAGGCCATGTCGCTCACGCCCGTCATCGCCATCGCCCTGGCGACGGCGGCCGCCCCGTCCGGGTCGACGCCGCGCCAGCCGGAGCGGTACGGGTGGCGCCCGTAGCCGACGACGTCCGCGACCGACACCCCCGACGGCGTGGGCCGCTGCTGGGTCAGCAGGGTGACGTTGCGCGCGAACTCCTTGCCGGACAACGCGGATCCGCGCCAGACCGCCCGGTCGCCCAGGTGGACCTCGCCACCCTTCGGCCGGTGCAACCGCGCGAGCGACCGCAGGACGGTCGACTTGCCCGACCCGTTGGGGCCGACCAGCGCCGTGACGGCACCCGGCGTCAGCTCCACCGAAACGCCGTGCACGACCTCGTGCTCGTGGTGTGCGAGCACCAGACCGCGCCCGGTCAGCACCACCCCGTCCGTCTCCAACATGAAGGGGAGCCTAACCTAACAGTCAGGCTCCTCAGACGGGGCGAAGCTCACAATTCGTCCACGAAGGACGGACGTCCTGCACGCTCCGCGACGGGGTGATCACGGAACCGTGCACGGCTCACCGACCTCGGCGCGCCTCGTGGTGGGCCGCCATCCGCACGGGCGCGTTGACCACCCCGAACCCGCTGTAGCCGCCGATGCGCTGCACCACCTCGAAGAACACGCGCGCACCGGCGAGTTCGGTGTAGAAGTGCAGGTATTCACCGTGCTCGTCGCGGTCGTACAGCACCGACCGCGCCCGCAACGCGGCGACGCGTTCGGCGGGCAGGTCCGTGCGTGCGGCGAGGTCGTCGTAGTAGTTGCCGGGGATCTCCACCAGCCGGGCACCCGACTGCCGCAGGGCCTCGGCGCACGAGACCGCGTCGGTACAGGTGAACGCGATGTGCTGCGGCGAGGGCACGGCGGGAGCCCATCCGCCGCGCCGGACCAGCGCGGCGTCCAGGGTGAGCCGCACACCGCCGCTCACGCCGCGGCCCCGCACCAGTCCGAACGGCGCCGCGAACTCCGCCGTGGCACCGGGTTCGAGCCCCAGCACCGAGCGGTAGAAGAGCGTGGCCTCGTCGAAGTTGTCGAACGGCTGGGTCAGCGCCACGTGGTCGATGCCGGTGATGCCCGCGCCCGGCGCCGACTCCCCCGTGGGCACGAAGTCGCCGAGCCAGTCGTCGTCGGCGCACAGGAAGACGTGGGTCCCGTCGGGGGCGGCGATCGCGGTGAGCGGTGCTTCGCCGGGGCCCGCCGTGCGTGACAGAGGTGGCGCCAGCAGGACCTTCGCGCGCTGCGCGGCCGCCGCCGGATCCGGCACGGCGATTCCGAGCGCGCCGATCTCGCCGGGCTCGCCCTCGGCGTTCACCAGCACGCGCGCGTCGCCCTGCGTCCACAGCTCCACCGGTTTCGAGCGGTGCACGCCCGTCCGGGAGAAGCCCAGTGAGGCCAGATCCGGCCCACCCACCAGTTCGGCGAAGGCGTAGCCGGTCGCCCTGGGCGCGGCCGGGACGTCCAGCAGCCCCAGGGAATCCTGGAGTGCCAACAGCGACCGCCGCGCGTCGACCGCGGCGCGGTAGGGGTCGGCCTGGCGGAAGACGTCGTTGAACACCTCCAGCGACAGCGGCCCGCGGTAGCCCGCGTCGAGCACGTTGCGGGTGAACGTCGTCAGGTCGAAGTCGCCCTGTCCAGGGAAGAGCCGGTGGTGGCGGCTCCACTGCAGGACGTCCATCGGCAGCACCGGCGCGTCCGCCAGCTGCAGGAAGAAGATCTTCTCGCCGGGGATCGCGCGGATCGCCCTGGGGTCGTCCTCTTTGGACAGGATGTGGAAGCTGTCGAGGCACACGCCGAGCGCGGGGTGGCCCGCTCTGCGCACGATGCGCCACGCGTGCTCGTAGCCGTTGACGAACCGGCCCCACGCCAGCGCCTCGTAGGCGATGCGCAGACCCCGTTCGGCGGCACGGGAGGCAAGCAGGTGCAGCTGCTCGGCCGCGAGGTCGTCGTCGTTGATCGCGTCCGGCGACACGGATGAGCACACCAGCACGGTCTGCACGCCCAGTTCGGCCATGACGTCGAACTTGTGCTCCGCGCGCCGGAGGTTGCGCGCCAGCACGTCCGGCGGCACGGCCTCGAAGTCGCGCAACGGCTGGTAGAGGTCGATCGTCAGCCCCAGGCCGGCGCAGCGCTCCCGGATCTCCGCCGGACCGCGGCGGTCCGCGAGCAGGTCGTTCTCGAACAGCTCCACGCCGTCGAACCCGGCCGCGGCGGCCGCGGCGAGCTTGTCGTCGAGCGTGCCGGACAGGCACACGGTGGCGATGGCGGTGCGCAGGTCAGGAAGCATGCGCGGGCTCCCCCTCCAGCTCCTCGAAGTGCGCGAGCATCCGCCCGGCGTCCGGCTCGACGCCGGTGAACAGCCGCAACGACTCCGCGGCCTGCAACACGACCATCCCGCCCCCGTGCAACACCCGGCACCCCCTGGCCCGCGCCGCCGCGAGCAGCGCCGTCTCCAACGGCCGGTAGACGATGTCCGCGACCCAGAGCTCCTCGCGCAGCAACGACTCGTCGATCGGCAGCCCGGGATGCGCCGCCATGCCCGTCGGGGTCGCGTGAACAAGCCCGTCGGCGGTCCGCACGGCCTCGGGCCCGCACAGGACCGCCCGGCCGGCACCGAACCTGCGCTGGAGGGACTCCACCAGCCGTTCCGCGCGGCCCGGGTCCACGTCGTGCACGGCGAGGCGACCAGCGCCGAGCGACAGCAACGCGTGCCCGACCGCCGCCCCCGCCCCACCCGCGCCGAGCAGGACGACCTCGTCCAGACGCACACCGGGAAGCCCGCGGCCGAGGCTGCGCGCGAACCCGGTGGCGTCGGTGTTGTGCCCGATCGCCCTGCCGTTCCGGAAGACCACGGTGTTCACGGCGCCGAGCGCCGCGGCCTCGGGGACCAGCTCGTCCAGGTGCGGCAGCACCGCCTGCTTGCCGGGATGGGTGACGTTGAGCCCGTGAAACCCCTGTTCGCGCGCCGCGGCGAGCACGGCGCCCACCGGCTGGCGCAGGTCGTCGAGGTCGAGCAGGCGGTAGGTGTAGCGCAGACCCAGCTCGGCGGCCTCGCGCTCGTGCAGCGCGGGGCTCAGGGACGGGCCGATGCCGGAGCCGACGAGCCCGATCAGGTAGTGGGTCACGCGACCTCCTCGGCCTTAATGTACGAACTAGTGAGTTCACGGTAGCGCAGGCGGGTCGTGGCGGGAAGAGGGCTGAGGCGGCGGGGTGACGCGGCGCGGGCCGACGACGCGCGGCTCGCGATGGCCCGGTAGGCGCGGCCACTCAGGCGGCACAGCCACCCGCACGCTCGCAGCCCTCTGTTCACCGCCACACGCCCCACACAGGCACGCCCAGGTCCGGCACCTCGCCCGCCAGCGCCACCGCAGCACCGCCCTACCCCCAGCCCACAGCCGCCCCTCCCCCAGCCCACAGCCGCCCCTCCCACAGCCCACCGCAGCACCGCCCACCAACCGCAGGGCCGCCCCCACCCACAGCCCCACCCACCGACCCGCCCGGCACCTCACTCCCCCGCCCCTCCCCACCCCAGGCACTAGAGTCGGCTGTTCACCAGCAGATCGAAGGGGGCCCGGTGGCCGCACCGTCGTCATCCGATGCCGAGCGCCAGCGGGACAAGGACCGCACCCGCGCCGACATCCTGGACGTTGCCACGCGGGAGTTCGCGGACAAGGGCTACACCGGCGCGCGCGTCGACGAGATCGCCGAGCGGACCAGCACGACGAAGCGGATGATCTACTACTACTTCGGCGGCAAGGAGCAGCTCTACATCGCCGTGCTGGAGCGCGCCTACCTGGCGATCCGGGCGCTGGAGGCGGAGCTCGACGTCGAGCACCTCGCGCCGGAGGACGCGATCCGGCGGCTCGCGGAGCTGACGTTCGACCACCACGAGGCGCATCCGGACTTCATCCGGCTCGTCAGCATCGAGAACATCCACCGCGCCGAGCACATCGCCCGGTCCGAGGTGCTGGCGGGGCTCGCGAACCCCGCGCTCGACGGGCTCACCCAGATCCTCGAACGGGGGCGCGCGGCCGGGCGGTTCCGCGCGGACGTGGACCCCCTCGACGTGCACATGGTGATCAGCTCGTTCTGCGTCTTCCGGCTCGCGAACCGGCACACGTTCGCCGCGATCTTCGGGAGGGACATGCTCGATCCCGGCCGGCGCGAGCACTACCGAAGCATGCTCGGTGACATGCTGGTCGACTACCTGACCAGCTGAAACAAATCCTTGACACGCAGTGGGCCCATGTCCGACCTTGTGTTAACTAACTAGGTCGTACATAGGAGTACGCCGTGACCACTTCGATGGCCCGCAAGACTGCGCTGGCAGCCTGGATCGGCAGCGCCCTCGAGTACTACGACTTCTTCATCTACGGCACCGCCGCCGCGCTGGTGTTCAACAAGGTCTTCTTCCCCGCAGCCGATCCGGCGACGGGGACGCTGCTCGCGCTCGCCACGTTCGGCGTCGGTTACCTCGCGCGGCCGCTCGGCGCGTTCGTCCTCGGGCACGTCGGCGACCGCTTCGGGCGCAAGAAGGTCCTCGTGTTCACGTTGCTGCTGATGGGTGTGGCGACCTTCGCCGTCGGTTGCCTGCCGACCTACGACACGGCCGGGGTGCTGGCACCGGTCGCGCTCGTCGTCCTCCGGCTGCTGCAAGGGCTTTCGGCGTCCGGGGAGCAGGCCGGCGCGAACTCGATGTCGCTGGAGCACGCGCCCGAGCACCGCCGCGCGTACTTCACCAGCTTCACGCTGAGCGGCACGCAGGCCGGGCAGATCCTCGCCACGGCGATCTTCCTGCCCGTGGCGGCCCTGCCCCAGGAGGACCTGCTGTCGTGGGGCTGGCGGGTCCCGTTCTGGTGCAGCGCGGTCGTCGTGGTCGTCGGGCTCGTCATCCGCCGCAAGATCGACGAGACCGCGGAGTTCAAGCGCGCCAAGGTGGCCAAGCTGCCGGTCGCGACGTTGTTCCGCACGCACTGGGCCGACGTCCTGCGCGTGGTCCTCGCGGCCACCATCGCCTCGGTCAGCACGATCTTCACCGTCTACGCGTTGAGCTACGCGGTGAACACGATCGGGCTGGAGCGCACGCCCATGCTGTGGGTCGGCGTCCTCGCCAACGTCGTCGCGCTCGCCGCGATCCCCGCGCTGGCGGGTCTTTCCGACCGGATCGGCCGCAAGCCCGTGTTCCTCGCGGGCTGCGGCGCGTGCGCGGTCCTGATCTTCCCGTACCTGTGGTCGATCTCCATCGGCGCCTACGCCCTGGTGTTCGCACTCGGGATCCTGCTGTTCGGCGTGGCGTACTCCGCGATCAACGGCATCTGGCCGTCGCTCTACGGCGAGATGTTCAGCACGGAGGTCAGGCTGTCGGGCATGGCGATCGGCACGCAGATCGGGTTCGCGATCGCCGGTCTCGCCCCGAGCGTGGTGGCGGCGATCGGCTCCGCGCGCGAGGACTGGCTCGGTGTCGCAACGTTCACGGCAGCAGTGTGTGCGCTCAGTGCGGTGGCGATCGCTACGGGGCGCGAGACGTTCAAGCGTCCGACGGCAGAATTGGGACGAACGACGCGAGAGTCACCGGTGAGCAGCACTGGAAGTGTGCGAACGGCGTAAAAGAGGCTACAGTCGGGAGACCGAGCGGTTGAGCCTGCAGCTGCGTCCACTTCCGAAGTTCAGTTCGCGAAGGCCGGGAGGCTCCTGCCATGCCGAACACTTTCCTCGGACCACTGCACGTGCAACGCGAGGTGCACGGTCTCGCCGTCGTCGTCCGCGCGGCCGGCGAGGTCGACGAGTTCACCGTCCTGCCGCTGAGGATGGAGTTGCAGACCGCACTCGCGATGGCGACGCCGCCGTACCCGGTCGTGGTCGACCTGTCGGCCATCCGGTTCTTCGGGTCGGCCGGGCTCAACGAACTCCTCACCCACCACCGGGACGCGCGGGCCACGGGCGTTCCGCTCCGGATCGTGGCGACGCACAAGGCCGTGCTGCGCCCGATCACGATGACCGGGCTCGACGAGGTGCTGGAACTGCACCCCGACGTCGAGCACGCGCTGTCGGCCGACCGGAGCGTCTGGACCGCCTGCTGAGCAGACGGCCGAGCGGCGTCACCGTCCTGAATGGACCGTGACGCCGCTCCCCCGCGTCACGGCTTGCTCAGCCGCACCAGGAACCCGTCGTGATCGGTGTGGCTCAGGCCGTACTTGGTCGTGCTGACGAACGCGTTGTCGCCCGAGAACACCACGTGCTGCACGTCTCCGCCACCCTTGCGGACGTGCCCCGGCGGTACGCAGTTCTGCGCGTTCTCCGGGTCGGAGGTGTCGTACTCGAGGTTGAAGTCGCCTCCGACCACCGTTTTCCCGCTCAGGCCCTCCGCGGACCGGATGTTCGGGACGACGTCGAACAGCAGCGCCCGGCACTGCGCCAGCGCGACCGGTTCACTGCTCGCGGACAGGTGCGTCGCGCACGAGAGGTGGTCGCCCACGGCGTACACGCAGGCGAACGTCCGCTGCTCGTTCCCCCCGTCCTGGCTGGTGTACCGGCCGCTCCACGCGTTCACGCCGCGGTAGTTCGCCGCCGCCACGCGCCCGAGCACGGCGTTGCCGTAGTCCTGGCCGTTGACGCACTTCACCGGGGTGCCGGTGTCGCGGCGGAGCGCGGGAACGAACAGGTGGTAAACGTGGTCGCCCGGCCACGCCTGCGCCAGCGCGGGCGCCAACTGGCTCGGCACGTCGTTCGAGCAGATCTCGTTGAGCGTCACCAGGTTCGGCCGCACGCTGCGGATCAGGCCGGCCGCCTCAGGGACCGAACGGCCCTGCGAGTAGCAGCCCGCCACCCCGCTGTTGCACAGGTTCAGCTGGAGCTCCCAGAACCGTTCGGCGGCTGCGGCGGGCGCACGTTCCCGTGGCTGCACCACGACCGCCGTCGCCTCCAGGTACTCCACCGACGGACCTCCTGCCCTGACAGGTGCCGCCATGGACGTGAACACCACGACCGCCGCCATCACGGACGCGGCCACCTTGCCGTGTCTCCGCACCACTTGCCCTCCAGTCGGCTGGGGTCACCGCGATCTGATCCTGGCAGCGATCACGGCGTGGAGGGGAGCCTTTGCGGGTAGGCGGCAAACCCGGACGTCGTCAGGCGGGAGGCAGCAGTGCCACACCGTCCTCGTCCGCGTGCAGCACGTCCCCCGGCCTGAACTCGATCCCGCCGAACGTCACCGGCACGTCCACCTCGCCCGCGCCGGTCTTGCCGCTCTTGCGCGGGATCGTGCCGAGCGCGAACACGCCGAGGTCCATGCCCGCGAGCGCGGCGCTGTCCCGCACGGCGCCGTGCAGCACGAGCCCGGCCCAGCCGTTCTCCACGGCCGCCGTGGCGATCAGGTCGCCCGTCAGCGCGGTGCGCAACGATCCGCGGCCGTCGACCACGAGCACGTGGCCCTCACCCGGCGTCCGCAGGAGGCCGCGCACCAGGTCGTTGTCCTCGAAGCAGCGCACCGTGCGGACCCGGCCGGCGAACCGGGCCCGGCCGCCGAAGGAGCGGAACTGCAGGTCGCACACGCGCAGCGCGTCGCCGTGTTCGTCGACCAGGTCGGCCGTCGCGACAGGGGTGATCACCGGTTCTCCTCTGGTTCGGTCATCGGAAGGTCCGATCCGGGCTGTGGTGTCGGCGTCGCCGCACCCCTCTCATGGTATTTCGCATACGGCTAAAACCGCTGAGGTGAGCCGCGTCCCGGTGGAGATCCGTAGACTGCGCGGCGAACGATCTCCCCGCGAGGATGGACGCATGCCGCCGACTCAGCTCACCCGTCAGGTCGCCGCGCGCATCGTCGAGCACATCCGCGCCGAACAGGTCGCCGTCGGCACCCGGCTGGTCGAACGCACCCTGGCCGACCAGCTGCGCGTCTCGCGCTCACCCGTCCGCAACGCACTGCGCCTCCTTGCCGAGTCGGGCGCCGTCGCCGAGGCCGAAGGCGGCGGCTACACCGTCCTCGACACCGCAGACGTCGACCTCGCCGAGGACGCGGAGGACAGCGCCGACGAGGCCGTCTACCTGACCATCGCCTCCGACCGCCTGGACGGCGTGCTGCCCGACCGCATCACCGAGAGCGCACTCGCCCGCCGGTACTCCCTCACCCCCGCGCAGCTCAACCGCATCCTGCGCCGCGCGTCGTCCGAGGACTGGATCGAGCGGTTGCCCGGCTACGGCTGGGAGTTCAAGCCGACCCTGACTTCCGAACAGTCCTATGCGGACAGTTACCGCTTCCGTCTCACCATCGAACCGGCCGCGATCCTCGAACCCACGTTCGTGCTCGACCGCGCCGCTCTCGAGCACGTCCGCGAGCAGCAGCAACGCCTCGCGGACGGCGCCATCCACGACCTGGACAACATCGAGCTGTTCACCATCAACCACGTCTTCCACGAGACGATCGCGGAGTGCAGCCGCAACGGTTTCTTCATCGAGGCGCTGCGCCGCGTCGACCGCCTGCGCCGCCTGGTCGAGTACCGCCGCTCACTGCCCCGGGAGAGCGGTGTCGTGCGGTGCCGCGAGCACGTGGAGATCGCCGACCTGCTGCTGGCCGACCGGCGGGTCGAGGCGGCCGAGCGGATGCGCAAGCACCTCAGCACGGTCACCGCGCAGAAGACCGGTTCCTAGCGCGGGGCTCGCGGCGCTGCTGCGGGCGAGGGCGGTTAGGCGGGCCTGAGGGGTGCCCTGGGAGGTCAGAGACCTGGGCTGCCACTCCGGGGTTGTGCCGGTCGGACACCTGGGCTCCGGTGCCAGGCACCGATCTCCGCAGGCCCTGCTCGGGGAGGTGGTCGAGTCCGCCGCCCAGTTCGGCATCCCCGCCGACGGAGGCGTTCGCGCCGGTCGCTGCGCTCGCCCCCCGACGACGACGCGGCGCTCGCGCGGCTGGCCGACACGAGCGAGTACGGGCTGGGGCTGAGCATCTGGACCTCGGACCCGGACCGGGCGCTCCGGCTGGCCGGGAGCGTCACGAGCGGCGCGGTGTTCGTCAACGCGATCGTCGCGTCCGACCCCCGGCTGCCCTTCGGCGGCACCAAGCGCAGCGGTCACGGACGCGAGCTCGCCGCCGCCGGCATCCGCGAGTTCACGACCGTCCGCACGTACTGGATGAGCGGTTCGGTGTAACGAAGATTCATCGGCGACCGAAGTCCGGACATCAGAGCACCACCGGGAGGCCGCCGAAATGCCCAAGATCAGCAGACGCACGGTTCTGAAGGCCGGCGGCACCGCCGCCGCGCTGACCGCCGTCGGCGTCAACGCCGGAACCGCGCACGCCGACGTGCCGACGGGCGCGAGCTTCGTGAACATCATCGCGCACTCCGACGACGACCTGCTGTTCATCAACCCGGACATCCAGCCGGCGATCCTGTCCGGCTGCCCGGTGCGGACGATCATCCTCACCGCCGACGAGTTCAACGGCACCGGCAACCTGACCCGCGAGCAGCTCTCCGCCGAGCTGCACAAGGGCCAGCGCAACGCCTACGCGTCCCTCGCGGGCGTGGCCAGCACCTGGACGCGCACCGCGATGGTCGTGGCGGGCAAGACCGTCGAGGTCAACACCCTCGACGGCAAGCCGAACGTGCAGCTCGTCTACCTCAACCTGCCCGACGGCGGCGACGACCTGCACCTCGACGCGCTGACCAACCTGTGGAACAGCACCTCCTACAGCACCAGCACGATCGTCCCGACCGGCAGCCCGGCGAGCCAGGTCCAGAACTACACGCAGTCCGCCCTCGTCAACGTCCTCGTCGAACTGCTGCAGCAGTTCCAGGCGACCGTGATCCGCTGCCAGGACCCCTACCCCGACGACGCCCGCTACGGCGGCGACATGCCGGAGCACTGGGACCACGTCGCCGCGGCGAAGTTCGCCCAGCGGGCCGTGAAGGCCTACGAGGGACCGACCGGCCGCCCGTACGCGCTGCTCGTCCGCTACCGCTGCTACAACACCCGCACGTCCCAGCCGAACGTGCCGCTGGCACTGCGGACGCCGAAGACCAACGCCTACAACCAGTACAAGGCGCAGGACCCGCTGACCGGCGACACGTTCGACGTGAACATGTCGCGCAGCTACGAGCGCTGGCCCGTCTCACCGCAGTGGGTCGCGCGGGACAGCGCCGGCACGCTGCACGCGTTCATCGCGGCGGGTGACTCGATCATGTGGTGGCGCCAGCCCACCGGTGGCGCCTGGGTGGGTCCGTCGCTGTTGCTGGCCGGGTCGTTCGCCCCCGGTGTCGCGGTCGCGATGCGTGGCGACAACCGCCTGCAGCTGGCGGTGCTCGACCTCGACACCGCCGCGATCCGCACCTGCACGCAGACCGCCGCGGGCGCGCAGGGCTTCGGCACGTGGACCTCGCTCGGCAACCCCAACAGCAGCACACCCGCCTACCAGACACCGGTCTTCGGCGTCTCGAACGGCGTCCTCGAGCTGTACGTGGTGAACCGCGCCGGCACGCTCGGCAACAAGTGGCAGGTGGGCAACGGTTTCAGCACCAGCTGGGCCACCGCGAGCGGCGGTGGCGGCAAGGCGATGTCCCAGCCCTCGGCCATCACCGCCCCGGGCGGCCGCATGCACATCTTCGCCGACGGCAACGGCAACGCGTTGCACTGGTACCAGAACGTAGGTGGCGCAACGACCTACCAGGCCCTCACGGTCGCCGCGCAGAGCACCGCGTCCATCGGCACCACCCTGGACGGGAACCGCGTCCGCGTCTTCACCCGCCGCCACAGCGACGGCACCATCGGCACCCTGCGGGAGCAGTCGGCCAACGGCGCGTGGGAGACGACGCCCCAGAACCTGGGTGGCATGGGCGGTCTCGGCCCGGTGGCGGCGGTGACCTCCGGCGGCCGCTGCCTCGCCTTCGCCCGCAACGACTCCTACGGCCTGAGCTTCACCCGCCAGGACGCGGCGGGCACCTTCACCCCGTGGCAGGACCTCGGCGGCTACGCCGAGGCGGCGCCCGCCGCGGTGGTGGACGCGCAGGGCCTCGTGCGGGTGTTCGCGCTGGGCGGCGACATGAGGCTCCACGAGCGCGTGCAGACGGCCGTGGGCCCGGACGCGCCTTTCGGGTCGTGGCAGCTGGCGGGCAACTAGTCGCGGCGGGTGGTTTTCCGGCCAGTCGCGCGGCGGGCCCGGCGGAACGCGACCGGCCCGCTGGAATCCGCACCGGCCAACGAGAACCGGCCCACGACCCCGGAAAGGCCGGGAGCGCGCACCCCTACAGGTACGCGCTCCCGGCCACTCACAGCTCAGTCCTTCTTGAAGGCGTCCTTCACCTTCTCCGCCGCCTCCTTGAGGTGGCCCTTCGTCTGGTCGGCCTGCCCCTCGCCCTGGAGGCTCCTGTCGTCGGTGGCGTCGCCGACGCCTTCCTTGACCTTGCCCTTGAGCTGGTCGGCCTTGGCGTCGATCTTGTCGTCGGTGCCCATGTGTCCTTCCCCGGCACCTGAGTCTCAGGTGCGACGTCCTGCCTGGAGTTCCCACAACGGCCGATCTGAACCCATCCGAGCGCGATCCGGCCTGAATCCCTGTTCGCTCGGACAGGGCCATCCAGGTGGTTTCTCTCCGCCGAACTGAATGTTCATTTGGTGGCTCGTTGACAGATCCGGCACCGACTCGACAGGCTGCACGTCCCTGTGATCGAAAGGTGCCGCTTGTCATGAGACTCCGTTTCCTCTTACCGGTCGCCGCCCTGCTCTCCGCCGCCGTCCTCGCACCGGCGGCGACGGCCCAGGCGGACCCCGTCAGCGCCGCGGACGCCTGCTACACCTGGAACCGCACCCTGTCGCAGGGCGCGTCGGGTGAGGACGTGCGCCAGCTGCAGATCCGGGTGGCGGGCTACCCCGGCTACGGGGCCGTGCTCGGGATCGACGGGCAGTTCGGGCCGGCCACGAAGGCCGCGGTGACCCGCTTCCAGCAGGCGTACGGTCTCGGCGCGGACGGCATCGCCGGGTCGGCGACGTTCGCGAAGATCTACGCGTTGCAGGACGACGACTGCACGCCGATCAACTTCTCCTACGACGAGCTCAACAACTGCAACACCACGTGGGCGGGCGGCAACGTCTCCGCGGCGACGGCGCGGGCGAACGCGCTGGTGTCCATGTGGAAGCTGCAGGCGATGCGGCACGCCATGGGCGACCGGCCGATCGACGTCAACGGCGGCTTCCGCAGCGTCGCGTGCAACAACGCCGTCGGCGGTGCGTCGGGCAGCCGTCACCTCTACGGCGACGCGGTCGACCTGGGGGCCGGGCCGCAGGGCTTCTGCGCGCTGGCGCAGCAGGCGCGCAACCACGGGTTCAACGAGATCCTCGGCCCGGGCTACACCGGTCACAACGACCACGTGCACGTCGCGCACAAGTCGTCCCGCTTCTGGTCCGCCCCGAGCTGCGGCATCTGAGAGCCGTGACGCGGTGATCGGCGGCCACGCCGGTCACCGCGTTCTCGTTCCCGATCTGGACAGCGGTCCACGGTGGGTGTTTGGATCGATGCACACCGTGGTTACAACGTTGTAAACCCTGCAGATTGGACGAGACGTTGTCGTCGAAGATCGTCACCTCAGTTCTCGCCGCCCTGCTGCTGGGCGGCGTTCCGGCCGTGACCTCGTCCGCGGCCGCCGTGCCCGACTTCTCCACAGCGGAGGCCGGCAACCCGATCGTGGACGGGTGGTACGCCGACCCCGACGTCGCGTACTACGACAACAAGCACTGGATCTTCCCGACGTCGTCGCGGCCCTACGACGAGCAGACGTACCTGGACGCCTTCTCCTCCACCGACCTCGTCAACTGGACCAAGCACCCCAACGTGCTGACGACGGCCGACGTCTCCTGGGCGCGCCGGGCCGTGTGGGCGCCGGCGCCCGTGCAGCGCAACGGCAAGTACTACCTGTACTTCGGCGCCAACGACATCCAGAGCAACTCCGAGCTGGGCGGCATCGGCGTCGCGGTCGCCGACCGGCCGGAGGGGCCGTACCGGGACGCGATCGGCAAGCCGCTGATCGCCCAGTTCGTCAACGGCGCGCAGCCCATCGACCAGGACGTGTTCATCGACGACGACGGTCAGGCCTACATGTACTACGGCGGTTGGGGCCACTCCAACGTCGTGAAGCTCAACGCGGACATGACGAGCCTCGGCCGGTTCGCCGACGGCAGCACGTACAAGGAGATCACGCCGGCGAACTTCACCGAGGGTTCGCAGATGTTCAAGCGCAACGGCAAGTACTACTTCATGTGGTCCGAGGACGGCTGGACCGGCCCGAACTACGCGGTGTCGTACGCGATCTCCGACTCGCCCACCGGGCCGTTCACCAAGATCAGCCGTGTGCTGAGCCAAGATGCTTCCGTGGCAAGGGGTTCCGGCCACAACTCGGTGATCAACGTGCCCGGCACGGACATCTGGTACATCGTCTACCACCGCCGGCCGTTGAGCCGCACGGGCGCCAACGACCGGCAGATCGCCTACGACCGCATGACCTTCAACGCCGACGGCACCATCCAGCCGGTGACCATGCGGGTCAAGGACAACTTCGACGACCGCAACGCCGTCGGCTGGACCACGCACGGCGGCACCTGGTCGGCGAGCGCCGGCCGGTACGAGACCGGGGCCTCGTTCGGCGGGAAGTCCTTGCTGGACACGAACTTCTCGAACTTCGTGCAGGACGTCGACGTCATCCCGAGGTCCGCGGCCGGAGACAGCGGCGTCGTGTTCCGCGCGACGGGCGCGGCCACCGGCACGGACAGCTACCGCGGCTACTACGCCGGCATCACCGGCACCGGGCGGGTCGTGCTCGGCAAGGCGGACAACAACTGGACGCAGCTCGCGTCGGCACCGGTGACCGTCCGGCCGAACACCGCGCACCACCTGCGGGTGGAGGCGATCGGCTCGTCGATCAAGGTGTTCGTCGGCGACATGACCACGCCGAAGATCACGGTCACCGACAGCAGCTTCTCCAGCGGCGCCAACGGGGTGCGCGTCTTCAACACCGGTGCGGCGTTCGACGGCTTCGCCGTCGCCCACCGCTAGGCCTCGTGAAGGGGCGTTCGGTCCTCGGAGGACCGAACGCCGCCCCGCGTCCGTTTGGGCACGACCTCCACGGGTAGCCGCCACGCATGCGCATCAGCCGCAAGCCCACGGGTGAGAAGTTCTTCGAGCTGTTCACCGAGATCGGCAGGAACATCGGCGCGAGCGTGGAGTTGCTGCGCACGTTCGTGCGCGCGCCCGTCGAGCAACGCGCGGAGCTGGCCGAGCGGATGCACGCCCTGGAGAACGCCGGGGACGACGCGACGCACGCGATCATCCAGCACCTCGACCGGTCGTTCGTGACGCCGTTCGACCGGGAGGACATCTACCGGCTGGCCTCCACCCTGGACGACGTCGTCGACCACATGGACGCCGCCGTCGACCTCGCGACCCTCTACCGCGTGGGCGAGCTGCCGGACGGTGTCGCGGCGCAGACCGACCTGCTGTGCCGGGCCGCCCGGCTCACCGCGGAGGCGATGCCGCGGCTCGCGGAGCCGCAGGAGCTCACGGCGTTCTGGGTCGAGGTCAACCAGCTCGAGAACGAGGCCGACCAGGTCTACCGGCGGCTGCTGTCGGAGCTGTTCAACGGGCAGCGCGACGCCCTGGAGGTCATGAAGCTCAAGGACGTCGTGGACGAACTGGAGGCCGCCGCCGACGCCTTCGAGCACGTGGCCGACGCCGTGCACTCGATCGCGGTCAAGGAAGCGTGATGCCGACCGCCGGACTGGTGCTCGTGGTGGTCCTGGCGCTCGCCTTCGACTTCACCAACGGGTTCCACGACGCGGCCAACGCCATCGCCTCCGCCGTGTCCACCCGCGCGCTCACCCTGCGCGCCGCCCTCTCGCTCGCCGCGGTGATGAACCTGATCGGCGCGCTGCTGGGCACCGGCGTCGCCGTCACCATCGCCTCCGGCATCATCGACACCCCGGTCGGTGACGACGCGCTGCACGTCGTCACCGCCGCCCTGGTCGGTGCCATCACCTGGAACCTGGTCACCTGGTACTTCGGCCTGCCGTCGTCGTCCTCGCACGCCCTGGTGGGCGGCCTGGTCGGGGCGGCGCTGGCGTCCGCGACGACCGTGCACTGGTCCGGCGTGCTGGAGAAGGTCGTCATCCCGATGGTCGTCTCCCCCGTCGTCGGACTGGTGCTGGGCTACGTCGTCATGACGGTGATCCTGTGGACCTTCCGCAACGCCAACGCCCACCGGGCGGGCCGCCTCATGCGCCGAGCACAGGTGTTCTCCGCCGCGAGCCTCGCGCTGGGACACGGCCTGCAGGACGCGCAGAAGAGCATGGGCGTCATCGTTCTCGCGTTGGTGGTCAGCAGCCGGCAGGACGACTATTCCGTGCCGTTGTGGGTCATCGTGGCGTGCGCGCTGGCGTTGTCGGCCGGGACGTACGCGGGCGGTCTGCGGATCATGCGGACCCTGGGAAGGCGGATCTTCCACCTCACGCCGCCCCACGGTTTCGCCGCCGAGCTGTCGGCCTCCTCGGTGCTGTACGCGACCGCGTTCCTCTTCCACGCCCCGATCTCGACGACGCACGTCATCACGTCGGCGGTGATGGGCGTCGGCGCGACCACCCGACGCTCGGCGGTGCGCTGGTCCGTGGCCGCCGACATCGCCAAGGGGTGGGTGCTGACCCTGCCCGCCTCCGCCGCCGTCGCGGCCGGCGCCTACGGGGTCGTGGGTTTGTTGTGAAGCCGTGACGCAGCCGGGGTTTCGGCCGGGCCCGGCGGGTACTCGACAGGCACGTCGAGCACCACGCAGCCCCTCCAGCCACCGGGAGCTCCCATGCCGGCCTCTCCGTCCCCCGGCCTCGGTCGTGTCATCACCTACCTCAACCCCGACGCGCTGCACCCCGACGCCTACGTGCGCGGCGTCGTGTCCGGGTCGCACGTCGTCGATCCGGAGACCGGGCGTTCGTGGGTGCCGGTGCTGCTGCCGAACGGGTCCACGACCGTCCTCGACACCGTGAACATCCTGCGCGTGCAGGAGGCCGACCAGGACGGCAACTCCAAGGTTTGAGCGGGTGGACCACGGGGTATCCACCGTGGCGCCCTGATCCCCAGGGCGGTTGAGGACTCCGAGTTGAGCAGACAGCTCGTCACGACGTGCTCGTCACACGCCAACAATCGGAGTGACCAATTGAAGATCGCCATGGTGTCCGTCCACGGAGGCCCGCTCGCCGAGGCCTCCGGTCCGCAGGAGGACACCCCCGTCGCCGGGCTGTCGGCCGCGTTGGCCAGGCAGGGACACGAGGTGACGGTCTACCACCGCCGGGACCGCCCGGACGCGCCGGAGAGGGTCCGCACCGCCCGCGGTGTCGAGGTGGTGCTGGTGCCCGCCGGGCCGCTCGAGCCGCTCGCGGACGAGCACGTGCTGCCGCACATCGGTGACTTCACCGCCTTCCTCCTGCGGGACTGGGCCTCGTCCGCGCCGGACGTCGTGCACGGGCACCGCTGGATGTCCGGCATGGTGAGCGTGCTCGGCGGCCGCCGGGCCGGTGTCCCGGTCGTGCAGACGTTCCACTCGCTCGCGGCCGCGGAGCAGCGCGACTGTCCCGCCGAGGCCGTTCCGGACGAGCGCCGCAGGATCGAGGTGCTGGTGGGCAGGGAGGCGGCGCACGTCACCGCCGGCAGCGCCGGTGAGGCGTTCGAGCTCGCCAGGACCGGGGTGAAGCGCACGAAGATCTCCGTCGTGCCCGGCGGTGTCGACGTCGCGGCGTTCACCCCCGAGGGCCCGCGGGCGCCACGCGACCGGCCGTTCCGGGTCGTCACTCCGCTGCACCGCCGGCACACGGGCGCCGTCGTCACCGCGCTGGCCCGGATCGACGGTGCGGAACTGGTCGTCAGCGGGCTTCCGGCCCAGGGCGACCCCGTGGTCGAGAAGCTGCGCGAGCACGGGCGGCAGGCCGGCGCGAAGGTCGTGTTCACCAGGTCCGTCACGCCGGAACTGCTGCGCTCCGCCGACGCCGTCGTGTGCGCGTCGTCGTACGAGCCGTCCGGCGCGCTGGCGCTCGAGGCGATGGCCTGCGGTGTGCCGGTCGTCGCGAGTGCCGTGGACGCGCTGGCCGACGTCGTCGTGGACGGCGTGACCGGCCTGCTCGTGCCGGCCGGCGAGCAGGAGGGCCTGGCGCGGGCGTTGCGCTCGCTCCTGCTGAACGACACGTTGCGCGACGAGTTCTCCGTGGCGGGCCACGACCGCGTCATGGCCCGGTACTCCTGGGACCACGTCGCCGCCGACTTCCTGCGCGTCTACGAACGCGCGGGTGCGGCCACCGGTACGCCGATCGTGGCCCGATGACCACCTCGAAACGTGACGACGTTCCGCGTTTGCGGGCGCCCCGCCGGGGCTACCTCCTCGGCACCCCGACAGAAGCGAGCGGAGCCATGACCTCAAGTTCAACCGGACAGCTGCGATCGCTGGCGCGCGAACACGTCGCCGTCGCCGCGCTCACCATCCCGCGCCTGCTGCGCCACCCGGTGTGGCGCAAGGCGAACCCCCACGAGGGCGCGGGTCTCGGCGTGGTGCTGGTGCCCGGTTTCGGGGCGAGCGACCTCAGCCTGACCTTCGCGAGCACCTGGCTGCGCGACCGCGGTTACGTGCCGGTGGGCGCGGGCGTCGGGTTCAACGTCGGGTGCACCTCCGAGCTGGTGGACCGCGTCGAGCAACGCCTGGAGGAGCACGCCGAGGCCACCGGCGGACCGGTGGTGCTGTTCGGGCAGAGCCGCGGTGGCGGCCTCGCCCGGCTGGCCGCCGTCCGCCGCCCCGACCTGGTGCGCGGGCTGGTGATGCTCGGCAGCCCGCTGCTCGACCCGCTGGGCGCGCACCCGCACGTGCTGCTCGCCGCGAAGGCGCTGGCGGGGCTGTCCGCGCTCGGCGTGCCCGGTCTCATGGACACCGACTGCTTCTCGGGCACGTGCTTCGAGGACAACGTCGCCGCGGCCACCGCCGCCCTGGAGGTGCCCGCGGTGTCGGTGTACTCCAAGTCGGACGGCATCGTGCCGTGGCAGCTGTCCCTCGACCCGTCCGCCGAGTGCGTCGAGGTGCACAGCACGCACACCGGCATGGGCGTCGACCCGGACGTGTACGTCGCCCTCCGGCCGCGCCTCGCCGCGTGGGCGGCTGAGCGGTTCGACCTGCGCGCGACCGGGTGAGGCGTGGCCGGGTGGGGTGTTGAGCGGTCCCACCTGCGCGTGGCCGGGTACGTGTGGTCGGGTGAGGTGCTGAGCCGCCCGACCCGCGCGCGGCCGTGAGGCGTAACCAGGTGACGTGCCGAACAGCCCCACCCGCGCGTGGCCGTGAGGCGTGGCCAGGTGACGTGCCAAGCAGCCCTACCCGCGCGTGGTCGGGCGACGCGCGGCCGGATGAGGTGCCGGGGCCGCTCAACGTGCGCGTGGGCGCGTGAGGTGCTGAGCGGCTCGCGCGTGACCGGGTGCAGTGCCGAGCAGTCCGACCTGCGCGGCAGCGTGAGGCGCGGCACCTCACCCGGTGACGCCCGGTTGAACCGGCCCACTCCTGGTTAGCCCTCCCCCATGGACCAGAACAGGGCACCGGTGCTGGAAGCACTGCAGGAGTACCGCGAACGCGGCTACACGCCGTTCACCCCGCCCGGCCACCGCCAGGGCCGCGGCGCCGACCCGCGCGTGCTCGAGGTCCTCGGCGAGGCCCTGTTCGCGGCCGACGTCATCCCGGTCAACGGCCTCGACGACCGCCTGAACAGCAAGGGCGTCGTCGAGGAGGCCCAGCAGCTGATGGCCGAGGCGGTGGACGCCGAGCGGGCGTTCTTCTCCACCTGCGGCAGCTCGCTGTCGGTGAAGAGCGCCATGCTGTCGGTCGCCGGACCGCACGAGAAGCTCATCGTGCCGCGCCACGCGCACAAGTCGGTCGTCTCGGCGCTGATCCTGAGCGGCGTCTCGCCGGTCTGGCTCTCACCGCACTGGGACGCCGAACGCCACCTCTCCCACCCGCCGGGCCCGGACGAGGTGCGCGCCCTGTTCGAGGCGGAACCCGAGGCCAAGGGCATGCTGCTGGTGACGCCCAACGACTACGGCTCCTGCGGCGACATCGCGGCGATCGCCGCCGTCTGCCACGAGTTCGGCAAGCCGCTGATCGTGGACGAGGCGTGGGGCGCGCACCTGCCGTTCCACCCCGACCTGCCGCCGTGGGGCATGGACGCCGGTGCCGACGTCGTCGTCACCAGCGTGCACAAGTCCGGCGCCGCGGTGGAGCAGAGCTCGGTGTTCCACCTCCAGGGCGACCTGGTCGACCCGAACGTGCTCAAGGCCCGCGAGGACCTCCTCGCCACGACGAGCCCGACGTCCATCGTCTACGCCACCCTCGACGGCTGGCGACGGCACATGGTGCAGCACGGCGAGGAGCTGCTGACCGCGACGCTGGAACTGGCCCGCTCGACGCGTGCCGCGATCAACGACCTGCCCGGCCTGCGCGTGATGGGCGAGGCGGAGTTCGTCGGGAGGGACCTGGCCGCCTCGATCGACCCGCTCAAGATGACGATCGACGTGTCCGGGCTCGGCATCAGCGGCTACCAGGCCACCGACTGGCTGCGCGAACACCAGCGCGTCACCCTGGGGCTGTCCGACCACCGGCGGGTCGTCGCGCAGTTCACCCACGCCGACGACCACCGGACGGCGGCCGTCCTGCTCGACGCCCTGGAGGCGCTGGTCAAGGCGGCGGACGGCTTCCCGGCGCCACCGCCGGTCGACCTGCCCTCGCCGGACGAGCTGCAGCTGGAGACGGCGATGCTGCCCCGCGACGCGTTCTTCGCCGAGATCGAGCAGGTCGGCGCGGACGAGGCGGTGGGGCGGATCAGCGCCGAGATGGTCACGCCGTACCCGCCCGGCGCGCCCGCGATCCTGCCGGGTGAGGTGATCAACCGGGAGGTCGTGGACTACGTGCGCAGCGGGCTCGACGCCGGGATGGAGCTGCCGGACCCCGCCGACGCGGAGCTGACGTCGTTCCGGGTGGTGGCGCGCAATCAGTGAGCCGGCCGCAGCATCCAAGCAGCCGCCAGCGGGCCGTCCACTCGAGACGATCCACACCGAACTACCCGGACGGGGCAGTTTGCCCGGCGCCCACGGGGGTAGCCGCATGACCGAAGCGGTACCCGCTCCCCACGGGAGGTCGTCATGGCCCGGACCGAGATGACCACGCGCGCACCGGCGCAGAACGTGGCTCTGGCCGTCGCCGCCGTGTTCACGGCGGTCGGTGTCGCCGGCTTCATCCCGGCATCACCACGGGCTACGACACGATGTCGTTCGCCGGCCACGAGTCCGAGGCGATGCTGCTGGGGCTGTTCATGGTGTCGGTCCTGCACAACGTCGTGCACCTCGCGTTCGGTGCCGCCGGGCTCCTGATGTCCCGGACACCGCACGGCGCGTACTCGTACCTCGTCGGCGGTGGTGTCGTCTACCTGCTGCTGTGGCTGTACGGCCTGCTGGTCGACCACGACAGCGCGGCCAACTTCGTGCCGGTCAACGCGGCCGACAACTGGCTGCACCTGGGGCTCGGCGCCGGCATGACCGCTCTCGGGCTGGTGACGGGCCGCGGTCGCCGCAGGCACTGACGCCCGAGCCCCGCACGACCCGACTGGACGAAGGTGAAGCTCGTGACACTGCACGAACCGGCGCTCGGCGAGTCCCTCGACGAGGTGACCAGGGCGTTGAACTCGCTGGAGGAGGCGCTCAGCCGCTCCGACGACCTGCCCGCGCTGGTCGAGCTGGTGCCCGCGCAGGTGCACCGCGCGGTGCCCGGTGCCGACGGGGTGTCGGTGACGCTGCTCGACGACGGCAAGCCGTACACGGCCTCGGCCACCAGTCAGCTGGTGGTGGACCTCGACGCCGTCGAGTACCGGGAGGACGCCGGACCGTGCGTCGACGCCGCGAAGACGAGGCAGCTCGTCCGGGCCGGGATGGACGAGGCGCTGGAGCGGTGGCCGGTGTTCGCGCGGGCGTGCCGGTCCGCCGGCATGGTCAGCTTCCTGTCCACCCCGCTGACCGTCGACGATCGGCACGCCGGTGCGATCAACGTCTATTCGACGCGCGACAACGGTTTCGCGGACCTCGACGTGCAGCTGCTGGGGCTCTACACCGCGGCGGCCGAGGTCGGGTTGCGCAGCCACAGCAGGTACCTGCGGGCGTACGAGCTCTCCGAGCAGCTGCGCACCGCCCTCGACTCCCGCGCGGTGATCGACCAGGCCAAGGGGATCATGATGGCGGTGCACGGCATCACGGCCGACGAGGCGTTCCGGTTGCTCGTCGCACAGTCCCAGCGGGAGAACCGCAAGTTGCGCGTCGTCGCGGAGGAGTTCGTGAGCGACGTCCTGAGCCGGCGATGACGAGTGATCCCAGGAAGGGCACCATGACCACGCTCCAGTCCCCACCACCCCGCGTCGCGCGCTGGCAGCCGAACCGCCGGTCCGTCCGGTTCGCCGTCGACCTGCTCGGTGGGCTGGGCCTGCTGACGGGGCTCCTCGCGGCCTCGTTCACGCTGGTGTTCGGTGGCGTCCTCGTGCTGGTGGCGGGCCTGTGCCTGCACCTGACCCGCGCTCGGGCCGAGTGAGCGGCGTGCGGTCCCCCGGCAGTGGGAGGGACCGCCCGAGCGGGACCGCCGCCGAGCGATTACCGTCCTGTTCCGCGCCGGTGCACCCGCCGGACCCCCGATCCCCAGGAGGACGCGGGCGCGTGACGGACCTGGGAGTCCAGACGACCGAGCTGGCCGGCGTGGCGGTGGCGACGCCCGTGGGCAGGCTCGACCTGTCCTCCTACCCGTCGTTGCGTGACGACCTGCTCAAACTGGCGGCGGAGGCACCCGTCGCGCTGGTCGTGCGGCTCGGACCGGGGTTCGAGGTCGCGAGCAGGGCCATGCTGGCCGTCTTCACCGCGGTCTGGATGAAGGCCGCGCAGTGGCCCGGTGTGCCCGTCGTCCTCGCCGCGGAGACCGACCGGCACCGGCACGAACTCCGCCGCAGCGGTGTCTCCCGGCACGTCGTCACCGCGCCGGACCTGGATTCCGCGTTCGAGCGTGCCGCGGAACCGCCACTGCGCCGCTACCGCCGCCGGTCGCTGCCGAACTCACTGGTCGCGGCGCTCCTGGCGCGGGAGGAGGTGCGCACGGCGTGCGAGGAGTGGGACCTCCCCGCGCTGGTCGACGACGCGCTGCTGGTGGCGACCGAGCTCGTGGAGAACGCGGTCCGGCACGCCCGCACCGAGTCCGTCCTGTGCCTCGAGCTGCGGGCCGGCGGACTGTCCCTCGCCGTCCGCGACGGCGATCCCGAACCCCCTGTCCTGACCGCCTCGCGACCGGGCGCTCCGGGCCACAGAGGACTGGAGCTGGTCCAGGGCAGGTGCGTCGCCTGGGGCACGCGTCCGTCGTTCGATGGTGGCAAGATCGTGTGGGCGGTGCTGGCCCCACGGCCGAAGCGGTAGCTTTGCCGTCGTGAACGACCGTCGCCCCGACCCTGACCAAGCCTTCGAGGACGTGCTGCTCTACCTCAAGGAGTCGCGCGGCTTCGACTTCACCGGCTACAAACGCACGAGCCTGCAACGGCGCGTGCGGCACCGGATGAGCCAGATCGGCATCGAGAACTACCCGGACTACATCGACCAGCTGCAGGTCAACGCAGACGAGTTCGGCGCGCTGTTCAACACGATCCTGATCAACGTGACGGGCTTCTTCCGCGACACCGAGGCGTGGACGTACCTGCGCGAGGACGTGGTGCCGACGATCCTCGCCGAACGCGGGCCGGACGACCCGATCCGGGTGTGGAGCGCGGGCTGCGCGTCCGGCGAGGAGGCGTACAGCCTCGCCATGCTGCTCGCCGACGCGCTGGGCCCGGACAGGTTCCGGCAGCAGGTGAAGATCTACGCCACGGACGTCGACGACGAGGCCCTCACCCAGGCGAGGCTCGCGAGCTACGGCGAGCGCGACCTGCAGAGCGTGCCACCGGAGTTGATCGCCAAGTACTTCGAGCAGCAGAACGGCCGCTACAGCTTCCGCAAGGACCTGCGGCGCTCGGTCATCTTCGGCCGCAACGACCTGGTGCAGGACGCGCCGATCTCGCGCATCGACCTGCTGGTGTGCCGCAACACGTTGATGTACTTCAACCAGGAGACCCAGTCCAAGATCCTGGGCCGGTTCCACTTCGCGCTCGTGCCGAAGGGAGTGCTGTTCCTCGGCAAGGCCGAGATGCTGCTCAGCCACAGCCGGATCTTCGACCCGATAGACCTCAAGCGGCGCATCTTCCGCAAGGCGCCCAACGGTTCCGGCAGCGCGGCCCACTTCGTCTCCTACCCGATGGTGCACGACCGCCGGGTCGACGTCGGCGGTATCGACGAGCTGCGCGAGCACGCCTTCTCCGCGAGTCCCGTCGCGCAGGTGGTCGTGACGGCGGACGACGTGGTGGCGCTCGCGAACCAGCAGGCGCAGACGACGTTCGGGCTGTCCCCCAAGGACGTCGGCAGGCCGCTGCGCGACCTCGACCTCTCGTACCGCCCGATCGAGCTGCGCGGGTACGTCGAACAGGCCCGGCTGGAACGCAAGTCGTTGCGGGTCAAGGACGTCGAGTGGCTGCGCGGGCCCGGCGAGTCGCTGTGGTTCGAGATCCACGTGAACCCGCTGATCGGTGTCGACAACACGATCCTCGGCGTCTCGGTGGTGTTCCACGACGTGACGTCGGCGCGCAGGCTGCTCGAGGACCTGGAGTACGCCAACCGCCAGCTGGAGTCGGCCTACGAAGAGCTCCAGTCCACCAACGAGGAGCTCGAGACGACCAACGAGGAACTCCAGTCCACAGTGGAGGAACTGGAGACCACGAACGAGGAGCTCCAGTCCACCAACGAGGAACTGGAGACGATGAACGAAGAGCTCCAGTCGACCAACGACGAGCTCCAGACCATCAACGACACCCTGCGCGAACGCAGCACCGAGCTCGACCAGGTCAACGAGTTCCTCGAGTCGATACTCACCTCACTGCGCGCCGGCGTCGTCGTCCTCGACCTGCAGATGCGCGTCCTCGCCTGGAACCGCGGCGCCGAGGAGCTCTGGGGCGTGCGCCGCGACGAGGCCGAGGGCGAGCACCTGCTCAACCTCGACATCGGCCTGCCCGTCGCCGAACTGCGGCCGGTGGTGCGCTCGGCGCTGTCCGACCCGGCGTTCATCGACGAGGTCAAGCTCACGGCGGTGAACCGGCGCGGCCGCGAGGTCGTGGTCCGCGTCGTGTGCAGCTCGTTGCGCAGCAACGGCGGTGAGCCGGGCGGCGCGATCCTGGTGATGGAGCAGCAGACCGACTAGGGGTTCTGGCACGATCAACTCGTGGAACGTGTGGTGGTCCTGGGCCGTGGCGGTGCCGGGAAGTCGACCCTCGCGGCAGCCCTGGGGGCCGCGACCGGGCTTCCCGTCGTCGAGCTCGACAAGCACTTCTGGGGCCCGGGCCTGGAGGCGACGCCGCTCGAGCTCTGGGCCGTCGTGCAGGGCGAGCTCGCCGCCGAGGACCGGTGGATCATGGACGGCGACCTGGGCCCGTACGACGTGCTCGACGTCCGGCTCCGCAGGGCCGACACGGTGCTGCTGCTCGACTACTCGTTCCCTCGGTGCGCGTGGCGGGCCGTGTGGCGCTCGCGGGAGAGCGCCGACTTCTGGCGGTGGGTCTGGTCGTGGCGCCGCCGGTCCAGGCCCGTGCTGCTCGAAGCGCTCGCGGCACACGCACAGGACGCGGAGGTGCACGTGTTCCGCGGTCCGCGTGCCACAGCCCGTTTCCTGGCACGGTTCTCTTGACCGAGCTGCCCGCGGCGGTCTCCGGCTGGCTCGCGGCGCACCTCCCCGGCGCGCGGGTGGCGGCTGAGCTGTCCGGCGGGTACCGCAACCAGAACGTCGCCGTGGTGAGCGGGAGCGGCGAGAAGTTCGTGCTGCGCCGGTACCTCCGGGGCACCACGTGCGCGGTCGAACGCGACCTCGCCGTGCGGATGAGCGGTGTGGTGCCGGTTCCCGAGGTCGTGGCGGCGGATCCGGATGGTTCGGCGGCCGGGGAACCCGTGCTGCTGTCGCGGTTCGCGGACGGCGTGATGCTCGACCGGGTCGTGGCCGGGCTGGGTGACGGGGAGGCGGAGGAACTCGGCCACGCGGTGGGTTCGGTGCTGGCGGCGATCGGCACGATCGGCTTTCCCGCACCGGGCTTCTTCTCCGGTGCGGGGCTGTCCCCGGCGCCGGCGGAGTCCGACACGGCCGACCTGGTGGCGTTCACCGCGAACCGCGTCGGCGAAATGGCACTCGAACCACGCGACAAGGCCGCGTTGCTCGCCCTGGCCGAGCGCGACCAGCAGGTGCTCGCGGGCGTGGCACCGGTGGCCCGGCTCGTCCACTCGGACTTCAGCGGCAAGAACCTCCTCGTCGCCCGCGACGCAGGCCGCTGGTCGGTGACCGCCGTGCTCGACTGGGAGTTCGCGTACAGCGGCAACCCGCTCGCGGACGTGGGGAACGTGCTGCGCTTCCCCGAGGACACCGGCCCGGCGTTCGAGCACGGGTTAATCGCGGGGTGCGGACCGCTGCCCGACGGCTGGCGCGAGGTCAGCGCGGCACTCGACCTGTTCGCGTTGGTGGACCTGCTCACGCTGCCCGCGGCGCATCCGTTGCACACCAAGGTGGTGGCCGCGGTGCGCGAACGGGCGGAAAGCACTTGCGCGACCTGATACGGTTCCCGCGATGACTACTTCCACGAGCAGATCGGGGGTCCCGTTCACCAAAGGTGAGTGCTGATGCACCACTTCGTGAACGGACGTTCCTCCCGCCTCAACCTCTGGTCGCACGTGCGCGAGTTCGCCGTGCCGCCGTCGATGATCGAGTCCTCCACCGCCCGCCGCGAGTCCGGCGACTGGGCCGGTGCCTGCGCCGCGGCGCGGGTCGACGTGGACCTCGACCTCCGCGTCGTGAGTCGTGCCCGCGGCAGACCGCTGGCACAGGCGCTGCGCGCCGACCTGCGCCACCTCGCACCTGACCTGCTGCGCTGGCACTTCCCCAGGGTCGGCCCGGACGGCCTGCTGAGGCCCGGCCTCACCGTCTCGCTGGCCAGGTACGCCGACGACGAGGTGCACCTCGTGGCCCGCACGCCTCCGGCATGGGCTGCCGCGGGTCAGCGGATCAGCCTTGCCGTGTGGGCGCCTTCCGGAGTGCTGGCCGGCGCGGGCGGGCATCCGCATCCCCGGCCCGACCGGCGGTTCCGCCTCGACCTGCACCGCCACCTGTGGGATGCGCGCAGGACGGCGGAGCTGACGGAGCGGGGTGGGAGCGGTGGGGATCCGGGTGGCCGCGCCCTCGACCGGTGGGGTGAGGAGGCCGCGCTGCTGGTCCGCGCGGACGGGGTGGAGGGCAGCTCGGTCGCGGTGCGGCTCGGGTCGCGGAAGTGGGTGGTGCTGGACGGAAGTGGCTGCGGGGCAACGGATGCGGAGCCGCCCGGCCCGCAGGACCGGGTCCAGCCGCGCCACCACGACAGTGGCTGCGGGGCAACGGATTCGGGGCCGCTCGGACCACGGGACCGGGCCGAGGCGAGCCGTGACAACAGCGGCTGCGCGGCACCGAACCCGGAGCCGCTCGGACCACAGCACCGGATCCAGCCGCGCCGCGACGACAGCGGCCGCGGGGCAACGGATTCGGAGCCGCCCGACCCACGGCACCGGGCCGAGCCGCGCCGCGACAGCAGCGGCTGCGCAGCACCGAATCCGGAGCCGCTCGCCTCCAGGGGCACCCCGGCCACCTCTCGTCCCGCCCTCCCGATCCTCCCCGACGCCGCCACCTGGACACCCCCGGACCTCGACCTGGTGCGCGCCGGCCTGATCACGGCCGACCGCCTCCACCCCTTGGTCGCCTCCGCCCTCATCCCACCCGAACCACGGCCCGCCCCCACCGGCAACCCCTACAGCACAACGAGTTCCCGCCTGGTCGACTGCCGGGGCGCCACCCACGAGATCGGCGTGGTCGGCGGCGTCCTGGTGCCGCTCGACCACTCCCCCGACGAGATCCGCCGCGAGGAGCTGCTGGTCGCGTTGGGCGGCAACGGGTTGCCCTGTCTGAGGGCGATCGATGCCGCACACCGCCATCCGGAAGACCTCCCGGACGTCCGGGCCCGCCTGGCGCACGGCGACGTCGCCGGTGCCCTGGCCGTGGTCGAAGGCCTGCTCGGGCCGGACGCCCTGCTGCGGACCGGGCCGTTGCGCGATGCGCTGGAGACGGCCGCGCGGCGCAAGGTCGTGCACGGGTTGTACCGCGCCGGGCTCGTCCAGGGGCCCGCACCGTCCACAGAGGAACGCCGCCGGCAGCGCGCGGCCGTTCGCTGAACCCCCTTCCGCCCAGGCCGGCGCACGGCCTCTCTTCAAGGTGACCGAATACATGCCTGCTTTCTCGAACGTGCCCGACGGATCCCGGCTGGACGTCGCGGCCCAGTTGCTCGCCCTGCTCGGGGACACGGCCACCGAGCTGCGCGACGATCCCCAGCTGGAGGCGCTGACGCTGGCCGTGTCCGCGGACCTGCCGGTGCTGCTGTGGGGTGAGCCCGGGATCGGCAAGACCGCGGCGCTCACCCAGCTCGCCGAGGCGCTCTCGTTGCCGCTGACCACGGTGATCGCGAGCGTGCACGAACCCTCGGACTTCTCCGGGCTGCCGGTGGTCGGGGACGACCCGGCGACGCAGGGCGTGCCGATGGCGCCTCCCGACTGGGCGGTGCGCCTCGTCAGGGCCGGGCGCGGTCTGCTGTTCCTCGACGAGCTGTCCACCGCGCCGCCTGCCGTGCAGGCCGCGCTGCTGCGGGTCGTGCTGGAACGCCGCGTCGGTGCGCTGCGGTTGCCGCCGGGCGTGCGGATCGTCGCTGCCGCAAACCCGCGGACGTCGGCGGCCGACGGCTGGGAGCTCAGTCCGCCGCTCGCCAACCGGTTCGTGCACCTGCAGTGGAAGCACGACCACGACGTCGTGGTCCGCGGGCTGGGCGGGACCTGGCCCACCACGGCACTCCCGCTGCTCGACCCCGCACTGCTGCCGGACGCCGTCGCGTTCGCCCGCCGCGCGGTGTGCGGGCTCCTCGCCGCCCGGCCGAACCTCGTGCACCAGCTGCCGAAGAACGAGACGTCGCGCGGCGGTCCGTGGCCCTCGCCGCGCAGCTGGGAGATGGCGCTGCGGCTGATCGCGTTCGCGACCGCGGCCGGGACGTCGCGCGAGGTGCTGTCCGCGCTGGTGCGGGGCGCTGTCGGGGACGGCCCCGGGCTGGAGCTGCTCGCGAGCATCGACCGGATGGACCTGCCGGATCCCGAGGTGCTGCTCGCGGACCCGGCGGCGGCCGTGCTGCCCGAGCGCGGCGACCTGCGGCAGGTGGTGCTCGACGGGGTGGTGGCCGCGGTGCGCAACCGGCCGGAAGAGGCCCGCTGGAACGCGGCGTGGGCGTTGCTGTCGCTGGCGCTCGACACCGGAGCGCCCGACCTCGTGGTGGTCCCGGCGGCCACGCTCGCCGCGCTGCGTCGCGACGACTGGCAGGTCCCCGCGACGATCGACCGGCTGGCGGGTGCCGTGTCGTTGTCGCAGCGGGCGGACCGGGCCCTGGCCCGCACCGGGGGTGGCGGCCGGTGATCCTGGACGAGGAGAAGCTGTTCGCCGCCCGCCTTTACGCGGTCCGCTGCCGGCCCTACCTCGCGACGGCGTTGTTCGCGCTGCACCCGGTGGAGTCGCACCAGGTGCCGACGATGGCCGTCGACCGGCACTGGCGCTGCTACGTCTCGCCCGCGTTCGTCGACCGCACGCCGCTGGAGGAGCTCGCCGGCGTCTGGGTGCACGAGGTGTCCCATCTGCTGCGCGACCACCACGGGCGCGGCGACCGGTACGCGGTGCAGCACGAGCTGCACGGGCCCGGTGAGCGGCTGCGGATGAACATCGCGGGCGACTGCGAGATCAACGACGACGTGTTCGGCGACGGCCTGCCACGGCCGGAGGGCGCGGTCCACCCGGAGGCGCTGCGGCTGGACGGGGGCCAGCTGATGGAGGACTACCTGCGCCAGTTCCGGCTGGGCCGGCACACGAACGCCTTCGCGTGGCTCGACTGCGGCAGCGGCGCCGACGGCCTGGAGCGGGCGTGGGACCTCGGGCCGGGCGGCGCGCACGGGCTCAGCGAGCAGGAGCGCGACGCCGTGCGGTTCCGCGTGGCGGAGGGCATCAAGGGCGCTCCCGGCAGCGTCCCGGACGGCTGGAAGCGGTGGGCGGAGGAGGCGTTCCACCCGCCCCAGCCGTGGCGGAGCCTGCTGCGGGCGGCGATCCGCTCGGCCGCGTCCGGTCCCGGCGTGGGCGAGGACTACACCTACGGCCGGCCGTCCCGCAGGTCGGCGGGCGTGCCCGGGGTGGTGATGCCGAGCCTGCGCCGCCGCCCGCCCAGGGTCGCCGTCGTCGTCGACACCTCCGGGTCCGTGAGCGACGCCGAACTGGGCAGCGCGCTCCTCGAGATCGCGGCGATCATCCGGGCGGTCGGCTGCCGACGCGACCTGGTGACGGTGCTGTCCTGCGACGCCGCCGCCCACGTCACCGGCCCGTGGTGCCGAGCGGAAGGGATTGCGCTGGTGGGCGGCGGTGGCACGGACCTGCGGGAGGGCTTCGCCACGGCCCTGCGTTCGCTCCCGCGTCCCGACGTCGTCGTCGCCCTGACCGACGGCCAGACGCCGTGGCCCGAGTCCGCACCGTCGTGCCGCACGGTGGTGGGCCTGTTCCCCCGCCCGAAGAGGATCTCCGAGGACGATCCCGACTACGAACCCGACACCCCGCCGGAGTGGGCGCGAGTCGTCACCATCGGTTGACGGCCGCACGCAATCGAATTTCGCGACGGAACAGTTCCGCTGACATCGGGTGTCACTTTTTTGGCAGCTTTTCCCGAACCTCATTCCACCCCGATGAGAAATAGATTGCGACATCAGAGTGAATGCATTCGAATTCGTTAACAGACCAGAGGAGGAGCGCTACTAATCCGGTTGTCGCACGCCGTCACCGGAAGGACCCGCACGTTGAACGAGAACCAAGTCCAGCCCTTGCCGGGCTGGCGGGGTGGCGACGGCAACGCCGCCTACCTGGACAAGAACCTGTGCCACCGCCCGATGGACCTCTACCTCGACGACACGGTCAGCTGGCGCGTGGTGTTCCAGCTGTGGGCACGCGCGGCCGCCGCGTCGTTCCTGGTCTGGGCGGTGTTCGGGCTGCTCGGGTTCCTGGTGGGCCTCGGCAGCATGTCCTCGGGCAGCATCGACACCGCCGCCGGCGCCTTCGTCTTCTGGTCGATCGGCAACGTGGGCGCCGTCGTCGTCTTCTTCGTGGTGCTGCTGCTGACCAAACTGCCGGAACCGGTCGCCGAGTGGCGCGTGGTGCTGACCGACCGCGCCGAGTTCGCGCCGTCCGTCTACAGCCAGATCTCCGGCACGCTGCGGCACCGCCAGCTCCCGCTCGACGGCGGGACGAGGCGAATTCGCACCGGCGCCGGTCCGCTCGAACTGAGTCACCGGTTGTTCCTCACCGAGGGCGACTTCCGCGTCTACGTCTCGGTGTTCAGCTACGGCACGAGCCTGTACCTGGGCTGGCAGATGTGGCGCTCGCGGCGCGGCTCCACGCTGATCCGCCAGTTCCTGGTCGGCATCGTGCGCGGCATGTCCGGCCAGAACGACCCGGAGATCGCGATGCTGCGCGCCGACCGGGCGCGGGCCATGCGCGAGGCCGTGCACGCCGCCTGCCGCGAGGGCCTGATGGTCGCGGTCGAGGGCATCCAGGTGCCCGAGCAGTTCGGCTTCCCCTACGGCATGCCGCCCGTGGAGGAGGGCGCGTTCGCGAGCGGGCCGGTGCCGGGCGGGTACTCGCCGCCGGTGCAGCACGCGGCCCCGCCGGACACCGGGCGCCACAGCCTCCCGGGACACCAGTGACCGCTCCTGGCGTGCTCGTGGAGAGCACGGCGCAGATGAGCTGGGCGTGGGTCGGCGTGCGCGTGCACCCGGCCCGGAGGCTGGCCGAGACCCGCGCGTTCGCCGACGTGGCGGAGCCGCAACGGCTCGCGCAGACCACGGCCCGCGAACGCGCCTGGCTCGCGGGCCAGTGGACCACCGCGTCGCAGGAGCGCTGGGAGCTGCGGTTCCGCAACGACCCGGCGACGCGGTTGGTGTCGTGCACGCTGCTCGGCCGGGTGCAGGACCCCGACCCGCGCCGGGCGGAGGAGGCGGCGGTGCGGCTGCGCGACCGGCTCGCCGCGGCGCCGCCGCACGTGCTGACCGAGCCGTTGCCGGACGGGCGGGAGATCAGCCAGGAGCTCGTGCCGGGCCCGCTCGACGTCCGGGGCACCTTCGAGGTGCGCAAGCGGCTGAGCTGGGCGCCCTGCTCCCGGCGCGACACCGGCCGGCAGTTCTGCTTCGCCGTCACCGCGCCCCGGCCGCCCGAGGACCGTTCGTGGGAACCGGTGTGGCACGAGCTGGCGCGGATGCCCGAGCCCACCGTGCTCAGCCTGTACCTGGAGCCGTACGCCCCCTCCCCCGCGCTGGCGGGCGAGCTGAGGCGACTGGCCGAGGAGTACGACGTCCTCGCCCGCCCCGGCGCGGTGAACCCGATCTGGACCACCGTGGCGCCGCCGGCCGACCGGATGGCCGTGCACGCGGCACCGCTGCTCGCCGAGGCCGCCGCCCGCTACACCTCGGGCCCCTGCTTCCGCACCCGGATCTCCGTCGCGTCGCAGGGCCCGGTGCCGTACGGGTTCGCGGACCTGGTCGCCGCCACGACGGGCGGCGGGGTGGCCTGCCCGGCGCCGCCCACCGAGCTCGACGCGGCCTGGCGCAACCTCGCCGCGCTCAACCGGGACTGGCTCGACCACACCTACCGCCAGGGCGCTCCTCCCGGGAGCCTGCGCGAGGCCGAGCGGATCCTGTGCGACCTGGTCGACCTCGACGAGGCCGCCCTCGCGTTCCGGCTGCCCTACGAGGTGCCGGGCCACCTGCCGTTGTTCGACACCGCGCGGCGCCGCCGCCGGGGCAACACCGCCGCCGAGAGGTAGACCCGTTGTCCGACAAGACCCTCTTCGAGTTCGACGGCGACGCCGCCGACCGCGACCGGGACGCCCGCGACCTGGCCGCCTGGCTGGAGGAGGACCTGCGGGGCAGCGTCGACCTCCGCATGAACGGCCCCGCGGAGGGGGAGCTGGGCGGCGCCGCCGACGCCGTCGTCGTGGCCGCCGCGACCGTGCCGCTGGCCCGGCCGTTCTTCACCTGGCTGACCGAACGGGCGAAGGCGCGCCGGATCAGCCTGCGGATCACCCGCGACGGAGAGCAGCTGGAAATCGACGTCGAGGCGCCCGCGGACGCCGAGGTGCTGCTGGAGCGCATCACGCGGCTGCTGGACGAGGGCTGAGTGCTCGACTCCCGCGCCGTGCTGGTCGGCACCAGCACCTACGTCGGCGGCCTGCCCCAGCTGGACCAGGCCGCCGCCAACCTCACCGACCTGCACGACGTGCTGCTCGACGTCGTCGACACCGGTGGCCTGCACCTGTTCACCGACCCGGTGGCGGCGCGGCTGGTCCTCGACCGGCTCGACGGGTGCGCCTCGTCCCCGGCGAGCCTGCTGCTCTTCTACTACGCCGGGCACGGCCTGCGCGACCAGGACGACCGCCTCTGCCTGGCCCTGCCCGGTTCGGTGGACACCCCGCGCGACGCCCGCCGCACCTCGCTGCCGCTGGACTCCGTGCTGGAGATCATGAAGCACGCCAAGGCGCGGCACCGGGTCGTCGTCCTCGACTGCTGCTACTCCGGTCTGGCCCTGGACTCCCCCGCCGCCGCGGACCTGCACCTGCTGACCGCCACCAACCGCACGACCAAGGCCGCGTACCGGGCGGACGCCCGCAACACCGAGTTCACCGGCGAGCTCGTGCGGGTGCTCGACGGACCGGGACCGCTCGACCTCGGCGGCATCTACCGCGAGCTCGACCGGGCGCTGACCGCGCGGGGGCAGCCGCGTCCCCGGCAGCGCTGCGTCGACCACAGCGCGGACTTCGTGTTGCGGCCCTAGCCTCCTGTCGGCGGTGGCGTCCGGTTGGCCGCACGCCGTTGCGGCAGAAGATCCAAAACTCCCGCCGCAGCCATCCCCCACGTCGTGTGGCGCGTCTCCACCACCGAGAGGTCAACACGAACTGGGGTTTCATTTGCGTGCATTGACGATCGGCCTCACGGCCCTACTGATGACGGCGCTCGCGCCCGCGGCTCACGCGGCGCCGCCGTCCAACGACGACTTCGACGGGGCCACCACCATCTCGTCGCTCCCGTTCAAGTCCACGGTGGACACCGCTGAGGCGACGGCGACCGATGACCCGACGTACTGCGACTGGGGCACGAACAGCGTCTGGTTCCGCTACACCGCGCCCGCCGACGGGTTCGTCCGGATGGCGACCGACCGGCCGGAGGACGAGAAGCCCGCCATCTCGGCCTACACGGGCACGCGCGGCGCGTTGACGTGGACGCCGGGCGCCTGCCAGCACCCGTACGGCGGCGGATCGACCACGTTCGCGGTGACCGCGGGCACCACCTACCACTTCCTCCTGCAGGACAGGCGGTTCGCGGGTCCCGTCGAGTTCGCGCTCGAGCTCGTGCCGCGGTCGGTCAACGACGACTTCGCGGCGGCCGCGCCCCTGCCGATCGGCACCGACGTCGCGGGTGATCCCGGACCGGCCACGTTCGAGGCCGGCGAGCCGAGGTCGCTCTGCGACCGGCTGTCCACCCGGTCGCTGTGGTACCGCTTCACGCCCGATCGCGCCGGGATCTTCGCCGCGCAGGTCACCCAGCGCACCAACTCCGCTGCGGTCACGGTCTACCGCGGCACCGCGCTCGGCACACTGTCCGAACTGGACTGCCTCAACTCGTCCCACGACCCGGTGGTCTTCGCGGCGACGCCGGGCGAGACCTACTACGTCCGGGTCGCGAACGACATCTACGGCGCGGAGCCGCTGACGCTGCGACTGGAGGACGCCCCGCGGATCACGCCGACGGTGTCGTGGGTGCTGCCCGCCGCCCCTGGCGTGTTCGACGAGGTCCGGTTCGGCATCGACTCCGGCGACCCCGCCGGGCGCTGGCTCGCGGGCGGCGAGGTCCACTTCGGTGACGGCACGTCGGCGCCGATCACGGCCGTTCCCGGTCAGGCCGAGGTCCGGCACCGGTACGCCGCCGACGGCGAGTACCAGGTGACGATCACCGGGTACACGGCCGACGGCAGGACCGGCAACTCCACGACGACGCTGAACGTCGAGACGCACGACGTGACCCTCGCGGCCGTCAAGGCGCCCGCCGCGGCGAAGGTCGGGGAGACCGGCCAGGTCGAGGTGTCGGTCACCGGTACCCGGTATGCCGAGGACGTCGTCGTGGAGTTGCTGCGCCGCAGGGCGGACGGCTACCACGACGTCGTCGGCACCGTTCGCCGGCACGTGGCGGTGAACAGCACGGAGGTCGTGCCGTTCAGCTACACGTACTCGGCGAACGACGCGGCGCTCGGCAAGGCCACGCTCAAGGCCCGCGTGCGCCTCGACGGGCGGACGGACGACAACCCGGCCGACAACGAGCGCGTCGCCGAGACGACGGTCAGCTGAGTTCCAGGGTGACGTCCGTCAGCGGAGCGCTCGTGCAGGTGAGCACCTCGCCGTCGTCCCGTTGCGGGGACACCTTTCCGGCCAGCAGCTTCACCACGCACTCCCGGCAGCTGCCGACCGTGCACGAGTACGGCATCGGCAGACCGGCCGCGAGCCCGGCGTCGAGCAGCGTCTGACCGGGCTCGACCACCGCGGTGCCCACGCCTTCGACGAGCATCCGTTGAGGCGTGGCGGATCCCGCCGCGGTGGCCGAGCCCGCGTAGCTCTCGACCCGCACCTGCTCGGCGGGGATGCCGAGCCCGTCCAGCGCCTTCCGCACGGTGGCCGTGAGGGCTTCGGGCCCGCACAGGTAGAACCGTGCTCCTGGCGAGAGCGAGAGATCAGTCGTCCACCGCTGTACAGCGGGGACGTCGAGCCGGCCGACGCGCGACGTCAGCACGTGGGTGACCGCGAACCTGCCGGGGTGCGCCTCCGCGAGCGCGGCGAGGTCGGCGGCGAAGATGGTCTCTTCTTCTGTCCTGTTGCTGTAGAGCAGGGCGATGCGGTCGCCTTCCGGCTCGGCCAGCACCGTGCGGATCATGCTCATCATCGGTGTCACACCGCTGCCGGCCGCGATCAGCACCACGTCCTGGCCGGTCTCCACGTGGAAGGCGCCGGACGGGCCGCGCACGGCCACCCGGTCGCCGGCTCGGAGCGAGCGGACGTGCTGGGAGAAACGGCCACCCTTCACCTGCTTGACCGTGACCTCCAGCCGGGTGGTCCCCGGTGCCGACGACGCCGAGTACGGTCTGCGCACCGGAACGCCGCCGACGTCGGCCACCAGCGTGAAGAACTGGCCCGGCCGGAAGTCGAACGGCTCGCCGTCCTCCAGCACCAGCGTGACGGCGCTCGGCGTTTCCTGGCGCACCTCGGCGACCCGCACCTCCCGCAGTGGTTCTTCTTGGGCCACAGCGGAAGGAGGTGCGGTGGCGACCTCGTAGCCCTCCTTGCGCAACCCTGTGCGGTAGGCGAGGTTCATGACCGCCCGCAGCCACTTCACCGGCACGACGCCGGCGATCTTGAGCAGGACCGACCGGCCCTTCACCGTGTTCGCGGCCAGGTGCCGGCCCGCCAGCGCCATCAGGTCCGGTACCTCGCCGCGGGCGGCCGGGTTCCACAGCCGGGCGCGCGTCACGGCGTCGCTCGTGGTCAGCTCGGCGGCTTCGACGTCGACGAGCACCGCGGCGTGCGGTGGCATGCCGCGCAACGACAACGGCTCCAGCACGGCCGGGTCCGCGGTGATCGTCCCCCTCCCGCGGACGTGCAGCACGCCGTTGCGCCCCGGCACGAGCGCGGCGAACGAGAGCCGGTCGTCCGCGAGCAGGTTGTGGAGCGTGTCGGCGCGCCGGTTGCCCCTGCGGTCCGCGATCACGAGCGTGCGGCCGTCCAGGATCCGCGCCACCGCCTGCTGGTCCCCGCGCGGGCTCGTGTCGCTGCCACCCTCGCCGTCCCACGTGGACAACACCAGAAACGGTGCGCTGGCCAGGAAGTCCGCGACACCGGGTGTCGCGAGTGGACCGTCCGCCACCTCGGGAGCGGGGCGCGCGGAGGCGGGCGGTTGCCACAGCCCGGAGCGCAGCACGGCCTGGGCGCAGTGGACGTACACCTCCTCGACGTCGAAGCCGCCGCGACGCACGACACCGTTGACCCGCAACGTCTCCCCGGCTCCCGGCAGGAGGAACAGCAACGACGCCGGCCCGTCGGCGGCATCCGTCTCGAAGGAGATCCGCGTCGGCGACAGCACGCGCGCGAAACCCGGTGCGCCGCCGACGAACGTCGTCCTGCTCGTGCCGTCGGCGTCGCGGTGCCCGAACCCCGCGATCGGGCTGCGCGCCAACACGTCCACGCATCCCTCGTCGAGCGCGGCGAGCTGCTTCAACATGATCATGGATGCCGGACGTCCGACGAGAGCTTCCACCTCCTCCACGGTGCCGATCCGGCCGGAGCTGACGTCTTCGCAGGTCATGACACTATTGTGAGCTTTTGCTCATGTCTTGGATACTCGCTTTTCCAGAGCCTTCGAAAGGACGCCATGCCTGCCTCCGGCCGCGACGTCGAGCCACGTCGGAAGCCCCGCCAGGTGCGCGCGGAACTCACCCGCGACCGCATCCTGACGGCGGCTGCTCACGTTTTCTCCGAGCACGGGTACGCCGCGGGCACCACGAACCGCATCGCCGAGCAGGCCCGCGTCTCGATCGGCTCGCTGTACCAGTACTTCCCGAACAAGGACGCGATCCTGGCCGAGCTGATGGTCCGGCACATCGACCGCGGCACGTGGACGCACGCCGACCGGCTCGACCTCTCCCCCGGCTCGCTGGAGTCCGTGGTGCGAGCGCTGGTCCGCGACGCGATCGACAACCACCGCGACGACCCGCGGCTGCTGCGGATCATGATCGAGGAGGGCCAGCTCTCCGAGGACCTGCGCGAGACGATCACCCGGCACGGCGAACAGCGCGTGGCCGAGGTCCGCGCCGTGTTCGCCCGCCACCCGGACGTGCGCGTGCGCGACCTCGACGCCGCCGTCGACCTCGTCGTGTTCACCGTCGAGCTGAACACGCACCGCTTGGCCGCGTTCGGGCAGCCGGTGGACACGTTCGAGAACGAGCTCGTCGACATGGTGACCCGCTACCTGCGGGGACCGTCCTCAGCGGGCTGACGTCAGCCGGTGGCCCCCCGCCTCGAGCACCCGCCGCACCTCGGCCGCCGTCTGCCCGGCGTCGAGGTGGCCGCTGTCGACCACGTGGTCCTCGAGGTCGCCGAGCCGGGCGAACGCGGCGTGCATGCCGGTGATCGGCTCGACGTCCTGGAGCTCGTCACCCCCGCGTCCGGCCGCCCGCGCCAGGGTGACGTCGAGATCGGGCCTGAGCACCACGTACGAGACCGCCAGCTCGTCGGCTAGAGCGCGGAACGGGTCGAGGAACCAGGGCCCGACGATCCCGTCGACCACGACGTCGTAGCCACCGCGCGCGTAGGCCGCGGCGGCCGTCACGATCGCCCCGACGACGACCTCGTTCTGCTGGTGCGCCTCAGGCAGGTACGGGGGCACGAACCCCGTCCGGATCCAGCGGTAGAACTGGTCGGTCACGAGGTGCACGGACGGGCGGGGCGCACCGGTCGCGAGGAGCCCGGCCACCGTCGTCTTCCCCGCGCCGGGCGGGCCGGTCAGGATGATCACTTCGCCGCTCACGTCCGCGAAAACTAGTGCCACACCGATCCGAGCACCAGTCTTGCGTTCACGGCGCACATCCACCGCCAGAAGGCCCGGCAGTTTTCGAAACATTCACAACGGGCACGATAAAAAACGGGACCAAAGCAGGCCGCTCACCCGCGCGTTCGACGAATATTCGACAGTCGCCCACGGATCACCCGTGCTCAGGGGCCTGGGTCCAGCCGGGTGAACAGGTCTTGATCTGGCGCGCCGCGTCAGTCGATACTTCCGGCGCCCGAGTCGAGCGGCGTGTGGATTTGGCGCAATTCCGCCCGCTCGAACCGGGTTCACGCGATATGCAACCGTCCACTCGCATTCGTGCGGGTGCTATTCAGAAGGCGCCAAAATGACGCTGACAGCGAAGTCAGTTGCACGGGCCGGGCTCGTGTCGACGATCGTCGCCGCCACGGCGGCCGCCGCGCTCTTCGCGGCGACACCCGCGAACGGTGCGGCCTCCACCCTCGCCGCGGCGGCGCAGCAGAGCGGCCGGTACTTCGGCACCGCCGTGGCCGCGAACAAGCTCGGTGACTCGACCTACGTGGGGATCCTGAACCGCGAGTTCGACATGGTCACGGCCGAGAACGAGATGAAGATGGACGCGACCGAGCCGAACCAGAACCAGTTCAGCTACGGCAACGCGGACCGGATCGTGAACCACGCCCGCAACCAGGGCAAACGCGTCCGCGGGCACGCGCTGGCGTGGCACTCGCAGCAGCCGGGCTGGATGCAGAACATGTCCGGTACCGCCCTGCGCAACGCGATGCTCAACCACATCACCCAGGTCGCGACCTACTACCGGGGCAAGATCTACGCCTGGGACGTGGTGAACGAGGCGTTCGCCGACGGCAGCAGCGGTGGCCGTCGCGACTCCAACCTGCAGCGCACCGGCAACGACTGGATCGAGGCCGCGTTCCGCGCGGCCAGGGCGGCCGACCCGAACGCCAAGCTCTGCTACAACGACTACAACACCGACAACTGGTCGCACGCCAAGACCCAGGGCGTCTACCGGATGGTGCAGGACTTCAAGTCCCGCGGCGTCCCGATCGACTGCGTCGGCTTCCAGGCACACTTCAACAGCGGCAACCCCGTCCCGTCCAACTACCACACGACGCTGGGCAACTTCGCCGCTCTCGGCGTGGACGTCCAGATCACCGAACTGGACATCGAGGGCTCCGGCAGCTCCCAGGCCCAGCAGTACCAGGGCGTCACCCAGGCCTGCCTCTCCGTCGCGCGCTGCACCGGCATCACCGTGTGGGGCATCCGCGACAGCGACTCGTGGCGCGCCTCGGGCACCCCGCTGCTGTTCGACGGCAGCGGCAACAAGAAGGCCGCGTACAACTCCGTCCTCAACGTGCTGAACAGCGGCACCGGCACCACCACCCCGCCGACCAGCACCACCACGACGACGTCCAACCCCGGCGGCGGGGGCTGCACGGCGACGTACTCGGAGGGCGAGAAGTGGAATGACCGCTTCAACGGCAACGTGACCGTCACCGGCACCGACAACTGGACCGTGACGGTGACCGTCAGCTCGCCGCAGCGGATCATCGCGACCTGGAACACCAGCGCCACCTGGCCGTCGGCCAACGTGATGGTGGCGCGCCCGAACGGCAACGGCAACACGTTCGGGTTCACCGTCCAACACGGCGGCAACTGGAGCTGGCCCAGCCTCTCCTGCCAGGCCGGCTGATCGACGTGCGGGAGGCCTCCGGCGGCGGCCTCCCGCACGGGGTCGGGCCTCGCGGCCCGCGACCTGGGGTGTGCGGGGAGCCTTCGGCTGGGCTCCCGCACACCTCAGCTCACGAACCCGCTTCGGGCTTTCGCCACCGGCGACGTGCCCGCCGCGCTCAGCGTCCCCGGACTCAACGCCCGGGAACTCAGGCCTTGCGGCCCACCGCCGCCAGCCCCGTGAACCGCTCCGGGTTGTCGTCCACGTCCTCCGGCGACACCGGCCGCCACTGCGGGAAGAACACCACGCCCGGCTCGACGATCTCGAAGCCGTCGAACAGCCCGGTCACCTGCTCCCGCGTGCGCATGGTCATGGGGGTCGCGGTGCGCTGGTACAGGTCCTGGTGCGAGTCGGCCTGGTCCGGCCGTCCCGCCTGGCTGGCGTGCGACAGCACGAGGTAGCTGCCCGGCGCCATCGCCTCGCGGTACTTGGCCACGATGGCCTGCGGGTCGTCGCTGTCGGGGACGAAGTGCAGCACCGCGACCATCATCACGGCGACGGGCTCGTCGAAGTCGAGCAGCGCGCGGACGCCGGGGCTCGACAGCACCTCGTCCGGGCGGCGCAGGTCGGCCTGCACGACGCCGGCGCGGTCGTTGCCGCGCAGGATGTTCTCGCTGTACGCGGCGGCCACCGGGTCGTTGTCCACGTAGACGACCCGGGAGTCCGGCGCGGCGTCCTGGGCGACCTCGTGCACGTTGCCCACGGTCGGGATGCCCGAGCCGAGGTCGAGGAACTGGCGGATGCCGGCGTCGATGCAGAACCGCACGGCGCGGCGCAGGAAGGCGCGGTTCTGCTGCATGATCATCGGCAGGTCCGGCCACAGGCCGATGGCGCGCTCGGCCATCTCGCGGTCGACGGCGAAGTTGTGCGCTCCGCCCAGGTAGTAGTCGTAGACCCGTGCCGCGCTGGGGCGGGTCAGGTCGACACCGCCGGTCTCGTCAGTCATGCCTGCCCCCACCCGTGCGTGATCGACGTCGTGATCGGCACGCTACCCGCTCGCGCGCCGAGATCAACCCATCGGGCCATTCGGCGGGTGACCGCGGCGCGTCAGCGGGGTGCAATGGGCAGACGGAGGTGGGGCATGCGCGCTCGGCTCGTGGTGTCGTTGCTGGGACTGGTCCTCGTCGCGGGCGGTGCTCCCGCCACGGCCTCGCCGGGCGTCCCCGGTGACCAGCCGTTGCCCGGCTACACGATCAGCAACCCGCCGCTCGCGCCCGAGGTGGTGAACGGGAAGCCGACGCGGGTGCTCCAGGGCGTCCACGAGCACTCGGCGTACGTCGTCGAGGTGCCCGCGCAGTGGAACGGCCGCCTCGCCATGTGGGCGCACGGGTACCGCGGCACCGGCACCGTGCTCACCGTGGACCCGCCGTCGTACGGCCTGCGCACCCGGATGCTGAGCCAGGGCTACGCCTGGGCCGCGTCCTCCTATTACGGCAACGGGTACGACGTCCGGGCGGGCGTCCTCGCCACGCACGACCTGGCGAAGCACTTCGGCAGGCTCGTCGCGAAGCCGGAGCAGGTGCTCATCGCCGGGGTCTCGATGGGCGGGCACGTCATCGGCCGGTCGCTGGAGCAGTTCCCCGGCTTCTACGACGGCGCGCTGCCGATGTGCGGGGTGCTCGGCGACCACGAGCTGTTCGACTTCTTCCTCGACTACCAGGTCACCGCGCAGGCGCTCTCCGGGATCGGCTCCTACCCGGTGGCGGCCGACTACCTCACCACCGTCGTGCCGCGCATCCAGGAGGAGCTCGGGCTGACCGGCCTCGTGCCCGGTGGCCCCGACACCGTCACACCGGAGGGCGCCCGGTTCCGGGCGACCGTCGTCGACCGCAGCGGCGGCCCGCGTCCCGGCGCGACGCCCGCGTTCGCGTACTGGAAGGACTTCCTGTTCGGCCTCGCCTCGCCGCCCGCCGACGGTCTCCCGCTCGCGTTCGACCCCGGCAGGCTCGCGACGAACCTCGGCACCCGCTACCAGCCGGCCGAGCTGAACCGCGCGGTGCAGCGGGTGGCGCCGCGCGACTGGCGGTCGCGCCTGTCGCCCGCGCTCACCGAGATCCCGCGGATCACGGGCAGGCCGGGCGTCCCGGTGCTCTCCCTGCACGGCCTGGGCGACCTGTTCGTGCCGTTCTCGATGGAGCAGGAGTACCGGACCGACGTCGCCCGCCACGGCCAGTCGAAGTGGCTGGTGCAGCGGGCGATCAGGACCGTCGACCACTGCGAGTTCTCCCCCGCCGAGGTGGGCACGGCGTGGGACGACCTCGTCAAGTGGACCGGCCGCGGCGCGAAGCCAGCCGGTGACGCCGTCGGAGACCGCTCCACCGTGGCCGCGCCCGCGTTCGGCTGCCGGTTCACCGACCGCGCCGCCTACACCGGTCCGGGCACCAGGAAGCTTTTCTCACCCTGCCCGTGACGTTTTGCCGCCGCGAACGATGTCTCCTGCGAAGGAGGCGTGGTGGCGAAGGTGAAATCGCGACGAGGCCGGCTGCTGGCCGGGCTCTCGCTGGTGGGCGCGCTGATCGGGCTGGTGATCCTGCTCCAGTCCGCGACGGAGCAGAGGTCCTGGCCCAGCGCCGAGGGCACGGTGCAGGAGCGCCTCAAGTCGGGCAAGAGCGCGTCGGTGCGGGTCGAGTACCCGTTGCCGGACGGCAGCAGGCAGGTGGCGACCCTGTCGGAGAACGGGCCCGCGCGGCACCCCGGTGAGCGCGTGACGGTCCGCTACGACCTGGAGGACGGCGAGGTCGTGGACGCCGCGCTGGCCGACAACGACCAGGCGTTCTGGGTGGTCGGCGTGATGCTCGGGGTGGTGGTCCTCGGCGGGATCTTCCTGAACCTCGTCGCCTGGACGCCCGTGCGGGAGGACTGAGGCGGGCGCCCTGCGGGGCGCCCGCCACCTCATCTCAGTGCCGGCCCCAGTTCGGCACGTCGTAGCCGTTCATCGTGACCTCGAACTGGTCGTACTTCGCCATGAGCGTGAGCAGTTCGTCCTCGGTGGGCTTGTTGCCGTCCGCGTACATCTCGGCGAGGCCACGGAAGTACTCCTCGCGGTTGAGCGCGGGCGTGAAGATGATCAGCATCGTGGCCTGGTCCTTGTACGGATTGTGGAACCCGTGCGACACGCCCATCGGGACGTTCACGTACGTGCCGGGCGGCGCGGCGAACGACTTGCCGTCGAGGTGCAGCTCCACCATGCCGTGCAGGACGTAGAACGCCTCCAGCTGTTCGTTGTGGACGTGCGGTGAGGCGCCGGGCGCACCGGGGGCCATCCGGTGCTCGTACAGACCGAGCCGCCCGTCCGTCTCGCTGCCCCTCGCCTTGAAGGTCGTGTGGGTGGTCGTGCCGATCTGCACCGACTCGCCTTCGCCGGGAAGCAGGATGTTGGACACTTGCGTCATGTCTGTTCACTCCTCATTGATGGCGGTGTCGTCGTCCTGGTTGAACCAGGAGAGATAGCGCTCGCCCGTGTCCGGGAACACGGTGACGAGGTTCTTGCCGGCGTACTCGGGCCGTGTGGAGAGCACACGGCAGGCGTGCGCCGCCGCGCCGGAGGAGACCCCGACGAGCAGCCCCGCCGTCCTGGCGAGCTCGCGTGCGGTGTTGTAGGCGTCGTCGTTCGACACCGTGAGGACCTCGTCGATCAGGCCGACGTCGGTCGTGTCGGCCACGAAGCCGCCGTTGAGGCCGGGGATGCGGTGCAGGCCGCCCCAGCCCTGGCTGATCACCGGCGACCCCTCGGGCTCGACCGCGACGACGCGGACCGCGGGGTTGCGCTCCTTGAGGTACTTCGCGGTGCCGCTGAGCGTTCCGCCGGTGCCGACGCCGCAGACGAAGACGTCGACCTCGCCGTCGGTGTCGTTCCAGATCTCCGGGCCGGTGGTGGCGTAGTGCGCGGCCACGTTGTCGGAGTTCTCGTGCTGGCAGGCGAACCACGACCCCGGCCGTTCGCGGTAGATCTCCTCGGCCTTGGCGATCGCGGCGACGTAGCCCTCCTGGTACGGCGTCAGCACGATCTCCGCGCCGAACGCGCGCAGCAGCTGCAGGCGTTCGGTGGTCGCGCTGTCCGGCAGGACGATCACGCACCGGTAGCCGCGGGCCGCGGCGATCGACGCCATGGAGATGCCCGTGTTGCCGGACGTGGCCTCGACGATCGTGCCCGAGCCGCGGACGAGCTGACCGCGTTCCTCCGCGCCGTTGATCATGTACAGCGCGGCCCTGTCCTTCACGCTGGACAACGGGTTCGCCATCTCGAGCTTGGCGTACAGGTGCGCGGTCGTCACGCCGAGGTCGAGCCGGACGGTGGGCGTGCCGCCGATCAGCTCGTCGATCGAGCGGGCCGGCGGGCGTTTGGTGAGCGGACTGACCCGGGTCTCCACGAGCTCTCCGATCGGTTGGGTGTCACCAGCTGGGGAAGACGGCCGCGCCCTTGTGCTTCTGCCCCGCCACGACGACGGACTGGCGCGGCCTCGCCGCCTTCGCCACGCTGCGGCTCGACCTCAGGTTCGGGATCGAGAACGGCGCGAGGACGCGGGAGTCGGCCGGCACGTCGCGGATCACGAGCGCCTGCGCGCCCACCACGGAGTCGTGGCCGACGGTGATCGGGCCGAGCAGCGTCGCGTTGGCCCCGACCACCACCCGGTCGCCGAGCTTCGGGTGGCGGCGGGAGCCCTCGGGGCGCTGGTTGTCGTGCCACCACCCGACGGCGCCGAGCGTGACCTGGTGGAAGATCGTGACGTCGTCGCCGATCACGACCGTCTCGCCGATCACGACACCCGCGCCGTGGTCGATGAAGAAGCCGCGGCCGATCGTCGCGCCGGGGTGGATCTCGATGCCGCCGGTCAGCAGCCGGGCGACGACCATGACGAGCCGGGCGCTGCGCCGGTGACCCCGCAGGTGCAGCAGGTGCGACACGCGCCAGCCCCAGATCGCGATGACCGTCGGGTGCAGCAACGCCTCGCTGCGCGACAGGATCGACGGGTCGCGGTCCATGACCATGTCGAGGTCGGCGGTGATCGCGCGGAGCAGCGCCCGCGGCGTCACCGGACCGCCCCCACCTTCTCCTTGCGGAGCTGGCCCAGGCGGTTCTCCGCGTAGGCCACGCCGACGAGCACGACCAGGCCACCGGCCAGGAGGTTCCACGTCACGGGCTCACCGAGGAACAGCACGCTGACGAGCACCGCGAACACCGGCACCACGTAGTTGACCGCGGACGCCGTGGTGGCGCCGACGTCGCCGATGAGGCGGAAGTACAGCACGTACGCCAGACCGGTGCTGAGCAGGCCGAGCAGCACGATGCTCGCCGTCACCGGGCCGGTGAACTCGGGCGTGCGCCACCCCAGGAACGGCGTCACGACCGCCTGCAGCACGGCCGCCGCCACGAGCTGCGACGCGGCCAGCGCCAGGGGCGCCAACCCCAGCGGCGACAGGTACTTCCGCACGTACACGAAGCCGATCGCGTAGCTCACGGCCGCGCCGAAGCACGCCAGCCGTCCGCTGAGCGAGCCGAGCGACTCGTGCCACGGGCCGATCAGCAGCACCACGCCGACGAAGCCGAGCGCGAGGCCGACCGCCTTGCGGGAGGTGGCCCGCTCGGTCGGCAGCGCGGCGGTCGCCAGTGCCAGCGTCAGCAGCGGAGTGGCGCCGATCAGCACGCCCGCGATGCCGGCGCCGGTGGTCTTCTCGCCGTAGGACAACAACAGGAACGGGATCACGTTGCCGAACAACCCGGCGGCCGCGATGTGGCCCCAGATCTGCGCGGACCGCGGCAGCGCCACCTTGCGGAGCGCGGCGATCGACAGCAGCACGGCCGCGCCGAGGACGAGTCTGCTGAGCACGAGCTGTCCCGGTGTCAGCCCTTCCAGGGAGACCTTGATGAAGGTGAAGCTGCTTCCCCACAGCAGCGCCAGCAGCAGGAAGCGCGCGACAGATGCCTTGTCCATTGCTTCTCGATTCGGGTCATCAGTCAGTAGTCGTTTGGACACTTCAGCAGAGGCGACTAGTGCCTCGCTCAAGCGAACGGCGCAGTCGCCCACGCCGGCCCGGCGGCGGGCGGACACGACATAGGCTCTGGCCATGTTGGTCGGCCGGGACGGTGAACGGGACCACGTCGAGCGGGTGCTGGGGCTGGCGCCGGCCGGTCGCAGCGCGGCGCTGGTCGTCCGGGGTGAGGCGGGGATCGGCAAGTCGGCGTTGCTCGACCACGCCGTGGCCGCGGCGGACGGGATGCGGGTCCTGCGGGGTGTCGGGATCGAGTCCGAGGCGGAACTGGCGTTCGGCGCGCTGCACCTCCTGCTGTACCCGTACCTCGACCGGCTCGACCTGCTGCCCGGACCGCAGGCCGACGCGTTGCGCGGTGCGTTCGGCCTGAGCGGCGACACGACGACGACGCCGTTCCTGATCGGTGCGGCGACCTTGACGCTGCTCGCCGAGCTGGCCTCGGAGCAGCCGTTGTTGTGCGTGGTCGACGACGCGCAGTGGCTCGACCGGGGGTCGTCGGACGCGTTGCTGTTCGCCGCGCGGCGGTTCCAGGCGGATCCGGTCGTCATGCTGTTCGCGGTCCGCGACACGGCGGTGCCCTTCCCCACGCCCGGCATCGAGGAGCTGCGCCTGCAGGACCTGTCGCCGGAGGCGGCGGCAGGGCTGCTCGACGAGCGCAGCCCGGGGCTGACGGCGCCGATGCGGGCGCGGGTCCTGGAGGAGGCGGGCGGCAACCCGCTCGCGTTGCTGGAACTCGGCGCGGCGAGGCTGGCCGCGCAACGCGAGGGGCGGGCCGAACCGGCGCACCAGGTCGGGCCGCTGCCGGTCACGCGCCGGGTGCAGGACGCGTTCCGCGCACAGGTCGTCGGCCTGCCGCCGGCGTGCCAGTCGATCCTGCTGGTCGCCGCCGCCGACCGGTTCGCCGGGATGGAGACGGTGCTGCGGGTGGCCCGCGCGGTCGGTGCGGACGTCTCCGACCTGGACGCGGCCGAACGCGCGGGGCTGATCGGCGTGGCGGACGGCGAGCTCGTGTTCCGGCACCCGCTCGTGCGGGCCGCCGCCTACCAGTGCGCCACGCACCACCAGCGGATCGCGGTGCACCGGGCGTTCGCCGAGGCGCTCACGACCCCGGAGGTGCTGGACCGCCGCGCCTGGCACCTGGCCGCCGCCACGACCGAGCCGGACGAGGCCGTGGCCGCCGAGCTCGAACGGACCGCGTTGCGCGCCGAACGCCGTGGTGGCGCGATGGCCGTGTCCGCCGCGTACGACCGCGCGGGACGCCTGAGCGTGGACCCGGAGCTCAAGGCGAGGCGCATCGCCAAGGCCGCGCTCGCCGCCTACGACGCGGGCAAGCCCGACCGCGCGGCACGACTGGCCGTCGAGGTCACCTCGCTCACCGGTGATCCGGCCGTGGTCGCCGACGTGACGCTGCTGCGCGGCCAGATCGAGTACGAGCGGAAGTCGCCCGAGGCGGACGCGGCGCTGGCGTGCGAGGCGGCGCGGCTCGTCCTGGACAGCGACCCGGAACGCGCCCTCGTGATGCTGACGGAGATGGCCTGCGCGAGCCGTGACGCGGGCGCGCTGCGCCTGGTCGCCGAGAGCGGCCGGCTCATGGCACGGCTGCGGCTGGAACCCGGCTCGCGGGCCAGGGCGTCGGCCGACGCGCAGATCAGCTGGGGCGACCTGCTGAGCGGCAGGCCGGAGGGCGCCGCCGGTCCGTTGCGCGCGATGGTGGAGATCGGCCGGCTGCCGGGCGAGGACACGATGCACCGGGTCGTGGCCGGGTTCAGCGGCCTGATGCTGGCCGACGACCGGGCGACCGCCGCGGTGATGGAGGCGATGCTGGCCGAGGTGCGCGCGAGCGGTGCGCTGACCTGGATCCCCTACGCGCAGGAGGTCCTGGCGTTCGCCGAGATGCTGCGCGGTGACTTCCTCGGCGCGCAGACGGCCCTGGCCGAGGCCGTGGCGCTCAGCCGCGAGTTCGGGATGGACACGGAGGTCGCCCTGCTGCGGGCGACGTCCGTGTGGCTCGCCGCGGTGCGGGGCGACGAGGAGCACTGCCGTTCGGTGGCCGCGGAGGTGCTGCCGCTCCTCGACGGGCGGCACGCCGTCGGGTCCGCGCTCGTGTTCTGGGGCCTCGGCCTGCTGGACCTCGCCGCCGGGCGGTACGGGGCGGCGTTCGACGCGCTGCACACCGTCTGCACCGGCCCGGCCCGCTACGACTTCCCCATCCGCGCGGTCCCGGACCTGGTCGAGGCCTGCGTGCGCGACGGAGACCCCGACCGCGTCACCGAGCAGCTCGCGGCGTTCGAGCGGTGGGCGGCGCACGTGGGCAGCCCGGTCGCGACGGCACTGCTGCGGCGCTGCCAGGCCATGGTCGAGGACTCCGAGGAGCACTACCGCGCGGCGCTGGACCTGCACGCCGTGCACGGCGGCCGGTTCGACGAGGCCAGGACGCGGCTGCTGCACGGCGAATGGCTGCGCCGAAGACGCCGCCGCGGCGAGGCGCGCACCGAACTGACCGCCGCCCTGGCCGGCTTCACGCGGCTGGGAGCGCCCGCGTGGGAGGCACGCGCCCGCACCGAGCTCACCGCGCTCGGCGAACGCCCGGCGCTCGACCCGGTGGCCGACGACGTCCTGAAGAACCTGACCCCGCAGGAGGTGCAGGTCGTCCGGCTCGCCGCGGCGGGCCTGAGCAACAAGGAGATCGGCGCGCAGCTGTTCCTGAGCCCGCGCACGATCGGTCACCACCTGTACCGCGCCTACCCCAAGCTGGGCGTCACCCGACGGATCGAACTCGCGCAGCTGGGCCTCGGATGACTTACCCGGCCCGCCTGACGCCAGTCACGTGACCGATGTGGACCCCGGTCGCCGGCCCCTAGCTTCTCCAGCGACGAGAAGGAGACCACCATGTTGCTGGAGAACAAGACCGCGGTGATCTACGGGGGCGGCGGCTCGATCGGCGGTGCGATGGCCGACGCCTTCGCCGCGGAGGGAGCACGCGTGTTCCTGGCCGGCAGGACGCCCGCGAAGCTCGAGGCCGTGGCGGAACGCATCCGCGCGGCGGGCGGCCAGGCCGAGACCGCCGTCGTCGACGCCACCGACGCGGCCGCCGTGAACGACCACGTCGACGCCGTGGTCGAGAAGACCGGCAGCGTCGACGTGTCGGTCAACGTCATCACCGGCGAGGGCAACTTCCAGCCGCTGGCGGACATCCCGGTGGACGCCTTCGCCGGCGCCGTCGCGAGGGCCCTCACCACGCAGCTGATCACCACCAGGGCCGCCGCCCGCCACATGGTGAAGCAGGAGTCGGGCGTGCTGCTGTTCTTCGGCGGCTCCGACCCCGCGAACGCGATGGCGGGCATGGGCAACGTGCAGGTCGGCTTCGACGCCGTCGAGGCGCTGCGCCGCCAGTGGGCCGTGGAGCTCGCCCCGCACGGCGTCCGCACCGTGACGCTGCTGACCGGGGGCATCATCGACACGTTCCCGGACGTCCCGGAGATGGAGGGGCCGCGGCAGGGCATCATCAACGGCTCGCCGCTGAAGCGGGCGGCGACGATGTCCGACGTGGGGGCTGTGGCCGCGTTCGTGGCCTCGGAGAAGGGGCGGAGCATCACCTCGACGCAGGTGAACATCTCGGTGGGGGCCTGTTACGGCGGCTGACGGGCCGAGACCGGCGGCGGGCGCGCCGGGGAGGACAGGCGCGCCCGCCGGCGGTGGTTCGCACTTCCAGCCGTGCCCGACAGGGCGGCCGACCCCTCAGTCGTCGTACGCCTCGGCGCTGCGCCGCTGCCGCTCGCGCTTCAGCTCCTTCTCGAACACGTGCCGCTGCCCGTCCGCCAGGTCGTCCCGGACGGCGCGCTCCACCTCGCGGAACACCTCGTAGTACATGTCGTCGTACTCCTCGACGATCTGGAACGTCCACCGGCCCGGCAGGACGTTGCGGCCGAGGAGCTCCCGTTGCACGCGCTTCGCGTGGTCGGGGTGTCCCGCTTCGCGCAGCAGGGTGATGGCGTCGCCCAGCTCGAAGTCCGCCGTGCCGGTGAGCTGGTGGAACGAGTACAGGTGGCCGCGGGCCCGTTCGGTGGTCTCGAGGGCCTTGCGCAGCTTGCCGAGCGCCTCGGTCGTCTTGTCGTCCATGCCGTTCCGAATACCCACGGCGGTTCGTCTCTACCAACGCCGGGTAACCGGGGGGCCGCAACATTCCGACGAAGAGCGGAGATGGCGCTTGCCTGACGCGTGTGCCGACACCGTTGGCGTCGAAGAAGAGTTCCTGCTCGTCGATCCCGCTTCCCGGCGGACCGTGTTGCGCGCGGACGCCGTGCTCAGGCGCCTGCGGGACACGGAGCTGACCAAGTTCCACGCGGAGCTGGCCGCCACGCAGGTGGAGGCGGCGACCGGGCCGTGCACCACCATGGACGAGCTCCGGCAGGCACTGACCCGGGCACGGGAGTCGGTCGCCGCGGCCGCCGAGGCCGAGGGCCTGGAACTGCTCTCCCGCGGCACGCCGACCAAGGCGGCGAACCGCCCGGTGGTGACGAACGGCGCGCGGTACCACCGCGTTCTCGACACGTACGCGGGTGTCATCGAGGACTACGAGGCCTCCGGGTGCCACGTGCACGTCGGCGTCCCCGACCGGGAGACGGCGGTGGCGGTGGTGAACCACCTCAGGCCCTGGCTGCCGACGCTCCTCGCTCTCTCCGCCAACTCCCCCGACCACGGCTACGCGAGCTGGCGGATGGTGCTGCAGTCGCGGTTCCCGGGTTCCGGGGTGCCGCCGCTGTTCGCGGACGCCGCCGACTACGACGCCCAGGTCGCGCGGATGGTCGCGTGCGGGACGCTGGTGGACTCCGCGCAGTCGTTCTGGCTGCTGCGCCTGGCCTCGAAGTTCCCGACGGTGGAGTTCCGGGCCGCCGACGCCGCCGCCTCGGTCGACGACGCGGTCCTGCAGGCGGCGCTGTCCCGCGCGCTCGTGCACACGGCGAACGAGGACGTGCAACGCGGCAACGAGCCTCCTGCGGTCCGTGACGACGTGCTCGCCGCCGCCGTGTGGACCGCCTCGCGGTACGGCATCGACGGCGTGGGCGTCGACCCGTGGCGCGAGTGCCGGGTACCCGCCACCGCCGTGCTGGAGGACCTCGTGAAGCACGTGACCCCGGCGCTGGAGGAACGCGGCGAGCTGGAACTGGTGCATCACTTGCTCGCGCAGCGGGTATGACCCCGGAGTGCACCTTCCCTCACCTCGTGGCCCGCTGTCCGAACAGGTCGTCGCCGCACTGAGCGGCGACCCGGACGGGCGCCCGATCGCGTTCACGGCCGCCGACCCGTACGGCGAGGACCTCACCATCGCCCTGCACACGCTGTACGAACTGCACTACTGCGGTTTCGACGGCGTGAACCCGGAGTGGGAGTGGGACCCGGAACTGCTGCGGCTGCGCGCCCAGGCCGAACGCGTCTTCCTGGACGCCCTGCGGTCCGATGTGGACGGCGGCGACGACCTCGACGCCGAACTCGGGGCGTTGCTGGTGGAGCACGTCCCCGGCAACGGCGTCTCGCACCACCTGCGCGACCACGGGACCTGGGAGCAGATGTGCGAGTACTTCGCGCACCGCTCGGTCTACCACCACAAGGAGGCGGACCCGCACGCGTGGGTGATCCCCCGGCTGCGGGGCAGGGCGAAGGCCGCTCTGGTGGCGGTGGAGTTCGACGAGTTCGGCGGCGGCAAGGCCGACCGGATGCACTCGCGCCTCTACGCCGACCTGCTCGACGGCGCGGGGATGTCGTCGGACTACCTGCACTACCTCGACGACGTGCCGGCGCCCGCCATCGCGATCGTCAACATGATGTCGCTGTTCGGCCTGCACCGGTCGCTGCGGGGCGCCCTGGTCGGCCACTTCGCCGCCGCCGAGATCACCACCGCGCCGAGCGCCCAGCGGATGGCGCAGGCGTTGACGCGTCTGGAGGCCGACCCGCGCTGCGTCGAGTTCTTCACCGAGCACATCGAGGCCGACGCCGTGCACGAGCAGATCATGCGCAACGACGTCATCGGCTCCTTGCTGGAGCAGGAACCGGGTCTCCGGGGCGACGTCGTGTTCGGTATCCAGGCGACCGAGCACCTGGAGTCACGCCTCGCGAACCACCTGCTGTCGGCCTGGTCAGCTGACGAGTCGTCGCTGCGCACCCGTCTGCGGTGGCTGGCGCCGCAGCACTGACCGGACCCATCGCGCGACCGCGGCGGGCGACTGCCGCGGTCCGGCGAGCCGGTCGATCACCACGAGGGAGCCGTCCGCCGGGTTCTCCGCGGCCACGGACCAGCCGTCGTCCTGGGCCCACAGCAACGCCACGTCGTGACCGGGGAAGCCCGGCGCCCGGCCGTCCACCGCCACGTACGCGTTCCAGGAGCCGTCGACGTGGTCGAGGTAGCCGTAGCCGGAGAGCCCCGCCGCGTCGAGGACGTCGTCGACGTACCGGCGCAACCGGCGGGCCGTGTCGTCGGAGTCGAAGTGGAAACCGGTCTGCACGCTCATCAGTCCACCGCCGTCGCACGCAGGAACTCGAAGCGCCGACTGCTTGACGTAAGGCAGTCCTACCCCGGGCCTGGCCACGCGAAACGGAATCCGCGCCGGGTTTGTCAGGAGATCACCAGGGCACCCGACGACCGTCCTCAGCAGCCAGTCGAAGTGGAGCGACGATGAAGGCGGTCACCTGGCACGGCAAGCGCGACGTCCGCGTGGACGCGGTGCCGGACCCCAGGATCGAAACGCCGACGGACGCGGTCATCCGCGTCACGTCGACCGGCGTGTGCGGTTCGGACCTGCACCTGTACGAGGTCCTCGGCCCGTTCATGACCGAGGGCGACGTGCTGGGCCACGAACCGATGGGCGTCGTCGAGGAGGTCGGCGCCGAGGTCACCTCGCTCAAGCCGGGCGACCGGGTGGTGGTGCCGTTCAACATCTCCTGCGGCCACTGCTTCATGTGCGACCGCGGCCTGCAGTCGCAGTGCGAGACCACCCAGGTCACCGACCAGGGCAAGGGCGCCGCGCTGTTCGGCTACACCAGGCTCTACGGCCAGGTGCCGGGCGGGCAGGCCGAGTACCTGCGGGTGCCGCAGGCGCACTACGGGCCGATCAAGGTCCCGGACGGCCCGCCGGACGACCGCTTCGTCTACCTCTCCGACGTGCTGCCGACCGCCTGGCAGGCCGTCCAGTACGCCGAGGTCCCGCAGGGCGGCTCGGTCGTGGTCTTCGGCCTCGGCCCGATCGGGCAGATGAGCGCCCGCATCGCGCTCCACCAGGGCGCCGGCCTGGTCATCGGCGTCGACCTCGTCCAGGAACGCCTCGCCCGTGCCGAAGCGCGTGGTGTGACCGTGCTCGACACCCGCGACCACGACCGCATCGGCGACGCGATCCGCGAGCTCACCGGCGGCCGCGGCGCGGACTCCGTCATCGACGCGGTGGGCATGGAGGCGCACGGCGCCCCGGCCGCCCGGCTCGCCCACAACCTGGTCGCCGCGCTGCCCCAGGCGGCCGGCGCACTGCTCACCGAGAAGGCGGGCATCGACCGGCTCAGCGTGCTCTACGCCGCCATCGACGCCGTGCGGCGCGGCGGCACCATCTCGCTGTCCGGCGTGTACGGCGGCATGATCGACCCGATGCCCATGATGGAGCTGTTCGACAAGCAGATCCGGCTGCACATGGGACAGGCGAACGTCCGCCGCTGGGTCGACGAGATCCTGCCGCTGCTCACCGGCTCCGACGACCCCCTCGGCGTGGACGACTTCGCGACGCACCGGCTGCCGCTCGAGGACGCGCCGCGCGCGTACGAGATGTTCCAGAAGAAGGAGAACGGCGCGCAGAAGATCTTGCTACAGCCGTCGGGCTGACGGAGGGGCGCGGTGGCTGGCTCGGTGGTGCAGGCCGGCCACCGCGCGCCGTGTTCCCTGCCGCACTCGCGCCGTGTTCCCTGCCGCACCACGCGGCAGGGAGCTTTAGGCCGCCAGCCGCCTCACCCCGTGCAGTCGACCACCGCGTACACCGTCTTGCCCTCCCCACCGCGCGGCCTGCTGCCCCACTGCCGCGAGATGTTGTCCACCACCACGATGCCGCGGCCGCGGTTCTCGCCCAGGCGGGACCGGCCGTAGACCGGTTCGGTCGCCGACTCGTCGTCCACCTCGACGATCACCGCGCACGGGTTCAGGCCGTGCAGGATCCTCAGGTGGCCGGTGCTCGACGGGGTGTGGTCGAGGACGTTGCTCACCAGCTCGGTCACGACCAGCTGCACGTCGTAGAGGTGGTCCTCCCCCAGCTCGCCCAGCGCCTTCGTGACGTCGCGCCGCAACGACGACATCGACATGCCCGGTCGCACCGGCATGTCGACCACCAGGGCGGTCACGCGAGCCGTCGCAGCAGGAGCAGGGCGATGTCGTCCTGCTTGCCCCGGCCCAGCTCGTCGAGCAGCCGGTCGGCGAGGACGTCCATGTCCTCCGTGTTCGACACGGTGGCGCGCAGCTTCTCCATGCCTTCGTCCAGGTCGACGCCCCGTCGTTCGACGAGGCCGTCGGTCGTCAGCAGCACGGTCGTGCCCGGCGGCAACGGCATCTCGGTGGCTTCCGGCCTGTCGAGGCCGATGCCCAGCAACGGTCCGTGGACCGGGACGTACCGGGCACCCTCGTCGTCCACGACCAGCGGGGGCACGTGGCCCGCGTTCGCGACGGCCATCGTGCCCGCCTCCGGGTCTACCTGCAGCAGGCACATGGTGGTGAGGCCGCCCGTCGGGTGGAAGCGTTCGAGCAGGGTGTCGACCCTGCGCAGGATCTCGGCGGGCCGGTGCCCCTCGACGGCGTAGGCGCGCAGGGTGTGGCGCACCTCGGCCATCACCGTCGCGGCCTCGATCGAGTGGCCGCAGACGTCGCCGATCGCGATGAGCACGTGGCCGTCGAGCTCGATCACGTCGTAGAAGTCTCCGCCGATCTCGGCGTTGCTCGACGCGGGCACGTACCGGGCCGTCATGGGCAGCTCCGGGCGGCTCGGCAACGTCCTCGGCAGCAGGCTGCGCTGCAACGTGAGGGCGAGCGAGTGCTCCTCGGCGAACGTGTGCAGGCCCTCCGCGGCCAGTGCCGTCGCCTGGGCGAGCTGGCGCAGCAGGTTGCGGTCGTCGTCGGTGCGCACGACCCAGGGCGCCACGGCGATGCCGATCGGCGGCCTGCGCGGCTTCGTGCGCGCGAGAACGGCTATGGCGGGTGTCGCCGGGTGCCACGGCACGTCGGCCGCCTCCACCACCACGACGCCGACACCGGGGTTGAGCGCGGTCATCCACTGTTCGACGTCGGCGCTGTCCGGGCGCGACAGGGCCTCGGGCTGCCGGGCGCCGACCGTCGCGACGCGGACGTCGCCGGACGGGGAGGTGAGCACCGCGGTCGCCTGCGTGTCGAGCACGTCCGCCGCCCCGATCGCGGCCGCCTCGACCAACGCGCCGAACGTCGTCGCCGCGTTGATCGCGAACGTGGCCGTGGCGAGGCGGGTCAGCCTGGCGGCCAGGTGCTCGGCGAGCGCGCGGGCGCGGTGGTAGCGCAGCGCCGCCTCGACGTTGGCCAGCAGCTCGCCGGGGTCGACGGGTTCGGTCAGGTACGCGTCGGCACCGCGGGTCAGGCCGGTGACCTTGTCCTCGGGCTCGATGTAGGTCGCCGAGAGCATCACCACGGGGATCGAGCTCGTGCGCGGGTCGGCCTTGATGCGCTCGGTGACGTCGTAGCCGCTCATGTCCGGCAGGTGCACGTCGAGCAGCACGAGGTCGAACGACTCGGACTCGATCGCGACGAGCGCCTCGGCCGCCGTGGTCGCCTCGACCACCGTGTGGCCGCTGCGGCGCAGCCAGCTGCAGGCGATGAACCTGCTGGCCTCCAGGTCGTCCACCACGAGGACCCTCGCCGGTCCACCGCCCATGGCTGTCGGGTTCATCGGAGGTCCGTTCTGCGCGCCGTGAGCTGTGCGTCCCTGATCGCACGGCCCACCGTTTCCGGGGAGATCCGCGCCTCGTGCAGCATGGCCGCGCCAAGGCTGTGCACGGTGCGTGCGAGACCGCCCGGGTCGTCGCCGCACACGATGACCACTGGTACCCCGGCGAGCTCCGGATCAAGCCTCAACGCGGACAACACGGCACTGCCGCTCATCAGCGGAGTGCTCGCGCCCACCAGGAGCAGGTCAGGGCGCCGCTCCTTGACGATGTTCAGGGCGCTGCGGCCGTCCTGCGCCTCGACGACCTCGGTGGCGATGCCCGCCAGCGCGCCGCGCAACTCCTCGCGGCACTTCTCGTCGTCGTCCGCGATCACCGCGCACGCGACCGGCGCGGGCTGGACGAACTCGTCCTCCGCGGTCGGCAGGGTGAGCACGACCTCCGTGCCCTCACCGGGGTTGCTGCTCAGCGTCAGGCTCCCGCCGAGGATCTCGGCGAGCTTGCGGGCATAGGACAGGCCGAGGCCGGTACCGCTCGCGCCGACCTGCAGCGCGTTCGGCACCTGGTAGAACTCCTCGAACACCTTGTCCTGCTCCTCCGCCGGGATCCCGATGCCGGTGTCGGTGACCGCGAACCGGACCTCGTCGGGACCGGGGCCGAGGTCGACGGTGAAGCGGATCTCGCCGTGCTTGGTGAACTTCACCGCGTTGGAGAGCACGTTGCGCAGGATCCGCACGAGCATCGTCTCGTCGGTGACCAGCGGCCGCAGCTCGGGCAGGTCCCCGACCACCAGCTCCACGTCGCCGGAGCGCAGCATCGGCCGCACCGCCGAGCGCAGCTGGGTGATCACGTAGTCGAGCGCGACGGGCGCCATCCGCGGCCGGAGGCTGCCCGACTCGGCCTTCGCGGTGTCGAGGAGCTCGTTGACCAGCGCGAGCAGCGTCGCCGCCGACTCGTTGATCAGGTCGACGTGGTGGCGCTGGTCGTCGGTCATGGGATCGCTGCCGGGACCGCCGAGCAGGCGGGTCAGGCCCACGACGGAGTTGATCGGGGCGCGCAGCTCGTGGCTGATGTTGGACCAGAACCGGATGCGCGCGGCGGCCGCGTCCCTCAGCTCCGCGGACTTGGCGTCGAGCTCCGCGTACAGCGCGACCACACCTTGGTTCGTGGTCTCGAGCTCCTCGGACAGCTCCTGGTAGAGCGCGACGACGCCGCGGTTGGTCTCCTCCAGCTCGTCGTTGAGCCGCTCCAGCTCCTTGCTCTTCGCCTCGAGGTTCTCGAGCGTCTCCAGGAGCTCCTGGTTCTGCGCGCGCAGCTCGTCGAGGGCGGACGTGCCGGTGGAGGTCTCGCGCAGCTCGCCGAGCAGGTCCTGGTCGAGCACGATCCCCTGCGGCACGTTCTTCACCAGCGTCACGCCGGTGCTGGTCATGACCAGGGCGTTCATCAGGCGCCGGGCGGTGTCCCAGCCCGGGCCCGAACCCGACACGACGGCCTGCCAGTTCAGTTCCACCAGCAGGGCGGGGGCCGGCGCGCGCCGCATCCGGAACACCGCGGTCGTGCTCACGTCCTGGCGCACCAGCTCCCGGCCGACGTCGCTCAGCGCCGTCGCCACCCTGACCTGGTCCTGGCCGTCGAGGCCGACCGCCGCCGCGACCTGGCGACCGCGCTGACGGAGCAGGAACACGTCCCGCTCGTCGCTGATCGCCAGCCGCAGCAGCTCGGACGGCGTCATGCCGGTCTGGCCACGAGCACGCAGGCGTCGTCGTTGCGCACTCCCGCCTCCCTCAGCAGCGTGGCGGCGATGAGCACGGGCTCGTCGACGGCCAGGTCGCTGCCGTGGTCGGCGCCCCACCGCTCGGTCAGGCCGTCGGAGTGCATCACCACGACCGCCCGCTCCGGCAGCGGGTAGTCGAACGTGCGGATCGTGCGCGCCTGGTGGCCCGCCACACCCGGCACCGAGATCATGCCCTGCTTGCGGCCGTCGGCGAGGACCGCGGCACCGATGTTGCCGAGGCCGCAGTAGCGGACCTTCCTCGCGACGAGGTCGATGTCAGCCACGGCGACCGCGCCGCCGCGAGTGCCGCGCAACGCCGCGTGCAGGTGCTTGACCATCTGCTCGGGCGGCAGGAAGGGCTGCTCGCGGAACAGGCGCACCGCCGCGTCGGACGCGGAGGCGGCCAGCGGCCCGTGCCCGGAGCCGTCGCACATCATCAGCGTCATCCGGTCCGTGCCGCGGCAGAACGCGTACGCGTCACCGCACACGTCCTCGCCGCCGATCGGCCTGGTCAACCCCGCCGCGCTCTCCACACCCCACTCGGGTGCCCAGTCGGCCCGGGGTGCGAACCGGGCCACCAGCGCGGTCCCCTGGCCGGGACGCGACGTCATCGAGCAACTCGACGACAACCGCGCCACGGCACCGAGCCCGACGCCGAGGGTGCCCGTCGTGGACTGCCCGTCCTGCCAGGCGAGCGCCATGTCGGCGATGCCCGGCCCGCGGTCGATCGCCACGACCTCCACGGCCGCGTCCTGTTCTCCGCGCACGGAACGGATCACGACCACGCCGTGCCGGGCGTGCTTGTGCAGGTTCGTGCCGATCTCGGTGACCGCGAGCCCGATCTCCGCCGTGCGGGCCGCCTCGAAGCCGAGCTTCTCGGCGAGTGCCGTGGCCGTGCGCCGGATCCTGCCGACCTGGGCGGTCTCCTCGACCGGCAGCCAGGCCTCGTCGCGCACCAGCGGAAGGCAGTTCGCGGTGGTCATCTCTTCCACTTGGTCACCGTCACGACCGTGCCGCGCCCGACCTCGGTGTCGAGGTCGAACTGGTCCACCAGGCGGCGGGCGCCGCTCAGGCCGAGCCCGAGGCCGCTGCCGCTGCTCCAGCCGTCGGCGAGGGCCAGGGTGAGGTCCGGGATTCCGGGCCCCTCGTCGTGGAACGACGCCCGCACGCCGGCGCGGCGACCGTCGTTCACCTCTTCGACGCGGGCGAACCCTCCCCCGCCGTAGATCAGCGTGTTGCGGGCGAGCTCACTGGCGGCGGTGACGAGCTTCGTCTGGTCCACGAGCGACAGCTTGGTCTGCTGGGCGTACGCGCGCACGAGCTGGCGCACGCGCACCACGTCGTCGTCTCCACTGATGGGAACCTGTTCCGGCCCCTCGGACCGGGGCGGCATCAGGTGGTCCGTCCGCGACCGAGCTGCCCCAGGATCTTCATACCGCGTTCGAGGTCGAGGGCCGTGCGCACGCCACCGAGCGTGAGACCCAGTTCCACCAGTGTGATCGCCACGGCCGGACGCATGCCGACGACGACCGTGTCCGCGTCGAACAGCCGCGAGATGGACGCGATCGTGGCGAACATCCGCCCGATGAACGAGTCGACGATCTCCACCGCGGAGATGTCGATCACCACGCCGTGGGCGCCGGTCGAGCTGATCTTCTCGGCCAGGTCCTCCTGCAGCGCCAGCACGCTCTGGTCCTGCAGGTCGATCTGGATGGAGACGAGCAGGACGCCGCCGATCTTCAGAATCGGGACGCGCTCCATCAGCGCACCTCGCGCTGCACGACGTCGACACCGTCACGGCGCAGCGCGTACCGCAGCGCGTCGGCGAGCGAGGCCTTGGTCATGATGTCGCCGAACTCGATGCCCAGCGCCACGATGGTCTGCGCGATCTGCGGCCGGATGCCCGAGACGATGCACTCGGCGCCCATCAACCGGGCCGCGACGACGGTCTTCAGCAGGTGCTGCGCGACCTGCGTGTCGACGGCGAACACACCGGTGATGTCGATGATCGCGTGCTCGGACCCGGTCTCCACCAGCATCTCGAGCAGCTTCTCCATCACGACCTGGGTGCGCGCGGAATCCAGCGTGCCGACCAGCGGCACCGCGAGCACGCCCTCCCAGATCTTCACCACAGGGGTCGTGAGCTCCAGCAGCTGCTCGGACTGCTCCCGGATGATCTCCTCGCGGGCCTGCGCGTAGAACTCGAACGTCAGCAGCCCCAGCGCGTCCAGCAGCCCGGAGAACGCCATGAGCTGCCGGAAGATCTGCGGGTCCTCCTCGTTCTCGGTGAGGCCGAAGACCTCCCGCTTGAGCGAGAAGATGCTCGACGCGGTCTCCGACGGCGTGAACCCGGCCCGCACCCTGGCGCGCGAGTACTCGTCCAGGAACGACCGGATCTCACCGAACGCCGGCGAGCCCGTGTCCTTGCCGTCGCTGCCGACGAGCGGCAGCAGCACGTCGTAGAACTCCCGGAAGTCGCTTTCGAGCTCCGCCTTCGTCGCACGTCCGCGCAGCAGGGCCGCGACCGCGTCCACCCACCTGCCGACCAGTGAGTCGGCGTTGGTCCGCAACAGCTCGGTCAGGCGCTGGGCGTGCCCTGCGTCGGTCACTCATGTCTCCTAGGGCGGTCGGAACGGCTGGACGAGCGACGGTACCGACCGCCGCTGTGCAGCAGGATGATGCGCCGACTGCTTGACGTGTGCACCTGCTGGCGTCGAAGCCTACAGGCGAAGATCCGCCGGGATGACGCAGCAGGTCGCCGCGCCGAGCTGCTGTGACACACCGCTCACGACGTGGTTCGGAACGTGGTGGGCGGGCGGCGGTCGGACGCGGGGCGAGAGGGTGGCGGGAGGGGTGGCGAGGTGCCTCGCCGAACGCGGGGCGGGACGGGTGGCGAGGTGCCTCGCCGGACTCGGACCACCGCACCGGCCCTCACCTCACCGCCCCCTACCGCCCACTACCCCACCGCTCCCGGTCCCACCGCACCTACTCCGAACGCGCCTACGCCCACCGCCCTACTCCACCGCTCCCACCCGCTCCACCGCTCCCGGTCCCACCGCACCTACCCCCACCGCGCCTACGCCCAACGACCCACCGTTCCCGGTTCCCACCGCTCCTACTTCCACCGCAGCGACACCGCGCACAACCCCGCCCAGAACAACGCGAACGCCACCACCTTCCTGCGGGCCACCGGATCGGACAGCGTCAGCCCGAACACCAGCGCGTCCGCGGTGTCCGACGCGACCCGCGCCGCCACCGCCGTCCGCAGCGCCGGACCGGGAGGCGCGAACACCATCGCCGTCCCGATCGCCGCGTCACGAGCTCCGATGGCCCCGATCAGGGTGCGCACGGGCCGCGACACGTCACCCGTCGGAGTGGTGAGGCCGCACGGCTTCGCGAGCACCTTCGGGGCGGCGATGATCGTGCCGCTGTACGCGGCGGTGGCCGCGCCCAGCAGGCGGGTCAGCGTGAACATGGGGCCTCCTCAGCCGTTCGGGTCGGTGCCGGAGTACCCCGGGCGACCGACGCATATCCGGTGAAGTCGCGGGTACTGCCTTCTCAGACGTTGACCCCCGAGGAGGACGCAGTGGCAACCCACAAGCCGGGCAAGCTCGTGAAGGCGGCGCTCGAGAAGGCGGTGGACAAGGTCACCGAACTGGTGAACCCGCCGATCCCGGGCGCGCCGAACAGCGAGCCTCCGTCGCTCGAGGAGCCGACGGAACCTCGCGGGCCGCTGCCGCCCAAGCCCGACCAGGACGCGCCGGAGACGGTGTCGCCTACGGGCGCGCCCACCGGTGCCCCGAAGATCGCGAACGCCCAGCAGGGCGAGTTCCTCACCACGTCCGCCGGCGCGCGGCTGTACGACACCGACCACTCGCTGAAGGCCGGCGAACGCGGCCCGACGCTGTTGCAGGACCACCACCTGCGCGAGAAGGTCATGCACTTCGACCACGAGCGCATTCCGGAGCGCGTGGTGCACGCGCGTGGCTATGGCGCGCACGGTGTCTTCGTCGGGTACGGCACGGCGACGAACGTCTGCAAGTCCGCCTTCCTGGGCGACGGCGTGGAGACGCCCGTGTTCGTGCGGTTCTCGACCGTGCTGGGGTCGCGCGGGTCGGCCGACACCGTGCGCGACACCCGCGGGTTCGCGACGAAGTTCTACACCCAGGAGGGCAACTTCGACCTGGTGGGCAACAACATCCCGGTCTTCTTCATCCAGGACGGGATCAAGTTCCCCGACGTCATCCACGCCGGCAAGCCGCATCCGGACCGCGAGATCCCGCAGGCGCAGAGCGCGCACGACACGTTCTGGGACTTCGTCTCCACGCACACCGAGGCGACGCACCACGTCATGTGGAACATGTCCGACCGCGGCATCCCGCGTTCCTACCGCACGATGGAGGGCTTCGGCGTCCACACGTTCCGCCTCGTCAACGCCGAGGGCGAGACGGCACTCGCCAAGTTCCACTGGAAGCCGAAGCTGGGCGTGCACTCCCTGGTGTGGGAGGAGGCGCAGATGATCAACGGCATCGACCCGGACTTCCACCGCCGCGACCTCGCCGACGCGATCGAGTCCGGCGCGTACCCGCAGTGGGAGCTCGGCCTGCAGCTCTTCCCGGACACGCCGAAGCAGACCTTCGAGGGCATCGACCTGCTCGACCCGACGAAGATCGTGCCCGAGGAGCTCGCGCCGGTGCAGCCGGTCGGCATGCTCACGCTCAACCGCAACACGACGAACTTCTTCGCGGAGACCGAGCAGGTCGCGTTCCACCTCGGGAACCTGGTGCCGGGCATCGACGTCACCGACGACCCGCTGTTCCAGGCGCGGCTGTTCTCCTACCTCGACACGCAGCTCACGAGGCTCGCCGGCCCGAACTTCAACCAGATCCCGATCAACCGCCCGCACGTGCCGGTCAACGACATGTTCCGCGACGGGTTCCACCAGCACGCGGTGCACGGGGGCGTGGCGCCCTACCGGCCGAACACGCTCGACGGCGGCAACCCGTTCGTCGCGAAGGCGGAGGACCGGCCGTTCGTCGAGGTGGCGCAGCCGTTGCCGAGGGCGGTGAAGGTCCGGCAGTCGCCCGCGTCGTTCGCGGACCACTTCACGCAGCCGCGGCTGTTCTGGCTGAGCCTCACGCCGGTCGAGAAGGAACACGTCGTGCGCGCGTTCACCTTCGAGCTCGGCAAGTGCTACGAGCAGGCCATCAAGGAACGCCAGCTCGCCGTGCTGGCCAACGTCGACCCGACGCTGTGCGCGGAGGTGGCGAAGGGTCTCGGCCTGCCGGTGCCGAGCACCGCGGCCCGGCCGAGGAAGGTCACGCCGAGCCCCGCCCTGTCCCAGATCGGGCAGACGTGGCCGACCGACGGGCGCATCATCGGCATCGTCGTCGACCCGGCGGACCTCGACGGCGTCCGGACCGTCCGCGAGACGATCCTGGCGGGCGGCATGGTGCCGTTGCTGATCGCGCCGACCGGCGGGCCGATCGGGGACAGCGGTCTGGTCGCCCAGCGCACGTTCCTCACCGCGCGCTCGGTCGAGTTCGACGCGCTGCTGCTCGCGGGCAGCCCACCTCCCGGTCCGGACGCGGTGCCCGCGAGGGACGCGAAGGCCGGTGCGCCCGGTGCCGCCGTCGACCCGCGGGTGGTCCTGATGATCCAGGAGTGCTTCCGGCACGCCAAGGGCATCGGCGCCTGGGGAGCCGGCCGCGCCGCCGTGGAGGCCGCCGGGTGCACGGGTGCGGGCGTGGTGCTGGGCGACGACGCGTCGAAGGTGCTCGCCGAGGCCACCGAGCTGCTCAAGTCGCACCGGGTGTGGGACCGCTTCCCCGCGACGATCGCGTGAGGGGTCCGGCCGTGACGCTGACCGAGCAGGAGCTCGCGTTCCTCCAGTCGATGTTCGACCTCGCGCGCGCCGGTGACACCGACCGGCTCGCCGAGGCGGTCGACGCGGGGATCCCGGTGAACCTCACCAACTCCTCCGGCGACACCCTGCTGATCCTCGCGGCGTACCACTGCCACGAGGACACCGTGGCGGCGTTGCTGGAGCGGGGCGCCGACACGGGGCGCGTCAACGACCGGGGCCAGACGGCGCTCGGGGCGGCGGTCTTCCGCCGCTCCGAGCGGATCGCCGGGATGCTGCTGGACGCGGGCGCGGATCCGGCGCTCGGGCCGAGGTCCGCGCTCGACGTGGCCCGGTACTTCGAGCTGACGCCGATGCTGGAGCTGCTCACCGCGCCGCGGTGACGGCCTGGCCGTTCAGCGTGAGCCGGTTCCCGATCGCGCGGCCTCGGCCGCGCTCGGGAACCGGCCGTACAGCCGGTTCACGCACACGGCGACGTCCTGCCAGGTGTGCCGGGCCTGGACGCGGTCGGCCGCGGCGATCGCGCACGACGTCCTGAGCGTCTCGTCCTCCAGCACCTCCCACAGCGCCCTGGTGAGCCGCTTCGGGTCGCCCGGCGGGACCAGGAGCCCGGTGACGTCGTCGATCACGGCGTCGGTGAGCCCTCCGACAGCGGTCCCGACGACCGGTTTGCCGCACGCCATCGCCTCGAGCACCATCGGGTTCCACGACGTGCGGTGCGGCACGCACGCCACCACGTCCGCCGAACGCAGGAACGCGGGCATGTCCCGCCGCAGCACCGGCCCCAGCAGATGCGTCCGTTCCCGCACGCCGAGCCTGTCCGCCCACCGCGCCAGTCTGTCCATGCGGCCGGGCGCCGTTCCCGCGACCACGAGTTCCGCGCCCCGCAGGCGCGGCAGGGCGGCGATCAGGTCGGCGACACCGTTGTCCGCCGACGACTCCACCGAGGTGACGATCCGGCGGAGCTTCGACCGGGTGCTCACCGGGCCGATCGGCTGGAACAGGTCCGTGTCGACGCCGCGTGCCACCACCTCGATCCGCGAGCGGGGCACCCCGGCGGCCGCCAGGTCGAGCACCTCGTGCTCGGCGTTCGCGACGACGAGCGCGGCCTCCTTGCCCACCAGCCGCTCGACACCGTTGTGCTCGGTGGCGGCGACGCCGTGGAACGACTGCACGACAGGCACTCCCGACCGTTGCGCCGCCAGCACGGCGGCGAGGCCGGACCGCAGGAAGTGCGCGTGCACGAGATCAGGTCTCGTGCGGTCCCACCGCGCCCGCAGGGCGTCGACGAAGGCACCCAGCCGCAGGTCCGCACCGGCGCCTCGCGGCGTCGTCCCCGCCTCTTCCGGGCCGTGCAGGTGCACGTCGTGCCCGAGTCCTCTCAGCGCCTGGGCGAGGCTCGCGGCGTGCGACCCTCCCCAGCCGGGTAAGTCTTCCGCCAACACCATCGCGATCTTCATCGAACCTCTTCCGTCGGGGAGCACAGCGCACCCTCCGTCCGCGGGGTGCGGCTGTGACGGAGGGCTGCGGCTCAACCCGATTCCGACCGTAGCCCAGGCGGGCGACGTCCGCAGTTCGCGTGGAGTCCGGGCGGCCGGTCCGATGTCCGCTACCGCCGCTCGTTCAGGATCCGCGTCTGCTCGCGCAGCACGGCGATCGTGCGCGCCACCCAGTCTCCGATCACCGCCTGCTCGGCGGGCGTGTAGCGGTCCGTCAGCTCGGCCATGGCCTTGGCGAGGCCGGAGAAGGCGTCGCCGAACGCGCCGGGCACCGCGGTGATCACCAGCCGGCGGCGGTCCTGCGGGTCCGGTTCGCGCCGGGCGAGCCCCGCCCGTGCGAGGCGGTCGACCACGCCCGTGACCGCACCGGGGGTCAGGCCGATCTCCTTGGCCAGCTCCCCCGCGGAGACCGATCCGGCGCCCATGATCACGGCGAGCGCGCGCTGGTCCACGGCCGTCACGCCGAGGGTCGCGCCGACGGCCTCGTGGAACGCGACCACGGCGGTGCTGAGCTCGCGTCCGGCATCTCGATCTTCCACGTCGTCACTTTACCTCGCACGACATTTCAGTACACTGAACTAAATTGTTCAGTCGACTGAAGTTATCAGGGGGAACCGTAAGCGAGTTGAAGCTGGCATGGGAAGTGCCGAAGTGGACCTGGCGCTGCTACACCCGGCACCTGCCGCTGGTGGTCGGGCTGTCGTTGATCGCCTCGGTCCAGCGGCTGGTCGTCGTGAACTGGACGGGTGAGATCCCCCCGGCCGTCGCGACGGCGTCCGAGGTCGTGGTGATGGCGGCGCGCGTCCTGCTCGTGGTGCTGGTGTGGCGGATCGCCGTGGCCGGGAGGCGGCTGCGCTCGGGTCGCGACTTCGCGCGGCGGCACTGGCGCAGCCTGGTGTGGCAGGTCGTCTTCCTGAGCGCGGCGTTCGCCGTGTTCGAGGTGCTCGCCGAGCACGTGGTGTCGGCGTTGCTGCCGCCGTCGGCCAGGCAGACCTACCTGGCCGTGCTGCTGTTCGTGAAGAACCCGACGGTCATCGCTCTGACGTTCCTGTGGTGGATCGGCGTGCTCCGCCAGGTGTTCACCGAGGAGGTCGGCGCGGCCGTCACGTCAGGTCCGCCAGCCGTTCCACGTCGGTGACCTTGCCGGCGACGATCAGCACGTCGCCGCGTTCGACCACGGTCTCCGCGGTGGCGTAGTCGAAGCCCTCGCCGGGCCGTTTGACGCCCACGACGGTGACGCCGTACTTGCCGCGCAGCTTGCTCTGGCCGAGCGGCTTGCCGATCGCCTCCCGGGGCGGCCGGGTCTTGATCATCGCGTAGTCGTCCTCGAACTCGATGTAGTCGAGGATCTTGCCGGTGACGACGTGCGCCACGCGTTCGCCCATCTCGTGCTCGGGCAGGACGACGTGGTGCGCGCCGATGCGTTCGAGGATGCGTCCGTGCTCGCGGCTGATCGCCTTGGCCCAGATGTTCGGGATGCCGAAGTCGGCCAGCACGGCCGTGGTCAGGATGCTGGCCTCGAGGTTGGTGCCGATGCCGACGACCGCCCGTTCGAACTCGTCGACCCCGAGCTGGCGCATCACCTCGGCGTCGGTGGTGTCGGCGACGACGGCGTGGGTGAGGTCGTCGGCGTAGCGCTGGACCAGCTTCGGGTCGGAGTCGATCGCCATCACCTCGACGCCCTGGGAGACCAGTTCGAGCGCGAGCGAGCTGCCGAAGCGGCCCAGCCCGAGCACGACGACGCGGGATTCCTGCCTATCCGACAATGGGTCGCTCCTCGGGTAGTTCGTAGCGCCTGCGGCGTTCCCGCAGCGCCAGGGCCGACACCAGGGTGATCGGCCCGACCCTGCCGATGAACATCAGCACGATGATGACCAGTTGCCCGGTGACGGACAGCTGGGCGGTGAGCCCGCTGGACAGTCCGACGCCGCCGAACGCCGCCGTCGTCTCGAACAGCACGTCGTCCAGGCGGAACGAGCTCGTGGCCAGCAGGACGAGCGTCGCGGCCATCACGACGCCGACGCCCAGCAACGCGACCGTGACCGCCTGCCGCTGCACCTCGGCGCTGATCCGGCGCCCCATCACGTGCACGCTCGGCTCGGCCCGGACCTCGGCGTAGAGCACGAACGCGAGCAACGCGAACGTCGTGACCTTGATCCCGCCCGTCGTCCCGGCGCTGCCGCCGCCGATGAACATCAGCACGTCCCCGGCGAGCATCGTGGCGGGCTGCAACTGGGCGACGTCGACGGTGTTGAACCCCGCGCTGCCGTACATGACGCCGTGGAACAGTCCGATGAGGAGCTTGTCCCCCACCCCGTACGGCCCGAGCGTGCCGGCCCGCCCCCACTCGACGACGAGCACCACCAGCGTGCCGAACGCCATCAGCCCCAGGTACACCGGCACGGTGATCTTGGTGTGCAGCGACCACCGCTTCCGGCGCCGCCGCAGGAACTCGAACAGCACCGGGAACCCCAGCCCGCCGGTCACCGCCACCACGACGATCGGCAGGCAGACCCACGGGTCCGTCGCGTACCGCATGAGGCTGTCGGGGTAGAGCGCCAGCCCGACGCTGTTGAAGGCCGAGACGGAGTGGAACACCCCGGAGTACAGCGCCCGCCCGAACGGCTCCCCGTACCCGAGCCAGAACCGCAGCGCCAGCACCACCGCACCGATCGCCTCGACGACCAGGCTGACCGTCACGACCCCCGCCACGACCGCGCGGACCTGCCCGAGGTTCAGCGTGTTCGTCTCGGTCTTCACCGTCAGCTGCATGTGCAGCCCCAGCCGGTGCGAGATCAGCAGCGCCAGCACCGACGCGAGCGTCATGATGCCGAACCCGCCGACCTGCCACAGCACCAGCAGCACGACCTCGCCGAACGCCGACCAGTGCGACCCGGTGTCCACCACCGCGAGCCCCGTGCCGCTGATGCCGGAGGCAGCGGTGAACAGCGCGGCCATGAAGGCGGTGGCCTGCCCGGACTCGGCGGCGACCGGCAGCATCAGCAGCGCGGTGGCGGCCGCGGTGGCCGCCAGGAAGGCGAGTACGACGAGGCGGGCGGGGTGCCGCCACCCGGTGATCACCGCGCCAGCCTAGATCGTCCTGTCCGGACTCGGGGGACGCGGCGGGGCAAACCGGTCGCGGAGCGTCGGGAGGGCGGCGGGCTGTGGTCCGGACCTGCGGCGCGTCGGAGGAGGAGGCGGGCTGTGGTTCCGGCCCGCGGCGTGCCGGTAGGAGCGCAGCAGGCCCGCGGCGCGTCGGCCACAACGGCGAGCGCGCTCCACCGACGCACGCGCTCCACCGACGCACGCAGCCCACCACGCGCGAGCGCGGCCCCACCGGCATCCCGGCGAGGCCGCGCCCCACGTCACCTAACCGGTCACCGACCGGCAGCCTGCCGGTCCAACTGCTCCCGCACACTGCGCGGCCGCATGTCCGTCCAGTGCTCGTTCACGTAGTCGAGGCACGACTGGCGGCTCTCCTCGCCGTGCACCACGGTCCACCCGTCGGGCACGGTGGCGAGCGTCGCCGGCCAGAGGGCGTGCTGGTCCTCGGCGTTCACGACCACGAAGAAGCGGCCGTCCTCATCGTCGAAAGGGCTCGTGCGCATCAGAATTCCTGCCTAGTAGATGGTGCGGTCGTCGGCGGTGCGGCGGTGGGCGCGCGACTTGCGGAGGTCGCGGGCGATGTTCAGGCGGGTCAGCCAGCGGTCGGTGCCGTCGAAGCGGGCCTTGAACGGCTCGCGGCCGTGGGTGCCCCGGTAGTTGTCGAGGAACAGGACCTCGCCGGGCTTCAGGGCGTAGCCCGTGATGGCGGCGTCGATGGCCTTGACGATCGTGTCGAGTGCGGCGGCCGCCTCGGGGTCGGAGGCCGGGACCTCCATGAAATACGGGTCGAGGCGCAGGTACGGGTCCTCCTGCGGGCCGAACAGGACCGCGATGGGCTCCGGGTGGGCGTCCAGGCCGGAGATCCACTCGTAGCTGCGGTCGCGCAGGCGGCGCAGTTGCTCGTCGTCGCCGTCGTTCTGGCGGTTGGCGGCGAGGTGCGAACGGTCCGGGCGGATCGGGAACCGTTCCTGGCGCAGGACTTCGACCACGTCGTCGGGCAGCGAGATGCCTTCCAACGATCCGTACGTGGTGTTGACGCCGTCCGGGTTGCGCAGGCACATGAGGCCCACGTAGTCGGTGCGCATCGGGTGGAACGCGTCCTCGATGTGCCACGTCAGCAGCTCCTCGCTGCCCGAGCCGAGCTGCTCGTACTGGTGCTCCTTTATGGGGAACACGTCGTGCAGCAGCCGGCCGTCCTGCTGTGTGGACCACGCGATCGGGTCGCCCAGCAGCGACGCGCACAGGTAGAAGAACAGGTCCTCGGCCAGCGTCGGCCTGTCCTCACCCCCGCAGTCCTTCCAGTGCGCGGGCGTCGGGCCGATGCGGTCGTCGTCGAGCCGGTAGCCGCCGACGACGCACAGCGGGTGCGGCTCGGTCAGGCGGAACTCGAGCAGGCCCGCACGGAGGGCGCGGGGCAGTTCGTGGGCGATGACCGTGGCCTCGCGCACGAACTCCGGGTCCTCCACCGTGCGGTAGCGCGACGCCAGCGAAGCGACGAGGGCGTCGGCCTCGGCGACGTCGGATGCGGACAGGTCAATTCTGAACACGGGCCTTCTCCCCCACTAGTGCGAGCGTGTCGAGGCCTCGGGCGAACGAGGCGGCGGGACCTCCGTAACCCAGCCGGACGCGGGTCGGGTCCCCGAAGCACGTCCCCGGTACGAGGAGCGTGCGGTGCTGACGTGCCAGTTCGTGGCAGAAATCGGTGGTGTCGGCGTGGCCGAGGAGCTGCGGGAACGTGGACGCGCCGCCCATCGGCACCGGCAGGTCGATCAGGTCCGGGTGCTCCGCGGCCCACTTGCGCAGCAGTGCCAGGTTGGTGCGGGCGTTGTCCATGCGCGGACCCACCAGCAGGTCGGCGTTCTGGGCGACGCGCGTGGCGAGCAGTTCCACCAGCGGCGACAGGTGCAACGTCATGCGGTCGCGCAGGTCGAGCGTGCCGCGCAGGACGTCCTGCGGCCCGATCGCCCAGCCCACGCGCAGTCCCGGCAGGCCGTAGCCCTTCGACAGCGTGCCGATCGAGATGGCCCTGTCGTAGTCGTGCACCGGGTCGACCAGCGGCTCGCCCTCCACGACCATCTCCCGGAACGCCTGGTCCCACACCAGGTACGCACCGGCCTCCCGGCAGATCTCGACGAACTCGTCGCGTTCGGCGGGAGTCAGCGACGCTCCCGTCGGGTTGTGCGGGAAGTTCACGACGACGGCCTTGGCACCGTCGACGACAGCGCGCAGGTCGTCCAGGTCGGGCCGGAACCCGTTCTCCGGCCGCAACGGCCACACCCGCAGGTCGCAGCCCATCGTCCGGGCGATGGACGTGTGCGTGTGGTACGTCGGCTCGGTGACGACCACGGCGTCAGTGGGCTCCAGCAACGTGCTCAGCACGAGGTAGATCGCCTCGCTGCCGCCGTGCGTGACCATGACCTGGTCGGGGTCGCCGGTGCCCCAGTGCGCGGCGATCGCGGTCCGGACCTCCTCGCCGCCGAACGACGTGCTGTCGCGGAACACCACGGCGTCGAGCTCGTCGGCGCCGATGCCGAGCAACGCCCGCAGGTCGGCGAGCGAGTAGTCCTCGACCCCGCTGCTGCCGATGTCGTCGTCCACCGCGAAGTAGTACAGACGCATCCAGTCCTCGAGAGGTGCTGGTTCGAACTTCATCAGGACGGCTCCTTTCAGCGGTAGGCCGAGGACTGCAGGTCGTACAGCTCGGCGTAGAGGTCGGGGTGGGCCATGAGGTGCTCGTGGCTGCCCATTTCGCGGATGCGGCCGCCGTCGAGCACGACGATCAGGTCCGCCATGCGCACGGTCGAGAACCGGTGCGACACAAGGAGAGTCACTGTCCCCCGCGACTTCCCTTCACGAGCGGCCGCAGCGAAGCGTTCGAACAACGCGTGCTCGGTCTGCGGGTCGAGCGCGGCGGTCGGTTCGTCGAAGACCGCGAGCAACGGGTCGGTGCGCAGCAGGCCGCGGGCGAGTGCCAGCTTCTGCCACTGCCCGCCGGACAGCTCGACACCGCCGTCCCACTCCCGGCCGAGCCGCGTGTCGAGCCCGTGCGGCAGACCGTCCACAACGGACACCGCACCCGCTCTCCGCAAAGCTCCCCGCAGAGCAACGTCGTCGTCGATCCGCGAGGTGTCGGCGACCCCGATCGCCTCGCGCGCCGGCAGCCGCAGCTCCACGAAGTCCTGGAACGCTCCGGTGAGGCGCGAACGCCAGTCCGGGACGGGGAAGCGGCGCAGGTCGACGCCGTCGACCTGGATCCTGCCGTCGTCCGGCTCGTAGAAGTCGCACAACAGCTTCACGAGCGTCGACTTGCCCGCGCCGTTCTCCCCCACCAGCGCCACGACGGCTCCGGCGGGCAGGTGCAGCGAGACGCCGTCGAGCACGGTCCGCTCGCTGCCCGGATAGCGGTAGGTGACGTCGACGAGGTCGATGCCGTGGGTCAGTGTCGCGGGCGGCGCGACCGGCTCGTCGGGCTCCTGGGCGGCCTCGGCGGCGAACCGCTCCAGCCAGAGGTAGCGCTTCGCCTGCTTGAGGCACCACAGGAAGTCGCCGCTGTACCCGACGGAGGTGGCGACGACCGCGGCCATCTCGATCGTCAGGCCGACGACCATCACGACGTCACCGGGGGTCGCCCTGCCCTCGACGGCGAGCCAGACCACCAGCGCGATCGCCCCGAAGAACCCGGCCGCGTTGATCACGGCGTCGACGCTCTTCAGCGCGGCACCGCGCCAGGCGGCGCGGTTGCGGGTGTCCAGCACCTCGTCCGACACCTGGTGGTGGCGGCGGACCAGCTCGCGGGTGAGCCCGAAGATCCGCAGCTCCTTGCCCGCGCCGGCGGTCGTGCCGATGTCGAACAGGTGGCGGCGCAACCGCTCGGGTTCGCCGGTGTCCTCCTGCGCGTCCACCGCCAGGTCGTTGGCCCGGCTGGTGATCCACAGCGAGATGAACGCCAGCAGTGCCAGCGAGATCAGCGCCGGGTGGACGTCCGCGAGCAGCAACGCCGTGGTGCCGAAGCCCACGACCGCGCTGACCAGACCGGCCGTCGCGTTGGTCATCTCGGCGAGGCTCTCGCGCTCCTCGCGCAGGAGCTGGATCTGGTCGAGGTACTTCGGGTGCTCGTGCGGTGCGAGGCTGCCGATGCCGCCGAGCAGCCGCATCAACGTCCTGTCCGACAACGCCTGCGTGCGTTCGAGGACCGCGAACACGCAGTGGGCGTTGTAGTACTGGGCGACGATGAGCAGCCCGGTCGCGGCGGCGATGCCGAACCCGGCGGTGAGCGCGCGCTCCAGGTCGCTGTCCGCGGCGGCGTCGACGAGGTTGCCGGCGCTGTAGGCGATCAACGGGCCGGTGAGCGCGAGTGCGATCTCCGTGAGGATCTGGAAGACCGCGTGCCAGCGCGCCGCCCGGAACCCGAAGCTGATGGTGGTGAGGAAGGCTTTCCAGGTGTCACGCATCGGTGCCTCCCACCGGCTGGAAGCGTTCTGCCTGGAGGCGGAACAGGTGGGCGTAACGGCCGTCGAGGTCCATCAGCTCGTCGTGGCCACCGGCCTCGATCGCCTGGCCCTCGGACACGACCACGATCCGGTCCGCGCGCCGCACGGTGGAGAAGCGGTGCGAGATGATGATCGTGGTGAGGCCCTGGGTGAGGTCGAGGAACCGTTCGTACAGCTCGGCTTCCGCCCGCACGTCCAGCGCCGCCGCGGGTTCGTCGAGCACGAGGACCTTGGCGCCCGCCTCGACGGCGAACATCGCACGGGCCAGCGCCACCCGTTGCCACTGCCCGCCGGAGAGGTCGACGCCGTCGGTGTAGGCCTGCGACAGCACCGTGTCCCAGCCGTTCGGGAGCGTTTCGATCAGATCGCCGATCCCGGCCCGTTCGGCGGCGCGGCGCAGCATGTCCTCGTCGCCCGCGTGCTCGGGAGCGCCGAGTCCGATGTTGTCGCGCACCGGCAGGTGGTAGCGGGTGAAGTCCTGGAACAGCACGGCGACGCGCCGGCGCCACTCCTGCGGGTCGAGGCTCGCGAGGTCGGTGCCGTCCACGGTGATCTTGCCGCCGGTGGGCTCGTAGAACCCGGCCAGCAGCTTCACCAGCGACGTCTTGCCCGCGCCGTTGTCCCCGACGATCGCCAGCGACCGCCCCGCCGGGATGGTCAGATCTAGTCCTTTGTGGACTTCACGGTCACCGCCGGGATAGCGGAAGTGCACGCCCTCGTACCGGATCTCCTGCGCCGGAACGTTCTCGTCGACCGGCAATCCGGACTGAGGAGGACCGTTGTCCGCGAGCCGCTTCTCCAGCGAGAGCAGCTTCGGCACGGTGACGGCGGCGTTGGACAGGTACAGGTGCTCGTCGCCGACCGCGTACTCGTTCGCGTTGGCCAGCGCCTCCACGAACACCGCGAGCGCGGCCAGCGTCAGATCTCCCCGCACGGCCGCATAAGCCAGCAGGCCGTACGACAGCAGGTTGATGACCATGATCGCGGACGCGGACCCGACCACCATGCCGGGCCGCGGCCGGCGGGCCTTGCGGATCGGCCCGATCCCCGCCTGCCACAACGTGTCGAAGCGGTGCACGAGCCAGTCGAGCACGCCCCACAGCCGCACCTCCTTGGCGGGCGGCGGGTCGAGCGCGAGGTCGCGGACGTACTCGGCCTGGCGGAGCTGGGCGCTCTGCCCGAAGCCCTCCTCGCCGATGCGCAGGTAGTCGCGCTGCATGCGGTAGACGATGATCGGCCAGACCACGAGCCACAGCGCGCCGAGCCACCAGTGGAACCAGGTGAGCACGGCCGCCGAGCCGACCGCCCGCAACCACGACGTGAGCACCTCCGGCAGTGCCTCGACGGTCTGGCCCGGCCGGTGCGCGCTCATGCCGAGGCCGCGCACGATGCGGATCTCGTCGACCACGTCGGAGTCCTCGAGGTGCGCGATGCCCCTCGGTTTGCCCAGCGCGGTGAGCACGACCTCCTGCAGGTACCGGTCGACGTCGCGGCCGAGCGTCGACACGGCGGCCCGCAGCAGCGGGGACGTGAGGCGCTCCAGCAGGATCGCGACGGCGACGGCGATCAGCAGGGTGCCCACCCGGTCGGCGGCGGACGAGTCCGCGCCGCCGCGCGCGGCGTCCGGGATGGCGCCGATGAGCAGGCCGGTGAGGACCGCGATCCCGATGGGCAGGACCGCGCTCACCACCACGCCGCCCGCCAGGAGCACCGTGCGCGGCCGGCTGACCCTGGGCAGGACCCGGAGGACGGCGAGGATGCCCCTGGCGGTGGGCGGGAGGGTGTGGAACGGGTTCGGCATGACTTCCGTATCCGTCAGATGAGGCGTGCGGTCGCCGATACGCGCCGCTCGTGGGACTTCCGCAGGTCGGTCGTGATGCTGACCCGCTTGAGCCAGCGGTCCGTGCCGTCGTAGCGGGCCTGGAACGCCTGCCTGCCGTGCGCGAGGCGGTGGTTGTTGATGATCAGCACGTCACCGGGTTCCAGGGCGACGTCCAGGCAGGACGCCTCCAGGAGGTCGCTGACGGCCTGCAGCGCCCTGCGCGCGGCCGGGTCCGTCGGCGTCTCCATGAAGTACGGGTCGATGCGGATGTACGGGTGCTCGCGCGACCCGTAGAGCACCGCGACGCGGTTGTCGTCGGCCTTCATCTCGTCGATCTCGGAGAACTCGGCGTCGACGCCCTTGGTGACGTTGTGCTTCGCCAGGTGCGAGTCGTCCGGCCGGATCAGGAAGTTCGGCTCGTGCAGCAGCTCCAGGACGTCCGCGTCGAGCGAGCGCAGGTCCGGTTCCGACACGATCGTGGCGACCTTGTCGGGGTTGCGCAGGCACTCCAGCAGCAGGTAGTCCGCGCGCCACGGGTGGAACGCGTCCTCGGTGTGCAGCGTGAGCGTGTCAGTGCTGCCGATCCCCATCTGCTCGGTCTCGAACCCCTTGATGGGGAAGATGTCGTGCACGAGCCGGGCGTCCTGCTGGGTTTTCCAGCCGAACGGCTCACCGAGCAGGGATCCGTGCAGCAGCAGGAGGATCTCCTCGGCGAACTCCGGGGTGGGCACCGGCCGGCCGCGCCAGTGCTCGGGCGTCGGGCCGATGCGCGCGTCGTCGATGGTGTGGCCGCGGACCACGGCGTAGCCCAGCTCGTCCTCGAGCGCGAAGTCGCGCAGGAAGCGGCGCTGGCCCACGGGCAGTTCGGCGGCGAGCAGCGGCAGGTCGCGCAGCAGCTGCTCGTCCGCGGGACCCGAGTACTCCTTGGCGAGGCGCAGCGTCAGGTTCTCGGCCTCGGCGGCCTCTTCCGACGACAGGGTGTAGATCCGTTTGGGCGTGGACAAGGACTGCTCCCCCTCAATTGCTGTTCGGGAGTGCGATGAGGGCCTCTGCGGCTTCCCGGAAGCGGGACGCGACCCGTCGCACGGTGTCGGTGCGGTGCAGGTTGGTGCTGTGGTGCCATTCGACGAGGAGCTCTCCCCCGCCGGTGCGCTCGATCTCCAGGTGCAGCGCGTGCGGACGAACACCTCCGCTGGTGCTGTCGCCGCACAGGTCACCCGGTAGTTCGTCGGCGACGAGGCCCCTGACCTCGTCGTCGCCCACGGTGTCGAGGCCACCCGTGAAGTTGATGTTGATCTGGCGGTCGGGCGCCGCCCGCAGGCGGCGCACGTCCTGGTCGTCGGCCGTCAGGTGGCGCAGCGCGCCGTACCCGACCCCGTGGCGTGGCACGGACTTCAGACTTTCCCTTGCGGCTGCGAGGGTTCCGGCGCCGTCGGTCAGGTCGTCGTGCTGGAGCACCAACGGGTGGACCGAGGTGAACCAGCCGACCGTGCGGGACAGGTCCGTGCCCGGCGCGACGCTCTCGCGGCCGTGGTGTTCGAGGTCGACGACGACGGTGTCGGTGCCGGCCCACTCCCCGAGCGCCTGGTGCAGCGCGGCCAGCACCACGTCGAGCACCTGGGCGTTGGGCAGGTCTCCGGCCGCCACGGTGACCTCCGTGACCGCAGCGGAGTCCTCGGTGTTGGCGCCGGTGGCGTCGACCGGCAGCGAGAAGGGCGTCTCCGCCTTCTCCAGCCAGTACGGCAGTTCGGCGCGGACCTCGTCGCTGTCGGCGAAGGCGGCGACGGACTCGGCCCACCTGCGGAACGACGTCGTCTTCGGCGGCAGCTCCTCACCCCGGTAGGCCGCGTCGAGGTCCTCCAGCAGGACGTTCCACGACACGCCGTCGACCACGAGGTGGTGCACGACGAGCCCGAGGCAGGCGGGTTCGTCGCCGCGGTCGACCAGGATCGCGGCCACCAGCGGCCCGTTTTCGAGGTCCAGCGAGCGTTGCAGCGCGCCCATGTGCTGCTGAACATCGCCTTGGACGACCTCGAACCTGGCTGCCTCACCCGGCTCGACGACGTGCTGGTGCCAGCCGTCGGGGCCGTGGTGCAGGCGGGTGCGCAGGGCGTCGTGGTGCGTGACGAGGGTGGTGAGCGCGGCGGCGAGCCTGTCGGCGTCGACGTCCGGCTCCAGTTCGAAGAGTCCCGACCAGTTCCAGTGGTTCCGGTCGTCGATGGGGGCGTTCGTGAACCACCGCTGGATGGGCGTGAGCGGCACGGGACCGGTCGCCGGACCCTCGTCGACCGTGGCGGGAACCGTGGCCACGGCGGCGAGTTCCGCGACGGTCTGGTGGGTGAACAGGTCCGCGACCGCGAGGCCGAGCCCCGCGGCACGGGCCCGTGCCACCACCTGCAGGCTGGCGATCGAGTCGCCGCCCAGGTCGAAGAAGTTGTCGTGCACGCCGACGCGGTCGGCACCGAGCAGCTTCTCCCAGATGCCCGCCAGCGCGCGTTCCTGCTCGGTGCGCGGCGCGACGAACGCCTGGTCCGCCTCCGGCGCGGCCGGTTCGGGCAACGCCTTCCTGTCCAGCTTTCCGTTGCTGGTCAACGGAAGCGCGTCGAGCGTCACGAACGCACTCGGCACCAGGTAGTCGGGCAGCCGCTCCCGCAGGAACGCCCGCAGCTCGCTCGTCCCGGCCTCGGTGACCACGTACGCCACCAGCCGCTTCCCGGTCGCCGAGGCCGTGGCCACGACCGCGGCGGCCCGCACGTCCTCGTGGGAGGTGAGCAGCGCCTCGACCTCACCGGGCTCGACCCGGAAGCCCCGGATCTTGACCTGGTCGTCGGCACGGCCGAGGAACTCGAGCGTCCCGTCGGCACGCCAGCGCGCCCGATCGCCCGTGCGGTACAGCCGCTCGCCCTGGTGCGTCGGATCGGGGACGAACCGTTCCGCGGTGAGGTCCGCGCGGCCGACGTACCCACGCGCCACACCAGGACCACCGACGAACAACTCACCCGCCACACCGGCCGGCACCAGCTGCAACCACGGGTCGAGCACGAACGCCCGCATGCCTGCGAACGGCCTGCCGATGGGCACCTGCGCGGTGACACCGTTGAGCGTGTGGACGGTGCAGGTCATCGTGGTCTCGGTGGGCCCGTAGGCGTTCACGATCCGCAGGTCCGGCCGGCGTTCGCGGGCGGTGCGGGCGTGCTGGGCCTGCAGGGCGTCACCGCCGACGACGAGCAACCGCAACCCGTCGAGCACGTCGGGCGAGGTCTCGACCAGCTGGTGGAAGAGGCCCGTCGTGAGCAGCGAGGCCGTGATGGCGTTGTCGCGCAGGAACCCGCCGACGTCCATCCGCTCCGCGACGTCCGCCGGGCCGACCACGAGGGTGGCACCGTTCAGGAGGGCCAGCCAGATCTCGAACGCCCCGGTGTCGAAGGCGATGCCCGCGAGGTGCGACACGACGTCGCCGGGCTCGACTCGGACGGCCGGGTCGGTGCAGACCCTGGCGACGCCTTCGTGGGTGAGGGAGACACCCTTGGGGGTTCCGGTGGAGCCGGAGGTGAACAGGACGTAGAGCTCGCTGTCGGCGGCGCCGACGACCGGGAGGGGGCCGGGAGCGCTCGGGGGCGCGCCATCCACACCAGCCAGCGCGCGATCCGCACCAACCGGCGCACCACCCGCACCAGCCAGCGCCAGCACCCTCACCCGCGGGACGTCCAGCGGCCACTCCCCCGCCGTCACCACGAGCCCGACCTCGGCCACCCCCACCACCTGCGCGAGGCGGGCCGCGTTCTGCGCCGGGTCCAGCGGCACGTAACTGCCCCCGGCCCCGATCACCCCGAGCATCGCGACGATCAGCTCGGCACCGCGGTCCAGGTGCAACCCGACCCGCGTACCGGCGCCCACCCCGTGCGCCCGCAACCACCGCGCCACACCCGAGGCCCTCCGGTCGAGCTCCGCATAGGTGAGGTCCACACCGCCGCGAACCGCGAGCCGGTCCGGGTGGGCCAGGACCTGTCGCCCGAACAGCGCCGCCAGGTGTCCCGAGGCCAGCTCGCGCGGCGAGGACGTGCTCCACTCCAGCACCTCGGCCCGCTGCCCGGCGTCCAGCAGCGCGATCTCCCGCACCGGCGTGCCCGGCGCCTCCGCCACCGCGGTCAGGATGAGCTCGAGCTGGTCGACCAGCGCCTCGACGGTGTCCGCGTCGAACGCGCCCGTCGAGTACTCGCACAGCAGCGCGAGCTGCCCGTCGACGTCCACGACGAGCTTGAGCGGGTAGCGGCCCTGCTCCAGCATGGCGGGCGAGTCGAACTCGTCGCCGTCGTCACCGTCGTCGTCGAGGCCGCTGGGCAGGTTCTGGACCGCCACGATGCTCTCGAACAGCCTCGGCACGCCGGCGATCCGCTGGATGTCGACCAGCGGCGAGTGCTCGAACCGTTGTGCGGCGACCTGTCCTTCCTGGACGGTCCGCAGCCACTCGTCGAACGGCGTGCGGTCGCCGGGGACCCGGACCCGCACCGGCAGCGTGTTGATGAACAGACCGACGATCGACTCGACGCCGGGCAGCGAGGCCGGCCGGCCCGAGACGGTGAGGCCGAAGACGATGTCGTCGTCACCACTGTGCGCGGCCAGCAGCAGAGCCCACGCGGCCTGCACGACGGCGCTGATCGTGACGTGCTCGCGCCGTGCGAGTGCCTCCAGCGCGAGGGCGACGCTTTCCGGCAGTTCGCGGTGGTGCCTGCCCTGGTCCCAGTGCAGCCGCGACGTGCGGTCGACTGGGAGAGCGGTGGGTGAGGTGAAGCCGTCGAGGTACTCGCGCCAGAAGTCGTCGGCGGCGGGCTGGTCCTGCAACCACGCGATGTAGTCGCGGTACGGGCGCACCGGCGGCAGCGCCTCGCCCCGGTAGGCGGCGAGGACCTCGTCCCAGACGAGCGGGATGCTCCAGCCGTCGAGGTACAGGTGGTGGAACGTGAACACGACCCACTGGCGGTCGCCCCGGTCGGCCACGTACACGCGCAGCAACGGGGCCGTGGTGACGTCGAAACCGCGCCGCTGGTCGGCGTCGAGCAGGTCGTCGAGTGCCGCGGCGGGATCGGCGACCGACGTCCAGTCGAGCACCTCGAACGGCACGTCGACCTCGCCGGCCACGACCTGCAGGGGTTCGTCGACTCCCTCCCACACGAACGCGCTGCGCAGCGCGGGATGCCGTCCCACGACGGTCCGCCAGGCCTCGCGCAGAGCGGCCGCGTCGAGCGGTCCGCGCAGTTCCCGCACGTCCTGCGCCCAGTACACGGCGGTGTCGGCGGGCGCCTCCAGGACGTGGAACAGCATGCCCTGCTGCATGGGCGACAACGGGTACGCGTCCACGGCTCCCGGCACCCGCGCCTTGAGCGGCGCCAGGTCGGCCAAGGGCTCCGCGCTGACCTCCGCACCGGCCGCGACACCCGTGTGCAGGGCGATCTGTTGGATCGTCTGGTGCGTGAAGATGTCGGCGATCTTCAGCTCCAGGCCCGCTTCCCGGGCCCACGCCACGACCTGGAGGCTGATGATCGAGTCGCCGCCCAGCTCGAAGTAGTTGTCGTGCACGCCGACCCGCTCGACCCCGAGCACCTGCGACCACACCGCGGCCAGCGCGCGTTCGGTGTCCGTGCTGGGCGCGACGCTGGTGGACTCCGGTGCCTCGGGCATCGGCAGCGCGCGCTTGTCGAGCTTCCCGTTGGAGTTCAACGGCAGCTCGTCCAGCGCGACGATCGCGGACGGCACCAGGAACTCCGGCAGCCGCTCCCCCAGGTACCCCTTCAGCGCGGCGGGTTCGGCGGTGCCCACGACATAGGCGACGAGCCGCTTGCCCTGCTGCAGCTCACGAACGACCACAGCGGCGTTGGCGACCTCGGGGTGCCCGGCGAGCACGTGCTCGACCTCACCCGGCTCCACCCGGAACCCGCGGATCTTGACCTGGTCGTCGGTGCGCCCGACGAAGTCCACGGCACCGTCGGCACCCCACCGCACCAGGTCACCGGTGCGGTACATGCGGGCACCGGGCACCACGGGGTCCGGCACGAACCGCTCGGCGGCCAGGTCGGCACGCCCCGCGTAACCACGGGCCAGACCGACGCCACCGATGTACAGCTCTCCCGGCACACCGACCGGCGAGGGCCGGAGCCACCGGTCCAGAACAGAGAAGTGCAGGCCCCGCAACGCGTCGCCGATCGGCACGGTCGCCGGCCCGAGCCGTCCGGTGTGCATGTCGTGGAACGACGCGTACACAGTGGACTCGGTCGGCCCGTACATGTTGAAGATCCCGACGGCCGGGTTCGCGTCGAGCACCTTGCGCGCCTGGACCGGGGACATGCCCTCGCCGCCCGCGAGCACCTTGCGGTGCCCGGAGAACACGGCCGGGTCGGTGTCCGCAAGCTGGTGGAACAGGCCGGTCGTCATGAACGACAACGTCACGCCGTGCTCGGTGTAGAGCTTGGCGACGTCGAGGCGTTCGGCCAGGTTCGCCGGAGCGACGGCCAGCGTGGCGCCGGTCAGCAACGCGGTCCAGATCTCCCAGGTGGAGGCGTCGAACGACACCGCCGCCATGTGTGCCACGACGTCGCCGGGGTGGGCGGCCACCGCCGGGTCGAGGACGACCCGCAGCACGCCCTCCTCGGTGACCTCGACGCCCTTCGGGACACCGGTCGAGCCCGAGGTGAACATCGTGTAGACCAAACGCCCCGGCACAGCAGCGAGTTCGGCCCACTCCGCAGGCGCGGACTCCAGCTCTGCGAGTGAGACGACTCGGGGACCGTCCAGCGCGTAGTCGCCACGCGAGACGACCAGCTCGACCCCGGCCGCGGCCTGCACGTCCCTCAACCGGCCGTGCGGCAACGCTGGATCCAGCGGAACGTACGCCCCGCCCGCCTGAACGACGGCGAGGATCGCGACCACCAGGTCGGCCGACCGCTCGAACCACAACCCGACGCGGGTCTCGTCGCGGACACCGGCGGTACGCAGACCGGACGCGACACGCGCCACCCGCTCGCCCAGCTCGGCATAGGTCAGCTCGACAGCACCGTCGCGCACCGCGACCTGGTCCCCGAACTCCCCCACCGCACGCCGGAACCGCTCCGCCAGCCCGACGAACGGCTCGTCCACCGCGGGCCCGGCACCCCAGCCCGTCACCGGAGCGGGCGTCATCTCCCGCACCACGGCCAACGGCCGGCGCGCCACCGAGGTCAGCACCTCGGCCAGCTGCCCGAGCAGTCGCTCCACAGTGGACGCGTCGAAGGCCCCGGTGGAGAAGTTGGCCTCCACCTTCAGGGTCGCCTCGAGGTCGACGGCGAGGATGATCGGGTAGTGCATCTGCTCGACGGAGTCGGTCGAGGCGAACAGCTCCTCCGGGTCCTCCTCGCCCTCCTCCGGCGCCGCGCCCTGCGGGTAGTTGCCGAAGACGAGCATGCTGTCGAACAGGCCGCCCGTGGTGACGCGCTGGATGTCGGCGAGCGGTGTGTGCTCGTGCCGCTGCACCGCGACCTGGTTCTCCTGCAACTCGCCCAGCCAGTCGGCGAACGACGTCTCCCAGGCCACGCCCACCCGCACCGGCAGCGTGTTGATGAACAGGCCGACGATCGACTCGACACCGGGCAGGTCGGCGGGCCGGCCGGACACGGTCAGGCCGAACACGACGTCGTCCTCGCCCGAGTAGGCCGCCAGCAGCACGGACCACGCCGCCTGCACGACCGTCGACAGCGTCACCCGGCGGTCGCGTGCCAACGCCATGAGATCGGCCGTGACGTCACGGGGCAGCGCCAGTTCGCGCCGGTCCTGGGACCAGTGCTCGCGCACCACGCGGTCGACCGGCAGCGGCGTCGGCGAGTCGAACCCGTCCAGGTACTCGCGCCAGAACCCCTCGGCCTCGGCGGCGTCGCGCCGGCCGAGCCACGCGATGAAGTCGCGGTAGGGACGCACCGGCGGCAACGACTCGCCCTGGTAGGCGGCGGTCACCTCGTCCCACAGCAGCGGGATGCTCCAGCCGTCGGCGTAGAGGTGGTGGAACGCCAGCAGGATCCAGTGGCGGTCACGGCCCTGCGCGACGACGACCCGCAGCAACGGCGCCGTGCTCAGGTCGCAGCCGCGGGCCCGGTCCTCCGCCAGCAGCTCGTCCACGGCGGCGTCGGGATCCTCGACTGACGTCCAGTCGCGCACCTCGAACGGCACCGGGACGTCCCCCACGACGACCTGCAACGGCTCACCCGACCACACGAAACCGGTGCGCAGCGCGGGATGCCGGTCGAGCACGAGCTGCCACGCGGCACGCATGGCCTCGACGTCGAGGTCGCCGGTCAGCTCCCGCACGTCCTGCGTCCAGTAGACGCCGCTGTCCGGCGACTCGACGGCGTGGAAGAGCATGCCCTGCTGCAACGGCGACAGCGGGTACGCGTCGACGAGTCCGGGCGTCCGCTCGACCAACGCGTCCAAAGAGGACTGCGAGAGCCCGGCCAGCGGAACGTCGGACGGCGTCAGGCCGGAAGCACCGGAGAGGCAGTGCTCCACGATCCCGGCCAGCGCCGCCACGTAGTCGGCGGCCAGCTGCGCGATCGTGGGACGCTCGTGCAGGTTCGTGCTGTACTGCAACTCCACGGACAGCGTCCCGTCGGCGGCCTGGACCACCTCGACGCCGAGCACGTGCGAGCGCAGCCCGCCGTCGCCCTCCGCAGGACCGCACAGGTCCTCGGAGAGCTCGCGGGCGAACAGGCCGTCCGGCTCCTCGGCCGCGTCTGCCCCGCCGAGGTAGTTGAAGACGACCGGTCGTGCCGGGGCGTCGCGGAGTTCGGGGTCGCGCTCGCGCAGCACGGTGTACCCGACACCGCGCCGAGGCACGGCCCGCAGCTGCTCCTTGACGGCCTTGATCACCCCGGCGACGTCGTCGAGGTCGGGGTGCCGGAGCCCGACGGGGTGGATCGCGGTGAACCAGCCGACGGTGCGGCTCAGGTCGAGGCCGTCGGCGATCGGCTCACGGCCGTGGCTCTCCAGGTCGATCGCCGCGGCGCCCGCTCCCGTCCACCGGCCGAGCACCTGCAGCAGCGCGGCCAGGAGCAGCTCGTGGCCCTGGGTGCGGTAGGCGCGGTGGGCCTGGGTCAGCAGCAACGCAGTGCGTTCCGCGTCGAGGGAGACGCGCACGGACTCGGTCGAGTCCTCGGTGTTGGGGCCGTCGAGGTCGGCCGGCACGGGCGTGGTCGTCCGCACGACGTCCCGCCACCACACCAGCTCGTCCTGCGGGTCGAACGCCTCCAGGGCGGCGGCCCACTCCTGGTACGAGGTGGTCTTGGGCGGCAGCGCACCGCCGGAGCACGCGGTCTCCAGGTCCTCCAGCAGGACGTTCCACGAGACGGCGTCCACGACGTAGTGGTGCACGGTGAGGCCGAACCACGCCGGCCGGTCACCGCGGTCCACGTACACGGCCCGCAACAGCGGCCCGCCGGTCAGGCTCAGCGACGTCTGCGCGCCCGTCATGGCCGCGGTGACGGCCTCGTCCAGCGGGGCGCCCTCAAGACCCGTGGCGTCGAGCACGGACACCAGGTCGGCGGTCTCGGCGGCGAGGTTCTCCTGCGTCCCCTCACCGAGTCGCAACCTCAGGGCGTCGTGGTGCGCCACGACGGTGCCGAGCGCGGCCCGCATCGCACCGGCGTCGGTCCCCCGGGCGAGTTCGAACATGCCGGACCAGTTGAAGTGGTCGCGTTCCGGCAGGTCCTCGCGCAGGAACCAGCTCTGGATCGGCGTGAACGCGACCGGCCCGCTGACGGTGCCCTGATCGGCCGTCGGCTCCTCGGCCGTGCTCACGCGGGCCGCCAGCTCCCGCACCGTCTGGTGGGTGAAGAGGTCGGCGATCTCGAGCCGCAGCCCGGCGGCGCGGGCCCGCGACACGATCTGGAGGCTGACGATCGAGTCGCCGCCCAGCTCGAAGAAGTTGTCGTGCACACCGACGCGGTCGACGCCGAGCACCTGCGTCCACACCTCGGCGAGCGTGCGCTCCGCCTCCGTGCTGGGCGGCTCGTACGCGGTGCTGCTCTCGGGCGCGCCGGGGTCGGGCAACGCGCGCACGTCGAGCTTCCCGTTGGAGTTCAACGGGAACTCGTCCACCGGCACCACGGCCGACGGCACCAGGAACTCCGGCAGGCGTTCGGCGAGGAAGCGCCGGAGCTCCGCCGGTTCCGCCGTGCTCACGACGTACGCGATCAACCGCTTGTCGTTGACGATCACGGCGGCGTTGGCGACGTCCGGGTGCCCGGCGAGCACGTGCTCGACCTCACCCGGCTCCACCCGGAACCCGCGGATCTTGACCTGGTCGTCGGTGCGCCCGACGAAGTCCACGGCACCGTCGGCACCCCACCGCACCAAGTCTCCGGTGCGGTACATGCGGGCGCCGGGCACGTACGGGTCGGCCACGAACCGCTCCGCGGCCAGGTCGGCACGGCCCGCGTACCCGCGCGCGAGACCGGTGCCACCGATGTACAGCTCACCCGGCACACCGACCGGTGTCGGCTGCAACCAGCGGTCGAGCACGTGAAAACGCAAGCCCCGCAACGCCGTTCCGATCGGCACCGACGACGGGCCGAGCCGTCCGGTGTGCATGTCGTGGTACGACGCGTACACAGTGGACTCGGTGGGGCCGTACATGTTGTAGATCGCCACGGCCGGGTTCGCGTCGAGCACCTTGCGGGCCTGGACGGGCGACATCGCCTCGCCGCCGGCCAGCACCTTGCGGTGCCCGGAGAACACGGCCGGGTCGGTGTCCGCGAGCTGGTGGAACAGCCCGGTCGTCATGAACGACAGCGTCACGTCGTGCTGGGCGAAGAGCTTGGCGACGTCGAGGCGTTCGGCCAGGTTCGCCGGAGCGACGGCCAGCGTGGCACCGGTCAGCAGAGCGGTCCAGATCTCCCAGGTGGAGGCGTCGAACGACACCGCCGCCATGTGCGCGACCACGTCACCAGGCCGTGCCGCCACCGCGGGGTCGAGCACGACCCGGACGACGCCCGCCTCGGTGACCTCGACGCCCTTGGGGACGCCGGTCGAGCCCGAGGTGAACATCGTGTAGACGAGGCGCTCCGGCACGGACGCCGGGGCGAAAGGCTCGGCGGGTGCGTTCTCCAGCTCCGCGAGTTCGACCACCCGCGGACCTTCCAGCGCGTAGTCGCCACGCGAGACGACCAGCTCGACTCCGGCCGCCGCCTGCACGTCCCTCAACCGGCCGTGCGGCAACGCTGGATCCAGCGGCACATACGTCCCGCCCACCTGCGTCACGGCGAGGATCGCGACCACCAGGTCGACCGACCGCTCGAACCACAGGCCAACTCGGGTTTCCTCGCGCACACCGGCGGCACTCAGGCCGGACGCGACACGCGCCACCCGCTCGCCGAGTTCGGCATAGGTCAGTTCGCCGGAACCGTCGCGAACAGCGACCCGCTCCCCGAACTCCCCCACCGCACGCCGAAACCGCTCCGCCAGCCCGACGAACTCCTCGTCCGCCACGGGCCCCACACCCCACCCGGTCACCGGAGCGGGCGTCACCTCGCGCACCAGCTGCTCGGGCCGCGCCACCGCGGCCGACAGCACCTCCTGCAGCTGAGCCAGCAACCGGTCGACCGTCGCCTCGTCGAACGCGCCCGTCGAGAACTCGGCCTCGATCTTGAGCGTGTCCTCCAGGTCGACCGCGAAGGCGATCGGGTAGTTCACCTGCTCGATGGAGTCGAGCGCGCCGAAGCGGTCCTCGTCGTCGCTCTCCTCGTCCTCTTCGGACAGCAGTGCCTGCGGGTAGTTGCCGAACACGACGATGCTGTCGAAGACACCGCTGCCGCGCGGGAGTTCCGACCAGCGCTTGATGTCCGAGAGCGCGGTGAACTCGTAGCGCTGCACGGCGACCTGATTGGCCTGCAGCTCTCCCAGCCAGTCGGCGAAGGTGCGCTCCCACGAGATGCGCACGCGCACCGGCAGCGTGTTGATGAAGACGCCGACCATCGACTCGACGCCGGGCAGGTCGGCCGGGCGGCCGGACACGGTGAGGCCGTAGACGACCTCGTCGTCGCCGGAGTAGGCCGACAGCAGGAGTGCCCACGCCGCCTGGACGACCGTGGACGGCGTGACGCGCCTGCGGCGGGCCAGGTCCATGATCGACGTGGTGAGGGCCTCGGGCAGTTCGGCGTGGCGGCGGCCCTGGGCCCAGTGGTCGCGGACGGAGTGGTCGACGGGCAGCGCCGTCGGGGCGTCGAAGCCGGCGAGGTAGTCGCGCCAGAACGCCTCGGCCTCGGCGCGGTCGCGCTTGCCCAGCCAGGCGATGAAGTCGCGGTAGGGCCGCACGGGTTCGAGGTCCGGGGTCGTGCCGCGGCAGAAGGCGTCGTAGGTGGCGCCGACCTCTTCGAGGACGACGGGCACGCTCCAGCCGTCGCACAGTCCCGAGTAGAGCGCCCAGACCATGCGGTGGTGGCTGGTGCCGTCGTTGATGACGTGCACGCGCATGAGGGGCGGCTTGGTGAGGTCGAAGCCCTGGGCGCGGTCGCGGGCGAGCAGCTCGTCGAGTGCCGCCTTCTGGTCGGCCACGGCGGTCCAGTCGTGCACCTCGAACGGCACCTGGACGTCACCCATGACGACCTGGAGCGGCTCGGGCACGCCCTCCCACACGAAACCGGTGCGCAGCACGGCGTGGCGGGCGACCACCGACTCCCACGCGCGGCGCATGGCGCCGAGGTCGAGCACGCCGTCGAACTCGTAGAGCCCCTGCGCCCAGTACACGCCCTTGTCCGATTGCGCCTCGAGGACGTGGAAAAGCATCCCCTGCTGAACCGGCGCCAACGGATACATATCTTCGATCACGGATACGCCCTCCCCTGACACACTTTTTACACAACCGTCATTTAAGGGGTCAAGCGATTCCCGCCGAGCAGTCATACGACATTTGAATGAGGGTCATGCGCAGCGAAGATGAACATTTAAAATGGCACGCCAAATAGAACAGTGCATCACCGTTGAATTCACTCCCCCAGATGCGCAGACCCCAGTGCGCTGAATGCCGCCGAGCTCGCTCCCGTCACCCTCCCATCTGCTTGAGCACGGCGGCCAGACTCGCTTGATCGATGTTGGCCAGCGGGAAGTCGGACGGGGTCACGCCGCCCGCTCCGGACCGGCAGTGCTCCACAAGATCGCGGAGCACGTCCACGTACCGCGCCGCGAGACGCTCGACGGTCGTCTTCGAGTGGACGTTGGTGCTGAAATACCACTCGACCAGCAGGCGACCGTCCGAGGTCTGCTCGGCTTCGATGTGCAGAAGGTGCGAGCGGTTCCCCTGTTCGTTCTCCGTCGGCCCGCAGAGGTCGGAGGACAATTCTTCGCTGATCAATCCGACCGCGTCGTCGCCCGCCGCGTCGAACGCGCCGAGGTAGTTGAACAGCACCGGCCGCGCCGGTGCCGCGACCAATTTCTCGTCGCGTTCGAGGTAACGGAGGATCCCGTACCCGACGCCGCGGCGGGGCACCGTCCGCAGCTGCTCCTTGACCGCCTTGATCAGCTCACCGCTGTCGTCCAGTCGGTGGTGCCGCAGGCGCACCGGGAAGATCGACGTGAACCACCCGACGGTGCGGGACAGGTCGACGCCGTCGGCGATCGCCTCGCGGCCGTGGCTCTCCAGGTCGATCGTGACGTCCCCGACGCCGGCCCACTCGCCCAGCGTCCTGAGCAACGCGGCGAGCAGCAGGTCGTTGATCTGCGTCCGGTAGGCCTTGTGGGCCTCGCCGAGCAGCAGCTCGGTCGACCTGGCGTCGAGCCAGCCGCGAACCGTGCCGGCCGACTCCTCCGTGTTGGCACCACGACCGTCGACGGGCACCGCGGTGACGCGTTCGGTCTGCGCCACCCAGTGCTCGCGTTCGGCCCGCGGGTCGTCGGCGTGCAGCACCTCGGCCCACTGCTGGAACGACGTCGTCTTCGGCCCGAGCGGCCCGCCCTGGTAGACGGTGTCGAGGTCCTCCAGCAGCACGTTCCACGCCACGCCGTCCATGACGAAGTGGTGCGCGGTGAGCCCGAGCCACGCCGGGCGGTCGCCGCGGTCGAAGTAGAGCGCGGCCACGAGCGGACCGTCCGCGAGGCGCAACGACGTCTGCGCCTCGGTCATCAGCGCCACGACCTCGTCGTCGTTCTCCGCTGTGACGACACGCAGCACCTGGTGCTGCTCACCGTCGTTGTCCTGCAACCAGGTGCCGCCGTCCTGGCGGAACCGGATGCGCAGGGCGTCGTGGTGGGCCACCACGGTGTCGAGCGCCTTCGCGAGCCTCGCCGGGTCGGTGCCGGCCGCGAGCTCGAACACCCCCGACCAGTTCCAGTGGTCGCGGTCGGGGACGTCCTGCTCGACGAACCAGTGCTGGATCGGCGTGAGCGGAACGGGCCCGCTGACGACGCCCTGTTCCGCCAGCATCGCGGTGGGCGTGTCCCGCACGACCGGCGCGAGCTCGGCGATGGTCTGGTGGGCGAACACGTCCGCCACGTCGACCCCCAGACCGGCCGCGCGGGTGCGCGCCACGATCTGCAGGCTCAGGATCGAGTCGCCGCCCAGCTCGAAGAAGTTGTCGTGCACACCGACGCGGTCGAGGCCCAGCACCTGCGCCCACACCTCGGCCAGCACGTCCTCGACCGACGTCCGCGGCGCTTCGAACACCTCGGCCGTCGTCTCGGGCTCCGGTTCGGGCAGGCCCTTGCGGTCGACCTTGCCGTTCGGGGTGAGCGGCAGCTTCTCCAGTGCCACGAACACCGACGGCACCAGGTAGTCCGGCACCCGGTCCCTCAGCCAGTTCCGCAATTCCTTCGCGCTGAACTGACCCTCGGCCACGACGTAAGCGACCAGTCTCTTGCCGCCGTGCGGTCCGCCATCCCTGGCCACCACGACGACATCACGCACGTCGTCGTGATCACCGAGGACGACCTCGACCTCACCGGGTTCCACGCGATAGCCGCGGATCTTGACCTGCTCGTCGACGCGGCCCAGGAACTCGATCGTGCCGTCCGCACGCCAGCGAGCCCGGTCACCCGTGCGGTAGAGCCGTCCACCGGCCGAGCCGAACACGTCGGGCACGAACCGTTCCGCGGTCAGGTCCGGCCGGTTGACGTACCCCCGCGCCACACCCGGACCGCCGATCAGCAGCTCGCCCGGAACACCGACCGGTGCCGGGCGCATCATGTCGTCGACGACGACGGCACGGGCACCCGCGAGCGGTGTGCCGATGGGCACGACGGCCTGCGGGTGGTCCTCGCCGACCAGGTGGAAGATCGAGTCGATCGCCGCCTCGGTCACGCCGAACACGTTGCCCGGGACGGCGTTGGGCGCCACCTCGGCGACGGCCGTCGTCAACGCGTCGTGCGTCCACATGTCCGTACCCGAGATCACCAACCGCAGCGACTCGACCGGCCCGGCCGTGCGGCAGTGCGCGGCCAGGTCGCGGAGCAGCATGCCCGGCACGATCTCGGCGATCGCCACACCGTCGCCGGAAAGCGTGCGGTGCAACGACTCCACGGAGATGTGCTCGTCGTGCGGCAGGAAGACCACGGTCTGGCCGAACGCCAGCGCCCGGGTCATGTCCCCGATCGACACGTCGAACCCGGGCCCGGACATGGAGAGCACCGGACCGGGCCCGCCCAGCGAGGCCAGTCCGTCACGCCATCCGGCCACATAGGACGAAAGAGCGCCGTGGGTGACGGCCACGCCCTTGGGCCGGCCGGTCGAGCCCGACGTGTAGGCGATGTACGCCAACGCATCGGGATCCACCGGCGGCATCGGTTCGGCAGGAACCGCCGACGGCACGTCGACCATCAGCACCGCGTCGGCGAACCTGGCCGACGAGGTGGTCCCCGCCAGCTCGCCGACGAGGTCCGTGGTCGTGACGACCGCGACCACGCCGGCGTCCGCCAGCAGGTACCGCAGCCGGTCGGCCGGCAGCCCCGGGTTGACCGGCACGTACACGCCACCCGACCGCAACACCGCCTGGAACGCGACGGCCAGCTCGATCCCGCGCGGCACCAGCACGGCGACCGGCGATTCCGTGGTCACCCCGGCGCGCTTCAGCCGTGCCGCCAGCCTGGCGGACCGGTCGTCCAGTTCGGCGAACGTCAGGCTCCGGTCGCCGCACCTCGCGGCGACACCGTCCGTCCACCCCTCGATCAGCCGCGGCACGGGCAATTCGGTGGCGGCAATCGCCGTCTCGCCCTGTGCCACGAGTCGCGCCGCCTGCTCCGGACGCTGCAACGGCAGGTCGGCCACGGCCAGTTCCGGCTCGTGGGCCACCGCCGTCAGCACGACGACGAGCTGGTCGAGAACGCGTTCGACCGTGGTCGCGTCGAACGCGGCCGTGGAGAACTCGGCCTCGATCTTGAGCGTGTCCTCCAGGTCGACCGCGAACGTGAGCGGGTAGTTGCCCTGCTCGACGGACTCGACGGCGTCGGCCCAGTCCTCGCCCGTCTCGCCGGGTGCCTCCTCCTGCGGGTAGTTGCCGAACACGACGATGCTGTCGAACAGGCCGCGGCCGTGCGGGACGGCCGACCACCGCTGCACGTCCACCAACGGCGTGAACTCGAACCGTTGCAGCGCGACCTGGTTGTCGCTCAGCTCGTGCAACCACGCCGAGAACGGCGTGCCGCCGGGGACCTTGGCGCGGACGGGCAGCGTGTTGATGAACAACCCGACCATCGACTCGACCCCGGCGAGGTCCGCCGGACGTCCGGACACGGTCAGGCCGAACACCACGTCGGTCTCGCCCGCGTTGTCGGACAACACCTTGGCCCACGCGGCCTGCACGACCGTCGACAACGTGACGCGTTCCCGCCGTGCCAGCTCCACGAGCCTGCAGGTGACGTCGTCGTCGAGGTGCGTGCGGCGGCGGTCCTGCGCGTAGTGGCTCGCGGCCAGCCGGTCCACCGGTAGTGCGGTCGGTGCCTCGAACCCGGCGAGGTACGTGCGCCAGAACCCCTCTGTGTCAGCGGGATCGCGCTGACCGAGCCACGCGATGTAGTCGCGGTACGGACGCGCCGGCGGCAACGGCTGCCCCTGGTAGGCGAGGGACACCTCGTCCATCACCACCGGCAGGCTCCAGCCGTCGCACAAGCCCTGGTACAGGCCCCAGACCAACCAGTTCCGCCCGTCGCCGCGGTCCACCAGGTACAGGCGGGTGAGCGGTGGCCGGGCGAGGTCGAAGCCAAGCCCGCGGTCCTTGTCCAGCAGCTTCTTCAACCGCGCCTGCTGCGTGGCTTCGTCCACATCGGACCAGTCGTGGGTCGTCACGGGGACGTCGACCTCGGACAGCACGATCTGCACCGGTTCGCTGACGCCCTCCCACACGAACCCGCTGCGCAGCGCGGCGTGCCGGGCGATCACCTGACGCCAGGCCGCGGCGAGCCGGTCGGCGTCGACCGGCCCGGCCAGGTCGTAGACGCCCTGACCCCAGTAGAGGCCGTCACCCTCGTCCGGGGCGCCGACGACACCGAACAGCATGCCCGACTGCACCGGCGCCAACCGGTACACGTCGGCCAGGGCGCGGTTCGCCGCGAGCCCGTCGACCTCGGCCTGGGTGAGACAGGCCAGCGGGAAGTCCGACGGCGTGAAACCGCTGGCAGCACGGCAGTGCGCGACCAGCTCACGCAACGCCTCGACGTACCGGGCCGCGACCCGTTCGATCGTGGTGGTGTCGTGCACGTTCGCCGAGTGGAACCACTCGATCGACAGGCGGCCGTCCGCGGTCTGCTGCACCTCGAGCTGCAGGAGGTGCGACCGGGTCCCGCCGTCGGCCTCGCTCGGCCCGGCCAGGTCGGCGTCCAGCTCACGCCGGATCAGCCCGGACGGGTCGTCTGCGCCGTCGTGCGCGCCGAGGTAGTTGAACAGCACCGGACGCTCGGCGGCGGGCAGGTCCTCGTGCAGCCACCGCAGCACGCCGTGACCGACACCGCGGCGCGGCACCGACCGCAGCTCCTCCTTGACGGCCTTGATCGCCGCCCCCGGATCACCTTCGTGGGGGAGGCGCACCGGGAAGATCGACGTGAACCAGCCGACCGTGCGCGACAGGTCCGCGCCTTCGCGGCCGTGGCTCTCCAGGTCGATCGTGACGTGGTCAGTGCCGGCCCACTCCCCCAGCGCCTGGGCAAGAGCGGTCAACAGGAGGTCCTGCCCCTGTGTGCGGTACGCCTTGTGCGCGTCGCCGAGCAGCGCCGCGGTCGTCCCGGCGTCCAGCCACGACTGCACGATCCGTTCGGACGCGTCGTCGTTCGGCCCGTCCCCGTCGGCCGGGAGCGCGACCACGTCGGCGGTCGTGCTGACCCAGTGGTCACGTTCGCCGCTGGCGTCGTCGTCCTGCAGCTGCAACGCCCACTGCTGGAACGACGTCGTCTTCGGGCCGAGTTCTCGGCCCGCGTAGGCGGTGTCGAGGTCTTCCAGCAGCACGTTCCACGACACGGCGTCCATCACCAGATGGTGCACGGTCAGCCCGAGCCACGCCGGTTCACCGCCGCGGTCGAAGTGGACGGCGGCGATGAGCGGCCCATCGGCCAGCCGCAACGACTTCTGCGCCCAGGTCATCTCTTCGACGACGTCACGGCCGTCCGCCACCCGCAGGATCCCGCCGGACTCGACCGGCGCGTTGTGCTGGCTCTCCGGCGTGAAGCGGATCCGCAAGGCGTCGTGGTGGGCCACCACGGTGTCGAGCGCCCGGCTCAACCGGCCGGGGTCGGTGCCCGGTGCCAGTTCGAACATGCCCGACCAGTTCCAGTGGTCCCGGTCCGGGATGTCCTGCGCCAGGAACCAGCGCTGAATGGGTGTGAACGGAACCGGCCCGGTCACGGCCCCCTGCTCGGCCGGCGTCTCCGCCGCCGCCTCCCGCGCGACCGCTGCCAGCTCGGCCACCGACTGGTGCGTGAACACGTCGGCCACGTCGACCCCGAGTCCGGCCGCGCGGGTGCGGGCCACGATCTGCAGGCTCAGGATCGAGTCACCGCCGAGCTCGAAGAAGTTGTCGTGCACGCCGACGCGGTCCACTCCGAGGACCTGCGACCAGACGGCCGCGAGCGTCTCCTCGGCCGCGGTCCTGGGCGCGACGAACACCTCACCCGCGGTCTCGGGCTCCGGGTCGGGCAGCCCGCGCCGATCGACCTTGCCGTTCGGGGTGAGCGGCAGCTTCTCCAATGCCACGAACACCGACGGCACCAGGTAGTCGGGCACCCGCTCACGGAGCCACGACCGGAGCTCCTTGACGCTGAACTCACCTTCCGCGACAACGTACGCGACCAGTCGCTTACCGCCGTGCGGCCCGCCATCTCGTGCCACCACGACGACATCCCGCACGTTGTCGTGGTCACCGAGGACGACCTCGACCTCACCGGGTTCGACCCGGTACCCGCGGATCTTCACCTGCTCGTCGACCCGACCCAGGAACTCGATCGTCCCGTCCGCACGCCACCGCGCCCGGTCGCCCGTGCGGTAGAGCCGCCCGCCGGTCGAGCCGATGACGTCCGGCACGAACCGTTCCGCGGTCAGGTCGGGCCGGTTCACGTATCCCTGGGCCACACCGGCGCCACCGACCAGCAGTTCGCCCGGCACGCCCACCGGCACCGGCCGCAACGACCCGTCCACGACGAACGCCTGGGCACCGCGCAGCGGAGTGCCGATCGGCACCACAGCGGCAGGATGATCCTCGGACACGGCGTGGAAGATCGAGTCGATCGCCGCCTCGGTCACCCCGAACACGTTGCCCGGCACCGCGTTCGGCGCCACCTCCGCGACCGCGGTCGTCAACGCGTCATGCGTCCACATGTCCGTACCCGAAATCACGAGCCGCAACGACTCGACCGGCCCCGCGACCCGGCAGTGCGCGGCGAGGTCCCGCAGCAGCATGCCCGGCACGATCTCGGCGATCGCCACCTCGTGCGTGCGCAACGTGTGGTGCAACGACTCGACCGACACGTGCTCGTCGTGCGGCAGGAAGACCACGGTCTGTCCGAACGCCAACGCCCGAGTCATGTCCCCGATCGACACGTCGAATCCAGGACCCGACATCGACAGCACCGTGCCCGGACCACCCAGCCCGGCAAGCCCATCACGCCACCCGGCCACATAGGACGAAAGAGCGCCGTGGGTGACGGCAACGCCCTTCGGACGGCCGGTCGAACCCGAGGTGTACGCGATGTACGCCAGCGAACTCGGGTCGATCGGCGGGAGGGATCCGCTGACGGCCGGGGACGCCTCGTCCACCAGCAGCACCGCACCCGCGAACCCCGCCACCTCACCGGCCAGTGCCGCGGTCGTGACCACCGCGACCACACCGGCATCGGCCAGCAAGAACTCCAGCCGCTCGGCCGGCAGCCCGGGGTTCACCGGCACGTACACACCGCCCGACCGCAACACCCCCTGGAACGCCACCGCCAGCTCGATCCCGCGCGGCACCAGCACGGCGACCGGTGATCCGACCGCCACCCCTGCCGCCCGCAACCGCCCGGCCAGTCCATCCGCCCGAGCACCCAGCTCAGCGAACGTCAGCCGTTCATCACCGCAGATCGCCGCGACGCCGTTCCCGGCCGCGATCAGCTCCGGCACCGGTCGTTCCACCGCTGGCGCGGCCGTGCCGCCCCACCCGACGATCTCCGCCGCCTGGTCCGCGCGGTGCAGCGGGATGTCCTGGACCCGCAGGTCAGGCCTCCGCGCCACCGCCGTCAGCACGACCACCAGCTGATCGAGGACCCGCTCCACGGTCGCCGCGTCGAACGCCGCCGTCGAGAACTCCGCCTCGATCTTGAGCGTGGCCTCCAGGTCGACCGCGAACGTGAGCGGGTAGTTGCCCTGCTCCACCGACTCGGTGGCCTGCAACCAGTCCTCGCCGAGGTCCTCGGGCAGCTCCTCCTGCGGGTAGTTGCCGAACACGACGATGGAGTCGAACAACGCCCGGCCGTGCGGAACAGCCGACCACCGCTGCACGTCCACCAACGGCGTGTACTCGAATCGCTGCAGCGCGACCTGGTTGTCCCGCAGCTCGTGCAGCCATGAGGTGAACGGCACGTCCTCCGGCACGACCGTCCGCACGGGCAGGGTGTTGATGAACAACCCGACCATCGACTCCACACCGGCCAACTCAGCCGGACGACCCGACACCGTCAGGCCGAACACCACGTCGTCCTCACCCGACGACGCCGACAGCACCTTCGCCCACGCCGCCTGCACGACCGTCGACAACGTGACGCGCTCACGCCGTGCCAGCTCGACCAGGCTCGCGGTCACCTCGTCGTCGAGGTGCGTGCGCCGCCGGTCCTGCGCGTAGTGGCTCGCGGCCAGCCGGTCCACCGGCAGCACCGTCGGCGCCTCGAAGCCGGCGAGGTAGCCGCGCCAGAAGGACTCCGGCCCGGACGGGTCGCGGCCGTCGAGCCACGCGATGAAGTCCCGGTAGGGGCGGGTGGGCTCGAGGGGGCCGCCCTGGTAGGCCGCGGACACCTCGTCCATGACGACGGGCAGGCTCCACCCGTCACAAAGACCCTGGTAGAGCCCCCACACCAGCCAGTTCCGGCCGTCGCCGCGGTCGATCAGGTACAGCCGCGTCAACGGCGGCGCGGCCAGGTCGAAGCCGAGCGCGCGGTCGTACTCCAGCAACTCCCGCAACCGCGCCTGCTGCCCGGCATCGTCCACATCGGACCAGTCGTGCACCTGCAGGGGCACCTCGGCATCCGCCAGCACGACCTGCACCGGCTCGCCGACGCCCTCCCACACGAACCCGCTGCGCAGGGCCGCGTGCCGGGCGATCACCTCGCGCCACGCCGCGGTGAACCGCCCCAGGTCGATCGGGCCGGCCAGGTCGTAGACGCTCTGCCCCCAGTAGAGACCGTCGACCGGCGAGCCCACGACACCGAACAACATGCCCGACTGCACGGGAGCCAACCGGTACACGTCCGCCAGCGCATAACGTTCCGAGAGCAGGTCCACCTCGGTCTGCTTCAGCGACGCCAACGGGAAGTCCGACGGCGTGAACCCACTGGCAGCACGGCAATGCGCGACCAGTTCCCGCAACACCTCGACGTACCGGGCAGCGACCCGTTCGATCGTGGCGGTGTCGTGCACGTTCGCCGAGTGGAACCACTCGATCGACAACCGGCCGTCCGCGGTCTGCTGCACCTCGATCTGCACGAGGTGTGACCGCGTCCCACCCGCGCCTTCGCTCGGCCCGGCGAGATCGGGGTCGAGCTCACGACGGATCAGCCCGGACGAGTCGTCCGCCTCGTACGCGCCGAGGTAGTTGAACAGCACCGGACGTTCAGCGGCGACCAGCTCGTCCCGCAGCACGCCGTACCCCACACCGCGACGCGGAACGGCTCGCAGCTCCTCCTTGACGGCCTTGATCGCCGCCGCCGGATCGCTCTCGTGCGTCAGCCTGACCGGAAAGATCGACGTGAACCAGCCGACCGTGCGCGACAGGTCCGCGCCTTCACGGCCGTGGCTCTCCAGGTCGATCGTGACGTGATCGGTGCCCGCCCACTCACCGAGCGCCTGGGCGAGAGCGGTCAGCAGCAGGTCGTTGCCCTGCGTGCGATACGCCTTGTGCGCATCACCCAGCAGCACCGCGGTCGTCCCGGCGTCCAGCCACGACTGCACGACCTGTTCGGACGCGTCGTCGTTCGGCCCGTCGCCGTCGGCCGGAAGCTCTGCGACGTCCGCGGTCGCGGCCACCCAGTGGTCACGTTCGCCGCTGGCGTCGTCGTCCTGCAACTGCAACGCCCACTGCTGGAACGACGTCGTCTTCGGCCCGAGCTCCCGGCCCGCGTAGACGGTGTCGAGGTCCTCCAACAGGACATTCCACGACACCCCGTCCATCACCAGGTGGTGCACGGTCAGCCCCAGCCACGCCGGCTCGTCACCGCGGTCGAAGTAGACCGCTGCCAGCAGCGGTCCCTCCGCCAGCCGCAACGACTTCTGCGCCGCGGTCATCTGCTCGACGACGTCACCGCTGGTGACCACGCGCAGGAACCCGCCAACGTCAACAGGCGCGTTGTACTGGCCGTCCGGCGTGAACCGGATCCGCAGCGCGTCGTGATGCGCCACAACGGCATCGAGCGCCAGACCCAGCCGCTCGGGGTCGGTGCCCGGTGCCAGTTCGAACATGCCCGACCAGTTCCAGTGGTCGCGGTCCGGGATGTCCTGCGCCAGGAACCACCGCTGGATCGGCGTGAACGGCACAGGTCCGGTGACCACACCCTGTTCGGCCGACGTGGCCGCGGGGGTGTCCCGCACGGCGAGAGCGAGTTCGGCGATGGTCTGGTGGGCGAACACGTCCGCCACGTCGACGCCGAGACCGGCCGCGCGGACGCGGGCCACGATCTGCAGGCTGACGATCGAGTCGCCACCGAGCTCGAAGAAGTTGTCGTGCACACCGACGCGTTCCAGCCCCAGCACCTGCGACCAGACGGCCGCCAGTGCCTCTTCGGCAGTGGTGCGGGGCGCGACGTACGCCTCACCGGCGTTCTCCGGGTCCGGATCGGGCAGGCCACGACGGTCCACCTTGCCGTTCGGCGTGAGCGGCACCCGGTCGAGCGCGACGAACACGGACGGCACCAGGTAGTCCGGCACACGGTTCCGCAGCCAGTTCCGCAGTTCCCCGGTGTCGAACCCGCCTTCCGCCACCACGTACGCGACCAGCCGCTTACCGCCGTGCGGCCCGCCATCCCGCGCCACCACAACGACATCACGCACGTCCGGGTGGTCGCCGAGGACGACCTCGACCTCACCGGGTTCGACCCGGTACCCGCGGATCTTGACCTGCTCGTCGACACGCCCCAGGAACTCGATCGTCCCGTCGGCACGCCACCGAGCCCGGTCACCGGTGCGGTACAGGCGCCCACCGGAACCGGTGAACACGTCCGGAACGAACCGCTCCGCCGTCAGGTCCGGCCGGCCCACATACCCCTGAGCCAGACCCGGACCACCGACCAGCAACTCACCCGGCACGCCCACGGGCACCGGCCGCCACGACCCGTCCACCACGAACGCCTGCGCACCGGCCAACGGCGTGCCGATCGGCACCACGGCCGCCGGGTGGTCGTCCGATACGGGGTGGAAGATCGAGTCGATCGCCGCCTCGGTCACCCCGAACACGTTGCCCGGCACCGCGTTCGGCGCCACCTCGCCCACAGCCGTCACCAAGGCGTCGTGCGTCCACATGTCCGTACCGGAGATCACCAACCGCAACGACTCGACCGGCCCCGCGACCCGGCAGTGCGCCGCCAGATCACGCAACAACATGCCCGGCACGATCTCGGCGACCTCGACCTCGTGGTCCACCAACGTCTTGTGCAGCGACTCCACCGTCACGTGCTCGTCGTGCGGCAGGAACACCACCGTCTGCCCGAACGCGAGCGCGCGGGTCATGTCCCCGATCGACACGTCGAATCCAGGACCCGACATCGACAGCACCGTGCCCGGACCGCCCAACGAGGCCAGCCCGTCGCGCCACCCGGCCACGTACGACGAGAGCGCCGCGTGGGTAACGGCAACGCCCTTCGGACGACCGGTCGAACCCGAGGTGTACGCGATGTACGCCAAGGCGTTCGGGTCGATGCGTGGCTGCGTCGACCCCACGACGGGAGCCACGTCCTCCAGCAGGTGGACCTCACCGGCTAACCCGTCCAGCTCCCCGGCCAGTGCCGCGGTAGTCACAGCAGCGACCACACCGGCATCGGCCAGCAAGAACTCCAGCCGCTCCGCCGGAAGCCCCGGGTTCACCGGCACGTACACGCCACCCGACCGCAACACCCCCTGGAACGCCACCGCCAGCTCGACCCCGCGCGGCACCAGCACGGCCACCGGCGATCCCGCGGCCACCCGCAACCGGGCAGCCAGCCCGTCCGCCCGCGCACCCAGCTCGGCGAACGTCAGCCGCTCGTCACCGCACACCACGGCGACCTCGTCCGATGCCCATCCCGCGATCAGGTCCGGCACCGGCCGTTCGGCCACGGGCTCCGGCGTCCTGCCCGACGCGACCAGAGCGGCGGCCTGCTCGGGACGCTGCAACGGCACGTCCGCGACGGCCAGCTCAGGCCGTCCGGCGACAGCGGTGAGCACGACCACCAACTGGTCGAGGATCCGCTCCGCGGTCGCCGCGTCGAAGGCCGCCGTCGAGAACTCCGCCTCGATCTTGAGCGTGGTCTCCAGGTCGACCGCGAAGGTGAGCGGGTAGTTGCCCTGTTCCACCGACTCGGTCGCCTGCACCCCACCCAGGTCCTCCGGCAGCTCCTCCTGGGGGAAGTTGCCGAACACCACGATGGAGTCGAAGAGCGCCCGACCGTGCGGAACAGCCGACCACCGCTGCACATCCACCAACGGCGTGTGCTCAAAACGCTGCAACGCGACCTGGTTGTCCCGCAACAACGGCAGCCATTCGGCGAACGACAGGTCGGCAGGAACGGAGGCACGCACGGGAAGGGTGTTGATGAACAACCCGACCATCGACTCCACACCGGCCAACTCAGCCGGACGGCCCGACACGGTCAGACCGAACACCACGTCGTCTTCACCCGATGACGCCGACAACACCCTGGCCCACGCCGCCTGCACGACCGTGGACAACGTCACGCGCTCCCGGCGCGCCAGCTCGACCAGTCCGGCCGTGACGTCCTCGGTCAGGTGCGCGCGCCGCCGGTCCTGCGCGTAGTGGCTCGCGGCCAGCCGGTCCACCGGCAACGCCGTCGGTGCCTCGACACCGTCGAGATAGGTGCGCCAGAACCCTTCGGCGTCACGCGGATCGCGCTGGGCGAGCCACGCGATGTAGTCGCGGTACGGGCGCACCGGCGGCAGCGACTGCCGCTGGTACGCGGCCGTCACCTCGTCCATGACGACGGGCAGGCTCCACCCGTCACAAAGACCCTGGTACAGACCCCACACCAGCCACAACCGGCCCTCGCCGCGGTCCACCAGGTACAGCCGCATCAACGGCGGCGCGGCCAGGTCGAAGCCCAGCGCGCGGTCCTCCTCCAGCAACTCCCGCAACCGGATCTGCTGGACGGCACCGTCCACATCGGACCAGTCGTGCACCTGCAGCGGCACGTCGACCTCGGCCGGCACGACCTGCACCGGCTCGCTGACGCCCTCCCACACGAACCCGCTGCGCAGCGCGGCGTGCCGGGCGATCACCTCGCGCCACGCGACCGACAGCCGGTCGGCGTCGATCGGGCCGGCGAGGTCGTAGACGTTCTGCGCCCAGTAAAGGCCTTCGACAGGCGACCCGACGACACCGAACAGCATGCCCGACTGCACCGGCGCCAACCGGTACACGTCCACCAGCGGATAGCGCTCCGCGAGGAGGTCCACCTCCGGCTGGGCGAGCGACGCCAACGGGAAGTCCGACGGCGTGAAACCGCTGGCAGCGCGGCAATGCACGACCAGCTCACGCAACGCCTCGACGTACCGGGCGGCAACCCGTTCGACGGTGGTGGTGTCGTGCACGTTCGTCGAGTGGAACCACTCGATCGACAGGCGGCCGTCCGCGGTCTGCTGCACCTCGACCTGCACCAGGTGCGAGCGCGTCCCGCCCTCACCCTCGCTCGGCCCCGCCAGGTCGGCGGGAAGCTCCCGGCGGATCAACCCCACCGAGTCGACGGCGTCGTACGCGCCGAGGTAGTTGAACAGCACCGGACGATCAGCGGCAACCAACTCGTCGCGCAGCACGCCGTAACCGACGCCCAGACGTGGAACTGCCCGCAGTTCCTCCTTGACGGCCTTGATCGCCGCGGCGTGATCACTGTGGTTCGTGAGCCGCACCGGGAAGATCGACGTGAACCAGCCGACCGTGCGCGACAGGTCCGCGCCCTCACGACCGTGGCTCTCCAGATCCACCGTGACGTGATCACTGCCCGCCCACTCACCGAGCGCCTGGGCGAGCGCAGCCAACAACAGGTCGTTGCCCTGCGTGCGGTACGCCTTGTGCGCCTCGCCGAGCAGCGCGGACGTCGTCTCGGCGTCCAGCCACGACTGCACGACCGCACCGGACGCCTCGGAGTTGGGTCCGTCCCCGTCCACCGGTACCGCGGTGACGTCCGCGGTCGTGGCGACCCAGTGCTCGCGCTCGTCCCCCGTGTCGAGCGTCTGGAGCTGCTCCGCCCACGCCTGGAACGAGGTGGTCTTCGGCCCGAGCTCCCGACCGGCGTAAACGGTGTCGAGGTCCTCGAGGAGGACGTTCCACGAAACCCCGTCCATCACCAGGTGGTGCACGGTCAGCCCGAGCCACGCCGGCTCGTCACCGCGGTCGAAGAACACAGCAGCCAACAGCGGCCCATCGGCCAGCCGCAACGACTTCTGCGCCTGGGTCATCTGCTCGACGACGTCATCGCCGTCCGCCACCCGCAGGAACCCGCCGGACTCGACCGGCGCGTTGTACTGGCTCTCCGGCGTGAACCGGATCCGCAACGCGTCGTGGTGGGCGACGAGCACGTCGAACGCCTGGCCCAGCCGGACCGGGTCGGTACCGGGTGCCAGTTCGAACACGCCCGACCAGTTCCAGTGGTCGCGGTCCGGGATGTCCTGCGCCAGGAACCAGCGCTGGATCGGGGTCAGCGGAACCGGCCCGGTCACCACCCCTTGCTCGGCCAGGGTCTCCGGCACCGCGTCCCGCACCACCAGCGCCAGCTCGGCGACGGTCTGGTGGGCGAACACGTCCGCCACGTCCACACCCAGCCCGGCCGCCCGGACCCGGGCCACGATCTGCAGGCTGACGATCGAATCCCCGCCGAGCTCGAAGAAGTTGTCGTGCACCCCCACGCGCTCGACCCCGAGCACACCGCTCCACACCGCCGCGAGCGTCTCCTCGACAGCGTTGCGAGGCGCCACGAACGCCTCACCGGAGGTCTCCGGCTCGGGGTCCGGCAGACCACGCCGGTCCACCTTGCCGTTCGGCGTCAGCGGCAACCGGTCCAACGCCACGAACACCGACGGCACCAGGTAATCCGGCACCCGCTCACGCAGCCACGTACGCAGGACCTGCCCGCTGAACTCACCCTCCGCCACCACGTAGGCAACCAGCCGCTTACCGCCGTGCGGCCCACCATCTCGCGCCACCACAACGACGTCACGCACGCTGTCGTGATCACCGAGAACGACCTCGACCTCACCCGGCTCGACCCGATAACCACGGATCTTCACCTGCTCGTCGACCCGACCCAGGAACTCGATCGTCCCGTCCGCACGCCACCGCGCCCGGTCACCCGTGCGGTAGAGCCGTCCACCGGCCGAGCCGAACACGTCGGGCACGAACCGCTCCGCCGTCAGGTCCGGCCGGCCCACATATCCCTGCGCCACACCAGGTCCGCCGACGAGCAGCTCACCCGGCACGCCCACGGGCACCGGCCGCCACGACCCGTCCACCACGAACGCCTGAGCGCCCGCCAACGGCGTACCGATCGGCACGACAGCGGCGGGGTGGTCCTCACCGACGGCGTGGAAGATCGAGTCGATCGCCGCCTCGGTCACGCCGAACACGTTGCCCGGCACCGCGTTCGGCGCCACCTCGCTCACGGCCGTGACCAGGGCGTCGTGCGTCCACATGTCCGTACCGGAGATCACCAGGCGGAGGCTTTCCACGGGACCCGCGGTCCGGGAGTGGGCCGCGAGATCGCGCAGCAGCATGCCCGGCACGATCTCGGCGACCTCGACCGAGTGCTCGACCAACGTCGCGTGCAGCGACTCCACGGTCACGTGCTCGTCGTGCGGCAGGAAGACCACGGTCTGCCCGAACGCCAGCGCCCGCGTCATGTCACCGATCGACACGTCGAACCCAGGCCCCGACATCGACAACACCGTGCCCGGACCACCCAACGAGGCCAGCCCATCACGCCACCCGGACACATAGGACGAAAGAGCAGCATGGGTGACGGCAACGCCCTTCGGACGACCGGTCGAACCCGAGGTGTACGCGATGTACGCCAACGAGCCGGGGTCGATCGACGGGAGGGGCTCACCCACGGCCGGGGACACGTCGTCCACCAGGAACACCGGTCCCGCGAACCCTTCCAGCTCACCGGCCAGCGCCGCAGTCGTCACAGCAGCGACCACACCGGCATCCGCCAGCAAGAACTCCAGCCGCTCCGCCGGCAACCCCGGATTCACCGGCACATAAACACCACCGGAGCGCAACACACCCTGGAACGCCACCGCCAACTCGATCCCACGCGGCACCAACACCGCGACCGGCGACTCCGCGGTCATCCCGCCCACCCGCAACCGAGCGGCCAGCCCGTCCGCCCGCGCACCCAGCTCGGCGAACGTCAGCCGCTCGTCACCGCACACCACGGCGACCTCGTCCGACGCCCATCCCGCGATCAGGTCCGGCACCGGCCGTTCGGCGGTGGGCACGGGAGTGGAACCCCAGGCCACCAGCTCCGCCGCCTGCTCGGAGCGCTGCACGGGCACGTTCCGCACGGCCAACTCGGGCCGTTCCGCCACGGCCGTCAGCACGACCGCCAACTGGTCGAGGATCCGCTCGACGGTGATCCCGTCGAACGCGGCCGTCGAGAACTCCGCCTCGACGCGCAGACTGCGTTCCAGGTCGACCGCGAAGGTGAGCGGGTAGTTGCCCTGCTCCACCGACTCCGCGGCCTGCAGCCCACCCAGGTCTTCGGGCAGCTCCTCCTGCGGGTAGTTGCCGAAGACCACGATCGAGTCGAACAACGCGCGGCCGTGCGGAACGGCCGACCACCGCTGCACGTCCACCAACGGTGTGTATTCGAAGCGCTGCAACGCGATCTGGTTGTCCTGCAACAGAGGCAACCACTCGGCGAACGACAGGTCGGCGGGAACGGAAGCACGTACGGGAAGGGTGTTGATGAACAACCCGACCATCGACTCCACACCGGTCAGCTCGGCCGGACGACCTGACACGGTCAGACCGAACGTCACGTCGTCGTCGCCCGAGTAAGTCGACAGCAGCAGCGCCCACGCCGCCTGCACGACCGTCGACAACGTCACGCGCTGACGGCGGGCCAGGTGGACCAGCGCGCCGGTGACCGTCTCGTCGAGGAGCAGGCGGCGCCGGTCCTGGTCGTAGTGGCTGCTGGCCTGCCGATCGACCGGAAGTGCCGTGGGGGCCTCGAAACCGGCCAGGTAGGTGCGCCAGAAGCCTTCGGACGCCGCCGGGTCACGCCGGTCGAGCCACGCGACGAAGTCCCGGTAGGGCCGCACGGGCTCGAGGACCTCGCCCTGGTAGGCGGCGGACACCTCGTCCATCACGACCGGCAGGCTCCACCCGTCACACAGACCCTGGTACAGACCCCACACCAGCCACAACCGGTCGTCGCCGCGATCCACCAGGTACAGCCGCATCAACGGCGGTGCGGCCAGGTCGAAGCCCAGCGCGCGGTCCTCCTCCAGCAACTCCCGCAACCGTTCCTGCTGAGCTGCGTCCTCGAGACCCGACCAGTCACGCAGGCCGAGCGGAACCTCGACGCCGGTCAGCACGACCTGCACGGGTTCGCTGACGCCTTCCCACACGAACCCGCTGCGCAAGGCCGCGTGCCGCGCGATCACGGTCCGCCAGGCGCCGGCCAGCCGTTCGGCGTCCAGCGGACCGGTGAGGTCGTAGACCCCCTGACCCCAGTAGAGGCCGTCGACGGGAGACCCCGCCACACCGAACAGCATGCCCGCCTGCACCGGCGCCAGCCGATGCACGTCCGCCAGCGCGTAGCGCTCGGCGAGCCGGTCGACCTCGTGCTGCGTCAGGGTCGCGAGCGGGAAGTCCGACGGCGTGAACCCACTCGCGGCACGGCAGTGCGCGACCAGTTCGCCCAAAGCCTCGACATAGCGGGCGGCGACCCGTTCGACGGTGGCGGTGTCGTGCAGGTCGTGGCTGAAGTGCCAGTCGACCCGCAGGCGCCCTTCGGCGTCCTGCTGCGCCTCGACCTGCAGGACGTGCGACCTCGTCCCGCCGGGTCCTTCGCTCGGGCCCGCCAGCTCGGCCGGCAGCTCCCGGCGGATCAGCCCGACCGAGTCGACGGCGTCGAACGCGCCCAGGTAGTTGAACAGCACGGGCCGATCGACGGCATCGTCCAGATCTCCTCGCAACCACCGCAAGGCGCCATAGCCGACACCACGACGTGGAACGGCCCGCAGCTCCTCCTTGACGGCCTTGATCGCCGCCGCCGGATCGCTCTCGTGCGTGAGGCGCACCGGGAAGATCGACGTGAAGTACCCGACGGTCCGGGACAGGTCCACGCCGTCGGCGACCGCCTCGCGGCCGTGGCTCTCCAGGTCCACCGTGACGTGACCGGCGCCGGCCCACTCCCCCAACGCCTGCGCGAGGGCGGCCAGCAGCAGGTCGTTGCCCTGGGTGCGGTAGGCGCGGTGCGCGTCGCCGAGCAACGCGGCCGACGTGCCGGCGTCCAACCAGGTCTGCACGACACCGGCCGACATCTCGCTGTTCGCGCCGTGCCGGTCCTGCGGCAGCGCCACCACGTCCGCGGTCTGGGCCAGCCAGATCTCGCGTTCGTCCCGCGCGTCCAGCTCCCGCAGGACCTCGGCCCACTGCTGGAACGACGTCGTCTTCAGCCCGAGCTCACGGCCCGCGTAGACGGCGTCGAGGTCCTCCAGCAGCACGTTCCACGACACCCCGTCCATGACGAAGTGGTGCACGGTCAACCCGAGCCACGCGGGTTCGGCACCGCGGTCGAAGAACACGGCGGCGACGAGCGGTCCCTCGGCCAGCCGCAACGAAGTCTGCGCGGCGGTCATCTCGGCGACCACGTCCGAGTCGCCCTCGACGACGCGGAGGAACCCGCCACCACCGACCGGCGCGTTGACCTGGCCGTCCGGGGTGAGCCGGAGGCGCAACGCGTCGTGGTGGACCAGGAGGGCGTCGAGCGCACGACCGAGCCGTTCCGGATCGGTGCCGGGGGCGAGTTCGAACATGCCGGACCAGTTCCAGTGGTCCCGGTTCGGCACGTCCTCGGCGAGGAACCAGTGCTGGATCGGGGTCAAGGGCACCGGACCGGTGACGACCCCCTGCTCCGCCAACGTGATCGCAGGGGTGTCCCGCACGACGCCCGCCAGCTCGGCGACCGTCTGGTGCGCGAACACGTCCGCCACGTCGACGCCGAGACCGGCCGCCCGGACCCGAGCCACGATCTGCAGGCTCAGGATCGAGTCGCCGCCGAGCTCGAAGAAGTTGTCGTGCACCCCCACGCGCTCGACCCCGAGCACACCGCTCCACACCGCGGCCAACGTCTCTTCAGCCGCGGTCCGAGGCGCGACGAACGCCTCACCGGCGGTCTCCGGCTCCGGATCCGGCAGACCACGCCGGTCCACCTTGCCGTTCGGCGTCAGCGGCAACCGATCCAACGCCACGAACACCGACGGCACCAGGTAGTCCGGCACCCGGCTTCGCAGCCAGTTCCGCAGCTCCCTGGCGTTGAACTCGCCCTCGGCCACCACGTAGGCAACCAGCCGCTTACCGCCGTGCGGCCCACCATCCCGCGCCACCACAACGACATCACGCACGCTGTCGTGATCACCGAGAACGACCTCGACCTCACCGGGCTCCACCCGATAACCGCGGATCTTGACCTGCTCGTCCACACGACCCAGGAACTCGATCGTCCCGTCCGCACGCCACCGAGCCCGGTCACCCGTCCGGTAGAGACGTTCCCCGGACGACGTGAACACGTCGGGCACGAACCGCGTGGCCGTGAGGTCGGGGCGTCCGACATAACCGCGCGCCACACCGGCGCCACCGACCAGCAGCTCACCGGGAACGCCGACGGGAACGGGCCGCATCGCCGAGTCGACGACGACAGCCCTCGCACCGGCCAACGGCGTACCGATCGGCACCACAGCCGCCGGGTGGTCGTCGGTGACGGCGTGGAAGATCGAGTCGATCGCCGCCTCGGTCACCCCGAACACGTTGCCCGGCACCGCGTTCGGCGCCACCTCGCCCACAGCCGTGACGAGCGCGTCGTGCGTCCAGAGATCGGTGCCCGAGATCACGAGCCGCAACGACTCGACCGGCCCCGCGACCCGGCAGTGCGCGGCGAGATCGCGCAGCAGCATGCCGGGGACGATCTCGGCGACCTCGATCCGGTGCTCCACCAGCGTGGCGTGCAACGACTCCACGGACACGTGCTCGTCGTGCGGCAGGAACACCACCGTCTGCCCGAACGCGAGCGCGCGGGTCATGTCGCCGATCGACACGTCGAAGCCGGGCCCGGACATCGACAGGACCGGACCAGGCCCGCCCAACGCGGCCAGACCGTCACGCCACCCGGCCACATAGGACGACAGCGCGCCATGGGTGACCGCGACGCCCTTGGGGCGACCGGTCGAACCCGAGGTGTAGGCGATGTACGCCAACGCACCGGGATCGATCGGCGGAAGAGGCCCGGCAGGGGCCGCGGACACGTCGTCCACCAGCAGCACCGGCCCGGCGAACCCCGGCACGTCCGAGGTCGTGACCACCGCGACCACACCGGCGTCGGCCAGCAGGAACTCCAGCCGCTCCGCCGGCAGCCCGGGGTTGATCGGCACGTACACGCCACCCGACCGCAGCACTCCCTGGAACGCCACCGCCAGGTCGAGCCCGCGCGGCACCAGCACCGCCACCGGCGACTCGACCGCCACCCCGGCCAGCCGCAACCGAGCGGCCAGCCCGTCCGCCCGAGCGTTCAGCTCCGCGAACGTCAACGACTCGTCACCGCACACCGCGGCAACGCCATCCCAGCCCCGGATCAGCTCGGGCACCGGCGCCTCGGCCTCCGGCACCGGGGTCGCGCCCCACGCCACCAGCTCCGCCGCCTGCTCCGGACGCTGCAACGGCACGTCCACGACGGCCAGCCCGGGACGTTCGGCGACGGCGGTCAGCACGACCACCAGCTGGTCCAGGATCCGCGCCACAGTCGCCGAGTCAAACGCCGCCGTCGAGAACTCCGCCTCGATCCGCAGCGTGCGTTCGAGGTCGACGGCGAAGGTGAGCGGGTAGTTGCCCTGCTCGACCGAGTCGACCGAGGCGTAGCCGTCAGGCAGGTCCGCGTGGTCCTCGGGCAGTTCGCGGTGCGGGTAGTTGCCGAACACGACGATCGAGTCGAACAGCGTGCGGCCACCCGGCACCGAGGACCAGCGCTGGACGTCCACCAGCGGCGTGTACTCGAACCGCTGCAACGCGACCTGGTTGTCCCTGAGTTCGCGCAGCCACGAGGTGAACGGCACGTCCTCGGGTACGACCGTCCGCACCGGCAGCGTGTTGATGAAGAGCCCGACGATCGACTCCACGCCCGCCAGGTCGCCGGGACGACCGGACACGGTGAGCCCGAACAGCACGTCGTCCTCGCCGGAGGACGCGGACAGCACCTTCGCCCACGCCGCCTGCACGACCGTCGACAGCGTCACGCGCTCACGCCGGGCCAGCTCGACCAGCTTGGTCGTGACGGCCTCGCCGAGCCGCGTCCTGAGGCGGTCCTGCGCGTAGTGGTCGCCCGCCAACCGGTCCACCGGCAACGGCGTGGGCGCCTCGAAACCGTCCAAACAGGACCGCCAGAACGACTCGGACTCGTCCGGGTCGCGGGCGTCCAGCCAGGAGATGAACTCGCGGTACGAGCGCACGGGCTCCAGCGCCGAGCCGTCGTAGACCGCCAGCACCTCGTCCATGACGACGGGCAGGCTCCACCCGTCGCACAGACCCTGGTACAGCCCCCACACCAGCCACAACCGGCCCTCGCCGCGATCCACCAGGTACAGACGCATCAACGGCGGCGAAGCCAGGTCGAAGCCCAGCGCGCGGTCCTCGGCCAGCAACTCCCGCAGCCGCCCGTGCTGAACGCCGGACGCGAGCCCGGACCAGTCGTGCACCTGCAACGGAACGTCGACGCCGACCGGCACCACCTGCACCGGCTCGCTGACGCCTTCCCACACGAACCCGCTGCGCAGCGCCGCGTGCCGCGCGATCACCGTCCGCCACGCGCCGGCCAGCCGGTCGACGTCCAGCGGGCCTGCCAGGTCGTAGACGCTCTGCCCCCAGTAAAGACCGTCGACCGGCGACCCCACGACACCGAACAACATGCCCGACTGCACCGGAGCCAACCGGTACACGTCCGCCAACGCGTAACGCTCCGCCAGCCGATCCACCTCGGCCTGCTCCAACGACGCCAACGGGAAGTCCGACGGCGTGAAACCCGAGGCACCGGACTGGCAGTGCGCCACCAACGCGCGCAAGGCCTCGACGTACCGGGCCGCGACGCGCTCGACGGTCGAGGAGTGGTGCAGGTTCGTGCTGTGCAGCCAGTCGATGCGCAGTCGGCCGTCGGCGGCGCGGGCCACCTCGAGCTGCAACGGGTAGGCGCGCATCCCACCGGGCCCCTGCATCGGCCCGGCCAGGTCGGCGGGGAGTTCCCGGCGGATCAGGCCGTCCGGGTCGACGGCGTCGAACGCGCCCAGGTAGTTGAACAGCACAGGCCGTTCGACGACGTCGGTCGAAGACCCGTGCAGCCACCGCAGGGCGCCGTAGCCGACACCGCGCCGGGGCACCGACCGCAGGTGCTCCTTGACCGACTTCACCGTCGCGCCGACGTCGTCGCACCGGCTCAACCGCACCGGGAAGATCGACGTGAACCAGCCGACCGTGCGGGACAGGTCGAGCTCCTCGCGGCCGTGGCTCTCCAGGTCGATCGTGACGTGGTCGCTACCCGCCCACTCCCCCAACGCCTGCGCGAGAGCGGCGAGCAGCAGGTCGTTGCCCTGTGTGCGGTAGGCCTTGTGCGCCTCGCCGAACAACGCGGCCGTGGTCTCGGCATCGAGCCACGTGCTCACGACCGCACCGGAGGCCTCGGTGTTCGGGCCGTCACCGTCGACCGGCAGCGCGACCACGTCCGACGTCGCCGCGGCCCAGTGGTCCCGTTCGGCGTCCGCGTCCAGCTCCTGCAGGTGTTCCGCCCACTGCTGGAACGACGCGGTCTTCGGGCCCAGCGCCTCCGAGCGGTAGGCGGTGCCGAGGTCCTCCAGCAGCACGTTCCACGACACCCCGTCCATGACGAAGTGGTGCACGGTCAACCCGAGCCACGCGGGTTCGGCACCGCGGTCGAAGAACACGGCGGCGAGCAGCGGGCCGTCGGCCAGCCGCAACGACTTCTGTGCCGAGGTCATCTCGGAGACCACGTCCGCGTCGCCCTCGACGATCCGCAACAGGCCGGCCGGCTCGACCCCGGCGTTGTGCTGGCCGTCGGCCGAGAACCGGATCCGCAACGCGTCGTGGTGCGCCACGAGCAAGTCCAGCGCCTGCCCGAGCCGAACCGGATCCGTGCCGGGGGCCAGTTCGAACACACCGGACCAGTTCCAGTGGTCGCGGTTCGGGACGTCCTGCGCCACGAACCAGTGCTGGATCGGCGTCAACGGCACCGGACCCGTGACCACACCCTGTTCCGCCAGGGACACCACGGGCGTCTCGCGGACGGCGAGAGCGAGTTCGGCGACGGTCTGGTGGGCGAACACGTCCGCCACGTCGACACCCAGGTCCGCGGCACGGACGCGGGCGACGATCTGCAGGCTCAGGATCGAGTCGCCGCCCAGCTCGAAGAAGTTGTCGTGCATCCCGACGCGCTCGACGCCGAGCACCTGCGACCACACCGCCGCGAGCGTCTCCTCGACAGCGTTGCGGGGCGCCACGAACGCCTCACCGGTCGTCTCCGGCTCCGGGTCGGGCAGCCCGCGCCGGTCGACCTTGCCGTTCGGCGTGAGCGGGAGCCGTTCCAGCGCAACGAACACCGACGGCACCAGGTAGTCCGGCACGCGCTCACGCAACCAGGAGCGCAGCACCGAACCGATGACGCCGCCGTCCTCGGCGACCACGTAAGCCACCAGGCGCTTGCCGCCGTGCGGCCCGCCATCCCGGGCCACCACCACGACATCGCGCACACCGGGGTGGTCGCCGAGGACGACCTCGACCTCACCGGGTTCCACGCGATAGCCGCGGATCTTGACCTGCTCGTCGACGCGCCCGAGGAACTCGATCGTGCCGTCCGCACGCCACCGAGCCCGGTCACCCGTGCGGTAGAGCCGTCCACCGGCCGCACCGAACACGTCGGGCACGAACCGTTCGGCCGTCAGGTCGGGCCGGTTCACATACCCCTGCGCCACACCGGATCCACCGACCAGCAGCTCGCCGGGAACACCCACCGGGACCGGCCGCATCGCCGAGTCGACCACGACGGCCCTGGCACCGGCCAGCGGCGTGCCGATCGGCACCACGGCGGCAGGGTGGTCCTCGCCGACCGGGTGGAAGATCGAGTCGATCGCCGCCTCGGTCACCCCGAACACGTTGCCCGGCACCGCGTTCGGCGCCACCTCCGCCACCGCGGTCGTCAACGCGTCGTGCGTCCACATGTCCGTGCCCGAGATGACCAGGCGCAGCGACTTGACCGGCCCGGCCTCCCGGCAGTGCGCGGCCAGGTCGCGCAGCAGCATGCCCGGCACGATCTCCGCGACCTCGACCTCGTGGTCCACCAACGTCTCGTGCAACGACTCCACGGTCACGTGCTCGTCGTGCGGTAGGAACACCACCGTCCGACCGAACGCCAACGCCCGCGTCATGTCCCCGATCGACACGTCGAACCCGGGCCCCGACATCGACAACACCGTGCCCGGACCACCCAGGTCGGCCAGTCCTTCACGCCATCCCGCGACGTACGAGGACAACGCGGCGTGCGTCACCGCGACGCCCTTCGGGCGACCGGTGGAACCCGAGGTGTAGGCCACGTAGGCCAGCGCGCCGGGATCGATCCGCACCGGCAGCGCGCCGAAGCCCGGCGAGTCGTCCAGCACCAGCACGTCGGCGAGCCCGGTCAGTTCCCCGGCCAGCGCCGAGGTCGTGACGGCGACGGTCGCGCCGGCGTCCTCCAGCAGGAACGCGAGCCGTTCGGCCGGCAGCCCGGGATTGATCGGCACGTACACGCCACCGGACCGCAGCACGCCCTGGAACGCGACGGCGAGCTCGATCCCGCGCGGCACCAGCACCGCGACCCGGGACCCGGCCACCACACCGGTCTGCTGGAGCCGTCCGGCCAGCGCCTCCGCCCGGAACCCGAGTTCGGCGAACGTCAGGCTCTCCGCACCGCAGACCACCGCGACCTCGGGCGAGATCCGCGCCCAGTCGTCGATCAGGTCCGGCACCGGGCGTTCGGCGGCGGGCTCGCGGGTCTCGCCCCACGCCATCAGCGCAGCGGCCTGTTCGGGACGTTGCAACGGCACGTCCCTCACGACCATGCCCGGCTGCTCGACGACCGCGGTCAGCACGACCACGAGCTGGTCCAGGACGCGTTCGACCGTCACGGCGTCGAAAGCGGCGGTGGAGAACTCGGCCTCGATCTTGAGCTCCGCCTCCACGTCGACGGCTAAGGTGAGCGGGTAGTTGCCCTGCTCCACCGAGTCGACCAGCGGCGACAGCTCGAAGTCGGCGACGCGGCTCTGCCCACCGGGGTAGTTGCGCAGCACGACGATGCTGTCGAACAGCGCCCTCCCACCGGGCACCGAGGACCAGCGCTGCACGTCCACCAGCGGCGTGTGCTCGAACTGCTGCAAGGCGGCCTGGTTGTCCCGCAGCTCGCGCAACCAGTCGGCGAACGGCGTGTCCGACGGCACCGCGGTCCGCACCGGCAGCGTGTTGATGAACAGGCCGACGGTCGACTCGACCCCGCCGAGCTCCGGTGGCCGGCCCGACACGGTCAGGCCGAAGACCACCTCGTCCTCACCGGAGGACGCCGACAGCACCTTCGCCCACGCGGCCTGCACGACCGCCGACAACGTCACGCGCTCGCGGCGGGCCAGCTCGAGCAGCCCGGCGGTCACGGTCGCGTCGAGGTGCGTGCGCCTGCGGTCCTGCGCGTAGTGGCTGGTGGCCAATCGGTCCACCGGCAGCGGCGTCGGTGCCTCGAAACCGTCCAAACAGGACCGCCAGAACGACTCACCGGCATCACGGCCGTCCAGCCACGCGATGAACTCGCGGTACGACCGCGCCGGAGCGAGCGACGCACCGTCGTAGGCCGCCAGCACCTCGTCGAGAACGACGGGCAGACTCCACCCGTCACAAAGACCCTGGTACAGCCCCCACACCAGCCAGTGCTGCCCGAGACCGCGGTCGACCAGGTACAGGCGCGTCAACGGCGGCGCGGCGAGGTCGAAGCCCAGCGCCCTGTCCTCCGCCAGCAACTCCCGCAACCGGGCGTCCTGGGCCGCCGAGTCGAGGCTCGACCAGTCGTGCGTCCGCAGCGGCACGTCGACGTCGGCGAGCACGACCTGGACCGGTTCGCTGACGCCTTCCCACACGAACCCGCTGCGCAACGCTGCTTGACGGGCGACCACCGTCCGCCACGCGCCGGCGAGCCGGTCCGCGTCCACGGTCCCGGTGAGCTCGTAGATCCCCTGGCCCCAGTAGAGCCCGTCCTCGGCCGGGGCGCCCACGACACCGAACAACATGCCGGACTGCACCGGTGCCAACCGGTACACGTCCGCCAGGTCCGGGAACCGCGCGGCCAGCCGGTCGACCTCGTGCTGCGCCAACGACGCCAGCGGGAAGTCCGACGGCGTGAGACCCGAAGCGCCCGACCGGCAGTGGGCGACCAGTTCCTCCAGCTCACGCCGGTAGGTCGCGGCCAGCCGCTCGACGGTCGCGGCCTCGTGCAGGCCGGCGCTGTAGTGCCACTCGACCTGCAACCGCCCGTCGGCCGTGCGGGTCACCTCCAGGTTCAGCACGTGCGACCGCGTGCCACGACCGGCCGTCGCGGCACCCCGCAGGGCCACCGGCAGCTCGCGCCGCAGCAGGTCGCCCGTCGCCGCACCGGATCCCAGGTAGTTGAACAGCACCGGGCGGTCCGGCGCGCCGGCCAGTTCGCCGTGCAGCCACCGCAACGCGCCGTAGCCGACACCGCGGCGCGGCACCGCACGCAGCTGCTCCTTGACCGCCTTGACGGTCGCGCCGACGTCCTCGTGCCGGCTCAGCCGCACCGGGAAGATCGACGTGAACCACCCGACCGTGCGCGACAGGTCGACCCCGTCCGCGATCGCCTCCCGACCGTGGCTCTCCAGGTCGATCGTCAGCTCGTCGGTGCCGGCCCACGGACCGAGCGTGCGCACCAACGCCGTCAGCAGGAGGTCGTTGCCCTGCGTGCGGTACGCCTTGTGCGCGTCCCCCAGCAACGCGCTGGTCGTCGCAGCGTCCAGGAACGTCGTGTGCACCCGCGCGGAGCGTTCGTCGTTCGGCCCGTCGCCGTCGACCGGCAGCGCCACCACACCGGACGTCGCCGCGGCCCAGTGGTCCCGTTCCGCGCTCGCGTCGAAGTCCTGGAGCCGCTCGGCCCACTGCTGGAACGACGTCGTCTTCGGCCCCAGTTCCCGCCCGCGGTAGGCGGTGCCGAGGTCTTCCAGCAGCACGGCCCACGACACGCCGTCCATCACCAGGTGGTGGACCACGAGACCGAGCCACGCGGGCTCGTCGCCCCGGTCGAAGAACACCGCCGCCACCAGCGGACCGTTCGCCAGCCGCAACGACCTCTGCGCCACCGTCATCTCGGCGGCGACGTCCGAGTCGCCCTCGACCGTCCTCAGGCCGACGGGCTCGATACCGGCGTTGTGCTGACCGTCGGGCGTGAACCGGATCCTGAGCGCGTCGTGGTGCGCGACCAGGACGTTGATCGCGTCGGCCAGACGTCCGGAGTCCGTGCCGGGCGCCAGTTCGAACACACCCGACCAGTTCCAGTGGTCGCGGTCCTCGACGTCCTGGGCCAGGAACCAGTGCTGGATCGGCGTCATCGGCACCGGCCCGGTCACCACGCCCTGCTCCGCCAGCGTGACGGCAGGGGTGTCCCGCACGACGGCCGCCAGCTCGGCCACCGTCTGGTGCGCCAGCACGTCGGCCACGCCCAGCCCCAGCCCGGCGGCACGCGCCCGTGCCACGATCTGCAGGCCCAGGATCGAGTCGCCGCCGAGCTCGAAGAAGTTGTCGTGCACACCAACGCGTCCGACGCCCAGCACCTGCGCCCACACCGACGCGAGTGCGTCCTCAGTGGACGTTCGCGGCGCCTCGTAGGCCTCCGCGGTCTCGGGCTCGGGGTCCGGCAGTCCGCGCCGGTCGACCTTGCCGTTGGGCGTCAGCGGCAGTCGGTCCAAGACCACGAACACCGACGGCACCAGGTAGTCGGGCACCCGCTCCCGCAGCCACGACCGCAGCTCCTTCGCGCTGAACTCCCCTTCGGCCACCACGTACGCGACCAGCCGCTTACCGCCGTGCGGCCCGCCATCCCTGGCGACCACGACGACATCGCGCACGTTCTCGTGGTCGCCGATGACGACCTCGACCTCACCGGGCTCCACCCGGTAGCCGCGGATCTTGACCTGCTCGTCGACCCGGCCGAGGAACTCCAGCACGCCGTCCGCGCGCCACCGCGCCCGGTCACCCGTGCGGTAGAGCCGGCCTCCGGCCGAGCCGAACACGTCCGGCAGGAACCGTTCCGCCGTCAGATCCGGACGCCCCGCGTAGCCGCGCGCCAGACCGGCACCGCCGACGAGCAACTCACCCTCGACACCGACGGGCACCGGCCGCAACGCCCCGTCGACGACGAACGCGTCGACCCCGGCGAGCGGGCCGCCGATCGGCACCACCTCGCCCTCGCGCTCCGGCAGCGCGGTCACCGCGTGGAAGATCGAGTCGATCGCCGCCTCGGTCACGCCGAACACGTTGCCCGGCACGGCGTTGGGCGCCACGGCCCCGACAGCGGACACGAGCGCGTCGTACGTCCACATGTCGGTGCCCGAGATGACCAGGCGCAACGACTCCACCGGTCCCGCCTCGCGGCAGTGCGCGGCCAGGTCGCGCAGCAGCATGCCCGGCACGATCTCGGCGATCTCGACCTCATGGCGCACCAAGGTCTCGTGCAGCGACTCCACCGACACGACCTCGTCGTGCGGCAGGAAGACCACGGTCTGCCCGAACGCCAACGCCCGCGTCATGTCCCCGATCGACACGTCGAAACCGGGGCCCGACATCGACAGCACCGTGCCCGGACCCCCCAGCGAGGCCAGCCCTTCACGCCACCCCGCGACGTACGAGGACAACGCAGCGTGCGTCACCGCGACGCCCTTCGGACGCCCGGTCGAACCCGAGGTGTAAGCGATGTACGCCAGCGAACTCGGATCGATCGCCACCGGCGGCTCGTCCGACACGGTGTCGTCGAGCACGACGACCTCACCGGTGAACCACTCCAGCTCACCCACGAGGTCCCGCGTCACCACCGCGGCCACGACGCCCGCGTCCGCCAGCACGAACTCCAGCCGCTCCCGCGGCAACCCCGGGTTCACCGGCACGTACACGCCGCCCGACCGCAACACGCCCTGGAACGCGACCGCCAGCTCGAGTCCGCGCGGCACCAGCACCGCGACGGGCGACTCCACCGACACCCCGGCCTGCCGCAACCGGGCAGCCACCCCGCCGGCCCGGGCACCCAGCTCGCCGAACGTCAGCCGCTGGTCGCCGCACACCACGGCGACCCCCTCCGCCGCCTGCCCGGCGATCAGCTCCGGCACGGTCGCGGTGGGCTCCTGCTCCGCCCCGGCACCCCACCGGCGGGTCACCGGCAGGTCCACAGTGGACGAAGGCACGCGTCCGCCCGCGGGACCGGTCGCGAGCCGGTCCAGCACGTCCAGGAACCGCTCCTCGTGCAGCGCCAGCTCGGCTTCGGCCGCCACGCCGTCCTCGACGTCGACGTCCAGCCAGGCCTGCGAGCCGTGCGACCAGCCGTAGGTGGTGACGGTGAGGTCGCGGATCGGCCCGACGGCCAGGTTCCGCGGCACGTCCGCGACCACGCCGGGACCGAAGTGGTGCGGCCGGACGAAGTCGACGACGTTCAGGGTGGGACCGAACCACGCCCCGTTGCCGGTGACACCGAGCCTGCGGGCCAGGTCCTCACCGCGGTACCGCGACCGGGCACCGATCTCCGCCAGTCGCGCGGTGGTGGCGCCGGCCAGCTCGCGGACCGTCAGGGAGTCCGGCAGGTGCAGCACGACAGGTGCGACGTTCGCCAGCAGACCGGGAGTCGCGCGCGACAGCGGACTGCGGCGGGCGGCCGTGGGCAGGCTGAACACCACGTCGTCGCGATCGGTCAGAGAACGCTGGTAGGCGGCGAAAGCCGAGACGAGGAAGTGCGGGACGCGCATGCCCAGCGAGGCCGCCCGGTCCACCACGGCGGACCGCAACGCCGGGTCGACGGCGACCGCGCGCCGCCGCGAGGGACGCTGCCGGTCGGGACGGCGTTCGTCACGGCCCTGCACCGCCGCGGCGACGGACTCCAGCCAGTACCGCTCGTCGGCCTCGCGGTCGGCGGAGCGCCGGTAGGCCTCGTCCTCGGCCACGACGTCGGCCCACGAACCGAAGTAGCGGGGCCGGTGCTCGCCCGCGTAGATCTCCGCCACGCGCTGGGTGAGCAGGTGGAAGGTGAAGAGGTCCGAGATCAGGTGGTGGGCGCGGTGGTACCACCAGTACTCGGCGTCGGCGACGCGCAGCAGCGCCCAGCGCCAGAGCGGTGCGGTCCGGTGGTCGAGCGGCCGGGCGGCCTCGGCGAGCGTCCACGACCGTGCCGCGGCAACGGGATCGGGCTCGCCGCGCAGGTCCACCACCGGCAGGACGTCGGCGGGGAGCTCGCCGGCCAACGCCTGCCAGGGCGTGCCGTCCGCGCGTTCGCCGAAGAACAGCCGGTACGCGTCGGACTCCCCCACCGCGACGCGGGCGCTCGTCCGCAGGAGTTCCTCGTCGACGGCTCCGCGCAGGACCACGTACTGGGCCGGGTTGAACTCGGGGGTGTCCCCGAGCAACTCGGCCGACAGCCACATGTCGACCTGCGCCGCCGTCAGCGAGTACCGGACGCCGGGCACGCGCCGCTCAACCACTGAAACGCTCCTCATTGCAGATGGCCCCGACACAACGGGACAGAGAGACCGCTGAAGTCACAGATACAGCGGGTGAAGAGCACTTTTTGAAGTCCGTGCTCGCGGACCAGGGCCGGACAGGGCGGTGCCGGCGGGAAGAGGTCGACCGCTCAGGGGCGTTCGGAGATCAACGGATCACCGACGCCGCACCTGTGCGGGTACGATCCCGCGCGCGACTCGCGGATGAATTCTCGTACAACGGCCATGAAAACCCCCTTGCGTCATCCGCCGATACCGCAAATTCACGCAACGTGCACGCGAATAACCGGGTCGACGAAAGCACCCCACCCCAAAGAAGCCCCCAGAGCCGCCTAAGCGACAACCGCAGATTAGCCAGGCCCGCGACCAGCACGAATCCGCCGAACAGCCCAATTCGGCTCTTATAAATTTCATCAATCCGCTTATAGGCCAATTGGTGGACAGCCAGGAAATGTCACGTGCCGCACCCACTCCAACACATGGCGTGACGAAAGTCTGTGTGACGCGTCACACAACGGTCAAAAACCTTCACCTTCGTCCACGATTTGGTAATCGTGCGCGTTTTGCGCCCACCAATTGAGATGGCCGAACACGTGCTCACGCGCCATTCTCGGACCAATCCTCCACATTCGCGTTGTTTTGCGGCGAGGCGTTCGGAAAGCTGGTATGGGCGCTTGTCGTTCAATCATGGGACCTTTCATTTCCCGCTACCCTCGCCGACGCGGTGGCTCCCCCGGTCACCGAAGAGGGGAGCGATCGCGGTGTTGACGGTGCAGGGCGTGGCAACGCGGGGCGGCACCGCCGTCGCGCCGGCGTGGCGCCCGGTGGCGGTGGTCGCGGGGCTGTTCGCGGCCCTGGTGTTCCCGTTCGCCGGGAACTACGGGCTCACGGCCGACGAGCTCTACTTCCGGATGCTGGGCGACGACCCGCGCTGGGGCTACTTCGACCAGCCACCGCTCGCGCCCCTCCTCGCCAAGGCCGGCTCGGTCCTGTTCGGTGACACGGTCTGGGGCATCCGGGCGCCCGCGTTGCTGTGCGGCATCGCGATCGTCGTGCTCGCCGCGCTGATCACCGCGGAACTGGGCGGCGGCCCGCGGGCGCAGGTGCTCTCGGCCGCCGCCGCGGGCACGTCCGGCATGGTGCTCGCGATGAGCCACTTCCTGCTGACCAACAGCCCGGACCTGGTCGCGTGGTGCGCGGTGGCGCTGTTCGCCGTGCGGGCGTTGCAGCGCGGGGACGGCCGGTGGTGGCTCGCCGCCGGGATCACGTGCGGAGTGGCCACGTACGCCAAGTACGTCGTGCTCCTGCTGCCGGTGACGTTGCTGGTGGCCCTGCTGGTCGTGGGGCCGCGCAGGGAACTGCGCAGCCCGTGGCCGTGGGCCGGTGCCGGACTGACGCTGGTGATCAGCGCACCGAACCTCGTCTACCAGGCGGTCAACGGCTGGCCGCAGCTCGTGATGGCACGGGCGTTGTCGGACGGGGTCTGGACCGACGGGCTGATGTTCCCCCTCGACGTCGCCATCCTGGCCGGGCCGGTGGTGGCCGCGATCATGGTGGTGGGCCTGGCGGGTGTCCTGCGCCGGCCGCGGTGGCGACCTGTGCGGGCGTTGGGTGCGGCCTACCTGCTCGGCACGGCACTCGTCCTCGCCGTCGCCCCCAGCGGCATCGACTACACCGAGGGCTACCTGGTGCCGCTGATCGCCGCGGGGTGCGTGCTCGTCGACGAGTGGCTGACCCAAGGCCGGAAGCGGGTGCCGGCGGCCGTTTCCCTGTTCGCGGTCTTCGCCGCGGTGCAGGTCGTCGTGACGCTGCCGGTGCTGCCCGCACGCGTGTTCGCGCAGTACCCCGCGTCGAGCCTGACGACCGAGACGATCGGCTGGGAGGGGCTGGTCGGGCAGGTGAAGGACGCCTACGCCGCCCTGCCCGCGGGAGAACGGTCGCGTGCCGTGGTGCTGACGCGGAACTTCGGCGAGGCGGGCGCGTTGCACTGGATGCGCGACGACCGCCCGCTCCCCCGGATCCACAGCGGGCACAACGAGCTCTACTTCAACGGACCGCCGCCGGACACCGCGGATGTCGTGATCGCGGTGGGCGTGGCCGAGGACAGGCTGGCGCAGGACTTCCGCGAGTGCACGGTGTTCGCGCGCATCGACAACGGTCTCGACCTCGCAACCACCGAACAGGGTCGTGCGATCTCGGTGTGCCGCGGTCCGAAGGCCCCGTGGGCCGAACTGTGGCCCGGCTACCGGCTCATCGGGCCGTACTGACAACCGCACGACAACGTCGCCACAACAGCTCGCCGGTACTCCTTCGGTCAGCACGACCACAACCGAGGGAGGCCATGGTGAAAGCCAAACTGGCAACGGTGCTGGTGGGGCTGCTGGCGGCCGCGACGCTCATCGCGCCGGCCGTCAGCGCCACGCCGTACCAGCGCGACGTCTTCGTCCGCGACAACGTGAGCGACGTCGGCAACGAGCCCAGCACCGGCAGCATCTACTACAGCCCGGACATCAAGGTGTGCCACACGCCGGTGCCGTGCGCCGTGTCCCAGAACCCGATCGTCGGGGTCAACAACTACGTCTTCGTCAACCTGAGACGCAAGCCGGGCGCGGTCGGCACCATCGACGGCAGCCTGCACCTCTACCGCAGCAACCTCGGCGGTGGCACCGCGTGGCCGGGCGGCTGGACGTTCATCGGCACCGCCGGCTCGACCGTGCCGGTGGCCGGCACCACGGTAATGATCACGTGGCCTGGCTGGAACGTCCCCGGCCCCGCGCACTTCTGCCTGCTCGCCCGCTGGGTGTCGAACGCCGACCCGATGACGTTCGCCGAGACCCCCAACACCCAGCAGAACGCGCAGCGGAACAACAACATCGCGTGGCGCAACGTCGACTCCGTGCGGGTGCGGCCGTTCGAGCCCGTCCGCGTGCCGTACACGATCGGCAACCCCGATCGCGCCGACGCCCGGCAGGCGTTGATCCTCGAGCAGCCGCAGCCGTTCGCCGGTGTGATCACGTTCGACCTCGGCCAGGAGCTCACCGCCCGGTGGAAGGCCGCCGGTGGCAGGGCGACCGGCGTGAAGCAGGTCGGCGAGACGCAGTTCCAGGTCGCCGACACCAAGGCCCGTTTCGACGGCCTGGTGCTCAAGGGTGACGAACGCGTCGAGACCGCGCTGACGTTCGAGACCGACCGGGAGACCGGTCCGGCGGAGCTGCACGTTCGCCAGACCGACGCCCAGGGCGTGGACCTCGGCGGCGCGCAGTACCTGATCAACGAGAAGGACTGAGTATCAACCCCGGTGGGTCCGTCTCCGTTACTCGGAGACGGACCCACCGAAAGGGTTGTCAATGAAGACCATCATGGTGTTGTTGCTGCTTCTGCTCGGGATCGTGCCCGCGCGCGGAGCAACGGACTGCGAACCGCCGGACTGCCCGGTCGTCGTGGACGCGTTCGACGGCCCGGTGCACGAGAAGGCGGACTCGTACACCGCGACGCTGGCACTGCGCAACGGCCCGGCGCAGCAGGACGTCGAGGTGTCCTACCGGTTCGTCGACGGCACGGCGAAGCAGGGCGAGGACTACCAGGCCGCACCGCGCGGAACGGTGACGATCAAGGCCGGCCGGGCCCAGGCCGGTGTGCCGTACCGGGTGTTGCGCGTGACCGGCGAGAAGAAGCAGTTCACGCTGGAGATCACGGCGGTGAGGAACGGCCAGGTGGGCAAGCGGGTCGCCGTGTTCACGATCGCCGGCAGGACGTGAACAGGCTGACGGCCTGAGCCAGGTGCCGGGCAGCCGGGGTCCACCGCCCGCACCGGCCCTCCAGGCCGGCGAGCGCGCGGTGGACCTGGGCCTCCTCGAACCCGTCCGGGGCCTGGGTCCTCGCCTGGAGGGCGGCGCCGAGGTGCTCGCGGGCGGCGGCCAGGTCGTTCATCGCCAGTTCCGCCTCGGCGAGCCGGCGCAACGCCGACGCCTCGCGGTGCCCGTCGCCGAGGGTGCGGCACACCGCGAGCGCGTCGGTGAGACTTTTCCCGGCCACCGCGGGATCTCCGAGCGCGAGCTGGGTGATGCCGAGGCCGATCAGCGCGTCGGCCTCGAAGCGGTGGTCGGTGATCTCCCGGCTGATCGCCAGCGCGTCCCCGAAGCAGCGCAACGCCGGTTCGAGGTCGGCGAGCTGGTGGTAGGCGTTGCCGAGCGTCATCAACGTCGCCGCCTCCAGCCGTCGGTTGTCCTCGGCGCGGAACGTGTCCAGCGCCGCGAACAACGGCGGGGCCGCCAGTTCGGGCCGCCCCATGCGGACGTAGGTGTAGCCGAGGTTCCGCCGGGCCAGCGCGACACCGACCTCGTCCCCCACGGCACCGTGCACGTCCATGGCCGCGCGGTAGGACTCCAGCGCCCGGTCGAACTCGCGCAGCTCGGAGTGCGCGTTGGCGATGTTGTTGTGCAGCCTTGCTTCTCCGCGCAGGTCGCCCGCCTCACGGACCAGTGCGAGCGCTTCCCGTTGCACCACCATGGCTTCGGCGATGCGGGAGGTCATCTGCAGCGCGATCCCCTGTCCGCGCAGCATTTCGGCCTCGGCGCGCCGGTCGCCGAGCGCGCGGGCGGCCCGGACGGCGTGTTCGCACTGCTCGACGCGGGCCGCCCAGTTGCCGCGCGCCTCGAAGTAGCTCGTCAGCAGGTAGGCCAGCTGCCACGTCTCGCGGTGCAGGCCCTCGCGGGCGGCCAGCCGGATCACGTGCAGCACGTTGTCGCGCTCGGCGTCGAGGTAGGCGAGCACCTCGACGCGGTCGGCGCCGAACGGGAGGTCGTCGGAACGCTCCCGCACGACCAGGTCGTGACGCGGGTTCAGCACCTCGCCGGCCGCGTGCGCGATGGTGAGATAGCGGTCCAGCAAGCGTTCCACGCCGTCACCGAGGTCACCGCTCTGCCGCGCGAACAGCCGGATCAGGTCGTGCAGGGCGTACCGGCCGTTGCCCATCTCGCTGACGAGGTGCGAGGTGACCAGCTCGTCGAGGCCGGGCCCCATCGCGTCGGCGAGGTCGGCGGGGAAGCTCGCACCGGGGTGTTCGCCGAGCACGCGGAACAGCCTCGCGGCCTGCGGGCTCAACGTCCGGTGCGCACTGGCGAACACGGTGCGGACCGTCCGGTCGTCGCCGTCGACCGTCAGCACGTCCAGCGGGTCGTTGCGGGTCAGCTCCCGCACGAGGTCCGCGATCCGCCTGCCGGGCCGGATCGCGAGCCGGGCGGCGGCGATGCGCAACGCGAGCGGCAGCCGTCCGCAGTGGACCACGAGCTCGGCCGTCGCACCGGGCTCGGCGCCCACCCGCTGCTCGCCGAGGATGCCGGTCAGCAGGTCGTGCGCCTCGGAACCGCTGAGCAGGTCGAGGTTCACGGTGTGCACGGCGTGGCGGGTGCCGAGCGCCGAGAGCGTGTCGCGGCTCGTGATCAGCAGCAGGTTGCCCTGGTCACCGGGCACCAGCGGCAGCACGTCCCGCGCGCGGCGCACGTCGTCGAGCAGGATCAGCACCCGCTTGCCGTGCAACAGGGTCCGGTACAGCGCGGCCGGGTCCGCGGGCACCCGGTCCGCGGGGACGCCGAGGCCGTGCAGCATCTCGGTGAGCGCCTGGGCGGGCGTGAGCCGTTGCAGGTCGAGGAACACCTGCCCGTCCGGGAAGAGACCGGCGACGCGGCGCGCCCACTCGACGGCGAAGGTCGTCTTGCCGACGCCGGCGACGCCGGAGACCACGACGATCGGCGGCAGGTCCGCGAGGGCGGCGAACTCGGCGACACGACCGGTGAAGTGCCCGGCGCGGGCTGGAAGCTGGGCGGGCCTCGCGCTGTGCAGGGCGGGGTCGCGGCGCAGGATGGCGGTGTGCAGGGCCGTGAGGGCGGGGCCGGGGTCCACGCCCAGCTCGTCGGCGAGCCGCTGCCTGAGTCTTCGGAACACCTCCAGCGCGTCTGCGTGCCTGCCGTCCTGGTGCAGCGCCCGCATCAGCAGTCCGACGAGCCGTTCCCTGGTCGGGTGGCCCGCGACCAGCCGTTCCAGCTCCTCGACGGCGTCCGGCCGGTCGAGCCGCTCGCCCCAGTGCGCCTCCAGCGCCGCGAGCCGCTGCTCCCGCAACCGGTCGGCCTCCGCCCGGCCCCACCCGAACAGCTCGGTGCCCGCGAGCGGCTCGCCCCGCCACAGGCCGAGGTCCCTGGTGCGGCCGAACACCTCCGCGTCGACGGAGGCGTCCAGCTGGTACCCGCCGGGCTTGGTGACGAGCGCGCCGGGCAGGCCGCAGTCGGCGAGCGCCTGCCGCACGCGCGCGACGTGGCTGTGCAGCGACCGCACGGCCGTGCGCGGCGGGTCCTCACCCCACAGCACGTCCACGAGCCGGTCGACCGGGACCGGCGTGCCCGCGCGCAGGGCGAGCACCGCGACGATGCTGCGCTGCCTGGCCCCCGTCAGCTCCGCGCGGCCGTGCGGTCCGCACACCTCGACCGGACCGAGAATCCGCACCTCACCCGCTGCCTCCCGCACACGCCGATACGTTAATCCGCGCTTTTGCCTGGTGGCAGCGCTGATCGTGGGACAGGACCGGCAGTTCGCCGGACGGTCCCCGCCTCTGGTCATGACCACCGGCGTGGGCTAGAAAGCACACGCGGCTCCAGGGCCCGAGAAATTTCCGTTATCGCCGGATGCATCCCGCATCTCCTGGTCAGGAGACAGCGGACCGGCAGGTGAGGTGGGCATGGCAGCACCGGAGGAACCCGGCGTCGCGACGGTGGTGGCCGCGCGCGACGGCGACCAGCGCGCGTTGGACGACCTGGTGAGCGGATACCTGCCACTGGTCTACAACATCGTCGGGCACGCGCTGGGCGGGCACCCCGACACCGACGACGTGGTCCAGGAGACCATGCTCAGGGCGGTGCACGGCCTGCCCGGCCTGCGCGACCCCGCCGGGTTCCGGTCGTGGCTCGTCGTGATCGCGATGAACCAGATCCGGCTGCGGCACCGCGAGCACCAGCGCGTGCCGATCACCGGCCCGGTGCCGGAGGACGTCGCCGATCCTGGTGCGGACTTCGTCGACCTCACGATCATGCGGTTGCAGCTGTCCGGGCAGCGCCGCGAGGTCGTCACGGCCACCCGCTGGCTCAGCGAGGACGAGCGCGAGCTGCTGTCGCTGTGGTGGCTGGAGGCGGCCGGGCGGCTGACCCGCGCGGAGGTGGCGAACGCGCTGGAGCTGACCACCCAGCACACGGCCGTGCGCGTGCAGCGGGTCAAGGCCCAGCTCGACGCCGCGCGCATCGTCGTGCGGACGCTCGAGCGCACACCGCGCTGTCCCGACCTGGCCTACGTCGTCGCGGAGTGGGACGGCGTGCCCAGTCCGCTGTGGCGCAAGCGGATCGCCCGGCACAGCCGCGACTGCGTCCGCTGCGAGCGCTGCGGGCACGACCTGGCGTCCGTCGAGGGCCTGCTCGCCCGCCTGCCGCTGGTGCCGCTGCCGGCCGCGTTCGGGTTCGGGCTCGACCCGGCCACGCTGGTGACCGCGCAGGTCTCCCCGGTCGGCGCGGCCCCGGTGACCGCGGGCAAGGCGGGCCTGTTCCTGCAGAGCGCGACGGCCAAGGTGCTGGCGGCCGCGGCGGCGACCGTGCTCGTCACGGGCATCGTGGTCGCCGTGCTGCCGTCGGGTGAGGAGCCGGTGGCCCGCGCGCTGCCGATCACCACGTCCAGCACGACCCCGACGACCACACCTCCCACGACCACGCCTTCGTCCACTTCCTCCTCCGCGCCGACGACGACCACCACGGCCCCCAAGCCCGTGCCGCCGCCCGCGATCCCCGCGACGGCGTCGGTGAAGAAGGGCGTGAGCACCTGGAACTTCGACGGCGTCGGCAAGGCGCTCACCGACGTCCGGGCGGGCTGGTACTACAACTGGGCCGCGCAGCCCGACGGCATCCCGACGCCGCCGAACGTCGAGTTCGTGCCGATGATCTGGGGCACGAAGTTCACCGACGACGCGACCCTCGCCCGCGCGAAGGCGAACGGCAAGGTGCTGCTCGGGTTCAACGAGCCGGACTTCCCCGACCAGGCCAACATGACCCCCGAGCAGGCACTCGACCTGTGGCCGAAGCTGCAGGCGACCGGACTGCGCCTCGGCAGCCCCGCCGTCGCGCACAGCGGCGACAAGGCGGGCGGCTGGCTCGACAGGTTCATGACCGGCGCGGCGCAACGCGGGCTGCGCGTGGACTTCATCGCGGTGCACTGGTACGGCTCGGACTTCAGCGAGGCGGCCGTCGGCCACCTGAAGAACTACCTCTCGGCCGTGCACGCCCGCTACGGCAAGCCGATCTGGCTCACCGAGTACGCGCTGATCGACTTCTCCGGCGGCACCGCCCGCTTCCCGACCCAGGACCAGCTCGCGGCGTTCGCTCGCGGCTCCAGCGCCATGATGGAGGGACTGCCCTACGTCGAGCGCTACGCGTGGTTCGCCCTGCCCGCGGACAAGCCCGGCACCGGCCTCTACGCACCGGGCGGCACCCCGAACCAGGCGGGAGCGGCGTACCGGGAGGCGGGCTGACGACACCGTGGTCGACAATCACGGCGTGGCCGAGAACCTGCTGGTGTCCGGAAGCGCCGGGACCGCGACCACCGAACTGCTGATCCCGGCGCTGCTGCTGCGCACCCCGAACGCACCGTGGGCCCAGCTCGTCCACATCTACGTCCCACAAGGCCCCACGGTCGCGTTCAGCGGCCGCGACCTCCGCTCACCCGGCATCACCGACGCCACCGAGGTCGCCCGCGCGGCGGGCTTCGAGCCGGTGGTCAGGTCGCCGGGCGGGCGGATGGTCGCCTACGACAGCGGTGCCGTGGTGATCGACCACCTCGACAGCACCACGGACATCCGCCACGCGGGCAGCGCGACCTTCGCGGCGAACGCCGAGAGCCACGTCCGGGTGCTGCGGGGTTTGGGGGACGTGGACGCCCGCATCGGCGAGGTGGACGGCGAGTACTGCCCCGGCGAGTACAGCATCAACGTCGGCGGCGACACCAAGGTCGTGGGCTCGGCGCAGCGCGTGACCTCGACCGGTTCGTTGTTCAGCACCGTCGTCCAGGTCGAGGTGTCGGACCGGGTGCGTGCGGTGATCGCGGACGTGTCGAAGGCCCTGGGGTACGACCTGCGGGAGAGTTCCATCGCGGGGCTGGCCGACTACGTGCCCGGTTTGGGTGCGGGCGAGGTGGCGGCGGCGTTCGTGGAGGACTACCGGGGGCGGTTGGGGATGACCGAGGCGGGGTTGCCGGGTGGGGTGGTCGGGCACGCTTCTCGGGCGAGCGGCGGTGCGCCGTTCCACGTGGACGACTGGACACGGGCGAACCCGTTCGTGGTGGCGTGACAGCCGGGGTGGTTGAAGTGGTGTGGCCGCCGCGCGACCTCACCAGCCAGCCCCCGCGCACTTCCCCCAACTCCGCGCACTTCCCATCCCCGCGCACCCGCCGGTCCCCGCGCCGCAGCCTTCTCCCCTCTGGCCCGCACCACCCCACTCACCTAACCCGCCCCGCACGACCCCCGCACCACCAGCCGCGTAGGCAGCACCACCGGCTCCTCCCGCCCACCCCCGGTGATCATCGCCATGATCGCCTTCGCCGCCGCCACCCCGAACCCGGGCTTGTCCTGCGCCACCGTCGTCAGCGCAGGCTCCACCACCGACGCGATCTCGATGTCGTCGAACCCCACCACCGCCAGGTCCTCCGGCACCCGCACGCCGGCGGCACGGGCGGCCAGCAGCGCGCCGACGGCCATCTCGTCGCTCGCCGCCACCACCGCCGTGGGCGGCTCGGGCAACGCCAGAAGGCGTTGCAGCGCAGCGGTTCCGCTGGCCCGGTAGAAGTCACCGGCGACCACGTATTCGTCACGCGCCGGCACACCGGCCTCGTGCAGAGCCGCCCGGTAGCCGGACAGACGGGCCTCGGACGGCTGGTTGCCGACCGGGCCGGTGATCGTGGCGATCCGCGTGTGCCCCAGCCCGAGGAGGTGCTGGACGGCCGACCGCGCGCCGCCGGAGTTGTCCGACGTGACGTACGTGGCGCGGGGGCCGTCGACGGCGACGTCCAGTGCGACGCACGGGACCCCTGACTGCGCGAAGGCCTCGAAGGCGTCGGCGTCCGAGCCGCTGTCGATCAGGACCAGGCCGCCGAGGTGGTGGCGGCGGGTCAGGTTGACGTAGCCGACCGGGTCGGCGAGGGACGCGCCGACCTCGCGGGCGTCGCCGCTCGTCGCGAGCATCAGCAGGTGGTAGCCGTGCGCGCTCAACGCCGATTTGAGGCCTATCAACAGGTCCTGCAGGTACGGGTGGCGCCAGCCCGGCCTGCGGTGGTCGGTGTCCCAGACGAGGCCGATCATCGTCGACTGCTTCGTCGACAACGCGCGGGCCGACTCGTTCGGCCGGTAGTCCAGCTCCTTCGCGACGCGCAGCACGCGTTCCCGCGTCTCCTCGTTGACCGTTTCCGGCTGGTTGAAGACGCGCGACACCGTCGCCACGGACACGCCGCAGAGCTGGGCGATCTCTCGCCCGGTCGCCATCGGACCTCCTGATTGACCGTAAGCGGTTACATGGACCTTACGAGCAGCAGTTATCCACGTCAAACGGCTACCTCCACCGAGTGTGTTATCGTTTCGTTACTTGACGTGCCCCGCGTAACCCCGCTGTCATAGGCGCCACACATTCGCGCCGCACCTCTTCCGGAGAACCACTTCTCCTGCTTCAGCGCGCCCAAAAACCAACGGAGGCCTGGAAAATGCGCCCCAAAGCACTCGCACTCGGCTGCGCCGCGCTGGCGACAGCGCTGGTGCTCAGCGGTTGCGGCAGTGGCACCGCGTCCGGTGGCAAGACCAAGCTGACCATCGGGTTGTTCGGCAACTTCGGGTACGCCGAGCTGCTCAAGGAGTACGCCGCCGCGCACCCCGACGTCGAGATCTCGGACCGCACCGCCTCCTACTCCGACCACCACAAGAACCTCGCCGCGCACCTCGCCACCAGCAGTGGTGCTGCGGACATCGAGGCCGTGGACACCGGCTACATCAACCAGTTCAAGGCCACGCCGGACAAGTTCGTCGACCTCAACACCAAGGGCGGTGACCAGCTCAAGGACCGCTGGCTGCCGTGGAAGTGGGAGGGCTCGCTCAGCAAGGACGGCAAGCAGATCGGCTACGGCACGGACGTCGGCGGCCTCGCCATCTGCTACCGCCGCGACCTGCTGCAGAACGCGGGGCTGCCGGCCGACCGCGACCAGGTCGCCGCGCTCTGGCCGACCTGGCAGGACTTCATGGCCGCGGGCAAGAAGTTCCAGGAGAAGGCGCCCGAGGGCGTCAAGTGGTTCGACGGCGGCCCGACCGTCCTCAACGCGATCGTCGGGCAGGCGAGCGTCGGCTACTACGACAAGACCGACAAGATCGTCGTGGGCGACAACAAGGAGATCAAGGCCGGCTGGGACCTCGTGGTCGACGGCGTGAACTCGGGCCTGTCGGCCAAGCTGCTGTACTCGACGCCCGTCTGGAACACCGGCTTCAAGCAGGGCCAGTTCGCGACGGTCACGTGCCCCGCCTGGCAGATGGCCAAGATCAAGGACCAGGCCGGTCCGGAGGCCGCGGGCAAGTGGGACGTCACGTCGGTGCCCGGCGGTGGCGGCAACTGGGGCGGCTCGTACCTCACGGTGCCCAAGTCCGGCAAGAACGTCGACAAGGCCGTGGAGCTGGCGGCGTGGCTGACCGCGCCCGAGCAGCAGGCCAAGGTCTTCAAGAGCGCCGGGCTGCTGCCGTCGATCCCGAAGCTGTACGAGGACCCGTCCATCGTGGAGTACAAGAACCCGTACTTCAACGACGCCCCGATCGGCAAGCTGTTCACCGACGCGGCGAAGAAGCTGAACCCGCAGTACCAGGGCCCGAAGGCGGGCGACATCCAGACCGCGATCGGCAACGCCATGCAGCGCGTCGAGCAGGGCAAGCAGAACGGTCAGGACTCGTGGAACCAGTTCGTCGGCGACGTGCAGAAGTGACGCGCTGACATGGTCTTGATGGACAAGGCGACCCGGAGGCACCGCTGGGACATGAAGTTCGCGCCGTACGGGTACGTGGCGCCGTACTTCCTGATCTTCGGTGTCTTCGGGCTGTTCCCCCTGCTCTACACCATCTGGGTCTCGTTGCAGGAGCGCAACCTCCTCGACGAGGCCGCGGCGCGGATCATCTGGTTCGACAACTACGCGAAGCTCATGGCGGACCCGTACTTCTGGAACGCCATGGGCAACACGCTCAGCCTGTGGCTCCTGACGACGGTCCCGCAGATCCTGTTCGCGCTGTTCATCGCGCAGCTGCTCAACCGCAAGGTCCGCACCCGCACGCTGTTCCGCATGGGCGTGATCCTGCCGAACATCACCTCGGTGGCGGCGGTGACGATCATCTTCGCGCAGCTGTTCGGGCGCGACTTCGGCCTGTTCAACTGGCTGCTGGGCCTCTTCGGCGCCGGCCAGATCGACTGGCAGGCGGGCACGGCGTCCTCGCACATCGCGATCGCCGTGATGGTGGTGTGGCGCTGGACCGGCTACCACGCGCTGATCTTCCTGGCGTCCATGCAGGCGATCTCGTCGTCGCTGTACGAGGCGGCCACCCTGGACGGGGCGAGCGGCCGGCAGCAGTTCTGGCGCATCACGGTTCCGCTGCTGCGGCCGCAGATCATCTTCACGACGATCATCGCGACCACCGGCAACATGCGCCTGCTCGCCGAACCGCTGCTGTTCAACCCCGGCGCCGCGGCCGCCACGGGCGGGTCCGACCGGCAGTTCCAGACCGCCGCGCTGTACCTCTACGAGCAGGGCTTCACGAAGTACGACTTCGGCTACAGCTCGTCGATCGCGGTCGTGCTGGCCATCGCCACCGTCATCGTCGCCGGGATCGGTTACCTGGTGACCAAACGGATCCGGACGGAGTGACCCCATGACCGCTGTGCTGGAACGCCCCGCGCAGGCCGGGCCCACCGGCCCCGCCACGAAGGCGCGCAGGCTGGCCAGGCGCGTGGCCGGGCCGTGGACCTACGCCGCCCTGATCGCCGTGCTGGCCGGGTCCGCCTTCCCCGTCTACTGGTCGTTCGTGGTGTCGTCGCAGACACCGGACGCGATCGACAGCGTGCCGCCGGTCCTGGTGCCGGGCGGCAACCTCTTCGCGAACATCGCCCGCGTCTTCGACACCACCGACTTCGCGCTCGCGTTGCTGAACTCGATCGTCGTGTCGGGCACCGTGACCGTCTCGGTGGTGCTGTTCTCGACGCTCGCGGGCTTCGCGTTCGCCAAGCTGAAGTTCCGCGGCCGCAACGTGTTGCTGCTGCTGATCATCGGTACGCAGGCGATCCCGACCGAGCTCGGCATCATCCCGCTCTACATGATGATGGCCGAGTTCGGCTGGGCCGGCGAGATCCACGCGGTGATCGTGCCGGGACTCGTCACCGCGTTCGGCGTGTTCTTCATGCGCCAGTACTTCGAGCGGGCGATCCCGGACGAGCTGCTGGAGGCGGGCCGGATGGACGGTTGCCACTCGTTGCGGCTGTTCTGGCACGTCGCGCTGCCCGCGGCACGCCCCGCGGCGGCCGTGCTAGGGCTGTTCACGTTCATGCAGGCGTGGAACGACTTCTTCTGGCCGCTGGTGGTGCTCACGCCGGAGAACCCCACCGTCCAGACCGCTCTGTCCACTTTGGCCAGCGGTTACACCACCGACTACACGCTGGTGCTGACCGCCGCGACGATCGGCACGGTGCCCGTGCTGGCCGTGTTCCTGTTGTTCGGCCGCCAGATCGTCGGCGGCATCATGTCGGGCGCCGTCAAGGGCTGAGGGTTGGAGACTGTTGTGAGCTTTCCGGACGGCTTTCGCTGGGGTGTGGCGACCTCGGCCTACCAGATCGAGGGAGCGGCCGCGCTCGACGGCCGAGGTCCGTCCATCTGGGACACCTTCTCGCGGGTTCCCGGTGCCGTCGCGGCCGGCGACACCGGGGACGTGGCCGCGGACCACTACCACCGCTGGGCAGAGGACGTCGCCCTGCTCGCGGACCTGGGCGTCGACTCGTACCGGTTCTCGGTGTCGTGGTCGCGGATCCTGCCCGAGGGTCACGGCAAGGTCGAGCAGCGCGGCCTCGACTTCTACCGGCGGCTCGTCGAAGCCCTGCTGAGCAAGGGCATCGAGCCGTTCCTGACGCTGTACCACTGGGACCTGCCGCAGACACTCGAAGACGAGGGCGGGTGGCGCAACCGCGACACGTCCCACCGGTTCGCCGACTACGCCGCCCTCGTGCACGAGTCGCTCGGGGACGTCGTGCGGAAGTGGACCACGCTCAACGAGCCGTACTGCTCGTCGATCGTGGGCTACGGCGAAGGCCGGCACGCCCCCGGCGCACGTGAAGGCCACGGCGCGCTCGCGGCGGTGCACCACCTGCTGCTGGGCCACGGCCTCGCCGTGCAGTCGATGCGGGCGAACGGGCTGGAGCAGCAGGAGTTCGGGATCGTGCTGAACCAGTCCCCGACCGTGCCGGTCACGGACTCCCCGGCCGATGTCGCCGCCGCTACCCGCCAGGACGTCCTGCTGCGCCGGCAGTTCTCCGACCCGCTGTTCGGCGGGGCCTACCCGGCCGAGCTGACGTCGATGTTCGGCGACATCACCGACTTCTCGTTCCAGCAGGACGGTGACCTCGCGATCATCGGCGAGCCGCTCGACTACGTCGGCCTCAACTACTACTACCGGTTGCACGTCGCCGATGCCCCGCACCGCGAGCCGGACCCGGCCAAGCGCACGGCCCACGACATCGGCGTCGACACGACCCAGCTCCCCGACGTGCCGCGCACGGGCATGGGCTGGCCGGTGGAACCGGTCGGCATGACGACCGCGCTCGCGGACCTCAAGGCCCGGCACCCCGATCTGCCGCCGATCTACGTCACCGAGAACGGCTGCGTCTTCCCCGACGTGGACGGGTTCGAGGACACCGACCGCATCGCCTACCTCCGCGAGCACATCGCGGCGGCCCAGGCCGCGGACGTCGACCTCCGCGGTTACTTCTGCTGGTCGCTGCTCGACAACTTCGAGTGGGCGCACGGCTACAAGCACCGGTTCGGGCTCGTGCACGTCGACTACCAGACGCTGCAACGCACTCCGCGCGCCAGCTACCGCTGGTACCGCGACTTCATCACCGAGGCACGGCGGGGCAGCTGACGGCCGGGGTCTTCAGCTCGAGCAGGTAGTCGTCGACGTTCGTCCGGGTGCAGGCACTGCGCGGGTAGGCGATGTGGCCCCAGCCCTCGTAGGTGAGCAATGCCGTGTTGCGCGGTGCCTGCTTCTTGATGTTGACGGCCCACTCGTGTGGGGTCGTCGGGTCGTACCTCGAGTTGATGACCATGATCTCGGGCGCGGCACCGATGTCGAGGCGGTGCGGCGGGTTCGCGGGCTTCCCCGCGACACCGACGCACGCGGTCGCCTCGTCGTGGCCGAGGAAGCTGCCGCGCATGATCGGCGCGCGGCGCAGCTCCTCGGCCCGCATCCGTTCGTACTCGCGGAAGTTCCTGATGCGCAACGAGAAGTCCTGGCAGACGGAAGCGAGACGGACCGACTCGTAGTTGGGCTCGAAGGCCTGCGTGCGCACCGACGGGCCGCCGGTGATCAGGTCCGCCGCGAAGAACCAGTCCGGCCCGCGCAACGCGAAGTACATGCTGTCCAGCAGGCCCTGCCGTCCGCCCGGTTCGGCATCGGCCCTCACCAGCGCCGCCTCCCAGGCCGCGCGGACGTCCTGGCCGTGCAGCGCGCAGTCCGCGCTCCGCCCGCACCACTTCTCGAACTCCCGGAACGAGTCGTCCGAGGCCGCCGCCCGGTCCCCGACGAACCGCCGCAGGTCCGCGCTGTGGTCGACGACGCTGTCGAGCACCATCGCCCGGACGTTGCGTCCGAACAGCTCGGCGTACGTCTGGCCGAACGTCGTGCCGTACGACAGGCCGAAGTAGCTGATCTTCCGTTCCCCGAGCGCCCGCCGGGCCGCGTCGAGGTCCCGCGCCACGGTGGCGCCGTCGGCGTGGTCGAAGACCGGCCCGCTGCGCTCACGGCACTGCGCGAGCACGTTCTGGTTGTGCCGCACCAACTCCGCGAACCCGGCCTCGTCCCGCGGGTGGATCGACGGCCCACCGGCCACCAGGTCCGCACACCGGATCGCCAGGCTGCCGCCCGTGCCCCGCTGGTCGACGCCCACGATGTCGAACCGGGCGCGGACCTCGGGGCTGAACAGGCCGGACAGCGCGAACTCCGCCGCGGAACCACCGGGCCCGCCGGGGTCGACCAGCAGCACCCCGATCCGGCGCGCCGGGTCGGTGGCCTGGTGACGCGCGATGGCGAGGTCGATCCGCGGGCCGTCCGGCTTCTTCCAGTCGAGCGGCACGCTCAGCGTGGCGCACTGGCCTTCGGGGTCGTCCGGGCACGGGGCCCAGTCGAGGGGTGGCGCTGGTTCGGCGTGTGCCGCACCGGCGGAGATGATCAGGACCACAGCAGCCAGGGATGTCGCCAGCGCCCGCCTCATCGCCCCACCCTAGGGGACAGGGCGAATCCGCACAGGCCCCTTCCACTCGTCAGCGGGTGACAGCACCGTCTCCCCGCTGGTGACCACGACCCGCCCCTGCGCCGCCAACTCCCGCGCGACCTCCCGCGCCGGTTCCATGAGGTCGCGCCACCCCTCGTCCCCGACGGCACGCGCGGCCTCGGACGGACAGATCGACCTGCCAGGGCCACGCGCTTCCACCAGGTCGAGGATCGCCCGCTCCAGCCGCTGCGCGACCGTGCTCACCGCCGCAGCCGTTCGGCCGCCAGCCGGCCGGAGATCAGCACCGGCGGAATGCCGACGCCCGGCGTGGTCCCGCTGCCCGCCAGCACCACGTTCCCGTCGCGGAACGGCAGGTTGCCCGGCCGGAACGGTCCGGTCTGGGCGAACGTGTGGGCGGCGGAGAACGGCGTCCCGGCGGCCTGGCCGTCGCGCGCCCAGTCGTCCGGTGTCACCACGGCCAGGGGCTCGGCGTCGACGAGGAGCTTGCGCGCCGACATCTCGCCGATGATCTCCTCGGCGTACCGCTGCGCCAGCGCGTCCCAGCGCAGCGGGGCGACGTCGAGGTTCGGGCAGGGCGCGAGCAGGTACTGCAGGTGCCTGCCCTCGGGTGCCAGTGCGGGGTCGGTCAGCGTGGGCGTGGTGAGGAGCAACGACGGGTCGCTCATCAGCTCGCCCTTGCGGACGATCTCGTCGAACGTGCCGTCCCACCTGTCGCCGAAGGAGATCGTGTGGTGGGCGAGGTCGTCCACCACCCGGCTGGCGCTCAGGTGCACGACCACCGCGGACGGTGACCACCGCAGCGGCACGACCCGGCGCGGCCTGCCGTGCAGCAGCCGGGTGCTCTGGGCCGGACCGGTGGCGAGGACCACCGCGTCACAAGGGATGCGCGCGTCGGCCGTGCGCACGGCGTTGACCCGGTTGCCGACCCGTTCCAGCGATTCCACCTCCACGCCGTAGTGGAACTCCACCCCGGCCGAGGAGGCGGCGTCGGCCAAGGCCTGCGGCACCGCGCGCATACCGCCGCGCGGGAACCACACGCCCGCGATGGTGTCCATGTAGGCGATGACCGCGTAAGCGGCGAGCGCGTCCTTGGGCGCGACACCGGCGTAGAGCGCCTGGAACGTGAACACGCGCTGGAGCCGGTCGTCCTTCAGGAACCGCCCCACCGCCTTGGCCAGCGAGCCGAACCCGCCGAGCCGGGTGAGTTTCACCAGATCGGGTCCGACGAGGTCCAGCGGCGAGTCGAAGCTCGCGCCGATGAACTTCTCCCGCTCCACCTCGTAGAGCTTCGACAGCCACTCCCGCAGGTCGCGGTACCCCTGCGCCTCGCGGTCGCCCGCGAACTCGCGGACCGCCTGCTCCATGCGGTCCGCGTCGGTGTGCACGTCGAGCGCCGTGCCGTCGGCGAACGCCGCGCGGTAGGCGGGGTGCAACGGCAGCAGCTCGAGGTGGTCCTCGCGCCTGTGGCCCACCGCCGCGAAGGCGTCGTCCAGCAACTCCGGCATGGTGAGCACCGTCGGCCCGGTGTCGATCCGGTGGCCGTCCACGTCGAGCCGGCCCGCGAGCCCTCCGGGATGCGGATGCCTCTCGACGACGGTCACCTCGTGGCCCGCGCCGCGCAGGTGCAGCGCCGCCGACAACCCCGACAGACCGGCACCGACCACCACCACGCGGTCCGTACGGCCCTTCACCACGTGCACCACTGCGTTCCCCCGTTCAGGTCGTTCGCTTCACAGCGCGGCCGGCGAGACGCACCAGCTCACGCCGAGCATCGTCGTCGATGTCCGTGCGCTCCAGCGCCGCCACCCCCGACGCCGCCAGCATCTCGATGTGCTTCTCCACCGCCGCGACCGCTCCCAGCTCGACGAGCAACTCGCACACGTCGGCCACGGTCCGCTCGCTCACGCTCCCGCTGCCCAGGCACCGCCGCAGCAACCTCTGCGCGGCCGGATCGCCCTGGGCGCGAGAGAGGGCGATCGACATCAACGGCGTCCGCTTGCCCTCCCTCAGGTCCTCCCCCACCGGCTTGCCGGTGAGCGCGGAGTCGCCGAACACGCCCATCAGGTCGTCCCGCAGCTGGAACGCCACGCCGATGTCGTGCCCGTACGCGCGCAGGGCGTCCACGACGTCGTCATCCGCACCCGCGAGCGCCGCCCCGAGGTGCAACGGCCGTTCGACGGTGTAGGCGGCGGTCTTCAGCGCGGCCACGCGGACGGCGGCCTCCAGCGACTCCTCGCGCCGCGCGACGCCGAGGAGGTCGAGGTGCTGCCCCATGATCATCTCGGTGCGCATCGCCTGCCACGGGCCCCAGGCGCGCATCAGCGCGTCGGCGGGCAGCCCGGCGGTCACCAGGGCGTCGTCTGCCCAGGCCAGCGCCAGGTCACCGACCAGCACGGCCGCCGAGTCGCCGTACTGGCGGGCGCTGCCTGCCCAGCGCTCGCGCCGGTGCCGCGCGGCGAAGGACTCGTGCACCGAGGGCTTGCCCCTCCTGGTGACCGAGCGGTCCATCACGTCGTCGTGCACGAGCGCACAGCACTGGAGCAGTTCGAGGGCCACCAGAGCACGCACCACGGCGTCCACCGGCGGCGCGCCTCCCGCGGCGCGCCAGCCCCACCACGCGAACGTGGGCCTGATCCTCTTGCCACCGGCCAGGATCAGCCCGCGCAGCTCGGCGGTGAGTTCGGGGGCGAGGTCTTGCCGGGCGCGCACGAAGTCGTGCAGCGCCTCGTCGAGCAGGACGCGGAAGTCGTCCACCTGCGACGTGCGAGCGTCCACGCTGGTCAGCAGCGACATCGGCGTTCCCTTGGAAGTCGGCGGGCGTTCGGTGGTTCGAGCTAAGCAGCGCGGTGACGGGTCTGCATGATGAGAGCCGTCGTTGTGCGGAGGGCAACTCGCGGACTTAGCGTGGAGGCACTCACTCCGCGGAAAGGACCGCTGATGTCGGCTGAACGCGAACTGGACGCCGCGGGGATCACCTCGCCGGCGTTGCGCGACGCGTACCGGCGCTGCCGCGAGCTCAACGCTCTGCACGGCCGGACCTATTACCTCGCAACGAGGTTGCTCGGTGCGGAGCAACGGCCCGCCGTGCACGCCCTGTACGGGTTCGCCCGGTGGGTGGACGACGTCGTCGACGACGTCCACAGTGGAATCGACGAGAAGGTCGCCGAGCTCGGTGCGATCGACGCACGCCTGCAGGCCGCCCTGGCCGCAGGCGCGACGGACGACCCGGTGCTGGCGGCGCTGATCGACACCGTGCACCGCTACGACATCCCGGTTCAGCACTTCCAGGACTTCATGGCGTCGATGCGGATGGATCTCACGGTCACCGACTACCCCACCTATGCCGATCTAGACCGGTACGTGCACGGTTCCGCCGCGGTGATCGGTCTGCAGGTGCTCCCGGTGCTCGGCACGAGCGTCCCGAGGGAGGAGGCCGAGCCGGCCGCCGCGGCCCTCGGCGTCGCCTTCCAGCTCACGAACTTCATCCGCGACGTCGGCGAGGACCTCGACCGGGGCCGGGTGTACCTGCCCGCGGACGAGCTCGCGGAGTTCGGCGTGGACCGCGAGCGCCTGCTGCACGCCCGCGCCGCCGGCCACGCCGACCAGCAGGTCCGGGCCGCCCTGCGCGACCAGGTGCGCCGGGCGCGGGAGCACTACGACCGGGCCTGGCCGGGCATCGGCATGCTCGCGCCGCGGTCGCGTCCGTGCGTGCTCACCGCCTACCGCCTGTACGGGCGGATCCTCGACCTCGTCGAGGGCGCGGACTGCGACGTGCTGTCGCGGCGCGTGGTCGTGTCGAACGGCAGGCGCCTCGCCGTCGCCCTGCCCGCGCTGGCGAGGGCGGTGTTCGCCCGTGCGGCCTGAGGAGAAGAAGACGATGCGCGACCGGATCCCGTTGCGGATCTACTCCAGCCCGCCGTGGCGCGAGCAGCGGCCGACGTGGCAGGACGCCAAGCCCGCGCTGATCGAGGCGGCCCTCAAGCGCGCCACCGCCCGGCCGTCCGGCAACTGGTTCGTCGCGGGCGCCAGCCGTGACGTCGTGAAGGGCAAGCCGTGCGGCCGGACCATCGCGGGCCAGGAGGTCGTGCTCTGGCGCGGTCCCCACGGCGTGCTGATGGCCGGGTCCGGCTCGTGCCCGCACCTCGGAGCGCCGCTGTGCGACGGTGCGGTGGCCGAGGGCAAGCTGATCTGCCGCTGGCACGGGCTCGCGCTCGACGGCACGCGGTTCGGCGCGTGGACGCCGTACCCCGCCCACGACGACGGCGTGCTCGTCTGGGTCCGCCTCGACAAGGTGGGCGGTGAGGAGCCGCTCGACGCGCCGGTGCTGCCCGAGCGGCCGCCGGCGGGGTCGATCGACGCGGTGGCCACGCTGATCGGCCGCTGCGACCCGGAGGACGTGGTCGCGAACCGGCTCGACCCGTGGCACGGCGCGTGGTTCCACCCCTACTCGTTCGCGAACCTGCACGTGCTGGAGACGCCCACGGAGGCGGACGACCGGTTCCTGGTGGAGGTGACGTTCCGGCTCGCCGGCCGCGTCGGCGTGCCGGTCATCGCCGCGTTCACCTGCCCGGAGCCGCGCACGGTCGTGATGCACATCGTCGAGGGTGAGGGCGCGGGCAGCGTCGTCGAGACGCACGCGACGCCGATCCGCGACGGTCGCACGGCGGTGGTGGAGGCGACCATCGCGCACTCGGAACGGCCAGGGTTCGCGCTGGCCAGGCCTGCGGCGGGCGCGTTGCGGCCGGTCATGCGCTGGGCCGCGGCGCGGTTGTGGCGCGACGACCTCGATTACGCCGAACGCCGGTACGCACTGCGCCAGGTGGGACGCTTCCCGGACTGAGCGAGTCGACTTGCGTCGTTTCTGAGTCGATTTTACGATGGTCCCCACCATCGAGGTCGACTCATCCGAGGACGTGCGCCATGCCCGAATTGTCCCGTCTGCCTCAGCCGGTCGCGGAGTCGTGGGACTGGCAGCTCCGCGGTCTCTGCCGAGGCATGGACAGCGCCTACTTCTTCCACACGCCCAACGAACGGGGCTCCGCGCGCGACGCGCGCGAGGCGGCGGCGAAGGCCATCTGCCAGCGCTGCCCGGTCATGGAAAAATGTCGCTCACACGCGCTGGAGGTGCACGAGACCTTCGGCATCTGGGGCGGACTCGGAGAAAGTGAGTTGAGGGCGATTCTCGCGAAACGTGCTCGTAGGACGTGACGTACACGCCCCGAGCGGTGGCCGGCATGCTCGGCATCGCCCCCACCACCCTGCGAACCTGGGACCAGCGCTACGGCCTGGGCCCTTCGATCCGCACCGACGGCGGCCACCGCCGTTACGAGGACGCGGACGTCGAGGTGCTGCGTCGGATGGTCGTGCTGACCACCCAGGGCGTGGCGGCGGCCGCCGCGGCCGTCCTGGCACGGCAGAAGCCGGTCGCCGCGCGGAGCGGCCCGCGCACCCCGATCGATCCCGCCGAGGCCGTCTTGGCACAGCAGGGTTTCCTGGCCGCGGCGAAGCGCCTCGACGAGCCGATGATGTCCGGCCTCGCGACGAAGCTCCTCACCGACCACGGCGTCGTGTCCGCGTGGGAGGACGTGTTCGTGCCCGCGCTGGTGGACCTGGGCGAACTGGTCGTGTCCAGCGGGCAGGGCGTGGAGATCGAGCACCTCGCCAGCGGGAGCGTGCTGCACGCGCTGCGCGGGATCCCCCGCGCGAGCAGTCCGGGAGTGCTCTCCGCACTGCTGTCCTGCGCGCCGGACGAGCAGCACTGGTTGCCGCTGGAGGCGTTGGGCGCGGCGCTGTCCGAAGAGGGCTGCATGTGGGGCAACCTGGGTGCGCGGGTGCCCGCCGAGGCGTTGCTCGACGCCGTCGACCGCCTGCGCCCCACCGTGGTGCTGGTCTGGGCGCACCGGACCGACCTCGCGCTCCGCGTGCCGCTGGAGGACCTGAGCGCGCGATCGGACGCCGTGATCGCGGTCGCGGGGTCCGGGTGGCAGGGTGTGCCGCTGCCGTCTGCCGTGCGCCGGCCGAAGTCCTTGCAGGAGGCGATCGACCTGGTGCTGGAGCGCGTCCGCTAGCTTGAGTTTTAACCTGTTCGGCGGGGCCGTGGGTTGCTCGACTTGGGTTTGTTGCAGTGCTTGGTCTTGTGTGTGTTTGTGCCGGTGACGGTGTGAACATCGTGTCGTGTGGCAGGCCGGTGGTTGGGAGTTCCGGCGGGCCGTCCGGGGCCTGGCCTTGAGGGTTTCGGGACACGGGCTGGACAAGCGAGTTGTGGGCGCAGGTTCCGAAACCCCCGTCGGA
>NZ_FOFV01000004.1 GCF_900111005.1 Lentzea albida
TCCTAGGCCAAGCCAACAGCCTCAACAACCTCGGCCAACTGGCATTGGCCGAGTCCGACAACGACCAAGCCCGCACGCTGTTCAACCAGGCACTATCCCTCTACCAACGCATTCAGAACCGATACGTAGCAATCACACACTGAATCCGCACGCTTCTATGAAGTGGTTCGCGCACACCAAACTCCATCGTGCGGAGCTTGGATAATCAGCCGATCATGGCCGTGACCTGCGGCTGTGGTCCCGCCGGCCGTTCCGCGGACGCACCCTGTTCCGTGCATGTTCCGTAGGCAAGCCTGTGGGCTGGTCGACGCCGTCAAGGCGGCGAGCTGTCCATGGGCGCGGCAGCCGAGCGCCGTACCCAGCTCGATCAAGCTAGCCAGTCGGCGCTCGTCCCAACCCAGGCGTCCCAAACCCAGGGCTCATGCGCTTCACGCGGCGCGTTGCCTACAGCCTGCCCAACACTGTCACTAGTCAGTCGTATCGACGTCGTCGTCATCAGTTACAAGGTCAGGGGACGCAGAAGTCTCGTTGACGGCTGAGAGCTCCATCGCTAGCCCCTGAAGATCTTTGGCCCTGATCCGCAGGAAGGCGTCGTAGTCGTCCGCCAGCGCAGCGTCTGTCGCCTCCTTCGAAACCAATGACGCACCCATCCGCGAATAGAACTCTTCGTCTCCGAGCTCTTCGCGAAGCTTACCTAGGTAGACCGAGGGAGCTTGGTCTCTGATCTTGATATTACTAATAGAAGTGAGCATAATGATATTTGCAACCTTATTAGGCTTTCCACCCGGAATCTCCCGAGTGACGTAAGCGCGGGGAAACAAGTGGTGAAACTCTTTGTCGTTATCCCACGATAGCGACTTGCCGACATCGATCTTTTGGCCAGTCAGTAGGTCCACTGGAGATTTCTGCGCCAAGAACAGTGCCAGCATTTTCGAGGTCGCACTATTAGAGCGGAAGTCACGTTGCCTCCATACTGAATCTTGAGGCGGCACGCTCGAGTTTTCAATTTCATCAGCACCGGCGGCGAACGCCTCAACCGCGCCGTAGTCGCTCGCCATGTTTCCCGTGTTCCAGCCACCAAAGTAGCTCGCGAACGTAGTTAGCCAGAACCACTTTCGAATTGCGGTATACTGCTTCTTACTGGGACTCGGAACCCGCCGGAATATCTCAGCAAGAACGGCAAATTGATTCGCGTATGGCAACGCAGAATCGCCAGGCACTCCAATCTGGGTCGAAAGAAAGTCGGCTGCCCGCTTGGCTGCCTCCGTCACTTTCTTGACCAGATCATTCAAACCATCTGCATCCAAGTCCCGCAGGGCATCCATATCTTCGGCGGAGAACCCAGAACCAGAGGCCGCAGCGACTGCGCGGAGTATGGTCTTGCGCTCGATCTTTGCAAATCTTTTCGGCTCAAGCTCTACCAAGATCGCATCGATCTTATCCACGAGATCAAACTCAGGCGACCAGGTAGCCGCTCGCATTAGATCAACGATAGTGAGTCGGGTTCCGGTACTGTTGATCCTCTCGAACACCGGACCGACATCCTGGATCGACATGTCGCCGAGCGTTACAACCGCCGTCTGATAATCAGTGAATCTGTCGAACAGCGCCCTGGCTTCGGCTTGCATTTCCGCCGAAGTGGTTATGACGCGCATGAAATATTCCGACGGGTTGGCCAGAAATCTGGTCGGAATTATATGCGCAGGTTGCTCGTCGAGCGTATCCAGGTGAATAAATCTGCCACTGCGTAGGTCGAAGGCGAGGTTCCAGACGCTGTCTGCTTTTGTGCCCGACCAGTACAGGGCTCCACATATAGTCGATAGCCTCTGCTGACCATCGAGCAAGTAGTTCACCGGATAGTCTGGCTTCGTTTCATTGATCTCCAGATCGGCGATACTTCTCTCGCTTGCCAGCTTTTGACGAGTCTGCCAGAGCAGGAGGCTTCCGATTGGGTAGTTTCGCCGAACCGAATCAAGCAAGTCGATAATCTGTGATCGCTTCCATACGAACTGCCGCTGGAATCGCGGAAGAAGTATGTCCCCCGACAGAACCCTCTGCGCTAGTTGAGTCAACCGCTCCGGAGAGGGTCTCGGATCGCGAAACGAGGGCTTTGCGGCGGCGTCGCTGTCACTCATCCCGGCAGCTTATTCGGACTCTGAAGGAAGATGTAGGTCTCATCAGGCGACACGCCAAGCCGCCCCAAGAATCTTGATCTTCGCGGTTCCTGTGGGGCCGGTCGGCCGCTGCCCCGGCCGGCCGGGGTAGGCCCTACCTCCCGTCGCCGGGCGCGGGTGGGTGGCCGAAGGCCGGGCCCCGCCCGCTTGCCCGAGCGACATAGAGGCGGGGCCGTTAAGCCCCTGCCGGTCGGGATCAGCACAGTGCGGCCGAGCGGCCCCGCAGGGGCCGCCTTGATGAAGAAAAGAAACTCTGAACACGAGGTCTCTGGCTCGCGCGCTATATCTGACATGCACTGGTGGCAGTTACCGTGGGATAGTCACAACGTGGTCTACCAGGAGAGCACTAGGGAGCAAGAGCGGCGCGAGTGGGTCACAAGACAAGAGGCGTTCAAGGACGCTGGAGAGGCCTACGAGGCGGCACTCGCGGCGGCTAAGTCCGACAGCGAGAAGAAGGACCTTCAACATGCCTTCTCTGAGTACCGGACGGCCCATCGGCAAGAAGACATCCGCCGAGGAAAACGGCTCCCCGGTACTCACGTCGCGATGCACCAGATCATGTGGGCCCGTTGGCTGGAGGTCGCCGTTGAGCATGAACTTCTCGCCCGTGAGGCCTTCCCCGAACTCCTGGCCAAGGCTAAGTCAGATGCCATCCTGCGCGAGTTCCGCGCATCCCTGGTCGCTGTGACCTCGTCGGCCTACACCGTCGAAGCGTTCTTCGGAGACATCAAGTACTTGCTTCCCGCTCCCACTACGAAGCCCAACAAGCGGCATCTGATGTTGAGCAGCGCATTCAAACTGGCGTTCGGAATGAGCGATAGCGAACACTCACGACTACAACATGACCTCGCCTGGCTCTTCGAACTCAGGGACCAAGCGGCTCATCCCTACACCGAATCGGAGCCAGCTCAAGAACATCCGGCGGGATTTTATACGGGCGCCGAGTGTTGCAAGTTCAACGCGGTTACGAGCGGGCGAGCGGTAGATATCGCACTTGCGGTCTTGAAGTATGCAGACCCGCCAACGTCACCCGCCAACAGGTGGATTGAACGCTGGACCCAGGAGCGCGCCGCGTATCACCGCCAGGTGGTTGACGCGCTCAGGGAAAAGCGACTGGACAAGCCGCTGGTTCTATCTAGCTAGCTTTGAGGGCGCATCGCGGGGAGCAGTGCGCCGGAGACGTCCAAGAAGTCTCGCACTGCTGGGGACTCGGCATGCTCCCGAAGCCGGACGCGAAGATCCGAAACGGCTTCGACCGATCGCGATGACTTCACCGTGGCTGCAAGCTTGGCGGCGGCCATGCCTGCGGATGCGGCGGCCTCCAGGTCGCGGGAGTCAATCGCCGCTCGGGCAAGCGCTGCCTGCGCCATCGAGCCACGACGCGCCCGGTTCTGCCGCTCCGCCTCGGCGATCGAAAGCCCTGCGAAGTGCGAAGCCTCCTCGGCTCGTTCGAGATCGCGGAAGACGTGGGCGTACTCGCCGTTCAGGTACGCCGGGTCGATGAACCGCGCCCACTCCGGCTCGTCCTCGGGCTTGACGTTCTCGAACGCGGTCTCCGACAGGTGGACGCTCCGTGCTGCGGCCTTTCCATCACCCATCGCCGCTTCGGCGCGACCTTGCAACGCGTACAGGTCGGCAAGGCACGCGTCCGAGTGCCCCTTGGCCAACAGCCCGGCGCGTCCGGCCTTGGCGAGCTGGACGGCGTGCTCCGGGTTGCCGGTGAGCGTCGCCTGATCCGAAAGGCCGGCCAGAACGTGGGCGCCAAGCTCCGGGCTTCCCGCGGCTTGCGCCAGGCGGAGCGACTGGATCAAGTAGCGCTGTGCAAGCGAGTGCTCGCCGTTGTCGAACGCCATCCATCCGAGCAGGTACAGCTGCTCCGCGGCTGCCTCGTAGAGGGATTGGCCATTGGGCGTTGTCGGGTCGTTCGACTTCAGCAGCGGGACAACGTGCGAGGTCAGGTAGGCCGCGAGCTGTTCACGGGCGTGGCCGCCGCCGCGCATAACGTCAAGCTCCTGGAACACGCCGAACGTGCGGCGGATCGCCTCTACCTGCTGCGTGCTGATCTTGCCGGTTGCCGTGGTCGCCTCGTCGAGCGTGGCGAGCAACCAGTCTCGACTTGGCGCGACCGATGCGGCGACGGAGAACAGTGCGCTGGACAGGAAGGTTCGGCGTTCCATGTCGTGCCTCCCAAGCTCGGCTACGACTTCCACCGTAGCCGGAAGGGAGGCGGCATATGCAAGACCAAGGTCGGAAAGTGATTTCTCTTGCGGTGCTTGGGTTTCCGCATCGCGAGAAGTTGCGTCCGCACGGAACCAACGCAGGTTCTGCGGAACCTTCAAGGCGTTGCACCAGCGCTCAAGACGTTCGAGGTCCGACTCGGGGCGTCGACGGCGTTCGATGACGCTCACCTGGCCCTGCGTGACGTCGAGCCACGCGGCCAAGGTCGACTGCGGCAGGATCGGGCTGTGCGCCTGGCGGTAGGCGCGGAAGAGCTGGCCGATGCTGCGGGACCGCAGGGCCGCTTGAATCTCCGGCTGCTCCCAGAACTCCGGGCGCTGCACCGGCGCGTGCGCGGCCTGAGCTGCCTCGCACCGGCCACACAGGGACCCCATGCGATCGGCCGCCAAGAGGGTGTCGCAGGTGCGGCAACGGCGCTTCGCGGAACTCAAACGCCACCCCTCCCGTGCTGGTCAACCCCCGGATACCAACCGAGTGTAGCGGGTCGGATACGCCCCTAACCTGGACTTATCGATGTCAGCGATACGGCTATCGGTAGTTGATATTGGATCGATGCTCCGCGCGGGCGAATGTGGTTTCACCAGGACCAGAACATGGAGGTGAAACCCGATGGGGTTCTACGTGCTGGTGCAGCCCGAAGAGGACGCACGAGTGGAGTTCGTCGAGCACGTCCAGGGGCACCCGGCGCTGATCATCAGCTGTGGGGGCTCACAGATCACGGTGCAGTCGCCGGGACGCCAGGACGGACCCTCGCTCACGATCGCGTTCGCGCGGCAGCTCGGGGACGCGGCGCGGCTCTACGCGGATCGTCTCGACGGCCTCACGCGGCTGGCACCACTCGACTTCGAGAGCTTGGCAGCTCAAGTAGGCACCACACCTGCTGAGGTCGCGGAGCGGACGGAAAGCCGTCACGCGCTTCGCGATGACGACACGTGGCCCGATGACGAGAACCCACTCGTGATCGAGGCGGGCGAGCAGAGGTGATCAGCCGTGCTGCCGAAGCACTCGCGTCATTCGCAGTGACGTACGCGGCAATCGTTGGCTGGCAACGGTTTTCCGCCTGGAGGGCAGAGCAGCCGACACGCAAGAAGAACGGCCTGTAGGAGACGGGGGAAGCACGGTGTCTGGAACCGGATGGACAGCTGAGGACCTGCGGGAGTTGCACGCCTTGTCCACGAAGCTGGTGGCCCAGGTCGAAGACCTCAACGAGCGTCTGACGCGGATTGAGGATCGTCTGAAGTGGAGCCAAAAACCTCGGCCTCGACCGCAGAAACACGCCGGCTGAGGTCGTCCAGCGCACCGCTGATCTTCCCCAGAATCTCCCGAAGCTCATGCGGGGAGCCACCTTCGGGCTCCTCCGTGTGGGCTTCGGGCTTTTTCACCACGATGGTGCCTTCGCCCTGGCGCGAGATCACCAGTCCCTCGGCCCGCAGGACGTCCAAGGCCTTCTGAAGGGTCATGACGGCGCGACCGTACTTCGTCTGCAACTCCGCCAGAGACGGCAGCTTGTCCCCCACCTGAACAGCGTCAGTCGCGACGAATCGACGCAGGTCATCAGCAATCTGCTGATACGCCGGCCGCGGGTCCGCGGGATCAAGAGCCATGCACACACTGTAGCGACAAAGCTAGCAAAGCTGAATATCACCCGATCGGACCAGTGACTCTTCTAGCTCTACTAGCTATGTTGGTAGTACTGATAGAGCAAGTCCTACTGCGAGAGGTACCAACGTGGCTCTGAACGACATCCCGGTGATCCTGACCCACTACAAGCTCATGATCACCGAAGCGCCGTGCGTGAAGATGCGCGAACTCGACGGCGGGCAGCTGGTGCCCGTGATCGACCGCCACACGAACGAAGAGCAGTTCGTGGTGGTGCTGTTCGCCAAGCCCCGACCGATGGAGGGCCGCCGCAAGGCGAAGGGCGAGGAGATCCGCGTCAACCTCCCCCGTGACCCCGGCGAGGGGTTCGAGGAGGGCGACTACATCGAGCTGATCAACCCCGTGATCAACACCTACGAGATGCGCGGGGACGACGGGAAGATCACCGCCTCCGGCCTGTGGTTCAAGGCCGACGGCCTGACCCCTGCGGCACGGATCGTGTCGGTTCCCGCGGCTTAGTCCCGCAAGCCCTGCCCGGTAGGCCGGTCGCCCGCTTCGAGTCGGGCCAGGGCACTCAATTTGTTCTTTGAGAATTACACAGTGAGTCGAACCATGCCTAAATCCGGAGCATTTCGCGTGCTCCGAGAGATTCGGTGAACCCAGGTACGCCTTCGTTCCTGGGTTTGCCGTGCCTCCCGAAAGGAGTTTCGGCATGGATGAGCGCTCGTACCCGATCAAACTCACCGACCCGGACGGCGACGACCCGCGCTTCACGTTCGGCTTCGTCCACGAGGTCGGCGAAGTCCTTACAAAGCATGGCTTTCCGGGCGTCGGCCAGAGCTGGCGAGACCACCTGGAGTTGCAGCAAGCGCTGTACCGCTTCATCTACGTGGGCGACACGAGGACTGAGAGGTTGGCCAGTTGATCCAAGAGATGTTGAACGAGCGCGCTCAGCAGCGGTACGGCGCGTTCGTCGGCGCGATGGACTTCGTTGAGGAGCTGTTGGTACCGCTGGAAAAGCTCATCAACAGCATGAGCGAGAAGCCTGGCAAGGCCGGTAGCTGGCGAGTCGCAACACCCGACCAGCTCAAGGGTTACCTGCGAACCGCGCGGAACGACCTCAGCACACTTCGCGACCAAGCCAAGCGGCACGAGATCAATTTGAAGGCCAAGGAGTGGGGAGCCTGACCGATGTCTCACCAGCTCGACAACGTCGTGTCCAACCTGGACCAGGCGATGAAGCAGCTCCGCACGGCAATGGACGGCATCCCGGTTCGCCGTGAGGGCTTCACGGACCTGCGGCGCCGGTTCGTCCGCTCGGTCAGCGTGCTGACCACGGAAGCGTCCTACGCCCGCGGGCAGCTGCCCAAGGACTAGATCCACACTGATCAACGCGGCGGCCGATCTTCGACACGTTCGAGGGTCGGCCGTCGTGCATCTACCAAGGAGTTCAACAGTGGGTTGGAAGTGGAACGCAAGCAAACGCGTCGTGGCCGCCGAGTTCCGCGCGGCGCGGTGGCTGGCCAGGAACCCGGAATGGATGCTCGCGCCGTCGGCTGTCGCGGCCGGTGCCTGCACGCTCGGACCGACGACCACCGGCTACGTGCTCGGCGGCGCGGCTGGTGCGACCGGGCTTTGGTACCGGGGTCACCCGGACTCCTTCGACACCTTGGCGGCCCCGGTACTGAGGGCCTGGCAGCGTCGGTGGTTCGGCGCCTACTCCGGGGGACGCTGGCGAGACCTTATGGACGTCCACAAGCTCACAACCGAGCACCGCCGAAAGAAGGTCACGAACTACCCGCGCGTGGTGCGTGTCCGCTCGTACTCGCCATCGATCGACACCGTGTTGGTGAAGCTCGCCAAGGGCCAGTCACCGATGCACTTCGCCCGCCAGGCCGAAGAGCTGGCGCACGCGATCGAGGCTGAGCGCATCGCAATCGAGCTGGTGAAGCCTGGTTATGTGGCGCTCGTGGTCCAACGGGACGAACCGTTCACGGACATCATCCCGGCGCCGGACATGCCCGAGCACTCCGAAGACGTCGATCTGCGGGCGGTGCTGCTGGGTGAGGACGAGTACGGCGGCGACTGGACCGAACCCGTGCAGGGCACGCACACCCTGACGGCGGGCGGTACCGGGTCGGGCAAGAACTCACTGGCGTTCGCCAAGCTGCGCTCGATGGCGCCGCTGATCAGGGACGGCATCGTCCGCCTGTGGGTCTGCGACCCGAAGTACCTGGAGTTCGCGGCCATCAAGCCGATCACGGAGAACCGCTACGCCGATGACGCGGGCGATTGCCTGGAGCTGATCGAGGCCTGGGTGGATGACATGGAGCGCACCCAGAAGCGGATGCAGCGGGCGGGCTTGCGGTCGGTCCAGCCGTCGCGTGAGTATCCGCTCAACCTGCTGATCGTGGACGAGATCGGCTCCCTGGTCGCCTACCGGCCGGAGTACGCCCGAGAGATCACGGCCCTGCTGGCTCGCGGTACCTCGATGGGGCGGGCGACCAACCACGTGGCGGACGCCTACATCCAGGAACCGGATAAGGACACGCTGAAGATCCGGGACCTGTTCCCCAACCGCGTGTGCCTGCGGGCCACCTCGCCGACGCACCCAGACATGGTGCTGGGTGAGGGTGCACGCGAACGAGGCGCCATCGCCGATCAAATCCCCGCCGTGCCCGAAACGGCCGGCATCGGCTACCGCACCGACGAACGCTCTCGCGTCCCTCGTCGGGTCCGTGCGGCGTACACGACGGACGACAACATCCGCGAACTCGTGGAGTTCGTCCGCAACGGACAGACCGGCTCCATCCGCTCGATCGCCTGACCTTCTTTCATCCCAACGCTTTTCGCCACTAATCGTGGAGGTCTTGTCATGCCCGAAAACAGCGCACCTCGACGCCTGGACGGCCTGCTCCGCTCGATCCGCGGCCACATCCGCACGCTCGGCCTGCCCCGTCCGGACCGCCTGGTCATCTCCACGCCGTCCGGCTCGGTGCACGCCGAGTTCACCTCTGGCACCGCGCCTGACCGGCTCGCGTGCCTGCTGGTCTGGGCGGCCTCGCTGCACGGTGTCGAGCTGACCTGGTCGCTGCAAGCCGCGGGAACTCTGTCGGTCGCGGCGACCGGACGGACCGGCTCCGGAATCACGCTGGGGCTGGCCGCGTCGGCCTCGGTGGTCGAGCTGGGCGGCAAGCTCAAGTCCAACTCGGCGGCAGTGCTCGCGAACGCCTTCCGGCTCTCCGCGTGCACGCCGGAACAGGTCACCTTCGATGAGGTCGCCCAGGTCGTCCAGGCCGCGCGTCGTAGCCCGTCCTCGCCGTTGGCGGTGGCCGCGTGAACACCGAACCGCACGGCTACCGCGTGCTGATGAAGCTCTTGTTCGGCGGTGAACCGCCTGCCTGGCGCGAACAGGCCGCCTGCTCCGACACCGATCCGACTCTGTTCCACACGCCCAGTCGGACGGCCGCTGCCAAGGCGGTGTGCGCCTCCTGCCCGGTACTCGCTGAGTGCCGTGAGAACCAGCTGAGTTGGGAAGCGAACGGCCCCGCTCGGTACCGAGACAACGCCTTCGGCGTCGTGGGCGGCCTGTCCGGCGCCGAACGCCGCCGCATCCACTACCCGCCCAGGAACGCAAAGGACGTGGCCTGATGAAGCTCGTACTCGCCGTCCCGGTCAACCTCCGCAGCTTCGCCCGTGCCGCTCACATCGTGCTCGCCGCTGCCGCCTCGCTGCTGTGCATGTACCTGCTGTTCGGCCTCGTTGGGCTCCTGGTGCTCGTTGCCGAACTGCTCTGGCTCGGGACCCTGCTCCGCAAGGCCGCATACGGGAAGTAGGTGGCCTGGTGCCCGAGAAGTCCAAGCACACCAAAGAAAACGAGTCCTCCGAACCTCGCGAGACTCGGACCGTTCGGCGCCTGCGGGCGCAGCTCGATGAGGCGCAGGACATCCACCAGCTCGCCGCGAACCCCTTGCTGACGGCCGTGCGGGCAGACCGCTTCCGGGTCTCGGTGACGCGCTCCATGTGGTGCTTCATGACGTGCGGCCTCGCCTTCACCGCAACCGGCGTCCAAGCCTTTCTCTCCGGGCATCTCGGGCCGTCTGACCCGATGTGGTGGGGCGCGTGGCTCGTGGAACCGGCCTTCGCCGGAATCCTGATCACGCTCCTGCGGTGGGAAGCGCAGATGCTCTCTCACGGTCTGGCGGTCGATGACCGGCCCGTCAAGTGGCTCAAGCGGGTGCTGCTCGGGGCCACGCTCGTCACCAACGTGTGGTCGTCCCTGCGGCCTCCAGACGGGCAGATCAACGCCGGGATGGTGTTCCTCCACCTCGTGATCCCGCTCGTGGTGTTCCTGCTGGCCGAAGTCATGCCGGTCATTCAGCAGCGCTGCAACGCCGCGCGTGATCTGGCCGCTCAGGTCGTCGCTCCCGCTTCCAACAACCCTGTTGCTGCCCTGGCACCCACTCGGACTGCCCTGCGGCTTCCTGGACACCTCCAGGGCGCGTTGGACGCCAAGGCGAACGAGGTCCGCAACCAAGGCCGTGCGCTGACCGCGCAGGACGTCCAGGACGCGCTCAACGTGCCTGCGGACTACGCAGAACGCATCGCCGCACAGCTTGCGGCCTGACCTATCTCGATCTACGCGGGGCATGACCAGAACACCGGTCGTGCCCCGCCTTTTCGTTTCTGCACAACGGAAGGAGCGTCATCCGTGCTCACTCTGGAAGACCGCATCTCCGCGCGCGTCAAGGCGGTCGACTTCCGGGCGTGGCGAGACCGGGTGACCGCAATCGGTGGTTGCGCCGCGCCCATCCGGCTGTCCGGCGCCTTCCAACTCCAGGACCTCAACGGCGGCGTGATCGAACACATCGGCGGGGACGTCATGGTCCCGTGCGGCAACCGCCGAGAGTCGGTCTGCCCCGCCTGCTCCGACCGGTACGCGGCCGACGCCTACCACCTGATGCACGCGGGCCTGGCCGGTGGCAGCAAGGGCGTTCCCGCGGACGTCTCCGAGAAGCCTCGGGTGTTCGCCACACTCACCGCGCCGTCGTTCGGGCCGGTCCACAACCGACCAACCACCACGTCGGGCAAGGTCCGGCCCTGCACGGGCTGCGGCGAATGGCACCACGGCGACGATCCCCGCCTCGGTGGCGCCGTCGACCCCGCCACCTACGACTACACCGGCGCGGTGCTCTGGCAGGCACACGCGGGCAAGCTGTGGCATCGGTTCACCATCGCCCTGCGCCGCAAGCTCGCTGGCGCGGCCGGCCTGAAGGTCTCCGAGTTCAAGCACCACGCCCGGCTCTCGTACGCCAAGGTCGCCGAATACCAGCGGCGAGGCCTCGTCCACTTCCACGCGGTCGTTCGCGTCGACGGACCGGACGGCTCACACGACCCCACCCCGGCGTGGGCCACGGCCGAACTGCTCGGCGACTGCATCAAGGCCGCGGCTCGCTCGGTCGGGATCGACACCACGCGGCCAGACGGCTCGACGCTGCGCCTCCTCTGGGGCGAACAGGTCGACACCAGGGGCATTCGGGCGGCCAACGCCTCCCAGGTGGAGGACGAGTTCGGGGAGATCAGTGAGGCCCGGTTGGCGGGCTACGTCGCCAAGTACGCCACCAAGGGCACAGGAGCGAAAGACACGGCGGAACGGCCGATCCGCTCCCAGCTGGACATCGACGTCCTACACATCTCCGAGCACCACCGGCGGATGGTGCAGACCGCCTGGGACCTCGGTGGCCTAGCCGACTTCGAGGAACTGAACCTGCGCAAGTGGGCGCACATGCTCGGGTTCCGCGGCCACTTCCTCACGAAGTCCAAGCACTACTCGACCACGTTCCGCGCCATTCGCGAGGAACGCCGCACTTTCCGCACTCGCGAGATGTTCGAACGCCTCGACCTCGACCCGGACGCCGTGATCGTCGTCAACGACTGGCAGTACGCCGGGTCCGGCTACGACAACGACGCGGAACGCGAGCTCGCAGCCGGCATCGCCGAGCGGGTCCGAGCTCAACGCCTGCGCAAGTACGAAAGGGAGGTAGCGGCATGAGTGAGCAACTGTGGGACGTCGGCCAAGTCGCCGCGTACCTCCGGGTCACCGTGGCCACGGTCTACGGCTGGCGAACCAAGAAGTACGGCCCCAAGGGTCGACGCGTCGGCAAGCACGTCCGGTGGGACCCGGACGAGGTTCGGGCCTGGTACCTCGCGCAACCGGCGGAGGTGGCGTGATGGGCCACGTACAGGACCGGTGGTTCACCACTGTCAAGGACCCGAACAACCCCAAGAAGACCGTGCAGCAACCAACTTCGCGTTGCGGTGTTGGGAAGCGCTACCGGGCTCGGGTGATCGGGCCTGACGGCGGCGAGATCTCCGAGAGCTTCGCAGACGGTCAGGACAAGGCAGCTCAGGAGTGGATCAACACCACCGAAGCGAAGATCACGCTCGGCATCTACGAAGCTCCACAAGCTTCCAAGAAGTCGAAGGGGATGCCTGACCTGAAGTCGTTCGCGTCGGACTACGTCGCTGACCACGACATGGATGAGGCCTCACGCGAGGTGCTGGAGATGAGGTTCAGGAAGCACATCTTTCCGCACCTCGGAGAGAAGCCGCTCGATGAGATTAACGCGTCGGCTCTGAGGTCGTGGGACAGCAAGCTCCGCAAGGACAAGCTGTCGGACCAGTACCGGCACACGCTGTTCATGAACCTGTCGGCGGTCCTGAACGCTGCTGTCGATGATGAGGTGATCGACAAGAACCCGTGTGAGGGCAAGTCGGTCAAGAAGCCGAAGCCGACCAAGAAGAAGGTCGTGCCGTGGCCGGCCGCCCGCGTCTCGGCCGTTCGACGGGGCTTGCCCGAGCGCTTTCGAGTCGGGACGGACCTCGGTGCAGGGCTCGGTATGCGCCAGGGTGAGTGCTTCGGGGTCGCGGTGGAGGACATCGACCGCGAGGGGCGAGAAGTGCACATCGTCCGGCAGCTCAAGACCGTGAGGAACACGCTCGTCTTCGCGTTGCCCAAGAACAAGAAGACCCGCAGTGTGCCGCTTCCGGACCACGTCGAACGCACGATCGACGAACACATCGAGCGGTTCCCGCCGATCCGAATCACTCTGCCGTGGGAAACGCCAGACGGTCCGCTGGTGACAGTCGAGCTGATCATGACGTCGATGAGGGGGCTCCCGATCCGGGCGAACGACTTCGACCGGAACTACTGGAAGCCCGCGCTCGTCGGGGCTGGGGTGCCCGCAGGTCGTTACGAGAACGGCATGCACGACCTGCGCCACCTGTACGCCTCGGTCCTGCTCGACGGCGGCGAGTCGATCAAGACCGTGTCGGAACTGCTCGGGCACGCGGACCCCGCGTTCACCCTTGCGACCTACACGCACCTGATCCCCGAGAACATCCCTCGGACCAAGGGCGTGATTGACGGGTTCCTGAGCCAACTCCGCGGCTGACGGCCCGGAGACGGCCCAAGCCTCCGCCAGGACCCGTAAGTGCAGGTCAAGGCAGGTTCCCGGACAAATCGACAAGATCTTCTGGGAGACCAAGCAGGGCTGAGCCCTTTGCTTTGTGAACGACGCTGACCAGCGAAGACCTCTTTCGCCGGTCAGCGTCGTTTCTTTTTGGGTCAGGCGGCTTCCAGGACGAAGAACACGAAGCTCAGGAAGGCCCCGTTCGGGAACTCCGCCATCTCGTCGGGGAAGAGCTCACGGGCCTCCGGCGCCGCGGGCGGCTCGCTGATGACGGCCGTGCGGAAGCCCGCAGCGGTGAAGGCGTCCGTCATCGCGTGCAGAGGCCGGTGCCAGTAGGTGAGCGTGGCCTTCTGACCGTTGAAGTCGTACTCGTCGGTCCATTTGGTGGTCGCGAAGTAGTTGGCCTTGCGATTGATGAGCGGGAGCAGGAGCGGGTGGTTGACGGCCATGATCAGCCGGCCACCGGGCTTCAGCACCCGCCGCAGCTCGGCCAGCGGTGACGCCCAGTCCTCCAGGTAGTGCAGGACCAGGGCGGCGACGCAGTCGTCGAACGCGGCGTCGGGGTACGGCAGCGGCTGACTGATGTCCGCCACCCGCAGGTCCGCGTCGTCGCCGAGGCGTTGCCGGGCCAGCTCCACCATCTTCGCGCTGCGGTCGAAGCCTGCCACGACGGCGCCCTTGTCGCGCAGCGCCTTGGACGTGGGGCCGGAGCCGCACCCGGCGTCCAGGATCCGCCGGCCGGTGACGTCGCCGGCCAGGTTCACGATCGCGGGCAGGGTGTAGTACGCGTTGAGGAGGCTGGTCTCGTTCACGGCCGCGTACCCCTCGGCGAAGAGGTCGTAGTCGTTCTCCACGGCGACGTCGGTGGAACTCCGGGTTTCGGAAGACATGTCGCCATACTGCCGACTTGTCGATCAGCGGTGCCGTTCTACAGCCCGAAGGCGCCGCCCTCCACGAGGATGAGCACGCCGATCCCGATCAGCACCACGGGCAGGACGACGTGCCCCCACCTCGACAGCACCGCGGCGACGGCCGGGCGCGTGGCGAAGAACCGGCCCGCCGCGACCCACACGGCGACCAGGACCAGGAACACGGTCACGTAGACCGCCATGCCACCTGGCCCAGAGGTGGCGAACACCGGCACGTAGACGCCGATGTTGTCGCCGCCGTTGGCGAAGGTGACGGCGGCGACGGCCAGAGCCGTCGGACCGCCGCCCTCCGCGTTCCGCTCCTCGTCGGGGTCGTTGCGGTGCCTCCACGCCTGGACGGCGGCCTTGACGCCGAGCGCCAGGGGCAGCAGACCGAGGTACGGGACGGCCGCCTCCGGCAGGAACGTCGCGCCGAAAGCCGCTGCGACGGCGACCGCGAGGATGCCCGCGAAACCGAAGTACTGGCCGAGCGCGATGGTGCGGGTCGTGCCGCGGTGGCCGGCGCCTTGGGCGAAGAACAGCGCCAGGATCACGATGTCGTCGACGTTGGTGACGGCGAACAGTCCTGCCGCCCTGCCGATCGTGCCCACATCCATGATCAACGATTGCACAGACCTCAGCGGCCGGGCTTGACCGCACGGACGATCGCGGAGTGCATCCCGTCCGCCACCTCGTGGGTCGGCGTGATCTCCACGCCTGTGAAGCCCGCCGCCTCGAGGCCTTCCCGGTACTCGGTGAACGACAGCGCCCCGGCGATGCACCCGACGTAGCTGCCGCGCTCGGCCCGCTGCCCTGGCGTCAGGTCGTCGTCGGAGACGACATCCGAGACACCGATCCGGCCACCGGGCTTGAGGACGCGGAACGTCTCGGCGAACACGGCGGGCTTGTCGGTCGACAGGTTGATCACGCAGTTGGAGATCACGACGTCGATCGTGCCGGCGGGCAACGGGATCGCCTCGATGTCGCCCTTCAGGAACTCGACGTTCGTCACGCCCGCCTTGGCGGTGTTGGCCAACGCCAGGGCCAGCATCTCCTCGGTCATGTCGAGGCCGTAGGCCTTGCCGGTCGGGCCGACGCGGCGGGCGGAGAGCAGGACGTCGATCCCGCCTCCGGAACCGAGGTCCAGGACGCGCTCGCCCTCGTTCAGCTCGGCGACGGCGGTCGGGTTGCCGCACCCGAGCGAGGCCGCGACGGCCTCGGCCGGCAGGGCTTCGCGGTCGTCGGCGGCGTAGAGGGTCGAGCCGAAGTTCTCGTCGGTCTCGATCGGCTGGGGTCCACAACACGCCGTGCCGCCGTCGGTCACCTTCACGGCTGCCGCGGCGTAGCGCTGGCGCACGACCTCCCGCAGGTCGGTTGACGACTCGCTCATCTCTGCCCCTCACGTCGTTGTATCGATGTCGATCGATACAACCTTGCGCCTTGGTTCGAAGAACGTCAAGATAGAAGCATGTCGAATCAAGAGCCGGGCGGCTGCCGCGGCACGGTGAGCGCCGCGCCGCTGGACGCCGGCCAGGCCGTCGAGCTGGCCGCCGTCTTCAAGGCCCTGGGCGACCCGGTGCGGCTGCGGTTGCTGTCGATGATCGCGTCCCGCGAGGGCGGCGAGGTCTGCGTGTGCGAGCTGACCCCCGCCTTCGACCTGGCTCAGCCGACGATCTCCCACCACCTCAAGCTGCTGCGGCAGGCCGGGCTGGTGGACTGCGAACGGCGCGGGACCTGGGTGTACTACTGGGCTCTGCCCGCCACCCTCGACCGGCTCGCCGGGTTCCTGCGCACCTCCGTGACCACGTGACCGGCTCGCTCCGACGCCGGGCGGCCGCGGAAGCGCTCGGCACCGCGGCGCTGGTGGCCGTGGTCGTCGGCTCCGGGATGCAGGCCGCGACGTTGTCCCCGGACGTCGGCGTGCAGCTGCTCGCGAACTCGTTGGCCACGGTGTTCGGCCTCGGCGTGCTGATCGCGTTGTTCGGCCCCGTGTCGGGGGCGCACTTCAACCCCGTGGTGACGCTGGCCGCGTGGTTCGTGCACCGCCCGCCGCTCAGGGAGGCAGGCGTCTACGTCAGCGCGCAGACGGCCGGGGCGATCGCCGGTGCGGTCGTGGCCAACGCGATGTTCGCCGAGCCGCTCGTCGCCTGGTCGACCCACCAGCGCGACGCCGGGAACCTGCTCGTCGGTGAGGTCGTGGCCACGGCGGGACTCGTCGCGCTGATCTTCGGCCTGCTCCGGTCCGGCAGGGAGAGCCTGCTCCCGGTGGCCGTGGCGGCCTTCATCGGCTCCGCCTACTGGTTCACGTCCTCGACCTCGTTCGCGAACCCGGCCGTCACGGTCGGCCGCGCCTTCACCGACACCTTCGCCGGGATCGCGCCCTCGTCCGTCGCCCCGTTCATCGCCGCCCAACTCCTCGGCGGCGTGGTCGGCCTGGTGGTCGTCGCCCTCGTCTTCAAGAGCCCGCACCCGTCCCGCGCCAAGGAGCCAACGCCGTGAGCCGTCCGTCCGTGCTGTTCGTCTGCGTGCACAACGCCGGCCGTTCCCAGATGGCCGCCGCCTTCCTGACCCACCTCGCCGGGGACCGCGTCGAGGTCCGCTCGGCGGGCTCGGCACCGGCCGGCGCGGTCAACCCGTCCGTCGTGGCGGCCATGGAGGAGGTCGGGATCGACATCTCCCGGGAGACGCCCAAGGTCCTGACCACCGACGCGGTGCGGGCCTCGGACGTCGTGATCACGATGGGCTGCGGGGACGCCTGCCCGTTCTTCCCGGGCAAGCGCTACCTGGACTGGACCCTCGAGGACCCGGCGGGCCAGGGCGTCGAGGCGGTCCGGCCCATCCGCGACGAGATCGAACGGCGGGTGCGCGGCCTCATCGAGGAGATCGGCTGACCCGCGCTCCCCTGCTCAGGCGGGCACCACGTCGGTCGACCGCGAGAGCTCCTGCCAGGTCTCGAGCTCCGCGCCGACGGCCGCGATCTTCGTGCGGACGTCGGCGAGCGTGGAGGTGCCCAGCGGCAGCCACGCCGGCATCTCCGGCAGGTCCGCGACGGTCAGGACCGCCTGAGCGGCCTTCGCCGGGTCGCCTTCCTGCAGGCCGTGGTTGGCCCCGGCCCACTCCCGCGACGCGCCACCGGTGGACGCGTAGTCGTCGATGACCCGTTCCACCTGGGCCAGCGACGACGAGGCGAGGAAGTCGGTGCGCAGCGGACCCGGCTGCACCGAGGTGACCTGGATGCCGAGGGGCGCGAGTTCGAGGCGCAGCGCCTCGGTGATGCCCTCGAGCGCGAACTTCGTGGCGCTGTAGACGCCCCAGCCCGCCCACGCGACGACGCCGCCGGTCGAGCTGATGTTGAGGATGCGGCCACCGCGGGCGGCGCGCAGGACAGGCGTGACCGCGCGCAGGACGGTCAGCAGGCCGAAGACGTTGATGTCGAAGACCGCGCGGGCCTCGGCGTCGCTGGTCTCCTCGACGGCGCCGACGAGGCCGCGGCCCGCGTTGTTCACGAGGACGTCGATGCCGCCGAACCGGGCGACCGCCGCCCGCACGGCCGCATCGGCCTGGTCCTGGGACGTGACGTCGAGCGGCAGGGCGAGCAGAGCGTCGGACCGGCCGAGGGCCTCCTCGATCGCGCGGGGGTCGCGAGCGGTGGCCACGACCGAATGGCCCCGCTCCAGCGCGGCCTTCGCGATCTCCAGACCCAGGCCGCGGGATGCTCCGGTGACGAACCAAACGGACACGGTGTTCTCCTCAGCAGGACGTGGTTGACGCTTTCCATTACGTCCCACCGCAACCCCGATTCGAAGGGGATGACTGGTACCCCTGATCGTGGCTCCGGCAGTACCACCCAGGAGCTGCCGGGCACCCCGCAGCGAGGCCATACTCGATCTCATGACCAGTGGCGGTGAACTCGGCGACTTCCTCACCTCACGCCGTGCGGCGCTGTCGCCGGAGGAGGTCGGCCTGCCCGCCGCGACGACACCGCGCCGGGTCAAGGGCCTGCGGCGCGCGGAGGTCGCGATCCTCGCCGGGGTCAGCGTCGACTACTACGTCAAGCTCGAGCAGGGTCGCGCGAAGAACGTCTCCGAGCAGGTCGCCACCGCCGTCGCGAGGGCGTTGCGGCTCGACGACGTCGAGAGCCGCTACTTCCTCTCGCTGCTGCAGGCCGAACCGTCCCGCCCGGCCACGACGCCGAGGGCCAGGCCCGCGCTGCAGTCCATGATCCGCGCCATGGAGGTGCCGGCCGTCATCCACGGGCCGTACCTCGAGATCCTCGGCATCAACCACGCCGGCAGGGCGTTGCTGGACGACTTCGACGCCATGCCCGCCGAGGACCGCAACCTGGCGAAGTGGATGTTCCTGAACCCGCGGGCCCGCGTCGTCTACCGCGACTGGACCGAGATCGCCGCCGACGTCGTGGCCACGTTGCGCGCGTCGATGATCCCCGGCCGCGACAACGACGCGCTGTCGCGGATCGTCGGCGACCTGAGCACCCGGTCGGAGGAGTTCGCCGCCATGTGGGCGAGCTACCGGCTCTCCGAGCACCGGCACGGCGTCAAGCGCTTCTTCCACGAGGCCGTCGGCGACCTGCGACTCAACTGGCAGACCTTGCGACTGCCGGATTCCGACGGGCAGACGATCGTCGTCTACAGCGCCGACACCGGCTCACCGTCGGAGGAGAAGCTCCGCCTGCTCAGCAGTTGGACGGCGGGTGGCCGTCGCAGCGACGACCACCCGCGCGCGGTCACACCGCCTCAGTGACCTTCCCGGTCACCTCGAAGCCGATCCCGGTCGGCGACTGCCCTTCGAACCTCAACCTGACCTGTTCCTCGCCCTCCGCCTCGGCGTCGGTGGTGGTCGGCACCTCGAACTCGACGGAGGTCTGGCCCGCCGGGACGAGGACGTAGAGGCCGAGCCTCGTGGCCGACAAGGGCCGTGAGGGCAGGGCTTCCTCACCCGAGTTGCGGATCAGCCACTGCGCGTTGACGTCCGTTGTGGACAGTTCCGTGCCGGAGGCCGGTGCCACCGCGGTGCCGAGGACCGCGACGGCCGAGTCGGCGGTCTCGGACAGGGTCAGCCGCCACTTCAGCGTGCCGCCCTCCGTCACACTGCCGGTGACGGGCGTGACCACGACCTCCGGCGCAGGGTCGTCGTTGCGCACCAGCAGTCCGCCGGTCGCGGCACCCACCACCGCGTTGGAGATCGCCTGCACCGAAACGGAATGGCGGACGTCACCGCTCCACCTCGTGTTGCCGGTGTAGGTCACCGGCACCTCGGCGCGGTCCTGGCCCGCCTGCAACGTCACGAGCTTCGTCGTGGGCTGCCGGGTCGCCGGGTCGGTGTAGAAGAGCCGGATCACGCGCGTGCCGTCGCCGGTCGCGGTGACGACGATGTTGTGCGTCTGGGTGCCGGAGTCACCCTCGTCGACCGCGGTGACGACGGCGTCGACGCGGGGCAGCCGCGTCGGGGTCAACGGCACCAGGCCACCGTCCCAGCCGGACGCGTCGATCAGCCACGCCTCACCGGACGCGGCCCCGGGAACCAGTTCCAGCGACGCCAGCCGGTCGAGCCCGGGCGGCAGCGGCACGCGGACTTCCTGCGCCCACAACGAAGACGTGCGATCACTACCGGGAACGCCGGCCACCTGAACGGAGCCGAGCGAGTGCTTCTGTCCACTGTGGTCGATCACCGCCACACCGAACTCGGACGCCGCCGCGTTCGGCGGAACGGCCAGCCTCAGCGTCAGCTCGCGTGCACCGTCCAGCGACACCGGTTCGGCCGGCGTGACGACACCGGGCTGCCCCGCCGCCGACCACTTCAGCGCGACGGAAAGGCGTTCGGGCTGCGCCACAGCCCCGCGGAAACCGACGAAGTGCGGCGACCGCGCGGTGCTGCACCCGACCGCGACGTCGCGGGACGTCTGCTGGCAGACGCGGGCGATGCCGGACGTGGCGGTGGACCCGCCGGGCACCACGAACGGCCTGCGGTCGGCCCCGACCGCGTGCGACAGGACGCGAGCCGGGTCGGCGGACGGCGCGCGGACACCGGATCCGTCGAGGAGCGGCAGCACGGACTCGTCCCGGCCGAGGAACAGCCGGGCGGACGCGGCGACGTAGGTGGCGCCCATCTTCTGCTGCTGCTCGGCGGTCAGGCGGGTGGCCGTGCCGGGCGCGCACAGCGGGTCCGGCGGCTGGCCGGGCCAGAAGTCGTCGGACGCCGGCGCCTCCGCCTGGCCGGGGGTCCACTCGCTGTTGAAGTAGTTGTGGTTCGCGCCGACCATGTAGAGCGCGCTGTGCAACGCCTCACCGCAGCTCAGCCCGCGGGTCTGGTCGACGAACACCTGCCCCTGCAGGTCGGACACGTCCCCGTCACAACCGGGCAGGAACGTCACCGAGGGCACGTCCGGCGCCGGGTTGTGACCGAAGATCGTGGGCCCGACCAGCACGTCACCGCGGATGTCCCACCGCACCGGACCGCTGAACCCGGTGTCACCGGGCGGCGGCGTGAGGCTGTCCGTGGCGGCGCGGTTGACCCCCTCACCACCGCGCGAGTGGCCCACGAGCAGCACGTTCGCCATGTCGGCCCGCACTCCACCCGGCACGGACCCCTGCCCGGACGACCAGTCCGCCCACTTCGCCAGGTGGTGGCGCACCAGCGACGACCGCCCCTGCGCACCGGCGTCGGCCGTCAGCGCGTCCTGGGCGTTGATGCCGTTGGCGGAGATCGACACCGTCAGGTACCCCTGCGACGCCAGCAACTGCTGCGCCTTCAGGTACCCCTTGTGGCTCGGCACGGCCCTCAACCCGCTGGAGCACGGCCATTCCATCGCGATCCGGTTCGGATCCGACTTGCTGTAGCAGGTGAAGTGCCTGCCGTGCAGGAAGAGCACGAGCGGCCGGGCGCCGGGCGCGTCCTTCGGCGCGACGACGACGCCCTCCATCTCGATCGGCGCCGCGTACTCGGGCAGCCGGACCGGGTCGAGCGCGTACTCACCGGTCGTGGTGGCGTACGGCCCCGGCGTGCCGGGATCGACGTCCGCCGCGGGCCGCGGCGCGGGCAGCTCGGGCACGGACAGCCCCGGTGCCGAGGGTTCGACGACGTCCAGCCGCCTGCCCGCCGACCGGACCTGCAGCGCGGCGGGGTCCTGGAGCTCGGCCTGCACCGTGAAGCTGCGCAGGTCGGCCGACTCGCGGGCCCGGCCGAGGAACCGGTCGCCCTCCCAGAACTCCACACCCGCGTCGAGCAGCGGCATCGGCGCGGAGGTGGTCCATCTGACGACGTTCCCGGAGACGGTCCAGCCGGGTGGTGGTTCCGGCGCGGCCGACGCGGACGGCGCCGGTAGAACCGCGGCGAGAAGAACGGGCAGGAACAGCGCGACAGCACGGCGCATGTGTGGGTCCCCCTCAAAAAGGATCCACTCCGTTCTATCGACGCTCGACAGCGCGGTGCGAGGAATTCAGCGCGGAATCCGCCAAACAAAACAAAGACCCGACGAGCGTATTGGGCCATTCGGTCTAAAATGGCATGAAAAATCGAATAAGCGCCGGTCCGGCACGTCAACCGGAGCCGCAGAGCCCTCTGCGCGAACCAGTCGATTTACCGGGAAATCACCTGGGACCACGCCGCGCAAGCATTTCGAGCACGGCCGAAATATCAGCGCTCCCGCTCGTCGGCACCGTGCTCGTTCTGACTCAGCTTGTTCCACGTCGAGGTCAGCTCCGCCCGGATGCGGGCCACGCGGACGCCGAACGCCTCGCGGATCTCCTGGGGGTCGACTTCGTCGGGGACGCCGTGGTCGGGCTGCTCGGCGGTCATGGCGGGTGGAGTACCGCGATCGCGTCCTGCTCCAAACGTGCTCCCCGTCACTGCCTAGGATCGAACAGGTGAGCACCCACCTCTACCTGCTGCGCCACGGCCAGACCGAGTGGTCCGAGAGCGGCAGGCACACGGGACGCACTGACATCGAGCTGACGCCCGAGGGCGAGCAGCAGGCACGGCGGGCGGGGGCGGTGCTCGCTCGGTTGCGGGGCACCGACCAGGCGCCCGCGCTCGTGCTGACGAGCCCCCGGCAGCGCGCCACCCGGACGGCCGCGCTGGCCGGGCTGGAGGTCGGCGGCACGACCGAGGACCTGGCCGAGTGGGACTACGGCGACTACGAGGGCATCACCACGCCGCAGATCCGCGAGCGCGTGCCGGGCTGGACGGTGTGGACGCACCCGATGCCGAACGGCGAGACGCACGCGGAGGTGCAGGAGCGGGCCCGCAAGGTGCTCGGCGAGGTGCGCAAGATCCTGCCCGGCGGTGACGTGGTGCTGGTGGGTCACGGGCACTTCAGCCGCGTCCTGATCGCGGCGTGGCTGGGTCTCGCGCCGGACCAGGGTGTCCACTTCGGACTGGACCCGGCCGGCATCTGCCAGCTGGGCGACGAGCGGGGCGACCCGCAGGTGCGCAGGCTCAACGTGCCTGCCTGGGAGGTGTGATGATCCGGCGGGTGGAACCGCGTGACGTCGACGCGGTCGTGCGGCTGGTGCACGAGCTGGCGCTCTACGAGAAGGCGCCCGAGCAGTGCAAGCTCACGCCGGAACAGTTGCACACCGCGTTGTTCGGCGAGCACCCCGCGCTGTTCGGTCATGTGGCCGAAGTGGACGGTCAGGTCGTCGGCATCGCCCTGTGGTTCCTCAACTTCTCGACGTGGGACGGCGTGCACGGCATCTACCTCGAGGACCTCTACGTCACGCCGGAACAGCGCGGCAGGGGCTTCGGGAAGCAGTTGCTGGAAGCGCTTGCCCAGGAGTGCATCAGGAAGGGATACACCCGCCTGCAGTGGTGGGTGCTCAACTGGAACGAGCCGAGCATCGGGTTCTACAAGTCCTTGGGCGCCATACCGATGGACGAGTGGACGGTCATGCGCGTCGCGGACGAAGCCCTGGTCAGGCTCGGTTCTGCACTCTGAAGGTTGAGGGATGGTCTCGAAAGGCTCACGAAACGGGAATTCCACACAGGACGGGTCCGCCGTGCTGGCAGCGTCCCCGCTCGCCGATCCCCCGGCACACAGCAAGAGTGGAAAGAAGGAAAGACCGTGGACCCGTCACAGCCGACTCTCACCGAGGCCGACACCGCCGCACTGCTGGGCTCGCTCGCCGTCTTCGGCGTCATCGCCCTGGTCGCCGCCGTCATCGGCATCATCGTCATGTGGAAGGTCTTCGCCAAGGCCGGTCAGCCGGGCTGGGCGTCGATCATCCCGATCTACAACTTCTACGTGATGACGAAGATCGCCGGCCGTCCGGGCTGGTGGACGGTTCTCCTGCTGATCCCGTTCGTGAACGTCGTCGTGCTCGCGATCCTGTCGATCGACATCGCGAAGTCGTTCGGCAAGGACGCCGTCTTCGGCATCGTCGGCCTCTTCCTGTTCAGCATCATCGGCTACGCGATCCTCGGCTTCGGCAACGCGCAGTACCGCGGCCCGGCCGCTCTGGTCGGCCAGCAGGCCGCGTACCGGGGCTGACACCCGAACACGTCGAGGCCGGGCCTGGAACAACCCCTGTTGCTCCGGGCCCGGCCTTCGCCGTTCTCAGACCATCCCGACGGCGCCGTACGTGGACGCGTCGGCGGCGGCGGACGCGCCGGGCAGCTCCCCGTCGGCCCTCCAGTGGGCCGCGAGCACCAGTCCGGGCTCGAGCAGCTTCAACCCGCAGAGGAAGTCCTCGACGTCCTGCTTGGACCGCGGCACGAGGTCCAGGTCCATGCCGTCCGCGAGCTCGACGAGCCGGCCGACGAGTTCGGGCTCCATGTCCTTCGTGAGGTGCGTCAGCGCGAGGATGCTGCCCTCAGTCAGCGCGGCCCGGTAGCGGGCGACGACTCCGGCGGGCTCTTCGGTGACGTACGGCAGGACACCGACCATCAACACGGCGGTCGGCTGCGTGAAGTCGATGAGACGACGGGTCTCCGGGTGCCGCAGCACGGCGCCGACGTCACCGATGTCGGACTGCACGATGGCGGCGTTGAGGTTGTCGCGCAGCATCGTGCGGGCGTGGGCGACGGTCACCGGGTCGCGGTCGACGTAGACGACCTTGCAGGACGGGTCGATGCCCTGGGCGACCTCGTGGACGTTGCCGGCGGTCGGGATGCCGCTGCCCAGGTCGAGGAACTGCCGGATGCCGTGCTCCTCGACGCACAGGCGCACCACGCGGCGGGAGAAGGACCTGATCATCCGGGCTATCTCGGCCACGGGGTACATCTTGATGCTCTCCTCGGCGACCGTGCGGTCGACCGCGAAGTTGTGCGCGCCGCCGAGGTAGTAGTCGAACAGGCGAGCCAGATTTGGGCGTTCGGAATCGCCGTTTGTGGTCACCCGCTGCGGGCCGTCCTGCACTGCGCACCTCACCCTGCTCCCGAGCGGCGCGAACGCTGGGGGCACGGTAACCGGCTACTCCGTTCGTGTCCATCCACCATTAGTGAACACGCAGGGTGATGGCCCCCGGCCGGAGCCGAGGGCCATCGCAGGGTTACCGCTGGTGGAGCCGTGTGTCAGACGCCCGCGTACTGGCGGATCCAGGTGCGGTAGGCGCCCACGTGGGTGTAGTTGGACCGGGTGGAGCGGTCCGACGTGGAGGCGACACCGACCTGCTTGCCGTTCGAGAACATCGGGCCACCCGAGTCGCCGCCGGCGGCGATGCCGTCGACGCGCGTGACGGCGACCGCGCGGCCACCGCGGTAGTCACTGCCGTTGACCGACGTGACGCGGGTGTTCGCGACCTTCAGGTAGCGCGACTGGCAGTTGATCTCCGGCTGGTTGGTGCACGTGGCACCCCAGCCGTAGAGCTGCACGGTGTTGCCGGTGGCCACGTCGGACGTGGTGCCGAGCGGGGAGAACGGAGCGGACATCGTCGTCGAGACACGCGCCAGCGCCAGGTCGGCCGACGGGTGCTTGATGATCTGGTTGGCCGTGACGAGCTGGCCACCCGAGGTCTGGTCCAGGCTGCCCGCGCGGAACGTGTACGTGCCGCTGCCCGAGACGCAGTGCTCAGCGGTCAGGATCCACTGAGGTGCGATCTTCGTGGCGGAGCAGTTCTCCCGCCCGTTGAAGAACAGGCGAGCGGCGTACGGGAAGTTCTGGGCGTAGCTGCCACCGATGATCATCGGCTGCATGTCCGGGTTCTCCGGAGCAGCCGTCGCGGCAGCGGGGGCGAGGGAGAGCGCCGCCAGGAGGGCGCCCGCGATCGCGGTAATGACACGCATGGTTGGTCACCTCGTGAGTGCAGGGAGTGGTTAAGCAACCACGCACAGCTTCACCCCTTCGTGTGAGGCTGACCACCCTCCGTTAGTCGGCTTTGTCGACTTCCGATTCACCTTCGAAGCCCATCGCCCACTTGCGGCCCTCGGTGGTGAACAGGAGCACGAGCACGACGACGCAGTAGATGCCGCCCAACGAGCCCAGCAGCTGCTGCTCCGAAGGCCCGTACGCGTACCAGGCGCAGCCGAGCAGCAGGAGCTGCGTGACGATCACGGGCGTGCGGGCGCCGTGGTGGCCGCGGAACAACATCACCGTCGCGAACAGCACCCCGCCGAACCAGAGCACGAGCACTCCGGCGGCGCCGAGGATGGGACCCGCCGGCGTGGCTCCCCCGATCACCCGGACGACGAGGGCGACGGCCAGCGCGATCCCGCCCAGGCCCTGCACGAAGGTGAGCGCGGACGCGATGCGCACCGGGCGCGGTGGCGCCTGGGTCTGAGTGGTCACGGAAGACCTTTCCTCACGTTCTGTACCTGGTCACGGATCGTATGCCACCCGGTTGGAGGGCTCTGGAAGCACGTCGGGCGCGGGAAGATCAAGGGGCCTTCAGCGAGCCGGCGGTCGTCCGGGGTGCACTCGGCTGCGAGGCGGGACGCGGTGCGACGGAAGGGAGATTTGCGCCACTTTCGTGAGGCTGGAGCCACCCTGAGGGAGGACATGCGAACCGCAGACGGTCACGCATTGTCCTACTCTCAAGTAGTGCGCGCTCTTCTCGTGGTGAACCCGCAGGCGACTACAACGACGCCGGCGGGCCGAGACGTGTTGGCGCACGCGCTGGCGAGCGACGTGAAGCTGGAGATCATCGAGACCTCCTACCGGGGCCACGCGGCGGACGCCGCCCACGGTGCCGCGGAGGACGGGTTCGACCTGGTCATCGCCCACGGCGGCGACGGCACGGTCAACGAGGTGGTCAACGGCGTGCTGCGCGGCGGCCCCCGTCCGGACAGGCCGATGCTGGGCGTCGTGCCCGGCGGTTCGGCCAACGTCTTCGCGGGCGCCCTCGGCATCCCGCGCGACCCCGTCGAGGCCACCCACGTCCTGCTCCAGGCGATCGAGCACGGCACCAGGCGCCGCGTCGGGCTCGGGCAGGTCTTCGCGGACGTCATCGAGAACGGCCGCTGGTTCACCTTCAACGCGGGCCTGGGCCTCGACGCCGACGTCGTGGCGGGTGTGGAGCACAAGCGCGCCAAGGGCCGCACCGCGAGCCCGTTCCTCTATTTGAGCGTCGCCCTCAAGGCGTACGGGCAACTCGTGCGCAAGCCGCAGCACTTCACCGTCGAAGTGCCGGACGAGGCGCCGTTCGACACCGACGGCATGGTGTTCGTGTCGAACACCGACCCGTGGACGTACTTCGGGGACAGGGCGATCCAGCTCAACCCGAGCACGTCGTTCGACGGCGGACTCGGGTTGAGTGCGTTGAGGACTTTGCGGGTACCCACCGTCGGGCGCTACATCGCCCAGGTGCTGGCCACGGGCAATCCGAAGAGCGGGAAACTCGTTCGGCGCGATGACGTGGGTTATGTCAGAGTGAAGTGCGAGGAGCCCGCGAACCTCCAGGTGGACGGAGATTTCCTCGGAACGACCACCGCGGTGGAGTTCCGGGCGGTGCCCGACGCGTTGACTGTTGCCCTGTAAGGAACTTGACAGTCCGTGATCGGTTCGTGACCGTCTCGGTACGCACCCGCGATGTACTGCAGTCGAGTGACAGCAGAGCGTGAAACCCCAGGTGAACGCTGTCGATCTTTTGGGTGAGTTCACTCACCGGGTCAGTGCTTACCCCTTGACATCTCTGCCGTTCGTGAAAGCATTCACAAGCACCCCAAAAACGACCGCTGACAACCGGCGTGCCCTTGTGCGCGCCTAGCTGAGGAGTAGTTCCAATGGACTGGCGCCACCGCGCGATCTGCCGCGACGAGGACCCCGAGCTGTTCTTCCCCGTGGGGAACAGTGGTCCCGCGCTGCTTCAGATCGCCGAGGCGAAGACCGTCTGCCGCCGTTGCCCCGTCGTCTCCGACTGCCTCGCGTGGGCGCTCGAGAGCGGCCAGGACGCCGGCGTCTGGGGCGGGATGAGCGAAGACGAGCGCCGCGCCCTCAAGCGCCGCAACGCTCGCACGCGCGCCCGCAGCAACGCCTGAGCAGGCTGTTCGCCGCTTTAGACATACTGCGTTGATCTAGAACTTCATAAAGATCAGGCCCGACACCGTGCCAGGTGTCGGGCCTGTTCTTTTGTTTGCACACCCTCCCGCATGACCACGTGAGACCGCTGAGGCTGATCGTCACGTGTGCACGAGGTCAGTTTAGCGTCGCCCTCTGAGCGGCACGCGCAGGACCGCCTCAGTACCGCCTCGGGGCCTTCGCCGCAAGCTCAAAGAGCCTCTCAATTCGGAATCGACGAGGGTCCGAACGATCTGCAGGCCCAGGCGGTCGGTGCGTTCCAGGGAGAAGCCCTGCGGCAGGCCCTTGCCGTCGTCGGTGATCGTCACGTCGAGCCACTTCGCGCTGCGCTCGGAGTGCACGACGACCTCGCCGCGCTGGCCAGGGGCGTAGGCGTGCTCGAAGGCGTTCTGCACGAGCTCGGTGAGGACCATCACGAGCGGGGTGGCGATCTCGGCGGGCACGATGCCGAACCCGCCCTCGCGGCGCACGCTCACCTGGGTCTCGGTGACCGCCACGTCGCCCATCATCGGGATGACCTTGTCGACCACGTCGTCGAGGTCCACGCGCTCGTCGACCGACATCGACAAGGTCTCGTGCACGAGTGCGATGGAAGTCACACGGCGAACCGACTCGGCGAGCGCCTCCTTCGCCTCCGGGTTGCTCAACCTGCGGCTTTGCAGCCTCAGCAGGGCCGCGACGGTCTGCAGGTTGTTCTTCACCCGGTGGTGGATCTCGCGGATCGTGGCGTCCTTCGACATCAACGCGCGGTCACGACGACGGACCTCGGTGACGTCGCGGCACAGCACGATGGCGCCGGCGGCCTGCCCGCGTGGCCGGAGGGGCAGAGAACGGAACAGCACCGCGGCGCCGCGCCGGGACTCGGCCTCCATGCGCATCGACGGCTGCCCGTCGAGCGCCTGCCGGATGCGCTGGGCGACCTCCGTGGCGTCGAACGGGTCGCCGATCAGGCTGCGGGTCAACGGCGCCAGGTGCACGCCGACCAGGTCCGAGGCGTGCCCCATGCGGTGGTAGGCCGACAGCGCGTTGGGTGAGGCGAACACCACCGCGCCGGACGGGTCGAGCCTGATCAGGCCGTCCCCGACGCGCGGACTGGTGTGCACGTCCGGCGAGGGTTCGGGGGCCGGGAACGTGCCGTCCGCGATCATCTGGCACAGGTCGGCCGCGCTGCCGAGGTAGGAGATCTCGAGCGGCGACGGCACGCGCGGCACGGCCAGGTTCGTGCTGCGGCTCAGCACGGCGATGACGTGGTCGCCCAGCCGCACGGGGATGGTCTCCCGGCGCACCGGCACGCCCAGGTGCCAGCGCGGGTCCTCCTCGCGGCAGATCCGCGACTCGTCCATGGCCCGGCGCAGCTGCGGGTGGTCGTCGGAGTCGACCTCGCTGCCGACGACGTCCTCGGGGTGGGCCGTGGGCGCCGTCGTGGGGCGGGCCTGGGCGACGCAGAGGAACTTGTCGCCGTCGAGCGGGACCCACATGACGAAGTCCGCGAACGACAGGTCCGAGAGGAGTTGCCACTCCGCGACGACCAGCTGGAGGTGGTCGACAGCGGCGCCGGAGAGCTTGGTGTGCTCGGCCAGCAGGTCCGTGAGCGTGCTCAGAACTCCTCCATGAGAAAATGGCCGATGAAGCAGTTCTGATCCTAGGAGACACCCATGTCGAAGCGTGCTCGCAAGCGCCGCGACCGCAAAAAGGGCGGCGCCAACCGAGGCAAGCGCCCCAACGCCTGAGTGCTGCGAAAAGGCCTGGACACCGAGACGGTGACCAGGCCTTTTTGTCTGTGAGGACGATCTTCAGTCCTCCGTGCGGATCTCCACGATCGTCGCGCGGATGCGCGCCTTCAGATCCGCGGGCGCGTAATCCCCACCACACTTGCGGGCGAGCAGCGCCTTGAGGTGCTCCTCCAGCCCGAACTGCTCCAGGCAGGGATGGCACTCGTCGAGGTGCGTCTGCAGCGCCTTGCGCCTGCCGGTGTCGCACTCCTGGTCGAGGAACAGCCAGACCTCGCTCAGCACCTCTGAGCAGTCGGTGTCGTGGGGTTCGCCGCAGTTCATGACGCGTCTCCGTTGCTGCCTCGGAGGAACCCGCGGTCGCGGGCGACGTCCGCCAGCATGTCGCGGAGCTGGCGACGGCCGCGGTGCAGGCGGGACATCACCGTACCGATCGGGGTGCCCATGATGTCTGCGATCTCCTTGTACGCGAAGCCTTCGACATCGGCGAGGTAGACCGCGATCCGGAACTCCTCCGGCAACCGCTGCAGAGCTTCCTTGACGTCGCTGTCGGGCAGGTTGTCGAGTGCCTCGACCTCGGCGCTGCGCAGCCCGGACGAGGTGTGGCTCTCCGCCTGCGCCAGCTGCCAGTCCGTGATCTCCTCGGTCGGCTGCTGGATCGGCTGGCGCTGCTTCTTGCGGTAGCCGTTGATGTAGGTGTTCGTCAGGATCCGGTAGAGCCACGCCTTGAGGTTCGTGCCCTCGGAGAACGACGCGAACGCCGAATACGCCTTGAGGAACGTCTCCTGCACCAAGTCCTCGGCGTCAGCCGGGTTGCGCGTCATGCGCAGGGCGGCCGAGTAGAGCTGGTCCAGCATGGGCATGGCGTCGCGCTCGAAACGCGCAGCGCGCTCCGCCGTCGTTTCTGTCGTGCCGGTGGCGGGCACCGCGCTCCCTTCCCACAGGTTCTGGGTCGGGACTGACTTTACGCGTGACCGCTCAAGCATGTTGGTTGCCACGTTCTGGGTAACAACGGACGGGCTGGTAGTAATTCCGCATGGCCGGACGTGGGACCCCCGCCACAGCGCTGCTGGACAAGCAGCGGGTGGCGCACACCTTGCACTCTTACGAGCACGACCCCCGCCACGAGTCGTACGGGCTGGAGGCCGCGGAGGCGCTCGGACTGGTGCCGCAGCGCGTGTTCAAGACCCTGGTCGCCGAGGTGGACGGCAAGCTCGCGGTCGGCGTCGTGCCGGTGACGGCGCAGCTCGACCTCAAGGGCCTCGCGGCGGCGTTGAAGGGCAAGAAGGCGAAGATGGCCGTCGTGGCCGACGCCGAGCGCGCCACGGGGTACGTGGCCGGCGGCATCTCCCCTCTCGGGCAGAAGAAGCGGCTGCCCGTTGTGGTGGACGCGTCGGCGCTGGAGTTCGACACCATGTTCTGCAGCGCCGGACGGCGCGGCCTCGAGGTGGAGATCGCGCCGTCCGAGCTGGTGCGGCTCACCGGTGCCGTGGTGGCCTCGATCAGCGCCTAGTGGTGTGGCGCAGAAGGTTGCCGGGGGAATTCGCGGTCAGACGGGTGCATCGTGGTGCCGCGAGGCGCCCTGCTGAGCGTGATCACCTCGCCGACCTTCTGGGACGCGCCACTAGCTGACCGGCCACCCGATGTTCGTGAACGTCACGGGCGTGCCGATCCACGACGGCCACGCGACGGTGACCCGGTCACCGAGGCTGCCCTGACCCGGCAGGTCGAACTGGACGGACGCGGGCGTCACGGACGAGCTCTTCTTGGGCGAGCCCACGTAGACGACCGCACTGAAGATCCCGTGCACCGTGGCCTCGGTGTACTGGCCCTGGCCACCGGTCAGCGCGACGTTCATGTCCGCGCCGCCGGCGTCGAGGAACCGCACGTTGCTCAGGCTGCCGCCGATCGTGCAGGTGACTCCCTCGGCAGCGGCGAACCTGATCACGTGCCCCTTGTTCGGGGTCGTCGTCGGGCGCATGTCGTGGGCGGTGATCACCAGGTCGTCACCGGTGCACCACGGCGCATCGGCCTTCGTTTCGACGGCTTGTGCGGCGGGCGTTCCCGCGACGGCCAGGAGGGCGCCTGCTGCCAGTGCGGCAGCGGTCCTGCGGAACGAGTTCACGTGTTCTCCCCGAATACGTCTCGAATGGTGTTCCCCTACGCCACAGGGGACGACCTTGATCCGCATTCGGTTGTCAGGACGGGCGATTGCCGTACTTTCGGCCGACGCCCTGTCCATTCGGTCAGCCGCTCATTCGCCCGTCTGCCCGTCCACGGCCTCGCGAAGCAGGTCCGCGTGGCCGTTGTGGCGGCTGTACTCCTCGACCATGTGCGTGAGGATCCAGCGCAGGCTCACGGTCCGGTCGTCTCCGCGCCACGGCTTGCGCTTGGCCGGCTGCCCCAGGTCACCGGTCTCCAGCGCCTCCTCGACGGCCTTGCGGGAGCGCTCGACCTCGTCCTGCCAGAGCGCGACCAGCTCCTCGGCGGTGTGGTCGGCGGCCGAGTGCCAGTCCCAGTCGTAGTCGGCCTTCCAGTCGACGCTCTTCCACGGCTCCAGCGGCTCGCGGTCGTGCAGCACGACGTGGAACCACTGCTGCTCGACGTACGCGAGGTGCTTCACCAGCCCGCCGAGGGTCATCTCGGACTTCGCGGTCTTCTGCGCGAGCTGGTCCGCGGTCAGGCCGCCGACCTTCCACGCGAGGGTGGCGCGCTGGAAGTCCAGGAAGCCGTTGAGGGTGGCGAGTTCGTCGCCATCGGTCGGGGGTTCGGGTCTGCCCTGCTCATCGAGATCGGTCATGGCCGAGATCCCAGCCGAAGTCGTAGGGTGCCACCACTTGGTTTAGACCAATTCAGGAGGCAGACGTGCGCATCCTCGATCTCGACCGCACCGGACTCGCGGCTCTGCGCGGGCCGGACCTCTCCGCGGCCGTGGCCGCGTCCGAGGGCAGGACCGTGGTGGCCGAGGTGTTCGCCGACCGCGCCGCGCTCTCGTTCGACGGGCGGACCGGTGTGCACAACGCCGAGCTGATGGCGGCGTTCGGCGCCGACGTGATCGTGCTGAACATGATCGACCGGGTCTGGGACGGCACCACTTTCCGCTTCCCCGGCCTCGGTGAGCTCACGAGCCTGCACGAACTGGCGGAGCGGATCGGCAGGCCGATCGGCGTCAACGTCGAGCCGGGAACCGTTCCCGACCTGCGCAAAGCCACCCAGGACAACGCCCGCCGCCTCGCCGACGCGGGTGCGGCGCTCATCGTGCTGACGGCCAACCCGAGCACGGACGGCTCGCTCGACGGCATGGCCCGCGCGACCGAGGAGATCCGCACGGACGCCGCGCTGTGGGTCGGCAAGATGCACCACGCCGGACACCCCGAACCGATCACCGCCGCCAAGCTGACGCGGCTCGTGGACGCGGGAGCGGACGGCGTGATCCTGCCGATTCCGGGCACACTGCCCGGCGTGACCAGGGAGGCGGCCGCGGAGGCCGTCGCGGCCGTGCACGAGAAGGGCGCCGTCGTCATGGGCGCGATCGGCACGTCCCAGGAGGGTGCGCACACCAACGTCGTGCCGCACCTCGCGCTCACCGCGAAGGAGATCGGGGTCGACGCCCACCACATCGGCGACTGCTTCCTGCCGGGCATGGGCGACCCCGAACTGCTGTACGCCTACTCGGTCGCCATCCGCGGGCGCCGGCACACGTGGGCCCGCATGGCGCGTTAGTCGAGCGGCCGCAGCACGCGGTCGAGCCACTCCCCGACCGATCGGCCCACGTCCGCCACCGATGCCTTCAGCGAGTGGTCGCCCTTGAGCAGCACGACCTCGCGGTGGTGGGCCCCGCCCGGCTGGCCGAACGGGTCGTTCTCGCCCTGCACGACCAGCGTGGCGACCTCGACGCCGTCGAGCTCGGACATCCGCGACTTCTCCGGCTTGCCCGGCGGGTGCACGGGGAACGCGAGGCACAGCACCGCCACGGCCTGGCCCTCGACCGACGTCCGGCAGGCCACGCGCGCGCCCGACGACCGGCCCCCGAACACCAGGGGCAGGCCGTCGAACCAGCGTTCGCCCAGGTCGTCGACCACGGAGAGCCACGCCGTGTCGAGCTGGCCCGCGGGCGCCGGGGCACGGCGGCCCGCGACGCGGTAGGGCTGTTCGACCAGCGCCACGTGCACGCCGACGGAGTTGGCGGCGCGGCACGCGGCGACCAGGTCCGGTGCCTCGACGCCACCGCCGGCGCCGTGGCCGAGCAGCAGTGCGGCGCGCGGTTCGTGGGCACAGTGCAGCGAGGCCCGCGCGGGGCCGTGCGGCGTGTCCACCAACAGCGTCGTCACGACAGCTCTGCGCGTTCGATCAGGGAGGGCTTGTTGTTCTTCACGCTGTTCACCTCGGTCGAGACCGGGCGCAGCTCGAGCGCCTCGACGATCGACAGGTCCGGCTCCAGCAGTTCGGACGGGTCGAGCGACGCCGGGTCGAGCCACGCCGACCAGCGGTCCTGTGGCAGCAGCAACGGCATGCGGTTGTGCACCTCCGTCAACGCGCCCATGGACTCCGTGGTGAGCACCGCGCACGTGACGGTCGGGACGTCGTCCTTCCACCACACGGACCACAGGCCCGCCATCGCGAGCGACGTGTCGTCCCCGAGCGTCATGAAGTACGGCTGCTTGCGCCCCTCGGCCGCCTGCCACTCGTACCACCCGGCGGCGGGGATGATGCAGCGCCGCTTCATCGCCGACTGCTTGTACGCGGGCTTGGTGAGCACGGTCTCGGCACGGGCGTTGATCATCTTGGCCGCGCCGGACAGGTCCTTGGCCCAGTGCGGGACGAGGCCCCAGCGCATGACGCGGATGCTGCGTTCCAGCTCCTCGTCCTCGGGCTTGCGCTCGACGACGGCCATGACGTGCTTGGTCGGCGCGACGTTGTAGTCCGGGCCCGGTGCCTCGTCGCCGGTCCCGTCCACCGCGTCGAACTCGGCCGCCAGCAACGCCGGGTCCTTGGTGGAGGCGTACCTACCACACAAAACCGATCACCTCCGAAGTTGCGATAATCCCACGTCCGGCACACCGGTGCGAACTGTCCCGGTGCGGATGCGGGATCATTCGTGCATGACTCAGCACTGGTCAGCTCCCAGCGCACCCGGCCCAGTCCACTCGACGGTGCCGGTGCCCGGCTCGAAGTCGATCACGAACCGCGTCCTGGTGCTCGCGGCGCTGGCCGACGGGCCGTCCACGGTGCACGCGCCGTTGCGCAGCCGCGACACGGTGCTGATGTCGGCCGCGCTGTCGTCCCTCGGCGTTGGGATCACCGACCGCGAGGACGGCGGCTGGGACGTCCTGCCGGGTCTGCTGCGCGGTCCGGCCGACGTCGACTGCGGCCTCGCCGGCACGGTCATGCGCTTCCTGCCGCCCGCCGCCGCGCTGGCCGAGGGCGAGATCCGGTTCGACGGCGACCCGCACGCCCGCGTGCGGCCGATGAGCACCGTGCTGGGTGCGCTGCGGTCGCTGGGCGTGGAGGTCGACGGCGACGCGCTGCCGTTCACGTTGCACGGCACGGGATCGGTGCCCGGCGGTGAGGTGACGATCGACGCGTCGGGCTCGTCGCAGTTCGTCTCCGGGCTGCTGCTGTCCGCCGCCCGGTTCGACAAGGGCGTGACGATCCGGCACGACGGCAAGCCCGTGCCGTCGTTGCCGCACATCGACATGACGGTCCAGACGCTGCGCTCGGTCGGCGTCGAGGTCGACACGAGCGCGCCGAACGTGTGGCGCGTCGAGCCCGGCGTCATCAATGCCCGCACGTGGCACGTCGAGCCCGACCTGTCGAACGCGACGGTGTTCCTCGCCGCGGCCGCGGTGACCGGCGGCGAGGTGACGATCCCGCACTGGCCCTCCGCGACCACCCAGCCCGGCGACGCGGTGCGCGGCATCCTGGAGCGCATGGGCTGTGCGGTCGAGGTGTCGGAGCGCGGGCTGACCGTGCGCGGACCCGGGAAGCTGTCCGGTGTGGACATCGACCTGCGCGACGAGAGCGAGCTGACGCCCACCGTCGCCGCTCTGGCCGCGCTGGCCGAGGGGCGCACGACCATCCGCGGCGTCGCGCACATCCGCGGCCACGAGACGGACCGGATCGCCGCTTTGGTCAACGAGATCAACGCGATCGGCGGCAACGCCTCCGAGACCGAGGACGGCCTGGTCATCGACCCCGTCCCCTTGCACGGCGGGGTGTGGAAGGCCTACGCCGACCACCGGATGGCGACCGCGGGCGCGATCATCGGCCTGGTCGTGCCGGGGATCGAGGTCGACGACATCGGCAGCACCACCAAGACGATCCCCGACTTCCCCGGCATGTGGGACGCCATGCTCACCGGGGGCGCGTAGAAGTGGGCAAGCGGGACTGGCGCAAGCTCGACGAGTCCGACGTGCGCGTGCGCCCCGGCAAGGGCACGAGGCCGCGCAGCAAGAGACGCCCCGAACACGCGGACGCCGAGACCGCCATGGTCATCGGCGTCGACCGCGGCCGCTGGACGTGCGCGATGGAGTCCGGTGCCGTCGTCACGGCGATGCGTGCGCGCGAGTTGGGCCGCACGCCCGTAGTGGTCGGCGACCAGGTCGGCATCGTCGGCGACACGTCGGGACTACCGGACACGCTGGCCCGCATCGTGCGCGTCGAGGAGCGCACCTCGGTGCTGCGCCGGACCGCGGACGACACCGACCCGTTCGAACGGGTCGTCGTCGCGAACGCCTCCCAGCTCATCATGGTCGTGGCGCTGGCGGACCCGCCGCCGCGCACGGGTTTCATCGACCGCTGCCTGGTCGCCGCGTACGCGGGCGGCCTGGAACCGGTGCTGTGCCTGACGAAGTCCGACCTCGCCTCCCCGGACTCGCTGCTCGCGCTCTACACCGAACTCGACGTGCCGGTGGTCGTCACGCGCTCCGACGAGGAGCCCGCCGCACTGCGGGCGCGCCTGACAGACACGGTGTCGTGCCTGATCGGCCACTCCGGCGTCGGCAAGTCCACCCTGGTCAACAAGCTCGTGCCGGACGCGAACCGCGCGGTCGGCGTCGTGTCCGGCGTCGGCAAGGGCCGCCACACCTCCACCCAGGCCGTGGCGCTGCGGCTGCCCGAGGGCGGCTGGGTCGTCGACACGCCGGGCATCCGCTCGTTCGGCCTCGCGCACATCACGCCGGACGACATCGTGAAGGCGTTCCCGGACTTCGCCGAGGCCGCCGAGGAGTGCCCGCCCGGCTGCGGCCACCTCGGCTCCCCCGAGGACCCGGGCTGCATGCTGGACGAGCTGGTGCCGGACGCGCCGGGCCGTCTCGCGTCGTTGCGGCGGCTGCTGGCGTCCCGGGCCGGCCGCGACGATCACGCGGATTGAGGTTGCGCCGATCAGTCACACTTCCCCCGTGAACAGACTTCTGGGGGTCGCCGTGCTGTGCGCTGCCCTCACCGCGTGCACGGCCGAGATCCCCGGACCACCACCGAAGCCGGTGCCGACGACGTCACCGCGGATCGACAAGCCGCGGAACCTGGCCGCGTTCGACCCGTGCAAGGCGCTGCCGACCGACGGCAGCCAGTGGTTCCTCGACCCGCCGTCCGCACCACCCGCGGCGGAGAAAGCAGGGCTCTGCAAGTACACCTTCGGCACGCTGACGGTCCTCGTCAGCCTGCAGGAGGTCGAGTACGACGAGGTCAAGAAGGACAACCCGAACGGCCACCAGGGACAGATGGACGGCCACACCATGTGGTTCGCGTGCGACACCGACGCGTCCAAGCTGGATTGCGGGGTGTGGGCGGCGGTCGGCTACGCGCGCACGCTCACCATCACGATGCAGGACCCTGACAGCGACGAGTCGTGGATGCTGCGCATGCGCACGATGCTGGTCCAGTACGTGCTCGACCGCCTGCCGAAGTCGTCGTGAGTCGCGGGGATGAAAAGGTTGTCCTCATGATCCGACTGGTTCCGGTGCTGCTCCTCGCCCTGACTGCCTGCTCGACCCAGCAACCTCCCGCAGCCCCGGCCTTCGCCGACACCGACCCGTGCGCGCTGCTGCAGTCCGGCGACGCGGGCCAGTTGAACGGCACCCCGGCCAAGGGTGAGCGGCAGTGCGACTACCCGTTCGGCGCGCTGACCGTGCGGTTGAAGCTGGTGAGCGCGAAGTACGCGGACGAGTCGCAGAAGCTGCTGGCCGACGGGGGCTACGGCGGCGTGATCAACGACCGGCCGCTGACGCGCAAGTGCGTCGACTCGTCGGGCGAGGTCACGTGCGACGCCGTCGTGGAGGTGCGGGACGGGGAGCTGATCGGGCTGACCGTGCTGCAGCGCAGCCACGACCTCAACGCCGTCGGCCAGGCGACGCAGGGGCTGGCGGCGAAGGCGTTGGAGAGGCTGCCGAAGTGAGGCGCCTGCTGCCGTTGGCGTTCCTGCTCGCGGGCTGCGCGTCCACTCCGGTCGCGACCGCGCCGTCCACCACCGCGACGACCACGACCACCGAGACGACGGTCGCCACGACGTCGCCGCGCCTCGACACACCGCGCAAGCTGCCGGCCGATCCGTGCCGGGTGCTCGAGGCCTCCGACTTCGACGAGCCGCTGTTCGGAACGCCCGCGCCGAGCCCGGCCGACCCGCGGTCCTGCCTGTTCCAGGTCGGTCCCGGAACCGACGGCGACGAGATGGTGCTCGTGCGGTTCGCCGGCGTCTACGAGCGACCGGACCAGGCCATGGAACTGCTGGTCGGCGACGGGCACTCGGCGGCGGTGACGTGCGCGAGCATGCAGAACGGCATGCAGTGCGCCGAGATCGTCGCGGTCAACGCCACCGAGTCGCTGGAGGTCGTCGTGCTCGTGCCCGGCGCCAACAGCGGTCAGGTCGCCAAGGCCGTCCAGGACTACGCGGGCAAGGCCTTCAAGCGGATGGTCGTCACGTCCTGACGCGCTGTCCCGTCCACGAGCGCCGATGCCGTGCGGCTTGGACGATTCCACGGATCGAGCAGGTGGCCGTGAGCCACACTCACCCTGTGATCAGACGACTGGGAGCCGCCGCGATCCTCGGACTGCTCGGCCTGGGCGCGTGCTCCGCCGAGCAACCGCGACCCGAGCCGCCGGGGTTCGAGACCGCCGACGCTTGCTCGCTCCTGCGCGGGGACGAGGTGTTCGAGGTGGACGACCGGTCGGCGCGGAGCGCCATCGGGTCGACTGTCCGAGACTGCGACTGGACCTCCAGCCGCACCCAGGTCGAACTGGACCTGGTCCTGAAGCCGTTCGCGGAGGAGTCGGAGCGCCTCATGGTGAACGGCGGCTACGGAGCCGTGATCAACGACCGCCCGATGACGCGCAGGTGCGCGGACGCGTCGGGTCTGGTGACCTGCGAGGGCGTCGTCGAGGTGCGGGACGGCCAGCTGATCGAGATCGAGGTGGTCAGGCGGCACCCCGACCCCGACGCCATCGGGCAGCTCACCCAGGAGCTGACGCTGAAGGCGCTGGAGAGGCTGCCGAAGTAGCGCGGACCTAACCCATGTGCGGGTACCGGTGGTCCGTGGGCGGCACCAGGGTCTCCTTGATCGCCCGCGGGCTCGTCCACCGCTGCAGGTTGTAGATCGAGCCCGCCTTGTCGTTGGTGCCGGACCCGCGCGACCCGCCGAACGGCTGCTGCCCGACGACGGCACCGGTCGGCTTGTCGTTGACGTAGAAGTTGCCCGCCGCGAACCGCAACGCGCGGTGCGCCTGCTCGATCGCCGTGCGGTCACGCGCGAAGACGGCACCGGTCAGCGCGTACGGCGTGGACGTGTCGATGGTCTCCATCATCGTCGGGAAGTCCGCGTCCTCGTAGACGTGCACGGCGAGGATCGGGCCGAAGTACTCGGTCGTGAAGATGTCGTGGTGCGGGTCGGTGCCGAGCAGCACGGTCGGATCGACGAAGTAGCCCACCGAGTCGTCGCACGAGCCGCCGGCCAGCACCTCGACCGAAGTGGACGCGGACGCCATCAGCAGCGCTTCCTTGTGCTTGGCGAACGCGCGGGCGTCGATCACGGCACCGCCGAACGTCGAGAGGTCCCTGACATCGCCGTAGGACAACGACTTCATGATGTCGAGCAGCTGGTCGCGGACCCCGCCCTCCCACAGCGACCGCGCGATGTACGCGCGGGAGGCCGCCGAGCACTTCTGGCCCTGGTACTCGAAAGCACCGCGCACCAGGCCCGTGACGAGCGCCTGCGGGTCGGCGGAGGCGTGGGCCAGCACGAAGTCCTTGCCGCCGGTCTCGCCGACGACGCGCGGGTAGGCGCGGTAGACGTCGAGGTTCGCGGCCATGGTCTGCCACAACGACTTGAACGTCCGCGTCGAGCCGGTGAAGTGCAGGCCGGCGAAGTACCTGTCCCGCAACGCGACCTGGCCCAGCGCCTGGCCGTCGCCGGTGAGGAGGTTGACCACGCCCGGCGGCAGACCGGCCTCTTCGAGCAGGCGCATGGTGAAGTGCGCGGCGAGCTGCTGGGTCGGTGACGGCTTCCACAGCACCGCGTTGCCCATCAGGGCGGGCGCGAGCGGCAGGTTTCCCGCGATGGCGGTGAAGTTGAACGGCGTGATGGCCACGACGAACCCGTCGAGCGGCCGGTGGTCCATGCGGTTCCACACGCCCGGCGAGGAGATCGGCTGCTCCTGCAGGATCCGGCGGCCGAAGTGGACGTTGAAGCGCAGGAAGTCGATGAGCTCGCACGCCGCGTCGATCTCGGCCTGCTGCACGGACTTCGACTGGCCGAGGATCGTGGCGGCGTTCAGGGTGTCGCGCCACGGGCCGGCGAGCAGGTCGGCCGCCCGCAGCAGCACGGCGGCGCGTTCGTCGAACGGCAGCTCCTGCCAGCCCGGTGCGGCGTGCTGAGCGGCGCGCATCGCGTCGGCCACGTCGGAGGTGCCTGCCTGGGCCGTCACGCCGAGGACGTGCCTGTGGTCGTGGGGCTGCACGACGTTGATGCGGTCGCCGGCGCCCATGCGCTGCTCACCGCCGATGGTCATCGTCAGCTCGTGCGTGGTGCCTTCGAGCTCGGCGATGCGTGCTTGCAGACTCGCCCGTTCGGCGCTACCGGGTGCGTAGGTGCGCACGGGCTCGTTGACCGGTTCGGGTGCAGACGTGACTGCGTCCATTCCCCCATCGTGGCACGCAGTAGTAGGGTCCGTCGGGTGGCGCGGGTGACTGGCATCGGCGGGGTTTTCCTGCGTTCACGGGATCCCGTGCGCTTGGCCGCCTGGTACCGCGAGAACCTGGGCGTGCCGATGAGTGAAAAGGGCACCGTCACCTTCCACTGGCTCGACACGGCTTCGAACGAGTTCCCCGGCACGACGACGATGGCGTTGTTCGCGCAGGACACCGAGTACATCGGCGAACCCGACCAGCGCACCATGCTGAACCTGCGGGTGGACGACCTGGTGTCGCTGATGGCGAAGCTCAAGGCGCGCGGTGTCGAGGTGCTGCCGGAGACCGAGGACTCGGAGTTCGGGCTGTTCGGGTGGTGCGTCGACCCGGAGGGCAACCGGATCGAGCTGTGGGAGCCCGCGGAAGGGATGTAGGTGCTCGACGAGGCCGCATGCGCGCTGCGGGAGTGGCAGCACGACGACCAGCCGTTCCAGCTCCACCCCGGAGACCTGGGCTGGTACCGGCGTTTCGGTGCCGAGGCGACCGGGGACGCGATCCGGATCTGGCGCGGCGGCGGGCGGATCGTCGCGGTCGGGCTGCTGGACGGCGCCGACCTGCTGCGGTTCACGATCGCGCCGGACGCGCGCGCCGACGAAGAGCTGGCCGTGCGGCTGGCCGACGACATCTCCTCGCCCGAACGCGGGGTCCTGCCCGCCGGGACCGTCTACGTGGAATCCCCGCGCGGCACGCGGTTCCAGGAGCTGATGTTCGAGCGCGGCTGGCGGTCCGACGTGCCGTGGACGCCGTTGCGCCGTGATCTCGGCCCGCCCGTGGAGGACCCCGGAGTGCGGGTCGAGGTGATCGGCGCCGACCGGGCCGAAGTGCACGCCGCCGTGGTCCGGGCGTCGTTCGAGAAGTCGACGTTCACCGAGGACCGGTGGCACGCGATGGCGGCCGGTTCCCCGTACGCCGACGCCTGGAGCCTGGTCGCGTTCGACGGCGACGACGCGGCGGCGGCGATCACCGTGTGGTCAGCGGGCCCCGGCAGGCCCGGGCTGGTCGAACCGATGGGCGTGCACCGCGACCACCGGGGCAAGGGGTTCGGCAGGGCGATCACCCTCGCCGGGGCGGCCGCGTTGCGCGCGCTCGGCTCGTCGAGCGCGCTCGTCTGCACGCCCAGTTCGAACGCGGGCGCCGTCGCCACCTACCGGGCAGCCGGGTTCACCGCGCTGCCCGAGGTGCACGACCAGCGCCGCGACTAGAGGAGTTCCAGCACGAACGGGAGTTCCTGCGCCGCGTACCAGGCCAGTTCGTGGTCCTCGGCGCTGCCCAGCGTGAACTCGGCGTCCGGGTCGCCCAGGTCCGCGGCGTCCACGACGTCGACCGCCGCGCGCACGTCCTCCTCGGCCTCGGCCGTGTCGAGGTGCACGGAGGCGACGTCCTTCAGCGTGAACGAACCGCCGACCTTCACGACCGAGAAGTCGAGGTCGGGGCGCAGCGTCACGTCGTCCATGTCGACCGCGAGCACCGCGCGCCGCGGCTCCGCCTTCTCGTCGGCGGCCAGCAGCCGCAGGGAGGCCCGTGCGGCGTCGAGCATGGCCGCGTACTCCAGCTCCTCCGTGTCGCCCGCCGCGTAGGACTCGCGCAGCGCCGGCGTCAGCGCGAAGGCCGTGCCGGTGACCGGGGCCAGTTCGCCGCTGTCCACGAACTGGCGCAGCATCGGCACCGTGGCCGGGATGTAGACCCTCATGCGCTCGCCGTCCCCATCAGTTCCTCCACCGACTCCTCGACCATGGTCGCGAGAACGTCCACATCGGACATGGCGTCGCGGTCGCCGTTCAACCCGAAGTACACACCGCCGTCGTACGACGTCACCCCGATGGCGAGCGCCTGGTTCCTGGCGAGCGGCACGACCGGGAAGATCTCGGTCATTCTCGCGCCCGCCGCGTACAGCGGCACCTGCGGGCCCGGGACGTTGGTGACGATCACGTTGAACAACCGGCGGCTGAACGAGCTCGCGGCCCGCGCGCCCATCGCGTGCAGCGTCGGCGGCGCGAAGCCGGAGACCTTCACCAGCGCGTCGGCGGCCACGGACTGGCCGGACTCCAGGTGCGCGCGCATCGCGTGGCTCACGTGGTGCAGGCGCACCACCGGGTTCGGTTCACCGACCGGCAGGTCGACCAGGTAGGCGCTCACGTTGTTGCCCGACTCCGGGTCGGCCTCGCGGACGCTCAGCGGTGCCATGGCGCGGATCGTGGTGCTGCCGGTGACGTTCTCGCCGCGGCTGAGCAGCCAGTTGCGCAGGGCACCGGACAGGGCGGCGAGCACCACGTCGTTGACCGTGCCGCCGTGCTGCTTGCGGATGGCGCGCAGGTCGTCGAGCTGGGCGCGCGCGACGGCGAACCGGCGCTGCGGCGAGGAGATGCGGACGTTCAGCGGCGTGCCGGGCGCGGGCGTGGCGGCCGTGCGGACGGCGCTCGCGAGGACGCTGAACGCGTTGAACACCTTCTCGACCGTGTTGACGGTGTCGAGGGCGGCGCTGCGGACGTTCTCCACGAGCTCGCCGGGGCGCTGCACGATGTCGGTGACCGCGTCGGCCACCAGCTGCAGCGAGCTGGGCTCCGGCTGCGGCATCCAGAGGTTCTCGACGTTGGTGCGCGGCGTCGGCGACACGTCCAGCATGACCTGGCCGATCTCCAGCGACGCGATGCCGTCGACCATGGCCTGGTGGGTCTTGGTGATGACCGCCGTCTGGTTCTTCTCGAGGCCCTCGACGAGGTAGATCTCCCACAGCGGGCGGGAGTGGTCGAGCGGGCGCGACATCAGGCGCGCGATGAGGTCGTGCAGCTGCGTCTCGTTGCCCGGCTTGGGCAGGGCGCTCCTGCGGACGTGGTAGGTGACGTCGAAGTCCGGGTCGTCGACCCACACGGGCCGTGCGATGCGGCCTGGGACGTGCACGACCTTCTGGCGGTAGCGCGGCACGAGGCTCAGGCGCTGCTCGATGAGGTCGACGAGCTTGTCGTAGTCGAATCCGGCCTTGGGCCTCTTGAACACGGCGACACCGCCGACGTGCATCGGCGTCGTGGAGCCCTCCAGGTACAGGAACGAGGCGTCCAGCGCTGACAGTCGGTCCGGCATGCACCCAGCCTAGTGCGGTCGGCGGTCCATCAGCTTCTGAAGAGCGGCACGTTCACGCGGATCGCGGTCGTGCCGTGCCAGGCGGATGCGCGCGGCCTCCGGGATCGCGTCCTTCGCGTTGGGGTCCACGTTGGCCATGAACGACCGGAGGAACCGCCAGCGCGTGAGCTTCTTGACGGGCGCGAGGTGGGCGACCGCGAGCGAGACCCAGCTGAGCGCGACGTCGAGCCTGCGGTCGCCCTTCGTGGCGCTCGCCCAGTCCAGGACCACGGGGCCCTCCGGGCCGAGCACGACGTTGCCGGGGTGCAGGTCGAGGTGCAGCAGGTCGCCTTCTCCGCTGAGGAAGTCGGGCGCCGGGATGACGTCGAGGCGGTGGTGCAGGTCCGCGAGCTCCGCGCCGAGGCCGCCGGCGAGCCAGGGCTTGCGGCCGATCTCCTCGGACATGCGCGGGCCGGGCACGTACTGCATGACGAGCTCGTCCTCGGTGGCCTCGTGCACGCGCGGGACGGGGATGCCGTACCCGCTCAGGTACGACATCATCTCGGCCTCGCGCCGCAGGTCACGACCGGTGCGCGTGCGTTTGACGAGCAGCCCGTCGGACCGGATGAACACGTCCGAGTCCTGACCGCTCGCGAGATGTTGACGTTGCGCGACGCTGCGCATACCTGCCGTCATGTGACGATCATCATCGATATGATCCGAAACACAAGGGCCGAACGGCTCTAGTGGAGCTCTTCACCCGTTTGAGCCCGAGGTGGGGGCCTCTGTCACCCTCTTCCTCGTGGAGATCTCGCCCAAGGACCGCTTCGTCACCGTCTACGGCCGCAAGCCAGTGCTGGAAGCACTGGACGACCCGGCGCTCTCGGTGGACAAGGTGGTGCTCGCCGACACCGCGCGCGGCCCGGCGGCGCGCGAGATCCTCGACGCCGCCCGTTCGCGCGGGGTGGCCGTCCAGCGCGCCACCGCCCAGCGCGTGAAGGTGCTGGCGGGCAACGGCAAGCAGGACCAGGGCGTGCTCGCCGACGTGGTCGCGCCGCGCATGAAGCCGTTGGCACTGGCGTTGGAAGAGGGCGGTCTGAAGTCCGTGCTGGTGCTCGACGGCATCACCACGCCCGCGAACGTCGGCATGATCCTGCGCACCGCGACCGCCGCGGGCATCGACGGCATCGTGGTGCCGCGCCGCGGCGTCGCCTCGATCGACCCGCTCGTGGTGAAGGCCTCCGCCGGAGTGGCTTTCCGAGCGCCCGTGCTGCGCTGCGGCACCTCGGCGGAGGCCTCCGCTCTGTTGCGCGCGTCGGGATTCCCGCTTTACGCGCTGGATTCCCACGCGTCCGACACGATCTATTCCGCTTCTTTTCCTGCGCGCGCCGCTTTCGTCCTGGGAAGTGAAACGGCCGGAATCACCGAGGACGTGCGTCCGCACATCACGTCGTGGCTTTCGATTCCGATGGCGGCGGGCGTGGAATCGCTGAACGTGGCCTCAGCGGCCGCCGTCCTGTGCTTCGAACTCGTGCGCCGGGCCCAGCCCTAGAGCCAGTCGACGTGGTACCCGTTGACCCGCGGGTACCCGAGCAACGACGTGCACTCGGCGACCGACGGCTCGCCCCTGACCCGGCCGATCGTGCCGTACTGGTCCCAGACACCCAGGCCGTTCGTGCAGTGCGCGACGGCCCGGAACCGCCCGGGCCTGCCGTCGTCGCAGTAGACCTCGACGGTGCGCCCGTCCCGCAGGTAGTCCTCGTAGCAACCGCGTTCTTGCGCCTGCGCGGGTGATGCAATTGCCGTGGCTGCAATGGCGACCGCAACACAAGCGACAATTCTTCGCATTTTCTCCCCTATGCAATCCGAAGGCCGACCAAATCGACGCTAGTGCGTTTCGGAATAAGGGGCAATGACGCTGCGGGGTGAACCCTCAATCGCGGAGCGCGATCGCTAGCAGGATCTCCAACTCCTCGAGGGTGGACCGTGTCGACCGATGGTGGACGCCGACCATGCCGGCCTCGACCGCGCCGTGGATGTTGACCGCGAGGTCGTCCACGAAGACGCACTCACCCGGTTCGAGACCGAGCTTCGTGGCCGTGAGCAGGTAGATGTCGACGTCCGGCTTCGCGAGCCCGACCTCACCGGAGATGATCGCGACGTCGAACAGCCCGTCGAGCTCTCGCGGCGGCTGCCACCAGCCGTCCGCGTTGGACAGCAGCGCCGTCTTGAGGCCGAGTTGCTTCGCCTTGCGCAACGCGGTGAGCAGCGGGGGTTCCGCGGGGTTGTCCTCGCCGGGATCGGTCAGGACACCGCCGTAGTCGAGCACCAGGGCTTTCAGCACGCCCCGGACCGTACCCACTTTCGGGTGCTCGTTGTCCTGATCCCGCGGTTGACGCGCCTAGTCCGGCATGCCCCCAGTAGTACGTCGCCTGTCCCCGTACGAGCCGCCCGTCGGCGCCGTCGCCCACGTCATTCCCCGGCCGCGGCCGAGGCCCGTGTGGGTTCCCGTGCCGGAGCCGCCGTCGCCTCCGCTGGATGCCGCCCGGTTGCTCGGGGTGGTGCTGGAGGTGCTGGACGGCCGGCGTGCCGCGCGGTTGCTGCGGGAGGTGGCGGTGCCTCCGGTCGCCGCCCGGCTGGCGGGGGCGGTGCAGGCCCGGAGCACCCGGATGGTGCGGGCGCCTCGCGTGTGCCGGCCGGCTCGGTTCGTGGCGGAGGTTTCGGTGACCGTGCGGAGGGAGGGGCGGGTGTTCGCGGTGGCGGCTCGGGTGGAGCACCGGGGTGGGAGGTGGTGGTTCACGTCGTTCACGGTGCTGGAGTGAGGGCTCGGGTTGCGTGCGGGCTCGAGTGCGTGCGGGCTCGAGTGCGTGCGGGCTCGGCTTGCTTGGACTGTGTCGAGCCGGGTCATGTCATCGCCGCTTTGCCACGATCGCGATTGGGGTTGGGTCATCACCGCTGCTCAGAGCCCGCGGAGGCAGGGACGCCTCGGCATCACCACCGTGATGCGTGATGGCGATGCCTCGTCCTGGCCCGCGCCGCTTCACTCCGGCCCACGCCGCCTTGCCCGCCGCCCTGCAGGCGCCCGCCGCCTTCCACCCCGCCACCCCAGGCGCCCTCCGCCGTCCCCCTCCACACGCCGAAAAGCCGCGTGGGCCGCAACCCCTGAGGAGTGCGGCCCACGCGGTGGTGGTGCGGTCTGGCGGTGGGTCAGCGGTTCTTGTTCTGGCGGTTGTTCTTCGCCGCCTGGCGGGCCGCCTCGCGGCGCTCCTTGCGGGTGCCGCCCTGCTGGGCCGCCGCGCCGCCTGCCTCGGCGTGCTCTTCGACGCCGCCGTCCTCGGCCGGGCCGCTGTAGCTCAGGTTCTGCTGGCCGGGGGCGCCGAGGCCCTTGCCGCGCAGGGCGGGCGGGATGGCGTTGCCGCTGGCCAGCTGTGCCATGGCCGGGCCCGAGGGGGCCTGGGACTGCTGCTGGGCCTGCTGCTGGGCGGCGGCTGCGGCGCGAGCACGGGCTCGGGCTCCGCTTCCGCCGCCGTTGCCCGACACCTGCGGGAGGGGCTGCGGGGCGGCGCCCACGGCCACGGGGACCTCGGGCTGGGCGGGCTCGGGCTCCGCTGCCTCCACCTGGAGGTTGAAGAGGAAGCCGACGGTCTCCTCGCGCAGCGCGTCGAGCATCGCGTTGAACATCTCGAAGCCCTCGCGCTGGTACTCGATCAGGGGGTCGCGCTGCGCCATCGCGCGCAGGCCGATGCCCTCCTTCAAGTAGTCCATCTCGTAGAGGTGCTCGCGCCACTTGCGGTCCAGGACGGACAGCAGGACGCGGCGCTCCAGTTCGCGCATCGCGCCTTCGCCGACGCGGCCCTCGATGTCGGCCTCGCGGGCGCGGTAGGCCTTCAGCGCGTCCTCGACGAGGATCTCGCGCAGGTACTCGCGCGTGACGTCCTCATCGGACTCGAGGATCTCCTTCGGGTCCAGCGAGACCGGGTAGAGGGTCTTGAGGGCGGTCCAGAGCTTGTCGAAGTCCCAGTCCTCGGCGTAGCCGTCGGCCGAGGCGCCGTTCACGTACTCCTCGACGACGCTCACGATCATGTGCTCGACCTGTTCCCTCAGGTCTTCGCCTTCGAGGACGCGGCGGCGCTCGGCGTAGATCACCGTGCGCTGGCGGTTCATGACCTCGTCGTACTTGAGGACGTTCTTGCGGATCTCGAAGTTCTGCTGCTCGACCTGCGTCTGCGCGCTGCGGATGGCGCGGGTGACCATCTTGTGCTCGATCGGCACGTCGTCCGGCACGTTCAGGCGCGTCATGACCATCTCGACCATGGACGCGTTGAAGCGGCGCATCAGCTCGTCCTGCAGGGACAGGTAGAAGCGCGACTCACCGGGGTCGCCCTGGCGGCCGGTGCGGCCGCGGAGCTGGTTGTCGATGCGGCGCGACTCGTGGCGCTCGGTGCCGAGCACGTAGAGGCCGCCGGCCTCGCGGACCTCGTCGGCCTCGGCCTTGCCCTGGGTCGTCAGTTCCTCGACGACCTTGGCCCACTCGGCCTCGTACTCCTCCGGCGTGGTCACCGGGTCGAGGCCGCGGTCGCGCAGCTCGTGGTCGGCGATGATGTCCGGGTTGCCGCCCAGCACGATGTCGGTACCGCGACCGGCCATGTTCGTCGCGACGGTGACGGCGCCCTTGCGGCCCGCCTTCGCGATGATCAGCGCCTCGCGGTCGTGGTGCTTCGCGTTCAGCACCTCGTGCGGGATTCCCCTGCGCACCAACAGCTTCGACAGGTACTCGGAGCGCTCGACGCTCGTCGTGCCGATCAGGACCGGCTGGCCCTTCTCGTGCTTCTCGGCGATGTCGTCCGCGACGGCGTCGAACTTCGCCTCCTCGCTCTTGTAGACGAGGTCGGGCTGGTCCTTGCGCTGCGGCGGGCGGTTCGTCGGGATCGGGACGACGCCCAGCTTGTAGGTCTGGTGGAACTCGGCCGCCTCGGTCTCGGCGGTACCGGTCATGCCGCCGAGCTTCTCGTAGAGGCGGAAGTAGTTCTGCAGCGTGATCGTGGCGAGGGTCTGGTTCTCCGCCTTGATCTCGACGTTCTCCTTGGCCTCGATGGCCTGGTGCATGCCCTCGTTGTAGCGGCGGCCCGCGAGCACGCGGCCGGTGAACTCGTCGACGATCATGACTTCACCGTTGCGGACGATGTAGTCCTTGTCGCGGTTGTAGAGCTCCTTCGCCTTGAGGGCGTTGTTCAGGTAGCCCACCAACGGCGTGTTCGCGGCCTCGTACAGGTTGTCGATGCCGAGCTGGTCCTCGATGAACTCCACACCGAGCTCGGTGACGGCGACCGTGCGCTTCTTCTCGTCGTACTGGTAGTGGTACGACTTGGACTTCTCCTCGATGACCTCGAGGCGGTCCTTCTGCGACATCTGCGTCACGTCGATGCCGCGCATGCGCGGGGCCAGGCGCGCGAACTCCGTGTACCAGCGGGCGGACTGCTCGGCCGGGCCGGAGATGATCAGCGGCGTGCGGGCCTCGTCGATGAGGATCGAGTCGACCTCGTCGACGATCGCGAAGAAGTGGCCGCGCTGCACGCACTCGTCCAGGCTCCACGCCATGTTGTCGCGCAGGTAGTCGAAGCCGAACTCGTTGTTCGTGCCGTAGGTGATGTCCGAGTTGTAGGACGCGCGACGCTGCTCCGGCGTCATCTCGGAGAGGATCGCGCCGACCGTGAGGCCGAGGAAGCGGTGCACGCGGCCCATCCAGTCCGCGTCGCGCTTGGCCAGGTAGTCGTTCGTGGTGATGACGTGGACGCCCTTGCCCGCGAGCGCGTTGAGGTAGACCGGCATGACCGAGGTCAGCGTCTTGCCCTCACCGGTGCGCATCTCGGAGATCTGCCCGAGGTGGAGCGCCGCTCCACCCATCATCTGCACGTCGTAGGGCCGCTGGCCCAGGGTGCGCTTCGCGGCCTCGCGGGCCACGGCGAACGCCTCGGGGAGCAGTTCGTCGAGCGTCTCGCCCTCGGCGTAGCGCTTCTTGAACTCCTCGGTCTTGCCGCGCAACTCGGCGTCGGAGAGGTCCACCACCTCGTCTTCCAGGTGGTTGATGTGCTGTGCAATGTTGCGGAGGCGCTTGAGCATCTTGCCCTCGCCGGAGCGGAGCAGTCGGGACAGCACCATCTGGATAGACCTCATCACCTGTATCGCGGCGCGCCCACGTCGGACGCCTTTCCCCTGCCCATCGTAGGCAAGTCGCCAAGATGTGTGCACGGACACAGGCGGATTGACGCCCCGGACCTGGTATGCGCAGGTCAGGTGCCGATTCTGCGATCTTCCCGAACCGCCTGCCGCCGGTACCCCCACCTCGGCTACTGCTGTGGAGAACGCATGAGGACCGCGTAAAGGTTCCTGGCCCGCGGGATTCCACCTTCACGGTGAACGACGGGGCGCCGATTGGGTCCGACCGGCGGTAGACGCACGCCGCCGCCCCGCACGCGAGGGGTGCGGGGCGGCGGCGGTCGGAGGAACGTGGGTTCGCGCGGGTCAGGCCAGCCTGATCACGCCGTAGTCGAATCCCTTCCGGCGGTAGACGACACTCGGGCGCCCGCATTCGGTGTCGGCGAACAGGTAGAAGTCGTGTCCGACCAGCTCCATCTCATAGAGGGCCTGGTCGACGGTCATCGGTTTGGCGGCGTGCTCCTTCTCGCGTACGACGCGTCCGGGCAACTTGTCTTCGAGGCCCTCTTCCCAACGCTGCGCGGGCACTTCCGCCATGCCCTCGTAGTCGGCCTCGGGGGCGTCGAGCACCGCGGTCTTGGCGCGGCGCGACGTCATGCTTTCGCCGGCGGACGGATCACCCAGTCCGCTTGTCGCTTCGGCCACCGAGATCGGGGCGCGGGCCCCGTGGTGGACGCGCCTGCGGTCGTGCGACCGACGCAGGCGGTTCTCGAGCTTCGCGACCGCAGAATCGAGCGCGGCGTAGAAGTCACCCGCGCAGGCTTCGGAACGGACCACGGGTCCACGTCCCTTGCCGGTGATTTCGACCCGCTGGCAGTTCTTCGACTGCCTGCGGTTCGGCTCGTGGAAAAGTTCCACGTCGTAGCGGATGACCTTGCGGTCGTAGCGCTCAAGCCGGGCCAGCTTTTCGGCGACGTGCACCCTGTAGTGATCGGGCACCTCGACGTTGCGGCCCTTGACGACGATGTCCATACACGACCTCCCTCGCTTTGCTGCGAGCTATGGCTGGACTGCATTTAAAGCGCCGTGGCGATCTTGGATCGCGGATGTGTCGCAGAGGGTCGTCTCCCTCAGCTCTCACGGCGCCAGGATCATGGGCTGTTCGCCTCCTCCCCGAGGGCCGGGAACGCTGATAGCGGTGCACGTTAGCTTGGGATTCACCGTCGCGTAAGCCCCCTTGCCGGGGGAACGACGAGTTTTTTTGGTGACTACGCAGCGCGACGACTGCGTGTTGTCAGACGTTTCCCGAGCGTGCTCCGAACCAAACCCCTCAGCCCCTCGCTCACCCGAACGGCGCAGGCCCGGACCGGCACTCGACGGCAGCGTCGCTGCGTCGAACGGCTCCAGTCGCGGCCTCATACCCAGCCAACGGGCGACCCGCGCGTCATGTTCCCGAAACCGGGGAGAGATCGATTCCGAACCACTCCGTGGACGCGAGGCGCACTTCTTCTGACCGGACAGAGGGGCCGCAACGCCCGATCACGACCCAGTCACGCCGGGCTGAACGGCGGATTTCGCCCAATCGCGGACAAGGCAGTCGATCACCATAGGGGCGGCACGTACCGACATTTCCTCTAATAACCGCTGGTCAGCTCCATACGTGAATAATCGTTAACTACTCGGGGGTGTGGGCGGCCCCTGAGCGAGTCACCCTGGGAGGTGCTCGCGGTGGCGGTCGAGACCTCGATCAACCGGCTCGCGTGCGGACGCCCCAGTTCTGAAACACCGCCTCAACAGAGGCTGGGACAAACGGGGTGAAACGAGTTACAAGATCGTGGAACGTCGTCACAGAACTCGTGCCCAGCAGGGGGTTCTCGCGTGGCGAAGGCCCTTCGGAGATCGACAACGTCACTTGAACTTCACTCGTGTGGGCGGTGCCGAAAGACCCCGCAGAGCACCCTTCCGCGAGTCCGCCGGCCACGACCGCGATTTTCTGTCGGACCCCGCCGCCATCCTGATCCCATGACAGCCATCGACGTCCTCGTCCCCGCCCTCTGCGCCGGCTGCGGCCGCGCCGGAACCGACTGGTGCGCCAGGTGCCTGGACGAGTTCGGCCCGCCCACACGCCTCCAGGTGCCCGGTGTGGGGCCGCCTGTGTGGACGCTGGCCGCCTATCAGGGTCCGGCGAGGGACCTGGTGCTCGCCTTCAAGGAACGGGGCGCACGGGCCCTCGCAGCCTGGTTCGGCGCGATGGTCGCCGCCGCCCTGGTGGCGGTCGGCCCTCCACCTTGGACGCTCGTGCCGGCGCCGTCCCGCCGCAGCGCCGCGCGGGACCGCGGCGGCGACCACATGCTCCGCATCGCGCACGAGGTGGGCACCGCGGCCGTCGCACCGGTGCTGCGGCTCGCGCCGGGCGTGGCCGACTCGGTGGGGCTGACGGCTGTCGCGCGGCGGCGGAACCTGGAGGGGCGGGTGGAGGTGTGCGGTCCAGGGCCGCCGGGCAGCGCGTCGCTGGGGAGAACCGTGCTGCCGGGCACCCCGGTGCTGCCGGGCACCGTGCCGCCGGGCAGAACGCCGCTGGGCACCACGGTGCTGCTGGACGACGTGGTCACGACCGGGGCCACGTCGGCGGCTTGTGTGCGGGCTCTGCGGGAGGCCGGGGTGCGGACGCACGCGGTGCTGGTGCTGACATCGGCTCGGCCGCATCGGGCTGGGCAGTAGGGGCGCGGCTGGGGCTCGGCGGAGGACTCGCCGGCAGGGCGGCGGACTGGCCTGGCGGTTGCGACCAGGACGAGCTGGCGGCGGCGCGTCGGTGCTGTGGTGCGGCGGTGCCGTAGTCGGCGCCGGTCAGCGGCGCGTCGGTGCTGCGGCGCGGCAGGGTGCTGTGGCGCGGCAGGGTGCTGTGGCGCGGCAGGGTGCTGCGGCGCGGCAGGGTGCTGCGGCGCGGCAGGGTGCTGCGGCGCGGCAGGGTGCTGCGGCGCGGCAGGGTGCTGCGGCGCGTCGGTGCTGTGGCGCGGCGGGGTGCTGTGGTGCGGCGCGGCGGTGCCGCGGTCGGCGCCGGTCAGCGGCGCGGCGGTCAGCGCCGGGCGGCGGCCATCAAGCAGCATCGTGCGGTGCGGCGTCACGCCGCAGTGCGGCTCCACCCCTCCGCCCTCGACCCGCCACGCCGTCACCCCGTCCCGGGGTCACCCCGCCCCGGGGTCAGCCCGGGTAGAAGACCAGCGCGTTCGACGGCACCCGGATCGTGCTCGCCCGCCACACGTCCGTGATGTCCGAAGCCGACCACAGCCCCGAGGAGTCGATCACCTGCACCTGGCGCGCCGCGGCCGCCGCCACCGATCCCACCGGCACGGTGAGGTTCGACTGGCTGTAGCGGTCGATGCGGTAGCCGTCGGTGTAGACCTTCGTCACCGGCCACGAGGGCAGCGAGGAGGAGACCGCCAGCACGTCCTGGGAGAGCCAGTCGATCGACTGCACGGCCGAGCCGAGGTTGGTCGGCTGCAGCTGCCGGGGTGAGCGCAGGGCCACGTCCTGGTTGTTGCGGACCACCGACGCGATGTAGAGCTTGCCCGAGATCACCATGGCGGCGCGGGTGCCGTCGCGGGAGAGGCGGAGTTCGCTGATCGCGCCGAAGTCCTTGAGGTCGGTGACGTTGACGGCCTTCGCGGTCCAGCTGCCGTTGTCGGACCTGGTCACGCGCGCGACCGAGTTGCCGTTGACGGCGGTCCAGAACTCCGCGCCCGGTTCCTTGGGGCCGCTGGAGAGCAGCCACGTGGGTCTCGTCAGCGTGTTCGCTGTCAGGTCCACTTCGGACAGGTCCTGCTCCAGCTCGCCCACGCGCAGCCGCATGGCGCCGCCGGAGCGCGCGACCACGGCCAGGCGTGAGCCGTCGAGCGACTGCGCCGCCGAGACCACGTTGTACGCGCCGGCGCCCGCGGGGCCCTTGATCAGGTTGCCGTCGGCCAGCGACCGGACCGTCCCGTCCGACACGAGCATTCCCTGGAGGTTCGCGTTCAGCGCCAGCAACGCCTCACCCGCGGTCGCCGACACGTCGGACGGCCGGTAGTCGCGCTGGTCCGGCAGGATCTGCTGGCCGTCGACGAGCACGCGCACGCGCGACGACGTGATGCCCTGGTACGACTTCACGATCTGGGCCACGATCTGCTTGCGCTTCTCGGGGGTCATGTCCTTGCCCACGTTGGTGAGGTTCACCTCCAACGCGCCGTCGTCGGCCTCCAGCGTGTCCGAGAACTTCTGGGTCTCCGGGCCGAGCGAGCTCACCAGCGTGTCGCGCACGGCGTCGCCCGGGCCCGCGATCATCAGCTCGGTGACGCGGGTCGGGATGCTCGTCGCCGGCGGGATCACGACGTAGCGCGGATCCGGCACCAGCACGGTGAACTCGGGGTTGTAGAAGTACAGCGTCACCCGCTTGTACGTGGCGTTGAACAGGTTCTGCGGCATGTGCACGCCCGCGGGCGGCGTGGAGATGCGCCACTGGTTGTCGCTGTTGCGCTCGACCTTCACCGGGACGTCGAGCTTGCCGAGCTGAGGGACGAATGCGTTGTCACTGCCCAGCCTGCCGACGTAGTTGCCCTGCAGCTGGATGGTCTGCGTCTTGTCCTGCGTCACCTGCGAGGTCGGCACGGGCACGGTCGAGAAGCCGGTCTCGATGATGGTGGGGTTCTTGCTGTCCCAGTTCTTGCTGGCCTCGGGCGTCAGGAACGCGCGGGCGGCCGCGTAGTCGCCGTCCGGGCTCGCCGTCGCCTCGATGAAGTCGCGCACGAGCGTGAGCGGGTCGATGTTCGGGCGCGGTTCCGGCGCGGCCGGCATGTTGGACGACTTGTTGTCCTTGGAGCCGATCGGTTTCGGCTGGGTGTTCGTCGGGATCGCGGCGCACCCGGACAGGGTCACGAGAACGAGCACCAACCACGCCAGCCGCTTCACCGCACTTCCTCCGAAAACTCGTCCGCCTTCGTGCCGGTCTTGTCCGCGGGGGGCCCGTCGACGGGCTCCGCCGGCTGCCAGGTGATCTCCTCCGGCCGCAGCTCGATCTCGCCCGGCTCCTCCTCGGCGATCGGTTCCTCGACCACCACGACGGGTTCGAGTTCCAGGGCCGGCGCGAGCGGCAGCGGGCTCTCGCGCAGTTCCTCGCCGTGCCTGCGGGGCAACGTCAACCGGAACACGGCACCGTGGCCGGGCTCGCCCCACGCCTCCAGCCAGCCGCCGTGCAGCCGGGCGTCCTCCAGCGAGATCGACAGGCCGAGGCCGGTGCCACCGGTGCGGCGGTTGCGCGACGGGTCGGCCCGCCAGAAGCGGCTGAACACCAGCTCGGCCTCGCCCTTGCGCAGACCGACCCCGTGGTCCCGCACGGTGATCGCGACGGCGTCGTCGTTGCCGCGCATGGTGAGCTCGACCGGCTGGCCCTCGCCGTGGTCGATGGCGTTCGCGAGCAGGTTGCGCAGGATCCGTTCCACGCGCCGGGAATCGAGCTCGGCGACGAGCTCGGAATCGGGCAGGTCCAGCACCACGGGCGAGTTGGCGGACGTCGAGATCGCACGCACCGAGTCGTGCGCACGGCGTGCCAGGACGCGGATGTCGACCTGGTCCGCGGTCAGCTCCTCGACACCGGCGTCCAGGCGGGAGATCTCCAGCAGGTCGCCCAGCAGCGACTCGAACCTGTCGAGCTCGTCCACGAGCAGTTCGGTGGACCGCGCGAGCCCGGCGGGGAACTGTTCGCGCGAGGCGTGCAGGACGTCCGCGGCCATGCGGACCGTCGTCAACGGCGTGCGCAGCTCGTGCGAGACGTCGGAGGTGAACCGGCGCTGCAGCTGGCCGAACTCCTCCAGCTGCTTGAACTGCGCCTGGATCGACTCGGCCATCTCGTTGAAGGACTCGGCCAGGCGCGCCACGTCGTCCTCGCCGACGACGTGCATGCGTTCGTGCAGCGTGCCGTCGGCGAACCGCTCCGCGACCTCGGCCGCCTGGCGGACCGGCCGCACCACCTGGCGCGTCACGAGGTTCGCGATGAGGGCGAGGAGGACCAGCAGGACGATGCCGCCGACCGCGAGCGTGGACTGCACGACCTCGGCCGTGCGCTGCTCCGCGGTCAGCGGGAAGATCAGGTACAGCTGCATCGAGCGCGCGGACGTGCTGATCGGCAGGCCCACGACGAACAACGTCGTCGGCGTGTTGTCGCGCTGCACGGTGTGGATCTGCGTGCCGGAGCCGCCGTCCTCGACCATCTCCCGCAGGCCGCGGGGGACGTCGTCGAGCTTGCCGACCGACGGCACCCGCCCGACGCCCGCGGCGCCCAGGCCGTCGGCCAGCACCGGTTCGAACGCGCCGGCGCCCGCCGTCGTGGCGTCGGTGCCGTTGCCGCCGACGGCGAGCTTGTTGATCGCGCTGGTGAACCGCGTCTGGACGCTGTCCGGGCCGGGGTTCAGACCGACCAGGTCGTTCTGGATGAGGCTGCGCGACGCCAGCGCCTGGCGCACCGCGGCCTCGTCCTTGGTGCTCAGCAGCTGGTTGGTGATCTGCATCTGCAGCACCATTCCCAGCACGAACACCACGGCCGACGAGAGCGCGAGCGTGGACACGACGACGCGCAACTGCAGCGAACGACGCCAGAGGTCACCAAACGCGGCCCATCGCCTGCGCGCCTCCTCCACGAGGAACTGCGCCTTGGCGACGACCGGCCGTACGAACTTCATACGCCACCTGTCACGGAGGGCCGGCCTTGTACCCGACACCGCGGACAGTCAACACCACCTCGGGGTGTTCCGGGTCCCGTTCGACCTTGGAACGCAGCCGCTGCACGTGGACGTTCACCAGGCGGGTGTCGGCGGCGTGGCGGTAACCCCACACCTGCTCGAGCAGCACCTCGCGGGTGAACACCTGGCGCGGCTTGCGGGCGAGCGCGACGAGGAGGTCGAACTCCAGCGGCGTGAGCTGGATCGGCCTGCCCTCGCGCAGCACCTCGTGGCCGGGGACGTCGATGGTGAGGTCGCCGATCTGCAGCACCTCGGACGGCTCGGCCTCGGTGCGCCGCAGGCGCGCCCGGATGCGGGCGACCAGTTCCTTCGGCTTGAACGGCTTGACGACGTAGTCGTCCGCGCCGGACTCGAGGCCCAGCACCACGTCGACCGTGTCGCTCTTCGCGGTGAGCATCACGATCGGCACGCCCGACTCGGACCTGATCGCCTTGCAGACGTCGATGCCGTTCATGCCGGGCAGCATCAGGTCGAGCAGCACGAGGTCGGGCTTGAGCTCGCGCAGCGCGGGCAGGGCACGGGCACCGTCGGCGACCACCGCGGTGTCGAAGCCCTCCCCGCGCAACACGATCGTCAGCATCTCCGCCAGGGCGGGGTCGTCATCGACGACGAGCACGCGTGCCTTCATACCCAACATCGTTGCACTGCCGGTCGGGCGTTCGCGCACCGCCCACGCTCCGTTGCTGCTGGTGGCGGTGTGCGCTCGTTCGGTCACCGGCCGGAACTGCCGTTCCACGTACCCCACCTCGCCCCGTTTGACCTGCTCGTCGCGGGAGTAACCGCGCGAGCGCCGCCTTTCGTTACCCGGGCGTTGTCAGGTCGTGCGGACGGCGGAGGCCAGCCAGATGCGCGCGTCACCCACCTTGTGCGGGTCGGTGATCGCGGGCACCGCGCGCTCGTGCCGCGCGGCCAGGTCGACCTGGTGGGTGACCTCGGCGTCCCAGCCGTAGCCGTCGAGCCACTCGACCGGATCCTCCACGTCGGACTGCCAGCGGGCGTCCAGCGCGTCGAACCGCCGGTGCACCGCCTTCATCTGGGGCAGGTCGCGGAAGGCGCGGTTGACGTGTTCGAGGGCGAGGGTGCTGCCGCGGGCGGACAACGCGCTCACCCAGTAGAGGACCTGCTCCCCCGCGTCCGGCGGCAGGAACATGAAGAGGCCCTCCAGCAGCCACGCCGTGGGCCTCTTCGGGTCGAACCCCGCGCGGATGAGCGCTGTCGCCCAGTCGTCGCGCAGGTCGCACGGGACGACGACCCGGTCGCAGGCGGGCACGGCGACCTGCTCCCGCAGGGCGTCCTCCTTGAACTCGAGCAGCTCGGGCAGGTCGAGCTCGAAGAGTCTTGTGCCCGGCGGCCACTGCAGCCGGAACGCTCTTGTGTCGAGGCCCGCCGCCATGACCACCACCTGGGGGTGGGCGGCGGCGAGCAGCTCGTCGTCGAAGTACCGGGTGCGCAGGACGAAGTGGTCACCCGCGAGGGTGCGCACGCCGTTGAGGTCGCTCGCGGAGCCGGCGGCCTCCACGAGTCCCGCGGCATAAGGGTCGTCGAAGAGGGGGTGCGGGTGGGCTTGCTCGTTGGCACGGGCGGCAGCGATCAGGACCGCCGTACGGGCGACACCGACCGGAGGACGCTGCAGGACACGCTTCAAATTCGATTCTCCTATCACTCACAGTGACATCCGGACACTCGATCGTGTCAATCGGTACGCACGTGAGCGACCACTCAAGGAGTGAAGAGTGGTCCCAGAAGCGAAGAAAAGTTCACGTTTGACCGCCCGTCCACGACCTGCCAAGGGGCCAACCAGTTGATTTTCGCCAATCCGTCGTAGACCACGCCACACCGGGCCTGCAGCGACCCATCGGATTCGTAAATGTCGCGGGCCCGCGAGTCGTCGTCCTGCTCGCGTCTCGCGGCGCGCTCCGCCGCGACCTCGACAGGCACGCGCAGGAGGAGGTGGAGATCGGGCACGGGCAGCCCGAAGCGTTCGATCTCGAGCTCGTGGACCCACCGCACGAACTCGCCGTGCTCGTCCTGGTGCAGCCGCGCGGCGCTGTACGCGGCGCTCGACGCCACGTACCGGTCGAGCAGGACCACGTCGTGCTCCTCGAGGTCCTTGCGGATCTCGTCGGCCGCGCCGCGCCGGTCGAGCGCGTAGAGGACGGCCATGCCGTAGACCGAGTCGCTTAGGTCACCGAGCCTGCCGTACAGGCCGTCGCGGACCAGGTCGGCGTGCACGCTCTGGCCGTAGCGCGGGAACGCGTGGCTCGCCACGGTCCTGCCCTGAGCGGTCAGAGTTTCGGTCAGTCCGCCGGCCAGAGTGCGCTTGCCGGCGCCGTCCAGACCTTCGATCACCACGAGCTTTCCCACGCCAGAACCCTAACGGGACCGGTTCCGGGCACTCACACGGCCGCAGTTCGTCCCCCACACGGGCGAAATCCGATCTTTCGATCACCAGAACGAGTGACTACGGTGAACAGTCACACGGCGCGTGTGTGAAGGGTAGGTGCCGCGGTGGCCGCGGATTCCGGGCACGCCGGATCGGTCGGAGAACCGAACGGGCACCCGACCGGGGGTTTGCCGACCCCGCTCGCCGAGACGCTGCGCTACGGGCCTTTCCACCGCGCACTGCGCGAGGCGATCGCCCACCGGGGCCTCTCGCTCGCGAGGCTGCGCGCACATCTCGAGCAACTGGGTGTCCAAGTGGGCCAGTCGACGCTCTCGTACTGGCAACGCGGCCTGCGCCACCCCGAGGTACCGCGCGCCATCAGCACGGTGCGCGCGCTGGAGACCGTGCTGCGCCTGCCGCCATCGTCCTTGTTGGACCTCATCGGCCCGCGCAACGCGAACACCTACGCCCCGCGCCCGGTCGCGACCTGGCCGGAGCCCGCGCCGCTGCTCGCGTCGTTCGAGTCCGTACCGGAGGCCGCGCGGGGCAACGCCGACCTCGAAGTGCTCTCCGTGCACGACACCGTCCAGATAGGCATGCACCGCGAGCAACGCTCCATCACCACACGGCTGGTCGTGCGGGCGGTGCGGCAGGGACCGGACCGGTACCTGGCGATGCACAACGGCGACGACGGCTCGTTGATCGAGAACGCGATGGTCAGAGCGGGTGAGGGCTGCCGGCAGGGGCGTCTGCGCCGGGAAAGCGCTTCCCGGAACCTCGCCGTCGAGATGCTGTTCGACCGGCGGCTCGCGGCGGGCGAGGAGCACGTCTTCAGCTTCACGATCGTCGACGACACGGGCAACGCGACGCCGGGCCACCACCGCACGTTCCGCGACACCTGCGGCTCGTACCTCGTGCAGCTGTCGTTCCACCGGCGTGCGATGCCCGCGCGCTGCATGAAGCAGTTCCTGGCCTCGGCCGACGCGACGCCGGTCGACGTCGACGAGCTCGTGTGCGGGCTCGGCGGCGTCGTCAGCGCCTACTTCGGTGACGTCGGGCCGGGCATCGCGGGCATCGCCGGCGAGTGGAGCTAGGGGCGAGGAGAGCGAGGGGGCTAGAGACCGGCGCTCCGAAGAGCATTCCGGTTCCGGATTTAGGAGGAAGCCCTCTCATGGCCTCGCGTCGACCACGGTAGCAGTGCGGTGCCTCAGTCCGACAGCAGTTTCCCGAGTTCTGACACCGTGGTGACGGTTCCGGTCTCGTCCTGCGCCAGTCCAACGCGAATCGCCGGTGCGTCCACTGTGGACTCCTTGCGCGCGAATAGGTCCCGCAGCCTCGCCACGGTGAAGTACTTGCGCCGCAACGCCGCCGCGGCGATCAGCTTGACGACGTCGCGGTTCTCCTCGACCCGGTTGCCCCACGACGAGCCGCGCAGGTAGAGGTGCAGCCAGGTGCCGGACCAGGTGTCACCCTCGCGCTCGAACATCACCGGCAGCGCGACCTTTCCCTTGCCGCGCATGGAAGAACGCGCCCGCACGGTGCTCGGCTCGAACGGCTTGCCCATCTGGTCGAGGTCGCGGCTCATGAACCCGAACATCGACTCGGCGACGTCGTCGAACCCCTCACCCGAGTACACGTTCACCTGCGGCACGACGTACTTCGCGGTCGACTTGATCCGCTGCACGTCGATGAACTCCGTCGCACCGTTCGAGGCGTCCGTGACGTCACCCGAGTGGACGACGCCGCCGTCCTTCAGCTGCGTCCACGACACCTGGCCCTTGTACTCGAACCTCTCGTTGAGCAGCACCGCGGACAGGTCGTAGTCGGTCCGCTTCGCCTGCTGCCTCCAGTGCACGAAGAACCGCAGCACGTCGCCGTCGAACGAGAGCTTCGACCCGCGCGGGAGCACGCCGAAGCCCTCCTCGACCCCGGTGAGCGGCACCACGACGTCGAGCACCTCGTCGTCGACGACGAGTTCGGAGTACTCCGGCAGCCGCCTGACCAGTTCGTTCTCGACCACCTCGACGATCTGCGCGACCGCTTCGGGCTCCAGCGGCTCGCGGTCGTCGTCGGCGATCCACACCTTGCGCGCACGGGTCGCGAAGACGCGGGCCGTGTCCGGCGTCGTGCGGTTCTCCAGGTGCTCCAGCACCGAGACGAGAACGCGGCTCGACACCTCGGGCACCGCCGCCGCGACGTGCGTCGCGAGGTCCTCGGCACCGTTGCGGAGCAACCGGTCGAGCTGGCGCAGCAACAGTCCCGGCGCCTTGGCGAGGATGCTGACGGCGCGCTCGACGTCGTTCTCCGCGAACGCCATCTCGACCTGCCCGGCGAACGACCGCGCGACCTTCTCCCGGCGCGCCACCGCGAAGACGTCCTGCGCACGGTCGAACGGGTACTCGTGCGGGTGCAACCGCTCGCCGAGCCGCTTCCACGCCTCGCGGTGTTGCCCGACATCACCGAGCTTGCTCTCGGCGATCTGGTCGAGGGCCTGCAACAACGCCCTGCGCTCCGGCCGCCGGAACGAACGGAAGCGCGTGGGCTCCTCGAGCGTCACGTCTCCCCCGGACGCCTCGGCCGCGAGCCGAAGCACGTCGGTGACGGTGTCGACGTCGCGCAACGGCCGCTGCGCGACGAGCCGGACGGCGTTGAGGATCGCGCGGTTCTCCCGCACGGGCACGTCGAGTTCGACGTCCTCGGCGAGCATCGCGAGCTCGCCGAGGACCGTCCTGTCGTTCTCCGCCAACGGGATCGGGCTCGTCGCGAGCTCCTCGAACAGCCGCTGCACCTCTTCCTCGAGCGTGCCACCGAGACGCACGACCGTGACGCGGTCCTTGAGCGAGGGGATCAGGTCGTCATGTGCCGCGAGCATCTCCTCGTACGAGTGCTGGACGCGGCCGTACTTCGGCAGGTCGAGCAGGTTGCCGGTCGGCTCGACGCCCTGTTCCACCGCGTCCCGCACGCACTCCCACCAGAAGGCGAGCGTGCCCGGCACGTTGTGCGGGAACTCCTTGAAGTACGGGTTGTGCTGCCCGCGAGCCCCGATCAGCTCCTTGACCGCGCGTACGACCTCGGCCGCGAACTCTTCGGCCGCCGCGAGGTTCGACACGTGTTCGAGCAGTTCGCGGCTCGCCTTGAAACCCGACCGGATCAGCGCCGCGTCCAGCTGCCTGGCGACGACGGCACCGTCACCCGGCGCACCGCCGGAGGTGGGCACGCGCAGGGTCTTCTTGATGATGGTCGTCCGCACCCCGACAGTAAAACCCGCACGTCAACGCAATTCCACCCGTTTGGGCACGATGTTGTTCGGGCTCCAACGCCTAACGTCAGAGTGCATGAACGGTGATCCGTCGACCCCCTACAGCCGCGACCTGGGCGACGAGTTGCGGCAGATCCGCGAGCGGTTCACGACCTTCCGCGCGAGGAAGATCGCCAAAATGCTCGGGTGGGACCCCGGCAAGGTCTCCAACATCGAGCACGGCAAGGTGCGGGCCACCGAGATCGACATCATCCAGTACCTGGGGCGCTGCGGGCGGAGCCAGGCGTTCATCACAGACTTCCTGGAGCGGTACCGGTCTGCGTTCAACCTGTACTTCGTGCAGGTGCCGACCAACCTGCGCACGATGGCCATGGCCGAGTCGGTGGCAGACAAGATCACCACCTATGACCTGACGAACATTCCAGGTCTGCTGCAGTCGGAGGAGTACGCGCGAGCGCTGTACGAGGCACGTGGCGTCCTCACGCCGGACCTGATCGAGACCGCGATTCGGTTCCGGATGGAACGGCAGGCGATCATGCGAGGTCACAACCGCCCGGCGTGCACCTTCTTCGTCCACGAGAACGCGCTGCGGCTCAAGGTGGGCAGCGACGAGGTCATGGAAGACCAGCTCATGAGGTTGCTCTTCCACACCCACGCCATCCGCATCGTGCCTGCGGCAAGCGGTCCGGCAGGTGTGCTCCTGGCCCATTACGTGCTGTGGGAGTACGAGAAGCGCAGCGATGTGGCCTTCACGGAGTCCGACCTCGCGATGGTGTTCGTGCAGGACGACCTGGGCGTCAAGCGCTGCAAGTCGATCTTCGCGCGGCTGGATGCCCTCGCACTCGATGAGGAACAATCGCGATCGATGGTGGCGGACCTCGCCAGCCGATCGCGGGAGGACCTCAGTGGCCGGAGACTGTACTTGGCGTAAGAGCAGCTACAGCGGTGGCGACTCCGTTGAAAGCGACTGCGTCGAGGTGGCGTTCGCCCAGGCTGTGCGCGTCCGCGACTCGAAGAACACCGCAGGCCCCGAGCTGGAGTTCAGCGTCGAGGCCTGGCAGGCGTTCATCCGCTGAGCTCACCCGGCAGCGGCAGGTCCAGCGCCGTCAGGAACCTCCGGGTCTTGACCTCGACGAACACCGCTTCCTCATCGATGTCCTCGGCCTCGTCCAGCTCGAAGTCCCCGGGTTCCTCGTCTTCGGCGAGGTACTGCAGCAGCTCGGCCTGCTTGCCCGGCACGTCACCTCCGGAGTGCACCAGCGCCCACCACTCGGCCAGGCCCGCCGCCTCGCGCAACGTGTCGGTCGGGTCGGACGCGTTCGGGTTCTCGAAGTAGGTGCGCGGCGTCAGGCCCAGGTAGGCGACGCCCGAACCCGGTCCGGCCGGGGCGTAGACGACCGAGGTGATGTCGCTGTCGTGGATGTCGATCCACAGCGACGGCTCCGCCAGGGGCGGCAGTTCGCCCTCGGACAACGTCTTCCACTGGCCGTGCTCGTAGGCATAGGTGCCGAAGAATCCCACGACGGACATGAAACAGGGGCCTCCCGCAGCGTGCGCGGGAGGCCCCTGTCAAAGCGCGCTCAGTAGCGGTAGTGCTCCGGCTTGAACGGGCCCTCGACGTCGACGTCGATGTACTCGGCCTGCTCCTTGGTGAGCTTGGTCAGCTCGCCGCCCAGCGCCTCGAGGTGGATGCGCGCGACCTTCTCGTCGAGCACCTTCGGCAGGCGGTAGACCTCGTTGTCGTACTCCTTGAACTTGGTGAACAGCTCGATCTGCGCGATCACCTGGTTGGAGAAGGAGTTCGACATCACGAACGACGGGTGGCCCGTGGCGTTGCCCAGGTTCATCAGGCGGCCCTCGGACAGCACGATGATCGTGCGGCCCGACGGGAAGACCCACTCGTCGACCTGCGGCTTGATGTTGTTCTTGCGGATGCCGGGGTAGCGCTGCAGGCCCGCCATGTCGAGCTCGTTGTCGAAGTGGCCGACGTTGCCCAGGATCGCCTGGTGCTTCATCTGGGCCATGTGCTCGACGGTCACGACGTCCTTGTTGCCGGTCGTCGTGATGACGATGTCGGCGATCGGGAGGACCGTCTCCAGCTTCGCGACCTGGTAGCCGTCCATGGCGGCCTGCAGGGCGCAGATCGGGTCGATCTCGGTGACGATGACGCGGGCGCCCTGGGCGCGCAGCGACTCGGCCGAGCCCTTGCCGACGTCGCCGTAGCCGCAGACGACGGCGACCTTGCCGCCGATCAGGACGTCGGTGCCGCGGTTGAGGCCGTCGACCAGCGAGTGGCGGATGCCGTAGCGGTTGTCGAACTTCGACTTGGTGACGGCGTCGTTGACGTTGATGGCCGGGAAGAGCAGCTCACCGGCGGCGGCCAGCTGGTACAGGCGCATGACGCCCGTCGTGGTCTCCTCGGTGACGCCGCGGATGCCCTCGGCGATGTTCGTCCACTTCTTGCCGTCCTTCTCGAGGGACGCGCGCAGCGTGTCGAGGACGATCTTCCACTCTTCCGAGTCGTTCTCGTCGGCCTGCGGGACGACGCCGGCCGCCTCGTACTGGACGCCCTTGTGGACGAGCAGGGTGGCGTCGCCACCGTCGTCCAGGATCATGTTCGGGCCCTTGCCGTCCGGCCAGGTGAGCATCTGCTCGGCCGTCCACCAGTACTCCGGCAGGGTCTCGCCCTTCCACGCGAAGCAGGCGACGCCCTTGGGCTCCTCCTCCGTGCCGTGGGGGCCGACGACGACGGCCGCGGCCGCGTGGTCCTGCGTCGAGAAGATGTTGCAGGAGGCCCAGCGCACCTCCGCGCCCAGGTCGACCAGGGTCTCGATCAGGACGGCCGTCTGGATCGTCATGTGCAGCGAGCCGGAGATGCGGGCGCCCTTGAGCGGGTACACCCCGGAGTACTCGCGGCGGAACGCCATGAGGCCGGGCATCTCGTGCTCGGCCAGACGGATCTCCTTGCGACCGAACTCGTGGAGCGACAGGTCGGCCACTGCGAAGTCGATGCCGTTGCGGGTCTGCAACCGGTCCGCGGTCATTGCGAAGTCCTCCAAGGCACTTCAGAGAGGGTGTCGTCCGACCATACCGCCCTCTGATGCACCACTATGGCCCCACGTTGGGTGAGGGAGGTCTCGGGTGTTGATTGCCGGCCCGGACACACGTGTCGTCGAGCTGCGCGTGCACGGCGTCCAAGGAACGACGCCGCAGACGCTCGTCGACGCCGTTGCGGCCGTGGACGTTGCGGGGGACGGACTCGGGCGCATCGTGCGTCCCGCGGACAGACTCCGCAGGCCCGCCCCCGGACCAGTGTTGCAGACCGAGGGCCGTCCCATCCCCCGCACGGTCGAGGGGTACCTGTGGGGCGGGATGACGTCCGGAGGTGTGGCGAAGGCCACGTGGGCGCTGCTCTTCCCGTTCAGCATCGCGAACGTCGCGCACTGGATGCTGCCGCCCGTTCCGGAGCGCAACCTGCCCGCCCACCTGCTCGGCATCGGCCTGCGGTCACTGCTGCGGGTGTTCGCCCTGCTGTTGACGGCGCTGCTGGTCGCGCAGATCTCCGTGGTCAGCCTGGACCTGCTCGCCGCGCAGTGCCTGCGTCCCGGTACCGCCTGTTTGAGCAGCATTCCGACCGACGTGCGCACCTTCCCCTGGTTCCGGACGTTCCTGGGGCTGCTGCCGATCCTCGTGGTGGTCGGGGTGATGCGGCGCATCTCGCACGTCGAGTGGCGGATCGAGCGCCGGGAGATCGCGGAGGCCGAGGAGCAGGAGAAGCAGCCCGCCTCCGGACTGCCCGGCGCGCACGTGGCGACGGACCCGGACACGCCGGCGCTGCGGTCGTTGCACGTCGTGGCGGCGCTCGCGATGACGGCGCTGATCGCGCTCGGCGGGCCGTTGAAGCAGCTCACGGCCACCGGCGGCATGGGGGTCGCGATCGGCGTGGCGTGGACCGCGTCACTCGTGCTGCTCGGTGTGTCCGTGCTCGGCGTGCTGCTGCTGGACGACCCCACGGGCGGTGCGCCTCATCGTGGCGGACGGTGGTTGCGCGCGGCTTTGAGTCGTAAGCCACGGCGAGTGTTGTTGGTGCTCTCCGTTCTTCTCGTGCTCACGACGCTGGGGCTGCAGGAGCAGCTGCCGTTGCGGGTGCCGGGCGCGGACGTGTCCGTGCAGGTCGTGGCGTTGCTGATGGCGTTCGTGCTGGTGCTGTTCGGGCTGATGCTGGTCCCCGCCGCGTTGCTGGCGCGCGGGTCGTGGAAGGCGCTGCCGCGCGAGCTGCGGCCGTGGGCGGGTGGCTGGTTCGCGGCGCCGGTGCTGGCGATCGCCGGGCTGCTCGGCGGCGGGTTCGGTGCCGGGGTGGCGTTGCCGGTGCGCAAGGCGCTGGGTTCCGGGCTGCAGCTACCCGTCGGGTACAGCTACATCACCCTGTTGTGGGGTGTGGCCGGGGTGTTGGCGCTGCTCAGCACGCTTGCGGTGGCGTCGTTCACCGGTGCCGTGCGGTGGCGGGCGTTCCGCAAGGGCAAGGTGTGGGCGCGTGAGGCGTCGTTGCTGCACTCCGGACGGATGCGTGACCTGCGCACGGCGACGCGTGCGTGGTGGTGGGCGCGCTGGGAACGCAACCACGGCCATCGCATGATCATGATCGTCGCCGTCGTGCTGGTGCTCGGTGCCGTGCTGGCTTCTCTGCTCCGCCTGCAGAACGTGCCGCTGGCGTCGTGGACGGCGCCGTTCTCGGCCTTCGGCGTGTTCGTGCTGGGTTTGCTGGCCGTGTCACTGCTTCGGGCCGTGTACCTGGCGGCGCGGCAGCCGGAGTCCGGGCGGCGGCTGGGGATCATCGCGGACATCGCCCAGTTCTGGCCGCGGGAAGCTCACCCGATCGTGCCGCCGTGTTACGCGCTGAAGGTCGTGCCGGAACTCGTCGCCCGCGTCGAGGACCACCTGCGCGACCCCGGCACCCGAGTGGTCCTCTGTGGACACTCGCAGGGATCTTTGCTGGTCGCCGTGGCCGCCGCCCGGTTGCTGGAGGACCTGCCCGAGCACGACCGCGAACGGATCGGGCTGGTCACGGCCGGGTCGCAGCTGCAGTGGGCGTATCCGCGGGCGTTCCCGGCGGTGGTGCCGCACGCGTCGCTGGCCCGGCTCGCCGGTGGGCTCGACGGGCGCTGGCGCGCGTTGTGCCGGGGCACGGACCCGTTGGGCGGCGCGGTGATGACGTGGCGGCGGCAGGTGTTCGACGGGATGTTGCTCGGCGTCGGCTACCGCGAGGACGGGTCGGAGGGCGCGCTCGCACCGGCGTTGCGCGGGCCGACCGGCGCGCTGGTGCTGGGTGGTGACCACTGGCTGCCGGACCCGCAGCGGGGGCCGTTCCCCGGACGGCGGTGGCGGTCGGGGGTGTCGGGGCACGCGGACTACACGTCGGACCCGGAGTGGGACAGGGCCGTGGCGATCGCGGCCGGGTTGCTGCAGGTGGACGCGCCGGAGTCACCGGCACTGCCGTTCGCGCGCAAGTTCTAGCGGCGACCGGTCTCCCGCTCCCACAACGACTCCGCGAGCTGCGCGACGGCCTTGTCCCGGTGCCGCCGGTAGGTGTTGAACGACAGGTGCAGCGAGGCCGCGACGCGTTCCTGGGCGCCGGCCGGGTGCAGGAACGTCCGGTCGATCAACGTGGTGAGGTCGGGCTTCAGCGCGGCGGCGGCGTCGGTGAGCAGCTCCCGCAGGGCCTCGGTGGGCTCGCTTGCGGCCCGCCGGACCATCCGGGACCCCAGCAGCGGGTTCTCCCGGAGGAGTTCCGGCGCGTGCAGGGTGCGCAGGGCGTCGCGGACGGCTTGCGCGAACTCCGGTTCGGACAGCGGCACCTCGTCGAGCACCGGCCGGCCGGTCTGATGGGCGTGCAACTGCTCCGCGTACTCCGCGACCCCGGTCCGGCGCCAGTCGTGCGCGAACACCGGGAACCGCGCTTCGCCGACGTCGTAGGTGCAGACCCCATGGAACCCGAGGGACTCCATGGCGGGCGCCCACAGTTCGTCGTCGCCGAACGCCCCTACGAAGCTCCACGCCGTGTCGTCGCCGATCAGGACGATCTCCAGCATCTGCCAGGCGACGAACAGCGTCAGCGACGGGGACGGGCGCTGCCCGTGGTCGCGGTCGAGGAAGAAGCGCCAGGCGCGCACCCGGTCACCGGCACGCGTCGGCCCGTTCTTCGCGGCGTGCTCCCACATCGCGTCGGTGCCGGGATCCACGCCGAGATCGGCCTCCGCCAGGTCGAGGTACGCGCCGAACCCCCGCGGTTCGCCGGACTCGGTGCGGAACACGCGGAAGTCCTCCGGCCGGCGCCGCATCCAGTGCACCACCAGCTCGGCCTGCTCAGGCCCCTGCCAGCGCTCGGTCATGCCGACGATCGCCGCACGGTCGGCATCGCGCAGGCCGTCGGCGTACGCGCGCATCGTCGGCGGCAGCGACGCCAGCGCGGGGAACGGAGACCGGGCGCCGTTCAGCGCGACGGTCCGCACCATCAGGTCGAGCTGTTCCCGTTCCGCCGCCGTGGCCCGGACCTGGGCCTGGAACACGTCGAGCTTGCGGCGGTACAGGTCGGCGTACCGGCCGGGGTCGCGCCAGCGCAGGTCGGCGACCAGTGCGTCGCGGACCACGTCGTGCGGATGCAGTCCGTACGGGGACTCGTCGACGAACACCTGCGCGCGCAGCCAGGCGAACACGTCGTCGGCGTCGTCGCCGGTCATCGACCGCAGCAGTTCCTCGGTCGTCACCAGCAGCAGCGCACACACCTCCAGCGCCGTGCGGTGGCGGGCACTCGGGACCTCACCGATCAGGTGCGGCAGCAACGCCCCCAGGTCCGGCAGGTCCGCGAGGGTGTGCGGCGTGATGCCGCGGCGCACGGCGTCGACCATCATCGACAGGGTGAGGGGGTGGCCGCTGCTGCCCTTCAGCAACCGGTCGTGCGCCTCCGCGGGAACGTCCTGGGCGTTCAGGTAGGCGCGTCCGTCCTGTTCGGACAGGTTGCCGAGCGCGAGAACCCTCATCACCGCCCGCCACGCCGGGTCGGCCCGCCAGCGCGGTCCCGGGCCCCGGCGACCGGCGATCACCACCAGGCACGACTCCGGGAGCGACGGCAGGTAGTGCTCGCGGACCCAGTCGTCGACCGGTTCGAGCAGTTCGTACGTGTCGAGGAACAGGACCGCCGGCGCGTCCTCGGCGGGGACGGGCAGCGCCTCCCGCCCGAGCGTCAGGTGGCGGGCGTCGACCCGGACCGGGTCGAGACCCTTCTCGGCGGCGATGCCGGCGAACACGTCGAGCAACGCGCTCTTGCCCACCCCGCCCGGTCCGTGCACGAAGAGCAGTCCGGTGCCGCCCAGGGCCCCCCGGAACACCGCGACCTCCTCGTCGCGACCCGTGAAAGACCACCGCCGCAACTCGCGCAAGGTGTGTCCGAGTGAGGGCATGCACCCGACAGTATCCAAAGCGCTGCCCAGCGGATCGGGCACCGGATGGGCACCGCGCTGGGCTGTCGGCGGTGCGGCGGGACGGTGACGATCTCGGTGGAACACCCCACCCCTGGAGGACGTCATCATGGACCAGAGCCCTGCCGAGTTCCCGAGCAACTGGGGGCGCTGGGGCGACGCGGACCAGCTCGGCACCGTCAACCTGATCACCGCCGAGGCCCGCGCCCGCGGTGCCGCCCAGGTGCGCACGGGGCTGTCGGTCTCGCTGGCCCGCAAGACCCCGACCCTGCCGCTGATGGGCGGGCCGATGGCCGCGCTGCGGGCGAACACCACGGCCGTGCAGACGATCATGTCGTTCACCGGCGCCTCGCCGATCGCGATGGCCGAGCTGATGCTCGTGACGACGCACCACCCCGAGGTCACGCACCTGGACGCGTTGTCGCACATGGTCGTGGACGGGCAGGTCTACCCCGGGATCGCCCAGGCCGCGAGCTCCGGCCCCACGGGCGTGGTCCACGGCGCCGCGGACGTGTTCGCCGGCGGGATCGTGACCAGGGGCGTGCTGCTCGACCTCGCTCCCGGCGGCATGCTGCCCGACGGGCACGCGGTCACCGCGGACGACCTGGACGCCGCGGCGAAGCGCGTGGACGTGGTGGTCGAATCGGGTGACGCCCTGGTGGTGCGGGCCGGCTGGGACCGCGTGCGCGACGACGGCCGGCCGCTGCCGGGGATGACCTCGGGCGCGGTCCGGTGGATGCACGACCACGGGATCTCCCTCTACGCCGGGGACATCGGCGACGCGTCGCCGCCGATCGAGGACGACGTCCCGGGTGCGCTGCACCGGCTGGGGCTCCTGCGCCTCGGCCTCCTGCTGGTCGACGGCGCGCAGGCCGAGGAACTCGCCGCGGCCTGCGCGGAGCAGGGCCGCCACACGTTCCTGTTCGTGGCCGCGGTCCCCCGCATCCTCGGCACCACGGGTCTGCCCGTAAATCCGCTGGCCGTCTTCTGATCCGGCTCCTACTCTCCCGGTCATGCTGACCGGTGATCTCGTCCGCCTGCGTCCCGTCGAGCCGGAGGACGCCGACTCCCTGCACCGCTGGCACAACGACGACGAGGTGATGCGGTGGCTGCAGAGCTACTTCCACACGTCGCTGGCCGGGACCCGCAAGCGCATCGGCGACCGCCAGGAGAACACCTACGAGAAGGTCACCCTCTGCATCGAGACGCTGGAGGGCAAGCTGATCGGGATCGTCGCGCTGCGCGATGCCGACCCGATCAACGCGCGCGCCGAGGTCGACATCTACATCGGCGAGAAGGACCACTGGGGCGGCGGGTACGGCACCGACGCGTTGCGCACGATGTGCCGGTACGGGTTCGACACGCTGCGGTTGCACTCGATCCAACTCGGTGTGGTGGAAGCGAACGAGCGCGCGATCAAGTCCTACAAGAAGGTCGGCTTCCAGGTCGACGGGCGGTACCGGCAGTCGTTCTACCGCGACGGCGAGTGGCACGACTCGCTGCTGATGTGCGTGCTGAAGGACGAGCTCACCTGAGCGCGGGCGCGAGGTGGCCGATCGCCTCGCGCAGGTGGTCCTCGACCGACGCCGTCGACACCACGACCAGTCCGGACGGGCGGTGGTCCACCCACCGCTCGACCGCCAGCCGTGCCGCCGCGCTCACCGCGGCGGCCAGCACTTCGGCGGCTTCGCGGGACTTGCCGAGTCTTTCCGCGATCACGTCGGCGATCGGCGGTTCGATCGAGGCGACCGAGTCCAGGTAGGCCTGGCGCAGCGCCGGGGTCGACGTGATCAGGGCGAGCGCCTCGGTCGGCGGTTCGCGGTACTGCTCGGCGAACGCGGCGATGATCGAGTCGACCAGCTCTTCGCCGGATGGCCTGTCCCGCAACGCTTCGGCGACCTTCAGCGCCCTGGACGCCGTGATGCCGGCGACGATCGCGTGCTCGCGGCTCGGGAAGTAGTTGTTGTAGGTGCGCGGTGAGACGTTCGCCGCCTCGGCGATCTCGTCGACCCGCACCTCGTCCACGCCCTTCTCCAGGGCGAGCCCCAGCGCGGCGGCGGCCAGTGCCGCTCGGGTCTCGGCCTTCTTGCGCTCACGCAGTCCCACGCCACTCACTCTAGAGACCTGTTGCGACACGATCACTACCGATTGACTTTCGATAGATCACTACCGATACTCGATGCATGATTGCTGAACGTTGGGCCGTCACGGCTCTGCGGGTGTTCCTGGTGGCGCTGTTCGCCGTCCTCGTCATGCTGGAGACGTTCTCCCTGCCCGGCCAGTACGCGCACATGGCGCAGCAGAACCCGGAGGAGGCCTACCTGAGGTGGCCTTCGACGATCGTGTCGGTGTTCTGGGTGGTGTGCGTGCAGGTGGTGATCGTGGCCACCTGGAAGCTGCTCACGTTGGTGCGCAAGGATCTGATCTTCACCGAGGCTTCGATCAAGTGGGTGAACGTGATGGTCTGGGCGATAGCCGCGGCGTGGGTCGTGCTCATCGGGGTGTTCCTCTGGGTCGGGTTCAACGCCGACGACCCCGGCGTGATCGTGCTGTTCTTCCTATTCACGTCGGCCGTCAGCGTGATCGGGCTCGTGATGGTCGTGATGCGGGCGCTGCTCAAGCGCGCCACGGAACTCCGCTCCGACATGGAAGCGGTGATCTGATGGCCATCGTCGTGCGCATCGACGTCGAACTGGCCAAGCGCAAGATGAGCGTCGGCGAGTTCGCGGAGAAAGTCGGGCTGACGCCCGCGAACGTCGCGGTGCTGAAGAACGGCCGCGCGAAGGCCGTCCGGTTCAGCACGCTCGAAGCCATGTGCCGGGTGCTGGAGTGCCAGCCCGGCGACCTCCTCGAGTTCGTCGAGGACGAGGAGTCAGCCTAGGGTCTTCGCCAGTCGGTCGGCGGCTTCGAGCCGCCCCGACTCGGCGAGCAACCCCACCGGCGCCAGCACGTAGTCGCGGTCGACGGTGATCTCCGCCGTCCTGAGTACCGGTCGCAGCACCGGGTCGGTGCGCAGCGCCTCGACGACCGGCCCGATGTCCGGCGTGTGCCGGAAGACCCCGCCGGACAGCACCAGCAACCCCGCGCCGTGCGGGCCGAGCTGGCCGTCGACCTGCCGCAGGTGCCTGCGGATCGCCAGGATCGCCGCGAACGACGCCAGCTTCACGTCCACGGCCGGATCGTCCGCGAGCCAGTCGACGTTCTCGGCGCGGAACCGGGCCTCTGCCGTCAGGTCCTCGGTGGTGAGGCGTTCCGCGTGAGCCTCCTTCACCACTCCCGGCGCGGACCAGCGCATGCCCAGGTCACCCTCGACGGTGCGGCGGTCCGGCGGCAGCGCGACCGTCCTCTCCAGACCCTCGCTGTCCACAGCCGACACCGCCGAGTACACGTCCGTGGTCGCGCCGCCGACGTCCACGACGAGCACCGCTCCTTCACGGTCCTGGTGCGCGAGCCGGGACACGCCCGCCAGCACGGCGTCCGGTGTGACGGCCCTGACCAGCTGCCGGAACCGCGGCCCCTTCGACAGGCCCTTGCCGCCGATCACGTGCTGGAGGAACGCCTCGCGGATCGCCCTGCGCGCCGGTTCCGGGGCGAGCCGGCCGACGTCCGGCAGCACGTTCGGGCAGGCCACGACGGTCCGCTTGGCCAGCAGTCGCAGCGCTTCCGGCTGCGCCTCGACGTTGCCGGCCAGCACGATCGGCACGGCGACGCGGGCGAGCTTCGCGGCGTTGTGCAGCAGCACCTTCTCATCGCCGCCGTCCGTGCCGCCGACCAGCAGGACCAGGTCCGGGGTGGCCGCGCGGAGCGCCTTCGCGTCGACCGGGCCCGCGCTGACGTGCACGATCTTGGCGCCGGCACTCAGTGCGACCCGGTAGCCCGCCTCGGCGCTGACCACGCGTTCCTGACCGACGACCGCGAGCCTCAGCCCACCGCCGGCGGACGAGCACGCGAGGACCTCGCCGTCGCCGACCTCGGCGCGCAGGGCGTCGATGCCCTTCAGGACCTCCGGCGGCGTGGTCGGGTGCTGCCCGGTCCGGACCAGCTCGCCCTCGGGTGTGACGAGAGCGGCCTTGGTCCAGGTGGAACCGACGTCGAGACACAGGATCACCGGGTTAGCTTGCCACCATGAAGCTCACGCCCAAGGTGATCCTCGAAGGAACACGGCTGACCGGCAAGACGGACCTGGCCTTCGCGTTGAACGAACACCCCCGGCTGGTCGGTCACCGCCGGTACCGCTACCACTCGCCGTTGATCTCGGCGGAGTGGAGCGGCTTCAGCAACGAGCCGTGGGGGCGCGGGCTGATCGACTTCTCCCCCGAGGAGACCGAACTCGCGATGGAGACCTACGAGACGTGGGTGCGGATGTTCGAACTCCAGCGCTACTACTCGTGGATCGTCGACCGCTTCCACCTGTCCACGCTGGCCCATCAGGCGCGGCAGGGGCGCGAGTTCGACTTCGACTGGCTGGAGGAACGGCTCAAGCCGCTCAACTTCGCGATCGTGCTGTGCACCCGTCCCGAGGACACGTTCGAGGAGGCCCGGGAGGAACGGCTCAAGATCAGCGCGAACCCCAAGCAGTACGTGTCGCTGGAGCCGTTCATCGAGGAACAGCAGCAACTCCGCGCGCTGGCGGCGAAGTCGGTGCTGCCCGTCTTCGAGTTCGACGTGACGCGGCACGGGCCCGACGACGTGGCCGCGTGGCTGGACGAGCGAGGCCTGCTGACGCTCTAGTCGTCCGCTTTCTCGTGCACCACCTTCATGAACGCCCCGAGCTGCGCGAGCTCGCCCGGCGTGAAGAGGTCCACGAGGTACTCGCGCACCGTCCCGACGTGACCGGGCGCGGTGGTGCGGAGCAGGTCCTTGCCCACCTCGGTCAGCACGGCGAGGATGCCGCGCTCGTCGGACTCGTGCGGTTCGCGCCGCACGAGTCCCGACTTCTCCAGCTTGCCGATCTGGTAGGTCAGCGAGCTCTTCGACACCACGACCCTGCGCGCCAGCTCGGTCATGCGCATGCGGTTGCCCGGCTGTTCGGACAGCACGACCAGCACGTTGTACTGCGCGTGCGAGAGGCCCGCATCGCGCTGCAACTGCTGTTCGATCTGCCTCTCGAGGAGGTGGTACGCCTGGACGAAGTGGTGCCAGGCGTTCCCCTCCTCCTCCGAGAGCCACCGCGCGTTCTCCATGGAGCGCAGGTTAGTTGGTGCCCTCCGACTTCCCTGCCCGTTCACCCTGCTTGCCCAGCACCGAGTTGCGCCGGCTGTAGACGAAGTAGACGACCACGCCGAGCGCCATCCAGATGAGGAACCGGACCCAGGTGAGAGCGGTCAGGTTCAGCATCAGCCACAGGCAGGCGAGGATCGCGAGGATCGGCACCAGCGGCACGAGCGGCACGCGGAAGCCGCGCGACAGGTCGGGCCGGGTCCTGCGGAGCACCATCACGCCCGCCGAGACGAGGATGAACGCGAACAGCGTGCCGACGTTCACCATCTCTTCGAGCTTGCCCGCCGGGAAGAAGCCCGCGGCGATCGCCACCAGCACACCGATGATGATCGTGATGCGGGTCGGCGTGCCGTGGCTGCCGGTCTTCGCGAGACCGCGCGGCAGCAGTCCGTCGCGCGACATCGCGAAGAGGACGCGGCTCTGGCCGAGCATCAGCACCATGACGACGGTGGTGAGACCGGCGAGCGCGCCGACCGAGATCACCGTCGCCGCCCAGTCGACCCCGTTCTGCGCGAACGCGCTGGCGAGCGTCGCCCGCGTACCGTCCGGCTGGGTCGCGAGCTCCTTGTACGGCACCATGCCGGTGATCACGAGCGTCACGGCGACGTAGAGCACGGTGACGATCGCGAGCGAGCCCAGGATGCCGCGCGGCACGGCCTTCTGCGGGTTCTTGGTCTCCTCCGCCGTGGTCGCCACGACGTCGAAGCCGATGAACGCGAAGAAGACGATGCTGGCCGCGGCCAGCATGCCGAGCACGCCGTAGGTGCTGCCCGAGTAGCCGGTGATCAGCGAGAACAGCGACTGCTCGATGCCGGTGTGCGCGGCCGGCCCGGACTCGGCGGCCGGCGGGATGAACGGCGAGTAGTTCTCGGCCTTGATGTAGCTGATGCCGAGCACGATCACGAGCAGCACCACCGCGACCTTGATGGCCGTGATGACCGCGCTGACCCGCGAGCTGAGCTTCGTGCCGATGACCAGCAACACCGTCAGCACCGCGACCAGGAGCACGGCGCCCCAGTCGAACTTGATGCCGTCACCGACCTCGGTCTTCACGTCGAGGCCGAAGAGCCCCAGCGTCGTCTGCAGGTAGGCCGACCAGCCCTTGGCGACCGCGGCCGAACCGACCGCGAACTCCAGCACCAGGTCCCACCCGATGATCCACGCGGCGAACTCGCCGAACGTCGCGTAGGAGAAGGTGTACGCGCTGCCCGCGACCGGCACCGTCGAGGCGAACTCGGCGTAGCACAACGCGGCCAGCGCGCAGGCGATCGCCGCCAGCACGAACGACAGCGAGACCGACGGCCCCGCGATGTTGCCCGCGGTGCTCGCGGTGAGCGTGAAGATGCCGGCACCGATGACGACCGCGACACCGAAGACCGTGAGGTCCCAGGCCGTCAGGTCCTTGCGGAGCTTGGTGCCCGGCTCGTCCGTGTCCGCGATCGACTGCTCGATCGACTTCGTGCGCCACAACCCGTTCCCCGGCACGGTGCATACCTCCTTGATGGATCCCCGATCGGCCCACCCTAGAGGTATCCACCAGGTGAGATGCCGATAGCCGTTCACCACGGGTTTGTCCGGTGTTCTGTCCGGCGGGCGGGGAAGCCGCCTGAGGGGAGGGCGAGCCGGCGCGACCGGTTCGGCGAGCTGCGGAGCCCTTCTCGCGAACGAAGCCGCCCCGGGCGGTGGGCCCGGGGCGGCTTCGCAGTCAGTTCAGGATCAGGAGCTGGCGACCGTGGACCGGTCCAGGTCCGGCTCCAGGTAGATCAGCCGGGCCTGCGGCACCTTGCTCCGCACCCGCTGCTCGGCGTCGTTGATCGCCTGCGCCACCTCGTCGAGCGGCAGCCGCGGCTCCAGGGCGATCTTCGCGGCCACGAGCAGCTCGTCCGGGCCGATGTACTGGGTCTTGATGTGGATGACGCGCTGCACCTTGCCGGCGGCGAGCTCGTCGCAGATCACGTCGAGGTCCTTGTCGGACGCGCCCTCACCGATCAGCAGCGACTTCATCTCGATGATCAGGATGATCGCGATGACACCGAGCAGCACACCGATGGCGATCGTGCCGAGCGCGTCGAAGACCGGGTTGCCGGTGACCGTCGCGAGGCCGACACCGATCAGCGCGAGGATCAGACCGATCAGCGCGCCCGCGTCCTCCAGCAGCACGACCGGCAGTTCCGGCGTGCGGGAGTTGCGGATGAACTGCCACCAGGTCGCGTCGCCCTTGATGAGCTTCGACTCCCTGATGGCCGTCATGAAGCTGTAGGTCTCGAGACCGATCGCGACGACGAGGATGCCGACCGCGACGATCGGGCTGGAGAGCGCCTCGGGGTGCTGCAGCTTGTGGATGCCCTCGTACAGCGCGAAGACCGAGCCGAGGGTGAAGAGCATCAGGGCGACCACGAACGACCAGAAGTACCGGTCGCGGCCGAAGCCGAACGGGTGCAGCCTCGTGGCCTTGCGCTGGGCCGTCTTCTGGCCGAGCAGCAGCAGGCCCTGGTTCGACGTGTCGGCGACCGAGTGCACCGACTCGGCGAGCATCGACGACGAGCCGGTGATCAAGAATCCGATGAACTTGGCCACCGCGATACCGGCGTTCGCCACCAATGCCGCGACGATCGCCTTGGTCCCGCCCCCTGCTGACACGCCTGTCTCCTCGCAACCAGTCCGGTTTGTCCGGGCGAACCTTAGTCGGTTCCCGCCGTGGCGCGGAAAAGTTCGGCGGAATCGACACCATCCGGTCGGATGACCACCGCCGGGTCCGACGCCGGCAGCCACACGGACTCGCCGCGTGCCAGCCGCAACTCCTCGCCACGGGCGTTCGTGAGTACCACGGCACCGGCCGTGCAAATCATGATCTGCGGGCCTTCGTGGTCGACCCGCGTCTCGCCGGTCAGGTCCAACCTGGACAGTTCGAACTCCGGCGCGGGCGTGCGGTAGACGCGGACGCCCGGCTGGACCTCCTCGCCCAGCAGCACTTCCATGTCACCGCAGGTGAAGTCGAGCACACGCAGCAGCTCGGGCACGTCGACGTGCTTGGGCGTGAGGCCGCAGCGCAGGACGTTGTCCGAGTTGGCCAGGATCTCGATGCCCGTGCCGCGCAGGTACGCGTGCAGGTTGCCGGCGGGCAGGTGGATAGCCTCGCCGGGCTGCAGCACGATGCGGTTGAGCAGCAACGCCGCCAGCACGCCCGCGTCACCGGGGTAGGACTCGCCCAGTTCCAGGATCGTGCGGCACTCCAGGTCGAACTCGCCGTGCTCCTTCACGTGCAGCACGCACGCGTCGAGGACCTGCGGGAGCAGCACCGACAACGACGTCTGCGGCAGCGTGATCAGCATCGTGAACAACGCGCGCAGGCCCGACGAGTCCGGCTGCGCGACCAGCATCTCGGTGTACGGCGCCAGCGCGGGCGCGTCCAGCGAGCGCAGCAGCGCGACCGTCCGCGCCGGGTCGCGGAAGCCCGCCAGCGCGTGGAACTCGGTGAGGGCGCAGACCAGTTCCGGCTTGGCGGCCGGGTCCTTGTAGTTGCGGATCGGGGAGTCGAGCGGCACGAGGCGCTTCTCCTCGGCCGCGAAGCCCTCGGCCGCCTGCGCGGCGGACGGGTGCGCCTGCAGGCTCAGCGCCTCCTCGGCGGCGAGCACCTTGATCAGGAACGGGAGCCTGCTGCCCCACCGCTGCGCCACGCGCTGACCGAGCTGGCCGTCCGGGTTCTCGGTCAGCAGGTCGAGCAGCGAGCGTTCGACGCCGTCCGCGCCGACGACGCGGGACGGGTCGCCGGGGTGGGCGCCCATCCACAGCTCGGCCTCGGGATGGGGTGCGGGCACCTCCTTCCCGAGCAGCTCGGCGATGGCCGTGCGTGAACCCCACGCGTACGGCCTTACCGCGTTGTGCAGCAGGTCCACTTCTGAGTCAGCTCCCCAATCAGTACGGGTTGCCGCCGAGAGTTCCGGCGGCGAGCCCGAGGTACAGCGCGGCCAGTTCGAAGCGCAGCGCGAGGAGCGCGGCGCTGACCGCGTCGCCTCCCGCCACCTCGACGGCCGGCTCCAGCACGTCTGCTCCCGGCAGCGAGTCCTCGGCGGCGTGCCTCATGGCGTCGGCCGCCGGGCCCTGGCGCACGGCCAGCAGCAGCACGCGCACGAGTCCGCTGCCCGGCTCGTCGTCCGGGTCCGCGAAGAGGTCCGCGCCCGAGGTCCCCTGAACGGCGCGGCGGTGCAGCACCGATCGGGTCACCGCCTGCGGGTAGCCGGCGACGTCGGAGGCGACGCCCGCGAACGTCGCCAGCACGCCCGCGCCGTGCTCGCCGACCGCGGTGGCGACCTCGTCGAGGCCCCACAGCAGCGGCGTGCGGTCGGCGACGCGCAGGGCGAGCGACTTCGCCGGGTTCACGAACGACTCGTGCACCGGGTGGTCGCGCTCGGCCTCGCGGTCGAGCTCGTCCGCGATCAGTTCCACGTCGGTCTTGAGCAGCCCGAGCGAGTGCAGCACCAGCAGCCACGCGGCGAGCGCGCGCGGGAAGCTGAAGCCCGGCGGCACGTCGACGCGCGGCGGCAGCAGCACGGCCCGGCCGGCGGCGGCCGCGGCGATCGGACCGGAGTCCGGCGCCGTCAGCAACACGCGCGCGCCCCGGCGGACCGCCCTGTCGATCGACTCGGCGAGCACCCGGTCGCCGGGGTCCTCGGTGTGCGCGAGCACCACGTCGAGGGCACCGACCCACGGCGGGACCTCGTCGACCGCGACCACCGGAACCGAGCAACCGGAACCGAGCAACGCCATGACGACGCCCGCGACCGCGACCGCGTGGCCGGGCCGCGTGATGAGCACCACCGCGCGCGGGCGTTCGGAGAAGATCCGTTCCACCCCCGCCTCGGCCGCGGCCTCGGCGGTGGAGCGGACCTGCGCCCCCGCACGGGCGGCGGCGCGCAGCCAGCCACCCGTGTCGGCGTCGGCGAGGCGGCTCGAGTCGTCGAGCAGCGTGTCGTCGAGCACCTACGTCACCCGGCCGCCGGCGGCTCGACCGCCTCGTCCAGCAGCAGCACCGGGATGCCGTCGCGCACCGGGAACGACCGACCGCACGAGGTGCACGTGAGGAAGTCCGCCTCCGGATCGGTGGGCGTCCCGACCTGCAGCGGCGCGTGCTCGGGGCACGGGCAGGCGAGGATCTCCAGCAACTGCTCTTCGAGCTTGACGGCCACGGTGTTCTCTCCTCAGGCCCGCACGATCGCGAGGACCTCGTCGCTGAGCGCGGCGACGGCCTCGGGGGTGGCGGCTTCGACGTTCAGGCGCAGCAGCGGCTCGGTGTTCGAGGCCCGCAGGTTGAACCACGACCCGTCCGCCAGCTGCACGGTGAGACCGTCCAGCTCGTCGATCGTGACGCCGTCCTTGGAGCCGTACGCGTCCTTGATGGCGGCGATCCGGCCGGCCTGGTCCTGCACGGTGGAGTTGATCTCACCGGAGGCGGCGTAGCGGTTGTAGACCGACGTCAGCGCGGACAGCGGGCCGTCCTGCTCACCGAGCGCGGCCAGCACGTGCAGCGCGGCCAGCATGCCGGTGTCGGCGCGCCAGAAGTCGCGGAAGTAGTAGTGCGCGGAGTGCTCACCACCGAAGATGGCGCCGGTCTTGGCCATCTCCTCCTTGATGAACGAGTGGCCGACGCGCGTGCGCACGGGCTTGCCGCCGTGCTCGGTGACGATCTCCGGCACCGCGTGCGACGTGATCAGGTTGTGGATGATCGTGCCGCCGGGGTCCTTCGCGAGCTCGCGCACGGCCACCAGCGCGGTGATCGCGGACGGGCTGACCGGGTCGCCGTTCTCGTCCACGACGAAGCAGCGGTCCGCGTCGCCGTCGAACGCGACACCGGCGTCCGCGCCCTCGGCCTTGGTGCGGGCTTGGAGGTCGACGATGTTCTTCGGGTCGAGCGGGTTCGCCTCGTGGTTCGGGAAGCTGCCGTCGAGCTCGAAGTACATGGGAACCACCTCGATGGGCAGGCCCTCGAAGACCTGCGGCACCGTGTAGCCGCCCATGCCGTTGCCCGCGTCCACGACGATCTTGAGCGGGCGGATGCTCTTCAGGTCGACCAGCTCGTTGAGGTAGGCCGCGTAGTCGACGAGCATGTTGCGCTCCTCGAACGTGCCCTTCTCGACGCCCTCGGCGTCCGGCACCTGGTTCTCGGCGTCCTGGCGGATCTGCGCGAGACCCGTGTCCTGGCCCACCGGCGAGGCGCCCGCACGGCACATCTTGATGCCGTTGTACTGCGCCGGGTTGTGGCTCGCGGTGAACATGGCACCGGGCAGGTCGAGCTTGCCGGACGCGAAGTAGAGCATGTCCGTGCTGGCCAGGCCGATGCTGATGACGTTCACGCCCTGCGCCTGCGCACCCTCGGCGAACGCGCGCGAGAGCTCCGGCGAGGAGTCGCGCATGTCGTGCCCGATGACGATGGCGGGCCCACCGACCAGGCGCGCGAAGGCGGCGCCGAAGTCGCGGACCAAGCCGGCGTCCAACTGTTCGCCGACCACCCCGCGGATGTCGTACGCCTTGACGATGCCGGACAGGTCACGCACGCCGCACACTCCCAGGGAACTCGCTCTTGACGGCCACTGGTCGAGCAGCCTACCGGCGAGAAGATTAGTGGTGCGTGTGGTCGGTTCAGTCCTCGTGGGGATCCGGCAGGACCCGCAGGTGCCCACGCCTGTGAGAGCCCGCAGGCACGTCGGGCAGCTTCGGGCTGACATCAGCCCGCCCGGCCTCCCGCACGGCCTCGGCCAGCGCCGTCAGGTCGTCCACAGTCGGCTCGGGCGCCGCGAACTCACCCTGGTGCCTCACGACCTCCCAGCCACGAGGCGCCGTGAGCCGCAACGCGTGCTCCTCGCACAGGTCGTAACTGTGCGGTTCGGAGTACGTGGCAAGCGGCCCGACGACCGCGGTGGAGTCCGCATAGGCGTAGGTGAGCGTGGCGACAGCCGGGTTAGCACACCCGGTTCGCGAGCACCGTCTCACGCTCCGCACGATCCGGGACGATAGCGCGTCCACGGGAGGCTGTGTGTGAGGCACGCTGTGTTTAGTCCTCCGGAGGAGCAACTAGGCTGCTCGGTTGTGGTGATGGCACGGGGTTCACAACGGCAGAATTCGCCGCGTCGGCGCAACCGCGACCGGCACGGCCGGGGCCTGCGCGGCCCCCTGTACCCCGCCACCCTCCCCGCGGCCCGGTCCCGCGCGGAACGCTTCGACGCCCTGGTCATCGAGGCCCTGGAGCCCATCGAGGCCCGCTGGCGCACCGAACTCACGCAGCTCGACGTGGCCGTCGACGACGTGCCCGAAGTGCAGGTCGAAGGCGAGGACGGCGTCGTGGAGGACGGCAACGTCCCCCTGGCCCGCCTGCTGCCCACGGGCTCCGACAACCGTGCCCGGATCGTTCTCTACCGCCGGCCGCTGGAGGCCCGCGCGAAGGACGGGGCCGACCTGGCCGACCTCGTGCACGACGTCCTGGTCGAGCAGGTGGCGAACTACCTCGGGCTCGACCCGGACGTGGTGGACGAGGGCTGAGACGCCTCTCACACCTGCCGCCTGCGGGTGGGCACCGCGGTCAGCAGCGTGAACAGCAGCGCCGCCGCCTGCCCCAGCAACAGGAAGTCCCGCAGGGTGCTCGACATCGACACCCGGACCTCCGCCCCACCGGACGGCAGCGGCACCCCGACCAGGTGCCCCCAGGCCCGCACCACGGGCACCTGGACGCCGTCCACGAAGACCTGCCACCCCGGCTCGTCCTCGGCGGCCAGCACCAGCACCCGCCCCTCCCCGCCGGGCGACACCTTCACCGCCACGTCGGGCAGCGTCACGTTCACGGGCGCCACCCCGTCGGCCGACACCGAGTCCGGCGGCTCCCCGCCGGTCCGCGCCCGCCGCGCCAGGTCGGGCGCCAGCAGGACCCCGGTGTCCGCGGTCAGCCGCACCCGCAGCACGGGCCGTCCGTCCGAAGCCCGAGGCGCCTCCGACACCAACTCCCCGGCGGCCTCGCGGACCTTCGCGGCGGCGGAGTCCGACGGCAGCACCACGAACGAAACTCCCGACGAAGCCGCCTGAGCCAACGCCATCTTCACCGCTGGAGGGGCCCCCTCCAGCAAGGAGGAGTTCCACCGACGCAACCGGGCGGGCGACGACGCGGTGGGCACGAGGTCGTCGTCACCGAAGGCGGGCATCCGGCCGGCGACCTGCCGGGCGGGCGACCCGAGGATCAGCACCGACCGGCCGGACCGCTCCAGTTCCGCCGTCAACGACGTGCTCAGCGCCGGCCCGCCGCCGGCCTTCAACGGTCCGGACCGCAGGTCCAGCAGCCCGGCCACCCCGAGGCTGACCAGCGTCACGACACCGACGACGTACACGGCCCGCCGCACCCGCGCCAGCCGGGCGATGCCTGGCGGGACCCCGCGCTGGCAACCGGCCAGCACCACGCACACGAGACCCCACGCCAGCACCACCAGCGGCGCACCGGGCCAGGCGCCGACGGCCGCCACGGCGGCAAGGGCCCCGATGGCCAGCACGATCACCAGCAGGCCGGGCAGCATCAGGACGTTCGGCCGCAGCACCGCGGCGGCGAAACCGGCGGCGACGAAGACCGAGCACACGATCAGGTTCGGCGGCGGCGACTCGAAGGCCGCGCCGAGGCCGTTCAACACCATCTCGGGGTGTTGCAGCAACACGGCGGGCCACGGCAGGAGGAGCGCCATCGGCAGAAGCACGATGGCGAACAGGGCGGCGATCCGGCGGGCGCCGCCCGTCACGGCGATGAAGCCCACGAGAGCGCCGACGATCACCACGAGGTGTGTCAACGGCGAGAAGGCGCCCAGCACGGCGACACCGATCGCGGTGCCGGAGGCCATGGGCAACCAGGCGTGCGTGGACGACGCGCGCAAGACCGCGTACACGCCGGCGAAGACCACGGGCGTGACGATGTGCACGACGACGACGTCGAGACGGCCTTCGGACACGGCCGTTGTCGCGACCGGCAGCAGGCCGTAGAAGGCGGCGACCACCGCGCGCACGGAACGGCGTACGCGCAGGCCTCGTGACGCGATGTACGCCGACAACGCGGCGAGGGGGATGTCGCCGAGCAACAGCAGCGCCACGGCGAACGACGGACCGCCGGGGACCAGGCCCAGCACGGCCAGGGCGGCGGGCGCAGGAGCCGCGGTGCCGCCGAGGACCGGGTGCCACGACGACAGGTACGTCGACCAGACCGACCCCGCCGAGCCGACCGGGAGCAGGCGGCCGCCCGCCAGGTCGAGGCCGAGGCGGGACCAGTTCGCGACCAGCGCGACGACGGACAGGCCGAGCACGAGCAGGACCGGCGGCGACAGCAACAACGAGCGGAGCACCCGCGACTGGTCGACCTCGACGAACACCACACCCGGAGCGGCGCGCGGTCCCGGCGACGGCCGGGGTCGCGGTGACGGGCGCAGGGCCCCGGGCAGGGCGGCGTCCACGGAGACGACGACGGGTGGGCGGCGCAGACCGGCGACGCGGGGGCGCCCGCGCGAGGCACCGGCCGGCAGCGCGGACGGGCCGACGGGCCTCGGGTCCACTTCGGACGGTTCGAGCCACGTCGAGCCCGCATCGGTTGCGGGCAAACGACCCAGCGCGGCGTCGGCTTCGACGCGGCGGCGGATCAGGAACGTCGCTCCGGCGCGGACCGCGTTGCGCAGCCGGGTGAGTCTGCTGGTGAAGAGCCCGCGGACGACGGCGGAGCCCCGGCGGGCGCGGCGTCCTTCGAGCAGACGGCCTCTCGTGAGGAGGTAGCGGGCCGCGCCGACCTCGGCGTGTGCGTCCGCGAAACGCCGGAGGAGCAGGAAGCCCAGGGCCCGCAGCAGCGACAGCACCAGCAGCCGCGGAAGTCCGATCAGGAACGAGGAACCTGAACAATTGACCAAGAAAGTGCGCATGCCGTGCGCGCGGTCGACGCCCCGAAATGACGGGCCCGGCCGCGCCATGGCCGCGTCCAAACGGCGTGCGCCTTTAGTTGCGGCGCGTGCATGTCGCATGCGTGCGACCGGTACGCACAGGACCAAATGACCTGAGCGATTAGCGCGCCAGCCGAAGTCGAGATCGTCGCGCAACAGCGGCATCGCTTCGTCGTAGCCGCCGAGGCAGTGCCAAACCTCACGTTTGATCAACGATCCCGCGGACGAGACGGCGAGAACCTCGGTGCTCTGCTGAAACGATGCGGAATGTTCCGCGGAGGACAGACCCGTCTGTCGATGTCCTGAAGAATCCGTCGAGAGACCTGCCTCGACGACCAGACGAGAATCCACCCAATCGAGGCACAGCGGGCCGAGCACCGCGGCCGACGGGGACACCTCGGCGGCGGTCAGCAACGCGGCCAGGCAGTCGGGTTCCGGGGCGCTGTCGTCGTGCAGCAGCCACAGCCACCTGCCGGGATCACCCCACCGTTCGACGGCGTGCTCGACGGCGATGCGCACGGCGGTGCCGAAGCCGGTGCCCCGCGGCGCGGTCAGCACCCCGTCCAGCAGATCTCCCGCCTCTGCCAGGACTTTCGCCGTCCCGTCCGTCGATCCGGTGTCGACCGCGATCACGTGCCGTGGACGGATTCGCTGGCGCCGCAAGGCAGACAGCGCCGTGCTGAGCCACTGGTCGCCGTCGTGGCAGACCAGGACGCACAGCACCGGCGCCGTCCGGAGCCTCGGGTGAGGACTTGTCACGTCCTCAAGTTAAGGCAGAAAGATCACGCTTCTGACCGACTAGACGGCTCGCTTCTTCAACTTGCGGCGTTCTCTCTCCGAGAGACCGCCCCAGATGCCGAAGCGTTCGTCGTGCTGGAGTGCGTACTCCAGGCACTCCGAGCGCACCTCGCAGCCCAGGCAGATGCGCTTGGCCTCCCGCGTCGATCCACCCTTTTCGGGGAAGAACGCCTCGGGATCCGTCTGGGCGCAGAGCGCGCGCTCCTGCCAGTCCTGCTCGTCGGCAGGGTCGAACAGGTACGACAGCTCGCCCTGCACGACCGGCTGAGTGACGTGATCTTCTTCGAGCTCTTCGAATTCCTGCATTTCGTCCGCCTCCTCGCCTTCCGCTCTCCCCGGTTGGCGGACGCCAGTCGCCGTTCCCACAACGACGAATGACACCGATGTGATTACACCTGCGTCACAGCGGGCGGTCAAGCGGAGTCCACACGTCGGGGGATATTCGCGCGGATGGCCGCAAAAACCTTGACGGACCGCACGGACGGTGATTCACGTGCCGCAACCCGTCCTCGAACGGCCCACAGGGCCAGCCGACACGCCACACTGGAGGGGTGAAGCGATCAGCGGTTCGCCCCAGCCCACTGTTCCTCGGCCTGCTCGCGGCGACGGCCGCCGGAGCCGCCCTCACCCTGCTCGAGGGTGACGCCGCCATCATCACGGGCACCATCCTCTTCGTACTGGCCGGGTGGGCGGTGACGCTGTGCCTGCACGAGTTCGGGCACGCCGCCGTGGCGTACAAGGGCGGCGACTTCTCCGTGCGCGAGAAGGGTTATCTGACCCTTGACATCCGCCGTTACACCGACCCGGTGCTCAGCATCGTGCTGCCTCTCGTGCTGCTCGTCATGGGCGGGATCCCGCTTCCGGGTGGCGCCGTCTGGATCAACCACCACGCCCTGCGCTCGAAGAAAATCGAGTCGTTGGTCTCACTAGCCGGGCCGCTGTCGAACCTCGTGATCGGCGTCCTGCTCACGCTCGTCGTCGCGGTCTTCTCGCCGCCCGTCGCACTGGCCTCGGCGATTTCGTACCTTGCTTTGTTGCAGGTGCTGGCGTTCGTGCTCAACATCCTCCCGGTGCCCGGCCTCGACGGCTGGGGCGCGATCGAGCCATTCCTGCCCTACGAGGCCCAGCGCTTCGGCGCCAAGGCCCGGCCGTGGGCGCCGCTGGTGCTGTTCGCCGTCCTGATCGCCTTCAGCCAGGTCAGCCAGCTGTTCTTCTGGGCCTCGAACGCGGTGTTCGAGCTCATCGGCGGCGAGCCCGGCTACGCGTACGCGGGCATGTCGGCGTTCATGTTCTGGCGCTACCTGTAGGGGCGGATCGGCGCTGTGGAAGCATGGGCGGGCGTGAAGGTCGTAGCACTCGTCGGCGGGGTCGGCGGCGCCAGGTTCCTGCAGGGTCTCAAGGCACTCGGGGCGGATGTCACCGCGGTGGTCAACACCGGTGACGACGTCTGGATGCACGGGCTGCGCATCACGCCCGACCTCGACACCTGCATGTACACGCTGGGCGGTGGCATCGACACCGAACGCGGCTGGGGTCGCGAGGGCGAGTCGTGGACCGTCAAGGAGGAGCTCGCGGCGTACGGCGCCGAGCCGACGTGGTTCGGCCTGGGCGACCGGGACATCGCGACGCACCTCGTCCGCACCCGCATGCTGCGCGCCGGCTACCCGCTGTCCGCGGTGACGGAGGCGCTGTGCGACCGGTGGAAGCCGGGCGTGAAGCTGCTGCCGATGTCGGACGACAGGGTCGAGACGCACGTCGTCGTGGAGCTCGACGGTGAGACGAAGGCCATCCACTTCCAGGAGTGGTGGGTCAAGCACCGGGCCGGGCTGCCCGCGAAGTCGTTCGCGTACGTCGGCGCCGAGACCGCGACCGCCGGACCCGGCGTGCTGGACGCGATCGACCAGGCCGACGCGGTGGTCCTCGCGCCGTCCAACCCGGTCGTGAGCGTCGGCACGATCCTCAACGTGCCCGGCGTGCGCGACGCGTTGCGCAAGACCGAGGCGGGCGTCGTGGGCCTGTCGCCGATCATCGGCGGGAAACCGTTGCGGGGCATGGCCGACGCTTGTTTGGACGCGATCGGTGTCGAGACCTCGGCCGAGGCGGTCGGGCGGCTCTACGGCTCCCGCAAGTGCTCCGACGACGGCATCCTCGACGCGTGGCTCGTGCACACCGGCGACCGGGCGGACGTGCCCGGCGTCGCGGTGCGCGCCGTCCCGCTGCTGATGTCCGATGTGGACGCCACGGCGCAGATGGCCCGTGACGCGCTCGAACTGGCCGGAGTCGAAGTTGACTGACCACGCCGCGGCGGCGCTCGAGCTGCTGCCGGTTCCGGGACTGCCGGAGTTCCGCCCCGGAGACGACCTGGCCGGTGCGATCGCGCAGGCCGCGCCCTGGCTGCGCGACGGCGACGTGCTGGTCGTCACGTCCAAGGTGCTGTCCAAAGTAGAGGGACGACTGGTCCGCGTGCCGGCCGATCCCGAGGAGCGGGACAGGATCCGGCGCGAGCACGTCGCCGCGGAGTCGGTGCGGGTGCTCGCGCGCAAGATGCGCACGCTGATCACCGAGAACAAGCTCGGCATCGTGCAGGCGGCGTCCGGAGTGGACGCTTCGAACGTGGCGGGCGACGAGATCGCGCTGCTCCCGGTCGACCCGGACGGCTCCGCGGCCTCGCTGCGCGCCGCTCTCAAGAAGTCGCTGGGCGTCGAGGTCGCCGTGGTGGTCACCGACACGATGGGCCGCGCGTGGCGGGTCGGCCAGACCGACGCCGCGATCGGCGCGTCCGGCCTGCGCGTGCTGCACGACTACGCCGGCGCGGTCGACCAGCACGGCAACCAGCTCGCCGTGACGCTGGTCGCGGTCGCCGACGAGATCGCGGCGGCCGCCGACCTGGTGAAGGGCAAGCTCGGCGCGGTGCCGGTGGCCGTGCTGCGCGGGTTCGACGTGGTGGACGACGGTTCGTCGGCACGCGACCTGGTCCGGCCGACCGAGGAGGACCTGTTCAGCCTCGGCACGGAGGAAGCCCGCGCCCAGGGCCGTTCGGAAGCCGTGCTGCTGCGCAAGTCCGTGCGGTTCTACTCGGACGAGCCGGTCGACCTGGCCGTGGTGCGCCGGGCCGTCGGTGCGGCGCTGACCGCGCCCGCGCCGCACCACACGAAGCCGTTGCGGTTCGTGCTGGTGCGGGAGAAGCGTGCCGAGCTCCTGCGGGCCATGCGCGAGCAGTGGGAGAGCGACCTGCGCGCCGACGGGTTCACCCCCGAGCAGATCTCGAAGCGGGTGCGCCGCGGCGACCTGCTGGTGGAGTCACCGGAGATCGTCGTGCCGTTCCTCGTCCGCGACGGAGCGCACACCTACCCCGACGCCCGCCGCGCGGACGCCGAGAAGACGATGTTCACGGTCGCGGGCGGCGCCGCCGTGCAGGGCCTGCTGGTGGCACTGGCCGCCGAGGGCCTCGGCTCGTGCTGGGTGTCGTCGACGATCTTCTGCGCGGACGTGGTGCGTTCCGTGCTGGGTGTTCCCGCCGACTGGGAACCGCTGGGTGCCGTGGCGGTGGGCCACCCGGTCGAGCCGTTGACGCCGCGCGAACCTCTTGAAGGGCTGATCGAGCTGTGACACTGCACGCCGACGCCGTCTCGACGCTGAGCCGGTTCTCGGGCCAGGACGCGCTGAAGGAGGCCTACCTCGGCTTCCTGGCGGCCCGCGAGGACGCCTGTCAGCGTTCCTGCGAACCCGGCCACCTCACGGCCTCCGCACTGGTCCTCGACGCCACCGGGGAGCACGCGCTGCTGACGCTGCACCCGCGCGTGGGCCGGTGGCTCCAGCTCGGCGGCCACTGCGAGCCGGAGGACTCCTCGCTGGTCGCCGCCGCCCTGCGCGAGGCGACCGAGGAGTCGGGCATCCGCGGCCTGCGCATCGAGCCGACGCCGATCCACCTCGACGTGCACCCGATCACGTGCTCGCTCGGCAAGCCGACGCGGCACTTCGACGTGCGGTTCCTGGTGCGCGCGCCCGTCGGGGCGCAGCCGGTGCGGTCGGAGGAGTCCGTCGACCTGCAGTGGTGGCCGCTGGACTCGTTGCCGGACAACGTGGACGACCTGCACCCGTTGATCGACAGCGCGCTGGCCCGCCTGCGTTAGAACCTGCGGTAGTCGCGCGGCGAGAACCTCGGGGCTCGCCGCGGCCGCCGCAACCCCGCCGCTTCCAGGTACATGACGGCGCGGTGGCGTTGCGGCTGATACGGCTCCAGCAACTCCATCATCGCGTCGTCATCGCCCGGCGTGCCGGTCAACGCCCACGTGACGTTCTTCGCCACGTGGTAGTCGCCGACGCTCACGGCGTCCGGGTCGCCCCAGGCTCGTTGCGCGACCTCGGCGGACGTCCACACGCCGATGCCGGGCACCTTCTCCAGCAGCTCGCGGCTGCGCATCTCGGCGGCCTTCTCCAGCCGGTGCGCGACCTGCGCGGCGTTGATCAGCGTTCGTCTTCTCGCTCCGTCGAGCCCGCACTGGTGCCATTCCCAGTCCTGCAGGCCCAGCAACCGTTGCGGCGTCGGGGGAACCTTCAGCGGCTTCGGGCCGGGAGCGCTCTCACCGAACCGGCGGCCGAGCTCGCGCCACGTCCGGAAGGCCTCCACACCGGTGACCTTCTGCTCCAGGATCGAGGCGAACAGCAGGTCCCAGACGCGGTTCGTGGCACCGAGCCGCAGCCCGGGCCGTTGCCTGCGCGCCTCGGCGATCACGGGGTGGTGGGCGACGAACTCGTCCACCGTGTCGTCCGCGCCGAGCAGGGCGGGCAGGCCGTCGAGCAGCCACGGCCCGCCCTCACCCCACGCCTCGGCGAGCACCTCGCCGGTCGTCCTGGTGATGTGCACCGTGCCGGGACCGCACGGCGTGTTCGCCGCGAACCAGACGCCGTCCTCCGTGCTGAAGGACGGGTCGCCCGGTCCGCGGCGCAGCCTGCCGAGCACCGCGCCCAGGTCGAGTGGGAACGGTGGAGTCCAGGCTCTGCTAGTGGCGCGGCTCGAAACGTTGCCGAGCGAATTCGTGGTCAGACGGGCGCAGCGCGGTGCCGCCCCCGCGTCCTCGTACTGGTTGTACGGGGGCGTGGGGGCGGTGCCGCGCTGTGCCCTGCTGGGCGCGGATTCACCGTCCACGTTTTGAGTCACGCCACTAGGCATCCGTCGAGAAGCGCACGCCGGCCTCGGGCAGCACCACACCCGGCCAGACCCGCGCTCCCCCGATCAGCTCGCACCGCGCGCCGATCACCGCGGAGTCGCCGACCACGGCGTCCCTGAGAACCGCACCGGCCTGCACGAGCGCACCGGCACCCACGATCGAACGCTCCACCACGGCACCCTCACCAACAACGGCGCCGTCGAACAGAATCGCGCCATCGAGCACAGCACCTTCAGCGACCGTGCAGTTCGCACCGACCGTGCTGCCGCCCTTGACCGTGGCACCTTCGTGCACAGCAGAGCCTTCGAGCACCAAGTAGTCGCCAGGCTGTGCAACTGCGGCAGATGGAGCAACGCCGCGCACGAGGTCCGCGGACCCCTGCACGAACGCCTCCGGCTTGCCGAGGTCGAGCCAGTACGTGGCGTCCACGTGCCCCTGCAACCTCTTGCCCGCCTCGAGCAGCCCGGGGAACGTCTCGCGCTCCACCGACACCGGCCGCCCGGCGGGAATCGCGTCGATCACCTCACGCCGGAACACGTAACAACCGGCGTTGATCTGGTCCGTCGGCGGGTTCTCCGTCTTCTCCAGGAACGCCTGCACGCGCCCCTCCTCGTCCGTCGGCACGCAGCCGAACGCACGCGGGTCCGCCACCTTCACCAGGTGCAGCGTCACGTCCGCCTCGTGCTCGCGGTGCGTGTCGACGATCCCCGTCAGGTCGACGCCCGACAGGATGTCGCCGTTGAACACCATCACATCGCGTTCACGCAGCTTGTCGGCCACGTTGCGAATCGCGCCCGCCGTGTCCAGCGGCACCTCTTCCACCACGTACTCGAGCTCCAGCCCGAGCCGCGACCCGTCCCCGAAGTACTCCTCGAACACCTCGGCCTTGTAACTGGTCCCGAGCACCACGTGCGTGATGCCGGCCTCCTTGATCCGAGACAGCAGGTGCGTCAAAAATGGCACCCCCGCCGTCGGGAGCATGGGCTTGGGGGCGGACAGGGTCAGCGGGCGAAGGCGGGTGCCCTTGCCCCCGACCAGCACCACAGCTTCGACGCCGTGCACCTTTTTCCTCCTCCGCGTTACAGCGAGCCGTTCGACGGAATACTCTGACACGAAGCAGATCGTCATACGGGATCTGGTCCCGGCAAGGAGCTAAATCCGACATGGACCCCCGCGACCGGGCCGACGCCTTGCTCGCCCGCGCCCGCGCACGTGGGCGGAACATCGTGACGCCGGACAACATGACGTCCCCGATGGACGCCTCCGACACGCAGCAGATCCCTCGCGCGCTGGTCAACGCCGTGGACCCGCGCCGCGACCCGGACTCGACGATGATCCTGTCGCCCGCCCAGATGGGTCAGCAGCGACCGCACCAGGCGCCGGGCGCCCCCATGCCGACGCAGCCGCTGCCCGCGCAGCAGGCGCCGGCGGACGACGCGGAGATCACACAGGTCGTGCAGCCGGGCCTGATCCCGACGGTGTCGCACCACCAGCAGAAGCGGAACACGCTGTCGCAGCGGCTCAGCGGCGACATGTGAGTCGCGGCACGCGGGCGGGCGAAAGCCGGCCGCGAGCCATGATGCGCGTGCGAAGCCGAAGGCGAGCCGTCCTTGCCAAGAGGCCTGGGTGGGGTGGTTTCGTCACGAGTCGTGCCACAGCACTGATGTGGCACGAACTTGGTACGGCTCGTGGCGAAATCACCCCACGAACGCAACCGAACAACGCAACGCGCAGCCGCCGTGAGCAACAGACGTGCCATCAACCCGCGAGCGGCGCCGGCCTGGTTTTTGATCAGATCGGCGGGGTCTGGGGCGGAGCCCCAGCCACCCAGCGAACTCAGGACTTCCGGGTCACAGCCCACACCCGCAACGCCAACCCGGCCTTCAACACCGCCCGGAACGGCGCCCACAACACCCCGGTGTACCGATCAGCCAGGTACCGGTAAGCACTCCGGTGGTGCTCCCGAAGCATCCGATCCGAAGACCGAGCCGTCGAGTGCCCGCCGATGTGGACCACCTCGGCCTCGGGCACGTAGACGTTCAACCACCCGGCAGCCCCGACCCGCTCCCCGAGGTCGACGTCCTCGAAGTACATGAAGTACCGCTCGTCGAACCCCGAGACCGAGTCGAAGGCCTCGCGCCGCATCAGGAAGCACGACCCGGACAACCACCCGGCCGTCCGCTCCACCGGCTCGGTCTCCTGCCGGTACGCGCGGGTCCAGGGGTTCGACTTCCACACGGGGCCGAACACCGCGTGCCCGATCCCGCGCCCGATCGAGGGCAGCAGCCGGGCCGACGGGTAGACCTCACCGTTGGGCTCGCGGATCAGCGGGCCGAACATCCCGCCCCGCGGCCACCGCTCGGCGGCCGCGATCAACGCGTCGACGCTGCCGGGGGCGAACTCGATGTCCGGGTTGGAGATCAGGACCCAGCCGATGTCGGGTCCCAGTGCCGCGACGCCGCGGTTGGCGCCGCCGCCGTAGCCGAGGTTGCCGCCGGTGGGGACGAACGTCACGTTCTCCCGCGCGGCCGCGAGCTCCTCCGGAACGCCGTCGGTGGACCCGTTGTCGGCGAGGATCACCTGCACCGGACGGGAGGTGGCCTTCTCGAGGGTGTCCACAAAGGGAGCCAGCGTCTCGCCCGGCGAGTACGTGACCGTCACGACACCAAGTCCGTCGCCGTAGTTCACGCGCGCCACCCTAGCGCCGCCGCGCTCGGCCGACGGCGGCGCACCAGTCACCTGCGGCGGCGCACCAGTGCCGCTCGCTCGTAGGCCAGGCGGTGGCGGTCGGCGCTGACCGCCCACGAGAAGTCCTTGGCGCGCTGCTGACCCGAGGCGGCCAGGGCGGACCGGCGGGCCGGGTCGTCCAGGAGGTCCGCGATGGCCGCGGCGATGTCGCCGGCGCCCACGCCGCAGTACGCGACGGCCTCGCCGCCCACCTCCGGCAGTGAGAGGCGGCGGGTGGTGAGGACGCACGCGCCGCAGGCCATGGCTTCCAGCACGGGCAGGCCGAAGCCCTCGCCGAGCGACGGGTACGCGACCAGTTCGGCGCCGCCCAGGAAGCCCGCGAGCTGTTCGAACGGCAGGTAGCCCGCGCGGATCACGCGGATGCGGTGCGGCACGGAGTCGAGCGCCCGTTCGACCTGGCTGTCCCAGCCCGGCTGGCCCGCGAGGACCAGGGCGGGCGGGTCGGAGCGGCCCACCATCGCCTGGGCGAAGCCGCGGATCAGCGCCGGGACGTTCTTGCGCGGTTCCAGGGCTCCCAGGAACGCGACGTAGGGCGTGTCCCCCAGCGCCAGCGTGCGGCGGACGGCCAGGACCTCGTCCGGTGACGGCGGGTGGAAGCGTTCGGTGTCCACGCCGTGCTGGGCGATGTGCAGGACGCGGCGTTCGGCACCGGCCACGCGGACCAGTTCGTCGGCGGTGGCCTGGGACGGGACCACGCACAGGTCCGCTCGCCGCAGCGACGCCCTCGTCCAGGCGCGGAAGAAACGGGCCTTCACCGAGGAGTGCAGCACCGGGTCGGTGAAGAACGTGGCGTCGTGCAGCGTCACGACCGAAGCGGCCTTGCCCGCCAACGGAAGCGTGTAGTGCGGGGAGTGCACGACGTCGACGCCGAGCGTCCGGATCAGGCGGGGCAGCGTCGTCTGCTCCCAGGCCAGGCGGGCCGTCCTGGTGGCGACGGCGTCCGCGGCCCTGACCACGCGGGCGTTCGGGGCGATCTTGCTGAACAGCTCCTCGTCGCGCGGCTGGCAGACGACGGAGAGTCTGGATCCGTCGGCGTCGAGCGCGGCGACGAGCGAATCCACGTAACGGCCGACACCACCACGGTCTGCGGGGATCGCGGTGGCGTCGATCAGCACGCTGGGTTCGACATTGGCCACGATCAGCTAGCGTAATGTCATTTGCTTTTGCGTTTAGCGGGAATGCGCTAATCCGGCTGTACAGCGTGGGCGCCCCAGACACCCTGCGCTGTCTTTGCCCAGGTGAACTCACTCGCCCGTGTGATACCGGCCTCGACGGTGTGATGAGGATCGGCTATGACGGCCCTCAGTCCTTCCGTCAACGACGCCAGGTCGCCGCGCCGCACCACGGTCCCGGCGCCGCCCGCCACCTCGATCAGCGCCGGGTCGTCGGAGTGCACGACGGGGACGCCCGCGGCCATCGCCTCCAGCACCGGCAGCCCGAAACCCTCGGCCAGACTGGGTGCTGCCAGCACGGACGCCCCCGCCAGCACCGAGGCGAGCCGCGCGTCCGAGACCCTGCCGAGCAACGTCACGTGCGGCGCGCGCAGGTCGACGCCGCCCCAGCCCTGCGGACCGACCACGACCAGCGGCACCTCCAGCCGTTCCGTCGCCCGCACCAGCAGGTCGAAACCCTTGCGCGGCTCCACGGTCCCGATGGCGAGCACGTACGAAGGGGGCAGATCGGTTGCGGGCGAACCGACCAGTCGCGTGACTCCGTTCGGCACGACGTGGATCGGAATTTCCACGTGCACACAATTTGCCAATTGAGATGCCACGGCCTGTGTGGGGACCACCAGAGCGCGTGCTTCCCGGGCCGCCCTGGCGATCACCTTGCGGTGCCAGGCGACGCCGCGCGGGGTCAGCGTCTCCGGGTGCGTCCACGGCACCACGTCGTGCACGGTGACGACCGCGCCGGGCAACGGCGCGAGCGGCGTCGGGGCGTGCACGTGCCGGCCGAGCCTCGGCGGGAGACCGCGCTCCCACAACGCCACCAGCGCCCGGCGCGGCAGCCTGATCACGCGGTCGGCGTTCGCCGTCGCCGCCGTCACGACGGACCAGCCGTCCGGCGCGTTCTCCCTCAACGCGCGCAACAGCTCCGCCGTGTAGCGGCCGGTGCCGCCGGGGATCGGGGCGTTGAGTTGCTCGGTCAGCACTACCAGCTCGGGCACGTCGCGTACCGTCTCACGCCGTGTCGGCAGTCAGCACCGTGGTGGTCGTGACGTGGCGGGGCCGTGACCACATCACGGCGTGCCTGGACGCCCTCAGGGCCCAGAAGAGTCCACACAGGACGATCATCGTCGACAACGCGTCCGACGACGGCACGGCCGAGCTGATCAGCGCACACCCCGGTGGGCACGAGGTCGTGAGGCTCCCCCGCAATCGCGGTTACGCGGGCGGGCTCGCCGCCGTCCTCGACCGGGTCGACACCCCGTACGTCGCGTGGCTCAACGACGACGCGGCACCGCACCCGTCGTGGCTCGCCGAGCTGGAGAGCGCTCTCGAAGCCGACCGGGACGCGGCCGCCGCCACCTCCTCGATCCTGCTCACGGACGGCTCCACGCAGTCCGTCGGCGTGGCGCTGACGGCGGACGGCCACGGCAGGGACGTCGTGCTCGCCGGGCGCGAGGTGTTCGGGTTCTGCGGTGGGGCGGCGCTCCTGCGGACGGCGGAGCTCAAGGCCGCGGGAGGCGTGCCGGCGAGTTTCTTCTGCTACTACGAGGACACCGACACGGCCTGGCGGCTGCGGCTGGCCGGGCACCGGGTGATCTCGGTCGGGCCGGCTCGGGTCCGGCACAAGCACGGCGCCACCACCCGGCCGGGTTCGGTGCTCTTCCACCGCTGGAACGAGCGCAACCGGTTGCTGATGCTGCTGAGGTGCGCCCCCGCCGGGGTCGCGTTCGGCCAGCTCGCGCGGTTCCTGGCGATCACGGCGCTGCTGCCGCTGCGCAAGAACGTCCCGGACGCCGCGAACTTCCGGCTCGGGTTGCGGGCGCGGGTGCTGGGCGAGGTGCTGCTCAGGCTGCCGGTGACGCTGGTGCAGCGGCTGCGGATCAGGGTCAAGACCTCGCGCAAGCAGGTGTGGCGGGACTGGGCGGGCAGATGAGAACGGCGTGGCTGTTGACGTTCGGCGGCCTCGCGGCGCTCGCGCTCGGCATCGGCGCGTCCATCACGCTCACCTACGGACTGGTGTTCGTCGCCCTGCTCGGCGGCCTCGCCTACGCCTTGGGCGTCAGCGGCCTGTCCCAGCGCAAGTGGATCGCGCTGCCCGCGTTCGTGCTCGGCCTCGTCACCCCGTTCCTGCTGCTGCACGGCGTCCACAGCGTGCTGGTGCACCGCACCGGGCAGGTCGAGCAGTGCACGGTCACCTCCGAGGACGAGCACCCGTTCGCCAAGTACCCCCGCGTCGACTACGTGCTGGCCTGCCCCAGCGGCGAGGTCGAGCTCGACCGGGACTGGAACGACCGGCTGAAGACCGATCGGGCCCAGGTCGTGGTGGGTGCGCCCCTGCTGCCGCTGTGGGCGGACGACAGCCGGTGGAACCTCCTGGTGGTCACAGGCGTCTCCGGAGCGATGATCCTCCTCGTTCCGGTCGCGCGGCTGCTCCGGCGGCAGCCGTGAGGCGGCCAGCGCCACTCATCGTGATCGGGCTCGCCGCCGTCGCCGCCGCGGTCGTGCTGGGAGCCGTCGTGCCCGAGCAGTTCGAGCTCGCGGTGCTGTTGCCGTGCTGCCTGCTGTCGCTCGCGTTCGCGTGGGGCGTCGGCAAGCTCGGGCCGGCGTGGCTCGTGCTGCCCGCCTTCATGGTCGTGATCCCCGGCACGGCGGTGCTCGTCGGCGACGGTCACCGCGCGCTGATGGACGTGCTCGCCACGCCCCAGACCTGCGCGGTCACGAGCGTCGAGGACGTGCCGGGGCCGGACAACCCGGTGTTCGCGCACCGCGTGACCTGCCCGGACGGCGCCGAGCTGCGCATCGTCGTGCGGGGTGAGCAGGACAAGAAGGTGCAGCCGGGACCGGCCACCGTCCTGCGGCACCCGGTGATGCGGCCCCTGTTCGCCGAGCGCAACGACTGGTCCGGCGAGTGGGTGTTCGGGGTACCTCTTGCCGTCGTCTTGCTGTTGATCTGTGCAACCACACTGCGGGCGCGCAGAGTGATGAGGCAGGCTTAGCGCGTGGATCGAGCCTCACTGCCCGTCGTGTCCGTCGTCGTCGTGAACTACAAGGGCGCGGACGACACCATCACCTGCGTGCGCGGGCTGGCCGAGGTGGACCACCCGGCCGAGCTGCTCGAAGTGATCGTCGTCGACAACGAGGCGCACGACACCGCACGGCTGAAGGCGGCGCTGCCCGGCGTCAAGATCGTCACCTCGGAGCGCAACCTCGGCTTCGCGGGCGGCTGCAACCTCGGCGTCGAGCACGCCACGGGCGGGATCCTCGCGTTCCTCAACAACGACGCCCGCGCGGACCGGAACTGGATCAAGGCCGCGATCAGGGTCTTCCACACCGAACCGGCGGTCGCCTCGGTCGCGAGCAAGGTCCTCGACTGGGACGGCGAGAAGATCGACTTCGTCGACGGCGGGCTGACGTGGTTCGGCATGGGCTACAAGCGGCACGCCGGCCAGGACGACGACGGCAGCCACGACGGCCCGAAGGACGTGCTGTTCGGCACCGGGTCGGCGATGTTCGTCCGGACCGAGGTCTACAAGCAGCTCGGCGGGTTCGACGAGCGGTTCTTCATGTTCTACGAGGACGTCGACCTCGGCTGGCGGCTCAACCTGCGGGGCTGGCGCGTCCGCTACGAACCTGCGTCGCTCACGTTCCACCGCCACCACGCGTCGATGAAGTCGATCGACCACAGCCGCGAGCTGTACCTGCTCGAGCGCAACGCGCTCATGTCGCTGTACAAGAACTTCTCCGACGAGACGCTCGCGAAGGTGCTGCCGGCCGCGCTCGCGCTGTGCGTGCGCCGGGCGACGGCCCGCGGTGAGATCGATCCCACGCAGCTGGAGATCACCCGCCGCCCGGCCGATCCCGCCTCCGACCGCGAGCCCGTCGGGGTGTCGCGCGAGGCGCTCGCCGGGTTCCTCGCGATCGACCAGTTCGTCGAGGCGATGCCGTCGCTCGCCGAGTCGCGCAAGAAGGAACAGGCCGCGCGCCGGATGTCGGACGTCGACCTGGTTCCGTTGATGCGCAAGGCGTTGGAGCCCGCCTATCCCCTGCCGCGCTACCTCGCCGCACACGACATCCTCGTGGACGTGCTGGGCCTCGACGACGTGTTCGGCAAGCCGCGCAAGATCCTCGTGATCACCGGTGACGCGATCTCCGACCGGATGGCGGGTCCCGCGATCCGCGCCTGGCACATGGCGGACGTGCTGTCGGGCGAGCACCAGGTCCGGCTCGTCACGACGAACCCGCTGTGCGCGCCGCCCGACGCCCCGTTCGCCGTGGAGCGCGCCCGGCAGAAGGAACTGCCGGCGCACGTCGAGTGGGCGGACGTGGTCGTGGTGCAGGGCCACGCGCTGGAGATGGCGGGCGACGTGAAGAAGCAGTCGTCGACCAAGATCGTCGTCTGTGACATGTACGACCCGATGCACCTGGAACTGCTGGAGCAGGGCAAGGACAACGCGGACGACAAGCGCGCCCTCGACATCGAGGCCGTCACCAAGGTGCTCAACACCCAGCTCGAACGCGGCGACTTCTTCCTGTGCGCCTCGGAACGGCAGCGGCACTTCTGGCTCGGCCACCTGGCCGCGCTCGGCCGGCTCACGCCCGCGTTGTACGACAACGACCCCACGACGCAGTCGCTGCTCGGGATCGTCCCCTTCGGACTGTCGGGCAAGCCGCCGCAGCGCACCGGTCCGGCGATCAAGGACGTGGTGCCGGGCGTCACGGACGCCGACAAGGTCGTGATCTGGGCCGGTGGCGTCTACAGCTGGTTCGACCCGCTGTCGCTGATCGAGGCGGTGGACCACCTGCGCAGGCGGCAGCCGTCCGCGAAGCTGTACTTCCTCGGCATGAAGCACCCGAACCCCGAGGTCCCGGACATGGACATCGCCGGCCAGACGCGGGCGTTGTCCGCGAAGCTGGGGCTGACCGGTGAGCACGTGTTCTTCAACGACGGGTGGGTGCCGTACAACGAGCGGCAGAACTGGCTGCTCGACGCGGACTGCGGTGTCACCACGCACTACGAGCACGTGGAGACCACGTTCGCGTTCCGCACGCGGGTGCTCGACTACCTGTGGGCGGGCCTGCCGATCGTCACCACGTCCGGCGACTCGTTCGCGGACCTGGTGGAGCGGGAGGAGTTGGGCGTCGTCGTGCCCCCGGAGGACCCGGTGGCGCTCGCCGACGCGTTGGAGAAGGTGCTCTACGACGAGGAGTTCGCGGCCGCGTGCCGCGAGCGCATCGCCGTCGTGCGCGAGCGGTTCACCTGGGAGACGGCACTCGCGCCCCTGGCCGAGTTCTGCCGCAACCCCAGGCCCGCCGCGGACCGTCTGCCCGGCTCGGCCCCCATGGTGCGCACACCGGGGCTGAGCACGGCGGACAAGGTGAAGCGGGACCTGCTGCTGGTGCGCGAGTACCTGGACGCGGGTGGCCCGACCGAGTTGGCCAAGCGGGCGACGGGGCGTCTGCGCAAGATCGCGCGTGGCGGTAGGTAGATGGCGAGATCCCCGAAACCCCTCAAGGTGCTGCTCGACGGCACCCCCCTGCTCGGACACCGCACCGGCATCGGCCGCTACACGGCGGCCCTGGCCGAAGAGCTCGCGTCGATGTCCGACGACGTGGACGTGCGGGCGGTGGCGTTCACGTTGCGCGGCTGGCGCGCGTTGCGGACGGTGCTGCCGCACGACGTGACGGCACGCGGCCTGCCCGTGGCGGCACGGGCGTTGCGCCAGATGTGGCTGCGCGCCCCGTTCCCCCCGGTCGAGGTGCTCGCCGGGTTCACCGACGTCATGCACGGCACCAACTTCGTGCTGCCGCCGACCGTGCGGGCGGGCAAGGTCGTCACGATCCACGACCTCGCGTTCCTGGACGCGCCAGGCGACCTGCCGCCGTCGGACCGCAGGCTGCCCGAGCTCGTGCGCCTGTCGGCCCAGCGGGCGGACGTGATCTGCACGCCGACCGCGGCCGTCGCCTCCGTGGTGGCGGACCGGTTCTCCGTACCGCTGGACAAGATCGTCGTGACGCCGCTGGGCGTCGACCCCGCGTGGTTCGCGTCCCGCCCGCCGTCTCCGACGTTGCGCGGGCGCCTCGGGCTGCCGTCGGAGTACCTGCTGTTCGTCGGTGCGGACGGCCCGCGCAAGGGGCTGGAGCACCTGGCCAAGGCGCACGCGTCCGACCCGTCGCTGCCACCGCTGGTGATCGTCGGACCCGGCCGGTCCGGTGTGGACGGCCGGGTGCTGCGGACCGGCTACCTGTCGGACGTGCACCTGCGTTCGGTGGTGGCCGGGGCGTCCGCGCTGGTGCTGCCGTCGCGGGACGAGGGTTTCGGGCTGCCGGTGCTGGAAGCGCTGGCCTGCAGCGTGCCCGTCGTGTGCTCGGACGTGCCCGCGTTGCGCGAGGTCGCCGGTGGGCACGCGCTGCACGTGCCGGTCGGGGACGTCGAGGCGCTGGCGGCGGGGATGGCCGAAGCCGTTGCGGCGCCGTCGACTCCGGAGGCGCAGTCGGAACGGCGGGCGCACGCGGCCGGGTTCACCTGGCGGCGGTGCGCGGAGAAGACGGTCGAGGCGTATCGGCGCAGCCGTGGCTGAGCGCTCCGCGGCTGAGCTCTACGTGGTCGAGGTCTACGGGCGGGTGCTGCACGCGAACTTCCTGTACGACGCCGACCTCGACGGGTTCGTGGCCCGGATCACCGAGCAGGCGGCGGACATGACGGACGCCGAAATCGAGTCGCTGCTGACCTACCGCAACTGGCGCGACAGGATCGTCGGCGCCTACCTCGCCGGGTTCGGCAGGCGCACCGCACTCCGGGACACGATCGGAGCGCTGCTCCTCGAGAGCGACCACATCTACGCCGGGCAGGGCTACAGCTTCGCGCTGGCCGCGTTCGGCGAGGAGGCCGACGCGGACTGGCTCGCCGCCTACCTCGACCGGTGGCTGCGCACCTCGGAGCGGTACGACCAGCCGTGGGCGTTGGGCGCGTTGATGTTCATCGACCCCGTGCGCGGGGTGGCCTACGGCCCGGCGGACTCGGAGCACGAGACGATCTGCAGGCTGGTCTCGCTGGTGGGCGCCAGGAAGTCCTGACGCCCCAACGTGATCACCGAGAGTGCGGCCTCGGCGAGTGCTTGTCGAGCTGGCTCAGCGACACCTGCCGCGAGCCCGTGACAACCGCAACGCACTTGAGGAAGCGCTGCCGATCGGAATCCGTTGTCGCGGGTCGCCGCGGTTCGCGCCCGGAATCGAACATGCCGACCAGGCTCCCGCAATCGGAACTGCGGTGCCAGACCGGTCACTCCAATGGCGCAGCACCGGCACTCGGAGCTACCACTCCCGCGCGCACCGCCTCCGAAAGGGCGCTTCGCCAGTGCGGCAACGGGCGTAGTCCCGCCGCTGCCCACGCGGCGCCCGACAGCACCGAGTAGGCGGGTCGCGGCGCCGGGCGCGGGAACTCGTCCGTGCCGCACGGCAGGACGCGGGCGGGATCGGCGCCGATCTCGGAGAAAACGGCCTGGGCGAACCGGAACCACGTCGTCTCGCCGCCGCCGGTCGCGTGCAGCAGTCGCTGGGACGGCAGGACCGAGGCCAGTTCGAGCAGGCCCGCGGCGAGGTCGCGCGACCACGTCGGCGAGCCGGTCTGGTCGTCCACAACGGACACCGTCGGCCGCGAGGACTCCAGTGCCGCCATGGTCTTCACGAAGTTCGAGCCGCCCGCGCCGTACACCCACGAGGTGCGCACGACGTAGCCGCCCGCTTCCAGCACGCGGCGTTCGCCTTCGAGCTTGGTGCGGCCGTAGGCGGACTTCGGGCCGACCGCGTCCGAGGTCTCGTACGGTCGCGTGCCCTCGCCGGAGAACACGTAGTCCGTGGAGACGTGGATCATCGGGATGCCCAGGGAGGCACAGGCTTCCGCGAGCAGGCCGGGGCCGACGGCGTTGACCGCGAACGCGCGGTCCTCGTCGGTCTCGGCCGCGTCGACGGCGGTGTACGCGGCGCAGTTGATCACCGCGGTGGCACCGGCCAGGTCGGCGGCCGTCACCTTCGTCACGTCCAGCTCGGCCGACGACAGCGCGCGGACGTCGGAGGACAGGGCTGCGAGGTCGTGGCCGAGCTGGCCACGACCGCCGGGAACGAGGATCACGCCGGTCAGCCCTTCTCCAGCGCCGCGCGCTCCTTGAGCGGCTCCCACCAGGCGCGGTTCTCGCGGTACCACTCGACGGTGTCGGCGAGGCCGACGGCGAAGTCGACCTGCGGCGCGTAGCCGAGCTCCGAGGCGATCTTGGAGATGTCGACCGAGTAGCGGCGGTCGTGACCCAAGCGGTCCTGCACCGGCTCAACGGCCGACCAGTCACGGCCCGTGGCGGCCAGCAGCCTCTCGGTGAGCTCGCGGTTGGTGAGCTCGGTGCCACCGCCGATGTTGTAGATCTCGCCCGGCCGGCCGCCCTCGGCGACGAGCTGGATGCCGCGGCAGTGGTCGGCGACGTGGAGCCAGTCGCGGACGTTCAGCCCGTCGCCGTAGAGCGGCACCTTCCCGCCGTCGATCAGATTCGTGACGAAGAGCGGGATCACCTTTTCGGGGAACTGATACGGCCCGTAATTGTTCGAGCACCGGGTGATGCTCACCGGAAGACCGTGCGTGCGGTGGAACGCGCGCGCCAGGAGGTCGGAAGAGGCCTTCGAGGCGGAATAGGGCGAGTTCGGTTCGAGGACGTGCGTCTCGGTCCAGGAACCGGTCTCGATCGAGCCGTAGACCTCGTCCGTGGAGACGTGCACGAACCGCTTCACGCCGGCGTTCAGCGCGCCCTGCAGCAGCGTTTGCGTGCCGAGGACGTTCGTCAGCACGAAGTCCGCGGAACCGGTGATGGACCTGTCGACGTGCGACTCGGCCGCGAAGTGCACCACGACGTCGATGCCGCGCATCTGCTCGGCGACCACGGCGGCGTCGCAGATGTCGCCCCGGACGAACTCGAACTTGCCCGCGACCGGTGCGAGGTTCGTCTCACTGCCCGCGTACGTGAGCTTGTCGAGCACCACCACTTCGGCACCGGCGAACGCCGGGTACGACCCGCTCACCAACTCCCGCACGTAGTGCGAGCCGATGAACCCGGCCCCACCCGTCACCAGTACGCGCATACCCGTTCCTCCCGTGGTGTACCCCGCTCGCAGTCTGTCACGTAACCAATCGCTGCAACCCACAGCAACGTCACGTCGTCTGACTTATAAAGAACTAAACTCTTGGTCGTGGGGGAGGAAACGGTCGTGGGAGGCAGAAGCCTGCCGGTCGGAGTGGTCGGAAACCGGCCTTCCGCGGCCCTTCGCGCTTTCCTGGTGACGGGGAAGATCTTCGTGGCCCTCGTCTCGACCGCTGTGCTCCTCATCACGTCGTACGGCTGGAACCAGCTGCGCACGGCGAACGAGGGCATCGTCAAGACCGAGGTCATCCCGCAGGAACTCGCCGAGCAGGGGCCCAAGCCGCTCGACGGCGCGGTCGACATCCTGCTGGTGGGCATGGACAGCCGCACCGACGCGCAGGGCAACCCGCTGTCGAAGGAAGTGCTGGCCATGCTCAACGGTGGCATCGCCGACGGCGAGCAGAACACCGACACGATGATCCTCGTGCACATCCCGGTCGACGGCACGCGCGCGGTCGCGATCTCGTTCCCCCGCGACTCCTACGTCGAGATGGCGGACGGTTTCGGCAAGCACAAGCTCAACTCGGCGTTCGCCCGCCAGCGCAACACCGTCGACCAGGAGCTGCGGGCACAGGGCGTGACCGACGAGGCGCGCATCCGCACCGAGTCGATGGCCGCCGGCCGCAAGACGCTGATCAAGACGATCGAGGGCCTGTCCGGCAACCAGGTGCGCATCGACCGCTACGCCGAGGTCAACCTGGCGAGCTTCTACGAGGTCACCAAGGCCATCGGCGGCGTCGAGGTGTGCCTGAACGAGGCCACCTCCGACCGCGACTCCGGCGCGAACTTCCAGGCGGGCCAGCAGACCATCGAGGGCGCGGCCGCGCTGTCGTTCGTTCGGCAGCGCAAGAACCTGCCGAACGGCGACCTGGACAGGGTCGTGCGCCAGCAGGCGTTCATCGGCGCCCTCGCGAAGAAGGTGCTGTCGAGCGGCACGCTGACCGACCCGTCCAAGCTCAGCGGGCTGGTCGAAGCAGTGCAGAAGTCGGTGATCCTCAGCTCCGGCTGGGACATCACGACGTTCGCCGAGCAGATGCAGGGCCTCGTCGGCGGCAACTTCGAGTTCAAGACCATACCGGTGGGCGACCCGACGGACACCTACAGCGACGGCAACGTGCTGCCGGTGAACCCCGCGCAGGTGCGCAAGTTCCTCACCGACCTGGCGGCGGACAAGGGCTCGGCGAGCAAGTCCCCGACGGTCACCACCACCCTCCCGGCGCCGCCGAACTCCTCGATCACCGTGCAGGTCTTCAACGCCGCGGGCGTGCAGGGCCTCGCCGGTGACGTGATGACCACGTTGACCGCCAAGGGCTTCCTGCGCGGCAACGTCGCGTCGGCGCAGCAGAACAGCGACACCACGGTGGTCCGGTACGGGCCCGGCGAGGAGGGCTCCGCGCGCAAGGTGGCGGCGGAGCTCGGCCCGAACGTGGCGGTCGAGGAGGACGCGTCCGTCCGAAAGGGACAGATCCACGTCTTCGTCGGCGCGGACTACTCCACGCCCGACGACGGCGAGGAGGTCGACCCCCAGGGCGTTCCCGGCACCTCGTCGGCCCCGAGCACGAGCAGCACCCCGAAGATCACAGCGGGTGGACTCGTCTGCGTGAACTGAATCCCCGGCGTAACGCGGTCGCGATAGTTACGCTGGGAGAGCAGATCCAGTACACGGAGGGCGACGTTGAGCACTGCCGCACGCGCGAGAAAAGCCGCACGGGTCACAGGCCGTGTGGTGATCGCGCTGGTCGCCGTGACGACGCTGGCCTTCTCCGGCTACTTCTGGACCGCGCTGCGCCTGGTCAAGCAGAACACCAACACCACGCAGATCCTCCAGGTGCTGGACGACATCCCGAACTCGCCGCCCGTCGAGGACGGCGCGATCGACATCCTGCTGGTGGGCAGCGACAGCCGCACGGACGCGCAGGGCAGGCCGCTTCCCGCGGACGTGCTGCGCAAGTTGCGGACCGAGGGCACCGACACGGTGAACACGGACACGATCATCGTGATGCGCGTGCCCCGCAACGGCGGCAAGGCCAGCGCCATCTCGATCCCGCGTGACACGTACCTCCCGATCGCCGGCTTCCGCGAGGACAAGATCAACGCCGCGTACGGCGCGGTGAAGTACCTGACCGCCGAACGGCTGCAGGCCGAGGGCGTGAGCGACCAGCAGGAGCGCGAGCGCAGGTCCGACGAGGCGGGGCGCAAGGCGCTGGTGCAGGCGGTGCAGGACCTGACGGGCATGCGCGTCGACCACTACGCGGAGATCAACCTCTACGGGTTCTACCTGCTCACCGAGGTGATCGGCGGCGTGCAGGTGTGCCTGAAGGCCGGCACGTCGGACCCGAACTCCGGCGCGAACTTCCGCGCGGGCCCGCAGACGATCTCGGGCGGTGACGCGCTGTCGTTCGTGCGGCAGCGGAACATGCCCGGCGGTGACCTGGGTCGCATCACCCGGCAGCAGGTGTTCATGTCGCAGGCGATGAAGCAGCTGCTGTCCGCGGGCACGTTCACCGACCCGGCGAAGATGAGCGGGCTGCTCGACGCGGTGTCGAAGTCCGTTGTGGTGGACCAGAACCTCGACATCGCGACGCTGGCGGCGCAGGCGCAGGGCCTCGCGTCGGGCAACGTGGAGTTCGCCACCATCCCGGTGACGAGCATCGACGCCCGCAACGAGCGCGGGCAGAGCGTCGTGACGGTCGACCGCGAGGCCGTGAAGGCGTGGGTGGCCCAGCTGATCGGCGAGACCACGCCCCCCGCGCCGTCGTCGACCGCGCCCTCCAGCAGCACCCCGGTCGAGCCGTCGCGGTTCGGTCCTGAAAAGCTGCTGTCGCTGGACGGCGCGCATGCCGTGGCAGCGCGGCAAGATGTGCCCTGCGTCGACTAGGAGTCACCGCGTGAGCGTCACCGAGGTCCTCTTCACGCCGTTGCTCAAGGCCGACCCGGGTCGTCCGCTGATCACGCACTACGACGACGCGGTGGGCACCCGGATCGAGCTGTCGCGCGCGACCGTGAAGAACTGGGCCGCGAAGACGGCGAACTGGCTGCGCGACGAGCACGACGTCGAGCCGGGTGACCCGGTGGCCGTGCTGCTGCCCGCCCACTGGCAGACCGTGGGCCTGCTGCTCGGCGCCTGGTGGTGCGGTGCCCGCGTCGTCGGGGCCGGCTTCTCCGGCGCGAAGGTCGCCGTCGTCCCGCCCGGCGGCACGGCGGACGCGGACGTCGTGGCCGTGGCCTCGCTGCACCCCATGGGCCTGGGCTCCGGCGCCCCGGTCGACTACGCCGACGACGTGCGCGTGCACGGCGACGACTTCATGCCGTGGGAACCGGTTCCCGGCTCCACGCCCGCCCTGGGCGAGTCCACTGTGGATGAAGTGGTGGCTTCCGCCCGCTCGCTGAGCGAAGGGCTCGGCACCGAACCGCGCGTGCTGTCCACTCTGGAGTGGGACTCGCCTTCCGCTGTGCTGCAAGGCTTTCTGGCCGTGCTCGCGGCCGGCGGCTCACTCGTGCAGGTGAGCAATCCCGACGCGGGCCTGCTGGCCGCGCGCCGGGACAGCGAGAAGGTCACGCGGCAACTGGGTTGAGCACCTTGTTGTTCTTGAACAGCACGCGGTCCAGCGCGTAGGCACCACCGTTGAAGCCGAGCGCGAGGGCGGCCGCGCCGAGCACGACCACCAGTTCGGCACCACCCTCGCCGATCAGGCCGTTCGGCAGGTGGACGAGCAGCCACGCGCCGAGCATGTTGGCGGCGAGCAGGACACCGGCGACCGGCAGCGCGAGGCCCGCGATCAGCGCGAGGCCCCCGGCGAGTTCGACGGTCGCGGCGAACCACGCGGACAGCGTCGGCAGCGGCACGCCCATCTTGTCGAACGACCCGGCGGTGCCCGCCATGCCGAACTCGGTGAACTTCTGCCAGCCGTGCGCGACGAACACGACGCCGACGGCGATCCGTCCGATGAGTGCGGCGATGTCCTTGACCATGTTCCTTGCTCCCCGATCCTGTCGATCTGCGGTCGTTCAACCTCGAACCAAAACTAGTGCAGATTTGAACGACCTCATGATTTCGACAGGAATCCAACAGGGAGTCCTTAGGTTCGCAGGTCCGCTACTTCTTGAGCGTGACGCCTGATCCGTCCTGACCGGTCAGGGTCAGCGTGCTGCGATCGATCTCGTAGGTCGGCCCGCCGCTGGTGAACGCCTGCATGAGGGCGGTCTCGACCTCGTTGGTGTCACCGCACGCCATGTCGGTGACGGGCCCGAGCTCGGCCTTGATGACCTGGCCGGACAGCTCGTACGGCCGGTCCCCGCCCCTGAAGTTGCACCCGGTGTCGATGCTCAGGTTGCCGTTCCTGAACGAGACCGTGGCCATCACCCCCGCGGGAACGGACGAGGCGGCGTCCTTCGTGACCAGGCCGTCGACCGTCCAGGTGCCCTCCAGCGAGGCGGGCTGCTCGGGCGCGAGCACGATCTCCTCGCCCGGCCCGGTGACCACGAGGTTCGCACCGTCGAGCTTCCAGGACGGCTTCGCGTCGATCAGCTTCGCGAGCCACGTGTCCTGCTCGTGCAGCTCGGGCTTGGGACAGCCCATGGCCGTGACGCCGAGCTCCGCCACGGAGAGCTTGCCACCGTCGAGGCTCACCGGCCCTTGCATCTGGTTGCAGCCGGCGTGGGCGACGAGCCTGCCGTCGTCGGTGAACCTGAGCTCCACGTTCGTGCCCTCGACCAGGGCGCGCGGCTTGCCGTTCTCGGTGACGGACTCGGACACGTACACCTTGCCCTTGAGGTCGGTGCCCGTGGACGGACTGCCGCAGCCCGTCGCGACCAGCAGCAGGGCGACGAAGGCGATTCGGGTGCTCATGCGGCTAGGACGGAACGCCGCGCGCCTGCGGTTGCCTCCAGGGGTTGACATCCGACCCTTCGATCGCTGTACTTAACCAAGAGGTTAGGTAACCAAGTGGTTAGGTAAGAGATGGACCAGCTGAGCGCCACCTTCGCCGCACTGGCGGACCCGACCCGCCGGGCGATCCTCGCGCGGCTCACCGAGGGCCCGGCAACGGTGAAGGAGCTCTCCGAGCCGTTCGACATGAGCGGCCCGGCGATCTCCAAACACCTGCGCGTGCTGGAGAAGGCAGGCCTGATCACCCGAGGCAGGGAGGCCCAGTGGCGCCCCTGCCAACTCGACGCGACACCTCTCAAGGAGGTCGCTGTGTGGGCTGAGAACTACCGCCGCTTCTGGGATGCGAGCTACGCACGCCTGGACGAGCTCTTGACCGAGATGAAGGAGAACGAGCAATGAGCACCGTCAAGTTCGGAACCACCGTCACCCTCCCGTCCGACACCGAGATCGCGATGACGCGCACGTTCGACGCGCCGGCTTCGTTGGTGTGGAAGGCTTTCACCGACCCGGCACTGCTGCGCCGCTGGCTGCTCGGCCCCGACGGCTGGGAGATGCCGATCTGCGAGATCGACCTGCGCGTGGGCGGCAAGTGGCGCTACGGCTGGGCGCAGCCGGACGGGTCGGGCGCGTTCGAGATGCACGGCGAGTACACAGAGGTCACTCCGTTCTCGCGGATCGTGAACACCGAGATCTTCGAGGACAACCCGCCGGCCGTGACCACGGTGTCGTTCGTGGAGGAGGACGGGCGGACGGTCATGACTTCGACGATGACGTTGGTGTCGCAGGAGGCGCGTGACGCCGTTCTGGCCACCGGGATGGCGGACGGGGCGGGGCGGTCGTACGAGCGGCTGGGCGAGGTCCTCGCCGAGCTGTGATTCTGCGTAGTCACCTTTGGTGGCAGCGGTTCCCCCTTGCGTGGGGTTCGGCGTGACTACGTTCGGGAGCATGGGACGTTTTCTCGTGGCTCTGGCTCTGGTGCTCGGCTTCGCCGTGGTGTCTGCTCCCGTCGCTCAGGCTGCGCCGGGTACGCGCTGGGAGATCGTGCCGTGCGCCGCCGGCACCAAAGCGCTGTGGCTGCCGCGCGTTTCGGAGGCCGGCACCGACCTGTCGTGCACGACGGAGGAGGCACGGTCCGCCGCGGTGAAGGCGGCGCGGGACAGCGGCAGTCTGACCCGAGTGCTGAACGTCGGGATCGCGTACTCGCAGCAGTTCGCCGACAAGTCGATCACCCCGGAGTCGACCTGCGTACTGGGGGCTCGGGGTGCGGTGGGTGAGGCGATCGGCACCTGCGTGGCGTCGAGCTAACGCTGATGGGCCCGGAGGACGTGCCTCCGGGCCCATCAGCAGTTCGTTCTCAGCCGTTCAGGACGGCGCGCGACATCACGACGCGCTGCACCTGGTTCGTGCCCTCGTAGATCTGCGTGATCTTCGCGTCCCGCATCATCCGCTCGACGGGGAAGTCCCGCGTGTACCCGGCCCCACCGAATAGCTGCACCGCGTCGGTCGTGACCTCCATGGCCACGTCGGACGCGAAGCACTTGGCAGCAGCGGTGATGAACCCGATGTTGGCCTCACCGCGCTCAGCCTTCGCAGCAGCGACGTAGACCATGTGCCGAGCGGCCTCGATCTTCATGGCCATGTCGGCGAGCATGAACTGAACACCCTGGAAGTCCGAAATGGACTTGCCGAACTGCTTGCGGTCCTTGACGTACGCGACCGCGGCCTCGAGAGCACCCTGCGCGATACCAACGGCCTGGGCACCGATCGTCGGACGCGTGTGGTCCAACGTCCGCAGGGCCGTCTTCAACCCCGTGCCCGGCTCACCGATGATCCGATTAGCGGGAATCGTGCAGTTCTCGAAGTAGATCTCGCGGGTCGGCGAGCCCTTGATGCCGAGCTTGCGCTCCTTCGGGCCCACGGAGAAGCCCGGGTCGTCCTTGTGCACGACGAACGCCGAGATGCCCTGGGACTTCTTGGGCGCCTGCGGATCCGTCACGGCCATGACGGTGTACCAGGTGGACTCGCCGGCGTTCGTGATCCAGCACTTGGTGCCGTTCAGCACCCAGTGGTCTCCATCCAGCAGGGCCCGCGTGCGCATCGAGGCCGTGTCGGAGCCCGCCTCGCGCTCGGACAGCGCGTAGGACGCCATGGCCTCGCCCGAGGCGATGGACGGCATGACGAGCTGCTTCAGCTCGTCAGAGGCCGACAGGAGGATCGGCATCGTGCCGAGCTTGTTCACGGCCGGGATCAAGGACGAGGACGCGCAGACGCGGGCCACCTCCTCGATGACGATGCAGGTGGCGACGGAGTCCGCGCCCTGGCCGTCGTAGTCCTCGGGCACGTGGACTGCCGCGAAGCCCGCCTTGACCAGGGCGTTGTGGGCCTCTACCGGGAAGCGCTCGTTCTCGTCGACCTCGGCCGCGTACGGCTTGATCTCCTTCTCGGCGAGCGAGCGGACGGCCTCTCGCAGCGCCTCGTGCTCCTCGGCGAGCTGATAGGTGCCGAAGCTCGGGTTCACCTTGTTACCTCCCAGTAGCGAGTCCTCGGCACGATGTTAGCGCCCGTTCACGTCGAGCGCTCCTGTGCTGTTGAGCACTCAGAGGGACTTCTGCAGCGCCGCGTCCTTGTCTAGTACGAGCTGCTCGAGTTCTGCCTGGAAGCGGGCCATGCGCTCCTGCAGGGCGACGTCCGAGGAGGCCAGCATCCGGACGGCCAGCAGGCCCGCGTTGCGCGCGCCGCCCACCGAGACCGTGGCGACCGGGACGCCCGCGGGCATCTGCACGATCGAGAGCAGCGAGTCCATGCCGTCGAGGTACTTCAGCGGCACGGGGACGCCGATGACCGGGAGCACGGTGGCCGAGGCGACCATGCCGGGCAGGTGGGCTGCACCGCCGGCGCCCGCGATGATCACGCGCAGGCCGCGCGCGGCGGCCGAGTTCGCGTAGTCGAGCATGCGCTGCGGGGTGCGGTGGGCGGAGACGACGCTCACCTCGAACGGAACGTCGAACTCGGCGAGGGCTTCGGTGGCCGCCTTCATCACCGGCCAGTCCGAGTCACTGCCCATGATCACGCCAACCTGAGTCACTCCGCGCTCCGCTCTTCGCCGTGGATGTCGTAACCGTCTGACCAGACGCCCGTGGAGAGCCAGTCCGCGGCGAGCCGTGCGCGCGAGCGGACCTCGGTCATGTCGTTGCCGAGGAACGTCACATGGCCGATCTTGCGGCCCGGCCGTTCCTCCTTGCCGTACAGGTGCACGTGCGCGTCCGGGAACCGGGCGAACAGGTGGTGCACGCGCTCGTCGGGGCCCATCGCGGGCGTGTCGGTCGCACCGAGGACGTTGCCCATCACGACGGCGGGCGCCATCAGGTCCGTGCGGCCCAACGGGTAGTCGAGGACGGCACGCAGGTGCTGTTCGAACTGCGACGTGCGCGCGCCCTCGATCGACCAGTGGCCGGAGTTGTGGGGGCGCATCGCCAGCTCGTTGACGACCACGCCGTCCGCGGTCTCGAACAGCTCGACGGCCAGCACGCCCACGACGCCCAGCGCGTCGGCGACCTTCAGCGCCAGCTCCTGGGCCTCGGCGCCGTCCAGGCCCGGTGCGGGGGCGAGCACCTCGACGCAGATGCCGTCGGACTGCACGGTCTCGACGACCGGCCACGCCGCGCCCTGCCCGAACGGCGAGCGCGCCACGACGGCGGCCAGCTCGCGGCGCATCGGAACGCACTGCTCGACCATCAGCGGCGTGCCCGACTCCAGCAGCTCCGGGACGACCCGCTCGGCGCTCTGCGGGGTGTTCAGCATCCACACACCGCGGCCGTCGTAACCGCCGCGGATCGCCTTCAGCACGCACGGCCAGCCGTGCTCGGCGCCGAACTTCAGCACGTCGCGGACGTCGTGGACCTCGGTGAACGGCGGCACCGGCAGCCCCAGCTCGGCCAGCCGCACGCGCATCTTCAGCTTGTCCTGCGCGAACTGCAGCGCGTCCGGGCCGGGGTGCACCTTCACGCCCTCGGCGACCAGCGCGCGCAGGTGCTCCTGGGGCACGTGCTCGTGGTCGAACGTGACCACCTCGCAGCCCTTCGCGAACGAGCGCAGCGCGTCGAGGTCGGTGTGGGTGCCGAGCACCACGTCCCGCGCGACGAGCGCGGCCGGGTCGTTCTCGGAGACTGCGAGCACGCGCAGCGACTGTCCCAGCGGGATCGCGGCCTGGTGCGTCATGCGGGCGAGCTGCCCGCCGCCGATCATTCCGACGACGGGGAGACGGGTACGAGAGTCCACGGTTCAGGCATCCTACCTGCGGCTTCGGGCGCCGTCGCGAGCAGAGCCAGCCTCTGCGCGGTGACGCTGCCCTCGGGTGCGACGTGGATCACCAGCCGCTGGTCGTGCTCGGGCGCGCCGAGCACCTCGCAGTCGAACTCCAGCAGCCCGAGAACCGGGTGCCGCAGCCGTTTGCGGGCCGAACGGCGCACCGCCACGTCGTGCTCGGCCCACAGCCGCGCGAACAACGGGCTCGCCATCAGCTCCTCGACCAGCGCCGCCGCAGCGGACCTTCGGGCCAGGGTCGCGCGCAGGTCGGCGACGTGCGAACGGGCGGCCTCCTCGCGGTCCTCCTCCGGCACCCAGCTCCCGTCACCGAGGAAGTACCGCCTGAGCAGGTTGCGGCCGACGAGGTCACCGAACACCAGCTCGGCGCGCGGGGTCGCGGCGAGCACGTCGCCGAGGTCGGAGATCACCACGGCGAGGTCGTCGCGCAGCCGGTCGAGCAGCAACCGGACGCCCGGCCGGACCGCGGTGGAGGCGGGCTCCTCCGGCACGGCCTCGCCTGCCAGCCGGAACAGGTGCGCGCGCTCGTCGTCGTCGAGTTCCAATGCGCGCGCGATGCCGTTCAGGACCGACACGGACGGATGCGGCCCACGGGCCTGTTCGAGGCGCGAGTAGTAGTCGACGGACATGCCCGCGGCGGCCGCGATCTCCTCACGACGACGTCCTGGCGTTCGGCGCCGGCCATCGCCCAGCGGTGCCATCCGTTCACGACGGCTGCGCAAGAAGTCCGCCATCTCTCGCATGCCACCACGGTAGCCACGTATCAACTGTCCCTGGCTGGCCCGCGAGCGCGGGAAGACGCTGGAAAGCATGAAGATCGCGATGACGGGGTCGACCGGACGGGTCGGCAGCAGGCTTCTCCTGAGGCTGCGGGAGCAGGGTCACGACGTGCGCGTGCTGGCCGGGCGGCTCGAAGACGCCCGGGCCGTCGAGGAACTGGTCGACGGCGTGGACGCCGTGGTCCACGCCGCGGCCGCGTTGCGCACGAGCGCGGACTTCGAAGGGGTGAACGTTCACGGAACGCGGGCGCTCGCCGAGGCCGCCGCGAAGGTGCCGCTGTTCGTCCACATGAGCACGAACCTGGTGTACCCCAAGGGATTGGGCAGGCCCGCCGTCGAGACCGACCCCACCGATCCCGACTCGGCGGACGGGGACTACCCGCGCACCAAGGCCCTGGGAGAGCAGGCCGTCCTCGCCACGAGGCCGGCCGCGGTCCTGCGGCTCGGGTTCGTCTACGGCGAGGGCGATCCGCACCTCGAGGAGTCGCTGCGGTGGGCCTCGGCCTGGCCCGGCCACCGGCGGTTGCACCTGGTGCACCACGAGGACGTGGCCCAGGGGGTGCTGAAGGTGCTGGAAGCCGGGGCGGACGGGATCTTCAACATCGCCGACGACAGCCCGGCCACGGCGGTGGAACTGCTCCTGCTGAACGGCCTACCCCCAGGTGAGGCCGTTCAGCGGGAGTTCGACCCGTGGCACGGGATCGTGTCCACGGAGCGGGTGCAGCGCGAGCTCGGGTTCCGGCCGCGCTATCCGTCCGCCTTGTCGGCGGCGGTGTCCGGGGCCTTGTGAGCGGTGTCGGGCGCTTCCGGCTCGGGCTCGGGCTGAGGGTGGGGTTCCGGTTCGAACTCGGGCTCGGGCTCGGGCTCGGGCTCGGGGTCCGGGTCGGGCTCCGGCTCGGGTTCCGGCTCAGCGTCGGGCTCGGGGTCGAGCCCGGGCTCAGGCTCGGCGTCAGGCTCGGGCTCGGGCCCGAGTTCCGCCTCGGGCTCGGCGACGAGCACAGCCACTGCCCCGGCGGCAGGCTCGGCAGCGGAGTCGGTCACCGCCCCGGCGGCCACGCCGGACACCGGAGCCACCGGCACACCGATGCGCCGATGGGACCGCGAAGGCTTCCACGCACCACCGTTGCGCAGCAGCCGGAACGCCACCCACAGCACCACGGCCGCGAGCAGCAGGCACAGGACGAACTCGATGATCCGGAACGCCGTGAGCCGCTCGATCGGCTGGTAGTCGACGTAGGTGCCGATGGCGGCGTTCGCGCGGCGCATGCAGCTGCTCTCATTGATCGCGCTCACGCAGTCGCCCCGCGAGGGCACCGGCTCGAGGTCCTGACCGACGAAGCCGCCGGGGAGTTCGAGGCTGCGTTCCGGCACGACCGGGGTGTTCTCCCAGCGGGCGATCACGCGCTCCGGCGGGAAGTAGTAGTCGCGCACCGACATGGCCAGGAGGACGCGCACGAGCGTGAAGAACACCAACGTCCCCGCGATCGCCGTGACGACGTGCCGGGTCAGCAGGCCGACCAGCACGCCCACGGCCAGGCCCAGGACCGCGTAGCCGGCCTGCACGAGCGGGTCGGCCTCGAAGCTCGACCACGAACTCGACGAGCCCACGTACCCGTCGCCCGCGCCGACCACGGCACCCAGCAGGGCGGCCAGGACGCCGAGGACGAGGACCTTGCCGCGCAACCACTCCACGGGCGTGACGTCCTGGCCCCAGGCCACGAAGTAGGTGCGGTCCTCGAGCTCCCTGGCGAGCAGCGGGGCACCCCAGAACATGCCGATCAGCGCGCCGAACCCGAGCTGCACGATGAGCCCGTAGAACCCGGTGATCGGCATCGAGTCCCTGACGAACCCCTGGTCCACCTCCGCGGTGATGAGGGCGAACGCCGCGGCCAGTGCGATGGCGGCGACGCCGAGGACGGACCAGCGGTGCTGGCGCCAGGTCAGCCAGATGGTCGTCTCCAGGTTCACGCCGCACGCTCCAGGTGGGCCACGACCAGCTCTTCGAGCGTCACGTACCGGGCGGTCCACGGCTCGTCGACGCGGACGCCGCCGGAACGCACGAGGTACGACGACTGCGACCGGCCGTGCTTCGCCAGCACCACGGGCCCCTCCACGGGTGATTTCGAGGCGTGCGGGCCTGTGTAGAGGACGTGCTGCTCCAGCAGCTCGTCCGTGTCGCCGTCGACGAGCAGCCGCCCGTTCGACAGCAGCAGCAACCGGTCCGCGACTCCGCCGATCTCCGCAACGACGTGCGTGGAGAACACCAGCGTCATGCCGTTGTCGTTCACCTCGGTCAGCAGCTCGCGCATGACCTTGTGACGTGCCAACGGGTCCAGCTCGGCGAGAGGTTCGTCGAGCAGCAGCACGTCCGGCCGCGATCCCAGGGCCAGCGCCAGCGTCACGTGCGTGCGCTGGCCGCCGGACAGGTCCTCGACCTGGAGCCTGCGCGGGACCTTGAACCGGGTGAGCCACTCGTCGGCGCGGCGCTCGTCCCAGACCTCGTTCATGCGGCGGCCGAACTGCAGCACGTCCGCGACCTTGAACGACCTGTACATCGGCTTGTGCTGCGGCACGTACGCCACGCGGCCCGCGATCGACGCGTGCCCCGACGACGGCGGCAGGTGTCCGGCCAGCACGTTGAGCAGCGTCGACTTGCCGGAGCCGTTGGCCCCGACCATCGCCGTGACGCTGCCGGGCGGCAGTTCGAAGGACACGTTCCGCACCGCCCACTTCGACACATCGGCCGCAACGACGCTCATTGCGCTCCCCCACTCAGCACTTCGCGCACCAGCGCGTAGATGTCCTCGTCCTCCAACCCGGCGGAGCGTGCCTCCGCGACCCACTTGGCGAGGCCCTCGCGCAACGGGTCCAGGTCCTCGGGGGCGGCGGACCCCAAGGAGGCCTTGACGAAGGTGCCGGAGCCCTGGCGGGCTTCGACGAGGCCGGCGAGCTCCAGCTCGCGGTAGGCCTTCAGCACGGTGTTCGCGTTCACGCCGCTCGTGGCGACGACGTCGCGCACCGTCGGCAGCCGATCGCCCGGCTGCAACCAGCCGAGCCTCAGGGCCTCCCTGACCTGCTGTCCTATCTGCAGGTACGGGGGATAGCCGCTGCCGCGGTCAACGTGGAACTCGACCACGCACGCTCCCCAGATTGTTCTAGTGAACTAGGACAATAGAACACTTCCGGGAGTGTTGTGAAGCGACCCCGGTGGGGACACGGGGAGACCGCCGGGCGCGGGACAGGGGGTTCAGCGCCCTAGCGAGGTGAGGAGTGCACGCGCCTCCGCGTGCGTGTCCGGAAGCTGCTCGACCCAGACCTTGGCGGGGCCGACCGGCCGGACGTGGGGGTCGTCGGCGAGCCGGTCGGCCGCCAGGACCCTGAGGTTCGAGACTCTTCGCGCCAGCAGCTCGTCCCGGCGCACCAGCACCGCGGCCACGCACGGTCCGAGCGACGCCAGCGTCTCGCCGCCGTCGAACACGGCGCGCAACGCGTCGGAGGCCAGCGTCATCGCCACGACGCGGGACCAGCCCGAGGCGCGGTGCACGTCGATCCGCAGCATCACCAGCGCGTAGTCGAGGGACGCGACCGGGGTCTCCCGGTACACCTCGCCCAGTCGTGTGCGCAGGTAGGCGGCGGTCGCCAGGCCCGTCAGCGGGTCCTCGGCCGCGCACTCGCCCGCCTGCTTCGTCACGACGTCCGCCCAGCCCAGGGCCGTCATGCGCAGCATCCGGGACGGGAGCGCGTCGACGTCCGGAGAGACGACGTGCGACGACTCGGTCAGCACGGCGTGCAGCGCGGCGAGGTCCAGCAGCGTCTCGCTCAGGCCCGCCCCGGCCTCGGCGCGGGCGCGGCCCAGCCGGACCAGCGCGTCGCCGGGGTCGGCGTCCTCGAGCATCGCCGCGCACACCTCGTCGACCTCGGCGAGGGGCCAGTCTGCGGGGAACGCCCAGCCTGCGGCCATGGTGGCGGTCCGCCACCTCGACTTCAGGAGGCGTTCCGCTTGTGCGACACCCACCCGGTCTCCCTCCAGTTCGCCCGATTCCAGGTGGGAGACGCACCCGTCGCCGATTCGTGACGCAACCCGCGCGGGGGATTGAGATGACTGCTCAACGCGCCGTAAGTCACACTGAGTGCCGCGGAGGAGGGAAACGAAGATCGTGGCTATCGTTCCTGCAGACGTCCAGGGACCCAGCGACGCGGAACTCATCGAGTCCGTACGTGGTGGGACCATCGACGCCTACGGCAAGTTGTACGAACGCCACGTCTCGGCGGCCTACAACCTCGCGCGCCAGCTGGCCCGCTCCCAGGCCGAGGCCGACGACCTCGTGTCCGAGGCGTTCGCCAAGGTGCTCGACACGCTGCGCGCGGGCCGCGGCCCCGACTCGGCGTTCCGCGCCTACCTGCTGACGGCGCTGCGCCACACCGCGTACGACAAGACCCGCCGCGACAAGAAGGTCGACCTCACCGAGGACATGACCGACGTCGCGCCCCCCGTCGCCTTCAGCGACACGGCCGTGGCCGGGCTCGAGAAGTCCATGGCCGCCCGCGCGTTCGCCGCACTGCCCGAGCGCTGGCAGATGGTGCTCTGGCACACCGAGATCGAGGGCCAGTCGCCCGCCGAGGTCGCCCCGCTGCTCGGGCTGACGGCCAACGGCGTGTCCGCGCTCGCCTACCGCGCCCGCGAGGGCCTCAAGCAGCAGTACCTGCAGATGCACCTGGCCGACACGGAGGCGGAGCGCTGCAAGGCGACCGTCGACCGGCTCGGCGCCTGGACCCGCGCGGGCCTGTCGAAGCGCGAGGCGACCCAGGTCGAGACGCACCTCGACGAGTGCGGCCGATGCCGGGCGCTGGCCGCCGAGCTCGCGGACGTCAACGGCTCGCTGCGGATCTTCGTCGCGCCCCTGGTGCTGGGCATCGGCGCCGCGACGTACCTGGTGACGGCCGGCACGACCACGGCCGTCGTCGGTGCCGGAGCCGCCGCGGGTGGTGCGGGCGCCGTCGGTGCCGCGATCCCCCGCCAGCTCGTCACGGTCGGTGGTTCCGCCGCCGCCGTGGCCGCGGCCGTCGTGGTCGCACTGGCCGCGGCCGGTGGCGAGCAGCAGGCGCCGGTGGTGGAAGCCGTCCAGGCGCCGCCCGCCCAGACCCAGGTCCAGCCGCCGCGCCCGGTGCCGCCCGCGCCCGTTCCGCCCGCGCCGACGCCGGAACCGCCGGCGGCCACGACGGAACCGCCGCCCTCACCGGTGCCCGCGCCTCCGCCCGCCCCCGAACCGCCCGCGCCCGAGCCCCCTGCTCCGGAACCGCCCGCCCCCACGCCTCCGTCGCTCACGCCGACCACCCCGAGCGGGTACACGCTGACGCCCGGCGAGGAGCCCAAGGACTTCCCGATCACGATCCTGAACAGCGGCGGCACGGCCGCACCGCCCGCGAGCATGGTGCTGAACCTGCCGCCCGGCGTGGTGTCGACCGGCGGCCCCGCCTCGTTCGCGGGCGCACGCCTGCTGCAACCGGACGGCGGTTCGGCCGAGCAGACCGTGAACTGCCCCGCCGGCACCGGCACGATCACGTGCGTGACGCCGCAGGGCATCGCGCCCGGTGGGCAGGCGACGTTCCACTTCCTGCTGCGCGCGACCGACACCGCCGTGCCCGGCACGATCACCGGCGTCATCAGCGCGGGCGCGGCCATCTCGGTCAACGTCAGCGTCGCGGTCAACGTGCCGCCCGTGTACGACGACCTCGAACTGCTCGTGCAGACGTGGCAGGACGAGATCTTCTGGGACCCGCGCGCCGACGTCGAGGTGCGCAACACCGGCCCGCGCGCCGGCACGCTGAAGCTCGACATCTCGACGTCGGAGAACCTCGTCCTCTACACGCCGTACCGCGAGTGCTCCCCGGCCGGCAGGACGCTGCACTGCGTCACCGACCTGGAGAAGGCGGGCCGGTACCGGATGTCGGTCTGGGCGTTCGGGCACCGCGGCGGGACCATCACCGTCACGGCCGCGCTGGGCAACGCGACGAAGTCCGTGACCGTGCCGGTCAAGGCCTGGCCGGTGCCGCCGGTCGAGGAACCGCCGAACCCGCCGACGACCACGACGGTGCCGCCGACCACGACCACGCAGCCCACGAAACCGACCGAGCCGACGAAACCGACCACGCCGACCGCGACGGTGCCGACCGAGCCGACGAAACCGACGCTGCCCACGGAGCCCACGGTGACCGTTCCGTCGAACACGGTGCCGACCGTCCCGTCCGTGCCGACGCTGCCGGTCCCGTCCGAGACGCTGCCGCCGTCGACGACACCGCCCACTCGCTCGGAGCCGTGCGCACCGCCGCACGGCCTGATCCCGGGGCTGATCGGCGGCATCGTCGGCTGGCAGCCCTGCGAACCGCCGCGGAGTTGATCATTAGTTGATCTTTGACCGTCACTGAACGTGCAGGTCATGTGCCTTTGCGTGGCGGAATGTAACACCCGGAGACGGGCACCGTTACCTAGATCCGTAAGCTGACGCGGTGCTGCCAGTCGTTCGCCGCGCCATGAGCCGGCTGCCGGAACCACTCCAGTTCTTGCTGCACAAGCACCGCGAGTTGATCCGGTTCGCCCTGGTAGGCGGCACGACGTTCCTCATCGACAACGGTGTCTGGTACGCGCTGAAGCTCACCGTGCTGACCGACAAGGTCGTCACGGCGAAGGTCATCGGCGTGCTGGTGGCGATCATCGCCTCGTACGTGCTGTCCCGCGAGTGGTCGTTCCACACCCGCGGCGGCCGCGAGCGCCACCACGAAGCCGCGCTGTTCTTCTTGGTCAGCGGTCTGGGCGTGGCCATCAACATCCTGCCGCTGTGGTTGTCGCGGCACCTGTTCGGCCTGCAGGCCCCGTTCGTCTCGGTGCTCACCGAGGAGGTCGCGGACTTCGTCTCGGGCTCGATCATCGGCATGCTGCTCGCCACCGGCTTCAAGTTCTGGGCGATGCGCCGCTGGGTCTTCCCGGACGCCGACGCGCGGCCGGACCGCCGCGTTCACCCGATCTCCGTAGACTCGCCACGTGTCCCTAGGCGAAACAGTGATCTCGCGGTTTCCGGAGCCGATCCGGTCGATCGCGCTGAAGCATCGTGAACTAGTCAAGTTCGCCCTGGTCGGGGGCACCTGCTTCGTGATCGACACGGTCCTGTTCTTCGGGATCAAGACCGTGGTCCTGCCGAACAACCCGGTGACGGCGAAGATCATCGCGACCCTGGTCGCCACGATCGTGTCGTACATCCTGAACCGGGAGTGGTCGTTCCGCACCCGCGGCGGCCGCGAGCGCCACCACGAGGCGCTGCTGTTCTTCCTGGTCAACGGCATCGGCATCGTGCTCAACTCGGCGCCGCTGTGGGTCTCGCGCTACGCGTTCCACCTGCAGGAGCCCCACGTGTCGCGGCTCACCGAGGAGATCTCGGACTTCCTGAGCGCGCAGATCGTCGGCACGCTCGTCGCGATGGCCTTCCGCTGGTACGGCTACAAGAACTGGGTGTTCCCCGAGGAGAACGTCCGGGGTGCCAAGCGGTCGATCGAGGACGAGAAGGAACTCGGCCACTCGTAGGCCTCAACGCGGGGTGCTCGGCGCCTTCCAGGGGATGCCCACCACGTCCTGCGCCTTCGGCACCGGCAGGAACACGGCGAACGTCGCCGGCCGGGCCGTCGAGAGCTCCAGCCTGCCGCCGTCCGCGTCGACCAGGGCCCGCGCGAGCGCCAGCCCCACGCCGGTCGAACCGCCGCCGGACACGCCGCGCTCGAAGATGTGCGCCGCGAGCTCGTCCGGCACACCCGCCCCACCGTCGCTGACCTCGACGACGACCGTGCCGTCCTCCCCGCGGGCGGAGACGACGACGGAGCCCTCGCCGTGCCGCAGCGCGTTGTCCAGCAGCACCCCGATGGCTTCACGCAGACGCGCGGGTGTGGCGCGGGCCAGCAGGCCGTCCGGGACGCGGACGCGCAACGCCCTGCCCTGGCTCTTGACCTGTTCGCGCCACTCGTCGGCGATCGCGGTCAGCGCGGGTCGCAACTCGAGCGGCTCGGCGCCGACGGCCCTGGCCGCGCGGGCGGCGGCCAGCAGCTCGTCGAGGACGGCGGCGAGGCGTTCTGCCTGGTCCAGCGCGGCACGGGCCTCGGCGGCCGTGTCGGGTTCCGGGTGTTCGGCGAGGGCTTCGAGGCGCAGTTGCAGGGCCGTGAGGCGGCTGCGGAGCTGGTGGGAGACGTCACCGACCAGTTCGCGTTCGCGCTGCACGAGCCGGGCCAGCGCCGTCGCGGAGGTGTCGAGGGCCTCGGAGACCGCGTCCAGCTCGGCGATGTTGTAGCGCTGCTCGTCGGCGCGGAAGTCGCCGGCGCCCAGCCGGGACGCGCGGGCGGCCACGTGGCCCAGCGGTTTGGCAAGCGTTTGCGCCGTCACCAGGGCGACGATCGTGCCGGTGCCGACGGAGACCGCGAGCAGGAGCAGCACCAGGCCCGCGACCTGGTACTGCTGGGTGTGCATGGGGCCGGAGGGGATCTCCAGCCGGACGCTGCCCTCCTGGGCGATCGGCAGTTCGACGGTCAGCGGGTCGGTGCCCGGTGAGGGACCGGTGACCCTGATGGCGCCTCCGGACACGACCGTCAGGCGGCCGTCGGTCGGGATGGCGACGCGCACCTCTTCGAGGTCGAGCGGCTGTTGCTTGGCGATCTGGTCGTCGATCCGCGTCGCGATGCGCTGGGCGCTCTCGTTCAGGTCGCCGCGAGCCGTGTCCTCGACGAGCGTGAGCGCCGAGTACCCGAGCGGCAGACCGAGCACGAACCCGGTGACGGCGACGGCGAGCAGGATCGCCCGCAGGATCCGGCGGCGCACTAGTCGGCGTTGAAGCGGAAACCGCGGCCGCGCACGGTCGCGATGCGCTTCTCGGCGGAGTTCGGGGTGCCGTCGCTGAGCTTGCGGCGCAGCCACGACATGTGCATGTCGAGCGTCTTGCTGCCCTTCAGGTCCGGGTCGTTCCAGACCTCGGACAGGATCTCGTCGCGGCTCACGACCTGCCCCGCGCGCTGGATCAGCACCTTGAGCAGCTCGAACTCCTTGTTCGCGAGCTGGATCTCGCCGCCGTCGACCGTGACGCGCCGGGCGGCCAGGTCGACGCGCACACCGTTGACCTCGAGCGTTCCCGGTGCGCGGCGACGCAGCAGGGCACGGATGCGGGCCATGAGTTCGGCCAGCCGGAACGGTTTCGCGACGTAGTCGTCCGCGCCCGCGTCGAGCCCGACGACGAAGTCGACCTCGTCGGCACGCGCGGTGAGCATCAGCACGGGCACGCCCCTGCCGCTCTGCCGCAGCCGCCGGCACACCTCCAGCCCGTCCATGCCCGGCAGGCCGAGGTCCAGCACCAGGAGGTCGATACCACCGGTGATGGCGGCCTCGTACGCACTCGGCCCGTCCCCGACGACCTGCACCGAATAGCCCTCCCGCGTCAGCGCGCGGGAGAGGGGTTCAGCGATGGCCGGATCGTCCTCGGCCAGCAACACCACGCTCACGGGTCCCAGCGTATTCGTGGAACGATCGCCGCGTGTCACGCCACGATGCTGATCTCGAACTCGCCCTCCGCCTCGCCGACGCCGCCGACGCGATCACCGCGACCCGCTTCCGCGCCCACGACCTCGCCGTGGAACGCAAGCCGGACCGCACGCCCGTCACCGATGCCGACGTCGCGGTGGAGGACGCGATCCGTTCGGTGCTGTCCTCCGAACGCCCCGACGACGTGATCATGGGCGAGGAACGCGGCGGCACGCTGGACGCCTCACGCGTCTGGGTGCTCGACCCGATCGACGGCACGAAGAACTTCCTGCGCGGTGTGCCGATCTGGGCGACGCTGATCGCACTGGTCGTGGATGGCGTTCCGGTCGTGGGCGTCGTCTCGTCTCCGGCGCTCGGCCGGCGTTGGTGGGCCGCTGCCGGTGGTGGCGCGTTCGCGTCCGACGCCTCCGGGGAGCGCGCCATCTCCGTGTCGGGCGTGCGTTCTCTCGAAGACGCCTACGTGTCCACGACGGACATCAAGTCGTGGGTGACGTACCACTCTCGCGAGGCCTATCTGCGTCTTGTGGACGCGACCTGGGAGAGCCGCGCGTTCGGCGACTTCTACCAGCACTGCCTGGTGGCGGAGGGCGCGATCGACCTGGCCCCCGAGTGCGTGGCGAACCCGTGGGACATCGCCCCGTTCCAGGTCCTGGTGACCGAGGCAGGTGGCCGTTTCACCTCGCTCGACGGCGAGGAGCGCTACGACGCCGGCAGTGTGCTGACGTCGAACGGCCACCTGCACGAGGAAGCCCTCAAGCTGTTGGCACGGTGAGGGTTCCGCGCGCGACCTGGGCCCAGGCGAGGCGTCCGAAGAGGTAGTGGCAGGCCACGCCCTCGTCGTCGAACCGGGCCCAGTCGTAGCGGTTGCCCTGCTCCTGCCAGAACACCTCGTAGCCGGTCTCGTCGGCGAGGAGGCACCAGCGGCCCTCCGTCTCCTCGCCGAGGCTGACGACGTCGTCCGGCACGCCGATCCTGGTCAGCCACTCGGGCAGCTGTTCGACGTTCATGCCGTGATCTCCGTGAGGTAGCCGAGCGCGACGAGGTCCGCGACGGGGTAGGTGGTGCGGTAGCGGCTCGCCCCGCCGGGCTGGCCGAACCAGGGCGCGCTGATCGTGCGGTGGACGGGCAGGTCCTTCTCGACCCGGTACCGCCGGTAGCCCTCGGCCGCGGCCCGGGGCGGCAGCGAGCGCTGGGCGAACGGGGTGCCCGCCACGTTGAGGACGCGGCCCTCCGGGGTGCCGAACCGGTCGAGCTCGGCGCCCGCCTCCAGCACCTCGGGCAGGCTGTCCTCGTAACCGCCCTCGCGTTCGAGCGGCCAGCGCGGGGTGCCGTCCTCGTGCAGGAACAGGCCCTCCCAGTCGCGTTCGTGCATGCCCGCGAGCGGGTCGTGGCCCTCCAGCAGCTCCTGCACGATCGGGTGATCCTTGCGGAGCCCCTCGGAGTGCTTCGACGGCTTCGGGGCGGACAGGTCGATCGCCTGCGGGTGGTCGCCGGGGGCGAACCTCGGGACCGGCTGCTCCTCCGTCTGCGGAGGCGGCGGGAGCTGACGGGCCGGCTTCGGGGCGAGGCGCGGAGCCCGTCCCGCGCTGAGGAAGACCGCCATGAACCAGCTGCCGGCCGCCGCCGCGGTGTAGGTGTGGCCGAGGATCTCGCCGGCGAGCCCCGAGGCCAGGGCCTGGGTCTCGCGGTTCTCCAGGCGGTCGCTCAGGGCGTGCGAGGCCGGTGCCGAGACGCCGAGGTCGACGCCGGGAGCGGCCGGGCTCGCGATGGTGTCGCCGACCTTGCGCTCGCCCGTGTCCTGCACGGTCGCGATGTCGCCGTCCCGCGCCGCGTCACCGTCCTTCGCCAGGTCCCTCGCCAGGTCCTTGGCCAGGGCGTCCTTCGCCGCCACCTGCGGACCCTGCGCCTGGGAGGCGGCCTGCGTGCCGCCGTGGGTCTGGCCCTGCACCTGGCCCGGCTGGGTCGTGGTGGCCTGACCGCCGAACTGGGTGGGCTGGTTGCCCGCGAACTGGGCCGGCACGCCACCGGTCTTGCCTGCTGCCTGGGGACCGGACTTGGCGTCACCCGACCTGAGCTCGCCGGCCTTCGCCTCACCGGCCTTGGCCTCGGCGGCCTTCGCGGCCTGCTGGGCCTGCTGCGCCTGGGCCGGTTGTCCCTGCTGCGCCGCTGGGGCCGGCTGGCCCGCGACCGCGCCGACCTGGGAGGCGGCCGCCGGAACACCGCTGACAGCACCACCCACGGCACCGCCGACGGGACCGCCGATCGGACCGGCGGCCGGAGGACCACCCACCGCGGGGCCCGCGGGAGCGGCTGCCGCGGCAGCGGGTGCCGCGGCCTGGGGCGCGGCAGGAGCCGGACCGTGCGCCTCAGCGCCGCGGACCAGCGTCGGGTCGAGCACGGCGGCGGAAGCCTGGGTCGTGCCCTCGGCGATCGGGCCGAGGCTGCCGTGGACGCTCGGGATCGCGTCGGCCACCGGCTGCGCGACGGGCGCGGTGACGTGGCCGACCGCGTTGCCCACGTCGGCGACGAGTCCGGGGACGACACCGCCCTTGCCCTCGCCACGGCCCTGACCCTGACCCTGTCCCGGACCCTCGCCCGGTCCCTGGCCGGGTCCGTCGAGCACCGGGCCGAGGGTCTCGTGGGCGCCGGGCACCGCGTGGACGACCGGCTGCACCGCGGCCGCGACGGGCGCGGTGACGGGTGCGGCGGCGTCGAGAACGGGAGCGGCGACCTCCGTCACCGCACCGACGACAGGTGCGAGAGGTGCCGTGACAGCGCCGACGACGGGCGCGACCGGAGCGGTCACGGCGCCGACGACGGGTGCGACGGCCTCGGTCACCGGGGCGACCACGGCGGCGACGGGTTCGACGACAGGTGCGACCACGCTCGCCACCGGCGCGACGACGGCACCCGCGACCGGCGTCACGACGTCACCGACGAGGCCGAGCAGGCCACCGCTGGTGCCACCGGGCCCGTGAGCGCCGGGGGCGGTGTTGACGGGCTGCGAGCCGTGGGTCGCCATGTCGATGCCGCTGTCGAGCCGGATGGCGGAGGTCAGCGTGTTCTGGAGGTTCGCGACGTTGGCCGCGGCCCCCTTGGTCAGCGTGTCGAGACCGAGCAGCGCGGCGGGGTTGCCGGCGTTGGCCGAGACCGTCGCGGCGTCGTTGTTCTTGGCGAGCACCACGAGTTCGCGGACGATCTCGACCTTCGCGGCACCGACCTGCTTGGCGGCGTGGTCGAGCCGGTCCGCGGCGGCGTGGCACCCGCGGGCGGCGCGCTGGAAGTCGCCGTCGGGGCCCACGACCTTGGCCCAACGCCCGCGAGCGGCGTCACCCGTGGAACCGGTGACCCCGTCCAGGGCACGCCCGGCGGCACCGTCGGACGACGTCCCGAGACCCTTGATCTTGTCGCCCGCCTCGCGCCAGGCGACGGCGCTGGAGCGCATGGCGTCCTCGTCGGCCTTGGGCCACGTGACACCGGCCTTGGCCGCGACGTCGGCGAGTTCGGCGGGAAGCTCGATGCCCATGTCAGCCGTCCAACCTTCTCATCGCGGAAGCGTTGCTCTGCTCGACGTGGCGGTACGTCGCCGCCGTGGAGGCGAGCTTGTCGCCGACGTCGCCCAACGTCGTCGCGAGCCCGGCCAACGCCCCGCTCGCGTCACCGGCGGGCTTCTCGTGCGAGGAGGCGAAGCTCCGCCCGACCGCGTCGTCCCCCCAGCAGGCCCCGAACCCGGCGAGCGCCCGCTCCAGCGCCCCGGCGATCTCGGTGGCCTGCCCGGCGAATCCCTTGAGCTCACGCGCCCCGGCGTCCAACCGCTCGAGGTCGGCCGAGTACCCGGTCATCGGACCCTCCTGTTGATGAGCTCGGAGTCGAGCCAGCTCTCCCGCTGCTCGTTGTCCTCGTCGTCGTCCACACGCCGGCGGACGGGCTGGTACCCGAGATCCAGGGTCTCGGTGTCGTCGGCCGCGTACTCGTCGGGCCGCAGGTCCGCGGTACCGGCCACCACCGCCGCAGGATCGGTCGAAGCGGGCAGCACGGCACTGAGCGCCTGATAGGTCTCCTCGGCCGCACCAGCGGCAGCCGCCGCAACGGTGCGCACGATCAGCTCGGCCAGTTGCTCGGGCCGATGCCGCCGATAGGCCAGCTCGGAGAGCTCGAGGTGAGTCAACCGCCCACCCGACCCGACGGTCGCGGTGACCATCCCGTCGGGACTGGAAGCCTGCCCGGACACAGCGGCCAGCTCGCGCTGCACCGACACCAACTGCTCGCGGCTGCGCCGGTAGTCGGCGAGCAGCTCCTCGACCTGCGCACGGTGGTCGTCCACCGAGTCCCCCTCACACGCATAGCCCTGGGCTCAGGCTCTGAGACGCCGTTGCCCATAGATCGGTTCCCAGCGGATTCAGTTACTAGGATCAACGAGATGATCGCCTTCGAGGATCTGCCCGCAGGCCGCATCATCCCGCTCGGCGAGCTCACCGTCGACCGGGAGGACATGCTGGACTTCGCGAGGAAGTTCGACCCGCAACCGTTCCACCTCGACGACGAGGCGGGCAAGACCTCGATTTTCGGCGGTCTGTCCGCCTCCGGCTGGTACACCGCCTCACTCTGGATGCGCCGCTGGGTCGACGAGGTCCTCTCCGACTCCACCTCCCAGGGCTCGCCGGGAGGCCGCGAACTCTCGTGGCTGGCCCCGGTGTACCCCGGCGACACGCTGACGTTCGCGGCGGAGGTGCTGAGCGCGCGGCTGTCGAAGAAGCGGCCGGGGTTGGGGCTGGTGGAGTTCGAGGGGACGGCTCGGCGGGGCGACGAGCTGGTGTACCGGTTCGTGGCGACGGGGATGTTCACGGCGCGGGGCTGACGGCGGCGGGACGCACGGCGGCGGGACGCACGGCGGCGGGCTGACGGCGGCGCACGGCGGCGGGCCGGTGCGCCTGACCGGCGCGACGCCGAAGGCGAGCCGGACGATTGCCGCGATGCTGCAGGCGAGCCGGACGACTGCCGCGATGCCGCAGGCGAGCCGTCCTGAGCAAAGAGGAACCGGCGGTGGGGTCCCATCACGAGTCGCGCCACAGCTCTTGCTGCATGCCTGGTGCGGCTTGGGATGGGACCCCACCGCCACCGCAACCAAACCAAGCAACCGGCAGCCGCCCTAAGCAGCAGGCATGCCATCAGCCCCAGGCGGCGCTACCCCCTGATCAGATTGCCGGGAGTCTGGGGGCAGAGCCCCCAGGGGAAGCACGCAAGGCGACCAGGCCGCCCGCAACAGCGACAACGCAAAAGCAGCCACCCGCAAAAGCAGCCATGCACAAGCCGCGGGACCACCTACTTGGTCAAAGCCCGAACCACCCGAGAAGGACTGGGCCGCCCCAACTGCTCAGCCATCCAAGCCGAAGTCTCGACCAGCCGATCCAAATCGACCCCGGTCTCAACCCCCAACCCGTCCAACATCCACACAAGATCCTCGGTAGCGAGGTTCCCAGTAGCCGACTCGGCGTACGGACACCCACCCAACCCACCGGCAGAAGAGTCCACAGTGGTCACCCCACACCGCAAGGCAGCCAACGTGTTCGACAACGCCTGCCCATAGGTGTCGTGGAAGTGCACAGCAAGCCGGGAAACATCCCCGAACCCACCCAACAAGGCCTCGACCTGCCCAGGCGTGGCCACCCCGATGGTGTCCCCCAGCGAAAGCTGCGAACACCCCATCTCCAGCAACCGCTCCCCGACCCGGACGACCTGGGCGGGATCAACAGCCCCCTCCCAGGGGTCGCCGAAGCACATCGACACGTACCCGCGCACGTCCAGACCAGCCGCCAAGGCCCGAGCGACAGTCGGCTCGAACATCTCGAACTGCGAGTCCAAGGTCCGGTTCAGGTTGCGAGAGGCGAACGTCTCCGTGGCCGAAGCGAAGATCGCGATGTGCGTGACCCCGGCCTCCAGCGCACGGTCCAGTCCACGCTCATTCGGCACGAGCACCGGATAAACGACCCCGGGCGCCCGCGAAAGACCGGCCAGCAGCTCGGCTGCGTCGGCCAGCTGCGGCACCCACTTGGGGTGCACGAAGGACGTGGCCTCCAAAACGGACAGTCCGGCGGAAGCCAGTCGTGCCAGGAACTCCAGCTTCACCGACACCGGCACCACGACGGACTCGTTCTGCAGTCCGTCGCGGGCACCGACCTCCCAGATCGTCACCTGCGAGGGCAACGAGCCGCCGGGCACCACGTCCGGCAGACCGACCTCACGCGCGCCCATCGACCACTCCCGGGTAGAAGTCGTCGTCGGGGTTGTCGTTCACCTCTCGGTACAACATCGTGTGCACCTTCTCCACGGACGGGATGTCGTCGAACTCGAGCGGCTCGTCCGAGGCCGACTCGATGATCAGGGTGCCGCAGCCGAGCAAGCGGTCCACCAGACTGTGCTCGAAGCGCACGCTGTTCACACGAGCCAAAGGGATGTCGAGGCCTGTGCGCTTGAACACGCCCTCGCGGTACATCACGCGGTCCGACGTGATGATGAAGTGCGTGGTGCGCCAGCGCAGCAACGGCGCGATGGTCAGCCACAGGACCAACACCGCGCCGATGACGGCCAGCACGACGTACGCGATGCCGGCCCACGACTGGTCCGCGACGAGTCCTGCCAGGTAGGTGCCGAGCGCGACGACCACCAGCAGCCAGAACACCGGGAAGATCAGCATCTTCCAGTGGGGGTGCTTGTGGATCACGACGTGCTCGCCGGAGCTCAGCAGGTCGTCGGGGTAGGCCATGGGCCAACCCTAACTACGCCGGGCGCAAATGCACCACGTCACCAGCGGACACGCCGTGGTCCCTGCCGTCGTCCCCGCGCACGGCCAGGGTGCCGTCCTGCTCGATGCGCTGCGCGACTCCGACGAGCTCCACGCCGCCCGCCAGTTCGACGCGGACGCGCCTGCCGACGGTCGACGAGTGCTCGGTGTACTCCTCCAGCACGCCCGACTCGACCGCGTCGCCGCCGTTCTTGCGCCACACGCCTTCCAGCTGCGCCAGTTCGACGAGCAGCCGGAACGCGAGTTCGCCCCGGTCCAGTTCGGCGGCGTCCAGGTCCTCGAGCGACGTGGGTGCGAGGCCGCCGGGGGCGGGTTCGACGTCCGCGGGCAGCTTCGCCACGTTCAGGCCGATGCCGACGACGACCGAGCCGTCGGCGGTGATCTCGGACAGGATCCCGGCGCCCTTGCCCGCGGACGGGCCCAGCAGCAGGTCGTTCGGCCACTTCAGCGACGCCTCGACACCAACCGATTGGGCGACCCGCACCAACGCCAGTCCGGCGATCAGGTTCAGCCACGGCAACCGGTCCGCGGACACCCCGGCGGGCTGGAACAGCACGCTCACGTAGAGGCCGCCCTCGGGCGACGACCAGGAGCGGCCACGACGGCCCTGCCCGGCGGTCTGCTCCAGGGCGATCAGCACGGTGCGGTCGACCGCGCTGGTGGCGGCGAGGTCGGCGTTCGTGGACGCAGTGGTCGCCACGACGTCGAGAGCGGCGTACGGGCCGTTGGGTGCGACAAGCCGCGAGCGCAGCTCGGCGGCGTCGAGTGCGGTGGTCATCGCGCCAGGTTATGGGAACGGAAGAGAGTACGTGCGATCAACGGCGACCAACAGGTCGCCGTGACCTGGACAACTGCACGGAGCAGTTCAGCAATGGTCTCGTTAGGCTGCGAGCCCATGAGCAGTGCGACCGAGCCGATCGGGAACGTCCCCGCGGACCTCCCGGACGTCCACACCACCGCGGGCAAGCTCGTTGACCTCTACCGGCGCAACGACGAGGCGGTTCACGCCGGCTCGGCGCGCGCGGTCGAAAAGCAGCACGCGAAGGGCAAGAAGACAGCCCGCGAGCGCATCGACCTCCTGCTCGACCCCGGTTCGTTCGTCGAGCTGGACGAGCTGGCGCGGCACCGCTCCACGAACTTCGGCCAGGAGAAGAACCGCCCCTACGGCGACGGCGTGGTGACCGGGTACGGCACCGTCGACGGCCGTCCGGTGTGCGTGTTCTCCCAGGACGTCACGGTCTTCGGCGGCTCGCTCGGCGAGGTCTACGGCGAGAAGATCGTCAAGGTCATGGACCTCGCGATCAAGACCGGCCGCCCGATCATCGGCATCAACGAGGGCGGCGGCGCGCGCATCCAGGAGGGCGTCGTCTCGCTCGGCCTGTACGGCGAGATCTTCTCCCGCAACGTCAAGGCGTCCGGCGTGATCCCGCAGATCTCGCTGATCATGGGCTCGAACGCGGGCGGGCACGTCTACTCCCCCGCGCTGACCGACTTCGTGGTGATGGTCGACCAGACCTCGCACATGTTCATCACCGGCCCAGACGTCATCAAGACCGTGACCGGCGAGGACGTCACGTTCGAGGAGCTCGGCGGCGGTCGCACGCACAACACCAAGTCGGGCAACGCGCACTACCTCGGCAGCGACGAGGAGGACGCGATCGCGTACGTCAAGGAGCTCCTGAGCTACCTGCCGTCGAACAACCTGAGCGACTCGCCCGCGTTCGAGAGCACCCTGGCCGAGGGTTCGCTCGCCGACGCGATCACCGACGAGGACCGCGAGCTCGACACGCTCATCCCCGACTCCGCGAACCAGCCGTACGACATGCACGAGGTCATCAACCGCGTGCTCGACGACGGCGACTTCCTCGAGGTCCAGCCGCTGTTCGCGCCGAACATCCTCGTCGGCTTCGGCCGCGTGGACGGCCACAGCGTCGGCGTCGTCGCGAACCAGCCCACGCAGTTCGCCGGCTGCCTCGACATCGACGCCTCCGAGAAGGCCGCACGGTTCGTGCGCACCTGCGACGCGTTCAACATCCCGGTGCTGACGTTCGTGGACGTGCCCGGCTTCCTGCCCGGCACCGACCAGGAGTGGAACGGCATCATCCGCCGCGGCGCCAAGCTGATCTACGCCTACGCCGAGGCCACCGTGCCGCTGGTCACCGTCATCACGCGCAAGGCGTACGGCGGCGCGTACGACGTCATGGGCTCCAAGCACCTGGGCGCCGACATCAACCTCGCGTGGCCCACGGCGCAGATCGCGGTCATGGGCGCGTCGGGCGCGGCGAACATCGTGCACCGCAAGACGCTGGCCGCCGCCGCTTCCAACGGCGAGGACGTGGACGCCCTGCGTGCGCAGCTGCAGCAGGAGTACGAGGACACGCTGTGCAACCCGTACGTGGCCGCCGAGCGCGGGTACGTCGACTCGGTGATCCCGCCGTCCTACACCCGCGGGTACGTGGCGCGGGCGCTGTCGATGCTGCGGGACAAGCGCGAGACGCTGCCGCCCAAGAAGCACGGGAACATCCCGCTGTGACCGCGCCCGAGGAGAAGGCACAGCCGCTGCTGAAGGTCGTCAAAGGCACGCCCGACGACCACCAGCTCGCCGCGCTGACCGCGGTCATCGCCGGGCTGGCCTCGGCCGCCCCGGCAGAGGAGACGCCTGAGCGGCGTTCGGAGTGGGCCAACCACGCCCGGCGCGTGCGCAGGCCGCTCCAGCACGGGCCGGGCGCGTGGCGCGCGTCCGGTTTCCCCGGCTAGGAGCCGGCAGCTAGGAGCACGCCACCCGGCGGCTCGTGACGTCCAGGCCGACGGCGACCTCGCGACAGCGGGTCTCGCCGTCGACCTGCAGCTTCAGCGTCCAGAACGCGCTGCCGTACGCGCTCGTCCGGCGCAGCACCTCGACGCCCGCGTGGTTGAGCGGCATGCCGGAGCGCACCGCGGGCACGACGGAGGAGAGCAACGCGTTCTCCGCGCGATCGGCGGTGTCGGCGAACGGCCAGATGGGCACTCCATAGCCGATCGGGTCACTCGCGAGCACGCTTCCAACGCCCCACGATCCAATGAGGCCGCCGAGCACGACGAGCAGTGCCGCGATCCGTCTGCGCTTGCCGTCGCGATCGGAACCGCGTTCGGTGAGGACAAGCACCCAGCGCTTCACTCTCCCGAGAGTGCCGATTGAAGAGGTGATCGCGCATCAGTAGTACTACTCGGACGGACCGCGAGAACTGGCGGACCGTGTACGCGCTGTGCGTCGGCTTCTTCATGACGCTGCTGGACACGACCATCGTCAACGTCGCGCTGCCGTCGATGATCACCGATCTGGGTGCCACCCTGAACGACGTCATCTGGGTGGTGAGCGCCTACCTGCTGGCGTTCGCCGTGCCGTTGCTGCTGACCGGGCGGCTGGGCGACCGGTTCGGGCCGAAGCGGCTCTACGGCATCGGGCTCGTGCTCTTCCTCGGGGCGTCGCTGGCCTGCGGCCTCTCGACCAGCGCGGAGGCGTTGATCGCCGCCCGCGTCTTCCAGGGCCTGGGCGCCGCGGCCATGACGCCGCAGACGATGGCGTTCATCACGCACCTGTTCCCGCCGGCCAAGCGCGGCGCGGCCCTCGGCATGTGGGGGTCGGTGGCCGGGCTCGCGACGGTCTCCGGGCCGTTGCTCGGCGGGGTGCTGGTCACGCACCTGGGCTGGGAGTGGATCTTCTTCGTGAACCTCCCGATCGGTGTGCTCGCGCTCGTGCTGCTGTTCCTGTGGGTGCCCGACCTGCAGCCGAACCGCGCGCCGCGGTTCGACGTGCTGGGCGTCGTGCTGTGCTGCCTCGGGCTCGGGCTGCTGGTGTTCGGCATCCAGAACGGCGAGCACTACCGGTGGGGACGCGTGGCGGGGCCGATCACGGTCGCCGAGATCATCGCGGCCGGGGTGCTGTTCCTCGCCCTGTTCGTGCTCTGGCAGGCGTCGGCGCGCAACCCCGAGCCGCTGATGCCGCTGCGGATCTTCCGCAACCGCAACTTCTCGCTCGGCAACCTCGCGAACATCGCCATCGGCATCACCGTGACCGGTGTGTTCGTGCCGCTCGCGCTGTTCCTGCAGACCGTGCCGAAGCTGTCTCCGCTGATGACGGGCCTGGTCACGGCCCCGGCGTCGCTGATGTCCGGGGTGGTGGCGATCTTCGCGGGGCGGCTGTCGAACCGGGCGGACGCCAAGTTCCTGCCGATCACCGGATTCGCGCTGATGGCGGCCGGGATCCTCGCGATGACGTTCCTGCTGGGCGACGGGCCGCAGTGGGTGCTGCTGCCGTCGATGATCGCCCTCGGCGTCGGCATGGGGCTCGTGTTCTCGCCGCTCACGAACATCTCCACGCGCACGCTCGACCGGTCGCTGCTGGGCGCCGGGTCCGGCATCTACAACACCTCCCGGCAGTTCGGGAACGTGCTGGGCAGCGCCGCGACGGCGGCCGTGCTGCAGATCGTGCTGGCCGCGACCGGCGACTTCACCACGGCCGTGCGGGCGGCGTTCTTCCTGCTCCTGGCGGTGACGGTGCTGGGCATCGCCGCCGCGCTCGCCTTTCGGCAGGTCGCCGCGCCGAGCGTGACAGACTCGGCGCGTGCGTCTGATCCTGGCCTCCCAGTCACCCGCCCGTCTTAGCGTCCTGCGGTCCGCGGGCGTCGAGCCCGTCGTCCGGGTCTCCGGCGTCGACGAGGACGCGCTGGTCGCGTCGTTGCAGGACCCGACGCCCGAGGAGACCGTGGTCGCGCTGTCGGCGGCCAAGGCGGAGGCGATCGAGCACGACGACGAGTGCGTGGTCGTCGGCTGCGACTCGATGCTGCTCTTCGAGGGCGAGCTGGTGGGCAAGCCCGGTACGCCCGAGGTCGCGCGCGAGCGGTGGCGGCGGGTGGCCGGCAAGAGCGGCGTGCTGATCACCGGCCACACCGTGCTGCGCGTGTCCGGCGGGAAGGTGGTCGACCGGGCGAGCGCGGCCGACTCGACGACCGTGCGGTTCGGCACGCCGTCGGACGAGGAGCTGGAGGCCTACATCGCGACGGGCGAGCCGCTGCACGTCGCCGGCGGCTTCACGATCGACGGGCTCGGCGGCTGGTTCGTCGACGGCATCGAGGGCGACCACACGTCGGTCATCGGCATCAGCCTGCCCCTCACCCGCCGCCTCCTGGGCCAGCTGGGTGTTTCCGTGTCCACACTCTGGTAGACGCTGGTCACAGTTCACCTGATCGGGGAAGACTGCCTCCAACGCCGGCGTTGGGGGCTAGCGGTGAACGAGTACTTGACGCGTCGCAGGAACATCGACCTGGCACGCAGGACGAGCACGGGTTGTCGGAGCTAACGCCTCCGCCACCCCTCGCTCAGCACATCCCTGCCCAGGAGATGCTCCGATGTCGTTCGTCCAGACATATCGCAAGCCCAAGGTCTTCGGATTCACCGTTCTAGGAGCGCTCGTCCTCGGCGCGCTCGCCGGCTGGCTCGGCAAGGGCACGTGGCTCGCGCCCGTCCTCGCCAAGATCGGCTCCACGTTCACCGCCCTGCTGCAGCTCACCGTCATCCCGCTCGTGTTCACCGCGATCGTGGTCGGCATCGCGTCGCTGCGGAACCTCGGCGGCGGCCGCACCGCCGCGCGCCTGGGCGGCAAGACGTTCCTGTGGTTCGCCATCACGTCGTTCATCGCGGTGCTGATCGGCATCGCGGTCGCGTCGATCCTCAAGCCCGGCAACGGGTTGCAGATCGAACCCGCCGCCGGTGCCGTCGACAAGCTCGCCAAGCGCGCGTCCGGCTCGTGGCAGGCGCTGCTCGACAACCTGGTGCCCACCAACATCTTCAGCGCGTTCACCGAGGGCGACGTGCTGCAGGTCGTGTTCATCGCGGTGCTGGTCGGCTTCGCCGCCTACGCGCTCGGCGACAAGGCCGCGCCGTTCACGAACCTCGTCCGCTCGTTCTTCGAGATCATCCAGAAGGTCGTCGGCTGGATCATCCTGCTGGCCCCGATCGGCATCTTCGGCCTCATCGGCAACGCGGTCGCCTCCTACGGCAACTCGTTCGTGAAGCCGCTGTTCTCGCTGATCCTGGCCGTGTACCTCGGCTCGGCGCTGGTGCTGTTCGTCGTCTACCCGGTCCTGCTGAAGTTCGTCGGCAAGACCTCGCCGGTCGAGTTCTTCCGCAAGGCGGGCACCGCGCTGCAGTTCGCGTTCGTGTCGCGCTCCTCGGGCGCCACGCTCCCGTTGTCCCGCAAGGCCGCCACCGACCTCGGCGTGCCGAACGAGTACGCGAACTTCGCCGTGCCGCTCGGCACCACGACCAAGATGGACGGCTGCGCCGCGGTCTACCCGGCCGTCGCGACGATCTTCATCGCGAACCTGTTCGGCATCCAGCTCTCGGTGTGGCAGTACGTCGCGATCGTGCTCGTCGCCGTGTTCGGCGCGCTGGCCACGGCCGGCACGACCGGCTGGTACACGATGCTCACGCTGACCCTGAGCGTCGTCGGCCTGCCGCCGCAGGTGATCGCGACCGGTGTGGCCGTGGTCTACGCGATCGACCCGATCCTCGACATGATGCGCACCGCGACCAACGTGGCCGGCCAGATCACCGTGCCGGTCGTCGTCGCGCGCACCGAGGGCCTGATCGAGGAGCCCGCCGCTCCCGCCGAGAAGGACCTGGTCAACGCCTGATCAACAGCTAGGAATCCGCGCACGCGCGCAACTGCGACAACTTCGGCACCGGTGTGGGCCAGCCAGCGAGCTGCTCCCGCGCCGGTGCCGGCGTCGTACAGCCGATGTTCGCGCCGAGCGCCGAGAACACCTGCACGAACGCGTCGTTGCACTGGCCGTCGCAGGCGCGCTGGGCCGAGACGACGTCCGCCGTGCCGTCCTCGTTGACGTCGTGCAGCCCGAGGTACCCCGCGCTGGACAGATAGGCGGCCTGCGCGCGCGACCACGTGCCGTCCTTGCGCACGAGCACCTCGCCGAGCACCTTGCCGCCGTGCTCCCCGCGCACCAGGCACACGCTGACCGGTGCCTCCGCGCACAGCAGCGACTTGTCGGTCACCGTCGCGCCGGACTCGGCGATGGTCATCTCGAAGATGAACGGCCCCGACTCGCCGCTCACCCTGATCCGCCCGCCACCCGTTCCGGTGAGCAGCTCGACGAGGTCCCTGCCGACCGACTTGCCGATCACCACCTGGCACACGGTGGTGCCGCAGCGCAGGTTGGCGTCGGATCCGTACTGACCTGAATCGGTGCCGTCCGGCCGCTGGAAATAGGCGAACACCAGCCCCGCGAGGACGACCACGGCGGCGGCGACGGCGACCACCTGCACTGACCTGGTTCCACCCACAGCGCAGATTGTGCTCGACTGGCCCACGATGGATGTGAAGTGAGGCGTCTCTCCCTCTCGGAGTTCGTCGATTTCCGTAGACTGCGGCACCAGCCAGAGCCGTAAATACCGGTCCAGCAGGAGGTACGACGCCGTGTCGCTGCGCAAGGTGCTCATCGCGAACCGCGGTGAGATCGCCGTCCGGGTCATCCGAGCCTGCCGTGACGCCGGACTGGCGAGCGTCGCCGTCTACGCCGATCCCGACCGCGACGCGCCGTTCGTGCGGCTCGCCGACGAGGCGTTCGCGCTGGGCGGCAGCACCCCCGGCGAGAGCTACCTGTCGTTCGAGAAGGTGCTGGCGGCCGCCGCGCAGTCCGGTGCCGACTCCGTGCACCCCGGCTACGGCTTCCTGTCCGAGAACGCCGAGTTCGCGCAGGCCGTGATCGACGCCGGGCTGACGTGGATCGGCCCGACGCCGCAGGCGATCCGCGACCTCGGCGACAAGGTCACGGCGCGGCACATCGCGATGCGCGCGGGCGCGCCGCTGGTGCCCGGCACCAAGGACCCGGTCAACGGGCCGGACGAGATCATCGCGTTCGCCTCCGAGCACGGGCTGCCCGTCGCGATCAAGGCGGCGTTCGGCGGTGGCGGCCGTGGCCTCAAGGTCGCGCGAACTTTGGAAGAGATCCCCGAACTGTTCGACTCGGCGGTGCGCGAGGCCGTCGCCGCGTTCGGCCGCGGCGAGTGCTTCGTCGAGCGCTACCTGGACAAGCCGCGCCACGTCGAGGCGCAGGTCCTCGCCGACACCCACGGCAACGTGATCGTCGTCGGCACCCGCGACTGCTCGCTGCAGCGCCGCCACCAGAAGCTCGTCGAGGAGGCGCCCGCGCCGTTCCTGACCGACGAGCAGCGCGCCACGATCCACAGCTCCGCCAAGGCGATCTGCCTCGAAGCGGGCTACCACGGCGCCGGCACCGTCGAGTACCTCGTGGGCCTCGACGGGTCGATCTCGTTCCTGGAGGTCAACACCCGCCTGCAGGTCGAACACCCGGTGTCGGAGGAGACGACGGGCCTCGATCTGGTGCGCGAGCAGTTCCGCATCGCCGCGGGCGAGAAGCTGCGTCACCTCGAAGACCCCACGCCCCGTGCGCACTCCATCGAGTTCCGGATCAACGGCGAGGACGCCGGCCGCGGCTTCCTGCCCGCACCCGGCACGGTCACCACGTTCATCGCGCCGTCCGGTCCGGGTGTCCGCGTGGACGCCGGTGTGGAGAGCGGCACGGTGATCGGCGGGCAGTTCGACTCGTTGCTGGCCAAGCTGATCGTCACCGGCGAGACCCGCGAGGAGGCGCTGGCCCGCTCGCGGCGCGCCCTGGACGAGATGGTCGTCGAGGGCATGGCGACCGTGCTGCCGTTCCACCGCGTGATCGTGCGGGACGCGGCCTTCACCGCCGAGAAGCCCGAGGGCTTCACCGTGCACACGCGGTGGATCGAGACGGAGTTCGACAACCAGATCGAACCGTTCACCGGTGCCGCGGCAGCCGAGGACGAGTCCCCGCGCCAGACCGTGGTGGTCGAGGTCGGCGGCCGTCGCCTGGAGGTGTCGCTGCCGGGTGACCTCGCCGTCGGTGCGGCCCGTCCTGCCGCCGCGGCGAAGAAGCCCAAGGCGAAGCGCGCCGGCGGCAGCTCCGCCGCCGTGTCGGGTGACGCGGTGGCGGCCCCGATGCAGGGCACGATCGTGAAGGTGGCCGTCGAGGACGGGCAGGCCGTCGAGGCGGGCGACCTGATCGTCGTGCTGGAGGCCATGAAGATGGAGAACCCGGTGACGGCGCACAAGGCCGGCACGGTGACGGGCCTCGCGGCCGCGCCCGGCGACCCGATCACCCAGGGCACCGTGATCTGCGAGCTGAAGGACTGAGCTGCCGGGTCGCTCACCTACGATTGGGTTCGTGAGCGACCCGAGCAGGGACATCCGCATCGGTGACACCGAGCGGCAGCAGGCGTTGCAGGTCCTCGGCGAGCACATGAGCGCGGGCCGCATCGACATCACGGAGTACGGCGAGCGGTCCGCGAAGATCACCACCGCGAAGACCCGCGGCGAGCTGATGGCGTTGTTCTACGACCTGCCCGACCCGCGGCCGCAGTTCGTGGCACCCGTGCCGATGTTCAACGAGCCCGTGCGGACGCCCGCGCGCCGCTGGGAGGGCGCGGTCGTCCCCGTCGTGGGCATCGCGACGGTGATCCTCTTCTTCGCGCTGGTGAGGAACCCGCTGATCTTCCTGCTGGTGCCCGCCGTGGCGATCCTGTGGGCCCAGTGGAACGGACGCCGGCGCTGAAACCGTTGCTGCTGCTGGACCTCGACGGCGTGCTGAGGTCGTTCCCGCCGATCGCGCCCGAGGTCGCCGCCCGCGCCTTCGAGCCGTCGCTGCTGCGCCGAGCCGTCACCGGCCAGATCACCGACGAGCAGTGGCGCAAGGAGGCGGACTTCCCCGTCTCGACCGGCGAGGTGATCGCCGAGGCGCTGGCGTTGGTGCGCATGGCGCGCAGGCAGTGCTTCGTGGCGTTGCTGACCAACGCGACCACAAGGCTCGAGGAAGACCTCGTGGCGCTCGGCCTCGACGCCGAGGTCGACGCGGTCTTCAACTCGGCGCGGCTCGGCCTCGCGAAGCCGGACCCGGCCGTCTACCGGCGCGTGCTCGACGAACTCGGGTACTCGACCGGCGTGTTCTGCGACGACACCGCCGAGAACGCGGCGGCCGCGTCCGAGGCGGGCCTGGACGGCGTGCACGTGCCGGACGTCGCGGCGCTGCGCAGGGCGCTGGCCGTGCGGGACCTGATCCCGCCGACCGTGCTGCTCATCCTGCCGGACCGCGACGAGGCCGAGGAGCTGGCCGCCGAACTGCTGGAGGCCGGCTGGGGCCCGTGCCACGTGCACCGGGACATGCTGGCGGGCGAGGACGACGCCGAGGACGTGGACTGGGTGGTCGAGCTGACCACGGCGCCGGACGGGTCGCCGGCGTCCGCGCACCGGGCCGAGCTCGACGAGCTGGCGGAGGAGCACGACGGGTTCACGGGCGACTAGGTCGCCGGCCGCGCGACACCACGCGCCGTCGGCGACCAGCCCTTGGCCACGCAGCACCACGAGCCCACCCGCGCCCAGCGCCCCAGCCGACCAGCACCACCACCCCACCGGCGACTAGCCTCCCGCCCGTGGAGCCAGTCGAGATCAACGCCGGCGAGTACTACCTGCGCGCCTTCCGCAGCGACGACCGCATCGACGACGTCCCCGCGCTCGCCGAGACCTTCGCCGACCCGGAGACCAAGCGGTACATGAGCCGCCTCACCGCGGAGGGCGCGCCGTCCGCGGAGTTGCTGGTCGTGCTGATGACCGACGGCTGGGAGAAGGACTACCGCTGGTCGTGGGCCGTGTGTGACGCCGTCACGGCCGAGGTGCTGGCCGGGATCGTCATCCACAACGTCGACCACCACCTCCGGTCCGCCGAGGTGATGTGCTGGAGCCAGCCCCAGCACCGCGGCAAGGGGGTGCTGCCGGCGGCGCTGAACTCGGTGCTCGGGTGGGTCTTCGGCGCGATGGAGATGCACCGGATCACCTACCGCCACGCGGTGTCGAACACGGCCTCGCAGCGGGTCGCGGAGAAGTGCGGATTCACCCTTGAGGGTCGTCTTCGCGAGGAGGCGATCGTCGATGATCAGCGGGAAGACCAGTTGCTGTGGTCACGACTGGCTTCGGACCCGCCGCCGGAGCGGCTACGGTGACCGGCCATGCGGACCACGGCGCTCCTGATCGTCGCGGCGGTGCTGGCCGGGTGCACGGCCGCTCCTGAGCAGAGCGCGCTGACCACCCCACCCCCTCCGCCACCGCCGTCCCCGACGACGACCACCCCGTTCGACTTCCCCCAGCGGCCCCGCGCGGTGCCGCTCGACGCGGTCGACCCGTGTGCGGTGCTGACCGAGGAGCAGCGCGTGTCGCTGAGCCTCGACAACCCGCCGAGCCCGTACGTCGAGCCGAGCTTCGGCAGTGCGAAGGCGTGCACGATCCGGAGCACCACGAGCGGAAATGTGGCGAGGATCGCACTCGTGCTCGTGTCGGGCGCCGACGTGTGGCTCTCGGAGAACGCTCAGGTCGACTACACCGTCGGCACGATCGAGGGTTTCACGGCGATTACTGTCCGCACACCCGACGTGCACGACGTCTGCAATGTGGAAATAGACGTTGCCGATGGGCAGTTCCTCGACGTCATGTTCCGCGACGGCGGCAATTCCACTGCGGTGCAACAAGATCATCTTTGCCTCGGCGCCCAGCGGGTGGCAGAGGCGGCGATGGCCAGTTTGCTCCAAAGTCGCTGACCCACACGGGCGGATGTCACTGATCGCACTCCCGAGCGTCACCTTGAGTGGCTAGAGTGACGAAGCGCATGTAGGCACGACCGCCGGAGGTTTCACGATGCCGCCAGGGGGACGCAGCGGGGCAGACTCCTCGCCACCCACCTCGCACCAGCTGAACGTGGAGCCGGAGGCGATCCCAGCGCTGCGCAACACGTTCTCCGCCGCCCTGGTCAAGCTGGACAAGCAGATCGAGATGGCGGTCACCGAGTTCCGCGTGCGCCCGTGGGCGGGCGACCCGGTGAGCGCCGAGGCCGCGGAGAAGTTCAACGACCGCTCGATCGCGGACGGTGACTCCGCGCTGCAGGCCCTGCTGAACTACCAGCGGCAGCTCAAGACGGCGATGGACAACCTGAACCAGATCGAGCGCCAGTACAACGTGGTCGAGGGCGACAACACCGGCATGATGAACAAGAGCGGGTGCTGAGGATGGTCGATCACCGCTGGCAGGGCTACAGCCACAAAGAGCTGTACGAACGCATCCACTCCGGTCCGGGCCCCTCGGCGTCGTTCGCGTCGATGGAGCGCTGGCAGGGCGTGTCGGCCGCGCTGACCGAGATCAACGACGACCTGCACAAGGGCATCACGCTCTCGGGCGCGAAGTGGCAGGGCGTGGCCGCCGAGATGGCGCAGTCCGGCCTGAACCCGGTCGCCGCCTGGGCGGACAGCGCGCGCACCGGTTCCGACGTCATGCGCTACTCGGCCGAACTGCAGGCCGGGTACATCTCGAAGGCCCGCGCGGACATGCCCGCGCCGGTCGCCGTGACCGCGGAGCAGCCGGGCGCGCTGGTCACCGGCCTCACGCACCTCTTCGGCGGGCAGACCGACCACGAGAAGCAGGAGGCGGCCCAGGACGCGGCCGAGCGCCGCGCCCGTGAGGTCATGTCCACCTACGCGTCGTCCACGTCGGCGAACACCTCGACGCTGGGTCAGTTCAGCCAGCCCCCGCAGCTGCAGATCAACGGCACGGGCCCGGTGCACGGCGGCGGCGCGCAGATCGGCGCGGCCCCCGTCTGGGGAGTCGGCCCGCGCGGCACCACCGGCGGCGTCGTGCCCGCCCGCGGCACCACGGGCACGCGCGGCACCGCCGTCACGCCCGCGAAGGGCGGCACCGCCGCGCCGGGGTCGACGACGAGCACCTCTAACGCCGGCACCGGCACGGCACCGGGCACCAGGGGTTCGCACTCCCCGGCCGCGGCCGGGACGGCGGGTCCCGGCAGCACCGGCACGGGCACGGGCACCGCGGGCGTCGGCCTGCCGGGCCAGCGCACCTCCAGCCGTTCGGGATCGTCGAGCGAGTCCACCGGCCCGAAGCAGATGGAGGACGGCGCGACCGCGGCCTCCAGCGCCGCCGCCGCGGGCACGGTCATGAACCAGGGCCACGCGGCGGGCGTCCTGGGCGGCTCGGGCACCGCCATGGGCCCGACGGGCACGGTCGGCGCGAACAACAACAACGACCAGGTCCACCGCAGGGCCGTCCCGCTGCCGCAGGCGTTCGACCCGTTCGGCGGCATGGGCCCGCGCAAGGGCGAGGACGAGGAGGACTTGGAGCACAAGGCCGCCGACTACCTCCGCGAGCGCGACGACATCTACGGCGTGGGCAGCTACTCGCTGCCCGTCATCGGGGAGAGCACGACCGACTGATGACCCTGTTCGGCTTGGACACCGGAACGAGCGACACGCGCGACCCGGTGGTCATCTCCACGCTGGAGTTCGACGTCCTCTGGGAGCACCTGGGCCTGGAGACGATGCCACTCGTCCTGAAGGTCCCGTCACCGGGCAAGACGACGGAGGAACGCCGCACCATCGAGGACCGCGTCTGGCTCCAGCTCGGAGCCCGCGGCCTCGGCGGTCCGCGTTCCCTCGACCCGATGCTCGAGGACCTCCTGCACGTGCTCGACCGCCCGCAGCAGGAGATCGACGCCCGCATGTGGCTCGACGAACGCAGCCTGCGCGTCCTGGCGGCGGGCAAGGGCCAGGCGGGCGTCCTGGCCGTCCTCGACGGCACCCAGCTCGTCCTGCGCCCGGCGGAGGCCGACGGCCTCCCCCGCGAGGCCCTCACGGCCCTGCCGACCGCCCCGGCGGGCGAGGGCCACTCGATCACCCTGCCCTCGGCGGACCTGGACGCAGCGGCCTCCTCCGCGAGCACGCCGGAGGAACTGGAGGCGGGCCTGCAGAGCAGGCTGAGGGCGGACGACGCCCACACCCTGGCCGAGATGGTCCGCGACGCCACGAACCGCGGCCAGTTCGGCGCCGCCGCCCGCGACAAGTGGGGCAAGCGGGTCCGCCCGGACCGCGTGGTCGCGTTCTACGACACCCCGAAGGGCCGCTACCTGCAGATGCGGCGCGCGTCGGAGGGGCAGGAGCCCTGGTCGACGATCACGCCGATCGACTACCGGCGCATGCACCACCACCTGGTGGAGTTGCTGGCGGAAGCGGCGGGCACGAACCGCTAGCCGGACCGGGCCGGAGGGCGTTGCGCAGACGCGCGAGCTGACCCGCAGATGCCGGACGGGTCAGCCGAGAACGCCCGGAAACCGCCAGGGATCAGGGCCCGATGCCCTGGCAGGGCCGGGTCCGCAGGTCGTTCACGTAGTCGTCGGGCGCCCCGGCGGCCTCGGCCGCGTCCGCGACCACACCGATGTACCGGGCGGACGGCAGCCCGCCCTCGTACGCGTCCAGCACGTACAGCCAGGCCACCACGGACCCCTCAAGGGTCTGCACGCGCAGCCTGATCTTCTTGTAGAGCCCGAGCGCGCCCTCCCAGCGGTCCAGCCGCGACTCATCGCGGGGTGACACGTCGTAGAGCACGCAGAACGTCTGGTGGTCTGGCTCCTCGACGATCGTCGCGAGGGCCCCCTCCCACCCGAGGTCCTCGCCACCGAACGTCATGCGCCAACCGACGAGCCAGCCGGTCCCCGCGAGCGGGGAGTACGGGGCTCGCTCCATCATCTGGTTCGGATCCATGTTCGACCCGTACGCGGCATAGAGCGGCACGTCCGACAGCGTAGCGGCGCGGCGATCAGCTTTCGGTACTGACGACACGGTCGATTCGGTCAACGCGTACGGTTGAGCCGGCCTGGAAGCACGCAGAAGGGAACTGATCGTGACCCGCATCGTCATCATGGGCGGCGGACCCGCAGGTTACGAGGCAGCCCTGGTCGCGGCCCAGCACGGCGCCGACGTGACCGTGGTGGAGAACGACGGGGCCGGTGGCGCATGTGTGTTGTACGACTGCGTGCCGTCGAAGACCTTCATCGCCTCCGCAGGGGCTCGCAGTGCCTTCCGCAACGCCGGTGAGCTGGGCATTCAGACCCACAACGAGCAGGCCGCGGTCGATCTGCCGGTCGTACACGGACGGGTGAAGGGCCTCGCCCTGGCCCAGTCCGCGGACGTACGGGCGCGGCTGCAGCGCGAGGGCGTGCGGCTGATCAACGGGCTCGCGAAGTTCGTCGACGACTCGCGCGGGCTCGCCCAGCACCAGGTCGTGGCGACGGGCGCGGACGGGTCCGAGGAGGTCCTCAACGCGGATGTGGTGCTCATCGCAACCGGCGCGACCCCGCGCGTGTTGCAGGGCGCCGAGCCCGACGGCAAGCGGATCCTCACCTGGCGGCAGATCTACGACCTCCCCGAGCTGCCCGAACACCTCGCGGTGATCGGTTCCGGCGTCACCGGTGTCGAGTTCGCCAGCGCCTACACCGAGATGGGCGTGAAGGTGACGATGGTCTCCAGCCGGGACCGGGTGCTCCCCCACGAGGACGCCGACGCGGCCGCGGTGCTCGAGGACGTGTTCGCCGAGCGCGGCACGGCCGTCGTCAAGCACGCCCGCGCCGACAAGGTCGAGAACACCGGCGACGGCGTCCTGATCCACCTGGAAGACGGTCGCACGATCGAGGCGTCGCACGCCCTGATGACGGTCGGTTCGGTGCCGAACACGAACGACATCGGCCTCGAGAAGATCGGCATCGAGCTCGGGCGCGGCGGCTACATCCCCGTCGACCGGGTCAGCCGCACCAACGTCAGCGGCGTCTACGCGGCCGGCGACTGCACCGGTGTGCTGCTGCTCGCGTCGGTCGCCGCCATGCAGGGCCGCATCGCGATGTGGCACGCGCTGGGCGAGGGCGTCAGCCCGATCAAGCTCAAGACCGTCGCCGCGAACGTCTTCACCAACCCGGAGATCGCGAGCGTCGGCATCAGCCAGCAGGCGATCGACTCGGGCGAGGTCCCGGCCCGCACGATCATGCTGCCGCTCGCCACGAACCCCCGCGCCAAGATGGAGGGACTGCGCCGCGGCTTCGTGAAGCTGTTCTGCCGTCCGGCCACGGGCGTGGTCATCGGCGGTGTCGTGGTGGCGCCGAACGCGAGCGAGCTCATCCTGCCGATCGCTCTGGCCGTGCAGAACCAGCTCACCGTCGAGCACCTCGCGACGACGTTCTCGGTCTACCCGTCGCTGTCGGGCTCGATCACCGAGTCGGGCCGCCAGCTCATGCGCCACGACGACCTGGACTGACCCGAGGTCGAACAACTCCCCCGGATCCCTGCAGGCGGTTTGCAGATGACTTGCAGCCGACCTGCAGGCGCAGCGGATTGACTTCGTCCTGCAAGAGGACGAAGAAGGTCTGGGGGGACGATGAAGCGCGTTTCGCTGCTGCCGTCGCATTGACGGCAGCAGCACTCCTCGGTTCGTGTGCCGCTCCTCAGCCGGCCGGACCGCCGGTCGTCTCCTCGTCGACGGCGCACTCGCCCGCGACACAGGGCATGCCGCCCTCGGAGCCGACCGAGATCCGCATCCCGAAGATCGACGTCGTGTCGTCGTTGGTTCCCTTGGGACTCAACGCCGACGAGACGGTCGAGGTCCCGCCGGTCGACCAGCCGATGCAGGCGGGTTGGTACCGCCTCGCCCGCACGCCGGGGGAAGCGGGGCCCGCGGTCGTGCTCGGTCACGTCGACGGCAACCAGAAGCCCGGGATCTTCTTCCGCCTCAAGGAACTCGTCGCCGGCGACGAGGTCGTGGTGTCCAGGAAGGACGGCACCACGGCGAAGTTCCGCGTGCACGGGAAGGAACAGGTCGCCAAGGACAGCTTCCCCGCGGAGGCCGTCTACGGCGACACCGACGTGCCCGGACTGCGGCTGATCACCTGCGGGGGCAGCTACGACCAAGCCGCACGCAGCTACCGGGACAACGTCATCGTCTACGCGACGCTCATCTGACCATCACGAAGCATTTGGGGGACACACCAATGAGGATCATCACCAGAGCCGCCGTCGGACTCGCGGCCGTCGCCACCGCGCTCACCGTGGCGCCGTTCGCGCACGCCCAGTCGGGTGGCTTCCAGCTCGACAGGACCGAGTACGGCCCCGGCGACTACGTCACCATCTCCTACGACGTCACCGCCCGGTGTGAGGGCAAGGCGAAGTCGAACGGCTTCATCAACTGGTACTCGTCGGAGTTCGAGGTTGGGGGGCCGAACACCTACGTCGCGCAGGCCAACGCCAGCTTCGTGCCCGGCACCTACACCGCGGAGCTGACCTGCAAGGGCGAGACGGTCACCCGGGAGTTCACGGTCGTGGCCCCGCGCGACAAGTTCACGCTCGACAAGGCGGAGGTCGAGGCGGGCGGCGACATCAGCGTGATGAAGACCAAGCAGTCGGACTGCGGCGAGGTCGCGACCTCGCCCGGCTTCACCGCGCCGATCAAGCTCGAGCACGAGTCCGTGAACCTCCGCATCGGCAACGGCAGGGTCGTCGACCAGCCCGGTACCTACCAGGCCGAGATGACGTGCGGCGGCAAGCAGGTGCAGGTGCCGTTCGTGGTCACCGCGAAGGCTCCCGCGCAGACCGCCGCCGCGCAGCCCAAGGCGGTCAAGTCGCCGATCGTGAAGCCGAAGGGTGCGCCGCAGACCGGGGGCGGCGCCACCGCGTGACCAAGAAGTTGATCACATTTCGGTTCTGTCCCGTTCGGACGCGCAACTAACCCACCGGATGTGCGTCAATGGGTCCGTGGGGACTCGTGTCTTGATCGCGGTGCTGTGCGTGGCGCTGGCCACGGCCTGTTCGCAGGGGCCCGCACCGGCACCACCGGCGGCGACGAGTGAGAGCGCTCCGCCGCCGGTGGTGTCACCGCTGGGCAACTCCGATCCGATGGAGCTGCGGATCGAACGGATCGGCGTGCGGTCCTCACTGGTCGCCCTGGGCCTCGACCCGCAGGGCGTCGTGCAGATGCCGCCAGCCAACGAGGGCATGCAGGCCGGTTGGTACCAAACGCAACCGAAGCAGTGGATCCTCGTCGGCAGGATCGAGAGCAACAACGCGAGGGGCATCTTCTTCCGCTTGAACGACCTGCTGCAGGGCGACCTGATCGAAGTGTCCAAGAAGGACGGTTCGGTCGCCCGCTTCGCGGTGACGCGCACGGAGAGGATCATCCGCGACGACTTCTTCGCGGAGGCCGTCGCCCGCGACCAGTCCGAGGAGGGCCTGCGCCTGATCACGTGCGGCACCCGCGACAACGTGATCGTGCATGCAGCCGCATCGCAGTGAGGGTGAGCGAGGCCGCCACGCGAGAGCGAGGTTCTCGCGAGTTACCAAGACGGAGTGGTTCGCGAGTTCACGCTGGTCGTCCGTTTGGACGACCAGCTCCCCGCGAACTCGCCGCTACGGCGCAGCCGCGACCGAAGACTCAGTCTTCAACCCAGTCGAACGTCTTAGTCACCGCCTTCTTCCAGTTCGCGTACTCCGACGCGCGCCGGGACTCGTCCATCTGCGGCTCCCACTGCTTGTCCTGCGCCCAGTTCTCCCGAATGTCGTCCTCGGTCTTCCAGAACCCGACGGCAAGCCCGGCCGCGTAGGCTGCACCAAGCGCCGTGGTCTCCGCAACCACCGGCCGGATGACCGGCACACCGAGGATGTCCGCCTGGAACTGCATCAGCAGCTCGTTCACGACCATGCCGCCGTCGACCTTCAACGCGGTCAGGTCGACGCCGGAGTCGGCGTTCATGGCGTCGAGCACCTCGCGTGTCTGGAACGCCGTCGCCTCCAGCACGGCCCGCGCCAGGTGGCCCTTGTTGACGAACCTCGTGAGCCCCACGATCGCGCCGCGGGCGTCGGAACGCCAGTAGGGCGCGAACAGGCCGGAGAACGCGGGCACGAAGTACGCGCCGCCGTTGTCCTCCACCGACTTCGCGTGTTCCTCGATCTCGGCCGCGCTGCCGATCATGCCGAGGTTGTCGCGCAGCCACTGCACCAGCGAACCGGTGACCGCGATCGAACCCTCCAGGGCGTAGACCTGGGGCGCCTCGCCGATCTTGTAGCAGACGGTGGTGAGCAACCCGTTCTCGCTCATCACCTTCTCGGTGCCGGTGTTGAGCAGCATGAAGTTGCCGGTGCCGTAGGTGTTCTTGGCCTCACCGGGCGAGAGGCAGGCCTGGCCGAACGTCGCGGCCTGCTGGTCGCCGAGGATGCCGGCGATCGGCACGCCCGCGAGCGCGCCGCGTTCGCGCACCTGGCCGTAGACCTCGGACGAGGAACGGATCTCCGGCAGCATCGACGTCGGGATGCCCATGTCGGAAGCGATCGAGGCGTCCCACTGCAACGTGTCGAGGTCCATCAGCATGGTGCGCGAGGCGTTCGTCGGGTCGGTGACGTGCACACCGCCGTTCGTCCCGCCCGTCATGTTCCACAGCACCCACGTGTCCATGTTGCCGAACAGCAGGTCGCCCGCCTCGGCCTTCTCCCGCGCGCCCTCGACGTTGTCGAGGATCCAGCGGACCTTGGGCCCGGAGAAGTAGGTGGCGAGCGGCAGCCCGACCTTGGCCCGGTAGCGCTCCTGCCCGCCTCCCAGCGCTCCCAGCTCGGCGACGATCTTGTCGGTGCGGGTGTCCTGCCACACGATGGCGTTGTAGACGGGCTCGCCGGTGTTGCGGTCCCACACCACCGCGGTCTCGCGCTGGTTGGTGATGCCGACCGCGGCGATGTCCGAAGTGGACAGATCGGCCTTCGCCAGCGCGCCGGCGGCGACCTGGCGGGTGTTCTGCCAGACCTCCTTCGGGTCGTGCTCGACCCAGCCCGCCTTCGGGAAGATCTGCTCGTGCTCCTTCTGGTCGACCGACACCACCCGCCCGGAGTGGTCGAAGATCATGCACCGGGTCGACGTGGTGCCCTGGTCGATCGCGGCCACGTACTGCGTCATGCGAGGAGTCCTTTCAGACCGGGAGAACCAGGAAGAGCAGCGCGGCGAGCGCGCCGCCCACGAGCGGGCCGACGACGGGGACCCAGGAGTAGCCCCAGTTCGCGTTGCCCTTGTTGTGGATCGGCATCATGAACGCGTAGGCGATGCGCGGCCCGAGGTCGCGCGCCGGGTTGATGGCGTAGCCCGTCGGGCCACCGAGCGAGGTGCCGATCACCAGCACGACGAACGCGACGCCGGCGTAGCCGAGCGCCGAGTTGCCGAACTGCGGCACGCCGTCCACCGACTCCTTGGCTCCCGGCGACAGCAGGATCCACGCGACGAGCACGAACGTGCCGATGATCTCGGTGACGAGGTTCCACGGCGCGTTCGGCACGGTCGGCGCGGTGGAGAAGATGCCGAGCGTGTTCTGCGGCTCGTCGTGCGTGTCGAACTGCATCTTGTAGGTGGCCCAGCAGAGCATCGCTCCGAGGATCGCACCGACCATCTGCCCGAGGACGTAGAACGGGACATCACCCCACGGGGTCTTGTCCGCGATGGCGAGCCCGAAGGTCACCGCGGGGTTGAGGTGCGCCCCGCTGGGGTTGGCGATGCTCGCACCGGCGAAGACCGCGAAGGCCCAGCCGATGTTGACGAACAGGAAGCCCGTGCTGTTGCCGAGCGTGTTCTTGAGCACCTGGTTCGCGACGACACCGGTGCCGAGGAGGATGAGGACCGCTGTCCCCAGCAACTCCCAGACGAAGATCGAGCCTGCACTCATCGGCGACCTCCACTCGCTTGCGGCCGGACAGGACGCGCAAGCCCGAGGTCAGGGCTGCGCTGCCCGCCTTCAACGTGATCGGACGCTATTACCGACCTGATCAGTTGTCCACGGAGAGCACCAGCGTTCGGGCCGTTTTCGGGCCATTGGGTTCTGGCCGCCGCGCCCATCGGCGAAGGGGCGTTGCTGCAGGTAACGTGATCCGCGAGTCGTCACAGGGAGGCGTCTACCGTGGCCACGCGCAAGAACGCAGCTGCAGCACCGCACACCCATGCCGAACCCCCGATCACGGGCCGGCTCGGTCCCGCCGAACGCGAGGACTCGTGGCAACGCCTCGGGGCGGAGACGTTCGACGTCGTCGTCATCGGTGGTGGTGTGGTCGGCGTCGGAGCGGCGCTCGACGCTGCCACCCGGGGCCTGCGGGTCGCGCTCGTCGAGGCGAGGGACCTGGCCTCCGGCACGTCGAGCCGGTCCTCCAAGCTCTTCCACGGCGGCCTGCGCTACCTGGAGCAGCTCGAGTTCGGCCTGGTCCGCGAGGCACTGCGCGAGCGCGAGCTGATGCTGACGCGCATCGCGCCGCACCTGGTGAAGCCGGTGGCGTTCCTCTACCCGCTGGCCAACCGGCTCTGGGAGCGCCCGTACACGGCGGCCGGCCTGTTCCTGTACGACACGATGGGCGGCGCCCGGTCCGTGCCGGGCCAGAAGCACCTCACCCGTGCGGGCGCGCTGCGGCTCGTCCCGGCGTTGAAGCGGGACGCGCTGATCGGCGGCATCCGCTACTACGACGCGCAGGCCGACGACGCCCGGCACACGATGATGGTCGGCCGCACCGCCGCCCACTACGGCGCCGTGGTGCGCACGTCGACCCAGGTGGTCGGGTTCCTGCGCGAGGCGGACCGGGTGTCCGGCGTGCGGGTGCGGGACGTCGAGGACGGGCGCGAGGTCGACGTGCGGGCGCACGCCGTGATCAACGCGACCGGCGTGTGGACCGACGAGCTGCAGCGGCTGTCCGGCTCGCGCGGCCGGTTCCGGGTGCGGGCGTCGAAGGGCGTGCACATCGTCGTCCCGCGCGACCGGATCGTCGCCGAGGCCGGGATGATCCTGCGCACCGAGAAGTCCGTGCTGTTCGTCATCCCGTGGCGCAACCACTGGATCGTCGGCACCACCGACACGGACTGGAACCTCGACCTGGCGCACCCCGCGGCCACCCAGCACGACATCGACTACATCCTCGAACACGTCAACTCGGTGCTAGCGACCCCGTTGACGCACGACGACATCGAGGGCGTCTACGCAGGCCTGAGGCCGTTGCTCGCGGGCGAGTCCGACTCGACGTCGAAGCTCTCCCGCGAACACGCCGTCGCACGGGTCGCGCCGGGTCTCGTGGCGATCGCGGGCGGCAAGTACACGACGTACCGGGTGATGGGCGCGGACGCCGTGAACGCGGCGCACGTCGACCTGCCGGGCCGCATCCAGCCGTCGATCACGGACAAGGTGCCGCTCGTCGGCGCCGACGGCTACCACGCCCTGGTCAACCAGGCCGACCAGCTGGCGGCCAAACACGGCCTGCACCCGTACCGCGTCCGGCACCTGCTCGACCGCTACGGCTCGCTGGTGCACGAGGTGCTCGCGCTGGCGGCGGACAACCCGGAGCTGCTGAAGCCGATCCCGGCCTCCCCCGACTACCTGCAGGTCGAGGCGGTGTACGCGGTCTCGCACGAGGGCGCGATGCACCTGGAGGACGTGCTCACCCGGCGCACCCGCATCTCCATCGAGTACGCCCACCGCGGCGTCGACTCGGCGGAGGCGGTGGCCCGGCTGATCGCGCCGGTGCTCGGCTGGGACGAGGACGCGATCAAGCGCGAGGTCGAGGTCTACAACGCGCGCGTCGAGTCCGAGCGCGCGTCCCAGACCAAGGCGGACGACCAGGCGGCGGACGCGGTCCGCGCCGCCGCCCCGGAAGCACGTCCGCAGTTGACGGAACCGGTGAGTTGATCTCGGGCATGCTGTAGGGCATGACTGGGGTAGGTAGAAGGACTTTTCTCTTAGGTGCAGCCGTGGCCGGTGCCGCTTCGACCGGTACCGCCCACGCTGCCTCACCCGTGTTCGCGCACGGGGTGGCGTCCGGTGATCCGCTGCCGGACGGTGTGCTGCTGTGGACGCGCGTGGTGACGTCCGCGGCGATCCGCTGGGAGGTCGCCCGGGACGAGGACTTCCGCCGGGTCGTGAAGCACGGTGTCACGCGCGCCTCCGCGGCACGGGACCACACCGTGAAGGTCGAGGTGCACGGCCTGCGCCCGAACACCCGCTACTGGTACCGGTTCCGCGCCGGCGACGCCGTGTCGCCCGTCGGCAGGACCAAGACCGCGGGCTGCGGGTCCGAGCTGAACTTCGGCGTCGCGTCGTGCGCGAACTGGCCCGCCGGGCACTTCGCCGGTTACGGGTACCTGGCCCGCCAGGACCTCGACGCGGTGATCCACCTCGGCGACTACATCTACGAGAACCTCGTCGGCACCGTGCGGCCGCACGAACCGGCGCACCAGTGCGTCACCCTCGACGACTACCGGCAGCGGCACGCGCAGTACAAGACCGACCGGCACGTGCAGGCCCTGCACGCCGCCCACGCGATGATCGCGACCTGGGACGACCACGAGAGCGCCGACAACTCGTCCAGCATCGGCTCCCCGCAGCACGACCCGGCCACCGAGGGGCCGTGGGGCGCGCGGCTGGCCGCCGCCACGCAGGCCTACTTCGAGTGGATGCCGGTGCGCGAGGGCAGGCTCGACCGCACGTTCCGCTTCGGTGAGCTGGCGACGCTGACCATGCTCGACCTGCGCTCGTACCGCACGGACACGACGATCCTCGGTACCGCCCAGCGCGACCGGCTGATCACCACGCTCACCACCGACGGCGCGCGCTGGCAGCTCGTCGGCAACTCGGTGATGATCAGCCCGTTGAAGGTGCCGCCGCTGCCGGGCCTGCCGCAGTCGAACCCCGACCAGTGGGACGGCTTCCCCGTCGACCGCGACCTGGTGCTGAGGTCGTTGGGAGACCGGAAGAACACCGTGTTCCTGACCGGCGACATCCACAGCTCGTGGGCCAACGAGGTGCCGCTCGGCGGTCAGCCGGTGGCCACGGAGTACGTCGTGACGTCACTGACGTCGGACAACTTCGACGAGCTGCTGAAGGTGCCGCCGCGCACCGCGTCGTTGCAGGTGGAGGCCCAGTTCCAGGCGCTCAACCCGCACGTGCGGTTCGTCGAACTGGACTCGCACGGCGTCTCGACGCTGCGCGTGACGGCCGACGAGGTGCGGTTCGACTGGCACTACGTGGCCGACAAACGGGACCCGGACAGCGCTGTGGCGCGTGCGCATTCGTTCCGCACGCGCCACAACACTGCTCTGACCGAGAGGGTTCCGCTCTAGGCCAGAGCGGCCAACGCCGTGTGCACCATGACGCGGACACCGACGAGGAGCGCGCGCTCGTCGAGGTCGAACGTCGGCTGGTGCAGATCGCGCTGCTTTTCGACACCGTTCCACACGCCCAGTCGGGCGAACGAACCGGGCACGTGCTCCAGGTACCAGCCGAAGTCCTCGCCGCCGGAGGACTGCTCGGTGCCCGCGAGCGCGTCGTCGCCCAGTGCGGCCTCGATGCCGGCCCGCAGGATCTGGGTGGACTCGCGCTCGTTCACCACCGGCGGCACGCCGCGGCGGTGGTGCAGGTCGAAACCGACGCCGGTCGGGGCCAGCAGGCCCGTGACCAGGTCCTTGACCAGCGGCTCCAGCTCGGCCCAGATGTCGCGGTCGCCGGTGCGCAGCGTGCCGCGCACCAGGCCGTCCTGCGGGACGGCGTTCGGCGCCTCGCCCGCGTGGACGGCGCCCCACACCAGGACGGTGCCGGAGCGGGGGTCGACGCGGCGCGACAGCATCGTCGGCAGGCCGGTGATGACCGTGCCGAGGGCGTGCACCAGGTCCGCGGTGAGGTGCGGGCGCGAGGTGTGGCCGCCCGGCGAGGACAGGCGCAGCTCCAGCAGGTCGGAGGCCGACGTGATGGCGCCGATGCGGGTGCCGATGCGGCCGACCTGCAGGCGCGGGTCGCAGTGCAGGCCGAAGATCCGCTCCACGCCGTCGAGGCCGCCCGCGGCGAGCACGTCGAGCGCACCGCCCGGCATGACCTCCTCCGCCGGCTGGAAGACCAGGCGGATGCGGCCGGGCAGCTCCGTGGCCGAGGCCAGGGCCAGCGCGGTGCCGAGCAGGACCGTCGTGTGGGCGTCGTGGCCGCACGCGTGCGACACACCGTCCACAGTGGATCCGAACGGCAGGCCGGTGTTCTCGTGCAGCGGCAGGGCGTCCATGTCCGCGCGGAGGGCCACGCAGCGGGGGCCGTTGCCGATGTCGCAGATCAGGCCGGTGCCGCCGGGGAGGATGCGCGGCTTGAGGCCGACCTCGCGCAGCAGCTTCGCGACGAGCTCGGTCGTGTTGTACTCGCGACGGGAGAGCTCGGGGTGGGCGTGGATGTGCCGGCGCCAGGCGACGACGTCGGCGGCGTGCGCCTTCAGCCAGTCGTCGAGCCAGGCGGGGCCACGGCCCTCTCCGAGATCATCCACACCAGACATGCTCACCCCGGTGGGGCCGACAAGCATCTCAGGGGACGTCTTCACAGTTGAGGAGCCCGAGGGCCGGGAGTCCAGAACCGTCATGCCGCACCTCCGCGGGCCAGCAGCCGTGCTCGCTGCCGGGAATCGGTGGCTGTCGCGATCGTCGTCCAAGCCATGGCAAGTGCTCCGTCCAGGAGCGCACGGTCGGCCGACGCCGAGGCACAGGCGGTCGCGAACTCTTGTTGGTGGTTCACCGCGTCTCCGCAGTCGATGGCGATGGTCGGGTGGATGGCGGGCAACACTCTGGTGACGTTGCCCATGTCGGTGCTCCCGATCTTCTCCCGCTGTTCCTGTTCACGCGAGAGCGGTCGTCTGCCCAGCTCGGTGGCCGCACGCCGGTAGGCGTCCGCGAGCCACGGGTCGGGGGTCAACTCGGCGTAGATCGGTGAGACCTGCACCACCTCATGGGTGCAACCGGTCGCGAGCGCGCCGGCCGAGAAGCAGTCCCGAATACGGTTCTCCAGGCGCTGCAACGATTCCAGGTTTTCCGCCCTCACGTCGAACATCGCCGACGCACGGGCGGGTATTACGTTCGGCACGGTACCGCCGTTGGTGACGATGCCGCTCACCATCTGGCCCGGCTCGAAGTGCTGCCGCAGCAGGCTGATCGACATCTGCGCGATCGTGACCGCGTCCGCGGCGTTGACGCCCAGGTGGGGCGCGGCCGCCGCGTGGGACGGCTTGCCCTGGTAGCGCACCTCGAGATCAGTGATGGCGAGCGATTTGGCGGCGCACGACTCGTACGGCGCCGGGTGCACCATCATCGAGAGCGAGACGTCGTCGAACACGCCCCGTTCCAGCATGAGCACCTTGCCGCCGCCGACCTCCTCGGCTGGAGTTCCGATCACCTTGATGGTGATACCCAGTCGGTCGGCGACGTCACGCAGAGCGAGCGCGGAACCGACGGAGGCGGCGGCGATGACGTTGTGCCCGCACGCGTGCCCGACCTCGGGCAGGGCGTCGTACTCGGCGCAGAGGCCCAGCACGAGCTCGCCGTCGCCGAACGTCGCGACGAACGCGGTGTCGAGGTCCGCCACCGCGTGTTCGACCTCGAAACCCTCTCCGACCAGCAAAGAGGTGATCTTCTCGACGCTGCGGTGCTCCTCGAAGGCCAGCTCGGGCTCGGCGTGGATCGAGTGCGACAGGTCCAGCAGCGCGTCCGAGTACCGCTCGACGGTCGAGCGTGTGCTGATCTTCAAGTCGGTACCCATTTGCCACCATCCTGCATCACCACGTGGAAGACGCCCTGCGCTGATGATGATCAACCGGACGGCCGGTCGCAGCGCTGCGCCGAGCGGCGAGCGAGTTTCGGTCTGACCGATCAACGATGACGCAAATGGTCGAGAGACACGCTTAACTTTGGCTATTCCGTCCCATCAGGTGGAACGGCTCGTCTCGCCGCTGTTACCGCCGGGCTAACCCTTCTTCGCCGCCCGCTCCTTGCGCCACTTCGCGTACCGCTTCTTGTTGCGGTAGTAGACCAGCGCGAACAGGACGACGGCGATGCCGCCGATCCAGAGCTTGCGCTTGGTCTCCTCACGGGCCTCGGGCGACGGCTCCTGCGGCGCGTTCACGTCGGGAGCCGGGTTCACGGTCGTCTGCTGCGCGGCCGCCACGGGCGCGTCCGCCGCCTCTTGCGCGGACGCCACACCGGCGATCCCGAGAACGCTCATCAGCGAGAACACGCAGGCCAGCAGCAACCTCGACATGACCTGAACTCTACCCCGAATACCACGATCGAAGGTCACCCAAACTAGTTAAGCGCCTACCGAGAGTCCGATTGGAACGCCTGCAATATCTGCTCCGCCGCAAGGGTGGCGGTGAGCTCTCCCAGCCGGACCTTCTCCTCGAGAGAGGGGGCGAGCGAACGCACGGCTGCGCTCTCGCGCACCTGCCGCCACAGTTCGTCGTGGACCATCATCCAGGTCCAGTCGATCTGCTGACGGCGGCGGCGTTCGTCCAGTTCTCCGGCGTTCTCGAGGGTGTCGCGGTGTTCCAGCACTCGGGACCAGAGGTCGTCGAGACCGGTGCCGGTGAGGCCCGAGCACGTGAGCACGGGCGGGTGCCAGACCGCGTCCGGCGGCCGCAGGAGCTTGAGGGCGCCGGCCAGTTCGCGGGCGGCCTTGCGGGCGTCCATCTCGTGTTCGCCGTCGGCCTTGTTGACCGCGATGACGTCCGCGAGCTCGAGGATGCCCTTCTTGATCCCCTGCAGCTGGTCGCCGGTGCGCGCCAGCGTCAGGAAGAGCGAGCAGTCCGTCATGTTCGCGACGGCCACCTCGGACTGCCCGACACCGACGGTCTCGACCAGCACCACGTCGTAGCCCGCGGCCTCGACCAGCACGATCGTCTCGCGCGTGGCCTTGGCGACACCGCCGAGCGTGCCGGACGTCGGCGAGGGCCGGATGAACGCGTTCCGGTCCACCGACAGCCTCTGCATCCGCGTCTTGTCGCCGAGGATGCTGCCGCCGGTGCGGGTCGAGGACGGGTCGACGGCGAGCACCGCCACCCGGTGCCCCCGCTCGGTCAGCATGGTGCCGAGGGCGTCGATGAACGTCGACTTGCCCACGCCGGGCACGCCGGTGATGCCGACCCTGGTCGCGCCACCGGACTTCGGCAGCAGCTCGACCAGCAGCTCCTGGGCCTTGGCCCGGTGGTCGGCGCGCGTCGACTCGACGAGCGTGATGGCCCTGGCCAGCACCCCTCGGTCGCCGCCGAGCACGCCCTTCGCGTACTCGGCGACGTCGATCGTCCTAGCCATGGTGTCCGAGCTGCTTCGCGAGCTTCACCAGCAGGTCCTTCGCGGCGTCCGCGATGACCGTGCCGGGCGGGAAGATCGCCGACGCCCCGGCCGCGTACAGCTCGTCGAAGTCCTGCGGCGGGATCACGCCACCGACGACGATCATGATGTCCTCGCGCCCGAGCCCGGCGAGCTCCTCGCGCAGCGCCGGCACCAGCGTGAGGTGGCCCGCGGCGAGCGAGGACACGCCGACGATGTGCACATCGGCCTCGACGGCCTGGCGCGCGACCTCCTCGGGCGTCTGGAACAGCGGGCCGACGTCGACGTCGAAGCCGAGGTCCGCGAACGCCGTGGCGATCACCTTCTGGCCGCGGTCGTGGCCGTCCTGGCCCATCTTGGCGACCAGGATGCGCGGCCTGCGGCCCTCTTCCTCCGCGAACGCCTCGACGACCTCGCGGCAAGCGTCCACGTTGGACACCGAGCCGACCTCCTGCCGGTACACGCCGGAAATCGTGCGGATCTGCGCGCTGTGCCGTCCCCAGACCTTGCCGAGCGACTCGGAGATCTCGCCGACGGTGGCCTTGGCACGGGCGGCGCCGATCGCCAGTTCGAGCAGGTTGCCGCCGGCGTCCGCCGCGTTCGTCAGGGCGTTCAGCGCACTGTCCACTGCGGACTGGTCGCGTTCCTCCCTGAGCCTGCGCAGCTTTTCGAGCTGCTGGGCGCGCACACCGGCGTTGTCGACCTTGAGGACCTCGATCTGCTCGTCGGTGTCCACGAGGTACTTGTTGACGCCGATGACGGGCTGGCGTCCGGAGTCGATGCGCGCCTGCGTGCGGGCGGCGGCCTCCTCGATGCGCAGCTTCGGGATGCCCTCGTCGATCGCGCGGGCCATGCCGCCCGCCTTCTCGACCTCGGTGATGTGCTCCCACGCCTTGGCGGCGAGCTCGTTCGTGAGCCGCTCGACGTACGCGCTGCCGCCCCACGGGTCGATCACGCGCGTCGTGCCGGACTCCTGCTGGAGCAGCAGCTGCGTGTTGCGGGCGATGCGGGCGGAGAAGTCGGTCGGGAGCGCGAGCGCCTCGTCGAGTGCGTTGGTGTGCAACGACTGCGTGTGACCCTGCGTCGCCGCCATGGCCTCGACGCACGTGCGCGCGACGTTGTTGAACACGTCCTGCGCGGTGAGGGACCAGCCGGACGTCTGGCAGTGGGTGCGCAGACTCAGCGACTTCTGCGACTTGGGCTCGAAGTCGTTGACGAGCTTCGCCCAGAGCAGCCGGGCGGCGCGCATCTTGGCGATCTCCATGAAGAAGTTCATGCCGATCGCCCAGAAGAAGCTCAGGCGTGGCGCGAACCTGTCCACGTCCAGCCCGGCAGCCCTGCCCGCGCGGATGTACTCGACGCCGTCCGCCAGCGTGTACGCCAGCTCCAGGTCGGCCGTCGCCCCCGCCTCCTGCATGTGGTAGCCGGAGATCGAGATGGAGTTGTACTTCGGCATGTTCTGACTGGTGTAGCTGAAGATGTCGGAGATGATCCGCATCGACTGCTTCGGCGGGTAGATGTAGGTGTTGCGGACCATGAACTCCTTGAGGATGTCGTTCTGGATCGTCCCCATGAGCTGCTCCGGCTTCACCCCCTGCTCCTCCGCCGCCACCACGAACAGCGCGAGCACGGGCAGCACGGCGCCGTTCATCGTCATCGACACGGACATCTTGTCGAGCGGGATGCCGTCGAACAGCGTGCGCATGTCGTAGATCGAGTCGATCGCCACGCCGGCCATGCCGACGTCACCGGCGACGCGCGGGTGGTCGGAGTCGTAGCCGCGGTGCGTGGCGAGGTCGAACGCGACGGACAGGCCCTTCTGACCGGCCGCGAGGTTGCGGCGGTAGAAGGCGTTCGACTCCTCGGCCGTGGAGAAGCCCGCGTACTGGCGCACGGTCCAAGGCTGGTTGACGTACATCGTCGGGTACGGGCCCCGCAGGAACGGCGCGACGCCGGGGTAGGTCCGCAGGAAGTCGAGACCCTCGACGTCCTCCGGGCCGTAGACGGGCTTCACCGCGATGCCCTCGGGCGTCTCCCACGGCGGCAGGTCCGTCTCGTACTTCGCCTGCGGGAGCGGGCCGAGCTCGATGTCCGCGAAGTCGGGAATCATCGCTCCACTCCCAGGAAGGTGTAGGTGCTGGTGAGGATCTCGAGTGCCGGGCAACCGAGGAACACGAAGCCGTCGACCTCCGCCTCGGTCTTCTTGCCTGCGAGGAGCACCCGCTCGGCGCCCGCTGCGCGCAGGGCTTCGACGGTGGCTGTCGCCTGGTCGGCGTAGCTCGTGTCGCTGCCGCACAGGACGGCGACCTTCGCTCCGGACTCCCGGAACTTCTCGGCCACCTGGTCCGGTGTGCTGGTCGGCCCGGCGGCCGGGGTGGCGAAACCGCCGGCGTTGAAGAGGTTGGCGGCGAAGGTGGCGCGGGCGGTGTGGGCCGCGACCGGGCCGAGGGTGGCCAGGAAGACCTGGGGGCGTTCGGGCTGGGCGTCGGCTAGGTCGCGCAGCTCCTCGAAGGCCTGTGCGTACCGCACCCGCGGCAGCCCGAAACTGTCGGACCTGCCTGAGAAACTTGGAGTGGGGGTCGTGTCCCCCCTGGGGGCCGGTGAGTCCGAATCGATTCCGGGCGCCGGGTCGCGCACGACCGGCTTCTCGGCCAGGTTCGGGAACTCGCTGACCCCGGTGATCGGGTCGCGCCGGTTCGCGAGCCGCGCCGACCGCGCCTCCCACGTGGCGGCGATCCGCGAGGCGACCAGCTCCCCCGCCTGCCCGATGCCACCGGCGCGTTCGATCTCCTGGAACCACGCCCAGGCCGCGACCGCCAGCTCGTCGGTCAGCTTCTCCACGTACCAGGACCCGGCCGCGGGGTCGATCACCTCACCGAGGTGCGACTCCTCCAGCAGCAGGTTCTGCGTGTTGCGCGCGATCCGGCGGGCGAACTCGTCCGGCAGCCCGATCGCCGCGTCGAACGGCTGCACCGTCACCGAGTCGGCCCCGCCCAGGCCGGCGGCCAGGGTCGCGACCGTCGTGCGCAGCATGTTCACCCACGGGTCGCGGCGGGTCATCATCGCCGACGACGTGACCGCGTGCTGCAGTTGCACACCGTCGGCACCGGACACCTCGGCCACGCGGGCCCACAACCGGCGTGCGGCACGCAGCTTCGCGATCGTCATGAACTGGTCAGCGGTGGCCGCGTAGCGGAACTCCAGCTGCGCGAACGCCTCCGGCACGCTGAACCCGGCGGCTTCGAGAGCGCGCAGGTACGACACGGCCAACGCCAGGGAAGCGCCCAGCTCTTCAGCGTCGGACCCGCCCGCGTCGTGGAACGGCAGCGCGTCCACCACGACCGTCCGCAGTCCCGGGAACGCCGAACGCGCCTCCCGGATCACCTCCAGCGCCTCGCCGAACGGCGTCAGCGCGAGGTTGCCGCGCACGTCGGAGGCCAGCACCGGCGCCTGGTCGTAGATCCGCAGCATCGCCCGTGCGGCGTCCACGGAACCGTCGAGGACGATCGGCGCGAGGTCGAGGTAGACGCCCTCCAGCAGCCCCTCGAGCGAGGCCGCGGGCACGGCGAGCCACAACGAGGTGACGCCGCCCTCCAGGTCGTTCATCAGGGCGACCGGGTCCGCGACGGCGTGGCGCTGCCGGACGTCCCAGCCCTGTTTCACCGGGGCGAGCGCGTACGGCTCCAGGGCGTCGTCGAGGGTGTAGAGCGGCTGGAGCTCGATGCCGTCGTACGTCTTCGTGACCAGCGAGTCGAAGCTCGCGCCGGTCTTCGCGAGGACGGCGTCGACCAGCTCACGCCACTGTTCCCTCGACGCCGAGGGGAACTCGTTCGGGCGGAATTCGGCGGGCAAGGCCAACTCCATCATCGTCGCAGTGTCGCGGATCGGTACTCGCACGGCTATGTGAGGTTCACCGCCGTTCACTCACCATTCGGTAAGTCAGGAAGAATCGCCCTGTGGACGAGGTTGACCCCCAGCGCCTGATCGCGGATCGATACCGGCTGTTGCACGTGCTCGGCCAGGGCTCGATGGGCACCGTGTGGGCCGCCCACGACGAGGTGCTGGGCCGGCAGGTCGCGGTGAAGGGCATCCTGCACACGCCGGGCATGCCCGACGCCGAGGCCGCCCAGCTGCGCGAACGGACCATGCGCGAGGCCCGGTCGATCGCCGCGCTGTCCCACCCGAACCTCGTCACGCTCTACGACGTCGTCCAGCAGGACGGCGACCCGTACGTGGTGATGGAGCTGGTGCCGTCGCGCAGCCTCGGCGAGGTGCTGCAGGAGCAGGGCTGCCTCACCGAGAAGCAGGGCGCGGCGGTGCTGGACGCGGTCGCGGCGGCGCTGGGGTCGGCGCACCGGGCGGGCATCACGCACCGCGACGTGAAGCCCGGCAACGTGCTCATCGCCGACGACGGGCGGGTCAAGCTCACCGACTTCGGCATCGCGCGCAACGTCGCCGAGGCCACCATGACCGCGCGCGGCATCACGCTCGGCACGCCCGCGTACATCGCGCCCGAGGTGGCACAGGGCGGTGACGTGTCGGAGGCCGCGGACCGGTGGTCGCTCGGCGCGACGCTGTGGGCCGCGATGGCCGGCGAGCCCCCGTACGTCGGCAAGAACGTCATGCAGACGATCAACGCGGTGATCCACGGCGACGTGCCGGTACCGGCGGGCGCGGGGCGGCTCGCGCCGGTGATCAGCGGGTTGATGCGCAAGGAGCCGGCCGAACGGCTGGAACTGGTCGACGTGCGCAAGCAGGTCTACCCGCTGCTGCCGGAGCCGGGCACGGACGCGTTCGAGGTCCGCGAGTCCGTGGCGCCGCCGGTCGTCGTGCGGCCGAAACCGAAGATCCAGCCGGACGCACCGCTGGCCGACGACCCCGGCCCGTTGCCGTTCCTCGTCACGAGGCCGACGCCCCCGCCGCGACGCAGCAGGCTCGTCTCGGCGCTCGTCGTGGTCGCGGCCGTCGCGTTGTTCCTGGCGGGTTCCGGTGGCGGGTTCGCCCTGACCAGGCTGGTCGCGGGCGCGTCTCTGCTGCCGCCCACCGAGCAGACGTCGCCCACGCTGCCCACCCTGCCGACCTCGGCGACGCTGCAGCCGCGCACCGCCGCGGCCGTCACGGCGAACGGCGACCAGGGCGGCAAGTTCACGCTGAACGTCGAGCAGAGCTGGGCCTCCTACACCGAACAGAGGGCCGGCGACCTGCGTTTTCCACCGTCGGCCGTAGTGCACTTCGTGTCCGGCAGCGGCGCGTACGAGGTGACCGTGCAGCGGTTCCCCGAGTACTACCCGAAGCGCGACGTCAAGGCGTACGTGCTCGGCGTGCAGGGGCGCTGGCCGGGCCGGTTCTTCGGCGGCGAGAAGGTGGAGACGGCGAGCCTCCCCGGCGACCGGTACGAGGACAGCATCCAGTTCTTCTACAAGACGGTCGAGGGTGACGAGCCCAACGCGTTGAGGAGGTCGCACTTCTCGCGCGTGCTGCCGCTCGGCAACGACCTGTGGGTGGTCGAGGTGGTGGTGCCGACCGAGCAGGAGGACGAGGCTCGCGTGCGACTCTTCGACGCGATCGCCTCGACGTTCGCCCCGGTTTAAGCTCTCGCGGTGACTCCAGAAGAGCTGGCCGGCAAGGCCGCGGAAGAGATCCAGAGCCGCACCGGCAACGACAAGCACGACATCGCCATCGTGCTCGGCTCCGGCTGGCGACCCGCCGCCGACGTGATCGGAAAGCCGGTCACCGAGATCCCGGTGGGCGAGCTGACGGGCTTCGAGGCGCCGACCGCGCTCGGCCACGGCGGCACCATCCGTTCCGTCGAGGTCGGTGGCAAGAAGGTCCTCGTCGTCCTCGGCCGCACCCACGGCTACGAGGGCAAGGGCGTGCAGAAGGTCGTGCACGGCGTGCGTGCCGTCGCGGCCGCGGGCGTGAAGACGGTCGTGCTGACCAACGCCGCCGGCGGCCTGCGCCAGGGCATGTCCGTCGGCCAGCCGGTGCTGATCTCCGACCACCTGAACCTGACCTCGCTGTCGCCGCTGGTCGGCGCGCGGTTCGTCGACCTCACGGACCTGTACTCGCCGCGGCTGCGCAAGCTCGCGCAGGAGATCGACTCGTCGCTGGAGGAGGGCGTGTACGCCGGGCTGCCCGGCCCGCACTTCGAGACGCCCGCCGAGATCCGGATGCTCCGCACGATGGGCGCCGACCTGGTCGGCATGTCGACCGTGCACGAGGCGATCGCCGCCCGTGCCGAGGGCGTCGAGGTGTTCGGGTTGTCGCTGGTCACGAACCTCGCGGCGGGCATCACCGGTGAGCCGCTGAACCACCAGGAGGTGCTCGAGGCCGGTGCTGCCGCGGCCGAGCGCATGGGCACGCTGCTGCGCGAGCTGGTGGACCGCGCATGAGTCTGACGCCGGCACTGCGTGACGCGACGTTTCGGTGGATCGCTGACGACCCGTCGGACGTGACTCGAACCGAGCTGCAGGGCGTGTTGGCACGGGCCATGGGTGGCGACGCGGCGGCGTTGGAGGACCTCCAAGACCGCATGGCCGGTCCGTTGACGTTCGGCACCGCCGGGCTGCGCGGGCCGGTGCGGGCGGGCACGAACGGCATGAACGTCGCCACGGTGGTCCGCGCGACCGCCGGGCTGGCGTCGTGGCTCTCCAGCACCGGCGTGGTGTTCGTCGGGCGCGACGCGCGGCACGGCTCGGAGGAGTTCGCGACGGCCGCCGCCGAGGTGATGGCGGCCGCGGGCTTCGACGTCCGGGTGCTGCCGGGGCCGTTGCCGACGCCGGTGCTGGCGTACCTGGTGCGCGCACACGGTGCGGTGGCGGGCATCCAGATCACCGCGTCGCACAACCCGCCCGCGGACAACGGCTACAAGCTCTACCTGAGCGGCGGTTCGCAGATCGTGCCGCCGTCGGACGGCGAGATCGAGAAGGCGATCGAGGCGGTTCCGGCGGCGGTGTCCGTGCCCAGGAACTCCACGTACACCAGGGTTTCCGACGCCGAGGTCGACGCGTACCTGGATCAGGTCGCCTCACTGCCGCGCGGCAACTCGCGATCGCTCAAGATCGCGTTGACGCCGATGCACGGTGTGGGCGGCGCGTTCGCCGTGGAAGCGTTGCGGCGCGCGGGTTTCACCGACGTGCACGTGGTGCGGTCGCAGGCGGTGCCGGACCCGGAATTCCCGACCGTGGTGTTCCCGAACCCGGAGGAGCCCGGCGCGTCCGACGAGCTGCTCTCCCTCGCGGCTTCGGTGGACGCGGACCTGGCCATCGCGCTGGACCCGGACGCGGACAGGTGCGCGCTCGGGGTGAAGGACGGCTCGTCGTGGCGGATGCTGCGCGGCGACGAGACGGGCGTGCTGCTCGGTTCACTCGTGCTGTCGACCACGGAGTCCACGGACCCGTTGGTGGCGACGACGATCGTGTCGTCGTCGCTGCTGAAGTCGATCGCGGCCGCGCACGGCGCCCGGTACGCGGAGACGCTGACGGGCTTCAAGTGGCTGGCCCGCGCGGGCGAAGGCCTGGTGTTCGCCTACGAGGAGGCGCTCGGCAACTGCGTCGACCCGGAGCACGTCGCCGACAAGGACGGCATCTCGGCCGCGGTGGTCGCCGCGGACCTGGCGGCCGGTCTGAAGGCCTCGGGCCGCACGCTGCTGGACGCGCTGGACCAGCTCGCGGCGGACCACGGACTGCACCTGACCGACCAGATCTCGTTGCGGTACACCGACTTGAGCCTGATCGGCGCGACGATGTCCCGGCTGCGCGCGAACCCGCCCTCGGACTTCACGTCGGAGGACCTGCTGCCCGGCGCGGACGTGCTCCGCTGGACGGCGGACGGCGTGCGCGTGATCGTGCGGCCCTCCGGCACCGAGCCGAAGCTCAAGGCCTACCTGGAGGTCGTCGAGCCGGTCACGGACGGACTGGAGTCCGCCCGTGCGTCAGGGAAGGCCCGGCTGGCTGAACTGCGGGAACGGGTGACGGCGCTCGTCAGCTAGCGAGCGCGATCGCGAGGCACAACGCGGCGACGGCAAAACCCCCGCCGGCCACGAAGTAGGCCCTTCTGGTCGGCGGGGACACCGCGTTGCGGCGCCCCTCGGTGACCGCCGCGACGGCGATCCGACCGAAGATGTACGCGATCGTGCAGAGCCCCACACCGAGTCCGAGCATCATCGTGTTGACGTCCCACGGGCTGTGGTCGAACCCCGGCCACAAGGACGCGAAGAGAGGCCCGAACCCGATCATCCCGATGCCGACGGCAAGGCCGAAACCCCAGGTGATGCGACGCTGACGAGGACTGGTGTGCATTAGGGCGGTGGTCTTCATGGTCCCTCCTGTGTACACCCCTTAGGACGCGCTTCCGGCATCAGGGTTCCGTTTGCTGAGCAACAAGAACGCCTGCGGCCCGCCTTCGTCCACACCCTTCTGACGTTGCAGCCGGGCCACTTCGTTGAACCCGGCTTTGGTCGCGTTGGCCACCGTCTCCTCCATGTCGTGCCAATGGACCGTGCGGTCCACGTCGTGGCCGTACGCGTAGGTGAGCGGCTTCTGCTGGTTACCCAGTTTGAACGCGTGCAACAGGTGGCCGCCTGGCTTGAGGACCCGGTGGAACTCGTGCCACGGGACGTCGGCCGCCGGCATGTGGACCGTGGAGTACCAGACGACCGCGCCGCCGAGGGTGTTCGCTTCGAGGTCGAGCCTCGTCATGTCTCCCTGGGTGAAGGTGAGGTGCGGGTGAGCCTCCGCGCCTGGTCGAGCATGCCGTCGGAGAGGTCGATGCCGGAGGCGTCGAGGCCCAGTTCGTGCAGGTGCCGGGTGATGCGGCCGGTGCCGCAGCCGATGTCCGCGACCGGGCCGGTCGTGAGTTCGGCGAACGCGCGCATGATGGCGGCGTCGAGGGGGCGGCCGTCGTGCGCGTCGGGGAGGAGGCGGGCGTAGTCGGCGGCGACGATGTCGTAGGAGGCGCGGGTCACGGGCGTTATGTTGCTCGACGTGCCCAGGCTGTTGATCGTCCACCACACCCCGTCGCCCGCCCTCCAGGCGATGTTCGAGGCCGTGCTCGCCGGTGCCACCACCCCGGAGATCGAGGGCGTCGAGGTGGTGCGGAAGGCCGCGTTGTCCACAACCGCTGTGGACACCCTGGAGGCCGACGGCTACCTGCTGGGCACCCCCGCCAACCTCGGCTACATGAGCGGTGCGCTGAAGCACTTCTTCGACACCGTCTACTACCCGTGTCTCGACTCCACGCGGGGCAGACCGTTCGGGCTTTACGTGCACGGCAACAACGACACGACTGGGGCGGTGCGCAGCGTGGAGACCGCCACGACCGGGTTGGCTTGGGAGAAGGCCGCGCAGCACGTGGTGGTCACCGGCGAGCCGACGAAGGCCGACCTCCAGGCGTGCTGGGAGCTCGGCGCCTCCGTGGCGGCCCAGTTGTCCACATGAACCCAGGGTTGTCCACAGCCTGTTGTCCCCACCCTGTGGACAACCCTGGGGATGCGTTCGAACGTGTGTTCTAGCGGCCGATCGAGCTCATGTCGGGGTACCTGTCGCCTGCCACGGCGGAGGCGGGCACGGCCGCCTCGATCGCGGCCAGGTCGTCGGCCGAGAGCTCCAGCGACGCCGCCGCGACGTTCTCCTCCAGGTACTTGATGCGCTTGGTGCCGGGGATCGGCACGACGTCCTGACCGCGGTGCTGCACCCAGGCGAGCGCGAGCTGGCCCGCCGTCACGCCCCGGTCCGCCGCCAGCGCCTTCAGCTCGGCGACCATGCGGAGGTTCGCGTCGAGGTTCGCGCCGGAGAACCGCGGGTTCGTGGTGCGGAAGTCGTTCTCGCTGAAGTCGGCGGACGACGCGAAACGGCCGGTCAGAACGCCTCGGCCGAGCGGCGAGTACGGCACGACGCCGATGCCCAGCTCGCGGGCGGTCGGGACGATCTCGGCCTCGATGTCGCGCGACCACAGCGACCACTCGCTCTGCAGCGCGGTGATCGGGTGGACGGCGTGGGCGCGGCGCAGCGTGTCGGCGCCTGCCTCGGACAGGCCGAGGTGGCGCACCTTGCCCTCGGTGACCAGCTCCGACATCGCGCCGACGGTCTCCTCGATCGGGGTGTCGGCCGGCACGCGGTGCAGGTAGTACAGGTCGATCGTGTCCACGCCGAGGCGCTTGAGCGACCCCTCGACCGCCGAGCGCACGTAGGCGCGGTCGCCGCGGATCGCGCGGCCTCCGTCCGGCGAGCGGTCGATGCCGAACTTCGTGGCCAGCACGTAGTCCGAGCGGCCCGCCAGGGCACGGCCCACCAGCTCCTCGTTCACGTGCGGGCCGTACATGTCCGCCGTGTCGATCAGCGTGACGCCGAGGTCCAGGGCGCGGTGGATCACCGCGATCGACTCCTGCTCGTCGCCGGCGCCGTAGAACTCCGACATCCCCATGCAGCCGAGCCCCTGCGGCCCGACCTCCAACGATCCCAGTGAACGGCTCACGCCGTCGCCTCCAAGTCCCGCTCGACCACCGCGTAGTGGTCGATCTTGTAGTCGAGCACCTCGAGGGACGTCTGCAGCTCCGCGATGCGGGCGCGGACGTCGTTGCGGTGTTCGACGAGGATCTGCTTGCGGCGGCCTGCCGTCAGGTCGCCGCGGTGCCTGAGCTGCGCGAACTCGCGCATCATGCGGATCGGCATGCCGGTCGTGCGCAGGCGCGTCACGAAGGCCAGCCAGCCGAGGTCCTCCTCCGAGTAGCTGCGACGCCCGCCCGAGTCCCGTGCGGGCGGGTCGACGAGCCCGATTCGTTCGTAGTAGCGCAAGGTGTCGATGGACAACCCACTGCGCTGCGCGGCTTGGGCTATCGAGTAACTCACGACTCGACGCTAAGACCTGGAGTGCGCTCTAGGTCAAGCGGAATCCTTCGAGATGCCCCACGCTTCGAGGTGGCCCGCCATCTCCGGGACGTCGATCTTGTCGCGGCCCAGGGCGCGCACGAGGTCGAGCGCGTCGTCCTCGTCGGCGTCGATCCAGTAGCCGTTGATGTCGCACATGGTGACGGCGGCGACCCAGGCCAGCCGCCAGTTGCCCTCGACCAGAGGGCGGGTTCGGACGATCGAGTCGAGCAGGGCGGAAGACTTCAGCCACAGCGTGTCGTACGCCTCCACGCCGAGCACGGTGGCGCGGGGGCGGTAGGCCGCCGTGTCCAGCAGGCCGATGTCCCTGACGAGGAGATCGCCGCCGGTCACGGCCGTGGCCAGCACTAACAGGTCCCCGGCGTCGAGGTAGGAGATCACGGCACCCAGTTGATCACAGAGGTCTGACAGATTCAGGAAGAACCGAGCCTATCCAAAAGACCTCGGTACTTGGGCAGGACTCGCCCGAGCACCTCGCCGAGCTTCTCCTCCTGCTGCATGCGCCGGTAGCGATCCGCGATCGCCAGCCGCACGACCTCCTGTTTGGAGCGCCCCTCGGACTGCGCCAGTTCAGCGAGCCGCAGGTTCTCCTCCTCGGTCAACCGCAAGGTCATCGCCATGGAGAGACGGTATCAACGTGATACCACTGAGGCCAGAGGCCGATAGGATTGCCCGATGCCCAGGCCCAAGACCCACGACGACGCGCTGCGGCGGCGTCTGCTCGAGCGGGCGGGCGAACTGCTCAGCACCGAGGGCCCCGCCGCGGTGAGCCTGCGCAAGATCGCCACCGACGTCAACACCTCGACCACGGCGGTCTATTCCCTCTTCGGCGGAAAACCCGCGTTGCTCGAAGCGCTGTACGACGAGGCGTTCACGCAGTTCGGCACGAGCCTCGCCGCGGTGCCCGTCACCGACGACCCCGCGGAGGACCTGCTGCAGATCGGGCTCGCGTACCGGCGCAGCGCGCTGGAGGACCCGCAGTTCTACTCGGTGCTCTACTCGAAGGTCGTCGAGCCGACGAAGGAGATGAGCCGCGCGGCGGGCAGGACGTTCGCGCCCGTGATCAACGCCGTGCGGCGCGCGGTCGAGCAGGGCGTGTACCTCGCGGAGGACCCGGAGCACATCGCGATGTCGATGTGGGGCATCGCGCACGGCCTGGTGAGCCTGGAGCTCAACGGGAACCTGCCGCCCGGCATCGACGCGGCCGCCACCTACGAGCTCGCGTTGCGCGCGCACGGCAGGGGCTGGCGGGCGGAGACCGGGAAAACGCTGTGACATCAACGCTGTGACACCACGGAATCCGGGGAGGCGGCCGCCGCGAAACCTCCCCGGACCCGCTGAACTGTCCGGTTAGGACAGTCCGTCTCAGTGGTGCGGCACTACTTCAGCGCACCGTCGAGCGCCTTGATCAGCTCGCCCTGCGGCGTGTCGCCGTCGAGCGACCAGACCATCGCGCCACCGAGCCTGCGCGAGTTGATGTAGCGCGCCTTGCGCTTCATCTCCGTCGCGTCGTCGTAGGTCCACCACGTCTTGCCGTCGTAGATCCACGCGAAGCCCGCGCGCTCGTCGCGGTAGATCTTGTAGGAGTTGCCCGGCTCGGAGAGCTTCGCCTTGATGCGGTGGAAGTCCTCGTAACCGGCCTCGTACTTGGCGGGCGCCGGCACACCGGTGCCGAACAGGCCGTTGCGCTTGCCGGGGGCCACACCGTCCCAGCCGCGGCCGTAGAACGGCACGCCGAGCACGGCCTTCGAGCGCGGGGCGCCACGCGACAGCCACGCGTCGACCGTCACCTCGGAGCTGAACTCGAACTGCGCCGGGTCGCCCTTCGGCACCCGCAGCGCGGACTGCTGGTTCGCCTCCGGGTCCCACGCGCCGTGGTAGTCGTAGCCCTGGAGCGTGCCGAAGGTGAGGTAGGAGAACACCTTCCTGACCTCGAAGCCGCGGTCGATCTGGGCCGGGTCGGCCGGCAGGAACGCCGTCAGGTCGCGGTTCCAGCCCATCTGCTTGCGGTACTCGGCGAGCAGCAGGGTGAAGTTCTGCTTGTCCTCGGGACGGATGACGTTCGGAGGAGTCGGGTTGCCCGGGCTCGACGGCCACTCCCAGTCGAGGTCGATGCCGTCGAACACGCCCTTCGCCGCACCCGCGGGCAGGCCGGGCAGGTCGCCCTTGATCCACATGTCGGTGCAGGACTTGACGTGCGCGGCACGCGACTCGGCGGTCAGCGCGGCGTTGGAGAAGTAGCGCGAGCCCGTCCAGCCACCCAGCGAGATGTTGACCTTCAGCTTGGGGTACTTCGCCTTGAGCTGCTTGAGCTGGTTCAGGTTGCCCAGCAGCACCTGGCCCGCCTCGTCGGCCTTGCCGCTCACGGACTGCTCCGCGGTGTGGGGCATCTGCCAGTCGGCCCACGGGTCGGCGCTCACGCACTTGCCCGCCTCGTCGAGGAAGCCGAAGGCGTAGTTCAGGTGCGTGAGCCGCGCGGCGGCCCCGCTGTCCACGAGGTTCTTGACCCGGAAGTTCCGGTCGTACACGCCCCACTGGATGAAGTACCCGACCGTGCGGGTCTTCGAATAGCCGTGGTGCCCATTGGTCTCGACATCGGCGTTCGCGGGCGCGGAGGCCAGCGACGCTGACAGGGCGCCGACCGCGAGTGCGGCGACACCCCATCTCCGTCTGGACATGTGACTCCTCAATCGGATCGCGGCAGCGGCGGTGTGGTCCAGAGCACGATAGGCCTGAGGTCTAGACCACTGCTACGTCCGATCGGAGGTATGTCCTAAACCGCCCCGTACAGACGGTCACCGGCGTCGCCCAGACCGGGCACGATGAAGCCGGAGTCGTTGAGCCTCTCGTCCACCGACGCCGTGACGAGACGACACGGGAGCTTCGAGTCCTCCAGCGCGTTGATCCCCTCGGGCGCCGCGAGCACGCACACGGCCGTCACGTCGGTCGCGCCGCGCTGGGTCAGCAGGCGAATCGTGTACGCCATCGAGCCGCCGGTCGCGAGCATCGGGTCGAGCACGAACACGGGGCGCCCGGCGAGGTCCTCCGGCAGCGACTCCATGTACGGCGTCGGCTGCAGCGTCTCCTCGTCGCGCGCCAGCCCGACGAACCCCATCTGGGCGTCCGGGATCAGCTTGTGCGCCTGGTCCGCCATGCCCAGGCCGGCGCGGAGCACCGGCACCAGCAGCGGCGGGTTTGCCAGCTTGTAGCCGGTGGTACGAGCAACCGGGGTGTGCGTGCGGTCTTCCTTCAGCGGTGCCTCGCGCATCGCTTCGTAGACCAGCATCACGGTCAGTTCCTGCAGCGCGGCGCGGAATGCGGCATTGTCCGTGCGCGCGTCACGCATCGTTGTGAGTCTCGCCTTGGCGAGTGGATGATCGACGACCAGGACGTCCATGCCCGACACCGTAACCCGCAGCGAGGAGCCAGGGGTGTTCGAAGAGATCTACCGCGAGGCACGGCAGCGCGTCGTCGGCCTGACCATGGGCCTGAGCGCCGAGGAGCTCGCGCGGACCGTCCCCGCCTGTCCTGAGTGGACCGTGCACCAGGTCGTCGCGCACCTCTCGGGTGAGGCGTCCGATCTGGTCAGCGGCCGCATGGAGGGGGCGCCGTCGGACGAGTGGACGGCGCGGCACGTCGCCGAGCGCGAGAACGTCCCCGTGCAGGACCTGCTGGAGCAGTGGAACGACTTCGGCGAGCGGATCGGCGAGATGCCGCGCATCCCGTACCAGCTGGCGCTGGACGCGATCACGCACGAGGCGGACCTGCGCGCGGCACTGGGCCGCGACCGCCTGCCGGACACCGTGTGGCAGCCGACCCTGGTGTGGATGACGCCGCGCCGGTTGACCGAAGTGACGGTGAAGACGGAGCTCGGCGAGCTCGGCGACGGCCCGATCACGCTGGACGTCGACGGTTACGAGCTGTGGCGCGCGTTCTTCGGCAGGCGCTCCCGCCGGCAGATGGAGTCGTGGAACTGGTCGGACCCGGCACCGATCGACAAGATCCCGTTCTTCCCGGCGCGCGAGACCGACCTGATGGAGTAAACGGCGTTAACCGAAGAGGTGTAGGGTCGGCCGCGTGACAGACCACGTGCGCATCGGAGTGCTCGGCGCGGCCACGATCGCGCCGATGGCCGTCATCCGGCCCGCCCGTTCCTCGACGGTGGCCGAGGTCGTGGCGGTCGCCGCGCGCTCGGCGGACAAGGCCCAGGCCTTCGCCGACAAGCACGGCATCGCGCGCGTGCACGGTTCGTACGAGGACCTCCTGGCCGACCCGGCGGTCGACGCCGTCTACAACCCGCTGCCGAACGGCCTGCACGGCAGGTGGACGCTGGCCGCGCTCGAAGCGGGCAAGCACGTGCTGTGCGAGAAGCCGTTCACCGCGAACGCCTCGGAGGCCGCGCGGGTCGCCGAGGCGGCCAACGCGTCGGGTCTCGTGGTGATGGAGGCGTTCCACTACCGCTACCACCCGCTGGCCGTGCGGGTCGCCGAGATCATCGAGTCCGGCGTCCTCGGGCCGTTGCGGCACGTCGAGGCCACCGTCGCGTTCCCGCTGCCGGTGTTCTCCAACATCCGCTACGACTACTCGCTCGCGGGCGGAGCGATGATGGACGCCGGCTGCTACGCCGTGCACATGGCACGACTGCTGGGCGGCGAGGAACCCGAGGTGCGGTCCGCGAAGGCGTTGCTGCGCGGGCCTTCCATCGACCGCGCGATGCGCGCCTCGCTGCGCTTCCCCTCCGGCCACACGGGTTCCGTGCACACGTCGCTGTGGTCGTCGACGGTGTTCAAGCTGTCGATGAAGGCCGTCGGCGAGAACGGCACCCTGAAGGTCTTCAACCCGCTCGGCCCGCACGCAGTGCACCGCTTGTCGTTGCGGCTCAAGGACAAGAAGTCGTCCGAGACGTTCGGCAAACGCCCGACCTACGCCTATCAGCTCGACGCGTTCACCGACGCCGTGCTGCACGGCAAGCCGTTCCCGACGACCGCGGACGACGCGGTGCGGAACATGACGGTGATCGACGCGATCTACCGCGCGGCCGGGCTGCCGCTGCGGCAGCCCACCACCTGATCAGGGGGCCGGACAACCCGTTCCGGGAGTAAAGAATCGACAAAGCGACTCCGAAAAGTCTCATGACCATTTGAGACGCGGAGGTGCGAACGGTGACGACCGAACAGAAGCCCGTCCAGCAGATGTGCGAGTCCCCGCTGGTCATCCTGGGTGTCTCGGCCTCACTCGCGGTGGCGATCGGCGTGCTGCCGCTGACGTGGACCTACAGCCCGGCCCTCGCGGCGGCACTGGCCGCGCTCCTGGTGATCGCTTTCGCGATCACCGTCAAGTACGCACCGAACCGCAAGTGAGCGTTCTAGACTCGTTCGGGTGAGCGACGAGCTGGTACCCGCCGACCAGAGCCATATGCGCGCCTCCGACGCCGACCGGGAACGGATCGCGCAGGTGCTGCACCAGGCGACCGCCGAAGGCCGCCTCGACATCCACGAGCTGGACGAGCGACTCGTGGCCGTCTACGCCGCGAAGACCTACGGCGAACTCGTCCCCATCACCGCGGACCTGGTGCTGAGCGGCCTGCCGCAGACCCCCGCCGTGCCGCAGTACCAGCCGGCGGTGAGCGACCGCATCGGCGGCGAACCCGGCAGCGCGGTGTCGGTGGCCTTCTGGTCCGGCGTGAACCGCAAGGGCGGCTGGGTCGTCCCGCGCATGCACAACGCCGTCGCGATCATGGGCGGCATCGAGATCGACCTGACCCACGCGAACTTCGCCGAGGCCGAGGTGACCATCAGCTGCTTCGCGTTCTGGGGCGGCGTGGAGATCCGGGTGCCCGACGACATCAACGTCAAGGTCGACGGGTTCGGGTTCATGGGGGCGTTCGAGGAGAAGGTGCCGGTGCGGCGCCACATCCCCGGCGCGCCGACGGTGCGGGTGACGGGGCTCGCGATCATGGGCGGCGTCGAGGTGAAGGGGCCGAAGAAGCCCAAGAAGAACGTGCTGCGCGAACTGCTCGAGTGACTGACCCGACTGCGGCCAGTTGTCGGTTGCGGGCTCGGCTCGATTCGGCTCGGCCGAGAGGCTGAACCGCGGTCCCCAACCGGCTGGGCGAACTGCCGCGCGGCACGTCAGCCAGCCCTGGTGAACGCCCACTAAGCACCCCTGAGCAGCGCGAACACCGTCACTTAGGACGGGCGTCCCATTCCGCCTAGACTCCCTGGCATGGCTGCTCCAACGACACTGCCGTCGGCCCTGGCTGACGCCGTGCGCGACGAATCGTCGCTGCGGCGTTTCCTGCACGGGCTCCCCGGCGTCGACCAGGTCGGCGTCGAGCAACGAGCCGCGGGCCTCGGCACGCGGAGCATCAAGAAGGCCTCCAAGCTGCACGCCATCGACCTGGCGATCAGCATGGTGGACCTCACCACGCTCGAAGGCGCGGACACGCACGGCAAGGTGCGCAGTCTCGCCGCCAAGGCGAAGCGCCCGGATCCCGAACGGCCCGACGTGCCGCAGGTCGCGGCGGTCTGCGTCTACCCGGACATGGTGAAGACGGCGGCCGACGACCTGGTGGGCACGGGCATCAACGTCGCCAGCGTCGCGACGGCGTTCCCGAGCGGGCGCAGCACGATGGACATCAAGCTCGCCGACACGCGGTTCGCCGTCGAGCAGGGCGCGTCCGAGGTCGACATGGTGATCGACCGGGGTGCGTTCCTGAGCGGCCGGTACGGGCAGGTGTTCGAGGAGATCGTGAAGATCAAGGAGGCGTGCGGGGACGCGCACCTCAAGGTCATCCTCGAGACCGGTGAGCTGGTGACGTACGACAACGTGCGCCGCGCGTCGTGGCTCGCGCTGCTGGCCGGTGGTGACTTCATCAAGACGTCCACCGGCAAGGTGCAGCCCGCGGCGACGCTGCCGGTGACGCACGTGATGCTGCAGGCGGTGCGGGACTGGAAGCAGCAGACGGGTGAGCTGCGCGGGGTGAAGCCCGCGGGTGGCATCCGCACGACCAAGGACGCGATCAAGTACCTGGTGGCCGTGCACGAGGTGGCCGGTCCGGAGTGGCTCGACCCGCACCTGTTCCGGTTCGGCGCGTCGACGTTGCTCAACGACCTGCTCATGCAGCGTCGGACCCAGTTGGACGGCCACTACAGCGGCCCGGACTACGTGACGGTGGACTGAAGACATGTGGGAATACGCCCCCGCGCCCGAGTCGCGGGACATCGCGAACCTCAAGCCCGCCTACAAGATGTTCGTCGACGGCAAGTTCGTCGAGGGCACGGGCGAGCCGCTCAAGACGATCAACCCCGCCACCGAAGAGGTGCTCGCGGAGGTCTCGACGGCGTCCGAGTCCGATGTGGACACCGCGGTCAAGGCCGCGCGCAAGGCCTACGACCGCGTGTGGTCGAAGATGCCTGGATCCGAACGGGCCAAGTACATCTACCGGATCGCGCGGCAGATCCAGGAGCGCGGCCGTGAGCTCGCGGTGCTGGAGTCGCTCGACAACGGCAAGCCGATCAAGGAGTCGCGCGACACCGACATCCCGACGGCGGCCTCGCACTTCTTCTACCACGCGGGCTGGGCGGACAAGCTCGGTTACGCGGGGTACGGGCCCGACCCGAAGCCTCTCGGTGTTGCGGGGCAGGTGATCCCGTGGAACTTCCCGCTGCTGATGGCCGCGTGGAAGATCGCGCCGGCGCTCGCGTGCGGCAACACCGTGGTGCTCAAGCCCGCCGAGACGACGCCGCTGACGGCGCTGGTGCTCGCGGACATCATCCAGCAGTGCGACCTGCCGCCGGGTGTCGTCAACATCATCCCGGGTGCCGGTGACGTCGGTGCCGCGCTGGTCGGGCACGCGGACGTGAACAAGGTCGCCTTCACCGGCTCGACCGACGTCGGCAAGGTCATCCAGGGGCAGCTCGCGGGCACGAACAAGAAGCTCACGCTGGAACTGGGCGGCAAGGCCGCGAACATCGTGTTCGACGACGCCCCGCTCGACCAGGCCGTCGAGGGCATCGTCAACGGCATCTTCTTCAACCAGGGCCACGTCTGCTGCGCCGGATCCCGCCTGCTGGTGCAGGAGTCGATCGCCGACGAGCTGATCGAAAAGCTGCACGCCCGCGTCAGCACGCTGCGCGTCGGCGACCCGCTGGACAAGAACACCGACGTCGGTGCGATCAACTCGCGCGAGCAGCTCACCAAGATCCAGGAGCTGACCGCGTCCGGCGAGGCCGAGGGCGCCACGCGCTGGACGTCGTCGTGCCCGTTGCCGGACAAGGGTTTCTTCTTCGCCCCGACCGTGTTCTCCGGGGTGTCGCAGGCCATGCGCATCGCCCGCGAGGAGATCTTCGGCCCGGTGCTCTCCGTGCTCACGTTCCGCACGCCGGAGGAGGCGGTGGCCAAGGCGAACAACACGCCGTACGGCCTGTCCGCCGGCATCTGGACCGAGAAGGGCTCGCGCATCCTTTGGATGGCACAACGGATGCGCGCCGGTGTGGTGTGGTCCAACACGTTCAACCGCTTCGACCCGACCGCGCCGTTCGGCGGGTACCAGGAGTCGGGCTTCGGCCGTGAGGGCGGCCGCACCGGTCTGGAGGCCTACCTCGATGTCTGATCGACTCACGGTCGCGAAGACCTACAAGCTCTACATCGGCGGCAAGTTCCCGCGCTCCGAGTCGGGCCGCAGCTACCCGGTGACGGACTCGAAGGGCACGTTCCTCGCGAACGCCGCCCAGGGCTCGCGCAAGGACGCCCGCGACGCGGTTTCGGCTGCCCGCAAGGCTTTCGGCGGCTGGTCGGGCACCACGGCCTACAACCGCGGCCAGGTCCTGTACCGGGTGGCCGAGGTCCTCGAAGGCCGCCGCGAGCAGTTCATCACCGAGGTGGCCACGTCCGAGGGCGTGGCGCTCAAGAAGGCGCAGTCCCTCGTGGACACCGCGATCGACCGCTGGGTCTGGTACGCGGGCTGGACCGACAAGATCGCGGCCGTCCTGGGTTCCTCGAACCCGGTGGCAGGCCCGTACTTCTCGTTCTCCACCCCGGAACCGACGGGCGTCGTGGCGGTCCTGGCCCCGCAGCAGTCGTCGCTGCTGGGCCTGATCTCGGTGATCGCCCCGGTGATCGCGAGCGGCAACACCTGCGTGGTCATCACCTCGCAGGACCGGCCGCTGCCCGCGATCACGCTGTCCGAGGTGCTCGCGACGAGCGACGTTCCCGGCGGCGTCGTCAACATCATCACCGGTCGCACGGCGGAGATCGCGCCGTGGCTCGCCTCGCACGGTGACGTGAACGCGCTGGACCTGACGGGTGCGCCGGAGTCGATCCGCGCGGACCTGGAGCGCTCTGCCGCCGGCACCGTCAAGCGCGTGCTGCGCAACAAGGTGAACGAGGACTTCACGGCCACGCCGGACATGTCGCGCCTGCGCGCGTTCCTGGAGACGAAGACGGTCTGGCACCCGATGGGTGTGTAGGGCAGCTAGTCGGCGGCGTAGGTCTTGCCCTGCGCCGCCAGCTCCTCCCCCAGGATCCGGACGGCCTTCGGGCCGACGCCGTGGATCTTCAGCAGTTCCTTCGCCGACACCTTCGTCAGCGAGTCGAACGTCGTGTAGCCGTGCGCCGCCAGCTCACGGGCCGCGACCTTGCCGATCGTGCGCGGGAACTCCGAGGTCACGAGTTCACCAGCCCGGCCCGCCACGCCCACGAGGCGATCCCGACGCGGTTCTTCACGTTCAGCTTCGTCTGCACCGACGCCAGGTGCGTCTTGACCGTCGACAGCGACAGGAACAGCGACGACGCGATCTCCTGGTTGGACAGCCCGCGAGCGACCTCCCGGACCACGTCCTGCTCCCGCGCCGTCAGCAACGACAGGTCGGGGCGTTCGGCCGGCCGCGCGAAGTGCTCCAGCATCCGCACGGTGACCTGTGGCGAGATCAGCGCGTTCCCGGCCGCCGCGGCACGAACCGCCTCGACCAGGAGCGCCGGACCGGCGTCCTTGGTCAGGAACCCGGACGCGCCGTTCTCCAGCGCCGTGTGCACGTACTCGTCCAGGTCGAACGTCGTCACCACGACGACCTTCGTGGTCGGCGAGAGCTTCTTGGTGACCTCGAGTCCGTCGAGCCCCGGCATGCGGATGTCGAGCAGCGCCACGTCCGGCTTGTGCTCGCGGGCGGCGGTGACGGCCGAGACGCCGTCGGGCACGTCGGCCACCACGGTGATGTCCGGCTGCTTCTCCAGGATCATCCGGAAGCCGACGCGGACCATTTCCTGGTCGTCGGCGATGAGGACCGAGATCACTTCTTCCCTTCCAGGGGTAGCTCGGCGAGCACCTGCCAGCCGGTCTCACGGGGACCGGCGGAGAACAGGCCTCCCAGCAGGTCGACCCTCTCACGCATGCCGACGAGACCGTAGCCGCCCTGGTTCAGCTCGTGCACCTGACCGTCGTCGGCCACGACCACGCGCAACGCCCCTGCGGACGTGCGGGAGATGTCCACGTCGATCATGGTGGGCCGCACCGCGTGTTTGTGCACGTTGGTGAGCGACTCCTGGACCAGGCGCAGGACCGAGCGGCCGAGCTCGGGGGCCACCTCGTCGGGCAGGTCGATGCGCAGGCGGGTCTCGAAGCCCAGTTCGCGGGTGCGTTCGACGGCCGCGATGACGTCGGCGGCGAGGTCGGTGGTGGCGGCCTCGGTCTCGCCCTGGCGCAGGGTGCCGACCAGGCGCCGCATCGCCCCCAGTGCCTCGGTGCCCGAACGGACCATGCCCGGCAGGAGGCGGTGGGCGGCCTGCGGGTCGTTTCCGGAGACCTCCAGGGCGGCTTGGGCCTGCACGAGCATGCCCGTCACGTGGTGGGCGACGACGTCGTGCAGCTCGCGGGCCAGGGCGATGCGCTCCTCCTTCTGCGCGTCGGTGACGGCCGCGGCGATCAGGCGGCCGCTCTCGGCGTCGCGGGCGCGGAAGTACAGGCCCGTGCCGACGGCGGCGAAGCCCAGGACGAGCGAGCCGATCATCTCGTTGTAGTTGCTGCCGAAGAGCCAGTTGCCGCGGGTGATGGCGGCGAAGAAGCTCACGGCCACCAGCGCACCGACCGACCAGGTGGCGGAGCGGCGGGGTTCCTCCCGCACGACCACGGCCGTGATGACCAGGCACGCGCCGGTCTCGGCGATGGTCAGCGGGCTCAGGATCGTCGGCACCGACACGTGGAAGAAGCCCATGACGAGCGACACCAGGAAGATCGCCACGACCGCGACCGGGATGGTGAAGGCCCGCGACTTGAACGACGTGACGGCCACGATGCAGATCGGCACCGTCAGCAGCCACACGAGTGCGCCGCCGGTCCCGAGGTCGCCCATGATGATGAGCTCGCCGAGCATCAGCAAGGCGAGGACGGCGGCGATCGGCCATTGGCCCCGATGACTGTCCACGGGAGACAACGGTAGGACCACGTCACCTCCGCGGCCTCGGTCATCCGGCTGATCCGGTGTGTCGTCAAGGCTGAGGTTTCCCGGGCCCGGACGCGGCACCGTGAGGAACATGAATTCGGTTCTGGCCGCTCGTGGCCTGGTCAAGACCTACGGCGACGTGCACGCGCTCGCCGGGGTGGACATCGACATCTCCGCCGGGGACGTGCTGGCGGTCGTCGGTCCGTCCGGCTCCGGCAAGACGACGCTGCTGCACGTGCTGTCCGGCATCCTGCGCGCCGACGGCGGCGACGTGTTCCTCGACGGGCGTGCGATCGGCGAGCTGAACGAGAACGGGCGCAGCGCGTTGCGGCGCACGGCGTTCGGGTTCGTCTTCCAGTCGGGCATGCTCGTGGCCGAGCTGACCGCCGAGGAGAACGCGGCGCTGCCGATGCTGCTCGCCGGCGGGTCGCGCGAGGAGTCGCTCGGCGCGGGACGGCTGTGGCTTTCGCGACTCGGCCTGCAGGGGTTGGAGAAGCGGCTGCCGAGCGAGCTGTCCGGCGGGCAGGCGCAACGGGTCGCGATCGCGCGGGCCCTGGCACACCGGCCGCGGGTGATCTTCGCGGACGAGCCGACCGGTGCCCTCGACACGCGGACCGGCCAGGAGATGATGACCGCGCTGCTGCAGGCCGCCGAGGAGACCGGCGCGGCCGTCGTCATCGTCACGCACGACAAGGCGATCGCGGACCGGGCGCTGCGCGTCGTCGAGATCCAGGACGGGAAGATCGCGGCGGGGGTGTCCGCGTGAGGATCGCTCTCGCGGTGCTGCGCAGGGACCGCCGCAGCCAGGTCGCGACGGTGCTGGTCGCGCTCGGCGTGATGATCGCGGTGTCGCTGGTCCTGTGGCTGCTCGCCGCGCCGAACGGCCTGCAGGCGCGCGCCGACCGCACGGCGTGGCGCGACGTGCACACCAACGCCGGCGGAAAGGGGACGATCTCCGTCGCGATGACGAGGGACTCCTACCGGGGGCTGGTCATCGAGCGGTGGGACGTCGCGCGCAACGAACCGGGCGACGTGCCGGTGGCCAGGGGGATCGCGCGGTTCCCGGAGGCCGGTGAGGTGCTGCTGTCCCCCGCCCTCGCGGACCTGGTGCGCGCGGCCCCGGCGGAGAACCTCGGCAACCGGTTCCCCGGCACGGTGATCGCCGAACTCGGGCCGGAGGCGTTGAAGTACGAGGGCGAACTGGTCGCGATCGTCGGCAACGACGCGGTGTCGAACGGCGACGAGACCACCGGGCTGGCGAACACCTACGCCACCTACACCGACGACTACAAGGGCCTGCTCTACCTGCTCACCCGCGTCGGGCTCGTGGTGCTGGTGGTGCCGTGCCTCGTGCTGGTCGCGTCGGCCGCGCGGCTGACGGCGGCGAAGCGGGAACGGCGGCTCGCCGCGCTGAGGCTCGCCGGGGCGTCCCCGCGCCAGGTCATCGTGATGACGGCGATCGAGACCGCGGTCGGCGCCGTCGTCGGCAGCGCGCTGGGGGTGGTGCTGGCGCAGCCGTTCAGCCACGTGACGGCGAAGATCCCGTGGGAGGGCGGCACCTGGTACCCCGGTGACTTCGTGCCCGATCCGGCGGTCACGACCGCGGTGGCCGTGCTCGCGCCGGTGCTCGTGGTCGCGGCGGCGATCATGGGACTGCGCCGCGTGGTCAAGCAACCCCTTGTGGCGGAACAGAAGCGCAAGGTGCGGTCGTGGCGGTTGCTGATGATCGCGGGTGCGATCGGCGTGTTCTTCCTCGGCATCACGTACGCGCAGCAGGGAGGCGGCGGCGACAGGTTCACCGTCGTGCTCACGGGTCTCGGCGCCGTGGCGCTCGCGCTGGTGCTCGCCGGTCCCGTCGTCACCGCGTGGGTCGGCCGGTTCTTCGTGGGCCGCTGGCGCAGGCCGTCGACGTTGCTCGCGGGGCGCAGGCTCTCCGGCGACCCGGTGGCGGCGTTCCGCGGCTCGGCCGGTGTGGTGATCGCGGTCTTCACCGGCTCGATGGCGCTGACGATGTTGCCGGGCCTCGAGTCCACGGTGCCCGGCCGGGACACGACGTGGCGGTCCGACGCGATCGTCGCGGAGCAGGTCGGGGTGGACGTCACCCCGCTGCGGCTGGTGACGTCGGCGCCGATCGTGACGATGCTCGACGGCGGCCTCGGCAACGGCGACCCTGACCACTACGGCTACAGCGTCGTCGTCGGCAAGTGCGCCGACGTGGCGCGGGTGATGGAGCTGAAGTGCGCGGACGGCCCGGCCGTGTACGCGCCGACCACACTGCAGTGGAACCACTTCCGCGCCAGTTCGCGCGACGGCGAGATCAGGGCGCAACTGCCCGCGCAGTACGAGACCCGCCCGTTCACCCCGACCGGCCGGGTCGAGGCGGTGATCGACCCCGAACTGCTGCCGTCCGTGCAGGGCGCGGTGTCGCTGGTCGGCGTGCCGACGACGCCGGAGAACCGCGAGGCCGTGCACACCGCGATGATCCGCGCGCTGCCGGGCGCGCCGCTGTCGGACGAGGCACGCGGCCTGCGCGGCGACACGCTGACGGAGGACCTGCGGCGGGCCACGGTGATCGGCCTGTCCATCGCCGCGGTGCTCGGCGGCATCGGCGCGGCGGTCGCGGCGGCGGGGTCTGTGATCGACCGCAGGCGCACGTTCGGCGCTTTGATCGCGGCCGGAACCCCGATTCGCGTCCTGGCCCACGCATTGCGCCGGGAAGTGGTCCTGCCCGTGTTCGCCGTCACAATTGCGGCATGTGCCGCGGGAATTGTCGTGGGACTCGGACTGCTCAGTCTCGCGCGCGGATTGATGGGCGGCGAGGATTTGCCGCTCACGCCCTGGGTGGCCGCTCCCGTGGGCGTCGGCGTGCTGGTCGCGCTGGTAGCGGCCCTGGCGTGCGGGCCGGTACTACGCGGCATCAGCCCTCGGGATTACGCGGCGGAGTAGCACTCGGCCGGAAGTACGAGGTCAGAATGGCCCTCAGCGCGATGTGCGCGGAGGGCCGTTTTCCTACGTTGGATTCATGACGAATGCACAGCTCGCGAGCATCCAATGGGGCGTTTTCCTCTCCGTCGTCTTCCTGCTGCCGCAGCTGTTGTTCCGCCAGCTGACCTTCCGCGGCGCGGCGATCACCGTGTACGCGAGCATGCTGTTCTCGGCGACGTTCCTGCCGATGCAGACCGTCGCGCCGCAGCAGTCCGTGCAGCTGGTCCCGTTCCAGTGGATCGCCGATACCTTCCGCGACGGGCAGATCGCGTTCGACCAGATGACGCTGAACGTGCTGCTGTTCGTGCCGCTCGGCGCGATGCTGATGTTCTGGGGCAAGCGCACCGTCGGCCAGGCCGCGCTGATCGGCTACGGCGTCTCACTGCTGATCGAGGGCTCGCAGCTGCTGTGGGCGAACCGGATCTTCGACGTCGACGACCTGATCACCAACACCACCGGCACCGCGCTCGGCTGGCTTTGCGCGCTGGCCCTCGTGAAGGTCCACGCCCGCGCCAAGGCGACGTCGGTGCCGCAGCGCGAACTGGTCAGCGCCCGCTAGCTGGTCCGCCAGCCCAGCTCGCCCGCGGTGTTGACCTCCGGGAAGCAGTGCCCGACCGTGCTGCGCGTCTCCAGGGCCGTCGCCACCTGGTCGAACATCTCCACGACGGACGTCCACTCCGGCTTGACCATCTCGTTGCGCTCCTGGTCCCACTCGACCACGCAGCCGCGCAGCACCCCGGGCCGCAGGTCGACCGCCAGCACGTCCCCGGTCCCGTCGAACGCGATCGGCAGCCAGCCCGGGTGGAAGCCCGAGGTCGGCGCACCCGCCTCGGAGCCGTCCACGGGCTTGCTCGCGTGGGTGTCCCTGAGCACGAACGCCCTGTCGGCGTCGAGCGGCGTGTAGAAGGGCGGCAGGATCTCGGCGTACAGGCCCTCCTCGGTGCCGCCGTAGACGCTCCACCACAGCTGGAGATCGATCGGAACCCGAAGATCCGGCAGCGCGTCATACCTCGGACGCAGGACGGCACGGGTGGCCGGAGCGTGCTCCGCCAGCCATGCCAGGATCCGGTTCCAGTGCTCGATCACACCCACCGTTCCATGATCTTGGCGGAACGACGGGCGAGGTACCGCTCATCGGGGCAGGATCAAGGCGAACAGGTCACTACCGGGGGAAGAGCTTTCAGATGGCGGAACAGGGCCTCAAGGTCGACTTCGACGCCTTGACCGGATACGCCTCCGCGGTGGGCGGACTGGCGGGCGAGGTCGGCGCGGTGGGCACCGGCACGTTGAACGGCACGACGTCGCTGCCGGGCGACTGCTTCGGCAAGATCGGCGCCGAGGTCGGTCTCAACGCGGCCTTCCAGGCGGCCGCGCAGGCCCAGCTCGACGCGCTGAAAGCGGCGTCGACGGGCCTCGCCGGTCTCGGCACGGCGGTCGCGAAGGCCCGCGACTCCTACATCGCCCAGGAAGAGGCGCACAAGGCGTCGATCACGAAGGCGGCGCAGGTATGAGCGTCGAGGGACTGCTGAGCCAGTTCATCGCGCCCATGAAGGAGGACCTGGCCAAGCTCGACGGCGACACCGGCGGCGCGACGCGCGCGGGAGACGCCTTCGGCCGCGCCCAGACGGCGATCTCCGACCTGGGCTCGAAGCACTCCTCGGCGTCGACGGCCGTGCTGAACTCGTGGTCCGGCGACAAGGCCAACGCCTTCACCTCGCGCGTCGCCACCTTCTCCTCGGCCGCGACCCTGTTGTCCTCCAACGCCTCGGCCATCAAGACCGCGGCCTCGACCGGCGTGACCGCGGTGACCGGTGGCCGCACGGCGATCCAGGGCCTCATCGACGAGTTCACGTCCAAGGCGACCCCGAAGCTCGCCGCCGCGCTGGCCGCGTCCCTGCTGGCGGGCCCCGGCGTGGTGCTCGCGGCACTGGCCGACCTCGCCGGCATGGCGTCGGGCTACCAGTCGAAGACCTCCGCCGAACTGCAGAAGGTGCGCGACCAGCTCACGCAGCTCGTCGGGCAGCTCAACGGCCTGCAGAAGCCCGACGCGGGCGCGTTGGGCAAGCTCGGCGAGCCGCTCGGCGGTGACGAGGGCACCACCTCGGCGTCGAGCGCCACCGACACCCCGAAGCAGCAGGAGTCCGGTCCCGGCTCGAACTCCGGCAGCGGTTCCGGCTCCGGTGGCGGAGGAGGCGGCGGCGGTGGCGGGGGCGGAAGCGGCTCCGGTGGTGGGGGCGGCGGAGGTGGCGGTGGCGGATCAGGCCCGCGCCTGCCCGTCGCGATCCCGCCCCAGCCCGGCGAGGGCGTCGGCGTGAACCTGCCCGACGGCAGCAGCGCCGAGGCACCGAACGAGACCGCGGCCAAGGCCGTGCGCAACGCGTTGTCCGCGCTGGGCACCCCGTACGTCTGGGGTGGCGCGAACCCGCCCCAGGGCACGGACTGCTCCGGCCTCACGCAGTGGGCGTACGGAGGCGCGGGCTTCGACATCCCGCGACCGGCCTCGTCCCAGGCGATGGGCGCCTCGGTGCCGCCGGACCAGCTGCTGCCGGGTGACCTGGTGGTGTGGGACGGGCACGTGGCGATGGTGATCGGCAACGGCCAGATGGTCGAGGCCGGCGACCCGGTGCAGGTGCAGCCGATCCGCACGACGAACAGCGGCATGTCGTTCTACGGCTTCTACCGCCCCACGGGCTGAGTGGAAGTGCGGCAGACTGTCGGCACCAGGGGGTGATCAGGTGGACGACGACGTCGAGCGCGCCGCGCGGAAGGTGCGCGATGTCGAGCAGGCGGTGACGGAGCACGTCACGCGCAGTGGTCCCGTCACGGGCAGGGCGTCCTCCCCGGACGGCGCCGTCACGGTGGTCGCCACGCCCGGCGGCCCGCCGCAGCAGATCGCGGTGAGCCCGGCGGCGTTGCGGATGGGCCCTCAGGCGCTCGCCGCCGAGATCATGCGCATCGCCGACAAGGCGCAGCGCAACGCGAACACCCGCCTGCACCAGACGCTGGAGCGCGTGGTCGACCCGCGCGAGCTGACGGCCATGGGGATCGAACGCGGGCGCGACGAGGACGAGTTCGGGTGGCGGCCGTGAACGAGGACCGCATGCAGGCCACCGAGCGCCTCCAGCGCGAGCTCGCGGCCCTCATCGCCACGGTCGAGCACCCGAACGGGACGTGCATGGTCACGGCCTCGCCGAAGGGCGAGATCAAGGCCCTGCACCTGCACCCGTCGCTGCTCCAGCAGGGTGCGCAGGCCGTCGGCCAGGTCGTCACGGAGACCGTGCGGCTGGCGACGAACGCGGCCGTGCAGGCCAGCTTCAACAAGATGGCGCTGGCCCTCGGTGACGGAATGGCGATCGACGTCGAATCGATCGCGGGCGACTCACCCTTCCGGTCGACGTGGAACCCGGTCGTACCGCCCAAAGCCCCTGCTGAGCAGGCACCGCCGGAGCGCAGGCCGAGGACTCCGCGGGCCGAGGACTCCGACGACGACGCTTTCTTCGACAACCCCTCGTGGCTTCGGTGATCAGCACCGTTACCCTCGACCACGGCATCAGGCAGGCGTGACCGGGAGGTCAGGATGGCGCAGGACATCGTCCCCATCGAGCTGGGGCTGACGCAGGGTGACGTCGTCACGCTGTGGGCACCCCGCTGGCGCGAGAAGGGCGAGGAGTGGGAGGCGTTCCTCGGTGACGAGGAAGACCTGTTCGTCTTCCCCGACGCCGCTCACCTCGCCGCCTTCGTGCGCACCGCCGAGGAGCACGACCTGACCGACCACCCAGCGTGGCCGGTCGTGCCGTCACTCGGCGTGGCGGACCTCTCGCCGGACGACAACCACCAGTTCGACCTCGTCGGCGTGCCCGAGCTCGTCGCGGAGGACCCGGACACGTGGACGATCGGTGAGCTCGCCGACGTCGTCGCGATCGTGCGCGCCCTCGCGGACGTCTGCGACCTGGAGAAGGTCCACGAGGTGCTGGACAGCGCCGAGGGCTTCTCGCTGCTGCCGCAGGGCACGCTGCCGTTCAGCGGCCGCGACGGCGCGAAGCTGTGGGGCGAGCTGTCCGAGGTCGTCTCCGAGAAGTGGGACGAGGTCCTCGACGCGATCGACGGCGTCGTGAACACGCCGGAGGTGCCGGAGAAGGAGCTCTCCGTCGCGCAGGAGGAGCTCGCCAAGCTGGAGGCCGAGACCGCCGCGGCCGCCGCCGTCGACTCCCCCGACGAGGAGTCCGACGACGAGAAGGACGAGCCCACCGGCTTCTGGGCCGAGGTCGGCGTCGACCCCATCAAGATCATCACGTCGGCCGGCGAGTTCTACACGCTGCGCTGCTACCTCGGTGACGACCCGGTGTTCCTGGGCCGCCGCGGCAAGATCGAGGCCTTCACCTCGCCGCGCGCGCTGAGCCGCTTCGTCGCCGAGAACGACGAGCACGACCTGGCCGAGGTCGAGACCTGGAACGACATCAAGGTCAAGGCCACCGCGGGTGAGCTCGACGTCGACGTGGACGACGACAACGTCTACGTGCTGACCGGCATCGCCGAGGACATGGAGGAGGGCCCCGACGCGCTCGACCCGCAGCAGCTCGACCTCGCCGTCGAACTGTTCGAGGACGCGGCGGAGTGGTCGGAGGACGAGTCCGTGAAGGACGCGCTCGCCTCGTCCGAGTCGCTGGGCTGGCTCGTGTCGTTCGTCGTGGCGCCGGACCCGACGCGTCTCGCGCCGTCCGCCCCGTACGACGCCGAGGTGGCCGCGTTCCGCGAGCTGCAGGCGAAGTTCGAGGACCGGCTCAACGTCAACTGACGTCCTGTTCCGCGAAAAGGGCCGCTCACCACGTGGTGAGCGGCCCTTTTCGTCGAACAGGCTTGCCTCATCTGTATGATACAGGTTTATGACAGGTTCTCGGTCGCAGCGCCTCGCCGCCGACCTGCGGGAACGCATCACGCTCGGCGACTACGGCCCCGCGGGGTCGATCGAGAGCGAGGCCGAGCTCGGTCGCCGTTACGAGGTCAGCCGCGTGACCGTGCGCCGGGCTCTGGAGCAGTTGCGCGACGAAGGTCTGCTGGCCTCGAAGAAGGGCGCCGGCTGGTACGTCGTGTCGTTCGCGCAGCCACTCGCGCTCGGCACGTTCCAGCACGCGCAGTCGGCCGTCGCCGAGGCCGGTGTGTCCCTGGTGCGGACCGTTCTCGAGTACGGCTACCGCGAGGCGCCTTCGACCGTCGCCGTAACGTTGGGCGCGGGCGAGATGCTGCGCGTGCGTTCGTTGCGCCGCACCGGGGACACGCCGCTCGACGTCGTCACCGAGTGGGTGCCGCTGGCGCTGGCCGCGCCGGTGAGCCGCGCCGACGCCGAGTCGCCCGGCACGTGGGAGACGTTGCGGCGCAACGGCAACCAGATCGCGGTCGTGCGCCAGAGCATCGCGGCCGTCGCCGCGGGTGACGTCGGCACGTTGCTCGGCGTCGCCGCCACCACGCCCGTGCTGCTGGTGCGCCGCATCGCGTTCGACGGCGCCGAGCAGCCGATCGCCCTGTCCGAGCACCACTACCTGGGCCACCGGTTCCAGCTGGAGGTCGAGTTCCGCGGCTGGCCCGGCGCGGAACCCCCTGGAGTAGCAGCGATTCCCACGGAGGACTGACCGATGCGCGTGCTCGTCACCGGTGCGGCCGGGTTCATCGGCTCGCACTTCACCCGCTACTGGCTGCGCGAACACCCCGCGGACGAGGTGATCGCCCTCGACGCCCTGACCTACCGCGGCACGGTGACGAACCTGCCGTCCGACGTGCCGTTCGTGCACGCGGACATCGCCGACGCCGACGTGGAGGGCGTCGACGTGGTGGTGAACTTCGCCGCCGAGTCGCACAACTCGCTGGCCGTGCTGGATCCCGCCCGTTTCTTCCGCACGAACGTGCTGAGCACACAGGCGTTGCTGGAATCGTGCCGTCGCGCGGGCGTCCGGCGGTTCCACCACGTCTCGACGTGCGAGGTGTACGGCGACCTCGCACTGGACGCCGTGGAGGCGTTCCACGAGGAGTCGCCCTACCGCCCGCGCACGCCGTACAACGCGTCGAAGGCCGGCGCCGACCACGCCGTCCGCTCGTACTTCGAGACGTTCGACCTGCCGGTGACGATCACCAACTGCGCCAACAACTACGGCCCGAACCAGTTCCCCGAGAACGTGCTGCCGCTCTTCACCACCCGCGCCCTGAACGGCGAGCAGCTGCCCGTCTACGCCTCCAGCGACAACCGCCGCGAGTGGATCCACGTCCTCGACCACTGCCGCGCGATCGACGCGGTCCTGCAGAACGGTGTCGTCGGCCGGACCTACCACGTGGGCACGGGCGTGGAGGCGAGCGTCGACCAGATCGCCGACCTGGTCCTGGACGAGCTGGGACTGCCTCCGACGCGCAAGTCGGTCGTGGCGGACCGCCCCGGCCACGACCGCCGCTACCTGCTCGACTCCACGCGCATCGGCCGCGAACTGGGCTGGCGCCCGGAGATCGGCTTCGAGGCCGGTGTCCGGGACACCATCCGCTGGTACGCGGCCAACCGCGCGTGGTGGGAGCCGTTGCTGGAGCTCAGCCCGATCGACGAGAGCGCGTGGGCTATCGGCCGGTCAGCGCCGCGTACCCCGGCTTGACCAGCTCGTTGATGATCGCGAGCCGCTCGTCGAACCCGAGGAACGCCGACTTCATGGCGTTGATCGTGAACCACTGCAGATCGGCCCACCCGTACCCGAACGTCTCGGCCAGCGCCGCGAACTCGCTCGACAGCGAGCAGTCGCTCATCAGCCGGTTGTCCGTGTTGACCGTGACGCGGAACCGCAACTTGGCGAGCAGCCCGATCGGGTGCTCGGCGAGCGTGGGCGCGGCACCGGTCTGCAGGTTCGAGGTAGGGCACATCTCGAGCGGGATGCGACGGTCGCGCACGTAGGCGGCCAACCGTCCCAACTGGACGGTCCCGTCCCCCGACACCTTGATGTCGTCGACGATCCGCACCCCGTGCCCGAGCCGTTCGGCACCGCAGTGCTGGATCGCCTCCCAGATGGAGGGCAACCCGAACGCCTCACCGGCGTGAATCGTGAAGTGCGCGTTCTGCTGGCGCAGGTACTCGAACGTGTCGATGCCCTTGGTGGGAGGGAACCCGGCCTCGGGCCCGGCGATGTCGAACCCGACGACCCCGAGGTCCCGGTACCGGACCGCCAGTTCGGCGATCCGCAACCAGCCCTCGTTCTGCCGCATCGCGCACAACAGCGTCCCGATGCGGATCTTCCGCCCGGTGGCGGCAACTCGCTGCTCGCCGACCCGGAACCCCTCCTGCACGGCCTCGACGACCTGCTCGAGGGACAGCCCCTTCTCCGTGTTGAGCTCGGGGGCGTACCGGATCTCGGCGTAAACGACACCGTCCGCGGCCAGGTCCTCGACGGCCTCGGCGGCAACGCGGACGAGCGACTGCTCGTCCTGCATGACACCGCAGGTGTGCGCGAAGCCTTCGAGGTAGCGCACCAACGAGCCGGAGTTGGCGTTGTCGCGGAACCAGCCGCCGAGGACGCCCGCATCGGTGGTGGGCAGGCCCTGGTAGCCGGTGGCATCGGCGAGTTCGATCACCGTCTGCGGGCGGAGGCCACCGTCGAGGTGGTCGTGCAGCAACACCTTCGGCGCGCTGCGGATGGTCTCCAGGGTAAGCGGCGTGGACATTGCTACACGTTACTCCAGCCGCCGCACGGGGCCGGGGCGACGACGAGCGGTGCCAACCACACCCGGCCACCCACCGCGACCACGCACGCGGGCCCGGCGCGCGGTGCCGACCGCACTCGCCCACACAACCCGACCCACACGCAGGCCAGCCGCGCCGTGCCAACCGGACAACCGAAGGCGTAAGCCGCCCATGCCCGCAGCCTGGTGTGGCGACGCGCCGCAACCGCCCCCGCAGCGCGACCCGACCGACCAAACGCGACCAACTCCGCCGGAACCGCCACGAGCCCACACAGCCGACCCGCGCACACCCGAACCCGCACAACGCGACCCGTGAAACAGGCCCCCACCGGGTGGAACACGCCGACACGCCGCCCCACCACCAGCAAAAACGATCTTCCCCCGGATATGATCATTTGTCCGGTCAACGTCGTTGCAGATCCGTGATCAGCAACTTTCTGCAACCATCGCGAGGCTTGAGTCACCCCAAGGTAGGAACATCACCAGCCGCTACCGCCCGCGCCCGACCAGTGACTCGGCGTTCAGAGTAGTCAGGTAGCCTGATCGGGTCAGTCGCCCGTCCGCGCCCGGCCTTTTGTAGTCGGGGGTGGTACAGAGACGTCCCGTGACGCGGATAGGCTCCCGTGGTCTCCCCCTCCCCTGGACGAAGGCACTCAGCCGTGACAGAGAACAACAACTCCACGATGTCCTTCGATCGGATGCGCAACATGCTCACGCGCGCCGCGGAGATCCGTGAGAGCGAGCAGCAGCAGATCTTCGACGCGCTGGACGAGATCCACGCCCGGATGTCGCCTCTGGAGTCGCTGGGTTCGGTTCGCAAGCGCCTGTCGGAGCTGCCGGACCGCACCGAGGTCAGCGTTCTCGCTGAGCGCCTGGACGAGGCCCTCGCCAAGCTGGAGGCCCAGGACAACGCCGTCGCCGGCATCGGTCGCGCGGTCGACGCCCTGGTGGACAAGCTCGCCAAGCCGTTCGCGCAGCTGGACGGGCGCCTCGACGGCGTCGCCGGCCGCTTCGAGGGTGTCGCGGGCCGCATGGACGGCCTGGAGGACAAGCTCTCCAGCATCCACAAGCGCATCGACGACCTCGACGGCCACCTGGACAAGCAGGACGGCAAGGTCGACGCGATCCCGGCCGCGGTGACGAACCCGCTGCGCGAGCGCGTCGAGGCACTCGAGGCCGCGCTGCGTGGGCGTCTCGACGAGGTCGACGAGGGCGTGCACGAGCACCTCGACGGCACCCGCGAGGCCCTGCAGAAGATCCTCGCCGAGTCGTTCTCCAGCGTGCACGGCCGCGCCGACGAGCAGCGCGACGCCCTCGCCGCCGCTCGCAGCGAGCTGGCCGCCGCGATCGCCGAGAGCCGCGGGGAGCTGGCCGGAGCGATCAACGACAGCCGCGAGAAGCTGGTCTCCGCGGTCACCGACCGCCACAACCAGCTGGCCGCATCGCTCACCGAGACCCGCACCGAGCTGTCCGGCGCCGTGGCGGAGACCCGCGGCGAACTGGCCGGCGTCGTGGCGGAGGCCCGCGACTCGCTCGCCGGTTCGCTCAACGAGACCCGTGACTCGCTCGCCGGCTCGCTCAACGAGACCCGCGACTCGCTGGCCGGTTCCCTCAACGAGGCGCGCGAGTCGCTCGCCGGGTCCCTCAACGAGACCCGCACCGAGCTGGCGTCGGCCGTCGCCGACACCCGCGAGGTCGTCAACGGCAAGCTGGACGAGGCCCGCACCGCCCTGTACGCGGCGATCGAGCAGTCCCGCGACCAGGTCGACGCCGCCGACCGCCTCGAGTCCCTGGCCCGCCGCCTGGAGCTCGTCACCTCGCAGCTCGACAACATGACGAACCGCCTGGACAAGGTCGAGGACGGCTTCGCCGCCCGGATCGCCGAGCTCGGCGGCTCGGTCGACGCGGGCCTGTCCAAGGTCGCGGAGACCGTCGGCGCCCGCCCGGACACCGACTCGCTGCAGTCCCTGGTCCGCAAGTCGAACCAGGAGTCGGAACTGCGCATCGGCGGCCAGCTGGACGAGGCCATGGCCACCTTCGCCGAGCTCATCCTCGGCGGCGGCTCGCCCACGCCTCCCCCGCCGCCCACCGCCCTGCCGCGCCCGCAGCGCCGGACCCGCAAGAACGGCGGCCCGAAGCCCGCGAACGGCGGCAAGGACGTGGACGACGACGACCTGGCGGCCGAGGGCGCCTGATCGCCCACACAGCCTGACCTGCACCGAACGGCCCCGGAGCTGCCCAGCTCCGGGGCCGTTCCGCGTTCACGGTGAACCGCTTCCCGCCCGACACACGTGACCATGGAGGGAGCGCTCACACGCGCCGTGGTTATGCTCGCGCCGGCGGGGGTGACCAAACGGGCAGCGGGGGCCGTCCAGAAGGGAAGTCCGTGCAACAGCGAGTTGTCGCGAACCGCTACACCCTGCTCGTCGAGCTGGGCCGCGGTGCGATGGGCGTCGTGTGGCGCGCCCAGGACCAGGTGCTCGGCCGGGCCGTCGCCCTCAAGGAGCTGCACCCGCCGCAGGGGATCGCCGCCGAGGAGCGCAACGTCCTCGAGGAGCGCATGCTCCGCGAGGCGCGGACCGCGGGCCGCCTGAACCACCCGGCCGTCGTCACGGTCTACGACATCGTCCGCGAGAACGACCGCACCTACCTCGCGATGGAACTGGTCGACGCGCTCGACCTCGCGACCATCGTGCAGCGGCACGGACCGCGTGACTCGACCTGGATGGCGGGCGTCGCGCTGCAGGTGCTGGGCGCGCTGGAGACCGCGCACCAGGCCGGCATCGTGCACCGGGACGTGAAGCCCAGCAACATCATGGTGCGGCCGGACGGGGCCGTGAAGCTGACGGACTTCGGCATCGCGCAGGCGATGGACGACCCGAGGCTCACCCACAACGGCGGCATCGTCGGCTCGCCCGCGTACATGTCGCCGGACCGGCTGCACGGCTGGGAGGCCTCGCCCGCGTCGGACCTGTGGGCGCTCGGCGTCACGATGGCGCACGCGGTCGAGGGCGTCAGCCCGTTCGAGCGCACCTCCACCGCGTCGACGTTGCACGCGGTCATGAACGAGCCCCCGGTGCTGCGGCGGGCGTCGCCGGGGCTCGCGGAGGTGATCCGCGGGTTCCTGACCGTGGATCCGCAGCGCCGCCTGACCGCGCCCCAGGCCCGGCAGATGCTGACCGCGATCGTCCAGGGCGCCACGCAGGTGTCGTTGCCGCAGCAGAAGAGCAAGGGCAACGGCACCGCGGTCAAGATCGCCGCCGTGGTCGTGGGCATCGCCGTGCTCGCGGGTGCCGCGTTCGGCGGGTACCAGCTCCTCAAGCCGGAGGAGACCTCGAACGCCGGCCAGAACACCAGCAGCAACCAGCCGAACCAGCCTTCCGAGAACTCCGGCGAGTGGACCGACGCCGCGGCGTTGCCGGTCGGCGCCCCGCTGCCGTCCCGGCGCATCGCCACGTTCGGCCGCGGCGGTGACGTGCCCGAGTGGAACCTGTCCGGCACCCAGTGCGCCAAGGACTTCCTCACGCAGGGCTCGCCGGTGCGGTCGGACGTGCCGTGCAGCGGCCCGCACGGCATCCAGCTCTTCTCGGCCGCGACGCCGCTCTGGGACAAGCCGAAGGACACGGCCTACCCCGGCCTGGACTGGCTGACCGACTTCACCAAGAACTACTGCACCGAGCAGTTCAAGGTGATCGAGCCGAAGATCAAGGAGCCGCTCGGCTTCACCGGGCTCGTCCCGACGCAGAAGGAGTGGGAGGCGTACAACGACGCCTCCTCGCCGGGCCGCCAGGAGGTCCTGTGCGTGCTGTGGAAGCAGGACAGGTCGCCCCTGGCGGGCTCGCTCGTCAACTGACCGCGGGTCGGCTAACCGCGGATCGTGTCAATCACCAGCGGTGAACGCTCCGGTGCGGCGTCGGTGACCTCGTAGGCGCCTTCCAGCGCCTGCAGGGCTCCGGCGACCGCGTCCGGGGTGTCGGTGTGCAGCTCCAGCAACGGCTGCCCGGCCTCGACGGTGTCACCGGGCTTGGCCAGGCAGAGGACGCCGGCACCGAACTGCACCGGGTCCTCCTTGCGGGCACGACCGGCACCGAGCCGCCACGCCGCCACACCGACGCCGTAAGCGTCCAAAGTGGACAGCACGCCGGACGCGGGTGCCTCCACCACGTGCTTGTGCGAGGCAACGGGCAGCGCGGCATCGGGATCGCCGCCCTGGGCCCGGATCATCCGCGCCCACACCTCGAAGGCCTCGCCGGACGCCAGCACCTCGGCCGGGTCGACCGAGATCCCGGCCAGCGACAGCATCTCGCGCGCCAGGGCCACGGTCAGCTCCACGACGTCGGCAGGTCCGCCGCCGCGCAGCACGTCCACGGACTCGGCCACCTCGACCGCGTTGCCGACCGCACGACCCAGGGGCACGGACATGTCGGTCAGCAGGGCCGAGATCCGCACGCCGTGCTCAACGCCGATGGCCACCAACGCCTCGGCCAGAGCACGTGCGGAAGCCAGGTCCTTCATGAACGCGCCGGAGCCGACCTTCACGTCCAGCACCAGCGACTCGGCGCCCTCGGCGATCTTCTTCGACATGATCGACGAAGCGATCAGCGGGATCGCCTCGACGGTCCCGGTGACGTCCCGCAACGCGTAGAGCTTGCGGTCGGCCGGTGCAAGTCCTTCGGTGGCAGCGCACACGACGGCACCGACGGACGACAGCTGGTCGAGGATCTCCGAAGTGGACAGTGCGGCCCGCCACCCCGGGATCGACTCCAGCTTGTCCAGGGTCCCGCCGGTGTGCCCGAGACCGCGGCCCGAAAGCTGCGGCACCGCGGCACCACAGGCGGCGACGAGGGGAGCCAGCGGCAGCGTGATCTTGTCGCCGACACCGCCCGTCGAGTGCTTGTCCACGGTCGGGCGGTCCACGTGCAGCGACAACCGCTCGCCGGACGAGATCATCGCCTGCGTCCAGCGCGCGGTCTCGCCGGCGGTCATGCCGTTGAAGAAGATCGCCATCGCGAGCGCGGACATCTGCTCGTCCGCGACCGCACCGCGCGTGTACGCGTCGATGACCCAGTCGATCTCCGGGTCGGACAACGCGCGGCCGTCGCGCTTGGCCCGGATGACGTCCACCGCCGAGAAGCTCATGGCAGGTCCTCCGGCCCGAACGCGTCCGGCAGCACCGACGACATCGGCAGGATGCCGGACGGCGTGTCGACCACGCAGTCGCGACCGCCCAGCTCGTACAGCACCTGACGGCACCGGCCGCACGGCATCAGCAGCTCACCGGCACCGGACCGGCACGCCACCGCGACGAACCGGCCGCCGCCCGTGAGCTGCAGCTGACCGGCCATCGCGCACTCGGCGCACAGACCCACGCCGTACGAGGCGTTCTCGACGTTGCACCCGGTGACGATCCGGCCGTCGTCGCACAGCGCCGCGGAGCCGACCTGCAGCCCCGAGTACGGGCAGTAGGCGGACTGCGCCGCTTCCACCGCCCGTGCCCGGAGCAGGTCCCAGTCGACGTCAGCCACGGCGGTACACCAGACCGTCGGCCGCAGGCATTCGCAGTCGTTGCGAGGCAACGGCGAGCACGGCCAGCGTCACCATGTGCGGCGCGTAGGACACGAACTCGCTGGGGATCTCGTCGAGGCTGATGTACAGCAGGTACATGAGCACGGCGATGACGATCGCGGCGGCGGCGGAGAACCACTTCCGGCGGATGAGCTGCCACACCACGATCACGGCGAGCAGCAGCACCACGCCGTAGACCAGCGCCAGCACCGTCTCGCCACCCGAACGCAGCTGCAGGCCGTCGGCGTACCCGAACAGCGCCGCACCACCCAGCAGACCACCGGGCCGCCAGTTGCCGAAGATCATCGCGGCGAGGCCGATGTAGCCGCGGCCGCCGGTCTGGCCTTCCAGGTAGGACAGCTGACCGGGGTTGAGCACCAGCGCGGCGCCACCCAGGCCGGCGAGACCACCGGAGACGATCACGGCGACGTACTTGTGGAAGTACACCTTCACGCCCAGCGAGTCCGCGGCGTGCGGGTTCTCGCCGACCGAGCGCAGGCGCAGGCCGAAGCGGGTGCGCCAGAGCAGGAAGTACGACAGCGGCAGCAGCAGGATCGCGATCATCGTCAGCGGCGAGACACCGGTGACGAGACCGCGCAGGATGCCCGCGACGTCCGAGACGAACAGGAGCTTCCCGGCCTCGAGCTCACCGAGCCAGTCGCCGAGGCCCGCCACCGAGAACGTGTCGAACGACTGCACCGGCGGCGACTGGCGCGGGTTGTTCGACAGCGGCTGGAAGATGAGCGTCGACAGGTACTTCGTCAGACCGGCGCCGAGCAGGTTGATCGCCACACCGGAGACGATGTGGTTGACGCCGAACGTGACCGTCGCGATCGCGTGCAGCAGGCCGCCGAGCGACCCGAACACCACCGCCGCGACGAGAGCGGCCCACGGACCCCACTGGTAACCGGCCCACGCCGCGCCCCAGGTGCCCATGATCATCATGCCCTCGAGGCCGATGTTGACCACGCCGGCGCGTTCCGCCCACAGGCCGCCGAGACCGGCGAGCAGGATCGGCAGCGCGAGCCGGACCGCCGTCTGGGTCGTGCCCGACGACGTGAGCTGCAGGAACCCGGTCTGGTACGAGGTGATCGACAGCAACGCGATCGCGCCCGCGACACCGAGCATCGCCACGGCCCAGCCGGGGACCTTGCGCTTGCGAGGCGCCGCGGGGACGTGCGGCTTCTCCTCCAACGTCGAGATCACGCGGCACCTCCGACAGTTCCGAGCTCACGGCCGACGCGACGCTGTTCCGAGGCGAGCTCGAAGCGGCGCACCACCTCGTAGGCGACGACGACCGACAGGACGATCGAGCCCTGCATGATGGTGACGATCTCCCTGGGCACGCCGACGTTGTCGAGCGCGAGGCCCGACTTGTCGAGGAACGCCCAGAGCAGCGCGCCGAACGCGATGCCACCGGGGTGGTTGCGGCCGAGCAGCGCGATCGCGATGCCCGAGAAGCCGATGCCCGCGGTGAAGTTCAGGCTGAACGTGTGGTCGCGGCCGAGCAGTTCCGGCAGCGAGATCAGGCCCGCGATGGCGCCCGAGAGCAGCATCGAGACCAGGATCATCTTCTTGGCGTTGACGCCACCGGCCGACGCGGCGGTCGAGGACTCACCGGACGCGCGCAGCTCGAAGCCGAACCGGGTCTTGTTCATCATGATCCAGTAGCCCACGCCGAGGGCGACGGCCACGAAGATGAAGCCGAACATCGTGCCGCCGCCACCGAAGCTGATGCCGGGCATCCAGCCGCTCTCCGGGATCTCGGCGGTGCGGATGTTGTTGCCCCGCAGCTCACCGAAGACGTCGCGGCGGATCAGGTAGGCGGACAGGCCGATGGCCAGGCCGTTCATCATGATCGTCGAGATGACCTCGTTGACGCCGCGGGTCACCTTGAGGATCGCGGGGATCGCGGCCCAGGCGGCACCGGCGATCGCGGCCACGATGATGATCACCAGCGTGTGGATGCCGGTGGGCAGCGCGATCGAGCCGCCGACGACCGCGGCGATCACGGCCGCGACGCGGTACTGGCCCTCGACACCGATGTTGAACAGGTTCATCTGGAACCCGATGGCCACCGCGAGCGCCGCGATGTAGTAGATGCCCGTCGAGTTGATGATGTCGACCAGGGTCGTGCCCTTGCCGACCTGCGTCACCATCGCACCGAACGCGCTGAACGGGTTCGCGCCGGAGATGACCAGCGCCACGCCGCACAACAGCAGTGAGAAGACGATCGCCAACGCGGGCGGCAGGAGTTTGCCGCGCAGGTGTCCCATCAGTTCTCGCCTTCCTCAACCACCGCGGTCTCCTGGACCGCGGCGCTCGTGCTGCCCGCACCCGTCATCGCGCTGCCGAGGTCCTCGGGCGTGACGGTGTTCGGGTCGGCGTCGGCCACCAGGCGGCCGCGCAGCATGACCTTGATCGTGTCCGACAGGCCGATCAGCTCGTCCAGGTCGGCGGAGATCAGCAGCACGGCGAGACCGGCGGCACGGGCGCGCTTGATCTCGTCCCAGATCAACGCCTGCGCGCCGACGTCCACACCGCGGGTCGGGTGCGAGGCGATCAGCAGCACCGGGTCGCCGGACAGTTCGCGGCCGACGACGAGCTTCTGCTGGTTGCCGCCCGAGAGAGCGGCCGCGGGCACGTCGATGCCGGGCGTGCGGACGTCGAAGTCGGCGACGATCCGCTCGGTGTCGGACTTGGCGCCGTCGGTGTCGAGCCAGATGCCCTTGGCCGTCGGCTTGCGGGTCTGGTAGCCGAGGATCCGGTTGTACCAGAGGGGTTGCGTGAGCAGCAGGCCGTGGCGGTGGCGGTCCTCCGGCACGTAGCCGATGCCCGCCTCGCGCCGGGCGAGCGTGCCGAGCTTGGTGATGTCCTCGTCCTGCAGCGTGATCGTGCCGCTGCCGGCCTTGCGCATGCCCATGATCGTCTCGACGAGCTCGGTCTGGCCGTTGCCCTCGACACCGGCGATGCCGACGACCTCGCCGGAGCGCACGACCATGTCGACGTCGTCGAGGATCGGCCGCGAACCGTCGGGCGTCATGAGCTTGAGGCCCTTGACGTCCAGCACGACCGTGTCGGTGACGGTGGACTCGCGGGTCTCCGGGCTGGGCAGCTCGCTGCCGACCATCATCTCGGCGAGCTGCCGGGAGCTGACGGTCTTCGGGTCGGCGCTGCCCACGGTCGTGCCGCGGCGGATCACCGTGACGGAGTCCGCGATCGCGCGGACCTCGTCGAGCTTGTGCGAGATGAACAGGAACGTGTAGCCCTGCTCCTGCATGCCGCGCACGGTGTCGAAGAGCTCGTTGACCTCCTGCGGCACGAGCACGGCGGTGGGCTCGTCCAGGATGATCACCTTGGCACCGCGGTAGAGCACCTTGAGGATCTCGACGCGCTGGCGGTCCGCGACGCCGAGCTGCTCCACCAGGACGCCGGGGTCGACGTTCAGCCCGGTCCGGCCGGAGAGCTCGATGATGCGCGCGCGGGCCTTCTTGCCGATGCCGTGCAGGGCCTCGGCACCCAGGACCACGTTCTCCTGGACGGTGAGGTTGTCGGCGAGCATGAAGTGCTGGTGCACCATGCCGATGCCGGCCTTGATGGCGTCGGACGGCGTGCGGAAGCGCACCTGCTCGCCGTTCACCTCGATGGTGCCCTCGTCCGGCGGCTGCATGCCGTAGAGGATCTTCATCAGGGTGGACTTGCCCGCGCCGTTCTCACCGCACAGGGCGTGCACCTCACCACGGCGGACGGTCAGGTGGACGTCGCTGTTGGCGACCACACCGGGGAATCGCTTGGTGATGCCTGTGAGCACCACCGCGGGGTGTTCGTCCGTCCCAACGGACGTGGAACTGCTCATCGTCGAGTGCTCCTCCTGCCACGCACCGGGCCCTGTGAGGGCGAAATCCTCACAGGGCCCGGCATGTGCGAACGACTAAGCGAACTGACGGACTACGGCTTGTCCGCGACCTTGATCTTGCCCTCGATGATCTGGGCCTTGTAGCCCTCGAGGATGCCCTGCAGCTTCGCGTCGATCTTGCCACCCGACGTGGCGTAACCGACACCGTCCACCTTCAGGTCGAAGACCTTCGGCAGCGACGCGAGGTCGTTCTTCGCGACGGCCTTGATGAAGTCGTAGACCGCGACGTCGACGCGCTTGAGCATGGACGACACGATGACGTCCTTGGTGTCGGCGACGGTCGCCTGGTTGTACTGGTCGGAGTCGACGCCGATGGCGAGCACGCCACCCTGCTTCGCGGCCGAGAAGATGCCCTTACCGGACGCACCCGCGGCCTGGTAGATGACGTCGGCACCCTTGTCGATCTGGCCCTTCGCGGCTTCCTGGCCCTTCGGGGCGTCCTGGAAACCGGTGAAGTCGCCGGCCGGGGTGATGTACTTCTTCTCGATCTGGATCTTCGGCGCGGCGGTCTTGGCGCCCTGCGCGTAGCCGGCCTCGAACTTCTGGATCAGCGGGATCTCGACACCGCCGACGAAGCCCACGTGGCACTTCTTGCTCTGGTACGCGGCGATGACGCCGGCCAGGAAGGAGCCCTCCTGCTCGGCGAACAGCAGCGGCGTGACGTTGGCCGCGCCCTCGACGGAGCCGTCGACCAGGCCGAACTTGACGTTCGGGAACTCGCCCGCGACGAGCTTCATCGACTCGGCGTAGGCGAAGCCGACACCGATGATCGGGCTGAAGCCCTCGGACGCCAGCTGGCGCAGACGGGTCTGCTTGGCCGACTCGTCCTCGTTCGGAGCCGCGGAGAGCTCGCGGGTGTTCTCCTTCTTCACACCGAAGTCGGTGAGCGCCTTGTCCAGACCGGCGGCGGCGGAGTCGTTGAACGACGCGTCGCCACGACCACCGATGTCGTAGGCCAGACCGACCTTCAGCGTGCTCGCGTCCACCTTCTCGCTGTTGGCGGCGCTGGTGTTCGACGTGGCGGGCGCGCTGGGAGCCTCGGCGAACTCGCAGGCGGCACCGGTACCGGTACCCGAGTTGTTGCTACCGCCACCCGAGTCCTTCGCGCAGGCGGCCATAGTCATCACGCTGGTCAACGCGATCGCGGCGACCGCGACACCACGCATACGACGACGCACGGCGCGTCTCCTCCCTGAGTTTCCTCCTCAACGGCATTGTTGAGGCCTAGAGGCGGCACCGTACCTCTTAGTAACCAACCCCGTTGCCGCCAGCACCTACAAAGACCCCTATCGGTTACGCATTCGACGCATTGGCGGCACGACTGGTGATCACTCGTGTTCGGCGCGTGGCGAATCGTCCTCTTCGGCCGCTTCCCCACCCTGATCTTCGCCCGGTCGGCCCAGCGGCGCACGCCAGAGCCAACGCTCCGGCACGACGCTGACCCGCCGATGTCAGCCGGCGTTGAACCATTCCCGGCCCGCCGGACGTGTACGGGGTGGCAAGTGCCCTTGCCGGTGGCGGCGGCCCGGATCCTTGGCGGAGGTCCTGGCCGCCGCCTTCGTGTGGCGCAGACCGCATTTCGGGATCGATCCAGACCGCTTGGCCGATCGACAGCGTGTCTCATCGATCACAGAGCGGGTGCGCCTGCTGTGAGTGTTCCAACGTGCGGGACTACGCTTTTCCGGTCATGGTCGGTTGAGAACGGACTTGTTCGCCGACCACACCACCACTGACGTTGGAGGCCGCGGCGCATGACCAGCGCAGGCGCACCCGAGCGGTCGGGCACCACCCGAGGGGGTGGGACGCTCTACCGCGGTGATCTGGGCATGTGGTCCTGGGTCGCCCACCGGATCACCGGTGTCCTCACGTTCTTCTTCCTCTTCACCCACGTGCTCGACACCGCCCTCGTGCGGGTGTCCCCGAACGCCTACGACGCGGTGATCGAGACCTACAAGAACCCGGTCGTCAACCTCTTCGAGGTCGGCCTGGTCGGCGCGGTGCTCTACCACGCGCTGAACGGCATCCGGGTCATGCTGGTCGACTTCTGGGAGAAGGGCGCCAAGTACCAGCGGGTCATGCTGTGGACCGTGCTGGGCGTGTGGGTCCTCGTGATGATCCCCGGCTTCTACTTCATGATGGAGCGCACGATCTCCGACCTGGTTGGGGGTCACTGAGCCATGTCCCTCGCACTCGACAAGCCCCGCTCGCCGAAGCGCCCCGCGGCCCGTCGCAGCAACGGCGAGCTCTACAGCTGGCTGTTCATGCGCCTCTCCGGCCTGCTGCTCGTGGTCCTGGTCCTGGGCCACCTGTTCATCATGAACATCCTGGACGGCGGCGTCCACAAGATCAACTTCGCCTTCGTCGCCGGTCGCTGGTCGTCCCCGTTCTGGCAGTTCTGGGACCTCGCGATGCTGTGGCTCGCGCAGCTGCACGGCGGCAACGGCGTGCGGACGGTCATCAACGACTACGCCCGCAAGGACTCCACCCGGTTCTGGTTGAAGATGCTGCTCTACGTGTCGATGGTCCTGATCATCTCGCTCGGCACGTTCGTGATCTTCACCTTCGACCCGAACATCTCGAACTGACCCGCGCGGGGAGCCCACCACAATGCAGTTCCACAAGTACGACGTAGTCATCATCGGCGCTGGTGGTGCCGGCATGCGCGCGGCGATCGAGTCCGGCCAGCGCGCCCGCACCGCGGTGCTCACCAAGCTCTACCCCACGCGTTCGCACACCGGCGCGGCCCAGGGCGGCATGTGCGCCGCCCTCGCCAACGTCGAGGAGGACAACTGGGAGTGGCACACCTTCGACACGATCAAGGGCGGCGACTACCTGGTCGACCAGGACGCCGCCGAGATCATGGCGAAGGAGGCCATCGACGCGGTCCTCGACCTCGAGAAGATGGGCCTGCCGTTCAACCGCACGCCCGAGGGCAAGATCGACCAGCGGCGGTTCGGCGGCCACACGCGCAACCACGGTGAAGCCGCCGTGCGCCGCGCCTGCTACGCCGCGGACCGCACCGGTCACATGATCCTGCAGACGCTCTACCAGAACTGCGTCAAGCACGGCATCGAGTTCTTCAACGAGTTCTACGTGCTCGACATCTGCCTGACCGAGACGGAGAACGGCCCGGTCTGCACCGGCGCCGTCGCCTACGAGCTCGCGACCGGCGAGATCCACGTGTTCCAGGCCAAGTCCGTCGTGTTCGCGACCGGTGGCTTCGGCAAGGTCTTCAAGACCACGTCGAACGCCCACACGCTGACCGGCGACGGCATGGGCATCGTCTTCCGCAAGGGCCTGCCCCTGGAGGACATGGAGTTCTACCAGTTCCACCCGACCGGCCTTGCCGGTCTCGGCATCCTGCTGACCGAGGGTGCCCGCGGTGAGGGCGCGATCCTGCGCAACGCCTCGGGTGAGCGGTTCATGGAGCGCTACGCCCCGACCATCAAGGACCTGGCGCCGCGCGACATCGTGGCCCGTTCGATGGCTCTCGAGGTGCTGGAAGGCCGTGGCGCCGGCCCGAACAAGGACTACGTGCTCCTCGACTGCACGCACCTCGGTGCCGAGGTGCTGGAGACGAAGCTCCCGGACATCACCGAGTTCGCCCGCACCTACCTCGCGGTCGACCCGGTCGTCGAGCCCGTCCCGGTCTACCCGACCGCGCACTACGCGATGGGCGGCATCCCGACGAACATCCACGGCGAAGTGCTGCGGGACAACGACAACGTCGTTCCGGGCCTCTACGCCGCGGGTGAGTGCGCCTGCGTGTCCGTCCACGGCGCGAACCGCCTCGGCACGAACTCGCTGCTGGACATCAACGTCTTCGGCCGCCGCGCGGGCATCGCCGCCGCCGAGTACGCCCTGTCCCGCGAGTCCCACGTCGAGCTGCCGGAGAACCCGGCCGCGGCCGTCGAGGCCCAGGTCGCCCTGGCGCTGTCGGAGCACGGCCAGGAGCGCGTCGCGGACATCCGCACCGAGCTGCAGGCCACGATGGACGCCAACGCGTCCGTGTACCGCACCGAGGACACGCTGAAGCAGGCCCTGCACGACGTGCAGGCCCTCAAGGAGCGCTACGCGCACATCTCCGTGCAGGACAAGGGCAAGCGCTTCAACACGGACCTCCTCGAGGCCGTCGAGCTCGGCTTCCTGCTGGAGCTCGCCGAGGTGCTCGTCCACGGTGCCCTCGCCCGCAAGGAGTCCCGCGGCGGCCACGCCCGCGAGGACTACCCGAACCGCGACGACACGAACTTCATGCGCCACAGCATGTTCTACAAGCAGGGCGACGGCCTCTCGGCCGACATCCGGCTCGACTACAAGCCCGTGACCTTTACCCGGTACAAGCCGATGGAGCGCAAGTACTGATGACCGCCACCGCTGAAACCACTGCTGGCTCGCGCGGCTCCCAGCCGCCGGTTCCGGACGGCGCTGTCACGGTCACCGTCAAGATCCGCCGGTTCAACCCGGAGATCGACGACGAGCCGCGCTGGGACTCGTTCGACATCCCGGCGCTGCCGTCGGACCGCGTCCTGAACCTGCTGCACCACATCAAGTGGTACGTCGACGGGACTTTGACGTTCCGGCGTTCCTGTGCGCACGGCATCTGCGGGTCCGACGCCATGCGCATCAACGGCGTGAACCGGCTTGCTTGCAAGGTGCTGCTGAAGGACCTGCTGCTCAAGGGCGACAAGCAGACCACGATCACCATCGAGCCCATCAAGGGCCTGCCGGTGAACAAGGACCTGCTCGTCGACATGGAGCCGTTCTTCGAGGCTTTCCGTGCGGTGAAGCCTTATCTGGTGACCTACGGCAACGAGCCGACTCGTGAGCGGATCCAGTCCGTTGCCGACCGGGAGCGGTTCGACGACACGACCAAGTGCATCCTGTGCGCTTGTTGCACCACCTCCTGTCCCGTGTACTGGACCGAGGGGTCGTACTTCGGGCCGGCCGCGATCGTGAACGCGCACCGGTTCATCTTCGACTCCCGGGACGAGGGGGCTGAGGAGCGGTTGGACATCCTGAACGACATCGATGGCGTGTGGCGGTGCCGGACCACGTTCAACTGCACCGACGCGTGTCCTCGCGGGATTCAGGTGACCAAGGCGATTCAGGAAGTGAAGCGGGCGCTGCTGTTCAAGCGCGTGTGAGTTCGGTTGCGAAGCGCCGTGCCCTTGCGGGGGCACGGCGCTTTTGCGTTTGCCGGGGTGGTCGCGTCCGGTTGGTCGGGTCGCCTTGCGAGGGTGGTCCTGCGGGGCTTGACGCGTTTTGGGGTGCGCACCGGCTCCCGATGCATGAAGGTTCGGGCGGCTCGCTGCGCATCGCCACGCCAGGCTGCATGCGTGGTCGACGTTGTGCGTACGGCTGACCGGTCGGCACCGCGCGCCGGGCCTGCGTGCGTGGCCGCCTTGCGAGGGCGACTGCGGTTGGCACCGCCCGCCGGGCCTGCGTACGTGGTCGCCTGCGAGGGCGACTGCGGTTGGCACCGCACCTGCCCTCACCGCGCCTCCCCTCAGCGGCTCCACCCATCAGCGGCCCCCACCTCTCACCTCACCTCCACCACGTGCACCGCGGGCCGAGGTCTCGCCGCTGCCGCCCGATGCGCCGCCTTCAACTCCCGCGCCACCGCCTCCGGCGAGTCGCGCAGGCGGGTCGGCAGGGTCTGCACCACGAGGATCCCGGCGGCGGCGTAGCGCGAGTTGCGGGCGAGGGTGCGTTCGTAGTCGCGCGGGCCGTAGTGGAAGGCGCGTGAGTCGATCTCCCAGGCCAGGCCCACGTCGTCGTACCAGGCGTCCGGTCTCGCGATGACGAGGCCGGACGCGTCCGCGATCGTCGCGTTCCAGTGCGGGGTCGTCAGGCGGATCTTGCGGGAGAGGCGGCGGGCGTCCCGTTCCGCCACCGACTCCGCCCGGCCCAGGTCGCGGAGGACCTCGCGGGCCAGTTTGGTGCCGTAGCGGTTGGTGCGGGCCTCCACGCGCAACTCGTCAGGCGTGCAGAGGCGCCGTTGGACGGCGGCGGCCACCAAGGCCGTGGCCTCGTCAACAGAGCGCAGGAAGCGGCACGCGTCGACCACGGCTCGTGCTGTGGACACCACCGGGAAGCCGCCCACGTCGGATGATGGCGGCATCGGTGAGGCGCGTTCGAGGATGAGGGAGCCGCTGCCGCGCGCGGCGCCTGGTACCAGGAGGTGGATCTCCGGTGAGCGGGCCGGGAGGCCGTGGCGGCGGCAGGCCCAGGAACCCGTGACCACCGCGCCCGGGCCTGCTCTCAGGAGGGCCGCGGTGAGGTGTTGGTCCGGGGTGGGCGGGCCGTTGTGCAGCAGCACGACGCCTGGGTACATGCGCTGCCACGGCCCGCCCGAGGCGCACCTCCGCCACGGATCGGCCACCCCGAGGGACTTCAGGGTGGTGGTGCTGATGACTCCGAGATCGCTGCGTTCGCGCAGGTGTTCGATTCGCACGTCACCAGTGTGACGAAGACCACCGACAGTGTCCGGCGGTCAGCGCCGCGGCTGGCGCCTGGCGCGGTCGAAGACCATCAGGATCGAGCCGCCGACGAGCATCAGCACGCCGAGCAGCAGCGTCCACACGGGCGAGGTGCCGGTGTTGGCCAGGCGGTTGTCCTGGTGGACCGGGGGTGTGACCACGGTGGTGGTCTGCGGCGGCGTCGTGAGCCACGGCTTCGTCGTGGTCGTCACCGGCGGTGTGGTGGTGCCCGACGTCGTGGTCGTCACCGGCGGTGTGGTGGTGGTCGACGACGGCGGTGTGGTGGTCGTCGTGGTGGTGGACGACGGCGGCGTGGTCGTCGTCGAGTCGGTCGTCGTGGTGGTGGACGACGTCGTGGTCGTGGTCGTGGTGGTCGACTCCGTGGTGGTCGTCGTCACCGGCGGTGTCGTCGTGGTCGTGGACTCCGTCGTGGTGGTGACCGGCGGTGTCGTGGTCGTCGTGCACGGGGTGGTGGTCGTGGTCGGCGGAGTGGTGGTCGTCGAGGTCGGAGGCTCTTCACCTCTCGGCGACGGCGCGCGCCATCCGGGCTGTTTGCTGGGGCACCACGCAGCGGCGCACACCTGGCCATCCCCGGAGGCCGAGGCCTCCGGGGCGGCACCGTGCAGTGAGACGAGCGTCAACACTGCCCCGGCGGTGAGCACACCGATATAGGCGATACGTGACATACCTCGGATGGTGGCGCGCGGATACAACACACCGGGTCATAAGCACGCCCACGTCACCCGGCAGTGCGGGCGACATCGCCCGATCAGGTCCAGAAGACCGCGACCCCGATGTTCAGCACGACCAGTGACGCGGCCGTCGGCAGCAGCCACGACGGCGCCTTCGGCTTGTTCACGTTGATCGCGACGACGACGGCGATGGCCACGACGACCAGCAGCTTCACGCCGATCTTGACGTGGTCGTACTTCACGGAGTCGACCAGCGGGTCGATGCCCACCAGCGCGACACCGGTCAGCAGCTGCAGAGCCGCACCGTGCAGCCAGCCCTTGTTGACCGGCGCGTCCTTGCCGGCCTTGGCCTGCAACATGATCATCGCGACGAGCATGCCCATGCCCAGCAGGTGCAGGAACACCAGCAGCAGGCGTACGAACTCCACAGCTTTTTTCCTTATCGACGTCGAGTGGCCAGGTATCCCCGCACGCCCAGCACGCCGATGACCGTGCCGAACACGAGCGAGGCGATCACGAGCACCAGGTGCACGGTGAAGAACGCGGTAGGTCCGTCGCTGAACGAACGGGGGTCCTTCCAGATGTTCTTCAGGAACGTGGGCCAGATCACCCACGACCACACACCGAAAGCCACCAGGAAGAGTGACATCGGGCGCGAGAGCTTCACGCCGCCCAGTATCGGACGTGCTGGGTGCAAGCGGCTGAACGGGGGTGGATAGCCTGAACGTGTGCCCTTCCCAAAACGGCTCATCGTCGCCCTGGTCCTAGCAACGGCCACCGCCGCGTTCGCCGCACCGACGAGCACCGCACAGCAGGCCGCCGGCTCGGCGCAGTGCGCTAACCGCGAGACCCCGCCGCCACCGGTGGACACGTCCGAGCAGCCCGCGCCCGGCCAGAAGGCCCCGACGCCGCTCGAGGTGCCCGAGAACCCGATCGGCGGTGACCGGCTCGGCGAGTGCGGCCTGATCCTGCCGCCGAACTCGGCACAGCCGCCCAGCGGCACCACCGCGGCCTCGTGGCTGCTCGCGGACATGGACAGCGGCGCTGTCATCGCCGCGTACGACCCGCACGGCCGTCAGCGCCCTGCCAGCATCATGAAGGTGCTGCTCGCGATGGTCGTCGCCAAGGAACTGCGGGGCGACCTGGTCGTCACCGCCAGCGCCGAGGACATCGCGCAGGAGTGCACCTGCGTCGGCCTGCGCGACGGTGGCCAGTACACCGTCCGCCAGCTGCTGCACGGCCTGTTGCTCGCCTCGGGCAACGACGTGGCGCACACGCTGGCCCGTCAGCTCGGCGGCGTGCCGAACGCCCTGCGCAAGATGAACGCCATGGCCAAGGAGCTCGGCGCCCTCGACACCCGCGCCGTCACCCCGTCCGGCCTCGACGGCCCCGGCACGAGCACCTCGGCCTACGACGTCGCCCTGATCTTCCGCGGCGCGATGAAGTACGACGAGTTCGCGCAGGCCATCAAGCTGCCGCAGTCGCAGTTCCCCGGCAAGAACGGCGGAACGATCATGCTGCAGAACGACAACCGCCTGCTCGCGAACTACCAGGGCGCGCTCGGCGGCAAGACCGGCTTCACCGACGACTCCCAGCACACCTACGTGGGCGCGGCGGAGCGCAACGGCCGTCGTCTCGTCGTCGTGCTGCTGCGCGGCCAGCAGACGCCCACGCGCATCGACGCCCAGGCGGCCAAGCTGCTCGACTACGGCTTCGCGATGGGCCCCGGCGGCGTCGGCAAGCTCGTCGACGGCGCACCGCAGCCGAAGCAGAACGTCGTCCCGACGCAGAGCAGCAACGAGAGCCAGGACACCGCCGCGGCCACCGACCCGGAGACCGGCCGCCCGACGCCGACCGCGTTCGGCACCGTCGGCCTCCCGATCACGGCGGTCGCGGGCCTCGGCCTGCTGGCCGGTCTGGTGCTCTTCATCCGCAACAAGCGGGCCAAGGCGGCACGGGCACGCCGCCAGGCCCAGCAGCAGGCGGCACAGGGCGTCTGAGGCACGAAAGACGACGGCCCCGGCGCACCCGCGCCGGGGCCGTTCTCGTGCACTACCGCTGTGAGGCCGCCACGACGAGCGTCGAGGAGATGTGCCCGTACCCGGCGTCGGCCGGGAGGAAGAGCGTCTCGATGCCGCTCAGGTCGCGGTTCGCCGCGGCCATCGGCAGCTCGTGCGCCAGGTCGCCGCCACCGCGCACGCCCCGCACGACCACGCCGGCGCCCACCGCGCGGCAGTAGTCGACCAGCAGCCGTCCGGCGCTCGAGTCCACCCGCACGTTCGCCAGGTCAGCGGTCAACTCGCCCAGCAGGGCGAGGCGTTCGGGCAGGGGAAGCCGCCCGGTCTTCGCCGGGTTGGTCAGGACGCACACGACCACCTCGTCGAACATGCCCGCTGCCCGGCGCACGACGTTGAGGTGGCCCTGCGTCGCGGGATCGAAGGAACCGGGGAACACGGCGCGCACGGCCGGGCCTACTTGCGACGCCAGCGGAAGCCGAGCAGCGCTCCTGCCACCGCCCCGGCTCCCAGCATCAGCGACGGCGAGGGCCCCTCGCGCACGGAGACGACGGGCTGGATCACCGCGGGCGGCGGCGCCTTCACGACCTCCGGCTCGACGTTCTCCTTCGCCGTGGCCGTCCAGGCCGTGATGAACAGGATGAACTGCGCCACCAGGTTCGCGAACACCAGCACACCGATCACGGACCCGAACGCGGCCGAGGTCGGCGACTTGGTCGTGAACGACAGGAAGATCGTCGCCGTCTGCTTCAAGATCTCGAACCCGACCGCGCCGGCGAACGCGCCCTTGACCGCGCTGCGCCAGCCGACGGGCTTGCGCGGCAGCCGTGAGAGCACCCACAGGAACACGAGCCAGTTCGCGAGCAGCGACAGCACGATCGTGCCGATCCGCAGCAGCACGTGCGCCCAACCGGCGTTCTCGAGCCCCATCCACCTCAGGATCAGCTCGGCGAACCCGGTGCCCACCGCCGTGATACCGAACGACAGCACGATCGCGAGGCCCAGGCCGATCAACGACAGCAGGTCGCGCCACAGCGTGCCGAGGAACGGCAGTTCCCCCTTCGCCTGGCCCCACTGCGCGGTCAGGGCGTCACGGAGGTTGCTCATCCAGCCGAGACCGGAGTACGCGGCGCCGAGCAGACCGATGATGCCGACGGTGCCCTTGGACTCCAGGGCGGTGTCCACGGCCTCGTTGATCTGCTCGCGCAACTGCTGGTCCGGCACGGCCTCGGCGATGCTCTGCCGCAGCGATGCGAGCAACTCCGGCTGCGACTGCAGGACGAAACCGGCGACCGCGAACCCGATCATCAGGATCGGCACGAGCGAGAGCACGCTGAAGTACGTCACCGCAGCGGCGTGCTGTGCCCCGTACCTCTGGTCGTAGCGCTCATACGCACGCATGATGTGGTCGAGCCACCGGTACTTCTGCCGCCACTTGTCCACGCATAAGACGCTAATGCACCTGCCTTACTCAGGCAGAACAAAGCCGATCTTCTCGTACGTCCGGCGCAACGTCCCGGAGGCCACCTCACGGGCGCGTTCGGCGCCACGGGCGAGGATCTTGTCCAGCGACGCCACGTCGTCGAGGTACGTCTTCACGCGCTCCTGCACCGGCGTGACCCACTCGGTGAAGACCTCGCCGAGGTCCTTCTTCAGGTCGCCGTAGCCCTTGCCGTCGTAGTCCTGCACCAGCGACTCGACCGTGCGGTCCGTGAGCGCCGAGTAGATCGAGAGCAGGTTCGAGACGCCCGGCTTGTTCTCGACGTCGAAGACGATCTCGCGGCCCGTGTCGGTGACCGCGGACCGGATCTTCTTGGCCGAGCGCTTCGGGTCCTCGAGCAGCTCGACGACACCGCCGGGCACCGACTTGCTCATCTTCGACGTCGGGTCCTGCAGGTCGAAGATCTTGGCCGTGTCCTTGACGATGTACGCCTCGGGCAGCCGGAACGTCTTGCCGTAACGCGAGTTGAAGCGCGTCGCGAGGTCGCGGGTCAGCTCCAGGTGCTGGCGCTGGTCCTCGCCGACCGGCACGTAGTGCGCCTGGTACAGCAGGATGTCCGCGGCCTGCAGGATCGGGTACGTGAACAGGCCCACGCCGACGGACTGCTCCTGGCGCGCCGACTTGTCCTTGAACTGCGTCATCCGCGACGCCTCGCCGAAGCCGGTCATGCACTGCATGACCCAGCCGAGCTGGGCGTGTTCCGGGACGTGGGACTGCACGAACAGCGTCGCGCGGTCCGGGTCGATGCCCAGCGCGAGCAGCTGGGCGGCCGAGACGCGGGTGTTCTGGCGCAGGGTCTTCGGGTCCTGCTCCACGGTTATCGCGTGCAGGTCGACGACGCAGTAGAACGCGTCGTGGGCCTCCTGCAGGGCCACCCACTGCCGCACCGCACCCAGGTAGTTGCCGAGGTGGAACGACCCGGCCGTCGGCTGGATGCCGGACAGGACGCGGGGGCGCTTCGCGGGCGCGGTGGTGCTGGTGGTGCTTTCTGCGGGCGCGTTCTCCGTGGACACGGACGAAATCTTCTCAGACCGGGGTGGATCAGTTCTGCGTGGTGTCCTGCTGGACGAGGTCGATGCGCTGGTTCGCGGCGACGACCGGGGCCGGCTTGCGGCGCTTCACCAGGCCGTACACCAGACCGCCGACGCCCGCGGTGACCGCGATCAGGCCGACGGGTCCAGCGGCCGTGCCGGTCATGCTGCTCTCGACCGCAGCGCTCACTACAAGACTCATGCCGTGCACTTGCCGAGCCTCCCCATGGCACAGATCCACCCCGGAACGGGTGAACCTCGCTGACTGAATGGCCGCCAAGCTACCGATCACCGGTAGCGTCTACGCGCCGATTCAGACTATCGGTCACTGATGATCGGTTCGCACTCGCCCATATGTCGTAGTCCGCTGACGGGCGTTACGCCCTGCTAGTGAAGCCAGGGTCTCGAGCTCACTCACCGTGCGCGCCGATCCGTGCTCCGAGCCTGCCATGCGGCTGATGGTCTCCTCCATCAAAGTGCCGCCGATGTCGTTCGCGCCTCCGTTGAGGATCTCCGCGGTGCCCTCGTCGCCGAGCTTGACCCACGAGCACTGGATGTTGTCGACGCGTCCGTGCAGCGCCAACCGTGCGAACGCGTGCACGGCCCGGTTGTCGCGGCGGGAAGGACCGGGACGGGCGACGCCGGCCAGGTAGATCGGGGCGTTGCGGTGCACGAACGGCAGCGCGACGAACTCGGTGAGCCCGCCGGTGCGGTCCTGGAGCTTCGCGAGGACGCGGAAGTGCGTGAGCCAGTGGCCGGGGTGGTCGACGTGGCCGTACATCATCGTGCTGGACGAGCGAATGCCCAGCTCGTGGGCCGTTCCGACGACGTCGAGCCAGGTCGCGGTCGGCAGCTTGCCCTTGGTGAGCACCCACCGGACGTCGTCGTCGAGGATCTCGGCGGCCGTGCCGGGGATCGTGTCGAGGCCGGCTTCCTTCAGCTCCGTGAGCCACTCACGGACGCTCACGCCCGCCTTCGCCGCGGCGGACACGATCTCCATCGGGCTGAACGCGTGGACGTGCATCCCGGGGATGCGCTTCTTGATCGCGCGCACGACGTCGGCGTAGTACGTCACCGGCAGCTTGGGGTCGATGCCGCCCTGCATGCAGACCTCGGTGGCGCCGTCGTCCCACGCCTCCTGCGCGCGGTCGGCGACCTCCTCCGCGCTCAGCCTGAAGGCGTCCGCGTCGCGCTCGCGCTGGGCGAAGGCGCAGAAGCGGCAACCGACGTAGCAGACGTTGGAGAAGTTGATGTTCCGGTTGACGACGTACGTGACGTCGTCGCCGACCACCTCGCGCCGCAGGTCGTCGGCGAGCTTGACCATCTCCTCCAGTGCGTCACCGTCCGCGGTGAGGAGCGCCATCGCGGCGTCGGTGTCGTCGAGGATCGCGCCGGGGTCGTTCGCCGCGATCTTCAGTCCACGTTGGACGTCCTCGGAAAGCCGTTGGGGCGCAACGGGGATCTTCAGCTCGTCCCAGTCGCCGTAGACCTCGTCGAAGTCGCCGCGGCGGTCGCTCGTGCGGCCCTCGGTGTCGATCGCGGTGTTGAGGTCGGCGCGGCCGTAGGTGTCGAGGCCGCCGTCGGGCTCCTGCCACTCGCGGCCGACGACTTCCGCGTCCGGATTCGCGAGGCCGTTCTCCAGCGCCAGCGCGGAAACGTGCGTCGTGAGCCTCGTGTCGATCCACTGCCCCACCGCCGCGCGGACGTAGCGCGGGTAGACGTTCAGCCGTTCCTGCAAGGAGAAACCGGCTTGGCGGGTGATCTCGGCGAGCTGGTCGACCTGAGGCCACGGCTTCTCGGGGTTCACGTGGTCCGGCGTGACCGGCGAGACGCCGCCCCAGTCGTCGACGCCCGCGCGCAGCATGAGGTCGAACTCGCCGCCGACGAGGTTCGGCGGCGCCTGCACGCTCACGGTCGACGGCATCACCAGGCGTGCCACGGCGATCGTGGCCGCGAGCTCGGTCAGGTCGGCGTCGGGCATGCCGCGCATCGCCGTGTCCGGCTTGGCGCGGAAGTTCTGGATGATGACTTCCTGGATGTGCCCGTACTGCTTCGCGATCTGACGCATCGCGAGCAACGACTCGGCGCGCTCGGCGATCGTCTCGCCGATGCCGATGAGGATCCCGGTGGTGAACGGGACGTTGACGCGGCCGGCGTCGGTCAGCACCCGCAGGCGGACGGCGGGGTCCTTGTCGGGACTGCCGTAGTGCGGGCCGCCCTTCTCGCTCCAGAGACGTTCCGCGGTGGTCTCGAGCATCATGCCCATGCTGGACGCCACGGGCCGCAGCCGCGTCAGCTCCTCCCAGCTCAGCACGCCGGGGTTGAGGTGCGGCAGCAGCCCGGTCTCCTCCAGCACCGCGATGGCGCTCGCCCGCACGTAGTCCAAAGTGGACTCATATCCGCGCGCGTCCAGCCACTCCTTCGCGGCGGGCCAGCGGTCCTCCGGCCGGTCGCCCAGCGTGAACAGCGCTTCCTTGCAGCCCTGCGCGGCCCCGGCGCGCGCGATCGCCAGCACCTCGTCGCGTTCGAGGAACGCCGCGGGCACCTTGTGCGGCACCGTCGCGAACGTGCAGTAGTGGCACCGGTCCCGGCACAGCCTCGTCAGCGGGATGAACACCGACCGGCTGTACGTGACGATCCCAGCGCGCCCCTCGGCGAGAAGGTGCGCGTCCCGCACCTTGCCCGCCGCGGTGAGCAACGCGTCGAGGTCGTCCTCGCGCGCGTGCAGCAACACGGCGGCCTCTGTCGCGTCGAGCACGGCACCGTCGGAAGCCCGGCGCAGAGCACGCCTCATGGCCGCCGCGCTCGGACGGGGCTGCGGTGGGGTTAGCGAGATGTCCACTGCCACGTCAACGACCTTAGGCCGCCGAAATTCCTGATCAGGTGGGACGGGCTGTGGGACATCCCACTTCACCGCACCGCGACCAGCAGTTCCGTGTTCCGGTCGAGCGGCGTGCCCAGCGGGTCCGTCCGCGAGTGGATGTCGTTGTAGGTGAACTCGCGGCACAGGCTGGCGAGCCCCTGATCGCTGCGGTCGTCGTAGTCGACCTGATAGGGCGCGTCGGCCTCCAGCAAGGTCGTGAACAGCGACAACGTGCCGTCCCCGTTGTCCGCGACCTCGATCACGCGGGCGTGCTGCGGGTAGTCGACGTGGGCCGCGGTGTTGATCTCCCAGAAGCTCCGCGACGGCGTGGCGTGCCGGTGCGGCGTGATCACGTTGCGGTGCGTGTGGCCGTTGACCCACGCCAGCACGTTCGGGAACCGGTGCAGGAGGTTGAGGAGCGCGTCGCCGTTCATGCGCGGGTCCAGGGGCCTGCGCCTGTCCGGCAGCACGTTGCCCATCGTCGTGGACGTGTGGTGGCTGAAGAGCACGAACAGCTCGTCGGTGACGTTCTGCCGTTGCGGCAGCCCGAGCCAGTCGTAGTAGAGCGAACTGTTGCGCTTGAGGGTCCGCTCGATCCAGTTGAGCTGATGGAGCCCTATCGAGCCCGTGGAGAACCCAGCGAGGTTCGTGGTGTCCATGCTGATGCCCGTGACACCAGGCGCCATCCGGAACGTGTAGAAGACGTCCACACCATCCGCGTTGGCGTCCGTGTACCCGTGACCACCCGACGGCAGATGCTTGCGCACGTACTCAGCGGTGGTGAACAGCCGTCGGCGATCATCAGGCGTCACGGTCCGGACGACGCCACTCGTTCCGAGGATCGCCATCGCTTCCGGGATCGCCTTGGGATCGTGGAACGCTTGCGCCACTTTCGCGTTCTGCACGGGGTCACCGAACCCGACGATCTTCTTGCGCCCGGTGTACCAGCCGTCGAGCAGCCCGTCCGGCAACGCCCCGACCACGCTGTCGTCGTGGTTGCCGATCGTCGCGTACCAGGGGATGTCCAGCCCGGGGCTCGTGAACGTGCGGACGGCCGCGTCGAGCAGCCCCGGCAACTGCGGGAAGCCCTTGGCCTTGTAGTCGTCGGCGCCGCTCAGGTCGGGCTGCCAGAACGTGCTGATGCCCGCGTTCTGCACACCTTCGTACCTGCTGTCACCGGTGTTCGGCGTGATGCGGCCGCCGTTGAGGACGGTGAGGAACCAGTCGAGCTCGACGTTCTCGTGGTTGTCGGTGTTGTCGCCGGTCGTCATAAGGAAGTCGAAGGGCCTGCCGGTGAGCGGGCCGTTCTTGACGGCGTTGACCCTTCTCACGAGGCTCGTCGAGCCCTGCGTGGTGAGCGCCTCCTGCGGCCGGTGCGCGCTGGAGCCCATGACGGGGTGCAGGTACTCGAAGCGCAGCGGACTCTGCGCGTCGCAGATGTGCATGTCGCTGAACTGCACGAAGCTGGCCAGGGCCTTCCTGCGGGCCTCCCGGTTCGGCTTGGCCTGGATGAGGTCGCTGCGGACGACCGTCGGCCAGCCCGGGCCCGCCTGGAGCCTGCGGTAGCCGCTGGTGCCGGTTGGCGTGGCGGTGGTTTCCAGCGTGGTGCCCGCTGTGGACGCAAACGCTTGGCGGTCGAGGAGGGGGACGCCTGCCGCGCCCATGCCCACGCCCATCGCCAGGAGGAAGGACCGCCGGTTGAACCCTGTCATGCCGCCCCCGATTCATCGATGGTGAATCGTGTTCATGTTCAGGGAGCGGGTGGGTGGAATCGAGGGGGCAGGTGGGTGACAAGAGCGATAAAGGCTGGTCGGGCTGGGCCAGTCGGTTCAGTCGGCGTCGCTCAGCCCAGACCCGCGAGCAGTTGGTGCAAGTGCTCCTCGAGCTGTGGGCGTTTCTCGGTGAGCACCTGCCACACGAGCGCGTCGTTCACGCTGGCGTAGCCGTGGATCAGGATGTTGCGGAGGCCACGACGCGGGGCAGGTCCGGCATGGAGGCAGCGAGGTACGGAGAGACCTTCGACAGGTTGTTCAGCGCCTCGCCGACGATCTCGAACTGCCGCTCGACAGCGGACCGGAGCATCGCGTCGGCTTCGTAGTCCGCGAAGGTCTTGCCGCTGCTGAACTCGGCCAACAGCTCAACCGCACGCAGGGCGTCCCACAGGTACGTGCGGGGATCACGCCGCATACAGGTTTTCCTTGGTGTCCATGACCTGCCGGCGGAAGTAGGGGTTGCGGATGCTGCCGTCGACGACCAGGTCGACGGGCTTGCCGAGGATCCGCTCCAGCCCTTCCTTCAGCGCGAAGTAGGTGCCGAAGTGGTCGAAGTCGTCCTGAGTCTCGAAGTCGACGAGGAGGTCCACGTCGCTGGTCGTCACGTCGAACGAATCACCGGTCGCGGATCCGAACACGTCGAGACGCCGGACCTTCAGCGTCCGGCACAGGTCCTCGATCTCGCCCAGTTTGGCCGCGACTACCTCGTGCACCCTCGTCACCTCCTCGGAGACGATTGTGCCCGATCTGGGAGGCCGGGTCAGTCCGAGTACACGACCGTCACCGGCGCGTGGTCCGACCAGCGCTCCGCATACGTGGCCGCCCGCTCCACCACAGCCGACGAGGCCCGCCCAGCCAACCCCTCGGTAGCGACCTGGTAGTCGATCCGCCACCCGGAATCGTTGTCGAACGCCTTCCCCCGGTAAGACCACCACGAGTAGGGCCCAGCCACATCGGGGTGCAAGGACCGGACCACGTCGTGGTACCCGGACGAGAACACCGAAGTCATCCACTCCCGCTCATAAGGCAGGAACCCGGACTCCTTCTGATTCGTCTTCCAGTTCTTCAGATCCGCCTGCTGGTGCGCGATGTTCCAGTCCCCGCACACGAGCACCTCACGCCCGGAAACCGCCGCCTTCTCCCGCAACGACACCAGGTACGGCAGGAACGCGGCCATGAACCGGTCCTTCTCGTCCTGCCGAGGCGTGCCCACGTCACCGGAAGGCAGGTACAGGGACGCAACCACCACGCCGGGCAGTTCGATCTCCACGTACCGGCCGCTCGCCTCGAACTCGGCGGCACCGAAGCCCACACGCACAGAGGTGGGTTCAACGCGCGAGAGCACACCAACGCCGGCGCGGCCCTTCAAAGAAGAAGGCGCGTACACGCCGTGCCAGCCGGCAGGCGAGTGGACATCAGCAGCCAACTCGGAAGGTTCGGCGCGGACTTCCTGCAGGCACACCACATCAGCGGAGGAAGCAGCGAGCCACGAGAGGTAGCCCTTCTTCGCCGCGGCGCGCAGACCGTTGACGTTGACCGTGGAGACCGTGAGCACGACGAGGGAGCCTACTTGGAGGCCAGGCCCCAGGGTTTCGGGTACTCGGCGTCGCAGCGCGCGCAGTGGGCGGTGAGGTCCAGGTACGCGACGAGGGTGGCCATCTCGTCGCGGGGCAGGGCGAGCTGGCGTTGGCCGTCGATCTCCGTGTAGAGGCCCTGCCACTCGGGGTCGCAGGAGCACTGCGTGACGCTCTTGCCTCTGCCCCACCGGAACATGTTGCGCAGCATGCGCTCGAGTTTACTTGCAGGTCGAATCGCTGGTCAGCGCTACGAAGGACTGGCTGACCCAGCGGCGGTCGCTGAGCATGCGGTAGCCGTTCTCGACCCTCGCCTGGGCGTCGGTGACGGCGTCGCGCGGCATGGTCGAGACGATCGGCTGCATGTCGCCGGGGCCCGAGCGGACGTTGAGGATGTCCGCGGTCACGGTGACCTTGCAGATCTCCGCGGACTTGTCGCCGCTGTCCATCGGCTTGCCGCCGTTCACCGCGTACATGACGCCGGCGACGCCCAGCACCCCAATCACGATCAGACCCCTGACCGGAACACCCAGCATGACGCCCTCCCGAACCACGAACTGCTTCAAGCAGCAGATATAGCGGCAAAAACGGCAAGGAGGACGGCCGGCGGCGGCAACCACCCGCAAGAGGAACCGACCGGGTGACGCGCAACGAGAAAAGCCACCCCGGAGTGACCGGGGTGGCTTTTCTCAGAGGGCGCGGATCAGAACGACGCCATCTTCTTCTTGAGGTTCTCGTCGAGCGCGGCGAGGAAGTCCTCGGTGGTCAGCCACTCCTGGTCCTTGCTGATCAGCAGGGCCAGGTCCTTGGTCATCTGACCGGCCTCGACCGTCTCGATGACGACGGACTCGAGCGCCTCGGCGAAGCGGATCACCTCGGGGGTGTTGTCCAGCTTGCCGCGGTGCATGAGGCCGCGGGTCCACGCGAAGATCGACGCGATCGGGTTCGTGGAGGTCGGCTTGCCGGCCTGGTGCTGGCGGAAGTGACGCGTCACGGTGCCGTGCGCGGCCTCGGCCTCGACCGTCTTGCCGTCCGGCGTCATCAGGACCGACGTCATGAGGCCGAGCGAGCCGAAGCCCTGCGCGACCGTGTCGGACTGGACGTCACCGTCGTAGTTCTTGCACGCCCAGACGTAGCCGCCCTCCCACTTCATCGCGGCGGCGACCATGTCGTCGATCAGGCGGTGCTCGTAGGTGAGGCCCTTGGCGTCGAAGTCCGCCTTGAACTCCTCGTCGAACACGCGCTGGAAGATGTCCTTGAACTGGCCGTCGTAGGCCTTCAGGATCGTGTTCTTCGTGGACATGTAGACGGGGTAGCCCCGCTGCAGGCCGTAGGAGAACGAGGCGCGGGCGAAGTCCTCGATGGACTTGTTGTAGTTGTACATGCCCATCGCCACACCGCCCTCCGCCGGGAACTCGGTGACGACGTGCTCGATCGGGTCCGAGCCGTCCTCCGGCTGGAACGTGATCGTGAGCTTGCCGGCGCCGGGCACCTTGAAGTTGGTGGCCTTGTACTGGTCGCCGTGCGCGTGACGGCCGATGATGATCGGCTTCGTCCAGCCGGGGACCAGGCGCGGGACGTTCGAGATGATGATCGGCTCGCGGAAGACGACACCGCCGAGGATGTTGCGGATCGTGCCGTTCGGCGAGACCCACATCTTCTTGAGGCCGAACTCCTCGACGCGCGCCTCGTCCGGCGTGATCGTGGCGCACTTGACGCCGACGCCGTGCTTCTTGATGGCGTTGGCGGCGTCGATCGTGACCTGGTCGTCCGTGGCGTCCCGGTGCTCGATGCCCAGGTCGTAGTACTCCAGAGTGACGTCCAGGTACGGGTGGATCAGCTTGTCCTTGATGAACTGCCAGATGATCCGGGTCATCTCGTCGCCGTCGAGCTCGACGACGGTGCCCTGAACCTTGATCTTGCCCATAACTCCGGGCGCTCCTCTCGCGACGATGCAAGCAAGACAAGCGTACTGGTAAACCGTCCGTCCGCGCCTGCGACCCTGGTTACACCGATTCAGGATCGCGGTCGGTCGACCGGCTCACGTGCTCCCACTTGTCGATTTCCGCAGTCCGTGCCTGGTCTGCCAGGCGCACCATATCCACCGCGTCGCTGCCCAGCAGCAGACACAGCGGCGGCTCGTCCATGGCTACCACGTCGAGCATGACCTTCGCCGCCTTGGCCGGGTCACCGGGCATGTTGCCGTCCGCGCCGCGGACCATGCCGAGGAGTACCCCGACGGACGGAACGTAGTCCGGTCCGTGCTCGGTCACCACCAGGGAGCTGCCGGTCCAGTCCGTCTGCATGCCGCCGAGCTCGATCAGCGTCGAACGGACCCCGAACGGCGCGCACTCGGCGGCGAGCGTCTCGTTGAACCCGCGCAGCGCGAACTTCGACATCACGTACGGGCCGAGGCCGCCGCCCAGCGCGGTGTGGCCCGCGGTCGAGCCGGCGTGCAGGAAGTGCCCCGACCGCTGCGCGCGGAGCACCGGCAGCGCGGCGCGGGTGACGTTGACGGCGCCCCACAGGTTGACCTCCAGCTGGTCGCGGAAGTCCTCCTCCGAGCACTCCTCGATCGACGTGACCCTGCCGGCGCCCGCGTTGTTCAGCACGACGTCGAGCCGCCCGAACTCGCGCACCGCGGTCGCCACGGCCTCCCGCGCCTGAGCGGCGTTTCTCACGTCGAGTGCAACAGATCTGACCCTGTCGCCGTGTTGGGAGACGAGGTCGTCGAGAGCGCGCGGGTCCCGTGCGGTCGCGACGAGCCGGTGCCCGGCGGCGAGAACGGCCTCCGCGGTCTTGCGGCCGACGCCGCGGGAACTGCCGGTGATGAGCCACACCTGCGTCATGTCCGTGCTCCATCCGTCGGAAATCAGTTGTCCGCGGATATGGAGTTGCTGCCGTGGCGCTTGATACCGAACGACTACTGTTTCCCACGGACGGGTGATCACCAGAAGGGGCGTAAGTGTCAACTGGGCCAACACATGCGATGAGTGGACTGCTCGCCTGGAGCGCCGTCACCGCGATCGCGTCGAGTCACCCGATCGGCCAGCTCACGCCGCAAAGCTGGGCCGTGGGGGCGGTTCTGGCCACCGGAGCAGCACTTCTGCCCGACCTCGACCACCCCGGATCGACCATCTCGCGCACGTTCGGAGCACTGAGCAGCGGCCTGTCCGCGGGCATCAACGCGTTGAGCAGCTTCGTCTACCGCACAACGCGTCTGAAGCGGGATTCCAAGCGGGATGGCGGACATCGCGGTCTCACGCACACGCTCGTCTTCGCGTTGTTCGCCGCCGTCTTCACCACCGCGGTCGTGCAGAACAGCCAGAAGTGGGCGCTGCCCGTGCTGATGTTCGTGTTCGCGGGCCTCGCGGTGCGCGGCATCATGAACGACTGGTGCCCTAAGCAGGACGCGCTGCTGATCACGGTGGTGTCCGCGGGCATCACGTGGGCGATGATCGCGTGGACCTCGCAGACGAACGCGTCCGCCGCGGCGTGCGGGATCGCGGTCGGCGTCGGGTGCTTCGCGCACTACGTCGGCGACGCGATCACCGAGCAGGGCTGCCCGATCCTGTGGCCCATCCCCATCTTCGGCAAGACCTGGTACCCGGTGGCGCCGCCGAAGATCATGCGGATGAAGACCGGTGGCGTCGTGGAGATGGCGATCGTCGGGCCGATCGTGACGGTCCTGTCGATCTGGCTGGGGCTCGCGGCGTTGCAGGGGACGGGCGCGCTGCCGTTCCTCGACGGCATCGACCTGCTGCCGGTGTAAAACGTTTCACTTCCAGCCATTCAGCGGCTACCTGAGTCTCACCCGATCGGTCTAGCCTCCACGAACCGGACCTGCGTGTGGAGGATCGAACGTGCCCGAGGCAGACATCGTTGTCGGCGTTCCCCCACGTCAGCCGTTCGAAACGTTGTCGACGCCACATGCGAAGGTCGAGCGGTCCTCTGAGCCGCGCTGGCAGCATGCGGGGTTCGAACCGCAGGCGGACACATCGGGATCCGCGCGAGTGGAGGTCAGGTGACCAGCACCTACGTCGGCATCGACGCCGGCTACGAGAACCGCTGGGAAGCGGAGAAGATCGCGTTGGAGCTGCACGACACGGTGCTGACCACGGCCCGAACGGTCGCGGTGCACGAGGTCGACGGCCACTACGCGATGTCCTTCCTCGTGCCCGTGGCGCCGTCCGACGCGGTGGTGACGTCCCTGGTCGCGCAGGGCTTCGGCGTCGCCGTACGCGGTGCGTCCTCGGGACGCCTGGTAGGCCCGGAGGCGCTCCGAGTGGGCGCCTCCACTGCTGCCGAGGCTCATCAGTACCGCCGCGAGGGGCGCGCTCTGCGATTCCAAGGCCAACGGTCGTTGCGCGGTCGTCATGGCGTGTCGGACATCCTCGCGTTCACGGCCATCGAGGCCGTTCTACCGCGTGACACGCACACGGTCGACACGCGCGGGAACCTCACGCCGTTCTTCCGCGACGGCAAGTTGGTGCTGGTCATCGACTAGTTTCGGGGTGTGCGTGATATCGCTGTCTTCAGTGGTTCTGCCCATCCCTCACTCGCCGCCGAGATCTGTGGTCACCTCGGCGTCGACCTCTCCCCCAGCCGCCTGACCCGGTTCGCCAACGACTGCCTCGAGGTGCAGCTGCAGGCGAACTGCCGCGAGCGGGACGTGTTCCTGATCCAGCCGCTCGTCCCGCCGGTGCAGGAGCACCTCGTCGAACTGCTGCTGATGCTCGACGCCGCCCGCGGCGCCTCGGCGGCCAGGACCACGGTCGTCCTGCCCCACTACGCCTACGCGCGTTCGGACAAGAAGGACGCTCCCCGCATCTCGATCGGCGGCCGCCTGGTCGCCGACCTGATGGTGGCCGCGGGCGCGTCGCGGGTACTGGCGATGACACTGCACTCCCCGCAGGTGCACGGGTTCTTCTCGGTGCCCGTCGACCACCTGCACGCCCTGCGCGAACTGGCGGCGCACTTCTCGAAGTACGACCTGTCGAACACCGTCGTGGTGTCACCGGACCTCGGCAACGCCAAGGAGGCCGCGCACTTCGCCCGGATCCTGGGCGTGCCCGTCGCGGCCGGCGCCAAGCAGCGGTTCGCCGACGACAAGGTGCAGATCTCGACCGTCATCGGCGACGTGGCCGGGCGGGACGTGATCGTGCTGGACGACGAGATCGCCAAGGGCTCGACGGTGATCGAACTGCTGGACAAGCTGCGCGAGCGCGGTGCCGGGCCGATCCGGGTGGCGTGCACGCACGGGCTGTTCTCGTCCGGGGCGCTCGACCGGCTGCAGGCGTTCGACGACGTGCTGGAGATCGTCGCCACGAACACCGTGCCGATCCCGTCCGACAAGCACGTGCCGAAGCTGCGGGTGCTGTCGATCGCGCCGGCGATGGCCGAGGCGATGCGGCGCATCAACGTCGGCGAGTCGGTGTCGACGCTGTTCGAGGCCCCCTAGTCACTTCAGGTGCGCGAGTGCCGTGATCAGGCGGTCTCCGACGTCGTCCGGTCCCGGCATCTTGCGCACCACGGCCCGCTGGTGGGCGAGGCCGTGCAGTCCGAGCCACAACGCCACCGAGTCGCCGAAGAGGTCGTCGCTGCCGTGCGCGATCCCCTCTTCCACACAGGCGCCGAGGACCTCGACGAGCAGCGTGAACGCCGCCACGCCCAGTGAGTCGAGGTCGGCGTCGGTGATCGACGTGTCCTCCGTGGACGGCGTCCAGAGGCCGCCGAACATGATCCGGTAGCGCTGCGGGTGCTGCCGGGCGAAGTCCAGGTAGGCGTTGCACACCGCGAAGAGCCGCGCGCGTGCGTCGGGAGCCGCGTTCTCGTCGGCCTCGCGCAGGACGCTCGTGAGCGAGTCCATCTCCCGCTGCACGACGGCCAGCATGATCGACGGCTGGTCGGAGAAGTGCGGGTAGATCGACGGGGCCGCGATCCCCACCTTCCGCGCGACCGAGCGCAGCGTGACCGCGCGTTCGTCGCCGCCCTCGTCGAGCAGCGCGACGGCCGCCTCGATGATCTCTTCCCGCAGCTTCCCGCCCTCACCGCGGCGGTTGCGCCTGCGCGGTTCCGTGTTCGTCACGGTCGTAACCATACACCTGAAAGTTTATGACTGTTAGGTCTTGCGCTCGTGAACTTACGGGCGTTAGCTTATGTCCGTAAGCACAACCGGGACCGACACGAGGAGCCACGATGAACACCACGACCGCCACCACCCAGGCCACCGAGATCGTCCTGCCGGGTGTGGTCGAGCCCGACGGCCTGCACGTCCGGGTCCGCGACCTGCCGGCGCCGGGCGAGGGCCAGGTGGTCCTGCGGATGGAGGCCACCGGCGTCTCGTTCGCCGAGCAGCAGATGCGCCTCGGCAAGTACTACGACCAGCCGGCGTTCCCGTTCGTGCCCGGCTACGACGTCGTCGGCACGGTCGTCGCCGCGGGTCCCGGTGTCGACCGCGACCTGCGCGGACACCGGTTCGCCGTGGTCACGAAGGTCGGCGCGTGGGCCAGCCACCTGATCGTCGAGGCGGCCGACCTGGTGCCCGTGCCGGACGGCGTGGACGCGGCCGCCGCCGAGACCGTCGCGGTCAACGGCGTCACGGCCTGGCAGATGCTGTACCGCACGGCGAAGGTCAAGCGGGGCGACACGATCGTCGTGCTGGGCGCGAACGGCGGCGTCGGCTCGACGCTGGTGCAGCTGGCCAGGCACGCCGGCATCAAGGTGATCGGCACGGCGTCGGCCCGCAACCTCGACGCGATCCGCGAGCTCGGCGCCGTTCCCGTCGACTACCGCGACCCGAACATGTACGCCCGCATCCGGGAGCTGGCGCCCGAGGGTGTCGACGCGGTGTTCGACCACGTCGGCGGCCCCTCCCTGGAGGAGTCCTGGAAGCTGGTGCGCCGCGGTGGCGCGCTGGTCAACTACGGCTCCGCCGCGACGAAGGACGAGCCGGGCAGCGGGACGCTGCCGGTGCTCAAGCTCTTCGGGCAGCTGATGGTGTGGAACCTGCTGCCCAACGGCAAGCGCGCGGGCTTCTACAACTTCTGGGCCGGCAAGCGCTTCCGCACCGCCGCGTTCCGCACCCGTCTGCGCGACGACCTCGTGCAGGTGCTCGCCTTGGTCGAGTCCGGTGTGGTCACGCCGCAGATCGCCGCGCGCGTCTCGCTGCCGGACGCCGCCGCCGCGCTGGCGCTGGCCGAGTCCCGCACCGTCGTGGGCAAGGTCATCATCGTCCCGGGGCAGTGACCAGGCCGGGCTGCCGTCAGCTGATCGTGACGGCGGCGACCGCCCTGGTCGACTCCGACCGCGCCGTCACGCTGCGGGCCGTGTCCCGCGAGGCCGGTCTCCCCACCTCGTCGATCTACCCGCTGTTCCCCGACGCCGAAGCCATCCTGCTGGCCACGTGCCACGAGGCCTTCCGCGACCTCGAAGCCGCCGTCCTCGGCGCCGCCGGCCCGTACGCGGCAGGCCTCGCCTACCTCGAGTTCGCCGTCGAGCACCCCCGCCGCTACCACGTGATGTTCGGTGCGGCCGACCTCTCCGAACCCGCGTTGCGGTTGTTCACGCAGGTCCTCGCTGATCCCGACCGGGCGCTGGTGTTCTGGCTGGGCCTGCACGGCCTCGCCGACCAGCGCTCCTCGATCCGCCGCTCACCCCAGTTCCACGTCGTCGCACCACGACTGATCACTTCACTCATCTGACTTCCGGAAGGTCCCCGCCATGAACGCCACCGCACTGTCCACCGCCACGACGACCGCCGCCGCGTCCACCGAGGTCGACAACCGCGCCGCCTACCTGGGGTTCGCGTTCGCCTACGTCTTCGGCCACGGCGCCTCGGCCCTGTCCCGGTCCGGCGCCGTGGCGCTGCCGGCGTGGCTGCCGGTCGCGTTGCTCGCCACCGGCCTCCTCGCCGGCACGGCCTTCGCCATGACCGCGTCGCTGCGAGCGCAGAAAACCGCGTCCGAGGCACGGCGACGAGCCGAGAAGCTCGTCGGCACGGCCTGGATCACCGGTTTCGCCGCGCTGGCTCTGGCCGTCACCGGTCTGAGCAAGGTGTTCGACCAGCCCGAGCTGCAGACCGTGCTCTGGCCCGCCGGGTCGGCCATCGTCGTCGGCCTGATCTACATCGCCGAGGGCGCCGTGCGCGGCATCGCGCTGCACTACAACCTGGGCACCTGGCTCGCGCTGGTCGCCGCCGCGGCGCTGTTCGTCCCCGGAGCCGGCGTGTTCGGCGTGCTGGCCGTGCTGGGTGGCGGCGCCTACCTCGTGGCCGCGTTCCTGGAGAGCCGCCGCCTTGCCGCGTAAGGCTTCTACAGCTGCACTCGCACCGTGACGCGACCCTTGTCGTCACGGTGCGATGTCGCGTGTCCGGTCCGTTCGGTGCCATCGAGTTCGAGAGTGAGCGGACCGCCCTCACCGCTGAAGTTGCGCCACCAGGTCTTGTCGTCCGGCATCATCACCTGGATGGTCACGGTGTCACCCTTGCGTTGGTAGCCAACGGGTGTGGAGAACGTGCGACCCGACTTCCGGCCCGTGTAGGACACGACGGTGATGCCCTTGCGCACCAGCTTCCCGACGAGCGGCGCGTCGCGCAGCCCGACGACCACCCTGTTGACGCGGCCCACGATCGAGCTCTTGAAGTTCATGAACTCGACCGTAGCCTGCTAAGTGGAGACCCCCATCCGCTTGGCTGGAAGTGAGAAGAAGTGGTTGCCGAACCGTCTCAGATGCGAGCCGACGCGCGCGAGAACCGCGCACGGGTGCTGACCGTCGCACGGGAGTTGTTCGCCGAACGCGGGCTCGACGTGCCGATGGCCGCGATCGCCCGCAGGGCAGGCGTCGGCGTCGCGACGCTGTACCGGCGTTTCCCCACCAAGGAGTCGCTGGTCGTGGAGGCCTTCACCGAGCAGTTCGCGCACTGCCAGGCCGTCATCGACGACGCGATGCAGGACCCGGACGCGTGGCGCGGGTTCTGCACGGTGATCGAGCAGGTCTGCCTGCTCCAGGTGCGCGACCGCGGGTTCACGGCGGCGTTCGTCGCCTCGTTCCCCGAACTGCACTCCGAGGTGCGCGACCGGACCTGGACGAGCTTCAGCGCGTTGGTGCAGCGGGCGAAGGACAGCGGTCAGCTGCGCGCGGACTTCTCGCCGCACGACCTCATGCTGGTGCTCCTGGCCAACAACGGGCTTTCGGGCGCACCGGTGGAGGCCGCGGTGGCCGCGTCCCGGCGCCTCGTCGCGTACCTGCTGGAGTCGTTCCGGACCGGCACGGACGCCCTGCCGCCGCCCGTGCCGCTCAGCCTGGACCTGGTGCTGAACTAGCCCGGGTGGGCGCCGACGGTGTCGCGGATCTGCGCGCCCAGGTCGGACGAGCCCGACCGGGCGCAGTGGGCGCAGCAGAAGAACTTGCCCTCCACCTCCACACCGTGCCCGATCACGCGGCAGTCGCAGTGCTCGCAGCGCGGCGCGAGCCGTTGGATCGCGCACTCGAAGCTGTCGAACGTGTGCACGCCGCCGCCGACGGTGCGCACCTCGAAGGCCATCCAGTAGTCGTTGCCACAGACGTCACAGGTCGCCATGCGCGGAAGACTGCGGCAGGTCCGCCGGGTCGGCAACTCGAGCGTCGAGTCCCGTGACCAGCTTCTTCGGCGCTGTCACCCGATAGGCGTCCTCGTGCACGCCGAGCCGGCCGCGTCCACGAGTCCGTGCTGCGCCTCGCAGGCTCCGTCCACAAAGGACGTGCCGGAGGAATGCGGAAGCCCCGTTCTGAGCGGGACCGGCCGGATTCGAACCGGCGTTCTCCCTCCGTTCCGGAGGGCGCGTCGACCACTGCGCTACAGGCCCCATCGCCACCGCACGTCCCACACTAGTCGGCGAAGTCCGGGCCGTATGCCCTGCGAAAGTGTTGGACCCAATAAGGTTCACGGACCAACCTCGAACTGGACGGTGTCGTGCCAGGGATCGACTACTACGAGTTGCTCGGTGTGAACCGGGGCGCCAGTGCCTCGGAGATCAAGTCGGCCTACCGCTCTCTAGCCAAGGTCATGCACCCCGACGCGGGTGGGACGTCTGGCGGTTTCCGCCTGCTCCAGGAGGCCTACGAGACGCTGAAGGACCCGGTCCGCCGGGCCGACTACGACCGGCCCGCCGTCCAGGCCCCGACGGTCGTCCGCCCCCAGACACGCCCACGACCTCGACGAACAGGTCACACGGGCAGGCTGCGCGACTTCGGCGACGACCCGAACTACATGGCACCGCGCCCCCGTGTAGACCTCGGCTCGATGGAGTGGTGGAACCGCATCGACCTGGGCGCGCGCGTCCGCTACGTGCCCGCCACAGGCCTCGGCCACGCCCCCGCGGCGGCCGCGATCGGTGGGTGGTTCGTCCTGCTCATCCCGTTGACGATGACGCTGTCACCACTCCTGCTGGCCGTCTGGCTCCCCCTCGTGGCAGGCGCCGGTTACGGGGCGTTCCGACTGGTGCGCCGCTACATGACCGTCGCACGAGCAGAAAGAGCGTTCGCCGGCGAGTACGACGGCAACACGATTTTCGGCCGTCCGGGTGAAAACAGACGCGAACGGCTGACCGCCGGATTGCTCACGGAGTACATGACCCAACTACCGGGAGTGCGCATCTTCCACGGCCTCGCGTGGCCGGGCTCGGTCTTCACCGACGTCGACCACGCCCTGCTGTGCGGCCGCCGCCTGGTCCTCATCGAGTCGAAGTCGTGGCTCCCCGGCCACTACTACTGCGACGAGGACGGCGAACTCTGGCGCAACGGCCACCCGTTCCGCGGCGGCGGCTCCCAACTGCTCGACAGCGTCGACTACTACGCCGAACTCCTCCCGTGGCTCGAGATCCGGGGCGCCCTGATCATCTACCCGAGCCGTGCGGGCGAGGTCACGTGCGACGACGACCTGGACTTCGACGTGCCGCCGATGACGCCGGAGCAGTTCGTGAGCGAGATCGGCGACTGGCTGGCCGACGACCCGGCCACCGTGGACCGGGAGGCGTTGCGCGTGCTGGTGCGGCAGGTGGTGTCGGAGGTGCGGGTGGCGGGGGCCTAGTCCGGACCGCGGATCAAGAGCAGCGTTTGCTACACCCTAGAGGTAGCAAACGCTGCACTCATGTAGCGTTTGCTGCATGGAACGGGTTGAGGCTCTCCGAGTGGTAGGCGACATCGCCGCTGATCAATGGGGCCTTTTCACGACGCAACAGGCGGAAGCGGCAGGAGTGCACCGCACGACCCTGACGCGACTCGCGGCGGCAGGGCTTGTCGATCACGTGTCGCGTGGCGTCCACCTCGTCGTAGCGGCAGGAACACCGAACCATGTCGAGGAAAAAGCGGCCTGGCTGCGTCTCGCCCCTTCCCGCCCTGGGTGGGAGCGCCGTTCCACGGACACGGACAGCGGGGTCTTCTCACACAGCACGGCCTGCGTTCTGCACGAACTGGGGGACGTCCCAGCGCCCGCGGTCGAGATCACCGTGCCACGCCGACGCACCACCAGAACTGCAGGCGTACGACTACATCGTGGTGATCTCTCGGAAGGAGAGATCACCACAACTGGAGATGGCCTGCCCGTGACGACGGTCGAACGCACGATCAGAGACCTCCTCGCATCCCACGTGGATGGGGGTCATGTCGGAGGGGTGCTGCACGACGCGATGCGCCGCGGTCTCGTGGACGTAGACAGCCTGGTACCTGCTGCAGCGATGTACGCGTCCGCCTACGGCATCGGTCGATCGGATGGGCGTCTACTCCTCCAGCACCTGCTGGACCAAGCAGGCACCGCAACGTCCATCAACGATCGAACCGCACAGGCCCAGTCCGCCCGGATCACAGTCGAAGCGTTGGATTCGAACGCGCAAGTCCGAGCAGTCGCCTCAGAACTAGCCGCCCTGGACCAGTTCCAGCTGAGAAGACTGCGAACAGCGGTGACAGCGCTGATCCAGGAGTCCGATGGAAACACGTCCGAGAAGGAAGCGGACCAATGACCTACGCGTCGCCCCAGGCGTTGAGCCGCGCACTTCGTGATCGCGCCAAACGAGAAGCCGCGACCTCCGGCACAAGCCCTGGCGACCTGCTCAGCAGGTTCTACTTCGAACGGCTCATCACCAGGGTGTTCCACCACGACCCCGACGGATGGCTGCTCAAAGGCGGTCAGGCGATGCTGGTGCGCTACCGCGACGTCCGCCACAGCCGTGACATCGACCTGTGCCGCCCAGGCGCCGCAGACCTGAACGAGGCCGTGGAGGCGATCCGCTCAGCCGCCGCGCTCGACCTCCACGACTTCGTCCGATTCGAGTACCGCGAACGCATTGAGATCAAGGGAAACCGCCCGACCACACGAGTCTCGTTCAGGATCCTCGTAGGGCCGCGGACAGAAGGAACAGTCAGCGTCGACCTCGTCGTGCACTCACCGCTGCACGGAAGCCCCGAGCTGCGAAGGCTGAAGCCTTCGGTCCCTGTCGAGTGGCCGGACGACTGGCCCGTCGTCAAGCTGTACCCGCTCGCAGCCCAAGTGGCGGACAAGGTGTGCGCCCTTTATGAGCGGCACAACGGAAGACCATCCACGAGATATCGCGACCTCGTGGACCTGGTCGTGATCGTTCTGCGCGAATCCATGCAGGGCAAGGACCTGCAGATCGCCATCAGCCACGAACACGACCGCCGACGCGGTGCCGGCACCGACCTCGAGCTTCCCGCGGTCTTCACCGTGCCAGAGCCCACCTCGTGGGCCATCGGATACGAACGTGAAGCCAGCAGGCTCGACGCCCTGTCGGCCTGCCGGACGCTCCACCAGGCGACCGAGCTGATGAGCAGATTCCTCACCCCGGTGCTTGCGGCCCCGGACCCAGGTCGATGGACCGCGGCCGAGCAGCAGTGGCGCCCCACCGCGGAGCCGTGAACTCGGCGGGCAGCGGTTGCCGGGTCCGTGGCACTATCCCTCCCATGACCCGCACGGTGTGCCTCGCGCAGAACCCCGACGCGGACGCACTCCTCGCGTCGGACATGTTCGCCCTGCTGACCGGAATGCTGCTGGACCAGCAGATTCCCATGGAGAAGGCCTTCTCCGGCCCCAAGGTCCTCGCCGACCGCATGGGCGGCCTGGACGTGCGCCGCATCGCCGAGGCCGACCCCGAAGACTTCGCCGCGGTCATGGCCACGCCGCCCGCCGTGCACCGGTTCCCCGGTTCGATGGCCAAGCGGGTGCAGGCGCTGTCGCAGTTCGTCGTCGACACCTACGACGGGGACGTCACGCGGATCTGGGCCGACGGGGACGGGGCCGCGGTGTTCAAGCGGCTCAAGGCGTTGCCCGGGTTCGGGGACCAGAAGGCGAAGATCTTCCTCGCACTTTTGGGCAAACAGTTCGGCGTCACGCCCGACGGGTGGCGCGAGGCCGCCGGGCACTACGGGGACGAAGGAAGCCGACGTAGCGTCGCCGACGTGCGCGACCAGCAGTCGCTGCTCGAGGTCCGGGACTTCAAGAAGGCCGCGAAGGCCGCCGCCAAGAAGTAGCCCTGCTGTTCATCGTCTGGTGCACTGGACGTCCGCCGTCAGTTCGCACGAGGTGTGACCTTGCCTCGTGGGAGAAAGGCGGTTCCGTTGCGCATCAAGGTGATCGGCGTGTTCGCGGTCCTGGCGGTCGGTCTGGGGACCATGTCGGCGGACGCGGCCACGGCGTGGCCCGGTGGGTCGGCCACGCAGACGGCTGACGGGTCGAACGTGTTCGGGAAGAACCTCAGCGGGTTGTCGTTCGAGGGTGCGGGTGTCGTGTGGGCCGTGAAGAACGGGCCGTCGACGCTCTACCGGCTCGTTCCGAGCGGGAGTACGTGGAAGGTCGACCAGAAGCGGTCGCTGAAGTTCCGGAACGGTACGGGTGACCCGGACGCCGAAGGTGTCGTGAGCACGCCGGACGGGTTGTTCGTGGTCAGCGAGCGGGACAACGACAACGGTGACGTCAGTTCGCCGATGGTGTTGAAGGTCGGCAACGGCACCGAGAAGGAGTGGAAGCTGCCGGGGATGCCGTCGGTCGAGCCGAACGACGGGCCTGAGGCGATCTCGTGGATTCCCGACTCGTTCCTGACCTCGCAGGGCTTCAAGGACGACACCGGCAAGCTCTACGACCCCGCCGCCTACCCGGGTCACGGGACCGGGTTGTTCGCGGTCGGGCTGGAGGCGACCGGCGGGATCTTCCTGTACGCGCTGCAGGACGGCGGGGCGAAGCTCGTCTCGAAGTTCGCGAGCGGGCAGGCGCAGGTCATGGACCTGGAGTGGGAGAACAACAGGCTGTGGGCCACGTGCGACAACAACTGCAGTGGCAGGTCGACCACACTCGCGGTCAGTGACGGCAGGTTCAAGGTGACGGCGACGTACGACCGGCCGTCGAAGCTACCGAGCGTGAACCTCGAAGGCTTTGCGCTTTCGCCGAACTGCGTCAACGGCAAGAAGGTCGCTCTCTGGGCGGACGACGACAACACCGACAAGCACGCCATCAGGAGCGGTTCGCTGAACTGCACGGTCTAACGGCCGGGTTGTCGGGGTGCGGAACTATGCTCCCGCGCGTGACCGCACCCCACATCCCCGGCCTGACCGACCTGAGACCGTTGGGCGCGGGCGGATTCGCCACCGTCTACACCGCCCACCAGGCACAACTCGGTCGTGACATCGCCGTCAAGATCGACAACCGGGTGCTCGTGGACGAACGGGACCGGAGGCGGTTCCTGCGCGAGGCGCGGGCGGCCGCCAAGCTGTCGGGGCATCCGCACGTCGTCGGGGTGCACGACGCGAACATCACGCCGCAGGGCACGCCCTACATCGTCATGGAGCTGTGCACCGGCGGGTCGCTCGCCGACCAGCTCGACGCGCGGGGGCCGTTGCACCCGGACCAGGTTCGTGACCTGGGCATCAAGCTCGCCGACGCGCTCGCCGCGGCACACCAGGAAGGCGTGCTGCACCGGGACATCAAGCCCGGCAACATCCTCGTCGACCGCTACGGCACCCCGAAGCTCGCCGACTTCGGGCTCGCGGCGCTGCTCGACGCGCAGGGCGGCAGCACGGTCACGCGGGACGCCCTGAGCCCCAGCTACGCGCCTCCCGAGGCGTTCGCGATGGCGGAACCGACGCCGCAGGCCGACGTCTACTCGCTCGCCGCCACGCTCTACACGCTGCTCGCGGGCAAGCCGCCGCGCCCGGTGCCGTGGCCCATCACGTCGTTCGACCAGCTCGGCGAGATCCTGCGCCGGCCCGTTCCCGCGGTGCCGGGGGTGCCGCCCGCGATGCACGAGGCGCTGGCACGGGCGTTACACCCGGACGCGAACCTGCGCACGCCCAGTGCCGCACAGCTGCGGGACGAGCTGATCGACCCGATGCGGTCGCCGACCGTGCCGGTGCCTCCCCCGCCGAAGAGCAGGAGGTGGCCGCTGGTCGCAGCCGCGGCGGGGCTGGTCGCCGTGGTCGTGGCGGGCGTGCTGATCTTGAATCCGTTCGGTGGCAAGGAGCAGTCGAACGCGCAGGGGCCCGGTCCGGCGACGACGCAGCCGGGTGGAGCCGAGGACATCCCGCCTTACCTCAAGAAGTGCGACAGCGGGTTCTGCATCGAGAAGTCGACCTGCTTCCGCGGCATCACGAACATCGGCGGCATGCCCGCGGTCGCGCGGAAGGTGTCCAGCTGCTCCGACCTGCACTACTGGGAGGCCTTCACCGGCGGCTGGCTCTCCGGGGAGATCCCAGCGGTCGACTCCGACGAGCTGATGGCCTCGCCCGAGCTGAAGGACGTCTGCACGGCCGCGGCGATGAAGGCGAACTCGCGGCCGACCGTCGACACCACCGGCTGGGAGATGTCTGCCGTGGGGTTCAAGGACGGCACGCGCAACTACTTCCTCTGCCTCGGGAAGCAGCCCGAGGCCGGCGAGGTCGTCACCAGCGCGTTCGGCAGCTGAAGAAATCCACTTGCGACGGTCACTAACGTAGACCGACGTGCGTGTTCACGCCGATTTGATCATTGCTGGATTCCGAAGGTACTCGACCTACCGACAAGCGATGCTGGCCGGGATGACCACGAACGTGGTCTTCGGCCTGTTGCGGGTCGCGATCCTCGTCGCCGCTCTCCGGGCGGCGAACGGGGAGATCGCGGACTACGACATCGCTGCCGCCAACACGTACGTCTGGATCGGGCAGGGGCTGCTCGGGTTCGTCCTGTTGTGGGGAACCAACGAGCTCGCCGAGCGCGTGCGATCCGGTGACGTAGTAGTAGACCTTTACAGGCCGTGGAACCTCCAAGGCGCCCTCCTCGCGGAGGACGTCGGGCGGGGTGGCTACGCCCTCCTGACACGGCTGGTGCCGCCGATGGTGTTCGGCATGCTGCTGTTCCCGTTCCAGTTCCCGCAGAACGCCGTGCAGTGGCCGTTGTTCGGCATCAGCGCGCTGCTCGCGCTGGTGATCAGCTTCGGCTTCCGGTTCCTCATCGACATCAGCTCGTTCTGGCTGCTCGACAACCGGGGGCTGTACGGGTTCTGGAACGTCTCGTCGGGCCTGCTGTGCGGCCTGACGGTGCCCATCGCGTTCTTCCCGGGGTGGGCGCGGGACGTGCTGTGGATGACGCCGTTCCCGGCCGTGCTGCAGGCTCCGATCGACGTGTTCCTCGGGCACGGCGATCCGTGGGAACTCCTGCTGTTGCAGGCGTTCTGGGCCGTGGTGATGCTGGGGATCGGCCATGTCACGTTGCAGCGCGCCATGCGGAAGGTGGTGTTGCAGGGTGGCTGAGTTCGTCTACCCCAAGCTCATCGGCGCGCGCCTCAGGAGCCAGCTGTCGTACCGCGCGTCGTTCGCGATCGACTTCGTCACGCAGGTCATCGCGCAGGGCTACGAGATGGTCGTCATCCTCGTCCTGTTCACCCAGATCGACGCGCTGGGCGGCTTCACCAAGAACGAAGTGCTGCTCATGTACGCGTTCGCGGGGGCGGCGTTCGGGGTCGCGGACCTGTTCGCCGGGCAGCTCGACAACCTGCCGACCTACATCCGCACGGGCAGCTTCGACGTGCTGCTGATGCGGCCGCTCCGGACGTTGCCGCAGATCATGTGCTCCGACATCCGCCTGCGCAGGATCGGGCGGATCACCGGTGCGCTCGCGGTCATGTTCTACGCGCTGGCGCACGTGCCGGTCGACTGGTCGCCGGCGAAGGTCCTGCTGACGGTCCTGACGCCGGTCGCGGGCGCGGTCATCTACAGCGCGGTCTGGGTGGTGGCGTGCTCGATCTGCTTCTGGATCGTCGAGGGGCGCGAGTTCGCCAACGCGGTCACCTACGGCAGCAACGCCTTCACGTCGTACCCGATCAACGTCTACTCGCGGCCGCTGCGGTGGCTGATGGCGTTCGTCGTGCCGGGGGCGTTCGTCGCGTACTACCCGAGCCTCGCGCTGCTCGGCAGACAGGACCCGCTCGGCCTTCCCGGCTGGGTGGGCTGGACATCACCGCTCGTCGCGGCGCTGGCGGCGGGGGTCGCCGCGCTGGTGTGGCGGTTCGCGGTCAGGCACTACCGGGGAACGGGATCATGATCGAGGTCAGGGAGCTCCGCAGGGAGTTCAAGGTCGCCACGTCGAAAGGCCTGCGGCGCAACTACAAGACCGTGACGGCGGTCGACGGCGTCACGTTCGACGTCGCCGCGGGCGAGGCCGTCGGCTACGTCGGGCCGAACGGGGCGGGCAAGTCCACGACGATCAAGATGCTGACCGGGATCCTGGTCCCGACGAGCGGCCACCTCACGGTCAACGGCGTGGACCCGTCGAAGCAGCGGCGCGACCTGGCGAGGCGCATCGGCGTCGTGTTCGGCCAGCGCAGCCAACTCTGGTGGGACCTGCCACTGAAGGACAGCTTCGACCTGCTCAGGTCCATCTACCGGGTGTCGGCGCAGGACCACCGGGCGCGCCTCGACGAGTGCGTGGAGCTGCTCGGCCTGCAGGAGACCCTCCAGATCCCGGTGCGGCAGCTCTCGCTGGGGCAGCGGATGCGCGGCGAGATCACCGCGGCCCTGCTGCACGCCCCGGAGCTCCTGGTGCTGGACGAGCCGACGATCGGCCTGGACCTGGAGTCCAAGGAACGCCTCAGGGAGTTCCTCGCGGACCTCAACACCCGTCGCGGCACGACGCTCCTGCTCACCACGCACGACCTGGACGACATCGAACGCCTCTGCCCGCGGCTCATGGTGATCGACCACGGCCGGGTGCTCGCCGACGGCCCGCTGGACGAGCTGCGCGCCGAGGTCACGCCGGAGCGCGAGCTGGTCATCGACCTCAGGGAACCCGGACCTGCGCCGGACGTCCCAGGAGTAACGGCGGTGCGCAGCGAGGCGGGCGGATTGCGACACCACCTCACGTTCAGGAGAGCGGAGACGACGGCGGCGCAGTTGATCACGCAGGTGGTGCGGCAGGTGGAGGTCCACGACCTGGCCGTCGTGGAGCCCGAGATCGACGACGTCATCCGCAAGCTCTACCAACGCCAACTCGATCAAGACGCACATCGGTAGAGTCGTAACCAACAGAACCGGACAGTTCGGGCAAGGAGAGCGAATGCGCGTAGTCGGAACGCTGGCAGCAGCCGCCATCGCGTTGGGCAGCCTGACGGCCTGCGACACGCTCCAGGGGGTCAGCGACACCGCGGACAAGGTGAAGCTGTGCGCCGACGCGGTTCAGCTGGTGGGCTTCTCGCCGGACATGAGCGACCCGCAGAAGGCGCTGGAGGACACCCAGGCCAAGGCGAAGGAGCTCGAGACGCTGGCGAACTCCGCGCCGGACGAGCAGGTGAAGAAGGCTCTCGAAGAAGCGGCCAACGGCATGCAGAACGTCAGCTCCGCGGCGGACTGGGTGCAGCAGAAGGCCGACCTCGTCGCGAAGGTGTCGGCCGCCTGCGGCGGATGAGCACTTGAGCCCTGTTGCGCTCCTCCGGTGGCGGCTTAGGCTTTAGCGCGTTCATCGCGCAGGCCTCACGCCGCACACCGGAGGTGTTGCAGCACCATGCAAGCAACAGTGGGTGACAGGCTTCACGTCCACAGCCGTTCCATCGGACTCGAGGAGCGCCTCGGCGAGATCCTCGAAGTGCGCGGGACCGACGGACATCCGCCGTACCTCGTCCGCTTCAACGACGGGCACGAAGGTCTGGTGTTCCCCGGACCCGACTGCGTCGTCGAGCCGCGGGGCTCCGTCTAACCCAGCACGGTCGCGATCAGCTCCTCGGCCAGCTGAGGAGTCGCTGCCGCCACGCCCGACCACCGGTGGGTCAGGTCGGGCTCGAACGTGAACGGCCGCCCGTGCAGGTCGACCAGCACCCCGCCCGCCGCGGGGACGGTGACCAGTGCCGTCGCGAGGTCCATGATGCGGTGCGTGTCGCTGCCGGGATCGATGAACGCGTCGACCGTGCCCTCCGCGACCAGCATGGTCTCCAGGCAGGTCGTGCACAGCACACGGATGCGGTCCGCGCTGTTCGCGATGCGCAGCCACGCGTCCTGAGTGCCTGTCTTCGGACGCATCAGGCACACGGACGCGCCCTTCAACGTCGTGCGGCCGGTGGTGCGGAACGCCGTCGGCACTCCTGCGCGCGCATGCCACGCACGGCCCGTGTCGAACCACGTCGTGAGGGCTTCTTTCGCCGTGCCGTCTTCCACGAGCGCGCCGGCGAAGCACGAGAGAGGCACGCCGAACGCGGCGTTCGCGGACCCGTCGACCGGGTCGATGACGAGGGTGATCGAGGAGCCGTTGTCGACGAACCCGGCCTCTTCGGAGAGCAGGTTCACGCGATTGCGGTGGATGGACTCCAGGATCGCGTCCTCGACGATGCGGTCGACGCGCATCGTCGGTGTTCCGTCGGCGCCGTCCGCGACTTCCTCGCGGAGTTCGAGGCGCGTGTGCAGAGTTCGGGCACGCCCGTACGCCGCTGACGCCGCGCGGGCGGCGTCAGCGAGCGCCGGGTGTACGTCATCGGAGAGCTGTGGCCGGGGAACGTCCCAAGGGATCAGCACGTTCCCCACCCTGCCACGAAGAACTCAGATCAGGCCGAGACCCTTGACCGCGTCGCGCTCCTCGACGAGCTCGGCGACCGAGGCGTCGATGCGGGCGCGCGAGAACTCGTCGATCTCCAGGCCCTGGATGATCTCGTACGAACCGCCCGAGGTGCGGACGGGGAACGACGAGATGATGCCCTCGGGCACGCCGTACGAGCCGTCCGACGGGATGGCCATCGAGGTCCACTCGGTGCCGTTGACCCAGTCGTAGATGTGGTCGATGGCGGCGTTCGCGGCAGACGCGGCGGAAGACGCGCCACGGGCCTCGATGATCGCCGCACCGCGCTTGGCGACGGTCGGGATGAAGTCGTTCTCGAGCCACGCCTGGTCGTTCACGGCCTCGGCGGCGGTCTTGTCGCCGACCTTGGCGTGGAACAGGTCCGGGTACTGGGTGGCCGAGTGGTTGCCCCAGATCGTCATGTTCTGGATGTCCGTGACCGCGACGCCCAGCTTCTTGGCGAGCTGCGACAGGGCGCGGTTGTGGTCCAGGCGCGTCATCGCGGTGAAGCGCTCGCGCGGGACGTCCGGCGCGTGCTGCTGGGCGATGAGGGCGTTGGTGTTGGCCGGGTTGCCGACCACGAGCACCTTCACGTCGTCCGCGGCGCCGGCGTTGATCGCCTCGCCCTGCGGCTTGAAGATGCCGCCGTTGGCCTCGAGCAGGTCGCCGCGCTCCATGCCCTTGGTGCGGGGGCGGGCGCCGACGAGCAGGGCCACGTTCACGCCGTCGAACGCGGTCTTCGCGTCGTCGGTGATCGTGATGCCCTTGAGCAGCGGGAAGGCGCAGTCGTCGAGCTCCATCGCGGTGCCCTCGGCGGCCTTCAGCGCCGGGGTGATCTCCAGCAGCCGCAGGTTGACCGGGGTGTCCGGGCCGAGCAGGTGGCCGGAAGCGATGCGGAACAGCAGTGCGTAGCCGATCTGGCCGGCGGCACCGGTGACAGTGACGTTCACGGGCGTGCGGGTCATGAGCCTTCCCGAATGACGGTCCTCGTTGACGTCGGGCAGGTCGCCCGGCGTCCCGCACGTTACCAACACGGGGGTTCTGCGAGAGTGTGAGAGTGGACAACCTGGTCGAAGAGGTCGGCGAGGACTACGCCGACGCCAACCTGCCTGATCAGCAGTGGGAGAAGCGGTCCTTCACCGACTGCGACTTCACCGAAGCCGATCTCCGCTCACTGGTGACGAGCGGGTGCACGTTCACCCGGTGCGACTTCACCCGGACGGACCTCGGCGAGTCGAGGCACCACGCGACGGCGTTCCGGCAGTGCACCTTCGACCGCACCGTGCTGACCCGCTCGTCGTTCGACTCGTGCAGCCTCATGGGGTCGAACTTCGTCGACTGCGTGCTGCGGCCGATCACCTTCACCGAGGTGGACTTCACGCTGGCGTCGTTCGTGAAGGCACCGCTGCACGACCTGAAGCTCGGTGGTCAGCGGTTCCGCGAGACGAACCTGAGCGAGGCCGACCTGCGCAACACCGACCTGAGCCAGGCCGACCTGATGGGCGCCCGGCTGCTCGACGCGAAGCTCGACGGCGCGGACCTGCGCGGGGCGAAGATCGACGCGAACGGGCTCCGGCAGGCGAAGCTCGCCGGAGCCCTGATCGACGTCGACACGGCGATCGCTTTCGCCGCGGCCTACGGCCTAGTTGTCAGCTGATCCCGTGATCTCCACCAGGACGCCGTCCGCGACCATCTCCTCGACGGCCTTCGGCAGCAGGTAGGCGGTGCCGCCGCCCGGCTGCTCGAACCACGGCACGGCCACGCCGGTCAGCACCTCGAGCGGGCGGCGCAACCGGTACACGCGGTACGGGCGGTTGATCCACGACGGCACGAGGCTGCGTTCCGGGAACGGCGTGCCCGCCACGTAGACGAGGTTGCCGGTCTGGTCGCCGTAGCGGTCGACCTCGGTGCCCGCCGGCAGCTCGAACATCTGCTTGTGGCGGAACAACGTGAGCGGCGGCTCGCCCGCGAGCGGCGAGATCGGGAACTTCCGCTTCGCCGGTTCCTCCTGCGCCACGGCGGCGGCGACCGGCGACGGTGCCTGCTGCGGTGCGGGAGGCGGCACGGACTGCACCTGCGTCGGGGCCGCGGCCTGCGGCATCGGCGCGGCCTGCGGCATCGGCGCGGGCGGGGTCTGCGGCGGCATCGGCGGGCGCTGCGGCGGCACGGGACGGCGCGGCGGTTCCTCGCGGAAGCCGTTGGTCATCGGCCGTTGCGGAGCGCCCCTCGGCGGGATCGTGCGGAAGTTGCCCAGCACCAGCCTGCCGATCAGGTACGCCGACGCGTCCTCGACCTTGTCGAACCGCACCGGGTTCTTGGGGCCGTGGTCGAACCAGGCGACCTCCCAGCTGTCGCCCTCGAGGCGCAGCGTCCAGGTGCGGTCGGCCGGTTCGCCGCCGATCCGGAACACGCCGTGCGGCACGTTCAGGTCGTCCAGCGCGCGGCGGGTGCCCGCCAGTTCGCGGTCCTCCTCCTGCGTGACCTGCCGCGGCGGCTTCACCGGTTCCGGTTCGGGCTCGGGTTCCGGCTCCGGTTCGGGCTCGTTGAACAGCGCCGCGTCGAACTGGGTGGTCTCCTCCGAACGCGTCGGAGCGGGCGCGACGGCCGCCACGGGCACGGCGGCGACCACGGGCGGAGCCTCGGGCTCCGGCTCGAAGTGCGAGTCGAGCCGGGAGTCGAAACGGGTCTCGAACTCCTCGTCGAACTTCGCCGCCTCGAACGACGTCGTCGACTCGATCTCCTCTTCGGCGAGGTCGGGCTCGTCCTCGGCGACCGGGACGACCGGGTGTTCCTCGGTGACCTCGGCCGGGCTCTCGAGCGGCTCGTCGAGGACCGGGCTCCACGCCATCGTGTCCTGCATGGCGTCGCGCGGGCGTTCCTCGGTCTCGGCCTCGATGTGGTCGGTGACCTCTGCTTCGCGGTGGTGCGTGAGGAGTTCTGGCTCCGCCTCGATGTGGTCGGTGAGCTCGGCCTCCCGGTGGTGCGTGAGGAGCTCGGGCTCGTCGGGCCCCGCGGTGGGGATCTCGGGTTCCTCGGGAACGTCCACGTCGTGACGTTCGTCCTCGGGTTCCGTTTCGTTCGGCTTCTCGGCGACGGGTTCCGGAGCGGCCTCGGGGACGACCTCGGCGGCCGGCTCCTCCTCCAGGTCGGCCGGGTGCGGCGCGAAGAGGTCCATGCCCGCGCCGTAGGTGTCGCGCAACGTCCTGTCGTCGACCGTGTCCGGCACGCCGTCGGAGTCGAAGACCACCCGGTAGGGCGGCCCGTCACCGGCGAGCGGCGGCGCGGCCACCGCGATCGTCTCGCCGAGGTCCGGCTCCGGCTCGGGCCGGGGCTGCTCGGCGGCGCGCGGCGGCTCCGGGTAGAGGGGCTCGAAGTCGTACTCCTCCTCCGGCTCCTCCGCCGCCTCCTGCTCGGCCTCGAACTTCGGCGCCGCGACGTACTGCGTCTCCTCGGCGGCGGGTTCGGGCTGCGGCTTGCGCTCCGGTTCGCGCTTCGGTTCGGGCTCGACCGGCACGGGCACCACGGTGCCGGGAGGCGCGGCGGGCGCCCCCAGGTTCGCGGCGGCGGCGAGCCTCGACTCCTCCGAGACCTCCGGCAGGGCGAACCCGGCTCCACGCGCGCGTTCGACCAGCTCGGGCTCGGGCGGCACGCCGTACTTGCGCAGGTAGTACGCGACCCCGGCGGGCCAGATCCACACACCGTCGGTCTGGAACCCGGACGGCACGACCGGCGGCGCGTCCGGGTGCAGCACGTCGTTGTCGAAGCCGCGTCCGGCCACGGCGACCGGGGCGTTCGACAGGTACGCGAGCAGCGGCGCGACCTCGGGTTCGGGCACCGGCGGCCGGTTGACCGACGGACGGCCGCCCGGTCCGGCGCCGTCGAACACGCGGACGGTGCGGAACGCCGGCGTCGGCGGGTTCAGCCTGCGGCGCAGCCAGTCGGGGACGTTCTCCTCGGCACGCGGGAAGAACCGCATCTCGTCGACGTACGCCTGCTGCGGAGGAGGCGTCTGCCAGCTCGGCTCGGCGCGGTCGAAGTCGAGGTTGTAGCTCGACGGGTGGTCGAGCTGGTAGCGGGCGTTGGTCCAGCTGCCACGGCCTTCGCGGTGCATGCCGGCACGCAGCCGCGCGAACAGCGAGGCCACCTCCTGCGGCGCCTGCCAGGCGCGCTTGCTCCCGTCCTGCAGGCGGAGCTCGGCCTCCAGTTCGAAGTACCGGCCGGTGGCTCGGTACTGGGCGATCACGCTTCGCCAGTCCTCTGGTGCGGCCCGCATCAGAGTCAGGCCGATCTGCTTGACGAGAGCGTCCTGCTCGGTCGGGTTCAACGGCTTCGGCTCGGACACGCCAACATCTTCCCCCGCAACTCGCCGGATCGCACACGTCCCCCGCCACTGCGCCGAACGGTGGAGGCCCGACCATAACGTGGTCGACGTGCAAGGTTAAAGCTGATCAAGAACACCCCTCGACCCCTCTGGAGGCGCTGTGACGCGGTCCGCGCAGGTGACCGGCGGTCTGCTGGCGGCGGCGGGCGGTGTGGCGATCGCGGTGCAGGCGCGCGTCAACGGTTCGCTCGCCCAGTCGCTCGGCAACGGGCTGGTGGCGGCGTTGATCTCGTTCGCCGGCGGGTGGTTCGTGCTGCTCGCGGTGGTCCTGACCCGACAGTCCGGCCGCGACGGCCTCCTGCGGCTGCGGGACGCGCTGCGCGGGCGCCGCATCCGCTGGTGGGAGTGCGTCGGCGGGATCAGCGGCGCGGTGCTGGTGGGCTCGCAGGGGCTCGCGGTCGCGACGATCGGTGTGGCGGTGTTCACGGTCGCGGTCGTGATCGGGCAGGTCGTGAGCAGCATGGTCGTGGACAACCTCGGGGTCGGGCCCGGCGAGCCGAAGCCGATCACGAGGACCCGTGTCGCCGGGGCGGCCGTCGGTGTCGTCGCCGTCACGATCGCGGTGTCGGACCAGTTCACGTCCCCCGGCGGGTTGTGGCTCGCGGTGCTGCCGCTGGTCGCGGGCCTGCTGATGGGCTGGCAGCAGGCGGTGAACGGGCTGGTGCGCGAGGCCGCCGACAACTCGATGGCGACGATCCTGGTGAACTTCAGCGTGGGCACGGCGGCGTTGCTGCTGGTCAACGCGGTGACGTGGAGCGGGGTCCCCGGTGAGTTCCCCTCTGGCTGGTGGCTCTACCTCGGCGGCCTGCTGGGCATCGTCGGTGTCGGTGGCGCGATCGTGTCGGTGCGGTTCATCGGCGTGCTGATGGTGGGTCTGTGCGGCGTGTGCGGCCAGCTCATCGGGGCCGTGCTGCTCGACGCGGTGAGCGGGCACCTGGCGTTGCCGACGCTCGTCGGCGTGGTGCTGACGCTGGTGTCGGTGGGCGTCGCCGCGCTGCCCAGTGGGAGGATGAGGGCGTGACTGCGACGCTGCTCAACGGCAACGAAACCCGGAACGCGCTGTTCGAGGACCTCAAGGCGCGGGTCGCCGCGCTGCCCGGCTCGGTCGGCCTGGCCACCGTGCTGGTCGGCGACGACCCCGGCTCGCACTCGTACGTCAAGGGCAAGCACCGCGCGTGCGAGAAGGTCGGCATCAAGTCGATCCGGCGCGACCTGCCCGAGTCGACGACGCAGGAGGAGCTGGAAGCCGTCATCGACGAGCTGAACGCGAACCCCGAGGTCACCGCGTACATCGTCCAGCTGCCGCTGCCGAAGCACCTGAACGCGAACGCGATCCTGGAGCGCATCGACCCGGCCAAGGACGGCGACGGCCTGCACCCCGTCAACCTCGGCAAGCTCGTGCTCGGCGAGGAGGCGGCGCTGCCCGCGACCCCGCGCGGCATCGTGGAGCTGCTGCGCCGCTACGACGTGCCGCTCGCCGGCGCGAACGTCACCGTGGTCGGCCGCGGCGTCACCGTGGGCCGCCCGATCGGCCTGCTGCTGACCCGCCGTTCCGAGAACGCCACCGTGACGCTGTGCCACACCGGCACGAAGGACCTGGCCGCCGAGGTGCGCCGCGCGGACATCGTGATCGCGGGCGCGGGCAGCCCCGGTCTGATCACGGCGGACATGGTCAAGCCCGGCGCGGCCGTCGTCGACGTCGGCATCACCCGCACCGAGGCGGGCCTCGTCGGCGACGTGGCCCCCGAGGTGCGCGAGGTCGCCGGCTGGCTCGCCCCGATCCCCGGTGGCGCCGGCCCGATGACGGTCGCGATGCTGCTCACCAACACCGTTGAAGCCGCCGAGCGCGCCCATGCAGCGGTCTGACGCGCAGGCGCTCATGGGCGAGACCCGCTGGCGTTCCGGTCCCGGCAAGCACCTGCCGTTCGCGCTGGTGCTGGGGGTCGGCGCGCTCGGGCTCGTGCGGATCTTCCAGTACCACTGGCGGCAGGGCGCCGTGCTGCTCGGCGTGTCGTTGCTGGTCGCGGCCGTGCTGCGGATCCTCGTGACCGACGAGCAGGCGGGTCTGATCAAGATCCGCGGCCGCGGTATGGACGCGTTCCTCTACTCGACGCTGGGCGTCGTGGTGATCGCCGTCGCCCTGACGATCACCGGCGGCCCGCTCAGCCGATAGCGCGGTCGACCAGGACCTCGACGAACTCGTCGAGGTCCACGGCTGACGCCGCCGCGTCCGGCAGCGTCAGCCGTTCGTAGATGAACCCCGTCATCGCGAAGTACAGGATCATGACGGCCATCCGGTCGCCCGGCAGCCCCGACTCCTCGTTGAACGCGACGTTGAACTCGATGCCCTCGGCCATCGTCTTCGTGAGCGAGGCCCGCAGGTCCGGCCTCCTCGTGGCCTCCAGCCGCAGCTCCATCATCGCGAGGTAGCACGCCTTGTCGGCGTCCGCCCGCTTGATGATGTCGTGCATGAACTTCAGGCTCAGCGCCTGGTCGCGCGGCGCGCTGAGCGACTCCGCGACCGACTCGTCCGACGGCATGAGCCTGATGTGCACGCGCATCATCACCGCGGACATCAGCTCGTCGCGGTTCGCGAAGTAGTTCGACGCCGTGCCCGCCGGCACCTCCGCCTTCGCGTCGATCGCGCGGTAGGTCAGCCCCCGCGCGCCCTCCTCGGCCAGGACGTCGATCGCCGCGTCCAGCAGGGCCGTGCGCCGTGCCTCGTTCCGGACCACGTTTCCTCCTTGACAACCACTACAGCCATAGTACTACAGTTGTCGTGGTTTACGCGACTGAGGGGATGATCGTTTTGCGAAAGCTCGTCTACTACGTGGCCGTCACGCTCGACGGGTACATCGCGGCCGAGGACGGGACCTTCGACGGGTTCGTCTTCGAGGGCGACCACATGGCCGGCATCAACGCGCACTACCCGGAGACGGTGCCCAGCCAGGCCCGTGACCTGGTCGGGCTGACCGACGCGCCGAACCGGCACTTCGACACGGTGCTGATGGGCCGCCACACCTACCAGGTGCCCGGCGGGCTGGCCTCGCCGTACGCGCACCTGCGCCAGTTCGTCGTCTCGGCACAGGTGAGCGACACGCCTGACGACGTCGAGGTGATCCACGAGGACGTCATCGGGCGCGTGCGGTCGCTCAAGCAGGAGGACGGTCTCGACATCTGGCTGTGCGGCGGCGGCAAGCTGGCCGCCGAACTGCTGCCCGAGATCGACGCGCTGCTGCTGAAGATCCACCCGGTGGTGTTCGGGCGCGGAATCCCGTTGTTCGACGGAAAAGCCGACATCAGGAAGTTCCGGCGCACCGACGCACGGCTGTTCGAGAGCGGAGTTTCGTTCATGACCTACGAACGCGCCTGAAATAAACGATTGACGGCGGGCCCGGCCCGCCGCAATACTCGTTGCACACACCGAGCCGAAAGGGGACCGCGATGACCAGCACGCCGCAGCGCCGACCGTCGTCGCGACCGTTCGCGCAGGTGAGCTCCTTGTAGTGGCGTGATGTCAGGCCACTGCGGGAGCCGCCCGTCGGGAAACCGACCAGGGCGGCTCTCTTTTTGTTGCGCATTTATCTTGCCCTTGTAGCTCAATGGAGAGAGTGCGGCGCTACGAACGCCGAGATTCAGGTTCGACTCCTGGCAGGGGTACTCGCGGATGCGAGGGAGACGGCAACCCGCCTCATTTGGGATGAGGAAACACCGCGTTCGACTCGCGGGCATCCGACAACTTGGAGTGGACACGGCGGATGGGCCGAACGAGGCCCATCCGTCACCCACAAGTCTGATCCGACCGTGCAACCTCCCCCGGACCGACGCGTCTTCTGTTTCGCTGAACCGAAACGAATCTGGGGGGATTCTCATGACCTGCGTCAGCCGTCGCACAGTCCTGCTCGCGGGCGCCACCGCGGCAGCCGCGACCGCCCTTCCGAACACCGGTGCCGCGCTCGCCGCGGCGTCGAGCGCGGCGAACCTGCCGGATGACGGCAGCTTCGTCACCATCATCGCGCACACGGACGACGACCTGCTGTTCATCAACCCGGACATCCAGCCGTCCGTCCTCTCCGGACTGCCGGTGCGGACGATCGTGCTGACCGCGGACCAGAACGAGGGGGCCGGAGGCCTCTCGCGCGAGGAACTGTCCGCGAGCGTCCAGGAGGGCCAGCGCTCCGCCTACGCGAAGCTCGCCGGCCAACCGAACAACTGGACCCGCGGCACCAAAGAGGTCGCGACCATGATCCTCGAGATCGACACCCTCGTCGGAGCGCCGAACGTCCAGTTGCTCTACCTCAACATCCCCGACGGCGGCGATCCGCTTCCCGAGCACAACGAGTCGCTCAAGAAGCTCTGGGAGGACCCGAACCACGTCGCACCGGTGATCATCCCGACGGGTGGGCCGGTCCAGGTCCAGCAGTGGTACAACCAGGCCGACGTGAACAACGTGCTCCTCGCGCTGCTCGAGGAGTTCCAGCCGACGATGATCCGCATCCAGGACCCGTCGCCGAACGACGGCTTCGCGGGCCAGTTCGACGAGCACAACGACCACATCCACGCGGCGAGGTTCGCGACGAGGGCCGTGAAGGCCTACGAAGGCACGGACGCCCGCGGCTTCGCACTGCTGACGCGGTACCGCTGCTACAACATCGGCGCGTCACCGATCAACGTGCCCGCGGCACTGGCCGGGCCGAAGTCCGAGGCCTACCAGGCCTATGCCGCGCACGACCCGGTCACCGGTCCCACGTTCGACGGCCACGTGTTCCGCAACTACCACCGGTGGCCGGTGGCAGCGCCGTGGGCGATCACCGACGGCACGGGCACGCTGCACGCGTTCGTCGCCGCCGGTGACTCGATCATGTGGTGGCACCAGCCCGTCAACGGCGCCTGGACCGGCCCCGTCCTGCTGCGCGCCGGCACGTTCGCACCGGGTGTCGCCGTGGCGCTCAACGGGTCGGGACTCGTGCACATCGCCGTGCTGGACCTGGACACCGGCTCGATCCTCGTGGCCGGCCAGTCCGCACCGGGCGGCGGCTTCGACACCTGGACCGACGTCGGCAACCCGGACGGCGCCACACCCGCACTGGGCACGCCGGGCCTCGTCCTCAGCGGCGACGGCGTCCTGGAACTGTTCGCCGTCAACGGGGCCAACGGCATCAGCAACGCCTGGCAGAACCCCGACGGCTCGTTCAGCGGCTGGATCGCGCTGTCCGGCAACACCGCCATGATCGTGTCGCCACCCGTCGGCCTCACCTCGACGACCGGCCGCCTGCACCTGTTCGGCGACGCCAACGGCCAGGTCGACCACTGGGAGCAGAACCCCGGCGCGTCACTCGCGTACAAGTCCATCGGCGCTGTGGAGTGCACCCACGCACCAAGCTTCACCATGGACGGCAACAAGGTCCGCGTGCTCGTCCGCGAACACACCGACGGCGCCATCGGCACGGTCGCCGAGGGCTCGAGCAACGGCACGTTCAGCGCACTCGCCCACCTCGGCGGGCAGGGCGGCGTCGGCCCGGTCTCCGCGGTGACGTCCGGCGGTTCGGCTGCCCGTGTGCTGGCGTTCGCGCGCAACGACGGGTACGGCATCAGCGTGGCGCGTCAGACTTCCGGTGACACGTTCGCGCCTTGGGAAGACCTTGGCGGGTACGCGGAGATCGGGCCTGCTGCCGTCCGTGACGCCATGGGGTTCGTGCGGGTGCTGGTCGTCGGGCCGGACGCGAAGCTGTACGAGCGGAAGCAGACCTCGGTGGGGCCTTCGGGCGCGTTCGGCACCTGGCAGGTCTGCGGGAGCTGAATGAGCAACGGCCGGGCACGAGGTGCCCGGCCGTTCAACTCCTGGCTCCTGCTCCAGTGGCTGTGCAGGACGAGGCTCGCCGAATCAGCAGACCTGTTTCACGAACGACGTCCAGGCGGCCGAGGAGACCCGCATGACGGGCTGGTCGGCACGCCGGTCCTTGCTGTCGCGCACCAAGACGCTGTGAGCACCCAGGTTGACCTCGACACAACTACCCGAAGCATTGGTGTAGCTGCTCGTGAACCATCCGCTCCACTCGCGGGGGGACGCCGAGACCTTCTGGCCGATCAATCCAGCTCCTCAATGCACTGTTGAATTTTTTCCAGGGACTTCTGGGGGGAGAGCGTGCGTTCGAGCGCACTCTCGTAGGTGTTGCTGATCTCCGCCACCCGAACGGCGTCGAAAGTGATGTCCCTCGTCGTGACGGTCTCCTGGAACATCACGGTCGGCAGCCTGTCGCCGGGGAAGTCGAGCAGGTGAATGGTCGCCGCGCCGAACAGCCCGCACGCCTTCGCCGTGAACGGGATGATGCGAACCTCGAGGCCGGCCCTGTTCCCCTCGATGCTGCGCACCAGGTGTTCCAACTGGCGACGCAGCACGGCGGGCCCGCCGATCTGCTGCCGGAGCGCCGCCTCACTCATGACCGCGACCACCCGCAGTGGCGCTTCTCCGGTGAGTCGTTCCTGACGCCGAACTCGGACCTCGACGCGCTGATCCACATCAACCGGACGAATGGTGCCGTCCGGCTCCATGATCCCCCTGGTGTACTCCTCCGTCTGGAGCATGCCCGGGATGAGGAGGCTCTCGTAGTACCGAATCCTCTCGGCGCCGGCCTCAAGACCGATGAGCCGCTGGAGATCGCCGTCCAGCAACGTCCCGTACTGCGTCCACCAGCCACGTTCCTTGGCCGCCAGGCGCAGGTCGAGCAGTTCCGGCCGCTCGTCCTCGTCGAACTCGAGGAGGTCCAAGGCCGCGACCAGGTTCTCCTCGGAGAGGATCTTGCGCTCGTTCTCGACCGCGGACCAGTAGTTGCGGGTGAAACCCAGCGCACTGGTGATGGCGCTGACCTCGATCTTCTTCCTCTCCCGCTGCTCCCTCAACCGGAGCGCGAGTTCCCAGCCAGCGACGACGGGTGATGCCGGACTCGGCATGACCTCCCCCTTCGGCGGCATCTGCTCAGGTGAACCTGCACAGGTATATCACGCGGTTCATCAAACTGGTCCTCTTTCAGGTTACGGTAACCACACAATCATCTGGTTACTCTGGCGCAGGCCCGAACCACCGCCTTATCGTCGCCACGAGGTTGCATTCTGCGGAACGACGCTTGCCACCCGAGGCGCAAGGGGAGAGAGCGATGACGAGCGGGCCCTTACCCGAGGCGGTGCGCCTCTCGGGACACAGCGATCTGCTGGTGGAGACCGAAGACGAACGCCTGTTGCTCAACACGGCGCACTGCACGATCATCGCGGCGGACATCGAGGGTTTCGGGCAGCACCACAGGAACAACGCCAACCAGGTCCGGCTCCGGCACGGCATGTACGAGGCGATGCGCGCCTCCTTCGACGCCGCCGGCATCCCCTGGTCCGAGTGCCGCCGCGAGGACAGAGGAGACGGCGTGCTCGTCCTCGCCTCCGCGGACGTGCGCAAGAGGTTGTTCGCGGACCACCTCCCGGACGCGCTGGTCGAGGCGTTGTCATCGCACAACCGGCTGCACCCGCCGAGGGAACGGATACGGCTGCGGCTCGCCCTGCACGCGGGCGAGGTCAACTTCGACCTGCACGGTGTGACCGGGTCCGCCATCAACCACACCTTCCGACTGCTTGACTCCGACGTCCTCAAAACCGCCCTGGGCAGCTCCTCGGCGGCCCTCGCGATCATCAGCTCGGCCTGGTTCTTCGACGACGTCATCCGGCACAACGAGCTGAGCCGCGCCAAGACGTACCGCCAGGTGGAAGCGGTGAACAAGGAGACGCAGACCCAGGCCTGGATCCGCCTGCTCCGGCCACCGGTGGTCCGCCACCTGCGGCCGCGCGACACCAGGAGCGCCTGAGGTCAGCGGAAGTCCCTCGACTTCGACGGGATGCGCAGGTCGAGGTGCTGCAGGCGGTCCGCCAGCACGCTGACCACGCCCTCCGCCGACTCCACCACGCCCCGCACGAGCATCGCGCCGCTGCTCCGCGCCACCCGCCGGTACCGCGCCCACAGTCCCGGCGAGCACACGACGTTCACCATCCCCGTCTCGTCCTCGATGTTCAGGAACGTGACGCCGCCCGCGGTCGCCGGACGCTGCCGGTGTGTGACCGCGCCGCCGATCAGCACTCGCGTGCCTGGTTCGACATCGCCCAGCGCGGTCACCGGGAGTGCACCCATCGAGTCCAATGTGGACCGCACGAACTGGGTCGGGAAGCTGTCCGGGGACAGGCCCGTGGCCCAGACGTCCGCCACGGCCAGCTCCACGTCGTCCATGCCGGGCAGTGCGGGCGCGTCCACGCCCACGACGGTGCCCGGTAGGCGGTCGGACCTGATGGCGGCCACGGCGCCCGCGGCCCAGAGCGCCTCGCGGCGTTCCAGGCCGAAGCAGGCGAACGCGCCCGCTGTGGCCAGGGCCTCCACCTGGGTGGCGGTGAGCTGGACGCGGGTGCCGAAGTCCTCCATGTCGCGGAACGGTTGTGCGGCAACGATCTTCTCGGCGTCCGCGTCTCCCACGCCGCGGATCGCGGCCAGGCCGATGCGGACGGCCTGCGCTCCCTCGCACGGTTCCAGGCCCGCCCAAGGCAGTGAGCGGTTCACGCACGGGCCGTGGACCGTCACGCCGTGGCGGCGGGCGTCGATCACCAGTGACTGCGGTGAGTAGAAGCCCATCGGCTGGGCCCTGAGCAGGGCCGCGCAGAAGGCCGCCGGGTGGTAGAGCTTGAACCACGCGCTCACGAACACCAGGTGCGCGAACGACAGGGCGTGCGACTCCGGGAAGCCGAAGTTGGCGAACGCCAGCAGTTTCGCGTAGATGCGGCCGGCGAGTTCCTCACCGATGCCGTTCTGGGCGCAGCCCTCGTAGAAGCGGTCGCGCAGGCGTTCCATGCGGGCGGTGGAACGCTTGGCGCCCATCGCGCGGCGCAGTTCGTCGGCCTCGGCCGCGGTGAAGTCCGCCACGTCCACCGCGATCTGCATGAGCTGTTCCTGGAACAGGGGCACGCCGTAGGTCTTCTTCAGCGCGTTCTCCAGCAACGGGTGGTCGTAGTCCCACTTCTCGGTCCCGTTGCGGCGCCGGATGTACGGGTGCACCGAGCCGCCCTGGATCGGGCCCGGCCTGATCAGCGCGACCTCGACGACCAGGTCGTAGAACTCGCGCGGCTTCAACCTGGGCAGCGTCGCCATCTGCGCGCGGCTCTCCACCTGGAAGACGCCCACGGAGTCGGCTTTCTGCAGCATCTCGTAGACGCGCTGGTCGTTGAGGTCGAGGTGCCCGATGTCGACCTCGACGCCCTCGTGGTCGCGGACCAGGTCGATGGCGTAGTGCAGCGCGGAGAGCATGCCGAGGCCGAGCAGGTCGAACTTCACCAGGCCGATGGACGCGCAGTCGTCCTTGTCCCACTGCAGGACCGTGCGCTTGTCCATGCGCGCCTTCTCCACCGGGCACACCTCGCTGACGGCGCGGTCGCAGATCACCATGCCGCCGGAGTGGATGCCGAGGTGACGTGGGAAGTTCTCCAGCTGTGCGGACAGCTCCAGCACGTCACGCGGGATGTCGCAGTCGTCGGTGGTGACGCCGAGCGGGCCCCACCTGTCGATCTGCTTGCTCCACGCGTCCTGCTGGCCCGGCGAGTGGCCGAGCGCGCGGGCCATGTCGCGCACCGCGGAACGGGCGCGGTAGGTGATGACGTTCGCGACCTGCGCCGCGTGCCTGCGCCCGTACTTGGAGTAGACGTGCTGGATGACCTCCTCGCGCCGGTCGGACTCGATGTCGACGTCGATGTCGGGAGGGCCGTCGCGGGCGGGCGCGAGGAACCGTTCGAAGAGCAGCTCGAAGCGGACCGCGTCGACGTTGGTGATGCCGAGCGCGAAGCACACCGCGGAGTTCGCCGCGCTGCCCCTGCCCTGGCAGAGGATGTCGTTGTCCTTGCAGAACTTCACGATGTCGTGCACGACGAGGAAGTAGCCGGGGAAGCCGAGCTGCTCGATGATCCGGAGCTCGTGCTCGATCTGCCGGTACGCCTTCTCGTGGTGGTCGCCGTACCGGCGGCGCGCGCCCTCGTAGGTGAGCTCGCGCAGCCAGCTGATCTCGGTGTGGCCGCGGGGCACGTCGAACGGCGGCAGCTTCGGCGCGACCAGCCTCAGGTCGAACGCCAGTTGCATGCCGAGCAACGCGGCGTTGTGCACGGCACCGGGAAAGCGGCGGAACCGGTGGAACATCTCCTCGCCGCTGCGCAGGAACGCGGCGGGGGACGGCGGCAACCAGCCGGCCATGTCGTCGAGACTGCTCCGCGCGCGCACGGCGGCCATCGCGGCGGCGAGCCTGCCACGGCTCGGCGTCGCGTAGTGCGCCGCATTCGTTGCCACGACGGGGAGTTGCAGCTTCTGCGCCATCGCGTTGAGGATGTCGTTGCGCCTGCTGTCCTCCGGCAGGCCGTGGTCGGTCAGCTCGACGTAGACGCGTCCCTTGCCGAACATGTCGGTGAGCTTGACGATCTCCTCGAACGCCGCCTCCGGGCCTTCTCGCGCGAGTGCCCGGCGGACGGTTCCCTTGCGGCAGCCCGTGAGCACGACGACGTCGCCCTTGGTGTCGGCCACGACCTGGTCGACGTCGTAGACGGGCTTGCCCTTCTCGGCGCCGTCGTCGAGGTGGCCGGTGGTGAGCGTGCGGCACAGCGCGTGGTAGCCCTCCTGCTTGCGCGCCAGGAGGAGCAGGTGGTCGCCCTCGGGGTCCGGTTCGCCGTTGGCGGGCCTGCTCAGACCGATGCTCAGCTCGGCGCCGAAGATCGTGTGCATGCCGAGCTCCTTGGCGGCCTCGGCGAACCGCACCACGCCGTACATGCCGTCGTGGTCGGTGATCGCGATGGCGTCGAGCTTGAGCCGTTGCGCCTCCTCGACCAGCTCCTCCGGGTGGCTCGCGCCGTCGAGCCAGCTGAAGTTGGAGTGGCAGTGCAGTTCCGCGTACGGCACGCGCTTGCGGGTGACCGCCATCTCGTCCGCGCGCAGCCGGAAACCCGGCGGGGCGGTGTACCGGTCGCGGCGCCACGACCACGCCGGGCTGTCGCCGCCGTCGGGTTTCTGCTTGCCCGGCTTGCCGGAGAGAGCCCGCTCCAGCTCGCCCCAGCGGACGGGCGGGTTATTCCAGCCCATCGATTTCCTTGCGAGGCAACGGAATCAACGTCTCCAGCAGATCCCAGTAGTCGTCCTGCATCAGTCGTACACCCCTTCCAGAAACCACCTCTGGTCCCTGCGGATCAGCAGGAACGCCTGGTCGTCCGCCTGCACCTGCACGCGCGCGGCCCGGTGCCGGTCCGGCGCCCACCACCGCTCGTCGACCGGCCACGGACCGGCCCACGCGGTGACCTCGCGCGTTCTTCCCCGGATGGTCAGCTTCTTCGGTTGAGCGGTGAGTTCGAGACGGCCGGTCACGCCGACCTCGCGGCCGTTCTCGTCCTCCAGGGCCGCGGGGTCGTCGGCGAGCGTCGCGGGTGCCCTGGTGAGCCGGCCCGGCCACGGGTGGTCCGGGTTCCTCGTGGGGGTGCGTTCGTCGCCCCACGGCACGAGCCTGACCTGCTCCCGCGGTCCCCTGCCGCCGTCGATCACCGGGGTGAGCACGCCGTCCGGGCCGAGCAGGCCCTGGACGTGCAGCAACGCCCGCACCGCGCGTTCGTCGTCGTGCCCCCACAGACCGAGCTGGAGCGCGGTGCCGTCGACGACCTCGACCGGTTCGAGGGTGAGCGTGCGGATGCCGGAGGTGAGGCGTTCGCGGGTGAGCCAGCCGTCGAGCTGCCAGCGCACGCGGTCCGCAATCCCCCTCGGGGTCAACGGTTCCGCGGCCCGCCACACGCGCTGCAGCTCCTCGTCGTTCTCGGTGCGGGCGTGGATGCCGAGCCGCGTGCAGGCGAGGCTGCGCGCCGCGAGGTTCTCGTGCAGCCGTTCCGAGAGGAGCTTCGCGGCGAACGCGGCCGCGTCGACGCGCTCGACCGGTTCGTCGAACGTCTCGGTGACCGCGAGCTCCGGCGCGGGCCTGCGCTTGTCGAGCGGGCGTTCCGGCACCCCGCGCGCGAGCCGGTGCTGCCTCGTCGCCGGGCCGCCGAACCTCGTGGCCACCGCGTTCTCCGGCACGTCCGCGAACGCGCCGAGCGTCTTCAGGCCGAGCCTTCTGAGCAGGTCGACCAGTTCCGGTGCGTCGAGCTCGTGCACGCCCAACGGCCTGAGGAACTCCGGCGTGCGACCCGGTGGCACGATCATGTTGCGGTGCGCGGCTTTCGTGGCCGCGAACAGGCTGTCGGCGGCGCCGACCTGGGCTTCCGTGCCGGTGTGGGTCGCGATGTGGTCGACGATCCGTTCGGCCGCCTGCTCGGCCGACCCGAAGTAGCCCACCGGCCCCCGCGCGGGCACCGCCACGAGTCCGGGGTGCACGACCTCGATGCCGGGTGCGAGTTCCTCGACGGCCTCCGCGACGGGCTCGAAGAACCGGGCGTCGCGCTGCGGGTCGTGCTCGAACGTGACGAGCTCGGGGCACATCGCCTCGGCCGCGCGCCTGCGCATGGCCCTGCGGATGCCCTCCTTGCGCGCCACGGCCGACGTGGACACGATCTCGTTGCCGTCGACCACCGCCACCGGCACGTGCAGGGCGGTGCCGGTGGCGGTGCAGGCGGCGACGACGGGCCAGTCGGGGCAGCAGACGGCGAGCAGACGCGGGTCCTTCACGCGGGCTGCTCTCGTGTTGTAGCCCGCCGGGCGGCCAGTTCGTCGGCCCGGTCCGGACCGGCATCAGCCGGCTCGTCGGAGCGGTCCGGTCCCCCGGCCACCAGCGGGAGCTCGATTTCCTCCTCGCCGAAGGTCAGCAGCACGTTCTTCGCGCGCCCCGCCGACCCGCGACCGCCGCTGCGCACGGCGATCTGCTGACGCCGCAACGTTTCCGCGCCGTCGTCCAGGGCGTTCCAGCTCACGGACTCCGCGGTCAGCTCCACGTCGGGCGAGGGCCAGGCCCCGAAGGCGATGAGCACTGCTTTGCGTTGGCGCGCACGGGCTGTCAGCCGGCGGGCCAGTGAGGGAGGGAGTGGGCAGGCGACGGCGACCAGGTCGATGCCGTCCAGCAGGGCCGCGATGACCGGGCCCGGATCGGAGCCGGGGCGCGGGACCAGTGCGAGGCGCTGCACCGCGACGCCCAGTTCGGCCGCGGCCAGCACCCCGAGCTGCGGCAGACCGACCACGGCGGCCCAGCAGCCGTCCGCGGTCGCACCCGCCAGCAGGGCGAGCAGCAACGATGTCGATCCGCCCACCGACACCGTGCTGCCACGCCGCAAGCCGCCCCACGGCAGCAGACCCGCCAGTTCCCCGCGAACCGGCAGGACCCGCCCCGTGGCGTGGTCGGTGGTGGTGCTGGTCAGCTCGCTGGCCGGGTTCACCCCGAGCTCGGACAGCGACGCCGTTGCCGACCTGGACACTCCACCCACCTCCCATCACGGACCGTGCGCACCCCTGTGCACGGCCGCCGAGGGAAGTTCGGCGACTTGCTTATTCGAACTCTTGTTCGAACGAACGAGATGATGTTAGCGCGTGAACGCACCCCTGTGTCAATGCCAGGGCGTCACCCTTTTGGTGGACACGGCCACACGGGTGCGGGAGGTCCTCCGCGATGGCTCGAACACCATGGGAGAACTGGGAAACCGCGAAGCGACCACCGCCGGCCGGTGGCCTTGCCCGGTGTTCGGTGGTGTCGTCACCGCGTTCACGATCAGCCACGGCTTCGACACGAATGGCGGCATCGGCGAGGCCTCGGACCTGAGGGCTCATGTCACCCGGGACGAACCGCGGCACAAGGCAAAGGGGCCGCTTCCCCGGCGGAAGCGGCCCCTTTGCTGCAACGAGCGTCAGTGGGCGAAGTGCCGCGTGCCCGTCAGGTACAGCGTGATGCCCGCTTCCTCGGCCTTGGCGATGACCTCGGGGTCGCGCACCGATCCACCGGGCTGCACGACCGCGCGCACGCCGGCCTCCAGCAGCACCTCGAGGCCGTCCGGGAACGGGAAGAACGCGTCGGACGCACCGACCGCGCCCTTGGCCCGCTCGCCCGCGCGCTTCACCGCGAGGTGCGACGAGTCGACGCGGTTGACCTGGCCCATGCCGACGCCGACGGTCGCACCGTCGTTCGCCAGCAGGATCGCGTTCGACTTCACCGCGCGAATGGCGCGCCACGCGAACTCGAGGTCCGCCAGCGTCTTCTCGTCCGCGGGCTTGCCGGCCGCCAGGGTCCAGTTCGCGGGCGAGTCGCCGGACGCGTCGATGGCGTCGCGCTGCTGCAGCAGCAGGCCGCCGGAGACCGGGCGCATCTCGGCGCCGCCGCGGGACGGGGCCTGCGCCACGAGGAGGCGCACGTTCTTCTTGCGCTGCAACACCTCGACCGCACCGTCCTCGAAGGACGGGGCGATGACGACCTCGGTGAAGATCTCCGAGACGAACTCGGCCATCTCGACGGTGACCTCGCGGTTCGACGCGATGACGCCGCCGAACGCGCTGAGCGGGTCGCACTCGTGCGCCTTGCGGTGCGCGTCCGCGATGCTCAGCTCGGACACCGCGATGCCGCACGGGTTGGCGTGCTTGATGATCGCGACGCACGGCAGCTCGTGGTCCCACGCGGCGCGCCAGGCGGCGTCGCCGTCGAGGTAGTTGTTGTACGACATCTCCTTGCCGTGCAACTGCTTCGCGGACGCGAGGCCGGTGCGGCCGTCGCCCTGCGTGTAGATCGCGGCGCTCTGGTGCGGGTTCTCGCCGTAGCGCAGCACGTTCGACCGGTTCCAGGTCGCGCCGACCCAGCCGGGGAAGCCGCTGCCCTCGTCGTCCGGCGCGAGCACGTTGCCCATCCACGACGCCACCGCGACGTCGTAGGAGGCGGTGTGGCGGAACGCGTCCGCGGCCAGGCGCTGCCGGTCCGCCATCGTGAAGCCGCCCTCGCGGACGTTCTCCAGCACCCACTCGTAGCGGGCCGGGTCGACGACGACTGCGACGTTGGCGTGGTTCTTCGCCGACGCGCGGACCATCGCGGGGCCGCCGATGTCGATCTGCTCGACGCAGTCGTCCGGGGACGCGCCCGACGCGACGGTCTGCGTGAACGGGTACAGGTTCACGACCAGCAGGTCGAACGGCGCGATGTCCATCTCGCGCAGCTGCTCGACGTGCGAGTCCTTGCGCAGGTCGGCCAGCAGACCGGCGTGCACGCGGGGGTGCAGCGTCTTCACGCGGCCGTCGAGGCACTCGGGGAACCCGGTGACCTGCTCGACCGGCGTCACGGGGACGCCCGCGTCGGCCAGCACCTTGGCGGTGCCGCCGGTGGACACGACCTCGACTCCGGCCGCGTGCAGGCCGGTGGCCAGTTCCAGCAGGCCGGCCTTGTCGGAGACCCCGATCAGGGCCCGGCGTACCGGTCGCCTCTCGGCAGGAGTGGTCACGGGATGCTCACCTTTCGTCCGTTCACGGTGCAGCCCTCGCGGGCGAGCCTGCCGACTGTCTCGACGAGCAGCCGGCGTTCGACGACCTTGATGCGTTCGTGCAGGGTCTCCTCGGTGTCGCCGGGTTCGACGACCACGGCCTCCTGCGCGAGGATCGGGCCCGTGTCGACGCCCGCGTCGACCAGGTGCACCGTCGATCCGGTGACGTGCACGCCGTAGGCCAACGCGTCCCGCACGGCGTGCGCGCCCGGGAAGGACGGCAGCAGCGCCGGGTGGGTGTTGATCATCCGGCCGCCGAAGCGGGCGAGGAACCGCTCCCCGATGATCTTCATGAAGCCGGCGGACACGACCAGGTCCGGCTCGTACGACGCGACCGCCTCGGTCAGCGCCGCGTCCCAGGCCGTGCGGTCGGCGTGGTCGCGCAGCTTGACGGCGAAGTGGGGCACCCCGGCACGTTCGGCGCGCTTGAGGCCCTCGATGTTCTCGCGGTCGGCGCCGACGGCCACCACCTCGATCGGGAGGTCGGAGTCCAGCAGGGCCTGCATGAGGGTTCCGGAACCGGAGACGAGTACGACGACGCGCGCCGGTGTCGGAAGCCGAAGTTCGGTGCTCAGCGTCTACTCCTGGGCGTCGTGTTGCAGCAGCTCAGGGGCAGTTTAGGCCGTCACCGTTCCGGCTTGGCGTCCAGGTCCTCCTCGGGCTCCATGCCCAGCATCTCGTCGAACTCCGCGTCGAGGTCTTCCTCCTCGTCGGCGGGTTCCTCGTCCTCGTCGACCGGCTCCTCGTCCACGACGTCCTCGACGTCTTCGACGCCTTCCGGCTCTTCCTCGTCGTACTCGTCCTCGTCGTAGTGGTCGTCGTCCTCGAGGTCCTCGTCGACCTCGAACTCGTCGGCGTCCACGACCTCGAGTTGCTCGAGCTGCTCGAACTGGTCGGTGAGCTCGTCGTCCTCGAACACCACGTCCGGGTCGGCGGCTTCGGCGTCGTCGTCGTAGTCGGGCTCCACGAACTCGCTGCTGCCCGCGGCCACCGCGGCCTTCGCCCGGTTGCCCGCGAGCCAGGCCACCAGCGCGCCCGGCACCAGCACCCACACCGCCACGACCAGCGCGAGCAGGCCCGCGGGCACCGTCACGGGGTCGAACGCGCCCCCGGCGAGACGTCCGCCGGCCGTCGCGGCGAGCACCAGGCTGCCCACGCCCGCCGTGATCGCGGCCACCAGCACCGCGCGCAGCCTCGACGTCGGCCGGTCGGACACCTTGCGGCACGTCCACCCGACGACCAGGCCGAGCAGCAGCCCGCCCACCAGCACGGCCGGGCTCCACACGAACTCGTTCTCCGGCATGGCGGCCAGCAGCGGCACCGGGGGCACGTCACCGCCGACGAACTTCAGCGGCGAGACCTCGACCGCGCCCATGGAGAACCCGGCGCCCACCACGTACGAGAAGCCCGCGATGATCGCGTTCGGCAGGTAGGCGAGGCACAGCAGGAACACCCCGAGGCCGACGCCGAACGACGGACCGGCGCCCGCGAAGAGCCCGCTGGTCGTCGGCCACGACGCGGCGAGACCGGCCGCCACCGCCAGTGAGCCGACGCTGACCAGTGCGAACAAAGTCATGAAACCGGCGCGCAGCCCGTGCAGCGCCACCGGGTCGAGCTTGTCGAACACCACCTCGTACAGGCCGCAGCGGCGGGCGACGCCGAGCGTGGCGGCCAGTCCGGACACCGCGGCGCAGCCGAAGAACGCCACGGCCGGTGTGGCGCGCACGACGCCTTCGCCCATCACCAGAGCGATCGCGCCGCCGACGACGGCGTGCGATCCGGCGATGCTCAGCACGACCCCGCGCGCCTGCAGCGGTTCGTAGAGGCCCAGGCGGTCGGCGGTGCCCGCGGCGGTGCGGCCGATCAGCAGCATCAGCAACGCCGTGGGCAGCAACGGCAGCACGCCGAGCTGTCCCGAGTCGAAGCGCAACGGCACGTGGTGTGCCGCCAGCCAGGCGGGAGCGGCGGCGCTGAGCACGCCCGACGTGGAGAACTCGGCGTACGTGGCCGTCGCGGAGATCAACGCGAGGACGGCGGCGACCGCGGCGTACCCGACGACCACCGATCCGACCGCGGCGGCGACGAGCACGCGAAGGCGTTCGGACCGCGAGAACTCCGGTGGGCGCACGGTGTTGACCTCGCGGGTCACATCGCGTTGCAGCACGGGCACTTCTCCACTGTGTCAGGCCGCCTGGTCCGAACGGGTCAGGCACGCCGGGTCATGCGACAGGGGTGGCACCGGAAGAACCGGCACCACCCCTGAGGTCGAACGGTGTGCGGACCTTACTGCTGCGGTCCGCCGAAGCCGCCGGGCGGCGTGCCCGGCGAGCCGAACTGGCCCGGCTGCGGCATGAAGCTGGTCTGCTGCGGCGGCTGACCCGGCTGCTGCGCGGGCTGCTGCGGCTGCTGGCCGAACTGCTGCTGCTGACCGAAGGACTGCTGCTGGGGCGCCTGCTGCTGCGGGGCCTGCTGCTGGTGCTGCGGGTGCTGACCCTGCTGCGGGAACGCGCCCGACTGCGGGTTCCAGCCGCCCGGCTGGCCCTGCGGCTGACCGGCGTACGGGTTCGCGGGCTTCGGCTCGAACTTCACGATGCCCTCGGCGAGCAGGAACGCGAGCACGACCGCGGCCGTCTCGAGCAGCGCGACGATGAGCAGCACGATGTCGAGGCCCTGCACGGCCGGCGACTTGATGATGACCTGCAACTGCAGCAGGGTCTGCACGGCCGCCAGGATCGCGGCGACCGGCACGAAGCCCTTCGGCGTGTTCGGCAGCACCGACAGACCGGCGAGCAGACCCGCGGCGAGCAGGTACGTCACGTTGCCGCTGCTGACGTCGTCCGCGAACGCGACGAAGTAGGCGACGAGGCCGAGAGCCGCCGCGACCAGCGGGAGGATCTGGGCCAGGTTGATGTTGTTGGCGCCAGGAGCCCCCGGCGCTGCCTGGTGCTGTGCCGGACCCGGCGGCTGCTGTTGGGGTGCGCCGTAAGGCACGGACATGTCGAGGTCTCCTCCTCAAACCAGGGTGCGTCGTTTGACGCTAGCAGTGCTCTGCCATCCGCTAAGACGATGGACCGATCATGCCGGTTCCGCCATACGAGCGAAGGCCGGACTCCGAAACTACTCGGAACCCGGCCTTCGTGTTGCTCTGCGTGTTGTGACACTCCCAGAAGCGGAGGTCAGAGCGCCTGCATGATCTCCCGCATCAGGGCGGCGGTCTCGGACGGCGTCTTGCCGACCTTGACGCCGGCGGCCTCGAGGGCCTCCTTCTTCGCCTGCGCGGTGCCCGCCGAGCCCGAGACGATGGCGCCGGCGTGGCCCATGGTCTTGCCCTCGGGAGCGGTGAAGCCCGCGACGTAGCCGACGACCGGCTTGGTCACGTTCTCCTTGATGTACGCGGCCGCGCGCTCCTCGGCGTCGCCACCGATCTCACCGATCATCACGATCGCGACGGTCTCCTCGTCGGCCTCGAAGGCCTCCAGGGCGTCGATGTGCGTGGTGCCGATGATCGGGTCGCCACCGATGCCGATCGCGGTGGAGAAACCGAAGTCCCGCAGCTCGTGCATCATCTGGTAGGTCAGCGTGCCCGACTTCGACACGAGGCCGATCTTGCCGCTCCCCGCGATGTTCGCGGGGATGATGCCGGCGTTCGACTTGCCGGGGCTGATGATGCCGGGGCAGTTCGGGCCGATGATGCGGGTCTTGTTGCCCGTCGCGACGGCGTGCGCCCAGAAGTAGGCGGTGTCGTGCACCGGGATGCCCTCGGTGATGACGACGGCCAGCTCGATCTCGGCGTCGATCGCCTCGACCACGGCGGCCTTCGAGAAGGCCGGCGGGACGAAGATCACGGTCACGTTCGCGCCGGTGGCCTCCATGGCCTCCTTGACGGTGCCGAAGACCGGGAGGACGGTGCCGTCGAAGTCGACCTTCTCGCCCGCCTTGCGCGGGTTCACGCCACCGACGATGTTCGTGCCGGACGCGAGCATGCGCTTGGTGTGCTTGGTGCCCTCGGCACCGGTCATGCCCTGGACGATGACCTTGCTGTTCTCGTTGAGGAAGATAGCCATCGTTCTCAGACCCCCGCAGCCGCGAGTTCGGCGGCCTTGGCGGCCGCGTTGTCCATCGTGTCGACAACGGTCACCAGCGGGTGGTTGGCCTCGGCGAGGATCGCGCGGCCCTCCTCCACGTTGTTGCCGTCGAGGCGGACGACGAGCGGCTTGGTGGCCGAGTCGCCGAGGATCTCCAGCGCCTTCACGATGCCGTTGGCCACGGCGTCGCACGCGGTGATGCCGCCGAAGACGTTGACGAAGACGGAGCGGACGGCCTCGTCGCCGAGGATGACGTCCAGGCCGTTGGCCATGACCTCGGCGGACGCGCCGCCACCGATGTCGAGGAAGTTCGCGGGCTTCACGCCGTACTGCTCACCGGCGTACGCCACGACGTCCAGGGTGGACATTACGAGACCGGCGCCGTTGCCGATGATGCCGACCTCGCCGTCGAGCTTGACGTAGTTGAGGCCCTTCTCCTTGGCCTTCGCCTCGAGGGGGTTCTCAGCAGCCTTGTCGACCAGCTCGGCGTGGGCCGGGTGGCGGAAGTCGGCGTTCTCGTCGAGCGTGACCTTGCCGTCGAGCGCGACGATCTTGCCCTGCGGGTCGCGGACGAGCGGGTTGACCTCGACCAGCGTGGCGTCCTCGGAGACGAAGGTCTCCCAGAGCTTCACGATGGTGTCGACGACCTGGTCCTTGACCTCGGCCGGGAAGTTCGCGGCGTCGGCGATCTCCGTCGCCTTGGCCACGTCGACGCCCTTGATGGCGTCGATGGCGATCTTCGCGAGGGCCTCGGGCTTGGTGGCCGCGACCTCCTCGATGTCCATGCCGCCCTCGACGCTCGCCATGGCGAGGAAGGTGCGGTTGGCGCGGTCGAGGAGGAAGGAGAAGTAGTACTCCTCCGCGATGTCGGAGGCGGGCGTCACCAGAACGCGGTGAACGATGTGCCCCTTGATGTCGAGGCCGAGGATGGCGGTCGCCTTCTCCTCGGTCTCCTCGGGGGTGGAAGCGAGCTTCACACCACCGGCCTTGCCGCGGCCGCCGGTCTTCACCTGGGCCTTGACGACGACGGCCTGGCCGAACTTCGCGGCGATGGCCTTGGCGTCGGCGGGGTTGGTAGCCACATCGCCCGGCAGTACCGGGACGCCGTGGGCGGCGAAGAGGTCCTTCGCCTGGTACTCGTACAGGTCCACTCGGGTCTCCTGCGACGTCGGTGTCGGAACACCGCGCCTGGGTGGTCCTCAAGGGGCCGTGCGAACCCACTTGACGCGGCTGGGCCCAGACACTATCGACCTGCGGGTACCGCTCGCACGCCACCACCGGTGAGGTCGGTCTCAACGGCGGTGAGGTCGATCACGCGCTCGCGCGCGATGTAGGGAAAAGCGGGTCCGCGTCACGTTTCAGCGGGTCGCGCGGGCACCCATCAGGCCGGCCGCGACCAGCAGTGCCGCGATCGACGCCAGCGCGAGCCACGTGCCGGGAGCGGCGGTGGCGCCCTCGACCCGGTCGCCCGTGAGCGGCAGTTCGAGCGCGCGGACGCCGAGCAGCAGCGCGAGTCCGGCGAGGGTCGCGGCACCGCGGGCCGGCCTCGACCGGAAGACCGGCACGAGGGTGAAGATCATCAGCACGAGGCAGATCAGGAGCCCCCAGGAGACGGCGGGCTCGTTGTCCGGGATCACCGTGGGCGCCGTGTACCTGGCGCCGCGCAGGGTCGGCAGCACGAAGGCGCCGACCGCGAAGAGCCCGGCGAGCAGGACCGCGCCCAGTTCGGCGACCGGCACCTGCTCCTTCTCGACCTCGCCCGCGTTCTCCCGCTCGGTGGCGCCCGCGAGGCCGGCGCAGGCGAGCGCCAGCAGGCCGAGCGGTGCCTCGACGACCATCAGCCAGAACCCGGCGCCCGGTTGCGCGACGCCCAGCTGGCTCGCCGCCACCACGACCTCGGTCATGCCCGCAGCGGCGAGCTGCATGGCCAGGTAGCCGCCGACCAGTGCCGGGCGCACCACCGGGGCCGCCGACGGCACGAACAGGAGGAGTCCCAGCACCCCGAACGCGAGGCCGGCCGCCCAGAGCAGGTTCACCGAGGCCAGGTCGGGCGCCGCGCCGCCGGTGGTGAGGACGAGCTGGGGCAGCAGCGCGCCGACCAGCATCGCGAGGGCGGCGAGCACGGCGAGGACACCCGCGGCGACGTGCATGCGCCGCAGGGACGGCAACGCCAGGTCGCGCGTCTCGTCGCGCTTGCCGCTGAGCAGCCGCGCGGTCCGGCCGAGCAGAGGCGCGGCTGGCAGGAGCAGCGCGGCGACGAACGCCGACATCGATCCACCGGTGATGCCGAGCCCCGGCGCGACGGTGCCGGCGGCCAGGGGCGGCACCACGACGGCGAGGAGAGCCAGCGAGACGCCGATGGTCCCGCCCACGCGCGTGTCCGGGTCGGGCGAGCTCGCCGCGAGCGCGGCCGCGAGCGGGGCGGCCAGCGCGATCAGCAGGCCGCCGACCAGGCCGAGCACGGGCAGTTCCCACGGTCCCCGGTCGAGCTGGAACGGGTCGGCCGAGGTGAACGGCTTGCCCAGCAGGCCGACCGCGGCGACCAGGGCGATGAGGACGGGGAAGACGACGAGGCTCGGCGGCTCGGACTCGTCCGCGGGCATGCCGGCGCGGCCGGACGCGAGCGCTCCGCCGGCGATCACCAGCAGGTGTCCGGCGAGCAGCAGCCACACGCCCAGCGAGGGCGTCACCGCGACGAGGGTCGCCGGCCGGAACAGCTCCGGCCGCGCCACCTCCATCGCGTCGAAGACGATCAGCAGGTCGCTCAGCAGCCGGCCGACGCCGAAGACGCCGGCCGCGGCGAGCAGCCCCGCGGCGACGAACGGGCGGCCGCGCATCAGCAGCACACCCGCGACGACCGGCGGCAACAGCGCCAGCACGGCGAGCAGCGGCCACGACGTGAAGGCGGGTTCGGCGCCGCCGACCACGCCGAGCAGCGGCCCGAGGGCCAGTAGGAGGGCGCCTGCCGCGGCGAGGGCCCACGACGTGCGCAGCCTGGCGGCCGCCGGGGTCTGGTTCTCGAGCTCGGTGCGAGTCATCGCGGGCGAACCTAGCAATAGAAGGGTCGGGTCAGGCGTCCCGTGCCGGGCCTACTGAGATGAATTTCGTTCGCATGTGGAAAACATCCGCCGGGTAGTCCAGGCGCGTGACTTCATCACTTAACGTCGCTCACATGAGCGACGAGGGCAGGTCGTGGATCGCGCGTCTGACCGACGCCGCCCTCGACCGCGCCGGGTGGGGCGTCCACACCGCTCGCGACGTCGCCGAAGAGGTGAAGGTGGCGCTGCGGGCGATGGCCACGCCCGGCGGCGTGCGCGGCGTCGCGATGGAGGCGGCGTGGCTGACGGCCCACGCGGTGCTCTACCCGTGGGGCGCGATCACCGAGCAGCTGCGCCCGGACGGCCAGTACCGGCACTACCGCACCGACGGACTGCCGCTGGTCCAGCGCGGCCTGGTGGTTTCGGCCATGGAGGCGGCGGGCACCCCGATCGTGCTGGTGCACGGCATCGGGGACAACCGCTCCGCCTTCGCGGTGCTGTCGGGGGCGCTGCGAAGGCGGGGCTTCGGGGTCGTGCACGCCATCAACTACAGCGTGCTGACGGCGTTGACGGGTGACGTCCGCCGGTCGGCGGCGCTGCTCGGGGCCCAGATCGAGCGGATCTGCGAGCAGACCGGTTCGGATCAGGTGCACGTCGTCGGCCATTCACTCGGCGGGCTCATCGCCAGGTACTACGTACAACGACTGCACGGCGACTCACGCGTTCGCACACTCGTAACACTGGGGACTCCCCACAGCGGCACTCTCGCCGCCTATCTGCTGCCGACCCCGCTCACCCGGCAGCTGCGTCCGGGCTCCGAACTGCTGGAGGAGCTCGCCGAACCGTGCCGCTCGTGCCGCACGCGTTTCGTCGTGGTCTGGTCGGAGATGGACCAGGTCATCGTCCCTCAGCGCAATGCCCGGCTGGAGCACTCGTCGTTGCTCGTCGAGGAGCACCAGATACGTGATTCAGGTCACCTTTCCCTGCCCGTTGACACGAGGACTCTTCACGTAGTTGTGACCGCCATCACCCGATCGGATGACTTGTCAACTCACCCCATCGCCGCTGGCGGTGAGGCGTTTCGCGCGCCCGGCACGACCGACGGTCACAGTTGACAGTTGAAACTCCCTGGTTGCCGCCCATTGGGAGGACATAACGAACTGGGGTTTGCCCTCCGAGGCTTCGCGCCGTTACTGTCCCCCGGTCCGTTGTCACGGTCTGATCACAGAAGGACACCGAGTCAGAACCCCGAATCCTGACTCACCGGGAATCCCCCGCCCGGCGGTCCACCCGATCAGGCTCCCCGAAGGCGGAAGGGCAAGCTTTGAGTCACCACCGCTCCCCCGGCGGCCATGAACGCAGTGCTGCGCTTGAAGAGGCAGTCGACCGCGCGTCAGTGCGCCCGGTCAGCTCGCACCGGCTCCCCCCGCCACCGTCGGCGCTTCGCGGACGCATCGTCGTCGCCGCCGTCGCAGTAGGCGCCTTCGCAGCAGCAGGCGCGGGCCAGCTCGGCCAGGCCGCAGCGGACGACAGCGGCGACGTCCAGCTCGCGAACCACTCCGGTGGCGCCGCGACCTTCGACGGCGTCGGCGGTGACACCGCTCCCGCCCCCCAGATCCTCGCGGTCTCCAAGACCACGTCCGAAGGCTCCGCCGAGGCAGCCAAGCTGCTCCGCAGCCAGCAGCTCACCACCGAGCGCGAGGCCGTCGAGGCCGAGAAGAAGCGCCCGAAGTTCGTCCGCCCCGCCGCCGGCGAGTTCACCTCCGGCTACGGCGGCCGCTGGGGCACCATGCACCTCGGCATCGACATCGCCGGCCCCATCGGCACCCCGATCGTCTCCGCCGCCGACGGCGTCGTGATCGAGGCAGGCCCCGCGTCCGGCTTCGGTCTCTGGGTCCGCGTGCAGCACGAGGACGGCACCATCACCGTCTACGGCCACATGGACTCGTTCAGCGTCCGCGAGGGTCAAGCGGTCAAGGCCGGTCAGCAGATCGCCCGCATGGGCAACCGCGGTTTCTCCACCGGCCCCCACCTGCACTTCGAGGTGTGGAACCCCGGCGGCCAGAAGATCAACCCGTTGACCTGGCTGAACGCTCGCGGTGTGACCGTCTGATCTCTGCTCTTCCCCGGCTCGCCGGTTGGCGCGTTGCTGGTGGTGGGGTTGCCGTTTTCGTGGCGGCTGAACCTCTCGTCCGGTGGCTTCGGGCGGGTTGATCAAGTTCGCCTTCTGCTGAACTACGGCTCAGTAGCTTTCTGACGGCGTTTCGCGGCCGGGGCACCTCCGGGTGCGGGTTCGCGTGTTTCTCGCGCCTCAGGGGCTCCAGTGGCGCTCTAGCGCGGCTCTGGTTCCGGGCGGGCGAAGTACGTCGCCGCTACCCGCCAGACCGAGCACATGTGCCTGCGCCAGCGAGGGCCGCACGCACTGCAGGCCCCGCCCTCTGTCGGCGCGTGGTGGCTGAGCAGAGTGCGCCAGGCTTCGACCAGCTTCGCGGTCTCCGGAGATTCCAGCTGGGTGAGGATTGCGAACACACGTTCGTGTAGAACGCCGGCCAGTACGTGATCCATTCCCCGCTCTCCCGCCTGGGTTGTGACCTCATGCGGTTGATGATGCTCCGGGGGTCTGACAATTTTTGAGCTCATGGCCGGTGAGCTGCGGTGATCTTCGGGGTACGGCTGTTCGCCTGGCTGTGGCACGGCCGTGTGTCCCGGGCTGTGGCGGGAAGAACACTTGTTGAGGCGGTCCTGAAGTGACAGTCCTGGGCGGACCTGTCCTGTCCTGAGAAGACAGTGCGGCCGGACCGCTCTCCCGTTCGGTCCGGCCGCACTTCGCCGCGAAGATAGGCCCCCGCCGTCCCTTCGCTCCCCTTCGTGCGCAGGCTGCTCGTTGTGCCTTGGAGCGCCCCGAGCGTTCCCTGGCTGTGCTGCTTGCGACACCCACATAGACGCACGTGGTGGGTTGCCGTTGCGCCGGATTTCGGGGATTTTTTGGCGAGGTTGGTAACACGGGGGAAGTGCTGGTCAGGTTGGTGAGCTGTTGGGCGTGCGCGCCGGTTGGGTGGGTCGTCCCCCTGGTGCGTTGGCGGGCGGCGGTCTGTTGTTCGTAGGTGGTCGGGGTGCGTGCGGATGTTCCGGCTTCTTCCTGGGGCTCCGCCCCAGACCCCGCCAATCTGATCAAAAACCGGGCCAGCGCCCTCGGCAGGTAGATGGCACGCCTGGTGCTTCGGGCGGCTGCGCGTTGCTTTGTTGCTTGCGGAGTCGTGGGGTGGTTTCGTCACGAGCCGAGCCAAGAGCGGGCCACACCTGAGGAGGGGTGTCAAACCGCCGAAAAGCGTGGCGGTTTGACACCCCTCCTCAGGTGCAGCAAGAGCTGTGGCACGACTCGTGACGAAACCACCCCACCCAGGCCTCTTTGGAAAGACGGCTCGCCTTCGGCTTCGCTGGTTGTCAGACCCCGTCGCTAGGTTGGGTCGCGGGGGGTCCTGTTGTGAAGGGGACCCCTGCGTCAGCTTGCCTGCCTACAGTTTTGTCATCGGGACGCTGCCGATCAGCATCAGGCGGACTGTGCCCGAGCCGCCGAAGTCGATCGTCGCCGTGGCCCGCAGGCCCGCGCCGTCCACCGCCACCACTCTGCCCAGGCCGTACTTGTCGTGGGTGACGCGGTCGCCCACTTCCAGCTTCATGGCCGGGGCGTCCTTCCAGCCCGCCTTGCCCGGAGCGGGGCGGGAGAGGCCTCGGGAGGCTATGCCGCCTGAGGCCGAGCGGCCCCACGTCGTGGCCGCGGTCGGGGCCGAGCGGGAGGGTTCGACCCTGCGCCAGTCCATGAGGTCCTGGGGGATCTCGTCCAGGAAGCGGGAGGCCGGGTTGGCCGAGGGCTGGCCCCAGGCCGAGCGGACCAGGGCCCTGGAGAGGTAGAGGCGGCGCTGGGCCCTGGTGATGCCCACGTAGGCGAGGCGGCGTTCCTCTGCCAGTTCTGCCGGGTCGCCGAGGGCCCGCATGTGCGGGAAGACGCCGTCTTCCCAGCCCGTGCTGAAGACGACCGGGTACTCGAGGCCCTTGGCCGTGTGGATGGTCATGAGGGTGACCACGCCGTCGGACTCCGCGTCCGGGATCGAGTCGGCGTCGGCCACCAGGGAGACGCGTTCCAGGAAGGCCGGGAGGGACGGGACCGGGTCGGCGCCTTCCGGGAGTTCCAGTTCGGTGAACTCGCGGGCGACGGTGACCAGTTCGTTGAGGTTCTCGATCCTCGTGTGGTCCTGGGGGTCCTCGCTGGCTTCCAGTTCGGTGCGGTAGCCGGTCTTCTCCAGGACGGCTTCGAGGATGTCGGCCACGTCGTCCTCGCGGGCGACCATCTCGCCGAGCTCGTCCATCATCTCCACGAAGCCCGCGATGGCGTTGCGGGAGCGCGGGTTCAGCATCGGGACCTTGTCCAGGTCGCGGAGGGCCGCGGCGAAGCTGATGCGTTCGCGTTCCGCGTAGGCGGAGACGCAGGCTTCCGCCCTCTCGCCGATGCCGCGCTTCGGGACGTTGAGGATGCGGCGCAGCGAGACCGTGTCCTCCGGGTTCGCCAGGGTGCGGAGGTAGGCGAGGGCGTCGCGGACCTCCCTGCGCTCGTAGAAGCGGACGCCGCCTACCACGCGGTACGGGAGGCCGAGGCGGATGAAGATCTCCTCGAACACGCGCGACTGGTTGTTGGTGCGGTAGAAGACGGCGATCTCGGAGTTGTTGACCTCGCCGCTGTCCACGAGGTGGTCGATCTCGTTCGCGACGAACGCGGCCTCGTCGTGCTCGTTGTCCGCGACGTAGCCGACGATCTTCTCGCCCTCGCCGAGGTCGGACCAGAGCGACTTGTCGCGGCGGTTCGGGTTGCGGGAGATCACCGCGTTCGCGGCCGTCAGGATGTTCTGGGTGGAGCGGTAGTTCTGCTCCAGCAGGATCGTGGTGGCGTCCGGGTAGTCGCGCTCGAACTCCACGATGTTGCGGATCGTGGCGCCGCGGAAGGCGTAGATGGACTGGTCCGCGTCGCCCACCACGCACAGTTCGGCCGGGGGGATCTCGCCGCCCGCCTTGCCCACGAGCTCGCGCACGAGGGTGTACTGCGCGTGGTTCGTGTCCTGGTACTCGTCGACCAGGACGTGGCGGAAGCGGCGGCGGTAGTGCTCCGCGACCTCCGGGAAGCGCTGCAGGAGCTCGACGGTCCTCATGATGAGGTCGTCGAAGTCGAGCGAGTTCGACTCGGCCAGGCGCCGCTGGTAGACGGTGTAGACCTCGGCGACGCGGCGCTCCAGGTCGTTCGTGGCCTGGGCGGTGGCGGTCTCCGGGTCGACCAGCTCGTTCTTGAGGTTCGAGATGTGCACGGCGAGGGTGCGGGCCGCGTACTTCTTCGGGTCGAGGTCGAGGTCCCTCGCGACGAGCGTGATGAGGCGGCGCGTGTCGTCGCTGTCGTAGATCGAGAAGTTCGACGACATGCCGAGGGTCTTCGCGTCGCGGCGCATCACGCGCACGCACATGGAGTGGAACGTCGACACCCACATCGAGCGGGCGCGGGCGCCCACCATGTCGGCGACGCGTTCCTTCATCTCGGCGGCGGCCTTGTTCGTGAACGTGATGGCCATGATCTGGCCGGGGTGCACGTCACGAGCGGCGAGCAGGTACGCGATCCGCCTGGTGAGGACGCGCGTCTTGCCGGAGCCCGCGCCGGCCACCACGAGCAGGGGTGAGCCGGCGTGCTCGACGGCACGGCGCTGCGCGGGGTTCAAGTCGTCGAGCAGGTGACCCGCGCGGGAAACGGGGGGACTTGAGGGCAAGTCGAACAAGGCGCTCATCGTCCATCCACGGTACCGGGCGGCACCGACGAATCCGGTACCGCCCGACCATGTGTTCGATCAGGTGCTCAGATCGATGCTGTACGGGACGCCCGCGTGGGAGGTCTCCGCACCGCCGGACTCCGCGTACACGTCGATCGTGTCGCTGTGGTGCTCGCGCCCTCTTGTGTGGATCTGCAGCGTCGGGAACGCCTCGCCCGGCACGGCCAGGAAGGCCGCCGCGCAGTGCACGCCCTCGACCCCGGGACCGCCCTCGACGCTCCAGCACCTCCAGTACTCGCCGTCCCAGCCGGTGACCGCCAGCTTGGCGGGCGGCAGCGAGATGCGGACGTGGAGGTCGGAGACGTCGCGGTCCGACCGGTTGGTGATGTTGACGTCGAACGTGGCCAGGACGCCGCCGCGTATCGTCCAATGGCCGGTCTCGAGGACCTTCCACCCCGCCGACGGCGCCATCTCGACGCCCGCCCACCCGGTCTCCGCCGCACCGGCGGAGGTGGCGGACGTGGACAGGAGCAGTGCGGAAGCCACACCCAGCAGGCGCTTCACGATGACCCCAAACGATCGTGGATGGGACTGGAGCAGCCTAGGTCGGCTTCTTGTGGCACACTAGGTCCGTGCGCGCGACGTTCTTCGAGTTTTTCTACGGGATCCGGACTCCGGCTCCCGTGGTCGTCCAGCGCTGACAAAGCCACCACGAAGCCCCGGAGTCCTCGGACCCCGGGGCTTCGCTGCTTCCGGGCCGGGACTCGAAGTTCTCGAGAGGTCATGACGATGGATACCACCACCGAACCCGACATCAACCTGCTGCGCGAGGAGATCGACCACCTGGACGCGGAAATACTCCGACTCGTCCAACGGCGCGTCGAGGTGTCCAAGGTGATCGGCGCGGCCCGCATGGCCGCCGGCGGCACGAAGATCGTGCACAACCGCGAGATCGACGTGCTCAACCGCTACAAGCCGCTCGGCCCCGAGGGCAAGGACCTCGCGATGATCCTGCTCAAGATGGGCCGCGGCCCGCTCGGCAGGTAGGCACGCCCGGCCCGGCGTCACAGGACGCCGGGCCAAAAAGGCCGCAGCGCCGTGCGGACGCGCTCGAAGTCCGCGTCCGCGAGCTGGGAGTCGTCCGGCACGTACGCCAGCGGGTCCTCCAGCAACGGCTCCGGCAGCCCCAGCAGGCCCTCGACCAGCGCGTGCAGGCACAGTGCCGCATAGCCGCGCAGGTAACCGCCCTCCTGGGTGAGCACGACCCTGGGGCCGAACGACGCCACCCGCCGTCCGATCTCGCGGTATCCGTCCGCCGTGAGGTTGTGACGGCCGTTGGGGTCGAACGCCGATCCGTCGAACCCGGACGCGCACACCAGCAGGTCCGGTGCGAAGTCGCGCAGCAGAGGGAACGCGATTTCATCGAGCGCACGTATATATGTCGTGTCGCCCGCGCCGAGCGAGAGCTCGATGTTCACGTTCCGCCCGTTGGCGCCCACTTCTGATGGCGCGCCCGTCTGCGGATGGTTCGTTCCCCACGCCCCATGCCGCATGTGCACCGAGATGGTCAGCACGTCCGGCCGGTCGTAGAACACCTCCTGCGTGCCGTTGCCGTGGTGCACGTCCCAGTCGAGGACGGCGACCCGCATCCCCTGGCGGCGCGCGGTCTCCGCCACCAGCGCCGCGTTGTTCACGAAGCAGTAGCCGTCCGCCAGGTCCGGCTGCGCGTGGTGCCCTGGCGGCCGCACGAGCGCATAGGCGAGAGGCGCGCCCGACTCCAGCGCCGCCAACGCCGTGCCCGCCGCCGCTGACGCCGCACGCCACGTCTCCGGCCCTACGACCGTGTTCACCTCCAGCGCCACACGCTCCGAGACGCGCAACGAGTCCAAGTAGCCCGCTGTGTGCACGCGCAGAAGCTCGTCGACGGACGCATGGCGCCCCTCGTGCCACCTCAGGTGCGATGCCACCGGTCCGTGCGTCAGCGCGTGCCGGAACGTGCGCAGCCGTGCCGCGTTCTCGGGGTGCGGTTCGGCGACGTCCAGCCACGGCCAGGAGCCGGGCAGCTCCCACAGGCCCTCACCGGCGTCGTGCTCGAGGCAGTCGTCGTGCCAGAACATGTCCACGCGAATCGGATATCAGGGCGATCACGGATGGTCCACCGGAAAAATCTGGGGGCACACTGGAGGCATGGGCCTCATCGCCGCACTGATCGCCATCGCCGGCCTGCTCGCCGCCTTGGCGCACGACGCTTACCTGGGCTTGCTCGGTTCGGCCGCGAACAAGAAGGGCCTCTCCGGAGCACCTGTCTCGCAGTTCGTCCGCAGCCGCTGGAAGACCGCGATCATCACGACCGCCGGCGCGGTGATCGGCCTGCTCATCACCGGGGGCGACAGCGTGCCCGCCGACGTGATCGGCGCGCTGATCGCGGGCGGCAGCGGCCTGGCCGCGCTCAACGGCGTGCAGAACACGCGCAAGCAGCTCAACAGCGGTCAGGCGCAGCTCCCGCCACGCTGAGGGCTCATCCGATTCACACAAAAGAGTGTCACTCGTCCTGAACACCCCCATTTGGTTGCTTCGGCACCTCCGGACGGCCCTACTCTGATTGCGTCGCAGAGGGGTGTCGGGGATGGACGAACTGCCGGGCAAACATCGTCTGGACGACGGGCCGCAGCCGCCGAGGTCGAGGCCCGTCGCCGGGGGCGACCGCATCCCGCTGCCGCGCGGGCGCCAGATCGATCCGCTGCAGGACACGGACGGCCTGCGCAAGTTCAACATCGGCCTCGTGCCCGCCTCGGTCACACCGCCGCGCACCTGGAGGCGGGCGGCCTGGTTCGCCGTCGTGTCCTCGGTGCTCGTGCTGGTCGGGCTGAGCGTCGCCGCGGCCAAGCTGGTCAGCGGGGGCGGTGACGTCGAGACGGTCGGCCTGCCCGGCTACCCGTCGGACGTGCCGATGATCTCCCCGCTCCCCACGGGCGGTACGACCCCCTCGGCCACGGGCACCAGGCCGTCGGCCGCGAGGACGGGTCAGAACGCGCCCGTTCCCGGCACGGGCAGGGGCACCGGGTCCAGCAGCGCGCCCGGCACGAGCGGCCCGGCGTCCGCGCCGAACCCCCAGCCGTCCGGGACGATCCCGCCGGTCATCACGACCGTGCCGGTCACGCAGGCGCCCGTCGTCGACGGCGGCAAGATCGCCCAGCAGACCGAGCACTTCTACCGCGAGATGGCGACGAACGCGGACACGGCGCTCGCCATGACCACGGATGCGGTGCGCTCGAACGCCGACGCGCTGCTCGAGGGCCGGCTCTCCGACATCTCGCTGATCGAGGTGAAGGAGATCGCCGTCGACCCGGGCAAGGGCCTCACGGTCAGCCTGCTGCAGGTGACGAAGAAGGACGGCTCGGTCAGCACCGAGAAGCGCGAGCTGAGCTTCACGCTCGGCGACCTGCCGCTGATCAACGGTGAACGGTTGAAGACCGGCGGCTGAAGTGGCTAAAGGTCACAGCCGGACCTACCGAACGTAGTAGGTAGCACCATCGAGCGAATCCTGAACGCCGCTGGCCGCCACGGACGGGTGAATACGAGCCAGACACTGGCGTCTTCGACCGCGACCACGGTACGTCTTCAGGTGCACACGGACAGTACGGAGGGCCCGAGCAGTGCAGCGTCCCGCGACGACCGGCCGGAGACACACCCGCGTCGGCTCGATCAGCGTGGCTGAGCTGATCAAGCAGCAGCCTGGCCCGGTGCGCATCCTCTCGACCGAGGAAGCGGCCACCGACGCACTGGTCACATCCCTGCTCGGCCCCACCGAGAACATGACCGCGACGACCGCGGTGATACCTGTCACACCCGGCCGTCGCCGCCGCACCAAGTCGAGCCGCACCGCCAAGGCCGCAAGTCTGCTCACGGGCGCGATCGTGCTCGTCTCCTCCGTCGCCGGCGCGGCCGTTCTGGCCGGCAACCGCCCGCCGAACGCCGGCATCCCCGTCACCGAGCGCGCCGTCGCGCTGTCCGGGTCGAGCGCGCTGCGTCCCGACGTCCTGTCGGCCCAGCTGCCGAACGAGCGCCCACCGGCCCAGACCACCCCCGGCGCCGCGGCGGCCCCGATGCCGCAGCCGTCCGAGCTGCTGCTGGAGACCGGCGCCGCCTCGGCACCGGCGAGCACCGAACCGTCGACGCCCGAGGTCTCGACCGGCCCGTTGCCGCAGGTCGACGTGGTGAAGAAGTTCTACGAGCTGCTCACGACCAGACCGGGGTCGGCGGCCAAGCTGCTCTCACCGGACCTGGTCGGCCCGAACACCGCCGACTTCGTGAAGTCCTGGGGGAAGATCAAGGTCGTGAACGTCGACCAGACGTCGGTGCGGCCGGACGGCTCGGTGCTGGCGGTCGTCTCGATGCAGGAGGCGGACGGGAGCTGGCTGCGGATCGAGCAGCTCTTCTGGCTCACCAGCACGACCCAGCCCCGGATCATCGGAACTGAAGTCCTTTCGGCGCAGAGGAGCTGAACCCCGGGAGTTAGGTCGCGCCCAACTGATTCGCCGTTCGCAGTCGAACGGTGACCGCTCGTCGCGAAAACCGGGTTTCGGTCGTGAAAATTCCCCCATAGGGGTTACATCTCGGGTCACGATTCGGTATCCATGTTCCCGCCAGTGCGCAAACGCGAACTTGGAAGGGTGAACGAGCGGTGTCGATTGAGGACCATCGTCGGCGGTTGAGCGGTTCGGCCGAGTCGACCGGGCAGCTGTCCGTCGCCGAGCTGATCGCCCGCCGCGAGGCGGAGACCGTCGAGATCCCCGTGATCACCGACGACATCACCCCCGAGGCGTTCGAGGAGACCGTCAAGTTCAAGCCGGTCAAGTCTCCTGGCAAGAAGAAGCAGCCCATGAAGGAGCTGCACATCACCGAGCTCCTGCGCAGGGAGGGTCGCGCCGACGACACCCAGCGCGGCGGGTTCACCGTCGGCAAGCTGGCCGCCGCGGCCAGCGGTGGCGTCATCATCTGCGGTTCCGTGGCGTTCGCCGCCTCCTCGTGGCTGTCCTCGCCGGACGAGCGCCCGCTCGCCGAGGTGCGGTTCGACGAGCGCGCCCAGGCCCGTGGCGCGAGCTCGGGCACCGAAGGCGTCGTGAAGCTGCCGTCGAACAAGACGCAGCAGTCCGACGCGAGCGAGACGCAGGCCGCGCCGACGACGGAGGAGACGACGCGCGTCGCCCCGTACGTCCAGACCCAGCAGCAGCGCCCGACGCAGCAGCAGACCCAGACGCAGGCCCAGCAGCCGACGCAGCAGCCCAGCCCGGAGACCTCGACCTCGACGACCCCGTCGACGCCGACGGAGACCAGCACGCCGCCGTCGAGCCAGACGCCTCCCCCGCCGAGCTCGTCCACCACGCCTCCGTCGAGCGGCAGCACCAGCACGCCGCCCAGCTCGGACAACTCGACGCCCCCGCCGTCCAACCCGGTCGACGTGAGCGTGGACCTCGGCGTCCTCGACCCGGTCCTCGACACCGTGGGCGACGTCGTCGGCGGATTCGACTTCTTCGCCCCGGCGAACTGATGTACGACAGGTAGCTCGGCGACGGCCCCCGGCAGGTACCCTGTGCGGGCATTCCGGACGACCCGCTGACTACCGCACGAGGAGCACGAGCGTGGGATCTGCTGCCGCAGCCGCAGTCACGCCTTCGAGCACCCACGGGGTGGGCTTGTGACGACGTCCGGCACCTCGGACGGCCGTCTGATCGCCGACCGCTACCGCTTCCTCGACCGCATCGGCTCCGGCGCGATGGGCATCGTCTGGCGCGCCCACGACGAACGCCTCGGCCGTGAGGTCGCCATCAAGCAGTTGCTGCTGGCACCCGGTCTCGACGAGGCCGAGCAGGACGAGGCCATCCAGCGCGCCATGCGCGAGGGCCGCATCGCCGCCAAGCTGCACCACCCGAACGCCATCGCCGTGTACGACGTCGTCGAGGAGGACGGCGTCCCGTGCCTGGTCATGGAGTACCTGCCGTCCTACAGCCTCGCCGACGCGCTGGCCGAGGGCGGACCGATGGACCCGGTCGAGGTCGCGAGCATCGGCGCCCAGTGCGCGGCGGCGCTGGCCGCGGCCCACGCGGCGGGGATCGTGCACCGCGACGTGAAGCCCGGCAACGTGCTGATCGCCGACAACGGCGTCGTCAAGATCACCGACTTCGGCATCTCCCGCGCGTCCGACGACATCACGGTCACCAAGACCGGGCTGATCGCCGGCACGCCCGCGTACCTCGCACCGGAGATCGCGCGGGGCCAGGACCCGACGCCGGCCTCCGACGTCTACTCGCTCGGCTCGACGCTGTTCGCCGCGATGGAGGGCGAGCCGCCCTACGGAGTGAGCGAGAACACTCTCGGTGTTCTGCACGCCGTCGCGGCCGGGCGGATCAACCCGCCGACCGTCGACCACCCGCTCGCCGACACGCTGCTGTACCTGCTCAACTTCGAGCCGGACGACAGGCCGACCATGGCCCAGGCGCGCGAGGTGCTCAACGCCGTCGCGCACGGCCGTTCGCCGTCCTTCAACGGCCTGGCCGTGGTCGCGGGTCCCGACCCGACGACGATCGTGGAGCCCGAACGGACCCGCGTGGTCCGCGCGGTGCCCCGCACCTCACCTCCGCGGACGGCCCCGCCGATGGCGCCTCCTCGTGGCGAGGAGAACAACCGCCCGTTGGTGATCGCGGCGGTCGTGCTGGCGTTGTTGCTGGTCATCGGTGGTCTGATGGTCGCGCTCGGGGTGTTCAACAGGGACGAGAAGACCCCGGTGGCTCCTCCCGCGAGCAGCTCGCAGACGGTGGAGCCGACGACTTCGGCGGCTGAGGTGACGACAACCACCCCTCAGGCAACGACGACGCAGGAAACGACGTCTAGCACTACGACGACGACAACCACGACCACCACTACGACGACCACAACGACGACAACCACAACGACGACGACTCCCAAGCCGTCGTCTTCGCCGCCGCCGGTCGTGACAACGACGACGGTGCCGCCTCCGGCGGGCTAAGCGTCATTGCGCCGTAGAAATCTCGTATGGTGGGTACCCGCACCGATGGGTGATCTGAACCCGAAGGTGTGATCAGCCGTTGAACAGAGAGCAAGTGACCGCACAGCGGGGAGCAACTGTGACCGACGATGGCCGATTGGTCGCTGGTCGCTACCGATTGAGCCAGCGGATCGGCAGCGGCGCCATGGGCGTCGTCTGGACGGCACACGACGAACGCCTGCACCGCACAGTCGCGGTCAAGCAGCTGCTCCTGCAGCCCGGACTGGCCGAATCCGACACCGACGAGGCCAAGAGACGGGCGATGCGGGAGGGCCGCATCGCGGCGCGGCTGCAGCACCCCCACGCCGTGGCCGTGTACGACGTGGCCGAGGACGACAGCCAGCCGTGGCTGATCATGGAGTACCTGCCGTCGAAGAGCCTGTCCGCGGTGCTCTCCGAGCGCGGCACGCTCCCGCCGCGGGACGTGGCGTCGATCGGCATGCAGGTCGCCTCCGCGCTGGCCGCCGCGCACAACGCCGGCATCGTGCACCGCGACATCAAGCCCGGCAACGTGCTGCTCGGCGACGACGGCACGGTCAAGATCACCGACTTCGGCATCTCCCGCGCGACCGGTGACGTCACGGTCACCGCGACGGGCATGCTCGCGGGCACCCCCGCCTACCTCGCCCCCGAGGTGGCCAAGGGCTACGACCCGGGCTCGCCGTCCGACGTGTTCTCCCTGGGCTCGACGCTGTACGCCGCGATCGAGGGCGAACCGCCGTTCGGGCTGAGCGAGAACACCATCGCGCTGCTGCACAAGGTCGCGTCCGGCAAGGTCAACCCGCCGCGCAACGCCGGCCCGCTGACCGCGCTGCTGATGCGCCTGCTGCGCGCGGAACCCGAAGACCGCCCGACGATGGCCGAAGCCCGTGACGCGCTCGCCGCCGTCGCGAACGGCCAGGCCGCCCCCGCCTTCACGCCCGCCGTGGTCGCGCCGACGCACCCGCCGTCGTGGCGCGGTGCGCCCGTGCAGCAGCCGCAGCCGGCCGCGACGAGGGCCCTGACGCCTCCGCAGGTGCAGCAGCAGGCACCGCCGCCGCCCAACGCGACGCGGGTCGACCTGCACACGCCTCCGCGCGCCGTGCCCACGCAGCAGCAGCAGCCGTCGAACCACCGGCCGGCCGCCGCGCCCCAGTACTCGCAGCGCCCGAAGCCGTCGAGGCCCTCGGCGCTGGCGTCCGCCACGAAGAACAAGAAGTCGACGGTCTTCACGGCGCTCGCCATCGTGGCGGCGGCGGTCATCGGCATCATGTTCGCGAGCATCATCTCGAGCGGCGGTGGCGGCGACAACGGCTCGAACAACATCGCCGGGCCGAACACGTCGAACCAGCAGACGCAGGGCAACGACGCCACGGGCGAGTCGACGCCGCCGAAGTCCGCCGGCAAGGCCGGTCAGTGGACCGACACGCCGACCGACGAGGACAAGAAGACGCTGCTGGAGGACTACTTCCAGCTCGCGACGAGCAAGCCCGCCGACGCCTGGGCGATGGGCAACGCGAACTTCCAGGGCCAGTACCCCGGTGGCATGGACGGCTTCAAGTCGTTCTGGGGCGGCATCAAGAAGGCCAAGGTCACCAGCGTCGAGGAACGGCAGTCGTACTACTTCGTGGTGACGCTGGAGATCGAGAAGAAGGACGGGTCGAAGTCGTCGATGCAGCGGCAGGTGTCGCTGGAGTGGCGCTCGCCGAACTTCCTGCTGAGCTACGACAAGCCGTTCGGCAGCGCCTGAGCACCCCGCGGGTCAGCCGGCCCGCGCGGCCTTCTCCAAGGCGTCCGCCAGCGTCAGCACGGCCGGGTTCCACGCGGCGTCCTCGCGGTACACGACGTGGATGTGCCGCACCGGTTCCGGGTTGCGCACCCTGCGCAGCACGACGCCGGGGTGGGCGAATCCCAGCCCGAGCCTCGGGATGAGGGTGACGCCCAGCCCGGCCGCCACGAAGCCCTGCGCCGTCGCGTAGTCGTCGCTCTCCACGGCGATCTGCGGCGAGAACCCCGCACCCGCGCACGCGTTGCGCACGAGGTCGGCGCACGGCCCGGAATAGCTGCAGTCCCCGTCGACCCACGGTTCGTCGGCCAGGTCGGCCAGGTCGAGCACGCGCTTGCGGGCGAGGGCGTGGCCGCGCGGGAGGACGGCGTAGAGCGGGTCGGCCAGCAGGTGCCTGCTGATCATGCCCTCGGGGGCGGGCGCGTCCTGCTCCAGCACGGTGATCGCCACGTCCGCGCGACCCGCCGCCAGTTCGACGAACGGGTCGGTCGGCTCGGTGAGCTTCAGGTCGAGCTCGACGCCGGAGCGCTCGGCGCGGAACGTCGCCACCGCGGGTGGCACCAGCGCCGCGCCCGCCGTGGCGAAGTAGCGCACGCGCAGGGTGCCCGCGCAGCCGTTGCGCAACGCCGTGAGGGCGCTCTCGGCCTCGGCCAGCTGTTCGGCCAGGCGACCGGCGTGCTCGGTGAGCAGGCGGCCGGCCGCGGTGGGCCTGATGCCCCTGCCGACGCGTTCCAGCAGTGGCATCCCCGCCTGCTTCTCCAGGCCCGCCACCTGCTGCGAGATGGCGGACGGGGTGTAGCCGAGGTTCGTCGCCGCGGCGGTGATGGAACCCGTGCTCACGACGGCCCTGAGCACCTGCATTCGTCGCACGTCCAGCATGCTCCGACCATACAGCGGTGCTTAAAGGTTGCGTACAACTATTAAATTGTTTTCATGTGTCCGCGGGCGCATGGTTGAGGTGTGAACCAACGCGGAACGTTGATCAGGATGGGCGTGCTCGCCCTGCTGTGGGGATCCAGCTTCCTCTGGATGAAGCTCGCGCTCGGCAGTCTCGCGCCCCTGCAGATCTCGCTCGTGCGGACGTTCTTCGGAGCGGCCGTGCTGTTCGTCGTGCTCGCACTGGCGAAGATGTCCCTGCCGCGTGACCGCCGGATCTGGGGTCACATGCTCTTCGTGGCATTCTTCGGCAGCGCCGTCCCGTTCACGTTGTTCGCGTTCGGCGGCCAGACCGTCGACTCGGGCGTCTCCGGGGTGCTGAACTCGACGACTCCGCTGTTCGCGCTGGCCATCGGCCTCGTGCTGGGCAGCGAGAAGATCAGCGACGTGGTGCGGATGCTCGGTCTCGCGCTCGGCTTCGGCGGCGTGCTGCTGATCTTCGCGCCGTGGGAGTCGACCAACGGCATCGCGAGCTGGGGTGCGGTGCTCTGCCTCATCGGCGCCGCGAGCTACGCCGTCGGCTACTCCTACGCCGGCCGCTTCCTCGTCGGCACCGGCGCCACCTCGACGCAGCTCGCCGCGATGCAGCTGACCACCGCGATGGGGATGCTGCTCGTGGCGACGCCGTTCGGCGGCCTGCAGCCGCTGCACCTGCACTGGGTCGGCGTCGCGGCCGTGATCATCCTGGGTGTCTTCGGCACCGGCGTCGCGTTCATCCTCAACTACCGCGTCATCGCCGACGAGGGCGCGACCACGGCGACTACCGTCGGTTACCTCTTGCCCGTGGTTTCGGTACTCCTTGGAGCGATCTTCCTCGGGGAGCAACTGAACGCAAGGGTCGTCGCCGGCATGCTGGTGGTGCTGCTGGGCGTCGCGCTGACCCGTCGGAAGCCCGTCTCGGCAGGTCAGACCGTCTCACCAAACGAGACACGCGACCTGGTCAAACGCTGAAGGGTGAGACGCACGTCTCCCCCAGAAGGATGGTTCCGAGACGAATCGCGTCCTTATCGGGCTGCTTGGCCGTCTCCTTCTTGTGAGCGGACATGGAGACCAGCCTGAAAGGGACATCGACATGAACAACGAAAACCTGAAGGTCACGACGAGGACGACTTTTCAGCTCCTCGCGCCCGGCGTGGCTCCCGCGCCGGTCGAGGCCGAACTCGTCTACGACGCGGAGGACCCCTACGCCGTCGCCGTCATCTTCTTCACGGGCTCCGGCCGGGTGGAGTGGATGTTCGCCCGCGACCTGCTGGCCGACGGCCTGCTGACGCCGTCCGGTGAGGGCGACATCCTCGTCCGGCCCGCCTCCGACGACCCGGAGCGCGTCCTGGTCGAACTGAACGCGCCCACCGGGTTCGCCATCCTCAGCGCCGTCGCCGAGGACGTGGCGGAGTTCCTGGACGCCTCCTACGACGTCGTCCAGCCGGGCGAGGAGGACCTGTGGATCGACTTCGACCGCGAGCTGCAGAAGCTGGTCTCGACGATCGACTAGTCCCCCTGACGATCCACCGAGGTGGTCGAACGGGCGCGGGACGAGGTGCCGGCACGCGGGGCAGCGTGGCCGACCAGCTCGTCACCGGAGATCACCTGAACGCGGTGCCGGACGTCGTGGGCAGCGGCGGCGGCACGTCTCAACAGGCTGAACGAGTTCAAGACGAACGTCCCCACCGGTGAACTCGGCTTCGAGCGATCTGCACCACCCCGCGAGCGGGAACGCCCGATGCTCGCCTGAGCGATTGACTAGTCTCAGGGTGTGACAACCGTCGGCGGCCGCTACACGCTCCTCGAGCGCATCGGCAGCGGTGCGATGGGAGTGGTCTGGCGAGCGCGGGACGAGGTGCTGGCCCGCGAGGTCGCGGTCAAGGAGCTCGTCACAGGCGATCACCAGCGCGCGATGCGGGAGGCCCGCAACGCCGCCCGGCTGCACCACCAGCACGCCATCGCCGTGTTCGACGTCGTCAGCACGGACGACGAGCAGCCGTGGATCGTCATGGAGTACCTCGCCTCGCACAGCCTCTCGGCGCTGATCGCCGAGCGCGGGCCGCTCAAGCCGGCCCAGGCGGCGAGCATCGGGGCCAAGGTCGCCTCGGCGCTGGCAGCGGCGCACGCGGCCGGACTGGTCCACCGCGACATCAAGCCCGGCAACGTCCTGATCGGCCACGACGGCACGGTCAAGATCACCGACTTCGGCATCTCCAAGGCCTCCGGCGACGGCACGATGACCGACACGGGCATGATCTCGGGCACCCCCGCCTACCTCGCTCCCGAGGTGGCCCGCGGCGAACACCCCGACGAGGCGTCCGACGTGTTCTCGCTCGGCGCCACGATCTACACGGCCATCGAAGGCGAGTCGGTCTTCGGGCCGAGCGACAACAGCTTCGGCCTCATCTACCGCGCCGCCAGCGGCCAGCTCCGCGATCCCAAGAACGCGGGCGAGCTCACCCCGTTGCTCAAGCGGCTGCTCTCGCAGGACCCGAAGGACAGGCCGACCGCGCAGGAGGCCGCCGACCTGCTGGCCACCGAGCCGCAGCCGTCGCAGCCCCTGCATATCCCGCAGCCGTCACGGCTCCTGCAGATCCCGCAGCCGGAGCGCAGGCTCAAGGCGCCGAACAAGCGGATCCTGGTGATCCTCTCGGTCATCGCTTTGCTGGCGATCGGTGGTGGCGCGGCCGCCGCGTACTGGGGCGGTACCGGAGGCGGTGACAGCCCGGTCAACCAGGGCAACTTCCAACCACAGCAGCAGCCCCGCTACTTCACCGCGAGTGAGGCGTCCGGGTTCGTGCTCGGCCACTACGGCCAGCTCCCCGCCCACCCCCACGTGGCGTGGCTGAACCTCGACCAACAGGCGGTCGAGCCGCACGACAAGTACGTGGCGCGGTGGAAGGCCTACGCCTCGGTCAAGTGCGCCATGTCCGCGGTGCCCATCCGGTCGAACGGCCCGAACTGGGTGGTCACGTACGACCTGGCGCTGGAGACGGCCGCCGGCGAGCAGAAGAGCGGCGTCTACGAGGCCGAGGTCGCCGCCGTCAACAACGAAATGAAGATCACCAGCATCAGGCAGATCAGCTGAGCAGCCAGAACGTCCCGCCGCCGACGACCACGCCCATCACCGAGCCGGCCAGCACCTGGCCGGTCGTGTGGTCGCCCAGCTCGACGCGCGACCACGTCACCAGTGCGGCAGGCAGTGCCAGGAGCAGCCACCACGGTCCGTAGACGATCGTCAGCGTCACCACGGCGGCCCAGGCCACGGCGGCGTGCAGCGAGATCTTCCACTTCAGCCCGAACGTGATCGCCATGCTGACGATCAGCGACGCGAACATGCTGCCCGCCAGCGCGAGCATGGACCGCGGCGCGTCGCCCAGGAACATGATCGCCGTGCCGGCGGCCAGCGACGCACCCGCCGTGACCAGCGGGACGACCCTGCCCTCGCGGTTCGTGACGTGGTGGCCGTCCCATTTCCCCTTTCGGGCGCCACGCACGATGACGGCCATAGGGATGACCGACGCCGTTAGTGCGACGACGAACCCCCACAGCAGCGTCATCCAGACGCTTTCCGTCGCGTACGCGACGCCGAACGGCAGCAAAATCACCCAGACCCACGGCGCCAGCACCTCGGTGGCACCGCGGGCGACCTTTTCGACCAAAGCCCCTCAGACCAGTCTGCGATCCGTGGCCCAGCGGGACAGCTCGTACCGGTTGGAGAGCTGGGTCTTCCGCAGGACGCTCGACACGTGCGTCTCCACCGTCTTGACGCTGATGAACAGCTCGGACGCGATCTCCTTGTAAGCGTAACCGCGGGCCAGCAGCCGCAGGACGTCGCGTTCCCGCGGCGTCAGCAGGTCGAGCTCGGGGTCGCTGATCGGCGCGGCGCCCGGCCTGTCCGCGAACGCGTCCAGCACGAACCCGGCGAGGCGCGGCGAGAACACCGCGTCGCCCTCGGAGACCCGCACGACGGCCTTGACCAGCTCCTGGCTGGAGATCGTCTTCGTCACGTACCCGCGCGCCCCGGCGCGGATGACGTTGATGACGTCCTCGGCCGCGTCGGACACGGACAGCGCGAGGAACGTGACCTCGGGGATCTTGGTGCGGATCTGCCGCAGCACCTCGGCGCCGCCGCCGTCGGGCATGTGCACGTCGAGCAGCACGACGTCCGGCCTGTGGTGCGCGATGCCCGCGACCGCCTCACCGACGCCGCCGGCCTCACCGACGACCTCGACCTCCTCGGTGATGCTTTCGAGCTCCGCCCGCACCCCCGCCCGGAACAACGCGTGGTCGTCCACCAGGAACACCCTCACACTCACGTCCTGGCCTCCTGCTTCCTCGGCATCTCGAGCTGCACCTCGGTCCCCTCTCCCGGAGCCGTGCGCAGTCGCACCTCCCCGCCGTGCCTCGACATTCTCCCCCGGATGCTCCCCGCGAGGCCATGCCGGTCCTCGGGCACCGCGCCGGGGTCGAAGCCCTTGCCGCGGTCGCGCACGAACACCGTGACCTTCTCCGGCTCGACCTCGGCGTAGACGCTGACCTCGGCCACCCCCGCGTGCTTGGCCGCGTTGACCATCGCCTCCTTCGACGCCTGGACCAGCGCGAACATGCCGTCCTCCAGCTCGCAGTCGCCCACCACGACCTGCGAGACGGCGATGGCGAAGTCGTCCTCGACGTCCGCGCAGACCTGGGCGATCGCGACGCTGATGGAGTGCGGCTGCTCCCCCACCTCACGGCCGTAGAGCCAGCTGCGCAGCTCGCGTTCCTGGCTGCGGGCGAGGCGCTTGACCTCCCGCGACGACTCGGACTGCTTCTGGATCAGGGCAAGCGTTTGCAGCACGGAGTCGTGCAGGTGGGCGGCGATCTCGGCGCGTTCCTCGGTGCGGATGCGCGCACGGCGTTCCGAGTCGAGGTCGCGCACCAGCCGCATCCACAGCGGCACGGTCAGCACCGCGACGCCGACCAGCGTGGCGACCACGGAGAGCACGACGGTCGAGAGGTTCGCGATGGAGTCGTTCACCACGAGGAACGCGGCGACCCCCGCCACGACCAGCGCGCCTCCCGCCACCGTCCGCACGATCCCCGTCTTCCCCTGCGAGAAGGCGCCGTCCCGCCAGCGGCGGCGCTGCGCCTCGTCGGCCTCGCGCCACACGACCGCGGCGCCGATGAGCGCCACGGCGATGGGCCCGGTGATCCACCCGCTCCACGCTCCCCCGAGCAGGCCGGTGAACACCGCGACGCCGATGCCGAGGGCGGCGAGGCCCACGGCCTGCTGCCACTCCTTGCGGTCGGTGTCGGTCTCCGGCTCCGCCACCGCCGACTGCGGGACGAACATCCAGAGCAGCCCGTAGGCGATGATCCCGGCCCCGCTGAACGCCGCGAACAAGGCGAACACCGCGCGCACCCAGAAGACGGGTGCGCCGAGGTGGTCCGCCAGTCCGCTCGCGACGCCCGCGACCACCCGGCCGGTGCGTCGACGGCGCATCGGCTCAATCCGTGCACTCACCATCCGATCGTCACACGTCCTCCCGGGTTGTTCATCAGGGATGACCCCGGTTCCCTGAATCAGGGCTGGTCCCTGATGTGGTCGAGAGCCTGCCGTAGCAACCTTGGTGACGTGAGCGGGACTGAGAAGGCAATGCAGGGCGTGGCGGACACGCTCAGAGAGTTCTGGGCGCACCGTCCGGTGCGGCCCCGTGCAGGGCGCAAGCTCGGAGGCGTCGCCACCGGGATCGCCCTGCGCTACCAGATCGACCCGGTGATCGTCAGGATCGCGTTCGTCGCGCTCGCGCTGTCGGGTGGCGTCGGCCTGCCGATGTACCTCGCCGGCTGGCTGCTGCTGCCGGAGGAGGGCGACCAGGCGTCGCCGCTCGAGTCGTTGCTCAACAGGGGCCACAGCTCGACGTCGCAGGGCCAGACGGTCCTGCTGGGCGTGCTGATGTTCCCCGCCCTCGCGTTCACGTTCGGGAGCGGCGGGTTCCAGGTCTTCGTGACGATCGCCGCGTCGGTCGCGTGCATCTACCTGCTGCAGAAGAACCGTGGGCACCTGCAGCCGGCCACGACGCTCGCCGACCCGCCGCCGACGCCACCGGTGCCGGGCGCACCGGCCTGGGACCCGCTGGGGGCCGCGCCGTTCGCGTGGGACCTCCCCGAACCGACCCCGAAGCCGCAGCCGCCGGCCCCCCGCCCGCGCAAGCCGCGCGTGAGCGGCGTGACGCTGGGCGTGGCGCTGCTGGTGGGTGCCGCGGCCGCGATCGCCGGAACGTGGATCCCGTGGTTCACCGCCCCGCACGTCGTCGGTCTCGTCATCGCGGTGCTGGCCGCGGGCCTGCTGGTCGGTGCGTTCACCGGGGGCGGTCGCGGCCTGATCTGGCTGCTGGTCCCGCTGTCGGTGGTCGGCTTCGGCCTGACCTCGGTCAAGTTCGAGGGCCCCGCCAACGTGGGCGACCTCAACTTCACGCCCAGGTCGGTGGGCGAGGTCGAGTCCCGCTACGAACTGGGCGTCGGCAGCCTGGTGCTCGACCTGCGCGAGCTCCCGGACTCCGGCGCGGTGAAGACCCAGGTCGAGTCGAACCTCGGCGAGGTGCTCGTGCACGTGCCGGCGAACGCCGACGTGACGTTCCGGTGCGAGGCGGACTCCATCGGCGAGCTCGACTGCCTCGGCAAGCGGGCGGACGGCACCGGCGTGCAGGTCGACGGCACCGACCTGGGCGCCGACGGCGAAGGTGGACTGAAGATCGACCTGGACGTTCTGACGAGCGTCGGAGAGGTGAGGGTGCTCCGTGACTGAGCAGCAGCAGGTGATGCGCAGGCGGATCGACCCGCTGGGGCTGGTCTTCGGGATCGGTGGCGGGCTGATGGCGGCCTACGTGCTGAGCAACGGGACGTTCTGGTTCGACCTGAGGTGGGCGCTGGGGGGGACGGCCATCCTGGTCGGCCTGGTGCTGCTGACGAACTCGTTGAGGCGCAAGAACTCCTAGAGAACGCGAAGGGCCCCTGGTCTCCCAGGGGCCCTTCGCACGTTCCTACTCCCACTCGATGGTGCCCGGCGGCTTGGACGTCACGTCCAGCACCACGCGGTTGACCTCCGCCACCTCGTTGGTGATCCGGGTCGAGATCCGCTCCAGAACCTCGTACGGCAGGCGCGTCCAGTCCGCGGTCATCGCGTCCTCGGACGACACCGGGCGCAGCACGATCGGGTGCCCGTACGTGCGGCCGTCGCCCTGGACGCCGACGCTGCGGACGTCCGCGAGCAGCACGACCGGGCACTGCCAGATCGAGCGGTCGAGGCCGGCGGCCGTCAGTTCCTCGCGCGCGATGGCGTCGGCCTGGCGCAGCGTGTCGAGGCGGTCCTGGGTGACCTCGCCGATGATGCGGATGCCGAGGCCCGGGCCGGGGAACGGCTGGCGCTGCACGATCGTCTCGGGCAGGCCGAGCTCGGTGCCGACGCGGCGGACCTCGTCCTTGAACAGGGCGCGCAGCGGCTCGACCAGTTCGAACTGGAGGTCGTCCGGGAGGCCGCCGACGTTGTGGTGCGACTTGATGTTCGCGGTGCCCGCGCCGCCGCCGGACTCGACGACGTCCGGGTAGAGCGTGCCCTGCACGAGGAAGCGGTAGTCGCCCTCGGCCTTGAGGTCGCGCTCGGCCTGCTCGAAGACGCGGATGAACTCGCGGCCGATGATCTTGCGCTTCTCCTCCGGGTCCGTGACGCCGGCCAAAGCGCTCAAGAAGCGCTCGCGGGCGTCGACGGTCACCAGGTTGATGCCCGTGGCGGCCACGTAGTCGCGCTCGACCTGGGCGCGCTCGCCGGAGCGCAGCAGGCCGTGGTCGACGAAGACGCAGGTGAGGCGGTCGCCGATGGCGCGCTGGACGAGGGCCGCGGCCACGGCGGAGTCGACGCCGCCGGAGAGGCCGCAGATCGCCTTGCCGTCACCGATCTGCTCGCGGATGCGGCTGACCTGCTCGTCCACGATGGACGACGTCGTCCACTGCGGACGGATGCCCGCGATCTCGTGCAGGAACCGGCGCAGGACCTCCTGGCCGTGCGGCGAGTGGTGGACCTCGGGGTGGTACTGGACGCCCGCGAAGCGGCGCTCGGTGTCCTCGAACGCGGCGACCGGCGCGCCCTCGCTGGTCGCGGTGACGGTGAAGCCCTCGGGCGCCTTGGTGACGGCGTCGCCGTGGCTCATCCACACCGGGTGCGAGCCGGGCAGTTCCTCGTGCAGCGACCCGCCCGTGCCGGACACGCCGAGGTCGGTGCGGCCGTACTCGCGGGTGCCGGTCTGCTCCACCGAACCGCCGAGTGCGCGCGCCATCGCCTGGAAGCCGTAGCAGATGCCGAAGACCGGGACGCCGGTCTCGAACAGCTTCGGGTCGACCTGCGGGGCGTTCTCCTCGTACACGCTCGACGGGCCACCGGACAGCACGATGGCCAGCGGGTTCTTGTCGAGGATCTCGCTGACGCTCGCGGTGTGCGGGACGACCTCGGAGTAGACCTGGGCCTCGCGCACGCGGCGCGCGATCAGCTGCGCGTACTGGGCGCCGAAGTCGACGACGAGAACAGGGCGGTTGCTGGTGTCGGACACGTCCCCAAGGATCTCATGGGTGGACGGTGAACTGCTGACCGGTGGCGGGCTGAACCAGGTGTTCAGGGTGGGTGACGCGGTGCGCAGGCCGGCCGGGCCGTGGGCTCCTCGGGTGCACGAGTTGTTGCGGCGCTTGGCACCTCTGGGGATCGCGCCGGTGCCGCTGCGGCTGGACGACGAGCACGAACTGCTCAGCTACCTGCCGGGTGAGGTTGGCCACGTGCCCCCTTCGAGCGACAGGACGTTGATCGAGTCGGCACTGCTGCTGCGGCGGCTGCACGACACGACAGCGCGACTGGTCGACGAGTTGGACGGGTGGCAGCACCCCGCCCGCGAACCCGTCGAAGTGGTGCTGCACGGTGATTTCGCCCCGTACAACGTCGTGTTCCGCGACGGGACGCCGACGGGCGTCTTCGACTGGGACAGCGCGCATCCGGGGCCGCGCTGGTGGGACGTCAGCTGGGCGTTGATCCAGTTCGTGCTGGCGCTGCCGGACGACCGCGAGCGGCGGACGCGGTTGTTCTGCGAGACCTACGGGATCGAGTACGAACCCGAGCACGTGCTGGCCCGGTTGGAAGACATGATCCGGACAATCCGGGAGCATCCCGCCTTCGAGCTCCAACGCGTTGAAGGGCATGTCGGCCACTACTCGGATCTCATCAGGTACGTGCAGGCCAACAGGGCTTAACGTGAGGCCCATGGACGCGTTCACCCCGCAACCCCGGCCCTGCTGGGTCGCCGGCCGCCCCGAGCAGGGCGAGCAGGCGTTGGAGGTTCTCCACCCGTTCGACGGCACCGAGGTCGCCTCGGTGGCGGTGCCGGGCAGAGACCAGGTGGAACGTGCGATCGCCGCGGCCGCGTCCGTGGCCAAGGAGTTCCGGCGAACACCAGCCCACGTGCGGGCCGAGGCGTTGCTGCAGGTCTCGAAGGCCCTCGCCGACCGCGCCGAGGAGATCGCCGAGACGATCACGGCCGAGAACGGCAAGCCGCTCAAGTGGGCCGAGATCGAGGTGCAGCGCGCGGTCAACACGTTCCGGTTCGCCGCCGAGGAGGCGCGCCGGTTCACCGGCGGGCTGCAGCGGCTCGACACCGAGGCCGGTGGCGTGGGGCGGATGGCGATCGTCCGGCACGTCCCGCGCGGACCCGTGCTCGCGGTGGCGCCGTTCAACTTCCCGCTGAACCTGGTGGCGCACAAGGTCGCGCCGGCGCTCGCGGTGGGCGCGCCGGTGATCGTGAAGCCCGCCTCGGCGACGCCGCTGTCCGCGTTGCTGCTGGGCGAGATCCTGGCCGAGACCGATCTGCCCGAGGGCGCGTTCTCGGTCCTTCCCGTGCGCGGCAAGGACATGGACGCCCTGGTGAAGGACGAACGGCTGCCGGTCATCTCGTTCACCGGGTCCACGAAGGTCGGCTGGTCGCTGATGGACGCCGCGCCGCGCAAGCACGTCGTGATGGAGCTGGGCTCCAACGCGGCGGCGATCATCTGTCCTGATTGGACGGACCTGGACCACGCGGCGCGGCGCATCGCGACGTTCGGCAACTACCAGGCCGGGCAGTCGTGCATCGCCGTGCAGCGGGTGGTCGTCGACCGCTCGAAGGCCGGCGAGTTCGTGCCGAAGCTCGTGGAGGCGGTGGCAGCGCTCAAGACCGGCGACCCGCACGACCCCGAGGTCGAGGTCGGGCCGCTGATCGACGAGGACAACGCCAAGCGCGTCGAGGAGTGGGTCAACATGGCCACCGACGTCGGCGCCCGCGTGCTGCTGGGCGGCAAGCGGACCGGCGCGACGGTCGAACCGACCGTGCTCACCGACGTGCCGAAGACCGCCAAGGTCTGGACCGAGGAGATCTTCGGGCCGGTGCTCGTGGTGTCGGTCGCGGACGGCGTCGAGGACGCGTTCGCGCAGGCCAACGACTCCAAGTACGGGCTGCAGGCCGGGGTGTTCACCCGCGACGTGCAGGTGGCGTTCGAGGCGGCGGCCGAGCTCGAGGTCGGTGGCGTGATCATCGGTGACGTGCCCTCCTACCGCGCCGACCAGATGCCGTACGGCGGCGTGAAGGGCTCGGGCACCGGGCGCGAGGGCGTGCGGTCCGCGATGGAGGACTTCACCGAGGAGCGCATCACCGTGCTGACCGGGATCCAGCTATAGGCCCTGCTCGAACGCCAGCACGCGATCGGGGTCGTACCGGTCCGCGACCTCCTTGAGGCGCTTCAGGTTGCGGCCGTAGTACGCGGTCGGGCATCTCCGGGTCGATGTAGTTCACGTACCCGGTGGTGCCCGCGCCGAGCCCGTCGCGCAGGCCCGCGAGCAGCGCACGGGCCCCCGCCTCGGTCAGGTCGCCCAGGTGCACGTAAACCTGGGCGCTGGCCGTGGCGTCGCGGTGCGGGAAGGCGGTGGCGTCGGGCGCGACCCGTCCGACCACGCCGCCGAACGAGTCGAACTGGATCATGCACGGGGGCTGCCCGTCCACCAGCGCGGCGACCTTCGACCCCGGCACGGGCGAGTGGAGCATCCGCGACGACGCCACGTACGGCTCGCCGGTTTCCGCAGGTCCGGCGTAGTGCCGCATCGCCTGCAGGTAGGTCGTCTCCTCCACCTCACGAGCGCCGCGAGGCATCCGGTCAAGCAGCCGGTGCAGGTCCTTCGCAGGGCCCGCGTACGTGCCCCGGACGCTCGGCACCGACGGCGAGCCCGAGTCGACGCGCAGGCTCGTCCACAGCTCGTCCGGCGCGTCCGCGATCCAGTCCTGCCAGGCGTCGAGCACGTCCGCCGTCGTGCCGTCCGGGTAGTCGAGGCCGAACACGACCAGGTCCGGCGCCGGGTCCGTGCGGAACGTGAACTCCGTGACGACGCCGAAGTTGCCGCCTCCGCCGCCCTTCAACGCCCAGAACAGGTCGGGCTCCGACTCGTCCGAGACCGTGCGCAGGACTCCGTCCGGGGTGACGATCCGCGCCTGCACGAGGTGGTCGCAGGTCAGGCCGTACCGGCGGGAGATCACGCTGATGCCGCCGCCGAGGGCGAGCCCGGCGATGCCGACCGTGCTGCACGAACCGGCGGGCAACGCCTGGCCCGCCGCGCCGAGTGCCTCGTAGACGTCGTGCATCCGGGCACCGGCACCGATCGTCGCTCGCCGGCCGTCGACCCGGACGTGCGACAGCCCGCCGAGGTCGAGCACCAGGCCGCCGTCCGGCCACGAGTAACCCGCGTAGCTGTGGCCACCGCTGCGCGCGGCGACCGGAATGCCTTGGCGTGCAGCACGTTCCAGACCTGCCTGGACGTCCCCGACGCTCGCGCACCTCACCACCGCGAGCGGTTTCCGGTGTGCGTACAGGGTGTTCTGCGGTTCACCAGCCGAGCGCACGGCGTCTCGTCTCCTCGTCGTCGCGGCCGGCGACGTGGCCGTCGGGCCTGATCAGCAGGCCGTCCCGGACCGTGAAGCCGGGACCTGCCGTGCGGGACCCCTCGACGAGCACGCCACCGCCCTCGTAGGCGAACGGGGTGAAGAGCTTGCCCGAGTCGATGCCCTCACCGGTCTCGAGCGCGCGCTCCCGGTGCGCTCGTTCCTCGGGGGTGCCCGGCACGAGGAACCGCATGGTCTCGCCGGTGATGCGGAGGTTCTCGTCGGCGGCGGCACCGCGTTCGGCGTCGTAGGAGGCGAGCAGGTGCGGGCCCGCCTCGCCGCGGCGGTCGGCGGCGATCTTCCAGGCCGCGTTGTCGGCGTCGCAGATGCCCGAGTTCAGGCCGCGGGCGCCGAACGGGCTCATCACGTGCGCCGCGTCGCCCGCGAGCAGGACCCTGCCTTCCCGGAACCGCGCTGCCCGGCGCTGGTGGAAGCGGTAGGTGGACTGCCAGACGACCTCGTACGGCCTGTCACCGACGATCGCGCGGATGTGCTCGTCGCTGAGCCGGACGTCCTCGGCGACCTGCCAGTCGATCCGCCAGACGCCGTCCGGTTGCGGGTGCAGGAGGACCTGACGGCCGGGGTTCCAGGGCGGGTCGAAGTAGAAGCGGCGTTCCGGTGCCTCGAAGTCCAGGTCGACGCGGACGTCGGCGATGATGAACCTGTCGTCGAACGAGAAGCCCTCGAACGGGATGCCCAGCAGCTCGCGGACCTTGGAGTGCGCGCCGTCCGCGGCGACGCAGTGGGTCGCCCGGATCCCGTCCGGTGTGAACACCCCCTCGTCGTCCTGGGTGAGGGCTTCGAGCGGGTGCCCGTAGCGGAGTTCGACCAACGGCTCGGCGCGGACCCGTTCCTCCAGCAGCCGCTCCACCACGGTCTGCGGGGTGTTCACGAACGGCGGGAAACCACTGGCCTGCGGGAAGGTCAGGGTCAGCACCTCGCGGTCGCGGTGGAAGGTGCGGCCGGTGTACCAGGTGACGCCCGCGTCGGCGACTGCCTGCCCGACGCCGATCCGTTCGAGGACCTCCAGCACGTCGCGCTGCACGCAGATCGACCGGCTGCCGGCCTCGGCACGTCGTTCCCGGGCCTCCAGCACGACGCTCGGCACACCGGCCCGCGCGAGGAACAGCGCGGCGGTGAGCCCGACCGGCCCCGCACCGACGACCAGGACGGTCATTGCAGGGCGTCCCACACGGCCCGGTCGCGTTCGGCGGTCCAGATCTCCGGCCAGTCCCTGCCGTCGCACTCGTCCCAGTAGCGCTTCACGTCGAACGGCAGGCAGTGCTCGAAGATCGGCCAGCGCCCGTAGCGGCCGACGAGGGTCTGGTGCGCCAGTTCGAAGGCCTGCTTGAGCGTGCCGCCCTCGGCGTGGACCCCGCCGACCGTGCGGCGCAGCTCGTTGAGGAAGTGCCTGCTCTGGTTGATCGCGGCCTCGACCTCGATGCGGTCGCGCGCGACCTTGCCGCGCCCGCCGACGAGGACCTCGGCGCCCAGGTCCTCGATCTCGTCCAAAGTGGACGTCGCCCACTCGTCGTGGAACGCGTCCCCGGTGTAGAGCGCGGCCTGCGACTCGACCAGGTCACCCGCGAACAGGATGCGTTGCTGCGGCAGCCACGCCACGATGTCGCCCGCGGTGTGCCCGCGCCCGAGGAACTGCAGCACCAGGTCGCCGCGCTCGTCGCCCAGCGGGATCGTCATGCGGTCGGAGAACGTGAGCGTCGGCCAGGTCAGGCCGGGGATCTCCTCGGGCTGCTCGAAGAGCCGCGGCATGCGGCCGAACTCGCTCTCCCAGTCCTGCTGCCCGCGTTCGGCGATCAGCACCCGCGTCATCTCGTGCGCGACGACCTCCTGGGCGTCGAACGCGCTGGCCCCGAGCGTGCGCACGGCGTGGTAGTGGCTCAGCACGAGGTACCGGACCGGCTTCTTGGTGTGCTTGCGCAGCTGGGTGAGCCACCTGCGCGCCGCCGCGGGTGTCGCCCGCGCCTCGAAGCAGATCAGGAAGTCCTCGGCCTCGATGGCCGCGACGTTGGGGTCGCCTTCGGCGGTCAGGGTGTAGACGCCCTCGGCGAGCTCGACGAAGACCTCGTCCTTGGGAGAGAGGTCAGCGCTGGAAGCGAACGGCTTTTTGGCCATGCCTCCACCGTGTCAGGACGCCTTCACGATCGGCAACCGCAATGCGGCTGGAGCATGATCGGGAACCGCCGGGTTCTTCGGCTTCGTCGGGTTGATCCGCCGGTAGGGCTGGTCCTGGGCCGGTCGCTGGTCCACCTCGCCCTTGTTCGGCCACAGCGAGAAGGCCCGCTCGGCCTGCGCGGTGATGGTGAGGCTCGGGTTCACGCCGAGGTTCGCACTGATCGCCGAACCGTCCACAACGGACAGACTCGGGTAGTTGAACACCCGGTGGTACGGGTCGATGACGCCCCGGTCGGCGTCGGACGCGATCGCGCAGCCGCCGATGAAGTGCGCGGTCAGCGGGATGTTGAACAGCTCGCCCCACGTGCCGCCCGCGATGCCGCCGATGTGCTTGGCGGCCAGCAGGTTCGCCTCGTGACCGGCCGGGATGAACGCCGGGTTCGGCTCGCCGTGGCCCTGCTTGCTGGTGAGCTTGCCGCGCTTGAGGAACGTCGTGATGGAGTTGTCGAGGCTCTGCATGACCAGCAGGATCACGGTCCGCTCGCTCCACCGGTGCACGCTGAGCAGGCGCAGCAACCGCAGCGGGTGGCGGACGGCCTGCTTGACGAACTGCAGCCACCGCGGAGTGCTCAGCGCGCCGTCCGTGGCGAGGGTCTGCAGCATGCCCATGGCGTTGCTGCCCTTGCCGTACCGGACGGGCTCGATGTGCGTGATCTCGTCGGGGTGGATGGAGCTCGTGATCGCGACGCCCTGCGTGAAGTCGGTGGCCGGGTCGACCGCGTAGCGCGCGGCCCCGATGATCGACTCGGAGTTGGTGCGGGTCAGCTCGCCGAGCTTGGGCGAAATCCTGGGGAGCGTGGTGGCCTTCGCCTTGTGCAGCAGTTGCTGCGTGCCCCAGGTGCCGGCCGCGACCACGACCTGGTCGGCCGTGAAGGTCCTCGTGGCCCTGCCGCCGGTCGTCTTCGTGTCGATGGTCCACTTGCCGTCGTTCTCGTGGAGCTTCGTGACCGTGGTCAGCGGGAAGACCTGCGCACCGAGCTTCTCCGCGAGGTAGAGGTAGTTCTTGACCAGCGTGTTCTTCGCCCCCACCCGGCAGCCGGACATGCAGCTGCCGCACTCGGTGCAGCCCGTCCGCTCCGGCCCGGCACCTCCGAAGAACGGGTCGGCGGTCTTCTTGCCGGGCTCGCCGAAGAACACCCCGACGGGCGTCGCGTGGTAGCTGTCCTCGACGCCCATGTCCTTCGCGACCTTCTGCATGACGACGTCGCTAGGGGTGGTCGTGGGATTCGTGACGACGCCCAGCATCCGGCTCGCCTGGTCGTAGAACGGCTCCAGCTCGTCCTGCCAGTCGGTGATGTGCGCCCACTGCCGGTCCTCGTAGAACGGCCTGAGCGGCCGGTACAGCGTGTTCGCGTACACGAGGGAGCCGCCGCCGACACCCGCGCCGGCGAGCACCATGACGTTGCGCAGGGTGTGGATGCGCTGGATGCCGAAACACCGCAGCCGCGGCGCCCACAGGTAGCGGCGGAGGTCCCAGCTGGTCTTGGCGAACTCGTCGTCGGCGAACCGGCGCCCCGCCTCGAGGACGGCGACGCGGTAGCCCTTCTCGGTCAGGCGGAGTGCGGCGACGCTGCCACCGAACCCGGAGCCGACGATGACGACATCGAAGTTACCGGCGAGTTCACCCATGAACCGGAGAGTAGGCGTTACTTCCGGTAACGCCTAGTCCCCTATCGGTTCAGATGGGCGGGACGCGGTCATGAAGTCGGTCCAGAGGTCGACGGCCTGCTGCAGACTCAGCGCCGCGACCTGCTCCAACGGGATGCCGGCGGTGTGCACGAGCCGCTGCGCCAGCCAGTCCGGAACCGGCTCGCGCGGGGCGACCTCCTCGACGGCCACGTCACCAGCCAGGCGTCCGAGCCGGGCGATCACGTCGGCCAGCCTCGCCATGGTGGAACCCTCGTCGGCCGCCGATGCGACCCGCGCCGCCGCCTCGGCGTAGACCTCGGAGTCCGAGCGCACGCCCACGCACCAGACCTCGCAGACTTCCACGGCCCCGTCAGAGGTGATCCGGTAGACGATCCGCCAGTGGTTGCGCCCCACCACCAGCTTGCGAAACCCGGTCAGCTCACCACCGAGCGGATACCCCGCCTCGGGGTTGTCGAGCAGGAGCTGGATCTTCTTGAGGACCTTCGGCACCACGTCGGGACCGAGCCGGCGCAGGTCGTCGATCGCCGCGTCGGTGAACAGCACTTCAGCCATCGAGCGAGTCGTCGTCCTCCACCGCCGCCAGCGACTCACGGGTGTGCCCGAACGCTGCCAGCACGTCGTCGAACGAAGTGCGCCTGCCCGAGTCGGCCGCCGACCGGGCGAGGACGAGCGCCAGATCCCTCAGGTCCGCCGCCGCCTCGTCGATCTCCGCCAAGCGGCTCACCGGCACGACCGCGGCCACCGGCCGGCTGTGCCGCGTGACGACGACCGGACCACCGTGCTCGGCATCGGCGACCAGCCCGGCGACACCACGTTTCGTGGCCTCCGTGACGGTCAGCTCGCGAGCATCGCGCATTGCGGTCATGCACAGAACTATACAGAAAAATGCACAGGTTGAGGGTGCGCCCGAAGGCGCACCCGTCAGCTCAGAGCACCAGGCCGTTGATGACCCAGACCGTGAACGCCACGGCCAGCGCCGTGATCACCAGGCCGCCGCACACGAACAGGGCCAGGGCCTTCCAGCCGATGCCCCCGACCCGGTCGTCCTCCTCGGGAGCGTCCTCGAACTCTGTGACGTCGGCGTCCGGGTCGATCGTGTCCACATCACTGTTCTTGCCGTCGCCGAACAACGCATCCAAATCCACGCTCAAGTGGACGCGCGGGGTGCCCGTTCGGTTGCAGGATCAGGTTTGGGCCCAAGCAGCGACCGGGAGGCTGAGGTATACGCCCAGGTCAGCGAGGCCTGTGGCCTCGGAGATGGCCGTGCAGAGCCGGTCGGCCCGGTCCTGGCGGTCGGCCGCGCGGCTCTCGAAGTACTTCGAACGGACCTCGACGACGACGTCCATGCCGCTCACATCGAACGGGCCGTGCTCGCGGAAGCGCAGTTCGACGTCGCCGGGCCGGAGGTCGCCGTCGTAGGGCTCCTCGGGGCACTCGACCGCGAGCGACACGGCGTGCGGGAGCACCTCCGCCAGGTCGCGCAGGACCGCGGGCGGGACGTGGGAGGCGTAGTTGATCTCGACGAGCGGCACGGCACCCAGCAAAGCAGAAGGGCGCGTCCCAGGTCGGAACGCGCCCTTCTGCGGAGCCGTGATCAGCCGCGGATGGTCAGGCCGACCTTCTGGAACTCCTTGAGGTCGGAGTAGCCGGTCTTGGCCATGGCCCGCTTCAACGCGCCGAACAGGTTCGTCACGCCGCGCGGGTCGGCGGACGGGCCGAACAGCAGCTTGCGCAGGTCGAGCTCCTGGTCGACGGCCTCGGCGACGAGGCTGCGCGGCACGGACGGGTGCGCGGACGCCGCCGTCCAGTACAGGCCCTGACCCGGTGCCTCGGTCGCGGCCGCGAGGGGCTCGCCGAGCATCACGGCGTCGGCACCGCAGGCGATGGACTTCGCCACGTCGCCCGAGGTCGTGACGCCGCCGTCGGCGATGACGTGCACGTACCGGCCGCCGGTCTCGTCGAGGTAGTCGCGGCGCGCGGCCGCGGCGTCGGCGATCGCGGTGGCCATCGGCACGCCGATGCCCAGGACCTGGTCGGTGGTGGTGACGCCGGGCGTGTAGCCGTAGCCGACGATCACGCCCGCCGCGCCCGTGCGCATGAGGTGCATGGCGGTGCGGTAGTCACCGACACCGCCCGCGATCACCGGGATGTCGAGGTCCGCGATGAACGACTTCAGGTTGAGCGGCTCGCCACCGCGCGTGACGTGCTCGGCCGAGATGATCGTGCCCTGCACGACCAGGATCTCGACGCCCGCGGCCAGCAGGTCCGGGGTGAGCTCGGCGGCGCGCTGCGGGCTGACGCGGACCGCGACGGTGACGCCCGACTCGCGGACCTGCTTGACCGCCTCGGCGATCAGGTCCATCCGCAGCGGCGCGGCGTGCAGCTCCTGCAGCACCTTCACCGCCGCGGCCGGGTCCTCGTTGTCCTCGGTCGCCTGGACCAGGCGGAACAGCGCCTCGTCCACGTCGCCGTGCCGCGCCCAGAGGCCCTCGGCGTTCAGCACGCCGAGACCACCGAGCTCGCCGACCGCGACCGCCGTGCCCGGCGACACGATGGCGTCGGTCGGGTGGGTGATCAGCGGGATGTCGAAGCGGTAGGCATCGATCTGCCACGTCGTGGAGACGTCCTTCGACGACCTCGTCCGACGCGACGGGATGATCTCGATGTCGTCCAGCTCGTAGGCCCGCCTCGCGGTCCGGCCCATGCCGATCTCGACCAGATCGCGCACCTGTGGTTCCTCTCCAGAGCTTTAGAACGAGCGTGCAAGCAGCCGGAACGGCCGAGTGACTCTAACGGGTGGTGTAGTTCGGCGCCTCGACGGTCATCGTGATGTCGTGCGGGTGGGACTCCTTCAGGCCCGCCGCCGTGATCCGCACGAGCTGCGCGTCCTGCAGCTCGGTGATCGTCCGGGAACCCGTGTAGCCCATGGCCGCGCGCAGGCCGCCGTTGAGCTGGTGCACGACCTGGGACAACGGGCCGCGGAACGGCGTGCGGCCCTCGATGCCCTCGGGGACGAGCTTGTCCTCGTTGAGCACGTCGTCCTGGAAGTAGCGGTCCTTGGAGAACGACTTGTTCTCGCCGCGGGACTGCATGGCCGCGAGCGAGCCCATGCCGCGGTAGGTCTTGAACTGCTTGCCGTTGACCAGGATCAGGTCGCCGGGCGCCTCCTGGGTGCCCGCGAGGAGCGATCCGAGCATCACGGCGGACGCGCCGGCCGCGATGGCCTTGGCGATGTCGCCGGAGTACTGGATGCCGCCGTCACCGATCACCGGCACACCGGCCGCGCGGCAGGCCAGCGAGGCCTCGTAGATCGCGGTGATCTGCGGGACGCCGACACCGGCGACGACGCGCGTGGTGCAGATCGAGCCGGGGCCGACACCGACCTTCACGCCGTCCGCGCCCGCGTCGATCAGGGCCTGGGCACCGCCCCTGGTCGCGACGTTGCCGCCGACGACGTCCGTCGAGTCGCCGAGCTCCTTCTTGATGCGGGCGACCATCTCCAGCACGCCGCGCGAATGGCCGTGGGCCGTGTCGACCATCAGCACGTCGACACCCGCCTCGGCCAGCGTCATCGCGCGGACGAACGAGTCCTCGCCCACACCCACCGCGGCGGCGCACAGCAGGCGGCCGTCCGGGTCCTTGGTGGCGTTCGGGTACTGCTCGGTCTTCACGAAGTCCTTGACCGTGATCAGGCCCTTGAGCTTGCCGTCGCCGTCGACGATCGGCAGCTTCTCGACCTTGTGGCGGCGCAGCAGGCCCAGCGCGGCCTCGGCCGACACGCCGACCTGCGCGGTGACCAGCGGGCCGTTGGTCATGACCTCGCTCACGCGCTTGCTGTGGTCGAGCTCGAACCGCATGTCGCGGTTCGTGATGATGCCCACCAGCTTGTTGTTCGCGTCCGTCACCGGCACGCCGGAGATGCGGTAGCGCGCGCACAGCGCGTCGACCTCGGCCAGCGTGGCGTCGGGCGAGCAGGTGACCGGGTCGGTGACCATGCCGGCCTCGGACCGCTTGACGGTCTCGGCCTGGCGGGCCTGGTCCTCGATGGAGAGGTTGCGGTGCAGCACGCCGATGCCGCCCTGCCGGGCCATCGAGATCGCCATCCGGCCCTCGGTGACCGTGTCCATCGCGGCGCTGGCCAGCGGGATCTTGAGGGTGATGTTGCGCGAGATCCTGGTGCTCGTGTCGACGCCACTGGGGACGACGTCGGACTCGGCAGGCAGCAGGAGCACGTCGTCGAAGGTCAGTCCCAGCATGGCGAACTTGCCCGGGACTCCGTCAGCGTTGAGCTCGCTGGTCATAGCGGGTGACTTGCCTTCCGTCGTGCGGTTTGCTCCCCCTCCTGCGAGCGTGGTTTCCGCAGGCGGAGGCGGTGCGACCCATGGTATCTGGACGGCTCCGGGGGCACGGGGGGTACCGTGCGGGGTCGTGCCGCACGACGCGTTGCCACCAGACCCCTTCGCAGGCGACCCAGAGGACCCAGCGCTGTCCCTGGGCGAGCCCGACCACGACCATCCCCCGATGGACGACGACGAACGGACGGAGCTGGTCAGCGACCTGAGCGACCTCGCCGTCTACCAGGCGCTGCTCGAACACAGAGGCGTGCGCGGCATCGTCGTGGACTGCGGTGAGTGCCAGGAACCGCACTACCACGACTGGGCGCTGTTACGAGCCTCACTGGAGCAGCTGCTCGCCGACGGGCACATGCGCCCGCACGAGCCGGCGTTCGATCCGAACCCCGGGGCCTACGTGAGCTGGGAGTACTGCCGCGGGTACGCGGACGGGGTCACCGCGACCGAGTCGGCGCGCTGACCCCCGGCCGGCCTGTGAGGTGTGCCGCACCCCCGATGGGCGGTCCGCGCAACTCGACCGGTCACATTCCACCTGACGTGTGAACGCCCGAGCATGTGAACGGCCCCTGACCTGCGAAGGTCAGGGGCCGTTCACACTGCGTCTCAACCGGCTCAGCTGCCGGTGGTCTGCCCGGCGGTCTCCGCGTTCGTCCCGGTCCCGCTCGAGCCGGGGTTCTCACCCGTGCCGGGGTCCGGCGGCGGAGGCGGCGGGTTCTCGCCGTTCGACGTCGGCGGCGCCGGGGTCTCGGACGACGGCGGCGTGGACGGCTCCGTCGTGGTCGGCGGCGTGGACGACGTGGACGGCGTGGCCGAAGGCTCCGAGGACTTGGGCGGCTTCGTCGGCTTCGGCGTCGTCGTGGTCGGCGGCGCGGTCGAGGTGTTGGTGTCGAGCTGCTTCTCCAGCTCCTTGTGCTTCTCCTCGAGCTGCGCCTTGCCGTCGGCCGTGGAGACCGAGCCGAGGCTCGCCTCGACCTTGTTCAGCTTCTCGCGGGCCTCGTCGACCTTGCCCTCGCGCAGCGCCAGACGCGCCGACTCGAGGTCGGTGTTGATGATGGCCGCGGCCTCGATCGACTTCGCGTGCTCGGAGTAGAGCACCTGCGTGAGGCCCCACAGCGTGTCGCCGGGCTGTGCGTCGCGGGCCACCAGGCTCACGCCGGTGAAGGCGATGGCCAGGACCGCGGCGGCGCTCGCCAGCGGGATCAGGAAGCGATGCCTGTTCACGGGCTGCGGGCGGGCAGCCTGGATCGTGGCGATCGCCGTGTCGGTGTCGACGAGCTCGGTGAACGGCTCCGTCTCCACCTCGTTGCGCCACGCGAGCAGCAACGCGTTCAGCTCGTCGTCGACGAGTGAGCCGGCCGCACCCGGTGTCGCAGACCCCAGCGCGTCCAGCAGCTTGTCATCGGCCTGCACTGCCGAAAGATCGTCGGCGACGGGCTCGTGCGGGGCTCTGTCGTCCTGTCCGCGCACTTCCTCGTCGTCCTTCCCGTGTTCGTCGGCCACTCAGACCACCTCCTCCGCTGCCAGCGACTTGCGCAGACGAGCGAGCGCGCGGTGTTGCGCCACCCGTACCGCACCCGGCGTCGAACCGACCGCCTCGGCCGTTTCCTCGGCGGAGAGCCCGACCACCACCCTCAACAGCAGGATCTCCCGCTGCTTCTCCGGCAGGACGCGCAACAGCACCGCCATCCGGTCGGAGAGTTCGCCCTGCATCGCCCGTTGCTCGGGACCGGCGTCGGTCTCCGGCGCGTCGGGGACTTCGGGAACGGGCTCGGAGCGGTTCCTGGCTGCGGACCGATGTGCATCGGCGACCTTGTGCGCCGCGATCCCGTAGACGAACGCGAGGAAGGGCCGACCCTGGTCGCGGTAGCTGGGCAATGCCGTGAGCACCGCGAGACACACCTCCTGGGCCACATCGTCCGCCGAAGCGAAGCTCCGCTCCTGCCTGCCAACTCGGGCGCGGCAGTACCGCACCACCAGAGGACGTATGGAGGCCAGCAGGCGTTCGATCGCCTGGCGGTCGCCGTCGACGGCCGCGCCCACTTCGGCGTCCAGTCCGTCCCCCAAGTTGGTCATCGCAGACAACAGCCCTGGTGTTACTTGTTGGCGTACCGACAGGAAACAACACGAGTCACTCACAGCGACCCGTTGCAGCAGCTTCACCGTACCGTTCTGCGGGCGTTCTGTTCATAGGTGGGGTATGGACACCCCGCGTGAACAGCCGACACGCCCGAACGGCTTACAGCCCGGCGACATTGTCACCGGGCTGGGCTAATTGCGCGACCCCGAGGACCACCAGTTGCACAGGTGGGCCGGAGTGGGCCGTCTCACGCCACCGGCCCCGCTTCCCCACATGCGGCATATGAGGACGCGGGGCCGGTGCGGCAAGAGCGACTCCTACTGGACGAGGCCTCGCCGGAAGCCGTGCGCGACCGCCTGAGCGCGGTCACGGACACCGAGCTTGCGGAAGAGACGACGTGCGTGCGTCTTCACCGTGTCCTCCGACAGGTAGAGCTCGCGGCCGATCTGGCCGTTGCTCTTGCCCTGGCTCATGCCCCGCAGCACCTGGAGCTCACGCTCCGTGAGCTGCACGCCGGGGTCGGAGGGCTGCCTCGGTGCCGGCACCGAGGTGCTGGCGAGCGTGTGCGCGAGGGCTGCCACAAGCTCGGGACGCGACGCGTCCCACCTCAGGTAGCCGCGGGCACCGCCGGCGATCGCCGCCGCGATGCTCCCGGCGTCGTCGGGTGCTCCGAAGACGATGACGTTTGCCTGCGGATTCGCGGAGACGAGCCGACGGGTTGCTTCAACCCCGGTCGGGACGGCGCGCTGGGTTCCCACCAGGACGACGTCGACCGGCTGCCTTGAAAAGCGAGCCAACAACTCGTCACCGTGCGCTACGCAGTCGATGCGGCTAACCCCGGGGACAGCCGACATCACGCGGGTGAGACCCTCCCGCACACTGCGCCGGTCGTCGCAAATAAGGACCGTGGTCACGGGGACTCCTTTCCTGCAGCCGAGTGACGTTCCATCTCCCCTATCGGACGCTGGAGGCCCGACCTTGACACGATCCGGTGCTTAATCCGTCAAGAAGTTCGCCTGAGGGTCTGCGTTCGGGGGTTCCCCGGAACGGAGCAGCCCACTCGGCACCCACGGGGAATCAAGGGCGACCCGGCGGCTGACCGGATCAGCTCTCCGCAACACGCAGCTCAGAGCCTCAGTCGCCCGGTCGAGGGCGGTTGCACCCATCGTGGGAGCGTGGCCCGCCAGGACGAGAGCGCTCGGCCAGATCAACGGCTGGAGCCCGTTTTGAGCACTGTGATTTAGCTCACACTCGACTAGTTCAAGCCCCCGATTCAGGCCGTCGGGTGTCCCCCACACGACCAACGAGGTGCCCAGGACGAGTGCCGACTTGAGCTCGTGCCGGAGCGCCTTCCTGCTCGTCGCCACCTCGTACGCCGCCTCCGCGGGTGCCACTGCTTCTCGTGGCAGACCCGACGCCAAGGCGATCTCGGCGGTCACCCACCCCTTGCGGACCTCGCTCCGCCACGAATGCGTCTCAACTCGTGCGAGCAACCTGCGGGCCTCGTCCAAGCGTTGAGCACCGAGCGAATCGGCGGCGAGGCCGAGCAGGGCGTCGGCCCTGGCTCCCGCCGCGTCGATTCCGTCGGGGTCCTGGGCGCCCGTTGCTCGGAGTTCGACGAGGGCGGCGCCGTCGAGGGGACGGGCCAGGTGGTGCGCCCCCAGCTGACGGTGGTGGGACGCGCGAGTCGAGAGGGCGAGGGACGCGATCACCGGGTCGGGATCGTGACGGAGCGCGTCCAAGGCGGTGGCCGCGGCGGCGTAGTGGCCTTGGCCGCCGAGCACCACCGCCGCCAGCCACCGGGTTCGGGAGCTCCCGGCGGAGAGGGCGGGCCAGACGTCTCGGCCGGGCTGGTCGCCGAACGCGGCGCGGCGCAGCTGCTCTTCGGTCACGGTGAGGAGTCTGCCGCCTGGGGGGCGGGGTGGTGGGGCGGTGTGGCGGCGGCGAGTGGCGGGTGGGGTGGGGCCCGAGCATGGAAGAGCCGATCGTCGCGTTTGGGCAACGGGTAGCAGGTCTGAGGCGTCAGGCACCGGGCGTCAGGTGACGGCCGCCTCCACCGCGTCCACCGCCGCCGCCAGGTCCTCCACCCGCTCCGCCGGCCCGGCCACCACACCGCGCCGCCACCCCGGCCCTCCCACGAACAGCCTCACCTGCTGCCGGGTCCGGGGCAGCGCGGAGATCACCCCCGGATCGGCGTACCGCGGCAGCTGCGCCCACAGCACCACCGCGGACGGGGCGGTGCGGCGCACGGCGGCCGCCAGCGCGTCCATCGGCAACGCCGCTCCCAGCTGCCTCACCACGACGCCTCGCTGCGCCAGTTCCGCGGCCAGCGGGTAGAGGGGGAGATTGTGCCTCTCCTCCGGCATGCAGGCGAGCAGCACTGGGCGGTGGTTGCGTCCGTCGCTGACCAATGGTGTGGCGCGCACGAACGCCGCGAGCACGCACTCGTTGAGCAGGTGCTCGACCTCCACGCCGGCGCCGGAGAGCTGCCAGCGGGCGGCGACGGCCGTCAGGACCGGGCGCACGACCTCGTTCCACGTGACGATCACGCCGTCGGCGGCCAGGGAGTCGGCGAGCATCTCCTGGACGGCGATCGAATCCATGGCGAGTGCGGCCCGGCCCAGTCCGCGGGCAGAACGTGAAGCTCCTGGCAATTTCAGGCCGCGGCCGCCGGTGGGGGCCGCGGGCGCGTCGCCGTGGGTCATCGACGATTTCGAGTCGAGCGCGAAACGGGCCGCCTCGGCCGATGAGGCGCCGCGAAGAAGTGCGCGCTGCATCAATTCGAGCCTGGCCACGTCGGGCGGTCCGTATTTGCGGTGCCGGCCCGTGGTGTGGCCGGTCGGGCCGAGGCCGTAGCGGCGGTCCCAGGTGCGGAGGGTGGCGGGAGCCACGCCGAGTCGCCTGGCCACCGCGGCCACTGAGAGAAGGGGCTCACTCGTGTGACTACCGGTCGATTTGATCTCCGGTGGTGTCATCACGAGAGCCATGTTCCGTTCACCTCATCCGGTCGGCAACTCCGGGCGGTGAGTGATCGAACACGCGTGCCGTCACCCATCAGTTGATAAGGGTCTTCAGCCTCTTGAACAAGTTTTGACGCGGTTCTACGGTGGATCATCGTTAAGCCGAATGGAGCAGTCGTCACGGAGGCGGTCTCGATGGCGGACACCCGAAGGCTCCCCGGTCCCAACGCAGATCTCTGGGACTGGCAGATGCGCGGTTCGTGCCGGGGCATGGACAGCGCGTTCTTCTTCCACCCCGACGGCGAACGGGGTCCGGCGAGAGCCCGGCGGGAGGCTCGCGCCAAGGCTGTCTGCCTCGCCTGCCCCGTGCTGGAGATGTGCCGCAAACACGCTCTCGCGGTGCAAGAACCGTACGGAATCTGGGGCGGGCTCTCGGAATCGGAGCGCGACCACATCATCAAGGCGCGAAAGCGACAACTGGCAATAGTCTGAACGAAAAACCGGGGTTGGCACCAAATGAATGGCGCCAACCCCGGTTTTGTTCGAGCTCGAACTCGTCGTCCCGCCAAACGCGGGACGGACGAACTCAGTGGCCGTGCCCGTGGCCGTGGCCGTGACCGGCCGCAGCCGAGAGGGGCTCGTCTTCCTTCTTCTCGACGACGGCGCTCTCGGTCGTGAGCACCATGCGCGCGATCGAGGCGGCGTTCGCCACGGCGGAACGCGTGACCTTGACCGGGTCGATGATGCCCTGCTCGAGCAGGTCGCCGAACTCCAGCTTGGCGGCGTTGATGCCGAAGCCCCACTCGCCCTCGCGGACCTTGTTCACCACGACGGCGCCTTCGAGGCCCGCGTTCGCGGCGATCCAGAACAGCGGCGCGGACAGGGCCTTCGCGACGAGCGCGACACCCGTGGCCTCGTCACCGGTCAGGCCGAGGCCGCCGTCGAGCACCTTGGAGCCGTGCACGAGAGCGGAGCCACCGCCGGGGACGATGCCCTCCTCGACCGCGGCCTTCGTAGCGGCGACCGCGTCCTCGATGCGGTGCTTGCGCTCCTTGAGCTCGGTCTCGGTGGCGGCGCCGACCTTGATCACGGCGATGCCGCCGGAGAGCTTCGCGAGGCGCTCCTGGAGCTTCTCGCGGTCCCAGTCGGAGTCCGTGGCCTCGATCTCGCGGCGCAGCTGCTCCGCGCGGCCGGCGATGTCGGCCTTGGTACCGCCGCCGTCGACGATCGTGGTGTCGTCCTTGGTCACGACGACGCGGCGGGCGGTGCCCAGCTGGTCGAGCGTGGTCTCGGACAGCTTGAGGCCGATCTCCGAGGAGATCACCTCGCCGCCGGTGACGACCGCGAGGTCGTCGAGGAACGCCTTGCGGCGGTCGCCGAAGAACGGCGCCTTCACGGCGACGACCTTCAGGGTCTTGCGGACGGCGTTGACCACCAGCGTGGACAGGGCCTCGCCCTCGACGTCCTCGGCGATGATCAGCAGCGGCTTGCCGGACTCCGCGACCTTCTCGAGGATCGGGAGGACGTCGGCCAGGGCCGAGATCTTCTCGCGGTGCAGCAGGATGCGGACGTCTTCGTAGACGGCCTCCTGCGCCTCGAGGTCGGTCGAGAAGTGCGTCGACACGTAACCCTTGTCGAACTGCACGCCCTCGGTGATCACGAGCTCGGTCGCGAGCGTGGACGACTCCTCGACGGTGATGACACCGTCCTCGCCGACGCGCTCGATGGCCTCGCCGAGCAGGGCGCCGATGGACTCGTCACGCGACGAGACCGTGCCGACCTGCGCGATGTTCTCGCGGCCCTTGACCGGGGTGGCCTTGCCCTTGAGCGCGTCCACGACGGCGTCGGCGGCGGCCTGGATGCCACGGCCGAGCGCGGTCGGGTTGGCGCCCGCGGCGATGTTGCGCAGGCCTTCCTTGACCAGGGCCTGCGCCAGCACGGTGGCGGTGGTGGTGCCGTCACCCGCGACGTCGTTGGTCTTGGTGGCGACCGACTTGGCGAGCTGCGCCCCGAGGTTCTCGAACGGGTCGTCCAGCTCGATCTCGCGGGCGATCGTCACACCGTCGTTGGTGACCGTCGGGCCACCGAACTTCTTGTCGAGGACGACGTGGCGACCGCGCGGGCCAAGGGTGACCTTGACCGTGTCCGCGAGCTTGTTCACGCCGCGCTCGAGCGCCCGACGAGCGTCCTCGTCGAAGCTGATCTGCTTGGGCATTGCTTGAAGCCTCTCTGGGTAGCGAAACGCCCCGGAAGCCCCGGATGGGGCGCCGGGGCGTCAGGCATGACAGCCGAGCGTCTTAGTTGACGACGGCCAGCACGTCGCGGGCGGAGAGGATCAAGTACTCCTCGCCGTTGTACTTGACCTCGGTGCCGCCGTACTTCGAGTAGATGACGACGTCGCCGACGGCCACGTCCAGCGGGACGCGGTTGCCCTTGTCGTCGATGCGGCCGGGGCCCACCGCGAGGACCTTGCCCTCCTGGGGCTTCTCCTTCGCGGTGTCCGGGATCACGAGGCCGGAGGCAGTGGTCGTCTCGGCCTCCGAGGCCTGAACGACGATCTTGTCCTCGAGCGGCTTGATGTTCACGCTCACCGGGATGACCTCCACGGGTCGTTGGCAGGTTCGAATTAACGGCTCCTGCCACCCCGCCGTCGCGGGGGTCGGGGCGGTGCTGGTGCCGTGCAATTGGCACTCTACCCATGAGAGTGCCAAGGCTTCAACGAGACCCCCGAACCGATCACCATCCGGGAGCCGTATTCAGGGCATGTCCCCGTTGACGCGCCGAACGCTGCTGCTCGCAGGCGTGGCAGGAGTCACAGCGCTCACCGCCGCCGCTTCGGCGCGGCCCGCCGACCCTTTCACACTCGGTGTGGCCTCGGGCGACCCGGCACCCGACGGGGTGGTCCTGTGGACCCGGCTGGCCGTCGACCCGCTCGCCGACGACGGCCTGGGAGGCATGCCGGCACGTCCGGTCGAGGTGCTGTGGCAGGTCGCCGCGGACGAACGATTCACCCGAATCGTGCAACACGGCTCCACCACGGCTCGACCCGAGGACGCGCACAGCGTCCACGTGGAACTGGTCGGGTTGGAGCCCGGCCGCGAGTACTTCTACCGCTTCAAGGCCCTCAACCACCTCTCGCGGACGGGCCGTACGCGCACGGCACCTCCTCCTGGCGCGTTGCACGTACCGCTGACGATGGCCTTCGCGTCGTGTGCGCAGTACGAGCACGGCTACTTCACGGCCTATCGAAGACTCGCGGAGGACGAACCGGACCTGGTGCTGCACCTCGGCGACTACACGTACGAGTACGAGAGCGGCATCCACGTCGCCCCGAGCGGCAACGTCCGCCACGTCGAGGGCCCGACCACGGTCACGCTCGCCGGGTACCGCCGCCGCCAGGCCCAGTACAAGACCGACCCGGACCTGCAGGAAGCGCACGCCGTGGCGCCGTGGGCGGTGATCTGGGACGACCACGAGATCGACAACAACTGGGCGGGCCTGCTGCCGGACAGACCGCAGCCGGACTTCCCCGCCCGCCGCGCCGCGGCGATCCAGGCCTACTACGAGAACATGCCCCTGCGCAGGTCACCAAGGCTGTACCGGCGGATCGGCTGGGGCTCGCTGGCCACGTTCCACATGCTCGACACCCGCCAGTACCGGACCGACCAGGCGTGCGGCGACGGCCTGCAGCTCTGCCCCGAACGGCTCGAACCCGAACGCACGATGCTCGGCGCCGCGCAGGAGGAGTGGCTGTTCGCCGGCTTCCGCGGCTCGCGGGCGCGCTGGGACGTGCTCGGGCAGCAGGTGTTCTTCTCGCAGTACGACTACATCCCCGGCGAGGTCGACAAGTTCCTGCTGGACGCGTGGGACGGCTACGTCGCCGACCGGGACCGGGTCGTCGCGGGGTTCGCGGACGTGCGGAACCCGGTCGTGCTCACCGGGGACGTGCACGCGGCGTGGGGCGCGGACGTGAAGGAGCGGTGGGACGACCCGTCGTCGAAGACCCTCGCGACCGAACTCGTCACGACCTCGATCACGGCCGGAGGCGACGGCTCGGAGGAGTACGCCGAGACACCGCTGTGGCTGCGCGAGAACCCGCACGTGAAGTACTTCAACAACCGGCGCGGTTACACGATCAGCAGGTTCACGCCCGATGAGCTGCGCACGGACTTCCGCGGGCTCGACTACGTGACGCGTCCGGGGTCGCCGGTGCGGACCAAGGGGTCTTTCGCCGTGGAAGACCGGGTGCCAGGTCTCCACAGGCTTTAGTCAGGCGTTCACCTGACATCCACCCTGGTGCGTGAAGGTCTCACCATGACTCGAGTGACGCGACGCGCTCTCCTCATCGGGGGACTTGCGCTCACCACCGTCGGCGCGGGGTCGGCGAGGCTCACCGACCCGTTCACCCTCGGCGTCGCCTCCGGCGACCCGACCTCCGACGGCGTGGTCCTGTGGACCCGCCTGGCACCCACCCCTCTCGCGGAGGACGGCCTGGGCGGCATGCCGTCCCGCGTCGTCGAGGTGAAGTGGGAGATCGCACTGGACGAGCGCTTCCGGCTCGTCGTCCGGCGCGGCACGGCACACGCACGGCCTGAGGAAGGCCACAGCGTGCATGTGGACGTGCGCGGCCTTCTGCCTGGTCGCGAGTACTTCTACCGGTTCAACGCAGAAGGCCATGTCTCGCGTGTGGGCCGCACGCGCACGGCGTTGGCACCGTGGGCGATGGGCAGCGGGCTCACCATGGCGTTCGCCTCCTGCTCGCAGTTCGAGCACGGCTACTTCACCGCGTACCGGCGCCTCGCCGAGGACCAGCCGGACCTGGTGCTGCACCTCGGCGACTACCAGTACGAGTACGCGAAGGGCGCGTACGTGGCGCCGGGCGGCAACCCGCGCGACCACGAGGGCCCGGAGACCGAGACGCTCGCGAACTACCGGCAGCGGCACGCGCAGTACAAGACCGACCTCGACCTGCAGGAGGCGCACGCCGTGGCGCCGTGGGCGGTCGTGTGGGACGACCACGAGGTCGACAACAACTGGGCGGACGAGGTCTACGAGAAGCCCCAGACACCCCAGCCGAACTTCCTGGCGCGCCGGGCGGCGGCGTTCCAGGCCTACTACGAGAACATGCCGATCCGGTCGAAGCCCTCCGGCATCGACATGAAGCTCCACCGGCGGCTGCAGTGGGGCGGGCTCGCGAACTTCCACATGCTCGACACCCGGCAGTACCGCGACGACCAGCTCTGCGGCGACGGCGTGAAGGCCTGCCCCGAACGGCTCGAGCCGACGCGCACGATCACCGGTGCCGAGCAGGAGAAGTGGCTGCTCGACGGGTTGAGGCGCTCGCACGCCCGTTGGGACGTGTTGGGGCAGCAGGTGTTCTTCTCACAGCTCGACTTCACGCCCGGTGCCGGCGAGACCAACAACATGGACGCGTGGGACGGCTACGCGGCGAACCGCGACCGTGTGGCCGCCGGGTTCGCGCACACGCGCAACACCGTCGTGCTCACGGGTGACGTGCACGCGGCGTGGGCCGCCGAGGTGAAGGAACGCTGGAACGACCCGACTTCACGCACGGTCGCGACGGAGCTCGTGTCGACGTCGATCACGTCCGGCGGTGACGGCTCGGAGACCCGTGCGGAGACTCCGGCGGTGCTCGCGGAGAACCCGCACGTGAAGTACTTCAACAACCGCCGTGGGTACGTGCGGACGAAGTTCACCGCGCGGGAGGTGCGGGCGGACTTCCGTGCCGTCGACTACGTGTCGAGGCCCGGAGCTCCGGTCACGACGAAGGCTTCGTTCGTCGTGGAGGACCGGAGTCCCGGGCTCCACAAGGCCTAGCGGAGCTGGGCTCGCGGAGCCCGGGACTCCGGTCCTCCTCCAGGTTGGAGGAATGTGACAGACAGGAACCCCGGGCTGCAGAGCGTCTAGAAGATCTGGACGGTCCCGACCGGCAGGCCGGGGTTCGTCGAGATGTCCATCGAGGACGGCTTGGCGCCCGCCGCGACCAGGTGGGCGCCGAGCGCCGCGATCATCGCGCCGTTGTCGGTGCACAGCCGCGGCCGCGGCACGCGCAGCTCGATGCCCGCCTCGGCGCAGCGCTCGGCGGCGAGGCCGCTCAGGCGCGAGTTCGCCGCGACGCCGCCGGAGATGACCAGCGTGCCGACGTCCAGGTCCTTCGCGGCGCGGATCGCCTTGGCGGTCAGCACGTCCGCGACGGCCTCCTGGAACGACGCGGCGACGTCGGCCAGCGGGATCTCCTCGCCGGCGCGCTCGGCGCGTTCGACCCAGCGGGCGACCGAGGTCTTGAGGCCCGAGAACGAGAAGTCGTACTTCGCGTCGCGCGGGCCGGTGAGGCCGCGCGGGAACGCGATCGCGCAGCCGTTGCCGGTCTTCGCGAGCTTGTCGATGGGTGGGCCGCCGGGGTACGGCAGGTCGAGCAGGCGCGCGACCTTGTCGTAGGCCTCGCCCGCCGCGTCGTCCACGGTGGAGCCGATCTCGGTGATCGAGTTCGCCAGGCCGCCCTCGACCAGCAGCAGCTGCGAGTGGCCGCCGGAGACCAGCAGCGCGAGGCAGCGCTGCGGCAACGGGCCGTGCTGCAGCGTGTCCGCGGCGACGTGGCCCGCGAGGTGGTTCACGCCGTAGAGCGGCTTGCCGAGCGCGGCCGCGTACGCCTTGGCCGCGGACACGCCGACCAGCAGCGCGCCGGCGAGGCCCGGTCCTGCCGTGACGGCGATGGAGTGGATGTCCGAGAGCTCGACCTTCGCGGTGTCGAGCGCGCGGCGCATCGTCGGGACGAGCGCTTCGAGGTGGGCGCGCGAGGCGACCTCGGGCACGACGCCGCCGAAGCGGGCGTGCTCCTCGACGCTCGAGGCGACCTCGTCGGCGAGCAGTTCGAGCGAGCCGTCCGGACCGAGGCGGACGATGCCGAAGCCCGTCTCGTCGCACGAGCTCTCGATGCCGAGGATCAGGCGATCAGACACTTTGCGCAGGCCTTCCCATCGTGTACGCGTCGGCACCCGACGGCTGGTAGTAGCGGCGGCGCAGGCCGAGTTGCTCGAAGCCGTGCGCCTTGTACATCGCGATCGCGGGCTCGTTGTCCGTGCGGACCTCGAGGAACACGGGAACCCCGATCTCGTCGACGCGGGTCAGCAGGTCGCGCAGCAGCATCTTGCCGACGCCCCTGCCCTGCCAGTGCCCGATGACGGCGATCGTGTGCACGCTGGCCTCGTGCGGCGACGCGGCGAGCCCGGCGTACCCGATCAGCTCGTCGCCGTCGTACGCGCCGACGTAGTAGTTGCCGTTGTCGAGCTCGCTGTGGAACGCGTTCTCGCTCCACGGGTCGTCACCGGGGAACAGGGCCAGCTCGATCTCGTGGCACTTCGGCACGTCGGCGTGCCGCAGCGGCGCGAGCGTGACGGTGCCCGTGGTCATGCCCTGGTCACCCGCTTGCGCCCCGTCGGCTCGACGGCGTCGGGGCGGCGCAGGTAGAGCGGGGTGAGCGCGGCGGGGCGGGCCTTCGCGAGCACCTCGGCGGCCGCGGCGGCGACCAGGCCCTCCGGGCTCGGGTGCTTGGCTTCGAGGAGTTCGAGCCCCAGCACCTCGGCGTAGATCTCGGCGCCCTCACCGGTCGCCTGGTGCACGCCCAGCGCGGGCAGCTTCCCGGCGAGGTCCTGCGGGCGTTCGACGTGCGGCCCGTCCGTGCGGCGGCCGGCGGCGTCGTAGGCGGCCCAGTAGACCTCCCTGCGCCGCGCGTCGGTCGCGACGAGCAGCGGGTGGCCGCTGGCGGCGTCCTTGGCGATGGCGTCGGTGGTGGCGACCGGGTAGACCGGGCGGTTCAGCGCCTGGCCGAGTGCGGCGGCGGTGGCGAGGCCGACCCTCAGGCCGGTGAACGGGCCGGGGCCCGCGCCGACGACGATCGCGTCGAGGTCGGCGAAGGTCCTGCCGGCTTCCGCGAGCGAGTCGGTGATGTGCGGGGTGAGCAGTTCGCCGTGCGCCTTGGCGTTGAGCGTCACCCGCTTCGCGAGCAGGCGCGGCGGGGAGTCGGGCGCGAGTTCGACCACACCGGCGGTGACTGCGGGGGTGGCCGTGTCGACGGCGAGCACTAGCACGGTTGACCAGGGTAGTACCAGCCCCCGGCGGCCATCCGGTGGGTGGTTCCAGCGGGCGAAGCGCCGGAACCACCCCGGAGGACGGCCGGGGATGGCGGACGGGCTCGTTCCGCCATCCCCGGCGTCCGTCGATCAGCCTGCCGAGTTGCCGTTGCAGGCGACGTAGGACGGCGAGTGGTCGACCGTGAAGATCTCCAGCGGGCCGTTCCACTGCCACGGCGCGACGCAGGCGTTGTCCAGCACGCTGATGCCGTCGCCACCGCGGCCGGTGTGGTTGTCGTTGCACGCGGCGTAGCCGGGTGCGTGACCCTCGTGCAGCAGCGAGAGCGGGCCGTTCCACTGCCACGGGGCGGCGCAGAGGTTGTCGGCGACGCTGATGCCGCCGTCGCGGTCGTGCTCGCCCGCGGCGGCGGGACCGGCGGCCGCGAGCAGCGCGCCACCGATGACCGCGGTGGCGAGGAGAGTCTTCTTGATCATGCGCGACTCATCGGCCCGCCGCGGTGTGTCCTTAATGGACTTCACTCCAAGCGGCACACAACGTCACACCGGGAGGGGACGGGACGTCCATTCGCCCTGCGGAACGAGCTGAGCTGTGCGAACGTCGTCGATTCCACGTTCGAGGCGGATCAGCAGATGATCTTCGTTGAGACGTTCCGCGACACCCTCGCCCCACTCGACGGCGACCACCGCGTCGACGAGGTCCGTGTCCAGGTCGAGGTCGTCCAGCTCGTCCAGGTGCCCCCCGAGCCGGTACGCGTCGACGTGCACCAGCCGCACGCTCCGCCCCTCGGCCGGTTCGTGGACGCGGGCGACGACGAACGTCGGCGAGGACACCCGGCCCTGCACGCCCATGCCCCGCGCGAGGCCGCGCACGAACGCCGTCTTGCCGGCCCCCAACGGACCGGCGAGCAGCAACAGGTCGCCCGCACGCACGAGTTCACCCAGCTTGCGGCCGAACTCCTCGGTGTCCTCCACCAACGGCAGTTCGACGGTCTTCACGCTCGGCGCCACCACTTCTTCCGACTCTCTCCGCGATCGGTCGCGCACCGTTCGATCAGCGCGACCAGGTGGTCGTTGACCAGATCAGCCTGCTCCATCATCACCATGTGCCCGGCACCGGGGGCCCGGACGAGGGTGGCGTGCGGCATCTCCTCGGCCATCCGCTCGGCGTGCGAGAACGGCGTGAGCCTGTCCGCGTCGCCGCTCAGGATCAGCACCTCGCAGTGCCGCAGGCCCGCCAGCGCCTTGTAGCGGTCGTGCGTGCCGAGGGTCTCCAGGAACTCGGTGAGCACCTTCACCGTCGTCCCGTTGATCATCTGCTCCATCAGGTCCACGAGGGACGGAGCCACCTTGCGGTCGCCGAACGCTCCCATGCGGATGCCGCCCCAGGTGAGGCTCTTCGCGCTCTTGCGCACCCACTCGACGAGTCCCGGCTGCACACCGGCGAGCCGGCCGACGCCCAGCGTCACGGGGTTGTAGCGCGACAGCACGGACTTCGGCAGCCCCGCACCGCCCACCGCGCCGGCGGCCGTGCCGATCAGCGCGACGCCGCGCACCCGTTCCTCGAAGAGCTCCGGGTGCTTCTCGGCCAGCGCCATGATCGTCATGCCGCCCATGGAGTGCCCGACGAGCACCAGCGGCCCCTCCGGCACGACCGAGCGGATCACCGAGTCGAGGTCGAGCGCGAGCTGGTCGATCGTGCTGTGCTCGGCCGAAGACCGTCCCGAACGGCCGTGGCTGCGCTGGTCGTAGAGGACCTGGTGCACGCGCGGGTCGATGAGCTCGGCGAGGTCGCGGCGCTGGAAGTGCCAGCAGCGGCGGTCCAGCGCGAACCCGTGCACGAGCACGACGGTGATGTCCGGCTCGCCGCCGTCCGCGGGGTCGACCTCCTCGACGGAGATCGGCACGCCGTCCTCCGCCGCCACCGTCGACTCGCGGTCGGGCCTCAGCTGACCGAGGGGCTCCTCGGCGAGGCTGTCGATCGCGGTCTTGCGCTCGTGCGAGACCTTCGCGGTCTGCGCCACGGCCGCACCGGCCACGACGGCACCCACCGCGCCGCCGACCCAGCCGACGACCTTCCACACCGGCTTCACGTGTAGATCCTCCGCACCCGCGGCCGGTACATCCCGCAGACGATCTCGTAGTCGATCGTCCCGGTCAGCTCCGCCCACTCCGTCGCCGTCGGCTCCCCCCGCCGGCCGTCGCCGAACAGGACGACCTCCGCACCCTCCGCGATCTCGTCGTCCCCGCAGTCCACGACGACCTGGTCCATGCAGACACGCCCGACCACCGGACGGCGCCTCCCCTCGAGGAGCACCTCCATCCGGCCGGAGAGCGCCCTCGGGACACCGTCCGCATACCCGGCAGGCACCAGTGCCAGCGTCGTGTCCGTCTGCGCCGTCCATGTCATCCCGTAGGAGACGGACTCCCCGGCGGGGATACGTTTCGTGAGCGCCACGCGCGACCGGAAGCTCATGACCGGCCTCAGGTCGTGAGCGGTCGGCACCGGGTTCAGGCCGTAGATCGCGATGCCGGGCCTGACCAGGTCGAAGTGCAGGTCGGGCCTCGTCAGCAGGGCCGCGGAGTTCGCGATGTGTCGCTTCGGGTCCAGGCCGTGTGCGCGGGCGACCTCGTACGCCTCGTCGAACCGCTTGGCCTGCAGGTCGATGGACGGGTCGCCGATCTCGTCGGCGGACGCGAGGTGCGACCAGATGGCCACGACCTCGTGCTTCTTCGCGGCCTCGACGAGCGCGGGCCAGTCGCGCGGCTGGCAGCCGTTGCGGCTCAGGCCGGTGTCGATCTTCAGGTGCAGCCGCGGCCGGGCGTCGGCCTCCTCCGCGGCCCGCTCGATGCGGCGCAGGTCCGAGAGCGAGGAGACGGCCATGTCGACGTCGGCGGCGAGACCGGCGGCCAGGTCCTCGCCGGGAGCGTCGAGCCACGCGAGGATCGGCGCCTGGATGCCCGCCCTGCGCAGCGCGAGGGCTTCCTCCGTGCTGCACGACCCCAGCCAGGTGGCGCCTGCTTCGAGGGCCGCGCGGGCGACCTGCACCGCGCCGTGGCCGTAACCGTCCGCCTTGACGACGGCCATCGTGTCCGCGGACGGCGCGAGACCGGCGAGCAGGGCGACGTTGTGCCGCAGCGCGCCTAGGTCGACGACAACTTCTGAACGAGCCATAACCTGTTCATCGTGCCATGTGCACGCAGCTCAGGGACTATGGCGCAACTCGCACGCGTTTCGCCGAGCGTGGAACGCGGCTCCGGGCGGCCCGCGTTCTGCCAGGGTGGCGGACATGGCCGTGCAGAACACCTTCATCGCCACCGCGCACGCTTTCACCGGGCTGGTGGACGCCGTGCCCGCGTCCCGCCTCGCCGGACCGGGGCTCGGCGACTGGACGGTGCGCGACCTGGTCGGCCACGCCGTCTCCGCCGGACTGGCGGGCGTCCTGACCGCACTGGGCAGGCCGGCCAGCACCGAGGACATCGCCACGCCGGAGGCTTACTACGCCCTGGCGAAGACCGTCGATCCCGCCGTCGTGGACGCCGTCGTCGCCCTCTCCACCACGGACGCGCGGCAGTGGGGTGCACGCCTGGGCGAGCGGCCGGCCGACCAGGTCCGGCAGCTGGCCAGCCAGGTGGTCACCGCCGTCTCCGGCACCGCCCCGGACGCGCTGGTCACCACCGCGGCCGGGGGCATGCGCCTCGGCCGGTGGCTGCCCACCAGGACGTTCGAACTGGTCGTGCACGGCTTCGACCTCGCGGCCGCGGTGGACCTGCCGTTCGAGCCGCCCGTCGACGCGCTCGCCGAGTCCGCCGCGCTCGCGGCACGGCTGGCGGCCGTCACCGGCGACGGCCGTGCCGTCGTGCTGGCACTGACCGGCCGGCACGACCTGGCCGCGGGCTTCTCCGTGGTCTAGCGGGCCCTGATGGCGCGGATCGCGTCCGGAATGGCCTCCATCAACCCCGACGCGGGCACCGGCGCCCCGTCCGCGCCCAGCTCCGCCGCCAGCACGTGCGCACAGGCCGCGTACCCCGCAGCCAGGAACGGGTCCAGCCCGCCGGCCAGCAGCGCGCCGATGATCCCCGACAGCACGTCCCCGGACCCGGCCGTCGCGGGCCACGACGACGTCGCCGAGTTGACCAGCGCGCGACCGTCGGGGGCCGCCACGACGGTCCGGTGTCCTTTCAGGAGCACCACGGCGTTGAAGCGCTGGGCGGCTTTTCGCGCTGCCGCGACACGATCGGAGCCGACCGGGCCCGCCAGGCGTTCGAACTCGCGGTCGTGCGGGGTCAGCACCAGCGCCGAGTCCGGGTCGCGGGCGTCCCACAGCTGCGGGTTCGACGCCAGCAACGTGATGGCGTCCGCGTCCGCGATCACCGGGACGTTGGCGTCCAGGACGAACTTCAGGACCTCGGCCGACGACGTGCCCGTACCCATGCCGGGGCCGACGACCCAGGCCTGCACGCGGCCGGCGTCGGTGATCGAGCCCGTGCAGATCGTCTCGGGCCAGCGCGCGCGGATGGCGTCGGCGGCCGGACCGGCGTAGCGGACCATGCCGGACGTGGCGAGCACGGCCGCGCCGGTGGACAGCACCGCGGCGCCCGGATAGGTGGAGCTCCCGGCCGCGACGCCCGTGACGCCCTGGGTGTACTTGTCGTCGGACGGGCCCGGCACGGGCCACGTGACGTCGGACCGGTCGAGCAGCACGAAGTCCGGATCGGACGGTCGCAGGCCGATGTCGACCAGGTGCACCTCGCCGCAGTCGGCCAGCGCGTGCACCGGCTTCAGGCAGCCGAACGTGACGGTGGTGTGCGCGCGCACGTGCGGCCCGGAGATCTCGCCGGTGTCCGGGTCGATGCCGGACGGCAGGTCCACCGCCAGGACCGGAGCGGTCACGGAATCGACCAGCGCGGCGGCGTCCGGACGAAGCGGACCGCGCGCGGACAGGCCGACGATGCCGTCGATGACCAGGTCCGGGGTGCCGACCTCGTCGGCGATCCGGCCACCGGCGCGGCGGAACGCCGCCAGCCCCTCGGCGTGCGCCTTGGCCGGGTTCAGCAGCACCGCGGACACCGCGATCCCGCGGCGGCGCAGGAAGTAGCCGGCCCACAGGGCGTCGCCGCCGTTGTTGCCCGCACCCACCAGCAGCGTGACGCGGCGACGGCCCGAAAGAAGCCTGAGGGCGTGGGTGGCCACACCGAACGCGGCCTTGCGCATCAGCGAGCCCGGCGGGACGACCGCCATGAGCTCCTCTTCAGCGGACTTGACGCGTTCGGTGTGCCAGACGCCTCTCACTCACTCGACGGTAACGGACTTCGCGAGGTTGCGAGGCTTGTCCACGTCGTAGCCGCGGGCGGTCGCGATCTCGGCCGCGAGCACCTGCAGCGGGATCGTCGAGATCAGCGGCTGCAGCAGCGTCGGGACGGCCGGGATCTCGATCAGGTGGTCGGCGAACGGGCGGACCGTCTCGTCGCCCTCCTCGGCGATCACGATCGTGCGGGCGCCGCGGGCCTGGATCTCGCTGATGTTCGACACCAGCTTCGAGTGCAGGACGGCACGGCCCTTGGGCGACGGCATGACCACGACGACCGGGAGGTTCTCCTCGATCAGCGCGATCGGGCCGTGCTTGAGCTCGCCCGCCGCGAAGCCCTCGGCGTGCATGTAGGCGAGCTCCTTGAGCTTCAACGCGCCTTCGAGGGCCACCGGGTAGCCGACGTGGCGGCCGAGGAACAGCACGGCCTTCGAGTCGGCGAGCTCGCGGCCGAGCGCCTTGACCTGGTCGATGGTGCCGAGCACGCGCTGCACGGCCTCGGGCATGGCCTCGAGCTCGTGGAACTCGCGGGCGACCTCGTCCGGGTACTTGGTGCCGCGCGCCTGCGCCAGGGCCAGGCCCACCAGGTAGTTCGCGGCGATCTGGGCGAGGAACGCCTTCGTCGACGCGACACCGATCTCCGGGCCGGCGTGCGTGTAGAGCACGGCGTCGGACTCACGCGGGATCTGCGCGCCGTTGGTGTTGCAGACGGCCAGCACGCGGGCCTTCTGCGCACGGGCGTGGCGCACGGCCTCCAGCGTGTCCGCGGTCTCGCCGGACTGCGACACGGCGACGACGAGCGTGTCGCGGTCGAGGACCGGGTCGCGGTAGCGGAACTCGGAGGCGAGCTCCACCTCGACGGGCAGGCGGGTCCAGTGCTCGATCGCGTACTTCGCGACGAGACCGGAGTGGTAGGCCGAGCCGCAGGCGATCACGAAGACCTTGTCGACGTCGCGCAGGTCCTGGTCGGACAGGCGCTGCTCGTCGAGGACGATCCGGCCGTTCGCGAAGTGGCCGCGCAGCGTGTTCGCGAGCGCTTCCGGCTGCTCCTCGATCTCCTTGAGCATGAAGTACTCGTGGCCGCCCTTCTCGGCGGCGCTGAGGTCCCAGTTGACCGTGAACGGCTTGGCCTCGGCGGGCTCGCCGGCGAAGTCGGTGACCTGGTAGCCGGAGCGGGTCAGCACGACCATCTGGTCCTGGCCCAGCTCGACGGCCTGCTTGGTGTGCGCGATGAACGCGGCGACGTCGCTCGCGACGAAGTACTCGTCCTCGCCGACTCCGACGACCAGCGGCGAGTTGCGGCGCGCGGCGACGACCGTGTCGGGCTCGTCGGCGTTGGTGAAGACGAGCGTGAACGCGCCCTCCAGGCGGTTCACGACCTTGCGCACGCTCGCGACGAAGTCGCCCTTCGTGTCGCCCTCGTTGTAGGCGAACGACACGAGGTGCGCGACCGTCTCGGTGTCGGTGTCGGAGGCCATCTCGACGCCGAGCCCCTCGAGTTCGGAGCGCAGCGCGAGGAAGTTCTCGATGATGCCGTTGTGCACCACGGCGACACGGTTCGTCGTGTCGCGGTGCGGGTGCGAGTTCCTGTCGATCGGCGCGCCGTGCGTCGCCCACCGGGTGTGACCCATGCCGACGGTGCCCGCGAAGTTGTCGCGACCCACCTCGTCGAGCAGCGTCTCCAGGTTCTGCAGCCGTCCGGCCTTGCGTTCGACGGCGAGGTCTTCGCCCGTCACGACCGCGACACCCGCCGAGTCGTAACCCCGGTACTCGAGGCGCCTCAGCCCGTCCAGCACCACGTCGAGCGCCGACTGGTGACCCACGTATCCCACGATTCCGCACACGGGAAACAGACTAGCTAGACCACGCCACTAACCCTAATGAGTGAGAGCCCTCCGTAAGCGCAGGTCAGCGACACATGTGGTGTAGACCAATCTCGGATGTGGTGCGCACGACAGGATCGACTACGGTTCACCCCATGGCTCGCCGCGTGATCACGCTGACCGCGAAACAGGCCCTCGAGCAGCTCAGCAGGCCCGGCCCGCACCCCGTGCTGCGCGGAGACCTCGCGCTCGTCGGCCTGCCGGGCGTGATCTTCACGCCGCAGTCCGGCCTCGGCCTGCCCGCCGTCGCGTTCGGACACGGCTGGATGCAGCCCGTGCGCCGCTACCACGGCCTTTTGCGCCACCTCGCGTCGTGGGGCGTGGTCGCCGCGGCACCGGCCGTGGAGCGCGGGCCGCTGCTGTCGTCGCGGGTGCTGGCGGCGAACCTGCTGACCACTTTGGACATCTGCACCGGAGTGCGGCTCGGCACCGGCGAGATCAGCGTCGACCCCGCCCGGCTCGCGCTGGCCGGCCACTCGATGGGCGGCGGCGCGGCGGTGCTGGCGGCCTCGGGTGCGGACCGCGTCCGGGCCGTTGTGACTTTGGCCGCAACGGAGACGCGCCCCTCGGCCCTCGACGCGGCACGGGAGGTCCGGGCGCCCGGACTGCACCTCGCGGCGGGCGAGGACCGCATCGCGCCGCCCGTCGGCCACTCCGAGGCGATCGCGCAGGCGTGGGGCGGCCCCGTGCAGCTGAGGTTGCTGCCCAAGGCCTCTCACCTCGGGTTCACCGAGGGGCGGCACTGGAGCGAGCTCATGCTGGACGGCAGCGGTGAGCGCGGCGCGCAGAAGCTCGGGCGCGCGTTCGTGACGGCGTTCCTGCTGCGGGTGATGACCGGGGAGCGGGCCTACGACGAGCTGCTGGACAGCGACCTCAAGAACGCGAACCTGGTGTTCCAGCGGGAGGCGCTGCCGCGGCGCTGACGGACCGACGACGAAGGCCCGCACCGGTGACGGCGCGGGCCTTCGTCGTGAATCGGGTCAGCTGAGCCAGGTCTGGCCGCTCAGGTCGTCATCGTCGTCCACGGGCGCCGGACGACGCCGGTGGACCGGCGGTGGCGGCGCGACCGGCGGCGGAGGCGGTGGCAGTGGCGGAGCGGCCACCGGTGCCTGCTGCTGCTGCTGTGCCGGCGCGTAGCCGCCGTCGTCGTCCTCCGGGCCGAACGCCAGCTCGCCGGCACCACGTTCGGGCCGGTCCCACTGCGGCTTGCGCGGCTGCTGCTGCCGTTCGCCCTGCGCGACGAGGTTCTGCGCGCGCTCCTGAGCCGCCGCGACGTCCTGCTTGTGCTTCTCCTCGCGCGCCGCGATGTCGGCGGCGACCTTGTCCTGATTCGCCTTGAGCTCCGCCGAGACCTCGGCGGCGGCACGGCGGGTCTTGGCGATGTTCTCGTCGAACAACGCCTGCACGCGCGGGTCCACTTCCCCGATCATCGCCATGGGTTGGCGGCCTCTCCTCGGTCATCTCCCAGCGTGGTCTGCATGGCGCTCAACGGGTTGCTGTTGTCGTCGTCGAACAGCGTGCCCGTGGTGCGCCACTGGCTGGCGCCGCGCTCGGAGTCGCCGCCCTGCTGGCCACCGGCTCCGCCACCCGCCATGCCGCCACCCATCATCCCGCCGCCCATCATGCCGCCGGACGACGCACCGCTCGGCGCCTGGCCGCCTGCGTCCTGCAGGGACGGCAGGTTCGCGGAGCCCGGCTGACCGGCTTCGGACGCGTTCGTGTTGAACGAGCCGCCGTTGCTGTCGTTCGAGTTCGGGCTGCTCCACGCGCTGTCGGCGTTCGAGCCGCCGAGCACCGACTCGCCGCCACCGCTGCCGCTCGTGAACGAGACGCCGGACGTCGTGGTGCTGTCCGTCGCCTGCGCGAACTGCGGGCTCTCGGTGGAGATCCGGGGCTCGCCGAGGCTCGGCATGATGCCGTTGTCCTCGACGTAGCTGCGGGCCATCGAGTCCTGGAAGCGCTCGGCCACGTTCGGCGCGGCCTCGCCCGGCGCGCTCCAGACCTGCTCGCCCGCCGGAGCGGGCATCGCCTGGAACTCGGCGGGAGCGGGCATCGGCCGGAACTCCGCCTCGGCGGGCATGGTCCTGACGTCCTCGACCGCCTGCGGGAAGTCGGCGTCCGGCGTGCGCAGGCCGTCCTCGAGCCGTGCGCCGTCGGAACCACCACCCGAACCGGACTCCGCGCCCGGCGTCTGCGCGGCGGGGTTCTCGTCCTCGCCGAAGCCGATGCCGATCTTGTCGGGCGTGCCGTCGCCGTTGTCCGCGGTCAGGTTGATCTCACCGGTCTCGGTGTTCACCTCGGCCGTGAAGTTGACGCCGTCCTGCTCGATGTGGATCTTGCCGTCCTCGCCGACCTCGACGGGGATCGGGTTCGACTCCGAACCGAGCGGGCCCGTCGCCCCGGGAGCGGCGCCGCCACCGGGTGCCGGCGTGCCACCCGCGGCCGGGGTCTGCCCGCCCGCGGTCGGGTTCGACGCCGTGAGCTGGTTGGCCATGTTCGTGATGGCCTGCGCGCCGTTCTGGCCCATCAGGGCCTTGGCGGCCTCGGGGTTCTTGCTGAAGTCGAGGTCGTAGGTCTTCGGCTCGCCCTTGGGCGTGTCGATCGTCATCTTCACGTGCCCGTTCGAGTCGGGCTCCGTGACCTTGATCGTGTTGTCGCCCGCCGTGACCGTGACGGTCTCGAGCTCCTCCTCGGGCTTCGGCTGGTCGGGCTTGCCGTCGCCGTCGAGGTCGTCGGGCTTGCCGTCGCCGTCGGTGTCACCGGGGACGTCGGGCTTGCCGTCGCCGTCCTTGTCGAGCGGGTTCTCCGGTTTCGGCATCTCCGGCGCGCCACCGCCACCGCCACCGCCGCTCGGGCTGCCGCCACCACCGCCACCGTTGTTGCCGCCGCCACCGCCGTTGTTGACGTTCTGGCGGCCGCCGCCCTGGTCGGAGAACGCCGGGGGGTCGCCGATCGGGCCGAACGTGTCCTTGAACGCGTTCTTCATGGCCCCGAACATGGTCTTGTAGTCGGCTTCGACACCGGCCTGCACGGCCTGGCAGTAGCCGTCGAACGCCTTCTTCTTGCCGTCGAACTCCTCGCAGAACGCCTTCAGCTTCTGCTTGGCCTCGTTGATGATGCTCTCGCGCCGGTCCTTCACCCAGGAGTCCCAGCCGAGGGCCGCGAGAGCACCTCCGAGGATGCCGCCGGTGAGAGCGCCCACGACACCGCCGACGACCCAGCCCGGCAGGCCGGAGAGACCGTCGAGGATGCCCGCGTCGTTCTCGTAGATGTCGCCGTTCGCCTGGCGGATCGCCCGCTCGGTCTCCTCGACCGTCATGCCGCCGCACTTGTCGGCGTACTGGTCGTGGATCTGCTGCGCGAACTCCTTGACGTGCTTCTGCAGGTTGGCCACGCCGGCGTTGATCGCGCCGGGGGCCGTGCCCGCCTGCTGCACGAACGTCTTCGAGGCACCGGCGAACTTCGTCCGGTACTCGCCCGCGGCCTTCGCGGCGGGGCCCTCCCAGGACCCGAGCCCGTTCCAGGCGGCACCGAGCGCGTTGTCGCTCGCGTCCGCCTTCTTCACGTTCTCGGTGAGCTTGTGGGCGTCCTCGCGGAACTTCGCGAAGTCGATGTCGCGGACCTCGTCGTACTTGCGGTAGATCTCCGCTTCGAGGTTCGGCGCGGCACCACCGTGCCCGCACGCGGCCGCAGCCTTGGGGTAGAGCGGGATGAACGTCGCGAAGAACCGCAGGCCGGGGGCGCCGGCGTCGAGCAGCACGTTGCTGTTCGGCACGTCGCCCTGCTCGTTCAGCACCTTCTGGGTGGCGCCGAGCTCGCGCTCCACCTTGGCCTGTTCGAGGACCTTGTCGGCGTCGCCGCCCTTCTTCTCCCACTGGGAGCGGGTGGCCTCCTTGCCGGCGACGTAGCCCAGGCTCAGGCCGCCGGTGGGAACCGCGGCCGCCGCGCCGAGCAGGTAGCTGCCGACGCCGGGGTCGCTCGGGACGTCGACCCCGTTGGCCTTCGCGTACCGCTCGACGTCCTCCTCCGAGGCACCGGCACCGGCCAGCGCGGGGACGAGCTGCTTCTTGGTCTCCGGAGTGACGTTCGGGTCGTCGAGGAGCTTCTTGATCTCGTTCTGATCCGCCACGACTCGTTACCCCTTGAACTGGCTCGAGGTCTGCGCCTCGTTCGACTCGTACGTCCTGGCGACGTCCTTCAGGCGGGTGGCGATGCCGGTCGCCTCCTTGCCGAACTTCTCCAGGTCCTGGCCGAAGAGGTCGAAGCAGGCCTTGTACTCGGCGGCGACGCCCTGGAACTTGCGGCCGACCTGCCCGGCCCCCACACCCGGCACGGCAGCGGACTTCATCTGGATCAGGGCTGATCCCTCCGCCTCGTACGTCCCCGCAGCCTTGGTCAAATCGCCGGACTGAACGCCGAACCCCGACATCTGCTCGCCTCCCCTAGTCCCCGATCTGACGCAATTCGGTCTCATCGGGTTCCGCCATACAGTGCCAGCTCCGGCCACGCGGTGACCGGAGCTCCACGATGTCGGTTGCCTTAGTAAACAGCCATTCGGACCAAGACGCTGATGATCATCACTGATCGGGTGGCGCCCGGTCGGTGAAGATCGGCGGCGGGCAGGTCGGCGGCAGTTCTCAGCGGTCGGCGACCGCAGGGGAGTCGTCGGTGGTGGGCCGGCAGGACGCGGCGATGGCGGTCAAGGGCGGTCGCCGACCGATCAGTGGTGGCCTGGTGCGGGCGGCTGCTGGCCGGGCGGTGGCACCTGCTGCGGGTACGCCTGCGGCGCCCGGCCTTGCTGGAAGCCCTGCGGTGAGTACGGCTGCTGCGGGTGACCCTGCGGCGGGAAACCCTGCTGCTGCGGGTAGCCCTGCACCGGGAAGCCCTGGTGCGGGTGGCCCGGCGGGAACGGGGGCTGGGCGGGTCTGCGCTTCGACGTCACCACGACCACGGCGGCGACCGCGGCCGCGCCTCCCAGCAGCACCAGGAGTACGAGCAACATCAACGCGGTCATCCCCAGCCCCCATCAGTCCTCAGTGCACCGAGGAAACCACACCCGCGAGGCGCTGGGCGGCCGACTCGGCCTGTTCGTGGCTCGTGGCCTCGACCATGACCCGGACGAGCTGCTCGGTGCCGGACGGGCGCAGCAGCACGCGGCCCGTGTCGCCGAGCTCCGCCTCGACCTCGGCCACGGCCTGGCTGACCGACGACGCCTTGGCCACGGCCGCCTTGTCGGTGACCTTCACGTTGATCAGGACCTGCGGCAGGCGGCGCATCACCGAGGCGAGGTCGGCGAGCGACTTGCCGGTCTCGGCCATGCGGGCCATCAGGCGCAGCGCGGTGAGCAGGCCGTCGCCGGTGGTGGCGTGCGCGGGCAGCACGACGTGGCCCGACTGCTCGCCGCCGAGGGAGTAGCCGCGGGTCTTGAGCTCCTGCAGCACGTAGCGGTCGCCGACGGCGGTGGTGCGCAGCTCGATCTTGGACTCGCGCATGGCGATGTGCAGGCCCAGGTTGCTCATGACGGTGGCGACGAGCGTGTCCTCCACCAGTTCGCCCGCGTCGCGCATGGCGATCGCGAGGACGGCGAGGATCTGGTCGCCGTCGACCGGTTCGCCGTTGGCGTCCACGGCGAGGCAGCGGTCGGCGTCGCCGTCGTGCGCGATGCCGAGGTCGGCGCCGTGCTCGCGGACGGCGGCGGCCACGACGTCGATGTGGGTGGAACCACAGCCGTCGTTGATGTTGAGGCCGTCCGGGGTCGCGTTGATCGCGATCACCTCGGCCCCCGCGCGGCGGTACGCGTCCGGTGCGGCCACCGACGCGGCACCGTTCGCGCAGTCCACCACGACCTTGAGGCCGTCGAGGCGGTGCGGCGTGACCTTGAGCAGGTGCTCGACGTACTGGGTCTCGGCGTCGGGGACGTCGCGCACCCGGCCGATCGCGGCACCCGTGGGGCGGTCGAACCCGGCGCCCATGTGCTGCTCGATCTCGTCCTCGACCTCGTCGGGCAGCTTGTGGCCACCGGCGGCGAAGAGCTTGATCCCGTTGTCCGGCATCGCGTTGTGCGACGCGGAGATCATCACGCCGATGTCGGCGCCCAGCGCGGCGACCAGGAAGGCGACGGCGGGCGTGGGCAGGGCGCCGACGCGCAGCACGTCCGCACCGGCCGAGGTGAGGCCCGCGGTGACGGCGGCGTCGAGCATCTCGCTGCTCGCCCTGGGGTCCCGCCCGACGACGGCCACGGGGCGGTGGGAGCGGTCGTGCTCGGCGAGCACCCGCGCCGCCGCGGCGGCGACGGACATCGCGAGCTCAGGGGTGAGATCGGCGTTCGCGAGACCGCGCACACCGTCGGTGCCGAACAGGCGGGCCATGAATCCTCCGAATTGGACACTGCGAGGCGGCGGGAAAGACCCGGAAAACACTGCGGGAGCAGCAGTTCGAGGTGAACTGCTGCTCCCGCAGGTAGAACTGGATGACGCTCGGGGCGCGGGGTGTCCCCGCTGTCACCGGGGAGCCGTGGTCTGACGAACGCAGACACAGCTCCCGCGGTGACGGAGCATCAACGCTTGGAGTACTGAGGCGCCTTGCGGGCCTTCTTCAGACCGTACTTCTTGCGCTCCTTGACCCTCGGGTCACGGGTGAGGAAGCCGGCCTTCTTCAGGACCGGGCGGTCCTCGGAGTCGACGGCGATCAGCGCACGCGCGATGGCGAGGCGCAGCGCACCGGCCTGGCCGGTGATGCCGCCGCCACGCAGGTTGGCGATCACGTCGAAGGTCTCGGGCTTCTCCGTGGTGACGAGCGGCTCACGGATGAGCTGCTGGTGCACCTTGTTCGGGAAGTAGGCCTCGAGGGTCTTGCCGTTCAGCGTGAACTTGCCGGTGCCGGGCACGAGGCGGACGCGGACGACGGCCTCCTTGCGGCGGCCGACGGTCTGCGCGAGGTGCGCGGCGCCGTTCAGCGAGGGCGCGACCACCGGCGCGGAGGTCTCCTCAGCGACCTCGGCCTCGTCGGCCTCGGCCTCAGGAGCCTCGACGACCTCGGCCTCGACAACCTCAGCCTCGACCTCGGGGGTCTCGACCTCAGGGGTCTCGTTCTCAGGGGTGGTCACAGGAACTTCCTCGGTGTACTCGTCGCTCACTGGGCGATCTTCTTGATCTCGAAGGCCTGGGGCTGCTGCGCCTCGTGCGGGTGGCTCGGGCCGCTGTAGACCTTGAGCTTGTTCGCGATCTGACGGCCAAGGCGGTTCTTGGGCAGCATGCCCTTGATCGCCTTCTCCACCAGGCGGTCCGGACGCGTGTCCAGGACCTCACCGAAGGACTGCTTGCGCAGACCGCCGGGGAAACCCGAGTGGCGGTACTGGAACTCCTGGTCCCGCTTCGAGCCGGTCAGGGCGACCTTGTCAGCGTTGATGATGACCACGAAGTCACCGGTGTCAACGTGAGGGGCGTAGGTCGGCTTGTGCTTGCCGCGCAGCAGCGTCGCGGCCTGGGTGGCGAGCCGGCCGAGCACCACGTCCTGGGCGTCGATCACGTGCCAGGTGCGGGTCACCTCACCGGGCTTCGGGCTGTACGTGCGCACGGATCTACCTCGTCGTCACTTGCGTCTGGGGTCACTGCGGCGGTTGCCCCAGACCGATCTTGGACTGGCCAAGCGGTGGTTCCGAGACAGGCGCGGCACACATGGGCGCCAGCTACCGCACAACAACGTAAGAAGATACCGGATGGGTGGTGCGGGGACCAAAACGGGTCCTCCGAAGGCACCTCCACCCGGACGTACGCGAGCCCCGGACCACGTGGTTCCGGGGCTCGCGAAGGGTCTTGCGAAGGCCGAGAAGGCTTACCAGCGGTTGGCGTTCATCTTCTCAGCGGACTCGTACGCCTCGCCGGCCTGGCCGACGGCGGTGCCGATGGCGGCGAGCACGGCCTGGAGGTCGGCGGCGGCCTGGTCCCACTTGCGCTGCGCCTCTTCGTAGCGCTCGCGGGCCTCACCCTGGTAGCCGGCGAGGGTCTTGGTCACCTCGGACTTGAGGTCGGACAGCTGGCCCTCGATCTGCGTGGCCGAGCTGTTGATCGTGCTGGACGCGGTCTGGATCTCGGCGAACGTAACCTGCAGCATTTCATCTCCCCTGGAGTTCTAGCGATTCGGAAGGTCTTGAGGCGGAACTGGTCGAGCTGAGCTGGGAGATCAGCCCTGGAGACGCGCGCCGATGCCGCCGATCGAGGACTTGTTGTCCTCTTCCTGGCGGGCGTAGACGTCCGCCGAGGACGCGATCTGCTCGGCGATGCTGCGCAGCGCCTCCTGGAGCTTCTTCGCGTCGTCCTGGAAGCGCAGCATCAGGTTGTCGAACGCCGTCGCGGCCTCGCCGCGCCAGGTGGACTTCACGGTGTCGACGGCGTTCTGCACGCCGCGCAGCGTCGCCTGCGTGTCGCCATCCACGTCGATGATGCGCTTGGCCAGGGCGTCGAGCTCGGCTGCGGTAACTTCCAATGCCATTGGAGATGCCCCCTTCAGAGAACTTCAGGTCGTACTTCTTGGTCCGTACGCCTCTTCCGACGCATGACCCTGCCACGCCGGTTCCGTCCTGTCGCGACTTCTTTCGAAGTAGTTGCGCTAGTAAACGGCGCCGGGTGAAACCGCCATCTCAGTAGAGGATTCGCGACTGCGAAAAGTCCTCGTCATCGTCACTCACACGAGGAAGCTGACCACTCGGACCGGCGACGGCGAGAGAACCGAGAGTGGCCGGCGCTGTCTCAACTGGAGCGGACGCGACGGGCTCGGCGGCGTCCGGCACCTGCTCGACAGCCAGCCCGCGATCCACGCGGAAGCCTCGCGCGGCCTCCCGGACGTCGGCCGGGGTGGCTTTCGCGCCGGGCTCGGCCTTGTGCTCGCGAGCCCGCACAGCGAGGTCACGAGTGCGTTCCCGCAGCTTGGCATTGCGTTCACCTATCTCACCCGACGCGCGGCGGGCACGGGTGAGGGCCGCTCCGACCTCGGCGCGGAACCGGGCGAGTTCCTCGGTGGCGGACATCGGCGACTCCCTGGCGTTGCGGCTGCTACTTGATGACGAGCGAGCGGACGATCTGTTCGCAGGCGGTGCGGACCTGGTCCTTCGTGGCCTCGGTCGCCTGGCACCCCACGCTCACCTGCACCTCGCCGGCGAACTGGATGTACCACTCGACCTCGGTCGACTCGACCACTTCGCGATAGTGAACAACGGATTTCCCCGCGAATGTGGCGTCCTCGGCGAAGGCGGCGACCTCGTCGCCTTTGTCCTTGCGTTGCTGATACGTGTTCTTCAACTCGTTCAACGCGCGAGTGCGATCCCGGTCGCTGTTGTACTCGAGGGTTTGCTCCTGCACAGCAATTCGCGCTTCCGGTTGTTTGCTATCGGAATTCGTGCGCTCAATCGGTTGCAAAAGCACCTGGCGGTCCTTGGCGGCACCGCCGGTCTGCTCCCACCCGCCCGGACGGGTGAAGCTGTAGTCGTAGACGGCGATCTGGTCACCAGCGGGCGTGGGCTGCTCCGGCGTGCCGTTCGGCTTGAACCAGAAGTAGGCCCCGACCCCGGCCGCCGCGAGCACGACGACGACACCGATCGCGACGAACAACGGCGTCCTGCTCTTCTTCCGCGGCGGCGGTGGCGAGGCCATCGGGAACGGAACGGGGAACTGCCCCGGCGGCGGGGGCGTGATCCGGCGGGTGATCTTGCGGGTGGTCTCCTCGCCGACGCGGATGTTGTGAGTGACCTCACCCGACGGCCCCAGGGACTGCTGGGCGACGCCCCCGGTCCGTTCCGGGTCCAGGCTGACCGCCCGCAGCGCGCCCCGGGCCACCACGGTCTCCGGCTGGTCGATGCTCGTCGGCACGATCCGCAGCTGCTCGTGCACCATCCGCGCGACGAGCGGGATCCGGCTCGAGCCGCCGACCAGGAACACCCCGGCGAGCTGCTGGGGCGCGAGCCCGGCGTCGCGCACGGCGGCGGCCGCCAGCCCCGCCGCCCGGCTCAGCGGCGCGCTGATCAACTGTTCGAGGTCCGACCGCGTCACGTGCGCGTCGGGGAACGGCGGCGGCATCGGCACGTCCGTGTAGGCGTGCCGGGACAACGTCTCCTTGGCGCCGCGCACGTCCTGCCGCAGCACCCGCCGCTTGCGCCGGTCGGCCATCTCCCTGCCCTCGACGAGCTGGCGCCAGGCCTCGGGGTCCTTGGCCGCGACGAGCCCGCCGACGTGCTCGAGCAACGCCTGGTCGATGTCGGCGCCGCCGAAACTCGGGTCGCCCTTGGCGGACAGCACCCGGAAGCTCTTGCCCGTCCGCGTCACCACGCTGGCGTCGACCGTGCCACCGCCGAGGTCGAGCACGGCAAGCGAGGCACCGTCCGGAACGGAGTGGCTCGCGGAGTGGAAGACGGCGGCGGCGACGGGTTCGGGCACCAGCACGACCTCGCGCCCCAGACCGCGGGCCGCCTGCAGCAGGACGCGCGTGCGGACCGTGCCCCAGTCGGCGGGATGGGTGAGCACGAGAAGGTCGACGGGCGCACCACCACCAACGCGCCGTGCCTCACCAACGGCACGTGCCAGCACCGCGCGCACAACGTCCACAACGGGCAGCACGGTGCTACCGAGCAGCAACTCCCCCTCGTCGACGCGGCGCTTCGGGTGCGGCTCGTAGCGGGCGGGGTCGACGGCGGCCTGCCGCTCGGCCTCCTGGCCGACGAACAGCGTGCCGTCGGCCGCGGCGAACACGGCGGACGGCACCAGCGGCTGGCCGTCGAACACGACGACCTGCGGCTCCCGGCCGTGCGCGGAGATCGCGACGCAGGTGCTCGACGTGCCGAAGTCGACCGCGACGTGCAGGCTCATGCACCTTCCCCTCTTCCGCGCACATGCTTACCCGATATGACCGGCTCGAACGACATGGATGACGAAGGTCGTCTCACTCCCGGACGAGAGCGAGCTTCGCCGCCAGCCACTCAGCCCGTTCTTCCCTCCCCGCCTGAGCGAGGTCCATCGCCCGTTCCCAGGCGCGGACCGCGTCGTCATGACGCCCGAGGCGGAACAGCAGCGGACCAAGGTCCTCGTCCAGCACCTCGATCTCCGTGGCCACGTCCGTGAACCTCCGCAGCTCGTCCAGGGCGTGCTCGAGCAGCGCGAGCGCCTCGTCCAGCAGGTTGAGCCCGGAGAGGGAGGCGGCGATCAACGCGTCCACCCTGGCCGCCAGGTACTCGTCACCGCCCTCGCGCACGGCGGCACGCGCCCGCTCGCCTGCGTGCACCGCTTCGGAGTAGCGGTTGAGGTCGTTGAGGTTGCCGACGATGTTGATCAGGCAGATGGTCTGCGAGTGGAGGTCGTCCGCCTCGACCGCGAGAGCGTGGGCCCGGAGCAGGCAGTCGAGCGACTCCTCGCGGCGGCCGGTCAGCATGTAGGCGATGCTCATGTTGTTCAGCGCCGACGACTCGGCGACCCGCTCACCGGCCGCGTGCACGAGCGGCAACGCGTTTTCGAAGGTGCGCAGACCCTCCTCGTGATGTCCGAGGTCGACGTACATCGAGGCGATCTTCACCTGGACCAGGCCCTGTTCACGGGCCGAACCGATCGACTGGACCTCCTTGAGCATCTCCAGCAGCTCCCGGCTACGCGCGCCTTCGATGATGTTCTGGGTGCGCAGGAGGAACGGAACCAGTTGCGCCAGCAGTTCCCAGCCGCGGGCCAGCGCCGCGCGCATCACAGCACGGAGGTTGTTCCACTCGTCGCGTCCCCAGGCGAGTGCGTTGTGCCGAGTCGGGAACCGCTGCCCGGCGACACCGGTCGTGACCTCGCCGGGTCGCATGACCTGGGTCACCCCTTGCGTCTCCATGGCGTTGAAGAGCGTGTGGACATACCACTCCGTCAGCCTCAGCGCGGCCTCTTCGTCGTCGCCGCACAGCTCACCCGCGTACGCGCGCAACAGGTCGTGCAGGTCGTATCGGCCAGGAGTGCGGGACTGCACGAGGTGGTCGGCGACCAGCCGTTCCAGCAGACGCCGGGCCTGGGCCGCGGAGCACCCGGCGAGCGCGGCCGCCGCGTTGACGTCGAGGTCCACCCCGGGGTGGACGGACAGCAGCCGGAACATCCGTGCCGACTCGGCGTCAAGGGCCCGGTAGGACCAGGAGAAGACCGCCCGCACGTCGACGTCGTCGTAGTCGGTCAGCGCGTCGAGCCGTGCCTCGTCCAGCTCCGCCACGAACTCCCGCAGCGGCACGTCGGGGAAGCGCGCGACCCGTTCCGCGAACACCCGCAGCGCCAGCGGAAGCCCTGCACACCGCTCGACGATCCCGCGTGCAGCGTCCGGTTCGGCGTCGAGCCGCTCGGCACCGAGGACGGCCGCGAGCAGCTCCAGCGCCGCCTCCAGGTCCAGCTGCCGCAGGCCGATGGACGTGGCGTCGTGCTGCGAGACCAGGGTGCGGAACTGGTTGCGGCTGGTGATCACGACCCGCACCCCCGGCGCGCCGGGCAGCAGCGGCAACACCTGGCGTGGCGCGGCGGCGTTGTCGAGCACCAGGACCATCCGCCGGTCGACGAGGGTGGTGCGCAGCAACGCGAACCGCGCGTCCGCGGCGGAGGGCACCTTCTCGACACCCAGCCCCACCAGCAGTGTCTCCGCCGCAGCAGCCGGGTCGACCGGCTGCGCGTCGGAGTCGAAGCCTCGCAGGTTCAGGTACAGGTCCCCGTCGGGGAAGTCGTCGCGCGCCTCCCGCGCCCAGCGCAGCGCCAAGGCGGTCTTCCCGACGCCACCGACGCCGTGCACGACGGTGACACCGCCCGTTCCGCTGAGGACGCCGAGCTCCTCGTCACGACCGACGAAGTTCCGGACGCCGGCGGGCAGCTGACGCGGCACCTGACGTCCTCCCGCGGGCACCTCGCCCCGCAGGACCTGCTGGTGCAGCTCGCGCAGTGCCGGGCCGGGGTCGACGCCGAGCTCGTCCGCGAGCTTCTCGCGCACCCGCTGGTAGGTGGCGAGCGCCTCGGCCTGCTGACCCGCGCGGCACAGGGCGAGCATCAGCTGCTGCCAGAACGACTCGCGCAACGGGTGATCGGTGACCAGCGACTTCAGCTCGGCGACGAGTTCACGGCCGAGGCCGCGGTGCAGGTCGGCACCGATGCGGGACTCCAACGCGTCGAGCCGTTCCGCTTCGAGCGCCGGCACGTCCTCGCGGTGCAGCGCGTCCGAGGCGACGTCGCCCAGCACCGGACCGCGCCACAGCGACGTGGCGGTCGTGAAGTCCTGCGACGCCACCATCGCCCTGAACCGCAGCAGGTCCAGCTCGTCCTGGCCCACGTCGAACCGGTAGCCGCCCGGCAGGGTGCGCACGCGGCTCGCGGTGCCGAGCGACTTGCGCAGACGGGCCACGACCATCTGCAGCGTCTTGTGGACACGGTCGGCGGTCGGCGGCTCGCCGTCCCACAACCGCTCGACCAGCTCGTCCACCGACACGAACTGGTTGGGGCGCAGCAACAGCGTCGCCAGCAGTGTCTGCACGCGGCCTGCGGGCACCGGTACCAGCACCCCGTCGGCGAGCACCTCCAGCGGGCCGAGCACCCGGAACTCGACGTTCACCATCACCCCTCCAACTCCGCGATCCTGGCCCGCAGCTGTTCCGCAACCTTCTCGTTGCCCAGGTCCTCGCGCACCCGCAAGGCCTCCTCCAACGCGACGAGGGCGTCCTTCGCACGTCCGGCGCGGACGTGCGCCTCGGCGAGGTTCTCCAGCGTGACGACCCTGATCGCGTCGGGCAGCTGGTCGGCGGGCAGGGCGAGCACGCGCCGGAACACCCCCACCGCCTCGTCGAGGTGACCGCGTTCCAGGTGCAACAGACCACGGGTGTCCAAAGTGGACGCGACCAGGTCGGTCATGCCCGCCTCCTCGACGACCGCGCGGGCCTCGTCGTTCGCGGCGAGCGCGGCGTCGAAGTCCTCGAGCGCCAGCAGCGTCATCGAGTAGTTGTTCAGCGCGATGGCCAGGCCGGACGGTGAGCCCTGCTCCACGCGCTTCGCGACGGCGCGTTCGTGCAGGACCTTCGCCTGCGCCAGGTCGCCGCTCAGCGCGTGGTTGATCGCCCACTGGTCGAGGGTGACGGCGATGCCGTGCAGGTGGCCGATCTCCTCGCGCACCCGCAGCGCTTCGGCGTAGTGGCCGTCGGCGGCGGTGAAGTCGCCCAGCGCCGAGAGCGCGTTGGCGAGCGAGTGCAGCGTGACGCCCTCCGCGTACCTGTCCCCGCTCGCCCTGGCCGCCGCGAGGGCCACGTGGGTGAGCTCGATCCGTTCGGACGGACGTCCGCGCAGGTAGAGGTAGCCGAACATGACCGTCGCGAGCTGCCAGGCGTGCTGGTGCAGGCCGTGGTCGCCGGCGAGGCGGACGGCGGCCAGGAGGTTCTCGTGCTCGGTCTCGCACCAGGCCGCCGCCACCGCCGGGTCGTCGAACAGCACCGGCCGCACGTCGCCGGGCAACGGGCTCAGCGCGACGTCCGACCGGCTGCGGCGCAGCACTCCGTCGGCGCTGTCCACCGAGTGCAGGTAGAACTCCAGCAGCCGTCGCACCGCCGCCGGCCGTTCGTCCTCCGGCAACGACCGGGCGTACGCGCGCAGGAGGTCGTGGGACGCGTACCGGCCGGGTGTGTGCTCGGTGCCGAGGTGCATGCGCGCCAGCGTTTGCAGCGACCGGTGCACCTCGGCGCGGCGGCGGCCGTCGAGGGCCGTGGCGGCGTCGAGCGAGACGTCCGGGCCCGTCGTCGCGCCGAGCAGCCGGAAGAGCCTCGCGGTGGCGGGGTCGAGTCGGCTGCAGGACGCGGCGAAGACCGCTTCGACGTGCGGCATCGGGCGCGCGGCGAGTTCATCGACGAGGGCGCGCAGGGTGAGACCGGGGTCGTCGGCGGCTCTGGAGGCGGTGACGGCGAGCGCCAGCGGCAGGCCGCCGCAGAACGCGACCAGGTCCGCGACCGCGTCCGGTTCGGCGGCCACGCGCGCGGCGCCGAGGTGGGTGGTGAGCAGCGCTACGGCCTCGTCGTCGCCGAGCAGGCCGAGCGTCACCGGGACCGCGCCCTCGCGCACGACGAGTCCCGTGAACCGGTTGCGGCTGGTGATCACGGCCACGCAGCCCGGGCCGGCGGGCAGCAGCGGGCGGACCTGCTCGACGTCGCGGGCGTTGTCGAGGACCACCAGCACGCGGCGGCCGGCGAGGACGCTGCGGTAGAGCGCCGCGCGTTCGGGCAGGTCCGCGGGAACCCTGCCGCCGGTCACCCCGAACGCCCCGAGGAACGCGGCCAGCACCTCGGCCGGGCTCGCGGGGTCGGCGGACGGGTCGAAGCCGCGCAGGTCGGCGTACAGCCGGCCGTCGGGGAAGCGGTCCGCGACCGAGTGCGCCCACTTCACCGCCAGGGCCGTCTTGCCGATGCCCGCCGTGCCGTCGATCGCGGTGATCACCACCGCCGCCCCGGCCTCGGCGGCCTCGGTGAGCCTCGCCAGTTCGGCGTCGCGACCGGTGAAGTGCTCGGCCACCGCGGGCAGCCCGCGCGGCGCCCCCGGCCGCGAGCCCGGGTCGAGGAGCCGCGCGTGCAGGTCGCGCAACGGCCGTCCGGGCTCGACGCCCAGCTCGTCGTCGAGGTGGGCGCGGATCTGCTCGTACGCGGCCAGCGCCTCCCGCGACCGTCCCGCCTGGTGCAGCGCCTGCACCAGTTGCGCCCAGAAACCCTCGCGCAACGGGTGTTGCGCGGTCAGCTCCCGCAGTTCGTCCACCAGTTCGGCACCGCGCCCGCACGCCAGGTCCGCGTCGATCCGGCGGCCGTGCACCACGAGCCGTTCCTCGACGAGCGGCGGCACGTCCTCGCGGTGCAGGTGCGGCGAGTCCACGTTGGACGCCACCCCGCCACGCCAGTGCGCGAGCGCCGCCGCGAACTCCCCCTCGGCGGCGAGGCGCCGGAACCGCGTGAGGTCGAGGTCGTCCTCACCGACCTCCGCCAGGTAGCCACCGGTCGCCGTGCGGACGCGGTTGGCGTCTCCCAACGCCATCCGCAGCCGCCGCACGACCTCGTGCAACGTCTTGTGCGCGCGGTCGAGGGTGGGCGGCGCGCCGTCCCACAGCCGGTCCACCAGCTCGTCGACGGACACGAACCTGTTGGGCCGCAACAACAACGTCGCCAGCAGCACCCGGCAGCGCCCGGCCGGAACCGCCACGGGCACGCCGTCGCGCAGCACCTCGAGCGGTCCGAGGACGCGGTACTCGACGTTCACGGCTCCTCCTCCCTGGATCGCGTGTGACCGGAGTGTGAGCGGCGACCGGCAAGGTCATCACCAGCCGAGGACCACAGCGACAGGGACTGCCTGGGGGGCCGCTGTGATCCGGCGCCGTCGCGGTACACCTCTTCCACCGCGGCGGCGCCTCGGCTCACAACCCGGCCAGCCGTTCGGCCAGCACGTCCGCCCGCTCACTGCCGATGTCACGCCACAGCGCGATCGCGCGTTGCCACGACACGACCGCCTCGTCACGGCGGCCCACCGCCAGCAACGCGTTGCCGAGCAGTTCGCGCAGGCCCGCCTCTCCGCCGGGGTCGACGAAGCGCGCCTGCGCCGTGATCCCGGCTTGACGGTCCCCCGTCTCGCGCATCAGCTCGAGCGCACTGCGGTACAGGTGGAGGGACTCGTCCCGCCGTCCAGCCTCCTCGTGGACCGACGCCATCTTGAGCCCCAGCAGCGCCTGCTCGTGGGGCGAGCCGAAGCCCGCGACCGCCTCGAACATCCCCACGGCCTCGTGGCGGTGGGCGGGGCGCATGGTGACGTGGTCGATCAGGTGCGTCGTGATCAGCAGGGCGGGCCGCTTCCAGCCCCGCCTGATCGCCGCGGTCGTGACCGCCTTCAGGTTCTCCCACTCCTGCCGGCGCCACATGAGCGCCTCGAACCGGCTGGAGAACTGCTGGGGCACCACACCCGACGTCACCTCGTCCGCCGGCACCCCCGCGTCGACGCCGCTCTCCGCCGTGGCGTTCTGCAGGGTGTGGAGGTACCACTCGGTCAGCCGCAGCGCAGCGGCCTCGTCATCGCCGCACAGCTCCGCCGCGTAGGCGCGCAGCAGGTCGTGCACGCAGTAGCGGCCGAGCCACCGCGTCTGCACGAGACCGTCGGCGGCCAGCCGTTCCAGCAGGCGGCGCGCCTCGGAGACCGGCCGGTCCACCAGCGCGGCGACGGCGCTCACGTCGTAGTCGGCTCCGGGGTGGACGGACAGCAGCCGGAACATCCGCGCCGACTCCTCGTCCAGCGCGCGGTAGGACCAGCTGAACACCGCGCGCACGTCCAGGTCGTCGAAGTCGCTCAACGCGTCGAGCCGCGCGCTCTCCAGTTCCGCGACGAACTCCCGCAGCGACGTGTCCGGGAAGCGCGACACCCGTTCGGCGAACACCCTCAGCGCGAGCGGCAGTCCCGCGCACCGCCGCACGATCTCGCGCGCGGACTCCGGTTCGGCGTCGAGCCTGTCCTCGCCGAGCACGGCGGCGAGCAGCGACCGCGCGTGCTCGACCCCCAGCTGCCGCACCTCGACCGACGTCGCGTCGTGCCGGGAGACGAGCGCCCGGAGCCGGGTGCGGCTGGTGATCACGACCCGTGCACCGGACGTGCCGGGCAGCAGCGGGAGCACCTGGCTCGACGTCGCGGCGTTGTCGAGGACGATCAGCACCCGCCGATCGGTCAGGGTGCCGCGCAGCAGCGCGAACCGGGCTTCTGCCCCCGCGGGCACGTCGTCCACACCCAGCCCGACCAGCAGGGTCTCGGCGGCGGACGCCGGGTCGACCGGTTGACCGTCCGGGTCGAACCCCCGCAGGTTCACGTACAGGTCGCCGTCCGGGAAGTCGTCGCGGACGGCGTGGGCCCAGCGCAACGCGAGCGTCGTCTTGCCGATGCCGCCGACGCCGTGCACGACCGCGACGCCGGTGGACTCGTCGAGCAGCCCGAGCTCCTCGTCCCGGCCGACGAAGTTCCGCACCACCGCCGGCAGCTGGCGCGGCACCCGCGGGTGGGCGCCGGGAGCGACGTCCGAACGCAGGATCTGCTCGTGCAGCTCGCGCAACGCCGGTCCGGGGGCGACGCCGAGCTCGTCGGCCAGCAGCTCCCTGATCTCCTGGTACGCCCGCAACGCCTCGGCCTGCCGCCCCGACCGGTGCAGCGCGAGCACCAGGTGCCGCCAGAACGGCTCCCGCAACGGGTGTTCGGCCACCAGCGACCGCAGCTCCGCCACCAGCTCACCGGACAGCCCCTCGTCGAGGTCGGCGTCGATGCGCCGCTCCAGCACCGCGAGCCGCTCGGCGACCAGGCGCGGCACCTCGTCGCGGTGCAGCCGCTCCGACACCACGTTGCCGAGGACGGGCCCGCGCCACAACGCCGACGCGGCACCGAAGTCACCGGACCTCGCCAGCTCGCGGAACCGCAGCAGGTCGAGTTGGTCGGGGTCCAGTTCCGCGAAGTAGCCCCCAGGCCGCGTGCGCACGCAGTCCGCCGCGCCCAGCGCCACCCTCAGCCGGCGCACGACCATCTGCAACGTCTTGTGCGCACGGTCGGCCGACGGCGGATCACCGTCCCAGACGTGGTCGACCAACTCGTCGACGGACACGAACTGGTTGGGCCGCAACAGCAGTGTCGCCAGCAGCACGTGGCACCGGCCACCCGGGACAGGCACCGGCTCGCCGTCGAGCAGCACCTCCAACGGCCCCAGCACGCGGTACTCGGCTCGCATCGGTCCCCCAGGTTCCGCGGCCAGTTTAGACGGTGTGTGATCGCGGTGTGAGCGAAGTGTGAGCGGGGCCGTGCAGAGTGTTGCTCAGCGGTGCTGGTGGCAAAGGTTCCTGGGGGGCCACCAGCACCGCTCGCCAGTTCCCGGCCTCCACCGGCGTGAGCGCACCGCCGATGGGTCGTGCTCGGCCGGTCCTTCCGCTGTACCTCCCTCTTCACCGTGGAGGGACCGGTCGCCCGCTCGGTTGCGGAGCGGTGAGTGCACGGGCCCGGACCCGGTGTGACCGAAGTGTGAGCGCGACCGGGCAGAGTGGACCTCAGCCGGAACGACGGGAGTGACGTCGAAGTCCTGGGGGGACGTCACCACCGCCGTGCCTCGTCCGGGCCGCCCTCCCAGTGGTGCGGTCCGGGCGGGAATCCGGTCATGGGGGGAACCGGACGGTCCCCTGCTGTCCGGTCAAGGCCCGCGGCTCCGGCCGCGGGCCTTTTTCCTGCCCGCGAACGCTCACGCGCGACGTCATCAAGACGTGAGCGACGCGTGAGCGCGGTGGTGAATAGTCCTCACCAGCCGGTTCGGTCGAGTCAGATCTGGGGGAGACTCGGCGGACCGGCTCGGAACCCGGCGCGGTCGCCTCCCTCTTGACCGCACCGGCGATGGGGGGAACCGGACAGTCCCCTGCTGTCCGGCCATGGCCCGCGGCTTCGGCTGCGGGCCTTTTCCGTGTGCGCGGCAGGCTGTGCGGGTCGTTCGGTGTTCGCGGCCAGAACCCCGGAACGACTCGTGGGTGGCCCCGCCGCCAAGGCGAGACCACCCACGAGAAACCCGGACCGGAGTTCTAGTCGGGCGGGATCCAGGCGAACTGGATGCGCTGCTGACCGTGCTTGCGGGTCACGAGCGTGCCCCGGCCGGGAGGCTGCGGCGACGGCTTCAGGTTGCCGACGATGTTGCCCTCCTCCTTCGAGCCGGAACCGACGAAGATCGGCGCCGCGATCTCCTTCAGCTTGCCGACGATCGGGTCGTACATCGCGCGGGACGCACCACCCATGCGACGCATCACGACGACGTGCAGACCGACGTCCTTCGCCTGCGGGATGAACTCCGCCAGCGGCGCCATCGGGTTCGCGCCACCCTGCGGGGCGACGAGGTCGTAGTCGTCGACGATGACGAAGACCTCGGGGCCCTTCCACCAGGAGCGGTTCTTGAGCTGCTCCTGCGTGACGTCCGGGCCGGGCATGCGGCCCTGGAGCGAGCCGCGGATCTCCTGGACGTTCTGGGTGAACTGGGGACCGGACACCGCGTAGCTGAGCAGGTGGTCGGTGTCGATGAAGCCGAGCATCGTGCGGCGGTAGTCCGCGAGCAGGATCAACGCCTCGGACGAGGTGTAGCTCTGCATGATGCCGCGGACGATCGTGCGCAGGATGTTCGTCTTGCCCGACTCGCCGTCCGCCAGGCCGACGAAGTGCGGGTCCGCGTCGAAGTCCAGGTAGACCGGGGCGAGCTCGTCCTCGTTGACACCGACCGGGACCAGGTGGCCGCGGTTGGGCATGACCTGCTGGACGTGCGCCATGAGCTGACCGTGGTCGAGCATGTCGGGCAGCATCCGGACCTGCGGGGCGTGCTGGCCCTGCCAGGACTGGGTGAGCTTGGCGGCGAGGTCCTGGACACCGGCCGTGACCGTGTTGGCGTCCTGCGAGGTGTCGATGCGCGGCAGGCCGACCAGGAAGTGCAGCCTGCGGCCCGTCGAGCCGTCGAGCGTGATGCCGCGGCCGGGACGGCCGGGCGGCACGTTCACCGCGACCTTGCGGTCGACCTCGGACTCGCTCGGGTCACCGAGGCGGAGCTCGAAGCGCGTGCCGAGGAGGTCCTTCATGGCGGGGCGGATCTCCGCCCACCGGCTCGCACCGACGATCACGTGCACGCCGTACGACAGACCCTGCGCGGCGAGCGCCTGGATCTGCGGCTCGACCATCTCGAACTCCTGGCGGAAGTTCATCCAGCCGTCGACGATCAGGAACGCGTCGCCGAAGGCGTCGTCCTTGATCTCACCGCGCCGCTTGCGGTTGCGGAACTCCGCGAGCTCGATGCGCTGGTCGCGCCAGCGGACCTCGCGCTCGGAGATCAGCGTCTGGAGCTCGGCCACCATGCGGCGGACCTTGTCGACGTCGAGACGACCGGCGAAACCACCGACGTGCGGCAGGTCCTCCATCGCCGCGAGCGAACCACCACCGAGGTCGATGCAGTAGAACTGCACCTCCTCCGGCGTGTGCGTCAGCGCCATCGACGCGATGATCGTGCGCAGCAGCATCGACTTGCCGGACTGCGGACCACCGACGATCGCACCGTGGCCCGCGGCACCGGAGAAGTCGGCCCACAGCAGGTCGCGGCGCTGTTCGAACGGCTTGTCGACGATGCCGACGGGGATCTGGAGCGTGCTGTTGGCCGGGTAGCCGGGCGACGTGAGACCGCGGTCCGGCGTCACGTCGAGCGGCGGCAGCATCGTGTCCATCGTGGGCGGCTCGTTGAGCGGCGGCAGCCACACCTCGTGCGCGGGCGGGCCCTGGCCGACGAGCCGGTTCACGATGAGCTCGAGCTGGGTCGGCTCGTTCGCGTCCTCCTTGACCGGCTCCGCCACCTTGACGGGCTCGACCGGGCGCTCCGGCTCCTTCGGGATCTCGATGAAGTCGGGCACGAAGAACCGCGGCCGCTTGTCGCTGCGCACGGCCACCGACTCGCCGACGGACTGCATGCCCGCCGGGCGGTAGGTGCCCGAGACGTAGAGCGCCTTGAACCTGGTCAGCGGCATGCCCTGCACGCTCAGGTAACCGGAACCCGGGATCGGCGGCAGCTCGTAGGCGTCCGGCACACCGATCGCCGCGCGGGACTCCGCCGCGTTGAACGTCTTCAGACCGATCCGGTACGAGAGGAACGTGTCGAGACCGCGGAGCTTGCCCTCCTCCAGTCGCTGCGACGCGAGGAGCATGTGCATCTGCAGCGACCGGCCGACACGACCGATCTGGAGGAAGATGTCGATGAAGTCCGGCTTCGCCGTCAGCATCTCGGAGAACTCGTCGATGCAGATGAAGAGCGCGGGCAGCGGGTCGAGCTGGGCGCCGTTCTCCCGGGCCTTCTCGTAGTCCCAGACGTTCTTGTAGTTGCCCTTCGCCAGGACCTCCTGACGACGCGACACCTCGCCCTCGATGGCGTCCTTCATGCGGTCGACCAGGCTGAGGTCGCCGGCGAGGTTGGTGATCGTCGCGGCGACGTGCGGGGCCTTGTCCAGGCCGAGGAACGTCGCACCACCCTTGAAGTCGACGAGGATCATGTTGAGCGCCGTCGAGGAGTGCGAGGCCAGCAGGCCCAGCACCAGGGTGCGGAGGAACTCCGACTTGCCGGAACCGGTGGCGCCGATGCACAGGCCGTGCGGGCCCATGCCGTCTTCCGCCGCTTCCTTGATGTCGAGCTCGACCTGCTGGCCGTGCTCGCCGATGCCGAACGGGATGCGGTAGCGGTCGCGCTTGGGCCGGGGCCGCCACGCCTGCTGCACGTCGAAGGTGATCGGGTCGCCGGGGATGCCCATGAACTCGAGCAGCGGCGGGTTGTTGCTCATCGCCAACGGGTCTTCGCCGCTGTCGCCACCGGCCTCGCCGGCCGCGCCCATGCGGTAGGGCGAGAGGCGGCGGGCCAGGGCCTCGGACTCCACGATGGACAGGCGGTCCGGCGCGCCGAACCACTCGACACCGCTCGCGGAACGGGCGCCCAGCTGGTTGTTCTCGACCACGAGGCGCAGGCCCCGGCGGGCCGTCAGGTTGCCCAGGCACTCGGAGAGGTCGAGCAGCGTGACGCCGACCAGACCCTCTTCGAGGATGATCATCTCTTCGCGGCTGATGTCGCCGTCGTCGATGACGATCACGATGTGCGGCTGGTCGGGAGGCGGCGGGGCGTTGCGGGTGAACCGCTGCCGGTCGCGCAGGTTCTCGTCCAGCATCGCCTCGATCTCGGCGAGCGAGTTCGCCATCATGCGGCGCTGGCCGATGCCGTCGATGTCGGTGGGGTGCTGGGCGTGCGGCAGCCACTTCGCCCACTCCCACAGCTGCTTGGTGCGGCCCGCGCTGACGACCGCGATCAGCAGGTCGTCCGGGGCGTGGAAGGTGACGAGCTGGGCGATGAGGGCGCGCGCGAGGTCGCGGCGGTCGTCGATCTCGCCGAGCAGGCCGACGGCGGCGAACCCGCGCAGGGCGATGGAGATCGGGAGGTCGGGCACGAGCGAGTGGGCGCGCACGAACCGGCGCAGCGCCAGCGTCGCGATCGGCTCGAGCTCCTCGACGGGACCGGTCTGCGGCGGCACCAGGCGGGTCGCGAGGCGCTGCGAGCCCCGTCCCGCGCGGAGGTGGCAGAAGTCCGGGTCGTTCTGGCGGCGTTCCCACATGCGCCTGGTGGTGGCGAGCGACCACAGCATCTGCGGGTCCGGGTGCACCCACTCGCGCTCGGCGCGCTGCTCGTCGGCCGCCTCGCGGGCGCGGTCGCGCATCTGGCCGAGGTACCGCAGGTAGTCCTTGCGGTCCTCGTTCATCTCGGCCTTCTTCTGGCCCTTGCCCGAGCCCATGCCGCTCGCCATCATGCCGATGGTCGAGATCATCATCATGCCCGGCATGATCATCGCCGCGGGCTGCCGCGGCATGAAGACGAGCATCATGCCCATCATGCCGACGGACGCCACGATCATGACGACGGGCATCGCCTTCATCATGATGTTGCCGGGGATGATCCGGGGGACCTCGGGTGGCGGTTCGAGGTGGACCTCACCGCCCGGAGGCCGGGGAGCAGCAAGGCGTGCCGTTCGCTTGAACTGCAGCGTGCTCAACTGACAGGCACCTCTTCGACTCGTTACACCACCAGTAGCAACCGACACTATTGCGCATCGTTGCGCGTCACGAAGGTGGGTCGGAAAAAAACCCAGTCGAACGTGTTCTGCGAACCACAGGTGCAGAAGGCGTCGGTGACGCCATACTAGGGCCGCCCGCCCACGATCCTGGTGGACGAATAGGGTCGGGCCGTTGATTTCTGGTGCTGATCTGACTTAGGGGGCCCTGGTGGCGACCGGTACGACGGTGTTCAGCCGTGTCACGGTGGTGGCACCTCGAACGCGTATCGACGTCGCGCTGCCTGCCGACGTGGCGGTGGCCGATCTCCTGCCCATGCTGCTGGACATGGCGAGAGAGGCCACTCCGGACGGTGGTGTGCGGCACGGTGGCTGGTGCCTCGCCAAGCTCGGCGACAACCCGCTCGACCCGGCGCGCACGCTGGCGTCGCTCGGCGTCGTGGACGGCGACCTGCTGCAGTTGCGGCGCCGCAACGAGAACCCGCCTCCGCCGTTGTACGACGACGTCGTCGACGCGATCGCGGAGTCCGACCCGGACTCGTTCCGGCCGTGGACCAAGGAGACCGCCCAGCGGTTCGGCCACATCGCCGGCGCGCTCGCGCTGATCGCGGCCGCGGTGGCGCTGTTCCTGTCCGGCCCGCTGACCGAGGGTGGTGCCGGCAGCGGTCTCGCGGCCGCCATCGCCGGTGGTGTCGGCGCGATCGCCCTGCTGGCCGCGGGCGCGACCATCGCGCGGGCCTACAGCGCGGTGTCGACCGGTGTGCTGATCGCCGCGTGCGGCTCGCTGCCGCTGGCGTTCGTCGCGGGCTACCACGCCGTGCCCGGCGCGGGCTTCAACCCGAAGATGCTGCTCGCCTCCGCGCTGATGATGATCTTCGCGTGGGGCGGCATCCTGCTGATCGGGCAGGGCATCACGGTGTTCATCGCCGCGGCGACCGGCGGCACGCTCGTGGCGCTCGCGTTCCTCGTCGCGACGTTCGTCGAGCACCCGCTGCCGGGTGTGGCCGCCGCGACCGGCGCCGTGGCGCTCGCCGCGCTGTCGATGCTGCCGAGGCTCACGCTGCAGCTCGCCAAGATCCCGCCGCCCGTCGTGCCGACGAACGCCGAGGACCTCAAGGAGGACAGCGGCTTCCCGGAGTACGCGGTCATCGAGCGCCGCACGGCCGTCGCGCACGAGTACCTGACCGGCATGATCATCGGAACCGGCGTCGTCGCGGCGCTGGCCGCCATGGTCGCCGCCACCGCCGACACGATCTGGGGCCCGATCTACGGCGTGGTCGTCGCGATCGTGCTGATGATGCGCGGCCGGGCGTACGCCAACGGCGCGCAGGCTGTCGCCCTGCTGTCGACCGGCATGTTCGCGAGCGCGGGCATCCTGCTCGGCTGGCTGATCACGACGTCGTCGTTCAACCGCATCGCGTTCGTCTTCGGCGCGCTGCTGGTGCTCGGCGCCCTCGCGCTGGTGCTCGGCGTGATCTTCCCCGGCCAGAAGTTCTCGCCGCCGCTGCGCCGCACCGTCGACATCATCGAGGCGATCCTGATCGCCTCCGTGCTGCCGCTGGCGCTCGCCGTCATGGACATGTACTCGGTCTTCCGGGGCCTGATCTCGCTATGAGGACCGGCTTCAGGCGCACCACGGCGGCAGCGACCGCCGGACTGCTTCTGCTGACGGGGACGCTGCCGCAGGCCTCCGCTCAGCCGTCGTCGTCGAACGCGGCGACAGCACGGCCGAACTCGGTGCCGCCGGACCTGCCTGCCGGCACCCCGCCGCCCAAGGACGAAGGCAAGCCCGACGTCCCGTACGAGCGGACGAACAAGGGGTGCGTCGAGTCCGACACGAAGAGCGAGCTGATCAAGACCAAGCCGTGGGGCCAGGTGCAGCTCAACCTCGACCAGGCGCACAGGTTCGCGACCGGCAAGGGCATCAAGATCGCGATCATCGACACCGGCGTCGACCCGCGCAACCCGCGGTTCGGCAACAGGGTCGAGCCGGGCGGTGACTACGTCGCCGACAAGAACGGCATCGACGACTGCGACGGTCACGGCACGGAGGTCGCGGGCGTCGCCGCCGCCGCGAAGACGGAGGGCGACTTCGTCGGCGCGGCACCGGAGGCGACGATCCTCGCGATCCGCCAGACCAGCGACCGGTTCGAGTTCAAGGGCAACGCGGCCAACCCGGAGAAGCGGGCCAGCGCCGGCAAGGTCGGCACGCTGGCCCAGGCCGTCGTCCGCGCGGCGGACAAGGGCGCCAAGGTCATCAACATCTCGTTGACGAACTGCAGCGCTCCCAAGGGCTTCAGCGCGGACGACCGGAACCTGCAGGCCGCGATCCGGTACGCCGTGGACGTCAAGGACGTCGTCGTCGTGACGGCGGCGGGCAACCTGAGCGACCAGGGCGTCGGCTGCGCGGCGCAGAACAACAACATGGACCCGAACACCGTGAACTCGGTGTCCTCGCCGGCCTGGTTCGCGAACGACGTGCTGTCGGTGGCGTCGATCGCGCAGTCCGGCGCGGTCTCCTCGTTCAGCGTGTGGGGTCCGTGGGTCAGCATCGCCGCACCGGGCGAGGAGATCATCTCCGTCGACCCCAAGGGCACCGGCCTGACGAACGCGAACGTCACCGCGCAGGGCGTGCAGGACATCAAGGGCACCAGCTTCGCCTCGCCGTACGTGGCGGGCATCACGGCGCTGGTGCGCGAGCGGTTCCCGAACCTCAAGGCGCGCCAGGTGATGGAGCGCCTCAAGGCGACGGCGCTGCACCCCGGTGGTGTGACCGGCAAGGACAACAAGACCGGCTTCGGCATGGTCAACCCGATGGCGGCGCTCACGGCCGTGCTGCCCGCCGAGGCCGCCGGCTTCAAGCCGCAGCAGCCGCGGGAGATCACCACCTCGGTCACCCCGCCGCCGGGACTCGACTGGCCGCCGATCATCGTGGCGCTGAGCGGCATCGGTCTCGGTGGTCTGCTGCTGGCGCTGACGTTGTTCATCAGGAACTCGCTCAACCGCAAGCGGGGCAGTCCCGCCTGACGGACCCCGGACGTGCGACGGCCCCGCTGAAACTGTTCCAGCGGGGCCGTCGCGCGTCTTCAGGTGTCAGTCGTCGCCGATCGACTTGGGCGCCGCCTTCTTGGGCTTGCCGAGCAGGTCCTCGATGGAACCGGTGATCCGCTGCTTCGGCTTGTGCTCCTTGTCGCCGCCGCCCTGCTGCCCGCCCATGGCACCCATCATCGGCGCCATGCCGCCCATCATGCCCATGCCACCGGGAGCGGCCCCAGAACGGCCACCGGCGGCCGCGGCGGCCTGTCCGGCACCGGCACCCCTGTCGGCCGCCGGAACCTGCTCAGCGACGCCTGTGGCGCCACCGAACTGCATCGGCTGCTCGGCTGCCGCGGGAGTGCCGGCCGAACCGCCCACCCCGCCACCGACACCGCCGCCGACCGCGCCGCCACCACCGCCGGCCGCGCCACCCGGTGAGGCACCGGTGCTCGCGGCCGCGGTGGCCGAGGCCTTGGCGGGTTCGGGCATCCTGGTCTCGGGCGTGGAAGGCGCCGTGTAGGTCCAGTTCTGCTCGGGGTAGCGGTGCTCCATCCGCACGGCACCGAACCCGTCCGCCTCACCGGAAACCCCGTCGCACAGCTTCAGGAAGGCCTCCAGCACCTGCCGCGCCGACTCGTGCAGCTCGCGGACCGGGTGCGCGACCTCCTCGATGTGCCTGACCGCCCGCTGGTCGCCGCCGAGCGGCAGCGAGGCCGTGCCGGACACCGAGTCGGCGACGTCGGCGAGCACGTGCGCCATGTCCTGCACGATCACGCGCACGCCGTCCGCGGTCTCCTCCAGCGCGTCCGCCATGGCGTTCATCGCGTCGGACATGTCCCCGCCCGCGAGCCCGACCTGGCGCATGTGGTCGAGGAACGCGTCGGCGTCCTTGCCCTCCCACCGCGCGTCGACCCCGCCCAGCGGCGCGGAGACGTGCTCGGTGACGGCCTCGGTCACCTCCGCGGCCTTGCGCCAGCGCTCCGCTTCCTCGCGCAGGTCGTTCCAGTCGCCCACCAGCGGGTCGAAGAAGTCGTGCACGAGGTCCACGACACCGAGCTCGCGGCTGACCCGCGAGAGGTAGTCGAGCTCGGGACCCACCTCGGCCGCGATCCGCCTGCCGTCCTTGGTCACCATCACGGGCCCCCTACCGCCGGTCGGCCTTCTTGATGGCCTGCACGCCCTCGTCGTCGCCGTGCCCGTACTGCTCCGCGACGGCGTGCAGACCCCGGGCGGCCGCCTCGAGGGTGTCGCAGGCACGGGCGAGCTGCGAGTTGAGCAGCTCGGCCGCCCGCGCGTACCCCTGTGCGGTACCGGCGGTTCTGCCGATCTCGCCGAACGACTCCGGGCGCAGCGGGGACACCTTCATGGCGTCCCGCACGCGCCGCAGGTCGTCCGTCGTCCCGTCGATGCGGTCGGCGTACTTCTCCAGCCACGCCGCGTCGACGCTGATCCGACCGGCCAAGACTCAGTCCCCCAAACAAAACTCCGGGTGCATTCGTCCGTTTCGACGATGATGCACCCGGAGTGGTTCCGCCACTTCCCGGCCGGCTACTTCTGGGTGGCCGCCTGCGGGTCCTTGAGGGTGCCGCCCGGAGCCGGGATCGAGTCGTAGCTGCGGTTGGCCTCGTTCTTGTTGAGCTGCGGCCCCATCGGCAGCAGGCTCAGGATCTGGTTCGGTGCCGGCGGGAACGTCCCGTCGAGACCCAGCGCCGTCGCGGTGCCCGCGTCCGGCACGCCGTAGCGCACGCCGCGGCCCGTGACGATCTGGACCGGACCGGTGCCGAAGTCGCCCTTGCCCTGGCTCGCCCGCACGACGGCGGCCTTGCCCGGCAGCATCAGGAACTCGTCGACGATCTCACCGGACGCGCCCGCCGCGTTCAGCTCGACCGGCGTCATGTCCTTCGGGCCGGGCAGCCGCGAGCCGATCGTGACCGTGGTGTGCTCGGCCTTGGTCTGCTCGGTGAAGTTGTCGGCCTTCCAGCCGAGGCACAGGACGGTGTTGCCGGCGTTCGCCTCGAGCGTGCTGGGGATCTTCTTCGGGTAGGAGTCGAGCTTGAGCGGGTTGGTCGGCGCCTGCCGGTTCGAGACCGTGCTCGGCGAGAGCAGCACCGACTCCTTGTTGTTCGCGTACGACCAGCGCAGCAGGTCGCCGACGGTCTCGTCGACGGTCTGGAAGCCGTCCTCCAGCACCACCATGGACTCGAGGCCGCCCTGCCGCTCGACCCGGATCACGTCCCCGATGCTGACCTTGGTCTCGGTGACGTAGGTGGCCTGCTTGCCCTGGTTCGGGATCTGCGGCGCGGCCAGCGGGGAGACCTCGGGGATCGTGGTGAGCAGCGCGGTGCTGATCGAGCGGGCCTGCTTGCCGGTCAGCTTGAGGGCGTTGACGACCTTGTCGTTCTTGAGGTCCACCTCGGCGCGGACGGTCGACGACGAGATGTCGGTGCGGCTGTCCGGCTTCTTGTAGATCAGGTAGGCCTTCTTGGCGCCGGTGCGCTGCTGCACGAGCACCGCCTCCTCGCCGAGCTGCGGGTTGCCCTCGCTGACGCCCGCGATCACGGAGGTCTTGATCTGGTTCTCCGCCGCCTGGTTCTCGCGGAACTCGTCCAGGTCGAGGGTGTCGCACACCGACCACTGCGCGTCGATCCGCATGTCGCCCTTCGGCAGCACGTCCGGCGCGTCCGGCAGACCCGTGAGCCTGCCGCGCGGCAGGCTCGCCAGCGCCTTCTCGCTCACGAGCTTCGGGGCGCCGCCGGCGGCCTCCTGCGGGGCTCCCGCGGTGCCGCCCGGCGCGTCACCGCCGACCTGGCCCTGCTGCGCGTCGGGGTTGTTGCGCGAGTACCAGAGCAGCCGGGCCGAGGCCAGGTTCGTCATCGGGATCAACCGCCGCGGCGCGTTGTCGACGACGTAGACCTGGCCGGTCTCCTTGCTGATGGCGATCTGCGTCTGGTCGTCCAGCTTCGGCGCCGGGCTGAAGAGCCCGACGATCAGGAAGCCCAGCAGACCGACGACACCCAGGACCACACCCACCGCTGTCGCACGCGAGTGGTTGCGCATGGGGTCGTGCAACATCACGGCGTCTCTGCGGACCAGAGCAGACTGCATCCGCCGCAGGACGAATTGGTAGGCCTGGACCTGTGACTTGGTGGTGGGTGTTGATGCCATTCTCGGCTCGCTGCTCTCCCAGTCGCGGTACGGTTCGGCAGGATAGCCGGACGCAGGTTGCTTCGTGGGCCGGTTCGCCAAGCCCACCGAACCATCGAGGGGAAAGAGACCACAACGGATGTCCGTGACCACTCCACATCCGCCCCGGCCCAACCCAGGGATGGCACGGCCGCAGGGACCTGGGAGTCCTCCCGGCCAGCAGGCACCCGCGCCTCCGCGTCCGGTCGGGCGTGTCCGTCGCAGAGCCGCGGGTGTGAGCCTCGGCTCGTTGCCCGTGTCGAACGTAGTCACGATCGAGGTCGGTCTCGCCATCGCCCTCCTCGTGCTGGCGATCATGGGCGTGAAGCAGGGCGACGCGCTGAACGTCGTCTCCGTCTCGATCGCGGGCGGTGTGCTCCTCGTCGCACTGATCCTGGCGTTCACCCGTTCGCGTGGCCGCTGGCTCACCCAGTGGATCGGCATCCGCCTGCGCTACAACTTCCGGTCGCACAGCCGCACCGCGAAGCGCGCGGAGCAGCAGGAGTCCAAGCCCGGTGACGACGAGATGCAGGTGCTCGGCCCGGAGGACCCGCGCGTCGCGTTGCTGCGCCTGGCGATCCCGGACCTGGTGATCGCCAAGGGCGTCGACCACGAACGCCGTCCGCTCGCGCTGTCGTGGCACGACGGCGTGTGGACCGCGGTGCTGCTGGTCGACCCGACGCCGCCGCTGATCTCCGCGGTCGGCTCGGCCCCGTCGCTGCCGCTGGGAGCGCTCACACCGTGCCTCGAGGACCGGGGTGTCGTGCTCGACGCGATCACCGTGATCTGGCACTGCTACCCCGGCAGCGCGGCACTCCCGCCGAACTCCCCGGCCGTCAGCTCGTACATGGAGGTGCTCGGCCCGCTGCCCGCGGCGGCCCGGCGCACCACGTGGATCACGGTCCGGCTGGACCCGCGCCGCTGCGGCGAGGCGATCCGGGAGCGCGGCGGCGGCGTCGTCGGCGCCCACCGCGCGCTGATCGGCGCGTTGTCCCGCGTCCGCAACGCCCTGGAGTCCGCCGGCGTCACGATCCGCCCCCTCGACTCGGACGAGCTGCTGCGCGCGGCGATCTCGTCGGCCGAGCTGACCGCGGCGGTCGGGGGCACGAACCCCGTGTCGCTGCGGGAGAAGTGGAAGGGCGTCACCGCGGGTGGCGTCGGTCACGCGAGCTACGCGATCACCGGCTGGCCGTCCAAGGGCCTCAAGGGCAACCTGAACTCGCTGACCGGTGTGCGCGCTCTCTCGTCCACGCTCGCGATGTCCATCTCACCGTCGCGTGAGGACGGTCAGGTCTCGCTGCGCGGCCTGGTGCGGGTGAGCGCCCGCACGCCGAGCGAACTCGACAGGGCCGAGGACCAGCTGTCGAAGCTGGGTGACAAGCTCGACATCACGCTGACCCCGTTGCGGGGCATGCAGCTCGCGGGCCTCGCCGCGACGCTGCCGCTGGGAGGTGTGGCATGAGCTCGTCGTCCCGTCTGCTCGACTCGCGCGGCCGCGGCGCGGTGGCACCGGAGTTCCTGGTGTCGCCGTCCATGCTCGACCTGGTCAGCCCGAGTGGTGACCGCGGCGGCATGATGCTCGGCCAGGGCACGAAGGGCGAGCCGCTCAGCGTGTCCGTCCTGCGCCCGACGCCGACCCGCATGGTGGTCGTGGGCGGCCTCTACCTGGCCCGCCAGATCGCGTTGCGCGCCATGGCGACCGGCGCGTGGATCATCATCGCGACGGGCCGCCCGCAGGCGTGGCAGCCGGTCGTGCGCGCCGCGGGCCAGGGCCCGGACGGGCGACCGTCTCAACTGGTCCAGTTGCGCCGGCTGTCCCCTGCGGACCTCCCGCGCCCGACCGAGGACATGCCGCTGCTGGTGATCCACGACGGCGGCCACGTCCCGCAGGAGCTGTTCCCGCCGCGAGCCCCGTGGCAGACCACGATGTACGTGCTGCCGTACCTGCACCCGCAGGCGTCGTCCACGGCGAACAACGCGGACCTCGTGCTGCTGCAGCGCCTGCCGATGGGTCAGGCGCAGCTGGCCGGGCAGATGTGGCGCCTGCGCCCGCAGATGTTCCAGCAGCTGACCCAGCTGAAGGACGACCAGGTCATCGCCATGGGCCAGGACATGTGGGCGCACCTGCGCCTGTACACCACGCCCGGTGAGCAGCAGATCCTCGGAGCCGTCCGCCGCGGCGATTGAGTGCCGTGTCCGAATAGGCGAAACATGCGCCCCGAACGGTTCATCGTTCGGGGCGCAATTGTTTTGTAAAGAGATCAGCCGCAGCAACCGGTTCACAGCCACCCGCAAATCTGTGGATTCGCCATTCGATGGCAATGTCGTGGACCGTCTTGTGCGCTTTCAGTCCGCACCACTAAGAAAATTCTCACTGCACAACCCTGCGACGAGGGAGCTTGCTGCTATGGGAGAATCGTGGGCCAGACGAGCGGCTGGAATCGGGCTGGTGGCGGGCACTGCGCTCGCCCTGTCGTCCGTCTCCGCCACCGCTGCGCCCGAGGGGGAGATTCGCAACCTCGGTGCGCCCAACTCCGTCAAGGACAGCTACATCGTGGTGCTGAAGGACTTCAGCACCACGAGCACGGACGACCTGAGCGCTAAGTACGGCGCCAAGGTGAAGCACTCGTACAAGTCCGCTTTGCGCGGTTTCTCGGCGCAGATGTCCGAATCGCAGGCCAAGCGCCTCGCCGCGGACCCGGCCGTCGCCTACGTCGAACAGGACGGCGAAGTCCGCATCTCCGAAACGCAGGCGCCGACCCCGTCCTGGGGCCTCGACCGCATCGACCAGCGAGCGCTCCCGCTGGACAACAGCTACACCTACCCGAACCGCGGCGCGGGTGTCACGGCGTACATCATCGACACCGGCATCCGCCTCACCCACACCGACTTCGGCGGCCGCGCCGTGTCCGGAACGGACACCGTTGACAACGATGCCGACGCCTCGGACTGCAACGGCCACGGAACCCACGTCGCGGGCACCGTCGGCGGCACGAGGTTCGGCGTCGCGAAGGACGTGAAGCTCGTCGCCGTCCGAGTCCTGAACTGCTCGGGCTCCGGCACGTTCGCGGGCGTCATCGCGGGCATCGACTGGGTCACCGCGGACGTCCAGGCCAACCCGGCCCGCAAGCCCGCGGTGGCCAACATGTCGCTGGGCGGCGGCGCCAACCAGACCGTCGACGACGCCGTCTCCCGCTCCATCGCCGCAGGCGTGACCTACGGCCTCGCAGCGGGCAACGACAGCGGCGGCAACGCCTGCAACACCTCGCCGGCCCGCACCCCGGAAGCCATCACAGTCGGCTCCACGGACCGCACGGACGCCCGTTCGAGCTTCTCGAACCTCGGCACCTGCCTCGACATCTTCGCCCCCGGCCGCGACATCACGAGCGCCTGGCTGACGAACGACGACGCCACCAACACCATCAGCGGCACCTCGATGGCCACCCCGCACGTCGTGGGCGCGGCCGCCGTCTACCTCGGCTCCAGCCCCACCGCCACCCCGCAGCAGGTCCGCGACGCCCTGGTCGACAACGCCACCTCCGACGCGGTCACCTCGCCCGGCACCGGCTCCCCGAACAAGCTGCTCCACATCACCGGCACGGCCCCCGGCAACCCGCCCGGCCAGTGCCCCGCCATCACCAACGACGCCGTCACCGCCATCCCGGACGCGGGCGAGATCAAGTCCCCCATCACCATCGCCGACTGCAACGGCAAGGCAGGCGCCACCGCCACCGTGAAGGTCGCCATCACCCACACCTACCGCGGTGACCTCGAAGTGGCCCTCATCGCCCCCTCGGGCGCGGTGAAGACCCTCAAGGTGGGCAACGGTTCCGACAGCGCCGACAACCTCAACGCCACCTACACCGTGAACGTCTCGACGGAGGACGCGAACGGCACCTGGCAGCTGCGGGTGCGCGACCTCTACCGCCAGGACACGGGCAACATCGACTCGTGGACGCTCGACCTCTGAGCCCCGAGCCTCTCAGCCGCACCACCAGGAGCCCCCGGCACACGCCGGGGGCTCCTCCCCTTTGCGGTGGGGTGCGGGCTGCTGGGAGGGCACCGCGGGGGTGGAGGCGGGCCGTCGGGGAGGAGCAGGGCGACCGGGTGGGCTGGCGGGCAGCCGAGGCGCGACGGGACGAGCACAGGTGGGCCGGGGCATTCCGGGCGTGGCGGGCCTGGCATAGCCGGGATGGCTGACACATCCGAGATCGGGCGGGCACGCCACAAATCGGCGAAGCCAGATGGGTTCGCCCGATCGAACGCGACGAAGGCGAGCCGTCTTCACCACAAGGCCTGGGTGGGGTGGTTTCGACACGAGTAGCGCCATAGCCGCCGAAAGCACCAGGCGTGCCATCAACCCGCGAACGGCGCTGGCCCGGTTTTCGATCAGATCGGCGGGGTCTGGGGCGGAGCCCCAACCACACCTCAGGACAGGGTGCGAACCCGTCGAGTCGCCTCGGCCCGAGCCGCCAACTCCGCATCCGCAGGAAAGTCCACCCGAACCAACGACAACCCATGAGCAGGAGCCACGGCAACCCCAGAAGCCCGCCCCTGCAACGACAACAGGGACGCAGGCCACTCAACGGCCTTCCGCCCCTCCCCCACAGCCAGCAAAGCCCCGATCAACGACCGGACCATCGAGTGGCAGAAAGCATCGGCGGACACGAACGCCGTGATGACACCATCATCCGCAGACCGCACCAACTCGAGCCGCTGCAACTCACGAATGGTCGTAGCACCCTCACGCCGCTTGCAAAAAGCACAAAAGTCGTGCTCCCCCAACAACAACCCGGCGGCGACGTTCATCGCGGGAACGTCCAGCGGCCGGGGCCAGGCCAGCGTGTCCAACCGCCGCAACGGATGCGCGCCGAAAGCGGCGTCCGTGACGCGGTATTCGTAATGCCGGCGCAACGCGGAAAAGCGAGCGTCAAAAGCAGCAGGCACCACACGTGCCGAAAACACGCGCACGTCCGAGGGCAACGCACGGGCAAGCCGCTTCGGCAGGGCCGCGACATCCACCGACTCGGGCAGGTCGGCATGAGCCACCTGGCCCGCGGCGTGCACGCCCGCGTCGGTGCGGCCGGCGACGGTCAGGGACACGTCCTCGCGCAGCACCATCGACAGCGTGTCCTCCAGGACGCCGCACACGGTCCGGCGCGACGGCTGGCGGGCCCAGCCGGAGAACTCCGTGCCGTCGTAGGCGAGGTCGAAGCGCACACGAACGAGCCCGCCGCCCCCGGAAGCGGGAACGGCGGGCTCGTCAGCAGTCGGACTGCTCAGGACTTGTCCTTCTCGGACTTGTCCTCAGCCGCGACCTCGGCGCCCTCGGCGGGCTCCTCAGCGGCGTCCTTGGTGGCGGACTCGGGCGCCTCGGCGTCCTGGTCCTTCACCTCGTCGTCCGCCTCGACGACCGGGGCCTCGGCGGCGGCCGGCTTCTCGTCCTTGGCGAACTTGGTCTTGCGCGCAGCCTCGGCCTCGGTGGAGACGAGCTTCTGCTGCACCAGCTCGATGATGGCCATGGGGGCGTTGTCGCCCTTGCGCGCCAGCGTCTTGGTGATGCGGGTGTAGCCACCGGAACGGTCGCTGAAGAACGGACCGATCTCGGCGATCAGCTTGTGCACGACGTCCTTGTCGCGGATCACCTTCATGATCTCGCGACGGTTGTGCAGGTCGCCGGCCTTGGCCTTGGAGATGATCTTCTCGGCGTACGGACGCAGCCGCTTCGCCTTCGCCTCAGTGGTCTTGATCCGGCCGTGCTGGAACAGCGCCGTCGCCAGGTTGGCGAGCAGCAGCCGCTCGTGCGCCGGAGACCCACCGAGCCGTGGGCCCTTGGTAGGGGTGGGCATCGCTTGCTCCTGTAGTAACTAAAAGAGATCCTCTAGCTCTGAATCAGAGCGTCAGAGCTGCTCGGTCTCCGCGTAGTCCTGACCGTCGTCGTGCGGGTCCAGGCCGGCACCGGCGCCCCAGCCCGTGTCACCGGGGTGGTAGTCGGCAGCAGCCGCGGACGGGTCGAACCCAGGAGGCGAGTCCTTCAGGGCGAGGCCGAGGCCGACGAGCTTCATCTTGACCTCGTCGATCGACTTCGCACCGAAGTTGCGGATGTCCAGCAGGTCCGCCTCGCTGCGCGACACGAGCTCACCGACGGTGTGGATGCCTTCCCGCTTCAAGCAGTTGTAAGACCGGACCGTGAGGTCCAGGTCCTCGATAGGCATCGCGAACGCGGCGATGGTGTCGGCTTCGGCCGGCGACGGGCCGATCTCGATGCCCTCGGCGTCGATGTTCAGCTCGCGAGCGAGGCCGAACAGCTCCACCAGGGTCTTGCCCGCGGAGGCAACCGCGTCCCTCGGGGTGATCGAGGGCTTGGTCTCCACGTCGAGGATCAGCTTGTCGAAGTCCGTGCGCTGCTCGACACGAGTCGCCTCGACCTTGTACGTCACCTTGAGAACAGGCGAGTAGATCGAGTCGACGGGGATGCGGCCGATCTCGGCGCCCGCCTGCTTGTTCTGGACAGCCGGGACGTAGCCGCGACCGCGCTCGACGACGAGCTCGATCTCCAGCTTCCCCTTGCCGTTCAGGGTCGCGATGTGCAGGTCGGGGTTGTGCACGGTGACACCGGCCGGAGGCACGATGTCGCCCGCGGTCACCACACCGGGGCCCTGCTTGCGCAGGTACATGGTCACCGGCTCGTCCTCCTCGGACGAGACGACGAGCTCCTTCAGGTTCAGGATGACGTCGGTGACGTCCTCCTTCACCCCGGGAACCGTGGTGAACTCGTGCAGCACGCCGTCGATGCGGATGCTCGTGACAGCAGCACCGGGGATCGACGAGAGCAGCGTGCGGCGGATCGAGTTGCCGAGCGTGTAACCGAAGCCCGGCTCCAGCGGTTCGATGACGAACCGGGAACGGGTCTCGGAGACCGCTTCCTCGCCGAGCGAGGGGCGCTGGGAAATCAGCACTGGGTTCTTCCTTTCAGCAACGACGCCCGCTATTTGACGCCGTCAACAACAGCCAGCCGCGAGGACCGGCAAACGCACTCGGCACACCCTTCGCGCCGATGCGGGACCCGACCCGAGCCACCGTCCAAAGCAGACAGTGGCCCGGAGAGGATCACTTCGAGTAGAGCTCGACGATGAGCTGCTCGGTGACAGGCGTGTCGATCTGCGCGCGCTCGGGCAGCTGGTGCACGAGGATGCGCAGGTTCGAGGGAACGACCTGCAGCCAAGCGGGAATCGGGCGGTCACCGAAGGACGCGCGAGCGGCCTCGAAGGGCAGCGTCGGCATGGACTTCGGCTTCACGTCGATGATGTCGAACTTCGACACCTGGTAGCTCGGGATGTTCACCTTGTGGCCGTTGACCAGGAAGTGACCGTGAGCAACCAGCTGACGAGCCTGGCGACGCGTGCGGGCGAGGCCCGCGCGGTACACCACGTTGTCGAGGCGGGCCTCGAGGATCTGGAGCAGGTTCTCGCCGGTCTTGCCCGGGCGACGAACCGCTTCCTTGTAGTAGCGGACGAACTGACGCTCAAGAACGCCGTAGGTGTAACGAGCCTTCTGCTTCTCCTGGAGCTGCAGCAGGTACTCGGACTCCTTGACCCGGCCACGGCCGTGCTGGCCGGGCGGGTACGGACGGCGCTCGAACGCCTGGTCCCCACCAACGAGGTCGACCTTCAGGCGGCGCGAGATGCGCGTCGCGGGTCCCGTGTAACGAGCCATTAGTTCTTACTCCTCCCCGTGCCTCAGACCCGGCGCCGCTTGGGCGGGCGGCAGCCGTTGTGGGGCTGCGGGGTCACGTCCTGGATGGTGCCGACCTCGAGACCGGCGGCCTGCAGCGAACGGATCGCGGTCTCACGGCCGGAGCCGGGACCCTTCACGAACACGTCCACCTTGCGCATGCCGTGCTCGGCGGCCTTGCGGGCGGCGTTCTCGGCAGCCATCTGCGCCGCGAACGGCGTGGACTTGCGCGAGCCCTTGAAACCCACGTGGCCGGCGGACGCCCAGCTGATCACGTTGCCCAGCGGGTCCGTGATGGACACGATGGTGTTGTTGAACGTGCTCTTGATGTGCGCCTGGCCGTGCGAGACGTTCTTCTTTTCCTTGCGCCGGATCTTCTTGACCCCGGCGCCCTGACGGGACTTCGGTGGCAAAACGAGCTCCTAAGTTGAGGGCAGTAGACGCGAGGTCTTACTTCTTGCCGGCCTTCTTCTTGCCGGCGACGGTCTTCTTCGGACCCTTGCGGGTGCGAGCGTTCGTCTTGGTGCGCTGACCGCGAACGGGCAGGCCGCGACGGTGCCGAAGACCCTCGTAGCAGCCGATCTCCATCTTGCGACGGATGTCGGCCTGAACCTCACGGCGGAGGTCACCCTCGACCTTGTAGTTCGTCTCGATGTGGTCCCGCAGCTTGGCGAGGTCGTCGTCCGTCAGATCCTTCACCCGGAGGTCCGGGGAGATCTCCGTGGCGGCGAGCAGCTCCTTGGAGCGCGTACGACCGATGCCGAAGATGTAGGTGAGCGCGATCTCCATCCGCTTTTCGCGGGGGAGGTCGACGCCAGCGAGTCGTGCCATGTGGCGGTTAACTCCTGTCGATTACTTCCAGGTCTGCTCCTCGTCCAGTTCCGGTGACTGACTCGCTGTGTGTCGTTCCGGCTGCTCTCACAGCCGGTGTCCCGGCCCCGGCCTGGAATCCGGGGGTGTCCGCACGCTTGAAGCCCTGCGTGCGGCAGGTACGAGGAGGCTTCTCGTTACTGCGTCATCGAAAGACCTCGACGAGCGCGAGTGGAACTGCTCAGCCCTGGCGCTGCTTGTGGCGCAGGTTCTCGCAGATCACCATGACCCGGCCGTGACGGCGGATCACCTTGCACTTGTCGCAGATCTTCTTGACGCTCGGCTGAACCTTCACGCCTGAGATCTCCTGCTACTGGAGGTCACTTGTAGCGGTAGACGATGCGCCCGCGGGACAGGTCGTAGGGCGAGAGCTCCACGACAACCCGGTCCTCAGGGAGGATGCGGATGTAGTGCTGTCGCATCTTGCCGCTGATGTGCGCGAGTACCTTGTGACCGTTCTCCAACTCGACCCTGAACATCGCGTTGGGGAGCGGCTCGACTACGCGGCCCTCGACCTCAATGGCCCCGTCCTTCTTGCCCATGTCCTCCGCGTTTCGTGACGGTGATAAATACGTTTGGGCGCGTCCCAGCTCGGCTCGATCTCACCTGCGAGGGCATGACAGAACCGGCGCGACAGATGCGCCACCTGACCAGTGTACGCAGTTCACAGCGGCAACCCAAATCGGGTCCGGTCGGAGCCCTGGTCGGGCAGCGCGCCCCGCTCGAGCACCGGCCGCAGGCGCTCGACGTCGTTGAACTCCGACTCGTGCCGGCCGAGCACGGACCTGAGCGTCCGCAGGCGTTGAGCGGCGGTCCTCCACCCGTAGCCGGTCTCGTCGGAACACCTCTGAGCTGCGTTGTTGAGCGCGAGGTCGCCGGACCCGACCCCGTAGCTCGCGGGACTCGGGTCGCCGGGCCCGAGCTGGGTGAACCCCACCCGGTCGAGGCAGTGCAGCAGCGTGGCCTCGGTCGCCCGCGTCTCGGCGGCCTCCGGACCCGACTGGAGCAGCACCTGCCACTCGTGCACGACGACGTCGTGCAGCGCCGTGATGCGTTTCACGGCGTTGACGTACTCCCACGGCGCGGAGGAACGCACGCTCCCTCCGCAGCCGCCGTCGACCGGAGGTGGCGGGCCGGTGAAGTTCGGACGCCTCACGACCACGTCGGAGAACGGCGGCTCGCAGCCCTCGGTCTCGGCTATGACGTCGGCGAGGAAGAGCCGGTCGGCGATCCGTTCCGCCGGCACGTCCTGGTAGGTGAAATCGGTGGCCGGCTTCGTGGCAGCACAGCCTGCTAGTGGAATCAGAAGAGCGGACAGGACGAAACGGGTTACCCCCACAATGCCCCCAAGCATTGGACTCGCTCGTCACCTCGACCGTATCCGTGCGCGCAAACGAAATAGCCCCGCTCGCCTGAGGGCGAACGGGGCTGCGTTCGAAAACTGTTGGGGCGTCAGTCTTCCTCGGGTGCCGTGAGCACCCAGGGGCCGTCCTCGGTGATCGCGACGCTGTGCTCCCAGTGCGCGGCACGCGTGCCGTCGAGCGTGATGACGGTCCAGCCGTCCTCGAGCTCCTGCGAGTCGTCCGTGCCGAGCGTCAGCATCGGCTCGATCGCGATGGCCATGCCGACCTTGAGCTTCGGGCCCTTGCCGGGCTTGCCGTAGTTCGGCAGGAACGGCTCCATGTGCATCTTGGTGCCGATGCCGTGGCCGCCGTAGTCCGCGACGATGCCGTACTCGATGCCGTCGCGCTCACCCGACTCGATGGCCGAGGTCTCGATGGCGAACGAGATGTCCGTGAGCCTGCCGCCGGGCACCGCGGCCTCGATGCCCGCGAGCATCGACAGCCTGGTCGCCTCGGACAGCTTGTGGTCCGCGGGCGACAGCTCGCCGACGCCGACCGTGACGGCCGAGTCGCCGTGCCAGTCGTCGAGGATCGCGCCGCAGTCGATGGAGATCAGGTCTCCCTCGGCCAGCACCTGCTGCTTGCTGGGGATGCCGTGGACGATCTGGTCGTTCACCGACGCGCAGATGCTCGCCGGGAAGCCGTGGTAGCCCTTGAACGACGGGATGGCGCCGGCTTCGCGGATGGTCTGCTCGGCGATCTCGTCGAGCTCCCACGTGGAGACGCCGGGCTTCACCGCAGCGACGACGTTCTTCAGCGCCCGCGCCACGACCAGGCCGGCGGCGCGCATGGCCTGCAACTGGCCGGGCGTCTTGATCTCGATCTTGCTCATGCGTTCACCGAATGACTCGACAGGGCGGGGTGGTCCCCCGGCAAAGGACACGGGCTCCGGTGACGCCGGCCGATGGCCGACGAGCACCGAAGCCCGCCTCGTACAACTGCTACTTCTCGTCGCGCAGGGAGTTCAGCGCGGCCAGTGCCCGCTCGCTGATCTCGTCGATCTCGCCCACCGCGTCGATGGAGATGACCTTGTCCGCGTAGTAGTCGAGCAGCGGCGCGGTCTCGTTGCGGTACACCTGCTGGCGGTGCCGGATGACGTCTTCCTTGTCGTCCGTGCGCCCGCGTGCGAGCAACCGCTCCACCACGACGTCCTCGTCGACCCGGAACTCCAGCACCGCGTCGAGCGAGTGGCCGCCGACCGCCAGGAACTCGCCCAGCTTGTCGGCCTGGGCGACGTTGCGGGGGAACCCGTCGAGCAGGAACCCGTCCGCCGCGTCGGCCTCGGCCAAGCGCTTGCGCACCATCTCGTTCGTGATGGAGTCCGGCACGAGAGCGCCCTCGTCGAGGATGCTCTGCACCTCCAGCCCGAGCTCGGTCTGGTTGCTGATGTGTGACCGGAAGAGGTCGCCCGTCGAGATGTGCGGCACGCCGAGCTTGCGGCTCAGAACTTCGGCCTGGGTGCCCTTGCCCGCACCGGGCGGGCCAACGAGAACGAGTCGCATCTAGCGGAGGAACCCTTCGTAATTGCGCTGCATGAGCTGGCTCTCGATCTGCTTCACGGTGTCGAGACCGACACCGACCATGATCAGAACCGCGGTGCCGCCGAACGGGAAGTTCTGGTTCTGGCCGTCGCCGGTCAGGTCCAGGAACAGGTTCGGCAGGATCGCCACGATGCCGAGGTAGAGCGAACCGGGGAGCGTGATGCGACCCAGGACGAACTTGAGGTACTCGGCGGTGGGGCGACCGGGGCGGATGCCGGGGATGAAGCCACCGAACTTCTTCATCTCGTCCGCACGCTCGTCCGGGTTGAACGTGATGCCGACGTAGAAGTACGTGAAGAAGACGATGAGCAGGAAGTACGAGGCGATGTGCACCCAGCTCGACTGCTTGACCAGGTAGGTCTGGACGAAGGTGGAGAACCAGTTCGTCTCGGTCGAGGTGCCCTGGGTCAGGCGCACGATCAGGTCCGGCAGGTACAGCAGCGAAGAGGCGAAGATGACCGGGATGACGCCGGCCTGGTTCACCTTGAGGGGGAGGTACGTCGACGTGCCGCCGTACATGCGGCGGCCGATCATGCGCTTGGCGTACTGCACCGGGATGCGGCGCTGGGCCTGCTCGACGTAGATGACGCTCGCGATGATGAGGAGAGCAGCAGCAAGGACCAGGAAGAAGGTGATCCGGCTTTCGTCCTTGTCCCAGATGTTCTTGCCCTCGGCCGGGATGCGGGCGGCGATGCCGGTGAAGATCAGCAACGACATGCCGTTGCCGATGCCCTTCTCCGTGATCAGCTCACCCAGCCACATGATGACCGAGGTACCGGCGGTCATGGTGATGACCAGCACGATGAGGGTGAAGATGCTGTCCTTGTTGGGGATGACGTCCTGGTCGCACTCGCCGAAGAGCTGCCCGCGCACCGCCAGCGCCACGAGACCGGTCGACTGCAGGATCGCGAGACCGATCGTCAGGTAGCGCGTGTACTGCGTCAGCTTGCCCTGACCGGCCTGTCCTTCCTTCTTCAGCTGCTCGAACCGCGGGATGACCACGGTGAGCAGCTGGATGATGATGCTCGCGGTGATGTAGGGCATGATGCCCAGCGCGAACACGGACAGGTTGAGCAGTGCACCACCGCTGAACAGGTTGATCAGCGAGTAGATGTTCTGGCCCTCGAGCGCTTCGGCGCACGCCCGCACGTTCTTGAAGGACACGCCCGGCGCGGGCATGGTCGCACCAAGCCGGTACACAATGATGATCCCGAGCGTGAAGAGGATCTTCTTGCGTAGATCCGGCGTCGCGAGAGCCGAGCGGAATGCGCCGAGCACGCGAACCTCCTGAGCGTTGCCGACCCCCAGGGACCGGCACATGCGGTAGTTGGCAGGCCGAGGTAGGTAGCCACGACCAAGCAACCCGGAGGACATCCGGGTTCAGCCCGCAACACTAACAGCCCACCCCGACCAGCCCGTACCCAGTGGCCAATCACAGGTTCCAAGCGGTTGATCTCTGCCCGAACCACTAGGCCATCCGGGGTACCGCCACCCGCAAATCCGTGCTATCAGCAGCACTTTCCGCCGATCGCGAACGTTTGCGGGCGTTGTGAAGTTCCCGCAGAAATCCCCGCAGAGCGAACCTGGCGCGTCGGGCGCCGGGGCTTGGTGCGCACCCGCCGGAGGGGGCGGAACGCGGCGCGCAGAGGGGTGCCGCGGGGGCGAGAGTGGTGGGCGGGGGCCTCGAGCAGTCGGTAACGAACGCGGCAGGTGTGGATCGCGCGGCGCTGGCTGTGGTCTCCCACCCGACACGACCACGCGCACAGGCCTGGCGAGGTGCCAACCGCACTCGCCCTCCCACCGCAACCACGCACGCAGGCCCGGCGCGCGGTGCCAACCTGCGCCCACCCGTACAAGGCCGACCACGCATCCAGCCTGGCGTGGCGATGCGCAGCGAGCCGTCCGAACCTTCAGGCACTCAGAGGCGGTGCACACCTGCACTGGCGATTGGGGCTTTACCTTGAGGGGCGGGGTGCTACCCCTCTGGGCACGGCCGGGCGCTTTTCAGCCCGGCCTTTTCCGGCCGTCACAGCACCCCGCCAGAGGCTCAAGGTCAAGCCCCAATCGCACCCCAAAACTCGTCAAGACCCGCAGGACCACCCTCGCAAGGCGACCCGACCAACAAAACGCGACCAAACACGAAGGGCCCCGAGGCAACAGCCTCGGGGCCCTTCGGTGAGTTCTGGTGTCAGAACATCAGGACGCGATGGTGGTCGAACCACCAGCAGCGGCCAGCTTCTCCACAGCGGACTTGGAGAACTTGTCGGCGGTGACGTCCAGCTTGACGCTGACGTCGCCATCGCCCAGCACCTTGACGAGCTTGCCCTTGCGGACGAGGCCCGCCAGCACCAGCGCGGGAACGTCCACCGTGCCGCCCTCCGGGAAGGAGGCAGCGATGGCGGAGACGTTCACAACCTGGTACTCGGTGCGGAACGGGTTCTTGAAGCCCTTGAGCTTCGGGAGCCGCATGTGCAGCGGCATCTGGCCACCCTCGAAGCGCGGCGAGACGTTCTTGCGAGCGCCCGTGCCCTTCGTGCCGCGGCCGGCGGTCTTGCCCTTGGAGCCCTCACCACGACCGACGCGGGTCTTGGCGGTCTTGGCTCCGGGGGCGGGACGCAGGTCGTGGATCTTGATGGTCACGACTGGACCTCCTCAACAACCACCAGGTGGCGCACGGCCTTGATGAGGCCGAGGACCTGGGGGGTGTCCTCACGCACGACCGACTTGCGGATCTTGCCGAGCCCGAGGGTCCGGATCGACTCGCGGTGGTTGTGCTTGGTACCGATGGTGCTGCGAACCTGCGTGATCTTGAGCTGAGCCATGATCACACCCCCTGGCCCGCGCGAGCGCGGATCATGCCGGCGGGGGCGACGTCCTCGAGGGGCAGGCCACGACGGGCCGCGACCTCTTCGGGACGCTGCAGGCCCTTGAGGGCCGCCACGGTCGCGTGCACGATGTTGATCGCGTTGTCGGAGCCGAGCGACTTCGACAGCACGTCGTGCACGCCGGCGCACTCGAGGACGGCGCGGACAGCGCCACCCGCGATGACACCGGTACCGGCCGAGGCCGGACGCAGCAGGACCACACCAGCGGCCTTCTCACCCTGGACCGGGTGGGGAATCGTGCCGGCGATGCGGGGAACGCGGAAGAAGTTCTTCTTCGCTTCCTCGACACCCTTGGCGATGGCCGCGGGAACTTCCTTGGCCTTGCCGTAGCCGACGCCGACCATGCCGTCGCCGTCGCCCACCACCACGAGGGCGGTGAAGCTGAAGCGACGACCACCCTTGACCACCTTGGAGACGCGGTTGATCGCAACCACGCGCTCGAGGTGGGGGGTCTTCTCCTGGGCCGCGCCGCCGCGGCCGCCGTCACGACGGTCGCGGCGCTCTCCGCGCTCGCCCCCGCCGCCTTCGCGACGCGTACGTCCTGGCATCAGGCGTCCCTCTCAATTCCGGTGATGATCATTGTCAGAACTCCAGCCCCGCCTCGCGAGCGGCGTCAGCCAGAGCGGCGATGCGGCCGTGGTACGCGTTGCCACCGCGGTCGAACACGACCGCCGTGACGCCGGCGTCCTTGGCACGGGCCGCGGCCAGCTGGCCGACCTTGGCCGCACGGGCCTTCTTGTCGCCCTCGAGGGCACGGACGTCGGCCTCCATGGAGGAAGCGGACGCGATCGTGTGGCCCTTGAGGTCGTCGATGATCTGCACGGTGATGTGCTTCGACGAACGGTGCACGGCCAGGCGCGGACGCTCGGCGGTGCCGTTGACCTTCTTGCGGAGGCGGAAGTGGCGACGGGTCTTGGCAACACGACGCCTGGTGGAGATGTCCTTGCCCACCGGCTTGCGCTTCGTAACAGTCGACTCGCTCATGTCACTTACCCGTCTTTCCGACCTTGCGACGGATCTTCTCGCCCGAGTAGCGGACGCCCTTGCCCTTGTACGGGTCGGGCTTGCGCAGCTTGCGGATGTTGGCGGCGACCTCACCGACCAGCTGCTTGTCGATACCCGAGACGGAGAAACGGGTCGGGGTCTCGACCGCGAAGGTGATGCCCGCGGGGGCCTCGACCTTGACGGGGTGCGAGTAACCGAGCGCGAACTCGAGCTCAGAGCCCTTGAGCGCGACGCGGTAACCGACGCCGTGGATTTCCATCTTCTTTTCGTAACCCTGGGTCACACCGACGACCATGTTGTGCACGAGCGTGCGCGACAGGCCGTGGAGCGCGCGGTTGCGACGCTCGTCGTTCGGGCGCTTGACCTCGAGCGTGCCGTCCTCAGCCTTCTCCAGGCTGATCGGCTCAGCGATCGTCAGCGTCAGGGTGCCCTTCGGGCCCTTGATGCTCACGTCCTGGCCGGCGATGTTCACGTCGACCCCGGAGGGGACAAGAATCGGCTGCTTACCGATGCGCGACATGTCTACTCCCCCTTACCAAACGTAGGCGAGGACTTCTCCGCCCACGCCTGCCTTGTTGGCCTGGCGGTCGGTCATGAGACCACCAGAGGTCGAAATGATCGCCACACCGAGGCCACCGAGGACTCGGGGCAGACCGGTGGACTTCGCGTACACGCGCAGGCCGGGCTTCGACACGCGGCGGAGGCCCGCGATGCTGCGCTCCCGGTTCGGGCCGTACTTCAGCTCGACGACGAGGTTCTTCGCGACCTCGCCCTCCTCGTCGCGGTACGAGGCGATGTAGCCCTCGCGCTTGAGGATCTCGGCGATGTTGGCCTTCAGCTTCGAGTGCGGCATCACGACCTTGTCGTGGTAAGCCGAGTTCGCGTTGCGCAGACGAGTGAGCATGTCTGCGATCGGGTCGGTCATCGTCATGGTGACCTGGTCAACCTTTCTCGCTGCGGTTCACCGCTCGGGGTCCAGACCCGGCCCCCGGTGACGGGGGCCAGGACGGTCGCGTGCGGGCCTACAGCGAAGTAATGGTGCTTTGAATTACCAGCTGGACTTGCTCACGCCAGGCAGCTCACCGCGGTGAGCCATCTCGCGCAGGCAGATCCGGCAGAGGCCGAACTTGCGGAACACCGCGTGGGGGCGGCCGCAACGCTGGCACCGGGTGTAACCCCGGACCTTGAACTTCGGCTTCTTCGCGGCCTTGTTGATCAACGCCTTCTTGGCCATCGACTCAGTTCTCCTTGAACGGGAAGCCCAGGTGCTTCAGCAGCGCCCGGCCCTCCTCGTCGTTCGTGGCGGTGGTGACGACGGTGATGTCCATGCCGCGAGGCCGGTCGATAGCGTCCGGGTCGATCTCGTGGAACATCGACTGCTCGTTCAGACCGAACGTGTAGTTGCCGTTGCCGTCGAACTGCTTGCCCGACAGGCCGCGGAAGTCGCGGATGCGGGGCAGCGCGATCGTCAGCAGGCGGTCGAGGAACTCCCACATGCGGTCGCCGCGCAGCGTGACGCGCGCACCGATCGGCATGCCCTCGCGCAGCTTGAACTGCGCGATGGACTTGCGGGCCCGACGAACCTCGGGACGCTGGCCGGTGATGATCGAGAGGTCGCGAACCGCGCCCTCGATCAGCTTGCCGTCACGGGCGGCGTCGCCGACACCCATGTTGACGACGACCTTCACGACGCCCGGGATCTGCATCACGTTGGCGAAGGAGAACTGCTTCTGCAGCTCGCCCTTGACCTCGTCGCGGTAGCGCGTCTTGAGCCGCGGGATGATCTTCTCTGCGGTAGTCATGATCAGATGTCCTTCCCGTTACGACGGGAAATGCGGACCCGCTTGCCCTCGTCGTTCGTCCGGTAACCAACACGGGTCGGCTTGCCGTCCGAGTCGACCACCATCACGTTGGAGACGTTGATCGGGGCTTCCTGGGTCACGATGCCACCGGACTGCGCGCCCCGCTGGGTCTGCGTGATCTTGGTGTGCTTCTTGATCCGGTTGACGCCCTCGACCAGGACCTTGCCGGTCTCCGGGTAGGCCTGGATGACCTTGCCCTTCGCGCCCTTGTCCTTGCCGGCGATGACGACGACCGTGTCGCCCTTCTTCACCTTCATGGTCAGAGCACCTCCGGAGCCAGCGAGATGATCTTCATGAACCTCTTGTCGCGCAGCTCGCGCCCGACCGGGCCGAAGATGCGCGTACCGCGGGGCTCGTTGTCGTTCTTGATGAGCACGGCGGCGTTCTCGTCGAAGCGGATGTACGAGCCATCCGCGCGGCGGCGCTCCTTGACGGTGCGAACGATGACGGCCTTGACGACGTCACCCTTCTTCACGCCGGCGCCCGGGATCGCGTCCTTGACGGTCGCGACGATGATGTCGCCGATGCCCGCGTAGCGGCGGCCCGAACCACCGAGAACACGGATGCAAAGGATCTCCTTCGCACCGGTGTTGTCGGCGACACGAAGCCGCGACTCCTGCTGAATCACTTACTTGCTCCTTGACCATTCCTGGCCCGCCGGATTTCCGACCCGACGGGCTCGGTCTGTCTAGAAAGGAAGAACTTACTTGGCCTTCTCGAGGACCTCGACGAGCCGCCAGCGCTTGGTCGCCGACAGGGGCCGGGTCTCCATGAGCAGGACGCGGTCGCCGATGCCCGCCGTGTTCTCCTCGTCGTGCGCCTTCACCTTGGTGGTGGAGCGCATGACCTTGGAGTAACGCGGGTGCTTCTTGCGGTCTTCCAGCGCAACCACGATCGTCTTGTCCATCTTGTCGGACACGACGAGGCCCTCGCGGACCTTGCGGTCGTTGCGCTTCTCGGTCTGGACTTCGTTGCTTTCGGTCATGCCGCACCCTCACCAGTGGAATCCGGCGAAACGGAGAGCCCGAGCTCCCGCTCCCGCATCACGGTGTAGATCCGGGCGATGTCGTGCCGGACCGTGCGCAGCCGCCGGTTGTTGTCGAGCTGGCCCGTGGCCATCTGGAAGCGAAGGTTGAAGAGCTCTTCCTTCGATTCCTTCAGACGCAGCACGAGCTCTTCCTCGGTGAGCTCACGCAGCTCGGAAGCGGTGGTACCCGCTGCCATCAGAACTCACCACCCTCACGCGTAACGATGCGGCACTTCATCGGGAGCTTGTGGATCGCGCGGCGGAGCGCCTCGCGAGCGACCTGCTCGTTCGGGAAGGCCATCTCGAAGAGGACGCGACCCGGCTTGACGTTGGCCACCCACCACTCCGGCGAACCCTTACCGGAACCCATGCGGGTCTCGGCCGGCTTCTTCGTCAGCGGACGGTCCGGGAAGATGTTGATCCAGACCTTGCCGCCACGACGGATGTGGCGCGTGATGGCGATACGAGCGGACTCGATCTGCCTGTTGGTGACGTACGCCGGCTCCAGAGCCTGGATGCCGAACTCACCGAAGGTGACCTTCGTGCCGCCCTTGGCAGCGCCCGACCGCTTCGGGTGGTGCTGCTTGCGGTGCTTGACCCTACGAGGGATGAGCATGACTCAGCTCTCCGTCTTCTCTGCAGAAGCCGGGGCCTCGGCCGACGCGGAAGCGTCAGCTGCGGCACGGCCGGCCTCGGTGCTCGTCGCGGTGGTGCCGCTGGCACCCGAGCGACGGGCCCGGTTCGGACGCTCGCCACGGTCGCGGCGCGGGGCGCGGTCGGCCTGCGAAGGCGCAGCCGCGTCGAGCGCGCGCTTGGCGGAGATGCCACCGACGATGTCGCCCTTGTAGATCCACACCTTCACGCCGATGCGGCCGAACGTGGTGCGGGCCTCGAAGAAGCCGTAGTCGATGTTCGCGCGGAGCGTGTGCAGCGGCACGCGGCCGTCGCGGTAGTGCTCCGAGCGGGACATCTCGGCGCCGCCGAGGCGACCGCCGCACTGCACGCGGATGCCCTTGACCTGCGGCGAACGCATGGCCGACTGGATGGCCTTGCGCATCGCGCGCCGGAAGGCGACGCGGTTGGACAGCTGCTCGGCGACACCCTGTGCCACGAGCTGCGCGTCCGACTCCGGGCTCTTCACCTCGAGGATGTTGAGCTGGACCTGCTTCTTGGTGAGCTTCTCGAGCTCGCCGCGGATGCGGTCCGCCTCGGCGCCACGACGGCCGATGACGATGCCCGGCCGGGCGGTGTGGATGTCGACGCGCACCCGGTCACGGGTCCGCTCGATCTCCACCTTGGAGATGCCGGCACGCTCCATGCCCTTGCTGAGCAGGCGGCGGATCTTGACGTCCTCCGCCACGTACTCGGCGTACTGCTTGTCTGCGTACCAGCGGGACTTCCAGTCGGTGGTGATCCCCAGCCGGAAGCCGTGCGGGTTGATCTTCTGGCCCACTACCGCGTTCCCTTCGCGCTGGTCTTCTTGGGACGAGACTCCACCTCGATGGTGATGTGGCTCGTCCGCTTGCGGATCCGGTACGCGCGGCCCTGGGCACGCGGGCGGAAACGCTTGAGGGTCGGACCCTCGTCCACGTAGGCCACCGACACCCAGAGGGTGGAGGGGTCCAGGGACAGGTTGTTCTCGGCGTTGGCCATGGCGCTGGCGAGCACCTTCGCGACCGGCTCAGAGGCGGCCTGGGGCGCGAACTGGAGCACGGCCAGGGCCTCGCTGGCGTTACGACCCTTGATGAGCTCGATGACGCGACGCACCTTCATGGGGGTGTCGCGAACGTAACGAGCCCGAGCCACGGCGCGCGGAAACTCCGCTGCCTCAGCGTCCTTACGGGCGTTCATCGCTGCTTTTCCCTTGCTCTTCTCAGTTCGGCGCCTAGCGGCGACGAGACTTCCGGTCGTCCTTGATGTGGCCCTTGAAGGTGCGGGTCGGGGCGAACTCGCCCAGCTTGTGCCCGACCATGGCCTCGGTCACGAACACCGGGACGTGCTTGCGACCGTCGTGCACCGCGATGGTGTGGCCGAGCATGTCCGGGATGATCGTGGACCGGCGGGACCACGTCTTGATGACGGTCTTCTTGCCCGCTTCGTTCTGAACGTCCACCTTCTTGAGCAGGTGGTCGTCGACGAAGGGACCCTTCTTAAGGCTGCGAGGCATCCTTCACTCCCTCCCTGCTCAGCGCTTCTTACCGGTGCGACGACGCCGGACGATGAGCTTGTCGCTTGGCTTGCGGCGGCGGGTACGACCCTCGGGCTTACCAGCCGGGTTGACCGGGTGGCGACCACCGGAGGTCTTACCTTCACCACCACCGTGCGGGTGGTCGACCGGGTTCATGGCGACACCGCGGACGGTGGGCTTCTTGCCCTTCCACCGCATGCGGCCGGCCTTGCCCCAGTTGATGTTCTGGTGCTCGGCGTTGCCGACGGCGCCCAGCGTGGCGCGGCAGCGCACGTCCACGTTGCGGATCTCGCCCGAGGGCATCCGCAGCTGGGCGTACGGGCCGTCCTTCGCCACGAGCTGGACCGAGGCACCGGCCGAGCGGGCGATCTTCGCGCCACCGCCGGGGCGGAGCTCGATCGCGTGGATCACGGAGCCGACCGGGATGTTGCGCAGCGGCAGGTTGTTGCCCGGCTTGATGTCGGCCTTGGGGCCGTTCTCAACCGTGTCACCCTGCTTGAGCTTGTCCGGGGCGATGATGTAGCGCTTCTCGCCGTCCGCGTAGTGCAGCAGCGCGATGCGAGCGGTGCGGTTGGGGTCGTACTCGATGTGAGCGACCTTGGCCGGCACGCCGTCCTTGTCGTTGCGACGGAAGTCGATCAGGCGGTAAGCCCGCTTGTGACCGCCACCCTTGTGCCGCGTGGTGATCTTGCCCGAGGCGTTGCGGCCACCCAGCTTGTGCAGCGGGCGGATCAGCGACTTCTCCGGAGTCGACCGAGTGATCTCGGCGAAGTCGGAGACGCTCGCACCGCGACGACCGGGAGTCGTCGGCTTGTACTTGCGAATGCCCATCTCTACGCAGTCCTCGTCATCAGGCGGCAGGGCCGCCGAAGATCTCGATCGCCTTGCTGTCAGCCGACAGCGTCACGATCGCGCGCTTCGTGTCCTTGCGCTTGCCGAACCCGGTGCGGGTGCGCTTGCGCTTGCCCTGCCGGTTGATGGTGTTGACGCTGACGACCTTCACGCCGAAGACCTTCTCCACGGCGATCTTGATCTGGGTCTTGTTCGAACCCGGCGCCACCAGGAAGGTGTACTTGTTCTCCTCGAGCAGCCCGTAGGACTTCTCGGAGATCACCGGCGCGAGCAAGATGTCCCTGTGGTCGGGGATCACTTGGAACCCTCCTCGTCCACGACAGTCGCCGTGGCCTCGGCCGAGCCCGAGCCCGACTGGGCCTTGCTGGCGAGGAACACGTCGAGCGAGTCCTTGGTGAACACCACGTCGTCGTTGACGAGCACGTCGTAGGTGTTGAGCTGGTCGGGCGCGATCACGTGCACGTGCTGCAGGTTGCGCACGCTGACCCACGAGACCTCGTCGGTGCGGTTGAGCACCACGAGGACGCGACGGGCCTGGGTGACCGACTCCAGGACCTTGCGCGCGGTCTTGGTCGACGGGGTGTCCCCGTCCACCAGGCCGGACACGACGTGGACCTGGTTGGCGCGGGCCCGGTCGGAGAGGGCGCCACGCAGAGCGGCGGCCTTCATCTTCTTGGGCGTCCGCTGCGAGTAGTCACGCGGCTGCGGGCCGTGGACGACGCCACCGCCGGCGAACTGCGGCGCACGCGTCGAACCCTGGCGGGCGCGACCGGTGCCCTTCTGGCGGTACGGCTTCTTGCCACCACCGGACACCTCGCCGCGGGTCTTCGTGGCGTGCGTGCCCTGGCGCGCGGCGGCCTGCTGGGCCACGACGACCTGGTGCAGCAGCGCGACGTTCGCCTGCGCGTCGAAAACAGCCGAGGGGAGCTCGACCGTGCCGGCGGACTTGCCGTCCGGGGTGCGGATCTCAACAGTCGACATCAGGCACCACCCTTCGCGGCAGTCCGGACGAACACCAGACCACCCTTGGGGCCGGGAACAGCGCCCTTGATGAGCAGCAGGCCGTTCTCGGCATCGATCTTGTGCACCTTCAGGTTCTGGGTCGTGACGCGCACGTGGCCCATGCGGCCGGCCATGCGCAGACCCTTGAAGACGCGACCAGGCGTGGCGCAGCCACCGATGGAACCCGGCGAGCGGTGCTTGCGCTGGGTGCCGTGGCTGGAGCCGAGGCCCTTGAAGTTGTGGCGCTTCATGACACCTGCGGTGCCCTTGCCCTTGCTGGTGCCGGTGATGTCGACAACAGCGCCGGCCTCGAACACCTCAGCGGTGATCTCCTGGCCGACCTCGTACTCGCTGGCGTCGACCGTGCGCAGCTCCACCAGGTGGCGACGGGGCGTGACCCCGGCCTTGGCGAAGTGGCCCGCGACGGGCTTGTTGACCTTGCGCGGGTCAATCGCGCCGGCCGCCAGCTGGACGGCGGTGTAGCCGTCCTTCTCCTCGGTGCGAACCTGGGTCACGACATTGGGCTCAGCCTTGACGACGGTCACCGGGACGACCCGGTTGTTCTCGTCGAAGACCTGAGTCATGCCGAGCTTGGTGCCCAGGATGCCCTTCATCTGCCTGTCAGACATTGGTCCGTTACTCTCCGCGCCCAACGCTTACTGGATGTTGACGTCGACACTGGCCGGCAGGTCGATGCGCATGAGCGCGTCCACCGTCTTCGGCGTCGGGTCGAGGATGTCGATCAGCCGCTTGTGCGTGCGCATCTCGAAGTGCTCGCGCGAGTCCTTGTACTTGTGCGGCGAGCGGATGACGCAGTACACGTTCTTCTCAGTGGGCAGCGGCACCGGTCCGACGACCCGAGCGCCGGTGCGCGTCACGGTCTCCACGATCTTGCGCGCAGACGCGTCGATCGCTTCGTGGTCGTAGGCCTTGAGCCGGATGCGGATCTTTTGTCCCGCCATGATGGCTTGCCGTTCCTCTGCTTCTCGTTACCGCTGCGGTGCGGTGCCTCGGATGAGGCCTGTTACAGCCTCTTGGCGCGCTCCGCCCCTGTTGAAGTGTCATGGTGCCCGGTCCACGCGGTCGGGCGTGTCGCGCCCGGTGCGCATACCGGTCCCACTCAAGGTCTCCCCGGTGGGATTGGGCCTACCACAGCCCTTGCACCCTGATGCCCATCTCCGCAAGGAGGCGTTCACTAACAGGGCGCGGACGCTCGATCGAAACTTCCGGACACGCACGAGGCGAACCCGGCCCTTCATCGAGCAACCCGTAAAGGATGCCACACGGGCGGGAGGCGATCCAAATCGGGGTGGGTGACTTGGAGCCAGATCACGTCCGGATCTTGGCCGGTGAGCCGCCACCTCTGTCGCGTGTGGAGGGTCGGGTCGATCGGTTCCGTTGTCCGGCAACAGGATCCCCGGAATGCCCCCACGGCCGCGCGTCCAGGGGTGAGCTGACGCACATTTCGCCGTTCAACGACGAAGGCCGGGCCAACGAAGATCGTTGGCCCGGCCTGTCGCCGAACTGGGTCGAGCTAGGTCACTTGATGATCTTGGTGACCGAGCCGGCGCCGACGGTGCGGCCACCCTCGCGGATCGCGAAGCGGAGGCCCTCGTCCATGGCGATCGGCTGGATCAGCTTGACCGACATACCGGTGGTGTCACCCGGCATGACCATCTCGGTGCCCTCGGGCAGCGTCACAACGCCGGTCACGTCCGTCGTGCGGAAGTAGAACTGCGGACGGTAGTTGTTGAAGAACGGCGTGTGGCGGCCACCCTCGTCCTTGGACAGGATGTAGACCTGCGCCTCGAACTCGGTGTGCGGGGTCGTGGTGCCCGGCTTGACGATGACCATGCCGCGCTCCACCTCCTCGCGCTTGATGCCGCGGAGCAGCAGCGCGGCGTTGTCACCGGCGCGACCCTCGTCGAGGAACTTCTTGAACATCTCGATCGAGGTGACAGTCGTCTTCTTCGACTGCTCCTTGATACCGACGATCTCGATCTCGGAGTTCACGTTGATGATGCCGCGCTCGATGCGACCGGTCACGACGGTGCCGCGGCCGGTGATCGTGAAGACGTCCTCGACGGGCATGAGGAACGGCTTCTCGGTGTCGCGCTCCGGCTCCGGGATCGCCGAGTCGACGGCGGCCATGAGCTCGAGGACGGACTTGCCCCAGGTCTCGTCGCCCTCCAGCGCCTTCAGCGCCGAAACGCGCACGACCGGCAGGTCGTCGCCCGGGAACTCGTACTCGGAGAGCAGCTCGCGGACCTCGAGCTCGACGAGCTCCAGGATCTCCTCGTCGTCGACCATGTCGGCCTTGTTGAGCGCGACGACGATGTAGGGGACGCCGACCTGGCGGGCCAGGAGGACGTGCTCCTTCGTCTGCGGCATCGGGCCGTCGGTGGCCGCGACCACGAGGATGGCGCCGTCCATCTGCGCCGCACCGGTGATCATGTTCTTGATGTAGTCGGCGTGCCCGGGGCAGTCGACGTGCGCGTAGTGACGGTTCTCCGTCTGGTACTCGATGTGCGCGATCGAGATCGTGATGCCGCGCTGCTTCTCTTCCGGCGCCTTGTCGATCTGGTCGAACGCGAACGAAGCGTTCACATCGGGGTACGCGTCGTGCAGAACCTTGGAGATCGCCGCGGTCAGCGTGGTCTTGCCATGGTCGATGTGACCGATGGTGCCGATGTTGACGTGCGGCTTCGTCCGCTCGAACTTCGCCTTGGCCACTGGATTGTCCTCCTGGACTTCTTTTTGCTGGTCCGGCGGGCATCTGTGGCCACCCGCCGGACTTACACGTCAGGGTCTAAAAGTAGCGGACCCCAGGGATCACCCCCGGAGAGCCCGCGATGGAACTGCGGTGCTCCGGTTGGGGAATTACTCCCCGGTCGCCTTCGCGATGATCTCCTTCGAGACGTTCGCGGGAACCTCTGCGTAGGAGTCGAACACCATCGAGTAGTTGGCACGACCCTGGGTCTTGGACCGCAGGTCACCCACGTACCCGAACATTTCCGACAGCGGAACCAGTGCCTTGACGACACGGACGCCGCTGCGCTCCTCCATGGCCTGGATCTGGCCACGGCGGGAGTTCAGGTCGCCGATCACGTCACCCATGTACTCCTCGGGCGTCGTGACCTCGACGGCCATCAGAGGCTCGAGGATCGCGGGAGACGCCTGACGGGCGGCTTCCTTGAGGGCCATCGAACCAGCGATCTTGAACGCCATTTCCGAGGAGTCGACCTCGTGGTAGGCGCCGTCGAGCAGCGTCACCTTCACGCCGACCAGCGGGTAGCCCGCCAGCACGCCGTACTGCAGCGCGTCCTGCGCACCCGCGTCGACCGACGGGATGTACTCGCGGGGGATGCGACCACCGGTGACGGCGTTGACGAACTCGTAGAGCGCGCCGTCTTCCTTCTTCTCCAGCGGCTCGACGGTGACGAGCACCTTCGCGAACTGGCCGGAGCCACCGGTCTGCTTCTTGTGGGTGTAGGAGTACTTCTCCACCGCCTTGCGGATGGTCTCCCGGTACGCCACCTGAGGCTTGCCGATGTTGGCCTCGACCTTGAACTCGCGGCGCATGCGGTCCACCAGGATGTCCAGGTGGAGCTCGCCCATGCCGGCGATGATGGTCTGGCCGGTCTCCTGGTCGAGGTTGACCCGGAACGTCGGGTCCTCCTCGGCCAGCTTCTGGATCGCGGTGCCGAGCTTCTCCTGGTCCGCCTTCGTCTTGGGCTCGATGGCCACCTGGATGACGGGCTCGGGGAAGGTCATCGACTCGAGCACGATCGGGTGCGCCGGGTCGGCAAGGGTCTCACCGGTCGTGGTGTCCTTCAGACCGATCACGGCGTAGATGTGGCCCGCGATGGCTTCGGTGACCGGGTTCTCCTTGTTGGCGTGCATCTGGAAGATCTTCCCGATGCGCTCCTTCCGGTCCTTGGTCGCGTTGACGACCTGGGTGCCGGAGGCGACCTTGCCCGAATAGACCCGGATGTAGGTCAGCTTGCCGAAGAACGGGTGCACGGCGATCTTGAACGCCAGAGCCGAGAACGGCTCGTCGGACGAGGCCTTGCGCGACACGACGGTCTCGCCGTCCTGCAGCGTGCCCTCGACCGGCGGGAGGTCCAGCGGCGACGGCAGGAAGTCGATCACCGCGTCGAGCATGGGCTGGACGCCCTTGTTCTTGAACGCGGAACCGCAGAGCACCGGGTAGGCGGTGCCCTCGGCGACGATCTTGCGGAGGCCCGCCTTGATCTCGTCGACGGACAGGTCGCCGTTCTCGAAGTACTTCTCGGTCAGCGCGTCGTCGGTCTCGGCGACGGCCTCGAGAAGCTGCTCGCGGAACTCCTGCGCGCGCTCGACGAGATCCGCGGGGATCTCCTCGATCGCGTAGTCCTCGCCCTTCTGGACTTCGCCACGCCACGTGAGAGCACGCATCTCGACCAGGTCGACGACGCCGATGAAGTCGCTCTCGGCACCGATCGGGATCTGGATCGGGAGGGGCTTCGCGCCAAGACGCTCGGAGATCGTCTTGATGGTGAAGTAGAAGTCCGCGCCCAGCTTGTCCATCTTGTTGACGAAGCAGATGCGCGGGACGTCGTACTTGGTCGCCTGCCGCCAGACCTGCTCGGACTGCGGCTCGACGCCCTCCTTGCCGTCGAAGACGGCAACGGCGCCGTCGAGGACGCGCAGGTTGCGCTCGACCTCGACGGTGAAGTCGACGTGGCCGGGCGTGTCGATCAGGTTGATCTGGTGGTTCTTCCAGTAGCAGGTCGTCGCGGCCGACGTGATCGTGATGCCGCGCTCCTGCTCCTGCTCCATCCAGTCCATCACGGCAGCGCCGTCGTGAACCTCGCCGATCTTGTAGCTGATCCCGGTGTAGAAGAGGATCCGCTCGGTCGTCGTGGTCTTGCCCGCGTCGATGTGCGCCATGATCCCGATGTTGCGGACCTTGGCAAGATCAGTGAGCACGTCCTGTGCCACGGGTCTTTCCCCTGTCTTGAGCTTGTGAGCTCACTAGGGCTGGGAGCGCCCGGCCTGTCGTCCAGGCCGGGCGTCACATCACCAGCGGTAGTGGGCGAAGGCCTTGTTGGACTCGGCCATCTTGTGCGTGTCCTCACGGCGCTTGACGCTCGCACCGAGACCGTTGCTCGCATCGAGCAGCTCGTTCATCAGACGCTCGACCATGGTCTTCTCACGGCGCTGCCGGGAGAAGGTGATCAGCCAGCGCAGCGCCAGCGTGGTGGAGCGGCCGGGCTTCACCTCGACCGGGACCTGGTAGGTCGCGCCACCGACGCGGCGGCTCTTGACCTCGAGGGCCGGCTTGACGTTGTCGAGCGCGCGCTTCAGCGTGACGACCGGGTCGGTGCCGGTCTTCTCGCGAGCACCCTCGAGCGCTTCGTAGACGATCTTCTCGGCCACCGAGCGCTTGCCGTCGACCAGCACCTTGTTGATGAGCTGGGTCACCAGCGGCGAGCTGTAGACCGGGTCGGAGATCAGCGGCCGCCTGGGGGCCGGTCCCTTGCGGGGCATCTCAGCTCTTCTCCTTCTTCGCGCCATAACGGCTGCGAGCCTGCTTGCGGTTCTTGACACCCTGGGTGTCGAGAGAGCCACGGATGATCTTGTAACGAACACCCGGGAGGTCCTTCACACGACCACCGCGCACGAGCACCATCGAGTGCTCCTGGAGGTTGTGACCCTCACCGGGGATGTACGCCGTGACCTCGATACCGCTGGTCAGCTTCACGCGAGCGACCTTGCGCAGTGCGGAGTTCGGCTTCTTGGGGGTGGTGGTGTAAACGCGGGTGCACACACCGCGCCGCTGCGGCGAGCCCTTGAGGGCCGCCGTCTTCTGCTTCGCCACCTTGTCCTGGCGGCCCTTGCGGACCAGCTGCTGGATCGTTGGCATTCGCCGGCTGCTTCTTCCGTCTTGCGGGGTCCCCTTGCGGTTCACCCTCGTGTTTCTTGTTCCCTCTCTGCACCCGAGGTCGGGCGTGTCGCCCGCTCCCAAGGTCCGCAGGCAACAGTTCAACTGCCCCTGCGAGTGGAGGACACCGCTGCCTCACGGGCACGCGGAGCGGCCCGACATGGGTCGGGCACGAGTAGCAAAGATACCCGCCCACGTCTACCTGGGTCAAAACGGGGGTACCGCGTTCGGCCTTGCGCTAGACATGAGCCGCTCGATCAAGATGCCCTGGGGGAAGAGCCTTGTCACGACAAACCGGCTTCGAGAAGTGGTACTTCCGCGTCATCATCACCTTCTTCGCCCTGGTGGTGTTCGGTCCGATGATCTACTTCGGCGCACGCGAGATCTGGCCGGACCCGCTGGTCGGCGAGTGCGTGAAGCAGGTCGACCACGCGGCGGCCGACCTGACGTTCGAGGAGGTCAGGTGCAGCGCCGCCGGGCGGAGCAACAGGTCGACGGGCAGGGAGTTCGAGGTCGGGGCGATCGCGTCGACCTGCCCGCCCGGCGACTACACGGCGGTGCCGCGGGGTGACGAGAAGACCTGTTACCTGCCCGCCCTGAGCGTCGGCGTGTGCTACACCACCAAGCAGTTCCGCAACACGGACCGGCCGGTCCACGTACGAGTCGACTGCAAGCAGCCCGGCGCGCTCCGGTCGGAGGACATCGTCCAGGACGTGTCCGACAAGGCGAGGTGCAAGAATCCGGCCATGTCGCTCGCGTTCTCCGAGCCCGCCCGCACCGTCTGCCTGGCGAAGGCGTGAGAACCGCCACTCTGCTCGCCGCCCTCGTCCTCACCCTGGCCGGCTGTTCCGGCTGGCACGAGCAGGCGGGCGTCGGTGAATGCGCGAAGCAGGTCGACGTCGGCAACACGAACGTCGACATGGCCGAAGTGGACTGTTCGTCCGCTGACGCCATGTACCGCGTGTCCTCCCGTGAGCGACGCACGATGTGCCCGACCGGCGACTACCTGACCGAGTCCTCGGGCCGGTCGCGCACCAACGGCAAGACGCGCCTCTGCTACGTCCTCAACGTGCAGGAGGGCGACTGTCTCAAAGCGGTGAACCAGTACTTCGAACGGGTGGCGTGCGGTACTGGGACGCGCAAGGTCACCAAAGTCGTCGACGGCAAGTCGGACAGGGCGCTGTGCAACGGTGATGACGCGAAGACGTACTCGCAGCCGGTGAAGACGATCTGCATCACCAACTGAGCCGTTCGGCCGACGCGGTCTGCGGGCGTTCGCTACGTTCCCCTGGTGCTCGATGACGATCAGCTAGCCGCTCGTAACGCAGAGTTGCGCGGCACCCTCGACAACCTCATGCGGGAGCTCAAGGACCGCACGGACGGGTTGCGCGACGCGCAGGCGGCGATCGCGGCCATGTCCGGGGTGGCGTCCTCCCCCGACGGCAACGTCGTGGTCACCGTGGACTCGACGGGTGTGCTGGACAAGCTCGAGCTCAGGCCGCGCGCGTTCGACCGGGTGACACCCGAACAGCTGGCGCAGACGATCACCCAGGTCACCCGCCGCGCCGCTCAGGACGTGCGCGAGCGGGTCAACGCCCACATGGCCCCGCTGACCTCGGAAGAGGGCGTCATCGACCTGCCCGACGTCGTGCCGGGAGCGCCTTCGCTCAAGGACATCTTCAAGGTCGAGCAGCGCGACGAGCCGGTGCCACCTCCCCCGCCGTCCGATGAGGACTTCGGTTCCTCGGTGCTGCGCAAGGAGGTCCGTCCGGTGCAGCGCGCGGCCGGCACCGGCGAGGACGAGGACTTCGGGGGCAACTCGATCATGGGCAGGGGGAACGGCTGGTGACGTCCGGGGGCCGCACGTGGATGGAGGCCGCCGGGGTGCGCTCGGCGGCGGCGAAGATGGCGACCACGGGCGCGGACATGGCCACCAACGCGGCGGCGCTGGCCCGCGGCCTCGACGCGGAAGGTCACTGCTGGGGTGGCGACGAGGCGGGCCAGAAGTTCGGCACCGACTACGTCCCCGCGTCCGACGCGGTCCGCAAGGTGATGGCGGAGGTCGCGAAGACGTTGCAGGACATCGGGAAGAACCTCGAGGAGTCCGCGAACCTGATGGAACAGCAGGACCGGTTCAACGCACGCGGGATCAGCGGCTAGCAGTCTGGGGGATTGCTGCACATGGGCATCGAGATGCCCGCCGAGGTCCGCTGGCTCCTGCCGATCGTGGTGGGCGACAGCTGGCCGGAAGGCGACGAAACGGCGCTGCAACGCCTCTCCGAGGTCTGGAAGCAGGCCGCCACCGACGTGGACGACGCCATGCGTGAGGCCGAGGACGCCGTCAGGCAGGCGGCGTCCAACATGGACGGTGAGGCCGCCGAGGCGTTCAAGAGGTACTGGGAGAAGTTCGTCAAGGGCGAGGAAGCCACCCTCCCCAAGATGAAGGACGTCTCCGAGAAGCTGGCGACGGCCTGCCGCAACTGCGCGATGCAGATCGAGTACGCCAAGCTCTCCATCATCATCGCCCTGGTCATCCTGGCCATCCAGATCGCCGCGATGATCGCGTCCGCCGTCGTCTCGTTCGGCGCCTCGACCGCGGGCATCGTCCCGGCCCAGCTCGCCACCAGGGCGGGCGTCCAGATCGTCTTCCGCCGACTCGTCCAGCAGCTCATGCAGCAGGTGGGCCGCAACCTCATCGGCAAACTGGCCCTCCAGGTGGGCATCGAGGTGGCCACCTCGGTCGCCACCGACCTTTCCGTCCAGGGCATCCAGCTCGCCAAGGGCACCCGCGACTCCCTGGACACGTCGATGACCCTCGACGCCGCCAAGTCGGGCCTCATCTCCGGCGTCGTCGGTGCGGGCGTGGGCGCCGGCGCGGGCAAGGCGTTCGGCGACGGCGTGGGCGACTCGATCGGCCGCTCCATCGGCCGCAACGCCGCCGAGGAAGCCGTGATCGGCGCCGGCTCGGCCCTCGCCGAGGGCGCGCTGAGCGAGGAGGGCGTCCAGGTCAAGGACGTCCTGTTCGGCGCGACCTCGGGCGCGGTGAGCGGCTCGGTCACGGGCACCAAGACGGGCATCGAGGGCATGAACGCCGGCATCTCGGTCCCCACCGCGGGCGACATGCCGAGCCCGGCCGCGCCACCGCGGCCAGACGTCGCCCCACGCCCGGACGGCCCGCCCCCGACCGCTGCGCCAGGCGCCCCGGAACCCGAGGCCGCGACACGCCGTGCCGGCGACGCGACGAACACCTCCTACGCGGCCCCGCCGACCGAGCAACCGCAGCACCGCGCCACCCCGGACCCGGCTCCGGCGTCCTCCTCGCAACCGCAGGGCTTCAGCCAGTCCCCCGGTCAGACGCCGGGCCAGTCCGCACCGGCCGCGGCTCCGCCGGCGTCGAACGCCCCGGCAGCGCCGCGCACCTCGATGCCGTCGGCACAGTCGATGGGCGGCGGGAGCTCCTCCCCGACCAGCCCGGCTTCGCCAGGTGGCCACCCAGCGGGCGGAAACCCGTCATCCCCTCCCGTGGCGGGTGGTCACTCGCCGGGCGGAACCCCGTCGCCCATCAGCACCTCAGCGGCGGGTGGTCACCCTTCCGTCGGCGGCCCCTCACCCGCCGGCAGCGCAGGCCCGAGTGGCCCAGCGCCGAGCCACAGCCCCTCTCCAACGAGCAACAGCCCGGCCTCCTCCCCGGTCGGCGCAGGCCACTCCCCAGGTCCCGCCGGCCACGCGCCCCTCCCGGGAGCCGGCAACACACCGCTCCACCACGGACCCGGTCCCAGCGCGGTCGCCCAGGGCCCGGCTCCCGGCCAGCACCCGGCCTCAACCGGCCCGAGCAGTCCCCATCCCGCAACGGGCCCGCTCTCCACCGCATCTCAGCACCGCGTCCCCGCCACCGACGCGGTGCACCAGTCGTCGCAGGCTCCCGCGGCGTTCGCCCCGTCACCGCACCGCGGACACCAGGACCCACCGCCACAACACCATCCAGCGCCGTCACCGCAGCAGCACGCCGCGCCGCAGCACAGGGTGCCCGCACAGCACCAGCCGCCGCCCGCCCACCGACGGGACGCCCGACCCCAATCGGCTCCACCGCGACGCCTCGCAGCGCCACAGCAGCACGTCCAGCCACCGCGGCACGTCCCACCGGCCCAGCAACACCACACCGCACCCCCAGAGCCGAACGCCCGGCACACGCCGAGCGCAGACCGGCCGCGCCCACCCGCTGCCGACACTCCCCAGCCGCCGCACCACGGCCAGACCCGCACGCCGCTGGAGGAGTTCCAGCGGCGCAGGCAGCCGGTGCCACTGCCGGACGACCTCAGGCACCTGCAGGACCACGTCCGGCACTCGCACGCCGGGCTGTCCCTGCACACCGGGGCCGGCCTGCCCCGGTTCGACTCCTCCAACGCGCACGCCCAGTCCGCCGACCTGGTCAAGCCCGATCCGAACCGCTACACGGTCGACATCCACGGGTCGGCCGACAGCGTGCGCATCGGCGACACCAAGCTCACGCCGAAGGACCTCGCCGACATCATCAGGACGAGCGGCGACTGGGACGGCGAGCAGCCGATCCGGCTGCTGTCGTGCCAGACCGGCACCACTCCGGACGGGTTCGCGGCCCGGCTCAGCGCGGAACTCGGCGTCGAGGTCGTCGCCCCCACGAAGGACGCGTGGGTCGACGACATGGGCAACGTCTTCGCGAGCTCGCGGCACCTCGACCCCAGGGCGGGCGACTTCTCGCCCGGCTGGCCTCCCAACGGCGACTGGGCGACCTACCGGCCCGACGGCACCAGCACGAGGAGCGACCACCCGTTCGTTCCCGGGACCAGTCTGACGTGGGGTGACAGGACGCCTGCCAGGGCACCGCGCGCGTCGTACCGCGGCGAGCCGCTGCACTGGGACCGCGACGGCCGGACCAGGCCTCTCCCCGCGCCCGTCCCACCGCACCAGGTGCGCCACCAGCAGCAGCACCCGAACCAGCGCCCCGGCTACCACCCGCAGCAGGGCGTCCGGCCTGCCGCACCGCCGTTCACCCAGCCGACACGGCAGGCGGGACCACCTCCCGGTGGGCAGCCCAACCGCATGTCACATGGCCCTGCCCGGTTCCCGAACCAGCAGACCGGCCCTGTGCACCACGGCGGGCAGCCTGCGCGGCAACACCCGCACCAACACTCACAGCAGCACCCGCCGCGGTCCCCTCAGCAGCACCCGCAGCACCATCCCCAGCGCCACCCGAACCAGCAGCCTGGCCGCCCGGCACATCCCCAGTGGCAGGGCGACCGACCAGGACCCCACCGCCCCACCCCGCCTCAGCAGGCTCCGCGGTCCTTCGGACCGGACCCGCGGCGCGTCCAGCCGCAGCACCACGACTCGCCGGGGCCGGATCCCAGGAGGTTCCAGGAGCCCCGCGTCGAGCAGCCGCACGTCCGGCACGCGCCCGAACAACAGCAGGTGCGGCAGCACGAGCCCGCGCCTCAGCACGACCAGGTCCACCACGACCAGGTCCAGCACCGGGCACCCGCGCAGCAGCCCGCTCCTCCGCAGCAGCTGACCACCGAGCAGGGCCTGCCGTGGATGCCGCTCGAAGAGCAGCTCCGCATCTCCAAGGACAACCCGATCACGCCGGTGGAGCGCGCCCTGCGGGACAAGGCGTTCGAGCTCCACATGGCGCAGTTCACCCAGTGGAACGCACCCACCCGCTCGTCGGTGCTCGCCGAGTTCCAGCACCACAAGGTCGGCCTCGACGGCCGGTTCGTCAAGGTGGACACACCACCACCTCCACGTCCGGCGAAGCTCACCGCGGACTTCATGAACGACTACATGAGGCACGTGGGCAGGTACGGTTCGCCGCAGGGTGTCCTGCCGTCGTTCGCCCCGGGGTCGGACGACCTGCCGCCGAACCGGACCAGGCGGATTCCGCACGGTGCGCTCACCGAGACGGCGGTGCCCGTCCACGGCAGCCAGGTCTGCTTCAACCGAGAGCACTCCAGCGTCATCTGGGTGGACCAGCGAGACACCTTCCTCCGTCCGGAGAACGCCGTCTGGCGCAGAACGGGTCAGCCGCTCGAAGGCATGATGCAGAACGGCATCCCCCCGCGGGGCACGAGCGGGAGCCTCGAAGCGCACGTCGCCAACGACACGTTCAACAGCGCGCTCGTCTCGTTCACGACCGAGCTCGCCCACGCGCTGGAACGCGAGGCCGGCAAGTCGAGCGGCATCCAGGACGGAGTCCGGGTCGAGCACATCGCCGAGGCGTACCACCCGTTCGGGATCGACTCGGACAGCAGCCACCACGACGCCGGGAAGACCAGGCCCCACGACGAACACGAACGCAGCTACCCCGGTGGCATGCCGCGCGAGAACATCTACCGGTTCTGGCGGGTGGAGACCGAGGTCAAGGACGGCTACGTGGTGTCGAGCAGGATCGTCGGGCCTCCCGTCATGAACCGCTACTTCAAGTACGCCAGCCCGGAGGGGAGCTGACCGATGATCATCACCGCGTCCGACCTCGATGCCCGCCTCGCCCTCTCCGGCCCACCCGCCGCGCAGACGCCGCCGCACCCGTTCGAAGCGGAGTGCTCGCGGGTCCTGCACGGCCAGGCACCGTTGCGGCAACTGGTGCTGCAGGTGCTCACGAACTCGTTCATCACCGCAGCTCCCGGCGAGTCGAACGAGCTGCGGATCACCAGGGACGACAACGGCGACAGGGTGCTCGACCTCTACTCGCGCCTGACCCAGAGCCCCTTCTTCGCCAACCCGGCGGAGAACCCGCGGCTCGACATCCGCGGCCGGGACGTGGTCGAGTTCGTCTGCGCGGACCCGTCACTCGACATCCGGATCAACCAGGGCACGGAGTTCGAGGTGCGGATCGCGGCGACGCTGCTCCGCGACCTCGCGCTGGCGCTCCAGCGCGAGAGGACCCCGAACCCGAAGCAGCAGACGATCACCGTCGGCACCGTCCGCGCCGCGGCGGGGCCCACCGAGAACTTCGAGGCAGCACAGTGAAAGCGAACCTCCCCCGACTGCCGCGGCAGGGCCTGCACGTGGTGCACAACGACGCGGTGACGCCCTACGAGAAGCGCGTCGTCGAATCGTCGTTCGGTGTGATCGTCGAACCGCCGACGGACCCGCGCGCGACGCAGCTCTCGTTGCTGGAGTCGGTTTTCGAACTGCGGGTGGCCGCCACGGCCGCGGACTGGGCGATGTACGTGGACGAGCTCCGCCCCGACGGGCTGCTCGTCAGGGCCGCCACACCCTCCGCCGCCGATCTGCCGAGGCACACGATGCCCGTCGAGGCGTTCGACCGGATCGGCCTCGTGCGGTTCGACCGGCTGGTGGACCTCGATCCCGGCCCGGTCCCGTTCATGTCGGTGGGCGCGTCGCCGGCCGAGGGACACGTGCCCACGTCCGTGGACGAGATCGTCGACCGGATCACCGCACTGGTGGCCGAGCACGCGCCCGGCGGGTGGACGGAGGTCCGGGTCGGCTGCGACGCGGTCGCCGGCTGGCAGCTGCTCACCACGTCGGCGAGGACTGCGGACGGCAGCGAGGTCCACTGGTTGCCGCCGGTCGAGGTCACGCAGTGGTTCGTCCGCCTGCGCGCGGCGAGCTACCGGCGTCCGGACGGCACCTGGTACCGCGCGGATTACGTGCTCAGGCGGGGCGAGCTCCCGACGCTGCACACCGACGCGATCGTCGAACCGCTGTGGAAGCCGTTCTTCCGCCCCAAGTCCTCCGGCATGCGCTACGGGCAGGTGCGCCACGAGCTCGCCTGCTTCCCGCGACAGCTCCACAACACCCCGGACTGGCTGGTGGTGGAGGCCGCGAGCGCGTACGACGTCACCACACCGGCCGAACTGCCGACCCGGCCGCAGGATCCGCCGGTCATGCTCGTCCGCACGTTCGACGGGTTCCACGCCGACGAGACGCCGAAGCTCTTCCGGCCTGCCATCTCCTACGACGAGACCCAGCGGGTGCTGAGCTACCTCGAGAACGCGCCGTCGGTGCTGACGTCCAGGGGTCTGGCGCCCGACCTGCTCGATCCCTCACGCACCGAACAGGTGCCGATGAGCTACCACACCGACGGCCGCTGGGTGTGGGCCGGCTCGGTCGCGCACTACCTCCGCCACCACGGGATCTGCCCGGATCCCGTGTTCCTCGCGCACATCAGGCTGCACGGGTACGAACTGCCGGAGCGCATCCCCTCGCCGTTGCGGGCACGCGCGCTGTCCGCGGCGACCGACCAGCTTTCGGCACTCGAGACCTCGACGGACGTCCAGGCGAGCCTCGAGCCGGGGATCCACGCCGAGTTCGCGCAGGCAGCGGACGCCGTGCACGAGGTCGCGCGGCACCTGGACCTCGCGCCGTCCAGCTACTCGCTGAGCGAGGCCGTCGACGGCGCCCTCTGCCTGGTGCGCGTGGGTGACCGGTACTCGGTGTTCTGGCAGCACGACGGAGACCGCCGGTTCTACGCGGAGTTCGACACGCCTGGCGACGCGGCCACGTACCTGATCGGGTTCTTCTACTCGTACCACAACGCCTTGCGACAGCCGTCCGTCGCTCAGTGATTCACTTGTGCGCGTGGACGACCTGATCGCGGCGATGGCCTCGCTGACCGGCTCCTCCGCCGCCCCCGAGGTGCTCGGCGGTGACCGCGGCGACGTCGTGGTCGTGCGCGTCGGCGACGTGGTGGCCAAGGCGTTGCCGGCGGACACCGACGTGGCGGCGTTGACGCAGCGGCTGGAGATCGCGGCGGCCCATCCCGAGTTGTTCGTGCCGCCGTTGAAGTCCTTGCAGTTCGTGGACGACCGGCCGGTGACGATGTGGCCGTACGGGACGCCGGTGAGCCAGGCCGATCCCGATGCGGCGCCGTGGGAGGAGAGCGCGGCGCTGCTGGCCCGGTTGCACGCTCTGCCCGTGCAGGGGCCTGTGGCCGGTGCGCCGGAACGGATTGTGCGCGCCATTCGGGCGTTGCCGCCGGAGTTGCCGCATGCCGATGTCGTGTTGCGGGCGTACGAGGTCTTGCCGCCGTTGGACATGAACGGGCGTGCGTTGATCCACGGCGATTGGCATCTCGGCCAACTGGTTCACCTTGGGTCCTGGCGGCTCATCGACGTGGACGACCTGGGGGTCGGCGACCCGGTGTGGGACCTGGCCCGACCTGCGGCTTTGTTCGCCGCGGGGATCCTGCCCGGTGATCTGTGGGCGCGGTTCCTGAACGCCTACCGTGAAACGGGCGGTGTGGCGCTGACGACATCGGAATGGGATGTCCTCAACATTCCGGCTCAGGCGTACGTTGTGCAGATGGCAGCGCGGGCACTAGTGACCGGTCTGCAAGCTGTGGAACCGCTGGTCGAGGCTTGTCGTCGGATCGTCACGACGCACGAGAACGGAGACCGCGGCTAATATCGTTTTTGTCCGGTCCCATCGCAGGAGGCTCACCACGATGCAGTGTCCCAAGTGTCATGCGAACATGCGCACGTTCGACCGCATGGGCGTTCACATCGAGCAGTGCGACGGCTGCCGCGGGGTCTTCCTCGACTACGGCGAGCTCGAGTCGATCACGCGCCTCGAGGCCCAGATGCACACGCCGCCGCCCGCGGCTCCTGCCCCGCCGCCCGTCGCCTACCCGCAGCCGGCCCAGCCCGCGTGGGGTGCCGCGCCGCAGCAGATCCACCACCACCACGGCGGTCACGCCGGCTACGGCTACGGCCACCGCAAGCACCACGGCCTGGCCGGCCTCTTCTTCTCCTCCTGATCCTGCGCGCGACGGCCCCGGATTCTGCTCCGGGGCCGTTGACGACTACCGAAAAACAGGTGGATAATCGGTAGTCAACGGGAGGAGTAGCCATGTCCGTCGCGACCGAGGCCGCCCAGATCCGCGACCTCTTCGACACGATCGAGGAACTCGAAGCCGTCGCATCGTCCCTGTCCGAGGACGACGAACGCCGCGCGCGCCTCGACGGCGTGGTGGCGAAGACCCTCCGCCAGGCCCCGCCGGTGCGCCCCGTGGTGGCGGGCGAACTCCTCGACCTCACCGAGAAGACCGTGAAGGCCTGGGCCCGAGAGGGCGTGCTGGCCATCCACAGCCAGGAACCGCGCATGCTGCTCGACACCGTGCGCCTGCACGAGGTCCTCCACCTCGTCTCCGACCTCCGCCGCGCCGGCAAGACCCGCGGCCTCATCGACGAAGTCCACCGCCGCCTGAGCGACCAGTCACTGCTGGACCGCCAGGACCTCGCCACCTCCCTGGACGAGATGCGCAGCGGCAGGGGACGCGTGGTCCGCCCGGCTTGATCGAGGTAATCGAGACCCACACCGCCCACGCCCAGGCCAACGGCCTGCGCGGCCGCGCACGCGTGGCCTACGAACGGTTCCTGGACGAACTTGCGCACTCCGGCTGCGCCGCCCTCGGCTACCGCGTCACCGGCCCCGAGCCGCTGCCACGCCTGTGCGTGAAGCACCTCCGCGGCGCCGACCGCGTCGTGGTCGCCTTCCCCTCCCCCGACGTCGTGTGGGTGCTCCTGGTGGGCCCGCACGACGACGACCCGGGCCTGGACCTCTACGAAGCGCTCTACGAGATGGCCGGTGTGCGGCCGCGGATGTCGGAGAAGCGCACCAAACCCCGTTGCTGCATCGACGAGTCGGGCGTGCCGCCACTGGTCGACGAGCACCTGGTGGACGACCTGGTCATCCGCGCCCGATCCCTGGCCCGCGCCCGCCGCCGCTAGCCCCCCGGCAGAGCCAACGGACTCAACACCCGCCCAAGGCTCCACCGACAAATTTTCTTGTCAAGACAGCCGCAGTTGTCCTAAGCTCGTCCCACCGACGAACGGAGACCGCAATGTCCTTCCAGGCCTACCTCGACGGCGCCGAGAAGAAGACCGGCAAGACCCCGGCCGAACTGCTGGCCGCCGCCACCGAACGCGGCTACGACAGCACGACGAAGGCCGGCGTGTTCCTGGAGTGGCTGAAGACCGACTACGACCTGGGCCGCGGCCACGGCATGGCGCTGTACCACGTGCTCAAGAACGGACCGGAGATCAGCGCCAAGCACGTCGGCACCGATGGCAGCCACCGCGACGAGTCCACGACGCTGCGCCTGGACGGCATCGCCCACCGCTAGAGCCCCAGCGCGGGCAGCAGCGCCTCGTCCACGATCGCGGCGACCTCCTCGGCCGACGGGGTGCGGGCGTTGTCGATGGCGAGCTTGAAGACCAGTGCTTCGCCGATCTGGGTGGTGATCGGCGTCAGCCGAGCCGGGTCGAGTCGGCCGCGGGCGGCGTACCAGCGCAGCACGGTCGTGGTGAACGTACCGCCACGAGGGTCGAACACCTTGTCCCACAACGCTTCCGCCAGCTCCGGATAACGCCCGCGTTCGGACGTGATCGCCATGACCGCAGTGGCTGCCGGGGTGACCATCCAGTCCGTGAGCAACGTGAGCGCGGCGATGAGGTCCGTCCTCAGGTTGTCCGCCGCCGGCGTCGGCACCTCCACCGGGTAGGCCTCACCCAGGGCGTCGATGAGCAGCTCGAACGGCGTCGCCCAGCGCCGGTACAGGACGGTCTTCGCCGTTGCCGCGCGGCGCGCGATGCCTTCCATCGTCAGTTGCCCGAGACCAGCGTCCACCACCTCGGCCAGCACGGCCTCGTGGATGGCGCGGATCAGCGCCTCGCCTCGCCGACGCTCAGTCGCCACTGCCCACCTTCCCATTAGAGCTACGGTGCCGTATCTTATCACTCCAATAAGCTACGCATGCGTATCTAATGGGGGTTCGGGGATGCTCACATCCACCCGGCGCGCGCTGGCGCCGGATCTCGCCCGCGGCGTGATGCTGCTGCTCATCGCACTGGCGCACGCACATATGTACCTGTCGCCGAAGGAAACGGGCTTCAGGTCGTACGCGCTCGACGGCAGCCCGCTCGACCTGGTCGTCACCGGACTCCAGGTGACCTTGGTCGACGGCCGGGCCATGCCGATGTTCGCCGCGTTGTTCGGCTACGGGTTCGTGCAGATCGCCGCAAGACGAGGCGATGACGCTCGGCGCGTGCTGCGGCGGCGCAGCGCGTGGCTGTTCGTGTTCGGGTGCGCCCACGCACTGCTGCTGTTCTTCGGCGACGTCCTCGCCGCGTACGGGCTGCTCGGCCTGGTCCTCGCCGGCGCGGTGCGGTGGAAGGACCGGTCGCTGCTGGTGTTCGCCGGACTGTGGCTGGCGGTGCACGGCGCGGCGCTCACGTTGGCGGGCCTGCGGATCGCGGAGTTCGGCGGCGCATCGGGACTGGCCTCGGCGACGGATCCGGTGACCGCGATGATCGACCGGATCACGTTGTGGAGCGCGCTCACGCCGTTCCTGGTCATCGATCTGGTCGTGCCGTTCCTGCTCGGCGTGTGGGCGGCCAGGCGGAGGATGCTGATCGAGCCGCAGGAGCACCAGAAAGCTTTGCGCGCCATCACGTTCATCGGCATCGGCACGGCCGTCGCGGGCGGAATCCCGTTGGCTCTCGTCGACACCGGACTCTGGAACGGCGCACCGGAGGTCACCCTCTACGTGCTGCACGGCCTGAGCGGAGTCGCCGGTGGCCTCGGTTACGCCGCCCTCATGGGGCTGCTGGCCGTCCACCTCAGCCCGGGCCCGGTGGTCACAGCCCTCGCTGCCTGCGGCGAGAGGTCGATGACCTGCTACCTGCTGCAGTCCGTGGTGTTCGTGGCGGTGTTCGTGCCGTACGCCGGCGGACTCGGCACGGAACTGGGCACGGCCGCCGCGTCCGGCATCGCTGTGCTCACCTGGCTCGCGACCGTCGCGACCGCGGAGGCGTTGCGGCGCAACGACGTTCGCGGCCCGGCCGAGACGCTGCTGCGCAGGCTCGCCTACCGGTGAAACGGGAACGGCCCCCGGAGCGGGAGGCTCCGGGGGCCGTTCCAAGACAACCGACTAGCGGTAGTCGCGACCGAAGTCGTAGTCGTCCAGCGGCACCGCGGCACCAGTGCCCGTGCCGAAGACGTCGGGGGTGTAGTACCCGTCGTCGTACGAGGGGATCGCGTACGCAGCGGCACGCGCCTCCTCGGTCGGCTGGACCTGGATGTTGCGGTAGCGGTTGATGCCCGTACCGGCCGGGATCAACTTACCGATGATGACGTTCTCCTTCAGACCGATGAGCTTGTCCGAACGCCCGTTGATGGCGGCGTCGGTCAGCACACGAGTGGTCTCCTGGAACGACGCGGCGGAGAGCCACGAGTCCGTCGCCAGCGAGGCCTTCGTGATACCCATCAGCACCGGACGTCCGGCCGCCGGCTCGCCACCCTCGGCGACGACGGCGCGGTTGCCCGACTCGAAGTCCGCGCGCTCGACCAGCGAGCCCGGCAGGAACTCCGTCGCACCCGAGTCGATGATCGTGACCCGGCGGAGCATCTGCCGGACGATGACCTCGATGTGCTTGTCGTGGATGGCCACACCCTGGGCGCGGTACACCTTCTGCACTTCCTGCACCAGGTGCAGCTGGGCCTCGCGCGGGCCCATGACGCGCAGGACCTCGTGCGGGTCCGGAGTACCTTCCAGCAGCTGCTGGCCGACGGCCACGTGGTCGCCGTCCTGCAGCGGGCCGGTCGCCGTGTTGGCGAGACGCTGACGCTTCGACAGCTTCTCGAACACGATCTCCTCGGAACCGTCGTCCGGGATCAGCGTGATCTTCCAGAAGCGGTCGCCGTCCTCGATGCGGACGCGGCCGTCGACGTCGGCGATCGGCGCCTTGCCCTTCGGGACGCGGGCCTCGAAGAGCTCCTGGACACGCGGCAGACCGGTCGTGATGTCGTCACCGGCCACACCACCCTGGTGGAACGTACGCATCGTCAGCTGCGTGCCGGGCTCACCGATCGACTGGGCGGCGACGATGCCGACGGCCTCGCCGACGTCGACCAGCTGGCCGGTGGCCATCGAGCGGCCGTAGCAGGACGCGCACACACCGACCGCGGACTCGCAGGTCAGCACCGAGCGGACCTTCACGCGGATGATGCCCGCGTCGACCAGCGACTGCAGCGCCGGGTCGCCGAGGTCGTCACCGCGGTTCAGGACCAGGTTGCCCTGGGCGTCGGTGATGTCGTCCGCGACCGTGCGGGCGTAGACCGACGTCTGCGCGAACTCGTGCAGGCCGACCTTGTCGCCCAGCTGCTCGCCGACGGTCATCTGGACACCACGGGTGGTGCCGCAGTCGACCTCGCGGATGATGACGTCCTGCGAGACGTCCACCAGACGACGGGTCAGGTAACCCGAGTCGGCGGTGCGGAGCGCCGTGTCGGCCAGACCCTTGCGGGCACCGTGCGTCGCGATGAAGTACTCGAGCACCGACAAGCCCTCGCGGAACGAGTTCTTGATCGGGCGCGGGATGTACTCACCCTTCGGGTTGGTCACCAGACCACGCATACCCGCGAGCGAACGGACCTGCGTCATGTTGCCGGCGGCGCCGGACTGGACGATGACGCGGATCGAGTTGTCCTCGGGGAAGTTGTCTTCCATGATCTCGTGGACCTGCTCGGTGGCCTTCGTCCACACCTTGACCAGCTCGGAGTTGCGCTCCTCGTGGGAGAGCTGACCGCGCTGGTAGCGCTTCTCGACGGCGTCCGCGAGGCGCTCGTGCTCCTCGAGGATGTCCTGCTTCGCCGCCGGGACGAGGACGTCCGAGATCGCGACCGTGACACCGGAGCGGGTGGCCCAGTGGAAACCGGCGTCCTTCAGCTTGTCCAGCGTCCGGGCGACGGTGACCATCGGGTAGCGCTCGGCCAGGTCGTTGATGATCACGGCCTGCCGCTTCTTGGGCATGACCTCGTTGATGAAGGCGTAGTCCTGCGGCAGGATCTCGTTGAACAGCACGCGACCCAGCGTGGTCTCCGCGAGCCACGGCTGACCGGGCTCCCAGCCCTCGGGCTCCTGGCCCTTCGGCGGGTTCTTGTCGGAGACGCGGATCTTCACCATCGCCTGCAGGCCCAGGACCTTGCGGTCGAACGCCATCAGGGCCTCGGCGGGCGACGAGTAGAAGTGGCCCTCGCCGATGTCGCCGGCCTTGTGGCGGGTCAGGTGGTACAGACCCGTCACCATGTCCAGACGCGGCATGGCCAGCGGCTTGCCGGACGCCGGGGACAGGATGTTGTTCGACGACAGCATCAGGACGCGGGCCTCGGCCTGCGCCTCGGCGGACAGCGGCAGGTGGACTGCCATCTGGTCACCGTCGAAGTCGGCGTTGAACGCCTCACAGACCAGCGGGTGCAGCTGGATGGCCTTGCCCTCGACCAGCTGCGGCTCGAAGGCCTGGATGCCGAGGCGGTGCAGCGTAGGAGCACGGTTCAGCAGCACCGGGTGCTCGGTGATGACCTCTTCCAGCACGTCCCACACGGCCGGGCGCGCACGCTCGACCATCCGCTTGGCGGACTTGATGTTCTGCGCGTGGTTGAGGTCCACGAGCCGCTTCATCACGAACGGCTTGAACAGCTCCAGCGCCATCTGCTTGGGCAGACCGCACTGGTGCAGCTTGAGCTGCGGGCCGACCACGATGACCGAACGGCCGGAGTAGTCGACGCGCTTGCCGAGCAGGTTCTGGCGGAACCGGCCCTGCTTGCCCTTCAGCAGGTCGGACAGCGACTTGAGCGGGCGGTTGCCGGGACCGGTGACCGGGCGACCACGGCGGCCGTTGTCGAACAGCGCGTCGACGGCCTCCTGCAGCATCCGCTTCTCGTTGTTGACGATGATCTCGGGCGCGCCGAGGTCGATCAGTCGCTTGAGGCGGTTGTTGCGGTTGATCACGCGGCGGTACAGGTCATTCAGGTCGGACGTCGCGAAACGGCCACCGTCGAGCTGCACCATCGGGCGCAGGTCCGGCGGGATGACCGGGACGCAGTCCAGCACCATGCCCTGCGGGTTGTTGCGGGTCGCCTGGAAGGCGGCAACGACCTTGAGGCGCTTGAGCGCACGCAGCTTCTTCTGGCCCTTGCCGCTGCGGATCGTCTCGCGCAGGACCTCGGCCTCGGCGTCCACGTCGTAGTCACCCAGGAGCTTCTGGATGGCCTCGGCGCCCATGGCACCGGTGAAGTAGTCGCCGTAGCGGTCGTACAGCTCGCGGTAGAGCAGCTCGTCCGCGATCAGCTGGGCGCGCTCGAGCTTGGTGAAGGTGGACCAGATCTCGTCGAGGCGGTCCAGCTCGCGCTGGGCGCGGTCGCGGAGCTGGCGCATCTCACGTTCGCCACCCTCCTTGACCTTGCGGCGCACGTCGGACTTGGCACCCTCGGCCTCGAGCTCGGCCAGGTCGGCCTCGAGCTTCTGGGCGCGGGCCTCCACGTCGGCGTCGCGGCGGTTCTCGACGCGCTTGCGCTCGACCTGCATCTCGCTCTCGAGCGTCGGCAGGTCGTTGTGGCGCAGCTCCGCGTTCACGCCCACGATGACGTAGGCGGCGAAGTAGATGATCTTCTCGAGGTCCTTGGGGGCCAGGTCGAGCAGGTAGCCCAACCGGCTGGGGACGCCCTTGAAGTACCAGATGTGCGTGACCGGAGCGGCGAGCTCGATGTGGCCCATGCGCTCACGACGCACCTTCGCGCGGGTCACCTCGACGCCGCAGCGCTCACAGATGATGCCCTTGAAGCGCACGCGCTTGTACTTGCCGCAGTAGCACTCCCAGTCCCGGGTGGGACCGAAGATCTTCTCGCAGAACAAGCCGTCCTTCTCAGGCTTGAGCGTGCGGTAGTTGATGGTCTCGGGCTTCTTGACCTCGCCAAAAGACCACTGGCGGATGTCGTCCGCGGTCGCGAGACCGATGCGGAGCTCATCGAAGAAGTTGACGTCGAGCACGTCTACTCTCTTCCCCTTTTTAGATCGGTGGCAAAAGGAGCTGGTCGGGAAGGCTGGGGAGCGCTACGCGGGAGGCATTGCGCTCCCCAGCCGGCGAGGTGACTAGTTGACGACGTCGTCCACGGAGGGCGACTCGGACCTCGACAGGTTGATGCCGAGGTTCGCGGCCGCGCGCTCCAGGTCCTCGTCGTCGCCGTCGCGCATCTCGATCGCGGCACCGTCCGAAGACAGGACCTCGACGTTGAGGCAGAGCGACTGCAGCTCCTTGAGCAGCACCTTGAAGGACTCCGGGATACCGGGTTCCGGGATGTTCTCGCCCTTGACGATGGCCTCGTAGACCTTCACGCGGCCGAGCACGTCGTCGGACTTGATGGTGAGCAGCTCCTGCAGGGTGTATGCGGCGCCGTACGCCTGCATCGCCCAGCACTCCATCTCACCGAAGCGCTGACCACCGAACTGCGCCTTACCACCCAGCGGCTGCTGCGTGATCATCGAGTACGGGCCGGTCGAACGCGCGTGGATCTTGTCGTCCACCAGGTGCAGCAGCTTCAGGATGTACATGTAGCCGACCGACACGGGGAACGGGTACGGCTCGCCGGAGCGACCGTCGAAGAGCTGCGCCTTGCCGTTCTCCTTGACCATCCGCTCGCCGTCGCGGTTCGGGATCGTCGAGCCGAGCAGGCCCGTGATCTCCTCTTCCTTGGCGCCGTCGAAGACGGGGGTCGCGGTCTTGGTGCCGGGCTCGACGTCGTACAGCTCCTCCGGCAGGTTCTTCGCCCAGTCCGGGTCGCCGTTGACGCTCCAGCCCTGCTTGGCGATCCACCCGAGGTGGGTCTCCAGCACCTGGCCGATGTTCATACGACGCGGCACACCGTGGGTGTTCAGGATGATGTCGACCGGCGTGCCGTCCTCGAGGAACGGCATGTCCTCCGCGGGGAGGATCTTGCCGATGACGCCCTTGTTGCCGTGGCGGCCGGCGAGCTTGTCACCGTCCTGGATCTTGCGCTTCTGGGCCACGTAGACGCGGACGAGCTCGTTGACGCCCGGAGGCAGCTCGTCGTCGTCCTCACGGCTGAAGACGCGGATGCCGATGACCTTGCCGTACTCGCCGTGCGGCACCTTGAGCGAGGTGTCGCGGACCTCGCGCGCCTTCTCACCGAAGATCGCGCGGAGCAGGCGCTCCTCCGGCGTCAGCTCGGTCTCGCCCTTGGGCGTGACCTTGCCGACGAGGATGTCGCCCGGCTGCACCTCGGCACCGATGCGGATGATGCCGCGCTCGTCGAGGTCGGCCAGGACCTCCTCGGAGACGTTCGGGATGTCCCGGGTGATCTCCTCGGCGCCGAGCTTCGTGTCGCGGGCGTCGATCTCGTGCTCCTCGATGTGGATCGAGGTGAGAACGTCGTCCTGCACGAGGCGCTGCGACAGGATGATCGCGTCCTCGTAGTTGTGGCCTTCCCACGGCATGATCGCCACGAGCAGGTTCTTGCCGAGCGCCATCTCACCGTTCTCGGTGCACGGCCCGTCGGCCAGGACCTGGCCCTCCTGCACCCGGTCGCCCTCGTTCACGATGGGCTTCTGGTTGATGCAGGTGCCCTGGTTCGAGCGGCGGAACTTGTGCAGCGCGTAGGTGTTGCGCGCACCGTCGTCGGCCATGACGGTGATGTAGTCGGCGGAGACCTCCTCGACGACACCCGTCTTCTTCGCGACGACGACGTCACCGGCGTCGACCGCGGCGCGCAGCTCCATGCCGGTGCCGACGAGCGGCGACTCGGAGCGGAGCAGCGGCACGGCCTGGCGCTGCATGTTCGCACCCATCAGGGCGCGGTTCGCGTCGTCGTGCTCGAGGAACGGGATCATGGCCGTCGCGGCCGACACCATCTGGCGCGGCGAGACGTCCATGTAGTCGACGTCGGTCGGGTCGATGAACTCGACCTCGCCGCCCTTCTTGCGGACCAGGACGCGGTCGTCGGTGAAGTTGCCCTCGTCGTCGGTCGGCGAGTTCGCCTGCGCCTTGACGAAGCGGTCTTCCTCGTCCGCGGTCAGGTAGTCGATCTGGTCGGTGACCCGGCCGTCGGTGACCTTGCGGTACGGCGTCTCGATGAAGCCGAACGGGTTGACCCGCGCGTAGCTCGAGAGCGAACCGATCAGACCGATGTTCGGGCCTTCCGGCGTCTCGATCGGGCACATGCGGCCGTAGTGCGACGGGTGGACGTCGCGGACCTCCATGCCGGCGCGCTCACGGGACAGACCACCGGGACCCAGCGCCGACAGGCGGCGCTTGTGGGTCAGACCCGCGAGCGGGTTGGTCTGGTCCATGAACTGCGAGAGCTGCGAGGTGCCGAAGAACTCCTTGATCGCCGCCACGACGGGACGGATGTTGATCAGGGTCTGCGGCGTGATGGCCTCGACGTCCTGCGTGGTCATGCGCTCGCGGACGACGCGCTCCATGCGGGACAGACCGACGCGGATCTGGTTCTGGATCAGCTCGCCCACGGTGCGCAGACGGCGGTTGCCGAAGTGGTCGATGTCGTCGACCTCGACGGGCACGTCGCCACCGGCGGCGGCGTCCATGATCGTCTCACCGGCGTGCAGGCGGACGAGGTACTCGATCGTCGTGACGATGTCGTCCTCGGTCAGGACACCCGTGTTGATATCGGTGTCCAGGCCCAGCTTCTTGTTGACCTTGTAGCGGCCAACCTTCGCCAGGTCGTAGCGCTTGTCCTTGAAGAACAGGTTCTCCAGCAGGGCCTGCGCCGACTCCTTCGTGGGCGGCTCGCCCGGACGCAGCTTGCGGTAGATGTCGAGCAACGCCTCGTCGGTACCCGCGGTGTGGTCCTTCTCGAGCGTGGTCAGCAACGTCTCGCTGAACGCGAACCGCTCGCGGATCTGCTCCGTGCTCCAGCCCAGAGCCTTCAACAGCACCGTCACCGGCTGGCGACGCTTCCGGTCGATGCGGACACCGACGGTGTCGCGCTTGTCGACGTCGAACTCCAGCCAAGCACCCCGGGACGGGATGATCTTGACGCTGAAGACGTCCTTGTCGGTCGTCTTGTCGACCGCGGTGTCGTAGTACACACCGGGCGAACGCACGAGCTGAGAGACCACCACGCGCTCGGTGCCGTTGATGATGAACGTGCCCTTGTTCGTCATCATCGGGAAGTCACCCATGAACACCGTCTGGCTCTTGATCTCGCCAGTGGTGTGGTTGGTGAACTCCGCCGTGACGAACAGAGGTGCCGCGTACGTCATGTCCTTGTCCTTGCACTCTTCGGTCGAGGCCTTGACCTCGTCGAAGCGCGGGTCGGAGAAGGACAGTGACATGGAGCCGGAGAAGTCCTCGATCGGCGAGATCTCGTTGAGGACCTCTTCGAGGCCGCCCGTCGGGGTCTCGTCACCGGCGTCGACGCGGCGCTGGAACCACGCCTCATCGCCGGTGAGCCACTCAAAGGACTGGATCTGCAGGTCAAGCAGGTTGGGCGTCGACAGCGGTTCGTGAATCTTCGCGAACGAGACCCGCTTCGGCGCTCCGGGGATCCCCGACGTGGAGTTGGTCGCAGCAGTGGCCTTGGTCGCGCGAGAGATCGCCAAGATGCGTCCTTCCAGGGACAGGTAGCTGGCTAGAGCGAACTAGCACGGCTGTCAAGGGTGCGGCGATGCCCGCATAATCCACGCTCTCGGCGAAGGGCAAGCGGAAAATGGGCAGCGCAAAGGGGCAGTCTAGCCACGCGCACGGCGACTGTCGAGAGGCACCTGGAAGGACCCTCCTCTTGCTCACCGACAGAGTGACCCTGCATGAGCGTGCAGTCAAGATGTTGCGAACCGATCCACCCTCTGGATGGAGCGCCGTTTGCTTCTTTTCACCCATTCAACCTGCACAAACACGTGTGCGGCCGTGTTGGTGGGAAGTTGGCGGCTTCAAGTGGGGTTGCAGAGCGCCACGAGAATCGGTGTGACTGAGATCACGCGTGTCGGGGCTGGCGGAGGGGGTCTCATCGGTGCTTCTGGGGCTGGTGGGACGTCCTCACAGCGGTAGTTGATCTTAGGGGACGGGTGGGTGGTACCCGCCACCGGCCTGGGCCAAACGACCGGGGTCTGCGGGGTGGTGGGGTGTCAGGGCTGCCGGGGACCGGCGGGTGGCGGGGCCGGCGTACTGCGAGCGCGTGAGAAGCGCCGGGGCCGAGGCTCGGCGGGGGTGCCGCGAGGCCCGCACCGCGGTGGGTGAGGCGTCGGGACGGCAAGCGCGAGGTGCCGCGGTGCTGCGAGGCGGGGGCGTCAGATGGGTGCGCGAGGTGCCGCGGCGGGCCGAGGAGCGCAGCGGCAGGCGGGGGTGCGCGCAAGGTGCGGCGGCGGGCCGAAGAGCTCGGCGGCAGGTGGGGTGCCCGTCCCTGAGCGGGCGGGCCGAGGAGCGCTGGGCATGGACGGTGCGCCCGAGGTGCGGCGGCGGGCCGAGGAGCCGGCAGGTGGGGTGCGCCCTGAGTGGGCGAGCGGGCCGAGCGGCGCTCGACACGGGTGGCGTGCGCCCCAACAAGCGGCCGGGCCGAGCAGCGCTGCACGTGGGTGGGGTGGGCGGCCGGGGTCCGCGGAGGCGGGTGCGGGCCGCGGGTGCCGGACCGGCCACCAGCCCTGGAGGTGGCCGGTCCGCGTTCCCGGAACCGGCCCGTCAGCAGCCCTGGAGCTGCTGGTTCTGCTCCGCCGTCGCGCCGAACATCTCCATGTTGTCGATCTTCCAGCGGCCGCCGTCGTCGATCGTGCTCACGCGGAGCATGGCGGTGCCGCCGCCCGACTGGTTGTCGGTGGTGCGGGTGGTGACCTGGTCGGCGAAGACCAGGACGGTGGCGCGGTCGCCCTTGAGGGACGACACGGCCGAGGAGACCACTCGGACGGTCACGACGAGCTTCTGCTGCGGCGCGACCTCCTTCACCGGGCCGAAGACGGCGTTGTACTGGCACAGGGCCTTGCCGGTGAGGAGTTCCCTCGCGGCCTTCTCGGTGGCCTCGACGTCGGCGAAGTTGTACGAGAACGACTTCTCGACGGCCTCGCGGACCTGGCCGTTCACCTCCGAGGTGGTGGCCGAGTCGACCAGGGCGGCGTCGTAGGACACCGAACGCGACTTCACCAGGAAGAACGTGCCCAGGCCGCCGAGCAGGACCGCCACCAGCAGCAGGGCGGCCGGGAGCAGCCAGCCGGGCCTCGCGGCCGGGGAGGACGGCTCGGCACCGGACTTCTCCCCCGCGGGCTCCTCCTCGACGACCTCGACGACCTCGGCGGGCTTCTCGTCAGCGGCGGCGGGAGCGGCCTTCTTCGCGGGCTTCGCGGTGGTGGACGGCTTCCAGTCGTCCGGCTCCGGCGCCTTGAGGTCCGGCTCGACGTCCGCCTTCTCGTCCGCGACGACGTCCTCGACCACCGGCTCGGCCACGACCTCGGGCTCGACGGCCGGTGCGGCGACAGGCTCGACGGCGGGGCCGGCGGGCGTGCGGCGGTTCAGGCCGGCCACCTTCGGGCGGCCTCCTGCCGGTGGCGTGGGGATGGGGCGGCGGCGGGGTGGAGGCACGTGCACTCGTTCCAATCAGCTCTGGCCGAATCAGACGCCTGACCGCAACGGGCCGAGCTGCGAGAGCTTCCAGCCGTCCTCGGTGCGGGTGAGCTTGGTCAGGTACCGGTTGATCTTGGTGACCTTCTGGCCGCCGTCGGGGACCACGGTGCTCTCGACCACGGCGATCATGGACGCGCTGCCGGCGCGGTCGTCGAGCTCGGTGATGGCCGCGTCGAGGACCTTGGAGGTCGTCACGGACTTGGCGTCGACCAGCTGCTTCTTGCGCGAGTCCTTGTCCCTGTCGATCTCGGCGCGCAGCTCGCCGGTGGACGAGTTGAGCCAGCGCTGCAGGTCCTCGTCGACCTTCTTGTAGTCGAGCGTCAGGAAGTTCGCGACGCCGACCTGGCCGGAGCGCAGGGCGTCGTCGCGCACCGAGGCGAACGACGACTCCGACGAGTTCGACGCCGAGTACCAGGCCACGCCCGCGTAGGCGGCGTAGCCGAACGTCAGCACCGCCAGCACCGCGGCGACCACCGTGAAGATCCGCACTACTTCTTCCCCTCCGCGGGCAGCCCCAGCAGCTGGCCCAGCGACGTCAGCAACGGCACCTCCGGCACCGCGGCCTGGCCGGTCGGTTCCCGACCCGGCTGGGTCGTCGCGTTGCCGACCGGCGTCGTCGGCGTCCCACCGTACGGCGCGTTCTGCGAGCCTCGCACCGACGTCGCCGACCCGCGCGCGAGGGCGCAGTACGCCTGCGTGTTCAGCGGCGCCGCCGACGTGTCCGCGCCGGTCCGGATGGTCGTGCCCTCGTAGCCAACGGTGCACGGCAGCGGGTCGAACACGTTCAGGGCCAGCCCGAAGTGCGCCTTGCCGTCCCCCGGCGCCACGGTGAAGCCTCCCGCCACGGCGATGGGGTACGTCACCGCGATCTGCTCCAAACCGTCGCGCCTGGTCACGAGGATGTTCGAGGTCGTCAGCAGGTTCGCGAAGACCACGCCGAGGTTCGGCCCGCTCTCCTTCAGCAGCGCCGACACCTGCTCGGACGCCGGCGGCACCGCCACGATCAGCCGCCGCAGGTCGCCGTCGGAGGCCTTGAGCTGCTCGGCGAGCAGCCGCAGGTCACCGCTGAACGACCGGATCGCCCCGCCCGAGGCGGCCTGCGTGGCCAGCACGATCCGCCCGTCCTGGAGCAGCTGCGTCGTCTGCGGCAGGTGTTCGCGAGCCGCCGCCGTGAACGCCGCGGTGTTGTCGATCAGCACCTGCAGGTCGCCACCGGTGCCGCTGAACGCCGTGTGCAGCTCGTCCACCACGGTCCGCAGGGAGTCCGTCGGCACCGAGGAGGCGAACGAGTCCAGGTTGGACAGCAGTCCGTCGACGGGCGGCGGCGTGCGGGTCGAGGACCGCGGGATGACCGACCCGGCCTCCAGGTACGGGCCGTCGTCGCTCTTCGGCCGCAGGTCCACGTACTGCTCACCCACGGCCGAGCGGTTGGCCACCACGGCCTCCAGAGCGGAGGGCACGCGCGGCGCGTCCGCGTCCAGCTCCAGGTCGACCTCGATGCCGTCCGACGTCAGCCGCAGCTGCCCGACCCGTCCGATCGTCACGCCGCGATAGGTCACCTCGGCGTTGGAGAAGATGCCGCCGGAATCGGCGAGTTGCATCGTCACGACCGTCGACGACGACTTGAACAGACCGATGTAGGTCGCACTCACGTACGACACGCCCAGCAACGCGACCAGCACGAACGCGCCGATCTTGAGCTTCGTCGACCGCAGGATCACTTGCGACCACCTCCCAGCAGCCCGCCGAGCAGGTCGCCCAGCCCGGACCCGGTGCCCTGCCCGAGGTTCGGCAGCGGGATGTTCGGCAACGGGATGTTGGGCAGGGGCAGCGGCGTCCCCTGCGACGGGATCAGCGAGTCGACCGGCGACTGCCGCGACCGCCCGAGGTTGTCGAGCACGGTGCCGAGGTTCAGGTCGAGGTCCATGAACGCGTTGGTGTAGTCGCCCTTGATCCCGTCGAGCGCCTCGTCCGGGAACGGGTAGGTCAGCAGCAGCTCGAGCGACTTCGGCAGGTTCTGGCCCGACTGGGCGAGCTTCGTCAGCGTCGGCTGCAACGCCTTCAGCGACGCCACGATGTCGTCACGGCTCTTGTTCACCGTGTCAGTCGCGACGTCCGAGAGCTTGTCCAGCGACTGGAGCAGCGTCACGAGCTGCGTCCGCTGCTCGGCCAGCACCTTCAGGCCGGGCTCCAGGTCCGTCAGCGCGACCGCGATCTTCTCGCGCTGCTGCGCCAGCGTTCCGGAGAGCCGGTTGAGGGAGTCGAGCGCGCGGACGATCTCCGCCTTGTGCTTGTCGAGCTCCCCGACGAACGTGTTGAGGTTGCCCAGCAACGAGCGGATCTCCTGCTCGTTGCCCGCCATCGCCGCGTTGAGCTCCTTGGTGATGTTCTGCAGCTGCGCGACACCACCACCGTTGAGCAGCATCGACAACGCCCCGAAGACCTCTTCGACCTCGGGGTTGCGGTTGGTCTTGTCCAGCGGGATCACGGCGTTGTCCGCCAGCGTGCCCGAGGCGTCCTTGGGCTTGCCCAGCTCCACGAACTTCTCGCCGAGCAACGCGGACTGGCGCAGCTTCGCGAACGCGTTGGCGGGCAGCCGCACGTCGCCGTTGACCAGCATGGTCACCTCGGCGGTCCAGCCGTCGGGGCCGAGATCGATCTTCTCGACCCGTCCGACCGGCACGTCGTTGACCTTCACGCCGGCCTGCGGCACCAGGTCGAGAACGTCCTTGAACTGCGCCTTCACCGTGTACGGGTGGTCGCCGACGTCGGCGCCGCCGGGCAGCGGCATGTTGTAGACGCCGTCGAACCCGCCCGAGCCGCAGCCCGACACGAGCACCACCGCGGAGAGAACCAGAGCCAGCTTCCTCACTGCGGCACCCCCGCGAGCGGCAGGGGCAGCGGCAGCTTGCCCGCGTTCAGGTCGCCCAGCACCTCGGCCGGCGTCTTCAGCGGCAGCGCGCCCGTCAGCAACGGCTCCAGCTGCCGGCACGTGTCCGCCAGAATCGGCGGCACGTTGTTCGGCGTCGCCTGCTGGACGAGCTTGCAGACCAGCACGATCGGCGGCTGGTTCAGCTCGTTGATGTCCGCGCGGACGTCGAGCGTGCCGGACGCCGCGTTGTAGGAGTTCTGCAGGTTGCCCAGCGCCAACGGCGCCACGTCCAGCGTCTCCGCCAGCGCGGCCCGCTGGTTCACCAGCACCTGCGTGATCGAGGCGAGCTTGTCCACGTTGGACTTGAGCACCTCGCGGTTGTCCTTGATGAACCCCTGGACCTGTCCGAGCGCGGTCGCGAGCTCGCTCAACGCCGCGCCCAGGTCCCCGCGTTCGTCGGCGAGCATCTTCGACACGTCCGCGAGCTGCTTGTTGAAGTCGCGCACCTGGCTGTCGTTCGCGGCCAGCATGGCCGTGAACTTCTGCAGGTTGTCGACGGTCGCGAAGAGGTCCTCCTTGGACCCCGACAGCGTCCGGGTGGCCTGGCCGAGGTTCTTCAGCGTGTCGTTGAGCGCCTGGCCGTTGCCTTCGAGGTTGCGGGCCGCGGAGTTCAGCAGGTCCGCCAACGCCCCGTCGGCGTTCGCGCCGTTGGGGCCCAACGCGGTCGTGAGCTTGTCGAGCGACGAGTACAGCTCGTCCAACTCCACCGGCGTCGCGGTGCGCTCGCGCGGGATCACGGCGTTGTCGGCCAGCGTCGGACCGCCGGTGTAGGCGGGCGCGAGCTGCACGTACCGGTCGGAGACCACGCTCGGCGAGACCACGACGGCCTGCGCGTTCTCCGGCACCCGCACGTCGCGGTCGAGCGTGAACACGACCTTCACGGTCTTGCCCTCGGGCGTGACCTCGTCGATCGTGCCGACCTTCACGCCGAGCACCCGCACGTCACCGCCGGGGTAGACGCCGACGGCGGCCGCGAAGTGCGCGGTGACCCTGCGCCCGTTCATCCCGGCGAAGACCCACCACAGCGCGGCCGTCACGACCAGCGCGAGCACGCACGCGATCGCGATGAACCGGCCGACCTTGCTCTGTGCCACTTCCGTCATCGCTGCACCCCCGGAGGCAGGCAGCCTTCCTCGTTGAACCCGACGACGCCGAGGTTCACCGCGGGCGGCAGCAGACCGCAGATGTAGGTGTCGAACCAGCGCCCGTTGCCCAGGGTGTTCGCGAAGACGCGGTAGAACGGCGCCATCAGCGCGAGGCTGCGGTCGAGGTTCTCCTGGTTGCGCTCGAGGATCGTGGTGACCCTGCCGAGCTGTTCCAACGCGGGCTTGAGCTGGCTCTGGTTGTCGTTGACCAGCCCGCTGAGCTCACGGGAGAGGTTCCGCGTGCCGGTCAGCAGCGCGCTGATGGCCTCGCGGCGCTTGCGCAGCTCGCCGAGCAGCAGGTTGCCGTCCGACAGCAGCTTCTCGAACTCGGCGTTGCGGTCGGCCAGCGTCTTGGTCAGCTGCCGGGTGTTGTCGAGCAGCTTCGCCAGCTGCTCGTCGCGCGAGGAGATCGTCTTCGACAGCGCGGACAGGCCGTCCAGCGCTCCCCTGACGTGCTCGGGCGAGTTCTTGAAGGTGTCGGACAGGACCGTGAAGCTGTCCGCGAGCTGCTTGGTGTCGATCTGCCCGACGGTCGTCGCGAGCCCGTTGAACGCCTCGTTCACGTCGTACGGCGCGAGCGTGCGTTCCTTCGGGATCGGGTCGCCGGGCGAGAGCGGCTGGGTGCCCTGCGGGTCCAGCGCCACGAACTTCTGGCCCAGCAACGTCTTGATGCGGATCATCGCGGTCGTCCGGTCGCCCACCCAGGCGTCCTTGACCTTGAAGGTGACCCGCACCCGGTCGCCGTTGAGCTTGACCTTGGTGACCTTGCCGACCTTCACGCCGGCGACGCGGACCTCGTTGCCCGGCACCAGTCCCGCGGCCTCGCTGAAGTCCGCGGCGTAGCTCGTGCCGCCGCCGACGATCGGCAGGTCGTCGGAGTAGAACGCGGCCAGCAACAGCAGGGCGATCAACGTCAGGCTGATCGCGCCGGTCCTGATCGGGTTGGCGGTCCTCATCGGCGGCACCTCTGCTGTGTCACCGGCAACGCCGTGATCGGAATCGGATTGGTGATCAGCGGCGGGACCGCGACCTGGCCGGTGCCCTCGCACAGGTAGAAGTTGAACCACGAGCCGTAGGTCGCGGTCCGCGTGATCGTCTCCAGCTTGTTCGGCAGGCGCTGCAACATGCCGTCGACCACCGCCTCGCTGTCGCCCAGGGTCTTCGAGACGATGCCGAGCTGCGCGATGTCGTTGCGCAACGGCTCGCGCCCCTGTTCCAGCAGGCCGGAGGTGGCCTGCGTCAGGTCGCCGAGCGCGGTGATCGCGTCCCCGATCGGCTGGCGGTCCTGCGCGAGCCCGGACACCAGCGTCTGCAACGTGATCACGAGGTTGTTGAAGTCCTCGTCGCGCGAGTTGACGGTCTCCAGCGCGGTGTTGAGGTTGTCGACGACCTCGCCGATCACCTTGTCCTTGCTGGCCAGCGTGCTGGTCAGCGAGGCCGTGCGCTGCAGCAGGCTGTCGATCGTGCCGCCTTCTCCCTGCAGCACCTGGATGATCTCGAACGACAGTTTGTTCACGTCGTCGGGCGACAGGGCCTGGAAGAGCGGCTTGAAGCCGTTGAACAGCACGGTGAGGTCGAGTGCGGCCTTCGTGCGCTCCAACGGGATCGTGCCGCCCTCGGGCAGCACGGCCGCGGTGTCACCAGTACCGGACTCCAGCGCGATGTACCGCTGCCCCACCAGGTTCCGGTACTTGATGGTCGCGGTGACGGCCTCCGGCAGCTTGCGGTCGCCGTCGATCGAGAACGACACCTCGGCGGTCTTGCGGTCGACGACCTCGATCTCGTCGACCTGCCCGACGCGGACACCGGCGATGCGGATGTCGTCGCCCTCGTTGAGCGCGGTGACGTCGGTGAACCGGGCCTTGTAGTCGGTGGCACTGGCCAGGTTCACGTTGGCGATGGTGACCGCGAGCAGCGACGTGGCGAGGATCGTCACCACGGCGAACGCGATCAGCTTGAGCAGCGGGGAGAGCAGGCCCTTCACTCGACCGTCACCTCCGTTCCGCGGACGAGCGGACCGAGCAGCAGGCTCGACCAGCCGGGCATGTCCTGCGGGTCGACGCCGACGCGCGGGCCGAAGAGCGCGGCGATCAAGCGGGCCTCCTCCGGGGAGTTGGCGAGCCTCAGCACGTCCGCGGACTGCGGGACGGTCGCGCCGGGAGGGATCAGGCCGTCACTCGCGTTGCGGGCGGGCGGCGGCGAGCTGGACCCGTCCTTCACCGGCCCCTCCGGCGGGTACTGCGGGAACGGGTCCGGCCGCGGGACCAGGTCGTAGCAGCGGGGGCCGCGCTTGTCGGCGTACTCGGGCTCGTCGAGGTTCGGCTTGTACTTGCCGCGGTTCTGCGTGATCTCCAGCGTGATGTGCAGGCCGGGCTTGTCGGTGCCGGCGCCGAACGCCTTGCTGATGACCGGTTCGAACTCCGCGAGGCCCTTGAGCAGGCACGGGTACTCGGGCGCGTACTTCGCGAGCAGCTCGAGGGTCGGCCTGCCGGTGTCGGCGAGCGCGATGATGTTGTTCTTGTTGACCGTGACGAAGCTGGTGAGGTCCTGCGACGTCGTGGTCAGCGACCCGTAGAGCGCGAGCAGGTTGTCGCGCTGCTCGACGACGGTCTTGGTGGTCGTGGTCATGTCGTTGAGCGCCTGCAGCAGGTCCGGCGCCGCGTCCGCGTAGACGTTGGAGACGTCCGCGAGCCTGGAGATGTTCTCCTTCAACGCGGGCAGCTGCGGGTTGAGCTCACCGAGGTAGGAGTCGAGCGACACCAGCGTCTCGCCGAGCGGCTTGCCCCGTCCGTCGAGCGCCTGCGACAGCGCCGTCAACGTGGTGGCGAGCTTCTCCGGCTGGATCGCCTGCAGCACCGGCATCAGGTTGTCCAGCACGCGTTCGAGCTCGATCGCGCTGCTGGTGCGGTCCTGCTCGATGACCGCGCCCTCGCTGATCGCGGCCTGCTTCTGCTGCGGCAGAACGAGGTTCACGTACCGCTCGCCGAACAACGTCTTGGGCAGCAGGCGCGCGCTGACGTTGGACGGGATCTGGCCGACCTTGTCCGGCTCCAGCGCCAGCTCCAGCTCGGCGCCGTCACCGCTGGTGCGCACGGCCTTCACCGAACCGACGATCAGCCCGCGCACCTTGACGTCGCTCGCGGTCTGCAGCTGGTTGCCGATGTGGTCGGTCCTGAGCGTGACCTTCACGTACTCGCTGAAGGCGTCCTTGTAGAGCGCCACCGTGAGCGACAGGAACATGGCGATCGCCAGGAGGAAGGCGATGCCCAGCACGCGTTTCCTCATCCGGCGATCCTCACGGTCGTAGTGGCACCCCAGATCGCGAGGCTCAGGAAGAAGTCGAGCAGCGCCGTCGTGACGATCGCGGTCCGCACCGCACGCCCGACCGCGACACCGACGCCGGCGGGACCGCCGGACGCGCGGTAGCCGTAGTAGCAGTGGGTCATGATGATCACGACCGCGAAGACCAGCACCTTGCCGAACGACCAGAGCACGTCGACCGGCGGCAGGAACAGGTTGAAGTAGTGGTCGTACGTGCCCGCCGACTGCCCGTAGAACTCGACGGTGATCGTTCTAGCCGCGAGGTAACTGGTCAGCAGGCCGATCACGTAGAGCGGGATGATCGCGACGAAGCCGGCGATGATCCGCGTGGTGACGAGGAACGGCAGGCTGGGGATGCCCATGACCTCCAGCGCGTCGATCTCCTCGGAGATCCGCATCGCACCGAGCTGCGCTGTGAAGCCACTGCCGACCGTGGCACTCAGTGCGAGTCCCGCGACCAACGGCGCGATCTCACGGGTGTTGAAGTACGCGCTGACGAACCCGGCGAACGCGCTGGTGCCGATCTGGTTGAGGGCCGTGAAGCCCTGCAGACCGACCACCGTGCCGGTGAACACGGAGAGCCCGACCATCACGCCGATCGTGCCGCCGATGACCGCGAGCGCACCGCTGCCGAAGCTGACCTCGGCCAGCAGCCGCAGCGTCTCCTTGGAGTACCGCTTGAGCGCGCGGGGCGTCCAGGCCAGTGCCTTGATGTAGAACGACAGCTGGTCGCCGAACCCGTCGAGGGTGGAGAGCACCTTGTTCGCCATCGTCAGCTCCCCTTCGCGGGCACGACCTGCAGGTAGATCGTGGTGAGGACGAAGTTGACGAAGAACAGCAGCAGGAACGTGATGACCACGGCCTGGTTCACCGCGTCGCCCACGCCCTTGGGCCCACCGGCGGGGTTGAGGCCGCGGTAGGCGGCCACGATGCCCGCGATGAACCCGAAGATCAGGGCCTTGATCTCACTGATCCACAGGTCGGGCAGCTGGGCCAGCGCGCTGAAGCTCGCGAGGTAGGCGCCCGGCGTGCCGTCCTGCATGACCACGTTGAAGAAGTAGCCGCCCATCACGCCGACGACGCTCACCATGCCGTTGAGCAGCACGGACACGAGCATCGCCGCCAGCACCCGCGGCACCACCAGCCGGTGGATGGGGCTGACGCCGAGCACTTCCATCGCGTCGATCTCTTCACGGATCTTGCGCGAGCCGAGGTCCGCGCAGATCGCGCTGCCACCCGCTCCGGCGATCAGCAGCGCCGTCACGATCGGACTGGCCTGCTGGATGATCGCGAGCACGCTGGCCGCGCCCGTGAAGGACTGCGCACCGATCTGCCGCGTGAGAGAGCCCAGCTGGAGTGCGATGACCGCGCCGAACGGAATGCTGACGAGGGCCGTCGGCAACACCGTGACGCTGACGATGAACCAGCTCTGCTGGATGAACTCCCGGAACTGGAACGGCCGCCGGAACGTCGTCCGCACGACGTCGATCCCGAGCTGGCAGAGCTTCCCGGTCTCCCGCAGCGCACCGGCACCGGGGAACGACGTCTGCGTGGTCACAGCACACCACCCCGCCGGGGCCACGGGCTGGGCGTCGGCGCCACCGCGGGCACCCCGGCGTGCACGCCGTACCGCACCTGCTCCTCGGCGGTGAGGCTCTCGATGATCCCCTGCTGGGCCTCGTGCGGCAGCTGGTGGATGATCGACATGACCCGGTCCTTGCGCCGGCGCACGGCGTCCCGGTAAGGCAGCCCGGGCGTCGGCTCCAGCTGCGGCACGATCCCGCGGACGTCACCCTCGGGCGACCCGTCGGAGTGGCCGGCGTCGGCGTGCGCCTGCTCGGCCGCCATCGTGGCCGTGTCCTTCTCCTCGGACATGCCGATGGGCCCGAGCCGCCGCCCGTTCAGGAACTGCTCGACCACGGGCTCGTCACTCGTGAGGAGGACTTCCCTCGGCCCGAACATGATCAGCTCGCGCCGGAACAGCATGCCGAGGTTGTCCGGCACGGTCCGCGCGATGTTGATGTTGTGCGTGACGATCAGGATGGTCGCGTCGATCTGGGCGTTCAGGTCGATCAGCAACTGGCTCAGGTAGGCGGTCCTGACCGGGTCCAGCCCGGAGTCCGGCTCGTCGCACAGGATGATCTCGGGATCGAGCACGAGCGCCCGCGCCAGCCCGGCCCGCTTGCGCATGCCGCCGGAGATCTCACCGGGCAGCTTCTTCTCGGCCCCGACGAGACCGACCATCTCCATCTTCTCGAGGACGATCCGCCGGACCTCGGCCTCCGTCTTGCGGGTGTGCTCCCGCAGCGGGAAGGCGATGTTGTCGTAGAGGTTCATCGACCCGAACAACGCGCCGTCCTGGAACAGCACGCCGAACATCTTCCGGATCTCGTAGAGCTTGTGCTCGGAGCACCGCACCAGATCCGTGCCGTTGATGACGATCTTGCCCTGCTCGGGCTTGAGCAACCCGACCAAGGACTTCAGGAACACGCTCTTGCCCGTACCCGACGGCCCGAGCATCACGCTGACCTCACCCGGCGGCAACGTGAGCGAGACGTCCTGCCAGATGGTCTGCTTGCCGAAGGACTTGGTCAGGCCCTCGACGACCACCTCGACACCCATCCACCGCACCTCCGCACACGCCCGACGACGCCGCAGCGATCGGCGTCACACCTGGGCAACGAGTTCGTTCGCGGGAGGTTACTCACCAGTTGGGCTAATGGCGGTTGCTTTCAGATAACAGCACGCTGTGTGACCTCGCAAAACGGTCACCACGGCCTGGTTCGTCGCCTGATGACAGGAACTTTCGAAACTGATGTGACTCCGAACACAGGCGGCGGCGACCGCAGTCGCCCTCCCATCACAAACACGCAGAGCCCGGCGCGCGGTGCCAACCGGCAGGCGACCCGACCCCAGAAACGCGACCACCCGCCAAACGCAAAACGGGCGTGCACCACAAGGTGCACGCCCGTTCAGGCACTGCAAGGCAGAACGCCAGCCCCCGAGGGGGCGAGTCTCACTTGAGCGAGATCTTGGCGCCGGCAGCCTCGAGCTTCTCCTTGGCGGCCTCGGCAACGTCCTTGGCGACGTTCTCGAGGAGCGGCTTCGGAGCGGACTCGACGAGCTCCTTGGCCTCCTTCAGGCCCAGGCCCGAGACGACCTCGCGGACGACCTTGATGACCTGGATCTTCTTGTCGCCGGCGCCCTCGAGAACGACGGTGAACTCGTCCTTCTCCTCCTCGGCGGCGGCAGCGGGGCCGGCCGGGCCCGCGGCGGCAACGGCGACGGGCGCCGCGGCGGTGACCTCGAAGGTCTCCTCGAACTGCTTCACGAACTCGGACAGCTCCAGGAGGGTCATCTCCTTGAAAGCGTCGAGCAGCTCTTCGGTGCTGAGCTTCGCCATGATCGGCGGTCCTTTCTAATCTCCCGCGCGAAAGCGCCGGGCGTGTCTTCGGGTGATCAGCTTTCGGCGGGAGCGTCGGCCTCGGCGGCGGGAGCCGCGGCGGCCTTCTTCTCCTGCAGGGCAGCAGCCAGGCGAGCGACCTGGGAAGCCGGGGCGTTGAACAGACCCGCGGCCTTGGCCAGGTTGCCCTTCATCGCGCCCGCGAGCTTCGCGAGCAGCACCTCACGGCTGTCGAGGTCCGCGATAGCGGTGACCTCGTCGACCGAGAGCGGGCGGCCATCCATGTAGCCGCCCTTGATGACCAGGGCCTTGTTGTCCTTCGCGAAGTCGCGGATCGCCTTGGCGGCGTCGACGGGCTCGCCCTCGACGAACGCGATGGCGGTCGGACCGGAAAGAAGGGCCTCGAGGCCCTCCACACCGGCGTCCGCGGCGGCCAGCTTGACCAGCGTGTTCTTCGCGACGGTGTACTTGGTGCCCGCGCCGAGAGCGCGACGCAGCGTGGTGAGCTGCGCCATGGAGAGGCCACGGTACTCGGTGACAACCGCTGCCGAGCTGCTGCGGAACTGGTCCGCGAGCTCAGCGACCGCCGTAACCTTCGTGGGCTTCGCCATGATCGCCTCCTCTCTGGGCTGGGTTAGACCGCCGATCAGAGAAGGCTCCGAAACAACAGAAACGCCCACGCGCACAAGCAGCACGGGGCGTCACAAGAAGCTGGGCCTCGTCCTCCCTGCGCGGGCCGCCCGTGTTGCAACGGGGCCTTCGTTCTCCTCGCGGAGAAAACCTGCGGTCTTCGGTAGAACCAGGCAAGAGAGTACGCGAGTCGTATCCGCAGCTCCAAATCGGCATGATGTGACCTGTGACCGACGAGCCCGGCAAGGACCTCGCGCCCCGCCAGCCGCAGCCGCCGCAGCCGCCCGCGCCGCAGATGGATCCGGAGCAGCTGCGGCAGTTCCAGGAGTTCCAGCGGTTCCAGGAGTACCAGCGCTACCAGGAGGCGACGGGCCAGGCCCCCAAGCCGCCCGGTGGCAAGCGCTGGTGGCTGGTCGTGCTCGGCAGCGGCCTGTTCTGGCGCGCGTTGTTCTTCCTCCTCGTCGTCTTCAGCGCGGTGTGGGCCTACAACCACTTCTTCGGCGTCGACGACCCCGGCGACGTCGCGCAGGACAGCGGCGGTGTCACCGGACCGGCCCAGGGCCTCTCCGCACCGGCCGGCCTGCAGGGCACGGTCGGCATGTTCTACAAGCACGTCTCGTTCGCCGACACCACCCGCGCCTGCACGCTCTTCCTGCGCGACGACACCCGCCAGAAGTTCGCGAACGCTTATGGCGCAAGCGATTGCGCCGCCGCCGTCACGCAGCTGAAGACCCAGGTGACCAGCGTCGACCGGTACCAGCAGGTCATGTTCCCGCCGGACATGCTCAAGACCCCGACGTCCACGAAGGTCACCATCGACTCGTGCGCGCTGACCGTCGAGGGCGGCCCGCGCCTCGGCACGTTCGTCGTCGAGAAGATCAACGCCGGTTGGGTGATCACCGACTGGAGCCCCAGCACCTGTGGTTGATTGGGGTGCATGCCAAATGCTCTGGGGGTTCCCAGCCCCGACAAGGTCGCGTACATGGCGGACGCCGCCGACCTCGGCCGGGACTACAAGCACCACCTGCTCGTCTCGCTCGACCTGAAGCCCGGCGACACGGTCCTCGACGTGGGCTGCGGCCCCGGCACGGACTTACCGGTCATGGCCGACGCGGTCACGCCCTCCGGCCGCGTCATCGGCGTCGACGTGGACCCGGCGATGGTGGCCGCAGCCAGGAGCTTCTCGCACTTCTACCCGCAGATCGACATCCGCCGGGGCGACGCGCACGCGCTGCCCGTGGACCCCGGCACCGCCGGCCGGGCTCGCATGGACCGTGCGCTGCAGCACGTCGAGAACCCGGCCGGCGTCCTCGCCGAACTCCACAAGGCGTTGGAGCCGGGCGGTCTGCTGCGCATCGCCGAACCCGACTGGGACGCCCTGCTCGTCGACGGCGACCTCGAGATGAACAGGGCGTTCAACCGGTTCGTCTGCTCGACCATGGTCCGCAACGCGACGATCGGCCGTGAACTCCCCCGCCTCGCACGGGAGGCGGGTTTCGAGGTCGAGGGCGTCCGCGCGGTGACGACGGTCCTGCGCGACTTCGTCAGGGCCGACTACACCCTCGCCCTCACCCGCAACACCGAACGAGCTGTCCGGGCGGGTGCGATCGAACGCGCCGACGGGGAGCGCTGGCTCGCGGAACTGCGGGAGGGCGACTTCCTCGCGTCACTGACGATCTTCCTGCTGTCCGCCCGCAAGCCCCTGTGACACGAGGCCGAACGACTCGACGACACGGGAGAGGCTCGCCTCCCCGTGTCCCGAGTCGATCTGCAGGTCGACGAGGGCCTGGAGCGCGTCGAGCCCGGCGAACGGCACGCCCTGCGCCTCGGTGGCGCGGATGAGCGTGGCCACGCCGGACCGGTTCATCGCGATGCTCGACTCCGCGTTGTCGTAGCTCCCGGCGTCGATCTCCTCCGCGAACGTCGTCAGCGCCGGTTGGAGGTCTTCCAACCAGGACAACAACATCGGCGTGAGCTCGGTGACCGGAATGCCACCGGCTCGCGCCAGCGCGGCGGCGTGCAGGAAGCCGCCGAGCAGCCCGTACATCCCGGACAGGATCGCCACGTCGTACCCGGAGGCGCGGCCCGCATCCGCGCCCAGGAACGTGACCTTTCCCAGCAGCGCCAACGGTTCCCGCCAACGTTCGGGCACGGCCGGCGAACCGCTGTAGATGATCGACGACGCGTCGGTGCCGATCGTCTGGGGTACCGCGTACACCGCCCCGTGCAGGTAATCGGCACCGTTCGCCGCAGCCCACTCGGCCAGTTCACGCGCTTCGCCGGGTGTGCCGGAGGTGAGGTTCACCAGCGCCCGCCCGCGCACGTCCACACCGCGCAGGACCTCTTGCGCCGCTTGGTGGTCGAGCACGGCGACGACCACGAGTCCACTGGCCGCCACCGCCTCCGCCGCACTGCCGGCGACGGTCGCCGCGAGCCCGGAGGCCTTGGCCGCGGAACGGTTCCAGACCGTCACGGGGTGGCCCGCCCGCACGAACGCCTCCGCCAACGCGCGTCCGAGGTTTCCCAGTCCCAGCACGGTGATCGCTTCAGATGTCATGCGTCCAGCCTCGCCGCGCGTGATCACCCCGACCAGTGACCGGAATGACCACCACCACCAAATTCCTGCCATAGGCTGGACCGCATGAGCGCTGGATCCGTCGCCCTGATCGTGCCCAGCGACTTCGGCGTGGCCGACCTCTACGAACTGGGCGTCCCGGCAGCCGTCTTCGGCACGCCGCAGCCCGACCTCGCCGACCCCTGGTACGAGTTGTGGTTGTGCGGCACCGGTTCCCGCACACGCGACACCAAGCCAGGCTTCACGCTGCACAGCACTCACGGCCTGGACGACGTCGTGCGTGCGGACACCGTCATCGTGTCGTGGGTGCCGGACGAGGTCATCGAGGACAACGCGCCCGTTCCACCCGAACTGGTCTCCGCGCTGCGCCAGGCCCACGACAACGGCGCGCGGATCGTCTCCGCGTGCGTCGGCGCGTACGCGTTGGCCGAAGCCGGCCTGCTGGACGGCAAGAGGGCCACCGCGCACTGGATGCACACCGCCCTGCTGGCCGAGCGCTACCCGAAGGTCCAGGTCGACGCCTCGCAGCTCTACGTCGACGAGGGAGACGTGCTGACCAGCGCCGGCATGTCCGCGGGTCTCGACGTCTGCCTGCACCTGGTGCGCCGCGACCTGGGCGCCCACGTCGCGAACCAGCTCGCCCGCCGGATGGTGGTGCCGGGACACCGGCCGGGCCACCTCGGCCAGTTCGTCGACCTGTCGGTTCCCGAGACCGACGAACTGGGCTTGGCGCCGGTGCTCGACTGGGCCCGTGCCCGCCTGGACGAGCCGCTGACGATCGACGACCTGGCGCGCAGGGCCGCGATGAGCCCGCGGACCTTCTACCGCAGGCTCCAGGCCACCACGGGCACGACACCGTTGCAGTGGCTGCTCAACGAGCGCATCACCAGGGCGCAGGTGCTGCTGGAGTCCACCGACCTGCCGATGGAGAAGGTCGCGGCGCTGAGCGGCATCGGCACGGCCAACAACCTCCGCCACCACTTCCTGAAGCAGGTGGGGCAGTCTCCCGGCGACTACCGCCGCACCCGTCGCTGAACAGCAGAAAGGCCCCCGGCGAACCGGGGGCCTTTCTCAGCTAGCTGTGAACCGGCGAGGCTCAGGCCTCGTCCACCAGCATGTTGCGGGTGCGGTTCGGGTCGACCGGGATGCCGGGGCCCATCGTCGTGGAGACGGTGACCTTCTTGACGTACCGGCCCTTGGCCGCGGACGGCTTGGCACGGAGCACCTCGTCCAGCGCGGCCGCGTAGTTCTCGACCAGCTTCTCGGAGTCGAACGACACCTTGCCGATGACGAAGTGCAGGTTGGCCTGCTTGTCAACGCGGAAGTTGATCTTTCCGCCCTTGATGTCGTTGACGGCCTTGGCGACCTCGGGGGTCACGGTGCCGGTCTTGGGGTTCGGCATCAGGCCACGCGGGCCGAGGATGCGGGCGATGCGGCCGACCTTCGCCATCTGGTCGGGGGTCGCGATCGCGGCGTCGAAGTCGAGCCAGCCACCCTGAATGCGCTCGATCAGGTCCTCGGAGCCGACAGCGTCCGCACCGGCGGCCTCGGCCTCAGCGGCCTTGTCACCGGTTGCGAAGACGATCACGCGGGCGGTCTTGCCCGTACCGTGCGGCAGATTCACGGTGCCGCGGACCATCTGGTCGGCCTTGCGAGGGTCGACGCCGAGGCGAATCGCGACCTCGACGGTGGCGTCCAGCTTCACCTTGGACGTTTCCTTGGCGAGCTTGGCGGCCTCCAGCGGCGAGTACAGCCGCTCCCGGTCCACCAGCTCGGCGGCGGCCTTGTAGGCCTTGCTGCGCTTCATAACTCTGTCCTTAATTGCTGTGGATCAGTCGTGGTTCGTGAGCCGCGCTCGGCTCTCCCACGCTTTCAAAGGGGGTGCGATCAGCCTTCGACCGTGATGCCCATGGAACGGGCGGTGCCGGCGATGATCTTCGCGGCCTGGTCGATGTCGTTCGCGTTCAGGTCGACCATCTTGGTCTGCGCGATCTGACGCACCTGCTCCATGGTCACCTTGGCGACCTTGACGCGGTGCGGCTCGCCGCTGCCCTTGTCGACACCAGCGGCGGCGAGGATGAGTCGCGCGGCCGGCGGCGTCTTCAGCTTGAAGTCGAACGAGCGGTCTTCGTACACGGAGATCTCAACCGGCACGACCTGACCGCGCTGCGACTCGGTCGCGGCGTTGTAGGCCTTGCAGAACTCCATGATGTTGACGCCGTGCTGACCAAGCGCGGGACCGACGGGCGGCGCCGGGTTGGCGGCACCAGCCTTGATCTGCAGCTTGATGATCGCTGACAGCTTCTTCTTCTTGGGAGGCATTGTCCGTACTTCCTGTTATTGCGGTGTCCGCGCGCGGCTCTGCCAGCCGCAGCGTGGCCGATCGGTCTCCCTCGCGGGAGACCGCTCAGATCTTGGAGACCTGGCTGAACGACAGCTCGACCGGCGTCTCCCGGCCGAAGATCGACACCAGGACCTTCAGCTTCTGGCCGTCCGCGTTGACCTCGCTGATCGTCGCGGGCAACGTGGCGAACGGGCCGTCCATGACGGTGACCGACTCGCCGACCTCGAAGTCGACCTCGATCGTCGGCTTCGACACGGTGGTGGAAGCGGCCTTCTTGCCCTCGGCCGGCTTCTGCTCCTGCTGCGGGAGCAGGAACTTCAGCACCTCGTCGATCGTGAGGGGCGAGGGCTTCGAGGTGGCGCCGACGAACCCGGTCACGCCCGGCGTGTTGCGGACGGCGCTCCAGGACGCGTCGGTGAGCTCCATGCGGACCAGGATGTAGCCGGGCAGCACCTTGCGCTGCACCAGCTTGCGCTGGCCGTTCTTGATCTCGGTGACCTCTTCGGTCGGCACCTCGACCTGGAAGATGTAGTCCTCCATGTCGAGCGTGTGGATACGGGTCTCGAGGTTCGCCTTGACCTTGTTCTCGTAACCGGCGTACGAGTGCACGACGTACCAGTCGCCGGGCGCGTGGCGCAGGGCCTGACGCAGCTCTTCGGCGGGGTCGGCGATCTCTTCGTCGATCGGGGTCTCGTCGATGGCGAGGACGTCGACGTCCTCGGCCTCGTCGGTGTCCTCGGAGTCCACGTCGTCGGAGTCCACAGCCGCCGACTCGACCGTCTCGTCGGCCGCGGTGTCCTCGGACACCTCGTCGTCGATGAGGTCGGTCTTCTCCTGGGCGTCAACGCCGTTGTCGGAGCTCACTGTGGATCTCGCTTCCTGGTTGCAGCGGCAGCTGTCCGGCTCAGCCGAACAACTCGAAAACAGCCGCGCCGAAGCCGAGGTCGAGAGCCCACACCAGCGCAACCATGAAGACCACGAACACCATGACCACGCCGGTGTACGTGATGAGCTGCTTGCGCGTCGGCCAGATCACCTTGCGGAGTTCGCCGACGACCTCGCGGATGTAGCGGAAGCCCCGCCCGATCAGCGAGGGACGCTTCTCCTGTCCTTCACGGGTCTTGGTCGGGCGACCCTTCTTCGCGTCCTCGTCCGAAGCCTCGGACTTGGCGACGCTCTTCTTCGACTCAGCGCTGCTGCCGTCCTTGCGGGCGGCCGGGCGAGAGGAGGCACGACGTTCACGTCGCGCCGCAGCAGTGGACGGCCGGACAGCGCCTTCGCGCTCCTCCGGCTGGTCCTGCTCGCGGCCCTCGCTCATGCCGTCCTCCACTCCACCCATGACGCGCTTCGACAGCAGGGGCGACAGGACTTGAACCTGCAACCTGCGGTTTTGGAGACCGCTGCTCTGCCAGTTGAGCTACACCCCTTTGAGATCCCGGATGGGGATCCCCTGGCCCAAGCAGGAAGTGTACGGGAGCCTGTCCCGTCCATTCCAACCAGACCGCTCAAGCACTTGCCGAGCGGCCTGTCGCACAGCCTACCCATAGCCGGACCGAGAACACGAATCAGGGTCGTGCAACCGCGCACCGCTCCACGCCCGAATCCGGCGTGAGCACGGCAAACGCCACCGGACCGGGTCGTCCGGTGGTGTTCTTGATCACAAGATCAGCCGACGCGCACGCGGGCGAACGCACCCGTCAACACCGACTTGCCGTCAAAAGCCGCGTTGATGTTGACCTTCACAGTTCCGTCGCCGAGGTCCTTGGTGACCTTCGCGGTGACCTCGACCAGCGCGCCCTCACCGTCGTTCGGCACCACGACGGGCCGCCCGAACCGGCACCCGTACTCGACGATCGCGCCGGGGTCGCCGATCCACTCCGCGACGATCCGCGAGGCCACGGCCATGGTCAGCATGCCGTGCGCGATCACGTCCGGCAGGCCGACCTCCTTGGCCGTCTTCTCGTTCCAGTGGATGGGGTTGAAGTCCAGCGAGGCGCCCGCGTACCGCACCAGGTCGTCGCGCTTGAGGCGCACGGACAGCGCCGGCAGTTCGGTCCCGACCTCGGTGCTCACTGCTGCGCTCACGCGTCTTCTCCTCTCACGACGAGCATCGACTTGGCGGTGGCGACGAGCTCGCCGTCGACCGTGCTGATCTCCGTCCGCACGGTCACCATGTCGTTGCCCATGCGGGACGTGATGGAGTCGATGTGCGCGGTGCTGACGAGCTGGTCGCCCGCGGTGATCGGCCGGTGGTGCGTGAAGTTCTGGTCGCCGTGCACGACGCGGCTGTAGTCGAGCTGCAGCTCCGGGTCGAACATGACCGTCTCGTTCGTCTTCATCGACACGACGATCGCGAACGTGGGCGGCGCGATGACGTCCCTGTGCCCCAACGCCTTCGCCGCTTCGGCGTCGCGGTAGGCCGGGCTGGTCGCGCCGATGGCGTCGGCGAACTCGCGGATCTTCTCGCGGCTCACGTCGTACGGCTGCGACGGCGGATAACTGCGTCCGATGAAGGCGGGGTCAAGAGGCACTTGAAGAGCCTATATGCGACGAGGCCCGCCCCACGTGTGGGACGGGCCTCGGTCGAAAGCCGCTACGCGCTCAGCGGGTTTCCTTGTGCGCGCGGTGCGTCTTGCAGTTCGGGCAGAACTTCTTGACCTCCAGGCGGTCCGGGTCGTTGCGCCGGTTCTTCCTGGTGATGTAGTTCCGGTGCTTGCACTCCTCGCACGCGAGGGTGATCTTCGGACGTACGTCGGTTGCAGCCACGGTCCTTGCCTTCCTGAGAGCACACGAGACCCCGTGGTACCCAGTCCGGGCTTACCGTCTGGCGGGGCGGGCGACGAAGTCACCCGAGGGATCTTGCTGAGTAGCGGTGGCCGGACTTGAACCGGCGACACAGCGATTATGAGCCGCTTGCTCTACCAACTGAGCTACACCGCTTTACACAACTCAAGCCGCAGCGCTCAGCACTGCGGCCAGTTGTAGAGCCCCTTTACGGAATCGAACCGTAGACCTTCTCCTTACCATGGAGACGCTCTGCCGACTGAGCTAAAGGGGCCAGCTCTTCGTTCCTGCTGACACGTAGAACTCTACAACACGCCTCGACCAAGAACGAAATCCGGGGGTCCCCTTAGTGGACCAAGGTGAGCACCGTCTCATCGCGAGCACCCCTGACCTGCACCGTTCGTGCGCGCAGCCACGCCTCGAAGCGGTCCTCGGACAGCGGCCGCGAGATCAGGTACCCCTGCGCGACGTCGCAGCCCATCCCGACCAGCTGGTCGCGAGCGGCGTCGTCCTCCACGCCTTCCGCGACCACGACGAGACCGAGCGAGTGCCCGAGCTCCACGATCGACCGGACCACGGCCATGTCGCCGAGGTCCGTGCCCATGCCGAGCACGAACGACTTGTCGATCTTCACCTCGTCGACCGGCAGCTGGCGCAGGTAGGCCAGGGACGAGTACCCGGTGCCGAAGTCGTCGACCGCCAGCACGACGCCGATCGCGTGCAGGCGCCGCAGCACCGGCAGAGCGCGCTCGGGATCGGCCATGACGCCCGATTCGGTGAGCTCGAAGGTCAGCAGGCCCGAAGGCACGTCGTGGCGTTCCAGAGCGGCTTCCACGCGGTTCGGGAAGTCCTCGTCGCCCAGCGTCCGCACCGACAGGTTCACCGCGATGGACATCCGCAGCCCGCGGTCGAGCCAGCGGCGGACGCGTTCCAGCGCCCTGTCCATCACGAAGTCCGTCAGCACGTCCACGAGCCCGGTGGCCTCGACGGCCGGCACGAACTCGTCCGGGTCGACGCGGCCGAACTCCGGATGTGTCCAGCGCACCAACGCCTCCGCGCCGACGACCTGACGTGACGGCAGGGCGACCTTCGGCTGGTAGTGCACCGAGATCTGGCCCGTCTCGACGGCCTGGCGGAACTGCGTGACGAGCTGGAAGCGGCGCAGGAACAGGTGGCCCATCGACGGCGCGTAGGCCTTCACGGGCGTGCCCTCGGAAGTGGCACGCACGGCGACGTCTGCCCGTTGCAGCAACACGTCGGGATCCGGGTCCTCGGTCTCGGAGTCCGCTTTGGACGCGTAGCCCACTACCGCGGAGGCCTCGACGGTCAGGCGGTCGACGGGGTACGGCACGGAGAGACCGGCGCGCAGCCGTTCCGCGGTCTCGTGGGCCGTGGCAGCGCGTTCGTCGTCGAGGTACGCGGCGAACGCGCCGCCCTCGAGCCGGGCGAGCGGCACGTCGGGGCCGAGCGCGTCGCGCAGCCTGCGCCCGGCGGCGACGACCATGCGGTTGCCCCAGGCCTGGCCCAGCGCATCGGAGACCGTCGACAGGATGTCGAGGTCGATGCGCAGCACCACTCCCCTCTGGGACTCGCGCAGCGGTTCGGCGCACGCCTCGCGGAAGCCCGCGCGGTTCAGCAGGCCGGTCAGCGGGTCGTGGTAGGCGTCGTGCCTCAGGCGGGCCAGCAGGCGCCGGTTGTCGACGGCCGTGGCGAGGTGCGAGGCCAAGGTCCTGAGCAGCTGGATGTCGGCCTTGCCGAAACCGCGCCAGCGCGACAGCCGGTCGTGGGCCTCGACGGCGCCGAGCAGCTGGGTGGCGCCGCGCAACGGGACGACCAGGGCCTCCTGCGCGTCGCGGCGCAGCAGGGCCTCGGTGACGTCCTCGGTCGCGTCGGCCACGCGGTAGTAGCGGACGTGCGTGCCGGGCAGCTGCAGGACGGGGTCCTCGCGGACGGCACGCGGGTCCGTCGCGGTCATCTCCTCGGGCAGCGGTTCGCCGGCGACGAGGGTGATCATGGCTTCCTGCGGGTCGGTGCGCAGGCGCAGCACGACCCTGTTCGCGTTGAGCTGCTCGCGGATGCGTTCCGCGATGAGCTGCCACTCGTCCTCTTCGACGCCGGTGGTGAGGTCGTCGTCGGGCTGGCGCGGGCCGGTGCCGTGCTGGCCCGACCTCGCGACGCGGAGGCTGACCTCGCTCAGCGCCTCCAGGTCGCGCTGTTCGCGCAGCAGCCCGGAGTAGGCGAGGTAGGTGGCCACGATGCCCGCGAGCACCAGGATGATCAGGACGCCGCCCCACGCGGTGGTGGCGACGATCTGGTAGCCGACGAGGCCGATCGAGGTGTTCAGCAGGGCCACGACCAGCGTCTGCAGCACGAGGCGCAGGCTGTTGCCGACGCGCATCGACTTGCCCATGAGGCGCAACGCGCAGAGGCCCAGCACGCTCGCGAGCATCGGCACGGTGATCGTGCCGACGAAGGCGCCCGCCCAGAACGGTCCGCCCGCGCCGATCATCCGGTTCACGGCCTCCGCGGCGGCGAACGCCACGGAGATCTCCATGAACATGAGGCCCGCGTTGTAGACGGCGCGGTCGAGGATCCGCCTGCCGAGCAACGTGCCCACGCCCGCGACCACGTGCGCGGCGAGCACGATCTCGAACGGGGCGACCAGCAGGCCGAGGACCAGCGGGATCTCGGTGAAGGAGATCGTCCACGCGACGCCGCTGCGGACGTCGACGTTGATCGCGAGCTGTTCCGCCAGCAGGAAGCCGACGACCAGGAGGGGGCCGATCCAGAACAGGGAGGTGGTCTCCCTCTCCGGAAGCCATGCCGCGACCATGCCCGCGCAGACGACGCCTGCCACCAGGAGGGTGACGGCGAACGCGCTGAAAGCGCGGTTGGTCGACTTGGCCGACCAGGCGGCCGAGTCCGACACGGGGGCCGACGCTCGGTCGGACATCCAGCCTCCTCGTCGGCCTGGGTGGGGGAACCTCTAGGCGTGACTGAGGGGTCCCGCACTTGGCGATCAGGACCCCTCCAGGGGCACCAATGTACCCCGCTCGGGGGACGAAATGGCAGGTCGAGCACGTTTGGTGACGTCTATTCACCCAGACGTGGTTAGACGGTGAGCCGTCCCCGGAGCACCGTCACGGCCTGCCCGGAGAGCAGCACGCGATCTTGCGCGAGCGTGGCCCTGACGAACCCGCCGCGCGGCGACGCCTGCTCCGCGAGCAGGTCAGCGCGCTGGAGCCGAGGCACCCAATAGGACGCAAGGGTGCAGTGGGCCGATCCGGTGACGGGGTCCTCCGGCACGCCGACCGACGGGTAGAAGCACCGGCTGACGACGTCCGCATCACCGTCTCCGACGGCCGTCACGATTACTCCCCGTGACGGAAATTGTGCCAGTCCTTGGACGTCGGGTCGCACGGAACGGACCTCCGCGGCGCTCTCCAACTCGATCAGGAAGTCGAAGCGCCCACGCGACACGGACTTGATCGTCGCATGTGGCAGCGCTTCCGCTAGACCGATTGGCGGGTCAGTCAACTTCGGGGGGTCCGCGGGGAAGTCCATCCGCACCCATCCATCGTCATTTGCGCATGTGAGCACGCCGCTACGCGTGGTGAACGACTGCTCGCCACCCAGCACGTGCGCGGTGGCGAGCGTGGCGTGCCCGCAGAGGTCCACCTCGGCCTCCGGCGTGAACCAGCGGAGGTGGTTGTCGGGGGTGACGAAGGCCGTTTCGGCGTGCTTCATCTCGGCCGCGACGGCCTGCAGCCAGGCGTCGTCGCGCGGTTCGGCGAGGAGGACGACCCCGGCGGGGTTGCCCGCGAAGGGCCGGTCGGTGAACGCGTCCACGACGTAGATTTCCACAGGGCCGACCCTGCCATGGTCGGATGGGGCGTGACCGAGATCTTTTCCTTCACCGAGACGGATCCGGATTCGCTGGGGGCGACCTGGGGACCGCTGCGCCTGCACCGGCTGGCCTGGCGGCCCGGCTGCGACCTGCCCGCGTTGCTCGACGAGTGGGAGTCCCGGCTCACGTACCCCGGCGACACCGACACCGCGGCGATGGTGACGCTGCCGAGCCACGCAGACGTGCTGCCGTTGGTCCACCGCGGTTTCGCGCCCCTCACCGTGATCGCCGAGCGCCTGGCCGGCCGCTCCCCCGCGCCGCGGCCGTCCGGTGTGGACGTGCGGGCGGCGACCCGCGCCGACCTGGACGTCGCGGTCGAACTGAACCTGCACACGGTCCGGTACGACGCCGCGTTCGGCATGGTCACCGAACGCCCGAACACGGCGGAGCACCTCCGGACGGCGCTCGCCGAGGTGCTCGAGCGCGACCACGAGGCGATGTGGCTCGCGGTCGACGGCGACACGCCCGTCGGCATGATCTACGTCGACATGCCGCAGGATGCGGGGTGGATGGAGCGGTTCGCCTCGGCGCGCCCGTTCGCGTATCTCGCCCATCTCGGCGTACGGCCCGATGTGCGGGGCACGGGCGCAGGCAGCGCTCTCGTGGCACACGCGCACTCGGTGCTGGACGACGCCGGTGTGGCGTCCACGCTGCTCCACCACGCCCTGCCGAACCCGCGCTCGACGCCGTTCTGGTACTCGAACGGCTACCGCCCGCGCTGGACGGTGTGGGTCCGCCGCCCGGCGTTGCGCGCTCCCACCGGCGTGTCTTCGCAACCCGAACGGCCTAGTGAGACATGATCTACCCGTTCACACAAGCGAAGAACCCGAACGAACCCGTACTTGTGGAACGAATCCGGCCTCTATTTCGACAAAGGGGTAAGTGATTCGGACACCACTCCTGGGGGGTCGACATGGAACTCAGCGGAAGAGCGAGGGCGATGCTGCGGGCTGTCGCCGCGGGACGTGCCGAGGTGACAGGCGGTACCGAGCCCGACCTGTACGTCGACGGGCTGCCCTGCTGCGACCGGACGGCGACGCACGACCTCGTGCACGCGGGACTGCTGCGCCCCTCGCAGCCGACGAGTTTCGGTCTCCGGGTCTGCGCGGAACTGACCGACGACGGCCGGGCGGCACTCGCCGCCAGCTGACCGGCGTGTTGATCGCCCAATGATCGAACATTTGTTCGACATGGGGTACGCTTCGCGCTGAAGCCGGCACGCAAGAGAGAGGAAGCTCTTGCGCGCCGGCTTCACCTTTTCCGGCGCAGACCTCAGGCGCTGATCCCCTGGCCGAGCCCGCCGTCGACCGCGAGCTCGGCGCCCGTGGTGAACGTGGCCTCGAAAGCCAGGAACAACACGGCGCTCGCGACCTCGTCCATCGAGCCGTGGCGCTTGAGCGGCGTGATGCGGTCGCCCTCCTCCTTGAACTGCTGGAGGACCTCCTCGGGCACACCCGTGACGCCCATCGACGGCGTGTCGATGAAGCCGGGGCTGACGACGTTCACCCGGACGTTCCTGGGCGCGAGCTCCGCGGCGAGTCCTCGTGCGAACGCCCGCACCGCCGCCTTGGCACCCGCGTAGACGCTCAGGCCCGGCGACCCCAGCACGGTGGCGACGCTCGTGGTGAAGACGATCGAGCCACCGTCCTTGACCAACGGCGCGAGGTGCTGCGCCGTGAAGAACGCACCCTTGGTGTTCACGTCGAACGTGCGGTCGTAGTCGGCCTCGGTGGCCTCGTCGAACGGCGTGAGGGTCGAGAACCCGACGTTGACGAACAGCAGGTCGATGTCCTGGAACCGTTGCGCGACTTCAGTTCTGAGGTCGGCGATGTCGTTGAGGTTCGTCGCATCGGACGCGAAGGCGTGCGCCTTGAGGCCTTCGGCCTGCTTGGTGGTGCGACCGGTCAGCACCACCTCGACGCCGTTGTCGACCAGCATCTCCACCGTCGCGCGCCCCATGCCGTGCGTGCCGCCCGTGACGACGGCCTTCTTGCCCAGGTACTTCACTTCCGGATCTCCTCGATGACGCTCGCGATGCTGTGGTTGCCGTGGCCGTTGCTCTGCGCGCGCTCGAACAGCGCGTGCAACGCCTTCGGCAGGGTCGTGTCGAGGCCTTGTTCTTCGTTGGCCTCGGTGAGCAGGCGCAGCCCGGACACGTTGATGTCCAACGCGGACACGTCGGTCTCGTAGCTCCTGGTCTGCGTCTCCTCGCCCATCTCGGGCAGGAGGGTGCTCATCTCGGTGAGCCAGCTCATGGCCATGGGCGTGAACGTGCGCGGCTCGATGCCCTCGCTGCCCATGAGTGCGACCGCCTGCAGGTAGCCGCCGAACACGGACCACATGAGGCCGAGCAGCGCCAGGTCGTACAGCGCGGCGAGCCCGGCGTCCTCCCCGACGTGCACCGGCTCGCCGAACGCGTCGAGCACGTGGTGGTTCTCGTTGCCGCTGAACAGGATCCTGGCCTGCGGCGTGCCGATCTGCTGCGGCACCGCCATGATCACGCCGTCGACGTACTCGACCCCGTTGTCCTCAGCCCACCGCGCGGTCCTGCGGGCCTCGTCCGGCGTGCCGGACGTCAGGTTCACGAGCGTCTTGATCTCGCCGGTGAGCAACGGCTGCTGGACGTCGTACGTCGACAGGCACGTCACGACGACGTCACTCTGGAACGCTTCTTGTGGCGTGGCAACGCTTCTGGCGTTCGGGATGGTCTTCGGCGTGCGGTTCCACACGCTCACTTCGTAGCCCTCTTCGACGAGGGCGTTGGCGAGCGCGCTGCCCATCCGGCCGAGGCCGAGCACGCTCACGGTTTCCTTGGTCCCCATGCCGAGAATGCTCGTTCCGGCACTGACTTCTCGACAAGTACCTACTATTTTGTCAGGTACCCACTTTTCGGTAAGGATCCTGATGAAGCCACGAAATTACGTCTGCGGCCTCGACGCGGCGATCGACGTGATCGGCGGCCGCTGGAAGGCGCTGATCCTGTGGGCGCTGCACGAGGGCCCGGTGCGCACGGGCGAACTGCGCCGGTCCGTCTCCGGCATCAGCGAGAAGATGCTGATCCAGGTGCTGCGCGAGATGGAGGCGGACGAGATCGTGCACCGCGAGGTGTTCCACGAGGTCCCTCCCCGCGTCGAGTACTCGCTCACTCCGCTGGGCGTGCGGCTGAACGAGGCGCTGCTGCCGTTGGGCGACTGGGGCGAGGACAACATGGCGTCGATCGCCCGCCGCCGCGGCGTCGAACCGGCGCCGCGGCACTGAAGCCCTTGTTACCGGTCGAGGTACACGACGGTCGCGTCGTCCGAAATCTTCTTCCGCGGCCACTCCACGGCCTTGGCGTCTTCCTTTTCGACCGCGCGCATTTTGCGGATGAGGTCGTCCGGTCCGTTCGCCGCCATCAGTTCGAGAGCCTGACGCCAATCGAAGAGGTTGAACAGGTCGACCGCCCGAGCAGCGCCGTCCGACAGGATCGCGACGCGCCGCACATCGGACAGCGGCACCTCGCCGGTCAGCGCGTGCTCGACGTCAGCGGCCTTCGCCCCGGCCGTCCGGTTCGTCTGCGTGTCGCTCACCACGAGCAACTCGCGCTTGGTGTCGATCACGACCGTGGCGTCCCCGAGCACCAGGTACCGCAGCACGTCGTCCTTGATCTGCACCATCGCGACCGCCACGCTGGGCGAGTCCGGGTGATCGAGGTCGCACGTGCCCGAGTGCAGCTCGGCGGCCTGCGTGATCGCCTCGCGCAGAGCCCCGGCGGGCTCCAGGTGGGCGAACCGCAGGATCTCCGCGGACAGCTGGTCGGCGAACCACCCGACGCCGTGCTCGCACCCCGTCTGGGGCTTGGCCGTCACGCCGTCGAGCACGGCGAGCAGGTTCGGCCCGACCAGGGCCCGGTCCTCGCTCGGCGCGGTCGTCCGGCCGGCCTCGGTAGCCATCTGCGTGCGCACTGAGATCTCCTCGGTCCGGCCTCACGAAGCTGCGCGCGAACGCTATCAAGGTTGATCAGGCCGGTGACCGCACCGAGGACGAGAGGGATCGGTCAGGCCGTGTGGTTGGCGATGACGAGTTCGGCGACGAGGTCGTCCCGCAACGCGAACCGGTAGTCGAGTTCGGCGACACCGCCCGGGAAGGTGCCCTCGAGCCGCACGGTCACCACCCAGTGGGCGTCGTCGACGCGGCGAGCGCCGATCTGTTCGGTCGTGTACTCGAACTCGGACCCGGCGTCCCGCAGGAACGCGTGGACCTCCTCCCGGCCGCGGAAGGTCTCGTCCTGGTCGACGACCACCACGTCCTCGGTGAGCAACGACGAGGCGGTGTCGGCGTCGCGGACGACGTGGGCGGCGAAGAACTCGCGCACGGTGGCGGGGAGCAGATCGGTGTGCTGTGTCATGCCCCCACCGTGCGACCTCACGGCGCGGGAGGGTCAAGCCGTGGAGTCTCCCCCAGGGAGAGAGTCCAGAATGCGCAGGTGCTGACCATCGGGGAGTTCTCGCGGCTGACCCACCTGAGCGTGCGGACCCTTCGCCGGTACCACGAAGCGGCCCTGCTGGAGCCCGCCGTGGTCGACGAGTTCACGGGTTACCGCTACTACGCCGTCGACCAGATCCCGACCGCACAGGTCATCCACCGGCTCCGCGAACTAGACGTCCCCCTGAACGACGTGCAGCGAATCCTCCGCACACCCGACCCCGGTGTGCGGGCGGCCCTGGTCGCGGACCACCTGCAACGCCTCGAGCACGAGCTCGACCGCACCAGAGCCGCGGTCGTGTCCCTGCGGCGCCTGCTCAGGCCCGACCCCGCGCCGATCGACGTCGCACTGCGCGCCGAGCCCGCCAGGACGGTCGCGGCGGTGGAGGCCGTCGTCGAGCACCGCGACGTCGAGGCCTGGTTCGCGGGCGCGATGGCCGAACTGGCGGCGGCCGTCGGCGACACCGCGACCGGACCACCGGGCGGCAACTACGACAACGCCCTCTTCGAACAGGAGCGCGGTCACGCACTCGTCTACCTGCCGACCGCGGCGCCCCCTCGCACCGGACGCGTGCACCCCGCGACCCTCCCGGCCGTGGAACTGGCCGTCACCACCCATGCCGGCGAGCACGACGGCATCGAGGTCACCTACGGCGCGCTCGGGACGTGGGTGGTGGAGAACGCGATGTCGGTGGCCGGGCCGGTGCGGGAGGTCTACGTCGTCGGCCCCCGTGACTCGAGCGATCCCGCCGAGTGGCGCACCGAGATCGGCTGGCCGGTCTTTCGCGTCACCTGAGGAGTCGGTGGCGGAGTGCGGAATCGACCGTCACCACGCATAGGAGAAGAAGCTCGCCGGCAAGCGCGCCGCGCCGGACACGATCCGGCTGTGTCGCACGACGTTCGGCAACGCGCTCGACTACGCCGTCGAATGGAAGGCACTCGCCGAAAACCCGCTGAGCGAGGTGGAGCTGCAGAAGCGCAAGACCGTGGTTCACCAGGTCGACCGACGTTCGGATGCCAATCCGATTCAGTGCTGAACGCGGGTGTCGAGGCACCTCGGGTAGCTGCGGGCAGGCCACAACCTGAACGTGCTGCTGCGCACGTACGCCAAGTGCGTTGACGGCGGAGAGGAGACGGCCCGGCAGCGCTAGGCGAACCGGCCGCCCAACTTCGGCACGCCCTCGGTGCAGCCACTCGGAGAACGCCGGTTCGAGCCATCCACAACCGGACCGCACTAGAAAGGCCCTGTGACCAGAACTTCCTGGTCACAGGGCCTTTCTCACTGCTGTGGCGGGTAGAGGATTCGAACCTCTGTAGCTTTCGCGACGGATTTACAGTCCGCTCCCATTGGCCGCTCGGGCAACCCGCCCCACACCGTCGTAACGGTGCGGGCAGAACAATACATAACCCCTTCGGGGCGCCCCAAATCGGGGTACCCCAGTAGCATCGACGCTGGCTGTGACCCCGAGATCGTTGAGGAGTGAAGTCGTGGCGGACCCGTCGTTCGACGTGGTGAGCAAGGTGGACCGGCAGGAGGTCGACAACGCGCTCAACCAGGCGGCCAAGGAGCTGAGCAATCGCTTCGACTTCCGGGGGACCAACACCACGGTGGCCTGGGCCGGCGAGGAGGCGATCACCTTCACCTCCGAGACGGAGGAGCGCTGCAAGGCGGCGATCGACGTCTTCCAGGAGAAGCTGGTCAAGCGCAACATCTCGATGAAGGCGTTCGAGGTGGGCGAGCCCGCGGTGTCCGGGAAGGTGTTCAAGGTCACGGGAAACCTCGTGCAGGGCATCACGTCCGAGAAGGCCAAGGAGATCGCCAAGAAGATCCGCGACGAGGCGCCCAAGGGCGTTCAGGCGCAGATCCAGGGCGACCAGTTGCGGGTGTCCGGCAAGAAGAAGGACCACCTGCAGGACGTCATCGCACTGCTGAAGGGCTCCGACTTCGGCATCGCCCTCCAGTTCACCAACTACCGGTGAAGGGCATCGTCCTCGCCGGTGGCAGCGGGACGCGCCTGCACCCGATCACGCAGGCCGTCTCGAAGCAGTTGCTGCCGGTGTACGACAAGCCGATGATCTACTACCCGCTGTCGGTGCTCATGCTGGCCGGCATCCGGGAAGTGCTGATCATCAGCACCCCGACCGACTTACCGCTGTTCCGGCGGCTGCTCGGCGACGGGTCCCAGTGGGGCATGGCCTTCTCCTACGCGGAGCAGGCCGCCCCGAACGGGCTCGCGGAGGCGTTCGTCATCGGGGCGGGCTTCGTCGGGGACGACGACGTGGCGCTGGTGCTGGGCGACAACATCTTCTACGGCCAGGGCTTCTCCACCACGCTGCAGCACCACGCGTCCACTTTGGACGGGTGTGTGCTGTTCGGCTACCAGGTGAAGGACCCCGAGCGGTACGGCGTGGGCGAGGTCGACGCGACGGGCAGGCTGCTGTCCATCGAGGAGAAGCCCGCGAAGCCGAAGTCGAACAGGGCCATCACCGGGCTCTACTTCTACGACAACGGTGTGGTGGACGTCGCGCGGAACCTCAAGCCGTCGCCCCGCGGCGAGCTGGAGATCACCGACGTCAACCTGCACTACCTGCGCGACGGGCGGGCCCAGCTCGTCGACCTGAGCCGCGGGTTCGCGTGGCTCGACACCGGCACGCACGACTCGCTGCTCGAGGCCGGGCAGTTCGTGCAGGTGCTGGAGCACCGGACGGGCGTGCGCATCGCGTGTCCCGAGGAGATCGCGCTGCGCATGGGCTTCATCTCCGCGCAGGAGTGCTACGCGCTCGGCGAGAAGCTCGGCAAGTCCGGGTACGGCGAGTACCTCATGGCCGTGGCGAAGGCGGGGCGCTAGCCGATCAGCTAGCGCCGGGCCATCTCCTCGAGCCTGCGGATGCGGTCGGCGATCGGCGGGTGGGTCGAGAACCACTTGGCGAACTGTTCCCCCGAGCGGAACGGGTTCGCGATCATCAGGTGGCTCTGCGACACCACCTCCGGTTCCGGCGCGAGCGGTGCCGCCCGCGTCCCCATCTCGATCTTGCGCAACGCGCCGGCGAGCGCCAGCGGGTCGCCGGTGAGCTCGGAGCCGGACTGGTCCGCCTGGAACTCGCGCGAGCGGCTCACGGCCAGGCGCACGACCGTGGCCGCGATCGGGCCGAGCAGCGCGATCAGCAGCAGTCCCAGCGGGCCGGGGCCCTCGTCGTCCGAGTCCCCGCCGCCGAAGATGCTCGCGAACATGGCCAGGTTGGCCAGCATCGTGATCACGCCGGCCAGCGCGCCGGCCACACAGCTGATCAGGATGTCGCGGTTGTAGACGTGCGCGAGCTCGTGGCCGAGCACGGCGCGCAGTTCGCGTTCGTCGAGCAGGTCCAGGATGCCTGTGGTGCAGCACACGGCGGCGTTGCGCGGGTTGCGGCCCGTCGCGAACGCGTTCGGTGCGGCCGTGGGGCTCAGGTACAGCCTGGGCATGGGCTGGCGCGCCTTCTGCGACAGCTCCCGCACGATCGCATAGAGCACGGGTTGCTCCACTTGCGACACGGGCACCGCCCGCATCGCGCGCAGCGCGAGCTTGTCCGAGTTGAAGTACGCGTAGGCGTTCACGCCCAAGGCCAACATCAGGCCGATGACCAGTGCCGTGCGGCCGAACAAGCTGCTGACCAGCACGATCAGCGCGCTCATCCCACCGAGCAGCACGGCCGTCTTCAACCCGTTGAAGTGCTTGTGCACGGTTCCGCCTCCGGGTTTTACGTCCTACCCCTCAACGAACCAGGGCGCCTGCCGGTTCCTGTGGCGGTTTCGGGCGCGGCCTCCGCGGCCGGGTCGAGCGCGGGCGGTGGCGGCACCTTCTCGACCCAGGTGGACAGCACGTCCCGTTCGTGGACGAGTTCCGCGACGGCGCCCTCGCCGTCGATCGAGCCCGTTCCGGGGTAGCCGAACTCCGGCGCCCAGTGCAGGGCGTCGAACGGGCACACCTCGACGCAGATGCCGCAGTAGAGGCACTGGCCGTAGTCGATCGCGAACCGGTCGAGCACGTTGCGGCTGCGCGGGCGGGCGCTGCCGGGCTGCTCCTCGACCTCGGTGTGCGACGTGATGTGGATGCACCAGTCAGGACACTCGCGCGCGCAGATCATGCAGACCGTGCAGTTGGCCTCCAACAGCGCGATGACGCCCCTCGTGCGCGGTGGCAGGTTCGTCACGACGGGCTCTCCTCTTCACGGCGCGGGCCCCACGACGGGTCCGGAACGCCAGGTGGTGCGGTGCGGCGGCGGCTCGGGGCACTCGTGTTGTCCTCGCCGGGTTCGAGACGGCCCGGCCACGGACGCACGACGCGTGAGGCGAGCACGAAGTCCTTGCGCAGCGGGTGGCCCTGGAAGCTGTCGGGCAGCAGCAGGTGTTCGGTGTCGCTGTCCACGGTCACGCCGAACATCTCCGCGGCCTCGCGCTCGTGCCAGCCGGCGCCCTTCCACAGGTGCGCGACGCTCGGCAGCGACTCCCCCGTGCCGATCTCGGTGCGCAGCATGACGCCCTCACGCGTGCGCGGGTCGATCACGTGCAGGAACACGGCGTGGCGCTCGCCCACCGCCCCCGGCCGGCCCGCGTCCTCGACGCCGAGCCAGTCGAACATCACGAACCCGTCGGCGTGGTGGGTGGTGGCGGTCGCGAGCCAGTCGGCGAGCTCCACGTGGTGGATCGTCTGGCCGAACGCCGTCTTCGGGGTGGTCACGCGTTCACCAGCCCGTGCAGCGCCTTGAGGCCTTCGAGCAGCGCTTCGGGCCGGGGCGGGCAACCGGGGACGGCGACGTGGACCGGAAGGGCCTGGTCGATCCCCTTGGTGACGCTGTAGGAATCCCAGTACGGGCCGCCGGTGTTGCTGCAGGCGCCTACGGAGATCACGTAACGGGGTTCGGGCATGGCCTCGAAACTGCGGAGGACAGCAGGCAACATGACGTCCGTGACGGTGCCGGAGACGACGAGAACGTGCGCCTCGCCGGCGCCGTCGACCGGCGTGACGCCGAGGTCGGGAAGGCGGTCGAGAGCTGCCATCACTTCGACTCCGCAGCAGGCGAGTCCGAGTTCGAGCACGGTGACCTGGTAGGTGGTGCCCCAGTCCAGGCGAGCGGAAGCCGTCACAACGGCTGAGGGTAATACTTGGGGGCCCGCGGGCTTGCGCCCGGCGGACCCCCACCCCCCAATGATTCCCCCCGGAATCGGCTCCCACGCGTGGTCGCCGCAGATAGCTTTGTACACCGCGCGATAAGTGTCCAGGGATTTGCCGACAGGATCTCCAGATAATTTGTCGGTGAAATGCGGTCAAGTTCAGTTCAACTGATCAGTAGAACATCAGAGAGGGTCCCGATGTCCGGCTCGTCCCAGTTGGTGCTCCCCACCAGCACCTCGCTGCACCGCCTGCTGAACATGCCCGGTGCACTACTGGATACCACGATGGACCAGCTCAGGACCCTTTTGACCGTTCACGAGACCCGTTCGGCCCTGCGTGCCGCCCGCGCGTTGGGACGGGAGCAGTCGAGCGTGCAGAAGCAGCTCGACACGTTGAACAGGAACTTCCTGGAACTGTGCGGCGAAGCGCTCGTCGTGAAGCAGGGACGCGGAAAAGACGTGCTGTTCACGCCCACTGGTGAGTCACTCGTCGAATTGGCGCGGGAGACGCTCGCGCAGTGGCTCGACGGAATTCACGATTGCCGCCGCAAGCTCGGCACGACCGTCACCGTCGGCACCACGCGGTACATGCTCGACACGCTCGCGAAGGCGTGGCACCACGTGGCGGACGAGTTCCGCGAGCGCGACGTCGACCTCAAGGTCGTGCACATCCGCACCAAGGACATCTGGACGAAGCTGGAGACGCAGGAGGTCGACCTCGTCTGCGGCAGCGTCGTGACGCAGGCCGGCGCCGGCTGGCAGCGGGGCGAGTTCGACGTGATCGAGTGGCGGCGCGGCGGGCTCGCGTTGCTCACGAACCTGCCCGAGACGGTTGTGGGCGAGCGCGTGCGGGTACCTCAGCTGAGGTCGATCCCGTTGGTCGTGCCGGGGGCGGGGTTGATCGCCGAGTTCCTGCGGGGCTGGTTCGGGGCCGACTACCGCCAGGGGCTCGACATCGCGGCCGAGATCGACGAGATCCAGTACGGCATCTCGCTGCTGCGCTCGAACCTCGTCCAGGGAGCCATGATCGTGACGTCTGGTTTGGGCGTGGTGGCGTCGAACAACGAGCTCCGGGAGGGAGGCGGCCTCCGGGTCGTCGAGCTCGCAGATGACTCGCTGGAGCGGCTTGTGGGCGTTTTCGCCCGAACGGACGAGCTGTCGAAGCATCCGGCCGATCACCCGCTCAACCTGCTGTGGTCGGCCTTCCAAGCAGAAGCGCCCCGGCCGTAGCCAGGGCGCTGGTGCTCGTTCTCCTACTTGTTCGCCGCGGGTGTCATGGCGTCGTGCTCAGGCGTGCGTTGCTCGACTTTGGGACGGTGCTGGGCTTTGGCCATCTTGGCCAGCCAGTTCGTCGCCTCCGAGCGGACCTTCGCCAGCTCGTCGTCGCGTGCCTGTTGCTCGTTCATCGGCCACTCCCTGCGTTCGGGGATCGCGTTCGATGGGAGCACTACCGGGCGTGTGCCCGCTAGGGCCGCCATGCTTGTGGGTGAACCTGATTGACAGCATCGCGCGCCGATGGGTTTCCCGCACCCCGACGAGGCCCTTCTAGTACCCCAGGTACCCGCCGCCCAGGTTCATGTTGACCAGACCCGGGTGGTTGTGGAAGCCGCCGTAGCGCGCGTAGGTGTAGCGAACGCCCGCGATGATGTTGTCGACCGGCGCGAGGATGTTGTCGTAGCCGGGCAGCTTGTAGGCGCGGAACGTCGGGTCGATGCACTGCATCAGGCCCTTGGACGGCGTGCCCCGCATCGCGTTGGAGTCCCAGTTGTTCACGGCGTTGGGGTTGCCGTTCGACTCCTTGATGATGATCGTGTAGATCTCGTCCATCGAGCTGTTGTCGATGTTGGTGCCGTTGGCCTGCAGGATCTTGATGGCGTCCTTGATCCAGCCCTCGATCTCGCGCTGCTTGGCGGGCTTGCGCATCTCCGCCTGGCGCTCGGCCTCGGCCTTGGCGGCCGCCTCGCGCTGGGCGTGCGAGTCCGCGGCGAGCTTCGAGGCCTGCTCGAACGTCTGCTGCGCGTACATCTGCTGCATCTGCAGGATCTGGCTGACCTTGGTGCCGGGGTTGACGTTGTGCACCGTCTGGATGTTCTGGACCTTCTGGTCGGGAACAGCACCCAGCTCGGCCGCACCCGCGGCGAGCTCCGTCGCGGGACCGCTGGTGGCGGCGTTGGCGATGGCGGCGGTGCCGGCGGCGACACCTGCGGCGACGACGATCGCGCTCACGCGGTGAGCCAGCGGGACCTTGTCGTCCTCAACGCGATGCGCGCCGGGTTTGAACTCTGCTCTGGGCACGACCGTGTACACGGTTCGGCCATCGGCCTTGCTGTGCCGGGCCAAGGGGGAGCCTCCTGCGTCGGGGAGCTTGGTCTCCGGCGAACCCGGGCGGGGGACTCTGGGCGGACGAAGGACCCTAGTAGCTGCAGTTCCTGTGTCCTGCCGGTGACCAAACCGTTATCGGCGGGCGAGAACGTAACCTCGCGTCACGAGCACAGGCAAGCCTGAGCGCCCGTTGGGTGACTCTCGTCACGTTTCCGATGAGTTGGGCTATCCGTTGCTGACGGACAGTCAGCGAGCCGTGTTCGGTTTTCGTGAGTTCATCGTTGCCTCCTGACGAACTGACGGAGCTGTCTGTTGGTTCGCTGCTAGCCCGGCTCTCGTTATGGGTTACGTCCACGACCACGCGATCGAGTTAATCGATCACGCTTCGTGATTGTTTCGGGGTGCGGTGTCGCTGACCTGCGGGGACCTGATAGCGGGACAGCGTGTTTCTGGGGTCTGCTCAGGTGTACGGAGAGAACGCGCTTCCGGTTCACCCGATGTTGTGGGTTAACGGTTGCGCTTCTGCTCCAAGGCCTTGAGCACCCAGTCCGCGCTGTCGCCGGCGCTGTCGTTGAAGGCGAGCGCGGCCGCCGGTTGGTGCCAGTGCACCTCGTTGACGACGGCTTGGAAGAGCTCCAAGAGCCCGGGCCCCTTCCGGATGCCACCGCCGACCACGACCACGTCGTACGGCTTGCTTCCGAGCTTCTCGGTGAGCTTGGCCTGGGCGCGCCCGTCGAGTTCGTCGAAGTCGATGAGGAAGAGGTCCTCGGCGAGGCCCAGCTCGGCGAACCGCCTGCTGCCCTGCGCGATGGCGGCGGCGACCGGCTCGGGGTCGTAGCCGGGGATGGTGTGCGGGTCGAAGCCGATCACGAGGACGTCGGTCATCCAGTGACGCTACTGCTCGTGCCAGAGGCCGGCGACGAGCTCTTGCAGGAGCTCCAAGACCCGCGGCCGGTCGAAGGGGAGGTCGGCGATCAGATGGGACGCCTCGCGCACCTCGCACTCGATGCGGAGTGTCCGGAGGGGGATCTTCGTCTCGTCGGCGATGAGGGCGAGCACGGCGTGCATGTGCGGGCCGCTGAACCGGGCCAGGAAGAACCAGTCGTCGAGCGGGTCGCCGAAGCGGGCCCACTCGAAGTCCAGCAGGGCCGTGAGCTCGACGCCGTTCGCGAGCCAGTTGTCCCAGTGGCAGTCGGCGTGGACCGGGACGGTGGTCCGCACGTGCAGCGGCGCGCGGGACGCGATCTCACTCAGGCCGTCGGCCACGTCCGGTGGGACTGATTCCTTCTCGATCGCGGTGACGAACGCGTCCCGGCCGGCGAACCCGCCGTGGTCGAGAACCTCGCCGAGGACCCGTTCGGCGGGCGGCGGGGGCGCCCAGGCGTGCAGTGCTTTGAGGCGCTGGATCGCCTGCCTCGCGAGGACGAGCGCGTCCTGTTCGCTGACACCGGGGAGCCCCATGCCGGGCGCGGCGCCGGGTGCGCGGGAGTAGCAGGCATAGCGGACGTCGCCCTGTCGACCGCTCACCAGGAGTGGCGCCGTGATGCCGGACGGAAGATGGGGTGCGAGGGCGATTTCGCGGTCCAGCCGCGTGTGGTCGTCCGCGGCGATGAGCTTCACCACGACGTCGGCGCCCACGTGCACCTGGTGGGAGCGGCTGCTGACCGGGGTCAGCGGGCCGGGATCTCGTCCGAGGGCCTCCTCGGCGACGGCGCGAGCGTCCATGCCTTCGAGGCTTTCACGCCGTTCTCAACGATCCTGGCCGGCCAACCGACCAACCCGTTGTTGTCCGCCTGGTCGGTGAAGTGGAACGAGAGGATTTCCGAAACGTTCGACGTCGTCGGTCCGCCGGGCACGTTCGTCGCAACACTCCCGCGAGGCAGAAAATCTATGGTGACGGGAGTAGACATCCCACGCTGAGCAGATGTAATCTTCTCTTCGTTGGAAGAGAGACAACATGACACGGGAGATGACGAACTACCCGTGAGCTCGATCGCAAGACGGTCAGGTGCTCCGGAGCTGCATTTCGAAGGCTTCGGACAGGCGACCGGAGGCAGCCGGTGAGCAACACCAGAAGTACGCAGGAACCCGGAACCGGCAGCCGCTCGATCAGCAAGTGCAAGACGCAGTCGAAGCAAGTGCAGGACGGTCAGATGCGCCGGAGCCGATCGGCGAAAGGGTTCCGGCAGGTGACCGAGGGCTGTCGGTGGAAGTGAAGCCGGCACGTGCATGAGGTCCGGTGCCGACAGCCACGTGAGAAAAGTAGTGATCAGAGGAGAAGGGAAGGGTTGCACACCATCGGATCGCCCGCCTTCGGCTGAACTCGGCCGGACGGGTACCGCGGTTCCATCAGATTGGAAGGTGGTCTTCGGTTACGCACACGCGATCCCCGCTTCACCCGCTACCGACAGGGGTCATGCGGACAGAGAGAGCCGATCTCACGGTCGGCTAGGTGGAAGTGAAACCCAACAACCCTGGGGCCCCGGTGCTACGGCACCGGGGCCCCTCGTGACGCGGAGGCGCGATGACCCCAGGTAGTCCTGAGAGAGCGGACAACGAGCCGCAGACCACAGCCGAGAAGTTCGACGACGAGCACTACCCCGCCTACACGATGGGCCGGGCCGCGGAACTGCTCAACACCTCGGCGAACTTCCTGCGCAGCCTCGACGAGGTGAAACTCATCGAGCCGCAACGCTCGGCCGGCGGGCACCGTCGCTACAGCCGCCACCAACTGCGTCTGGCCGCCCGTGTCCGCGCCCTGGTCGACCAGGGCACCGGCCTGGACGCCGCCTGCCGCATCGTCACCCTGGAAGACCAGCTCCAGGAAGCGCGGGCGCTCAACGCCAAGCACATGGCCGCGTCAGCACCCGAGGAGCCGCACCCGCCGTTGCGGGGCGTGTGAGCACATCCGAGGACCGGACGTCGACGCGACGCTGAGCCCATCACGGGACCGTGCTCGCGAATCGTGTCGACATCCGGCATCGCACAACCGGCACCGCACAACGGCGGCGCCCAGCGGAAGCCCGGTTCGGGCCCCCTAAAGGAACTGCGTGGGCGAGGTCCAATGAGGTTGAAGTGTTTCCGACGCTTGATCACCAGATCGGAGACAGCGACCGAACACGGAGTGGCGGCGATCGACGTCCATCGACTGACCGGACCGCTGCGGGGGGATCATGGCCCGGGGTCTCCCCCAGGCCATCACCTTGCTACGACGGGATCTTGTCGGCGATGATGTCGATCTTCTCCACCTGCGGCTCGGAGAAGAGGACCCCGGTGTTGGGCCCGAGGGCCTGACCCACACCTCCGGCGAGGTGGGCGTCCCGGGCTTCGTCGTCGGGGAACACGTCGTACACGCCGAACGTCGAGGGCCCGAACTGGATGGCGAACCACGCGACGGTGCCCGGCTCCTCCATCACGATCGACCGCGCCTGGGTGAGGAACTCCGCGAGCTCGGCTTCCTTGCCCGGTAGTGCCTCGAGACGTACGAGAAGTGCTTTGGTCAACATGAGTCGGACTCCTTCGGATGGGAGGTACGCGGTTGGGGTCGCGGCCACGGTTCTCAGGCGCACCGGTCGCCTGCGTCCCCGTGAACACGTGTTCTCGACGCGCCGGAGCCAGATGACTGATCCGCTCAGCCGTGGTGCGGCATCGAGAGCGCCGTCAGCTCGACTCGCGAGTGGATGTCGAGCTCGTGGTAGAGGCGCTCGAGGTGGGCGCCCACCGTGTGGTGGGCGACGTGGAGCTTCTCCGCGATGCTGCGATCGGTCATTCCTGCAGCCACGCAGGGGACGACGCACCGCTCGGCGTCGGTGAGCGACGCCCAGCCGCGGTCCGTGCCGGCCTGGCTGTCTTCGTCCACCTTGACCGTGGATGACCGGGTCGCCGCACCGGAAGCTGCACCAGCCGTGTACTCCGCAGGGTGCACGGACCGGAGTTGTCGATCACGGTGAGATCCAGCAGCACCATGGCGTGAGTGCGAAGAACCTCGACGAGGTGGTCGAAGGCCGATTCGTGGAGGAACAGGTCATCGCGGGCGGGGCGCCGGGCAGCACCCACGACATCTCGTCGGCAGCCCGGAGAAGGTCGAAGTTGTCGTCGATCGCCGCGCATGCCCCAGGCCAGGCTGTCCCCACGACGCGATCCCGGACCGGCGCAGCCTCCATGCCGTCTGTCAGGCACAGACACTTGTCGCCGCGCCGCAGCCCTTCCTCCAGGAAGGGGAACAACAGTGTTTCGCGCTCGCCGGGCGTGAGCAGAGGGCGCGGAAGCGGGTCCCAGGGCTGCTCCCCCGACTCCGGGATGACGAGGCGCGAACCGTTCATGGTGGCCCCCGTCAGCGAGTCTCGGAGAAGAATCCGACGGTACCCGCATTTGGCGCAGGCTGCCGCCCCGGTCGGTCGAGTCCTGCGGGGGCAGGCGATCGGCAGGTGCTCGCAAGGTCGAATCGACGCCTGCGGCCCGCGAGGTGGGAGCAGGCCGGGCATGCGGTCGAGGTCCTGATGAAGGTTTACGCGCGAGTGCTGGACGGTCAGCGGGAGACGTCGAACTGCAAGATCGACGGCACGTTGAACGAACTGACCGACTCGGCCCGGCAGGTGCCTGACGTCGATCAGTTGCGTCCCGTGGACCGTGACAACAACCGTCGTTCGGTGCCGGTCAGTGGCGGACGCGTCTTACCGCCGAAAACAGATCAGCGCTGGTCAGAACCCATTTCAAGGCTCCGACCAGCGCCGGTCTGAAGGACTGCGTGGGCGAGGTCAGCCGCGCAGTTCCATCGTGCAGCACTTCGGGCCGCCGCCCGACTTGCGCAACTCCGAGATGTCCACGAACACGGGCTCGAACCCGCGACGAGCCACCTGCTCGGCCAGATGAACGGCCTCCACAGGCATCACGACGTGCTTGCCGTCCGAAACGGCGTTGAGACCCAGGCAGACGGCGTCGTCGTCGTTGGCGATCACCGCGTCCGGGAACAGGCGCCTCAAGACCTGCTGCGAGCCGGGAGAGAACGCCTCCGGGTAGTAGGCGACCAGAGGCGAAGAAGACTGGTCGTCGAGCATGAACAGGGCCACGTCGAGGTGGTAGAAGCGCGGGTCCACGAGCTGCAGCGAGACGACGGGGACGCCCAGCACCTCTTGGGCCTCGGAATGCGCGAGAGGGTCCGTGCGGAAGCCCGTGCCGGCCAGCAGCAGCGAGCCGGTCCACGTGAAGTCGCCCTCCGCCTCGTTCACGGCGGTGGGCATGACGACGGACTTGTAGCCCGCGCCCAGGAACCAACGGCGGAAGTGGTCCGCCTCGGCCGAGCGCTGGGCGGCGCGGAAACGGGAGCCCAGGACCCTGCCGTCGATGACGGTGCCGCTGTTGGCCGAGAAGACCATGTCCGGCAGGCCGGGCACGGGCTCGATGACCTGGACGTCGTGTCCCAGGCGCTCGTAGGTCTCCTTCAGGGCGGTCCACTGCTCCACGGCCAGCGTCGTGCTGGTGGGCTGGGTGGGGTCCATCCACGGGTTGATGGCGTACTCCACCGTGAAGTACGTCGGCGGGCACATCAGGTACCGACGGGTGGTCGGCACGCGCGTCGGCGCGAGGGGCTGCGCGATGTCGAGCGTGATCGGCTCGCCGGGCCCGGAGATGGAGACGGTCATGGATCGAAATGTAAAGGGCCGTTGGACCAACGAACAACGCCGCGACATTGCGTTGATTAGGGCAGAATGTTGCGTGTGGACAGCATCGACCAGCGAATCATTTCGTGCCTGATGGCCAACGCCCGTTCCAGCTACGCGGAGATCGGCAAGGAGGTCGGGCTGAGTGCTCCCGCGGTGAAGCGGCGGGTGGACAAACTGCTGGACACGGGGGTGTTGCGGGGGTTCACGGCGGTGGTGGACCCGGAGGCGCTCGGGTGGGGTACCGAGGCCTTCGTCGAGGTGCACTGCAAGGGGAACGTCGCGCCCCACGACATCCAGCACCGGCTCGAGCCCATGGCCGAGGTCAGCGCCGCCTACACGGTGTCGGGGGCGGCGGACGCGATCGTGCACCTGCGGGCGGCGGACATCCACCACCTCGAGACGGCTCTGGAGCGGCTGCGGGCCGTGGAGATCATCGACCGGACCGTGTCGACGGTCGTGCTGTCCCGGCTCCTGGACCGGCCGATCGCGCCCTAGGGTGCGGTCCATGGCTGAGGTTCTGCTGGAGCACCACGACTCCGTCGCCGTGATCACGATCAACGATCCGGACCGGCGCAACGCACTGACGATCGACCTGTCGCAGCAGCTCGCGGACAAGGTCGAGGAGGCGGAGAAGAGCGCCAACGCGCTGATCGTCACGGGCGCGCCGCCCGCGTTCTGCGCGGGCGCGGACCTCACGCAGCTCGGCAGTTCCAAGGACGAGGGTCTGAAGCGGATCTACCAGGGCTTCCTCGCGGTGGCGAACGCCACCGTTCCGACGATCGCCGCGGTCAACGGCGCGGCGGTCGGCGCCGGGCTCAACCTCGCGCTGGCCGCCGACGTGCGCGTGGCCGGGCCGAAAGCGCGGTTCGACGCGCGGTTCCTGCAGCTCGGCATCCACCCCGGCGGTGGCATGACGTGGATGTTGCAACGCCTCACGAACCCGCAGACGGCCACGGCGATGACCTTGCTGGGGCAGATCCTCGACGCGGACGAGGCCGTGCGGCTGGGACTCGCCTACGCGAAGGCCGAGGACCCGCTGGCACTCGCGAAGGAGCTCGCGAAGGCGGCCGCCGAGGCGCCGGCGGGACTCGTCCGGACCATCAAGGCCACCATGCGCCTGACCGATGCAATGCACGACCACGCGGAGGCGGTCGAGACGGAGCTGCGCCCACAGGTCGCTTCGATCGACACTCCAGAGTTCGCTGCGAGGCTTGCCGCGATGAAGGCTCGGATCAGCGGGCGGTAGGTGTTACCTTGGGTAACAGGTATCGAGGGTGACGTCCGCCGCATTCGGGTATGCGCAGGTAGTGGTGTGCTTACCGTTGAGTTAAGGACCCGTTGCGGCAGATGGGACAGTTCGTCTCGCCTGGTGGTACACGGCCCGTCTCGCGGGCGGTCCTGGCGACTACCCTCGTGGTGGGGCACGGCCACCCTTGGAGAGAGGTATCGGCGTAGGAATGAGCACTGAGACCCGCAAGCTGGATCGCGTTGTGATCCGCTTCGCCGGCGACTCCGGTGACGGCATGCAGCTCACCGGAGACCGGTTCACGTCGGAAGCGGCGGCGTTCGGCAACGACCTCGCCACGCAGCCCAACTTCCCCGCCGAGATCCGCGCACCACAGGGGACCCTGCCCGGTGTGTCGTCGTTCCAGCTGCACTTCGCCGACTACGACATCCTGACGCCCGGCGACCGTCCCGACGTCCTCGTCGCGATGAACCCGGCCGCGCTCAAGGCGAACGTGGGCGAACTGCCGGACGGCGGCATCCTCATCGTCAACACCGACGAGTTCTCGAAGCGGAACCTGACGAAGGTCGGCTACGACTCGAACCCGCTCGAGGACGACTCGCTCGAGAAGTTCCAGGTCCACAAGATCGCCATGGCCACGCTGACCATCGGCGCCCTGGAGGAGACCGGCCTCGGCAAGAAGGACGCCGAACGCGCGAAGAACATGTTCGCGCTCGGCCTCCTGTCGTGGATGTACCACCGGCCGACCGAGGGCACGGAACGGTTCCTGCGCGAGAAGTTCGCGAAGAAGCCCGACATCGCCGAGGCCAACGTCCTGGCGTTCCGCGCCGGCTGGAACTACGGCGAGACGACCGAGGCCTTCGCCGTCACCTACGAGGTGGCGCCCGCGAAGCTCAACGTCGGCACCTACCGCCAGATCACCGGCAACACGGCGACGGCGTACGGCATCGTCGCGGCCGCGCAGCTGTCGAAGCTGCCCGTCGTGCTCGGCACGTACCCGATCACGCCGGCGTCGGACATCCTGCACGAACTGAGCAAGCACAAGAACTTCGACATCACCACGGTGCAGGCCGAGGACGAGATCGCGGGCATCGGCATCGCCCTCGGCGCGTCCTACGGCGGCGCGCTCGGCGTGACGTCGACGTCGGGGCCCGGCATCGCGCTGAAGTCGGAGACCATCGGCCTCGCCGTCATGACCGAACTGCCGCTGCTCGTGATCGACGTGCAGCGCGGTGGCCCGTCCACCGGTCTGCCGACGAAGACCGAGCAGGCCGACTTGCTGCAGGCGATGTTCGGCCGCAACGGCGAGTCGCCGGTGCCGATCGTGGCGCCGCAGTCCCCCTCGGACTGCTTCGACGCCGTCGTCGACGCGTGCCGGATCGCGCTGAAGTACCGCACGCCGGTGCTGTTCCTGTCCGACGGCGCGGTGGCGAACGGCTCCGAGCCGTGGATGATCCCGGACGTCGAGTCGCTGCCGGACCTCACCGTCGAGTTCGCGACGGACCCCGAGAACTTCCAGCCGTACTCCCGTGATCCGGAGACGCTGGCCCGTCCGTGGGCCGTGCCGGGCACCCCTGGTCTGCAGCACCGCATCGGCGGTCTGGAGAAGCAGGACATCACCGGCAACATCTCCTACGACCCCGAGAACCACGACAAGATGGTGCGCCTGCGCCAGGCCAAGATCGACGGCATCGAGGTGCCGGACGTCGAGGTCGAGGACCCGGACGGCAACGCCAGGGTGCTCGTCGTGGGCTGGGGTTCGTCGTACGGCCCGATCGGCGCGGCGGCACGGCGGGTCCGCAAGCTCGGACTCCCGGTCGCGCACGCGCACCTGCGCCACCTCAACCCGTTCCCCAAGAACCTGGGCGAGGTGCTCCGCAAGTACGACAAGGTGATCGTGCCGGAAATGAACCTGGGCCAGCTGGCGTTGCTGCTGAGGGCGAAGTACCTGGTGGACGCCGTGTCCTACACCAAGGTGCAGGGCCTGCCCTTCAAGGCGGAAGAGCTGCAGGACGTGCTCGCTGACGTGATCAAGGGGGTGTCGGCGTGACTGCCATCGACCTCGGAATCCCGGGCCTGACCGGAGTTCCCACCACCGACGAGAAGCAGACGGCCAGGGACTACAAGTCCGACCAGGAAGTCCGCTGGTGCCCCGGCTGTGGCGACTACATCGTGCTCAACACCATGCAGTCGTTCCTGCCGTCGCTCGGTCTCAAGCGCGAGAACATCGTGTTCGTCTCGGGCATCGGGTGCTCGTCCCGCTTCCCGTACTACATGAACACGTACGGCATGCACTCCATCCACGGCCGTGCGCCGGCCATCGCCACGGGTCTCGCCGTGGCGCGGCCCGACCTGAGCGTGTGGGTGGTGACCGGTGACGGCGACGCGCTGTCCATCGGCGGCAACCACCTGATCCACACGTTGCGCCGCAACGTGAACCTCAAGATCCTGCTGTTCAACAACAGGATCTACGGCCTCACCAAGGGCCAGTACTCGCCCACCTCCGAGGAGGGCAAGGTCACCAAGTCGACCCCGCTCGGGTCGCTCGACCACCCGTTCAACCCGGTGTCGCTGGCGCTGGGCGCGGAGGCCTCGTTCGTCGGTCGCGCGCTGGACTCGGACAAGGCCGGTCTGACCTCGGTGCTGCGCCAGGCCGCGGAGCACCGCGGGTCGGCGCTCGTGGAGATCTACCAGAACTGCCCGATCTTCAACGACGGCGCGTTCGACGTGCTGAAGGACGCGGACGAGGCGCAGCGGCGGATCATCAACGTCGTCGACGGCGAGCCGATCCGGTTCGGTCGTGAGGGCGAGTACTGCGTGGTGCGCGAGGGTTTCGGGCTTGCGGTCGCCAAGTCGGCGGACGTGGACGCGTCCGACATCGTGGTGCACGACGCGTCGGACCTGAACCTGTCGTTCGCGCTCTCGCGGCTGTCGACGCAGGACCTCACGCACACCGTCACCGGCGTTTTCCGGCGTGCGGACCGCCCGACGTACGACGACGGCGTGCGGGCGCAGGTGGGCGCGGCCAAGGCCGCCAAGCCCGCGGACCTCAGCAAGCTGTTGCACGGCAAGGACACCTGGACCGTGGTCGGCTAGACCCCAGAACAACGAGAGGCCCCCATCGAACGCGGTGGGGGCCTTTTTCGTCACCGCTGGTGCGAGCGGCGGTCGTACGAGACCGCGTAGATGGTGCTGCGGGCGGCCAGCACCGGGTCGTCCGACACCTCGATGCCGTCGACGAGAGCCGTCGGGTCGAACACCTGCGACTGCCAGTGCTCCTGGTCGGCGGCCTCGGCCGTGATCTCGATCCGGCCGACGTCGACGGAACGGCGGTCGTCCGGCCACGCCACGGTCGAGTCGTGCGTGGGGTCACCCGGCTCGCCGAAAGTCACCCGCAGCACGAACGAGATCGGCAGCCGCGAACGCAGTTCCTCGGTCAGGTGGTGCGGGGTCCACGACGACGAGTCCGCCGCGTTGACGACACCCGCGTCCGGAACCCACGAGTAGCGCACCGGACGCACCTCGCCGGCGGCGTCGCGCCAGAGGAAGGCATGGATGGCCCAGTATTGCGAGGTACCGTAGCTCTCGGGGATGCCGACAGACTTGGCCGCCGCCAGCGCCGGGCCGACCGTCGGGTGCGCGCCCACGAACGACTTGATGTGCGGCACGGAGGGATCGGCGGCATCGGTGTCGGCCTTGGCCGCCTTGATGAAGTCCACGAACTCCTCGGGCGTCGCCGCCACGAACCGCTCCACGTTCACCATCACCAGGTCGGTGTTGGTGCCGTCGGCGAGGTGGAACTTCGTCGCGAAGCCGCGCACGGAACGGTCGCTGTCGAACGCGTGCGGGTTGGCGTCGGTGTGCGACAAGCGGACCGTCGCGCGGACAGGGGAACCCTGCAGGTGTGGAGCGGTGGTGAACGGCGCCGCCGAACCGTTGGGCGTGAACGTGGCCTCGTAGACGAAGCCTCGGGCGTGGGCTCGGCGGAAGCCGTGGTGGGTGCCCTTCAGTTCCTCGATCGCGTCCACGATGGTCGAGGAGATTTGGGACTTTGCAAGCTCGGATGACATGCGCCGAAGCTATCGGCGCATGTCATCCGCTGCTAGAACAACGTTCCATTTGGAGGTGATTCACTAGGGCGCCGGGCGGAAGCCCGCCTTCTCCGCGTCCGCCTCCGTGCGGAACCACACGTCGGCGCGGGTCTCGCCGAAGTTCGCCGACCCCTCGCTGTAGTAGCGGCGGCCGGTCAGCGTGGCCTTCACCGCGAAGTCCGCGGCCGGTGCGTGGCCGTCCGACTTCGGCAGCACCGAGCCCGGGCCGAACGGCGAGCGCGGGTTGAAGCCCTCCGGCTGCTGGAACCTCGCCGGCGCGGCCGAAGGAGCGGTGCCGTTCGGGCGGCCGCCGGTGGACGGCGAGAAGCCGACCGGGCGGGGGCGTTGCGGTAGTGCCGCCGGGGCGGCGGGCGCTTCCGGCTTCGGGGACTCGAAGGCCGCGAACGCCGGGAAGCTCTGCTGGCGTTGTTGCGAGGTGCTGCGCCTGGCCTCGCGGATCGGGAGGCCCGCCTCGGTGTGCCGCAGTTCGACCGGGGCCGGTTCTGGTTCCGGCTCCGGCGGGGCGGCCAGCAGGGGCTCGTCGCTCGGCACGAACTTCGGGACGAACGGCTGGTCGTTCGACGTGTCCGGGAGCGTGCGGGTCTGGCCGAGGGCCGGCAGCGGCTCGTCGGCGTCGAGCAGCGGCTCGAAGAGCGAGCGCGGGCGTTCGGCTGCGGGAGCGGCCGGGGGCGCGGGGGTTTCCGTGCCGTGGGAGAACGCGGCGCCGACGGCACGTGGGGTGCGCTCCGGCGTTTCCTCGGTCTCCACGCGGGGTTCGAAGGCCGAGAACGGCGCGGGCGGCGGGGCGCCGGGCGTCGTGAACGGCTGGGTGAACGACGCCGTGTACTCGGGCTCGACGAACTCCCGGTAGACCGGCTCCTGATAGGCAGGTTCCTCGTGGGCAGGCTCGTGGTGAACCGGCTCCTCGTGGGCCGACTCGTCGCGCAGCGAGTGGGTGGACTCCCTCTCGGGCTCCTGCTCCTCGGCGAGCGTCGACTCGAAGACGCCGTTGCGGACGCTCGGGGCGTCGAGGTCGGCGGGCTCGTCGGTGATCGGCTCGATCAGGCCGGTCTGCTCGGCCGGGGACTCCGGCTCCACCTCGGGCTCGGCGTCCGGCTCGGTGAAGCCGTCCAGCTGGCCGGAGAGCTCGTCGCGCAGGGCCGGGTACTCGCCGGTGAGGTCGTTGTCCGGCCAGCTGCTCTCCTCGACGGCGATGAACGTCGTCTGCTCGGAGCGGGTGCCGGCGGGCTCGTCCTCCTGCTCGGCGGCCTCGTCGAGGAACGTCTCCGGTTCCTCCTGCGCCCACACCTCGCGCGGCTGGTAGATGAAGTCGTCGGCCTGCTCGTCGACCTCGGGACCGGCGGTCGGCCGCGGCGACGGGACGCCGGGCTCGGCGACCGGTTCGACGGTGGGCACGTACGACGTCTGCTCGGCCGGGAGCTCCGGCTCGTCGTCGAAGTCCGCGGCCTCGAGGCCCGACTGCGACAGGACCGTCGTCTGCTCGGCCGGCGTCTCGGCGGGGACCTCGCCCGGACCGAGGCGCTCGAACAGCGACCGCGGGCGGTCGTCGTCGGCCTCGGCCAGTGCCTTCTGCTCTGCCAGCTGCTCCTCGAAGCGGCGCTGGGCCTCGTCGGGCTCCAGGTACTGCCGGACGGGCGCGGACGGCTCCTCGTCGACCTCGGGCCGGGACTCGAGCACGGAGGTCTCGTGCGGAGCGGGCTCGTCGACGACCGGCGGCAGCACCGGTGCGGGCGCCTGCACGGGCTCGCCGAAGTAGGCGGGCGGCTCCACGTACGGCGCCGGTGCCGGAACGGGTGCGGGCGGCGGCGCCAGCACCTCGTCGGTCAGCGACCGCGGAGGCGCGTTGTCCCAGTCGTCGACCTCGAAGTCGTCGACCGGAACGGGCTTCGCCGCCGGCCGGGCCGACTTCCGCGCGTCCTGAAGTTGATCATCGAGGTCGGCGATCTGCTTGCGTGCGGGGCGCACATACACCAACCAGGTGATCAGCGCTCCCGCAACGAAGGACAGCAGGCTCCACAGCCAGACCTGCCCGAAGATGTTCACGGGTAAGCCCCTTCTACGACCACACTCCGACCCCACTCACTCGGAAGGGTGAGCATGGCCAAACTACAGTGCCTTTGATGATGCTCCGTCACTACGCCGTTCAGCGCAAATAACGGGTGGAAAGCCCAGCGTAGAGTGGGATTTTGTGCCCCCTCTGACCACCTCTGCCATCAGTTCGCCAGAACTTCACACCCAGGGGCGAGGGGTCACCAGCGGCGCACTCGCCTACGTCCTTTGGGGCTTGTTCCCGGCGTACTGGCCACTCCTCGTACCCGCCCAGCCGGTCGAGGTGCTCGCGCACCGGATCGTCTGGTCGTTCGTCACGCTCGCCGTCGTCGTCGGGGTCCTCCGGCACTGGCGGCCCTTCCTCGAACTGTCGGGGAAGGGCTGGTTGATCGTCACCGCAGCGGCCGTCCTGATCACGGTCAACTGGGGCACCTACATCTACGCCGTGAACAGCCATCATGTCGTCGAGGCCGCCCTCGGCTACTTCATCAACCCGTTGGTGAGCGTGGCACTAGGCATGATCTTCCTCAAGGAACGATTGCGCATCACCCAGGTGGCCGCCATCGGTGTGGCCGTGGTCGCTGTGATCGTGCTCACCGTCGACTACGGCCGGCTGCCGGTGATCTCCCTGGTCCTGGCCTGCTCGTTCGGCGTCTACGGGTTGCTGAAGAAGAAGGTGCCGCTGGACGCGATCTCCAGCCTCACCGCCGAGAACGCCGTCATCGCGCCGATCGCGCTGGTCTACCTGCTGACGCTGGGCAGTGCGAACACCTTCGGTTCGGCCGGCACCGGCCACGTCCTGCTGCTGCTCAGCACCGGCGTCGTGACGGTGATCCCGTTGCTGCTGTTCGGCGTCGGTGCGCGGCTGATCCCGTTGAGCACCATGGGCATGCTGCAGTACATCGCGCCGATCCTGCAGTTCGCGTGGGGCGTGTTCGTCGTGCACGAGTCGATGCCGGCCAGCCGGTGGATCGGGTTCGGCCTGGTGTGGCTGGCCCTGGCGATCTTCACGTTCGACGCGCTGAGCAACCGGCGCAAGCAGGCGCTCGCGCCGGTCAGCTGATCAGCGGGTGCGCTCCACCACGTACGTCGCGAGCTCCTCGAGAGCGTCCCGCGCGGCGCACGGCGGCAGCTTGCCCAGCTCCGTGCGGGCCCGGTCCGCGTACTCGTCGAGGACCTCGCGCGACCTGTCCATTCCGGACGACTTGCGCAGCAGGTCGAGGGCCTCGTCCACCAGCTCGTCGTCGCTGATCGGACCGGCCAGCAGTTCGGCGAGCCGCGTCTCGGACGGGTCGGCGAGCGCGTAGAGCATCGGCAGCGTCTTCACGCCCTCGCGCAGGTCGGTGCCGGGGGTCTTGCCGGACTCCACGGACGGCGACGCGATGTCGATCACGTCGTCCGAGATCTGGAACGCGGCCCCGATCACCTCGGCGTACGCGCGCAGGGCGTCGATCTGCTCCTCGGTGGCGTCGGAGAACATGCCACCGAACCTCGCCGCGGTGGCGATCAGGACGCCGGTCTTCTCCTCGATCACCTTGAGGTAGTGGGAGATGGCGTCCTCGCCGGGCTGCGGGCCGACGGTCTCGCGCATCTGGCCGGTCACCAGGACCGAGAAGGTCTCCGCGATGATCCGCGCCGCGTCCGTCCCCAGGTCGGCCGTCAGCCGGGACGCGTGGGCGAACAGGAAGTCGCCCGTCAGGATCGCGATGCTGTTGTCCCACTTGACGTTCGCGGAGACCGCTCCGCGCCGCATGGTCGCCTCGTCCATGACGTCGTCGTGGTAGAGCGTCGCGAGGTGGGTGAGCTCGACCACAGTGGCCGCCTTGACGACCTTCTCGCGGTCCCAGTCGGCGCCGAACTGCGACGCGAGCAGTGTGAAGAGCGGGCGGATCCGCTTTCCGCCCGCCTCCACAAGGTGAAGCGAGGTCTCCGTCACCGGGGCGAACTCGCTCTGCACGACGTCGTGCAGGTTGCGCTCAACCTCGGCCAGGCCGTCCTGGACTACCTCGGTGAGCACGGGGTCCACCAACGCGAACCCCGGTCCCACATGCTCGCTACTGGTCACACCAGCAGACTACGTAGTCCTAGCTGAGGAAGGTGCCGGTACCCGCCCAATCGAGCACGAAGGTGGGCCACAGACCCAGCACCAAGGTCACGACGGCACCCAACGTGATGGCGATCGTGGTGAACGCGCCGGGCACCGTGACGGTCGGGCCGTCCGGGGCCGGGTCGCTGAAGTACATCAGCACGATCACCCGCAGGTAGAAGAACGCCGCCACGGCCGAGGCCACGAGAGCGATCACCACGAGCGGCGTGAGGCCGGCGTCGATCGCCGCGCTGAACACGACGAACTTGCCGATGAAGCCGGACGTCAGCGGGATGCCGGCCAGGGCCAGCAGCAGGAACGTGAAGACCGCCGCCACGATCGGCGACCGCTTCGCGAGGCCCGCCCACTGCGACAGGTGCGTCGCCTCGCCGTCCGAGTTGCGGACCAGCGACACGATGCCGAACGCGGCGATCGTGGTGAAGCCGTACGCCAGCAGGTAGAACATGGTCGCGCTCACACCGGGGGCGTCGCCCTCCGGCGTCAGGGCGATCGAGCCGATCAGCAGGAAGCCCGCGTGCGCCACCGAGGAGTACGCGATCATGCGCTTCACGTCGGTCTGGGTGAGGCCGAGGATCGCACCGATCACCATCGACACCACCGCGACGCCGTAGAGCACGCCACGCCACTCCCACTGCGTGTTCTCGAACGCCACCGTGAGCACGCGCAGGATGCCGCCGAACGCGGCGACCTTCGTGCACGCGGCCATGAACGCCGTGACCGGCGTCGGGGCGCCCTGGTAGACGTCCGGGGTCCAGGCGTGGAACGGGCCGACGGCGGCCTTGAACAGCAGGCCCACCACCAGCAGGCCGAAGCCCGCGAACAGCAGCGTGTCGGAACGGTCCGTGCCGCCCGCGGCCGTCGCGATGGCCGAGAGCTTCACCGAACCCGCGTAGCCGTAGAGCAGAGCCACGCCGTAGAGGAAGAACGCGGAGGCGAACGCGCCGAGCAGGAAGTACTTCACGGCCGCTTCCTGCGAGAGCAGGCGGCGACGGCGAGCCAGGCCGCACAGCAGGTACAGCGGCAGCGACAGCACTTCCAGCGCGATGAACATCGTCAGCAGGTCGTTCGCCGCGACGAACGTCATCATGCCGCCGAGCGCGAACAGCGTGAGCGGGAAGACCTCGGTCTGCATGCCGGTCTTCGTCGCCTGGGCGCGGTCCTGGACGGTGCCCGGACGGATCGCGGCCTGCGCCACGAACGCGCCGCCGGGCTCCACCGAGCGGTCGGCGATCAGCAGCACCGAGCCGAAGCCCAGCACCAGCAGCGTGGCCCACAGGAAGAGCGACGGCGAGTCGACCGCGATCGCCCCCGACAGCGTCGAGACGCCCTGCTCCGGGCGCTCCGACGTCGCGTAGAGGATCAGCGAGCCGACGGCGCCGACCAGCGTCACGAGCGTGAGCACGAGCTGCACGGCCCACCGCTGGTGCTTGGGCAGCAAGGCCTCCAGCAGCACGCTGACGCACGCGGCACCGAGCACGATCAGCAGCGGCGCGATGGCGCCGTAATCGATCTCCGGCGCCTCGATCGTCTGCGCCTGAGCGACGAGAAGGTTCACGTCACTTGCCTTCCTGCACGGTGACCGGGTCGGTCACGCCGACCTCGGTCAGCGTCGCCCCGACAGTCGGGGTGATGACGTCGAGCACCGGCTGCGGGTAGAACCCGAGGGCCAGCACGATGACAACGAGCGGTGCCAGGATCGCGATCTCGCGCTTGTCGAGGTCGCCGATCGTGGTCTTCTTCTCCGGGTCGCCGACGGCACCCGGACCGGCCGCGGCACCGATGAGGGCGTCGCCGCGCAGCGGGCCGGTCATGACCCGCTGGTAGAGCCACAGCACGTAGAGGGCCGCGAGCACCATGCCGACCGTCGCGATGATCGTGAACACCGGCTGCGTCGGGAACGAGCCGATCAGCACGAGGAACTCCGAGACGAACGAGTTCGTGCCCGGCAGCGACAGCGTGGTCAGACCCGAGATCAGCAGCATGCCGGCGAGCAGCGGCGCCACCTTCGACATGCCGCCGTAGTCGGAGATCAGCGACGAACCACCGCGCGCGATCACCATGCCGACCACCAGGATCAGCATGCCGGTCGAGATCGAGTGGTTGAGCATGTACGACACCGAGCCCACGCCGGCCTGCGACGTGAACGAGAAGATGCCGAGCGCGATGAAGCCGAAGTGCGCGATCGAGACGTAAGCGAGGAACCGCTTCATGTCCCGCTGGCCCGTGGCGAGCAGCGATCCGTAGAGGACACCGGCGACCGCGAGCACGAGCACGAACGGCGCCAGGTTCTTCGACGCCTCCGGGAACATCGGCAGCAGGTAGCGCAGCATGCCGAACGTGCCGACCTTGTCCAGGATGCCGACGACGATCACCGTGACGCCGATGGGCGCCTCGGCCGCGGCGTCGGGCAGCCAGGTGTGGAACGGCACGAGCGGCGCCTTGATCGCGAACGCCAGGAAGAAGCCGAGGAACAGCCAGGTCTGCGTCGTCGAGTCGGCGTCGCGGACCACGGTCACGAGCGTCGCCCAGTCGAAGGTGCCCTTGCCGAGCTCGTCCGACGCCATCGCGTAGGCGCCGATCGCGGAGGCCAGCATGATCAGGCCGCCGAGGAACGAGTACAGGAAGAACTTGACCGCCGCGTACTGCCTGCGCGCGCCGCCGTAGCCGCCGATCAGGAAGTACATCGGGATGAGCATGACCTCGAAGAGCACGTAGAACAGGAAGACGTCGGTGGCGGCGAACACCGCGACCGTCACGGCCTCCTGGACGAGGATCAGCGAGAGGTACCCGCCCTGCGACCGGCCGGCGGGCAGCTTCTCCGTCCAGCCGGCGCCGATCACCAGCGGGATCAGCAGCGCGATGACCGCGATCATCACCAGCGCGATGCCGTCGATGCCGAACGAGAGCCGCACGCCGAACGCCGGGATCCAGTCGACGCCGGTGGCGAGCTGGATGCGCTCGCCGTCCGGGTCGTAGGCGATCCACAGCAGCACGCCGAGCACGAGCTCGACGAGCGAGAACGCGAGCGCGACGAGCTTGGCCTTCTTGTCGTCCTTGCGCAGGAACGCCACCACCAGGGCGCCGACCAGCGGCACCACCAGCAGTGCGATCAGAACCCAGGTCACGAGAACCTCACCACCAGGAGCGCCCCGAGCACGAAGATCGAGCCCAGCAGCATGGACAGTGCGTAGGAGCGGACGAACCCGGTCTGCAGCCTGCGCAACCGGCCGGAGCTACCGCCGAGCAGCGCCGCGGTGCCGTTGACCAGACCGTCGACGCCCTTCAGGTCGAGGAACACCAGCGCGCGGGTGAGCCAGGTGCCCGGCCGCGCGAAGAGGGCCTCGTTCAGTGCGTTGCCGTAGAGGTCCGCACGGGCCGCGCGCACCGGGAACGACACGCGCACCGGGCGTTCGACCGGCTGCTTGCCGCGGCCGAAGAGCAGGAACGCGAGTCCGGCACCCACCAGCGCGAGGGCGACGGTCAGGATGCCGACCAGGCCGTGCGAGATGACGCCGTGCTCTTCCTTGAGCTCGCCGAGCGACGGCTCCAGCCAGCCGGCGAGACGTCCGCCGGAGGAGAGGAACCAGCCGCCGCCTATCGAGCCGACCGCGAGGATGATCATCGGAACGGTCATCGACAGCGGGGACTCGTGCGGGTGGTAGTCCTTGCCGTTCTCCGCCTTCAGGTCCTTCCAGCGGGGCTGGCCGAGGAAGACGAGGATCAGCAGACGCGTCATGTAGAACGCGGTCAGCGCGGCACCCAGCAGTGCGACACCGCCGAAGACCCACGGGCGCCAGCCTTCGCCGGTGAACGCCGCCGCGATGATGGCGTCCTTCGAGAAGTAACCCGCGAACGGCGGGATGCCGATCAGCGCGAGGTAGCCGAGCGTCCAGGTGACGAAGGTGATCGGCAGGAACTTGTAGAGCCCGCCCATCCGGCGGATGTTGCCCTCGTCGTTCATGCCGTGCATGACCGAACCGGCACCGAGGAAGAGCCCGGCCTTGAAGAAGCCGTGCGTCAGCAGGTGCATGATGCCGAGCGCGTAGCCGATCGGGCCGAGGCCCACGGCGAGGATCATGTAACCGATCTGCGAGACCGTCGAGTACGCCAGGACCTTCTTGAAGTCGTCGTAGGCGCAACCGATGATGCAGCCGATCAGCAGCGTGACGGCACCGATGATCATGACGACCAGGCGGCCGTCCTCGCTCAGGTTGTAGAGCGGGTTCGAGCGGGCGATGAGGTACACGCCCGCGGTGACCATCGTCGCCGCGTGGATCAGGGCCGAGACGGGGGTCGGGCCGGCCATCGCATCCGGCAACCAGGCCTGGAGCGGGAACTGGCCCGACTTGCCGCAGGCGCCGAGGAGCAGCAGCAGCGTGATCGCGAGGACCTCGGCCGAGGAGAACTCGCTGACGCGGCTGAAGACCTCGGTGTACTGCGTCGTCCCGAGCTTGTTGAACATCAGGAAGATCGCGATCGCGAGGCCCAGGTCGCCGACGCGGTTCATCAGGAAGGCCTTCTTGGCCGCCGACGCCGCTTCCGGCTTGTACTGGTACCAGCCGATCAGCAGGTACGAGGCGAGACCGACGCCCTCCCAGCCGAAGTACAGGGTCACGAAACCGTTGCCCAGCACCAGCAGGAGCATCGCCGAGACGAAGAGGTTCAGGTAGGCGAAGAACTTGCGCCTGCCCTCCTCGTGCGCCATGTAGCCGATCGAGTAGATGTGGATCAGAGAGCCCACACCGGTGATCAGCAGCACGAACGTGAGCGACAGCGGGTCGAGCCGCAGTCCGAACTCGACGGTCAGCGCGTTGACGTCGATCCAGTTGAACAGGTGCAGGTTCTGCACCCGCTCCTCGGGGTTCGAGACACCGAGCGTCGAGAAGAAGAGCGCGAGCGCGTAGGCGAACGACGCGAGCAGCACACCGCTGCCGAGCAGGTGGCCCCACTTGTCGGCGCGCTTGCCGCCGACCAACAGCACCGCCGCGCCGAACGCGGGCAGCGCCAACAGCAACCAGGCGAAGCTCGCGACCCCGCTGGCGACAACAGGTTCCGTCACCGGTGACCCCTCAGTACTTCAGCAGGTTCGAGTCGTCGACCGAGGCCGAGCGACGCGTCCGGAAGATGGACATGATGATCGCGAGGCCGACGACGACCTCCGCCGCGGCGACGACCATCACGAAGAACGCCATCACCTGACCGTCGAGCGAGCCGTTGATCCGCGCGAACGTCACGAGGCTCAGGTTGACCGCGTTGAGCATGAGCTCGACGCACATGAACACCACGATGGCGTTGCGCCGCACCAGCACGCCAACGGCGCCGATGCTGAACAGCAGTGCCGACAGCAGCAGGTAGTAGGTGGGGGTCACGACTCACTTCCCTTGAGCGCGTGCGCGTCGGGCTCGTGCGCGGTGCCGGCCACCTCGGCGACGTCGTCCGAGAGCTTGGACTTGTCGGTCGCCTCGATGACCTCGAACAGCGACTCCTCCGCCACCGTGCCGTCGGGCAGCAGTGCGGGGGTGGCCACCGAGTTGGCGGTGGCGAAGACGCCGGGGCCGGGCAGCGAGCCGACCCGCTTGCCGTCCTGGAAGCGCTCCTCGACGAGTTCCTTCTGCGTCTTCTTGGCGGGCTTCCCGTCGCGGCCGACGAAGGCCAGGATCATCGCGCCGAGGGCGGCGGTGATCAGCAGGGCCGACGTGAGCTCGAACGCGAACAGGTACTCCGTGAAGAGCTTCGAACCGATGTTGCCGACGTTGCCGCCGTTGGTGGTGTTCACCTCGGCGAGGCCGCGGGCGTCGACACCGGTCAGCGCGCGGCCGACCGAACCGACCAGCAGCACGGCGAACCCGATGCCGAGCAACGCGGCCGCGAGTCGCTGGCCGCGGATCACTTCGACGACCGAGTCCGAACTGTCGCGGCCGACCATCATCAGCACGAACAGGAACAGCATCATGATCGCGCCGGTGTAGACGATGATCTGCACGAAGCCGAGGAACGGCGCCTGCTGGATCATGTACAGCACACCGAGGCTGAGCATCGTCACGACGAGCCACAGCGCGGAGTGCACGGCGTTGCGCGCGAAGAGCATGCCGAGCGCGCCGGCCAGGGCCAGCGGGCCGAGGACCCAGAACGCGATGGCCTCGCCCGTGGTGACGGTGTCGACCACGCGCTGCACCGGTTCCGGCTGCTGCTGCGCGAGGAACTGGACCAGGAGGCTCACTGCTGAGCCTCCTTCGCCAGGCGCGGGCCGTTCACGTAGTAGTCCTGCTCGTTGTCGCCGAGCCGCATCGGGTGCGGCGGCTGCTCCATGCCGGGCAGCAGCGGGGCGAGCAGGTCCTCCTTCGTGAAGATCAGGTCCTGGCGGTTGTCGTCGGCGAGCTCGTACTCGTTCGTCATCGTGAGCGAACGGGTCGGGCAGGCCTCGATGCACAGGCCGCAGCCGATGCAGCGCAGGTAGTTGATCTGGTAGTCGGCACCGAAGCGCTCACCCGGTGAGTAGCGGGCTTCCTCGGTGTTGTCGCCACCCTCGACGAAGATCGCGTCCGCGGGACAGGCCCACGCGCACAGCTCGCAGCCGACGCACTTCTCCAGGCCGTCCGGGTGCCGGTTCAGCTGGTGACGGCCGTGGAACCGCGGCGCGGTCACCTTCTTGACCTCGGGGTACTCCTCCGTCACCACCTTCTTGAACATGGTGCCGAAGGTGACGCCGAAGCCTTTCAGGGACTCGAACATCCCTACTCAGCCTCCTTACCGGTGGTGACGGCTGCCTTGTCCGCGGGGATGTTGGCGACCTTGACCTTGCGCTTGGGCGCTGACTTGGGGACCGCGAGGTCGAGCGGCGGGACGGGGAAGCCCGAACCCGCGAGCGGAACGCCCTTGGTGTCCTGGACCTTCTTGTCCGGCAGCAGGAACGAGACCAGCAGCACGAGACCGACGACGACGCCGAGCGCGATGAGCCGCTGCGCCGTGGAGAGCTGCTGGATCGCACCGGTGCGGATGACCGCGACGGCCATGATCCAGACGAGGCTGGTCGGGACCAGCACCTTCCAGCCCAGGCGCATGAACTGGTCGTAGCGCATGCGGGGCAGCGTGCCGCGCAGCCAGATGAAGAGGAACAGGAAGGCGAGCGTCTTGATGATGAACCAGAGCAGGCCCCACCAGCCGGTGTTCATGAACTCGCCGCTCCACGGGGCGTGGTAGCCGCCGAGGAAGAGCGTGGTCGCGAGCGCCGAGACCGTCACCATGTTCACGTACTCGGCGAGGAAGAACAGCGCGAACTTCAGCGAGCTGTACTCCGTGTGGAAACCACCGACGAGCTCCGACTCGGCCTCGGGGAGGTCGAACGGGGCGCGGTTGGTCTCGCCGACCATCGACACGACGTAGATCGCGAAGCTGGGGAAGAGCAGCAGGCCGAACCAGCCGGGGGCGAACCCGAGCACGGTCGAGGCCTGGGCGCCGACGATGTCACCGGTCGACATCGAGCCGGTGAACATGATCACCGCGACGATCGACAGGCCCATCGCGATCTCGTAGGAGATCACCTGCGCGGCCGACCGCAGCGCGCCGAGCAGCGGGTACGGCGAGCCGGAGGCCCAGCCGGACAGCACGATGCCGTAGACGCCGATCGAGGAGCAGGCGAGCACCACGAGCACGCCGACCGGGAGGTCGACGAGCTGCAGCGCGGTCTGCTCGCCGAACAGGTTGACCTCACCCGCGAGCGGGATCACCGAGAACGCGAGGAACGCGGGGATGCAGGAGATCACCGGGGCGAGGAAGAACACCCACTTGTCCGCGAGGACCGGGCGGATGTCCTCCTTGAACGCGAGCTTCAGACCGTCCGCGAGCGACTGGAGCCAGCCGTTCGGGCCGACCCTGTTGGGGCCGGGACGGTGCTGCATGCGCGCGACGACCTTGCGCTCCCAGTTGATCATGAACAGGGTCATGACCACGAGGAAGGCGAAGATGGCGACGACCTTGATCAGGACGAGCCAGATCGGGTCGTCCGCGAGGAGCTTGGCGGTCTCGCCGATCTCCGCTGCGACGACGTGCTGGGTCATGAGGTCCCTCCGCTGACGGAGACGATCGAGCCGTGGCCCGCGCCGAGAGTGGCCCGCACGGTCACGTCACCCGAGTTGGTGGGCAGCCAGATGACGCCCTCGGGCAGGTCGTCGGTCTCGACCGGGAGCGTGATCGCGCCGCGGTCGGTGGAGACCGTCACGTAGCCGCCGGTCACGAGCCCGAACTGCTGGGCCGTGGCCTCCGCGACCTTCGCGACGACCGGACGCGCGGTACCGGCCAGGTGCGGCTCGTCGACCTGCAGCGAGCCGTTGCCGATCAGGCGGTGCCACGTGGCGAGCACGGCCTTGCCGGGGCCCGCCGGGGACTGCAGCGGCGCGGCGACGTTCAGCGAGGAGCCGGTGACGGCGCCCTCACCGAGCCGGGCCAGGTCGGCGGCCGAGGCGGCGGGCGTCTGCGTGAACAGGTCCGCGTCCATCTCCACCGCGAGGGTGTCGAGCACGCGGCAGTCCGGCAGCGAACCGGTGCCCTCGAGCGTGGTGCCGAACTCGCGGCGGCGGCCCTCCCAGTTGAGGTAGCTGCCGGCCTTCTCGACCGCCGGGGCGATCGGGAGCACGACGTCGGCGTGCGCGGTGACCGCGCTCGGACGCAGCTCCAGGCTCACGATGAAACCGGCCCCCGCCAACGCCTTCTCCGCGAGTCGCGGGTCGGGCAGGTCGAACGGGTCGACGCCGCCGACCACCAGGCCGGACAGCTGACCGCTCGCGGCGGCCTCGAGGATGCCCGTGGTGTCGCGGCCGGGCGTCGCGGGCAGCGAGCCCTCCTCGACGCCCCAGGTGCGCTCGACCTCCAGGCGGGCCGCGGCGTTCGCGACGTGGCGGCCGCCGGGCAGCAGGTTCGGCGTGGCACCGACCGCGAGCGCACCGCGCTCACCGGCGCGGCGCGGGATCCACGCGACCTGGGCGCCCGTGCGCTCGGCCAGGCGGGCGACCGCGGTGAACGCGCCGGGGACCACGGCGGCGCGCTCGCCGACCAGGATCACCGCGCCGGGCTTGGAGAGCAGCTCGACGACGTCGGACGCGTGCTCCGGCAGCGCGTTGATCGCGTTCGCCTCGGCACCGGGCACGCAGGCGAGCAGCGTGCCGAACGTCTTCTCCACGGCCGGGGTCGTGAACTGGCCGAGGTGGAAGACCTTGGTGCCCTTGCGAGCGGCCTTGCGCAGGCGCAGGAAGACGATCGGGGCCTCCTCCTCGGGCTCGAAGGCGACCAGCAGCGCGGCCGGTGCCTTCTCGATGCCCTGGAAGGTGACGCCGTTGTCCGGGTTGGTGAACACCGTCGTGCCGGACAGGAACTCCAGCTCCTCGGCGCTGTGCGGCCGGGCGCGGAAGTCGATGTCGTTGGTGTGCAACGCGATCCGGGCGAACTTCGAGTACGCGTAGGCGTCCTCGACGGTCAGCCGGCCGCCGGTGAGGACACCGACGCCGTTCGCGTCGCGGGCCGCCGCGAGACCGGCCGCCGCGACCTGCAGCGCCTCGGTCCAGGACGACTCGCGCAGCTCGCCGCTCTCCTTGTCGCGAACCAGGGGCCGCTTGATGCGGTCACCGGTCGTGGCGTAGCGGAAGGCGAACCGGCCCTTGTCGCAGATCCACTCCTCGTTGACCTGCGGGTCGTCGCCGGCGAGCTTGCGCTGCACCTTGCCGCGCCGCCAGTCGGTGCGCTCGGCGCAGCCGGAGGAGCAGTGCTCGCAGACGCTCGGCGTCGACACGAGGTCGAACGGGCGGGCGCGAAAGCGGTAGGCGGCGCTGGTGAGAGCACCGACCGGGCAGATCTGGATGGTGTTGCCGGAGAAGTAGCTCTGGAACGGCTTCTCCTTGGCCACACCGATCTGCTGCTGCGCACCGCGCTCCAGGAGCTCGATGAACGGGTCGCCGGCGATCTGCGCGGAGAACCGGGTGCAGCGCTGGCAGAGCACGCAGCGTTCGCGGTCGAGCAGCACCTGCGTGGAGATGTTGATCGGCTTCGGGAACGTGCGCTTGTGCTCGTGGAAGCGGGAATCGCTGCGGCCGTGGGCGATCGCCTGGTTCTGCAGCGGGCACTCACCGCCCTTGTCGCAGATCGGGCAGTCCAGCGGGTGGTTGATGAGCAGCAGCTCCATCACACCCTGCTGGGCCTTGTCGGCGACCGGCGAGGTCAGCTGGGTCTTCACGACCATGCCGTCCGCGACCGTCATCGTGCAGGAGGCCTGCGGCTTCGGCATCGGCCGGCCGCCCATCTCGACCTCGACGAGGCACTGGCGGCAGGCGCCCGCGGGCTCCAGCAGCGGGTGGTCGCAGAAGCGCGGGATGACCGTGCCGAGGCGCTCGGCCGTGCGGATCAGCAGCTCACCCTTGGGGGCCACCACCTCCACACCGTCGATCACGAGCTTGACGTGGCCTTCCGGCACGACGAGCTCGGTCGCGTTGGGCTTGTCAGGCGCGATGGTCATGCGTTCGCTCCAGCCAGGACCTTGGAGTTCTGGTCGCACAGGGCGAGGAACTCGTCCTTGAAGTACTTGATGCCGCTGGTGATCGGGCTGACGGCACCGTCACCGAGCGCGCAGAACGAGCGGCCGAGGATGTTGTCGCAGACGTCGAGCAACGTGTCGATGTCGCTCGCCGTGCCGTTGCCCGCCACCATCCGCTGCAGGATCTGCACGAGCCAGTACGTGCCCTCGCGGCACGGCGTGCACTTGCCGCACGACTCGTGCTTGTAGAACTCCGTCCACTTCATGACGGCCCACGGCACGGACACGGTCTCGTTGAAGATCTGCAGCGCGGTGGTGCCCAGCATCGAGCCGGCCTCGGCGGCGCCCTCGAAGTCCAGCGGCACGTCGAGGTGCTCCGCCGTGAACAGCGGAGTGGACGAGCCACCCGGCGTCCAGAACTTCAGCGGGATGCCGTCCTTCATGCCGCCGGCCATGTCGAGCAGCTGCCGCAGGGTCGTGCCCATCGGCGCCTCGTACTGGCCGGGCCGCGTGACGTGGCCGGACAGCGAGTAGATCTTCGGACCGGGCGACCGGTCGCGACCCATCTCGCGGAACCAGTCCGCGCCACCGTTGACGATGAAGGGAACCGACGCGATGGTCTCGACGTTGTTCACCACGGTGGGCGACGCGTAGAGGCCCGAGGTCGCGGGGAACGGCGGCTTGAGCCGCGGCTGGCCGCGACGGCCCTCCAGCGAGTCGAGCAGCGCGGTCTCCTCGCCGCAGATGTACGCGCCGGCGCCGGCGTGCACGACGAGGTCCAGGTCGAACCCGCTGCCGAGGATGTCCTTGCCCAGGTAGCCCTTGGCGTACGCCTCGCGCACCGCCGCGTTGAGGCGGCGGATGCAGTGCAGGACCTCACCGCGGACGTAGATCGCCGCGAAGTTCGCGCGGATCGCGTACGACGTGATGATCACGCCCTCGATCAGCGAGTGCGGGTCCGCCATCATCGTGGGGATGTCCTTGCAGGTGCCCGGCTCGCCCTCGTCGGCGTTGATGACGAGGTAGTGCGGCTTGCCGTCGCCCTGCGGGATGAAGCCCCACTTCATGCCGGTGGGGAACCCCGCGCCGCCGCGGCCGCGCAGTCCGGAGTCCTTGCACTGCTGGATGAGCTGGTCCGGGTGGGCCTTGAGAGCCTTCGGCAGCGCGGTGTAGCCACCGGTGCGCTCGTAGGTCTCCATGGTCCAGGACCTGGGCTCGGTCCAGCGCTTGGTGAGAACGGGAGTCAGCGGGTCAACCATGTGCGTTCCCTACTTCTTTTCCGGCAGGGCGGGGAACTCGGCGTTGGACGGCATGGCAGGCGCGTCCCAGCCGCGTTCCTTGGCGATCTGCGCACCGGCCAGCGTCTCCGGCGCCGCCGACGGGCCGTCGAGGTCGGCTTCGCGACCCTCGAAGAACCCGGCGAGCTGGAGCTCGGCCTGCTTGAAGTCGGTGAGCGGGGCGCCGCGGGTCGGGGCGGGCTTCTCCCCCGCCTGCAACGCCTTCACGAGTCCCAGGGCCTTCTCGGGCGTCTGGTTGTCGTAGAACTCGTAGTTGACCTGGAGCACCGGGCCGAGGTCGCACGCGGCGAGGCACTCGGCGTGCTCCAGCGTGATCGAGCCCGGCGTGCCCGGCTCGCCCGCGGTCTCCTCGTGGCCCACGCCGAGGTGCTTCTTGAGCGTCGAGTAGATGTCGTCGCCGCCCAGAGCCGCGCACAGCGTGTTGGTGCAGACGCTCACGAGGTGCTCACCGCACGGGCGGCGCTTATACATCGTGTAGAACGTCGCGACCGCGCTGACCTCGGCCTCGGTCAGGTCGAGCTGCCCGGCGCAGAACCGGATGCCCTCCTGGGAGACGTACCCCTCGACGGACTGCACGAGGTGCAGCATCGGGAGCAGCGCGCTGCGGGACTGCGGGTAGCGGGCGATGATCGCCTGCGCGCGGTCCACGGAGGACTGGTCGAACGTGGTGTTCTCAGCTGCCTGAGTCATCGGTCGCAACCACCCATCACCGGGTCGATCGAGGCGACGGCGGCGATCACGTCGGCGACCATGCCGCCCTCGCACATCGCGGGCATCGACTGGAGGTTCACGAAGCTCGGTTCGCGCAGGTGCACGCGCATCGGCCTGGTGCCGCCGTCGGAGACGACGTGGTAGCCGAGCTCGCCGCGCGGCGACTCGACCGGCACGTAGACCTGGCCCGCGGGAACCTTGAAGCCCTCGGTCACCAGCTTGAAGTGGTGGATCAGGGACTCCATGGACTGGCCCATGATCTTGCGGACGTGCTCGAGCGAGTTGCCCATGCCGTCGCTGCCGATCGTGAGCTGCGCGGGCCACGCGATCTTCGCGTCCTCGACCATCACCGGACCCGTCGGCAGGCTCTTCACGACCTGCTTGATGATCTTCAGTGACTGGTGCATCTCCTCGAGGCGCAGCAGGTACCGCGCGAAGCAGTCCGCCGCGTTCGAGGTCGGGACGTCGAAGTTGTAGTTCTCGTAGCCGCTGTACGGCTCGACCTTGCGCAGGTCCCAGGGCAGGCCCGCGGAGCGCAGGATCGGGCCGGTGATGCCGAGCGCGAGGCACGCGTCGACGGGCAGGTAGCCCACGCCCGCGAGGCGATTGCGCCAGATCGGCTGGCCGGTGAGCAGCTTGTCGTAGTCGGGAAGCCGCTTCTCCATGATCTTCACGAAGGCGTTGATCTTCTCGACCGCGTCCGCCGGCAGGTCCTGCGCGAGGCCGCCGGGACGGATGAACGCGTGGTTCATGCGCAGACCGGTGAGGTGCTCCAGCAGGTGCAGCGCTTCCTCGCGCTCGCGGAAGCCGGAGGTCATGCCCGTGAGGGCGCCGAGCTCCATGCCGCCGGTGGCGAGGGCGACGAGGTGCGAGCTGATGCGGTTGAGCTCCATCAGCAGCACGCGGATGGCCTGCGCCTTGTCCGGCACCGTGATGCCGAGCAGCTTCTCGACCGACATGCAGTACGCGGCCTCGTGGTGCAGCGGCGCCAGGTAGTCGGTGCGCGTCACGAACGTGACGCCCTGGACCCAGTTCCGGTACTCGACGTTCTTCTCGATGCCGGTGTGCAGGTAGCCGATGACGCTGCGGGCGTGGGTGACCGTCTCGCCCTCGAGCTCGAGCACCAGGCGGAGCACGCCGTGGGTCGAGGGGTGCTGCGGGCCGAGGTTCATGACGATGCGCTCGTCGTGGACCGCGTCCGCGAGGACCTCGTCCCAGTCGCCGCCGGTCACCGTGTAGACGGTGCCCTCGGTGGTCCGGCGCGAGTCCGCGACCTCCGGGGTGTTCGGGCTGGTGTCGACGTCGTCCGTGCTGTCGCTACCGGTCGCGCTGGTGTTCGTCCCGGTGGTGACGTCGGAAAGCCGCTCGGTCATGAGTAGGACCGCCTCTGGTCCGGCGGAGGAATCTCCGCGCCCTTGTACTCGACCGGGATGCCGCCCAGCGGGTAGTCCTTGCGCTGAGGGTGGCCGTCCCAGTCGTCCGGCATGAGGATGCGGGTCAGTCCGGGGTGACCGTCGTAGATGATCCCGAACATGTCCCAGGTCTCGCGCTCCTGCCAGTCCGCCGTCGGGTAGACCTCGACGAGGCTCGGCACGTGCGGGTGCTCGACGTCGACCGCGACCTCCAGCCGCACGCGGCGGCGGTACGTCATCGACGTGAGGTGGGTGACCGAGTGCAGGCGCTGCGGCACGTCGGCGCCGTAGTCCACACCGGACACCGAGCTGCAGAGCTCGAAGCGCAGCGACGGGGTGTCGCGGAAGATCCGCGCGACCTCCGGCAAAGTCTCCGGCCTGAGGTAGAAGGTGATCTCGCCGCGGTCGACCGTCACCTGCTGCACCGTGTCGGCGGGCAGGCCCTTGTCGCCGATGGCGGCGAACAGCTCGTCCGCGACCTCGTCGAACCAGCCGCCGAACGGGCGCTCGGACGGCGCCGCGACGTGGGCGGGCAGGCGCAGGCCGCCGAAGCCGGACGTGTCACCGGAGCCGGTGACGCCGAAGAGGCCCTTGCGCTCCTTGCCCGCGAGGATCGGCGCCTTCTCGCGCGCCTCGACGGGGTTGGTCTTCTCGAGGTCCTCCCCAGCGCGGTTGACGCTGGAGTGCTCTCCCCCTGGCTCGGTCACTTCTTCCTCGCAAAACGCTCGGACGACGGGATGAGATCGGTGCGGTAGCCCGAGTCGGCGAGCGCCTTGGCGCGCACGGCGCCCAGCGGCTCGTCCATGATCTTGGCGTGGATCTTGAGGATCGCGTCCATCAGCATCTCCGGCCGCGGCGGGCAGCCCGGCAGGTACATGTCGACGGGCACGACGTGGTCGACGCCCTGCACCACCGCGTAGTTGTTGAACATGCCGCCGCTGCTGGCGCACACGCCCATCGCCAGCACCCAGCGCGGCTCGGGCATCTGGTCGTAGATCTGCCGCAGGACCGGCGCCATCTTGTTGGTGACGCGGCCGGCCACGATCATCAGGTCCGCCTGGCGCGGTGAGGCCCGGAAGACCTCCATGCCGAAGCGGGCGAGGTCGTAGCGCGGACCACCCGTCGTCATCATCTCGATGGCGCAGCAGGCCAGGCCGAAGGTGGCAGGCCAGAGCGAGGACTTGCGGGTCCAGTTGACCAGCTTCTCGACGCTGACCAGCAGGATGCCGTTCGGGAGCTTCTCCTCGAGACCCATGACTTCCTCAGTTCCAGTCGAGGCCGCCGCGACGCCACACGTAGACGTACGCGAAGCCGACCGTGGCGACGAACAGGACGATCTCCACCAGCCCGAACAGGCCGAGCTTGTCGGCCGCTACGGCGAACGGGTAGAGGAAGACCATTTCGATGTCGAACAAGATGAACAGCATCGCCGTCAGGTAGTAGGCGACGGGCATGCGCCCACCACCCACGACCGGCTGCGGGCTCGGCTCGATGCCGCACTCGTACGCGTCGAGCTTCGCCTTGTTGTAGCGGCGGGGTCCGATGTAGGGAGCTGCGGTCACCGAGAACAGCGCGAACGCCCCGGCAAGCGCGAACATCAATACGAGGGGGAGGTAAGGGTCAAGCACGCTCCGTCGTCCTTTCCTCGCGGTCGACCGCACCCTAAGGGTGTTGTTCTCCGACTCGTTTGTTAGGCGAACCTAACAAACGCTTGTGAAACAGTTCACAAGCTTGTTCACACTGTTGTGAAGTGATTCACAAGGTCGCTCGCCAGTGTAGAACGCCTGTAAATGACCTGGATCACAGGGTCTGACCTGGGGGTTTAACTTGACGGACACAAACGAAACGGCACCGGCTCGTATTGAGCCGGTGCCGTCACCTATTCGGAGTAATTTACGCCGTCGGAGCGAGCTTCGTGGCGGCCACGATCAGCTTGTCCATTGCGTCGCCGTCCTTGGGGTCGTAGAGGCCCGCAAGTAGCTTGAGCACGAGTTTCATCAGGCGTTTCCGCGGCATTCCGTACTTCGTTGCGGTCCGCATGATCGCCGGGTTACCGATGAGCTTCGAGAAGACGTTCCCGAGCCGGTAGTAACTGCCGAGCGCCTCCTCGATCCGCACCGGGTAGCCGTGCAGCGCCCGTTCACGGTTGACGCCGGTCCGCGCGAGGGCCTGGACGATCGACTCGGAGGCGATCTTGGCCGACTCCATGGCGTAGCCGATGCCCTCGCCGTTGAAGGGGTTGACCATGCCGCCCGCGTCACCGACGAGCACCAGGCCCGCCCGGTAGTGCGGCTTGCGGTTGAGCCCCATCGGCAGCGCGGCGCCGCCGATCCGGCTGGTGGCGTTCTCCTCGCGGAAGCCCCACTCCTCCGGCGTCGCGTCGAGCCAGCTGCGCAGGAGCTGCCGGTAGTCCGTGGTGCCGTAGGCCTTGGACGTGCTGAGGATGCCGAGGCCGACGTTCACGCTGCCGTCGCCCATGCCGAAGATCCAGCCGTAACCGGGCAGCAGCTGCCCGTCCGGCGCCCACAGCTCGAGGTGGCTCTCGAGGTAGTCGTCCTTGGTGCGCGGGCTGTTGTAGTAGCGGCGGACCGCGACGCCCATGGGCTTGGCGTCGTCCTTCTGGAGGCCGACGCTGAGTGCCAGGCGCGCGGAGACGCCGTCGCAGCCGACGACGATGGGGGCCCTGTAGGTGACCGGGTTCTTCTCCGGTCCCTGCTTGGCCTCGACGCCGACCACGCGGCCGTTCTCGATGATGGCCTTCGTGACGGTCGTGTGCTCGTGCATCCGCGCGCCGGCGGCCTTCGCGGCGTTCGCGAGCATCTCGTCGAAGTCCATGCGCGGCCGCACGACGCCGTAGTTCGGGAACGTGGCCAGGTCCGGCCAGTCGAGCTCCATCGTGACGCCGCCGCCGACGACCCGGAGGCCCTTGTTGTGCAGCCAGCCGTTGCTCTCGCGGGTGTCGATGCCCAGGTCGATGAGCTGCTTGACGCCTCGCGGGGTCAGGCCGTCGCCGCAGACCTTCTCCCGGGGGAAGGTGCTCTTCTCGAGGAGGAGGACGTCGAGGCCCGCCCTGGCGAGGTAGGTGGCCGCGGTCGAGCCCGCCGGTCCAGCGCCGACGACGATGACGTCGGCGTCCTCGTTGATCCCGCGCCTGCTCATCCAGACTCCCTGCGTGTACCGGTTGCAGCTTCTGTTTCTGACTCTAACCGGACGTTGCTGAGGGTTCTGTGGGGAGCGGGTGCGGGTCGGCTTGTGTGGGCTGGTGGCGGTCCCAGCGGGGTTGGTCGCGTTTGTGGGGTCGGGTCGCCATGCCAGGCTGCCTGCACAAGCGGCTTGTGCGTGCGGCTGTCCTGTTGGCACCGCGCGCCGGGCCTGCGTACGTGCTTGCGGCGGGAGGGCGCGTGCCCGTTCCTCGCGGCTTGCCCCTACGCCTCGGCGGGCTCGTCCGCCTTCGGCTTCGGCTTGGTGGCGCGGTGCAGCGCGACCATGCCGCCGGTCAGGTTGAACCAGGCCACGTCCTCCCAGCCCGCCTGCGAGATGAGCTCGCCCAGGGCGCGCTGGTTCGGCCACGTGGCCATCGATTCGGCCAGGTAGGAGTATGCGACCGGGTTCGAGGACACGAACTTCGCGATCAGCGGCAGGAGCTTGAGCAGGTACCGCATGTAGACGAAGCGGAACGGCTTGAAGACCGGGGTCGACACCTCGCAGATGACCATGCGGCCGCCCGGCTTGGTGACGCGCGCCATCTCCTTCAGGGCGGCGACGGTGTCGTTGAAGTTGCGGATGCCGAAGGACACCGTGACGGCGTCGAACGAGTTGTCCTTGAAGGGGAGGCGGAGGGCGTCCGCCGCCACCTTCGGGACCCGGCGGTGCGCGCCCGAGGCGAGCATGCCCACGGAGAAGTCCGCTGCCACGCACCAGGCACCCGAGGCGGCGTACTCGACGGTGGAGACGGCGGTGCCCGCGGCGAGGTCGAGGACGCGCTCACCAGGGCGTGCGTCGAGCACGCGGCGGCTCCACTCCCGCCAGCGGCGGTCGAAGCCCAGCGTCATGACCGAGTTCGTGCGGTCGTAGCCCTTGGCCACGCCGTCGAACATCTCGGCTACCTCGCGCGGGTTCTTGTCCAGGCCGGCTCGCGACATGACTAGAGACTAAGTCAGGGTCGCTGAGATCATCTTCAGGGCACCTTCAGCGCGGTGAGCATGCCGGTGACGGCGGTGTGCCATGGGTACTGCTCGGCGCGGGCCCTCGCGGCCTCCCGGGAGCCCGATTCCAGCAGGTGTCTGGCCGCGGTGGCGAAGGCCTCGGCGTGGTCGTCGACGGCCGCGCCGCAGGAGGGTTGGACTATCTCCTTGAGGGCGCTGCTCTGGCTCACGACCACCGGGGTGCCGCTGGCCAGGGCTTCGAGGGCGGCCAGGCCGAAGGTCTCGTGCGGGCCCGGTGCCAGGGAGAGGTCCGCCGACGCCAGGAGCGAGGCCACGTCGAGGCGTGACTTCACGAAGCCGAGGAAGGTGACCGGCAGGCCCGCCGCGCGTTTTTCCAGGGCGGTGCGTCTCGGGCCGTCGCCGGCGATCACCAGGCGGGCCGAGTGGCCCTGTTCGTGGAGTTCGGCGAGGGTGTCGACGGAGCGTTCGACGTGCTTCTCGGGTGAGAGACGTCCACAGTGGATCAGCAGGTTCTGCTTGCCCTGCAACAGGTCTTGGCGGAGGTCTGCGGAGTGTCTGCTCGGGGTGAACGTGGCCAGGTCCACGCCGAGCGGGACCTGGGTGACGTTCGTGGCGCCGATGCGGTCGAACTCCTCGCGCGCGAAGCCCGTCGTGCAGACGACCGTGTCGTAGGAGGCGGCCATGCGGCGGTTCGCCCAGTCGGCGCCGCGTTCGGCCGGGCTCTCCGGCAGCACGAACCGGAGCAGGCGGTCGAGGCGTTCGTGGGAGATGACGACGTTCGGGATGCCGTGCTCGCCCGCCCAGGCGCCCATGCCGCGAAGGGTGAGGCGGTCGGAGACCTCCAGGCGGTCGGGTCTCAGGTCGTCCACCAGGGACTTCACCCGCCACGGGTCGACCACGCGGTAGCCGCCGGTGTACGGGATCTTGAGCGCCGGGAGCGTGATGCGGCGAACGCCGCCGGGCAGTTCCTCGTCCGCCGCGCGGGCGCCGGGCACGACCAGCACCACCTCGTGGCCGAGCTGGCTGTAGCCGGTGCCGAGGTGGTGCAGTGCCGTGCGGAGACCGCCGGACTTCGGTCCGTAGAAGTTGGCGAGCTGGACGATCCTCAAGCGGCCGCCTGGTGGGTGAGTCCCATGACCGCCGCGTAGTGGCCCATCAGCTGGTCGCAGATCGCGGGCCAGGTGCGGGTGAGCACCGACTTGCGGGCGGCCAGGCCGAAGCGCCTGCGGCGCAGCGGGTCGCGCAGCAGGTCGACGTACTGGGTGATGTCGTCGTCGAACAGGTAGCCGGTGCGGCCGTGGTCGACCAGGTCGCGGGGTCCGCCCGCGTTCGGTGCCAGGACCGGGAGACCGGTGGCGAGGGCTTCCTGGACGGCCTGGCAGAACGTCTCGTGCGGGCCGGTGTGGATGAAGACGTCCAGTGACGCGTAGGCCTCGGCCAGCTCCTGGCCGGTGCGGAAGCCCAGGAACTCGGCGGCCGGCATGTCCTTCTCGAGCTGCTCGCGGTCCGGGCCGTCGCCGACGACGCGGAGCTTCACGCCAGGCAGGTCGTGCAGCTCCCTCAACCGCTGCACCTGCTTCTCCGGGGCCAGCCGGCCGACGTAGCCGATGGTCAGCTCGTCGTTGTGCCTCTGACGCGGGTGGAAGAGGTCGATGTCGACGCCCCTGCCCCACCTGTGCACGCGCGGGACGCCGTGCTCCTCCAACGCTTCCACCGCCGAGCTCGACGGGGCGAGCGTGCGGTCGGCGAGCGTGTGCAGGCGCTTGGTCCACCGCCACGCGGCGCGCTTGGTGAGGCCGAGCCCGTAGTTGCCCGCGAACCCGGCGACGTCGGTCTGGTAGACCGCGACGGTCGGGACGTCGAGCTTGCGCGCGGCTCTGAGGCCGTACGCGCCGAGCACGAACGGGGAGGCGAGGTGCACGACGTCGGGCCGGAAGTCCGCGAGCGCGTGCAGCACTCTCGGGCCCGGCACACCGATGGGGAGGCTCGTCACCAGCGGCACGTCGACGGAGGGGACCCTGACGACGGGCGTGCCGTGGTGTTCTTCCGCGCCGGCGCCGGGCGCGACGACCAGGGCCTGGTGGCCGCCTCTGCGCAGGTGCTCCAGCACGCGGAGCACGGAGTTGGTGACGCCGTTCACCTGGGGCAGGAAGCTCTCGGTCACGATCGCTACTCGCACACCGACACCTTGAGGTGCCCGCATGAAGTCCGCGTGACGCACGATTTGACGCGGACGGAACACCTCACGTCGTGGCCAGGTGATCGTCGATTCGTCATCTGCGCTTCGGTTTCCGGACACACGACGCGGTGAAACTAGGCCAGCATGACCGTCTTGTCGTCCCGTCCCGCGCACCCGGTGGACCCCGGACTCGTGTCCATCGCACTGGAAGTGGCCGGTCGCCTGGCGAACGACGCCTCGGACGTCATCATGGCCACCGCCGGCCGCGGCGTGCGTCCCGACTCCGGCGAGTCGCCGTTCGACTGGGTCACCGACACCGACCGCACCCTGGAACGCCACACCCGGCGCGTGCTCACCGCCGAGTTCCCCTCGATACCGGTGTTCTGCGAGAACTCCGACGACGTGACCGGTGACTCCGAGTTCCGCTGGGTCGTCGACCCCGTGGACGGCACCGCGAACTACACGGCGGGCATGCCCTGGTGCGCCTACAGCCTCGCGCTGGTGGACCGCTGGGGCCCGGTCGTCGGCGTCGTCGCGGACCCGTACCGCTCGCAGATCTACGCCGCCGCCCGCGGCCGCGGCATGCGCGCGAACGGCACCCCGGTCCGCCTGACCGAACGACAGGGCGACTCCCTGGTCGTGTGCACCGAGATGACGCGCACCGGTCCGTGGCCGGGCATGGGCGAGTTCATCTCCACGGCCGCGATAGCAGGCACGGGCGTGCGCGTCCTCGGCTCGAAGTGCCTGGCCGTCGCACAAGTGGCGCTGGGACACGTGGCCGCCGCCGTGCTGCACGGCTACCACGAGTGGGACGTGGCCGGTGCGGTCTCGTTGGCCGTGGAGTCGGGTGCGGTCGTGCTCGACAGACGCGGCGAGGGCGCCCAACTACCCGTGGACGGACTCCTGGTGGCCGCGCCGGAGGCGGCCGACGAGGTGCTGAGCTGGTGGCAGTCGGCGCTTCAGGTCGACAGCTGAGGGAGCTGCTTCTCCAGCACCTCGAGGTGCGTGCGCGCCTCGTCCAGCTCCGGGTGGTCGAACATCTGCAATGCCACCCGCCCCACCTCGTTCTCGAACGCGTGGAAGTCGTGCGTGGCCTTCAGCAGCCGCTGGTAGACGGGGTGCTGCCGGTCGACGGCCCCGAGCGCCCGCCCGAGCTGCGCGATGCCGCGCACGTCGTCGAGTTCCGTCACGAGCTTCTCGGTGATCCGCGGCAGCCACTCCTTGGCGGGCGAGTTGGGCACCGTCTGCACCGCGGCCGACACCCGGCGTGTCGACTCGGCACAGCGTTCGACCAGGTCGGACCACATGTCGTAGGGCTGCTGCGGGACCGGCGGGTGGTACATCGGCGGCGGCACGTGGCGCGGCTGCCGGACCGCGTTGCGGATGGCTCCGACGACCGTGCCGACGACGGCTCCGGGGATGCCTCCGAACAGGAAGGAGACGAAGGCGATCGCGATGAAGGTGACGAACACCGACGAGTCGGTGTCACTCGGCGTGGACACGTCGATGACCGTGGTGAGGGCGCCCATGAGCAGGGTGCCGATCAGGGCACCCCAGAGGGCTGAACGGACGACCACCATGCTTTCGATCGTGCCACGTTCACCGGCTGTTCGTGGCGTTGTCTGAGATCACGGTATGTGTATCTCAGCTCGGCCCGCTCCGCTCAGGCGTCGAAGTCGACCGTCACGGACTCGCTCGTCGGCAGTGCCTGACAGGTCAGCACGAACCCCGCCGCCACCTCCGACTCGTCGAGCGCGTAGTTGCGCCGCATCTCGACGGTGCCCTCCGTGACGAGCGCACGGCACGTTCCGCACACACCGCCCTTGCAGGCGAACGGCAGGTCGGCGCGCACGCGTTGGGCGGCGTCCAGGATCGGCTCGTCGGCGGGCAGCGGCAGGGTGGTCGTCTTGCCGTCCAGCACGACCGTCACCGAGGCGGCGGCGTCCACCACGGCCTCCTTGCGGCGCGGTGGGGGCGGCGGCTCGTCGACGTAGAAGAGCTCGTGGTGCACGCGGTCTGGAGCAACGCCTCGATCGCGCAGCACGGCCGTGGCGTCCTGCACCATCTCGTAGGGGCCGCACAGCCACCATTCGTCGATGGCGTCGAACGGGACGACGCTGCCGAACAGGGCCGTGAGTTTCGAAGCGGTCAGGCGGCCCGTGAAGAGTTCCACGTCGCGCGGTTCGCGGGACAGGACGTGGATCAGCTGGAACGCGGCCGGGTAGCGGTCCTTCAGGTCGGCGAGCTCGTCGGCGAACATCACCGTGTTGGTGCTTCGGTTGCCGTACAACAACGTCACGCGCGCGCCCGTGGCGAGGACCGTGGCGGCGATCGACAGGGCCGGGGTGATGCCCGAGCCCGCGACGACCAGGCCGTGGTGGGTGCCGGTACCGGACGGCGTGAACTTGCCCAGCGGTGGCAGGACTTCGAGCACGTCGCCGACGGCGACGCGGTCCACGAGCCACGTCGAGAACTGGCCGCCGTCGACGCGTCGCACGCCGATGCGCGGGGCGGCGCCGGTGGGCGCGCAGATCGAGTACGAGCGGCGTTCGTCGCCCTGGCGCAGGGTCAGGTACTGGCCCGCGGTGAAGGCGAACTCGTCCGCGAGGTCCTCCGGCACGGTGAAGGTGACGGCCACGGCGTCGTCGCAGAGGCGGTCGACGCTCGCGACCGTCAGCTTGTGGAAGGCAGCGCGGCGGGCCACTCAGATCTCCTTGACGTGCTCGAACGGTTCGGCGCAGGCGTGGCAGCGGCGCAGGGCCTTGCACGCGGTCGAGCCGAACCGGGAAATCTCCGACGTGTTCGGCGAACCGCACTGCGGGCACGCGACCTGGCGTGACGGCGGCACGAGGTTCAACGGGACTGGGCCCGCGGCGACGGGGCCGATGCGCGCCGGGGGTGCGATGCCGGCCTCGGCCAGCTTCGCGCGGCCCTCGTCGCTGATCCAGTCCGTGGTCCAGGCCGGGGAGAGCGACAGGCGCACCTCGACGTCGGTGAAGCCCGCGCTCACGAGCGATCGGCGCAGGTCGGCGCCCATCTCGTCGATCGCGGGGCAGCCCGAGTAGGTCGGGGTGATGGTGACGACGACGCGACCGTCCTCTTCGGACACCTCGCGCAGCACGCCGAGGTCCGCCAGCGTGAGGACCGGGAGTTCCGGGTCCCGCACGGCCGACGCGACCTCCAGCGCCGTCGTCACCAGACGGCTCCGGGCAGCGAGCGGTGCAGGTGCTGCATCTCGGCCAGCAGGTAGCCCATGGCCTCGGTGTGCACGCCGTCACGACCCGCCATGCCCGCCACCCGTGCTGCCTTCGTGTCCGCGGGACGCGTGAGGCCGGCGGCGTCGAGAACCGCCTCCAGCACACCGTCCACTTCGGACCGCAGTGACGCCGGGTCGACGGCCACTCCGGCCAGCACGGTGTCGACGGAATGCGTCGCGAACAGCTCGTCGACGAACGGCCACACGCGGTCGAGGCCCGCCTGCATGCGGCGGTGCGACTCGTCCGTGCCGTCGCCGAGGCGCACGGTCCACTGGGCCGCGTGGTCGCGGTGGTAGGCCAGTTCCTTCAGGCCCTTCTCGGCGATCGCCTTCAGGACCGGGTCGGCCGAGCCGCGCAGGCGGGAGAAGAGCGCGAGCCGCCACGACGAGAACACCAGCAGGCGCGCGATGGTCGTCGCGAAGTCGCCGCCGGGGCCCGGCCCGCAGTCGATCTCGGCCAGGTGCACGTTGCGGAACTCGCGTTCGTCGCGCAGGTAGGCGAGCTCGTCCTCGTCCTTGCCCAGCACCTCGCCGGCGCGCGTGAGCAGCATGCGCGCCTGGCCGAGCAGGTCCAGGGCGATGTTGGCGAGCGCGATGTCCTCCTCCAGCTCGGGAGCGCGCGAGCACCACTCCGCGAGCCGCTGGGAGCAGATCAGCGCGTCGTCGCCGAGCATCAGGCAGTACGCGGCGAGCGCGTCCCTGTCGACGCCCGCGGGGAACTCGCGGTTCACGCCGGACAGGGCCTCCGAGAAGCCCGTTCCGAACGCCCAGTGCGCGTCCTCGCCACCCAGCAGCGACTCGTAGGCGTTGTCGAAGCTCATAGGTGCGGCACGTCCTCGGGGATCGCGTAGAACGTCGGGTGCCGGTAGACCTTGTCCCCGGACGGCGCGAAGAACGGGTCCTTCTCGTCCGGCGAGGAGGCCGTGATCTCCGTGGCGGGCACGACCCAGATCGACACGCCCTCGTTGCGACGCGTGTAGACGTCACGGGCGTTGCGCAGCGCCATCTCGGCGTCCGGCGCGTGCAGCGAACCGACGTGCACGTGGTTCAGGCCGCGCTTGCCGCGCACGAACACTTCCCACAACGGCCACGACGTGCTCACGCGGCACCTTCCTTACGTGCGTCGTGCTTGGCAGCGTGCGCGGCGGCGGCCTCACGGACCCATGCGCCGTCCTCGTGCGCCTTGCGACGGTGGGCGATGCGCTGCTCGTTGCAGACTCCGCCACCCTTGACGACCTGCCAGAACTCGTCCCAGTCGGGCGAGCCGAAGTCGTACTGCCCGCGCTCTTCGTTCCACTTCAGCTCGGGGTCGGGGAACGTCACGCCGAGGGCCTCGGCCTGCGGCACGCTCATGTTCACGAACTTCTGCCGCAGCTCGTCGTTGGTGTCGCGCTTGATCCGCCACGCCATGGACTGCTCGGTGTTGGTCGACTCGGCGTCCGGCGGGCCGAACATCATCAGCGCCGGCCACCACCAGCGGTTCACCGAGTCCTGGACCATGTCCTTCTGCTGCTGGGTGCCGCGCATCATCGTCATGAGGAGCTCGTAGCCCTGACGCTGGTGGAACGACTCTTCCTTGCAGATTCGGATCATCGCGCGCGCGTACGGCCCGTAGGACGTGCGGCAGAGCGGCACCTGGTTGCAGATCGCGGCACCGTCGACCAGCCAGCCGATGACGCCGACGTCGGCGAACGTGAGCGTCGGGTAGTTGAAGATCGAGGAGTACTTCTGGCGGCCCTCGATGAGCTTGGTCGTCAGGTCCTCGCGGTCGGCGCCGAGCGTCTCCGTCGCCGAATACAGGTACAGGCCGTGCCCCGCCTCGTCCTGCACCTTCGCCAGGAGGATCGCCTTGCGGCGCAGCGAGGGCGCGCGGCTGATCCAGTTGCCCTCCGGCTGCATCCCGATGATCTCGGAGTGCGCGTGCTGGGCGATCTGCCTGATCAGAGTCTTGCGGTAGCCGTCGGGCATCCAGTCGCGCGGCTCGATGCGCGATTCGGCCTGCACGGTGCGCTCGAAGCGCAGCTCCAGGTCATCCGCCATACACCGATGTTACATCCGGGCGCCGAACCTGCGTAGAACTGTCACAACCGCGGCGATGACGATCCAGACGGACACGAGGAACGTTCCGACGGGGAGCAGGGACAGCACGGCGGTCCGCCCGGCGACGCGCGTCAGTTCGGGGTTCGTCTGGTCGTACTCGACCCGCACGTTGTCCCCGACCTTGAGTCCGTCCGGGTAGAGCACGCCCTGGGACGGGATGATCACGCGCCCGTCCGGTGTGGCGTAGCGCACAACCGTCCGGTTGAAGGACACGGAGTCGACCTGCGCGACCGCCTGCCCCATCGACCGCTCGATGGCCACGTCGTCCCGCCAGCACGCGATGGGCAGAAGCACGCACACGAGCGTGATCACGCCACCGACGACGAACAACGCTCTGCAGACCGCACGGCGGACGCGTACACCGCGGGGCGTCTTGGTCACTGCGTCCTCCACCACAACTGAGAAGTCTAGAGCCGGGCGGATGCCGCGCTTTCAGGTTCATGTCCATACAGTCGGACTGTGACCTCTGCACCGACATCGAGAGCACGGCAGCGAATTCGCGTCCGGTCGAAGCGGGACACCGCCGGTGACCTGCTCGGACTGCTGCCGGATCCGGAGCGCGCGCTCGCCTGGGTGCGCGAGGGGTCCGGGCTGGTCGGCTGGGGCGAGGCCGCGCGGTTCGAGGTCAGCGGCCCCGACCGGTTCGCGAAGGCCGACAAGTGGTGGCAGGAGTTCGTCTCCCACCTCGACGTGGACGACGAGCTGGGCGTACCGGGCAGCGGTCCGGTGGCGTTCGTCTCGATGGCGTTCGCCGACTCACCGGGTGACTCGGTGCTGATCGTGCCCGAGGTGGTCGCCGGGCGGCGCAACGGTGAGCAGTGGGTCACGACGATCGGCGCCTCCGACCCGGCTCCGCACGTCGCGCCTCTCTCACGCCCGACCTCCGTCCGTTACTCCAACGGGCAGCTGCCGGTCACGCAGTACCGCGAGGCCGTGCGCGAAGCCGTGCGGCGGATGCGCGCCGGCGAGCTGGACAAGGTGGTGCTGGCGCACGACCTGATGGCCGTGACCGACAAGCGGCTGGACCAGCGGTTCGTGCTGCAGGGGCTCGCGCGGCGTTATCCCGAGTGCTGGGCCTACGCCGTGGACGGCCTGGTCGGCGCCACGCCGGAACTGCTGCTGCGCCGGACCGGTTCGGTCGTGGACTCGCGGGTGCTGGCCGGCACGACGTGGCCGCACGACGGCATGTCGGACGAGGAGCTCGCGGCGGCGTTGATGTCGTCGGAGAAGAACCTCGAAGAGCACGACTACGCGATCCGCTCTCTCGCGGACACCCTGCGGCCCTTTTGCACGACCATGTCCGTGGAGGGGCCCTCGGTCCTGAGGCTGCCCAACGTGTCACACCTGTCGTCTGACGTGATCGGCACGCTGGAGTCGTCCGTGTCGCTGCTGCACCTCGGCTCGGCGGTCCACCCGACCGCCGCCGTGGGCGGAACGCCGCGACTGGACGCCACCCGGCTGATCTCGCAGCTGGAGGGCATGGACCGCGGGCGTTACGCGGGGCCCGTCGGGTGGATCGACGGCAACGGCGACGGGGAACTCGGCATCGCCCTGCGGTGCGCGCAGATCTCGGGGTCGACGGCCCGGTTGTTCGCGGGGTGCGGGCTGGTGGCCGACTCCGATCCGGACATCGAGGTGCAGGAGGCGCACGCCAAGATGCGCCCCATGCGCGAGGCCCTCGAAGGCATCTGACCGTCTATCCGTGCGGCCCGCCGCTGACGTAGATCACCTGACCCGTGACGTAGTCGGCGTCTTCCGCCGTGAAGAACAGCACGGCACGTGCGATGTCATGTGGCGTGCCAACACGCCCGCGTGGGATCGACTGCCGCTGCACCTCGATGTGCTCGTCGAGCGTGCGCCCCGCACGGGCCGCGGACACCTTGGTCATCTCGGTCACCACTACACCGGGCCCGATCGCGTTCACCGTGATGCCGAACGGCGCGAGGTCCAGCGCCGTGGCGCGGGTGAAGCCCTCCAGGCCAGCCTTGGCGGCGACGTAGTTGGCGCGGTCGCCGTCGACCAGCGCCGAGATGCTGGAGATGTTGACGACGCGACCCCAGCCCGCCTCGCGCATGGCCGGCGCTGTGGCCTTGAGCATCAGGAAGCTACCGCGCAGGTGGGTGGCCATCACGGAGTCCCAGTCGGCGAGCGGCATGTCGAGGACCATGTTGTCCCTGGCGAACCCGGCGTTGTTGACCAGGACCTCGACCGGGCCCAGGGTGGCGGTGACCTCTTCGACGGCCTGGGTGACGGCGTCGGGGTCGCTGATGTCCGCCTGCACGGCCATCGCCGTTCCGCCGGACTCCCTGATCTCGTCGGCCACGGCTTGCGCGCGGTCGCTTCTGTCGACCAGAGCCACCCGGTTTCCTTGGGCTGCCAGGGCTTTTGCTGTTCCGGCGCCAATTCCGGAGCCTGCGCCGGTGACGAGCGCGACACGAGAGTTCACCCGTTGATCGTGCTCGTCGCCGGGGTTGAGGGCCACTGAGTTTGCGGCGGTCAGTCGCCGATCACCGGCGGGGCGACCATGCGGTCGTCGTCGAAGTACTCGTCCGTGGGCACGAGGTAGTTCGACTTGTGCTCCTTGTCCTCCTCGCCGTTGCCCGCGCCACCGCCCATGCCACCCGCGCCGGCACCTGCGGCGCCGGGCCTGCCCGTGCTGCCCGCGTTGCTGCCGCCGCGGGCGGTTCCCTCCGGGCCGTGGGCGACTCCGGCGGCGCCGCCGGGGTTGGAGGGGCCGAAGGTGCCGCGGCCCGCCTGCGAGCCGGCGTTCGGGCCGAACCCGCCTGCTCCACCTGCGCCGAAGCCGCCGGCACCGCGACCACCTGCGCCGGGGCCGAACGCACCCGCGCCACGTCCGCCGGCGCCTGCCGGGCCACGGCCGGTCCCGCCCTGCCCGGTAGGGCGGGGGTCGTTCGGCCACATGCCGGGCGGGAACGGGCCGGGGCCGGGAAGCGGCGGCCTGCGGTCGCTCGGGTTGCCACCGTTGGGGAGCTGGCCCGGTCGGGTGGGCTGGGTGGTCGGCGGCGCGACCCACGAGGGGTTGGTGGTGCCGTTGTTCTGGCCCGGGTTGCCGATGGGCGGGGTGCCCGCGACGGGGTTGCCGACAGCGGGGTTTCCGACGGATGCGATGCCGGTGGAAGAGTTGGCGGTGCTCCCCACCTGCGAGGACGGCGTCACCGAACTCGTGGTGTGCGCGTACGTCGTGCTGCTCGTCGTGGTGACCCCCTGGTCGCCATTGGGCAACTGAGGGGCCTCCTCGAACGTGGGCATCGTCGCGGCGGCCGCGGCGAGCGAGTTGTCCCGCTCCTGCATGACCCGCTCGGCCTCCTGCTTGGCGGCCTGCGACTTCTCCCGCTGAGCAAGCATCTCGAACGGCGCCGCGGCCATCTTGAGCGGGTTCAGGCTGGTCGCGGCGTCCTTCAGCATCTGCTGCGGGTTGTACGGGACTTCCTGGGGGAACTTGTTCTTGGTGGCTTCCGCGGCCTCCACCTGGCGGTTGATGACGCCGCTGGTCGCCGAGAACGAAGCCGACAGCTGGTCGGTGAAGTTGCCGACCTTCGTCAGGGCTTGGGAGGCTGCGGCGCCCGCGCTACCGGTCCAGCCGGCCCGCAGGCCGTTGACCACGGTGTTGAGTCCGACGGCGACGTCGACCAGTTCAGTCGAGATCGACTTCCACATCGCCGCGATCTTGCCCGCCTCACCCGGATCGTTGCCGTCCATCGCCTGCTGGTGCATGGCGGCGTGGCTGTGTCCTGGGTAGTTGGCGGTCGGCTGTGGAACCTGCGGTCTGTCGTACGCCATCGGTCATCCCTTCGAACTGCGGCTCAGGACAACTTGCCCACGACGAAGTCAGCGGACTTCTTGGCCATCTCGCACGCCTTGGCCGTGTCGGTGGTCGCAGCACCGGCACTCGCGATGATCTGCACGCTCGACGACTCACTGACCGAGATCACCGCGTGGCACATGTAAACGGTCTTCTTCGCCCCTGCCACCGTGAAACCGTCGTACTTCCCGAATTTCGAGGGAGTTTTCACATCGCCCTCGTAGTTGAGGCTGTCCGCCCCCTTCTCCTGCTCCACTGCGACCGTGAGGCCGCCGTTGCCGACGCCGTCCCACTCGCACACCCCTTGACCGAGGGACTGGCTGGGCGTCGGCGACTTGATGCTGAGGTCGCTCGCCTCACCGTCGCTGATCAGTTCGCACGGTTTCACAGAGGCGAGTCGGGAGTCGCCTGTCGCTGACGGCGACGTGCTGGTCGGGCTCTCGCTGGTGCCGCCTGGCTTGGCTTCACCCGTGGTCGGCCCACCCGAGCAGGCCGCAGCGAGCAGAGCGAGTCCGGCAATGGCGATACGCGCGTGCTTCATGAGTTCCTGTCACAGTCGGTTCATGGTGCCGGACGTGCCCTCATCCACGTTCCGGTAGGACTTGCGGCTCTTGTCCAACTGGGCCTTGAGCTCACTGATCGCCTTGATCAGGCCCGGGATGACCTCGGATCGTGCGGCCTCACCGATTCCCTCGTTGAACTTGCCGATCTGGTCGGCGTATCCCCCGCCCAACGGGGTCTTCGTCGCCAGGTACGCAGAGTTTCGGGCGATCTTCTCCAGGACGGCCGCGAAGTCGTCCAGCTTCTTGATCGCCGTGTCCACGGCCTCCGGGTCGTGCTGGAGCGCGCCCGCCTCCGCCGCGGCCTCCACAGACTTGGCCGCGGCCAGGATCGTACTGACGCCGCCGCTCATGAAACCCATCAAGGGGCCGCCGGACTGCGCGTAGTAGCGCTCCAGGGCGTACGCCTGCGCGCTTTCCTGCGCGCTGCTCTGACCCGTCACGAGTTCACTCCCCCACGTGCACTGCGAACTGTCGTTTGAAGGTAAAGCAAATGGGGCGGAGCGCGGATCGGTACGACTACTTACACCCGTTCGACGTAACCAGCAGCACCCGATCCAGGGTCACACGAACACGAGCCGTGCAGGCCACCTGGAGTGGCCTGCACGGCTCGTGAACGGAAAAGCGATCTACTTGTGGGCGTCCAGCAGTTGGTGCGTCAGCTGGATCTTGGCGCGCGACTTCGGTTCCGCGGTGACCGACAGGGTCTTCGCGGCCGCGTCGGCGGTGCGGCCCGGGGCCTCGTCCGGCTTGCCCTTCGTGAAGAGCCACGTCTGGAAGAGCTGGTCGAGCTGCTGGCCCGAGACCCGCTCGGCGACGGCGATGAACTCCTCGATCGTGGCGTCCGAGTACTTCTTCTCGGCTACCCAGGTGCGCAGGATCTCGAAGAACTTCTCGTCGCCTACTGCCACGCGCAGGGCGTGCACGGCGAGGGCGCCTCGGTCGTAGACCGCGCCGTCGAAGACCGCGCCGGCGCCGGGGTCGCCGGGCAGGACGTTCCAGAACGGGCTGTCGGCCGGGTACGAGTCGTAGGTGAAGTCGGCGTTCTCCTGGGCGGTGCCCTCGCCGATGTGCTCGGACCACAGGAACTCCGCGTAGGAGGCGAAGCCCTCGTTCAGCCAGATGTCGCGCCAGTGGTGCACGGACACGGAGTCGCCGAACCACTGGTGGCCCAGCTCGTGCGCGACGACGTAGGTGTTGGCGCCGCGGCGGAAGAAGCCCGTGTCGTAGGTCGGGCGGGTCTGGTTCTCGAGCGCGTAACCGAGGTTCGGGGTGACTACGCCGCCCTGTGCCTCGAACGGATACGGGCCGAAGTTCTCGGCCAGGAACTCGGTGATCTCCGGCGTGCGCTCGATGCTGGCGCGAGCGGCGTCTGCGTTCTCGCCGAGGCGCTCGGAGTACGCGTTGACGTACGGCTGGCCCGAGGGCGTGGTGCCCTGGCGGAGCTCGAACTGGCCGATCGTCAGGAACGTCAGGTAGGTCGCCTGCGGCTTGGTGCTGCGCCAGTTCCAGCGCGTGTAGCCGTTGATCTGGCGGGTCTGGCCGACGAACGTGCCGTTCGAGATCGCCTCGACGCCGTTCGGGACGGCCACGTTGACGTCGAAGGTGGCCTTGTCGGTCGGGTGGTCGTTGGACGGGAACCACCAGGAGGCGATCTCCGGCTCACCGATGGCCAGGGCGCCGTCGACGGTCTTCGTCCACGCCGTGAAGCCGTTGCGGTCCTTCACGGTGGACGGGCTGTCGGCGTATGTGACGACGATCGTCAGGTCCTGGCCCCTGCGGACGCCGCCGCGCGGGGTGAGCGTGAGCTCGCCCTGGTCCGAGACGAACGACGTCGGCACGTTGTTGACGCGCACCGACTTCACCTTGAGCAGGAAGTCGAGGTTGAACTGCGTGAGGTCCTCGGTCGCCTTGGCGAGGATCGTCGTGGTGCCCGAGAGCTGGTCGCCGTTCGGGTTGTAGTTGAGCCTGATGTCGTAGTGGGAGACGTCGTAGCCGCCGTTGCCGTACGTCGGGAAGTACGGGTCGCCGGCGCCGGGAGCACCTGGAGACGCCGCCAGCGCCGTACCCGCGAAAAGGGTCATCGCGGCCGCGGACGCCGCCGCGGCCGTCGCCTTCGATCTGATCGACATGCGGCGGACGCTATCCAGACGATCATGGGCGAGCCACCGACTTACGTATGTTTCCTATCTGGTGAAAACGGTTGACACCGTCGCCTTGAGACGTTGGTGCAGTGCGCGCAGTTCGTCGCGTTTTGCCTGCACTTCGACCACTTGGAGGCCCTTCGGCGCCGCAATCGCGCTACGGAACTCCTCCTGGTCGTCCACAATGGAGTGCGGAATTCGGTAGCCCGCGCACAAAGCGGTCAGATCAGTCCCGTGCGGGGTGCCGAAAATCCTCTCGAAACTGCCGTCGTACTCCGGAGCGCCCTGTTCCAGCAATGAGAAGATCCCGCCTCCGTCGTCGTTCAGCACGACGATCGTGAGGTCGGGCCGGCGGTCGGCGAGCAGGCCGTTGCTGTCGTGCAGGAACGTCAGGTCGCCCATCAACGCGTACGCGGGCCCGTCGTGCACGAACGCCAGGCCCAGCGCCGTGGACACGCTCCCGTCGATGCCCGCCGCACCCCGGTTGGCGTGCACGGCGACGTCCGAACGGCGTTCCGCGGCGAAGTCCACGTCGCGGATCGGGTTCGACGAGCCCACGAACAGCAGCGACCCCGACGGCATCCCCTGCACCAGGTCGCGCGCCACGTGCAGACCCGTCGGCCACGGCGTGGCGTCCAGCAGGTCGTCGACGGCCACGCCGACGTCCTTCACCGCGCGCTGCCACGCCTGCGTCCACTCGCCGTCCAGGGCGGCGGGCTCCGGCAACCACGTGGAGGCGCGGGTCGCACTGAACGGGACGTCCGGCCACTGCGCCTGATCCCCCACGGCGTGCACGATTGGAGTCGCTCCAAGCAGGGTCTGCTGTCCCCTCGACAGGGTGACGCGCCCCACGACGAGCACCGCCTCGGGCCGCAGGTGCTCCGGCAGGCCCGCGTTGAGCAGCAACGACCCGTGGCGCAGGCCGCCGGGCGCGGTCGGCTCGGCGATCACCGGCCAGCCGAGCCGCGAGGCCGCGAGCAGCCGCTCCGGGCGGTCGTCACCGAGCAGCACGAGAGTGCGGGCGGGCAACTCCGACGCACGGGTCTCCACCGCGAACGCGCGGTCCGTCTCCGTCCACGCGCCGCGGCCCGACGCCGGCCACTCGTCGTCGGAGGGCGTCAGCGGAGGCCGGAACGGCACGTTGACGTGCGACGGACCGTCCGCGGCGATGGCCCGGCAGATCAACGACCGCGTCACGGCCTCACCGCCGCCCTCCGGCATGTGCAGCGTCGGGATGCCCAGGAGGTCGTACTGGTTGATCGTCTGGCTCGCGCCCGTGCGGTAGAGGTCGACCGGCCGGTCCGCGGTGAGTGCGATCAACGGCACGTTCGTGAGCTGCGCCTCGATCACGGCCGGGTGGAGGTTCGCGACGGCCGTGCCACTCGTGCAGGTGACGACGGCGGGCGTGCCGGTCTTGGCGAGACCGAGCGCGAGGAAACCGGCGCTGCGCTCGTCGATGCGCACGTGCACCGAGAGCAGGCCCTTCTGTTCGGCCTGGTGCAGGGCGAACGACAGCGGGGCGTTGCGCGAACCGGGGCACAGCACGGCGTGGTGGACGCCGTTGCGGACCAGTTCGTCGACGATCACCCTCGCCTGCGCCGTGGACGGATTCATGCGCCTAGAGTCTCAGACCGTGGCAGATCAGGAGCTCTTCGACCCGTCGTTGTGGAAGCCGATCGAGGGCTTCGACTTCACCGACATCACGTACCACCGCGCGCTCGACCAGGGCACGGTCCGCATCGCGTTCAACCGGCCCGAGGTGCGCAACGCGTTCCGGCCGCACACGGTGGACGAGCTGTACCGGGCGCTCGACCACGCGCGGATGTCGTCCGACGTCGGGTGCGTGCTGCTGACCGGCAACGGGCCGAGCCCCAAGGACGGCGGCTGGGCCTTCTGCAGCGGCGGTGACCAGCGCATCCGCGGCCGCAGCGGCTACCAGTACGCCTCCGGTGAGACGGCCGAGACGGTCGACCCGGCACGCGCGGGGCGGCTGCACATCCTCGAGTGCCAGCGGCTGATCCGGTTCATGCCCAAGGTCGTCATCGCGGTCGTGCCCGGCTGGGCCGCGGGCGGTGGCCACAGCCTCCACGTCGTGTGCGACCTCACGATCGCGAGCGCCGAGCACGCCAAGTTCAAGCAGACCGATGCCGACGTCGGCTCGTTCGACGGCGGCTACGGCTCCGCGTACCTCGCCCGGCAGGTCGGGCAGAAGTTCGCCCGCGAGATCTTCTTCCTCGGCCGCACGTACTCCGCCGAGGACATGTACAAGATGGGCGCGGTCAACGAGGTCGTGCCGCACGCCGAGCTCGAGACCACGGCGCTGCAGTGGGCGCGCGAGATCAACGGCAAGTCGCCGACGGCGCAGCGCATGCTCAAGTACGCGTTCAACCTGATCGACGACGGACTGGTCGGCCAGCAGCTGTTCGCCGGCGAGACGACCCGGCTCGCGTACATGACCGACGAGGCCGTCGAGGGCCGCGACAGCTTCCTGGAGAAGCGCGACCCCGACTGGTCGAACTACCCGTACTACTTCTGAGCCCGCACTCCTCATGGGCAGGTAAGAGCATGCTCGACGAACTGCGCGCGGCCCTGAGCGGCGGCGAGCCCCTGGTCGACGGACCGCTCGACGGCTGGGAGAAGCGCGCCGTGCTCGGCGTGCCCACCTCCGGGTCGACGGGCGAGCCGAAGACCGTCCTGCTCGACGCGGACGCGCTGACGGCGTCCGCCGAGGCCACCCACGAGCGGCTCGGCGGGTCCGGCACGTGGCTGCTGGCGCTGCCCACCGGCCACATCGCCGGGGTCCAGGTGCTGGTCAGGTCGATCATCGCCGGCACCGCGCCCGGCGTGCTCGACCTGTCCGGAGGCTTCCGCGCCATGGGCTTCGCGCAGGCCGCACGGCCCGTGCTGGCCCAGCCCGGCCGCCACTACACCGCCCTGGTGCCCACGCAGCTGTCGCGGCTCGTCGTGGGCGAGGGGCCGGGGCTGGAGGCGCTGCGGCAGTTCGACGGCGTGCTCATCGGCGGGGCCGCCACCCCGCCGAAACTGCTGGAGCAGGCGCGCGCTCTGGGCGTGCAGGTCGTCACGACGTACGGCATGAGCGAGACCTCAGGCGGGTGCGTGTACGACGGCGAACCGTTGCGTGACGTGTCGTTGCGCACCGACGACGTCATCGAGATCAGCGGACCGGTGCTGGCGCTGGGGTACCGCGGCAGCCCCGAGCCGTTCGGCGAGTGGTTCCGCACCGGCGACCTCGGGCGGCTGCGCGACGGGCGGCTGGAGGTGCTGGGCCGCGCGGACGACGTGATCGTCACGGGTGGCGAGAAAGTGCCTCCGGTGCTGGTCGAACGGGCACTGGCGACCGTGGAGGGCGTGCTGGAGGCCTGTGTCGTGGGCGTGCCCGACGACGAGTGGGGCCAGGTCGTGGCCGCGGCTGTCGTGGCACACGACGGGGAACCGTCGATCGAGGAGCTGAAGGCCGTCGTGACCGAGGCCGTCGGACGGGCGGCGGCACCGAAGCTCGTGCGGTTCGTGCACGAACTGCCGCTGCGCGGACCGGGCAAGGTCGACCGGACCGCGGTGGCCAACGCTTTTAGGTGAACCTTTACCGCTGAGGAAGACCCTCGCCGCGAAGCGTGCGGAACTTGGCCGTGCGCGTTAGCGATGGGGGTTTCTTCATGCGCTACCTGTTACCGCTGGTCGCCGGCGCCGCGTTGGTGGCCGGACTGGCGTCTCCCGCGCAGGCGGCTCCGGCGTCGAACGAGTGGACCGCCGACGTGAGCGGCCGCGCCGTCACGTGGGGCGGCTCCCCGCGCACGGGCCTGGTCGAGCTCGGCACGCACAGACTCGCGCAGCCCGCCAACGCGGTCACGGCGGCGGTGACCGGCGACGGCGTCGTCGACGTGCGCGGTCTGCGCGCGGACGGCCAGTGGACCGAGTGGCTGGAGGCTCCGGCGACGTTGCCGGTGACCACCTCCACCGTCGAGACGCGCGTGGTCCTGAGCAGCGGCAAGGCCTCGAAGGTGAGGCTGACGGCGTCGAAGGTGCCCGCGGCGGAAGACGTTTCCGTTGCCGCTGCTGGACGTTCGTACCGCGTCTACGCGACCCGCGAGGGCCTCGTCGGTGGCACGACGGCGAACGGGCACGTGATCCGATCGCGCGACCACTTCGTGGCGCTGCCGTCACGGCGTGGGCTCGCCAACAACAACTCCGGCAACTACAGCGTGCAGGTGTGCGCTTCGAACGGTCGTTGTGAATGGGCGCCCGTGTGGGACGTCGGCCCGTGGAACACCAAGGACGACTACTGGAACCCGTCCACCACCCGGGAGATGTGGAAGGACCTGCCGCAGGGCAAGCCCGAGGCGCAGGCCGCGTACGAGAACAACTACAACGGCGGCAAGGACCAGTTCGGCCGCGAGGTCGCGAACCCGGCCGGCATCGACCTCGCCGACGGCACGTTCTGGGACGGCCTCAAGCTCACCAACAACGCGTGGGTGACCGTGACGTACCTGTGGACCGGTTCCGGTCCTGTGGGGACGGTCCGCACGTCCGCCGCCAACGGCACGGTCAACGTGCGCAGCGGAGCGAACTCCTCGTCCACGCAGGTCGGGCTGGCCGCGAACCACGCGCAGGTCAGGGTGACGTGCCAGCTCACCGGTGAGTCGGTGTCGGGCACGCAGGGCACCTCGAACGTCTGGTACCGCATCGCGTCCGGCAAGCACATCGCGAAGGCGTACGTGGCGGGCGTCTCGGGCGCCACTGCCTGCTGATACACCCCTTCGGCGGGTCCTCAGGAGTCATGTCGGAGGATAGGGGCATGGCCTCAGTCGTCCAGTGGATCCAGGGGACCCGCCCGCGCACGCTGCCGAACTCGATCGCCCCGGTGGTCGTCGGAGCGGCTGCGGCGCACCACATCGACGAGTTCAACGCGCTCTACACGGTGCTGGCGCTCGTCGTCTCGGTGGCGTTCCAGATCGGCGTGAACTACGCCAACGACTACTCCGACGGCATCCGCGGCACGGACGACAACCGGGTGGGGCCGTTCCGCCTGACCGGGTCCGGTGCCGCCGAGCCGAAGAAGGTGCGGCTGGCGGCCTTCATCTCGCTCGGCATCGGCGCGCTCGCGGGTGTGGCGCTCGTGGTGTTGTCCGGGTTCTGGTGGCTGCTCGCGCTCGGTGCCGTGTGCATCCTCGGCGCCTGGTACTACACGGGCGGCAAGCGTCCGTACGGCTACGCGGGCCTCGGCGAGATCGCGGTGTTCCTCTTCTTCGGACCGGCCGCGGTGCTGGGCACGCTGTACGTGCAGACCGGTGAGATCACCGGCATCGGCATCGGGGCGTCCATCGCGATGGGAGCGATCTCGGCCGCGGTGCTGGTGGCGAACAACCTGCGCGACATCCCGACGGACGCCGTGTCGGGCAAGCGGACGCTGGCCGTGGTGCTGGGCGACAAGGACACGCGCCGGCTCTACCTGGCGCTCATCGCCGTGCCGTTCCTGATCGCGCTGGGCATGGTCGTGCGGGTGCCGTACGCGTTGCTCGGGTTCCTGGCGGCGCCGATCCTGCTGCCCGCCGTGCGTCGCGTGGCCGCGGGGCGGGGCGGCAAGGACCTGATCCCGGTGCTGCAGTTCACCGGGATCGCCATGCTGGCGTGGGCCGTGCTGGTCAGCGTGGCCCTGGTGCTCGACTAGGGCGCTACCAGGCGTCTTCGGTGAACTGCACGGGCTCGTCGTCGTCCGTTCGCGCGGGCCTGCGCGGGGGTGGCGGCGGGGCCGTCTCACCCTGGATCAGCTCGTCCAGCTTCGCGCGGTCGGCGTCGAGCGCCTGGCGCACCAGCGGGTCGTGGCCCGCCTCGCCGGTGAGGACCTGACGCCAGCTCAGACCGGCACCGCGCGCGATGCGGTCCGCGAGTTGACGCATCGCCGGAGAGGCTTCGCTCGACTTCGCGAACTGCATCACCCTGCGGATGTCCTCAGTGGACGGCTCCTTGCCCCGGAGGTTCTGCTGGGCCGTCCGCATCGCACGCTCCGCGTCGGCGACGGCGCTCGTCAGGAAGTCCTCCGCCGCGAGGACGTCCGGTGTCCGCCAGACCGTCATCACCACTTGTCCTCCGTGAAGATGTCGGGGTCGAGCGCGTCACCGTCGTCGTCGGGACCCCGGCGCGGCCGCTGGGCCTCCATGATCTCGTCGGCGGTCATGCCCTCCTGCAACATCTGGAAGGCCTGCTTCATCTTCTTGACGTTCTCCTGCTGCATGGCCTGCACGTCCGGGTCCTGCGCGGCCTTGCCGGAGACGACGTCCTCCCAGGTGAACTCGCCCGCGTCCACCTTGCGCTTCAACGCCTTGAGCTGTTCGGGCGCGTCCCGCTCCTGCGCGGCCCGCTCGACCTGCTGGGCGATCGCCTTGAAGTCGACCGGCGGGACGGGCGGCAGCGGCGTCTCCTTGAGCCGGTTCGCGAGGTCCTGCGCCTCCTTGAAGCGCGCGTCGACCTGCGCCTCGGCGGCCCTGAGCTCGGCGGACTTCCAGCTGTCGTTCGGGGTGCTCATCTAGTTCTCCCTCCCGAACAGACCGCGCCGGATCGGCCGCGCGTCACCGCGGATGTCGGTGACCTCGCTGCGCTGCGCGATCGTGCGCCACTGGCGGAAGTCCACCTCGGACAGACCGAGCTCCTGGGCGGTTTCGTAGTTCTCGCCGAGGAAGTGCAGCACCGCCTGGTCGCCCAGGACACCGACGATCTCGAACTCCGCGCCGCGGTACGTGCAGACCGTGCGGACGAGCTGGAGGTCCTCCACGACCGCGTCCGGCACCTCGAGGAACCCCTCGGTGAAGTCCGGGGGCGTGGGCCTGCCGGCGAGCGGGTGCAGGAGGACGGACCCGGCCCTGGGCCCGAAGTCGACGTCGAAGTCCTCGTCCCGGTAGCGGCCGATCAGTCCACGACGGACGGTCGGGCGGTGCGGAACCGGTGCCTGCCAGTACCTCCCCGGCCCGAAGCCGACGTCGCCGGTCGGGATCCAGCCGGTCTGGCGGTGGACGTACTTGCCGACGCTGCGGCCGGTGCCGTCCGGTTCGAAGCGCCACAGCTCCGTGCCCGCCGGGAGCTCGGCGAGCTCCATCACGTACTCGGGGATCGGGTTCGCGCTCGGCGTGTAGCCGGTGCCGGTGAACGGGACCGGGTAGACGCGGGTGGTGCCCATCTTCTGCGCGCCGTCGAGCGTCGGGCCGCCGAAGCTCGTGTCGAAGAGCTCCGCGGTGTGGGCGAGGAAGCGCAGCAGGTACTGCGTCCCGCGCGGCCAGTCCGCGACCTTGTCGACGCCGAACGCCTCGGCGAACTGGTCGGACGTGCCCTGCGGGAAGTCCTGCCCGCGCGTCACGAACCCGGCCGCGCGGTGCGGCTCGAACTTGCCGGGCACCACGACGTTGCCCAGGTAGAGCTGCGCGACGGCGGGGTGGACGATCTTCTGCAGGATCGTCTCCGGCCCGATGCCGGCCGCCTTGCGCACGGCCTGTGGGGTGCTCATCCCGGGTTCTTCTCCTTCCACCGCGCCAGGAAGTCGGTGCGGTCGACCTGCACGTCCTCCAGTTCGCCCTCGTCGAGCGTGGCCGTGTAGCCGTTGTACTGGTCGCCTTCGAGCCCGTTGCGCTGAGCCCAGACGTACTCGCCGCCCGCGTACCCGGCCTCCGCCTTGCCGTCGTGCGTGGCGACGACGTTGAACGGCTGCCCGCGCCACGTCGCCTTGCAGGTCTCGCGGTACCAGGCGTCGAGGTCGGTGACGGCGACCGTCTTGAGCTCACGGTTGCCGTACGTCTGGAAGCCGTCGTTGTGCTCGTAAGACACGCCTGGGACCTTGCGGATCCAGACGTGGTCGGGGCCTTCGGCGCCGGCGAAGAACGTCTCGCCCCGGTACTCGGCCATCTCCTGGGAGTACTGGGTCATCAGAGCTTCGTCCAGCCGAACCTGCGGTCGTACACAGCGTGCAGTTTCTCAGAGCCGTCCGCGTTCACCTGCCAGATCTCGGCACGATCGGGCAACGGTGTGCCGCCGTCGACGCGCCACTCCGGCATCCCGCCCATCGTGGAGCCCGTACCGGTGAACGGGTCGAAGCCGTCGTAGACCTTGGTCGTGCCCCCGGCCGCCGCCATCTGCTGCTGCGACGCCTCGTAGTGCGCCTTCTCCTGCGGCGACTGGTACTCGTTCGCCCCGTACGGCCCGGGCTGGCTGAAGTCCGGCGTGTCCTTCTTCGGCCCGCCGAACGGCACGTTGTGCGCCGCTTCGTTCTGGGCGGTCACCTCGTACCGGAGCTGCATCGCCTCCTGCGCGCCCGCGGGGATCGGGGTCCAGCCCTGGCCCTTGTCGTCGAGGGCGAGGCCGTCCCGCAGGCCCTGCGGTGTGTTGACGCCGACCACGTCCTGGCCACGGGCGACCGAGCCGCCCATCTGGTTCTGCCAGGTCTCCTTCTGGCTGCCCGGCGCGTGCGGCGTGTCGGGCAGGTACGTGCTGAGCGCGCCCTGGTTGAGGGCCTTGGTGACGATGTCGCCGCTGCCGACCGTGATCTGGTTGCGGACGTCGGCGACGTGCTGGGCCTCCTGCGGGCTGAGGTTGGTGGAGAGCTCCTTGCTCAGCTCGACGTAGCGGTCGCGGTCGGCCTGGTCGGGCAGGATCTGCTCCAGCTGGTGCTGGTAGCCCTGGCCCTGCGCGGCCATGGCGGCGGCGTCGAAGTGGCCCTTGAGGTCGGGGCCGGTGGGCGGCGGCGGGTTGCCGCCGTCGTGGTCGCCGGTGTTGCCCGGGGTGGCGTCTTCGTTGCCGGGCCTGGGGTCGGTGTCGTGGGCCGGCGGGGTGTCGTGGTCGGGCTGGGGGTCGTGGGGGCGGGCGTCCTCGGCACCGCTGGTGTCGGTGTCGTGGGGCTTGGGGTCGGCGTCGTGCGGCTTGGGGTCGGCGTCGTGCGGCTTGGGGTCGGCGTCGTGAGGCCGGGTGTCGCCGTCGTGGGACTTCGGGGGCTGGCCGTCCGTGTCGTGGGGCCTGGGGCCGGAGTCGTGCGGCTTGGGGTCGGCCGGCCCGCCGGACGGGGTGTCGTGGGGTTTCGGCTCGTGCGCCCCGCCGGACGGGGTCGTGTCGTGCGGGCGCGGGGTGGTCGAGTCGTGCGGCGTGGTGCCGGACGGCGTCGGGTGGTCCGTGCCGGGGCTCGGGTGTCCGGGAGGCGACGGCAGGCCGCCGCCCGCGCTCGGAGCGGGGTGTCCCGGGGGCGAAGGGAGGCCACCACCGGCACTCGGGGTCGGGTGTCCCGGAGGCGACGGCAGGCCGCCGCCCGTGTGGGACGGCGCCGGGGCCGTCGCGGTGCCGGAACTGGCGCTCGGGTGGTCCGGAGGCGTGGGCAGACCGCTGCCCGGCGTCGGGTGACCGCCGGAGTTCGGCGGCGTCGGCAGGCCCGAGCCACCGGGCGTCGTGTGGCCGCCCGTGTTTGGGGGCGTGGGCAGGCCGCTGCCAGAGCCCGGCGTCCGGTGCGGGTCCGGCGTCGGGTGCGTGCCGGGGCCCGACGGGGGCGTCGGCAGGCCCGTGGACGGCCTCGAGCCCGAAGCGGGCGTGCCCGACCCCTGGCTGGGAGGCGTCGGGAGGCCCGAGCCCTGTCCAGGAGGCGTGGGCAGGCCGGTGGACGGCTTGGGGCCGCCCGTGGGCGCGCCCGCGGACGGGAACGCCGGCACGCCGCCCGCGCCGGGGCGCGAGCCGGAGCTGCGGGTCTGGTCGCCGCCGCCCGCTCCCGGCGCCATCGGGGCGCCCATCGGCATCGCGCCGCCCATCGGGGTCTGGTGCGTTCCGGTGGGGGCGGCCGCGGGGGCCGCTGCTGCCGCGTGCGTCGTGTCCGGGCGGGCCGGAGTCGCCGGGCCGCCCGAGTGGCCGCCGCCCGCGGGGGCGCTGGAGTGGCCGCCGGTGGGGACGCCGCCCGTGGGCGCTCCGCCGCCGCCACCTCCGCCGAGGGAAGGCGGTGCCGTGGCGGCCGGGCCCGTGGCCGCTGCCGCGTGGGTGGAGGTCGGGGCGTCGGGGCCGCCGTGCAGGGTCGGCGGGGCGGCTGCGGGGGCGCCGCCCGGTGCCACCGACGAGACGGCGGCCGGTTTGGTCTCCTCCGAGCCGCCTGGCGGGGTGTAGATCTCGCGGACCTGCGAACCGACGTCACGGCCGCGGTCGGCGATCTCCGTGGCCGACTCCTTGATGTTCGAGAAGTCGTCGTGGATGTCGTTGACGGCGTTGCGGACGTCGCGGCCCGCCTCGGCCACCTCCTGGGTGGCGTTCATGGCCTCGGCGAGGGAGTCGGCGTCCTTCAGCTTGCCGATGGCGGAGAAGACGCGGCCGACGGCGTCGAACAGGGCTTTGACGTCCGAGATGAGCTTCTGGACCGTCTCGATGATGTCCATGACGCGCCGGTAGATCTGGTACGCGTTCCAGACCATCTCGGCGGCCTTGATCCAGCCCGCGACCGGGATCCAGACGGTGGCGGCGGCCTCGAGCAGCTTGTTGACCAGGTAGTCGAGCAGGCGCGCGGCCTGCTTGCCCAGGGCCTCGGCGCCGGACGCGACCGTGTCGAAGCCCTTCGCGATCAGCTGGGCGACGCCCATCTCGGCGAGCAGGCCCGCCTTCCAGCCGAGGGCGATGTACTTCTCGTGGGCCTTGGCCGCGTCGCCGTCCCAGTGGCCGCGCACCTTGCCCACGGCGTCCGTGAGGTTGTACGAGACGTCGTTCATGGCGTTGCCGACCATGCGCCACGCGTCGCCGTCCGCGCGGATCTTGGACCAGTCGCCGGTGATCGGCGTGATGATCGTGGAGACCAGCGACTCGCCGGTCACCGCCTCGAACACCCAGTTGACGGCCTGCACGCCCCAGCCCTGGTCGCGCAGGACGTCGTTCAGGGACGCCGTGTCGACGTCGGGCTGCTTCAGCGAGGCCGCGACGGGACGAACGGCCTGGTAGGAGGTCGTCACTTGAGCAGCCCCTCGAAGATCCGCCGCTGCAGGGCGTCGATGTCCTCGTAGGTCTTCGCCGTCGCGTCCACCGCCGTGGCCGTGCCCTCGAGCTTCGACTTGCCGAAGTCGAGCGTCTCGTCGAACAACGCCCGCACGACGTCCACGCCCGGCTGCAGCAACGCCAGCAGGCCCGTGAAACCAGCCTTGTCGCACGCCGTGGCGTGGACGTACTTGCGGATCGTCTCGAACTCTTGGGCCTCGGTGCGCAGGTACTCGGCGTACGCGCGCATCTCGGCCGCGTCGGTGAACAGCGACGACACAGCGTCCCCCCTGCGGACTCGGTGCTCAGGTCACGCTGTGACGCACAACCCTCGTCACCAGTTCCCCGTGCGGTGGAAGTTGTTCAGGCGTTCGTGGCAGGGGTCGAGGTGCAGGCCCTGTGCCGCTACCCATGTGTCGTCGTAATAGGTGTTCGCGTAACGCTCGCCGCCGTCGCAGAGCAACGTCACCACGCTCCCGCGCGCACGGGACTGCCGCATTTCGGCGATGATCTGGAACGCGCCCCACAGGTTCGTGCCGGTCGACCCGCCGACCCGCCGTCCGAGCAGGTCCTCGACGTACCGGATGGTCGCGATGGACGCCGCGTCCGGCACCTTGATCATGCGGTCGATGACCTCGCCGATGAACGACGGCTCCACCCGCGGCCGCCCGATGCCCTCGATGCCGGACCCGCGCGTCGCCACCAGGTCGCGGTTTCCGTCGCGCCACGCGTCGAAGAAGACCGAGTGCTCGGGGTCGACGACGGCGAGGCGCGTGTTCAGCTTCTGGTAGTGGATGTACCGGCCGATCGTGGCGGACGTGCCGCCCGTGCCCGCGCCGACGACGATCCAGTCGGGCTCGGGCGACGGCTCCAGCTTCATCTGCTGGAAGATCGACTCGGCGATGTTGTTGTTGCCCCGCCAGTCCGTCGCGCGCTCGGCGTGGGTGAACTGGTCCATGAAGTGGCCGCCGAGCTCGGAGGCCAGCCGGCGCGACTCGTCGTAGAGGGCCGACGGCTCGTCGATGAAGTGGCACTTCCCGCCCTGGCGCTCGATCAGCGCGACCTTCTCCGCCGAGGTCGAGCGGGGCATCACCGCGATGAACGGCAGACCCAGCAGCCGCGCGAAGTACGCCTCGGACACTGCCGTGGAACCGGAGGAGGCCTCGATCACGGGCGTGCCACCGGTGATCCAGCCGTTGCAGATCGCGTAGAGGAACAACGAGCGGGCCAGCCGGTGCTTCAGCGAGCCCGTGGGGTGCGTCGACTCGTCCTTGAGGTAGAGGTCGATGCCCCATTCGAGTGGCAACGGGTACCGCAGGAGGTGCGTGTCCGCGCTGCGGTTCGCGTCCGCCTCGATGATCCCGACGGCCTCGCACACCCAGTGCCTGGTCCTGCTGCAAACGCGGTCAACGGAGGTACTCACAGCCCGCACGATAACCGGGCAGACGTCCTACGCCTGGGTGACAGGACCTTCGTCACCACGCAGTTCGCTGCGCAGCTTGTCGCGCTCGGACCTGCGCGCGGCCTGGTGCGCGTCGAGACCGACCGCCACGCGCTGCCGCAGGCCCTTGAAGATGAACAACGACGCCGGCAGCGCCACGACCACACTCACGGCCAGGGCGGGCAGCAAAGGAACCTTGAACAAGATGAGCGCGCCCGTCACCACCGCGACGAGGCCGAGGCGGGCGAGGACGTAGAGCGTCACATCTCGAGCGAGCACCCGTTCAGGTTACGTCGCCTTCCTCGTCCCCGGTGTTCGGGCGTCCCTCGAACCGCGTGGAGAGCACCACAGTCGTCCGTGTGCGGGCCACGCCGTGGATGCGCCGCAACCGCCCGAGCGCGCGCTCCAGGTCGTCGACCGTCGCCACCCGGACCTTCACGACGAACGACTCGTCACCCGCGACCCGGTAGCAGGACTCGACCTCGTTGAGCTCGGCCAACGCGACCGCGACCTCGTTGTCGTCGGCGATGTCGGTGGGGTGGATGCCGATCAGCGCGGTCACGCCCAGACCGACGGCGCTGGGGTCGACGACCGCGTGGTAGCCGACGATGACGCCGCTGGACTCGAGTTTGCCGACCCGCTCGTGCACGGCGGACGCGGACAGGCCGACCTGCCTGCCGAGGTCGGCGTACGTGGCCCGTCCGTTGGTGCGCAGAGCGGCGATGATCTGTCGATCAAGAGCATCCACCTGGGTAACCCTATGCCCCACGCGTGCACTCACGTAGCAGCGGTCACATGTGCGGGGAGTGTCACCCGTGTCCGGTTCGCGACGCTCGTCCCTTACTACCTCTTTACCAAAAAACAAGCGTTCGAGTACCTGATGGGTCAGATGCCACGATCAGACCAGAACGTCTGATCTGAGGAGGACGAGTGACTGCAGCCACCGAGCGGCTCTTGACGCCTGGGGAAGTCGCCAATCTGTTCCGGGTCGACCCGAAGACCGTGACCCGATGGGCCACCGCAGGTCGCATCGGCTCGATCCGCACCCCTGGAGGACATCGCAGGTTCCGTGAGACCGAGGTGAAGCAGCTCCTTTCGGAGCTGACGACCGAGGCGACTGAACCCGTTCGCCACTGAAACCGTAGTTATCCCTGGGCCGCGGGTAATCTCGTGGCAAAGGGAGGTGGCGACACGATGATCTACCTGCTGGCGGTGATCGGTGCGCTCACCGTGGCTGTGCTCGTGTGGCGAGCGTTCGCCCCGCAGCACTCGGAGTACACCCCAGGCCGCAAGGTGATCGCACCCGACGACGACCCGGAGTTCCTGCGCAAGCTCGACGAGCAGCGCAAGCGCGACGAGTGAACGGAAAAGGGGCCCTGATCCCAGGACCCCTTTCCGCCACTGCAGACCCGCTCAGTTGTGCGGGAAGTCGTCCGCGACGACCGCGGCGAGTTCCAGCAACGCGAGGCGGGTCTCCGGCGCGAGCTGGTCCAGCGCGATCTCGGCGCCCTCTTCGAGGTGCTCGTCGAACGGCAGGCGGACCACGGCACGGCAGCGCTGCTGGAAGTGGGCGGCGAGCTTGTCGAGGTCGACCTTGCCCGACTTCGGGCGCACCGAGTTGATGACGCACACGGACTTCGCGACCAGTTCGCGGTAGCCGTGCGCCTCCAGCCAGTCGAGCGTCGCGGCGGACGTCTGCGCGCCGTCGACCGAACCGGACGACACGAGGACCAGAAGGTCCGCCTCGTCCAGCACGCCCTTCATCGCGGAGTGCATCAGGCCGGTGCCGCAGTCGGTGAGCACGATGTTGTAGAAGTGCTCCAGCAACGCCACCGTGCGCCGGTAGTCGTCCTCGCTGAACGCCTCCGACACGGCCGGGTCCTGCTCGGACGCCAGCACCTCGAGGCGCGCCGGCGACTGCGAGGTGTACGCGCGCACGTCGCTGTACTTCGTGATCCGCGGGGCGTCGCGCAGCAGGTGCCGCACGGTCGCCGTGGTCTCGCGCGGGATCTTCAACGCCAGCGTGCCGCGGTCCGGGTTCGCGTCGACGGCGATCACCCGGTCGCCGCGCAGCGACGAGAACGTCGAGCCCAGCGTCGTGGTCGTCGTGGTCTTGCCGACGCCGCCCTTCAGGGACAGCATCGCGATCTTGTAGCACCCGCGCAGCGGCTGGTTGATCCGGCCGATCAGCTCACGGCGCCGCACGTCGGCAGGGCTCTCGCCGAGGTTGATGGCGCCGCCGGTGATGGAGTGCAGCGACTTGCGCCAGCCGGACGTCGGCGGGCGCTTGTCCTTCTTGATCAGCTGCTGCGACGACACCTGCTCGGCCTGCGAGCGGTACTCCTGCTGCGGGAAGTTGTTCGGGAACGGCTGGCCCGAGAACTGGCCGTACTGGCCCGTGGGGTGCGGGCCGGACTGGCCGCCGCCGACCGGGTACCCGCCCGACTGCGAGCCGGGCGCCGGGTAGGGACCGGACGCGTTGCCGGGCACCGCGTAGGGGCCCGAGGCGTTGCCGGGGACCTGGTACGGCCCCGAGGCGTTGCCCGGCACCTGGTACGGGCCGGAGGCGTTGCCGGGAACCGCGTACGGACCTGAGGCGTTGCCCGGCACCTGGTACGGGCCGGAGGCGCTCTCGGGCACCTGGTACGGGCCCGAGGCGTTGCCCGGCACCTGGTACGGCCCCGACTGGTTGCCCACCTGGTGCGGGCCCGATTGGCTGCCGCTGACGTTCTGCGGGCCGGATTGCTGCGGGTCGAGGTAGGCCGCCGCCTGCGGGTCGACGTACTGCGGGCCGGAGCCCTGTTCCTCACCCGGTGATTGCCAGTTCACCGCTGTGGCCCTCCCTGAGCAAGAGAGACCGAGACTTCCCCGACCCCCGGGTTGCGACGGTACGCAACCGCCGACGGTTCCATCGAGGTGGGGGCTAACTCGTTAGAGACCTGCGTACGAATGCAACCCAGTAGTGACCAAGTTGATGAAGAACAGGTTGAAGACGTTCAGGGCGAAGCCCGCGACGTTGATCCAAGCCGCCCCACGGCCACGCCAACCGGCCGTTGCGCGCGCGTGCAGGTATGCCGCGTAGACCACCCACGAGACGAACGCCACCGTCTCCTTCGGGTCCCAGCCCCAGAACCGGCCCCACGCCGCCTCGGCCCAGATCGCGCCGCAGATGATCCCGGCCGTGAACAGCGGGAACGCGAGCACGGTGGTCCGGTACGACATGCGGTCGAGCACGTCGGCGGACGGCAGCCGCGGGAAGCGGTCGGCCTTCGAGTCCTTGAGCAGGTAGAGGATCGACGTCACGCCGGGGATCAGCAGCACGCCGGACGAGATCGAGATCACCGAGACGTGGATCACGAGCCAGTACGACCGCAGCGCCGGCTGGACGGGCGCGGACTCGGCGTACAGGACGGTGCCGCCGAGGAACAGCAGCACCAGGATCGGCGTGAGCACGAACGCGCCGAGGCGGCGGATCGGGAACTTGGCCATCAGCACGATCCACGTCACCACGGCCGCGAGGCACAGCAGCGACATGTACTCGTACATGTTGCCCCAGGGCGCGCGCCCGGCGGACAGACCGCGCATGACCAACGACCCGAGGTGCAGCACGGCACCGAGGACGGTCAGGGCGGCGCCCATGCGGCCGATGCGCTCGGCCCGGCTCAGCTCGGCCTTCGGCTCGTCGACGAGGACGTCCGGGCCGCTGGCGCCGACCAGCGCCTTGCGCGGGGCGCGGGCGAAGGCCTGCTCCACCGCGTACAGCAGGATCGCGAAGAGGTAGACGCCCAGCGCGCTGCGGTACAGCCAGTCGCTGTAGGTCGCCAGTGTCTCGTTGACCGGCATCAGGACTTCTCCTCGTTCAGCACCGCGCGGGCGAGCCGCGTGAACTCCTCGCCGTATCCCGCCTGGTCAGTGCGGGCGAGGCCACCGACCTCGACCAACGTACGCCCGTCGTCCAGACGGGTCGCACGCACCCACACCCTGCGGCGCTTGACGGTCAGCGAGACCCCCAGGCCGAGGATGATCAGGACGGCGAACGCGAGCACGTAGATCTGCGTCGGGTCGTGCGAGACCTGCAACGACACCCAGTCGTTCACGGAGTCGAAGCGCACCTTCGTGCCGTCGTCGAGCACGATCTCCTCGCCCAGCGCGAGGTTCTTGCGCGCGACCTTGGCCAGACGGCCCTGCTCGACCATCTTCTGGTCGATCGAGAAGATCGACTGGCCGCGTCCGTCGTCCACGCCCAGGTCGCCCCGGTACACGTCGACCGCGACCATCGGGTTGTCCAGAGCGGGGAACTTCGAGTTCAGGATGCCGCCGTGCAGCAGCGGCGTCGGCGCCAGCAGGCCGGTCACGGCGATCTGGTTCTTGCGGCGCGTCTCGGAGTCGGTGATGCCCGGCGGGTCGAACTTCGTCGCGCCCTCGGAGGCCAGCGTGACCTGGTCGGCCGGCAGCCACTGGATGCCCTGCGTGCGCTTCTCGCCGTTGGGGAACGTCACCGTGAACGTCGGCGTGTAGCCGTGGCCGAGCAGGTAGACGCGGTCGCCCTCGGTGCGCAGCGGGTGGTTGACCTGCAGCGTGTACGGCTTCCACGTGTTCGACGCGAGGTCGTCGCCCGACTGGTAGCGGATGTCGGCCTGGTAGCCGACGGGCTGGCCGTTCTCGAGGTACTCCGCGGAGAACTTGCCGATCTCGACGCAGAACGGCGTGAGGTCCGTGCCGTCGACCCGCAGGCCGGGCCGGAACGAGTCGTAGTTGAAGATGCCGCCGTTGCAGAACTGGCCGCCGTCGGCCTGGACGATGACCTGGCCCTCGTAGCTGAACATCTTGCCCAGCGCGAACGACACGAGCAGGCCCAGCAGCGCGAAGTGGAAGACCAGGTTGCCGGTCTCGCGCAGGAACCCGCGCTCGGCGCTGACCGTGCCCTCGCCGGTCTCCATCCGCCAGCCGCGCATGACCTTCCGGGCCTTGTCGACGGCCTCTTCCGGCGTGATGTCGAGCTCGGCCTGCGCGTGGTGCGGCATGCGCGAGAGGTTGCGCGGCGTCAGCACCGGCTTCGAGCGCATCTGCTTGAAGTACTCCCACGTGCGGGGCAGCAGGCACCCGACGAGGGACGTGAACAGCAGCAGGTAGATCGCGGCGAACCACGGCGTCGCGTACACCTCGAAGAAGCCGAGCTTCTGGAGCAGCTCGCCCCACCAGCCCTTCTCGGCGACGTACTCGTCGACCTTCCTCGCGTTGAGCGAGAGCTGCGGCAGCAAAGCGCCGGGCAGCGCCGCGAGCGCGAGCAGGAACAGCAAGGTGAGCGCGGTCCTCATCGAGGTGAGGCCGCGCCACGTGTTGCGCAGGAAGGCGATCACTAGAGCGGCAACTCCACGACGTCGACGAACGAGTAGCGCAGCCACCCGACGAACTCACCCCAGAGCCCCGTGACCAGCGCGATCCCGACCAGGATCAGCAGCACGCCACCGAAGATCTGCACCTGCCGGGCGTGCGTGCGCAGCCACTTCGTCACACCCAGCGCCCACCGCGCGCCGAGCGCGAGCACCACGAACGGCAACCCGAGCCCCAAGCAGTACGCGAGCACCAACACGGCCCCACGTGCCGTGGACGACCCGATCTCCGTGCTGCGCGCCACGGCGAGCACGCCCGCGAGCGTCGGTCCGAGGCACGGCGTCCACCCGAGCGCGAACACGGCCCCGAGCACCGGCGCCCCGACCAGCCCGGCCTTGGGCTTCGCGTGGAACCGCACGTCCTTCTGCAGCGCCGGAACGAGCCCGAGGAACACCAGTCCCATCAGGATCGTGACGACACCACCGATGCGTTGGAACAGATCGGCGTTGAGCAACAACGCGTCTGACGCACCGAGGATGGCCATCGAGGCCAACGCGAAGACGACGGTGAACCCGAGCACGAACAACAACGAGGCCCCGGCGACCCGCCACCGCCCCTGCTTCGCCGGTTCGTTCGCCTCGACCCGAGGCGCCTCGGCCCCGACGAGCCCGGCGAGGTAGGCCAGGTAGCCGGGCACGAGCGGCACCACGCACGGCGACGCGAACGAGATGAAACCAGCGAGCAGCGCAACCCCGGTGGCCAGCAGCAACGGCCCGGAGATCGCCAGATCGGTGGGGTTCACACATCTCAGAGTAGGTAGTTGCCCAGATCACGCCACGACCGGTGTCCGTTTTCCAGGCCGGAACAATCCTTGGGCCAAAAGTGCCAACTATTGCCGCTTGTGGGTGACGTCACGGTTGCTTAGCGTCAACACATGCATCGTTCGCGGCTGCTCCTCCCAGCTCTGACCGTCACCGCGCTGACCCTATTCGCGCAGGTACCGGCCGGCGGCGCCGCCCCGGCGATGGAATGGCGCGAGGTCTTCAACGAGGACGGCACCATCACCCAGGCCCTCACCCCGAGGGCCCCGGCGGAGAAGCCGGCGGACCTCCGCCTGATGGCCGCCGCGGAGGTGGTCCCCGTCCAGGTGACCGGCGACTCGGCAGACCGCTTCGACCTCGTCTTCGTAGGCGACGGCTACACCACCGACGACCTCCCGACCTACACCGAGAACGTGAAGAGCAAGTGGGAGGAGCTCTCCGCGGTCGAGCCCTTCGCCAGCTACAAGCAGTACTTCAACGTCTGGCAGGTCAACGTCGTCTCGCCGGAGTCCGGAGTGGACAACGACCCGACCAAGGGCATCGTCAAGGACACGGCCCTGGACATGGGCTTCTGGTGCCAGGGCCGCGACGCGAACACAGAGCGCCTCCTCTGCGTGAACGAGACGAAGGCCAAGGAGTTCGCCGCCCTGGCCCCGGCCTCCGACCAGGTCATCGCCCTCGGCAACACCACGAAGTACGGCGGCGCAGGCGGCTCGGTGGCCACCGCCGCAGGCTCCAACGCCCAAGCGGGCCAGATCGCCATCCACGAACTCGGCCACTCCATCGGCGGTCTAGCGGACGAGTACGACTACCCGTACCTCAACTACACGGGCACCGAACCACGCGAGATCAACGTGACCAAGGACCCCACGGGCGCCAAGTGGGGCGAGTACCTGGGCCAGCCGTCCCCGGACGGCGGCGTGATCGCCCCGGTGGAGGGCGCGCGCTACTACAAGACCGGCCTGTACCGCCCGACCGCGAACTCGATCATGCGAACCCTGGGCAAGGAGTTCAACTCGATCGGCAGGGACGCGATGGTGAAGGCCTTCAAGGCGAAGATCCCGTCGCTGAACGAACCGGCGGTCCCGGCCGCGCGGTAGGGGTGGGCTGCGCAGCGCTGGTGGAGGCTGGGGCGGTACCGGGTCTGGGCTGGGCCTAGGCCGGGATGGGCTGGGGCCGGGCTGAGGCCGGGACTGGGCTGAGGCCGGGGCCGGGGCCGGGGCCGGGCTGGTAGCGCGGCGAGGCTGGCAGGGCGGGGTCTCGGGTAGCGGCGCGGCAGCAGGTGGCGCGGCTGAGGCAGGCAGGAAGCGGACAGGTGGGCTGGTGGCGCCTGATGGCCGCGATGCCGAAGGCGAGGCGTGCGATCGGTGCGACGCCGCAGGCGAGCCGTCCTGAGCAAAGAGGTACCGGCGGTGGGGTCCCATCACGAGTCGCGCCATAGCTCTTGCTGCAGTCAGGCAGGGGTGTCAACCCGGCACGCTCTTCGCCGGGTTGACACCCCTGCCTGACTGTGGCCCGCTCTTGGTGCGGCTTGTGATGGGACCCCACCGCCAACGCAACCAAACAAAGCAACCGGCAGCCGCTCTAAGCAACAGGCGTGCCATCAACCTGCCCCCAGCGCTGGCCCCCATCTCAGATTGCCGGGGTCTGGGGCAGAGCCCCAGGGGAAGCACGCAAGGCGACCAGGCCGCACGCAAAAGCAGCC
>NZ_FOFV01000009.1 GCF_900111005.1 Lentzea albida
CATAGCCGCTGCCATGCCCGCGGCGATGCTCGCCGGCCAGCGACAGCTCCGCGATCGACCGCACCGGGCCGTCCCCGCACAACACCGCATCGCTCAGCTCGAACAACGCGTCCGCACGCCGCGTCAGACAGCGGTAGAACTCCTGACGCACTCCGGACAGCTCCCTGGACGCGGCGGCGTCACGGGCATGGTGCACACTGATCAACTGAAGCCCTTGGTGACGATCTTCTTCCCTAGACAAGAAGAATGATCAACCAAGGGCTTCACTCATGATCAACCAGGGTCACGCCCAACCGTTCAGAGGTTAAAACTCAAGCTAGGTCGCGTTCCGCCTCCCGGCGAACGGGCTCCCAGCACGCGGACTGGTCGTTTCGGGTCAGTGTTGTTGCGTCCGCACGCATTGGCGTACGGTCCCCCGGTGCAAAGCGCTCGTTATGCCGGCCCACCGATGTTCGCCCGTGGAGGGAAGCGCCGCACAGTCGTGGCGCTGGCGGCGATCCCACTCGTCATCGGCATCGGGATCGGCGTGCTCATCGGCGGCGAACTGCGGCCGGAGTCCCCGGAGAACACCGGCGCCGCACCCACGCCCTCCGCTGAGCCCGTTCAGCTCGAATACTCGGACATGCCGTGCGATCCGGGCTCGTCCGTCCTCGTGCTGCACTCGCTGGAGGGTGCGATGCGAGCGGAGGACGTCCAGACGTTGCTGGACTACGAGACGATGTGGGTGCAGCACCGTGAGAGCGTGAACCCGGCGCTGCGCGGGCAGACCGCGTTCCTGAGCCGACGCGACGACGTCTGCTCCGCGATCGTGCCCAACGACACGAGGTTCACGCAGTTCGTGTGGCTCGGGCCGTTCCAGTCGGACATCGCTCCCTCGCTGTGCGAGGCGCTGCTCAAGGTCACGGGCAAGAACTGCATCCCGGCCCAGGTGGTCCGCTGATCCGTCAGCGGCGGAACAACGGCCTCGGGTCGACCGGCCACACGATCCTGCGCCACCAGGAAGCCTTGCGCCGCACAGCTTTCTTCACCTGCCGGGCGAGCCGCCAGCTGTTCTCGTCGTGGACGGGCCGCGGCGCGAACGCGGCCTGGTCGACCGCGACCGCGAGCCGTGCGCCCGCTTCGCCCCAATCGCGCGCGACGTCCGGCACGGTGCGGCTCGGTTTCGGCTTGAGGCCTGCGAGCTGCAACGAGTCGAGCACCTCGTTCCACGCCCCGACCGGCCCCGCCGCCCGGAGTCTCACACGCCGTGACGTGCGCGCCACGTAGAGCGCGACGAGCAGCAGCACCGGCGTGAACACCCAGAAGGGGAAGGACTTCGCGGCCTCGGGCGCGGCGACCGCATCGGGGTCGACCGCCGTCGGCTGCACCAGCGGAGGCACCGAGGCGAGCGAGGTCGGCGTCGGCTTCGCGGTGGTCGACGCGAGCCGGTTCAGCACCTCGCGCTTCGACGCGGCGCTGGGCCCGCTTCCGTTGCCCGACACGGGATCGAACGCGACCCAGCCGAACCCGCTGAAGTACACCTCCGGCCACGCGGTGGCGTCCGCGGCCCGCACGATCCGCTCGCCGTTCTCCTCGGGCACCGGCTGGAACCCGACGACCACCCGCGTCGGCAACCCGACGGCCCGCGCGAGCACCGCGTACGCCGACGCGAACTGCTCCGCCGTCCCCGCTCCCGCACCCGACTCGCCGGGCGACCCGAACAGGAACGTCTCCAGCCGCGCGTACGACGACCCGACCGGCGCCTCGGCGTCCGGCCTGCGGTTGAGCCGCACGACCTGTTCCAGCGCAACGGCCTTCTCGTACGGCGTGCGCGCGTTCTGCGTCGCCTGCCGCGCGTACTCCGACAACGTGAACGGCAACCGCGGCAACGCCGTGTACTTCGTCGCCGTCGTCGGCACCTGCGCCTCGACGAGATCGGTGTCCGACGGCGTCTCGAGAACACCCCGGACGGTGTAGCTCAGCCCGGTCCTCAATCCCTCGGCCACCACCAGCGACCCGGTGTCCGGATCCACCATGGCGTTGCTCAACGACACCGCCTGCGGCCTGCCGACCCCCGGCAGCCACTCCCCCTGCAACCCGGTGATCCGCAGGTCCACACTGGCGTCCTGGAACTTCCCGCCCGTGGGCAGGTCGGGCGCGTCCACCACGCCGAGCGGCCCGTACGTCGAGGCCGCCTCCCACGACGCTCCCGAGTACCGGCTCAGCGTCACCAGCCGCAGGGGCACCTCGGGCCCGCGCACCCGGAACAGCTCCGCCTCCCCCTGCGCCGCCCACGAGGCGAGCTGTGGCAGCGGGTTCGAGATGGCGATGTCGGTCACCGGCGGCGTGACGAGCCTGCGCGGCTCGAACCCGTTGGTGGGCAGCACGAACGTGAGCAACGTCAGCGCCGCCAAGGCCGTCGCCAGCACCGCGGGCGGCAGCACGGGCCCGCGCCGGTCGAGGACCAGCCAGCCCAGCGCGAGGATCACCACCAGCGTCAGCGCGACCAGCCCGTACCGGTCGGCGCGGCCCGTGGTGAGCAGCGCCGCCGACACGTACAGCGCCGCCGCCCCGAGCGCCGGCACGAACAGGGCCGTGCCGCGCCGGGCCACCGACAGGACCGCGCCCGTGGAGATGCCGATGATCAGCAACAGTCCGGGCACGAGCAGTTCGGGCGTGGCGGGTGCGGGGCGCGCCGCCGTGAGCAGCCTCGGCACGGTGTCGAGCAGCACCCACGCGGGATCGCGGTTCGGGGAGGCGCCGCGGGCCAGGAGGAAGCCGCCGGCCATCGCGACGACCATGACGCCGAGCGCGGCCAGGCCGGCCGGGACGAGTTTCTTCAGCAGCAGGGCCAGGAAGCCGGTGAGGGCGGCCAGTCCGAAGTAGAGGATGGCGCCGTCCCAGGCCTGGGCCAGCTGGAGGGAGGCGACGAGGAGGAGGGCGGTGACCCAGCCGTACTTGAGGAGGGAGTCGGTGGCGGAGTGAGTGCTCGCGCGGTGGGACGTGGTGTTGCCGGGTGCTCGGTGGGACGCGTGGCCGCTCGGGCGGTGGGGGCTGGCAGCAGGTCTGTTCGCCGCGCTGCCGGCCGCACCGCTCGCGGCGCGGTCAGAGCTGGAAGCAGGCCTGTTCGCCGCACTGCCCACCGCACCGGATCCGCCGGCAGGTGCGTTCGTCGCACCGCCACCCGAGCCGCGGCCATCGCCCGTGCCCGCTGTGCCGTTCCCGCCGTCCGCGCGGCTCATCGCGCCACCACCGCGTTCCACGAGTCGACCAGGTCCTCGGCCCGCCCACCGCTCAGCACCAGCACGCTGCCCGCCGCGCTCACCGGCCGCGTCTCGTCCACCACCAGCACGGTGCCGAACGCCGCGCGGCCCGCCTCCAGCACCAGCGCCGGCACGGTCGTGCCGCTCACCACGGCCACCACGTCGAGGTCGCGCACCGGCACCGTCGGGCGGCCGGCCACGTCCTGCAGTTCGAGGTCGGCCAGGGCCGCGAGGATCGGGGCCGAGTCCTGCTGCTCCTCGATGTCGGTGCCGCCGGACGACGTCAGCAGCCGCACCGGGTGGCCCTGCTCCAGGGCGGAGGTGATGAGGGACGCCGCCACTTCCACGGCCTCCTCGAAGCGTTGCGGGTCGGCGTAGGAGGTGGCGCTGTCGTCCAGCAGCACGGCCAGGTGCGGGCGGGCCGGGTCGGCGTCCTCGCGGATCATGAGGGTGCCGGTGCGGGCCGACGTCGCCCAGTGCAGGCGGCGCAGGTCGTCGCCCGGCACGTACTCGCGCAGGCCCACCAGGTCCGTGCCGCCCCGCTCCACCCGTTCGTCCGCGCCCACCTGGCCCCGGCGGGCTCCGGACGGGAGGCCGCGGACCGGGAGCACTCGCGGTACCACGCGCACCTGGACGACCTCGCCCAGCACGGTGCGGGCCTGGGCGAGGCCCGCCAGGCCCTTGCGGCGCAACGTCAGCGGGCCCACGTCGAACACGCCCCGGCGTTCGGTCGGGATGGCGTAGTCGACGGATTCCACCGCGGCCGGTGCCAGCAGTGGCACGTCGACCGCCATGGGTGCGCCCGCCACCATGTCGACGGCGTCCAGCGCCACGGGCCAGCGGCCCGTGGACGAGAGCTCCAGGCGGCCGTTGCAGCGCGCCAGGCGCGGCACGGTGCGCGGGCGGACCGTGCGGGACACGGCCAGCGGTGACGCGACCAGCACGGACACGATCGAGGCGACGACCAGTGCGGTCAGCGCCAGGCCGAACGCCGCCATGCCCGCGTAGCGCCACCACAGGCCGACGCCGAGCATCAGCAGGCCCAGCACCGCCACGCCGGTGCCGCGCAGCGTGAGTCTCATTGCGCCGCGGGCTTGGGCACCGGCACGCGCGAGAGCACGTCGGCCAGCACCTCGGACGTCGTCACGCCCGACAGGACGCTCTCCCGCGTCAGCACGAGGCGGTGGGCCAGCACCGGGTCGGCGATGTCCTGGACGTCCTGCGGCACCACGAAGTGCCGGCCCTTCGACGCCGCGTACACCTGTGCGCAGCGCACGAGCGTGCGCAGGCCGCGGGTCGAAGTGCCCAGGCGCAGCCGTTCGTCGGTACGGGTGCCCGTGCCCAGCGCCGAGATGTACTGCAGGATCGGGTCGGCGACGTGCAGCAGCGCCAAGCGGCCGCTGAACGAGCTGACCTCGCGCGGTGACGACACCGTGCGCACGTCGGCGATCCGGCCCGCGCCGCTGCCGGGGCGCAGCACGTCCAGCTCGTCCTCCACCGACGGGTAGCCGATCGACGTGCGCAGCATGAACCTGTCGAGCTGCGCCTCGGGCAGCCGGTACGTGCCGTCGAGGTCGATCGGGTTCTGCGTGGCCACCACGAGGAACGGGTCGGGCACCGAGTGCCCGACGCCGTCGATCGTGACGGTCCGCTCCTCCATGACCTCCAGCAACGCCGACTGCGTCTTGGCCGCCGCGCGGTTGATCTCGTCCGCCAGCACGATGTTCGCGAACACCGGGCCCGGCCGGAACCGGATCTGGCCCGTCTGCGGGTCGTAGACCGACGTGCCCGTGACGTCGGACGGCAGCAGGTCGGGCGTGAACTGCACGCGCCGCGACACCCCGCCCAGCGCGCCCGCGACGGCACGCGCCAGCGTCGTCTTGCCCGTGCCGGGCACGTCCTCCAGCAGCACGTGGCCGCCCGCGAACATCGCCACGAGGACGAGGTCGATCACGTCGCGCTTGCCGCGCACGGCGCTCTCGACCGCGTCGCCCAGGCGGGTGTGCAGATCGCGGAAGGCGGAGACCTCACCGGTGTCGATCACTTTTCCTCATCTCCACGACGAACACCGATGCGCAGCAGGAACGCGACCGCGAGCAGACCCAGGCCACCCGCGCCCATCGGCGCGGTCCCGGTTCCTCCCTCCGCGATCCGCTGGGGGATGCAGGTCGGTTTGTTCGGCAGGCAGCCGTCGCTCGTGTAGACGACGCTGCGGGCCGCCGAGTCGACCTGCCCGGCGCCGGACGCGGCGTAGGCGCGCACGACGATCGAGTTGCTGCCCTCCTCCACGTCGATCTGCGCCGTGGTGGCGTTGCAGGCGATGCCGACCGAGTAGCCCTGCGTCCTGTTCACGACCTCGCAGCGCCCGTTGTGGCTGGCCCAGTCCGCGGGCGGCGCCATGCTCACCGTGCGCCTCGGCAACTGCCGCCCGCCGGAGATGCCGGTGATCACCGCGGCACCCGCGGTCGGCAGCGACGGCGGAGGAGGTGGCGGTGGAGGGGTCGTCGTCGTGGTCGTGACGGGCGGGGGTGGCGGCGGAGGCGGTGGGGTGGTCGTCGTGGTCGTCACGGGAGGCGGAGGCGGCGGGTTGTTCGGCGCGGACACCGTGAACGCGGCCATGCCCGCGGCACCGGCCGTCGTCGCCGTCGACCCGCGCACCGTCACGTCGAGGCGGCCGCCCGAGCAGAACGTCGATCCCGTGCACGGCACCGTCAGGTCGGCCGACGTCCCTGCGGTCTGCGCCGACACCGAACCGCCGGAGAACGAGCCGGAGCCCGACACCGTGTAGCCCACGACCGGTTCGGAGGACGTGGCCGCGTTCCAGCTCACCGTCACGACGAGCGCCGACGAGCTGCGCGACTTCTCCCGCACGCTCACCCCCGCGGGCGCGCCGGGAGCGGCGCCACCACCGGTCGACGGCGGCACGGAGGACGTGGTCGGCGGGGACGAGGTCTCCGTCGTCGGGTTGTTGTTGCCGTTGCCGTTGCCGTTGCCCGGGTTGCGCGGCGGCTTCACCGGCTCGTTCGGGTTCGGCGGCGGAGGCGGCGGCACGGAGGGCGGCGGCGAGCGGTCCGGGTCCTTCACCGGGAGCTCGGGGCTGCGGATCGTCAGCGTGCGGGTGGCGCCGTCCGGGTCGATCAGCACACCCGTCGACGAGCCCGGCACGTTCACGAACAACCGGCCGTCGTCGAACACGAGCTCGGGGTCGGCCCCGCCGGACGTGCGGACGTCGTCGCCACCGCGGTTGCCGCCGCGGTCGAGGACGATGACCTTGCCGGATCCCTTGCAGGGCACGTAGACCTTGTCGCGGAACACCGCGGGACGGCCGGGGTTCGGGCACCCCATCGCGCCCACGTCGACGCGCAGCACCTCACGGCCGACGACGAGCACCACGACGGAGGACGACGGCAGGGAGGCGGGAACCAGACCGAGCGGCGACGTCTGGGCGGCGATCACCTCGGCGTCCGAGCGGTCCGTCAGCGAGTCGACGTCCTCGCCCGTGCCGTCGCGCACGACGACACCGCCGTCGAGCCCGATCAGCGTCACGCCCTGGTCGTGCGGCACGAGGACGGTGCGCGGCCCGGCTCCGGTGACCTGCCGCTGCGAGCGCTCCTCGAACTTCTCCTGGTCGTCGGACCAGTCCAGCGAGCGCAACGTGCCACCGTGGTCCACGAGCCACAGCACGCCGCGCTCGTCCACGACGGCGTCGGCGAGCGGCTGGCCCGCCTGCCACGGCTGCCCGATGTCGGCCAGCGTCAACGGGTCCGCGGTGTGCACGGTGCCGGAGGCGCGGTCGACGACGAACACCAGGCCGTTCGCCACCAGCACCTTGCTCGTGGCTCCGGGCGGCGCCTGGCGGCGGCCGGACGCGAGCAGGGTGGCCAGGTCGATGACGGTGATCTCGCCGGTGCGCCGGTTGAGGACGATCAGCCGGCCGTCCTCCTGCGCGATCTCGAGCTGCGAGTCGGGCCCGCTGATCTGCAGGCGCGTCTGCGGCTTGCCCGACACCGGGTTGACCTGCACGACCTCACCGCGCTGGTCGTCACCGAGCCAGGTGAGCCCGTCCGACACCGCGACCGACGTCCGGGAGATGCCCTGGCCGAGCGCGGCGCCCGCGAGCACCAGCACCCCCAGCAGTGCCGCGACGAAACTCGCCGACTCCCGCCCTCCACCGGAGATAATGCGTCTGATCCGGTGCCACCAAGACATAACGCGCCCTCCCTCGCCCGCCGGGGATGCTAGCCCCCGGCTCTGACAACTTCGGACGGCGCACGGTTCCCGGTTCGTCCGGTCCACCGACTGGCAGACATCGAAAACGGTAATCCGGAGGTCTGACAGTTTTGAAAACCGAATGGCGTTACCCCGAACCGACCAACGCGTAAGGCAGAGTGGACGCATGGAGATCCCCGGCATGGGACTTGCCAAGCAGGCGCTCAATACCGCGCTCGACACGACCGCGGCCGTCGCGGCCGTCCCGAGCCGCGTGCTGGACCTGATCGGCGAGGTCGAGCAGCTCGTCCGCAAGGTGAACGGCACCATCGACGCCGTCGACGGCGTCGTGCGCAGGGCCGACGAGCTGGTCGACCGCACGGCGAACGTCGTGTCGGACGCGGAGAAGGCGGTCGTCGAGGTCCGCGCGATCACGGCGAGCGCGAGCGAAGTCGCCGAACGGGCGGGCCTGGTGGTCACGACGGCCGGCCACACCGCGGACACGGCCAACGAGCTGATCGGCATCTACGAACCGATCGCGAAGCAGGCCCAGCCGCTCGCGAAGCGGTTCGTGGACGAGCTGTCGCCGCACGAGGTCGAGGCCGCGATCAAGCTGGTCGACGAGCTGCCGGTGCTCACGGAGCACCTGACCAGCGACATCCTGCCGATCCTCGCGACCCTCGACAAGGTCGGCCCGGAGGTCCACCAGCTGCTCGAGGTTACGAGCGACATGCGCCAGGCGATCCTCGGCATCCCCGGTTTCGGGTTCATGCGCCGCCGCGGCGAGAAAAAAGAGGAAGAAGAAGGTGTGAGGGAGCTCGAGAACGGGTAACCCGGCCGCCATGACGGCCCGCACGCACGACGACAACCTCACCTGGTGGCTGCTCAGCGGCGTTTTCGGACTCCTGTCCGCGACCAACGTCCTGCTGGCGATCACCGAACGCACGACATGGCCCTACGCGCTCGCGGCGATGCTTTTCGCCGCGAGCGCGTGGTGCGCGAGACAGGCGCTCAGACCTTTCCCGTCGTCTGGTGCGTCAGGTTCGACGGCGCGCCGAACCGGAACGCCCGCACCCGATAGGTCGCGGTTTTCTCGTCTGGGAGTGTGATCACCCCGTACGACGTGGTGTCCGGGTCGAGCTGCACGGCGACCCGGTAGTCCGCCGCGCCCGCGGGCCGCACCTCGACGAGGTACCCGTCCTCGTCCGACGCCCTGTCCTGCCAGGTGAACAGGATGCCGTTGGCGTGCTTCACCTCGGCCCGCAGATCCGACGCCGCCGCCTCGGGTGAGGCCACCGGTGTCTTCCCGCCGCCGGCCTTGACCGGCGCGGTCCAGTCGGGCCCCTCGATCTCCGGCACGTCGTCGCCAGGGGGCAGCACGACGTCCACCGCGGCCGACGCGGTGCCCGTGAACGGCCGGACCCGGTAGTAGAACCGGGTTTCCGGGATCAGGTCCGGGTGCCGGAAGGTGTCCTTCGCCGGTCCGGCGAACTCCAGGATCGTGTACTCGCCGTCCGCCGCGTTCGCGTACTCGACGACCTGCCCGGCCGACCCCGTCTCCGGACGCCAGTGCAGCGTCACGTCGACGGGCGAGGTCAGCTCGGACGTCAGCACGGGGTCCTGCTGCCCCTGGCCGCAGGCAGCCAGGAACAGCAGTCCCACCACAGAAATTCGTCTGATCACTTGCGCCAGAACTTGATGTTGCTCCACACGACCGTGGCCGGGCCCTGGCCGCTGGACGTCCGGTACGCGCCGAACTTGTCGTAGAAGCTCGTACCCGAACTCGCGTAGGTGTGCGCACGCGAGCCGTTGATGTACGTGCGGTGTTCCGTGGCCGTGTTGTGGACGGTGTTGACGCGCACGGTGGTGCCCACGGTCGCGCCGGTGGCGATGGTGTCGCCCCCGTGCACGGCGTAGAGACGGCCGCCGCGCTCCACGGCGAGCATCCAGAACGGTCCCGCGCTGGGGGCCTCCCGGAACGTCTGCTTGAGGCTGACGCGGGTGCCGCCGAGACTCGTGATCCGGAAGCTCCCCTCGAACTGGCGCGTGCCGCCGGTGTAAGTGGCGTAACGCCGCTCGGCACGCTGGTCACCGCTCGCGGTGGAGCAGGTGAGCTGGAACGTCAGGTTGCTGACCGTGCCGCAGCCGCGTTCCTGGACGGTGAACGACGGTGAGTAGCTGGTCCACGGACCGGTTTCGACCTGGGCCTGTGCCGGGGCGACCGACACGAGCAGACCGGTTGCCAGCGCGATCCCCGCGGCGATGCGGAGTCGTTTGGACATACCGATACCTCCTCAAAGCGTGCTGAAGGCAGCACGTTTTCTCAGGGGGCGGTAGCGGGAGCGTAGCCGATAATGATCGGATGTTCGACCTCCACCGTCTGCGTCTGCTCCGCGAACTCTCCCGAAGGGGAACCCTCGCCGCCGTGGCGCAGGCGCTGAACTACAGCCCGTCGTCGGTGTCGCAACAGCTGTCGTTGCTGGAGACGGAGGTCGGCGTACCCCTGCTGGAACCGGTCGGCCGGCGCGTGAAGCTCACCCCGCAGGCCGAGATCCTGGTGCGGCACACCGAGGAGGTCCTCACCCGGCTCGACCAGGCCGAGTCCGAGGTCGCCGCCTCGCTGCACGAGATCACCGGCACGCTGCGGGTGGCGACGTTCCAGACCGCGGCGCTCGCGCTGATCCCGGCGACGTTCGCGCGCATGAGGGACGAGCACCCGTCGCTGCGGATCGAGTTCCAGGTGCTCGACCCGGCGGAAGCGCTTTCCGCGTTGAACGCCAGGGACTTCGACCTCGTCTTCGTGGAGGAGTGGCCGGACCAGCCGGAGGCGCGGTTCTCCGGACTGGAGTACCGGGAACTGACCCGGGACCCGATCCGGCTGGCCGTCCCGCGCGGACTGCCGGTGGACGAGATCGGCTCCTACCCGTGGATCATGGAGACCGAGGGCTTCCCGCAGCGGATCTTCAACGTGAACTGGTGCCGCCACAACGGTTTCGAGCCGGACGTGCGCTTCTCCTCGACCGACGTGCTGGTGAAGCTGCGGTTCGTGGAACGGGGTCTCGCGGTCGCGTTGCTGCCGGACCTGGTCTGGTACGACCGCGAGATCACCGTCGACCTGCACGAGCTGCCGGAACCGAGGTCCCGGCTGCTGTTCACTGCGGCACGGGCAGGACGAGGTCAGCATCCGGCCGTGCGGGCGTTTCGCGAGGCGCTGGCGCTTTCCGTAGCGCCGCTCCGACCCCGGCCGTGATCACCAGGGCCATGCCGAGCAGCGAGACCACGCCGAGGTGCTGCCCGAGCAGCAACGCCCCGGCGAGCGCGGCCGCGGCGGGTTCGAGCGCGAGCACGACGCCGAACGTGCTGGGCTGCAACGTCTTCAGGGCGCGGATCTCCAGGGTGTACGGGATCGCGGACGCGAGCAGCGCCACCAGCGTGCCGAGCAGCAGCATCCTGGGCTCGAACAACGCGGCGCCGGCCGTCGACAGGCCGTACGGCAACGTGAGCGCCGCCGCGATCAGGCTCGCGCCCGCCAGCCCGCCGGTGCCGAGCCCGGCCGTCGCGACCTTCCGCCCCGCGAGCACGTAGCACGCCCAGAACGCGGCCGCGATCAACGCGAGCAGCACCCCGATCAGGTCGAGCCTCGCGCCGGTGTACTCCCGCACTCCCAGGACGACCACGCCGACGAGCGCCAGCCCGACCCACACGAAGTCCCGCGGCCTCCTGCTCAGCACGGCCGCGAGCCCGAGCGGCCCGAGGAACTCGATCGTCACGGCCACGCCGAGCGGGATCCGGTCGAGCGCGAGGTAGAACGTGCCGTTCATGCCGGCCATGGTCATCCCGAGCACGAGCGTCTCCTGCCGGAACTTCGGCCGCACGACCACAGCCAGCATCAACGCCGCGATGCCCAGCCTCAGCGCCGTGGCGCCGGGCGCGCCGATCTGGCCGAAGAGCTGGTTCGCGAACGCCGCGCCGAACTGCAGTGAGATGACCGAGCCGAGAACGAGGAAGACCGACATGCCGCCAGTCTTCGTCCTGCCCTCCGTTCAGTACAGCGAATGTTTCTGAGCGATGTCGTTCGGTTTTCCCGACGATTTAGACTGGCCGGTGCGATGAGACGCAAACCCTCCTCCCCTCTTCCGCAGCGCGCCGGCCTGGACGCGGCGCGGCTCAAGCTGCCTTCCGAGGGCGCCTGGTCGTCGTTGCGCGACCACCTGGTTGAACGACTGCCACGCGTGGCCGCCGCGCGGATCGACGAGATGCTGGCGGAGGAACGGATCTGGGGCGTCTCCGGGCCGTTGGGCCTCGACGCGCCGTTCGTGCCCGACTCCTACATCTGGTTCCACCGCGACCTGCCGGTCGAGGTGCCGGTGCCGTTCGAGGTCGGGGTCGTGCACCAGGACGACGACATCGTGGTCGCCGACAAGCCGCACTTCCTCGCGACGATCCCGCGCGGGCAGCACATCATGCAGACGGCGCTGGTGAAGCTCCGCGACTCGCTGGGCCTGCCCGACCTCTCCCCCGCGCACCGCCTGGACCGCGTCACCGCCGGTCTGGTGCTGTTCGTCGTGCGCCGCGAGCTGCGCGGCAAGTACCAGACGATGTTCCGCGACCGGGTGGTGCGCAAGGAGTACGAGGCGATCGCGCCGTACGACCCGGCGCTGGAGCTGCCGCGCGTGGTGCGGTCCCGGATCGTCAAGGAGCGCGGCATCATCACCGCGTTCGAGGTGGAGGGCGAGCCCAACGCCGAGACCCACGTGTCCCTTGTGGAGCATCGCGACGGGTTGGGGCGCTACCGGCTGAAGCCGTTGACCGGGCGCACGCACCAGCTGCGGCTGCACATGTCCGGCCTCGGGGTGCCGATCGTGAACGACGACTTCTACCCGGTGCTGCACGAACGCCCGCTGGACGACTTCTCGTCACCGCTGCAGCTGCTGGCCCGCGACCTGTCCTTCGTGGACCCGGTGTCGGGGGTCGAGAGGTCGTTCACGTCGAGGCTCGAACTCTCCGCCTGGTCATGAGATGTGGGTGCGGCGGGTGTCGATCGGCTGCGGCTCCCAGACCTGGTTCATCCGGTCGAGCAGCCGCCGCGCCAGCGCGCTCGTCTCCGGGTGGGTCTCGGTGAACGTCGCCACCACGCGCGCCCGGAACATCAGCCGGCCGCGTGCCGTCGTGCTGTACCAGAACCAGTCCTCGCCGACGACCCTGGCGAGGTGGTCGGTGCCGTCCCGCTCCGCGCGCTGCACCAGCGCGTCGCCGTTCACGAACCAGCGGACGCACGCGTCTTCGAGCGGAGCCGTGAAGCCGCGTTCCTCGAAGTAGGCCTGTTCGGCCGCTTCGCGCAGCTCGCGGGGCGTCTCGGAGACGGTCGCGCAGGTCGGGAAGCCGATGCGCAGGTAGACGACCTCGGTCACCCCGTCGCCGAGCGTCGCGTTCTCGAAGTCGACGAACCTCGCGCCGTGCGGCGAGTACATGTCGTTGCCGGGGCAGGGATCGCCGTGCACGAGGTCGAACTTCCCGGTGTCCTCGAACACCAGCTCGTCCTCCGCACGGCCGATCTCCACCCCCATCGCGCGCACGAACCGCAGGAACGGGACTGGGTCCGGCACCTGCTGGCGCGGCTGCAGTCCGGCGTGCTCCGGTCCGGTGGCCTGGTGCAGGCGGGCGAGGCCGCGGGCGTAGTCGATCACCCAGTCCTCGCCGAACGGGTCGGAGCGCAGCCGTTCGAGCACCACGGTCCGCTTCCCGTGGTCCACGTCGAGGATCCGCGGCACCACACCGGTGTGCTCGGCGAGCTCCAGCGCGGTGATCTCGCGCTCGAACGCCGCCGGGTCCCCGACCACCTGCTTGACGATCCGGTCGCCGTCCGCCCACACCCGCGACCGCACACCGCTGCTGAGACGCTCCACGCCACCAGTATCGGGGGTGCCCGCGCACGGGCACCCCCGATCACCTCAGGCGAGCGTCATCGCGTACAGCTCCACCCGCGGGTCGTCCGGCAACGTCACCGAACGGACCGTCTTGGTGGCGTCGAGCCGCAGCGACTGGCCGAACAGCCGGACCGGAGGCCCGTCCACGCCCTGGCCCGCCTTGATGCGGTGCGGCATCTCCAGCACGGCCGAGCCGCCGCCCGCCCAGTCCGGCACCGTGGCGGCGACCTCGGCCGAGGTGCCGTCGGTGTACCAGACGGTGAAGGCCGCGGTCACCGGTCCGTTGTGCGACGCACCGACGACGTGCAGCCAGGAGTGCTGGCCGCCGGGGAGCAGGAGCCCCTGCCCACGCGCCTCGACGAAGTTCGGCGCAGTGCCCGTGGGATCGGGCGCCTGGTAGGTGATGCCGCCCCACGTCACGGGCCCCTTGGCGGGCAGCAGGGCCGCGTCGTAGCTCCAGCCGCCGCCGTCGAAGTTGCCGGACGCCGACTCGGCGACCGTCGCGGTGCCGTCGTGGTTCAGCTCCGGCGCCAGGTCCACCGAGCACGTCGAGAACGCGCACAGCGCGGCCGGTTTGACCTCGACGACGGCCTTCAGCGCCACCGACTCGACCTGCACCGAGACCTCGTACGACCCGGCGGCGATCCCGGCGGGCAGCGTGAGCGTCAGCGGTACCGTCTTCTGCGTCGGCAGGGACCTGGACACGATCGCGAACGGCTTGGCACCGCTCACCTTCCAGCCCGCGGGAGCCGTGACGACGGGACGCACCGTGGTGGCGCCCGGCGACTGCGCCAGCACGTCCAGCTGGAGCGTCAGCGACGTCGCGGTGTCCCCGGTCGGCACGACGATCTCGGAGTTGCGCAGCGACGCCGACAACGCGCGGCGCGAGTCCTCGTTGCCCTTGTTCAGCGACGGCGGCTCGTCCCCGCGCCCGGTGCCCCACGACGACGGCTTGGACGAGACCTCGTGGGTCAGCTTGCCGCCGCGCTGCAACGACGACCACGACAACCAGGTCTTGCGGACGTCACGGCCACCGAACGACACGCTCTTGATGTACCGGTTGGTGTCCGACACACCGCGCGCCGAGACGGTCAGCGTCCCGCCCTGCGAGCCGTGCTGTCCGATTCGGACGGTCGCGGACTCGAACTGCGGCGAGGACAGCGCGAGGAAGTCCGCGCCGTTGAAGGTCGGGTAGATGCCCAGCGACGAGAAGACGTACCAGGCCGACATGGTGCCCAGGTCGTCGTTGCCGGTCATGCCGTCGGGACCGGTGGTGAACAACGTCATCGCCGCCCGCACGACCGTCGCGGTCTTCGACGGCGTGCCCGCCCACAGGTACATGTACGGCGCGAGCAGGTCGGGTTCGTTGTTCGGGTTGTAGGTCGGCTTGCCGTAGTAGTCGTACGGCTCGGTGATCCAGTCGCGCTTCGCGGTGCCGGCCGGGTCGGCGAGCAGCTTGTCGTAGACGAAGAACGAGTCGAGCCGCTTCTCCGTCTCCCGCCTGCCGCCCATCAGCGACACCAGGCCGGCCGGGTCCTGCGGCACGAGCCACTGGTACTGGTAGGCGCCGCCCTCGTGGAACTGGTGCGAGGCGTCCACCGGGTTGTACGGCGACAGCCACGTGCCGGCGGTGGTGCGCGGGCGGAACTGGCCGATCGAGGAGTCCCACAGGTTGCGGTACCACTGGCCGCGGTCGGAGAACAGGCGCGCGTCCGCCTTCTTGCCGAGGCCCTCGGCCATCAGCGCGAGCGAGGCGTCGGCGGCCGAGTACTCGAGGGTCGCGGACGCCGGGTGCACGCAGTCGTTGTCACCGCCCTTGTGCGCGCAGTCCTCGCCGAGCTCCAGGCCGGACGGGATGTAGCCGCGGTCGGAGTAGAACTGCACACCGGACCGGCCGTTGTACGGCGAGTCGGCGGGAGGAAGCGAGGTGGCGTTGGCGCGCAAAAGGTTGTACGTCTCCTCCTCGTAGCCCTTCAGCAGCCCCTTGGACCAGGCCTCGACGAGGAACGGGGTGACCGGGTCGCCGGTCATGATGTTGGTCTCGGACGAAGCCAGAGCCCAGCGCGGCAACCATCCGCCATCGCGTCCGCTGGCCACGACGGACAGTGCGACGTCACGGGCGACCTTCGGCTCCAGGATCTGCAGGAGCTGGTTCTGCGGTCTGTAGGTGTCCCACAGCGAGAAGTTCTGGTACGGCGTGTAACCCGACGCCGTGCGCACCTTCCCGTCGAAGCCCGTGTACTTGCCGTCGACGTCACCGGCGAGGTTCGGGTGCAGCACCGAGTGGTAGAGCGCGGTGTAGAACGCGACCTGGCGATCACGCGGCCCGCCGGACACCCTCACGGCGTCCAGCTGCTTCTTCCAGACGTCCTTCGCGCCCGCGACGACACCGTCGAAGTCGTAGGAAGGAGCCTCCGCCGCGAGGTTCTTCCGCGCGCCCTCGATCCCCGTGTACGACAGGCCGAGCTTCAGCACGACATCGCGGTCCGCGGAGGCGTCGAACGTGACCCACGCGCCGTTCCCTCCCGTACCTGCGGCGTCCCGGACACCCGGCGTGGGCGTGTTCCCGCGCCATGCGCCGAAGGACGCGAACGGGCGGTCGAACGAGGCCGTGAAGTAGACGGTGTGTTCGTCCTTGCCCGCGCAGAACCGGCCGTTGCGCACCCGGCCCTCGATGGTCCGGTCGCCGACGACGTGGATCTCGGAGTCGAGCACGGTCTGGTTGGAGCGGCCGGTGTTGAACAGGACGTTCGCCGCGCCCGTCGAGGGGAACGTGTAGCGCTGCCAACCGGTCCGCTGCGTGGCCGTGAGCTCGGCGTTCACCCCGTACCGGGAGAGCCCGACGCGGTAGTAGCCGGGCTGCGCGGCTTCGTCCGAATGGCTGAAGTCGGACTTGTACCCGTTGATGTCAACGTTGTCGACGGCCCCGACGGTCGGCATGACGGGCAGCTCGCCCATGACGCCGCACCCGACTCCCGACAGGTGGGTCTGCGAGAAGCCGTAGAGGGAGGTGGCCTTGTAGTCGTATCCGCCCTGACCACCCGTGTCAGGGCTGACCTGCACCATCCCGAACGGCACCGAGGCGCCGGGGAAGGTGTTGCCGAAGTTCTGCGTCCCCACGAAGGGGTTCACCAGGGACGAGGGGTCCTCGTCCGCCTGAGCCGCTTGCGCAGGGACTGTTAACCCTAGTAACAGCCCGACTACAACCAGTGTCCGCATGAAGGGCAGTATTGCCTGCCGGTCGCCGTATCGACACCCGTCGGACGTGGGCGATGCGCGATGTTGCTGATTCCTGTCGCATTTTGTCAGCGGCCACCTGACCCCAGCACGCGTCCAGCCGCCTGCGGTAAGCAGGTGTCATGCCCGTTCAGCTCAACCACACCATCGTCCACTCGACCGACCAGGAGCGCTCCGCGCGCTTCCTCACCGGCCTGCTCGGCCTGCCGGAGCCGGTGCGCTTCGGCCCGTTCCTCGTCGTGGAGGTCGCGAACGGCGTCTCCCTCGACTACGCGACCGTCGCCGGCCCGATCGCCGAGCAGCACTACGCCTTCCTGGTGACCGAGGACGAGTTCGACCAGATCTTCGGCCGCATCCAGGAGCAGCGGATCGAGTACTGGGCCGACCCGTTCCACAGCAGGCCCGGCGAGATCAACCGCAACGACGGCGGGCGCGGCGTCTACTGGCAGGACCCCGACGGCCACAACCTCGAGATCATCACCCGCCCGTACGGCTCCGGAGCCTGACGAACCGGTTCACGTACCTAAAAGGTATAGACCACCTCTTGTGCTCGGAGCGTCCTGCCTGCCACCGTGAGAGCGGTAACACACAGTGGGCGCGCAGATGCTCCGAGGAGTTGGTCCCCATGTTCGGAACACGCGCCGCCGCCCTGATCGTCGCGCTGATCGGCGTCTTCACGCTCGCTCAGCCGGCGACGGCGGCGCCGTTCATCGTCACCGAAGCGCAGTTCAACCAGATGTTCCCGTCCCGCAACGGCTTCTACACCTACAGCGGCCTGAAGAACGCGATGAACTCGTTCGGTTCCTTCGCGAACCAGGGCAGCGACACGGTGAAGAAGCAGGAGCTCGCGGCGTTCCTCGCCAACGTCTCCCACGAGACCGGCGGACTGGTGTACATCCGTGAGATCAACCAGAGCGGCGACTACTGCGACGAAAGCCAGTCCTACGGCTGTCCCGCGGGCACCAGGGCCTACTACGGCCGCGGCCCGATCCAGTTGTCGTGGAACTTCAACTACAAGGCCGCGGGCGACTACCTCGGCATCAACCTGCTGAGCAACCCGGACCAGGTGGCCACGAACGCGACGACGTCGTGGAAGACGGCGATCTGGTACTGGATGACGCAGAGCGGCCCCGGCACGATGACGCCGCACAACGCGATGGTCAACTCGCGCGGCTTCGGCCAGACGATCCGCAGCATCAACGGATCCCTCGAGTGCGACGGCAAGAATCCCGGCACGGTGCAGAGCCGCGTCTCGAAGTACCAGCAGTTCACCGGGATCATCAAGGTGGCACAGGGTTCGAACCTGTACTGCTGACGGAGCAGAACAGGTCTAGACCCTTGACTGGTCTGGACCACTGATGCCAATCTCAGCACTGTTCACATCCTTGATTCCTCGGATGCAACAAGACTCCAGGAGTGGGTGACCTTGCTGAAAAAACGCATCTTGGCGTCTCTCGCGGCGGGTGTGATGGCGGCTTCCCTCGCCGTCATCGCACCGACCGCGTCCTCGCAAGCTGAAGTGTCCGCGCAGGCCTGCACCTTCACGGACTGGGTTCAGGGACAGTGGTACACCGCCGGGTCGATCGTGAGATTCGAAGGCAACTACTACGTCGCTGAGCACGACAACCCGGGCTACAGCCCGACGGTCTCCACCTGGTACTGGGAACCGACGGGCTGCGACGGCGGTGGAGGTGGCGGCGGCGGCACCTGCACCAGCGCCACCGACTGGGTCGCGGGACGGCAGTACTACACCGGCAACATCGTGCGCTACAACGGTTCCTACTACATCGCCGAGCACGACAACCCCGGTTACGACCCGACGATCTCGACGTGGTTCTGGGAGCCGCACAACTGCGGCGGTGGCGGCAACCCCGGCACCGGCTTCCCCATCAGCGAGTCGCAGTTCAACAGCTTGTTCTCCGGTCGCAACAGCTTCTACACCTACCAGGGCTTCGTCGACGCGGCACGCACCATCCCCGCGTTCGGCACGTCCGGCAGCGACACGGTGAAGAAGCAGGAAGTCGCGGCGTTCCTCGCGAACACCGCGCACGAGACCGGCAACTTCGTCTACATCGAAGAGATCAACAAGAACAACGACCTCTGCGACGAGAGCCAGCCCTACGGCTGCCCGGCCGGGACCTACGCCTACTACGGCCGCGGCCCGATCCAGCTGTCGTGGAACTTCAACTACAAGGCCGCGGGCGACTACCTCGGCCTCAACCTGCTGCAGAACCCGTACCAGGTGGCGCAGAACTCCACGACCGCGTGGCGGACGGCGATCTGGTACTGGATGACGCAGCGCGGCCCCGGCTCGATGACCGCGCACGACGCGATGGTCAACAGCGCCGGATTCGGCCAGACGATCCGCAGCATCAACGGTTCCCTGGAGTGCGACGGCCGCAACCCGGCGCAGGTCCAGAGCCGCGTGTCGAACTACCAGCGGATCACTGGAGTCATCGGTGTGACGCCGGGCGGAAACCTCTACTGCTAGTGGCGCGCCCCAGGAGGTCGGCGAGGTGATCCACGCTCAGCAGGGCGCCTCGCGGCACCGCCCCCACGCCCCCGTACCACCAGTACGAGGACGTGGGGGCGGCACCACGATCCACCCGTCTGACCGCGAATCCCCCCGGCAACCTCCTGCGCCACACCACTAGGACCCGAGCTGTCCTACTTCGGTCCTAGCTTCACCCCATGACCGAAGAGCTCGAAGAACTGCTGCACGAACTGAACGACCAGCGCGGGACCTTCCGCATCACGATGCGGGGTCTCACCGCCGCCGACGCGGCGAAGCGCACCACGGTCAGCGAGCTCACCTTGGGCGGGTTGCTCAACCACCTCGTCCAAGGTGAGCGCGGCTGGACCCACATCATCACCGAGCAACCCCTGCCCCCGCCCGGAATGCTGGACCAGAGCCAGTACACCTGGGCGGGCAACGACTTCGAGGCGTTGCTCGCCGAATACGACGAGGCGGCGCGCGCGACCGATCAGGCCGTGCGCACCGCCTCGTTGCACAAGCTCGTCCCGCTGCCCAGCGCTCCCTGGGATCCCGACCCGCGGCCCATGTCGGTCCGGCGGATCGTGCTGCACCTGATGCGGGAGACCGCGCAGCACGCGGGTCACGCCGACATCATCCGGGAAGCGCTCGACGGTCAGTCGACGACGGCGCTGCTCTAGGCCGCGAGCTGTTCCTTCACCTGCGCCAGCGACGGGTTGGTGAGCGCCGCGCCGTTCGGGAAGTGGACGGTCGGCACCGTGCGGTTGCCGCCGTTCACGCTCATCACGAAGTCGGCCGCACCCGGCGTCTCCTCGATGTTGATCTCGACGTACTCGATGCCTTCGCGGTCGAGCGAGCTCTTGAGGATGCGGCAGTAGCCGCACCACGAGGTCGAGTAGACGGTCAGCTGGTCGGGAGCCATCAGGCGCACTCCTCGTCGGGGTCGGACGGTGTCACCCAGGTCAACGCCGTGCGCCGCCCGCTTCTTCCCGCGGCCCCGGACCCGATCGTCAGACAATCGTCAGGTCAATTCCTCCCACCGCGGGTGAGCATGGTTCGCGCACGTCCGAAGATTTCGGCCGTGCACTTGGTCGTGCATTCCCCATTTCACCACCTACTAATTCAGTCACCCAATCGGAGGCCCGCCACCACGCAGGGTTTCGGATATCGTCTGAAATCCGCCGCCGCTACCGCAGTACTGATGAGAAAGGCTGGCCATGCTGAAAACAGTGGCGGCTGCTGCCCTCGCGCTGTCCGCGGTGCTCACCGCGCCGGCCGCCCACGCAGCGCCCGACGTACCCGACTTCGTGACGATCGACGTCGTCACCGTCAACGGTTCCGGTTGTCCCGCCGGCACCGCGGCGGTCGCGGCCGCGGACGACCGCACGGCGTTCACGGTGACCTACAGCCAGTACCTCGCGCAGGCCGGCCAGGGCTCGGCGCCCACCGACTTCCGCAAGAACTGCCAGCTCAACATCAGGGTGAGCTACCCGCAGGGCTTCACGTTCGGCATCGCCCAGGCCGACTACCGCGGGTTCGCGAACCTCCAGCAGGGTGCCACCGGCACCGAGAAGGGCAACTACTACTTCCAGGGCATGTCGCAGGGCGCGAGCCGCAGCCACACGTTCACCGGCCCGAAGAGCGACAACTGGCAGGCGACCGACCGCGCGCAGGTCGCGGAAATCGTCTACGCGCCCTGCGGAGAAGTCCGTCACCTGAACATCAACACCGAACTCCGCGTGCACGCCGGAACCGCGTCGAAGGCGAACAGCTTCATGACGATGGATTCCACCGACAGCAGCGTGAGCACGAAGTACCAGCTCTCCTGGAAGCGCTGCTGACAAAGGCACCGATCACCGCCGCCCGTTCATTTCGTTGAACATCCCCGACGGAAAGGTGCCCCATGCTGAACACACTGGCCGCGGCCGCGCTCGCGATGTCGACGATCGTCTTCCCGCCCGGCGGCGCCCCCGGCGACACCCCGCCGCCGGACCACATCACCATCGACGTCGTGACGATCAACGGCTCCGGCTGCCGGGCGGGAACGGCCGCCGTCGCCGTCAGCCCGGACAACAAGGCGTTCACCGTCACCTACAGCGAGTTCATGGCGCAGGTCGGCCCCCAGGCCCTGCCCACCGACTTCCGCAAGAACTGCCAGCTGAACCTGCGCGTCAACGTGCCGTCCGGCTTCACCTACGGCATCTCCTCCACCGACTACCGCGGCTTCGCGCACCTGGAGCGCGGCGCCACCGCCCTGGAGAAGGCGAACTACTACTTCCAGGGCATGTCGCAGACGGAGTACAAGCAGCACAACTACAAGGGCCCGTTCAGCGACGACTGGCAGGCGACGGACACGACCGACGTGGCCGCCATCGTCTACCACCCGTGCGGCGAGAAGCGGAACTTCAACATCAACACGGAGCTGCGGGTCATGGCCGGCACGTCCGACAAGAAGCTCACGAGCTTCATCGCGATGGACTCGACGGACGGGTCCATCGAGACGACCTACCACTTCGCCTGGAAGACCTGTCCCCCTCCGAGGCCGTAGTACCGCGCCAGGTGCCGGGCATCCCGCGAACGGGGTGCCCGGCACGCCCCGTTCTGGGAAGATCGTCCCCTGCCGACCGTCTGGGGGGACGATGAAGCTGCACGCGCTGTCCGGAGTGGACCTGGGACCGGCGTTCCACGCGGTGGTGGACGCGATAGCAGCGGTGGTGCCGGCACCGCGGTACCCGCACCTGCCGGTGTTCCTCGACGACCTGCCCGACTCGTCGGCACGGGTGGACCTGATGCGGCTGGCCGTGCTCGTCGCGCTGGAACGGGTGGGCGGAACCGTCCACCCCGTGCCGGTCACGAACCCCTTCGGGTACCTGCCCGACCACGGCTGGCTGGTGTCCCGGGAGGAGTCGCCTCCCGCCCTCACCTTCCTCGACGACGAGACGATGCCCCGCGAGCGCACCGCAACCGTGGTCGGCGGCCCCGACGGAGCCGTCCGCATCACCGTCGGCGAGGCGCGGTTCGAGTTCGAGCCCCCGGCCGAAGAGGAATGCCGGCGACTGCTGGGCGCCGGGGCACGCGGGGCGGCGCTGAGCTTCCCCGTCTTCCCCGCCGCCGGACCGTCCCTGCTCGCACGCGGGAACGCGCCGGACGAGATCGTGCTGTGGCGGCTGGGCCTGCCTACCGCCTGGTTCCGGCTGCCCGGCCCGGTGCTGGCCGCCACCTACGTGTCCCAGTCACACCTGGACGCCCTGATCACGCTGGTCGAGGTCGACGGCGAGCTGCTCGTGCACGTCACCGGCGACGGCGACACCGGCCTGGTCAAGCTGCGCACCCCGATCGACTTCGAGGTGGCCGAGCACGACCTGTCCCCGCTCTACCTGCACTGCGTCGAGTCCTGGGACATCGGTGTCTACTTCCTCCGCGCCGGCGAGTGGTGGCACCTGCGTTGGTCACCCGGCCACGTGCTGCTCGAACCGTCGAACTCGAAGCTCCACCAGCCAGACACGTTCCCGTTCCACACCAAGCTCGACGGCGCCGGCATCGGACTGCGCGGGACGAGCATCAGCTACGCGTGGGACCGCGGCACGGCCTGGGAGGTGACGGGCACGGACTGGGAGGACACGCTCATCCCCGTTCCGCCCGAGGAGGAGGCGCTGCACCTGACGAAGGCCGGTGGCGGACCGGTGCTGCTCACCCGCGAAGGCTCCGTCGTCCGAGCCCGGACGCGGGACACCGTGCACACCGTCGTCGAGTTCGACGGCCCCGTGCTCCTGCACCACGGACTGCCGTGGGTGGCGGTGCAACGGTCACCGCACCTGGTCGAGATCATCGACGTCGCGACCGGCGCGGTGCTGCACCGCCTCGACACCGCCTAGTGGTGTGGCTCAGAACGTTGCCGGTGTATTCGTGGTCAGACGGGTGTGTCGGGGTGTCGCCCCCACGGCCTCGTACTGGTTGTACGGGGGCGTGGGGGCGGTGCCGCGACGGATCCTGCTGAGCGCGGATGCGCCGCCAACGTTCTGTGCCACGCCACTAGATCAGGAACCGGTACGCCGTGGACCCCGGCTCCACCGGCTGGATCCGCAGCGGTGACTCCTTCATCCGCCCCCACAGCAGGTCGTAGTCCTCGCGCCGCCCCAGCTCGATGCACACCAGCGCGGCCCCGGTCTCCCGGTTGTCCCGCTTGACGTACTCGAACCGCACGATGTCGTCGTCCTTGCCCAGCACGTCGTCGAGGAACCGCCGCAGCGCGCCGGGCTCCTGCGGGAACTCCACCAGGAACCAGTGCTTCAGGCCGCGGTGGACCATCGAGCGTTCGACGATCTCGGCGTAGCGGGACACGTCGTTGTTGCCACCGGACAACAAGCACACCACGGTCGAGTCGGGGGCGACGGAGATCTCCTCCAGCAGCGCGGCCGAGGCCAGGGCGCCGGCGGGCTCCGCGATGATGCCGTCGATCTGGTACAGCTCCAGCATCTCCGTGCACACCGCGCCCTCGGCCACGGTCAGCAGCTCGGCCCCGGAGTCGCGAACGAGCGGGAACGTCACCTCGCCCGCGCGGCGCACGGCGGCGCCGTCGACGAACGAGTCCACCTCGGGCAGGGTGACCGGGCCGCCCGCCTGGAGCGCGGCGATCATGCTGGCGGCGCCTGCGGGCTCCACGCCGATGATGCGGGTGCGCGGGAAGCGCTCCTTGAACCACGTGCCGACGCCGGAGAGCAGGCCGCCGCCGCCCACGGGCACGACGACCACGTCGGGGGCGCCGCCGAGCTGCTGGACGATCTCGAGGCCCACGGTGCCCTGGCCCGCGACCGTGCGGGCGTCGTCGAAGGCCGGGACGAGCGTGGCGCCCGTGGCCTCCGCGTACTCCTTCGCGAGGGCGGCCGCGTCGTCGTAGGTGTCGCCGTCGACGACCAGCTGGACCATGCCCTGGCCGAGCGCGGAGATGCGGTCGCGCTTCTGGCGCGGGGTGGTCCGCGGCACGTGCACGCGGCCCTCGATGCCCAGGCGGCGGCACGCGTAGGCGACGCCCTGGCCGTGGTTGCCCGCCGACGCGCAGACGGCGCCGCCGAACGCGAACTCGGTCTGGCAGAGCAGGTTGAACGCGCCCCGCAGCTTGTAGGAGCGGCCGACCTGGAGGTCCTCGCGCTTGAACCACACGCGGGCGCCGGTCCGTTCGGACAGCCGCTGGTTCACCTCGAGCGGCGTGGTGCGTGCGACTCCGCCGAGCCGGGCTGCGGCGGCGGACACCTCATCAGCGAAGGACATGTCAGTACATCTTCCGTGAACGACTCGGGTCTGGCACGCGTACCCCTAGAAGGAAGGGGGCGGTGCCGTGTTCCGTCTGCTGGGCGTGCTGACGCTGCTCATGGTGCTGTCCGCGGGTCACGCGCACGCCCACGGAGCGCCCACCGACCCCGCGAGCAGGGCTTTCCTCTGCTCGCCAGGTCAACCCACAGCATCATCCTCGCCCTGCCGCAGCGCCATCGCGGCGGGGTTGCCGTCCAAGGAGTGGGACAACATCCGGCTGGCGAACGTGCGCGGCCAGGACGCGGCCAGGGTCCCGGACGGCAGGCTGTGCAGCGCGGGGCTCCCGGCGTACGCCGGGCTGGACCTGCCGTCGGCCGCCTGGCCGGTGACGAAGCTCAAGGGCACCGCCTTCACCTACAGGGCCACGATCCCGCACCAGGGCTCGTTCCGGTTCTACGTGACGCGGGACGGCTACACGCCGGACAGGCCGTTGCGGTGGGCGGACCTGGACCAGTTCCTGAACGTGCCGTCGCCCCCGCTCGTCAACGGCTCCTACGAGTTCAAGGTGCAGCTGCCGCAGAACCGGACCGGGCGCCACCTGATCTACACGGTCTGGCAGAACACGGACACGCCCGACACCTACTACTCGTGCACCGACGTGGAGATCGCGGCGGCCGTGAAGCCGGCACCGCAGGCCCAGCCCGCACCCGTCGCCGCCCCGCCGGTGAAGACGGTGCCACCGACCGCACTCCCGGCCACGACGCCCTCCACCAAGCCGTCCGCGCCGAAGTCGAGCGTTCCCCGGCCGGTTCCCGTTGCGTCGAGTGCCGAACAACCTCCTTCCGACGCGACGAGGTTCGGCATGGCGGCCGTGGTCGCGGCCCTGGGCGGTCTCGCCGTGCTCGGCGGGTTCCTGTTGTGGCGCAGAAGAATTCTGTGAACGTACCGGTCCCCAACAGGTCTATACCACCTCTATCGTGATCTTCGGGCGCGCAACCCCTGCTACACGAAGGTGTGTACCCGATGGCACGAAAACTGTTGGCGTCACTGGCATTGCTCGTCGCCACCCTCGTCCCGGTCTCCTTCTCGGCAACCGTCACAGCACAAGCGGCACCGTTCAAGGTGCTCGCCTTCTACAACGGCACCTGGGACGCGGCGCACATCGCGTTCGTCAAGGAGGCGAACCCCTGGCTGACCCGCGCGGGTCAGGAGAACGGCTTCACCTACGAGTCCACGACGGACTGGAACCGGCTCAACAACCTGACCCCGGCCCAGGCGCAGGTCGTGGTGTTCCTCGACGACGCGCCCACCGGGTCGGCCGCACGCGCCGGGTTCCAGCGCTACGTCGAGGCCGGAGGCGGGTTCTTCGGCTTCCACGTCAGCGCGTTCACGCAGAACGCGAACGAGTGGTCGTGGTACCACAACACGTTCCTGGCCAAGGGGAACTTCGTCAGCAACACGTGGGGCCCGACCACCGCGGTGCTGAAGGTCGAGACCCGCACCCACCCCTCGACGCTGCGCCTGCCGGAGAGGTTCACCTCGGCGGTCAGCGAGTGGTATAGCTGGGACCGCGACCTGCGGCAGAACCCGAACGTCCAGGTCCTGGCGAGCGTCGACCCGTCGAGCTTCCCGCTCGGCACCGACCCGAACCAGCAGTGGCGCAGCGGCTACTACCCGATCATGTGGACGAACAAGAACTACAAGATGATCTACGCGAACTTCGGCCACGACGCCATGGACTACGCGGCCAACAAGCCGCTGTCGTCCACGTTCGCGAGCCAGACGCAGAACAACTTCCTCATCGACAGTCTGCTGTGGCTCGGCGGGGGCGGCACCCCGCCGCCGCAGGGTGAGTGGAAGACGGTCGTCAACCGCGGCAACGGCAAGTGCGTGGACGCCGCCGCGGCGGGTGTGAGCAACGGCACCGTCATCCAGCAGTACACGTGCAACGGCACCACGGCGCAGAACTTCCGCGCGGTGGCGACCACCGACGGCTACTCGCGCGTCGAGTACCGCAACGACCCGCTCAAGGTGCTCGACGTGAGCAACGTGTCGAACGCGGACAACGCCGGCATCCACCTGTGGGACTTCGGCGGCGGCACCAACCAGCAGTGGCGCGTCACGACCGGCGCCGACGGCTACTCGACGCTGACCGCCCGGCACTCGGGCAAGTGCCTCAGCGCCCCCGCCGGGAACTCCGACGGCGTGCAACTGGTCCAGGCGACGTGCAACGGGTCGGCGGCGCAGAGCTTCAAGATCGGTTAGCAGGGCGTTCGGGAGCGGTTCCGGTCAGGCGGCCGGAACCGCTCACGACCACCCGCTCCCCCGGCACCGGCACGCTCTGGTGCGGCGCGCCCAAGAACCCGTACATGTCGTTGAGCTGGTGCAACGCCTGCACCGCGTCCCGCCACACCGGGCAGGGCCACGCCCGGTGCTGCCCGTACCAGGTGCGGCACGACTTGCACCGGTGCCGCTCGTTCGGCTCGTGCATCCGCAGCAGCCCCCGCCACCACGGCAGGGCGTCGCGGAGCTGTTCGCGCAGTTCGAAGGCCTCGTGAGGCGATTCCGACCGCGCGAGCCGGTCCATGGTCTTGTAGACGACGTCGATCACCGACCGGTGGAACGAGTCCTGTCGTTCAGCAAGCGCCATGTCCGGATGTCCTCCGCGAAGTTGAGACAGGCACGGCGTGAGTCTATGTTGGCCAGTGGAGGGCTTTCAACTGGTGAAAATCCACTCACCCGCTCGGCCCTTTCCACGAGTGGAGACGCTCACCGCGCAACCGGGGGGATCAGGCGATGGCGGGGGAACGCTCCCTGGCGGACAGGCTCAACCACCTCTTCGCCAGGTACACGTCCCGTTCCGGCCACGAGTTCAGCAACGAACAGGTGGCCGCGGCGATCGCCGAGACCGGCGTGACGATCTCCCAGAGCTACATCTGGCAGCTGCGCAAGGGCAAGAAGGACAACCCGACGTTCAAGCACCTGCAGGCCCTGGCAGGCTTCTTCGGTGTGCCCGTGAGCTACTTCTTCGACGACGAGGTCACCGACCGCGTCGACGAGCAGCTGAAATCGTTGCAGGACGAGCAGTCGCGCCTCAACGAGATCGCCGCGGGCAGTGACGCGCAGCTCATGGCGATGCGCGCGGGGGAGCTGTCACCGGACCGCCGCCGCCTGGTCATGGAACTGCTCGACGTGGTCTACCGACAGGAACAGGCCGAGCGCGGTGAAGGATGACTCGTGGCCGAACGGGATTTGCGCAAGCGGTGCCGCCGCCTGCTGAACGAGCTGGACATCCAGCCTCCGCTCGACGTCTCGGAGCTCTGCCGCCGGGTCGGTGACCAGCGCGGCAAGCCGATCCGGCTGATCGCGCACCCGATCCCGGTGCCCGGCCCGTACGGCGTGTGGATCGCGACCGCGAAGGCCGACTACATCCTGTACCAGCAGGAGACGTCGAAGGCGCACCAGAACCACATCATCCTGCACGAGCTCGGTCACCTGCTGGCCGGTCACACGAGCGACGAGCAGGACGACGGCCTGCTCACGGGCCTGTACCCGGACCTCGAGCCGGACGCGGTGCGGCGGGCGCTGCGGCGCACCTCCTACGACTCGGAGCACGAGCGCGAGGCCGAGACGGTCGCGACGATCATCCTCGAGTGGGCGTCGGTGCTCGACAAGGTCGCGCCACGGGCCTCGGAGGGCCCCGCGCGCCGCATGTCCTCGTCACTCGCGGACCGCCTGGGGTGGTTGTAGTGGAGTACCTCAAGGAGACCCAGGGCATCGTCGCGTTCTCGGCGCTGGCGGTCGTGCTGTACCTGCTGGTGCGCCGGCCCCGCGACCCGCGCCTGCGATCGGTGACCGCGCTGGTGGCGGGCTGGGCGATCGGCTACCCGTTCGGCCGGGCGGCCTCGGCCGGCCGGTGGTTGTTCGGACTCGACCCGATGGTCTGCCAGCTCATCCAGCACTCGATGCTGCAGGTCGGCGTGTACGGGCTGATCTGCTTCTTCATCTTCTCCGCCCTGGACGACGCCCGCGCGAAACGGCAGGCGTTGCTCCAGCTCGCGCCCCTGGTGCTGTGCATCAGCATCATGACGTGGGCGGTGCTCGCGATCCCCGACGAGCTGCGCGTGGCGGCGGCCCGCGTGCCGAACTCGCTCGGCGGCGGCCCGACCGGGATCCTCGCGATCACGGTGTTCTACGCGCTGGGCAACGGCTACCTGCTCTACGGCTTCGCGACGATGTTCGTCTGGGCCCGCCGCTACGCCCGCGAGGCCGAGCCCCGCCTGCGCCGCGGCCTGCTGATCACCTCGACGGGCCTCGCGCTGCTGGTGCCCGCCGACGCGATCTTCGTGTCGTCGAACATCTCCCGCTACTTCGGCGAGCCGCTCCCCCGCTGGCTGCTGACCACCGCCGTGTGGTTCCTGCTGCCGGGCGTGCTGCTGGCCGTCATCGGCGTGATCTACCCGATCGCGGCGATGCGGTTCGCGGCGAGCCGCCTGTGGCTGCGGCACCTGCGCGCGTACCACCGCCTGGCTCCACTGTGGACGTTGCTGCACCAGTCGTTCCCGGAGGACGCGCTGCACCGCGTGCCGTCGCGCCGGGACGCGTTCTCGTTGCGGGGCGTGCACCGGCGCTACTACCGGCGGGTGATCGAGTGCCGCGACGGGCTCGTGCGGATCAGCCCGTACGTCGCGGAGACGCCCGAGGAGCTGCCGCTGTCCGAACGGCTGCGGACCGGGCTGGAGACGCGCAGGTCGGGAGCGGTCACGATGAGGCTGCCGATCGCACTGGCCATCCCCGAGGACGACGGGATGGACGCCGACGTGCGCGAACTCGAAAAGCTCGCGGTGTCCCTGCGCTGAGCTTATGGTCGCCCAGTGGACCTGCCCGTGATGCCGCCGGTGAAGCCGATGCTCGCGAAGTCCGTCCCCGAGCTGCCGCGCGGGGACGGACTGGCGTACGAGCCGAAGTGGGACGGCTTCCGCTGCATCGTGTTCCGCGACGGCGACGAGGTCGAGCTCGGCTCGCGCAACGACAAGCCGCTCACCCGGTACTTCCCCGAGGTCGTGGAGCTGCTGAAGCGGGCGCTGCCGCCGCGGTGCGTCGTGGACGGCGAGATCGTGCTGGTCACGCCGGACGGGCTGAGCTTCGACACCCTCCAGCTGCGGCTGCACCCGGCCGCGTCGCGCGTCCGCAAGCTCTCGGTCGAGACACCGGCGAGCTTCGTGGCGTTCGACCTGCTGGCGCTGGGCGACTCCGACCTCACCAGCCTGACGCTGGCCGAGCGGCGGTCCCTGCTGGAGAAGGCCGTCACCGAGGTGCCGGGCATCTACCTGACACCGTCCACGACGGATCCCGAGGTCGCGCAGGACTGGTTCACCCGGTTCGAGGGCGCGGGCTTCGACGGCGTGGTCGTGAAGGCCCTGGACGGCGTCTACGAGCCCGACAAGCGCGTGATGTTCAAGGTGAAGCACGAGCGGACGGCCGACTGCGTGGTCGCGGGCTACCGGCTGCACAAGGACGGCGAGACGGTCGGGTCGCTGGTGCTGGGGCTCTACCAGGACGGCGAGCTGCACAACGTGGGCGTGGCCAGCAGCTTCACGGCGGCGCGGCGGCGGGAGCTGGTCGACGAGCTCGCGCCGTTGCTCGACCCCGCCGAGCACCCGTGGGCCGCGTGGGCGACGTACGAGGGTCCCGGCATGAACAGCCGGTGGAACCCCGGCAAGCAGCTCCAGGTCGTGCTGCTGGAGCCCAGCCGGGTGGCGGAGGTGCGGTACGAGCACGTCCAGGGCGGGCGGTTCCGGCACACGGCCCGGCTGGTGCGGTTCCGCCCCGACAGGGAGCCCCTGGACTGCACGTACGAGCAGCTCGAGGAGGTGCCGCCCGCCGAGCTGGACGCCCTGTTCGGCGAGGCCGAGCGCAGGCGCACAATCGAACCGTGAAGGTGATCAGGCGGGACGGCACGCACGAGATCGAGATCCAGCGGTCGCGGTTCCTGTGCCACGTCGCTCGCGTCATCACCGACGCCGAGGCCTCGGAGTTCTTCACCCGGATCCGCAAGGAGCACTGGCAGGCCTCGCACAACTGCACGGCGTTCCGGACCGCGGACACCCAGCGCTCGTCCGACGACGGCGAACCCGCCGGGACGGCCGGCGTGCCCATGCTGGAGGTCCTGACCAGGCGTGACCTGGTCGACACGGCCGTCGTCGTCACCCGCTACTACGGCGGGATCAAGCTCGGGGCCGGTGGCCTGGTCCGCGCGTACGGACGGGCCGTGTCCGAGGCCGTCGACGCGCTGGGGACCTTGAGTCGTGAACGGCACGAGAGCGTGCTGCTGGCGGTGGACCACGATCAGGCGGGGAAGCTGGAGAACGCGTTGCGCGCGGCCGGGCACCACGTCGCGGACACCGACTACGGTCATGACGTCACCTTCACCGTTCTGACGAAGGACCCGGAGGCGTTCGAGGTCTGGCTCGCCGCTCAGACCGGCGGTGCGGTCACCGCGATCAGGGGCGAGCCGGTCGACCTGGACGTTGCCGACTAGAACTTCTCGGCCCAGTCGAGGGCGTAGTCGGCGACCTCTTCCCAGCCCTGCGTGCCCATCACGAAGTGCGGGCGGTTCGGGAACTCCTTGATCTCCGTGACGGTGGGCGTCTTGTACCGACGGGCGTTCTCCCGGTTCATCGAGGCGGGCACGACGTTGTCGCTCTCACTCGCGATGAACAGCAGCGGCGCGCGGTTCGGGTTCTTGTAGTCGACCTTCGTGGCGTTGTGGGTGGTGAAGTTCGCGGTCGCGGCCTGCCACAGCGGACGTCCCGGCGCGGTGATGGCCCACTTCTCGCGCAGCGCCTCGGCTTCGTCCTCCGGGAGCGTGTTCGTGAAGGCGTAATGCCATTCCTCGGCCGTCAGGGCGACGTTGCGCTTGACGTTGGCCGGGTTCTTGAGCACCGGGAACGCGGCCTTGAGCGACGAGAACGGCAGGCCCAGCGTGCCCTTGGCGGGCGCGGAGTGGATCGCGACGCCGGCCTTGCCGAGGCCCCGGTCGAGCAGCTTTTGCGTGATCAGGCCGCCGAACGAGTGGCCCATGATGATCGCGTCCTCGGCGTGGTGGTCGCGGATGAACTTCTCCACGTGGTCGGTGATCTCGACGACGCCCAGGCCGTTCGCGACCTCCGGGTGGGCCCGCATCTGCGCGACCTCGCCGTAGCCGGGCCAGGTCGGCGTGAGCACCTCGTGGCCGGCGGCCTCGAAGCGTTCGGCGACGTTCTTCCAGCTCGCCGCGGTGAGCCACAGTCCGTGAACCAGCACGATCTTCGACATTTCGTCTCCTCCAGCTGCGGAGAACGATCGTTCTCCGGTGTGTTTGCTACAGTAGAGAACGAGCGTTCTCCACGGCAAGGGGTAATTGAAGTGACCACGACCACACAAGGTGATGCCGAGGCCCGGGAAAGGGTCCTGGAAGCCGCTGACCGGCTCTTTTACGCGAAGAGCGCGCACGCGGTCGGCATGGACGAGCTGCGCGCGGAGGCCGGCGTCTCCCTGAAGAAGCTCTACTCGCTCTTCGACGGCAAGGAGGCGCTGGTCGAGGAGGTGCTGCGGCGGCGCGAGGAGGCCATCACCGCCGCGACGATGAAGTACGTGCTGCGCGCGTCGACGCCGGAGGACCAGATCCTCGCGGTCTTCGACTGGATGGCGGACTCGTCCGGGACGACGGACTTCCGCGGGTGCGCGTTCATCAACTCCTACGCGGAGCTGGGGCCGTCCTCGGAGCGCGTGACGGCGGTGGTGCGCCACCAGAAGTCCGGCGTGCGGGGCGCGATCGCGGCGATGGTCGCGGCGACCGGGCGGCCGGAGTGGGTGGCGGACTCGATCTTCCTGCTGTTCGAGGGGGCGATGACGAACACGGCGATCACGGTGTCGTCCGAACCCGCCCGGCAGGCACAGGTGGCGGCGCGCTTCCTGCTGGAGAAGACAGCCTGAAGCGCGCCGCGGTTCACCCGTTGGTGCTCACGTACAAGGGCGGTTACGTGCAGGGGATGACATCGGGATCGGCGCCCGCCTTGGGCACCCACCGGATGTTCGCGAACGAGGCCTGGAACGCGCCGTCGGTGTAGACGAGGAACGGCGTGTTGACGCTCTCCAGGTCCAGTCCCTTGTCGGAGAAGCAGGAGACGGGCACCTTGACCGTCGCCTTCTGCCCGACCGGGAGGTTGCGGAACGCTTGCGTGGCATCGATCTCGGCCATGCACGGGTACTGGCAGTGCGCGCTGATGACCGTGCGGTTGGCCGGGGCCTGGTGCACGATCACGTCGAACTGGATGGCCGCGTTGGCGTTGCCGTAACCGCGGAGGTCGCTGACCGCCGGGCTCTGCAGGTACACCTGCGCGGGGCCGGTGCCGGTCCACGTGGTCTTGAGCGCGTCCTGCTGGACGTTGACGTCGGACTGCACGACGTTGATCTCGGCGTGCGAGGCCTGGCCGTCGGGCCCGATGACCGTGCCGCCCCAGTTCTCCGCCGAGCCGATCATCGACTGGTACGGCGCGATGTCGGTGCGGTTGAAGATCTCGAGGTCGTCGGTCGCGGTGCCGCCGCCACCACCGGAGCACAGCGCGCCGGGGCTCGTCTCGTCGAGCTTGCCGACGCGGCCGGTCTCCCAGTCGCGCAGGCCGTAGCCGAGCTTGAACAGCGGCTTCTTCGCGGGCTCACCGGGCAGCGCCGGGCAGGCCTCGCCGGGCCACGAGTAGGACAGCTTGCCGCTGAACCCGTTGTGCTTGCCGCGGATCAGCAGGTCGGCGATGCCGCCGCCCTCGGAGCCGGGCAGCCAGGCCGCCACGAACGCGTCGGAGCGGTTGATCTCCTTGTTCATGTAGAGCGCACGGCCGCCGACGTAGACGGTGATGACCGGCTTGCCCTTGCCCGAGACCTTGTCGAGCACGGCGATGTCCTGCGGGTGCAGGCGAGCGGCCTCGAAGGAGCGCTTGCCGAGGTCGCCGACGCCCTCCGCGTACGGCGTCTCACCGATGACGGCGATGACGGCGTCGAACTGACTCGGGTCGACGCCCTCCGCGGTCTCGGCGAACGTGACGTTCGAGGTGCCCAGGGTGTCCTGGATGCCCTTGAGGATGCTGGTGGCGTTGGGGAAGTCGGCGTTGGTGTTGCCGGTGCCCTGCCAGGACAGCGTCCAGCCACCGGTCTGGTTGCCGATGTTGTCGGCGCTCTTGCCGACCACCAGCACCTTGCTGCGCTTGGAAAGCGGCAGCACGCGCTTCTCGTTCTTGAGCAGCACGGCGGACTCGCGCACGGCCTCGCGTGCCAGTTCCTTGTGCTGCAACGCCTTCGCGTCACCGGCGTGCTCGCGCAGCGACGGCTTCTCGGCCTCGAACACACCGGCGCGCAGCTTGACGCGCAGGATGCGGGTCACCGCGTCGTCGATGCGCGCCATCGGGATCTCGCCCTTTTCGACGGACGCGATCGTGTTGGTGATGAAGGCCTTCCAGTCGTTCGGCACCATGATGATGTCGAGACCGGCGTTGATCGCCTGCGGGCAGCTCGCGTTGGTGCAGCCGGTGACCTGGCCGTGGCCGTTCCAGTCGGAGACGAGCAGGCCGTCGAAGCCCATCTTCTCCTTGAGGATGCCGGTCTGCACGTACTTGGAGCCGTGCACCTTGCCCTCGTTGATGACGTCGTTCGTCCAGCTGTTGAACGAGATCATCACCGTCTGCGCACCCGCGGCGAGGGCACCGTAGTAGCCCTGGCCGTGGATGTTGATCATGTCCTTCTCGGACGAGGCGTTGACGCCCTGGTCCTTGCCGCCGGTCGTGCCGCCGTCACCGAGGAAGTGCTTGGCGGTGGCGATCACGCCGTCCTCGCCGATGCGCTTCTTCGCGTTGTCCTGCAAGCCCTTCACGGCCTCGTAGCCGTAGGCGCGGGTGATGCGCGGATCCTCGGAGAAGCCCTCGTACGTGCGGCCCCACCGGTCGTCCTGCACGACGGCGAGCGTCGGCGCGAACGCCCAGTCCTGGCCGGTCGCGCGGATCTGCTCGGCCGTGGCCTCGTTGATGTCGCGGATGAGGCACGGGTCCTGCGTCGCACCGAGACCGATGTTGTGCGGGAAGACCGTCGCACCGTAGACGTTGTTGTTGCCGTGCACCGCGTCGATGCCCCAGATGACGGGGATCTTGGTGCGCGACTGCTTCGAGGCCTCGAAGTACGCGTCGGCGAGCGCGAGCCACTCCTGCGGCGTCGCGTTCTTCTTCGCGCCGGGCCAGCTGCCACCACCGTTGAGGACGGACCCGAACCCGTAGTTCTTGACGTCCTCCGCCGTGATCGCGGCGATCTCGGGCTGCGTCATCTGGCCGACCTTCTCGGCCAGCGTCATGTCCTTGAGGATCGCCTTGATCCGGGCCTCGTCCTTGCGGTCACCCGTGAGCTGGCTCTCGACCTTCGGCCAGCCCTTGAGCTCCGGCAAGGACTTCTCGATGCGAGCGCAGCCGTTCTGCGTCTTCGGCTGCCCGATGACCGTCTGCTTGGGCGGCTTCGGCGGCCAGTGCTGCGCGTCCTGCGCCACGGCCGCCGAGGTCGTGCCGGCGGCGAGCGTCAGCCCCAGCACTGCGGCGAGAGTGCTTCTCCATTGCATGCCGCCGATCCTCAACGGCGTGTTACGTCCGCGTCAATGGGAACGCTCTCACGACTTTGTTCCGGAAACTTTCGGGACGAAAGTCCCATAGCGGGCTTGTTCGGTGCTGTGCGGTTTTGAGGGAGATTTGGCGGGTGGGTGGGGTGGAGGCGTGTGGCGGGTGCTGGTGGCCGAGTCCTCGGCGTATCGGCGGGTCAGCTTGTGTGGGCTGTGCCGGTTCCAGCGGAGGGGTCGCCTTCTGCGGTCGCGTCACCTTGGGTGCGTGGTCGGCTTGGGTCGTGTCGAGCCGGTGCCGGTCATCGCCGCTTCGCGACGATCGCGATTGGGGCTTGACTTCGGGGCCCTTGCGAGGCCTTCCTCGGCCTGGAAAAGCCGGGGTTGTGAAGCCCGGCCGAGTGGTCAAGTTCAAGGCCTCGCACCCGAAGTCAAGCCCCAATCGCCGTCGGGGTTGAGTCACCACCGCTTGCCCGGGCCGGTAGAAGGAGGGACGCCTCGCCTTCGGCATTGCCGTTAGCGGCAGGTGCCTCGGCTTCGCCGTTGGCCGTTGGGTCGTGGAGGGACGCCTCGGCTTCGCCATTGCGTCGACGGCGGGTGACTCGGCATCGCTTTCGCCCGTGCCGTCGGACAGCAGAAGGCCCCCGGCTCACGTAGGAGCCAGGGGCCGTCGTGCGGAGGTGTCAGCCTGCCAGCGCGCGCACCCGGCGCAGCACCTCGTCCGCCCCCAGGGTGCGGGCCACCGCGTGCAGGTCCGGGCTCGCCTTGGAGCCGGTCAGCGCCACCCGGATGAGCTGCGCCGCCTCACGGATCGAGCCGGGGTACGCGTCCGGGTTCTTCTTGTACTCCTTGGGGTTCGGCGCGAAGCCGTGCTTGGTGGCGAGCTCGCGGATCTGGCCGAACCACTCCTGGCCGTCCTCCAGGTCGGCGTAGCCGTCGGCGAAGTCCGCGGCGAACGCGGAGATCAGCTCCGGCGGCAGGCCGCCGAGGCGCTCGTCGGTCCTGTCGGAGACGAGCGGGAAGAGCGACGGGAAGAAGAAGCCGTAGGCGGTGCGGAAGTCCGACCACTTGCGGAGGTCCTTGCGCGGGTTCGCGACCTCCGGGCCCCGCTCCACCCGCAGGGCGGCCAGGGCCGCGTCGCGCTCCGCGGCCAGCACCTCGACCAGCTCGGGGTCGTACTTGGTGGCCCACTCCGAGACGCGGGCGATGATCTCCTCGCCGGAGAGGGTGGCCACGTAGTCGGCGCAGATGTCGTCCAGCTTGACGAGGTCGACGAGGGGGCCCGCCACGCCGCACTCGGCGAGGGAGATCGGCGACGCCAGTGCCTCGTCCAGCGGCAGTTCGGCCAGGCGGGCGTTCACCAGGCCGCGCAGGTAGTACTGGACGGCCTCGGCCGGGAAGCCCGCCTCGATGAAGAACTCGACGGAGGCCTCGGGGTCCTTGCGCTTCGAGAGCTTGCGGCGGGAGCCGCCCTGCTGCTTCATCAGCGGCGCGATGTGGGCGTACTCGACGCGCTCGAAGCCCAGGGCGTCGAACAGCTGCAGGTGGGTCGGGACGGAGGAGATCCACTCCTCGCCGCGGATCACCAGGTTCACGCGCATCAGGTGGTCGTCGACGGCGTGCGCGAAGTGGTACGTGGGCAGGCGCGGGGACTGGTCGGACGCCTTGAGGATCACCACGTCGTTGCGGTTGGCCTCGTGCTCCAGCGGGCCGCGGATGGCGTCGACGAACGACGTGCGCTCCCCCGCCTTGCCCGGTGAGCGGAAGCGGACGACGTACGGGCGGCCCTCGTCCAAAGCGGCCTGGACGTCCTCGGCGGTCTTGTCGCGCCAGATCGCCCAGCGGCCGTAGTAGCCGGTGGGGAGCTTCGTGGCCTGCTGGCGCGCGGTGATGTCCGCGAGCTCTTCCTTCGTCGCGAAGCAGAGGTACGCCTTGTCGGCGCGCAGCAGCTCGCGCACGTACGTCAGGTAGATCTGCTCGCGCTGCGACTGGTGGTACGGGCCGTACGCGCCCACCTCGTCGGCCTCGTCGGGCTGGATGCCGAAGTACTCGAACGCCTGGTTGAACTGCTCGACGGCGCCGGCGACCTCACGGGCCTGGTCGGTGTCCTCGACGCGCACGATGTACGAGCCACCGGAGTGGGTCGCGATGTCGCGGTCGATCGAGCCGACGTACAGGCCGCCGATGTGCAGGAACCCGGTCGGCGACGGCCCCAGGCGGGTGACCTTCGCGCCTTCGCCCAGCCCGCGGGGCGGGTACTGCTCCTCCCAGAAGGACGGCTCAGGCAGGTCCGAGGGGAACAGGGCGTCGACGACGGCACGGTCGAGCATCGCTAGGGGTCTCCAAAACGGGGTGGAAGAAGTCTCCCCAGGTTAGCAACGCGGGCCAGCCGAAATGCCGGGCCCCGGATGATCGGCCCAGAGCCTGTCTGCCCGGTCCCGTCCCCGAGAGGTGCGCCTGAGGTGGCTCCTGGCGGTGCGGGCGGCCGACCCGCATACCGGTGTTGTATTCGGGTCGGCCGCCCGTGCCCCCAGGAGCCACCTCAGGCCCGGGTCTCGCGGGCGGGACTGGGCAGACAGGCTCTAGGCTCACACGCCATGGCCAAGTACCTCGACGTCCACCCGGTCAACCCGCAGAAGCGCGCCATCGACCAGGCCGTGCGGATCCTGCAGGAGGACGGCCTGATCGCGTACCCGACCGACTCCTGCTACGCGCTCGGCTGCCGCCTGGGCAACAAGGACGGCATCGACCGCATCCGGGAGATCCGCAAGCTCGACGACAAGCACCACTTCACGCTGATGTGCGAGAACTTCGCCCAGCTCGGCCAGTTCGTCGTGGTGGACAACGCGGTGTTCCGCGCGGTGAAGGCCTCGACGCCGGGCAACTACACGTTCATCCTGCCCGCGACGAAGGAGGTGCCGCGCCGCATGATGCACCCGAAGAAGAAGACGGTGGGCGCGCGCATCCCGGACCACGTCGTCACGCAGGCGCTGCTCCAGGCGATGGGCGAGCCGCTGCTCACGAGCACGCTGTTGCTCCCCGACGAGGCCGAGCCGCTGATCGACGGGTGGGAGATCAAGGAACGCCTCGACCACGTGGTGGACGCGGTGATCGACTCCGGGGAGTGCGGCACCACGCCCACCACGGTGGTGGACTTCTCGAGCGGCGAGGCCGAGATCATCCGCTACGGCGCGGGCGACCCCGAGCGCTTCGAATAGCCCCGAGGGCCTAGGAGACGACCAGCGCGTAGTCGGCGTCGGTCGCGGCGGTCTCGGTGTGGCCGTCCACGTTGACGGCGGTCGCGACCACCTCGACCGTCCAGGTGCCCGCGGCCGCGGTCTGGAGCAGCACGTTCTCCACGGTGTCGACGGTGTTCGCGCTGCCGCCGGAGGTGGAGAAGTTGCCGGCCAGCAGGCCGTTGTTGCCCCAGTAGACGGTGCCGTTGGGGGCGGTGACCTTCAGCGACAGGTCGTTCACCGTGGCCTTGGCCGCGGTGGGCGAGCCGGCCGGGTCGGTGTAGGCCAGGGTCGCGCGCAGCGGCTGCTGGCCGTTGGACGTGAACGTGTACTTGCGCGACTGACCGGTCGTGAGCAGGTCGGTCTCGTTCACCAGCACCGGCAGCTTCCAGCCGCCCGCCTTCGCGCGGTCGTACAGGTTGCGCACGGACGCCGTGCCCCAGCCCTGATGGGTGCGGGTCTGGTCGTGCGTGGTGCCGCTGAACGTGAACTGGTTCGCGGTGTTGATCAGCAGCGCCTTCGCGGTCGCGGCGTGCGGGCGCGAGGCGAACACGTCACGGCCCTTGCCGGGGCCGCCGTCGAACACGCCGTCCGCCCACATCTGGAACATCAGGCCGGCGTTGCCGCAGGTGATCGGCGTGGCGCCGGACGTGCCGCCGAACGACGTGGTGTACGCGGTGTCGTTGGTGGACGTCGTGGTGTCGATGCGGTCGTAGTAGTTCGAGATCTCGGGCTTGATGCGGCCGTCGGCGGCGGGGCCGATCGACGCCCCGCCGTTCCACTTGTCGTCGGCGCGGTCGAGGGTGTTGTAGTGGTAGTGGCCGCCGACCGAGAGCACGTTCTTCGCCCACGCCTGCGGGCGCGAGCTGCGGGTGCCCGCGTTGCTCTGCGACTGGCAGATCAGGATGTCGTGGTCGAACACGATCCTGTCCATCTGCTGCGAGATCGAGTTGTACGCCGTGGTGAGCGAGTCGCCCCAGCTGTTGCTCTGGAACACCGCCCGGTACTGGCCGGACGGGTCGACGAGCTGCTGGGTGTGCGCGTAGCGGTCGCCGGAGCCGTAGATCGCGAAGATGCCCTGCGCCTCGGGCAGCAGGCCGCGGTGCGCGGACGAGACGCCGGACGCGAAGATCTGCCCGTACGTCGACGTGCCGTGCGAGGTGCTCGACGAGTTGCCGGTGTGCATCAGCGGCGGGCGAGCGCGGAACTCCTGGTGCGTGGTGCGCAGGCCGCCGTCCATCACCTCGCCCCGCACGCCCTGGCCCTTGTAGCCGCCGACGCTCTCGATGTAGTTGGCGCCGGAAGACTCGCGGGAGATCGCCATGTCGGTCTCGGGTGCCGACACCGGGTCGATCGCGATCACGGCGGGCAGTTTCGCGAGCTGCGCGACCTGGCCCGCGTCCAGGGTGGCCATGATGTGCTCACGGCTCGCGGAGACCTCGTTCACCTTGCCGCCCAAGGACTTCACCTTGGCGGCGACGGTGCGCTGGTCGCGTTCGTCCTGCTCGACCAGCGTGATCAGGTAGTTCGACGAACCGCCCAGGGCCATGACCCGCGGCTGGGCCTGGAACGGCGTCACCTGCCGCACGTAGCCCAGCTTCGAGACGCGCGCGGTGTCCGTCATGCGGGCGAGGTAGGTGCCGTCCTGGACGAACGCGCCGAGCCGAACGCCGAGACCCTCGAGCTGGTCGCGCTGGCTGTCGGACAGGGTGGCGCGGAACTGCAGCAGGTACGCGCCCTCGGCCGGGGCCGCGACGGCGGGCACGCCGCTGAGCAGCGAGAACACCGCGGCGACGCTCAATATTGTGCGCAGCACTGAGAAAACCTCCAACGGCAGGGGTGGCGGCGACCGGAGGGAGTCACTGCCCGTGACCAGCACGTTACCGGTTTCGAGGTGGCCGGGACATCAGTCGTTCGGCGGTGATCATCTTGCGGGACGGTGTAGAAGAATCCCCTCGCCCGCCGACATTCGCGTTCACCCGGATGGTGCATCCGGAGTAACGTCCGATCAGGTAAGCCCGACATGCCCGGCAAAGCATTTCCGCGCGGAGGACGGATGCCTGTCTCACCTGAGCAGCTGATGGAAGAGCTGCGCACCCTGTGCCGCGGGCGCGGTGTGCAGACTCCCGGTATCGACTTGCACGTCGGACCGGCGCTGCGCCAGGTGTGCGGCATCGTGGAGACGGACGGCGCGGAAGCGGTGCGCACGAAACTGCGCGACTGGGTGGCGAACGCGACGCGCGGATTCCCCGTCGAGGTCCGCAACGCCGTTCTGGCGCCGCTCGGCCTGCACGACGACGCCCAGTTCCGCTTCCTCAACGAACGCATCGAGTGGCTCGCGAAACAGCAGGACCGGGGCGCGCGCACGGTGCGCAGGAGGATGGACGCCGGGCTGCAGCGCCTGGTGGAAGTGGCGCTGCAGCCGGCTCCTTCGACGACGCACGTGGCGCCGTCGGAACTGTGGCACGTCAAGGAGTTCGACGCGCTGCTGAAGCTGGACGGTCCGACGCCCGCGTGCACGGAACGCCGGACCGTGGTGGCCGACACCGACGGTGTCAACGAGATCGCGTGGTCGATCACGATCCCCTCACCCACGCCCGACGGTGCTCCAGGTGACCTGGACGTGGAGGTGCTGCACGGGGTCGAGCTCATCGGCCACGAACGTCCGTCCCCTCGACGTTTCCTGATGAAGCTGCGGTTGCCGCGACCCCTCAACGCGGGACAAACGCACCAGTTCGCGCTCGAAGTGCGCGTGCCACGAGGACAGTCGATGCGTCCGACCTACGTGTTCTGGCCGGAGCGGATGTGCGAGTCGTTCCGGTTGCGCGTGCGGTTCGACCAGGACGACCTGCCGGCATCGGTGTGGCGCGTCGAGGAAGCCCTCGCGCGCGACACCGATGACCTGACGCCTTGGCCGCAGACGCTGCCGCTGGACGAGATCGGTGAGATCGACGTGCAGTTCCCACACCCTCGTCAGGGCCGCGGCTACGGCGTGCAGTGGACGCCACGCGGATAGCCGGAGACGTTCAGATCATCTCGATGCAGAAGTGCGGTTCCACGGCTGACACCTCCCTTTGACGGTCAGGGAGAACCGCAGCCCGAAAGACGGGTCAGATCACCGTCGCGATGAAGACGCTGCCGGCCATGAATCCCACGAAAAGGCAGATCGCGGCAACTTTCACAACGGTGGCGAGTGAGCAGATCATTCTCATCGAGAAATTCACCTTCTCATCTGACTGACTTTCGGCCTGTTGTTCTCGCCGATGCACCAAGAATGGCTTCCAGTCAGCCGGATGAGAATGGGTTTCCTGTTGCGTGCAGAATGAGGAAACCCTGAGCCAGCGTTATTTCTGGGTCGTGCGGCGCAACGCCATGACGAGCAGCGCGTGCGAACTGCCGGCGTGCGGGAGCATGCCCTGGCGGACCAGGTCGAGCGCGCGGCAGAACGGCATGGTCCGCACGCGCAGGTCGGCCTCACCGGGCTCGAGCGCCGGCTCGCCCTGGGTGAGGTCGGTGGCGAGGAAGATGTGGTCGACGTGGTTGCTCAGGCTGTCCGCGCCGTGGATCTGGCCGAGCCGCTCCCACCGGCCCGCCCGCAGCCCGGTCTCCTCCGCGAGCTCACGACGTGCCGCTGCCAGCGGATCGGCGTCCGCCTCGTCGACGGCGCCACCGGGCAACCGCCACTCCGTGCCGCCGTGCGTGTAGATCCACTGGCGGGTGAGGACGACCTCGTCGTCGTCCTGGATCGCGAGGACCGTGACGGACCCCGGCGCCACCACGTGGGTGTAGGTGCCGTGCCCGCCGTCGGGTCTGACGACGCTGTCGGAGCGCACCTCGAACCAACGCGACCGGTGCACCACGTTGGTCGCCAAGCGCTGCCAGACCATCACCACACCAGCCGCCTCGTCGGAGCGCGTCATCACCATGACTCACATGGAACCATCGCCGACCGCTCCAGTTGATCCCAGTTGATCGTCAATCACAGGCCAATTAATGGACATTCGGCTGGAGGCTCTTCCTCGGCGTCCACACTTCCGGGGGAGGGGGTGAAGCCGTGCCGCCCACGTTCGCCCAGGAGGTTCGCCGCCTGCGCAACGAGCGCGGGCTCTCGCTCAGCAAGATGACCGATCTCGTACCGTACAGCAAGGGACACCTCAGCAAGATCGAGAACGGTCAGGTTCACCCGAACCCCGAAATGGCGAGGCTCTTCGACAACGTCCTGAAGGCCGGCGGTCACCTGATCGAGCTGGCCGACGCGCCGGCCCGCCCGATCCCGAGCGACCACACGACGCTCCACACGTTCGACGCGATGTTCGACCACCACCGGGCACTCGGCCACCGCCTGAGCTCCGAGGTGGTGCTGCCGAGCCTGCGCCCCCAGGTCGACGTCCTCAGCTCCATGGCGCGCTCCGCCGACGACCCGGGTCTCGGCCGCGGCCTGTGGCTGCTCGCGGCCCGCTACGCCGAGTACGCGGGCTGGATGGAACAGGAACGGGGCGACGACGCCTCGGCCGCCGAGCTCACCAAACGCGCCGTGCAGTACGCCGCGAAGGGCGGTGACCCGGAACTGGGGTCCTGGGCGCATGTCCGCATGGCCGAGTTCGCCCTGTACCGCGGCGACGCCCACGCCACCGTCAGCTACGCGCGCCAGGCGGGCAAGTCCCGTTCGATCGCGGTGCAGGCGGCGGCCGCCCTGCGCGAGGCCCAGGGCTACGCCCTCGCCGGAGCCGCCGACCGCTGCCAGAACGCACTGGACCGCGCCGCGGAACTCCAGCGCGCCGCCAGCGAAACCCGTTACGGCACAACGAGTCTCATCGACCAGGTCGCCGTCGCCCGCGCCTGGTCGTTCCACGACCTGGGCCGCCACGCCGAGGCCGCCGCGATCCTCGACGCCCAGATGCCGCTGATCGCCCCGACCGCCCTGCGCGCCCGCACCCGCTTCGGCCTGCGCCGGGCCCTGGCCCACGCCGAGGCCGGGGAGGTGGACCACGCCTGCGAACTGGTCGCCGACCTGCTCGACGACATCCGTCAGGTGCGGTCGGCGACCGTCCACATTGACCTGACGGCGTTCAGCAGGTTGTTGTCGCGCCTGCGTCCCGCGGCGGGGCGGGAGGTCGCGCGCGAGATCGGCGAGATCCTGTTCGCCTAGACGGGCGGCTGGGCGTCCGTGCGATCGGGGGCATGCGGTGGCTCGGGCTGCTCAGGCGTCTTCAGATACCTGCTCGGGAAAGCAGGGGCAGCGATCTTTGCCCACACGAACAGGAACAGGATCGCGAAGACGAACGTGCACAGCCAGCCGAGGAAGACCTGGGGCCGTTCGTCCGGCTGCGCCTGCGAACGTCTTGGAATGTTGGCGGCGTACTCCTTGCCGATGTCAGACGGGTCGAGCCAGCCGGTCACGGTCGAAGTGTTGACGGTTCCGCTCTTGAACCGCCGTTCGATCGTGCACTCGTGGTAATAGCCGAAACCCCGCAGGGCCACGGGCCCCTTGCGTTCGCAGGACTTCGCCACCGCCACCATGTCTGCCTTGGCCAGGTCGCCGGGTTCGGCCTTGTCCCAGAAGAAGTTGAAGATCGTGGCGCCCAGCAGGTAGCCGAGGAGGGGAATGAGCAAGAAGGCGAAGACGCGGTGCAAGACCTTCATGAGTTCTTCTCGTCCTCTTCCTGCTTCTGCTTGAGCTGGCGCCAGTCGAGCCAGCCGCCGTTGTCCCAGACCTTGGCGACCTCCTTGCGGAACTCCTCACCCATGGCGGGGCCGATGTCTCTCGGCAGGCCGGTGACGCCGTCGACGACGACCTTCTTGGCGGCCTGGCCAGCCTCCGACATCATCTCACCGAAGTTGAACGCCCTCGTCTGGCGGGCGACATCCGCTGCCTGGCCCGCGCGCAACACCGTGACGAAGTCGTCCCCGCTCTTGGCCAGGTTCTTGCTCGCGTTGGCGAGGATGTCGTCGAGCTTCTTGAACAGACCGCCCGCCTTGCCGAACGCACTGGTCAGCTTGCGGCACCACTCGATGCACTTGTTCGCGTAGCGGACCGCAGTGGGCACGCATTCGGCGATGGCGCCGGCAACACCTGCGCCGAACGCCGCCATCGCAGGGGCCCAACGCAGGCAGATGCTGATCAGCTTGCCGACCGCCTCGGAGATGAGATCGCGCACGATGTCGCGGACGACCTTGAGGATCGTCCTGCAGATCGTGATCAAAATGCCCATGCCGCTGGCTGCGGTGCCGACGGCGCCGTAGGTGTCCGCGCGGTCGTGGCCGAACGTGCGGTAGGCGACCGAGTCGTCGCCGAGCCACTGCCCGGCGTCCTTGTCGACCACGCTCTTGAGGTCGGTGGATATCTCATCCATGTAGCTGCCGACGGACTGCCACGTCTGTGCCATGCCGTCCAGCGTCTGCTGGTCACCGGTCAGCCAGTCGAGCGGTTCCTTGAGGAAGCTGACGTGCTCGAACAACCAGCCGATACCCGCGCTCGCGAGGTACGCGAGCGGATCGGTGGCGAGTTTGGCGAAGTCGCCGGCAGCGCTCGCCACGTTCAGCAGACCCTCGGCCCAGTTGCCGTCGGCGAAGCCGTTGACGGCTTCGGTGGCATCGTGGAACATTCCCGCGCCTTCGGTGGCCGGGGTCTCAGAACCCTTGCGGATCAACGGGTTCGGGGCCGGTGCGGGCCCCACGCTCGGCGTGGTCATCAGTCCTCGACCTTGAAGCGATCGCGCTGCATCTCTTCGTTGTTCCTGACGTCCTCGCGCCACGCGAGCACACGCTTGTGGTGGTCGGTGGCGGCCTGAGCCGCCTCCTTCAGCACGTTCATGGCCATGTGCTGCGCGCCGAAGCAGATGGCCGCGAGCGGAATGCCGAGCAGTCCGAAAGCCTCGGAGTTCTCTGCCGAGTTGCCCGCGCCGAGGGCGGTGTTGATGCGCCCTCCGATCTCGCTGACCCGTCCGGCATGGCTTTCCATCTCGCCGAGGTCGATGCGGTAGTTCATCGGAGGAACCCTCCGTTGCTGAAGTCGTCGTCATCGTCGACCGGCCGGCGACGAGGTGGCTGAGGAGGCTGCTGCGGGCGAGCCGGAGGCGCTGGTGGTACGCCGTCGTCTTCAATGGCGCCAAGACGTCGCTCGGTCGGCGCCCATCCGCCACCGCCACCCGGCACGTACTGCTCGGCAGGGGGCGGTGGCTGGGCGCTGCGCAGCTTGTCCATCATCATGTGCATGGCCTCGGAGTCCGCGCCCATCAAGGGAGCCATGGCCTCTTGAACCGTGGCCGCAACCTTGCTCTGTGCGGCCTGCAAGGTGCGCAGGATGTCCTGCGCGACCGCCGTGCCGTCCTTGCGCTGGAGCGCCTGCCCGAGCTGTAGACCCACCAGGTTGCCGGCGTCGTTCACGGTCACCGTGATCTGCCCGTCCGGGCTGCGCTCGGTGATCTGCAGATGCGCGAGGTTCTCGCGGATGGCGTCGCTCTTGGCCTGAGCCTCCGCGAGCTTGCCCTCGTACTGGCTGAGCAGTTGGTCAGGGTCGATCACGCGTCCCCCAGGATCGCCTCGAACATCATGCGACCAGACGGTAGCGGAACAGGATGGACCACACGGGCTAATCGGCCTAGACCGCGGTCCGCCGCCCTTCCCGCTCCAGCGCCTCCGCCATCTCCACCCAGGCCTCCGCGACCCCGCGGGCCATGTCCGCCACCAGCTCCCGGCAGTGCGACGGCACCCCGGACACGACGCCCGCCCACTCCCCCGACGACACGGCGTGCGCCTCGAGCCACCGCAGCACCAGCCGCCCGTGCTCGTTGAACCTCAGCGACGGGTCGCGCCGCAGGATGGGCAGGGTGGCGTCGGGGTCGCGGGCCTCGGTGCGCCCGGAGGGCAGCACGGCCTCCGCGCGTTCGGCGGCGCGCATGCGCTCGGGTACCGGGTCGAGGCCCGCGCTCAGGCGCCGGCGCACGTCGCGGACCGTTCCCGGGGACACGCCGGCGGCGCGGGCGACGTCGCGCAGCGAGGCGTCCGGGCGTTCCTCGACGATCCTGCCCGCGAGTCTGCGGCCCGCGGCGGAGTTGACCGGCCTGACCTTGCCGTCGCGGCCGACCCTGATCGGGGCCTGGCCGCCCACGGCGCGCCTGAGCACGCCGACGGACTTGGCGGCGAGGCCCGTCGAGGCGGCGATGGCGCGGTCGGACCACTGCGGGTGCGACCGGAGCAGGCGGCGGGCGGCGGCCTCGCGGTCGGCGGTCGACAGGGTGGAGAGGTTCAGCGACACCGACAGGCCGAACAGGTCCTCCGCGGGTCCGTCGACGTACTCGACCTCGACGGACCGGCAGCCGCGCAGCGCCGCGGCCTTCAGGCGGTGGGTGCCGTCGACGACCTTCATCGTCGGGCGGTGCACCACGATCGGTGGCAGCTGGGCGCCGGACGACGCCAGTGAACGGATGAAGTCGTCGCTGCAGCCGCGCAGCCGCGGCGACTCGGCGGACCGCAGCGCGGTGATGTCTACGAGCATGCGAAATCAAGCCCCCCAGGCTGATGTCTCCGGAACCCCCAGGTGTCCGGACGACCACGCCAGGTTAGCTACTCGTTCAACGGGAGCGCCACTCGATCGCGGGACAGACGTCCATCACCATGCGCAGGCCGGCGTCCTTCGCGCGGGCGTACGCGGCGTCGTCCACCACGCCGAGCTGGAACCAGACGGCCTTCGCGCCGATGGCCACCGCCTCGTCGGCGAACTGACCGGCGTCCTCCGAGCGGCGGAACACGTCCACGACGTCGACTTCGAACGGGATGTCCGCGAGCGACGCGTAGCCCTGCTCGCCGTGCACGGTCTCGGCGGACGGGTGCACCGGCACGATCTTCTTGCCGCGCTGCTGCAGGAACCGGGCCACGCCGTGGGCCGCGCGGGACGGGTTGTCCGAGAGGCCCACGATGGCCCAGACCTGGCAGTTCCCGAGGATCCAGTCGACGTCTTCGCGCATGCCTTCAACACTAATCCTGTGACCCCGGTCACAATTGCCGCGCGCCGGTCGAAAGGCGGGGGTGCCCGATCGACGCCCCGGTAGAAACGCACCGGACACGAGCCAGAGGAGATCGACATGCGGTTCATGGTCATCGTCAAGGCCAACGAGGACACCGAGAACGGCGTGATGCCCACGACCGAGGAACTCGCCGCCATGGGCGACTACAACGAGGAGCTCGTCAAGGCCGGCGTGATGCTCGCGGGTGACGGCCTCTACCCGAGCGAGAAGGGCGCGCGCGTCCGGTTCGACGGCAAGGGCGCGACCACGGTCATCGACGGCCCGTTCACCGAGACCAAGGAACTGATCGCGGGCTTCTGGATCTGGGAGCTGCCGTCGCTGCAGGACGCCGTCGAGTGGCTGAAGAAGGCGCCGTTCGCCGAGGGCGAGGTCGAGATCCGGCAGGTCCACGGCCCCGAGGCGTTCGGTGACGCGCTGACGCCCGAGATCCAGGCGCAGGAGGACCGCATGCGCGAGCAGATCGCCGCGCAGCGGTCCTGAGTGGACGGTCAGCGACCGCGACGGGTCTTCCCGCGCTTGGCGGGCTGCTTCTTCTGGGCAGGCGCGGGACCCCGTCGCTGCTGGTGCTGCCGCGGCGCCTGCTTCTTCGCCGGTTCCGGCGCGGGGCCGCGGGTGCTGTTGACCGTGCGGCCGCGGACGATGCCGATGAGGTGCTCGACGAGTTCGGGGTTCTCGTCGCGGATCGGGAACGACAGCGCCACGCGGGACTGCGGTGCGTCGGTCAGCGGCACGTACTTCACGTCCTTGCGGTGGTGCAGCCGCGCGAGGGACTGCGGCACGACCAGCAGGCCGACACCCGCCGCCACGATCTGGACGGCGTCCACCGTGGTCTCCGGGCGCTCCACCGGCGGCTGACCGGGAACGGACTCCCACTCCAGCGCGTCGTCGAGCGGCTGCCACAGCACGTGCTCCGCCAGGTCCTCGAGGGACAGTTCGTCGGCCGCGGCGAACTCGTGGTCCTTGGGGAACACGACGACGCTCGTCTCGGTGTAGAGCGGGATCGCGTGCAGGTCCTCCCGGTCGCCGGGCAGGCGCAGCAGCGCCACGTCGGCCTCGCCGGAGCGCACCTTGGCGGCGGCTTCGGCGGCGGGTACCTGCACGAGGGTCAGCTCGGTCTCCGGCAGGCGGTCCTGCCAGACCCGCGCCCACTTGCCCGGCGTCACGCCTGGGACGTACGCGAGCGTGAACGATCCGGTCACGTGCTGAGGCTACCGGACGAGCCCGTTACCCTTTTCGCATGAAGTCGCAGCAGACCATGAAGCCCGCCACCGCCGCCAAGAAGCTCGGCGTGTACCTCGAGGCCACGCCCGAGGAGTTCCAGGCCGGCGTCGTGTCGCGCGACGAGCTGAACGAGCTGCAGGCCAACCCGCCGCAGTGGCTGGCGGACCTGCGCCGCAACGGCCCGCACCCCAAGCAGCTCATCGCGCAGAAGCTCGGCATCTCCTCGTCGGGCCTGGTGCGCGCCGGCATCACCGAGGCGCTCACCACCGAGCAGATCAACGCGCTCAAGGAGGAGAACCCCGAGTGGCTGGTGCGCGAGCGCGCCACCTACCAGGAGTTCAAGGCCGAGGAGGCACGCCTCGCGGAGAAGGCCCGCCTCGAGGAGCAGGAGAGCTAACCGAGCACGAACGGGATCTCGATCCCACCCAGTGCGGCGCGTTCCGGCCCGGTCGGGGCGCGCCGTCCTGTTCCCACGAGCAGCACGTCCACGTCGGACCACGTGGCGGGGAACGCTCCGGCGATCCGTTCGAGCGTCCTCCGGCACCGCGCGAGCGCTTGCGGCGGCGGTCCCTCCAGGTGCGGGAGGTGCGCGACCAGGTCCAGGTGGTGCAGCGTCCACTCCCACACGTACGCGCCCAGGTAGCCGGACGTGCACAGCACCATGTCCTGGGTGGTCACCTTGAGCGTCGGGTCGGCGAGCTGCGCCGCGCGCAATGCCGCCTGGCCGACGTCGTCGACGTGGTGCTTCAACATCCAGGGCTCGCCGTAGGCGGCGGCCAGCCGGACGGTCAGCGCGGCCAGCGGGTCGTCCTCCGCGGGCTCGTGCGAGACCTCCCAGTACGTCACCTCGTCGTGCGTGACGGCGTCGGCGGTGGGCGTCACCAGCGTGATCAGCACGTCCTGCGCGTCGATCACGAAGTGGCACACCAGGTCCCGCACCAGCCAGCCCTCGCACCCGGAAGGCCGGGCGAAGTCGTCGTCGGTGAGCTCGCCGACCGCTCTCAGGAGCGCCCCCAGCGCCTGCGAAAAAAGGTCCACAGCCGCAAACTACAAGGATCGAGGGCGGACTACCGGTTAGGTTGGTGGGCATGGGCAAGTCCCCGGCTGTGGAGCTCGAGGTGCGGGACCGCGTCGTGCGGATCTCCAACCCCGACCGCGTCTACTTCCCCGCGCGCGGGGAGACGAAGCTGGACCTCGCGCAGTACTACCTGTCCGTCGGCGACGGCATCGTCCGCGCGCTGCGGGAACGGCCGTGCATGCTGCACCGCTTCCCCGAGGGCGTCACGGGCGAGAAGGTGCACCAGAAACGACTGCCGAACGGCGCGCCGCCGTGGGTGCGGACCGTGCGCGTGCACTTCCCCCGCTACAACCGCCACGCGGACGAACTGTGCGTCACGCACGTCGCCGACGTGATCTGGGCGGTGCAGATGTCCACTGTGGAGTTCCACCCGTGGAACTCGCGCGCCGCCGACACCGAGAAGCCCGACGAGTGGCGCATCGACCTCGACCCCGGGCCGGACTGCACGTTCGACCGGGTGCGGCGGGTCGCGCTGGTGGTGCAGGAGGTGCTCGCCGAACTGGGCGCGACGGGGTTCCCGAAGACGTCCGGCTCGAAGGGACTGCACGTCTACGTGCGGATCAGGCCGGACCACGGTTTCGCCGACGTGCGCAAGGCCGCGCTGGCGTTCGCGCGCGAGGTCGAGCGCCGGGCGCCCGACGACGTCGAGACCACGTGGTGGCGCAAGGACCGCGACCCGAAGCTCGTCTTCGTGGACTACAACCAGAACGCGCGCGACCACACGATCGCCAGCGCCTACTCGGTGCGCGGCTTCCCCGAGGCGACGGTGTCGACGCCGATCCGCTGGGACGAGGTCCCGGACGTCGACCCGCGGGACTTCACCATCGCCACCGTGCCGAAGCGCTACGCCGAACTGGGCGACCTGCACGCCGGCATCGACGACGCGGTGTGGTCGATCGAGCCGCTGCTGGAGTGGGCCGCCCGCGACGAACTCGAGGTCCCGGATGAGCAGTAGCCCGATCAAGTTCTCCTCGCTCGACCAGCCGCTGTTCGGTGGTGCGCTGAAGGGCGACCTGGTGGAGTACCTGGAGTTCGTGGCGGACAGGTTCGTGCCGGTGCTCGCCGGACGGCAACTCTCGGTGTGGCGCGTCCTGCGCGGCCAGGACCCGTTCATGCAGAAGAACGTCCCGAAGTACACGCCGTCGTTCGTCCGCACGGTCGAGGTGTGGGCGGAGGCGTCGCACCGCAAGATCAGGTACGCGGTCTGCGACGACGAGCGGACGCTGATGTGGTTCGCGAACCAGCGCGCCGTCGAGTACCACGTGCCGCTCTACCTCGGCGACCACTTCGGCGAGGACCACGTGCAGACCCACATGGTGCTCGACGTCGACCCGCCCGAGGGCGCCGGCTTCGACGTCGTGGTCGGCTCCGCGCTGCTGATCAGGCAGGCGCTGGCCGACGCGGGCCTGGAGGGTCTGGTGAAGACCAGCGGCGCCAAGGGGGTGCACATCTTCGTGCCGCTGCGGGAGCACTCCCCCGACGACGTGGCCGCGGCGACGCGCGCGGTGGCCGCACGGGCCGAGAAGCTCGACCCGTCGCTGGCCACCACCGCCTACATCAAGGACGAGCGCGAGGGGAAGGTCTTCCTCGACTCGACGCGCGCCTGGGGCGCCACGGTCGTCGCCGCCTACAGCCCCCGCCTGCGCGAGGGCCTGCCGATCTCGTTCCCCGTCCCGTGGGAGTCGCTGGAGGACGTGCAGCCTTCCGACTTCACCATCAGGACGCGCTTCGACGGCGACCCGTGGACCTCGCTGATGCCCGCGCCGCAACGCCTGCCCGACGACCTCGTCGCCGAGGGCCACACCATCCCCGTCGCCCGCGTGGCCGCGATGCACGAGGGCAAGCGCCGCAAGGCTCAGCGCGAGCGCGAGAAGTAGGCGACGAGCGCGGCCACCAACGGCAACGTCACGTGCGCGACGCCGGTGAACGACGGGTCGTGCCCGGTCACGTAGTCGCTCGCCCGGACCAGCAGTCCGGCCGCGACGGCGGCGTACGCGGCGAACGCGGCCGTGCCGGTGGTGAGCACCGCGATCAGCGGGACCACGACCAGGCCGGCCAGGCTCGCGTGCGTGACGAACGGCGGGACCTCCGCGTTCAGGGTGAGGACCACGTCCAGCAGGAGCAGGGCCGGGGCGATCGCGGCGGGCCAGTGCCGGTCGCGCCAGACGCGGTAGCCGGCGAGGGCGACCAGCGCGGCCGCGGTGGCGAAGTAGGTGAACTCCTCGCCGTCGTCGTCGATCGGCGTCAGGTCGGTGGCCATCGCCGCGACCACGAAGACGCCCAGCGCGCCGAGCCCGCCGCCGGCGAGCGCCAGCCACGACGGGGTCGTGGTGGCGGCGACGGCCAGCACGACGGCGGCCAGCGCGTACGGGATCCAGCTGTAGATCTCACCGCCGCTGAGCAGTCCGGTGGTGCCGGCGAGCAGGCCGAGCGCGGCGCCCGGGACCCACGGGTGGTCGCGGCAGGTGATCACGAACAGGGCCGCCGCCAGGGCCCACGGCCAGATCGCGATGAAGACGGACGTGGTGAGGCTGGCCTCGCCCAGGGCCCGGAGGTTGCTGCCGGGGATCGTCATCAGGGCGATGACGAGGAGGACGAGGGCGAGGCCCCCGGCGAGGCGGGGCAGGACGGCGAGCGCTTGCGCTGGGGTGGACGCGTGGTCCGGGGTGGACGCGCGGTCCGAGGTGGACGCGCGGTCCGAAGTGGACGCGCGGTCCGAGGTGGACGCGCGGTCTGCGGCGGAGGATGGTGGCGCGGGTTTCGCGACCAACGGCTTCGGCGCGGCGCGGTCGACGGCCGGCCGCTGGGGTTCCGGGGGTTTCGGTTCCTCCGGCTTCCGCCTGATCTGCGAGGTGGGCGCGGGTGCCGTGACCGCCTTCGGTTTCTCCCCGGCCGGCACGGACCCCGTCGTCACCTTGGCCGCCGGGGCGGGCTTCTCCCCCAGCGCCTCCCTCGCCGCCGCGGCCACCATCCGGCTGTCGTCGTCCACCAGCCGCCGCAACGCGAGCCGGGCCGCCAGCACCCGCCCCTCGTGCGCCACCGACAGCATCCGCCGCAGCTCCGGAACCGCCCCCGCGCGCACCCCCGGCAGCGAGTGGTCGATGGCGTCCTGCAGTTCCGACGGCAGCGCGGCCGGCACCGACACCGGACGGGCGCGGCGGGCTATGCGCAGGTCTCCCCGCACGTCCAGCATCCACTTGCCGGGCGTCTGGTGCGGCGTCACGCGGCGCACGCGGTCGTAGACGTACTCGTAGAGCTCGTCGAGACCCACGTGGCCGTCCTGGTCGCGGTCGGCGTCGCCCGACTCGAGGCCCTCGACCAGGGCCGAGGTGAAGACGGACGGTTCCGCCTCGGAGGTGTCCGCGACCGACGCGCCCTCGAAGGCGTACTCCATGGCCGACGAGGCCGTGATGACGGCGCGGCCGCTGCCGCCGAACTGTTCTTCCAGGTCCACCGCACCGCCCGCGCGGGCGACCATGCCGCGGCCGAAGGCGCCGGAGTAGCAGCAGTCCAGGAGCAGCACGACGCGGCGGGAGCGGGAGCGGTTCATGCGGCGGGCGACGAAGTCCGCGGACACGGCGGTGCCCGCCAGGCGGGCGAGCTTGGTGCTGGAGGTGGCGAAGTGCAGCTCGCCGGCCTCGTCCTTCACGCCGTGGCCCGAGAAGTGCAGGACGAGGAGGTCGTCCGGTTCCCGGTCGGCGAAGAAGTCCTCGACGGCCTCGTTCACCTCGGCGGCCGGGGTGTTGATCAGAGTGCGCACGTGGAACCCGCCGATGCGCGGGTCCGCGAGCACCTCGCCCAGGCGGGCGGCGTCGTGGGCCGGGGCGCGCAACGACGACAGGCCCGGGTCGGTGAACTCGTGGCTCGCGATGATCAGGGCGTAGCGGTGCAGGTGCCGGCCGAGCCACTCGGAGCGGTGCGCGAGCTCCGCTTCCGTGGGGGCGCCGGTGAGCTCCAGGGGCTCGCCGTCCGCCTCGACCGTCACGGACCGGTCGCGGCGCTGGCCCAGCCACGCCGACACGGCGTTGATGACCGCGGCCAGGACCGTGGACGACGAGATCGTGGTCAGCAGGGTGCCGAGCTCGGCGATGTCGACGCTCTTGGCGCCCGCGGGCACCTCACCGGGAACGGCGGCGACCGCGACGAGTTCCCGCAGCTCGGTTTCCAGGAACGCGGTGAGCTGCTCGATGCGCTCGTCGTCCGCGCCGTCCTCGTGCACGCGCAGTGTGACCTCGGTCATAGCGGCCTCCTACCGAGGGAGGTCGCTCGCCGCGCGAAAACATTACGAGGGATCTGACCCGCGGAACGCGCCCCACCACAGACCCAGCACCGCGGCGACCACGGTGGCCGTGATCCAGCCGGTGAACCCGCTGCCGTCGAGGTAGGCCCAGAACAGGCCGACGATCGGCGCGGGCACCAGGAACACCGCGTCGACCCGCAGCTGGGCGCCGAGGCCACGCGGGGCGCGCGTCTCCGGGTCGGGCCGCACGGGGTTGTCGAGACGGCGGCCGCGCGGGTGCTTCGTCACCGCCCGGCCGGACGGGTACACGGTCACGCCGTCGACCACCGCGACACGGCCCCCGCGCAGCTCGACGTCCACGGGCGACGGCAGCGTCACGAGCACGGGGTCGTAGTAGACGGGCAGCCAGCGCTCGACCGGTCCGTCGATCTCGAGCCACGACCGGACCATCAGGCCGGACTGCAACCGGATCCGCCGCACCGAGACCGTCACGGCAGGAGCGCGTGCCGAGCGCACCGCGAGCAGCACCCGCACCGCACCGGCGAGCAGCACCAGCACCGCCACGGCGATGGAGAACGTCACGCCGCCCAGCGCCCGGTCGGTCTCGAGGAACAGGTCCGAGCCCGGAATCACGGCACGCGACGGGTCGGCGGGGTCGAACGCGATCTGCGTCTGCTTGCCCACGACCCGGTCGCCGTTCTCGTACGCCACGCGGGCGCTCCCGGTCGGCCAGCGCACCTCGACCGCACCGTCCGCGAAGGACACGACCTCACCCGTGGCGCGGGCGGTGAGCGATGTCAGCGTCGCACGCGAGTCCGAATAGGACAGCCACGAGAACAACGCGACCACGAAGCACACGACCAGCACGACCGCCGTGGCGAGCAGACCGTGGCGCAACGCACGAACCCGGGAACGCAGCAAGACGAGCTCCAAACAGAAGGAAACGGCCCGGCGGAGAGACCCGCCGGGCCGTTCACGACACTGGCTACATCAGGAGGTGAAGCCCATGTTGATGTAGTCGTACGGACGGTTCGCGAACGCCACGGCGCCCATGTTGGCGACGTTGCTCTTGATCGCGACCGCGCCCGGGATCTGGTACAGCGGCAGCTGCGCGCCGAGCTCCCAGATCTTCTTGTCGGCCTCGTTCGCGATCTCGAGGCGCTTGGTGTCGTCGAGCTCGCCGTTGGCCTGCTCCAGGAGCTTGTTGACCTCGTCCGAACCGATGCGACCGTAGTTCTGGTTGGTGCTGTTCGGGTCGTACCCGTAGATGCCCTTGCTGTCCGAGATCGGCAGGGCGGAGGCCAGCCAGCGGAACGTGGTGATGTCGAAGTTGCCGACGTTCACGTACTGCTTGAAGAAGTCGGCGGACGGCACGGCCTGGATGTCGACCTTGACGCCGACCTCCTTGAGCTGCGACTGCACGAGCTTCGAGATCTGGTCCGAGGTCGGGTTCGGGGTCGGGATCACGTAGCGGATCACGAGCTCCTTGCCGTCCTTCTTGCGGGTCTCGCCCTCGAGCTTCCAGCCGGCCGCGTCGAGCTCCTTCTTCGCGGCTTCCTTGTCGTACGACGCCACGGACGAGTTGTCCTTGTAGCCGGCCGAGCCGAGCAGGAAGAAGTGGTTACCGGTGACCTGGGCGTCGCCCTTGATCATCTGGCCGAGGAGGGCCTTGGCGATCGTCTTGGTGTCGACACCGCGCTGCAGCGCGACGCGGACCTTCGGGTCCTCGAGGATCGCGCCCTTCGCACCGTTGAACGTGATGTGCGAGTAGTCCGGCGTGATCGCCTGGCGGATCGTCACGCCCTGCATCGACTGCGCACGCGTGAACAGGTCGATGCTGGAGCCGATCTCGAAGAAGTCGATCTGGCCGTTGGCGAGCGCGTCCGCGAGCGCGGGGCGGTCGACCTGGCGGAACGTGATCTTCTCGAGCTTCGGCTTCGGGCCCCACCACGCCGGGTCCTGGACCACGGTCACGAGCTTGGCGGTGCGGTCGATCGTGCCGATCTTGAACGGACCGGCGGTGATCTTCGGGGCGTCGGCCCAGCCCTTGTTGAACTCGTCGGCCGTGGCGGTCAGCGCGGCCGGGTAGAGGGGCGTGAAGAGGCCCTTCCACTCGGCGAACTTCTTCTTGAACGTGACCTTCACGTCCTGGTCGGTCGCGCCCTTCTCGACCTTCTCGATGTCCTCGTACCCGGTGGTGCTCGCGACCTCGAACGCCTTGTCGGTCCCGTTCAGGGCCTTCCACATGCCCTCGAAGTCCTTGTAGGACAGCGCGGTGCCGTCCGACCACTTGGCCTTCGGGTTGATCTTGAACTCGAGAACCTGCGGGTCGTTCGAAGCGAGCTTCGCGTCGTCGAGGACGTCCTTGTTGACCTCGATCGTCGCGTCGGCCTTCTGCTTGAACAGGTTCGGCATCACCGTGTCGATCATGCGGCGGCCGTCGGCGTTGGTGCCGTCGAGCTGGTTGTAGTTCCAGTTGTCCGGCAACTGGTCGACCGGCCAGCGGAACTCGCCGCCGTCCTTGACCTTCGACGCGTCCTGCGGGTTGACGTCCGCCTGGCCGATCGTGTTGTCCGCGCCCTTGAGGCCGGAGTTGCCGCCGTTGTTGCTGGGCCCCCCACACGCGGTAAGCGTGAGGACGACCGCGGCCAGCGCGGACACTCCCACCGTGGTACGTCGACTCACTGTCGTGAACCTCCCTCGTGCCCGGACACCAGTTGCCGGGGACACTGTTCCTTCGTAGGTCTTCTGAGGCGACGGATGCATCAGAGGACCTGACGGATCTGGGCGAAGTGGCAGGCGGCCTCGTGGTCGGGGGCCTGGACCTCGCGCGGCGGTTCCACCTCGATGCACTGGCGCTGCTTCTCGGGCGGCAGCTGCGCGTGCAGGAAGCAGCGCGTGCGGAAGCGGCAGCCGGACGGCGGGTTCGCCGGGCTCGGCAGGTCGCCGGTGAGGATGATCCTCTCCCGCTGGCGCTCCTTGACGGGGTCGGGGATCGGGATCGCCGACAGCAGGGCCTGCGTGTACGGGTGGCGCGGCGCCTCGAAGACCGAGTCCACCTCGCCGATCTCGATGATCTTCCCGAGGTACATCACGGCCACCCTGTCCGCGATGTGGCGCACCACCGACAGGTCGTGGGCCACGAACAGGTAGGCCAGGCCCAGCTTGGACTTGAGCTCCTCCAGGAGGTTGATGACACCCGCCTGGATGGAGACGTCCAGCGCCGACACCGGCTCGTCGAGCACGACGAGCTTCGGTTCGAGCGCGAGCGCCCGCGCGATGCCGATGCGCTGGCGCTGACCGCCGGAGAACTCGCCGGGGTAGCGCGACAGCTGCTCGGGACGCAGGCCGACGAGCCGCATCAGCTCCGGCACGCGCCGGTTGATCTCGTCCTTCGAGTAGCCGTGCACCTGCATCGGCTCGGCGATGCAGTCGTTGATCGTGAGCCGCGGGTCGAGCGACGCCATCGGGTCCTGGAACACGACGGACATGTCGCGGCGGATCTCGAAGCGGCGCTTGTTGTCCACATCGGACACGTTCGTGCCCAGCACGGAGATCTCGCCGCCCATGGGCTTCTGCAGGCCGAGGATCTCCATCAGCGTCGTGGTCTTGCCGCAGCCCGACTCGCCGACGAGGCCCAGGGTCTCGCCCTCGCGGACGTCGAACGAGATGCCCGCGACCGCGTGCACGGTGCCGACGCGGCGCTTGAACACCACGCCCTTGTTGACCGGGTACTCCTTGACGAGCTGGTCGAGCTCCAGCACGACCTCGCGCTGCTCGCGCGGGATCTTCGCGACCTCGGGCTCGTCCGCGACCTCGGCGCCGAAGATCTCGACGGCGGCCTCGGCGCCCTCGCCGTCCGCCGCCGCGATCTCGTTGGTGCGGATGCAGGCGGCGGCGTGCTCGAGCGATCCGTCGACGTCCACCAGCGGCGGCTCGGCGGTGTGGCAGGCGTCGACGACCATCGGGCAGCGCGGCGCGAACGGGCAGCCCGGGGGCAGGTCCGTGAGCGACGGCGGGTTGCCCTTGATCGGCACGAGCGCCTGCTTCTCGCTCACGTCGAGACGCGGGATCGAGCCGAGCAGACCGAGCGTGTACGGCATGCGCGGCTGCTGGTAGATGTCGTCGACCTTGCCCTTTTCCACGGCACGGCCCGCGTACATGACCATCAGGCGGTCCGCGAACCCGGCGACGACGCCGAGGTCGTGGGTGATGATCACGATGCCCGCGCCGGTGACCTCCTGCGCGGTCTCCAGCAACTGGAGCACCTGCGCCTGCACCGTCACGTCGAGCGCGGTGGTCGGCTCGTCGGCGATGATCAGGTCGGGGTCGTTGGCGATCGCCATCGCGATCACCGCGCGCTGCCGCATGCCGCCGGAGAACTCGTGCGGGAACGCCTTGGCGCGCTCGGCGGCGTTCGGGATGCCGACGAGGTCGAGGAGTTCGACCGCGCGCTTGGCCGCAGCGGACTTGGACACCTTGCGGTGCACCAGGATCGCCTCGGCGATCTGGTCGCCGACGGTGTAGACCGGCGTCAGCGCGGACAGCGGGTCCTGGAACACCATCGAGATGCGGCGGCCGCGGATCCGCGACAGCTCGGTGTCGCTCTGGCCGATCAGCTCACGGCCCTGGAACTTGATGGAACCGGTGATGCGCGCCGAGTTCGGCAGCAGGCCCATGACCGCGAGCGACGAGACGGACTTGCCGGAACCGGACTCGCCGACGATGCCGAGGACCTCACCGGGCGAGACGTGGTAGCTCAGGCCGCGCACGGCCCGCACGCGGCCCGCCTCGCTCGGGAAGGACACGTGGAGGTCGTCGACCTGCAGGACCGGACCCTCGACGACGCGGTCGGCCGGAGTGTCGAACTGGAGCTCCGAGGTGGTCATCAGGCGGCCTTCTCCTTGGTGTCCTTCTTCTCCTTGCGGCGCACGCGCGTGGAGGTGGGGTCGAGCGCGTCGCGGAGCCCGTCGCCGACCCAGTTCACCGCCAGCACGAACACGACGAGGAAGCCCGCCGGGAACAGGAACAGCCACGGGAAGGTCGTCGCGGACTCGGCGTTGAGGCCGATCAGGGTGCCGAGCGAGACGTCGGGCGACTGCACGCCGAACCCGAAGTAGCTCAGGCCCGTCTCGGCGAGCACGGCCGAACCGACGTTGATGGTCGCGTCGATGATGAGCAGCGACGCCATGTTCGGCACGATGTGCTTGGCGATGATCTTGCGCGCCGGCTGGCCCATGAACTTGGCCGCCTTGACGAACTCGCGCTCCTTCAGCGTCAGCGTCATGCCGCGGACGATGCGGGCGGTGATCATCCATTGGAACGCCGCGAGCATCAGCACCAGCAGGAACCACGACTTGCCGCGGAACCACGGGCTCAGGATCGCGATGATCAGGAACGACGGCAGCACCAGCAGCAGGTCGACGACCCACATGAGCGCCTTGTCGGCCACGCCGAGGAAGTAGCCCGCCGCCGCGCCGACGATCGCGGCCACGGTGGTCGAGATCAGCGCCACGAGCAGGCCGATGATCAGCGACTTCTGCAGGCCGCGCATGGTCAGCGCGAACATGTCGGTACCGATCTTGTCGGTGCCGAAGATGTGCTCGGAGTACGGGGGCTCCAGGAACGCGGTGTAGTCCTGCTGGTCGTAGCTCCACTTCGTCAGGAAGGGGCCCACGAACGCCATCAGGTACATCGCGACGATCAGCACGAGGCCGACCAGCGCCAGCTTGTTGCGGGCGAAGCGGATCAGCACGAGCCTGCCGCGCGTCATCGCCTTGCCCGGTTCGGGCGCCGCGTCCACGGGGCTGCCGGAGGCGGCGCCGGTGGTTCCCGCGGAGTCGCCCTCGTTGAGGATCACGGTCACGTCGTCGTCACCTTGCCTAGTTCACGCGGATTCGGGGGTCGAGCGCGGCGTACAGCACGTCGGCGAGCCAGCCGGAGAACAGCACGCACACCGCGACGAAGAGCGTCACCGTGGCGGTGATGTTCGTGTCCTGCGCCGAGATGCCGGTGACGAGCCAGTCACCCATGCCGAACCAGCCGAAGATCCGCTCGGTGAACGTGCCACCGACGACGAGCAGGCCGAAACCGAACGCGAACAGGGTCGCCATCGGGATGAGCGCGGTGCGCAGGCCGTGCTTGAACAGCGCCTTGCGGCGCGTCAGCCCCTTGGCCTGGGCGGTGCGCAGGAAGTCGCTGCCGAGCACGTCGAGCATCGACGAGCGCTGGTAGCGGCTGTAGTAGGCGATCTGGCCGAGGGCGATCGCGAGCGTCGGCACGATGAGGTGCTGCAGCCGGTCGCCGAGGTGCTCGAACCAGTTGCCCTGGAAACCGGGGGTGGTCTCACCGACGAAGATCAGCACGTTCGTGCCGATGGAGTCGTTGATCCCCTGCGCGCCCATCTTGAGCAGCGTGCCCAGCACGAACACGGGTGTGGACAGCAACACGAAGCTGAACAAAGTCGCGAAGTAGTCGCTGAACTTGTACTGCCTGATCGCGCTCACCACGCCGAGCAGCACGCCGAACAGGATGCCGATCGTGATGCCGAGCAGGAACAGCCTCAGACTCACGCCGACGCGCCTGCCGAGTTCGTCGGTGATCGGGCGGTCGGTGATCGTGCGGCCGAAGTCGCCCTGGACCACTCCCCCCATCCACGTCACGAACCGCTGCGGGATCGGCTGGTCGAGGTGCAGGTCTCGTTTCTTCGCCTCGATCGAGGCCGCCGGCGGCGGTGGGTTGCGTTGTTGCAACACCCCGATCGGGTCAAAGGTGGCGGAGGCCAACGTGAACGCGAGGAACGTCGCCACGAGGGCGAGCACCACGTAGTTGACCAACCGCCGCAACAGAAATCCGGCCACCCGTGTTCAGTCCTCTCCCCGGTGGTTGCGACGTCGGCTCACTGGATTGCAGTGGACGAGTTGCAAGAGGTTAACCGCCGATCCGGCGGACCGCTGCCCACCCCCACCAATGCGGCGGAGGCCCACTGACCGGGCCATAGTCACCCATGCGTGAAGGATTGGCCGGTGGAACAGCCGCATCAACAGTTGACTCTCGTGAATTGTGTGTTCAAGCGTGACCATTGTGCGGCCGGATCGCTGTTTTCCGCGTGAAGTTCTGTCTCACCACGGATGCATGTGACGCATCTGGGTGAATGCATTGACCAGAAGATGTGAGACAAGCAGCGCAATGTGATCGGAAACCGGACATCACGCTGTGAAGCGCTTCAGGTGTGCACCGTTACTGCACCGACGCGGAGCAGGGCGGACGTCCGAGCAGCTCACGGGCGACTAGGCCGAACGGCGTGAACCGCGTCACATCTGACATGGCCAGATGGCTTAGGTGAGCCTAAGAAAGGCGCCACAAACGGCCGCCGGCGATCACGAACACCTGATCTCCCGCCCTCTCCACCGCGACCACCGCGCCGGACGGCCCGTCCGCGGGGCGCTCCCCCTTCTCCGACACCAGCTTCACGCCGCCGTGGTCGACGAACAGCGTCGGTGTGCCGTCGACGGGCACCGGGGCGGTGAGGGTCTGGTCGTCGCCGACCGGGACGTCCGGCGTCGTCACCTTCTTCCAGTCCGGACCGGTCCACCAGGCCAGCCGGCCCCCGGCGCGGCCCACGACGTGGCAGGTGCCGTCCCAGCAGCGGGCGGCCAGCGCGGCGTCGCCGTCCGGGAGGACGGCGGTGGTCCAGGTGCTGCCGTCGAACCGCCAGACCGCGGCGCTCACCACGCCCTTCGCGATCTGCCAGCCCACGACGAGGGCGCCGTCGCCGTCCGGAGTGACGGCGAGCGGGAAGCGCAGGAGCTCCTGCGAGCTCTCCAGCACGGTGCCGGCGGACGGCCGGCGGGTCCACGTGCCGGCCGCGTAGGTCCAGGCGGCGATGTCGAGGCCGGCCTTGTCGCTCTGCCACGTGCCGATGATCAGCGGGCCGTTCTTCGTCCGCACCGGCCCGATCAGCTCGCCCGCGCCGTAACCGCCGAACGTGCTGAAGGCCTGCGGCTGCTCGGTGATCGCACGCGTGTCGCCGGTCCAGGCGCTCCAGCGGACGTTGCCGTGCGCGCCACCCCGTTCACCGCCGACACCGGTGATGGTGGTGCCGTCGGAGGTGAGGCCGTACCAGTGCGCCTCCTTGCCGTACGGCGTCGCCGGGGTCAGCCGGGAGTTGGTGGTCGTGCCGTCCTTCGCCCGCGTCACGAGCTCCGGGTGGTCGGACGGACGCGTGCCGATCACCAGCGTCTCCCCGTGCGTCGCCAACGCTTCCGGCGTCGCCGTCAGGTCGACCGCGGTGAATCCGGCCGTGTTGTCCGCACCGCCTGAGGAGCAGCCGGTGAGGACCAGCAAAACCGCGAGCGTCAGCCTCCGCATGCGGGCCAGTATCGACCACATGCGCCCCGAACCCGGTCAGGTCATGCACTTCTCCGAGGACCCGCCGCTCACGCGGTTCGTCCCGCACGTGGCGGCGACGGCGCGGCAGCCCGATGCGTACGTGTGGGCGGTGGACGCGCACCGCGCGCCGGACTACTGGTTCCCGCGGCAGTGCCCGCGAGTCCTGGTGATCTCCCCGACGGCCAGGGTGCACGCGATCGAGCACGGGTGGCTCGAGCGGATGCGGACAGCGGAGCTGTACGCGTACCGGTTCGACGCGGCACCGTTCCGGCCGTTCGGCGAGGAAGGTGAGGGCGGCGGCCACGCGCACGTCGCCACCGAGCCGGTCACGCCGCTGGGGCCTGCCGAACCCGTCGGCGACCTGCTCGCGTTGCACGACGCCGCCGGCATCGAACTGCGGCTGCTGCCGAGCCTGTGGCCGTTCTGGGACGAGGTCGTGACCGGTCCGCACACCTTCAGCGGCATCCGCCTGCGCAACGCCCTCCCGCGCTGACCAGGAGGCGGCCCGGAAGCGGGGAAAGCCTGGTAAACGTGGACGTATGGGACTTCTCAGCGGGATGATGGGGAACGCGTCGAAGCTCGACCCGCGGGACGCCGCGAAGGAGTTCGGGCGCCTGCTGTCGCACGGGGAGCAGATCCACGCGGCGTACCAGCTGCTGCGCGACTCGTTCCTGTTCACCGACCGGCGGCTGATCCTGGTCGACAAGCAGGGCATGACGGGCAAGAAGGTCGAGTACCACTCGATCCCCTACAAGGCGATCACGCAGTTCTCGGTCGAGACGGCCGGGCACTTCGACCTCGACGCCGAGCTCAAGATCTGGGTCTCTAGCCACGACGTGCCGATCTCCAAGCAGTTCGGCAAGGGCGTCGACGTCTACGAGGTGCAGGCGCTGCTCGCCGCCTTCGTCCGGTAGGAACGCCGTAGCGCCAAGGGAAATCCCCCGCCGGCGGCGCGCCCGCGGGGGATTTCCCTTGTGGGGTCTAGCGGGCCTGCAGCATCGGGCGGAACCTGTCGCGGTACGCCCACGCCAGGCCGATCTCGGCGGCGGTCACGAGCAGTCCCGTCACCAGTCCGCTCGGCTCCAGGAAGACGTGGAACAGGAGGATGTTCACCACCATCGGGGCCAGCAGCGCGAGCGCCAGCGGCACGAACCGCCCGGCGAGGAGCAGCACACCGGCGACGACCTGGACGCCGGACGCGAGCTGCAGCATGTAGCCGGTGGCGTGGAGAGCCGCGCTGAACGCCACTCCGGCGGGCGCCATCGTGCTCGGATCGGGTGCGGGCATGAAGTTCAGGAACCCGTTCAAGCCGGTCGCGGTGAACAGCAGGCCGGTCAGCACGCGGGTCACGAGCGTCGCGTGGCGGGCGGCGGCGGACTTGCGGACGGTGGTGGCGGCGGGGGTGGTGGTCGTGGCGGTCATCTCGGGTTCCTCCTGGGCTGTCGTGTCCTTCCACCGAGGAGTCGAACGGGCACCACCCCGGATCGACACGACCACCGAAAAATCTTGAGAAACCTCGAAACAGCTGGTCAGACGCGTGCCGCGCGCACGTACTCCGCGACGGGGCTGAGCCTGAGCCAGTCCGGCAGGCCGCGCACCACCCAGCGCTGACCGGTCAGTTCGATCGTGCCCGCGCGGACCGCGTCGAGCAGTTCGAACTCGCCCTCCCACATGCGGTAGAGCGTGGCGAGGTCGGACGCCAGCACGGCGTCGACCTCCAGGCCGGGGTCGGTGTAGCAGATCGAGGCGTCACCGGGTTCGACGACGAGCCAGAACGTGCGTTGCCGGTCGCTGATGCGGACCTCGATGTTCGCGCGCTTGTCCAGACCGCTCGTGTCGACGCGGCCGTGCATCCACCACATCAGCACCTCGGGGTCGAGCTCCTCGGCGCGCGGGTCGCCGAACGCGTAACGGGCACCCCAGTCGGCGAGGCTGAACACCAGCGGGCGCAACGCCTCCCCCGCCTGCGTGAGCGTGTAGCCGTCGCCGGTGCGCTGCACGAGACCGGCGGTCGTCAGCTGCCGCAGCCGCCGCGACAGCAGGGCCCGGGAGAGTCCCGGCAGGCCGCGGGAGAGCTCGTTGAAGCGCGAGGCACCGACGAGCATGTCCCGCACGATCAGCAACGTCCACCGGTCGCCCAGCACCTCGACGGCGCGGACGATCGGGCAGTACTGCGCATAGGTCCTCACAGGGGAGGTTTCCGCCCGGTGGCGCATTTCGTTACCGCCGTCCGGTTCACTTTCAGAACTACCCGCGGGGCTTGCCGGTTCTTACGTTCATCGCATGACAACTCTTGACGCACCCCGTGTGACCGGCACGTTCCCGACCGTCACGAGGGAAGACGACGCGAAGTTCACCGACCTGGCCGCCCGCATCGGCGCGGTCGCGGCGGCCCACGCCTCCGAGCACGACCGCGACGCCACGTTCGTGAGCGAGGCCTACGAGGCCATGCGCGAGGAGGGCTACCTGGCGTTGGCCGTACCCGAGGAACTGGGCGGGCTCGGCGCCACGATGCGCCAGGTCTGCTACGCCCAGGCGGAGCTCGCGCGCCACGACGGCGCCACCGCCCTGGCCGTCACGATGCACCTCTACCTGACGCTGATGCAGGGCTACCGCAGACGCAAGGGCGCACCGGACGCGGAGGGCGTGCTGCGGCGCGTGGCGGCGGAAGGCCTGGTCATCGCCACCAGCGGCGGGTCGGACTGGCTGTGGCCGACGACGACCGCGACCCCCGTCGACGGCGGGTTCCTCGTGAACGGGCGCAAGGCGTTCTGCAGCCAGTCGCCGCGCGCGAACGTCGTGGCCACGTCCGCCGTGCTCGGGGAGGAGGTGCTGCACTTCAGCGCGCCTCTCAACGCCGAAGGCGTGCGCATCGAGGAAACCTGGGACACGCTCGGCATGCGCGGCACGGCCAGCCACGACGTGGTGCTGGAGGACGTGTTCATCCCGGCCGAGAAGATCGCGGCCCGCCGTCCGTACGGCGAGTTCGGCGCTCCCCTGTTCGCCGCGGTCGTCCACTTCGCACCGGTGTGCGGGGCGACGTACTTCGGCATCGCGGCGGGCGCGCGGGACGTGGCCGTCCGCGCGACGACGAAGAACGCCACCCGGCAGATCGGGTTGATGGACTACAAGCTGCGCACGGCGTGGTGGTCGCTGATGGGATCGATCGAGGAGCTCGGTTCGGACTACACGGCGGGCCCGGAGGCGACGACCACGGTGATGCTGGCGAAGCGGCAGGCCGTCGTGGAGGCGATCGAGGTCGTCGACATCGCGATGGAGGTCCTCGGTGGACGGTCGTTCTTCAAGCGCTCACCGCTGGAACGCGCCTACCGCGACGTGCGTGCCGGAACGTTCCACCCGCTCACACCCGAAGCCACACTCGTGTACGCGGGCAAGGTCGCACAGGGTGACCCCGGGGTGACGGAATAGGTTCAAGTTGTAGGCGTGCCAAGGGTTTGCGACGATGCGGACCCATCCTCGGAGAAGGAGCGATTCCGGTGGCCACTCGCCTCAACCCGTACATCAGCTTCGACGGCCAGGCCCGCGAGGCGATGGAGTTCTACCAGTCGGTCTTCGGTGGTGAGCTGAAGATGAACACCTTCGGCGAGTTCGGCATGCAGGACACGCCGCAGGCCGACCAGATCATGCACGCGCAGTTGGAGACCGACGCCGGCTACACGATCATGGCCGCCGACACGCCGCCCGGCATGGAGTACCGGCAGGGCTCCAGCATCACGGTGTCGCTGTCGGGCGACGACGAGGTGCTGCGCCAGTACTTCACCGCCCTCGCGGAGGGCGGCAAGATCGGCACGCCGCTCGAGAAGCAGATGTGGGGCGACGAGTACGGCGACCTCGTCGACAGGTTCGGCGTCAACTGGATGGTCAACCTGGGCGGTCTGGGCTGACCACCGGCGGGGCGGGGCCGCGGGAGTAGCCCCGCCCGCCGCGCTGACGCATCATGGGGATCATGAGCGAGCGTCTGAGAGGTGTGGTCGGCCAACTCGCGATCCGGCCCGGCGACCGGGTGCTGGAGATCGGCTGCGGGCAGGGCGTGGCCGCCACGATGGTGTGCCAGCTGCTGTCCACCGGCACGCTCACCGCGATCGACCGCTCGGTGAGGATGGTCGAGGCCGCGACCCGCCGCAACGCCCCGTACGTGGCGTCGGGCAAGGCGGAGTTCCTCATCGCGTCGCTGGAGGACGTGAACCTGGGCGACCGGCGGTTCGACCTCGTGTTCGCCGTGCGCGTCGGCCTGTTCCACCGCGATCCCGCCCGCGCCCGCGCCCTGGTGGAGCCGTGGCTCGCGCCGGGTGCGCGGGTGCGGTCGTTCTTCGACGTTCCGGTCTAGTGGTGTGGCGCAGGAGGTCGGCGAGGTGACGCGCGCTCAGCAGGGCGCCTCGCGGCACCGCCCCCACGCCCCCGTACCACCAGTACGACGACGTGGGGGCGGCACCACGATGCACCCGTCTGACCACGGATTCCCCCGACAACCTCCTGCGCCACACCACTAGTCCGCGTCGAGGGTTCGTTCCAGCAGGTCGTCGACGCGGGCGTCCCAGTCCGCCTCCTCGACGGTGCCGTTCAGGACGGCGACGGCGGCGAGCGTGACCGTGCCCTCCACGTCCGCGGTCAGGGTCGGGACGTGTGCGGCGGTGGTGAAGGCCGTGCCCTGAGGTGCGGTCTGCGACTTCTCGCCGGTCCAGCCCCGCACCCCGACGAGCCGGGACGGCAGGTCGGTGGCCCAGCCGGTGAGCTCGGCCGTCGTGCCCGGTGGCGCGCCGATGATGCGGTGGACGCGCAGTTCCTGGTCACCCCACACGGCCGTGACGCTCTCGACCTTCAAGCCCGGCACCACGACCTGGTTCGCGTCGAACACCGGCCGGTGCCAGGACGCGGCCCAGTTGTCCCGCGCGCCCAGGGGGTGGATCCGCCGCCGCACGCTGCGGTCGCCCCGGACGACCAGGCTGAGGTGGTTGTCGGCCACGTTGTGCTTCGAGGTCGGGCCGGTGGAGGTCGAGTAGGCGAACCGGCTGTACAGCGGATCGTCGTCGGTCGCGTACTCCCCTTCGAACGGCCGGACGTGGTCGCTGCCGTGGTTGTGCAGCCTCGTGACGCCGCCGTGGCGTTGGACCAGGAGGCCCGGACCGGGCAGCGCGAGCGTTCGGTCCTCGTCCTGCACCTCTTCCACCGCGGTCCACAGTGGATGGTCGGGGCCGGCGAGCAGGCAGACGAACGCCTTCGACGCCCAGTACGGCGAGGCCGGGCCGGAGTAGGGCTGCAGGCTTGCCTCGTGCGGCCCGTGCCAGCCGAGGCTGAGCAGGCCGTCGGTGAGCGAGCTGCGGTCGAGGAAGTACCGCAGCGAGTTGCTGATGAGGTACCGCGAGTGGCCGGGGCTCAACGGCGTCTCCCCGGTGACCGCCCCCAGCGCCACGGCCGACGCGGCGGCGAACCGGTAGGTCAGCGACCGTCCGAAGTAGAGCGGAGCGCCGTCCGCGCCGAACAGCAGGTGGAAGCTCTTCAGGTGCTCGCGCAGGTGCGTGGTGACCGGCCGCCCGTCGAGGTGTGCGTCGAGCGCCGGGTAGAGGTGCAGCGCCCACCCGTTGTAGTGGTCGAACGCCCTGCCGTCGCCGTCGGAGTACCAGCCGTCCCCGACGTACCAGCCTTGGAGCAACTCCATCGCACGCTGTTTGGCCCGACGGGTCTCGTCGTCGCCGCGACCGGCGTTCTCCAGGAACGACGCCACGGTGTAGGGGAAGAAGTACCAGTTGTTGGCGGCCGGCACGTGCCGCAGCGAGCCCCTCAGCCAGGCCTCGGCCCGGTCCTGGGTCTCCTCGGGGAGCTCGTCCCACAGCCACGGTTTGGTCAGGCGCAGTCCGAGCGCCACGGAGGCCGATTCGACCATGGGCTGGCCGACGTCGGAGATGGCGGGCCACTGCCCGCCGGTCCCGGCGGTGAGACCCGCGGCGTACCGCTCGAGCCGGTTGTGCGGGTCGTCGCCGTGCGCGGTGCGGAAGGCGGCGGCGAGGAACGTGCGGGCGTAGCCCTCCAGGCCGTCGGACCGGACGCCGCTGCGGGACGGCCTGCCGGGCAGGTCGAGGAAGGCGTGGTCCGGGGAGGCGTGGCGCCAGGCGGCGTCGAGCAGGCCGTCGGCGGTGGCGACCCAGTGGGCGCGGGTGAGGCCGGTGCGGGGGCTGAGGGCGTGGTCGGGGTCGGGCAGCTTCACGCGATGGGGTCCCTTCGCTCGGCCGGCGGCCGGCTGTGGTCTGACAGGTTCATGCGTTCGTGGGGCGGCTGCGCCGCAGGTGGTGGGCTGTGGTGCGGTGGCGCCACGCGGGCCTGGACCCGACCCGCCACGCGGCCCCCGGCTCTCTCCTGCTCCCTCACGCGATCCTCCCCCTCAACTCCGCCGGCACCGGGGTCGCGAACCCCTCCCCCGCCGCCCACCGCCGCACCTCGTCCACCGCGTGCCGCCCGAGCCGCCCCCACTCGTTGCCCTGCGAACCGGCCAGGTGAGGCGTGATCAGCACGGCATCGCTGTGCCACAACGGGTGTTCCGCCGGCAGCACCTCCGGGTCGGTCACGTCGAGCACCGCGCGGATCCGCCCGGCCTCCGCCGCCAGCGCGTCCTGGTCCACCACCGCGCCCCGGGCCGTGTTGATCAGCACGGCGTCGTCGCGCAGCAACCCGAGCAGTTCGGCGCTCACCAGGCCGACGGTCTCCGGCAGCAGGGGCGTGTGCACGCTGACCACGTCGCTGCGTTCGAACAACTCGGCCAGCCCCACGGATTCGGCACCGTCCACTTCGGTCACGAACGGGTCGTGCACCAGCACCTGGAAATCGTAGGGCGCGAGCAGCTCGATCACCCGGCGGCCGATCAGCGACGCCGACAGGATGCCCACGACGGTGCCGAAGTTGCCCACCGAAGGAGCCACCTCGTACACCGCCATCCGCTTGGTCTCGCGGTACTCGCGGGCGCGTTCGAGCACCCGCTTGCCGCTCAGCAGGATCATCGCGACGGTGTACTCGGCCACCGGCAGCGCGTTGGCCTGGGCGGCCGACGACACCGCGATGCCGCGGTCCCAGCACGCGTCGGTAACGAAGCCCTTGACCGACCCGGCCGTGTGCACGATCGCCGTCAGACGAGGCAACCGGGACAGCACGGAGGCCGTGATCGGTGGACACCCCCAGCCCGTCACGAGCAGGTCGACGTCGGGCACGTCCGCGAAGTCCGGGAAGACGCCGGCGAACTCGCAGACCGACTCCAGGGAGCCGAGCACGGGCGTGAGGACGGCGGTGGCGGCCTCCGCCGACATCACGCCCGCGGCCCTCACTTGACGGCTCCCGCGGTCATGCCGGCCTTCCAGAACCGTTGCAGCAACATGAACGCGAGGATCAGCGGCAGCACCGCGAAGAGAGATCCCATGATCACCACCGGGTAGTACTCGGGAGACACCGTGGCCGAACTGTTCCACTGGTACAGGCCAAGGCTGACGGGGTAGAGCAACTGGTCGGACAACATCACCATCGGGAGGAAGAAGTTGTTCCAGATCGTGGTGAGCTGGAACAGGAACAGCGTGACCAGCCCCGGGCCGAGCATGCGCAGCGCGACCTTGAAGTACGTGGCGAGGTCGCCGGCGCCGTCGATGCGCGCGGCCTCCAGCACCTCGTCGGGCACGTAGCCCTGCGCGAAGATCCGGCCGAGGTAGACGCCGAACGGGTTGAACAGCGCCGGGATGAACACCGCCCAGAACGTGTTCACCAGGCCGGCCTCGGACGCCATCAGGTAGAGCGGCAGCGCGAGCACGGTCTGCGGCACCATGACCGCCGCGAGCACGAGCCCGAAGAGCTTCTCCTTGTGGCGGAAGGCGTACTTGTCGAACGCGTAGCCCGCGGCGATCGAGATGAACGCGCTGACGGCCGCGCCGAACACCGCGTACAGCAGGCTGTTGAGGTACCAGCGCCCGTACAGGCCCTTGTCCATCGCGAACAGGTTCTGCACGTTCTCCACCAGCGAGAACCCGCCGAACAGGTCGCTGTTGAACAGCGCGTCGACGTTCTTCGTGGCGGCGAGCACGAGCCACATCACCGGCAGCAGGGTGTAGAGCACCGAGATGCCCACGACCACGTTCACCGTGGTCCGGCCGAGGAGGGTCATCAGATGGCCTTCCTGTTCGTCCAGCGGGTGACGCCGTAGGACAGCGCGATGGTGAAGGCCAGCAGGACCACCGACGCGGCCGCGGCGAGGCCGTAGTTGTTGCGGGTGAAGGCGGCGTCGTAGATGTACATGCTCGGCGAGAACCGGGCGCTGATCATGGGCGTCGACTGCGAGAGCAGCACCGGTTCGGTGAACAGCTGCAGCGCCCAGATCAGCGTGAAGATGCCCACCGTGACGATCGCGCCGCGCACCAGTGGCGCCTTGATCCGCACGGCCTGCTTGACGGGACCGGCACCGTCCACGACGGACGCCTCCAGCACCTCGCGCGGCACGGCCTGCAACGCGGCGTAGAAGATCACCATGTTGTAGCCGAGGTTGCTCCACAGGGCGATGTTCACGATCGACGGCAGCACGGTGTCGATGCCGAGGAAGTTGATCTGGATGTCGGCCCTGGCGAACAGGTCGACGATCGGGCTCAGCCCCGGCGTGTAGAGGTAGAGCCAGATCAGCGCCGCGATGATGCCCGGCACGGCGTGCGGCAGGTAGAGGCTCATCTGCGCCCAGCTGCGGAGCTTCGCCACGCCGGAGTCGAGCAGCAACGCGAGGGTCAGGGCGCCGACGACCATCAGCGGGATGTAGAGCAGGCAGTACAGCACGACGGTCAGCAGGCCGTTCAGGAACGTCGGGTCGCTGAGCACCGCGAGGTAGCTGCGCAGCCCGACGAACACGGTGCTCTCCGGGCCGAACCCGAGCCCGGGCTGGTCGGCGGCGAAGAAGCTGAGCCAGACCGCGGTACCGGTCGGGACGAGGAAGACCGTCACGAGCAGCACGAAGAACGGCGCCATCAGCACGGCGCAGGCGAGCCTGCCCTTCACCGGGCACCCTCCTCAGTGGACAGACCGAGCGCCTTGAGGTCGGGCATCGTGCCGCTCTGCGCCTCGCGCAGGGCGTCGATCACCGTGCCGACTCCCGCACCCGCCCGCGCGAACCCGTCCTGCATGACCTTCTGCGTGGCGGTCATCCGCGGCCCCCACACCCAGCCGTCGCGGATCTTGTCCGCCTCCTGCTGGAACAGCCGGTAGATGTCCTGACCGCCGTAGTACTCGCCGGGGAACGCCTTCGCGCCCGCCTCGACCAGGCCGGGCGCCACCGGGTACTGGCTGCTCGTGCCGCTCTTGAGCCGGGCGGTCAGCGCGTCCGGGTGCGTGCACTGCCATTCGATGAACTCCATCGCGGCCTCGGGCTGCCGCGAGTCCTTGGTGACGGCGAACGTCGACCCGCCGTGCGTGCCGACGACCTGCTCGTCCCAGATCGGCATGGGGGCGATGCGCCACTTGCCCTTCTGCGCCGGACGGGCCCGCATCTGCGCGCCCGCGTCCCACGCGCCGCTGAGCCTCGTGATCACGCGGTCCTGGCCGAGCTGCGCGTCGTGCTGCTTGCTGTCGGCGGCGTTGCGGAACACCAGGTCCTCGTCGATCAGCCCCTGCCAGTAGTCCGCGACCTTGCGCGTGGGCGCGTCGGCGAGGGAAACGCGCCACTTGCCGCCACTCGTGTCGAACCACTGCGCTCCCGCCTGCCAGGCGTAGCAGGCGAACTGCATGGCGCCGTCGGTCGGGAAGATCGCGAGCCGCTGCTCGGGGAACCGGTCGCGGACCGTGCGGGCGAGCGAGGCGAACTCGTCCCACGTCGCGGGGATCTCGTACCCGTTGGCCTGGAACAGGTCCGCGCGGTAGTGCAGGACCATCGGCTCGACGTCGAGGGGGACGCTGAACACGCGGTTGTCGAACGTCGTGAGCTTCAGGGCCTGCGGGAGGATCTTCTGCTTGACGCGATCGGTCACGAGGTCGGTGATGTCCCTGGCGACGCCGTCGATCGCGTACCCCGGCACCTGCGGGTACTCGATCGTGGCGACGTCGGGGGCGTTGCCCGCACGAGCCGCGTTGCTGAGCTTGGCGTACCCGCCCTGCCCACCCGAGGGGATCTGCTGGAAGACCACCCTGATGCGGTTCTGCGAGGAGTTGAACGCGTCGACGACCTGCTGACTACCTCGCAGGGCCGACCAGAACGTGATCTCTACCGGACCTCCGGCACCGCGGCGTTGCGGAGTGGAGCAGGCCGCCAGTGGTGCCGTGAGGCCCGCCGCGAGAAGTGTGCGACGACTCAGGCGCATGAATCGCATCCTGATCGCCTGATCGGTTTTACGTCAAGAAACGGTCAAACGCTCAGTCGACGAGCGGATCTTCAACGCGGGCAGCAGCTCGACCCGTTCGGCGGCCGTGACCTCGCCTTTCAGCTTCCGCAGCAGCAGCTCGGCAGCGACTTTCCCAACCTCGGTCTTCGGCGGCGCGACGGCCGTGAGCGGGATGCTGCCGAGGGAGGCGACCACGTCGTCGTACGACACGACCGAACACATCCCCGGCACGTCGACCCCCGCGCGCATCAGCTGCTGGACCAGCATCAACGCGTCTTCGTCGCCGTGCAGCACCGCCGCCGTGGCCCGGTGCGCGCGCAGCACGTCCGCGAGCTCGGTGTCCGGCGAGCTCCGCACCGTGACCGCGTCCTCCAGTCCTGCGGAGATCTCCGCGAACGCCCTGCGCAACACGCGTGCGGTCGGGCTGTCGTCGCGTGCGGCCAGCACGATCCGACGGTGCCCAAGGTCCGTCAGGTGCTTCACGGCCAGGTACATGCCGTACCAGTGGTCGGAGCACACGGAGTTCATCGCGCGCAGCCCACCGCTCGGCCGGCGCTCCATGAGAACGGTCGGGACGCCCGTGTCCGCGAGCCAGTCGTCCTCGGCCTCCTCCTCGGACGTGCGCCACCGCGGCGCCATCAGCAGCCCCTGCACGGACTCGGTCAGCGCCTTCTCGACGATGGGCCGTTCCGCGCCCCTGACCTGCGGCGCGATGTGCAGGACGACCCGCATGCCGGCCTCTTCGAGCGTCTTGCGGGCGCCGTTCATCGTCTCGTAGAGGTACGTGTGGCGCTCCGGCACGACCAGCGCGATCGACCCGTTCACCGCCTGTCGCGGTTCCGGCTGCTCGACCGGGGTGAGCGACCGCGCGACGCCGTGCCCGCGGCGCAGCTTGCCGAAGCGGGCGAGCTCCTCGACGTCACGGCGGATCGTGACGATCGAAACGTCCAGTTCCTCGGCCAGATCGCTCACCTTGACCGTGCCCCGCGACGCCGTGACGGCCAGGATCCGCTGCCGCCGTGCCTCGCTGGACTCCCGCATGACCGACCGCCTGTTCGTTTGAGCGTTTTGCCGCGAGCATAGCTGACACGACTCTCAGCGACCGGGGACTAGCTTCGGCCGCGAGGGGGACACCGACATGAAGATCGTGATTCCAGGCGGGACCGGACAGGTCGGCGGCGTGCTGACCCGTGCGCTCAGGGCGGCGGGCCACGAGGTGGTGGTCATCAGCCGCAGCTCCGGCGTGCGCTGGGACGGCCACACGCTCGGTCCGTGGGCCGACGAGATCAACGGCGCCGACGTCGTCATCAACCTGGCCGGGCGCAGCGTGAGCTGCCGCTACAACGCCGAGAACCTCCAGCAGATGATGCGGTCGCGGGTCGACTCGGCCCGCGTCGTCGGCGAGGCCATAGCGAAGGCGGACGACCCGCCCGGGGTCTGGTTGCAGATGAGCACGGCGACGATCTACGCGCACCGGTTCGACGCGCCGAACGACGAGGAGACCGGCGTGCTCGGCGGCCGGGAGCCGGACGTGCCGGGCTACTGGGCCTACAGCGTCGAGATCGCCAAGCGCTGGGAGGCCGAGCTGGAGGAGGCCGACACCCCGGCCACCCGCAAGGTCGCGCTGCGCTCGGCGATGGTGATGAGCCCGGACCGGGGCGGCGTGTTCGACTACCTGTCGTGGATGGCCCGGCTCGGGCTGGGCGGCCCGGTCGCGGGCGGCAGGCAGTACGTCTCGTGGATCCACGACGACGACTTCGTGCGGGCCGTCGCGCTGCTGATCCGCGAACCGATCTCCGGCGCGGTCAACCTCGCGGCGCCGGGACCGGTGCCGCAGCGGGAGTTCATGCGCGAGCTCCGCAAGGCGTGGCGCGTGCCCGTGGGCCTGCCCGCGACGAGCTGGATGGCCGAGATCGGGGCGTTCGCGCTGCGCACCGACACCGAGCTGCTGTTGAAGAGCCGCCGGGTGGTCCCGGGCAGGCTGCAGGACGCGGGATTCGAGTTCCACTTCCCGAACTGGCGGGAGGCGGCGCAGAATCTGGCTGAGCGCAGGAGGTGAGATGCCGAGGACCAACGACGTCGGAGGCCTCGACGGGTTCGGCCCGGTGGTCGAGGAGCTCGACGAACCGCCCTTCCACCACGACTGGGAGGCGCACGTGATGGCGATGAACCGCGCGCTGATCGGGCAGAAGGTCTACAACCTCGACGAGTTCCGCGACGCGGTCGAACGGACCATGTCCCACGAGTCGAGCTACTACGAGAACTGGTTCCGCGCCATCCGGACGCTCCTGAAGGAGAAGGGCGTTGTCTGAGCGCTACCGCACGGGCGACCGGGTGCGGACGTCCACAGTGGACCCCGACCACCACACGCGGCTGCCGCACTACGCGCGCGGCCACGTCGGCACGGTGGTCGGCAGCGACGGCGTCCACCCGCTCGCGGACCTGAGCGCTCAGGGCATCCAGCAGCCGCAACAGGTCTACCTGGTGCGCTTCACCGCACGCGAACTCTTCGGCCACGGCGACCACAGCGTGACGCTGTCCCTCTGGGAGGACTACCTCAGCGATGAGTGACGACCACGACGACTCCGCGATCGCCGCCCAGGTCCGGGACCTGGAGGCGGTGCTGGAGGAGAAGGGCCTGCTCGACCCGCGCGAACTGGACCAGGTGCTGGAGGCGTTCGCGGCGAAGTCCTCCCCCGCCAACGGTTTCCGGGTCGTCGCCCGCGCCTGGACGGACGACGGCTTCCGCACACGGCTGCTCGACGACGCGAACGAGGCGCTGCCCGAGCTCGGCCTGTCGATGGGCGGCGGCCTGCAACCACAGGTGCTGCACGTCGTCGAGAACACCGCCGACGTGCACAACGTCGTCGTCTGCACGCTCTGCAGCTGCTACCCGCTCTCCCTGCTCGGCCCGTCCCCCACCTGGTACAAGAGCCCGGCGTACCGCTCGAAGGTGGTCAGCCACCCGCGCGAGGTGCTGGAGCAGTTCGGCCTCACGCTGCCCGAGTCCACGAGGATCGAGGTGTGGGACGCGAACGCCGAGTCGCGGTACATGGTGCTGCCGCGCCGGCCCGACGGCACGCAGGAGCTGACCGAAGCCGAACTCGCGGGTCTGGTGACGCGCAACGGGTTGATCGGCACGGCGGCCGTGTAGGTCACCGCGCCGGCACAGGTTCGTTCGTCAACGCCCGCACCGACGGCGAGGCGAGCATCGCCCCGGTCGCGACCAGGTAGAGCGCGGCGCACCCGAGCAACGCGGCCGACGTGCCGAACGCGTGCGTCACCGGCCCGATCGCGAGCTGCGCCAGCGGGATCACCGCCCACGACCCGAGCATGTCGTAGGAGTAGACGCGGGCGAGCCGGTCGGCCGGCACGTGCTGCTGCAGCGCCGTCTCCCACGCCACCGCGAACTGCTCCAGGCCCACCCCGGTCACGAACGAGGTGGCGATCAGCAGCCACGGCGCCGGGTGCACGACCATGACGACCGGCAGCACCGCGAAACCGGACACGAGCGCCACGCCGAGCAGCAGCGGCCGGCGCACCCTGAGCCGCATCACGACGAACGCGCCGACGACCATGCCCGCGGTCTGCGCGGCCAGGACCAGGCCCCATACCTCACGCCCGAACGTCGTGTCCGCGAGCACCGGCCCGAGCACCATGACACCGCCGACGAGGGCCGCGTTGACCAGCGTGAAGCTCACGATCACGACCCAGACCCACTGCCGTGACACGACTTCCGCCCAGCCGACCTTCAGCTCGGACAGCACCGAGGGCTTGTGCTCGGCGGGCAGGCGGGCGGCGGGCACGCGCACGAGCGCGAAGAACACCCCGGCCAGCGCGAACGACAGCGCGTCCACCGCGAGGCCCCAGCCTGGTCCGATGAACGCGATCAGCAGGCCGCCGAGCGCCGCACCGCCGATGCGCGCGGTGTTCAACCCGAGGCGCAGCACCGCGTTGGCCTGCAGGCGCACCTCGACCGGCACGGTCTGCGGCACCAGCGCCATCGAGGCCGGGAGCGAGAACGCGCTCGACATGCCGTTGACCACCGACAGCACCACGAACCACGTCACCGACGCCGTCCCGGTCAGCACGAGCGCCGCGATCAGGGCCTGGCTCGCGAAGCTGACCGCGCACGACCCCGCGAGCACGAGCTGGCGTGGCAGGCGGTCCGAGACGACGCCGCCCCAGAGCAGGAACACCGCGTTCGCGATCGACCGCGCGGCGACGACGACGCCCAGCGACGTGATCGACGAGGTGAGGTCGAGGACGGCGAAGGCCAGTGCGATCGGTGCCAGCGCGTTGCCCGCGATGGTCGTGACCCGACCCGCGAGCAGCCAGCGGAAAGCCGGATGCGCCAAAGGCGCGAGTGGATCCCCCATCAGGACAAGCTACAACGACGCGGGAGCCGCCCGATCCCTTGAACCGGGCGGCTTCCGGCGTGCGGTTCAGTCGCCCAGCGGGTTCAGCAGGTCGGCCTTGCCCTCGAACGCGAACAGCAGCAGGTCGACCATCCGGAACGTGCTGGAGTCCGGGCCGAGCGTGGGCCGCCAGTACGGCGAGCGCACGATCGAGATCCGGCTGCCCTCCATCGCGCGGTGGAAGACCTCCGCGGTGAGCCTGCCGCCGACCGGGCCCATCAGCCCACCGGCGACCTCGGCCTCCCGCAGGACGTAGAACCACAGCGGGGTCGCCTCGACCAGCTGCGCCCGCTGCTGCTCGGTCAGGCCCTCGACGACCGCGCCGCCGTTGCCCACCAGGATCTCCTCGGCGGTGAGCGGCTCGACGCCGAAGATCTCGGCGATCTGCTGACCGGTGGCGAGTTCCATCATCGAGGCCCTGGTCAGGTTCCGGAACGCGAGGTTGCGCTCGATCTCCCGGAACTGCGTGCCGCGCCCGCCGAACGTGCCGGCCGGCAGCCGCGTCAGCGGGTCGACCAGCAGCGTGTCGATCCGCTTGGTGACGTTGCCGCCGCCGGTCGCCGCGGGCGGCACGAGGTCCTCGCGCTCGGCCTCGGTGAAGTCGTACAGCCGCCGGAAGTCCGCGATCCAGTTGCTGGGCAACGTGAAGATCGGGCCGCGGTTCACGTCGTCGAGGTCACCCGGCGTGCGGGAGCCCGGGTCGAAGTTGCCGGCCACACCGGTGAAGGTGAACAGCGCGAACAACGTCGCGATTCCACCCGGTCCCGTCTCGTTGAACACGCGGTTCCACTGGTACACGTCGCGGACCTGGCTGTGCCCGAAGCGGTACGAGGCGACCGAGAACTCGACGGGCATGGTCGGCGAGTCGTCGCGGCAGCGGCCCGGCACCTCGAAGAACCGGCGGCCGTGGGTGAAGACGTCGTCCACGATCGCCTGGTCGACGATCCGCGGCAGGAAGTCGGTCTTGAGCATCCACTGGTAGTGCCGCACCACGAGCTCCTTGGCGGCGCGGAAGAGCCGCGAGCCGGTGAGGCCGGTGAGCGCGAGCTCGTCGACCACGCGGTTGTGGAAGCGGATGAACGCGAGGTGCGTCTGCGCCACCACGAGGTTCTCGTCGTTGCGGGCGTCCGGGATCAGCGGCAGCCGCCGATCCGCCGCCGTGCCGGCCGTCCCACCGCGGCGCGGCAGGTCGAAGCCCTCGAACGGGACGTTGGTGCCCTCGTCCGGGAACGGCACCGGCGTCGTGGTGCCGACCTTGAGCTTCACGCCGTCCTGGGCGTAGAAGGCCTGGTCGTCCTTGTCGCGCGGGCCGCGGCCGTAGACCGAGTCGAGGTCCAGCGCGGGCGAGCGCCCCTGCAGCAGCTCGTCGAGGTTCACGTCCTGCCCGAGCTGCGACTCGGTGCGGTCCATCGTCAGGTCGTGGTCGACGAACTGGCCGAGGTAGGTGAAGCCCGCCGGGACGACCGGGTCGGCCGAGTCGGGCTGCGGGACGTTCGCGGTGATCGCGGTCGCGAGGGCGGTCCGCGTCTCCTCGTCCGTGCGCGGCCCCTTCGGCCCCAGTCGCGAGAACCGGAACCTGCGCAACTCCTCCGCCGTGGAGGGCTGACGCGTGGTGGCCACACCTTTGTCGTCGAATTCCAGCACTCCTTCGCCCACGACGAAGAAACTGTCGCGCACGTGCCTCTTCATGTCTCCCCCTGTATCCCCTCTACCAGGCGACCTGTTCTCCCCAACAAGCACCTGCCCCACCGCCAGTCTCCGTACGGATGAAAACACCGTCGAAGCTTTTGCCGAGAACCAAAATGCCGTCACGCAGCGGATACGAGGTGGACGAGAATATTCTCGGGAACCGCCGAAAAGGCGATCTTGTGAATTCGGATCTAGTTTCACGCGCTGTCGTCACGGCCCACCGCACGGGCGACGGGCCGAGGGGTGGTTTCGGGCGCGGCGGGAGCGGGTACAGCTGCGAAATGCTCGAAGTCACGGTGACGAAGTCGTCGCCTGCCTCCACCCTGGTCACCGTCTCCGGTGAACTGGCCGGTCCCGGCGCGGAACGGCTTCTCGCCCGGCTCGACCGCCTGCTCGACAACGGCCACCGCTACGTGGTCCTCGACCTGAGCGGCGTGACGTTCTGCGACTCCAGCGGCGTGAGCGCCCTGGTGCGCGGCCACGCCCGCGCGTCGGCCGCGGCGGGCGGCCTGAAGGTCTCGGCGGCGTCCGTCCAGGTGACGAGGGTACTGGAGCTGTCGGGCCTCGGGCGGATGCTCGGCCTGCCGTCCACAGTGGAGGCTTAGCGGCCGGGCCGGGACGGCGTCACCACCCCGGCGGGTGCCATGATGGCGGGGTGGAGTCCACGCGCATCGACCGCTGGCTGTGGGCGGTCAGGCTGACGAAGACCCGCCCCGACGCCGCCCAGGCGTGCCGGGGCGGCCACGTGCGCATCAACGACAAGCCCGCCAAGCCCTCCACGACGGTCGTGCCCGGCGACCAGGTCCGCGCCCGCGTCGGCGACAAGACCCGCGTCGTCGAGGTGGTCAGGGTGATCCAGAAGCGGGTCGGCGCCGAGGTGGCGGCGATGTGCTTCATCGACCGCACGCCCAAACCACCGCCGGAGATCCCGATCGCGCGCCGCGACCGGGGCGCGGGCCGTCCGACGAAGCGGGAGCGGCGCGTGCTGGACCAGTTCCGGTCGCAGAACTAGGGCCTAGTCGTAGCTCAGCCGCAGCTCCGACAGCTTCATCGTCTCCAGGTGCGCGACGTCGCCGTGGTCGAGCACCGACTCCAGCAGCATCGCGAGTGATCCGCCGAGCACCGGTACTTCCTCCGGCCGGTCGCCGGGACCGAAGACCACCCAGTGGCTCAGTCCGGTGCGGAAGTCGGCGACCTCACCCGCGCACCGCCCGTCCGCCAGGTCGAACACCACGTCGACCTGGTAGCGGCCGACCTTTACATGCTCCCGCGCGCTGTCCGGGCGGATCCTCCACGCACCACCGCGCAGCGACGCCGCACCCAAGCGCTCGTAGAGCGCGATCAGCTCGCCACTGCCCTGCGGTCCCATGTAGATGCTGAACGGTCCCGGGCGCCGCACCCGAGGCTCAGGGGGCTCACATTCGTGCTCGGCCGCGATGCGGTCCAGCACCGTCTCGATGCCCGGCGGAGCAGGCGTCAGCGCCCAGCCCGCCACCGGTTCCAGCGCACCGTCCTCGTGCTGGGTGACGCCGACGAGGCCCGCTTCCAGGGCCACGGCGCTGACGTCGCGGCCGTCGTTGACGTTGATCACCGCACGGCTCAGCGTGGCGGGCACGGTGTCCGTGGAGAGGCCGTGCTCGGCGCTGTCCCGCGGTTCGCCGACCGGGAGGTCCAGCATCGGGTTCGGCACGGTGCCGTCAGCGGGGTACTCCAGGTACGGGTAGAAGCGCGTGACCCAGCCGGTGACGATCTCGCCGCCGTAGGCGTCGACCGGGTTGTAGATCCGCTTCCAGAACTCCGCGTCCGCGTTGCCCTCTGCCGCGCGCACGAACTCGTCGGTGATCGGGACGAGCGAGCGGCACCAGCGCTCCAGCCCGAACCGGGGCAGGTCGTCGATCCTGGCACGGATGCGGCGCCAGTCGTCGGGCGTGCCGGTCAGGGTGATCGACGGGATGCCGCAGACTGCGATCATCCAGAACCCGAAGTACGGCGAGTAGGCGTCCAGCATCGCGACCCGGCCGGCCAGTCGCTCGACGGCGGTGCTCGTGCTGAAGTCGCACTCGAAGATCGAGTCGCCGATCTGCTTCGCGAGCCGCTCCACCAAGGAGTCCCACGTGTCGCCCGGGCCGAAGTGCGCCGTCAGGCGCTCCTTGCCCTCGTGGCCGACCAGGACCGGTCTCAGTTCCTCGGCGTGCTGCTTCACGTGGTCGGAAATGCCGCGCGCGATCGTCAGCCACACCGCGTCCGGTGACAGCACCAGGGGCCGGTGTTCCGCGAACGCCTTGCCGACCGCGTGCAGCAACGGGTGCACCCCGTTGGGCCTGAGCACCTGCGCGTCGCCTCCGGTGGCGAGCGCCGCGGGGAACAGGTCAGCGGTGCGAGAGGTGGGCAGCGAGTCGGTGACGGGCATGACGTCGTCGACCGGAAATGTCACCATTCCTTACCGTACAACGACTTCCGCCAGCTCCGTCAGCGCTGTCCCGAGCGGCAGGTCGACCCGGTGCGACGCGTGCGGATCACCGCGCGTCTCGCCCCGGTTGATGATCACGACGGGAATGCCCGCCGCGGCCGCCCGCCGCACGAACCGCAGACCCGACATCACCGTCAGCGAGGAGCCGAGGACGAGCAGGGACCGCGCGCCGTCGACGAGCGAGTAGCACTGCTCGACGCGCGGGCGCGGCACGTTCTCGCCGAAGAACACGACGTCCGGCTTGAGCACGCCGCCGCACGCCTCGCAGGGCACGACCTGGAAGCCGCGCACCTGCTCTTCCGGCAGAAAAACGTCGCCGTCCGGGTTGATCTCGTCCGTCGTCGCGTGGAAGTCCGGGTTGGCCTCGCGCAGGCGCCGGTCGAGGTCGAGGCGCGGCGTGATCAGCCTGCAGCCGAGGCAGATCACGCGGTCGAGGCCTCCGTGCAGTTCCACGACGTCCGGGGAGCCCGCGGCCTGGTGCAGGCCGTCGACGTTCTGGGTGATCACCCCGGCCAGTTTCGGGTGCAGCCGGCTCACGGCGTGGTGGCCCGCGTTCGGGTGCGCGCGGGCGATCGTGCGCCAGCCGACGTGGCTACGCGCCCAATAGCGCTGCCGCCCGGCCTCGCTGGTGGTGAACTCCTCGTACGTCATCGGGGTGTGCTTGCGCAGCGACCCGCCCTCGCCGCGGTAGTCCGGGATGCCGGACTCCGTCGAGATGCCCGCGCCGCTGAGCACCAGCACCCCGCCCTCCTCGACGATCGGCACGACGTCGGCGAGGGTGGAGGTGCGCGGCAGCGACGGGCCGGGGTTCGACCAGGTCAGAGTGGGCCTTGTTCGCACTTCACCAGCTTACGTACCACTGTCGAATCTCGGCCTCCGCAGCGGCGACGTCGCCGCCGGACGGGGCCGTGACCAGCGCGAACTGGCGTCCGGCGCCACTGCGGAGCAGGAGCTTGTCGCCCTGGGCGGTGGACGCCGCCGAGCTGACGACCAGCGGCGAGCGCAGCGACCCCGGCAGGTGCAGCTCGGTCGGCGCGGAGCCCCCGTCCGAGTCCCAGACCAGCACCGCGAACGGGGCCGAGCCGACGAGCGCGCGGACGTTCGGGAGCGGGATCTGCTGCCAGGTCTGGTAGGCGCGGTCCTCGTAGGTGAACGCGAGCGTGGTGCCCGCGACGGCCTGCGGGTACACGCGGTCGACGAGGGCGCGGTCGACGTTCAGCACCGCGTTGCCGGCGTCGTCGAGCTTCACGGCCGAGAAGTGCTCGTCGTTCATCGCATCGCCGTCGGTCTTGACCTTGGCCGGGTTGTCGTTCATCAGTTCGCGGTGGCGGCCGTAGTTGGTGTCCCAGTGCCACTGGCTGCCGGAGAGCACGCTGCCGCGCGGCGCCGACCACCAGCGCGCGCCCGGCGCCGTCGAGTCGAGGCCCTGGTAGATCGCCTTCAGCACGGACGGCGTCTTGTCGGAGGTGAAACCCGCGACCGGGTGGCCGAACTCGGAGACGATCGCGGTGGTGCCGAGCGCCCGCGCGCGGTCGCGGATCGTGCCGAACGCCTGGGTGTACTGGCCGTCGCCCGCCTTGCCCGGCATGAGGATCCCGGACTGCGCCTTGCCGTCGTAGAAGTGCGCGTTGAACACGAACCTCTCGCCGAGCGACGGGACCAGGGTCAGCCCGCCGGGTTCGGCGAAGAAGTCCACGTTCTGGTTCCAGAACACCAGCGGCTCCACGAACGCGGGCTTGTGCGCCCAGCCCGCCTCGTCCATCTCCGCGCGGAAGCGCTGGTAGAACGGCATCAGCAGGTCGCGCTCCCACGTCTGCGAGGTCTGTCCGGCGTCGTACTTCCCGGCGTACGGCTCGTTCAGCGGGTCGACGCCGACGACGAGCTTGAAGTCGGTGACGGGCAAGGCGTTCTTGACGTGCGCAAGAGCCGCGCCGGCCGCGTTGACGAACGAGTCCTGCACGCCGTTCCGGTTGTGCCAGAAGTCGTAGGTGGCGGCGGTGACGGCGTTGTTGTTCTTCATGTTCTGGCCCCAGTGCACGCAGATCCCGCACGACTCCTTGGGGTACCCGCTCGCCGCCCAGGCCGGGGCGCCGTCGCCGGTGTACCAGCTGTCCTTGTTGAACAGGTATCGCGAGTACAGGTCCTGGTGGAAGTCGAGGTAAACGCGGATGCCTTCACCGGTGAAAGCCCGCAGCTGGGCGGTCACGCGGTCGAGGTAGGTGTGGTCGATCTGGCCGCGCTGCGGTTCGATCCACGCCCACGTCAGCAGGAACCGCACGGCGTTCGCGCCGGTCAGCTGCTTCATCGTTTGCGCGGACCTGCGCGCGTCGGCGACGTTGGCGAATGGAAGCCCGCGGTTCTCGGCCAGTTTCGCCGTGCCGGAGACGTTGAAGCCGCGCAACACCACCTCGCGGCCGTGTTCGTCGCGGAAGACCCCGCCGGAGACCCGCAGCTCGGAGCCGTCGAACTCCGCGCGGGCAGAGGTGATCACCAGGGAGAAGAGGAAGAGGACCGCCAGGAGAACCGCTCGCCGCATCGCCGCCGCCTTTGGGAACGTGAACGAGATTCACGTCGAACGTAGCCGGTGCGGCGGCGATGCGGCTAGCGGCGATCAGCTGAACGTGGCCGCCACCAGTTCGGCGGTCTTGGCGAGCAGCGGCTCGTCGGCGCCGCCGGTCGGCTCGCTCTCGCGCGTCGACAACACGGCGATCACGATCGGCGCGCGGCCGACCGGGAACGCGATGCCGACGTCGTTCGTCGTGCCGTAGCTGCCGGTACCGGTCTTGTCGCCCCAGCGCCACGCGGCGGGCAGGCCGGCGCGGAGGCGGTTGTCGCCGGTCGTGTTGGCCAGCAACCACTTCGTGAGCTGGTCGGAGTCGTTGGAGTTGAGGGCGTGGCCCAGCGTCAGGCGCGCGTAGCTCTGGCCGATGGCGCGCGGCGACGTCGTGTCGGTGACGCGGCCCGGTTCCGCGGAGTTCAGCTCCGGCTCCCAGCGGTCGAGGCGCGTGACCGGGTCGCCGATCGAGCGGCAGAAGCGGCTGATCGCCGTGGGGCCGCCGAGCTCCTTGAGCAGCAGGTTGGCCGCGCAGTTGTCGCTGTAGGTGATGGTCGCCTCGCACAGGGCCGAGACGGTCATGCCGTTCGCGAGGTTCTCGGGCTTGCCCGTGATCGGCCCGTACCCGGACTTGTCCACATCGGACTTCGTGTAGGTGATCACCTTGCCCAGCAACGTCCCGTCGCGGTCCTTGCGCAGGACCGCCGCGGCCGCGATGGTCTTGAAGGTCGAGCACATCGGGAAGAGCTCGTCGGCCCGGTGCAGCACCGTGCGGCCGGTGCCGGTGTCCGTCGCGAACACGCCGAGGCGCGCGTGGTGCTGCCTCTCGAGCTCGCGCAGCCTGCCGGTGATCGTCGACGCCTGTGCCTGGGCCGGAACCGCCACGGCCAGTGCCGCTCCCGCGCCCAAGGTCAGCGCCGCACGTCGGTTGAAGCTCAACGTCCTGTCCCCTTCTCCCGAAACCTCTCCACCGGAATGGACGCGCGGGAGATCAACTGGTTGTCACTCGATCCGGCGCCAGCACGCCAGGTACGTCAGCGCGGCGATCAGCGACCCGGCCGACGCGAACGACCCGGCGCCGAGGTAGATCACCCACTCGTCGGCGTTCAGCCCTTCCCTGGCCAGCGGAAATCCCCACAGGATGGCGCCCAGGACGAGTGACGCGACCGCGGCGAGCGACCAGAACACGACCAGCACGACCCGGCCGACGCGCCGCGGTCCGGTGTAGGGCTTCAGGGATCCCCTGCGCTGCAACCACCACGCGGCGAGGGCGGCGAGGGCGAGCGCGATGCCGTCGGCGGCGAGGGTGTCGCTGAGGCGGTGCCACTTCGCGGTCAGCGTGTACTGACCGATCGCCGTCGCCCACGGCAGCACGAAGAACAGCACGACCCCGCGCCACTTCCACGGCACCACGATCACCGCCGCGAACAGCACGGTCATCGCGATCGTCGTGTGTCCACTCGGGAGGCTGTTGTGCGCGTAGTCGCCGGTGACCTCGACCAGTGCCGGGCGCGGCAGGACGAACCGCTTGAGCGCCTGCACCACGACCTGGCCGGCGACGATCACGCCCACGGCCGCGATCGTGAGGTCCCAGCGCTTTCTCAGCACACCGACCAGCGCCACCGCGACGACCGCCGCGGCCAGCGAGTAGATCGTGATCTGCCCGAGCGACTGCCAGGCGGCGTCCGTTCCGGACACGTCGTCCTGGTCCGCGCCGCGCAGCGCGGCGTTCTCGATGGTCTGGCCTGCCCTCGTCAGCACGGCGAGGACGTACACGACCGCCGCGAAGACGAATCCCGCCGCCGCGACCACGGGCCACCGTCGAAGGTTCACGCTGAGGCAGTCTGCCTCCGTTCGGCCCACCGCGCCGGACGAAGATCAACCGGCATGCTGTCCGGCATGGATCCGCACGACGACGAGAACATCCCGCAGCGCGCACGGCAGCGGTTCCTGCGCGGCATGTGGGCCATCGTCGACCAGCACGGCCCCGGCCCGACCTTCGAGCGCGGTGAACCCGCCCGCGCACGCCTCGAGGCACTCGGCGCAGACCCGGACGACCTGCGGGCGTTCGCGCGCATGGTCGCGTACGAGGCACTGCACTCGGCCCTGTACTTCCTGGACGATCCCGGCGACGACGCCACCGGCTCGCCCGGCTGGGCGTTGCTCGAGACGTCCGGCGGCGAACCGACCGGGCGGCTGGTGCAGGGCCTCTACGAGGACCTGGACCCCGACCGCTGACCGAGGCGGTCGAGCACGGCCGTGATCGCCAGGTCCACGGTGTGCTCGAACTCGGCGTCGCGGTCGAACGCCGCCAGGTGCGGCGCCGTCGTGACCACCGCCGGCAGCCCGGAGGCCTCCAGCGCCCGGCGGCGCTCCCCGTCGTCGCCCCCGAACGCCGGCGCGGCCGAGAGCTCGCGCAGCAACGTGCCGATCAGCGTGGCGAGCAGCATCCGCAGCAGGTGCACGGACTGCTCCGGCGCGGCGCCCGCGGCCAGCAGCACCGAGAGCACCGCGTCGACCGGCGCGAGGCCTTCCAGTGACGACAGCTGGCGGGTGAGCACGAGCGGCGCGGCACCGGGGTGCGCCAGCGCGCGCGAACGGAACGCCGTCGCGATGGCGTGCAGGTCGTGGCGCGCGTCGCCGGTGGGCGCGGGCAGCACCAGGCCGCCCAGCAGCTGCTCGGCGACGGCGTCGAGCAGGCCGTCCTTGCCGTCGACGTGGTTGTAGAGGCTCTTCGCGTCGACCCCGAGCGCCCGAGCGACCGACCGCATGCCCACGCCCGCCACGCCCTCCGCGTCGATGACCTGCAGCGTCGCCGCGACGATCGACTCGCGCGACAGAAGCGGCGTCCGCGGACGGCCTCGGCGGGTTCCAGTCATCCGGCCATTGTGCCTTGCGGATGCCCACACCGTGGGTTTAACCTTCGAATTAACCCACAGTGTGGGTATTGGAGGGGTGATGAACTTCAGCGCGATCGACACGCTCGACGGCATGGACGTCGAAGGCGGCCCTGGAGCGCGGCTGCGTCTCGTGCGCGAACGCGGCGAGGCGTTCCGGCGGGAGTTCGCCACGACCGGCACACCGGGCAGCATCGTCACGCGTGACCTGGTGACGCTGCCGTACCCGACCCGGTTCGGGTTGTTCAGGGCGTCGCGGGCGATCGCGCCGTTCCTGTCGATCACGAACCGCATGCTGGTGATCCGCTGGACCGAGGGCGACCGCGAGCGGGTCCTGCTGTTCGAGCCGAGCGACCACGAGTACGGCCGCTACACGCCGTACTTCGAGGACCTGTCCGAACGCACTCCCGACGTGGTGGAGCGGCGCATGGTGAAGGTCCACGGCACCGTGCCCGGCCACCTCGACCAGTTGGGCATCGCACCCGAGGACGTCGACTACCTGATGTTCGACCACCTGCACACCCAGGACCTGAGGCGCTGGATCGGCACCACGCCGTACTTCCCGAACGCCAAGGTGATCGTGCAACGCGACGAGCTGGCCGCCCTCACCGACCTGCACCCGTTGCAGCGCCCCTGGTACCAGCCGTCGACCTATCGCGACCTGCCCCCGGACGCGTTCCTGCCGATCGACGGCTCCGTCGTGCTCGGACCGGGTGTCGCGGTGGTCAAGACCCCGGGCCACGTGTTCGGCAACCAGAGCCTCGTCGTCAACACCTCGACCGGCATCTGGGTGAGCAGCGAGAACGTCATCGCCGCCGAGGCGCTGACCCCCGAGCACTCGAAGCTGCCGGGCCTCGCCGCCTGGTCACGCCGGTGGCAGCACGAGGTCGTGCTCAACGCCAACACCATCGAGAGCACGGCCGACCAGTACAACTCGACCGTCCTGGAGAAGACGCTCGCCGACCGCAGCCAGTCCGACCCGCGGTTCCTGCAGTTCTTCCCCTCCAGCGAACTCACCGGCGCCTGGACGAACCCCGGCACGAAACCGACGTTCAGCCACGGCCAGATCGTCCACTGAGGAGCTCCCGCTATGTCCGACCGCTTCACCTTCCCGTCCAGGGAAGTCCTGCAGGCACGCGAAAAGCTCGTGCTCGACCACTTCCGCGACGAGGTCGCCCACGACTGGGACGCCACGCTCTCGACGTTCCCGCACCCCCACTACGAGATCATCGCCCAGATGGTCGTCCACGACGGCGACGACGCGGTGCGCCAGTACTACACCGACACGCGCGTGGCGTTCCCCGACCAGCACCACGAGCTGATCTCGTTCCGGCACAGCGTCGACGCCGTGATCGTCGAGTTCTGGTTGCTGGGCACGCACCTCGGTCCGCTGGGCAAGATCCCGCCGACCGGCGGCACGCACCGCACCCGGATGAACGCGTATTTCATCTTCGACGAGAACGAGAACCTGGTCACCGAGCGGATCTACTTCGACCAGCTCAGCCTGCTGAAGCAGGTGATCGGGGGGATCGACCGCCGCAGGCCGAGTGGGCTGCGCAAGCTGCTGCAGGTGGTGCGCGGGATGCTCGCGATGTCGGGCGGCCGGCCGGACGAGCGCCTGGTGAAGACCACGCCGCCGTCGTTGGACTAGAGCCGGATCAGCTTGCGCTCCACGGCAGTCGTCACGGCCGCCGTCCGCGTCTCCACCCCGAGCTTCGCGAAGATCCGCACCAGGTGTGTCTTCACCGTGGCCTCGCTGATGAACAGCGCCTTCGCGATCTCCCGGTTCGACAGGCCGCGCGCCAGGTGCTCGAGGATCTGCACCTCGCGCTTGCTGAGCTTCGGCGCCGGGCCGCGGACCTGGCGCAGCAGCCGTTGCGCGATGTCCGGTGAGAGCACGGTCTGGCCGGTCGACGCCGTGCGCACGGCCTTCGCGAGCTCTTCCGGCGCGCAGTCCTTGAGCAGGTAGCCGATCGCGCCCGCCTCGACGGCGCGCACGATGTCGGCGTCCGAGTCGTAGGTGGTGAGCACCACGACCTGGGGCGCGTCCGTCTGCGCGCGGATGCGGCGGGTGGCCTCCACGCCGTCGATCCCCTTGCCCAGCTGGAGATCCATCAGCACGACGTCCACGGTGGACGCCCGCAGCACCGCGTCCTCGCCGGTCGCGGCCTCGACCACCTCGAAGTCGCGCGACAGCAACCCGGCCAGTCCGAAGCGGACCACCGGGTGGTCGTCGACCACCAGCACCCTCACGGCGTCGGCACCGTCACGGCCACTGCGGTTCCCTCCCCCGGCGCGCTCTCGACGGACACGGTGCCGCCCAGCTCCGAGATGCGGCCGCGGATCGACGCCAGCCCGTAACCGCGTCCGTCGGCGGCCTGCACCGCCGCCGGGTCGAAGCCGCGCCCGTCGTCCACCACGTCCAGTGTCACCGCGTCTCCCAGGTACGACAACGTGATCGCGACCCGCGAGGCCGCGGCGTGCTCGGTGGCGTTGGCCACGGCGCCCTGGGCGACCCGCAGCAGCGCGACCTCCGTCTGCACGGTCAACGGGTACGGCTCGCCGTCCACCTCCACGTGCGGCACCAGCCGGTGCAGCGCGTCGACCAGCGTGCCGTGGATCGGCGCCAGGTCGCGCACGAACCGGCGCGCCTCGCCCAGGTTGTCCCGCGCCACCTCGGCGGCCTTCTCCGTCTCTCCGAGCGAGAGCAGCAGGTTGATGCTGGAGAAGCCCTGCGCGAGGGTGTCGTGGATCTCGCGCGCGAGGCGTTGGCGTTCCTCCAGCGCCCCGGCCTCGTGCAGCAGCCGCGCGCGGTCGAAGAACACCGCCGCCGTCAGCACCGCGACCCCCACCGGGCCGAGCACGAGCGACCAGTCGAACGTCGCCGCCAGCCTCACCTGCGCCGCCACCACCGCGGCCGTCAGCACGCCCGCGACCGGCAGCGCCACCCGCGGCCGCAGCTGGCGCAGGCACTGGAAGAACAACGGGATCGCGCACCAGCCGAAGCTCGGCGCGAGCCACACCAGCACCAGCCACACGGCCAGCACGACCGGCAGGGTCCGCGGCCACCGCACGCTCGCGGGGTAGACGAGCCCCAGCACCGCCGCCGGCCCGAGCACGGCGAGGTCGGCACCGTGGTACGCGACGTACCGCGCCGCCGACGCCGTCAGCAGCACGTAGAACCCCGCGTGCATCGCCCTGTGCAGCCACACGGCGGCGACCCTAGGCGACCCGGCACGCCCCGCGGGTCAACCGATGGGTTGAACCGGGGTTCAACCATCACCACCATGGCGAACGGCCGTCGCGAGACCACTGTTGTGGCCATGGACATCAAGAAGATCGCAATCGCCACCCTCGTCGTGCTGAGCATCGGCGGCGGCTACGCGGCCGCGGACCAGCGCACCACCACCCGCACGGAGAAGGTGCTGACCATCGACGCGGCGGTCAGGGCCGCCCAGGCCACCCTCGACGCGGCCGAGAAGGAGAACCAGCGCGTCACGGTCGCCGTCGTGGACCGCAGCGGCGACCTGGTGGTGCTCCTCGCGGGCGACGGCGCGGGCCCGCAGACCGAGGAGTCGGCACGCCGCAAGGCGTTCACCGCGGTGTCGTTCAACGCCCCGACCTCGGAACTCGCCGGCCGCGTCACCGGCCAGGGCGCGACGCTGCGGGACATCCCCGGCACGTTGTTCCTGGGCGGCGGCGTGCCGGTGGCGGTCGACGGCACGTCCGTGGCGGGCATCGGGGTCGGCGGGGCGCCCAGCGGCGACCTGGACGAGAAGTTCGCGAAGGCGGGGCTCGCGACCCTGCGCTGAGCCGCGGGTCAGCGGCGCCGGTCCGTCGTCCCCCACCCGGGAGGCGCGATCCGGTCCGTCGCCTCCGGGTCGACCGCGTGCCGGGCCACGTGCCGGCCCGGCTTCGGCTTCCTGCCCATCAGCATCAACGCCACCGCCACGATCAGCCCGATCGTGGCGAGACCGGCGGCGACGGCGCGGGCCGCGGGGTGGTCGAGGACCAGGGTGCTGACGGTGAGGGCGAGCACGACGGCGGCGATCGGGCCGATGACGGCGATGTCGGAGCGCTCCGCGGACTCCTCGACCGGCTCCGGCCCGGGACGAGGCGGCGCGGGACGGGGCGGCTCCTGGCGGGGCGGCACCTGCGTGACCGGCGCGTACACCTCGATCGTCTCGAAGTTCCCGCGCGGCTGTTCGTAGGGCGGCTGCCGTAAGCCGGGAGGGACCGTCACCCCAGCCATGCTGCCCGAGGAGGGCGCGTCGCCGCAAACCTCCCATTCCGGTCTGCTACGTGTTCCCATGTAGCGGCTGGGGTGGAGGAGGTTCGTCATGTGCCGGTGGCTCGCGTATTCCGGTTCGCCCGTTCTGCTGGAGGAGTTGCTCTACGCGCCGGAGAACTCGCTCGTCATGCAGTCCAAGCACGCCCGGCTGGGTGCGACGGCGGTGAACGGGGACGGGTTCGGCATCGGCTGGTACGGCAGCACGAGCACGCCCGGCCTCTTCCTGAGCACCGAGCCCGCGTGGAACGACCGCAACCTGCGGGAACTGTCCGCGCAGATCACGGTCGACCGGGTCTTCGCGCACGTGCGGGCGTCCACGGGCGGCGCGGTGCAGCGGTCGAACTGCCACCCGTTCCGCCACCAGAACTGGTTGTGGATGCACAACGGGCTGATCCCGAAGTTCCCGCTGGTGCGGCGCGAGCTGATGCTCGCGATCGACCCCGTGCTGTTCCCGCTGGTCGAGGGGTCGACGGACTCCGAGATCATGTTCTACCTGGCCATCAGCTTCGGCCTGGAGCAGGACCCGCCGGCCGGGGTGGCGCGCATGGTCGAGTTCGTCGAGGACGTCGGGCGGCGCGCGGGGATCGAGTACCCGGTCCAGATGACGGTCGCGGTCACCGACGGCTCGACCACCTGGGCGTTCCGGTACTCGAGCCGCGGCAAGTCGCGGACGCTCTACCACAGCACCGACGTGTCGACGCTGCGCCGCCAGTACCCCGACAACCCGGCGCTGCACAACCTCGCCGACGACTCGCGGCTGATCGTCTCCGAACCGCTGGCCGACCTCGTCGGGGCGTGGCAGGAGGTGCCGGAGTCGACGTGCGTGGTGGTGCGGACCGGCGTCGAGGAGGAACTGCTCCCCTTCAAGCCCTGACCTACCCGAACGCCCGGTGCAGGACCACCCAGACCTCACCGGGCCGTTCGACCGCGCCGGGGAACCACCTCGGCGCGATGGCCTCGGTCAGCTCGTCCGCGCGGTCGAGCAGCGTGCTGACCGCCGGTTCGCCGACGACGACCACGGCGGACCAGTCGACGTGCGCCAGCAGGAAGTCCTGGGTGACGCCGAAGCGCTGCTCCAGCACCAGCATCAGCTCGTGGCCGGTGTCCGGTCCCGCCTCCACCTCGCTGACGTCCGGCACCTCGGCCGCGCGCTCCGGCACCGCCTCGCGCTGCTGCTCGTGCTGCTCGGACCAGACGTGCTTGCTCAGCGAGTAGATGCTCGACGTGAGGTCGTGCGACTGGTCCTCGGTGAGGATCAGCGTGACCGAGCGGCCGTCCGTGAGCGTGAACCTCAGTTCGGCCTCCGGCACCGCGCCCGAACCGGGCATCGCGTCCACCGACCCCGCCACCTCGCCGGTCAGCACGTGGTCCGCGTGCGTCTGCGCGCCCATCCGGAACGACGGCAGGTTCGCGGCCACGTCGACGACGAGCCGGGCGGCGGTGAAGAACGCCTCCCTGCCGCGGAACTCGTCGCGGCCGCGGGCGATCGCGCGCCCGATCCCGGCGGGTTCGACGTACGCCTCGACCGTGCCGGTGCCGTCCCAGGTCGCGTGGACGGTGACGCCGTTGGCCAGGCGCTTGCGGAAGTGCTCTTCGCCGTCTCGGCGGGACAGCTCCCAGCCGGCGATCTCCTCGTGCAACGGTCTTCCTCTCGGCGGGCGAACCCGGACGCTGTCACAGATCGCCTCGCCGCGTTGTCTTTTCGGACATGAGCCACGAACACACGCACCAGCTGGACAACCCCGACCAGAGCGGTCCGCCGCCGGAGATCGACGTCATCGGCACCGTGCCGGGCGCGCCGCAGATCCCCGGCGGCGCCGAGGCCATGACGATCTTCGTGACGCTGCCGCCGTCGAGCCCGGGAGCGCCGCCACACCGGCACTCCGGGCCCGCGTACGGCTACGTCGTGAAGGGCGCCATCGTCTTCGAGCTCGAAGGCGAGCCGGAGCGGGTCGTGCGCGCGGGCGGGACGTTCTGGGAACCGGGCGGCGACGTCATCCACTACCAGGACGGCAACCACCTGGCCGACGAGGAGTCGGCCTTCGTCGTCACGATGTTCTGCGCGCCCGGTCAGCCGATGCTGACCGTCGTCGAACCGGAAGAACTGGAGGCGCGCAAGCACCTCAGGGCGCCACGACCGTGACGTCCTCGTCGGGGGGCGGGGCCCGTCCCCGCCCCCCGGCCGCTCACTCGACCAGCTTGCCGGTCGTGTCGACGTCCCTCATCAGAGCCGTGATCTCGGCGGGCACCGCGGGGATCTCCTCCCGGTCCACCTGCCCAGGCCCCGACCAGACGAGGTTCACCTGCTGCGCGGGGTCGAGGTCCGGGTGGTCGGACCTGTTGTGGCAGCCGCGGGTCTCGCGCCGTTCGAGCGCGCACTCCAGGGTCGCGCGGGCGGCGAGCGCCGACGACAGCAGGTCGAACGCGTGCGCGAGGTCCTGGAACCCGGCCAGGTCGGGGTGCACGCCGATGTCGCGGATGCGCTCCTCCAGCTGGTCCAGCTCCTCGAGTCCCTTGCGCAGCCCGGCTTCGTCGCGGACGACGCCCGCGTGCTCGGTCATCGTGTCGCGCAGTGCCCGTTGCAGGGCGCGGACGTTCTCCTGGCCGTCAGCGGCCAGCAGTCCGTCCACTTCGGACCGGGCCTCGTCGATCGCCTCGCGCGAACGCCGTTGCGCGTCCAGGGAGGCCGAGTACTCCGCCGCCGCCTCGCCGACGATCCGCCCGTACACCAGCAGTTCGATGAGCGAGTTGCCGCCGAGCCGGTTCGCGCCGTGCAGCCCGCTGGACGCCTCCCCGATCGCGTACAGGCCCTCCACACCGGTGGAGTGGTCGGCGGGCGACACCCAGACGCCGCCCATCGAGTAGTGCGCGGTCGGCGCGATCTCCACCGGCTCCCGGGTGATGTCCTTCATCTGCAGTTCGAGCAGCGTCTGGTACACCCTGGGCAGGCGCTGCATGATCTGCTCGCGCGGCAGGTGCGACACGTCGAGCCAGACACCGCCGTTCGGGGTGCCGCGGCCCTCCTTGATCTCGGTGTACGCGGCGAGCGCCACCCTGTCGCGTGTGGACAGTTCCATGCGCTGCGGGTCGTAGCGGGCCATGAAGCGCTCGCCTGAGGCGTTCGTCAGGACGCCGCCCTCACCGCGCGCGGCCTCCGAGACGAGCGTGCCGGCCGCGTTCTCGGGTTCGAGCAGGCCGGACGGGTGGAACTGGACCAGCTCGGGGTCGCGGATCCGGCCGCCCGCGAGCACGGCGAGGCGGAACGAGTCACCGGTGTTCTCGTCGCGGCGGCTCGACGTGCGGCGCCAGATCCGCGTGTGCCCGCCCGCCGCGAGGATGACGGCGTCGGCGTGGAACACGGACCGCGTGCCGGTGTTCAGGTCGAACCCGTACGCGCCGAACACCACGTTGTCGCGTACCAGGATCCGCGTGATGTAACAGGAGTCGTGGATCGGGATGCCGAGCTGCGCGGCCCGGTTCACGAGCGTGCGCTGGATCTCCAGCCCCGTGTAGTCGCCGGCGAACGACGTGCGCCGGAACGTGTGCGCGCCGAAGAACCGCTGCGAGATACGCCCGTCGGCCTCCCGCGCGAACGGCATGCCCCAGCGTTCGAGGTCCTCGATGCCGCGCGGCGCCTGCTCGGCCACGACCCGCACGATCTCGGGGTTTGCGAGGTGGTAACTCTCCTTGATGGTGTCCGCCGCGTGCTGCTGCCACGTGTCGGCGGGGTCCATCGTCGCCAGCGCGGCGTTGATGCCGCCGGCCGCGAGCGCGGTGTGCGCGTCGGCCTTGGGGCGCTTGCCGACGACCACCACGTCGACGCCGCGCTCGGCGAGTTCGATGGCGGCGCGCAGTCCCGCGCCTCCGGTGCCGATCACGAGGACCGAAGTGGCTACTCGGCGTTCAGTTTGGTTCATCGCGGCCTCCGTTGCCCGTGTCTTCCATTAACCAGGACCGCGCAGCACCGGAGCTTGTGACTGTTAGCCGCGTGACAGTGCGTTCGTCGCCACATCACTAGGATCGGTGGTGTGTTCGTGAAGCTTTGTGGCCTGCGCACCGAGTCCGACGTCACCACCGCCGTGGAGTCGGGCGCCGACGCCGTCGGTTTCGTGCTGACCACCAGCCCCCGGCAGATCGACGTCGACCTGGCGAGCAGGCTCGTGGCGGAGGTGCCCGCGGACGTCCTCACCGTCGCCGTCGTGCGCGGCATCTCGGCCACCGAGGCCGGCGAGCTGGCGCTGAAGACGGGCGTGCGCGCGTTGCAGCTGCACGGCGACTACTCGAAGGAAGCCTTCGACGAACTGGCGGACCTGCCGTTCGACCTGGTCAGGGCAACGGCCCTGGGGCCGGGCACGGACGTGCGCACCGGGGCGTTCGGCGAGGAGCTGCTGCTGATCGACTCCCCGGTCGCCGGGTCGGGCGAGCAGTGGGACATCACGCGCCTCGCCGGGAACCCGCCCACCGGAAGGTGGGTGCTGGCGGGAGGGCTGTCGCCGGAGACCGTGGCGGACGCGATCGGCGTCGCGCGGCCGTGGGGCGTGGACGTGTCGAGCGGGATCGAGTCGAGCCGCGGGGTCAAGGACCACGGCCGGATGCGGGAGTTCGTGGCGGCCGCCCGCGGCTGAGCCGCGCAGCGGCCGGGACGCGGTAGCCGTGGCGTGGTTGCAGGTCTGCGGCTGGGCGGCCAGAGGCGTGCCCGAGCCCGGCGGCCCGCTCGTCCTCACCGCGCGCCGGCGCGCGGCACACCGGCAACTCCATCCCGCGGCTAGGCCGCGCGGTACCCCGGCACGTCCTCCACCCGGTGGTACACCGGCAACCCGCGTTCCCGCGCGATCCGCACGTCCTCGTCCGCCCCGGCCGACTCGCCGGGCAGCCGCAGCACCGCCTCGCAGTGCCGCAGCAGACGCTCGGCCGTCGGGTACATGATCTCCGAAGCGATCGGGTCCGTCGGCGAGCTGCCGCCCGCGCCGCGCAGCACCGGCAGCGCGACCCACTCGCCGATCATCGGCACGTGCCCGCTGCGGAAGAGCGGCCACGCGGCCTCCTCCAGGCGTTCGAGGTTGCGCGCCATCAGTTCGGGGTCGTCCCCGGTGCCCGAGCGGTACGGGCCTGCGATCAGAATCAGCATGACTCCGACCATAATGTGCAAGACTCGGCAAAAACAAGGAGAAACGTGCATGCTGGCTGCCCAACGCCGTGACCTGCTGCTCGAACGACTGCGCACCGACGGCCGGATCGTCGCCAAGGACCTCGCCGCCGAAGTCGGCATCTCCGAGGACACGATCCGGCGCGACCTGCGTGACATGGCGGCGGCGGGTCTCTGCCAACGCGTGTACGGCGGCGCACTGCCCGTATCGCCCGCCATCGCCGACTACGCCACGCGTCAGGGCGTGCAGGTCGATGGCAAGCAACGGGTCGCACGGGCGGCGGCCGCGTTGATCGAGCCGGGCAGCACCGTGATCCTCGACGGCGGCACGACCACTCTTGCCGTCGTGCGCGCCCTACCGCTCGACCTGCGCGCCACGGTCGTCACGCACAGTCCGACGATCGCGAGCGCGTTGGAAGAGCATCAGAACGTCGAGGTCTATGTGATCGGCGGGCGGCTCTTCAAGCACTCGATGGTCGCGTGCGGTGCCGCTGCCGTGGAGGCCGCACGGGGCGTGCACGCGGACCTCTTCTTCCTCGGCGTCACGGGCGTGCACCCCGACGCGGGCCTCACGACCGGTGACGCGGACGAGGCCGCGATGAAGCGCGCGCTCGCGCACCAGGCCGCGGACACCTACGTGCTGGCCAGTTCGGAGAAGATCGGCACGGCCTCGCGGTTCACCGTGCTGCCGTTCGCCGACGTCGCCGGGGTGATCACGGACGCGGACAACGACACCGTGCGCGCGCTGGAGGTGCCGGTGATCAGTTGCTGATCCGCAGGAAACCCTTGGGAGAGCCGTGGTCGCGGCCGCACCGGGTCAGCGCGAGCACGCCGTGCCCCTCGACGTCGCCCTCGAAGTACGTGGGGTCCACCGAGAGTTCGCCGGCCACGTCGGTGGCGTAGATGTCGTCGAGGTCCTCGTTCTCCTCGCTGAGGTCGTGCGGCAGGCACCAGCCGTTCTCGACCTCGAGCTCACCGATCTGCTCGTCCTCCTCGAACGCGTCGTAGTAGCGGACGATCTCGCCGTCCTTCGCGATGCACCACGCCGTCCAGCCGTCACCACAGCTCATGCCGTAGTAGTGCGTCTCGCCGAAGACAGCGCTCAGCACCGCGCAGATCTCTTGCACCGAACGGGTTCCGTGCTCGAACGGCTCGCCGAACACGAGCGTCCAGCCGTCCCACGCGCCCGTCACGTAGACCCTGGCGCACCGGACGTGCTCGTCGTCCTTCGACCAGGCGTGGTGGTCGTTGTTCCACGCGTCGGCGCCCAGCACCCTGGTCACCGGCACCGGGTCGTGCAGGCCGCAGACGCCGAGGACGGCCGCCTGGTCGTCGGTCCTGATCGCGTACCAGCCGCCGCAGAGGTGCATCTCGTCGACGTCGTACACCTCGTCCTCGATCTTGTACCGGACGAACCGGTCGACCACCCTGCGGTCCCGCGGCAGGAACGCGTCGGGGCCGGCGACCTCGGCGATGCCGACGAGGGCGCCCCTGCGCAGCGCGCCCTTGGCCGTGCGGCGGGTCTCCTGCAGCAGTGGCAGCACTTCCGGACCCATCGTCCCGAACGCCCACAGCGCTTCCCTTTGCGCGTGATGGTCCTCGTCGGCGAGAAGCGGCAGGAGTTCGCGGGAGTACCGCAACGCCTTCTCGCCGCGGAACATGCTCGCGGCCGCCCGGCGGATGCCGTGGTGCGGGTGGCCCAGCAGGCCGGCGTAGAGCTCGTCGTCCGCCGCCAGCAGGGAGAAGACCCGATAGCCCTGCCGCACGACGTCGCCGTCCTGCGCGGTCGTGAGCAGCTCCACCAACCGGCCGAACGTCGTGATCCCGTGCTCGCGCGTGAAGTCGCCCGCCTCGGTCCTCCAGCGGTCGTCGTCCATGCGGTCGAGCAGCGCCCGGATCTCCATGGCGGCGCACCCTATCGCGCCGTCCCAAGTGGACTCCCGAATCGCCCGGACGGCCGAGGCCTTGACTCCCGGCGGCCCACTGGGCACGCTGCGAACCGTGACGAGCCTCGCTGAGCAGCACGTCAAACCCGCGGTGCGCTGGAGCATCGGGCACGCCCTGCCGCGTGCCGTGCTCCGCCTGGCCGCCCGCCGCGGCGACCTGCAGGGCCGCATCACCGTCGAGGCCTCCACCGGCGCCGACCTGACGGGCCTGTTCGACGAGATCCGCGCCCGCGGCCCGCTGGCCGCCACGCGCATCGGCCACACCACGACGCGGCACGAGGTCGTCAAGGCGGTCCTGTCCGACGACGCGTTCGTGACGGCCCGCCCGCGCTTCGGAGCCGGCGTCCTCGGCAAGCTCGCCGCGTGGTCGTCCACCGAGGTCGTGCACCCCGTCCAGCCGCCGTCGCTGCTGGCCGTCGAACCGCCCGCGCACACCCGCTACCGCAAGCTCGTGACGCGCGTCTTCACCGCCCGCGCCGTGGAACAGCTGCGCGTCCGCACCCAGGAGATCGCCGACGAACTGCTCGACGACCTGGACCCGTCCAGCCCGGTCGACCTGATCGAGGCGTACTGCGGCCTGCTCCCGGTCACCGTGGTCAGCGAGATCCTCGGTGTGCCGACCCAGGAGCGCTCCACCGTCCTGGCCCTCGGCGCGGCCGCGGCACCGTCGCTCGACCTCGGCCTGTCGTGGCGGGTGTTCCGCGACGTCGAGACGGGCCTGAACTCGTTCGACGACTGGCTCTCCCGCCACCTCGACGCGCTGCGCGCCAACCCCGGCGACAACCTGCTGAGCCGCCTCATCACCGCCCGCGAGGACGGCGAGGGCCTCACCGAGCGCGAACTGAAGGCCACCGCGGGCCTCGTCCTCGCCGCCGGTTTCGAGACCACCGTCAACCTGATCGGCAACGGCATCTCGTTGCTCACCAAGCACCCCGCGCAACTCGAAGCCCTCCGCGCGGACCCGTCGCTGTGGAGCAACGCCGTCGACGAGGTCCTGCGACATGACCCACCGGTCCTGCTGACAGGCCGCCTGTGCGCCCGCGACACGACGGTCGCCGGGGTCCCGGTGCGGCGCGGCCAGCTGGTCACGACCGTGCTCGCCGGTGCGAACCGCGACCCGTCGGTCTTCGAGAACCCGTCGACGTTCGACGTGACCCGCCCGAACGCCCGCGACCACGTCTCGTTCGGCGCGGGCCGCCACTACTGCCTGGGCGCCCAGCTCGCGCGCATGGAGGGGGAGATCGGCCTGCGGACGATCTTCGACCGCTTCCCCGGCCTGACGACGCTGCCGGGCGCGCACCGCCGCCCGACCCTCATCCTGCGCGGCTTCGAACGCCTGCCGGCGAGCCTCGCCTGAGCTCGGCGGGTGAGCACCGACGCGGCCGGACGCATCCTCGACGCCGTCCGGTACCTCGACGAGGTGTTGCGCCAGCAGGACATCGGCACCGTGGGGAGCGTGCAGCGCGGGGTGCGCACGCCGGCGTTCGACCAGGGGCGGATCGCCTACGACCCGGCGGAGACCGGTTGTCCGGACACCGCGTGCACCACTTCCACAGCAGGCCTGCCGCGCGGCCCTGCCGACGGCCGTGTCCTCACGCGACACGCCTGACGTGCGACGTTCGTAGTAAGCCGAACGGGGCATTTCCGGAACCAGGCGTCCCGATTCCCGCCTGACCTCCTCTAATGACTCTGACGGGCCCCTGCACCCGCGCGACGTGCGCGGGCGACGCCCGCTTAGGAGTTGGAGGAATCGTGTTCCTGGGTTCACGATCACGCCTGCGCGCCGCGGTCATCGCCGCGGCCGTCGGCGCCGGTGTGCTGGCGGCGGCCACCCCCGCCGCTGCCGCGCCTGCCGCAGGTACGCGTAGTTATCTGGTCATCACGGCGCCCGGTGACACCGCCGGTGCCAAGACGGCCGTGGGCAGCAACGGCGGGACGGTGTGGTCGAGCTTCGACGCCATCGGCGTCGTCGTCGCGCATTCGAGCACCGCGGACTTCGCCGCCAAGATGCGCGCCACGGCCGGTGTGCAGAAGGTCGGTGCCACCCGCACGAGTGACGTTCCGGCGGAGGCCGCGAACCCGCCGGTTCCGACCTCGCCGTCGCAGTCCACGCCGGCGACCGGGGAGCCGGTGCGGGCGGACATGAGCCAGATCGGCGCCGACAGGGCGTGGGCGGTCAACACCGGGTCTTCCAGCGTCACGGTCGGTGTGCTCGACACGGGCGTCGACGACCTGCACGCCGACCTCGCGCCGAACTTCGACTCCGCCAACTCCGCGTCGTGCGCCTACGGCAAGCTCGACACGCGCACCGGGTCGTGGCGGGACACCGGGACGCACGGCACGCACGTGGCCGGCACGATCGCGGCCGCCAAGAACGGCCGCGGCATGGTCGGCGTCGCTCCCGGCGTGAAGGTGGCGTCGGTGCGCATCGCGGAGAAGCCGAGCGGGCTGTTCTTCCCCGAGAACACCATCTGCGCCATGGTGTTCTCTGGTGACCGCGGCTTCGAGGTGACCAACAACAGCTATTACACCGACCCGTGGTTGTTCAACTGCCCGGACAACGCCGACCAGGACGCGATCCTCGAGGGCGTGAAGCGCGCGGTGGCGTACGCCGAGGGCAAGGGCGTGCTCAACGTCGCCGCGGCGGGCAACGAGAACTACAACCTCGCGAACAAGTCGAGCGACTCCAGCAGCCCCAACGACTCGACCCCGGCGACGCGCACGGTCACCAACTCCTGCCTGAGCGTCCCGACCGAGGTCTCCGGCGTCGTCAGCGTCGCGTCGATCGGCTCCGGCAACGCCAAGTCGCAGTTCTCCAACTTCGGCACCGACAAGATCCACGTCGCGGCGCCCGGCGAGGCCGTCTACTCGACGATCCCCGGTGGCCGCTACACCACCATGTCCGGCACGTCGATGGCCTCCCCGCACGTCGCGGGCGTCGCCGCGCTGCTCAAGTCGACCAACCCCACCGCGACCCCGGCGCAGCTGCGCGCGCTGCTCGCGACCCAGGCGGACGACCTGAGCTGCACCGACAGCCGGTGCAGCGGCACCACGGCGAAGAACAACTTCTTCGGTGAGGGCCGCGTCGACGCGTTCGCCGCCGTCGACACCGGCACGACCCCTCCCGGTGGCGGTTCGTTCGAGAACACGAACGACGTGGCCATCCCGGACGCCGGGGCGGCCGTGAGCAGCTCCATCACGGTCTCCGGCGTCAGCGGCAACGCCCCGGCGACGCTGAAGGTCGACGTCAACATCGTGCACACCTACCGCGGTGACCTGGTCATCGACCTGATCGCCCCGGACGGCACCGCGTACCGCCTGAAGGCCTCGAACAACGACTCCGCCGACAACGTCGTGGCGACCTACGCGGTCAACGCGTCGAGCGAGGTCGCGAACGGCACGTGGAAGCTGCAGGTCCAGGACGTGGCGCGGCAGGACACCGGCTACATCAACTCCTGGAAGCTCACGTTCTGAAAGGCATTCGGAGGAACCTCGGCCGGCACGGCTAACCCAGGTCCCCACTCGCGGCGATAGCAGTGACGTGGAACCCGATCTGTGGTCGTCGGCCGCCGAGGCCCTCGACGAGCACGAACACGCCCTCGTCACGGCACGGCTCGCGGGCGCCATCCTCGGCCCCGGCCAGACCGGACGCCTCGCCCGCGGTGAGCGCGACGTCGTGTTCCTGCTGCCGGACCGCCTCGTGTTCGTGCGACCGGAGCCGTTCTGGACCGGTTCGTACGAGCGCGAGCAGGTCGAACGCATCATGCTGGCCGCCGGTCACGTCCAGTTCGACGTGATCGGCGGTGACAGCCTCGAATTCTGGATCGACACCGACCTCTCCCCCGCCGAGCCGTTCGTGCGGGAGGCCGAGGCCTGGCTGGCGCCGCGCAAGAGCTCCGGCAACGGCGCGGTCGTCGGGTTCGGGCTCGCGGTGGTCATCGCCCTGCTCTTCGTCTTCGTGCCCGCGGACGGCTCGCCGTCGAACGGCGGGCTGACCGTCCGGTCGAGTTGCAGCGATTTCCTGCGGGCCGGCCTGGAGGAGCAGATCGAGCTGCTGCGGCGGGTCTTCGCGCAGGTGGGCATGGCCGACGAGGCGGAGAAACCGGCGACGCTCGAGACGACCCGCCGGCACTGCGAGAGCAACGGCGGCACGCTCGACGCGTTCTTCTCCGGCAAGTGAGCCTTACGCTGCGGGGATGTTCGACACCCGCCAGCTGGAGGTCTTCGCGATGGTGGCGAGGACCGGATCCTTCAGCGCCGCCGCACGACTGCTGCACTGCACCCAGCCCGCCGTCAGCCAGCAGATGCGCGCGCTGGAACGGCAGGTGGGCGGGCCGCTGTTCGTGCGCACGGGCCGGGGCCTGCACCTCACCGAGGCCGGGCGGATCCTGGCGGAACGCGGGTCGGACCTGCTCGACCGGCTCGCGACGACCCACCAGCAGGTCAGCGCGATAGCGACGCACGACATCGGCACGATCCGGATCTGCGCCTTCCCCAGCGCCAACGTCTCGCTGGTGCCCGCGGCGGCCGCGATCCTGGCGGAGGAACGCCCTCAGCTGCGGCTCGAGCTCGTCGAGGAGGAGCCGCCGGACTCGTTCGCGCTGCTCCGCCGCGGTGAGGCCGACCTGGTGCTCAGCTTCAGCTACCTCGACGAACCGCAGGACGAGGCCACCGTCAACGGCATGCTGAGCGTGCCGTTGCTGCGGGAGCCGCTCGCGTTGCTGGTGCCCACCGGCCACCGGCTCGCCGGGCGTGAGCGGGTGTCGCTGACCGAGGCGGCGGAGGAACGCTGGATCGCCGGTTGCGTGCGCTGCCAGCGCGCGTTGCACCAGGCGTGCGAGAAGGCGGGCTTCGTCCCGGACATCACCTGCTCGACCGACGACAACCTGGCCATCCAGAGCCTCGTCACCGCAGGTCTGGGCGTCGCGCTCGTGCCGAGGCTGCTGCTGTCGTTCCTGCAGCACCCCGGTCTGACGGCGATCGAGGTGGAGTCGGCGGCGCAACGGCTGACCGCGCTGTACACCTGGCCGGACCTCATCCGGCTGCCGATCATGCGCGCCACGGTGGACGCGCTGATCTCCGCGTCGGCGAGGGCATAAGCGCGCCTTATGGACCCCCAACAAATGGCCCTCTACTGCCCATAGCCCCTGCTCGCCATCGTGGTGGCATGGGCATCGTCAGGACCACTCCGCGCACCGCCGACCCGGTCCTGCCCGGCCTGGCGCTGGTCGGAACCGGTGTCGCCGTCGCGATGGTCCTGTCGTGGCTCTTCCCCTCGGTCAGCGCGCTCACGGCCGCGGTGCTGCTCGGCGCCGTCGTCGCCAACGTCGTGACGCTGCCGGCCTCGGTCACGCCGGGCGTGAAGCTCGCCGGACGTCGGCTGCTGCGCCTCGGTGTGGTGCTCCTCGGGCTCAAGCTGGTCTTCCAGGACGTGCTGAAGCTCGGCTACGAGATCCTCGTCCTCGCGGTGGTCGCCGTGGTGGTCACGTTCGTCGTGACGCGGTGGCTCGGACGGGTGCTCGGGGTGGGTGAGGGCCTGTCGTTGCTGATCGCGACCGGCTTCTCGATCTGCGGCGCCTCCGCCGTGGCCGCGATGAACAGCGTGCGGCAGCAGGACGAGGAGGACGTGGCGAAGGCGCTCGGCCTGGTCACGCTCTTCGGCACGGTCGCGATGTTCGGCCTGCCCGCGTTGTTCCCGCTGACCGGCCTCTCGTCCGCGCAGTACGGCGTGTGGGCGGGTGGCAGCGTGCACGAGGTCGCGCAGGTCGTGGCCGCCGCCGGACCGGTGAGCGGTGCTCTGGCCATCGCCGTCGCGGTGAAGCTGACGCGGGTCGTGCTGCTCGCGCCCATGCTCGCCGCCGTGAGCTTCGCCGAACGTCTCAAGTACCCCACCTCGGGCCAACGTCCGCCGATCGTGCCGCTGTTCGTGCTCGGCTTCCTCGCGATGGCGGCGGTGCGCGCGACCGGCCTGCTGCCCGATGTCGTGCTGTCGGCGGCGACGTTCGTCGACACCGTGCTGCTGGCCGCGGGCATGTTCGCGCTCGGCACGGCGGTGCGCCTGCGTTCCCTGATCCGCTCCGGCCCGGCCGTGCTGCTGCTGGGCCTGCTCTCGACCACGGTGATCGTCGTGCTCGTGCTGACCGGCACGGTGTTGATCGGCTGATCTCCCCGTTCCTCGGAGGAGGACCCGCACATGACGCACAGCCTGCTCTCCCCCACGGCCACGCTTCTCGTGGGCTCCCTCCGCGCCGCGATCACCCGCGGTGGCGACGACGAAACCGTTGCCGCACAGGTGGCCCGCACGCTGGAAGGGCACCTTACCGACCCGTTCCTGCTGAGCGCGGCGCAGCGCGAGCCCGACCCGAACGCCTACCGCCAGCACGTCCTGCACGTCGAACCGGACGGCAGCTTCTCGGTCGTCGCGCTGGTCTGGCTGCCGGGTCAGGAGACGTGCATCCACGACCACGTCTCGTGGTGCGTCGTCGGCACCTACGTCGGCGAAGAGGAGGAAACCACCTACCGGCTGCGCGGTGACCGGCTGATCCCGTTGCGCGTCAACAAGACCCCCGAGGGCGTGGCGTCCTACCTCGTGCCGCCGGGCGACATCCACAAGGTGTGCAACAACTCCAGCTCCGTCGCCATCTCGATCCACGTCTACGGAGCGGACATCGGCATTCTCGGCACGAGCATCCGGCGCCGCTACGACCAGCCCGTCAGCGGGCGATGATCCCCCGTTCGATCGCCCCCGTGGCGAACGCGACCAGCTGAGCCGGCTTCACCCGGTTGATCCGCGCGCCCTGCAGCAGCAGGTCGTCCGCGAGGCCGATCAGCGAGTCCCAGACCCAGTGCGGCAACGCGGGGTCGTCGATCAGCTCCTGACCGCTCGCCGAGGCCGTCTCCTCGAGAGCCTTCGCGAGGGCCTTGAGCGTCTTGCGGTAGTCCTGGGCCGAGTTCGCGGCCTCCTTGCCTCGACGGCCACCGGAGAGCACCTTGGCCTCCCACTGCGCGGCCGACCGCCCGAACCGCCGCCAGAACTTGGTGACCTGCGGCTCGACCTCCTTCAGCACGCCCGCGATGCCGAGGCTGCGGTCGACGGACGCGAGGGTGCGCCGCAGTTCGTCCAGGCGCCGCTCCATCAACGCCGCGAAGACGTCCTCCTTGCCGGAGAAGTACTGGTAGACGGTGCCGGAACTGACGCCGGCGCCGACCGCGATCGCGCGCATGGTCAGGCCCGCGTACCCCTGCTCCTCGAGGATCCGCTCGGCGGACGACAGGATGTCGCGCCGCCTGCCCTCCGCGTCACCCCAGGCGGTCTGCTCGGTGCTCACGCGTCCAGCCTAACTTGAACAACGTTCAGAACGCATATTGAACGTTGTTCGTTTTGCTCCTACCCTCGGTGACGTGGACCACCTCGACCACCTCGAAGCCGACAGCATCGACATCTTCCGCGAGGCCGTGGCGGAGAGCGCGCGACCGGTCCTGCTGTACTCCATCGGCAAGGACAGCTCGGTGCTGCTGCACCTGGCGCGCAAGGCCTTCTACCCGTCGAAGCCGCCGTTCCCGCTGCTGCACGTCGACACCACGTGGAAGTTCCGGGAGATGATCGCGTTCCGCGACGCGACGGCCGCCGAGCTGGGCCTGGAGCTGATCGTGCACCGCAACCCGGACTGCGTGGCGGCGGGGATCAACCCGTTCGACCACGGTTCCGCGGTGCACACCGACCTGTGGAAGACGCAGGGGCTGCGCCAGGCGCTGGACGAGCACCGCTTCGACGTCGCGTTCGGGGGCGCGCGACGGGACGAGGAAGCCTCCCGCGCCAAGGAAAGGGTGTTCTCGTTCCGCACCGCGCAGCACCGCTGGGAGCCGAAGGACCAGCGGCCCGAGCTGTGGCGGCTCTACAACACGCGGGTCGCGCCCGGCGAGAGCATCCGGGTGTTCCCGCTGTCGAACTGGACCGAGCTCGACGTGTGGCGCTACGTCGAACGCGAGCGGATCCCCGTGGTACCGCTGTACTTCGCGGCGTCACGCCCGGTGGTGGACCGCGACGGAGCGCTGATCATGGTCGACGACGACCGGATGCCGTTGCACGAACGACCGCGCCACGAACTGGTCCGGTTCCGCACGCTCGGCTGCTACCCGCTGACGGGCGCGGTCCGCAGCGGGGCCCGCACGGTCGCGGAGATCGTCGAGGAGATGCGCACCGCGACGACGTCGGAGCGGCAGGGCCGGGTGATCGACCACGACTCGAGCGGGTCGATGGAGCGCAAGAAGCGGGAGGGCTACTTCTGATGGAGCTTCTGCGGTTCATCACCTGCGGCAGCGTCGACGACGGCAAGAGCACGCTGATCGGGCGCCTGCTCTACGAGTCGAAGCTGCTCTACGCCGACCACCTCGCGGCACTGGAGGCGGACTCGCGGCGGGTCGGCACGCGCGGCGGCGACCTGGACTTCGCGCTGCTCGTGGACGGTCTGGCCGCCGAACGCGAGCAGGGCATCACGATCGACGTCGCCTACCGGTTCTTCGCCACGGAGGCACGGCGGTTCATCGTCGCGGACACCCCGGGACACGAGCAGTACACGCGCAACATGGTCACCGGCGCGTCCACGGCCGATGCGGCTGTCCTGCTGCTCGACGCCCGCAAAGGCGTGCTCAGCCAGACGCGGCGGCACGCGCGCATCGTGTCGTTGCTGGGCATCCGGAACGTTGCCGTGGCGGTGAACAAGCTCGACCTGCTGGGCTACTCGCGGGACGCCTTCGAGCAGGTCGGGGCCGAGCTCCTGGAGTTCGCGGCGGAACTGGACCTCGACGAGGTCACCTGCGTGCCGATGTCGGCGACCGAGGGCGTGAACGTGGTCGGACGCGGCGGTCTCACGCCCTGGTACGACGGCCCGACCCTGGTGCAGTGGCTGGAAACCGTGAAGCCCCCGACGCGGCGAGACGGCCCGGCCCGGTTCCTCGTGCAGTGGGTGACCAGGCCGGACGCGACGTTCCGGGGCCTGGCCGGGCGCGTGCTGGACGGGACGCTGGCACGGGACCAGGAGGTCCGCCTCGGCACGCGCACCACCAGGGTGGCCAGGATCGTCACGATGGACGGCGACCTGGAGGCGGCGCCGACCGGCTCGTCGGTCACGGTGGTGCTGGCCGACGAGGTGGACGCGAGCCGCGGTGACGTGCTGGGCGACGCCGCGGACCCACCCCGTGTCGCGGACTCGTTCCAGGCGAAGCTGGTCTGGCTGCACGAGACGGGGTTGCTGCCCGGCCGGCGGTACCTCGCGAAGATCGGCGCGCGCACGGTCGGCTTCACCGCGACGAAGGCGTTGGCGCTCAACGAGATCGGCGTCGACACCGTGCACTTCGACGCGCCCGTGCCGTTCGAGTGCTACCGGGCGAACCGCGACCTCGGGTCGTTCATCGTGCTCGACCGGCTGTCCAACGCCACGGTCGGCGCCGGGATGATCGACTTCGCGCTGGGCCCGGCGAACGTGCGCTGGCAGGAACTGACCGTCGACAAGAACGCCCGGATCGCGCGCAACGGGCACCGGCCGTGCGTCGTGTGGCTGACCGGGCTGTCCGGCGCGGGCAAGTCCACGATCGCGGACCTCGTCGAGAAGGCGCTGCACGCCGAGGGCAGGCACACGTTCCTGCTCGACGGCGACAACGTCCGGCACGGGCTCAACTCCGACCTCGGGTTCACCGACGCCGACCGCGTCGAGAACATCCGGCGCATCGCCGAGGTCGCCGCGCTGATGGTCGACGCCGGACTGGTCGTGCTGGTCTCGTTCATCTCGCCGTTCCGGACCGAGCGGGCGCTGGCACGGGGCCTGGTCGAGGAGGACGAGTTCTGCGAGGTCTTCGTCGACACCCCGCTCGAGGTCGCCGAGCGGCGCGATCCGAAAGGCCTGTACCGCAAGGCGCGCAGGGGTGAGCTGGCGAACTTCACCGGCATCGACTCCCCCTACGAACCACCGCTCGATCCCGAGGTCCGGATCGACACGACGGAGCTGAGCCCGCAGGCCGCCGCCGACGCCGTGGTGGCACGGCTTCGCACGCTCGGCGTCTGTTGAACGTTGTCCAGAATCGTGTAGGTTCCGCTAGAACACGTTCTAACTTCGGGAGGCATCCGGTGCCGGACGAGGCGTGGTCGCAGTTCTGCCGGGCGTTGGAGAAGGCCGGTGACGTGGTGCTCTCGGACGGGGCGCCCGACACCCCGCTGGACCGCGCGGAGGGGTACCGCTACCTCGCGCGGCTGACCCGCGAGATGCTCTACTCCTGCCTGGACAACGCCGATCCCGACTTCCCGCGCTTCCACGAGCTCGACCTCGTGAAGATCGGCGCGGACAACCCGGACAACGTCTACCTGTCCGCGAACGTCCGCGGCGACCGCACGTACCGGATCACCGGCACCCGCGGCACCATCGCGTACTTCAGCATCGGCTCGAAGGCCAACCGGTACGCCGAGGACGGCACGATGGCGTCGACCGGGGAGCTGTCCGACAGCGACCTCGAGATCGCCCCGGACGGCACGGTCGAGATCATCGCGAGCGCCACCGAGCAGAGCGGCAACTGGCTCCCGCTCGCTCCCGACTCCACGGGACTGGTGGTGCGCCAGACCTATCTCGACCGCACCACCGAGACCCCCGGCTCGTGGCACGTCGAGCAGGTCGGCGGCCCGGCCGAACCCGCTCCCCTGACACCCGAGTTCCTCGCCAAAGCGTTGCAGCGGGCTGCTTTGTCGGTGCACGGCACCGCGGCCACGTTCGCGCACTGGACGCGCACGTTCATGGCGCGCCCCAACGAACTCCCCGACTTCGGCCAGGAGATGTTCCAGCGCGCGGGCGGCGACCCGGAGATCTTCTACCTGCACGGGTACTGGGTGTTGCGACCCGGCGAGGCGTGGGTGATCGAGACCGACGTGCCGGACTGCCCGTACTGGAACTTCCAGCTCGACAACTGGTGGATGGAGTCGCTCGACCACCGGCGCAGGATCACCGTCAACAAGCACACGGCGTCGCTCACCGACGGCCGGCTGACGATCGTCGTGGCCGCCGAGGACCCCGGCGTGGGCAACTGGATCGACACCTGCGGCCACACGTCCGGCACGGCGTTGCTGCGCTGGCTCGGCGCGTCCGAGCACCCCGTTCCGAAGTGCCGCGTGGTCGCACTGGAGGAGGTTCGATGACGGCGCTGAAGGTGCCGGACCTGATGGAGAGGGCCACGGCGAAGACCGGGCTCGCGGACTTCGGCGACGACTGGTTCCGCGAGCCGCTGGACGTGCTCGTGCACAGCCTCAACACCGAGGCCGCGTTGTCCCCACCGGGTTTCGAGCTCACCAGGCACCGGCTCACCGCACTGCTGTCCGACCGGCTGCGGCTGCGCGCGGTGCAGCGGTCGAACCCCGGGGTGCTCGACATCGAGGTCCGCGTGGCCGCCGAGATCTGTGGCCTGCCGCGCACCGGGTCGACGCTGCTGCACCGGCTGCTGTCCGCCTCACCGCAGGTGACGTCCACGCTGTCGTGGGAGGTCGCCTACCCGCTGCCGTTCCCAGGCGAGGGTCCGGACGCGGAGCTGCGCAAAGCCCGCGCCCGGGAACGAATGCAGGTGTTCTCGCAGCTCTCCCCCGACTTCGGCGACCTGCACACCGTCGTGTGGGACGGGCCGGAGGAGGACGTGATCCTGCTGGACCGCACGTTCGTGTCGATGAGCTTCGACTCGTTCTACCGGGTGCCCACCTACGGCGACTGGCTGCGCTCCGCGGACCAGCGCCCCGCCTACCGCGAACTGCGCGAGTGGCTGCAGGTGTTGCAGTGGCAGAACACCGCGCGCTCACTGCCCTGGGTGCTCAAGTCACCGCACCACCTGACCGCCGTCGACACGGTGCTGGACGAGTTCCCGGACTGCAGGATCGTGATGACGCACCGCTCCCCGGTCAGCGCCGTGCCGTCGTACGCGTCGATGGTCCGCGCGATGTCCTCGCAGTACAGCGACAACACCGACCCGGTCCACATCGGACGGTACTGGTCCCGCCGGTTCGCCAGGACGCTGGAGGGATTCGCCGCGGCCCGCTCCGCACGCCCCGGCCGGTTCGTGGACGTGCGGTTCGCCGACACCGTCGGCAGACCCCTGGAGGTCGCCCGCGAGGTCATGACCGCCCTGGGCCTGCCTCCCGGTCCCGCCGACGACGAGGCGTTCGAGACCTACCTGGAGCAGAACCGCACCGAACGCCACGGCTCGCACTCCTACACCCCCGAGGACTTCGGACTCTCCGAGGACCAGCTGCGCCGCGACTTCGCCTTCTACTCGGAGGTCTACCTGTGATGCTGCGAGACGAGGTCGTGCTGATCACCGGCGTCGGCCCCGGCCTGGGCTCGAAGCTGGCCGTCCGCGCCGCCGCCGAGGGGGCGAGGGTCGTGATGGCCGCCCGCTCGGCCGACGTGATGAAGCAGGCCGAGAAGGACATCGGCGCGGCCGGCGGGGAAGCGATCGGAGTGCGGTGCGACGTCCGCCGCCCCGACGAGGTGGCGCACCTGGTCGAGACGGCCGTCGAGCGCTTCGGCACCATCACCGGCCTGGTGAACTCGGCCTTCGGCCACCCCGGCTGGTTCGACCTGCTGGACACGCCGGAGAAGGCCGTCCGCCGCTCGGTGGACATCATCCTGTTCGGCGCCCTGAACGTGACGCGCGCGGTCGTGCCGCACATGAAGGCCGCCGGGCGCGGCTCGATCGTCAACGTGGGCACCATGACCACCCGCAAACCGATGCGGGGCGAAGGCGGCTACGCCGTCGCGAAGGCCGCGATGGCGACCGCGACCCAGTTCCTCGCCCTGGAACTGGGCGAGCACGGCATCCGCGCCAACCAGGCCGTGCTGGGCTGGCTCGACGGACCCGGCGTGCGCTTCTACCTCAAGGTCACCGCCGAGGCGCGCGGCACCACCGAACAGGCCGTCTACGACGAGATCGCGGCCCGCAACCCGCTGGGCCGCATCCCGGCCGACGACGCCTGCGCCGGAGCGATCCTGTTCCTGTTGTCCCGCAACGCCTCCGAGGTCACCGGGGCCGTGCTGGACGTCAACGGCGGGGAGTACATGCCGGCATGAGCACACATCTGATCGAGTCCGTGGCCGTCGAGATCGACGCGCCCGCCGCGTTCGTGTGGGACGTGCTGCTCGACTACCCGAACTATCCACAGTGGAATCCCTACACGCTCGCGGTGACGACCACGCTGGCCGTCGGCTCGCCGATCGACCTGACGCTGCCGCGCCCGGACGGCTCCGCGGGCACGTGGGTCAGTCGCGAGTACATCCGCGCGGTCGAACCCCCGCGTTTGCTGCGCTACGACACCGGGGACACGTTCCCCGGCCTGCTCGGCACGCGCGACCAGGTGATCACGCCGCTGTCCGCGAACCGGTGCGGCTACCGGACCTTCGAGACGTTCACGGGCAAGTACGCCGACGCGGTCTTCGCGGCCCAGGGCGCCTACGTGAAGAACGGCTTCGACTCGGTGGCCCACGCGCTGCGCGACCGGGTGGTGTCGCTCCTCGGGGTGTGAGTAGTTGTACCGATGCCGTCTCCCAGGAGTGGCGGCACCCTCGACGTGTGACCGAAATCGACCGTGGCCGACTCGCCGCACTGGCCGGGTTCGCCACCACCGCCGTCCTGCTGACCCTGACCGTCATCGCCTTCCTGAACGACACCTTCGAGTCGTTCGGCTGGCGCGGCGGCGAGTACGCCTACTCGTTCATCTGGATCGCCCTCGGCTCGGCCCTCGTCGGCCTGGTCGTGAAGGTCGCCGCACCGGCACCGTGGCGGTCGGCGGGGACGGGCCTCGCGCTGGCCGGTTCGGTCGGTGTGCTGGTCGTCATCGCGCTGGTCGTGACGTTCATCTGGGCGTGGTCGAACATGGCGGTGTAGCTACAGCATCTGCGACAGGTCCCGGAGTGCCGTGGCGATCTGCTCCCGGTGCCCGTCCAGGGTCTCCGTGGTGACGCCGCCCGCCGCCGCCCGCGCCACCTCGTCGGTGGCGACCTTGAGCACCGCGCTCATCGACGCGGCCTGCACCCGGACGTCGAATCCGTCGGACGGGCGGCCCAGGCGTTCCGCGAGCACCTCGGTGAGCGCGTCCTCCGCCCGTTCGCGCAGCATCAGGTAGGCGGCGCGCAACGCCCGTTCGCCGTGGGTGAGCCGCACGACCGAGAGGACCGCCTCGATGTCCTCGTCGGAGGCCGCGTCGAGCAACGGGCTGTAGGCCTCGCGCAGGTGGTCGATGAGGTCGATCTCACGCGGCCAGGCCCGCACGACGGCGCAGAACGCGTCCACCATCTTCGTGAGCAGCGGCTCGACGCAGCTCTCCTTCTGCGGGAAGTAGCGCCAGAACGTGCGCTCGGAGACGCCCGCGGCCTGCGCGATCTGCTCCCCCGACGTCGCGGCGACGCCCTGCTCGGCGAACAACCGGACGGCGTGGCGCGAGATGTCGAGGCGCTGACGCCGACGCTGCTCGTCGCTCACCGGCGGCCGTCCCCGGCGAGGCTTTTCTGTCGCAACGTCCGTCATCGGGCGATTTAAGCACGTCACCCGCCTGAGAACATTTATTGGCACCATCTGCCATTAAGCGCTACGGTCGGTGCATGAGCATTGACGCAGAGCGCCTGACGCTACCGCTGCCCAGGCCGAACGTCCTCGAACTCGCTCCGCTCTACGAGGTGCTGCGACGTGAGGCGCCGATCGCACCCGTGACGACACCGGCGGGTGACCCCGCCTGGCTCGTGACCCGGTTCGAGGAGGTCCGCCTCCTGCTGGGGGACAAGCGCTTCGGCCGGTCCCACCCCGAACCGGAGAAGGCCTCCCGCGTCTCGACGGCCGCCGTCCAGGACGGGCCTACCGGTGAGTACGCGACCGAGGAGGCCGACCACACGCGCATGCGCCGCCTGCTCACGCCCGCGTTCTCCGCGAAGCGCATGCGGAAGCTGGGCGACAACATGGAGGAGCTGGTCGACGGCTACCTCGACGCGCTGGTCGCCGAGCACGAGCGGACCGGCGTGGTGGACCTGCACCACGGCCTCGCGTTCCCGCTGCCGGTCGCCATGATCTGCCGGCTGCTCGGGGTGCCCGAGGAGGACAACGAGAAGTTCGCGTCGCTGTCCGAGCGCATGGCCGGCACCGAGATCGGTGACGAGGCGCAGCGGGCGCGCGAGGAGTTCATGCGGTACATGGTCGGTCTCGTCGAGGGCAAGCGCGGTGCGCTCGGCGAGGACGTGATCTCCGACCTCGTGCGCGCCCAGGCCGACGACGAGACGTTCGACTACGTGCAGATGGTCCGGCTCTGCGTCGGTCTGCTGTTCGCGGGCCACGAGACCACGGTCAACCGCATCGGCCTCGGCGTGCTGTTCCTGCTCACCGAACGCTCGCGCTGGGACGCGCTCGTCGCCGACCCGGACGGCCGCGTCGACGCGGTGGTCGAGGAGGTCATGCGCCTCGGCGCCCCCGGCGACCTCGGTCTGCTGCGGTATGCGCGGGAGGACGTCGACATCGCGGGTGTGACGATCCAGGCCGGCGACGCGGTGGTGCTCTCCATCAACGCCGCCAACCGCGACGCGACCGTGTACTCCGACGCCGAGGAGTTCAACCCCGACCGTCCGGAGAGGACGCACCTCGGTTTCGGCCACGGCGCCCACTTCTGCATCGGCGCCTCGCTGGCCCGCACGGAGCTGCGCGTCGTGTTCGCCGCGCTGGCCAAGCGCCTGCCGCAGATGCGGCTCGCCAAGGAACTCGATCAGCTGCAGGTCCGCGCGACGCTCACCGGCGGCGTGGCGGAGCTGCCCGTCACCTGGAGGTCGGCGTGAACATCGTGGTGGACCAGGGGAAGTGCGTCGGGGCGGGTCAGTGCGTGCTGGCCGCGGACGACGTGTTCGACCAGCGCGACGACGACGGTCTGGTGGATCTGCTCGACGCGCACCCGCCGGCCGAGCGCCTCGCGGACGTGAAGCACGCGGCCGCCGTCTGCCCGGCGTCGGCGATCGCCGTCTCGGAGTAGTCCCGCGGTGCCGGACCGGTTCGCCGGTCCGGCACCCCCGGGCTCAGACGAAGTACGAGTCGTGCTTGACCCGGAACGCGGTGAGGTCCTCCTCCGCGATGTCCCCGAGCTTCTCGAAGTACTCCTCGCGCGGCGCGCCGGGCGTGAACAGCAGCAGCATCTCGGCCGCCGCGTCGGAGTCGTTGCGGAAGGCGTGCAACCCGCCCTGCGGCACGTGCAGGAAGTCGCCCGGCCCCGCCTCGATCCACCTGTCGCCGTTGTAGAGGCGCACGACGCCGTTGAGGACGAAGAACGACTCGGAGATCGTCCGGTGGAAGTGGGTCGCCGGGCCGCCCGCCCTCGGTCTCATCATCACGCGGTACAGCCCGAACTCGCCACCCGTGGTGGCGGTGGTCGCGAGGTAGTGGATGCCGTCGCCCTCGGTGCCCTTGTCCGGCGGCGTGCTCGCGGGGCGGAAGCGCGCGTTCACCTCGCCGGTCTGTCCGAAGTAGACCTCTTCGGGATACGACAAGTCCCCTCCTAGTCCTTCATCAGCGGCTCGACCAGCTTCGTCCCGTCCGCCTTGCCCACGAAGCAGTAGATCAGGCGGTCGGAACTGCGGTAGCCGTTCTCCGTCTTCACCTTCCACGCCTCCGCGGTCGGGATGATCACCCAGTACCGCAGGGTCTTCTCCTTGTCCTGGCCGTTCACCTTGTCCGACAGGAACGTGCGCGTGCACCCGGTACCGCCGATCTTGGTGAGCTCCTCGGCGCCGGGGTAGGGCACGTCCTTCTCGATCTCGGTGTTGGCGAGGACGGTGTCGAGCACCTCGACGTCGTGCTCGGCGTAGCAGCCGACGCGGTCCTTCGACTCGATCTTGCGGACGTCCTTGGCCGGCACCCAGGTGAGGCAGGACTTGCGGAACGCCATCGACACCACGCCGTCCGCGATGTCGCCACCCGGCCCGATGGTCAGGACGGGTTGCATCGCGGGCGTGCTCGCCGGGCCGTCCGGCGTGCCCAGGCCCCAGCTCGTGAACATCGGCTTGAACACGGTGAAGTACAGCAGGACCAGCGCGCCGACGAGGAACAGCGGGATCAGGGTTCCGGCGAGGATCGCGCCGACGGGGCGCTTGCGGCGAGGGGGCACCGGGAAGGCCGGGGCGGGGGCGAACTGGCCGATCGCGACGGGACCCGACGTCGGGGGCGGGGTGAACCGGCCGATCGCCACGGGGCCCGACGTCGGCGGCGGCGGGCCCTGCGCCGGCAGCGTCGCGAGCACCGCGCCCAACGCCGGACCGGCCACGGTCGGCATGCCGTCCGCCACCGGCCCGGTCCGCCTGGACGCGTGGGTCTCCGCGAGGAGCGCCGCCTCGATGAGGCGGTGTGCCCGCTCGACACCGGTCCTGCGGGCGGGATCGGGTTCCATCAGGCCGGTGATCAGCTCGCCGAGGGGACCGGTGACGCGGGGCACCGGGCGTTCGCTCATCACCGCGAGGATCGTCGCCGAGGTGGTCGGGCGGTCGAACGCGCCGCGGCCCTCCACGGCGAAGAACAGCGTCGCGCCCAGCGCCCACAGGTCCCACGCGGGCGAGGCGTCACCGCCCGCGAGGCGTTCCGGCGCCATGTAGGCGGGTGAGCCGATCAACGTGCCGGTCGCCGTCAGCTTGGGGTCGTCGACGGCCTGGGCGATGCCGAAGTCGGTGAGCTTCGCGGTGCCCCTGCCGGGCACCATCACGTTGCCCGGCTTGACGTCCCGGTGCACGACGCCGGACGCGTGCGCGGCCTCCAGCGCGTTCAGCAGCTGCCCCGCCAGCGTCGCGGCCGCGCGGACGCCCAGCGGACCGGAGCTCTCGACCAGCGACTCCAGGGTCGGGGCGTTGATCAGCTCCATGACGATGTACGTCTGGTCGTCCTCGGAGATGAGGTCGTAGACGGTGACCACGGCGGGATCCTGCAACTGGCTCGCGATGCGCGCCTCGCGCAGCACCCGCTCCTGGTAGACGGCGCGTTCCGCGGCCGGGACGCCTTGGGGCAGCAGCAGTTCCTTCACGGCGACCTCGCGGCCGAGCACGGTGTCCTTCCCCAGCCACACGGCCCCCATGCCGCCCCGGCCGAGCTCGCGGTCCAGCCGGTAGCGTCTGTTGCCCACCTCGCGCATGCGCGGAAGTCTGTCACCCGGTCCGGTGACGTACACCGGCAGCGTCACCTGACGGGCGCGAGCGTTCCGGAGCCCCGCCTAGCGTCGCGCGGCGTGAGACGACTGACGAAGTTGTTGGCTACAACACTGCTCCTGACCGGCCTGGCGCCACTCGCGCCCGCCTCGGCGAGCACCCCTGACTGCGCGGCGGTCGCGGTCACCGCCCCGGCGGGTGCGAAGATCGAGTCCGTGGGCGCCGTGAGCCGTCCGGCGCACTGCGAGATCACCGTGACGCTCACCCACACCGGCGACCACGTGAAGGTCGTCGTCGGCCTGCCGCAGAACTGGACGGGCCGCCTGCAGGGCGTCGGCGGCAGCGCCTACGCCGCCGGCGACACCGGTGCGCCGTTCGAGCAGGCGGTCGAGGACGGCTACGCCGCCGTGACGACCGACGCCGGGGTGCTGGACGCCCTCAACACCAGCTGGGCGCTCCGGAACGGCTCGGTGGACCAGACCCTGCTGGCGAACTTCGCCACGCGGTCGGTGCACGAGGCGGCGGTGATCGCCAAGCAGGTCGTGCGCGGGCACTACCAGCGCCCGGTCACCTACTCGTACTGGAACGGCTGCTCGACCGGCGGCCGCCAGGGGTACGCGGAGGCGCAGCACTTCCCGGACGACTACGACGGCGTCCTCGCCAACGCGCCCGCCGTCAACTGGGCGCAGTTCGCCGTCGCGACCCTGTGGCCGCAGGTCGTGCAGGGCAACGACGGGCACGTCGTCAGCAACTGCGTGCTCGACGCGTTCCGCAAGGCGGCCGTGGAGGCGTGCGATGCGAACGACCGCGTCCGTGACGGCATCGTCGACCGCCCGGACCGCTGCGGCTACGACCCGCGGCAGCTGATCGGCACGAAGATCCTGTGCGAGGGCACCGAGATCACGGTGACGAAGGCCGACGCCGACGTCATGCGCAAGATCTGGGACGGCCCGACCGACGAGCGCGGCCGCAGCCTCTGGCCGGGCCTGCCGAAGGGCGCCGACCCGGTGTGGCTCGCGGGCACGCTGCCCGGCGCGTCCGGTCCCGGCTTCCCCGTCGCCGCGCTGTGGGTGCAGAGCTTCCTGCTGAAGCAGCCCGGCTTCGACACCTCGAAGCTCACCTACGCCCAGTACCGCGACCTGTTCCGCCAGTCGGTGCGCGAGTACGACGGCGTCATCGGCACCTCCGATCCGGACCTGTCGGCGTTCCGCCGCTCGGGCGGCAAGCTGATCACGTTCGTCGGCACCAACGACCAGTTGATCCCGCCCGGCGGCACGCTGCGGTACCGCGACGCCGTCGAGCGGCGGATGGGCCACGTCGACGACTTCTACCGCCTGTTCACCGCTCCCGGAGTCGACCACTGCTCCGGCGGCAGCGGCGCTCAGCCCACGAACGCGTTGGGCCAGCTGGTCGACTGGGTCGAACGCGGCAAGGCGCCGGCCACCCTCACCGCCGCCACGGCCGGCTCGACCCGCGACCTCTGCGCGTACCCGAAGGTGTCGCGGTACGTGTACGGCGACCCGAAGGCGGCCTCCAGCTACCGCTGCCTCTAGGCGGGCGGCTCGGCGCCGGGCTCGGCCTCGCCGGCGGACACGAGGCCGAGCGCCCCTTCCTCCGCGGAGACGAGCGAGTCGATCGCGTCGAAGAACGCCTTGATGCCCGGCAGGTTCGGTCCCTTCCGGCTGGACGCGGCGTAGTCCTCGGAGGAGCGCCACTCGACGATGTCGAGCCACTCGTCGTTCGGCAGCCGCACGAGCCGCGCGCCGAGGAAACCCTCGCGGTCGGCCTCGAAGTCGGCGACCATGCCCGGCCGGGCGGCCAGCAGCGCCTCGACGTTCTCGGGTGCCACGCGGAAGCGGGTGAGTTCCACCGAAGTAGTCATGTTTTCATGATAGTCACGATTCTTGACCAAATCCAGGTCGACCCACGAGGCGCTGGTGCTCGGTGATGTCCACGAGCACGTGCTTGAACCGCGCGTACTCGTCCTCGCCGACCCGTTCGGCGTGCCGCTCCTGCATCGCGGCCATGATGTGGTCGGCGGCCTTCATCTGCGCGAGCCCGCGGCCGGTGGGACAGACGAGCTTCGCCCGGCGGTCACTCGGATCGGGCCGGCGCTCGACGTAGCCGAGCGCCTCCAGCTCGTCGACCAGCGTGCCGATGATCTGCTTGTGCTGCCCCGAGAGGTGCGCGAGGTCCGTCGCACGCACCCCCTCGGGGTCGAGGTAGGCGAGCACCGCGCCGTGGCGGTGCTTGAGGTCGCCGAACCCCAGGTCGGCGAGCTTCTCGAAGAGCTCCCGCTGCACCGCGAACAGCAGGCGGCCCGACAGGACGCCCAGATCGGGGTTCGAGGCGTTGCGTTCCGCTCGGGTGACCATCGGTTCACCCTAGCGGCGCGCGGAGGTCGACCGACCGTGTGCACGCGACGCCCGCGGAGCGTCCTCTCCCCCACCAACTCAGGCGCGCTGCAGCGCCTTCGGGTACAGCCAGCTGCCGGGCGTGTCCTCCGCCGGGTTCGTGTAGTAGTCCCGCACCGCCGCGACGTACTCCTGCACGCTGATCGCCCCGTCACCGTCCGTGTCGAGGTGCAGGAACGCGGTCGCGCACTCCTCCACCGACAGGCCGCGCGCCTTCAGCAGCACCCCGAACTCGGCGGCGTCGACACGGCCGTCGCCGTTGGTGTCCATGAGGACGAGGAGGGACTGGACGACCTCGAGGAAGTCCATGTTGATCGGGCCGCCCTCGACGAAGGCCTCGATCATGGCGGCGCGGTACTCGTCCGGGCCGATGCGGCCGTCGCGGTCGGTGTCGCAGTGGTCGGCGAGCATCTCCCAGAACCTGTCGTAGGCCTCGACCAGGTCGCGGCCCCGCTCGGAGGAGGCGGGCTCGCCGTACGCCTGGAGCAGGCGGTTGGCGAGGGCGTAGATGTCCGCCAGTTCGATGACGCCGTTGCGGTTGACGTCGTAGTGGGCGAAGGTCGAGTCGATCCTGTGCTGCAACACCTGCTTCATGATGAGGCACTGTGGTGACGCGGCCGGGAGGATGCAACGCGCGTCCCCCTCCTGGGTGGTGTTGTTCAGCCGGTTCCGCGAAGCCGGTATAGTTATACCGGTAACCGCTGATGGAGGAACACGTTGATCGAGCTCAAGTCCCCCGCCGAGATCGAGCGCATGCACGTCACCGGCCAGTTCATCGCGGAAGTGCTCGACGAGCTCTCCGCCAGGGCCGCGGTGGGTGTGAACCTGCTCGACCTCGAACACCACGCGCGCCACATGCTGCAGGAACGCGGCGCCGTGTCCTGCTACTGGGACTACTCGCCGTCGTTCGGACGCGGGCCGTTCCGCAACGTCACCTGCCTGGCGGTCAACGACGCGGTGCTGCACGGCCTGCCCAAGAGCTACGTGCTGGCCGACGGCGACGTGCTGACCATGGACATCGCCGTCCTCATCGACGGCTGGGCGGCCGACTCGGCCATGACCGTCATCGTCGGCACGCCACGCGAAGAGGACCAGCGCCTGATCCAGGCCACCGAGGTGGCGCTCGCGGCCGCGATCGAGGCGGCGCAGGTCGGCAACCGCATCGGCGACATCTCGGCGGCGATCGGCGAGGTCTGCGGCCAGTACGGGTACACGCCCAACCTGGAGTTCGGCGGCCACGGCATCGGCCGGACCATGCACGAGGCTCCGCACATCTCCAACAACGGCCGCCGCCGGCACGGCATGAAGCTCAAGCCGGGCCTGACCGTGGCGATCGAGCCGTGGCTCGCCGCCACCACCGACGAGATCGTCTACGACGAGGACGGCTGGACGTTGCGCTCGGCCGACGGCTCGCGCACGGCGCACTCCGAGCACACGGTCGCGATCACCGAGGACGGCCCGCTGGTGCTGACGCGCCGCAAGAGCGAACTGAAGGCTCAGCCCGCGTCCTCCCAGGCCGGCACGCCCCAGGCGTGACAGTGGAGGTGTCCACCGCGCTGCCGATCAGCCGGGACCGGTGAACGAGACCGGCTCGCGGCGGTGCGGGGTCCTCCAGCTCGATCCACAGTCCACAACGGACACAAGGGAGCCCGACCGAGCACACCCCACCCGGAAAAGCACTCGCACGTGAGCCGGACACCCGCGGACCGCGTCAGCCACGCAGCGCGAGCCAGCCGCACGAGCGCCAACGTCAATAGCCTTCCAATTCGTGTCCAATTCCAGGTCAGCACCGCCTGCCGTCGCGGCAGTTGCTCGTTTCGGCGCAAGGAAGCGCAAGGCATCGGCCTACCTGAAGCCCGCATTGTTGCGTCATCATGGGAATCGCCTGCACTGACCGGCACTCGGCGTGAGGGGAATCGACACCATGAGCTCATCGGGCTTGGAGCCGGACCTGGAATCCGCGCTGATCGACCTCGAAGGCGTCCCCTTCACGAGGTTGCGCGACCTGGACAGCGCCCACCTGCGCCGCTCCCTGCAACACGTCGTGGAACGAGCCGCGCTCGTGACCGCGGGCTACAGAAGCTCCAACGAATCCGGCGGTGAGCGAATCGACTGATCATGTCGCAGCCCACCCCTTTCCACCGCATGCCGTGGGCCGACTTCGACGCCTTCGCACGCCTGAACGGGGACGCGTCCATGATCGGCCGGTTGCGCGCGGCCGAACTCAGCAGGCGCAAGCTGCTCGTGCACGCACTGCTCGAAGCGTCCGCGAAAACGCCAGGGGCGTTCGGGCCGCTGCCGCCGCTCGAGGCGGTCTGGGACCTGCTCGCGCGGGTTGAGAACGTGTCACCGGCCGCCCTCGACCGGGTGTTCGCGCACCCCTACACCGGGAGCTGGGCCGGGTACTCGACGAGGTTGCTGACCCACGGCGCGGCCGGTGTTTGTCCGTTGTGGACCCACCTCGGCCACGTGCACGCGCTCGCGGCCGCGGCGGCGATCACGGCCGACCTGGACTTCGAGATCGCGGTACCGCTGTGGGAGGGCAACGCGGCACTGCCTTCACTGGGGACGGCGCGGTTGCCTGCCGCGGACCGCTTCTCCACGGCGGTGGTGAGCGGTGGACGCGGCCGCTACGCCGTCCGCGGTGAGAGCGGCGAGGTCCGGCTGCCGGCCAGGCTCGACGCCGATTCCCCCGGCTGGTGGGCACTGCGCACGTGCCGGGCCGGTGACGCGGCGAGCCGGCTCTCGGTGACCCTGGACGACCTCGACCCCTACCGCGGGCTGCACGAGCCGCTGCCGCCGGACCGGCTGGCGAGCACCGCGACCGCCACCTGGCGACGTCTGCTGAGCGAAGCCTGGGACCTGCTGCGAGACGTCACACCGGATCTGGCCGGGATGATCGCCGCCGGTCTGAACTCCGTGGTGCCCAAGCCGAACGTGCCGTTCCAGAACCCGAGCGCGTCGACCGGCGAGGCCTTCGGCAGTGTCGTGATCGGGCTGCCCGAGAACTCCGCCGATCTGGCCGCCACCCTGGTCCACGAGCACCAGCACATCGTGCTCGGCGGGATCCTCCACCTGGCGCGGTTGTACGAGAACGACCGCACGGAGCGGATTTACGTGCCCTGGCGGGACGATCCCCGCCCTCTCAGCGGTGCGTACCAGGGCGTCACCGCGTTCTTCGGCGTGACCTCGTTCTGGCGCGCCACGGCCCGATCAGGGACATCGCGACGGGCGGTGTTCGAGTTCGCCCATTGGCGGGGCCAGACGTGGCGGACACTGCTGACTCTGCGCAAGGATCCGACGCTGACCGAAGCGGGACGACGTTTTCTGGACGGCATCGCCGAAGTGCTCGGACCGTGGCAGCACGATCCGGTGCCCGAGGACGTCCTGGAACTGACCGAACTGCTCGCCGCCGATCACCGGGCCGGTTGGCTCCTGCGGCACCTGCGGCCGGATCACGCGGTGGTCTCCGCGGCAGCAGCCGCCTGGCTGGCCGGCGACGCGCGGCCTCCTGTCGTCCTGGCGCCGGCCGATCTCCCCCCGACGCCGGTGCCGGACGGACCGTGGTCGCGAAGCCGGGCGACGTTGCTGCGCCTTGCCCTGAGCCGGGATGGGCACGAGGACTGGCGGACGGTCCCCGGCGCCACCGAGGCGGACTTCGCCCTGATCACCGGACACCACGTCGACGCGGCCCGCGGCTACCGCGCGGAGCTGCGCGCCGACCCCGACCGGCCGGTCGCACTGGTGGGGCTGGGACTCGCCCTGAACGCGGCCGGTCCCAACCCGGCCGCACGCGCACTGCTGCACTGCCCGGAAATGGTGCGTGCGGTGCACCGGGAACTCCGGCGCACCGCACTCGACGTACCGACACCGGAGAAGCTCGCCTGGTGGCTCGGCCAGCTCGTCTCCGGCTGAGGCCCGCTACATCAGGATCGGGTCGATGTCGCAGTTGGCCCGCATCCCCTTGATCGCGGCGATGGTGCCGGGATGCCCTTCGCCGAGCACCTTGCGATACCTGTCCAGCACCGGCTCGTGGTGCTGCTCGGCCTCTTCCAGACGCCCCGCGACCCGCAGGTCGTGACCGTGGTTGAGCGACGCAGCCAGCAGAGTGGGGTGGTTGACACCGAACACCTGGCCACCACGCTGCACGGCGTCCTGTCCCAGCGCGATCGCCCGATCGATCTCGCCGAGGGCTGCGAGGTCGCTCGCCAGGTTGATCATGGCGATGATCGCGTAGGGGTGGTTCGGGCCGAGGCGGCCGCGGAAGAGTTCCAACGCCCGTTCGTCGAGCTCCCGGGCTTCGGCGACCTCGCCCTTGAGCCGCATCGTCAACGCCAGGTCGACGGTCGCGAGGACGGTGTGCGGGTGGTCGTCGCCCAGAGCGCGCCGATACCGCTCGAACGTGTCCTCTCCCAGGGTCTTCGAGGCTTCGAGCTCGCCCGCGTGACGAAGATCGATCGAATGCGCCACGGCGCAGGCCAACCGGGTCTGGTGGTCGTGGCCGTACAGCAACGTGAACTGGGCCAGTGCCGGAGTGGACAGCTCCAGTGCTCGCGCGTGGTCACCGTCCTTGCGGCGCAACACCGACAGGAGGAACGACCTGGTCGACTGCTCCGGGCTGTCCGCGGGGAAACGCATCCGGTACGTCTCGGCGAACTTCTCCATGTCGATGCGGGCGCGCATGTACTCGCCCGCCTCGCGCCTGTCGACGATCTCCGCGGAGTAGCTGCTGACCGTCCTCGGGTGGTCGGGCCCGAGCACCTCGCTGCGGCGGTCCGCGGTGTCGCGGTCGAGTTCGGCCGCCGCGACGTACTCGCCGGACAGCCGGAGGCTGATGCCGTGCTGGTACGCCGCTTTGAGGGTCTCCGGGTCGTCGTCCCCGAACAGGCGCCTGGACTTGGTGAGGATCTCCTCGCTCAGCTTCGCCGCCGTGGCGAAGTCCCCCTGTGCCCGGAGGTCGGTCACGACGTTGGCCTGGACGGTGAGCACCTCCTCGCTGTCCTCACCGGTCACCGAGATCTGGCGCTGCAGGGTGCGCTGGTTGATCCGCGAGGCTTCCTCGTACCTGCCCACGACCCACAGGTAGAAGCCGAGGCGTGCGGCCACGTACAACGACTGCGGATGGGTGGGGCCGAGTTTGCGTTCGAACGCCTCGCTGACCCGCTCGGCCAGGCGCGCGGCCTCGTCGTGGTCGCCCCACGCGGACAGGAAGCGCATCACGTTGATGATGAGCTGCCGGGGCCAGTCCTCGTCGCACTCGACGATGTCGGACGCGTAGGCGTGCGGCAGCAGCTCGCGGTAGCGCGACCAGTGCTTGCTCGAATCGGGGTCGTTGGGGTCGAGGCTGGCCAGGAGCTGGTGCGCCCCGTGCTTCATCTGCGCGTGCAGCTGCGGCGCCATGGTGCGGTTGCGCAGCACCAACTGGACCAACCTGTGCAGCTGCAGGGTGTTGTTGCCGTGGTCGATCTTCGCCAGGCCGTACCGGTTGATGTCGCGGATCGCCCTGGCGAGCTTGATCGGGTCGCGCAGGGCCGCGTCCAGCTCCGGGGAGATCGACACCCGGCTGACGCCGGTGAACAGGTCGCGGGAGATCGGCTCCGGCGAGTAGAACGCGCAGATGTGCAGGATCTGGTGCGCAGCCGGGTTGCGCTTCTTCAGCTCGTCGAACGACACGTTCCAGGCGGCGGCGACCGAACGCTCGTAGTCCGTCTGGGCGGACGTGTCGAGGATTTCCGCGACGGACTCGTCGAACAGCCTCAGGTACTCGCTCACGGGCATGCCGGTGACCGCACGCCAGGCCGCGGCCTGCTCCACGGCCAGCGGCAGGTCGCCGAGCTTCTCCGCCAGCACGTTCGCGTCCGCCTCGTCGATCTCCGGGCCGCGCTTGCCGAGCAGTTCGATGCTCTCCCGCCGATCGAACACCGCGAGTTCCAGTGGCCTGGCGACGCCCGCCCAGTCCGGGTTGCGGGAGGTGATCAGCACCTCGCCGGGACCGTTGGCCGGGAAGAACGGGCGCACTTCCTCGGGACTCTCGGCGGCGTCGAAGACGAGCAGCCAGCGGCGGAACGGCCGGCCGACGCGCAGGGCCTCGCGGACGGCGGGCACGGCGGTGTTCGCCTCGGTGGCGCCGGGCAGTCCGAGCTGACGCGCGAGTTCGGTGAGACCGGCGCGGATCTGGGTCGGCCGGGCCGCCTCGATCCACCAGATGAGGTCGTAGTCCTGCAGGTGGCGGTAGATGTACTCGGTCGCCATCTGCGTCTTGCCGATACCGCCCATGCCGTGCAGCGCGGACGGCAGCACCGCGGTGGCACCACCGGCCGTCAGGCGTTTGCCCAGCTGGTCCAGCAGTTCTTCGCGGCCGGTGAAGTTCGGATTTCGCGGCGGGACATTTCCCCAGATGACGGGAGGATCATCCGACCTCCGCTCGTGAAACGTCCTCGAGCTCGAAGCGGGAAGAACTGTCATACCGCTCACCTCGGGGAGGTCGTTGTCGCGCGACCCGGCGGATTGCGCCGCGTTCGATGCGGAATACGCGGGTGGTTCGGATACCGTGGTCGTGCTGGCGCGCTCGGCCGCATCGGACATTTTCTTGCTCGCTATCCTAGGCTCACTGGGCTTGATTGATTCAGCATGGCCGCCGCCGCGTCTCACAGCATCGCCCAGCCGATCAGCGCGTGAGAGGTAAGGACCCGACAACGCTCCCATCACCGCACGCTGGAGCCCGACTTCAGCGGCTGTCGAAACAGAGGGAACGGGGTCCGGGGTGTTGTCTGGATCCACTATGGCGTCACGGAGACGTCTCAGTGCCGGAATACGATCCCCGAATACCGCGGCAGCCGTTTGCACGACACCCGCGGTTTCGGACCGCCGAGCGCCGCTGAGCAGCAGTTCTCGCACTTTCTCGGGAAAGACGAAAGCAGTGGAGTCCCAAGCAGGAACTCCACGGCCGACGGGAGAATAGTGCACCACTCCGCTCAGAAGCAATTCGCTGAGGTGCTCGGTTTTCGCCTCCGGGACGAATTGATGGCGAATGAGTTTCACGACTTCGGGGTGAGCCGGGACCGCCGCCAGCAACGTCGCGAGCCGGAGCGCCGGCGGTGAGGCGAGGCTTCTGAACCTGCCCACGTGCTCTTTCGCCGACAGGTCGCCGTTGGTCGCGGTCGCGGTCTCACGGGTGGCGAGCACCACCGTTCCGGCGGCCGGACCGCGGTGGCCCGCCGTGATCAAGCGCGCCCACCACTTCAGGTAACGAGGTTGCAATTCGATCACGGGCACCGCGACGGCGCCGTTGCGCAGGTGCGCCTGCGGGTCCTCCTCCAGCCACGCGTCGGGCAGGTCGTAGGTCCAGCGGCCGTTGGGGCGCATCGCGGCCGGCACGGTCAGGTTCGCGCGGTGCAGCGGCACGGCACCACGGCCCCACAGCCACTGCGGCAGGAGGTGCAGCACGCTCACGGGCATGGACCGCGCCCATCGTGCGAGCATCGGGTTGAGCAGGTCCGGTCGCCACACGCCGCCGACGCCGTCCGTCACGAGGAGCATGACCCTGCGGCCGGAGACGTCGAGCACCTCCGCCGGGTCGCGCGCGGGCGCACCGGGCGTACCACCGCGCAACACCGGGACCTCCGTGCCCTCCCCGTCGCGGACGACGTCGACCAAGCGGAACTGGATCGTGCGGAAGGCTCCCAGCCGCGCGAGCATCTCCAGGAACGCGACGACCTTCGGCCGCCACAGCGACATGGACGGACTGTCGTCCAAAACGACGGTCAGATCGAGCCAACGCTCCGGACACGACCGGGTGATGGGCCACCACGTGCCGGTGCTCGCCACCTGCTCCGCGGTCGCGACCTCGTCCAGAGTCGTTGCGCCATAACGGAAAGAAGGGACTTCGCGCTTCAACGGCCGCAACGCGCGGAAGCACTCCAGCATCTCGGCGAGAGCGGGCGCCACCACCGCGGCCGGCGGCAGTTCTCCGCGTTCCTCGTCGTCATGACCCGATGGGGGTTCAGCCGGTTCCGCCTTCGCCTCCGCCTGCTCCGGGACGGGCGGAGGCTCCACGGCGGAAGCGTCGTCGGGCTCGGGTTCCTCGGGCGCGGGCGGTTCCTCGCGCACGGACTCGACGGGCGGCGGCCTCACGGGAACGGGTGGGTCCGGATCACCGAGGTCGTCCTCCCGGCTCTCCGGTGCGCCGCCGCCCATCGCGGCGGCCAGCCACACGACGTCCCCGACGTCGGTCCAGCCCAGAACCTCCAAGCCGTCCACGTCACAGCTCCGTCAGACGGCGCCACAACGAGTCCAGCAACCGCTGCCACGCCAGGTCGTCCGGCTGGTACGCCCCGGACGTCGCGAGGTACACGGCGTCCAGCAGGCGGTCCGCCGGCAGCCCGCCCTCCGCGCGACTCTTCGCGATGAACTCGCGCACCAGCCGGTCGCGGTGTTCTCCGCGCTCGTCGAGGAGGTGGTTGGCCACCATGGCGGCCAGCTGTTCGACCGTCGGGTCCTTGATCTCGAGTTGCAGCACGCGGCGCAGGAACGCGGGCGGGAACTCGCGCTCGCCGTTGCTCGTCATGACGACGATCGGGAACGCACGGCAGGCGACCCGGCCGTCCACGACCGTCGCGGTCCCGTTGGGGTCGTTCGTGTGGACGGTGACCTCCCGCGTCTGGTTGCGCACGCGGGCCAGTTCCGGGATGACGAACTCGCCGTCCTCGAAGATGCTCAGCAGGTCGTTGGGCAGGTCCGACTCCGACTTGTCGAGCTCGTCGACCAGCACGACGCGGGGAAGCCTGCGCGGCAGGAACGCGGTGCCCAGCGGTCCGAGCCGGACGAACTCACCGATGGGTGCCTCTTCGGCGTTCCCCGACTGCGCGCGGCTCGCGGCCGCCTGGACCCTGCCGATCGCGTCGTAGTCGAACAGCCCGGAACTCAGCGTCGTGCGGCTGGTGATCGACCACCTGAGCACGCGGCCGAGACGCAGTTCCCGGGCGACCCGCCAGGCGAGGGAGGACTTGCCGACTCCCGGTTTGCCGGTCAGCAACAGCGGACGGCGCAGGTACAGGGCCGCGTTGACGACGTCGAGTTCGTGCGCGTCGACGTCGGACTCCGCCAGGTTGATCTCCGGCCCCAGCCGGCGATCCGCTTCGCCGTCATCACCCGGTGGCACGTCGTCGACCGGGAGGGGGCCGCCCTGGAAGTCGCGCCACGGCGGAGGAGGCGGGAGTATCTCGCCGAGATCGATGTCGTGGATCTCCCTGCCGGTACCCCGGTAGATCCACCAGTCCGGCGCGTCGAGTCCCGCCCTGCGGTCGTCCCGGCCGTGTTCCCGCACGCTCATTCGAGGCCCCCACTCGACGTCGGCGGAGGTCCGCCGGGTCCGATCTTCCGGTTCGGGTCGTCGAGCAGCACGACGAGGTTGCGGATGAGGTCGTCCTCCGTCGCGGCCAGGTGCGCGGCGCGGTGACGGGCCGGCACCCCGGAGATGCCGCCCTCACCGGTGACGAGCCGGCCGACGAGGTCGCGCAGGTCCGCGGCGCTCGCGCGCGGGTGCCAGACGACCAGGGGCACACCGGCCCGCAACGCGGCGGTCAGCGCATCGGGCCCGGAGCTCGGATCGGGATGCGCGGAAGGCGGCTCGTCCATTACCATTCCAACCCACGTGGATTCGCTCAGCACGGCGTCGATCGGATTCTCCCTGGCTTCAGCTGGCCCGTACGGGTGAATTCGCCGAATCGACGGGGTGTCGTCCACAGCCGACTCCCACCTCATGCGCCAAATCCGGTGCCAGTGAGCGGACCGCATTCGTTCTAGAGATCTGAGCGCCAAAGGATAGTCGTACACGAGCGGGCGTGGGTAACCAGACCCGTATTCCTTGCGCCACGCCATGATCGGCATTTGGAGCAGCGGCCTGGGCATCACGAATTCCAGCGCGACCGAAACAGCCTGGTCCGACCACTCGCTCTCGGCCTGGACGATCACCTCGTCGATTCGCCGTTCCAGTTCACCGACGGCCAGCTCGTGCGGTCCCCCGCGCGGCGGCGGCCATTCGAGCGGATCTTCCTGGCGCCAGAACGAGAGCACGCACCTGGTCTCGTCTATCGCGTCCAGTTCGACCACGATCATCAGGTGCAGAAACGGCTGCTCGGGTATCGGGCCCCTGGTCTCCCGGCGTTCCTGCCGCTGCTCGGTACGCCGCAGGTTGTAGATCTTCTGCGAAACCCACTCCGTCAGTTCGGCCGCGCTGTCGGCACCGAGCTCCTCGGCGAGCAGTTCGAGGAATTCGATGGCAGGAGGAATTCCGTCGGAATCCGCGTTCACGTCGGCCAGGTTGAGAAAAGCCTCCCAGACCGAGGGGAAACGGGGCAGGGGAATCCTCGCCCGCGTGGCGCGGCGGACGAGCATCGGCAGGCGGTCGGTCTCCACGCCCGACAGCAACCCCTCCAGCACCTTCATCTCGTCCGCGGGGAACAGGGAGCGCACGACGACGTCGTCGTGCGCCGGCCCGGCGACCAGGGCCGGCGGCGACGCGCCGGCCTCCCAGCGCCCCCCGTGCAGCCTCAGCCACGCGTACCCGTCGAACGACTTCACCGAGACGTCGATGCGGCGGTACGACTCCGGTGCGCTGCCGGGGTCCTGGCTGATGACCTCGTCGTAGAAGTAGGAACTCGCGATGAAGGCGACGAGCTGCCCGGATCTGCTCAACTCCGTCTTCGCCTCCTCCGAGTCGAGGATCCGGAACGTCTGGACCACGGCGTTCCCGACCCAGCCGTTCGCGTTCTTGCGGATGTCCCCGGCGTGCAACCCCACGCGGAGCGTGAACTGCGCCGGTCGCGCGTGGGTCGCGTTGTGGCGGCGGATCTCGGCGGCCAGACGGTCGGGCAGCTTGTCCGCCAGTTCGCTCTTGGACACCGACGGCGGGATCAGGATCAGGGCGCCGTCGCCGCGGTCCTCGATGTCGCACTCGTCCACGACCGCTCCCGCGGCGGTGAGCGCGGCCCTCAACACGCCGTACAGGCCCTCCTGCACCGCGATCTGGTCCGCGACGGTGCGGTCCGGACGGGTGAACTCGGCGACGTCGACCGCGACGATCGTCCGGTGTTCGGTCGGTGGCGAGTGGGGCACGACCGTCCTTCCCACGACATGACGCCGGCGGCTGCCGGCGAGCCGATTCGTCGTGTACCAGACCGACCCGGCCGGGCTGCGCGCCGTTTGACGCACAAGGCCCGGTTCCACCCCGCGGGATCTCGCACAGCAGACACTCGTGCGTTACTACAGCAGGATTCCCTTCACACCGAGGAGCACTCGGACTGCTCCGCCGGAGATTTCAGCCGATGAGAGCAGCGGGCACGGGCGTGCCCCGCCGGGATTTTCGGGAGGTCGTGGCGGACCGTTACGCGCACCGGTGCGAACGGGGTGCGATTAGATCGATCGGGGCAGTGACCGCCGAGCTGTTCCGTGAATCATGGAAGCATGGGGATCGGCCGGTCGTTCTGGGGGATGCTCGACGAGACCGAACGCGCGGCGATGCTGGCGGCGGCGACCCGCAGGACGTTCGGCCCCGGCACCGTGATCTGCCACCAAGGGGACGAGACGCGGAACGTGCTGGTCGTGTCGCGGGGGCGGGTGCGGGTCAGCCGGTTCGCGCTCAACGGCGACGAGACCTTGCTGGCCGTGCGCGGGGCCGGTGACATCATCGGTGAGGTCGCGGCGATCGACGGGCAGGGGCGGTCGGCGACGATCACGGCGGTCGACGACGTCGAGGGGATCCTGATCACCGCCGCCGCCTTCATCCGGCTGTGTGAAAGGCATCCGCGGGTCGTGTGGGCCGTGCTGCGGGTCGTGGTGTCACGTGCCCGGGCGGCGGGTGACCAGCAGGACCTGCGGACCGGGCCGTCGTTGCAGCGGGTCGCGGGGGTGTTGCTCGGGCTCGCGCACCGCGACGTCAGCGACATGATCGCGACCGTGCCCCTGAGCCAGCGCGAGCTCGCGGCCATCGCGGGGATCTCGCGCGAGACGCTGGTGCGGGCCTTGAAAACGTTGCGGGAGGCCGGGATCATCGCCACCCGGCGCTCGCACGTGGAGATCCTGCGCGAGGACGAACTGCGCGCGGTCTGCGGCATTTGACGCAGACGTTGCGGCGTGGTCGCGGTTCCCTTGGTGCACAGGCCACCAGCAGTCACCAGGGGAGAGACCATGAAGCGCCACACCGTGCCGGAACCCGGCTCCCGCAAGCAGATGGCGCGCGCACGCCGCAAGCACACCGAACGGGTGCTGTTCGCGGTCGTCTTCACGGCCGTCGAACTCTGGGCGGTCGTCGCCGCCGTGGTGCTGCTCGAGGACGACGGCGTGCTCGCCGTCGCCGCGTCGGTGGTGCTGTCCGCGGCGCTCATCGCCGTGTGGGACACCTGGCAGTCCGTTTTCGCGTCCGGACGGGCGCTGCGGGTGCCGGCGTCCGACGAGCCCGCCGCCGAGGAGGTCGGTCCGGACCAGCCGATGACGCTGGTGCGGCTCTGAGACCAGGTGTGGCCGCGGCGTAGGGGGGCGCGGCCACACCGCCCGGCTCAGCGGGCGGACTCCAGCATCGTGCGCACCGCCGACGCGATGCGTGCCGACGGAGAACCCGTTCCGTACGGCGAGGGGATCTCGCGCAGTGCCGCGCGGTGGGATTCCACGTCGTCGAGCCAGCGCAGCACCGCGGTGCTCACGAGCGGGCCGGGCGGGACGAGGGTGCCGAACGTGCCCTCGATCTCCGGGCGTTCGGTGCTGCGCCGCACGACCACGACCGGGCGCTTGAGCACGCTCACCTCCTCCTGGATCCCGCCCGAGTCCGACACGATGACGGCGGAGGCGTGGGCCAGGGCGAGGAAAGGGCGGTACGGCTGGGGTTCGATGACCTGCAGGCCGTGCAGCAGCGCTCCCAGGCCGAACGCGGTGACGCGCTGGGCCGTGCGCGGGTGCAGCGGGAGCACGACGGGGAGCGGCAGCTCGCCCAGCTGGCGCAGGACGGTCTCGAGGTTCGCGGCGTCGTCGACGTTCTCGGGGCGGTGGATCGTCGCGAGGACGTAGCCGTCGTGCTTGAGGCCCAGGTCGCCGAGGACGGCGTCCTCCTCGTCGGGCGAGGGCAGTGCGTGGGCCAGTGCCTCCACAACGGTGTTGCCGGTGACCGCGATGCGGCTGCCGGCGACGCCTTCGGCCAGGAGGTTGTCGCGGTTCAACGACGTCGGCGCGCAGCAGAGGTCGGAGAGGTGGTCGATGAGCACGCGGTTGTGCTCCTCGGGCATCGCGCGGTCGTAACTGCGCAGGCCCGCCTCCACGTGCACCAGCGGCACGTCGCAGGCGTTGGCGGCCAACGCCCCCGCGAGCGCGGAGGTCGTGTCGCCCTGCACGACCACGGCGGCAGGCCGTTCGGAGGCCAGCACCTCGTCCACGGCCGAGACGGCGCGGCCGAGCTGGTCGCCCCGGCGCAGGCCGCCGAGCCGCAGTTCGTGGAAGCCGCCCGGTTCCGGCACATCACGGCGGATGAGCGAGTACATCGAGCGGTCGTAGTGCTGGCCGGTGTAGATCATGGTGCACGCGCTGCCGAGGTGTTCCACGAGCGGCGCGAGTTTGATCAGTTCCGGTCTTGTGCCGCAGACGATCGTCACGGTGTTCGTTTCCCGCACCGCGGCAAGGTACTTCATCGATCTTGACGAATCGGGGCGAAAGCCGCTCACGTTCACTCGAAAGAGTTGCCTGGGATATCGCTCGAAAGTGTTGGGGCACAAGCGTGTCGTAATGTCCGCGCTCATGTCCGGTCATCTGGCACTCGCTGTGTCCACTGTCCTGTACGGCCTGGGGATAGTCGCGCAGACCGTCGCCGCGCGGAGGGCCGACGAACGTCCCGGCGCCGGGGTGGGGCTGCTCGCCCGCCTCGCCTCGGATCGCCTGTACCTGCTGGGTTTCACCGGTCAGGTCGGCGGTTTCCTGTTCGCGTTCCTGGCCCGCGAGGAACTGCCCCTCTACCTGGTGCAGGCGGGCTCGTCGTCCGCGGTCGGCCTCGCCACCGTGATCGGCGTGCTGCTGCTCGGCTGGCGGATCCGGCGCGTCGAGATCGCCGTGCTGGCGGTGATGGCGTGCGGCCTGCTGTTGCTGACGGGCGCCGCGGCGCCGTCCGAGGCCCGCGAGCTCCCGCTGGTGCCGGCGCTGGCCGTGCTGGGGGTGCTGACGCTCGCGGTGCTGCCACTGGCACGGGTCTTCAAGGCATTGACGCCGGTGCTCGCCGGTGTCGCGTTCGCCGTCGTGGCGGTGGCCGCGCGCAACGTCTCCGGCAAGCCGCTGCTCGACCTGGTGCTGCACCCGCTCACGTGGGTGATGGTGATCGCCGCGTTCGTCGGGCAGGCGTGCCTCGCGACGGCGTTGCAGCGCGGTTCGGCCACCTCCGCGGTGGCGTCGATGGACGCGACCAGCGTCGTGCTCGGGGCGGCCGCCGGGCTCGCGGTGATGGGCGACCGGATCACGCCCGGCCGCGAGTGGTGGGTCGCGCTGGGGATCCTGCTCGTGGTGTCCGGTGTGCTGGTGCTCGGGTCCACCGCGCGCAGGCCCGCCGCCGAGCTCGTGTCCGCCAGAGGTGAGCGGTGAAGCCCGTCGCCAGCGTGTCGCTGGACCTCGACAACCTCTGGGCGTACCTGCGCACGCACGGCGACCCGCGCTGGGAGAGCAGGCCGAGCTTCCTGCCGTCCGCGGTGCCGAGGCTGCTGGACGTCTTCGGCGAACAACGTTTGACCACCACGGTCTTCGTCGTCGGCGCGGACGCGGAACGCGACGACGGCGCCGAGGCGGTGTCGTCGCTCGTGACCGCGGGCCACGAGATCGCGAACCACTCGTTCTGGCACCAGCCGTGGCTGCACCGGTTCTCCGACGAGGAGGTCGAGAAGGAGGTCATGCGCGCCGAGGAGGCGATCATGGCCGCCGGGGCACCGCGACCCGTCGGGTTCCGCGGCCCGGGGTACAGCGTCACGCCCGCGTTGCTCGACGTGCTCGCGCGGCGCGGGTACGTCTACGACGCCAGCGTGCTGCCGACGTGGATCGGCCCGCTGGCCCGCGCCTACCACAACCGGACCGCCGGATCGACGGACGGCGGCGAGGACCTGTTCGGCGGGTTCGGCAAGGTCAAGGCGCCCAACACGGCGTTCCGCTGGCGCGGCAACGGGGTCGTCGAGCTGCCGGTGACGACCATGCCGTTGCTGCGGGTGCCGATCCACGGCGCTTACCTGTTGCAGCTGCACCAGATCTCGCCCCGGCTGGCCCGCGGCTACTTCCGCACGGCGCTGCGGTTGTGCTTGGCGCGCAAGGTCTCCCCGTCGTTGCTGCTGCACCCGACCGACGTGCTGTCCGGAGCCGAGGCGCCCGGGATGGAGTTCTTCCCCGGCATGGCCGTGCCCGGCGCCGAGAAGGTCGCGCTGCTCGGGTGGGTGTTGTCGTTGCTGCGCAGGCACTTCGACGTCGTCGGCACCGGCGAGCACGTCGAGCGCGTCACGGGTTCCCGGTTGCGCGAACGGGATCCCGTCGCATGTGGCTGACGGTCCTGCTGCGCGTCCTCGCCTGCGGCACGGTCGCACTGGCCCCGCTCGAGGGGTACCTGCTGCAGGTGCACGGGCAGTCGGCCAAGGTCGTGCCCGCTCTGCTGATCGGCGTGTGGCTGTTCTCCCTGTACCGGCACCGGCGGCTGCCCGCGGCGCACCCGCTGCACCTGGTGATCGCGTTGCTGGCGGTGGTGCTGCTCGCGACCTCCGCGGTGCACGTGGCCGAGCCGTTCACGCTGGAGTACCTGGTGCGGTGGGTGCCGTTCCTGGTGATCGCGGTGGTGCTCGCCGACGTGGCCGCGCGGGAGGTGCCGGTCCGCGCGCTGCTCGCGGCGGCGGTCGCCGGCGCGGTCGTCGCGGCCGCGGGCGGGTTGCTGAGCCTGGTGGGCGGGTCGCTGCGCGCCACCGGGCCGGTGGAGGACCCCAACGACCTGGCGTTCTTCCTCGTGGCGGCGTTGCCGTTGCTGGTCGCGCTGCCCGCTCGCGGCCGGTCGCGGGTCGTGTCGCTGGTGCTGGGCGCGGTGCTCGTGGCCGGTGCCGCGGCGACGTTCTCCCGGGGCGGCGGGCTCGCCCTGGGGTGCGCGCTGGTGTGGCTGGTCGTCCGGCGCGGCATCCCGGTGCGCGCGGTGGCCGTGACCGCCGCCGTCGCGGGCGTGGCGGCACTGGTGTTCGCCTCGGCCGCGCAGGCCGAGCTGTCGCGGGCGTTGCAGGAGAAGAGCCACATCGCGGGCACCAACGCGGACACGAGGGTGCTGCGCTGGCAGGCGGCCTCCCGGATGCTCGCCGACGACCCGCTGCTCGGCGTCGGGCCCGGCGGGTTCCGCCAGGAGTACGCGGCGGCCGGGCACAACGCGGAGATCGACGAGCAGACCCCGGTGGCGCACAACATGTTCCTCGAGGTCGCCGCCGAGCTCGGCGTGCCGGGTTTCGCGCTGCTGATCGCGTTCGTCGCCATCGGTTTCGTGGCGAGCGAACGGGCGTTGCGCCGCGGGGCGGACCGGCGTGAGGCCGTCGCCGTGCAGGCGGCGCTGATCGCCGTGCTGATCGCCTCGATCTTCCTGTCCGAGCAGTACTACCTGCCGCTGTGGTCGCTCGTCGCCCTCGCCGTCGCGATCGAGCAGCGTTCACTGAAGGAGAGTCGATGCGCGTTCTCCACGTGATCAGCGAGATGGGCGCGGGCGGCGCGGAGGCGCTCGTGGCCGGCATGGCGCTCGCGGGCGGTGACGTCGGCTGGGAGTCCGCGGTCGCGAGCGGTCCCGGGTTCCGCCTCGAGTCGGTGCGGGCCGGTGGGGTTCCCACGTTCGACGTGCCGGTGGCGCGCCGGTCGCCGCTCGGTGTGTTGCGAGCGACGTGGGCGGTCCGGGTGGCCGTGCGCCGCTTCCGGCCCGACGTCGTGCTGGCGCACAACGTCTCCGCCTCGCTCGTCGCCCGGCTCGCCGCCGCGCGCAGGCCCGTCGTGACGGTGTTCCACGGCGTGGCCGAGACGGACGTGCCCGGTGCGGTGCGGGTGCTGAACCGGGTGTCGTCGACGGTCGTGGCCGTCGCCTCCGCCGCCGCGGCCAAGCTGACCGGCGCCGGACTCCGGTCCGTGGTCGTGATCCCGAACGCCGTGTTCCCCACTCCCCCGTCGGCCGACCGCACGACCGTGCGCGCCCGGCTGGGAACGCCTCCGGACGTGCCGGTCGCGCTGTGCCCGGCCCGGCTGGAACCGCAGAAGCGGCACGACGTGCTGCTCGACGCGTGGGCGCAGGTCCCCGGCGACGCCGAGCTGTGGCTCGCGGGCGACGGCAGCCTGCGTTCCGAACTGGAGTCGCGCGCCGACGGCCGGGTCCGCTTCCTGGGGACCCGCACCGACGTGCGCGACCTGCTGGAGGCGGCGGACGTCACCGTGCTCACCAGCGACTGGGAGGGCATGCCGATCGCGCTGCTCGAGTCGCTCGCGGCGGACCGGCCCGTCGTGGCGTCCGATGTGGACGGTGTGCGCGAGGTGCTGTCCGGCGGTGGCGGGGTCCTGGTGCCCCGCCGCGACCCCGCGCGGACCGCGAAGGCGTTGCGCGGCCTGCTCCAGTCCCCCGCGGCGCGGGCGGTGGCCGCCTCGCACGACGGCTCGGCCGACGCGCACACGTTGATGAAGTCCTACGACGAACTGCTTCGTACCGTCCTGGAGGGACGATGAAGGCTCCCAGAGCTGTGCTGGAAGGCGTGCTGGCCGCCGTGGTGGTCGGCGCGGCCGTGCTGCTGGCCGTGGCGATGCGCGACGGCGTGACCGAGGGCAGGCTGACGCTGCTCGCGACCCCCGTCGCGGCCGACAGCGCCCAGTTCGGCGAGGTCACCTCCCTCGCCGCACCGGCCGTGGTGCAACTGGTCCGCAGCCCGTCCGTGCTGGACGCGGCGGCCGGAGCGGCGGGCACGACGCCCGAGCGCCTGGCCGACGCCATCGCGGTCGAACTGGTCCCGGCGTCCGGCGTGGCCCGGATCTCGGTGCGCGCGGACTCCGCGGACCACGCCTCGGCGGCGGTCACGGCGGTGGCGCGGGCCGTGGTCGAGGCGGACCTGCTCGCCCCGGCCGCCCGCTTCCGGCTGGTCGACCCGCGTCCCGAGACCACGCAGGTGTCGCCGGACTGGCGCCTCGCCACCGGACTCGCCCTGGTCGCCGCGGTGATCGCGGGAGTGGCCGTGGTGGCGCTGCGCCGCCTGCGGGGCAACGTCCGGACGTCGCTGGCCGCCGCGGGGATCGGCCACCCGGTCGTCGTGGCCGCCGACGACGACCCCGGCCTGACCGAGCGGCTCGCGGCGCTGTGCGTGGCGGCGGCACGTCCGGTGCGGGTGCTGCCGGTGAGCCCGTCGCTGGTGGAACGGGCGGAGGCGCTCGCGCGGGCGTTGCCGGACAAGGCCTCCGAGCCTGCGGACGGCACGGCGGTGATCGCCGTCGCGTCCGGTGACCGGGCGGGGCGCGGTGACCTGGCCACGGCGCTGGCGGTGCTGCCCAAGTCCTCGGTGCTGGTGGCGGTGGTGCTGGCGTGACGCTCTCCTCGCGCTGGGCGGCGCTCCTGCGCAGCGACAGCATCCCCGCGGTGCTCGCCGCGGTGGGCTTCGCGGTGCTGGCCGCGGTCGTCGCGCTCGCCTCGGCCGCCATCGTGGTGGCGGTGATGCCGGAATGATCTCCACGACCGACCGGGCCGGCCTCGCCAGGACCCTCGGCGTCGCCCTGGTCGCCCTCGCCGGTGCCCTCAGCGCCTTCCGCGCCCTCAAGCCCTCGTGGGAGGTTCCGCTCCCGACGGAGCAGAACCTCCCCGAAGAACGCATGCAGGACTTCCGGGACGCGCTCTACTTCCCCGTCCGCGAGTTCCTGGGCGGCGGCAACCCGTACGACCCGGCGGTGATGTTCGACCACTGGCCGGTGCGGCAGAACTTCAACCTCTACCAGCCCTACCACCTGGTGCTGCACCTGCCGTTCGCGCTGCCGGAGTACCGGGTGGGCGCGGTGGCGTTCGCCCTGGCGTGCCTGGTGCTGCTCGTCGGCCTCGCGGTCATGGCCGCGAACGGCGCCCGGCTGCCGGTCGTCGCGGGCGGCGTCGTGATCGCCACGCTGCTGGTGACGAGCCAGGTCGGCAAGGCGCAGATGTACATCGGGCAGGTCAACCCGCTGATCGCGGTCAGCGTGGCCGGGGCGTTGCTGCTGCGCGCGAAGAGTCCTGGATGGGCGGCCGCGGCACTGGCGCTGGCCTGGTTGAAGCCGCAGTTCGGGCTCCCGCTGGCGGTGTTGCTGTTCGTGCGCGGTGACCGCAGGGTCGCGCTGCTGGGCACCGGCATCGCGGCGGTGGCCAGCCTTCCCGTGGCGGCGTTGCTGGTCGTGCGGGGCGGTGGGGTCAAGGAGTTCCTCGACGTCATCTCCCGCAACCTCGAGTGGGCCAGCAGCACCGGGTACGGCGCGGTCGACTCGATGACGGCCCAGCGCGTCGACCTGCCCGCGGTGTTCTTCCGGACGACCGGGTGGCTGCCGCCTGCGGCAGAACTGTTGGCGCTGTGCGGAGTTCTCGCGGTGACGGCACTGCTCGCCCGCCGGCTCGACCGGACCGAGAACGGCACCCCGGCGGCGGATCTGCTGGTGTGCCTCGGCATCGTGGTGGCGCTCGTGCACCAGCCGGGTGACGTGTTGATCGCGGTTCCGGCGTTGGTGGCGCTCGCGGTCGTGGCGTGGCGGCGGCGCAAGGACAGCCACTGGCGGTGGGCCGGTGTCGCCGCACTGCTGGTCGTGGTTCCGTTCGCGCACCTCTACTTCGTCGACACGGCCGTCAAGAGCCTGCTCGGCGCGCGGGCGAGCGTCACGCTGGACGGGGTGGCGCTGGTGGCGGCGTGGCTGGTGCTCGCGGTGTTCGCGGTGCGGCACGTCCGGCGCGCCGCATGACGGACGTGGCGGTGCGGGGGTCGCTGTGGCTCTTCGCGGTCAACCTGGTGAGCAAGAGCAGCCAGGTCGTGGTGACCCTCGCGCTCGCCCTGTTCCTCACCGAGGCCGATCTCGGCGCGGTGGCCCTGGTCGTGTCGCTCGTCAACATCGGCCAGGTCGTCCAGGCGATGGGTGTCTACGACATCGTCAGCCGCACGACCCGTGATCCCCTCACCACGGCCGGGACGGTGCTCACGATGAGCGTCGCGGCGGGCGCGGTGCTCGCCGCGGTGCTCGTCGCCACCGCCGGCCCGCTCGCCGCCGCGCTCGGGGCTCCGGACGCGGCCGGGATGCTGCGGCTCGCGGCGCTCACCCTGCCGTTCACCGCGGCGGGCGGGGTGCAGATGGCGTTGATGCACCGCGACCTCGACTTCCGGCGCCGCATGCTCCCCGACGCGGGCGGCATGCTCCTCGGCGCCGCGGTCACCGTCACGCTGGCGGCACGGGGAACCGGGCCGTCGTCACTCGTCTGGGGCCTGCTGTGCACCGCGGTCGCCCAACCCGTGCTGGCCGCCGTGGCCGGGGCGCGGATCCGGCCGGTGTGGGACCGAGACGCCGCGGCGGAGGCGACCCGCTGGCTGGTGGTCGTGGGGCCGGGGGCGTTGATCGCGGTGCTGCTGATCAACGTCGACTACCTCGCGATCGGGCACGTGCTCGGGCCGCAGGCGGTGGGCGGCTACAGCCTCGCCTTCCGCATCGCCTGGGTGCCGTACATCATGATCGCGGTCGTGCTGGGCGGGGTGCTGTTCCCGATCTGCGCCGGACTCGTCCGGAGTGGACGGTCCGACCAGCTGCCGGCCACGTTAGAGCGCTTCACCACCGCGACCCTGGTGATCACCGGTGGCCTCTACACGACGGTCGCGTTGTCCGCCCACGGGATCGTGGTCCTCGGCGAGCAGTGGGCCGGCGCGGCACGGCTCCTCGCCCTCCTCTGCGGCTACGGGTTCGGCCTCGGCCTGCTGCACGTCTGGTACCAGGTGATCAGGGCCGCCGGTCACGCCCGCCAGTACCTCGCCCTCGAAGCCACCCACCTCGTCCTGCTGCTGACCGCGCTGGTGTTCACCACCGGACACGGCCCGGCGGCGGTCGCGATCACCCAGGTGACCGTCGTGTGGCTGCTGGTCCCGGTGACCTGGCTGGTGCTCCGGCGCAACGGCCTCGCATTCCCCCTCCCGGTCCGCGCGATCTCGAGCGTCGGCGGCGCGGCGGCGGCCTGCTGGGCCATCAGCGCCGTCCTGCCCGGCAGCACCGGCCTCGCGGGCCTCGTCACCACCGGGCTCGTGCTGCTCACCGCCTACTGCGCGATCGCCCTCCCCCTGAACCGCACCGTCCTCATCGGACTGAAGGAGCGCGCGTGAAGATCGTCCACGTGACGCAACCGGTCGAGGCCGGCGTCGCCGTCGTGGTCCTGGCCCTCGCCAGGGCCCAGCGGGACCGGGGCTGGGACGTCAGCATCGCCTGCCCCGCAGAAGGATGGCTGCCGGAACGAGCTCACGAAGCCGGGATCCCGCTACTCCCCTGGCAGGCGACCCGCAGCCCCGGGCCCCGCACCGCGCTGGAACTCAGGGCCCTGCGGAAGATCCTGCGGCGGCTGAACCCGGACGTCGTCCACCTGCACAGCTCCAAAGCCGGTCTGGCGAGGCTCGTCGTGCGCAACGGCGTCCCCACGATCTTCCAGCCGCACCTGTGGTCGTTCCGCGTCGCCACCGGAGCACTGAGCAGGGCCTGCCGGTTCTGGGAAGCGAAGGCCTCCCGCTGGACGAGCCTGCTCCTCTGCGTCAGCGACGACGAGCTGAAGGCCGGCCGGGAAGCCGTAGTCACCGCACGAGCCGAGGTCGTCTGCAACGGCGTCGACACCCGACGCCTGGCCCCGCGGGCCAAGACCACCGACACCCCCACGGCGGTATGCGTCGGCAGGCTGGCCCACCAGAAGGGCCAGGACCTGCTGCTGGAAGCCTGGCCCCACGTGCTCGGGAAGGTCCCGGACGCCGAACTGCTGATCGTCGGCGACGGTCCGATGGCGGCACGACTCCAGGCACGGCACCACCCCCACGTGCGCTGGCACGGCCACAGCGACGCCGTCCACACCCACTACGCCGAGGCCGACGTCGTGGTCCTGCCGTCCCGCGCCGAGGGCATGGCGCTGGTGCCGCTGGAAGCCATGGCGTGCGGGCGCCCGGTCGTCGCGTTCGACGTCGAGGGAGTCGCGCAGAGCATCGGCGACGCGGGTGAAGTGGTGCCCCCCGGCGACGTGAAGGCGTTGGCGCAAGCGGTTGCGCTGAGGCTCGCCGACCCCGAACTCGCCGCGGCGGAGGGGAAACGGGGCCGGCAGAGGGCTGAGACCCTGTTCGACCTCGACCGCATGACCGATCAGATCGTGACGCTCACCGCGAGGCTCGTCACCGAGGAAGGACGACGATGACACGGATCGCCTACCTGCTCACACAGGACAGCGGTGGCCCGGTGGACGTGACGGTGCGCTTGGCCGCCGCACTGGCCAAGTCGGGTGAGGCGGAGGTGCGCGTGTTCGGCCCGCGGCCGAGGCGCGGCGCCGAGCTGATCGACCCGTTCTTCGAAGAGACCCTGGTGGTGCGCAAGGGGGACATGGCCGCGGCAAGGCAGGCGCGCGCGGCCATCAAGGCGTGGCGCCCGGACCTCGTGCACGCCCAGGACCGCCGTTCCGGACTGGTCAGCGCGCCACTCGCCACCACCGGCACCAAGATCGTGCACACCTACCACGGCGTGCCGGACGACGTGGCCGAGCCGTGGTTCCGCAACGTCCGCGGCGCCACCCCTCCCCCGGCCTACACCAGGGCGGTGCTGGCCGCCGACGCCGCCGTCGCCCGCGTCGTGCACCGCACGGTCGTCCCCGCCAGGGAGATGGGCAGGTTCCTGCGCGAACGCCTCTACGTGCCACCGCACCGCATGACGCACATCGACAACTGCGTGGAGGTCGGCGCCGCGAACCCGCCCGCCCGGCCGGTGCGCAAACTGATCTTCGTGGGCCTGCTCGTCGAGCGCAAAGGTCTGCTGAACCTGTTGGACGCCCTCGAGACCACGATGCCGCCGGACGCGACGCTCACGATCGTCGGCGACGGTCCACAGAGGTCTCAGGCGGAGGGCCGCGTCACGCGCAGGGGACTCGGGGACAGGGTCCGGTTCCTGGGGTTCCGCGGCGACGTCCCCGAACTGCTGCTCGACCACGACGCCCTGGTGCTGCCGTCCACGATGGAGCAGCAGCCGCTCGTGGTCGCGGAGGCCATGGCGGCGGGCAAACCCGTCGTCGCCACCGACACCGGCGGGGTCGCGGACATGCTGGGCATCCCCGGCGACGACTGCCCGAAGCCCGGTGACGTGCCCGCGCTCGCCGCACGGCTGAAGGAGCTCTTCGCGGATCCCGATCCCGCGAGCACCGGGGACCGGCTCGCCACGAGGGCACGGGAGCGGTTCACCCCGGAGGTCTGCGCCCGCAGGCACCTCGACCTCTACCGCAGGCTCACCGCCGCGGACCGTTGACCAGCACCACGGCGTCGGCGGCCGGCAGGTCGAGCTGGGGCGGCACCGGTTCGCCGCGCAGCGTCACGAGGCCCGGCGGAGGCGTCAGCAGCACGGACGTCTTCGTCGGGTTCACGGCCACCCAGCCGTTCGAGTAGCGGCGGTTCCACACCCCGCTCGGCAGCCGGTTCGCCGTCTCGACCGCCTCGCCGAGCCGCGCGTCCTGGTACGTCGACCAGTACGGGTTCTTGTAGTCGGGCTGGGCCCTGGTCCAGCAGGTGTGCGGGCTCGCGAGGAGCGCGGCCGAGGCGTACCCGACCCGCTCCTCCCTGTCCGACTTCGTGTGCGTGATCAGCAGCAGCCACGACTCGCCGAGCGCGGCCTGGGCGCGCTGCTCCTTGAACTGGTTGCCCTGGAACGTGATCAGCTCGCCGGTGCCGTCGTCGCCCCGCAGGCCGAAGTTCTCCTCCATCGCGCCCGCGTACCGGGAGTGCGCCGACCACCGCCCCGGTGTCAGCTGCGACTCCGAGACGTTGGGGACGAGCATCTTCCCCGCCTTCTCCAGGGCGTCGCCGGTCAGTTCGAGCATGCCGTCGAGGCCGTCGCGCAGCAGCCGGTCCGAGCCCGCGGCGTCGGCGGTGCCCGCGATCACGGACGACGAGTAGTACTTGAGGGAGCTGAAGTCGTTGTCCGCCAGCACGCCGTCCCAGCCCTCGCGCAGCACCTCGCTGACCACGGCGTCCGCCCAGGCCTTCTGGTAGGCCGGGTCCCACACCGTCATCTGCCAGTGCTTCGGGTAGCCGTTCCACTCGATGCGCTGCCCGAGCGTGCTGATCGCGAACCACCCCGGCGTGCGCTCCGCGGCGTTGTACCCGATCCCGGTCGGCAGGTACTGGGCGTCGCGGTCGCCCTCGACCGCGCCGCTGTAGTTGCGGGTGCTGGAGAAGTCCTTGTACACCAGAACCTTGACCTCGGGGTTGAGCTCGTGGAGCTTCCGCATGGCGGCCGTCTCCCACGCGTTGAGCACCACGACGTCGTAGTGCTTCGCGGCGGCTCTGATCTCCCACGCCGAGGGCGAGTCGCCGATGCCGTACCACCAGGCGCAGGGGGCCAGGGCCTTCGGGATCGGCCCCGTGATGATCGGGTCCGACTCGGCGGCGCTGACCGCACATGCACTCGAAAGAAGTACGAAGGCGACAACGGCGAATCGACGAATCAGCGATTTCTCCGACAACACAACTCACCCGCTGTCATCAGTAGAATCCTCAGGTCAAGCCACAACGACCAATTCGCGATGTAGTAGTTGTCGTACCGAGACCTGTCGGCGATGGAAGTGTCACCTCGCAGTCCGTGCACCTGAGCGAGTCCCGTCAAGCCGGTCGGAACGCGATGGCGCGCCCAATATAGCTCGTGAATAGCGGAAAACTCGCGAACGAAACCGGGACGCTCCGGGCGCGGCCCGACGACGCACATGTCGCCGCGCAGCACGTTCCACAACTGGGGCAGCTCGTCGAGCGACGTGCGGCGCAGGAACCGGCCGACCGGCCCGACCCGCGAGTCGCCGACGACCGACCACGTGGACTGCGAGTCGTCCTCACCGGTCTGCCGGACGCTGCGGATCTTGTAGAGCGTGAACGTGCGGTCGTCCATGCCCACGCGGACCTGCCGGAAGAACAGCGGCCGGCCGCTCTCGACCAGCACCGCTAGCGCGCACAGCCCGATCACCGGCGAGAGCACGACCAGCGCGAACGCCGCCAGCACGAGGTCGGCGGCGCGCTTGATCCACCAGGTCGGCCTGCTGGTCGGCGCGGTGCCGAGGCGCATCAGCGGGTAGCTGCGCAGCCGTTCGATGCCGGGGCCGTCCGGGTGCAGCTCGTACATGCGGGGCACGACGAGCGTCGAGCAGCCGAGCCGGTGCGCGGTGATCGCGGCCTCGACCAGCGGTGAGTCGCGGGTGTGGGAGAACGCGAGCACGACGGTGCCCGCCTTGAGCCGGACGATCGCGTCCGCCAGGTCGCCCTCGACCACCTCGAGCAGCGGTGGCCGCCGGTCGGGGTCGGGGCCCGAGTCGGCGAACGCGACGGGCCGCAGGCCGAACTGGGGGTGCTCCAGCATGGTCTTGGCGAGGTTCACGCCGACCTCGCCCGCGCCGACGATGATCGTGCGGTCGCAGCGGTCGAACCGGCGCCGGCACCACCGCCCAAACGCGAAGACCGCCCACCTCACGGGCTCGATGACCAGCGCGAACTCGATCATCGCCCACTGCACGGCGGAGAGGGCGACCTGGTCGGAGCCGCTGACCAGGCTCGCGCCGGACAGCAGCGCGAAGGCCAGCGCGGTGCTCGCGGCGGACCGGGGCAGGTCCTGCAGCCACGACAGCCACAGCCGCCGCCGGTAGAGCCGCCACGTCCCCCTGATCGTGACCACCGAGGCCACGACCGCGGTGCTCCAGCCCCACCCCAGGTCGTGCCGCACGCACACCAGGGCGAGCGCCGCGAGGTCCGCGAAGGCGAGCAGGACAGCGACCGCGTTCACCCGGCTGAGCACGTCGCGGCCCACCGAGGACGGCTTGAGGGGCCGTTGCGCGGGCCGCAGGAGCTCAGCCTCGTGGGTGAGGAGCGGGTCTGCTGGAACGGCAACCGCCGAGAATCGCCTCATGGAAGATCATCCGATCGAAGGAGTTAGAGCCGCGAGAGTGCACGAAAGAGTGAATGAGCGCTGAGAAATCATCTCTTCAGGTATCAATATCCCTCTTCGGTGTCACGCGTGAACGCGAATGGTGAGGTTTCGACGTTGTTCCTGCCCTGAACTCACCCAGGGCCGCCTCCAAGCTTTAGCACGCGGTGTCAATAATTCACGCCACCAACCACGAGCCACCGAAGAGGGGGCGCCAGAGTGAGAGTCGACGAACACGGCATCCGGCATTCGGCCGGTGAGCCCGTCGCCATCGTGCAGAAACCGATCAGCACGTGCGGCGACGTCCACGTCGTCCTGCCCGCCTACAACGAGGCCGTGGCGCTCCCGTCGCTGCTGGCGCGCATCGCGGGCACCGACCTCGCCCCCCGGATCACGGTGTGGGTCGTCGACGACGGCTCGTCCGACGGCACCGGGGCCTGCACGGCGGACGTGCGCGGGCTCGACGTCCGGCTGGTGACGCACCCGGTCAACCTCGGCCTCGGCCAGGCCGTCCAATCAGGACTGATGGCCGCGCTCGCCGAGGCGGCGCCCGACGACGTCCTGATCGTCATGGACGCCGACGACACGCACGACCCCGGCGTGTTCCCCGCGATGCTGGCCGAGATCAAGGCCGGCGCGGACGTCGTGATCTGCTCCCGGTTCGTCGCGGGCGGCGACGACTCGACGGCCCCGCAGTGGCGGCGGCTGCTCTCGCGCGGCGCCCGCGTCGTGTTCGGCAAGGTGCTGCACTTCGACGGCGTCCAGGACTTCACGAGCGGCTTCCGCGCGTACCGGGTGAGCCTGCTGCGCCGGGCCGCCGCGCACTGGGGCGAGCGCCTGGTCGAGGAACGCGGGTTCGCCTGCATGGTCGAGCTCCTGCTGAAGTTGCGGCACTGCGGTCCGATCGTCAGCGAGATCCCGCTGCACCTGCGCTACGACCGCAAGCCCGGCGCCAGCAAGCTCCGGCTCGGCCGCACCCTCAAGCAGTACCTGCTCCTGCTCACGCGTGACCGCCTCGCGCCCGTTCCGTTCCGGAAGCTCTGATGCCCCAGCGCGTTGTCGTCGTCGGCGGGGGCATCTGCGGCCTCGCCACCGCCCACCGGCTCGCCCGCGAGGGCCTCGCCGTGACCCTCCTCGAGGCAGGCGACCAGCTCGGTGGCCTCGGCACGTTCTTCACCTCGCAGGGCCGTTCCGTGGAACGCTTCTACCACTGCGTGATGCCGACCGACGCGGCCCTGCTGGCGCTGCTGGACGAGGTCGGCCTGCGCGAGAGCGTGGCCTGGAAACCGACCACCATGGGCATGGTCGTCGAGGGCGAGCACCGCTCGTTCAACTCGGCGCTCGACCTGCTGCGGTTCCGCCCGCTGAGCTTCGCGGACCGGATCCGCTTCGGCGTGGTCTCGTTGCTGCTGCGCCGGTTGGGCAAGGGCAAGGACCTCGACGACCTGCGCACCGAGGACTGGCTGCGCGGCCTGTACGGCGACAGGATCTGGGAGCTGCTGCTCGCTCCCCTGTTCGGCGCGAAGTTCGGCTCCGCGTTCGGCGACGTGCCCGCGCTCTACGTGTGGCAGCGCCTGGGCCGCGAGAGCAACGAGTCGGTGCGCGGCTACCCCGCCGGTGGCTACAAGAGCGTGATCGACGCGCTGAAGGCGTCCATCGAGGCGCACGGCGGCGAGGTCCGCACCTCCGCTCCCGTCGGCAGGCTGGAGGCGACGGAAGACCGAGTGCTGGTCACGCTGATCGACGGCGAGACGATCGAGGCGGACCACGCGGTCTCCACCGTTCCGCTGCCCGCGTTGCGGTCCATCGCGGACCCGGACCTCGCGCCGCGGCTGCCGGAGGTCCGGCTGCCCTACCAGGGCGTCGTCAACACGTTGTTCTTCCTGCGCAAGCCGTTGTCCGGCCACTACTGGGCGCCCGTGATCCGCTCGGGCACGGACTTCGACGGCGTGATCGAGATGACGCCGCTCACCGGCTCGGAGCGCTACGGCGACCGGCACCTCGTGTACGTCATGCACTACACGGACCGCGAGTCGGCGTTGTACCGCGAGGACTCGGACAGCATCGCCCGCCGCTGGACCGAGCAGCTGCTGAGCATCCATGAGGGACTGACGCCGGACGACGTCGACGAGGTGCGCGTGTTCAAGGCGCCGTTCGTCGAACCGGTTTACCCGCTGGGATATCTCGCGCAGCGCCCGCCCGTCGAGGTGCCCGGCACCCGGTTGCGGCTCGCCACCACGGCCCACGTCTACCCCAACGTCACGAGCTGGAACTCGAGCGTCGAGCTCTCCAACTCCGTGACGGACGCACTCCTGCGCGACGCCAGGAGTTCCTCGACACAGGAGAACACCGCATGGTCAGCAGAATCGGCGCGGTGATCGCAGCACTGACGATCACCGCGGTCAACTTGGTCTCCTCCCAGCACGTCCAGGCCGATCCGGCACCGCTGCTGCCCGACCTCCGCCAGGCGCCCATCGGCTGTCCCGGCGGGCACGACGGCGCGCCGCTGCTGTGCCGCGCCTGGGACGTCTGCCTCGTGGAGGACGCCTCGGCGCCGCGCGGCAAGTGCATGAACCGCGGTGGTGGCAGGGCCCAGGCCGTGCGCCTGCGGTTCACCACCTCGATCGACAACGTGGGCGACGGCCCGTTGCTGCTGCACGCGCACCGCGACAGCACCGCCACCCCGACGATGAACGTGCGCCAGGCGGTTCAGTCCGGTGTGGACGGTTCGATCGCCGGGTCGTACAACGAGGCCGGGCGCGAGACCCGTTCCAGCGCCTACTACGAGCCCGCGCCCACGCACACGCACTGGCACCTGCTCAACTTCGAGTACTTCCAGCTGCGCACGCCCGACGGCGGCGTGGTCGTGACGGACCGCAAGAACGGTTTCTGCATCGGCGACCGGTACACGGTGTCCGACGACCTGGAGCACCGGCCGTCCGACCCGGAGAGCCCGGAAGGCAAGCTGGCACAACGGCTTCGCGGTCACATGTGCGAGCACCACAACCCGTCCGCACTGGACGTGATGTTCGGGATCTCGGTCGGGTCGGGCGACGACTACAAGCACGAGGTCGACTTCCAGTGGCTGGACCTCACGAACGTGAAGTCCGGCACCTACGACGTCGTGAACGTGGTGAACGCCGACCGCGCGTTGCTGGAGAAGAACTACGACAACAACGCGGCGTCGATCGCGATCTCGGTGCAGTGGCCGGGAGGCGCGGTGAACCCGCCCGCCACGATCGACGAGGCCCCTTCGGTGCGCATGATCCGCAGTTGCCCCGGCAAAGCGCGGTGTGCGAAGTCGCGCGGCTGATCAGTTCCGAAACAACCCCGAACGGGGGTGTTCGCTCCGGCGGACACCCCCGTTTTCTTTTGTACCGGGACAAACGGGCGGGATGCGGGTCTCGCTACCATATCGGCCGCCAATGGCACAAACCTTACTCTGCGAAACCGACATCAGGTGCACATAGCACACCCATACGCGCAGACGCAATTGCGCTCAATGGCAGGCTCAAACAACCGAGTCAATAGACCGAGTGGTGCAATCTTCATCACAGTGGAGAGTGTCGTATGCAACCCCCTTGGCTCTTGACCTGGGCATGTGGCCGCTTGAGAGAATTCACGGTGCGATTCCACCCCGTCAGGGATTGCAAGCCGACCTGATTCCCCGGCCGATCAGGAGTGCCCCATCTTGAGCGCGCCATCCGTCTCGTTGCACGATTTCGCCATCGGACAACTACACGACCTGCTTCGCGCTGTCGGTTTAACGAACTCAGCCGAAAGCGCGACAAAACTGCTGGGTGAAGCATTAGGCCCCGGTTCCCGGCTTCCCCTCTCCGCGGTTCCCCATTGGCCCTCATCGGTCGCCGACGACCACACCCCGGTCGAATTCTCGGTGGCTTTGGCTCAAAACGAACCCCCCGCCGTGCGCATGATCATCGAGTCGCTCGCCGAGCGGCCCGGCCGGCAGGCCAACGTCACCGCCGCGCTGCGGGTGCTCGACGGGCTGGCCGAACGGCACCAGGTGCGGCTGCGGCAGCTCGACCTGGTCCGCGACCTGTTCCTTCCCGAGGACCCGCAGGGCGCGTTCGCGTTCTGGTACTCGCTGATCGTCGGGCCGGGTGCGCCTCCCGCCGTCAAGGTCTACCTCAACCCCGACGTGCGCGGCCGTGAGAGCGCGACCGCACTGGTCGGCGAGGCGTTGTCCCGCCTCGGCCTGAGCGCGGCCCTGCCGGCCGTGCGGGAGCACGCGCTGCGGCGGGAGGGACTCGACCGGTTCTCCTTCTTCGCCCTCGACCTCATGGACGAGAACCGGGCGCGGGTGAAGACCTACGTCGCGCACGACGACGCCGTGGTCGCGGACGTGGTGCGCGCCGCGGCGGCGGTGCCCGAGGTCGACCCGGTGATCCTCGCCGACGTCTGCGAGCTCGCCTGCGGCGGCACGGGGCCGTTCTCCCGGCGTCCGCTGATGTCGAGCTACACCTTCCTGTCCGGCGACACGGAACGGCCCAGCGGCTACTCCCTCTACATCCCGGTGCGGGACTACGTGCAGGACGACCTGGAGGCGTGCGAGCGCGTCCTGGCGATCATGGCCAGGTGCGGGCTCGACACGACGCCGTTCGTGATGGCGCTGGCGAGCCTCGTCCAGCGCCCGCTCGGGGACGGCGTCGGCCTGATCGCCCACGTGTCGCTGCGGCTCGGCAGACCGAAGCCCGGTGTCTCGGTCTACCTGTCGTCGGAGGCGTACGACGTCACGCCGCCCCGCACCAAAGCACTATCCGCTTAGCGCTGCACCAGAAAGGCCACCGCCGTGGAGCCGTACCGCATCAAGGTCGTCGAGCCCATTCCCATCACCACCCGTGAACACCGGGAACGCCGCTACTCCGAGGCCGGGTACAACCAGTTCAACCTGACGGCGGAAGACGTCACGATCGACCTGCTGAGCGATTCCGGCACCGGCGCGTTGTCGGCGGAACAGCAGGCCGCCGGCATGCGCGGCGACGAGACGTACGCGGGCTCGCGCTCCTGGTTCCGGTTCCGCGAGGTGGCCTCGGACCTCACGGGGTACGAGCACATCCTGCCCGTGCACCAGGGCCGCGCCGCCGAACGCATCCTGTTCAGCGCGTTGCTCAAACCCGGGCAGATCTCGGTCAGCAACACGCACTTCGACACCACCCGCGCGAACGTGGAACTGGCGGGCGGCGTGGTCCGCGACCTCCCGTCACCGGCCTTCGCCGACTTCGACAGCGACGTGCCGTTCAAGGGCGACATCGACCTCGTCGCACTGGAGGCGTTGCTGGACGGGCCCGAGGACGTCGGCCTGGTGCTCATCACGATCACCAACAACGGCGGCGGCGGCCAGCCGGTGTCGATGGCCAACCTCGAGGCGGTGCGCGCGTTGTGCAGCAAGCACGGCGTGCCGTTCATCCTCGACGCGGCCCGGTTCGCCGAGAACGCGTGGCTCGTGACGCAGCGCGAGGAGCGCTACCGCGGCCACAGCCCGCGCGAGGTCGCGAAGCTCGCGTTCCGGCTCGCCGACGGGTGCGTGCTGAGCCTGAAGAAGGACGGCATCGTCCACATCGGAGGGATGCTCGCGCTGCAGGACGCCGATCTGGCCAAGCAGTGCGAACTCCTGCTGATCGCGACCGAGGGGTTCAGCACGTACGGCGGGCTCTCCGGCCGCGACCTCGACATGTGCGCGCAGGGCCTGGTCGAGGTGACCGACCCGATGTACCTGCGCGAGCGCGCCGACGCCACGGCGTACCTCGCGGACTGCGCGCGTGAGGCCGGTGTGGACAGTGTGCGGCCGACGGGCGTGCACGCGGTCTACCTCAACGCGGCCAGGCTCCTGCCGCACATCCCGCCGAGCCGGTTCACCGGCCACGCGCTCGCGTCGGAGCTGTACCTCGCGGGCGGGATCCGGTGCGCCGAGGTCGGTTCGCTCTACCTCGGCGACATCGACCCGTCCGGCGAGCTGCTCACGCCCGCGCCGTTCGAGCTGGTGCGGCTCGCGATCCCGCGCCGCGTCTACACCCGCAGTCACCTGGAGTACGTGGCGGAGACGCTGGCGGGCATCGCGAAGGACCCGGAGCAGGTGCCCGGCTACCGGCTCACGGAGGTGCCGCCGATCCTGCGGCCGTTCCGGTGCCGGCTGGAGCAGATCAGGTCGTAGGAACGGCTGAAGCCCTTGGTGTGCGGCACACCAAGAGCTTCAGCGGGCCTGCTTCAGGCCATCACGTCGAGCCGGTTCATCGCGTGCTCGATCACGCGGACCAGCACCGCCTTGCACGACTCGCGGTCGCGGGCGTCGCACAGCACCAGCGGCACCGAGTCCGGCACGTCCAGCGCCACGCGCAGCTCCTCGGTCGTGTAGGTGTGGCTGCCCTGGAAGCAGTTCACCGCCACGACGAACGGGATGCCCCTGCGCTCGAAGAAGTCGATCGCGCCGAAGCCCGCGTCGAGCCTGCGGGTGTCGACCAGGACGACGGCGCCGATCGAGCCGATGGCGAGCTCGTCCCACAGGAACCAGAAGCGGTCCTGGCCGGGTGTGCCGAACAGGTAGAGCACCAGTTCGGGGTTGATCGTGATGCGGCCGAAGTCGAGGGCGACCGTCGTCGTGGTCTTGCCCTCGACGCCGTAGAGGTCGTCGATCTCCTCGCCGGCCTCGGTGAGCAGTTCCTCGGTCCGCAGCGGCGTGATCTCGCTGACCGCGCCGACCATCGTGGTCTTGCCGACGCCGAAGCCGCCGGCCACGACGATCTTGACGGAGGTGGGGACGGAGAGTTCTTCCCTGCCCTGCTCAGATTGCACGGACACCATCGAGCACCTTCTGGAGTAGGTTCATGTCGACCGGGACCACCTTCGTGGACGGGCTGCTGGTGATGACGTCACCGCGCTGGATGAGGTCGCTCAGGAGCACCTTCACCACGACGAGCGGCGCGTGCAGGTAGGCGGCGACCTCCGCCACGGAAAGCGGTTTCCGGCAGAGTTTGATGATCTCCAGGTGCTCGACCGAGAGCGTGCCCTGGTCCGTCGTCGTGCGCAGCGCCCGGACCTGGGTCGTGAGGGTCAGGTCCTCGCCCGCGGGCTTGGGCCTGGTGCGACCGCTCACCATGGCGTAGGGGCGGACCATGGGGCCCGCCGCCTCGTCGTACCACCAGTCGGAGGAGTTGCTCATGACAACCCGAGGGGGTTGGGCATCCTCGGCGAGGCCATTGTTCGGGGTGCCGAGGAGAGGTAGGCGCCCACGCGCTTCACGAGCATGTTCATCTCGTAGGCGATCATGCCCATGTCGGCGTCCTCGTCGCCCACCACCGCGAGACAGGCGCCCTGTCCCGCCGCGGTGACGAAGAGATGCGCGCGCTCCATCTCCACGATGGTCTGGCGGACCTGCCCACCTCCGAAGTGTCTCCCGGTGCCGCGAGCGAGGCTCTGGAACGCCGACGCCATCGCCGAGAGGTGGTCGGAGTCGTCCTTGGAGAGCTCGGGAGAGTGGGCGAGCAGCAGGCCGTCCGCGGAGAGCACCACCGCGTGCCGGGCACCGACCACTCTCGCGACGAGGTCCTCCAGCAGCCAGTTGAGCTCGGGGTGCCCGCTGGTCAGGTCGTCCACGGAAATAGCCCTTTCAGTATTCGTCATCACGGTTCCACGACGTCGTCGGCCTGGCGGGCGTCACGGGTTCCCCGCTGGAACGCGGCCATGCCGTCGCGGGTGCGTTCCGCCCGTTCCTCGGGGTTGAACTCCGCGAGTTCGGGCATCGGCCGGAGGTCGTCGTTGGCCAACTGCGGTACGAGGTGCTGCTGCCGCCTCCGGCGCGGCAGCTCGGGCCGGGCGTTCTGGCGCGTCGTCTCACCTTCCGCCGGGTCGTCGGTCGGCCAGGCGCCTGCCTGGCGGTCGTCCCGGGGCAGCTCGAGCTGCCCGCTGTTGCTGTCCAGATCCCTTTCCGGGTCTGGGGCGTGGCCGTTTCCCACTGCCCTCCCGGCCCAGAACTCGTCCAGCTGGAACGTCTCGGTGGGGCGCTCGGCCGGCAGGGACTCGTGCGTCAGGTCGCCCTGCAGCGGGACCGCGGCCTCCAGGGCCTCGGGCGACCGCGCGGCCTGCTGCATCGTCTGCTGGCGGAACGTCGGCTTCGGCATCTGCACCGAGTCCGCGGGGTCCACCGCGCCCGCCTCGCCGACGATCAGCTCGGACGGGACCAGGACCAGCGCGATGGTGCCGCCGGACGGGCAGTCGCGCAGCTCGACGTGGATGTGGCGGCGCGCGGCCAGCCGGGCGACGACGAAGAGACCCAGGCGGGACTCGCCGCGCAGCCTCATCGCCTCGAAGTCCGGCGGCGCCTCCAGCATCTGGTTGTGCTGCTCGCGGTCCTCGGGCTTGATGCCGAGGCCGTGGTCCTCGATCTCGATGACGAGGCCCTGCGGCACCTCGCTGCTGTGGATCTCGACCTGCGAGCGCGGCGAGGAGAACGACGTCGCGTTGTCGACGAGCTCGGCGATCAGGTGGATGGTGTCCGCGACGGCGGCGCCGACCAGCGCGACCTCGGGCACCGGGTTCACCTTCACGCGGGCGTACTGCTCGGTCTCCGCGACGGCGGCGCGGACGACGTCGAGCATGCGCACGGGCTTGCGCCACTGCCTGCCCGGCTGCTCGCCGGTCAGGATGATCAGGTTCTCGGCGTTGCGGCGGGCGCGGGTCGCGAGGTGGTCGAGCTGGAAGAACGCGTCGAGGTGGTCGGGGTTCTCCTCCTCGCGCTCCAGCTTGTCGAGGATCTTGAGCTGGCGGTGCACGAGACCCTGGTTGCGGCGCGCGATGTCGAGGAAGACCCGGTTCACGCCTTCACGCGTCTGCGACTCCTTCACGGCCGCGGCGACGGCGGTGTACTGCGCGGCGTTGAACGCGTCGGCCACCTGCCCGATCTCGTCGTTGCCGTAGTCGAGCGCGGGGACCTCGGCGGCGACGTCGACGTGCTTGCCGTCGCGCAGCCGCTCGACGATGTCCGGCAGCCGCTCGTGGGCGAGCTTGAGCGAGTCGCTCTTCAGGCTGATCAGGCGGACGATCAACGCCTTGTTGACCAGTCGGTTCGACACGCGCACGGCGACGAAGATGCCGGCGATGACCGCGATCAGGGCGATGAGGGAGCCGATGAGGACGGTGGTGAACTTCTCCTTGCCGTTCGCCATGGCGATGTTGACGGCGCCGGTGGACTGCTCCTGCACCATCGTGACGATCTCCTGCGAGACCGCGCGGGTGGCGTTCTCGAAGTCCGCCAGGGTGACCTGCTGCCCGACGGGCCGTTCCGAGTTCTGCAGCAGGCGGTTCTCGAACGTCACCAGCTGCTGGTACGGCGCGCTGCCGGTGAGCTGCTTGTAGTGCTCGCGCACGTCCGGCAGCGCGACGGGCTCGATGACGTTCAGCGTGAAGTGGTACGCGCCGACGAGGTTGACGTACTCGCGGTGCTCCTCCGGCGTGAACTTGCCCGCCGCGATGGCACCGGCGGCGACCGAGCTGGCCCGCGACATCGCGTCGGAGGCCTGGAAGGCCTGCAACGCGGTCAGCGCGCCCTGCACGGTCTCGGCGTCGGGCACGATGCGGGCCTGCGTGCCGAACAGCGAGCCACCAGCGTCGAGCACGCTGTTGTAGTAGCGGTAGACCTCGTCCTTGGACGAGTTGCCGGACTCGAGGCGCTCGCGCTGGTCCGGCAGCTGGTCGAGCAGCCCGTTGAGCTTGTTGATGCCGTCGACGATCTCCTGCGGCGCCTGCGAGGCGAGCTCGCCGAAGGCCGCCTTCATCTTCTCGACGTCCTTGTCGGTGTCCTGCTGCTGCTTGAGCAACGCCGACGAGGTCGCGCCGGAACGGCTCAGGCTCGTCATGCTGAGCTCGCGTTCCTTCTGCAGCGACGCGAAGGACTGCACGGCGGGGATCGACGCGTCCCGCGCGCCGGAGGCGACCAGCTGGAGGTAGAGACCCTCGAACACCGTGTACGACGAGAACAGCGCCCACATGGCCAGAAGGACGACGCTGGGAACCACCACGACACCAGTGAGCCGAGAACGAATTGTCTTGTAATTCGTCTCAGGCACGTTCTTCAGCTTCACAACGCTCCACGACCACCCGAATTGGCGACGGAAAGATAGCACTGCAAGATCAACACTATCAACAGCGATGATCTTGAGGGGTGAGAGCAGAGTACTCAGTCAGATGCGCAGCGCAACACCCCCTATCCGAGTTCAGGTGACCTGTCGCGTTGGGGGAAGGTGTTCTGACAGCTAGGGGCGCTCCCCCTCGACCGAGTGGACGAAAGCGCCACCGAGCTGGGCTTTCGTTGCGCGACACCGGGAACGAGCCCCCTAATGAGCGGCAACTTGACACGGTCGCGGGGCGTCTTCTAAGCAAGAACGCAGCGCGACCGGATGTTGCTTTCCGTCACCGGCGCTTATTCGGAATTTCGCATGCGGATCTCGCGGCCGAGCGTGATCAACTCCGCCATTACCCCGTCGTGATCTTGGCGTTCGACACCATCCGAAACGCGTCAATTCCGCTGGTCATCGCCGTGCCGAGACGGGCGGGCAGGCGTTACGGCGCGGCACACCCGCCTGCCGCAGTGTCCTGGGCCACACGGCGACGGCCACTACTCCGTCCGGGTAACCCGCCGCCACGGGCGCCGACACTCTGCGCGATTCCTGTCCGTTTCCTGCCCGTACCGAACCCCCTAAGAAGAAGGATTGGCGTGGAATAGAAAACTTCTCGTCCTGCTGGGGAGTTCCCGCAAGTTCTCCGACCACCGCGAACGCGAGCTCTTTTCTCCTTCACCCGCGGCCATCAGCGGGTACGACTCGCACGGCGCTCCTCCCGCGCCTGCTCGATGCGGTCCTCCAGCTCTTCGAACCAGCGCCGGCCCTGCGCGCCGCAGTTGTCGCGGATCTGGTGCTTGAGCTCGGACGTGTTGGCGTTCAGGTCGCGGACCATGCCCAGCCCGTGGTCGACCTGCGTCCGCAGCTCGCCGTGCGACCTGGCCAGATGCGCCGCGGCCTCGCGCATTTCGGCGCGGGCGCGCCTGCTGACGGTCAGCCGGAGGGGCGCGCTGTGCGCCCGGCGGACGAGGAACGCCATGGTGTGCAGCGAGGTCTGCGCGGACCGGTAGGCGTCGTGCGCGGTGTCGGCGCACTGGTAGGACTCGCGGTGGAAGACCCGCAACGAGTGGAACTCGACGTCGGAGCGCGCCGGGGTGCGGGCCTGGAGCTCGACCAGGCGCGCCTGCACCTGCTCGGCCTGGCGGCGCACCTTGGCGTTCTCGGCGCGGACCCGCTTCAGCGCCCGGTCGGCCTGAACGGCGGCCTCGCGGACCTCCTGGACGGTGACCCGGCGGGCGCGGCGGTCCCACAGCGACATCAAGACGAGCACGCCCACGCCGACGAGTGCGGCCGTGCCGAAGAACGGCAGGGTGTCGTCGACCGCGTACTCACCCGCGGCGGACGGTGCCTTCCACAGGAAGGCGAAGACGTTGACGGCGGCGAGCAGCACCAGCCCACGCCCGAGGAGACCGGACCACCGCTTCAGCGGCGGGGCACCGCGCACCCGGCCGTCGCGTTTCAACGCGAACCGGACCAGCAGGACGCTCAGCGGCACGGAGACGGCGGCGCCCCAGAGCCACTCCCGCAGGAACGGCTGGTGCTCCGGCACGCCGTCGACGTGGATGCGGGCCGCCATCGCCGGCGCGATCAGCACGATCGCCAGCGGGAGCAGGAAGAACACGGCGAAGATCGCGAGTCCGCAGCCCCCGCACCCGCTCTTGTTCCGGCTCACCGGCGGCGGCGCGGCTTGCGGGCGGGCGCGAGCGCGGTGGCACCGGATCCGTTGAGCACCTTGTCGATGACGTCGGCGACGCCGCCGGTGAGCTCGGTGTGGTGCTGCACCAGCATCGTCGTGAAGTGCTGGGTGAGGTCGATGTACGCGCGGCGCTCGGCCAGTTCGATGCCCGGCTTCACGGTCGCGCGCTGCATGTTCACCATGCACTCGCGCAACGCCGCCGCGCTCCTGTCGGCTCTCCCGAGCTCCTTGCGCATGCTGCGCAGGGAGGCGGTGGACTCGCGGCGGCGCTGGTGCAGCACCGCGAGCTTGACCTCCCTGTCGTCCACCGCCGCCGCCTCGGTGATCCGGCGGATCTCGGTGGCCAGCGCGTACGTCTCCGCTACGCACCGGCCGGCGTCGCCGAGCGGTTCCAGCTGCTCGGCGACGCGGGACAGGGCGTCGGTGAACCCGACGTCCCTGCCGTTGACGGTGACCAGACCCATGGACCACTCATCCGCGCGGCCGCGCGGAGCGTTACAGCCCGAACGAGTTCCGGCTCAGGGCGTGAGGATCGCGCGGCCCCGCACCCGTCCGGCGTCGAGGTCGTCGATCGCGTCCTGGAACCGGTCGAGCGGGTACTTCTGCGTGTGCAGCGTGACCTTCCCCTGCGCCGCCAGCACCATCAGCTCGCACAGGTCGTTGTAGGAGCCGACGAGGTTGCCGATCAGGTTGATCTCGGTGGAGATGATGTCGATCGTCGGGACGTCGATGTTCTCGCCGTAGCCGACGACGTGGTAGTCGCCCGCGCGCCGCAGCATCGCCACGCCGTCCTTGGTGGCGCCGCCCTCGCCGACGAAGTCGATGACGGTCTCGGCGCCGTTGCCGCCGGTGAGGTCGAGGACCGCGGAGACGTGCGAACCGTCCGCGACGACGCCGTGGTCGGCACCGATCGTCTCGGCGAGCTTCACCGCGTCCGGGTTGCGGTCCACGACGACGATCTCGGCCGCCGTCAACGCCTTCAGCACCTGCACGCCGATGTGCCCGAGGCCTCCGGCGCCGATCACCACGCACCGGTCCCCCGGCCGCAGCCTGCGCGCCGCCTTGGCCGCCGCGTGGTAGGCCGTGAGGCCCGCGTCGGCGAGCGCCGCCACGTCGGAGGGCTCCAGCGCGTCGTCGATCTTTACGACGCTGCGAGCGGACGTCTTCAGGTACTCCGCGTAGCCGCCGGCGGTGTCGATGCCGGGGAACTGGGAGGCGGCGCAGTGCACGTCGTCGCCGCTGCGGCAGGCCCGGCACAGGCCGCAGGTGATCAGCGGGTGCACGATCACCTTGTCGCCCACGGCGACGTTCGTGACGGCCGAGCCGACCTCGTGCACCCAGCCCGCGTTCTCGTGGCCGATCGTGTACGGCAGGGCGACACCGGACTTCTCCGCCCACTGGCCCTCGAGGATGTGCAGGTCGGTGCGGCACACGCCCGCGCCGCCGATGCGCACGACCACGTCGAACGGGCCGGTCGCCTTCGGCTGCTCGACCTCGGTGAGCGCCAACGGCTGGTGGTAGCCGACTACCTGGACGGCCTTCATGCCGATTCCTCCATTGCGTAACGGGTGCGGAGCAGGCCGCGGCAGAAGTGCGCGTTGCCCTCGATGGAAATGCCGACCGACCGGGCGAACCGCAGCCGCAGCGGCAACTGGCCCGCGGGCAGGGGCACGCCGTGGTCGTCGACGAGCACCGGCGCGTCCGGTGAGATGTCGAAGCCGAGCGCGGACCGCCTGCGCCGCAACGCCTCCGCCGCCTTGGTCGCCGGGAGGTCCTTCAGCGTCAACGACCTCAGGCGGTCGACCGGCACGTCGCGCACGGCCCGTTCCATCGCGGCCGCGTGCGCCTTGCGCTGGAACGTGAGCCGCAGCACTTCGAGTTCTCGCGACGCCTCTTCGCCGTACGTGCCGACGAATCCCGAATCCGCCGCGATGCCACGGTTGATCACGTCCGAGTCGTGGTGGTCGTCCAGCACGACGACCACGTGCGGGGCCAGGTCGCGCAGCACGTCCTTCGAGTCCGACGCCATGAGGTAGGCGAAGTTCGGCGAGCAGAACGCCGTCGGCAGTCGCAGGTGGACGGTCAGCACGTCGCCGTCCAGCTCGACCGAGCGGACGAACCCGAGCGTCGTGATCGGCTCGTCCAGCTCGGGGTCCATCACCTCGTCGAGCGCCTTGAACACGGCGGTTTGGATCATGCGACGGCCACCGCCTCCTGCTCGACCGGCGCGATGTCGAGACCGGCGGGCACCGGGATGTCGTACAGGTGCGCCGCGTTGAGGCCGAGGATCTTCTTCTTCTGAGCCACGGTGAGCGGCGCGTACTCGGTCATGTCCTCGGGGATCTGGAAGTCCACGAAGCTCTCGACCAGCCAGCGCGGTGTCCACAGCGCGTAGTCGCTGGAGAACTGGATCCTGTCCTCGTTCAGCCAGTACAGCAGCTCGCCGATGATCTGCGCGAAGTAGCGCGGCCGGGTGTGGATGAACGGCATCGCGACCGCGAGACCGGCGTGCACGTTCGGTTCCTGCGTGGCGATCCAGCAGAAGTCCTCCAGGCGCGGCAGCCCGCAGTGCTCGACCACGAAGTTCATCTCGGGGAAGTCCGTCGCCACGTGGTCGACGTCGGCCACGTCGAACGCGTCCCGGTCGAGCGGCCGGATCGTGGGCCCCTTGTGCACGTGGATGTTGCGGATGCCGAGCTCCTGCGCGGCCTCCAGGTACTTGTAGCTCCACGGGTCGTCGAGCCGGTAACCGCGCGAGTCGCCGTACCACTCGGCCGTGTAGAGCTTCACTCCCTTGAGCCCGAACCGTTCCGCGTCGCGCTTGAGCTCGTCGAGCCCCTTCTGCTCGCGGCGCGGGTCCCAGCAGTGGTTGTACGTGAGCTTGTCCGGGTGCTTCGAGGTGAGCGCCCACGCTTCCTCGGTCTGCCCGAAACCGTTGTGGTAGAACGCGCCGAGGTGGGCGGGCTGGAAGATCGCGTGGTCCACGTACCCGTCGTCGAAGAGGTCCTTCATCAGGCGGTCACCGCCCTGGTAGAGGTACTCCTCGTACGGCCACACCTCCGACTCGGGCGAGAGGTTGCGGTGGTAGTCGTAGAAGCAGTCGATGAACTGCTTGCCGTGAATGTTGCGCTGGTTCCCGGGGCGGGCGTCCCACAGAGCGATGTGCGCGTCGACGATGAAGTAGTCCTCGCCGTCCTTCGAGTACATGCTGCCTCCCGCTGGCGTGGTGGTTGTGGCAGACCGTAGGAAGATCGGCGCAGCTCAGGCACCCACCCGGTGTCTCACTTTGAGACAGGGAGCCACACGCCGAACGGACGTCCCGGCCGTACTCTGGGCTTCGAACGCGCGACGAGGAGGTCGACGTGGACGACCGGCGGCTGGCCGCGATCCCGCAGCGACTGCGGGCGTCGTGGTTGCGCAGTGAGCGGTACGGCGTGCCCGAGGACGAGGTGCGACCGGTCTTCACCGGCACGGTCGACACGTCCTCGCTGTTCTACGAGTGCGGCCACGAGGTGCTGCGCGGCCTGCACGCCACGCTGTCCGACGAGCCCATCAGCCTGATGATCACCGACAGCGACGGCCTCGTCCTGACCAGGCTCTGCACCGATCCGGGCATCGTCCGCTCCCTCGACCGCGTCTACCTCGCCCCCGGTTTCCACTTCGCCGAGACCAACGCCGGCACGAACGGCCTGGGCCTCGCGCTCGCCGACCGCACGGCGTCGCTGGTCCGCGCCGACGAGCACTACTGCACGGGCCTGCGCGGCTACACGTGCGCGGCCGTGCCGGTGCTCGACCCGGTGTCCGGGGCCCTCGCGGGCAGCGTGAACCTCACGACCTGGTCCGACCAGTCGTCCGACCTGCTCCTGGCGCTCGCGCAGGCCGCGGCGGGCAACACGGCGGCGTTGATGCTGGCCCGCGCCTCGGGCCGCAAGGCGCGCCCGACCCCGCGCGGCGAGGTGTTCCGCGTCTACTCGGACCGGGTGGCGCCGCCGAAGCTGTCCGCGTCCTGGACGTCGGCGGTGGCGACGGCGGCCGAGGCCATGCGGGAGGACCGCGTGGTGGCCGTCGTCGGCGAGCCGGGAGCGGGCAAGACGGCGCTGGCCACGTGCGCACGCCGGTCCGTCCGCCCCCGCGAACGCCTGCTCAACGCCCGCCCACCGGCCCCCGACGCCGTCGGGGAGTGGCTGCGCCTGTGGACCCCGGAACTGGGCAAGGCCGACACGTGCGTCGTCGTCTCGGACGTCGACGCGCTGCCGGCGTGGGCCGCGTCGTCACTCGCGCCGCTGCTGACCGGGTTCGTGCTGACCGCGACCGAGGCCCTGCCCGAGGCGCTGGCCCCGCTGGTGGACGTCGTCGTGGAGGCCCCGGCCCTGCGGTTCCGCCCCGACGACATCCTGCCGCTCGCCCACTACTTCGCGCACCGCGACCGGGGCCGCGAGGTCACGTTCACCTCGGCCGCCGCCCGCGCGCTGCTGTCGTACGAGTGGCCGGAGAACACCAGGCAGCTGCGCCACGTCGTGCGCGTCGCCGCGGCCCGGTCCGACGTCGTCGACGTGCAGCACCTGCCCGCCGAGGTGTTCACCAGCGTCGGCCACCGGCTGAGCCGGTTGCAGGTGCTGGAACGCGACGAGATCGTGCGCTGCCTGACCGCGCCGGGCGCGACGATCGCGCAGGCGTCCGCCGAGCTCGGCATCGGGCGGGCGACGATCTACCGCAAGATGGCGCAGTACGGCATCAAGGCCGACCAGATCAGGGGCTAGTCACCGCGTTGGCGATGCGCAGTGTCATCTCCTGCTGGGTGGCGTCCCTGACCGTGGGCGTGAAGGAGTAGGCGATGCGCCGCTGCTGGTCGCGCGTCGAGAACATGCCCGCGTTGTAGCCGTACCACTCCCCCGTCTTGCCCCACACCTCGACGCCGTTGACCGTGAAGGTCTGCAGTCCGGTGCCGTACCTCGCGGGCGTTCCGTCCACCATGGACACCTCTGGCAGGGTGAACATCAGCTCCAGCAACGGTTCGGGCAGCAGTCGGCCACCGAACAGCGCGTCGATGAACCGGGTGAGGTCACCGGTCGTGGACACCATGTCGCCCTCGCCGTGGGCGCGGGACGAGTTGAAGTCGCTGACGTCGACCCTCTGCCCCGAGACGTCCAGGTAGCCGTGCACGTGCGCGCCGCGGATGGTGGTCTCGTTCCGTTGCGGCACATAGGTCTTGGTGAGGCCCAGCGGGCGCGTGACGCGTTCTTCGACCTCCCGCGCGAGGTCCCGGCCGGTGATCTTCTCGACGATCATCGTGGCGAGCAGGTAGTTGATGCCGCGGTACTCCTGCCTGGTGCCGGGCGGGAACTTCGGCCCGCTCTCCGGGATGAGGTCCCGGAGCCGCTGCGGCGTCCACCGGTCGTAGCGGTGCGCGAGGACCTTCTCCGGCGTGCTCAGGTCCGGGTAGCCGACCTCGTTCGGGATGCCGCTGGTGTGGTCGAGGAGCTGGCCGACCGTCACGGCGTCCAGCGACTCGGGCACGTCCGGGAAGAAGTGGCGGACCTTCGTTTCGAGGCTGAGCCTGCGTTCCGCCACGAGCTGCAGCGCGACCGTCGCCACGAACACCTTGGTGACGCTGCCGATCCGGAACCTGTCGTCCGGGCGGACCTCGCGCCGGCCGTCCGCGAGGCCTTCCGCGCCGTACCAGCGGCCGGCCGGACCGGCCACCCGCAGCTGCGCCGACGTCGCCACCGGGTGCTCCAGGTCGGCGATGGCAGCGTGCAGCAGTTCCGGTTGCAGGGGCGGTAAGGGAGTCACGGCGACAAGGGCCGCGATCAGGAGTGATTTCATGATCACCACCGTGCCGTGGTGATCACGGCACGGACAGGGTGCCGGCCCCCGCTCTCGCGGTGGGGCCGGCACCAGCACCGCTAGCGGACCGCGCGCACGCCGTTCGAGAAGAACGCGAGCCGCACCTCGCGGTCGATCGCCCGCTCCGGGTGGTCCATCAGCCCGAACGCGAGCCCGTCGGCGCTCGTGACACCGGCGATGTCGTCGAACGAGCCGTCGGGGTTCGAGTCCTTCTCGTAGCGCAGCGCGACGCGGAAGCCCGCGGTCTCGCTGCCCGGGTCGAAGCGGCCCTCGCCGTGCGCGCACGGGAAGGTCAGCGTCTGGCCGCCGAGGCCGGTGAGCCACGGGCTGTCGTTGTCGTTCTCGACGACGTGCCGCTGGTTCTCCTCGTTGCGGAACGTGCCGGCGCTGTTGACCTTCAGGCCGACCTTGCCGAAGCAGCCGCCGCGCACCGCGATCTGGAACCCGTTGCAGATGCCGATCAGCGGACGCGTGCGCGCCGCCTCGAACTGGTCCGCGAGGTGGCTGCGCAGCAACGCCGCCGCCACCGCGCCACCGCCGAGGTGGTCACCGAACGAGAACCCGCCGGGGATGCAGAGGATGTCGGCGTCGTCGAGCCGCTCGGTGCCCGCCAGCAGGTCGGCCGCGAACCTCATCCGCGGCTGCGCACCCACCTCGGCGAACGCTCGGACGGTCTCCTCCTGGCAGTTGGTGCCGGGCAGGTACAGGACGTTGACGGTCGGCTTCATGCGATCCTCGCCGTGAACGAGTTGAGCCAGCCGTCGCGCGCGGCCGGTGCGAACAGGTCGATGCCTTCGAGCCCGATCCCGGTGCCCTCCAGCGTGCCTTCGAGGGTGCCGAGGACGACGGGGTTCAGCTCGGCCGGCAGGGCGGCGACGTCGTCGGGGGTGACCTCGACGACGGCACCGACGCGGTGCTCGGCGAAGAGCGACGCGGTGGTCCCGGACTCCAGCCTCACGCCGATGCCGCTCGCGAGCACGCCCTGGGCGAGCGTGGCCGCGACGCCGCCGGCGCCGATGCGGGCGCCGCTGCGCAGCAGGGCCCTGCTCGCGGCGAGCGCGGTCAGGTAGCTGTCCACATCGGACAGTTCCAGGTCGTCCAGCGCGCCGGTCGGCAGGCTGAGCTTGCGCGCGGCGACCGTGCCGACCGGGGACGGGGTCTCCAGGCCGACGCGCACGAGCACGTTGCCCGGCGTGGTCCACTGCTCGCGCAGCAGGCGGTCGGTGTGCGGCACCTTGCCCAGTGCGGACAGGAACACCGCGGGCGGCACGCTGACGAGGCCCTCGTCGGTCTGCACGGACCCGGCCGACGAGTCCTTGCCCGAGATCAGCGGCACGCCGAAGTGGCGCACCAGCACGGCGAGCTCGTCGACCATGCCGACCAGCCACTCGCGCCAGTGCGGGGACAGGTGCGGGGTGTAGAAGTTGTCGCACATGCAGATGTCCTTGACCTCGACACCCGCGAGCACCTGGCCCGCGATCGCCGAGCAGAACATCTGACGGGTCGCGGCGACCGGGTCCGCGTCGAACATCCACGGGTTGAACGCGGTGTTCAGCACGGCCGCGGCGGGCGACCCGGTGACCGGCGTGCCGGCCCAGTAGGCCGTGCGGACCGAGTGCTCGGTGCCGTAGTGCGGGCCGTACCAGGTGTTGCCCTGGACGGTGGAGTCGTACTGCGAGTCGGCGAAGTGCTGCGAGGCGACCTCGGCGTCGGCGACGACCTCCTCCAGCAGCCCGGCGAGCTGCGTGGGCGCGAGCTCGGGCCACTCCACCACGTCGGTCGGACGCGGCGGCGCGCCGACCTCGACGCGTTCGACCTCGAGGTCGAGCAGGTCGTACGCCACGTCGAAGCCGGTCTCGCCCTGGTGGGCCGGCACCTCGTCGGGGGCGCCCGCGATCAGCGCCTCCTCGGTCAGGTCGGGGGCGTGGAACACGTGGTAGCGACCCGTGTCCGCGAACCGTCCGATGACCGTCGAACGGACCATGTGGCGGTCGAGGATCTGCTTCGCCCGCGCCTGGTGCTCCGGCGGGACGGCGAGCAGCATGCGCTCCTGCGACTCGGACAGCAGGATCCGCCACATCGGCAGCGCCGCGGTCTTGAGCGGCACCAGTGCGGTGTTGATCCACACGCCGCACGCCTCGCCGATCTCACCGACGGCGCTGTTCAGGCCCGCACCCCCGACGTCGGTCAGCGCGCTCATGCAGCCCGCCTCGCGCAGCTCGATCAGGGCCTTGCGGAACTTGACCTGCTCGAGCGGTGCGCCGATCTGCACGGCGGCCGTGTCCATCGTGGCGCCCGCGGAGCTCGCGGACGCGCCGTGGATGCCCTCGTTGCCGGTCAGGCCGCCGATGAGCACGACGAAGTCGCCGGGACGCGGGGTGCCGCGCTGCGCCGCCGACACGGGCAGCAGGCCGATGCTGCCGCCGAGCGCGAACGGCTTGGCGCGGTAGCTCGGGTGGAACGTCATGCGCGACGACATCATCGGCACGCCGAACGTGTTGCCGTACTCCTTGATCGCCCGGATCGTCTCGCCCGCGAGCCTCTTCGCGTCGGGACGGCCCTTGATCGGCGCGGGCGCCTCGGGCTCGCCGACGGCGGTGTACTCGAAGCTGCCGATCGGGTCGGCGGACAGGCCCGTGCCGAGGATGTCGCGCAGCACGCCGCCGAGCTTGGTCAGCTGGCCGAAGTAGCCGGAGATGGCCGACGGGCCGTTGTGCGTCTCGGCCTTGATGGCGATCGCGTGGCCGTCGTAGAAGTCCCAGACGCCCGCGTTGTCGTGGAACATGCTCAGCACGTTCGGGTTGTCGACGTCCTTCGCGGCCTGCACGAGCCGGCCGAGCAGGCTGCCGAGCGACTTCCAGGTGGTGTGCGCGCAGTGGTCGCTCCAGCGGGCGTCCAGCGCCTCCAGCAGCACGTCGGTGACGAACTCGTCCTTCAGCGTCTCCTGGACGTGCTGGACGTGCTTCATCTGGGCGAGCGAGAGGTTGCGGCCACCGGCCACGCCCAGCGCGGCGAGCGCCTCGTCGTCGAGCCCGCGCAGGTCGTACTGCGCGGCCGACTCGTAGTGGCCCTGCGGCACGAGGGTGTCGTAGTGCGGTTCCTCGTCGTGCAGCTCTTCGATCGTCGCGTTGAACCGCGTGGCGGCGACCAGGTCCCTCAGCTGCGGCGATGCCGACCTGTAGCTGGTGGCGACCTTGCCCGCGCGGGCCTTCACCCCGAGCAACCCGCACACGGTGATGATCGAGTCGCTCTCGTTGTCGACCACGCCGCGCTTGTAGGCGACCTGCACGGCACCGGCGTCCAACGGCCGGTCCAGCGACACCTCGACGTCGAGCTGGTCCCCGAGCACGGCGGCCACGTCGGCGAGCGCGGCGGGATCCGGCGTGCCCTCGAACTCGACGTAGTAGTCGCGCCACACCTCGAGGTCGTCGAGCCCCCACGATCGGCCGAGCTCACGGATGTCGGGCTCCGCGACCCCCGCGGAGCGAACCGAGAACTTGTGGATCAACAATCCTCCTGGAGCTGAACGGTCGGGAACCATTGTCCCTGGCAGCGACCGCGCTCGTGGAGGCACCCAGGCATCCGGGCGAGGCCGCACTGCGACACACGCAGCACCCTAGGCGAACAGCGCGCACCGACTCGAATCCACGTGACGCGACGCGCGTCACCCACCACTTCGGGGGGACCACTTGAACCAGCACGACCTGTCCTGGGCGGACGCCCACCCGGGCTCCGGGCCCTTCCTGGGCGAGATCTACTCGCTGGCGTTCGTCCGCGGTGTCGCCCCGCTCGACGCCCTGCGGCGCGCCGGCGGTCTGGAGGACACGCTGGCGGACCGCACGCCGGGGGAGATCGCGGAGACGCACGACTACGACGACGGCTACCCGGAGGTGGTCTCCGCGTTCGGGCTCGGCGAGTGGGCGGTCCTCGTCCAGCCGACCGGGTTCTCGCTGACCCACGTCGTGGACGCGCTCTCCCGCGGCACCGAGGCCGTCGCGGTCCTGCGGCACGACTACGCCTCGCCGAACTTCACCCACGCCGTGGACGGCACCGTCACGACGTGGTTCAACCTCAACTACCCGGAACAACGCGGCGGCGAGGACCCGGACCGCCTGCTGCCGCTGATGCTCGAGGCCGGGTTGGCCTACCCGGACGACGACGATGACGACGACGAGAGCTGGCGGCTGCGCTACGAGGAGCCGGTGGCCCGCGCGCTGCGGCTGACCGGCCTGATCACCGGCGTTCTGCCCACGTTCGACCAGGTCACGGCCTCGTTGCCGAGCATGCACGTCGACACCTGGTTCAGCCGCACGAAGCCGTCGAGGGGAAACAGGTCCGAGGTGGCCGCGCTCGTCGCCGAGCTGGGCGTGGGCGACACCCCGGGTCTCGCCGCCGCGCTGGCCGCAGCCGACCGGGGCGAGCCCGTCGTCGTCACCCAGGACAGCGACCTGGGCCGGCACGTGCGTGAATGGTCAACCCTCGCCCGCCGGGCGAGTTGGTCGCTCAACGACCCCGGAGCGCGGTACCGGTTGAGCGACGGAGAACGCACCCGCGGCTACCGCTTCGGCCACCTCGTCCCGGCCCTCGCCGCCGCCTTCCGATCGGACCTGGCCTGATGCGGATCCCGCTCGACGGACTGAGCCACACCGCCCTCTACACGGCCTGGGTGAGGCATCGGGAGGCCGCCGGCGCGGACCCGCTGTTCACCGACCCGCTGGCGGACTTCCTCGTCGCCGCGGCGGGCGACCACCCGGCGCTGGCCGCGTTCATCGCGCAGATGCAGGACACCTCGAGCGGCTTCCCGTCCTACCACGTGGTGCGCACCCGGTACTTCGACGACCGGATCAGGTACGCGCTGGACAACGGCGTGCGGCAGGTCGTGGCCCTCGCCGCGGGCGTGGACGGCCGCACCACCCGCCTGCCGTGCCCGCGCGACACCCGCTGGTTCGAGCTCGACCTGCCGGCCATGATCGAGTTCAAGACCGCACTGGTCGAGCAGTCCGGCCTGACTCCCACCTGTGGGCGGATCGGGGTGGCCGCCGACCTCAGAACGGACTGGCCCACCGCCCTGCTCGCCGCCGGGTTCGACCCCCGCAGGCCCACCGCGTGGCTGGTCGAGGGCGTGCTGATGTACCTCACGCCCGACGAGGGTGACGCGCTCCTGGACGCGGTGACCGCGCTGTCCGCCCCCGGCAGCCACCTGCTGCTCGAACACCTGCAGGTGTCGATGCTCGGCGACCGGGGCACGCGGGTGCGGGGCGGGCTGGGCAAGCACGGGGTCGTGTTCGCGGCGGCCCGTGACGACCTGGAGGACTGGCTGGGCGCGTCCGGGTGGCGGGCGGCGGTGCACGCGGGCGTGGATCCGGCGATCGGGCACGGACGGACCGTCGCGCCGGTGCCCGCGGCCTGGCTGGCTGCCGCGACGCGCGCCACCTAGTTCCGTGCCGGGGCGGTGGTAGCCGCGCGGCAACAGGTCGTCGCACTTCGAGATGTCAGGGACCCGGTGCCGGTGCAGCGTCGGTGTGACCGCCACGTGACGCGAAGCGGTCGGCTGTCGTCGTGCGGGTACCGGTCCTGGCCCGCACCCGCACGACGGCGCTGATCCGGTTCCACCCGGCACAGGTCACCAAGCTGCCATCACGGCGTCCCCTACCTGCCGTTCGATCCGCTGTCGCCCGCCCTCCCCCCAGGCGACAGTGGAGACCACGAACGAGCGGAAGGAGGTGGATCAGATGCTCAAGACCCCGGACTTCGGTGACGAGTACGGCGACCAGGAGGTGCGCTGCGTCGGCACCGGTGGCTACCACGACCTCGGCGACTACTACGGGATCTGATCCACCGCGGGTGCCGAGGGAGGTGCGGGACGTGCGACTGGTGCGAGGCGAGAACGGCTGGTGGTGCATCGGCCGGTCGGCGACGGCGTTGCTGCCGGACCGGTTGGTGGAGAACGGCGATCTCACCGCGGAGGGCCGGGAACAGCTCAACGCCATGGGGATCGACGTGGTGCAGGCGCCGGACCACTACAGCCTGACCGTCGTGACGTCCACCGGCTGCAACCTCGGGTGCTCATACTGCTTCCAGAACACCCCGGACGGCAGGCGGCGCATCGCTCCCGCACGGCTCGACGCCCGCACCGTCGCGCGCTGTGTCGAGTTCACCGAGAAGAAGATGGCCGAACTGGGCGTGCGGCGGCTGGAGCTGCTCCTGTTCGGCGGTGAGCCGCTGCTCAACCCCGCCGGGTGTCTGCAGGTGCTGCGGGCGTTCGGTGCGCGGATGCCGGTCACCGCCAGCATGATCAGCAACGGCGTGCTGCTCACCCCACGTACGGCCGCACGGCTGCACGAGGCCGGGCTCGGGCACCTCCAGGTCACCCTGGACGGCGAGCGCGACCGGCACGACAGGACACGCGTGACGCGCGGGGGCAGGCCCACGTTCGACCTCATCCTGGCGAACGTGGCCTCGGCCCAGCGGCACACCGGCCTCCGCTTCACCGTGCGCGTCAACGTGACACCGGACGTCCTGCCCCACCTCGGAACGCTCCTCGACCAGGCGGCCGCGGTGCTCGACGTCCCCGGCACGAACCTCGCGATCGCTCCCGTGCTCGACTACGGCGCCGGCGTCCCGGCACCGGACGCACGGGCCGCGGAACAAGCGGTGCAAGCCTGCGCCAGGGCGGCGGAACTCGGGTTCCGGCTCGTCCGCCCGCGCGACGACCACTGCGACTTCTGCTCCGAGGCCGACGGACGGCTGGGCGCGGTCGTGGCACCGGACGGCACGTTGTTCAGCTGCTGGGACGCGGTCGGCGAGAACGACCTCGCCGTCGGTGAGCTCGATTCGGGCTACAGCAACGAATCCCGTGCGCGCTGGCGCCGCTGCGGCGGCGAACTCCCGCGCACACAGGCGTTCTCCGACGCACTCGACGCCGGAGTGCTCGACGTCATCCGCGCGCGCAAGGAGGTGACCCGACCATGACCGAACCCGAGCACCACGACGACGAGACGCCCTCGGCGCCGAACTTCATCGAACTGCTCGAGGCCGACGAGGAGCTGACCGGCCCCGGCCTCTGCGTTCCGTTCCGCTAGAAGTCCTCGCACGCGCACCGGAAGGAGACGGCCGTGCACAGAACGCACCAGCACCTGGTCCGCACTCAGCTGGCCAACGGGCTGCGGGTGTTGCTCGCACCCGACCGCACGGTCCCGGTCGTCGCCGTCGCGGTGCACTACGACGTCGGCATGCGCTCCGAACCCGAGGGCCGCACCGGGTTCGCGCACCTCTTCGAGCACCTGATGTTCCAGGGTTCGGAGCTGCTGCCGAAGCTCGACCACGCGCACTACGTGCAGGCCTCCGGCGGGGTGTTCAACGGCAGCACCCACCTCGACTACACGCAGTACCACAACGTGTTGCCCAGCAACGCCTTGGAGCGCGCGCTGTTCCTCGAAGCCGACCGGATGCGCGCGCCGAACCTCAACGCGGAGAACCTGCGCGTGCAGATCGACGTCGTGAAAGAGGAGATCCGCGCCAACGTCACCAACAAGCCGTACGGCTGCTTTCCGTGGGTGACGCTGCCGGGAGTTCTCTTCGACAGCTTCGCGAACTCGCACGACGGTTACGGCTCGTTCGACGACCTGGACTCGGCGACCGTCGAGGACGCGCGCCAGTTCTTCGACCGCTACTACGCCCCGGCGAACGCGCTGCTGACGTTGTGCGGCGACTTCGACGCGGACGAGGCCCTCGCGATGGTGGAACGCCACTTCGGTCCGATCCCGTTCCGCCCCAGGCCTTCCCGGCCGGACTTCGCGGAACCGGAGATCACCGGCGAGCGCCGCACGGTCAAGTACGACCCGCACGCTCCGCTGCCCGCCGTGGCCGCGGGGTGGAGGGTGCCCGACCCGATCGGCCAGTGGGACGAGTACCTGCCGCACCTGCTGCTCGCCGACGTGATGTCCGACGACGGACCCGCGTGCCGGCTGCACCGCAGGCTGGTGCGCCAGGACGGCCTCGCCACGAGCCACCGCTGCTACCTCGGCATGCTCGGCGACCCGCTCGACACGGGCCACCCGACGGCACTCGTGTTCAGTGCCCGCCAGACGCCCGGCACGAGCTCGCAGCAGGTGCTGGACGCGATCGCCGAGGAGTTCGCGTTGGTGGCGCGGCACGGTCCGGAGGAACGCGAGCTGAACAGGATCGCGAGCCGCCTCACCACCCGGTTGCTGGTCGAGACGGACTCGGTGCTCGCGCGCACGCAGGCGCTGGCCTCGCTGGAACTCCGCCACGGCCGTGCCGAACTGCTCGGGGAGCTGCCCGCCCTGCTCACCTCGATCACGCCCGAACAGGTGGCGCGGGCGGCCGCGCGCATCACCCCCGACCGCCGGGCCGTGGTCGAACTGCTGCCCGCCTCGTACCAGGAGGAGGCAGCATGACGGCGAGCGTCGTTCCCGCGTTGCGGCCGTGGCCGGAGATCACCTCCCCGGACGTCACGGAAGTCCGCTGTGCCAACGGGTTGCGGCTCCTCGCGCTGCACCGGCCGGGCGCGCCGCTGGCCGAGATCCGGCTGAGCGTCCCGTTCGGTTCGATGGCGCCGGGTCACCTGGCCCGCGCGTGGCTGCTGTCGGAGACGGTGCTGGCGGGCACCGCGGCCACCGGCCGGATCGGGCTCGCGGAACGCATCGGCGAGCTGGGGGCGAGCCTGCGGGCCGAGGTCGACCACGACCGGCTGCTGTTCAGCGGCACCGTGCTGGCGGACCGGTTCGAGGACCTGCTGGCCGTGCTCGCGGAGGTCGTGCGGGAGGCGACCTACCCCGACCGGGAGGTGCTGGCCGAACGCGGGCGGCTCGCGTCGCGGCTGACGGCGGCGCGGTCGCAGGCCGCCATCCGGGCGCGGGAGATCCTGCACCGGCACCTGTACGGCGACCACCCCTACGGCGCGAGCATCCCGACCGGCGCGGAGGTCGACGCGATCTCCGCCGAGCAGCTGCGGGCACTGCACGCCGAACGGGTCGTGCCCGACCACGCGGTGCTGGTCGTCGTCGGCCTGGTCGACCCGGACCGGGCCGTCACGGCGATGCACCGCCACTTCGCGGACTGGCGGCCGGGCGGGCTCCCCGTGCCGGACCTGCCGCCACTGCCGGACGAGGCCCCCGCGGGCGCGTCCCGGCTGTTCCACCGGCCCGGCTCGGTGCAGTCGTCGATCCGGATCGGCGGGCCCGCGCTGCGCCGCGACGACCCGCTGTTCCCCGCCCTGCACCTCGCGAACCTGATCTACGGCGGGTACTTCTCGTCGCGGCTGGTGGCGAACATCCGCGAGGACAAGGGGTACACCTACACCCCGCGCAGCCGGATCATGCACAGCAGCGCGGGGTCCACGCTCGTGATCGAGGCCGACGTCGCCACCGACGTGACCGCGCCCGCGTTGCTCGAGATGTGGTACGAGCTGGGCAGGTTGTCGACGTTGCGGCCGAGCGCCCAGGAGCTGCGCGACGTCCGCCAGTTCGCGGCCGGCAACCTCGCGATGTCGATCGCCACCAGGTCGGGCCTCGCCACGACCCTGGTGACGCTGCTGGGGGTCGGCCTCGACCTCGACTGGATCCGGCGCAGCCCCGACCTGCTCGCGGAGGTGACCGCGTCCGACATCTACCACGTGGGAGTGCACCTGCTGGCCCCCAAACTGCTCGCGGCCGTCGTCATCGGGGACGCGACGAAGTGCGAGGAGCCGTTGCAGGCGTTCGGCCCCTGGGTGGTCGAGTAGCCGTTCTACCTGCGCAAAGCCCGGTCCTGCCCCTGCGGGACCGGGCTTGTTGCGTGTTCCGCCCCCACACCCCGCAGCGAATATGGGGAGCCACTACCCATGTGACCGCGCAACTAGGTGACGCAAAGTCTCCGTAGGCGGTGGAACTGATCGGGGTGGTGGGATGTCGCTGCGTGACCTCGGCTTCGACGCGGTCCAGGAGGGCGTGTACCGGAGCCTGCTCGCCGATCCGTTGCGGGACAACAGCACCCTCGCGTCGCTCACCCTCACCGACGAGTCGGCCGTGCGGAACGCGCTGGCCGGACTGCTCGCCCTCGGTGTCGTGGAGGTCGCCGCGACCGCCCCGTGCGGGTACGCGCCCGGTGACCCCGAGGTCGTGGTCGGCGAGCTGATCGAACGCCTGGAGCAGGAGACGTTGCGGCGCCAGCAGAAGATCGGCGGCACGCGCACCGAGCTGGCGGGCCTCGCGGCGGGGTTCCGGCACGACGCGCGCACGGTCGAGGTCGAGCACATCACCGAACCCGAACGGATCCGCGAACGGCTCGCGGAGCTGTGCTTCTTCACCCGCTCCAGCGTGTACGCGGTGCAGCCGGCGCGGGCGTCGAGCGAGGCGGCCCGCGCGGAGGCGTCCCGGCTCGACAACCGCAGCCTGGGCCGCGGGGTGACGATGCGGATCATCTACGACGAGCGGGTGCTGCGCGCCGAACGCACCCGTGCCCGGCTCGGCGAGCGCACGGCGTCCGGCGCGCAGATCCGGTTCCTGCCGGGTCCGCTCGCGCGGCTGATCCTGCTGGACGAACGGATCGCGATCGTGCCGTCCGATCCGACCGACGCGGGCTCCGGCGCGCTGGTCGTGCACCAGCCCGGCATCGTGAGCGAGCTGGTCGCCCGCTTCCGGCAGTTGTGGGACGGCGCCCAGGACTTCGCCGAACCCGCCGGCACGCCGTCCGACGACGACCGGTCCGTGCTGCGGATGCTCGCCTCCGGGCTGACCGACGAGCTCGTCGCCCGGCAGATCGGCGTGTCGGTGCGGCACCTGCGCCGCCGGATCGCGCGGCTCATGGACGAACTCGGCGCGGACAGCCGGTTCCAGGCGGGAATGGCAGCCGCGCGGCGCGGCTGGATCTGAGACCTCATTGCCCTGAAAACAGCAGGTGACACTGTTCAGGAGGAAACATGGTGCGCAAGGCGGGATCGAACGGGATCGGCGAGGACGACGACGTGATCGGCGCGTTCGGCTGGGACTGAAAAGACCGGCGCGGACCAAGGGCGGGTACCCACGGGTGCCCGCCCTTTTCGTCACCCCGCAACGGGGTCATCTTGTTGCCCGCGACCGGTCCGGAAGCTGACGCGCCACGACCTTCCGAACCCGTTGGCGGGCAAGCAGAATTGTTTCCAGAGCAAGGGAAAAGCCCGAAAGAATCCGGAGAGGGGAACGAGAAATGAGCATCTCACTCGTGCACGCCGATCCGGAGTTCTACGCACCGCTCAGCCGCACGACCCGGCGTGGCACCGAGTACACCGCGACGGGCATGCCGGCGGACTGGAGCGAGCACCACCAGGACGTGTGGACGGCCTGGTACCCGCCGCACAAGCTCGGTGGCGTCACCGACGGCTGGAAGATCCACCTATCGGCCCGCGCCGACCGCGCCCAGCACGTGCTGGACGTCGCCGCGCCGATCTTCGCGGCGCACGGCGTGGCGTTCAAGCACCTGAGCTGCTCGCTGTACTTCGTGGTGACGCACCACAAGCACGCCGAACGCAGCCAGTCGGGCAAGTTCTGCGCCGCCTACCCGCCGGACGCCGCGACCGCCGAGGCGCTCATGCGCGACCTCGCCGCCGCGTTCGACGGTGAGGAAGGTCCTTACGTGCTCAGCGATCGCCGGTTCGGCGACTCGCGGGTCGTGCACTACCGCTACGGCGCGTTCGTCGCCCGGCGCAGGCTCACCGCGCAGGGCTGGCACGAGCTGCTGGTCCTCGACGCGGCCGGGCGGAGCGTCCCGGACGTGCGCGGCACGAGGTTCAGCACGCCCGAAGGCATCACCGACCCGTTCGCCGAGTCCTCTGTAGACGCGCCGAAACGCGCCGGTGCTCCGGAGTTCGGCGGTGTGCGGTTCGAGAAGGCGTTGCGTCACAGCAACGGCGGCGGCGCCTACCAGGGCACCGACGTCGCCACCGGTCGCACGGTGTTCGTGAAGGAGAGCCGGGGCCACCACGGCCTGGTGAGCCCCACCAGCGCGAGCCAGGACCGGCTGCGCAACGAGTACGAGGTGCTGCAGGAGCTGCACCGCGCCGGTTCCGGCTTCGCCCCCGAACCGGTGCGGTACTTCCGCCACCTGGAGAACGAGTTCCTGGTCACCGAGTTCGTGCCGGGACGATCGCTGCGCTCGTGGTGGGTCGAGCACAACCCGATCATCTGGTCCACCGCGACCGACGACGACTTCCGCGCCTACTACGCACGGGCCGCGAAGATCGTCGACGAACTGACCGCGCAGCTGGAACGGTTGCACGGCTTGGGTTACGCCTTCATCGACCTGAGCCCGGACAACGTGCTCGTGGACGACGAGGACCGGATCCGGCTCATCGACTTCGAGACGGCCACCCGCCTCGGCGGGCCGCTGACGCCGATCGGCACGCCGGGGTTCTTCCCGGCCGACCCGCTGCGGTTCGCCGACGACCCGGTGCGCTACGACGACTACGCGCTCTCCTCGATCGCGCTGGCGTTGATCGCGCCGATCACCACGACGGCCGACCTGTTCCCCGGCGTGCTCGCCCACCTGAAGGCGCAGCTCGACCCGCACGGCCTGGTGCCGCGGAAGATGTGGGCGCTGGCGACGCAGGTCCGCGAGCCCGACCCCGTCCCGTCCGCGGACGAGGTCACCTCGAACCCCTGGAACTGCCTGAAGGCGTTGCGCGACGGCCTGATCACGGGCCTGCGCGGCACCGCGCACCCCGACGGTGTGGTGCCGCTCGGTCCCCGGTCCTACGCCACCAACAAGCTCGGCTTCGGCCACGGACTCGCCGGCGTCGTGCACGCGCTGCACGTGGCGGGGACGCCGTCGGAGGAGCTGCTCGACCGGCTGTGCGCCCGTGCGCTGGCGGAGGCGGACGACCTGCCTCCCGGACTCGTCGCGGGACAGGCGGGCGTGGCCCGCGTCCTCGCGGAGCACGGCAGGATCGCCGAGGCGCAGGAGCTCCTGGCCCGGGCGGACGAGCACCCGCTGCTGCACGGGTCCGCGACGCTCGGCTTCGGTTCCGCCGGCGTCGGGCTCGCCCACCTCGCGCTGTACCGGCACACCGGCGACCGCGCCCACCTGGACCGGGCCGTCCGGCACGCCGGGGAGATCCCCGGCTCACCGACCGAACTGCTCGGCCGGCACAACGCCGCCGGACTCGTCGACGGACGGACCGGGCTCGCGTTGTTCCACCACCACCTCGGTCTGCTGACCGGGGACGAGGACCACCTCGCGCGGGGACTGGTTCTCCTGCACGAGGAACTGGACCGCGCCGAACTCTCCGAGGGCGGACTGCTGTTCGGGGTCTCGGACCGCGACCGCAGGCTGATGCCGTACCTGAGCACCGGCACCGCGGGTGTGCTGATGGCGGCGAGCCGCTACCTGGCCACGACCGGCGACGACCGCGTCGCCGCCGCGATCCCGGGCCTGCTGACGGGACTGAACTGCTCGTTCACCCACTACGGCGGCCTGTTCGACGGCATGGCGGGGCTGAGCCTCGCCCTGCACGACCACGGCCGCAGGCACGGCGACCAGGCGAGCCTGGACCGTGCGCAGACCTTGGCACAGCGTCTCTTCCTGTACGCCGTGCCGCACGAGACCGGGACGTACGTCCCCGGTGAGCACGCGCTGCGCCTCAGCGGCGACCTGTGGTTCGGGTCCGCCGGGGTGCTGACGGTGCTCGCCGGAGTGCTGGACGACCACCCGGACCCCCTGTTCGCCCTCGACGAAGTCGAGCGGTAGCAAGAAAACCCTTGAGGAGGCAGTCATGTCCGACGTCAACGAGCTCCAGAACCTCGCCGACGACGAGAACACCGAGGCCGGCTACACCAACCCGGTCGAGGTCGAGCCCGGCAAGAGCACCGCCAGCATCGTCTGCTGACCTGGCCCCACCCGCTCTTCCCGCACCACAGCAAGCACTTCACCTCAACGAAGGAGACGGACATGTCCGACATCAACGAGCTCCAGAACCTCGCCGACGACGAGAACACCGAGGCCGGCTACACCAACCCGGTCGAGGTCGAGCCGGGCAAGAGCACCGCCAGCATCGTCTGCTGACCTGACCTTCCACAGGTCACGCCGTGCCACGGGGCGGGGGCGGGGGAACTCCCCCGTTCTCCGCCCCGAAGCTCTTTTCCGCCCCAGAGGACTTCTCCGCGTCGCAGGAGGACCAGCGTGAGCCGCGATTTCCGCTACTACTGGTCGGCCGAGGTGAGCTCCACCTTCGGTTCGACGTTCACCACGATGGCGATCGCCACCCTCGGCGTCATCGTGTTCAACGCGTCGCCGAGCGAGCTCGGCTTCGTCAGCGCGGCCGCGATCCTGCCCGCCTGCGTCTTCGGCCTGCTGGCCGGTGTCCTCGGCGACCGCCTGCGCCGACCGCGCCGCGTGCTGATCGGCTGCAACGCCGCGGCGGCCTCGCTGGTGCTCGTCGTCGCGCTCGGCATCGGCACCGGTGCCGCCACGATCTGGTGGCTCGCCGCGCTGTGCTTCGTGCTCGGCTGCATCGCGACCGTCGTCGAGACCGTCTACTTCACGCACCTGCGCGGCCTCGTGCCGCCGGACCGGCTGACCGCGGGCCGCGCCCGGTTGCAGACAGGCGAGTACGGCGCCCGCACAGCCGGCCAGGCGCTCGCGGGTGTGCTGATCTCCGTGCTGGGCGGTGCCTTCGCGCTCGTGGTCGACGCGCTGACCTACCTCGTCAGCCTCGTCCTGCTGACCCGCATCACCGCACCCGACCAGGGCGCCCCGCCCGCCGACGCGCCGCGGTCGCTGCACCGCGAGATCGGCGAGGGTTTCCGCCAGGTGGCGAAGTACCCGTTCCTGCGCACGTTCGGCGTGTTCACGGCGGTACGTTCGATGAGCGTCGGCGCGCTCGCGACCATCGTCGCGCCGTTCCTGCTGCGCGACCTGAACGTGCCGCTGGAGCTCTACGGCGCGTTGTTCGCGGTCAGCGGCCTGGCGGGGCTCGTCGGCTCGCTGGCGGCCGGACGCCTCGCCGAGCGCATGAGCCTGCACTCGCTCGCGGTGCTGGGAAGCGCGGGCACCGTCGGTGCCGCGTTCGTGCTGCCGTCGGCGGGCGGGCCGTTGCCCGTCGCCGTCACGATCGCCGTGCTGGGCCTGGCGCTGCCGACCGTGTTCGGCGCGATCGCCAACGTGGGCCTCAGCGGCGCGCTGACGGAGCTGGTGCCGGAGAACGCGCTCGGCCGCGCCATCGCGAGTCTGCGCACGATCGCCACGACGGCCCAGATCCTCGGCGCGCTGGGCGGCGGACTGCTCGCCGACGCGCTCGGCCTGCGGCCCACGGCGTGGGTGTGCGCGGGCCTAGCCCTGCTCGGCTGCGTGCCCCTGCTGCGGGCCGTGGTGGTCACCCGCAGGCCCGCGCCGGTCGAGGAACCGGCGGTGCTCGTATGACCGCCGTGCTCGCGATCATCGGCGCCGGCCCGCGCGGCACCGGTCTGCTGGAACGGCTGGCGGCCAACGCCTCCCTGCTCCCGGCGGGATGTGAGATCCACGTGGTCGACCCGCACCCGGCGGGAGCGGGCCGCGTGTGGCGCCCCGACCAGTCCCCGCTGATGCTGATGAACTCGCGCGCGGGCGACGTCACGATGTTCACCGACGACAGCGTCCGCTGCGCCGGCCCGATCTCCCCGGGCCCGACGCTCGCCGAGTGGTCCGGGCTGGACGACGACGTCTTCCCGACCCGCCGGCAGGGTGGCGCCTACCTGAGGTGGTGCTTCGACCGAGCCGTACGCGCTTTCCCGCGCGGTGTCAGGGTTTTCGTGCACCAGACCAACGCCGTGGCCCTCTCGGACGGCCCGCGCCAGACCGTCGCCCTGGCGAACGGCACGCACGTGGTCGCCGACGTGGTCGTGCTGGCGCAGGGGAACGTGGGCGGTCACCGCACCCCGGAACAACTGGCGCACCAGGACTTCGCCGCCCGCACCGGTGGCACGTACCTGCCCCCGTCGTGCCCCGGCGACGAGGACCTCGACCGCCTGCCCGCGGGCGAGGCGGTCCTGGTGTCCGGCATGGGCCTGGCGTTCGTGGACCTGGTCGTCCTGCTGACGCAGGGCCGGGGCGGCCGCTTCACCCGCGGCCGCGACGGCTCGCTGACCTACCACCCGAGCGGCCGGGAACCGGTGCTGCACGCGGGATCCCGCCGAGGCGTCCCCTACCTGCCGAAGCCGGTGCTGCCCCCGCTGGCCGACCGGGCTCCCCGCTTCTTCACCCCGGCGCTCCTCGCCCGCGCCACCACGCCGGGCGAACTGGTAGGCGCCGCGTGCCGCGAACTCGTCTGGGCGCACTACCGCGAACTCTTCGCCGCGCACACCGCCCGGACCCGCATGCCGTGGGACGCCTTCGCGTCGGAGTTCGCCGCGCTGCCGATCACCGACCCGGCACTGGAGGTCCTGGTCGCGCAGGCCGTTCCCGACCAGGCCGACCGCGCGGACACGAGCTTCCTGCGCGCCCCGCTCACCCGCTCGTTCCCGGACCAGGCGGCGCTGAACACGTGGATGCGCGACCACCTGCGCCACGCGGTGGCCCGCGCCACCGACCCCCGTCACAGCGCGCACGCCGCGGTCCTGCACGGACTCCTGACCGTGAGCGAGGTGCTCGAACGGGCGGCGCCCACCCCGTCGACCGCGCGCACGGCCGCGGTCCTGTCGCGCTTCGCCGCCTACCTGGGGTCCGGTCCTCCCCCACACCGCTTGGAGCAACTCCAAGCCCTGACGCGCGCAGGCCTGCTCCACTTCCTGGGAGCAGGGCTGCGCGTCACCCGCACCGACGCCTTCACCGCGCACACGGACTCCCTGCCGTTCGCGGTCAGGGCGAGGCACTTCGTCGAGGCCCGCCTGCCCGACCCCGACGCCCGCACACACCCGTTGCTCCTCCCGCTGGCGCACAACAGGACCCGCGTGCCGGTGGACCCGGACACGTTCCACGTCCTCGACGACACGGGCGACGCACATCCGCGCCGCCTGGCGCTGGGCCTGTTCGCCGGTGGAGGGGCGCTGGGCGCGTTCTCCCGTCCCGGACGCAACGCCCCGTTCTTCCGCCAGAACGACGACACCGCGCGCCGCGTCCTCGCCGAACTGAACGCCAGGACCCCGGCGCTCACGCCCTGACACCGCTGCGGGAACTACACCGGAGCGATGTCCACGACCAGGTTCGCCATCACCATGTCGACGCTCAGATCCCTGCGGATCAAGGGGATCCACAGGGTGTTCGTGCGCGGATCGGCGATCTCGGGTCCGATCGCGACCGCGCGCCGGAACGCCACCTCGGCGAACGGCGAGGGGGCGAAGTACGTGACGACGGCACCTCTCTCGAGGTGCCCGGTCACGGATCTCGTGCCCGCAGCGGGGACTCAGTGCTCGTCGAGTTCCGAGTGACGGGCGGTGAGGGTGGTCGCGAGGTCGAGCAGTCTCACGTTGAGGTTCTGCGACGTCCGGCGGAGCAGGTCGAACGCCTCGTCGGCGGTGATGCCCTGCCGGCTCATCAGGATGCCCTTGGCCTGACCGATGACGTCGCGGCTGTCGATGGCCTGCCGGAACTGGGCCCGCCGCAGGTCCGCCAGCTCGGTGGCGCGCGCGTGCGCCAGCGCCAGCGAGCCGTGCGTCGCGAGCAGCAGGGCCGTGTGGCGGTCCGCGTGGTCGAGACCGTCGACGCGGCGCGAGTAGACGTTGAGGGCGCCGGAGAGCTGGTCCGGTCCCGCGGCGGAGAACAGCGCGCTCGACAGGACCGCGTGGAAGCCGTACCCGCGGGTGGCGGCGGCGAACTCGGGCCAGCGGGTCTCGGTCCCCAGGTCGTCGCTCGCCACGTAGCCGGGACCGTCGCCGCGGGCCGCGTCGAGGCACGGGCCCCGGCCCGAGTGGTACTGCACCTGGTCCAGTTCGGCCGCCACCTCGTCGGTCTGGACCGGGGTGTGGAACGCGCCGCCGGGCGCCAGGACCGTCACGCTGACCATGTCGGCTCCCACCACCACCGCACCGGCGGCGTCGGCGACCTGCTGGAGGGCCTCGGCCACGCTGGAGGTGTGGAGCAGCCTGCGGATCAGCTCCTCGAAGTGGTCCACTTCCGCGTCGAGGACGTCGTCGTTCTCAGTCGCGGCGATACCCCGCCTCCCCCGGATCGGTGGTGAATGGTTCGCCGTCCAGTCCACCAGTGGCGGCCGGAGGGCGAATACCGGCGGAAGCGAAGTCCGGACCGCCGGGAATGCGAAGCGCGGACGTGTCGGCGCGCAGCGTCTGCGAGGGCGACTCGCCGTACGCGTCGCGGTAGAGCGCGGCGAACGTGCTGGCACGGCTGAACCCCCAGCGCGCGCCGATCCGGGTGACCGTCATCTCGCCGGGGTCGGAGGCCCTGAGCTCGGCCCTCGCCCCGTCGAGCCGGACGCGCCGCAGGTACACCATCGGCGTCATGCCCAGGCGCCGGCGGAACGACAGCTGCACCGCGCGCAACGTGACTCCGGCGGCCGTGGCGATGTCCACGGCGCTGATGGCCTTGTCGGCGCTCGACTCGATGAACACCATCGCCCGTCGCAACGTCTGGAAGTGGGCGTCGTGGTCGTCCATCGCGGACACCGGGGAGGACGCGCTGTTCGGGAACGCCTGCAGCACCGCGGCGGCGAGGTACTGCGACGCCGTCGACACGAGCAGGAGACTGGTCTCGGGCGAGGCCAGCACGGTGTCGCGGACGTGGGCGATCGCGGACCGCAGCCGCCTGGCTGCGGCGTCGTCCACCGGACGGTCACCCAGCGGCCTGGTCCCCCGGTCCGGCCCCGCCACCTGGGCGAGGAGGTCGGGCGCGAGCAGCGTGACGCGGGCGCGGACGTGGTCGGCGCGGCCCGTGACCGGCAGGTCCGGTGGTGCGGAGAAGAGGTCGCCGGCCCCGAACGTGCGCGACCTCCGCCGTCCCCGCACCAGGTGGTCCGCGACCGTGCCCGACTCGACCTCCACGAGGCAGATCCGGCCGATCGGCCCGGCCTCGAAGGTCATCTCGAAACCGACGGCCAGCTCGTCGACGCTGATCACGCCGGCGGCGAGCCTAGAGAGGTGCACCTGTGCACGGCCGCTCGCGCTGCTGATCCGCATCGGCGCGTACGCGCTGCTCAGCACCCTTTCCACGCGGTCCAGGTCCGTGCCGCTGAACGACAGGCTGTGCACCGGTCCGGCGGGGTCCGCGCCCGCCCCGGCGCGTCCGGAGAGCGCCTCGTCGAGCGTGCCGAACCGCGGCACGGTGGCGCCGGGGTCGACGACGTCCAGCACGAGGTGGACGGCGGCGCTCGCCGCGTTGGGCACCAGCACGCAGCCGACGCCCCGTTCGGCACAACTGTCCGCGAACGCGACCAGGGTCCTCGCGACGTGCACCGAGACCAGTCCGACGGCCCGCAGGTCGAGCACGACCAGCCGCGCGCCGGGGGCCGCGGCGACCATCAGGGTCCTCATGAGCAGCGCGGGGCTGACGGCGCCCACCGAGTCGAGGAGGGTGAGCACGAGGGCGTCGCCGACCTGCCTGGGGCGGATCGTCACGTGCTCCACAGCTGGGCCCTTCCGATCGCGTGACCGCGAATGCTCCCGGACCCGAACGTACCCCCAGGGCGTTCCACGGCACAGCGAAAGGCGGGACCGGTCGGAACCGGCCCCGCCCTGGTGATCACCTCGTGGTCACGCCTTCACGGAGTGCTTCCCGTGCGTCCAGGACGCGGCGTCGCCGCCGTCGCCCGCCGGACCGGAGTGGCCACCGGCCGTGGTGCTGTGGTTGGAGGCGTCGCCGGTCGAACCCGTGGCACCGGTGTCACCGGAGTCGCCCGAGGTGACCTCGGTCCAGGACTGCGTGCCGTGGTTCTTCCAGCCGTGGTGCTTCCAGCCGTTGTTCTTGTTCTCGTTCTTCACCACCGCCGAGTTGCCGCCGGTGTCACCGGAGTTCCCGGAGTCGCCCGAGTCACCGGTGGTGGCGTTGTTCGAGCTGGAGGCGTTGCCGCCCTTGCCCGAGTCCCCGCCGTTGCCCGCGGTGGCCTCAGTGGAGCCGTTGTTGCCGTGCTTGCCCCACTTGCCGTGGTGCTTCCAGGACTTGCCCTGCTCGGTCACCGCCCAGGCGTCGCCGCCGTCACCGGCCGGGCCGGAGTCGCCGCCCACCGTGGTGCTGTGGTTCCCCGCGTCACCGGTCGAGCCGGTGGCACCCGTGTCGCCGGAGTCGCCCGACGTGACGGTCGTCCAGGACTTGCTGCCGTCCCAGGACTTGTCGTCCCGGTTCCAGCCGTGGCCCTGCTCCGAACCGGTCGTGCGCACGACGGCCTTGTTGCCGCCGGTGTCACCCGAGCTACCGGAGTCGCCCGAGTCGCCGGTCGTGGCGTTGTTCGAGCTCGTGGCGTTGCCGCCGTTGCCCGAGTTGCCGCCGTTGCCCGCGGTGGCCTCGGTGGAGCCGTTGTCGTGACTCCACTTCTGGTCCTTGCTCACGGCCGTCGCGTCGCCGCCGTCACCGGCGGAACCGGAGTTCCCGCCCACGGTGGTGCTGTGGTTGGAAGCGTCACCGGTCGACCCCGTCGCGCCCGTGTCCCCGGAGTCACCCGAGCTCACGTTCGTGTGGCACTCAGCGAGCACGCAGACGCCGTAGGCGCTGTTGCCGCCGGTGTCACCCGAGTCGCCCGAGTCGCCGGAGTTGCCGGACGTGGCGTTGTTCGAGCTGGAGGCGTTGCCGCCGTTGCCCGAGTTGCCGCCGTCGCCCGCGTTCGCGCCGGAATCGCCCGAGCGGCCCGCCGCGGTGGCGTCGCCGCCGTTGCCGGCGGATCCGGAGTTCCCACCCGCGGTGTTGCTGTGGTTGGAAGCGTCACCGGTCGACCCCGTCGCGCCCGTGTTCCCGGAGTCACCCGAGCTCACGTTCGTGTGGCACTCGGCCAGCACGCACAGGCCGTAGGCGCTGTTGCCGCCGGTGGAACCGGAGTTCCCCGAGTCGCCCGAGTCGCCGGACCTGGCGTTGTTCGAGCTCGTGGCGTCGCCGCCCTTGCCCGAGTCACCGCCGTTGCCGCCGTTGACGACCGAGTGCACGGCGTCGCCGACGCCGCCCAGGAGGCCGTCGCCACCCGTGTCGGCGCTTGCCATCGCCGTTCCGAACAGGAGGAATCCTCCCGAGAACGCTGCGGCCATCAGACCGCGTCGCACAGAGCTGTGCATTGTCGAACCTTCCTGTTGATCAAGCTTGGTGATCTGCCGGCTTGGTCGTCAGGACTGCTCAACTGGGATGGTTCCGGCCGTAGTAGTAACACCACGACCCGTGGATCTGGTGGCCGGTGACCACCACGAGGGACCCGTCGCCCGCGTGAACTCCCCGTTCTGCCGGGAGGTCCGAGAGCACGAGGCCCGTCGATCCGGTCGAGGACGCCGATCCCGTGGTGCCGGTCGGAGCGAACGGCACGCCAGGTGACGGCGGGGACGGCGCCTCGGTCGGCGGCGCCGCTTCAGGCGCGGAGATCGGGTGCCGCTGCGGCGTTCCCGCCACCGCGACCCGCTCGGGCAGAGCCACCACGTGCGCCTGCGGCACGACCACCGGAACGTCCGGCGTCTCCGGTGCCACGGGCACCGGCGACGGGACCTCCGCCGCGGCGGAGGGCTGTGCCACCAGCGGTTCCACGATCCGCGGAACCAGCGGCACGTCCCGCACCGCGTTCACCACGGGGGTGAGCAGCGGCGCGGTCACGGGCCGCAGGGGCTCGAGCACCGGGTCCAGCGCCCGCGTCGCCGGGTCGACGAGCGGCGCCAGCGGTTCCAGCACCGGTTCGAGCACCGGCTCGGCCACCGCCGTCACGTCCCTCGTCAGCGGCGCGACCGTGTCGGTCACCGGCGCGACAAGTCCGGCGACACCGCCCAGCGGACCGGGCGACCCGCCGTCGTCAGCACTCGCGACCCCCGCCGAGAGAAGGCCGAATCCGATGAGGAAACCGGCCACGCCGAAAGTCCGCTTGAGCGCTGTGGAGCATGTCAACTTCATGCAATCACCCCCTCTCACCGAATGAGCACCTGTACGTCAAGGCATTCGGGTTCCCCCAAGAGGGTGGATTGCACAAAAGTGCGGGAAATTTCTTCTCCGCAGCTCACGAGAACTAATTATTTTGAAACATTCATTTCCGACTACTTTGTGATGAAGAGTCGTGTGTCCGATGTCGACGGACGGTGATCACGTGGCCGGAGGCGCCGCGTCCCTGTGCGTCCACAGGTGGGAACGCACAGGGACCCGCGTGGCGCCGTCCCGAGCCGGCTGAACCGCATCTGGCGGATCCTCGCGCACCACATCCGTACCCCGCAGCGGCTCCGGATCGGTGTTCGAGGCCCATTGCACCTGATCGAGTGATCACCGGGCGGCGGGAAGGGAGACGTCCTCCAACGCGCGTTCGAGCTCGCGCCGGTTCCGCGCGCCGAGTTTGTTGCGGATGCGCGTGACGTGGTGTTCGACGGTCTTGGCGGAGATGAACAGGGCGTCGCCGACCTCGCGGTAGGTGAGCCCGTCCCGCACCAGCGCGGCGACCTCCTGCTCGCGGTCGCTCAGGACCTCGGCGCCCCCGTTGCCCTGGCCACCGTTCGTGCCGTGGAACTGGCGGGCGATGTCGAGCAGCTGCGTCATGGCCCTGCGGTCGGTGGTGTGCATCGCCGCGTGCCCGGCGAGCCGTGCCGCGTCGGCGCGCAGGCCGTGGGCGTGCAGTTCCCGCGCCGCCGACTCGACGCGCAGGTGGTCCACGTGGCCGTGACCGGCCTCGCTCCAGCAGTGCGCGGCGGTCGCGAGCGCGCGGCCGAACGGCAACGCGTCCGCCGCGGCGTCCAGCGCCGCGAGGTGCACCTCGGCAGCGGGGCGGTCACCGAGGAGAAGTGCCGCGTGGAAGGCGTTCCAGCGCGGCAGGACCGTCCACAGCGGAGGGTCGCCCAGGTCGCGCAGCAACGTCCACGCCTCGTCCAGGTGCGTCTCCACCCGGTGGAACTGCCCGATCCTGGCCGCCGCGACGGCGATCTCGGTCAGCGGGAGCAGCGTGTAGAGGTCGACGGGGTGCACGACGAGCGCCTGCTGGGCCGGTTCCCACGCCACGCGCAGGGCGTGGAGGTCTCCGGCGCGGCGGGTGACGCCGAGCTCCAGCGCCGCCGCGAGCAGGGCCTCCCGCGGCTCCCGGGAGAGGTCGGGACGCGAAGGTCGTCGTGCCTCTTCGACGTCACCGCGGAACAGGTCCACGCAGGCGAGCAGCAGCTGGTGCCGGTCCGCGTGCAGTCCCCGGCCGCCGTCGCCCCGCACCGCCTTGGCCAGCAACGACCTCGCCACCGACAGCTCTCCCGCGTGGACGCAGATCAGCGCGGCGAGCGCGGTGGGGCTGTCCGGTTGCACCGACGCCCTGGAGCCCGCCTGGTTGACCCCCGCCGTGGCCACCGCGGCGGCGACGGCGGCCATCGGCGGGCCGGTGACCGTGTCGAGGACGACGCCCGCCAGCCGATGCCCGAGCGTGTCGGTGAGCGACGCTGCGGGCTGCGCGCCGGACTGGACGGCACGCGCCTCCTCCAGCCGTCCGGCACCGAGGAGACCGGTCACGGCGAAGCCCAGCGCGAGGCCGTTGTCCGAGCGCCGGAGCAGTTCGCCCCCGCGGCCGACCTGCCCGCGCAGCGTCAGCACGGTCGCGGCGACCAGCAGCGCGTCCGCGTCGGCGTGTTCGAGGTCCACCACGTCCACGGCCCCGTCGAGGTCGCCGCTGAGCGCGCGGGCCCGCGCGAGGAGTGCGGAGGAGCCCGGACCGGCGGCGGCGAACACCCGTGCCGCGAGCGCCGGGTCGTCATCGACCACCTCGTGGCCCGCCGCGGTGAACACGTCCGCGAGCCCGGGGTCCACCACGCCGAGCTCCAGCAGCGGCCGCGCGTACCCGGCCACCGGCTGCGACCGTTGCACCTGCGCCAGGGCGAGTCTGCGCAGCAGGTCCGCGCGCTGTTCCGCCGGAGCGAGTGCCTCGGCCGCCTCGGCGGCGACGGGTAGCGGTGTCCCGTCGATCCGGAGCAGGCCGGCCGACCTGAGCGCCTCGGCGGACTCCGACACCGCGTGCGGGTCCAGCGCGAGAACCGCCGCGAGCAGTCCCACGTCGAACGGGGCGCCGAGCGCGCGGGCGAGCAGCAGGTCGTTCGCCGCGACGGGCACTTCGTCGAGGTGGCGGGCGAACGCGCCGCGCGGCTCGGGCGACAGCTCGTCCAGCACGAACCCCGGCGTGCCCCCGGTCCGCTCGTGCAGCCGTGCCGCCACCTCGTCGCTCACCTCGGTGTCGAGGACGCGCGCGGCGAGCGACCGGACCTGCGTCTGCGTCAGCGGCCGGAGCCGCACCCGGACCACGGTCCCCGGCAACGTGCCGACCAATCGCCCCAGCACGCGGTTGTCCGGCCACGGCCGATGCGCGAGGACGAGCCGTCCGCCCGCCCGGACCTCGTCCAGCAGCCGGTCGGCCTCGTCCTCCCCGAGCGCGTGCCCGTCGTCGACGGCGATCGGCTGCGCGAAGGTGCGCAGCAACGTGGTCTTCCCGCACCCGGCGGGCCCGGTCAGCACGACGTGGTCCGCGCCGCGTGCCCGTTCGAGCGTCCGGGCCGTCCCGTCGTCGAGCAACAAGGGCGTGTCCGGCATCGGGGACATGAGCGCGTGAACCTCCTGGTGGCCGACCTCTACCGGGGTACTTCGATGCATCACCCGTTCAGGCTTGGTCTCGGCCGGAAGATCGGGAGACACCCCTATCCCCCTACACGCGGTAGCCCCAACCCCCGATCCGTCCCCCACGGACAGGACCAGGCACGTCACCCGATGCGGTGATCAACCCGCTCTTCGTAGCTTTCAGTGGCACAAGCACAACGACGCAACTGGAGTTCGACGTGACCCTGCCGCAGACGCTGCACGACTTCACCCTCAACCTGCTGAGCGACCCCGAGGCCCGCTCGGCCTTCCAGCTCGACCCGCAGGGCTCGCTCGACGCGGCCGGTCTCGGTGACGTGCACCCGGCGGACATCCAGGAGCTCCTGCCGCTCGTGCTCGACTTCGCCCCGGTCACCTCGCTCGGCGACTTCGGTTCGACGATCTCCGGCCTCGACCTCGACCAGCAGCTCGACCTCATGAGCACGCTGCAGAACACCGTCGGCCAGCAGCTCGACGACAACACGGTCCTCGGCGCCGTCTCGGGCCTCACCGCCGCCGTGCACGGCGTCACCAACGGCTTCGACGTGCTCAGCGACCCGTCGAGCGCCCTGGACGTCGTCGCCGGGACCGAGATCACCGACGTCACCGAGACCGTCACGAACCTCGACGTCACCAACACCGTCGGCGACATCACCAACGGCACCGACGTCCTCGACACGACGCACGTCACCGACGTCGTCGGCGACGTCACGAGCGGCGTGCAGACCGGCGACCTGGGCGTGAACGACGTGCTCAGCGGCGACATCACCTCCGCCATCGGCACCGTGACGGGCAACGACCTCTCCCTCGACCACGTCGGCAACGTCACCGACGTCGTCTCGCACGTGGGCAACGTCGGCGACGTGACCGGCGTCGGCTCCGTCGGCGACCTCGGCAAGATCGGCGACATCTCCGGCGAGCTGGGCGACGTCAACGTCGGTGGCGTCCTGAACGACCTCGACCTGAGCCTCTGACCCACCCGCCAGTGCAAGGCCGCCCCGACCGCGCCCCGGGGCGGCCTTGCGGCGTTCGCCAGGTCTTCGCAGCCGCAATCCTCACCGGTCGCGGCTCCGAAGACCTGGTGTGAAACAAGGAGACACCGCCCCCGACTTCACCCTGCCCGACGACAACGGCGACCCCCGCACCCTGTCCGAGTTCCTGGCCTCCGGACCGGTGGTGCTGTTCTTCTACCCGGCCGCGATGACAGGCGGCTGCACCGCGGAGAGCTGCCACTTCCGCGACCTGGCGGCGGAGTTCGGCGACGTGGGCGCGCACCGCGTCGGCATCAGCCCCGACGCCGTGAGCAAGCAACGCGCGTTCTCCACCACCTACGGCTTCGACTACCCGCTCCTGTCCGATGAGGACGGTGCCGTGGCGAAGCAGTTCGGCGTCTGGCGGCGCTTCAGCCCGCTGCACGCCAAGAGGCACACGTTCGTCATCGACACAGACCGGACGGTGCTCGCCGTGGTCAAGAGCGAGCTGAAGTTCACCGTCCACGCCGACCAGGCCCTCGAGGTGCTGCGGGAGCGCGCGGCCCGGCACGCCTAGCGGCCGCGGTCCCGCCGCCCGTCGCCCGGTGGGGACGGGCGGCGGGCGTGCCGCCGCCGGCGACACAGATGGCCGGCGCATGACGCGATCCCCGTGGCCACCACGCGGCTCACGCGCCCGAGCCCGGCCCCACCTCGCGCGCGCCGCCCCACGAACCGCCCGCCTCGCGCGCCCCCGCACCCCCACGGACCGCCTCGCCGACTCGCCATCCGCGCGCCCCCCGGTCCGCACGTCTCCTCGCCAGCCCCTGCGCCCCGGCCGGCCACACGGAACGCACTGACACCTTCTCGCCACTCGCGCGACCAGCAAGAACAAACCCACCACTCCTCCGGGCACAGGCAGGCCTTGCGTAACTAAGGAACCTGATCTAAGGTTCCTTACATAAGCAACCTGAACACCTGGAGCGACGATGACCCCGACCCCCGAGGCAGGCAGCCTCAGGCCCACCCGCACCGAGACGCACGTGCTCGACACCCCCGCGGGCCCGGTCGAGCTGACCGTGCAGGACCGCGACCGCACCCGGCCCTACCTGCTGCTGCACGGCGGCGGTGGCGTGGCGACGATGACCGGCTTCGCCGGCCTGCTCACCGAACGGACCCACGCCAGGGTGTTGCTGCCGACGCATCCCGGTTTCGCGGGCACCCCCAGGCCGGAAGCGCTCTCCAGCGTCGTCGGCCTCGCGAAGACGTACGTCGCGCTGCTGGACCAGCTCGGCCTCAGCGACGTCACGGTGATCGGCAACTCGTTCGGCGGCTGGCTGGCCGCCGAGATCGCCCTGCTGGACAGCCCGCGCGTCAGCGGCGCCGTGATCGTCAACGGCATCGGGCTCGACGTCCCCGGACACCCCGCCACGGACGTGCGCGGCCTCTCCCCGGCCGAGCTCAGCGCCCTCTCCTGGCACGACCCGGCCAAGGCCCCGCGTCCGACGGGCACCGGCCCCGGCCCGGACGTGCGTGCCCTCCTGAACTACACCGGGCCCGCCATGTCCGATCCGACGCTCGCCGAACGGCTCGGGCAGGTGCACGTCCCCTTCCACGTCCTGTGGGGCGAGAGCGACGGCATCGTCGACCTGGAGTACGGCAAGGCCTTCGCCGCCGCGGTCCCGATGTCGACGTTCACCCCGATCCCCCGCACCGGACACCTGCCCCAGCTCGAGTCGCCCGAGGAACTGCTCGGCGCGCTGCTCGACCTCGGCAACCACTGAACCCCCACAGGAGACCCACATGAACACCACCCTCGCCGTGACCCGCATCGGGCACGCCTGCCAGCTGATCGAGTTCGGCGACACCCGCGTGCTCACCGACCCGTGGTTCACCCAGAAGGCGACCTACTACCCCGGCGAGCCCGTGGCCGCCACCGTCAGCGAACTGGGCCGCATCGACGCGCTCGTCATCAGCCACGAGCACTACGACCACTGCGACCTCGACGCGCTCGTCGCGGGCGGTTTCGACCTGGACACCCCGGTGATCGGGCCGGGAACCGTCGCGGAACTGGCCAGGCAAAGGGGTTTCCGGAACGTCCAGGCGATCGAGAGCTGGGAGTCCGCCACGACCGGCGACCTCACGGTGACCGCCACCCCGGGCAAGCACGGCGTCCACGAGGTCACCTTCGTGCTGCAGGCGGGCGGCCGCTCGGTCTTCTTCGGCGGCGACTCGCTGCGCGTCCCGGAACTCGACGAGATCCCGGCCCGGTTCGGGCAGGTGGACCTCGCCCTCCTGCCGACGAACGGATTGTGCCTGCGGCCGCTGAACATGAGGCAGGTCGTCATGAACGCCGAGGAGGCCGCGGCCCTCACCGCCGTGCTGAACCCGGTCATGGCCATCCCGCAGCACTACGCCTTCCACAGCGGGCAACTGGGCGACCGGATGATCACGCGAGGCAACCAGGACCCGCGCCACTACGCCGACGCGGTCGCCCGGCTCGCCCCCCAGGTCGCGGTCCGGCTGGTGCTGCCGGGAACGCGGGTCGAGGTCCCGCACGCCGCGCTCACCTCGTGACGAGGCCGGTCAGTTCCTCCAGCACCTCCCAGACCGGCCGCCGCCACCCCCACCGCTCCCGGCGGATGTCCGGTCCCCCGGCGAGCGAGGAGCCCGAACTGGTGGTCAACGCCTCGGGCCCGGCTGTCGCGGATCGGACTTCGACTCACGCGCTAGTCGCGCCGCGCCGACCGGTCGCGTGCGGCGCGCAGGTACCCCATGACCAGCGACTCGAGGTCGGGTTCGGTACCCGTCCACCCGTGCGGCGTCGGCTGGGGGTCGCGGACGAGCATGGTGGTCTGGCGCGGGGTGCGGGTGGCGCTGACGAGCGCCCCCTGCACCGCGGTCTCGTCGGCGGCGGGGCCGACGAGGATCCGGTGGCGTGCGAGCACGTCGTCGATGTCGCCGTCGATCTGGACCTGGCCGTCGTCGATGAGCAACATGTGGTCGCAGACCTCGCGCAGGTCGGCGAGCAGGTGCGAGGACATCACGACGGTGGTGCCGCGGTCGGCGACCTCGGCCATGATGATCCGCAACGTCTCGTCGCGGGCCAGCGGGTCGAGGTCGGACAGCGGTTCGTCGAGCAGCAGCAGCCGCGGCAGCCGTCCCAGCGCGAGGGCGATGGCGACCTGGGTGCGGGTGCCGGCGGACAGGGTGCGGATGGTGGCGTCGCGGTCGACGCCCGCCTGCAGGGCGAGCATCTCCTCGACGCGGTCGGTGGACCAGCGGTCGTTGAGCGCCGCGACCAGGCGGATCATCTCCCGCACGGTCAGGTGCCCGTGCAGGGGCCGGTCCTGTGCCAGGAACGACACGTCGGGGTGGATGCGGCCGCGCACCGGGGTGTCGAAGGCGCGGAGTTCGCCGGTGGTGGGCCGGACCAGGCCGGCGGCCATGCGCAGCAGGGTGCTCTTGCCGGCGCCGTTCGGGCCGACCAGGGCCACGACCTTGCCCTCCGGCAGGCTGAAGGTGCAGTCGCGGACCGCCCAGCGGCGGCCGTAGCGCTTGCCCACGGCGGTCGCGGTCAACGGCGTCATGATCGTTCCTCGGCGGGGTAGTGCTCGTCGCGGACCGCGGAGTAGAGGGCGTCGACGTCCTCGACGACCAGGCCGCCCTCGCGGGCGTGGCCCATCCAGCGGCCCAGTTCCTTGCGCAACGGTGCGTCGTCCCCGGCCGTCGCCTCCGACGCCAGCGACTTGGTGATGAAGGTGCCCAGGCCGCGGCGGCCCTGCGCGAGCCCCTCGCGCTCGAGTTCGCGGTAGGCCTTGAGCACGGTGTTGGGGTTGACCGCGGTCGCGTCCACCACCTCCCGCGCTGAGGGCAGCCGGTCCCCCGGCGCCAGCAGCCCCAGCCGCATGGCCTGCTTCACCTGCTGCACGATCTGCACGTAGGTGGAGACCCCGGAGTGCCGGTCGATCCGGAACTCGATCACGCCCGTCAGCATAGGTGCTCCCCCTGCCCGAGGCCTCCACCACACTCAGCTCTGCCGCCGCAGCGCCCAGGCGGTGCCCGCCAGCAGCAGCACCGCGAGCCCTCCGAACACCGCGAAGTCGTACACGTGCGCGAGCCACGCGCTGCTCTCGGGAATCGTGATCACGTACCGCCTGGCGACGCCGGACTGCTGCAGGCAGGCCGTGTACGCCTCCTGCGTCTCCGTTCCCCCCTTGCAGGTCCTGGTCAGTGCGGCGGCCCTGTCGGGCGACACCTGCTGTCCCGCCGTGTCGAGCCAGCCCGAGCCGACCCACAGGCCGCCGCCCTGGCTCAGGTCCGCGTCCGCGCCGACCGGGGCGTCCCGGCGCTCGCGCGGCACCCAGCGGTTCGCCAGCCCGAACAGGGCGAACCGCGCGGCGACGAACACCCCGAGTCCCGCGGTCATCGCCACCAGGGTGCGGCGGGACACCGCCCCGGCGAAGGTGCCGAGCGCGAACGCGAACAGCGCGTACCCGACCGGTGAGACGTGCTCGACGCCGAAGTTGAGGACGTGGAACGAACCGTTCGCGTGCGGCCCCAGCACACCGGCCGCGTCCAGCCACCACCAGACCAGGTACTGCAGCACCACCAGCACGACCAGCGCGGGCACCAGCGCGACCACGAGCTTGCTCAACATCCACCGCGTGCGGCTCACCGACTGCGTGAACGCCAGCACGTGGGTGCCCTGTTCCAGTTCCTGCGCGAACAGCGGGGCCCCGATGAACACGCCGACCAGGGCCGGCAGGAGGACGATCACGACGCGCCCGACCAGGAAGAGGTCACCCCAGTTCGCGGCGAACGCGTCCAGGTCCTCCGGGGAGGCCGGGCACGGGCCGGCGTTCGGCGCCACGCACTCGATGAGCCGCGTCGAGGTGAAGAAGTCGACCATGGTGGACCGCAGCAGCACGACGGTGACCGAGCCGGCCACGAGCAGTCCGAGGAGGGTGAGCAGTTGCAGGCGCTGCAACCGGAACGCCGCCCAGATCATGCCGCCACCTCCTGCGCCGCCGCCGCACGCATGTGCCGCAGCACCAACTCGCCCAACGGCGTCCCGTCCCCGCTCAGCCGGTTCACGTCCCCGGCCAGCAGCACGCGTCCTCTGTGGAGCAACACGAGGTGATCACACACCCCTTCCAGCTCCGCCAGCACGTGCGAGGACAACACCACCGTCATCCCCTGCATCCTCGCCTCGGACATCAACACGCGCAGCACCGCCTCGCGCGCCAACGGGTCCAGATCGGCCAGCGGCTCGTCCAGCAACAACAACCTCGGCCGCTTCCCCAGCGCCAGCGCCAGAGCGACGCGCGTGCGCTGCCCACCCGACAGCGTGCCCACCTTGGCGTTCATCGGCACCCCGGCCTGCTCGACCAGGTGCGAGGCGTACCCCTGGTCCCAGGTCGGGTTCGTCCGCGCCCCGAACGTCAGCGTCTCCGCGACCGTGAGCTGCCGGTACAACGGCTTCTGCTGCGCCAGGTAGGACACCGCCGGGTGCAGCCCCTTGCCGCTCGGCTCGTCCCCGAACACCGCGATCGACCCGGCCGACGGGCGCAGCATGCCCGTGACCAGCCCCATCAACGTGCTCTTCCCGGCACCGTTCGGACCGACCAGGGCCACCACCCGGTTCTCCGGGATCACCAGGGAGGTCTCCTCCAGCGCCCAGCCCCTGCGATACCTCTTGCCCACCCCCTCGGCAAGGACCGGAAGCGCCCGGTCAGGGTGCCTTCGCGTGGTCACGGCCACCTCCTCTCGTCATCGGACAACGGCAAGGTAGCAGCTTTCACTAGTCAAATAGTGAACTGGGTGAGGTTCGACTCGCGGGGGCAACGCGGCGGCGACCGCGACGTCCCGCGCATCACCTCGGTACCTGGAAACCGCCGATCTCCCGTTCGAGCAGTTCGGCCAGCCTCAACGGCGTGCGGTCCTCGAACGCCGGGCCGATGAGCTGCACACCCACCGGCAGCCCCTCGGAGGAGCGACCGGCGGGAACGGCGGTCGCGGGCAGGCCGGGCATGGTGGCGAGCCCCGCCCAGACGAGCTGGTCGAGGTACGGGTGCTCCACGCCGTCGACCTCGATCAGCCGCCGCATCGGGTCGGGGCTGTGGTCGTGCGGGAACGCGGGCGTCGGCGTGACCGGGCAGACCACGGCGTCGAACTCCGCGAACAGCCGCCGCCAGCCGTGCCGGTGGGCTTCGCGGCGGGCGTTGGCCTCGAGCCATTCGCGGTGGGTGAACTCCACGGCGCGCAGTCGCACGGCGTGCAGACTCCGGTCGTCCACACAGGACTCCTGCGGGCCGAAGGGAAAGCGCGCTGCGGAACCGGAGACCAGCAGTTGCATGTAGACGGTCGCGGCCTCGGTCAGGTCGGGCAGCAGCGCGCTGTGCCGTTGCACGCGGGCACCACCGCCGGTGAGCGCGGCGGCCACCCGCTCGACCCCCGCGCGCACGGCGGCACCGGTCGGGAGCAACGGGTGCTCGTCGAGGACCAGCACCCTGAAATCGCTGAGCCGGTCGTGCCGGGCGGGCGGCAACGACAGGCGGTGCGCCACGCCGGACGTCAGCGGGTCCGGTCCGGCCATCACGTCCAGCACCAGCGCGAGATCGCGGGCCGTGCGCGCCATCGGGCCGACGACGGCGAGGTCGAGGTCGATCGGCAGCGCCGGTTCGGAAGGCGCGACCATGCCGCGGCTCGCCGCGAGCCCCAGCGTCGGTTTGTGCGCGTACACACCGCAGAAGTGCGCGGGCGTGCGCAGCGAGCCACCGATGTCGGAGCCGATGGACACCGCGCCGAAGCCGGCCGCCAGCGCCGCCGCCGACCCACCGGACGACCCGCCCGCCGTGCGACCGGGGTCCCACGGGTTGGTGGTGGTGCCGTAGATCTCGTTGAAGCTTTGGACGTCCTGCAACCCCAGCGACACGTTCGTCTTGCCGAGCACCACCGCGCCCGCGTCCTTGAGCCGCGACACCTGCACCGCGTCCTCGGCCGGTACGTGGTCCCGGTGCGGTGGCATGCCCCACGTCGTGGGCAGCCCGGCGATGTTGTAGGACTCCTTGACGGTCACCGGGACACCGAGCAGCGGCCGGTCCTCGCCTCTCGCCCGTGCCTTGTCCGCGGCGCGCGCGGCGGCACGGGCGCGGTCGAAGTCCGGCACGCAGATCGCGTTGACCACCACGTCGTCGCGCTCGACGCGGGCGATGGCCTCGTCGGTCAGCTCCCGCGACGTCACCGCACCGGCCCGCATCGCGGCGACGAGTTCCTCGGCCGAGTGAAAGCTCCATCCCATGCGATCGACGCTACGGAGGTGCCTGCGAGGGCACGAAATCTCTTTTCACGCCAGCGGAAACGCCGTCAGACCGGCAGATCCGGACGCCGTGGCGTCCCCACCGAACTGATGTCGAAAACGGCACCGGTGACCGTCCTCGACTCACCGCGGGCGGCGAGCAGCACGTAGGAGTCCACGTAGTCCTCGGCCCGCGGGCTGAAGTCGAGCGCCGAGTACCTGCCCAGCGAGTCCGCGTCCGGCAGCACGTCCGTGATGGCGGTGCCGTCCAGCGCCATCGAACCCGGTCCGCGCAGGTCGGTCGCCATCCCTCCCGGCGCGACGCCGTTGACCCGGACGTGGGGCGCCAGTTCGTACGCCAGCTGGGAGATCAGCCCGGCCGCCGCGTGCTTCGACGCGGTGTACAGCACTCCCCCGCCACGCGGGTGGAACGCCGCGTTGGACAGCGTGAAGATCATCGAACCGCGGCGTTCGGCGACGGCCTCGGCGGCCGCGCGGGCGCCGAGCACGTATCCCTTGACGTTCACGCCGAACAGCTCGTCGAAGCCGCGTTCGAGCTCCTGCGGGCTCATTGCCCGCAGCTCGCGGCCGAAGTCCCAGAGCCCGGCGTTGCCCACGAAGGTGTCGAGGCCGCCGAACGCCGACACGGCCGTGCTGACCGCCTCGGCGTTGTCAGCGGCGGACGTGACATCACCCCGCACGCCGCGGACGCGGTCGCCGTGCGCGGAGACGAGGCTCTCGATCTTGGCCGCGGAGCGTTCCAGCACCGTGACGGTCGCGCCCTCGGCGACGAACCGGTCCGCGATCGCGCGGCCCAGCCCGGACCCGCCCCCGGTCACGAGCGTCGACAGACCGGCCAGCCGGCCGTCCCGAGCCATCAGCGGGTCTCCAGGAAGTGCCGGACCGTCGAGTTGAACTCGTCGGCGTGCTCGAGCTGCGCCCAGTGCCCGCAGCGGTTGAACATCAGCAGCCGGGAGTCGGGGATGATCCCCTGCGCGCGCAGGCTCAGTTCGAAGTGGACTGTGCGGTCGTCGCGTCCGTGGACGACCAGCGTCGGCACGTCGCACTGCGCCAGTTTCTGCGCCGCCTCGAGGAAACCGTGGGCTCCCATGCCGGACCGCATCACCTCCAGCCAGTTCTTCAGGTGCGCGGGGTTCGCGAGGGCGGTGCGCGACCGCTCCTCTGCCAGCTCGCGGGTGGCGAAGGCGGGGTCGTAGCACATGACCCTCACGAGCTTCTCGAAGTTCTCGACCGACGGGTCCTCGTAGGTGTCGAAGATGATCCGGATGCCTTCGGACAGGCCGTTGGACGACATGACGCTGGGGCCCCAGATCCCGGCGCCCATCATCACCAGGTGCGAGACGCGGTCGCGGTGCTCGGTGGCGAGGATCGTGCCGATGCCGCCGCCCATCGAGTTGCCGATGATCGCGGCCCGGTCGATGCCGAGCGCGTCCATCAGCTGCAGCGCCGCGCGGCCCTGGTCGCGTCCCGTGGTCACGCTCTGCTCGCAGGAGTCGCCCCAGCCCGGCATGGTCACGGCGATGCAGTGGAACGACGAGGAGAGAGCCCGGATGTTGGGCTCGAAGTTCGACCAGCCGGTGGCGCCGGGGCCGGTGCCGTGGATCATCAGCAGCGGATGTCCCTGCCCCGCCTCGTTGATCTGGATCCGGTAGTCGGCGGTGTCGACCAGGCGGTAGGTCGACTCGTTGCTGAGGTCCGTGGTCACGGAGGTCACTGCGCGATGCCTTTCGGTTGGTGGGGCTCGACCGCGTCAGCCCGCGAGCTGTTCGGTCGTGCGGGTGCGGCGCGGCTTCAGGAGGCCGCGCAGGTCCGTGGCGGCGTCGGCGAGCACATCGCTGTCCACCAGCACGTTCGCGGCGACCATGCGGCGGGCGACGCCGATCTCGCGGGACGCGTCCATGCCGGCGACGGCCCCGACCCGTCCGTCCCGCAGCCAGAAGGCCAGGAACCGCTCCGGCGTCGCTCCGCGGCGGAGCACCACCTGGTCGGTGCCGCGCGGGCGTCCGACGATCTGCAACGTGCCGGTGTACTGGTCGGACCAGGCGTAGGGGGCTTCCCTGTACCGCACCGGTTCCCCGGCGACGGTCGAGCCCACCGCCTCGCCGTGGCGCTGCGCCACGTCCCAGTGCTCGAGGCGCCCGCGCGCGGGCAGGTGCGGGTGCGCCTGGCTCGCGACGTCACCGGCGGCGAAGATCCACGCCCTGCTGGTCTGGCCGAACTCGTTCACCGGGAAGCCCCAGCGGTCGACGTCCACGCGGGCCGACGCGGCGAGCTCGGTGCGGGGCTCCACACCGACGCCGACGACGACGGTCGCGGCGTCGATCCGCCGACCCGTCGAGAGGACGACCTGCTCGACCGTCGTTCCGGTGGCGACGAAGCGTTCGACGGTCGCACCGGTGATCAGGCGCACGCCGTGCCCGTGGTGCAGGTCCACGACGAGGCTCGCCACCTCGGACCCGACGACGTGCGCGAGCGGGTGCGGCTGGGCCTCGACGACGGTGACGTCGATGCCGCGTTGCCGCGCGACCGCCGCGAGTTCGAGCCCGATGAACCCCGCGCCGATCACGACGAGCGGACCGCCCCTCGTGAGCAGGGAGTTCAGCCGCCACGCGTCGGCGGCGTCGCGCAAGTTCACCACGTTGTCCGCGTCGGCGTGCGGAACGGTGAGCCGTCGCGCCGTGACACCGGTGGCGAGCACCAGCCGGTCCACGTCGAGCCGGTCGCCGCCACCGAGGCGCACCTGGAGCGCGCCGAGATCGATCGCGGTCACCCGCTCGCCCAGCCGGAGGTCGATCTCGAGGTCGTCGTAGGTCGACCACGGCAGGATGGGCACCAGCCCGCCGGCCGTGCCGTCGAGCAGCGACTTCGACAGCGGCGGCCGTTCGTACGGCGGGTTGGGGTCGGCGTCGACGACCGTGATCCTGCCGCGGTAGTCGAGCCGGCGCATCGCCACGGCCGCGGAGATGCCCGCGGCGCTGGCGCCGACGATCACGCAACTCGATCTGCGCATCAGGCGCTCACACCCGATCGGGGACTTCGACCGAGACGTCGTCACCGTCGACCTTGACCCGGTACGTGCACACGGGTTTCGTCGCGGGCAGCGTCAGCGCGGCACCCGTCCGCAGGTCGAACTTGGCCATGTGCCAGGCACATTCGACCTGGTCGCCCTCGACGTACCCGTCTGCGAGCGACGACTGGCCGTGGCTGCACGTGTCGTCGAGGGCGAAGAACTCCCCGTCCGCCCGGAAGACGGCGACGGGCGGGTTCGTCGGAATCTGAAGCGCATCACCGTCGTCGAGCTCGTCGACGGAACAGGCGCGAATCCAGGGCATGGTCGAAAACCTTCGGTCGGTGCTGGCTGCGGATCAGAAGAACGTGCTGAGGTTCCCCGACTGCAGGACGGTCTGGTCGAGGTAGATGAACCGCTTGACGATGGCGAGGCCGGTGCCGACGCGGCGCAGCCGGTCCTCGCGGCGGCCGACCCACTGGTCGACGTCGTTCTTGAGCCGCGTGCGGTAGAGCAGGAAGTTGCTGTGCACGGCCAGTTCGTGGCCGTCGTCCTTGACGATCCGGACGTTGGTGACGAGGTGGCGCGTCCGCGACGGCGGGTCCTCGGCCCACGACGTCCCGGTGGCGAACTTCGCCGCGCGGGTCTCGAGCCACGTCTTGTTCTCGTCGAAGTACGCCATCTCCCCGGGCTTGGTGAACTCCAGGTGGAGCTGACGCCGGGTCATCGTGCGCCGCAGGGGCATGAAGTAGTGGGCGTCGTCGGTGAAGAGGGCGACCCACTCCTCGTAGCTGTGGCTGTCGAGCAGGGCCGCCTCGTGGTAGAGGAACTGCTCGACCTGGTGCTGCACCACCATCGCGTCCACTGTGGACTGCGTGGCGGACGGGGCTTCGATCGTCATCGGTCCACCTCGGCCTAGTAGCGGTCCCTGGGGATCGTGCGCTCGCGCAACTCCTCCCAGCTCGGGTTGCGCAGCCATTCACGCCACGCGTGGTAGGTCCACAGCTGCGCGTGCTCGTTGATCGGCGCGTCCATGAAGGCCAGCCCGTCCTCCTTGACGACCTCGGACGTGCCCAGGCCCATCTTCAGCAACTGCGGGACCTCGCGGCTCTGGAGCCCCTTGGTCTGCAGCGTCGACTGCGCCCAGTTCTCGCCGTCCTCCTGCTCGAGCATCCCCGCCGGTCCGAAGAAGTGGATCTGCGAGTCGAGCGACGCGGCCTGCTCCTCCTGCGAGGCGTTCCTGTCCCGGAAGGAGAACCACCAGATCTCGGTGACGTCCGGACTGCGCGGGACCCGCAGGCTCAGCTGGGCGTTCGTCGTGACCCAGGTGGTCGGGAAGATGTGGGGGTGACCGGCGACCCGACCGCCGTGGCGGCCCAGCCGTTCCTCGACCTCCGGCTTGTGCCGCCACGCGAACGGCTCGGGGCCGGCGCTCACCTCCAGCGATTCCTGGTCCGGGCCGGAGATCGCGTGGCCGTACTCCCCCACCACGACGAAGTTGTGCAGGTCCGTCGGCAGGAAGGGGACCTCGAGGTTCGCGCCCGTGTCGGACTTGGCGCCGCCCTCGACGAAGTCGTCCGGTGGCGCGGGGATCAGGCCCACGGAGAACGCCGACATGTGCGTGATCTGCGGGTGGTAGTAGTCGAAGACGTTGTCGACGGTGAACTTCCAGTTCGTCTGCACGGTGAACTTCTGCACGCCGGGAACGGCCACCATGTCGCCGCGTTCGGCGATCAGGTCGAGGCCGAGGCGGCCCGTGGCGCCCAGGTACTCCTCCAGCGGCGGAGCGGTCTCGTCGAACGTGGCGAACACGAAGCCCCGGTAGGTGTCCAGCTGCGCGACCTTGCGCAGCGGGTGCTTCGACAGGTCGAGCTTGTCCTTGTAGAAGATGGACTTGCCGGGCACGCCGACCAGTTCACCGTCGAGGCCGAACGTCCAGCCGTGGTACGTGCACATGAAGTTGCGCACGTTGCCTTCCTCCGCGCGGCAGACCGCGTTGCCCCGGTGGGAGCAGGTGTTGAGGAACGCGCGGATGCTCCCGTCCCGCTGGCGCACGACGAGCACGTTGTCCGATCCCATCGGCGCCTCGAAGAAGTCGCCCCGCTTAGGGATCTGCGTGTCGTGGCAGAGGAACAGCCAGGCGCGGCCGAAGATGTTCTTCATCTCCAGGTCGAAGATCTCCTGGTCGCTGAAGATGCGCCGGTCGAGCTCGCCGGTGTCGAGGCGGACGAGGTCGTCGAGCCGGTCCACGACGCTGGGGACGTCGGTCATGCTGGTCTCCTTGCTGCGGGCACGGCGGAGCGGCCCGGGGTTCGGGGGCTGGGCCGGGGATCAGTGCGTGTGCGAGCGGTCGTGACCCCAGAGCTGCGCCGCGTCCCACGCGGTGACGGTCCAGGTCTCGTCGTCGATGAGCTTCCCCTCGGTGCCGTACTCGACACCGATGCCGGACGGCGACTCCATGTAGAACGAGAGCATCCCGTCGTTCGTGTGCCGCCCGAGCGCCGCGGTGAGCGAGATCTTCTTCTCCCGCACGCGGTCCAGGGCGCGGCCAACGCCGTCGAGGGTGTCGATCTCGAGCATGAAGTGGTTGAGCACGGGCTTGCTGCCCGGTTCGGCGGGACCGAACGCCAGGGAGTGGTGGCGAGGGTTGACGTGCGTGAAGGTGAGCGAGATGCCGTACTGCTTCATGACGATGTAGTCGCTGACCTTGAAGCCCAGGACGTTGAGGTAGAAGTCGATCATCTCGTCGGTGTTCGGCGCCTGCAGCACGACGTGCCCGACCCCGAGGTCGTTGCCGGCCGGGTCGGTGGTCACGAACCGCACGCCCGTCGGCGACACGAACGGGCTGGCGACGACCGCGGCGCCGAAGAAGAGCTCCAGCTGGAACCCCGCGGGGTCGGTGAAGCGCGCGAGCCGCTGGACACCGCGCAGCGAGGCGAGCCCGGCGTCCTCCTTCACCGCGACGCCCTGCCGTTCCAGGTCGGCCACCTGCGCGTCGAAGTCGAGCTCGTTGGGCACCTCCCAGCCCACATAGGTGAGCTCGTCGTCCCCGGATCGCACCGCGATGCGGTGGTGGCGCTCGTCCATGCGCAGGAAGAGGGTCTCGACGTCCTGGTCGTCGCGGCCGCGCGTGACCTGCAGGCCGAGGACGTCGGCCGCGTACTCGCCCCACGCGTCGAGGTCCCTCGCCCCGATCCCGATGTAGCCCAGCGCTTTGATGTACCCCACGGTGGCTGCTCCTTGAGTTGGGTCCCTGCACAGGGCTGGCCCGAGCGGGCGCGTACCTGGCGGTGATTCCTTTATCCTGCAAGGCTTTTACCTACGCGCAAAGCGTCGCGTTCCGCGAGGCGGAATGTCAGCGGGACCCGCTCGCCAACGCGGCCGAGAGCTGGCGGGCGGCGTCGTTCAGCGCGGTGCGGTACCGCGACGGGGAACGACCGGAAACGGTGCACGACAGGGAGATCGCCGCCACCGCGCGGGTCGCGTCGGCGTTCCAGACCGGTGCCGCCAGGCACGCGACGCCGAGGAAGGACTCCTCGTAGTCCGTCGCGACGCCGGTCTCCCGCACGCGCACCAGCGACTGCTTCATCCGCTGCGCGTCGGGAACGGTGTAGGCCGTGAAGCGCTTGAAGGAACCGGCGAGCGTCTGCTTCACGACCGGCGGGCTCGCGAACGCCAGGAGCGCCTTGCCGAGCCCCGTGGCGTACGCCGGGCGCCGGCCGCCGACGCGCGTCGTCATGCGCGGACTGCTCGTTCCCGCGACCTTGTCGACGTACAGCACGTCCGATCCATTGAGGACACCGAGGTGGACTGTCTGGCGAGTCAGGGCGAACAGCTCCGCGAGGTACGGCGCCGCCGACTCCCTCAGGTTGCCGACCTCGCCGACCTGGACGCGGTTGCCGACCTCGAACACGCGGTCGGCCAGCGAGTACCGGTCGTCGACCTTCGCCACGTACCCGTGGGAGATCATCGACATCAGGAGGCGGTGGATGGTGGATTTGGCCATCCCGGTGCGATGGGCGATCTCCGAGACGCCGAGCGGCGCCCGTGACGTCGCCAGCGCGTCCAGCACGCACAGCCCCTTGCCGACCGACGTGTCGCTCTTGGCGGACGGCTCGCGCCCGCCGGTCACCACTGCTTGCCGTTGCTCGTCCACGTTGACGCTTCTTTCCGCAAGTCCCGCACCAGGAGGCGACGATGCCCGCCGCCGGATCGACCGCCCCTTAAGTCGGAGTAGTACTCTCAGTTCGCCGTCACACTAAGGTGACGGTGCTCACTGCGCAAGAGGGAAGGAACGACGAGTTGACGGACGACCTCCGCGCCGCCGCACCGGCACGCCCGTTGCGCGCCGACGCCCGGCGCAGCATCGACCGCATCGTCACGGCCGCGCACGCCCTGGTCGAGGAGCAGGGCCCGGCCGTCTCGCTGGACGAGGTCGCGAAGCGTGCCGGCGTGGCCCCGGCGACGCTGTACCGGCACTTCCCGAACCGCATGCACCTGTTCGAGACCGTGTACCGCTCGCGGATGCTGACGGTGCTCGACCGCGCGCCCGAACTAAGCGCCGCCCACGGGCCGATGGACGCGTTGCTGCACTGGCTCCGCGAGTTCATCGACTTCAGCGTCGAGTCGCACCGGGTGCTGACCGTCCTGCTGTCCCAGGGCCTGCACGAGAGCGATCCGAACGCGAACGCGCGGGAGGGCCGGGCACAGGTGGTACCGGTCGTCGCGCGTCTTTTGCTGCCGGCGCAACAGGCGGGCGGCATCCGTGCCGACCTCACCGCCGAGGAACTAGTCGCCCTGGTCATCGGCATGACGTTCGCGTCCGACTACCACGAGAGCCGGGCAGACGTGCACCGCACGATGGAGCTGCTGATCGACGGGCTCGCCCCTCGCTGAGACGTCGGCCGCGTCATTCTGCCTGCCGGAACACCGTTGCGGCGCAGGACGAACGCGCGACGCACACTGCTCCTGCCGCCGCCGGCGACCGGCGGCCGACCAGGAGGAGTGTCCACAGGTGAGCTCGACCTCCACGGAGCCGCGCCCCCGCGTGTTCGACCGCCGGATGACGCTGATCGCGTGCGTGACCGTCCTCGGCTCGCTGGTGGCCATCTTCGACACGACGATCGTCCACGTCGCGCTGCCGACCCTCGTCCGCACCTTCGACACGTCGCTGTCGACCGTCCAGTGGGTGAGCACCGCCTACCTGCTGGCGCTCGCCGGTGTCGTGCCGCTGACGCGGTGGGCGAACGACCGGTTCGGCCTCAAGCGGTCGTGGATCGCGTCGATGGCGTTGTTCCTGATCGGCTCGCTGCTGTGCGGACTCGCGAACTCGATGCCTCTGCTGATCGTCGCCCGCGTGCTCCAGGGGCTGGGCGGGGGGATGCTGCTGCCCACCGGCCAGTCGATCCTCGCCCGCCACGCCGGGCCCGCGCGGCTGGGACGGGTCATGGCGGTCGTCGGCATCCCGGCGATGCTCGGCCCGTTGCTGGGACCGATCTTCGGCGGGCTGATCCTGTCGTCGTTCTCGTGGCGGTGGATCTTCATCGTCAACCTGCCGGTCGGCGTGATCGCGCTCGCCCTCGCCGCGGTGGTGCTCGACCGCGGCGAACCGGGAGGGTCGCGGAAGATCGACGTCGTCGGCCTGTGCCTGCTGCCGCCCGGCCTCGCGCTGCTGGTGTACAGCTTCACCGAGTTCGGCAACTCACCCGCGTTGACCCCGCCGGTGGTGATCAGCGGCGGGCTCGCGGTCGTGTTGCTGGGCGGGTTCGTCTTCCACGCGTTGCGCGCGGACCACCCGCTGGTCGACCTGCGGCTGTGGAAGAACCGGGCGTTCCGCGGCGCCGGGGCGTCGTTGTTCCTCTACCTCGCCGGCACCAACGCCGTCCTCTTCCTGATCCAGCTGTACTTCCAGTTCGCCCGCGGCGCCAGCGCGCTGAGGTCGGCGGTGCTGGTCGCCCCGTCGGCGTTCGGCGCCATGCTCGTGCTGCTGTTCGCCGGACGCCTGCTGGAGAGGTTCGGCGCGCGTGCGCTCGTCCTGTCCGGTCTCGTGATGGTCCTCTTGGGAGTGTTGCCGCTGCTGTTCCTGGGACCGGACACGAGCGAGGTGTGGCTGTCGGCGACCTGGTTCGTCCGCGGCGTCGGTGTCGGGGCGGCCGCCACCACGTTGACGACGGCAAGCTACGTGACGTTGCGCGACGCGGACATCCCCGGCGCCTCGACGCTCATGAGCATCAACCAGTACGTGGCGGGCGCCTTGGGCACCGCCGTCGTCGCGGTGCTGGTGCAGCTGCGGCTCGACGAGGTCACCGGCGGACGCGGCGTCGAGGCCCTGGTGGAACTCGACGACACCGCGCGGGCCGAACTCGGACCCGCGCTGGCCGACGCGTTCGCCACCCTGTCGTGGCTGCCGGTCGTGCTGACCGTACTGGCCGTCGTGCCGGCGCTGCGCCTACCGGGCCGCAGCGCCGGCTAGCCCGGGTCACGGCTCCCGGTGCCCGAAGTACATCTTGACCGCGCCCAGACCGGACAGGTGCGCGGTGACCACGTCACCCGGGACGAGAGCGCACAGCGGACCGAGCGCGCCGGTGAACACCATTTCGCCGGCGCGCAAGGGGTTGCCGCGGTCACGGGAGGCGCGCGCCCGCAGGGCCAGCGCACCGAGGGGGTCCGCGGCGCCGCCGGTCGCGACCTCGGTTCCGTTGACGTGCAACGACATCCGCACCTGCGTCGGGTCGAAGTCCCGCAACGCCACGCGGCGCGGTCCTGTGACGAAGGCACCCCGGCCGCCGCACACCTCGATCACGGCGACGCCGTAGGCGATCGCCTCGCGGACCTGCGCGTCGTCGAGAGGGCCGTCGCCGAGGTCTTCCTTGAGAACGAAGCCGACTCCCGCCGTGACGTGCGGTTGCGGCACCAGCTCGGCGGGGACGATGTCGCCGCCGATGAACGCCGTGTGGATGACTCTTGTCATGGGCCAACTCTGCTCGGCGGCGGGCATTCGGACGAGCGCACCGTGCCGTTGTGCGGAACACGATGCGGGCGAACGGAAACGCGGGGACGGGTCACCCCCGTCCCCGCGTTCGGTCGTCAGCTCGCGGGTGCGGCCTTGCGGCGTGCCGTCAGGCAGATGGCGGCCACCAGCACGTCGCAGACGATCGCGACGGCCAGGCAGATCTGGAACCGGTCCTCGGCGGGCACACCGGGAGCGGCGGCGAGGCTCTTCGACTGCAGGATGGTCGAGTAGATCGCCGGGCCCAGCGCCCCGGAGATCGTGACGATGATCCCGACCATGCTCGTGCCCATGCCCGTCAGGCTCTGCGGCACGCAGCTCTGCATCGACGCGAACAGGCCGACGCCGACCATGCCGCTGCCCACGCCGTAGACGCACGCCGCCACGAAGAACGACGTCGCCGAGGCGCCGGGCATGCTCGTGATCAGCACCAGCGCCGCGACCGCGTGGCACACCGCGCCGATCCCGGCGACCACGAGCGGCCGCGTGCGCGCCGCGATCACCCCGCCCGCGATACCCGCCACGGCGCCGACCACCGAGTACGGCAGCAGGATCAGGCCGGTGCTCAGCGCGTCGTAGCCGAAGCCGTACCCGACGGCGTTCGGCGTCTGCACGTAGAACGGGATGAGGAAGGTGACCGACTGGATGGCCATGCCGATCGTGAGCCCCGCCAGCATGGTCCTCGCCACGGTGCCCGACCGGATTAGGGCGAGGTCGAACACCGGTGCCTGGGAACGCTTCTCGAGCACGGCCCAGACGACCGCGCCGGCGAGACCCACGACGGCGAACCCGATGGCCTTGGGCGAGGTGACGCCCTCCGAGCCGGCCGTGTTGATGCCGTAGAGCAGCAGCACCAGCCAGGCCACCAGCCCCACGACGTTGCCCACCCCGAAGACCACCGTGCGATCGCGCGGACTGGACGGGATGACCAGCCACGCCAGCACGGCCACGACGAGGTAGACACCCATGGCGGACAGGAAGAACTGCTGCATGGAGATGTGGCTCAGGGCGATGCCGCCGGCGACGAGACCGACACCCGAGCCGCTCGCCTGGGCGAACTGCGTGACGACGACGGCCGTCCGCACCGACTCGCCGGGGAGGTGCCGGCGCAGCACCCCGACGCCGAGCTGACCGGTCGCCGCCCCGACCCCCATCACCGACGCGCCGGCCAGCAGCGCCGGATACGTGTGCACGGCGCCGGGGATCGCGGCCCCGATCGCGAGGAACACCAGACCGAGCGCCGTGGCCGTGCGGTCGCCCAGCACGTCCGCCAGGCGCGGCAACAGGATCGTGCTGACGCCGCTGCCGATCAGCAACGCCGTGAAGACCCACGCGACGTCACCGACGGTGAGCTGGAAGTCGCGCAGCAGAACGGGGAGGAGGGGCGAGAGCATGAACGTGACCGCGGCGGCGGTGAAGCCGATCACGACGGTCACCGCGATGAGAGGGACGCGCCCTCGTGACGAGACGAACTGCTCGGTGGGTGGTCTGTCCACCTGCTCGGCGCTGAGTTCCATTGACGACCCTCGTCCTCTGTAGACCGCCTCCGCGGTTCCCGGTGGTGAGCGGTGTGCTCTGCCGGGCCGGAGTATGTGATTCAGCGCACGCGTGGACGAAGCACCGCGTTCTGCCACGCGGAACGGTGCGTCAGACGGAAGGGAGGAAGGCGGGCGTCCGCCGCACGCGTGACGCGTCTTCGAAGGCGGCGGCGAAGCGCAGCACCTCGTCATCGGCTCCGTGGCCGCCGATGAAGGACACGCCGAGCGGTAACGGTCCCGCGAACCCTGCCGGAACGCTGACGTTCGGGTAGCCCGCGACCGCCGCGGGCAGCGCGGTGCAGGGACCGGCCGGGTCGGCACCGCGGGCGGGCCACGCAGGCCCGTTGGTGGGCGCCATGATCACGTCCAGGCCGTGGGCCGTGAGCACCTCGTCGATGCTGCGGCGTGCCAGTCCGGTCGCGGTGCGCCGCTGGTGGCGGTAGACCGGGTCGGTGAGCGGCCGCGCCTTCCCGGTGTCGTGGAACAACTCCTGACCGAACCGGCTCAGCTCGACCGGGTCGTCCTCGTTGAACTCGATCAGCTCGCGCATCGTGCCCGGCGCTCCCGGCCTCGTGCGCAGGTACTGCTCCAGGTCGTGCCGGAACTCGACGATCATGGCCGGCCGGTCGGCCGCGTGGATCACGTCCTGGTGCGGCAGTTCGACGTCCACCGCGGTGACCCCGTTCTCCCGCAACAGGTCCACAGTGGACTCCATCACCCGGTCGACCTCCGGGTCGAACCCGGCCCTGCGCCACACGCCGACCCTGGTGCCCCGCAACGTGCCGGGGGTGAACGAGAGGTCCGCGCCCTCCATCGCCGCCTGGAGGATCGCCGCGTCCACGACGTGCCGCGCCAGCGGGCCGGCCGTGTCCCGCAGCGAGGTGATCGGCACGATGCCCGCGTTGCCGACCCTGCCGGGCGTCGGTTTGAACCCGACGACGCCGGAATGCCCCGCCGGGGACACGATCGACCCGTTGGTCTCGGTGCCGACCGCCACCTGCGCCAGCGACGCCGCGACCGCGACGGCCGAGCCCGACGACGACCCGCACGGCGTGCGGTCCAGCACGTGCGGGTTGACCGTCTGCCCGCCCACCGCCGACCATCCCGAAGTCGCCTGCGGGGAGCGGAAGTTGCCCCACTCCGTCATATTCGTCTTGCCCAGCACCACGGCACCGGCCGCCCGCAGGCGCGTCACCACCTCGGCGTCGGCGCGAGGCGGCACGCGCAGCGCCCGCGACCCGGCGGTGGTCGCGAGCCCCTCGGTGTCGATGTTGTCCTTCAGCAGCACCGGAATGCCGTCCATCGGCCCGCGTGACTCACCGCGTGACCGCCTGCGGTCGCTCTCCTCCGCCTGGCGCACGGCGGTCGGATCGACCGCGAGCACGGCCCGCAGCACCCGGTCCACTTCGGCGATGCGGCGCAGGTAGGCACGGGTCAGACCGGACGAGGTGAGCTCGCCGTCCGCCATCCGGCGCGCGAGCAGCGGGATGGTCGCCCGGTCGAGATCGGCGGCCGACAGTTGCATGCGTCCATTGCCCGCCCGCCGGTCCGCGCGCGCAACCGGCAGGCGGGCGAAGTGGCCGTGGTCTTGCTCACACGCGAGCCAGACCACAGGTGGAACATGGTCATCGGCGTTCCGGGGTACCCGGATGACCACTGTCAGCCGAACATCCCGAGGAGATGCCATGTGCGGAATCGCCGGTGAGATCGTCACCGACCAGGCGGGCCGGCCGGATCTCAGCGCGGTGGAGCGCATGACGCGCACCATGTGGTCGCGCGGTCCGGACGGCGCAGGCCACTGGTCGGAAGGACACGTGGCGCTCGGGCACCGGCGGCTGTCGATCATCGACCTGTCCGACGCCGGCGCGCAGCCCATGGTCGACGACGAACTCGGGCTCGCCGTGGCGTTCAACGGCTGCATCTACAACTACGAGCAGCTGCGCGAAGAACTGTCGGGGCGCTACCGGTTCAGGTCCACGAGCGACACCGAGGTGATCCTCAAGGCCTACGACCACTGGGGCGACCGGTTCGTCGACCACCTCGTCGGCATGTTCGCGATCGCCCTCGTCGACCGCCGGCGCGACCGCGTGCTCCTCGTCCGCGACCGCCTCGGCATCAAACCGCTCTACGTGGCCGAGATGAGCGGACGGACGCGGTTCGCCTCGAGCCTGCCCGCACTGCTGGCGGGCGGTGGCGTCGACACCGAACTCGACCCGGTCGGCCTGCACCACTACCTGACGTGGCACTCGATCGTTCCCGCCCCGCGCACCGTCCTGCGTGGAGTGCGCAAACTCCCGCCCGCCACCATCCGCGTGTTCGAACGCGGCCAGGCTCCCCGCGACCACGTCTACTGGCAGCCGTCGTACACGCGCCGCCCCGAGTACGCGGACTGGACGGCCCAGGACTGGCGACAGGCCGTCCGCGAAGCACTGCAGGTAGCCGTACGTCGCCGCACGGTGTCCGATGTGGACGTAGGTGTTCTTCTCTCCGGCGGCCTCGACTCGAGCCTCCTGGTCGCGCTCCTCGCAGCGGAAGGCCAGAAGCCGAGCACGTTCAGCATCGGCTTCACGAGCCGAGACGACGTCGAAGGCGACGAGTTCGTCTACTCGGACGCGATCGCGCAGAAGTTCGGCACCGACCACCACCAGATCCGCATCGGCGACGAGGAGATCGCCAAGGCGGTCGAGGACACCGTGGGCTCGATGAGCGAGCCGATGGGCAGCCACGACGTCACCGCGTTCCACCTCGTGTGCCGCGAGGTCTCGAAGCACGTCAAGGTCGTCCAGTGCGGCCAGGGCGCCGACGAGGTGTTCGCCGGCTACCGCTACCACCAGCCCGCCGCGAACGCACCAAGGCGCAAAGCAGCCGACGTCCTGCGCAACGCGTTCCACGACCTTGAGCACCACGAACTCACACAAGTCCTGGAACCGCACTGGCTCCCCCGCCACGACGTGAGCGGCGACCTGGCCGCCACCCACCTCGCCGACCCCGGCGCGGACACGGCACTGGACGCCGTCCTGCGCACCGACACCCACCTCCTGATGCCCGACGACCCGGTCAAGCGGGTCGACAACATGGCGATGGCGTGGGGCGTCGAGGCACGAGTCCCGTTCCTGGACCAGGACCTGGTCGAACTCGTCGCCGCGTGCCCGCCGGACCTCAAGTCGGACCAGAACGGCAAGGGCCTGCTCAAGGACATCGGCCGCGACCTGCTGCCGCTCGAAGTCGTGGACCGCAAGAAGGGTTACTTCCCCGTACCGGCCCTCACGAGGCTCGACGGCGAGGTCCTCGACCTGCTGCGGACAACGATGACCTCACCGGAAGCACGCCGCCGCGGCGTCCTCCGCCGCGACTACGTCGACGACCTGCTGGCCGACCCGAACGGCCACGCCACCAAGGCGGGCGGCAACGAGTTGTGGCACCTCGGCGTGCTGGAACTGTGGTTGCAGCAACACAACATCACCTGACCCCGACGTACTCGAAAGACGTAAACACTCTGCGGCGTCTCGCTTTGGAGGAATTCCAACCAGTAGAACAAGCGGCGGGGGATGCTCGAGGTGAAGGGATCCCGTGCCAGAACAACCTGACCACTCACGCCTCAGCGCGGCCGACGCGCACTTCCGGAGGTGGATGCACGACAACCTCGCCCACGCCGCCGAGCACTTCGGGCTCACCGTCCTCGGCGACCCCGGCCTCGGCCGCCAGGACCGGTCGATCAGCGCACCAGTACGAGGCCGCGGCGACCACTTGTGGCTACGAGTGGTGTCCGAGGACAGGCAGTGGGTCGAAGGCGAGTCATGGACCGGCAACCTCGAAGCGAACGCCTTCGCAGACCTGTCCAAGCCTCGCGTTGTCGCCGTCTTCGAGTGGGAGGACGAACGGCACCAGCGAGCAGAGTTGATGACGGCACTGCCAGGCTCGCCTTGCTCCCGCAGCAACGTCCTGCGCCACCCGATCGACCTCCCAGACGAGTGGTGGGCAAAACTGTGCAGAACGACCAAGTCGACAGCGGCGATGCCAACACACCGCGTCCACGCGGATCAAGCCCTGGTCACCGGCCGCATCCAACAGCAGTTCGGCAACTCGGTGAATCCCGTCGTGCGCGAATGGGAGACGGTGCACGGCGACCTGCACTGGGCGAACCTGATGGCTCCGGCGTTCGGCTTGCTGGACTGGGAAACATGGGGCCGCGGTCCAGCGGGAACGGACGCCGCCACCCTGCTCAGCCACAGCCTCCTCGTACCGCACACGGCCGAGCGGGTGCGAAGCGTGTTCGCCGACGTGCTGACCACCGACGCAGGCCTGCTGGCCCAGTTCTACGTGGCCGCCCAACTGCTCCACCGCATCGACAGAGGACACCACCCGGACCTCGCCGCACCACTCAGAAGGCACATCGACAGCCTGTGAGCGGGCTGATTCAGACCATCGAGCGACAGGATTCGAACCTGCGACCGAACCGAATCTACGACGCGAGGCCGATCAACGGTTCCTTCTCGGTCAACGAGCGCTTCGTGACCGCAGGGGAGATCTCGAGGTCGCGTTCGGCCTTGCGGAGGATGGTGCCGAGCAGCCCAAGAGGGTGGCCGACCGGCCGGTGCAAGGCGAGGTTGTGGTGAAGTCGGGACCGAACTCGGCGCCCTGTGCGGCTCCTTGATCACGACGTCCTCGATGAGTCAGACGAGGTCGGTGAAGAGCACCGCCTGCCACAGGCTCCATGCGCTGATCCGGCCGGCGTGCTCGGCCATGTCACGACCGCGCGGTCGTGGTCCACGCGGTGCCAGGCCTCGTCAGGCTGAGACGCAAAGGTTTCCGGTGGTTGAGGCGGTTCCTAGAAAGCCGTACCACTCGTCACAGAATGTCCGTGATCCGCGTTGTCGGCGGGCGGTTCGGGCTAGCTGACGCTGATCCGGTCGGCGCGATCACCACACGAAACTCGCAGTGCCGCCGGCTTTCCAGCGGGATGCGCTTACCGATCGGCATCACCGGCGATGCGGGCGTACGGTGCCGAAGGACCCACTCGTGATGAGAAACCCGCTGGAGACAGAACTGTGCGTCAATCTAGGCTGCGATGAGGACACGGCCTTTCACTGACACAGGAGCTTCATGATCCACGCACACATGGCCTGACCAGCTGGTCCTTCGGACCACCTCGGCGCCATATCTCCGCAGGACCGAACCTCTGCAGTTGCGCAAGATCCGCAACCGTTTGCAACAACGGCTCACCGCGCAATCGCTTCGGTGTGCTGTGTCAGCGAAAGGACCTGCCTTGGCAGCCCCCTCTCTTCACGTTCGTCCTCTCACGCGTGCCGACCGTTCCGCGGTCCGCGACCTCGCGTTGATCAACAACATGTTCGCACCCGAGGACATGACCGGTTTCGACGAGATGCTGTCGGGCTATCTCGACGCCACGATGCCCGAGCACCAGTGGGCCGTGGCGGTATCCGAAGCCAATCCGGCGATCCAGGGGGCGTGCTACTGGGCTCCCGAACCATTTGCAGATCGGGTGTGGAACCTCTACTTCCTCGCGGTCGATCCTGCCGTTCACGGACGCGGCGCGGGAAGTGCGCTTGTCGATCACGTTGTAACCATCCTGACCAGCGCTGGCGAGTCCATCGCCAGAGTGCTCATCGTAGAAACGTCGAGCACGGACTCCTATCGGCGTGCTCGTCACTTCTACCTCGCTCGTGGATTCGTCCAAGAGGCCACGATCCGGGAGTTCTACGGACCAAGTGACGACAAAATCGTCTTCTGGCGGCGCATCAGCGGGTAGGCGACGTCGACGCCCTGCTCTCCATGAGGGCACGACGTCGACGTTGGAGTTCCGCGCCATAGCCTGTACCAGGACGACGGACGGGTCTGCTGCACCGTTAGGTGACATCTTTGACCTGCCCCACCGGAAGGGTTCCAGTCGTCGTGGCTAACTGGCAGCGGTGATGGTGTCGTGGTCGGAGCGTAGTTCGTACTCGATTGGGGTGAGGTAGCCGAGGGCGGAGTGCCGTCGGCGGCGGTTGTGGAAGATCTCGATGTAGTCGAAGATCGCGTTGGCCAGCTCTACGCGGGTCTTCCATTTCTGGCGGTTCAGTAGCTCGATCTGCATCGATGACCAGAGGATTCCATCATCGCGTTGCCGAGGCCGTCGCCGGCGCTTCCGGAGGACGGCAGCAATCCGGCTGAGCGGACCTTCTCGCCGAAGACCCAGGAGGTGAACTGGGTTCCGTGGTCGGCGTGGACGATGCCGCCGGGCTCGGGGCGCCGGTTGTGGATGGCCATGTCGAGTGCGTTGACGACCAGGGTTGAGTCCTGTGCGGAGTCGATCGACCAGCCCGCGATCCGCCGGCTGAACGCATCGAGGACCGCGGCGCAGTAGAGCCATCCTTCTCTTGTCCTGTGCTGGGTGATGTCGGTGACCCACAGTTCGTTCGGTTTCAGTCGGTGGAACTCCAACTCATGCCCGTTGCCGTACGTTGCGGCAGCGACACCACTCCGCAGGTCGACACAAGGACGTTCGAGCACACTCACGGCCTCCTCGTGATCGACTTCTTCTCCCGTAGAAGCGCAGATCGTCACAGCAGCTTGGCGGCAGGCAGGGCCGGCTCGGGCTGGTTGACGCCTGTTCAGACCCGTTCAGCAAGTTCACCCGTTCGTGGTGACCCCATTTGGCGTTAGTCCAAAAAGAAGGAGTGAGCGGCTCCGGATTCACTCCTTCATCTAATTGTTGATCATGGAAATGATGATCAATATATGATCATTTCGAGCGCGCGAAAAAGCCCGCAGACCTGGGCTTTCACCCAGAATCAGCGGGCTGATTCAGACCGTCGGGACGACGGGATTTGAACCTGCGACCCTTGACCCCCAGGGTGGATCAAACCACAGCTTGACCTGCAGGAACGTCGCCGCAGCAGGTCACGGCGGTGCAGTTGGGTGCCCTTGAGGGCAGCTCGATCCCGTTACCCCGCCTTGACTTCTCCCCTTTTCCTCCCACTACGGTTCTGTGTCGACCACGATGGGCGCCGAACACCAATGCGCAAATCAGGTGGCCAGCATCCTCCCGACAACGGCCGTGATACGGCGACGATGCGGTTGATCAGCAGCGATGCAGCTTGCGGCGGTTGAAACCCGAAGTTCCTCGCCTGTCGGCATCAACGAGGTCGCCACTGCCCTCGTGCCCTCACCGGCGACCACACCCCCTGGCGACCTGACTTGCGCCAAAAGGGGGCAGGATTTCTGAACTGCAAGCTGGACCCCTTGCCCTGATTGAGCGCGTACGAATGCGACAGTGGACAGGTGCTCGGCAAGTGTGGTCACCGCGCAAGCCTCCGGATGCCTCATCCGGCAGGACGCGCGCCGATGACCGAGCAGACCGTGGCGTTGCGGTAGCCGAGCCGGACCTGGTCGGGTAGGACGCGAACCGTGAAGTCCGCGGGGAGCGGGGGAACCGAAAGCCCCGGGGCGTCACCGTAAGGCTCGAAGCCGCAGCGGCGCAGCCGGTTGATCCAGGTAACGGCCGCCTCGTGCCGCTCGAAACGCTGGTCGTCGGTGCGCGAGCCGACGATGTTCATGACCTCGCGGGCGAAGAACGTCTTCATGTGGTCCTTCTCCTGCCGGGTGGCGGGCGCGGCCTCGATGGCGCGGAGAATGGTGCCGAAGAACCGCCATGAGTTGAAGAACCGCTGTGGGAAGGACACCTCGTGGTGGTCGGTGTCGAACTCGTTCAGCACCACCCCGCACGGGTCCAGCATGCGCAACCGCTGGAAGAACTCGTCCCGGGCGTCGTGACCGGGACTCGGGTCCTGCATGTGATGAAGCGCCAAAGAGGCGTTGACCACCAACGGGACGTCGATGCGGGACAGGCTCATCCAGTCGTCGTCGTCGAGGTCCTCGGCCACCTTCGCCACCGGGAGGAAGTCCAGATCGACACCGTGCTCGGCCGTGGCCTGCCGCAGGGTGCGCTCGGCTGTGGCCAGACTCTCCCGGTCGGGGTCGACACCGATGACCGTGCAGTGGCGCAACCCCGGGTTTGCGGCCGCGAGACCGTGCAGCAGCGCGCTCTCCTGGCGGCCGTGCCCGATGCCGACCGACATCAGGGCGAAGTCGTCTGCGGCGCCCACCTGCCCGGCGAGCAGCTCGTTGACGACCCGGCTCGTGTCCATGAACGGCAGGTGGGTGGTGAGCAGGTAGTACAGATCGATCTGCGCCTGGTCGTAGGTCTGTGTGTACAGGTTGGTCTCCGAAGGGCTGCCGTGCTCCTCGACGCGGTTGACCAGTGCGGCGCGGTAGAGCTCGTACGCCGCGTCCTGCGGCTGCACCTCAGGCCCGATCAGCTTCCGCAACGTCTCCAGCGCAGGGCGAGCCTGCGCGGGGCGGCCGGCGTGGATGTGGGCGACGGCGTCGCACAGCAAGGCGAACTTCTCCATCGGGCAGCAGCCTCCTCGAAATGACCGGAACTTCTCGGTGTTGCGGAGCGCCGCCGAAGGCTGACTGACCGGACCAGCCGCACACTGAGTCCTTCGACGGGATCACTGTCATCACCCCGGCACCAGCGCTCGTGTGCCGAGGGGTGGGCTGCGGACGCCGTGCTCCGGCTGTCCGCCGTGCGTGGAGGTCCCGCTGTCAGGTCGCGGGCTCGCACGCCTTCTTCTGCGCGTCCTCGTCGCCTTCGGCGCCGGCCGCGAGGGCGGCTGGTGTCTCCAGTGCTCGTTTGAGGTCGCCGAGGAAGGCCATCGCGTCGCGGCCGTTGACCACGCGGTGGTCGTAGACCAGGCCGAGGTACGTGAACCGGCGGGCTTCCGGCCTGCCCCGCTGGTCCAGGACGAGCTGTTCGTCAATGGCGCCCAAGGAGAGCGCGCAGGTCTGGCCGGGGAAGACGATGGGGGTGGCGAAGACCACGCCGTCTGCGGTGTGTGGGGCGATCAAGATGTTGGCGCCGGTGAGCTCGTCGGCCCGGAAGGTGCCGCGGACGGCTTTGTCGCGGAATCCTGTCACGGCGTCGGCGATCTGGGCGACGCTCAGTGCGGCGGCGTTGTGCACGACCGGGGTGTACAGGCCCTTCCCGGCGTCCACGGCCACCGCGACGTGTGCGCGGGGGGCAGGCTGGAAGGTGCCGTCGTCGAGGAGCTGGGCGAACAGACTCGGGTGCGCCGGGAGTTGCTCCGCCACCGACTTGATGAGCAGGCCGAGCAGGGAGACGACGCTGCCGGTGCGCCGGCGCAGTCGCCGGGCGAGGTCCTGAGCCTGGCCGACGTCGACCTTGGCGTAGGCGGCTGCTGCCGGGATGGTGCGCATCGACTCGGTGACCACGGCGCCCACCGCCCGCTGCTGTGCCGGCAGTCGCCGGACGGTGGGGACACCCGCTTGCACGGGGCGTGGCACCAGCGCTTCGACGTCGGCTGCGCGGATCACGGTGCGGCCCAGGCCGCGCAGTTCGTCGTCGGTCAGGCCGTGCTGGTCCGCGAGGGCGCGCGCCGCCTTGGTGAGCGTCAGGCCGGCACCGGTTGCCGGCTCCGGCCGTGCCGTGGGGTCGACGGCCGGAGCGGAGAGGTAGGCACTGCGTTCGTCCGCCGAGGCGAAGACGTGGGCGACAGTCTGACCGGGGCGGCAGTCCGCGCCGTCCGCGACGAGGGTGTGGAGGATGCCGTCGGCGGTGCTGTCGATCTCCTGCTGGGCCTTCGAGGTCTCGATCACCACCAGCGGCTGCCCCGTCGCGACGTGCGCGCCGTGTTCGGCGAGCCATTCGACCAGGACGTAGCTGGCGTCGTTGGTGTTGAGTGTGGGCAGCTCGACGCTGATCACTGGGAAGCCTCCGTGAGGGCGCGGCGGAGTGCGGTCGCCTGGAGCAGGACGGCGTGCTCCAGGTGGGCGGCGGTGGGGATCACGCTCGGCTGGGCGCTGAGCAGCAGCACGGGGCGGGCCAGCCGTCGCCACAGGTGCTGGTGCAGCTGCTGGGCGAGCATTTCGCCCCAGGTGCCGTCTGCCGCGCTGTCCTCCGCGACGCAGATGCGGCGAGCGCGGGACACCGTCTCGAGCAGCGGTTCGACGGTGAACGGGTAGAGCCGGGAGGGCACCAGCAGCTCGCAGGTGACCTCCTCCTCCAGCAGCAGGGTGCGCATGGCGGCGACGGCTCGTTCGGTCAGACCGCCGGGGGCCAGGATGATCCAGTCGGGGTCGCCGCAGTCCACGGGGAACACGCGCGCGGTCCGGCTCGGGTCGTCGAGCAGCTCGTACCGGAAGAGGTCGTCGACGACACCGCCCTGGTGCATGCCGCGGGTGTAGAGCGTCTTGTCCTCGAACAACATGCACGGCTGCTCGCGGGAGAGCATCGCCGTGAGGACGTCCGCGTTGTCGTGGAACGGCGACATCTCGTGCAGGCTGAGCGCGGGGATGCCGATGAAGTGCTTCTGCAGGCTCTGACTGTGGGTCGGCCCGTAGCCCCGGTTGCCGCCGGTCGGGCAGCGGACCACCATGCCCATCGCAACGGTGCGGCCGTACATCGACACGGACTTGCTGGCGAAGTTCAGGAGCTGGTCGAAGGCGAGGGCGGCGAAGTCGGAGAACATCATCTCCACGACCGGGTGGTTGCCGGTCAGGGCGAGCCCGGCGGCGACGCCCACGATGCCGCCCTCGCTGATCGGTGAGGAGATCACCCGTTCCGGATGACGGTCCGACAGACCGCGAGTGGCCTTGAAGGCGCCGCCGTACGGATCGGCGATGTCCTCGCCGACGACGTAGGCGCGGGGATCGTCGTCGAGGAGCTTGTGCAGGGCTCTGTTGAGGTTGCCGATCACCCTCTCCGGCCTGGTCATGAGTGCTCCCAGCGGGATGCGGGACGGGCCTGGACCTCGCGCACGACCTCGGCCATCGCCAGCCGCTGGTTGCGGTCCGCCACGGCGAACTGCTCCGGGTGCCGCTCCCCGTACCGGTGGTACCAGTCGCGGGCGGCCGCGTGCCGCACCACCTCGGCGGGGCGCGAGTCGTCCCCCTTGCTGTGCGGGCCCACGCGGTGCGTGCTGAACTCCACCACCAGGGGCTGGGGTCGGGTGCGGATGTCGGCGATCGCGTCGGACAGCTCCCGGCGCACCTGGACGACGTCATGAGAGGTGACGTGGTGGTACCGGATGCCGAAGGCCGCCGCGCGGGCCTGGATGGTGCCGGCCATCTGCCGCTCGGTCGGGGTGGACTGAGCGATCTTGTTGTTCTCGACCACGACCAGCAGGGGCAGCCGCCACAACTGGGCCATGTTGAGCGCCTCGTACACCGCGCCTTCGCCCCACGTGCCGTCGCCGATGTGCACCACCGCGATCCGTCCGGGCTCGGCCCGTCGCAGGTGCAGGGCGACACCCGCGGCCACCGGCAGACTCTCGCCCTGTACGCCGGTGGACAGGTAGCGGTCGCGGTAGATGTGCTGGCTGCCGCCCACCCCGTGGCACACGGCGCCCTCGCGCCCCATGATCTCCGCCAGCAGGCCGTGCGGGTCGCGGAAGCGGGCCAGGTAGTGGCCGTGCCCGCGGTGGTTGCTGAAGATGTAGTCGCCCTCGTCCAGCAGTGCGTAGAGCGCGACGGGGATGTACTCCTGTCCGAGGCAGGTGTGCGTGGTGCCGTGCAGCAGACCCTGCGAGAACAGTTCCAGCACAGCCAGTTCGAAGTGGCGGATCATCAGCAGGGTGTCGAGGTCCTCGGCCGGTAGCAGCGACAGGGGCTCAGCGCCTGTCCGGGCCGGGGGCACCGTCGCAGTGGTGGTGCCGCCGATGAGATGGGGTGCTGCGCTGGCCACATTCGACTCCTCAGGGAACTTCGACCACCTGGCCACACCAGGTGATCCGACTTGGCCACTGACTTTCGTACGAGCGAGGTCACGTGGAGTGCCCGTTACGATTCAATGAAACCGCGACATTCGGAAGAATGCGAAGCAATCTCGGTTGCGGTCCATTTCTGGATATGAGAGCGAACCTTTCCCTTCGGAGTCTGACAGGTCTGCCCGTTCCGCAGAAGCCGTCATTCCAACGTGCGGGACAGGCTCGGCAACCACATGGGCCCCTGCGTCCACGTCACAGTAAGATCGACGCAAGTCGTCACAATGCCGCGATGCATGTGTCCGAAGGATACTTCTGAGGTTCAGTTCCTCGTGTCAGGTTCCTGGCCCCGACCTCTCCCCAGAGACGACATCAGCTTTTCCTTCACAGTTGATCTTCCTTGTTCCAGACTGTCCCGGGAAGTCCGCGAAGAACAGGATAAATCGTCTACATAGGACGTTTTACGAGGTGCTCTCACAGGTCGGAACAGGCGCGAACCCGACCCACGGTCACCGTCCATGCCCGTACCCGACTCCGGAGATCGAAGTCGGGTACGGGCAACGCGAGAGATCATTCGCGAACCTGCGTCCTCCGGCCCGGTGCCCGAACCGCCACGATCATCGGCCTGAAGGTGACGCGGTGCGGAACAACACTTCACCGCGAGATCAACGGCGTGCTGTGATGCACGCCGCCGGCGGCACGCCGGTGGCGCCTGCCCTTCCCCTCCAGCTGAGCAGTTGGGATCCACCATGCCCAGTACCGAGCATCGCGCCCGGCCTCCTCTCGGCAACTTCGCCAGAACCCTGCGCATCGCCGTTCGCTGCGTCGACGCGGAGCTCCGCCTCGCGACCGATCTCCGGGCTGCCGCGGCGGCTCCCCCGTCGAGCGCCGAGCTCCTCAGGCAGGTGGAGCCGCCTCTGGTGTTCGCCCGGCTGTTCGCCGTCGTCACCGCGGCGGCAGCGGGAGGTTCTTTGCACAACACCATGCCGGTGTCGGTGATGTCGGCGTTGTGGTGGGCCGGTGCGGACACGCGCACGAGCGGGGCGGCCGCCCGGTTGCCGTTGCGCTACCTGCGTTCTCTCGACATCGCGGAGGACCTCCGCAGGGGGTGGACCACCGACCTCGAAGAGACGGCGGTCGATCTCGCTTCGAGGCCAAGCGCTCGAAGCAACGCCTACGCGCGTGAGGCGTTCATGGCGGCGCGGACCTGCGCGCCTTCCGACGGGCCGCAGTGGCGCGAGTTCGGGAGGCTGTACGGGTTGCTGGCCGATCAGGCCGCCGCGAACTCCGCCGGCGACGATCGGACACCACCGCTGTTGCTCGCCAACGCCTGCAAGGTCGCGAGCACGCACCTCAGGCACCACATGATTCGACTCGGCGAGGAGGCCGGCCGGAACGCCGCCGCCAGGACGGTGCTCCGGGACCTCTCCAGCACCCCTGGTGCCGTGCAGCTGTACGACCGCGAGATCCACGACCTGCACTCGCGGGCGGTGAGCACCCTGGCGGGACTGTGCGAGCCGAACCCGTACCGCTTGTTCCTGCGTTCCCGGCTGGACGGACTGTTGCAGCACTCGCTCGTGCGTCCGCGCGAGATGGTGGGTTCGCCCGTCCCCCGACGCCCGGTTGCCCCTTAGCTTCAGCGCGGGACCATTACCAGCCGTCGACTTCGGACCAAGAATGTCTGCCCGTTCGCCTCGGCGAGCTTCCCGATCGGACACGGGCGGCGACGTTGTCGACCGGTTCTTCACAAAACCGTCCCGCCAGGCGAAACGAGCCTCGCATCCGCGACCATCCGCGATGCACAGTGTCGGAGCGCTGCGGCGACCTGATCTCCACGAGCGCGGTGAATTCTCGCTGTCTTGTCCACCAACTCGTCCGACCGCCCTTGGAGGTCCGCTGTGTTCGCCGGTTACCGCAGCGCCTTCGCCAAGCGGGGTGCCGCGTCCTTCTGCATCGCGGGTGTGCTGTCGCGTCTTTTCGTCGGAATCTACCCGCTCGGCTTGCTCCTTTTGCTGGCCTTGCCCACCGGACAGTACGGGAAAGCCGCGTTGGTGAGCGGCTGCTGGACGATCGGGAACGCATTGGGCAGTCCCGCCGCCGGGATCATCGCAGACAGTTTCGGGCAGCGCAGAACACTGCTCCTGTCCATTTTCGCGCATTTCGCGCTGGCCACGATGGTGCTCGGATCGGTCGCACTCGGCGCACCTCTTCCGGCGACCCTGCTCCTGGCACTTCTCCTGGGCGCTTCAGTGGTCAACACCGGCCCGATGACGCGAGCGCGATGGGCGACGATGTGGCCGGGCGACAGCGCTGAGAGATCCGCCGCCTACTCGGTCGAAACGGTACTGGACGAGGTCGTCTTCGCGATCGGCCCTCTCCTGACAGCAGCTCTCGCGGTCCACGTCTCGCCGTACCTGGCCGTCGCTTCGGCAGTCCTCTTCACCGCCTCCGGCGCGACCTGGCTGATCTTCCAGCGACACACCGAGCCGCCCAGGCAACCTCCCGTCTCCCGCGGGCATCGGCGCCTCGCCGCACGGTATCCGGGCATGCCGCTGCTGCTCCTCCTGCTGCTCGTGGTGGGAGCCACCTGCGGTGCCGCGGAAGTGCTGCTCGTCGCACGTTCGGCCGACCTGGGCAGGCCAGGTGGCGCTGGCCTCGTTCTCACGTGCTTCGCAGTGGGCAGTGGCGTCTCGGCCATCCTGTACGGCTCACGGACGCGAAGCAGGCCGACGTCGCTTCAGCTTGCCCTGAGCGCCTCGGCTTTCGGCCTGCTCCCCGCCCTCTACCTGACCGCGGACAGCTTGCCCACCCTCATGGCGTGCTCTGCGGTCAACGGCCTCAGCATGGCGCCGACCGTCATCAACAGCTTTCACCTCCTCGACGAGCTCGTTCCGGTGGCGATCCAGACCGAAGCGATGAACTGGGTGTGGTCCAGTCTCTCGCTCGGCTTCGGTTCGGGCACCGCCATCGTCGGCAAGGTCTCAGACGAGCTGGGTGCCCGGTCGACGTTCTTCCTCCCGGTCATCTGCGCGTTGTCGGCTGCTGCGGCCGCCCATCTGCTGCGTTCGCGGTTGAAGCTCCGAACGAAGACAGAAGCACCGAACACTTCACGATGAAGGACCACTTCACATGGCGAACGATGTTCTTGAGCAGATCGAGGGTTCCCGTGTGCAACTCGGGGCCCAGGCAGCCGAAGCAGAGGAGCTGGGGACACTCCCCACGCACACCGCGGACATCTTGCGGAAAACCGGTGTGGTGAGAATGCTGCAACCCGCGAAGCACGGTGGCCTCGAGGCCGATCCGCGGGAGTTCCTCGACGCGGTGATCATGACCGCCGAGTCCTGCGGCGCGGCGGGCTGGGTCGCAGGTGTCCTGGGTTCACACCCGTGGCAGCTGGCCTTGATGCCGGAGTCCGTTCAGGACGACGTGTGGGCGGCTGATCCGGACACCTGGATAGCGTCGCCGTTCTCACCGTTCGGCAAGGCGCGAAAGGTTGAGGGAGGCTATCTGCTGAGCGGCAGGTGGCCGTTCTCATCCGGCACGGACCACTGCGAATGGGCCTGGCTGGGTGCGACCGTGGTCGATGCCGAAGGCGATGGCGCCGGTGCCGACGGCACCCTGCACATGCTGCTGCCGCGGAGCGACTACACGATCATCGACGGGTCGTGGAACGCGGTCGGGCTGCGCGGCAGCGGAAGCAAAGACGTCACGGTGAGCGGCGCGTTCGTGCCTGCCGAGCGCGTGATAGCGGAGCAGAAGATCGTCAGCGGCGTCGCGGCCCGGGAAGCAGGCAGGAGCGAGAACCTTTTCCGCATGCCCTGGTCCGCCATTTTCCCCAACGCGATCACGGCAGCGATCATCGGCATGTGCCGCGGCGCTCTCGCCGCGTCCTTCGACTACCAGCGCGACCGGGTCGACGAGTCCGGTCGGCTGGTGCGTGAGGACAACTTCCTCTTGGCGCAGCTGAGCGAGTGCCATTCCGAGGTCGAGTCCGCGCGAGTCCAGATGATGGCCAACGTGGGCCGGATGTGGGACATCGTCGGCTCCGGGAAAGAGGTGCCGTTCGAGCTCCGCGCCGCGGCCCGCTGCGACCAGGTCCGCGGCAGCCGGCGCGCTGTAGAGGCACTCGACCGCCTCTACAGCCATTCAGGCGGCAACGCCTTGCGGTCGGATCGGCCCATGCAGCGCTTCTGGCGCGATGCGCATGCCGGGTTGAACCACGCCATCAACGTCTACTCCGGACCGTATCGGGCCTACGCGCTGACCAGGATGGGCGCGGCAGTTCCACCCGGTCTCCGGCGTGATGTCTGAGCCGCGGAGAACGACAGTGGGTGAGCGCGCGGCGGCCTCCGTCACCGATGCACGGCAAGGCAAAACGACACCGGGCCTGGCAAGCTCGATCCGTCTGCAGATACTGCGGCACGGCAAGGACCGGCTCGGGGACGAGGCCCTGGAACAGGTCAGAGCGAACCGCGCCGACGCCGCGACCGAACCGGTGATCGCGGAGTTCTACAACTGCGTTCTGGACAAAGCAGAGAACCGGTACTCCTACCGGAGCTACCTGGCCCTGGACGTTCTGAAGCCCCTGCTCCCGACGACGGGGAACACCCACACCGGACGGGACCTCGTCGCGCACCTCTTGCGGGACCTGGCCGAGTTCGAGTGGATGACGATGAAGGACGACGGCAGCGAGTTCCTCCCGAACGGTCGGCCAAGCCGTCAGCTCGCACTCAAGAGAATTCACAAGACAGCCTCCTTGCGCGAGCACTTCGACCCACCGAGAACAAGACCTGGTTTCGCGGGAGAACTGGTCGAGGAAGTCGTCCGCTTCAGCGTTCTCCCCGTCTCGGACCACCACGACGAGTATCTCTTCATCCGAGTTCTGCAATGCTACGAGACGGTTTTCACGATGATGGCGGCCACGCTTGAGGAAGCAGTTGCGGTTGCAGCGTCCGGATGCGTCTCCGAGGTTGCCGCTCGGATTGAGTCGGCTGCTACAACGCTGGACCAGGCGTCGGGACTGTTCAGCCTGCTGGCCACCATGCCGCCCGCGAACTTCCGGGCCTTCCGCATGCGGACCGACGGATCGAGCGCGATCCAGTCGGAAGCGTACAAGTTGGTGGAGATCTTCTGCGCGTTGCCGAGAAGAGGTCGTCTCGACTCCCCCGCGTTCCTCTCCGTTCCCCGCGTGCGGCTGCGCGCCTTGTCCGGGCACGACTCCCTGTCCGCCTGGCACCGTCGCCGGCAGAGCAGGTGGAGTGACGCGGAGAGCACGCTGGTGACGAACGCGCTGCAGCTGCTGGAACAGAGTCATCAGAAGTGGAAGCGCACTCACCACTCCATCGCGCGATCGATGATAAGCGGCAGCAGCGGAACCGGTGGCACAGAGGGCATCGAGTACTTGCAGCGGTGCACGGAGAACCGGCTCTTCTGGCCGATCGGCGAGCAGCGCCCCCAGCACGATCCTTCCTTCGACGGAAGCCGAGGATATCCGTGGATCTGACAAAGTGGATGATCCGAGCACGTGAAGAGAACGCCAGGTGGCAGAACACTTTCCCACCGTTCTCACCCCATCCGTCGATGGAGGTCGACGATGACGTGTTCGCGGCGGCCTTTCACGACTTCACGAAGAGGCTCGGGAAGAACTACCCCTTCTTCCACCCGTCGTACGCCGGGCACATGGTCCGCCCGCCGCACTCCGCTGCCACCATCGGCTACCTGGCAGCCATGCTGGTCAACCCGAACAACCACGCGTTCGACGGTGGCCCGGCCACCGTCGAGATGGAGAAGGAGGTCGTCGCCCAGCTGTCCGGCATGTTCGGGTTCGGCACCTCGCTCGGCCATCTGACCACCAGCGGCACGATCGCGAACCTCGAAGCCCTCTACGTCGCGCGAGAACTCCGACCGGGCCGAGGCGTCGCCTTCAGCGAAGAAGCCCACTTCACGCACAGCCGCATGTGCCGCGTCCTGGGCTTGGAAAGTCATGCGGTGCGGGCAGACAGCCGGGGCCGAATGGACGTCGAGGCCCTGGAGGGGCTGCTGCGGACACAGCGCATCGGCACAGTCGTCCTGACAGCCGGCACGACCGGTCTCGGCGCGGTCGACCCGATCCACGAGGTCCTCGCGTTGCGGGAGCGCTACGACATCCGCATCCACGTCGATGCCGCTTATGGCGGTTTCTTCACGCTGCTCAGGGGATCGGACACCGCGGAGGCGCTACCGCCAGAGCCGTGGCAGGCCATTTCCCGGTGTGATTCCGTGGTGGTCGATCCGCACAAGCACGGACTGCAGCCCTACGGCTGCGGCGCGGTGCTCTTCAACGACCCGGACGTCAACCGGTTCTACGCCCACGACTCTCCGTACACCTACTGCGCTCCTGCCGAGTTCAACCCCGGCGAGACGAGCCTGGAGTGCTCGCGGGCCGGTGCGGCCGCGGCAGCCCTCTGGCTCACCTTCCAGGTCCTGCCGCCGACCCCCTCGGGACTGGGCCAAGTGCTCGGCGCCGGCAGGCGGGCCGCCCTGGAGTGGTCAGCCAGGATAGCGTCGTCCGAGACCCTCGAGCTGTACCAGGAACCTGAGCTGGACATCGTCACCTACTTCCCTGTCGTCCGGCCCGCGAGCATGCGGCTGGTGGATCAGACCTCGGCCGCAATGCTGGAGAGCGGTGCCACAGAGGCAGACGCGGTGTTCTTGAGCACTTTGAAGGTGCGATCCGATGCACTCGTCAGCCGACATCCCGGTATCACCGCCGATGCCTCCGAGGCGCGGATCATCCGCAGCGCGCTGATGAAACCGGAGTTCGAAGACTTCATCCCGTACTTGCACTACAGGGTGGAGGCGCTGGCCGTCTCCCACACCGAGCTCAGGTGAGCGCGGCCTGCACGGGCGGTCGTCGTGGCGGTTCGGGCCGGATCAGCGGACGGGAACTCGTTACCGTCACTGGAAGTACCTCAGCTCGCCGGTCACCGCTCGACACCATCGGTGACCCGATCGACCAGTTGGCCTCCCTGATGCGTTCACCTTGACGGCGAACAACTTCATCGTCGCCGGCGAGATCCGGGGCTCCCGGCGCGACCTGCCGCGGGAGGCCTGCTCTCGAAGCGCTCGGCGGTGATCGCAACGAACCACCGCCGCACGGCTCTGGCCGCGGTGTCGGTGCACCAGCAGCGCGGCGACACGGAGTTGCTCGTCGTTCCCGCGCAACGCTTCGACGAGACCTGCACCCCCGAGCTCGAAGCGGCGGGCTTCGCCGTTCCGGGACGCGCGGACCACCACGCGTCGGACGCAACGCCCGGACGCACGTGGGTTCCCACCAGCGGCAGTTCCGGCCGCCCGAAGCGAGTGGCTCACACGCTCGCCGGGGTGACGACGGTGAAGCGGCCCAGGAACGCCGCCGGTGGCTCCTCCCCTTCACCCGGGCAGCTGTGCCTGGTGGCAGCTCGTCACCTCGTCCATGGCAGTGCCCGGCCAGGGTCTCGCCGGGGTGGGGGTGGGTGCCCACCAACTGGAGCACTGGGCGGACCTGACAGCGGCGGAGGGTGTCACCGCGGTGTCGGCCACGCCGACATTCTGAGCGTCGTGCGCTGCTGCGCGGTGCGAGCGGGCCGTCGTGGTTGACACTCGAGCAGATCCCCCTCGGTGGAGAGGCCGTCGAACAACGTCTGCTCGACGAACAAGCCCGCCGTTTCCCACGTGCCCGCATCAGCTGGATCTACGCGTCGACCGAGACCGGTGCGGCTTTCGCGGTGCATGACGGCCGCGCTGGTTTCCTGTTGTCCTGGTTGACCAAGGAGGACATCGACCGTCCTCGGCTGAGGATCCGGAACGGGAGTCACTGGTCCGCAGTCCGTACCACGGCGTCGGGCTCACCACCGGCCGTGCGTGAAGTGCTCCTCAGCCAGCCGGCGGTCGTGCGGCTACGGGTGTATGCGCGCCGCAGGCCTGCCGAGTTCGCCGTGCCGCGGCTGTCGTTCTTGGAAGACTTGCACTGAGGGGAAGTCGGAAAGGTGAACATTGAGCCGCAGACGACGCCAGTTCCTCCGGAAACGTGGTCGTCTGGTCATGATCGAGTCCGTGTGCGCGCAACGCGGCCGTCCGGGACGGCGCGTTCATTCGGCGGCGAAGGGCGCCATGGAGTCGGCCACCCGGTCGCTCGCCCGTGCATGGCACCGGTGACTGCTGATCAACTGCGTGTCACCGGGATTCTTCGACTCCGAGACGTCGGCGGGTGCTGGGCGCGGACAAGCTCATCGGCGGTGGGCACTTCTGCCTGTCCACCGCGTGGGACGCGCCGGCACGGGTTTTGCCGACGGCATTCCACGATCCGCCCGGCAGCCCCGGCTGAGCATGTGGACCCTCTCCTGTTCCAGGTGGGTGTTCGGGTCGATCCGCTGGTGTGCGGGGGCAATCCGCATGTGCGGCACGCCACTCCGACCTGTTCGGGTGATTCTCTGTCCTCGCTTGGGACGGCGGTCGAGTTCCGTCTACACCGGAAGGGCACTCGCAGTCGTTCAGACCTGGCCTCCGGAAAGGGTTTCCAGTGAGCGATGCAGTGGAGCGGGTGTCGGATTGGCTCGGCCGGCCCGCGGACGAAGTCGACCGGCTCGTGCATCCGGTGGAGTTGGAACGGGTGCTCGGTGCGATCCACGAGCTCAACCGCCGAGCGGCCGCGAGCGACCCGGAGATGTTCTACCGGCAGCAGCTCCTGCTGTCGCGGATCTACACCACGCAGCTGCGAGTGGCGCCCGGCGAACCGTCTGCCGAAGGCTCGACCGCGCTGCACCGGGTGACGCGCCTGCTGGAACAGGCGACCGCGGCGGCGGAGGACTCACGGATCGAAGCGGGATCGCTCGACAACGCGCCCGCGGAACCCGCCGAGTTCGTGTCCTGGCTGAAGAAGCTGGCGCGGCGGCACACCGTCTTCAAGCACCCTTACTACACCGACTTCATCCGCGACCGCGCCGACTCCGAAGCGATCCGCCGTTACATGATCCAGGAGTCGGTGATCGACGGACGTTTCGACGACCTCCTCGCACTGATGCAGGTGGGGACGAGCGGTCCGGCCAAGATGGAGATCGCCCGGAACTTCTGGGACGAGATGGGCAACGGGAACCCGGCAGAGGTCCACACCCACCTGTTCAAGCAGATCTTCGAGGTGTTCGACATCACCGACGACGAACTGGAGAACGCCCTCACCGCCAACGCGTTGCTGTCCGGCAACCTCGCGGTCATGCTGTGCCGCTACCGCTCCAGCTACCCGGAGGCGGTCGGTTTCCTCGGCATGACCGAATGGCTGGTCCCCGACCGCTTCGTCCAGGTGGTGCATGCCTGGGAACGGCTCGGTCTGCCGGACGTGGGCATCGTCTACCACCGCCTGCACATCACCGTGGACGCCCAGCACGCCGCCGGCTGGTTCCACAACGTCATCAAACCCGCGGCCACATCACCCGCCATGCGCAGGGGAATCGCCCGCGGCACGCTGTGGCGCCTGAACTCGTCGCAGCGCTACCTCGACGAACGGATGTCCGAAGTGGACCTGTCCGCGAGGCTCACGACCGCCGGGTGAGCGGCCGTCCCGCGTCTTGAGGAGGAAGGGGTTCCCGGACATGGCACTCAACGAAGCAGGCTTCAGCATCATCGACCTCCCGGCGGCGTCCACCGAGTTGCTGGCGAGCTACGACAACCTACCGGTCGACGAGTACATGGGTCATGGCACGAGGTTCAAGCGGTTCTGCCAGTACCGGCTGTCCCAGGACCGGGACTCCGGTTGTTCGTTCGAGCTGCTGCCACAACGCGACTACACGACCTTCGTCAAGTTCAACCCGGTGGCGGGCGGTATCCGGCGCCGGTACGAGCCTGTCGAGGTCGACTTCACCGACCTGCTCCGCGCGGGCGTACAGGGGTTTCCGCTCGACCTCTCCGAGGACTGGTCGATCAACCTGCACCAGAACCGGTCGCAGGCGACCAACGCCTCGACCGCGCCGCTCACCCCGGAGGGCGTGCACCACGACGGCCACGACTACGTGATGATCGGCGTGCTCCGGCGGGCCAACGTCGGGGGTGCGCTGACCAGGCTGTGGAAGCCGGGCGCCGACGAACCCTTCTGGAGCGGCACCATCGAGGAGGGGCAGGCGGTCCTGCTCGACGACCGGGCCATCCAGCACGACGTCACGGACGTCGAGTCGATCGACGGTCGCCCGGCCAACAGGGACATCTTCATCGCGGCGTTCTCCCGGTGGAGCAGGAAGTGGTACGGCGACGAGCACGACGCGAAGGCGCTCGCCGACGGCACGTCCGGTACCACAGAGGACTGACCGCGATGGTGGCGTTCGCCAAGTACCACGCGATGGGCAACGACTACCTGCTCGTCGAGCCGCAGGACGGCGTGGCCGCAGGTCCGCTCGCCGCACGCGTTCTGTGCGATCGCCACTTCGGGGTCGGCGCTGACGGGGTGGTGTTCGGGCCGTTGGGACGACCGGGCGCGGCGGGCGCGGTCGAGGTGCGCATCCACAACGCCGACGGTTCGGCGTGCGAGCGGAGTGCGAACGGATTGCGCGCGTTCGCGCTCGAGCACGCACGCCTGCACGGGACGAGGCAGCTGGTCGTCGACACGGGGTTCCGCACGTCCACGATCTCCGTCGACGACGTGGACGCCGGGATCGTGTCGATCGAGCTCGGCCGCCCGGACTTCTCCGCACAGTCGGTGCCCCTGCAGGGCTGCGCGGGCGAGGCCGTGGACGTGCCGATCGAGGTCGGCGGTATCCGGTGGCGGGTCACCGCGCTGAACAACGGCAACCCACACGCGGTGCTGGTGCTGTCCGCTGTGGATGATCAACTGGTCGACTCGGTCGGTCCTCTGCTGTCCGCGCATCCACGGTTTCCCGGCAGGGTGAACGTCGAGTTCGCCGCGGTCGTCGGTCAGGACGTGCTGGGCGTGGTGGTGTGGGAACGGGGAGCGGGCCGCGTGCTGGCCTCCGGCAGTGGTGGCTGCGCGGCCGCCGCAGCCGCACGCCGCCTCGGTCTGGTCGGGGACCAGGTCGAAGTGGTCATGAGCGGCGGTGCCTTCACCACGCGGTTCGACCGCCGGGGCACCGTGCTCATGACCGGTGAGGTCGAGCACATCGCCACGGGCCGGCTGGCTGCCGGGATCGCCTCGCGGGTGAAAGAACCGCAACCGTCCTGAGGGAGTGTCGTGCCTCGCCAGAACCTGCTCACCATCACCGGCACCACGAGCGAGGTCGCCGGAGCGTGCCCGCTCGACTGTCCCGACTGCTGCAGCTGGCTGGTCACCGTGGAGAACGGGCTGGCGACCGGGCTGCGCGGCAACCCGGAACACCCGATCACCAGGGGCACCCTGTGCGTCAAGGTGAACCGCTACCTGGAGCAGGCCTCGCACCGGGACCGGATCCTGCACCCGATGCGCCGGGTGGGGGCGAAGGGCGAGGGCCGGTTCGCGCGGATCGGGTGGGACGAGGCGCTGGACGAGATGGCCGACAGGCTCTCCCGCATCGCCGACGAGCACGGCGGTGAGGCGCTGTGGCCCTACCAGGGAACCGGTGCGCTCGGGTACCTCCAGGGAGTGCAGGGGCGAGCGGGCACCAGGTTGTGGAACGTGCTCGGCGCATCCCACCACGACATGACGATCTGCTCCATCGCGGGCCTGACCGGGTTGACGTACGCGCTGGGCACCAGCAGGGGCATGGACCCGGAGGACTTCGCGCTCTCCAAGCTCACCCTGCTGTGGGGCACGAACACGTTGACGTCGGGGCACCACCTCTGGAGGTTCATCGAGGCGGGGCGCAAGAACGGTGGTCACGTCGTCGCCATCGACCCGATGCGCACGCGGACCGCGGCAGCCGCGGACGAACACCTGGCACCGATGCCCGGGACCGACGGCGCGCTCGCACTCGGCCTGATGCACGTCATCGTCGCGACTGGCCGGGAGGACGACGACTTCCTGTCGCGGTACTGCTTCGGCTGGGAGGACTTCCGCGAGCGCGTGCTGGCCTTCACGCCCGAACGCGCCGCGTCCATCACCGGTGTCCTCGCCGAGCAGATCAGGGATCTCGGTGAGCGGATCGCGTGCACCAAGCCCACCGCGATCCGCACCTCACAGGGTATCCAACGGCACGCGGGTGCGGGCGCGACACTGCGAACGCTGGCCTGCATCCCGGCCGTCACGGGCGACTGGCATCGGCCCGGCGGTGGGCTGATGTTCTCCACCGACACCTACTTCGGCGGGAACCGCGAGGCGCTGTTCCGCGACGACCTACGCCCGAAAGCGGTGCGGACGCTGTCGATGACGCGTCTCGCCGAGGGGCTGCTCGAAGCGAGCGACCCACCGGTGATGGGGCTGGTCGTGTACGGCGCCAACCCGGTGGTCAGCACCAGCGACCAGAACCGGGTGCGCGCGGGGCTGTCCAGGGAAGACCTGTACACCGTGGTGATCGACCACTTCCCGACCGACACCGTCGACTACGCCGACCTGGTCTTGCCCGCAACGATGCAGCACGAACACACGGATCTGATGGACGCGTACGGCCACCTGTACCTCGCGTGGAACGAACGTGCCGTCGAGCCTCCGGGCGAATGCAGATCGACTACGGACACCTTCCGCGACCTGGCGAAGCGGATGGGGTTGCGCGAGCCCAGCCTCTACGACTCCGACGAGCGGCTCGCCGAGCAGCTCCTCGACTCCGACCACCCCTCGCTGCACGGGATCACGCTCGACGGTCTGCGGGCCAGCGGGTGGGCCCGGCTCAACTACCCCAGCCCGCTCGCGCCGTTCGAGCACGGGTTCCCCACCCCGTCGGGGAAGTTCGAGTTCGTCTCGGCCTCGGCGGCCGCCGACGGCCTCGACCCGATGCCGGGCTACACCCCGCCGCTGGAGGTCGTGGACGACGAGATGGCCGAACGCCACCCGTTCGTGCTCATAGCGGGGGCATCGCACTTCGCCATCAACACGATCTTCGGCAACAACGACGAGCTGCGGCGCAGAGCGGGCTCGCCGACCGTGGTCGTGCACCCCGACGACGCCCTCGCACACGGGCTCGCCACCGGCACCCACGTGAGGGTGTTCAACGGACGCGGTGAGTTCACCGCGGACGTGCTGGTCGACGCACGGGTCCGCCGCGGTGTCCTCAGCACGACCAAAGGCCATTGGCTCAAGCTCACCGGCGGCGCGACGGTCAACGCCACGGTGGACGAGCGGGATGCGGACATGGGCGGTGGAGCGGTGTTCCACGACAACCGGGTCTCGGTCGAAGCCGTCGAGATCCCGGCAGCGCAGATTCGAGGAGGAGCGTCGACATGAGCGCACACGGTGTCCAGCTGGCGAGCGGACCGCAGGGCGCCGAGCAGTTGAGCGCTCTGCTCGGGGTGGCCCTGCGCGGCATGGAGGCCGGCATCCGCGAACGCGGCGGCCCGCTGCCCGCGGGAGGGCCCGCTGTCGTCTCGGCCGCTCTCGCGGCAGCCGGCGGGGGAACGGGCCGGCTGCCCCGTGAGGGCATCGGCGAGGAACGCGCGCTGGAGGAGATGAGCAGGCTCCTCGGCCTCGGCTCGGCGGATCCCGCCCACCCGCACTGCGCGGCCCACCTGGTCTGCTCGTCGCTGGCGGTGTCCGTCGCCGCGGACGTCGTGGCGAGCGCGCTCAACCCGTCCATGGACGTGTGGGAGCTGGCGCCGATGGCCAGTGAGATCGAGCGGGACTTCACCACGGGCATCGCCGGCCTCTGCTACCCGGCCGAGCTCTCCCCCGACGCCGTGGTCACCTCCGGGGGGACCGAGTCGAACCTCCTTGCGCTCCTCCTCGCGCGCACTCTGCTCGGTGCCGACCTCCAGGTGGTGTGCGGCGCGAACGCCCACCACAGCGTGACGAGGGCGGCCTGGCTCCTCGGTCTGCCCACCCCGGTCGTCGTCGCCTGTGAAGACGACCGGATGGTTCCGGCGGCCCTGGAAGCCGCTCTGGAGCGGCTCGGTTCGTCCACCCTCGTCGTCGCCACCGCGGGCACCACCAACACCGGCCGGATCGACCCGCTGGCCGAGATCGCCGGGGCGTGCCGCCGGTTCGGGGCCCGCCTGCACGTGGACGCGGCCTACGGCGGACTCGCGCTGTGCAGCGAGGAGTGGAGCGGGCACGTGCGAGGCGTTGAGCTGGCAGACTCGGTGACGCTGGACATGCACAAGTTCGGCTGGCAGTCCATCGCGGCCGGTCTCCTCGCGACGCGCAACGCGGCGGACCTCGGTGCGCTGACCATCAGCGCGGACTACATCAACGCGTCCGACGACGTCGACGCCGGCCTGCCGGACCTGCTCGGCAGGTCGATCTGGACCTCGCGGCGCGCGGACGCGTTCCGGATGGCGGTCACGCTGATGGCGTTGGGCACCGACGGGGTCGGTCGCCTGGTCGACCACTGCTGCGCGACCGCGCTGGAGGTCGCGGCGGAGATCGACCGCCGGCCCGACTTGCGGCTGTGGCAGAGCCCCTCCCTGTCCACCGTGCTCTTCCGGCCGACCGTCCTCGACGAGCTGCCGATCACCGCGGGGGACGCGCTCGTCGGCCGCATCCGGCGCGAACTGCTGGCCAGGGGGACCGCGATCGTGGGGCGAGCCGCACTGCCGGACGCAGTGGACGGTCACCGGAAGCTGTGGCTCAAGCTCACCCTCCTGCACCCGAACGCCTCGGGCGCCGACTACCGCTCCCTGCTCGACCAGGTCGTCGCCGTTGCGGCGGAAGAACAGGCAGGACTGGTGGAATCCCGGTGATCCGGCTGGGGCGGTGCACACCGGCGGGCGGACATCCGAGCGCAGTCGAGCAGGAGGTCGCGGACGGGTCAGCGGGCCGAACGTGCCCGCTGTGAAGATGCGTCGCGCGGCGATCCCATCAGCCGCCCGGCTTTGACCTAGGAGTTCTGCCATGCAGATCGTGCTCGCGACAGAGTCGGACGCTCCAGCGCTCGGCGAACTCATCACGGAGTCGTTCCGCGACCTCGACCTCACCAGCTGGCTGGTGGACGACCTGGAGGACTGGCGCAAGATCGGTCCTCACTACCTCGAACGCGAGGTTCGGGACGCCATCGCCTGCGGTGTGGTCTACACCCTCCCGGACCTGTCCGCCGCCCTGGTCGCGTTCGACCACGCGGTCGAACCCGAGCCGACACCGGAACGGGAGAGCTGGCTCAGGGACCTCACCGGTCCGTACTTCGAACGGTTCGCCCGGTTCGAGGCGGCCTTTCTCTCCGCGCATCCGCACCAGTCCCACTACTACGGCGCATATCTCGCCGTGCGCCCGACCGAGCAGAACAACGGTGCGGCCACCCTGCTGCTGAACCACCACCACCAGGTCCTGGACGAGCTGGGCCGCGATGCCTACGGCGAAGCCTCGAGCAGGCGGCTGGTGGACTTCTTCGGTTCCCGCGACTACACGCCGCTCGGCCCACCCGTCGTTCTCGACGGCCACGAACTCCTGCAACCGATGTGGCGCACAGCTCGTCGGCCGGGCTGACCGGCTTCGGCGCCGGAACCGGCTCGCCCGGTCCGGCGCCTCACTTCCGGGCGGGGCCGACCAGGAGCAGCGACCCGCTCGGTTCGCTGAGATCCGCTACCTGATCGTGCCCGCTCGCCTCTTCCGGATGCCAGTCGGATGCCCAGGTGGCCCCGGGTTCCAGGAGGGTGAAGTCTCCGAAAGAGCGGTGATCCCCTTGCGGACGCGGAAGATGGCTGCGCTGACGGAGTTCGCGTACATGCTCTTCGGTTCGCCGAGCATCGCGGCGCTCTGCCGGGAGATCTCCGTGTCGGTGACATGGGACAGGGAGAGGTACGACCCCGGCACGAGCAGGTCGCGGTAGGTGGCGTCGAGGCACGGGCCGAGGTCCTCGGTGCTGTCGCTGCGCAGCACCACCATGAGGAGCACCGCCGCCGGTCCCTGCAGTCCGATCACGCCGGTGTCCGCGATTCACGACCAGACCCGTTCCGTGTCGCGCATGTCCGCGTGGACAGCCGCATGTCGGCCTGGCTCGCCGTTGCCTTCGAGCAGCGGGTTCGCGTGATCGACGATCACCGGCTCGTGCCGGACCCGATGTCGGTGAACTGGCGGATGCCCAACCGGACGGGGTAACGCACCACCCCTGCGCTGGAACATCCGGTTGGCGCAGACAACCGACCTGACCACCGGGTGGTCGCGAAGGACGCGCTCGGCGAACTGCCCGCCGGCCTCCCGGTTGTTGGTTCCGCCGAGGTGGTGGTCGTAGATCCGGGCGACGCTCGATCGGGTCAGATCGGCGCCCGGCAGTGGGAAGGACTCGTCGTTCGGGTGGGACGTGACGACTCCTCGGCGGCCTGCGCCCCCGGGGAAGCCGGGGTGCGCAGGCAGATCATCGGACACAGCGTGCACGCGGTGAGGCGACTTCCGACGAGCGTCAGGGCGCGACCCCGGCGACCACGGTGTCGAGATCGGCGGATCCCCCGCGCCCCAGGGTCTTCCCCGCGTCGATCGTCAAGGCGATCTCCGAGCTCGACGGCACCACGTCGCGGCGTCGCCGAGAGCGCGAGCCACCGCGGTCGGCGCGGAGTGCGGTGACCGCGGTGGCGATGTCGTCCGCGAGCCGGCGGGCGAGGACGTCGGAGAGGTCGTTGCGGCAGACGATCCTCGCGACGGTGACGTCGGCCTGGTCGGACGGGAGTGCGTAGGTGGGCATGAGCCAGCCGCGCCGGCGGAGGCGGTCGGCGAGGTCGGTGACGCTGAAGCCGGCGTGGTCGTGGGTCGTGAACGCGACCACGGGCAGATGGTCCGCGGAGGAGATCACCCGCAACTCGGGGACCTGGCAGAGCTGGGCGGCCAGTGACTGGGCGAGGTCGCGGCAGCGTTGCACGACAGCGCGGTAACCTTCCGCACCCAAGCGGAGGAACTGGTAGTACTGCGCGATGACCGGCGCGACAGGCCGGGTGAACGACAGGGTCTGGGTCGACATGCGGCCACCGGTGTAGTCGGTCGAGAACCCGAGCTCAGCGGGCACCACGCCGGGGTCGCGCCACACGATCCACCCCAGCCCCGGAGCGACCATGCCGTACTTGTGCCCGGACGTGTTGATCGAGCTCACCCTGGGCAGCCGGAAGTCCCAGACCAGCGCGGGGTCCAGGAACGGTGCCACCATCCCGCCGGAGGCCGCATCGACGTGCACCGGCACGTCCACGCCGTCGCGGGCGCACCGCCGGTCCAGCGCGGCGCACACCTGCTGCACCGGTTCGTAGAAGCCGTCGTAGGTGGTGCCCAGCACGGTCACCACGCCGATGGTGTTGCTGTCGCACGCCTCGGCCGCAGTGTGCGGGTCGATGCCGGAGCCCCCTTCGGCCACCGGGATCTGCCTCGCTTCGACGTCCCAGTAGGCGCAGAACTTGGCCCAGCAGACGTGCACGGCGGTGCTCATGACCAGGTTGGGCCGCTCGCGTGAGCCGCTGGTGCGGGAGCGCCACAGCATCAGCATCGCCAGCCCGGCGAGCATGCAGGCCTCGCTGGAGCCGCCGGTCGACGTGCCGACCGCGCTGTCCGGATCTGGAGCGTGCCACAGATCGGCGAGCGCGGCGACGCACCGCTGCGCCAAGTCGGCCGTGTGCAACGGCTGCACACCGTCAACGGTGTTGTGGTAGAGGAACTCGGCCATCAGCCGTTCGGCTTCCGGTTCCATCCCGGTGGTGATGAACGTCGCCAGGTTCAGCTGTGGCCGCACGTCCGGGCGCAGCTCGTCCTGCACCGCCTGGTATGCCGCGCCCGCCGTCATCGGCTCCTGCGGCAGTCGCCAGCCCGTGGGATTTCCTCGCAGCTCAAACATCACACACCCCAAACGAAGATCGAAGGAACATCAGTCGGCCGCCTTCTCGAAGCCCTTCGGCAGCGGCACGGGAACGGTCGAGGAGAGCAGGTTCTCCGCACGCAGGTCGGACCAGACGCCGGCGGGCACCTCGCCGGCGGCCATCGCGACGTTCTCGGTGACCTCCGCCGCCGACCGGGCACCGACGACGACCGCCCGCACCGCCGGATGCCCGAACGGGAAGTGCAGCGCCGCCCGCGGAAGCGGGACGCCGTGCCGCCGGCAGATCCCGGCGATCCTGCGGGCCCGCGCGACCAGCGCGGCCGGTGCCGTCGTGTAGTCGTGCGTGGCGTCGGCCGGGACCTCGTGGCGGGCCAGCAGCCCGGAGTTGAAGACGCCGGCTGCCACGACGGAGACGCCCCGTTCCGCGCACAGCGACAGGAAGTCCGCGGTCGCGGCGTGTTCGAGCACCGTGTACCGGCCGGCCAGCATGACATGGTCCAGGGGATGCGCCAGCACGAACCGCTCCGCCACCTCCCACCGGTTCACGCCGACGCCGATCCCGCGGACCACGCCCTGGGCCTTCAGCTCCGCCAAGGCCGGCAACGCCTCGCGCAGGACCTGCTCGCTGTGGTCGTCCGGGTCGTGGACGTAGACGAGGTCGACCCGGTCCAGGCCGAGCCGGGCCAGGGAAGCCTCCAGCGACCGGCGCACCCCGTCCGCGCTGAAGTCCCACACCCGCCGGTGGGTCGCGGGCACGGCGAAGCCCTCGGCCAGGTCGTCGCCGCCGGTGGCGCAGGGCTCCAGCAGCCTGCCGACCTTGGTCGAGATGACGAACTCCGAACGAGGCCGCTCCGCGAGAGCTGCACCGAGCCGCCGCTCCGACAGGCCGAGGCCGTAGTGCGGAGCGGTGTCGAAGTACCGGACGCCGGCAAGCCACGCGGCGTCGACGGTGGCACGAGCGTCCACTTCGGACACGGGACGGTACAGGTTCCCCAGTGCGGACCCGCCGAGGCCGAGGCCGATGATCACGGTAGTTCCCACACGAACTTCGCGTCCGAGCGGCCCGAGTCGTAGTCGAGCGGAGCATCGAGGAACTCGTCCATCTTCTGCTGCCACGGGATGTCTGCGGGGTGCCCGTGCATCTGTTGCATCATGGCCGCGTAGTCGTCCACCTCGACGACGTGGAAGAGGTCGAGACCGCTGCGCCAGATCCGCCACGACCGCACACCCGCCGCGCGCAACGCCGCGTCGAGTTCATCGGGTATCCGGGCGTGCGCGGCCTCGTAGGCGGCTTCCTTGCCCGGCTTGAGCCTGGTGTGCAGGGCGACTGTCTCCATCGTGCCGGTACCTTTCGATCGGGTCGCTGGGGCCGCGGTCAGGGTGCGAGGGTCGTCGACGCGGCGGCGCGTTCGGCGCATTTCCGGGCCACCAGCGGTTTGAGGAACGCGAGCCCGGTTCGCGCGTCGTGGTCGGGGTCGATCCCGCGGCGGTGGAACCCCGTCTCGGCCGTGAGGTAGCCGTCGAAACCCGTGTCGAGCAAGGCGTCGACCAGGCCCTCCCAGTCCTCGTCACCGAGACCGGCGGGCAACCGGGTCTGCGTTCCCCGCGTGTCGGCGATGTGGATCTGGTGCAGGTCCGCACCCATCAGGTGGACCTGGTCGGTGAGCGACTCCCGCCGGTAACGGACGTGGCTGCAGTCGAACATCACCTTCACGTTCGGCCGCGCGATGTCCTCCATCAGCTCCATGGCGTCCTCGCCGCTCTCGCACAGGTTCGAGTTCTCCGCGAGCGGCTCGACCACCACCGTGAGGCCGTACTGCGCCGCGTCGTCGGCGACCCTGGCCAGGCATTCGCGCGACCACGCCCAGGCTTGCCGCCGCCGGGTGCCGAACACGACCCAGCCGGGCAGGTAGACCACCGCTGCGGCGCCCCACTCGGCGCACAGCTCGTTGATCGCCCGGTAGTGCTCCACAGTCGCTTCGCGTTCCTCGGCCACAGGAGAGCTCGGGTTGTAGCCGGGACCCCCGGTGGGCGCCGGGCCGATGCCCGAGACCTCGATGCCGTGGTCGTCGAGCAGGGCGCGCACCTCGCGCCGCCTGGCAGGGCTCAGGTACGGCGGATAGGCGTGCGGTGCGGCGGCCCCGATCTCGATGCCGTCGAAGCCGATCCGCGCCAGCCGCTTGACGGTTTCGTCCAACGTGTACGCGGGGACCCAGCTGCCGAAGCTGGAGTAGGACCAGGTGTGGTAGCCGAACTTCATCGCCATGAGCTTCCGCCTCTCGAAGGGTTCAGCGTTCGAAGAGCTCTCGGAGGTGCCCTCCGAGAAAGACGCCGTCCGGGTCCCAGGCCCTGCGCAGCTCCTGGAACCGGTCCCACTCCGGGTAGCGCCCGGCCAGCTCCCGGCCCGTCCTGAAGTGGACCTTGGCCCAGTGCGGCCGGCCGTCGAACTCCCACAGCACCGAGTCCACGGCGCGCAGCGGTGCGACCCACCTCTCGGGATCCCGCGCCGACACGGGGTGCGTCACGCCGATGTGGCAGGTGGGGGTCTGCCTGCTCGGGCTGAGCCAGCCGGTGTCCGCGGCGGTGAAGCGGACGTCCACGGGTGCGCTGACGCGCAACCCGCCTCGGCGGACCTCCCGGACCAGGGCGCGGATCGCGTCGGCCGCCCGGTCGAACGGGACGCTGTACTCGGTTCCCTGCACGGGCGGCGGGAGGTGGTGCAGCAGTGCGTCGTCGCAACGCAGGACCCGCGCACCGCTCCGCCCGGCAGCCACCGCGGCCGCGTAGTGCGCGGCGCCCGTCACCCGCGGCGGCCAAGAGTTGTTGCACAGCAACCCGAGCAGGGCACCGGGCGGTCCCGGTGGCGGGGTCGGTGGCTCGTCCGTCGGCGCGGCCTCCCAGACGATCGCCTGCGAGGTGTGCGGGTACCACCAGAAGCCTCCGAAGTGGACTTCCCGGAACGCGTCGAGATCGGCCAGCACTTCGGGCAGCGGCCTGCGGTGGACGACTTTGCGCAGCCGGTGGCCGGGCACGACGGTGAAGGTGAGGTCGAGGACCACACCGAGGCACCCCAGGTGCACGCGGACCCCGTCGAGCTCCGGGGCGTCCTGCGTGATCGTGCGCACCCGGCCGTCCGCGGTGAGGATCCGCGCCGCCACGACGTGGCTGGAGAGCGTGCCGTGCCGGGGACTGCTCCCGTGGGTGGCCGTGGCCACGACACCGGCAACGGTCTGCTCGTCGATCGCGCTCTGGTTCGGCAACGCGAAGCCCGCCGCGGCGAGCTCCCGGTTCAGCTCGCGCATCGTCGTGCCCGCCTTCACCCTGACCGTCATGGCCGCCGGGTCGACGGCGACGACACCGCGGTGGTGGCGCAGGTCGACCAGCGTCCGGCCGGTCGGTGCGACGAGGTCCGCGTAGGAGTGCCCCGACCCCACCACGCTGATGCCACGTGCGCGTGCGGTGTCGTCGAGCACGATGTCGCGCAGCTGGTCCGCAATGTCGGGAGCGAGGAGGCGGTCCGCGATGTCGGGAGCGAGGAGGCGGTCCGCGATGCCGCGGACCGCCCCGCTCCAGTTGGACCACGCCGTGCGCCGGTGTTCCCCGGTGGTGATCTCCGGTCCTGGTGTCGACCGCGGTGCGTCGGCCATCCCTACCTCGTGGTCAGCCGCTCGGCGAACTCGTCGGTCGTCATCCGCTCCGCCTGCCGCGACTCGAAGTACCACTCGGTGAGCCGCTTGAGGCCGGTGTGGAACGGCACCTCGGGCGTCCAGCCGAGCCGCTCGAACGCCATGGCCGCGGACGCGACCCGGTTGTAGGGGCCGGTCGGCTTGTCCGGCAGCGGCTTGATCTCCGTGTCGGCCTGGCCGGTGAACTCCAGGATCATCCTGGCCGCCTGCCCGACCTGGATCGGCTCCTCGGTGCCCAGGTTGATCGCGCTGCCGTCGTGGACGCGCTCACCGGCGAGGACCAGACCACGCACGATGTCCGTGACATAGGTCCAGTTGCGGATCTGCGTCCCGTCACCCCAGACCTCGAAGGGTTTCTGCTGGATGAACGCCCGGCCCACCATGGCGGTCAGGGCATGGCTTTCCGGGCAGCGCTCGCCGTAGACCGTGAACAGACGGCACGACACCGACGGGAACCCGAGCTCGCTGTGGAGCGCGGCGAGCCGCTGCTCCGTCATCAACTTGGCCCAGCCGTAGATCCCGTCCGCGTGGAAGGGCGGCCCCACCTGGGGTTCGGTGAGTCGCACCTCCTCGTTCACGTCGGCTTGGAGGTCGACCGGGTAGACGCAGCCGGAGGACGCGAAGACGAAGTTCTCCACGCCCTCGTCGACCGCCGCCTGCGAGACCACGCCGTCCAGGACGAAGTTGCGCGAGCACGCGGCCTGGTGCAGCTCGATGAACCCCCGTCCCCCGTGGATGGCGGCCAGGTGGAAGACGACGTCGACCCCGCGCATCACCTCGGCGGCGAGCCGCGGGTCGCAGAGGTCGCCCCGCACGAACTCCCACGCGGACTCCGGAACGGCGCTGAGGTTCTCCAAGCGTCCCGAGCTGAGGTCGTCAGCGACGCGCACCCTGGCACCGGCACTGACGAGGTGCTCCACCAGGTGCGATCCGATGAACGAGCAGCCACCGGTGACCAGCACTCGTTTGCCGCGCCAGAATTCCTGCTGGGTCATGAGGAATTTCCATTCGTGAGATCGGGCTGTCGTGTTCTTCTTCGCAGCTGCCTGTGGGAGTTCTCGACCAGCAGCCGCCCGTCGGTTGAAGGGAGTGTGTGACAGCCGGCATCGATCATCCAAAGCCCGTTCCAGCGCTCGGGATGGAATTCCGGCCGGGCCAGACGAAGCGGAGTTCGTCCCACCGAACGGGACGGGAGGTGGTCCGGTGCGCAACAGGTCCATACCTTCCACCGGGAATGCGATCATCGGAAGGCGGAGGACGATGCCTGGACCGCTCAACCCCGTGCAGTCGGACGCACTGTCCGCACCACCCGTGCTCGACTGGCGCGACGGCCGCGGCGCCGGGGGCCACGCGTGGGTGCCGGAGGAGCTCTACCGCGAGATCCTGGAACGGATGCCCGTCGTCTGCGTCGACACGCTCGTGGTCCGCGCAGGCGAGGCGCTGCTCACCCGCCGCAGCCAGGAACCCCAGGCAGGCTCCCTGTGGTTGCAGGGCGGCCGCATGCGCAAGGGCGAGCAGCTCGCCGAGGCCGCGGTGCGCACGGCCGAGCAGGAATCCGGGCTGAGCTTGACCCTGCGCGGTGTGCTGGGGACCTTCTCCACCGTCTTCGAGGCGTCTGCACACGGCAACTCCCCCACCCACACCGTCAACGTCACTTTCCTCGCCCACGCCGAGCACGACGCCCGGCCGCGGGTCGACAGCACGCACGACGACTTCGTCTGGTGGCCGCTGACGGAGCCCACTGGGAACGCCTACCTCGACCAGCTCTTCGTGCTGGCGACGGAGCAGCTGGGCGTCGCCGGGCGGAGCTGAATTCAGTCATGTCGCGCTTCGGTGAATGTGCGGGATATTCCAGGATTGAACAAAGGCGATTTCGTCAGCCGACCCAACGGTTGGAACGCGAGCTTCTTGCTTTGCCGCGACGTCATTAGCTTCGACTCCAATCCCTGCTCTGCCCGTTCACGGGCGCGTCGAAACGGAGTCCTCGGTGTTCGCAGTGCATGTCAATCCTGATGATCTCGGCCGATTCGCTGGATCGAGCGGCGATCTCAACCCGTTGCACCTCGACGCGGCCTACGCGTCCAGGAGCGGGTTCGGCGCGGAGGTGGCGCAGGGCGCGCTCACCGTCCTCCACGCGGTGGCGGGCCTGCCCTCGCAGGACGCTGCGGCGGTGCGGCGTGTCCGGGCGCGCTTCCACGCCGCGGTCTACCCGGCGCAGTCGTACTCGCTGGACGTGGCACGCGCCGGGAACGGGGGTGTCCGGCTCGAGGTGTCGGACGGTGGGCAGCCGGTCGCGACCGTCGACCTCGAACTGGATGGCACGGGCAGCGCCGAGGTCGGCGCGGTGCGCGTGGGGTCGGGAGAACGCAGGCAGCAGGCCGCTGACCGCGTGCCGGCGGAACTCCAAGTGGGACAGACCATCCCAGTGTCCTACCGCAGCGATCCCGGCGACTTCACGAGCCTGCTCGACCGCATCGGCAGCGGTGTGCGGGAAGAGGTCGCGCGGCTGCTCGGCTGGGCGAGCTACCTGGCGGGCATGGAGGTCCCCGGCCGGCAGTCGCTCATCTCCTCGCTGACCGTCGAGCTCGACCCGGCCGCGACCGGCGACGGCTCGGTCCAGGTCACGGCCGTGGACGAACGTCGCGACATGGTGCGGTTCGGCGGCGCCCTGCCCGGTCTGGGGCGCGTCGAGCTGGCCGTCGTCGCCAGGGCCGTTCCGGCCGAACCGAACGCGCACGTCCTGGCCGCCGCCCTCGCCGGTCAGGACGTCGACCTGGAGGGCAAGGTCGCCGTGGTCACCGGTGGCAGTCGCGGCTTCGGTGCCGCGTTCGCCGCCGCACTGGTCCTGCGCGGTGCGCACGTGTACGTCACCCACCGCCGGGACCCGGGCTTCCCGCCGGACCTGCTGGCCGGCCTCGGAGCGGCCGCCGAGCGCCTGCACGCGGTGCGTTCCGACGCGGCCGACCGCGGCGGGTGCGCACGGCTGCGCGACCACGTGCTCGCCCAGGAGGGCAGGCTGGACCTGGTGGTGCTCAACGCGTTCCCGAGCTTCCAGCCACTGTTGCCGGGGCCGGACACCGCCGATCGCGCCGCCGAGTACGTCACCTCGGCCGTCACGGCGGTGTCCGCACCGCTCGCCGCTCTGGCCGAGCCGCTGTCGACGGCCGGTGGCCGGATCGTGCTCGTGTCCAGTGACGTGGTCGCCGGCGCCGCACGGACCTGGCAGCACTACGTGGACGCCAAGCGCCGCTGCGAGGAGCTGCTGCGCACGACGGTCAGCGGGCACCCCGGCCTCGGCGGGCTCGTCCTGCGGCCCCCGAGGATGGACACGGGGTTCTCGCCGACGGTCCGCGGGGTCGTCGACGGACTCGCCGTCGAAGCGGTCGCCGCGGCCGCGGTGGCCGGGCTCGGTCGGATGAGCGCCGGCCGGGTCGAGGTGCTGGAGTCCTTCGCACCCGCACCCGCAACTGAGCCGCCGATGGCGGATGTCGCCGTGCTCGCAACCGCACACTCGTCCGAGACGCCGGCGGCGGACGTCGCCGTGCTCGCCGTCGCCGCGACCTTCACCACCGACCCGCTGGCGGAGCCCCTCGCCGCGTGGTGCCGCGACCTCGGTCTCGGCCTGCGCCCGGTGCTCGCGCCGTTCGGCCAGGTGTTCCAGGAGCTGCTCGACCCCACGAGCACCCTCGGGTCCGCGCGGTCGGGATGTGCGGTGGTGCTGGTGCGCTTCGACGACTGGCCGGCCGAGGAGACCGAGCGCACCCTGCGCGAGCTGGCCGAGGCCGTGCGGTCGTTCGCCGGTCGGGCCCGCGTCCCCCTGCTGCTCCGCATCTGCCCCAGCCCGTCGGCCCCCGGCGCAGACCCGCGCCAGCAACGGCTTTTCGCCGATCTGGGCGACACCTCCGGGGTGCACCTGCTCGGCGCCGAGGACTGGCACGGTGGCACCGATCCCGGCGACGTGCACGACGAGGCCCGCTACCGCATCGCGCGCCTCGCCTACACGCCGGCGGGCTACGACGCCCTGGCCACGGGGATCGCCCGCTCGGTGCACGCCCTGCTCGCCCGGCCGTTCAAGGTGCTCGTCCTCGACTGCGACAACACCCTGTGGGCGGGCGTGGCCGGCGAGGACGGTCCGGAAGGGGTTCAGCTCACCGGCGGTCACCGCCACGTGCAGGAGTGGGCCGTCGCCCTGCGCGAGCGGGGTGTGCTGCTCGCTCTCGCCAGCAAGAACGACCCGGAGACCGTGGACGCGGTCTTCCGCGCCCGTCCCGAGTTCCCGTTGCGGCTCGACCACGTCGCCGCGCGGGCGATCGGGTGGGATCCCAAGCCCGTCGGCCTGGCGCGGCTGGCTGCGGAGCTGAACCTCGGCCTCGACAGCTTCGTCTTCCTCGACGACAACCCGGTGGAGGTCGGCCAGGTCCGTGCCGCGTGCCCCGGCGTGCTGGCGCTCACCGTGCCCGCCGACGAGGAGGACATCAAGCCGTTCCTGCAACGGGTGTGGGCCTTCGACCGCCTGGTGGTGACGGAGGAGGACCGCGGTCGCGCTGCCGCCTACGACGCCAACCGGGACCGCGGTGAGCTGCGCCGGTCCTCGTTGACCTTCGCCGACTTCATCGCAGGCCTCGACCTGGTCGTGGACATCGCGCCCGCGACGGAGGCGGACCTGCGCCGGGTCGCGCAGATGACCCAGCGCACCAACCAGTTCAACTTCAGCACCGTGCGCAGGCAGGAGAACGAGCTGCGCGCCCTGCTGGCGGAGCCGGGCGTGCGCTGCCAGGTGGTGCGCGCCACCGACCGCTTCGGTGACCACGGCGTGGTGGGCGCGGTGATCAGCAGGCAGGACACCGACGAGCTGGTCGTCGACACGTTCCTGCTCAGCTGCCGGGTGCTCGGCAGGGGCGTGGAGCACCAGGTCCTGGCGTCACTCGGGTCGGGGACGTCCGCGAAGATCCGCCTGCCCTACGTGCCCACGGCCAAGAACGAGCCTGCTCGTCGTTTCCTCGACAGCGTCGCCGGCGGAGCACCGGCGGCCGGGGGCACGGACTACCTGCTGACGGCGGAGCAGGCCGCCGAGGTCCGCTTCGACCCGGAGTCGGCCGTCCTGGCGGACGATGCCCCGGAGACTTCCGCGGTCGCGGTGGTCGACGCGGGACCGCGCCTGAGCACGCTCGCCGCACTGGCCGAGAACCCGGCCGGCGCGCGTGAACCCGGCGAGGCCGCGGGTGCCGAGCAGCAGGACGCTCTCGCGATCGTGGTCGACGCGCTGACCGACGTGCTCGCACTGCCGCAGGGAGCGTTGACGGCGGACAGCGCGTTGGCCGAGCTCGGTGCCTCGTCGCTCGCGCTGGTCGAGGCCGCGGTCGCGTTGCAGGCGCATTTCGGTGTCCTGGAACTGGAGGTGTTCTACGAGCACCGCACCGTCGGCGACCTCGCCGCCTCCCTCGGCCCGGTCGTCCACCGGCCGCAGCCGTCCGCCGCGGCTCCGGCGGAGAGCGTGGAAGCCCTCGTGGACGGTCTGGTCCGCGGTGCGCGGCAGGCGCTGGAGGCGTTCCACGCGCTCGGGCAGGAGCAGGTCGACCACATCGTGGCGAAGGCGGCGCGTGCCGCCGCCGCGAACCACCTGGACCTCGCCGTGCTGGCGGTCGCCGAGACGGAGCGCGGGGTCGTCGAGGACAAGGCGGTGAAGAACCTCTTCGCCGCGGAGCACGTCACCAACAGCATGACCGGCCTGCGCACCGCGGGAGAGGTCCGCCGCGACGAGCTCACCGGCCTGGTGGAGATCGCCGAGCCCGTCGGTGTGGTGTGTGCGATCACGCCGGTCACCAACCCGACCTCGACCGTCGTGTTCAAGGCCCTGATCGCGCTCAAGACCAGGAACCCGATCATCTTCGCCTTCCACCACCTGGCTCCCCGCTGCGGTGCCGAGGCGGCCCGCATCGTGCGCGACGCCGCCGTCGCGGCCGGTGCGCCCGCGCACTGCGTGCAGTGGGTGGAGACGCCCAGGCGTGCGGTCACGCAGGCGTTGATGAACCACGACGGCGTCTCGCTCGTGCTGGCCACCGGCGGCAACGACGTCGTGCGCGCCGCGCACTCGGCCGGCAAGCCGGCGATCGGCGTGGGAGCGGGAAACGTGCCCGCGTTCATCGCCGCCGACGCCGACCTGGCCCGCGCCGCGCACGACGTCGTCCTGTCCAAGAGCTTCGACAACGGCATGACGTGCGCCGCCGAGCAGACCCTGCTGATCGACACCGGGGTGTGGGACCAGGCCGTGGACAGCCTGCGGACTCGGCACGCGCATGTGTTGACCGCGCAGGAGAAGCGCGCGCTGGAGGACTTCCTGTTCGGCCCGGACGCGCGCAGGGACGGCAAGGTGTCCGTCAACCCGGCCGCCTCCGGCCGTTCGGCGCACTGGATCGCCGGCCGCGCCGGGTTCAGCGTCCCCGAGCACACCACGCTCCTGCTCGCCGAGGTCGGTGACATCGGCCCGGACGAACCGCTGACCAGGGAGAAGCCGTGCCCGGTCGTGGCGCTGCTGCGCGTGACCGGAGCCGAGGAGGGCATCCGGCGGGCCGCTGAGGTCGTCGAGTTCCACGGCAGGGGCCACACGGCGGTCGTGCACACCGCCGACGAGCGCCTGGCGGAGCGGTTCGGCAACGGCGTCAAGGCCGTGCGGGTGGTGTGGAACTCACCTGCGGCGCAGGGCGGTATCGGTGACCTCTACAACGCGTTCCTGCCGTCGATGACCCTCGGTTGTGGCAGCTACGGCGGCAACTCGGTCTCCGGCAACGTCACCGCGGCGAACCTGCTGAACATCCGCCGCATCGCCCGTCGCAACAACAACATCCAGTGGTTCAAGGTGCCGCCGAAGATCTACTTCGAGCCGAACTCGATCCGCTACCTCGGCGAGATGGCCGGGGTGCACCGGGTGAGCATCGTGACCGGTCGCACGGTGGCCAAGCTCGGCTACGCGGACAAGGTGCGCTCCGTGCTGGCCGCCCGCTCCGAGCCCGTGGCCGTGCAGCTGATCGACTTCGTCGAGCCGGAACCGTCGCTGCAGACCGTGCAGCGCGGCGCGGAGATGATGCGCGAGTTCCAGCCGGACACCATCGTGGCCATCGGCGGCGGGTCCTCTTTGGACGCCGGGAAGCTCATGTGGCTGTGGTACGAGCACCCCGAGGTCGACTTCGCCGAGGCGAGGGGCCGGTTCGCCGACATCCGCAAGCGCCTCTACCGCTTCCCCGAACCGGAGCGCGCCAAGCTCGTGTGCGTGCCGACGACCTCGGGCAGCGGTTCGGAGGTGACCCCGTTCGCGGTGGTCACCGACCGGGAGACGGGCCGCAAGTACCCGCTGGCCGACTACGCGCTGACCCCGAGCGTGGCCATCGTCGACCCGGTGCTCGTGCGCTCGCTGCCCGCCGGGCTCGCCGCGGACTCCGGGTTCGACGCCCTCACCCACGCCACCGAGGCGTACGTCTCCGTCTACAGCAACGACTTCACCGACGGCCTGTGCCTGCAGGCGATCAAGCTGATCTTCGAGAACCTCGAGGACTCCGTGCTGCTGGGAGCGGAGAAGGCCCAGGAGGCCATGCACAACGCGGCGACCATCGCCGGCATGGCCTTCGGCAGCGCGTTCCTCGGCATCGTCCACGCCATGTCGCACACGCTCGGCGCGACCTTCGGCCTGGCGCACGGCCGGACCAACGCGCTGTTGCTGCCGCACGTGATCCGCTACAACGGACAGCCGCCGTCGAAGCTCACCGGCTGGCCCAAGTACGAGAACTACCAGGCACCGCAACGCTTCCAGCACATCGCCCGCACGCTGGGACTGCCCGCCGCCACGCCTGAGGAGGGGGTGCGCTCCTACGCCGCCGCGATCGAACGGCTGCGTGCGGCCGTCGGGCTGCCCGCCTCGTTCGCGGAGGCGGGGGTGCCCGAGGCGGCGTTCCTGAGCTCGCTGCCGCAGCAGGCCCTCAACGCGTTCGACGACCAGTGCGCTCCGGCCAACCCCAGGCAGCCGGTGCTGGCCGACATGGAGGAGCTGATGCGCACCGCTTACGCCAACGGGGCGGTGGACCTGGAAGACGTGCGCGCCGCGGCCCACGGCGGTCGCTGAGCGATCCCGGTGGGTCCGCCCGTGCGGACCCACCGGGATCGTCGTGTTCCGAGACGTAACTCGTGTGGTCACGTCTCGTTTGGGTTGTCCGCGACGTGATCGCTGAGGCAGACACGGGGGTCTAGGCGGGCAGTGCGGAATCGGGCGCGCTCCTGCCCGTCGTGCCCAAGCCGCGCGGCGAGCCCGTGTTCCGCACACGGTGTCCCGGCGCGCTCGGCACCGCTCCCGCGGTGACGGCGGCCGTCACCGCGGAGATCACCGGGGGTGTGGCGACCGGACCGCTGCGGAATTCGGGTTCCGCCGACCTGGCGGGCAACGTCACCGCTGGTCACGACATCAATGAGCAGCGAACCGCACGCTCCGGGTCACACCGCTCGCACAGGATCACCGGCTGCGGTGGACCGCCTCGCGACCGGATGGTGTGGACACCCTCGACGGCACCTCGCGCACGAGCGTTCCAGCACCGCACTTCCACTGCCGAAGTCCGGGAACCACGGCCTGTTCGCCGCCGATGTGGACGCGACGGCGACTGGCGCGGCTGTCGTACTGTTCGCCCCGAAGCGCTGGCGGACGTCGAGGCAGCGGAGGCGACATGCTAGAGGAACCCGAGGGCCGGCTGTGGCCGGTGGACCCCGCATCCACCACGCGGGCCGAGCCGGGAGGAGCGGCCGACATCCCGGTCGCGCACTCGCACGAGCAGCGGCTCGACACGGCGCCGACCCGGGTCAGCAGCGGGTTGACGTCGACTGAGCACTGCCGCAAACTCCGTGCTAATTCGAATTTGCACGCGGTCATGGCCGAGGGGTCCACCCTGCGCGACATGACGCCGCAGCAGGCCTGAGCCAGGCTGTGGCGTCGCTGGTGCTCACCAACCGGACCGACTCACGACGGAGCTCCGCAGATGGCTCAGCAGCGCAACGAACCACATAGGACTTCCTCTGACGCGCCCCTGCCGGTCCACCGGGGCAAGGAGCTCGGCCGGTTGCTCAGCGCGCTCACCGCGGCGGAGACGAGCAGGCCGGCGGTGGTGCTGTTGGAGGGCACCACCGGCGTCGGCAGGACGACGTTGCTGGGCGAGGTGGCGGACGCCGCCAGGGCACGCGGGTTCCAGGTGGCCGGTGCCGTGACGTCCACTCTGGACAGTTTCATGTCGTTCTCCGTCGTCCGGCAGCTGTTCGAGAACCTCACCGCGGGTCCGGGGGCCGGCGCCCTGGAGTCGATCATCGGTGTGCGCGGTCGGCCGGGAGCGGACCACCGCACCGCGGCGGGCTTCGACGAACTGGCGACCCACCAGACCTACGACGACCTCTACCGGCTCGTGAGCGGCCTCGCCGACCGCGGACCGGTCTGCTTCGTCGTCGACGACCTGCAGTGGGCCGACGTCTCGTCGCTGCAATGGCTCAACTACCTAATGCGGCGGGCGACCAAGCTGCCGCTCGCCGTCCTGCTCAGCTGCACGACCGGGGTGTACCCAGCGGACCCGCTCCAGGTCGCGGAGGTGCAGATCTACGCCGCTCGCGTGCGGATCGGCGGCCTCACCGCGGAGGAGGTGTCGCAGTTCGCCGAGCCGGTGCTCGGCAGCCGGCCCGAACCTGAGACCGTCAAAGCCCTTCACACGGCCACGGGTGGGAACCCGCTGCTCCTCCGCTCCCTGCTGTCGACGACCGGGGAGTTCTCCGTGCAGGAGATCCCGTCCTCGTACGGGGTGGAGGAGCTGGGCGAGTCGGTGCTCGCGCGGCTGCACGGCGAGTCCGAGCACCTCGTCCGGCTGGCCAGGACGATCGCGGTCGTGGAACCCCCGGACCTCGGGCTCGCGGCCGAGGTCGCCGGGATGACGGTGCCGGAAGCCACCGACGGCGCCGACCGGCTGACGCGGATGGGACTGCTGACCGGCGCGGGCAAGCCGGCGTTCACCCACTCCGTGTTCACGGATGCGATCACCGGCTCGATCACGCGTGCGGCCAGGGACGACCTCCACGCACGGGCCGCCGCGAGCCTGCACGCGTCCGGGGCACGAGCGGCGCTCGTCGCACGGCACGTCCAGTGCACCTCCGCGAAGCTCGGCCGGTGGGCCGCCGACGCCCTCCACCGGGCAGCGGACGGCTTGCTGCACGACGGTGACGCGACCACCGCCGCGAGCTTCCTCACCAGGGCTCTGCAGGAGGACGTGCCGACCGAACTCAGGACGAAGCTGCTCGTCAAGCTCGGCCACGCCGAATCGTTCTTCGACCCCTACCAGGCGGCCACGCACCTCAAACAGGCGTTGGAGGACATCGAGGAGCCCGAACTCCTCCTCGACGTCACCTCGCTGCTGTCCCGGACGCTGTACCTCGACGGGCGCTACGAGGACGCGCGTGGGGCGTTGAGCGAGTCCATAGCCAGGATGTGCGCCTCGGCGCCGGAGTTCTCCGCTCAGCTGCGCCTCGCGCTCCGCGTCACCCTGCCGACCGAGCAGTCCGGGGAGCACGACGCCGCTCCGGACCGCGTCGCGGTCGACTGGCGGCGCCGCGACGCCCGTGGCCGCGGGCTGGCCGCCCTGGTGGCGGAGGACCTGAGCAACCGGGGAGAAGACCTCACGACGTCCCGCGAGGCCGCGCTGGCCGCGTTGTCGGTGGGCGCGGTGTCGATCATGCAGGATCCGCAGCGGATGATGGCCGCGATCACCTCGCTGATCCGGACCGACGAGCTCGAGCTGGCCCTGCGGTACTCCAGCGAGGCGATCCTGGAAGCCCACCGCCAGAAGCTGGACCTGGTGTTCGTCCTGGGCCACACGCTGCGGTCGAGGGTGCACTTCCACCGCGGGGCGCTGTCCCAGTCGGTCGTGGACGCCCGGCTCGCACTGGCCAAGGCCCAGCGGATGAACCTGCACCAGCGCCACCCGGGCCGCATCTGGCCGATGGACGCGCTCCTGTCCGCGCTGCTGCACCTCGGTGACGTCGAGGCGGCACGGGAGCTGGTCGAGCCCATCGGCCTCACCCGCCCGCTGCCGAACAGCTGGCACCACACCAGCCTCCTGCAGGGACGCGGTCAGCTCCGCATGCGGCTGGGGGACGACGCCGGCGCGCTCATGGACCACCTGGAGTGCGGACGGAGGCTCAAGTCGTGGGGTGCTCCCGGCCCCGCCGTCCTGCCGTGGCGCTCGTACGCGGCCATTGCGCACCTCCACCTCGGTCAGTCGCTGGAGGCCGTGCAGCTGGCCCTCGAAGAGCTCGAGCTGGCCAAGAAGTGGACCTCCGCACCGAGTCTGGCCCGCGCGATGCTCACCGTCGGCCTCGCGACCGGTGGTGCGGCAGCGCTGCCGTGGCTCATGGAGGCCGAACACGTCCTGCGCAACACGCAGGCCTTGCTGCTGCGCGCGACGATCCTCGTGGAGCTCGGGACGACGCGGTGGCACCACGGGCAGCAGAAGCTCGCCCGGGAGGAGCTGGCCCAGGCGAAGACGGTCGCCGAGCGGTGCGGTTCGCTGCCGTTGCTCACCAAGCTCGCCGAACTGCCGCCGGAGGCGGTGCGGCGGTCCGACGCCGTGCCGGCCGCTCCCGCTTCCGCGGGCTCTCCGCTGACACCGCAGGAGCACCGCGTGGCGAGCCTGGTGGCCGCGGGCTCCTCGAACGACGAGGTCGCCCGGAAGTTGTCCGTGTCCCGGCGGGCCGTCGAGTTCCACCTCACGCACGTCTACCGCAAGCTCGGGATCAAGCGGCGCACGCAACTGGCGGCGATGCTCTACTCGACCGGCAGCAGCAGGTAGGGAACGGCTTCCGTCACGCAGTGCCCGCCACGAGGTGCGCCGACATGCCGCGCAGCTTCGCGCAGGTCTCCCTGAGCTCCCGCTCCGGGCGAGAGGACGCCACGATCCCCGCTCCCGCGCGCAACCACCGCCGTCCCTTCAGCTCGTACACCGCGCACAGGACGAGGCCGGCGTCGAGGAAACCGTCGTCCGACGCGAACAGCACGGCACCTGAGTAGACCCCCCGCGGTGCGGCTTCCGCCCCAGAGATGAACTCGCACGCTGCTTCCCTTGGCGCACCTGAGATCGTGGCGCCGGGGAACAGCAACTCCAAGGCGTCCCAGGAGGTCTTGCCCTCGGCCAGCCGGCCGCACAGCCGCGACGCCAGGTCGTGGACACCTCCCGGGGCCGTGTCCGCCAGCGGTTCCTCCACCACCACCGAACCCGGTTCGCACACCTCGGTCAGCCCGGCGAACGCGCACTCGACGGCGATCGCGTGTTCGTGCGCCTCGTCCGGGTCCGGCACCAGCTCGTCCGCACGGGTCTCCAGCCGCGGCCGCGTCACCACCTTCCCGTCGGACCCGGCCTCCAGCACCGTCTGCGGGCAGAAGCCCGTCGTCGTCAGGCCTCCGATCGACAACAGGAACGACCGCTCCGGTGCGGTGGCCGCGCGCCCGGCCAGGTAGGTCGCGACGAAGTCGACGGGTTCGTCCACGGGCACGCTGCGGGACAGGGTCACCTTGCGCAATGCGGTGGAACGGATCTCCTCCACCGCCTCCAGTACCGCGTCGCGGTACCGGCCGCCGCCCGCGTCCAGGTCCACCGGCACGGTCGCGCGCCCTGATGCCGGCGCGTCCTCGACCGGTGCCGTGCGCAGGTGTTCGAGCAGTGCGCCAAGCCGCGCGTCGCCGCCCCGCACGACGCTCGCCCTTCCGCTCTCGATGCGCACCTCCACCTCGGGCACCACGAGGTGCACGACCTCCGAGTCCCCGGCGAGGTCCGAGCGGTCGTTCATCACGTGCACGGCTTCGAACGCGATCCAGCCGCACACCGTCCACTCGGGCAACGACAACCGCTCCAGCGCCGCCCGTGCCGCGCGCACGGGCCCGCCGACGACCGGCCACGACTCCTCCACCGAGTCGCGCCGAACCCGCACACGGGTCGCGTCGACCACGATCTCCACGCGCACGCCCCAGGCGATCGTCCAGACTTCGCCGTGCTCGTAGAGGAAGTACGTGTCGAAGAACCCGGTGCGGATCAGTGCGGCGGCGAGCTCGGCGGACGGTTTCGGGGAGGGTTCCGGGAGAACGGCCATTACCAGCTCCTCGGGTGTCGCGGGGGGAACCACGACTTCGGCGATCGGGCTTCCGGTCCACACCGGCCACCGTCTTTGCGCAGCTCCACGGTGATCCCGCGTCCCAGCACCAATAAAATTGGTCCCAAACGAACCTATTCACAACCGATCCATCCGGTCAACCAGCCGTGCCAACCGGTGGGACCTCTTCGGACATCAGCGGGCGGTAACCCCGAGTGCTCGCAACGTTCACTCTTTCGCGTGCGGCTTTGTGGAACTCCGTAGCTACACAACGCGACGCCCTCAATACGGTGTGGTGGAACCCACAGGCGAAAGAAGAAAACCGTGATCACCAACCAGAACACCGCCTTGGAAGTCCCCGCGACCGTGCCGCCCGCGCGAGACCCCCACCCTTCGCGACGCACCGCGGCCACGAAGGTGTTGTCCGTGCTCCAGGCTTTCGGCGCGTGTGACGGCGCGGCGTCGCTGAACGAGCTCACCCGCTACGCCGACCTCCCGAAGTCCACCGTCCACCGCATGGTCGGCTTCCTGCGGGCCGAGGGGCTCGTCGAGATGATCGACAACCGCTTCCTCCTCACCACCAAGATCACCGAGTTGTCGACCGCCGTTCCCCTGGAGATCTCCGACCACACCCGCGAACGACTGCTGCCGGTGCTCGCGGACCTCTACGAGTCCACTCGCGAGGCCGTCCAGCTCTCCGTCCTGTGCGGCACCACGGCGCGCGTCGTCGAACGCCTGCACGGCAGGCAGTCGAGCGAGCTCGCGACGCGCCTGCGCGGTCCCCTCCCCCTGCACTGCACCGCACCGGGGAAGGTCCTCCTGGCCGGCGATCCCGGCCTGCTCCCCGTCCTGTGCGCCCAGGGGCTGGAAGCGCTCACTCCCGCCTCCATCACCTCCGCGGGGGTGCTGCAGTCCGCGCTGACCGGCGTGCGCAAGCACGGCGTCGCCTTCGACCGCAGCGAATGGCTTCCCGGCTTCACCGGTGTCGCGGCCCCGGTGTGGGGACCCGGCCCGACCCTCGTCGGCGCGATCTCCGTGTTCGGCCCCGTGCAGCGCCTCAGCCCGGACGCCGTCGCGCGCCGCGTCCACCACACCGCCGAGATCGCGTCCAGGGAGCTCCACTCCACTCCCCCGTCCACGGGTCACCGGCTCGCCGGATGAGCACGACCGCCCACCGGCATCGGCCGTTCCACACAGGAGTGGCCGGCGATGCCGATCGGCGTCAGACCGCTCGTGCGATGGCGATGTTGCCCGCGAGCCGGTCGCCGGCCTCGTAGATCATGTATTCGCGTCCCTGGTAGGTGCCGAACGAGGGGGCGGCGGAGCGGCCGTTGTCGGGTGCGCCGGACAGTGAGTCGTGGAAGACGCCGAGGTGGCGGCGCTGGGTGAAGTCACGACCGAGTTCTGTGATGAGGATGTTGCCGCCGCTGCCGATGTCGGTGTTGTAGACGACGTAGGCGCTGTTGTTGCGGAACAGCAGGTGCGGCCCGCCGACGTTGACGGCGCCGACGTCCTGGTGACGGATGAGCGGGGTCTGGGCGAACGTCCAGTCGCGGGCGTTCGGCGACCAGCCCCAGCCGATGTCGCGGTGGTCGGTCTTGTTGTTGATCATGAACACCATGACGTACCGGGCGCCGCGTGCGGGCAGGTCGTGGCGGAACACCCTGGCATAGGAGGTCTCGGTGGTGCCTGCGGGCATCAGCCGGGTGGACAGGACCTCCTTCTCGTAGCGGAAGTTGATGCCGTCGGCGGAGCTGGCCAGCCGGGTCACGGTGTTCTCGCCGTGGAAGTACAGGTACATGCGCTTGACGTCGTCGTTCCACATCGCGTGCGGAGACGACACGTGCGACACGCTGTACTCGCCGGGCCAGCTGCGGGTGATGATCGGGTTGCCGGGGTGCTCGGTGAACTCCTCGTCGAGGCTGTTGGCGTAGGCCAGGCAGATCCCGCCCGGTGCGTCGTGCGGCGCGTAGTACAGGTAGTACGCGGCGCGGGCGCCGGGGATCCGGTTCTTGGTGCCCCGGATCGTCGGGAAGATCAGCTCACCTGTCGGGTTGTACCGCAGCTTGCTCTTCACCAGCGCGAGCCCGCGGTACCGGTAGTCCGGAAACCCCGCCGGCGCAGCGGCCGCGGTACCGGCCGCACCCGCGGTACCCGCCAGCAGAGCCGCACTGCCCAGCAGAAGACTGCGGCGGTTGACTGTCATGGAACGCTCCTCGACGCTGAATAATCCACTGTGGACTGGACATCGCCGGCGGACGGCGCGTTCGTCGGCAGTGGAACGACGGTACGCCTGCGACTTCGAGGCCACAGCGGACGCGTACCACGCCGTGGGACCAGGGCGTGATCAACTCGCGGAACACCGCTAGCTTCGCCTCGGACGCTCCACCGCTCATCGGTCAGCCGCAGACCGAAGACTTCTCACAGGTACCCGCCCATCGGGATGCGCGTACCCGCAGATCGAGAGGATTCGACCACATGACCGCGACCGCAGGTCCTCACGAGCACCCGCTCCTCACCTCGGCCCGTTGTCGGCAGACGATGCGCGACCTGCTGCGGGAGGACCTGTTCGATCCGCGGCTGCGGGACGACCTGTCCCTGCGCGACTACATGGACCTGACCATCGACCGGATGAAGGCGATCTTCCGGGAAGGCCTGGTGCACAACGACATGTGGATGGGCCGCCCAGGCGAGCACGGGTTCCGGTCCATGTGCGACGTGATGGGCCTGACGGGAGCGTTCGACTTCGCGCTCACCTCGACCATCACCGACCACCTGATCGCGGGGAGCGCACTGTTCAACCACGGCTCTCCCGAGCAGGTGGCCCGCCACCACGACGAGATCACGCAGATGCGGCAGGTCTACGCCTTCTGCTGCACGGAGATCGGGGGCGGCACCAACCTGCGGGAGATCCGCACGACGGTGTCCTGGGACCGCGCGGAGCAGTGCTTCACGCTCGACACCCCTTCGGACGCCGCGTGCAAGTTCTGGATCGGGAACATCAAGCACGCCGCGACCGTCGGCATGGTCCTGGCCCGCCTCGTGATCGACGGTGAGGACGTCGGCCACCACTGGTTCCGCGTCCCGCTGCGCGACGAGGAGAACGGCCCTCCCCTTGCGGGCATCACGATCCTCTCCTGCGACCCCAAGGGAGGCATCCAGGCCAACCAGGTCGGAGGTGCCCGCTTCACCGGGGTCCGGCTCCCCCGCGAGGCGTTGATGGAACGGTACTCGCGCATCGACGAGAACGGACGTTTCTCCAGCACGCTGCCCGATGCCGGCACCCGCTTCGTGAAGTCGATCGAGACCTTCGTGCAGGAACGCATCTTCCCGCTCAGCGCCGGGGCGCGGGCCGCCGAGCTCGCGACCCACCTCACCTGGCGGTTCGCCGGCCACCGCGAGACCCGCGGTGCGCCCCGGCGCAGGACCCTCCTGGACGAGCCGCTGTTCCGCGACCGCCTGTACCAGGTCCAGCTGCGCAGCCTCGCGCTGCGGCTGCTGGAACGCGCCGTCGTCAGGGGTGTCGAACGCGACTGGCACACCGACCCCGGTCGCAAGAACATGCACGTCCTCACCGCCACGGGGAAGTGCGGTTCCTGGCTGGCCCTGGAGGTCCTGGCCGCATGCCGGGAGATGTGCGGCTCGCAGGGTTTCCACGGCCACAACCAGATCGTCACCCTGCGGACCGACTTCGAGGTCAACGTGACCTTCGCGGGCGACAACTCCGTGATGGCCTACCAGGTGGCGCGCAGCGCCCTGGGGTCCGACCGGTTCGCCTCCCGCCCGCCGGTGACGTTGCCGGAACGGGTCGAGAGGGCGCTGACCGAGACGTGGCGCAGTCGGGAGAACGGGTCCTTCACCCACGCCGAGGCCGTCGTGCTCGTCCACGCCCGCATGCTCGACCTCATCACAGCCGAGCACGACGCCGAGCCGCTGGTGCCGCAGCAGGTCATGGACGACCTGGTGGCCGACTTCGCCGCGCACCGGCTGCGCGAGCCGCACCGGCCGGTGTCGCCCGACCGGGAGAAGATCGACCTCCTGGCCGACCTGCTCGCACCTCTGCCGGAGCTCGTCACCGCCCCCATGGTCGACGACCGCTACCTGACCGAGTTCACCTCCTCGGCGCGGGCCCTGGGCGTGCACATCCCGGAACAAGGCAGGTGAACCGCCGCCGTGGCGATGCGCGTTCATGAGGAGACGCGTGCGGTGGGCGGACTGCGGTTCCGCCTGCGGCGCGCCGGAGAGGGCCCGCTGGTCCTCCTGCTGCACGGCTGGCCGCAGACCGGCCACGCCTGGCGCCACGTCCTCCCCGCTCTGGCGCGGGACCACGAGGTGGTCGCGCCGGACCTGCGCGGCTACGGGGCGTCCAGCCGCCCCCGCACCGGGTACGACAAGCGGACCATGGCGGCCGACATGAGCGGGCTCATGCACGAGCTGGGCCACGAGCAGGCCGTCGTGGTCGGCCACGACCGGGGTGCGCGCGTCGCCCACCGGTGGGGGCTGGACCGGCCGCACGAGATCAGCCGCCTGGTACTGCTCAGCGTCGTGCCGACGCGGGAGATGTGGCGGCACATGGACGCACGCGTCGGGACCGCCTACTGGCACTGGCTCTTCCACCTCGTTCCCGACCTCCCCGAGTTCCTCACCGAGGGGAAGGGCGGGGAGTACGTGCGGTTCATGCTGGCGGCCGGGGCGTTCCGGCACGAAGCGTTCACCGAGGAGGACCTGCGCCACTACGCGGAGACCTACGCCCGGCCGGGGGCGCTCCGCGCGAGCTTCGACGACTACCGGGCCGCCCGCCACGAGGACCTGGAAGCCGACGACGCCGACGCGGAAGCGGGCCGCCGCCTGACGATGCCCGTGCAGCTGGCCTGGGGCGCGCAAGGACTCGTGGGGAGCCTGCCCGTGCTCGACCTGTGGCGGGACTACGCCACCGGGGTCGAGGGGGCCCGGATCGACTCCTGCGGGCATTTCCCCGCCGAGGAGCAACCCGACGTCCTGGTCGCGCGGATCCGGGCGTTCCTCGCCGACGAGAAAGCTGTGGAGGAAGAATGAGGGCGCTGGTCGTCACCGAGGAACGCGGGCTGTGCCTCGCGGAGCTCCAGGACCGCGAGCCGGCCCCCGGCTGGGTGCGCGTGGACGTGGCGTTCTGCGCCATCTGCGGCTCCGACCTGCACCTGCGGGCCATGCCGCACGTCGTCCCGGCCGGGGCCGTGCTCGGACACGAGATCTCCGGTCACGTCGCCGCACCGGGCGGGCAGCGGCTGGCGGAGGGACAGGCCGTGGTCGTGTGGCCGAAGGCGGGCTGCGGGGACTGCGGCGACTGCCGGGCGGGCGACAACCACCTGTGCGCGGTGCAACCGTGGCACCTGAGCTCCCTCGGCCTGGGCACCCGTCCCGGCGGCTACGCCGAGAGCATCGTGGTGCCCGAGCACACGGTCTACCCGGTGCCGGACGGCGTTCCGCTGCAGCACGCCGCCCTGACGGAACCGCTGTCCTGCGCGGTCCACGCGGTCGACCGCTCCGGGGTGTCGGCGGCGGACACCGTCACGGTCCTCGGAGGCGGCACGGTCGGCTTCCTGCTGGCGCACGTGCTGCGGCTGCGGGGAGTCGAGGACGTGTGGGTGGTGGAACCGAACGCCGTGCGGCGGGCACGCCTGGCCGCGACCGGGATCACCGCGGTGGACGTGGACGAGACGACCGCGTCCGCGGACGTGGTGTTCGAGTGCGTGGGTTCGGTGACCGCGCTCGCGGAGTCGGCCCGGCGCGTGCGGACACGGGGAACGGTCGTCGCACTCGGGGTGAACGAGCGGCCCACCGAGCTGGACTCGGTCGCCCTCATCACCAAGGAGATCCGGATCGTGGGCAGCTTCGCCCAGAACAGGGGCGCGTTCGAGGCGGCCCTGGGCCTCATCGCGGGTGGCAGCGTTCCGGTCGGCCAGATCATCACCGACGTCGTGCCGCTGGACGGCGGACCGGTCGCGGCGATGATGGACGTCCTCAGCGGACGGCCGGGAGACCACCAGGTGGTCATGATCGCTCCCGGCCGGTGATGTGCCTGACTTCGGTGCGCGGGGAACGCGGTCCCGGTCAGGCCGATCTGGCCGACCACGTGCGTTCAGTTGTCGCCACGGGCGGCGTTCTCGGCTTGAGAGCTGCCCGGCCGTACTCGACGCAAGTGGCGGTCATGCGTGGCGGTTGCTCGGAACAGTGTGGTGCCCACGCACATTTCACGAGCTCGGCTACGCCGATTACACGATCGAGAGGGTGCGAGCCCTGTTGACCCTCGACGGCACTCCACCAGAACTGGGCTTGATGGTGGAGAGCGTCCGAGCGACGTAGCCACTCCGCAGCCGAGTCGGTGCAGCGTGACCTCGCACGCCGGCGTCCTGAGCTCTCGTTCACTATGGCTGGGCAGTCGGACACGTCGTCGAAGCAGCACTCGTACCCATCTCGAACACGGCCGGCTCACGTGAAGTCGTTGATCACCTCACCGTCGTGGCGCCTTCCGGAAAGGAGCGATCCACCGGTACGACCTCGACAGCGAGCTTGGTGTAGCTGCGGGTGACCGCACGGGCCTGCCTCTCGGGCCTGCCCGCTTCCGTGATGGCGTCCACGCGCGCCGCCAGTTGCCGGAACGCGATCTCGCTCGTCACGAGCGCCAGTTCGGCACCGGCACACCGGTGCGCGCCCAGGCCGAACGACAGGACGTCCCGCACCGCAGGTTCCAGCGTGTCGAAGCGGTCCACCACGAACACGTCGGGATCGGCGAACCTCGCAGGGTCACGGCCGAGCGCACCGAAGCACACCAGCACCACGCTGTCGCGGGGAAGCGGCACTCCAGCGAGCTCGGTGTCCTCCGCCGCGACCCTCACGCCGTACTGGATCGGAGGGTCGTACCTCAGCGTCTCCTGGACGAAGGACCGCAGCAACGCGTCGTCCTCCCGCAGACGCGGCAACAGGTCGTTGCGCGCCGCGAGGCGGCGTACACCGGTACCCAGCAGCGATCCCGTGGTCACCGTGCCCGCGCCGAGCAGGAACACCAGGTTGCTCATCAGGTCGCCGGCGCTGAGCCGGCCGTGGCCCGCGAGCGTGCGGACGAGCGGGGTCCCGCCGCCGGCCGTGGCGTCCAAGTGTTCCACGAGCCGCGTCGCCGCCTCGTCCGCCACCGCGAGCGCCTTGTCCGGTGGGTGCAGCTCGTTGCGTTCCAGGAAGCTGTTGACCCACCCTGCCAGGATCTCGTCGTCTTGCCGCGGCAAGCCGAGCAACTCGCCCATGACCCCGTTGGGAATCGTCATGAACGTTCGCGCTGCGTCCACCACCGCATGGGCAGCGCCGAACGGTGCCGTGCCGGCTTCGGCGTGCCGGGTGATCATCGGTCGCATCCGCGCGACCTCGCCGGGACCGAAGAAGCGCGCGAGCAGCCGCCGGGCCGGCTGGTTGTCGGGCGCGTTGCGGAAGAGCAGGCTGCGGTAGAGCAAATCGGTCGACGGGAACGTGCGCCACGCCGGCCACAGCCGGTCGGCGCAGTGGCGGTCGGGCACCGGGAAGAGCCTGGGGTTCACCAGGACGCCCACGCATTCTTGGTAACCGGTGACGAGCAGGCGCTCACGGGTGATCGGCAGGACGGGCCAGCGCTCGATCAGATCCCGGTAGTACGGGTAGGGGTCGACGCGTCCCGCAGGCGACAGCAGGCCCAGCAGCAGGTCGTGCGGTCCCATCACGTCACACCGTCCCGTCCGCTCAGCACGAGCCCGGTCAGCGTCACGAGCGCGGTGCCGTCATCGGTGGCGGCCACGCCGTTGGCGACGCCCGCCTCGTGGGTCACGTGCAGGCGGACGCTCGTCGCCTGGTCGGCCAGCGCGAGGTCGTTGTGACGGGTGTGCAGACGCACCTCCGTGATCGAGTGCGGTGTCGCGTACCGATGCGGAACGCCGGTGGCGCAGGCGGTCTGCAACAGCGCGTCGATCAGCAGCCACGGAAGCCGGTGCGAGGAGAAGAACTCGCGGGCGGTCAGCGACGGCTCCCACCGGGCCGAGGCGGTGTCGTCGGTGACGTGGAAGTCGCGGACCTGGTCGAACAGTCCTGACATGGACATCGTCGCGGGTGCGCGGCGGACACTCGGCTGAGGTGGCTGGAGGCGGACGGGCACGTCGTCGCCGAGCGGAACCGCCAGCTCGACGTGGGTGACGCGGCGGTCGCCGTTCCCCGCCCCGAGCTGTGACTGGACGGCGACGCGGACCACGCCGCCGTCCGGGCTTGACGGCACGAACGACGCGGCGACGGTGTACTCGGCCAGCTGCGGGTCGACGGCGACCGGAGCGCCGAACCTGATGTCCTGGAACCTGTCCACGAGACCGTTCCCGGCGAGGTGGTCGGTGGCGTGCGCGGCCAGTTCCAGTACGAGGGCGCCCGGCACGAGCGCTCGCGACTGGCGGACGTGTCCCCGCAGGTGGTCGTACCGAACGAGGTCCAACGGCCAGACGGTGTCGTCCTGACGGGTGTGCGGGGGGCTGCTCAGGTAGGGAAGCCGGATGCCGTCGTCGACCAGGCCGGGGAAACGCGTCCTCACCAGCCGCCGCTCCGCCTCGCCGAGCAGGACCGGCGAGGGGTGCCGCCCGATGCGGTCCGGCGCGACCAGGCTCGTGAACAGCCGCTGCCCTTCCGCGTCACCGAGGAGGCCGAGCTGCCCGGTCTTCGCCGTGTAGTCGGTGAACCCGGTGCGCGGACCGATCCCGGACTCGCCCCACAGGCTCCACCCGATCGCGCACTCGGCGGGCGAGCCGCGGCCCTGCTCGTAGCGGGCGGCGGCGTTGAGCACGTCGTTGGCGGGTCCGTAGTCGATCTCACCGGGCAGGCCGAACGCTCCGGCGACGGAGCTGAAGGTGCACCACGCCGATGGCGCGGGGTCGCGGAAGGCGGCCTTGAGGTTGTGGTGACCCGCGATCTTGGTGTCGCGCACCCGGCGGAACGTCGCGAGGTCCTTGGACTGAAGACGGCGAGCGCCGCCGATTCCCGCTCCGTTCACGAGGAGGTCGATGCGCGACGAGTCCGCCGCGACCGTCGCCGCCGCACGCCGGACAGCGGCCGGATCGGTGACGTCGCACCCGAGGTAGCGCACCCGCTCCGCGCCGATCCGCTCGCGCAGGGCCTCGATGGTCGTGAGCGATTCGCGCGCCTGGCGGGCCCGGTCGTAGGTCGCCCGCAGCGTTGCGATGTGGACGCTCGGGTCCTCAAGGCGTTTCGCCCGCACGTAGTCGGCACCGCTGAGGTCACCGATCTCCGCGGACAGGGCAGCCATGGCCTCCGGTTCGGTGCTGCCGAGCAACCACAGCATCGAGGGCGGAGGGCTCATGCCTTCAAGACATCGCGCGGTGATGCCCCGCGCACCTCCGGCAGCGACCACCACGGGACCCTCGGCATCCGAGTGGCCGACGGCCGCGGCGAGTTCGCCGAGTGGGACGAGCCGTTCCTCCCACCGGCCCACCGGAACCGACGCCGTGCGGTAGTAGGCGACGGGCAGGCCCTTGGCGCAGCCGGACTCCACGCGGAGCTGGGCCACTGCGCCGGAGAAGCCGGCATCGGTGACCAGGGCGTGCACGTGTGTCTCCGGCAGCTCCCACACGACGGACTTCGCCAGGCCGGTCAGCAGCGCGCAGTGCGGGTGCGGCACTCCCCCGTCCAGGCGGTCCAGCACCAGGATCGCCACCGACGAGTCGTCGTGAGCGGAGCCGGCCAGCCGTTTCAACGCGACGAACACCGTCTCCTGCAGAGCGACCAGGCCCTGCCGGGGCGGGGCGGGCCACTCGGCGTCGCGCAGGGACGTGATCACGCGCAGGTGACCGCCGACCGGCCCCGCCGCGGCGAGGAGGCCTGTCACCGTTTCCTCGTCCGAGGTGGCCATCGTCTCCGGTACGAGCACGACCGTGACGCTGTGTCCGGCGGTGGCGCGTACCCGGTCAGCGATCTCCGCGTCGTCGGTGAGCACGAGCGCGCCGGGCGGCAGCGGCTCGCGTTCGGGGACCTGAGGCGTCGCGGGGCGTGCCACCAGCCTCAGCGCGTACGGCTGAACCACCCCTGCTGCCACGACGGCGGACGTCATGACGGCGGGAGCACGTGGACGGCAGGACCGGACTCGGCCGAGAACCACCGTGGAAACTCTCCGCGCACGACGCACCGCACGACGTCGAGCACGCCGTCCGCGGCCCGGTAGCGACCGCTTCCGCGGCGCGACGGCTCCGGCGCCGGGCCGAGATCGGTCCGGACTCGCGCGAGCACCTCCCAGCCACGGGCCGTGGCGATCTCCCGGCGGGTGAGCGCGACCGCGACCGCACCTTCGGCGACGTCCTCCTCCCCGAGGCCGAGCGAGCGTGCCGCGTCCTGCGGCGCGGAAGCGTTCCACGCCATGACCAGGGCGAGGTCGACGTCGCCGCGCCGCAGGTAGCTACCCGCTGTGTGCAGCGCGGCGAGCCCGGACGTCTCACCGGTGTCGACCATCATCGTGGGACCGCGCAGGTTCCTCCGGTTGCTGACCCAGCCGAGAGCGGTGGACGACATTCGTCCGACCAGGCTGTAGGGGCTGATGGGCGCGACTCGTCCGCGAAGCTCGGCCAGGTAGGCCGCGGCGGCCGCCTTCTCCTCGCCTTCCAGCGTCTCCACGAACCCATCACCCAGGCACAGCACGGTGGACTCGACGGCCGACGTGCTGAGGCCGTACTGGGCGCCGAACACGCCGGTGCGTTCCTCGACCCCCTCCCAGAGGGGCGCACCGCCGGCCGGACCGGCGAGTCTGCTCGCCAGCTCGGCGGTGAGCAGCTGGCTCATGTCCAGCGCGGCCGCCACCTTGGGCGTGATCAGCGTGTCCGGGAACGGGGGAAGCGGATAAGGGGACTCGAAACGGGTGTCGTCGGCCGGCTCGTCACCTCGGGCCAGCCGGGCCGCGATCTCGTCGTCCGACGGCTTGCCCGGCAGCAACGCGCTCCACCGCACGAGCACCAGCTCGTCGCCGAGGTCCGGCGGGGCGGACCGCACGTCGCCCACCTGTCCGTGGGGCGAGCGGAGCAGCTGGTACCCGTTGATGCCGCCGAGCCCGCAGGCGAACACCCCGACGTACGAGGAGTCTTCCTCCGGCAGCGGCACCGGCGCCGAGGGCACCCGCAGAGACAGTGAGCGGGCGTACTCCGGCAGCTCCACGTGGTTCGGCTGCCGCGGCACCGTCGACCGGTGCAGGCCGGCCGCGGCCTGGATGAGCGAGACGACACCGCAGGCCATGCCGGTGTGACCGAGATACCCCTTGTTCCCCGTCACCCACGGTTCGCCGCCGGGGTGAGCGGCCGCGATGGACCGCAGCTCCGTCGCGTCTCCCGCCAGCGTCGCCGTCCCGTGCCCGATCACCCACGAGACCTCGGCGCCGGTCACGCCGTTGACCGACCTCGCCCGCGTCATCGCGCGGGTCTGTCCATCCTGGCTCGGCGCGAAGATGGCCTTGCTCTTGCCGTCCGAGGCGGCACCGAACCCGGCGAGCACGGCCAGCACGTCGTCGCCGTCCCGCAGCACGTCGCTCCACCGCTTGAGCACCACCACGCCGGCGCCCTCGGAGAACACCGTGCCGTCCGCGTCCACGTCGAAGGCACGCAGCTGTCCGGAGCGCGACAGGGTGCCCATTTCGGCGAAGTACACCTGCCGCAGTGGCCCGTGCGAGCTCACTCCCCCGCAGAACGCGACATCCACCGCGCCGTCCAGCAGGTGCCGGACCCCGAGGTCCACCGAGTACAGGGCGGACGGGCAGATGTTGTTCGACACGAGCGTTCTCGTGTCCGGCGGGAGCAGTCCGCGGGCAGCACGCGCGACCTGCCTGTGGGGGAAGAACTCGGTGTGTCCACGGCCCACGCAGGCGTCCGACTCGGCGAACCTGCGCCGGATCGCCTCGTACCGCTGGGCACGCCCGTTCTCCGGCGACCGCGCGGCGGCCTGTGCCGCGAGCGTGTCCGCGGCGAGCGCCAGGTCCATCTCGTAGCTCGTGTCGGTCGACGCGGAGACGAACAGACCCGTGCGGCCGGCCGGGGCGGACGTGGTGGCGAGGCACTGCCACAGGGCATGGCGCAGCCACCCCACCTGGAGATCACCTGACCCGTCGGCCGTGAGGTCCCGCACCTCCCCGTACCTGAGGTCGTAGGGCAGACCGGTTTCGCTGTGCTTCAGCGTGGAGGCCAACCCGGTCCCGCCGAAGCGGTCGGAACGGCCGAACACGATCGGGCCGTCCTGTGCCCGCCGCCACAGCTCTTCGACGTTCTCGCAACCCGGCGTCACGACACCGGCCGCGATGAGACAGACCCGGTCGGTGTGCACGGTTCAGGCCTGTCCCGCCGCGCCCGCGTCCCTGACCATCCCGGCGACCGAGCGGACGGTGATCGTCGCGGGCGACTCGGCACGGGCGAGGTCGACCGACCACCGCTCGGCCGCCTTCACCAGCACCAGGCGGTGCTGCAGGGAGTCGAGCCCGAACTCCGCCTCGAGGTCCACGTCCGGAGTCACCATCTCCGCCGGGATCTGCAGCGCGGCGGCGTAGTCCTCGCGCAGGTGGCCGATCATGTCGTCGTTCGAGTCGGTCATGGCGTGCTCCTCGTGACTGGTGAGGTGGGCGGTGATCTGACGGATCTCGGCTTCGGCCGACCGTTTTCTGAACGGCGCGGACACGCGCACCCGGTCACCGAGCGTCGCGGTGACCAGCCGTGTCGACGTGTCCTTCACACCGCATTCGACGAACTCGCCGACCCCGGCCGACCGCAACTCGGCGACGGCGCCGCGAAAGTCCAGTGGCCGCACCATCTGGAGGGCGGCGAGCAGGACCAGATCGTCCTCCGGCTCGAGAGCCCTGGCGAGCACCGGGGACCAGACCGCGGTGCGCAGCGGCGCGGCCTGGACGCCTCGCACGGACTGGAGGTAGCGCTCGAACGCGGGCTCGAGAGCGGGGTGGTGCTGGGCGTATGGCCCCGCGCGCAACGGAGTCACGGTGACGCCTCGGGCGCCGGCGAGGTCTCCGAGTCGCATCATCTGGTCAGCGGGACCGGACAGAACCACCTGTGCGGGACTGTTCACCGCCGCGACTGAAACGCCTTCCGCCTGTTCGGCGAACGCCCTTCCCTCCTGTGGCGACAGCATGAACGCCGCAGTCGCGGCATCGTCATCCGCGTGGGCCGCGAGCGCGACGGCGCGTTCGCACAGCAGGAACGCACCGTCCTCGACGGTAAGGCCGTTCGCGGCCACCAATGCGGTGATCTCGCCGAGGCTGTGCCCGAGCAGAACGTCCGGGCGAACCCCGAACTCGTCCAGGAGGACTCGGTAGCAGGCCAGTTGCGCGTGGTAGGTCTGCAGTTCGAGCAGCGGGCTCCACGAGCTGAGATCGGGTCCGGTCAAGACGGACGGCCAGCCGTAGCCCGACGTGACGGCGTCGATCCGCCTCGCGATCCCGGCGGCGATGCCACGGCCGGCCGGGCAGTAGGCGAACGGATCGGCGAAAACGGCTCCCGCACCGGAGAAGCAGAAAGCTGTCCGCCAGCCTGCGGAGGTGGGCATCTTCCTCCTCCGGTCGGATGCCGGGACAGCCGGTACTCGGTCGTGCACCGGCATGGTACGAACACGCTCACACCGCAACCAAGGCACTGTCTCGTACGTTGGGACCACTGCGCATGGAACCCGCGACTGTCATCACCCCTTGTCCTCGTTGGAGGCTGTTGCACGACGCTTGGACCCCTCGCGGGCGCCGTGAGCGCGCTCGGGTGTCCGAGCATGAAGGAGGCCTCCTCGAACAGGCGGCCGATCTCGTCGTCGTGCATGGATGTCACGACGATCTGGCTCTTCAGCCAGCCGGCACCGGATGCAGCTCCTACCCGACCACAGGACCGAGGCCGAGCGGTTCTCGGAGACCGGTCGTCTCGCCGCAATGCGATCCGTGCATCAGGTCGAGCATTTCGTCGCGGGCTTGCCGCAGTGACCCGGGCTCCCCGCCGGTGATGACGACCGCCGCTCCGGCGCGGCACATCTCCTCCGCGAAGACGCGACCGAACCCTGCGGCTCCACCCGTGACCGGAACCCTCTGCTCATCGCGTTCCTCCGGCGCCGACGTCGTTCAACTGGTGCACCAGCGCTTTGCCCATGGCGGAACGCGGAATCCGGTCGACCGCGGTGATCGACCGGATCTTCTTGTAGGGCGCGACCCGGCACGCCACGAAGTCGGTCACCTCGGACAACGCCACCGGCCCGCTCAGCACGACGTATGCGACCGGGATCTCGCCCGCGACCTCGTCCGGCGCTCCGGTCACGACGGCGTCGGCGACGTCGGGATGGCTGAGCAGCACGGATTCCAGCTCAGCGGGCGCGATCTGGTGGCCCTTGTACTTGATGAGCTGTTTGATCCGGCCGACGATCGTGACGTGTCCGTCCCGCTCGCGCCGGGCGATGTCACCCGTGTGCAGCCAGCGCTCGTCGTCGGCGAGGCCGTGCACGGTGCCGTCCTCGCCCAGGAAGCCCGGCGACACCTGCGGGCCGCGAACCCAGATCTCCCCGGTCTCCCCGTCCAGTCCGGTCGCCGGGTCCACGAGCCGGATCTCGGTGTCGGGCAACGCCTTGCCGATCGAGGTCGGCACCGCAGGGATGCCGTCGGGCGGGGCGAAGGTGCACCCGGCTTCCGTCATGCCGTAGCCCTGCACCACCGGCACACCGAGCAGGCGGGCACAGCTCTGGGCGACGTTCGCGGGGAGCGGGGCGCCACCTGAGTAGACCAGGCGCAGGCTGCTCGTGTCGCGGCCACCGGTGCCGCCGCGGCGGGCGAGCTCCGCGAGGATGCTCGGCACCAGGTACGCGACGGTGATCTTCTGCGTTTCGATGACCTCCACCAGGTCGTCGATGTCGAAGGGAGTGCGGACCGTGACAAGTGTGCCGCCCGCGCGAAGCGTGGGGTTCATCGCCATCTGCATGCCGTAGATGTGCCGGAACGGTGTCGTGGCGAGCACGACGTCGTCGGCGGCGAGCCGGTGCACCGCGCCGATCTGGTCCAGGTTGGACACCAGGTTGCGGTGCGTGAGCACGATCTGCTTCGGGAGCCCGAGGGACCCGCTCGAGGTGGCGAGCAGCGCCGGCCGTTCGCCTCCGACGGCCGGGCCCGCGTCGACGACCGATACGTCGAGCCACTGGTGCCAGCCGATCGTCCTGCCGTCAGACGACGACTCGTCGAGCACGACCACGGTGCGCAACGACGCGGCCGACGGGAGAGCGGACAGCTGCCGCCACGACTTCGACGAGGCGACCACATGGGCGACACGGCACTGTTCCAGCACTGGCTGCCACTCGTCCGGGGTGCCGAGCGGTTCGAGAGGGAGCACGACGCCACCTGCGAGCAGGGTGCCGTGGTAGGCCACGACGAACTCGGCCGTGTTGTCGCACACAAGTGCAACAACCTCGTCCGGACGATGGAGCCGTGGACGCAGTGCGGCGGCGAACCGTTCAGCAGCTCGTTTCAGCTCCGGGTACCGATACGAGCGTCCGCCGCTGTGCTCGATGAGCGCTGTGCGCTGGGACGTGGCGTCCTGCCAGACCGACTCGGCGAGGTTCCTCGTCCAGTGCCCGTATGTCGTCATACCTTCTCCTGCCGCTCGCACACGGGCGCATCGAGGAACCCCCCGCCGCTCCGGGACGCGGCCCAGTCCATGCCCGGCTTCGTCACTTGACGGCTACATCAGGCGCCCACTGCGGGCAGCGTGCCCGGACCGCGCTCCGGAGCGGCAGGACGGTGACGACACTAGAGGCAGGACGAGCAGAACACCCCTGTGGACTTCCGCAGTTGTCGCTCGTCCGGCCGCGGATGCCGCGCAGGCTCGTGCCCGTGGATCGCGATCCGGGCGGTGGACGCGTTCGCGATCTGGCCGGTGCTCGGTGCCGGCGTCGTGACACGACCACCTGGACACGAGCGCCCGAGAGTCGGTTGTGGACAGTCGCGGCACCGTTCCCGCTTGACCGATGGCGTTGCTGTGCCCGACACCTGTCGAACCGCTGCGCGAGCGACGTCCCAGCTCGTGGAACGATGGGCAGACAGCGCGCGGCTGCCGACACACAATCGGCCGGTGGACATCGAAAGCACAACACCTACCTCCGTCAGGTGGATCACGTCGTTCGCGCCGTGGTCACCGACCGGTTTGGGAGGCGAGTGGAAGCACCGGGTGGTGCGCGGCCCCGGTCTCACGCCGGTCACCTGGTGACTTCGTCTCAACCCACCATCACCCACTGGAGCTCGCATGTCGACGGTTCACGACATCGTCACCCACGACGTCACCCTGCCGGGCCGGATCGACGCGGTGATGCTGGAGCGGGCGAGCGGGGTGCTCGACGTCGGGTTGTCCGAGTCCGGCCGCGGTGAGCTCGAACGCTGCCGCCGGTTCGTCGACTCGGTCGTCGCCGACGGCCACGAGGTGTACGGCGCCACCACGGGGTTCGGTCCGCTGGTGACCTACGCCGGCCGGGACACCGCGGCCGGGCAGTGCGACAACACTCTGCAGCACCTCACCGCAGGACAGGGCGCCGACCTGCCGATACCCGTGGTGCGGGCGACGGTCCTGGCTCGCCTGGCGTCGCTGACCAAGGCCAGGTCCGGTGTCACACCCTCCGTTGTGGACGGTCTGACCGCGATGCTGCGCACGACGTTCACCCCGGCGGTGCCGACCTACGGGTCGGTCGGAGCCAGCGGTGACCTCGTCCCGCTGGCCTACGTCGCACAGGCACTGCGTGGCACCGGTCACGCCTATGTGGACGGTGCGCGGCTGCCCGCGGCCGAGGCGTTGCGGGCGGCCGGACTCACGCCGCTGGAGCTCGACGGGCGCGACGCGCTCGCCCTGGTCAACGGCACCTCGCTGACCGCTGCCACCGCGGGTCTCGCGTGGCGGTCGATCGGCCGTTCGCTGCACACCGCCGCCGCGTTGAGCGCGCTGCTGGCGGACGTGCTCGGCAGCACCACCGCGTTCCTCGACCACCGGCTGCTCGCCGCGTTCGGCCACGCCGCCGCCGGTGAGGTCGGCGCACGCATGACCGCGATGCTCGACGGAACCCGACCGACCGGCCTGCGGCCGCTGCAGGAGCCGTACAGCGTCCGGTGCACCCCGCAGCTCCTCGGCGCCGCGACGTCGGCGCACCGGTATGCGGGCGGGGTGGTGCACGACGACCTGAACGGGGTCAGCGACAACCCGCTGTTCTTCGTCGACGACGAGGCCGTCGCGCACGGCGGCAACTTCTTCGGCCAGCCCTGCTCGTTCGTGAGTGACCTGCTCACCACGGTCGCGGTGCAGGTCGGCAACCTCACCGAGCGGCAGCTGGATCTGCTCGTCGACCCCAACCGGAACACCGGACTTCCGCCGATGCTGTCACCGTGTCCTGGTGTGCACCACGGGGTCCAGGGCGTGCAGCTGGCGTCGACGGCGATCGTGGCGGCGATGCGCCGGCAGGCGGTGCCCGCGAGCGTGCAGAGCCTCCCGACGAACCTGCACAACCAGGACATCGTCCCGTTCGGCACGCAGGCGGCGCAGAACGCGTGGGAGACCGCGCGGTTGCTGCGGCACCTGCAGGGCGGTCTGGCGGTCGCGCTGCGGCAGGCGGTGCACCTGCGCGCCGACCGGCCGACCGCGCCGTTCTGCGCCGGCCTCGCCGACCGGCTGGCCGAGGTGGTCCCGCCGATCGAGCAGGACCGGCCGCTGGACGCCGACGTGCGCCTGGCGGCCGGCGTCGTGGACGCCTACGTCGCCGGTGCCGGGATGGCCGAGCCCGGTGACCCCGGTGGTTCCGGGGACGTCACGACCGCAGCGTGGAACCAAGGCCTCTGAGCCGCCGCACCGATCGAGGAGGTCTGGCATGAGCGTGACCCTGAACGGCGCCACCCAGGTGGACAAGCGGATCCGGTTGACGCCCGAGATCCTCGACTACGTCCTCACCTGCACCGAGCAACCGGTGCCGGTGCAGCAGTGGCTGATCGACGCCACGACCGCGCTCGGGCAGGTAGCCGAGATGCAGGTCGCCCATGAGCAGGCGGTGCTGTTCACCCTGCTCGCGGCTGCGAGCAAAGCACACCGGATCGTCGAGGTCGGCACGTTCACCGGCTACTCCGCGCTCGCATTCGCCAGAGGCATGCCCGCCGAGGGCGTCATCGACACCTACGACATCACCGACAAGTGGTCGTCGACCGCGCGGCGGGCCTGGCAGGAGGCCGGGTTCGCCGACCGCATCCGCCAGCACATCGGTCCGGCGGCGGACCTGCTCGACCAGCTGCCTCCTGAGCCGGCCGTGGGCCTCGTGTTCATCGACGCGGACAAGGTGAGCTACATCAGGTACTGGGAGCAACTGGTGCCCCGGGTCGTCGACAACGGACTGATCATCGCCGACAACGTGCTGTACGCCGGTGAGGCGACCAGCGTCCACGCCGAGGGCAACGCCGCTGCCATCCGCACGTTCAACGAGCACGTGCGGGCCGACGACCGGGTGCAGGCGGTCATGCTGCCGCTGGCCGACGGGCTGACCATCGCGCGCAAACTACCCGCCGGGTACCGGCGATGATCTGACGAGGACGGTCTGAGCGCGGGCACGGGGTATCGAGCTGACCGAGTCGGCCAGCTCGATCCCGGTTCCGCCGGGACGGACGGACAGCCGGGACGTTCACGGCAGGGCGACCCCGATGGGCGCCTCGGCCGCCAGGGGCTCGCCGACGACGGCGATCAACTCGTCGACCATGCCGGGGAGGTCGGTGGGCAGAAGGGCGAACACATCGGCCCTCGCGTCGATCGGATCAGCGGCGAGGTCGTCCCGGACCGCGCCCAGCCGCGTCAGCATCGCGGCGGTGAAGCCGGCTTGCGTGACCGCTTCCCGGTGTACCAGGAAGAACTCGTCGAACAGGTCGCGTTCCGCGTCCGTGACGCCGTTGGCCGCGCGGCCTCCGTGGCCCTTGAACAGCGAGGCACCTCCGGGCACCAGCATCTGCGCCACGGTCATGTGCACCAGGCGGTTGCGCTTGAGCGCTCGCTTGAGCACGCCGTCGCGAGGCAGGCTCAGCGTGCTGAGCAGACCGGCCACCCACTCGTGGTCGCGGGCCCACAGTCCGCTGAACGCCGGGTGCGTCGCGGCCATCCGCGGACGGATGGACCGGGCGTAGACCTCCGGGGTGCAGCTGCCCGCGTAGAGCAGCAGCGCGCTGTAGCAGTCGTACCACCACGCCGCCCGTGCCGTGCCGGCCTCGGACAGGCCGCCGGTTCGTCCCGCGTCGGCGAGCACGTCCGCGAGCATGCGCCACACGCCGAACGTCAGGTGGTGGCCGATCATCCAGCGGTAGAACGCCCGATCCGAGTCGTCGGCCGCCACCCTCGCGACGGGTGCGGACGCCTTCGGCGCCACCGGACCGGTTCCGAAGACGGGGTCCGGCTCGGCCAGCGGCTCGCCGGGCATCGGCAGGCACAGGACGTCGAGCCCGAGCGGTCGCTCGCGTGCGGTCGTCATCGCGCGGTCCGGATTCCGTCGGACGGGTTCGCGGTGCGCAGGACACCGACGCACTGACACCCGGACGAAGGGGAAATGCTTTGTGCGCACATGGTCATTCGCCTTCTCGGCCCGATGGCCCGGAAATGTCCCGCCCGGCGGAACGCCTGTTGTGCCGGCCGCCCGCGCCCTCCCGTGGTCGCCGGCGAAGCAATGGAAACCCGTTGCGCGGCAAGGGTGGAAGCGCGCGTTCCACTGTCCGGGACGAGTGCGGGTGCGCGGTGTGACCAATGGGCGTAGAGGAAAGCAAGTGTGCGCCCCATGCCCTTGTCGTCGTCTTTTCCTTGGCACCACCACGGCTGTTCGCCAGGCTGTGCCACACGCCGCCCCAGTCGGGCACATCCATGATCTTTTTGAGAGGAACAGCATGGTGAAGAAGTTGATCGCCGGTGCCGCACTCGCGTGCGCTTCGCTCGTGGTGGTCGCCCCGGCCGCGCACGCCGCGTCGTTCGCGGGCGTCTACCCCAACCACGACGCGGCGGTGAAAGCCTGCAAGCAGGGCGTCGCCCAGGGTCGTTGGTACAACACGTGCATGTACCAGGCTTACCCCAACTCCAAGCAGGTCGGCCTCTGGGTCCAGCCCCGGTAGTCCACTTCTGACTGCCCACGGCCGTGCCCGGGCCGGTTCGGCTCGGGCACGGCCGAACGGGCCGAGGAGCCTTCGTGACCAGCTCGGTGGAAAACCTCCGGATCGAGTGGCCGGACGATCCCGCGGCGTTCTTCCGCCACCACACCGAGGTGCTGACGCACATCGGCGCCAGCGCTTTCGCCCGGCCCGAACCTGTGATGAGACAACAGGTCGCCGACCGGTTCGCCCAGGCGACGCTCGCGCAGATCCTGCGGGTCGGCGGTGAGATCGTGGGCTTCGGCCTTTTCAACCAGTTGGCGCAGGACCTGTGGGTCGTCGAGGGACGGGCGATCACACCCGCTCATCAGAGGGAAGGGCTGGGAACGCGGTGCTTCCGCGAGTTCGTGGACACGACCGGGGCGAACGCCGTCGCCACCGTCACGCGCAACCCGGCGGTGTGCCGGATGATGGCGGCCGAGTTCCGCACGGTACTGCCCGACCTGACGTCTGACCGTCCATTGCGGACGCTGCACCACCCCGGCATCGCCACGGCTGTCCGCTCCTACGCCGCACATCTCGGTGCCGACGCCGCAAGACTGCCGTTCATCCGCGACCGCTACCCCGGTGGGCTGTACGGAGTGCGCGACCCCGGCCTGCGCATGCCCATGCCGGAGATCAGCCGTGACCCGTCGTGCGGGATCATCACCGCGGGAGTGGCGTGCTGACACGGGCGTCCGGCACGGTCAGCAGCGCACGCACCGTCGAGGCGACCGCCGCGGGACGGGTCAGGAACCCCTCGTGACCACCGGGCAGGACGGTGAGGCCCACTCCGAGCACGTCGGCCAGTCTGGCCGTGGTGCGACGCAGGGAGGGGTGTTCGCGCACAGTTCCTGCCCAAACGGACTCGAAAGCCCCGGTGCGGTCGAGAACCTCCGGCGATGGGACGAGCATCCCCACCGACCTGGTGAACGCCGAACGGACCGGAGGAGTCTCGATGATCAGCTGGGACCGTTGCGGCGACTCCACCTACGTCGGAGTGCTGAGCAGGTACGAGATCAAGGTGCTGCGCAGCTACGCCAACGGGCTCGTCTCGTTGCTGGACCACCACCTCGCCCTGTTCGACACGACGCCGGACGGGTGGTCCTGGCCGCATCCCTCGCTGCACAGCGACGTGAGAGCCACCGCGATCCTCCGTGCCGAGATCGGGGGGCAGGAACCCGACTGGGTCCACTCCGTCTCGGCGGCCGCGTGCCTGCGCGACGTCTCGACCCGCGCTCACCTGATGGCGTGCGCGCTGTCGTCCTCCACCGGCGTGGTCCGCCTCGCTTCCCGTGCGGAAGCGGAAGCCTGGCTGAGCTGCATCCGGCTCGTCCTCGTCACCATCACCGCGGTGGCCGATGAACGGGGAGAGGTGCGCGGCAACGCCTGCGAGCCGACGGTGTCCTGGTTGACCGAGGTGTCGGCGGGGCTCAGCGCGGTGCTGGACGGTACCGCCAGCCCGACGATGACGGCCGACCGCTGACACTCGATGTCCTTTGTGGACTGAAAGCCGTTCACTCCTCGCTGGTGCGGAAACCCGGGTTTCGCGGGTTTTCCACCTGACGAGCGAGCAGCTCAAGGTGGAAGGCCACCGCTTCGTGATCGCCCCGCTCGAACGCGGCCATCATCTCGGCGGCCGCGGCGGCGGCGAACTGGAGCTCTCCCAAGTCCTGCGCGGAGCGGCCCTCACCGGCGTTCCGCAGTGCCGAGCAGAGCCGGCGCAGCACTTCTCCGAGCGACCGCGCCACGTCAGCCCACCTGCCGGGACGGGGAGCTCGTCAAGGTGCTTCCGGGAGGCGCGCGAGGCGTTCTCGCGCCGCGACGACGATCCGCGCGGAGTCCGCCTCCACGGCCCTCGAGACGTCGTTCACCAGATCGACCAGGGAGCCGTGCTCGTTCTCCCCACCGGGCTCAGACATCCGTTCTCCGATCGCAGCGGTGGCCGCCGTCATCGGCGGTGATCGCGTAGAGCGACCGGAATCAGGTTCCCGCGTGTCGAGCGGCGCCTCAAGCTCGGTGCCCGAACGAACTCCGGACTCTGCCTGAATCCCAGCGGCCGAAAACAGTCCTAAGTAGACATCAGCCTGCGGGCGGCTGCATCCCGGGCCCGGCCTGATGGCACGAACCCGGGACGGGTACACCGTGGCGCGGCGTACAACGGCTGGATCAGCCGACGGCCACTGTACTTCGATCAGGCCGGCCGCGGTTCCGTTCTGCCTGAACGCACACGAAATCGCGCCGCCCTGCACTTCCGGTCAGGCGATCAACTCGTTCCGCCCGTCGGGACGGGACGTTCTCCGGGGCAGCCCGGCGCCACAGCATCCTCTGGTCCGCACCGGTGAGCAGCCACGTCGGCACCGACCGGCCAGCTCGACGAACGCACAACCGGTGCGGGGCGAGCAGTCCTCCCGGCTCGAGGACGAAACGCCGGCAGCTCCCGCCGCCCGCGACCTGCGCTGGTCGGATCACCTCGAAGGATCGGGAGACCTCGTGAGACGCCTTCCACCTTGCCGGTCACCGCGGTGCACACATGAGCGGGGACGTGGTCGAGGTCCGCGGACACGTCCCGGCGGAGGCCGGCGAGGAGCACGGACGGCGCGCGGGCTCGGCGTGCGCGGCTGCGTAGAGGGTCTGGCGGGTTCGGCGCCCGCGCGGCACCGGGAGGTCGACGCGGCGTTCAACGAGGTCGTGTCGTCATTCGCCGGTGACGACGGCTCCCTCGGCGTGTACAAGGGCAAGGTCGTCGACCACCTGGGAGTGGGCACCGTCGTCGGCCGCAACGAGTCCACCGCGCACGACCAGATGTTCCTCGCCGACGCCACCTGGACCGCCGTGGCCGACAAGCTCCAGCGGGCGAGAGACGAGCGCACCGTCCTCGCGGTGGACAAGAAACCAGACCTGAGCGCGACTCGGGCCAGGCCCTTGCTCCTGGCGGACGGCGCTGCCCCGCCTGCCCTTCCGGATGGCGGATCCCGTCCAGATCACGGGAAATCCGGCCGCAGGTGGACCACAAGGGAGAACCGCGCTGCCCCTGAGCACCTGTTACCCCACCGGAGCGGAACGGGCTCCTAACCTCGGAACCGCACTCACTCACGGGTGCCCCAGCGAGGAGGTGGCCGATGGTGCTCACCAAGCCCGAGCCTGCACAGGTCGGCGCGCAGTGGTACCGCGAACGCATGCTCTGGAACACGGCCGTCGCCGGCGGGTCGATCGTGTTGTCGCTCGGCGGAGGGCTGGTCGCGTTCGAGACCACCGCTTCTCTTCTCCTCCGTGCGCGGAAGGTCATGGAGGACAGCGGGATCGAGATGCCTCCCACGGTGCTGGACCGGCGCGGGAGGACCGCGGTGGTCCTCGCGGAGTCCGACGGTGCCGTGCTCGGGCAGTGCCAGATGCCCGGTGGCGTTCGCTACCTCATGGCACCCAGCACGGTCGAGCTGCCGGTGGTGCACGTCGCCGCGGCCGCCCAGGACAGGAGCTGGGTGCGCTGCCCGAAGGCCGACGACCGCCGGCTGCCGTCCGCGAGCTCGGTACTGGCGGCCCTCATCGCGGTGGTTCCGCCCGGCCTGCGCCCGGCGAGGCCCGTCACCGCAGCCGCGCGGACGCGGACGCTCATCGGCTGAGACCGCACCGGCTCCGCGGCCACCGGAACACCCAGGCCGGCCGGAGGCAGACATGTCTGCCTGTTCGGTTCGAGTTCCGACTGGCCGCCGCGATCTCCAGTTGACTGGGATGCCACCGCACTGCGGCAAACACCATGGAGTTCTCGCATGTCTTACGGTTTGGGTGTCGACATCGGCACGACCTACACGGCCGCCGCGGTGTCGGACGCCTCGGGCACCCGTGCCATCCCGCTCGGCCGCGACGTCGTCGTGTCCTCCGTCGTGTTCGCCACCGAGGGCGGCGAGCTGATCACCGGTGACGCCGCGGACGGGGAGTCGAGGAAGCAGCCGCTGCGGGCCTCCCACTCCCACAAGCGGCGGCTGGCCGACCCGACGCCGTTGAAGATCTGCGACGTGGTGCGCTCCCCCGCGCTCCTGATGGCCGCGCAGCTGCGCGACGCGATCTCGCTGGCGACCGCCACGCGGGGACGGCCACCGGAGTCGGTCGTGCTGACCTGCCCCGCGGTGTGGGGGCCGTACCGCCGCGAGCACTTCTCGGAGGTGCCGCGGCTGGCGGGCGTGCGGGACGCCGTCATCGTCACCGAGCCGGAAGCCGCTGCCATGCACCACTCGGTGGAACGCCGGCTCGGCGAGGGCGAGATCGTCGGTGTCTACGACCTCGGCGGCGGCACCTTCGACGCCACCGTGCTGCGGGCGCGGCGGCACGGCATGGAGATCCTCGGCACTCCGGAGGGGGTCGAACGACTGGGCGGCATCGACTTCGACGACTCGCTCGTGGCGCTGGTGGACCAGCGGGTGGACGGCGAGATCACCCGGCTCGACCCGGCCGACGCCGCACACGCACGAGTCCTGCTGGCGGTGCGGGAGGCGTGCCGCAGGGCGAAGGAGGAGCTGTCCGCCGCCACGGACACCGTGCTGCGGCTGGACCTCCCGGACGGCACCCGCGAGGTGACCGTGACGCGCGCGGACTTCGAACGTGCCATCGCACCGCAGCTCGCGCTCACGACGGACGCGTTCCGCCGCACGATCTCGTCGGCCGGCCTGCGCGCGGGCGACCTCGCGAGCGTGCTGCTCGTCGGCGGGTCCTCCCAGATCCCACTGGTGGCCGACACGCTGTCCAAGGCCGTCGGCAAACCGCTCCGCGCCGGACTGCACCCCAAGCTCTCCGTCGCCCTGGGCGCCGCTGCCCTGGCGCGCAACGCACTCCGGCGCTCCCCTGCCGTGCCGGCCGCTGCCCACCGGTCCGCTGCGCCTGCTCATGCGGTGCCCGGACGTCCGGCCGGGCCGCCGGTTCCGGCGGGTGCGCCGACCGCGGGCATGCCAGTGCACACGAACCCGCCTGCTCCCTCGGGCCCGTCGGCGCACGCAGGCCCCGCAGGCCCGCCGTTGCCCGGCATCCGGCCCGCCGCCTCCGTCGACGAGCTCCCGGTGCGGCGTCGCAACTTCACGGCGGCACCGCCCACCCGGTCCGCGCGCAGGCGGAACACCGCCGTGATCGCGGCAGCGGCCGTGACGGTGCTGGCCGCAGGCTCCATCACCGCGGCCGTGGTGCTGACCTCGGGAGGGAACTCCGCCGAACCGACGGCTCCAGCCGCGGCGAACGGCACCAGCACTCCCCCGGCCTCCTCCGGTCCCCTGTTCCTGCACGACGGCCGGGACGTGGCGCCGTTCCACAGCATGGTCGGCTCCGAGGCCAACTGGGCGGGCACCGCGCTGACGGCCGACGGCAAGGCCTCGCAGCAGGCGGTCGCGGTCCGCCCCGCCGACGTCAACGGCTCGAAGGACGGGCGGCAGGTGACGTGGACCGGCAAGGGCGCGGCGCAGTTCTACGTGCAGAACCCCCAGGGCCGCCTGGACGCGACGTCCTACGTGGAGTCGGGCACCCTGACGTTCGACGTGGTCGTCGTCAAGGCGCCCACCGCCGAGGTGTCGCTCGCCGCGCACTGCGGTTACCCGTGCGCCGCGCAGCTCAACGCCACCAGCTCGATGCGGCGGCTGCCGATCGGTGAGAAGACGACGATGCGGATCCCGCTGAGCTGCTTCGCGGGCAAGGGCCTGAACGCGGCGGCCGTCGACGTGCCGTTCCTCGTGCACACCACCGGCACGTTCGAGGCCAAGTTCGCCGAGGTGCGGTGGGAACCCTCGGGGACAACGGGTTCGGCGCCGGTCATCCCGTGCGCCGACCTCTCCTGAGCTTCCGCCTGACGTGATCAGGGGTTACAGCCGGAGCTGGAACCCCTGATCACGCCGGCCGCTCAGCCCACGGAGGCCAGCCCCTCCTCGGCGGCGACCCGCGACATCCCGCTCCTCATGAGCAGTTCGAGGTCGGCGGCGGTGAGGGTGCGGGAGGCCGCCGTGGTGGCGAGCCGCTGTGCGAGCCGGTGCACGTCCCTGGCCGTCCGGCCGCGGGTGTGCGGCAGGAGGTCGCGCAGCGCGGCCGTCACCTCCTCCGGCACCTCGTGCCCGCGCCGGGTCAGGTGGCGCACGACCAGCGCCGCCAACTGGTCCACGTCGTAGTCCTCGAAGTCCCACCGCTGGGCGAAGCACCCGCTCAGCTCGGAGGAGAACTCCAGCAGGCGGGCCAGCGCGAGGTCCTCACCGCTGAGCAGGACGACGGGTCCGGCCGGGTTGCGCCGGGTCACCTCCACCAAGGCCTCGAGCACCTCGATGCGCCGTTCCGCGGAGTCGGCGGCCCATTCGTCGTCGACATCGAGCAGCAGGACGCCACCGCGCGCGTCGTCGAAGGCCGTGGCCATCAGGCTCATCGCCTGTCCCGGCCAACGCGGGCACAGGTCCGTGCCGAGCGACAACCGCGTCACGTGACCGGAGTCGACGAGCCGCAGCTCCGCCAAGGCCTGCGCGTAGTGCGTGGCCACCGCGCGCCGTCCCATGCCCCTGCTGCCCGACAGCACCACGTTCGCGTGCCGGCCGACGCCCTTGTTGCGCGCCTTGAGCCCGCACAGCTGCACCAGGGTGCGGCCGAGAGCTTCGCGGACACCGGTGAGCCCGGACATCGCGACGACGCGTTGCCAGCCGAGCGTCGCTTCCACGGCGGCGACGGGGTTCGTGGCCGAGTCAGGCCCTGCGCTCCTGGGCGCCACCTCACCGAGCGCGCTGACCTCCGCGGCGAGGTCGTCACCGGTGAGCCTGTTCAGCTCGGTGTCCTTGTCCGGTGGCGCCAGCGCGAGCCGGGACGCCTGGTTGTTCACCATCGACTCGAACAGCTTGCGGGCCACGCGGCCGTTGCCGAACGTGTCGTTCTTCGGCACGCGCTCGAAGTAGTCGGTGAGCGCGTCGACCGCGTCGTCGGTCAGCTCGTAGTAGTGCTTGCGGCACAGGTTGGTGGTGATCGTGACGAGCTCGTCGACGCTGTAGTTGGGGAACTCGATGGTGCGGGAGAAGCGGGACGCCAGACCGGGGTTGGAGGCGAGGAACTGCTCCATCAGCTCGGAGTAGCCCGCCACGATCACCACGATCTCGTCGCGGTGGTCCTCCATCATCTTCATGAGCGTGTCGATGGCCTCCTGACCGAAGTCGGGACCGCTGCCGCCCGACCCGCTCGACAGGGTGTAGGCCTCGTCGATGAACAGGACGCCGCCCATCGCCTTCGTGACGACCTCGGCCGTCTTGATGGCCGTCGCACCGATGTACTGGGCCACCAGGTCGGCCCTGGCGACCTCGATCATGTGCCCCTTGGCGAGGATGCCGAGCTCCGCGAGGACGGAGCCGTAGAGCCGTGCGACCGTCGTCTTGCCCGTGCCGGGAGGGCCGGCGAAGACGAGGTGGCGGCTCATGGGCGGCATCGGCAGGCCCATCTGCTGCCGCCGCTGGGACATCTTGATGAGGTTGATCAGGCCGAGCACCTCGTGCTTCACGCCGTCCAGGCCGATCAGCGAGTCGAGCTCGGCCAGCGGGCCGTCCAGCTCGGCACCCATCGCACCGCCGAGCGCGGACGACGCCGGGGACCCGGCGTCGGAGGGGTGCTCCGGCGCGGCCGGCCTGGGTGGTGCAGCTGCAGGCTGGGCGGGCTGCTGGGAGGCCTGCTCACCGGTGGCGATCCCCGTGACGGACAACCGTTCGTGCTCGACCGCGCGGCGCACCGGGCTGCCACCGCTGCCGGTGACGGTGCAGTCCGCGACGGTCACCGCCTCCTCGGTGTCCAGCAGGACGCCGTCGCCGGCGCTGTCGGTGATCTCGCAGCCGCGCACCTCTGCCCGCGCACCACTGAGCAGGTGCACGCCGTGCCGCCGGGCCGACCTCACCCGGCACCGCACCGCTTGCAGGACGCTGCCCGCACCGGCGCTGAGCCCGTCTCCCGCCGCCGCGACCACCTCGCTGTCCTTGATGGACAGTGAGGCGTCGTTCGCGTGGACACCGCCGCCGCGGACCAGGGTGGAGGCGAACTCCCCGCGGGCTCCGCTCAGCACGGTGACCAGGTGCTCAGCGGACCCGGTGACGCGCACGTCCGCCACCTCGGCCTGCGCCGCCTCCGCCAGCGAGATGCCCGCCGCGTCACCGACGTCGATCACGGCGTCGGCGAGCAGCAGCCGCGACTGCCCCTTCACCAGGACGGCGGGACCGCTCGCCGGGGTGGCGCGGAAGCCCTTGAGCTCCACCGCCGACCCGGAGTCGACCAGCACGGCGCCGCGGTCGCTGCCCTCAACCGTGAGCTTGCCGAACACGGCCTTGGACGCCGTGTCGACGACCACCCCGACCGGGCTGGCACCGACGCGGCAGTCGTCGAACCGGGGTGAGGCCCCACCGGTGACGTAGACGGCGTTGCGGCCCGCCGAGGTGAAGTGGCAGCCCCGCAGCCGGGGAGAGGCACCGCCCGCGATGTGCGCGGACTGCACACCCGCGCCGGTGAACACTGAGTCGGTGACGGTGACGTCGCCGGTGCTGCGCACGTAGAGGTCGAGGCTCGCGCTCTGGCTGATCTTGACGCCTCGGACGTCCGCGTTCGCCTCCTGCTCCACGACGAGCGCGGGCTTGTCCGCCTCGATGATCTCGCAGTCCTCGACGACCAGCCGCGCGCGGCCGTTGGCGCAGATGCCGTTGCCGCCGGCCTTGCGCACGGCGACCCGGCGCAGCACGAGGTTGCCCTCCTCGGTCACCACGACGCCGGACGAGGCGTTGCCGACCACCTCGGAGTCCTCGACCGTGCTGAGGACGCTCGACGTGACGACGATGCCCGCGCCACCGGTGCTGGTGATCGTGCACCCGCGCAGGACCAGGCTTCCCCGCCCCTGCACGAGCACCGCCCACGAGGACGCCGAGACCCGGCAGTCGTTCAGCGCGATCTCGCCGGCCCGGATGTCGACGGCCGGCACACCGGAGTCGGCGCACGTGACCACCAGGCCGGAGAACTGGGCCGCCGCCGCTGCCACGACCGCGACGCTGCCGGTCTGGGCGACGAGCTCCACCGTGCCGGCTCCGTCCTCGGCGGTGATGGTGACCATCCGCTCGATGACGAGGTTCTCCTCGTAGCGGCCGGGCAGGACGCTGATGGTGGCGCCGTCGCGGGCGTCCCGCAGCGCGGCGCCGATCGTCGGGTAGGCGCCTGGCCGGTCGGTGGCGACCACCAGAAGTTGCCGGTTCATCAGCTCTCCTCGTGGGTCGTGGTCCTGGTGAGCCCCGGCCGCTGGACGAAGCGCGCCAGCGACGACTCGGGGACCCGTGCCTCCCGCGTGCCCGACCCCCAGGTCTGCACGCACCGCCGCAACGAGTTGAGCGCCAGCTCGTCGAGCGCCTCGCGGTTGCGGTCGACCTTGCCCGTCGGGTCGATCTCGCCGGCGGCGAGCTCGCGCAGCAGCAACCGGCCGCGCGCACCGTCCGCGGGAGGGGTCAGCTCCAGCACCTTGAAGCTCGTGCCCGGGACGAAGAGCACGCGGTCGGCGACGGCGTCGGCGTCCGGTTCCAGCAGCTTCGTCCGCCGGGCGGTCATCGACCAGACGAGCACGTCGACGTCGTTCTGCTCGGACTGGCGCGCACAGGGCGCGCTCAACGCGTTGATGAAACCCCACTCCGTGAGCAGCTTGCGACCGCCGTAGAAGGCGAGCTCCTGCTCGGTCAGGGAGGTGGAGAACACCGCCGGCCCCCGGTGCGACGGCAGCCTGCTCAGTCCCGACACGACGCAGCGCGCGAACGGCACGTGCGGACCGACCCCGCCCGAGCGCAGGGACTGGTCGAGGCCGTCACCGCTGGGCGACAGGTACAGCCGGATCGCCACAGCGTCGGTCAGCACCGCGCCGGACGACCGCTCGATCGCGCCCTGGAACCCGGGGTGTTCGGACAGCACGCGGTTCACGGAGTTGGCCACGGCCGCGTACTCCTGGCTGAGCGTGCGGCGCAGCCACCCCCGTTCCTCCTCCAGGCCGCGCTGCGGAACGAGCGCCGCCGCGGCGGCCGCCGGAGTCGGTTGCACGGCCGTCACCACCGGGCGTGCCGCGGACCGCGGCGGTGCCGGTTCTTCGACCTGGGGCAGCTCGTCGGTCGGGGCCGCGGCAGGCTCCGTGGCCGCGGGTTCGACCGGACGCTCCGATGGCGGAGCAGCAGCGGGCTCGGCGACGGTCAGATCGGGTTCCGAGGGCGGGAGCAGCGGCGTGCTCGCCGGAGGCGCGGAAACCGGTGCGAAGTCCGGCATCGGCCGGGAAAGCGCCTCCGCCGGCGCCGAGCCGGAGACCAGCGGCGACTGCGCCGGCAGCGGGTCCGCGACCAGCTGCCCGTTCTCCAGGCGGACCGTCGCCGTCTCGAACGACGGCTCCAGGGCGAACGGCGCGTCGGTCGGCGCCGTGGCGAACTCGCGCGGGACGTGCGGTGCGGGTTCGGGGGTCAGCAGCGACGGAACGACGGGCTCGGCCACCGGCAGTGGCGCGACCTCGATGACCGGGGCCGGCACCGGGGCGGCGACCGGCTCGGCCGGCTGCTGTTCCACGACGCCCCACGCCTTGCCGCCGACCTGGTTGCGCTGCCGCGCGACCGCCAGCGCGGGCACCAGTTCGCTCACCCGGCGCGTCTGCGAGTCGAGCCGGCCCAGCAGGTCCTGGGCCGCGCGCCGCACCTCCGGCGTCACCGCGTCAACGCCCTCCTCGAACAGCACCAGGTGCCGCTCGCCGTCCGGTTCGGCCGTCCGAACCGCCGGACCGTGGGCGACCTCCTGCTCCAAGCGAACCCACAGCCCCGCCGGAACGACCTCCAGCAGCACGTCCTGGGTGTACCGGTAGACGGCCGGTTCGACCTCCTCGATGCCGAACAGCGGGTCCCGGTAGCTCAGCAGGGTCGGCAGCGGCGCGGTCTGCCCCTGCTGAGCGGGGAAGTAGGCCACCTCCAGCGCGAACGGCTGCCAGCCCGGCGTGCCGTCGGAACGCAGGGTCACGATGCGGGGATCGGTGCGGGACCCGACCGGCAAACCGTTGTAGCAGGTGATCTGCTCGCCCAGCGCATCGGCGACGTGCTGGCCGTACGGACCGCTGTCGGGCAACGTCATCGGGCCGAACCGGACAAGTCGCAGCCTGGCCCGCAGGTCCTGGGGCAGCCAGCTCCAGAACCGGGTGATGTCGTAGAGCGTGATCGGAGCGGCGCCGGGGCAGCCCAGCACGATGGTGCAGACGTCGGGCTGGCACGGCATCGTTTCGATCAACCGCTGGCGGTGCTGCATCAGCAGGCTCTCCGACCCGCGCGGACGCAGCCACACCCCGCCCGGCAAGGGCTCGCTCACCGCGCTCGCGCTGGTCGGCATCACCTCGGCGAGCGCGGACACCGACTCCCACGTGGGCCTGGGGAAGCGCTTGCCATCGCGCTTGGGGGGCTTTCCCGGCTGGAACCGCACCCACCCGGTGCCCCACCCCGCGTCGACGAAGAGCGAGCCGCCGACGCCCGGCATCACCGCGCCGTCGGGTGCGATCACGGTGCGGCCGAGCCGCTCGGAGAACCACTGGCCCGCGAGCACCGTCGTCTCCCTGGCGCGGCCACCGATGACGAGCCGCACGCCACGTCGCTTGCGCGGCAACAGCTTCGCCGCCGACTCCCACGTCGTGAACGAGCTCGACGGGGGCAGGTCGACCACGACGAGCTCGTGGTCGGGGTCGGCGGCGAGGTTCAGCGCCATGTCGCGGACCTCGTCGCGCAGGACATCGCGCGGGTGCACCACGAGGGCGTTGCCGATCGTGTGACTGGTCATGTCCCGGTCACCACCGCGGTGATCCGGCCTCCTGGTCAGCAGGCTCACTCAGCCACGTCCTTTCCCACTCACGCCCACGGCGGCCCGGCTGAGGCCCGGACCGCTGGGAATCTGCGCCAGCACCCCGGCGGCGACCGGTACCGGTGCGACACCGCCGAACCCGAGTGCGCTGATGCTGTCGTCGTCGGCCAGCCGGTACTTCAGGCCGCGATCGGTGATGAGGTAGCGGTCGGGTTTGGCACCGGCACCCTTCGGTGCGGGCACCGACGCGGCGAGCACACCCGTGGCGGGCTTCGCGCGCACCCCGACCCGTTCGTTCATGCCGAACCCCGCGTCCGCGCGGTCGACCGTGACGGCCTGGCTCACGACCTCCGCGCCGTCGGGTTGCTGGCGCAGGCAGAACGCGCGCTCTCCTGCGGGGACCGGCTTCGCCGCCAGCAGGTCGGGAACGCGCGTCACGAGCGAGTCGTCACCCGAGTGCGGTGCGCTCGCCAGCACCTCGGACCCGATCTCGACGGCGGCGCCGCCGTTCTTGGCCTGCAGCAGCACGGCCTCGGTGCGCGACACCGGCGCCAGGCCGTCCTCGCGCAGCACGGAGAAGTTCTCGACGCCGTTGCCGGCCACGTGCCGGAACACCGTCCCAACCGGCCGCGCGACACCCCCGACGTCCACGTTCTTCCTGCCCTGCTGGGGAATGACCGCCGGTCCCACCTCGGGGCCGTCCGGCAGCGCGGAGAGCCACACGGGCGGCGCGACGGGCGGCTTGCCCCCGCCGAGGCCGAGTGCCAGGGGCACGACCGGGTCGGTGAGCCGCAGCTTCCGGTTGCCCCACACCACGTACTGCTGCCCTTCAGCGGACGCCACCCACAGGTACTCGGTCCCGGCGACGGGAGCCGAGGGCACGTCGGGGTCGACGGTCATGCTCATCAGACCGGTGCCCTCCACCTCGACGCCCGCGCTGCGCGGCAGGCACAGCAGCCAGTGCCCGGCCACCAGCGAGGAGGCCGGGGGCACCGGGTCGGGCGCGTCGGGGATGCCGACCGGCTGGCCGCGTTCCAGGGCGGCGAGCGACGCCCGGGAGATGGACTCGACCTTGGCGCCGGCGCCCTTGAGCAGCATCGCGGACGCGTGGTTGAGCACGGGCACGAGCTGTCCCCGCTCGTACACGAACCGCGCGCCGCTCTCCTTCTCCACGAGGATGGCGTTGGGCTTCTTCCACGCCATGTTGCCGCCGGGGTTGATCAGCCCGTACACCCAGAACGCAACGCCGATCAGCAGCGCCAGCACCATCCCGAACACCAGGCCCATCAGGGCGCGCCGCGCGGGTGCCTCGCTGTAGTTGGTGTCCCCCAGCAGCAACGCCGAGCTCATCCGGCCGACGAGCGTCTGGTAGGCGTGGACGTGGTCCTTCTTGGTCTGCACCGCTCACCCCGCCAGTCCGCGGGCCCAGGCGAAGAGGCCCAGTGCGTGCAGGACGAGCGGCACCAGCGCGAGGCAGAGCAGGTTCTCCACGACGTCGCTCAGGTGCGGCCAGATCGGCAGCACCCGGCGGTAGGACGGGCGCAGCGCCGCCAGCACGAGCAGCAGGGCGGCGGCGAACAGCATCAGCACGCCGAAGAGGCGCTCCAGGTCGCTCATCCCGGACAACATGTGCAGTGCGGGCAGCACCGCGCCCCAGGTGCCGGCCAGCGCGAGGGACGTGCGCTGGCCGACGTTCAGGAACTCGCGTGAGCGCAGCAGCACCAGTGCCGCGAAGAGCCCGCTCAGCGTGTAGTCGAGCCAGCCGGGGTCCGCCACCAGGTAGACGAACCCGACGGCGAGCACGGCGGACGCCCCCGTCGCGAGCACGCTCAGGTAGCGGTCGGCGGTCCCGGTCTGCTCGATCACCTGCGCCGCGGGCATGGGCTCGACGTCGATCTTCATCTCGTCGGCGTTGCGGGGCAGCTGCGGGCCGCGCAACCGGGCGACCCTCGTCGCGAGCTTCGGCGCGAACAGCAGCAGCGCGAAGAAGGCGCTCATCAACGACGCCGCGATCTGCAGGCGGGTCAGCTCCAGCCCGAGGTGCAGCCACACCGCCAGCACCATCGCCACGCCCGCGACCGCCGCACACCCGAACGGGACGATCGGCAGCTTCGGCGCGAGCAGTCGTTGCACCACCAGCAACACCACCGACGTGGCCATGAGCGCGACGCCACAGATCAGCACGCCGTACGGGTCCAGGGCGAGCGCACCGTCCACACCGGCGACACCGATCAGGCCCGCCAGTCCGGCGTACCCGCAGCCCGCCACCCCGACCAGCCCGGCGAGCACGCCGTCCTCGATCGTGCGCGCGACGAGCACGGAGGCCAGGCACAGCACCAGCGCCAGGACGCCGGCCGTGGTCGTCGCCGCGACCGCGCTCGCGTTCTCGAACAGCGAGAAGGCGATCGCGAGCAGCACGAACCCGCTCAGGCTGAGGAACAGCTTCCGGTTCACCGCCTCGTTCCAGCGGTTGCCCTGCCGGTTCACCGCCGTGGCCATTCCCTCGGCCACGTCGTCGAAGTCCAGCTCCGGCAACGGGTCCTCGGCGCGGGAGAGGTGGAACTGCTCGCCGTCGAGCCAGTCCAGCGTCTCCGGCGTGCCCTCCGGGTCGAACGGGGCGCCGCCGAGCCGTTGCAGCACCCACGAGCCGTACAGCTCACCCTCGTGACCCCGGTCGTGGTCGCGCACCACGTGCCGCACCAGCGTCGGCAGCAGCACCGCCACCGTCGTCGAGACCGGCACGGAGAGGTCGGCCTTGCCGCTGGGACCGTGCACGGTGATGCGACAGAGTTCGGAGGTCGTCGTCACATGCCCTCGTTCCGCGCGAACGCGCCGGCACCGGCCGGCTCGTCCTGCGACTTGTCGACCGGCACCAGACCGGTCTGGATCAACTTGACGCCTCGTCGCGTCACCAGCTGGGCGCGGCCCTGTGGGAGGGTGCGCGGTGCGGCCTCGCCGAGGAACTTGCCCTCCTCCTTGGGGTAGGAGAAGAGCAGCGCGGGAGAACCGAGCTCCCACAGCCTGCGCATGACCGGGTCCATCATGCCGCGCAGGGCGTTCGCGCTGCTGCGGGCGACGATCAGGTGGAATCCGATGTGGACGCCCTGCGCCAGCAACGGCAGCAGCGTGTCGAGCGGGGTGCCCATGCCGGTGCCCGAGGTCATCAGTTCGTAGTCGTCGACGACCACGAACAACTGCGGCCCCTCCCACCAGTCACGGCGGCGCAGCTGCTCGGACGAGATGTCCGGGCCCGGTACCCGCTTGTGCAGCGACACGGCCGCCTTGGTCGCGAGGTCGGTCAGCGCGTCCGAGCTGACCACGTGGCCGATCTTGTACTCGTCCGGCACCATGTCGTCGAGGTCGCGGCGCGAGTCGGCGACGAGGATCTTGGCCTCACCCGGCCGGAAACCCTCGACGATCGACCGGATCACGAGCCGCAGCGCGTTGGTCTTGCCGGTCTCCGCGTCCCCCATCACGAACAGGTGCGGGATGGCGTTGAAGTCGTGCCACACCGGGTTCAGGCGCTGTTCGTCGAGGCCCAGGCACACCTTCAGGCCGCCGTTCTGCGGCTTCGGCAGGTCGACGACCGGCAGCCGGGTCGGCAGCAGCCGCACACCGGGCGCGCTGCGGCCCGGCCAGAAGGTGCGGACCTCCTCCACGAAGGACTTGGTGGCGCTCGCCAGGTCCTCGGTCGCCGAGGACCCGTCCAGCCGCGGCAGGGCGGCGAGGAAGTGGAACCCGGAGCTGGTCAGGCCGCGGCCCGGCTGGTTCGGCACGGTGGCGGCCTTGCGGCTCTGCACCTCCGACTCCATCGAGTCGCCGAGTCGCAGCTCGAACCGCGTGCCCAGCACGTCGCGCAACCACGGCCGGATCTCCGACCAGCGCGTCGAGGACACCACCAGGTGCACGCCGAAGGAGAGGCCGCGGGCGGCGATCTCGGTCAGCTTCGTCTCCAGGTCGCCGAAGTCCTGGCGCAGGGTGAACCAGCCGTCGATGATCAGGAACACCTCACCGTGGGCGTCCTCCACGCGACCGGCGTGCCGTGCGGCGCGGTAATCCGCCATCGACTCGAAGCCGTGCTCGGCGAACGCCGCCTCGCGCAGCTCCATGACCTGCACGACCTCTTCGAGCGTGCGCACCACGCGGTCGCGTTCCATGCGGGTGGCGACCGAGCCGACGTGCGGCAGACCGCTGATCGACATGATGCCGCCGCCACCGAAGTCGAGCCCGTAGAACTGGACCTCCTCCGGGGTGTGGGTCAGCGCCAGGCCGAGGACCAGCGTGCGCAGCAACGCGGACTTGCCGCTCATGGGGGCGCCGACGACACCGACGTGGCCGTCGGCTCCGGACAGGTCGGCCACCAGCAGCTCGCGCAGCTGCTCGTAGGGCAGGTCGACCACGCCGACGGGCACCCGCAGGCGTCCTCGGGTGCCGGGGTCGTCCACGCACATGCCGAGCTCGGGGTGCGGCACCACGCTGGGCAGCAGGGCATCGAGGCTCGGCGACGCGGACAGCGGCGGCAGCCACACCTGGCGGGCGGCGGGTCCCGCACCGGCGAGCCTGCCGATCAGCACCTCCACCACGCTCGGGGCGTCCTCCGCGGGCGTCTCCGCCTTCTCCTGCCTGGCCTCCGGTTCCGCGGGCTCGCTCTGCCGCAGCTCGTGCGCGCGCGGGCTGGGCTGGGTGTAGAACGGCACGATCTCGCCCGCCGCGCGGTCCTCACCGCTGATCGCACCCTGCTCGGGCGCGGTCGTGAGGCAGGGGCCGGACACGTACGCGCCCTTGAAGCGCGTCAACGTGGTCGTGTCGAACTTGAGGTACCCGTTTCCCGGACCGGGGGGCAGCTCGTAGGCGTCGGCGACACCGATGACGCTGCGCGACTCCATGGAGGAGAAGGTGCGCAACGCGATGCGGTAGGACAGGTGGCCCTCGACGCGGTGGATGCGCCCCTCGTCGAGGCGTTGCGAAGCCAGCAGCAGGTGCACGCCGAGGCTGCGGCCCAACCGTCCGATCGAGACGAACAGGTCCATGAACTCCGGCTTGGCGCTCAGCAGCTCGGAGAACTCGTCGACGATCACGAGCAGCGTCGGCAGCGGCGGCAGCTGACCACCGGTCATGCGGGCCTTCTCGTACTCGAACAGCGACGAGTACCCGCTCTCGCGCAGGATCTCCTGGCGCCGCGTCATCTCACCGTTGATCGAGTCCTGCATGCGGTCGACCAGCGGGAGCTCGTCGGCGAGGTTGGTGATCACCGCGGAGGTGTGCGGCAGCTTCTCCATGTTGAGGAACGTCGCGCCGCCCTTGAAGTCCACCAGGACGAAGTTCAGGGTCTCCGACGAGTGCGTGGCCGCGAGCCCGCACACCAGGGTGCGCAGCAGCTCGCTCTTGCCGGAACCGGTGGCGCCGATCAGCATGCCGTGCGGTCCCATGCCGCCCTGCGCCGACTCCTTGAGGTCGATCTCCACGACCTCGCCGTCCTCGGTGACGCCGATCGGCACCTGGAGGCGGGCGCGCTGCGGCGTCTTCTGCCGCCACATCGCGTTGACGTCGAACGTATGCAGGTCTCGGATGCCCAGCAGCGAGGGCAGCTCGAAGTCCGTCTCGAAAGGACGGTCCACGACGTCGACCGTGCCGCTGGTGCGCTTCGGCGCGATCAACCGGGCGAGCGCGTCGGCCTGCACCACGCCGAACGAGTCGTGCTGTGCCGTACCGGTCTCCTCTCCGACCGGGTACGTGACCTCGCCGTCGCGGCAGGTGAGCCGCAGCACCTTCGCACCACCGGGCAGCGCACCGGTGGCGTCGAGCAACACCGTGTTGCGCAGGCCGGGACCGAGCAGCGGGGAGTGCTCCGGGATCGACGCCAGGTGCGCGACGACCACCACGAACGGTTCCACCACACCGGGCAGGACGGACTTGTCGTGGTCGCCGCGGTCCGTGACGTCCTTGCCGAGCAGGTCGACCAGCTCGTCGTGGTCGCAGGTGAGCATCCGCAACGGGCCGGCGGCGTCGCGGGCGGTGGGGTGCGCGAGGTGCGGCAGCCACTTCACCCAGTCCCAGTCCGCCTGGTTCGAGGGCGCGGTCAGCACGGCGATCCGCAGCTCGTCCGGCGCGTGGAAGGTGACCAGCTGACCGACCATCGCGCGCACCAGGCCGACGACGGCGTCCGGTTCGCCGGCGAGCTCGACGCTCGTGAAGCTGCGCAGCCCCACCGAGATCGGGATGCCGGTGACGGTCCGGTAGGTCTCGCTGAAGCGCCGCAGCGAGATCGCCGACAGCGGTTCGAGGTCCTCGATCGGCTTGGTCGACGGCGGCAGGAACTCCATGGCAGCCTGCTGGGTGCCGAGCCCGATCCGCACGCGGGCGAAGTCGTCGTGGCTGCCCCGCCGTTCCCACAGCCGCGGCCCGGTGGCGACCGACCACAGCCACGCCGGGTCGGGGTTGTCCCACGCGACGGCCGCGCGCTGCTCGTTGCTCGTCTCCCTGGCCCGGCGCCGCAACTGCCCGATGTAGCGCAGGTAGTCGCGGCGTTCCGCGTCGAGCTTGCGCTTGCGCTCCCCCGCGTTGCGGAAGAGCTGGTTGATCGCCATCGCGACCATGCCGATCGACATCGCGCCGGCCATGATGAAGATGAACGGCGATCCGCCGCCGGAGCCCATGGACGAGAAGATCAGGATCATGGCGATCGGCCCGAGCGCCATGGGCAGGAACATCAGCACCGAGCTGAAGTCGCGCACGGCGGGTTCGGGCATCACCGGCGGTTCCTGGAGCTCCTCCTGGCCCTCCGGCATCGGGGGCCCCTCGGCGCGCGGCGCCCGCTTCGCCGTGACGGTGCTCATTCGATCACCCCCGGCGCCGCCTTCGTCCTGCCGCTGTCCGCCCACACCCCGGTGTCCTGCTTGAGCAGGTCAGCCGACGTGCGCTCGTCCTCCTCGTCCTGCTCGTCGTCGTTCACCGGCTCCTCGTCCTCGGGGGCGTCGAGGCCGGCGCACCCCAGGCCCGACACGTTCGGGTCGAACCGGGGCAGGTAGGACGACATCTCGATCGGCCGGGCAGTCGTCTCCGCCTGCAACCGCACAACCCCCTCACGTCCGGCGCTATGGCCCCATGCCGCCGAGTCGCGCAGCGTGTAGTCGGGCTTCTCCGGCGCGCTCTCCTCGCGCAGTGCGGCGGCGGTGGGCAGCCAGGGCAGACCACCCGACGCCCCGGCGTCCCACGCGCTGAAGTCCTCTTCCCCGCCGGCGTGGACGAGCGCCACGCGGTCATCGTCGAAGGGGGTGATCAGCGGCTCGGCCGGTGGTGGTCCGGTCGGGATTTCGGTGATGGGCAGTGGCTCGCCTACGAGGGCCTCTTCGCGGCGCCTCTCGCCCGGACCCGCCGGGGCTGCCGGGGTTGCCGGAGCCGCTGGGGTGACCGGAGTCTGCGGGGTCGCCGCGGTGAGCGGAGCTGCCGGCACCGGCGGGATCGCCGGGATGATCGGCAGCACCGGAACCGGGGGCGCCGACGCCTGAGGCGCGGCAGGGTGGGCCACCGGGTGCTCGGGGACAGGTGCCTGTGGCACCAGGACCTCCTGCCCCGGAGCGTGAGCCGCGGGAACTTCGGGCGCGGGAACCTGTGGGACCAGGACCTCGGGCGCCGGACCGTGGGCCGCGGGAACCTGCGGCACCACGACTCCGGCCGTCGGAACCTGTGGCACCAGGACCTCCGACCCCGGAACGTGGGCTGCGGGAACTCCGGGCGCCTGCGTCCACGGCCCGTCCTGCGTCCACGGCTCCGGCCGCCCACGCGGCGCCTCCGCACCACCCGGATCACCGGTGGGCACCGCGGACGCGTGCTCCCACGGAGCCGTCTCACCGTCCACGAGTCCGGACGCGTCCGAGCGTTCGGCCGCGCCGGCACCACCCGCACCGCCGCCCTGTCCGGGCGCCATCGGCATGGGCGGCATCATCGGCGAGCCGGCACCAGGCTGAACGGCGCTCTGCGGTGCCGCGCTCCACTGCTCCGGCGTGCTCTTCTCCTGGCCGGCCGTGTCCGGGTCACCGACACCGGGCAACTCGACGCCCTCCCAGGGCTTGGCCTCCCCGCCGATCAAGCCGGCGGCATCCGGGCGCTCCGCAGCACCCGCACCACCACCGGTACCCGCACCAGGCGCACCCGGCGGCATCATCGGCATCCCACCCGGCATCCCACCGCCGGGCATGCCGACACCGGGCATTTCAGAGCCGTTGCCCTGCGATGAAGCCCACTCCTCCGGCTTACCGCCGACCTGGCCGATCGCCTGCGGCTCACCCAGACCAGGAGCGTCAACGCCCTCCCACGGCTTGACCTCTCCGCCGATCAGACCAGCGGCATCCGGACGCTCCGCAGCACCCGCACCACCACCGGTACCCGCACCAGGCGGCATCATCGGCATCCCACCGGGCATCCCGCCACCGGTCATGCTGCCGGGTAGCGAGGGGGTGTTGCGCTGGGACGAAGCCCATTCCTCCGGAGTCGACGGGAGCTCGGGGACATTGCCGTGCGGGTCGCCCAGGCCGGGGGTCTTCGAGCCCTCCCACGGCTTGACCTCGCCACCGATCAGACCGGAGGCGTCCGGACGTTCCCCGCCACCCGAGCCGCCGCCGGTACCCGCGCCAGGCGCGCCGGGCGGCATCATCGGCATCCCGCCGCCGCCGAGGCCGTTGCGGTCGTCGTTCGACGCGCCCGAACCCTTGCCCGCGGTCCAGTCCTGCGGGCTCGGTACCTCGCCCGGCTTGAACTCGCCCGGCGTGAAGTCAGCCGGAGGCGCACCTTGACCAGCACCGGGCGACACCTTGCCGCCGGGGAATTCGCTCGGCTTGAACTCACCCGGCGTGAAGTCGCCGGGTTTGAACTCACCCGGCTTGAAGCCGCCGGGAGGCGCGACCTCGCCACCGGGCGGCGTCTTCCCACCGGGGAACTCACTCGGCTTGAAGTCCCCCGGCTTGAACTCACCGGGCTTGGGCACGTTGGGAACAGGCGTGTTCCCGCCACGACCGGACGCCGGCGGCCTGGAGCTCACGAACGAACCGGGAGGCGGAACCGCCCCCTGACCGCCGGGCAGGCCACCCCCGCCGGGACCGGTACCGGGCTTGAACTCGCCCGGCTTGAAGTCGGGCGGCGGCACGTTCCCGCCGGCGGACTTGCCACCGGGGAGCTGGGCAGCGTTGAAGTCACCCGGCTTGAACGAGTTCGGTGAGGGCACGCCCCCACCGCCCGACCCCGGCGGCATGAGGCCGTTGTCGAGACCGCCGGGTCCCGACCCGGGGGTGAACTCGCCGGGCTTGGGCATCTCCGCGCCGGAGCCACCGGGCCCGGAACCGGGACCGCCCAGGCCGCTCGGGTCGAACTCGCCCGGCGGCGGCACGGCGGAGAAGTCCCCGGGACCACCGGCACCGCCGAAGGCGTTGCCGCCGGGCATGTCCGACGGCTTGAAGCCCGGGATCTCCGGCATGTTCGCCTTGGGGATCTCCGGGGACTTGACCTCGGGGATCTCCGGCGTCTTGATCTCGGGTACGTCCGGGCCCTTGCCCCTGGGCGGCGGCGGGATCTCGGACTTCGGTGGCGGCGGGACCTCGATCTTGGCCGGTGGCGGAGTCTTGATCTTGGGCGGCGGCGGGATCTTGATCTCGGGTGGCGGCGGGACCTTGATCTTCGGGGGCTTCGAGTCGGGCCCACCACCCAACGGGTCCGGCTTCGGGATGGTGGTCAGCGTGGTGTCGTAGGACTGCTTCTCGTACTCCGCCGCGAGGGTCTTCAGCACCTGCCGCATGTCGCGGTCGAGCAGCTTGACGATCTCGGGGAACTTGCTGATGTGGACGAGGTTTCCCTTGTCGCTCTCGATGATGACGTCCTCGCCCTTGATCGCGGCGATGCGCTGCGCCTCACGGGCGTAGAACTGGTCGATGTCGTGGACCGTCTTGATCGCCCACGCGAGGTGGTTGCCCGCCGCCCACAGCTGTTCGGGCACCGGGGAGAGCCGGGCCGAGCCGCCGTCGATCTGCGTGGCGTGGGCGGTGAACGACTTGGAGAACTCCTCCATCAGGCCCATGAAGGCCTTGGACGCCTCGCCCTGCCACGGGCCGCCCTCTCCGCCCAGCGCCTTGGCCTGCTCGGCGATGCTCCTGCCCGTGGAGGCGAGGATCTCCTTGACCATGCGGAAGCTCAGCGCGGCGTCCCACAGCGTCTGCGGGTCCGAGGCGGCGCTCGTCCCCAGCTCGGTGCGCTCCTCGGCACCGATCGCGGCCGACCCGGTGATGCGGGCCATGATCTCTTTCCAGCCCCACGAGTCGTAGTCCGATGTGGACGAACCAGACCCGTCACCGGTCGCCACCACGGCACCGTTGTCCTTGACTTCGACTTCCTGGCCGCCGGGCTTGGGCGGATCTTCAGCCATGGTGGTGCCTTCGTGTTGCGCGGGTGCACTGCCCGCAGGGCCGACAGGGGTGGGACGCGACGCCGGGGAGGCCGTTGCTCGGACGACGCCCTAGGAGGCGGGGGTTGCTCCGCTGATCGCCTTGCTGACCTCGGCCCTCGCACCCGCGATGTGCTCGTTGAGGTCCTTGCCGGTGGCGGCGTTGAGCTCCTCGGCGGTGTCGTAGGCGCGCGCGAGCTTCTCGAGCTCGTCGGCGACCGTCGTGATCGCGTCGATGCTCCTGCGGAGGAACTCGCGGGTCGTGGGCTGGATCGCCGTGCCCTCACCGCCGCTGATGACCTTCACCTGCAGCTGGTGCGCGTCGTAGAAGATGCCGGGAGCGACCTTGACCTTCTCGATCTGCTCCAGCGCGGTCTTGAGGGTCGGGATCAGGGAGCGGATGTTGGTGGCGAACGTCTTCAGCGCCTCGGTGCTGACGCGGATGCCGCGGCCGGAGTGGTCCTTGTTGCGCGGCACCTTGGGCGGCGGGTACTTGTTCGCGAAGTGCTCCCCCTCGGGACCGCCCCAGTCGCCGAGACCGTCCCTGGGCCCCTTGGCGTCGTACTCCTCGGGGTTCTTCTTGGCCTCCTCGTACGACTCCTTCTTCTCGATGCGGTCCACGACCGTCTTCTTCTCGTCCTCGGTCAGCTGCCGCGTGGTACCCGGCATGGTCACAGCCCTTCTCTTCGATCGGTGTCACAGCGGAACGGGGGCGTCGCCGGGACGTCCGGCGACGCCCCGGGGGCTTACTTCACGCTGTAGCCGCCCCAGGCGTTCATGCCGGTGTGCTCGATCTTGAGGTAGCCGCCGGTGATGTTGTTGAGGGCGACCTCGGCCGAGTTCAGGCTGTGCGGCATGCGCGCGGCGGCGGCGTCCCACTGGGACTTCGCGACCATGTACTGGTCCTTGGCGCCGTCCTGCCAGTCCCCCAGGCTCTGGAGGATCTGCTGGTGCATGCTCTCCAGCTCGGTCTGCAGGCGCTTGGTGACCGCGGCCATCTGGTCGCGGACCGAGTCCGCCATGCCGCGGTCAAAGGTGTAAGTGGGCAAAGCACTGTCCTTTCAGTGGCTGAGCGGGGTGGGGTGGGGCGGCGATCAGAGGCCGGCCAGACCCGGACCGACGGGGATGTTCGACGCGGTCTCGGTGTTGGAGCTCTCACCGGCGGTGATGACCTGCCGGTTGCCGTTCATGACCTCGATCATCTCGCCGAGCTTGTTCACGATGAACGTGCAGTCGTCCATCCAGGCCCGCATCGAGGTGTCGAAGGCCGTGGAGGCGTCACCGCTCCACGTCGACTTCAGGGCACCGAGCGCGTCGCCGACGGTCTGGACACCGCTCTTGGCCACGTTCTGCGTGTTGCCGAGGTGGCCTGCCGCCGCCTGCATTCCCGGGGTAGTAGTTGACACTCCGGCCATTGGCTGTCTCCCTATGTGAACGAGCTAGTGGTCGCTGACAAACGAAGCTTGCTCAAGCAGCGCCCCGCCGCAGACGAGCTTGCTCCCACTCGCCGGGCCGATCAGCACTCTGCGGACGTTCTTTCCCTTCCACACACCTTTGGTGGCGCGTTCGCCCTCACCTTCGGTGAACCGCAGGTGACGGGCTTGTCCGGATCCGGACAAAAGCGTTTGCAGTCAACCGACCGGCGCCACTTCACCATTCACCGGGGACACCGATGTGAATGCGCGAAAAGCAATGAGAACAGCGAAAGATCGCGCACGGGCGAAAGACCGAATCCGGCGCTCTTCCCACCGGACGCCCAGGACATCACACCCAGGACGTCACCGGTGCCGGTTCGCCGACGTCGCATGACGCGAGCAGTTCGCCGACCCTGCGCGTGACGTGGTCGTGCGCCATCAGCTCGGCTTCGCTCGACCCGGTCTCCGCCACGAGGTAGTGCTCGCCGTCCGTGCCGCACCACGTGAGAGCGGGGAGGGCAGAGGGCAGGCCACGACCGGAGAACCCGATCCGGCCGGTCGCGGGAGGTCCGTCCGCGGCACCCGAGCGAGCAGCGGACCAGCGGCTCTCCGACAACAGGTCGGTGATCGCCTCGGCCAGCTCGTCGGGCCTGATCGAGGACAGCCACAGCTCACCGCCGGCGAGCACGGCGAGAACGGCGTCGTCCGCACCGCGAGCGGCGAGCGCCTGCAGCGGGTACCCCACGAAGGCGACCAGGTCGACGGCCTCGCGGTAGTCCCCGAGCAGGTGCAGCATCCGGGTGAGGCGGGCGTCCGCGCGGTGCCCGCGGTCGGCCAGGCCCCGGTTGACCAGCTCCCGGTAGACCTCTTCGACCAGCACGGCACCGCACTGGGACCACCCCCCGGTCTTCGGGACCATCAGGGGGTACGGCATCGGGCCGGGGCAGACGTCCGCCCACAGCACCTCGAAGTCGTACGTCGACAGCGGGAACTGCGGCATGCGCATCCCACGAGTCAACACCGCGACGGGCCGCCGTGCAGTCCGCCGCCCGTGTTTGAGCCCGTTCGATCGCCCGGTCCTTCCCACCCGGTCAGAAAACGGGCGATGAGGTCAAGAGATCCGGGCCAGCTCCATCTCCACGTTGGCGCAGCGGGTCGGCATCGCCATCTCGTCGAAGACGGTCCACGCGTACTCGAGCAGCTCGCGCGCCTCGTCGAGCGCACCCGCGTCGATGCAGCACCGGCCCTCCCACAGCGCCGCATCGGCCGCAAGCCCCGTGGCCCCCACCTCCTGCTGCATGACGCGGGACCGCGCGAACAGCGGCACGGCCTGGTCGCACCGGCCCATCGCGTGCAGGCAGCGGGCCATCCCCTCGACGAGAATGGCCGTCAGGCGGTTGCGGGACTTCGTCTCCTCGCCCGCCTGGCCGCGGCGCACCGCTTCCTCGTGCAGCGCCTCCATGAGAGCAAGCGCCTGCTCGTGCTGTCCGTCGAGCAACAGCAGCGCACCGAACCGGTATCGGACCGGCAGCTGCACGGCCCAGAAGTCGTAGGAGGCGGCGAGTTCCACGGACTCCCGTGCGTGCTCCATCGCCGTGGCGCGGTCGACCTGGGAGTACTCGAAGTAGGAGGCGTAGGCCAGCGCCCACATCCGTTCCAGCCGGTCGCCGGCCACCTCGGCGCGGCCCAGGGCGAGCAGGTGCTGTTCCAGCGCGGCCTTGGTGTCGGCCACCATGGAATGCGCCCACCCCAGGAAGTTGAGCTGCTGCGCCTCGGCGGTCACGTCGCCCAGCGCCCGTGCCGCCTCGACACCGGCGCCGAAGACCTCGACCCACTCGACCACCTGCCAGCGGTCGTCGGAGTACCAGTGCATCGCCTGCGCGAGCGTCAGCACCTCGCTGTGCCAGCCCGTGCGCACCGCTTGCCGGAACGCGGCCAGCCAGCTCGACCGCTCCTGCTCCAGCCACGACCGCGCCTCGTCCAGCGTGTCGAAGACCTCGTTCGCGGGTTCCTCCGGCGAGAACCTCCTCCCCGCCGCGGTCGCCATGTCCAGCAGGTGCTCCACCACCGCTTCGGTCGTCAGCGCGCGGTCGGCCTCGTCGTGCTCAGCCTCCCAGCGCTCACGCGCGAACAGCCGCAGGAGGTCGTGGAACCGGAACCGGCCCTCCGCCGGACCGGCCAGCACCATGCTCGCGTCCACCAGCTCGTCGAGCTGGCCGAAGGCCTCCGACTCCGTCAGGCTTCCGACGACCTGGGTCAGCTCCACGCCGAAGTCCGCGCCCGGCACCGCCGCCAGCCGCCGGAACAACGTCCGGCCCTCCGGTGACAGCCCCCGGTAGGACACCTCGAACGCCGACCGCACCTGCAGGTCGCCTGCGGACAACGACGACAGCCTCGTCCGCTCGTCACGCAACTGGCCCACGAGGTACCTCAACGTCCAGTGCGGCCGGCTCGCCAGCCGGTTCGCCGCGATCCGCAACGCCAGCGGCAGGTTCCCGCACAGCTCGATCAGCTCGCCCGCCACACCGGGCTCTGCCCGCACCCGGTCCACCCCGACGACGGCCTGCAGCAACGCCTCCGCGTCCCCGTCGTCGAACGGTTCCAGGTGCAACCACCGCACACCCTCGAGCCCCGCCAGCGTCCGGCGGCACGTCACGAGCGTCCGGCAGCCCGGAGCCGCCGCGAGGAACGGCCGGACCTGGGCCTCCGAGGCGGCGTTGTCCAGCAGCACCAGCACCTTCCGCTTCTCCAGCAGCGCCCGGTACCGGCTCGACTGCTCGTCCACCATCGCGGGGACGTTTCCCGGTCCCACGCCCAGCGCCTGGAGCAACCGGTCGAACACGACCTCCGCGGACAGCGGCCGCTCGTCCATCCCGCGCAGGTCGACGGCCAGGCAGCCGTCGGGGAAGTCCTCGCGCCTGAGGTGCGCCGCGTACGCCGCCAGGACGGTCTTGCCCACGCCGGGCTGCCCCACGATCGCCACCGTCGGGTTCGCCTGCAACAGCCGTTGCAGCTCTTCGAGGTCCGCTACCCGCCCGACCGGGTGGGAGGGCAGCGGCGGCATCTCGGCCGAGCCGGCGGCCGGCAGCGAAGACCGCCGCCTGCGTCCGTGTTCCGCGACCCGCAGGAACTCCTCACGCTCCTCGGCGCCCAGCCCGAAAGCGTCCGCCAGCACCTCGGCCGACCGGCGCTGCGCCGCACGGGCCCGCCCCTGCTCCAGCTCCCGCAACGCCCGCACGCTGATGCCCGACCGCTCCGCCAAACCCAGCTGGCTCAGCCCAGCGGCACGCCGGTACCCCAGCAACAGCTCACCAAAAGTCGTCTGGCCACCCGAGTCGCGCACGAGGTGAACGTAGCCGCCCGCTCTGAGCCGATCGAGACACCTACACCCGTTCAGACCAGTCCGTTTCCATCACACCCGGATTCGTGGTGCTCCACCAGCGCGGTCAGCTCGGCGTCCACCCGGTCCCGATCGGCGCGGGAGACCGGGCCGTCCAGCAGCGCACGGGCGGAGAGCAGGCAGCGCCGGGCGCGGTCCGGTTCCCCTGCCGCGCGCCACGCGAGTCCCTCCCTGACCGCCTGGTCCGCCTCGTGGTGGGTCGACTCGTTCTCGGCGGACAGCCGGCGCGCCTCGTGGTGGCTCTCGGCCGCCTCCCGCCACCGGCCGAGACCGGTGAGGCAGAGACCGATGTTCTCCGTCAACAGCATCATCACCCAGCGCACCATTTCCTGGTCGGCCTCGTGCCGGTGCTCGTGCGCCTCGGTGAGCAGGGCCTGGTGCACCGCCAGCGCGTCCTCGTAGCGGCCAGCCTCCTGGAGAGCGACACCGAGGGTGCTGCGCATCCAGTACCGCATCTCGAAGAAGCCGTACTCCGCCGACATCTCGTGGGCCACGCGCAGGTGGGCCATGCCCTCCTCGACCTTCCCGAGCCGGGTCAGCTCGACGCCGAGGTAGCAGTGCGCGAACACCTTCCCGCGCTGGTCGCCGATCTCCTCCGCGAGCGCCAGCGCACGCGAGCTGGTGCAGAGGGCGAGCTCGTTGTCGTTGCGGCACATGTACTGCGCCCAGCCGAGCTGGTTGAGCATGTCCACCTCGGCCACCTGGTCACCGAGCCGCCGCGCGGCCTCGAGACCGAGCCGGTAGACCTCGTCCCAGCGGTAGTCGAACTCCTGGCTGTCCGCGAACCAGTGCATGGCCCGCGCCAGACCGAGCACCTCGGCGTGCCAGCCCAGCGCCGCCGCCTCGCGCTGCGCGGCCGACCAGTTCGTGCCCTCCCGCACCAACCAGTCCCCCGCGTTCGCCTGCGAGGAGAACGGCGAACCGTCCGCGTCAGGCGGGCCTTGGAACACGGACGCACCCGCGGCCGTCGCCATGCCCAGCAGGTGCCGGAGGGTACGGTCGCGCAGCTGCTCGCGCACGTCCTCCGCTTCCTCCTGGGCCAGCCGCTCGCCGGCGAAGAGCCGCAGCAGGTTGTGGAACCGCAGGCGTCCCGGCGCCCGCGCGGTGTCCAGCAGGGACGCCTCGACCAGTTCGTCGAGCAGTGCGCCGACCTCCGGCTGCGGCGCACCCGTGGCCACCGCGGCGAGCGCCTCGTCGAAGTGCTCGCCGGGGATCACCGCGAGGCGCCGGAGCACCCGGCGGGCGATCGGGGACAGCCGCCTGAACGACACCTCGAACGCGGAGCGCAGCTGGAGGTCGCCCGCCGACAGGGAGCTGAGCCGCATCCGCTCGTCGCGCAGCTGCGACACGAGGTAGGACAGCGACCAGTGCGGCCGCGTAGCCAGCCGGTTGCCCGCGATGCGGATCGCCAGCGGCAGGTTCCCGCACAGCGTCACCAGCTCGGCGGCCGCACCCGGTTCCCCGCACACGACGTCGTGGCCCGCGATGGAGGCGAGCAGGGCCACCCCGCTCTCCGTCGTCAGCGGCGAGAGCGAGACCCAGCTCGCGCTCGTCAGGCCGGCCAGGACGCGGCGGCACGTCACCAGGGTCACGCCGCGGTTGCCCGTGCCGAGCAGCGGCCGCACGTGCGCCTCGTCGACGGCGTTGTCCAGCAGCACGAGCACCCGCCGGTCGCGCAGCAGTGCACGGAACAGCTCGACGCGGTCCGCCGCGGACTCGGGAACACCCCTGGCGGGCACGCCGAGGGCCCGCAGCATCCGCTCCAGCGCCTCGTCCGCCGCCCTCGGCCGGTCACCGGAACCGCCCAGGTCGACCGCGAGACAGCCATCGGGGAAGTGGGCGGCCAGCCGGTGCGCCGCCGCGACGGCGAGCGAGGTCTTGCCGACACCGGGCGGCCCGGTGACCACGACGACGCCGGCGGGTTCCGCGGTGCCGAGCCCGATCAGCTCGCACAGCTCCCGTTCCCTGCCGACGAGCTCGGTGACCGCGGGCAGCGAGTGGAGCATGGTGGGGTCGACGGGCTTGGCCGTGCGGCGACGACCCTCCCTGGCGAGCGTCAGGAAGACCTCCCGGTCCTCGCCGGTCAGGTCGAGGGCGTCCGCCAGCACCGCGGCCGAGCGCTCCTGGGCCGAGCTCGCCCTGCCCCGTTCCAGGTCCCGCAGGGCGCGCACGCTCATCCCCGACGAACGGGCGAGATCGGCCTGGGACAAACCGGACGCCCGCCGGAGTCCGAGCAGCATCTGACCGAAGGCGGGAATCGCATCATCCGGGACGCTCACGGTCAGCATTAGACATAGAACAGCGGCTTGATAATTCCTTGATGTTCGCCCGGATGATGACTGCCGAGAAGATCGGCATCGACGCGGACAGAGCCTTCAACCAGGTAAAATACTCGTGCCATCAGTTCCACGAGGGCACCGTGGCGCCTTGTGGGGTGAATTCACTCTGCACGTCCACACCATGATCGATGTACGTTCGTACACACCCTCCGGCGCCGCATTACTCCCTTTCAGTGAATTCTCCGGAAGGCTCCACGGAATCTCTTCCGCCGTTCTCCGGTCACCGCCTGGGCGGCTGAACCGGTACAGCCGGCTCCTGCGGTGCGGGGAGACCGAGCCGCTCCGCGACCTCTTCCGGCACCTCCAGCGCGTACGAGCCTGCCCTCTGCTTCCCGTCCGGCCAGTACCAGCGCCAGCCGTCGGCGGTGGGCCGGATCACCGCGACGCCCAGCCACGCGGCGAGGGCGGCGGCATCGGCGCCGGGGTTCGCGTCGTGCGCGGTGAAGAGCCGGACCGCCTCGGCTCCGTTCCACCCGGCGGCCAGCAGCACGCGCCGCGCGTCGTCCGCGTCGAGCGCGACGCCGTGGTCGAGCACCAGCGCCACCACGTCGTCCTCGTCGGGCAGGTAGCGGGCCGCGGTAGAGAGCGGACCATCCGGGTCGGCCCCGACGAACACGCCCGCGTCGACGCGGACCGCGCTCGCCGCGGGCAGGTCGACGCCGAGCCGCTCGTGCCGGTGGAACGCGGCGTCGTCGGCGAACAGCGACTCCGGCGCGGACCAGCCGTGGCGGTGGGCGAGGTCGCGGAACTCGGGCAACGCGTGCAGGCGCTGCCCCGTCCGCCGCGGGTCGCCGAGCGCGACCAGGTTCCTGCCGTCGTGCCGGACCGCCCTGACGTGCACGGCGGTGCTCCCGCCGTGCAGCACCTGCCCCGGTCCCGCGGCGAGCCACGACCAGAAGCCGTACTGCGACCGAGCGGTCGTGAGCTTCGTCGAGACCGGGACCAGGGGCTCCCCCGCGACCTCGGCGAACCCGCTCCCGAAGGCCGTTCCGTCCGGCTCGGGCGCGAACACGGCGCCCAGTGCGGTGAGGTACCCGGTCAGCTCCGGGTTCTGCCTGCGGCGCACCGGCATGTCGACGAGCTTCAGCGCGGCGACGAGCCCGCTGACGTGCAGACGACCGGGTGCGGTGATGGGGGTGAGCACGGGCAGCCGGGGCCGGGTGAGGTCCGTGGCCGCGAGCTTCTGCATCGTCCTCGACCACCGGTCGGTCAGGTCGCGCCAGGCCGCCGGGTTCCGGTCCGCGGCGGCGGCCAGTTCCCCGGCACTCGTGCGGAGCTCCGCGAACTCCTCTCGCGCGAAGGCGATCCGGTCGCGCACGCGGCTGCCCTGCACGCGGCCCAGTGGCCTGTCCCGGTGTGTGCGGAAGCCGGCGGACGTGGTGGGCAGCGCGGCTGCCATGGCGCTCACGACGGCGTCGCCGGCGTGCAGCATCGTCACGATCGTCAGCGCCCGGTCCCGCACGGCGATGTTCACCGCAGCCGCACCACCGGTCGTCTGGAAGTACCGGGACTCGTGCCCGGCCGAGGCGAACAGCGACTCCGCGAGCGCGTCCGGGCTGCCGAGCAACGCGGTGAACAGCGGGTCACCGAGCACCTTCGCGCGAGCCGGGCCGGTGAGGTTCACGGTCGCGAGCACCGCCAGCCGCGACTGCAACGGGGCGCCCACGGGGTAGGAGATCCCGTGCAGGAGGGACCCCTCGGTGGTGAAGGGGTCATGTCCCCGTTCGAGGTGCCGGGCCACGTCGGTCAGCAGGTGGACGAGCCGGTCGGGGCTGAGCGGCCGGACGGCCTGGTGATCACCGGACTGCCCGTCGGCGTCACGGACCGGTACGACCGTTGCGGCGAGCACGGCGTCGTTGAGCACCGCGCGCACCTGGTCGCGCAGAGCCACGCCGGGCACGGCCCCCAGCGCGTCGTCCAGGTTCCGCAGGAGTTCCGCCGTGCCGTCCGCGAGGTCGTGCTGCTCGACCGCGCCGGACGACAGTGCGACCGCCTCGTCCACCCAGTGCGCCAGGTCGGTCTCGGACAGGGGCAGCTGGGCACGTCCGCGGGTCACGCCGCGGTACGCCGAGGTCAGCCTGCTGCGCTGCCGCGGGTCCGCGACGGGCTGCGGGCGATCGGTCGCGGGCGAGTCCTGGCCGGCCGGCGGTCCCTGAGTGGTCGGCGGAGCGCTCTGGCCGGTGTCGGTGTCGAGCGATGTGAAGCCGAGTGCGCGCGCTCCCGCCAGGTCGACCTGCAGCCACACTTCGCCGTCCACGCCGTTCTGCCCGGTCGCGACGGCGGCGGTCCTCCCGTCCCGGTACTCGAGCGTGAGCGTGGGACGCAGCTCCGCCAGCACGAGGTGGACGTTGTCCCGCTGCACCCCGGCGGGAACCGGCTCGGCGTCGCGGGAGGTGTACCGCGAGGCGGCCAGCGTCCGCTCGACCTCTCCCTTTCCGATGAGGTTCTCCGCGATCGGACCGTCGAGCAGGGCGGCCTTCGCGGTCACGTTCTCCTCCGTCGTGACGACCGGGCCGGACCCCTCCGCCGTCGTCTTGCGCAGCGACGCGCCGGGGATCGGGCCGAACAGCTGCCGCCGGCCCAGGTCGAAGGTGATCGTCGCCGTGGACACGGTCCTGCTGCCGACGTCGACCTGGTAGCCGTCGGGCGACAGGGCCGCCACGACGCGGCCGGCCAGCTGGGTCGCGGTCGTGGACACGAGCAGCCCGTTCGCCCGGCCCGCGTTCAGCTCCGGCCACAGCTCCGCGAGCCGGGCGTGCAGCCCCTCCGCGTGGAACGGCGTGGCGCTGATGGTGGCGTCGACGGGCAGGCCGGTGCCGTGCGTCAGGTCGCTCAACGGCGTGTCCACCGTTTCCAGCGGCGTCCTGGCGGGGTCCAGGACGGACGGCACCGGTGTCTGGATCGCCGACCCCACCGTGAAGCCCGGCAGCACCTGCATGTCCCGCACCGGTGTCTGCCGCAGCCCTGGCAGGTGCCTGCGGTAGACGCCCGAACGCGCCCAGGGCCGCACCTGCACGGTCACCCGCATGCCGTGGCCGTGCCGCCGCGCCCTACCGGACCACCGGTAGCCGACGGTGCTGCGGAACAGCACCCGGTCGTCCTGACCGCGGCGGGACTCCGCGGCCAGCTCGGCCGCCGGGTTGACCAGGCCGCCGGTCAGCGCCGACCCGATCCACGTCGGGATGGCCGGCGGCAGGGCCACGCCCGCGGACCTGGTCCACTCCGACCGCTCGCCCCGGCTCGTGCTCCGGGTCGTCGTCGTGACCTCGGAGTCGACCAGGAAGTCCTCCTCCACGCCCAGGTCCGCGCCGTCGACGCGCTGCGCGCTCACAACGACCAGCTGTTCGAGCTTGCCCGACTCCCCCAGCCGCTCGCCGAAGATCGGCGAACCGCCGTTGAGCACGTTGGCCAGCACCTGGTCCCCGCCGAGCTCCAGCCGCCTGCCGAACGCCCGCACCATCTCGTCGTGCAGCCCGGCGAACTGCTTGCGCACCTTGGGATCGGTGATGGTCTTCTCGTAGTCGCGCAACAGCTCCCGGATGTCCTGCATCATCCGCAGAGCCAGGTCCGGGCGCAGCGGCTCCGGCATCCCCAGCTCGATGCCGGCCTCGCTCATCGCGGTCGCCGGAGGTGTCACCGCGTCCGCCGTGTGCGCGGCCTCGTACGCCCGGAGGTCGTCGGGCAGCAGGACGTGGTCGAGGTCGTGCCGGCTGAGCTCACCGATCCTCGGCACCTCGCTCGCCGGGATCCACAGGGTGACGGCCCGCGGCACGTACTTCCGCCGGTCGCCGCCGACCACCGGACCGTCGTGCTGCTCGCCGAACGGACCGGTCCACGTGTGCCGGGCCGACGTCGTCAGCCGGTGTCGCGCGTCGAACTCGACCAGGTAGCCGCGCTCGACCCAGGCGACCTTCGTGCGCGCGTCCACGGTGGTGGTCTCGGTGGTCTCCGGACCGCGCAGGTAGGCGGTCGCCGCCTTCGCCTCGGCCGTGGCCACCTCTCCCAGCTTCACCTTCGCCGTGAGCCCGGCGTTCGGCCCGGTGCGCCGCCGCCGGTGCGACTCGAGCGTCGTGTGGGTGGCGTTGGAGCGGGTGAACTGATGGGCTTCGTCCACACCGATGATCCGGGCGTTGCCGTAGGTGCTCGTCAACGTCGCCGTGCCGGTGATCCTGCGGCTGCCGAGCGCCGGCGGCGCGAACCCGCTCTCGCTGGTGTAGTTCTCCAGCCGCAGCTCGTCGCCGGGTCCCTCGGCGAGCCCCAGCCTGCCCTGCCGCGACTGCCAGCTCACCCACTGCTCCAGCGCCCGGCGCGACACGTCCTGCGCGTCGTCCTCGCCGGGGCTGCCCAGCTGTGCCGGGCGCGCGCCGACGAGCCGGTGCTTCGCCAGCTCCTCGGCCCTGGCGCGGAGGCCCTCCGGTTCGGGAACCGCCAGCAGCCCGGCGGTCTCGGCGCCCAGGCGGGTGATCGCGGCCATCGAGTCGACCTCGAACCGTTTCGGCAGGTCCGCGGCCCGCTCGAACTCCGTGGCACCGTTCGGTCGTGTCCCGGCGTCGACCCAGTCGCTCTCGGTCCTGGGCTCGACCGGCTCGGCGTCCACCGCACGACCCGGTCGCTGGGCGACCGCGATCTCCAGGTCCGCCGCGATGCCCGTGCGGAGCTCCGCGCCGGCCGCCGGGTCCGGGCGCTCGGACCACGTCATCGGCGGGTCCAGGTCCGACCAGTCGGTGCCGGTCCGCACCTCGATCTCCACCGGGTGCCGGTAGAGGTGGACCGGGACGTCCTTCCCGGTCCAGGCGCGTTCCTCCTCCGTCGTCTCGCTGATCCGGCCGCGCCGCTGCTCGGACCGCGTCACGCCGGCCGTGCCGCCGAGCTCGACCGGCCCGGCGTCGCCGTCGACCGCGACCTTGAAGCCCTTCGACCGCGTCCGCTCCGCCGTCAGCTTCGTCGTTTCGCTGGTCGCGACGAACCCCTGCAGCTCCTTCGTCGACACCTTCCTCACGTACTCGCCACCGCCCGGGGTGACCACGCCGCCGAGGAACAGGTCCTTCTCCGCTCCCGGCAAGGAGATCCGCTTCGGGTCGCCGCCGAAGAGCGCCCTCGGGTCGTCGCCCAGGGCGTCGCGCAGACTCCGCTGGACGGCCTGCGCGTCCTGCGCGCCGGAGACCAGCCCGTCGGCGTAGAGCTTCCGCACGACCCGGCCGATGACCGCCTCACGGGACACGTCGCTGAGCTTCCACCGGCTCCGCGCGTAGCCGGCGACCTCGTCCGCGCGCAGCCCGGACCGGTCCCGCGCGCCGGCGGCCCGAGCCGGCACCATGGGCGCCGACTCGTCACGGACACCGGCGTCGTCGCCGCTGTCATTGTCCACAGGGGAGAACAGCAGCACCGCTGCGGCTTCGACGTGCAACGCCACCAACGGTTTGTCCTCACGTCGGAGGAACCCGAACGAACGGTGCGCATCGTCGGACGACAACGTTGCCAGCCGGTACGTCTTGCCCTCCTCCGCCATCACCACCAGGAACGGGAAGCTGATCGTGTCGTCGACGAAGTCACCCTTGATCCGCTCGGTCAGCTCGTGCCGCACCTGCGACACCCGCTCGGAGAGGTTCTGGTTCACCCTGCTGAAGGACACACCGGCCCCGATCTTCACCCCGACCAGGCCCGCGAGCTCCTCACCGGCGCTCACCCCCAGCTCGAACCCGGTCTCGTGGGTGCCCGCCGCGCCCAGCGAGTGCCGGTGGCTCGCCGCCACGGTGCGTCCCAGCGACCGCGCGGCCGCCTGCGCCAGACCGGGTGCGAACGACTGCCCCTCCAGCGCTTTCCCCTGGCGCACCACGACCTTCACGGGCTTGTGCCCCGGGAAGCGGAACGTCTCCTCGACCTGCTCGCCGGTGACGAGGCGCTTGCCCTGCTTCGGCCCGAGGTCGTCGAGCCACCTCTCCAGCCGGGTGATCTCCTGGTGCGACCCGGACAGCCGCAGCGTGGACTTGACCGCGCTGAAGACCGTGTCGATGCCGACGAACCGGACGTGTTCGAGCGCTTCGCGCGCACGCTCGAAACCGGCGTGGCTGCGCGCCCTCGCGAGGGCGTCGGGGGTGGCGGCGAGGTCCGGGTAGCTCAGCGCGGGACCCGCCGTCAGCGGGGTCTCCGGCAGCGGGTCGCCCGGCTCGCTCGCGGTGGCGCCGAACTGCGGCCACGTCAACGTCATCGTGACCGACTGCTTCCACTCCACCGGCTCCGGCCGCTCGCGGTGGAGGTGCCGCTTCGGTGGCTGGATCCGCAGGCGGTGGTGCACGTCGTGCGACGTCCGGGTCACCTTGGCGCCCGCCTGGGTGATCTCCACGGTCTCCCGCGTCGTCCCGGTCGCCGAGGTGCGCCGCTCCGACGCGGTGCCCAGCAGGCCCTGCACCGAGAACGACACGGTCACCGGCCCGGCCGGCACCGACCCCTGCACCGGGTTCACCGGCGTCGAGACCACCTCGGCCGACGTGCCGTCCTCCGCCTCCCGGACCGTCTCCGACCTCGTCAGGTCCGCGGTCGTGCTGACGGCGTGGTGGTGGGGTGCTCCGATGCCGAGCGCGTGCACCTCGACCTCGAAGTCCTCCCACACCTCGCGGATGCCTTCGAGCGAGCGGTCCAGCTGCTTGAGCTTCGCGTCGGCGAACGTCACGTCGACCCACCGGCCCAGTTCCGCGGAGTCCTCGCCGAGCTCCCGCAGCTGGTCCCGCAGCGTGCTGCGCAGGTGGGCGAAGTCCGGTTCCCCGTCGACCTGCGGCTGGTCGACCTGTGCCCGCCAGGCCCGCGCCTCCTCCGCGGCCGTCACCCAGGAGCCGGTCGTCGACAGGCTCGCGTTGCGCCGGTGCGGGCCCGACCTCCGCCTGCCCGGCCTCGGACTGCTCGGACCACCGGGTGTCCGGTGCACTTCCAGGGGACTGAGCAGGCTCGTACCCCGCCGGGGCCTCGACGCTCCCCCTCTCAGCGCGGGTTTCAGCCCGGCCTCGCGCGCCAGCTGCTCGGCGAGTGCCCGGACCGGTTGTCCCGGGGGCCGGCCCTCCTCCAGTTGGTACAACCGGTACGCGACCAGCTCCACCACGTCGTCGTGAGCCCGCTGGAACCGCGACCCCGGCACCGCGAACTGGTTCACCGTCAGCGTCGCCAGTGTCCGCAGCGACGCGACCCGTTCCGGTGACAGCTGCCGCCACTGCTGCGGCAACCGGCCTACCTCCGCGACGCTCGACAGCTCCGGCAACGACGAGACGGGCTGCGGCGGCCTGGACTCCGTCCGTTCGGCGGACACCGGCCGGGAGCCGGGGTGGTCCCCCGGCAGCAGCAAGGCCGGGCTCTCGGCTCCCCAGTCCGCTGCCCAGGTGACGAGCTCCGCCGCTGTGAGCACCGACGGGTGGCTCCTCATCGGGTCGCTCAGCACGAACACGCGGCGTCCCCCCACCACACCTGCGCGGAGGTGGACCGCGTGGTCCGGTGTCAGGACCACATGGCCGGGTGAGGAGGCGAGCCGACTCCAGAACTCCGCCCGCTGTGCGGGAAGGGCGAGGTACTCCGCCAAGGGCACGCGCGAGGTGGTCGCGGACTCCGCGCCGAAGAGGGTGGCGTCCGGTTCCGGTGCGAGCCCGTGCTGGAACAGGGCCGGGTACCGGTTGGGCGCGACACCGGAGAGCCGCCGAGGACCTCGGTCCACGAGCGCCGGTGCGGCCAGCAGCGCGCTGCTCCACCAGTGGCCCGCCACGACCTTCTTCGTCAGCACCGGCACGACGTCCTGGCTCAGGTCGGCCGCGGCGAGCTTCTGCATCGTCCGGCTCCAGCGCACCGTCAGCGCACGCCAGTCGTGGCGCACGCCCGGATCGGCCTGGTCGGCGGCCACCAGCTGCAAGGCCCGGCGTTCGATGGCGTCGAACTCGGATCGCGCCGCTGCGATCCGCCCGCGTGCCATGTCCTCCAGGGAACGGCCGAACGGGCGGTCCGCGGCCGACCGGACCTCTGCGGCGGTCCTGCTGATGACCAGCTCCGCGGAGTCCGCGGCGGAACGGCCGAGGTGCAGCAGCGCGGCGGTGCCGGGGACGCGGTTGCGCACGGCCGCGTTCATCGCGGCCGCGACACACGTCGTGATGAAGTACTGCTCCTCGTGGCCGGCACCCGCGAACAGCGACTCGGCCAGCGCGGACGGGTTGTCCCGCAACGCGGCGAACAGCGGAGAGGCGACGACGGCGGTCCTGGCCGCGGCGCTGAGGTTCACCAGTCCCAGCGCGGCGAGGCGGACCGGCAACGTCGTCCCCGCGTGCAGGTGGAGTCCCCGCAGCGAGGACCTCGCGGCGGTGAAGGGGTTCTCGCCGCGGGACACCACTGCGGTGAGGTCGTCCAGCACCGCGGTCAACCGGTCCGCGGTGATGGGCCGGATCTCCTTCGGGTCAACGGCGCGTCCGCGGCCCGTGAGCTTCGGCCCGAGCGGAACCTCCCGCGTCGGCACCAGTGCCGCGGCGAGCAACGCCTCGGTGACGAAGGCGCGGACCTGCGCCGCCTCGACCGGCTCGACCGAGGTGGTCAGCGCGGCGTTCAGCGAGACGAGCCGCTCACGGGTGCCCGGCGGCAGGGCCAGGTGCTCCAGCCTCCCGCCGGCCGCGAGCGCGGCGTACTCGGCGGCCACGGCACGCACCTCGGTCCGCGGCACCTCCAGCGCGGTCAGGCCGTGCACGGCCCGGTCGTACTCGGCCTCGGCCCGCTGCGGTGCGGCCCGCGAGCCGTCGTGGTCGATCTCGACGGTGGCGCGGCGCATCTCCTCCGCGGGAACACCATCGTCGGCCGTGCCGATCTCGGTGACGAGCCGGACCTCGACCTCGGCTGTGGAGCCCGGTGCGTCCTCACCCCGCAGGACGACCAGTTCCCGTTGCACCGCCGCGAGGAACTCGTCCCGCACGAGCTCCGCTCTCGCTCGTGCCGCCGTGGTGGGCACCGGCACCCCGAAGGGTCCTGACCGGCCGTTGCCCCGGCCCGTGATCACCGCCGTCGGCGGCGTGAGGCCGTGTTCTGCGCGCAGCAGTGCGGTCCGGGCGACCTGGCGCGCGACCGCCCGGACTGGAGCGAGTGCGTCCGCCGGTGCGGTACGCGCCCCTTCGTCGAACCACACGGACGCCGGGGACGGCGGCTGCACACCTCCCAGCACGACGACGGTGAGCGCGCCCTCCGGCCGCTGGTCGTGGAAGGTCTCCCCCGGCCCCTTGCCGTACATGCGGAAGTGCCGGCGCCTCGCCGCCGTGCCGTGCTTTCCCGCACGCGCGTGGCTTTCCAGCGTGATCTGGCTCTGGCCGTCCGCGCTCTCGGCGACGACCGCGGCGAAGTGGTAGCCGAAGTGCCGTCCGTCCGCTCCTCCACTCATGGTCACGTTGACGTACGCCTGTCCTGGCCGCGCCCACGCGTACCGGTTCACCCCGACCCGGCGTGCGAGGTCGTCCATCCGCCCGGCGGATTCCGGTGTGTGGCCGGTGAGCCCCGGTGCCGCGGCGTGATGACGGCCGGTGAACAACACCGCCATCCGGACGTCCACATCGGACACCTCACCGGACTCCGCGCTCACCGTCAGGCTGTCCGCCAGGCGCAGCAGTGCGGTGAGTTCCAAGCCGTCGTCCGCGTTGATCGGCGCCGTCGCCGTGGTGCCGTCCGGCCCGGTGAACAGCACCGTGTCGAAGCCGGCACCGTGGACCACGCCCGCGAAGTCGCTGCTGACGTCGGCGACGTCCGGCGGCACGAGCGGAACGACGCGGTGCAGCACCTGTTCGCGGCCGGGATCACCCACGGCGACCGTCGTGCTCCCGACGTCCAGCGCCACGCCGCTGCCGAGGCCGCGCAGCACTTCCCGCGCGCGGTCGAGCACGTCGGTGGTGGCGAAGAACTCGGGCGTGTGGTCCACCTCGGCGGAGTGGAGGGCTTTGACCGCGAGGGTGCCGTCACCCGCCAGCCGGAGGTCCGCCGGCTCCCGCAGCCGCGGCGCTGCCGGGACGACGGTGTGCTGCGGCAGGCCGGCGACGGGGCGGCCGGGGAACACCGTGGCGAAGTCGTCCAGCGGCACGTCACCGATGAACAGGTCGAGCACGTCGGTGAACCGCCGCGGCATGCTCAAGCCCTGCGCGGGCACCGCGTCCGGGCTCCACCGGCCCATCAGCGTTCCGCTGACGTCGAGCCCGCCGCCCTGGTTCGTGGTCTCGTCGACGAGCCCCAGCATGTGGCCGAACTCGTGTGCGCTGTGCTCCTGCGACTGACCGGGGTGCCAGTTCGTCTGGTCGATGAGGCGGCCGGGGTCCATCGTCACCACGTGGTGGACCGCGGACGTCCCGTCGGCGGGCAGGAGGCGGAACCACAGCGGCTCACCGTCCGGTCTGCGCAGCGGCCCCCCTTCGCGTCCGCTGTTGAAGTAGCGGTCCACACCGGCCTGGGCGCTGCGCAGCAACGCCTCCCGCGTCGCCTCGTCGTGGCGCCCCTCGGGGTCGAGCGCGACGCGGACGGTGACCTCGGTGATCGGCCCGTCCCCGGTCGCGAACCGGCGCACCTCGAACGCCGACCTCTCGACCGCGTCGTGGCCGGGCAGCGCGCGGATCCGGCCCCGCTGCACCACACCCGTGCGCTCCGGCTGCGCTCCGGCTGCGAGCGCCCCGCCGGGCGTCACCGCGTCCTCGATGGCGTCGGCGTGGTCGGGCAGGAGGCGGAGCAGTCGCCGCAGCGGCTCGGGTTCCCGGTCGAACAGACCGTTCACGCCGGCGGGATCCCGTTCCGCGAGGGTGGACAGGGCGTCGTGGACCAGGTCGATGGACACGTCGGCACCGGAGGCTGTCTCCAGGTCGACGCATGCGGCGATGTCGGCGAGCGCGCGGTCCACCCGTCGTTCGGCGGCAAGGGCGTAGAACTCGCGCATCTCGACGATGGCGGCCCGCGACTCCGCGTCGGCGTGTGCCCACGAGGTGTCGTGCGGGCCCACCAGGTCGGGGAAGCCGTACACGTGCGAGTCGGTGAGCACCAGCACCGGCACGTCGACGGGATAGCCGTCGTCCCACCGCATCGGGAAGTTCCGCTGGTCGTCCATCAGCTGCTGCTGCACCACCTCGGCGGTGCCCTGGTACCGCCGTACCTCGTCGGCGCCCGCGGCACGAGCCCAGTCGTCGATGCTCAACGGCCGTTCGGCGTTCACGGACGGGTCGAACACGATCCACTCGCGACTGCTCGGCGTCACCACGGCGACGGCGACGGCGATGTGGAAGTCCCACTCGACTTCGGCCGTGCCCAGCCCCGGTCCCCCGATGACGACCTTCCGCGGGTCGGCACCCCGCTGTTGGAGCGCGACGGCCATCCGGTGAGCCCGGTAGGTGCAGCCGTCGTCCGCGTAGTCGTAGGGCAGGCGCCGCTCACCGAAGAGGTGGTCGTCGAAGGTCAGCTCGCGCAGCTGCGCGAACCACGCGTCCGCCTGCTCCCGCGACACGGGATCCGTGATCACGTCGCCCAGCAGGTGGTCGACGTAGGCGGACTCGTCCGGCCGCAGCCGGCGCAGCTCGGTGCCGAGGTCCTCGCGGAACTCGTCCCAGTAGGCGTCCTCGACGACTCTGACCGCCTGGGGGTCCCTGCCCAGACCGTCCAGCAACGTCACCGCGCCCTCGAAGTCGTGGCGCCGGACGTGGGCATCGACCTCCCGCACCAGCTCCCGCACCGACGGCAGCTCGGCCGGGTCGGCGTCCGGGGCCACCGCGATCGAGCCGATGGGCCTCTCGTCGGCGGGGTCGGCGTGGAACGTGGTCACCCGTCCCATGACCTGCAACGCGCGCTCGTAGTCGACGCCGGACAGCCGCCCGTCCTCGTGCGCGGCGGACAGCGCCTGCGCCAGCTGGTACGACCTCTCCTGCGCGCCCGGCACCTCCATGAGCCGGTGCAACTCGATCAGCAACCGCCTGCCGTTGACGGCGGGCTGCTCCAGCGTGGAGACGACGGACCGGTGTGCGATGTCCGTGGCCTGCTCCGGTGCCACGGGCGTCTGGGCGCGTACGACCTGGCTGACGGCGTCCGGGGCCTGGCCCGGCGCCTGTGGCACCTCGGTGCTCGGCGGCAGTGCGGCGGTGACCCGGCCGCCGGAACCAGTGGACGTTCCCCCGGTCTCGACGGGTCGCGTCTCGTCTGCGGAGACTTGCCTCGCGTCGATGCGGTGGTCGTCGCCCACGTGCGCCTCATCGCTGTGCTGCCGGGAGAGGTCGGCGCCTACCGCGGCGACGTCGCGTCCGCTGGCCCGGTCGTCGCCGGTCTGCTGAGCCGACGGCGCGGACCGCGGGTCGTTCACGGCCGCCGGGTGAGCGGCGGAGGACTCCGGAGCCGTCTGCCCGGACGGCGGGGAGGCGGTGAGCCCGTGCTCGGCACGCGGCTGCGTCGCCGGTGGAGCGTCCTGCCCGCCGCTGATCGGTGCCGTCTGCACCTCGTTCCGCAAGGTGGGCGAAGTCGGCGGGGTGACCTGTCCGGCAGCCGGCACGTCCGCGGCGGAGGACTCGGCCGCCGGAGGCACGATCGCTGGAGAGGAACCGGCCGCCGGATGGACCACTGCCGGAGACGACCCGGCCACCGGAGCCACCACCCCGGGAGACGATCCGGTGACAGGTCCGACCCGCAGCCCGTCCCCGGTCCCCCGCACAGCGGGAGGCCCACCGGCGGGAACATCCCGTGGAACCTCGACCGCAGCGGGAACGCCGCCTCGCACAGGCGTCACCCGCCCACCGGACGGCGCGTCGACGCCACCGTTCCGCCCCGGCCCGGACCCCGAACCCGTCACGGCACCGGAACCACCACCTCCGGACGCTCGCGCGCCTCCGTCCGCGTGGACGCCTCCCCCGGCAGACGTCCCGTTCCCTCGACCCGACGGAACCGCACCACGAGCGGCGCCACCACTACCCGCCCACGTCCCGGCTCCACCGGTCGCCGATGGATTTCCTTCCACCACAACAGAACCAGATGCCCCTGTTCCGCCCTCATCGGCAACAGACCCGTTTGCCGACGCTGCTCCGGGATCGCCGATCGCCCCCAGCACGGGCACCTTCACCGCGTCCCCGTTGACCAGCCGGTCGATCGCGTCCCCGGCGTCGTGCGCCTTCTTCTCGGCCGCACCGCTGAAAGCACCACCCACCGCACCGGCCCACAGGCCGTTCAGGCTGCCGCCGAGGACCCCCGCGGTGCCGGCGCCCACCACGACGTCGGCGACCGCTTCCGCCGCACCGTGGAACGCCGCCGTGTCCTCGACGCGCGGTTTCCACCGGCTCGCACCCAGGTGCATGCCGCCGGCGAGGCCCTCCGCCGCGCCACCGGCCACGAAGCTGATCAACGAGCTGGTGCCGTCCCAGCGGTGGCGGTTGCCCTCGGCGACCTGGGAGAGCTGCGCGATCGCGTCCTGCGCGACCTCCTCCACGCCGCCCTCGACGGCCTCGCCGATCAACCTGATGGTCCAGTGCAGCCGCATCGAGATCTGCTGCACGGCGATGCGCGCGGAGGTGATGAACGACGGGACGAGCGGCGCGGTGAAAGGGCTCGACAGCGCCCACAGGATCGACGCGGCGAAGAAGGCGATCTCCACCATCATCGCGTAGACGGAGTGCTCGACGTTCAACGCGAGGTCGAGCAGGCTGCTCGACTGCGCCCCGGTGATCTGCGCGATCCGGGGCACCTGGCCGAGCACGCGGGTGACCTGTTCGCGGAACGCGCGCCCGGCGCGGCCACCGATGGCGTGCTCGACCGACCCCACCAGCTGCGCGACGCCGTCCGCCAGTTCTTGCAACGTCCGGCCGCTGTCCAGCCAGTTCTGCGCGAGCGCACGCGTGGCCGCCACGTCGACCTTCGGTGCCTGCTGCCCGGCCACGAGGACCCAGAGCCAGTCGAACGACGGATCGAAGTGCAGACTCACCGTTCCTCAACAGACGTCCGTCGAAACCCTCGCAGCAGCAGTGTCAGCGGCGGCCGTCACCGTCCGCCTGCCGGCCGGGCACGTTCCCGGGGTCAGGGGTGCCCTCGAGGTTCAGCGCTTTCAGGGCGATGTCCGTGGCGTTCGCCTCGACGCCCGCGCAGTACGCGCTGAACTGCTTCACGCTGGTGGTGATGATGCCCATGGCCTTCGCCAGCCCGGCGAGGCCGTTCAGGTACTCCTCCGAGCGCTTGTAGTACTTGGGGGCGAACGCGTTCCAGCTCTCGTCGCCCTCACCGGACGGCAACGGCGCGTAGGAGGCGAGCTCCCTGTTGCTGTTCGCGTAGTGGCGGAACCGGTCCGCGGCCGACTCGAAGCCCGCCGCACCCCGGTTCAGCTGGTCGGTGTCGACGGAGATCCGCCCGGAACCGTCCCCGAGGTTGAACGGGGCCGGCCTGCTGCCACCTTGACTCCGGTCATCGCCGGAAGCGTCCTCGCCGGGGTTCTCTGACTTGATCATCGCGCTCAGTCCCTGATGTTCATGACGTCACGGGTGGTGGGGCGCAGCTCGGGCGTGGCGGGCAGCAGCGACTGCAGGTCCACGTCCCCGGAGAAGAGCTTGCGCGCGTCGACCCCGGGAGGGAGCGTCGGCGCGATCACGTCCGCGGCCTCGTCCGCCACTTGCTGCTGCGCGTCCGTGATGGTCTTCAGGACCGCGGACTCCAGTTCTGCCGGTGTCATGCGCTTGTAGGCGCCGCTCGGGAACTTCACGTCCTTCACCACGCCGCCGTGCCCGACGGTCACCGCCACGACCCGGCGGGGAGCGGTGACGGTGCACGACAGCTCGCTGAGCCGTCGCTGCGTCTCGCGCAGCTCGGCGAACTGCTGCTCGTACTGGCTCTTCAGCTGCTCGATCTGTTCGGACTGGGGATGGGACACCGCACGCCTCCCTCGGCCTGCTCGCCGTGACCGGACACCAGCAGTAAACGGGCAAAAACACAGCGTCCGAGACGAACTGACAGGTTCCGAACCTGAAAGGAACCGCATGGTGCCCAAACGCACCCGATACCGCCGTACCGATTGAGACGCGACCGGCGAGAGGGCAGAGTTCGAAGCGGGAAATCGATTACCGCCGGGCGGTACGGCTCCGAACAGCCGTGTCCGAACCTGGTGGACCAGGGGTAGGTTCGAGCGTCCCGGCAGCCGCGTTCGGGCACCGGCGGCCGACAGGCAGCTTTGTCGTTTCGCAAACCTGCCCCCCGTTCTCGCTGGCCTTCCGCGCGGCTCGCACGGTCTCCTGTGAACATGACTTCGCAGACCGCCTGGCCGGACGGCCGGCGCCCCCTGGCACCAGGGCACGCAAGCCGCACGGCCATCCGGGTCTTGGTCCACGCCTCAGACCCGCTGATCGCATCGGGCCTGCTCGCGATGCTGCGGCCGACGCCCGGCATCGAGATCGTCACGGACCCGCAGAACGCCGACGTCACCGTGGCCGTCGCGGACGACTGCCTGCAGGAGGCGTTCCAGCCCGGTACGTCCCGTCTCGTCCTCATCGCGGACGAGCTCCGCCAGGCGGAGCTGTGGACGGCCATCGAGCACGGACTGGTCGTGCTGGTGCCGCGTGCGGAGGCCACGGCCAGGACCAGGCTGCTGCGCGCCATCACCGACGCCCGCGAGGGACGAGGCGATCTGCCCGCCGAGCAACTGGGCAACGTTCTGCGAGGGCTCAAGCAGCTGCAGGAGACGACCCTCGGGCCGCGCGACCTCACCCTCGCCGGTCTGTCGCTGCGCGAGACCGAGGTGATCAGGCTCCTCGCGGACGGCCTCGACACCGCCGAGATCGCGGAGCGGCTCATCTACTCCGAGCGCACCGTGAAGAACGTCCTGCACAACCTGCTCAGCAGGCTCAACCTGCGCAACCGCGCCCACGCGGTCGCCTACGCGTTGCGCCACGGCCTCATCTGAGACCGGCCGCGGACGGCCTCCCGCCGTCCGCGGTCACAGCGCCGTGACGCCGACCAGCAGTGGCCCCAGCAACGACTCGAGCCACGTCTGAGCGCTCGTGTGCCCGTCCTCGCAGCAGTCACCGCACGGGTGGAGGGCGGCGAGCACGTCGCCGATCAGCCGGCACCAGGCGTCGACGTCCCGCGCGGTCTCGAGCAGCACCACGCCGCCGGACTCCGGCAGCGTGCGCAGGACGCGCCGTGCCGCCTCCGCGGTCTCCGCCAGGTGCACCGGCGCCCACCACGAGATCTCCCAGTCGGCGGCACCCGCGGGCACGTGCTCGCGCACGATCGCGGTGATGCGCTCGTCGTCCACCGGTTCGCCGGCGACCAGGCGACCCGATCCGCGGGTGCTGCCGTCCACCCACCGGCACCGGGCCAGCCACCGCTCCGCCAGCAGGACGAGGCCGTCCGCGTGGGACCGCAGCAGTTCGGCCTCACCCCCGGACAGCACACCGATCATGCCTTCGTCGCCACATCGGCCCCAACGGTTCACCGCTTCGTCTCCTCGCAGCGCGTGCTCTCTGCCTCTTCCCTCCGCCGCACGGGCGGACCGGGGTCTGCCGGGGCGCGGAAAGATCAAGCTAACGGGCGGCGAACGACCAAACGAGACCCGAAGTCGTGATCGGCCCCTCCAGTCTCCGAAAGCTGCACCGCGGGGCACGCGAGGAGAGGCTCGTCAGTGGACGGAGACACCGTGTCGCCCAGCGGAATCGACCCCCGGCTGCTCCTGCGCTGCGCCGCGGAGCAGCAGAAGGGCCCGCGATCGGTACTCCAGGGCGAGCCGGCGGCGGAACTGACGAGCGGGGACCGGTCCTCCCGCACCCCGGTCACGACCGCCGCGCCTCCGGAGCGGTCGGTGCCTCCGTCTCCGTGCTGAACCGCGGTGCGGCGGAGTCCTGCGCGGCCGGTGTCTCGTCCTGCCCCGGCCCCCAGGGAACGACGCGCACGCCCGACTCCTGCCGGAACCGCTCGTGGACGGCGGACACCTCGTCGTCGCTCATCATGAACGTCTCGCGCATGAAGTCGCCGGTGAGCCGGACGGAGGCCGGGCCGCCGGGGTTGAACAGCACATCCACGCCGTCGGCCAGCAGCATCACGAGCTCGTCGAGGTCGATGCGCCGCCACTGCGGAGAGCTGACCCTCCTGCGGTGCGGCTCCGCGGTGGCCACGACGACGCAGGCGATGTCGTCCGGCGACTGCACGACCAGCGGCTTGCCGTCCCCGTTCATCGCGATGTCGAACAGGCAGTCGCGCAGCATCAGCTGGATGTGCTCCACCTCGGCGCCACCGTGCAGGACCAGTCTCAGCACGGCGTCCAGCGGGTCCGTCGGCGAGTGCTCGTCGGCGGGCACGTAGTCCGGGTTGGCGCGGAACCGGCCGACGCGGCCGTCGGCCTCCACCGGCCACAGCCCGACGACGGCCTCCGCAGGCGGCAGTTCGTCCTCTTCGGACGGAGCCCACGCCGGGTCCATGAGCAGGAACCAGTTCTCGAGCGGTCCGCTGTCCCCGGTGTCCTCGGTGGTGTCGGTCATGTTCTCCATCCTCGTCCCTCACGTCTCCGCCGGCGGTGCCGACGCCCTGTTCCCGGAAGCGCTCGTGCTCACTGGTCCTGCGGCTCTTCCTTGATCTTGGGGAACTCGTACTCGTCGGAGTAGTCGGCCAGCAGGATTCCGAAGGGGTTCGCGTCGGGGTCGACGGCGTTGTCGAACGCGACCTGGACACCGCCACCGACCTGGATGAGGCCGTCGGGGTTGTTCGGGTCCGGGAACAGGGCTTCGATGCCGAGGAACACGACGTTGACGCGATCGTGGTCGATCTTGCCGTCAGGGGTGAGGACGGAGTTCGCGAAGGCGGTCGAGTTACCTGCTCCTTCGGCGCTGATGAGGTTCTGCTTCGTCCTCGAGCCTCCGTGGAACAGGTATCCCGGGTAGTGCGGGTGCAGTCCCCTCCACTGGGCTTCCTCCTCCAGCTGCCCGTGGTGGTCCTTGCGGAAGTCGAACATGCCACCGAGGTAGAACTCCAGGAACTTCGCCTGGCTGAGCAGCGGCTGCTGCTCGACCGGGACGCTGCCGGGTGGGTTGGCGAGCAGGAGCTGGTACTGGCCGACCAGGACCTCCTCCCGGGGCCGGACGTGCCGCTGCTTCACACGGCCGACGTAGATGAGGTCGGTCGGGCGCTGGGGCCGCGGGGCTGCGATGGTGATGCTCTCCGGAGTCGGGTTGACCGTGGTGGCGACGATGTGGCGCAGGCGCTCGGTCAGGTTGTACTCGAGCTCCTTCCACAGCGCGCGGAACTGTTGCGGGGTCATCGGGGGCAGGCGGTGGTCGTCGGGGTCGTTGGCGATGCGCTCGACCAGCTTCTTGCCCCTGGCGACCCGGACGGTGATCTGGTCGACCTCGGCGCGGATCACGGGGTGGATGTCGCCGTCGGGCCCGGCGAGCATCGGCGTGACCGCGTAGAGCGGGTTGGCCGGGTCGCGCCAGGGGAACTGCTCGTCCATCCCCATGACCGGCTGCAGGCCGTGGGCGATCGCGTGCGAGACGTACAGGTCCTGGGACAGCGCGCCCTCCTCGACCGCGAAGGTCTGCTTTCGCCGTCCCTGGTCCAACCACGTCATGCCCTCGACGTCGGGTGGAGCGTCGTCGGCGATGTTGTAGAGGTGCGCGACCTGATGTGCGGCGATCAGGCCGCCGGAGCGCTCCGCGACCTGCGCGGGCGTGAACCCGGACGGGTGCTCCAGCATGGCCAGCGCCCACTGGCCCACCACCCCGCGGGTGACGGGGTCGACCGGGGCACCACTGGAGTCCCTCGTCAGGTCCAGGGCGGGGTGCACATTCGCTTGGACGTGTTCCAACGCCTCCAGCAGCGTGGCCAGGCCGTGTGCGGGCGGCACCAGGGTGACGATCCGGTCGCGCACCTCGTCCGGCAGATCAGCACGCACCGGTGCGGCGGGTGCGACCTCGGACGGGGTCTCGTGCGGGAGGTTGTGGACGTGCTCGGCCAGGGCTTCGGTGACCAGGCCGCCGGAGAGATCCACGACCTGCGCGGGTGTGAACCCGGTCTGGCGCTTGAGCATGGTCCACGCCCACTGGCCGATCAGTTCCCTGGTGGTGGGGTCGGTCGGGATGCCGCTGGGGTCCCTCGTCAGGTCCAGGGCGGGGTGCACGGTGGCTTGGATGTGCTCCAACGCATCGCGCAACGTGGCCATGCCGTGCGCGGGCGGCACGAGGGTGACGATCCGGTCGCGCACCTCGTCCGGCAGGGCCGTGTCCACCGGCGCGGCAGGCGCAACGGCGACATCGGGTGCGGTGGTGCCCTGAGAAGCGTGGTGGATGCGTTCGACGATTCCCCGGGTCACCAGGCCACCGGAGAGCTCCGCGATCTGCGCGGGCGTGAACGCGGGCCGGTGCCGCAGCATGGTCAGCACCCACTCGCCCACCAGCGCACGGGTGGTGGGGTCGGTCGGGGCACCGTTCGAGTCCCTCGCCAGGTCCAAGGTGGGGTACGCGTTGGACCTGACGTCCTCCAGCGCGTCGAGCAACGTGCCGAGGCCGTGCGCGGGCGGCACGAAAGCGATCACCCGCTCCCGCACCACGACCGGCATCTCCGCGCGCTCGGTCGCCCGGTACTCGTGATTGCCGTCGTGAACGACGTAGTAGGTGGGGAGGTCGTCGTCGAAGGCGGCGTTGGTCGACAACCGGCCGTCCTTGAGGATCGCCATCAGGTTGACCCCGAGCACCTTGACCACCAGCTGCGGGGCCCAGTAGCCGCTCCGCGGGATCGGGCGCTCCGAAGTCCGCAGACCCGTCTCGACCTCGTCCGCCGGGAGCCCCAGCTCCTCCAGGCTCCGCTCGCCCAGCTCGGGCAGCTTCACGCGGCGGTACGCATCCGCCGTGGCCTGGCGCAAACCCGTCACCGACGCTTCCCGGCCGAGCTCCCCGAGCCGGGCAGACCACACGTCCTCCGGCACGGACCTGAGCACGGCTTCGTAGAAGGAGGCCGGACCGGCCGCGACGTCGACGACGCGCAACCCGAGCCGCTCGGCGGCGAGGGACTGCTTGACGTCCGTGATGAGGTTCGCGAGCTCCACGTCGCCGAGGACGACACCCCGCGCACTGACAGCCGCGGCAGTCGACCTGCTGTCGTCGAAGGGGTCCGCGGCGAGGTGCTCGCGGATCACACCCCTGATCTGGTCGGGGGTGAGCTTCTCAGGACGCCGGGTCCGGGTCTCCGGTGCGACCTCGCGCTGGACGGCCTCGGTCGCCTGGTAGTGGTCGACCCCGTCGAAGACGACGTGGTAGGTCGGAAGTTCGCGGTAGAGGGTGACACCGTTGGTGGACAGCCGGCCGTTCCTCGTGATCGTCATGAGGTTGACGCCCAGCACCCCCGGCATCAGCTGCGGAGCCCAGTCACCGCTGTCGCTGTTCCAGTGCCCCTCGGTGCGCAGACCGATCTCAACCGCATCCGCCTCCAGCTCGTCCGGGTTCCGGACGCCGAGCTCGCGCAGCCTGTGGAGGCGGTAGGCGGCCGCCGTGGCCGCGCGCAAACCCCTCACGGACCACTCCCGGCCGGACCGCTCGCTCCAGGCGCTGCGCACCGGTTCGGGCACGGACCTGAGCACAGCCGAGTAGTAGCAGTCCCCGTCGGGTGCGACGTCGACGATGCGCAGCCCGAGGTCAGCCGCGGCAACGGATCGCCGGACGGCGAAGAACAGGTGTCGCATCCGCGTGTCCTTGACGGCACCTCCCTTCGCCCTGACGGCGGCGCCGGCCGCCATGTAGCCGTCATGGGGGTGCGCGGCGAGGTGTTCGCGGATCAGTTCCATGATCTGCTGGTCGTCGAGCTTCCTGCGAGATCGGCTCGAGGTGTTCACGGACATGTGGAGCAGGTCGCGCACCTGCGCGCTGCCGGCGGTGGTGCCCCGTGCGCGACCGACAGCCTCCACAACCGCGTTGACGCTGTCATGGGGATGCGCCGCGCGGTGCTCCTTGACCAAAGCCATGATCTGCTCGGTGTTCGACTCCACCACACCCGGCAGCACGGCGGGTGATGTCGTGCCCGGCGAGGTGAGGGCCGCGGCGTCGCGGGCGGCTGCGAGCGGAACGGTCGCTTGGTAGCCGTTGACCCCGTTCAGGGCGACGTAATACATGGAGAGGTCGTCATTGACGGCAAGGCCGTTGGTCCGCAGCCGGCCGTCGTTCGCGATCGTCACGAGGTTGGCACCGAGGACCCCCGGCATCAAGCGCAGGGCGAGCTCACCGCTGTCGCGGTCCCAGTGCCCTGGAGTGCGCAGACCGGTCTCGACCGCGTCCGCCTCCAGCTCGTCCAGGCTCCGGCCACCGGACTCGCGCAGCCTCAGGAGCCGGTAGGCCTCCGCCGTCGCCTCGCGCAGCACCGTCACGGACGGTTCCCGGCCGAGCCGGTCCGACCACACCTCCGCGGGCACGGACCTGAGCACGGCTTCGTAGAAGGAGTTCCCGCCGGGTGGGACGTCGACGATGCGCAGCCCGAGGCCGGCAGCGGCGACAGACCGCCGGACACCGTGGATCAGGTCCCGGAACAGCATGTTGTTGAGGGAAGCGCCCTGCAGCCGAACAGCGTCGGCGGTCGCATCGTCCCCGTCGTCGGGGTGCTTGGCGAAGTGCGCGCGGATCAGTTCCGTGATCTGGTGTTCATCGAGCCTCTTCCGAGGCCGCACCCCCTCGCCGCCGACGATGATGCGCCGTGCAGGAGCACTTCCGGCAACCGCCCGGTTGCCGGCGTGCCGGGCGCGGGCCTCCTCGCGCAGGTTCGGGAGCTGCCCGTCGTCCGACGTCCCAGGACCGAGCGGCACGGTCGCCCGGTAGCGGTTGGCGTCGTCGACAGCGACGTGGTGGACGGGGCGGTCGTCGATGACGACGCCGTCGGCCGACAGCCCACCATCGCTCAAGATCGTCATGAGGGTGACACCCAGCACTTCGGACACCAACCGCGGAGCGAGGACACCGCTCCGGCTGTCCCAGTACAGCGGAGTGCGCAAGCCGTTCTCGACCGCGTCCGCCTCCAGCTCGTCCAGGCTCGGGCCACCCGACTCGCGCAGCTTCAGGAGCCGGTAAGCGTCCGCCGTCGCCGCACGCAGATCCGCCACGGACGGTTCCCTGCCGAACCGGTGCGACCACACGTCCTCGGGCACGGACCTGAGCACAGCCGCGTAGAAGGAGTCCCCGTCGGGTGGGACGTCGACGATGCGCAGCCCGAGGTCGGCAGCGACGGCCGACTGCCTGACGATGTGGACCAGGTGCCGCAACCGCGTGTTCTTGCCGGCGACACCCTGCGCACGAACAGCGTCGGCAACGGCCTGGTCGCTGTCAGCCGGGTGCTGGGCGAGGTGGTCGCGGACCAGGTCCAGGATCTGCGGGTCGTCGAGCTTCCTGCGAGGCGCCGGCACGGGGACCGCGGCGGGCGGGGTGGCGCCGAGCGGAACGGTCGCCTGGTAGCGGTTGTCACCGTCGTGGACGACGTAATGGGAGGCAAGGTGGTCATCGGAACTAGCCCTGGTCGTCAGCCGGCCGTCCTTCTCGATCGTCTTGAGGTTGATGCCCAGCAGTTCGGCCACCAACTGTGGAGCCCAGAGGTCGTGTCGCCCGGCTCGGTGCCCCGGAGTGCGCAGAGCGATCTCGACGGCATCCGCCTCCAGCTCGCCTGGGCGCGGCTCGTCGAGCTGGCGCAACCTCCACGCGCGGTAGGCGTCCGCGACGGCCTGGCGCAAACCCGCCGCGGACGCTTCCCTGCCCAGTTCCCTGAGCCGGTCCGACCACACGTCCTGAGGCACGGACCTGAGCACGGCCGCGTAGAAGGAATCCCCGTCGAGCGCGACGTCGACGATGCGCAGCCCGAGCCTGGCGGCAGCGGCAGACCGCTTCGCCTCGTGGATCGCATCTGCCAACTGCGACTTCCCGATGCGGATGCCGCGGGCACGGCCAGCGCGAGCGATCATGTCGCGGTTGTCGTTCGGATACTCGGCGAGGTGCTTGCGGACAAAAGCTTTGAGCCGGTCGTCCCTGGGCAGTTCACGACGCTGTGACGAGTCCGCCATGACGTCGTGGACCAAGGCGCGCAGCCGGTCGCCGGCGGTCGCGACTCCACGGTCGACGACTGCTCTCACGATGTCCTCGGGACTGCTGCCGGGGTGACTGTCGCGGTAGTCCTCGATCACAGCCTTGAGCTGGTCGTCACTTCCGCCGTGGACGTCCTGGACGGCAGTGAGCGGAACAGCCGCTCGGTAGTGTTCGCCACCCATGTGGACGACGTGGTAGGTGCGAAGGCTGTCATCGACGGCGCCGTCGAGCGACTGCTGGCCGCCTTTGCGGATCACCGTGAGGTTGACGTTCAGCAGTTCGGCCATCAACCGCGGGAGCCACAGTTCGTTGTGCTCGGGCAGGCGCCCTGGAGTGCGCAGGTCGGTTTCGATCTCGTTCGGCTCGACGTCGTCCCCCGGCTCCTTTCCCAGCCCGCGCAGCCTCGCGCGGTGGTAGGCATCCGCCGCGGCGTGGCGCAGCACCATCACGGACGTTCCCCGACCGAGCCGGGCCGTCAGGACGTCTTCGGGTACGGACCTGAGCACGGCCGCGAAGAAGGAGTCCCCGTCGGGTGGGACGTCGACGATGCCCAGCCCGAGTGCGGCGGCGGTGGCGGACTGCTTGACATCGCGGATCATGTCCGCGAACCGCGATGTCTTGATGGCGAAGCCGTGCGCACGAACAGCCAGTTCAACCGTTCGTTTGGTGTCGTGGGGGTACTGGTCGAGGTGCCGGCGGACGAAGTCCTTGACCCGGCCGTCGCCGACCTGGGCGCGACGCTCGAACGACTCCGCCACGACCTGGTAGACCAAGGCGCGCAGGCGCTCGTCGTCCATGACGACGCCCAGGTCGACGACCGCGTTCTTCACGTCTTCCGGACTGCTGTCGGGGTGACTGTCGCGGTATTCCTTGACCAGGTCCTTGAGCCGGTCGTCACCCGGCAGGTCCGCATCCCCCGGCACCGCAGGCGCAGCGGGTGCGGCAGGCGTGGTGTCGCGAGCAGCACGGTGGACGCGCTCGACCGCCTCCGCGGTGACCAGGCCGCCGGAGAGCCGCGCGATCTCCGCCGGCGTGAGCGCAGGCCGGTTCTCCCGCATGGCCGACACCCATTCACCGACCAGCTCCCGGGTGACGGGACTGACCGGGACGCCACCGGGCTCCCTCGTCAAGTTCAGGGCGGGGTACTCGCGGGCTTGAACGCGCTTCAACGCGTCGAGCAGCGTGTCCTTGCTGGGAGCGGCCGGCGCGAAAGCGGCAATCCGCTCACGCACCTCGTCAGGCAGAGTCGCGCGCTCGGTCGCCTGGTAGTCGTCGCCGTCCCGGTGGACGACGTAGTAGGTGGGAAGCCCGTCGTCGAAGCCGGGATGCGTTGAGACCCAGCCGTTCTCGCGGATCGTCTTGAGGTTGACGCCCAGCACGTCGACCACCAGCTGCGGAGCCCATTGGGTGCTCTGCTCGTTCTGGTGCCTCGACGTGCGCAGTCCGTTCTCGACCTCGTCCGGCTCCAGTTCGTCCGGGTGGTGCACGCCGAGCTCGCGCGCCTTCAGCTGACGGTAGGCATCCGCCGCGGCGTGGCGCAACGCGGTCACGGACCCTTCCCGGCCGAGCTTGGCGGACAGCACATCGCCGGGCACGGACCTGAGCACGGCTTCGTAGAAGGAGTCCCTGCCAGGGACGACGTCGACGACGCGCAGCCCGAGGTCGCTCGCGACGGTGGACAGCCTGGTGTCGTTGACCAGTTCCGTCAGTTCCGAGCCTTCGAGGACGACACCCCGGTCACGAAGGGCCTGAACGATCGACTCGTTGTCGGCGAGAGGATCCTCGACGAGGTGCTCGTGGATCGAACGCTCGATGGTGCCGTGCTCCGCGACCGCCCTCGACTCGTCCGCCCGTTGCCTGACAACGCGCATCAGACGCTGCAAGCGTTCTTTCCGCACCTCGCCGATCAGCTCGCGCAGCCGGTGGTCGGAACTGGTGGCGCCCCATGCACGAACCATCGTGAGGATCGCGCTGTCGTCGTCATCGGGATGACCGGCGATGCGTGCACGGACGAGTTCGAGGTCCTGCTCGTCGTCCGGCCTCTCCTGGGCGGGGACGTCCGATGCGGTTGCCTGGTAGTGGTTTACACCGTCGTGGACCACGTAATACGTGTCGAGGCTGTCGTCGACGGCGACGCCGTTGGTCGACAGTCGGCCGTCGTGGGTGATCGTCTTGAGGTTGATCTTCAACACCCCGGGCACCAACTGCGCAGCGACGGCAACGCTCTCGCCGTCCCACTCCCCTGGGGTGCGCAGACCGTCTTCGACCGCGTCCGCCGGGCGCCCCATGCCCTCCAGGCTCCGTCCACCCAGCTCGGGCAGCTTCACGCGGCGGTAGGCGTCCGCCGTGGCCTGGCGCAACCCCGCCACGGACGCGTCCACGCCGAGCTCGTCGAGCCGGTCCGACCACACCGACTCAGGCACGGACGCGAGCACGGCGGCGTAGAAGTGGTCGCCGTCGGGTGCGATGCCGACGACGCGCAACCCCAGTGCGGCGGCAGTGGCAGCGGAGCTGTTCTCCTCCAGGGACAGGGCCACCAGCTCGTTCGCCACCGCGCCGGCGACCGATGGCCTGCTCCGCTTGTGCTGTGAGGTCACCACACCTTCGACGGAAGCCGCCGGGCGCTTCGACCCGGCGCCCTGCTCCCCGGCCGTTCCCGACTCGTGCCGCGCTCTCCTGAAGTCCTGGACAGCCCTTCCCTGGGCCAGGTAGTAGAGGTCCCGCCACCTCTTCCTCCCACCGGTCATGCCCGTGTTGCGCGCCGCGTTGATGGTGTCTGTCATGTTCTTGCCCAGGAGGATCTGCCTCCGCATGAACTCGATCTTTTCCTCGTCTTGCCCGACCCGATAAGGCCGGGCATCGGTGTCCGTGACCTCGTGGTACAGGTTCAGGAACCGCTTGTTCCCGACGTGGACGCCCTCCGCGCGAAGTGCATCACGAACCCCTTCGACGGTGCTCCGACCGGGGAGGTGCTTCCGGATCAGCTCCTCGATCTGCTCGTCCGCCCAGGCCCGTTCCGACCTGGGGACGGCACCCGTGGTCTTGTTGTAGAGCTCCAGGAACCGCGCGTCCCTGCGCCTGGCACCCTGCCGGCGCACAGCGTCGATGGTGTCCTTCTTCGATTCATCGGGATGCTCTGCACGTCGCAGCCGGATCAGGTTCTCGACTTCCTCGTCGCTGAGCCCCCTGGCAGCGGAGTCCTGCGCGCTCGACGAGGAGGCACCGGGTCGTACCGGGAGGTCCTGATCGCCGGGCGCTCCACCGCGGGGCCCGCGCGGGCTCGCCAGATCCAGGTCCCCGGCCAGTGTGCGCGCCAGGTCGTCCGGGCTCAGGGCCGGAACCGCCGACACCCCCTGGTCCGTGGTGTAGAGGTGGTGGGCGACCACCTCCACGGCGAGCTCGTGCTTGTTCCGCTGCTCCACCTGCTGCGCACTGGGCTCTCCCAGGGACATGGGCGGCACCGAGTGGCGTCCCACGATCTTGCGCGCCTGGTCGTGGAACGCGCTCAACGCGTGGGCGGGCATCTTCTGCCACCACACCGGAGCCGGCTGCTGCGGGTCCGTCCACTCCGGCCGTTGTTCAGGCCCGGCCGAGGTGGAGACGTCCTCGTGCGAGCCGGGTGGCGCGTCCTCCGGGACCGGCGGTGCGTCCTCCGACAGCGGCGACACGTCACCCGACACCGGTGAAAAATCCCCTGACGACAGCGACGACACGTCGTCCAGCACCAGCGGCAAGTCCGCCGAGAGAGGCGACACGTCACCTGACACCGGCGGCAGATCCTCCGACAACGGCGACACATCTCCCGACACCGGCGACAAATCCGTCGACGACAGCGACGACACGTCGTCCGGTACCGGCAGCACGTCCTCCGACGACAACGACGACACGTCGTCCGAGACGGGCGGCACCTCCTCCGGCACCGGTGGCAGCTCCACCGAAGCCGGCCGCACCTCCTCCGGGCTCGGCGGCACGTCACCGGAGACAGGCGGTGCGTCGTCCTCAGCGAACACAGCCCTCAGCTCGACCCGGACGTCCCCGGCCTCCGCGACGTGCCTCATCTCCACCTGGACGGGCGGGCGCGGCGTCGTTCCCGCACCGCGCCGGGCAGAGCGCGTGATCTCCGCCATCACCGCCGACACCGCGGTGGCCGGTGCCGGACCGGTGAGGTCGCCGTGGGCGACGACCTCCAGACCGGCGAACTCGTCCTCACCCGCCCACCCGAGGACCCGGCCGACGCGGACCCGGTCTGCGGGGGTCAGCCCGGGCGTTGCCGGGGACAGGCGGAGCTCGGTGTTCCGGTTCGGGCTCGGACGCGACTCGGGGCGCGGTGCGGGCACCCGTGCACCGGACTCGTCCACGACAACGGGAGCCTCTGTCGTGCCGTCGACGAGGTCCCGCAGCTCGGCCGGTGTGTCACGGGGGCCGAAGTCGAGCGGCGGCAACAGGTGCTCGTCAGCGGGTTCGGTGATGGTGCCGACCTGCGCCTCGTGCGCGTGCAGGGCGTCCCACCAGGCGTCGAGCGCGTCGGCGTGGGCGTTCTCCGCCCGTGCCAACGCTTCCGCCGAACCCTCGACGCCGCGCTGGGCGGCGTCGAGGGCTCCCGCGAGTGCGGACACCGCGGCCACGAGCGTCGTGTCGGCCGCCGCGAGGGCGCGTGCGGTGTCGGCGAGGTCGGCGGGGATCCGGTCCCGGTGGTCGTCGTCGACGAGCACCACCGCGTCGCGGACCTCGAAGTCCACGACCGCGGCACGGTCGTGGTTCCTCCTGCGGCCCTTGGTCCTGGCGACGAACCGCACCTCGATGTCGTTGAGCCACAGTCCCGCCGGGCCCGTCGAGCTCGACGCGGGAACGGACTCGCCGTCGTGGTGGTGCTCGGCCTCGGCCTCGCCTTCGGAGCCGATGCCGCCCACCACCCGCAGCGGCACCGCGAACGCGGCACCGCCTCCCAGGGTCTTCTGCTCGCCGAACTTCTCGTGGCCCGGCGGCTGCGTACCGCCGGGACCGAGCAGGGGGCCGGCGGCCATGCCGAACTCCGCGGCCGACTCCTCCGCCACGGTCTCGGTGCCGGAGCTGTTGCCGTGCGTGGAGACGGTGGTGCGCGCCGAGACGCCGGTCAGCGTCGGGGTGCCGGTCCTGCGCACGTGCAGCTCGAGCGACTGACCACCGGCGAGCGGGATCTCCAGGGGCGTCCCGGTCGTGGCGTGCAGCGGCAGCAACGCCTTGAAGCGCGACCCGGTGAGCGTCGTGCGCAGGGCGCGGCGGACGTCCGCGGGGACCTCGCGCTGCCCCGTCGCCTCGCGGTAGGCGAGCTCGGCCGCGGCGACCAGGTCGTCGGCGCCGAACCTGAGGTGCCCGGCCCAGCCGCGGCCCAGGCCGGCGTCGCCGCGCCAGCGCGTGAGGGCGTCCGGCTCGGCTTCCTCCTCCGGCCGCACGACGGGGGCCGTGACCGCGGCGGGGCGTGCGTGGACCGTGTCCTCCGGCAGGTGCAGGATCGAGACGTCGTGCGCGGCACCGGCCTCCGCCACCCGCCGGCCGTGGCGTTCGACCGCGACGGTGAACCCGACGGGAACCTGGAACCTGGCGAACGTCCCGGAGGTCTCGGCGCTGCTCTCGCGCACGACCTTGTGCGTCTTCTTCGTCGTCCTCTTCTTGCGCCCCAGCAGGACGTCACCGATGACGCCGCCGCCCATCATCGCGTACGGGTTGCTGCGCGAGACGTTCTCGTCCGGCGCGGGGCCACCTGCCTGGAGCGCGGGCAGCACCACCGGCTCCAGCCGCAGCACCGTCCTGGCGAAGGTGCGGACGCGGGAGCCGAGCGTCGTCGTGCCCCTGGTCTGCTTGACGTCACCGTGTTCGAGGCCGGCGAACACCGGCCGGTCCAGCACCTCGTTGGTCATGACGACGTCGTAGGTCTCACCGGTGGTCCGGTCCTCCAGGCGCAGCGGCCGGGGAACTCCGCCGCGTGCGGAGTCCTCCAACGTGGTCTGCGCGTCGGAGAGCCACGAGCTGATGGCCGCGTAGTTGTCGTGACCCGTGCTCAACGGTGAGAGCGGGATGAGCCGGCGGGCGCGCTTGGGACCGAGCGAGCGTTCGAGGTCACGGCGCAGCTCAGGCAGCACGGACCGCATGTCGACCACGCCGTCCACCACACCCAGGCCCACCGACAGCGGTTCACCGGGACGCAGGAACGCGGGAGGTGCGACGACCCGGTCCCCTGCCGTATCCCCGGTCTCGTCGTCCACGGTTGCGACCGGGTCGTCCGCGAGCGCGTCGGCGACGGCGGAAGGCGCGGCCGGTGCCGTGCCGGCCAGCGTGGTGACCGCGAGCGCCGCGAGCGCGGACGAGGCGGGATCGGTTCTCGTGGCCAGGTCGCGGACGCGGGCGTCCTCCTCGGCCTGCTTCGTGCGGATGGCGTCCAGCTGCGCGGTGGTCACCCAGGCCGTGACGGCACGCGGGAGGTCGAACTGCTCGTTGGCCGTCGCCGGTGCGGCGGGCCGCAGCACGCCCCAGGCGTTGCGCCACCGGCGCGACCGCACCTCCGCGACGACCGTGGTCCGCACGCCGAACCGCACGAGGTGCAGGCGCTCGGGCTGCCGCGCGGCGGAGGTGCCGGTCACGACGTCCGTGGCGACGTCCTCGGTGCTGGACTTCTCCAGCACCATCGGGTCGCCCTCGATCACCAGCAGCGCGCCGGGTTTGACGGTCGCGCCCTCCTTGCCGTCGGTCGTGACGTCCTTGTAGAAGGCGAACGCCGTCAGGTCGGCCGCGGCGGTCACCGCCGCGGTGAACTCCTTGCCGGCACCGACACCCGTCTCGACCGCGGCGGACGTCACCGCCTGCCGCCAGCCCTCGCCCAGCACCTCGACGTCGCGGGGCTGGAAGGAGACCTCGGCCGCCGCGAACCGCTTGACCCGGCGCCGCGCCCACTGCAGCCCGCGGACACCGGTGGTGCGGCTGAAGACGCGCTGGTCGGCCATGACCGCGTCGGGCGACAGCACGGTGTCGACCAGCACGCTGTTGTCCGACTCCGCGAAGGAGAAGGCCGGGTCGCCCGAGGCGCGGGTGAGGGCGTCCCGCACGGCGGCGCGCACGTGCGCCAGCCCCTCGAAGCTCAGCACCCTGATGCCGTCGAGGTCCCGGGAGAGACCGCGGCGCAACGGGTCGGCGGACACCGGGGCGTCCGGTTCCGGTCGCAACGTGATGTGCGGCTGGTCCTGGCGCCCGGCGGTGCGCTCCACGACGACCGGATCAGGTCGCATGCGCGACACGTGTGCCTCGGGAACCCACACGTCGGCTTCGACCCGGAACGTCGTCTCCTCCGACGTGGCGCCCGATTCCGGGTCGACCAGGGTGACCGGCTCCGTCCACGGCACGTGCAGGCCGGGCCGGCCGATGCTCAGGCCGCGCACCATCGCGTTGTGGCGCTTGTAGGTCTGGCCGCTGAGCGTCCAGTCGACCGTGGCGGTGAAGCGGTGCTTCGGCTCGGCCACGACGGCGCCGGTGTCGTCGAGCGCGCCGCCCTCGCGCCGTTCCTCGCCCCGCTTCGCGGTGACGCCGGAGAGCCCGGACCTGGTCCAGCCGAAGGCGCTGTAGAGCGAGGCCACGACGACGACGGCGCGTTCGGTGATCGTGGCGGTGACGCGGCCCGCCGCACCGACGCCGGTGGACCTGGTGCGCGACTTGGTGTGCTGGGTCGCCTGCGTGTCGGAGGTGGTGACCACGGCGGGGTCGGCGGCGGTGCGCACCTCCCCGGTGTCGCGCAGGTCCGACAGCGACGCCTTGAGCGTGAACGACACGTGGTAGTCGTGACCCCAGCCGTGCTTGGGCAGCAACGGGATGCGCAGACCGTCCGCGGACAACGCCCGGTCCGCGAGCAGACCGAGTTCGCGGTCCGTGAGCAGGCGGCGCAGGGCGTCCCTGCGGCCCAGCGCCTCCTGGAGCTTGCGGCCGATCGTCCTGCCCGCGGAGGGGTCGTCGAACTGGGACAGGAACCGGTCGCTGCTGAGGTACCACCGCTTGTGACCGGGAACGGTGCGGACCGAGTTCTCGATCAGGTCGAGGACCTGGGACGCGACCCGCGACACCTCCAGCGACGCTCCCGCGAGCGCCCGGCCGGACTCCAGCGCCTCGGGCCCGTAGAGGCGGCGCGGCGGCACGACTTCCGCCTCCGGCGCGACTTCGGCCCTTACCTCTCGCCACTCCACCGCGCGCACGTCGCCGGCGAAGGTCATCGCGGGCTTGCCCGGCACCCGCACCTCGAGGTCGAAGACGTGCTCGACCTGCTGGGCCCGCCCGCGCCGGGTGCTCGTGTGCTTGACCTCGCCGGACCGGCTGGTGGACTGCTTGTGCGCGCTCTCCACCCCGCCCATGACCACAGGACCGGCGACCAGGCCGGCGACGCCGAGGTCGAACCCGGGGCCGGCCATCATCTTCGAGTTGGCACCGCGGCTCGCGTCGCCCGAGTCGGAGACCTCCGCACCGATCGACTCGACGTCGGTGAACGTGACGTGGTCGACCGTGCGGAGCACCACCGGTTCCACGCGCTCGACCAGGCGCATCTCGACGGCGCTGGGCGTGTGCAGCCACGCGGCGAACGGGTGCTTTCCGGTGAACAGCATCTCGGACCGGACCCAGCCGCGCCCGCGTTCGGCCTGCTCGGCGGTCACGGCCATGTCCTGGTAGCGCTTCTTGAACGTGCTGTCGTCGAGGAACTCCCGCAGGTTCCTGCGTCCGGGACGGCCCGGCTTCACCAGCGAGCCCGGCAGCGCGGAGACGACCTTGTCGAACAGCCGGTGCTCGCCGTCCGCGTCCGGCGGCAACGGCCTGCCCCGGTAGCTGCCCGCCCCAGTTCGTCCGATGTGGACCGACTCGACGAAGACGGGGCCGTCCGCGAGAACGCCTCCCGGCTCCCCGCCTGGCAGGTCGGGCACCGAGAGGTCGACGACGATGTCCCCGGCCTCCCCGACCTGGACGGGGTCGCCGACGACCCGGCCTCGAGCGTCGCGCAGGGTCAGCTCGATCCACACCGGCACCGACACGTCCCGCGTCGGGAACGCCACGGCCAGCTGCCGGCCACCGCTCGCCGTCGCACTGGCGCCCACCGCGACCGAGTTGCTGGCGTCGGTGGAGGCCCCGACAGTGCCGACCGCGGTGAAGCCCGGGGTGGCGGGGATGAGGACCAGCGCCAGCGCGGAGTTGGCCTGGGCCGCGCTCGACGCCGCGGAGAGCGTCGCACTGCCGGTGGGACCGTCGAGCCTGACCGACCGCGACGCCGTTCCGCTCTCCGTCGCGTTGTCCCAGCGGTAGTGAGCCCTGGCGTGCAGTTCGTAGTGCTTGCCGCCGATCTCGACGTCCTCCGACCGCCCGTCGCCGAGGAAACCGCCGCCACCGGTCTTCAACGCCGTCACGAAGTGCTCGACACCCGTGCGCTCGCCTTCGGGCAGCAGCGCGTCGATCGCGGCGTCCACCGCCGCGCCGCCCGTGAGCTCACCGCGCTGGGTGAAGAGCCCCGAGGACCGGTCGTCGGGGAGGTCGAGGCCTCCGGCGGTCGAGGACTCCTCCGTGGAGGGTGCTCCGTCCTCGACGGCGACACTGTCCACTTCGGACCTGGCCAGGGTGGCGAGCGGAATCTCCTCGGCCTCGGGGTCGGGCAGCAGCGAGGTCGCGTCCTCCCGCGTGCCGCTCAGATCCGGCTCGGCCTCGCGTCCGTGCACCGCGTCGGCCACCACGTCGCCGGTGAAGGGCTTCGGCGGCATCGGCACGAAGGACGTCGCGGGCAGGGCCTCGTCGTCCAGGGAGCCATCGCCGACGCGCAGCGCGACCTCCAGGCGGTCCGTGCCGGTGCCGGACGGCTCGTTCGCGAGGGTGAACTCGACCCACTCGACGGGGCCGTTCTCCCCCACCGCCACCAGTTCACCGGTCGAGTCGAACCGCACGTCCCCCGGAGTGGCGAGCACCGGCGCGCCGATCAGGTTCGCCATGTGCCGCGCGAGCTCGGTTCCTCCCGAGGTCAGCAGAACGACTCGACCGGCGGCCGTCCCTCCCTGCCAGTCGACGCTTTGCCGCTCACCGATCCCGCGTTCCTCGGCAGCGGCCGCGAAGTCCTCGACCGTCCGGGTCTGACCGTTCCACAGCCGCACGTGCCGGCCGTCCGGTGTGAGGCTCACGGACAGCAGCAGGTCGTCGCGGCGGCGGGGCAACCGGTCCAGCAGGGCGAGCACCTGGCTCAGATCGGTTTCGGGCGCGGGGAAGACGATCGCGTCCTTCCTGCCCACCTCCTGCGAACGCAGCGTGGCGTCGACCTCGGGGCTGAAGTGCCACGGTCCGCTCATCGCCGCGCGCTTGACCAGCTCCTGCTGCGCCACCGGGCTCAGCGGCAGGAGCTCCGCGAAGGACAGCAGGCGGTCCAGCCAGAACTCGCGGTTCTCCACCCGGCCGCCCGGCGCGAGGAGGAGCGGTTCGCGCATCATCGCGGCGATCCGGTCGTGCGTGCTCGCGTCCGTCGCCGCCCGGTACATGGCCGCGCTGATCTCCGCCTGGACCTGCCACGTCGCCGGGTCGAGGCTGCCCGTCCAGAACCGGAACTCGACGCGGCGCAGCGCCTCGTCGGACTCCCCGAGGTGCTCGAAGTTGACGGCCTCGTTCCTGTTCGCGTTCAACGACCACACGACGCGCTGGTCGTGGGTCTCCGCACGAGCACCGTCCGCGTACTCGTCGACGGAGTGCGGTGGCATCGGGTTCGGTCCCAGCAGGTCGATCCTGCGGTCCCGGCCGTCCGCCTCGACGCGGTTCCCCAGCCAGAACAGGACTTCCTCGTTGGCCTTGGCCAGCTGGGCGAGCCGCACCGCCTGCTCCGCGGTGAGACCGCCGGGAAGGCTGACGTTGACGTGGCCGCCCATCGCGCTCGCGTCGGGCGTGTCACCGTCCGCGTCGGTCTGCCGCCGCACGGTGCTGAGCACGGCGCGAAGGCCCTCCCACGCTTCCCTGCCACCGCGCAGCACCGGTGACACCAGCTCGGCACCGTCGTCCTCCGAGTGTTCCGCCACCAACCGGTAGAGCCCGTCGGACGCGGAGGGGACGTCGTCGTAGAAGCGGGCGCCGTCGTCCCACCTCAGGAAGCCCTGCTCCTCCAGGCGGTGACCGATCTTCCCCGGCACACTCGTCTCGAACTCGACCTCCAGCCCGAACCTGGCCTCCGGCGCCGCGGTCAGGCCGCCTGGGATGCCGGCGGGGTGGAAGCCGAGCGGGTTGCCGCCCCGCTCGACGACGGCTCGCGCGCGGTCGTAGATGCCGGTGATGTGGCGCAGCCGCACGGCTCGGGCACGGACGAGCAGGGCGCCGAGGGCGTCCAGCCGGTCCTGCAACGCTTCGGCCGCCGTCGGGGGGAACGTCTCCGCCGGCCGGGCCACGACCTGCCGCCAGTGCGCGGCCCGGTCGCGCAGCTCGGTACCGAACGCGCCGGGCAACGCGGTCAGGTGCCGGTCCAGCTGGGCGAGCCCGTCGGAGATCGACCGGAGCAGCTCGGGCACCGACCTGTCCCTTGGCAGCGATACGTCCGCGGTCCGCGCGGCCGAGTCCACCAGCGGCGAGGTCCGGTCGGGCCGCACGGGGTTCCAGCCCTCGACGGACCCGAGCTGGCTGACCATCGTCCGCTCGATCATCCAGGCGTGCCGCGGCTTGAGCGCCGACAGTCCGTTGTGGACGGCCGGTCCCATCGGGCCGTCGTCGGCCACGACGCGGCTGCGCGAGTCGTCGGCGAGGAACACCCGGTGCTGGTCGACGTGCTCGTCCACCAGCCCGACGAAGTGCAGGACCTCGTGGGCCAGCGCCTCGCGGTCGTCGGAACGCCACCGCGTCTGGCGACTGGCGTCGTCGTCGCCACGCGGCCGGAGCTCGACGTCGGAGTGCGCGAGCTCGTGCGGCCCCGCGAACTCGACCCGCACGTGCAGCTGGTCGCCGCCGGGAAGCCGGTACCCCGCGTTCGCGATGGCGTCGAGGCCGCGCTGGACATCGGCCTCCACCTCCAGCCGGAGGTCCGGGGTGATGTCACCGACCGGCCGCAGCCGGACCGTGAGCTCGCGGACGTGCCGGTCCCCCACCTCGATCCGGCGCACGTCGTACCGCACGCGCTGGACGTACCCCGCCGGTCCGGAACGCGACCGCGCGGGGTCGAACAGCTCGGTGTCGACGGTGCGGACTTCGGCACCCGCTCGCAGGTGCTCCCAGTCCGCCGGGCGCAGTGGCACGTCCTGGGGGTCGAACCAGGGCGCGCGGGCGGCAGCGGAATGCCGCCAGCGCTCGTCCTCGACCACCGGACGCCGGAGGGTGGGTTCGACGCCGGACGGGTTCTCGTCCACCGCCGGACCGCGCCCGACGGGCTGCGACTGGGCACCGGCGTCGAGCTCGACCGGCTGCGGTGACGGGGCGGTCGCCGAACCGCGGCGGGCGAGCGGCGCGAACGCCTCGTTCATGTCGTGGATCGCCCGCAGGGAGCCGGGGTTCGCCTCCACCTCGGCCAGCTGCCGCGCGCCGAGGATCTCCGGGGGAAGGGTCACGACGACGCGGGCGGGCGGCTCCGAGCCGGGTGCCGCGACGTCGACGGTCACGCTGACCCCGATGACGCCGGGGTCAACGCCCAGGCCGAGCCGGTCGAGCTGCGCGCTCTCCGCCGCCACCGCCGCGCGGACCACCCGCTCGATGCCCTCTGCGCGCGTTTCCGCCAGCGCGCGGTCCACACCGGTGAGGGGCGTCTCGTGCACGATGATCTCCACCGTGGGGAGACCGGCCTGCTTGAGAGCCCGCCACGCGGCCGCGCGCGTCGCCAGGCGCGCCGTCTCCCGCACGTCCGCGTCCTGCAGGTACGACAGGTAGGTCTGGCCAGGGTCGAACTGCACGGTGGTGTCGTCGATCCGGTACGCCACGAGGTCGGACAGCGGTACCTCGGGGACCGGTGCCCGCGGGTCGGCCGCGGCGAAGCTCCCCTCGTCCTTGACGGCCCTGACCGCGTTGGTCGTGTGCACGCTGACGACGTTCGTGGCGGCGAAGACCTGGGATTCGTGGTTCCGGTCCAACTCCCGCTGGAACAGCTCCGCGGCGGTGGGGGTCGTGGTCGAGTTCGAGGAGTTGAGCCAGCACTGCACCAGCGCGACCGGCGTGTCCGAATCCGGCGCCGCCTCGGCGAAGAGCGTTGTCCCCGCCACCACCGCGGCGCTGTCGATTCCGTTCAACGTCTGCGTGTCACCGAAGACGAAAGGACGATCGGTCCGAAGACCGAACATGAGCCCACGGCGCCCACCGTGCCCGTCGACGAGCCACGGGACACGCCTGGAGCCCGCCCACGGTGCGACGTAGGCCTTCATCACGGCGGTGCCGCCCGGTCCGGTCATGAGCTCGCGGAGGTAGTACTGCAGCTCCACCTCGTCGCTGTGCCGCGCGGCGGCGGACATGTGGTGGTCGTCGGTCAGGGTGAGCGGGAAGTACTGGCCGTGCTCGCCCAGCCGGTCGCTCACCAGGGGACGGGTGATCACGTCGGCGGAGGACGCCTTCGAAGGCGGAGAGGAGAGGAACTCCCCGTCCTGCAGGGAGATCGTGCCGTCCTGGTGCAGCGTGGTGACACCGCTGGGCGAGTACGTCCACCTGGAGTACCCACCGGCCGCGAAGACGATGGAGAACGCGTCGAAGTCACCGGCCACGCCGTTCAGCGCGATCAGCACGACACCGCGGCCGTTCTGCTCGCCGGTCTCGGTGTTCAGCGCGGCGCGCAGCTCGTCGTCCGCGCGCATCACCTCGGCCAGAGCCGCGGGGGTCAGGTCCACAGCCGCGTTGTCACGGCGCACCGCCTGGACCCCGCGCCTGCCGGAGCTCGCGATCAGGAAGACCGGGAACCTGTCCAGCCACGGTGACTGCTCGCTGCCCCGGGCCCCGTGGAACGACTGCACGATGTCCGCGGTGACGTTCTCCGCCCACTGGCTCGCCCGTTCGAACTCGGCCTCGTCGCCGGGAGCTCTGAGGTAGACGGCCACAGCGACCTCGTCGCGGTTGCGCAGCACCACCGATTGGAGATCACCGGCGCGCAGCGGGGACACGAGGGGGAACTCGGTGGCGGGGTCGTGGCTGACCGCGTCGTCCCTGATCTCGACCGCACCGTCGGGGGCGTAGACGTCGGTGAAGAAACCCGCCTCGTGCAACGCTCCGGCGAAGTCGAACCCCAGCTGGCCGAAGTTCGCCTCGGTGCCGGCGAAGTTCGCGAGCAGCACCACGGGACGGCTCGGATCGGCCTCCAGCGCGGCCCGGGAACCGCTGTCGGACAGCCACAACCGGCCCAGGTCCCCGCCTCCGAGCTCCAGCACCGCCCCGGCCCTGGACCGCACGCGCGCGAACGTGCCGTCGGGAGAGTCCACCACGACGACCAGGGGCGAGTCGGGTGCCCACGGACCCGTCGGGCCTTCCGTGCGGCCCGTCCGCACGGCGTCGGCGAAGTCCTGGATCGTCGCGGCGTCCAGGCCCGGCACGGGGAACCCGGTCACCGGACCGCCCGCGACACTCACCACGTCGGCGGCGGTCGGTGTCCCGCTCTCCTCGACCCGTGCGTCACGGGGGACCACCAGCGCGCCCACGTCGGAGAAACCGAGCTCGCCCGCGAAGTCGTGGCCCTGCACGGGTCCGGTGAGGTTGCGGAGGGTGGCCAGCAGCTTCTCGTTCGCTCCGCTCGCCGAGCCGGTCGGCAGTGACTCGTCATGGGTGAACAGCAGCAACTGCGGGCGCACCGGACCGGCGGTCGCCTGGCGGAACAACGCCGATCCCGCCAACATGTGCGCCGCCACCTCGGCGTCCACGGGCAGGGTGGAACCGTCCACCAGGGGCAGGGTGTACCCGTTCTGGCCGTGTTCGCCCACCAGCGTCACCGGACGGGTCCGGGCACCCGTCGTCGCGGGAGCCCACTTCCCGGCGCGGTAGTGGTGCACCACGTGACCGTCCGCGTCCTCGAACTCCTCGGCCACCAGTCGCTGGGACTGGTCGGTGGACAGGGCCATCGACCGCAGCACGTCCCCGTCGAGGACATCGGGGGTGGCGAACCCGATGCCCACCAGGCCGCCGTCGTTCCTCGTGAGCGGAACCCAGTCGACATCGCCCGGCCGGATCTGGGAGACGGGCTCGTAGTAACCGTCGTTGAGCACCACGGTGCTGTTGGACGGGCCGAGCCCGAGCGGATCGGTGGCCGCGCTCACGAGGTGACGCGATCCGGCGTGCCACAACGCTTCCGCGAACTCCTGCGCCGCGCGCCGGGACGCCTCGGGACGGTCGGGGTCGGTACCGACGAGCCGGATCGGCGTGGTGGGGGTGACCCAGCGCCGGTAGGCGGGCGAGTTCCGGACGCGGGACGCGAGGGTCGCCGGCGTGACCGGCACGCCCCGGACGAGGAACCGGTCCCCTTCGAGCGTCGCGTAGACGTAGAACGACTTGCGCGCTCGCGGGATCACCGGCTGCCGCGCGTGCAGGAACACCCAGGGCGGCTCGTCCGGCAAGCTGGAACCGAAGCTCAGGCCTCCTGCCGCGGCCGTGGTCGGTGCGTGCTCGTGGCCCAGAGGCCAGTCCGGCAGGTCCACGACGACGCTGACCGCGGCCGACGGAACCGCCAGCTGCAGCACGTCCGGCGCCGGCTGGGAGGGGTCCACCGCCTGGCCGTCCCGCAGCATGGCCGCGACGACCGCCGTCTGCTCGGACCGGCCGGAGATCAGGACGACCGGCATCGCCAGACCGGAGTCCTGCTGGAGCGTCACGGCGGTGGCCAGCCTGGACCTGAGCACGGCCAGGTCCGCCTGCTCGGCGGGGTCGGAGAGCTGGTTCGACACCGGATCGACGTGGAGGATGCTCGCCTGCGCCAGCTGCTCTTCGACGACGTCGCGCAGCGCGGGCGTGACCGGTGGCTGCACCAGTTCGAACCCGGCCGGGATGGAGCCCGCTTCGCTCGCGGTGTCCGAACCGGAGTCGTCGTCCTCCACACCGGGAATCGGCGTCGCAGGCCGGGGCAAGAGGGCGACCGGCGGTGCGGTGTCACCTCCGCGCGTCGTGCGGACACCGTCCGCCTCGACGGCGCGGAACGAGCGGTCCACCATCCTCTGTGGACTGTCGAAGGCCGCGCGCGAGACCGCCGCTCGGGTGTGTCCGCTGCCGGAGCCGCTCACCGCGGGGAAGGCCGCGCCGACCGCGGTACCCCGCCGGTCGCGGAACAGCTCCCGGATGCTCTCCTGGTTCCCGGTGCCGACGACGTCCGAATCGGGTCGTGCCTCCAGCGCCACCTCGATCCTGACCTCGTGCGGCCCGACGCCGTGGTCGCCCTGCGGCCCCCGGATCGTGATCCGGACGTGGTCGACGTCCACGGGCATACCGCGGTGGGCCATGTCCTGCGCCTCGTCGGCCAGCGCCGCGCGGAACCGGCGCTCGACCTCGACCACCCGCGCGGACGAGAGCAGCCCGCCGGTCCGCGGGTGCACCGGACCGCGGTTCGTTCCGCCGCCCACGATGGTCACGGCCGGCATCGCCGTGACCCAGTGCTCCTGCGCAAGCCTCAGCTGCCGCCACGCGGCGGCCCGCACCACGGCACGAGCGGTCGTCTCGATGTCGGCGTCCGAACCGGCGAGGACGTCCGTTCCGGCCGGGTCGAACGCGGCGGTGACCGCGGGAACGTCGTTGGCCGCCAGTTCCCGCAGTTCGACGGGCGGGCGGATGCGGCTGCCGGGAGCGACGACCTCGACGATGTCGCCACCGTCGTAGACCACGTAGTTGTCGCCGTTGCCCACCAGCAGTTCGCGGGTGGCCGCGAACACCCTCGGGACCGCTGGCTGCGGCGCGACCGACCGCCACGCCCGCTGGATCGCGCCGGCCACGCTCTCACCGCTGTGACCGGGTTCGACCCCGCCCAGGTAGCACATCTCGAGCATCAGGGCCGGAGTGGTGTTCGGATGCGCCTGTGCGAACAGGTGGTGGCCGCTGAGGACGGCAGCCGCCTTGTGCGGGTCCAGCTTGACCTCGTCACCCAGCAGGTAGGGCCGGTTCCCCGCCAGCGCCGCGTACATGGCCGACCAGGACCCGTGTGCTCCGGCGTACCAGGTCTCGAGCCCGAAGAAGGGACTGAGCTTCGGCACCAGGGTCGTCGTGCCGGTGCCCGGCGAACCCGGGACCTCGCGGCGGGAGAAGTAGAAGTCGCGGTGGCCGGCGCCCGCCCTGTGCGCGTCGTCCACGTCGTCGACCAGGTCGAAGTCCGACGACGGGAACATCACACCGTGCAGGCCCTGGAGGTCGTTCACCTTGGGGTGGGACACGAGGCTGGAAGCCGCGAGCGGCGGCGTGGCCTCGCTGCCGAACCGGGGCACCTCCACGACGACCACACCGTCGGGTGAGAACCGCGTCCGCCCACCGGACCAGTGGATCCTGCGTGAGTAGCCGCCTCCGGCGAGGCCCGTCGTCAGGTCGTCCTGCCCCACCACGGGACCGTCGACCGCGGCGAACACGACCGACGGTTCCCTCACGCCCGTGTCCTCGGCGGCACTGGTCCCCCTGCCGAGGACGAACCGCAGCTTCAGGTCGTTCCGCAGCACCGTCATCAGCACCTGCGGGGTGACGTCGAGGTCCAGCGCTCCTCGCGAGGAGGCGCGGTAGCCGGCCGGACCGGTGCGCACGAGGACGAACACCGGCGTGGTGTGGTCGCTCGACCAGCTCGGGTCGACCTCGGTGCCGTCCGGGCCCTTCGGGAACCGCAGCGACTGTTCCTCCGCGGCTTCAGCCCATGCCTTGACCTCGGCGAAGTAGTCGTCGTCGCCCAGGGTGCGCACGACCAGGGCCCTGGGGTTGCCCTCCCGGTCGAGCACCGGCGTCACGTCGAGGTCGCCGGCCCGCAGCCCGGACACGTCTGCGTAGGCGGTTCCCGGATCGCCGATGGTCGTGAGGTCGCCGCTGCCCTGCAACGCGTACACCGGCGGGAACAGGCCGGCCTCGTGCAGTCGCGTGACGACGTCGAACGCGAAGGTGCCGAAGTCCTGCTCACCGGACGGGTGCGGTTTGACGATCACCACGGGACGGGTGGGATCGGCCGTCAGCGCCGAGGAGGCGGGGTCGGACAGCGCCGCTCCGACCCAGGCGCCGTCCACGTCGAGCTGCCCGCCACCGACGAGACCCGCGCGGGCGGCGCCCGCTGCGTCACCGGGAGCGACCACGAAGAACGGCCGTGCCGCGCCCCACGGCCCCGGAACGACGAAACGGCCGCTCTCCACCGCGTCGGAGAACGCCTGCACCGTGGCCCGCGACCACGGCCCCACCGGCTCCGCACCGGGAAGACCGAACACCGAACCGGAGCGGAACACCGATGTCGCGTCGACCGGCGCCGGCTGGTGGTCGAAGAGAGCGTCCGTCGCCACGATCGTGACGCCGTCCGTCCTCATCCGCAGCTTGCCGGCGATGGTGTAGGTCTCGAACGGCTTCCCGACCAGCCTGGAGAGCTCGGCCACCAGTTCGGCGGTGAGGTCGAGCGGGCGTTGCTCGCTCCCCCATGGGCTCCGGTTCAGCAGCACCAGGGCCGGTTGTTCCGGTGCCGTGACCGCGGCGAGGAAGTCCGGCCTCTTCACCAGGAGCTCGGCGATCTCCCGCGGGGTGTGCAGGAGGCTCTTGCCGTCCGGCCCGGCGCTGAGGTTGAAGTGCTGCGGATCCTCCGTCGACGACAGCGCCAGGACCAGGGGCCGCACCCGCCCCGGTGCGGTCAGCGCTGCCCACGGGAGCGGCAGCTCGCGTCCTTCCGCGTCGAACTCGTCCGGCGGACGCACCTCCGACCTCCGCTCGGCGTGCACCGTCCGGATGCTTCCCGGTGGAGGGGTGAACCAGCGCCGCCTGGAGACGTCGAACCCGATCAGGTCGCCGGACGAGTTGGTGATGGCACGGGAGACCAGGTTCTCGGGAGTGATCGGGTACAGCCTGTCGAACACGAGCTCGGCAGGCGTCAGCGCGGAGATGAGGTCGTCGGGGTCGTCCTCCTCCGCCCTGGTCCACACGGGCCGGTTCGGCGCCCCCGCCTGCACCGCCTCGGAGAACCGCTGGACGAACTCCTCGGCGCGCTGGTCGCCGGCCAGGTCGTCGATCCCGCTCAGATCGCTGGCCGGGCTGTTCGTCGGCTCGCTGCCCCGGCTGACCAGGAGGACGTGGACGGGCAAGTCCCGTCCGAGCGAGGTGAAGGTGCCCGAGTCGAGCACCAACTGGGCAGCGGTGTCCGCGTCGAGCGTGTCGCCACCAACGAGGACGTGGTCGTCCTCGAACTCCAGCAGGACGAACGCCGACGAGGTCGGGGGCCAGTCGCCCGTCCCGAGCCACTCGTGCACCCGCTGCGGCCACCCGTCCTGTGCCGAGTCGTCGGACACCAGGGCGATCGCCTCGCTCGCATTCCCCGTCGGCGGATAGGTGACGACGGCGGAGGTGGACGTCGAGGGACCTCCGGCGGTACCGGCCTGAGGCGCACCACCGGGCAGTCCGCTGCGCTCGCTCTCGACCACCGGGCGCCCGGTCTCGACGGCCAGGTGCGCCGCCAGGTCCGCCGGCCTGTCCCCGTCGCCGACCAGACCGCGCAGCTCCTGGTACCTGCGGTAGGCCACCAGCGTGACGATGGCGTCGTGGTCGAGGTTGTCCTGCGTGGGGACCTCGATGAACAGCGGGGGCCTGCGCACGTGCCGGTCGACGATCCGGCGCGCCTCCTGCAGCAGCGCGTCCACCTCGCGTTGCGACGCCTTGCCCCAGCGGTGGTCGACCTCTCCCACCTGGTCCAGGCGCGAGAGCAGGTCCGGGAGCGCGGTGCGGGGAGCCTCCTGCTCCTCGACCTCCGGTGACGGATCGGGGGCGACCTCTTCGTCAGCGACCTCCTCAGCGACCTCCTCCTCAGCGACCTCCTCGTCGGCTTCCCGGCGTTGCTCGGCGGCGATCTCGCGGTCGTGCTCGGCCTTGGCTGCCCACCACTCCTGCTTCGCCTTCTCCTCCGCGAGCACGGCCGCGCGTTCCGCCTCGACGGTGGCGGCGTGGGCGGCGGTGACCGCGCCGGACTGCGCGATGACGCGGGCGAGTCGCGTTTCCCGGTCGACGAGCCTGCGCAGAGCCGCGTCGGCGGCCGCCCACTCGCCGCGCCGCCGCTTCACCTCCTCGCGGTGGTGCTCCCTGGACTCGGCGGGTGCGTTCTTCCACTCCTCGCGCGCCCGCGTGAACTCGTCGCGACGCGCGTGCGCCAGTTCCCGCTGGGCCTGGATGAGTGGCCGGATCTCCTGCCGGTCCACGATCGCGGTGGAGCGCCGCTGGTCGGCGGCCTCCAGCGGCCGGGCGGCGATCTCCACCCGGGCGGACGCGGCGGTCCGGGCCTGCTCGGCCTTCAGCCACGCCTCGGCCTTCTCCGCGAGCGCCGTCGTGGAGTCCACCAGCTGGCCGGGCAGCTGCCTGCCTGTCAGCTGCGCGGCATTCGTGTCGTACATCCGCACGGCGAACGCGTCGTGCACGCGGCGGTCCTTGTAGGCGACCGCTTCCGTCTCGCCGTGCTGCGTGCGGAGACGGGCGACGACACGGGTGTCCACGCTGGCGACCAGGGCGCGGGTGAGCTTCTCGTCCGTCCTGGTCTCGGAGCTCATCGGCGCGGCGGTCCTGGACTCGTCCGTCCGGGAGAGCTCGCTCTCCTCCAGCTCGGGACCGAGCGCGGTGTGCGTGGTCCTCGTCGTGGAGGCGCCCTTCGCGTCGAACGGGCTGCGGAACGGCTTCGTCCCGGACTCGGTGCCCTTGCCGGAGCCGGTCGCGGTCGCCTGGCCCAGCGCGCCGAACGGGGCCGTGTTGAGCAACTCCGCCTCGTTGCCGCTGGTGAAACCGACCTCGGTCTCCTCGGACCGCACGCGCTGGGCGTCGATCCGCACGCCCGCGCTCGTGCTGGCGAACCTCGGCGTGCGCGACGGCCGGAAGTGGACCTCCACGTCGTGGTCGAGGCCGTCGCGCGGGGAGAGCACGAACCGGCCGTCCAGCGCGGCCTGGAACGCGGCGCGCACGCTCGTGGGCGTGATCGCGGTCCGGAGCACGCGCAGGACCTTCGGGGTGATGTCGACGTCCGCGGCGCGCAGCACGTCCACCACGTCGCGGCGCAGGACCTCGATGTCGCCGAAGTAGTGCTCCGCCCAGTGGGCGCCGAGGTCCTTCATCGGCGGAACGGGCGTGCCGTCCGGCAGCGTCGTCCGCCACGCCGCCATGTCGTCGTCGCTCAGCGGGCCGGTGCGGACGCCGCTGTCCGCCTCGGCCGAGCCGAACCGGCCTCCCCGCACCGGTGGGGGGAACGCCTCCTCCGCGAGCTTGGTGACCTCGGCCTCCTCGGTCACCTCGATCGAGCCGTAGTCACGTCCGTGGCGCTGGATCCGCAGCGTGACGTCCAGGCGTCCGGTGTGGACGGCGACCGGGCCCTCGACGGTGGCCGACTGGCTGTACTTGGTCCGTTCGTCCGTGGTCTTCTTCAGCTCCCTGCGGCCGAAGATCCCTTCCAGACCGGGCCCCGCGCCCGCCTGGCCCTCGGTCCGCCGGGGCTTGGCGTTCTCGTCCTGCCCACTGCCCGGGTCGGTCGTGCCGGGGTTGCGCACGACGACGGCCGCGCGGGACGACGCGATGGCCGTGAACAGGGTCCGCACCCGGCTCGTGACGCCCTTCGCGCCGAGCTCCGCGCTCACCCCGGCCTTGAGCTTCGCGACGTTCCGCACCGCGCCCTGGGAGGGTTCCTCGGTGAACGACGCGTCGATCACGAGGTCGTAGGTCTCGCCGTGGAAGCGGTCCTCCAGCCTGTTCGGGGCCACCTGCCCGCCGTTGATCAGGCTGTTGACCATGCGGTTGGCGTCCGACAGGAACCGCTTGACGCTCGCGATGTTGACGTTGTTCGGGTCGAGGGTGGAGTCCGGCAGCAGCCTGCGGGCCTTGTCCGCGCCGATGGCGGGGTGGCGTGCCAGCGCGTCGCGCAGGGCGTCGACGTGCTGCTGGAGGTCGATCGGCCGGCTGATGCCGCCGAGGCCGACCGACTGGCCCTCGGTCCGTCCTGGGCTCAGCCCCGGCGGCACGGCGAGCGTCCCGTCGGTGCGGGACGCGGCAGGAGGGGTACCGGTCGCGAGTTCCGCGAGCTGGTCCGCCGTCACCCAGGCGAGCACGGACTCCGGCAGGTGGACGACCTCACCGGCCCTGGTGAGCGGTTTCGGGGCGGTCAGGCCGAAGGTGAGGTTGTTCTTGTGGACGGCCTCCGCGACGACGGTCGCGTCGACGTCCAGGCGGACCAGGAACATCTTCTGCGGCAGCTCGCTGATCGAGAGCTTCTCCGTGGTCTCGACGTAGCCGGAGTCCGACCTGCCGTCGCTGCCGCTGTACGGCGATCCGAGGAGGACCAGGATGCCGCGGGGCATCGCGTGCGTGCCGTGCTCGCCGGCCGTCAGGCTCTTGTCGGTCAGCACCGGGACCCCGACGACGTAACCGCCGAAGGTGTCCGTGGGGCCGCTGACACCGGTGACCTTCGACGTGCCCTGGACCTCGCGCACGACCTGCTGGTACTCGTGCGCTGTCACGGGTGTCGCCGACAGGCGGGGTGCGAAGGTGACGCCCCAGCTGCCGAACAGGTCGTGCACCCGGCGGCCGTGCAGCTTCTTGGCGGAGTCGATCACCAGGGTGTCGCTGAACAGGCGCAGGTCCTGCGCCAGCTTCTCGGAGGCGAGCTCCGCGCTGACCGTCTGCGCGATGACGCCGGTGCGGCTGTGCACCACGGGGTCGTGACCGGACGCGGTGCTCATCGTCTCCAGCGCGGCCTGCTGGAGCCTCTCCGCGCCGTGGAACGACACGATCTCGACGTCGTCGAAGCGGTGCGACATCGGCGGGCGCAACGCGTGCGGTGCGGGCGGGTCGGGCAGCGTGCGCGTGGGAGTGGGCACGACCGGCGCGTGGGGCTCGGCGTCGAACGGGTTTCCCGGTGCCAGCAACGCTTCGGGGACCAGCGTGCGCATCTCGACCGAGATCTCGCCGGGCACGCGGGGCATCTCCGCGTGCGTGGGCAGCTGGCGACCGCTGCGGCCGGGGATGATCCTGCGCACGGCCTCGGCGTGGCGGCGCTCCGAGTCGACCCTGAAGTCGATCGTCAGCGTGGACTTGAACTGGCGGACCGCCCGGTCGCCGATCTTGCCCTCTTCGGTGAGCGAGTCGCCCTTGCGCCGTTCGACCCTGCGCTTGGCCTTCGAGCCGAAGGTCGTCTCCTTCGACCAGTTCCGCGCTCCGCGCACGCCGAACAGCAGAACGCCGAACGCGGTGGTCGAGGGTCCGGAGCCGGGGAGCAGGCCCATGAACCGCAGCTGGGGGCCGCCGCCGACCTCGGCCGACCTGGAACCACCGCTCTCGATGCCGCCGGTGGCCTTGCCGACGTAGACCTCCGCGAGCTCGTCGGCGGTGAGCGGGTCACCCTCCTCGATGTCGCCGACCCGTGCCGTCACGGTCACCGTCGTGCGGTAGTCGTGGAACCAGCCCCTGCGCCGCAACGGGATCAGCAGCCCGCCGTCGGTCAGGCGCCGGGTGAGTCGGGCGATCTCGTTCTCGTCCAGCGATTCCGCGAGCGACCGGCCCCGCTGGATCGCCTCGACCGCCTTCGCGGTGAGCCGCCCGTCCTCGACGTCGCCGTCGGTGAACTGCCGGACGAACATCGAACTGCTGACGTACCAACGCCTTTGCAGCGGGACGTCGTGCAGCAGCGGCGCCAGCGCCTGTTCGAGCAGCCGGCCGCTGTCGACCTCCTCCACCACGCCGAGGATCGCCTTGCCGCGCTCGAACTCCGGCGGTCCCTGCACGGTCCGGTCGGCACCGCCGCGGAACCCGCCGTCCTCCTGGCCCGGCTCGACGAGTCCGGCTCGTTCCGCGTTGCGCCGGGAGGTCCAGTGCAGGGCGCTGACGTTGCCGTCCAGCTTCCAGGGCCGCTGTCCCTCCTTGCCGACCTGGCGGACCTCGATGTCGTAGACCATCTCGTAGCGGACGGCGTCGCCCGTGATCTTCAGTGCCTGCTTGCCCGCGGTCGAGCCGGAGACCTTCCCCGACGCGTTCCGCTCGATGCTCGCGCTGCCCGTGATGCCACCCGCCGCCATGACACCGGGGATCGGTTCGCCGCCACCGCCGACGAAGCCGGACAGCGCGAACTTCCGCTTCACGGCGTACTTGCCGGAGTGCTCGAAGTGCGCGTGCGTCCGCTCGGTGATCTTGACCTTGTCCCTGACCTGGTCGACGCGCACCCACCGCGCGACGGCGCGCATCTCCAGCTGCGTGCTCCGCGGCCGCCACTCGAACCCGCGCCCACGCCCCTTGAAGATCGGCGGTGAGGCGACCCACCCCGTCTCCGGCTCGGCTTCGCCGTCGTAGACGGCCATCTTCGGCAGGTTCTCCGCGATCGTGCTCTCGCTGAAGAACTCCTCGACGACCTCACGGCCGTCCGAACCGAGCGCGGTCGCCTTCGCGAAGCGCGGCTGCAAGCGGGCCAGGACCTGCTCGGCGAAGGTGGCCGTGCCGGGGTTGTTGACCACGGCCGACTCGGTGGCGACGCCGCGCGGCAGGCCGGTCAGCTCCGGCAGGCGGGTGGTCGCGTCCCCCTGCTTCTCCCGCCACACCGGGTCGTCGGCGACGAGCCGGTCGCGGTCAGCCCTGGTGACCGGGGCGATGTCCGCTCCGACGACGTCGCCGATCCGCGACCCGGTGTCCTCGTGGAGCACCGTGCGCCCCGCGTCGTCCTTCGTCGGGAGGTCGGTCGGCACCGCGAGGGTCACCCGGCCGCTGACCTCGACCTCCTGCTCCCCCTCCGGTGACACGACCCTGCGGCCGTCCCCGTCGAAGAGCCGGAACGACAGAGTGACCGGGACGTCGGCCTTCACCGCCGGGGTGTGCTCGACCTTGGTCGACCTGCCCAGCTCCTTCTTCTGCTCGCTGCTCACCTGCTCGACGGGCGCGGCGGGGATCGTGGGCATGACCTGGACCACGACGCCGGGCAGACCGGTGAACTGCAGGGGCGGCGAGAGGTTGTTCTGCCGCGTGCCGTCCTCCCCGACGGAGGACGACGTCTTCGTCTTGGACGAGGCGACCTGTTTGTTCTCGGCCTCACCGAGGACCGCCACGCGGTCCCAGTGCGCCGTGGCCTTGATCTCCAGGCTGTAGAACCGGTCGTCACCCTTGACGGTGGGGCGGCTGCCGTGGTCCTGGAACGCGCCGGCGACCGCGTGCTCGATCCCCTCGGACAGCTCGTCGGTACCGTCCCACTTCTTCACGCCGGGTGCGAGGCGCCTGAGCGCCTGCTCGACTTCGATGCGCGCTCCTTCGTCACCGTGGAGCACGTCGATCTGCTGGGCGGCACCGAGCGCACGGCTGTCCCGGAGGTACTGCGGGAGGCTGTCGCGCAGCCGTTGTTCCGCCGACTCGGTTGTCTGCTCCTCCGGTTCCGTGCCGGGTTCCTTGTCGGGCTTCTTGTCGGGCTTCTTGTTGGGTTCCTCGTCGGGCAGGGCGAACCGCACCCGGCGCCCGCCGGCCCCCTTGTCCGTGCCCTGGTACAGCCGCGGCTCCACCGCGCCCGCGGGCAGATCGGCCGTGACCCGTCCGCGGGGGACGTCGGCGAGCAGCTCGACCGGCCCGATCACCCGCGACAGCACGGACAGGTACCGCGGGGGCACCTCGACCTTCGTCACCGCCCGCGGCACCCCGTCCGGCCCGGTCCGCTGGTGCCGCCCCATCAGCGTGCCCTCGACCGCAGGCCGGTTCGCGCCACCGGTCTCGTCCACGAGCCCGAACATGTGGCCGACCTCGTGCGCGGAGGCCAACGGCCCCTGCCCCGGCGTCCAGTGCGTCTGGTCCACGTCGTGCTCGGGGTCCAGGTGCACCACGTGGTGCACCACCGGCGAGCTCCCGTCGTGCGGAACGACCCGGAACCGCAGCAGGTCCCCGTTGTCCGTGCGCAGGTCCGGCCCGTTGAGGTACTGGTCCACCCCGTTCTGGGCGTCCCGCAACACTTCCCGCCGCACGTCCTCGCCGAAGCGGCCTTCGGGGTCGATGTCGACGACGACCGTCAGCTCCGTCGTCCACACACCGTCCTGCACCGCCCTGCGCACCTCGAACGCCGACCGTTGCACCTCCGGTTGGCCGGGGAGGCCGCGGACGGTTCCCCGCTGGTGGGCTGGGGCTTGTTCCAGTGCGTCACGGCGGTACTGCTGTGCGGGTGCGGCGGGGGTCGGCTGCGCCTGCGTCTCCGGTTCCGACTCTGGCTCCGACTCCACGTCGGAGTTGACCGTCCGACTGTCGTCGAAGACGGACTCGGTGTCGGTTTCGCGGTCGGAGTCGGTGTCGGTCTCGTGGTTGGAGTTGTGGTCGGTCGTGCGGTCAGAGTTGTGGTCGGTTCCGCGGTTTGAGTCGTGATCGGTCTCATGGCCGGAGTCGCGGTCGGAGCCGTGTTCGGAGACTGACACCGTGTCCACCTCGGCCGCGTGCGGCGTCGGTGTGTGGGAGACCTCCGGCCGCGGGTTCTGGAACTCCGTTGTCCCGCGGTCCGCTCCGAGCTCGCTCGGCGCCTCGACCACCGGGACCACGTCCGGCCTCACCGGCACGTGCTGGGGTGCAGGTGTTTCGACCGACGAGGACACGGGCGGTACCACGACGTCGTCTCGGCCAGGCCGGCCCAGTGGCTGTCCGGTCTGGGGCTGTCCGGTCTGGGGCTGTCCGGTCTGGGGCTGTCCGGTCTGGGGCTGTCCGGTCTGGGGCTGTCCGGTCTG
>NZ_FOFV01000015.1 GCF_900111005.1 Lentzea albida
CTCGTCGGGCGGCAGTAGCGGGCGAGGGCCCCGGAGACGGCACCGCCTCCGGGGCCCTCGCCCGCGCCTGCCACCGGACGAACGTCCGGGACACGGCCTAGGGGCGCATCTCGTACCGGCCGGAGAGCGCTTCCACCTGCTGCCAGACGGCGTCGAACCGGGCCTGGTCGACGTGCGGCTTGCGGATCTGGCCGAGCGCCCACCGCTGCTGCGCCTCGGTGCTGCTCGCCTTGCCGTGCAGCGCGGTCGCGTAGCCCGCGAAGTCGCGCACCAGGACGTCGAAGACCTGGTCGAGCACGTGCTGGTCGGTGCCCGTGATCTTGGCCTGCTCCAGGACCAGCTGGCCGTAGACGACCAGGGTGAAGAGGTGGCCGAGGTTCAGCAGGAAGTCGAGGTCCTTCTGCTGGGCCTCGTCCGGCGCGGCCGTGGCGAGGAGGGTCTTGATGGCGCTCGCCTGCTCGTGGAACAGCTTCACGTTCGGCAGGTGGGCGTGCTCGGCGTAGACCGGCTCCCAGTCGTGGAACTGGATCTTGCCGAGGCCGCGCGCGGGGCCTTGGCGCCAGAAGAAGTCGTCGTCCGCCGCGTCGTGGCGGGTCGGGACCTCTTCGTACTGAGCGGGGTTGAAGAGGTAGTTCGGCATGAACTTGAGCACCAGGGCCAGGTTCACGTGCACGGTGCCCTCGAGCTTGGGCAGCGCGCGGATGTCGGCCGTGGCGCGGGTGAAGTAGGTGTCCTTCTCGAAGCCCTTGGCCGCGATGACGTCCCAGAGCAGGTCGATGACCTGCTCGCCCTCACTCGTCACCTTCATCTTGGTGATGGGGTTGAAGAGGAGGTAGCGGCGGTCGTCCTCGTTCGCGCTGCGGAAGTAGTCGACCGCGCGGTCGGAGAAGAGCTTCATGGCGGTGAGGCGCGCGTAGGCGTCCACGAAGTTCTGGCGCACGTGCGGGAAGTCCGTGACCGGGTTGCCGTAGAGGATTCGGTTGTGGGCGTGGGTGATCGCCTCGTAGAAAGAGTGCTCGCAGATGCCGATGCTCGCCGTGCAGAGGTTGAACTTGCCGACGTTGACGGTGTTCAGCGCGGCGCTGAAGGCGTCGGGGCCGCGGTGCAGGATGTCGGCGTCGGTGAGCGGGTAGTCGTGGAGGCGGAACTCGCTGACGAACATCTGGCTGTCGACGACGTTCTTGACGAGCTCGAAGCTCTCGTGCCGGCTGTCGACGGCGAAGAAGAGGTACTCGTCGTCGATCTTGCCGAAGACGCTGACCATGCCGGCGACGTTGCCGTTGCCGATGTAGTACTTGCTGCCGTTGGCGCGGTAGCCGTCCTCGGTCTTCGTGACGATCATGTCGGTGCTGTAGACGTCGGCGCCGTGCTCCTTCTCGGAGAGGCCGAACGCGAAGACCGCGCCTGAGTCGAGGAGGGCGGCCGCCTTCTGCTTGGCCTCCTCGTTGCCGCTCATCCAGATGGGACCGAGGCCGAGGACCGTGACCTGCCACGCGTACCAGTACTGCAGGCCGTAGAAGCCGAGCACCTCGCTGAACGCGGCGTTGCGGGCGGCGTCCCAGCGCTTGGTGCCGTCGACGCCGCTCGGCGTGCAGAAGGTGGCGAAGAGCTTCTCGCGCTTCACGAAGTCGAGGAAGTCCGTGTACCAGACCCTGTCCTGCGCGTCCGCGATGAGCTGCCGCTTGCCGCGGGCCTCGAACCAGTCGACGGTCGCCCTGAGCAGGCGGCGCGTCTCCTCGTCGAGGTGGGCGGGGTCGTAGTGGTTCGGGTCGAGCAGCACTGGTCGCCTCCTTGCGTCTTCTGCTTCGGACGCTACCAGTGAGTAACTTGTGGGTCTACGTGGGGTTTCCCGCGCCCTCGGAAATTGTCAGACCCCCGGCGTAACGTGCTCCGCATCACATCCACGGAGTCTGGAGGCGGCGTTGCGATGACGGTGGTCGTGGCGATCGGTACGCGCAAGGGGCTGTGGCTCGCCCGCAGCGAGGACCGTGTCTCGTGGCAGGTCGACGGTCCGCACCACCCGATGCAGGAGGTGTACGCGGTCGCGTTCGACACGCGCGCCGGCGTCCGCCTGCTGGCCGGCGTGGCCTCACCCCACTTCGGCCCCGGCGTGTCCATCTCGGACGACCTGGGGGCGTCGTGGGAGGAGTCCGCGACGCCGCCGATCGCGTTCCCGGTGGAGGACGCCGCCCTGGAGCGCGTCTGGCAGCTGCAACCCGCCCCGGCCTCGCAGCCGGGCGTCGTCTGGGCGGGCACGCAGCCGTCGGCGCTGTTCAAGTCCTCCGACGGCGGCCGCTCGTTCGAGTTCGTCGAGGGCCTGTGGAACCACCCGCACCGCCCGGAGTGGGATGCGGGCTTCGGCGGCCAGGCCGTCCACACGATCGTGCCCGACCCGGCCGACCCCGACCGCATGCTGGTGGCGATGTCCACCGGCGGCGTCTACCGCACCGCCGACGGAGGCAAGTCCTGGGAGGCCCGCAACAAGGGCATCAAGGCGTACTTCTTCCCGGACCCGTGGCCGGAGTTCGGCCAGTGCGTCCACAAGGTCGCGCAACACCCGGCGCTGCCTTCCCGCTTCTACGCCCAGAACCACCACGGCGTCTACCGCAGCGACGACGGAGGCGACACCTGGCAGTCCATTGCTTCGGGCCTCCCGACCGACTTCGGCTTCGCGATGGTCGTCCACCCGCACGACCCGGACACGATCTTCACGTTCCCGATCGAGGCCGACGGCCGCCGCTTCCCGCCGGAGGGCAAGTGCCGCGTCTACCGCTCCCAGGACGCGGGCGAGACCTGGCAGTCCCTCGGCACGGGCCTGCCGGACGACTTCTGGACGGCCGTGATGCGCGACGCCATGTGCACCGACACCGCCGAGGTCCCCGGCGTCTACTTCGGCTCCCGCTCGGGCGAGGTCTACGCGAGCCCCGACGAGGGCGAGACCTGGCACCAGGTGGCGGCGCACCTCCCGGACGTGATGTCGGTCAGGGCGGCGGTGATCCCGGCGTGAAGGTGAAGGTCCTGATCCCAGGCGTCCTCAGGTCAGCGGCGGCCGGCGCCGCCCACCTGGACGTGGAGGTCCCACCCCCAGCCACCCTGGGCGCGGCACTGGACGTGCTGGCGGAGACCTACCCGGGCCTCGACCGCCGCCTCCGCGACGAACGGGCGGGCCTGCGCCGCTACGTGAACTTCTACGTCAACGGCGAGGAGTGCCGCCGCCTGTCGGGTCCGGACACACCGCTCCCGGCGGGCGCGGAGATCCAGATCCTGCCGAGCGTGGCAGGAGGCTGACCGCCCTCCGGGCGGGTTGCGCCGCACGGGGATGGCGACGCAACCCGGCCCCGGCGGCCGCACGCACACCGCCGCTTACAAGCACCCGCCGGCCGGCCACTGCCTCGGCGACGGGTGCCGCCCGCCTGCTGGTACCTGCCTGCCAGGCCGCTGCCCACTGGCTGCGGCACCTGCTGGCATCTGCCTGCCTGTCTGCTGCCGCCAGCAGGCCGCTGCCCCCTGCCACCGCAGCGCACCGCCACCGCCGCGCGCCTATCCCCGGCCGCCCCCACCGCCTGGCCGCCCATACCGCCCGCGCTCACACCACCAGCAGCGACTTGCCGAGCGTCGCCCGCTCCTCCAGCGACCGGTGCGCCTTCTCCGCCTCCTCCAGCGGATACGTCGCACTGATCACCGGCCGAATCCGCCCCCGCACCACCAACCCGAGCGCCTCAGCAAGCAGCTCCGTCACCACACCCACCTCAGGCGCCCCGTCCGCCAGCACGTTGTCCACGCGCACCCGCCGCCGCGCCGCCTCTTCCGGATCGATGTCGGCCAACCCGTCCGACGACCCGTAGGTGACGAACCGGCCCCCCTCGGCCACAACCCCGAACGTCTCCTGGCCGAGCACCCCGCCCGCGCCGTCGAACGCCAGCCCGACACCACCCGTCACCGAGCGCACCTGGTCCTGCCAGCCGGGGAGCGAGTAGTCGACCACCACCTCCGCGCCCAGTTCGCGGGCCAGCTCGAGTTTGCGCGAGCCCCGCGCCGCGCCGACGACCCGTGCGCCGGCCGCACGCAGGAGCTGCACGAGCAGCGATCCGGCACCACCTGTCGCGGCCGCGACCAGGACCCACGCGCCCTTCTCCACCCGCACGCGGCGGAGGATCAGCAATGCCGTCACGCCGTCGTGCACCATGGCGGCGGCCTCGGCCGAACTCAGGCCGTCCGGCACCTCGACGATCCCCTCGACGGGAAAGACGGCCTGCTCGGCGTAGGCGCCGGTCACCGAGTTGCGGGACGCGACGCGCCTGCCGAGCCACGACGGGTCCACCCCCTCGCCCACGGAGATCACCCGGCCTGCACCGCCCTGGCCGGGCACGTACGGCAGCGTCAGCGGGAAGTACTCGCGGCCCCAGCCGCCGCGGAGCAGAGCGTGCAGGAGGATCACGTCGGCGACCTCCAGACCCACCACGACCTGGCCCGGGCCCGCCACCACCTCGGGAACTTCCTCCACGCGGAGCACCGAAGGCCCACCGAACTCGTGCACACGGACGGCACGCATCACAGTCACATCCCCCACCTCGGACAACCTGGTGGTGGCGACCGTAAGAGCTCCAGCAAAGTGGAGGTCAAGCCTCAGCAGGCGGCGAAGTCGTCCAGCAGCGCCGAAGCCACCTCCACGTCCGGGCTGAGCTGCCGGTCGGACATGTCCGGGTTGAGCTTCGCCTCGGCTGCCTCGAAGGCGGCGCGCAGCGGCGGTGTCATGGGCGTGATGCCGCGCAGCCGCAGGGCGCGGACGCCGGCGACGACCTCGCACGCGAGCACCAGGCGGAACGCGCCCAGCGACCGCAGGGCCTGCGAGGCGGACTGGAACGCGAAGCTCGAGTTCTCCTCCTGGCCCCGCGACACCACGGCGTTGCCGATGCTCGCGGGCTCGGCGAGGGTGCGGACCTCGGCCAGCGCGGAGTTCGCGCTGTACTCCAGGATCATCACGCCCGAGCTGCCGCGCACGCCCTCCGCGAGGAACGGGCGCAGGCCCGTGAAGTTCGGCTCGACCAGCGTCGCGAGGCGGGCGGTCGAGATGTGGCCGGTGTGCAGCATCGCGAGCCGCAACCGGTCGAGCGCCTGGCCCAGGTACGCGCTGTGGAAGGCCCCGTGGTGGTACGCGGCGTCGTCCTCCGGTCCGAAGTGGTCGGCGACGATCAGCGGGTTCTCGGCGGCCGCGTTGAACTCGACGTCGAGCACGCGGGCGAGGTCCGTGGCGGCGTCCACGGCCGGGCCGTGGATCTGCGGGAAGCAGCGGTAACCGAACGGGTCCTGGATGCGGGCGGGCGGGCGCGGCGGGTCACCGATCAGGCGGCGCATCTCCGCGGCGACCGCCAGCTGGCCGGGGTGCGGGCGGCCGAGGTGGACGCGTTCGTCGTAGGCCTCGACCGCTCCGTCCACGGCGAGGAACGACAGCGCGGCGACGACGTGGGTCGCCTTCAGCAGCTCGTGGGCGTCCTTCCAGGCGAGGCCCGCCATGCCGATCGTGAGGGCGTTGCTGCTGATCAACGCCAGCGCGTCGCCCGAGTCGAGCTCGATCGGGTCCGGGGTCTGCGTCGAGCCGAGCCAGTAGCGCTCGCCGAGCAGGGTCAGGCCCGTCTCGGCCAGCGCGGTGAGGTCGCCGGTGCCGATGGCGCCGTACTCGTGCACGCCGGGGTAGCAGCTGCTGTTCAGCGCGGCGAGCAGCGCGTCGGCCACGGCTCTGCGCACGCCGGCGCCGCCCGCGAGGAGCTGGTTGAGGCGCACGACCATCATCGCGCGCACCTGCTCCTCGGGCAGCATGCCGCCGAGCCCGCCCGCGTGGCTGCGCAGCAGGCGCAGGCCGTGCTCGGCCCACCCCTCGGTGCTGACGAGCTGGTCGCGGTTCGCGCCGACACCGGTCGTGCGGCCGTACACCTGTCGTCGCACCACAAGACGCTGGCTGGCGCCCCACGACGCTTCGAGCCGTGCGATGCCATCAGCGTGCAGAGACACCGGCGCGTGATACCGCGCGACACGCACCACGTCGTCGGCGCTGAGGGACTGACCGTCCAGCACGACAGGGGAGTCTTCGACCATGGCCCCAATGTGAGCACATAGGGTTCGGAGGTGCTCGTACTGCATGGCCTGTGCACGACCGATGGCGTCCTCACGCTGTGGGCCGAGGACTCCGGCCTGCCCGCACGCAGTGAGAGCACCCGTCGCGACGCGCCGCACCCGTTCGCGGCCTCGGCCGAAGCGCTGGCCGCCGCGCTCGGGCAGGAACCACGCAAAACGACCACGCGCGCGTTGCTGCTGCCGTCGTTCGCGTCGGGGCCGATGGCGTCGCCCGAGCTGGTGCGCGATCCGCTGACGGCGGGACGGGCACCGCGCGGCAAGGTGCAGCTGAAGCAGTGGGGTGTGCCCACGATTCCTCTCGACGGCGTGCCGGAGCTGGGCGCCGAGACGCGGCTGAGCGACTCCGCGCGGTTCGTGTTCGACGTGGCCGGGTTCGCCACCGACCTGGTCGACCGCGGCCGTGTGCTGCCCTCGGTCGCGCCGGAGCGGGCCGTCGCGCGGTGGGTGCCGGTGCTGTCGGGAACGGACTCGGCGCGGTTCGCGGCGTTGCAGGCCGCGATGCCGCCCGCCTGCCGGTGCGAGGAGATCGCCGGCGACCCGGCGGAACTGGTGCGCGCCGCGCTCACGAACGCCGTCGACGAGCAGGTGCGCGACCGCTTGAGGGGCACCGATCTCGTCCCGAGGAAGCGGGGCCGTGAGACGGCGGCGGAGGCGTGGCTCGCCGCGCTCACCGGCGAGCCCGCGTTCGACGCGGACCCGGTCGAGCTCTACGAACTGCGTGAACAGCTGGACCGCTGGCGTGACAGCGCGGGCAACGAGAGCCCCGTGCGCACGTGTTTCCGGCTGCGTTCGCCCGAGCAGCGCGACAAGGACGAGTGGGCCGTCGAGTTCCTGCTGCAGGCCGTCGACGAGCCGAGCGTTCTCGTGCCCGCGCAGCAGGTCTGGTTCGCCGACGACGGCGTGCTGCGGCGCTGGATCCCCGCGCCGCAGGAACACCTGCTGGCCGACCTCGGGCGTGCGAGCAAGCTGCACCCCGACCTCGACGAGGCGTTGCGCGGCTCGCACCCGGCCGAGATGGAGGTCGGTGCCGAGGGCGCGTACCGGTTCCTGCAGGCGGCGCCCGTGCTGGCACAGGCGGGGTTCGGCGTGCTGCTGCCGTCGTGGTGGCAGCAGACCACGAAACTGGGGCTGAAGCTCACGACGAAGAGCCGCGGCACGGCCGGGACCGTCGCCAAGGAGAGCGAGATCGGCCTGAAGTCCATTGTGGACTACAAGTGGGAGCTCGCTCTCGGTGAGGACACGCTCACCGACGCCGAACTGGCCGAGCTGGCGCGCGCGAAGGTGCCGCTGGTCAAGGTGCGCGGCCAGTGGGTGCAGGTCGACCAGAAGCGGCTCGCGGCCGGGCTCGCGTTCCTCAAGCGCGGCGGCGGGCAGATGACCGCGGCCGAGGTGATGCTCCACAGCGGACTCACCGAGGAGGACGAGAGCCTGCCGCTCCCGCTGACGTCGGTCGAGGCCGACGGCTGGCTCGGCGACCTGCTGTCCGGCAGGGCCGACGAACAGCTCGAACCCGTTGAGCCACCAGCGAACTTCGGCGCGCAGCTGCGCCCGTACCAGCAGCGCGGCCTGGCCTGGCTCGCGTTCCTCGACAAGATCGGTCTGGGCGCCTGCCTGGCCGACGACATGGGCCTCGGCAAGACCGTTCAGCTGCTGGCACTGGAGGCGCTCAACCGCGCGCACGGCTCGCGCCCGCCCACGTTGCTGATCTGCCCGATGTCGGTCGTCGGCAACTGGCAACGTGAAGCAGCGCGCTTCACGCCGGAGTTGAAGGTGCACGTGCACCACGGCGTCGGCCGCCTGGACGGTGATGCGCTGCGCGAAGCCGTGGAGAGCAACGACCTCGTGCTCACCACCTACGCGCTGGCCGCCCGCGACGCCGACGCGTTGAGCGAGCTCACCTTCGACCGCGTGGTGCTCGACGAGGCGCAGAACATCAAGAACAGCGCCACCCGCCAGTCCCAGGCCGTGCGGCAGCTCAAGGCGCGCCACCGCGTCGCGCTGACCGGCACGCCCGTCGAGAACCGCCTGGCCGAACTGTGGTCGATCATGGACTTCGCCAACCCCGGCGTGCTCGGCACGGTCAACACGTTCCGCGCGCGCTTCGCCGTCCCCGTGGAGCGCCACAACGACCAGGACGCCGCCGCCCGCCTGCGCAAGATCACGAACCCGTTCGTGCTGCGGCGCGTGAAGACCGACCCGCGCATCATCAGCGACCTGCCGGACAAGGTCGAGATGCGCCAGCTGTGCAACCTGACGACCGAGCAGGCCTCGCTCTACCAGGCCGTCGTCAACGACATGCTGGAGAAGATCGAAGAGGCGGAGGGCATCGGCCGCAAGGGACTGGTGCTCGCGACCATGTCGAAGCTCAAGCAGGTCTGCAACCACCCGGCCCACTTCCTCGGCGACGGCTCCCGCGTCGCCGGCCGCTCCGGCAAGCTCGCGCGCCTGGAAGAGGTGTTGGAGGAAGTGCTCGCCGAGGGCGACAAGGCGTTGTGCTTCACGCAGTTCACCGAGTTCGGCAGCATGCTCGTGCCCTACCTGGCCGCGCGCTTCGACACCGAGGTGATGTTCCTGCACGGCGGCACGAACAAGGCGGCCCGCGACCGCATGGTCGAGCGCTTCCAGGACAGCAAGGGGCCGTCGCTGTTCCTGTTGTCGCTGAAGGCGGGCGGCACCGGGCTCAACCTCACCGCCGCGAACCACGTGATCCACCTCGACCGCTGGTGGAACCCGGCCGTCGAGGACCAGGCGACCGACCGCGCGTTCCGGATCGGCCAGCGCCGCAACGTGCAGGTGCGCAAGTTCGTCTGCATCGGCACGCTGGAGGAGCGCATCGACGCCATGATCGAGGAGAAGCGCGCCCTGGCCCAGCTGGTGGTCGGCGCCGGGGAGAACTGGCTCACCGACCTGTCCACCGCGCAGCTGCGGGACCTGCTGACGTTGTCCGGGGAGGCCGTCGGTGAGTGAGCACTGGTCTGGCGAACGCCCGCGCTACGGCAAGACCATCAAGGTGGACAACGGCATCAAGGCGCGCAGCAAGCGCGGTGACATCGGCGCCACGTGGTGGTCGCGGCGCTTCATCGAGGTGCTGGAGTCGTTCGGCATGGGCGGCCGGCTGACCCGCGGCCGCAACTACGCGCGGCAGGGCCAGGTCCTGTCGTTGTCGCTCTCGACGAGCATGGTCATCGCGCTGGTGCAGGGCTCGCGGCCCACGCCGTACAAGACGCGGATCGCGATCAAGTCGTTCACCGGCCAGGAGTGGCAGCGCATCGAGCACGCCCTGGCGGGCAAGGCCCTGTACGCCGCGAAACTGCTGGCCGGCGAGATGCCGGCCGACATCGAGAGCCTGTTCGCGTCGCTCGGCCTCCAGCTCTTCCCGGCGACGCAGCGCGAGCTGACGATGGACTGCACCTGCCCGGACTGGGAGGTGCCGTGCAAGCACCTCGCCGCCACCTGCTACCTGCTGGCCGAATCGTTCGACAACGACCCGTTCGAGATCCTGGCCTGGCGCGGCCGTGGCCGGGAGGACCTCCTCGAACGCCTCCGCACGCTGCGCGGCACCGCGCGCAGCGTCGTGGCCCGCGAGGAGGCGCCACCGCTGACCAAGTGCCTGGACACGTTCTGGCAGAAGCAGACCGTGTCCGGCGTGAACCTCGGCGACCCGACCGCCGCCGTGCGCGCGGACGCGGTGCTCGACCAGCTCGACGCCGTGCCCATCACGGTGGGCCGGGCGTCGCTCGTGGAACTGCTGCGCCCGGCCTACCTCTCCCTGCCGCCGGAGGACCGGCCGCCCGCCTGATCAGACCCGGCCGAGGCGCAGGAACACCGACTCGCCGGGAGCGTCGTCCAGCCCGTCGTTGTCCACCACTCCGACCAGCCTCCGGAACGGGCCGCTGCCGACCACGGCCAGGCCCTCGGGCTTGTCGTGCGTGGCGGCGCCGTCCGCCTTCAGCGCGGGAACGAGGTCCTGCGCCAGTGTCTTCGACACCACCGGCTTCTCGGCGCCCGCCGGCACCGGCTGGAGCCCGCTGATGTCGACGCGGTAGACCTTCTTCGTCCTGGCCGCGTCACCTCGCTGGTTGTCGCGTTCGAGGACGAGCAGCGTGCGGTCGTCGAGCGCGGTGATCTCGGACAGGCCGATCCACGCACCTGCTTGAGGCGCGTCGAGCGGGTACGCCGCGAACGCCCACTCGCCGGTCGCCGGGGTGAAGCGCGCGAGCGTGGCCTGGCCCGCCCTGTCGGCCTTCCACTCCCGCTGCACGGCGAGCCACACCTGCTCGGACCTGCCGCTGCCGGTCACGGTGACACCTTCGAACCCGTTGCTCGTGGCGGTCTTCGCGACCGCCTCGGGCAGCGGCACCTCCCTCGTGACCGCCCCGTTCGCGGACACCTCCACGAGCAGGTTCGGATTCTGCTTGCCGTCACCCTCCACCGCGATCCAGTAACCGCTCCTCCGCGCGGCGATGCCTTCACCGTCGTACCCGACGGGCTTGCCGTCCTTGGTCAGCGTCAGCTCCCTGCGGACCTTCGCCGGCGCCACCGCCGTGTCGATCGTCAGGATCCGCGTCGGGTCGTAGGCGGCGTCCGTCACGGCGACGACGTTCCGGTGATCACCCGGAACGCCGGACAGTCCCGACAGCGCCCCGAACCCGATGCCGTCCGACACGATCGACGGCGTGCCCTGGTTGCGCGCCAACGACAACGCCAGCGGCGTGCGGGTCAGCCGGTACCCGCTGAGCGACGAGCGGATGCCGTCCTGCGCCGAGTCCTCCTCCGCCGCGACGACGAGCGTGCCGGTCGCGGGGATCGGCAGCACACCCTCCGGCGCGACACCGGTGGGCAGCGCCTGCAGGAACCGCGGCCTGCGCGGGTCGTTCACGTCGTACACAGCGACGAGGTTGGCGCGCTCCAGCCCGACGAACGCGTACCGGTCACGCCCGAACGTCGCGACGGCCAGACCCTCCGGCTCGACACCCTTGTTGTCCGACCGGCCGTCCGGGTACTGCCCCTGCTCGACCGCGATCCGCTGGAGCTCGTTGCCCGAGGAGAACACGACCCGGCCGGAGTCGGCGTCGAAGACGGTCCACGTGCGCGACCCGCCGAGGTAGTCGCCCTCGTCGGCGGTGCCGAGCGTGCGGTCGTCCAGCCACGCGACGGCGTCGGGTTCGCGTGCGGCGGTGATGGTCTCGGTGGGTTCGTACCTCCCGTCGTCCTTGGTGTCGGTGTTGCGGACCGTGGCCGTGCCCGCGGAGAAGTGCTTGACCACGGTGCCGGACCTGAGGTCCACGATCGCGATGTGGTTGTTCTCCTGCAACGTCACGGCCACCTGGTTGCGACCGTTGATGCTGACGTATTCCGGCTCCGGGTCGGTCGGCGCGACCTCCGCGATCCCGGTCAGCTCGACCTTGCGCAGCGTCCACCGATCGGGCTTCTGCCCGGCCAGGTCGACGATGGTCAGGAACCCCGCGGGCGCCTGCGGGATCGCACCCCCGCTGACGTCCTCGTCCCGCTCGTTCTCGATCGCGATGGCCGCGTACCGGCCGTCCTTCGAGATGTCGATCGAGTCGGGCTGCCCGCCCAGCTCGTGCGTGGCCACGACCGCGCGCCTGCCGAGGTCGACGACCACCAGCACACCCGACGGCTCGGTGTACGACTTCGAGGTGTTGACCGCGACCAGCGCGAGCCCGCCGACGACGTCGACCGACGTCGGCTCACCCGGCATGGCCAGCACACCGTCCGGTGTCAGCGCCCGCCCCGATCTGGCCGGTCTGGCGAACCCGATCCGGCGCGCGGGCGAGTCGGTGTAGACGACCAGCCGCCCGTCCGCGGTGGCGGCCGCGATCTCGGCGGCCGTGTGCTCCGCCGCGGAACTGTTGCGGAACACCGACATCGTGTCGAACCGCTGGAACCGCGACGGCGCCGACGCCTGCGCCGGTGCGGCCGACACGAGCAACACCAAGGCCACCAGGCCTGTGCACAACCGGACCACTGGTCCTCCTCAACGCTCGGAGGCGCGCATTGTGGCCGACCTGGGCGACCGCCGGATGAACGTTCGCTGATCATCCGGGGTGGACCGGGTTGAGGGTGGGGCGATTCTGTTGTGAGGAGGGCGGTTTGGAGGTGGGCGGGCTCCTTTCGGCCGGGTGGCGGGGCGGTGGGTGGTGGTGGGCGGGGAGCGGGAGGATCAGGGTGGGGCGGCTCCTTTCGGAGGGTGGCAGGCGGGTGGTGGGGCGGTGCTGGGCAGGCGGCTGGAGCGGTAGATGAGTCGTGGCGTCTTGAGGAAATGGCTGGCGCGAGCCTGATCGCCGGGCTGTGCCGGATGCGCGGGACCGGTTGGGCGCTGGGGCACGCACGTTCAGGCGCGGTGCGGCAGCGGGACGACGTGTCCTCGGGGCGGCGGCTGGTTGCCGGGGTGCGGCTGCGGCTGCCGGAGCTGTCAGGGCGCTGGGGTTCGGCGCGTTCAGGCGCGAAACGGCAGCGGGACGCGCTCGCGGGTGTCGCGGGCGAGATGGTGCTTGGCAGCGTGGCGAGGCGGCCGGTTGCGGAGCGAGTGCGAGGTCTCGGCTCGTTTATGGCGCCGGGGGTGCGCGCGTTCAGGCGCGCGACGGCGGCGACGAGGTGGCCGAAGGCTTCGGCTGTCCGGTGGTGGAGGGGCTGCGGAGCCCGGTGGCGGCGCTGGGGTTCCACGGTCGGGCGCGGGACGGCAGCGTGGCTCGGGATGCGGGCGGTGGGTGACAGCCGGGACGGGCTGCCGGGCCCGTTGGGCGCTGGGCGGTCCGGGCGCGGTGGCGCGCGGAGGGCTTCGCGGCTCGGGTGTACCGGCAGCGGGGTGCGGTGGGAGGGCGGCTGTGCGTCGGCCGCCCGGCGCCTGGGGTCAGTGGGGGAGCTTGCGCCTGGAACGGGTGGACCACAGGGTCACGCCGGCGCCGGCGAGGCCTACCTGCAGGGCCAGTTCGATCCAGTCGATGCCCGGGGTGTCGGCGACGCCCAGGGCCGTGGCCGCCGCGGTGCCCAGGAGGGCGGCGACGATGCCCACGAGGACGGTGGCGAGCAACGAGATGTGTTGCCTGCCCGGCATCACCAGGCGGCCCAGGCCGCCGATGATCGCTCCGAAGAGCAGTGCGGTGAACAAGCCGCCGATTTCCACTGCGTACCCCCTGCTGAGACTCTGGTGCCTGCTCCTCCAGGGTCTGCCGGGCGCGGGGGCTCGCGAATCAGGTCTTTCCCTGACCCGCCCCTGAGTTTCCCCCTAGCAGCACCGCGGCCGCCGCGGAGAGTTCGCGGCCCGGTACGTCCGGGTCGCAGCCCACGCGCGCGAGGCGGGCGCGGATGGCGGTGGGGGAGCGCTCCATGTCGTCGGCCAGGGACCTGATCAGCTTCGGCGAGTCGGACTCGGACGGGGTGAGCCAGGCGGTGCGCAGTGCGGTGTCGAGGGCTTCGGTCCAGGGCTGGTTGGCGTTGGCGTGGCGGGTCGGGCGGCTGCGCAGGCGCGTGTGGGCGCCCAGGACGCGAGAGAGGAGCTTGCCGATCGTGGCGCCGCCCTCGACCGGCAGGCGGAGGCGGCCGTCCGCGACCACCTCGCCGGAGCCGAGCGACCCCAGCAGGTCTAGCACCATCGACTCGTCGGAGTCGGTCGTCGCGCTCAGCTGGTAGTGGACCTCGCCGAGCTGGACCTCGTTGTGGAAGGTGGATGTCATGGGGTCGACGTTAGGGAGGGGGTCTGACGGTTTTCCGGGGTTGGGGCGCTCCGGAGGCCGTTGTGGGCCAGGGGTTCACTCGAAGGGGTGGCCCGAGGTCACCGCGCCGCGGCCCGTGCCGATGTCGGCGGCGTCCGCGGCGGCACGTCCCGCGCCCCACCCGGCGGCCGAACGCACAGTTACGCGCGAGGTGCGCGTGCGCGTGAACATCTCCGAGAACAACGTGTCCACGGCCTGCTTGCGGTTCGCGAGCACCGGCAGCAGCCGCTCGTCCTCGGCCTCCGGGGTGTCCGGCGTCAGCCGCTCCCCGATCCGCGACGCGTAGGCCACCAGGAACGACTTCCGGAACGGCCGCGAGCGCGCCTCACTGCCCTTCCCGGCCCGCCCGCCCACGGCGACCATCGCCCGTGTCGCCTGCACGAGCAGAGACGTCGCCAGCAGCTCCACGCTCTCCAGGTCCACCTCGTCACCGACCAGCGCGACGAATCCGAACCCGTCGTACGCCACCGCCCGCGACCGGAACGCCTCCGCCACCACGTGCACGAGCTGCGACTTCTCCTTGAAGTAGCTCTTGTCGAGCCACAACCGCCGCGACGTCGCCTGGGCGGGCAGGTCGGCGTCGAGCACCGCCCGTTCCAGCGCGTGCCGGTTCATCAGCTCCTGCGCCTTGGCCGACAGCGCCTCGGCCTCCTCGGGGAACGCCGTCGACTCGGCCTTCGCGAGCAGCCCGCGCACCCGGTTGAGCACCTTCGGGTCCAGGCCCGCGCGCACGGCCGACATCAGCGCGTCGCCCGGCAACGGCAGGATGTGCGGCAACGACGGCAAGCGCCCGAGGAACTTCAGCAGCTCGGCCGCAGTGCGTTCGGCGTACGACCGCGTCTCGATGTGCCGCGTCGCCCACGCCTCCAGCAGCGGCCCCTCCCACCACACCGAGGCGCCGATCTCGTCCAGCTGGCGCCGCCACCGCGGGTGGACCGTCGACTCGACGTGCGGCGAACAGGACAAAGCGATCACGTCCACCACGAGAGAGGTGGCCGACTCATCGAGCGAACGCGCCACGATCTCGCGCACGTCGTACGGCAGCCAGCCGCGCTGCCAGAGCGCGTCGACCGCTTTCACCAGTTCCACGCCACGCAGTATGAGACGTCCGCCATGTGCCAAGGTCGGGGACCACCTGGTAGACACGGGATGTGATCGAGCTCCAGTTCCGCGGCCGGACCGTCGTCCGCGACCACGCGCTGGTGATGGCGATCATCAACCGCACCCCCGACTCGTTCTACGACAAGGGCGCCACCTACGCCGAGGACGTGGCCATGGAGGCCGTGCACCGCGTGGTGGCGGAGGGTGCGGACATAGTGGACATCGGCGGCGTGAAGGCGGGCCCCGGCGACCTGGTCGACGCGAGCGAAGAAGTGCGTCGCGTCGTGCCGTTCATCGCCCGCGTGCGCGACGCGTACCCCGATCTGATCATCAGCAGCGACACCTGGCGCGCGGACGTCGGCAGGCTCGTCTGCGAGGCCGGCGCCGACCTGCTGAACGACACGTGGGCGGGCGCGGACCCGCAGCTGGCCGAGGTCGCCGCGGAGTACGGCGCCGGCTACGTCTGCTCGCACACGGGCGGTGCGGTGCCCCGCACGCGTCCGCATAGGGTGAGTTACCCGAACCTCGTCGCGGACGTCGTCGCGGAGACGACCGAACGCGCCGAGAGGGTGGTCGCGCTCGGTGTGCCCCGCAAGAGCGTGCTGATCGACCCAACACACGACTTCGGCAAGAACACATGGCACAGCCTCGCGCTGGTGCGGCACACGGACGCCTTGGTGGCGACCGGCTGGCCCGTGCTGATGGCTCTGTCCAACAAGGACTTCGTCGGGGAGACCCTCGGCGTGGAACTGCACGAGCGCGTCGAGGGCACCCTCGTCGCGACCGCGATCGCGGCGTTGGCGGGCGCCGCGGTCTTCCGCGCGCACGAGGTGGCGCGCACCAGACGAGTACTCGAGTCCGTCGCTCGACTGTGAGCTGGAGGTATGCAGGTGGACGACGTCTTCGCCCGGTTTTCGGACGACCGGTGGGACGACTTCCTCGACGAACTCGACAAGATCCGCGTGAGCGTGGTGGATCCCGCGGAACGGCAGCAGGTGAAGGCGACCGCGCGCCGTGACGCACGGGAGGCGGCGGGCCAGCCGTTGCTCGTGCGGATGGCCCTCGCGGACCACTACCTGAACCTGCTCGCCATCGGCGTGTGGGCGGGCGACGAGAGCTGGCGCGCAGAGTTGCGTGACCTGGTCGTCTCTCTCGTGCCCGAAGACGACGAATCGCGTGACGACGCCCTGTTGAGCTCTGTCATCGCCGTGGTGCTCGCACAGCTGCTGCAGGACGCACGGCTGCGCGGCGGTTCCGAGGCCGATGTCATCGCACGGGCCGCATGGGAGAAGGCCCAGGAGTGGGCGGCCTACGCGGAGGACCGCCACGTCGAACGGCTCCTGCACCACTCCACGGAGGCCGGTGCGCGCGTCGTCACGGCCTCGGAGGTCCAGGAGGTCGTCGAACTCGCCACGGCCGCTGCAGACGACGACCACGCCGAGACGATCGCCGCGCTGGAGACCGAGGGCTTCACCGCGGAGTTCATGAACGGCGTGTGGGTCGTGGAAGGCGAGTTCCGCAACCCCGTGCGTGCCGCTGCGCGCGCGATCACGCTCACGGGCCACGGCTGCGTCCTCGCGCGCAACGCGAAGCAGTCCGCCGTGATGCTGTGGCAGGAGAACACGCTCGCCATGGCCGACTCGAAGGTGCCGCGCTGGCGCGTCTACCCGATCCTCGCGCCAGTCACGCCGCAATCGAAGTTTTCGGGCGGTGAAGGCCTGCCGTTCACCCGCGAGACACACCCGTTGGCACCCGCACCGGAAGTCGTGCGCCGGTTGGCGGACGCCGTTGGTGTCAACCTGTCCCATCTGCTGGCTGCATTGCGGTGAAAGGGTGATCTTTGCCTTTCCGCTACCTCGACTCGTTATCTTGGTGTCATGCCCAGATTTGCCGAGTTCGATGTGGAAGGCCTGAGAAAATCCAGCGCCGTCGCGGACTTTCCCTGGTCAGAGACGTGGGTCACGTTGATCCGCGTTGATGCCAAGGGAGTTGTCCGGCAAGCGAAGTCGTTGACTGAGAAAGTTTCTTTGCTGACCGTCGCGTCAGACAAGGACCTCGTCATCGCGTCCTGTCCGGAGATTTACGCGGTCGACGACCTGTCGGCTGCCCGTGCCGCCGTCAAGGCTTCGGTCGCACGCGAAATGATGCCAAGCCTCGGATGAATGACTCCCGCCACTCGGGCTCAGCGACGAGCGCGAGTTCCGGGAAACGACGGAGGAGCGTTCCGAAAGCGATCTCACCCTCGATGCAGGCGAGCCGCGCGCCCACGCAGTAGTGGATCCCGTGACCGAACGCGACGTGGGGGTCTCTGCCCAGCTGCACCACGTCGGGTCCGGGAAACCGGGACGGATCCCGGTTCGCCGCCCCAAGTGAGACGGTGACCTGCGAAGATCTTGGAATCGTGACCCCTCCGATCACCACGTCGGACGTGGTGACCCGACCCACGCCCAACGCGAGCGGACCGTCGTGGCGCAGGAACTCCTCGACGGCCTCCGGGATGAGGATCGGATCGTCGATCAGCGACTGCTTCAGCGCGGGCCGGCGCAGCAGCGCGAGCAGGCCGTTGCCGATGAGGTGTGCGGTCGTCTCATGCCCCGCTGTGATGAGCAGCACGAGGGTGTTCACGAGGTTCGGCCCGTCGCGGAGCTCGGTGATGAGGTCGTCACCGGGCTCCTTGGTCTCCAACAGGCGCTGCACGTAGGCGGCGAACCTGCCGTAGGCCTCGGCCATCGTCGCCGGGTTCAGCAGGTCCGAGGTGAGTCCGCGGACCTCGTTCCTGTCCTCTTCGGGCAGACCCAGAAGTTCACAGATGACGGTGATGGGCAGCGGGTAGGCGAACGTCTCGACGACGTCCACCTCCTCCGCGCCCTGCCACGCGTCGAGCAGCTCGTTGGTGATCTCCTCGATGCGTGGCCGTAGCGCCTCCACACGTCGTGTGGAGAACGCGCGCGCGATGGGCTTGCGCAACTGCGTGTGCTCCGGCGGATCGGTGTGGTTCAGCATCCCGCCCGGGATGATGGCGCTGCTCAGGGCGGGATGGCTGAGGGCCTGGACGACGTCGTCGTAGCGGCTGATCACCCACGACGTCTGGCCGTCCGGGGTCTCGACCAGAGCGGGGCCCCGCGCCCGCCACTCGTTGAAGTACGGGGTCGGATCGGTGAAGAAGCTCATGCGCCCATCGTGGTGTTCGCGCTGCTCAGAGGCATGAGTAGGCGATCACCCATCTCGTCGGCGGCGATCCCCTAGCCTGGTCGCGTGGGGTGGCCGTTCGTGGGGAGGGACGCCGAGCTCGCCGCGGTCCGGCGGGCTGTTCGCGGCGCCGGGCTGATCGTGGCGGGCCCGGCCGGCGTCGGCAAGACGCGGCTGCTGGACGAGGTCGCGTGCGACGTCCGGCTGCGGGCGACCGCGGCGATGTCCGAGATCCCACTGGGCGTGATGGCGCCCTTCTTGCCGTCGGCCGACTCCTCGCCGTTGGCGATGTTGACCGCCGCACGGACGGCGCTGCGTGGTCGTGTCGTGGTGGTGGATGACGTCCATCTGCTCGACGACGCGTCAGCGGGCCTGCTGCACCAGCTCGTGCACCACCGCGAAGCCGTCGTCGTGGCGACGCTGCGGTCGGGCGAACGCGCACCCGACCCGGTGGTGGCGCTCTGGAAGGACGAACTGCTGCCGCGCATCGAGCTCGAGCCGCTCGGGCGCACGGCGGTGGTCGAGGTGCTGGAAACCGTGCTCGGCGGAGTGCTGGACAGCGTCACGGCCGATCGGCTGTGGACGGCGTCGGCCGGGAACATGTTGCTGCTGCGGGAGATGCACTTCGCCGCGCAATGGGTGTCGCACGGCGGTGTCTGGTCGTTGGACGGCCCGCTGCCGTTGTCCCCACGGCTCGTGGAGCTGATCGAGGCACACCTCGCCGCGGTGCCCGCCGACGAGCGCCGCGTGCTGGAGCTGCTCGCGTTCGGCGAGCCGCTGGACCTGGCCGCGTCGGAGGCGTTGGACGGTCTCGTGACCGTGACGGACGACGGCCTGCGGCTCGCGCATCCGCTGTACGGCGAGGTGTTGCGCGCGCAGTGCCCTCCTCTGCGCAAGCGGAACCATCAGCGTCACCTGGCCTCGTTGCTCGACGATCCGTTGCGCGTGGCGGTGCTGCGCCTGGACAGCGGTACGGCGGACGATCCCGCGCAGCTGCTCACGGCCGCGAACATCGCCACCGCCATGGGTGGCGTCGTCCTGGCAGAACGACTCGCACGCGCCGCATGGTCCATCGGTGGTGGTGTGGAGGCCGCACGGCTGTTGGCGTACGTCCTGCTGTTCACGGACCGTCCGGAGGAGGCCGAAGAGGTCTTCGCGATGGTCGCGGCCGACGATGACCCGATCGAGGTGCGCACGGTGCGCGCCATGAACCTGGGCTGGGGGCTCGGGCGCAGCGACGAAGCCGCGGAGATGGACGTGATGCCGGCGGCACGGGCGGCGCTCCTGTTCTTCGCCGGCAAGTACGAAGAGGCCCGTGCACTGCTGTCGGAGTCCGATCCGGGTGAGGCGTCGATCATCGCGATGATCGACGTGGTGCAGGGCCGCTACACGGGGCCGTTCCCGGTCATCCCGCCGAACCCCGAGTTCGCGCTGAGTGCGGAGATGAACGCGTTCTCCGAGGTGTTCGTGCACTCCTTGCACGGCGATCTGGCCCATGCGGAACGTCTTGCCGTGCAGGCGCATCGCGAGAAGGCGGAGTGGGACTCGATGCGGTCGAGCTGGGCCGTGTCTTGCGCGGGCCTGGCGCGAGCCGGGGGACGGTTGCTCGAAGCCCGGCGGCTGCTCCAGGAGGCGCGGCCCGCCCAGCCGTTCGTCCGGCTCTGCGAACTCGCACAGGTCGAGGCGCTGCTGGGCAATGACGCGCGCGGCGTGCTCGCCGAGGCCGAAAAACACGTGCCACAAGGGATGCGGGTGTACCGGCACGGCCTGTGGACGGCGCGCATCTGGGCGGGCGGCGCCTCACCGTTGGAAGGCGCGGCGGAGGCACGCGCGCACAGCGAGTTCGCGGCAGAAGCCCTCCTTCTGCACGAGGCCGTGCGTCTGGGGCGTGCCGCCGAAGTCGTGGAACGCCTGCACGAGCTCGCCTCCACCATCACGGGCCTGCTGGTGCCGGTGTTCGCCGCCCACGCCGAGGCGTTGGTGCGCAACGACTCCGCGGGGCTGGAGGCGGTGGCCGCGCGGTTCGAGGAAGCCGGTTTCATGCTGCTCGCGGCCGAAGCCGCCGCCGAATCGGGCAACCGCGCGCTGGCGGGCCGCCTGATCGCGCTGTGCGAGGGTGCGAGCACGCCGGCGTTGGCAACGTTGACGCCACTCACACCCCGTGAGCGCGAAGTAGCCGTGCTCGCCGCACGCGGCCTGACGAACAAGGAGATCGCGTCGTCGTTGGTGATCTCCGTGCGGACCGTGGACAACCATCTGTCCAACACGTACTCGAAGCTCGGCATCACGACCCGCGGCGAGCTGGCGTTGGTCCTTACGGATGACCTCGGCGGCCGGGGATAACGCGAGGCACCCGTTCGAACGACATTCCGGCATGGGCAAGGGGTACGCGGTCGTCGACGTCGCCACCACCGGACCTGCTCCGGGCGACAGGGTGATCGAGGTCGCCGTGGTGCACCTCGACGCGTCCGGACGCCGGACCGACGAGTGGTGCACGCTGGTCGACCCGCGCCGCGACTTCGGCCCCCGGCACGGCATCAGTCCCGCCGACGTGCGCGGGGCGCCGCAGTTCGCGGGCGTCGCCGGAGAGCTCGCCGCACGGCTGTCCGGCCGGGTGTTCGCGGCGCAGGACCTGACGTTCTGCCAGGGATTCCTCACCGCGGAGTACGCGCGGCTGGGCCACGCCTTCGCCGTCTCCGGCCTCAGCACCGGGCCGCTGGAAGCACCGAGGGGGATCGCCTTGCAGGACGCACGGGCGTCGGCCCGTCTGCTCGTGCGGAGTCTCGACCGCATCGGGACCGTGGAGCCGGTACGGCTCGAGGTGCCGCGGACTGTGCGTGCTTATGCCATGCAACGCAGCGGAGGAGCGCGATGAGTGACGACGTGCGACGTGTGGCGAAGCTGATCGAGCAACGCAACAGCATCGACACCGAGCTGGCCGCGATCATCCGGCGGCCGGCGTTGCCCGGCCACCTCGGAGACTGGATCGCGGCACGGATCTTCGGCATCACGCTGGAGCCGCAGGCGAACAAAGCCGTCGGCGGGCGGCTCGACGACGGCCGGACAGTGGGCATCCGGTGGTACCCGAAGCGCGAGAACATCCTCGACCTGAAGGAGGGCGGCCCGGAGACGTACCTGGTGCTCACCGGGCCGAAGTCAGCGCCGGCGAGTTCGGTGGGCACGTCGCGGCCGCTGGTGATCGAGACCGTGTACCTGTTCGACGCCGCCGCGCTCATGGACGACCTGCGCGCGCGTGGACGCAACATAGGCATAGCGTCCAGCGTGCGTGAAGAACTCTGGCGGGCCGCGGAGGTCTATCCGCGGCCCAGCCCCGCGTTCCCGCTCACCGACGACGAGCGGCAACTGTTGGCGTTGTTCAGTCCTCATCAGCCGTGAGGCTGTGACCGTCCCATGTGAACCGCACGGTCGTGACGGCGTCATCGCCGTCCGTGCCCGTGGTGAGCTGGTGGATGGCGATGCCGGTCAGCTCCCGGTAGTCGCACCACTCGTGGTCCGACGTGAGCACCAGGTCGAGGTCGAAGTTGACCAGCAGCTCCAGCAGTTGCCCGCGGTTGGTGGCGTCGACGCCGACGAAGACCTCGTCCAGCAGGATCAGCCGGGGTGCGGTCGGGGTGGCGTGGTAGTGCGCGGCCGCCGCGGCGAAGAGCGGGAGGTGCAGCACGATGGCCTTCTCGCCGCCGGACAACGCGCCGTGCACGCGTTTGGTGACAGGGACCCACCCCTCGCCTCTGTCCACCTTCACGACGAACTGGTGCCACGTCGTGTAGTCGAGCACCTGGGCGAGTTGTTGTTCCCAGCCTGTTGCGGAGTCGTGCGCGCGTGCTTCTTCCACGCGCTCGCGGAAGAAGTCGTGCAGCAACGCGCGTTCGTGGTCGTTTAGGTCTGAACGCAGCAGCAGGTCGCGAGCCTCGCGCGTGCCCGGTGGCAGCTGGGGGTCGACCTGCCAGTCCAGCTGCACGCGGATGCCGGACGCGGTCTGGACGCGCTCCAGGCGGTGGTTCATGGTGGCGACGAGCTCGGAGGCGCCCTGGATGCGCTGGGCGATGTGCCTGCGGGTGTCGCCGGTGAGGGTCTGGTCGAAGAGGTCGCGTTCGACGTCCGTGATGTGCGTGCGCATGCGGTCGCGTTCGGCCTGCAGTGTCTGCAACAGGGCGTGGGCGCCCATGCGCGTGCCGTCGAGCGTTGCGGTGAGGACGGTGACGTCGTCGTCGGGGTCCAGCGACAGCTCGATGCGGCCGGCCAGTTGTTGCTGGGCCTCGTGCACCGCCATGCCCAGGCGGGACTCCGAGTCGCGGATCAGGCGCGGGTCGACCGGGCCGTCGGGCACCTCGCCCGCGTCGGCGGGGAGGTGGCCGCTGGTGAGGTGGCGGTAGCGCGTTTCGGCGGCCTCATGCGCGACGGTCGCTTCCGCGGCGCGTGAGGTGTCTGTCCTGCGCTTCTCCTCCAACGTGCCGAGTGTGCGCGCCAGGCCCGTTTGCTTGTCCTGCAGCAGTTCGCGTTGCTCGGCCAGTTCGAGGGCCTTGGCGCGCAACGTGATGAGCCGCTGGTCGAGGGCGTGGAACTCGGAACTCGCGGCCCGTTCGACGGTCTCCAGCGTGACGGCGAGGTCGGAGGCCTCCTGCTGACGTGCCGAGGCCGTCTCCTCCGCCTCGTCGGCCAGCGCGCTGCTGGCGGACGCACGGCTGCCGGCCTCGATGGACAGCGCTTCCGCGGCGAGGGCGTCACGGCGGTCGTCGAGCCAGCGGTGGGCCGCCGTGCCGAACGCCGTCAGCTCGTCCGCGTCGGGCACCTCGGCGACCTGGCCGAGCCGGGCCACGGCTGCCTCGGTCTCGGTCACCCTGAGCTGGGCGGCGGCGACGGCGTCCTTGCGCGCCGCCGACCGCAGCTGGGCCTTCGTGCGCTGTTCCTCGGCGACGTCCATCGGGTCGGTCGAGGGCTTGCGGGCCATCTCACCGGCGAGGGTCGCGCGGCGGACGGCGATCTGGTTCCGTGCCGCGTCCACTCCGGACAGGTCCGTCGCGAGCTGCTCGATCAGGCCGGTGAGCTCGGCGATCCGGCCCGCGCGAGCGCGTTTGCGGGCGTCGGCGCCGATGTAGGTGGGAGCGGGCTTGGTCCAGCGGCCGTGGGCGTTGCCCAGGCGCCACGTGCCGTCCGCGCCGATCGCGGTCGTGTGGCCGGACGCGGTCTCGCCGAACGCGACGCCGTCGAGGAACCGGTGACAGCGCTCGTCGTCGGTGACGAGCACCTCCAGCAGCGTCGTACCGGGGGCGGGGCCGGAGAGCAGCGGTTCGGCGAAGCGGTCCCGGGCGGTCAGATCGAACGAGGTGTCCGGCGTGAGCCACGCGTCGAGCAGTCCCGACGCCTCCAGCGCCGCCTCGACCGCGGCGCACACGGACGGCGGTGTGCCGGGGCGGAAGTCGACCAGACGCCACAGAGGGGCCCCTGCGGCGGAAACCCGGAAGTCGTCGTCACGCGTGTACGGCGCCGGTGGGGGCACGTCGACCTGGTTGGCGAGCTTCTCACGGATCGACCTGTACTGCGAGAGCTGGCCGTTCAGTGCCGTGCGCGTCTCGTCCAGGCGCGCCTCGATGCGGCTGAACTCCTCACGCGCGAGAGCGGCGGCCTCGACGACCTCGTGGTGCTCGGACACGTTCAGCTCGGAACAGCCGCGCGCCCACGTGTCGACGTCCGCGCAGAACTTCGCAAACGCTTGCTCGAACGTGCGCTGCGCCGCGGTCTCCGCTTCCGTGGCGAGTTCGAGCTCGTCACGGGTTTCCTCGAGCCGTTGGCGGGCCTCGTTCCGCGCGTTGACGGCTCTCTCGTGCGCGGCGACGGCACGCGTGATCGAGTTGATCTCGGCGGACCGGGCCTCGACGGCGGCGGTGAGCAGCTGACGCCCCGCCTTCGCGTCGCCGCCGGACTCGATCTCCTCGAGCATCGACGGCATGCCCGCCTGCTCAGCAGCTTCCCGTGCGAGGACGACGGACCGTCGCAGTTCATCGGCGCGTGCGGCCGCCTCGGACTTGGCCTGCCCGGCCAGTTCCTCGTCGGCGACGGCCCGTGCACGGAGTTTCGCGGCGTGCGCGGCCGCCTCCGCAGCCCGCTGCGACGCGGCGGAGAGCTGCTGCCGCAACTGGTCGAGCTGCCTGCCCTCCTGGTACGCGGGCAGGTCGGAGATGCCGGAGATCTCCGCGTCGACCGCTCTCGCCTCACGTCCCAGCGCCGCGAGCTGGTCGAACGCCTCGTCGGTGAGCGTGATCTGGCGCTCGTAGCGCCGGTCGCTCATCCGCGCGGCCCTGGTCAGCTCATCGAGCTGCTCGGTCGCGGTCTCCAACGCCCACGCGGCCGCGCCCAGCACGCGCTGGGCGTAGACGCGCTGCACGCCCGCGAGCCGTTCGGCGGTGGTGATCTCCTCGTCGAGCCGCCGCAGGCCCTCGCGCTGGCGGTCGAGGCGTTCGAAACCCTCGGCGATCTCCGTCAGATCGGACTGGTCCAGCGGCGGAAGTGCCTTGGACAGCAACGAGGACAGCACGCTCGGGTCGAGCCGCTCGGACAGCTTCGGCGTGCGCAGCTGCAGCAGAGCCGTGATCAGCGAGTCGTACCGTTGCTCGGTCACGCCGGGGAACAACGTCGTCCGGACCGTGTGCCGGTAATCGGCCGGTGAGGTGTGCACGACGCCGTGCTCGCCGATCGCCGCCGTGAGATCCGTGGTGGTCAACGGGCGTCCGGCCTCGTTCACCAGCGCCAGGTCGCCGACCCGCAACGACGTCGTGAAGTACGTGGCGGAGACGTTAGTGGTGTTCGTGGTGGCCTGAAGGCGCGCACCGCACGTGAACCACTCTTCACCGTGCTGGAACTCCAGCCACACGTACCCGACGCGCGTGCTGCCCTGGTTGCCCTCGCCCATGAGGTTCCAGTGCATCGTGCGGTCCGCGCTGCCGAACGTCGACAGGCGGTGCGGACGCAGGTTCGCGTCGAACAGGTACGGCAGCAGCAGCTCGAGCGCTTTCGACTTGCCCGTGCCGTTGGGGCCCCTGAGCAGCAGTCTGCCCTGGTAGAACGAGAAGATCTCGTCGTAGTAGCGCCAGACGTTGATGATGCCGGCGCGGCTCGGTTGCCACCGGTCAGTCATGCAGCTCCTCGACCGCGTACCTGGCTGCGGCGGGCAGCCTGTGAACGGTGCCGTTCTCCGTGCGCGCGAGCCCGAACGCCTCGAGCAGTTCGAGACCGTCCGCCGCGAGCCTGTCCGCGCCACCGTCCGACTGGTAGGCCTTGGCCCAGTTCCGGAACCTGGTGAGCACCTCGCGTGCTTCCTCGGTCAGCTCCTCCGTCGTGGCGGGGCCCAGCGCCAGCCGGTCGAGCAGCAGCAACGCGGCGACCTTCGCGTTGTTGTCGTCGTCCGGGAACCTCGTGTCCGTGGCGATCGCGTCGGCGTCGACCACGACGTACCCCTCCTTGCGCTCCTCCAGCGTGCAGCCGGCGAGCGTGATGCCGGTCTGCACGACCTTGCGGCCGGCGGGGGAGCCGAGGAACGCGAGCTGACTCGCGTTCAGGTCTTCCTTGTACACCACGGGATCGTCGATCAGCCTGCGCATGACGGAGTGCCGTTGCCACAGACTGCGGTGCGCGTTCTCGTACCGCGACTCGTACGTCAGGTCCTCGATCGTGTCCACCGTGGACGGAGCGACCGGCGCGGACAGCAGGCGCGTGATGAGCGTCGGATCCGCGCGGACCTGCTCGTCGACCTCGATCGCGCCGTGGTCCTCGAGGAACGTCAGCACGTCGTTGAACGCGTTCCGGTCGCTGCGCCTGCCCGGGTCGAACTCGATCTCGTCGGCCTGCTTGAGGCGTGACGTCAGCTCGTCGAGCGTCGTGAGCGGTGTGGTCAGCAGCTCCGCGCACATCAGGCACAGCAGGACGTACCGGCGCCGGTCGAACGCCGGTCGCGTGCGGTCAGGCCGTTGGGTGGTCTTGAAGAGGCGCGCGTACCCGGCCCGCGGCTCGACGACCACGCGCCAGCCGCAGTAGTAGTCGAACCACTTCGTGATCGGCTCGCGGCGCCTCCTGATGAGGTCGAAGCCGTCCGGATCCTGGCCGTTGGTCAGCAACGGGCGCGCGAGCAGCAGACGAACGCCACGCGCCACTTCCTCGCTCTCCAGCCGTGCGAGCTGGTTTCCCGTGTTCCTCATCGGCTCTGCACGTCGATCACGTAGTCGGGCCCGCTCAGCGTGCCCTTCTGGGTGGTCATGGTCGCCCAGCCGCGGGCGTTGCGGAGGTTGATCTGCATCCGCCCGTCACTCGTGCCGGCCGAGCGCGTGCCGGTGCTGTCCGGATCGCTGCCGAGCGCCCTGCCGACGAGGTCGATCAGCCGGTGGAACGTGTCGTGGTCGAGGTTCGTGAGCGTGGAGATGCGAATCGCGCCGTCGGTCTGGATCTGCGACCACGCGTACTCCAGCTCCTCACGCTCCTTCTGCGCCTGTTCACGACGGTTGCGGCGCACCTCGTCGACGTTGCGGACCTTGCCGGTGGCACCGATGTGCTCCTGCTTGCCGGTCGCGCGCAACTGCGGTGACACGGGCACGGGCGGCGTGTTCTCCCACGCCTCGGCACTGGGCAACAGCTCCCCGTCGGCGTGCGCGAGGTGCGCGTGCCGCGCGGAGTAGAGCCCGAACGCGGCGTTGAACAACTCGTGCGCCTCGTCCTCGGTCTCGGTCCGCGCGAACCACCGGGCGAGCGCCTTGAAGTCGGCCGCGGTGTTCGTGGGTTTCTTGCGCTGCTCGTTGATCCGGTCGAGCACCCTGAGCAGCTGCACGATCGCCTTGCGCGACACGTCCTGCAACTCCTCGACGCGCGGCGGGTTGTCGCAGAACCAGCTCCGCAGCTCGGTCCACCTGGCCTTGCGCTGCTGCGCCCACTGCTCGTCCTGGACGAGCCCGGCACCGCGTCGCGCGCGTTCGTGCAGCTCGGCGGCGTCGATGGAGACGACGGCCTCGCGAATCCCGTGCTTGCGCGCGTCCAGGTCGGCGATGAAGTCGCGCAGGTAGGTGACCGTGGTGCGCTTGACGTCCTGGAACGTGTCCAGATCGGCCTGGTCGTCCCGCAGGATGCGCTGCAGGTCGGCGTTGAACCGCGCAGTGTTCGCCTTGAAGGCTTCGAGGTGCCCTTCGAGTTCGGAGAGCGTCGTGAAGGCGTCGTGGTCGTTCAACGGCCCGGCGAGGGCGTTGAGGCGGGCCGCGATGGCGTCGAGCACGGCGGTCTGCAGCGCACCGTTCGCCGCGAGTGTGTGTGTCGCGTGCTGAATGCCGGCGTACGCGGCCTCGCCTCGCTTCGTGAGCCCGTAACGGTGCTGTGCGGCGTCCAGCAGACCCCAGCCCCTCAGCGCGGCGAGGGACGCCTGCAGGTCGTCGTCGGCCAGTTGCTCGGACCAGCCGACGGTGCGGAGCCGTTGCTGCACGTCATCGGCGGTGAGGACGGTCTGCAGGCGCTCGTTCGCCACCCCGAACACGCGCAGCACCGCTGTGTGCAGCTCCGCCTGGTCGGTCGTGGTGAAGCGGAACAGGTCCGCGGGCACCGGTGGAAACGTCGTCACCTGTGCCACCGTAGCTTGTGCCCGCACCTCCTCCGGGTGGCACGGTGCACGGTCATCACGAGCCGTCGCTGCCGCTCGCCCGCCACCCGGTCACCTCACGGGCAGGAACCGCGCCGGCAGGTTCGGGTCCTCCAGCTCCCGGATCCTCGCCAGGTCGTACGTCGGCTTGATCAGCAACGCGATGCCGCCGGCCAGCAACAGGACGAACAACGCCTTGGCGAACCTGTGTTCGGAGGGCTGGTCGACGACCTCCCACCTGGCGCCGACGGCTGTCACGGGCTTCGGGATGCCGATCTCGGCCTGGGTGAACTGCGAGTGGCTCAACGTCCGCGTGAGCTTCTGGCCGGTGTCCGCGGTTATGTCGACATCGCAACGCCACAGGGCCCCTAGGTAGCGCCAGTCTCGCTCACACGATGTCGCCTCACCCGTGCCTTCGGCCCGTCGGGGCCAGACGTCGGCGCGGGCGGTGATCAGCAGGCCGTGTGTGAAGTGGGCAGCGAGGAAGGCGAGCATGCCTGCTCCGACGTACCAACGAGCCTGGGCACGCAGGCGCCGCACCTCCGCCTTGGCGGCCGGTCGTTTCCCGCGGCTGTTCTGCCACAGCACACCGGCGCCGACGAGGCCGAGCGCGATGGAGGTGACGGCGCCCATGGTCGGCCACGGCACGGGGTTGGAGGATGCGCGGGCAGGGGCGAAGTGATGTGGGGCGAGGCGTTGCATGGGGACGGAGGTGTCGGCGGGCGTCAGCAGTGAGGAGTCGCTGGTGTAGCGGTACCGCATCCCGTTGTCGGTGACGATCGCGGTGCAGCTCCAGCGGGTTCCGAGGAGCAGCCAGTTGCGTTCGCAGTGGATGTCGTCGGCCTGCGCGACCGGGCTGCCTGCTGGACCGTGGTCCTCCCAGAACAGCAGGAGGAAAGCTGAGGCGTAGGCGCACAATGCGAGCCATGCCAGGGCCAGCCAGCGTTGGTGATGTCCTTTCACGGAACCGGCTTGATCCTGCGGAACAACCGGAACGTGATGAAGACTCCGGTCGCCATGAGGCCGATCGCGCTGAGCACGACAGCGGCGTTGTTGGGTTCCCTGCGCTCGGCCAGACCCCACTCCGTGCTCGCCTGGGACGATCTTCCAGACCGCACGCGGTTGGTGGTCATCGGTACCTGGCTGCCGATGTCGGCCGGTGTCAGCATCGAGTTGTCGCTGCGGTACGGGTGACGGTTGCCGTCATCGGCCGCGATCGTGGCCTCGCACGACCAAAGCAGACCGAACGCCCACCAGTTCCGCTTGCACGAGATGTCCTGCGCGTGGCCCTTCGGCTCACCGCCGGAGGACACCTCACCTCCGAACGTGAGCAGGGCTGCCTGGGCGCCGTACAGAACGGCCAGCCAGGTCAGGACAGCGAGGATGATCCGTTTCGTCATCCGTTCGCCCCCGGATCCTTGTGGCCGCCGCCTTCGGCCTTGTTCAGCTCCTTCGAGAGCTCTTTGGTCGGGTGGACCAGATCGCCCCAGTTCGGGATCAGGTGGTTGATGTCGCGACTCGCCACGGCGCGCACCCAGTCCTGGCCGTCGAGCAGGCCCTTGCTCAGCGGGGCGTCCACTCGGTCGGCTGCCCGGCCCAGTTGGGTGGCAGGGTCTCCCAGGTTCTTCTCTTTGGTGCTCAACGGCGGCTGGTTCATGGTGTCGTAGAAGTCCCTGACTTTCTCCTTGCGCGCCGGACCGTTCTGCTTGACTCGTGCGGCCCAGTCGTCGACCTTCTGGCTGGTTCGTTGCATGACGTCGTCGACCTTGCTCATCGCGTTGTCGATGCCGTCCTGGACGCGCTTGCTCGCGTTGGACAGGCCGTCGCCGATGTTGTCCAGCGAGTCGGCCCTCGACACTTTGGTCGCGGAGTCGGAGGCGAGCTCGGCCGCGCGCTGGTTGCCGTGGCGGCTGTTCGGCATCTGTTTGCTCAGAGACGCGAGTTCGTCGGCCTGCTTGCGCATGGCGGCGCCCGCGCTCTTCGCCAGCGAACCGAGCTTGTCCAGTGCCTTAAACAACTTGGCGACGAACCGCGCGATCCTGGTGCCGATCTCGACGGCCTTGGTCACGGCGCGCGTGATGAATGCCGCAATCGAGGCGCCGGCCGTGGGAATCGCCGACGCCGCGGCTGGGATACCCCACATGAGCAGAGTGCCGGCGAGATCGGCGAGGAGGTCGCGGATCAGCGCTCGGGTCGCCGCGACGACGGCACCCGCCACCTTGATCTTGTTCCCTGCGGACGCGGCGGCTTCCGCGGAGTTGCGCAGGCCGGCGACCAGGCCGCTGCACCGGGTGCGGTAGGCGTCTGCTGCCTCACCCGTCCACTCGGTGAGGGTCTTCGCGTGTGCCTCGTAGCCGTTGGCCTCGTTGTGCAGGCGCTTGGAGATGTTCTCCCACGTGGTGCCGGCCGCTTCGATCGCGGGCGGGTCGCCCATGAGCTTGTCGAACGCTTCGCGGACGAACCCGACGTTCTCGATGATCCAGCCCACGACCGACGACGCCAGCGAGCCGAGAGGATCGGTGAGGAATCCGGCGACGTCCATCGCGAGGGCAGCGCCGTCGATGCCGAGCGCGACCGGATCGACCGTCTTGCCTTCGGCGAACGGTTTGACCACGTCCTCCGCCGAGTCGAGCATGCCCGCGCCGGCGTAGTACTTCTTCTCGTTCTCCTTCTGCGCGATCAGCGGGTTGCTCACCGGTCCATCCCCTTCATGGCAGCGCGGTTGCCCTCTTCGACCTGCTGGTAGGTCTCGGCGGTCGAACAGAGCTCGTCGCCGGTTGCCTCGAAGGCCTTGGGGAGGGCGGCGAGCAGGGCTTTCGCGTCGTCGAGTTCCTCGTTGAAGATCCACGACCAGCGTTGGCAGAGTTCGCCCATCACGTTCGGTCCCAGGCTGACCTGCGAGGCGGACACGGCCTCCTGCAACGACGGGGACAGTCGGCCGACGAGCATCTTGCCGTGGGCGGCGACGGTTTCGGCCTGGGTCCGGAAGCCGCCGCTCATCGCAGCACCGAGTTTCCGCCGAAGTCGTCGTCATCACCCTGCGGTGGCGCGGGGCGAGGTGACGTCGGCCTCGGCTCCTCGACCGTGCCCGCCGGGTCGATCACGGCGATGCCCTGCTCGACCTGTTCGCGCAGGAAGGCCATGCCTTCACCCTCGCCCAGCAACGGGCGCATCGTGTCCTCGATCTTGCGGGCGGCTTCGACCTGGGCGCGGCGGATGGTGTCCATGATCGTGCGGCCCAACGCGGTGTGGCCGAGGTCGTCTGCGCGCGGAGTGAGCTGGAGCGATTCGATGCGGCCGCCGGAGCCCACCGTGACGATGACCGAGCCGTCCGGGCTCTGGGCCTCGGTGCGGGACTCGCGGAACGCCGTCTGGATGGCGTTCGCCTGTTCCTGGGCTTGCTGGAGGCGCTGTTCGAAGTCGGCGAGGTACTGGTGCGGATCGGTCACGACCGGATGATCCCATTCGATCGAACTCTCCGCGCACGATTCGGCACAATGCGTGCATGGTCAAGCCGCTCGTGACGAGGGAGATGAGGGAACGCGCCAGGCGTGTGCCCAACAACTGGCTGCACGTGATCGACCCCGCACACGACAGCGCCGCTGACGTTCCCGCGGAAGCCGTGATCGGGCGGTACCTCGTCGACGCTCGAGGCGAAATCAGCGACCAGTACGTGCCGAATCCCCGGTATCAGCCGCGTGAGGTCACCTTCGAGAACGACCTCGAATCGGTGATGTACCTCGTGCAGCGCGGATACGAGGACAAGCAGACGCTCGTGGACGCGGTGCTCGCTGCCGATCTCCTGCTGCCCGCCGATCCGGCTCGCGAGCCGCGCAGGCACCTGGTGATGCGCGGCGACACCGTGGACGTCTTCGCCTCGGAGCAGGCTCGGCCGCGTGACTGGCCGCCGCACTGGCACCGCTTTCGCGGGGTGGAGCTGGCGGTCGTCGTCGACGCGCTCGACCGGCCCGTCACGCTGCTGGTCACCGCGCAGGGCGGGGTCCAGTTCGAGATTCCCGGCGACCTGCTCGTCGAAGGGCTGCGTGACGTGATCACGATGGGGTGATCCGCGTGGTGGCGTTGATCGGGGAACGGGTCGCGTTGCGCCGATCGGGCTAACCTCCGGCCGTGCGGACGAGGCTGACCCCCATGCAGCAGGCGGTGGTGGACGCCGGGCGCCCCTTGCCGCAGCTCACCGATCCGCTCGAGGTCGAGCTCCAGGTCAGCGCGGTCGCCGGGCCGTTCGTCGACAACGAGGAGCTGTGGGAGGTCGTCGTCCGGCACCTGGGGGAGGTGCCGAGTCGGCGCAGTGCGGCGCTGTTGACGGCGTTGGCGCACCTGCTGCCCGGGCGGCCCGGGGAGTGGGCCCGGGAGGCTGCGCGGCGGCAGGCCAGGCCTCGGTGGGACCTTGGCGGGTTGACGTTCGGCGAGTGCTGGATCGGGGACCGGTCGATCGACGCCGGGTATCTGGCGCTGCTGTGCAGTTATGCGTATGGGGACGTGGGGCACGCGATGGTGTTCATGATCGACGAGCTCAACGGGAGTCTTACGCGGCACGCGTTCCTCACTCGGGAGGTGGGGGAGGCGTTGGACGGGCTGCGGGGTGAGATGCGGTTGGAGTCGATCACGCCTGAGGCCGCTCATTGGCTGTTGAGCCGCAGTTACGACCGGTTCGAGCGGCGGCCCGGGCTCGGGGCGAGCCTGGACGTGCACCAGACGAGGCTTGTTGCGCGGCGGCGGATCGCGCTCGCGATGAATCAGCTTTCGTGACACGGTCGTGCGGTGTGTCTGTCGCTCGATCGTGGGGTTGCCATTACTGTCCCTGTGTGATCAGCGGGATGGTCGCCGGGCGTGATGATCAGGCCCTCAGTCGTGTGCCCGGCGTGGCGCGGCACCCCTGGTGGTCCGTCGCCGTTCAGCGGTTCGGGCAGACGACGGCGCTGAGCCAGTTGGTGCTGGGGGCGGCGCTCGGGTTCGGCATGCGGTTCTGGGACGCGGTCCTCGCGCTCACGATCGGGGCGGTGCTGCTCAGTGCCGTCGCGGTCGCCGTGGGTGTCATCGGGCAACGTGAGGGACTGCCGACGGCCATCCTGAGCCGGTGGACCGGGTTCGGGCACGCCGGGTCGGCGGTGCTCGGGCTGGTCATCGCCCTGTCGTGCACCGGGTGGTTCGGGGTGCAGACCGGGCTGGCGGGGGCGGCGCTCGCCGCGACCGCCGGGGTGGTGCCGGCGCCCGTGTGGTCGTTGCTGGTCGGGATCGTCATCACGGTCGTCGCCGCCTGTGGTGTGCGGTGGATGGCGTGGACGTCGTATGTGGCCGTGCCTGCCTTTCTGGGGTTGCTGGCGTGGCTCGTCATCAGGAATGTCGACGATGTCGGCGTCCTCGGCGGTCCGGCGCCGGGGGCCTCGATCGGGATGCTGACGGCGATCACGCTGGTCATCGGCAGCTTCATCGTCGGGGCGGCGATCGCGCCGGACCTGACGCGCTTCCACCGCAGTGGGCGGGACGTCGTCAAGCAGACGGTTCTGGGGGGCGCGGCCGGGGAATGGGTCATCGGGCTGGCGGGCGTGGTGCTCGCGCACGGGCTCGGCACGACGGACGTCATGGGCGTCCTCAGCGAGACCGGTGGCTGGGTCGGCGCGCTGATCGTGGTCACGGCGGTGCTGAAGATCAACGACTGGAACCTCTACTCGGCCTCGCTCGGCCTCGTGAACTTCTTCGACGCCGTGTTCTCGCTCAGGATCAGCCGGACGCAGATGACGGTCGTGGTCGGGTGCGCGGGCAGCTCCCTCGCGGCCGCGGGCGTCGTGCACCAGTTCACCCACTTCCTGATGCTGCTCGGCGTGGTGTTCCCGCCGGTCGCCGGGATCATGCTCGCCGAGTACTACGTCGTGCGGCGGTGGCGCAACGAGATCATCTCCACGCGGCCGAACGTGCCGCGCTCGGCGCCGTCGTGGGTGCCCGCCACGGTGGTGATCTGGCCTGCGTCAGCGGTGATAGGCGAGTTCGCGCCGATCGGACAGTCGGGCGTGAACTCTCTCGTGCTCGCGTTCGCGCTGTATGTGTGCGCTGGGCGGCTGAACCTGTTGAGGATGCGCACGCGCCGTGCCACCAACCGCGAGATGAAGGCCGCCTGAGGTCAGGTCGGCACGAACGCGGGCAGCACGGCGTCCACTTCGAAACCGCCGTCGTCGGTCGGGCCGGCGGTCAGCGTTCCCCCGACCACCTCCACGCGGCCGCGCAGGCCGAGCAGGCCGCTGCCGGAGCCGGGCAGGGCGAGGCCCGGCAGGACCGACGGCCTGGTGTTGCGGATGACCGCGCGGACGCTGCTCGGTCCACAGTGGATGGTGATCTCCGTGTGGGCGCCGGGGGCGTGCTTGTGCACGTTCGTGAGCGACTCCTGCACGACCCGGTACATCGTGCGGCGCACAGCGGGGGAGATGGTGCCGTCGTCGCCGTGCTCGGTCAGCGTGACCTCCAGTCCCGTGGCGGCCGAGTCGGCGACCAGGCGCGAGAGCCGGTCGGGCAGCACGTCCGGAATGCGCGGCGCGCGGCCCGAGCGCAGCACACCGACGAGGTCGCGCAGTTCGGCCAGCGCCTGGCAGCCCGCGGTGCGCAGTTGTTCGGCGGCTGTGCGCACGCCGTCGTCCTTCGCGGCCATCCGCAACGCGCCCGCGTGCAGCACCATCAGGTTCAGCCGGTGCGTGACGACGTCGTGCATCTCGGCGGCGAGCCGGGTGCGTTCGTCGGCACGAGCCTGTTCCACGCGCAGTGCGCACTCCCGCTCGGCGATCGAGCGCGTGAGCCTGCGCCGGTCGCCCAGGTGCAGGCCGAGCAGGCCGGCGATCACGATCAGGCCGGGACCGACCAGGCAATCGGGCAACACCCACGTCCCGGCCCCGATCGCCCACGCGAGGGCGTGGAGCGGGAAGAGCCAGCGGTAGCGGGTGGCGTGCGCGGCGACGGAGTACGCGGACACCACCGATGCGTAGTTCGGCGTGAGCAGCGTGAGGAAGGTGATCACCAGGCTGGACGCGACGGGGTGCGTGCGCCGCCACCACAGGGCCGCGGCCGCGAGCAGGCGGACGGCGAGGTGGAACGCCAGGGACGCCGGTGGGAGTTGGGGCGGCGTGAACTCGCGCCACATCCCCAGCGCTGCCACGAGCAGCACCAGCCCCAGGTCTCCTGCCCGTGTCACGCGGGTGACGATACTGCTGCGTTGTGCTCCGGATCACCTACTGGAGCAGGGGATCGACCCTACTTTCGCAGGTGGCGGGCACCGACATTTCCGCCTGCCGGACACACGCGTCCGTTTGCTGCGCACACTGCTTGCGGAACAGCGCCGGGCGGCAGCCCTGGCGAGGATGAGGCGCCCGGCGGCACGGGATGACGGGCGCCGTTTCCCTACGGCCGGAAGATCGGCTCGATCCAGTAGTTGCTCGCGTTCCAGGTGTCGGCCGGGAACCCGCCGCCGTAGCGGTACACGCCGGCGTTCACCGGCAGCGTGAACGGCGTCTGCACGACGTTGCCGGTGAAGTAGTCCTGCGTGGCCCGGTAGCCACCGGACGGCGTGTAGTACGAGACGACGTACTCGGTGCCCGGTGCCACGGGAACCGGTGTGCCGAAGGTGATCCGCTGGACGTAGGCGGCGCCGGGGGCGTCCTGCTCGGCCAGCAGGACGCCGTCGGCCCAGATCCGCGCGGTGACGGGGCCGGTGTACGTGCCGCGGTAGAGGATCACGGCCGGGATCGAGCCCGCGCGGTCGACCCGCAGGCGCACGCCGAGTTCGACGGCCTCGGTGTCCGGGTCGTTGATCGTCGGGCTGTGCGTCTCGTTGAGGATGAGCAGGGTGTCACCGGCGAGCGGCGGGGTCGTGGTGCCGCCGACGTGGACGGTGCGCGAGACCGTGACCGGGCCGGTCGTGGACGCGGTGCGGGCGCGCGCCTTGATCGTCAGCGGGCCGGGGACGGAGGGCCACAACACGACGGACCACCGTTCGCCGTGGGCGTCCGCGGTGGTCCAGTTCGTGCCGTCGTCGGTGGAGAAGTCGACCTCGGTGATGCCGCCCGACTCGCCGTTGACGGCGCCGCCGACCACGAGCAGCGGTTCGTTCAGCGGGACGGAGGCCTCGGCGGTGGGCGCGAAGATCATCGCCATCGGCGAGTCCGCGGCGAGGGCCGGAGTGGGAGAGACCAGGACAAGTGCCAGCAGCAGTACTGCTAATCGTCTCATGTACGGCGGATCGTCCCAGGTAGATCCGCAGTTACGGTGATCCGCTGTTCGGTCGTGCACCCATTCGGCTGACGGTCGTACCCGTGTGGACCAGATGTCGTTGACGAGTACATGACCTGTGACAACGAAGTCCCGGTCCCCGAAGTCCGGGCCCCGGTGCGTCGTCGGCAGTTCCTCACGTTCCTGGTGGCCGCGCCGGTGCTCACCGTCGCGGTCCCCGGCACGGCCGAGGCCGTCATCCCGACGCTGCCGCAACCGGCCGAGGTCCTCGACCTCGGCGACGTCCTCATCCTGGCCGGCACGCCCACGGCCGGAGCGCTCGCCGTGCTCAGCGTCGGCGAGGACGGTGTGGTCACCCTCGAACTGCCTCGCGCCGAGGTCGGTCAGGGCATCACGACGGCGTGCGCGATGCTCGTCGCGGAGGAGCTCGACCTGCCGCTCGGGAAGGTACGCGTCACGCTCGCCGACGCGCGGCCCGAGCTGCTGATGAACCAGCTCACGGGTGGTTCGAACACGATGCGGTCGGTGTACGGCCCGGTCCGTCAGGCGGCGGCGGCCGCACGGGCCAGGCTGCTCGCGGCGGCTGCCCGGAAGCACGGCGTCGCGGTCGAACGTCTGTCCACGAAGGACGGTGCGGTGATCCTCCCGGACGGCCGCCCGATCGTGTACGGGCTGCTGACCTCGGCCGCCGCGCAGCTCACCGGAACCTTCGCCGCACAACCGAAACCGGCCGAGGAACACCGGCTCGTCGGCACCCCGCAGTCGCGCATCGACGCCCGCGCGATGGTCACCGGTCAGTTCAAGTACACGCTCGACCAGGACGTGCCGGGCGCGATGCCGACGGTCGTGCGCCGGCCGCCGACGATCAACGGCTCGGTGAGGTCGGTCGACTCGGCGGCCGCGAAGGCGATGCCGGGCGTGCTGGCGATCGGGGTCGTGCCGACCGGGGTCGCGGTGGTCGCCGAGACGTTCGGGCAGGCCATGGCGGCACGCGACGCGCTGAAGGTCACCTGGAACGCCGGCACGATCGACGCGTTGTCGGACAAGGAGATCCGCGCGAAGCTGCAGGCCGCGGCGTTGCCGTTCGTGGTGCCGCCGCTGCTCACCCAGCACCTCGACATGGACTTCGACTTCGCGTTCGTCAGCCACGCGCCGATGGAGACGAACTCGGCGATCGCGGACGTCCGCGACGACCGGGCCGAGATCTGGGCGGGCCTGAAGTCGCCGATCGTGGCGCAGCAGACCATCGCCGCCGCCATCGGACTGCCCGAGTCGGCGGTGAAGGTGCACGTGATGCAGGGCGGCGGCTCGTTCGGCCGCAGGCTCTTCTTCGACGCCGCGCTGGAGGCCGCGCAGATCTCGAAGGCGTTGCGGCGCCCGGTGAAGCTCATGTGGGACCGCAAGGACGACATGCGGCACGGCCGGGCGCGCGCCGCCAGCCACCACAAGCTGCGGGCGACGTTCGGGCTCGGCAACGTGCTGACGTTCGAGCACCGGGTGGCGTCGGTCGAGACCGACTTCCGGCACGGCCTCGGCGAGATCCTCACCGCCACCGCCGCGAAGCTGCCCGTCGGGGGCAACCTGTCGTTCGCGCAGACGGTGTTCCTCACGACGTGCAAGGTGCCGTACAACTTCGGCGTCGTCACCTCGCTGCTCAACGAGGTGCCGCTGCGCATGCACACGGGCTCGTGGCGCTCGGTCTACTCCGCGAACACCCGCGGCGCCGAGGAGATCCTCGTCGACCAGCTCGCGAAGAAGATGGGCAAGGACCCGGTCGAGTTCCGCCGCGAGTTCCTCAAGACCGCACGGCAGCGCGCCGTGCTGAACAAGGTCGTGGCCGAAGGCGAGTGGGGCAAGGCGATGCCCAAGGGCTTCGCGCAGGGCATCGGCTTCCACGACGAGTACAAGTCGTGCACGGCGTGCCTGGTCGAGATCGACGCCCGCGACCCGAAGAACCCGCGCGTGGTCAGGGCGACGATCGCGGTCGACGTCGGCCGCCCGATCAACCCGCGCGGCCTCGAGGCGCAGATGCTCGGCGGCCTGACCGACGCCATCTCCACCACGTTGCGCGCCGGTCTGCACATCGACAGGGGACTGCCGCTGGAGGGGTCGTACTCGCAGTTCCACTACGCGCGCCAGAAGGACGCGCCGCTCGACGTGAAGATCCACGTCATGCCGGCGACCGGCGAACCGGGCGGCGCGGGCGAGCTGGGCGTGCCGGCCGCGGTCGGTGCCATCGCCAACGCCTACGCGCGGGCCACCGGCATCGTGCCGCGCAGCTTCCCGATCATCTTCCCGGTCGACTTCGAGCCGTTCCCGCGCTGAAGGAGCGTCCCCTGTGCCTACCTACACCATGATCGTCAACGGGAAGCCGGTCACCGTCGAGGCCCCCGCCGACATGGCACTGCTCTGGGTGCTGCGCGACAAGCTCGGCGTGCGCGGGCCCAAGTTCGGCTGCGGGATCGGCGTCTGCCGCGCCTGCACGTCCCACCTCAACGGCGCGGAGATCCAGCCGTGCGTCACGCCCGTCGCGGAGTGCTCCGGGCAGGAGGTCACCACGATCGAGGGCCTGGCCTCCGGTGACGACCTGCACCCGGTCCAGGAGGCGTGGCTCGAGCAGGACGTCGCGCAGTGCGGCTACTGCCAGCCCGGCCAGATCATGGCCGCGGCGGCGTTGCTCCGGACGAAGCAGGAGATAACGGACGAGGACATCGACCGGATCGCGAACGTCTGCCGGTGCGGTACCTACTTCCGCATCCGCCAGGCCATAAAGTCAGCGGCGGCCAAGATGTGAGGTAGCCGGGGCCCGCCGGCGCAGGAGGATCCCGTGCTGGCGCTGTCCGTCGTGTTGCTGGTGGCTGTTCTGGTCTGCGCGGTCGTCCGGCCGTGGGGCCTGCCCGAGGCGGCGGTCGCGGTGCCGGCGGCCGTGCTGGTCGTGCTCGCCGGCGCGTTGCCGTTCGACCACGTCGTGGACGAGGCGGTGCGGCTGGGGCCCGTGATCGGGTTCCTGGCCGCCATCCTCGTGCTCGCACAGCTCTGCGACGACGAGGGCCTGTTCCACGCGGCGGGCACGTGGATGGCGCGCGCGTCCGGCGGCAGACCGAGAACGTTGCTGGGCGGTGTGTTCGTCACGGCCTCGGTCACCACGGCGGTGCTGAGCCTGGACGCGACGGTCGTGCTCCTCACGCCCGTGGTGTTCGCGACGGCCGCGCAGCTCGGCGTCCGGCCGAAACCGCACGTCTACGCGTGCACGCACCTGTCCAACAGCGCGTCACTGCTGCTGCCGGTGTCGAACCTGACGAACCTGCTGGCGTTCGCGTCGAGCGGGCTGAGCTTCACGCGGTTCGCGGCGCTGATGGCGTTGCCGTGGGTCGTGGCGATCGTCATCGAGTACGTGGTGTTCCGGCGGTTCTTCCGCACCGACCTCGACGCGCCGGTGCACGAGCCGGACACGCGGCCCGCCGCCGAACTGCCGGTGTTCGCGCTGACCGTGGTCGGGCTGACGCTCGTCGGGTTCGTGGTCGCGTCGGCCACCGGTGTCGACCCGGCGTGGGCCGCCTGCGCGGGTGCCGTGGTCATGGCGGTCCGGGCGCTCGCGAAGAAGCGCACGACCGCGGTCAAGGTGGTGCGTGCGGCCTCGTTGCCGTTCCTCGCGTTCGTGCTCGGCCTCGGCATCGTGGTGCGAGCGGTGGTCGACAACGGGCTCGACGAGGTGCTGAAGCTCGCGATCCCGGGTGGTGACGGCCTGCTGGCGTTGCTCGGCGTGGCCGCGGTCGCCGCCGTGCTCGCGAACGTGATCAACAACCTGCCCGCGGTCCTCGTGCTGCTGCCGCTCGTGGCGCCGATGGGGCCGGGCGTGGTGCTGGCGGTGCTGCTGGGCGTGAACCTCGGCCCGAACCTCACCTACGCCGGGTCGCTCGCGACGTTGCTGTGGCGGCGGATCGTGCACGACCACGACGCCGAGGTGCACCTGCCGGAGTTCACGAAGCTCGGCCTGCTCGCCGTGCCTGCCACCCTGATCGGTGCCGTCGTGGCACTGTGGGCGTCCCTGCGGCTGATCGGAGGATGACCATGACGGTGGTCGTGTGGATCGCCGACGACACCTGGCAGGACTGCGTCGACGCGGCTCGTGCGCACGACGGGGACTTCCTGCTGCTGCACGTCAGCGATGTGGCCGGTACGGCCCACGGCGCGTTCGCCGGGCTGCTGGGCCGGCACTCCTCGCTCGACCCCGGCACGCGCCTCGACGACCTGGCCGCCGACCACGCCACGCACCTGCTGGACGCGGCCGCCGAACGCCTCGGGCGCCCGTGTGCGAAACAGGCGCGCGTCGGCCGGGTCGAGCACGAGGTCGTCGAGGCGGCACGGGAAGCGTCGCTGCTGGTGCTTTGCCGTGACGGCGACGTCAGCCACGCCGGTCCGCGCAGCCTCGGCCCGGCAACCCGGTTCGTCGTCGACCACGCCCCGTGCCCGGTGCTCCTCGTCTGGCCGACATAGCTGCCTGAGCGCAAACTTGCGTGCACGCACTTTTCTTGCATAGCCTGAGGGCCATGCGAGCCAAAGGCATCGCGTACGACACCGGTTTCGTGCGCCACGGGGACATTTCGCTCAAGACGTTCGACCTGGACGAGGTCAGGCGGGACCTGACCGCGATCAGGGACGACCTGCACTGCAACGCCGTCCACCTCGTCGGAGGTGATCCCGAACGGCTCGAACGGGCCGCGGAGATCGCCGCCGGGCTGGGGCTGGAGATCTGGTTCTCGCCCTATCCGCTGGAGCTCACGCCGTCCGAGGTCCTCGACCTGTTCGCCGACTGCGCGCGCAGGGCCGAGCGGGTCCGGGCGCACGCGGAGGTCGTGTTCGTGACGGGCGTCGAGCTCAGCGTCATGAACCCGGGCTTCCTGCCGGGTGACGACGTCCTGCAGCGCGTGGAGCAGCTCATGGGACGACCCGAGCGGATGCGGGAGGCGGGGGAGAGGCTCAACGCGTTCCTCGCCGAAGCCGTCGGCGTCGTGCGGCGGCACTTCCACGGCAGACTCACCTACGCCTGCATCCCGTTCGAGAACCCCGACTGGGACCTGTTCGACATCAGGTCGTTCGAGCTGATCCGCTCCGCCGAGGTCGCCGGCGTGTACGCCGAGAGCATCAGGAACGTGGTGGCGCAGGGGAAACCGGTCGCCATCACGGGCTTCGGCACGGCGGCGTGGCACGGGTCGGGTGCCATCGCGCCGCGCAGCATGGAGATCGTCGAGCACGACGAGGCCGGGCTGCCGGTCCGCGTGAAGGACGGCTACGTGCGCGACGAGGAGGAGCAGGCCACGTACCTGCGCGAGGTGCTGGAGACCTTCGAGGCCGAGGGCGTCGACAGCGCGTTCGTGTACATGTTCGCGCTCGCCAACTACACCCACCGGCCGGACGACCCGTCCCGCGACCTCGACATGGCGGGTCCCGGGATCGTGAAGGTGCACGAGGACGGCCGCTGGGAGCCCAAGGCCGCGTTCGGTGCCGTCGCTGAGGTCTACGCCCGCATTTAAGCGCTTGGCGGGCACGGGAACGCCAGCCAGACTCGTGGGCACCATGAGCGCAAGGTTGCGAGCGATCGCCCACGACACCGTCGCCATCTCGGAGCGCGGTTCCTACTCCACCCCCGCCGGCGAGGTCGCCGTCGCCGTCACCCCCGCGGTCGAGGGGACCCGGCTCCACCTGCCGGACGAGGTGCTCCCGCTGCCCCCGGAGACCGGCGAGGCGCGGATCGACGTCACCAACGAGTCCACTTTGGACGCGAGCCGCCGGCTCGGCGGTGACGTCGCGGCGCTGAACTTCGCGTCCGCCCGCAGCACCGGCGGCGGCTTCCTCAACGGCGCGCAGGCCCAGGAGGAGAGCATCGCCCGTGCGTCGGCGCTCTACCCGTGCCTGCGTGCCGCGGGCGAGTTCTACGCGTACCACCGCGCGCACGGGGACCTCACCTACACCGACCGCGTGATCTACTCGCCGCGCGTGCCGGTCTTCAAGGACGACGAGGGCGCGTTGCTGCCGGAGCCGTACGAGGTCTCGTTCCTCACCGCGGCCGCGCCGAACCTGGCGGCCGTCCTGCGCAACCAGCCCGACCGCGCCGACGGCGTGCCGCTCGCGTTGCTGCGCCGCGCCATCCGCGTCCTGCACGTCGCCGCGTCGCACGGTCACCGCAGGCTCGTGCTGGGCGCGTGGGGGTGCGGGGTCTTCGGCAACGACCCCGCGACCGTCGCCCGGATCTTCGGGCTGGCGCTGCGGGACAACCGCTACTTCGAGCACGTCGTCTTCGCGGTGCTCGACCGCCAGAAGGGCACGCCGACCTTCCAGGCGTTCGCCGACGCCCTCGGCTGAGCCACAGTGGCACCACCCCTGACCTGCACTGAGCCAACATGATGCCAAGTTGAGCCAGAATTGCTTGTGGGTGGTGCCATCGTGTGCCATAGTGGTGCCATGGATCTGACCCCGTATGTGGCTTCCCTCGGTCGCGAACTGCTGACCGCCGTCGAGACCGGCGGCGACGAAGCGAGTGCGCTGGTCGAGCGGTTGACCGTGACGATGGAGTCGGCGATCCGGCTGGCACTGCTCGAAGCGCTGTCCGCCGCCGCCGACGAGATCACCGCGGACCTGGCACCGGACTCGGTGCAGGTGTTGCTGCGGGGCCGCGACCCGAAGTTCGTGGTGACGCGCAGGGCGCCCGAACCGGCCGTCGCGCCGGAGCCCGCCCCCGCGCCGCCCGCCGAGGACGTGGCGGCCGGCTTCGAGGACGGCACCACCGTGCGCATCAACGTCCGCCTGCCCGAGCCGCTCAAGGCCGCGATCGACGAGGCGGCGGCCAAGGAGGGGCGTTCGGTCAACGCGTGGCTCGTGCGCGCCGCGTCCGCCCAGCTGAACCCGAAGCGCGAGCAGACCGTCGCCGAGGCGGTGACGAGCAGCATCACCGGCTCGCAGCGTTTCGTCGGCTGGGTCCGCTAGCACCCGCTCCTCATCACATCGCCCCGACCTGCGGGGATGCTCCACCGACACCTTCTGAGGGGACAGCCATGCCTTCTTACGACACGCCAGAACCGATTTCCGTACTGCTCGACGTCTACGCGGGCCACGTCCAGGTGGTCGCGTCCGACCGCACCACCACCGCGGTCGAGGTGCGGCCCACCGACTCGTCCGACGCCTCGGACCGGGAGGCCGCGGAGAAGATCAGGGTCGACTACGCCGACGGCACCCTCGTCGTGCGCGGCCCGAAGCGGACCTTCGACTTCTCCCGCAAGACGCGCTCGGTCGACGTCGTGATCGAGCTCCCGACCGGGTCCAAGGTGGACATCGACGTGGCGGCCGGCAGCGCCCGCACCTCCGGCGTGCTCGGCGTGACCGAGGTCGACCTGTCCGCGGGCAACATCCACCTCGACCGCACCGGCCCGCTGAAGGCCGACACGGGCGCCGGGCAGGTCAAGATCGGCGCGGTCACCGGCGACGCCGAGGTCAAGACCGGCAGCGGCCACATCCGCGTCGGCAGGGTCGACGGCTCGCTGGTCGTCAAGAACTCCAACGGCCACATCGACGTCGGCACGGTCGAGGGCGAGCTGCGGGCCCGTTCCGCCAACGGCGACATCAACGTCGAACGCGCCGGCGCGCTGGTGGACGCCCGGACCGCGATGGGCTCCATCGAGGTCGCCGAGGTCGTCCGCGACACCGTCTCGCTGAACACCGCCATGGGCGGCATCGAGCTCGGGATCGCCCAGGGCACCGCCGCGTGGATCGACGCCAAGACGTCGTTCGGCCGCGTCAGCAACACCCTCGACGGCAGCGACGGCCCCGGCAACGCCGCCCAGACCGTCAAGGTCACCGCCCACACGTCCTTCGGCGACATCTCCGTCCGCCGTGCCTGAGGGGAACCCCATGAACGCGATCGAGGCAAGAGGCCTGCGCCGGTCCTACGGCGACAACGAGGTTCTCAAAGGCGTCGACCTGAACGTCAAGCGCGGCACCGTCTTCTCGTTGCTGGGCGCGAACGGCGCCGGCAAGACCACCACCGTCAAGATCCTGTCCACGTTGATCCGGGCGGACGGCGGCAGCGCGTCCGTCGCCGGTCACGACGTGGCGGGCGACCCCGACGCCGTCCGCGCCGCGATCGGGGTGACGGGCCAGTTCTCCGCCGTCGACAACCTTATGACGGGTCGCGAGAACCTGAAGCTGATGGCCGACCTGCACCACCTCGGCAAGGCCGGTGGCAGGCGCAGGGCCGAGCAGCTGCTGGAGCAGTTCGACCTCGTCGACGCCGCCGACAAGTCCGCGTCGACCTACTCGGGCGGCATGCGGCGCCGGCTCGACCTCGCGATGACGCTGGTCGGGTCGCCGCAGGTGATCTTCCTGGACGAGCCGACCACCGGGCTCGACCCGCGCAGCCGCCGCACCATGTGGCACATCGTGCGGGGACTGGTGGCGAGCGGCGTCACGATCTTCCTCACCACCCAGTACCTCGAGGAGGCCGACGAGCTCGCCGACCGGATCGCGGTGCTGGACCACGGCAGGATCGTCGCCGAGGGCACCGCGGACGAGCTCAAGCGCCGCATCCCCGGTGGCCACGTCCTGCTGCAGTTCGCGGAACTGCGCGAGCTGGAGTCCGCCGCGCGGATCATCCGCCACGCCTCGCGCGACGGCGACGCGCTGTCCCTGCGGGTGCCGAGCGACGGCAACGTCCGTTCGCTCAAAGCACTGCTCGACCGGCTCGACGAGAACGCGGTCGCGGTCGAGTCGCTCAGCACGCACACCCCCGACCTCGACGACGTCTTCCTCGCCCTCACCGGCAATCCCGACAAGGTGGCCCAGAGATGACCTACGTGCTGACCGACTCGGCGACGATGGTGCGCCGCAACCTGAAGCGGATGATCCGCTACCCGTCGATGACGTTCCAGCTCCTGATCATGCCGGTCGTCTTCCTGCTGCTGTTCGTCTACGTCTTCGGCGGCACGCTGGGCGCCGGGCTCGGCGGGCCCTCCGGCGGCCGGGCCGAGTACCTGAACTACGTGACGCCGACGATCGTCCTGATGGCGATCACCGCCGCGGTGCAGGGCACGAGCATCTCGATCGCGATGGACATGACCGAGGGCATCGTCGACCGCTTCCGCACCATGAAGATCGCACGCGTGTCCGTCCTCACCGGACACGTCGTGGGCAGCCTGGTCCAGACGGTCCTCGCCATGGCGTTCGTCTTCGGCGTCGCGGTCGCGATCGGGTTCCGGCCGCAGGCGAGCGCCCTCGACTGGCTCGCGCTGGCCGGTCTGCTGGTGGCGATGGCGTTCGCGCTGATCTGGTTCTCCGCGGCGCTCGGCCTCGCCAGCAAGTCCGTCGAGTCGTCGAGCAACGTCGGCCTGCCGCTGATCCTGCTCCCGTTCTTCGGCAACGGTTTCGTGCCCACCGACTCGATGCCGACCGTGCTGCGCTGGTTCGCCGAGTACCAGCCGTTCACCCCGTTCATCGACGCCCTGCGCGGCCTGCTGATGGGCACGCCGATCGGCAACAGCGGCTACATCGCCTTCGCCTGGTGCGCCGTCATCGGGTTCGGCGGCTACCTCTGGTCCAAGAAGCTCTTCAACCGCGAATCCACCCGCTGACAAGGAGAACACCGATCATGCTGCACGGTTTACCGATGGACCGCGACGTCACGCCGTTCGACCCGCCGAGCGCTATCACGAAGGTGCGCTCGACCCGCCCGGTCAGCCCGATGCTCTTCCCCGACGGCCACGAGGGCTGGCTGATCAGCGGCTACGACGCCGTCCGGCAGGCGTTGGCCGACACCAGGTTCAGCTCCCGCCAGGACCTCGGCGTCCTGCACGCGCCGTACCCGACGCCCGGCATGCCCGAGTTCACCGAGCCCTCCCCGCCGGAACCCGGCGTGTTCATCAGCATGGACGCGCCCGAGCACACCCGGCTGCGGCGCAAGCTGACCGGAGCGTTCACCGTCCGGCGGATGAAGGCGCTGGAGGACCGCATCACCGAGATCACCGCCCGGCAGCTCGACGAGCTCGCGAAGCTCACCCCGCCGGTCGACCTGGTGCGGGAGTTCGCGCTTCCCGTGCCGTCGCTGGTGATCTGCGAGCTGCTCGGCGTCCCGTACGAGGACCGCGACACGTTCCAGACGAACACCGCGAGGTTCATGGAACGCGAGATCTCCCTCGAGGACAAGATGGCCGCGTACATCGCGACCAACACCTTCCTGGCCGGCCTGATCGCGGCCAAGCGCGCCGAACCCACCGACGACCTGCTGTCCGACCTGGCCCGTGACGAGGACCTCAGCGACCAGGAGCTCGTCGGGATGTCGTTCCTGCTGCTGCTCGCCGGCCACGAGACGACCGCGAACATGCTGGCGCTGGGCACGTTCGCGCTGCTGGAACACCCGGACCAGATGGCGGCGCTGCGGGCGGAGCCGGAGCTGATCCCCGATGCCGTCGAGGAGCTGCTGCGCTACCTGACGGTCGTCGACATCTTCTTCCGCTACGCGGCGGAGGACATCGAGTTCCACGGTGAGACCATCCGCGAGGGCTCGACGGTCGTGCTGTCGCTGCTGGCCGGCAACCACGACCCCGGGCGCTACGAGAACGGCGACGAGCTGGACGTCCACCGCAACGCCCGGGGCCACCTGGCGTTCGGGCACGGCGTGCACCAGTGCCTCGGTCAGCAGCTGGCCCGCATCGAGATGCGCGCCGGGTTCGAGGGACTGCTGCACCGCTTCCCCTCGCTGCGACTCGCCGTTCCGGCGGCCGAGGTGAAGCTCAAGACCGACATGAACATCTACGGCGTGCACGCCCTGCCTGTCACCTGGGAGTAGCCGTCAGACGGTGAACCCACCGTCGGCGTTGATGCTGGCACCGGTGACGTACGCACCGGCCTCCCCCGCCAGCGCCGCCACCACCTCCGCTATCTCCGCCGGAGTTCCGTAGCGTCCCAGCGCGGTCAGTCCGCGAATCGTGTCCGACATCGGCCCGTCCGCGGGGTTCATGTCCGTGTCGGTGGGACCGGGGTTGACGACGTTCGCCGTGATGCCCAGCGGGCCCAGTTCACGAGCGAGTCCCTTCGTCATCCCGACCAGTGCGGTCTTGCTGGCCGAGTACAGGGCGAAGCCGGGGAACGGCGCGTACACCGCGACGTTGCTCCCGATGCTGATGATCCGGCCACCTCCACGCATGTGCTTGGCCGCCGCACGCGCCGCGAGAAAAGGCGCGCGCACGTTCACGGCCATGGTGTGGTCGAACTCCTCGCGTCCCAGCTCATCCAGCGGGCCGACCTGGAAGACCCCGGCGTTGTTGACGAGCACGTCGAGCCGTCCGAAGTGGACCGCGGTCTCCTCGACCGCGGCCACGACGGCGTCCGGGTCGGCGCTGTCCGCCCGGATGGCGAAACCGTTGTCCGGCTTGGTGTTCTGGTACGTGACGGCGACGTGGGCGCCGAGGGCGGTGAGCTTCTCGGCGACCGCGGCCCCGATGCCGCGACTCCCACCGGTGACGAGAGCGGCTTTCCCCGCAAGTGATCCCATGCCGTTCAGCCTGCTGCACCGGCGGCCGGGGTTCTGGCGGGAATCGGACCGTCAGTTCGTCCCGGGGACGAGGGGCCTCGCCCGCAACGGCGCGGCGACCTCGTGCAGGTGCTGGAGGACGTGGCCGTACGAGCGGAACAGCCCGCACTGCGCGTAGGAGATGCCGCGCTGCTCGCAGAAGTCGTGCACGATCACCTGGGCCTTGCGCAGCGCGGGCCGCGGCATGCTCGGGAACAGGTGGTGCTCGATCTGGTAGTTCAGCCCGCCGAGCAGGATGTCGGTGAACCAGCCGCCGCGGATGTTGCGCGAGGTCAGCACCTGCTTGCGCAGGAAGTCGAGCGAGTGCCCGGCCGACAGCACCGGCATCCCCTTGTGGTTCGGGGCGAACGAACACCCCATGTAGAAGCCCCACAACGCCTGGTGCACCAGGACGAACGCGATCGCGTACACGGGGGAGAGCACCCAGAACACGACGGCCAGGTACACCACGACGTTCGCGATCATCACGGCCCGCTCGCGGCCCGAGTGCCGGATCGAGTGCCAGTGCAGCGCGAAGCCTTCGAGGAACAGCAACGGGAAGAAGAGCACGGCCTGGTGCGAGGCGATCCACCTCAGCGGGCCGCGCTTCGCGAGGCCCTGCCGCTGCGTGAACGCCAGCACCGTGATGTCGACGTCCGGGTCCTCGTCCTCGTGGTTCGGGTTGGCGTGGTGGCGGTTGTGCTTGCCCACCCACCAGTCGTAGCTGACGCCGACCAGTCCGCTGTGGACGTAGCCGACGACCTCGTTCCACTTCCTCGACGCGAAGATCTGCTTGTGCCCGGCGTCGTGTCCGATGAACGCGAGCTGGGTGCTCATCGCCGCGAGCACGACGGCCACCGCGAGCTGCCACCACGAGTCGCCGAGCAGCGCGAAGGCCACCCACGTCGCCGCGTAGACCGCGAGGTTCACCCCGATGCGGACGTAGTAGTACCCGCGTCGTCGTTCGAGCAGCCCGGCCTGCTTGACCAGGGCGGACAACTGGGCGAAGTCACTCGCCTGCCGAAGCGCCATTCGCGAAGAATGCCGGATCGCGGCGACGAAGTCATAGACGGCCGGTGAAGTCGTTACAAACCGCCGCGGTCGGGCCCTTCTGCGGTACGGCGCGGTCTCGCATCGACACGATGGAGTGATCATGATCTTCGTCTCCGGCGAGCCGCGCGCATCCGCCCGTTCCGCTGTTGTCCAGTGCTGCCGAAAACCGGATCGGTAGAGAGGACCAGAAGGCGTGGTCGACCACACCACCGTGCTCATCGCGGGCGCGGGGCCGGCGGGGCTCGTGTTAGGCAACTTGTTGCAGGCTCAAGGGATCGGCACGCTCGTCGTCGAGCGGGCGAGCCGGGAGCAGGTGCAGACCCGTGCCAGGGCGGGGTTCTTGGGTCCGAACACCGCCAGGATCCTCACCGAGCACGGTCTCGCGGCCGGCATGCTCCACAAAGGACGTTCACACGGGGTGTGCGCGTTTCGCGGTGAGGACGGGGAGTTCGAGCTCGACTACTCGACCCTCGGACGCGGCGAGGTGCACACCGTGTACCCGCAGCAGGACCTCGTCACGGACCTCGTCGCCGAGTACCTGGACCGCGGCGGCGAGATCCGGTTCGGCAGCACCGTCACCGACGTCGACGCGAGCACCGCCACGATCCGCTACCGCGACGAACGTGGTGACGGCGTTGCGACAGGCCGTTTCCTCGCGGGCTGCGACGGTGGCAACGGGGTGACGAGGCAGGCAGTGCCGGGCCCGCGCCTCACCCAGGACCACGGCGTCAGCTGGCTCGCCGTGCTCGCCGAGGCGCCGCAGAGCATGGCGGCGGTCACCTACGCGGTCCACGACGACGGCTTCGCGGGCCACATGGCCCGCAGCCCCGGGGTGACGCGGTACTACCTGCAGGTCCCTCCCGGCGACGACCCCGGTGAGTGGACCGAAGAACGGATCTGGGCGGCGCTCGACACCCGGATGCGCACCGAGGAGTTCGGGCAGCTCAAGAAGGGCCCGATCGTCGAACGGCGGATCGTGCGGCTGCGGTCGGAGGTCCTCGACCCGATCCAGCACGCCCGGCTCTTCCTCGTCGGCGACGCGGCGAGTTCGATCAGCCCCTCCGCCGCCAAGGGCGCCAACCTGGCGATCATGGAGGCCGAGCTGCTGGCCTCCGCCCTGATCTCCGCACTGCGACACGACGACGAACGGCCGTTGGCCGCGTACTCGCGCACCTGCCTGCCCCGCATCTGGCGGGCGCAGGAGTTCTCCCGCTGGATGATCGACCTCCTCCACCCCCAGGACGACGACTTCCACCGCGCGCTGCGCCGCGCCCGGCTGCACAGCCTGCGCGACTCCCGCGCCCACCAGGACTTCTTCGCCGAGCACTACGTCGGCATCTGAGCCACAGGAACCTCCACCATGATCACGACCAGCACACCCGTCATCGCCGCGGCCGACCTCGACCGCCTGACCGCCGCGATGGCCCTCATCGGCGCCCACGACACCCACTCGGCCCTCGCCGCCGCCGTGCCTTCGCTGCCCGCGGACCAGCGCGCCGCCGTGGCGCGGCACGCCGCGCTGGATCACGCCGCGTTGCTCATCTTCCCGGAAACCCTTGCGGGACTTGCGGACGAGCTCGCGCACCACGGCATCGAGGTCGGCACGATGACCCCGAGCGTCGTCGTCCGCGAACGGCTGAGCACCCGGTACTCGGTGCCGGTCGCGGACCTGAACGTCGGCATCCTGCGCGCGCCCGTCTCCGACCGCAACGGCTGGCCGTGCGAGCTGGAGATCTTCGTGATGGTGACACCGCCGGAGCTCGCGCACATCGCCGAGGACGAACGCCGCCACGAACACGAGAACCACGTCGCGCTCGCCGTCCGCAGGCCGGACCCGGTGCTGCTGCGCGGTCTGCGCACGATGATCGCGGGCGTCATGCGCCCGGACGGCGGTGGGTACAACGGCTACGAGAACACCTCGGTGCTCTACTTCCGCGACACCCGCTGCGCCGACCCCGCGTTCCGCCGGCTGGAACTGATCGCGACCGGCAGGTTCGCGCAGCTGCAGGCCACCCACCAGCGCGAGTCGTGCGCCGGAACGGAGCTGCTGCGCCTGCTGACCGGCGCGTGGGCGACGCAGGCCATCGCGACCGCGGCCGAGCTCCGGTTGCTCGACCACCTCGTCACGATCCCCGGCCTGGCGGGTCTCGCCGCGGCGACCGGCACCGAACCCCGCAGTCTCGCAAGGCTTCTGCGCTACCTCACCTCGCTCGGCGTCGTCCACCTGTCCGGTGAGAGGCACAGCCTCACCGATCTGGGCGAGCTGCTGCGGTCGGACCTGACGGGCTCGATGCGCCCGCTCGCGCTCATGTACGGCGGCCCGTTCTACCGGTCGTTCGCCGAGCTGACCGAGGCCGTCCGCAGCGGTGAGGAGTCGTACGCGAAGGCGTTCGGCGCGCACCACTTCGCCCACATGGCAGCGGATCCGGCGTTGTCGGAGCTGTTCCACGGGTCCATGGCGGCGAGCAACGCCATGTTCACCGGGGTCACCAAGGTCGTCGACTTCTCGACCGCCCGCATGGTCGTCGACGTGGCGGGGGGCAACGGCGAGCTGCTGGCGCGCGTGCTGCACGCCAACCCGGCGGTGCGGGGCGTCCTGCTGGACCTCCCGAACGCCCTCGCCGCCGCCCGGCCGCGCCTCGCCGACCTCGCGGACCGCGTCCGCCTGGTGCCCGGCGACTTCACCCGCGCGATCCCCGAGTCCGGCGACGTCTACCTGCTGTCCCGCGTGCTGCACGACTGGGACGACGAGCAGTGCCGCACGATCCTGGCCACGTGCGCGCGGGACATGCCCGCACACGCCGATCTCCTGGTGATCGAGCGGCTGCTGCCCGAGGAGGGGGAGGCCGACTCGCTCGCGATCCCGTGGGACATCCACATGCTGTGCAACACCGGCGGCCGCGAACGCACCGAGTCGCACTACCGCGCGTTGCTCGCCGAGGCGGGCTTCGAGCTGGTGGAGACGCACGCGCTGCCGTTGGACGCGCACGTCATGCGCGCCCGGCCGATCACCAGCTGACGAGGCAGAAGGGGTGGCCGGCGGGATCAGCGTAGACGTGGAACCGTTCGCCACCCCCGTCGAGCCTGCGCGCGCCGAGTGCCAGCACCTGCTCGCCCGCCGACGCGAGGTCGTCCACACGCACGTCGAAGTGCATCTGCGCGGTTTCCTCCGGCCACTTCGGTGGTAACCACCCCTCGACCCGTACGAACGCCACGCCGGGCCGGTCCGGGGCGTCACCGATGACGACGAACGCGTCGTCGTCCTGCACCCGGACCATTCCCAGCAACTTCTCGTAGAACTCCGCCAACGCCCGGGGTTCCGGGCAGTCGATCACCAGGCCGTGCCAACGTCCGATCATGCGCGGCATGCTGGCAGGCGTTGCGGACATCCGCGGTCCTGGTTCTCGCTAGGCGAGCGGCATCGCCATCACCGGGTCCGTCGTCGGCTTCGCCGAACCCCCTCGCGGCTCCACCGTGAGGGCGACCGTCTGCGCACCGGACAACCCGTTGACCACGACCGGCGCCGACCGGGAGTCGAGCAGACCACCGGAGTGCGGAACGCCGGAGGAGTCGATCAACCAGATCTGGTAGGCCCTGTCGTCGCCGGGATCGGGCAGCCCCTTGGCGAGGAACAGCGCCTCGTCGCGGCTGGCCGACACGACGGCGGTACCGGTGGCCCCGTTCGGCGCGGTGCCGTTGACCAGCTTCGCGTCCGGAGTGGACAGGAAGTCGGAGAACCGGCCGTACTCGCTGGCGAGCTGCGCCAGCTGCCGGTCCTGGCTCGACTCGGTGTACTGCACCGTCACGAAGACCGCGGCGACGAGGCACGCGGCCGCGAGCAGCCCGCCGGCCCAGCGCTTCCGGCTCGGGTTCGGCACGCGCGCCGTGCGCGGGGGCACCTGCCGGGTCTCGGCCGCGGCGGCGAGCACGCGGGCGCGCAGCTGCGGCGGTGGCGCGAACTCGACGGCGAGCCCCAGCCGTGACGCCGTGGACGTGAGCTCGGCGACCTCGACGGCACAGCTCTCGCACCGGGGCAGGTGCGCCTCGAAAGCGGTTCTCTCGATGTCGGACAACGCGTTCACGGCGTAGGCGCCGGTGAGCGTGTGCAGATCAGCGGATGTGGTCCTCATCCGGTCACCCCCATGCAGTCCCGCAGTCGGATCAGGCCGTCGCGCATCCTGGTCTTGACCGTGCCGAGCGGGATGCCCAGCAGGCTCGCGACCTCCGGATAGGAGTAGCCCTGGTAGTAGGCGAGCAGCACGGACTCGCGCTGCAACTCGGTCAGGAAGCTCAGGCACCGCCGCACCTGGCGTTGTTCGAGCTTGCCGTTGACCTGCTCGCTCACCTCGTCGAACGGCCTGGCCGGGTCGAGGCGGGCCGCGCGGTCCTCGCGGTGGCTGGCCGCCTGCGCGGACCGGACCCGGTCGACGGCGCGCCGGTGCGTCAGCGTGAGGATCCAGGTGGTGGCACTACCCCGCTCGGGGTCGAACCTCGTCGCGGTCCGCCACACCTCGAGCATCACCTCCTGGAACACCTCCTCCGACTGCGCCTGGTCCCGCACCACTCGTCTGATCAGCCCGAACACCGAGCCCGACACGACGTCGTAGAGCCGCTCGAACGCGGCCTCGTCCCCCCGTGCGACCAGCGCGAGCAGGTCGTCGGCGGTCGGGCCGACGTCACGAGGGGTGCTCTGCAGGCTTTGCAGTGCCCGCTCACGCTCAGGCATCCCGGGTCCTCTCCTCGAGCGTTGTCCGTCTGGTATTCGCAGCAGGAGCCCCGGTGGATCGGTCGGGAATGAGTCGCCACATCACTTCGCCTGGAATAACCGCTCTGTACTGCGAAGAACGGCTCTGGAGTCGACTGTGGACGAAGGAGTTCGGTAACGGATCGGTAACCGCACCCATCCGCCTCCTGGGGGGTGCCGAATCACGAGCAGCAACCGCTCGATCACCCTTGGAGATGTCCTGTCATGAAGAAGACCGTCCGCAACACCGCTCTCGCCCTCGGCGTCGCGTCCCTCGCCCTGTTCGGCGCGGCGTGCGGCTCGGGTGACACGGCCAGCAGCGGCAGCAGCTCCTCCAGCGCCGCGCCGACCTCGACGGCGACCTCGTCGTCCGCGGCGATGGCCGACCCGGCCGCCAACCTCGTCGGCCCCGGCTGTGCCGACTACGCGAAGCAGGTCCCGACCGGCGCCGGTTCGGTCTCGGGCATGGCCGCCGACCCGGTCGCCACCGCCGCGAGCAACAACCCGCTGCTCACCACCCTCGTCAGCGCCGTCTCCGGCAAGCTGAACCCGAAGGTCAACCTCGTGTCGACCCTCAACGGCGGCGAGTTCACCGTCTTCGCGCCGGTCGACTCCGCGTTCGCCAAGATCGACGCCGCGACGATCGAGACCCTCAAGACCGACGACGCGCTGCTGACCAAGATCCTGACCTACCACGTCGTCCCCGGCCAGATCACGCCCGACAAGATCGTCGGCGACCAGAAGACCGTCCAGACCGGCACCGTCAAGGTCACCGGCACCAAGGACGCGCTGAAGGTCAACGACGCCAACGTGATCTGCGGTGGCGTGAAGACCGCCAACGCCACCGTGTACCTGATCGACACGGTGCTGCTCCCCGCCTGACGTCTTGAACCGCTGAAAGTCCGGGAGCCGCTTCGCGCGGCTCCCGGACTTTGTGCTGTGCGGGGCTATCCGGCTGTCGCAACCGCACGAACCCTGGTGTCGGTGTACCCGAGCCGGCCCTTGGTGAGGACGATGACGACGAGGGCCAGCACGCCGAGTCCGAGCACGGGGCCCCACAGCAGTTGCTCGTTCGCGCCCGGGAAGAACTCGGAGAAGGCGACGGACTGGAAGTTGTTGATCGAGCAGTGCAGCAGCATGACCAGCGGCAGGCTCTGGCGTCCCTTGTTGTAGACCAGCGTGATCAGGAAACTCATCTCCATCGCCAGGACGGCGAAGCGGACGATCGTCTCGGCGGTGACGTCCGGGCCTCCCCAGGGCGTGAGGAACAGCGGCAGGTGCCAGATGATCCACAGGACGCCCAGGACGAACGTGGCGATCATGGGCTGGTGGCGCTGCTGGAGGCGGCTCAGGGCGAAGTCGCGCCAGCCCGGTTCCTCGGCGAGGCCGGTGGTGAAGAACTGCAGCACCAGCATCGGCACGTAGAGGGCCAGCACCATCAGCGACGGCACCTGGAAGCCCTGTCCGTCGCTTGCCGCCAGTGTGCCGAGCAGGACAGCCACGGGAACGGCGAAGAGCGCGAACGCGTACCACAGGACGCCGGCCCGGAACTGGAACAGCCGCCTGCGCCACCGCCGCAGGCCTTCCCCGCCCTCGGTGATGGCGGTGACCGTGAACGCGGCCGTCAGCGGACCGAGGTACGCGCCGGGCAGGATGGCGGTGAGCTGGTTGCCCATCAGCAGGTCCGGGTACCGGAAGTGCAGCACGCCGAACCCGTCCAGCGACAGGACGTACGGCAACCAGGCCAGCCAGCTGATGCCGTTGGCGAGGGTGAAGAACGTGATCAGCGGGAAGCGCTGGACCAGCGCCTGCCAGCGGTTGCGGGCAGCAGGGCCGGAGTCCGCAGGGGCGGTCGAAGTCATGGTCGGAACACTAGAAATCGACCTTGCGGCAGTCAGTGCAGTGAAGGGGCGTTCTCGTGGTGGAGCCTGCTCCACCCCTGTCAGAAGCCGGGGAACACGCGACGCAGGTCGTCGAGCGTCACGGCGCCCTCGACGGTGACGCCGTTGTCGTGAGGTGCCTTGAGGCGGCCGCTGAGCAGGCGGACGAACGCTTCCTGCGGCCCGGTGAACGTCGCGGAGGGCGACTCGAGGTGGCCCGTCACGGTGACCGCGTCGTCGATCACCAGGCCGCCACCGGGGATCGCGACCGACGTGGGGGCCGCGAGCTCGGCCGGCTTCGCGAAGAAGCCCAGCAGGAAGCCCATGGGCCCGGCCAGGAGTTCCACGAGCACCGCGGCCGAGTCGGCGTGCACTCCGGCGTGCGGGTCGAACGCCACGCGCACGTCCCAGGAGTGGTTGGCCACCTCGTTGAGCCGCATGCCCAGCGCGGTCAGCAGCGGGACCGGCTCCGGCAGGAAGCCGAGGTCGACGGTCAGCGACGAGCGCTGTTCGGGCGTGAGCGCCTCGACCAGGTCGAGCCAGCGGCCGTTGTGCTCCAGGAAGCCGTCGGCCTGCGCACGCGGCGCGGACGCGTCCCAGCGGTCCCAGATCGTCCGGTTGTCCTCGGCCGCCACGGTCTGCCCGGCGGCCAGGGCGATCGGCGCGTGACCGATCTCCGCGCCACTGCCGAGATGTGACAGGGCTTGGGCGACGGTCCAGTCCGCGGCGCCACTGGTGAGTGCCAGCTGCTCGTCGGTCAAGGTGCCGACGAGACCGGCGAGCACGTCGTGCTCGGCACGCAGGGCGGTGATCGTGCGGTCGAGGAGTTGGCTCATGCCCACTCCCAACTCCCGAGACCGGCCCTGTGTTCCGCCGTGCTCACGAAAAACGGAGAAGCGGGTAGAGACGAATCTCTACCCGCTTCTCCGGTGTACGCCGCCAGGGACTCGAACCCCGGACCCGCTGATTAAGAGTCAGCTGCTCTAACCAACTGAGCTAGCGGCGCTTGTTTGTGTGCCGGAGGCTTGCTCGTTCCGACGTGAAGAACGTTAGCACAGGGCATCCAACGGGTTTTCACGCGGGGTCATCCGCGTTGCGCGAAGCCCGTGTGCAGGAGCCACTGGGCGGCCGTGTAGGTCGGCATGACGCCGGCCGACGCCAACCGTGCCGCGCGTCCGGAGAGGACGAACCGGCTCACGCCGAGGAGGGCGTCCGAGGCCGCGAACAGTGCCGCACCACCGAAAACGCGCCGTGCGCCGGTGCCTCGGGCGGTGGAGGCCGCGGCGACCATCGTGCCCAGGGTGAGGACGTAGAGGGCCACCGGCCTGCCCAGTGGGCCTGCCGCGCGGGCGAAGACCGCCGCGCCCGCGGCCGATGCTGTGAGGATCGGCACCACCGCCTTGCGCGAGCCCGGTTCCGAGTGGCGGGCCAGTGCCGCGGTGTAGCCGACGTGGGCCACCAGGAAGCTGAACAGTCCTGTTCGGAATGCCTGGTCGGAGTCGCCCAGCAGGGCCACGTCGCCTGCCCACGAGCCGGCGAGGCCCAGCGCCATTCCGGGGTCTCGGGGTGGGGTGGCCACGGCGAGGACGGGCATGAGGGAGGTTTTCGTGACTTTGCGCACGTTGTTGGTGCCGCGCACGGCCGCGGCGATCGAGTCGACGGCTGCGGCGACCGCGTACGCCTGCTTCTTCATGGAGCGCCCCTCGTCGTCGAGATGCACAGACTAGGAGACGGGGAGAAGTCGTAGTGCGACACCGGGAAGCTGGCGGCGGCGCGGTGTGCGCTCGCGGTCGACGTCGGTCGCAGCAGGGTGGCCTCGCCGTGCTGGTTGAAGTAGTAGCTGCGGGCGGTGGCGCACTGGCCGAGGGAGAACACCGTGTTCTGCTTGACCTTCGTGCGCATGCGGTCGAGGAACTCGTCGTTGGCGCGCCGGGTGATCTCGAAAGTCGATGCGCCGCGGGAGCGCATCGCCGTGAACAGGCGGCGCATGTGCGTCATCTGGCACTCGATCGTCGTGAAGTACGACAGGCCGCTGTAGGAGTACGGGCTGTTGAGCGACAGGTAGTTCGGGAACCCCGGCACGGTCACGCCCTCGTAGGCCTGGAAGCGGTTCTGCCGCCACCACGCGCCCAGGTCCTCGCCGTCGCGGCCGATGACCTCGAACGCCGGGAAGTTGGTGTCCCAGAGGTCGAATCCCGTTGCGAGCACGAGAACGTCGACCTCGGTGCGGCCGTCCGCGGTGACGATGCCGGTCTCGTCGACGCGGTCGATCGTGGACGTTTCGAGGTGCACGTGCGGGCGCGTGAACGTGCGGAAGTAGTCGTTGGAGAACGTGGGGCGCCTGCAGCCGAACGAGTAGTCCGGCGTGAGCTTGTCGCGGAGCGCCGGATCGCGGACCTGCCGGCGCAGGTGCGCGCGGCACCACAGCTCGGCCAGGCGGTTCGCGACGCGCAACTGCTTGTAGCGGACCACTCCCGAGATCATCATCAGTTCCAGGACGGAGCTGCCCAGCCACCGCACGGCCCGTTGGACGAGCGGCAGGCGTGCGAACACCTTCCTGACCGCCGGCGGGATCGGGAGGTCGGGCTTCGGGCTGACCCAGATCGGCGTGCGCTGGAAGACGGTCAGGGCGGACGCCTCCCTGGCCAGTTCCGGGATCAGTTGCACAGCGGTCGCGCCGGTGCCGATGACCGCGATCCGCTTGCCCGTCAGGTCGCACGGCTCCCATGCGGCCGTGTGGACGACCTCGCCCCGGAACGAGTCGATGCCCGCGATGTCCGGCTTCCTCGGCATCGACAGGAAGCCCGTGGCGGTCACGAGGTACCGCGCGGTGACGATCTCCCCGCCCGCACTCACCTCCCAGTGCTCGCCCTGCCAGCGGGCGCCGGTCACGGTCACGCCGAAGCGCATCAACGGTTTCAGCCCGTACTTCACGGCCACGTGCTCGGCGTAGCGCTTGAGCTCCTCGCCGGGTGCGAACAGCCGTGACCAGTGCGGATTCGGCTCGAACGAGTACGAGTAGGTCGAGGACGGGATGTCCACGGCGAGGCCCGGGTAGCGGTTCACGTGCCAGGTGCCGCCCAGGTCGTCCTCGCGCTCGAGGATCAGCAGGTCGTGCAGTCCGAGCCGTTTCAGCTCGATGGCCGCGCCCATGCCGCCGAACCCCGCCCCGACCACGACCGCGTCGTACCGCCTGGTCATCCCGGCCTCCCGACTCGAACGGAACCGTGTGTCAGTTTCGGAACCGTATGTCAGTTCTGAGGTGATCGCAAGAGTCCGCAGGTCATAGACTTGGGCGCATGACGTCCAGTGCCGAGCCCGTCAGCCGCGCCGAGCGCAAGAAGCAGGAGTTGCGCCGCGAGATCATCGACGCGGCCTTCGACTGCTTCGCCGAACGCGGTTACCACGCCACGGGGATCGCCGACGTCGCCGCGCGGCTCGGCATCGGGCACGGCACGTTCTACCGCTACTTCCAGAACAAGCGGGACATCGTCGACCACGTGGTGGACGACCTGGTGGGGCGCATCACCGGCGCCCTGACGGCCGAGAACGCGCCGGACGCGGTGTCGACGCTCGACGAGTACCGCGCGCAGTCCGCGCGCATCGGCGAGGCGCTGGGCCGCATCTTCGGCGAGGACCCGCGTGTGCCGCGCCTGCTGCTGTTCGAGGCGCCCGGCATCGACCGGGCGATGGCCGAGCGGATCCTCGACCTGTTCGACCTCGCCGCCGCGCTGACGGCCGCCTACCTCTCGCACGGCGTCGAACTCGGTTACCTGCGCGCTGATCTCGACGTCGAGAACACGGCCAGGGCCATCAACGGCATGATCCTCGGCACGGCCATCTCGTCGTTGCGCGCGCCGGAAGCCCAAGCGGCACAAAGCGAAGCACTGCGGCGCGTGATGTACGACGGCATCGCGGCCCGCTGACCCGGAACGCGGAAGGGCCCGACCGGCGAACCGGTCGGGCCCTTCGTCACCGCGGGAAGAACCGCTTGCCCGATCAGCCGATCAGGCGGGTGCCGTTCCAGCCCCAGCCGCGCACGGTGGGGACCCAGTTGCTCGCCGCGTCGAGCGCGTATTCGAGCAGCGTGCCATCGGTGGTGACGACCGTGAAGTGCTCGGCGTCGTTACCGGCGATGAGACGCATCCAGGTGTTGTCGGAACCGTCGTTCTCGCGGAACTCCTGCAGGCCGGTCGACGTGTTGACCCACCACGACAGGGTGTTCAGCTCGTCGCCCTTGAGCTCGAAGAAGAGGAACTGGTCGAGACCCGTGATGCTCCTCGTGCCCTGCCAGCCCCAGCCGCGGACGACCTTGGACAGGTTGTTGGAGCCGTCGAACGTCCAGTAGGCGAGCTCGCCCTGGTTGTTGATCTCGATGAACTGGTTGCCCGCGACGCCCGTCACGAGGCGCGCGTTGTCCCAGCCCTGCCCGACGACGGCCTCGATGTACGTGCCGCCGTTCCACGTCCACTTGGACAGGCGGCCGTCACCCTTGACCTCCAGGAACGTCTGGTTGTCGAGGGTCGTGATGGCGCGGGTGTTCTGCCAGCCCCAGCCGCGGAGCTGCTTGGCGTAGCTCTCGCCGGAACGCTGCCAGTGCACGAGCTCACCGACGCCGTTGATCTCCAGGAACGACTGGCCGTCGGTCGTGAGGGGCTTCGGTCCCCGCTCGCGCTCGACACCCTTGATGGACGGAACATCCCCCTGCGCGGAGCTCGGCGCCGCGCTGACGACGGTGATCATCGCCGCGAGGCCGGCGACAGCCGCGATTGCACGCTTCAAACGCATGTTTCGACTTCCCCCAAAGAAATCTGTCGTGTCCGACGCCGCCATCTAAGCGGCACCAAGCGCAGGTCACAACCTATTTGTGCGCTATGCGTAACGCCTGCGACACACCGGGCGATGGAGGAGGTGCGCGGTGCTCCGCGCTTTTCCGGAACCGGGAAACCGTTTACCGCAGCCACGTCCGCGCGGCGACGACGAGAGCGGCCACTCCGGTGGACAGCGTCGGCTCGACGTCCGGCGCGTACTCGGGGGAGTGGTTCATCGCGACCGGCCTGCCGGGCTCGCGGCGGCCGAAGTCGGTGCCGCCGAGGAACCAGAACACGGTCGGAACCCCTGCGGCAGAACCGAAAACGCCGACGTCCTCGCTGGCGTTGACCACCGCGCCGGGGATCAGGTTCTCCTTGCCGAAGCGCTCGGCGAACGCGGCCATCGTCGTCGTGGTCGCGTCCGGGTCGGACACGAGCACGGGAGTGCCGTCGTGCCAGTCGAACTCGGGCTCGCGCGGTGCACCGGACGCGGCGGCCTCGGCACGCGCGATCCGTTCAACTGCGGCACGCACGACGCCGCGCACTTGCTCGTTGAACGTCCGGATGTTGACGCCGATCTCGGCCGTCTCCGGGATGACGTTCTCCTTGGTGCCGGCGTGCAACCGGCCCACCGTGACGACCGCCCTCTCGGACGGCGCCACCTCGCGCGCGACGATGCCCTGCAGCCGCACGACGGTGTGCGCGGCCATCAGCACCGGGTCGACCGCGCCCTCGGGTGCCGAACCGTGGCCGCCGCGCCCGAACAGCGTGACGCGCACCGAGTCGGACGCCGCCATGACCGGACCGCTGCCGTACGCGATCATTCCGGCGGGCAGCGGGCTGACGTGTTGCGCCAGCACGACTTCCGGCTTGCCGAACCGCTCGAACAGCCCGTCGCCGACCATGTCCCGGGCGCCCCGGCCCAGTTCCTCCGCCGGTTGGAACACGACGAGCAGCGTTCCGGCCCACTCCTCGCGGGTCCGCGCGAGCTCGGCGGCCGCCCCGACGAGGCACGTCGCGTGCATGTCGTGTCCGCACGCGTGCGCCACCGGCACGTCCTCACCGTCCACAGTGGTCGCCCGAGCCGTTGAGGCGTAGGGGAGCCGCGTCGTCTCCTCGACGGGCAACGCGTCGATGTCCGCGCGGAGCATGACGAGCGGGCCGTCGCCGTTGCGCAGCACGCCCACCACACCGGTGCCGCCGACCTCGGTGGTGACCTCGTACCCCAACGGCCGCAACGCGTCCGCCAGCACGCCGGCCGTGCGGAACTCCTGCAGCGACAGCTCCGGGTGCTGGTGCAGGTCGCGGTAGAGCGCGTGCAGGTCGGGCACCGTCTCCTCCTCGGTTCGGGCCGAGCACCGAGGACGGCGGCCAGCGCGTCGATGATAGGCGCGCGCTCAGCGCCGTGACACGACGAGCCGGAACCCGGCGTCCCACGAGTCGAGGCCGAGCAGGTCCTGATGCCGTTCGTGCCACCGGCCGGTCTCCAGGTCCGCGCGCAGCCGGGAGATCCCGCGCTCGACGGCCACCGGGTCGGTCTGGGCGAGGGCCGAGCACGCGCGGCGGACGCCGGGGTCGAGGTATGCGGCGGGGCGCCGCCAGTGGGCCGGGAACACGCCGTCGGTGAAGTCCCAGGGCACCGGCAGGGGCAGGACGGTGTCCGCGCCCAGTTCGTCCGCGATGTCGTCGGCGGACGGCCGGCCGAGCTCGAGCGCGGCGATCTCCGGCACGTACTCGCGCACGAACCAGAACTCGGTGTGCCGGCGCGTGTCGTAGGCGAGGACGACCCGCAGCGGCGCGACCCGGCGGAGTTCGGCGAGCCCCGCCCGCCAGTCGGTCCAGTGGTGCACGGTGAGCACGGCCAGCACGGCGTCGACCGCGTTGCCCCGCAACGGAAGCGCTTCGGCCACGGCGCGAACGGCCGGGCTCGCGCCCGGCGGCCGCTGGCCGATCATCCCGGCGGACGGCTCCAGCGCCACCACCGTCCGATCGCGCGGTTCGTAGGAACCGGTGCCCGCGCCGACGTCCGCGACGGAGCGGGCGGTGCCGAGCGCGGAGGCGATCTCGGTCATCCACCGCGGATCGGTGCGCCGTCCCGACGCGTACCCGGCACCGATGTCGTCGTACAGGACCACGTCCGCCCCCAGCAGGTCGATGTCCTTCGAACCTAGCGATTCCCCTGTGCCGGCTGGTCGCCGAGCAGGGGCGCCTCCTGAGCCGGAGCTGGTCAGACCTGGACCTGTCCTCCGTCCACGAAGAACTCGGCCCCGGTGGAGAACGAGCTCTGCTCGCTCGCGAGGAACGCGGCCATCGCGGCGACCTCCTCGGGCCTGCCCATGCGCTTGAGGGCGGTCGAGGAGGCGAGCGCCTCCTGGAAGTCCGCGGTGCTCTGACCGGCCTCGGCGGCGAGACCGGCGATGGCGGGCGTCTCGACCGGGCCCGGTGTGATCACGTTGACCCTGATCCCGCGTGGTGCGAGCTCGGCGGCGAACGTGCGCCCCAGGCTGCGGATGGCGGCCTTCGACGCGGCGTACACGCCCATGCCGGGAACGCCCTGGCTCGTGGTGGACGACGACAGCAGGATCACCGTCGTACCGGTTCCCATCAGCGGCAACGCCTTCTGCACGGTCTGCAGCGTGCCCTTGACGTTGACCCCGAACTCGTGGTCGAACTGCTTTTCGGTGGCGTCCACGAGGCCGGCCGTCGTCCCCAGGCCCGCGTTCGCGACGACGGTGTCGAGGGTGCGGCCGTCCTGGCGGACGACGTCGAAGAGGTGGTCGAGGTCGGAGGCCACGGACACGTCGCAGCGCACCGCCACGGCGTTCGGCCCGATCTCCTTCGCGGCCGTCTCCAGCTCGGCCTCGCGCCGGCCGGTCAGGTAGACCCGCGCGCCGTCGTCGGCGAAGCGCTGCGCGATGGCGCGCCCGATCCCGGTCGAGCCGCCGGTGACGAGCGCCGTCTTGCCGGTCATCGTTCCCATGATCCACCAATCAGAAGTAACCAAAATTGTTACATCGGAGGTCGGCGTGAGCCCCGGCCGGGGTCGCGCGAGTTTTCCTAGTGAGGGGCGAGGACGTCTCTGAGGACGTCCTCCACGGTCGTGTCGGCCAGTTCGGCCCGAAGGGTCTGTTCGAGCCGGTCGTACACGGAGTTCATGGCGGGCTGGATGCGCGCGCCCACCACGCAGTCCTGCTTCGGCTCACCCCGGTGCATGCCGAACAGCGGGCCGGGGTCGATCGCCTCGTAGACGTCCAGCAGCGTGATGCCGGCCAGGTCGCGGGTCACCGTCCAGCCGGCGCCGGAGCCGCGCTGCGACTTCACCAGCCCGGCCGCGCGCAGTTCGCCGAGCAGGCGCCGGATCACCACGGGATTGGTGTTGACGCTGGTGGCGACCTGTTCGGAGGTGGCGATGCCGTTGCCGAGGCGCTCGTTCAGGCCGATCCACGCCAGGGCGTGCACGGCCACGGTCAGCCTGCTGTTCGCGCTCACCGCCACCTCCTCCCGTTGGAAGTAACCGTAATTGTTACGACAGCCCGGCGCAACTCGCCGCCGGCCCGGCCGAGATCGCGGGTAACAATTCGGTTGAGCCGATGAACCTCTCCGTACGTACTCCCGGTCATGCGCCGCATGAGCGAGGAGTACGTATGACGCACCGAGTGACGGACAGACGGAAGTTCCGCCTGATCGCTTCGTTGTCGGCGGTGGCCGTGGTCGCGGCGGGCACCGCCACGGTGGCGTTGGCCGCCAAGAACGGTGAGCCGGCACCGCTCACCGCGTTCGTACCCATTGAGCAGGTGGGCAAGAACGTCGTCGAGCCGAAGGTCGGGAAGAACGGCGCCGCAGGCGTGTTCACCGTGGACTGCGGCACGAACGAGAACGGCAAGTTCAGCGCCGACAACCCGGTCGCCCAGCCGGGTCTGAAGCACGGTGCCCAGCACGTCCACGACTTCGTCGGCAACCTCTCGATCAGCGCGGAGTCGACCGACGAGAGCCTGGTCGACTCGGAGACGACCTGCCGCAACGGTGACCGTTCGTCCTACTTCTGGCCTGTCGTGCGCATCAACCCGAAGGCCAACCCGTCGTCCGTGGGCTCGAACCCGGACAAGATCAAGGAGAACGGCCCGGGCGAGGTCGCCTGCCCCGGTGTCGCGAACCGGCTGCCCGCCGTGCCGCAGCGGGTGCGCGACGAGATCATCCGCAACCTCCAGCAGCTCGCCCAGCAGCTCAGGGAGGCCAACGACCGGGTGACGCGCGCCCAGAACCCGGCCGACCCGAACTTCGTCAACAACACCGTCCTCGGCCCGTTGCGCGCCAAGCGCGCCGCCACCCTCGACCGCATCGCGACCGCGCTGAGCCGGTCCGGCCGCAAGCCGAACCTGACCTCCCTCGCGGACTGCGACCTGCGGTGGGGCCACGGCAACCACGGCGGCGGCAGCGGCCACAACCACTCGAAGCCGCGCAAGTTCGCCGCTGACGGCGTTCTGCAGCAGGCGGAGCAGAACGGTGCCGAGCAGAACGCGGCCGGGCAGAACGGCGCCGAGCAGGACGCCGCCACGCCCACCATCAAGTGCCCGTCGGTGCGCGAGGCGCTGCCCGGCGTGCCGGACCAGGCACTGGACGAGGTGGACAACAACCTCGAGCAGCTCGACAAGCAGATCGCCGAGGGCAACCAGCGCCTGGTGAAGACCAAGGGGCAGGGCGGGCCGAACTTCATCGACAACGCGATCCTCGGGCCGTTGAAGGACAAGCGGACCGCGACGATCGACCGGATCGCGATCGCGATCGGCCGCGCCGGCGAGAAGCCGCAGGGCCTGGAGCGCCTCGCGAAGTGCGGCCTCAACGAGGGCGAAGAGGGCAACGGCAACAACGGCGAGAACAACAACGGCAACGAGAACAACAACGGCGGCAACAACAACGGCGGCAACAACAACGGCGGCAACAACAACGGCGGTGCCACGACGACCGCTCCTGCCACCACCACCGCTCCTGCCACCACCGCCCCGCCGCTGGCCGCCCCCACGGGCAAGAACCTCGAGCTCGTCGGCAACAACGGCAAGATCGTCCGCCCGGCCCAGGTGAAGATCGAGTACCGCGGCAACGCGACCAGCAAGGTCACGGGCATGCCGAAGTTCCTGAAGATGGTCACCGGTGACGCCAAGCCGACCAGCCGCGGCCCCGCCAACGCCCGCGCGACGTGGACCTGCAGCGGGTTCGAGGACCGGCTCTCCGACAAGTACGTCATCTGCCCGAACGGCAGCAAGGTCATGCGCGTGCACGACTTCGCGGGCTGCTGGGACGGTCAGAACGCCGACAGCGCCAACCACCGCGACCACGTCCGGTTCGCCGACAAGCAGACCGGCGCGTGCCCGCAGGGCTTCAAGGCCATCCCGCAGCTGCGGATCAGCATCTCCTACAACATCTCCCGCGACGTCCAGCAGAAGGGCCAGTACCAGCTCGACGCCTTCCCGGAGGAGGAGCACAACCCCTTCTCCGACCACAACGACTTCGCGAACGTCAACTCCGAGCAGACGATGGCGAAGATCGTGAAGTGCGTGAACGACGGCCGCAAGTGCTCCTGACCGTCGTCTGACCCACCACTCCGTGACACCACCAGGCGGGGCCGGCAGCTGCCGGCCCCGCCTTTACCGTGTGTCAGCGCCGGGGGAAGGTCGAGGTGAGTGCGACCGTCCCGGCGGCGTCGCGAACGACGAGACCGGAGGCGTTCGCGCGCAACACGGAGCTGTTCAGGTTGCAGCGCATGGGGTTCTCGCCGGTGCCGATGAACGAACCGGCGGACACCTCGCTGCCGTCGGTGCCGGTGACGGCGACCCGGTAGGTCTGCCCGGAGACGAACCCCTGTCCGTCGAGCTTGATCTCGACGCCCCAGGTGTGCGGGACGAGGGACGCCTCCGCCGTCACGCCCGGTGCCTGCAGGACGAGCGCGACCGGTTCGAGGGGTGCGGTGGGGCGCAGGTACCACCAGGCGGCGCCGCCCGCGATCACCGCGGCGGCAGCGGCGGCGAGCAGCAGGGATCGGCGCAACCGCCGGCCGCGGTGGGCCCCGACTCGCCGCACCACGAGCTCTTCGAGGTGTGCGGGCACGGTGACGTCGTCGGCGTTCACACCGGACAGCGCCCGTGCCACGGGAGTGAGTTCGGCGACCGTGCGCCGGCAGTCCGCGCACGCGTCGAGGTGGTCCCGCACCGCGGTGAGCTCGGGCTCGGCGAGGTGGTCGAGGACGTAGGCGCCGAGCAGGTCCGTTCGCCGTTGGTGCACGAAGTCGTTCACAGCCGCACCCCCATCTCCTCCATCGCGAGCCGCAGCGCCTTCAGTCCGAAGAAGACCCGGCTGCGCAGCGTCACCTTCGACACGCCGACCTCGGCGGCGACGTCCTCATAGGACCGGCCCCGCAGGTAAGTCTCCACCAGGGCCACGCGGTGATCGTCGCTGATCCTCAGCAGGGCCTGCTCCACCAGGCGTTGGTCGAGCACCGAGTCGGCGAAGTCGGAGGTGGCCGCGGGCGGGTCCGCCGCCACCGCGAGAAGCCGCCGCTCGTGCCGGACGCGTGCCCGCGCCTCGTCGATCACGACGTTGCGGGCGATGGCGAAGAGCCACACGCGCAGGCTCGCCAGGTCCGGGTCGAACCGCGCGGCGGAGCGCCAGGCCCTCAGGAACACCTCCTGCACGGCCTCCTCCGCCGCCTGGCCGTTCCCGAGCTGCCGGAGCGCGAAGCGGTAGATCTCCGGGCCGTGTGCGGCGTAGACGTCGCGGAGGTCCAGGTCACCTCGTTTGCCGATGATCGCCATGAGCTCCCCGTCGCCTCTCCTGGAAGCCAGTTCGGCGCCGGGGCTGGGACGGATGGGTCTGATTTGTTCCGTTCGCGCTTCAACAGCGGCGGCCGACGCGTCGTACACACCCGTGTTCCGCGTTCACCGCACCTGGGAGAAACCATGCGCATCGTTCGCACGACCGTCATCGCCGCGGCGGCGGCACTGCTCGCCGGCGTGCTCGGCGCGGCGCCCGCCTCGGCGTCCGGCGACCAGCTCCGCGTCCACCTGCTCACCGACGACGGCGTGCTCAGCACCCGCACCTGGTCGTCCCCGCTGTTCGCCCAGCACCGCGTCCGCGTCACCGGCCTGAAGGCCCACGACCGGCTGGCGGGCATCGACGTGCGCCCCGCCACCGGCGTCCTCTACGCGATCGCCCGCTCCGGCCAGCTCTACACGCTCGACGCCCGCACCGGCCGCGCCACCGCCGTCGGCACCCCGGTCGCCCTCGACGGCACGGCGATCGGGTTCGACTTCAACCCGACCGTCGACCGCATCCGCCTCGTCACCTCGAACGGCCAGAACCTGCGCCTCGTTCCCGACACCGGCGCACTCGCCGCGACGGACGTCCCGCTGTCCTACGCGCCGGGTGACCGCGCGGCGGGCTCCACACCCAAGGTGTCCGCGGCCGGCTACACCAACAGCGTCGCCGGAGCGACCTCCACGACGCTCTACGACCTCGACGCAGGCAAGGACACGCTCGTCACCCAGGGCACCGTCGCCGGCGTCACCCCGGTCGTGTCGCCGAACACCGGCCAGCTCTTCACCGTCGGCAGACTCGGCGTCGACGTGGAGAAGACCAACGGTTTCGACATCGCGACCGTCAACGGCCGCCACCACGCCCTCGCGGCCGTGCGTCCGTCGCTGCTGGGCGGGTCGCTGCTGGTGAGGATCAACCTGGAGACCGGCCGGGCCTCGGCCGTCGGACTCGCGGGCGGCGAGGTCGTCGGCGTGGCGTTCGCGAAGTAGCGGACGTGCTGCCGGAGTTCCTCCGTCACCGCCCCGCGAAGGCCTGGCGGAGGAACTCCAGCACGACGAAGCGCGCGGTCTGGGCGGGGATCGAGCCCCAGACGAGGTCGAAGCAGTGGTCGGCCCGCTTGAGCGCGACCAGCGTCGGCAGCTCCGGCGCCACCATGTACGGCGTGATCGTCTCGAGCGGCACCCACTGGTCCTGGGCCCCCGTGACGACGCAGACGCGTGCCGGCGCCGACTCGACGTGAGCGAGGGGTGAACTCCACTCCCAGCGGTCCGCCACCTCCCGAGGCGTGCCGCCGAGGAAGTCGACCAGCGGGGACACCTCCCGGTCGACCGGACCGAAGCGCCTGCGCCGCAACGTGCCGTAGAGCGACAGCAGGTCCACCGGCCCGTACACCGACACGACCGCGCGCGGAAGGTCATCAAGACTCGCCGCGAGCAACGCGAGGTGCCCGCCCGCGGACGAACCGAACAACGCGATCCGGTCCGGATCGACACCGAGCTCGCCCGCGTGCGCCTCCACCCACCGCACCCCGTCGACCACGTCGAACGGAGCGACGTCCCACCGAGCAGGGGGAGCCAGCCGATAGCTGATGCACACGGCGCGATAACCGTTGTCCGCCAACCAGTTCGCATACGCGCGCAGCTGCCGCCAGTTCCCGCTCGCCCACCCGCCGCCGTGCACGAGCACAACGGCGGGTCCTGTCGTCGTGCGGTCCGCCGGATGCCAGACACCCAGCGGAAGACGAACGCCGTCGCGGGAGACGAGCTCGTGCGTCTCCGGCGCCCGAGCGCGGAGGAACCCGGTGAGGTCGAAGAACGCGGAAGTCAGGGAGGGACGGGCACCGATCGCCAGCGCCTGCCCCCACTGCGCTCCGGCCACGCAGACCTGCGCGCCCGCGGTGACCGCCGCGACGACCGCGAAGACGAGATCCCCGTCGACCACGGCCACGACGGCCAGCGCGGTCGCGAGCAGTGCCAGAGGAGGCGCGAGGCTCAGCGCCAGCGCGCGCACCACCCACAGCACCGGTGCGGGGGAGGGGAGCAGCGACACCGCCGCGAGCACGGCGATCAGCACGATGCCGGTCTGGTACAAGCCGATCGGCCTCTCGGACGGGCTTCAGCGCCGAGCCACGCCGCCCAGCGCCGCGGACACCGGTGATTCGGCGACTTCCGCGGTGCGGATTGGTGTCGACGCGAAACGCGGCGCAGGCCGGGAGACGGGTCCCTCCCGGAGCACGCCGCCGGGGGACTCCGCGGGACGGCGTGAACCGTGCCACCGGTGGTCGGGCAGTCCGCCGCTCCCGGCCCGGCCAGGAGGGGCCCGGGTTCTCGGCCGGCCTTCCCGGTTCAGACGGTGGCGATCCCGGCGATCGGGTACCGCACCAGGCCCGTGCGGTGGTCGCCGTGCGGGACCAGGGCGTTCGAGGCTTCGTTCCCGGCCACGGTGACGACCTCGCGGTCGTCCCCCCGCTCGGCGAGCGTGGCGCGGAAGAGGTCGTCGAGGTAGTAGCGGTCGGGGCCGGCGATCTCGACCACGCTGCCCCTCTCCAGCGTGGTGACGGCCTCGGCGAGCAGTTCGACGACCTCGTCCAGTTCGACCGGCTGGATGAGCGATCTCGGGGCGAGGACCTTTCCGTCCACGGTGTGCTGATCGGCCAGGACCGGAACGTAACTCTGGAACTGGGTGGCGCGCACGATGGTGGCGGGAATCGAGCCGGACCTCGCTGTCCTCTCCTGCGCCACTTTGCCCAGGTAGTAGCCGACCTCGGAAGCGTTCTCGTCTCCGACTCCGACGATGGAGAGCACGACGTGGTGGCGCACGCCTGCCCGCTCGCCTTCGGAGATCAGGTTCTTCGTGGACGTCTCGAAGAAGGAGATCGCCCCTTCGGGATCGAAGCGGTCGGTGTTGAGCACGTTCACGATGGTGTCGACTCCGACGAGTGCGTCAGCGAGCCCGTCGTTCGAGATCACGTCGATCCCGTCCTCGAGCCCACCGGACACGACCTCGATTCCTTTCTCCTCCAGATTGGAGGCGAGACGAGCCCCCACACGACCGCGTCCACCTGCGATGAAGACCTTCACTTCGCGACTCCGTTCGAGGCAGCGCCCGCTGCCCTCACCACTATGACGACGCAACGGAGAAGAATGTGAGGCGAGCACGCGGGAACGCCGTCCTGGCTCCTCGGCCGCGTCCGCTTCTCGTGGTGAGTGCGACGGCCGGCCCCCTGTCTCACCCGACCGGGCGGTGGTCCTCGCTGTTCAGCCAATCGTCGAAGGTCGTCTCGCCTTCCAGACGAGGTGGGGTTCCCCGCAGCGCGCCGGAAGCCAGCCCCCTTCCGTACAGACCGGGCAGTCCGAGCTCCACGGCCCTGCGCCTGGAGCCGTCGTGGGCCAGCATGCGGCGGACGAGGTCCGCGAGGCGTTCGTCCTCGGGGCCGACGAAGTCCACGGCTCGACCGACCGGACCCGCCTCCGCGACGTCGACCAGATGTCCTCCGGCCTCACGTGCCGAGACGGATCGCAGCAGCGTTCGGGGAACCAAGACGACCGGCCCCCTCATGGTGGACAGGAGTTGCTCGGCGAACTCGTGGAACTGGCCGGTGCGCGCGATGCTGTAGGGCACTCTCCCGGCTGCCACCGCGCGTTCCTGTGCGAGCTTGCCCGCGTAGTACGACGCGTCCAGATCGTCGATGCCCACGATCGAGAGAGCGATGTGATGGCCCACTCCGGCTTCTTCCCCGGCCTTGAGCAGAGTGCGCGTCGCGGTCTCGAAGAACTCCCGGGACCTGCGTGCGGACATCGTCGTGAGGTTGGTCGTGTCGATGACCGCGTCCACTCCGGCGAGCGCCGTCCTCAGTCCGGCGCCGGTGATGACGTCCACCCCCTCGGCGCGCGCGAGAACGACGACGTCGTGTCCTCGACTCCGTGCGGCGGATACGACATGACGGCCGACGGTTCCTGTTCCGCCGGCCACTGCGATCTTCACTCTCGTTCTCCGATGCTCGTTCTCACCCGCATTGGTGGGCCGGCTCGCCGGCCGTCAACGCCCTTCGCCGACATGACGACGGAAGAGCGAGAAGTGTGAGACGAAGCGCCGCACCTCACACTTCGTCGATCTGCATCGTCATTCCCCTGAGTTGAACGCCAGACAAGAGCGCTCGGAACCCTAGGAACCGTTGATGGAACTCGATGAGCTTTTCGGCGAGCGGCGTCGGCTGATGTCGCTCGCCTTTCGCATGACAGGGACCCTCGCGGACGCGGAAGACGTCGTGCAGGAGACCTATCTGCGCTGGTACCGGCTCGAGGAGGCGGAGCGCGAGGCGATCGCCAATCCTGTCGGGTGGCTGACCCGCGTCGCGAGCCGAGTCGCCCTCGACCTGCTCGGATCGGCACGCCGACGACGGGAGCGGTACATCGGGCAGTGGCTGCCCGAACCCGTGAACGCCGAGCTCTTCAGGTACACCGCCCCTCACCGCGACGGTCAGGTCCCGGGAACCGCGGATCTCGTCGATCCGCTCGATCGGGTGACTCTCGATGACGCCGTCGGCTCCGCTCTGCTCGTCGTGCTGGAGGCGATGACGCCCGCGGAGCGCGTCGCGTTCGTGATGCACGACGTCTTCGGCATCTCGTTCAACGAGATCGCGGAGGTCGTCGGGCGGTCTCCCGCGGCCGTCAGACAGCTCGCCACGGCTGGACGGCGGCACGTTCGCGAGAGCCGGGTGGCCGGAGTGTCCCGCGCGGAACACGATCGCGCGGTACGGGCGTTCCTCGCCGCCAGCCGCACCGGAGACGTCCAGTCGCTCATGCGGACGCTGGCGCCGGACGTTCAGCTGCGCGTGGACGGCGGCGGCTACGTCAACGCGGCGGCCAACGTCGTGGAGGGCCAGGACCGGGTCGCGCGCTTCCTGCTCGGGTCTCAGGCGAAGCTGCCGATGCTCGCCCTCGAGGAGCAGCGGTTGGGAGACGGACTCGGTGTGCGGATCCAGAACGGTCACGTGCTGACCGGTGTCGTGAGCTTCGGCGCGCACGAAGGGCTGATCACCCAGGTTCTGATCATGATCAATCCGGAGAAGCTCACCAGCTGGATCCGGATCCCGGGCGACAGCGGAAGAGGTGAGGGGAATGTCTGAGACGTCGGCACGAGGGCGTGCGGCGGCCCACGGCGCGGAACATGCGGGCCCCGTTCAGAAGGGGGCACTGGTCGCCTCCGTCGTCATCGCGGGGGTGGTGGGGGTCTGGTCCTACTTCTTCGCGGAGTCGTTCTTCGACCACTTCCCGGTGGTGCTGGGGGAGTGGATCTCCCAGGACGGTCCGTACAACGAGCACCTCGTCCGCGACCACGGTGCGATGTACCTCGCACTGGGAGCCGGGAGCGTGTTCGGACTCCTCCGCCCTTCACGACACGTCTACCAGCTGCTCGGCATCGCGTGGACGGTCTTCGGGGTGCTGCACATCGCCTACCACGTCGCCCACCTCGGCCACATGTCCCGGGCGGACGCCATCGGCCAGGTGACCGTGCTCGGGGTCGCCGTGCTCCTCGCGGTCGCACTCTTCGCACCCGGTCGGAGCCCGGCCTCACGATGAGTCCGCACAGGCCGGAACGTCCTCTCGCGACCTGAAGTCGCGCGGTCGAAGGACCGTCCGGCCAGGAGCACGTCCTGGTCGGACATGCCGCCACCTGGTTCAGGCCCGGAGCGAGCGCGGTTCGTGAGAACCCGGACGCGCTGAATAGGTGGCGGCGTGCTCGCGCCTGCCCGCGCACACCGCTTGTCGCAGAACGACTTCCGGGCCGCGTTGTGCACGGGCCAGCAGTGCGCGGAGTGTGACCTACAGCTCTGAATGACCATTTGACTGAAACGGTCAGTGGTTCTACGTTGGTGGCATGACCAAGACTCAAGACGGAGGCCACCGGGTCCTGGTGGTCGGCCTGGGAATCAGCGGGATCACGACGGCGCTGCGCCTGAGGGAGATCGGCTGGACGCCCGTGATCATCGAGAGGGCGCCGGAGCGGCGCACCGGCGGATACTTCGTCGGGCTGTTCGGCGCGGGCAAGGCCGCGGCACGACGGATGGGCGTGCTCGACCGGATCAAGGACAGGACGTCGGTCGGAGGGCACAACTTCGAGATCGACCGGACCGGCAACAGGCGTGTGTCGATCGGGTTCCGCGATCTGCCGGGCAAGCCGCTGATGTTGTTGCGCGGTGATGTCGAGCAGGCGGCGTTCGAGGGGCTCCCGGACGACGTGGAGATCCGCTTCGGCACCGTCCCCACGGCGATCACGCAGGACGCGGACGGCGTCACCGTGACCCTGTCGGGCGGTGGGCGGACCAGCACCGAACGCTTCGACCTCGTCGTCGGTGCGGATGGGCTCCGGTCAAGCGTCCGGCAGATGGTGTTCGGGCCGCACGAGTCGTACCTGCACAGGTTCGACAAGATGGTGGCGGCGTTCGCCCTTCCCGACTCGTTGTCCGAGCTCGCCGGTGGGGACGGTGCCACGCTGCTGGAGCCCGGCAGGTCGATGTGGATCTTCCCGTTCGCCGATCACGCGCCGTGCGCCATGTTGTCGTGGCAGACGGAGGACGTGGACGCGGAGTTCACCAAGCCCCACGCGGAACGTCTGCGCGAGGTGTTCGGGCCGGAACCGCTCGGCAGGGCGCTCGAGGAGACGCTGGCCGCCGCCGAGCACGCGGAAGCCATGCTGTTCGATTCGATCGCGCAGGTGCGGATGGGCAGATGGAGCCGGGGAAGGGTCGTCCTCGTCGGTGACTCGGCCTGGTGCGTGACGCTGTGGGCGGGCATGGGGGTGTCGGCAGGACTCGCCGGCGCCGACCTGCTCGCGACGATGCTGCAGCGGTACCCGGTGGACCGGGCGCTGGCCGAATGGGAGCGGCGACTCCGCCCGTACATCGACTTCTACCAGCACAACGCCGTGCAGCAGCGCGCGTTCTTCCTGCCCGTGAACCGCTGGGAAATGCTGCTGCGGCGGTTCCTCACGCGCGGCCACAAGATGCCCGTCGTCGGCCGGTTCATCGAACAGCAGCGGACCTCGGGCAAAGCGAGCCGGATGAAGGAAGCCGACATCGCGTGCGTGTGACCGGTAGTTTCCCGCCCATGGAAGCACTGGTCGAACACGAGTCACCCAAGGCTGCCCGCATCCTCGCGGTGGCCGGGGAGCTCGTCCTCAAACGCGGGGCGAAGGGGGTCTCGATCGCGGAGATCGCCGAGAAGGCCCACGTCGGAAAGGGCACGATCTACCTGTACTGGGCGACCAAGGAGGACCTCGTCCTTGGACTGTGCGCCCGGGACTTCCTCGCTGAGATCGACGGGTTCATCGTGGCGTTCACCGAGGATCCCGGTGTGGTGGTACCGCGGAGGTTCTGCGCGATGCTCCAGCAGAGCGCCCGCGACCACCACTTCATCCGAGCCATCCAGTACGGCGACACCGATCTCCTCGGGGTGCTGACCGAACACCCCAACGCACAGGACCTGCTCTCCCGGTTCGGCTACGGTGCGATGCTGCGGGTGGTGCTGCCCGTGTGGCGTGCGCACGGCATGGCCCGCACCGACTGGTCCGTGCAGGACCAGGCGTACGCACTGCAGGCGGTCCTGGCGGGATTCGTCGAACTCGACGGTGCGGCGAACCCGAGTGACGTGTCCAGCCCCGAGGTGCTGGCCGCCACCGTGGACGCGCTGCTCGGCTCGTCCTCCGCGGAGCAGCACGACGTCGAAGCGGTTGCGGCGGAAGGTCTTCGGCTTCTCGATGAGGCGCGGACCGCCGTCCTCGCCACCATCGCGAGCACGAGGGCCAGGCAAGGGCAGCAGTGAAAGGCCTCCACGACTCCGGGCCGCGACGTCACCGCTGTTCCCGTTGTCGCAGCGGGAGAAGCCGCAGGCGTTTCGTGGTAGGGCTCCCCGGCCGGGCGCGGTAGGTGTCCGCCGTAGCGCTGGTGTGAGCACAGGACCATCGGCTGCCGGCGTTCTCCCGCTGATCGAGTGGCGTGGAAGTGCGTGAGGTGTTGTTCGTCGGTGATGACCGGGCCGAAGGTCATCACCGACATCGAGGTGGTGGACGCGCGGCGTGCCGCACAACGCCGCACTGCGCCACCTCGTCGGCATCCTCCACGGCTGTTTCACCAGCCGCACCACCTACCACGAGACCACCGCCCGGGCCTGCCACCTGGCTGCGGCGTGAGCCCTTGATCCCAGGGATGTCCTCGGGCTCGCGAACCATGATCCAGAGCCACGAAAGGCAGAATTCGGATGAGTACGCGAAAAGCGGAGAAGCGGGTAGAGACGAATCTCTACCCGCTTCTCCGGTGTACGCCGCCAGGGACTCGAACCCCGGACCCGCTGATTAAGAGTCAGCTGCTCTAACCAACTGAGCTAGCGGCGCTTGTTTGTGTGCCGGAGGCTTGCTCGTTCCGACGTGAAGAACGTTAGCACAGCGCCTCCGCGCGCTCCCAATCGGCTGGTCAGTGCCGGTTTGGGAGCGCATCGGCCACGTAACGATCCGGCCACTCGCGCAACTCCGGGCCACCTCGTGTCGTCACCTAGTCGGGGGACGCCAAACGCCTTACGTGCAGGCAGTCTCGGGAGTGGCGACAAGCAGATCGGAAGTACGCCGATGGGGATGTGGAGCAGGCGCGGTCGTGGGGTGGTCATGGCGGGAGTCGCTGTGATGCTGATCGCAGGCTGTTCAGGTGGAGCCGACACCGCGAGCGGGGGTGCCGGTGGTGAGTCGAGCAGTGCTCCTCCTCCGCCGCCCAAGCCCGTCACGCTGACGCTGGCGCTGAACAACGGTGCGGCCGACGTGTCGCCCGGCCTGCCCGTGATCGCCACGGCCGCGGACGGGAAGCTGACCGACGTCAAGCTGACCAACCCCGAGGGCAAGGTCGTCGAGGGGAAGATGAACCCCGAGTCGACGCAGTGGACGAACACGGAGCCGCTCGGGTACGCCAAGACGTACAAGCTCGTCGCGACGGCGACGGGTGCGGACGGCAAGACGGAGACCAAGGAGTCGTCCTTCACCACGGTGAAGCCGCGCACGCTCACGTACGTGTCGACGAACCCCCAGGACGGCACCACGATCGGCGTGGGCCAGCCGCTCGCCTTCTACTTCGACGAGCCGGTGGCCGACAAGGTCGCGGCCGAGAAGATGCTGGAGATCACCACCGAGCCGAAGGTCGAGGGCGCCTTCTACTGGTTCAACAAGAAGGAGGTGCACTGGCGTCCGGAGAAGTTCTGGAAGTCGGGCACCAAGATCACCATGCACGTCAAGGTCTACGGCAAGCACGTCGGTGACGGCATCTACGGCCAGGAGGACCGCACGATCACCACGACTGTCGGCGACGAGGTCATCCACGAGGCCGACGGCCAGACGCACCAGGTGATCACCAAGGTCAACGGCCAGGTCGTGCGCACCATGCCGACGTCGATGGGCAAGCCCGCCGACGCCACTCCCACCGGCACCTACGTGCTGATGGAGAAGTACAACCACATGATCATGGACTCGACCACGTACGGCCTCGCGCTGGAGAACGGCGGCTACAAGACGCCGGTCGACTGGGCGTTCCGGATGTCCAACAGCGGCATCTTCTTCCACGGCGCGCCGTGGTCGGTCGGGGACCAGGGCCACCGCAACGTGAGCCACGGCTGCCTCAACCTGTCGCCGGAGAACGCCAAGTGGGTGTTCGACAACAGCAAGCAGGGCGACGTCGTCATCGTCACCAACTCCGGCGGCCCCGCCCTGGAGTCGTGGGACGGCTTCGGCGACTGGCAGGTCCCGTGGTCGACCTGGGTCCAGGGCAACCGCTAGCTAGGACACCGTCACCTGGCCGGCCGCCACGGCCAGGTGACGGTTCACCTGCACGGCCTCCAGCATCCGCCGGTCGTGCGTGACCAGCAGCAACGTGCCGGTGTAGCTCTCCAGCGCCGACTCCAGCTGCTCGATGGCGGCCAGGTCCAGGTGATTCGTCGGCTCGTCCAGCACCAGCAGGTTCACGCCGCGGCCCTGCAGCAACGCGAGCGCCGCCCGCGTCCGTTCGCCAGGGGACAGCGACGCCGCCGTTCGCAGCACGTGCGCCGCCTTCAGGCCGAACTTCGCCAGCAACGTGCGCACGTCGGCCGGGTTCATCTCCGGCACGGCCTCCTGGAACGCGTCCACCAGCGGCAGGTCGCCCAGGAACAGACCGCGTGCCTGGTCGACCTCGCCGACCACGACGCCGGACCCCAGCGTCGCGTGGCCCGAGGACAGTTCCGCCCTTCCGAGCAGGGCGGCGAGCAGCGTCGACTTGCCCGCGCCGTTCGCGCCGGTGATCGCGACCCGGTCCGCCCAGTCGATCTGCAGGTCCACCGGGCCCAGCCGGAACCCACCGCGTTCGACGACGGCCGCCCGCAGCGACGCCACCACGGCGCCGGAACGCGGTGCGGACGCGATCTCCATCCGCAGCTCCCACTCCTTGCGGGGCTCCTCGACGACGTCCAGGCGTTCGATCATGCGGTCGGTCTGCCGGGCCTTCGAGGCCTGCTTCTCTGTGGCGTCGGCACGGAACTTGCGGGCGTTCTTGTCGTTGTCGCCCGCCTTGCGCCGTGCGTTCTTCACGCCCTTGTCCATCCACGCCCGCTGCATGCGCGCACGGGCCTCCAACGAGGCCTTGGTGTCCGCGTACTCCTCGTAGTCGTCACGGGCGTGCTGACGTGCCCGTGCGCGCTCCTCGAGGTACGACTCGTAGCCGCCGCCGTACATGCGCACGGAGTTCTGGTGCAGGTCCAGTTCCAGCACGCCGGTGACCGTGCGGGCCAGGAACTCGCGGTCGTGCGACACCAGCACGGTGGCGGCGCGCAGGCCCGTGACGAACTTCTCCAGCCGCTCCAGGCCGTCGAGGTCCAGGTCGTTGGTCGGCTCGTCGAGCAGGAAGACGTCGTACCGGCTCAGCAGCAGCGACGCCATGCCCGCCCGTGCGGCCTGGCCGCCGGACAGCGAGGTCATCAGCGCGTCGAGCCCGACCGAGAGTCCCAGGTCGGCGATGACCTCCAGCGAGCGTTCCTCCAGGTCCGCGCCGCCCAGGGCGAGCCACTGGTCCAGCGCGTCCGAGTAGCCCTCGTCGTTGCCCGCGGTCAACGCCTCCGTGGCCGCGTCGAGGGTCCGTTGCGCCTCGGCGACACCGGTGCGGCGGGCCAGGAAGTCGCGCACGGTCTCGCCTTCGAGGCGTTCCGGTTCCTGCGCGAGGTGGCCGACGTTGGCCGACGGCGGGTTCAGCGTGACGCGGCCCGACTCGGCCGGGATCAGCCCGGCCAGGGTCTTCAGCAGCGTCGACTTGCCCGCGCCGTTCACCCCGACGAGGCCGATGACGTCGCCGGGAGCGACGACGAGGTCCAGGCCGGAGAACAGGACGCGATCACCGTGACCGGCGGCGAGGTCCTTGGCGACGAGCGTGGTCATGAAGGCTCCCGTAAACGTGAAGAAAGGCCCCCGCAAAAGCGGAGGCCTTTCGACAAAGGGTGAGTGACGGGACTTGAACCCGCGACACCTGGGATCACAACCCAGTGCTCTACCGACTGAGCTACACCCACCATCACCGGTCCGTGACCGGCGAGGAAAGCATAGCAACGGCAGCCACCGATATTGAAATCGGGGTCTACTTGACGTCCTTCAGCAGGTCAGCGGCCACCGCCTGGGCCTGCTCGGTCGACGGGCCGGGCTGCGGCACGAACGCCGTCCGCCGGTAGTACGCGAGCTCCCGGATCGACTCGACGATGTCGGCGAGCGCCCGGTGCGCGAGGCCCTTGCCCGGCTGCGCGTAGTAGATGCGCGGGTACCAGCGCCGGCACAGCTCCTTGATCGACGACACGTCGACCATGCGGTAGTGCAGGTGGGCGTCCAGCGCCGGCATGTCGCGGGCGATGAAGCCGCGGTCGGTGGCGATGGAGTTGCCGGCCAGGGGAGCGGTGCGGGGGTCCGGCACCCACTCCTTGATGTAGGCCAGCACGGCGGCCTCTGCCTCCTCCAGGGAGACGGTGGACGCGCGCACCTCCTCGGTCAGGCCCGACTTGGCGTGCATCTCCATGACGACTTCCGGCATCGAGGCGAGCACTTCGTCGGAGGCGTGGATCACGATGTCCACACCCTCGCCGAGCACGTTGAGCTCGGCGTCCGTGACCAGTGCCGCGATCTCGATCAGAGCGTCCTTGCCCAGGTCGAGTCCGGTCATCTCGCAGTCGATCCACACCAGACGATCCATCACGGCCTGAACATTACTGCGCGGAGCGTCAACTTCGAGTGGCGGCGTGCAGCAACCTGGTTACGCTCCCCGTGCATGACGGCTCAAGCTGAGATCGCCGCGGGGTACGCGTCCGAGGGCGCGGCCATCGAACTCGGCGCCGTGCTGGTCGACGGGACCGTCGAGCCGGCCGCGCACGTCCGCATCCCGTTGTCCATGGTCAACCGCCACGGACTTGTCGCGGGCGCAACGGGAACCGGCAAGACGAAGACCCTCCAGTTGCTCGCCGAGCAGCTGTCGGACAACGGCGTGCCCGTGCTCATGGCGGACGTGAAGGGCGACCTGTCCGGTCTGTCCCAACAGGGCACGGAGAGCGACCGCACGAAGACCAGGGCCGCCGACACCGGCGACGACTGGCAGCCGCAGTCGTTCCCCGTGCAGTTCCTGTCGATCGGCACGGGCGGCATCGGCGTGCCGCTGCGGGCGACGATCACGAGCTTCGGGCCGATCCTGCTGTCGAAGGTGCTCGGCCTGAACGACACGCAGGAGTCGACGCTCGGCCTGATCTTCCACTGGGCCGACTCGCGGGGCCTCCCGCTGCTCGACACCAAGGACCTGCGCAGCGTCATCCAGCACCTCACCAGCGACGAGGGCAAGGCCGACCTCAAGGGCATCGGCGGAGTCTCCAGCTCCACGGCTGGTGTGATCCTGCGGGCCCTGGTGAACCTGGAGGCGCAGGGCGGCGACCGGTTCTTCGGCGAACCCGAGCTCGACCCCGCCGACCTGATGCGCGAACGCGACGGCAAGGGCGTCGTCAGCCTGCTGGAACTGGCGGAGCTGCAGGGCAACCCGGCGCTGTTCTCCACGTTCCTGATGTGGCTGCTGGCCGAGTTGTTCGAGACGCTGCCGGAGGAAGGTGACGTCGAGAAGCCCAAGCTCGTCTTCTTCTTCGACGAGGCGCATCTGCTGTTCTCAGGCGCCTCCAAGGCGTTCCTCGACCAGATCACCCAGACCGTGAAGCTCATCCGGTCCAAGGGAATCGGCGTCTTCTTCTGCACGCAGCTGCCGACCGACATCCCGAACGACGTGCTGTCGCAGCTCGGCGCGCGCGTCCAGCACGCCCTGCGCGCGTTCACGCCGGACGACCAGAAGGCGTTGGCGCGCACGGTGAAGACGTACCCGACGACACCGCACTACGACCTGGAGAAGGCGCTCACGTCGCTCGGCATCGGCGAGGCCGTCATCACCGTGCTGAGCGAGAAGGGCGCGCCGACACCGGTCGCGTGGACCCGGTTGCGGGCGCCGCGGTCGTTGATGGACACGATCGGCAACGACGCGATCAAGCAGGCCTCGCAGCAAAGCGAGCTCCACGGGAAGTACGCGGAGACCGTCGACCGCGAGTCGGCCTACGAGCAGCTGATGCAGAAGGTCGCGCCACCACAACAGGAACAACAAACCCCGGAACCTCCACGGCAGGAGAAGGAGGAACCGGGGCTCGTCGAGAAGGTGCTCGGCAACAGCGCCGTGAAGTCCTTCCTGCGGTCAGCGGGCAGCGCCCTGGCGCGCGAGATCACGCGCGGCATCTTCGGGACCTCGCGCAAGCGACGCTGAGAGCACGGCCGCACCGATGCAGAGCCCGCCCGCGACGTACCAGGCCAGGTCGTAGCTGCCCAGGTGGTCGCGGGTGAGGCCGGCCGCGGACGCCGCGAGTGCCGCGCCGAGCTGGTGCGAGGCGAAGACCCAGCCGAACACGACGGGCCCGGACATGCCGAAGTACTGGCGGCACAACGCGACGGTCGGCGGCACGGTCGCGACCCAGTCGAGGCCGTAGAAGATGATGAACACCAGCATCGACGGGTGCGCCGACTCGCTGAAGAGCTGCGGCAGGACCATCAGCGACAGGCCGCGCAACGCGTAGTAGCCCGCGAGCAGCATCCGCGAGTCGACCTTGTCGGTCAGCCAACCGGACGCGATGGTGCCCACGATGTCGAACACGCCCACCAGCGCCAGCAGTCCGGCCGCGGTCGTCGTCGGCATGCCGTGGTCGTGCGCGGCGGGGATGAAGTGCGTGCCCACCAGGCCGTTCGTGGACGCCCCGCAGATCGCGAACCCACCGGCCAGCAACCAGAACGGCCGCGTCCGCGCGGCGGTGGCCAACGCGCCCAGCGCACGACGTGCCGCGCCACCGGACGGCGGCGGGGGAGTGTCCTCGGTGGCGCCCAGCGGCAGCAGCCCCACGTCACGCGGGTATTCGCGCAGGAAGAACGCCGCCAGCGGCACCACGGCGAACGCGGCGATGCAGATCACCAGCGACGCGGGCCGCCAGCCGTAGCTCTCCGACAGCCACGCCACCAGGGGCAGGAACACCAGCTGCCCGGCCGCGCCACCCGCCGTCAGCACGCCCGTGACCAGGCCGCGGTGCTTCACGAACCAGCGTCCGGTGATCGTCGCCACGAACGCCAGCGCCATCGAGCCGGTGCCGAGCCCGACCACGACACCCCACAGCAGGATCAGCTGCCAGGACGCGGTCATGAACACGGTCAGCCCGCTGCCGATCGCGACCATCGTCAGTGCATAGGTCACCACGACCCGCACGCCGAACTTGTCCATCAGAGCGGCCGCGAACGGCGCGGTCAGCCCGTACAACAACAGGTTGATCGAGATGGCGAGCGAGATCGTGCCGGTCGACCAGCCGAACTCCGCCCGCAGCGGCTCGATCAACGCACCCGGCGCCGCGCGGAACGACGCCGCGCCCACCAGGGCGATGAAGGACACACCTGCGACAACCCAGGCCCAATGCAGTCTCACGCCGACCAGGTTCGGTGATGACCGGCGCTCCAACCAGTGGCCCGATGGCCAACATGTGAAAGAATCGGGCCATGCACCGGATCGCCGTTCTCGCGCTGGAGCAGTCGGTGGCGTTCGACATCGGCAGCTCGACGCACATGTTCGCCCGGCTCGCCGACCGCTACGAGGTCGTCGTGTGCTCGCCGGACCGCCGCCCGATCCCCACGACCGGCGGCTTCACCATCGCGCCCGAGCACGGTCTCGAGGCTCTGAAGGACGCGGACACGGTGCTCGTGCCGGGCACCCACTACCAGCCCGCACGGGAGGGCTGGCTCGAACCGGCCGTCCTGGAGGCGCTCACGACGACGAACGCCTCGCGGATCATGTCGATCTGCACGGGCGCGTTCGTGCTGGCCGCGGCCGGGTTGCTCGACGGCAGGCCCGCGACCACGCACTGGCGGACCACGGACGAGTTCCAGCGGCTGTACCCGAAGGTGCGGCTCAACCCGGACGTGCTGTTCATCGACGACGGCGACGTGCTCACGTCGGCGGGCGTCGCCGCGGGCATCGACCTGTGCCTGCACGTCATCCGGTCCGACCACGGCAGCGAGGTCGCGAACTGGATCGCCCGCTACTGCGTCGTCCCGGCGTGGCGGCAGGGTGGCCAGTCGCAGTTCGTCGACCGGCCGGTACCGAGCTACCCGGACACCTCGACCGCGCTCGCCCGCGAATGGGCGTTGGAGCGGCTCCAGGAACCGCTGGACTTGGCCGCGATGGCCGGGCAGGTGCGGATGAGCGTGCGCACGTTCACCCGCCGGTTCCGCGCGGAGACCGGCATGTCACCGGGCCAGTGGCTGACGCAGCAGCGCGTCGACCGCGCCCGGCACCTGCTGGAGTCCACCGACCTGCCGATCGACCAGGTCGCGAGCCACGCCGGCTTCGGCACCGGCGCGGCCCTGCGGCAGCAGCTGGCGGCCTCGATCGGGGTCTCGCCGAGCGCCTACCGTCAGACGTTCCGTTCCGCCTGACCGTCCACATCGGATTCAACCAGGAACGGCCGCAGCAGGTCCGGCACGGCCTCGTCGGCCAGCGCGAGTCCGTGCGACTCGCCGACGTCCGTCACGTGGTAGATGCCCGCGCCCGCCGCCGTGGTGGCGCCGATCGTCATCAACCCGCTGCGGCGCTGGAAGAACGACCGCTGGATGCGCCAGCCGATGATGCCGGTGCGTTGCAGGGCGACGGTGCTGCGCACGAGGGAGTTGTTGCGCGTCACCAGGTAGCGCTCGTCCATCGCGTTGCCGAGCGACCGGTAGTTGTCCCAGCCGACCAGCGCGGCCAGCGGGATGACCGCGGCCGGGATCGGCCACGCCCACGAGGGCGCCCAGACCGCCAGGCCGACCGCGATCACGACCCACGGCACCACGTGCCGGAAGACGCTGCGGCGCAGCGCGGCGAACGGGTGCTTGCGCAGCCTCAGCGTCGTCGGGTCGTTGCCGACCTTCAGCACGTCCCGTGACACCTGGTGCGCCACGGACAACGGCGCGGGCGGCAGCAGCAGGTTGCTCTCGCCCTTCGACCCCAGGCCCGTCGTCACCGCGGCGAGCTTCGCGCCCTTGCCCGCGCGCACCAGCAGCGGTTCCTGGATGTCGACGCCGCGGAGCCGTTGCTCCTCCACCGAAACCGAGCGGGTGGTGAGCAGGCCTCGTTGCACGCGCAGGGTTCCGTCCGGCTCGCGGGTCAGCCGGTAGTTCCAGAACTGCAGGATGTAGAGCGGAATCGACAGCACGAGCCCGACCACGGCCAGCACGACGAGGAACCCGGCGAACAACGCGAAGCTCGGGTTCTCGAACAGCCACTCCCACAGGTCCTGCACCGGGTGCAGGCCGAGGTCGTCCGCGTAGTTGGACAGCACGCCGAACAGGGCGCCGATCGCGACGAGACCGGACAGCGACAGCGGCGCGAACTTCAGCCACTTCAGGTCGAGCTGCGAGATCACCTCGGACTCGGGCAGCGGCACCGGTTCCGCGCCGGGCTCGTCCAGTGAGGCCGGTCGGGGCGCGACACCCTTCTGCAGCAACAACAACCGCAGCCGTTCGGCCTCCTGCTGCGTCACCGCGTCGAGCGTCAGACCGTCGGTGCCGGGCACGTCCTGCTGGCCCGTGCCGATCCGCACCGCCGAGAGCCCGAAGATCCGGTGGCCCGGCTTGGAGGTGAGGTCGACCGTCCTGATGCGATCACGCGGCACCGCGAGCTGCTTGCGGGTCAGCAGTCCCGTGTGCAGCTCGACCTGGTCGTCGGTGATGCGGTACTTCGTGGTGCGCCAGATGAGGTAGCTGAAGGACAGGATCGCCGCGACCGTCACGCCGCTGGCGATGAGCCGCCACTTCTCGCCGTTGCCGGTGAACAGCAACACGAGGATCGGCACCAGCATCGCGATGCCCTCGTTGAGCGGCCGCACGACCAGCATCCGCACGTGCAGGCGGTGCCACTCCTGCAACGGCTCCGTGAACTCCGGTGCGGCGGGGAGCCCGGCCGGCACCTCGGACGGCAGGCTCACGTCGCATCACCCGGCGTGGCCTGGGTGGTGTTCGTCAGTTCCACGACGAGCCTCTGCGCGGTCTCGTGCTCGAGCCCCTCGATCTCCACCGGACCGGCGGCCGACGCCGTCGTCACCGTGACGGTCGACAGGCCGAGCAACTGCTGGAACGGCCCGCGTTTCGTGTCGATCGTCTGGATGCGCGACACGGGCGCGACCCGCCACTCCTGGTTCAGCCAGCCGGAGAGGGTGTAGACGGCGTCCGGCGTGGTCTCCCAGCGGTGGACGCGGTAGCGCCAGCTCGGTTCGACCGCGGTGTGCACGAGGCCGACGACCCCGGTGGCGACCAGGAGCACGAACTCCCACGTCGGCGGGTTCCTCACCAGCAGGTACACGACCAGCTGGGGCACGAACAGCACGAGCCAGAAGACGGCGGCCTGCATCGTCCACAGCAGGACCGACTTCGGGCTCACCTGGTGACGAGGCGTGCGCAGTTGCAGAGTCACCCCACCAGGGTGCCTCACCGGCACCCGGCGGTGTGGACAGGTGTGTCAATTGGTGTGTCGGTGGTGAGGTGGTCCCGCATGCGAGGGAGGCAGGACCACCTCACCACCGACGACCGGTCAGGGCTGTGCGCAGTACGGCGGCGTGAAGACCGGCGGTTGCACGGACTCAGCCGCGGACGCGCCGCCACTGGTCGCCAGCAGTGCGCCCAAACTGAGGAGCACGGCGGCGGCGGTGCGGGCGATAGTGTTCAACTTCATGAAGGGGCTCCTTCGTTAGGTGGCGGCCGTGACTGAGGGCAGGAAGTCGTTGACGAGGTTCGGTGCGCGGTTGCGGGCGGTCCGGCTGCAGCGCGGTCTGTCGCAAAAGGACCTCGCCTGCCCCGGCGTCTCGATGAGCTACGTGTCGCGCCTCGAGTCCGGTGAACGGGTGCCGTCGCCCGCGGTCGTGCGCAGGCTCGCCGAGGTGCTCGGCGTCGACCCGTCCGAGCTCGTGGCCGACGAGGACGGCACCGCGATGCAGGACGAGGCGCTGACGTGGTGCGAGGCGGTGCTGGCCTACCACGACGGCGACCTGGTGCTGGCGGGCGACCTGCTGGAGGCGCTGGGAAAGCGGTCCGACGAGGAGATGTTCGGCTGGTGCGTGCGCTGGACCCGCCTGGGCGTGCTCGCGCGGCAGCGGGACCACGAGGGCCTGCTCCTGGCGGCGGCGAAGCTGCGCAAGTCGTGGTCTCCCGGTCCGGCCGTGGACGCGCTCGTGGAGATCCTGCGCGCATCCTCGTTGCGGCGCCTCGGCCGGACGGCCGAATCCGTGAAGGCCGCGACCGAGGCCGTGGAGCTGGCGGCGGGGGACGGCGAACGGGTGCGCCGCGTCCACACCCGCGCGCTCGTCGCGCTGTGCGCGGAGCTCACCGCGGCAGGCCGTCTCGCCGATGCCGAACAGGTCGTGGACCAGCTCTCCGCGCGGCTGCCCGAGCTCGGCGGCGACCGGCTCGCGATCTCCACGTGGTGGGTGCGCGCGAAGGTCGCGGACCGGCTGGGAGACCGGATGGAGGCCGTGCACTGCATCCGCGAGGCGCTCGCGCTGCTCGAGGACTTCGACGGCGACCCCGAGTACCGGTGCCGCGTCCGCCTCGCCGGTGCCGCCATCGCGCTGCGCGCACCGGAGGCGAACCTCGACGACGTGACCGCGGCGCTGGACGAGGTCGAGACCACGGTCACGGCGCTGCGCCGGCACGAGAACCTCCTCGCGCACGCCCGCGCGCTGCGGGCGGAGCTCGCGTTGCGCGACGGCGAGGTCGGCCGGGCGCGCGACCTCGCGGAGGCCGCGCTCGCGACCGGGCGCCTCGACGCCGAGCAGCAGCTGCGGTGCCACCTCGTGCTGGTGCGGGCCGCGGACGAGGACGACACCGACGGCGGTGCCGCGCGGGAGGCGCTCGCCGCACTGCTGGAGCACATCGACCCCGAGGGCGTCGACCCGCTGCTGTGGCGGGACGTGGCGCGCATCGCGCTGCGCAAGCACTGAAGCCCCGTGTCCTGGCGCCGGGCGGCGTTGCCTCGTCATGACCGCCCCTCGCTCACTCACCGGGCACCTTGTTAACGGAGCATGACACAGACCGGTTACCCATCACATCACCCAATTGCGCCGCGCGTACGTGGGTAGAACACCCGGTAACCGGCAGTTCCCCGGAAGGGGCAAGCGGCCGAACGGGCGATGATCGGCATCGCCCGCACGGACTACTTGTCAGCGGCTTGACAACGCATGACTACGTTGACGTCAGGTTCATCCACCACACGATGGCGCCGGCGCGGCCGTTGACGTCCAGAGTCGTGTAGATGCGCTGGAGGTGGTTCTGCACGGTCTTGGGGGACAGGCCGAGCGACTCCGCGATCATCGCCGTGCTCGCCCCGGCGGCCACGAGCCGCAGCACCTCGATGCCGCGCTTCGTGAGCCCTGCCCTCAAAGCACGGGCGATGCGGGTGTTCGTGTGTTCCGCGGTGCCGGTCTCGTGCAGTTCGCCGGAGTGCGGGACGCGCATCGCGGTGCCTTCCCGATTCGGCTCGAAACGCTTGTGCGCCAGCTGTTCCACGAGTCGCGCCGACAGGTCGTGCTCGCGCGTCCGCAGGAGGTCCCTGCCCTCCTGCAGCTCCCACAACCGGTACTGCTCCAGCTGCATCCGCGCGTGCCGCAGTGCGCGTTCGAGGTCGCCGGACCGTTCGTGCGCCTCGCTCAGCTGCTGGTGCGCGTGCACCGCCACCTCCCTGGCGAGGCAGCTCATCGCGAGCTCGGCGGCCTGGGTGAGCTGGGCGATCTGCTCGGCGTGCCGCTCCCGCGCACCGCTCAGCCGCGCCCGTGCCATCAGCGCCTCCGCCAGCGCCACCGGGCGGTTCCTTCCGGCAAGCAACTGGTCAGCGCGCTGCCAGCTGCGGTGCGCGCGGTCAAGTTCACCCAGATCGATGCGGACGTGTGTCAGCAGGACGTTGACCATCGCCATCCGCACGGGGTCGCCGAGCGTCTTCCACCGGTCGCGCACCTGGGCGCACAACGCCTCCGCGCGGCGGAGTCTGCGCACGCACGGCTCCCCGTCGAGGCTGCAGCGGTTCTCCTCGGTGCGGATCATGCAGTGCTCGTGGTACTGCGAGCGCAGCGACTTCGCCTGTTCGAACAGCACCGAGCCGATCAGCTCGTTGTCGCCGGTGAGCTCCGCGAGTCCGAGCGCGCGGGCGAACGAGTTGAAGCTCCGTTCCCGCGAATCGAGACGCAGTTCCACCACGGCACGGGAGAAGCTGCAGCGCGCCTGGAGTCCGATGTGGCGGTTGGCCGCCGCGATCGCCTGCACCTTGTCGATCGTGTCGAGCGCGCTGGGCCACAGCCCCCGCTTGCCCAGCGCCACCGACTGCGCCAGCACCCCCTCGGCGACGCCTTCCGCGTCGTCCAGCCACGAGAACGCCGCCACGGCCTTCTCCGCGTGCTCCAAGGCCTCGCCCGGTCTGCCTTCGTCCAGTGCGATCCTCGCCTCGCGCAGGTTGTGCACGGCGGTGGACCGCGGATCCGCGGTCCTGCCGGGAACCGTCATGGTCAAGCCCCCTCGACTCGGGGCTGACTCTAGCGCCGCGGCGACCGGCCGCCGCGGCGCTAGTGCTGCTCGCGCAATTGACGTTTCAACACTTTTCCGGCCGCGTTGCGCGGCAACTCGTTGACGAAGAAAACATCGCGGGGAACGGAGTACCGCGCCAGGTTCGCCTTCACGTGGTCACGTATCTGTTCGGCGGTCAGGGTTTCCGCGCCGACGACGAAGGCGGCGAGGCGCTGGCCCCACTCCTCGTCCGGCACCCCGAGCACCGCGACCTCCGTCACGCCGTCGAGCGTCGAGAGGAGGTCCTCGACGTCGTGCGGGTAGACGTTCTCGCCACCTGAGACGATCATCTCGTCGTCGCGGCCCGCCACGAACAGCAGGCCGTCCTTGCGGTAACCGAGGTCGCCGGTCGACATCAGGCCGTCCAGCGACTCCTTGCTCGTGCCGTTGGTGTAGCCGTCGAACAGCATCTCGTTGCCGACGAAGATCCGGCCGGTCTCGCCCTCCGGCACCGGCCTGCCCTGGTCGTCCACAATGGCCAGTCGCGTGCCGAGTGGTGGTTTCCCCGCCGTGCCGGGCTCGCGCAGCATCTCCTCGGGCGTGGCGATGCTCGCCCAGCTCACTTCCGTTGAGCCGTAGAGGTTGTAGAGCACCGGGCCGAACTCCTCGAGCGTGCGGGCGGCGACCTTTGGCGGCAGCGCCGACCCGCTGGAGGCGATGATCCGCAGCTCCGGACGGTGCTCCTGCTCCAGCATCCGTTGCAGCATCACGGGAACTACGAACATCGCCGTGCACTTCTCGGCGTCCCGCAACGCCTGCGCCGGGTCGAACCGGCGGCGCAGCACCAGGGTCGCGCCGAGCACGAGCCCGAGCTGGAACGCGGCGAGGCCCCAGGCGTGGAAGAGCGGGGAGGTGATGGAGATGACGTCGCCGTGCTTCAGCGGGATCCGCGACAGCAGCGCGGCGGCGGGGGCGAGGCTCGCGGGTTCCGGTCGGCGGGCGCCCTTCGGCGTGCCGGTGGTGCCGGAGGTGAGGATGATCAGCCTGCCGCGCGGAGGCCTGCGGGGCAGCGGCGTGGTAGGCCCGTCGGCGATCAGCGACTCGAGCTCGTCGGTGAAGTGCACCGGCAGGTCCGGCAGCACGCCGGCGAACTCGCGGTCGGCGACGATCCTGTCGATCTCCTGGTCCGCCGCGACCTGCGCGAGCTGCCCCTGGCTCAACCCGGTGTTGAGCAGGACGGCGTCGGCGCCGACCTTCGTGCACGCCGTCATCGTCTCGATGAACGCACGGCCGTTGCGGCACAACAGCCCGATGCGCTCCCTGGGGCGGAAGGCATGCGCAAGGCGGCTCGTGCGCTCGTTCACCTGCGCGTACGTGAGCACGCCGTCGTCGTCGATGATCGCCGCACGGTCCGGGTGGCGCCCGGCCCCCGTCTGGTAACCCCACGCCAGCGTGATGTCCCAGTGCAGGTAGCCGCGCACGGTACCGGCGAGCCCTCGGGGGCCCAGCGGCCGGATCACTCCGGCTTTGACCAGGGTCAGCAGCACGCGGGTCACCATGGGACCCACTGTGCCATCAACCTACTTGCGAGTAGGTAACGGTGTGACGGCGGTCACGCCTCGGTGTTGGACGCGCTCACGACGGCGTCGCGCAACGCGGCCCGCAGCCGGCCGACCTCCAGTGGCGTCAGGACGGCGGCCTCGCCCGGCGGCACGGTGATCACTATGTGCCCCTGGCTGACGAACACCGTCATGTCCCGTCGGCGCGAAGCGATGTCGCGGCAGCTCACCTGCCACTCCTCTTTGGCTCCCACGGGGTTCTTCCTCCAGCTCACTCGATGCACCGGCCCGGTGTACCCGGTGCCCACGATGAAGAGACGTGCGTCACCGGAAGTCATGACGAAGGTTTCCGTTCTTCGTCGAGCGACTGCGCCGAGCTGCGGATAGCGTCGCACGTGGGACGAGTTCAGGTCACCTGGAGGGGTGAAAATGGCGGAACCGCAACGCATCGTGATCGTGGGGGCCGGCCTCGCCGGTGCCTCCGCGGCAGGCGCGCTCCGAGACCGCGGCTACGGCGGCGAGATCGTCGTGTTCGGCACCGAACGCCACCGCCCGTACGAACTTCCCGCGCTGTCCAAGGACGTCCTGCTGGGCAAGGCGGGCGAACCGGCGTGGGTGCGCGAACCGGGTTTCTACGCCGACAACGAGATCGACCTCCGGCTCGGGGTGTCCGTGTTGGAGCTGCGACCGGGTGATCACACGATCGTCGACTCGGACGGAGCAGTGCGCTCCTACGACCGGTTGTTGCTCGCGACCGGGTCGCGCCCCCGAGTTCTGCCTGGGGCGCAAGGACATGTGCTGCGCACGCTGGACGACTCCCTCGCGTTGCGGTCCGCGTTGCGCGAGGGCAGGCACGTCGTGGTGATCGGCGCCGGCTGGATCGGCTGCGAGGTGGCCTCCGCCGCTCGCGCGCACGGCTGCCGCGTCACGGTCGTCGACCCGCTGGCCGAACCGCTCGTGCGCGTGCTCGGACCGGAGATGGGCGCGGTGTTCCGCAGCCTGCACGAGGAACACGGCGTGGAGTTCAGGCTCGGCACGGGCGTCGAGGGCTTCTCGCCCTCCGGAGTGCGTCTCGCCGACGGCACCGAACTGCTGCCGGACGTGACGGTGCTAGCCGTGGGCGCGACACCCCGCCTCGAACTCGCCGAGGCCGCCGGTCTGGAGCTGGCCGAAGGCGGCGTGGCGGTCGACGCCGCGCTGCGCACCTCCGCGCCCGACGTGTTCGCGGCGGGCGACATCGCCGCGCACGACCACCCGCGCCACGGCCGCCGGGTGCGCGTCGAGCACTGGGCGAACGCGAAGGACCAGGGCACGCACGTCGCGGGGTCGTTGCTCGGGCTGGACGAGCCGTACGCGAAGTCGCCGTACTTCTTCACCGACCAGTACGACCTGGGCATGGAGTACCGCGGCCTCGCCGGCCCGGACGACGAACTCGTGGTGCGCGGTGACGTGTCGGCGCGGGAGTTCGTCGCGTTCTGGCTGCGCGACGGGCGGCTGCGGGCGGCGATGAACGTCAACGTCTGGGACCACGGCACGGCGTTGAAGGCGCTGGTGGACGCGCAGGCGACCGTGACGCCGGAACAGCTGCGCGAGGCGGACCTCGGCGCCCTGGTCTAGGAGCTAGGCCCTGTCCTGCAAGTCTCGTCGGGCGACAGTGGCGGCCGAGGGCCCCGGAGGCGATGCCGCCGCAACGCCCGGATACGCCCGGTATGAGGGCGTCGCGGCGACACCGCCTCCGGGTCTCTCGCCCGCGCCTCTCACCGGACGAGCTGGCAGGACAGGGCCTAGATGCAGGAGCCGTGCATCGGGCCCTCGCCGCGCGAGAGGTCCTGCAGGGCCTTGCGGATGATCACCATCTCCTGGTGGGTGAAGCGCGCCTGGAACGCCCTGTCGACCTCGGCGAGCGCGTCGCCCGCCTCCTTCTGCAGCTCACGGCCCTTGTCCGTGATCACCGGCGTGCGCACGCGCCGGTCGCTGGGGTCGGGCACGCGCTGGACGAGGCCCGCCCGCTCCAGCTTGTCGAGCTCGCTCGTCAGCGTGGTCTTGTCGAGGCCGAGCATCGCGCCGAGCTTGAGCTGCGTGCGCTGGAGCTCCTCGTTGGCGAGTGCTTGAAGGACGAGCTGGCCGCGCAGCGAGATCCCGAACTTCGCGATCTCCTCGGCGTACGCGGCGCCGACGCGCTGGGTGGCGCGGTGCAGCAGCCAGTTGAAGTCCCACTTCTCCACGCAGGCTTCGACGAGATCCGACTGCTCCTCCATGTGTCCCATCCTACATCCCGGGAGAGATGTTCTCGGCTCGGAACATCTTGACTCGGAAGTTCTCCACTCGTATGTTCTGGGTATGACCAATCTGCTTCACATCGACACGAGCATTCGGTACGAGGGGTCTGTGACCCGCGAGATCTCCGGTGCGTTCGCCGAGAACTGGCGTGCCGCGAACCCGGGGTCCGGCTACACCTACCGGGACCTGCACGCGTCGCCGATCCCGCACAAGGACGGCACGGAGCAGGGCATCGCCGCCGACCTGATCGCCGAGGTCGACGCGGCCGACGTGATCGTCCTCGGCGCGCCGATGTACAACTTCTCGATCCCGTCGACCCTCAAGGCGTGGATCGACCAGGTCGCGACCTCGGCGAACTTCGCCCGCGAGGACGGCACGTTCGCGTGGGGCGGCAAGCGCGTCGTCGTCGTGACGGCCCGCGGCGGTTCCTACAAGCCGGGCACGCCCCGCGAGGGCTTCGACTTCCAGGAGCCGTACCTGCGCGCCGTGCTGTCGATGGTCGGCCTCGACCAGAACCTGGAGTTCGTGCACGCCGAACTGACCCTGGCGGACGTGGTGCCGCAGATGCACCAGTTCCGCGAGCTCGCCGTCGAGTCGCTGGCCGACGCGCACCGCGTGGTCAAGGAGCTGGCCAGCGCCTAGGGTTCGGCCTTGTGATCGACAAGGTGGCTTGGATCCATCTCAGGGACGGCCAGGTGCTCGGCACCCGGTCGAAGGGCAAGGACACGTTCTACCTGCCCGGTGGCAAGCGCGAGCCGGGGGAGTCCGACGTCGAGACGCTCGTGCGCGAGATCCGCGAGGAGCTGTCGATCGAGATCGACGCGGCGTCGGCGGAGCACCTGGGGACGTTCGAGGCGCAGGCACACGGCCACTCGTCGGGGGTGACCGTGCGCATGACCTGCTACACCGCGTCGTTCGACGGGGAACCGGTGGCATCGGCCGAGATCGAGGAACTCGCCTGGCTGACCACCGCCGACGCGGACCGGATCTCCCCGGTCGACCGGATCATCTTCGCCCACCTGGAGTCAGAGGGCCTTCTTCGCTGACCCCTGAAACGACGAAAGGGGGAGAGCTCCGCTCTCCTCCCACTTCAACATATAGCGCACCGGGGGCCTTGCCACAAGACCCCGGGCGTACCCCATCATTTCCCGGCCAACGTCATTCACCTGGGGAAATGGGGAACTCCATGATCGACGTCATCATCGCCGGCGGCGGGCCGACCGGCATGGTGCTGGCCGGGGAGCTGCGCCTGCACGGCGTGGACGTGGTCGTGCTCGAACGGGACGCGGAGCCGACGAAGGTCGTCCGGGCGCTCGGGCTGCACGCGCGCAGCATGGAGGTGATGGACCAGCGCGGCATCGCCGGCCGCTTCCTGGACGCGGGCACGACCCATCCGCTCACCGGGTTCTTCGCGGGCATCGACCGACCGGCGCCGGAGCGGCTGGACACGAAGTACCCGGTCGTCCTCGGCCTGCCGCAGCCGCAGATCGAGCGGCTGCTCACCGAGCACGCAGTCGAGGCCGGTGCCGACGTCCGGCGTTCGACCACGGTCGTCGGGCTGACACAGGACGACGAGGGCGTGACCGTCGAGCTCGCGGACGGCACGTCGCTGCGGGCGCGGTACCTGGTCGGCTGCGACGGCGGCCGCAGCACCGTGCGCAAGCTGGCCGGCATCGACTTCCCCGGCGAGCCCTCACGGGTGGAGACCCTGCTCGGCGAGATGGAGATCGGCATCCCGTGGGAGGAGGCGATGCCGCTGATGCTGGAGGTCCGCAAGACGCAGAAGCGCTTCGGCGTCGGCCCGATCGGCGGCTCCGCGACGTACCGCGTCGTCGTGCCCGCGGACGGCGTCAACGAGGACCGCGCGGTCATGCCGACCCTCGACGACTTCAAGCAGCAGCTCGTCCGGATCGCGGGCACCGACTTCGGCGTGCACTCGCCGCGGTGGATGTCCCGCTTCGGCGACGCCACCCGCCAGGCCGAGCGGTACCGGTCGGGCCGCGTGTTCCTCGCGGGCGACGCCGCGCACGTCCACCCGCCGACCGGCGGCCAGGGCCTGAACCTGGGCGTGCAGGACGCGTACAACCTGGGCTGGAAGCTCGCCGCGGCCGTGCACGGGTGGGCGCCCGCGGACCTGCTGGACACCTACGAGGCCGAGCGGCACCCGGTGGCCGAGGAGGTGCTGAACAACACCCGCGCGCAGATCGAGCTGATGAAGGTCGAGCCCGGCCCGCAGTCGGTGCGGCGGCTGCTGACCGAGCTGGTGCGGTTCGAGGAGGTCAACCGGTACCTGATCGAGAAGATCATCGCAGTGGCGGTGCGGTACGACTTCGGGTCCGACGACGAGCTGGTCGGGCGGCGGATCGGCGACCTGGCGCTCAAGCGCGGCGGGCTCTACGACCAGATGCACGCCGGGCGCGGGATCCTGCTCGACCAGGCCGGGACGTTGTCGGTCGGCGGCTGGGCCGATCGGGTCGACCACCTGGTGGACGTGAGCGAGGACCTCGACGCGCCCGCGGTGCTGATCCGGCCGGACGGGCACGTGGCGTGGGCGGGCGCGGACCAGGCGGGGGTGGAGGGGGCGCTGGCGCGCTGGTTCGGGGCCGCGCGCTGAGCACCAGACCGGGGTGGCGGGAGGGGGGCCGCCACCCCGGCCGCGGTCCGCCGCCCGAGGTCACCCGTTCGAGGGCCGGAGGCGCTTTGTCACACTGGTGCCCGTGTCCGAGCCGATGACAGCGGTGCTCCTGCGCGCCGCGGAACTCACCGCCTCGGGGAAGCCGCGGCAGGCCGTCGACCTGTTGCGGCCCCTCGTGGCGGCGAACCCTCGGCACGCCGAGGCGTGGTGCCGCCTCGCCGCCGCCCACCTCGACCTGGGTGAGGCGGACCAGGCTCTCGACTCCGCCAAGCGCGCGATGATCCTCGACGGCGAGCCCGCGTGGCCCCAGCGGCTCGCGGCCCTGGCGTTGAACGACCTCGGCCGGCACCAGGAGGCGGCGGTCGCGGCGCGGGAGTCCGTGCGGCGCAAGCCCGGTGACTGGCGCGGCTACGTCGTGCTCGCCGAGGTCCTCGCCGACGTGCAGGACGGCGCCGTCGAGGCTTTCGACTCGGCCCTGCACGCCTCGCAGCTCGCCCCGACCGAGGCGCGCGCGTTCCAGGTGCTGGGTGACGCGGCGCTGCGGATGCGCGACTGGGGCACCGCCGAGCACGCGTACCGCTCGGCGATCAAGCTCGACCCGTCCGATGCGGACTCGAAGGCGAACCTCGCGACCGTGCAACGGCGGCGTTCGGCCAGGCCCGCGCCGCTGCGCCTCAACAAGGTGCAGGTGTGGCGTTCGCTGCGCACGCTCTCGTTGCTGCTGGTCGGCGGCGGTTTACTCGCGCTCGTCGCCGGCATGCCCCGGCCGACGCCCTACCTCGCGTTCTTCACCGGCGCGCTGGTGCTGTGCTGCCTGGTCGTGGCGCTGCGGCTGCGTCCGTTCAAGCTGCTCTTCAGCCTGCGCAAGCTCGCCGTGACGGTGTCGCTGCTCGCCGCGTCGGCGCTCGTCCTGCTCGGCTGGACCGTCGCGTTGATGTTCGGGGCTACGACGATGCAGCCACTTGTGCTTTCCTGGTTGTGCGCTGTCGTCGGGGGAGCGCTCGTCTACGTCGGCGGAGGCAGGAAGCGGTGATGCGTCGCAACGCGGTCGCGCTCGCGTTCCTGCTGTTCCTCGGACAGCTGTTCATCGTCGCCGCGCCCGCCGAGCCCACCGCCTCCGGTGCCGTCGTCCGCCACGGCCACGACTACGCGAACCTGCCGGTCACCGCGCCCAAGCCGCACAACCCGAACGCCGCCCAGGTCCCGCAGACCCAGGTGCCGTCCGACGTGCCGCCGCTCGCGAAGCCCGCGCTGCCGATGCGGTACGTCGTCTCCTTCGCCCGGCGCGTGCACCGCACGCCCGAGGGCATCCGCTGGACCCCGCAGCCCGCGCGCTCCCCGCCTTCCGGTCGCTGAAGTCCCCACTCCAGCAACCACTTTCTTCTCCGGAAGGCCTTTCACCCATGTCGCGCGACACCGCGCGACGGGGCCTGCTCGTGCGCGGTCTCACAGCGCTGGGCGTCCTCGTCGCATCCGCATTCCTGCTGCTCACCTCCGACCCGCGCCTCGGCCTCGACCTGCGCGGCGGAACCCAGATCGTGCTCGAAGCCAAGGGCGACTCCGACGCCGCCGACCGTTCCATGGAGGTCCTGCGCCGCCGCGTCGACGCGCTGGGCGTCGCCGAACCGGTGATCGCCCGCTCCGGCGAGAACCGCATCGTCGTCGAACTGCCCGGCGTCCAGGACCCCGAGGAGGCCGTGAAGGTCCTCGGCCAGACCGCGCAGCTCACCGTGCAGCGCAACGGCCAGACCGTCATGACCGGCGAGGGCATCTCCGACGCCTCGGCCAACGCCAACCCCCAGGGTGCGGGGTTCGTGGTCAACGTCCAGTTCCAGGGCGAGGGCTCGAAGACCTGGCAGAAGGTCACCGGCGAGGCGGCCTGTGAACCGTCCGGCACGCCCGGCCGCCAGATCGCGTTCGTGCTCGACGGCAAGCCCATCTCGTCGCCCGAGGTCAGCCTCGACACGCCCTGCGGCGCCGGTCAGGCCGGGGGCGCGACCACGATCACCGGCCGCTTCTCCCAGCCCGAGGCCAAGGAACTCGCCCTCGTCATCCGCTCCGGCGCGCTGCCCGTGCCGGTCGAGGTCATCGAACAGCGCACCGTCGGCGCGACCCTGGGGGCCGACGCCATCGAGGCCAGCGCCAAGGCCGCGATCATCGGCATCGCCCTGACCTCGTTGTTCCTGATGTTCGCCTACCGCCTGGCCGGGTTCCTAGCCGTCGTCGCCCTGGTCGGGTACGCGGGCGTCGCCTACGCCGGTCTGCTGGCCGTGGGGGCGACGCTGACCTTGCCGGGCCTGGCCGGCTTCGTGCTGGCCATCGGCATGGCGGTCGACGCGAACGTCCTGATCTTCGAACGGGCGCGCGAGGAGTACGCGCGCAAACCCAACCTCCGGCGCGCCTCGGAGAGCGGCTTCCGCGGCGCGTTGAGCGCGATCGCCGACTCGAACGTGACGACGCTGCTGGCAGCCGGGTTGCTGTTCTGGCTGGCCACGGGCCCGGTGCGCGGCTTCGGCGTCACGCTCACGATCGGTGTGCTGGCGTCGATGTTCAGCGCCCTGGTGCTGTCGCGCGTGCTGGTCGTGTGGATCGTCGGCAGCAAGTGGGTGGCGCGTCGCCCGAAGCTGAGCGGCCTGCACACGCTGGGCTACGTCCGCCAGCGCCTGTCGGTCGTGCTGTACCGGCGCCCGTCGCGGTGGCTGATCAGCGCCGGCGTGCTGGTGCTCGTGGCGTTCGCCGGCCTGTTCGTGCGCGGCCTCAACCTGGGCGTCGAGTTCACCGGCGGCCGCATGCTCGACTTCACCGCGGCCGGCGCCGTGGACTCCGGTCGCGTCCGTGACGCCTTGTCCGACGCGGGCTTCTCCGACGTCGTGGTGTCGTCCTCCGGCAACGAGGTGTCTTTGCGCACCGGCCCGATCGACGACGCCACGTCGTCCCGCATCGGCCAGGTCGTCTCCTCGGCCGTCGACGGCGGCGCCCGCCAGTCGAGCAACGAGCTGATCGGCCCGTCGCTCTCGTCCGAACTGCGCCGCAACGCGCTGATCGGCCTCGCCATCGCCGTCGCCGCCCAGCTGGTCTACCTGGCCGTCCGCTTCGACTGGCGCCTCGGCCTCGCCACGGTGGCCGCGCTGATCAGCGACGTCCTGGTGCTGGTCGGCCTGTTCGCGTGGATGGGCAAGACGGCCGACGGCGTGTTCCTCGCGGCCCTGCTGACCGTGATCGGCTACTCGGTCAACGACTCGGTCGTCGTCTTCGACCGCCTGCGCGAGCTCCGCGGCTCCCGCTTCAAGGGGTCGTACCCGGACGTGGTGTCGGACGCGGTCGTGCAGACCGTGCCGCGCACCGTGAACACGGGCATCGGCGTGCTCTTCGTGCTCGCGGCGCTGCTCGTGCTGGGCGACGGCTCCCTGGCGGACTTCGCCGTGGCGCTGCTGATCGGCCTGGTGGCGGGCACGGTGTCCACAGTGGTCACCGCCGCCCCGATCGCCATCTGGCTCGAGTCGCGGTGGCCGCGGCAGGTGGCGTCGTCGAAGAAGCGCCCGGCGGCCGCGCGGGTCTAGCCCGTGCCGCCCGCTTCTAGCAGAGTGGGCGGCATGACCTCCTTCGCCTCGTACCAGAACGAGATCTACCTGCAGGGGCTCGGTGGCGCCGTGCCGCCGTTCACCACCGACCCGGACGCGCTGGAGCAGTCGGCGCGTGACAGGCTCGGACCGGGTCCGTTCTGGTACGTGGCGGGAGGCGCGGGCTCCGGCGCGACCGTGCGCGCGAACCGCGCCGCTTTCGAGCGCGTGCAGCTCGTGCCGCGGATGCTGACCAACGCGACCGAACGGCATCTCGGCGTGACCGTGCTGGGCACCGAGCTGCCCGCCCCGGTGATGCTCGCACCCGTTGGCGTGCAGGCGATCCTGCACCCGGACGGCGAGCTGGCGACGGCGCGGGCGGCGGCCGAGCTCGGTGTGCCGATGGTGTTGTCGACGGCGTCCTCGCACACCATCGAGGAGGTCGCGGAGGCCTCCGGTGACGGGCCGCGCTGGTACCAGCTCTACTGGCCGAACGACCCCGGCGTGTGCGCGTCGCTGCTGGAGCGGGCGAAGAAGGCCGGGTACACGGCGCTCGTCGTCACGCTGGACACGTGGACGCTCGCGTGGCGGCCGCACGACCTGGACCAGGCCTACCTGCCGTTCCTGCGCGGCATCGGCACGGCGATCCCTTTCAGCGACCCGGCCTTCCGCGCGGGGCTGCAGAAGTCGCCCGAGGAGGACATGCCGATGGCGATCCTGCGGTGGGTGCAGCTGTTCACCGGCACCGACAAGTCGTGGGACCAGCTGTCGTTCCTGCGCGAGCACTGGGACGGCCCGATCGTCCTCAAAGGAATCCAGCACGCGGACGACGCGCGCAAGGCCGTCGAGTTCGGAATGGACGGTGTCGTCGTCTCGAACCACGGCGGGCGCCAGGTCGACGGCGCGGTCGGGTCGCTGGACGCGTTGCCGTCGATCGTCGAGGCGGTGGGGGAGCAGGTCGACGTGCTGTTCGACTCCGGCATCCGCACCGGCGCGGACATCGTGAAGGCGCTGGCGCTGGGCGCCAAGGCCGTGATGGTCGGGCGGCCGTTCGCGTACGGGCTCGCGCACGGCGGGCAGGTCGGCGTGAAGCACGTGCTGCGCAGCCTGCTCGCGGACTTCGACCTGACGCTGGGGCTGTCGGGTCACCGCAGCCCGGCCGACCTGGGGCCGGACGCGCTGCGGTTCTCCTGAAACGACACCGGGTGGGCCGCGATCGCGGCCCACCCGGTTCTTTCGTCTCTCAGGGCATCGTGGCCGTCATGTGGGCCAGCGTCCCGAAGTCGGCCGGCTGCACCCGCAACCAGCCGTCGCTCTTGGCCGCGAGGTACCGCCCGCTCGGCGTGTCGATGTAGGTGAGCGGGTTGACGCAGCGCTGCTTGCGGCCCAGGTGGTCGCGCTTGGCCGAGAAGACCTGACCGCCGCCGGTGCGCGGCTGGCTCATGATCTCGTTGAGCTGCGCGACGAGCTGGTCGTTCGGCGTGCTCGTCGGCCGGCTCTGCTGCAGGAACGAACCGGTGTCCTCATAGGACGGTTGCCGCTTCGGCTGCAACGCGTCCTCCGGCAACGTGATCGGGGCACCCCTGCCCGCCGGGGTGGGCGGCAGGGCACCGACCAACGCCTGCGGTGCCTCGTCCGCCCTGATCGGTTCGAGCACGAACTGCTGGTCCGCCGTGAGCACGATCCGCAGCGCGTCCTGGCCGTTCGACACGACCAGCGCGCTCTGCTGCGGGCCGTCCTTGAGGCTGAAGAACGCCCAGTACTCCACGCCGGCCTCGACCACGAGCCGCAGCGCGTTGGCCAGGTCCGGGTGGATCTGGTTGCCGCGCGCGAGCCCGTACTGCTCGAGCTGCGCCCACGCCGAGCGCTGCAACCGTTCGAGCTCGCTCACGTCGCCCGACTCGAGGAGTGCCTCGTCGAAGTCGACCTGGGCGAGCAGCGCACGGTGCATCGTCGGCAGGCCCGCGGCCTGCCAGGCCTGATAAAGCGCCGTGACAGGGATGGCGACCCTGCTCCGCAGCACGTTTCCCCCTTATCCGCCGATGACCGGCGGAGCGACCATCGTTCCGTCCCCGAAGATGTCCTCGGTCTCCTGCAGGTAGGACGCCGACTTGTGCTCGGAGTCCTCCGCGCCGTCACCACGCGCGCCACCCGCGCCCATGCCGCCGGCACCCATGCCCGCCGCGCCACCACGACCGGCGGCACCCGCGGCACCACCGGAAGGCCCGAAGCCACCAGCGCCACCGGAACCGCTACCGGCCACACCGGCCGCGCCGCCGAAGCCACCGCCCATGCCACCGGGCCCACCGAGACCCTTCGCGGCCGCGGCACCACCGAGGCCACCGCCACCGGGCCCTCCGAGACCACCGGCACCACGCCCGCCGCCACCGGCTCCGCCACCACCGCCACCACCGGGCCCACCGATCCCGCGGCCACCAGGACCGTTGGGGTTACCGGGCCCACCGGGGCGGTTGCGCGGGTTGTTGGGGTCGAGCGGTCCACCTGGCCGCCGCGGGTCGTTCGGGTTGAACACACCGCCGGGCGGGTCGGTCGGGTTGCCGATGTTGGGCGGCGTGCGCCGGCCACCGTCGTCAGTCGGCGGCGGGGTGAACTTGGGGTCGTTCACGCCGGCCGTGTTGGTGCCGTCGCTGCCGCCGTTGTTGCCACCGGTACCGGGCGGGGTCCAGCCGGACGTGCCCGTGTCGGTCCCGCCGCTGCGGTCGCCACCGCCGGGGTTGCCGATGCTCGGCGGGGTGTTGTTCCCGACCTTGCCGACCTCGTCGACGTTGTACTGACCGCTCGACTGCTCGTCGACGGACCCCTCGGTGGCGGTCGGCGCGATGAACGTCGGCTGGTTGTTCATGCTGGCGTTGACCGCACCCGCGTACTGGTTGAAGGCGCGGATGTTCTGCTCGCTGACCTGCTGGTTCTTCTCCAGCGCCTTGTCGTAGTCCGTGTCCCACGGGCGCAGGTCGTTCAGGAACGGCTTGTCGGGGACGGACGGCGGCATCGCCATCGAGTTCTTGGCGTCGACGTAGGCGCTGCCAACCGTGTCGGCCGTGGTTCCGGCCTGAGTCGCCGAGTCACCCGTGACGGTTGCCCAGGTGGCGAGCGGTGAGGTTCCGCTGCGGGCCGAGTCACCCGCGGAACCCTCCCAGGCAGCCCCGGAGTCGCGCACGGCCTTCTCGATCAGCTGGGCGACATCTCCGTGACCACTGGACAGATCACGCCATGCCTGCGCCATGAGCGACGTGCTCTGACCAGGCCCACTACCGTTTTCGAACCACTTGTAGATCGTTTCTCCGCCCGCGAGGGGCAGAAAGGCGAAACCGCCGATGTTCGGCTCATCCCCAGCCATCTCGCTACCCCTTCAGGTTTGTGATGATCAGCTGTGCGACCCGCTCGGACTCCTGGCAGGCGGGTTTGCTAGCACGCTCTTCAGCGGCGGTGGAGACCTGCACCGTGATCGAGTCGGTCTTGGACGCTTGCAGAGAAGTCAGGCAGCCGGTCGACGCGTCGGTCTGACTGGTCGAGATGACCCTCACGCCATCGATCGTCTTGTCCGTGAAGACCGGGTTGGCTTTGACGTTGCCCACGAGGTCTTCAAAGGACTTGTTCTCAGTCACATGCACCGTGTACTTCGAGTTCTTGATGACGTCCTGGCCCATCCACACGCAGTTGGGGCCTAGCGTTCCCGATCCGGGAGCGGGCTCGCGGACCGAACCCAGCGAGGACACCTGGCTCGCGGTGAGAATGCTGCAAGGGCTGCTCACGTACTTGGCGATGCTGAGCCCCGCGTCAGATCCGTCGCTGGTCGGCTGGCTGCTCGTCTGTCCGGCGCCCGTCGTGGGTGCCGAGGTCGGATTTCCGCCGGTCTGGGTGCTGGTGCACCCCGCCAGCACACCGAGAGCGAGCACGGCGGTCAGCAGGGCGGTCATGCGCTTCAAGGTCTGTCAGCCCTTCATCGCGGACGTCGCCGCTTCGTCGGTCTTCCGGTACTCGGCCAGAGCCTTCTCGATGTTCATCACAGTCTGTTCCAGGGCCTTCTGCGCTTCCTGGTTCGCCCACAGGTACCCGCCTTGCTCAGCACCTGCGGTTCTGCGCATCGCGAGCGTCGCGTAGCCGCTGTAGGGATCTGGACCGGGAGCGCCTGACGCCTGGATCTCATCGGACTTGTCCCGAAGTTGGACCAGCTTCTCGATGGCGAGCTTCAGGCCGTCGATCATCTTCTGCGCCTGGTCCGGGTCGACGCTGAACTTCGCCACACCGCCGCCACCAGCACCGGCGGCTGCTCCTGCCGCCGCGCCGAGCGCCGCTCCGACGCCCTTGCCGACGGACCCGGCGGTCTTCACGGGTACGAGCGCGTCGAACATCAGCATCTCAGCCAGCTCCCCTCAGAACTCTCCACACCCCTGTTGGAGGATTTTCGCATAGGACCGGTTCCCGGTGGAGGCGAACGAATCAGCAGATCAGGTCACATGGCCGATTCGTTCAAGACCGCGTGTCACGATCGGCCTAGGTTCGACGCATGATCGAAGAAGCGAGGACCTTCCTCTGGCTGAACGCCCGCACGCTGGAACAGCGCTGGTTCGAGCACGCCTTCGACGGCGGGAGTGCGGACGCTGTGGTCAGGGCGGTGCTGGCCTACCGCAACGACGACGGCGGGTACGGGTACGGGCTCGAACCCGACCACCGGGGGCCGACCAGCCAGCCGTTGCACGCCCTGCGCGCCCTGCAGATGTTCGGGCAGGCCGGTGCTCCTGACCAGGCCGAATCGATCCTCACCTGGCTGACCGACACCTGTCCGGACGGGAGTGTGCCGTTCGGGTTCTCCACCTCCAAGGACCACCCCAAGGCGCCGTGGGTGGCGGCCGACGACCAGGGCGGGCTCCTCATCACCTCGCAGATCGCCGCCGCCCTGCACGAGCTCGGCGTGACCCACCCGTGGCTCGACAAGGCCACCGACTACTGCTGGCGCGAGATCGAGGGACTCGAGCAGACCCACCCGTACGAGCTGCGGGGTGCGGCGATGTTCCTCGACGCCGTGCCGGACCGGGCACGAGCCGAACTGCTGGCCGAGAAGCTCAAGCACCTGACGCCGAGCACCGAGGGGTACGCGGAGGGCGAGGGGCTCGACCCGCACGAGTTCGCGCAGAAGCCCACCAGCGTCGCGAGCCGCTGGTTCACGCCGGAGGAGATCGAGAAAGACCTCGACGCGCTCCAGACCGGCCAGCAGGCGGACGGCGGCTGGAACTTCGGCTTCCCCGCCTTCACGCCGGTCGTCAACTTCGAATGGCGTTCGATCGCCACTCTCGACTCGTTGCTGACGCTGCGCCGCTACGGCCGGATCAGCTGACTCAAAGGCACCCCTGCCAGCGCCTTCACCTCGCGGGCCAGGTGCGCCTGGTCCGCGTAACCGGCGTCGGCGGCGACCGAAGCGAAGGGCAGACCACTCCAGGCGAGCTTGAGCGCGGAGTCGAACCGGAGCACGCGCTGCAGCACCTTGGGCGGGTAGCCGAACGCGTCGAGGCACCGGCGTCGCAACTGGCGTGAGCTCAGGCCGATCTCCCACGCGGCCGAGGCCACGTCGCCGGTGCGCAACAACGACGCCGTCGCGGCGAGAGCAGGATCGACGACGACCCGTGAGGTGCAGAACTCCACCATCGAAGAGAACGACGTCAAGCGTGCTGAAGGCACGAGGTCGGACAACGGCACCCGCAGGTCGCGTACGGCATGTGCGGGCACGCCGAACACCGACGGGAACGCTCCGGGTGGTAGCCGAACGCCGTACAACGTGCCGGGAGCAACGGAAGCGAGCTGTGCGACAGCGTCCGGGCCGGCCACGAAGAGAGCGCCGGAAGCGGGCGTCCACATCAGGTCCGTGCAGCCGTCCGGCACCACGCGCTGCATGGTCGGCGAGGACACCGTGCGCGTCCAGAGGCAGGCCAGTCCGGCGGGAGCGGGACGTTCGGCGTACACGGGTCCATCAAAGCAAATGGCGCCACGTCCTGGAGGACGCGGCGCCATTTCACGTGGACGATACTGGGATTGAACCAGTGACCCCTACCGTGTCAAGGTAGTGCTCTCCCGCTGAGCTAATCATCCGTGGTCGTGCGGATGTCATCTTAGCGGACGGGCCTCCCCGACACCGAATCCAGGGGTCAGGTTCCGAACTTCACCCAGTTCACGCTCACGTACGGCGCAGGCTGCCCGCTCGTGAAGGTGATGTAGACGTCGTGCGTGCCGGAGATGTTCGAGATGTTCGCGGGGATGGTTCTCCACGCGTCCCAGCCCCCGGTGTTGCCGACCGCGATCGAGCCGACCGGTGTGGCCGTGCGCGAGCCGAGACGGACCTCGACCAGGCCGCTCACGCCGCCGGCGGCGCCCGAGGCGACCCGTGCGTAGAACTGCCGGGCCGGTCCGGTGCCGAAGTTGACGCCGGAGAACTTCAGGTAGCCGCCGTTCGCGATCTGGTGGACGCCGGAGCCGCCGTCACCGGGCGACACCGAGCCGCCGGAGCGCTCGGAGGCGTTCTCCGCCTGCAGGTCGCTGTACGCGGAACCCCCACCGCCGGGGTTCGACGTCGTGGTCGTGGTCGTCGGGGGAGTGGTGGTCCCGCCACCAGACGAGTAGACGGCCACGTAGTCCACGACCATGGAGTGCCCGGACTGGGTGGCCGCGACAGGGGTCGGCTGGTTGTTGTTCAGCGCGTTCGGGAACGCGCCGCCCATCGCGAGGTTGAGCAGGATGAAGTGGCCTGCGTGCGACGTCATCGCGTTCCACACGTTGACGCCCACGCGGGCCTGCGTGACCTGGTGGAACGACTGGCCGTCGACGAACCAGGTGAACGTCTTCGCGGCGTCGTCCCACTCGAAGCGGTACGTGTGGAAGGCGCTCTGGCAGGACGAGCCGGGGCACGCCCGCGAGTTGCCGATGCCGGTGAACTCGCCGCAGGCGCCGCCGGGGGCGACGTCGCAGTGCAGGACGCCCCACACGGAGTTGAGGCCGTTGACGTTCTCCATGATGTCGAACTCGCCGATGCCCGGCCAGTTCCAGTAGTTGCCGCGGTAGGGCGAACCCAGGGTCCAGAACGCGGGCCAGTAGCCCAGGGCGGCTTCGCCCGTCACGTTCGGCATCTGGATGCGGCCCTCGATGGCGAGCTTGCCGCCCGCCGGGGGCTTGAAGTTGGAGCGCTGGGTCTCGATGCGCGCCGACGTCCAGTTGCCGGCACCGTCCTTCAGGGCGGTGATGCGCAGGTTGCCGTTGCCGTCGAGCTTCAGGTTGTTGGTGCTGTTCGTGTAGTTCTGGATCTCGCCCGTGCCCCAGTTGGCGGGGCCGCCCGGGTAGCCGTGGCCGGTGTCGATGATCCAGTTGGCGCTCGACGGCAGCGATCCGTTGGAACCGTTGAAGTCGTCACCCCACACCTGCGTCCATCCCGAAGCAGGGGGTGGGATCGAAGCGTTGGCGGACATGGCGGCGATCGCCAGGGGTACCGCGGCAAGAAGAGCTGTCGAGGCCGCGAGGACGCGGCGGCGTTGCTTCATGCGCGAGTGACCTCCTCGTCACGGGTGCAGTCCATTTATGAGAGCGCTCTCACGGTGCAAGAACAAGCGACCAATCGGCGTAACGGGGAAATTACGCGGAGTCTCGTTTGGACTCACTTCGCGTCGGCGTAGCAGGTCACGGGCACCGCGTTCATCGGGAAGCGCACCGATGTCTCGCCGAAGAGCAACCGCGTCGCCTCGCGCCCGGCCTCGGCGATCGCCTCGACCACCGCGTCCGCGTCGGCGCGCGGGCAGTGCACGAGCACCTCGTCGTGCTGGAAGAACACGAGCTGCGCCTCGGCGGGCAGACGGCCCCGCAGCACGGCCAGCAACGCCGCCGTCCAGTCGGCCGCGCTGCCCTGCACGACGAAGTTGCGGGTGAACCGGCCCCAGTTGCGCGCCGCCTGCCGCGACGACCGCGACACGTCCCCCGAGTCGTCCGCGCCCCCGGTCAGCTCCTGCCAGGCCGCGGACGGCGTGGGTGAGGTGCGCCCGAGCCGCGTGCGCACCATCCGGCCCTGTTCACCGGCCTGCGCCGCCGCCTCCACGTACCCGACGGCGACCGGGAACCTCTTGCGCAGCACGGCGAGCAGCGGCCCGGCCTCACCCGACGTGCCGCCGTACATCGCCGACAGCATCGCTATCTTCGCGCGCGGCCGCTCGCCCCGGAACGAGTCCGCGGCCAGCGCGGCGTACAGGTCGTCGTCCCCGCACACGTCGATCAGGCGCGCATCCCCTGACAGGGCAGCGAGAATCCGCGGTTCGAGCTGCGACGCGTCCGCCGCCACGAGCACCCAGCCGTCGTCCGCGATCACGGCCTGCCGCATCAGCCGCGGGATCTGCAACGCCGCACCGCCCCGCGACGCCCACCGCCCCGAAACCACGCCGCCCACGACGTAATCCGGCCGGAACCGCCCCTCCGACACCCACGCGTCGAGCCACGTCCAGCCGTGCGCCACCCACAGCCGTGCGCGCTCCTTGTAGTCCAGAAGTGGTGCCACGGCAGGATGATCGACCTTCTTCAGCACCCACCGCCGCGCCGACGGCACCTCGACGCCCGCCCGCGCGAACGCCCGCACGATGCTCGCGGGCGCGTCCGGGTTGATCTCCTTGCCGCCGAACGCCTCCTGGATCCGGTCGGCCAGGTCCTGCAACAACTTCGGCCGCTGACCGGGTGCGGGACGAGGCCCGAGCACCTCCTCCAGCAACCGCGTGTGCACGTCCTCCCGCCACGGCAGCCCGTGGAACGTCATCTCGGCCGCCACCAGTGCCGACGCCGACTCCGCCGCGATCAGCAGTCCCAGCGCCGGATTCCGTTGCTGCGCCCGGAAGACGAGCGACAGCGCGGCCAGCTCGTCCGTCCCGCCCGGCAGCACCACCGGTTCCGGCCCGAACAACGTCAGCGCGTCGTCCTTCTTCGGCGGCCCCACGTCGGCCGGGGCCGGCAGCCCCAGCACCCGCGCCAGCGCGCCTGCCAGCTCGCGCGGCTCCCTGTGCCGCCCCTCGGCGCCGAGCAGCAACGCCTCCGTCAGGTGCAGGTCCCAGCACCGGTCGACGCGCACGCCGGCGCGCAGCAGCACCGGGTAGACCTCGGACGTGTCCGCCCACACCCACCTCGGCCGGTGGGCACGCTCCAGCGACGCGACGGCCGCGGCGGCGGACGAAGCCTCCATCGCGGGACCCGCCGGGGTCCCGTCGTCGTGCAGCTTCTGCCACCGCCCCGCGCCGTCCGCGTCCAGAACCAGGGCGACCAGCACGCCCCAGATTGTGCAGACGAGGTCCGACAGTTTCAGTGCGGGCTGAACAGAAAACGTTTGCAGTCGGTGGCTATCCGGTGGAGGTTCTCCAAGCCAGTCAGCAAAGGTGTGAAGGAAAAACGGCAAAAGACCACGATGGTGTGGTCTTGCTACCCCTGACCTGAGCCGCGACCGACTATGAACTGGTGGACCGAGCACTCAGCGTCGCCGCTTTGCTGGATCCCACCCATCAGGTGGTCCCCTTTCACGGCAGAGAATCCGAGCTCCGCTCGCTCGCGCTCTGGCGCGACAGCCCCGTGCCCCAGGCGTCGCTGCTGCTGCACGGCCCGGCCGGCGCGGGCAAGACCAGGCTGCTCCAGCACTTCCGGGACGAGCACTGGGACGATGAGGAGCACGGCAGGCTACTGGTGGTCGACGACGCCGACCGCCTCCCGTGGCAGGACGTCTTCCGGCAGCTGCAGGACACGCTGCGCCACGGTCCGGCGCGCACGCGGGTCCTGCTGGCCGCGCGGACCACGGGGTGGTGGTGGTCCTCCACCCGCCAGCGCATCGCGGACTTCGACCACGAGGTCACCGCCGTCGAGCTGGCGCCGACGCTCGACGGCCGGGAGGAGTCGTTCACGCTCGCCTGCCAGCACTTCGCGAAGCACCTCGACGTCACCGCCCCGGACGAGCCGCCGCCCAACATCGCCCAGGAGACGGTCCTCGACCTGCACATGGCCGCGCTGGCGGTCGTGCACGGCGACCCGTGCGACGTGAACCGCACCCAACTGGTCCGGCAGCTCCTCCAGCGCGACGACGGCACCGCGACCGGCCGCCTCGCCGAGGACCACCTCGCGGTCGCCACCCCCGCCACGCCGGACCCGGACCTGCTCGCCCGAGCCGCCCAGCGGTGGCCGACCCTCAGGCCCGGGCTCGACGAGCTGATCACCGGAGACCCCGGCGTCGTGCACGTCATGGCCCCCGACAGCCTCCGCATCGCCGCCGAGATCGGGTCGATCGCGACCGTGGAGGCCATCGCGCGCAGGATCTTCCGCGACGAGCGCTTCGCCACCGACGCCCTCCCGTCGATCCTCACCCGGCGCCTGGCCGAGCGCGCCGAGGACGTCCTCGACCGCGCCGAGATGTACGGGATGCTCAGCGCCCGCACGATGGTGTGCGGCCTGCGCCAGGAGTCCGTCGAGGCGTCGCAGGCCGAGGTCGCCTGCTACCGCGAGCTCGTCGCGCGGGACCGCGAGAACCGGCCGCTGCTCGCGGACGCGCTGGGCGACCTGGGACTCAGGCTGATCAACGCGCACCGCAACGACGAGGTGCTCGCCGTCTCGGAGGAGGCGATCGACCTCTGGCGCGAGATCGCGGAGGACGACCCGGAGACCGTCCCGCAGCTCGCGTCCGCGCTGGAGCAGATCAGCTACCGCTACCAGGCGCTCGGCCGCGACGAGGACGCGATGACCGCGATCAGCCGCGCCACCCTGCTCTTCCAGGAGCTCGCCAAGAACCACCCGGCGCTCTTCCGCGCCGACTTCGCGCGGGTCGCCGCCGCGATGGCCCGCCGCTTCCACGTCGAGGGCAACAGGCAGCACGCCGCCGACTCGATGCAGCTCTCCATCGCGAACTGGCGGGTGCTCGCCCAGGAGGACCCGCGCTTCGAACCCGAGCTCGCCCGCAACCTCGTCGCGGCCGGCACGATGCTCACCGACCTGGGCAGGGCCGAGGCCGCGAGCGAGACGCTGAGGGAGGCCGTCGACCTCTTCCGCCGCCTCGCCGTCGCCAACCCCGGCACGTTCGGCAAGGAGCTCGCCGAAGCGCTGACGCACCGCAGCAAGGCGTTGCTGGAGCTGGCGGACGACGTCGACGCCGCGCTCACCGCCCGCGAGGCCGTGATGCTGTGGCGGGAGACGGGAGACCTCAAGGGGCTGGCCGCGGCACTGCTCAACGTCGCCCAGGTCGTCGGCGACGTCGGCGCGGCCGAGGAGGCCGTGCGGGTGTACCGGGACCTGGTCGCGCAGGACCTCGTCTGGAACCAGGCGGGACTGGTGATCGCCCTCGCGACCCTCGTCCGCCAGCAGCTCCTGCACGGCCAGGACGGCGACGCGCTGACCACCGCGGACGAATGCCTCGACCTCTGCCGCCGCCTGCCGTCACAGCTCGTCGAGTTCTTCGGCGCGAACCTGGCGCCACCGCTGCAGAACACGGCCCGCGCACTGTCCGATTCGGACCACCACGTCCGCGCGCTGGGCATGTCCGAGTTCACCGTCGGGGTCTGCGCGGCGATCAGGTCGAGGACCGCGCCCACCGTCTACCTCGACGCGCTGCAACGGCACGTGTGCCGGCTTCGGGCCGCGGAACGCAAGGAGGAGGCGCGCGACACGGCGCACACGGCCGTCGTGCTGTGGCACCTGTCCGGCGTCGAGCTCGACCGGCACGTGGACTACGCCGACGCCCTGACGATCTACGGAAAGCTCTGCGCGGAAACGAGGTTCGGGACCGGGAAGGCACTCCGGCTCACCCGCCGCGCGGCCGACATCCTGCGCGAGGTGGGTGAGCCGGTGAAACTGCAGTTCGCCCTGGCGACCGCCGAGGAGCTCAGCTCTTGGTGAGCAGCGACCGCGCGAAGAACGCGACGTTGGCCGGGCGCTCCGCGAGACGGCGCATGAAGTAGCCGTACCACTCGTCGCCGTACGGCAGGTACACGCGCATGCGGTTGCCCTCGCCGGCGATGCGCTTCTGCTCCTCGGGCCGGATGCCGTACAGCATCTGGAACTCATAGGTGTCCTTGGAGCGCGAGGACGCCAGGTCGGCGGCGATCGCGATCAGGCGCGGGTCGTGCGATGCCACCATCGGGTAGCCCTGACCCTCCATGAGGATCTTCAGGCACCGCACGTACGACAGGTCGACGTCGTGCTTGTCCTGGTATGCAACGGAAGCAGGCTCCTGGTAGGCGCCCTTGCACAGCCGCACGCGCGAACCGGAGTGCGCGAGGTCGCGGCAGTCCTGCTCGGTCCGGCGGAGGTAGGCCTGCAGCACCGCGCCGACCCACGGGAAGTCCACCCGCAGCTCCCGCAGGATGCCCAGCGTGGAGTCCGTGGTGGTGTGGTCCTCCATGTCGAGCGTCACGGTCGTGCCGACGACAGCGGCGGCGGCACAGATGCGCCGGGCGTTCTCCAGCGCGATCTTCTCGCCGTCCACGGCCAGCGACTGACCGACGGCCGACAGCTTCACCGACACCTCGGCGCCCTCGGTGAGCCCGTGCGACTCCAGCCGCGACAGCAGCGTCAGGTACGCCTCGACGGTGTCGTTCGCCTGCGACTCCTCGAAGGTGTCCTCACCGAGGTGGTCGAGGGTGACCAGACGGCCGTCACCGAGCACCTCGGCGGTCGCCCGGATCGCGGACGAGACGTCGTCACCGGCGATGAACCGGTCGACGACCGGCCGGGTCAGCGGCGTCGACTCGACGAGCTTGCGGGCACCCGCGCTGCGGGACGCCAGAAGGAGACTGGAGCGCAACATAGGTTCACGTCCTCAGGGTGTGAAAGGTGAGGGGAACGTCGATGTGCTTGTGGCGCAACGACGTTCCCCTCACTCAGGAGGGCCGGATCTAGCCCTGGTGCGGGTGGAGGTGGGAGGTGGGCGCCGCGAAGGTCTCCTTGATGGAGCGCGGGCTGACCCAGCGGAGCAGGTTGTGGACCGACCCCGCCTTGTCGTTCGTGCCGGACGCGCGGCCGCCGCCGAACGGCTGCTGGCCCACGACGGCACCGGTGGGCTTGTCGTTGACGTAGAAGTTGCCGGCGGCGAACCGCAGCTCCTCCTGCGCGTGCGCCACGGCGGCGCGGTCACGGGCGATGATCGAGCCGGTCAGGCCGTACGGCGCCGCGCTCTCCATCTGCTTGAGCACGGTCAGGTAGTCCGCGTCCTCGAACACGTGGATCGCGAGCACCGGACCGAAGAACTCGGTGGTGAACACGGAGTTCGCGGGGTCGGAGCCGAGCAGCACGGTCGGCCGGACGAAGAAGCCGTCCGAGTCGTCCGCGGTGCCGCCGGCCGCGATCTCGAGCGACGAGTCGGCGCGAGCGGCCTGCAGCACGCCCGACAGCTTGTCGAACGAACGGCGGTCGATCACCGCGCCACCGAAGTTCGAGAAGTCGGTGACGTCGCCGTAGGTCAGGGCGTTGACCTCGTCGAGGAACCGGTCCTTGATCTTGTTCCACACCGAGCGCGGCACGTAGGCGCGCGACGCGGCGGAGCACTTCTGGCCCTGGTACTCGAAGGCACCGCGGATCAGGGCGACGCGCAGCACGTCCGGGTCGGCCGACGGGTGCGCGAGGACGAAGTCCTTGCCGCCGGTCTCGCCGACGATGCGCGGGTACGAGCGGTAGTTCGCGATGTTCGAGCCGACCTGCGCCCACAGCTTCTGGAACGTCGGCGTGGAGCCGGTGAAGTGGATGCCCGCGAGGTCGGGGGAGTTGAGCGCGACCTCGGACACGGCGAGACCGTCACCGGGCAGCAGGTTGATGACGCCGGGCGGCATGCCCGCCTCTTCCAGCAGCCGCATGGTGAGGTGCGCGGCGAACGACTGGGTCGGCGACGGCTTCCACAGCACCACGTTGCCCATGAGCGCGGGCGCGGTCGGCAGGTTGCCGGCGATGGCGGTGAAGTTGAACGGCGTGATCGCGTAGACGAAGCCCTCGAGCGGACGGTGGTCCGTGCGGTTCCAGACGCCGGGGGAGGAGATCGGCTGCTCGGCCATCAGGTTCCGGGCGAACTGCACGTTGAAGCGCCAGAAGTCGATGAGCTCGCACGCCGAGTCGATCTCCGCCTGGATCGCGGTCTTCGACTGGCCGAGCATCGTGGCCGCGTTCAGGGTGGAGCGCCACGGGCCGGCGAGCAGGTCGGCGGCACGCAGGATGATCGCCGCGCGGTCGTCGAACGACAGCGCGCGCCACGCCGGGGCGGCCTCGCGGGCCGCGGCCAGGGCGTCGACGGTGTCCTGCTGGGTCGCGCCGGCGAGCGTGCCGAGGACCGAGCGGTGGTTGTGCGGCTGGACGACGTCGAAACGCTCACCGCCACCCATGCGCTGCTCGCCACCGATGGTCAGCGTGAGGTCGAGCGGCTCCTTCTGGAGTTCGACCAGCTTGGCCTGCAGTTCAGCGCGCTCCGGGGTACCGGGGGCGTACTGCAGGACCGGCTCGTTGACCGGGGCGGGAACCTGGGTGACCGCGTCCACTCGCAACTCCTTCTGGGCTTGTTCGGTACGCACACCGTAAGTCCGCGCGACCTGGCCCCGGTTGTCCGAACCGCCAAGATTCACCAGGTCAGATGTACGATCGAACAGTGTCGAGCCTCCGCCACGTCCTGATCGCACTCGGCGATCCGCTCGTCGAACTGCAGGTCGCCCCGCAGGGCCTGGAGGTGGACGTGCGCGAGGTGGTGATCGTGGACCCGGACGACCCGCCGGACGTGTCGGCCGGTGATCTCGCCCTGGTCATCGGTGCCCGCGGCCGGGCCGCGTTGCCGCTGATCAGAGCCGCGGGACGGGCGAAAGCGGCGGCCGTCGCGGTCAAAGAGAGTTCACAGGCGCTCGAACAGGCGGCAACGGACGCGGGTGTGGCGTTGCTGGAGGTCCGGCCCGAGGTCCGCTGGGGGCACCTGGAGTCGCTGGCCAAGGGCGTGTTGACCACGACCACCGACGACGGCGAGGTCCTCGGCGACCTGTTCGCGCTCGCGCAAACGATTGCCACCCTGACCGGCGGCATCGTCAGCATCGAGGACACCGCGAGCCGCGTGCTGGCCTACTCCCGCTCGTCCGACGAGGTCGACGAACTGCGCCGCCTCTCGATCCTCGGCCGCCAGGGTCCCGAGCCGTACCTGAAGATGCTGCGCGAGTGGGGCGTCTACAACCTGCTCCGCTCGGGCGAGGAGGTCGTCCGCATCGACGAACGCCCCGAGCTCGGCATCCGCAGGCGCATCGCCGTCGGCATCCACGCGGGGCAGCAGCCGCTCGGCACGATCTGGGTGCAGGAGGGCGACCAGCCGCTGACCGAGCAGGCCGAACGAGCCCTGCTCGGCGCCGCCCGCGTCACCGCCCCGCACCTCATCCAGCAGCGCAACCAGCCCACGTCGAGGTTCCGCGAGAACCTCCTGGCCGCGTTGCTCACCGGCCGGATGGACGCCGCCACGGTCGCCGGCCAGATCGGCGCCGATCCCGGGAAACCCGCCGCCGTCGTGGTGTTCGCGGTCCGCGGCGCCGAGGGCGACCGCAGCGAGCACGAACTCCGCCGCGCCGAGATGACCGGCCTGATCTCCGTGCACGCGGCCGCGTACCGGCGCAGCGCGCTCGTCAGCGAGTCCGGCGGCCGCACCTACGTCCTGCTCCCGGACCTCGCCCCGAACGCCCAGCTCCTGAACCTGACGCGGGAGATCGTCACCACCGCACGCCGCCACCTGCACACGGCGGTGCAGGCCGCGGTCGGCTCCACGGTGTCCACACTGGACGACGCGCGGATCTCCCGCCAGGAGGCCGAACGCGTGCTGGACGCCATGGCCCGCGACCTCGACGCCGAGGTCGCGACGCTCGCCGACGTCCGCTCGCAGGTGCTCGTCAGCGAGATCCTGGCCCTGCTCCAGGACAACCCGAGGATCCGCGATCCCCGGATCGACGCGCTCGACCCGGAACTCGCGAAGTCACTGCTGGCGTACCTCGACGCGTTGGGTGACGTGCGCGCCGCAGCGGACAAGCTGCACGTGCACCCCAACACGTTGAGGTACCGCCTCAAGCGGATCGACCTCGACCTGGACGACCCGCTCGTGCGGTTGATCGCCCAGCTTCAGCTCAGGATGCGGTAGAGCAGCGCGCGTTCCGCGATCGTCCACGTCGTGGTCGTGAGCAGGTACAACCCGGCGGCCAGCGGCAGGTAGGCCGCCACCAGGATCGTCCCGAACGGCAGCACCTTGACCAGCCCGGTCATGAACCCGGGCTGCGGCGGGGCGGTCATCCGCGACTGCTGCCACTTCACGGTCAGATAGGCGACCACGGCCAGCAGCCCGAACAGCACGAAGAACACCCACGCGAAGCCTGTCGTGAAGTGCGAGCCGAGCGAGACGCCGAACAAGGTGCCTTCCAGCAACGGGTTCGGCGTCGTGACCACCTGGTAGATGACCATGAAGAACGGGATGGTCGCGAGCATCGGCAACATGCCCGCGAACATCGACACGCCGTTGCTCTTGTAGACCTTCTGCGACTCCTCCGAGAACCGCATCAGGTCCTTGCCGTACTTCTTCTGCAGCTTCTGGATCTCCGGTGCCAGCTTGGCCTTGGCCTTCTCGCCGCGCACGGCCGCGCGGTAGAAGGGGTGCAGCGCGAGCCGCACGACGATCGTGAACAGAACGATGGCGAGCGCGGGCATGCCGAAGCTCGCCAGGGCAGCGCCCAGGTCAGCGAACAAGGAGGTTTTCTCCGTCTTGAGTTGGGACTTGCGGACGTGTCAGAACGTCCGGCATCCCGGTGCTCGGGGACGGGGTTTCCCTGCCGCGTCGGGGTTTCGCAGACGCAGCTGTGCCGTGCGCTGGGCTCGTTCACGGATCGAGAGCGACCGCGCCGGCGCCACCGACAGCGGCACCAGCGCGACGACCACGATCAACGCGAGGGCGAGCGCGGTCACGGCCGCGACGACCTCGGTCGGCGACGAGAACAGCGTGAAGGCGTAGAGGGCGGGCAGGAAGACGGCGAGCACGAGCATCGCCCGCTGCTTGGTCTCCGGCCGCCACATGCCTCGCAGCCTACCTGTGCTTGACCGGAATCGGGGCGGTCTGCAGGACAACGCCCGCTTCGTCGAGGAGCCTGACGTCCTTCGGCCTGCCCAGGCTCGGCCACCAGGCCAGAACCCGGCCGTTGCCGATGGTCGCGGTCACCTCCAGCCCGTCCTCGGTGCTGATGACCACCTTGCCGACCGCGCGGCTCACCCGTCCGTTCAGGACGGTCATGGCGTTGCGACCGCCCACGTCGTGCATGCCCACGACCGGGGAGAAGTCGGCGAACAGCCTGTCGCCGAGCGGTTCCTGGTTCTGGAGGTCCCCCCTTCCGCTCCCGCCGACGCCCGCCGGTGTCCGCAGGCACAGCATCTCGGACTCCGGACCGATGTACTGGACCATCGTCATGTCTCCGCGCTGGTCGACGACGGCCACGTCCCGGGGAGCAGGCCAGTCCGGCCCGTTCACCCCCCGTTCGGCGTCGTGCCGGTCGAGCGTCTTCCCGCAGTCCGCCAGCACGGGTGCCAGGTCGCCGGGGGCCCGCGGTTCGGCGGTCCACGACGCGGAGGCGTCCTGGTTCGTCGGTGTCCACAGCACCAGCGTCACGGCCACGGCGGCCACGAGAGCCGTCGCGGGCACCGTGAAGCGCCACCACCGGCGGGACGGCTTCGCGCCGATCTCGTTCAGCAGCGCGTGCTTGCGGACCTGCAACCGCATCGGGTCGAGCTGCGGGATGTCGGGCGTGATGTTCACAGTGCCTCCTCCACCAGTGCGCCACGCACGGTGCGTTGCGCGCGAGCGAGTCGGGACTTCACCGTGCCGACCGGGATGCCGAGCACCTGGGCGATCTGCGCCTGGGACAGGTCCGACCACGCGGACATCTCCAGCACCTCCCGGTCCCCGGCGGGCAGGTTCTCCAGCTCCGCGATCACCGCCCGTGTCCTGGCCTCCGCGTCCACGCGCCGTGCGACGTCATCGGCGTGGTCGTCGTCCGATCCGTGCGGCGGAACCTTGCCCAGCGCGGCCTTGTACCGCGTGCGGGCGCGTTGGTGGTTGCGAGTGGCGCCCAGGGCGACGGTGTACAGCCACGGCAGCAAGGACTCCTCGACCGTCACGGACGTGCGTTTGCGCCAGGTCTCCATGAACACCACGGACACCAGGTCCTCGGCCACCGCCCACGTACCGGTGCGGCGCAGGCAGTAGGCGAACACGGCTTGGGCGTGGCGTTCGAACAGCAGCCCGAACGCATCGCCGTCACCGGCCCGGACCTGCCCCCAGAGTTCTTCGTCGGTCACGGACCCTCCTCTCTGCTCCACTCATGTCCGCAGAGAGGCGTCCGGTTCACGACTCGACCAGACCCGGCCGTTCGGGGTGGTCGTAGCGCACGAAGAGGTCGGCCACCGGGTCGTAGTCGTCGAACGCCGGCAGCGTCCACTCCTCTTCCGTCTTGCGCTTCAGCGCGCCGGGGGAGAGCCAGAGGTGCACGGTCAGCTCGGCGGGCAGCCAGCGGTCGAGCATCAGGGTGCCGTCGACGAGCACGACGCCGTTCTCCGGCAGGTCGACGTACTCGGCGCGACTGGCGCGGTCGGTGGCCGCGTTCCACAGCGACGGCAGCACCCTGCCGTCCAGCGCCGGGTCGAGCACCTCGCGTTGCAGGCCCTTGTAGTCGAACCAGTCGTGCCGGTACGAGTACGAGTCGGTGCGACCGTGCTCGAGCCGCACCGAGGCCGGGCGCAGGAAGTCGTCGAGGGACACCCGCTGCACCGCGCGACCCAAGGCGCGCAACGGTTCCACGACGGCGTCGGCGAGCCTGCCGGGTTCGGCGGCGGGTGCGCCGTCGACCAGCACGCGCACCCGTCCGTCGACCTCCGACACCTGGCCGACGATCTCGTCGACGAGCGTGCCGAACGTGAGCGGCCTGACCTTCACGGCGTCCACGCCGCCCAGGCCGGGTCCCACCAGACGTCCCCGGAGGCCAGCATCTTCTCGATCTTCGACGCCTCGGCCCTGATCGCCTCGGCCTCGGCCGCCGAGTACTTGCCGGACTCCACCTGCTCCTCGAACTCGTCGAGGTCGCGCTGCGCCCACGTGCCGTCCGGGGCGACGGTGTAGTCGAGCGCGTGGTCGAGCGTCTCGAACCCGTCCTCGACGCGGCGGTACGGCGCCTGCAGGTTCAGGTAGTAGTTGCCGAAGACCCGGTTCTCGCCCTTCCAGAACAGGTCGACGGAGTAGGCGTCCTGCGGGCGATGCAGCATGAGCTTGCCGTGGCCGCGCCAGAAGCCGCGGTCCGGCTTGTCCCACGGGTGCGGGTGGTGGTGGTCGGGGTAGGTGAGCCGCGTGCCGGGCTCCACGAACACCGCGAGCAGCCCCGGCTCGTCGACGACCACCCTGGTCGGCATCTCCGACCAGACCTTGCCGTGCAGCACCTCGCGCCGCACCACGACCTCACCCGGCGCGAACAACCTCATGCGCCGAACTTACGTGATCACGCTCGGCCGCGTCCTCGGCCATCATCTTCCGCTTGAGCGGCGGCACGGCGTTGGTCACGCGCAGGAACGTCCGCGAGAACGCTGCCGCGACCCGTCCGATCACGGGCTTGTGGACGAGGCTGCGGCCGTCCATCATCGCGCGCGACGCCTCCACGGCCTGGAAGCCGTACTCGACCATCTCCCGCTCGTACTCGCCGACGGCCTGCACGACGTCCTTGCCCCCGGCGGCCTCGGTGAGCTTGCGGGACAACAGTTCCGCGTCCCGCAGCGCCGTGTTCGCGCCGATGCCGCGGCCGGGCGTCATGAGGTGCACCGAGTCGCCGATCATCGTGACGTTGCTCGGCCGCCACGGCTCCAGCCGTTCGGACGTGCGGATCTTGATCTGGAACACGGTCTCCGGCGTGGCCAGCGCGAACAGCTTCCGCAGGTCCGGGTGGAACCGCGGGGTCAGGTTCAGCACGACCTGCTTGAGCTCGGCCTGGCTCATGCCCTTCAAGTCCGGGAACTTGTCGTGCGAGGCCGTGTAGCCCCACATGATGTAGTCGTCCTCGACGCCGGTGCCGTCGAAGCGCATGACGTGCAGGATCACGAACTCGCCGCGCGGCCCGAACAGCAGCGTGATGCCGCCGTCGGCCAGCGGGGGCAGCAGCTTCGCGTTCTCCTCGGTCAGCGGCAGCTTGCCGGCGATGGACGTGATGCCCGTGTCGACCACCTTGGCGTGCGGCAGGTGCTGCCGGCGCACCTTCGACTGCGCGCCGTCCGCCCCCACCAGCACGTCGCCGGTCTCGGACGTGCCGTCGTCGAAGAACGCCGTGACCGTGCCGTCGTCGTTCTGGGCGAAGTGCGTGAAGGTCTTGCCGAACCGCACGACGTCTTCCAGGCCGCCGAGCAACGCCGTGCGCATCGCGATCCGGCTGACCGACTTCTCGCTGCGGCTGTCGTCGCGGTCCGTGTCGATCTCGCCGACCAGCAGTTCCTTGTACTTCTCGGTCCGCATGACGATGTGCCGCGGTGGCCGGGCGGTGGTGCGGACGAACTCGGCGAACACCTCCGGCGGCAGGCAGTTGTGCAGCGCCTTGCTGCCGTCCGGGCTGATCCCGACGCGGTAGCCGACCAGCATGCTGCGCGGTGTCCGGTCGCGTTCGAAGACGGCGACGTCCACGCCGCCCTTCTTCAGGCCGTGCGCCAGGCACAGACCGCCGGTCCCCGCTCCGATGACGAGTACGCGCATGACAACCTCCCCCTCTACTAAGTCTCTTAGTGGGGAAGATATTAAGTTCTTGAGAGTCTTGTCAATCGTCCTGACCGAGTCTCCGGAGACGCGCGGTGGCGAGCGCGAGCCTGACGTCGTCCGGTGCGAGCAGCTTGACCAGCTGTTCCAGGGCCTCGACGTCGTGTTCTCCCGAGTCGGTCTGGGTGAACGCCCAGAGCGCGTTGCCGTCGCCGCGCTGCAGGACCGCCTTGCGCACGCTGGTCGCCAGGTCGTCCCGCTCGGCCAGCACCACGGGCGCCTCGGAGCGCCGCAGCAGCGAACCGCGGTACCGGCTCGCGGCCAGCGGCACGTCGGCGGCCTTCAACGCGGTCCGGACGGCGAGGAAGTCGGCCTCGACGTCCGCGGTGAGCCGGTACGGCCTGGTCGCGAGCACGTCCGGCCCCAGTTGGGCGCGCAGCCGGTGCAGCTCCGCGCGCACCGTCGTCGGGTTGCCGCGCTCGCCGTAGAGCCGCAACGCGAGCTGGTCGGCGGTCAGCCTGCCGTGCAATGCCAGCGCGCACAGGATCTCGGCGTGCCGCGACGAGATCGGCACCTCCCGGCCGTCCAGCACCACCTTGGGCTCGGGCAGCAGGAACGACAGCGACAGCACGCTGCGCCGCACGTGCCGCTGCCGCGGGATGCGCAGCAGGTAGCCGTCGGACAGCGGTTCGAGCACCGCCTCGCGGCCGTCGGGCAGTTCGACCCGGTCCGCGGACACGTCGACGCGCGAGGGGAGCAGCCCGTACGGCTCGACGGCGACGACCCGGCCCGTCTGGCTGAGCAGCGCGCCGGGCTCCCCGCGCAACGCGATCAGGTGCCGCATGTTGCGCGACCGCAGCTCCTCGTCCTGCGAGTGCATGCGCGTGAGCATCTCCAGCTCCGCGAGGCGCGCCGAGGCCGACACCAGCGCCACCATCGAGGGGTGGACGGTCTCGATCGGGCCGCTGAGGTCGACGACCCCGATCGTGGTCCCCGAATCGGGGTCGCGGATCGGGCTCGCCGCGCAGGTCCAGTGGTGGTAGGTCCGCACGAGGTGCTCGGCCGAGTGGACCGTGACGGGCGAGTTCAACGCCAGCGCGGTGCCCATCCCGTTCGTGCCCGCCGCACCCTCCGACCAGAGCGTTCCCTCCGCCAGGCCGACGTTCTCCGCGTAGCTGCGGGTGCCCTTGGAGCCCTCGCACCACAGGATGTGGCCCTGGGCGTCCGCGACGACCATGATGTGCCCGGCCTCCTCCGCGAAGCCCAGCAGCGTCTCGCGCAGCAACGGCAGCATCGGGTGCAGCGGGTGCCTCTCGCGCAGGTCGGAGAGCTCGTCGGCGGCGAAGACGGTCGGCGCGGTGTGCAGGTCCGGGTCGACGTTGGCCGCGAGTGACCGCTGCCACGACGCGGAAATCACCGAGCGTGGCAAATCAACCGTGGGAGTACCACTCAACACGGCATCTCTGACTCTGCTCAGCAACAGTCTGTGTTGCCCGGGTTCGTGGGCCACCGATCCATCCACGGCTTGCAACGAGCATGCAACGTTCTGCTGCCTACTTTCTCATTTTCCCCACCCCGCTTGCGCGGTGGGCCGTCTCTGGCAGGGAGTCGAGGATGACGCAGTACGCGGCGCCGGGGCAGCCCGGCAGCGTGGTCGCGTACCGGGCGAGGTACGACCACTTCATCGGCGGCGACCACGTGTCGCCCGTGAGCGGCGAGTACGTGGAGAACGTCACCCCGGTGACCGGTGAGGTGTTCACCGAGGTCGCCCGCGGCACCGACGCCGACCGCGCCCGTGCGTTGCACGCGGCCAGCGGCGCCGCACGCGCGTGGGGCGCCACCACGGCCCGAGAGCGCGCCACCGTGCTGTGCGAGATCGCCGACCGCATCGAGGAGCACGCGACCGAGCTCGCCGTCGCCGAGACGTGGGACAACGGCAAGCCGGTCCGCGAGGCCCTGGTCGCCGACGTGCCGATGGTGATCGAGCTGTTCCGCCAGTTCGCCGCCGTCATCCGCGCCGAGAGCGGCGAGGTCGAGCAGCTGGGCCGCAGCACCTGCGAGTACCGCTCGTACCAGCCGCTCGGCGTGGTGCACGAGCGCCTCTCGTGGACGTTCCCGCTGCTCAACGCGTGCCGCGTGCTCGCACCGGCGCTGGCCGCCGGCAACGCCGTGGTGCTGGAGCCCGCGCTGCAGACGCCGGCCTCGATCCACGTGCTGATGAACGTGGTCGCCGACCTGCTGCCGCCCGGTGTCGTCAACGTCGTCACCGGCTCCGACGACCACCCGGTCGTCATCGGTCGTTGCCCGAACATCTTCTTCGCCGACGTCACGGCGCAGCGCGACAGCTTCCTGGACAAGGCGCTGGAGGGCTTCGCGATGTTCGCGGCCAACCAGGGCGAGATCGCCACGGCCCCGTCGCGCGCGTTGATCCAGACCGCCGCCTACGAGCAACTTCTGCACCTCGCGACCGTGCGCACGCAGGCGTTGAGCGTGGGCGACCCGCTCGACACCGACACCATGGTCGGCGCCGTCGTGAGCCTCGCACAGCGCGATCGCGTTCTTGCGTACGTGGAGCGCGGCAAGGCCGAGGGCGCGCGCCTGGTGACCGGTGGCGAGGCCTCGGGCCACTACGTCCAGCCGACGATCTTCGAGGGCGACCACCGCTCGGCCGTGTTCGCCGACGCCGTCCTCGGTCCGGTCGTGTCGGTCACGAGGTTCGACGACCGCGACGACGCCCTGAAGATCGCCAACGAGGCCACCGCCCAGCTCGGCGCCGGCATCTGGTCCCGCGACCTGGCGCTGGCGCACAACGTCGGCCACGACCTGCGCGCCGAACGGGTGTGGGTCAACAACTACTACGCGTACCCGGCGAACACGGCCGTGCTCGCCGACTACCGCCGCGTGAAGCACCTGGTGGTCAGCTACTCCGACCGAGGGCAGGGGTACTTCTAGTCCTTCCAGGGCACCTGCTTGCCGGCGTGGAAGTTGATGCCCTTGACCCTCCACCGCGGGGCCTGCGCGCCGAGCCGTCGCGCGAAGGCGTCCCAGTCGTGGACCTCCGCCGGCGCCCAGCCGAGTTCCGCGGCCACCGGGAGCCGCGGGAACGCCAGGTGCTCGACGTCCGCGGAGGTCAGGACGGTCTCCGTCCACAGTGGAGCCTCGACGCCGAGGACGTCCTCCTCGGTCACGCCATCCAGGTAGGCGCCGGGGTTCCAGTCGTAGGAGTCTCGGACGTCGACCAGGCCCGCCCACTTCAGGCCCAGTTCGGTGTCCTCGTCGTACTTCATGTCGAGGTAGACGCGGTTCCCAGGCGACATGATGACCTTGTGGCCCCGCTTCACCGCGGCGGCCACGTTGTCGTCGGTCGTCGTGGTGCCCCAGAACTGCGGGATCGCCTCGGGGTTCTCGCTGGTCTTGACGAACTCGTGCCAGCCGATGACCGTCTTGCCGTACTTCTCCACGAGCGGCAGCACACGGCTCATGAACGTCGCGTAGTCCTCGTCGGAGGTCGTCAGCGCCTCGTCACCGCCGATGTGGAGGTACGGCCCGGGGGTGATCGCGGCGATCTCGCGGATCACGTCCTCGACGAACCGGTACGTGACGTCGTCGTTGATGGCCAACGAGCTGAAGCCGACGTCGATGCCGGTGTAGAGCGGGCGCTTCTCGCCGTCCCCGTTGAGCTCGGCGTAGCTCGCCTGGGCGGCGTTGGTGTGGCCCGGCATGTCGAACTCCGGGATGACCGTGATGCCCCTGGCCTGGGCGTAGGTGACCAGGTCGCGGTACTCGTCCTGGGTGTAGAAGAACCTGCCCGTGCGGCCGCCCACCTCCGTGCTGCCGCCGATGGTCGTGAGCTCGGGCCAGCTCTGGATCTCCAGGCGCCAGCCCTGGTCGTCGGTGAGGTGGAGGTGGAAGTAGTTGATCTTGAACGCGGCGACCTGGTCGATGTAGCGCTTGACCTGGTCCGGGGTGAAGAAGTGCCGCGTGACGTCGAGCATCGCGCCGCGGTGGTGGTACCGGGGGTGGTCGAGGACGCTCACCCCCGGGATCTGCCACTCGACGTGCTGCTCGGTCTCGGCCTCGATCTCGGCCGGGAGGAGTTGGCGGAGGGTCTGGACGCCGTTGAAGTGGCCTGCCGCGGAGTTCGCCCGGATGGTGATCCGGGTTTCGGTGACGTCCAGCAGGTAGCCCTCTTGGCCGATTTCCGCGGGTGCGCCGTCGGTCAGGACGATGCCCTCGTCCGCCGTGGTGTGCTCGATCGGCAGGGCGAAACCCGTGGAGGGGCGCAGGATCGAGGCCAGCAGTTCGGCTGCGGCTGTTGCGTCCTCGGAGGTCGCGTGGATCTTGGTGTTCGGCGTCAGGGTGAAGGTGACGTCGGGCTCGGGCTCCACCCGGACCGGGTGGGGGAGCAACTCCTGCAGACGGCCAGCTGTCTCGGTCACCAGCACTCCTGATCCGGCGATCGCCGCCACCGCTGCTGGTGGCGGCCTTCGATCACCGTTTCAGGAGGCCGGTTTCGGTGTCAAGGTTCAGACCAATTTCGGGTGCGCCGGTGGTCGCGTCGCGTGATCAGGCGTGCCCGTGCGTCAGAGGTGCTCCTTGCTCAGCTTGCGCCACAGGGCGGGCAGCGCCGCCTCCGTCCTGTGCGCCAGCTCCACCTCCTTGCCGTACAACAGGCCGAACGTGAACCCGTTCTCGTCGCCCCGCCCCAGTGCCAGCAGGACCGGGCGGGCGACCACCGAGTCCTGGTGGTCGCCCAGCAGCGTCTGCACGTCCTTGGCGCGCTTGCGCAGGGCCTTGGCGTGCTTGCCCAGCGCGGGTTCCGCGACCTCTGCCGAGTAGCGCAGGCGCTTGGCCGCCTTGCGGGCCTCGTGCAGCGGTTCGTCGCCGTCGTTCTCGCCCAGCGCCGCTTCGATGCGGACGTCCAGGCGGTGGCGCGCCTTCTCCACGAGGGCCGGGAGGACGTCCTTCGCCTTGCCCGCGGCCTTGGAAGTCAGGGGCGGCGAGGTCAGCAGCTCGTCGATGGAGTTCAGCAGGGCGAAGTAGCGCTCGCTGTCCAGCGCGGCGACGGAGTCCTTGTGCGCCTGGGCTTCCAGCGGGGCGAAGTAGCGGGTCATGCGGGCGGCCACGTCACCCAGGGCCAGTTCCGGCGGGAGGGCGTGCAGGCCGTCCTCGAAACGCTTGCGGAGGACCTCGAGGTCTCGCGAGGTGCCGAGGACCGAGGCGAGCCACTTCAGTTCGTCGGTGAGGGCTCGGGTCTGCTCGCGGTCGACGATCTTGCCGAAGGCCTGGAGGGCCGAGCGCATGCGGCGGGTGGCCACGCGCATCTGGTGGACGGCGTCGTGCTCGTCGCGGCGGACGCGCGGGTCCTGGTTCTGCAGGGCCGCCCGCTGTTCGTAGAGGTACGCGAGGACCACGTCGCCCGCCGTCGGCTTCTTGCCCAGGGTGGGGCCGGAGTCCCGCTTCACGCCGATCACCTGGGAGAGCTTGGACTTCGACGACGACGGGTGGATGCCCGCGTCGCCCAGGTGGCGTTCGACGGTGTCGAGCAGCTCGCGGTCGCCGCTCTCGCCGAGCTCCACCTCGATCTCGCGCCACGAGGTGGTCGTGGTGGAGGAGCCCATGGTCTGGGCGGTGACCACGTCGTCGACGACCTCGGCCAGCATCTCGCCCTGGCCGTTCGAGAGCTGCCAGCGGCGGCGGTTCGTGCGGATCTCGGCCACGGGCGTGAGGCTCTGGCCTCGGGTGTGGGCGCGGACCAACGAGGAGAGGTCCTTCGGGGGCTTCTTCACCGTGCGGCCGAGAGGAACGCGGACCTCCTGACGGGAGTCCTCACCCGCTGGCAGCTTGAGGTGCCAGCCCTCGTCCGAGCCGCCCGTCCTCCGGCGCAGGGTCACGCCCGCGCGGGCCAGGCGGTAGTCGTCGGTGTCGAAGTACGTGGCTTCGAGGTCGAACTCTTCCGGTCCGGTCGCCACGCCGGTGATCTCTGTGAGGTCCGGCAGACTCGCGTCCGATGGTGCCTCGTACTTGCGTTCGGTCTCAGTAACGGAGGTCGCCATTTTCTATTAATACCTCGTTTTGTCCGGGTTCACCCAGCGTCGTGACGGTGCGTGAGGGGTGGTGCCACGGGTGGGCGGAACCACGCCTCGAATGCGTGTATTGGGCGGGTACCCGCTTTGCGCGGTCCTCAGTGTCCGGTTCGCTGGTCGCGTGCCCACGGAGAAGGAACGGCTCGACGTGGTCGAGCCGCAGATCGCCACCCTGATCAGCCACGTCGGTCAACTCGGCGCCGAGCTCGAGCGCGTCACGGCCCGGCTGACCGTGCTGGAGCGGCGGCTCTCCGGTGCCGGCGACGGGCCGCTGGTGGACCTCGACGCCGTGGCCGGCGACGTCGAGCCGGTGGTCGAGGCGCTGCGCAAGGCGTGGGACGCCGAGCAGGAGATCCTCTCCGGCCCCGCGCGCGTCGAGCTCAGGCAGGAGGTGCTCGAGTTCGACGGCCTCAAGGCCCGCCGCGACGACGCGCGGTCCAAGTTGGACGGTGGGCGGGTGCCGCGGTTCGAGCGGGACGCGCTGTCGCACGAGGTGCGGCAGATGGAGTGGCTGATCAACGCGAACGAGGCGAGCGCGCGGCGGGCGGCGGAGCGGCTGGAGGCCGACGAGGACGCCTCCGGTGAGGAGTGGCGCACCGAGGCCGTGCTCGCGGGCGACAAGGCGCGTGAGGAGATCAAGGACGCGGCCGCGCGGCGCATCTCCGACGCGCTCGGCCAGTACGCGCGCATGCCCGTGTGGTTCCGCGTCGGACTGGGTGAGATCCCCACGCCGGACCCGTCGTTCTGGCTCGAGTCTGCGATCGCCGTGCTCGCGTACCGGCTGGAGTACGGCGTCACGGACGCGGTCACGCCGCTCGGCACGCCACCGTCCGCCGCGTCCGGCAGCCAGAACTGGGTGCGCCGCGCGAACGTCCACGCCGACATCACCGACCGCCTCACGACGCTGGCCGCGACCTTCCACCTGCAGTAGCGGGCGGCGATCAGCCCGAGCGCTGCGGCACCAGGTTCCCGCCGACCATCGTCGCCAGCACCGGGATGTCCGCGATCGCGTCGCTCGTGCGCGGGTCCTCGCCGAGCACGACGAGGTCCGCGAGCTTGCCGGGCGTGAGGCTGCCCAGCACGTCCTCCTTGCGGCACGCGTAGGCGCCGCCGAGCGTGTACGCGCGGATCGCCTCCTCGACGGTGACCGCCTCGTCCGGACCGACCGCCCGGCCACCGGACGAGCGCCGCCGCACCATGAACTCGATGGCGCGCAACGGCGCCCCGTCCGCGACGGGCCGGTCGGAACTGCCCGCGACGGTGATGCCGTGGTCGAGGAACGAGCGCCCGCGGTACATCCACGGCGCCCGCCGGGGGCCCATGATCTCGCTGTAGTCGTCGCCGTAGGCGTGCAGGAACGTCGGCTGGACGACGGGGATCATGCCGAGCTCCGCGATCCGGCCGAGCTGGTCGGGACGGACGAGCCCGCAGTGCTCGATGCGGTGCCGGGCGTCGGCGCGCGGCCGTTGCCGCTGGGCCTCGGCCACCGCGTCCAGGGTGAAGTCGATGGCGCGGTCACCGATCGCGTGGATCGCGAGCTGCCAGCCCGCGCGGTGCCCGTCGAGGATCGCCGCCCGCATGAACTCCTCGGACTCGGCGAGCTGACCGGAGTTGTCCGTGCCCGCGTACGGCTCGGTCAACGCGGCCGTGCGCGCGATCATGCCGCCGTCGGTCCACAGCTTCATGGCGCCCAACGACAGCATGTCGTCGCCGAAGCCCGTGTGCAGGCCCAGGTCGATCGCGCGCGGGATCCCGTCGGCCGGGTCGGCGGCGACGTCGTGCAGGACGTACGCGGACACCATGAGCTGCACGCGGATCGGCAGCCGGGCGCGCTGGTACGCGGCCGCTTCCAGGGGACTGCTGGCGATCAGGCCCGCGCCGATGCCCGCCTCCGCGCACGTCGTCACGCCCTCGGCCAGCACCTGCCCGGCACTCGTCCGCAGTTCGGCGACGATCTCGTCGAGCGAGTACGGCAGTCGCAACGTGCGCGCGGCCAGTTGCTCGTTCTCGGTCAGCCAGCCGTCGCTCGTGATGCCTGGGAGTTGGCGCAGCACGACGGAGTTGACGACGCACGCGTGCCCGGACAGGTCGGCCACGTACACGGGCCTGCCGCCGCTGATGCCGTCGAGGTCGGTGGCGGTGAGCGGGCGGTCCATGATCCGCGGGTCGTACCCGGACGCCTCGATCCACCCGGTGCCGGGAGCGCCGGCGAGCCGGTCGAGGACCCCGGACACCGTCGCCAGTCCGGTGACGTCGATCGTGCGGCGGCCGTTCCACGCGAGGTGGGTGTGGGCGTCGATGAAACCGGGCAGCACCACGGCGCCGCCCAGGTCGACGGTCTCGGCGGCGGGCAGGCCCTCGACCTGCTCGTCCAGCCCGGCGATGCGGCCCTGCCAGATGCCGATCGTGTGCGCGGCGGGGCGTGCCGGGTCCATCGTGAGGGCCCGGCAGCCCGTCAGCTTGAGGTCGAGTTGCACCCCGTGAGTCTCTACGCCGTCGCGAGGACCGGCACGGGGGTGTTCGTCAGCACGGACGCCAGGATCTCGCCCGAGCGCACCGCGACGTTGGACAGGAGCGACGACGTGATGCCGTGCGAGTGCTCGGTGCCGCCCTGCAGGTAGATGCCGCCGCGCAACGACGTCTGCACGCGGTAGTCGCGGCCCACGACGAGACGGCCCCTCTGGTCCCGTTCGCACGCCGTCTCGAGAGAGCCGAGCATCGGCGCGGCCTCGTCGTAGCCGGTCGCGAGCAGCACGAGGTCGGTGTCGACGAACTCCTGTTCGCCGGTGACCAGCGACTGGATCACCGCGCGGACGCCCTCCGCGGTCTCCTCGACCGCCACGAGCCGGGTCATCTTCATCATCTTCAGCCGCTCGGTGCCGAGCACCTTCTCCTGGTACGCGGTGCGGTAGAGCTGCGCGATGAGGTCGACATCGACCACGGAGTAGTTGGTGTTGCGGTGGTAGTCCATCAACCGCTGCTTCACCGCGACCGGGGCGTCGTAGTAGTGGTCGACGGCCTCGGGGTCGAAGATCCGGTTCGCGAACGAGCTGTCGTCGGCGGGGGAGTAGCCGTAGCGGGAGAACACCGAGCACACCTCGGCACCGGGGAACTCGCGGTGCAGGTACGCCACGGCCTCGGCGGCGCTCTGCCCGGCACCGACGACGACGCAGCGCTCCGGGTTCTTCAGCTCGCCCACGCGGTGCAGGAACTCGCTGTTGTGCCACACGCGGTCCGACAGCGTGATGCCGTCGGGAACGGACGGCCTGAGTCCGGTGGCGAACACGACGTTGCGGGCGTGGTACACGTCACCAGTGGCCGTCGTCACCTCGAACAGGTCGTCCTGGATCGCTTCCACGCCAACGGCTTCGGTGCCGTACGCGACCACGTCGTCGACCTGCGCGGCGGCCCACTCGAAGTAGTCGTGGAACTCGACGCGCAGCGGGAACAGGTTCTTGTGGTTGACGAAGTCGATCAGCCGGCCGCGGTCCCGGAGGTAGCACAGGAACGAGAAGCGGCTGGTCGGGTTCCTCATGGTGACGAGGTCCTTGAGGAACGACACCTGCATGGTGGCGTCGTCGAGGAGCATGCCCCGATGCCAGCCGAAGGCCTGCTGGCGTTCCAGGAACACCGCGGTGACAGGGGTTTCGGCCTGCTCGTTGTGCTCGGTCAGAGCGATGGCGAGCGCCAGGTTCGAGGGACCGAACCCGATACCGACGATGTCGTAGATCGGATGCATGAGCACCGAACTTAGGGCAGCCTAAGCTTGCTTGGCAAGCCGTCAGTTAGGTTAGCCTGACCGTATCGCACCGAGGTGAAGGAGGACACCCCCATGAGGGTCGTCATGTTCGGGTTCCAGACCTGGGGTCATCGCACCCTGCAGGCACTTTTGGCGTCCGAGCACGAGGTCGTCCTGGTGGTGACCCATCCCAAGGGTGAGGGCGCGTACGAGAAGGTCTGGAGCGATTCGGTCGAGGACCTGGCCCGGGAGAACGGCGTAGACGTGATCGTCCGCGAACGCCCGGAGGACCAGGAGCTGCTCGACGCGCTCAAGGCCGCCGAGCCCGACGTGATCGTCGCCTGCAACTGGCGGACCTGGATCCCGCCGCAGGTCTTCGCGTTGCCCAAGCACGGCACGTTGAACGTGCACGACTCGCTGCTGCCGAAGTACGCGGGCTTCTCGCCGTTGATCTGGGCGCTTCTCAACGACGAGAAGGAAGTCGGCGTGACGGCCCACATGATGGACGACACGCTCGACGCCGGCGACATCGTGCTGCAGCGCTCGGTCCCGGTCGGCCCGCGCGACACGACCGCGGTGCTGTTCGAGAAGACGCTGGAGCTCTTCGGCCCGATCACGGTCGACGGCCTCGCCGAGATCGCGTCCGGCCGCACGGACTTCACCAAGCAGGACCGTTCGCAGGCCTCGTTCTTCCACAAGCGCGCGGAAGAGGACCTGCGCATCGACTTCACCTGGACGGCCGAGGAGCTCGACCGCCTGGTGCGCGCGCAGTGCGCGCCGTACCCCAGCGCGTTCTGCTTCCACCGCGGCCAGCGCCTGGAGGTCATCGAGGCGGACGTCTCCTCCGAGGTCTACGGCGGAACCCCCGGCCGGATCTTCTACCGCGAGGGCGACGGCGTGGCGATCGTCGCGGGGGCCGAGGCGCGGCGCGGCCGCAGCAAGGCGTTGCTGGTCAAGAAGGTTCGCACCGCCGATGGCACCGAGCTCAAGGCGCACGAGTACTTCAAGAACATGGGCGGTTACCTGACTTCCCGTCCCTGACACGACACGCGGAACACGGGCCGGGTGACCGGCTCGTGATCCGCATGGTCGATCATTGCCGCATGAATCGCGCGGCGGTGACGTCACTGGTGGTCTTCGTGCTGCTCGTGGCGTTGGGTTGGTACCTCACGAATCTCCAGTCCTCCCAGGAGAACCCGCCCACGCCGCCCGTGCCCACCGGTTCCGCTCCGGCCGGATCGTCCGATCTGGGCGCCTTGGCGATCGCGCCGGAGGGCAAGATGGCCGGCTACAGCCGCGACCGCTTCCCGCACTGGGCCTCGCAGGGGAACTCCTGCGACACCAGGGAGATCGTGCTGCAGAAGCAGGGCACCGACGTCAAGACCGACAAGGACTGCAAGGCCGTCTCCGGCACCTGGAACAGCGTCTACGACGGCGTGGTGATCAAGGAGGCCGGCGAGGTCGACATCGACCACACCGTCCCGCTGGCCGAGGCGTGGCGTTCCGGCGCCGACAAGTGGACCGACGACGAGCGCAAGGCGTTCGCCAACGACCTCGGCGGCATCCAGCTGCTCGCCGTGACCGCGAAGTCCAACCGCAGCAAGGGCGACCAGGACCCGGCGAAGTGGAAGCCGCCGGTCGCGGCGTACGGGTGCACGTACGCGCAGCACTGGATCGCGGTGAAGATCACCTACAAGCTGACCGTCGACCAGGCGGAGCACGACGCGCTGGCCGCGTTGCTCAAGACCTGTTAGCCCGGCCAGAACCCCGGGTTTCGGGTGGGCGTGAAGTCGAGGAGCCCGCTGCGGAACCCGCCGGTGAGCAGGTCGAGCAGGAACGCGCTCACCGGCCCGTCATGGTCCTCCCGGCTGGAGAACTCGGCGTCGCACAAGGTGATCGTCCACCGGTCCGGCTCGCCGTCGGCGCGCCAGAACAAGGTGACGCCCCTGTCCGCCGTGCCCCACGGGACGAGACCGTCCGGTGCCTCGTGCAGGGCGCTCAGGTAGTCGTCGAGCGACTCGTCGTCCGCGATGGGCGAGACCACCTCGACGACGTGGTCGAAGACGCCGTTGCCCAGTGCGGACATCAACTCCTTGTAGTCGCCGGGGAACACGAGCCCCAGGTGCTCCTCGGCCTCCGCCCACAACTGTCCGGGCACACCCTTCGGCTCCCGCCCGAGCACCCTGAGCAGGTCCGCGCTCCCCGGCAACTCTTCTCCCTAGTGGTGCGGGCGGTGCGACACGGCCCGACCCCCCAGGCGGGCCGCATCGCTCCCCCTCGTGCCCGACCCGCCCCCGGCAGGCCGGTTTCCCCCGCAGCCCGGCCCGTCCCCCGACAGGCCAGGCGCGTCCCCCTACCCGACCTGGACGGACTCGAACAGGCCGGACAGCTTCCAGTGCGTCACGTACCCCATCGCCTCGGCCGCGATCAGCACGTCGAGCTTGCCGAGGTTCGTGCGCGCCGGCATCTGGTACGCCTTGCCGCGCCGCGCGTCGAGCACCATCGGGACGGCGCCCGGCAGCGTGTCCGCGACCGTGTGCTGCAGGATCCGCAGCCCGACGTTGGCCGCCTCCCTGGTCAGCGGCACCTCCTTGGTGTGCACGAGCACCGCGTACGTCGTGCCGTCCTTCTTGCGCAGCCCCAGGTGCGGCCGCACCTTCAACGTGAGCTCACCGGCGCGGTAGGTGGCCCCCTCCACGGGCACGCCGGTCGCCTTGAACGACGTCAGCCAGGGCAGGAAGCCGTCGGCGATCTCCTCGAACGCCCGCGGCTGGCCCGTGCGGTTGGCGTTCTGGACCGCCTTCTTGAGCTCGATCTCCGGTTCGGTCGAGTTGACCGCTCGTCGCATGGCGTCGCGGATCGGGTTGTAGAACCCGCAGACCCTGGTGTCCGAGGCCAGGTACATCCCCCGCTGTTCCGACACGATGTTGATGCGTCCACGCTGACCGCTCATGACGTACTCGGTGAACGACAGTGCGGTGACGCTGACGTTGTTGTCCGGCAACGTTTTCTCCCCTCGTACCGCGAGCTTCACCTGACGTTATCCGAGGGGTCCGACAAAAATGGCGCTGCTCCGAACGGTCCAACGGTCACGGAATGTTGAACAATCACTCGATTAGGTGACATGTAGAGTTGCGACCTCGATCGCAATCGGTGAACGGACTGTGACGAACCGGCAACCGATCACGGACATGACCGTTCGTCTGCCGTTCGCCGACGCTCACCGAACGCTCACCGCAAGACCAGCGGCTGTAACACTCCGTAGAAGATCAACACGGAAGAATGGACTTCGTCAGGAAGAGTTTCGGCGAGGGAGCACGATGGCGGTCAAAGCGGAGCGTTCACCCGATAGAGCGGGTGACGTGGAGGTTCCGCAGTCGTGGCAGCCGGCGAGATGGCCGGCCCACCTCGCCACCTGGCCGCACGCGGTCCAGGTGACCGTGATCCTCGTGCTGATCGCGCTGCTGCTGTGGGCGATCGCCGTGACCCTCGGCCCCGACCAGGCCTTCATCGTCGGCTCCGCGGGCGTCGCGGCCAAGCTGATCTGCATGTACCTCGACACCCGCGAGCGCGACTAGCGCCCGTAGCGCTCCGCCGAACGCGCTTTGGCCTTCGCCGCCTCGACCTCCCGGTCCTTCGGCGGCGCCGTCGTGACCAGCGCGTCGAGCAGTTCCTGCGTCGCCGCCGCCACGGCCGCGACCGCCTTGTCGAACGCGGCCTGGTTCACCGCAGACGGCTTGGTCGACCCGCCCACCTTCCGCACGTACTGCAGCGCCGCGGCCTGCACCTCGTCGGACGTGGCGGGCGGTTCGAAGTTGTGGAGCACCCGGATGTTTCGGCACATGCCTCCACTATGACCTGCCGGGCGGCGCCGCGCGGGTGTGGATGCGTTCTCCCTGCTTGCCGAACAGGCTGAGGATCTCGGCAGGCCGCCCGTCCGCGCTGCTGAAGCTGTGCGGCTGCCGGCAGTCGAACTCGGCCACCTCGCCCGCGCGCAGCACGACCTCCTGGTCGCCCAGGCGCAGCCGGATCCGCCCGCTCAGCACGTAGAACCACTCGTACCCCTCGTGCACGCGCGGTTCGTGCAGGTCGGAGTCGGTGATGATCATCTTCCACGCCTGCAGCGGCCCGATCGACCTGGTCAGCGGGATGCCGACACGGCCGTGACCCAGTTCGCGCGGCTTCATCACGACGCGCGGATCACCCACCTCGGGCGCGCCCACCAGGTCGTCCAGGGTCACCTGGTAGGTCCGCGACAGCGGCATCAGCAGCTCCAGCGTCGGCTTGCGCTGGTCGGTCTCGAGGCGCGACAGCGTCGACTTGGAGATGCCCGTCATCTCGGACAACGCCGCCAGCGTCAGGTCGTGCTCCGCTCGCAGCGCGGCGAGCCGTTGCCCCACGGTTGTTGCCATAATGGCAACTTACTTTGCCAAAACTGGACTGTCGACCGCACCCTCGAACCATGACGTACGAAGTGGTGATCATTGGTGGGGGAGCGGCCGGGCTGAGCGCCGCCCTGATGCTGACCAGGGCGCGCCGCAGCGTGCTCGTGGTCGACGGTGCCGAGCCGCGCAACGCCCCGGCCGCGCACATGCACAACTACCTCTCTCGAGACGGCCTTTCGCCGTTGGAGCTGCTCAAGCACGGACGGGCCGAGGTCGAGGGATACGGCGGCGAGATCGTCAACGACGAGGTGCGCGGCGTGACGAAGACCGACGACGGGTTCGCTGTGGAGCTCTCCGGACGAACCGTGCACGCCCAGCGCCTGCTGTTCGCGACCGGCCTGGTCGACGAGGTGCCGGACGTCCTGCGCGCCCGCTGGGGCCGTGACGTCTTCAGCTGCCCGTACTGCCACGGCTACGAGGTCCGCGACCAGAAGCTCGTGGTGTTCGGCGAGGAGATGAAGGTGGCGCTGGTCCGGCAGTGGTCGGACGACGTCACGCACGTCCCGTCGGTGGACGACGTCGAGGTCGAGGACGACAGGCTGGTCGCGGTGATCTCGAACGGTGAGCGCGTGCCGGCCGATGCGCTCGTGTACTCCGCACCGGTCAAGCCGCGCGACGAGTTCCTCCTGGCGTTGGGCGCCGAAACCGAGGAGACCATGCTCGGTCCGTTCGTGCGCACGGACGCGAAGGGCCGCACGAGCGTTCCCGGCGTCTACGCGGCAGGCAACGTCACGGATCCCGCGGCCATCGTGATCGTCGCCGCCGCCCAGGGCGCCCAGGCGGCCGGGATGATCAACGTGGACCTGCTGGGGCTCATGCCGGCAGGCTGATCCGGAACGTGGAGCCCTCACCGAGCGCGCTGGTCACCGACACCGTGCCGCCGTGCGCCTCCACGAGGTGCCGCGTGATCGCGAGCCCGAGCCCGCTGCCGCCGGTGCGACGGCTGCGGGACTTGTCGGCCCGCCAGAACCGGTCGAACACGTGCGGCACGTCCTCGGGCGCGATGCCGGTGCCGGTGTCGGTGACCTCCAGGACCGCGTTGTCCTGCTCCCGGAACAGCTTCACGACGACCTCGCCTCCGGGCGCGGTGTAACGGACGGCGTTCGCGACGAGGTTGCCGAGCGCCTGCCGCAGCCGCACCGGGTCCGCGGTGATGTGCACCGGCGTGGTCTCGGCGCGCAGCAGGACCTCGCGGTTCTGCTGCGCGGTGACGACCTGCTCCACGACGTCGTCAAGCGCGATCGGCTCGGGGTGCAGCCGCAGCGTGCCCGCGTCGGCCTGGGCGAGGTCGTGCAGGTCGTCGACGAGTCGTTGCAGCAGAAGGGATTCCTCCAGCAGGATGCCGATCAGGTGCGGGTCCGGCTCGGCCAGCCCGTCCTGCGTCGCCTCCAGCCAGCCGGTGATGTTGCCCAGCGGTGTGCGCAGCTCGTGGGCGACGTCGCTGACCATCGCCTGCCGCTGCCGTTCGGTCTCGGCGAGCTTCTCCGACATGGCGTTGAACGACTTGGCCAGCTCGCCGATCTCCCCGGCACCGCCGTCGACCCGTGCCGTGCGGTCGCCTTCCGCCGTGCGCTTGGTGGCGGCCGTGAGCGCCCGGATCGGCCGCACGAGCTGCGTCGCGGTGACCCAGGACGCGAAGCCGGCGATCGCGAGGATTCCCAGCGCCACCAGCGTGATCCGGGTCGCGCCGGTCGTCGACAGGTCGATCGGCCGGGGCTCGTCGCCCGTCACCTGCGTGAGGAACAGCTGCACCGGCTCGGCGACGTACGGCTCGAGCTGCTCGCGGCGCGCGGTGTCCATGCAGCTCACCACGTCCGGCGGGGAGTCGCGGACCATCAGGACGTCCCAGTCGAGCATCACCCTGCTCGGCGGTTTGTCCACGATGGATGGTTCACCTTCCTGCGCGGCGAGGCACTTCGTGAACAACGCCTGCAGTTCCTCGTACGCGGCGGTCTCCGTGGCCGTGAGGGTGTAGAGCCGGTCGCCGACCGTGCAGTCCTCCCACTTCGACAGGTTGCCGGGCTGGTCGTTGGAGAGCCGCGGCCTGCCGTTCGGCGCGTCCACGATGGTGATGTAGCGGTTGCATTCGCTGAGCTGCGCCGAATAGGCGTGCAGGAGCCGGTGCTCCTCGTCGGTCAGCTTGAACGGCCCGACCGCCCGCCGGTCGATCTCGCCGTTGACGTTCAACGGGTCGACGACCGCCCTGGGGGTGATGGGCAGCTGCGGCGAGTTCTCGTTGCCGGTGTCGACGAGCTTCCTGCCGGTGCGGTCGGCCAGCGCGATGCGCCGGTCGTACTTCCGCGCGATCTCGTCCGCCGTGCCCTTCGCGCCCGACCAGTCCCTGTGCGTGGCCGCGTACCCCACCAGTTCGTCGACGATCGCGGCGTCGGTCTCGAGCGCCTCGCCCTGCTCCTGCCGGATCGCGCCGGTCGTCGCCTGGCTCGCGAGCCACGCCGTGACGGCGATCGAGCAGGCCGCGATCACCAGGGAGAACAGGAAGAACCGGACGAGGAGGCTTTTCATACGAGCTTGTACCCGATGCCGTAGACGGTGAGGAGGCGTTCCGGCCGGCGCGAGTCCTGCTCGATCTTGCGGCGCAGCTTCATCATGTGCACGTCGACCGTGCGCGCGGTGATGAACCCGTCCTCCAGCAGCTGTTCGCGCGTGAACACCCGTTGCGGCTGCGCGGCCATCTTGGCCAGCAGGCGGAACTCCGCGGGCGTGAGGCTCACCAGTTCGTCGTTGATGCGCACTTCGTGACGGATCGGGTCGACGGTCAAATCCCCGACCTTGAGCACCGTGGCGTTCGTCTCGCGCGCACGGCCGGTGCGCCGCAGGATCGTGCGCACGCGCGCCACCATCTGCCGCGGCCGGAACGGCTTGGTGATGTAGTCGTCGGCGCCGAGGTCGAACCCGAGCAGCACGTCGTCCTCAGTGGACCGCGCGGTGAGCAGCACGATCGGCACGTCGGACTCGGCGCGGACGGCGCGCATCACGTCGATCCCGTCGACCAGCGGCATCATGACGTCGAGGACCAGCAGGTCGGGATTGCGCCGCCGCGTCTCGTCGATCGCCGCCCGCCCGTCGTGGACGACCACCACCGAATGCCCGTCGTGCTGGAGGTACCGGCGGACGAGCTCGGCCTGGTGAACGTTGTCCTCGGCGACGAGGATGTGGGCACACACAGAGCGAGTATGCAGTCCTTCACGACAGTCAAGCGGAACGCAAACAGGTTCTTCATCAGTTCCGGCGAGCGTGGCCGTCATGAAGGTGCACCTGGCCCTGGCGGCCGTCGGCCTGACGGCCCTGCTGCTCACGACGACCCAGCTGGCAGGCGAAACAGCTCCCGCGGCCGCGCCGACCACCACCACCACGTCGTCGTCGCCGGAGCCCGTCCCGGTCCCGTCAGCGCCGCCGGTTCGGATGTACGCGTCCAGCTCGGACCTGCCGGACGGCCCGGAGTTCCCGGTGGTCGGCGCGGGCACGTTCCGCGTGGTCCCGGGAAACGGCCCGGTCGTCGGCACAGGCCCGTTGCGCACCTACGCCGTCGAGGTCGAGAACGGCATCACGGTCGACGAACAGGCGTTCGCGGCGTTCGTGGACGCCACACTCACGGACCCGCGCGGCTGGACGGCCCGTGGCGCGCGCTCGGTGCAACGCGTGTCCGGCGCCGCGTCGGTGCGCATCCGGCTCACGTCGCAGCAGACAGCGCGTTCCGTCTGCGGGTTCGAGATCCCGGTCGACGTCTCGTGCCGTGACGGCAACTTCGTGTTCCTGAGCGCCGCCCGCTGGTTCCGCGGCGCGGTCGCGTTCCTGCCGGACCTGACGGCCTACCGGACGTACATGGTCAACCACGAGGTCGGGCACGCGTTCGGGCAGGGTCACGCGCCGTGCGGCGTGGCGGGCGGTCCGGCGCCGGTGATGATGCAGCAGACGTTCAGCGTGTCCAACGACGAGATCGTGCGCATCACCCAGGGCGTGCCGCAGGGCGCGGTCATCCCGCAGGACGGGAAGGTGTGCACGCCCAATGGTTGGCCGTACCCGTGAGCCGTCCCGTCACGCGCTGACGGCGCACCGGCTGCGACACTCGCTCGGACTGAACCCGTGCACACGCTTGAACGCGGCGCTGAACCCGAACGCGTCCGCGTACCCGACCTTGCGCGCCACCGACGCCACCGTCGCCGACGACTCGGCCAGCAGATCGGCCGCCAAGGCCATCCGCCACTCCGTGAGGTATGTCAGCGGCGGCACGCCGACCAGCTTGGCAAACCTGCTGGCCAGCGTCGTCCGCGCCACCCCGGCCTCCCGAGCCAGCAACGCGAGCGTCCAGGGCCGTTCGGGATGGGCGTGCATCGCCTTCAGCACCGGCCCGACCACCGCGTCCGCCTGAGCGCCCAGCCACCCGTCCCCGTGCTCGCGGTCGAACCACTCCTTGAGCGAGCAGACCATCAGCCAGTCCAGCAACCGGTCCGCCACCACAGCCGGCCCACCCGTGCCGATGGAGTCGTAGAACTCCGCGCACCCGCCCTCCCCAGGCGCCACGAGCGCCGCCGGCAGGACCTCGGTGAGCTTCCGCGCCACCGACCCCATGACGTCGTACGTACCACTGATCATCGTCGCGTCCCCCAGCACCGCGACAGACCCCTGCACCACCAGCACGTCACCGGCCCGCGCCACCACGTCCGCGGCCCGCACCTCCCCGGCCGTCACCGCGCACAGGGTGAGCCCGCCGAACACCTCCGACCCCGACACCTCGGTCCGGCGCACCCCGGCCCCATCCGCCCGCATCCCCCGCAACAGCTCGTCGAACGGCTCCATGCCTCCAAGATACGGCCCGAACGATCGAACATCATCGATGAACTCTCACCCATGTTGCCTTCGCGGCCCTCGCGGTTGGCTGGCCTCATGACAGACGACATCCTGGTTCTGGGCGCAACGGGCAAGACGGGCCGCCGCGTGGTCGACTCCCTCGAGGCCGCAGGGGTGACGCCGCGCAGGGCGTCCCGCGCCACCGGCTTCGACTGGAACGACCCGACGACCTGGAAGCAGTTCCTCCACGAGGTCACCGCCGTGTACCTGATCGCCCCGCAGGACCCGGCGCACGCGGCACAGTTCACAGACCTGGCCACGACCGCGGGCGTACGCCGCCTGGTCCTGCTCTCCGGCCGTTCCCTGGACCAGGTCCCCACGACCTTCGCACCAGGCATGCACGCCGCCGAGGCAGCCCTCCGAACCGGCAGCACCCCGTGGACCATCCTGCGGGCCAACAACTTCAGCCAGAACTTCTCCGAAGAGGCCTGGACCGCGGCCGACCTGGCCCTCCCGGTCGACGACACCCCGGAACCGTTCGTGGACGTCCGCGACATCGCCGAGGTGGCAACCCTCGCCCTCACCACGGACGACCACCACGGCCAGACCTACGACCTGAGCGGCCCGCAGGCCCTGACCTTCGACGAGGCCGTCGCCAAGATCTCCGCCGCCACGGGCCACCGCAAGACCCTGACCCGCCTGACCCCGGCCGAGTACCGCTCGTACCTCCTGGCAGAAGGCCTACCGGAAGAGGTGGCGACAGAACTCAACGCGCTCTACGACGCAATGCGAGCAGGCCTCCTGGTCACCCCGACAGACGACATCGCCCGCCTCCTCGGCCGTCCGGCCACCAGCTTCGACACCTACGTCTCGGACACCTGGCGCTGACGGGGCAACAACAGGTGCACGGCAAATCCGGACGCCGTGGCCAGCACCGCCTGGTAGACGACCGACACCTGGTACCCGCCGCCGACCATGAACGCGGCCTCCAGCCCGGTCGTCCACCAGCCGGCCAGCTCACCGAGCCCGAGCACGTGCCACCCGAAGAACCCGGCACACCACCCGGCCACCGCCCAGGCGGCCGTGCCGCCCCGCTTGACGAAGAGGAAGGTGGACACCGCGGCCACGGCGTTGAAGGCGAGGGCGATGCCGGTCAGCGTTGCGTCGGCGCTCCAGGCCAGGCTCGCCACCGTTTGCAGCACGAGCACGCCGACGACCAGCCCAACACCCAACCGCGTCTTGTCCACGTGCCGATTATTCAGCCGAGGTCTTTCGGGCGTACGCCGACCACCGCCGTGCCGCGCTCCTCCATTGCTGCATCTGGCGGCTGTTTGCTCGGCGTTCGGTTGAAATCGTCTTCAGGTGGGACTTGGGGACATCACCGCTGATGCGGTGCGTGCGGCGCTGGCGGAGCACGACCGGATGGGGCTGGCGGAGTTCTGCGACCACCACGGCTTCGACCAGTTGCGCAACTACGTGATCGCCGCCGGCGGACGTAGGTACGGCACACGGGTGATCACAGCTGTCGCTCACGGCCACCTACCTGGCCAGGCGCCTCTGAAACCGCAGGACGTGGGAGACGACGACCTCGTCAACCAGACGCTGGAAGCGCTGCACTTCGAGGTCAAGGAACTGCGCCCGCCCAAGTGGACGCGCGAGGAGCTCACCCTGGCCTGTTCGCAGCTGTTCTCGAACGACAAGGTGGCCCAGCGGTTCCACGATCCGGCCGTGCAGGAGCTCGCGGCGTTCCTGCAGCAGCTGCCGTTCCACGCTCCGCAGGACCGCGGCCTGAACTTCCGCTCGGCCAACAGCGTGCAGCGCAAGCTCTTCGACCTGGGAACCAGGCTGTCGGGCTACAAGGGTAAAAGGACCCGCGGCGGCGCCTTGGACAACGTCATCGTTGCGGAGTTCGAGGCTGACCCGGCATCCATGCACCGCCGGGCGGCGGAGATCCGGGCCGAACACGAACCGAAGGCCTGGATGCTCTTCTTCGGGGAAGGAGAGCGGAAGTACGGCGGTGATCTGGACGTCCTGGGGTCGAGCTACGTGTACGACGACGAGGCCGACCGCGCGCACCAGGTCCGCGAAGGCCATGTGATCGTCATCCGCGACAGCGAGGACGTGCTCGGCATCGGCCGGATCAGCCGCATCGACCGCCAGGACGGTGTGCTGAGGCAGCAGGAGGTGTGCCCTCACTGCGAGAGCGGACAGTTCGACGAACGCGGGAAGCAGCGCCCTCGTCACCGATGCCGCCGTGAGGGCTGCAACCACGAGTTCGATGAACCGAGCACCAAGCACATCACCGTTACGCAGTACGTCGCGTACTACGGCGGTACCTGGCGCGCACTCGATGGAGCCATCACCGCAGACGAGGTCGAGGAAGCCTGCACCGACGAGGCGTGGGAAAACACCATTCGGCCTCTCGAGCTCGGCAAGCTCGAAGCGATGCTGGCACAAGTGGCAGTGCCACTGCCCTCTCTGGAGGCTGAGGCCCGTACCGCAGCAAAGGTGAAATCAGCGCGCAGCGCCATCTCTGGCGAAGGCGACGGAAACGCCCCCAAGGGCGGTCGACGTGAGAGCAAGACGAAGGCGCGCAACGGCCAAGGGGGGTTCCGGAAGGCACTGATCAAGCGGTACGGCCACGTCTGCGCGATCACCGGCCCTTGCCCGGCCGAGGTGCTGCAAGCAGCACACCTGCGCAATTTCGCCGAGCACGAGACCCACAACCCGACCGAGGGCGTGTTGCTGCGCGCGGACGTGCATCTGCTGTTCGACAACGACCTGCTCGCGGTTGACCCCACCACCTGGCGCGTCGTGCTGGCCCCGTCCCTGAGCGACTACCCCGCCTACGCCTCGCTCGACGGCGCCGAGTTCGCTGACGGCCCTTGTGAGAAGGCGATCACCGACCACTTCATCGCGGTCACGAGCACGTGGGCCTGACGCACCACGAGTGGCTCCACGGCGTGGCCCGTGCCCGGACACGAAGAAGGCCGCTGACCTGTTCACGCAGGTCAGCGGCCACATGTTCCAGCGCCCCTGGCAGGATTCGAACCTGCGACCTCGGGATTAGAGATCCACATCTCGCAGTGTTCGTGGTCGTCTGCCGTTGCGGCCTCTGACCTGCGCAGATCGCGATTCGAGGCCGTCGCCTTGGACGATCGTTTGTCGATGGCTGGCATCGTTTGGCCTGGGTAACTGCTGGAAACGATCTTCGATCGGGCAGGTCGCCTCGCTTGGCTGTGACCATCACACTGCCAGCAACGAGCGGGTTACCCGACTCTCGTGTTCGTCCAGCTCGGGAACCGCCGGCCATGGTGCTTAGGCGTAGCAGTTGCAGCGGTCGTTGCGGTCAGAGTCAGCTGGGGCTTTAGCTGCGTGCGACACCGCCGACCACTCCTCCCCCGTCCCCTTGTCCCTGCTGCGCTTAGCTCCCAGAGAGCTGTGTCGAGAGTGGCCTTCAGGCCATCGCGTAGCGACGCGTAGCGCTCTCGACACAGCTCTCTGGGTGTTAAACGATGGCCGGGACAGGGGCGGCGGGGGAGCTCCCGTGCGGCTACCGTATTGCGACTCACCGATAACCCTTGCTGTCCGCGAACCCGCGACCTTGGAATTAGAGATCCACTTCTCGCGGCTGGTCGTGGGCTTCTGCCGCCGTGGCCTCTGATCTGCGCGGATCGCGAACCCGAGTCATCACTGTGGACGATCATTTGTGGGTGTCTGGCGTCCTTTGGTCTGGACAACCACTGGATTTGATCATGACCACCCTGGAGGGGCAGCACGGGCCATCACCTTTGGCAGGCCCTCGGCGCTGGAGGGGTGAACCGACACTGCGCACCCCTGTCGCTCCTGGTGGTGTCGGTCACACTGTTCAGGGCATGGTTGAGTAAGCTGCTGCCTGTGGGTAGAAGTGCGAAGCGCCGACACAAGCAGGCCAGCCGCATGTCGCGACGAGTGGCGAACTCTAGGCTGCCCGCTCCAGGGCGCGACTTCTTCGGGCTCTCCAAAGAGTCGGCGATCGCTCAGTCAGGGGTCCGTGCAGTATTTACCCCACATCAGCCGATTAGTAGCATGGAACTACTGTTCGGTCGCCAGGAAGAAGTTAGTAAACTTGTTGAGACTCTAAATACACCTGGGCAGCATGTTCTTCTATATGGCGAACGTGGCGTCGGAAAAAGTTCGCTGGCGAACGTCGTGTCCGAAGTTCTCCTGCATGCAGTGCAGCCAGCGATCTTCGTAAAACGGTGTGATCGCTCGGATAATTTCGAATCAATTATTCAGAAGCCACTTCGTGCCGTAGGTGCCGATCATCTTCTTCAACAGGTTTCTAGTTCGCGTGCAATTTCCAACAAGGATTCACTGAAGCTGGGCTTTGCTGAGATAGGAAACGAAGAGTCTCAGGACCTCGTGCATACCTACACGGTTTCCAATGTGATTTCACCATCGACTGCCGCAGAATCGTTGCACGAGCTCGATGGCTTGCTTGTTGTAGACGAATTCGACGCGATCGCTTCGGATGAAGATAGAAGTAAGGTCGCTGAGCTCATCAAGCACCTGAGTGACTCCGGATCAAACCTTAAACTGATGGTCGTAGGTATCGCCGAGACCGGAGATCAGCTGACGGCGGCGCATCCTTCGGTACAGCGATGTCTTCGTGAGACGAAGCTCAGGAGAATGGGACGAGCGGAGCTTGAAGAAATCGTTATTGCAGGTGCCAATGCGCTTCGCCTGCGATTTGATACGTCAGTTGTTGAGTCGATTGTTCGCCTGAGTGCAGGCTATCCGCACTTTACGCATCTCCTGGCCTTGAAATGCGCTGAAGATGCAATCGGCGAGGGCAGCTTTCTGATTATGCCTCATGACTTGTCAAAGGCCATGGATCGCGCGGTTTCGGACGCCGAGGGTACACTGAAGCGTATTTATGACGATAGCGTTCGAGCGCCGAGTCCAATGTACCGACACATCCTCGCGGCCGCAGCATCGCTTGATTCAGATGAGTTCAGCGCAAATGATGTTCGGAATGCCGTTATTTTGCGGACCGGAGAAGACATCTCTCAAGGTTCTCTCAATAACTACTATAAGCGCCTAATATCAACTGACGGCACGACGATCTTGCGGCGGGCTGGCCGTGGGTTTTACAGATTCGAAGACCCTCGTATGCGTAGCTATATCCGGCTGATTGAGCGAATGGTGTAACAACACTACTTAGTGCCGCTCTAGGCCCCTTTCTTGTCTACCTCTGTTTGATCGCAGCCTGTGTAGGCGCGCCTTTGCCCGCTGGCGGGCCAGGGTGGCGGAGCCGGGCCCCTGGCCCTTGCCAAGCGGGCTCAAGCACAGTGGCGCGCGGCCCCGCAGGGGCCGCCTTGATGAAGAGAAGAAACTCTGGACACGCCTAGGAGTCAGAGCGCCAGCGGACCAGGACCTTGTCGTCATGTTGCTTCGCCCTCGGGAGAAACTTTCCGGCTGGGTCGTCGAACTGCTCCCAGCTGTGAAGGCGTTGAAGTAGCTGAGCAAGCTCGGCACTGTCCATAAGGGCAATGTCCTCCCAGGACAGACCCAAATGGTCGATGACCCGCTGAGCGCCATCAGTCGCTAGGACGAGCCAGGCGACGTCATCGATTACGAAGTCACGCCGAACGGCCTCGCGTGAAGCGTCAGGTTGAGCCTCGGCGATCCAGTAGCCCTGGTCCGTGTTCCTGAGCTGACGCTCGTGGCGCTGAAGCTCGCCTAGCAACGTGCGGTGCGTGTCGTCGTACCCTGCGCCGGCTTCAAGTCGCGACCGGTACTGACGTCGAAGGTCGGCCGCCGTCCGGGAAAGGCGATCATCCGTTACACGGTGAACAGCACCGTCAGCCGTCTTCACAACGGCCGTGCTGTCGCCAAGCGCTAGTAGCTCCAGGCGCGACTCGCGCTCACGGGCGAGCAGGACGGTGGAAGAAGGTCCATCTCCCGCCTTCACTCGCAGTTGGTTGGCGGTCGCGTGAATGGCTTCCCCTAGCGAGGCGCCAAGGTCCTCCGGGGAGCTGATCCGGGCTGAGATCTCCCTCATCAGATGATCGACGTACTCAGACGCATCGGCAGTGGCTGGAGTGAAACTCGACGCTCCGTCCAGGACGATTGCGGCGCTACCTGTTGTACACCAACGATCGTGTCCTTTCCCCGGCCCTCCTGGGAGTGACGCACCCTCGAATGACATCACTCCCACCTCCTCGGCGGCACTAGAACCTCGATGCTGGTAGGCGTAAGCCCGTCGAACTCGGTCGTGACAGCCATACTGAACTCGCTGTCGCCGAACCTGGCGAACAGCTCGGGCAGGTTGCGGGTGATGTAGTGAGCAGCGCCCACGGAGCCCGCGGCGTGAAGGCCGGCGATGTGCACGACGGTCCAGTTACCCAGTTTTCGCCGTGCTATGTAGGCGTGGTCGGCCTTGCGTGGCTCCGGCTCATCCATTGGAGAGAGGAACCGTTCGCCGGTGACCTCGTCGGTGAGGTACCACTGCACGTTGTCGCCGATGGTCATGCGCAAGTAGGGGTCGGCGGCCATGAGCTGATGCCCGATGTGCGCGGATGCCGGGCCGCAGATGACCACGGCGTCACTAGTGGGCTCCCACTCGTCACGCGGATCGAGGACGACTCGCTCATTGATCGCAAATGCCAGCTTCTCCAGCTCTGCTGCAAGGTGGGCGCCTGTGGCGTCATCGGGTCCTGCGATGACGAGGTCGTCCCGCTCGCGAATGATCCGGCCAGGTAGCGCAAGCGCAACTGGGCCAACACCGAAGAAGGCACGTTCAGGCCCTGGCGCACTGTTGCGGATCTGGGTGACCCGTCCCTTCGTGATGCCGAGCTTCGCCGCGATCTCGGTGTAACTCATGTCGAGTCGGGAGCGCGCTTCCTCGATTGCCGCCCGACGCAGCCGCGCAAGTTCGGTGGCTCGCTGCTGGTAGAGCGTGATCAGCTCTCCTGCTCGCTGGCCACGCCTGATCGGGTCAGGGTCCGTGCGCACAGCCTCGAACTCGTCCGGGTCAGGCGTCGTCATGCCCTCCAGTTTAGCCCCCCTTGACAGCTTTTCGGGTCAGGCGTAGCTTGTGTTTAGACCCCCTCAACTAGAGGGGGTTCGCTCGGCCCGAAAGTTTAGGCCCCCTACACAAGAAGGACTCTCATGAAGAACATGTCGATCATCCTGAGCGACCGTCGTCTGATGCTGACGGAGCTGCCGACGCTGAAGACGCGTGAGGTCGACGGCCACACCGAGATCGTGACGGACAAGGACGGTGCGCAGCAGTTCGTCGTGTCGCTGTTCATGAAGGCCAAGGGGGAGAAGGGCGAAGAGGTCAAGGTGACCCTCGGGACCGACCCCGGCGACGAGTTCGAAGAGGGCGACATCGTGGACCTGGTCGACCCTCGCGCGTCGTTCTACTCGTTCAAGAACGGTCGGGGCGAGACGGTCTCCGGCATCGCTTACCGAGCGATGGGCTTGACCAAGATCGCCTGATCTGCGCCCTGCTGGTGACGCTCTGCGCGTCACGTTCGGTCTGGCCCCCGTGACCGTCGAACCGCCTTCGTGAATCCGCGTCGGCAGGCGATGTTGTCGCACAGCGGGGGAATCCTTTGTTCTTTGAGAATTACATAGTGGGCCAATTCATGCCTTTTTCCGGCGTATTTCTCGCGCCGGGGATTCACGTTGACCTCCGGCCAGTTCGTTTGTCCGGTGGTCTTCGTGGTTCCCATGAGGAAAGAGGAGGTGCACGATCGTGGCGATTCAGATCATCGAGGACTACAAGACCAAGAAGGCCCTCGAACGGTACGGCCACTTCATCGGCGCGATGGACACCCTGGAGGAGGGGTTGATCGAGGCCGGAAAGTTGATCGAGCGCGTGGACGACGCCAAGGCCGGCGCGGGGTTCTCACTGCCGACCAGGGACGAACTGGCGGCACAGCTCAAGAAGGTCTACGAGCAGGTCGGGACGCTGCGGGCCAGGGCGAAGAAGCACGAGGCGGACCTGATCTCGCGCGAGTGGGCGGTGAAGTGACATGTCGTACGCGGTGGACAACGTGCTGGACGAGATCGCGATCGGGATGAAGGTGCTGCGCGACACGACCAAGGGCATTCCGGACGTCGGCGGAATCCGTGCCTCGCACGAGCGGGCACGTAAGGCGGTCGGCGCTCTGGTGGTCGCACTGGAGGACGTGCGATCGAAGATCAGTGACAGTTAGGAAATAGACGATGCGTGGAGGCGGCCTGGCTCCACGTGGACTGTGAACGCTTTTCTCGTGGGGTTGGGCTTCTCCCCAGGAAGGGCGATTCACGATGAAGTATTCCAACCGCAAGACGGGTGTTGAGTGGCGGGCTTTGCTGTGGACGGCCCGGCACCCCGGCATGGTGGTGCTGCCCGGTGCCCTGGGGACCTCCACGGTGCTGCTCGGCACCTCGACCACGGGCATGCTCACCGGTGGCACGTTGACGGCGTTGGGGAGCTGGTACCGGGCGCACCCGGACAGCTTCGACTACTTCGCGGCCCCGGTGCTGCGGGCGTGGCGTCGTCGCTGGTTCTCGCGCTACACGGGCAAGTGGTGGCGGGACACCATGCTGGCAGTCGACCTCGCGCCGGCGCACCGCAAGACCGGTGAGCACCAGGTCCCTCGCATCACCAAGCTGCGCTCCGCGGCGTCCTCGGTGGACACGGTGTACGTGCGGATGATCCCTGGCCAGACGGCGAAGTTGTGGGAGAGCAAGACCGAGGAGCTGGCCGTCGCGCTCAACGCCGAACGGGTCGGGATCGAGCAGGTTCGCCCGCAGATCGTCGCGCTCGTCGTCCAGCGGCGGGAGTCGTTCACCGAGGTCATCGAGGCTCCGGCGCTGTCGTGGGACGCCGACGCGGTGGACCTGGACAACGTCGTGATCGGTGAGGACGAGTACGGCAACGACTGGCGCGTGCCGGTGATCGGTCAGCACATCTTCGGCGCGGGTGCGACCGGCTCGGGCAAGGGCTCGCTGGTCTGGTCGCTGCTGCGGGCGCTGGCCCCGTTGATCCGGGACGGCCTGGTGCGGCTGTGGGTGTTGGACCCGAAGCGGATGGAGCTGGTCAAGACCGAAGGCATCGCCTACCGCTACGCGGCTGAGCCTGAGGACTGCGTCGACGTGGTCGAGGAGTTCGTGCAGGACCTCGAACGTGTCCAGCGGGTGTTGGCGGAGCAGGGAAAGCGGAAGTTCTCGATCTCGCGTGAGACCCCGCTGAACCTGCTGATCGTGGATGAGATGGGCGCGTTGCTCGGGTTCGGTGAGATCGCGGTGACCCGTGCGATGCGCAAGGCCATGTCCTACATCGGGACTCAGGGCCGCGCGACCGGTCACAGCATGTGCGGCTTCGTGCAGGAGCCCTCCAAGGACGTCGTCCCGGTCCGCGACCTGTTCACGGTCCGGATCTGCCTGCGCGTCACGAGTGCGGCACACGTGGACATGACCCTGGGCGAGAACGCGCGCTTGCGCGGAGCCCTGGCCGACGAGATCTCCAACGACGTCAGCACGGCCGGCATCGGCTACGTGGTGCAGGAGAAGTCCCGCGTTCCTCTGCGCGTCCGAGCGTCCTATGTGGACGACTCCGAGATCCAAGAGTTGATCGAGTTCGTGACGAGTGGCCGTTCCAGCGGCCTGAAGGTGGTGGCCTGAGATGTGGAAGTTCGGTTTCGCCCTTTGGGCGTCGTGGCAGATGGTGCGCTGGGCCCTCGTCGGCGCGGCGGTGCTGTTCGTGCTCTACCTGTGGGGCGGCGTCAACGGCGCGTTCCTCCTCGCAGCGCTCGGTGTCGCCCTGGGCCTGTATGGCCTGAAGCGGACGCTGGGCAATCTGTACCGCCGTGAACTCGCGGACAGGCGGTGACGGCGATGACCACGCCGCTTCGCCTCGCCGGACTCGGTTCGCCGGCGTCCTGGCTGACCCGCTGCTACGACCTCGACCGTGACCGGGTGCTGCGGCTGCTGTCCGAGGTCGACGGCAACACGCTGGCTTCTCGCTCACCGTGGACCGCGCGTACCGGCTCACCGACTCCCGCAACGCCGTCCGCGTCAACGCCGACGACCAGCAGGCCGTGACCGCGCTGATCGGCGCCGGCGTGCTGGTCCCTGGCCGGGGGGACTGGCTGGCGGTGGACGGCTGGCCGCCCCGCGACTACGTGCTGACGCTGTTCATCAGCTCCGCCACCGGCCGCGGCTTCCACGCGGAGCTGCTCGGGGGTGAACAGTGATGGCACGCCGTGGTCCTGTGGTCGTGGAGGTGCCTGGTCAGATCGACCTGTTCGGCGGGGACGTCGAGCAGTCCGAGGCTTCTCCCGCTCCCGGCCGGCCTATCGTGAAATCGGGGTTCGGCGGTAAGCCCGATGTGGTGGCCGAGGTGCTCGGCGAGATCCGGGACGGCCGCTACGGACGCCTGGACAGCAACGACCGCATCGTGCGTATCGAGCGCGGCGAACGGTGCCGCTACGCCTCGGATGCTGAAGCTGAAGCGGTAGAAAGCCTGCTGGCGCAACGGTATGCCCAACTCGGTGCGGTCGTGGAGCTCCGACACGGAGTGATCGCCAAGGGCGTGTACCGGATCAGGCTTACGCCAGGTGGACGGGGCCTGCTGGAGCGCTGGTTCTCCCTGCGAATCAGGAAGCACCCATGACCGCCGCTTACCCGGTCGCCACCCAGGCCGACGTCCTGAGCCTGGCCGACGACTACGACGCGATCGTCCGGCGCTTCGCCAACGACCACGGCGAACTACCCCACGCGCACGCGGTCGATGCGGCGCAGATCGCGCACCGCCTCGCCGAAATCCACGAGGAACAGGCCGAGCACTGGCGCCGGCTGTCCCGCGAACACCGAGAAGGAAGGACCCAGCGATGAACACGATCCCGTTCCCCACCCCGTCGTGGTGGAAGAACTTCCCGCCGGCCTGGATGAAAGAGGACGTCAAGGAGGTGTTCCGGTACGTCGCCCCTGGACAGGCCTACGCCCGCGAGGCGAACGACGCGTGCTTCTTCGTCTGGGTCTACTTCGGCGACGGTCGGCCGGCCGAGTCGGTCGGGGACGACGTGGACTCCGCGACTCAGGTCCTGATCGAGCGGGGTTACCTGGCCGAGGCGGAGCGGATCACGCTCACCCGCGACTGTGGTGAGCCCTTCCCCGCGCACCGCCTCGTGTTCACCCCGGCCGGTTCCCAGCTCCATGAGCAGTTGTCCAAGGAGGACTGAGCCCGGTGGCCGGAATCATCTTCCCGCCCGCCTGGGTACTGCACGACTGCGAGTACCTGCTGGATCTCGTCGCGAAGCAGACGTTGTTCGTCGACATGCAGGACGACTACGACTTCGCCTGGGTCCGCGATGACGAGTTCCAGCCCGCGCGGCTGATCGAGATCGACCGCGCCCTGTCAACCGAGGCGTTGCTGACCGGCAACTTCTTGGGTCTCGGGGACGCCGTGACTCTCATCAGCGAGACCGGCACCGAGGTCGTCGCCGAAATGCTGGTGTTCCAGCCGACCGGCCACCAGCTCTACGAGTACATCAGCTCTGGGAGGTGAAACCCTTGCAGGACAACGACTCAGACGAGATCAACGAGGCGGCCGGGGTCACGAAGCGAGTCGTTGACCTGCGCCGCCGCAAGGCCGAATCCGCCCATCTGCGCGGCTTGGTGGACGACCCCGACATGGTCGCGGTCCGCATCGAGTCCCAGCGGCGGACGATCACGCGCGGCATGTGGTTCTTCCTCACCCTCGGACTCGCGTTCACCACCGCCGGCGTCCAGGACTTTCTCGCCGGACACCGTGAGCACTCGGACCCGCTGTGGTGGGCCGCGTGGCTCGCGGAACCGATGCTCGCGGGAATCCTGATCATGCTGCTGATGTTCGAGGCGGAGATCCTCTCGCGCGGCCTGACGATCACCGACGTGTGGGTCGGGCGGCTCAAGAAGGTGCTGCTGTCCTCCACGCTGGTGATGAACGTGTGGCCGGCGGTCGCGCCGTGGCTGACCGGGAACGAGCCGTTCGACGGCGGCAACCTCGCCATCCACATCATCGTCCCGGTCGTGGTGTTCGGCGTCGCCGAGGTCATGCCGGTGATCCAGCACAAGTTCAACGAAGCGATCACCCGCGCCTACCGCGACGCCGCACACCACACCCGCAACGCATCACCCGCGCCCACCGCGCAACCAGCCGTGCCGACGGTCGAGGCTCCCCCATCACGACCTGCCGTGCTCGCCACGGCAAGCCGCGTGAAGCTGCCCCCGCAGATCCTCGACCAGGTCAAGGCCAAAGCCACCGAACTTGCGAACGAGGGACGCGAACTGACCGCTGACGATGTCCGCCAGGTCGTCCGGGTCTCACCCGACATGGCCGCCCAGATCGCCGCAGAAGTCCAGCAGCGCAACGGACACGCCTTCACCTGACCCTGGCAGCACAACCCCTCTGCTGCCCACATGAGCGGGGCACGGCCACCTTCCCAGGCCGTGCCCCGCTTCTCATGCGCCACAATGGAAGGAGACATCCGTGCAACCGACCATGCTCGATCTGTACAGCGGGGCGGGTGGCGCTGCCTACGGCTACCGCATGGCTGGCTGGCACGTCACCGGCGTCGACATCAACCCCCAGCCCCGCTACGCGGGCCACGTCTTCCATCAGGGCGACGCGCTCGAATTCCTCGCCGCACACGGCCACGAGTTCGACGCCGTGCACGCCTCCCCGCCCTGCCAGCACTACGCCAACGTCACCCGATGGCGCGGCGACCAGGACGAACACGTCGATCTCCTCGCCGACACACGTGACGCACTCACCAGGTCATACGCCCCGTGGGTGATCGAGAACGTCCCTGAAGCACCGCTGCGGCCGGACTTCCTGCTCTGCGGTTCGATGTTCGACCTGCGCGTACGCCGACACCGCGCGTTCGAGACCTCCGGCTGGGGCCTCCAGCTCACCGCACCATGCAACCACCGGATGGGATTGCGGCCGTTCAACCACAGCAACGAACGCGCCTACGCCGACGCGATGGGCTGCAGCTGGATGTCCGCTCGTGAAGGACGCCAGGCCGTACCGCCTGCCTACACCGAGCACATCGGGCTGACCCTGCTCGACCAACTCCCTGCCCTGACCACCGCTGCCTGACGAGAGGAGACGCCCCGTGCTGCCCGCAGACCCGACCACCAGCCTGGAAGACCGCATCGTCCGCAAGCTGCGCTCGGTCGACTACCGCGACTGGCGCGACAAGGTCACCGCCATCGGCGGCTGCGCCCAACCGATCCGCATGTTCGGCGCGTGGCAGCTGCACGACCGGAACGGGAAGGTTCTCGAGCACAAGGGCGGGGACATCATGGTCCCGTGCGGCAATCGCCGGCAGAGCGTCTGCCCGGCCTGCTCCGACCGCTACGCCGCAGATGCCTACCACCTCATGCACGCCGGACTCGCCGGCGGCTCCAAGAACATCCCGACCACCGTTACTGAGAAGCCCCGCGGCTTCGCCACCCTCACCGCCCCCTCGTTCGGCAAAGTCCACTCTGCACGCCAGAGCAGCCGGGGCAAGACCATCCCGTGCTCGTGCGGCTCCTGGCACCACCCCGACGACCCCCGCATCGGAACCCCTGTCGACCCCGACACCTACGACTACATCGGCTCGATCCTGTGGCAGGCCAACGTGGGTGAGCTGTGGGGCCGGTTCATCCGCAACGTCAAGCGCGCCCTGATGAAAGCGGCCGGGCTGCGCGCCGGCGACTTCAAGCACCACGCCCGCCTGTCCTACGCCAAGGTCGCCGAATACCAGCGGCGCGGCCTCGTCCACTTCCACGGCGTCATCCGCATCGACGGCCCCGACGGACCGCACGACCCGACGCCCCGATGGGCCACGCCCGAACTCTTGGCGGACGCCATCCGCGCCGCCGCCCGCTCGGTGAGCCTGGAGGTCCCCCGCCCTGACGGTGAGGTCCTGGTCCTGCGATGGGGTGATCAGGTCGACTGCCGCTCCATCCGGCCCAGCAACGCGTCCGACGTCGAGCAGGACGGGGAGATCAGCGAAGCCCGCTTGGCCGGCTACGTCGCCAAGTACGCCACCAAGGGCACCGGCAAGAGCGAAGCCGCAGACCGCCGCATCCTCTCCGAACTCCACATCGCCCACCTCAAAGTCTCCGACCACCACCGGCGCATGATCCAAACGGCCTGGGACCTCGGCGGCCTGGACGCCTACGAGTCACTCAACCTGCGCCGCTGGGCGCACATGCTCGGATTCCGCGGCCACTTCCTGAGCAAATCCCAGCGCTACAGCACCACCTTCAAAGCCATCCGCGAGGAACGGCACGCCTTCCGCACCCTCGAAGTCCTCGACCGCATGGGCTACGACCCCGACACGGTCACCGTGATCAACGACTGGACCTACACGGGCTCGGGCTACAACACCGACGCCGAACGCACGCTCGCCCTCGCGATCGCAGAGGGCCGCAAGGAACAACGTCAACGCAAGTACGCAAGGGAGGACGCAGCATGAGCAAGCTGTGGGGCATCAAGGACGTCGCGGACTTCCTCGGCGTGCCTGCCCAGACGCTGTACCAGTGGAGGACGAAGAACTACGGGCCTCCGGGACGACGGATCGGCAAGTACGTCCGCTACATCCCGGAGGACGTCAAGGCGTGGTTCGAGTCGCAGCCGCAGGGGGCCGGCTGATGTCCAAGCCACCGATGGCACTCGGGACGTACGGCGAGATCTGGTTCGTCCGCACTCCGGCCGGCAAGGTCCGCGCGATCACCAACTACCGCGACTACGACGGAGTGACGCGGCAGGTCGAGCGGACTGCCAAGACCGAGAACGCCGCGAAGAACCGGCTGAAGGAGGCACTGAGAGATCGAGCTCGTGCGGTGGTGGGGGAGGAGATCACCGATCGCACGAAGGTCTCCGAGGTCGCGGACAAGTACCTCGCGGAGCTGGACGAGTCGAAGAAGGCCGCGCGCACCAAGCGGACCTATCGGGAGTCCTGGGACCGCGACCTCAAGGACGCAGTCGGCTCCCTCACCGGGCGAGAGATCACGACGGGCACGGCAGAACGCGTCCTGCGGACGATCCGTGACACGGCAGGCCTGGGGAGTGCCAAGCATGCGAAGGTCGTGCTCACCGCGATCATGGGCCTCTACGTCCGGTACGACGCGATAGGCACCAACCCGGTCCGCGAGGTCGGGGCGCTGGGGGAGAGCAAGAAGGCCAGGCCGGTCAGGAAGAAGCTCACGAAGATCGAGTGGGGCGACTACCTCCGGCTGAGGGCCTACCTGCTGGGCAATGAGCGGGCTCGGAACCTCGACCTGGTCGACCTGGTGGACATGCACGCGGCGGTAGGTCCGCGGCTGGGTGAGTTCCTGGCGCTCGACTGGACCCGCGTCCGAGAAGACGAGGGTGTGATCCTGCTGGAGGGCACCGTGATCCGGCTGACCGGTGTCGGGCTGTTCGTCCAGCCCCACACGAAGTCGGTCGCCGGGATGCGGACGCTGAGGATCCCGGCCTGGGCGATGGACGTCCTCCGCAGACGCCGGCCGAACTCGGAGAGCGAGTGGGTGTTCCCGTCCTCGTCAGGAACGCTGCGGGATCCGGACAACACCCGGAAGGCGCTGCGCAGCGTCCTTGAGGGCTCAGAGTGGGAGGGCCTGCATCCGCACGCCTTCCGGCACCTCGTCGCGACGCAGCTCGATGCGGCCGGACTGAGTGCGAGGGAGATCGCCGACTACCTCGGCCACGCCCAGGTCAGCATGACCCAGGACGTGTACATGAACCGGAAGTCAGTCGGTCACCGGGCGGCGGACGCCCTGGAAGGTCTGAAGCCGACTGAGTGAATCCACTGGATAAGCACTGGGCCGACCTCCGAGGAGATCGGCCCACAGTCTTGCTACCTGCGGTGTAGCGCCCCTGGCAGGATTCGAACCTGCGACCTCGGGATTAGAAGTCCCTCGCTCTCTCCACTGAGCTACAGAGGCTGGAGGGGTGTGAAAGCGGCCACGACGCGTGGCCACCGGTGCCCCCACCGGACACATCGTCCGGAGTCGATCGACTGTTTCCGCCCTACGTCCAATCGGGTGACCAAAACAGTCTAAACGTGACTCAGATCACTTCCATGGGGCCGTTGAGGCTCTCTCCACGAGGGAAACGCCGAGTCTCGTCGGGCGGGGCGGTCTACCGCCGGCCAGTAATTTCAGGGCCAGCTCGCCCGCTCTGCGGCCCTTGTCGGCCAGGGGTTGACGCACGGTAGTCAGCGGCGGGTCGCTGTAGGCCGCTTCGGGGACGTCGTCGAAGCCGACCACCGAGACGTCCGCGGGAACGGACAGGCTCAGGTCCCGAGCTGCTTGGAGGGCGCCGAAGGCCAGTTGGTCCGACGCGCACAGCAAGGCGCTCGGGCGTGGCGTGCGGGTGAGCAACCACCGCGCGCCTAGACGTCCGAGCTCGCGATCACTGCCGCGCGCCTCCCACACCGGAACATTGTCCGGTTTCACCCCTGCTTTTTCCAAAGTGTCGAGGTAGCCGCCCAGGCGGTCCCGGCTCACGCGGAACGGCACGGCCGAACGGCGCTCGTGCGAGACCGGTCCCTCTAGGCCGTCCGGGCGCAGTGCGAACGTCAGAACGCCGAACCTCGTGTGGCCCAGGTCCAGGAGGTGTGTCGCGGCCGCGGACGTGCCGGTGTAGTCCTGCACCTCCACGCGTGCGGAGTTCGGCAGTATCGGTTGGTCGATCACCACGAGCGGTAGGCCTCGGGCGGCCACTGCGTCTAGGGCCGGTGCGTGGTCCGGCAGGGAATAGGCGACCATCACGTCCGCCTGGGCGCGCGACACGATCGACGGGCGCGGGCCGCCGGTCGAGTCGCCCGGCATCAGGACGAGGCTGTGGTCGTGGCCGTCGACGGTCTGGGCGAGGCCGTCGAGCACGATCGACAGCGCCGGGTCCGAGAACGCCCCGGACAGGCCCTGGGGCAGCATGAAGCCCACTGCCGCGGACGAGCGGGTCGCCAGGGAGCGGGCCACCGGGTCGGGGCCCGCGTAGCCGAGGGTGCGGGCCGTTTCGAGGATGCGTTCGCGCAACGACGACGACAGCTGGTCTGGGCGGTTGTACGCGTTCGACACCGTTGCCCTGGAGACCCCGACGGCCGCGGCGACGGTGTCCAGCGTCGGCCTGCGTCGGCGGTCGGAGTCCACGAACGCATCGTATGCGAGAGATCGCAACGCACCCGCTGGCGCTCCTGAAGCGCTTCAGTCATGCTGGATCGCATGTCCCCGCGTCTGGCCACGTTCGTCGTCTTCCTCTTGAACGGCGCCGTCTTCGGCACCTGGGCCTCCCGCGTGCCCGCGCTCGCCGAACAGATCGGCGCGGAGGTCGGCAGCCTCGGCCTGGCGCTGCTCGGGGCGAGTGCAGGGTTGGCCTTCACGGCGCCGTTGGCGGCACGGGTATGTGCGCTCTACGGCTCGCGTTGGGTGCTAATAGCGAGCAGCCTCCTCAGTCCGTTGCTTCTGCCCGTGCTCGCGTTGTCGGAGTCACCGCTGCAGTTCGGACTGACGCTTGTGGCCCTGGGGGCGAGCATCGCCGCGATGGACGTGTCGATGAACATGGCCGCGGTCGTCGTCGTCCGCAGTCTGCAGCGGCCGTTGATGCCGCAGTTCCACGCGGGGTTCAGCGTCGGCGGCCTCATCGGCTCGTTGGGCAGTGCCGCCGCCGCTCAGGCGCAGTGGACGCCCATGAAGCACTTCCTCCTGGCGGCGCTCGTCGGTGCACTGGTGGCCGTGCTCATCGCGAAGAACGTCCCCGGAGGAGTGGGGGAGCGCCACAGGGAAGAGGCTGCCGAACACGTGAACGTGCTCAAGAGCCCGGTCCTCTGGCTGTTGGCGGGCGTCGCGCTGTGCAGTGCCATCGCGGAAGGGGCGGCGGCGGACTGGTCTGCGTTGTTCATGGTGCGTGAGCGCGGTATGAGCGACGCGGCGGGCGCGTACACCTATGCGGGCTTCTCGGTCGCGATGGCGCTCGCACGGTGGTTCGGCGAACCGTTCCAACGCCGCCTGGGCCCGCATGGCCTGCTCGCCGCGGGTGGTGGCCTCGCCGCGACGGGTCTGGGGCTCGCGGTGCTGGTCCCGGTCCCGGCGGCCGGGTACCTGGGGTTCGGCCTGGCCGGCCTGGGCCTCGCGTTCTCGTTCCCCGTGGTCATGGACCTGGCGAGCGAGACCGGCAAACGCGCCGACGGCAGCGGTGGGGAGAGGCAACTCGGGCTGGTCACGACGATCGCCTACAGCGGCTTCCTCGCCGGTCCGCCGATCGTGGGCGGCCTCGCACACGTCAGCTCTCTCGTGGTGTCCCTCGGGTTCGTGGCGGTCGTCACGGCGCTGATCATCCCGACGACCCTGCTGGCCAGGAGGGCGGCTAGGCAGGCGGCATCCGTTTGAGCGCTTCCTGCCTGAGCGGCTCCAACGCCCTGCTCGCCTCGCTCTCGGTGGCGTCACCGCTCATGCCGACGGCGACCAGCAACGACTCGTCGCGTGTCACGGCGATGGTGGCCGTGCACACCGTGTCCTTGCCCGCGCCCGGCCGCGTGCAGCTGAGCCAGGTGGCGTGCTTGGACGTCTCGACCTCGCGCCCCTCGGTCTGCGACTTCTTCGACGCCTCGAACGACCGGTACGGCACCGCCACCATCACGTACGAGCCCTCGTTGAGCGTGAACAGGCACGAGTTCGCGAGCTCGGTGCGCGGCACGGGCTGGAACTTCAGCGTGCCGAGCGGCTTGAGGTCCTTCTCCGTCACCAGGGCGCACGGGTCGACGCCGGCGGTCTTGCGCGGGGTCGCGATGGCGAGCGGCGGCAACGGGGCCGCGACCGGGTCGCCCTGGACCGAGTACGCGCAGCCGGTCAGCGAGACCAGCACGAACAGCAGGAGGAGAGAACGTCTCACACGGGGCAACACTAGAGCGTCGTAGGCTCCGGGGCGTGCCAATCGAACGCTCCACCAGAACGGGTTTGGTGCCCCTCGTCGCCATCGGCTTCGCCGTGGCCGCCCTCGCGGCCGTCGCGCTGAGCTCGTTCGAGAGCAACCCGCCGGTCGGTGTGCAGATCGTGCGGGTGCTGACCGAGACGGGTGCGGTGGTGACCATCGGCTCGTTGCTGCTGGCGGCGTTCCTCGTGCCACCGCAGAAGTCCGGCACTCTCGCAGCGGACGGCTACGCGGCGATGCGCACCGCTGGGTGGTTCGCGCTCGTGTGGCTCGTCGGTGCACTGCTGTCGGTGCCGTTCACCACGGCGGCCGCGATCGACAGGCCGGTGAGCTCGTTCACCTTCAGCCAGATGATCGCGACGGCGATGCTGCTGGAGCAGTCGAAGGCATGGCTGCTGACGGCGATCATCGTGGCGTTGCTCGCACTGGGGTGCCGTCTAGTGCTCACGTGGGGATGGACGACCGTCCTGCTGTTCGGCGCCATCTTCGCGTTGGTGCCGGTCGCCGTCACGGGCCACTCGTCGTCCGGCGGCTCGCACGACATGGCGACGAACAGCCTGTTGTTCCACCTCGTCGCCGCGGTGCTCTGGGTGGGCGGCCTGATCGCGTTGCTCGCGCACGGCAGACGTGGCGGTGCGCACCTCCCGCTCGCCGCGACGAGGTTCTCGAAGATCGCGCTGGTCTGCTGGATCGTCATGGCCGTCTCCGGCGTGGTCAACGCGCTGGTGCGCATCACGCCGGCAGACCTGGTGACGTCCACCTACGGCTGGCTGACGCTCGGCAAGCTGGCGTGTCTGCTGGTGCTCGGCGTGTTCGGCTACTTCCAGCGCGAACGCGGCGTGAAGGGCGTGGTCGACGGCAGGCCGCACGCCCTGCTCAAGCTGGCCGGCCTCGAGATCCTGCTGATGATGTTCACCATCGGCCTGGCCGTGGCGCTCGCCCGCACGCCCCCGCCCGGCGGCAGCACCGAGCTGCCCAGCCGCACGGAGATCGCGATCGGCTACGACCTCGACGGGCCGCCGACGCTCGCGGCCGTCCTGTTCGACTGGCGCTTCGACCTGATCTTCGGCACCGCGGCGCTGGTCCTGGCCGCGCTCTACGTGCTGGGCGTGCGCAGGCTGACCCAGCGCGGTGACAAGTGGCCGGTCGGACGCACCGTCGCGTGGCTCTGCGGCTGCTTCTCGCTGTTGTTCGCGACGTCGTCGGGCATGGGCCGGTACTCGCCGGCGATGTTCAGCGTGCACATGGAGGCGCACATGGTGCTATCCATGCTGACACCGATCCTGTTCGTCCTGGGCGGGCCCGTCACGCTGGCGTTGCGCGCGCTGCCGGTCAACAAGGAGGTGCCGGGGCCGCGGGAGTGGGTGCTGGCGTTCGTGCACTCCCCGGTCGCGCGGCTGCTGACGAACCCGTTCGTGGCGCTGGGGTTGTTCGTCGGCTCGTTCTACGCCCTGTACTTCTCGGGGCTCTTCGAGGCCGCGCTGCCGTTCCACTGGGCGCACCTCGCGATGAACGCGCACTTCATCCTCGCCGGGTACGTCTTCTACTGGCCCGTGATCGGCGTGGACCCGTCACCGAACAAGCTCCCGCCGCTCGGCCGGTTGGGGCTGTTGTTCGCGTCGATCCCGTTCCACGCGTTCTTCGGCGTCATCCTGATGAGCTCCACGACCGTGATCGGCGAGCAGTTCTACCGCGGCCTCTCGCTGCCGTGGGTGCAGAACCTGCTGGAGGACCAGCGGCTCGGCGGCGGCATCGCGTGGGCGGCGGGGGAGATCCCGTTGCTGGTGGTCATGGTCGCCCTGCTCACCCAGTGGGCGCGGCAGGACGGCCGGGACGCGAAGCGGTACGACCGCAAGGCCGACGCCGATGGGGACGCCGACCTCGAGGCCTACAACGCGATGCTGCGGAAGATCTCCGAGAAGGGTTAGACCGACAGCGGGCGGCGGAAGCCGCGGACCGCGAAGAACGCGCCGACCGCCGCGATCACGCCGCTCGTGACCAGTGCGCCGGCCACACCGGTGACCGGGTGGGCGAGCGCCAGGCTGCGGGCGGCGTCGACCGCGTAGGTCAGCGGGTTGACCTTCGCGATCGCCTGCAGCCAGCCGGGCAGGCCGCTCACCGGCACGAACGCGCTGGACGCGAACATCAGCGGGAACATCGCCAGGAAGCCGACGGTCTGCATGAGCTCCGCCTTGCGCACCCAGGCGGCGATCGCGATGAACACCCAGCTCAGCGCCCACCCGACGACCAGGGCCAGGCCCAGTGCGGCGAGGGTGCCGAGCATGCCGCCGTCCGGGCGGAAGCCGAACACCAGGACGCCGAACGCGATCATCAGCACCAGCTGGAACGCCGTGCGGACCGCGTCGGAGAGGTTGCGCGCCAACAGGACCGTGCTCGGGCGGATGGGCAGTGATCGGAACCGTGCGAGCACACCGTTCGACATGTCCTGCACGAGTCCGATGCCGGACGCGAGAGAGGACTGCATCGCGGTGTTCACGAGGATCGCGGGCAGCAGGAAGTTGATGTAGCTCATGCCCGGCGGGAAGTTCGCCGTGGACGTGATGCTGCCGAAGATCTGGCTGAACAGCGTCAGCATGATCAGCGGCTGCAGGATGCTGAAGAACACGAGTGCGGGCGTGCGCAGCAGCGCGCGCAGAGAGCGGCCGGTCAGTACGAGGACTTGGGTCGGGTAGCTGCTGCCGTGCCAGGTCAAGGTCGCCATGATTCCCCCTAGTTCGCGGCGAGAGTGAGGTAGACGTCGTCGAGCGTGGGCTCTTTGAGGCCGATTTCGTGCGCCTCCAAGCCGTTGTCGTCCAACGCGCGCACGACCGTCGCAAGGTCGCGTGACGCGCTGACGGGGGTCGTGAGCGTGAGGCCTTCCGCGACCGGCGTGAGCCCCACGGAGTTGATGGCCTTGAGCGCCGTGTCCACTTCGGACACCGAGTCGAGCGTGACGGTCACCGTGCGCTGGCCGACCTGCGCCTTGAGCTCGGCCGAGGTGCCGGACGCGACGACCTTGCCGTGGGACAGCACGGTGATCGAGTCGGCGAGCCGGTCGGCCTCGTCCAGGTACTGGGTCGTGAGCAGCACGGTCGTGCCGTCCGCGACGAGCTTCTCGACGATCTCCCACATCGCGAGGCGGCTGGCGGGGTCGAGGCCGGTGGTCGGCTCGTCCAGGAACAGCACCTCGGGGTTGCCGACCAGGGACGCGGCCAGGTCGAGGCGCCGCCGCATGCCGCCGGAGTAGGTCTTGGCGTTGCGCTTGGCGGCGTCGGTGAGGTCGAACTGCGCCAGCAGGTCGTCCGCGCGGGAGTGGGCCTGCCTGCGGCTCGCGCCGAGCAGGCGGGCGATCAGGACCAGGTTGTCGTGGCCGCTCAGCTGCTCGTCGACGGCGGCGAACTGGCCGGTCAGGCCGATGCGGCTGCGGACCTCGTGGCTCTGCTCCACCACGTCGAACCCCGCGACCTTCGCGGTGCCGCCGGAGGGCGGCAGCATCGTGGTGAGGAGGTTGACCAGTGTGGTCTTGCCTGCGCCGTTGTGGCCGAGGAGGCCGAGAACGGAACCCTTCTTCGCGGTGACGCTCACGCCGTCGAGCGCGTTCACGTCACCGAACCTCTTGCTCACGTCATGCGCTTCGATCATGAGCTCACTCATCTTGTCTCCCCCTTGAGTGCGCCGTGCAGGAAAAGCTCGACGATGGCGGCGGGTTCGGCGGCGGTCTGGCCGAAGCCCGAGCCCATGCGGTTCGTGAAGACGGTGCCGAGCAGCATCCGTCCGGCCAGGTCGGGGCTCACGCGCAGGTCCGCGTCGCCGAACAGGCGGCCGACGGCGTCGGACAGCTGCTGCATGCCGATCGGTGGCCCCTTGTGCTTCTTGTGGTCCTCGTCGTTCGGGTGGTAGCCGGACTCGCGGAGCGCACCGATGAGGCCCCACATGCGGTCGAGGTAGCCGCTGAACGCGGCGACTCCCGCCGTGAGCCGTTCCTCCAGCGGCACGTCCGACGGGATGGCATCGAGGCGTGCGACCTCTTCGTCGGAATGCAGCGCGCGCTGGACGCACGCCTCCAACAGCTCCGCCTTGTCCTTGAAGACCCGGAACACCGTGCCTTCCGCGATGCCGGCCGCGGCGGCGATCTGGCTGGTGGTGACGTTCGCGCCCGCCTTGACGACGAGCGGCAGCGTGGCCTGGACGATCGCCTCGCGGCGGTCTTCCGGGCTCATCGCGGGGGCGCGGCGGCGGCGTGGTTCCTCTGACACGTCCGCCACTGTATGAGTGAGTACTCACTCATGTCAATGAGTGGGCGCTCACTCACTCGCGGCGGCCTAGCACACACCCCTGACGATTCCGCGGTCCGAGCCCGTTCAAGATCTCGACCTGTCCCCAGCTCGCGAGTTGTCCACAGATCCGCCGCCGCCCCGCCCGGTCCGCCCGCTCCCGGAGCAGCCTGGACCACGACCCCGCGACCTGGAGGCGAGCCCGATGTCCTGGAATTCCACACTGATCACCTGCGTTGGCACTGTCGTCAGCGAGATCACGTACAAGCACGGCGAAGACGGCAAGACGTACGCGTTCTTCCGCATGAGTTCGACCGAGCGCCGGTACAACACGGCGGCCGGCGACTGGGAGGACGGGGAGACGTTGTGGATGAACGTCTCGTGCTGGCGGAAGCTCGCCGACAGCGTGAAGACCACGCTGTCCAAGGGCGATCCGGTGATCGTCCAGGGCAAGTTGCGCATGCGTTATTACGAGAAGGACGACGGGAAGAAGCTCTCCGTTCACGTGGACGCCATGCACGTCGGGTTGGACTTGAGCCGCGTGCAGTCACTGGGCGCCGCCACGCTCGTTGAGCCTCGGGCCGCCGAAGATCTCTCGGAGGAACCCGTTCCGTTCTGAGCCGTTCGGGGCAACCCTGTGCCGGACTTCGGGAACCCACCCGATCGGGTAGCGCGCGCCGGAGAAGATGTAAGTACCGAGATCCACGGAGAAGGAGGGAAGCTCGTAGGTCGGAGCCGCTGAGGACCGATCGCCGACAACCGTTCACCTTCGAACGGAACAAGCAGGTCACCGACTCACGTGACGCTCGTCGCGGGTGTGGGCGGCTGCTTGTCGGCGACCGAGGTCAGGAGCCTCTGGGCACCGCTCTACGATCGCCGCCATGGCCGAGTTCATCTACACCATGAAAAAGGTGCGCAAGGCGCACGGTGACAAGGTCATCCTCGATGACGTCACGATCATGTTCTACCCCGGCGCGAAGATCGGTGTGGTCGGTCCCAACGGCGCCGGCAAGTCGAGCGTGCTCAAGATCATGGCGGGGTTGGACCAGCCCAACAACGGCGAGGCGTACCTGTCGCCCGGTTACACCGTGGGCATCCTGCAGCAGGAGCCGCCGCTCAACGAGGAGAAGACCGTCCTCGGCAACGTCCAGGAGGGCCTGGGCGAGATCAAGGTGAAGCTGGACCGCTTCAACGAGATCGCCGAGCTGATGGCGACCGACTACTCCGACGAGCTGATGGAGGAGATGGGCAAGCTCCAGGAGGAGCTCGACCACGCCGACGCGTGGGACCTCGACTCCCAGCTGGAGCAGGCGATGGACGCCCTGCGCTGCCCGCCGCCCGACGCCGACGTCACCAAGCTCTCCGGTGGTGAGCGCCGCCGCGTCGCGCTGTGCAAGCTGCTGCTGAGCAAGCCCGACCTGCTGCTGCTCGACGAGCCCACCAACCACCTGGACGCGGAGAGCGTCCTGTGGCTGGAGCAGCACCTCGCGCAGTACACCGGCGCCGTGCTCGCCGTGACCCACGACCGGTACTTCCTGGACAACCTGGCCGAGTGGATCCTCGAGATCGACCGCGGCCGGACCCACCCGTACGAGGGCAACTACTCCACCTACCTGGAGAAGAAGGCCGAGCGTCTCGCGGTCCAGGGCAAGAAGGACCAGAAGCTGCAGAAGCGCCTCAAGGACGAGCTCGAGTGGGTGCGCTCCGGCGCCAAGGCCCGCCAGGCGAAGTCCAAGGCGCGTCTCGACCGCTACGAGGAGATGGCGGCCGAGGCGGAGAAGACCCGCAAGCTCGACTTCGAGGAGATCCAGATCCCGCCGGGCCCGCGTCTGGGCAACGTCGTGGTCGAGGTCGACAAGCTCAAGAAGGGCTTCGGCGACCGGGTCCTGATCAACGACCTGTCGTTCACGTTGCCGCGCAACGGCATCGTCGGCGTCATCGGCCCGAACGGCGTCGGCAAGACCACGCTGTTCAAGACCATCGTCGGTCTCGAGCAGCCGGACAACGGCGACGTGAAGGTCGGCGAGACGGTCCTGCTGTCCTACGTCGACCAGAACCGCGGCGGCATCGACCCGAAGAAGAACGTGTGGGAGGTCGTGTCCGGCGGGCTCGACTACATCCACGTCGGCAACGTCGAGATGCCCTCGCGCGCGTACGTCAGCGCGTTCGGCTTCAAGGGCCCGGACCAGCAGAAGCCCGCGGGCGTGCTGTCCGGTGGTGAGCGCAACCGCCTGAACCTGGCGCTCACGCTCAAGCTCGGCGGCAACCTGATCCTGCTGGACGAGCCGACGAACGACCTGGACGTCGAGACCCTGGGGTCGCTGGAGAACGCTCTCGAGCAGTTCCCCGGCTGCGCCGTGGTCATCTCCCACGACCGGTGGTTCCTCGACCGCGTCGCCACGCACATCCTCGCGTGGGAGGGCACGGACGAGGACCCGTCGAAGTGGTACTGGTTCGAGGGCAACTTCGAGGGCTACGAGAAGAACAAGCTCGAGCGCCTGGGTGCCGACGCCGCGAGGCCGCACCGTGTCACGTACCGCAAGTTGACACGGGACTGAGAGGGCAACGGCGACGTCGTGGCGGCGAGGGGCGAGACGCAGGCGAACGTCGAGGTGAGCACGCTGGTCGTGCCCGCCTGGATGCTGCGTTGGCGCGCACCGGAGCTCGCTCTGGTGCTGGGTGAGCGCGCTGTCGCGCTCGCCTCGACCCGCCGCGACGAAGCCGACCGCCTGAGAGCGGAGTCGCTCGTGGTCTTCGCGGGCAACCGCATGGGCCGCGGCGTCCGCGTCGCCGACAGGGCGATCGACGCCCTGAAGGCGGCCCAGGTCGCCGGTGAGCACGAGACCGGGTGGCTGCTGCGGGTCGAGCTCGCGGCGTGCGCCCGGTCCGTGGGCGCACCGCTGACGGGGTTCGCGGCGGTCACCCCGGTGCTGGAAGCGCCGGACGTGCCCGCGGAACTGCGGGCCTCGGCCCTGGTGCAGGCGAGTGAATGCCTCGTCACGGTCGGCCGCGGCGACGAACCCGCGCGGGCGCTCGCCGAGGCCGATCAGCTCTACGTCGCCGACACCACGCTCGACGAGGACACGCGTCTGCTGCTGCGTGGCCAGATCCGTGCCGTGCAGGCCGCCCAGCACCGGCGCTGGGGCGACCTCGCCGCGGCGATCGGGGCCGCACGCGAGGGCCTCGACCTGCTGAGCAGGTTCTCCGATCCCGATGCGGACAGCGGTCAGGGCGTCGGCAGGCTCAGGCTGGAACTCGCGCTCGCGCTGATGGACGCGAACCGGCTGCTCGACGCGAGCGACGTCGGCGCCCCGCTGCTCGACCGCTCGGTGCGCGCGCCTTCGGCGTCCACCACCGGCTGGTTGCGCCTGGCCCTGGCCACGCGGGTGCACCTGCCCGCGGGCAGGGTCGGACTGGCCCGCGAGATGCTGCGCGAGGCCGTGGCGAGCGCCGAGCGCCACCAGCTCGACACGCTGCTGGCGGAAGGCCTGCTGGCACTCGCCCACGTGCACGAGGTGTCCGGCGACCTGGCCGACGCGCTGAAGGACCTGCGCTCGGCCCACGCCGCAGAACGCCGCCGCGCCCGCGCCGTCTACGCGGTGCGCGCCCGGCTCGCCGCGGAGTTCGCCGGTGTGCACCGCCAGCCGGCCGACCTGCACCAGCAACTGGCGAGCGTGCTCAGGCCGGTCGAGGGCATGCAGGTGGTCACCGACGGCGTGCTGTCCGCCGCACTGAAGCAACAACTCCGGCAGTGGCGCCCGGTCCAGGTCCGCAAGGGCGACGGGCTGAATGCCAAGCGTGCTCGGCGCGCTGCCGAAGACATGACCGTGGAGGGTTTGTCCGCGGCCCGACAACACGCCGCCGACCGGTGGCGCATGGTCCAGCCGTTCGGCGAGCCCGATGACAAGACCCCGGAAGCCGTGGAACCGCCACCCGCACCCCTGCCTTCTTCCTCTCCCTCCTCTTCCCCTTCCGACCGCACGGTCCCCGCGTCGGGCCTGATCGCCTCCGCGGGCGCCATGGTGAGCGGCCGGCGTCGTGCCGCCCGCGTGGCCGCCGGTGAGATCGACGACGACCGGCCCACCACCATCGCCGAAATCCCCATCACCCCCGCGGCTCCCGAGCCGGAGCAGCCGCCCCAGGCCGAGTCGCGGCCCCAGCTGACCGTCGAGCAGGAACGCAAGCGCAAGGTCGAGCAGCAGCTCATGGAGCTGCAGCGCGAGGCGCGCCGCCAGATCGAGGCGGAACGCCAGGCCCGCGCCGAACAACGCGCCCAGGCCGAACGCGAGGCCCGGGCCGCCGAGGAGGCGGCCCGCCAGGAAGCCGCCCGTGAGGAGGCGGCGCGCCAGGAAGCGGCTCGCCAAGAGGCCGCGCGTCAGGAGGCGATCCGCCAGGAAGCGGCGCGCGAAGAGGCCGCCCGCCTGGAGGCGGCTCGCCAAGAGGCCGCCCGCCAGGAGGCGGCTCGCGAAGAGGCCGCGCGCAAGGAAGCCGCTCGACTGGAGTCGGAGCGTGAAGCGGCCGCCCGTCTGGAGGCGGCCCGTGCAGAGAGCGCGCGCCAGGAGGCGGCCCGCCTGGAAGAGGCTCGCGCGGAGGCAGCGCGGCAGGAGGCGGCGCGGGAGCAAGCCGCCCGCGAAGAGGCCGCTCGTCTGGAAGCGGCTCGTGAAGAAGCCGCCCGTCAGCTGGCCGCCCGCGACGAGGCGGTGCGCCACGAGGTGGCTCGCCTGGAGAGCGTGCGCCAGGAGGAGGCCCGCCGCGAGGCGGCGCGTCAGGAAGCGGTGCGCAGGGACGTCGCCCGGCAGGAGGCGGCACACCAGGAGGTCGCCCGCCAGGCCGTCGAACGCGAGGAGGCCGCCCGCCAGGCCCTCGAACGCGAGGAAGCCGCCCGCGCGGAGGCCGGCCGCGCCGACGCGTCCGGGGCGCAGCCGGAAAGCGTCCTCGACATGCTCAAGGCGCAGGGCCTGCGGGCAGGCGGCCGCCGCCGGGCGCGCGAAGCCGAGTCGCAGTCCGGCGCCCCGTCGTGGCGTGTTGAACCGCCGTCGAGCCGGCGCCGTGACGACCAGGCGGCAGACGCGTCGCCGAACTACTTCGCCGATGCCGGCACCCGCTCCCGCTCCGAACGGCTGGCCGACCAGGTGAACCCGGACGGTCCGGCGCGGTCCGGCCTGGCCGCGGCGTTCTCGCGCCCACCGGAGTCCCCGGACTTCGGCCCCCACACCGACGAGCCCGCCTTCCCGCTGCACACCCCGGCCGACGGTTTCCCGGCCGTCACGGCCGACCCGGACGAGCGCAGGCTCCCCGACCTCGACTTCAGCGGACTGGACTTCAGCGGCCTCGACTTCGGTGCCTCGAAGTCGACCGCGTCCGTCCCGTCCCCGCCGCCCGCGCCCGAGGAGCACCCGGACCCGGCGGAGCCGGAGAAGAAGCCGCTCCCGCCCCTCCCGGACCCGGTCCCGGACGTGCCGGTCCCGGACGAGATCCCGAAGACCCCCGAACCGGATCTGCTGTCGACGAGCTTCCTGAGCTCGGCCGACGTCGACGACGACCCGTCGGACGTCCCCACGACCCCGGTCCGCGCACAGCAGGCCGAGCAGGCCCAGCCGACCTTCGGCAGCCAGGCCGGCTTCGGCACGCAACCGACCTTCGGCACGCAGACGTTCGGCACCCAGTCGGCTTTCGGTGGGCAGCCGGCCTTCGGCGGGCAGGCGGGGTTCGGTGCGCAGCCCGTCTACAGCATCGAGGCGGAGTACGGCAGCGCGCCCAGCCGCAGCACGGAGGCGGGCGGCACCGAGCAGGGCAACGGCGACGAGTGGGGCGCCGGCACCGGTCCAGGTCGCGGCGCGGGGTCCGGTAGCGGCCAGGAGTCCGCGTACAGCACGGACTTCGCCCACAGCGCGGAGCCCGGGCAGGCCACCGGCCAGACGGCGTCCCCCGGCTCGGCAGAGCTCACCTCCGACCCGAGCGCGGCGGACCCGCAGCCGTCGACCGCGACGGACCTGGGGTCCAGCGCGACCGCGTCACCCGACTCGGTCGAGTCGTACGACTTCTTCGCCACCAGGTCCGAGGGCGGGGACGCGGCCACCGAGAAGATCAGCGCCGCCGCGGTGTCGGAAGACCCGGCGGGCCGTCCGAGCAGTCGCCGCAGGCCGAGCGAGATGAGCCTCGCCGACCTGCTGGCCGAGGCGCTGGTCGCGTACGAGACCGGGCGGCGCTCGGACGAGGAGCAGCTGGACGCGTCGGACCTGGCCGCTCCGGAGTGGTCGTCCGACGAACCTGCGGCGCAGGCCGCGGTGGTGGACCAGCCGGACCGTCCCGTCGAGGCCGAGCCCGCGGACACGGGCTTCCGGCCGGGGGAGTCGTTCGGCGCGGTGGCCGAGGAGCGCGCGGTGGGGTCGGACCCGGGAGCGGGGACGGCGTTCAGCATGGAGTCGTTGTTCCGGACCGGCCGGCCTGAGGACGACTCGGAGGCCGAGGCCTCCGTGGAGGAGATGTTCGGGTCGGGCGCGTCGTACATCGTGCAGCTGAACAGACCTGCCGGGCCCTCTCCGGAGGACCGCGAGAACCACGCGGACGCGCTGTTCCGGGTCGGTGGGCCCGCCTTCGCGGAGTCCGAGCAGGAGAAGACCGGGCCGATCCGCCCGGTGGCACCGGTGTCGGACACCGAGACGACCGGTCCGATTCGTCCTTTCCGGGCGGACGGGCCTCCCGGGTGGACGCTGCCGGGGGTGTGAGGGTGGCCAGCGCCACACCTCAAGCCTTGCCCAACCCCTCCCCGCCGGGTACCTGGGCAGAGGTCGCACGAGCGGCCCCGTGCTCGCCCGGACGGGGCGGCCGGTGACGGCCGGCGGTTCCACGGAGGTCACGCCGTCGTGGGGCCCATGATCGGATGAACGTGTGGAGCGACGGGGTGTCGGGGCCGGCGGAGACAGCCGGCGTCCTGTCGCGTCCGCGGATGTGGAAAGCCTTGTCCCCACTGATGATGTGACTCGATTCAGCCCACGATTCAGTGGCCAGTCAGTGCCCCTCCTGTTGCCGGTGACGGCCGCCACCCCATCTATGGTGGGGCCGGACCCGGCACACAGAGGTGCCGGATAGCGTGGAGTCGCCTGAACATGACCTCGACTGGAGCCCCGACCCGAACCGACGACGTCTCCGCGGCCCCCGCCGCGGGTGATGGCAGTCGAACGGCCAGTCCTGAGCAGGTCCGTGACGAGCTGATCGAACGGGCCGCCGCCAATGCCCCCGAACTCGCTGACCTGATCCGCCTCTTCTACCGCCACGTGCCCGCCGAGGAAGTCAACGACGACGACCCGGTGGACCTGGTCGGTGCGGTGCGGTCGAACTACCAGCTCGCCGAGAGCCGCGTCCCCGGACGCCCCGCGGTGCGCATCCTCAACCCGACGCGCAGCGCCGACGGGTGGCAGTGTCCTGTCACCGTCGTCCAGGTCGTCACGGACGACATGCCCTACCTCGTCGACTCGGTCGCGTCCGAGCTCACGCGCGGTGGTGTGCAGGTGCAGCGCGTCGTGCACCCGATCGTCGTGGTGCGGCGCGACCCGGTCACCGGCGAGCGCACCGAGGTGCTGCCGACGGCCGATCCGGCGGATCCGCCCGCGGACGCGCTGGCCGAGTCGTGGATGAACATCGAGGTCGACCTCATCACCGACGCCGACCGCGCCCGCGAGCTCGAGACGCGCCTGCTGGCGGTGCTGACCGACGTCCGCGAGGTCGTCGAGGACACCGACCGCATGGTCACCACGGCGTTGCAGCTGGCCGAGGAGCTCGGCAAGGACTCGTCCGAGGCCACCACGGACGGCGCGAACCTGCTGAGGTGGCTCGCGGACGGGCACTTCACGTTCATGGGCTACCGGCAGTACGAGCTGGTGCGCGAGGACGGCGAACCGGCGCTGCGAGCCGTGCTCGCGAGCGGCCTGGGCGTGCTGCGCCAGGACAGCCTCGCCGCGCGCAGCCTGACCGCCGGGCCGGACAACGGCGCGCAGGCCCTGAGCCCCGACCTGCTGGTGCTGACGCAGGCCAGCGCGCAGAGCAGCGTGCACCGCAGCGTTTACCCCTACTACGTGGGCGTGAAGACTTTCGACGGCGAGGGCAACGTCACCGGTGAGCATCGGTTCCTCGGCATCTTCAGCACCACGGCGCTGCACGAGAACGTGCTGGACATCCCGGTGGTCGAGCGCCGCGTGCGCGAGGTGATCCACCGCGCCGGCTTCCCGCTGCAGTCGTACTCGGGCCAGCGGATGCTCGAGGTGATCCAGAACTACCCGCGCACCGAGCTGTTCTCCGTCGACACCGAGACGCTTTACCAGACGACCACGGGCGTCATCGCCCTCGCGGAACGCCGCCGGCTGCGGCTGTTCCTGCGCCGCGACCCGTTCGGCCGCTTCTTCAGCTGCCTGGTCTACCTGCCGCGCGACCGCTACACGACGACGAGCCGCCTCGCGATGCAGGAGGTGCTGCTCGCCGAGCTCGGCGGCCTGAACCTCGAGTACAGCGCGCGCATCGGCGAGTCCGCGCTGGCCCGCGTGCACTTCATGGTCCACACGGACCCGGCGCGCACGCTGGAGCCGGACGTGCAGGCGATCCAGGCGAAGCTGGGCGAGGCCGTCCGCAGCTGGGACGACCGCATGGTCGAGGCCGTCGGGGGCGACGACCTCGGCGCCGAGTCCGCCACGGAGCAGGGCCAGCGATTCGCCTCGGTGTTCCCCGAGGCCTACAAGGAGGACTTCCCGGCCGCCACGGGCCTCGAGGACTTCCGGCGCATCGAGAAGCTCGTCGAGGGCGACCTCGACATGGTCTTCTACGTGCCCGAGGACGCCGAACCGGGCGAGCGGCGCTTCAAGCTGTTCGTGACGGGCGAGGGCATCACGCTCTCGGACGTGCTGCCGATGCTCCAGCGCATGGGCGTCATCGTGGTCGACGAGCGGCCGTACGAGATCGCGCGCGAGGACGGCGTGCAGTGCTGGATCTACGACTTCGGCCTGCGCATCGACAAGGCCGCGCTCGCGCAGCTCTCCGAGGCCGACCTCGACGGCGTGCGCGTGCGTTTCCAGGACGCGTTCGCGGCGGTCTGGCGTGGTGAGGCCGAGGTCGACAGGTTCAACTCGCTGGTGCTGCAGGCCGGGCTCACCTGGCAGCAGGCCGCGATGCTGCGCGCGTACGCGAAGTACCTGCGCCAGGCGGGCACGCCGTACTCGCAGGACTACATCGAGGACGCCGTGCTCGGCCACACGAGCGTGGCGATCGCGCTCGTGGCGTTGTTCGAGGCCCGGTTCAACCCGGCGCTGAGCGACGCGACCAGGGCCGCGCACACCGAGACCATGGTCACCGAGATCGGCAAGCTGATCGACGACGTGACGAGCCTCGACGCGGACCGCATCCTGCGCAGCCTGCTCAGCCTGATCAACGCCACGCTGCGGACGAACTACTTCTTCCGCGACGCCGACGGCAACGGGCGGCCGTACCTGTCGGTCAAGCTCGACCCGCAGGCCATCCCGGACCTGCCGCAGCCGCGGCCGAAGTTCGAGATCTTCGTGTACTCGCCGCGCGTCGAGGGCGTGCACCTGCGCTTCGGCAGCGTCGCGCGCGGTGGCCTGCGCTGGTCCGACCGCCGCGAGGACTTCCGCACGGAGATCCTCGGCCTGGTCAAGGCGCAGGCCGTGAAGAACGCGGTGATCGTGCCGGTCGGCGCGAAGGGCGGCTTCGTCGTCAAGAAGCCGATCCCGGCCACGGGTGACCCCGGCATCGACCGCGAGAACTTCATGTCCGAGGGCATCGCCTGCTACAAGATGTTCATCTCGGGCCTGCTCGACCTCACCGACAACCTGATCAACAACGAGGTCGTGCCCGCGCCGCAGGTCGTGCGCTACGACGGTGACGACACGTACCTGGTCGTGGCCGCGGACAAGGGCACCGCGACGTTCTCCGACATCGCGAACGGCGTGAGCCAGAGCTACGGCTTCTGGCTGGGCGACGCGTTCGCGTCCGGTGGCTCGATCGGCTACGACCACAAGGCCATGGGCATCACGGCCAAGGGCGCGTGGGAGAGCGTGAAGCGCTCGTTCCGCGAGCTCGGCGTGGACACGCAGACCGAGGAGTTCACCGTCGTCGGCATCGGCGACATGTCCGGTGACGTGTTCGGCAACGGCATGATGCTGTCCGAGCACATCCGGCTCGTGGCGGCGTTCGACCACCGGCACGTCTTCCTCGACCCGAACCCGGTGGCGGCCACGTCGTTCGCCGAGCGCGTGCGGCTGTTCAACGTCCCGCGCTCGTCGTGGGACGACTACGACCGCTCGCTGATCAGCGAGGGCGGTGGCATCTTCCCGCTCACGGCCAAGTCGATCCCGATCTCCGAGCAGGCCCGCGTCGCGCTGGGGCTCGACGAGGGCGTCACCAAGCTGTCCCCGCCGGAGCTCAAGAAGGCGATCCTGCTCTCGCCGGTCGACCTGCTGTGGAACGGCGGCATCGGCACGTACGTCAAGGCGTCGACCGAGTCGCACGCCGACGTCGGCGACAAGGCCAACGACACGATCCGCGTCAACGGCGACGAGCTGCGGGTCAAGGTCATCGGTGAGGGCGGCAACCTGGGCCTCACCCAGCGCGGCCGCATCGAGTTCGCCCGCAAGGGCGGCAAGGTCAACACCGACGCGCTCGACAACTCCGCCGGCGTCGACTGCTCCGACCACGAGGTCAACATCAAGATCCTGCTGGACCACCTGGTCCGGGAGGGCTCGGTGGAGCAGCAGCAGCGCAACGAGGTCCTCGCCGAGATGACCGACGAGGTCGGCGAGCTCGTGCTGGCGGACAACTACTCGCAGAACAGCGTCCTCGGCGTCAGCCGGGCGCACGCCGCCCCGATGCTGTCGGTGCACGCACGTCTCACGGCGGACCTGGAGGCGCGCGGCGCGCTCAACCGGAAGCTGGAGGCCCTGCCGAGCCCGGCCGAGTTCAAGGCGCTGGAGAAGAGCGGCCAGGGCCTCACCTCGCCCGAGCTCGCCACGCTGCTCGCGTTCACCAAGCTCACGCTCAAGGAAGAGCTGCTCTCGAGCGACATCCCGACGATCGACACGTTCACCCGCAAGCTCCCGGACTACTTCCCGAGCCTGCTGCGCGAACGCTTCGGCGCCGAGATCCCGAACCACCCGCTGGCGCGGCAGATCATCACCACGGTCGTCGTCAACGAGGTCGTCGACGGCGGCGGCATCTCCTACGCCTTCCGCCTGGCCGAGGAGACGAGCGCCTCGGCGACGGACGCGGTCCGCGCGTACGCCGTGGTCACCCAGGTCTTCGACCTGCCGTCGATCTGGCGCGAGATCGAGGCGCTCGACACCGTGGTGCCGACGGACGTGCAGGACAACATGGTCCTCGAGACCCGCCGCCTGCTGGACCGCGCGTCCCGCTGGCTGCTGTCCAACCGCCCGCAGCCGCTCGCGGTGGGCTCGACGATCAACCGCTTCCGCAAGGTGGTCGAGGACCTCAGCCCGCACGCCTTCGACCTGTTGCAGGGCAAGGAACTCGACGTGGTCGCCGGCAAGGCGGACCGCTACGTCGAGCAGGGCGTTCCGGCCGAGCTGGCCCGCAAGGTCGCGGCGCTGCTCTACATGTACGGCCTGCTCGACGTCACCGAGATCGCCGAGCTGGCCGAGCGCGAGTTCGGCCCGACCGGCGGCGCCGGCCCGGAGCGCACGCACCGGGAGACGGCCGAGCTGTACTTCGCGCTGTCCGACCACCTCGACATCGACCACATGCTGGACTCGGTGACGAGCCTGGAACGCGGCAACCGCTGGCACGCCCTGGCCCGGCTGGCACTGCGCGACGACTTCTACTCGTCGCTGCGGGCCATCTCGGTCGACGTGCTGCGGGCGAGCGACGAGGACGACACGGCGAGCGAGAAGATCGCCAAGTGGGAGCAGGCCAACGCCTCGCGCCTGTCCCGCTCGCGCGGTGCGCTGGAGGAGATCAACCGGGTGCACCAGCTGGACCTGGCGACCCTGTCCGTGGCCGCGCGCCAGGTGCGGAGCATGGTCAGGTAGCAGGCAGCGAAAACGGGGCGCCGCGGAATCCCCTCCGCGGCGCCCCGTGCTGTGTCAACGTCAGACGACCTGTTCGAGTTCCGCGCGTTGCGCGATCGCCTGTCCCAGCCACTTGCGGCCCAGGTAGACCAGCAACGCCACGCCGACCGCCGCGACCGTGCCGGCGCCGGATCCCATCCACAGTCCCAGGACCTCCATGCCGTCGGCGGGGGAGGGGATGTCCGCGAACGTCACGTAGACGAACAGGGCCGCCATCACCACGGCCCCCGCGGTGATGGCACCGATCGCGACGTTCGTCCAGGTGACCGAACGGGACTCGAACACGGTGTCGTCCCCCGCCCGCTGCAGCATCACTCCGAGCGCGACCGCCAGCACCTGCAGGCAGGCGACGAAGACGATCGCGAACACCACCAACGGCACCCGCACGGACTCGTACGGCGGGAAGAGCCCGGCCTCGTCCGCCGCGGTCGTCGGGATCACCACGACCTGGGCGAACAGCCCGCTGAGGAACGCGATGGCGAGCAGGGTCTGCAGGAAGAACACCAGTGCGCGGGTCATGAATCGAGTATCGACAGCTGCCTATCGACTTTCAATCGGCTGGTGTGGAGGTCCTGTGAAGGTTCACGCGGTCGTGGGCGGTAGGGTCCCTCCATGGGTGTCTTCGTCACTGGTGTGCGGCCGCGATGGTCGGACATGGATGCGTTCGGTCACGTCAACCACGCGAAAACGGTGACGTTGCTCGAAGAGGCCCGGATCGAGCTGCTGTTCACCGAGGCGGCCCGCCACGGCGTCAAGGAACTGGCCGAGGGCATGGTCGTGGCGAAGCTCGTGGTCGAGTACCTCGCGCCGATCGTGTTCACCGGTGAGGACATCGTCGTCGAGATGTCGGTGCGGGAGTTGAAGTCCGCGTCGCTGACGCTCGACTACGTGGTGCGCTCCAGCCGGGACGCGAACAGCCCGGTGGTCGTCAGGGCGGAGACGCTCATGGCGCCCTACAACGTGACGACAGCACGACCGCGCCGCCTGACCGAGGCCGAGCGCGACTTTCTCGCCGGGTGGCGGGCAGGGGGAAACGGTGCCTGAGCTGGTGTTGGCCGACGCGGCCGAGAGAGACGACCTCGGGGCGTTCGCCGCGCGGGCGGTGCGGCTCGACGCGCAGGGCGTCGTGCGGCTGCGCAACCGCAACGAGGAGCTGCTGGACGCGTGGGTGGCCACGCCGTTCGACGCGCTCGCCACGCGAACCGTTGCGGGACAGGCGAACCCGGCCGACGTGACGGTGTCCGGCTCGGAGCTGCTGACGGGGCTCGCGGTCATGCGCGACGACCGCATCGACCCCGGACCGGCCAAGGACCTGATGTGGCGCTCGGCCCTGCCGCCCGCCGAAGGCTGGCTCGTGGTCGACCGGCTGCCCGTCGAAGTCGTCGCGAAGATCGCCGACGAGGGCGTCGAGGTGGCGCGCGAGAACACCGGGCCGCAGGGCACGCCGCCGGCCTCGTTGCTGGACCAGACGGTGCTGACCGTGAGCGGGTCCGGGCTGGACGTCAAGATCCCGCTGCGGGTCCTGTTCGCGTTGTCGGGCATGGGTTTCCTCGGCGACGACGGCGACGTCCGCGTGACGGCGACCGACTCGTGGCTGCGGATCGACGCCCGGTTCGGCGCGGTCGTCCGGCGCCGCCACTCCATGCTGCCGCTGCTCGTCTGACCTGGAGTTAACTTCAGGTTCTTTTCGGGAAATCACTGCGCCGCAAGCAGATGCGCGTGGCACCATGTCGCGCGTGTCTGCCGAATCGCCGCAGGAGGAGACCGAGTACCGGGTCTCGACCCTGGAGCTCTTCTTCGACCTGGTCTTCGTCTTCACCATCACGCAGCTGACCCAGAAGCTGGCCGACGACATGTCGCCGACCGGTTTCGGGCAGGTCCTGCTCATGCTGTTCGTGATCCTCTGGATGTACTTCGGGTACGTCTGGCTCACGAACGCCGTCCCGCCGAACACCACGCTGCGGCGGGTGCTGCTCATGTGCGGCATGGGCGGCTTCCTGATCATCGCGCTGGCGATCCCCTCCGGGTTCGCCGCCGCCGGGCCCGCGTTCGGGATCGGGTACCTGATCGTGAACCTGGTCCACTCCGGGCTCTTCATCTCGGCGGGCGGGCCGGGGTCGGCCGCGGCGATGGCCCGGCTGGCGCCGTTCAACCTCGGCTCGGCGGTCCTGGTGCTGGCGGGCGGGTTCCTGCCGCCCGTGTGGCGGGCCGCCGCCTGGTTCGCGGCCGTGGTGCTCATCGTCATGTCGCCGTACGTGAACCGGCGGCACGGCGAGTTCCGCATCAGGCCGGTGCACTTCGTCGAACGGCACGGGCTCGTCGTCATCATCGCCCTCGGCGAGTCGATCATCGCGATGGGCATCGGGGCGGCGGGCCTGCCGCTCAACTTCCAGCTCGTCGTGGCGGCCCTGCTGGGCCTGACGCTCGCCTACCAGCTCTGGTGGTGCCACTTCGGCCGGGACCAGGACGTCCGGGCCGAGCACAGCCTCGCGGCCATGACGCAGGTCGAACGGTCCCGCGCGGCGCTGTCGGCGTTCGGCTGGGCGCACGTGCCGATCCTGCTGGGCATCATCGTCGTGTGCGTCGGCATCAAGAAGACCATCGGGCACGCCACCGAGCACCTCTACCTCAGCGGCGCGCTGGCGCTGGGCGGGGGAGCGGCCGTCTTCCTGGCCGGGCAGGTGTTCTTCCGCCACCGCATGGGCATCGGCACGGTCCGGTGGCGGGTGATCGCCGGTGTTGTCGCGCTCGCGACCGTCCCGATCGGCCTGTGGCTGGCGATCGCCCAGGTGGCCGCGCTGGTCCTCGTGTTCGGCGCGCTGCTGGCCGTGGAGGGCAGGCTGCGGGCGTGACCGGCACGCCCGCAGCGGGACACGGCGTCAGGCCAGCCAGACGGCCGTGTCGGGCGGCAGCTGGTCGCCGTCCATCGGGCCGGACGACAGCAGCACCTGACCGGGCGGCAGCGGCACGGACGCGCCCGACGTGTTCAGGGCGCAGATCAGCCCGCCGCCCTTGCGGCGGAACGCGAAGCAGCCGGCCGGGGCGCCGTACCACTCGAGCTCCGTGCCGGCGAACGACGCGTTGGACTTCCGGTGCTCCAGCGCCTCGCGGTACAGCGAGAGCATCGAGCCCGGGTCCTCGAGCTGCGCCTCGGCCGTGAGGTGGTCCCACTCGTTCGGCTGCGGCAGCCAGGTGTTCACGGCCGTGGAGAACCCGAACGGCGGGCTCGTGCCCTCCCACGGGATCGGCACGCGGCAACCGTCACGGCCGCGCTCGGTGTGCCCGGAACGCTCCCAGGTCGGGTCCTGCAGGGCCCAGTCCGGCAACTCCACGTTCGGCAGGCCGAGCTCTTCGCCGTTGTAGAGGTAGATGACGCCCGGCAGCGCCAGCTCGACCAGCGTCATCGCGCGGGCCCGCTGCTCACCCACCGCGCCGCCGCCGTAGCGGGTCACGTGGCGGACGACGTCGTGGTTCGACAGCGTCCACGTGGCGGGGGTGCCGGTCAGGGCGACCGCGGCCAGCGAGTGCTCGATCGCCGAACGGACCGCGTCGGCGTCGAAACCCGCCTCGACCAGGCGGAAGTTGAAGCCCAGGTGCAGCTCGTCGGGACGGACGTAGGCGGCGAAGCGCTCGTCGTCCTTCACCCAGATCTCGCCGACGGCCATGGTGCCGGGGTAGCCGTCCATGACCTTGCGGATCATGCGGTGGATCTCGTGCACGCCGTCGTTGTCGAACCGCGGGTCGTGCGCGTCGTCGCTCAGCACGCCGGGGGCCTGCGGGCGGATCTCCATGTCCGGCAGGCCCTCGGGCTTGGCCATGCCGTGCGCCACGTCGATGCGGAAGCCGTCGACGCCGCGGTCGAGCCAGAACCGCAGGGTGCGCTCCAGGTCGGCGCGGACCTCCGGGTGCTCCCAGTTGAGGTCCGGCTGCTCCGGCGCGAACAGGTGCAGGTACCACTGGCCGTCCGGGACGCGGGTCCACGCGGGACCGCCGAAGACCGACGTCCAGTTGTTCGGCGGCTGCGAGCCGTCGAAACCGCGGCCCTCGCGGAAGATGTAGCGGGCGCGCTCCATGCTGCCGGGGCCCGCGTGCAGGGCCTCCTGGAACCACTCGTGCAGGTCGCTCGAGTGGTTCGGCACCAGGTCGACCGTCACCCGGATGTTGTGCTCGTGCGCGTCCGCCACCAGCCGGTCGAACGCGGCCAGGTCGCCGAAGAGCGGGTCCACGTCGCGCGGGTCGGCGACGTCGTAGCCGTGGTCGGCCATCGGCGAGCGGTAGAACGGGGTGAGCCACAGGGCGTCGACCCCGAGCAGTTCCAGGTAGCCGAGGCGGGACCTGATGCCGTCGAGGTCGCCGACGCCGTCGCCGTTGGAGTCGGCGAAGGAGCGCACGTACACCTGGTAGAAGACGGCGTCACGCCACCAGGCGGCCTCTTCGGCGATCTCGGGGCTGAGGTCGGAGGATCGTCGCACGGGGGGTCATCCTGCCATTCGTCTCGCTGCTAAAGGACCCGAACGGGTGATGGTCGGTTACGAGAAGCTGTTCATCAAGCTGTTCGCGGCCATCTCCATGTAGTCCCAGAGCTGCTTGCGGTGAGCCTCGTCCAGGCCGGCTTCGTCGACGGCGATCCTCATGCAGCGCAGCCACGCGTCCCGTTCGACCGGTCCGATCTTGAACGGCACGTGGCGCATCCGCAGCCTCGGATGGCCCCGGTTGTCCGAGTAGGTGTGCGGTCCGCCCCAGTACTGCATGAGGAACAGCCGCAGCCGCTCCTCCGCAGGTCCGAGGTCCTCTTCGGGGTACAGGGGGAGGAGGACCTCGTCGGACTTCACCTCTTTGTAGAAGCGCGCGACGATGCGGTGGAACGTCTCCTCGCCACCGACCTGTTCGAAGAAGCTCACGGGGTTTCCCACACACCCATCCTGACTCACGCGGGCCACCTCGTGCAGGGCGCCCCGGGTGTAGGCCGTGCCATAGGGGTGTGAACTGGCAGGACGCCGGGTGATCATCGTCTCGAATGGGTGTTCCAACTCACCCGGCGCCCGCGTTTGGACCTCACTTGGCGGTGAAGCCGGCCTCTTCCAGCGCGGGCATCAGCTGCGCGCGCAGGTTGCGCTGGACCGCCCACTGGCGGCCGGGGCGTGTCTTCACGGTGACCCGCAGGGTGATGCCGTCGACGGTGAACTTCTCCACGCCGAGGACCTCGGGCTTGGCCGTGATGTCCGTCTTGATCGGCTCCTTCTCGGCCACCTCGGCGGCCGTGCGCTCCAGCACGGCGGTGGCCTCGGCGAGGTTCGCGCCGTAGCTCAGCGGCAGGTCGACGACGGCGACCGCGAAGCCCTGCGACGAGTTGCCGACGCGCAGGATCTCGCCGTTGCGGACGTACCAGACCGTGCCGCCGGTGTCGCGGATCGTGGTGGTGCGCAGGGCGACCGCCTCGACGGTGCCGGTGATGGACGGGCCGAGGTCCACGACGTCGCCCACGCCGTACTGGTCCTCCAGCAGCATGAACATGCCGGACAGGAAGTCCTTCACGAGGTTCTGGGCGCCGAAGCCGATCGCGACGCCCAGGATGCCCGCCGACGTCAGCACGGGCGTGATGTCCAGCCCGACCACGATCATGATCTCCAGGAACGCGATTCCGAAGATCAGGATCGTGACGATGGACTTCAGCACCGAGCCGATCGTGCGGGCGCGCTGCTCGCGGCGCTCGGAGACGAGGTTCCCGAGCGCCTGCGGAGCGCGTTCCCGCAACGGCTTGAGCAGCCCCGGCTTCTTGCCCTCCTTGCCGGGGATGGTGATCCGGTCGATGACCTTGCGGAGCAGAGCCCGGAGGATGAAGGCGGCGATCAGGATCACGACGATCTTGATCGCGCCCGTCAGGATCATCGGGCCGTACTTCTCGAAGAAGCCGACCGCCTGCGCGGTCTTGTTCGAGATGTCGTCCACGGGACTCGTCACGTGGTCGTGCCCTCCTACAACTCCATGCCGGTGGCATTCGCGAGAAACGTCAGTTGGTCCACGGCGAGAGACACCGTCCGGCTCACCGACCGTCCGGCGTGACCGACTTCGGTCTCGCGGCGGATCAGCACCGGGTGCTTGGTCGGATCACTTGACGAAGCGTGCTGCAGCGCCGCGCACATCTTCCTGGCGTGGTTGGGGTCCACACGAGAATCCGACTCGAACACCGTGAACAACACAGAAGGGTACTCAACGTCCGTTACCACTTGGTGATAAGGCGAGTAGGAGAGCAGCCAGCCCAGTTCCTCGGAAACGCTTGCGCTGCCGTACTCGTCGGCCCACAGCCGCCCGAGCAGGAACTTCTCGTAGCGCACCATGTCGAGCAGTGGCGCTGAGCACACCACGGCCGCATACAGCTCGGGGCGCTGGGTCAGCGCGGCGCCCACGAGCAGGCCCCCGTTGGAGCCTCCCATGATCGACAGCTGCTGCGGCGTCGTCCACCCCGTGCGGACCAGGTGCTCCGCCGCGGCGTGGAAGTCGTCGAACACGTTCTGCTTGTTGGCGCGCATGCCGGCGACGTGCCAGTCCTCGCCCTCCTCGTCGCCGCCGCGCAACGACACGTGCACCCACACGCCGCCCGCCTCGACCCACGCCAGCGTGGTCGCGCTGTAGCCGGGGCCGCGGCCGATCGCGAAGCCGCCGTAGCCGGTGAGCAGCGCGGGACGGGGCAGGTCGGGCTTCTGCTCGCCGCTCACGACGAACATCCGGACCGTCGTGCCGTCCTTGGAGGAGTACGCGATCTGCTGCGTCGTCACGGCCGGCAGCTCGACGCGACCCGGTGCGGCCTCGTGCAGCACCGTTTCACCGGTGGCGCGCGAGTACCGGAACACCGACTGGGGCGTCACGAAGTCCGTCCACCCGAACCACACGGTGTCCTGGTCGTGCGGCGTCTGCGAGTCCACGACGGACATCCCGTGCAGCGAGCCCGTGCCGGGCAGCGGGATCTCCCGCTTGTGCGCGCCGGTCGCGGCGTCGTGCAGGTGCAGTTCGGACACCGCGTGCCGGGTGCGCAGGACGACCAGGTCGCCGTCGAGCCAGCGCACGCCGTCGAGCACCGAGTCGGGCTCCTCGGCGATCAGCTCCGTCCACTCGGTGGGGTTCGCGGGGTCGGCGACGCACAGGCGCTGCCGGGGCGCGCCGTGGTTGGTGTGCAGGTAGAGCCTGCCGTCCCTGGCCACGGACGCGGAGCACTGGACGCCCGCCTCGGTGAGGATCACCGGCTTGAGCGCGCCGTCACCGTGCAGGTCCGCGATCCACACGGAGTCGTGCTTCAGCGTGCTGGGCGACCCGCTCACGACGAGCCAGCGGCCGTCGTGCGAGACGGTCACCGAGTAGTAGAAGGTGTGCGCCTGGTCGTCGCCGTGCACGTTGAGGTCGGTCCGCGGGTCCGTGCCGACCCGGTGGCGCCACACGCGGCGGTGGAACAGCTTCTCGTCCTCGGGCAGCAGCGCCGGGTCGAGCTGGCGCACGTAGTAGAACTCCTCGCCGCCGGGCAGCCAGCCGATCGCGGAGTAGCGGCACCGGTCGATGGGACCCTCGACGAGCTCGCCGGTCTCGACGTCGATGACGTGCAGCAGCGAGTGCTCGTTGCCGCCGACGGACACCTGGTAGGCGAGGCGGGTGCCTTCGAGGCTGGGGGACCAGGCGTCCAGAGTGGTCCTGCCGGACGGGTCGAGGGCGCTCACGTCGAGCAGCACGCGTTCGGTGCCGTCGCTCTCGCGCACCAGGACGACGGGGTGGTCCTGCTCGGGGCCGCGGCGGGTGAAGAACGCCCTGCCGGCGCGCCAGGTCGGAGTGGACACCGATCCCGTGCGCATCAGCTCCCGCAGCCGGGCGTCGAGGCGCTCGCGGCCGGGCATCGCGTCCAGCCAGGAGCGCGCGAGCACGTCCTGCGCCTGCGACCACTCCGCGGTGCGGGGGTCTGCCGTGTCCTCGAGCCAGCGGTACGGATCGGCGACGGTGCGCCCGTGGAGCTGCTCGGCGATGTTCAGCCGCTCGGCGATCGGGTAGGTGATCGTCGCAGGCAGTGGAGTGGGAGGGACCTCTGTCACCTTGTCAAGGGTAGCGGTCTCTTGAAAACCATCTTCGATAGGGAGCGGGTTCACCCCAGGTTCGATCACGCATCCGTGACGCGTCACTTATCACACGTGATTTTTTCCTGGTAAGTGTGGTCTCCTAGGGCTGAACCGGTGGAGGTGGTCGCGTGCCAGACCGACAACCGACCCCTGTCGGCGGCTCGCTCCAGGGCGAGATCGCGCCGACGGTCCCCCCATGCCGAAATCAGCCCGAGCTGCGGGCGGTGCCCGACGGGGATCGAGACGGGGGAGGTTCCGGTCCGACGCCGGTGGTTTTCCCCTGGGGCAGACGCAAGGTCCTGCTGCTGAACGCCACTTTCGAGCCGCTCACGGCGTTGTCGCTGCGCCGCGCGGTCGTGCTCGTGGTCTGCGGGAAAGCCGAGGTCGTCCACGGGGACGCCTCCGGGCTGGTGCTGCACTCGTCGAAGTCCGAGGTGCTCGTGCCGTCCGTGATCCGGCTGAGCTCCTACGTGCGCGTGCCTTATCGCGGCCGCGTGCCGATGACCCGTGCCGGGCTCATGCACCGCGACCGGTACCGCTGCGCCTACTGCGGCGGGCGGGCCGAGACGATCGACCACGTCGTGCCGCGCTCGCGTGGCGGACCTCACACCTGGACCAACTGCGTCGCCTGCTGTGCGAAGTGCAACCACCGCAAGGCGGACAAGCTGCTGTCCGAACTGGGCTGGCGGCTGCGCGTCGTTCCGGCGGCGCCGCGGGGCCCGCACTGGCGGTTGCTCGCCGGGGTGGCCGAGGCGGATCCGCAGTGGTTGCCGTACCTGGGTGAACCCGCGGCCTGATCTGCCGCGTCCGGGCGGGTCAGGCCGCGAGGGAGAAGTCGTTCCGGCGTGCCGTGATGCGCACGGAGTCGTCGTGGGCCGTGATGCGGACCGAGTCGTCCGTGGCGGTGATGCGCACCGAGTCGTCCGTGGCGGTGATGCGGACGGAGTCGTCGTGCGCCGTGATGCGCACGGAGTCGTCGGTGGCGGTGATCCGGACGGAGTCGTCCGTGGCGGTGATGCGCACGGAGTCGTCGTGCGCCGTGATGCGCACGGAGTCCTGCTGAGCGGTGATGCGGACCGAGTCGTCGGTGGCCGTGATGCGGACGGAGTCGTCGTGGGCCGTGATGCGGACCGAGTCGTCGTGTGCGGTGATGCGGACGGAATCGTGCGCCGTGATCCTGACCGAATCGCTCTGAGCGGTGATGCGCACCGAGTCGTCGAGGGCCGTGATGCGCACCGAGTCGGCGCACGTGATCCTGACCGAATCGCTCGCCGTGATGCGCACCGAATCGGACGCGGTGATCCGAACGGAGTCGTCCCGCGTGATCCGGACGGAGTCACGCGCGGTGATACGCACCGAATCGTCCTTGTAGCTCGGAAGAGTGAAGGTCACGGCCTGGGCGGGGGTCATCGTGAACATTTTGTGTCCTCCAACTCGTCCGGGGCGGGTGCGCAAGACCCGTATAGGTGAAAAGCTAAGAGGTGGGTGATCCGGGAACAAGACCCCAAACCGGCACCCGTTCGCCTCCGACCGGGTGAGGCCTGACCGGGTGTAACCGCTGCGCCGCACGAGAGCACTCGTTGGCCTTACTGGCCGGTATGGACACGCTCTGTAACGTTCGATCTGATGGAACGTGATGTGGGTCATACCGTGAAAGGCGTGCGGGAACAGGGTTTCCGAGCGCTCACCAGGGCCTGGGCGGTGTCGCTCGTGGGCGACGGCGTGCGGGTCGTCGCGCTGCCGTTGTTCACCGCCGCGAGCACCCGCAGTCCGCTCGCCGTGTCCGCTGTGGCCGTCGCACTCACGTTGCCCTGGTTGCTCGTCGCGCTGCCCGCCGGCGCGCTCGTGGACCGCTGGAGACCCCGGACCGTTGTCCTGGTGGCGCATTCGCTGCGCACCGGGGTGACCGGAGTGCTCGCGCTGGCGGTCCACACCGGACACGCGACGGTCGTCGTCTTGTGCGCCACGGCTTTCGTGCTGACGTCCGCCGAGACGTTCGCGGACTCGGCGTCCCAGGTGCTGCTGGTCGAGCTCGCGGGGCCGGGGGAGCTCGAGGCGGCGAACGGCAGGTTCGTGGCCGTCGAGACGGTCGGCATGGACCTCGCCGGTCCGCTGGCCGCCGCGGCGCTGTTCTGGTGGGACCCGGCGGCCTGCTTCGCCCTCGACGCGCTCTCGTTCGCCGTCGCCGCGGTGCTCGTGTCCCGCGTGCCGGACGTCGCCGCGGAACGCTCCGGAGGTGATCTCCGGGGGCAACTGGCCGAGGGCGCGCGGTTCCTCGTGCGGACTCCTGGGCTGCGGTCACTGGTAGTTGCCGTTGCAATCACAGCTTTCTGCGCCGCCGCGATCAACGCGATGCTGGCGCTCTACTCCATCCAGGTACTCGGCCTCGCCGAACCGGTGGTTCCCGCCCTGGTCGTTTGTATGGCGGCCGGTGCTCTGCTAGGCGCGTGGCTGTCCCCGCGGCTCGCGAGGCGGTGGGGTGCGGGCCGGGTCATGGTCGGGTTCCTGGCCTTGCTCGGCGCCGCGTTCGCGTTGTTCGGGCTCACGCCGTGGCTGGTGGTCGCGGTGATCGCCTGCGTGCTGTTCGGCCTGGCGTCCGCGGGGTGGAACGTGCTGTCCGCGACCCGGCGGCAACGACTCACGCCCGGACCGATGATGGGGCGTGTGACCAGCGCTTACCGGGTGCTCGCCTGGGGCCTCTCGCCGCTGGGCGCGGGCCTCGCCGGACCGTTGGCGCAGGCCACGTCGCTGGGCGCCGTCTACGTCGTGGCGGGCTCGATCGTGGGATTCACCGCGATCTTGCTGGCCCGGCCGCTCGTGCGCGGCTGAGTTCGGCTACCGTACCCGCCGTGACCATCGTGGAGACCGTTCTCGTCTTCGCGCTGATCCCGCTGGCGATCTACGGCGTGATCACGCTGCTGACGGTGAGGCCAAAGGCCACCCGGATTCCCCGGTACAGGCCCGGCCAGGAGTGGGGCTACGCCCCGGTGTGGTGGAGCGCGAACCCGGCTGGGTTGAGCGCGGACCACCACAGCGTCGCCGAGCCCGGTACCGCGGGCTCGACCGCCAAGGGAGGCGCACGTGGCAACTGGTAAGGCGATCGAGGCCGTCGACCCGGCGTCGCTGCCGCTCGGTGCCGTCGTGACGAACAGCGGCCGGGTGTCCGCGGCGAAGATGTACGAGCCGCACGCACCGGAGCTGCCGTTCACGCCGGCCCAGCTCGCGCAGCTGGACGAGGCGCTGACGCTCTCCAGCCGCACCACGGGCCTCGACTTCAGCGTGTACCTGGGCGAGCTCGGCTCGAACGCCCACGAGCGCGCTCAGGAGCTGCACGGCTCCACCGAGCGCCCGTCGCACCACGTCCTCGTGGCCGTGTCGCCGGGTGAGCGCGTCGTCGAGGTCGTGACGGGCGAGGAGTCCCACCGCCGTCTCGCCGACCGCGGCGCCAAGCTCGCGGTGATGAGCATGGTCGCGTCCTTCAAGGAGGGCGACCTCGCGGGCGGCCTCATCTCGGGCCTGCGCATGCTGACCGACCAGGCCGGCAGCACGACCCGTTCCTGATCCCGCTTCTCCCGAACGCCCCCGGTGCCGCACCGGGGGCGTTCGCGCGTTCACGGGCTGACGGCGTTCTGGGCCACCACGAGGTCGGAGATCTTCTCCCAGCCCAGCCCGCGGTACAGGTGCACGCCGTCGGTCGAGGCGAACAGCAGTCCCGTCACCGCGCCCCTGGCCAGAGCCTCGGTGATCAACGCGCCCATCACGACGCTGCCGAGGCCACGCCGCCGGTGCGCCTCCGCGGTCTCGATGCGGTGGGCGACGGCGTCCTCCCCGACGACGGCCATCAGCCCGCTCGCCGCCACCTCGCCGTCCGCCAGCACCCGCACACCGATCACCGCGTCCCCGGTCACCTCCACGACGTAGCCCGCGGGCGGTTCCGGCGCCGGGTGACCCGCCAGCGCGCACCGCATGAACGTCTCGTCCGGCCGTGCCACGACGAGCCCCGCCGCTTCGAGCTCCGCGACCACCTTCTGCGGCGAGTGCGTGGGGACGCTCAGCCAACTCGGTTCGGCGGACGCGGCCACGACCGCGGCCAGCGCGGCGGTCTCCGCGTCGTCCGTCGCGATCCACTCGAACACCCGGTGCGGCCGGTTCACGTGGACGACCAGGTGGCCGTCGCGGTGCTCGGACGTCAGCCCGTCGGCCGCGATCCAGCCGCGGTGCCAGCGCTCCACCAGTTCACCGATCATGTCTCCCCCTCGTGCGCGTCCGGAGTGGACGACTTCAGCTCGACGGTGACGCCGAAGCTCTCCAAGAGTTCCACGACGTCCCGCAGGTAGCCGGGGATGGCGTTCCTGGCCACCTGGGCGTCGTTCCACACCAGGGTGAACCCCGGCCGCACGCCCCAGCCACCGCTGAGGCAGTCCCTGAACGCGTTGTACTCCCGGCCGAAGTACCCGCCGGGCCCCACCAGCGCCTCGCACATCGCGAGGTGCAGGCTCCGGCCGTCGGTGACGTGGCGTCCGTCCAGCGTGTACACACCGCCCACCTCGTCGGTGCCGAACTTCCCGCGCGCCACCAAGGTGAGGTCACCCCACGCCTCGCGGCCGTCGTCGTCGAACGGGACCCAGAGGTTGCGTTCGGCCGGAACGCCGTCGCGCCACAGGTCCCACACCGCACGCGCCGACGGGGCCGGCCGGTCGCGCCACCGCGGCGGGTTCCGGGTGGCGGGCTGGTCGAGCACGACGTCGAAGAGCCCGTCGCCCAGCACGGACGGCGTCACCGACGCGGTGTCGAGGGCGATCGGCACCGCGGCCACGACCCTGCCGTGGCGGTCCAGCGCGTGCAGGCGGGTCCCGTGGTCGTGGAGATGTGAGCGTTGCCGCGCCGGTCGAACGCGTTCGGGGTGTTCGGCGCCGATCAACGTGACGGGCGGCCACTCGTGGCCGTACCAGGGCCGGGGGAAGCCGTCGGCTCCGAGGAACTCACCCAGCTGCTCGTCGTCGCGGAACAGCAGATGACGCGGCACCGGTCCGAACGCGGAACCGGCATCATCGAGCCGCACGGCAGCACTCGCGACGACGTCCACCCGGTCGCCGTCCTGGACGGTGCCGTGGACGACCAGGCCGGTCAGGTCCCACCACTGCACTTCGTCGTCCGTGCAGACCTCGATCGCGAAGTCCCCGGTCAGATCCGCGAAACCGGGCGGGCACCCGCGCAGCACGACCCGCTCACGCGGGACCGGCAGCGGGTCGGTGAACAGCCCGTCCACGTCGACGGCTCGTGTCACGACCTCCACGACCTCGTCGTCGTCCGTCTCGTACCAGTGCACGACCTCGTAGCCGAACAAACGCACCCCCAGCAGACGGGAAGGCCCCGTGCCGCCATCGAAGCGGCACGGGGCCTTCCCCACCAAGCGATTTCAGGAGCGGTCGAACTCCTGCGCGGCCAGTGCGCGCACGATGCCCGCCCTGCCCTCGGACACCAGGCGGCGCAGGGCCGGCGGGTGCTCGTCGGCCAGCCACGCGTCGGCGGCGTCCACAGTGGACTTCGCGATCGACCACGCCGGGAACATGCCCACGACCATCGACTGCGCGCGTTCGGAGGAGCGGCGGTCCCACACGCCCTTGACGTCGGCGAAGTAACGCTCGACGTATGGCGCGAGCAGCTCCTTCTGGCCGGGGTGGGAGATGCCCGCGATGATCGCCTCGCTGACCGCGTTGGGCAGCTCGTCGTCGTTCACGGCGCGGTCCCAGGCCTCGTCCTTGGCCTCCTTGGTCGGGCGCAGCGCGCGCGTCGACTGGGCGCGGCGGTGGCCGGTGGAGGTCGGGTCGCGCTCCTCCTCGGCCGTGATCTCCGCCAGGTCGGCCTTGCCGTGCGCGACGAGCGCCTGCAGCAGGCGCCAGCGCAGGTCGGTGTCGACGTCGAGGCCTTCGAGGACCGCGGATCCGTCGTACCAGCCGCGCAGGACCTCGACGGTGGCGTCGTCGAGCACCGACGAGGCCAGCGCGTTCACGAACGCCAGCTGGTGGTCGGAACCCGGCTCGGCCGCCTGGGCCAGTTCGAGGGCCTTCGCCACGAACCGGCGCCAGCCCTCCGCGCGCCACGAGCTGTCCGCGTAGGACGACAGCGAGGTCTGCGCCTGCAGCAGAAGGCGTTGCACCACACCGACCTCGGACTCCGAGCCCAGGCCGCCGAGGACCAGGTTCACGAAGTCGCGGGCCTTGAGCTCGGCCTCGCGGGTCATCTCCCACGCTGCCGACCAGCACAGCGTGCGCGGCAGCGGTTCGGCGATGTCCGAGATGTGGTCGATGAGCCCGGCCAGCGAGTCGGGGTCGAGGCGCATCGTGCAGTACGTCAGGTCGTCGTCGTTGACCAGCACGATCTTGCCGCGGTGCACGCCGACGAGCTCGGGGACCTCGGTGCGGTCGCCCGTCACGTCCAGCTCGTGGCGGTGCGTGCGGACGAGCTTGCCGGAGCCGTCGTCGTCGTAGACGCCGATCGCGATGCGGTGCGTGCGCAGCTCACCGGCGCCCGGACGCGCGCCGCCCTGCAGCACGGCGAACTCGGTGAACTTGCCGTCGGCGTCCACGGTGAACTTGGGGCGCAACAGGTTCAGGCCCGTCGTCTCCAGCCACTGCGCGCTCCACCACGACAGGTCGCGGCCGGACGCCTCCTCGAGCGCGCCCAGCAGGTCCGCGAGGGTCGCGTTGCCCCAGGCGTGCTTGGCGAAGTAGACCCGCAGGCCCGCCAGGAAGTTCTCCAGCCCGACGTACGCGACGAGCTGCTTGAGCACCGAGGCGCCCTTGGCGTACGTGATGCCGTCGAAGTTGACCTCGACCGCCTGCACGTCGGAGATGTCCGCGGCGACCGGGTGGGTCGAGGGCAGCTGGTCCTGCCGGTACGCCCACGACTTCTCGATCTTCGCGAACGTCGTCCAGGCCTGGCGGTACTCGGTGGCCTCGGCCTGCGCGAGCACGGACGCCCAGGTGGCGAAAGACTCGTTCAGCCACAGGTCGTCCCACCAGCGCATGGTCACCAGGTCACCGAACCACATGTGCGCCATCTCGTGCAGCACGGTCTCGGCGCGGCGCTCGTAGAGGTAGCGCGTGACGCGGCTGCGGAAGACGTAGTCCTCGAGGAACGTGACGCAGCCCGCGTTCTCCATCGCGCCCGCGTTGAACTCCGGCACGAAGCACTGGTCGTACTTGCCGAACGGGTACTGCACCCCGAACGCCTTGTGGAAGAACCCGAAGCCCTGCTTGGTCTCCGTGAACAGCCGCTCGTGGTCCATGTGCGGGGCGAGCGAGGCGCGGCAGTAGATGCCGAGCGGGATCCTGAAGTCGCCCTCGACGAACTCGTCGCGCCACTCGGCGTACGGGCCGGCGACCAGGGCCACGATGTAGGTCGACATCGGCTTGGTGGTCGCGAACGTGTGAACGGCCGAGCCGCCCTCACCGTCCTCGGTGGCGGTGATCTCGCCGTTCGAGATGACCTTCCAGTCGTGCGGTGCCGTCACCTTCATGGAGTAGACGGACTTGAGATCGGGCTGGTCGAAGCACGCGAACATGCGCTTGGCGTCCGCGGTCTCGAACTGCGAGTACAGGTACACGCCGCCGTCGACCGGGTCGACGAACCGGTGCAGGCCCTCGCCGGTGTTCATGTACCGGCAGTCGGCCTCGATCGTGAGCTGGTTGGTCTCCGCGAGGTCCGGCAGCCTGATGCCGTCCTCCTCGCGGTAGTCGGAGACGTCGATCTCGCTCCCGTTGAGCACAGCGCGGTGCACGGTCGCCGCCACGATGTCGATCCACGAGGAAGCACCCGGAGTCCGGCTGCGGAACACCACGGTGGTGGTGGAGCGGAACGTGTCCGTACCCGGCTTTCCGCCGCCGTCGGTCAGGTCCAGCTCGATCCGGTAGGACTCCACTTCCAGCAGCTCAGCACGGTCCTGAGCCTGGTCGCGGGTGAGGTTGGGCGCGGCCACTGGTCACCTCGTCTGCCACGCGTTTGGTTACGCGCTGACGTCGTCGGGAATGGTTATGACTCCCGCATCCAATCACGGAACCGGCGTACGGGAAGAGATGACAGGGTGATCTGGTTGGGCTGATGGGGCGATAACCGCACCCGACGCGACAGAACGCGACCGAAGGGGCACGCATGGCCGACAAGGCGAAGGTCGACTTCTACTTCGACCCTCTTTGTCCGTTCGCCTGGATCACCTCCCGGTGGATCCTCGAGGTGGAGAAGGTCCGCGACATCGACCTGAGCTTCCACGTGATGAGTCTTTCCGTGCTGAACGAGGGCCGTGACCTGCCCGAGCAGTACAAGGAGCTCATGACGAAGGGCTGGGGTCCGGTCCGCGTGGCCATCGCCGCCGAGCAGAAGTTCGGCAACGAGGTGCTGCCGAAGCTGTACACGGCGCTGGGCACGCGAATCCACAACGAGGGCATCAAGGACTTCGACGAGGTCATCCCGAAGGCGCTCGAGGAGGCCGGCCTGCCCGCCGAGCTCGCCGAGGCCGCGACCTCGACCGAGTACGACGAGGCGCTGCGGGCCTCGCACCACCGCGGCATGGACCCGGTCGGCATGGACGTCGGCACGCCGACCATCCACATCGACGGCGTCGCGTTCTTCGGCCCGGTGCTGACGAAGATCCCGCGGGGCGAGGAGGCGGGCACGATCTTCGACGGCGCCCGGCTGCTGGCCGGCTACCCGTACTTCTTCGAGCTGAAGCGCACCCGGACGGGTGACCTCGACTTCAGCTGAGCCCGGATTTTCTGTCAGGGCTGCTCGCTACCGTCCCTGACATGGCAGTTCACCGCGTCGAAGTCGCAGTCCAGGGCCCTTGGTCGCTGGCCACCTCCCGCGCGTTCTGGGAGGGCTTCACCCCGTCCGCGCTCCCCGAGCGCACGGGCGAGGCGCTGGAGGCGACCTTCCTGGTCGAAGGTGAGTGGCGCCGTGCTTCGGTCTCCGTGACCCAGCACGGCGCCACTGCTGTTCTGTCGCTGTCCGGCGCCGGCGACCTCGACCGCGCGGCGACGCAGGTGTGCCGCTTCCTGTCCCTGGACGTCGACGGCCGCGCGTGGCCGGACGTGGGCCTGCGAGACCCGGTCATAGGTCTCGCCCAATCGTCGTTACCCGGCTTGCGGCCGTGCGGCTTCTACTCGCCGTACGAGGCGGCGGCGTGGTCGGTGCTGGCCCAGCGGATCCGCATGTCGCAGGCGGCCGCCCTGAAGGCCTCGCTGCTCCGTGACGGGGTGTTCATCCCACCCGCGGAGTTGCGCGGTGCCGACCTCGACTTACCCGGCCGCAAGGCGGAGTACCTGCGGGCGGTGGCCGAGGCCGCGCTGGACGGGGTGCTGGACGGCCCTCGCCTGCGCGCCCTCAAGCCGGCCGCCGCCGTGCTGGAGGTGCAGCAGGTCAAGGGGCTGGGGCCGTTCGCGGCGGAGCTGGTGGTGCTGCGCGGGGCCAACGCCCCGGACGCCGTGCCGCACAACGAGGCCCGGCTCAGCGACGAGGTGGCGGAGCGGTACGGCAGGCCGCTGGCCGAGGTGTCGGAGGAGTGGCGGCCTTACCGGACGTGGGCTTCGGTGCACCTGCGGGTGTTGCGGGAGCGGCGGCTGGCAGGGGTGCCGGCAGGTGCGCAGGCCGAGGCCGTGCCTGGCTGAGCCGCGCCCGGCCGAGCCCGTGCCCGCGGAGCCCGTGCCCGCCGAGCCCGCGCCCGGCCGAGCCCGCGCTTGGCTGCGCCGCGCCGTGGCTGAGCCGCGTTTGGCTGAGCGGCGTTTCGGTGAGCCGCGTCCGGCCGAGCCGCGTCTCGCTGAGCCGCGCCCCGCCCGGCCCCGCCCCGTCTCGCTGCACCGCGTCGCGACAGCCGTACCGCGCTTCCGGCGTGGGCCTGCCCGCCGCCTCTGCAACTCCGCCGGCAACTCCGCCCCCATCTCCACCCCGCCTCCATCCCCGCCTCCATCCCCGCCCCCGCCCCACTCCGACGTGACCGCCGCCAGCCGATGTGACAGGCTGACCCGTTGTCAGCGCAGTGGTGTCACATCCGCCTGGAGGGCTCTCGTGATCGAGGTCGTCAACCCCGCCACCGAGGAAGTCATCGGCACGCTCCCCGAAGGCACACCGGCCGACGTGGACGCGGCCGTGGCCAAGGCCGTCCAGGCCTTCCCCGCGTGGTCGGAGACCCCGGTCGAGGAACGCGCCAAGGCCGTCCAGGCGATCATCGACGGCCTGAAGGAGCGCGCGGACGAACTGGCCGCCACCATGACCCGCGAGATGGGCACGCCCCTCACCTTCAGCCAGAAGGTGCAGGTCGCGAACCCCGTCTCGATCGCCGAAGGCGTCGCGAAGGTGCTGGAGGCCGGCTACTTCGAACCGGAGGAGATCGGCAACTCGCTGGTCTTCCGCGAGCCGGTCGGGGTCGTCGCGGCGATCACGCCGTGGAACTTCCCGCTGCAGCAGATGGTCGCGAAGGTCGTCCCGGCGCTCGCCGCGGGCAACGCGGTGGTGCTCAAGCCGAGCGAGCTCGCGCCGGGGACCGCCGACCTGCTCGCCGAGATCATCGCCGGGGCGACTCCGCCGGACGTGTTCCAGCTCGTCCACGGCACCGGGCCGGTCGTCGGGGAGGCGCTGGCCGCGCACCCGGACGTCGACATGGTGTCGTTCACCGGCTCGACGAAGGCGGGGCGGCGGGTGTCCGCCGTGGCCGCCGAGACGGTCAAGCGGGTGGCGCTCGAGCTGGGCGGCAAGTCCGCGTGCATCGTGCTCGACGACGCCGACCTCGGGCGCGCGGTGAAGATCGCGGTCGCGAACTCGTTCATGAACAACGGCCAGGCGTGCAGCGCGTGGACCCGGCTGCTGGTGCCCGCCGAACGCCACGACGAGGCGGTCGAGCTGGCCGTCCAGGCGGCGAAGAAGTACACCTCGGCCGACCCCGCTGAGCCCTCGACGCGGATCGGGCCCGCGGTGTCGAAGGCGCAGCGCGACCGCGTCGTCGGCTACATCCGCAAGGGTGTCGAGGAGGGGGCGACGCTCGCCGCCGGTGGGCCCGAAGCCCCGCTGCCGCGCGGTTTCTACGTCACGCCGACGGTGTTCGGGGGCGTGACGCCGGAGATGACCATCGCGCAGGAGGAGATCTTCGGGCCGGTGCTGTCGGTCATGCCGTACGCCGACGAGGCCGACGCGGTGCGCATCGCGAACTCGACGATCTACGGACTGGCGGGTGCCGTGTTCTCCGCGGACACCGACCGGGCCCTGCGGGTCGCGAGGAGGCTCCGCACCGGGCAGGTCGACATCAACGCGGCCGCGTTCAACACGAGCGCGCCGTTCGGTGGGTACCGGCAGTCGGGCAACGGCCGCGAGTTCGGGCGGTTCGGGCTGGACGAGTTCTGCGAGGTCAAGTCGGTCCAGCGGTAATTGAGCTGCGAGTCGCGCCGCACCCGCGTATCACTGCGGGCATGGCTGACTCGGCGCTGAGCATCCGGACCATCACCGAAGCCGACCTCCGCGATTTCCAGGGGGTGATGGCGTGGGCCTTCCTCAGCGATCCGGCGGGGGAGGACAGCAAGTGGCTCAAGGTCCTCGAACCGGACCGGGCGCACGCGGTGTTCGACAACGACGAGATGATCGGCACCGCCGCGATCCTGAGCCGGCAGATCACCGTTCCGGGTGAACGCCAAGCCCCGGCCGGAGCCGTGACCGTCGTGTCGGTGAAACCCGGCCATCGGCGTCGTGGCGTGGCTTCGCTGCTGATGAAGACGCAGCTGCACGGCATGCACGAGAACGGTGAGGCGCTCGCGATGCTGTGGGCGTCCGAGGGGGCGATCTACCGCAGGTATGGGTACGGCGAATACGCCACAAGCCTTGCCATGCTGACGATGCCGACGCGTATGCCGTTCCACAACAACGTGCATGTGAGCGACGCACGGATCCGTCAGGTGACGCGAGAAGAAGCGCTGCCGGTCATGCGCGAGATCCACGAACTGGTGTGGCGCAGGCGGGTCGGCTGGCTGAGCCGCGTCGAGCAGACGTGGGACGTGCAGCTGGGGGACCGCGAGGTCGACCGCAACGGGCTCACCTCCTACCGGTACGCCCTGCACCCCGAGGGGTACGTGGTGTTCCGGGTCAAGTACGCGGGGGATTCCGGCGGTCCGGCCAACGAACTGCACGTGCGCGAGCTCGTCTGCGAGACGGACCAGGCGTACGCCGACCTCTACCGGTTCCTGCTGGACATGGACCTGGCGGCGAGCATCTCCTTCTACACCGCCTGGGACGACCCGGTCCTGCACATGGTCGACAACCCGCGGAAGGTCCGCCGCGAGGCGACCGACGCGCTGTGGATCCGGATCGTCGACGTCGACCGCGCGCTGCCGCTGCGCGCGTACTCGTCCGATGTGGACAGCGTGCTGGAGGTCGAGGACTCGTTCTGCCCGTGGAACTCCGGCCGTTGGCGCTTCACGGTGAAGAACGGGGAGGCGGCGGTCACGCGCACCGACGACCCGGCGGACGTGTCGCTGGACATCGCCGCGCTCGGCAGTGTCTTCCTCGGCGGGCTACGGCTTTCCGTGCTCAGGCACGCACACCGCGTGGTCGAGCACACACCCGGACACGTGGACGCGCTGACGTTGGCGTTCCTCGGCACACGTGAGCCACATTGCCCCGAGGTGTTCTGACGGAACTCGCGGCCGTTGTTGCTCGTTGACGGATTACCTGGTGTGGGAGGTAATGCCGTGGGCACCGTCGTGTGGGTCGTAGTGCTGGTACTGCTGGTCGCTGGTGTGTTCTACCTGGTCAGTCAGAGCAACGCGCGCAAGGCGCGGGAGCTCGACGACGCCAAGGCGGAGGCACGTCGCTGGGTCGAGCGGCTGGGTGGGCAGGTGATGAGCCTCACCGGCAGCAACGCCGCCGCGACGCAGGCACTGGCCGACGCGTCCGAGCGCTTCACCGCCGCCGGGTCGCAGATGGAGCAGGCCCGCACGATCCCGCAGGCCAAGCTGGTCACCGAGACCGCGATGGAGGGCCTGCACTACGTGCGCGCGGCCCGGCAGGCCATGGACATGGACCCCGGTCCCGCGCTGCCCGAGAGCGCGGGCCAGAAGCAGGCGGGTGCCGTCAGCGAGGACCGCCAGGTCAGCGTCGAGGGCCACCAGTACGCCGCGTCGCCGCACTCCGGTTCGGGCACGCCCTACTACTACCCCGGTGGCATGGTGGCCGGACGTCCGGTGCCGCGTGGCTGGTACTCCGAGCCGTGGTGGAAGCCCGCGCTCGTGGCCGGCGCCTGGGGCGTGGGCACGTTCCTGCTGATGGACGCCATGTTCTCCGGCATGCACGGCGTCGGCGACTACGGCATGGGCGACATGGGCATGGGCGACATGGGGGACATGGGCGGTGTCTCCGACGCCGTCGACATGGGCGACACCGGGGGCTTCGACTTCGGCGACATGGGCGGCGGGTTCGACTTCTAGCCCGCTACGGCTGGCAGACCGGGCACCAGAAGAGGTTGCGACCCGCGAGTTCGGTGGTCAGGACCTCGGTGCCGCAGAGGAAGCACGGCTCCCCGGCGCGGCGGTAGACGTACACCTCACCGCCGTGCCGGTCCACGCGCGGCGCCCGGCCCATGGCCTTCGGCATGTGCTCGCGGCGCACGGTGTTGATCTGCCCGACCTTCACGCCGTCCTTCATGAGCACGACGAGGTCGGCCCAGATCGCGTCCCACAGCTCGCGGCTCACCTTGTTGCCGGTCAGCGTCGGGTTCACGTTGTGCCGGAACAGCACCTCGGCGCGGTAGACGTTGCCGACGCCCGCGAGGACGCTCTGGTCCATCAGCAGCACGGCCAGCGACTGCTTCGACCGGATGATCCGCTCGTAGGCGCGGTCCGGGTCGGCGTCGCGGCGCAACGGGTCGGGCCCGAGCCGGTCGCGGATCGCCTTGACCTCGGCCTTGTTCAGCACCTCGCACGCCGTCGGGCCGCGCAGGTCCGTCCAGTGCGTCTCGCCGACCATCCGCATGCGGACCTGGCCCACGGGCAGCAGGACCGGCAGCGGCGACTCGGTGAACGTGCCGTACAGGCCGAGGTGGACGTGCACGATCGCGTCCGGGCCGTACACGTGGAACAGGTGCTTACCGTGCGCTTCGGCGCGGACGAGCTTCCGCCCGTCCACAAGGGACGCCGCGAAGCGCCCCTGCGGACTCGTGACGGCGACGGGCCCGCCCGCGTACCGGCGCTGGTGCAGCCGCGCGAGGCGGTGCAGCGTGTGGCCTTCGGGCATCAGGCCCTGTTCTCGTAGGCGCTGACCTGGTCGATGCGGCGCTGGTGGCGAGGCTCACCCGAGAACGGCGTCCTGAGGAACTCCGACACGATCTCGGTCGCCTCCTCGGTCGTGTGCTGGCGGGCGCCGATGCCGACCAGGAGGGCGTCGTTGTGCTGACGGGCGAGGTGCGCCGTGTCGACGTTCCACGCCAGTGCCGCGCGGGCGCCCTTCACCTTGTTCGCGGCGATCTGCTCGCCGTTGCCGGAGCCGCCGATGACGACACCCAGGCTGCCGGGGTCGGCGACGACCTTCTCGGCGGCGTCGACGCAGAACGACACGTAGTCGTCCTGGGCGTCGTACTCGTGGGCGCCGACGTCGACGACCTCGTAGCCCTGCTCGGTGAGAGCCTTGGACAGGTGGGACTTCAGCTCGAAGCCAGCGTGGTCTGCTGCCAGATAAACGCGCACGTCACGAGTCTGACACGCTGGTGTGTGTGTTCAGCCAAGAGGGGTACCAGCTGAAGCTGGAATGGGGGCCCGAGGGCGTCCACGCGCTGCGGGACTGCGACGTGCTGGTCGTCGTGGACGTCCTGTCGTTCACCACGTCCGTCGACCTGGTCGTCGGCAACGGGGGCCAGGTGCGCCCGTCCCGCTGGAAGCCCGCTTCGGGCCGGACTTTGCGACCAGCGTCACTCGTCGACGCGACCGGGCTGGTCGAGTTGCCGTCGCCGAACGGGTCGAACCTCTGCTCGCTCGCGGGGGAGACCGGCGCACACGTGTTGGCGGCGTGCCTGCGCAACGCGTCCGCCGTCGCCAGGAGGGCCCAGGAGCTGGGGAAGACCATCGGGGTGGTCCCCGGCGGCGAGCGCTGGGGCCTCGACGTCCTCAACTCGGGTCCGCGCGAGTTCGGGCCGTTGCGCCCGTGCGTCGAGGACTACCTGGGTGCGGGCGCGGTGATCGCGGCGCTGGCGGGGAAGGCGTCGCCGGAGGCGCGGCTCGCGGCCACCGCGTTCCGGACCACCGACGTGCCGGCCGCGGTGCGGGACTGCGGGTCGGGCCGGGAGCTGGTCGAGAACGGCCACCGCGCCGACGTCGACCTCGCGGTGCGGATCAACGTCAGCAGCGCCGTCCCGGTGCTGGTCGACGGGGTCCTGCGGTGATCGGGATCGCTCCGGGCGTGTTCGTCCGGCGGCACGACGAACTCGACCTGACGCTCGGGCTCGTCGTGGGGGACGGCGAGTCGCTGCTCGTGGACTCCGGCATGGACGTCGCGTTGGCGCGCGAGGTGCGTCCGTCGCGGATCGTGTTGACGCACAACCACTTCGACCACGTGCTGGCGACCGAGGCGTTCCTGCCGTGCGAGGTGTGGGCGCACGAGGACTGCGTCGTGGACGCCGGGCTGCTCGAAGACCGCGCGAAGTACTACGACGACCCCTTCACCGGCACTCTCGTCGCGCCCACGCACACGTTCCGCGACACCGTCACGCTGGACGTGGGCGGGCGGCGCGTCGACCTGCACCACTTCGGCCCCGCGCACACCTCGCACGACGTGGTCGTGCACGTGCCGGACTGCGGTGTCGTGTTCGCGGGTGACCTGGTGGAGCAGGGCGCGCCCGCTCAGGCGGGTCCGGACGCGACGCCGTCGAACTGGCGCCACGTCCTCGACCGACTGCTGGAACTGGACCCGCGCGTCGTCGTGCCGGGCCACGGAGACCCCGTCGACGCTCAGTTCGTGAGGGAGATGGCTATCCCGGAGGCCAGGTGAGGCCGCGCCCGCCCAGGACGTGGCAGTGCACGTGGAAGACGGTCTGGCCGCCGTCCCTGCCGGTGTTGAAGACGAGCCGGTAGCCGGACTCGTCGATCCCCTCGGCCTTCGCCACCTGGTGCGCGGTGGCGAGGACCTGCCCCGCGAGCAGCGGGTCGACGTCGCCGATCGCCGTGTGGTGCTCCTTGGGGATCACCAGGACGTGCGTGGGCGCCTTGGGGTCGATGTCGCGGAACGCGAGCGTCGTGTCGGTCTCGGCCACGACGGTCGCCGGGATCTCGCCCGCGACGATGCGGCAGAACAGGCAGTCGGTCACGCCCGCATCGTATTGGTACCGATGGGCCCTGTCGTTCATGCCCGCCGACGGTGAATCATGGCCGCGTGAAGGGCACCAAACTGCTGGTGGTCGTGCGGTGCCTCATCAGTTTCGCGATCGGCGTGCTGCTCCTGGTCCTCGCGATCCGCTTCGGTGAGGCGCTCTGGCGGGCGTTCCACTAGTTCCTCAGTGGACGAAGCAGAACTCGTTGCCCTCCGGGTCGCGCATGACCTGGAAGCTGCCCTGGTCGTCGGTGTGCACGACGCCTTCGCGGGTGGCGCCGAGGCTCACCGCCCTCACGACCGCGGCCTCGATGTCGTCGACCTCGAAGTCGAGGTGGAGCCGGTTCTTCACGTCCTTGCGCTCGGGCACGGGCTGGAACGACATCCGCACCCCGCCGGGCGGTTCGACGTGCGCCCACCCGAGCTCGCGGTTCACCGGCTCACCGCCGAGCAACTCGGCCCAGAACCGGACGAGCCTGCCCGGGTCGTTGCTGTCGATGACGATCTGTTCCAGCCTCACGTCTCCACCAGGTTCTCTCGTGCCCAGTCACAACAGAGGTCGAGCAGTCCGAGCACCTTGCGCCCCCGCGCCGTCAGCTCGTACTCGACCCGCGGCGGGTTCTCCACGAACGCCTCGCGCGAAACCGTCCCGTCGCGCTCCATCGCCCGCAACGTCTCGGCGAGCACCTTGGGCGTCACCCACGGCATCTCGGCACGGAGCTGCGTGAACCGCCGCCGCCCGTCCTGCAGCGCCCGCAACACGTGCGCGGTCCACTTGTCACCGATGCGGTACGGCAGGTCGTGCGTGCATTCCACCTGCTCACCCCCGATATCGTTGCGGAAACCGGCTGTCCGCACCCTACCTTCGCGCTCATGGCGAAGATCGTTGTTTTCGGTGCGTCCGGCAGAGCGGGCCTCCAGATCGCGGACACCGCGCAGGCCCGCGGCCACGAGGTGACCAGGGTCGGCCGCGACCCCGGCGTGCGACCGGAGGTGGCTGCGAACCACGACGTGGCGGTCAGCTCGGTGGTGGACCTCGCGCGCGACCCGGCGGAGTTCTACACGGAGGTCTCCCGAGCCCTGGTCGCTTCGGGCGCGGGCCGCATCATCGTGGTCGGCATCTACACCCTCCTCGAAACGGCACCGGGCGTGCGCGTGGTCGACTCCCCGGACTTCCCGGCCGAGTTCAGGCCGTTCTGCCTGGGCCACGCGGCAGGAGTGGAGGTGCTGGCCGCGTCCACCGCGGACTGGCTGGTGATGAGCCCGGCGGGAAACTTCGGCGGCACCCCGACGGGCCGCTACCGCCTGAGCGAGGCGAACCCGTCCGACACCCTGACCTACGAGGACTTCGCCCTGGCAGTGGTGGACGAGATCGACCACCCAACCCACCGCCACACACAGCTGGGCATAGCCTCAGCGTGACCTGAGTCACGAACCAACTGGCCGACCCGGGAGATGGGGGTCCGGGGGCGGGCCCCCGGCGTGGGGGTCTGGGGGCTCGGCCCCCAGAGGAAAATGCAAGAGACCGACCCGGTCTGCGCCCTCCGCAGACACGAGTCGGCCTCGGTCACGAGCGGGCGACGGGAATCGAACCCGCGTAGCTAGTTTGGAAGACTAGGGCTCTACCATTGAGCTACGCCCGCGTTGCCGCCCTGTGTGGGGCTGCGGTCGTTACTTTAGCGGGTGGCGGTAAGGTGGTTGCAACCGGGGCGTGGCGCAGTTTGGTAGCGCACCCGCTTTGGGAGCGGGGGGTCGCAGGTTCAAATCCTGTCGCCCCGATCGGTTGACGAAAGCCCTCGACGACACGTGCCGTCGGGGGCTTTCGACGTCCGGCCTCCTAGGCCAGGTACCGGCTCACCCAGGCCGCCAGCACCTCCGCCACGTAGCCCGCGTCGGCCCGGTCGGTGAGCAGGTGGTCGGCCCCGTCCAGCGCCACGAACGACTTCGGGTGCCGGGCCGAGTCGAAGACGAGCCGCGCGTTCTCGATGCCCACCGTGTCGTCCTGCGGGGAGTGCATGACGAGCAGGGCCCGGCGCAGGCCGGAGATGCACGCCGTCTGGTTCTGCTGGTTGATGTCGAGCAGGAAGTCGTTGCTGATGCGGAACGGGCGGCCGGCCAGCAGCACCTCGGCCACGCCTTCCGCCTCGATCCGCGACTTCGACGAGCCGAAGAGGTGCTCGACGTGGGAGGTGTCGAAGGGGGCGCCGATCGTGACGACCGCGCGTGCCTCCGGGATCTGGTGTGCTGCGGACAGGACCGCGGCGCCGCCCAGGGAGTGTCCGATGAGGACGCTCGGGGCGCCGATCGTGTCGCGCAGGTGGTGTGCGGCGCGGACGAGGTCGTCGACGTTCGAGGTGAAGGTGGTGTTGGCGAAGTCGCCGCCGGACTGGCCGAGGCCGGTGAAGTCGAACCGCAGCACGGCCACGCCCCGTTCGGCGAGCCCGCGGGCTATGCGGGTGGCCGCCACCGAGTCCTTGCCGCAGGTGAAGCAGTGCGCGAACACCGCGGTGGCGACCACGTCCCCCTCGGGCAGTTCCAGGCGGCCCGCGAGTTCCTGGCCGTGGGTGCCCTCGAAGACCGCTTTCCGGTTGTTCATGACCTCTATGGTGCGTCACGTGCGGTACCAGTACCTCGACGGCCGGCTGCGGCAGGCGTTCGACGACGCCGGGCTCGATCGCGGGCAGCGGGCGTTGCTGCAGGGCGTGTTGCGGGCGCTGGACCCGGACGCGCACCTCGGTGAGCACGTGGCCGGGCTCACCAGCGCCGTGCTCGCGGTCACGCGTGCGCGGACGGCGTTGGAGAGCCACGCGACGGAGGACCAGCCCCGGTGGAACCTCCTGCGGCGCATCGTCACCACCTCACTGGCGTGCATGGACGCGGCCAAGCCGGCGTTCGTCCACGGCGGGGCGGGCGAACTCGCCGGAGCGCGCAGGATCCTCAAGGGCGTCGACGCCGCTATCGCCAAGGACGGGCAGAAGCTGGATCCGCAGGTCGCGGCAGCGGCGGCCGCGAAGCTCGACCCGGACGCGCTGGCGGAGGCCGTCAAGGGGTGGGTCGCTCCACTGTGGAACGGGGTCGCGCTTCCGTTGCGCGCCAGGATGATCGCCGAGGTCGCCGTGGTCGTGGCGGTGCACGGGCGGGACGGCCGGAACCTGCGCGCGGACCTCTTGCGGTGGCTCAAGAAGCCCGGTGACCTGGCCGCGTTGCTGTGGCCGCGCGAACAACGGCACGTCGTGGCGCTCGTGGTGCGGGGTGCCCGGCACCTCAGGCACCTGGACGAGTTGTTGCCGCAGGCGCGGCAGGAGCCGTTGCACCGCACCAGGTTGCCGAAGGACGACTTCCTCAAGGACGCCGTCACCGGGTCGTCGGTGCTGGTGCGGCTGCCGGTCGAGGCCGCGGACGTGCACACGGCCGCGCTGCGCGGGCGCCGGGTGCTGAGCGAGGTGCTCGACCAGTACGCGGCGGGGGAGCGGCTCACCGAGTTGCACATCGCGCCGCTCTGGCAGGTCAGCGGGCCGAGCGGGCGGGTCACGCGGGGCGCCGAGCACCAGCGGACCGTGAACAACGCCTACCCGCTCACCGCGTACTGGCCCGAGGAACTGCGCAGCGCCATGCGGGTCGCGAACCTCGCGCGGCAGGTCGACGCCCCGATGGCGGGCGCAGGGCTCGCGTGGAGCGCGCTGGAGGCGACGGGGCTCGACCCGGGCAAGATCGCGTGGCTCGCCAAGGGCTGTGCTCTGCAGATGCTGCGGCAGCACCTCGTCAGCCTGCACGTCGTGGTCACCAACCACGACTCCGGGCTGCGCGGGCCACTGGACGCGCAGGTGCCGACCACCGGCGTGAAGCACCACCTGAAATCGGTCGACTCGTGGCTCGAGGTGCTGATCCCGCACACCCGCCCGCACGCGCCGCTCGCAGCCGCCCAGGAGGCCGTGACCGCACTCGCGGAGAGCGAGGGCGGTCTGGTGCGGGACCTCGTCGAACTGTGGCGCGGCAGGCTCGCCGACTCGAAGGCCCTCGCGGCGTGGCTGCGCGAACAGGAGGACACCGCCGCCGCGCTGCTGGAGTGGCTCTACGTCACCAGGAACCTCGCGTTCCACGCCGGGAGGTTCGCCTCGCCGGCCGACACGCTCACCGCGCACGCCGGGCAGGCGGTGGCCGACCTCACGCTCGAGTTCCTCGGCAACTGGCGGACCGTCGAGAGGCGGCAGGGCCGGCGGGAGACCCCCGCCGTGGAGATCTACCGCCGGCTCGCGCAACGACAGGACCAGCTGGTCGCCCGGCTCAGGCGGGCGGGATCGGTCCGGAGGCTCAGCGTCGAGGACATCTCCGGCCCTGACGAGAAGTGGTGGTCGCGCGGCAGGAGTTGAGGCCGAAAGTTACGGCTTGGCCTTGGTGAGCCAGTCCTCGACCCGGTCCGGGTTCGCCTCGACCCACCGCTTCGCCGCCTCGTCGGGCGACATCTTGTACTTCGCGATGAACGACGCGACGGTGTCCTGCTCGTCGTTGCTCCACTGGAAGTTCTGGACGAGCCGTGCCGCGGGGCCGCCCTTGTCCATGAACTTCTTGGACGCGATCTTGTCGAGCTCGTAGCGCGGATAGTCGCAGGCGACCTTGGCGGCGTCCGCGTCGCACCCGGCTTGGTACTGCGGCAGGTCGACCTTGACCAGCTCGATGTCGAGGTGCAGCCACTGCGGCTCGAAGAAGTAGCCGATCAGCGGCGTCTTCTTCTCCTGGGCCTGGCGGAACGCCTTGATCAGCGCTTCCTCGCTGCCCGCGTAGACGACCTTGTAGTTCAGGCCCAGGTTCTTGACCAGGGCCTCGTCGTTGGTGACGAACGACGGGTCGCCGTCGAGCACCTGGCCCTTGCCCTCGGACTGCGCCGTCCTGAACTTCTCGGCGTACTTGTTCAGGTTCTGCCAGTTCGTGATGTCCGGGAACTCCTTCTTCATCCACGGAGGCACGTACCAGCCGATCACTCCCTTGTTGCCGGACGGGCCGACCCGCACGGCGGAGCGCTTCTCGTCGACGTACTTCTGCTTCAGGTCCTCGTGACCCCAGTTCTCGAGGATCACGTCGATCTCGCCGGAGTCGAGGCCCTGCCAGGCGGTCTGCTCGTCGACTTCCTTCTTCGTCACCTTGCAGCCGAGCCGTTTCTCGGCGAGGTACGCGACGACGGCCGCGTTCGCCTCGTAACCGACCCACGGGTTGACCGCGATGGTGATCGAGTCGCAGGGCTCGGTGGGTGCTGCCGAACTGGAGCGCGGTGATGCCGTTGATCCACCGCCACAACCGGCAATCGTCAACACGAGCGTCATTGCCAGAGCGATTCTGGGCGCTTGCACGAACAACAGCTCCTCGTCGGAGGGGAAGAAGCGGTGCAGAAGACCGCTCAGTTCAGCTTTTCCCCATCCACGAGATCGCGTCAAGTCATGGGATGACCGGTTGTCCACAAAGGATCAGATTTGTATCAGCCCTTGACCGTACTCGTGTGAAGGTCAATGCTGTCGCGCATCGAGAAACGGTGTGCGCAGTCCGCAACAGGTCGGAGTGGTTTGGCGTGGATCCCGTGATTTCGGTCAGGGACCTGTGGAAGGTTTTTGGCCCCAGCGCAGCTCGGGTGGCGGCATCGGACGAGCTCAAAGCGTTGTCACGGCAGGAGTTGATGGACCGGACCGGTGCCGTCGCCGCCGTGCGCGGAGTGGACTTCGACGTCGCTCCCGGTGAGATGTTCGTCGTCATGGGATTGTCCGGTTCGGGCAAGTCCACACTGGTCCGTTGTCTCACGAGGCTCGTGGAACCGACCACTGGAACGATCACGTTCGAAGGCGAGAACATTCTCGAAGCAGACGCGAAACGTCTGCGAGACCTGCGCAGGAACAAGTTCTCCATGGTCTTCCAGCACTTCGGTCTGCTTCCGCACAGGACGGTCGCCGACAACGTCGGTTACGGCCTGGAAATCCGCGGGGTACCGCGCGCGAAACGTGGGGAGCGCTCCCAGGAAGTGATCGACCTGGTGGGGCTGACCGGTTACGAGAAGTCTTTCCCGGATCAACTTTCCGGTGGTATGCAACAACGCGTCGGTCTGGCGCGCGCACTCGCGGGCGACCCCGACGTCCTGTTCTTCGACGAACCCTTCTCCGCGCTCGACCCGCTGATCCGGCGCGACATGCAGTCCGAGGTCATCAGGCTGCACCGCGAGGTCGGCAAGACGATGGTCTTCATCACCCACGACCTGAGCGAGGCCCTCAAGCTCGGCGACCGCATCCTGATCATGCGCGACGGCAAGGTCGTGCAGGTCGGCACCGGGGACGAGCTCGTCGGCGCGCCGGCGGACGACTACGTGCGCGACTTCGTCAGGGACGTGCCCCGCTCGAACGTGCTGACGCTGAAGTGGATCATGCGGCCGCCCCGGCCCGACGACGACCTCGACGGTCCCGAGCTGGCGCCGGAAACCGTGGTGCGGGAAGCGGTGCGCAGCGTGCTGAGCGCGGGCAGGCCGGTGAAGGTCGTCCGCGACGGCGAACTGCTCGGGGTCGTCGCCGACGAGGAGATCCTCGGGGTCGTGGCCGGGGAGGCGTGATCTTGGTAGCCGTCGCCGCCCCCACCTCGCAGCCCAGGGCGTTGCAGCACAGGAAGTCGCTGGTCCTCGCCGGGATCGTCGTCGCCTGGCTGGTGCTGTGGGTGCTGTTCCGCAACGTCTGGACGCTCTCGCTCGGCGCCGCCGACCTGACGCCGCTGCACCGCTGGATCAACGACGTCAACGACGCCGTAGGCGCGTCCAGGAACTCGAACCCCGTGTTCCTGTACTTCTTCAACGAGATCCGGCTCGTCATCGACGAGTTCGTGACGTTCGTGCAGGCCCTGATCGCGCAGCCGTCGTTCGGCAGGCCGGTGCCGGTGATCGGCTGGCTCGGCGTGGTCGCGATCGCGGGCTTCGTGAGCCTCGCGGTCGCCGGCTGGCGGGTCGCGCTGCTCGCCGTCGCGGGCTTCGTGTTCCTCGGCCTGCAGGGGTTGTGGCAGGAGAGCATGGACACGCTCTCGCTGACCCTCGCGGCCGTCGTGATCTCGTTGCTCATCGGCATTCCGCTGGGCATCTGGGCGGGCCTGTCCGACCGGGCCCACCGGCTCCTGACGCCGGTGCTCGACTTCATGCAGACGATGCCGACGTTCGTCTACCTGGCGCCGCTCACGTTGTTCTTCCTGATCGGACCGGCGTCCGCGACCATCGCGACGCTGATCTACGCCGCCCCGCCGGCGATCCGGATCACCGCGCACGCCATCCGCTCGGTGCCGCGCAACACCGTCGAGGCGAGCGAGTCCCTCGGCGCGACGCGGAACCAGACGCTCGTGAAGGTGCTGCTGCCGTCCGCGCGCAAGACCATCGTGCTCGGCGTCAACCAGACGATCATGGCCGCGCTGGCCATGGTCACGATCGCCGCGCTGATCGACGCGCCGGGCCTCGGCAAGACCGTCGTGAAGGCGCTGCAGACCCTCGACGTCGGCACGGCGTTCAACGCGGGCCTCGCGATCGTGGTGCTGGCCATCGTGCTGGACCGCGTCACGACCGCCGCCGCGAACGAACGCCGTGGGCTTCCCCGCTGGGCGTTGTTCGGCGGTGCCGGCGTGACGGCCGTCTGCGTCTACCTCTCCTACACCTACCTGTGGGCGGCGGAGTTCCAGTCGGACGTGGAGATCGGCAGCTCGATCAACAAGGGTGCGACGGCCGTGACGGAGTGGGCGCAGGACTCGCTTCCCGTGCTCACCGGCGGGTTCAAGGACTTCGTCACGTTCGCGTTGATCAACCCGCTGCAGGCGCTGCTGGCCGAGTCGCCGTGGTTCCTGGTGGCGTTGGTGGTCGTCGCGGTGTCGTTCCTGGTCGGCGGCGTCCGGTCCGCGGTCGTGTCCGCCGCGTGCGTCGCGCTGCTGATCGCGACCGGCCTGTGGCAGGACTCGATGATCACGCTGGCGTCCACGCTGGTCGCCACGATCCTGGTGATGGTCCTCGGGGTCGTCGTCGGCGTGTGGATGGGCCGCAGCAGGCGGGCCGACAGGGTCATCCGCCCGGTCCTCGACGCGGCGCAGGTCATGCCCGCCTTCGTCTACCTGGTGCCGTTCCTCGCGTTGTTCTCCGCGTCGCGCTTCACCGCGATCATCGCCGCGGTGGTGTTCGCCGCACCGGTGGCCATCAAGATCATCGCGGACGGCATCCGGGCGGTCTCGCCCGCGACGGTCGAGGCGTCCACGGCGCTGGGGTCGAGCTCGTGGCAGACGATCGTGAAGGTGCAGCTGCCCATGGCGCGCGGAGCGTTGACGCTCGCCGCCAACCAGGGCCTGATCTACGTGCTCTCGATGGTCGTCGTCGGCGGTCTCGTCGGCGCCGGCGCGCTCGGCTACGACGTGGTGGCCGGGTTCTCGCAGGGCCAGTTGTACGGCAAGGGGCTCGCGGCCGGTGTCGCGATCGTCGTGCTCGGCGTCATGCTCGACCGCCTCACCCAGGCGGCCGCCAAGCGGTGGACCAACTAGGAGGTCTGGACAGTGGCAAGGCACAGCGTGCTCGGAACTGTGAGCGCAGGGCTCGTGGCGCTCGTGGTTCTGTCTGGTTGCGGTGGCGCCAAGGTCGGTGACACCTCCTCGGGTGCGACCGGCGACTGCGGCACGTTCAACCTCGCGATCAACCCGTGGGTCGGTTACGAGGCGAACGCGGCCGTGCTCGCGTACGTGGCCGAGAAGGAGCTCAAGTGCAAGGTGACCAAGAAGGAGCTGAAGGAAGAGGTCGCCTGGCAGGGCTTCGGCACCGGTGAGGTCGACGCCGTGGTCGAGAACTGGGGCCACGACGACCTGCGCAAGAAGTACATCGACGAGCAGAAGACGGCCGTCAGCGCGGGTTCCACGGGCGTGAAGGGGCAGATCGGCTGGTACGTGCCGCCGTGGCTCGCCAAGGAGCACCCCGACATCCTGGACTGGAACAACCTCAACAAGTACGCGGACCAGTTCAAGACCTCGGAGTCCGGCGACAAGGGCCAGCTGCTCGACGGCGACCCGTCGTTCGTGACCAACGACGAGGCCCTGGTCAAGAACCTGAACCTCAACTACAAGGTCGTCTACGGCGGCAGCGAGACCGCGCTGATCCAGGCCTTCCGCCAGGCGGAGAAGGACAAGAAGTGGGTCATCGGCTACTTCTACTCGCCGCAGTGGCTGCTGAACGAGATCAAGCTCGAGAAGGTGAAGCTGCCCCCGTACACCGCGGGGTGTGACGCCGACGCCGAGAAGATCGCCTGCGACTACCCCGACTACGACCTCGACAAGATCGTGTCGAAGAAGTTCGCCGACGCCAACGGCCCCGCCGCCCAGCTGGTCAAGAACTTCAAGTGGACCAACGAGGACCAGAACACCGTGGCGAAGTACATCGCCGAGGACAAGATGAAGCCCGAGGACGCCGCCAAGAAGTGGGCGGACGCCAACGCCGACAAGATCAAGGCGTGGCTGCCCAAGGCCTAGTCAGAGCCCGAGCACGGCAGCGGGGTGTGGTTCCTGGACGAGAGGAACCACACCCCGCTGCTGTTGTGGCATCACGCGGCCTTCGGTCCGGCGGGAACCTCGGGCTCGTGGCGGTGCGTCATCCGGTGCCACCACGACCGCGGCTTCCCGCCGTTGCGGTAGTACTCCCGCACGCGGCGGGCGTCCTCCCGCAGGGCTTCCTGCCGGTAGTCCATCTCCGCCTTGATCGCCTCGGGCGTCCACTCCATCTGACTCACTCCTCAGGTCGTTGCTGACAACGATGAGAGTGCTCCTGAGGGGTGGCCGCTTGCATCGGACGATCACCTAAGGCATCGCCGCGAACCCCTTACCCGAAGGCCGCGACCGGTCAGTCGGTTCGTGCGTTGCCACCGGCCGCCGGACGGACGGTGGCCGTCGTGGCGCGGGCCTCGTTGTCGTCGGGCTTCGGGTCACCCGGCGACCAGTTCTCGATCACGGCCTTCGCGCGGAACGTCACCGCGCCCGTGGCCGCGTCCTGCGCGGAGTAGGTGTAGGCGAACGGGAACACGACCTGACCGGTCGGGGACGCCGCCACCCGCTGGGTGGAGTGCCCGATCTCCTGGTCGTAGGCGCCGTTCACGCCGACCTTGTAGAACGTGACCTTGACGTCCTCGGCGTACCGGGTGTTCGCCACGGACACCTTGATCGGCTTCGTCTGACCCGCCCGTGCCGACGTGGGCACGGTCAGGGCCGCGATCGACACGTCGTGCGTCTCGACCTTGACCTCGGTCTCGCTCGACCCGGTGCGCCCGTCGGCCGTGGTGCCGGTCGTGACGACCCGGTACGTGCCGTCCTTGGCGTAGCGGTGCTGGAACACGGGCGTGGTGACCGGGTGGGTCGTGCCGTCACCCAGGTCGACGGTGCCGCTGACGAGAGGCCGGCCCGCCGGGTCGCCGGGATAGTTGTTGAACCACAGGTCGGCGTAGACCGACGGGAAGCCTGAAACGTAGGTGAACGGGCTGATCTCCGGAGCGGTCTGGAGCCACGCCGTGAACGTGCCGGCGTCTTCGGCGTCCTCGGCCAGCCGCACCAGGTAGGTCTGGCCCGCCTCGGCCGCGAACACCGCGCCCTGGTCCTCGGCCTCGGACGACACGCAGTCCACTTCGGACAGATCCGTCGCGAGGTGCACGCTGATCGCCGCCCGCTGCGTGATGACCTGGACGAACCGGTCGCGGGTCGTGGTGTAGGAGTACCAGACGGACCGGGTCGCCGCGGTGTCGCAGCTCGGCGGCACCTCGCCGGGTTCGGCCGTCGCCCGGGACAGGTCGCCGTCGAACGTGGACGGCAGGGACGCCACCGCGGCGGAAGCCCTGCTGTCGTTGGGTTCCGGCCCGGAGGCGCTGAGCGTGAACGTCACCGGACCGCCCGCGCCCGCGTAGTGCTCGGCCAGCAGGAAGTAGTAGGTCCTACCCGCCTCGACGTGCACCGACTTGGCACCGCCGACGTTGTACGTGCAGGTGCCCGGCTCCATGGACAACGCGCCGCGCTGTCCGGTGTGGACGGACAGGAGCGGTCCGTAGCGGCCGCTCTGCGCCTTCGCGCGGACGATGCCGTCGCTGGGAGCCGTGTACTCGAGCCACACGGATCCCTGGCTGGAGGAGTAGCAGGACGTCGGGTCGTCCGGCGCCTTGGTGGAACCCGTGGTGTCGATGGTCGCGCTGAACGGCAGCGCCGTGATCTCGGTGGCGGTGTCGAAGTCGTCGCCCGCGGGCGGGGCGGCGTGCGCGACACCGGGTGCCAGCGCCGCCGTCACCGCCGCGGCGAGCGCGACGACCGACACGCGCAAACGCGTGGACAGTCTCATGGTTCCCCCAGGTCAGTTCGCGAGAGCGGTGGTCGTGGCCGCCGGACGGACGGTGGTCGCGATCGCGATCACCTCGTTGTCCATCGGGCGTGCGTCCTGCACCGGGTACGGCAGCGAGAGCACGGCGCGGAACGTCACCTTGCCGATCGCGGCGTCCTCCGGGGTGAAGGTGTACGCGAACGGGAAGGAGACCTTGCGGGTCGGGTGCGCCGGCACGTCGAGCGTGAGCACACCGACCTCCTTCCACCAGTCGCCGTCGCTGCGGAACAGCGTGACCGTGGCCTTCTCCAGGTGCCGGGTGTTGCCGACCTGGACGGTGATCTGCTTCTGCTGCCCGGCCCGTGCCGAGGAAGGTGGGGTGAACTTGGTGATCGCGACGTCGTGCGTCTTCACCGTCACCGTGGTGGTGTCCGTGGCGGTCCGGCCGTCGGCGGACGTGGCGCTGACCGTCACCGTGTAGACGCCGTCCACCGAGTAGCGGTGCCCGACCTGCTCCTCACCGGTGGGCGCCGAGGTGGTGCCGTCCCCGAAGTCGACGACGGAGGTCACCGCGTTGCCCCACTGGGCGGAGTGGTCGAGGGTGAACCCGACGGTCTCGTAGACCGACCGGTCCCCCGACGAGTCCGCGTAGACGGACGTTCGCAGCGCGGGCGCCTCGTCCAGCCGCACCGTGACGGGCGAGGAGTTGTAGGTGGGGCCGGAAACCTGGATGTAGTAGGTCGTGCCCGCGTTCAGGCGCATCGCCTTGCCGTCGTAGTAGCTCGCGCCGGTGCACCCGACCAGGCGCAGTCCGGTGAGCGACGGGCCGTCGTAGATCGCGAGGCGGGGACCGCTGCCGTTCGTCTGCACGCGGGCGAGCACCGACTGGGTCGTCGCGGGCGTGTAGGAGTACCAGGCGCTCGGCGATCCCTCGGCACCGGAGCAGCCCTGCGCCGCCGGTTCGTCGGTCTCGTAGCCGGCCAGCGCGAGGTCAGGGCCCGGCGTGCTGAACGGCAGCGACGGCACGGACTGCGCGTCGGCGAAGTCGTCGTTGGCGAGCGGTGCCACCCGCTGGACCGTCAGGTTCACCTGCGCACCCGGCGTGGAGGAGTCGCTGACCATGAAGTGGTATCGGGTGCCGGCCTTCGCCCGGAACGTGATCGGCCTGCTGTTGGCCGAGGTGCAGTTGTTCGGGAAGTACCTGAGATCACCTCGTTCGCCGGTGAACGCCGTGGTGAGCAGCTGCCGGCTGCTGCCGTCCGTGCTGATCCGCAGGAACCCGTCCTCGGTGGCGGTGTGGCTGAACCACACCGAGCCGCGCGGCGAGTAGCCGTCGCACGCACCGGGGTCGTCGGAGGCGGTGGTCGCCTCCGACAGGCTCTGCTGCGCGGTGAACGGCAGCGCGGTGATCGGCGTCGCGGCGCCGATGTCGTCGTTCGACGGTGGCGCCGCGTGCGCGACACCCGGAGTGACGATCCCCAGTGCGACCACGACGACAGCCGCGATCGATCTCCAAGAAGGCATGCGAAAAAGACCCCCCAAAACCCCCTGCCCCCACCTTCCCCCGACGGAGGCACTCGAGCACATGATGCGCCAGGCGGGGTGGAAGTTGACCACCCCGCCGCAAGTTGCCCCGAACGGCCTACTTCTGCATCGCCGTGACTTCGCTCGCCCACCGCCACGGCTCCGCGGTGCCACCCGGCAGCGAGTTGAAGTACTCCCAGCCCGCCACGCCACCGAAGTTGGTGTACTTGGTCTTGAGACTGGTCACGGTGTTCTTCAGGGTCGTCGTGGAGACGTAGCCCGACCCGCCGTTGGCCGAGTTGGTGAGGACGCCGAGCACGACCTTGTTCGCCGGGATCAACCGCCGGTTGATGATCTGGTCGTAGTTCGAGGTGCTGCCCGCGTTGCCCCAGCCGTTGTAGAACTGGCCGTTGAACCACGCGATCTTCGAGCCGTGGCTGCGGTACAGGTCCTCGTAGTTGAAGCCGGACAGGTTGCCGCCGCCCCACAACGCCGACGCGACCGGCGAGAGCGTGACGATGAAGTTCGCGCCGAAGTCGGTCTTGAGCTGGTCGATCACGCGGCGGATGCCGGCGATCGACATCCGCTCCTCGACGTCGAGGTCGACGCCGTTGAGCTTGTAGGTGCGGATCGTGTCGCGCAGCAACGGGTAGTAGGTGTCGAACTGCGTGTCGAGCCGCGCGAACGAGCCCTGCGCGGCGCCGCCGACCATGCCGATCACGTTGACGCCGCGGGCCTGCATCGCGGCGAGGTCGGCCCACATCTGGGTGTACCGCGAGTGCGAAGGCGGGTGGTCGTTGAGGTGGACGATCCTGTTGTCGTTGAGGTGGATGGCCGCGACGAGGACGTCGGTGACGCCGGTGCCGCGGTCGAGCAGGGGCTTGGGCGAGACGTACGTGCCGGTCGCGCCGTTGCTGTACTGGGTCTGGTAGTAGACGACGGTTCGCTTCTGGGTGGCCGCCTGGGCCGGTGGCGCGGCGAGCGCCACCAGCAGCAGGGCCAGGAACAGCTTCTTCATGCGCTACCTCGTGATTCGCAGGGTGATCACTTGTAACGGGCGCAGCACCACCTCGGCCGTCGCGTCGGCCAGCGGCCGTTCGAGCAGGTCGGTCTCCTGGATCCGCGTGTGGGCGAAGGAGGTGCTGATCGAGGCGCGGGCACGGCCGCCGTGCGCCTCGTAGAGCCGGACGACGACGTCGCCCGACCGGTCGTCGGCTAGCTTCACGGCCTCGACCCTGACCGCGGGGTTGTCCGTGCGCACCAGGGGTTCCGGCGTCACGGAGCCGCGGACGGCCTGCGGCGGCAGGTTGATGCGGTAGCCGGCGTCGATGGCCGCCGGCAGGTCGCCGACCACGAGGGCGTAGCGGAAGCGGTGCTCGCCCTGGTCGGTCTCCGGGTCGGGGAACCTCGGTGCGCGCAGCAGGGACAGGCGCACGGTCGTGGTGGTTCCGCCGTCTTCTCGGGTGGTGCGGGTGACCTCGTGGCCGTAGGTCGAGTCGTTGACCACCGCGACGCCGTAGCCGGGCTCGCCGACGTGCAGGAAGCGGTGGGCGCAGATCTCGAACTTCGCGGCCTCCCACGAGGTGTTGGTGTGCACCGGGCGGTGCAGGTGGCCGAACTGGGTCTCGGCCGTGGAGACCTCGGCGCGCAGGTCGAGCGGGAACGCGATCTTGAGCAGCTTCTCCCGTTCCTGCCAGTCGACCTCGGTGTCGAAGTCGACCTGCTTCGCGCCCTCGCGCAGCCGGACGGTCTGGGTGAGCACGGAGTCGCCGAACTTCGCCCTGACCACGACACCGTCCGAGGCGTCCACGCGTTCGGACGGGATCAGGTCGGCCTTCCAGTTGCGGTAGAACGGGTCGATGTCCCAGGCGTCCCACTGGTTCGGGTTGTCGCGGTGCAGCTGCGGCATGCCCGCGAACCCGTGCGGCGGCAGGACCTCGCGGTCCTCCTCCAGGTCGAGGATCGAGGTGACGATGCCCTCGGCGTCGATCGTGACGCGCAGCCTGCCGTTGTCCAGCACGCCGCCGGCCGGTGCGACGAACGGCCTGGGGGCGTCGCCGCCGAGCACGTCGAACGTCAGCTCGTCGTCGCCGTCGCCCTTCAGCGCGTCGATGGCGGTAGCGGTCAGGGCTTTCAGCTCGGACGCCACGCGGGCGTAGGTGGCCTCGGCCTCGCGGTGCACCCAGGCGATCGAGCTGCCCGGCAGGATGTCGTGGAACTGGTGCAGCAGCACGGTCTTCCACAACCGGTCGAGCTCGTCGTACGGGTAGTCGGCGCCTTGCAGGGCGGCGGCGACGGACCAGTGCTCGGCCTCGCGCAGCAGGTGTTCGCTGCGGCGGTTGCCCTGCTTGGTCTTCGCCTGGGTGGTGTAGGTGGCGCGGTGCTTCTCCAGGTACAGCTCGCCCGCCCACACCGGCGCGTCCGGGTACTCGTCCTGCGCGGCCTGGAAGAACTCGCGCGGCGGTTCGACGCGCACGGTCGGGGAGCCTTCGAGGTTCGCCACGCGGTGCGCGGTCTCCATCATCTCGCGGGTGGGGCCACCACCGCCGTCGCCGTAGCCGAACGGCACCAGCGACCGCGAGGCCTTGGCGTGCTCGGCGAACTGGCGGGACGCACGGGCCAGTTCCTCGCCGGACAGCGACGAGTTGTAGGTGTCGACGGGCGGGAAGTGCGTGAAGATCCGGGTGCCGTCGATGCCCTCCCACCAGAACGTGTGGTGCGGGAACTTGTTGATCTGGTTCCACGACAGCTTCTGGGTGAGGAACCACCGGGAGCCCGAGAGCTTGATCAGCTGGGGGAGTGCGGCGCTGTAGCCGAACGAGTCGGGCAGCCAGACCTCCTCGGTCTCCACGCCGAAGTTGTCCAGGAAGAAGCGCTTGCCGTGCACGAGCTGGCGGGCCATCGCCTCGCCGCCGGGCATGTTCGTGTCCGACTCGACCCACATGCCGCCGACCGGCACGAACTGTCCACTCCGGACCTTCTCCCGCACGCGGTCCCAGACGTGCGGGTGGTGCTCCCGCATCCACGCGTACTGCTGGGCCTGTGAGCAGGCGAAGTAGAAGTCCGGGTACTCGTCCATCAGCTTGGTGACGTTCGAGAACGTGCGCGCGCACTTGCGGACCGTCTCGCGCAGCGGCCAGAGCCAGGCGGAGTCGATGTGCGCGTGACCGATCGCGGAGACCTTGTGCGCGGAGGCGTTGGCGGGCAGTGCCAGCACACCGGCCAGCTCCTCGCGGGCCAGGTCGGCGGTCGCGGCGACCTCGTTCAGGTCCAGCGCGTCCATCGCCCGGTCCAGTGCGTGCAGGATCTTGTGCCGGCGCGGGTCGTGGTCCGGGAGCTCCTTCATCAGGCCCTGCAGCACCTCGATGTCGAGCATCAGGTGCCACACCTGCGGCTGGAACACCGCGAGCTCGGCCTTGAGGATCTTGTACAGCGGCTCGGTGCCCGCCGTCTCCTTGTCACCCAGCGCGGTCGGCAGGAACGGGTGGAAGTCGAGGATCGTCGGGTTGCCGGCGGCCTCGAGGTAGAACAGCACCTCGCCGCCGTCGACGGGCAGGTAGGTGTTGCGCGGCTCGATGCCCTTGATGGGCTCACCGGACGCCGTGTAGGCGAGGCCCTCGGACTGGAAACCGGGGCCGGGGTGGGTGAAGCCGAGGTCCAGCACGACCTCGACCTGCTTGCCCTGCCACGCCTCGGGAACGGTGCCGGTGAGGCGGAACCAGCTCGTGCTCCACGGCGCGCCCCAGGCGTCGCCGACCCGCGCCGGTGCGTAGGTGGCGGCGAGGGCTTCGGCGACCGGGACGGGCTCGTCCGGCACGGTCCAGACGGCGAGCTCCAGCGGTGCGGTCTCGCCGTAGACGGCCGGGCGGATGCGTTCCTTCAGCGTGCGGTTGAGTCGTTCTTCCAGCAGCGCGCGTTCGTCGTGCACGTCGTCGTCACCCCAGCTCGATCGAAGCCCGCACGCCGTCCCGCGCGTGGCTCATCCACTCTTCGAAGAAAGCGCCGCCCGGACCCCACGAGGGCCGGTCGCCGTGCAGCGTGATCGGCGTGCGCTCGACCGGCTCGTGCACTGCCTCGCGCACGATCCGGGCGATCGCCTCGCCGAGCGGCTTGGCCTTGCGTTCCGTCGTCAACAACCCCAACTCGTACTCGCGTTCGGGGAAGTCCACCAACGCACGGTCGACGTCGTGCGAGCACCACCACGTGACGCCCCACAGGTTCGAGCACGTCAACACGTTCGCAAGCGTTTGCTCGGCGAACCGCGGCGCCTGCTCCGCGCTGATCTCGGGCTGGGCGGCGCCGACCTCCTGCAGCCACACGGGCCGGTCCGGGTCCTTCGCGTGCGCCTTCGCCAGCTCGACGAGGTACTCGGCGTGGTGGACGCTCTCCACGGACATCGGCCCGTAGCGCTGAGCGGTGCCGTTGAAGACCCACGAGTGCACGGTGGTCATCGCGCCCTTGTTGGCCGCGTGCTCCGGCAGGAACGCGTGGTCGCTCTCGTACCAGACGGCGTCGTACTCGGAGTGGACGTGCGGGAGGCCCGGAGCGGCCTTCTCGCACTCGTCGAGCAGCGCGTCGATCCACTCGCCGGCCTGCTCGGGCACGCACGGGTTCGACTCGGTGAGCAGGTTCACCTCGTTGCCCAGGGTGAAGCCGAGGAAGTTCGGCTTGTCCTTCAGGGCCTCGGCGAGCGTGCGGACGTAGAGGCGCTGCCCGTCGATCACGTCGGGGTCGGTGAAGATGTTGCGGCGGTGCCAGGTCTGCACCCACGACGGGTAGAAGTCGAAGCTCGACAGGTGCCCCTGCAGGACGTCGACCTGGACGTCGAGTCCTGTTCCGCGAGCCGCGTCGAGCACCAGGGCGAGCTGTTCGACGGCCTGCGGGCGGACCAGACCGCGGTTGGGCTGGAACACCGGCCACAGCGGGAAGACCCGCACGTGGTCGAGGCCGAGACCCGCGATGGACTCGAAGTCGCGCTGGACGTCGTCGAGGGAGAAGTCGAGCCAGTGGTGGAACCAGCCGTGGGACGGGGTGTAGTTCACGCCGAAACGCAATGGATCATCCCTTGATCGCGCCTTCTCCCACTCCGCGGAAGAAGTGCTTCTGCAGCAACAGGAACAGCAGGATCAGCGGCACGACGGCGATGATCGTGCCCGCCGCGACCAGCCGCTGGTTCTGCACGAACGTGCCCTGGAGGTACGCGAGACCGATGGTGAGCGTGTACTTCTCCTGGTCGCTCAGCACGATGAGCGGCCACAGGAAGTCGTCCCAGCTGAACATGAACGAGAACAGCGCCACCACGACCAGCGTGCCCTTCACCGACGGCAGCGCGAGGCGGGTGAAGCGCTGCCACGCGTTGGCGCCATCGATGATCGCGGCTTCCTCGACTTCGGCGGGGAGTGCGAGGAAGGCGTTGCGCATCAACAGGACGTTGAGCGCGGCGATCGCGCCGGGCAGCACGACCGCGGTGAGCGTGTTGGTGAGGCCGAACCCGCGCATCACCAGGAACAGCGAGATCATGATCGCCTCGAACGGCACCAGGATGCTGCTCGCGAAGATCACCGCGGCGAACCGGCGGCCGCGGAACTTCAGACGTGCCAGCGCGTAACCGGCCATGGCCGCGCCCAGGCAGTTCGTGACGACGTTGACGCTCGCCACGCCGAGCGAGTTGAGCGCGAACGACCAGACCGGTACGACGTCGGCCACGGCGGCGTAGTTGCCGAACGTCGGGTCGTCCGGGACGAAGTCGGGGACGAAGACGTCCTCGTTCGGCCCCTTGATGCTCGTGACGAACTGCCACAGGAACGGGCCGATGCTGATCGCGAGGATGGCGAGCAGGCCGAGGTAGCGCAGTGCCAGGGAGCCGTGGGCGCGCTTCACAGCTGGTCCTCCCTGCGGTTGAGCTTGAGGGTGATCAGCAGCAGGCCGAGCAGGATGACGAAGAGCACCACGCTGAGCGCCGACGCGTACCCGACCTCACCGGTGAGGCCGCGGCCGACGGACTGGATGAGCATCACCAGCGTGGTGCTCGCCCCGCCCGGCCCGCCGGTGCCGCCCGACAGCAGGTAGATCTCGGAGAACACGCGGAACCCGTTGACCGCGCTCAGCGCCGCGACCAGCACCATCGTGGGCCGCAGGCTCGGCACGGTGACCGACCAGAACCTCCTGACCGGTCCCGCGCCGTCGACCATCGCGGCCTCGTGCAGGTCCTTCGGCACGTTCGCGAGCGCGGCCAGGTAGATGACCATGTAGTAGCCCAGGCCGCGCCAGACCGTCACCACCATCGAACTGATCAGCAGCAGCGTGGAGTCGGTCAGGAACCCGATCCTGGTGCCGCCCAACGCCTCCACCACGCTGTTCACCAGGCCGCGGCTGTCGAGCAGCCACGTCCAGATGAGCCCGACCACGACCGTGGACGCGATCACCGGCGTGAAGAACGCCGTCCGGAAGATCCCGATGCCCGGCACGACCTTCTGCGCGAGCATCGCGATCAGCAGCGGCAACAGCACCAGCGGCGGGACGACGCCGACCATGTACAGCAGGCTGTTGCGCGCGGCGGCCCAGAACTTGGGGTCCCCGGCCATTCGCACGAAGTTGTCCACGCCGGTGAACTGACCACCGCCCAGCGCGCTCGCGTCGGTGAACGCGAGCACGATCATGTTGAAGAACGGGAAGATGACGAACAGCAGGCAGATGGCCAGTCCTGGGGCCAGGAACAGCCACGGCGTGTACGGGCGGTGGGTCACGGTGCCTACTTCAGGAGCCGGTTGCACTCGGCGACGGCGTCGTCCAGCGCCTGCTTCGGCGACTTCTTGCCGAGCATGGCGTCGGCGAGTTGCTGCAGCAGCGCCTCGCGCATCTGGTCGCTGAACTGCACGGGCGTGTAGTTCACCGCGGTCTTGAGCTGCTTGGCCGCGGCGACCCGGACCCGTGCCTCGTCCGTCCCGTCCTCGGTGGTGAAGTACGGGTCGTCGCCGCCCTTGCTGGTGCTGGGGAAGATCGAGGCGAGCTTGGCGAACGCCACCTGGTTCTCCGCGCTGGTGAGGAAGCGGCCGAACGCCAGCGCCGTGGCCTGGTTCTTGCTGCTCTTCGGCACGCTCACGCCGTGCAGGAACATGTTGGCGCTGCCCGTGTTCGTGATGGGCGTGGTGATGCCGATGTTCGCGTAGAGGCTGGGCGCGTCGGTCTTGAACTTGCCGAGGTCGTACGCGCTGCCCGCGTTCATCGCCGTCTGCTGCGCCATGAACTTCGCGCCGGCGCCCGTGTAGTTCTGCGTGAGCGCCTCGGGGATGAGCGCACCCGCGTCGTACATGCGCTTGTAGGTCTCGACGAACTCCACGCCCTTGGGCTCGTTGAACGTGAACTTGTCGTTGTCGAACAGCTTGACGCCGTACAGGCCGAAGTCGGCGATGCTGGGGGTCTGGCCGAGGATCGCGACCTTCTTCTCGGCGAGCTTGAGCGCCGTGGCCTCGAGTTCCTTGAAGTTCGTAGGTGGCTTGTCCGGATCAAGACCCGCCTGCTGGAACAGGGCCTTGTTGTAGAAGATCGGGCCGGTGTTGAGGTACCAGGGGAAGCCGTAGCAGCCGCCCCTGCCGGGGATCTCGAACGCCTGCCAGGCGTTCTCGAGGTACTCGGGCCTGGCGTCCTTCAGGCTCTCGTCGAGGTCGACGAGCTGCCCCGCCTTGGCAAGCGGGAAGCTGAGGTCCGGCGGCACGTTGATGACGTCGGGCAGGCTGCCCGCGCTCGCGTCCGCCATGACCTTGGCCAGGTACCCGTCCGCGGGCTGGTCGACCCACTTCACGGTGGTGCCCTGGTGCTGCTTCTGGAAAGCGTCGACGACACCGTTGACGTAGTCGGTGTACTTGGGCTTGAGGGACCAGGTCTGGAACGTGATCTCGCCCGTGACCTGGCCTGATGCGCTCGATGACGTGTTGGACGTGCCGGACAGTCCACAGCCCGCCACGGGCACCGCCGCCAGGCCCGCGAGGAACGTGCGCCTCTTCATTGACACCCACCTCCTTGGTCGCGGACCCTAGCTAAACCGGTTTATCTCCGGCTAGCCTCCGAACGTCTTGTTGTCTGGTTCTGGACAGGGTGCGCGTGTGAAGAGGCCAACGATCAAGGACATCGCGGCGGCCGCGGGGGTCTCCAAAGGCGCCGTGTCGTTGGCCCTGAACGGCCGTTCCGGCGTGTCGGAGTCGACCCGTGCGCGGGTGCTGGAGGTCGCGTCCTCGCTCGGGTACCGGCCCTCGGTCACCGCCCGTGCCCTGTCGTCCGCCTCCGCTGACGCGGTCGGGCTGGTGCTGGTGCGGCCGCCGCGTGCGCTGGGGGACGAGGCGTTCTTCTTCCAGCTGATCGCCGGGATGCAGTCCGAGATGTCCTGCGCGCTGTTGTTGCAGGTGGTCTCGTCCCGGGAGGAGGAGATCGCGCTCTACCAGCGGTGGTGGGCCGAGCACCGGGTCGACGGGGTGTTCCTGGTCGACCTGCTGGTGTCGGACCCCCGGGTCGAGTTGATGACCGCGCTCGGGCTGCCGGCCGTGGTGGTCGGTGGGGCCGGCCACCACGGTTCACTGGCCTCGGTGTGGGCTGACGACTACGCGGCCATGACGTCCGTGGTGGAGCACCTGAAATCGTTGGGGCACAGGCGGATCGCGCGGGTGGCGGGGTTGTCGTCGTTGCTGCACACCGTTCGGCGGGACGCGGCCTTCGCCTCGTCCGTTGTGGACGGTGTCGTGGTGGCCGGCGACTACACGGCCGAGTCGGGAGCTGCCGCTACTCGGGCGTTGTTGTCCTCGGATGCTCGGCCTACGGCGATCGTGTACGACAACGACGTGATGGCGGTCGCGGGAGCCGAGGTGGCCGCGGACCTGGGGGTCGCCGTGCCGCAGGAGCTGTCGATCGTCGCGTGGGACGACTCGGTGCTGTGCCAGCACGGACGGCTCACCGCGTTGTCGCGGGACACGTTCGCCTTCGGGGCCAGGGCCGCTCGAGCGCTGGTCGCGGTGATCGAGGGCGCATCGCCCACCGACGTCGAGGACGTGCTGCCGGAACTGGTCGTGCGGGCCAGTTCCGGGGTCGCGCCGGGAGTCTGAGGAGTCGCACGCGGCACCCCGCGTGCGACTCCGTGCGTCAGGTCAGCGACGCGACCTGGTCGCTCACCACCTGGGCCGCCGCCGACACCAGGGCCGTCACCGCCGGGTTCGTCGAGTTGTCCTGGCGCCACCCGAACTGCGTGTACACGCGGAAGGTCGGGGACCAGGGCAAGCGGACCAGCCTGCCGTCGGCCAGTTCGGCGGACACCGTCACCTCCGGCATGAGCGCGATGCCGAGGCCCGAGGCGACCGCTCGCTTGGCGGCGTCGACGGAGTCCAGTTCCAGGACCGGGGCCCTCGTGTCGTCGTAGCCGAGGGAGTGCTCGAAGAGCTCGTGGTACGAGGCACCGTTCTCCGCGCGGATGAGGGTGCTGCTCGTGAGGTCGTCCTCGGTCAGGGACTGGCGTTGGGTGAGCATGTGGTTCGGGCCCGCCACCATGACGAGGGGCTCCGGGCACAGCACCGTCGTTTCCAGGCCGTCGCGCGGTTCGATGGCGCCGATGAAGAACGCGCAGTCGAGTTGGCCGTCGCGCACCGAGTTCAGGTTGTTCAGCGCGTTGCGCGAGTGGAGTGAGAGTTGGACCGACGGGTAGCGCCAGCACATGTATTCGATGAGCGGTAGCAGACGGTAGTCGGTCAGGCTCTGAGCGGAACCGATGACGAGTTTGCCGTGCGGCTCGCCGTTCATCGTGATGGCTTTTCGAGCCTTTTCGGTGAGGTTGATGATGTTTCGTGCGAACGGGAGTAACTCCACGCCCGCGGACGTCATCTGGATACCTCTGGGGAGACGTCGGAAAAGGACGACCCCGAGGGCCTCCTCCAGCGCCTTGATGCGTGTGGTGATGGTCGGCTGCGAGCAGTTGAGCGTGGCTGCGGCCTTGGTGAAGCTCCCTGTCTGAACCACGGTCGTGAACGCGAGAAGCTGGCGTGTCTCCATCAGGCGGATCCTCGGGGTAAAACGGTGCGACGTCTTTTTCTCGTTCGTTCCCGTGGTCCTGTTACGGATGGTGCGGGAGCAGTAACGCTACCTGTCCGCGGAGGCGGGATGATTGGTGCTTATGGAGTCATCTCCACGGGTCGCGGAAAGGCTGTTTCCGCCGAACGAGTGAAATTGTGGGCAATGTTTTGACGCGCCGTAGTGGCGTGACTTCCTTCTGTGAAGCCTTTCGCGAGGCGAACAATGAACGGGGCGGCGGGAAGCGGTTCGGGAGCTGTCCGGAGATCGCTTGGACGTGTGCCGCGGCGCGGCGGTTCCGGGTCGCGTGCGACGGCCGGGCCGGCGGGTCCGGGGCCGCTCGGAACGGGGTGGCGGCGGTCACGGTGCGGGTCTCGCCTAGACTCGCTGGGAATCCGGGCGCCCGCAGTGGTGGTACCGGCTGTCTTGCACGTTCTTGTTCGTATCGAGGAGTCCACGTTGAAGAGCACCGTCGAGCACCTGAGCCCGACGAGGGTCCGGATCAACGTCGAGGTGCCGTTCGACGAGCTCAAGTCGAACTTCGACCAGGCGTACCGGAAGCTCGCGAAGCAGGTCCGCATCCCCGGCTTCCGCCCGGGCAAGGCCCCCGCCAAGGTCCTGGAGAACCGCATCGGCCGCGCCCCGGTGCTGGACGAGGTCATCCAGGAGGCCATCCCGGCCAAGTACCTGGAGGCGGTCAACGCGGGTGAGGTGCGCACGCTCGGCCGTCCGGACTTCGAGGTCACCAAGATCGAGGACGGCCAGACGCTCGAGTTCACCGCCGAGGTCGACGTCCGCCCCGAGATCACCGTGCCCGCCTTCGGCGAGCTCGCCGTGACCGTCGACGAGCAGGAGGTCACCGACGAGGACGTGACCACCCAGCTCGACGAGCTCCGCGCGCGCTTCGGCACGCTGACCGGCGTCTCCCGCCCGGTGCAGACCGGCGACTTCGTGATCGTCGACCTGTCCGCCACCGTCGACGGCGAAGAGGTCGAGGAGGCGCGCACCAGCGGCCTGTCCTACGAGGTCGGCTCCGGCCAGCTCGTCGAGGGCATCGACGAGGCGCTCGTCGGCGCCTCCGAGGGTGAGACCAAGACCTTCACCACGACGCTCGTCGCCGGTGAGCACGAGGGCCGCGAGGCCGAGGTCACCGTCGTGCTGAGCACCGTCAAGGAGCGCCAGCTCCCCGAGCTCGACGACGAGTTCGCGCAGCTCGCCAGCGAGTTCGACACGCTGGAGGAGCTCAAGGCCGACCTGCAGACCCGTCTGGGCCGCGTCAAGAAGATGCAGCAGGGCGTGCAGGCGCGCGACAAGGTCCTCGAGGCTCTGCTGGAGACCACCGAGGTCCCGCTGCCCGAGGGCATCGTCCAGGGCGAGATCGACGCGCGCAAGCACGACGCCGTGCACGCCTTCGACCACGACGACGCGAAGTTCGCCGCGTGGCTGACCGAGCAGGGTCAGACCGAGGAGGAGTTCGACGCCGAGCTGCGCACGGCGGCCGAGCAGGCCGTCAAGACCCAGCTGGTGCTCGACTCGATCGCCGACGCCGAGCAGGTCACGGTGTCCGACGGCGAGCTGACCGAGCGGATCATCTACCAGGCCCAGCGCTTCGGCATCTCGCCGGACGAGTACGTCAAGCGCGCGCAGCAGTCCGGCCAGCTCGGCGCGATCTTCGCCGACGTCCGCCGCGGCAAGGCGCTCGCGAGCGTCGTGCGCCAGGCCGAGGTGTCCGACACCTCGGGCGCCAAGCTGGACCTCGACGAGCTCTTCGGCGAGACCAAGTCCGATGAGGACGGCCAGGAGGCGTGAGTGGATCGTCTGAGACGGGTGAAGCCCATCTCAGACGGGCAGTTCACGCGCCCTACCGCGAGCGGGCGAGCTCCATGAAATACAGCTGATAGCGAACGCGGGCGGTGTCGGGCATCTGACGCCGCCCGCCTTCGTTAAGGTCGATCGCAGAGAGTTTTCGCTTCCAGATTCGTTCCACCTGGAGTTAGGCAGGCAGACGTGACGCAGCACTCCTTCCCGACCCCCGAGATGCGGTCGGCCACCGCCGGGATGAACCTCAACGACTCGGTGTACGAGCGGCTGCTCCGCGAGCGGATCATCGTCCTGGGATCGCAGGTCGAAGAGGGCATCGCCAACCAGATCACCGCTCAGTTGCTGCTCCTCGCCGCTGAGGACCCCGAGAAGGACATCACGCTCTACATCAACTCGCCGGGTGGCTCCGTCACGGCGGGCATGGCCATCTACGACACGATGCAGCTGATCCAGCCGGACGTGGCCACGTACGCGATGGGCCTCGCGGCCTCGATGGGGCAGTTCCTGCTCTCGGCGGGCGCGCCCGGCAAGCGCCACGCGCTCCCGCACGCGCGCATCCTCATGCACCAGCCGTCGGCCGGTGTCGGCGGTACGGCCGCGGACATCGCGATCCAGGCGGACATGCTGACGCGCACCAAGCGCGAGATGGCCGAGCTCATCGCGGAGCACACCGGGCAGTCGGTGGAGACCATCACCCGTGACTCCGACCGCGACCGCTGGTTCACGGCGCAGGAAGCGCTGGAATACGGCTTCGTCGACAAGGTCGTCACCCGCGCGCAGCCGGTCGGCTCGAGCAACTAGCAGCTGAGGAGATCTCGAAGTGAGCCAGTTCCACGCCCCTCAGTCGCGGTACGTGCTGCCGTCGTTCGTCGAGCGCACCAGCTACGGCATGAAGGAGTCGAACCCGTACAACAAGCTGTTCGAGGAGCGCATCATCTTCCTCGGCGTGCAGGTTGACGACGCTTCGGCCAACGACGTCATGGCGCAGCTGCTGGTCCTCGAGTCCGAGGACCCGGACCGCGACATCCTGATGTACATCAACTCGCCGGGTGGCTCGTTCACCTCGCTGATGGCCATCTACGACACCATGCAGTTCGTGCGTCCGGACATCCAGACGTACTGCCTCGGCCAGGCCGCCTCGGCCGCCGCGGTGCTGCTGGCCGCCGGCACGCCCGGCAAGCGCCACGCGCTGCCGAACGCGCGAATCCTGATCCACCAGCCCTCCATGGAGGGCGCGTACGGTCAGGTGTCCGACCTGGAGATCCAGTCGAACGAGATCCAGCGCGTGCGCCGCCTGATGGAGACCACCCTCGCGCGGCACACCAACCGGACGGCGGAGGAGGTTCGCGAGAGCATCGAGCGCGACCGCATCCTCACGGCCGACGAGGCCAAGGAGTACGGCATCGTCGACTCGGTGCTGCCCTACCGGAAGCTTTCCGCCAAGTCCTGAGGTGCCGGCGGACGGGCGAGGCGTGCTCGTGAGGAGCGCTCGCCCACCCGCCGTCCGGGGAGGTCCCCCGACCCTGGGTACGTCCCAGGGGCTGGGAAACCACTCCACGGACATCGCTCGCCCACCCGACACGCCGATGTGACCGGTCATCTGGCCTGATCGGCGCGTCGGGGGCACGCGGGTCCTCCCCTGAAACGGGGTCGGCCAGGTACCGTCAGGAGAACGGGCTTCGCACCCACAGCCAGTGGGACTGCCACAGCAAGTCAGCAGGCGCACTACAGCAGGTGTGCGCCGGAGGGGACATAGGTCAGCGGTCATGGCGCGTATCGGTGACGGCGGCGACTTGCTGAAGTGCTCTTTCTGCGGAAAGAGCCAAAAGCAGGTGAAGAAACTCATCGCCGGCCCCGGCGTCTACATCTGCGATGAGTGCATCGATCTCTGCAACGAGATCATCGAGGAGGAGCTGGCCGAAGCCGGCGACGTGAAGCTCGACGAGCTGCCGAAGCCCGCCGAGATCCACGAGTTCCTCGACCAGTACGTCATCGGCCAGAGTGATGCCAAGCGCACCCTCTCCGTCGCCGTCTACAACCACTACAAGCGCATCCAGGCGGGCGACCGCGGGCGCGAGGGTCGTGACGACGGCGTCGAGCTGGCCAAGTCGAACATCCTGATGCTCGGCCCGACGGGGTGCGGCAAGACCTATCTCGCGCAGACGCTCGCGAAGATGCTGAACGTGCCGTTCGCCATCGCCGACGCGACGGCGCTGACGGAGGCCGGGTACGTCGGCGAGGACGTCGAGAACATCCTCCTGAAGCTCATCCAGGCCGCCGACTACGACGTCAAGCGCGCCGAGACGGGCATCATCTACATCGACGAGGTCGACAAGATCGCTCGGAAGAGTGAAAACCCGTCGATCACGCGCGACGTGTCCGGTGAGGGCGTGCAGCAGGCGCTGCTCAAGATCCTGGAAGGCACCACCGCCTCGGTGCCCCCGCAGGGCGGCCGCAAGCACCCGCACCAGGAGTTCATCCAGATCGACACGACGAACGTGCTGTTCATCGTGGCCGGTGCCTTCGCAGGCCTGGAGAAGATCATCCAGGACCGGGTCGGCAAGAGGGGCCTGGGCTTCGGCGCCGAGGTCCGCTCGAAGGCCGAGACGGACGCGGCGGACTACTTCGCCGACTCGATGCCGGAAGACCTGATCAAGTTCGGCCTGATCCCCGAGTTCATCGGGCGTCTGCCGATGGTCGCCTCCGTCACGAACCTCGACAAGCCGTCGCTGGTCTCGATCCTCACCGAGCCGAAGAACGCCCTGGTCAAGCAGTACCAGAAGCTCTTCGAGATGGACGGCGTAGAACTCGAGTTCACCAAGACCGCGCTCGAAGCGGTCGCCGACCAGGCGATCCTGCGCGGCACCGGTGCCCGAGGCCTGCGCGCGATCATGGAGGAGGTCCTGCTCCCGGTGATGTACGACATCCCGAGCCGCACGGACGTCGCCAAGGTCGTCATCACCGAGCAGACGGTGAAGGAGAACGTGAACCCGACCATCGTGGCCCGGCAGCCCTCGCGCCGAGAGCGCCGCGAGAAGTCGGCCTAGGTTCGAGCCACACCGCGAAGGGCGCCCGGGAAACCGGGCGCCCTTCGCGGTGCCGGGGTTCGGCCGCGCGGGCCGGGCGTGATGGGCGAGCCGGAGATGGCACGGCGGACGGTGATGGCGCGGCAGGGCGGTACGGCGCCGGGCACCCGAGCCGGCGTTGGTGCGGCGGGAACGTGGCGGGTGCGCCTCGCCTTTCGGTGTCGATGAGGGCGCGGCGGGGGCCCAATCTGACCGCCTAGAGCCACGAGGCGCAACCACACCTTCCTTCCGCCCGCCGCCCAGCTGCTTCCCGACCGCGCGCCGGCCATCCGCGCTTCTGCCTACCGCCTGCCGCTTCCCGCCGCGCGCCTGCCTGCCGCCCGCCTGCTGGCCTGCCGCTGTCGCTTGTCCGGCTGCTGCCGAGCCTCCTGCCGCGCGGTTGGTTTCCCGCCCGGCTGGCCGCCCTCCTGCTGGTCGCCGCGCGCCCGCCTTCCGTCCTGCCCTGCCGCTCCTGCCCGCCCGCCGCCCGGCAGCCTCCCTCCCTCCGGCCCGCCTCCCCTCGCTCCCCCCAGCGGCGGGTTCGCGCCCCCAGCCCCAGCGCTCACATCCCAGCGTCGCCCACCGCCACGCCGCTAGGGTGGGAGCCATGTCGCTGCCCCACGTGCTCCTGCTCCACGGCTACACCGGCTCCGGCCCCGGCCACTGGCAGCGCTGGCTCGCCCAGACCGTCTCCGAGCACGGCGGCCTCGCCGACATGCCGCACTTCAGCAGTCCCGAGGCGCCCGACCGCGACACGTGGCTGCGTGAGCTCGACACGCACCTGGAGGCGATGCCGACCGACCGCGAACGCGTGGTCGTCGCCCACTCGCTCGGCTGCCACCTGTGGTTGCACCACGCGGCCCGCGAGGGCATCGCCCACGTCGACCGCGTGCTGCTCGTGGCGCCGCCCCGGCTGGACCACCCGGAGCCGGCCATCAAGTCGTTCCTGCCGTCGCCGCTCGACCCGGCGAACCTGCGCCGGGCCGCCACCGAGACGCGGCTGGTCGCGGGGGAGGGGGACCCGCACTGCTCGATGCAGGACGCTAAGCAGCTCGCGGAGGCCTTGCGGATCGAGGTCGACGTGGTGCCGGGGGCCGGGCACATCAACATCGACTCGGGCTACGGGGAGTGGCCCGCGGTGCTCAAGTGGGTGCGGTCGAGGACGGTGCCGCTCTCGCCGCGCTAGTGGTGTGACTCAGAGCGTTGGCGGATACGCCGCCGAACGTTCTGAGCCACTAGACGAATCCTGGGGGATGCATGATCGGACTGGACGCGCTCGTCGCCGAACACGGTGTCGTGGGCGCTCAGGTCGCCGTGCTGCACGACGGTGAGATCACCGATGTGGCGGCAGGCGTGCTGAACAACGTCACGGGGGAGAAGGTGACGACCGGCTCGATCTTCCAGATCGGGTCGATCACCAAGGTCTGGACGGCGACGCTCGTCCAGGAGCTGGTGAACGAGGGCCTGCTCGACCTCGACCGGCCGGTGCGGGACGTGCTGCCCGGGTTCCGGCTGGCCGACGAGGAGGCCGCGCGGGTCGTCACGCCCCGGCACCTGCTCACCCACACCGGTGGGTTCGAGGGGGATCTCTTCCACGACACCGGCAGCGGTGACGACATGCTCGAGAAGTACGTCGAACGCATGGCGGACGCGCGGCAGGTGGTCGCGCCGGGCGAGTTGTACTCGTACTGCAACAGCGGCTTCACGCTGCTCGGTCGGGTCGTGGAAGTGCTGCGCGGCAAGCCTTTCCGGGTCGTCCTGCGGGAACGCCTGATCGAGCGGCTCGGGCTGCGCACCGCCGCCGTGAGCCACGCCGAGTACGCCTCCCAGGAGTGCGCCACCGGGCACCTGGGCAAGGAGCGCACGCCCGCCGGGAAGCTCATGACCGAGGCCGACGCGCCTGCGGGCAGTGTGCTCGCGATGAGTGCGCGGGACCTCCTGGTGTTCGTCGGGATGCACCTCGGCACCGGCGAGTTCGACGCGCTGCGCGTCACGCAGGTCGTGCCGCCCGACTTCGGCCTCGGCGGGAAGCAGGGGCTCGGGTGGGCGCTGCACGAGTACGCGGGTGGTGTCACCGGCATGGGGCACACCGGGTCGACGCTGGGCTTCAACGCCTACCTGCGGGTGGTCCCCGAGGCCGGGCTCGCGGTCGCGGTCCTCACCAACGGCGGTGAGGAGCTGCCGCTGGTGCGCGCGGTCTACGAGCAGGTGTTCGGCGAACTGGCGGGTGTCAGGCTGCCCGAGTTCCCGATGCCGCCGCCCCTGCCGGTGCCGGTCGACGTCGAGCGGGTCGTCGGCGTGTACCGGTCGGCGGGAGTGGAGGTGCACGTCTCCGAGGGCGCGGGCGGGAGGGTGAACGTCCGGTACGTGGCGCTCGACCCCCTCTGGGAGGCCTTCTTCGAGGACGGTGAACGCGAGTACACCGGGCTGCGGGGCGACGCGCTGATCGCCGTCGAGAAGGACGACGGCCACCACCCGGTCATCGTCCTGTGCGGACGCGACGAGGACGACAGGGTGAAGTACCTGCACTGGGGCCGCGCGGCCCAGCGGATCTAGACAGCGCGCTTCGCGTACTTGGCGAGGAACTGCACGACGTCGGGCGTCACCTTCCGGTACAGCCCGTCGTCGTGGCCGCCGGGCTTGACCGCGCTCACCTGGGGGCGCACGTCGCGGATGAAACGGCGGGTGCCCTCGATGAACTTGTCCTTGTCGCCGATCCACACGCCCAGCGCCGTCGGGCCGGTCGCCTTGAGGTTGCGCAGCGGGTCGAGCGACGCCCACTCGGCCTCGCTCTTGAACGCGCGGCGCTTCGCCATCTCCGGCCACGTCGTGATGAGGCCGGGGGAGATGGCCGCGGCGGCCGCGACCGGGTCGCCCCGTTCGGCACGGCGGCGTGCGTAGAGCAGCGAGCCGAAGCCGCCCATCGACACGCCGGTCACCGCGAACGGTTCGCCGTAGCCGCGTTCCTTAAGCCAGCGCGGGACCTCGTCGAGCAGCATGGCCATCGGGTCGTCGCCGGGGACGTTCTCGTGCCAGTAGTTGTCGCCGCCGTCGACCGCGACGAACCCGAACGCGGGCACCGAGCCCTTCGCGACGGCCGCGGTCAGGACCTGGGGGAGGTCGCCGACGGCGGCGTGCCGGGCGTCGCCGCGCAGGCCGTGCAGCAGGATCGACATCGGCAGGCCGCGCGTGCTCACGCCCGCCGGGAGGTAGAAGGCGAGGGTGATCTCGCGGTGGCGGGCGGCCGAGTAGACGCGCTCGAACCGGATCACGGGCTTCGCGACCGGGGTGGCGCGCACCTTGTCCGCCGTCGCGATCTGCTGCTCGATGGGACCGGAGGACGACGACACGTACGTCGCGACGCCGGTGGCTGTCGCGATGACCACGCCTATCGCCGCGAGGAGGGTGCGGCGGCTGTACCTCGGTTCCCCCATGCTCACCTCATCGCGTGGGCACCGTTCCTCGTTTCCTGTTCAGAGGACGGAACGCACGCGTAAGGCAGTTCGTTCCTCACTCGAATAGCCCAGCCAGGTCAGCACGGCGTCAGTGTGCTCGCCGAGTGCCGGAACCGCACCCGGCGACCACTCGAAACCGGCCACGGGCGGCGGCAGCATCCGGGCCGTTCCGCCGGGAACGCGCACGTCAACCCACGTGTCGAGCTGCGGGTGGGTGGGCAGGTCGGTGATCGGCCTGGTCAGCGCGGCGGGCACGTCCGCACCGTCCAGAGTGGTCAGCAACTCGGCCGCGGTGAGGCCCGAAAACGCCTGTTCGAGCAGTTCCTGGAGCTCCGCGCGGTGCTCCACGCGGGACGCCACTGTGGCGAACCTCTCCTGCGGCGCGAGCCCGATCAGGCCGCACAGCCGCTGCCACTGCCCGTCGTTCTGCACGGCCAGGTGCACGGCGCCGTCCGCGCAGGCCACCGGCCCGTACGGCGCGATGCTCGGGTGGTGGGCGCCCGACCGCGGGGCCGAGGCTCCCGTCCCGGCGGCGTAGAGCATCGGCTGGTGCATCCACTCGGCCATCGCTTCGAAGAGTGACAACCGCAGCCGTGCGCCTTCACCCGTCCGGCCGCGCTGGAGCAACGCCGCGAGCACGGCCGCCTGGAGCTGGACGCCCGCCGCGATGTCCGCGACCGAGATGCCGGCACGGGCCACCACGTCGCCCTCCCCGGTCAGCGACACCAGCCCCGCCTCGGACTGCACCAGCGCGTCGAACGCCTTGCGGTCGGCGTACGGGCCGTCCCAGCCGTAGCCGGACAGCTCGCCGACGACCAGCGACGGCGGCAGGTCCAGCGCCAGCCGCGACCACACCCGCGGCGACAGGTTGCACAGCAGCACGTCGGCACGCGCGACCAGCCGCTCCAGCACCTCGCGGCCGTCGGGGTGGGTGATGTCGAGCGTCACCGACTCCTTGCCCACGTTCGTCCACGCGAAGTACGACGACACCTCACCGCACGCGGAGTCGTAGTGGCGGGCGAAGTCGCCGGTCCCAGGCCGTTCGACCTTGACGACCCGTGCGCCCAGATCGGCCAGCAGCCGCGTCGCGTACGGCACGGCGACGGCCTGCTCCAGGCTCACCACCACGACGCCGTCAAGCGGTCTCAACCACGCGCTCCCCACCGGTGTAGACGTTCATCGAGTCGCCGCGCAGGAAGCCGACGAGCGTCATGCCCTGCTCCTCGGCCAGCTCGACGGCGAGCGACGACGGCGCCGACACCGCCGCGAGGACCGGGATGCCGGACATCGCGGCCTTCTGCACCAGCTCGAACGACGCCCGCCCGGACACCATCAGCACCGCGCCGCGCAACGGCACCAGGTCCTGCAGCACCGCCCAGCCCAGGACCTTGTCGACGGCGTTGTGCCGGCCCACGTCCTCGCGCACGACGAGCAGCTCCCCGTCGACGAACAACCCGGCCGCGTGCAGCCCGCCGGTGCTCTCGAAGACCTTCTGCCGCTCCCGCAACGCGTCCGGGAAACCCGTGAGCATCTCGGGAGTCACCTTCACCTCGTCGAACGCGGGGGAGTAGCGGGTCTTGAGCTTCACCGCGTCCAGCGCGCCCTTGCCGCACACCCCGCACGACGACGTGGTGTAGAAGTTCCGCTCCACCCCGGTGTCCGGTGGCGGCACGCCCTCGGCCAGCGCGATGTCCAGCACGTTGTAGGTGTTCATGCCGTCGGGCCCGGTGCCCTCGCAGAACCGGGCGATCGAGATGTCCTTCGACGACCCGATCACGCCCTCGCTGAGCAGGAAGCCGTGCGCGAGCTCCACGTCCTGACCGGGCGTGCGCATCGTGACGGCCAACGCCTTGCCGTTGACCCTCAGCTCCAGCGGCTCCTCGGCGGCGAGCGCGTCGACTCTGCGCCGACGACCGCTCGGCGACACCCGTTCGACCGCTCGGCGCACCGTCACTCGGCCCATGTGCACATCTCCTTCGGACCGCTATGTTCCCCACCGACCAGGCTACGTGGGAGGGATTCCGGGGCATGGACGACGTCGTGATCGTGGGAGGCGGCCACAACGGTTTGGTGGCGGCCGCGTACCTCGCGCGGGCGGGGAAGTCGGTCAGGGTGCTGGAGAAGCTGCCGCACGTCGGCGGGGCCGCGGTGAGCGCGTCACCGTGGGAGGGCGTCGACGCCCGGCTCTCGCGCTTCTCGTACCTCGTGTCGCTGCTGCCCGACCGGATCGTGTCGGACCTCGGGCTGCGGCTGGCGCTGAAGTCGCGCGCCGCGTCCTCGTACACCCCCAACGGCAAGACGGGTCTGCTCGTCGAACGCTCGCCGGGTGCGGCGACGGTGGAGTCGTTCGAGGCCGTCTGCGGGTCGCTCGACGACTGGGAGCGGTGGCAGCGCTGGTACGCGGACCTGGAGCTGATGGCCCAGGCCCTGGCGCCGACCCTGCTGGAACCGCTGGTGTCCCGCGACCACCTGCGAGTGCACGTCGACGCGGTGGCGCGCGGGCGGGTGTGGGAGCAGGTCTTCGAACGGCCGATCGGCGCGACGCTGCAGGAGCTGTTCGACAACAACCTGGTGCGCGGGGTCGTCGCGACGGACGCGTTGATCGGCACGCACGCCTCGCTGCACTCGTTGAGCGCCAACAAGTGCTTCCTCTACCACGTGATCGGCAACGGCACGGGCGAGTGGAAGGTCCCGGTCGGCGGCATGGGCGGGGTCACCGCCGAGCTGGAACGGGTCGCGCGCGAGGCCGGCGCGCAGATCGTCACCGGAGCCGAGGTGACGTCCGTCGAGTCGGACGGCAAGACCGCCGCGGTGACCTGCGGGGACACGACGGTCGAGGCCCGGTTCGTGCTCTCGAACGTGGCACCGTCGGTGCTGGGACGCTTGCGGGGCAAGGAGGTCCAGGACGCGCCCGGCTGCCAGCTGAAGATCAACATGTTGCTGCGCAGGCTGCCCGAGCTGAAGTCCGGCGTCGACGCGCGGCTGGCGTTCGCCGGCACGTTCCACCTCGACGAGTCCTACGACCAGCTGGAGACCGCGTACCTGGAGAGCGCGGCCGGTCAGGTGCCGTCGGTCCTGCCGGGCGAGATGTACTGCCACTCGCTGACGGACCCGTCGATCCTCGGGCCGTCGCTGCGGGGCCACGAGACGCTGACGCTGTTCGGCCTGCACCTGCCCGCGTCGCTCTTCCAGGGCCGCAACGAGGAACTGCGCGACGAACTCGTGCGGCGCTACCTCGACCAGCTCGACGCGCACCTCGTGGAGCCGATCCGGGACTGCCTCGCCACCGACGCCGACGGCGAGCCGTGCATCGAGGCCCGCACCCCGCTCGACCTGGAGTCCGAGCTGGGACTGCCGGGCGGCAACATCTTCCACGGCGAGCTCGACTGGCCGTTCGCCGAGACCGAGGACCAGATCGGCAGGTGGGGCGTCGAGACCGATGTGGACAACGTCCTCGTCTGCGGCGCGGGATCCCGGCGCGGCGGCGGGGTCAGCGGCATCGGCGGCCACAACGCGGCGAAAGCGGTCCTCGAACGAATTTGAGACATGTTCGATGACACCCAACGTCATCTCTGGTTACAGTTGCGCGTGTGGGGGACTTCTACGGGATCGCGGAGATCGCCGACGCCATGGGGCTCAGTCGGCAGCTGGTGGCTGTGTGGAGAAAGCGGCGCTCCCACGGCATTCCCGAGCCGGACGCCGAACTCGCGTCCGGCCCGATCTGGCGGCGTGAGACGGTCGAGCCGTGGATCGAACGCACGCGTGGCCGGCTGGGTCTCGCCGGCACGCGCGAGTCCGCGAGCAGGAGCCTGAGGCTGCGCACGTGCCGTCGCGTGCTGAGGCTGGCGGCGCTGATGCTGGAGGAACCCCAGCGGCCGCGGGTGCTCAACGAGGCCGCGGACCAGTTGCGCGACCTGATCCACGAGGTCGACCAGTCGGCGGACGACGTCGTCGGCGCGTTGCTGCGCGAGCTCATCGAGCCCGTCCGGGATCCTGACGTGCCGGCCGAGCTGCTCCGGGTGCCGGTGATCGAGTCGCTTCCGCTCGTGACCGCCGTGGCGCGGAACTCACCAGACTGGTGACGAGGGCGCCGAGCGCGGCCAGCGCCATGTCCGCGTGGGCGTCCCACATGTCGCCCTGCTGGCCGTTGTAGGCCTCGGCGACCTCGGGCGCGAGCGTCATCGCGAGCACGACCTCCAGCGACCGCAGCCACTTCCGCCGCAGCACCGCCATCAGGCACACGCCGCAGTTGAAGTGCACGAGCCGGTCGAAGTGGTTGCGCTCCCTGGAGAACGCTTCCGGCAGCCGCACGCCGAGCAGCGCGTCCGCCCAGTCGTCGTAGGAGACGAACAAGTAGATCCACCGCGCCGCGACCGTGTGCAGCGCGAGGAACGGCAGCGCCTGCTCTGCGGTGTCGAGGGCTTCCTGAGCAGTCACCACGCGAGCAGTGCCTATGCCGTCAGCGAGCCGTGCAACGCCTGCTCGGCAGCCTGGTCAGCGAACGCGCCCAGCGGCCACCACTTCCCCCGAGTCATGGGCGGCTTTATATCAGGATCTATATATCAAGGTTTCTTGCTAAAGGTTCCTTGATGTGAGACCTTGGTGTCATGACCGACAGTCCCATCACCGACCCCAAGGCACTCCGGGCGCTCTCGCACCCGTTCCGGTGGAAGCTGCTCCAGGTGCTCACCGAGCAGGGGCCGCACACCGCCACGCAGTGCTCGGAGAAGCTCGGTGAAAGCGTCGCGAGCTGCTCGTACCACCTGAACATGCTGGCCAAGTACGGGTTCGTCGAGGAGGTCGAGGGCGCGGGCCGGCAGAAGCCGTGGCGGATCGTGCGCGGACGCCAGTCCATCTCGTCGGAGGGGCTCGAGGGGGAGGCCGCGCTGGCTGCCGAAGCCGCCGCGATGGCCTACCTGGACCAGGAGTTCGAGCGCACCCGTGAACGCCTGCGGCGGCACGAGCACCTCCCGGAGGAGTGGCGCAGGACGGTCGGCACCCAGGGCACCGTCAAGTTCCTCACGGCGGAGGAGGCCGTCGAGTACCACGCCGAGGTGCAGGCGCTCCTGGAGAAGTACGACGACCGCCGTCTCGACGAGTCGCTGCGGCCCGAGGGCGCGCGGGCGGTCAGGTACTTCCTGGCCGTGACGGTCGCACCCGAATAACAACCCACCGAAGGAGAACTCGCATGATCTCGCACCACGATGCATTTGCTATCGCGAAGTACCGTCAGCAGGACTTCGAGGCCGACGCGGCCGCGCGCCGGCTCGTCAAGAAGGCCGAGGAGACGAAGGCCGAACCCGAACGGCGCCGCTTACGGCTCTCCGTCCGGGTCCGGCACGCCTGAGTCAGGCCACGGGCTCCAGTCGCACGATCACCGACTTGGAGGTGGGCGTCCCGGAGATGTCCGCCTTGGAGTCCAGCGGCACCAACGGGTTCGCCTCGGGGAAGTACGTCGCCACGCAGCCGCGGGCGGTCGAGTAGGCGACGATCCGGAACGCGTCGGCGCGGCGCTCGACGACGCCCGTCGGGTCGTCCTTCCACTCCGAGACGATGTTGACCATCTGGCCGTCGGAGAACCCGAGCGCCGCCACGTCCTCCGGGTTCACGAACACCACGCGGCGGCCGTCCTTCACACCGCGGTAGCGGTCGTCCAGGCCGTAGATCGTGGTGTTGTACTGGTCGTGGCTGCGCAGGGTCTGCATCAGCAGGCGGCCCTCGGGCACGTCGATGACCGTCATCTCGTTGGCCGTGAAGTTGGCCTTGCCGGTCGTCGTCGCGAACTCCTGCGAGTCGCGCGGCGGGTGCGGGAGCACGAAACCGTCGGGCCGGCGCACGCGCGTGTTGTAGTCGGCGCAGCCCGGCACGACCCGCGAGATGTGCTCGCGGATGACGTCGTAGTCCTTCTCGAACTCCTCCCACGCCACGGGGTGCGCGGCGCCGAGGGTCCTGCGCGCCAGGCGGCAGACGATCGAGACCTCGGACAGCAGCTGCTCCGACGCGGGTGCCAGCCGGCCGCGGGACCGGTGCACGACCGACATCGAGTCCTCGACCGTGACGAACTGCTCGCCCGAGTGCTGCACGTCGCTCTCGGTGCGGCCCAGGGCGGGCAGGATCAGCGCCGTCCTCCCGTGGACCACGTGCGAGCGGTTGAGCTTCGTCGACACGTGGACCGTGAGCGAGCACTGCTCCAGCGCCTTCTCGGTCACCGGGGTGTCCGGGGTGGCGCTGACGAAGTTGCCGCCCATGGCGATGAAGACCTTGCCGCGGCCGTGGCGCATCGCGTTGATGGCGTCGACGGTGTCGTAACCGTGCTTGCGCGGCACCGAGATGCCGAACTCGTTCTCCAGCGCCTTCAGGAAGAACTCCGGCATCTTCTCGTAGATGCCCATCGTGCGGTCGCCCTGCACGTTCGAGTGGCCGCGCACGGGGCACAGGCCCGCGCCGGGCTTGCCGATCATGCCGCGCAGGAACATGACGTTCGTGATCTCGCGGATCGTCGGCACGCTGTGCTTGTGCTGCGTGAGACCCATGGCCCAGCAGGCGATGGTGGCCTTCGAGTCGACGAACATGCCCGCCACGCGGGTGATCTGCTCGCGGGTCAGGCCGGTCGCGGTGAGCACGCGGTCCCAGTCGAGCTCGCGCAGGCTCTCGGCGTAGGCCTCGAAGCCGTGCGTCTTCGCCTCGATGAACGTCTTGTCGAGCTTGTCCCACTGCAGCAGCAGGTGCCCGATCGCCTGGAACAGCGCCTGGTCGCCGCCGACCTTGATCTGCACGAACTCGTCGGACAGCGCGGTGCCCCTGCCGACGACGCCCGCGACGTTCTGCGGGTTCTTGAACCGCATCAGGCCCGCCTCCGGCAGCGGGTTGATCGCGATGATCTTCGCGCCGTTCTTCTTGGCGTCCTCGAGCGCGCTGAGCATGCGCGGGTGGTTCGTGCCGGGGTTCTGGCCGATGACCACGATGAGGTCGGCGAGGTCGAAGTCCTTGATCGACACCGAGCCCTTGCCGATGCCGATCGTCTCGTTCAGCGCCGAGCCGGACGACTCGTGGCACATGTTCGAGCAGTCCGGCAGGTTGTTCGTGCCGAACGAGCGGACCAGCAGCTGGTAGAGGAACGCGGCCTCGTTGCTGGTGCGGCCCGAGGTGTAGAAGATCGCCTCGTCCGGGTTCGGCAACGCGTTCAGCTCGTCGGCGATCAGCGTGAACGCCTCGTCCCAGGCGATCGGTGTGTAATGCGTCGCACCCGGCCGCAGCACCATCGGTTCGGTGATCCGGCCCTGCTGCCCGAGCCAGTAGTCGGTCTTCGTCCGCAGGCTCTCGATGGAGTGCTCCGCGAAGAACGCTGGGCCGATGCGGCGCTTGGTGGCCTCCTCCGCGACGGCCTTGGCGCCGTTCTCGCAGAACTCCGCCATCTTGCGGTGCCCCTGCGGCTCCGGCCACGCGCAACCGGGGCAGTCGAAACCTTCGCGCTGGTTGAGCAGCCGCAACGTCTTCACCGTGCGCCCGACACCCATCTGCTCGACCGCGCGGTCGAGCGACACGAGCACGCCGGGGATCCCCGCGGCCCATGTCTTCGGGGTGCTGACTTCGATCGCGGACTCGTCGACGTCGTGCTGCGGGGGCTTGCTGCTCATGCGTCCCATTCAACGCTTATGGACGTCGGCGCCGCCAGCGCCCCCGAAGAACGCGGCGGCGTCGCCCGTCACGGGCCCCAAGGGGTTGAACGGTCCGTGACGCTCAATTGTGATCGCCGTCACTCTCGCTCGGCACCTCTGAAAGAGTGATCAATCGCAGGTGTTCTCGGTCGGGATCTCCCCGTCCGGCGAGAAGTACTTCTTCTCCTGACCCGGCAGGCCGACGCCCTGCTTGCGGGGCTCGGTGAACTGCGGCGCCAGGAAGCCGTCCTTCGCCGCCTGGCAGGCGATCGAGTACTGGTAGCCCGAGGAGTCCGAGGGCCACAGCCCCTCCGGTGTGATGGCGTACGTCACCTGCTCGCGGACCGCGGCGACGATCTCCATCTGGTCGGTGAGCTTCCCCGGCTCCGGCGGCTCGAACGCGTACGCGAACACGTAGTCCGCCGTGACGGCCGGGTAGCCGTCCTTCTCGCCGAGCGTCATCTTCCCGGACACGCGGATGCCGTTCGGCAGCAGCTTCGTGCCCTGCTTGAGCCGCGTGACCCAGCCGGTGACGTCCTTGGCCACGTGCTCGCGCGCGGGAGGTGCCAGCATCGCGAGGAACCGGTCGGGCTTGTGCTCGGTGAGCACCGCCGGGTCCAGTCGCGCGGCGACGAGCGCCTGCCGGACCTGCCCGTACGCCGGGTTGCCGTCGGGCGCGACGATGCCCTTCTCGCCCTCCGGCCACTGCTCCGCCGGCGTCTTCGCGAACGGGACCTCCACGTTCACGCCCGAGTGCGGCAGCTGCACGTCCGGCAACGAGACGTCGCCGAACTTCCCGGCCCGGTGGAAGCCGAACAGCACGCCGGCGATGACGAGCAGCGCGATCGCGGAGACGACCTTGCCGCTGTGCCGACGCCACCGCGCCCGGCCGCGCTGCCTGCGGATCTCCCGCTTCGCCCGTCTGTTCGCGCCCCGGATCCAGGCCGCGTCCTTCAGATCAGGATGATCTTCGATGTCGTGGTGCACGTGTTCCCCCAGATGATCGGCGCACATCATCGGCCAGCCCGGTGAGGACGTGGTCCGCCCTGCGGGAATCGTCGCCGGGCCGTTATCAGGTATCTCGTTTCAAGTCGAGACCCCGGCCTCCGTAGACTTCTCGGCTGTGACTGAACTCGACACCGCAACCCAGCGTCCCGAACTCCCCGCCGCGTGGACCCCGGCGGAGGTAGAGGCGGAGCTGTACCAGCGGTGGGTCGACCGGCGGTACTTCGAGGCGGACGTCAAGAGCGACAAGCCGCCGTTCACGATCGTGCTGCCCCCGCCCAACGTCACCGGCTCGCTGCACATGGGCCACGCCATGAACCACAGCGTGATGGACGCGCTGACCAGGCGCCGCCGCATGCAGGGCTACGAGGTCCTGTGGCTGCCCGGCATGGACCACGCCGGCATCGCGACGCAGAACGCCGTCGAGCGCGACCTAGCGAAGCAGGGCCTGTCGCGGCAGGACCTCGGGCGCGAGAAGTTCGTCGAGCGCGTCTGGGAGTGGAAAGAGGAGTACGGCGGCAAGATCCTCGACCAGATGAAGCGGCTCGGCGACGGCATCGACTGGTCGCGCGAGCGCTTCACCATGGACGAGGGCCTGTCGCGCGCCGTCCAGACGATCTTCAAGAAGATGTACGACGACGGCCTCATCTACCAGGCCGAGCGGATCATCAACTGGTGCCCGCGCTGCCAGACGGCGCTGTCGGACATCGAGGTCGACCACAGCGACGACGAGGGCGAGCTCGTCTCGATCCGCTACGGCGACGGGGAGAACTCGATCGTCGTCGCGACCACGCGCGCCGAGACGATGCTGGGTGACACCGCGGTCGCCGTCCACCCGGACGACGAGCGCTACCAGCACCTCATCGGCACCGAGGTCGAGCTGCCCCTGACCGGCCGCCGCATCCCGATCGTCGCCGACGCGCACGTCGACCCGAAGTTCGGCACGGGCGCCGTCAAGGTCACGCCCGCCCACGACCCGAACGACTTCGAGATCGGCCAGCGCCACGGCCTGCCGAACCTCACGGTCATGGACGGCCGCGCCACGATCACCGTGCCCGGCCCGTTCCTCGGCCTCGACCGGTTCGAGGCGCGCCCGGCGATCGTCGCCGCACTGCGCGCGGAGGGCCGGATCGTCGCGGAGAAGCGGCCGTACGTCCACTCGGTCGGCCACTGCTCGCGCTGCAACACGGTCGTCGAGCCGCGCCTGTCGCTGCAGTGGTGGGTCAAGGTCGAGAGCATCGCCGCCGCCGCGTCCGCCGCCGTCCGCGACGGCCGCACCAAGATCCACCCGGCCGAGCTCAACAAGCGGTACTTCGACTGGACCGACAACCTGCACGACTGGTGCATCTCGCGCCAGCTGTGGTGGGGCCACCGGATCCCGGTCTACTACGGCCCGAACGGCGAGGTCGTCTGCGTCGGACCGGACGACGAGGTGCCCACCGGTGAGGGCTGGCGCCAGGACGAGGACGTCCTCGACACCTGGTTCTCCTCGGGCCTGTGGCCGTTCTCGACGCTGGGCTGGCCGGACTCCACCGAGGACCTGAAGAAGTTCTACCCGACCTCGGTCCTGTCCACCGGCTACGACATCCTGTTCTTCTGGGTCGTCCGGATGATGATGTTCGGCCTGTACGCGATGGACGAGGTCCAGCCGTTCGACCACGTCTTCCTGCACGGCCTGATCCGCGACCAGTACGGCAAGAAGATGTCGAAGTCCAAGGGCAACGGCATCGACCCGCTCGACTGGATGGAGCGCTACGGCGCCGACGCCACCCGGTTCACGCTGCTGCGCGGCACGAACCCCGGTTCGGACATGGCCGTCGCCGAGGAGTGGGCGGCCGGTTCCCGCAACTTCACCACGAAGCTGTGGAACGCCACCCGGTTCGCGCTGGCCAACGGCGCGACGGTGGAGCGTCCGCTGCCCGCTCGGGACGAGCTGACGGCGGCCGACCGCTGGATCCTCGACGAGCTCGACGCGCTGGTGTCCACTGTGGACTCCAACTTCGAGGCGTTCCAGTTCTCCCGTGCCTGCGAGGCGCTCTACAGCTTCACGTGGGACGAGTTCTGCGACTGGTACCTGGAGATCGCGAAGGTCCAGATCGCGGACGGCCGCGCCGAGGCCACGCAGTCCGTCCTGGGCCACGTCCTCGACACGCTGCTGCGCCTGCTGCACCCGGCCATCCCGTTCATCACCGAGACGCTGTGGACGTCGCTGACCGGCGGTGAGTCGCTGGTCGTCGCCGACTGGCCGAAGCCGTCCGGTGCCGAGCGCGACCTGGACGCCAAGGCCGAGGTCGAGGGCCTGAAGAAGCTCGCGACCGAGATCCGCCGGTTCCGTTCCGAGCAGGGCCTCAAGCCCGGCCAGAAGGTCGCGGGCAAGGTCCGCGGCGCGTGCTGCGTCGGTCTGCTCGACCAGGTCCCGTCGGTCCGCGCGATGACGCGGCTCACCGAGCCGGGCGACGAGTTCACCGTCTCGGCGACGCTCGAGGTCGGTCTGCCCAAGGGCGCGGTGAAGGTCGAGCTGGACCTGTCCGGCGCGATCGACGTCGCCGCGGAGCGCAAGCGCCTCGCGAAGGACCTGGCCGTGGCGCAGAAGGAGCTCGACGGCACGACGAAGAAGCTGGGCAACGAGGCGTTCCTCGCCAAGGCGCCCGCCGACGTCAAGGCCAAGATCGAGGAGCGCAAGGCCGTGGCCGAGTCCGAGATCGCCCGCATCAACGAGCGCCTCGCGGCGTTGCCGGAGGCGTAAGAACAGTGGAAACGAACCTCGACGAGTTCCTCGACGTCGAGAACGAGCTGAACCAGCGGTGGCCCGAGACGAAGCTCGAGCCGTCGCTGGACCGGATCAAGGCGCTCGCCCACGTGCTGGGCGACCCGCAGACGTCCTACCCGGTCGTGCAGCTGACGGGCACGAACGGCAAGACGTCGACGTCGCGCATGGTCGACGCGCTCTTCACGCGCATCGGCCTGCGCACGGGCCGGTTCACGAGCCCGCACCTGCAGCTCGCGACCGAGCGGATCAGCCTCGACAACCAGCCGATCTCGCCGGAGCGCTACGTCGAGGTCTACCGCGACATCGAGCCGTACGTCGCGATGGTCGACTCGCGGTCCGAGATCCGGATGAGCAAGTTCGAGGTGCTCACCGGCATGGCCTACGCGGCCTTCGCGGACGCGCCGGTCGACGTCGCCGTGGTCGAGGTCGGCATGGGTGGCACGTGGGACGCGACGTCCATCGTGGACACCCGCGTCGCCGTGCTGACCCCGATCGGCGTCGACCACACCGAGTACCTGGGCAACCGCCCCGAGGACATCGCGGTCGAGAAGTCCGGCATCATCAAGCCGGGCTCGGTCGCGATCATCGGCGAGCAGACGCCCGAGGTCATGCGGGTGCTGCTGGAGCGAGTGGCCGAGGTCGACGCGACCGTGGCCCGCTTCGGCAGCGAGTTCGGCGTGATCTCGCGGGCCGTCGCGGTCGGCGGCCAGATGATCACGTTGCAGGGCCTCAGCGGCGTGTACGAGGACATCTTCCTGCCGCTGCACGGAGAACACCAGGCGGCGAACGCGGCGATCGCGCTGGCCGCCGTCGAGGCGTTCTTCGGCGCGGGCCCGGACCGCCAGATCAACGTCGACTTCGTCCGCGAGGGCTTCGCGTCGGTCATCACGCCGGGCAGGCTGGAGCGCGTTCGCAGCGCTCCCAACGTGTTCGTCGACGCCGCGCACAACCCGCACGGCGCCGTGGCACTGGCCAAGGCGCTGGAGTCGGAGTTCGGCTTCCGCAAGCTGGTCGCCGTCGTCGCGGTCATGTCCGACAAGGACGCCGAGGGCATCCTGTCCGCCCTGGAACCGGTCGTGCAGGAACTGGTGATCACCACCAACTCCTCGCCGCGCGCCATGGACCCGGACGTGCTCGCCGGCCTCGCCGTGCCGATCTTCGGCGAGGACCGCTTCGAGGTGCGCCCGAGACTGGTCGACGCCATCGAGGAAGCCATTCACCTCACCGAGGACGAGCAGTCCGGCGGCGGCATCATCGTCACCGGCTCGGTCGTCACCGCCGGTGAGGCCCGCGCGCTGTTCGGAAAGGAGCCGGCATGACCACCCCGGCCCCTCTGAAGAAGGACCCGATGAAGGCGTTCCGGGGCATCATGGCCGGCACGCTGATCCTCGAGGTCATCGTCGTCGCCCTGGCCCTGCCGGTCATCGCCAAGCTGCACGGCGGCGTCACGTCGCTGGTCGGCTGGATCGCGTTCGGTTTCATCGCGGTGTTCATCGCGATGTGCGCGTTCGTCCGCCGGCCGTGGGCGATCCCGGTCGTCGTGGGCCTGCACGTGCTGCTGATCGCCTCGTGGCTGCTGCTGCCGGCGATGGGCGTGATCGGCGTGATCTTCGGGCTGGTGTGGGGCTACCTGCTGTGGCTGCGCAGGGACCTGTTGCAGCGGATGGCCGAGGGGCGGCTGCCCGCACAGCAGCAGGCGGCACGGGAGCAGGCGGAGCAGGAGCAGGCCTGACCGCGTGCGGCGGTCAGGCCCGGCACGTCACCTCTGCTTGTTCAGGTCCTCCTGGCCCTTCTCGTAACTCTCGTCCCAGTTGGCGCCTTCCTTGAACGCCTCGGACGCGCCGGTCCGCCCCAGGGCCACGGGCTTGACCGTGTCCGCGAACCCGTCCCGGCCGCGCGGCGCCATGATGTCGTCGACCCGGTTCGCCGCGTTCTTGGCCGCGTCGTTGCCGAACGTGAGCTTGTCGCGGATCGCGTTGTTGGCGCTCGCGAAGCCGTCCTCGATCTGCTTGACGGCGGCGTGGTTCTTGCCGATCGACCGGCCGACGCCCTTGGCCTTGCGGCCGATGTTGACCGCGGCCTTGGCGAGCGCGTCGGACACGCCCTTGAGGTTGTCGAACTTGCGGACGGCCTGCGCGAGCTTCATCAGCAGCTTGCTGACCTTGCCCGCGATCTTGCCCGCGGTCGACGCCGCACGGGCGACGGCCCAGCCGGTGAACGCGGCGATCGAGGCGCCGAAGCTGCACCAGCTCGTCGCGAGCGCGGTCACGGCGGCGATGATGAACTCCGCCACCACGTCCGCCACGATGTCGCGGATGATGCCGCGCACCGCCGCGACCAGGACGCCCGTGCCCCGGATGCCGGTGGCCACGGCGTTCGCGGCGCCTTCGAGGGCCTTGATCTGCTCGGCGAGCGTGGCGGCCGCCTTGCGGTAGCCGTCGCCGGACTGGCCGGTCCACGTGCTGGTCTGGCTGGTGGCGGCGGCCGCGTAGTCGTTGCCCACCTTGGCGCACGCCTTGGCGACCTCGCCCCAGGCGGCCGCGACGACGTTGATCGCGCCGGGATCGCCCGCCAGGTCGTCGAGCGGTTCCTTGAGGAACGACACGTGCTCGATCAGCCAGCCGATGCCCGCGCCCACGAGCGTGCCGAGCGGGTTCGCCACGAAGCCGAGCACGTCGAGCCCGAGGGCCACACCGTCGAACGCCCAGTCGCTCGGGTTGTTGAAGTCCTCCGCGCACTTCCAGACGGTGTCGACGATCCGCGCACCGTCGGTGGCGTTGTCGGCACTGACGTCGAGAACCATCTGCTACCCCTTGTACTTCGCGAAGAGCTTCGCGTGGTCGTCGTCGGTCTCGCGCGTCGCGTCCGCGCTGTCGCGCAGCGCGTCGGCCACGTCCGGCAGCGCGTTCGCCAGCTCGTTGATGGAATTCGCGATCGCCGCGATGTGGATGCGCACGGGAATGCTGAAGACCTGGCCGATGAGCCCGTACGTCTCGACGCCGAGATCAACGCTCTCGCCTCGTCCGGCGGCGCGCGTGAGCTCCATTCCGAACGACTGCACGGTGCCCGCGTGACTGATCACGTCGGCGGGCTCCATGGAAAATCCTGTCACCGGGACCCCTTACCGGTAGATGGTGCCGAACGGCTCGTCGTCGTCGCGCGGCGGTTGTTGTTGCCTTCGCGGCTGTTCGTCGGTCTCCTCCGGCGCCTGCGCCGCGGTGACCTGGTCGCGCAGGAAGTCCATGGCCGGCGTGCCGCCGATCAACGGCTGCATGGTCGCCTCCATCTGCCCGGCGACGGCCGCGTGGGCCCTGCTCACCGTCTCGGTGATCAGGGCGGCGAGCTGGTCGTGCGACATCCGCATCGCCGCGGGCGTCAGGCTGAGCTTCTCGAGCCGGCCGCCCGGCGCCATCCGCACCGCGACCGACCTGTCGGGACTGCTCACGTCCGCGCGCAACGCTTTGAGCTGGGCCTGCGTCTCCTCGGCTCTGCGCTGGATGTCGTTGACGCGACGCATGTAGTCGTCGAGCCGCTGCTGCCCAGCGCCCAGTTCTGCGGAACTCATGTCCCGTCAGACTGATCGGGCGGCGTTCCGGTTCCCTTACTTCGCCACCAGTTGCGCGGCCATGTCCTTTGCGGACTGCCGGGTGGACAGCACGACGCCCAGCAGGGCCAGCAGCACCAGCGCGTCCCGCCCACCGGCCAGCCACACGACGACCGGCGCGTCGTCGATCGCGAGCACCACCTCGACGACCGCCCACACCGCGAGCGCCGCGAGGATCGCCGACGGCACCCAGCTGCTCCCGCCCCGCGGCACCTTCTTCGCGTCGAGGTAGGACTGTCCATAGCGGACGATGCGGGCGGCGTCCTTGTGCACGCTCTCCGCGATCAGCCCGATGACCGCGGCGACGAGCACCGCGAACCCGGCCAGCACCCCGGACGGCAGGTCGACGAGCCACGCGTCCTCGATCGCGGGCCAGGGCGACACGAACTCCCCGGCGCGGCGCGGAGCGTCGAAGAACGGCATCGAGGCCAGCCCCTCCGCGGCGGCCGTGGCCAGCGCGAGCCACGCCAGCAGACGCAACCGCCGCACGCGCCGCGTGACAGGAGTGGCCTTCACCTCTGCCTTGGTGACCGGCCACTGGTCGTCGGGCTTCTTCGCGGCCGTCCGCGCGGGAACGAGCGACAGCACCGCCGCGACCAGGAACCATAGCGCCAGCAACCCGAGCGCGACGGCGGCGAGCGGCCCGGCGAGGAACCAGCGCGCGCTGTCGTTGCGCCCGGCCTCCCTCGTGGACCGGAACACGGCGACGTCCTGCTCGCCCGGCTCCAGTTGCCCCGGCGCGAACGCGACCCGCTCGGTGCCGCCGCCGTCCCACCGCACGTCCGCCTCACACGCGTGGGACGTGCCGACGCCCCACCGCCCGATCGGGCCGTGCTCGGTGCACGACGTCACGGTGGCGGTGCCGACCTGCCGTGCTTCCAGCGCGCCGGTCAGGACGTCCGTGGTGCGGATCGTCGTGGCCAGGGCCAGGAAGGCGAGGACGGCGGCGAGTCCGAAAGCGAGTGCGCGCACCCGCCCACCCTAGACATTGGCAACGCGACGGCAGGTCGCTTTCGGCAGCCGTCCGGGTTCACCCGATCGGGCCCCGAAGCCCGGACGAGGCCTGCGACCTGGCGCTATGCTGTTCGGAACTCGATTCTGCGCGAGGCACCGACCTGGAGCACCAGTCCGCCGACCACCTCATCACCGAGGACAAGACGAACGAGATCATCGGTGCCATGCTGGTGGTCGTACGGCCGACGATCGGGGGGTGACGTGCTGCGGTCGTCCATCCAACTGTCCGACCTGGCCTTCGACGTGCTGTGGAAGCAGGAGGAGCTGGGGGAGCACCACCCCGCCCTGCCGGTCGGCTCGCCCGGCGAGACCGAGGACCAGCGCGACGTCCTCGCTGAGCTGCACCGCGTGGGGCTCGACCACCCGGACGTGAGGGGCGCGCTGCACCTGATCGCCAAGGCGGAGCACGACTACTCGGCCTGGATCGCGGTCACACCGCACGAGACCAGGCCCGTCGTCGTGGCGGCGAACGCGCAGCAAGGTGTGCTCGCGGTGCACGACAACGGGTTCGTGCAGCTGCACCCGATCCGGCCGGAGAACGCGCCGGAGGTCCTCGCGATGCAGCTGCCGGACGTCCCGGCGGGCCGCGGCGCGTCGATCAACGTGCACGAGACCGAGATCAACCTGCACCAGCAGGGCCTGGCGTCGCCGACGCTCTCGTTGCGCCGGCTGCTCGCCCGGCCCCGCAAGGGCACGGCGAAGCTGTACGCGGCCAGGCACGACGGCGAGGGCAGGCAGCGGGCCAAGACGTTCCTCACCACGATCGACTTCGAGGACGGCCGCTGGCTCGTGGTCAAGTACACCGACGAGAACCACCAGAAGTGGGTGCACGCCACACCCGCGTCCCGCCAGGTCATCGCCGACTGGCTGAAGCGCCTGACCTGAGGGATTTACCACCGCCTAACCGGGCTGCCGCAGCGTCACGGCCGTGAGAAAGCCTTTCGCCATCGCCGCCGCACTGGCCGCGACGCTGCTGTCCGCCGGGTTCTCGGGCACCGCCCACGCCGAGACCGTCCCGGGATGTGCCTCCGCCAAGCAGATCGGCACCACCGGGTACGTGAAGTACCAGGGCGCCACCATCGCGTCGGTGAAGCAGTTCGCCGGCTGCGGCAAGAACTACGCCTACACCTGGGTCTGGGACTCCTACGCCCAGAACCACACCTTCCGCGTCACCAACTGGATCGCGGTGATCGACGGCACCGAGGAGTACCCCGGCAGCGAGTCCCGCAGCACCACCAGGCAGGAGCTCTGGGGTGCCGGTGGCGCCACGCTGGACAAGTGCACCCGCGCGGTGGCCAGCGTCACCGTGCCCGGCGGCGGCTACGTGAGCGGCTGGACCGACAAGCGCTGCTGAAGTTCACCCGCGGTTCGGCCGCTGGTCAGAACCGGCGACTAGAAACCGCGCATGACCTTCGACCGTCGTACGTTGTTCAAGGCAGGCGCACTCGGCACGGCCGCCGCCCTGGTGCCGGGTGGCGTCGGCCTCGCGAAGACCGACCGCCCGATCCTCACGCACGGCGTGCAGTCCGGTGACGTCACCTGGGACGGCGGCATCGTCTGGACCCGCGCGGACCGGCCGTCACGGATGCTCGTCGAGGTGTCCCACGACCCGAAGTTCCGCCTCTCCCGCCACTTCCGCGGTCCGTTGCTCACCCCGGAGACCGGCGGCACGGGCCAGCTGCGCGTCTCGAGCCTGCTGCCCGGCCGTCCGGCCTACTACCGCGTGACGGCCGAGGACCTGCACGGCCGCAGCCGCAGCGAACCGGTCACGGGCAGCTTCACGACGGCCCCGCTCGGCCGGGAGGAGGTCAGCTTCGTCTGGTCCGGTGACGTCGCGGGCCAGGGCTGGGGCATCAACCCCGACATCGGCGGCATGCCGATCTTCAAGGCGATGGCCGACCGCAGGCCCGACTTCTTCGTCCACAGCGGTGACAGCGTCTACTCCGACAACCCGATGCAGGCGAGCGTGACGCTCCCGGACGGCCGGGTGTGGCGCAACGTCGTCACGCCGGAGAAGTCCAAAGTGGCCGAAACGCTCGACGAGTACCGCGGCCAGTTCGCCTACAACCTCCTCGACGACAACGTGAAGCGGTTCGCCGCCCAGGTCCCGAGCTTCGTCCAGTGGGACGACCACGAGGTCACCAACAACTGGTACCCCGGCGAGATCCTGGAGTTGCCGCAGTACACCGAGAAGCGCGTGGACGTGCTGGCACAGCGCGCTTTCCAGGCGTTCCACGAGTGGATGCCGATCGATCAGAAGCGTGCGGTCGACGGTCGCGTCTACCGGAAGTTCTCCTACGGCCGCAACGTCGAGATCTTCGTGCTCGACATGCGCACCTACAAGGACAGGAACACCGCCCCGAAGGACCAGCCCGGCGTCATCCTCGGCGCGAAGCAGGCCAAGTGGCTCGTCGACTCCCTGAGCCGCAGCACGGCCACGTGGAAGATCATCGCGGCGGACCTGCCGATCGGCCTCACCGTGCCGGACGGCGCCGACGTCGAGGGCGTCGCGAACGGTCTGCCGGGCGCGCCCAACGGCCGTGAGCACGAGATCGCGTGGGTGCTCAGGGAGCTCAAGAAGCGCCGCGTCAAGAACACGGTGTGGCTGACGGCGGACGTCCACTACACGGCCGCGCACCACTACTCGCCCGACCGCGCGGCCGTCGGCGACTTCGACCCGTTCTGGGAGTTCGTGTCCGGCCCGCTGCACTCCGGCGCGTTCGGTCCGAACACGCTCGACCCGACGTTCGGCCCGCAGGCCGTGTTCGTGCACGCGCCACCCGCCGCCAACACCTCGCCGCTGGACGGGTTCCAGCACTTCGGCGAGGTCAAGGCGTCGCACCACGAGCTCACGGTGTGGCTGCGCGACGCCACCGGCGCGTCGCTGTGGTCCAAAACGCTGAAGGCCGTCTAGCAGGGACGTAGTGTCGGTGCGTGCCCATCTCGTTCGACACCACCGGCTTCCGTCAGCTCGACCAGAACACCTGGCAGCACGCCAACGGTGACCAGGCCGTGCTCACCTACTTCGGCCTGGTCCCGGACCTCCCGGCAGGGCTCGACGACCTGCCGAAGCTCCGGCACGACCTCGCGGTCATCCACGGCGAGGCCGGCTGCCTGGTCGAGGCGCACGTCGTCCAGCTCGGCGGGGCGCCCGCGCTGCTGCGGATCGTCAAGCTGCCGCTGCCGAACCAGCCGAACGGGCAGGTCTTCACCTGCTCGTTCACCATCCCGAAGGAGCGCTCCAGCGCCGTGTTGCAGCTGGTGGCCGCCGAGCGGGGGATGACGGGCGCTCGCGAGGCCGTGCTCGCCGCCGAGCTCGGGTTCGAGAACTGGGTCAAGCAACACCCGTACGCGCCCGAGCTGCAGGGCGTGCTGCCGTTCCACGCGGGCGACGACCCGCGCCACGACCCGAGGTTCCCCGACCACCCGCTGTCGCGCGTGCGCGCGTGGGCCCACCATGTGGTCCGTACGGCGCAGGTGGATCCTGGGTTCGCCTCGCTGCCGCCGTTCCGGCCCCAGCCGCCGCCATCTCCGGTCGAGCCCGGCCAGAGGTTCGTCACCGCCCTGCCGAGCCTCCCGGTCAGGGACTTCGTCGGCCTGCGGATCGGTGAGCAGACGACGTACTGGCGCACGACCGACGCGACGCTGGGGGAGATGCTCGGCTGCGGCCTCATGGGGCGCTCGCCCCTCGCGGACACCCGGTTCCGCGACATGCTCATGATCGATGTCGAGACCGGCGACGCGATGATCCCCGACCGGTTCACCACCAACGGCCAGATGACCGCGCACAGCACGCGTCTGCAGCAGGTCACGCTGGCCGAGGCCAACGCCGCACTCTCCGACGACGACGTCATGGACGCCTTCAAGTGGGCAGGGCGGAAGTGCGGCGAGGCGGCGGAACGCGGCGAGTTCCTGTCGTTGGAGCCGATCGAGAACGACGGCGAGCAGGCCGATCCGCACGTCCTGCTGGCCGTCCAGCCGCACGAGGGGCAGCAGGTGGTGATCGCCCAGTTCTCGCCGCCACCGGCCGGGGGACCGCTCGCGGGCTCGGCGAGCCGCAGCGCTCCGGCCACGCCCGAGTCCGTCGAGGGCATCGGCGTGATCGCCGGACTGGCGGTCAACGAGTGGCGCTCACATCCGTTGAACATGGCGATCACCTACCGGCGTCCGGCAGGCTGATTGCAAATATTTGCAGAGCCCGACGTATTGTTTCCTGCTGTTTGCCGTGGTTTCGTGCAGCAACCCTGCAAGAAGTTGCGACAAGGAGGTCGCGATGCGTCGGGTCGTCGCCGCGCTCGCTGCACTGGTACTACTCCCCCTCACACCGGTCCAGGCCGTTGCCGCTCCACCGCAACGTCTTGCCGTGGGCGAGGTGGTGGACGTCGCGCCCGGTGTGCGCGACGGGGACGCGAGGCTCGCCTTGCCGCCCAAGCGCGACGACCTCCGGGGCGAGCGCTTCTACTTCGTGATGCCCGACCGGTTCGCCAACGGCGACCCGTCGAACGACCGGGGCCGGTCGAAGGCCGCCGAGCACGGGTTCGACCCCGCCGACAAGGGCTTCTACCACGGCGGTGACCTCAAGGGCCTGCGCCAGAAGCTCGACTACATCGAGGGCATGGGCATCACGGCGATCTGGATGACGCCGATGTTCCTCAACCGCTGGGTGCAGGGCGACTCCGCCGGCTACCACGGGTACTGGACGCTCGACTTCACCAAGCTCGACCCGCACTTCGGCACCACGCAGGAGATGCGCGACCTGATCCGCGACGCGCACCGGCGGGGCATCAAGGTCTTCTTCGACATCGTCGCGAACCACACCGCCGACGTGATCAAGTACGAGGAAGGCAAGACGTCTTACGTCTCCACGGGCGCGCAGCCGTACCTGGACGCGTCGGGCAAGCCGTTCGACATCGCGGAGTACGCGGGCCGCAAGGACTTCCCGAAGCTCGACGCGACCAAGTCGTTCCCGTACACCCCGGTGAAGGACGGCCCGACGAAGTTCCCGTTGTGGCTCAACGACTCCAAGCTCTACCACAACCGCGGTGACTCGACGTTCTCCGGCGAGTCGAGCGAGCAGGGCGACTTCTCCGGCCTCGACGACCTCATGACCGAGCACCCGCGCGTGGTCAACGGCATGAAGGACATCTTCACCAGCTGGATCGACACGCTCGACATCGACGGCTACCGCGTCGACACCGTCAAGCACGTCAACCTGGAGTTCTGGCAGGCCCTCGCGCCGCACGTGAAGCAGTACGCGAACCGCAAGGGCAAGAAGGACTTCTTCGTGTTCGGCGAGGTCTTCGACTCCTCGCCCGAGAACACCTCGAAGTACACGACCGACGGCCGCATGCAGGCCACGCTCGACTTCCCCTTCCAGAGCAGCGCGCTGACCTTCCTGTCCGGCAGGGGTTCCCAGCGCCTCGGTGAGGTCCTGCTCGACGACGACCGCTACACCGACGCCGACTCCAACGCCTCGTCGCTGCCCACGTTCCTCGGCAACCACGACATGGGCCGCATCGCGTGGATGATCCGCAACGACCGCCCCGGCATCTCGGACGCCGAGCTGCTGGAACGGCTGAAGCTCGGCAACCAGCTGATGTACCTGTGGCGCGGCAACCCGGTCGTCTACTACGGCGACGAGCAGGGCTTCGCGGGCACGGGCGGCGACAAGCTCGCACGTCAGGACATGTTCGCCTCGAAGACGCCCGAGTACGTGGCGGAGAAGTTCGTCGGCTCCGACCGCACGGGTGCCGTCGACAACTTCAACACCGCGCACCCGCTGTACCAGCAGCTCAAGACGCTGGCCGCGCAGGTCGACAAGGACCCGGTGTGGCGCGACGGCAACCAGGTCCTCCGCTACGCCGACGGGGACGTGTTCGCGTTCAGCCGGATCCTCGGCCGCGAGCACCTCGTCGTCGCCAACGCGGGCACCGCGCCCGCGACCGTCACCGTGCCGGTGTCGTCCGCCGGTTTCGAGAACGCCGCTGTGCAGAACGGTCGCGTCACGGTGACCGTGCCCGCGCTGTCGACGATGGTGCTCAAGGGCACCGGCGACGTCGCCAAGTCCAAGCCGGCGCCGACGCTGGTCGCCCCGGCCGCCGGAACCGTGCTGGACGAGCGCGTCGAGCTCCGCGCGGACGGCATCACCGCCCCGAACGCGGCGGCCACGTTCGCCGCTCGCGTCGAGGGCACCCGCGACTGGACCGTGCTCGGCACCGACGACGCCGCGCCGTACCGCGTGTTCGCCGACCTGTCCGCGCTTCCGGGTGCGGCTGTGGGCAAGCGCGTCGAACTGCGCGTCGTGGCGAAGTCGGGGGAGCTCGGCGCGGACGGCGCGTTCGTGTCGCTCGTGGCCGCCCCGCCGCTGCCCGAGCCCGGCACGAAGAACCCGGACTGGCTGGTCGTGCACTACGCGCGCGACAACTACGACGGCTGGGGCCTGCACGTCTGGGGTGACGTGGAGACGCCGACCGAGTGGGCCGCGCCGCTGCCGTTCGCGGGGGAGGACGCCTACGGGCGCTTCGCCTGGGTGAAGCTGAAGCCGGGCGCCAAGTCCGTCGGGCTCATCGCGCACAAGGGCGACGAGAAGGACACGTCCGTCGACCGGGTCGTGGACCCGAGCGTCACGCCCGAGGTGTGGCTTAGGCAGGGCGACCCGTCCGTGCACCCGTCCGAGCAGGCGGCCACCGGCAAGGCGGTCGTGCACTACGTCGGTGACGCCACCGGTGCCTTCGTGCGCGTCGCCGGGCGGGGGGACGTGCCGTTCACCAACGGCATCGCGGAACTCCCGCCCACCACGGACTTCTCCGTCGTGCGCGGCACGACCGTGGAGGCCTCGGGCAAGTTCACGAGTGGCCACTCGTGGGTGGCGAACGGCAAGGTGCACGCTTCTCTTGCCGCCGCCGAGAACCGCGCGGTGATCCACTACAACCGCCCGGACGGCGACTACACCGACTGGACGATGTACCACTGGACCGGCTCCGCGGAGCCGTCACCCGGCTGGAACCAGTCGCGCGTGCCGGACGGACGTGACCAGTTCGGCGTCTACTGGTCCGTGCCGCTCGCGGCCGGTGCGGCGGGCCTGAGCTATATCGTCCACCGCGGCGACACCAAGGACCCCGGGCCCGACCAGTTCCTCGACCTGGGGCAGAAGGGGAACGAGGTGTGGCAGTTGCAGGGCGACGAGACCTACCTGCTGCCGCCGAACGCCGGTCCGGCCGCCGACGACGACCTGACCAAGGCCAAGGCGATCTGGATCTCGAAGGACAAGGTCGTCTGGGACGTGCCGTCGGTGCAGTCCGACGGTTACCGGCTGGAGTACGGCGCGAAGGTGCTGCGGCTCTCGCCCACGACCGACGAGGTCCCGGCGCAGTTCCCGCACCTGCGCGGGAAGCCGGTGTTCGCCGTGCGCGGGTTCGTGGACGAGGCGTTGCGGGACAGGCTCGTGGCCGTGCACGTCGACGCGGGCGGCGCGATCCGGCACCGCACGAGCGTGCAGATCGCTGGGGTGCTGGACGACCGTTATGCCGCCGCGGCGACGAAACTGGCGTTCGGGCCGGCGTTCGACCGCGACCGCGCTTCGGTCCGGCTGTGGGCGCCGACGGCGTCCAACGTCAAGCTGCGGCTGTTCGACGAGCCCTCCGGTGAGCCTCGCAAGGTCGTGCAGCTCAAACGAGACGACGCTTCCGGCTCGTGGTCCGGTGACGGCAACTGGAAGAACAAGTACTACCAGTTCGAGGTCACCAACTGGGAGCGCACGGTCGTGGTCACCGACCCGTACTCCGTGGCGCTGTCGGTGAACTCGACGCACTCGCAGTTCGCCGACCTCAAGGACAGCCGCTCGATGCCGTCCGGGTGGGCGAAGGACGTCGCGAAGGGCATGGGCGGCGCGATCACCGAGCTGCACGTGCGCGACTTCTCGATCAACGACCAGTCGGTTCCGGCGGCGGACCGCGGCACCTACAAGGCGTTCACGCACCGCGACTCGACCGGCATGAAGCACCTGAAGACGCTGGCCGCGGCGGGCATGGACACCGTGCACCTGCTGCCGACGTTCGACATCGCGACGATCCCCGAGAAGCGGTCCGACCAGGCCACTCCCGCGTGCGACCTGCCCTCGCTGCCCGCCGACTCCGACCAGCAGCAGGCCTGCGTCGGTGCGGTCGCGGCGAAGGACGGCTTCAACTGGGGTTACGACCCGTTCCACTACGACGTGCCCGAGGGTTCGTACGCCACGGCGGACGCGCAGAACGGCTGGGTGCGTTCGAAGCAGTACCGCGAGATGGTGAAGTCGTTGCACGACAACGGCAACCGCGTGGTGGTGGACGTCGTCTACAACCACACGGCGGCGTTCGGCGACGCACCGACGTCCGTGCTCGACAAGGTCGTGCCCGGCTACTACCAGCGGCTCAACCTCGACGGCTCGGTCGCGAACTCCACCTGCTGCGCGAACACGGCGACCGAGAACGCCATGATGGGCAAGCTCGTCGTGGACTCGGTGGTGCGGTGGGCGAAGAACTACAAGGTCGACGGGTTCCGGTTCGACCTGATGGGCCACCACCCGAAGGCGAACATCCTCGCGGTGCGCGCCGCCCTGGACGCGCTGACCGTCGAACGCGACGGCGTGGACGGGCGCAAGATCGGCGTCTACGGCGAGGGCTGGGACTTCGGCGAGGTCGCGGGCAACGCCCGGTTCGAGCAGGCCACCCAGGCGAACATGGCCGGCACGGGCATCGGCACGTTCAGCGACCGGCTCCGGGACGCGGTGCGCGGCGGCGGTCCGTTCGACGACGACCCGCGCGTGCAGGGCATCGGCTCCGGTCTGGCCGGGGACGTGAACTCGTCGCCCGCCAACGGGAACGTGGCTCAGCGGCTGGAGAACTACAGCGACCTGGTGAAGCTCGGCATGGCGGGCAACATGGCGTCGTACCGGTTCCAGTCCACAGCCGGGCCCGTCGTCGCCGGGCGGGACGTTCAGTACAACGGCTCTCCCGCCGGGTACACCGGGCAGCCGTTGGAGGCCATCACGTACGTGGACGCGCACGACAACGAAGCGCTGTTCGACGCGTTGATGTACAAGCTGAAGCCCGAGACCTCGATGGCCGACCGGGTGAAGATGCAGACGGTGTCCCTGGCGCCCGCGTTGCTCGGGCAGGGGCGGCCGTTCGTCCACGCGGGTACGGAGTTCCTGCGCTCGAAGTCGTTGGACCGCAACAGCTACGACTCGGGCGACTGGTTCAACGCCTACGACCCGTCGTTGCGCGACAACGGGTTCGGTCGCGGGCTGCCGCCCAAGGCCGACAACGAGGCGAAGTGGCCGTACGCGAAGCCGTTGCTGGCCGGGCCGAAGCCCGCGTCGGCGGACATGAAGGCCTCGCTGGACGCGACCCTCGAGTTGCTGCGGATCCGCCAGACGTCGCCGTTGTTCTCCCTGGGCAGCGCGGACCTGGTGCAGCAGAAGGTCTCGTTCCCCGCGGCCGAGCCCGGTGTGATCGTCATGCACGTCGACGACACCGTCGGGCCGGACGTGGACCCGGCGCGTCGCGGACTGGTCGTGGTCATCAACCCGTACCCGACGGACAAGGCGGTCACGCTGCCCGCTGGTGACTGGAAGGCCGTGACCAGCGAGAAGAAGGTCGGCGCGCCACGGTCGGTCGTCGTGCTGGAACGATAGTTCCGCTGATAAACAGTTCGGATCGAGACTATTTGGTACCGTCGTGCTCATGGGCACGAAGGGGTGTACCGACCTGATGATGCTGTTGCATCGCACGGGTCACGCACTGGAGACCGAACTGACGGCGAGGCTCGCGGAGATCGGACTGACTCCGCGAGCCCGCTGCGTGTTGTCCAGCGCCCTCGACGCGGGCCTCACGCAGACCGAGATCGCCGATCGCGTCAACATCGACAAGACGACCATGGTCGTGACGATGGACGCCCTCGAATCCGCTGGATACGCCGAACGCAAGCCGTCCCCGACGGACCGCCGTGCGCGCGTTGTCGTGGTGACCGACCGTGGGCGCGAGATCGTGGCGAAGGCCGACGACGTGTACGAGGACGTGGTCGGCAGTGTGCTGGGCTCGCTGCCCGATGACGAGCGAACAGGCATGGTCAACGGCTTGACGCGCTTGGTGGAAGGCCGGTTGAGCACCCCTGTCGCGTGTGACAAGCCGCCGCGCAAGCGTGCTCTGCGTCATGCAGTTGGGTAGAAGATAGTCCCGTACAAAACTATCTGCTACGGTCCCTCTTATGACATCAGGGGGATCGAGAACCGACGCGCGCTGGCTCGCGCTGATCGTGCTGTGCGCGGGGATGTTGATGATCGTGCTGGACCAGACGATCGTGAACGTCGCGCTGCCCGCGATCGAGGAGGACCTCAAGTTCGGCCAGGCCGGGTTGGCCTGGGTCGTGAACGCGTACCTGATCGCCTACGGCGGTCTGCTCCTGCTCGCCGGTCGCCTGGGTGACCTGATCGGGCACAAGAAGGTGTTCCTGATCGGCCTCGGCGTCTTCACCGTCGCGTCGTTGCTGTGCGGTCTGTCCGTCAGCGCCGAGATGCTGATCGTGTCCCGCTTCGTGCAGGGTGCGGGCGGTGCGCTGGCCACGTCCGTGACGCTGGGCATGGTCGTGACGATGTTCCCGAGGCCTGACGAGCAGAGGCGCGCCATCGGTGTGTTCAGCTTCGTGGCGGCGGCGGGCGCATCCCTTGGGCTGTTGCTCGGTGGCGTGCTCACGGACGCCATGTCGTGGCACTGGATCTTCTTCGTGAACATCCCGATCGGCCTCGTCGCCGCCGTTGCGGCCGTGCGCCTGGTGCCCGACTCGGAAGGCCTGGGGCTGCGAGAGGGCGCGGACGTCCTCGGGGCGTTGCTGATCGTGGCCGCGGTGATGCTCGGCGTCTACACGATCGTCAAGGCCGAGCACTACGGCTTCGGCTCCGCGCACACGGTGGGTCTTGGTGCCGTGGCGGTGGCGTTGTTGGTGGGATTCGTGCTGCGCCAACGGACTGCCGCGAAGCCGTTGCTGCCGTTGCGGGTGTTCAAGTCCCGCAACGTGACGGGCGCGAACCTCGTGCAGATCTCGATGGTCGCCGGCATGTTCGGGCTGTTCTTCCTCGGCACGCTCTACATGCAGCTCGTGTTGCAGTACACGCCTTTGCAGATCGGTCTGGCGTTCATGCCCGTCGCCGGTGCCATCGCGGTGTTCTCGGTGTCGCTGTCGGCGCGCCTCAACACGCGGTTCGGCGAGCGGAACATGCTGATCGTGGGCCTGCTGTTCATGCTCGCCGGCATGCTGGTGTTCACGCAGGTGCCGGTCGACGGGTCGTACGTCGCGCACATCCTGCCCGCGGTCGCGCCGCTGGGGATCGGGCTGGGGCTGTCGTTCCCGGCCCTGATGACGCTGGCGATGTCCGGTGCCTCGCACGGCGAGGAGGGGCTGGCGTCCGGTCTGGTGAACACGACCGCGCAGGTGGGTGGCGCGCTGGGGCTCGCGGTGCTGGCGACGACCTCGACGAGCTACACGTCGTCGTTGCTCGCGTCGGGCGTCGGCCGGTTGGAGGCGCTGACCTCGGGCTTCCACCTGGCGTTCTGGATCTCGGCCGCGCTCGTCGCGGTGGCACTGGGGCTCGCGGTGTTCGTGCTGCGGCAGGTCGCCGTGTCGCGGGACGCCCAGCCCGTTCTGGTGCACTAGGTGTGATGTCCAGGGAGGTTGGTCAGCCGGGTGATGGGTGGCTGGCCTCCGAGGGCGGAGTGGGCTCGGTGGTGATTGTAGAAATGCAGCCAGCCGGGCAGGGCTGCTCGGCGCTGGGTTTCTGAGGGGTAGTGGCGGGCGTAGGCCCAGCCGTCGGCCAGGGTGCGGTGGAAGCGTTCGATCTTGCCATTGGTCTGCGGACGGTAGGGCCGGGTCCGTTTGTGCCGGACGCCGAGCTCGGCGCAGGCGTCGCGCCAGGCATGCGAGCGGTAGCAGGATCCGTTGTCGGACAACACTCTTTCGACCATGACATCGCGGTCGGCGAACCAGGCGAT
>NZ_FOFV01000005.1 GCF_900111005.1 Lentzea albida
GGCGGTGGCGGCGGTGGCGGCGGCGGCGGCGGTGGCGGTGGCGGCGGCGGTGGCGGCGGTGGCGGTGGCGGGCGAGCTGTGCCAGCGGACACGGCCGACCGTCACCCAACACACGCGGCCGCCCCACCTCAGCACACGCGACCGACCTGCCCCAACACACGTGGCCGACTCGCCCCAGCAGAGCAGCAGGAGTGCCGGACGGGCAAAACGGGTAATTCGACGACCATGGAATGGATCACGCAGCTCATGGAGGCGCTGGGCTCCCCCGGCGCGGGCCTGGCGGTCGCCCTGGAGAACGTGTTCCCGCCGGTGCCGAGCGAGGTGATCCTCCCCCTGGCCGGGTTCACGGCGGGCCAGGGCAAGATCTCGCTGATCGCCGCGATCATCTGGACCACGGCCGGGTCCGTCGTCGGCGCCCTGGTGCTGTACGGGCTGGGCGCGTGGCTCGGGCTGGAGCGGTTGCGCAAGGTCGCCGACAGGATCCCGTTCGTCACGGTGTCCGATGTGGACAAGTCCGACGCGTGGTTCGACGAGCACGGCAACAAGGCCGTGTTCATCGGGCGGATGGTGCCGGTCGTGCGGAGCCTGATCTCCATCCCGGCCGGGGTGTCCGGGATGCCGGTCGTGAAGTTCACGCTCTACACGGCGGCGGGCAGCCTGGTGTGGAACACCGCGCTGATCCTCGCCGGGTACGCGCTCGGGGAGAACTACGAGCTCGTCGACCGCTACCTGGGCTGGGTCTCCATGGTGGTGCTGGCCGCGCTGGCCATCGCCATCGTCTGGTTCGTGGTCTCGCGCGTCAAAGCGCGCCGTTCGTAGAACACCGACGCCACCGCGATGGCGAGGCCGGCCAGCGACAACGCCACGCCGACCCACGCCGTCGAGGTGTAGCCCCAGCCCGCGGCGATCGCGAGACCGCCGAGCCACGCGCCCGCGCCGTTCGCGACGTTGAGCGACGAGTGGTTCGACGACGCCGCGAGCGACGGGGCGTCCGGGGAGGCGTCCATCAGCCTGATCTGCAGGGCCGCCGCGAGGATCTGGATGGTGAAGCCCAGCAGGAACAGGAACGCGAACAGGAACACCGGGATGGTCGCGGTGAGGCCGAAGAGCACCAGGATCACGCAGACGGCGATCAGCCCGCCGAACACCGAGCCGGTCACCGAGCGGTCGACGAACCGGCCGCCGAACGTCGCGCCGAGCGTCATGCCGAGGCCGAACACCGCCAGCACCCACGGGACGACGCTCGCCGGCAGGCCGCCGACCTCGGTCGTGAGCGGGGCGACGTAGGAGTAGACGGCGAACATGCCGCCGAAGCCGATCATGCCGGTGAAGATCGCGAACCAGACCGTCGGGCGGCCGAACGCGCGGACCTCGCCCTTCATCGACGCGCCCTCGGCTTTCGGGACCCTCGGCACCCACGCCGCGATGGCCAGCGCGGTGATCACGGCGATCACCGCGACCGCCAGGTACGCCGTGCGCCAGCCGATCTGCTGGCCCGCGGCCGTGGCGAGCGGCACGCCGACGAGGTTCGCCACGGTCAGACCGACCATCACGCGCGCAACGGCCGTGCCTCGCCGTTCGGGAGCGACGAGCGCGGCGGCGACGACGGCCGCGATGCCGAAGAACGCGCCGTGCGGCAGTCCGGCGACGAACCGCGCGATGAGCAGCAACGTCTTGTCCTGGGCCGCGGCCGACAGGCCGTTGCCGAGGGCGACCGCGAGCATCAGGCCGATCAGCATGCCCTTGCGCGGAAGCTTGGCGCCGAGCACGGCGATCAGCGGCGCGCCGACGACGACACCGGCGGCGTAGAGGCTGATCGCGTGGCCGGCCTCGTAGTCGGGGATGCCGAAGGTCTCCGCGATCTGGGGCAGCAGCCCCATCGTCGCGAACTCGGTCGTACCGATGCCGAACCCGCCGAGCGCGAGAGCGGTCATGGCGCGGGTGGTGTTCAAGGCTTCCCCATGGCTGGTAGTAGCAGGACTAGTTAGCTACTGGAACCACTTTACGGTCCTTCTGACGCGCTTCAGAAGACTCCGGACCGGTGCCGATGCTCACACGCCGGTCGAGGAATACCGACACGGCCGCGACCACCAGGCCACCGACCGCGAGCAGCGCCCCGATCCAGTTCGGCGAGGTGTAGCCGAGGCCCCGCTCGATCGCGAGACCGCCGAGCCACGCACCACCCGCGTTGCCGAGGTTGAACGCCGCGATGTTGGCCGCGCTCGCCAGCGCGGGCGCGCCCTCCGCGGTCTGCATGACCCGCATCTGCAACGGCGGCACGGTGGCGAACCCGGCCGCGCCGAACAGCACGATCGTGACGGCGGCGAGCACGGGCGAGTGCGCGGTGAACACGAACGCCGTCAGCACGGCGGCCAGCGAGATCAGGATGACCACGATGCTCTTCATCACCGACCGGTCCGCCGCCCTGCCGCCGAGCAGGTTGCCCGCGAACAGACCCACGCCGAACAGCACCAGCAGCCACGTCACGGCACCGGACGAGAAGCCCGCGACCTCGGTCATCATCGGCGCGATGTAGGTGAACGACGCGAAGACGCCCGCGAAGCCGAACGCGGTCATCAGCAGCGCGAGCCACACCTGCGGGTTGCGGAACACGGCGAGTTCGCCGCGCAGGTTGCCGGGCTGCGCCTCCTGCTTCGGCACCAGGAACACGATGCCGAGCAGGCCGATCACGCCCAGAGCGGTCACCGCCCAGAACGTCGAACGCCACCCGAGGGCCTGCCCCAGTGCCGTGCCCATCGGCACGCCCAGCACGTTCGCCACGGTCAGACCGGTGAACATCAACGCGATGGCGCTCGCCCTGCGTTGCGGCGCAACGAGGTCAGCGGCGACGACCGAGCCGACGCCGAAGAACGCGCCGTGCGCGAGCGCCGCGATGACGCGTCCGCTCATCAGCACGCCGTAGGTGTCCGCGAGCGCGGAGACGAGGTTGCCCGCGATGAACAGCACCATCAGCCCGAGCAGCATCTTCTTGCGGGGCAGGCGTCCGCCGAGCACGGTCAGCAGCGGCGCGCCGATCACGACGCCGAGCGCGTACCCGGAGATCAGCAGTCCCGCGCCCGGGATCGAGACGCCCAGGTCAGCCGCCACCTCGGGCAGCAGACCCATGATCACGAACTCGGTCGTGCCGATGGCGAAGGCGCTGATCGCGAGGGCGAGCAGAGCGACAGGCATGTCACACAGTCCTTGAAGTCGTAGGTTGTCCGCGTGGGCAATAGTTGCACACGCGGGCAATTGCATGCGACTTGTGAATCGGTGAAGCCCGTCACGCCGCCGGGAGACGCGAAGAAGGCCGGCCCCAGCGCCGGGACCGGCCTTCGCCTCGGGACGACCTCAGATGCGCGGGACCTCCACGAACGTGCGCCCGTTGAGCGGCTGCGTCGCACGGGCGTTGCCCGTGGTGAACAGACCCTTGAAGCGCGCGATGGTCGCGGCCGTCACGTGCTGCTCACCGGTGAGGTACCACTCGACGCCCTCGGTGAACGGCGCGGTCGTCAGCGAGCCGATGTAGTGCAGCGTGTGGTGGCCCGACGGCAGCAGGCGGTTGAGGTCGATCGGCGCGATGTCGACCGGCGCACCGCACTCCGGCGAGAGCCTGGCCAGCACGTCGTCCACGACCGAGTGCGAACCGACGACCAGCGGGACGCCGACCACCAGTAACTTGCCGGCGGCGCTGCGGTGCACGAGGTGCATCTCGAGCGGCGTGTTGCGGCCGCCGAACTGGTGCTCGGAGGGCGTGTGGAAGTGGAACTGCACCAGGTCGTATCTCGTGCCGGCCACCGTGACGTGACCCGCACCCGGTTCGACCTCCGCCTCCTCCGTCTCCTCGTGGTTGCGGATCGAGCAGCCGTTGTCGTCGGCCGTGTCCTTGCGGATGTACTTCAACTCCAGGGCGGAGTGCCCGTAGGACACGTCGAGCTTCGGCGCGTGGGGGTCGAGCCGGATCGCGCCCGGCGTGACGTTGACGGGACTTTGCTTCGGCGTCGCCGACTCGGCAGGGCCACCCGCGAAGAACGCGGCGGTGAGCACGAGCGGAAGAACAGCCGGAAGTGACCGCTTGATGTTCATGAGGTCACTTTTCACCCGATCGGGTGAAATGGGGAAGTGGAGTGTGGTCGCGCTCTCATAGGTCGGAAATATTCCCGCGACACCGAACTGGACCAGACGGAACTGATTCAGCACCTGGAAGTGCGTCGATGCAGGTCAAGCTCTTGCAACTCACTTGCGAAAAGCGGATTTCGACAGCGTTCGTTGAGCATGCAAATTCGAATTGAGACGACCTCGCCATTGAAGAACGAAAGCGTTCTCGATCACCAATGTCCGATTCACGACGATTTGCCGAATTTGCCTGAAACGACTCCGCCTTCGAAGTGCGTGCGGCAGGATTGTCCGATGGTCACCGTCGCCGACATCCGCGCCGTCGCACTGACGCTGCCGCGCACCACCGAACACCTCATCCGCGACCGCGTGAAGTTCCGCGTGGGCCAGATCGTCTACGCCGCCCTCTCCCGTGACGAGACCGTGCTGGGCTTCGGCTACCCGCGCGAGGAACGGGAGGCACTCGTGGCGAGCGATCCCGTCAAGTTCGCGCTCCCCGGCCAGTCCGACATGCGCTTCCAGTGGGTGCACGCCTCGATGGCCGAGCTGGACGTGGAGGAGATGACCGAGCTCGTCTGCGGCGCTTGGGCTCTGTGCGTGCCGAAGAAGCTCATCCGCGAGCGGCTCGGCGACGGCTACCTTTAGTCAACACTGAAGCTATCGAGGACACCATCGAATGGAGGCTGCTCAGCGCACAGACACCCGACCCCGGGCTCGATCCACTCCCGCCCCGTCCACTCCGGATGCCGCTCCACCAGCACCGCCCGCACCTCGGCCACGATCTCCTCCAGCCCCGCAGCGGAGTCGCGCCGGCGCCAAGTCTCGTCCCGCAGCTCCCCCAGGTAGTCCCGAACGCCGCGCACCACCTCCACCCCACCCACCGATCCGTGGCCCGGCACGACAACACGGGGTTCGCGGGCGATCAACCCGTCCAGCACGGCGATCCACGCGAGGCCGGAGACGTCGGTGTCGTGCGGCGGGAACCACGGGAAGATCGCGAACTGCCCGGTCTCGGCCAGGTCGCCGGTGAACAGCACGCCGGCGTCCGGCACCTCGACCACCTGGTCGCCCAGCGTGTGCCCGCGCCCGGTCGGCCGCAGCACCACCGTGCGGCCGCCGAGGTCGAGCGCGTGGACGCCGTCGGCCACCTCGTCGGGCACCGGCACCTCGACGTCCGCCAGCCGTTGCGCCACCGCCCCGCCGAAGCCGCGGAACATCTCCAGGTAGCCGGATCCCTTGCGGCGCAGGTCCTCCGCCTGCGCGCGGTTCACCACGTAGTGCTCGAACACGGACGCGCCGAACGCGTGCTCGGGGTGGAAGTGCGTCGTCGTCAGGTGGACCCGGCGTCCGCGGGCCACCTCCTCGGCGAACGCGCGCACGGCGGAGGCGTTGGTGTGGCCGAGGCCGGTGTCCACGACGAGGACGGCCTCGGTGCCGCCGATGATCCCGATGTTGGGCACCAGGCCGACGTGCTCGTTGGGGATCACCAGGACGTCCGGCGCGACTTCGACGGCACCGGACGTGTGGACCACGGGGTCGGGGAGGTTCATGCCCCCACTCCACCGGCGGGACGGGTGGCGCGTCCAAGACCGTCTGCGCACGCCCGATACCGCGCGAGTATCGTGCCTGGTCATGGAGCTGCGGACCCTGCGCTACTTCGTCGCTGTCGCCGAGGAGCTGCACTTCGGCCGCGCGGCACAGCGCCTGCACCTGAGCCAGCCGCCGCTGAGCCGGGCGATCAAGCACCTCGAGAACGACCTGGGTGCCACGCTGCTGCACCGCTCCCCCGCCGGCGTCACGCTCACCGAAGCGGGCCGCGTCCTGCTGGCCGAGGCGAAGGCGTTGCTGGAGCACGCCGACCGCATCCGCGCCAAGCTCGCGCGCACCACCATCACCGTCGGCATGCTCGGCGACCACGCCGCCGGGCTGGCCGAGGCGTTCCGGCGCCGGCACCCGGACGTCGAGATCCGCGTCCGCGAGACCGACCTGACCGATCCCACCTGCGGGCTGCGCACCGGCCAGGTCGACGTCGCCCTGACGCGCGGACCGTTCGACGAGACCGGCCTGAGGACCCTGGTGGTGCGCCGGGACCCGGTCGGCGCGGTGCTGCGGCGTGACGACCCGCTCGCCGCCAGGGACCGGATCACCACCGGTGACCTGGAGGACCGCGACTGGTTCCAGTTCCCGGACGGCACCGACGAGGTCTGGCGGAACTACTGGAACGGCGGGCGACCGCGCACCGGCCCGACCGTCCGCGCGGTCCAGGAGTGCGTGCAGTCCGTGCTGTGGAACGGTTCCGTCGGCCTGGCCCCGCTCGGCCACGACTTGGGTGAGCTCGTGGTCGTGCCGTTGAGCGACATGGCGCCGAGCCCCGTCGTGATCGCGTGGACCGGGGACGACCCGCTCACCCGCGACTTCGTCGAGGCGGCGGCTCAGGCGTACCGGCTCACGGTGACCGCGTAGTCGCCGCCCTCGAACGGCTTGCGGTCCCACGTCGCGAAGCGTTCGACCAGCGTGAGCCCGGCGTCCGCGCAGTGCGCGTCGTACTGCTCGACGGTGTAGCCCCGGTTCAGGCTGAACCCGGCGACCAGAACGTTCCCGACGTGCCTCGCGACGCCCGCGACGAGCGCGCCCTGTGTACCCGGCGGCGTGAACAGCGGCACGTTGCCCGCCATCACCACGACGTCGAACGTCCGCCCCAGGTCCAGCTCCGCCAGGTCCGAGCGCACCCACGTGATGTCCGGCGCCTGCTCGCACGCGTACGCCAGCATCGACTCGTCGAGATCGGCCCCGACCACCTCGATGCCGTGCCGGGCGAGCTCGATGCCGACCCGTCCGGTGCCGCACCCGGCGTCCAGCACGGACGCCGGCTCGAAGGCGCGCACGAACGTCGCCTCCCCGTGCACGTCCATCCCGGACTCGGCGAGCGAATCGAACCTGCGCTGGTACTCGGCCCCGTTCCACACGCCCGCCAGCATAGAACCGAAGATCGGGGGATACCGGACGTGTGAGAGCGCTGCCAGGGTCGAAGTCATGACGCGCTTTCTGCTGGCAGTGGCGTTGCTCGTGGCCGTGGCCCCTCCCGCGCAGGCCGCACCGCCCAGATGGGTCGGCACGTGGGCGGCCGCACCCTCCTCGGCCGTACCCGGCACGGACAACGGCTACGTGAACTACACGATCCGCAACATCGTGCACGTCAGCGCGGGCGGCAAGGAGGTCCGCGTCCGCCTGTCCAACGCCTTCGGCCGCACACCGGTGCTGTTCGGCCAGGTCACGGTCGCCCGCGCGGCCGGTCCGGACACGCCTCTCGCGCTGCCCGGCACCGTGCGCACGCTGACGTTCGGCGGCTCGCAGGCCATCACCGCCCCGGCCGGCGCCGACGTGATCAGCGACGGCGTGGCGCTGACCGTGCCCGCCGACTCCGACCTGCTCGTGAGCGTCTACACGCCCGAACCCGGCGGCCCGGTCACCCACCACGACCTGACCATGCAGAACTCGTACTTCACCCGCGAGGGAAACCACACGACCGACGAGTCCGCCCTGGCGTTCCGCGAACGCACCACGAACTGGCACTACGTCTCGGGCGTCGACGTGCGCAGCTCGACCCTGCAGGGCAGCGTGGTCGCGCTCGGCGACTCGATCACCGACGGCGCGAACTCGACCTTCGGGGCGAACCTGCGCTGGCCCGACCAGCTCGCCGACCGCGTGAACACGCGCCTGGGAGTGCTGAACGCGGGCATCAGCGGCAACCGCCTCCTGCTCGACGGCGGCGGGGCCGGCGTCAACGCCCAGGCCAGGCTGAACCGCGACGTGCTCACCCAGTCCGGCGTCCGGACGGTGATCGTGTTCGAGGGCATCAACGACATCCAGCAGACTCCGCACCAGACCGACCCGGCCAAGATCATCGCGGCGCTGCAGCAGATCGCCGCCCGGTCGCACGACCGCGGCCTGCGGGTGGTCGGCGCGACGATCACGCCGTTCAAGGGCTGGAACAGCTACACCGAGGAGCTGGAGCAGGTCCGCCAGAGCGTGAACGCGTTCATCCGCACGAGCCGCGACTTCGACGCCGTGGTCGACTTCGACCAGGTCATCCGCGACCCGGCGGACCCGCAGCGGATCAGGCCGGACTACGACGAGGGCGACCACCTGCACCCCGGTGACAAGGGCTTCGAGGCGATGGCGAAGGCGGTGAAGCTCGCCACGCTCTGACACCCGATCGGGCGGAACCGGTTTGCGGGGCCCCTGACCCCGGTTATTCGATGGAGATCAACACGAACCACCGGTAAGGGGTCCACGCATGCGTCTCACGATCCTCGCCGCCGTCCTCGCGGTCGGCGCCACGGCCTGCGGAACGTCGAACTCCGCGCCCCAGGGTCAGGCTGCGTCCACAACCGGCTCGGCCACGTCCACCCCGGCGTCCTCCACCGCCGCCTCGGCCTCCGACAAGCAGCAGGCGGCGGTGAAGGCCGAACTGACCATGCAGGGCAAGCCCGGTCTGGGCCTGCTCGCCACGACGAACCAGAGCGGCGCGCCCATCACCTTCCAGGGCTGGCCGAAGCTCACCTTCACCAACCCCGCGAACGAGCCCGCGAACATCCCGGTCGAGCAGAAGCTGGTGCCGGGCGAGGGGCCGTCGATCACGCTGCAGCCCGGCCAGACCGCGTTCGCCGGGGTGCAGCTCGACGTGGACGACGACACGAACTCGTTCGCCATCAACGAGATGACCGTCGAACTGCCCGGTCTGACGCCGGCGAAGGTGACGTTCATCGGCACGGACGGCCAGCCGATCGCCGACCTGACCAAGCTCAAGGTGAGCGAGGCCAAGGTCGGGACGATGCAGCCGGCCGCCCAGGGCGTGACGGTGTTCGACTAGCGCATCCAGCGGTACTGGAGCTCCACCTCTCGCGGATGGGCAGCCCGGTCCAGGAACATCAGGCCGTCCATCCGGCAGTTGCAGGCGTTGCCCTCGCGGGTGTTCTGCGGGTAGCTGCCGCCGATCTTGTAGCCGCGCGGGTCGGTCGCCGTCGCCAGGTCGGGCTCCGGCTCGCCTTCGAGCTGCCACGGGTCGCCCGCCGTGACAGACCGGCCCGCGAGCGGCTTTCCGTTGCGGTACAACGCCATCGTGCCGGTGTCGAAGTCGAACGTGGCCGCGAGGTGCACCCACTCGTTCTGCGGCAACAGCTTCTGCCAGTCCTCCGCGGCCGCGAAGGTCTGCGAGGCGCCGCCGTCGAGTCTGCGCGCCAGGGCCACTAGCTTCAGTTCACCGTCGACCTGGATCAGCTCCAGCAGTGCGCGCACCGCGTGGCCGTTGGAGTCGCCGGTGAGGACGCCCGCCAGGCCGATGGCGTTGTAGAGGTCGGACGGGTCGGCGGTGGCCGAGTTCGGGGCGGGGTTCTGGCCCGTCATCTTCACCCAGCCCAGGATCGACGCCTCGCGTGCGCCGTTGAACGCCCTGAGCGTCGGCACGCCGGTCTCGCTGTAGAGGCCTGCCTTCCAGTCGTCGTTGCCGGCTGTCTCGGGGTTGATCTGCTTGAGCTGCAACGAGGTTCGGCTCGACACGCCGTCGCGCACGCGCATGTCCGCGCCACCGTTGATCAGGTGCAGCGGCGTTCCCGAGCGGCCCCTGTCCTGTTCCAGGACCCTGTTGCCGCGCACCGGGTGTTCGAAGTCGTAGTAGGACACCAGGTTGCGCGACAACGACGGCAGCACCGGGCCGAACGCCGCCTGAGCCGGTGCGGCGAGACCGAGGACGAACGCCGCGGTCACTCCGAGAACCGCCGCCCTCATCGGATCGCCCCGCCCTGCACGCGCAGGTCTCGTAGCCTGCCGATGTTGTCGAACGAACCGAAGCCGACGCGTCCCGACGCGAACGTCCTGTCCACAGCCGTCATCAGCGGATGCTGCGACCCGTCGACATACACGGCGATCTCCCCGCTGTCGGTGCAATGCCTGACCCGCACGCGATGCCACGCCGTGTCGGTGACGGCCGGAGGTGCGCCGACGGAACGCACGGCGTCCCACTGGTGGTCGAGGCGCAGCCGGTCGGCGTTGTTCACGACGAAGATCCCGTTGTGCGGGTAGATCTTGTTGTCCGACGAGAGGTGCGCGTAGTAGAACTCGGTGTCGGAGCGGTACCCGAACACGATGATCACGTCCCGGTTGGACTCCGCGACGGGCGTGTCGAGCCGCACCGAGGCGTCCACCTGCACCGAGCCGAACGCCGGTCCCTTCCTCAGCACGGCGTACTCGAACGGGCGGCGCGGGCCGGGGCGGGCGACGCCGGGTTCGGCGAGCACGACCTCGCGACCGGGGAACTGCCACAGTTCCGGGGTCACCGGCTGCCACGCACTCGCGTTGCCCGTTCCCGTGACGAGGTCGTGGCCGGTGCGGCAGGAGGCGAACGCGCGGGCGCCCGTCACCTTCCAGACCTTCCCGTTCGCCTTGGCCAGCACGTACAGCTCACCCTCGGCGTCCTGGCCGAAGCGCAGGTCGACGCGGTTCGGATCGCCGACCAACGCCTTCATCGTCGTGAGCTCGCCACCGGCGTACACCATCAGCTCGCGGGAGACGGCCATCGGCTGCCCGGCGCGCATCTCGCGTTCGTCAGCCAAGTAGAGCAGCCCCTTGACGCCCTCGCCGTAGATGTACTTGCCCCGCAACGAAGGGATCTTCGAGCCGCGGTAGACGAAGCCGCCCATCAACGCGTTGCCGCTGTCCGCACAGGGCTGCTGGGTGGACAGCCGGTTGTGGTCGAACGCCGTCACCGGGTAGGTGAAGCCGTACTTCGCGTCGTCGGCGGGCAGCGGGAACACCCCGCACGACGGGTCGCCGCGCCGGTACTCCCAGATCCCCTCGCGCTCGCTCCAACCGAGGTTGGCGCCCTTGCGGACCTCGTACACCGAGTCCACGGCCTTCTCGCCGATGTGCCCCAGGAACATCCGGCGCGTCACCGGGTCCCAGCTGAAGCGGTACGGGTCGCGCATGCCGTACGCGTAGATCTCCCCCAGCGCCCCCGGGTTCCGCACGAACGGGTTCTTCGCCGGAACGCCGTACCGGCCGTTCACCCCGTTGGTGCCGGCGGGGTCGATGCGCAGGATCTTGCCCTGCGGGAGCCCGAGGTTCTGCGGCTCGGTGGTCGAGAACCCGGTGCCGCCATCGCCGGACGCGACGTAGAGCAGGTGGTGGTCCTCGTCCCACGGACGTGCCGTCGGGTTGAAGCCGATCTCCTGGAACCCGTGGATGAACGACCCGAAGCCCACCCTGAGCAACTCGCGCCGCGTGCCCGCGAAGACGTCCGCACGCGGGTCGTCAGCGGTCCACTCGGTGATCACCCCGTGCACCTGTGTGTTGCTCGGTGACGGCAAATCCGGCTTCTTCGTCGTGAGCGCGGCGCCGGTCTCGGTGTGCACGGTGTAGAACTTGCCGTTGCGCCGGAAGTCGGGGTGGAACGCGGCGAACCCGAATCCGCTGCCGAGACCGCGGTGCGTGTGGAAGTCGGGCCCGACCGCCGCGCCCAGGTCGAGGAACGCGTGCTGGACCCCGTTCTCCAGCAGGTAGAGCTTGCCGTTCATGTCGGGCACGAACAGGCGGCCGGAACCGTCCGGCAGCTCGCCGAGGTAGTTGATCCTGTTGTACCGCACCAGTCTGGTGTCGGTCGGCGGCGGGACCGGCTGGGACTTAGGCAGCTGCGCCACCTCGGTCAGCTCCAGGCCGAGGCCGGACGGGCCGGGGGTCGGCAGCGGGTCGGCGATCGGCACGTCCGCTTGCGCCGACGCGATGGGTGCGAACAGCGAGGAGAGCACGAGGGTTGTGACGGCTAGACGGGAAAGGCGTCGGTACATCCCCACCACCCTGTGGGCCAGGCCGTGTACGCGGGCACGGCGACGGAAAGCGCTTTCCAACACGGCGGAGTTCGGACGCTACCCAGCTAATAGTGGTGTTACAACCCCCGGAACGGGCTGGAGGGAGGTGCGGCGTGCGACCTTGCGGCGGCACGGGCAGGAGGTCTGCCGCGAACGCGTTGCGCCGCTTAGTGATGCTGGCGGCGGGTCACGGCAGCCACGCGCCGCGTGGTGGCGCGTCACGGCGGGACGCATGCTCTCCAGCCATGCCTGGCAGCGGCGGCGCCGCACCTCGCCACCGCCCGCCTGCGGCGGCCGCACCCCTCACCCGCCCCCTCTCACTCCTGCCCCGTAGCCGCCCCCAACAGGTCCCGGATCCGCGCCGTGGCCGAAGCGAACTCCGGCCGGGCCATCGTCGCGGTGTAGTCCCGCACCCCAGGCAGGTCCACCTCGATCACCTCGTGCACCACCGCGGGCCGTTGTGTCAGCACGATGACCCGGTTGGCGAGGTACACCGACTCCGCGATCGAGTGCGTCACCAGCAGCACCGTCGTGCCGGTCTCCCGCCACACCCGGTGCAGCTCGACGTTCATCTGCTCGCGCGTCAACGCGTCCAGCGCGCCGAAGGGCTCGTCCATCAGCAGCACGCGCGGTTGGTGCAGCAGGGCACGGCACAGCGCCACGCGTTGCTGCATGCCGCCGGACAGCTCGTGCGGCAGGGCGTTCTCGAAGCCGGACAGGCCCGTCATCTCGATGAGCTCGTCGGCCCGGCGCGCCGCCTCGGCGCTGTTCATGCCGCGCATCTCCGCCTGCAGCAGGATGTTCCGGCGGGCGGACCGCCACTCCAGCAGCGCGGCTCGCTGGAACACGAAACCGATGTCGTGGCGTGGGCCGCGGACCTCGGAGCCCAGCAGCGTCACCGTGCCCGACGACGGTTTCAGGAGGCCGGAGACGAGTTTCAGCAACGTCGACTTGCCGCAGCCGGAGGGGCCGACGATGGACACGAACTCACCCGGCGCGACGTCCAGCGAGACCTGCTGGATCGCGGTCACCTCCGCGCGCTTCGAGCGGAAGCGCACGGAGACGTCGTCGATCGCCACGGAGGCGGCCATTTCCAAGGTTGCGCTCATCCCTGTGGTGCCACGCTTTCTTCCCAGTACGCGGAAGGCTCGGACGCCTCTTTGATGATGCCGGTCTGCTGGAAGGTCTCGATCGTCTTCTTCCAGTCCTCCACGGAGTTGACGCCCGGCGCCTTGCCCTTGGTGGCTTCGGTGTGCAGCAGCGTCAGCGTCGTCTTGAACTGCTCCAGCACGACGGTCGGTGACGGCAGCTGCTCGGCGGCGCCCTTCATCGACTCGGCCGCCGCCTCCGGTGCCTTCTCGGCCTCCGCCCAGGCCTCCTGGGTGGCCGCGACCATCTTCTTCACGAGCTCGGGGTTCTTCTGCAGCATGGACTTCGAGGTGAGCAAGCCGTTGCTGAAGTAGTTCAAGCCGAACTCGGAGAACCGGAGGTAGCCGACGTCCTTGCCCGCCTTCTCCTTGATGGTCGGGCCCTGGTCGGACGCGAAGCCGAGCAGCACGTCGGTGCGGTTCGAGATGACCGCGGCCATCTTGCCCGCCGGGTCGATGTTCTGGATCGAGACGTCGGACTCCTGCAGGCCGTTCTGCTTCAGGAAGGCCGGGAACGTCTTCGTCAGCGCGTCGCCCGCGGTCGTGGCGACGGACTTGCCCTTGAGGTCGGACGGCCTGGTGATGTTCTTGTCGGTGAAGAACTGCACGGACGCCGGGGTGGTCTGCAGGTACACCCCGATGCTCTTGGCCGGGACGCCCTGCTCGACGGCCGTGGCGAGGGCCGACGTGTCCGCCCAGCCGAAGTCGGTCTGGCCGGCGCCGGTCGCCGTGACGGTCTTGCCGGAGCCCTGACCCGCCTGGATCTTGAGGTTGATGCCGTGGCGGGAGTAGATGCCCTGCTTGACCCCGTAGTAGAACGGCGCGTGCTCGCCGTACGGGTACCAGTTGAGGGTCAGCGTGACCTCTTGGGCCTCACCGCCGGACCCCGACGTCGTGCCGCCGCCCCCGCCGCAGGCGGCGAGCACCAGCAACGCGGGGACGAGACCAGCGAGCAGCTTCTTCATCGTCAGCCTTTCGCGAGAAGGGTGGTGACGGCGGCGCCGCGCCTGCTGGCGTGCCACGGCAGCAGCAGCTTTTCGGCGAGGTCGAGCAGGAGGAAGAGCAGGACGCCCACGACGGAGATGACGATCAGGCCCGCGAACAGCATCGGGGTGTCCATGTTGCCGTTGGCCTGCAGGATCACGTACCCGAGGCCCTCGTTGGAGCCGACGAACTCACCGACCACGGCACCGGTGACGGCGAGCGTGACCGCGACCTTCAGGCCCGCGAACAGGTGCGGCAGCGCGGCCGGGAAGCGGATCTTCACGAACGTCTTGACCGGGCCGCCGCCCATCGTCGCCGCGAGTTCGAGCATCTCGGTGTCGACGGACTTCAGGCCCGTGACCGTGGAGATCACGACCGGGAAGAACGCCATCAGCACGGCCACGACCACCTTCGGCTCGAAGCCGAAACCGAGCCACACCACGAACAGCGGCGCGATGGCGATCTTCGGGATGACCTGCGCGAACAGCAGGATCGGGTAGGCCGTGCTCTCGACCGTCCGCGAGTAGACCATCGCGACGGCCACGAGCACGCCGAGAACGCCCGCGATCACGAAGCCGAGGACCGTCTCGTAGGTGGTCACCCACGTGTGACCCCACAGGTAGGACCACTTGTCGGCGAGCAGGCCGAAGGTCTTGGCCGGCGACGGCACGAGGTAGGCCTCGACCAGGCCGGTCGCGGTGATGAGGTGCCAGACCGCGAGGCACGCGGCGAGCAGTGCGGCAGGGCGCCACGACCGCTCGACCAGGCCGCGCCACGGGTCCGTCCGAACCTTGTCCATCGGGCTCCCTGAGGTCGGAAAGCGCTTTCCAGTACGCTATGTCCGGTCCTCACAGCGGTCAAGGTGAAGGATCACAAGAGACGACTGAATCGATTTTTCATTAGCAGCCATTAGTTCCGGAACGTCACGTGCCGACGGGGCTGTAGGTGTTGCCCGCGCGGTCGCGGCCGCGGGCGAGGTAGATCCGGTGGCCGCCGGACTTCAGGAACCGGACGGTCGTCGGCATGTACCGCATGGTGTAACCGCAGCGGCGCAGCGTGCTGCGGTTCGGCGGTGACCCGTGCACGAGCATCGCCGAGTGCACGCTGCACGCCCCGCGTTCCAGTTCCACGTCGACGGCACGGGACTCGTCGACCGCCGTCTCCTGGTTGAAGAACGAGTCCGCGGTGCCGGTGTGCTCGACGGCCGCGTGGTGGCTGCCCGGGATCACGCGCAGGCAGCCGTTCTCGGCGGTCGACGGGTCGATCGCGAGCCACACCGTGATCGCCTCCGAGGCGGGCGAGATGGTGTCGCGCCAGAAGTGCGCGTCCTGGTGCCAGGGCACGGGTTTGCCGTCGCCGGCGGGCTTGCAGATGAAGTGCGACGAGAACAACGCGATGTCCGGCCCGATCAGCGACTCGACCAGGTCCAGCACGCCGGGGTCCAGCAGCCACTCGAACAGCGCCGGGTCGGTCAGGTGCGGCACGTCCATGTGCTCGGGCCGCTGCCCCGCCGGCAGGGCCGCCAGCTTCGCCTCGAAGTGCGCTGCCAGCGCCTCGAACTTCGCCGGGGCCAGCACGCCGGGGTGCGTCTCGTAGCCGTCGGTCTGGAACATCGTCACCTCACGAGTAGGCCGGTCTCCTTGTCGTACCGCAGAACGCGTGCGGGCGGGGCGTCCACCGTCACGGTGGCGCCGATGGCGGGTTCGTCGTCCTCGGGCACGACGTAGCCGATCTGGTCGTCACCGCAGTCGAGCGTCACCAGTGACGTCACGCCGAGGTTCTCCACAATGGACACCGAACCGGTGAACAACCCCTCGGCGGCGGGCGTCAGGTACTCCGGCCGCACGCCGATGATCTCCGCGCCGCGCGGGACCAGGTTCATGGGCGTGGAGCCGATGAAGTTCGCGACGAACGTGTCCGCGGGCCGCTGGAACACCTCGCGCGGGGTGCCGAGCTGCCGGATCCGTCCCGCGTCCATCACCGCGATCCGGTCGGCCAGCGCCAGCGCCTCGGCCTGGTCGTGCGTGACGAACACGGTCGTCAGCGCCAGCTCCCGTTGCAGCTTCTTCAGGAAGGTCCTGGCCTCCAGCCGGAGTCGTGCGTCCAGGTTGGACAGCGGTTCGTCCAGCAGCAGCACCTCGGCCGACGCCGCGACCGCACGGGCGAGCGCCGCCCGTTGCTGCTGACCACCCGAGAGCTGACCGGGCCGCCGGTCGAGCAACTCCCCCAGGCTCAGCCCGGCGGCGGTCCGTGCGGCCGTCTCCTGCTGCACGGACTTCGCGGCGCCCCGCACCCGCAGCGGGTAGGCGATGTTCTCCGACACCGTCATGTGCGGGAACAACGCGTAGTCCTGGAACACCATCGCCACCCGCCGGTCGCCGGGCTGAAACCGCGTCACGTCACGAGAACCGATGTGCACCGCGCCGCCGGTGGCCGCCTCGAGGCCCGCGATCGTGCGCAGCAACGTGGTCTTGCCGCAGCCGGACGGGCCGAGCAGGGCGAACAGCTCGCCGTCGGCGATCTCGAGGTCCAGCTCGTCCACGGCCCGCACGCCGTTCGGGTACACGGTGGACAGACCCTCGACAGTGATGCCCGCCATCAGCTCTTGATGCCTCCGTGGAATCGGAACCCGTACCGCTTGTTCACGAACAGGTACAGCACGACCACCGGGATCGAGTACAGCAGCGAGAACACCGGGATCACCGTCAGGTTGGCGCTGCCGCCCTCGTCGTACAGGGTGCGCAGCAGCACGGCCGCGGGCTGCTGGCCGACATCGCGCAGCAGCAGGAACGGCAGCAGGAAGTTGCCCCACGCGTTGACGAACGCCCACACGAAGATCGTCGCGACACCGGGCCGCGCGACCGGCAGCACGACGTGGCTCAGCACCTGGCGGGGTGAGGCCCCGAACACCCGCGCCGACTCCTCGTACGACCGGGGCACGGCGTCCATGAAGTCCTTCAGGATGAAGATGGCCGCGGGCAACATGCCGCCCGCGATCACCAGCGCCGTCCCGAACTGCGAGTTGATCAGCCCGAGCTGGAGCATCATCACGAAGATCGGCACCATCGCGGCCGTGCCCGTGACGACCGACGAGAGGAGCAACAGCAGGTACAGGAGCAGGTCCCGACCGGGAATCCGCACTCGGGACAACGCGTACGCCGCCAACGCGGCCAGCACTGTCGTCACGACCGTCGCAAGGACGCACAGCAACAACGAGTTCACCAACGACGTCAGCGCGTACGGGTGCTCGAACGTCGCCACGACGTTGCGGAAGGTCCAGTCCGGCCACCGCAGTCCCAGCCCGGGTTTCGAGTCGAACGGCGCGGAGGCGAGCCACAGCATCGGCACCGCGAAGAACGCCAGCACGAGCGTGACCAGCACGTAGAAGCCGATTCGCCGCACGATCCACAGTGGACTCACGCTCGCCTCCGCAGAAGGCGCAGGTACACCAGGGCGATGGCGAGGTTGCCCACCAGCAACAGCATCGACATCGCGGACGCGTAGCCGAGCTGCCCGCCTTCCAGGGCCTGCCGGTAGATCAGCACGGGCAGCACCTCGGACCGGTGGTTGGGCCCGCCGGCGGTCAGCAGGAACGGCGTGAAGTCGTTGGCCGTCCACAGGCTGATCAGCAGCGTGTTCGTCAGGACGTGCCCGCGGATGTGCGGGAACACCACGTCCCGCACGGTCTGCCACCCCGAGGCGCCCATCAGCCGCGCGGTCTCGAGCTGCGACGGCGGCACGGCGGCCAGCGCCGAGGTGTAGAGCAGCATCGAGAACGCCGTGCCGCGCCAGACGTTGAAGATGATCAGGCTCGTCATCGGGTACTGCACCAGCCACGCGGTCTGCGGCGAGCCGAGCAGCATGCCCAGCGTGCCGGTGTCGCGGCTCAGCACCGCGAACCACAGGTAGGCCACGACCGTGCCCGGCAGGATCCACGAGAGCAGCACGAGCCCCTCGACGGTCCGCCGCAGGCCGGGCCGCACCGTGCGCAGCAGCCACGCCAGTCCGAACCCGAGCAGGTTCTGGCCGATCACCGCCGACCCGAGCACGAACAACGCGGTGAGCCACAACGAGTTCGTGAACAACGGGTCGCGCACGGCCTCCACGACGTTGTCGAGCCCGACGACCTGCGGGTCGGCCGCGGCGGGCCCGGTCAGCTGGTAGTTCGTGATGCCGATGTAGAGCGTCCACAGCGCCGGGAAGACCAGGAACACGCCGATGAGCAGGAGTGCGGGCGCGACGAAGCCGACCGCGCGCCGGACGCCCAGCCCGGAGCTATCCAACGTTGCCCTCGCCGACGGCCTTCACCAGCGCCGCGCGGTAGGCCGTGGCGACATCGTCCGGGCTCCTGCCCGCCACGACGTCCGCCGTCGCCTGCTGCAACGCCGCCGAGACCTTGGGGTAGTCGGCGAGCCCCGGCCGGTACCGGGTGATCGGGAGGACCTTCTCCGCGATGAACGTCAGCATCGGATCGCCTTTGAGGACCTCGTCGTTGACGTCCTGCCGTTGCGTGAGCTGCGCCGTGCCCGCCAGCGACTCCTTGACGGCCTCGGCTGAGTTCAGGAACTGCAGGAACTCCCAGGCCTGCTTCGGGTACTGCGTGTTCGGGTTGATCACCCGCACGCCCCCGCCCGACATGCTGACGAAGTCCTGCCCGCCCACCCCGGCCCCGGACTGCTTCGCCGGGATCAGCGCCCACCCGACGGCGGCGTCGCGGTCGGCCATCTTCGCCACGCCGTTCTTCGGCTCCACCACGGAACGCCAGAAGTAGTCGCTCTCCAGCAGGATGCCGATCCTGTTCTCGCTGAACAGCTGGAACGACCGGTCGCGGCCCTTGGCCTCCTGCTGCAGCACGGGATCGCCGAGCCCGCCGCCGTAGACCTTCTGGTACAACCCCAGAACGTCCTTCAGCTGCGCGGAATCCCCTTGCCACTTCCCGTTGTCGTAGATCGGCCTGCCGGTGCCGACGAGCGCGGGCAGCACGCCCTGCATGGTGGTGGCCTCGCCCATCGCGCTGCCCGCGTTGAGCTGGACCGGCGTGACGCCGGGCAGCGCCTTGAGCTTCACGCCCGCGTCGAGGACGTCCTGCCAGCTGCGAGGTTGCCAGTCCGCGGGCAGCCCGGCCTGCGCGAACAGCTTCTTGTTGAAGAACAGCACGCGCCCGTCGGTGCCCATCGGGACGCCGTAGCGCTTGCCGTCGAACTCGCCGAGTCCCTGCACGGCCTTCGGGATCTGGTCCCAGCCGTCCCAGTCGGTGTTCCCGACGACGTCGGCGAGCGGCTTGACCTGCCCGGCCTGCGCGAACTCGCCGAGCCAGATGCCGTCGACCTCGATGACGTCGCCGCCACCACCGGTCTTGAGGTCGAGCGCGACCTTGGTCTTGAAGTCCTCGTCGCCGGCGCCGTTCTGCTCGAACCTGATGGTCGCGGTGACGCCTTTGGCCTTCTGCAGCTCGGTGAACTTCGGGATCACCCAGTTCTGGATCCAGTTCGCGCCCCGCGCGTTCTTCCCGCCGACCGCCGAGTTGGCGACGATCGTCAGCGTGATCTCCTTGGCGTCGGCGTTGCGCGCCTGATCACCGCCCTGCGTCCGCCCCAGACATCCCGCCAGCAGCCCGCACACCGCCAGCAGCCCGAACACCGTTGTCCGCCGCATCCGTGATCTCCCCACCGAGAGCACCAGCTGGTACGTCACCCTCCAACCTGGCACCCGATCACGGCGGCCACAAGGTCTGGCCGGGTCACGCGGCCAGACCTGACGGCATCGTCAGCGCACCTGCTCGGCCTTGAACTGCATCCGCGGCGAGGCGTAGAACTCCTGGGCCTGCACGAGCCGCAGCTCGCGCTCACCGGAGCGGTAGGTGAGGTCGATCAGGTCGAAGACGCTCGACGCCGTGCGCTCCAGCGCCACCGCCGCGTCCTTCGTCTGCACGTAGTGGGCGGTGAACAGCGCCGCCGTGACGTCGCCGGACCCGTTCGCCTTGAACGGCAGGTGCGGGGTGCTCACGACCCACGCGCCGGCGTCGGCCACGACGAGCATCTCGATCGTGCCCTCCTCGCGGTCCGGCCGCTCGACGCTCGTGACGAGCACGGTCGACGGGCCCATGTCCCGCGCGAGGTCGGCCGACACGAGGGTGGACTCGATGCTCGCCGGCTCGGTGCCGGTGAGGAACCCGAGCTCGAACTGGTTCGGCGTGATGATGTCGGCGACCGGCACGACCTTGTCGCGCAGCAGCACGGGGATCTCGGGGGCGACGAAGCAGCCGGACTTGGCGTTGCCCATCACCGGGTCGCACGCGTAGACCGCCGCCGGGTTCGCGGCCTTCACCCTGCGCACCGCGTCGATGATCACGTCGGCGATGCCCGCCCCGCCCTGGTAGCCGGACAGCACGGCGTCGACCTGGGGGAACACCCCGCGCTCCTCGACCCCGAGCAGGATCTCGGCGACGTCGGACGGCGGGAGGAGCGGCCCGCGCCAGGCGCCGTACCCGGTGTGGTTGGAGAACGCCACCGTGGGGATCGGGACGACCTCGACCCCGATGCGCTGCAGCGGGAAGACGGCCGCGGAGTTCCCGACGTGGCCGTGGGCGACGACGGACTGGATGGACAGAACCTTCATCCGGCCAGCCTAATAGGCTGAACGGGTGGCCGATCGACGCGCAGTCCTGAAGACCCTGGCCCTGCTCCCCCTCGCCGGCTGCGCCGCACCGCAGGTGACCGAGCCCGTGCGACCGGTCAGCCCGACGACCACCAGCGCCGCGCCCGTGCGGCACGACGCGTTGGTCGACCTCGAGAAGAAGTTCGACGCACGGCTGGGCGTCTTCGCGACGGGCGGCAGGGGGACGGTCGAGCACCGGGCCGACGAGCGGTTCGCGTTCTGCTCGACGTTCAAGGGCCTGGCCGCGGCCGCGGTGCTGCACCGCAACCCGATGGCGCACCTGGACACCGTCGTCACCTACACCGAGGCCGAGCTGATGAAGAGCTCGGCGATCACCAGGCAGCACGTCCGGACGGGCATGAAGCTGCGCGACCTGTGCGACGCCGCCGTCCGGTACAGCGACGGCACGGCGGGCAACCTGCTGCTGCGCGAGGCCGGCGGCCCCGCGGCGCTCACCGGTTACCTGCGCGAACTCGGCGACACCGAGACCAGGGTCGACCGGATCGAGCCGGACCTCACCTCGGCCGTTCCCGGCGACCCGCGCGACACCGCCACCCCGCGCTCGCTCGGCACGGACTACCGGCGGCTCGTGCTGGGCGACGCCCTGGAGCCGCCGAAGCGGGACTTCCTCGTGGACCTGCTGGAACGCTCGGTCACCGGCGCCAAGCGCGTCCGGGCGGGGGTGCCGGAGGGCAGCAGGGTCGCGAGCAAGACGGGTACCGGCTCGTACGGCACCGTCAACGACATCGCGATCGTGTGGCCGCCTTCAGGCGAGCCGCTGCTGATCGCGATCATGTCGAGCAAGGCGTCCGCGGACGCCGAGTACGACGAGGCGCTCGTCGCCGAAGCCACCGCCTACGTCGTCCAGACCCTCACCTGACGGACGAGACGTCCGCCCACACGGTCTTCGAGTCGGGGAACCGGTTGTGCCCCCACACCTGCGCCAGGCCGTTGACCAGCAGCAGTCCGCGCTGGCGGCGGCCGAGGAACCCGATCCGCCCCAACTGCGGGAACCTGCCGGGCGTCCCGTCGTCGACCTCGACCCGCACCACCTCGCGTTCGGGCAGGCGGAGGATGCGCGCACTGCGCCGCGGGGCGGCGTGGTGGTAGGCGTTGCTCACGAGCTCCGTCGCCACGACCATCACGTCGACCACGACGTTCTCGTGCAGTCCTCTCAACAGGCGGCGCACCTCCGCCCGCACGTCCGCGAGCGGCAGGACACCTTCCGGTAGGACGAGGTCCACTCGTTCGCTGGACCGTCCTGCAATACCCATCAGCATCTCCCCGCGCCCCGTTCGTACGGGGCAGGAGGTTCCATACCCCGGAGCGCGCACGTTGAAACCTCGCGAACTTCGCTCACGTCGTCCTCGGCAGGTCAGCCCACACCACGGTGCCGCCGTGGGCCCTGTCCACGCCCCACCGGTCCGACAACCGGGCCACCAGGACCAGGCCGTACCCGCGCTGGGGGCGGGACACCTTGCGCAACGGCGGGTGGGCACGGGCGTCGTGTGCGATCTCGACGCGGATCTTCTTGATTTCCACGACCACGCGCAGGAACGACGGTTCCGACGTGTACCGGTACGCGTTGCTGACCAGTTCGTTGACCACCAGCAGCACGTCAGCGACCGCGTCGGCGTCCTCGCCCATCAGCTCCAGCCGCACCCAACGACGGACGGCTGCGAGTGACGGCCTTTGCCTGCCCAGTGGCAGATCCGCCGCCTCGCCCGTCCTGGCTGCCTGGTCGCGAGCCAAACCGCTCCTCGGTCAGTTGATCAGTTCGGGCGCGGGTTACCCCGTTGCATCGAACGCCAAACCAACCCTTTCGTTCATCGAGATCCTCTACCCTCACGGCTCCGCCGCAACTCCAGGGGGAACGCGTGCCCAGATCCTTGCCGCCGGTGCTGGCCGCCGTGCTGGTCGCCTACTCGGTGCACCAGGTGCTGAGCGCCCTGAGCGCTCCCGTGGTCAGCGTGCTCTCCCTGACCACGTCCCAGCTGGGACTGGTGTTGTCGATCGCCTCCGTGACGATCGCGGTGGCGAGCCCGGTCTGGGGAGTGCTGGTCGACGCCGTCGGCGTGCGTCCGGTGCTGCTCGTCGGCCTGGGCCTGTGCGTGGTGGGGTCGGCCGGTTTCGCCGTCGCGGTGACGTCCGGCGCCGACGAGACGCTGACCGGTGACGTGGCGTTCGCGTTCGTGCTGGTGTTCCGCAGCGTGCTGTTCTCCGCGGGCCTCGCCTCGGTGCTCGTCGGGGCGCTCGCCGTCGCGGGCCTCTCGACCAGCGGGGAGACCGAGCGCACCAGGGCCGTCGGCTTCGTCGGAGCGGCCCAGGGAGTCGCGGTGCTGCTCGGGCCGGTCCTCGGTGGGGCGCTCACGGTCGCGTCGCTCGCGTTGCCGCTGTACGTGGCGCCCGTGCTCGCGCTGCTGGCCGCGTTCGTCGTCTTCAGCGCGCTGAAGCCTCCCACCGTGACGCAGGAGCAGGTGCGGTTCCGCCCGGCGGAGGTGGTGCCCGCGTTCGGTGCCGGCTTCTTCCTCTACCTGTCGCTCGCGGTGGTGCAGGCCGTCGTCGTGTACCTGGCCGCCGACCGGCTCGACACCCGTGTCGGGCCCGGCTCCATCGAGAGCCTGCTGTTCGCGTCCGGCATCGGGTTCCTCGTGGCGCAGGGCCTGCTGGTGCCGTTGCTGAAGTGGTCCCCCGCCCGACTGCTGCTGGTCGGCGGGCCGCTCGCGCTGGCCGGGTACGCCCTCATGGCGTTCGCACCGTCGACCGCCCTCATGGCGTTGGCGTTCCTGGTGGTGTCGCTGGGCGTCGGCCTCGCGGTCACCGGGTTCGGCGCGGCGGCCTCGCTGGGGGTGGGATCGCGGCGCCAGGGTCTGGTGGCCGGACTGGTCACGGCGGTGAGCGGGCTGGCGTTCCTCGGCGGACCGGTGCTGAGCGCGGTGCTCCACGAGGTGGAGCCGCTCGCGCCGGTGCTCCTCGCCGGCGCGGCCGCGCTGGTCGCGACGGGTCTGGCGGTCGTCCCCGCGCTGGTCCGGTCCGAAACGAGTCTGCCGAACTGATCGACACAGCCACTACGCTGCGCAAGTGACGCGTTACTTCAGCGCGCTCGTGCTGGCCCTGCTGACCGCGACGGCCTTCGTCGTCCCCGCACAGGCCCACGCCGAGCTCAAGAGCAGCAACCCGGCCTCCGGCGCGACCCTGGACGCCCCGCCCAAGACCGTCGAGCTGGTGTTCAGCGAGTCGATCAGCCTGCCGGACGGTGACGCGATCACCATCACGGGAGCGGACGGCACCAAGGTGCCGGTCACCCAGGCGAACGCCGTCGACTCCACGATCACGGCGACGATCGACGCGTCCGCGGCGAAGTCGGGCGTGCACACCGTCGACTGGGCGGCCAAGTCCGCCGACGGCGACACCGTCACGGGCAAGTTCACGTTCACGATGACCGTCGCGGCGCAGACCTCCTCCTCGGCCGCCGCCCCGACGACGACCACGACGAGCGCGGCGACGTCGACCGCTCCCCCGGCGGCCGCGGCCGAGGAGTCAGGTGGCGTGCCGATCTGGGTGTGGCTGCTGGTCGCGCTCGTGGTGGTCGTCGGCGTGATCCTGCTGGTCCGCCGCCGCAAGCCCGCCGAGACGCCCTAGTCGTTCCCGCAGGAGGTCGCGCTCCGCCGGGTGTTCGGCCCGGTCGAGCGCGGCCTCCAGCGCTGCCGCCGGGTCCTCGCCGAGCCGGTGCAGCAGGTCCGCCCGGACGGCGTGGAACAGGTGGTAGCGGTCGAGGTCGAGCGCGTCGACCTCCCGCAGCGCCGCTCGCGGCCCTTCGGTCTCGGCCAGCGCGACGGCGCGGTGCAGCGCCACGACCGGGCTCGGCGTCATGGCCACCAGCTGGTCGTAGAGCGCGACGACCTGGTGCCAGTCCGTGGGCGGATCGCTGTGCACGGCGTTGATCGCGGCCTGGAGCTGGTAGGGACCGGGCCGGTTCCAGCGCAGGCAGCGGCGCACCAGCTCCTGCCCCTCCGCCACGAACTCCGCGTTCCACAACGACCTGTCCTGGTCCTGCAACAGGACGATCCCGCCGTCGCGCAGGCGTGCGTCCCGGCGTGACGCGACGAGCAGCATCAACGCGAGCAGGCCCCACACCTCGGGCTCGTCCGGCATGAGCTCCGCGAGCACCCGGCCGAGCCGGATCGCCTCGTCCGCGAGGTCGGCCCTGTCGAGCCAGCCCTCGTTGAAGATCAGGTAGACGACGGCGAGCACGGCCTTCAGCCGGTCGGGGAGATCGGCGTCGCGCGGCACCCGGTACGGGATGCGGGCCGCGCGGATCTTGCCCTTCGCGCGCACGATCCGTTGCGCCATCGTGGGTTCCGGCACCAGGAACGCCCTGGCGATCTCCGCCGTGGTCAGGCCGCCGAGCAGTTTCAGCGTCAGCGCGACCTGCGCCTGCGTCCCGAGCGACGGGTGGCAGCAGGTGAAGATCAGCCGCAGCCGGTCGTCGGCCACGTCCCCCACCTCCCGCGCTTCCGGTTCGTGGCGCAGCAGTTCGGCCTGCGCGTGCTTCTCGTGGCCCTTGGCCTCGCGGCGCAGCCTGTCGACCGCGCGGTTGCGGGCGGTCGTGATGATCCAGCCCGCGGGCGACGGCGGGACGCCCTCGGCGGGCCAGCGCCGCACGGCCGTGGCGAAGGCGTCCTGCACCGCCTCCTCGGCGAGGTCGATGTCGCCGAGGAGGCGGGTCAGGACGGACACCGCACGGCCGTACTCGGCCCGGAAGACCTCCTCGACCATCAGCCCGCGATCGGCCTGACCTCGATCGACAACGGACTGAGCACGCCCGCGAGCCGGCGGCCCCACTCGAGCGCCTCGTCGAGGTCCTCCGCCTGGATGACCGTGAAGCCGCCGATGTGCTCCTTGCCCTCGGTGAACGGCCCGTCGGTCATCAGCACGTCGTCGCCCTTGGCCTTGAGGACGGTCGCGGTCGACGGCGGGTGCAGACCGACGGCGAACACCCACGCGCCTTTCGCCCGCATCTCCTCGTTCAGCGCTTCCAGGTTCGCCATGATCGGCCCGAGGACCTCGGGCGGCGGCGCGTCGCCGTCGGGCTGGTAGATGCTGAGCAGGTACTTCTGCGTCATCGTGATCTCCTTTCACCCCTTGTACGAACGCGGGCCGCCCGTTTCGACAACCGTGGCGAATCGAGTTCCTAGCGCCGCCAGACCGTGCCGCGGCGTTCGTACTCCAGCACCGTCTCCGCCCGCTGCGCCACCTGAGCGCCGGCGAACCGCTCCACCAGCCACAGCGCCACGTCCAGTCCCGAGGTGACACCGCCGCCGGTGACCAGGTCCCCGTCGTCGACCACGCGGGCCTTGACCACGGTCGTGCCCTGGGCGGCGAGGTCGGCCTGGGCGGCGTGGTGCGTGGTCGCGTTGCGGCCGCGGGTGACGCCGGCGGCGGACAGGATCATCGTGCCCGTGCAGATGCCGGCCTTGAGCACCTCCGCCCCGGCCAGCCGGCGCAGGAACGCCTGGTCGCGGATCACCGGGTGCACGCCGGGGCCGTTCGTGTCGGCGTACCCGCCGCCGGGCACCACGAGCACGTCCGCGTCCCGGGGCGACCACCCCGTCGGCACGTCGACCTTGGTGCCGTAGGTGCAGGTGACGGTACGAGGGCGGTCCATCGACACCATGGTGGTGCGGATGGCGCCGTTGCTGAGCTTGCCCGCGAGGCCGAACACCTCGACGGGGGCGACGAAGTCCTGCTCCTCGACGCCGTCGAACATCAGGACCTGGACCCGCAGCGGGGACGAGGCCGAGGCGAGGGCGGAACCGGTCGCGGTGATTCCCAGGGACAACGCGGAGGCGCGCATGAAGGTTCGACGTTCCATGCTTCAGAGGTCGGACCGGAAACCCGTTCGGTTCCTTGTGGTCCTGTTCGGCGGGTTCGGGGCGCGGCGAACCCACCCCTCGTCCGCCGGCGAGAGGCGGGGCCGGTTCTCCGAGGTCAGTTGTGCACCAGCACGTCCCGCATCGAGACGAGCTGCCGCCGCATGCGTTCCCGCACCAGGTCGATCACCTCGGTGACGGTGTGACCCTCCGCGTACGCCTGCACCTCGACCCACTTGAGGTCGAGCCGGGCGTGTGCGTGGATCACGGTCTTGTCCGCGGTCAGGTTGACCCACGCGAAGTCGACCCGGTCCGGCGCGTACCGGTCGAGCGACCCGATCCGCGCGGACGCGTAGTCCCTGGCCTGCTCGGGGATGGCCTCCGCGAGCGAGACCTGGATGTAGTCCATCGGGGTTGCCTCCTCAAGGCCACGCGGCAGCGCCACGCGGCCTCCTCGAAGGTACGGTCGCGACCGCGTCGCCGAACCAGGCCTTGGTCCCTACCTCGCAGGACTTTTCGCCGAGCTCACGCCTTCGGCACCAACGAGGACACTCGCTCGTCGAGCTGTTCCGCGGTGGGCGCGCCGGTGAGCAGCTCCACCGAGCCGTCCGCGCGCACGAACGCGAACGTCGGCTGCGCGGTGACGCCGAACCGCTTCCACACCGCCCCGTCGAGGTCCGCCAGGTGCGGGAACCCGGTCATCTGGTGGTCGCTCACGAACTTCTTCATCGCGTCGAGCTGGTCCTCCGCCGCTACGCCGACGAACTGCACCTCCGAGTGCTTCTTCGCGATCGCCGCGACCGTCTTGGCCTCGGCGTTGCACGACGGGCACCACGGCGTCCAGAACCAGAGCACGGCGGGATGCCCGACGAGCTTGTCCCCGCGGAACTCGGCGCCGTCGAGCGTCGTCGCGGTGAACTGGAACCTCTCCGGCGCCGGCGCCTTCTCCGCGCAACCGGCGAGCAGCAGGATCCCCAGCAGCAGTCCGAGGACGCGCATCGGCCCTCACCTCCTGCCAGGGCGTACGGCCTTGCGCCTCCTCCGGTTCAGCCACCACAGCCCTGCCACGCCGAGCGCCCCGACGAACGGCCACGGCCCCAGCGCCCCGACGACCTGCACCAGCGCGTTCTGGAACCGCCCGATCCCCTGCACGACCGGGTCGACAGGACTGCCGCCGGCGAGGAACAACCGCAGCTCGTAGACGCCGTAGTACGTCACGTACGCACCTACGACCACGAGCACGACGCCACCGATGCGACCGACGTGCGGGAGCACCTTCCTGATGCGCGGCGCGACCGCCGAACCCGCGACCGCCAACACGGTGACGACCAGCCCCATCCCGAGCGCATAAGCCAGAAACGCCACCACGCCCGTCTGCAGCGACGCACCCACGACGGCAAGAAACGGCCCGATCGCGCACGAGAGAGAGGCGACGGCGAACGCAACGCCGTACCCGTACATGGACCACAAGCTCTTCGGCGCCGCCTGCAACTTCGGCAACCGGACGTAGAGGTCCTTCCCCAGCAGCAGGAGCACACCGACGACGACCATCACGAGCCCGATCACGACCGTCACGAACGGCAGGTAGCGCTTGAGCGTGGCCGCCACGGGCGACACCAGAAGGCCGAACGCGCCAAAGAAGGTGACGAATCCGGCCGTCATTACCAAACCGGACATAAAGGCTCTCATTGGGCTGTCCCGCGCCACCAACGCCAAATAGGCGGGCAGCATCGCGAATCCGCACGGGTTGACCGTGGCCACCATTCCCGCGACGACCGCGAGCGCGAGCTCGTTCACGGCCTTGAGGCTAGAGTTGCGACGTGCCGATCGAACAGTGGCTCGAAGCCATTCCACCCCTGCTCGTCTACGCGATCGTGGGCCTGGTGATCGGCTTCGAGTCGCTCGGCATCCCACTACCGGGCGAGATCGTGCTGGTCACGGCATCACTGCTGGCATCGCAGCACGACGACCTGAGCCCGCTGTGGATCGGCGTCTGGGCGACCGGGGGCGCCATCATCGGCGACAACTTCGGCTACCTCATCGGCCGCCGGGGCGGCCCGAGGCTGTTCGCGTGGATGGGCCGCAAATTCCCCAAGCACTTCGGCGAAACACAGCTCGACCACGCCCGCCGCGTGTTCCAGAAACGCGGCGCGTGGGCCGTCTTCTTCGGCCGGTTCGTGGCACTGCTGCGCATTCTCGCCGGCCCGCTCGCGGGCTCGTTGCACATGAACTACGGCAAGTTCCTCGTGGCGAACGCATTGGGCGGCGTCGTGTGGGCGGGCGGCACCACCGCGGCCGTGTACTACCTCGGTGTGGTGGCGGAGAAGTGGTTGAAGGGCTTCTCGTACGCGGGGCTGGCGATCGCCGTGGTGTTCGGGATCGCCGGGGTGTTCGTGGTGAAGCGGCGGCTCGCGAAGGCGGCCGAGAAGGTGGAGAAAGCCGAGAAGGGCGAGAAGTCGGGGGCGTCGGGGACGTCGGTGGAGGACGAGGCCGCGGCCGTTTAGGGGCGCCGGTCCTGGGGGCGCTGATCCTGGGGGCGCTGATCCTGGGGGCGCTGGTTCGGAGGCGCTGGCCTCGAACCGCAGGACGCGGGCGCGAGCCGCAGGGCACGGCGCGAGCCGCAGGGCACGGCGCGCGAGGCGCCGGCGTGCGGGGCGCGTGGCGTAAGGCGCGAGGCGCGCGTGACGTGAGGCGCGCGTGACGTGAGGCGCGTGGCGTGGAGCGCAGGCCGCCAGCCGCAAGGGCGCTCGCCTCAACCGCAGCCCCCACAACCGATCGCGCCCAAAACCCACACAACCCAACGACTTCGCGCACAACCGCCGAAGCTTCGGGGCTGTACGAAGCTGCCCGCAGACCGCTTACCTGTCCGATCTATCCGACACGTCTTGTGGCGCCACGATTACGCGCGGTATGGTCTAGACCTTCAATCGCCGCCGCGATGTAACGGGAGTACGCACACATCAAGGCAAAGGAACTCACATGAAGATTGGACGCAGGATCGCGGCCGCCATGGCCGGCGTTCTCGCTGCACCGGTGATCGTCGTGGCTCTCCCGACCGGAACGGCGTTCGCACACGGGTACATCTCCTCGCCGCCCAGCCGGCAGGCGCAGTGCGCCAACGGCACCGTGAAGGACTGCGGCGCGATCCAGTGGGAGCCGCAGTCGGTCGAGGGCCCGAAGGGCCTGCAGAGCTGCCACGCCAACCTGTCGCACTTCTCCGTGCTGAGCAACGACAGCAAGGGCTGGCGGGTCACCAACACCGGCCGCACGGTGACGTTCAACTGGGTGTTCACCGCACGGCACCGCACCGCGGACTACGTCTACTACGTCGACGGCCGCAAGGTCGCCACGTTCAGCGGCAACAACCAGCAGCCGCCGGCCACCGTGCAGCACAGCGTGAACGTGGGCTCGGCCGGCAAGCACAAGGTCCTGGCCGTGTGGAACATCGGCGACACCGCCAACGCGTTCTACTCCTGCATCGACATCAACGCGAGCTGATCACCGGCCGCGTGAGGTCCCCTTCCTCTCACGCAGCAGCTCTTCGACGTCGAACGGCATGAGGTTCAACGGCGGGCCGGACAACGGTTTCCGCAGCGCGTCGAGGATCTTCGCGTTGATCTCGACGATGATCGCGCGCGCTTCCTCGTCGGTCGTGGCCGCCAGGGCGCTTTCCCTGGCGGTCTCGGCCTGCTTGCGCAGCACCAGGGAAGGGGGCAACCCTGTCGTGCCCTCTTCCTCCCTGACCTTCTTCTTGATCCACCAGTCCTCGTCGAGGGGCTCGCCCGCGCCGGGCAGCGGTTTGCCGGCGCTCGGCAGGTCGTCGAACTCGCCTCGTTCCTGGGCCTCGCGGATCTGCCTGTCGATCCACGACTCGAACCCCGTTCCCGCCGGTTTCCGTTGTGTCACGGGGAGAACCTCCTGACCGCGGTCGCGATCGCCTCCGTGAAGGCGGGGCTGCCCTTGTGGCCACTGTCGTCCACGAGGGTCAGCTCGGCGTCCGGCCACGCCTGCGCCAGCGCGTACGCCGTGTCCGCCGGGCAGCTCAGGTCGCGGCGGCCGTGGATCAGGGCGGCCGGGATGCCGGCGAGTTTCGCCGCGCCGCCCAGCAGGTCGTCCACGAAGCCGTGGTTCGCGTAGTAGTGCGCGATGATCCGCACCAACGCGATCAAGTCGGCGGAGGCGCGGTCCGCGAACACGGCGGGTTTGCCGTGGATCTCCAGCGACAGCACCGTGTCCTCCCAGCGGCACCACTCGAGCGCCGCCTGCTCCCGCACGGCCGGGTCCGGGTGCTCCATCAGGTTCGCGTAGGCGCGCACGACGTCCGGCGCGTCGCCCGCGTGCGCGCTGAACCGGGCCCAGGCCTCCGGGAAGAACCGGGACACGCCCCGGTAGAGCCAGTCCACCTCGCGCGGTGACGACAGCGTCACCGCGATGAGGATCATCTCCGAGACGCGCTCGGGATGCCGCTGTGCGTAGGCGACGGCGAGCGTGGTGCCCCAGGAACCGCCGTACAGCAACCACTTCTCGATGCCGAGGTGCTCGCGGAGCTGCTCCATGTCGGCGATCAGGTGGTCGGTGGTGTTGACGGACATGTCCGCGGCCGGGTCGCTCGCGTGCGGGGTGCTCAGGCCGCAGCCGCGCTGGTGGAAGATCACGATGCGGAACTTCTCCGCGTCGAGCGACTTCCGCGCGCCCTTCGCCGGGCTGCCCGGACCGCCGTGCAGGAACACGGCCGGCTTGCCGGCGGGGTTGCCGACGACCTCCCAGTAGACGCGGTTGCCGTCACCGACGTCGAGCAGGCCGTGCTCGTAGGGCTCCATGGAAACGAGCGTACCGAGCCGCACCGACAAGATCGTCCAGGTCGGCGCGGCGCCCTACCTCGAGGGGGCTGTCCCCCACTCGACACCTCGCGCGCGGGACGCGGCGGCCGCCCACAACGCCACCAGGACCCCGGCCGCGCCCGCGGCCACCAGGATCGTCCGCGGCCCCAGCACGTCGATCAGCAGACCGCCGGCGACGTACGACACCGCCGCCGCCACACCGATCCCGCCGTAGAAGTTGCCGAACACCCGGCCCGTCCGGTCCGCGGGCACGAGCCGCTGGACGAGCGTGCTGTGCGCGACGTCCATGGCCGCGATGCCCAGTCCCCGCACGGCCTGCAGCGCGAACGCCGACGCCACGCCCCACGCCAGGCCGGTGAACAGGTTGCCCGCGCTGCTGATGACGAACCCCGTGACGAGCAACGCGACCATGCTCCACCGCGCGGAACCCCTGGCCAGCAAGGCGTAGCCCGCCAGCAGGCCGATGCCGACCGCGCCGAGGACGAACCCGGCCACGCTCTCCGACCCGCCGAACACCCCCATCGTCAACTGCAGCACGGCGACGTCGTCGATGGCGGTGCACGCGACGACACCGCAGAAGCCGGCGAACACGATCCGCAACGGCCTGTTGCGCCAGATCTCGCTCACACCGGCCTTCACGTCGGTGAGCACCGCCTCCCGCGTCTCCCCCGGCACGACGAGCTTCGGCAGGCGCAGCAACAACAACGCCGACAGGCCGAACGACAGCGCGTCCACGAGCAGCACGCCCCGAGTGCCGAGGAACGGCAACAGCAGGGCGGCGAGGAACGGGCCGATGACGTCGGCGCTGTTGGACCCCAGGCCCAGCGCGGTGTTCGCCTGCGCCAGGTCCTTCTCCGCGACGAGGCTCGGCACCGCGGCCCGCGACGCCGGGATGAAGACCTGCCCGAGCACCGCGCGCACGCCCACCAGCGCGAGCAGGAGCGGCAACGGCGGCAACGCCAACGCGATGACCGCCAGCAGGAGACACTGCGCGACCTCGCACACGATCATCACGGTCCGCCGGTCGAACCTGTCGCTGATCACACCGGTGAGCGGGCTGAGCAACGACGGCGCGAAGTCGCCCACGAGCAACAGCGCCGCCACCGCGATCGCCTTCCCCAGCACGGACTGCACGTGCACCATCAACGTGACGAGGCTGAGCGCGTCCCCCACAACAGAAACGACCCGTGCGGTGCTGAGCACGCGCAACGGGCCGTTTTCCTTCAGAAGCGTCAGCACACGGCTACTTTGCCAACACCTGCTCCAACTGGTCAGCCAGTTTTTCCATGATCTTGGAGTAGGAGGCGTAGCTCAGCGGGGCCACCGCGTTCCACTCGACGAACCGGCCTGCCTGCACGGAGGGCAGCCCCGCGAAGACCGGGTGCCCCTCCTTCATCTTCTCCGGGTCGAGCACGTGCGCGCGGGTGTCCCACATCAGCACGTGCTCCTTGTACGTGCCGGAGTTCTCCCACGACAGCGACTGGAAGTAGCCACCGCCCTCGGCGTCGGGCTTGTCCGGCGTGAGCAGCGGCAGGCCGAGCTCCTCGGCGTACCAGTCGAGGTCCGGGTTGCGGGCCGGGACGGCCACGTAGAAGAGTTTCGGGTCGCCGGCCACGACCTGGATCTTCTGGCCCGCGTCCGTCATCTTCTTGCCGACGGCCCTGAGCCGGTCCGCGGCCTTCGTGAACGCCGCTTCATCGGCCTTGACCTGCGCCGACTCGACGTCCGCGCCGAGGGACTTCGCGAGCTCCTTGAAGCGCTTGACGCCGTCCGGGAGCTGGATCTTGGACTGGCCGATGCCGACGGTCGGGGCGACCTTGAGGACCTTCTCCTCGAACTCGGCCGTGAGGTGCCAGAGCCCGGTGACCTCCGGGTAGTAGCCCGCGACGACCAGGTCGGCGTTCAGCGCGGCGAACTTCTCGAAGTCGATCTCGCCGTAGCCGGGGCCGGTGATGTCCGTGACCTTGCTCGGGTCGATGCTGCCGGCCTCCGGGTCGGTCGAGCCGTCGGCGCGCTTGAGCGGGCCGAACGTGCCGACGACGTTGACGCCGTAGTCCTTCAGGGCGCCCGCGGCGGACACCTGTGCGACGACGCGCTCCGGTCGCTTCTCCGCGGTGACCTCCTTGCCCCGATCGTCCTTGAAGGACCACTGGCCACTTCCCTGGCCCTGCTCCGCGGGAGCGTTCCCACCGCACCCGGCCACAAGGCCGAGCAGCAGAACCGCGGCGACTGTCCTGCGCACCTGTCCACCTCCTGATTTAGGCTTGCCTAACCTATCAAGCCCCTTTCGGAACCGGAAAAGTGCGGTACGGTGATCACCGTGCGGAACCGAGTGACGACAGGGCGTCGCCATGCTGTCGTTCTCGCGCTCCTGTTGCTCGCGGTGTTCGTCCTGCACCCCGCCTGCCCGCCGGAACCCGCTCACCACGGCGCGTTCACGCCCGGCATCTCCGGCGAGATCTGCCACCACGGCGACACGCACCACGCCACGGCCGCCGCACCCGCGCAGGCCGCGGTGCAGGCCGGCGCGTTCGCCTTCACCGCACCGGACGCGGACGGCGAGCCCGTCGCACGTCCCGCCGCGAGAGCGCGCTCGTGTCCGTGGCGCTCAGAGCACGTCAGCTCGGGGCGCACACTCCTGCTCGACCTCGGAATCTCCCGGACGTAGGCCGGCCCCCGCCCCCTTCACCGGCCTGTCACCACACTTTTCCGAGGAATCCCCATGTCTGTTCCCGTGCTGCACGCGAGCACGCCCGTGCTCTGGATCGACGAGCTGTCGCGCACGTCCCCCGCCGGCTTCTGGGCGAAGCTGGAGAGCGCCAACCCCGGTGGCGGGATGAAGGACCGCGCCGCCCTGCACATGATCGGACGAGCGCTCGACCGCGGTGACCTCCTGCCGGGTGGTCACGTCGTCGAGTCGACCAGCGGCACCCTGGGTCTCGGGCTCGCGCTCGCCGGGATCGTGCACGGCGTCCCGGTCACCCTGGTCACCGATCCCGGCCTGGAGCCGATCATCCAGCGGATGCTCCGCGCGTACGGCGCGACCGTGGACGTCGTCGACCGCCCACATCCGGCCGGAGGCTGGCAGGAGGCCCGGCGCGAACGCGTGTCGGCGCTGCTGGAGTCGTTGCCCGGCGCGTACTGCCCCGACCAGTACAACAACCCGGACAACGTGGCCGGGTACGCCCCGCTCGCCCACGAGCTCGCGGACCAGCTGGGACACGTGGACGTGCTCGTGTGCGCCGTGGGCACGGGCGGGCACAGCGCGGGCGTGTCCTCCGTGCTGCGCACGCACTTCCCGTCGTTGCGCCTGGTCGGCGTCGACACGATCGGGTCGACGATCTTCGGCCAGCCCGCCCGGCCGAGGCTCATGCGCGGGCTCGGCTCCAGCATCTACCCGCGCAACGTCGACTACCCGGCGTTCGACCAGGTGCACTGGGTGAACCCGGCGGAGGCAGTGTGGGCGTGCCGGACGCTCGCCGCCCGGCACTACGCGAGCGGCGGCTGGAGCGTCGGCGCGGTGGCGCTGGTGGCCTCCTGGGTGGCGCGGACGTCCTCGCCCGGCACGCGGATCGCCGCGGTGTTCCCGGACGGGCCGCAGCGGTACTTCGACACGGTGTTCAACGACGAGTACTGCGCCGCCAACGGGTTGCTGGGCGTGGTGCCGGCGGCGGACCCGCTGGAGGTGGCGTCGCCGGACGAGCGGGAGGTCCTGTCGTGGACGAGGTGCGAGTCCGTTGTGGACCCGCTGGCGGTGACGGCGTGATCACCCGGTTCCGCTCGTTCGACCGCAGCGTGCAGTTGTTGCTGCTCAACCAGTTCAGCATCAACGTCGGCTTCTACATGCTGATGCCGTACCTCGCCTCGCACCTGTCGGTGACGCTGGCGCTCGCCGGGTGGGCCGTCGGGCTCGTCCTGGGCGTGCGGAACTTCGCGCAGCAGGGCATGTTCCTGATCGGCGGCACGCTCGCGGACCGGTTGGGGTACAAGCCGTTGATCGTGGCGGGCTGCGCGTTGCGGACCGGCGGGTTCGCGCTGCTCGGTCTCGTCGACGGCGTGCCGGCGCTCGTGATCGCCTCGGCCGCCACGGGGTTCGCCGGGGCGTTGTTCAACCCCGCCGTGCGCGCCTACGTGGCCGCTGACGCCGGGCCACGGCGCGTGGAGGCGTTCGCGCTGTTCAACGTCTTCTACCAGACCGGGATCCTGGTCGGACCGCTCGTCGGGCTGGCGCTGACGGCCGTGGACTTCCGGTTGACGTGCCTGGTGGCGGCCTTCGTGTTCCTGGTGCTCACGGTCCTGCAGTGGCGGTCGCTGCCCGCGCGGGCCGGGTCGCCGTCCGGGGACTCGGTCCTGGCGGACTGGCGGCTGGTCCTCTCGAACCGGCGGTTCGTGCTGTTCGCGCTCGCGATGACGGGGTCGTACGTGCTGTCGTTCCAGGTCTACCTGGCGCTGCCGCTCGCGTCCGGGTCGGCGGTGCTGACGGCCGTGCTGTTCGCCGTGTCGGGCGTGCTGGCGGTCGCGGGCCAGCTGCGGGTGACGGCGTGGGCGCGCGCCCGGCTCGGGCCGGACCGGTCGCTGGCGGCGGGGATGGCGGTGCTGGGCCTCGCCTTCCTGCCCGCGGTCCTCGGCGGGTGGGCCGGTCTGGTGCTGTGCGCCGCGTTGCTCGCACTGGGGACGATGGTGGTGTTCCCGTTCGAGATGGACAAGATCGTCTCGTTGTCGGGCGACCGGCTCGTGGCGACGCACTACGGCTTCTACAACACGGTCGTGGGCGTCGGGATCCTGCTCGGCAACCTGCTCACCGGCGTCGGCTTCGACGCCGCCGCACGGGCCGGCGTGCCGTGGGTGCCGTGGCTCGTGCTGACGGCCTTGGGGCTCGGCTGCGCGTGGGCGCTGAAGAACCTGGCGGCGCGTGTCGATCCGGTGGCCGCCGGTTCGACGAACTAGCAGAGGCAGGTTTCCGGATCGGAGGGTCGCCATGATCGCCACGCTCATCGCCACACTGGTCGAGGAGGACCACGCGGAGGACGACGGCGTCCTGGCGCCCGACGACCGGCTGACCTGCCACGTGCACGGGCGGTGGATCCACCAGTGCGTCTCGTCGCCCGTGCACGTCAACCCGGTCACGCGCCACCGCTGGTGCCGCGGCTGCGACTCGCCACTGGGCGTCGTGGTCGATGAGCTCGGTGGTGACGTGGCCATGCGCTGCCCCCGCTGTGGGCGCGGGGGCAGCGCCGCCACCGCCCGCCTGATCGCCGCGTGCCGTGCCTCGATCGAGGCACACCGGGCCGCGTGACCGGGCGAATTCACCAGGTCACGGGTTCTCGCTGGTCAGCGGCCCCGTGCGGGTCGGACTCGACGGGCCCGTCGCCGAGTTCGGCGAACTCCGGCTGAACCCCTGCGCCCGTTCGGCCGTACGCCTCCTCAGAAGCCGATCCGACTCCTGAGGAGGCCGCGTGCCCGGCCGACGTGCTGCCAGAACCACCGCCTTCGCCGCTGTGCTCGCCGCGACGGTGGTGTCGATGCCCTCGGCGCATGCACAGCCCGCCGACGACGCGCTGAAGGTCTACACCGACCTGACGCGGGAGGCCGAGAAGCTCAGCCAGGACCACCTCAAGGCGCAGGACGACCTGGCGAAGGCGAACCAGACCGTCGTCACCGCCACCGAGGCGGAGAAGAAGGCGCTGGCCGAGTCGGAGCAGTTCCGCGGCCAGGTGGACGTGCTGACCGAGGCGACCTTCGAGGGCGCGCGGTTCAACAACATCTCGGCGCTGCTGACCTCGACGTCGCAGCAGGACTTCCTGGAGCGGATGCAGGCGATGAACATCATCGCCTCCGACCAGAACGAGGCGGTGGCCCGCCTGGACGCCACTCTGAGCGCCGCGACGAAGGCGCGCTCGGACGCGGCCACCGCCGCCTCGGAGGCGGAGAAGATCGCCGCGGACGTCTCCACCCGCAAGGTCGCCATGGACCAGCAGGTCTCGACCGCGCGAGCCAAGTACCAGTCGCTGTCCGCCCCGCAGAAGCAGACGCTGGCCGCCCCGACGCCCAAGATCACCGTGAACGCGCCGGCGGGCGCGGCCGGGACGGCGCTGAACTTCGCGCTGAGCCAGCAGGGCAAGCCGTACGTCTTCGGTTCGAACGGACCGAACTCGTGGGACTGCTCGTCGCTGATGCAGGCGTCCTACCGCGCCGCCGGGGTGAGCATCCCGCGCGTCACCTACGACCAGGCGAAGGTCGGCCGCGGGGTGAGTCGCGGCGAGATCGCGCCGGGTGACCTCATCATCTACTACGCAGGTCAGTCGCACGTGGCGATGGCCGTGGACGGCACCCGCGCGGTGCACGCGTCCACCGAGGGCGTGCCGGTGAAGATCGCGAACATCGACTCCATCGGACCCATTTCGGTGATTCGCCGGGTTGTCGGGTGACGCGTCTCTCCACCCCGCGATAAAGCGACGTAGACGACTGTGAGAGCGTGCTGACCGGTGAACCGCTGGCATTCGGTGCTGGACGAGGACAAGGTCATTCCGTAACCTGTCCGAGACCTTCGGCCCAGCAGTTAACCCACTCGGGGCACACGCCAAGGTTGCCGTCTTACGCGCAGTAGTTGTCGCGGGGCGGCTGCCAGGAAAAAGGAGGACCCGCGACGTGGTGTCGCAACCCTCACGCCGCATCGTGCGTGGAGCACTCGTGGCGACGGCGGCTGTCGTCGCAGCAGCACTCCCCACGGCTCCGGCCACCGCACAGCCCAACGCCGCGGACGCGCTCAAGAAGTACAACGAGCTGCAGGAGCAGGCGTCCAAGCTCAACCAGGACCACCTCAAGGCCCAGGACGACCTGAAGGCCAAGCAGGGTGAACTGGACAAGGCCAAGGGCGACCTGGCCACCGCGCAGAAGGCCGAGGAAGAGCTCCGGGGCCAGGTGGACCTCCTCACCGAGGCCACCAACTCCGGCGCGAACTTCAGCCAGATCTCCGCGCTGCTCGTGAGCGACTCGCAGCAGGACTTCCTCAACCGCATGTCGGCCATCAACATCCTCGCGGCCGACAACGCCGAGGCGCTGCAGAAGCTCACCGACGCCGTCAACGCCGCCGACAACGCCACGAAGACGGCGAACGAGGCGACCGAGACGTCGAAGAAGCTGCTGGCCGAGATGGACCAGAAGAAGGCCGAGCTCGACAAGCAGCTGGCGGACGCGAAGAAGGTCTACGACGGCCTGAGCAACACCGTCAAGAACCAGATGCTGCAGAACGGCGACATGTCGAACATCTCGGTGCCTGCCGGCGCCGCGGGTCAGGCACTGTCGTTCGCGCTCGCGCAGCGCGGCAAGCCGTACGTCTACGGCTCGAACGGCCCGAACTCCTGGGACTGCTCCTCGCTGATCCAGGCCGCCTACCGCTCGGCGGGCGTCTCCATCGGCCGCACCAGCTACGCGCAGGCCGCGGCGGGTCGCTCGGTCTCCCGCAGCCAGGTCCAGGCGGGCGACATCATCGTCTACTACTCGAGCCAGTCCCACGTGGCGATGGCGGTGGACGGCATCCGTGCCGTGCACGCCTCGACCGAGGGTGTGCCGGTGAAGATCGCCGACATCGACTCGATCGGCCCGATCTCCGTGATCCGCCGCATCGAGGGCTGACAGGTTCGTCTCGAGGAGCGCCTCCTGCCTGCGGGCAGGGGGCGCTTTTCACTCCCTCGGGTGCTCGTTGCGCGGTGGTCCGGCGAACCGGGCCCGGCGTGACTAGGTTCCGCTTCGGGCGCCGCTGCTCCGGCGCGTCCTCGTCCGAAGTGGAGTGTTGAGTGGACACCTTGCAAGCCGGCCAGGAACTCACCCGCGGCCAGCAGTTGACCAGCGCCAACGGCTACATGTTGACGCTGCAGTCCGACGGGAACCTGGTGCTCTCGGAGAACGCCGGCACCGTGTGGGCCAGCGGTACCGACGGCAAGGGCGCGGTGCGCGCCGCGTTGCAGCCCGACGGCAACTTCGTGCTCTACACGAGCGACGAGAACGCCGTGTGGTCCACCGGCACCCAGGGCAACGAGGGCTCGCGCCTCGTCCTGCAGGACGACAGGAACCTGGTCGTGTTCGCCGCGGACGGCAGCGCCAAGTGGGCCTCCGGCACCAACACCGACTCCCCGCAGCCCGCCCCCGCGGCCGCCGCCCCGGAACCGGCTCCCGCCGAGGAGGCCCCGGCCCCGGCCGCGCCCCAGGTGCGCACCCACGAGGTCGCCAGCGGCGACACGCTGTGGGCGATCGCCGAGAGCTACTACGGCGACGGCAACCGGTACGGCGAGATCGCGTCCGCCAACGGGATCGCGAACCCCGACCTCATCCACCCCGGTCAGGTGCTGACCATTCCCTGATCACGGGGATCGCACGGAACGGGCCGGACCCCCTCGTCGGGGATCCGGCCCGTTTCGCGTGTCAGGTGTCGTCCTGACCAGGTCAGCTCTGCTGGCCCTCGCCGGGCGGGTCCTGGCGCGCGATGGCGAAAGCGGGGTTGCCCTCGTCGTCCTGGCGGACGTCGAGGACCTTGTCGTCCAGGTACTGGGCGGCCGCCGGCTCCATGATGACCTTGGCGCCCGCGGGGGCCGCCACCACCTCGTCGCCGTCGACGACCTCGCTGAGCGACAGTTCGAGCGCGGCCTGGCTGTCCTGCTCGGTCGCCAGGGCGAAACGCAGACCGATGTCGTCGCTGGTGCCCTCTGACTGCGAGGTCAGCTCGTTGATGACCTCGGCAGCCATCGGAGTCACTTCGAGCATGTCGGCCCCTTACATCGGAAACAAGAAACTCGTTCGGTGTTCCCGACCCGGGCCGCTTTCAACCACCGTTCACCGAAGTCGCAGGTGGAAGGGGGCCTACCAGCAGCTTCACGAACCCGTCGAGGTCGTCGTCCATCATCAGGTGGCCGGCTCCGGGCACCACTCGCACGTCGCAACCGGTCGCGCGCACCGCGTCGAGGTCCTCGCCGCTGCGCCCACCCGCCACGAACCGCTTGGGCATCGTCAGCGCGGTCAGTTGAGCGCGGAAGGTGGCCGGGCGCTCGGCCAGCAGCGACACCGCGGTGCGGTGCAGTCCCCTCGGCGACCAGCGGCTCAACGTCCGCGCGCCCATCGTCTGGCCCTCGGCGTCGAGGAGGTGCCGCATCCCGGTCTTGACGAAGGTGTCCTCGTCGAGGCTCGCGATCTGGGCGGACGTCGTGCCGACGCCGGGGTCGAGGTTGGGTTCGGCCACGACCAGCTCGCCCACCAGGTCGGGGCGCCGGGTCGCCAGGCTGATGGCGATCGAGCCGCCCAGGGAGTGCCCGACGAGCCTGACCGCGCGGAGGTCCAGGGCGTCTGCGACCTTCGCGACGGTCGCCGCGTGGTCTTCGATCGTGTGGGAGAAGGCGTCGTCGTGGTCGCTCCAGCCGCTGCCGACCAGGTCGACCAGGACGTGCCGGCCGGCGTTCGCCAGTGCCGGGTGGCCGATGACCGGGGCGAAGGTGACGGTGCTCGCCAGGCCGAGGCCGCCCAGGTAGACGGTGGTGGGGCTGTTCCTGGGGCCTACGTCTAGGTAGGCGGCGTGGGCGCCGGACGGGGTGACGGGCAGGAGTTTCACGCCCGCGATTATCGGGTTCGGTGGGTGGTGACCGGTGGGTGGTGGCGCCGGTCAGTGTGGTGTGGCCGAGGCCGGTGATGAAGAGGCCCGCTCGGCGGCGAACGGCTCGGCGGCGAGCGGCTTCACCGCGGTCCACACGCCTGAAAGCCGCAGGGCGAGAAACGCCCTGGCCGACCCGCCACGCCGGCGCCCCACGACCAGCGCCGCACACTGCGGCCCGCGACGCTCCTGCCGCCTCACCGCGGCACGCCGCACGAGGCACGAGGCACGAGGCACGAGGCACGTCAGCCTCTCCCGTGCGCCTCGCGCGCCTCGCGCGCCTACGCCACGCGGTGCGCCGGCCGCGCCACCTCGTTGCGCACGTGCCCGCAGGCCGAGCACACCCGCGGCACCGGCACCAGCTCGGCCACCAGCTTCCACGAGTCGGCGAACGACGGGACCTCCTGCCCCGGCACGAGCAGGCCGTCGAGCACCTCCTGGCGGCGGCGGCCCTTCTCGCGGCTGCGCGCCACCGGGTCGCGGCGGTGGGCCAGGGCCCTGGTCTCCGCCCTGGCCTGCCTGCCCTCGGCGGACAGGCCGCCGCCTCGGCGGGGGGCGTGCAGGGCCGCGTTGCGGCGGTTCACGCGGTACCACTCGCCCAGGGGGGTGCCCTTGAGCGGTGGGGTGGCCAGGCCCGCGCCGTCCGCCGTCCAGGTGCGGAGGCGGGCCCGCAGGAACTCGTGGGCCACCTGCGCCCGTGAGCGGGGGCGGCCCTGGCGGGTGCCGTCGGGCTTCGTGTCGATCGCGACGAGCAGGGCGTCGACGCTCCAGCCCGCCGTGAACCACGGTTCGAGCAGCCGCCGGACCCAGCGGCGGTCGGCGTCGGGCCAGGAGGCGCGCACGCACAGGGACTCGACGGCGACGGCGACGTCGGCATCGGTGGACGGCACCACGCGGCCTGGCCAGCGACTGGGTTCGATCTGCATCGGGAACTGACCTCCTCTAGCTCGCACACGAACACCTGTTCGACATGCTGCCACGGGGGTCTGACAAAAAATGAACCTCCGGGGCCTGACCTGGGAAAACTCACCCGTTCAGCAGAGTCCCGGCCCGTCACCCGGACGTCACGCGCACCGCACGGACCTCACCGCTAACCTGCGGAAATGACGCACCACGAGCCTCACGACGAGGTCACCGGCGATCGGATGAACTGGCTTCGCGCGGGGGTCCTCGGAGCCAACGACGGCATCGTGTCGACGGCCAGCCTGGTCGTGGGCGTCGCCGGTGCCACGACGGACCGGGCGCAGATCCTCGTCGCGGGGCTCGCCGGGCTGTTCGCGGGCGCGATGTCGATGGCGAGCGGCGAGTACGTGTCGGTCAGCAGCCAGCGCGACGCCGAACGCGCCCTCCTCGCGCAGGAGCGCCGTGAGCTGCGGGACATGCCCGAGGAGGAGCTCAACGAGCTGAAGGAGATCTACGAGGGCAAGGGCCTCGACGAGGACACCGCCGAAGAGGTCGCCAAGCAGCTCACGAAGCACGACGCGCTCGCCGCCCACGCCGAGGCCGAGCTGCACATCGACCCGGACGAGCTGACGAACCCGTGGGGTGCCGCGATCGCGAGCTTCATCTCGTTCACCATCGGCGCGCTTCTCCCCCTCGCCGCGATCGCCCTCACGCCCGTCGGCCTGCGCGTGCCGGTCACGGTGGCCGCCGCCGTCCTCACGCTCGCCCTCACCGGCTTCGTCAGCGCGCGGCTCAGCGGCGCCGGCAAGCGCCGGGCGGTCGTGCGCAACGTCGCGGGCGGCCTGATCGCCATGGGCGTCACCTACGCGATCGGCTCGCTCGTGGGTCAAAGCATCGGATAGGGCGTAAGTGGGTATTGCCGTGGACATGAGTGAAGAACGCGGCGCCTACGTCCCCGAAGACCTCGACTACGAGGGCCTGGACGAGGACAACCTCCAGAAGGACCCGCTCGAGGAGGGCATGGACCCGCCGGAGGGCTGGTCCGAGGTCACCAAGTACGGCATGACCGAGTACGAGCAGGCACACCCCCGCCCGCTCGACGAACGTCTCGCGGAAGAACGAAGCGACAACAACGAGACGGGTGCATGATCGACGTATGAGCCTCGGCATCCCGGAGAAGATCACGGCGTTGCTGTTCGACCTCGACGGTGTGCTCACGAGCACGGCCGTGCTGCACCGGCAGGCGTGGCGGCAGACGTTCGAAGCCCTCGGCCAGTCGTTCAGCGAACAGGACTACCTCGCGTACGTGGACGGAAAGCCGCGCTACGACGGTGTCCGCAGCTTCCTCACGTCGCGCGGCCTCACGCCGTCGGAGGACGAGGTCCGCCGCATCGGCGATCAGAAGAACGACCTGGTCAACACGATCATCGACGAGCAGGGCATCTCGCCGTACGCCGGTTCGGTGCGCTACCTGCAGGCCGCGCGCGAGGCGGGGCTGCCGATAGGCGTCGTCACGTCGTCGGCCAACGCCATGCGCGTGCTGCGCGCGGGCGACCTGCTGGACTACGTCGACGCGTTGGTGGACGGCAACGTCATCGTCGCGTCGAACCTGCGGGGCAAACCGGCCCCCGACTCGTTCCTCGAGGGCGCGAGAAGACTCAAGACGGCACCGGAGAACGCCGCTGTGTACGAGGACGCGCTCGCGGGCGTGAAGGCGGGCCACGACGGCGGGTTCGGGTTCGTCGTCGGTGTCGACCGCGGCCAGCAGAGGGACGCGTTGAAGGCCAACGGCGCCGATGTGGTCGTCGACGAGCTCGACGAGCTCCTGTCATGAGCTACGCCGTCGAACCCTGGCAGCTGCGCTGGCAGGGCCTCTCCGTGGGCAACCTGCACCAGACCGAGTCGACGTTCGCGCTGTCCAACGGCCACATCGGCATGCGCGGCACGCTGGACGAGGGCGAGCCGCGCGGCCTGCCGGGCACGTACCTCAACGGCTTCTACGAGGAGCACCAGCTGCCGTACGGCGAGGGCGGCTACGGCTACCCCGAGGCCGGGCAGACGGTCGTCAACGTCACCGACGGCAAGATCATCCGGTTGCTGGTCGAGGACGAGCCGCTGGACATGCGCTACGGCGACGCGATCGAGCACGAGCGCACGCTCGACTTCCGCACGGGCACGTTACGCCGCCGCACGGTCTGGGAGTCGCCGACGGGTCGCCGTGTGACCGTGCGCAGCGAACGGCTCGTGTCGTTCTCCCAGCGCGCGGTCGCGGCGATCCGGTACGAGGTGCAGCCGGAGGACGACCTGCAGCTCGTGGTGCAGTCGGACCTGCTGGCGAACGAGCCGATCAAGAGCCGCAGCGACGACCCGCGCGTGGCCGCGGCCCTGGACGCGCCGCTGGTCAGCGACTTCACCATGGCGGAGAAGTCGCGGGCCGTGCTGTGCCACCACACCAAGGTGTCCGGGCTGCGGATGGCCGCCGCGATGGACCACGAGGTCGCCGTCACACCGTCGTCGAACGAACTGCACGACGAGCCGCGCACGGAGATCCGCGCGGAGGACGACCTGGCCCGGTTCACCGCGGCCGTGGACGTGCCCGCGGGCGGCAGCCTGGTGCTCACCAAGTACATCGCCTACGGCTGGTCCGGCCAGCGGTCGACGCCGGCGCTGCGCGCCCAGGTGGAGGCGGCGCTCGCGGGCGCCTGCCAGACCGGCTGGGACGGGCTGCTGAAGGAGCAGAAGGCGTTCCTGGACGACTTCTGGGAGGTCGCCGACATCGAGGTCGAGGGCGACGACCAGCTGCAACAGGCGATCAGGTTCGCGCTCTTCCACATCCTGCAGGCCGGTGCCCGCGGGGAGACGCGGGCGATCCCGGGCAAGGGGCTCACCGGGCCGGGTTACGACGGGCACGCGTTCTGGGACACCGAGATGTTCGTGCTCCCGGTGCTCACCTACACGGTGCCCGACGCCGCCCGCGACGCGCTGCGGTGGCGTCACTCCACTTTGGACAAGGCGCGGGAACGCGCCGAGGTGCTGGGGCTCAAGGGAGCCGCTTTCCCGTGGCGTTCGATCAACGGCGCCGAGTGCAGCGCGTACTGGCCGGCGGGCACGGCCGCGTTCCACGTCTCCGGTGACGTCGCGTACGCCGTGCAGCAGTACCTCAACGCCACGAACGACGAGGACTTCGACCGCGACGAGGCCACCGAGATCCTCGTGGAGACCGCACGGCTGTGGGCCTCGCTCGGCCACCACGACCCGCACGACGGCTTCCGCATCGACGGCGTGACGGGCCCGGACGAGTACTCGGCGATCGTCGACAACAACGTCTACACCAACCTGATCGCCCAGCAGAACCTGTGGGCCGCCGCGGACGCCGCGGAGCGGAACCCCGGTGACGTCACGGAGGAGGAGATCGCGACCTGGCGCAGGGCGGCGGACGCGATGTCGATCCCCTACGACGAGATGCTGCAGGTGCACCCGCAGGCGGACAACTTCACCAAGCACGCGGAGTGGGACTTCGAGAACACGCCGCCGGAGAAGTACCCGCTGCTGCTGAACTACCCGTACTTCGACCTCTACCGCAAGCAGGTCATCAAGCAGGCCGACCTGGTGCTCGCGATGCACGTGCGCGGTGACGCGTTCACCGACGAGGAGAAGGCACGCAACTTCGCCTACTACGAGGCCCGCACCGTGCGCGACTCCTCGTTGTCGGCGGGCACGCAGGCGGTGCTGGCGGCCGAGGTCGGGCACCTCGGGCTGGCGTTCGACTACCTCGTCGAGGCGGCCTTCACCGATCTGCACGACCTGCACGAGAACGTCACCAACGGCCTGCACATGGCGTCGCTCGCGGGGGCGTGGACGGCGCTGGTGGCCGGGTTCGGCGGCATGCGCGACCACGGCGGCGAGCTGACGTTCGCACCGCGGCTGCCGGACCAGCTGACCCGGTTCTCGTTCCGGATGTCGTTCCAGGGCACGAGGATCGCCGTGGAGGTGCGGGCGGACGAGGCCACCTACCGGATCGTGGACGGGACCGAGCTCACCACCCGCCACCACGGCGAGCCGATCACGATCACCTCGGAGAACCCGGTCACCGTGCCGATCCCGAAGGCTCCCGACCTCGAGCGACCGAAGTCGCCGTTCGGCCGGGAGCCCCGCAGGCACTAGCCGAGTGCGGAGACCTGGTAGTGCGCGATCAGGTCTCCCCTCAGCACCACACTCAGATAGACGTTGCGCGTCGGCCGGTCGGTGAACGAGAAATCGACGTTCAGATAACCGAGGACCAGGTCATCGGCCAGCCGTCGCGTTTCCAGCACCTCGTACTCGGCTTTCAGACCGACGGGCTGGGAATCGTAATAAGCGGCCACGGCGGCCTTTCCGACCCCGTACTGCTTCAGCCCCTGGAAAATGGCGTCGTCGGTGAAGTTCGCGGCCACACCCTCGGGGTCGTGCGCGTCCACGGCGGCCTTCCACCGGTCCATGACGTCCTCGAGCACCATGTCAGTGCCCCGCGCTCTGGCCGCCGTCGACGTGCAGGACCTCGCCCGTCACGAAGCCGGCCTGCTCGAGGAACGTGATCGCGTCGACCACCTCGGAGATCTCGCCGATGCGGCCGGCGGGGTGCAGCCCGGCGAGCGCCTCGTGGGTCTCCGGGGCGTGCATGGGCGTCTTGATGATGCCGAGCGCGACGGTGTTGAAGCGGATGTTCCTGGCCGCGTACTCGACCGCGAGCGACCTGGTGACGGCGTTCAGGCCGCCCTTGGTCAGCGACGCGAGGGCCGACGGCACCGCCGACAGCGCGTGGTCGACCAGGCTTGTGGACACGTTGACGACGTGACCGGCCTCGCCCATGGCGGCGACGGCGCTGCGGGTGATGTCGAAGAACCCGGCGAGGTTGGTGCCGACGACGTTCGCGAAGTCCTCGTCGGTGTACTCGGTGAACGGCTTGGCGACGAAGACGCCGGCGTTGTTCACGAGCGAGTCGACCCGGCCGAACCGCGCGAGCGCCTCCCGCACGACCCGCGCGCCCTCCCCCGGCCTGCTGAGGTCGGCGCGGATCGCGAGGACCTCCGGGTCGCCGGAGGGCTCGACGGAACGCGAGACCGCGACAACCGAATAGCCGAGCTTGCGATAGGCGGGAACGAGTTCCGCACCGATTCCCTGCGACGCTCCCGTGACGATTGCCACCTTGCTGGTCATTGTCCTGCTCGCTTTCGAAGTGGGGAAGTGGAACTGACCCTCACAACGGCGAGCGCCCGCGAGTTCATTTCGCGGAATTGCGACCCGTTTCCTCCCTGGTGGGAGGCTCAGCCTCGCAGGCGGCGGTGGGGGTCGTCGGCCGGGAGCCAACCAGGGGCGAGTCCGCCGACGTCGCGCACGATGGCCTCGGCGGCGGCGAGGACGTCCGCGCGTTCCTCGTCCTCGCGGCGCACCAGCGACCAGGTCCACAGCACCTCGGGGTCGACCACCGGCCGCGCCACCAGGTCCGGCGGCAACGGCGTGGTCTGCCCCTTGGGCGAGTTGAGGACCGGCGTCGTGCACACCCGCACGTGGTCGAAGAACGCCGGACCGGTGATGGCCCCGTTGTGGATGCGCCGGACCGTCGCGCCGGTGTCCCGCGCGAACTCCTCGGCGTAGTCGTTCCAGGACTGCCACGACGTGACGTCGTCGTCGACCAGCACGGCGATGTCCTTCGCCCGGACGGGGCTCGTGTCGGTGCCGACGGCCACCGCGTAGAGCCGGTCGGCGCCGAGGAGGTCCGCCTTGAGCCCGAGTTGTGCCGCGTCGGTCCTGCGGATCCAGCACACCGCGAGGTCGAGGCTGCCGTCCGCCACCCGCGCCGCCTGCTGGTGCGACGGCACGACCCACGCGTCCACGTACAGCTGCGCGACCCCGGCCGTGCGCTGGGTGAGGTCCGGCGGCAGCCAGTTCACGTACCCGATCCGCACCGGCCGCGACCCGGACAGCTGCCGCGCGTGCCGTTGCAGCTCATCGGCGCGTTCGAGCAACGCCCGCACTTCGGGGACGAGCGCGGCGCCGGCGGAGGTGAGCGCGACCGTGCGGCGGTCGCGGGCGAACAGCGGCACGCCGAGATCGCGTTCGAGCGCCTTGATCTGCTGCGACAACGACGGCCCCGCGATGAGCAGGCGTGCCGCCGCCCGCCCGAAGTGCAGCTCCTCGGCGACGGCGAGGAAGTACCGGAGTTGACGCAGTTCCACGCCTCGCATCCTAGGAGGCCGAGGCTCCCACGCAGGAGAAAGCCGGTCGTGGCCATCGCCGGAACGTGGTCGGACGATGACGTCATGGACGAGTTCACCAACCACGCCAAGCAGTCCGAAGTGGACGCGACACGACCGTCGAGCACATCATGAGCGTCCGGGCGGCGGCGGCACTCGCGGCGGCCATGGGCATCGGCCGGTTCGTGTACACGCCGATCCTGCCGCTGATGACCGCCCAGGCGGGTCTCTCGCCCACGTCCGCCGCGTCGCTGGCCACTGCCAACTACCTCGGCTACTTCGTCGGCGCGCTGGTCACGGTCGTGCGTGCGCCGTCGCGGGTGGTGAACCGTGTGGCGCTCGTGCTGCTCGTGGCGACGCTTGCCGGGATGCCGCTGGTGCACGGGATGGGTGCGTGGTTCGCGCTGCGGCTGGTGGCCGGCGTGGCGAGCGCGGTGGTGTTCGTGGCCGCGGTGAACGCGCGGCCGGGGTGGGGCATGAGCGGGGTCGGGGTGGGGATTGCGCTGTCCGGGCTGGTGGTGCTCGGGTTCGGGCGGTGGCAGGCGGCTTGGTGGGCGTCGGCGGCTCTGGCGGCGGTGCTGGCGATCGCGGCCTGGAACCTCCGGCCGGAAGAGCCGCAGCGGCGGCCCGGCACCACGAGACGACGCGGGTTCGCCGCCCTCTTCACCTCCTACACCCTCGAAGGCGTCGGCTACGTCATCGCCGCCACCTTCCTCGTCGCCGCCATCAGCGGCCCGCTCGGCAGCGCCGCCTGGGTCCTCGTCGGCCTCTCCGCCGCCCTCTCCCCCGCGCTGGTCAGGCCGCGCCGCCACGCCCTCCGCGTCGCGCTGGCCGTCCAGGCGATCGGGATAGCACTGCCCGCGCTGGTCGACGGCTCGGCGCTGGTCGCCACGGTCCTGTTCGGCGGCACGTTCATCGGCATCGCGGCGACCGCGCTCAGGCAGGGCGCCGACCTCGGCGTCCCCACCGCGGCCGCCACCCTCACCGCCGGCTACTCGGCGGGCCAGGTCCTCGGCCCGCTCGTCGCCACCCCGTTGCTGCACAACGGGTACGACCACGCCCTGCTGCTCGCCGCGGGGATCGTCGCACTGGCCGCCATCACAGCTCCAGCACCACCTTCACGTCGTCCGGCCGGTGCTCGAACGCCTCCGCGTACGACTCCAGCGGCACCCGCCGGGTGATCAGGGCGGACAGCCACACGTCGTCGGCGCGGTCGAGCACCGCCGAGGCCTCCCGGTAGTGCCGCACGTTCGAGTTGACCGTGCCGAACACGATGCCGTTGCGCAGCACCAGGTCCCGGTTGATCTGGCCGACGTTGGCGGGGACCACCTCGGTGGACGGCACGCCCGTCAGGCACACCAGGTCCCGCCCGAGCAGCCGCGCGACCAGCGACGGCGCGCCGGTCGCCTCGATCACGACCGGGCAGTCCGGGAGCGTGCGGTGGTAGGTGGCGCCCAGGGACTCGACCAGGCCGGGCTTCGGGCCGGAGGAGGCCAGGTCGAACACGTGCACGTCCAGGCCGCGCTGCACCCCGACCAGCGCCGCCAGCAGGCCGATCGGGCCCGCGCCCGTCACCAGCACGCTGTCTAACGGGTACAGCGCCAGCGCGTCGAGCCGCTCCCACGCCTTCACGACCACCGACGCGGGCTCCACCAGGACGCCCGTCGCCGTGCTGACACCGACGGCGTAGGCGGAAGGCACCGTCCACAGCGTCGAGCCGTAGCCGTCGAGGCCGGTGATCCCCCGCTCGGTGTACCGGCCGTTGCGGCACATGTCGAACTCACCGCGCGCGCACGCCACGCACGGCACCGGGTCCGGCCTGCGGACGACCCCCGCCACCAGCGAGCCGGGTGCGAAGCCAGGTCCACTGATCACCCGTCCGAGCGACTCGTGACCGATCACGAGCGTGCCGCCGACGCCGAACTCCCCGCGCACGATCTCGCGGTCCGTCCCGCAGATGCCGATCGCCACTCCCTCGACCAGCAGCTCGTCCGGTCCCGGCACCGGGTCGGGCAGATCGGCCAGCGACAGGGACCCGGCTCGGGCGAGATCAACGGTCAGTGCGCGCATGAAGACCATTCTTGACACATCAACACGTTCGCGCTGACTATGAGAGCGCTCTCACGACCCTGTCTCAGTGAGGAGATAAGTCGATGCGCAAGCTCCTGCTGCTCGCGACATCGGCCCTGCTAGGGCTGACAACGATGTCCGCACCGGTGCACGCGGCTCCCCCGAGCCAGCTCCCGCTCACCGTCACGAACAACTCGGGGCGCGGCGACGCGGTCCACCTCTACATCACCGGGATCTACAACGGCCGGCTCGGCTACGTCAACGGCAACGGCCAGTTCACGGCGTGGTCCGGCGGGGCGATCCCGCCCGTCCCCGCGCCGGACTTCTCGATCCCCGGCCCGGCCAACGGCGCCAGCAAGACCGTGCAGATCCCGCTCAACCTGGCCGGCGGCCGGATCTACATGTCGTTCCGGGACAAGCTGAAGTTCAGCCTCGTGCCCGGCGGCCTCGTGCAGCCCGCGCCGTGGGCGGGCGGCGATCCGAACCGCGACATCCTGTTCGACTGGAGCGAGTTCAGCTACGACGGCGGCGGTCTGTGGCTCAACAGCTCCCAGGTCGACATGTTCGCGGTCCCGCACGCGGTCGAGGCGACGTCGCAGGGCGGTACCACGAAGAAGGCGGGCCAGCTCGTCGCGAACGGGCGCAACCGGATCTTCGACCAGCACCAGCAGCAAGGCGGTGACTGGGCGAAGCTCGCCCACAGCCGTTCCGACGGCACCCGGCTGCGCGTGCTGAACCCGAGCAAGGGCCTCGACGCGGGCCTGTTCTCCAGCTCGTACTTCCAGAGCTACGTCAACAGCGTCTGGTCGACCTACCAGAACACGCCGCTGACCGTCGTGCCGTACCAGGCGGAGCCGAACCGCAGGTTCACCGGCCGCGTCAGCGGCGGGGTCATGCGGTTCACGAACACCTCCGGCCAGCAGGTGGCGGAGTTCCAGCAGCCGTCCACCCGCGACGTGCTGAACTGCGACGGGCGGCTCGCGGCGCCGAACAACGAGCTCGGCGCGATCTCGCGGTCGCTGTGCGCGGCGCTCAACCGGTCGACGCTCGGCTACCTCCACACCCAGCCGACGTACGACGCGAGCCAGTTCTACACCCGCGCGACCACGAACCACTTCTCCAGGATCGTGCACGCCAACATGACCGACGGCCGTGCCTACGGGTTCGCCTTCGACGACGTCGGCGGCTTCGAGTCACTTGTCCACGAACCGAACCCGCGTTCGGCAAAGATCACGCTGACCGCTTTTTAAACCGAAGCAATCTTGCTTTTGATCGACTTTCACTCCACTGTGTGAGAGCCGTCGCCGCGGCTCTCACACAGTGGAGTCTTTGTGTGCGTACGGGTCCTGCTGGTCGAGGACGACGAGCGAATCCGGCAGGCGTTGTGCCTCGCCTTGTCCGACGAGGGATTCAACGTGGGCGAGGCGGGTTCGGGAGAAGAGGCGTTGCCGCGCCTGGAGGCGGAACCGTTCGACGTGGTGCTGGTCGACCTGACGCTGCCCGGAATGGACGGCCTGGAGGTCGTGCGGACGCTGCGGGAACGCGGTGACCTGCCGATCATCGTGGTGACGGCGCGCACCGACGCCCGCGACGTGATCGCCGGACTGGAGGCGGGAGCGGACGACTACGTCACGAAACCCTTTCTGGCGGGCGTTCTCGCGGCACGCGTCCGCGCGTTGGTGCGCAGGCGCGGACCGGGCAGGGAAGCCGTTCGCGTGGGAGCGCTGGAAATCCGTCCGCAGGAAGGTGTCGTGCACCGTGCGGGCGAACGGGTTCATCTCACCAGAACGGAATTCCGGCTGTTGCTGGAACTCGCTGGTGCGGCCGGGCGAATCGTCACCAGGGAGCAGTTGCTGCACAAGGTTTGGGGATATGACTACTTCGGTGACACGCGCCTGCTGGACGTGCACATAAGAAGGCTCCGCCGCAAGATAGAGGTGAACCCGGACGACCCGGAGCTCCTGCTCACCGTGCGCGGCAGCGGTTATCGGATCCGCTCGTGAGACTCACGCTGCGCCGCCGGGTCACCCTGTCCTTCGGCTTCGGCCTGCTGGTCGTGACGAGCGTGCTCGCGTTCGCGACCTGGAACCTCGCCACCGGCTCGATGCTGCGGCAACGGGAGGCGAGCGCCACGCGGCAGGCCGAGGTCAACGCGCGGCTGGTCGAGAGGTCACCGGACCTCGGCACCCTCCTCACCGGACCGGACTCGGCGATCCTCGTGCTGGGACCGGCGGGCACGCGGACGGCGGGCAGGCCGGTCGACCCGGCGCGGTTGCCCGCCGGGGTGGTCGAGCACCCGCCCGCGACCGCGCGGACCACCGTGGACGGGCTGCCGGCGCTCGTCGTCACCCGGCCGCTCGCGGACGGGGCCGTCTACGTCGAGCTGTTCGGCCTGCAGCAGCTCGACCGGACGTCCACGTCGCTGAGCGCGGTGCTGATCGCCGGCACGGCCGGCTCGGCGCTGCTCGGCGCGGCGCTGGGGTCGTGGGTCTCGAACCGGGCGTTGAGACCGCTGGCGGAGCTGAGCTCCGCGGCGGGCCGGATCGCCGGTGGTGACCTCCACGCCCGGCTGCCCGACCAGGACGACCCGGAGCTCGCGGCCCTGGCGGCGGAGTTCAACTCCACGGCCCAGGCGCTGGAGCGCAGAGCGCTGCGGGACGCCCGGTTCGCGTCGGACGTGTCGCACGAGTTGAGGTCCCCGCTGACGACGATGGTGAACGCGGGCGAGGTGCTGCGCCGGCGGGGTGACCACCTGCCCGGCACCGCGGGAACGGCGCTGGAGCTGCTCACCTCGGAGGTCGACCGGTTCGCGCGGCTCGTCGCCGACCTGCTGGAGATCTCCCGGGCCGACCAGACCGACGACCCGGCGCCGGAGGAGATCGCGCTGGACGTGCTGGTGCGCACCGTGGTCGCGACCCGTGCCCCGGTGCCGCTCGACCTGGAGCACGCCGTCGTGCCGGGCGACCGGAGACGGCTGGAACGCGTGGTGACGAATCTGCTCGACAACGCCGAGCGGCACGCGGGCGGTGCGGTCCTGGTGTCCGTGCGGGTCCTCGGCTCCCGCGTGCGGCTCGAGGTGGAGGACGCCGGACCGGGAGTGCCGGAACCGTTGCGGGAGGAGGTCTTCGAACGGTTCGCGCGCGGTGCCGCGGCGGGACCGGGCAGCGGACTGGGGCTGGCGCTGGTCCGCGAGCACGTGCACCGGCTGGGCGGCCGGGTGTGGGTCGAGGACCGGTCGCCCCGTGGTGCCCGGTTCGTGGTGGAGCTGGTCTTACGGAGTTCTGACGGCTAGTGGTCCGGCGGAGCCCACCACCGCGTGCGGCCCTACGGTCGGGTCCATGCGAGTACTGATCACTGGCGGAGCCGGGTTCATCGGGTCGCACGTCGCGGACGAGCTGACCTCTCAGGGCCACGAATGCGTGGTGCTCGACGCACTGCTGCCGGAGGTGCACGGTGCCGTTCCCCAGCTGGACCACGAGCTCGTGGTCGGTGACGTGACGGACCCCGGGGTGCTGCGACCACTGCTGTCCACTGTGGACGCGGTGTGCCACCAGGCCGCGATGGTCGGGCACGGCGTGGACCCGTTCGACGCGCCCTCCTACGCGCGGCACAACGACCTCGGCACGGCGGTGCTGCTGGCCGAGATGCACCGGGCCGGGGTGTCGCGGCTGGTGCTGGCGTCGTCCATGGTCGTCTACGGCGAAGGCCGGTACCGCTGCCTCTCGCACGGGATCGTGCGGGCCGAGCGGGCCTCCGTCGACGTCGAGTGCGGCCTGTACGAACCGCGCTGCTCCTGCGGTGACTTCGTGGTGTCCGAACTGGTGCCCGAGGACGCACCGCTGGAGCCGCGCAGCACCTATGCGGCGACGAAGCTGGCGCAGGAACACCTCGCGTCGGCCTGGGCGCGGCAGACCGGTGGAAGCGTGTGGGCGTTGCGCTACCACAACGTCTACGGCCCGCGGATGCCCCGCGACACGCCGTACGCCGGTGTGGCGTCGATCTTCCGGTCGGCGCTGCAGAACGGCGTCGCGCCACGGGTGATGGAGGACGGCCGGCAGCGGCGCGACTTCGTGCACGTCACGGACGTGGCGCGGGCGAACGTGCTGGCGCTCGCCTCCCCGCGCCCCGGGTTCGAAGCGGTGAACGTCTGTTCCGGCACCCCGCACACCATCGGCGACCTGGCGTTCGCGCTCGCCGACGCCTGTGACGGGCCCACGCCGGAGATCGTCGGCGGGGCGCGGCCGGGCGACGTCCGGCACGTCGTCGCGTCACCCGCGAAGGCGTTGGAGGTGCTGGGCTTCGAGGCCCGCGTCGGGTTCGAGGACGGTGTGCGGGAGTTCGCCTCGGCCGCGCAGCGGGAGCCCGTCACCAGTTCGTGAGCACGAGGTGGTTCACCGCCAGGGCCGTGATCGCCTGGGCGGTGAGCCACCTCCTGGGGTGGTCGAGCTTCGCGGCGCCGACGAGGAGCCAGACCGCGAACGGCAGCCAGATCCGCTCGGTCTCGGCCTTGCTCAGGCCGGACAGGTCGGCGGCGAGGATCGCGACGCCCGCCGCGAGCACCCACCTGTCCCCGCGCAGTCCCTTGATCCCCGCGGGGCCGATCACCAGCGCGAGCGCGGCCAGGTTCGCCCACACCCAGTACCAGTACGGCCTGCTGTCGCCGATGCCCTGGTAGTAGCGGAGTTTCACGAGCTCGTAGCCGTCGAGCCACCAGAACCCGCTAAGGGCGAACGCCACCACGACCGCGAGCGCGCCCGCGACGGCCCAGCCGATCCTCCTGCCCACGGCGACGAGCGCGAGCGGGGCCAGCAGGACCAGGCCGTAGGACAGGAACAGGCACCAGCCCAGCACGATCCCGCCGAGCAGCGGCTTCCTGGTGAGCAGGTAGATTCCGACGGCCGCGACGCCCATGAACATGCCGTCCGCCGACGCCCCGACCCACACCGCTCCGGGGAACAGCACCAGGAACGGCAGCAACGCGGTGTTGCCGACGGTCTTGGGAATCGCGACGACGGCGAGCGAACCGACGAGGACGCAGAAGATGGACGCCGCCGCTCCCCCGCCGAGACCGACGCGGTCGAGCGCCACGAACGTGAGCAGCGCGCCCGGCGGATGGCCCGAGACGTGCGTGGTCCACGAGTCGGGCTGGAAGTCGGGGATGCGCGCGGCGAACCCCCGGATCATCGCGGGGACGTCGGTGACGCCGGGAACCTCGTGCAGGTACTCGTCGTCGGTGGTGAGCCGGGTGACGAACCTGCCCCAGCCGTCGACCATCGCCAGCGAGAAGGTGAACGCCACCGACGCCGCGTAGGCGATCGGGAAGGCGAACCGGTGCCGCGCGAGCTCCGGTCCCTTGGCCACGACGAGGAACGCGATCAGGACCGCGGCCGGGGTGCCCGGCCCCAGATGTGGTTGCCAGTCACCGAAGAGCGGCGCCGCCGCGGCGACCAGGACGCCGGGGTCGCGGAGGTTGACGACGATCCCGGTGACGACGGCGGCGACGACGAGCAGGCCCGCGATGACTAGACGCACCGCGCCCAACCTAGGGGGTCCGCCGGGTGCCCGCCGACCGCGCAAGACAATCGTAAGAACTCTTTCGTGTGTCACAATTTCGTAAGCACCACAACGCTTTCCGGTGGTCCAGGGTGGACCGATGGATGTCGTGTTGCCCTGCCTCGACGAGGCCGCCGCGCTGCCCGCGGTGCTCGCCTCCCTGCCTCCCGGACACCGCGCGATCGTCGTGGACAACGGGTCCTCCGACGGTTCGCCCGAGGTCGCCGCCGCGTGCGGTGCCCTGGTGGTGCACGAGTCCCGGCGCGGTTACGGCGCCGCCGTACACGCCGGTCTGCTCGCGGCCACGTCCGACCTCGTGGCGTTCGCCGACGCGGACGGCTCGCTGGACCTGGCCGAACTTCCCGCGATGGCCGAACTGCTCGCCGACGCCGATCTGGTCGTGGGCCGGCGACGGCCCGTCAGCGCCGCCGCCTGGCCGTGGCACGCGCGGGCGGGCAACGCCGTGATCGCGTCGTTGTTGCGGCGCAGGGGTTTGGAGGTACACGACATCGCTCCGCTGCGCGTGTGCCGGCGGGAAGCGTTGCTGGCGCTGGACGTGCGGGACCGGGCGTTCGGCTATCCGCTGGAACTGCTGGTGCGCGCGGCTTCGGCCGGATGGCGGGTGCGGGAGGTCGACGTGGCCTATCGGCCGCGTGCGGCGGGGACGAAGTCGAAGGTGTCGGGTTCGGTGCGTGGCACGCTGCGTGCGGCGCGGGACATGGCGGGGGTGCTGCGGTGAGGTTCTGCTTGCTGGTCATGGCCAAGTCACCGGTGCCGGGTCAGGTGAAGACGCGCCTGTGCCCGCCGTTGAGCCCGGAGCAGGCCGCGGACGTCGCGGCGGCGGCGTTGCTCGACACCCTGGGGGCCGCCCTGGAGACGCCCGGCGCGGTGCCCGTGGTGGCGCTGGCCGGGGTGGTGCGGCGGGAGGACGTGCGGACCGCGCTGGCGCAGTGCGTGGTGATCCCGCAGCGCGGCGAGGCGTTCGGCGACCGCCTGGCGAACGCGCACGCCGACATCGCCCGGTTCCGGATGCCCGTGCTGCAGATCGGGATGGACACGCCGCAGGTGACGCCGTCGCTGCTCCAGGCGTGCGCGGAGTTCGACGAGGCGGCGCTCGGGATGGCGGCCGACGGCGGGTGGTGGGCACTCGGCTTGCGGGACCCGCTGCGGGCCGACGCGCTGCGGGACGTGCCGATGTCACGCTCGGACACGGGCGCGTTGACGCTGGAGGCTTTGCGCTTGCGGGACGTGCGCATGCTGCCGGTCCTGTCCGATGTGGACACGATCGCCGACGCCGGCGCCGTGGCGGCCCACGTCCCGGACAGCCGGTTCGCGGCCGCTCTGGCCTCCGCCGCGGTGGTGGCGCGATGATGTTCGACCAGGCCCTGAAGGGGCGTCCGAGCTGGCTCGACCTCGTCGGCACCACCCCGCGCGAACTGTCCGTCGCCCGCTGGCACGCCGACGCCGCCGGCGGCGACTCCGTGCTCCTCGACGCCTGCACCGGCCCCACGCTGGACGTCGGCTGCGGCCCCGGCCGCCTCGTGGCCGCCCTCCTGTCGCGCCACGTCGAGGCGCTCGGCGTGGACGTGTCCCCGGAGGCGGTCCGGCGCACGACCGAACGCGGCGGCATCGCGATCCGCCGCGACGTGTTCGACCTGCTGCCCGGCGAGGGGCTGTGGCAGCACGTCCTGCTCGCCGACGGCAACATCGGCATCGGTGGCGACCCGGCCGCGCTGATGCGGCGCGTGCGGCAACTCCTCCGGCCGAGCGGCACCGTCGTCGTCGAGGTCGAGCCGCCGGGCTCCGGCCTGACGGTCGGCCAGGCGCGCGTGCGGGCCGAGGGCTTCGAGGGCCAGTGGTTCCCGTGGGCCTGGAGCGACGCCGAGTCGCTCCCCGCCGAGGGGTTCTTCCTGGTGTGGCAGCGCGAACGCGCCGGCCGCTGGTTCGCGTGTTGGGAGAGGCTGTGAAGTTCAGGGCACCCGCGCACCACGTCGGTGTGACGAGCCGGATCGGCACGTGGCTCGGCATCGCGTTCGGCCTGTGCTTCGTCACCGGCCTGCTCAGCCACGGCGTGCAGCACGACTGGCCGTGGCCGACCCGCCCGGTCGACCTCTACCGCGTCACGCAGGGCGTGCACGTGATCTCCGGCGTGGCGTCGATCCCGTTGCTGCTGGCCAAGTTGTGGAGCGTCTACCCGAAGCTCTTCGAGCGCCCGCTGGTGAAGTCCGTGCCGCACGCCCTGGAGCGCGGCTCGATCTTCGTGCTGATCGCGGCGTCGTTCTTCGAGCTCGTCACAGGCCTGTTCAACGCGGCGCAGAACTACCCGTGGTCGTTCTACTTCCCGACCGCCCACTACGCGGTGGCGTGGATCGTGGTGGGCGCGCTGCTCGTGCACATCGCGGTGAAGATCCCGCTGATCCGCCGGTCCCTCGAACCCGCGTCGACCGAGAAGACCGTGTTGTCCCGCAGGGCTTTCCTGCGCACGACGGCTCTCACGACCGGCGTCGCGGTGGTGGCGACGGCAGGCGTGACCGTGCCGTGGCTGCGGAAGGTCTCGGTGCTGGCGTGGCGGTCGTCCCAGGGGCTGCCGGTCAACCGGACCGCGCGGGCCGCGCAGGTCGTGGTGCCCCCGGACTGGCGCCTGCGGGTGGGCTCTGCGAGCTACTCGCTGGCCGAGCTCCAGGCCATGCCGCAGACCACCGTCGAGCTGCCGATCGCGTGCGTGGAGGGGTGGAGCCAGAACGCGACCTGGACCGGCGTGCGCGTGTCGGAGTTGGTGGGGCGCGGGGACGTGCGGGTGGAGTCGCTGGAGAAGGACGGGCTGTACCGGGCGTCGACGCTGCCGGAGGCGTTCGCGCAGGACCCGCTGACGTTGCTGGCGCTGCGGCTGGACGGGGAGGAGCTGACGCCGGACCACGGGTACCCGTGCCGGCTGATCGCGCCGAACAGGCCCGGGGTGTTGCAGACGAAGTGGGTCACGTCGCTGGAGGTGCGGGGATGAGGAGCCTTGGTGGGGATGACCGGGACGGAGGTCGGGTCGCGGGAGGCGGTGGGGCGAGCGTCGGTGGGGACCAGGGTCGAGACGTCGGGGGCGGCGCCGGTGCGGGCGGTGTGAGCGCGGGCAGCGACGTGGGCGGTGCGGGCGGTGGGCCGAGCGGCGTGTGGTCGGGTGGTGCCGACCCGAGCGGCGCGCAGTCAGGCAGTGCGGACCCGAGCGGCGCGCGGTCGGGCGGTGCCGACCCGAGCAGCGCGCGAGCCAGCGGTGCGGACCCGAGCGGCGCGCAGTCAGGCAGTGCCGACCCGACCGCCGTGCCCGCGGAAACGCCAAGCCGCTCCACCACCACCACCACCACCACCCTCGTGGCGCGGTTCGCCCTCGGCGCCGCCGGCACGGCCATCGGCGCCTGGGGCGCCTGGCTCCTCCTCCCCCAGGTCACCCTCGAACTCCTGCTGTGGCTGGGCGGCGGCGTGGTCCTGCACGACTTCCTGATCGCCCCGCTCGTGGGCCTCACCGGCCTGCTCGTCCGACGCCCGTCCATCGGCATCGGGCTGGTCGTCACGGGCGTGCTCACCCTCGTCGCGGTCCCGTTGCTGTGGCGGGAGCACAGCGGGCCGGTCAACCCCGGGCTGCACGACCGCGACTACCCCACCGGCGTCGCGGTCGTGCTGGCCCTCGTCTGGGCCGCGGTGGTCCTATACGAGGTCGCGGCGCACCTTCAGAAGCGTCGCCGCGCCCACGAAGACCACCGCGTAGCCGACTAGGAACAGGGCCGCCGTGGTGCCGCTCAGATCGGTGAGCACACCCGGCGCGCCCGCTCCGCCCACGGCTCCGGCGAGGTTGCCCGCGGAGCCGCCCGGCAGGACCTTCGTCAGCGACTCGACCGGGCCGAGCAGGGAACCGACGCCGCGCAGCAGGTTCTCCGTCACGATCGCCCACATCAGGCCGAGACCCACGGCGAGCGCGGGGCCCCTGGTGACGACGCCGAGGAACACGCCGAAGCCGGTCCACATGGCGGCGATCAGCACTGCCGCGCCCAACGCTTTGAAGACGCCGAGGCCCGGCAGGCTCCAGTCCCAGCCCTCCAGGGACGCGACCGTGATGGCCGCGCCGAGGTCCACCACGAACGTCAGTCCGACCAGGACCAGCACGATGATCCCCAGGGCTCCCAGCGTGCCGGCCATGGCGGAGACGCGGCGCGGCCCCGCGGTCAGGGTCGTCTTCCAGGTGCCCCAGCCGTAGCCGCTGCCCACCGCGAGGGCCGCCAGCACCAGGACGATGGCACCGCCGAACATCGGCAGGCCGCGCACGACGGCCGCGCCGACGTTCTCCGGCTGCATCGAGCTGATCAGCTGCTGCTGCGAGAGGTCGGCCCTGTTGGTGCCGCCGTTGAGCGCCAGGTGGTTGAACACGTAGCCGAACGTCAGCGTCATCACCAGCCAGACGCCGATCAGCACCCAGGTCGCCGGCCACTTCCACAGCCGCAGCAGCTCCGCCTTCACGCTGCCCATCACGCCGCTCCCGTCATCTCGAAGAAGACCTCTTCCAGCGTCCTGCGCAGCGGCCGGACCTCCCGCACGTCCACGTCGGCCGCCACCAGCACCCGCACCAGGGCGCCCGCGTCCGTCTCGCGCACGTGCAGCACGTCGCCGTGGACGGTGCTGCCCTCGATCAGCACCTGCGCCTTCTCGATCGGGTCGGCGCGGATCAGCAGCACGCTGTCGCCGCGCAGCTGCTCGACCGTGCTCTCGGCGACGAGGCGGCCCTGCGCGATCACGCCGACCCGGTCGCAGATCTCCTCGACCTCACCGAGCAGGTGGCTCGACAGCAGCACCGTCTGGCCCTGGGCCGCGAGCGCGCGCACCAGGTCGCGCATGTCGGCCATGCCCGCGGGGTCGAGGCCGTTGGTCGGCTCGTCGAGGACCAGCAGCTCCGGCCGGCCGAGCAACGCGGCGGCGACGCCGAGGCGTTGCTTCATGCCGAGCGAGTACCGGCGGAACTTCTCGCCGGCCGCCGCCACGAGGTCGACCTGCTCCAGCGCGGCCTCGACCTGCGTCCTGCCGACGCCCCGGCGGTGCGCGTGCACGCGCAGGTTGTCGCGGCCGGACAGGTACGGGTAGAAGCCGGGGCCCTCGATCAGCGACCCCACCCGGAGCAACGCCTTGGGCGCGCCCGGTGCCTCTCCCAGCACGGACGCGGTGCCGCTGGTCGGCTTCACGAGCCCCAGCAGCATGCGGATCGTGGTCGTCTTGCCCGCGCCGTTCGGACCGAGGAACCCGTAGACCTCGCCCCGCCGCACGGACAGACTGACCTCGTCCACCACGGCGCGGTCGCCGTAGCGCTTCGTCAGCTTCTCCGTCGTCACGATCATGGGACCGATCGTGGTCGCGGGACGACGCGCGGACGTCCGCCCCGGAGCGTCATGAAGATACGCACATCTGCGTACGCCCGCGGTCGTATGGTCGGCACCATGCGGATCACCTGGCAGGACGTCGCCGTGGCGGCGGCCCTGCTCGTCTTCGGCCTCGGCGGGACGAGGTTCGCCGCGCGCCTGCAGGGCGCGGAGAGCCTCGACGTGCTCGCCTACCTGCTCATCACGCTGGCGGCGGCGGGCCTGCTGTTCCGCTCGGTCCGTCCGCTGTGGACGGTCGGGGTCACGGTCGTCGCCATCTCCGCCTACCTGGCGCAGGGGTATCCGTTCGGGCCGATCCTGGTCAGCGGTGTCGCGGCGATGTACGCGGTGGCCGTGTACGCGCGCATCGAGATCGCGGCGGCCAGTGCGATCGTCTACGCCCTGGCGATCCTGCCGTGGTGGAACGACTCGACCACCTCGTGGATCACCTGGTCCGCGGGCTGGATCCTGCTGCCGGCCGCGGCGGGCGTGCTGATGAGGCTGCGGCGGAAGTCCGTTGTGGACGTTCGCGAACGGGTCGTGATCTCCGAACGCCTCAGGCTCGCCCAGGAGGTCCACGACGTCGTCGGTCACGGCCTGAGCGTGATCGCCATGCAGGCCGGGGTCGCGCTGTACGTGCTGGACCGGGATCCCGCGAAGGCGCGTGCCTCGCTCGAGGCCATCCGCGACACGGCGAAGGAGGCGCTGGACGGCCTGCGGTCCGAACTGGACACGTTGCGCGGCTCGGCGCCCCTGACCCCGGCGATCACCCTCGCGGACCTCCCGGCGCTGGCGTCGCGGATGCGCGAGGCGGGACTGGAGGTGTCGGTCGAGGTCGAGGACGTCGACCTGCCCGCGGGACACCAGCTCGCCGTCTACCGGATCGTGCAGGAGTCGCTGACCAACGTCCTGCGCCACGCCTCTCCCGGCGTCACGGCGTCCGTGCGCGTCTACACCGTGCGCGGTGACGTCGTGGCGCACGTGAGCGACACCGGCACGCCCACCGCGTTCACCGAGGGCCACGGCATCACCGGCATGCGGTCGCGGGCGGAGGCGCTCGGCGGCACGCTCGACGCCGGCGGAGCGCACGGTTTCTCGGTGATCGCCCGGATACCGTTGCCGTCATGATTCGCGTGGTGGTGGCGGACGACCAGCCGCTGGTCCGCATGGGGCTGCGAACGTTGATCGAGACCGAGGACGGCGTCCAGCTCGCCGGGGAGGCCGCCGACGGGCGCGAGGCGCTGGCGCTGATCCGGTCCACCAAACCCGACGTGGTGTTCCTCGACATCCGCATGCCGCTGATGGACGGCCTGGAGGTGCTGCGCCGGGTCAGCGCGGACCCCGCGTGCGCCGACGTCCGGGTCGTGATGCTCACGACGTTCGACCTCGACGAGTACGTGTTCGAGGCACTGCGCACCGGCGCGTCGGGGTTCCTGGTGAAGGACTCCGATCCCGCAGACCTGCTGCGCGCCGTGCACGTGGTGGCCGACGGCGGATCGCTGCTCTCGCCGTCCGTCACGCGCCGGGTGATCGACCGGTTCGCGTCCGGCGCGTCGGCGAGGCCGGTGCCGCACCTCGACAGGCTGACCGAGCGCGAGCGGGAGATCATGCGGCACGTGGCGTCCGGCGCGTCCAACGACGAGATCGCGGCGGTGCTGGTGATCTCGCCCGCGACGGTGCGCACGCACGTGTCGCGGGCGATGGTGAAGCTGGGCGCACGCGATCGCGCCCAGCTCGTCGTGTTCGCCGTGCAGTCAGGCCTGACGTGAGTCGAACGCGCCCTTGAGCCCCGCCGCGATCTCGGGCGGGATCGAGTCGTAGGACCGCGGCGGCTGCGGGTCGTATTCGATGCCGACCTGCACGGCCTGCGCGACCACCTCGCCGAACTCGGCCTCGACCAGCCGCAACGCCATGTCGATGCCCGCCGACACGCCCGCGCCGCTGACGACCTTGCCGTCGAACACGACCCGGTCGGTCGAGACCTCGACGCCGCGGACCTCCAGGTCCTCCCGCGCGGCCCAGTGCGTCGTGGCCTTCGAGACCAGACCGGCCTCGGCGAGCAGCGTCGACCCCGTGCACACCGACGTCGTCCACTTCGTCGTCGGGTGGACCTCCCGCAGCCACTCGACGAGCGCGCCGGAGTCCCGCAGCACCTCCCGCCAGTGCCCGGAACCCGGCACCACCACGACGTCGGTCGACTTCAGCGAGTCGAACGTGTCCGTCGGCGTCACGACGAGCCCGTTGTCGGACCTCACCGGGTCGAGCGTCGCGGCGACGAACCGCGCGGTGACCACCGGGACGCTGGCGATCACCTCGTACGGGCCGACGAAGTCGAGCGCCGTCATGTTCGGGTAGAGCACGAACGTGGCTTCCATCAGGCGACTCCGGTCGTCCGGAAACGGGCGCGGTAGCTGCCCGGCGACACGCCGAGCACGCGCAGGAAGGCCCTCCGCAGGGTCTCGGCCGAGCCGAACCCCGACTGGCGGGCCACGAGGTCGAGCGGGTCGCCGGTGCTCGCCAGCCGGTCGGCGGCGGCCTCGACGCGGGCCCGTTCGACGTACTGCGCGGGCGAGATGCCCGTGCTGCGCGAGAAGACGCGGGCGAAGTGCCGCACGCTCATCATCGCCTTGCGCGCCATGACCGGCACCGTCCACTCGCGCGTCGGGTCGGCGTGGATGTCGTCCAGCAACGCGCGCAGCGAGCCGTCCCGCACCGGTTTGGAGCGCGTGTGCACGCTGAACTGCGACTGGCCGCCCGACCGTTGCAGGAACACCACCAGGTACTGCGCGATCTTGCGGGCGAGCGCCGGGCCGTGGTCCTGCTCGACCATGGCGAGCGCGAGGTCGATGCCCGCCGTCACCCCTGCGGACGTGGACACCTCCCCGTCGCACACGAAGATCGCGTCCGGCTCGACCTCGACGCCGCGGTTCTCGAGCTCACCGGTGAACGCCCAGTGCGTGGTCGCCTTCTTGCCCTGCAACAACCCCGCGCTCGCGAGCACGACCGAGCCGGTGCAGACGCCCGCGACCCGGCGTGACCGGAGCGCGAGCCGCCGCAGGTTGCTCGTGAGCACCGCGTCGGACGCGGCCTCGTCGTAACCCCAGCCCCCGACCACGAGCAGCGTGTCGATCGGACGGTCGAGCGTGCGCAGGTCGGCCCCTGCCTCGACGCGCACCCCCGCCGTCGCGGTGAACGGTCCTCCCCCGAGCGTGGCGACGGTGACCTCGTACCGCGGCTCGCCGTGGTTGGCCGCCTGGAACACCTCGATCGGCCCCGCCAGGTCGAGCAAGGCCGTGCGCTCGTACCCCACCACCACTACTTCCCTCGAATTCCCCACACCTCCACTTTCCTCACCGTCGCGTGAGGCGGCAACGCCATATCCCCCTCGCATTCGGCCACCCCCGTAAACTGGGGCGCGATGCGCAAAGTGCTCTTCCTCGCGGCGATCGGCCTGCTCACGATCGTGCTGGTCGTGAGCGACCACGTGTTCCCGCCACCCTCGGCTCCGGACAGGGAGACCAGGACCGCGGTCGTGGCGCTCGGCGACAGCACGATGTCCGGTGAGGGCGCGGGCAGCTACGAGCCGGGGACCGACGGCGAGGCCGGCGGCAACTGGTGCCACCGCTCCCGCGAGGCCGAGATTGTGAAGACCTCGTTCGAGGCCGACCAGAAGATCAACCTGGCGTGCTCGGGCGCGAACTCGGAGAAGCTGCGCAACGAGCAGCTCCCCCGGCTGCGCGAGATCGCCGGGCAGAACCAGGTCACCGCGATCGTCGTGGCCATCGGCGCGAACGACGACCCGCGCTTCTCCGAGATCCTCAACAAGTGCTTCGAGGCGTGGGGCAAGCGCAGCGACTGCACGTCGTCCGTGGCGCCGGAGTGGACCAAGCGCGTGCGGCGGATGGTGCCGAAGGTCGAGAACACGCTGAACGCCATCCGCCAGACCATGCGCGACTCCGGCTACCTCGACTCCTCCTACCAGCTGGTCGTGCAGTCGTACGCGGCGCCGGTGTCGCCGAAGATGCCCCAGTCGCTGCAGAACCTGTCCGGCTGCCCGCTGCGCACGGGCGACTTGAAGTGGGTCGTCGAGGAGGCCGTGCCGGAGCTGTCGAACGGCCTGCGCGCCGCCGCCGGGAAGGTGAACGCGCGGTTCCTGGACCTCGCGCGGGCCGGTGAGGGTCACGAGGCCTGTGTAGGAGGCGACGACCCGTCCACGGAGTGGTTCACCCGGCTGTCGGTCGACTGGGACGGCCTCAGGGACGAGCGGCGCGCCTCGCACGCATTGCAGGAGTCGTTCCACCCGAACGAGCGCGGGCACGAGCAGATCGGGCGGTGCCTGACCGAGTTCCTGGCGTCGGCGAAGAGGGACGGGGCGTGCGTGCCGCGGTTGGACGGCACGCTGGGGCTGACGACCGAGGGGTGACGCGTCGCGGCTGGGCGGGACGCTCGGGCCCACGACCGAAGGCCAGCGCCTCGCACCAGCCCACCGGCGAGAACTACACCCAGCGCTTCACTTCGTCCCGCGGCCAGCCCGGATCACCCGTGCGCGCGAACTCCGCCCACGCCCGCGCGATGTCGCCGCGGAACATGTCCGGCACGTCCGCACCGTGGTGAGCGGGCGCGCGGCAGTAGACCGACCGGAACGCGCGCCCGTGCTCGTCGGCCAGCCGCGTGGTCGGCTCCTGGAACAGCTCGGCGTCCTCATCCGCCGTGTGGCACACCATCAGGTCCACGTCGTACGGGCCTTCCAGCGGACTGCGCGGCAGCGAGTCGCCGTCCACGATCGGTTGGTACAGCACGACTTGCGGGTCGGCGACCCGCTGGACCTCGACGGCCTCGTCCGGCGTGAAGAACCTCCCGGCGAGGCTGTGCACGACCGCCCGGTGGAACAGTCCCCTGGCCGACGGCATGACCATCAGGCTCGCGACGGTCTGCGCGCCGGACGACTGCCCCGCCACGGTGACGTTCGCGGGGTCTCCGCCGTAGCGGGCGATGTTGCGCCGGATCCAGCGCAGCGCCGACACGACGTCGAGCAGCCCTCGGTTGTGCGGAAAGCCTTCCAGCGCACCGTATCCGTCGAACGCGAGCCGGTAGTTGCAGCTGACGAAGACGATCCCGAGCGAGGCGAGGTGGTCTCCCGCGTACTCCGGCTGGGACGACGAGCCGACGGTGTTCGCGCCCCCGTGGACCCACAGCAGGACCGGCGCGCCCGGCTCCACCGCGGACCAGACGTTCAGCGTGTGCGCGTCGCCGAACGCGCCCGCCGGTTCGCCGTCGCGGTCCACCGGTGGGTGGAGCCGCAACGGGCCGACGGGCGGTTCCGCGTACGGGATGCCGAGGTTCAGGCCGTCACCTGGTGCGAGACCGGCAGCACGCGCAGGTTCGCCGCCGCCCGTTCCAGCTGGGAGAGCACGCTCGGCCGCAGGCCCGCGATCTCCTGGTCCGCCGCCGGTCCGGCCATCTCCTGCAGCAGCACCTGCTGCGGGTGGTCGCCCTCGGCGTCGGCCACGGCCAGCACGCGGAACGGCGTGCCGGGCGCGAAGAGCACGCGTTCCTCGGTCGCCACGGCGACGCGGTCGGCCACCTCGACCCGGCGGCCGGTGACCGACCAGATCAGGTACTCCGTGACGCCCTCGATGCGCTGGGACGGGTTCGCGACGGCGTCCAGCAGGCCGTGGTCGACCAGGACGTCGCCGCTGCGGTAGCGGCGCGGGCCGGTCGGGCCGTTGACGCCCCACACCGCCGCCACGCCGCTGTGCACGGGCAGGCGGTTGAGGCCCGAGACGATGCACGCGACGTACGGGCGCAGCCGGCCCAGGCGTCCCATGCGGAGCGTCTCGACGACCATGTCCTCGTCCTGCGACACGCACGCCAGCAACGCCGTGAGGTCGGTGACCATCGCCTCGAACGCGGCCGGGTCCTCCTCCGCGTCCGGGCGCTGGGAGAGCAGGCGCACGACCGTCGCCGCGTGCGCGCCGTAGCGTTCGCCGAGCGCACGCCGGACGGTGTCGCGTTCCGCGTCCGAACTGCTGTGGTCCCGGGAGACCGTCTCGCGCTCGCCGTTGTCCTCCGGCGGGATCTCCCACATCGCGAGCGGCTGCAGCGGCAGCGGGCCGTCGACGCGGAACCTGATCGGGGTGGAGTCCGGGTCGTCCGACGGGAACGCGGCCTCGTCCGGGTCGTCCAGCGCGTGCGACGTCACGGCCGCCATCGCCGGACCGGCGCTCATGCTCGCGTACGCGGGCCGTTCCGCCTCGGACTCGACGGGCGTGGCGGGGGTGAAGAACCCGGTGCCGCCGTCCGCGGAGTCGCGCTTCGCGTGCGCGGCCCCGCTCAGGGCCGAGACGATCTGCGCCGAGGGGGTCGGGACGGGCTCGCTCACCGGAGGGGGCGGCGGCGGTGCCGTCACCTTGGAGTCGCAGAACACCAGCCGCAGCAACTTGCGCACCTCGGGCTCGAGGCGTTCCACGAGAGCAGCGCCGTGCACCGCGACCGCACCGGGCGTGGTGCGCCCAGGCGTGCCCACGGTCAGACGTGCCCACTCCGGGTCCAACGGCTGTGTGCGCACCTCGGCCGCGTTGTACGGCTCGTCCTGCTCACGCACCCACAGACCGGAGGGCACGACCTCGAGCACGACACCGTCGCCGAGCGCGAACACGCCGGGCGAGACCTCGTTCAGGCCCTGCACCGGCGTGCGGTAACCCGACACGACGGGCACGGACTCGTTGGGCACGCACAGCACCTCGGTGACGAACGGGCGCCACGTCTGCTGCCCGCGCGGGTCCACCGCGATCACCGCGGGCCCGCCGCCGCGCACGCTGCCCACCGGCAGACCGGTGAACATCGCGATCGGCTCGCCGATCTGGTCGGCGACGCGGCTGACGATGCCCGCGTCGACGCCGTACGGGACGAGCCGCACGCGCGAGCGGGCCGCCTGGGGCAGCGCCGTCAGCAGGCGGCACACCTCGTCGATCGGGATCGACGACTGGCCGGGCCCGCCGACGACGACCGTCAGCACGTTGTCGCGGCACGGCAGCGCCACGATCGGCCGCGAGTCCTGGGAGGCCGGGTCGAACGGCGGGTTCTGCGCGCGCAGCCACAGGCCCGACGGGATGGGCTCGGAGATGCCGATCTCGCCGGTGGGCCACGGCGAGTTGGGGTCCATCGCCTCCCACTGCGGCACCGGGAAGCGGCGGCCGAACGGCATCGGGGACGCGTTCGGCTGGAACTTCACCCAGCTGCCGTAGCCCTGGGTACCCACGACGAACGCGGCACCGGGCACCGTGGTGAGCACGCCGTCCGGCGCGACGACCTCGGCCTGCAGCTGCTCGGAGAGCCACTGCGCGGGAGCGGTCGGCCGCATCGACCCGGCGTGCGAGACCGCGAGCCGGACGGGCCCGCGACCGTGCAGCGCCGTGACGACGTGCGGCCAGAAGGTGCTCTGGTCCCCGCCCGGGAAGTCGACGACGACCACGGTCCGGCCGGCGTCGGCCGGGAGCGCGCGGGCGAGGCCCTGGGCACCTTGGCTCGGGCCCTCGGGAGCGGAGACGACGAGCGTCGCCCCGACGAGGTTGGCCGCGAACGGCTGCCTCTGGGGTACCGGCTCCGGCTGCGGCGTCGCGGCCGGGGGCTGCTCGACGGGGTACGGATCCAGGTCCTGGTCCGGCGCGCTCGTGATGGTCTGCACGCCGAAACTGCTCTGGCCAGGGTTCTGGGTCTGTGTTTGCTGGTCGCCATGGGCGGCGGCACGTCGGCCCATCAAGCGCCTGATCACCTCCGTGCCATCCCGGTCACTCGCCCTTTCGGTGTAATCGGGCAACGATCGTGCACGCTATCAAGACGCGCTGCGTAACCGTTACCCAGTCGGGTTATTTGATCTCATCCGATCGAGACCCACACCGCCCGCGCTCGTCCGCACACACCGTGAGGACCGACGATCGCGGACGCGGAGTAGGCCTTGCGCCCTTCCCTGCCAAGTTCCCACGCCAGCAGCACGTGGTCCACGCCCAGTTCCACGGGTTGCTCCACCTGAGCGACGAACGTGCCGAGCACGAACGCCGGACCGCCGTCGGGCGCGACGGGTTGCGCGGACGGGCAGTCGAGCGCGGCCCACACGACCTCGGGCAGCACGGTGGTCCCGTCGTGCGGCAGCACCTCGGACGGCCGCCACACGCCGGCCCACTCGGCGCGGCCGTCGAGCGGCCCGAGCAGCGCGCCGATGCCGTCCTCCCTGGCCGGACCGCAGCCGAAGCACGTCGGGAACGGGTGCCGGTCGCGCCACGGCACCTTCGCGGACGCCTTGAGCGCCTCGTCGAGCGTCGGCGCGGCGGGAACGTCGAGGTCGAGCGCTGCCGGCTCGGCCGAGGCGATCACGGTCTCGCCGTCGAGCAGCTGTCCGTCGCGGACCTGCAGCTCGCGGTCGAGCGGGATCGGCTTGCGCAGCCGGACGCTCACGGCGGACGCGTCGACGTGCGCGGCGAGCAGACCGGCCGAGTAGCCTCCGTTGCCCGAGCCGGGAGGCCCGTTGAACCTGCTCGCGACCGTCACGGTGGCAGTCCCGGGCGTCATTCGACGCCCTCCGCGTACACCCACTGGCCGTTCTCCCTGATGAACTTGCTCCGCTCGTGCACGACGCCCCCGACGTAGTGCGCCCGGAACTCGACGACGCCTTCGTTCTGGAGCATTCCGCCGTTCTCGGTGGCCAGGACCTCGAGCTTCAGCCACCGGTCGGTCGAGTCGATCCCGGCGCTCGACGGGCGGTGCCGGGAGGCCCACGTGCGCAGCAGGTAGTCCTCATCGGACACCGCGAAAGCGCTGTAGCGGGACCGCATCAGCTGCTCGGCCGTCGCCGCCTTGCGGGCTCCGGAGTGCAGCGCACCACAGCAGTCCACATAGGACTGCCCGGTGCCACAGGGGCACAGTTTGTTCGTCACGCCGACATTGTGCCTGGTGAACCCGTTAGAACCGATGCCGCGCCCCGTACGTACCCCTTGGCAAGACTGACTCGCGGGAGGCAGAGGAGACGGCAGTGAGTGTCGACGGCAGGACCGAGCTCGTACCGCTACGCACCTGGTTCGGGCTCCGATGGCGCGGCTACGACCGCGACGAGGTGGACGACTACGTGGCCGAGCTGGAGGCCGAGCTCCGCCTGGTCACGGCCGACCGCAACGCCTCGGAGGCCCGCGCGGACGCCCTGGCCAGCAGACTCAGCTCGGTCCAGGAGGAGAACGCCGCCCTGCAGGACGGCCTGCACCGCATCTGCCTCACCCCGATCGACCTCAAGGGCCTCCCGGAACGCCTGGCCCGCATGGTCGCCCTCGCGGAGGAGGAACGCCGGGAGGTCATCAGGGACGCCCAGCTCAAGGCGTTGATGATCGTGGGCGAGGCCGAGCAGCGCGCCCGTCAGCTGGACGAGGAGGCGGCCGCGAAGCGCGAGGGGATCCGCGAGGACTTCCGCCTCGCCATGTCGGCCCGCCGCGCCGAGGCGATGCGGGCGCTGGCCGAGCTGCGCAACGTCGCCCGCGACGAGGCGGAACGCATCGTCGCGGAGGCGAAGATCCAGAACCTGCACATCGAATAGCCCTCGGGGGTGCGCTGGGCGGGAGTTCGCCCAGCGCACCGCACCCGCGGTGTCAGCGCGACCGCCTCGGCACCTGGTTCCGCGCGCCCCGCGGCGTCACGAACCCCTCCGCGATCAGGCTGTCGGCGGTGTCCACGACGGTCTCGCGCAGCGGTCGCATCGCCCACCCCAGCTCCGCCCGCGCCTTGGCCGACGTGACGAGTTCCCTGCGGTCCAGCAGGCTCAAAACCACCCGCAGAGGCGACGCGAACCGGGCCGCGAACCGCACCACGCCGCTCGGGATCGTGCTCGTCGAAACCCGGAAGCCCCGGCCGTTGTACTCGTCGGCGAGGAGCCGGGCGAGCTCGGGCATCCACGTCTCGCCGCCGGCGAGGATGTAGCGCTGCCCGGCGGCCCGCGGTGACTCGAGGGCCAGGCGGTGGCCCACAGCGAGGTCGCGGACGTCGACGACCGCCAGCGCCATGCGCAGCGGTGCGGGGATCTCGCGCGTCATCAGGCGGCGCACGACCTCGACCGTCTTGCTGGTCGCGGCGCCGTCCAGCGGGCCGAGCACCGAGCCGGGGTTGACCACGACCAGCTCGACGCGCCGCGGCGACTCCGCCACGAAGTCCCACGCGGCGCGTTCGGCCAGGGTCTTGCTCTTGGCGTAGGCGGCGCAGTGGTCGAGGTCGGACCAGTCGGCTTCCGTGTGCACCCTCGGGTCCGCACGGTCCGGGCGGATGCGGATCGCCGCGATCGACGACGTCAGCACCACCCGTTTCACCGTGCCCGACGCCTCGGCGGCGCGCAGCACCCTCAGCGTGCCGTCGACGGCGGGGCGGATCAGGTCGTTCTCGTCAGCGGGTTCGCTGGAGGGGAACGGCGACGCCACGTGCATCACGTGGTCGCAGCCGGCCACCGCCTCCGCCCAGCCGTCGTCCGACTCGAGGTCGGCCCGGACCACCTCGACGCCCTCGGCGAGTGCGGCGGTGGCGGAACGGACCGTCGCTCGCACCGCGTAGCCGTGGGCCTGCAGTTCGCGGGTGACGTGGCGGGCGATGAAGCCGGTGCCACCCGTCACGAGGACGCGTTGGGGCATTTCGGTGCTCCGGAAGTGTGATGGGCACGCGCCCGGTCAGGGCTCGTGTCGACGATGTCCTCGTACCGCCTGGGGCTTGGACCCGAGCACCCAGCGGGACATCCGGATCGGGTCGTCGACGGACGGGTCGGGACCGCGGCCGTAGCGCGCGGTGTAGTCGGCGACCGGCCGTTCGTCGATCTCCCACCCGGCCGCCCTCAGCGCACCCGCCGAGTCGGGACGGGCGCCGTCGTCGAGCAGGCTCGGCAGGTGCGAGCCGATGGCGTCCCCCGTGCCCGAGTACAGCTCGTGGTCGCGGAACTCCGGGGACTCCTGCCCGAGCACGACCTCGTAGCCGAGGTGGCTGCCGGGCGCGGACAACCGGTCGACCAGGCCGAGCACCCGTTCCTCCACGGCGCGCGGCAGGTAGGGCAGCACCCCTTCGGCGATCCAGGTCGTCGGCAGGGCGGGTGAGAAGCCGGCGTCGAGCAGGGCGACGTCCCACGCGTCGGCGAGGTCGACGACCAACCGGTCGCAGCGCACGTCCCCGCTCACGCCGACCGCGTCGAGGACCTCGGTCTTGAACGCGAGCACGTCCGCGCGGTCGATCTCGAACACCCGCACCGCGTCCGGCAGGCCGAGCCGCAGGACGCGGGTGTCGAGCCCGGCGCCGAGGAGCACGACCTGAGGGGTCGCCGCAGTCCGCACAGCGTCGTCGAAAACCCTTGTGCGCAAAGCGCAGTAGGCACCCAGACGGCCCCACACGGGATGCGCGTCGCCGCCCTCGACGTCCTCGATGCGGGTGGGCATCGCGACCCCGGAACGCGCGTGCCGGACGAAGTGCTCGGCGTACTCGTCCCGGACGAGCCCGTCCGGGCGACGGGTCTCGATCGCCCTCATGGCGGTGATCATGAGGGCGGTGGTGCTCACGCCCTCGGCCAGCACGGCATCGGTCACGACGGTTCCTCCGATCGGGAGCGCGCGCGGGCGTCGCGCGATGAACGCGACGCCCGACTCAGCCGTTTCGCCAGGTGTGGCAACGGTTTCCAGCACCGAGTCCTCTGTGGAGCGCTCGCAAGATCGACACTAGCGCCGCCCGCCACGCGGGTCAAGACCGAACGTTCTATCTCACAGCCGGGCGGTCGCGATGGCCGCGAGCAGTCCGCAGAACCCCCTGCGGGCACCCGAGGAGCTGCTCCTCCCCCGTGCCCATGACCTCGGCGCTCCCCCGGTGCGGTCACGGCCTGGCGATGCGCACGGCCAGGTCGAGCACCGCGGCCGCCGCCGTCCTCGGGTCACCGCTCGGCCGGTGCGGGTAGGTGGTGCCCGCCCGGTTCCACCGGTCGGCGTGGACGTACCAGTCGACCGGTGTGGTCGCGCCGCCGGTGAGGGTCAGCCGCACCTCGCCGAGCCAGAGCACCCAGCGGGAGCGGTAGTAGTCGCCCACCAGACCGGCCCAGGACCGGGTCGCGTACTCGGCCAGGACGGTCGAGTCCTCGTGACCCCAGGACGTGAGGAGCCGCTTGGCCTCCTCGGCGAGGTGGTCCCGCTCGTCGTCATCGCTGCCCCACGCGCGGGCGTCGGCGACCCACTTGCCCAGCAGGAAGTGCTCGTCGGTGGCGAGGACGGCGTCCTGCGCGTCGACCAGGTCGAGCAGTTGCCGCGCGGCGGCGTCGTAGGCCTCCAGGTCGCGTGCCCGTGCGGCGGCCGCGACCTTGCGCAGCGCGGTCCTGGCCACGTCTTCCGCGACCTGGCGGGCGAGGTCGACGAGGTCGTGGGCGAGGCCCGGCGTGTCGAGCCGTCCGGCGGTGCCGAGCAACGCCCGCAGCGCCGGGAACAGGGCGTCGCCCGGGTACCCGAGGGCGCGGGGGCCGAGCAGACTGGCCTGGTTCGCGTCCAGGCTCGGCACGGCCGCGATGACGGAGTCGGTGACGGCGTACTGCGACGAGTTCTCGGACATGGCGCTCTCGAGGTCGCCCAGGGCCGCGGCGAGTTCGGGCACGCCCTCGACCTCTCCCGCGTCGACGGGGAGGCCGGCGAGCGCCCTCAGGGTCTCGGCGGGGATCCCGCCCTTCCCGTCGTGCCGCCAAGGCCCGTAGGCGGTGCGCAGGAGGATCCGCCACGCCTCGTCGGCGCTCGCGTCCGCCGCGCCGTACCGCGACGCCGTCCACTCCCCCAGCCACCTGTCCAGGTCGACGGGCCCGTCCGCCCAGGTGAGGTCGTGGAAGAGGTCCCACAGGACGGGGTTGTTCGCGACGCCCTCCGCCATGTCGGTGATCCCGGTGAGGCCGGGCAGGCGCCGGTCGCCGCTCCAGTGCTGCGGGAGGGAGGCCACGTCCGCGAGGTCGCCGTACAGGCCGGTGCGGCCGCCGTAGTTGGGCAGCACGCCCAGCACCCACTCCGGGCCGCCGAACCCGTCCTCGCGGTGGTCCTCGCCGGTGAGGTCGAGGACGACGACGCGCTCGCCGGCGACCGCGTCGAGCAGTTCGCGGCGGGGGTTTCCGGCCCAGGCCTGCACGACCCAGGTGGAGTCCGGGTCGGCGGCCGTCATCGCCCGCCGCACCCCGCGGGCCGCGTCGCCGAGGTCGGTGCCCCCGGTGCTGCCGCCCTCGTGGACCAGGTCGACCGCCCACGCCCCGGTCGCGCCGAACGCGGCTCGTTGCTCGGCGTAGAAGATCTCCGCCACCTCGGCGTAGGCGTCGGTCGTGGTGTCGAGCCAGTCCGGCCGCACCGGGCCGACGACGTCCTTGAACCAGCGCCCCTGCGGGACCGTGCGGGCGCCGGGCCGGTGGGTGGTGAAGCCGGGCGGGACGGTGCCGCTGAAGCCCGGCAGGATCGGGACGACGTCGAGCTCCCGCATCCGTTCGACCACCCTGCGGGCCAGCGCCGCGCGGCCGTCGACGAGCGTCCTGCTGGTGCCGCGGCCGAAGTTCTGGATGTTGTTGAGCCACAGCCACGGCTGGTGCGACGGCGGCCCGAGCCACCGCAGCAGTTCCTCCTCGGCGTACCCGCACCGGAGGAAGGTGGTGAGGTACACCAGTTCCTGGCCGAGCGTCAGGTGCGCGGCGGTGATCCCGGAGGCCGCCAGCAGGTCGATCTCGTGCTCCCACTGCTCCCAGTCGTAGAACGGGGTCGTGTACCCGGCGACGGTGAGGTTGTAGGCGACGCGGCGGCGGACGGTCGCGTCACCCGAGACCTCCGCGCCCTCCGGCAGGGGGCGGTCGACCGGCCGGGTGCCGATGCGCGAGACGTGCCCGACGCCGGTCCTGCGCGCGAACGCGGCGTACCCGGCGACGGCGGCACCGGCACCGGACGCCGTGACCGTCAGGACTCCCCCGGCCGACCGGACCCGGAAGCCGTCCTCGACGTCCACGCCGGCGCGGACCCGGACGGCGTCCTCCGGCAACCCGCTGAGCCTGCGGATCGCGGCCACGGCGGCGTTCTCGTTCACTTGTCCTCCCAACGCCCGGACACGGCCTGCGGGCGAACGCGCAGGACCGCGAAGGAACCGATCAGTGCGATGGCGCCGCCCACGAGGAACAGCGCCGGGTACCCGCCGAGCGTCGTGACCGCGAGCGACGCGACGAACGGGGCGACGACCTGGGGCGCGGTCAGCGCGATGTGGAACACGCCGAGGTCCCGCCCCACGTCGCCGGCCTTCGGCAGCACGAGCGTCGCCAGGGCCAGATCCACCCCGAGGTAGAGGCCGAGCGCGAACCCGCTCAGCGCGGTGCTGACCAGGAACGCGGACCACGTCGGCCACAGCAGCGGCACGAACAGCGCGGCGGACAGCAGCACCGACGACACGAACACGAAGCCGCGGTGCCGTCCGACCCGGTCGACCAGCGGACCGGCGATCGCGGTGCCCACCGTCACGAACACGAGGCTGAGGGTCAGCGAGGTGGCTACACCGTCGGCGGCCGTCGTGCCCGCAGGGGGTTCGATGAAGTCCTGCAACAGGTACAGGGTGAACCCGTTGATCATGTTGTAGCCGAGGTAGAGCACGGCGCGGGAGACGAAGACCCAGCGGTAGTCGCGGAAGCGCAGGCTGCCGAACATCCGCCGCAGTTCGCCACGCGTGCCGCGGGGGTCGTGCCGCGCCTCCCGCACGAGCCACGCCGAGAGCGCGGAGGCGAGGGCGAACGCCACGGCCAGCACCGCGTACCCGAGCAGCGCGGAGTCCACGAAGAGCGCGCCGAGCTGCACGCCGACGACGCTGCCGACCGGCAGGCCCAGGCCCTGCACGGTGCTGGCGAGACCGTGCCGGTGCGGCGGGATCCGGTCGGGGATCGTCGCCAGCACGACGTTGAGGCCGACGTTCACGGTGCCCTGCACCAGGAACCAACCGGCGAGCAGCCCGGCGACCGAACCGGAGACGCCGAGCACCAGCAGCGAGGCGGCCGTCGCGAGCCCGCCGAAGAGGATCCACGGCGTCCGCCGCCCCCACCGGCTCCGGGTGCGGTCGGACAGCAGCCCCACCACCGGCGGGACGGCGAGCGAGGCGATCGCGCTGACACCCGTGACCAGGGCCAGCGCCGACGGGGCCGCGTCGCCCGCGGCGAGCCGGACCTGGGTCGGCAGCAGGACCGACAGCACACCGCCGATCGCCGCGTAGCCGGCCACGTTGATCAGGAACATCGAGGTCAGCACCGGCCAGATGCGGGCTGTTCTGGTCATCGCGCGAAAACCGCCTTGCGGGGAGGAGCGTCGAGCGGGGGCGTGCGGCGGTCCATCGAGACCGAACGTTCTATCGCTCGACCATAGCAGACGTTGTAGCGATCGATACAGACACGCCGACTGGCCTACACGAAGGCAGGAGTGCCGCACGGACCCCTTTCGTCTCACGGCAGTTGCACCGGGTGACCACTCGACGATAACGTTCCGTTCCGCATCGGAACGTTATTTGGGAGGTCGTTGTGCGCGCTGCTGTCGTGCAGGAGTCAGGGGAACTCGCCACCGCCGAGGTGGCGGACCCCGTGCCGGGGCCGGGCCAGGTGCTCGTGGACGTCGAGGCGATCGGCGCGGGTTACGTCGACGTGATGATCAGCCGCGGTGAGTACCCGGGAGCCACCGGCGGCGCGGGCACGGTGCCCGGAGTGGAGGTCGTCGGCAGGGTCCGGACCGGCGACCTCGCGGGGCGGCGCGTGCTGGCGTTCGCCGGCAGCGGCGGCTACGCGGAGCAGTTCGTCACGAGCGCCGACGCCGTCCTGCCCGTGCCGGAGGACGCCGACGCCACCGAGGTGGTCGCGCTGGGGATGAACGCCCTGGTCGCCCACCTCGCGTTGCGCCGAGCCTCGGTGGCGGCCGGGGAGAGCGTGCTCGTCCGGGGTGCGGGCGGCGGGATCGGCGTGCTGGCAACACAACTCGCGCGTGCCATCGGAGCGGACGTCACCGCCATCACCTCCTCGCAGGCCCGCGGTGAGCGCCTGCGGGAGCTGGGGGCGGCGCGGATCTTCGACCGGACCACCGCCGAGGTCCCCGGCGAGTCGTACGACGTGGTGATCGACACCGTCGCCGGGCCCGGCACCGCGCCTCACCTCGGTCTGCTCGGCGCCAACGGGAGGTACGTGCTGGCCGGCGCGGCCGGTGGCCTGCCGTCGGACGACGTCGTCGGCACGTTGCTGCGCGACTTCCACCGGTCGCCGTCGCTGTTCGCGTTCAGCCTGAACTCCGTGGCGGCGCCGGACCTGCTGCGGGCGTGGGAGGAGGTCGTCGCGCTGTGGCGGCGGGGCGACCTGACGCCGGTGGTCCACGACCGGCTGGAGCTCACCGACGCCGCGCAGGTCATCGAGCTGCTGGGACGTGGTGCGCCGTTCGGCAAGGTGGTCCTGCTGCCTCGTTAAGCTGGGCGGGATCGGGAGGTGGAATGGCACGCCGACGCGACGAGCGCATCGACCACGCCGTGCTGGACGCGGTGTCCGCTCTGGTGCGCGAGGTCGGCTACCCGGCGCTGACGATGGAGGCCATCGCCGCGAGGGCGGGCACCACCAAGCCCGCCATCCGCCGCCGCTGGCAGAGCCGTCAGCAGCTGGTCGTCGCGGCCATGGCGCGCGACCGCATCGGCCTGACGGAGATCGACACGGGCTGCCTGCACTGCGACCTCGCCGGCCACCTGGAAGCCCTGCGAGCCGGTCTGGAGGACCCCGCGTTCGGCGCGGTGATCCCGGCGCTGCTGGCCGACCTGGCCGACGATCCGGTTCTGCACAAGAAGTTCCTCGCCGTGCTGTGGGAGCCGCGGCGGCAGGCGTGCGTGACCACCCTCCGCAAGGCGCAGGACCGCGGGGAGCTGGAGCCGTCCGCCGACGTCGACCTGGTGCTCGACCTGTTCGCGGCGCCGGTCATGTTCCGGGCGTTGTTCCGCCACGCCCCGATGGGGGCCGACTTCGCGGAACTGGTCACGGGGGCGGTGCTCGACGGCGTCGGGGCAACGGCCGGGGTTCCCGGCCGTTGCCCCTCACATCACCTGCGGTAGACGCCGAACTCGTAGAGCGAGTAGCCCCAGCCGGTTCCGCGCTGGGTCGCGTGCAGCCGGACGTACCGGCCGGTCGCCGTCACGTCGATCGAGTCCACGCCGCCGTTGCCGGTCGTGGTGCCGTGGACGGAACGCCAGTTGGTGCCGTCGTCGGACACCTGGATCTCGTAGGCGCGCCCGAAAGCGCCTTCCCACACCAGTTGCACGTGCTGGAACGTCGTCACCGCGCCGAGGTCGACCCGGATCCACTGCGGGTCGGCCCAGTCGGTGGCCCAGCGGGAGCCGGCGTTGCCGTCCACCGCGTTGGACGGCGGGTACGGCGCGCCGTCACCGACCTGCTGGTACGACGAGGCCGTGGTGGGCTTGTTCAGCGCCACGTTCGTGCCCGCGGGCTGCGGTGCCACGACCCGCATCGACTTCGTCTCGATGCCGATGTTGCCGCGACCGTCCTCGGCCATCACGTACACCTTCCACACGCCGAGCCGGTCGGGTGCGGTGACGGTGAGCCGGTTCCCGTTGACCTGCACGGGAGCGTTGGCGAGACCGCCGCTGTTGTCGATGTACTTGCTGTTGAACGCCGCCGACCACGCGATCGCGTCACCGTTCGGATCGGACGCGGCCACGTCGATGTTCAGCTGGGCGCCCGCCGCGATCGTCTGCGGCAGGTTCATGGCGGTGATCACCGGCGGGGTGTTGGCCGGGGTGGCACCACCGAACGCCTGCTGCACCGAGTAGAACGACAGCCGCTTCTTGCCCGCGGGCGTCAGGTTGAACCAGACGGCGCCGAAGTCGTACTCGGTGCCGTAGTGGAACAGCGTGCCGCCGAAGGACACTCCCCTGTGGCCGATGATGCAGTTCCAGGCCTGGGTGTAGCCGTCGCGCTTCTGGACGTCCGTGGGCTCGTCCGGCACGCCGTTGGCGTCGTTGGGGACCTCCCACTCACCGGCGGGGCCGGCCTCGGTCAGGATGTACGGCTTGGTGTAGCCGCCGTCGATCCAGTCCTGGCGGACCTTGCAGACGTTGCCGTAGGAGTTGACCGAGTACAGGTCGAGGTCGGGCGTGTGGGCCTTGAGGTACACCCACGCACCGGTCCAGGCGTCCGTGTTCGTCACCGGGTGGTTCGTGTCGATGGCGTGGATCGCCTGCGCGGCCTCGTTGATGTACTTCGCGTAGGCCACGCGCTGGTTCTCGAGCTCCGTGCCGGAGTAGCAGTTCTGCAGGCCCAGAATGGACTCGTTGCCGACGTTCCACATCAGCACGCCGGGGTGGTCCTTGTAGGTCGTGACCCACTGGCGGATCTGCCCGAGCATGTCGGCCTTGTAGGCGCCGTCCGTCACGTAGTTCACGCAACCGCCGGAGCCGGGACCACCGCCGGGCTGCAACCAGAAGCCGTTGATCACGCGCAGGCCGTTGGCCGCGGCCGCGTCGAGCAGCGGGCGGGTCGTGGCGTCCGTGCCCCACGTGCGCACCGTGTTGACGCCCATGGACTTCAGCTCGGGCATGTACCGCGCCGCGTCGGCGGCGGGCGGGCCCCAGGTGAGGCCCTTGACGGTCCACGGCTGGCCGTCGACCGTGAGCTGCCAGTTGCCCTGGGAGCCGGTGACGCGCACGCCGGTGCCGGGCTGCGGGTTCGAGCCGCCCTGCTCGCCGTAGACGCGGAACTCCCACAACGAGATGCCGTAGCCGTTGGCGCGCTGGGTCGAGTGGACGCGAACGTACCGGCCGGTGCCGGTGACGTCGAAGCCCTGCCGGCCGCCGGTGCCGCCGGTGACGGAGCGGATCGACGACCAGCTGTCGCCGTTGGCCGAGACCTGGATCTCGAACGCCGTGGCGTAGGCGGACTCCCAGTCGAGTTCGACGCGGGTCACGGTCGAGGTGGCGCCGAGGTCGACCCGCAGCCACTGCGGGTCGCTCCACGTGCTGGACCACCGGGTACCGGGATCACCGTCGACCGCGGCCGAGGCGGGGGTGCCCCCGCCCTCGGTGGACGACGCGGTGGCGGGTTTGCCTTGGGAGAGCAGCGAGGGCGCGGCGCTGACCGTGCCCGGTACCACTGCCAGTCCCACGAGCACGGCGAGCACCGTGCCGACAGAGCGGAGGCGGAACATTGCGTCTCCTGCAGGGTCGAGTGAGGGGGTGAAGTGCGGGAGAGCGCTCTCACAACCCTGGCGGCGAATGTTACGAACACACCACGCTCATGTCAACGAACCCCTTGACATCGTCCCGACACGAGCGGGACATTACTTGGGAGAGCGCTCTCCCAGCCGGTTTTCCCACGTCGGCAGGAGGACACAGTTGTCCCGAAAACTCAGCGCGCTGGCCCTGGCGGCCAGCCTCGTCACGGCGGTGCTCGCGGTGGTCACGAGCGCGGCCCAGGCCGATGACTACGTGAGCCACCACGAGTTCCAAGCGAACTGCTCGTTCACCGCGGACCGCCCGGACGACCCGATCGTCTTCCCCGGTCTGCCCGGCGCGTCACACCTGCACACGTTCATCGGCAACCACTCCACCAACGCCAACAGCACCAACGACTCGCTCAAGCAGGCCACCACGAACTGCGTCACGCCCGACGACAAGTCGGCGTACTGGTTCCCGTCCGTGCTGAACGGGGACCAGGTCGTGCGGCCGGACGGCAACCAGGTCGTCTACTACAAGTCCGGCATCCTGCGGTACCAGGACGTCGTGCCGTTCCCGGCCGGCATCCGGTTCGTCGTGGGCAGCCCGACGTCGACGCAGGAGGAGTTCCGCACGCACCCCGGCGCCATCGAGGGCTGGGAGTGCGGTGACAGCTACAAGAACTGGGACATCCCGTCCTGGTGCATGCCCGGCAGCCAGCTCACGGTCCGCTTCCAGGCCCCGAGCTGCTGGAACGGCCGTGACCTCGACTCGGCGGACCACAAGTCGCACATGGCCTACCCGGACCGCGCGACCCTCGTCTGCCCGCCCAGCCACCCCGTGGCGGTGCCGATGATCGAGTTCAAGATGGCGTTCCCGGTGTCCGGCGACATGTCCCGCGTACGACTCGCCAGCGGCCGCGGGTACACCTGGCACTACGACTTCATGAACGCCTGGGACGCACCCACCCAGGCCGCGCTCGTCCGGCACTGCATCAACGGCGGGCTGCAGTGCGACCCGCGCGGATTCGACCTCTACAAGCCGCATCGAGGCGCCGCACTCGGACCGGACTACCGGTTGCCGCGGTAGACGCAGAACATCCCAGGGCGCGGGTGCGCCCTGGGATGTTCTGCGTCTCCGGCCGTTACGCGGCGGGCACCAGCACGATGGCGTTGATCTGGGGCTGCTCGACCGCGCCGCGCACCAGGTCGACGCGCACCTCGCCGTTCGCGTCCGCGGTGACGGCGAAGTCCTTCTCCACGCCGAACGCGGTGAGCGGGGCGTCCGCGCCGGCGGCGACCGCGGTCCCGATGATGTCGAAGTCGCTCAGCACGCGGCGGCCGTTCACGTCGACGTCGAAGACCCGCTGGCCAGGGCGGGTGAAGTACCAGTCGAGGAAGTACAGCCGCAGCTCGTACGACGCTCCCGCGGTCAGGCCGGTGAGCGCGTAGGACGACTCCAGGTACCGCGAGGTGTTCCAGAGCGCGCTGTCGATCCGGTTCGTGACGGTGCGGCTGAAGACCACGTTCGACCGCTTGTCCGCGGGCTTGGTCTCCGTGAGTCCCCCGACGCCGACGTCACCGGGTCCTCCCGCGTCCACCACGACGGGATCGGCGGCCAGGGAGGCCTGTGCCGTGCCGAGCAGGAGCGCGGCCGCCGCCGCGGTCGCCGTGATCACTCGAATGAAGTTGCGCATGCGTGTAGAGCACCACCTTGTTCGTTTTCAACGGGAATGCGGAGCCGGTGTGGGTGCCGCCAGGGTCGTGCCCTCGACGAACTCGCACGCCAGCAGCACCTGGGACCGCTTCTGCGGCAGCCGCGCCAGCAGGTGCACGGCACGCCGGCCGGTCTCCCACCTCGGCACGCGCAGGCCGGTGAGGCCCAGCAGGTCCTGCTCGGACAGGTCAAGTGCCAGCACGGAGAGATCTCCGGGCACCGCGAGGTTCCGGCGGCGTGCCGCGCGGACGAGCGCCGCCGCGTCGTCGGAGTGTTCCGCGATCACCGCCGTCACGCCGATGCGCAGCAGCTGGTCGAGCCAGACCGCGGGTGCGTGCAGCCCCTTGATGCCGAAAGCGCTTGCGGCGGCGCGGAACTCGTGCAGGCGTTCCACCGAGGTGGTGCCGCTCGGCAGTCCGATGTAGACGATCTGACGATGACCGAAAGCCGCGGTGCGCGCGACCAGGTCGCGCACGCCCGCGGCGTGGTCCACGTCCACGTAGGGGATCTGTCTGAGCGCACTGTCCCGCCTGCCGATCGACACGAACGGGATCTCGTGGTCGATCAGGCAGGACAGGTCGCGGTCGTCCGCGGTGCGGTCGAGCAGGACGCAGCCCGCGAGGGCCACGTCCCGGGTGTCGACGAAGTCGAGGTCGGCGCACAGGAGCAGGCCGTTGCCCGTCCTGTGCGCCGCGTGCCCGATGCCCGCCAGAGCGGGCGTGCTCTCACCGGGAAGGGTGTCCCGGGAGAGCACGCCGATCAGACTCACGGATAGTTCACCAGGTAACGGACCTGGTTGGCGGTGTTCGCCACACCACCGACGCCGTTGATGACGTTGGCGATGGTGCCCACCCCGCCGAGGGACACGGTGACCAGGTGCCGGAACCGCACACCCGACCGGTTCGGCGCCTCGAAGCCGTTGTCCGTCACGATGCTCGGATCGGCCTGGTTGAAGGCGTAGACACCGACACCGAACGCTTCGTGCGTCGTGACGTTGTCGGAGACCTTGTAGCCGGCCCAGCCGCGCTTGGAGCCGTTCATCCACGCGGCCTGGTTGGGCGGGTCGTACGGCAGCTCGTTCTGGTAGAGGTACACGCGGCCGCCGTTGCCGTTCCAGACCAGGTTGTGCTGCTGGTAGTGCTCCACGAACAACCCGTACGCCGTCACGTTGTCGCCGTTGACGACCACACCGTTCTGGCCCGGGTTGGCCGTCCAGCTCACACCGTCACCGTGGTCGGCACGCCACACCCAGGTGTGGTCGATGATCGTGTCCCGGCTGTTCACCCGCATGCTCACCGTCGCCTTGCCCGCCTGCGACCCGCCGACGCGCAGGTACACGTCGTGCAGCGAGGTGGGGTTTGCGGCGTGCGAGTTCGCCGACGAGTCACCGATCTCCAGCAGCACCGGCGAGTTCTGCACACCGGCGTCGACGAGGAACCCGGCCAGCTTGACACCGTCCACATCGGACGTCGTCAGCGCCGCCTTGCCCGTGGTCGGCGTCAGGGTCGCGAGACCCAGGCCCAGCACCACCGTGTTCGGACGGGTCACGCGGATCGTGTCGTCGAGCTGGTGGATGCCCGGCGTCAGCAGCAGGTGCTTGCCCTGGCCGAGAGCCGCGTTGATCGTCGCCGCCGGCGTGCCCGGCTTCACGATGAAGAAGTCCGCCAGCGACACCGACGAACCCGGGTTGCCGTTCTCCCAGCTCGTCCCCCGCGAGTTCTGCCGCAACGCGGGAACGAACACCCGGTACTCACCGGAGCCGTCGATGTAGAGGTACGGCTTCTCGCGCGTCACCGGCGAGGTGTCGACGGTCGTGTGCGACGGGTTCGGGAAGTTGTCCACGGGCGCGCCCTGCGTGCCGGCGAACACCATGTTCCACACCGAGCCGGACCAGCCGTTGACCAGGTTGCTGTTGCGTGTGAGGAACTGCTGCTGCGACCCGGAGATGACCGTTCCGTCGATCTTGCTGTCGACGATCAGACCACCACTGGCCCAGCCGTCGTAGCCGTTCCACAGGTGCGCCTGCCCACGCAGGTGCATGCGCCGGTAGGCCGTGGCCTGCGACACCGCCCAGCGCTCGATCTGGTTGGCCGGCAACGTCACCGACAGGTTCTCCGCACCACGCCAGAAGTTCTGCGTCGCGTTGCCGAGGTTGTTGGGGTCGTTGCCCTGCTGCAACCAGTCGGCCTCGACGCGGATGTGGCCGTTGATGTTGACGTCGTCCGGGTTCAGGCCCAGACCGGCGACCTGGGTGTAGAACCGCAGGTTCACGTCGGCGTTGTAGGTGCCGGGCTTGAACAGCACGGCGTGCCGCTGCGGCCCGAACTGGTTCGTCTTCATCTGCGCGGAGATCGCATCCAGTCGTGACTGCATCTCCGACTGCGACGAACCCGGACCGTAGACGTACACGTTCGGACCGAAGTCCGGGTTGCGCGGGTCGGTCGGCGTCACACCCGGCGTGTCCGGCGTGGTCGCGTAGACACCGAACTCCCACAACGAATAGCCGTAGCCGGTACCGCGCTGGGTGCCGTACACCCGCACGTAACGACCCGACCCGGAGACGGTGAGCGACTGGGTGCCGCCCGTGCTCGTGGTCGTCGAGTAGACGTCACGCCACGAGTTCGCGGCGGCGGTGTCGGACACCTGGACCTGGAAGGCCTTGCCGTACGCGCCTTCCCAGGCCAGGGAGACGCGGCAGACCTCCTGGGTGGAGCCGAGGTCGACCTGCAGCCACTGCGGGTCGGAGAACTGCGACGACCAGCGGGAACCCGCGTTCCCGTCCACGGCGGCGGAAGCAGGGGTCCCACCGTTCTCCGTCGACGACGCGGTCGCGGGCCTGTTGAGAGCGACGTTGGAGGTACCGCACGCTGCGGCACCCGCTTGGGTGGTAACGCTGACGGTTGTCACGAGGCACAGGGCGGAGGCCGCGAGTACGGCCGCCCTGGTCAGGGGAGAGCTCATGATCCTGCCTGACACGTTGGGGCGCGTGAGCCCAGACGATGACGTCCGTGGCACCGGACATCGGGAGAGCGCTCTCCCACAGGTTAACCCCTGGTGTCGGGCAGGTCAATCAAGCAGACGCCCGAATGACGAGTTCCGGTTCGAAGATGACGGACGTGGGTCGCTGTTCCGGGTCCTCGAGACTCGTGACCAGCACCTCGGCCATCTTCGCGGCCATCGCCTCGACGGGCTGGCGCACGGTGGTGAGCGGCGGGCGGCAGGCGAGAGCGGGTGCGCTGTCGTCGAACCCGACCACCGCGACATCCTGCGGCACGCGCAAACCGTGCTCCAGCAACACGTCCACGGCTCCCTGCGCCATCAGGTCGTTCGCCGCGAACACGCCGTCCACCTCGGGGTGCTCGACGAGCAGGCGGCCCATCGCGGCGTGCCCGCTGGCCGCGGTGAAGCCGCCCTCGACGACGGGGACGTACGGGAAACCGTTGCGCGCCATGGCCTCGCGGAACCCGGTGAGCCGGTCCTGGCTGGCGAGCACGTCGAGCGGCCCCGAGATCGCGCCGACGGTCGTGCAACCGAGCTCCATGAGCCGCGCCGCCGCGAGCCTGCCGCCCGCCTGGTGGTCGAGGTCGACGTAGCTGACGGGCAGCGGACGACCCGGCCGCGCGTACAGCACCGTGGGCACCCCGGCCGCCAGCAGCCTCTCCGGCAACGACTCCGCCGCGTGCGTGGTCACCAGCAGCGCTCCGTCCGCGCTGCCCTGCCGCAGGAACTCGACCACGTCGGCCCTGGTGCGGTCGGTGTCCGCGAGCATCAGCACCGGGTGCACCCCGCGGGTGCGCAGGAAGTCGACGACACCGGCCGTGACGCGGCCGAAGAACGGGTCCACGAAGACGTCGGACCCGCCGCCGGCACCGGAGATGACCAGCGCGACCGTGCCGGTGCGACGCGTGACGAGCGAGCGCGCGGCGTGGTTGGGCGTGTAGCCGGTCTGCTCGATCGCGTTGCGCACGGTCTCCTGGAGGTTCGGGTCGACGTTGCGCGTGCCGTTCACGACGCGGGAGACGGTCGCACGGGACACGCCCGCGATCCTCGCGACGTCCTCGAGCGTCGGGCCGACCTTCGTCATGATCCGTTTCACCACGACAGGAGAGCGTTCTCCCGCTCAAGGCGCAGACGTGTGTCACCGGCGTTGGGGCCTGCCAGCACGGTGAACGCACCGGGCTCGACCACCCATTCGCCCGCCCAGTGGCTGATGGCCCGCCGCGGGATCTCGACCACCGCCTCCACGCTCTCCCCCGGCCCTGCGGTCACGGCCGCGAACCCCGCCAGCCACCGCGCCGGTCTGACCACGGCGCTGTCCGGCCGGGACAGGTAGACCTGCACGACCTCGCGTCCGGGCCGGTGCCCGGTGTTGCGCACCCGGACTCGGACGACGTCGCGCTCGACCCGTGCTTCCTCGTAGTCCCAGGTGGTGTAGCCGAGTCCGTGGCCGAACCAGTACGCGGGCGCGACGTTCGTCGCCGCCCAAGCCCGGTAGCCGATGTCGAGACCTTCCTCGTACGGCAGCTTCTGAGCGACCGGCAGGAAGTCCTTCACCGGCACGTCTACCTCCTCGGCGGGCCACGTCGTCGGCAGCCGCCCGCCGGGTTCGCGGTCGCCGAACAGCACGTCCGCGAGACCGCCGCCGCCCTCCTGCCCCGGGAACCACGTCAGCAGCACGGCCGCGGCCTGTCCGCGCCAAGGCATCAGCACCGGACCACCCGAGTTGACCACGACCACGGTGTTCGGGTTCACCGCGCACACAGCGCCGACCAGCACGTCCTGCCCACCCGGCAACGCGAGGGTGTGCCGATCGCGCCCTTCGCTCTCGATCGCGTCCGTGGTGCTGACGACGACCACCGCGACGTCACACCTCTTCGCCGCCTCGACCGCGGCCGCGAACTCGTCGTGTGCGGGCGGCGGCGGATCGGCGGCGAGCATCGACGCCATACCGGTGTCCTCGCCCAACTCGCGGCGGGCCACCACCTCCACGACGGTCCCCTCGGTGAGCGGCACCTCGACGTCGTGGTGCGGCGGCCGAAGGTGCTTGACGGCGGGATCGTCGGTGTCGACGGGCTGCACGACGTCAAGCACCCGCACGCCGTCGACGTCCAGCGTCAGCCTCCCGTACCCCGCGACCGCGAGCCGCCACGCCCCGGTCCGCGTGACGTGCAGGGCGGTGCTGATCTCCAGCACCTCCGCGCCGGGCACCTCCCGGGTCTCGAGGATGCGGCCGGTCAGCCGGTGCTCGCGGAACAGCACCTCGTCGTCCGCGCCGAGCACGCGCACCAGCACGGGCGCGTCGACCGGCGTCGGCCGGTCGTCGATGCGGAGGCCGGGCGCGTGCACGGTCCCCGTCCGCCGGGTGAGGGCGTCGAGCAGGGAGTTCTCGGCGGACGGGTACAGGCCGGAGCTGCCGCCGCCCTGGACGCGCGCGGCGGTCGCGCCGGGGCCGATGACGGCGGTGCTCAGGCCTGGGGCGAGGGGCAGGACTCCGTTGTTGCGCAGGAGAACCGTGCTCGAGGACACCGCCTCGCGAAGGAGGCGCTCGTCGGCGCCGAGCGGCTCCACCAGGCTCGGCACGACCGCAGTCGTCCCCTCCAGCGCCCCCACCCGCGCGGCCAGCCGCAGCAGCCGGAGCACCTTGTCGTCGACCAGCGCCTCCGGCACCTCCCCGGCCTCGACCGCCGCGACCAGCCGCTCCCCCCACGGCCCCCAGGGTCCCGGCATCGACAGGTCCTGCCCGGACACGGCCGACGCGACCGTCGTCCGCACCGCACCCCAGTCCGACACCACCAGGCCGTCGAAGCCCCACTCGTCCTTCAAAGGGCTCGTGAGCATTGGACTCTCCGACATCGAGTGGCCGTTCACCGCGTTGTAGGCCGACATCACCGCCCACGCGCCCGCCTCGACGGCCGCCTCGAACGGGGCCAGGTACACCTCGCGCAGGGCTCGCTCGCCGACCAGCACGTCGTGGGTGAGGCGGTCGGTCTCGGTCTCGTTGGCGACGAAGTGCTTCGGCGTGGCCGCCACGCCGCCGGCCTGCACACCGCGCACGTACGCGACGCCCAGCCTCGCCGTGAGCAGCGGGTCCTCGGAGAAGCACTCGAAGTGGCGCCCGCCGTAGGGCGTGCGGTGCAGGTTGAGCACCGGCGCGAGCAGCACGTCCACGTCCTTGCGCCGCGCCTCGGCCGCCAGCAGGCCGCCCAGCCGCTCGACGAGGTCCTCGTCCCACGTCGCGGCGAGGGCGGACGGTGACGGCAGGGCCAGCGACGTGCGGCGTTCGTCCCAGCCGGGGCCACGCACGCCCGCCGGGCCGTCGGAGAACGTCATCGCACGCAGACCGACCAGCGGCTCGGCGCAGCTCTGCCAGACCGATCCGCCCGCCAGCAGCCGCACCTTGGCGGGCAGGTCGAGCTTGCCGACCAGGCGGACCAGCTCGTGGTCGTCGTGCACCGGGAAACCTCCTTGGAGAGCGCTCTCCAAAGAGTCGGGGTGCGGAGCGCCGCTGTCAATGCGTCGGAAGGCGGCTTCTGACGTGAGGTCGCACGCGGAGGACGGCAGCCGGTGAGGCCCTGACCTGGGCACCCAGGCGGCAGCCGCTGGTCAGCGCCCCGACCGGCGAAACCGCGTCAGAACCCCGAAACCCGCGCCGATCGCGGGTCCGCCCCGGAGTCCAGCAACGCCGCCACCGGCAACGTCGCGGCGCCCACCGCCACCGCGTCCGGCCCCGTCCGCCCCAGCTCGATCCGCACCTGCCCGTACGGGTGCCGCAGCGCGTGGTCCGCGGTGGCCGCCACGATCTCGTCCAGCTTCCGCGCCCCGAGCGCGAGGCCCGCCCAGCCGCCGAGGACGACCCGCTCCGGGTTGAACAGGTTCACCAGGTTGGCGATGCCGGCACCCAGGTAGCCCACCGACTCGTCCACCACTCGGCGGGCGACGGCCGAGCGCGACGAGAGCAGGGCCTCCAGCGCCGACTGCTGGTCGGCCTCGGGATCGTTGCGGCGCAAAGCTTCCCGGTACCGGGCGAGCATGGCCTCCGCTCCCGCGTACGCCTCCAGGCAGCCGCGCACGCCGCACCGGCAGCGCCGCCCGCCATAGACGATCGTGGTGTGGCCCCACTCCCCCGCGTTGCTGGTGGCGCCCCGGTGCACCACGCCGTCGGTCACCACGGCGACGCCGACGCCCGAGCCGACCAGCACGATCACCGCGTGGCCCGCGCCGCGGCCCGCGCCGAACCACATCTCGGCCTGCCCCTGGGTCTTCGCGCCGTTCTCGACGAACAGGGGCGGCTCGACGCCCGCCTCGCGGATCATCTTCTCCAGCGGGACGGCGTCCCAGCCGATGGTCTGCGCGTGCACGACGGCCGACGTCCCGCGCTCGACCGTGCCGGGCACCCCGACGCCGACGCCGAGCACCGAGGAGGCCGCCACCCCCGTCGCGGTGAGGACCTCGCCGACACCCGCGGCGATCAGCTCGCTGACGGCGACGGGCTCCACGAAACCGAGCGGCTGATCCACTGTGGACAGACGGGTCATGGCGAGGTCGAACAGTTCGACCTTGATCCCCGTCTCGCCGACGTCGACCCCGATGACGTGCCCGAACGCCGGGTTGACGCGCAGCAGCACGCGCGGCCTGCCGCCATCGGACTCGACCGAGCCGGCCTCGACCAGGAGGCCCTCGTCGAGCAGTTCGCCGGTGATCGTGCTGGCGGTCGCGGCGCTCAGTCCGGTGCTCGCGCTGAGCTGCTGGCGGCTCAGCGGGCCGTCGAGGAACAGCGCCGTCAGGAGCACGGAACGGTTCTGCTTGCGGAGGTCCCGGACGGTCGCCCGTGTACGCACCATGAGCGCCAAGTTACTTCGCGCCTAAAAATAAGCCTCGGTTCGTGACCTGTTCGTTATTGACTTGCCCTCGCTGACAGGCGTCTACTCTACGGCGACCAGAGGGCCACCACGGCCTCACCCGCGATGGCACGCGCGGTCAACCTCTCCCAGCGCTCACTTGATTCTTCTCGCTTTCGTTGGAGAACAAGGAGTTTCCATGAGAATGAGGCGTGTTTGCGCTGCCGTCGCCGCGACCGCCCTGGCGTTCACCGGCGCCTGTTCGGCCACGAACCCGGGCTCGGGCGGGAATTCCGCCGGGGTCCTCAACGTGGGCATGCCGAACGGACCGCAAACGGAGAACAACAACCCGTTCCTCAACTCGTCGGCGTCCTCGTCGCTCGGCTACCGGCGGTTGCTCTTCGAACCGCTCGCCATGGTGAACGAGGTCAAGGTGACCGACCAGCCGAAGCCTTGGCTGGCAACGAAGTTCACCTGGTCGGACAACTTCCACAAGCTGTCGCTCACCATTCGTGACGGCGTGACGTGGTCCGACGGCAAGCCGCTGACGGCCGAGGACGTGGCGTACACCTTCGAGCTGCTCAAGAACAACCCCGGGCTGAACATCGAAGGCGTGCCGTACCAGGACATCTCCTTCTCCGGCAGCGAGGTCACCGTCGGCTTCCCGAAGTCGCAGTTCGTCAACCAGAAGAAGATCCTCGAACAGTTCGTGGTGCCCAAGCACCAGTGGTCGACGTTCTCCAACCCGTCGACCGAGACGTTGAAGGACCCGATCGGCAGCGGGCCGTACACGCTGAAGTCGTTCACGCCGCAGACGGTCACGCTGTCGATCCGGGACAAGTACTGGCAGGAGCTCCCGAAGGTCAAGGAGCTGCGCTACACCTCCTACAGCGACAACAACGCGCAGACGAACGCTCTCGCCACCGGCGCCGCCGAGTGGAGCTTCGTGTTCATCCCCAACTACCAGGCCGCCTACACCAGCAAGGACCCGCAGAATCACAAGCTGTGGTTCCCGCCGGTGCTCGGCGTGCACGGCCTTTGGTTCAACACCAAGGCGAAGCCGTGGGACGACCCCGCGCTGCGCCGTGCCGCCAACATGGTGGTGAACCGCGACGACATCTTCATGCAGGGCGAGGCGGGCTACTTCTACCCGAAGGTCGACAACATCACCGGCATCCCCACTCCGGCCGGTGAGTCGTTCATCGCCCCGCAGTTCAAGGACAAGAAGATGTCCGTCGACGTCGAGGGCGCGAAGAAGGCGCTGACCGAGGCCGGCTACACCTTCGACGGCACCACGTTGAAGGGCAAGGACGGCGCTCCCGTCACGATCGAGCTGACCGTGCCGTCCGGCTGGTCGGACTACGTCACCGACCTCGAGATCATCAAGGACAACTTCTCCAAGATCGGCATCAACGCGACGGTCAACCTGCAGAACGCCGACGCGTGGACCAAGGCCCTCGACACCGGCGACTTCGGTGCCGCGATGCACTGGACCAACAACGGCCTGACGCTGTACGACATCTACCAGTCCATCATGGACGGTGCGCTGTACAAGCCGATCGGCGAGGCCGGTGTGAACGGCAACTACGGCCGTTTCGAGAGCCGGGCCGCGACCAAGGCGCTGGACGACTTCGCGAACGCGCCCGACGAGTCGGTGCGCAACGCGGCGCTGCAGGAGCTGCAGAAGATCTTCGTGCAGGAGATGCCCGTCATCATCACCTCCGCGGCCAACGGCGGCGGTCAGTACAGCACCAAGAACTGGATCGGCTGGCCGAGTGACCAGGACCAGTACGCTCCCGTGCAGCCCACCCTCGAAAACGCACTCGACATCGTCATGAAGCTGAGGCCTGCCTCGTGACGGCCGAGGTAGCGCCGGCGGTCTCCGGGGCGGTCTCGACAGAGATCGTCCTGGAGGCCGACGGCCTCACCAAGCACTTCCCGATCAGCAAGCCGTTCTCGCGTGACAAGAAGGCCGTGCGCGCGGTCGAGGGCGTCTCGCTCCAGCTGCGCCGCGGCAGCGTCACGGCGCTCGTCGGCGAGTCCGGTTCCGGCAAGTCGACGGTCGCGCGGCTGCTCGCCCAGCTCTACCCGCTGACGTCGGGCGAGATCCGCCTGCACGGGGAGAACGTCGCCGTGCAGAAGGGTCTCACGCGCGGGCGGAAGTTCCGCGCGTACTGCCGCCGGGTCCAGATGATCTTCCAGGACCCGTTCGCGTCGCTCAACCCCGTGCACACCATCCGCTACCACCTGACCAGGGCCCTCACGATCCACGGCAACCGCGGCGACGACCTGGAGTCCTCGCTCGCGGACCTGCTGACCCGCGTGCACCTGACGCCGGCGGAGCGGTACCTCGACCGGTACCCGCACGAGCTCTCCGGCGGGCAACGGCAGCGCGTGGCGATCGCCCGCGCGCTGGCGGCGAGCCCGGAGGTGCTGCTGGCCGACGAGCCGGTGTCCATGCTGGACGTGTCGATCCGGCTCGGTGTGCTGAACCTGTTGCGGGACCTGAAAGAGCGCCTGCACCTGTCCATCCTGTACATCACGCACGACATCGCGTCGGCGCGCTACTTCGCGGACGAGACGGTCGTGATGTACGCGGGTCAGGTCGTCGAGGGCGGCGAGAGCGAGACCGTCACGCAGAAGGCCGCGCACCCGTACACGCAGCTGCTGATCGAGTCCGCACCAGACCCCGACCGCCCGGCAGTGGAGGAGAAGGACGGCGGGGCCGGCGAACCCCCCTCCCTGATCGCACCACCGCCGGGCTGTCGGTTCCACCCCCGCTGCCCGTTCGCGATGGACGTCTGCCGCACCGAGGTCCCGCCGCGCTTCGAACTCGGCGACGGGCACTTCGCGGCGTGCTGGCTGTACCGGGAGGAGGCGTCGTGAGCTACCTCCTCAAGCGCATCGGCTTCTACCTGCTCACGGTCTGGGCCGCGGTCACGATCAACTTCTTCGTGCCGCGGATGATCCCCGGCGACCCGGTGCAGGCGCTCATCACCAAGCAACGCGGGCAGATGACGAGCGAAGCGGTCCGCTCGCTGTACGTCCTCTTCGGACTGGACAAGGACGAGAGCCTGGCGAGCCAGTACTTCTCCTACCTCGGCCAGCTCCTGCGCGGCGACCTCGGGATGTCGTTCACGTTCTTCCCGAGCCCGGTCGCGGACGTGATCGGCGACGGACTGCCGTGGACCGTCGGGCTCGTCGGCATCACGACGGTGATCGGGTTCTTCCTCGGCACCGCCGCGGGCGCCGTCGTGGGCTGGCGGCGCGGCACGTGGGCGGACTCGCTGATCCCGGTCACCACGTTCGTCTCGTCGATCCCGTACTTCTGGCTCGGCCTGGTCGCGATCGCGCTGCTCACCGGCCCGGGGAGCTTCTTCCCCGCGTCCGGCGCGTACGAGATCGGCCTGGTGCCGAACTGGGACTGGCAGTTCATCGGCAGCACCGTCCAGCACGGCCTGCTGCCCGGCTTCACGATCCTGATCTCGTCGGTCAGCGGCTGGATCCTCAGCATGCGCAACATGATGGTGACGGTGTCGTCGGACGACTACGTCACCGTCGCGCACGCCAAGGGCCTGCCGGAACGCCGGGTGATGCTCGCCTACGCCGCCCGCAACGCGTTGCTGCCCAACGTGTCCGGCTTCGCGCTGGCACTCGGGTTCATCGTCGGCGGCACCCTGCTGGTGGAGATCGTGTTCTCCTACCCCGGTCTCGGCCTGCAGCTGTTCCAGGCGGTCGGCGCCAAGGACTACCCGCTGCTGCAGGGCATCTTCCTCATCATCACGCTGTCCGTGCTGCTGGCGAACCTCCTCGCGGACGTCGCCTACCTCGCGCTGGACCCCCGCACCCGCAGGGAGGGCTGATGCGCAACAACCCCAAGGCGCTCACCGGTCTGGTCGCGCTCGGCGTCTTCGTCCTGTTCGCCGTCGTCGGTCCGTGGCTCGCGCCGTTCGACCCGTCGACGCGCAGCAACGACCTGCTGCAGCCACCGTCGTCCGCGCACTGGTTCGGCACGACCCACCTGGGCCAGGACATCTTCAGCCAGGTCCTCGTGGGCACGCGCAGCGTCATCTTCGTCGGCGCGGTGGCGGGCGTCGTCGCCACCGTGCTGTCGGTGCTGGTCGGCGTCACGGCCGGCTACCTCAGCGGGTCGGCCGGTGAGGGACTCTCCGCGCTGTCCAACGTGTTCCTGGTGATCCCGGCGCTGCCGTTGATCGTCATCATCACCTCGTCGCTGCCCGAGACCAGCAACCTCACGATCGCGCTGGTGATCGGCCTGACGTCGTGGGCGTGGAACGCGCGGGTGCTGCGCGCGCAAACGTTGTCGTTGCGCCGCAGGGACTACGTGGAGGCGGCGCGGGCGAACGGCGAGTCGACCTGGCGGATCATCCTGTTCGAGATCCTGCCGAACCTGACCGCCGTCATCGCGTCCGGTTTCGTCGGCACGGTGCTGTTCGCGGTGATCTCCGAGATCACGCTGGCGTTCATCGGCGTGTCCGACGCGGGCGGCTGGAACTGGGGCACGGTCCTGTACTGGGCCCAGTCGCAGCAGGCCCTCACCCAGGGCGCGTGGTGGTGGTTCGTCCCGGCCGGTCTGGCGATCGCGTTGCTCGGCACGGCGTTGTCGCTGGTCAACTTCGGCATCGACGAGTACGTCAACCCGCGCCTGCGCACCCGTTCGTCGACGCGGGGCGTGCGGATGCGCGTCGGCTTCACCCCCGTGCTCGCCAAGGAGACGTCATGAAGGAACGCATTCTCGAAGTGCGCGGGCTGAACGTCGACTACGGCCTCGGCCCCGAGTCGGTCCGCGCGGTCCGCGACGTCGACCTGACCCTGCACCGGGGCGAGGTCCTGGGCCTGGCCGGGGAATCCGGCAGCGGGAAGTCCACTCTGGCGTACGGCATGACCAGGCTGCTGCCCCCGCCGGGCATCGTGGCGGGCGGCGAGGTGATCTACACCCTCGACGACGGCTCGACCGTCGACCTGCTGCGGATCCGCGACGCGGACCTGCGGCGGCTGCGCTGGTCCGAGATCGCCATCGTGTTCCAGGGCGCGATCAACTCGCTCAACCCGGTGCAGCGGATCTCGACGCAGCTCGTGGACGTGCTCAAGGCGCACTCGGCCCGTTCGACGCCGAAGGCCCGGCAGGACCGCGCCCGGGAACTGCTCGGCCTGGTCGGCATCGCCTCCGACCGGCTGCACAGCTACCCGCACCAGCTCTCCGGCGGCATGCGGCAGCGGGTGATGATCGCGATGGCGCTCGCGCTGGAACCCCGAGTCGTCATCATGGACGAACCGACCACCGCGCTGGACGTCGTGGTGCAGCGCCAGATCCTGCGCACGCTCGTCGAACTGCGCGAGCGCCTCGGGTTCTCGGTCGTGTTCATCACGCACGACCTGTCGCTGCTGGTCGAGTTCTCGGACCGGATCGCGATCATGTACGCGGGCCAGGTCGTCGAGGAGGCGACGTCGGCCGACCTGTACCGCACTCCCCTGCACCCCTACAGCGACGGGTTGCTGCACTCGTTCCCGGCGCTGAAGGGCCCGAGGCGCGAGTTGTCGGGCATCGCGGGGTCGCCGCCGGACCTGCGGTCGATGCCGGGCGGGTGCCCGTTCCACCCGCGGTGCGGCCGGGCCATGGACGTCTGTGCGACGCGGACGCCGGTGCTGGGGCAGAGCACGGCGGGACGGTCGGTGGCCTGCTGGCTGCACCCGGTCTCGGTGGGCTGAGGGGAGGCAGGCGGGTCGGATCGGGTCGGGCCAGGGCGGTTGGGCCGGGTCAGGCGAGCCGGGCCGGTTCGGCCAGCCGTGTCAGGCGAGCCCGGTCACGCGAGCCGGACACGCGAGCCGGGTCGGGCGGGCCGGGTCGAGCGAGCCCGGTCAAGCGAGCCCGGTCAGGTCGGCCGGTCCCGCCAGCCAGCTCACGCCAGCCGGCTCAGCGCCCGCGACGACGGCGATCCGGGATCGGCCGTGATCAGGACGACCTCCTGGTCGTCCTCCGGCACGAGCAGGACGTCGCAGTTCAGGTGCAGCGTGCCCGCCTCCGGGTGCCGGACGGTCTTGGTGCGGTGGCCCGGGGCGTGCACGGGCCGCGTCCGCCAGATCCGCCGGAACTCCTCGCTGCCCGCGTGCAGGTCGGTGAGCAGGGCGGTCAGCCGCGCGTCGTGCGGGTAGCGGTCGGCGGCGCGGCGCAGGCGAGCGACCACGACGTGCCCGAACTCCTCGGCACTGGTGCTCTCGTACGAGCGTCCCTCGCCGAGGAAGCGCCGCCGTGCGAGGTTCGTGCCGCCGTCGAGGCCGAGCAGTGCCTCGGCCAGCGGGGTGCGGGCGACCACGTCGTACGCCGCGTCCGTGACGATTGCGGCGGTTCCGGGCAGGCGCTCGAGCATCGCGGCCACGTGCGGGCGGACGGTGCGCGGCGCGTTCCTGGCGGGTGGCGCCAGTGCTCCCGCCAGGCGGAACAGGTGGCTGCGCTCGGCACGGGTGAGATCGAACGCCCGGGACAGCCCCTCCAGGATCGTGGGCGACGGGCGCGGGCCCCGCGCCTGTTCCAGGCGCGTGTAGTAGTCGACCGACATGTGCGCGAGCGCCGCCACCTCCTCGCGGCGCAGCCCCGGCGTGCGGCGATCGGCGCCCGTCTCCGGCGGGCGCAGGGCGTTGCGGCGGTCCCGCAGGAAGCGGGCCAGTTCCTGCCTCGGCATGCCACCTCCTCCGACTGGTACAGGTTATCCCTGGCAGCGCTCCCCGCCGAGCGGGACGGTGGTGGCATGAACGATCGCACCGCCCTGGTCACCGGCGCCAACAAGGGCATCGGCAAGCACATCGCCCGGCTGCTCGTCGCCGAGGGCTTCACCGTCCACATCGGATCGCGCGACCCCGGACGCGGACGGCTGGCCGCCGAGGAGGTCGGCGGACTCCCCCTGGTCCTCGACGTGACCGACCACGACAGCATCACCCGCGCGGCGTCCCAGGTGGACGGGCTGGACGTGCTGGTCAACAACGCCGGGATCTCGCCGTCGCTCGCACCGCCCGCGGACACCGGGCTCGACGAGTTGCGGAACACGTTCGAGACCAACGTGTTCGGGGTGGTGGCGGTGACGAACGCCTTCCTGCCCGCCCTGCGCCGGTCGCCGCACCCGCGGATCGTGAACGTCTCCAGCGGCACGTCGTCGCTGGTCTGGAGCACGAACCCGAACCCGCAGTTCCCGCACGGCAACGGCAATGGGGCCGCCTACCGCTCCTCCAAGGCCGCGTTGAACGCCCTGACCGTCTTCTACGCCCAGACCCTGACCGGCTTCAAGGTCAACGCGCTGGCCCCCGGTCTGCGGGCGACCGACCTGAACGCGCGCGCCGCGACCGGCGGTGACCCGGCCGAGGCCGCAGCGGGAGCCGTCCGCCTCGCCCTGCTACCCGAGGACGGACCCACCGGGGGCTTCTTCTCCTGGGACGGCACGGCCGTGCCCTGGTGAGGCCGCGAGAAGCGCCGCCGCCTGGTCCCTGGCGTGCCCGATGGCGTCCGGGAACGTGCCGAAGCCGTTGGCCACCAACGCGCCCTCGTGCAGCAGCAGGAGGGTCTGCCCCATCCGGTCCGCGTCCGGTGTGACGTCCCGGACCAGGTCGGTGAACAGGGCGAGCATCCACTCCTTCTGCCCGATGATGATCGGGTGCGCGGGGTGGGAGGTGTCGCTGATCTCCGCGTGGGCGTTGACCATGCCGCAGCCCTTGGGGCTGTGCTGCGCCGCCCACGCGCGGGACGCGTCGAAGACGGCCAGCACGCGGGGACCCTCGGCGGCGTCGAGGTACCCGTCCAGGAACACCCGCCAGCGTTCGTCGCGGTCGGCCAGGTACTCGACGACGATCTGCTCCTTCGAGCCGAACCGGTCGTAGAGCGTCTTCTTGGTGACCCCGGCCTCGGCGGCGATCAGATCCACACCCACGGCGTGGATCCCGTGCTCGTAGAACAGCCTTCCGGCGGCCTCCAGGGCGCGGGAGGCCGCGGGCGTCATCGTGATCCGTCGTACCACCCCACCAGTATACCGATCTGTATAGTCACTCGGGTATACAGATCGGTATAGAGGAGGTGTGGTGGGTGAACTTCCTGCTCTCGGCGGCCTTCGTGCTCTGCTGGAGTTCCGGGTTCATCGGGGCCAAGCTGGGGGCGGGGAGCGCTTCCGCCGTCACGGTCCTGATGTGGCGCTTCCTGCCGCTCGCGGTCGTCCTGGTGGTCTTCGTCGTGGTCAGGAAGGCGTGGCGGGGCCTCGCACCGCGGGACCTGGGCAGGCAGGCGCTGATCGGGGTGCTGTCGCAGAGCGGCTACCTGCTCACCGTCTACCACGCGATCCAGCTCGGGGTCTCGAGCGGCACGACGGCACTGATCGACGGGGTCCAGCCGCTGGTCGCGGGCGCGCTGGCCGGACCGCTGCTGCACCAGTACGTCTCGCGCCGGCAGTGGCTCGGCCTGTGCCTGGGCGTGGCCGGCGTCGTGATCGTCACCGGGGCCGACGCGGCGGCGAGTTCCGGGGTGGCGTGGTGGGCCTACCTCATCCCGTTCCTCGGCATGTTGTCGCTGGTGGCGGCCACGTTCCTGGAGGGCCGATCACGGACGGAGGTGGCGCCCTCGGTGGCGATGACCACGCACTGCCTGACGAGTGCCGTCGTCTTCACCGCGCTCGCCGTGGGCACCGGCACCGCCGTCCCGCCCGCCGAGCCCGCGTTCTGGGGTGCGATCGCCTGGCTCGTGGTGCTGCCGACGTTCGGCGGGTACGGGCTCTACTGGATCATCCTGCGGCGTTCCGGGGTCACCCACGTGAACACGCTGATGTTCCTCATGGCTCCGGTCACGGCCGTGTGGGGAGCTTTGATGTTCGGTGAGCACTTCGGCGTTCAGACCGCCGTGGGCCTCGCGCTCGGCCTGGTGGCCGTGGTCGTCGTTCAGCGCCAATCAGTTCCCGCGCACGCGTAGGCCGTCGAACGCCACCGTGGCCACCATGTCCGCGAGGTCGGCGGCGCTGAGACCGCCCTGCGGCCGATACCACTCGATCACCGAGTTGACCATGCCGAACAGCAGCCTGGTGGTCGTCGCGGGGTTGATGTCGGGACGCAGGTCGCCCTCGGCCGCCGCGTCGGCCACCAGCGCCGTGACGATCTGGTCGAACTCGCGGCGGCGGGCCAGCGCCTCGCGCTCGGTCTCGCTGTTGCCGCGCACCCGCAGGAGCAGCGTCACGAACGGCAGCTGCTCGACCAGCACCGTGACGCTGCCGCGGACGAGGTGCTCGAGGCGCTCGACCGCCCGGCCGCCCACGGTGTCGAGCTTGGTCACCTCGGCGAACAGGCCGTCGAGCGCGCGGTCGACGGCCAGGCGCAGGAGGGCCTCCTTGCCGGAGACGTGGTGGTAGATGGCGGACTTCGTGACGCCCAGCCGGTTCGCCAGGTCCTGGATGCTGGTGCCGTCGTAGCCGCGCTCGTAGAACAGCTCGGCGGCGGCCTTGAGCAGCGTCTCCAGGTCGTAGCCCGGGCGGCCGCGGCGCCTCGTCCCGCCGTTCTCCGTCGTGGTCATGCCGTGCAGTCTCCCAGTGCCGCGCTCACCGGGCGTGGAAGACCGGCGTCTCCTTGGCCAGGAACGCCTCCACCGCGCCCCGGTGGTCCTCGGTCACCCCGAGCCGCGCCTGCGCCGCACCCTCGGCCGCGAGCACCTGCTCCCACGCGAAGGCGTTGGCGCGCTTGACCTCGGCGTACGCGAGGGTCGGGCCGGTGGCGAGCCGCTCGGCCAGCTCCAGTGCGGCGGGCAGCACCTCGGCCTGCTCCACGAGCCTGCCCGCGACGCCCCACTCGACGGCCTGCTCGGCGCTGAACGGTTCGGCGAGCAGGACCAGTTCGGAGGCGCGGGCCGAGCCGACCGCGCGGGCAAGTGACGCCGACAGGCCCGAGTCGCAGGTCAGGCCGATGCCCGTGAACGCCGTGCCGAAGCGGGCGGTGCGCGAGATGACCCGGAGGTCGCACGCCAGCGCGAAACCCAGGCCGGCGCCCACGCAGGTGCCGTTGACCGCGGCGACGACCGGTTTCGGCATGGTGGCGAGCAGGGTGACGATCGGGTTGTAGTGCTCGTCGATGGTGGCGAACGCCGTCGTGGGGTCGTGCCGCAACGCCTCGGCGTGCTCGGCCAGGTCCTGGCCGACGCAGAACGCCTTGCCGGTGCCGGTGAGCACCACGGCGCGCACCGACGGGTCGGCGGCGGCCGCGGCGAGCTCGTCGCGCAGCGCGTTCTTCGCCTCCAGGGTCAGGCTCGGACGGCTCAGCGTCACCGTCGCCACCGCGCTCATCAGGACGTCTCCTTCACCGTGCGGCTCCGGCCGCGGAACTCGGCGATCACCGTGTCGCCGCGCCTCACCGTGACGTCGTAGATGCCGGAACGGCCGCGCAGCACCACTTCCCGCGCCTCCGCGACCAGCACGTCACCGAGGCGTGCCGGTTCGAGGAAGTCGATCTGGAAGCCGGACGCGACGGTCACGCCGCCGTGGCTGTTGCACGCCACCGCGAACGTGCTGTCGGCCAGCGTGGCGATCAGGCCGCCGTGGCAGATGTCCCAGCCGTTGACCATGTCCTCGCGCACGCGCATCGAGACGCGGGCCGAACCGGGGCCGACGTCCTCGATCTCCATGCCGAGCGCCTTGCTCGCGGCGTCGGTCGCCCACATGGCGTCGGCGTGCCGGCGTGCACTCACCACTCGTAGAACCCCTCTCCGGTCTTGCGGCCGAGCTTCCCCGCCGCGACCTTGTCCCGCAACAGCCGTGGCGGGGCGAAGCGCGGGCCGAGTTCGCGTTCGAGGTGTTCGGCGATGGCGAGGCGCACGTCGAGGCCGACGATGTCGGTCGTGCGCAGCGGTCCCACCGGATGCCGGTAGCCGAGGACCATGGCGCTGTCGATGTCCTCGGCCGAGGCGACGCCCTCCTCCACCATCCGCATGGCCTCCAGCGCGATGGCGACGCCCAGGCGGCTGCTCGCGAAGCCGGGTGAGTCCCGCACGGTGATCGCGTGCTTGCCGAGGCCGCGCACCCATTCCTGCGCCCGCGCGACCAGGTCGGCGGAGGTCCGCTCCCCCACCACGACCTCGACGAGGTCGCTCGCCGGCACCGGGTTGAAGAAGTGCAGTCCGATGAGGACGGACGGGTCGGGCAGGACACCGGCCAGCACGTCGATCGACAACGAGCTGGTGTTGGTGCCGATCACGGCGTCCGGCGCGGACCGCGTGATGGTCGCGAGCACGGAGTGCTTCAGGTCGACCAGTTCCGGGACGGCCTCGACCACCAGCGGCACCCCGGCGAGCACCGCCGGGTCGGTGACCACGGTGACGGTGCCGGGGACCTCGACGCCCTTCTCGGCGGCCTTGGCGAGGCTCTTCTCCACACGGGCGCGGGCGGCGTCCGCGGCGGCCTCGGTCTCGACGACCGTCACCGCGCTCCCGGCCACCGCGAACGCGTGGGCGATGCCCGCGCCCATGCGGCCGCCGCCGTACACACCGACAGTTGCGGGAACGGTCATCGGGACTCCTTGCGGCGGTCGAGGAACGCGGTCATGCGGTCGGTCTTGTCCCGGGTCTCGAACAGGACGGCCTGGGCGAGGTCGTCGACGAACGGGTGCGCCTCGCGCGGCGCGTGGAAGACGGACTTGGTCAGGCGCAACGCCAGTGGCGCCTGCTTGAGGACCCGGTCGGCCAACCGGTGTCCCGCGGCCTCCAGGTCGTCCGCCACCTCGTTGAGCAGCCGGACGTCCAGCGCCTCCTGGGCGGTCAGGACACGGCCGGCGAGCAGGATCTCCTTGGCCAGCGGCTCGCCCACCAGCTCGCGCAGCCGCCAGCAACCCCCTGCGGCGGCGAGGATGCCGAGGCCCGGCTCGGGGTTGCCGATCTTCGTGGTGGGCGTGCCGATGCGGAAGTCGCAGGCGTACGCCAGTTCGGCGCCACCGCCCAGCGCGTAGCCGTCGACCAGCGCGATGACCGGCATCGGCAGCCGGTGCACGCGGTCGAAGACACCGGAGTTGATGCCCTGCAACGCGTCGTCGCGGCGCCGCTCGCGCAGCTGTGCGATGTCCGCGCCCGCCGCGAACGTCCCGCCTTCGCCGATGATCAACGCGAGCCGGGGGTGGCGTTCGAGCTCGGCGCAGGCCTCGTGCAGCGCCTGGACCATCGGCAGGTCGATCGCGTTGCGGACGTCCGGGCGGTTGAGCCGGAGCACGACCCGGTCGTCGTGCTCCTCCACCAGCAACGGCCCCGTCACACGCGCTCCAGCAGCAGGGCCGAGCCCTGGCCGACACCGACGCACATGGTCGCGAGACCGCGGCGGGCACCCGCGCGTTCGAGGCGGCCCAGCAACGTGACGGCGAGCCGCGTGCCCGAGCAGCCCAGCGGGTGGCCCAGCGCGATGGCGCCGCCCTCGGCGTTGACGACCTCCTCGTCGAGCCCGAGGTCCCGCACGCACGCAAGCGATTGCGACGCGAACGCCTCGTTCAGCTCGACCGCGTCGAGGTCGTCGACGGACCACCCGGCGCGCTCCAAAGCCTTGCGCGTGGCCGGAACCGGTCCGATGCCCATGATCTCCGGAGCGACCCCGGCGTTCGCACCGGCTACGAGCCGCGCCCTCGGCTGCAGGCCGTGGGCGGCCGCGTACCGCTCGCTCACCACGACCACGGCCGCCGCGCCGTCGTTGAGGGAGCTGGAGTTGCCCGCGGTGATCACGCCGCCGGGCCCGTGGATCGGCCGCAGTCCGGCGAGCTGCTCCAGGCTGGTGTCCGGACGCGGGCCCTCGTCCTCGGTGACCTCGCCGACCGCCACGATCTCGGCGGCGAACCGGCCGTTCTTGCGCGCGTCGACGGCCCGCTGGTGCGAGCGGTAGGCGAAGGCGTCCAGCTCCTCGCGGGTCAGGTTCCACCGCTGCGCCACGCGTTCGGCGGTCTGCGGCATGGACAGCGTCGTGTCGGCGTCGAAGGCCGGGTTGGTGAACCGCCAGCCGATCGAGGTGTCGAACGAGGCACCGGGCCGCGCCCAGGCCTTGCCGGGCTTCTCCGTCACCCACGGCGCGCGGGTCATCGACTCCACACCGCCGGCGATCACCACGTCCGCGTCCCCGGCGGCGATCATCTGCCGTGCCGTGGTGATGGCGGTGAGTCCCGAGGCGCACAGGCGGTTGACGGTGAAGCCGGGCACGGAGTCCGGCAGCCCGGCCAGCAGACCGGCCATGCGCGCGACGTTGCGGTTGTCCTCACCGGCCTGGTTGGCCGCGCCGAACACGATCTCGTCCACATCGGACGGATCGATGCCGGTGCGCTCGACGACGGTGCGCACGACCAGTGCGGCGAGGTCGTCGGGACGGGTCCTGGCGAGCGCGCCGCCGAACCGGCCGATCGGCGTGCGGACGCCGTCGAGGAGGAAGGCCTCGGTCACGAACTGCTCCTGGCTCTCAGGCGTCGAAGTCGACGGTCACGGTGTCGCTGACGGGGAACGTCTGGCACGTCAGCACGAAGTCCTGGGCGACCTCGCCGGGGTCGAGGGCGTAGTTGCGGACCATGTCGGCCTCGCCGTCGCAGATCTTGGCCCGGCACGTGCCGCACACACCGCCCTTGCAGGCGAACGGCAGGTCGCCGCGCACCAGCTGCGCGGAGTCGAGGATGGTGGCGTCGCGGCGCATCGGCGTGGTCGTCTTGCGCCCGTCGAGCACGACGGTGACCTCGCTCGTGTCGCCCTCGACGACGTTCTCCGCGTGGCGCAGGGCCGGCGGCGGTTCGTCCACGTAGAACAGTTCGAAGTGGACTCGTTCAGCGGGGACGCCCAGCTCGGCGAGCACCGCGCGGGCGTCGGTGAGCATCTCGAACGGCCCGCAGAGCCACACGTGGTCCATCGCGGCGACCGGCACCAGCACCGTGAGCAGCTGCCGCAACCGGTCCGCGTCGAGCCGCCCGGAGAACAGCTCGACGTCCCGGGGTTCGCGGGACAGCACGTGCACCAGGTCGAACCGGCTGGTGTGCGCGTTCTTCAGGTCCGACAGCTCTTCGGCGAACATCACGGTGTTCGTGGTCCTGTTGCCGTACAACAGGGTCACGCGCGCGTCCGGGTTGGCCAGCACCGACGACGCGATCGACAGCATCGGCGTGATGCCCGACCCGGCGGCGATGCACAGGTGACGGCCACCGGCGGCGGGGTCCGCGCGGAAGCTGCCCGAAGGCGCCTGCACCTCGACGGCGTCACCCGGCCGCACGTCCCGCACCAGCCACTGCGAGAACAGCCCGCCGGGGATCTCGCGCACGCCGATCCGCGGCGCCTGCCCGACCGGCGCGCAGATCGAGTAGGTGCGGCGGTGTTCCACGCCGTCCACGACCTTGCGCAGGGTGAGCGACTGCCCGGCCGCGAACGCGAAGACGTCCCGCAGGTCGTCCGGCACGGCGAACGTGATGGCCGCGGCGTCGTCGGTCACCCGGTCGACCGCGGACACGGCCAGCGAGTGGAACGCCATGTCAGATCTCCTTCACGTGGTCGAACGGCTCCAGGCACGCGCGGCAGCGGTACAGCGCCTTGCACGCGGTCGAGCCGAACTCCGAGGTCAGCTCCACGTCCGCGGAAGCGCAGAGCGGGCACCGGATCGCGCGGCGCGCGGGCTTGAGCGCGAGCAGCACCGGGCCCTCGCGGCGGGCCGGTCCCGGCGGGGAGATCCCGGCCTCGGTGAGCGCCGCCCGGCCGCGTTCGCTGATCCAGTCCGAGGTCCAGGCGGGGCTCAGCGCGACGCGCACCCGGACGTCGGCGAACCCCTCGCGGTGCAGGGCGTGCACGAGGTCGTCGCGCATGGTCGCCATCGCCGGGCAGCCGGAGTAGGTCGGGGTGATGTCGACGACGACGGTGCCGTCCGTGAGTGCGACGTCGCGCAGGACGCCGAGGTCGGCGAGGGTGAGCATGGGCAGTTCGGGGTCGACGACGGTCTCGGCGACCTCGCGCGCCCGAGCCAGCTCGGAGGCGAGGGCGGCCGCGCCCTCCCCGGTCTTCGTCAGCACCGTCACCACAGCCCCCTGGGGTGCGCCCGCGCCACGCTCTGCATGTCGGCCAGCAGGTCGGTCAGCGCCGCGGTGTGCCCACCTTCGCGTCCACCGTCCTCCGCCGGCGGCACCTCGGGCCGTTCCACCCGAGCCGCCGCGAACACCTGCTCCAGCACGACGTCGACCTCCGCCGGCACGTCCAGCGCGGACCACCAGGGCCACAACGCGTCCACCGCCGTCAGCACCCGCCGCCGCGACTCCTCGGTCCCCCTGGCCAGCGTCACGAACCAGCGCGCCGAGAAGTCCCGGTGGTACGACAGCTCTTTGCGCCCCTTGGCCGCGACAGCCGCCAGCACGGTGTCGGCGTGCGTGACCAGCTGCTCGAACACCTCCAGCCGCCACGTGCTGAACAGCAGCAGCCGCGTGACGGTCTCCGCGAAGTCGCCGTTCGGCAGCTCCGCCAGCACGACGTTGCGGAACTGCCCGGCGTCGCGGAAGAAGGCGAGCGCGTCCTCCGCGGGCACCGGCGAGTCCTCCGGCAGCACCGGCACGAGCGACGGGTCGGCGGCCGCGGCGCGGGCGAGCAACAGCCGCGCCTGGCCGAGGAGGTCGAGCGCGATGTTGGACAGCGCGATGTCCTCCTCCAGGTCGGGGGCGCGGCTGCACCACTCCGAAAGCCGTTGGGAGAGAACGAGGGCGTCGTCGCCGAGCATCAGGCAGCAGCGGGCGAGCCCCGCCGCGTCCACGCCCTCCGGCACGGTGGTGTCCACGCCGGCCAGCGGGTCCTCGAAACCGGTGCCGAACGCCCAGTGGGCGTCGTTCACCAGCAGATCGGCATCGTTGATCATCAAGGCCTCACATGTGCGGGACGTGCTCGGGGATGTCGTAGAACGTCGGGTGCCGGTAGACCTTGTCGCCGCTCGGGGCGAACAGCGGGTCCTTCTCGTCCGGTGACGACGCGGTGATCGCGTCGGCGCGCACGACCCAGATCGACACGCCCTCGTTGCGGCGGGTGTAGACGTCCCGCGCGTGCATCAGGGCGAGCTTGTCGTCCGGCGCGTGCAGCGACCCGACGTGCACGTGGTTGAGGCCGCGCTTGCTCCGCACGAACACCTCGTAGAGCGGCCACTCACTCACAGCTCTTCCTCCAGTCGAGCGAACGCCACGGCTGCCCCGCGCACCCACGCACCGTCGTCGTGCGCCTTGCGCCGGTGCTCGAGCCGCTCGGCGTTGCACGGCCCGTCTCCCTTGACCACGGCCCAGAACTCGTCCCAGTCGGGCTGGCCGAAGTCGTACGACCCGCGCTCGGCGTTCCACTTCAGGTCCGGGTCGGGCAGCGTCACGCCGAGCGCCTCCGCCTGCGGCACGGACATGTCGACGAACTTCTGGCGCAGGTCGTCGTTGGTGTCGCGCTTGATGCCCCACGCCATCGACTGCGCGGTGTTGGGCGAGGCGTCGTCGGGCGGGCCGAACATCATCAGCGCGGGCCACCAGAACCGGTTCACCGACTCCTGCACCATCGCGCGCTGCTCGTCGGTGCCGCGCATCATCGTCATCAGCAGCTCGTAGCCCTGCCGCTGGTGGAACGACTCCTCCTTGCAGATGCGGATCATCGCGCGGCCGTACGGGCCGAAGGAGGTGCGGCACAGCGGGACCTGGTTGCAGATCGCGGCGCCGTCGACGAGCCAGCCGATCGTGCCGACGTCGGCGTAGGACGGCGTCGGGTAGTTGAAGATCGACGAGTACTTCTGCTTGCCGGCCAGCAGCTTGTCCGTGAGCTCGCGGCGTGACGTGCCGAGCGTCTCGGCCGCCGAGTACAGGTAGAGCCCGTGGCCCGCCTCGTCCTGGACCTTCGCCAGCAGGATCGCCTTGCGCCGCAACGAGGGCGCGCACGAGATCCAGGCGCCCTCCGGCTGCATCCCGATGATCTCCGAGTGCGCGTGCTGCGCGATCTGCCTGACCAGCGTCTTGCGGTAGGCGTCGGGCATCCAGTCCCGCGGCTCGACCCGGTCGCCCCGCTGGATCGTCGCCTCGAAGTACTCCGCGAGCTCCGTCATCAAGCAGCTCCTCAACGATTTACTGACCGAACGGTCTGTTATACAGTGGCACACGAGAGCCGCGAAGTGCAACAGTCAGCGAAGGGACCCGCACAGTGACCGCACTGTTGGAGAGCTACGCCGCCGGCCGGTGGTTCCGCGCCCGGGCCGAGGGAGAACCGCTGCTCGACGCGGTCACCGGTGAAGAGGTCGCGCGGTTGTCGAGCGAGGGCCTCGACCTGCGCCAGATGACCGACCACGCCCGGCGCGTCGGTGGCCCGGCGATCCGCGAGCTGACGTTCCACCAGCGCGCCCTGCTCATCAAGGAGCTCGCCAAGCACCTCAGCGCCGACAAGGACTCGCTGTACGAGCTCTCGTACCGCACGGGTGCGACCAAGCGCGACTCGATGGTCGACATCGACGGCGGGTTCGGCACGCTGTTCAGCTTCGCCAGCAAGGGTGTGCGCGAGCTGCCGAACGACATCGTGGTGCTGGACGGCGGCCTGGAACGCCTCGGCCGTGAGGGCACGTTCCTCGGCCAGCACATCTACACCTCACGCCCCGGCGTGGCGGTGCAGATCAACGCGTTCAACTTCCCCGTGTGGGGCATGCTGGAGAAGCTCGCGCCCGCGTTCCTCGCCGGTCTGCCGAGCATCGTGAAGCCCGCGTCGCAGACCTCGTACCTGACCGAGGCCGTGGTCCGGCGGATCATCTCCTCCGGCATCCTCCCCGAGGGCTCGCTGCAGCTGCTGTCCGGCAGCCCGCGCGGTCTGCTCGACGTGCTCGACGAGCAGGACTCGGTGGCGTTCACCGGTTCCGCGCACACCGCCGGGATCCTGCGCAACCACCCGAACGTCCAGCACGGCGGCGTGCGCCTGCAGGTCGAGGCGGACTCGCTGAACTGCTCGATCCTCGGCCCCGACGTGCGGCCGGAGGACCCCGAGTTCGACCTGTTCGTCAAGGGTGTCGTCGCCGAGATGACCGTCAAGGCGGGCCAGAAGTGCACGGCGATCCGGCGCGCGATCGTGCCGGAGCAGATCGCCGGCGAGGTGACCGACGCGATCGCCGCGCGCCTGGCGAAGATCACCGTCGGCAACCCGGCCGACGAGAGCGTGCGGATGGGCGCGCTGGCGTCGCTCGGGCAGCGCGACGAGGTCCGCAAGGCCGTCGAGTCGCTGCGCAACTCCGCCGAGATCGTCTTCGGCGACCCGAACGACGTGCAGCTCGTCGACGCGGACGCCGAGCGCGGCGCGTTCCTCTCCCCCGTGCTGCTGCGCGCCCGCGCGGACGCCACCGAACCGCACGACGTCGAGCCGTTCGGCCCGGTCAGCACCGTGATCACCTACCGCACCACCGCGGAGGCCGTCGAACTCGCCGCCCGCGGCAAGGGCAGCCTGGTGGGCTCGGTCGTCACGCACGACCCCGCCGTCGCCCGCCAGGTCGTGCTGGGCGTCGCGCCGTGGCACGGCCGGATCCTGGTGCTGGACCGCGACGACGCCAAGGAGTCGACCGGGCACGGGTCCCCCCTGCCGATGCTCGTGCACGGCGGTCCCGGCCGTGCCGGTGGCGGTGAGGAGCTGGGTGGCGTGCGCGGCGTGCTGCACCACATGCAGCGCACCGCGATCCAGGCGTCGCCGGACATGCTCACCGCGATCACCGGCCGCTGGACCACCGGGTCGCAGCGCCTGGCCGACGACGTGCACCCGTTCCGCAAGTCGTTGGCGGAGTTGAAGATCGGTGACTTCGTCGAGTCGGGCACGCGGCAGGTCACGCTCGCCGACATCGACCACTTCGCGGAGTTCACCGGCGACACGTTCTACGCCCACACCGATCCCGAGGCGGCGGCCGCGAACCCGTTGTTCGGCGGGATCGTCGCGCACGGCTACCTGGTGGTGTCTCTCGCGGCCGGGCTGTTCGTGGAGCCCAACCCCGGTCCGGTGCTCGCGAACTTCGGCGTGGACGGCCTGCGGTTCCTGACGCCGGTGAAGGCGGGCGACACGATCTCGGTGACGTTGACGGTCAAGCAGATCACGCCGCGGTCCAACGCCGAGTACGGCGAGGTGCGGTGGGACGCCGTGGTGACGAACCAGGACGGGGACCCGGTCGCCACCTACGACGTCCTCACGCTGGTGGCCAAGAACTAGAACGGGAGGCCGGGGCAGCCGCAGGCCGCGGCTGCCCCGGGCCGGCCGCTCAGAACGGCAGGAGCGGCCCCGCACCGGTCGTCAGCAGGCCGTGGTTCTCGACGGTGAGGTACGAGGTGGTCTGGGCGTGCCGGGCGCCGACGTTGAGGTCCCGCCAGAACCGCTGCAACGGGTTGTCGAGGGCGAACGCGCTGGAGCCGTGCAGGTCCAGGAGCAGGTCGACGGCGCGCTGGAACTGATGGAGGACGGAGACCAGCTCCATCCGCAGGGCGGACCGCTGCACGTCGGTGACCTCCTCGCCGGGAGCCCGGTCGGTGATGCGGCCCGCCAGGGCGAGCAACCGGTCGGCACCGCTGGTCACCATGTGCTCGGCCGTGGCGAACACGTGCCTCGCCGACGCCGACTCGGCGAGGCTCTCGTACGGCGAGATCGGAGGCCTGCGCGTTGCGACGACGGCCTGCACGACGTCCAGCGCACCGCGCGCCGCCCCGGCCAGCACGGCCACGACCGCGACCGCCTGGGAGACGATGCTGAGCGGCCGGCCGAGCGTCACGTCGGGAGCGCCACCGGGGCCGGACGGGAACCGGACCACGCGTTCCGCGGGCACGAGGACGTCGTCGGCGACGACCGTGTGGCTGCCGGTGCCCTGCAACCCGGCGACCCGCCAGGTCCGGTCCACGGTCAGTTCGGACATCGGCACAAGCACACCACCCACCTGAGGCACGCCGTCGTCCCCCACGGACACCACCGACAGGAACGCCCAGTGGGCGTCCTCGGCACCGGAGGCGTAGGCCCACCGCCCGCTGACCCGCACACCGCCGGGAGCGGCGACGGCCCGGCCGGGCGTCGAACCACCACACCACCGCACGTCGGGATCGGTGTAGACCTCCGCGAGCACCTCCTCGGGGAACAGCTCGGAGAAGTGCTCCTTCGTTCCCGCCGAGATCGTCACCAGCCACGCCGAGGACGGGCAGGCGCGCCCCAGTTCGGACAGCACCCGCACCTGCGTGACCAGATCGGCGTCCGTGCCGCCGAACCCGGCGGGAGTGCCCAGCGCGAACAGGCCCGCCTCGCGCAACGCCTCACGGCTCTCCGCGGCAACGCGTCCCTGCTCGTCGGTGACGCCTGCGTGCGCGGCCAGCACCGGCACCACCGCACGAGCACGTGCGACCAGGGTCTCGGCCGCCTCCGACGTGGTACGAGCCGTCACGGTCATATCGGATCTCTTTTCTCGGCAAGGCCCGCCGTGACAGGCGGCGACCCGGGAGTGAGCGCTCGGAGTGATGTATAGAACGTTCGTTACACTCGAACCGTAGCGCCATCGCGGAGGAACGGTCAAACGTCGACCGTTGCCGGTGGCCCCTGGCCCAGGACCAGGTCCGCGGCCTTCTCACCCACCATGATCGCGGGCGCGTTGGTGTTGCAGGACGGGACGACCGGCATGATCGACGCGTCGGCCACCCGCAGTCCCTCCACACCGCGCACCCGCAGTCGTTCGTCCACAACGGACCGGTCGTCCACGCCCATCCGGCACGTGCCCACCTGGTGGTGGTACGTGCCGACGGACCGGCGCGCGAACTCGCGGATGTCGTCCCGCGTGCGGGCGTCCGGGCCGGGCGCCACCTCGCGCTTGCGCCACTCGTCGAACGCCCGCTGCCCGCCTACCTCGCGGCTCATCTCGATGGCGTCGCACAACGCTTCCAGGTCGTACGGGTCGGCGAGGATGTTCGGGTCCACGAGCGAAGGCACCGCCGGGTCGGCAGAGGCGATGCGCAACGATCCGCGGGACTTCGGCGCGACGATGCCGGCCGCGATGGTGTAGCCGTGCTCGGGCATCTCGTAGCCCTCTGCCGGGTAGACGAGGTGCAGGAAGAGCGGCTGCAGGTCCGGCGCGGCCCCCGTCCAGCCGGTGCTGTCGGCGTAGAACTGGGCCTCCAGCAGGTTCGCGCGCCCGGCGGGCAACGGCTTCACCGACTCGTAGACCACGCTGATCAACGGGTGGTCGTGCAGGTTCTCCCCCACGCCGGGCAGGTCGGCGACCACGTCGATGCCGAGGTCGCGCAGGTGCCCGGCGTCGCCGATGCCGCTGCGCTGCAGGATCGCGGGCGAGCCGATCGTGCCACCGGAGAGGATCACCTCGGCGGCGGCGCGGACGGTGCGCCGCTGACCGTCCACGATGTACTCGACACCGGCCGCGCGGCCGTTCTCCACGAGCACGCGGTCGATCAAGGCGCCGGTGGTGACGGTCAGGTTCGGGTCGTCCAGCACCGGTCCGACGAAGCTCTGCCAGGCGCTCATCCTGCGGCCGTCGCGCACGGTCATCTCGTTGAAGCCGACGCCGCGCATGTCGTCGCCGTTGAAGTCCTCGTTGCGCTTGTGCCCGGCGGCGACCGCGGCGTCCACGAAGGCCCGCGCGGCCGGGTGCGGGTGCGCGATCGGGCTGACCGGCAGCGGACCGCCGGTCGCGTGGTGCTCACCGGCTCCGGCGAGGTGGTCCTCGGAGCGCAGGAAGAGCGGGCGCACGTCGTCCCAGCCCCAGCCGGGCACGCCCCAGCCGTCGTAGTCGCTCGCGTGCCCGCGCATGTAGATCATGCCGTTGAGCGAACTGCTGCCGCCGAGGACCTTGCCGCGCGGCCAGAACAGCGAGCGGTTGTTGGCGTGCTTCTGCGGCACGGTCATGACGGCCCAGTCCTGCGGCCCGGCCAGCAGCAGCGGCCACCCTTGCGGGCTGTGGATCTCCTCGGCCACGTCGGCCGGTCCCGCCTCCAGCACGTGCACGGTCCTGCCCGCGTCCAGCAGCCGGCGAGCGAGCGCGCTCCCCGCCGATCCGGCGCCGACGATGACGTAGTCGCTGCTGCTCATGGCAACCCTCTCCACTCGGTGACGGGTGCCACTGTGCGACGCGGACGGGTTCGCGAGTTGACGTGCGGCGCACCGGAGTTGCCGTCTCGCGCACCCGCCGCGGAACGCGATCACCGCGTGGGACGATGACGGGGTGAGCGAGACACCCCGGCGCGGGCGCTGGCAGACGCCCTACACCCTCGAGCGGTTGCTGGAGGTCGCCGTGCGGGTGTTCACCGAACGCGGCTACGACGGCACGAGCTTCCAGCACCTGACCCAGGCGTCCGGGCTGTCCAGGTCCTCTATCTACCACCACGTCGAGAGCAAGGAGCAACTGCTGCGCCTGGGCCTCGAACGCGCGCTGGAGCCGTTGATGGCCAGCACCACCGAGGAGGGCGCGACCACCGGCCGCGCCCTCGACCGCCTCTCCTACCTGATCAAGCGCAACGTCGAGATCCTCGCCGCCGAACTGCCGTACGTGAAGCTGCTGCTGAGCGTGCACGGCAACACGGAGACGGAGCGGTGGGCGCTCGAACAGCGGCGCACGTTCGACAAGGTGATCGCCGGGGTGGTGCAGGAGGCGATCGACGAGGGTGACGTGCGCGCCGACCTCGACGCGCGCACCACGGCCCGGTTGCTGTTCGGCACGATCAACTCGCTCGCCGAGTGGTACAAGCCGCAACGCGGGCGCAAGCCTGATGAGCTCGCGGACCAGATCTGCGCGATGATCCTGCGCGGCATCCAGACCTAGTGTGCGGTCACCTCAGTCCCGACACGGCGGTCGGCACGGCCCTGGTGACCTTGATCTGGTCCACCAGCAGCAGCTCCCGCACCGCGGGACCGATCTCCTGCTGCCACCGCTCGCTCTCGTAGACGTTGGCGTACAAGGCGATCCGCTCCTCCTCGTCGGCGAACCGGCGGATCCAGACGTAGCCGTCCGGGTCCTCCTCGTCGACGAACGACGCGGTGACCGACATCCCCTGCTCCACCTGGAACGGGATGACGACGTTCTCCATGTACCGGACCCAGTCGTCCCGCCGCCCCGGCCGGGTCTGGTACCGGCGGATCTCGTAGAACATCAGCTGCTCCAATGGTTTCAGCCTCAGGACACGCGCAGGACGAGCTTGCCACGGGTGCGGTTGGACTCGCCGCGGGCGTGGGCCCGGGCGACCTCCTCGAGCGGGAACGTCTCCTCGACCTCCACCACCACGTCGCCGGCGTCGATCAGCTCGGCGATGCGGGCGAGCGCCGGGCCGTCCGGCTCGACCAGGAAGGCCGAGACGCGCAGGCCCTTCGCCTCACCGGCGGCGACCAGTTCGGGTGACGCCCCGCCGGGGATCGCGACGAGGAGACCACCGGGCCGCAACACCTCCAGCGACCGGGTGCTGGTGTGGTCGTGGCCGTCGCCGACGAGGTCGATCACGACGTCGACGTCGGACACCGCGTCCTCGAACCGCACGTCGGTGTAGTCGACGACCTCGTCCGCGCCGAGCTTCGTGAGCCAGTCGTGGCTGCGGGCACTGGCGGTGCCGATCACGTGGGCGCCGAGGTGCTTCGCGAACTGGACGGCCAGGTGACCGACCCCGCCCGCGGCGGCGTGGATGAGAACGCGCTGGCCGGACGTGACGTGAGCCGTGTCCACCAACGCCTGCCACGCCGTCAGCGCGGCCAGCGGGACCGCCGCCGCCTGCTCGTGACCGACGCTGGAGGGCTTGAGGACGAACTGCCGCGCGGGCGCGGTCACGTACTCGGCGTAGGCACCGGCCTGCCGCGGGAACCACGGCATGCCGTAGACCTCGTCGCCCTCCTTCAGCGTCGTGACGCCGAAGCCGACCTTCTCCACGACACCGGACACGTCCCAGCCGAGGATGAACGGTGGTTCCCCGAGCACACCGGCCATCCCGCCGCCGGCGCGGGTCTTCCAGTCGACGGGGTTGATCCCGGCGGCGTGCACCTTCACCCGGACCTCGGTCGGCAACGGCTCCGGACGCGGCACCTCCCGCACCGACAGCACCTCGGGACCGCCGAGGGCGTCCTGGACCACGGCGCGCATCGATGATTCAGACACTGGACTCTCTCCCTGGGTCACGCTCTCGGGAAGTTCTCTCCCCTGGCTCCAGCAACGTATCCCCAGGGTTATAGTTACCCGCAAGGGCTAGTACTTCCTATCGGGAAGCATGCAGGTGAGAGGCTCGCAATGACCACCGTATGTCTCACGGGGCAGCACTCCGACCACGACGTGTACGCCGCGCAGTGCCCGTGCCGGGCGATGCTCGACCTGCTGGCGAACAAGTGGTCGGCACTGGCGATCGGCGCGCTGGAGGAGGGCCCTCAGCGGTTCGGCGAGCTGCAGCGGCACCTGCAGGGCGTCAGCCCGAAGGTGCTGACCCAGACCCTGCGCCGGCTGGAGGAGTTCGGCTTCGTCGACCGCACCATCTACCCCGCCGTGCCGCTGCACGTCGAGTACTCGCTCACCGAACTGGGGAGCAGCGCGGCGGTGCCGTTGCGGATGCTGCGGGTGTGGGTGGAGGACAACATCGACAACGCGGCGAACGCGGGCGTGCCGGAGGCGTCCTGCGCCGCCGACTAGCGCGTCGCCGGCAGAGGGTGATCAACGTGATCTCCCCGAACCCGGTCTCCCGTGCGGGACGAGCCACGACAGCCCTGTGCGCACCTCGCGGAATCGGCCGGGGCCGACGGCGGAGCGGCCACGGACGTCCAGGCGCCGCTGGTCGAGATCACCAAGCCGGCATGGCTGCGCGCTCCTGAACCACGAACGCGCTCCGCATCCGGTGCGCTCACCACGGCGATCACACCAGAGCACTCCCCCAGGAGCTCAGCTGGGCCACACGGGCGTGTCGACGAGTCCCGCGAACTGCGGCACGACCTGGTCGTACCGCGGCTCACGCGGCACGACCACGGACGTCTCGGGGCGCGGTGCCGCCGGAGGCGTGGCGAGCACGTACTTGGCGTAGAGCTCGTCGAAGATCGGTGTTCCGGTCATGCAGAGCATGGTGAGGAGACCAGATCACGGATTCCGTCACAACGGGTCTAAACCGCTGGATCAGGTGACAAACGCGCTCACCTGGGTGGTCGCCGGTCCACGATCCGCTTCATCTTGCCCACGGAACGTTCGATTCCACCCGGCGCGACCACCTCGACCGCGACCGTGACACCGATCGAGTTCTTCACGAGCTTCCTGAGCTGGGCCCCCGCGTCTCCCGCGACGGCGTCCTCGCGGTGCTCGACCAGGACGGTCAGGTCGTCGAGGTTGCCCGTGCGGCTCAGCACGCACTGGAAGTGCGGCGAGAGCGCCGGCACGCGCAGGATCAGCTCCTCGATCTGGGTCGGGAAGAGGTTCACGCCGCGCAGGATGATCATGTCGTCGGTGCGTCCGGTGATCTTCTCGATGCGACGCATCGACCGGGCCGTGCCCGGCAGCAGGCGGGTCAGGTCGCGGGTGCGGTAGCGGATGATCGGCATGGCCTGCTTGGTGAGCGAGGTGAAGACGAGCTCACCCTCCTCGCCGTCGGGCAGCACCTCACCGGTCACCGGATCGATGATCTCCGGGTAGAAGTGGTCCTCCCAGACGTGCAGGCCGTCCTTGGTCTCCACGCACTCGCTCGCGACGCCCGGCCCGATCACCTCGGACAGGCCGTAGATGTCCACGGCGTGCATGTCGAGGCGGCGCTCCATCTCGGCGCGCATGTCGTTGGTCCACGGCTCGGCGCCGAAGATGCCGACCTTCAGCGACGTCGAGCGCGGGTCGACGCCCTGGCGCTCCATCTCGTCGATGATCGAGAGCATGTAGGACGGCGTGACCATGATGACGTCGGGCTCGAAGTCGCGGATCAGCTGCACCTGGCGTTCGGTCATGCCGCCGGACACCGGGACGACCGTGCAGCCGAGCTTCTCCGCGCCCGCGTGCGCGCCGAGGCCGCCGGTGAAGAGCCCGTAGCCGTAGGCGTTGTGCAGGACGTGCCCCTGACGCCCGCCGGCCGCGCGGATGCTGCGTGCCATCACGGTCGCCCACGTGTCGAGGTCGTCGCGCGTGTAGCCGACGACGGTCGGGCGGCCGGTCGTGCCGGAGGAGGCGTGCACGCGCACGACCTCCTGCCGGGGCACCGCGAACATGCCGAACGGGTAGTTGTCGCGCAGGTCGGCCTTGGCGGTGAACGGCAGCTTCGCCAGGTCCCCCAACGTCTTCACGTCGTCGGGGTGCACGCCCGCCGTGTCGAAGGCCGCGCGGTAGTGCGGCACGTTCTCGTACGCGTGCCGGACGGACCACCGCAGCCGTTCGAGCTGCAACGCGCGCAGCTCGTCCACCGACGCCGTCTCGATCGGCTCCAGGTCACCCGGCTGAGGGCTCAGGTCCAGCATCACGTCCTCCTCGTCGCCCGTTGCCGGGCAGGGTAGTTGACCGAACGACCATTCGGTAAGTATTGTCCGCCGTGACCGGCGTCTCAGCGAGGAGACCGCAGTGACCACAGCGACGTTCGAGGCCTGGGAACACAGCATCTGACGCACCTTCGTGCCGTTGCGGGCCCGCTGCGAGTCGGACGTGGCGAGCTTCAGCGGTGACGTCGGGTCCGCGCCGCTGGGCTCGGTCCTGCTGGCCGAGGTGGCCGCCTCGCACGCCGTCGTCGAACGCACCCGGCGGCTGATCCGCCAGGACGACCCGGAGCTGTACGAGTTCGGCCTGCAGGTCAGCGGGTCGAGCGTGATCGAGCAGGACGACCGGCGGGCCCGGCTGCTGCCCGGCGACCTCGCCATCTACGACACCTCCCGCCGTACCGCATCTCGTTCAGCGACGACTTCCGCATGACCATCGCCATGTTCCCCCGCAGGCTCGTCCGGCTGCCAGAGCACCAGCTGGCCGGGCTGACCGCCGTGCGCCTCGCGGGCGACACCGGGCTGGGCTCGCTCATCGCACCGCTGATGAAGGGCCTGAGCTCGGAGCTCAGCTCCACCAGGCCGGTCATCGCGACGCACCTCGGTGACGCCGTGGTGGACCTGGTGACGGCGGCCTTCGCCCAGCAGATGCAGCAACACCTCGACGAACCCGCCGCGCACCGCGCCCTGCTGGCCCGCGCCGGCAGGTTCATCGACGACAACCTGCACGATCCCGGCCTGTCCTCGAAGACCGTCGCCGACGCGCACTTCGTTTCCGTCCGCCACCTGCAGAAGGTCTTCGAGGCGGAGGGCACCTCGGTGTCGGCGATGATCCGCGGCCGCCGCCTCGAACGCTGCCGCCGCGACCTCGCCGACCCGCGGTGCGCCGACGTCCCGATCGCGAACGTCGGCCACCGCTGGGGTTTCACCGATCCGGCGCACTTCTCGCGGCTCTTCCGCGGCGCGTTCGGCCAGTCGCCGCGCGAGTACCGCAAGAACCGTCCTTGGAGGACGATCGTCACGACCTTCTCCTCGGTGTTGGCGAGGATGCCGGAACAGCCGAGCTCACGGCCGATGCCGCTCGACTTCATGCCGCCCCAGGGCAGGGCGGGGTCGATGGCCGCCCACCCGTTGACCCACACCGCACCCGCGCGCACCTTCGCCGCCATCGTGTGCGCGAGCGAGACGTCCCGTGTCCAGATCGTGGCGGCCAGGCCGTACTCGGTGTCGTTGGCGATCGCGAGGGCCTCCTCGACGGTGTCGAACGGGATCACCGCGCCGACCGGGCCGAAGATCTCCTCGCGGGCGATGGTCGAGGCGTTGTCGACGTCGGCGAAGATGGTGGGGCGCACGAAGAAACCGGGCCCGTCGACCTCGCCGCCCCCGGCGACCAGCCGCGCACCCTCGGCCTTGCCCTTCTCGACGTAGTCGGCCACCCGCTGCTTCTGCTTCGCGTTCACCAGCGCGCCCATGGTGGTCCGCGCGTCGAACGGGTCACCGAGGACCTGCGCCTCGGTGGCCTGGGCCAGGGCGTCCACCACGTTCTCGTAGTGGGAGCGGTGCACCAGGATCCGGGTGCCGGCCGCGCACACCTCGCCCTGGTTGAAGAACAACCCCATGGCGATGCCCTGGACAGCTGCCCGCACGTCGGCGTCCTCGCACACGATCTGCGGGCTCTTGCCGCCGAGTTCCAGGGTGACGCGCTTGAAGGTGTCCGCCGCGGACTTCTGGATCTGCCTGCCCACCTCGGGCGACCCGGTGAAGCTGATCTTGTCGACGTCCGGGTGCGCGACGAGCGCCGCTCCCGTGGTCCCGCCGAGCCCGGGCACGACGTTCACGACACCGGCCGGGAAACCGGCCTCCTGCACCAGTGTCGCGAGGTGCAGGATGGACAGCGGTGCGTCCTCGGCGGGCTTGACCACCACGGTGTTGCCCGCGGCGAGCGCCGGGCCGAGCTTCCACGCGGCGATCATCAGCGGTGTGTTCCACGGGATGATCGCGCCGATGACGCCGACCGGTTCGCGCACGGTGTAGGAGTGCGTCTTCGCCGTGCCGAGGTACCCGGCGGTCGGGATCGTGGCGCCCTGAGCCTTGTCCGCCCACCCGGCGAAGTGCCGGAACGTGGCGGCGGCGTTCGGGACGTCCAGCATCCCCGGCTGCGCGAACGGCTTGCCGACGTCGAGGGCCTCCAGCCGCTGCAGGACCTCGCCGTCCCGTTCCACGAGATCGGCGAGCCGGTTCAGCAACACCCCGCGCGTGACACCGGGTGTGTCACCCCAGGCACCGTCCAGTGCGGCACGGGCGGCGCGCACCGCCAGGTCCACGTCCGCGGCGCTGCCGTGCGAGACCCTGGCCAGCACCTCGCCGGTCGCGGGGTTGAGGTCCTCGAACGTCTCCACCGCGTCCGACCAGGTGCCGTCGACGAACAGGCCGGTGGTGAACCCCGTCCGCGGCTCGGCGATGAGTGTCATGGCGTCCTCCTGCGATGCGTGCCGGTGCTTGCCGTCACGCATCGCAGGAGGACGCTGCCGGGACTTGTGCGTGGACGCACGCGGCTTGACCGGTGGCGCTTGCCAGGCCGTGTCCCGGCCTAGAGGTCCGCCATCGCCGACTTCGGGTTCTCGACGCAGTCGGCGACGAACCGGATGAACCCGCCCGCGGTGCCGCCGTCGCACACCCGGTGGTCGAACACGAGCGAGAGCTGCACGACGTGCCGCACCGCGATCTCGCCGTCGACCACCCACGGCCGCGGCAGGATCCGGCCCATGCCGAGGATCGCGACCTCGGGGTGGTTGATGATCGCGGCGCTGCCGTCGACCCCGAGCACGCCGTAGTTGTTGAGGGTGAACGAACCCGAGCTCAGCTCGGCCGCCGTGGCGGTGCCCTCGCGGGCGGCGGCGGTGAGCCTGCGGATCTCGGCGTCGAGGCCGCGCATGCTCAGCCGGTGCGCGTCCCTGACCGACGGGACCACGAGTCCGCGGTCGGTCTGCGCGGCGAGGCCGAGGTTGACACCGTCGAGGTGGGTGATCTCGCCGTGGTCGGTGTCGACGCGGGAGTTCAGCTCGGGGAAGCGGGCGAGCCCCGCCACGACGAACCGGGCGACCATCGCCAGGAGTCCCGGTGCCGCACCGGTCTCCTTCAGCTCGGCGCGGAGTTCGAGCAACGCGGTCGCGTCGACGTCCACCCACGTCGTCGCCTCGGGGATCTCCGTGCGGCTGCGGGACAACGTGGTGGTGACGGCCTTGCGCATGCCGGTCAGCGGCACGCGGGTGCGGATCGGCAGGCCGGTGCGCTGGTCCACATCGGACACCACCGGGGCCGGCACCGGCGTCGGCTCGGGAACGACGACCGCCGCCTCGACGTCGCGGCGGGTGATCAGGCCGGCGGGCCCGGTGCCGGTCACCGCGGTGAGGTCGACGCCGTTGTCCTTGGCGAGGCGCCGCACGATCGGCGACTGCACCGCGGGGCGTTCGCCGGTGGGCGCCACCGCCGGCGTGGAACGGGCAACGGCCTTCCTGCGGCGACGGGAGGTGCTCGTCTCCGAGGTCCCGTAGCCGATCAGGACGTTGCCGGAACCGGCGCGCTCCTCCTCGGCGTAGGTCTCGGCGGCGGCGGACTGCGCGGGACCGACAGAGATCAACGGCGAGCCGACCAGGAGGGTCTCGCCCTCCTCGCCGTGCAGCCGCGCGACGACACCGCCGAACGGCGACGGCACCTCGACCATCGCCTTCGCCGTCTCGACCTCCGCCACCGGTTCGTCCACGGCGACGGGGTCACCGGTCTTGACGAGCCACCGGACGAGCACGGCCTCGGTCAGCCCCTCGCCGAGGTCGGGCAGGTCGAACACCTGGGTGCTCATGCGGCGTCCTCCCACTGCAACGTGTCGACGGCGTCGAGGACCCGGTCGACGCCGGGCAGGAAGTGGTGCTCCAGCTTGGGTGCCGGGTAGGGCACGTCGAAGCCCGTGACGCGCCGGACCGGGGCCTCCAGGTGGTGGAAGCAGCGCTCCCCCACCCGTGCCGCGATCTCCGAGGCCACCGAGGCGAAGCCGGGAGCCTCGGCGATGACGACCGCACGGCCGGTCCTGCGGACCTCGGCGCAGACGGTCTCGTCGTCGAACGGGACGATCGAGCGCAGGTCGACCACGCCGAGGTCCCGTCCCTCGGTCGCGGCCTGCTCGGCGGCGGCCAGCGCGACCGGCACGGACGGGCCGTACGCGATCAGCGTGGCGTCCTTGCCGGGACGGCGGACCACCGCGCGGCCGATGGGCGGCACGGGCACCGCCACGTCGACCTCTTCGCGGGCGAAGTAGTGCTTCTTGGGCTCCAGGAAGACGACCGGGTCGGAACCGGCGATCGCCGCGCGCAGCAGGCCGTACGCGTCGGCGTTGGTGGCCGGTGCGACGACGGTGAGACCAGGGGTGTGCGCGTAGTAGGCCTCGGACGAGTCGCAGTGGTGCTCCACGCCGCCGATGCCGCCCGCGTACGGGACGCGGATGACGATCGGCAGCCGCACCTTGCCGCGGGTGCGGTTGCCGAGCTTGGCCACGTGGCTGACGATCTGCTCGAACGCCGGGTACGCGAAGGCGTCGAACTGCATCTCGACGACCGGGCGCATGCCGTTCATGGCCATGCCGACCGCCATGCCGACGATGCCGGACTCGGCCAGCGGGGTGTCGAAGACCCGGCTCTCGCCGAACTCGCGGTGCAGGCCGTCGGTGACGCGGAAGACGCCGCCCAGCTGGGCCACGTCCTCGCCGAACACCACGACGGAGTCGTCCTCCGCGATGGCGTCCCGCAGCGCGGCGTTGATCGCCTGCGCCATGGTCATCTTCTCGGCGGTCATCAGGCCTCCTCGGCGTCGAGCTCGGCCCGCAGCGCCGCGCGCTGCTCCGCCAGCTGGGGCGTGGGGGTGGAGTAGACGTGGGCGAAGATCTCCTCGGGGTCCACGACCGTCTCGGCGCCGACGCCGGCGCGGACCGCGGCCGCCATCTCCTCCGCGGCGGCGGCGATCTCCTGCTCGCGTGCGTCGTCGAGCGCGCCCACCGACGTCAGATAGGTCCTCACGCGCAGCAGCGGGTCGCGCGGGAGCCACTCCGCGACCTCGTCGTCGGCGCGGTAACGAGTGGCGTCGTCGGCGTTGGTGTGCGACTCGACGCGGTAGGTGTCGGCCTCGACCAGCGTCGGCCCCTCCCCCGCGCGGGCACGGGCGACGGCCTCGCCGAGCACCTTCTCGAGCACCGGCAGGTCGTTGCCGTCCACGCGGAAGCCAGGCATGCCGTAGCCGATCGCCTTGGCCGCCAGTGACGGCGCGACCGACTGGCGCGCAAGGGGGACCGAGATCGCGTACTTGTTGTTCTGCACGAAGAACACGACCGGAGCGTTGAAGACGGCGGCGAAGTTGCAGGCCTCGTGGAAGTCGCCCTCGCTCGTCGCGCCGTCACCGCACAGCGCCATGACGACCGTGTCCTCACCCTTGAGGCGTGCCGCGTGAGCGACACCGACGGCGTGCAGCAGCTGCGTCGCGAGCGGGGTGGCCTGGGGCGCGACCTTGTGCTCGTTCGGGTCGTAGCCGCAGTGCCAGTCGCCGCGCAGCAACGTGAGCACCTCGACCGGGTCCACCCCGCGGGCGGCGATCGCTGCCGTGTCGCGGTAGGTCGGGAACAGCCAGTCGTCGTCCGAGAGGACGGACGCGCACGCGACCTGGCACGCCTCTTGGCCGCGCGAAGACGGGTACACGGCCAACCGTCCCTGACGGACCAGCGCGCCGCACTGTTCGTTCAGCCGCCTGGCGAACACCAGCTTGCGGTACCCCTCGAGCAGGGCCTCGGCGTCGGGTTTCGACGCTCCCCTGACCAGGCGGCCGTTCTCGTCCAGCAGCCGGGCCGGGGTGATGGCCGCCTTGAGCTGACCGGCACTCATCCGCACCTCCACGAGCAGTTACACCAGGCCCGAATGTTGCCTATATTGGAGGCCAATCGGCTAGGTCCGAGCCCAAGTGCGAGACGATTGACTTCTCGCTTCGATTCAGCCGGTCCAGTTGGACCGGTGCACAGCCCTTTTGCCCCGGGGAGTGAGACACGTGGACGCGGAACTGGACGAGGTCGACCGGCGGATCCTCGCCGAACTGGAGGCGGACGGCCGGTTGTCGGGGCGCGCGCTGGCCGAACGCGTGACGATCTCGCGCGCCAACGCCTACGCCCGGTTCGAACGTCTCGTGGCGGACGGCGTGATCACCGGCTTCCACGCGCGGGTGGACCCGGTGAAGGTGGGTCTCACGACGTCCGCGTACGTGGCGATGACGGTGCGGCAGAACAACTGGCGGGACCTGCAGGCGCGGCTGCGGGCCATCCCCGAGGTGCGGCACATGGCGCTCATGGGCGGCGAGTTCGACGTGATGCTGCTCGTCAGGGCGGCGGACAACGACGCCCTGCGCCGCGTCGTCCTGGAGCAGTTGCAGAACATCCCCGGAGTGCTGTCGACCAAGACGTTCCTGATCTTCGAGGACGCCGAGAACTGAGCTTCGCGTCACATCGGGTGGAAGCTGACACCGGTGTCAACGAATAGCTTCGAACCGTCCACAGGATCACGGTTCGAGGAGATGTTCACCATGGGCAAAGCGTTGGGGTACAAGGCTTTCGGCGAGGCAGACGTGCAGGTGTCCTTCGATCGGCCGGACCCCGTGCCCGGCCCGGCCGAGGTCCTCGTGCGCGTCGCGGCGGCGGGGGTCAACCCGCTCGACCACAAGCTGCGGTCCGGGCACGTCCCCTCCCTCAACGGCGAGCTGCCGTTCCCCCAGGTCCTCGGCATGGAGGCGGCCGGGACGGTGCTCGCGGTCGGCGAGGACGTCACGGGCCTGGCGGTCGGCGACCGGGTCACCGGGTTCGCGCTGACCGGCGCGGGCACGTACGCGGAGACGACGCTGCTGCTCGGCACGTCCACCGCCCGCATCCCCGACGCGCTGCCGGCCACCTGGGCGGCGACGATCCCGGTCGCCGGCACGACGGCGCTGGACGTGCTCGACCAGCTCGACCTGCCCGCCGGATCCTCGTTGCTGGTCAACGGGATCGGCGGCGGCGTCGGCATCGCGGTGGCCCAGCTCGCGCGGCACCGCGGCCTGGTGGTGACCGGCACGGCCAGCACGGGCAAGCGCGACCTCGTCGAGTCGACCGGCGCGACGTTCGTCGACTACACCGCCGGCGACGTCGTGGAACTGCTCCGCGCCGAGGCCCCGGACGGCTTCGACGCCCTGGTCGACAACGTCGGCGGCGACGCGTTGCGCGCCGTGGCGCCACTGGCCAGGAAGATCGTCTCGATCGGCGACTTCTCCGTGGGCGAGGTCGGCGGCGTGGTGGTGGAGCGCCGGGTCGACCGGGCGGGCCTCGAACGCGTCGCCCAGCTCATGGTCGAGGGCGCGCTCGACCCGCACATCACGGCGACCTACCCGCTCGACCGGGCGGACGAGGCGCTGGCGCTCGTGGAGTCGTTGCACGCCAAGGGCAAGCTCGTCATCGACCTGAGCCTCTGACCCGGCTCAGCGGGCCTCGATCCGGGTGCGGAACCGGGTGTTGCCCTCGATCAGCTCGTCGAGCGCGGCCCGCGCCTCGACGAGCCGGGTGATGTCGGCGGTCAGCCGGTCGCGTTCCCCCACCATGGCGACGAACGCGTCCTCGGCGACCTCCAAGTCGGACGTCTCCACGCACGGCAGCAGGCGGGCGATCACCTTGCTGCCGAGACCCGCGTCGAACAGCCGCCGGATGACCTCGACGCGCGAGACGTCCGTCGCCGCGTAGTGCCGCTGACCGCCGACGGAGCGCGTGCTGTGCATGAGCCCCTGCTGCTCGTAGTACCGCAGCGAGCGGGCGCTGACCCCGGTCAGCCGGGCCAGCTCACCGATCTTCATCGTGGCGGTGGAGGCGGTCATGGATCCAGCGTAACCCGGCACCACCACTGTCCGGAGTGGACAGATGCACGCGGGCCGGACCCCGCGGCCGCGCTCCGGTCCGGCGCCCGGCAGGTCGTGCGCGATCGGGCACGACCTGCCGGGCCTGCCGGTGGTGCCGAGATCCGCCGCCACCGGCCGGACCCCGCCACCACCGGCGCACCGCCGCGCGGCTCGCCCACCGCGCAAGCTCGCGGAACGCCGGTGTCCCGCACCTCGAAGAGCACGGGACACCGGCGTGGTGACATCAGCGGCCGTAGGCCTCGAGCAGCCGCAGCCACACCTCGCTGACGGTCGGGAACGACGGGACGGCGTGCCACAACCGGTCCAGCGGGACCTCCGCGACGATCGCGATGGTCGCGGCGTGCAGCAGCTCGGCGACGTCCGGGCCGACGAGGGTGAAGCCGACGATCACCTTGCGGTCCTCGTCGACGACCATGCGGGCGTGGCCGCTGTAGCCCTCGGCGTGCAGCGAGGAACCGGCGGTGGCGGCGAGGTCGTAGTCGACCACGCGGATGCGCAGCCCGGCGGCCTCCGCGGCGGCCGCGGTGAGGCCCACCGCCGCCATCTCGGGCTCGGTGAAGACCACCTGCGGCACCGCGCGCTCGTCAGCGGTCGCCGCGTGGCGGCCCCACGGGCCGACGTCGACGGTCTCGCCCTTGGCGCGGGCCGCGAGGCCGTCACCGAGCGCACGGGCCTGGTACTTGCCCTGGTGCGTCAGGAGAACGCGGCGGTTGACGTCGCCGATCGCGTACAGCCAGCCGTCGCCGAGAGGCGTGCCGTCCTCGCCCAGGACGCGCATCGCGTCGTCGACGGTGAGCCAGGAACCCGGCTTCAGGCCGACCGCGTCGAGGCCGATGTCCTCGGTGTTCGGCGTGCGGCCGATCGCGACGAGCAGCTCGTCCGCCTCGATCTCCTCACCGCTCTTGAGGGTGATGTGCACGGTGCCGTCGTCATCGCGGCGCACCGAGGCGGCCTCGGCACCGACGCGCACGGTCACACCGGCCTCCTGCAGGGCCGCGGTGACGCGCTCGCCGACGAACGGCTCCTGCACGTGCAGCACGCCGTCGCGGGCCAGCACCTCGACCGTCGCGCCGAGGCTCGAGAACGCGGTCGCCATCTCCGAGGCCACGACGCCGCCACCGATGATGGCGAGCCGGCCGGGAACCTCCTTCGCCGCAACGGTCTCGCGGCTCGTCCACGGCTTCGACGCGCGCAGGCCCTCGATGTCGGGGACCAGGGCGCCGCTGCCGGTCGCGACGACGACGGCGTGCCGCGCGGTGAGCGTCGTGACGCCGTTCTCGCCGGTCACCTCGACGACCTTCTCGCCGGTGATCCGGCCGTGGCCTCGGTACAGCGGGATGCCCGCGGACTCGAGCCAGGCGACCTGGCCGTCGTCCTTCCAGTCCGAGGCGAAGGCGTCGCGGCGGCGGAGCACGGCGGCCACGTCGAGCTCGCCCGTCACGGCCTCCCGTGCGCCGGGGAGCTTCTTCACGGCGCGGAGGGCGGCGGCGCTGCGCAGCAACGCCTTGGTCGGCATGCACGCCCAGTAGGAGCACTCACCGCCGACCAGCTCGCGCTCGACGATGGCGACGCTCAGGCCGCCCTGGACCGCGCGGTCGGCGACGTTCTCGCCCACCGGGCCCGCGCCGATGACGACGACGTCGTAGGTTTCCGCAACCATGTCACAGCTCCTTGGAAGTGCGGCGCAGACGCAGCGCCGAGATGAGGAAGAAGACACCGCCGAGGACCGCGTACCCGGCCACGTTGGTCAGTGAGGCGTCCGGTGCGCCCGAACCCAGGGCGAAACCCGAACCGGCGAACACCGAGATGCCGCCGCTGAGGATCATCGACCACTGGCCGCCCATCTTCAGGCGGGAGATGCCGACGGCCAGCTGCACGAGGCCGGCGATGACGGCCCAGGCGCCCCACACGATCAGGACCGCGGGCACTCCGGACGCACCGGCGAAGGCGAGGCCGATCGCGGCCGCCAGGCTGATCGCGATGTTGAGGTAGAGGCCGTACGGGAGCTGGGTGGCGCGGGAGGCGCGCACGTCGACCACGGCCGCGGCCACGTCGAACAGCGGGTACAGCACGATCAGGGCGATGCCGAGCGGCCCGAGCGCCCCGCCCGTGGCGAACAGCACGCCCGCCCAGACGATGGCGAAGGCGAACCGCACGAAGTACAGCCGGCGCAGCGCCTGCGCCGTGCCGGAGGCGGGTGAGTCGACGGGCGAGTCGACGGTGGTCATGGCGTTCCTTCCGAGGTACTGACGAGACCGAACGTTCTATCTGAGATGCAGCATGCTCACTTCCGCTCGAAGTGTCAAGACAGAACGTTCTATCTGATAGATTGGACACCATGGAGCACAGCGAAACCCAAGGGCGACCGTCGGAAGCTCGGTCGCGCCTGCTCGGAACGGCGACCAGGCTCTTCTACGCGGAGGGCATCCACTCGGTCGGCATCGACCGCATCGTCGCCGAGGCGCAGGTGACCCGCGCCACCCTGTACCGGCACTTCCCCGGCAAGGAGGACCTGGTCCTCGCCTACCTCGCCGAAGCCGGTCGAGCCGTCGAGGCCCTGATCGACGACGCGGTCGCCGCCGGGGCGCCCGCGGCCGACACCGTCCGCGCCATCAGCCGGTCGATCGCCCACGGCATCCAGACCTCCGAGTTCCGCGGCTGCGCGTTCCTCAACGCCGTCGCCGAGTACCCCGACCCCGCGCACCCGGTGCACCGTGCCGTGATCGAGCACCGGCAGTGGTTCCTGGAGGTCATGACGGACCTGTTGGCGCGCATCAGGGAGGAGCCCGCCGAGCCCGCCGCCCGGCACTTCGTGATGCTGCGCGACGGCGCCATGACCGCCGGCTGCCTGCACGACCCGGAACTGGTCTGCGAGACGTTCCTGCGCGGCGTCAACGGACTCCTGCAGGCCCACGCGGTCGACCAGACCGGCAGGTCGGCCTGACCCGCGGCCCGGGCGGAGGACGTGTCCACCCGGGCCCGCGCGAGGATCAGAGGTAGATCGACTTGAGCTGCTGGTAGTTGAGCAGCGCCTCCGGGCCGAACTCGCGGCCCATCCCGCTGGCCTTGACCCCGCCGAACGGCGACGCCGGGTCGACCGTGTAGTGGTTGATCCCGATCGTCCCGGTGCGGATCCGGCGCGCCACCTCGAGACCGCGCTCCTCGTCGTCCGTCCACACCGAACCGCCGAGGCCGTACTCGGAGTCGTTCGCGATCCGGATCGCGTCGTCCACGTCGTCGTAGGCGACGATCGACAGCACCGGCCCGAAGATCTCCTCACGGGCGATCATGTCGGCGTTGTCGACGTCGGCGAACACCGTCGGCTCGACGTAGAAACCCCTGTCCAGCCCGGCGGGACGCGACCCGCCGACGATCAGCCGCGCACCGTCGGACCGGCCCTTGGCGATGTACCCCTCGACCCGCGAACGCTGCCGCGCGCTCGCCATCGGACCGACCTGGGTGTTGGGGTCCAGCGGATCCCCGACCGTCAGCCCACCGACCACAGTGGACACGGCGTCGACGACCTCGTCGTACCGGCTGCGCGGCGCCAGCACGCGGGTGCTCGCGAAGCACGCCTGGCCGTTCGCCAGCAGCGTCGCGTTGACGAACTGCTCCCCGATCGCGATGCCGAGGTCGGCGTCGTCGAGCACGATGGCGGCCGACTTGCCACCGAGCTCGAGCGTCACCGGCCGCAGCAACGCGCCGCACGCGGCGGCGATCTGCCGCCCGGCCGCGGTGGACCCGGTGAAGGCCACCTTGTCGACACCGGGGTGCGCCACGAGGTAGGCACCGACCTGACGCCCGGCGGGCACGACGTTCACGACACCCGGCGGCAACCCCGCCTCGTCGACGGCCTCCGCGAACAGGACCGCGTCGAGCACCGTCTCCGGCGAGGGCTTGAGGACGAACGTGCACCCCGCGGCGAGCCCAGGCGCGTACTTGGTGGCGGACAACAACTGCGGCGCGTTCCACGGCACGATCGCCGCCACGACACCGATGGGCTCCTTGCGGATGCGAGTGAGCCCACCGGTCATCGCCTGCCGCACCTCTTCGCCGGAGCCGTCCCGGACCAGGTCGGCGTAGTAGCGCAACAACACGCCGGGCAGCCCGCCCTCGATCCCCTGCGCGAGCGTGATCGTCATGCCGTTCTGCGCGCTGACGGCCCGCGTGATCTCCGCCGCGCGCTTCTCGAGCGCCTCGGCCAGCCGGTAGAGCGCGTCGGCCCGCCGCCCCGGCTCCCAGCTCGACCAGCCGGTGGGATCGTCGAACGCCGCGCGGGCAGCGGCAACGGCGGCGTCCACGTCCTGCTCGTTGCCGTCGGGAACGCTGCCGAGGACCTCCTCGGTGCTGGACCCGATCACCGTGATCCTGGCGGTGGACCGGGGCGCCACCCATTCGCCGCCGATGAACAGCGCGTCGTGGTGCGGATTCACTTGTCTCCCTAGGGTGCTGGGGTCTCGCCGCCCCGGTTGCGCCGCCCTTCGCCGGGTGGGCGGGGACCGGTGGGGGACGCCGTCGCGCGGCGGTCGGCGGGAACGCTGGAGCGCGCCGGGCCGTTGGGCGACGAGCGCGTCGTATGTAACGCTCACTATAGCGGGTGGGGTGGTCGTGCCCCAGTACCGCGATCGTGTGATTGCGCTGCGGCGCAGGCTTTTCCGTCTCGGGTGGGGAGACGGCGGGTGGGGAGACGGCATGGCGGGTGGCGGTGGTGGTGGCGGCGGTCGTGACGTGTCATGGCGCGGCAGGTGGCGATGGCGGACGGTGGGAGCGGCCAGCGGTGGACGGCGGTCGTGACGTGGCGGTGGCGGCCGACGGTGGGTGGCGGCGGTGGGTGGCGCGGTGGGCGGCGGTGTCGTGGTGGTGGTGGTGGTGTCGTGGGGGCTAACGCGTCCCCAGCCAAGACGACCCGCGCTGCGCGGCAGCGCCCCGCGCGACTCGCACCCCAGCGCCGCCCCTCCCGCCCGATCCCAGCGCCGCCCGCCCCACCGAGCGCGGACACCGCCCGCCCCCACCGGCGCCCACGCCACCCGCCCGCCGCGCCCCTGCGCCGCCCACCCCGCCAAGCTCCCAGCACCGTCCCCCACCGGTCCCGCAGCTCCAGGCGGGCACCGGCCACACAGGACAGTCAGCCGCCCAACCCGAAGAACTCCCCCACCAACTCCGCCGTGTTCACGTGGTGACTGGTCTTCCCCAACACCCCCGGCACCCGAGCCGGCCCGGGAATCGTGTGCCCACCCCCGTGGACGGTGTACAGCACCACCGGCGGCCGCCCCTCCTGCCGGTACGACGTGCGCTCCACCTCCGTGGGGTCGCCCGCCTCGACCTGGGGCAGCCGCGAGGTCGTCGGGGTCGCGGTGATGCCGTTGCGCTCGGCGAAGTACACGGCGGTCTGCGGCGCGGACAGGCTGAGGCCGCCCACCTTGAAGAACTTCCGCTGCCACCAGGGGAAGCCGCCGCCCTCGTAGGAGACGATCGGGTCCTTCGTGCCGTGGATCAGCAGGACCGGCAGCGGGGTGGGTGACGGGTCCTCGGCGAGGAAGTTGTCGGGGACCGGCATGGTCGCGGCGAGCACGGCGGCGCCGGCGAGCAGGCCGGGTGCCTCGTGGGCCAGGCGGATGACCATCTGGCCGCCGTTCGAGTAGCCGAGGGCGAACACCTTCTCGCGGTCGATGCGGTGGTGCTCGCTCAGCAGCTCGACCACTGCTCGGGCGAAGCCCACGTCGTCGATGTTCTCCTTGCGGGCCGGGAAGTAGCTCTCGCTGCGGGCGTCGTTCCAGTTGCCGCGGTGACCGTCCAGGTAGGCCACCACCGCCTGGCCCGACTCCGCCAGGGCGTCGTACGCGCCGCCGGTGAAGTCGCGGTGGACGTCGCCCGTCTGGCGGGAACCGTGGAAGACCAGCAGAAGCGGGCGCGCGGCGCCGGGGGTCTCGACGGTGGTGAAGGTCCGGGTCCGCCCGGCTACGTCCACGCTCTCGCGCGTCACGGTTGCGGTGGTGGTGGGCATGAGGCTCACGATCCTTTTCGTACGCCAAAGCGGATGCGCTATCCGTTTCAAGGTAACACAGGCGGATAGTGCATCCGCTTCGGTGTGAGCGCGGGCACCGCGAGGAGTCGCCGTCTCATGGACGCAGCCCGCCCTCCTTTTCCTGCCTTAGCCACAGAACTCAGCGCACCTCCCGGAGCGAAGCGACGATGGCAACCGTCCTGATCACCGGAGCCTCCCGCGGCATCGGGCTCGAAACCGCGCGGGCGCTCGTCACCGCCGGCCACTCCGTCTGGACGGGCAGCCGCGACAAGGCCCGCGGTGAAGCGGCCGCCGCGGCCGTCGGCGGTCGCTTCGTCCAGCTCGACGTCCTCGACGACGAGTCCGTAGCGGCGGCGGCCGGCACCGTGGGGGCGCTGGACGTGCTGATCAACAACGCTGGCGTCCTCGAACCGAACGTGCCGCTCCCGGACGTGACGACCGCGGAGCTGATGGCCGTCTTCGACACCAACATCTTCGGCGCGGTGCGCACCACCAACGCGTTCCTACCCGCGCTCACCCGGTCGGCGGCCGCGGCGGTGGTGAACATGTTCACGGCGCAGTACGCCAAAGCGTGTCCGGCTCTGCGCGTCAACTGCGTCAACCCCGGCCTGACCGGCACGGACATGATGAACGGGTTCGGTCAGCCGCCGGCGGTGGCCGCGGCGGCGATCGCCCGGATCGCCACTGCCGGGCCGGAGAGCCCGACCGGGCGGTTCCTCGGCGCGGACGGCGTCATCCCCTGGTGACTTCCGTCCACAACGGACGGTCACACCAGCTCGAACACCGGTTCCAGCGCCGCCAGCCTGGGCAGCGCGACGCCGAGCCGCCGCGCTTCGGCCAGCACGTCCCTCGCGTAGACGCCCGCCGGCTCACGGGTCATGTACCCCGTGCGTTCGGTCTGTTCCAAGACGTGGCTGAAGATGTTCTCCCGGCTCAGGGCCTGCCTCAGCACGAAGCCGAGCAGTCCCACCGGAACGCGTGACGCGACGGTCGCGCCCAGGCGCGGGGTCCCTCCCCTGGCCTTCAGCAGCGGGATCATCTCCCGGATGAGCAGGAACGGCTCCCTGGTGGCACCGGCCGACCTCGCGAAGCCCGCACGGCCGCCCGCCGCCAGCACAGGGGCGAGGAACGCGGCGTCCACGATGAAGTGGAACCACAGCCAGTCGCGGAAGTCCCGCACCCGCGACACCGAGAAACCCGTGCGCTGGAACAGGTCGCGCACCACCCGGTAGCGGACACCGCGGTTCGAGTCGTCGCAGAACCCCAGGAAGACGTTCTTCAGCAGGGCGCCGTGCAGTTCGGAGCCGATGAAACCGCCGCCGGCGCCGGGGAACCCCCAGACGACCTGGTCGGCGGGCAGCGGTGAGACCACCGCAGCGGGGTCCGCCCACACGTTGCCGAACACCAGCACGGTCGCGTCGCCGACGTGCGGGGCCAGCACCTCGACCGCGCCGTCCAGCTGGTCGTGGTTGACGCTGAGGACGATCAGGTCGTACTCGCCGTCCAGGTCCTCGCGCAGGGTGACCGGCCACCGCTCGTCCACCTCGGCGCCGCGCGCACGGCCGTCCCTGATCCGCAGGTCGACCTCGGGCGGGAGCTGCGCGGCCCTGCCCGGGCGGACGTAGAACTCCACCTGGTGACCCGCTTCCGCGAAAGCCCACCCGTAGAAAGTCGCGATCGCACCGCGGCCGAAAATAAGAATTCTCACAGCGTTCTCCCCGATCTCGAAAATTCGATTACCAGGTGATCGGAAGTGCGATGAGGCCGTAGACGGCGCTGAGAGCGCGGAACTCGACCTGGTCCCGCGGGACAGCGAGTGCGAGTGACGGGAAACGGCGGAAGAGCGCGGGAAAGGCGACGCGCATTTCGAGCCGGGCGAGGGGCGCGCCGAGGCAGTGGTGCACCCCGTGGCCGAAGCCGAGGTGGCCGACCTCGCCGCGGCGGACGTCGAGCGTGCCGGGGTCGGAGATGAAGTCCGGGTCGTGGTTGCCGGTGTGCAGGCCCACCAGCACGAGGTCGCCGGCGCGGATGGTCTCGTCGCCGAACTCGACGTCGGTGGTGGCGATGCGCGGGACGCCGTTGTGCACGATCGACAGCCACCGCATCAGCTCCTCGACCGCGGGTTCCACGGCCTCGGGGTCGTCGCGGACGGCGGCGAGCTGGTCCGGGTGGCCGAGCAACGCCAGGGTGCCCATCGCGAGCATGTTCGCGGTGGTCTCGTGCCCGGCGACGAGGAGCAGCAGCCCGAGCCCGGCGACCTCCGCCGTCGACAGCTCGTCGCCGTGGTCGCGCACGAGCATGCCGAGCAGGTCGTCGCCCGGCTCCTCCCCGATCCTGGTCACGAGTCCGACCAGGTAGGCGTGGATCTCGCGCTGGGCGGCGGCGCGCTCGGCGTCCGACAGCCTGAGGTCGAGCATCTTGGCGCTGCGTTCCTTGAACTCGCCGCGGTCCTCCCACGGCACGCCGAGCAGTTCGCAGATCACCAGCGACGGCACGGGCAGCGCGAACTCGGCGACGAGGTCGGCCCCCGGTCCCGACCGCTCCAGCGCGTCGAGGTGGTCCTCGACGATGCGCTCGACGAGCGGGGCGAGGTGCCTCATCCGCCGCTGGGTGAACTGGCCGGTGAGCATCCGGCGCAGGCGGTGGTGGTCCGGCGGGTCCATCAGCAGGAGGTTGCCCGCAGGCTCCTCCCCCTCCGCGAAACCGTGCGCCGACGGGACGTTGCTGAACCGGGCCGAGTCGGCGAGGACCGCCTTCACGTCCGCCTGGCGCGTGACGAGCCACGCCGATCCGCCGGCGGGCCACGGCACCCTCCGGACGCGGTCGCCCGTCAGCAGTTCGGCCGGCGGAGCGAACCCGTCCCTCCGCATGAACAAAGGAACGTCGGCCGGAGCAGGACCGGTGCGCGTTTCTGCCACGAGAGATCTCCCCTGGAATTCCGGCGGCTCGTTCCGCCGCCCTGTCATCGACTTTATGCACTCAAGTGGAAAACACCGTCCACTTGCGCGGAAGTGAGAACAACGCGTGCGGGAGCGACTCACTTCGCCGTTCACGCATCGACCGGCAATGCATTCCTGCCGGAAGGGCGCAGGACCCCGGAACAGCGAACTGGCCGGGGGAAGAGGTTCTCCCCCGGCCAGTTCACCGGCGCTGCACCACGCCCAGGAGCAGGCCTAGTTCCAGGCTCGGTAGTCGTCGTGCGGCAGCGGGTGGTCCACCGGAACGACTCGCGAGTTGACCGCGGTCAGGCAGCCGGGGCACAGCAGCTGGCGGAACACGATCTCCGCGTCGACGTACTCCGACGGGTCGTGCCAGATGTGCGGTCCCGCCTCGGTCGGCGCCGTCTCTCGCCGGGCGAGGGAGTCGAAGAACGCGCCGCCTTCGAGCGGTCCGATCCGCGTGCTGCAGTGCACGCACACGACCGTGGAGTCCACGACGGCGAGGTTGTCGTCGAGCCGGCGGGCCTCGGACAGGTCCGCCACGCTGATCTCCTCGGTGCTCAGCCCCGTCACGCCCGCGTCGGTCGCACGCCGTTGGCGCAGCCGCACGCGGGTCGCCGCCGTGGCGTCCGCGTCCACCTCGCCGTCCTCCGCGACGACGACGCCGTAGACGTCACGCGCCGCCTCGGCCGAGACGCGGGCCTGCCGCACGTCCTCGCCGACGCTGTCCTCCTCGCGCAGCAACGGGTCTCCGTACCCACCGCCCGCCTGCCAGTGCAGGTAGAGCGCGTCGCCGGGGCCGAGGTCCGACTCGCCCTCTGCGGGCAGCACCTCGACCTGCCCGCCGAGCTCGTCCAGACCGGCGGGGATCGACGCCACGTCCGCGAGCTGCGGTCCGTCGATACCGCGCACGACGAGGTCGAGCTGCGAGTTGCCGGGGTACCCGCCCGCGAGGCCGACGTTCTGGTTCGCCACCTTGCCGTTGCCCGACACGACGAGCGACATCCGTCCACTTTGGTCCGGGTGCTGGACGTAGCAGACCGAGCCGCTCATGCCGCCGCGCTGCCGGCCGGGGCCGCCCGAGTCCGTCTGCTCGCGGCGCCACAGGGCGACCAGCGGGTAGAGGTACTCGGTCATTTCGACGTCGGGTGCCCGCGCGGAGGGGATGATCAACCGACCACCGGTGTCGACGCCGTCGTGGTGCACCTGGGCGCCGTAGCCGCCCGCCATGACGTCGAAGATGGGCGACACGAAGCGCTTGCTCGCCCCGCCGCGAACGTCCACACCGGACACGACGCAGAGGTCGGTGGTGCCGTTGCAGATGGACTGCACGTCGGTGCGGTGGTCGGGTTCGGCGTCGAGCATCCTCGCGAGGACCTCGGCGACGAGGTTGCCCGCGCCCCACGCGGGGCCGAACGGGCCCTTGCCGACCGCGGCGGGGAAGGACGCGTTGGTGATCGTGTCCTCGTCGGTGACGATCTCGAAGCAGCGCATCAGGCCGCCCGCGGCCCACGGGATGTCCCCCGCCAGCAACGGGAGCATGGTGAACACGATGCCGGCGCGCAGGCCCGGGTAGGGGCAGTTGATGATGCCGGTCTGGCCCGTGGTGCCGCGGAAGTCGAAGACGAGCTTCTCGCCCTCCTTGGTCATCGCGACCTTGATGGCGTGCAGGTTGCGGTCGCCGGTGCCCGACTGCTCCTGGTAGCCGACCGCGGTCCAGGTGCCGTCCGGCAGGTTCGCGAGCTTGGCCCGCAACCGGCGTTCGGCGTCGTTCATCATCCGGCGCATCACGGCCTTGACCGTGTCGGCGCCGTACTTGGTGATGAGCCTCAGGATCTGGTCGCCCGCGTTCTTGTTCGCGGCGATCTTGGCGCGCAGGTCGAGGCCGACCAGGTGGGGCAACCGCGAGCGGCGCACCCAGGCGTCGGCGATGTCGCGCTGCAGCACGCCTCCGCGCACGACCTTCATCGGTGGTGTGGGCACGGCCTCACCGAAGACGTCCTGCGCCGACGGGCTGAACGAGCCGGGGCGCGGGCCGCCGAGGTCGACCTGGTGGGCGATCGCCGTGGTCCAGCCGAACAGCTTGCCGTCGTGGAAGATCGGCGCGAGGATCGCGGCGTCGTTCTGGTGCAGGCCGCCGCCGATCCACGGGTCGTTGCACAGGAACATGTCGCCCTCGGCGATGCCGGGGTTGTCGCTGCGGTTGCGCAACGTCCAGGTGATCGCCAGGTCCATCGAGCCGATGAGGCCGATGTTGTAGGTGCCGACCTGGACCTGCTCGCCGAGCTCGTCGCAGATGGAGAAGTTGAAGTCGTTGGACTCGGTCACGACGTGCGAGCCCGACATCCGCCGCAGCGTCTCGCCCATCTCCTGGGTGATCGCCCAGAGGCGGTGCCGCACGACCTCGTAGGTGAGCGCGTCGACCTGCTCGTGGTCGTCGGCGATCTGGTGCAGGGGAAGGGAAGGGGAGATCTGCGCCAGCAGCTCCTCCCTCGGCATCGGGCGGCTGGTGAACTCGTCCGCGCCGGGGATCCGGGATGTCATGAGGGCTGTCCTCCCTGGTAGCGCAGCACGAGGTTGCCGAGGTGGTCGACGGTGCCGGTGACGCCGCCCGGGACCACGACGACGGTGGTGGGGACCTCGACGATCGCGGGGCCCTGCAGCACGTGGCCCGCGCGCAGCAACGAGTAGTCGTAGACGGGGGTGGGGACGAAACCAGCCTGCGAGTCGAGGCAGACGTCCCGTTGGCCGAGGAGCGCCTCGGACGGGTCCTCGCCGTCGCCCCGGGGAACGCGCGGCAGCTCGACCGGGAAACCGAGGCTCGCCTTGGCGCGCATGCGGTAGGTGATCGCCTGCACGCCGGCCTCGCGGAAGCCGGAGCCGCTGCCGTTGATGCGCTCGTACTGCTCCTCGAAGCGTTCGAGGACCTCGTCCCCGGTCCTCTCGGTGAACGTCCCGTCCGGTACGGCGGTGGACAGTTCGGTGACCTGCATGGAGTACCGCAGGTCGACCTCGCGCTCGAGCACGACGTCGTGGAACTTCACCTTCTGCCGGTCCAGCGCGCGCTGGAGGTCGGCTTCGAGGCGCGCGTAGTGCGACTCCAGCACGGTGTGGTCGACCGGGAAGGCCGAGGGGTCGGACAGCTCGGCGCTCAGCGAGACGTCGGAGGCCGCGAGCCCGTAGGCCGAGAACGCCGACGCGACGGGACCGAGCGGGACGACGACCTCGCGGACACCGAGGTCCTGGCAGTAACCGGCGCAGTGGGCGGGACCGGCCCCGCCGAACGCGTAGGCGACGAAGTCGCGCGGGTCGAAGCCCGCCTGCACGACCGCCCGCCGCAGCAGGTCGCCGGCCTGGGCGTTCTGCACCTCGTGGATCGCGATGGCGGCCTCTTCGACCGTGAGCCCGAGCGGCTCGGCCACGTGCACGCGGATCGCCTCGCGCGCCAGGTCCATCCGCAACGGCTTGCGGCCGCCCAGAAGTCCGCGCTCGCTCAGGATGCCCAGCACCAGGTTGGCGTCGGTGTTCGTGGGACGCGTGCCGCCGTTGCCGTAACAGGCGGGCCCCGGCACGGCTTCCGCGCTCTGCGGTCCGAGGCGGAGGTTGCCGCCCGCGTCCACCGACGCGAGCGCGCCGCCGCCGGAACCGATGGTGTGCACGCGGATCGTGGCCGCGTTGATCGGGAACTGGTTCACGATCGAACCGGGCGCCATGACGGGTTCGCCGTCGACGATCAGCCCGGCCAGGAACGTCGTGCCGCCGACGTCCGTGGTGATCACGTTGCGGTGCCCCAGCTGTTCGGCCAGGCGCTTGCCACCGATCACACCGCCGGACAGCACCGAGCCGATCGTGGTGATGGCGTGCTCGGGAGCGCGGTCGGCGGTGATGGTGCCGCCCTCGCTCTGCATGACCAGCAGCGGTCCCCTGAGGCCGCCCTCCTCCAGCTGCTTCTGCAACGGCAGGAGGTAGGTGCGCAGCTTCGGGCCCACCTGGGCGTTCATGATCGTGGTCGAGGTGCGCGAGAACTCGCGGATGCGCGGGCTCACCTCCGACGACAGCGTCACGTACAGCTCCGGCGCGATCTCGTGGATCAGCTGGCGGACGCGCTGCTCGTGCGCCGGGTTCTTGAACGACCACAGCAGGCAGACGGCGATGGCCTCCACGCCCTGGTCCACGAGGGTCTGTGCGACGCGGCGGACCTCGTCCTCGTCCAGCGGCACCAGGACGTCGCCCGTGTAGTCCACCCGCTCGGTGACCTCGAGCGCCCGGTACTTGGGGATCAGCGGCGCGGGCTTGCGCTGCCGCAGGGTGTCCTGGATCTCGTGCGCCGACCGGCCGAGCGTGCGGCCCTCGGCGTTCATGATGTAGATCGCGTCCCGGTGGCCCTTGGTGGCGATGAGGCCGACGTCGGCCACCTCTCCCTGGACGAGGGCGTTGATCGACGCCGTGGTGCCGTGGGCGATGTAGTCGGTCTGCGAGAGGAGCTCTCCGACGCCGATGCCGAGCTCGGCGGCGAGGTCCTCGATCGCCTTCATGACACCGACCTCGCGGTTCGGCGGTGTCGTCGGGGTCTTGGCCGAGACGATCCGCCCGGCTCCGTCGGACGCGACGGCATCGGTGAACGTGCCGCCCACGTCGATGCCCAGTGCGTAAGGCATGTGCGTTCTCCTGGTGGTTCTTATCGCTGGTGGGCGGTGACGCGTCCGGTGGCCGTGTGCAGGAGCTCGTCGGGGAAGCCGTCCGCGCCGCCCATCCAGGCGACGTGCTGGTCCGGGCGCACGAGCAGCAGTGCCGCGGGGTACCGGTCCGCGTGGTCCGCGAGCACGTCGTCCGGCAGGTCGACGACGGCGAGCGGCACGCCGGTCTCCCCCGCCGCCCAGACCCACGGTGCCGTGTCGGCGCTGTTGTCCGTGCGCAGCAAGGTGAAGCCGGGCCCGAGGAGGTCGAGCACCGACCTGCCGTCGTCGAGCCAGCTGTGCGGCAACCGGAACCCGGGCTGGGCCCTGTCCTGGTAACCGCCCATGCTGATGGCGTCCTGCTCCTCGCCCCCGATCACGAGCGGGGAACCCGCGTAGTGGTAGCCGAAGCTGAAGCCGTCCGGCGAGTAGCGCGAGGGCTCGGTGATCGCGAGCCGTTCGGCGAACTCCGCGCGGGCCTGCGCGCCCTCGTCGCCGGGCAGGTGGATGTCGGGCGAGAAGCCGGCGAGCGACTTGCGGGCCTTCGCCCCCACGGCCGCGGCGAACTGCTCCCCCACCGGCCTGCGTTCGAGCTCGTAGGCCCGCAGCAGCTCCGGCGGTGCCCAGCCCTGGCGGACGGCCGCGAGCATCCACCCCAGCGCCGCCGCGTCCTGGATGCCCGCGTTCATGCCGAACCCTCCCACCGGGATCCAGATGTGGGCGGCGTCCCCCGCGAGGAACACCCTGCCGTCCTGGTAGCGCTGGGCCACGAGCTGGCGCCCGGTCCAGCGGACGACACCGAGCACCTCGTGTTCGACGTCCGCGCCGACGGCCTCGCGCAGCAGCTGCTCGGGGTCCTCGGCGTCGGTGTCGTGGTCCGGTGCGAACGCGACGTGGTTGAGCCACAACGCATCCCCGTCGATGGCGATGATCGAGGCCTGCTTGCGGCCGTGCGTCCAGTAGGTCCAGGCCCGGTCGCGTGCGGCGATCTCGCCGAGCTCCGGTGACCGGACGAAGGTCGACACGAACTTCTGGATCGCCTCGACGCCCTCGTACCGGATGCCGAGCTGACGGCGGACGGCGCTGTGCGCACCGTCGCAGCCCACGACGTACGCGGCGCGCAGAACTCGTTGCGCGCCTTCGGTTTCCACGACGGCCTCGACGTGGTCGTCGTGCTGGCGCAGCTCGACCAGGCGGGTGCCGCGCTCGATCGACACCGCGGGCAGGCCGTTCGCGTGCCGTTCGAGGAGGGGTTCGAGGTACAGCTGCGAGATGCGGTGCTGGGGCTCCGGCGTCGGCCAGTCCATCATCCCGGTGCCGGAGAGCACCTCCCGCGCCGACGGCAGGTCGATGCGGTAGATCTCCTCGCCGACGAGCGTGGTCCGGTACTGGATCGACGTCGGGTAGTACGACGGCAGTCCGGCGCGCCGGATGTCGTCGGCGATCCCGAGGCGGCGGAAGATCTCCATCGACCGGGCGGAGGTCGTGTTGCAGCGCGGGTTCTCCGCGCGTTCTTCGGACGCCTCGACGACGTGACACCGCACGCCGCGCTGGGCGAGGTCGATCGCGAGCGTCAGCCCTGTGGGGCCTGCTCCGACGACCAGGACGTCGAGCAGTTCGTCACTGCCGGGTTGCTGTGTCATGAGCTGATGAACTCCCCTACCAGGGCGCAGAACTCGTCCGGCCGGTCGATGTGGATCCAGTGGCCGGCCCCGGCGACCACCTCCAGCCGGCCGTGGGGCAGTGCGGCGGCGAGGCGCCGCGAGACCTCGACGGGTGAGACCCGGTCGTGCTCCCCGTGCAGCGCCAGCACCGGTGTGGAGATCGACGCGAGGTCGACGGCGGGTGCGTCGACGGCCGCGAACATCGACCGGAAGGCCTCCTCGGCGCCGGGGCGCAGTGCCTGGCGCACGCGGAAGTCCGCGAGCTCGTCGAGCAGGTCGCCGTGGACGCTCTCGTCGGCGACGAGCCGCGCGAGGGTGGCGCGCATGGACTCCTTCGTCGGCTCGCCGTAGAACGGGACCGCGGCGGGCAGCGGCCCGGTGCCCGCACCGCCCATGACGACCGCGCGGCGGACCCGGTCCGGCGCGATGGCGAGCAGCGCCAGCGCGGCGGCCCCGCCGGCGGCGGAGTTGCCGACGAGGTTCACCTTCCCGAGTCCGTTGCGGTCGAGCAGGTCGAGGACCTGCCGTGCGCGGGCGTCGGCCCACGCCCGCGGTCCTTCGAGCCCCTCGGTCCCGGCGGCGGTGACCTGGACGCCGAAGCCGAGCAGGTCCGGCGCGACGCAGTCGAACTCCGCGCGGAGCCGGGTCGTCACCGCCGCCCAGTTGCTGACGGCGTCGACACCGGGCCCACCGCCGTGGAGCAGGACCAGTGGGAGATCGGCGCCTGTCACGGCGACGTCCTCCGTTGCGACGGACACCCGGAACCTCCTCGTTCGAGACATTTCACCATCACCCGCGCCACCGCCGGACGCACGTCGGAACCGGTCAGGCTTCCGCGACCGCACCGGCCTTGACCGGCGCGCCGACCGCGTTCGGGGTCGAACGCCCGAACCGCGTCAGGAGCAGCACCGCCGCGCCACCGATCAACGCGGGGATCGTGAACACCTGGTACATCGAGCTCGGCTGCCACCCCGCCTGCACGAGGTAGCCGGCGAACAGCGGTGCCAGCACGGCGCCGAGCCTGCTCACCGCGACCGCCATGCCGAGCGCCGTCGCGCGGGACTCCGCCGGGTAGATCAGCGGCACGATGACGTTGATGCCCGAGATCGTCCCGTTGAGGAAGAGCCCGAGCACGACGGCGAAGACCAGTGCGATCGCCAGCGTTCCCAGGGAGAGCGAGAACAGCACGAGCATCACGGCGGCGAGGCCGAAGTACGCCGCGGTCAGCTTCCGCGCCTCCACTTTGGACACCAGCACGCCGAGCAGCGCCGCGCCCGTGATGCCGCCGAGGCTGAACAGGATGCCGCCGCTGATGCCCTGCTGGTTGGACATGCCCGCCTTCAGCAGGAGGGTGGGCGTCCAGGAGCTCGCGAAGTAGAACGCGGTCTGCGCCGCGGTGAACGCGAGCCAGACCAGGACCGTGCGGACGGCGTTGCCGCCCTGGAACAGCGACTCCAGCGCGACCTTGCGCGAACCCGTGTCGTGCGCGGGCAGCTCGTCGACCGGCTGGCGTCCCATCGAGACGAGGATCTTGTTGAACCTCTGCAGCGCGCCGGCGGGGCGCTTCGCGACCAGGTAGTCCATGGACTCCGGCAGAAACCGCAGTCCCACCAGGAACAGCACGGCCGTCGCGACGGCGCCGAAGACGAACACGGAGCGCCAGCCCATGGAGCCGACCAGCACACTCGTGGAGAGCCCCGCGATGACCGCGCCGATGCCGTAGCCCGTCGTGATCAGCGCGACGGCCGTTCCCTTGCGCTTGTTGTTCGAGTACTCGGAGGTGAGCACCGGCAGGCTCGCCGCCATCGTGCCCACGGCGACACCCGTGACGACGCGGGCGGCGAGGAGCTGCCCGAGGTCCTGGGTGAAGGCCGCCGCCAGCATGCCGAGCGACGCCAGCGCCAGGCTGCCGAGCGTGATCTTGCGGCGGCCGATGCGGTCGGCGAACGGCGCCAGGAAGAGCGCGCCGATGGCCATTCCGGCCAGGCCACCGCTCAGCAGCACGCCCACCGACGACGGGGACAGGCCCCATTCGCGGGTGATGGCCGGGCCGACGAAGGACGTGACCAGTAGATCGAAACCGTCGACCACGTTCATGACCAGGCAGAGGGCGACTGCCTGGACCTGAGCGCGACTCATCGGTGAATTTCTGACCTGCTCGAGAACGTTCACGGGAAACCTCGCTTCGTTGCGACGGTCGTTCAGGCCCCGAAAAAGCCCGGCCCGGCACTGTGGTGCCGATCCGGAGCCCACCCTCTGTATGTAACGCTCACTCTACAACTTGGGGCAGGCGTTGGCCAGCACCAATTGCGACGGCGGCCGTGCGACGACCCTCGGTCGGTGAGCCCCACCGGCAACGATCTATCGGTGGACAGAAGGGCCACACCGGCCGTGGCGCCTGAAAGACCTTCTCTGAACAAACGCCGAACGAACAGCGACCGCGGACCGCGGGGCGCCGGGCGGGGGTTCTGGCGAACCCCGCCACCCGCGCGTCACCGCGTCGTGATCGGGAAGGGCTCAGACCGCGCCGGCCGTCGCGGGGGCCTTCTTCGCGGCGGAACCGAGGCGGATCGCCGACACGAGGAAGAAGATGCCGCCGAGCGCGGCGTAGCCCGCCACGGAGGTCAGCGCGGCGTTCGGCTGCGAGGCCATCAGGATGAACGAGGTGCCGGCGCCCACGGACAGGCCACCACTGAGGATCATGGGCCACTGGCCGCCCATCTTGCGGCGGCCGACGCCGACGACCAGCTGGACGATGCCCGAGACGATCGCCCACGCGCCCCACACCTGCAGGATGCCGGGGATGCCGGTCGTGCCGCTGGCGATCGCGATGCCGAGGGCCGCGAGCGTGCTGACGGCGACGTTGACGTACAGGCCCAGCACGTTCTGGGACTGCTTCGAGGAGCGGGCGTCGACGATGGCGGCGGCCACGTCGAACAGCGGGTACAGGATGACGAGCGTGATGACGATCGGCCCGAGCTCGGACCCGGTCACGCCCACCAGGACGGCCCAGACGAGTGCGAACGCGGCACGGACGAAGTACAACCGCCGCAGGGACGACGCGGCAGGACTGGTGGCAGTCACGGGATTTCCTTCGGTTCGATGTGGACGGCCCGGCTCATCGCGTCGTTCGCGCGCCAAGACCGAATTCCTTGCCCCACGTCCGAGGAGACGGACACCGGGGCGGTGTATAGAACGATCGCTACACCGGTACTGTATCGACGGCCCGTGACGGAGTCAAGACCGAACGTTCTATCTCATCCAGGTGGGTGACGATCGGGCACCGGCCGGTGTCGCCCTTGTGGTCTGAAGCCGAAGCCTCAGTTCCTGTTTCCGTTGCGCGGCAACGACATTCACCCACCGGATCGTCCCAGTCGCTCTCGGTCACGCGCACCACGGTGTTCCGCGCCCCGGAACGCCTCCGTCGTCAGGAGGCGCTCCAGCCCCCGTCGAGGACCATCTCGGTGCCGGTGACCGAGTTCGTCTCCGGTGAGCACAGGTAGGCCACCGCACCGGCGACCTCGGCCGGTTCGATCAGGCGCTTGACCGCGGTCTTCGCGAGCAGCACCTCCGCCAGCACGTCGTCGACGCTCAGGCCGTGCGCCTTCGCCTGGTCCGCCAGCTGGTTCTCCACCAGCGGGGTGCGCACGTACCCAGGGCACACGCAGTTGCTCGTGACGCCCTTGGCCGCGCCCTCCAGCGCGATCACCTTCGACAACCCCAGCAGTCCGTGCTTCGCGCTGACGTAGGCGGACTTGTAGGCGCTGGCCCGCAGTCCGTGGACGCTGGCGACGTGCACGATCCGCCCCCAGCCGCGTTCGTACATCCCCGGCAACACGGCGCGGCTCAACAGGAACGGCGCCTCCAGCATCAGCCGCAGCATGAAGGCGAACCGCTCCGGCGCGAACTCCTCGACCGGCGACACGTGCTGGACCCCGGCGTTGTTGACGAGGATGTCGGCGTCGAACCGCTTGTCCCCCAAGCTCTTCGTGTCACTCAGGTCGAGCGGCAACGCCTCACCGCCGATCTGCCTCGCCATCCTCTCGGCACCGTCGGCATCGACGTCGCAGACGACGACGTGAGCACCGAGCCCGGCGAGCCGGGTGGCCACAGCGGCCCCGATCCCGCTCGCCGCACCCGTGACGAGGGCACGCCGACCGGCGAGCGCGCCCGTCACGACTTCGCCCCGGCGAAGGGGTTGGTGTCGGTGTGGCGGTGTCCCCAGACGCTGGCCTGGCCGAAGTCGTGGGGGACCCAGTCGTCGTCGACTGTGATGCCGCCGCAGCCGATTTCGAGGTGGAAGCCGCTGGGGTTCTTGACGTAGAAGGAGATGGCTTTGTCGTTCATGTGGCGGCCGAGGCTGATGGAGACGGGGACGTTGTTGGCGTGGGCGCGGTCGTGGGCGCGGCCGACGTCGTCGATGGTGGCGTGCTCGAACTCGAGGTGATGGATCGAGGCGGTGTCCGCCGTACCGAGAGCGATGCTGTGGTGCGTGGAGTTGCAGCGCAAGAAGAACAGGCCGGGTGAGCGGTAGTCGGTGAGCCGGAACTCCAGCACCGTCTCGTAGAGGTGGCGCAGTTCGGTCAGGTGGGGGGTGGCCAGGACGAGGTGGCCGAGTCCGGTGATGCCGGGACCACCGGTGGGGCGGTCGGCGGCGACACGGACCTTGGTCTCGCCGATGGCCAGTTCGACCCGGAACCCGGCGGGGTCGGTGAACCAGCGCAGATGCGTGGCACCCCGCAGGTCGCGTTCGTCGTCGATGCCCTCGGCCACGGTGTAGCCGGCCACGGTGAGGCGGTGGGTGAGGCGGTCGAGTTCGGCGGGGGTGTCGACCACCCAGCCGATCTCACGCGGAGAGTCCTCGGTCGACGGGTAGAGCGCGACCCGGTATTTGAACTCGTCCATCTCAGCGAGCGCGATCGTCTCCGTACCCGACTTGGCGTCGGTCACCCCGACACCCAGCGTGCGCCACAACAGATCGGTCCACGCGTCGACATCGGTGACGTTCAAGCCGACATAGCCCAGCTTTCTGATACCCACCAGGTCACCCCTCCGACATAGAGTTGTATGTAACGCTCACTATACGACTCGTGAGGCCGGCGAGATCTCGCGAACGGGCGAAAGCCGCCTGACGGCCCAACTGCCGGGTGCGGGCCACCGGGGGCGAACGGCGCAGCCGTCCCCAACCCCGCTGCCCCGCACCGACCGAGCCTTCGGCGGCCGGCGAATCCTGCCCACAACCCCAGCCCCCCAAGGCGGGGCCCCGGGACGACCAAGCCTTCGGCGGAGAGCCGGTCCACGCCCGCGATCCCAGCCACCCGCCGCCCCGCGACGACCAAGCCTTCGTTGGACAGCCAGTCCCCACCCACAACCCCAACCACCCGCCCCCGCACCGACAAGACCCTCGGCACACAGCCAGTCCTCACCGGCAACTCCAGCCCCAAGGCGAGCCACCGCCCCACCCCACACCGCGGAGCTCCAACCCAGCACCTACCAACCCGCGCACGAAAAAGACCGGGCCGGCGATCCCCCGCCGGCCCGGCCGCTGCGAGGCTGCACCGGCGTTCCCCCGCCGGTGCAGCCGCTCCACTCAGGCGACAGTCGCGTCCACGGTGACCGGGATGTTGCCGCGCGTGGCGTTGGAGTACGGGCAGATCTGGTGCGCGGCTTCGACGAGCTCGTCCGCCACCGCCTGGTCCACACCGGAGAGTTCGACGTGCAGCGCGGCGCTCAGGCTGAAGCCACCCTCGGGCGTCGGGAGCACCTGGACCTCCGCGACGACCGCGGAGTCGGTGACCTGGACCTTGCGCTGCGCCGCGACGGCCTTCAGCGCCGAGTGGAAGCACGAGGCCCAGCCGGCCGCGAACAGCTGCTCCGGGTTGGTGGCGCCGCCGGGGCCGCCCATCTCCTTCGGGATCGCGAGCGAGATGTCGAGCAGGCCGTCGTCGGTCCTGGCGTGCCCTCCGGCCCTGCCGTCACCGGTCGAGGTGGCGATGCCGACGTACAGAGGAGTGCTCATGGCGGATCCCTTTCACGATCGCGGACGATCCGCGATACCGAACGTTCTATCGAGCTCCATCGTGCAGACGCGGACGCGCGTTGTCAAGACCGAACGTTCTATCTAAATTCGTGTAGAGTGAACGCTACATCCTGATCAGAGAGGACTTCCCGTGCACCGCTGGTCCTTCGACGACATCCCTGCGCTGTACGGGCGCACCGCGGTCGTGACCGGGTCGAGCACCGGCCTCGGGTTCGCGATCGCCGACGCCCTCGCGCGGCGCGGAGCCGAGGTCGTGCTGGCCTGCCGTGACGCGGGGCGGGCCGCCGCGGCCGCCGACCGGATCTGGGCGGGCTCGCCCGGCGCGGTCGTGCGCACGTTGCCGTTGGACCTCGCCTCTCTCGCGTCGGTCCACACGGCGTCCCACCGGCTGCACGACGAATACGGCCACATCGATCTGCTGGTCAACAACGCGGGCGGGTTCCGCCGGCGGTACTCGCTCACCGAGGACGGGTTCGAGTCGACCATCGGCGTCAACCACCTCGGCCCCTTCGCGTTCACCGGACTCGTTCTCGACCTGCTGCAGGACACGCCGGGCGCTCGGGTGGTGACGGTCGCCAGCAACGGCCACCTCAACGGCACGATCGACCCCGCCGACCTCGACCCCGAGGCGGGCCCGCGGTACCGGTTCGCGAAGGCCTACAACCGGGCCAAGCTCGCCAACCTGCTCTTCGCCCACGAGCTCGACCGGCGGCTGCGGGCGGTCGGCGCCCCGGCGATCTCCGTGGCCGGTCACCCCGGACTCGCGAGGACCGAGGGCGGGCGCGAGATGAACCGGCTCGTCCAGATCGTGCTCGACCCGAGGGTCAACCCGCTGATGTGGAAGCTCTCCCAGAGCGCGGAGATGGGGGCGCTCGGCCCGCTCCGCGCCGCCACCGACCCGCTCGCCCGCGGTGGCGACTACTACGGCCCGCGCGGCCGCACCGGTCACCCCGAACGGGTGACCTCCTCCAGCCTCTCCCACGACGCCGTCGTGCAGCGCCGCCTGTGGGAGGAGTCCGAAAGACTGACCGGCGTCACGTATCCGACGAAACGATCACGGAAGAACGAGGCAAGCAGTTGAGCAAGAGGACCCGTCGCATCGCGGTCACCGCCCTCACGGTGGCCGGCGCGATCTCGCTGACCGTCCCCCAGGCCACCGCGGCCCCGCACGCCGCGACACCGAACGCCGAGGTCGCGAGCAGCGCGGTCACGACCGCCGGGTCGTTCGGCAGGCTCGGCCCGCTGACCGACCTCGTCGTCGAGCGCCTCCTCGTGAGCGACGACGTGGCGGCGTCCAAGTTCGGCACCGCCTCGCCGATCGAGGACCCCGTCCGCGAGGAGCAGGTGCTCCAGCAGGTGCGCGCGCAGGCCGTCGGCGCCGGGGTGGACCCGGAGGCCGCAGCGGTGTTCTTCCGGGACCAGATCACGGCGAGCAAGGTCGTGCAGAAGGGCCTGTTCGCACGCTGGACGGCACACCCGGAGGAGGCTCCCACCACGCGTCCCGACCTGGCGCAGATCCGCGTCCGGCTCGACCAGCTGACCACGGCGCTGCTCGGGCAGCTCAAGGCCACCGAGGGCGTGCGCGCCCAGCACGTCCCGTGCACCGTGCAGCTGGTCCTGGCCACCACGTCGGCGACCGTCCTGCAGGACCTCGACGGCCTGCACCGCGAGGCACTCGGCTCGGCGGTGCGGTCCACGTGCGCCGCGCGTTGACGCAGGTCAGCGCGCGTTCTCGGCGTCGGCCACGCGGTCGAACCCCAGCTTCCGGTTGACCAGGGCACCCAGCGCGGCGGTGCGGCGGCGCGTCAGCACCCGGCCCACCCACGTCTGCACCCGGTAGAACCACGAACCGGGGTAGGAGGCGTGCCGGCCCTTCGCGAAGTCGTCGAGCGTCCGCGTGGCGATCTTCTCCGGCGAGTCGGCCGCGTCGCTGATCTTCGCGGTCGTGCCGTCGAGGAAACCCGTCGCGACGGCACCGGGGTGGGCGGCCATCACCCGCACCCCGGTGCCGGCCAGCTCCTGCGCCAGGGCCTCGCTGAACGACAGGACGAACGCCTTCGTGCCCGCGTAGACGGCCTGGTAGGCCAGGGGCTGGAAGGCCGCCGTCGACGAGACGTTGATGATCCCGCCCGCTCCCCGCTCGCGCATCCGGCTCCCTATGCGGTGGGTGAGGGTCACCAGGCCGGTGATGTTGAGGTCCACGCTCGCCAGCTGGGCGTCGAACGGCCGGTCGAGGAACGGGCCGATCGAGCCCGCGCCCGCGTTGTTGAGCAGCAGGTCGACCTCGATCCCGCGGCGCCGCAGCTCGTCGTCGACCTCGCGCGGACCGTCATGACCCGCGAGGTCGGCGGCGACCACCTCCACCCGGACGCCGTGCGCGCTCCGGATCTCCTCCGCCAGCCTGCGCAACGAGTCGGCCGACCGCGCGACGAGCACCAGGTCCGCTCCCCTGCGCGCCAGCTCGAGGGCGTAGGCCGCGCCGATCCCCTTCGACGCGCCGGTGACCAGCGCGGTGCTTCCCGCGAACGACATGACCACTCCATTGCTTCAAGACTTGAAGTATCTGCCCGAGCGTAGCAACTTCAAGACTTGAAGCAAATGACTAGACTGCGGTGGTGGCAGACGCGGAGCTGGAGCGGGCGGTTCGCCTCAACCACGAGATCTTCATGCGCACCAGCGACCGGATCGCGGGCGTCCTCGCCGAGCACGGGCTCACCCACGCGACCGCCCAGGTGCTCTGGGCGCTCGACCCCGCCCGGCCCCCGGCGTCGATGAAGGCACTGGCCGCACAGCTCTACTGCAACGCGTCGAACCTGACCTTCATGGCGGGCCAGCTCCTCGACCGCGGCCTCGTCGAGCGCGCCGTCGACCGGGACGACCGGCGGTCCCGCGTGCTCGTCCTCACCGAGGAGGGCGTCCGGGTCCGCGCCGCGGTGCTGAGCGCGACGCTCGGCACCAGTCCCCTGGCAGGCCTCGCCCCCGACCGGCTCGCCGCACTCCTGGAGCTGATGGAGGACGCGCTCGCCGACACCCGGCGAACCGGCGCTCCCTCCACAGTGGAGTGACCGGAAGGGGGGTGCACCACACCCTTCCGCTCTCCCGCCCAACGCCTACGGTGGGTTCATGAAGCGCGAGAACGACCTGGGCGACTTCCTGCGGGCCCGGCGAGACGCGGTCACCCCCGCCGCCGCGGGACTGCCGGACGACGGCCACCGCCGGGTGCCGGGCCTGCGCCGCGACGAGGTCGCTTTGCTGGCCGGGGTCAGCACCGACTACTACACGCGGCTGGAACAGGGCAGGGAACGCCGTCCGTCCGAACAGGCCCTGCGCGCGATCGCCCAGGCGCTGCGCCTGAACGAGGCCGCCGCCGAGCACCTGTACCGGCTCGGCATGCCGGCACTGACGACGGAGACCGCGGCGGTGGCCGAGGTCGGCTCGGACCTGCGGCTGCTGATGGCGAACGTCCGGGACCTGCCCGCGTTCGTGGTCGGGCCGGCGCAGGACATCCTCGCGGCCAACCCGATGGCCGAGGCGCTCTACTCCGGGTTCGCGCGTTTCGACAACCTGCTGCGGATGATCTTCCTGGACCCGTTCGCGCGCGAGTTCTACGTCGACTGGGACAAGGCCGCCGAGATCGCGGTGGGCAACCTGCGCGCGCAGTCCGCCACCTTCCCCGGCGACCGGCGCATCGAGGCCGTGCTGGGCTCGCTCAGCGCGCGCAGCCCGGCGTTCGCGTCGCTGTGGGCGCGCTACGAGATCCGTCCCCGGACGCACGAGGACAAGCGGTTCCGGCACCCCGGGGTGGGTCTGCTGCACCTGCACTTCGAGGCGCTGGCCGCGACCAGCGCGCCGGGACAGCACCTGTCCGTCTACACCGCCGAACCCGGCAGCGCCACCGAGGACGCCCTCGTGCTCCTGCGCCGGCTCGCCGAGCGGAGTGAAGTTTCGACCTTCACTGAAGTCACCGAGCAGACCGGGAGCACCGACCGATGACCGCCGGGACCTTCGAGATCGCGGGCAGGCCCGTCGCCCGCCTGGGCTTCGGCGCGATGCGGCTGACCGGCCTCGGCATCTGGGGTGAGCCCGAGGACCGGCGGGAGTGCGTCCGCGTCGTGCGCCGGGCGGTCGAGCTCGGTGTCCAGTTCATCGACACCGCCGACTCCTACGGCCCGCACGTCAGCGAGGAGATCATCCGCGAGGCGATCCACCCGTACCCCGCCGACGTCCTGATCGCGACGAAGGTGGGCCTGACCCGCAACGGGCCCGACGTCGTCGACACCCCGCGGGGCAGGGTCCGGCTGGGCCCGAAGGCGTGGCCTCCCGTGGGCAGGCCCGAGTACCTGCGCGCGCAGGTGCTGCTGAGCCTGCGGCGGCTGGGGCTCGACCAGATCGACCTGTTGCAGCTGCACCGGGTCGACCCGCAGGTCCCGCTCGAGGACCAGGTCGGCGAGCTGAAGGCGTTGCGGGACGAGGGGAAGGTCGTCGCGATCGGACTGTCGCAGGTGGACGTCGCCCAGATCGAGCGGGCCAGGGCCGTCGTCGAGATCAGCACGGTGCAGAACCGCTTCAACATCACCGAGCGCGACTCGGAGCCGGTGCTGGACCACTGCACCCGCCACGGGATCGGCTTCATCCCGTGGGCACCCGTCGCCCAGGGCGGCCTGGCGGCGGGCGACGTGGTCGACCGGATCGCGAAGGCCCACGACGCGACGCCCGCCCAGGTGGCCCTCGCGTGGCTGCTGGCCCGTTCCCCGGTGGTGCTGCCGATCCCCGGCACGTCGAAGGTGGCACACCTGGAGGAGAACCTGGCCGCCGCGCGGATCGAACTGACCGCCGCCGAGGTCGACGACCTCTCCGCGGCCTGACCCGGAGGACGAGCGTTGCTGCTCCCCCACGACGAACTCGGCAGCGGCCGACCGGTGGTGCTGCTGCACGCCCGGCCCGCCGACAGGACTATGTGGCGGCGGCACCTGCCGCTGCTCGCCGCCGCGGGTTTCCGCGCGGTCGCCCTGGACCTGCCGGGACACGGTGCCGCGGTGCTACCCGCACACCACACCGCCCCACCGGCCGACGACGTGCTGGAAACCTTGGGCCACCTCGGGATCGACCGGTTCGACATCGCGGGCAACTCACTCGGAGCGCTGGTGGCGCTGCAGATCGCGGCCGCCGCACCGGACCGGGTGCGGTCGCTCGTCGCCATCGGCTACCGCCGGCACGACCAGCCGCAGACCGACGGATTCGCCGCGGCGTTGCGACGCGAACGGGACAGGCTCGCCGCGGACGACCTCGAAGGTGCCGTGCAGGCCGGGGTGCAGGCGTGGGTGTCACCCGACGCGTCGCCGGCGGTCAAGGAGCACGCCGCGACGATGATGCGCGGCAACCTGCACCTGCGCCGGGCGCACGGAGAACCGCCCCGCGCCGACGACCCGGACCCGCGGCGGCTGCGGCCGCTGGCCGGGCGGATGCTGGTCGTGGTGGGAGCGCAGGACTTCCCGGACTTCGTCACCGGCGGCGAGGCGCTGCTCGAGGGCACCGGGGCGGGCGGCCTCGTGGTCGCGCCGGGCGCCGCGCACCTGGTGCCGCTCGACCAGCCGGAGTGGACGTGCGGGCTGCTGCAGGGTTTCCTGCGGCACAGCCAGGACTCGCGTGAGTCCTGACCGATCGGCGCAACGGTTTCTCCCGTCGCCAAGGCACGCGGGTCCGGGACTCACTCGTCCAGGACCCGCGTGCCTGCTCTCACGCCTCCGCGGGAGTGACGCGCTCGGCCCGCAGCGACAGCAGCGCGGAGACGGACAACAGCACCGCGATGATGACCGACACCGCGGCGATCGCGCGGGTCGACCCGTGCGCAGCGGCCACCGCGTAGAAGGTGCCGCCGATGACCGCGACCGACAGCGCGGCGCTGATCTGGAGGGTCGCGCTGACCAGACCGCTCGCGAGGCCCGCGAACGCGCGCGGGACGAGGGTGACCGTGATGCGGATGAGCGACGGCAGGGCGAGCCCTTGACCGAACCCGATGAGCGCCAGGGGTGCGGCGGCCCACGGGGTCTGGCCCAGCGCGGTGACGAGCCCCGCGAACGCGAGGAAGCCGATGGTCTCGAGGACCAGGCCGGCGGCGGCGATCCCCCGCGGCACGAACCGCGCGAGGTTCGGCACGACCAGCGGGCCGATCAGGAAGCCGATGCCGAGCGGCAGGATGTCGAGGCTCGCCTGCACCAGCGTGCGCCCGACGGCCTGCTCGTGTTCCGAGAACACGAGGAAGAACCCGGCGATCGAGTAGAACAGGGCGACCGACACCAGCGCGATCCGCACTCCGGGCGCGGTGACCGCCTTGGGTGGCACCAGCGGCATGACGCGAGCGCGTGAGCCGCCGGCACCGAGGGCGGATTCGTGGCGCCAGAACCGGATCAGCACGCCGGCGGCCGCGACGAGCAGCACCAGGCACCACAGGGGCCAGTCCAGGTCGGGCCCCTCGACCAGCGGGACGACGATCCCGGCGAGACCGGTGAGCAGCAGCAGGGCGCCGGTCCGGTCGAGCCGCTGCGCACCCCCGCTGTGCGGGTCGCGCAGGAAGAAGCCGCCCAGCAGGGCCAGCGCGGCGACGGGGAGGTTGACGAGGAAGATCGCCCGCCAGCCCAGGCCCCCGATGTCGGCGGTGACGAGGAGTCCGCCCAGGGACTGGCCGATGACGGCGGCGAGCCCGAAGGTCGCGCCGTGCAGGCCGAGGGCGATCCGCTGCTCACGACCGTCTAGGGCGGCACGGATGAGCGCGAGTGACTGCGGCGCCATGAGCGCGGCGGTGACGCCCTGCAGGACGCGCCCGGCCAGGAGCGTCCAGGGTCCGGTGGCCACGCCGCACAGCAGTGAGGCGAGCGCGAACCCGACCAAGCCGACGAGGAAGACCCGCCGCCGTCCGTGCAGATCTCCCAGCCGCCCACCGAGGGTGAGCATCACCGCGTACGTGGCGGCGTAGCTGGCGACGATCTGCCGGCCGAGGGTGTCCCCGCCGCCGAGGTCGTGCTGGATCGACGGGATGGCGAGGTTGACGATGAAGAAGTCCAGCGGCGGCAACAGCGTGCCGGCCAGCAGCGTGACCACTCCGGCCCACGTGCGGGCCTGCGTCCTGGTTGTCGAAGTCATTGCGCGGCCTTGCTTTCAGCGTGTGCGTCGGTGTGACGGGCGTGTGCCCGCCGCGAGGGGCCGTCCTCGTCGGCTCCGGAGTGCGTTCACCACACCCGTGCTGTGCGGGGACTGGTCATGACACCGACGGTATGGACGCTTCGACCCGCGTGGGAGGGCGCAGTGCCCCCACCCGGTGCGCCGCCGGCCGTCTCAGGCCACGGGCACCGGCGGGGCGTCGAGGAGACTCCGCTCGCCGTCGACGCCGTGGGCCAGCGCGCCCGCCACGTCCTCGTGGGGCGTGCCGAGCCGGATCGCGGCGGCCTCGTCCAGCAGCCGGTAGTGGTCGTGACCCAGGTCAACGGACAGCGCGTCGAGGTATCCCTCCAGGTGAGCCGGCGTGCGGGGGCCGACGATGGGGATCATCGAGGTCCGCGTGCGGGCGGCGCGCTGCCGCAACCAGGCCAGCGCCACCTGCACCGGGCCCGTGCCCACCTCCTCGGCGACGGCCAGGACGGCGTCGAGCACGGCGTCCCGCCGGGCGTCGTGCTCCACCCCCCTGCCGGTGAGCCGTCCCCGCTCACCGCGCCGGTACTTGCCGGTCAGCAGGCCGCCCGCCAGCGGGGAGTACAGGACGACGCCGAGCCCGTGGGCGTCCGCCATCGGGATCAGCTCCCGCTCGGCGGAGCGCTCGGCCAGGCTGTACTCGGTCTGGATGCCCACGAGCGGCGGGCCCCCGGCGAGCTCCGCCCTCACCGCGGCGCCCGCGACCCGCCAGGCGGGGAAGTTCGACAGGCCGCCGTAGCGGATCTTGCCCGCGCGGACCAGGTCCTCGAAGCCCGCCAGGATCTCCGCGATCGGCGTCACGCCGTCGGGGAAGTGCGGCATGAAGACGTCGACGTGATCCGTCTTCAAGCGCCGCAGGCTCTCCTCGATCGAGCGGATCATGGTCTTGCGGCTGTTGCCGGTGGTGCCCGGCCGGACGCGGTCCTGCCTGCTGCCGCTGTACTTCGTGATCACCACGAAGTCGTCGCGGTCGCGGCCGAGGAACTCGCCGAGCAGCGTCTCCGCCTCGCCGTTCTGGTAGATGTTCGAACTGTCGAACGTGGTGCCGCCGGCGGCGACGAAGGCCTCGAAGACCGCCTTCGCCCCGTCCACGCCCGCGGCGCCCGGCGCGGACCCGAATCCGGCCGTGCCCAGCACGTACTCCGAGACCCGCAACCCGCTGTTCCGCCCGAAGGCCTGGTAGCGCACGGAGATCCTCCTGATGACTCGCCATGGGGTACGGTCGTGACGCTACTACAAAAACGAATGGTCGTTCTTTATGCCGAAGGTCACCCAGGCCCACCTCGACGCACGCCGTCAGCAGATCATCGACGCGGCCCGCGCCCGGTTCGCGAGCCACGGCTTCGCGCGGACGTCCATGCCCGACCTCGTCGAGGCCTCAGGACTGTCCACCGGAGCGATCTACCGCTACTTCAAGAGCAAGGACGAGATCGTCGCCGCCATCTGCGAGCAGACGAGCGACACCCTGCCCGGCGAGCTCACGGCCGCCTCCGTCCTCGGCTTCCTCGAGGACGTGCGCACGGCGGCGCGGGAGCACGACCACGCCCGGCTGGTCGCCCAGATCTACGCCGAGGCCGCCGTCTCCCCCGCGCTCGCCGCCGTCGTCCGGCAGCAGCTCGACGACCTGCGCGCGGCGGTCGCCGCCCTGCTGCCCGGCCGGTCCGCGGAGGACGCGGCACGGATCGCCGAGGCGTTCGTGGCTCTGTGCAACGGTTATGCGAACCAACTGGCCGTGCGCGGCGACGTCGACCCCGGCCCGTTCGCGGCGGCCCTGACCGCCGTCATCGAGTCCTGACCTGTGTAGAGTGGTCGTTACATACAGGAGAGGACGGGCCTTGTCCGAGCACGGGAACCCGCTGAAGGTCTACGAGGAGTCGCTCCGGACGTTCGACCGGCTGGTGCACCGGATCCGCGACGACCAGTGGGACGCCTCCACGCCGTGCACCGAGTGGAGCGTGCGGGACGTGGTCAACCACCTCGTCTCCGAAGCGCTGTGGGTGCCGCACGTGCTCGCCGGCCAGACCACGGCCGCGGTGGGTGACCGCTACGACGGCGACGTGCTCGGGGACGATCCGGTCGGCGCCTGGGAACGGGCCTCCGCGGCGGCGCACGCGGCGTGGACGGTGCCCGGCGCGACGACGTGGACCGTGCACCTCTCCTTCGGGGAGACGCCCGCGGTCCACTACTGCTGGCAGATGGCGTGCGACCTGGCCCTGCACGCGTGGGACGTCGCCAGCGGGATCGGTGCGGCACAACCGATCCCCGAACCCGTCGCGGAGGTGCTGGTGAACGTGACGGCGTCCCGGCTGCGTTCCGTGCAGGGCAGCGCCATCATCGGGCCCGGTGTGCCCGTGCCGGACGACGCCCCGGCGGTCGACCGGCTGCTCGGGTTCGCCGGACGCGATCCGCGCGACGGCGTCCGCCCGGCTCAGGAGTCGAGCCCGGCCACGCGCAGCCACACGACCTGACAGGTCTCGCACGCCTCGTCGAGCGCCTCGGGGGACACCGCCGAGGCGTGGTAGAAGCTCCGCTCGACCATCCAGCACAGCGCCCGCGCGAGGGCCTGCGCCCCGTCCGGCCCCCCGTGCGCCGCGACGCCCGCCCGCACCAGGATCTTCGCGATGGCGTCGATGAAGATGTCCGCCGTCTCCTGCCACAGGGCGCTCAACTCGGGGATCGCCGGGGACTGGTCGATCGCGACGCGCATGATGAGACCGTGCTCGTGCCAGCGGTCCCTGGTGCGCCTCATGACCGTCGCGATCGCCTCCCGCGGCGCCGCCGGGTCGTCCGCCGCCGCGCGCGACTTCTCCCGCAGCGCCTCGACGGTCCTCGCGAAGAGGGCGACCAGCGCCTCCTGCTTGGAGTTGAAGTAGAAGTACATCGAGCCGCGGGAGAGCCCCGCGCGTTCCGCTATGTCCGCGGTCGTGAGCGCGTCGAAACCCTTGACCGCCAGCAGGCCCCCGAGGACTTCAAGGATCTTGAGCTCGCGCAGGTCCCCTTTGGACGGTGCGGCGGAACGACGGCGGCCCGCCCTGACCGACTCGGGCATCGCCCGTCCACCTCCGCAAGTCATCGGGCACCACCGCGGCCCCCGTCCAGGATGTCACGCGGTCAGTTCGACGCGATCTGGTGGCCGTCCGGGAAGTCCGTCGACCGGGAGAGCTCCTCCCACGCCTCGATGTCCGCGGTCACCGCCGCCCGGCCGTTCGCCACGAGCCTCAGCGCGTCCGAGCCGAGCACGAGGTGCACCGGCGGCTTCTCCGCGTCGAGCACCGCGAGCACGGCCTCGGCAGCCTTCTGGGGATTGCCCAGCTGGTTGCCGCTGGCGGCCTGCCGGGCCTCGCGGATCGGCCCGAAGAACTCGTCGTAGTCGGCGATCGACCGCTCGCTGCGGACCATCGAGCGACCTGCCCAGGCCGTGCGGAACGAGCCGGGCTCGATGATCGTCACCTTGACCCCGAGACCCGCGACCTCCTTGGCCAGCGACTCCATCATGCCCACCACCGCGTACTTGCTGCCGCAGTAGTAGGACAGGCCGGGAACGGACATCAGCCCGCCCATCGAGCTCACGGCGAAGATGTGGCCCGAACGCCGCTCGCGCATGCCGGGGAGCACCGCGTGGACGGTGGCGGCGACGCCGAACACGTTGGCCTCGAACTGCGCGCGCAGCTCGGCCATCGAGGACTCCTCGAACACGCCCTCATGGCCGTAGCCGGCGTTCGCGATCAGCACGTCGATCGGGCCGACGGTCTTCTCGACCTCTCCCACGACGGCGAAGACGGCCTCATCGTCGGTCACGTCCACCTGCCGCGCGTGGGCGCGTCCAGGGGCCAGGGCCTCGAAATCGGCCAGGTCACCGGCCCTGCGCACGGTGCCGACGACGGTGTGACCGGCCGCCAGCGCGCCCTGCGCGAAGGCCCTGCCGAGCCCGCTGCTCACCCCGGTGATCAGAAACGTTCGTGTGGTCATGCCGTGAAATCTACACCGTGCAGATAAAAATCTGCACGGTGTCGACTATCTCGCCCGTCACACCCGGCGGTGGCAACGCGCTTGCCGGAACCGCGTGGGAACGGGTAAACCTGGCACCGTGCCCCTCACCGTCCGTCTCGCCCGTGGCCGTCGGCCGCGTGGCTGCCGCGCGCCCGCACGGCGCGTGCTGGGACGCAGGGTGCGGTACGTGATCGGTTCCGAGGCGGGCCAGGTCAACGGGATGCGATGGCGTCGTGCGCCGCGCGTCGCGCGGGATCGCTGACTCCCAGACCACTCACGACACCACCCGGGACCGACGGTTCCGGGTCAGGAGCACATCGCCATGGAGCACGACTTCTTCTTCCCGGCCGCCCCGGGAAGCCTTCCCAGCGGTGACGGGTACTTCGGCGCGTTCGGCGGCCGGTTCGTCCCGCAGGCGCTCGTCGCCGCCATCGACCAGGTCGCCGCCGAGTACGAGCGGGCCAAGGCCGATCCCGCGTTCGTCGCGCGGTTCGAGGACCTCCTCGCCCACTACGTCGGCCGGCCGAGCGCCCTCACCGAGGCGCACCGCTTCGCCGAGCACGCCGGGGGCGCGCGGATCTTCCTCAAGCGCGAGGACCTCAACCACACCGGCTCGCACAAGGTGAACAACGCGCTGGGCCAGGCGCTCCTGGCCCAGCGGATGGGCAAGACCCGGGTCATCGCCGAGACCGGCGCCGGTTCGCACGGCGTCGCGACCGCCACCGCGTGCGCGCTGACCGGTCTGTCCTGCACCGTCTACATGGGAGAGACGGACATGCGGCGCCAGGCGGTCAACGTGGCGCGGATGGAACTCCTGGGCGCCGAGGTGGTCCCGGTGACGTCCGGCTCCCGCACCCTCAAGGACGCCATCAACGAGACGTTCCGCGACTGGGTGGCTCGCACCGGGGACACGCACTACCTGTTCGGCACGGTCGCCGGGCCGCACCCGTTCCCCGCCATGATCCGCGACTTCCAGCGGGTCATCGGCGTCGAGGCCCGCCGCCAGCTCCTCGAACGGACCGGGCGGCTGCCCGACGCGGCGATCGCCTGCGTCGGCGGCGGGTCCAACGCGATCGGCCTGTTCCACGCGTTCCTCGACGACCCGGTGCGCCTGATCGGGTGCGAGGCCGCCGGGCGCGGGGTCGGGAGCGGCGAGCACGCGGCGTCGCTGACGGCCGGCGAACCGGGAGTGCTGCACGGTTCCCGTTCCTACGTCCTGCAGGACGACGAGGGCCAGATCGTCGAGGCCTGGTCGATCTCGGCCGGGCTCGACTACCCCGGCGTCGGGCCGGAGCACGCGCACCTGCACACCTCCGGCCGCGCGGAGTACCGCCCGGTCACCGACGACGAGGCGATGCACGCGTTCCGGCTGCTCGCCAGGACGGAGGGCATCGTCCCCGCCATCGAGAGCGCGCACGCGCTGGCGGGCGCGCTCCAGGTCGGCACCGAACTCGGCCCGGACGCGCTCGTCCTCGTGAACCTGTCCGGCCGCGGTGACAAGGACATGGACACGGCGACCGCCCACTTCGGACTGGAGGCCGCGCGATGAGCGGAAACCTGAAGCTCCTCACGGACACGCTCGCGCGGGCACGGCAGGAGGGCCGCGCCGCGCTCGTCACCTACCTGCCGGCCGGTTTTCCCTCGGTGGACGGCGGAATCGACGCGATCCTCGCCACCGTCGACGCCGGCGCGGACGTCGTCGAGGTGGGCCTGCCGCACAGCGACCCGGTGCTGGACGGCCCGGTCATCCAGACGGCGGACGACATCGCGTTGCGCGGCGGGGTGCGGATCGCGGACGTGCTGCGCACGGTGCGGGAGGTGCACGCCGCCACGGGCACACCGGTGCTGGTGATGTCGTACTGGAACCCCGTGTCCCGCTACGGCGTCGAGCGGTTCGCGCGGGAACTCGCCGCCGCGGGCGGCGCGGGCTGCGTGCTGCCGGACCTCCCGGTGGCGGAGTCCGCGCAGTGGCGGCGGCAGGCCGCGGAGCACGACCTGGCCACCGTGTTCGTGGTAGCGCCCAGCAGCACGGACGAGCACCTCGCGGAGACGGTGGCGGCCGGGACCGGCTTCGTCTACGCGTCCGCGCTGATGGGCGTCACCGGCGCACGCGAGTCGGTGGACGAGGCCGCCGCGGTGCTGACCCGCCGGCTGCGCACGCTCACCGACCTGCCGGTCTGCGTCGGCATGGGCGTCGCGAACGCCCGGCAGGCAGCGGACGTCGCCGCGTTCGCCGACGGTGTCATCGTCGGATCCGCCTTGGTGGCAACGCTTCTGGACGGAGACCGGGACGCGCTCACCCGGCTCACCGCGGAGCTGGCCGCCGGCGTGCGGCCGGGCTACCCCGCCAGTGCCGTGCCGAGGTTCTCGACCGCCAGGTAGGGGTTGAGGTGCGGGTGCCGGCTGCCCACGGCGACGTCCCGCCAGAAGCGCTGCAGCGGGTTCGCCCGGTCGAACCCGCTCGCGCCGTGCAGGTCGAGCATCCGCTCCACGGCCGTGCGGCAGTCCTGCCCCGCCTCCGCGAGGACCTTGCGCAGGCGGGGCACGTCCGCAGGGGACAGTTCGGCGGAGTCCGCCTCGCGGGCCACCGCGAGCATGGCGTGCTCGGCGCGGTCGACGAGGTAGCCGGCCTCGGCCAGCCAGTGCCGGGCTCCCGCCGACTCCCCCATGCGCGTGTACGCGGTCATGAACGGCTTGCGGTCCGAGGCGAACATGGCGGTGACGACGTCGAGCGCTCCCCTGGCGGCGCCCACGACCGGGCCGAGGACCGTGCTGGCGAACAACATCATGTCGTTCGGGGTGAACGGCGTCGCCCCGGCGATCCGCTCGGCCGGTACCAGGACGTCGTCGGCGACGAGGGTGTGGCTGCCGGTGCCGCGCATGCCGGCCGCGGTCCAGGTCCGTTCGACGACGAGTTCGGCCGTGGGCACCAGCGCGAAGGAGAACGCGCCGTCGACCATCACCGCGAGCCCGGCCCACTCCGCGTCCTCGCAGCCGGAGACGTTCGGCCAGCGCCCGGTGACGCGCACGCCCTCCGGCACCCGCTCACCGCGGGCGCCGGGCACTCCCGACCCGCAGAAGAGCGCGTCCGGGTCGGCGAAGAACTCGGGCTTCTCGGACCGGTCGAAGACACCGCCGGCGAGCGTCTTGCTCGTCACGCAGGTGCCGGCCACCCACGCGCTGGACGGACAGGCACGCCCGAGTTCCGCCAACCGGCGCGCGATCGTTTCCACACCGGCCCACGCACCACCGTGCGCCTGCGGCGTGCGCAACGCGAACACGCCGTTCTCCCGCAACGCGGCCAGCCCTTTCGGGGCGGGCCGCTCGTTCTTCTCGACTTCTGCGGCATGCGCGCGCAGGACCTCATTGATCACCTGATCGACTCAAGCACCGTGCCCGCGGCCCGTGCCATGCGCGAACGCCACCGGTTCATACGCGCTTCACTACGATCGCCGGTGTGGACCTGATCAGCGAGGTGATCCGCACAGTCCGGGTCGGAGCCGCGCAAGCGCGCCTGATCAGGCAGGACGCCCCGGGCGTCCGGTTCCCCGCGTTCGCCGGCAGCGGGTTCCACATCGTGCTGCACGGCGTCTGCTGGCTGGTCGGCGACGGCGATCCCGTGTTCCTGCGCCCCGGTGACATCGTGCTCACGACGGCCGGCGGCGCGCACGGCCTCAGCGAGACGCCGTGCGACCTGGCGGACCTGCCGCTCATCGAGATGGGCGACCTCCCGCCGAACCCCGGCCCGGCGTCGTTCGAGTTCCTGTGCGGCAACTACCGGCTCGACCACGCCCGCACACCCCGCTACCTCCGCACGCTGCCCGGCCTCATCGCCGTGTCCCCGGACGAGGAACGCCACCCGGAGACCCGCGCGGTCATCTCCCTGCTCGCCGCGCACGTCACCAAGCCGCAACCGGGCTCGGCCGCCACCCTGCGCGCGTTGCTGGACCTGGTCCTCGTGCACGTCCTGCGCCAGTGGCACGAGCAGAACACCACCGAGACCTGGCCGGAGGTCGCCCACCCCGGCGTCGCCGCGGCACTGCGCGAGATCCACGAGAACCCGCACCACCCGTGGACCGTGGGCCGCCTCAGCGAGGCCGCCGGCATGCCCAGGGCGGCGTTCTCGCGACTCTTCACCGCCGAGGTCGGCGAGGCCCCGATGACCTACCTCACCGGGTGGCGGCTCAGCCGCGCCGCCCAGCTGCTGCGGGAGACCGACGCCTCGCTGGCGCGCATCGCGCCGCAGGTGGGGTACTCGACGGAGTTCGCGCTGTCGGCGGCGTTCCGGCGGGAGTACGGGGTGTCGCCGGGGCGGTTCCGGTCGGCTGCGGCGGGGCGGGCTGCGGACACCTGAGGCGCGCTTGGGTGAGACGACCCCGGTGGAAACGATTCCCCTCGTCTACCGTGGAGCGCCATGCCGACTCCCGTCATCCTCGACTGCGACCCCGGACACGACGACGTCTTCGCCCTCTGGCTGGCCGCGGGCACCCCGGCGATCACGCTGCTCGGCGTCACGACGGTCGGGGGAAACGGCCGCCTGGAGCACACGACGTTCAACGCGCGGGTCGCGCTGACCGTCGCCGGTGTCGAGGGTGTGCCGGTGGCCGCGGGGGCCGACAAGCCGTTGCGGCGCGAGCTCACGCCGGCGACCTGGATCCACGGCGACAACGCGCTCGGCGGTCCCGAACTGCCCGAGCCGGCGGTGCCGCTGGACGAGCGCGGGGCGATCGAGCTGATCTCGGACCTGCTGGAGGCGTCGCCGGAGCCCGTCACGCTGATCCCGACCGGGCCGCTCACCAACATCGCGATGCTGCTCGAGCAGCGGCCCGACCTTCGCGGCCGGATCAAGGAGATCATCTGGATGGGCGGCTCGACGGGGCGCGGCAACGTCGGCGCCTACCCCGAGTTCAACGCCTGGGTGGACCCCGAGGCCGCCGACCTGGTGTTCAAGTCCGCGCTGCCGCTCACGATGGTCGGCCTCAACATCTCGCACCAGGCCCTGATCACCGAGCAGGTGATCGAGTCGATCGGCGCGATCGGCAACGAGACCAGCGCGTTCGGGGTGGAGCTGCTCCGCTTCTTCTGCAGCACCTACGAGGCGGTCCAGAACATGCCCGAGGGGCCGTTGCACGACCCGATCACGGTGGCGATCGCCATCGACCGGACCGTCGCGACGGTGCGGCGCAGCCACGTCGACGTCGAGACGAAGGGCGAGTTCACGTCCGGCGCCACGGCGGTCGACCTGCACGACATGCTCGGCAAGGAGCCGAACGCCGACATCGCGATCACCTTGGATGTGCCGAAGTTCTGGCGACTGGTCCGCGAGGCCGTCGCGAACCTCAAGTGAGTCGCGCCGTCCCCTATGGACAGTAGGTTTTCGCCTACATGCTGTAGGGTGGGTTCATGCGCCCTCCATTAAGCGCCGCCATTGTGATCGCCGACGCCGCGGCCCTCGCGGACGAGGCGGGGTTCGAGAAGGTGACCCTGTCCGCCGTCGCGCGGCGTCTCGGCGTGCAGGCCCCCAGCCTCTACTCGCACGTCCGCGACCTGAAAGCGTTGCGGGACGGCATGACCGCGCTCGCACTCGGCGAGCTCGCCGATCTCGTCGCGGCGGCGATCGCCGGACGTTCGGGCCTCGACGCGTTGCGCGCGTACGCGGCGGTGTACCGGGCGTACGCGCAGGAGTCGCCAGGACGGTGGCAGTCGTTGCAGCGCCGCGCGGGCGAGGCCGTCGTGCGCTCGGACGCCGCGCGGAACATGTCCACGCAGGCGGGCGCGGTGCTCAGGGGCTACCCGGTGCCGCAGGACGAGCACGTGCACGCCGTGCGGTTGCTGGGCAGCACGATCAACGGGTTCCTGGGCCTCGAGCGCACCGGCAACTTCGACCACAGCTCCCCGGCGCCCGACGTGTCGTGGGACAGGACCGTGGTCGCTCTTGACGCACTGCTGCGGGCCTGGCCCGCGCACTCAGGAACGGACAGCTCATGATCACCACCCCCTTGACCGACGCGCTCGTGCGCGGCGCCGCCGAACTGGAGGACACCGGCCGCGGCCTGCGGCCGCACCGCCTGCCGGGCCGGGTGCGCACCCTGTTCCCCGACCCCCAGCTCATGGCAGCGGAAAGCCAGCCGTCGGGCGTGCGCGTGGTGATGACGACCGAGGCGCGCACCGTCGAGCTGGACCTCCACCCGACCCGCGTCTCGTACCGGGGCACCTCGCGCCCGCGCGGCAGCGTCGACCTCGTCGTGGACGGCACGCTGGTCGCCGGCACCCGGCTCGACGGCGGCGACCACGTGGAGATCGACCTCGCCACCGGCACCTCGGAGTTCCACGCGGGGCAGTCGACCACCGTCCGGTTCGACGGCCTCCCCGGCGGCGACAAGCTCGTCGAGATCTGGTTGCCCCACAACGAAGGCGTGGAGATCGTCGCGCTGCGCACGGACGCGCCGGTGCACCCCGTCCCGGCGGAGAAGCGGATCTGGGTGCACCACGGCAGTTCGATCAGCCACGGCTCGAACGCGACCTCGCCGACCAGGATCTGGCCCGCGGTAGCGGCCCGCCTGGGCGACGTCGAGCTGCACAACCTCGGCTTCGGCGGCAGCGCCCTGGCCGACCAGTTCGTGGCCCGCGTGATCCGCGACCGGCCGGCGGACCTGATCAGCGTGAAGCTCGGCATCAACGTGGTGAACCTGGACGCGATGCGCCTGCGCGCCTTCGTGCCCGCCGTGCACGGTTTCCTCGACACGATCCGCGACGGCCACCCGGACACGCCGCTGGTGCTGGTGTCGCCCATCTTCTGCGGCACCCACGAGGACACCCCGGGCCCCGGCGAGATGCACACCGACGCCGCCGGCACCGTCACGTTCGCGGCCTCGGGCCCGCACGGCCCGGCGCCCCAGCTGACCCTGCGGGTCATCCGCGACGCGTTGCGGTCACTGGCCGAACGGCGGGCGGACGACCCGAACCTGCACCACCTCGACGGCTTGCAGCTTTACGGCGAGCAGGACGCCGTCACGCACCCGCTGCCCGACGCGCTGCACCCGGACACGGCCACGCACGGGTTGATCGGGGAGCGGTTCGCTCGGTACGCGTTCGGGGAGGGTGGGCCGTTCGCGGCGCGGTGAGGTGAGAGAGGGCGGTGAGAGAGCCGCTTCCCGCCGCCCTTCGCGTCGCGGTGAGGGAGGGCGGTGAACGAACCGCTCGACTCCGTTGCCTTTCGCGTCGCCGCCCTTCGCGTAGCCGGCCTTCGCGGGGCGGTGAAAGGGCCGCTCACCGCAGCCCTTCGCAACACGGCGAGACAGCCACTCGTCCCCGCCGACCGCCCGCCGGCAGCCCCTAAGACGCGGCGCCCGACCGGTAGGTCAGCAGCCCTTCGACACCGGCGAGGAACGTCGCCCCCACCGCCGCCGGGTCCGTCAGGCACCCCGCCGCCATGGCCCCGTCGCGCAGCATCACGAAGTGCCGGGCGGCGGCCGCGGCCGACTTCTCCTCGATCTGCGCGAACAGGTCGGTGATGGTCTGCAGGAACCACGCGCGGTGCTCGAGGACGGCGTTCAGCACGGGGTGCGCGGGGTCGGGGAACTCCGCCGCGGCGTTGAGGAAGGCGCAGCCCCGGAAGCCGGCGGACTCGATGCCCGCGGCGATGCCCTGGGCGACGGCCCGCAGCGCCTGGTCGGCGGGCAGGCCGCTCCCGAGGGCCTGCTCGACCTGGTCGCGGTCCATCTGGGCGACGGTCTGGAGGTAGGCGACGACCAGGTCGTCCTTGCTGGCGAAGTGCCGGTACAGGGTCGCGCGGGTCACCTTGGCCTCGGCGACGATCCTGTCGATCCCGACGGAGTGGAGGCCCTCCGAGTAGAAGATCCGGGTCGCCGTGGAGAGCAGGCGCGACCGCGCTTCGGAGACCTGACCTCGAACGTTGTGCACCATTGGAGCAATGGTAGCAGATAGAACGGTCAGTCTACAGGGTTCACTCCCGCGCTGAGGCGCCCTGCCGGCCGGGTGCTCAACCGCCGTGAGCACCGTCTCAGGTCACGCCGCGGGCACCGCCGTCGCGGTGCGCCTGCAGTGTGCGGTGAGGATGACGCTGCAGGTGTGGGCCGCCGAACGCAGGCGCGTCGTCGCGGATCGGCACCACGACGGTGCTGGAGCCGAGGGTGCCCGCCACGGACTCCACGGCCACGCCTCGGTTTTGACGCGGTCGAGGTGGAGGCGGGCCAGGTCACCGATGCCCGCCTCACGCCTGGAGGCGCCGAGCGCCGGCAGCACGCTGCCCGCCGCGCTGCGGCGCGCCGGCACGTCGTCGGGAACGCCTGCGCGAGAACGCCCTGCCGCATGCCGTGCACCTTCTCGACGCACCGCACCAGTCCTCCCTCCACCACCGACAGCGACACCGGGGCACCGGTCGCCTGCTGGAAGACGTCTCCGCGCGGTTCCACCGGCTCGGCACCCCCACGCAGTTGCAGCGGATGCACGCCGCCCACTGCGCGTACCTGTTCGGGGTGCGGTGGCAGGTGAGCAACCGCAGCAGGAACGTGTTCCCCCGGACTGGACGGGTACCTGCTGATGCGGCGCGGCGCCGTGGGCGTCGGACCGCTGATCGCGGCGCTGGAGTTCGCGCACCGCAACGAGGTCCCCGCGGCCGAGTGGGACTCCCCCGCGGTGCGGGCGCTCACCGAGATGGTGATCGCAGTGGTGGCCCTGGACAACGACAGGCAGTCGATCGTCAAGGAGCTGCGTCTCGGGCAGACCGAGCAGAACGTCTTCACCGCGCTCATGGGCGAGGGCCTGTCGCTGGAGGAGGCCATCGCGGAGGCGACGGCGTCGCGCGACCGCGTGTTCTGCCGCTTCCTGCAGGTGGAGGAGCAGACGAGGCGGGGTGGCAGTGCGGCGTTGCGCCGCTACCCGCAGGGCCTGCGGTGGGCGATCCGCGGGAACGCGGAGTGGGGGCTCACGATCCCCGGTACCTCGGTGACGGTCCCCTTCCGGAGACCGGGTCCGCTCCCGTCGACGTCGACTGGGCGAAGCACCCCGCTGGGCACGACGGCCGGCCGGTACCGCCGAGCATTGCGTGGTGGTGGCAGGACCTCTCCTGACCGGAGGGTCCGCTCAAGGCGTCAGTCCGTGCCCCTGACGATGACCGATCCGACCATTTCCGCGTCGTCGAACCACTCGGCCCGCAATGGGGCGCTGCACAGCGTGGGGAATTCGTCGGTCGGGGTTTCGTCGGGCCGCACCTGTTCCCGGACGTTCATCGTGGCCTCCCGGATCTCTGGTGAAAACGTCCCACGACGCTAATTCGTCCCCGCTTCGCCGCCAATCTCCCGGTCCGCGAGCCGGAACGCCCGCAGAACCGGAACGGCCCGTCCCGGACACATGTCCGGGACGGGCCGTTCTCGTCGTGACCGGCGGGACGTCAGGCCCCCGCGACGCCGCGCGCCTTCGCGAGGCTGCGGACCAGCGAGAGGAACGCGCCGACCTCCGAGCTGTAGGAGACGCCGTCGAAGCTGTTCGACACGGCGAGGCCGTCGGTCAGCGCCCGCCCGAGCACCGCCAGCTCCTCCACCAGGGCTTTGTCCTCCTCCGCACCGTCCGGCGCGAAGATCGGCGTGAGCGCGTCCACCCAGGACCCGTGGGCGTTGTCCCGGATGCGGCGCACGGTCGCCCGGACCGCCTCGGCGTCCTTCTGCGGGCCGACGGCGACGGCGACGAGCAGGCGGAGGTAGTCCGGCCGTTCGTCGAGGGACTTGCACGCCGCGGTGAACCACGTCTCCAGCCGCTCGATCGGGGCCAGGTGGTCGAAAGCCGACGGGCTCGGGAACAGCGCGTGCAGTTCCTCGAACGTGCGCTCCAGGAGTGCCGCGAGCACACCGAGCTTGTTGCCGAAGTGGTAGTAGATCGAACTCGCCGGAAGTCCCGACTTCGCGCACAGGTCCGAGACGGCCATGCCGTCGTAGCCCTTTTCGCCGATGAGAGCACGAGCCGCGTTCAGAATGTCGTCGCGACTGCTCAAACCGGCGGCAGTCGGCGCGGAGCCGGATTCCCTCACCATGAGGCCATATTAAGTGGACCTTGCCGGAGGTCTGTCAACGGGCGACCGGAGTGTCGGCACCACCGGCCGGCGGCGGGCCTGGGCACGAATGGAACGCTGCCCAGGCACGACTTCCGCCGGACTCTGGATACGATCTTCCCACCGATGTAGAGTGAGCGTTACATACACACGATGGGAACCGCACCATGACGAGCACAGTGGATGTCGGAGACGCGGAGCTGGCCTACACCGACACCGGTACGGGTCATCCGGTCGTGTGGTTGCACGGCTCCGGGCCGGGCGCCACCGGGATGAGCAACTTCGGCGGGAACCTGCCCGCGTTCGGGGACTTCCGCAACATCGTGGTCGACCTGCCCGGCTGGGGCGGTTCCAAGCGGCCGGAGACCGACGAGCCGCTGATCTTCCACGCGGCGGACCGGGTCGTCCGCGCGCTGGAGGGCTTCGGGATCGAGCGGACCCACCTGGTCGGCAACTCCTACGGTGGCGCCGTCGCGATGCGGATCGCCATGCGCTACCCCGAGCTCGTGGAGCGGGTCGTCCTCATGGCGCCGGGCGGGGTGCTGCCGACCGACGCCCCGCCGTGGCCCGTCGGGCTGGAGCACCTCTTCGGGTACATGGCCGCGAAGAACCCGTCCCGTGAGGAAATGGCGAAGTTCGTCCGCCTCATGGTCTACGACGAGACGCTGGCGACCGAGGAGCTCATCGACGAGCGGTACGAGTCGAGCCTGCGGGCCCACCCCGAGCTGCCGATCCCGCCGAACTTCGGCGACCTGACGCCGGACCTCCGCCTCATCAGCGCGCCGACGCTGCTGGTGTGGGGACGCGATGACCAGACCGTTCCGCTGGCGTGGGCGCCCAGGATCCTGCACGGCATCCCGAACGCGGAGCTGCGCGTCCTCCCGAACTGCCGCCACTGGGTCCAGTACGAGCGCGCGCCCGAGTTCAACCACATCGTGCGCGAGTTCCTCGAGGGTGGCGTGGCCGCCGCGGCGAAGGGGTGACCTGGTGGGTATCAGGAAGCTGGGCTATGTCGGCCTGAACGTCACCGATGTCGACGCGTGGACCGATCTGCTGTGGCGCACGCTCGGTGTCGGGGTGACCGACGCCAAATCGGGTACGGAGACGATCGCGCTCGCTGAGATGGACGAGTTCAAATACCGCGTCGCGCTGTATCCCTCCGGCGTGGACTCGCCGCGTGAGATCGGCTGGGTGGTCGACACCCCCGCCGAACTCGACCGCCTCACCCACCGCCTCACCGCGGCCGGCTACACCGTCGCCGACGGCACCGATGACGAACGCGACCTGCGGGGTGCCACGCATCTGCGCTGGTTCACCGACCCCGCCGGGTTCCGGGTCGAACTGGCCATCGGCGAGACCAAGGTCCGCGTCGCCGCCGACCGCCCCGCCGGCGGACCCGGCATCACCGGACTCGGCCACCTCGTCCTGGCCACCCCCCACCTGACCGAACTGCGCCACCTCTACGAGACGGTGCTGGAGTTCCGGCTCACCGACTACCGCTCACCCGGCCTGTTCTTCTTCCGCTGCAACACAACCCACCACAGCATCGCCCTCGGCACCGCCGACACCGCCTCGATCCACCACCTCGAGTTCGAGCACGCCACCATCGACGACGTCGGCCGCGCCCACGACCGCGCCCACGCCAACAACGTCCCCGTCTCCATCAGCCTCGGCCGCCACATGAACGACAAAGCCATCTCCTTCTACGTCAAGAACCCCAGCGGCTTCCACCTCGAAATCGGCTGCGGCGGCATCACAGTCGACGACGACTGGGTCCCCCACGACTTCGGACAAGCCAGCGTCTGGGGACACCGCCACACCGACACCAACCCCTTCGCCGTCAAGGATTCGTAGTCCTCAACCCAAGACCCGCCGCCGCCACGCCGCGCCCAGCGGAGTGGCGAGCGGCGGCACCAACAAGCCGTGGTGACGGGAACGTGATCCGCGGTAGCTCCCTGCTGAAGCTCACACGGAACACGGCCCTACTGCGGCTCAACGAGATCATGCGGGCGGTGCGGTCGGGCACACCCCGGCTGGTGCTGGTCGAGGACAGACCCGGCCCCGGCCGGTCGACCGTGGTCGACGACTGGCTCGACGCCGGCTCGCCGCTGCCCCTGGTGTTCCGTGCCCGCTGTCTCGCCCCCACCGCGGGCAGGACCTTCGCCGTGCTGGGCGTGCTGCTGTGGGCGTCCAAGATCTCCGAGAACCAGTGGAGCGGGGAGCGCCGCCTGCTGACCGCGGCCGCCCACAGCGCGTGGATCGACGACTTCGCCAAGTGCGCGTATCAGGCCGTGGACGCGATCAGCCCTTCGAGGGCGTCGATGCGCATGTGCCCCTCACCCCAACGCTTGACCCTGACAATGACGGCACTGTTCAGATTAGCGAGCACACGACTCAGAACCCTTTGTGCGCAAGACTTTCCGAGATTAAGCTCGCGTTCCTGATCCACCGCGTCCCCTGTATGAGCGTCGAGGACCTCCAGCGCCACCGGGGTCGCGGCAGCTCGGCCCCTCACGCCAGGCGGACGGCCCCACCCTCGCACCGGTACGGCTCAGCTCCACGGCGAGCGCAGCGGGTCGAAGGGCCGGAGCTCGGGCAGGAGGGCTCCGGTCATCACCTGCCGCGTCAGCAGTGCGCCGGTGACCGGCCCGAGGATGAGGCCTCACATGCCGTGGCCGCCGGCGACGTGCACACCGTCCATCAAGGACGGACCGATCGACGGCAGCCCGTCCGGCGCCCGGCAGTTCCACCGCGCGCTGCTCGACCACGGCGTCGAGTCGGCGCTCGTCGTGTACCCGGCTGAGGGGCACGGGATCCGCGCGTTCCCCGCCGTGATCGACCAGTGCACGCGCGTGCTCGACTGGTTCGGCCGGTTCATGCCGGCCCGGTGAGCCTCCGTCAGCCCATCACCGTTCCCGTGCTCGCGGCGTTCGTGCTGCGGCGCCGGGAGAACGCGCCGAGGTCGATCTCCAGCCCCGTGCGCGGCGCGAGGAACCGCACGGGTTCCGCGTCGTGGTCGGCGCCGTTCTCGACCCGGCCGATCAGCTCGGCCATCAACTGCCCGACGACCGGGGCGTTCTTGAACTGGTTGCCGCTCGTGCCGATCGCGACGTAGAAGCCGTCGAGACCGGTGCGGTCGTAGATCGGCGTCCAGTCGTCGGCGACGTCGTAGACGCCCACCACGCCCCGCGGCCGGTTCGGCACCGGGAGGTGCGGCAGCCGCCGGGCGGCCCGCGTCACCTGCGCCTCGAACACGGCGGCCGTCGGGTGGACGCCGGCCTCGTCCGGGTCGTCCGCCCACTGCAGGGGGTCGCACTCCGGCTCGGTGCCGCCGACGAGCAGCCCGCCGCCGACCTCACCGCGGAAGTACGTGCCGAGGTCCATGTCGGCGACGGCCGGTCCGTCATATCCCTGCGGCACCTGCACGTGCGCGACCTCCTGCCGCATCGGACGCACGCCGACCGCGAAGTCGGACCCCACGCCCGCCAGCCGGTTCAACGCACCCGACCACGGACCGGCCGCGTTCACGAGCACCGCGCAGCCGAGCCGGCCGCCGTCCGCCAGCCGCACCCCGGTCACCCGCCCGCCGGACTCGTCGACGGCCACGACCGTGCTGCGGAACCGGAACTCCGCGCCGTGCGCGGCGGCCGCGGCCGCGAGGTTGACCGCCGCGAGCGCGGGATCGGAGACGTAACCCGCGTCCGGTGTGAACACGCCCCCGAGCGACTGCTCCGAGTCCGCCCAGAACGCCTCGTCGTCGAGCCGCTTCGGCGGCCAGTGACGGCCCACGTCGATCCCGGGCACCCCTTCGGCCAGCATCGCGCTGTCCCACTCCGCGTAGGGGACGCCGATCTCGTCGAACAAGGGCAGCCAGGCCTTCCGCGGGGCGGCGTCGACGTCCAGCATCACCAGGCCGGTCCGGCGGAACGCCGCCAGGTCCCCCACTTCGTGCCCGAGGTGACCGGCCCAGTCGAGCCAGCACCAGTACGACTCCCAGGCCGTGGCGACACCGGCATGGGTCGAGAAGTTGAACCGGACGACCGCGCTCGACGCCGACGTCGACCCCTGCCCCGCCCCCGGCGCCCGGTCCAGGACGACCACCCGGTGCCCCGCCCGTGCCAGTTCGAGCGCGATCGACGACCCGATCACGCCGGCCCCGATCACGACCGCGTCGGTCTTCATGCGCGTCTCCCTCCGTCAGGCCGCTCATTCCAGTCTCGTGACGGGGCACGCCGGGCACAGCAGACCGATGTCGCGCGTCCAGGCCGCGGGGGACGACATGTGTTTCGGGCGGGTCAGCCGTAGAGCACGGCCGGGTCACCGCCGAGCGCGGCCTTGACGAAGCGGCTGGCGTCGTCGACGAGCACCTCGACCAGACCGTCCCGCACGCCGTCGAGGCTCGCCCGCGCCACCTCGGCCGGGGCGATCTTGGGCACGTCGCTGCCGGCCATCATGTCGGTGTCGGCCGCGCCCAGGTGCACGCCCTGCACGAGGACCTTCCGGTCGGCGAGTTCCACGCGCACGCCGTTGGTCATGTTCCACTCGGCGGCCTTGGCTACCGAGTAGGAGCCCGAGCCCTGGGGCGTGGCGGCCCAGGACAGCACCGACAGCAGGTTCACGACCGCTCCCCCGGTCAGGGACGGGGCGAAGGCGCGGATGACGCGCAACGTGCCGAAGAGGTGGGTCTCCAGGTCCCGCCTGACGTCGTCGAGGTCGGCGGTCAGGAGGTCGGCGCCGGTCGCGATGCCCGCGTTGTTCACCAGCAGCGTCACGTCCGGTGCCGCCGCGGCGGCCGCCGCGATCGACTCCTCGTCGAGGAGGTCCAGGTGCAGCGGCGTGATGCGCGGGTCGGTCACCTCGACGAGTTCCGGACGGCGGGCCGCGGCGTAGACCTTGGCCGCGCCGCGGGCCAGCAGCTCGTCGGTGAAGGCCCTGCCGATGCCCCGGTTGGCGCCCGTGACCAGCGCGATCGATCCAGCGATGTCCATGCCCGTTCCCTTCGTCGTGCGGAAGGAGCAGGTCTCCGTCCGGCGTGGCCTACGCTAAAACTTGACGTTGACGTCAAGGGCAAGCCGGAGAGACGAGGACCACGATGCGGATCGGCGAACTGGCCGGGCGGGCCGACGTCAGCACGCGTGCCCTGCGCTACTACGAGGAGCAGGGTCTGCTGGAGTCCGGCCGCACCGTCAGCGGCCAGCGCGTCTACCCGGAGTCGGCCGTCGACCGCGTGCGGCTCATCCAGGAGCTCTTCACGGCCGGGCTCAGCAGCCGCCTCATCGTCACGCTGCTGCCGGCCATCGACGCCCGCCGCATCGATCCCGAACTGCTGCAACGCCTCGTCGGCGAACGCGCCGCCATCGAGGCGAAGCTCGTCGGCCTGCAGGCCGCGGCCCGCCGGCTGGACCTGCTCATCGACCTCGCCACGCACCCGGACACGACGTCGTGCCCGGCTTCGCTGGAGCAGGGCGCGGCTCAGCCGGTCTAGGTGGCGGTGCGCGCTGCTCCGCGTCAACTCCTCGAGCGGCGGTTCTGGTGCAGCACGCCGAGGAGTGCGAGCTTCTCCGCCTCCGCGGTGCCGGGCTCGGCCGTGTACACCATGAGCACCGGCCCCGGGCCGCCCGGCAGCGGGTACGTGGCCCAGTCCAGGGTGATCTCGCCGATCTCCCGGTGGCGGAACGTCTTCGTGCCCTGCACGGGCGCGCGCACGTCGTAGCGGTCCCAGAGCCGGCGGAAATCCGTGCTGCGGATGCTGAGCTCGCCGACGATCGCCGTGCCGCGCGGGTGTGACGGGTCGGCGGCGACCGTCGCCCGCAGCATGCCGAGGTACTCCACGGCGGTGCTTTCCCAGTGGGCGCACCGGAAACGCACCTCGGGGTCGAGGAACAGCGCCATGAGCATGTTGCGTTGCGGGGGCTGGGCGTCCGAGGGGTCGCCGAGCAACGCCTCCGCCATGTCGTTCCACGCCAGCACGTCCAGGTGCCTGCCCAGGACGTACGCGGGCGTGCTGAGGGAGTGCAGCAGGTGGCGGGTGGCGTCCGGGACTACCTCCTCGTCGCCGCGGACCTCCGGCGCGCCCCGGCGCACGGCGTCGGCGAGGGCGAACAGGTGGCGGCGTTCCTCCTCGTCGAGCTTCAGGGCGGTGGCGAGGGCGTCCAGCAGGTCGTCGGAGGGCCGCACCTCCCTGCCCTGCTCCATGCGCTGGTAGTAGTCGGTGCTCAGGCCGGCGAGCAGGGCCAGTTCCTCGCGGCGCAGCCCGGCCACCTTGCGCCTGCCGCCGGGCTCCAGGCCGACGTCCTGCGGGCGCAGCCTGTTGCGGCGGGCTCGCAGGAAGATGCCGAGTTCGCGGGCGTGCAGGCGGTTGCTGGCCATGTCCGCAGTCTGCCAGCGCCTCTCGGGGCGAAGGTAGGACTGGGATTCCCAGGGAAAGGAGTACGACCGAGGTCCGGCGGAGCGTTCCTAGATTCGTCGTCGAAAGTGGACGACACGCTTGAGGAGCACCGCCGTGGAGGACTGGAACGCCGGCCGGATCCCCGGCCAGGACGGCCGCGTCGCCGTCGTGACCGGCGCGAACTCGGGTCTGGGACTGAGCACCACCACCGAACTGGCCCGGCACGGCGCACGGGTCGTGCTCGCCGTGCGCGATCTGGACGCGGGTGCGCGAGCCGCCGCGGAGATCCGGAAATCGGCGCCCCGCGCCGAACTCGAGGTGCGCCGGCTCGATCTGGCTTCACTCGATTCGGTGAAGGCGTTCGCGGGCGAACTGGTGGCCGACCACCCCGTCGTCGACCTCCTCGTCAACAACGCCGGCGTCGTCCTGCTGGGACAGCGCCGCACGACCGCCGACGGGTTCGAGCTCCACTTCGGCACGAACGTGCTGGGTCACTTCGCCCTCACCGGCCTGGTGCTCGACGCGCTGGAGCGGGCGGAGGCCGCCAGGGTGGTCAGCCTGAGCTCCCTGTCGCACCAGAACGCCGTTCTCGACTTCGGCGACCTGATGTCCGAACGGGACTTCGACGCCAGCCGCGCCTACGGCCGGTCGAAGCTCGGCAACACCGTCTTCGGCCTGGAACTGGACCGCCGCCTGCGCGCCCGGAGGTCGTCCGTCATCAGTGCACTCGCCCATCCGGGGCTCACCAGCACCAACCTGACCCCGCGGGCGTGGGAGGACCGCGGCCTACTCGGCCGCGTCATCGCCAGGACCTACCTGCTGCAGACGCAACCGGTCGAGCGCGGGGTCCTCCCCCAGCTCTACGCGGCCACCGCGCCCGGCGTCCGGAGTGGACAGTTCTTCGGCCCGTCCGGCAGGGGCGAGAAACGTGGCGACGTCGCCGAGGTCCGCCCCAGCGCGGAAGCCGCGAACCCCGCCGTCGGGACCCGGCTGTGGGCGGCGGCCCAGGACCTGACCGGCGTCACCTACCTCTGATTTCCCGAGTTGCGAAGGAGTTCCAGTGCTCACCACTCTGCGGAGAACGTTCAGCGCGGTACTGGTGGTGGCGATGGCCACCACCACGGCGGTGACCGCTGCCGTCGCGGAACCGGTCACGACGCAGATCACGCGCCCGGACGACGACCCGTTCTACGACGTGCCGCCTCGCCTGGACATCAAGCGCGACGGCACGGTCCTGCGCTTCCGCCCGCTGCCCGCGAAGGCGCTGGCCGTCCCGGCACCCGCACAGGTCTGGCAGCTGCTGTACAAGACCCGCGACAACGCCGGGAAGGCCACCGCCACGGTCGCCACGCTCCTGGTGCCGACGGCGCGCTGGACGGGCCCCGGCGAACGCCCTCTGCTGTCGTACCAGACGCCCGAGGACGGCCTCGACACCACGTGCGCGCCGTCGTACCTGCTGCGCGCGGGATCGGTGACGTTCGACCAGGTCTCCGAGAACCAGGCCCGGTTCGACCGCGGCCAGGTCGCGGACGCCGTCCGGCGCGGCTGGACGGTCGTGGTGCCCGACTACGAGGGCCCGGAGTCGCAGTTCCTCGGCACCTCGGCCGCGGCCCACGGCGTGCTCGACGGCATCCGCGCCGCGCGGTCGTTCCCGCCCGCCCGCGTGGACCGCGACGCGCCCGTCGGGATGTGGGGCTACTCCGGCGGCGGGCTCGCCACCGCCGCGGCCGCGCAGAAGCAGTCCCGGTACGCACCGGAGTTGAAGATCAGCGCCATCGTCGAGGGTGGCGTGCCCGCCGACGTGAACGCGGCCTTCGGCGCCGTCAGCGGTCAGGTGTTCTCCGGCTGGATTCCCTTCGGGCTCGCCGCCCTGCGCAACGCCGAGCCGCGGTTCGACGTGTACCGGTACGCCAACGAGTCCGCGCGTGCCGCCGCGGACGAGGTCGCGCACGGGTGCGCCGGCGCGGCGATCGTCGCCGGCCCGCACTTCGCGGAGGTGGAGGACTTCGAGGCGTGGCCGGGCTCTCTCACGTCCGGCGCCTTCCGCGACTTCGCGCACGGGCTCAGCCCCGTGGGGATGGGCGGCACCCCGACGGCCCCCACGTTGCTGTACCACGGGACCGCGGACGAGCTCCTCCCCCTCGCGGCGGCGCAGGAGCTGTTCCGGCAGTACCGCGCTCGCGGTGCCGACGTCGTGATGGTCGAGCACGCGGGCCAGACGCACGGCGGGGAGCAGACGTTCGGTGTCGGCGAGGCGGTTTCGTTCCTGCAGCGGCACTTCGCGGGGGCGAGCCGGGGTTAGCCCGCATCGAGACGGTTGTGCGAGACCGGCGCCGGCCGCTGTTGCCCGGCGCCGGTCTCGCCGAGTCCACGCGGTTGCGCTCCTGAGCCGTTCACACGACCGGCGCACCGCCCTCCCGTTCGTTCCTCCACGCGCTGATGCAGCGGTGGAGCGCGCACCGCGAGAAGTGGCTGGCCGGGCGTCGCACCGACGCGCCGTGACCACGCCTAGACCGCCACGGCCTCGATGATGCTCGTGCTCGAAGACGCCATCGGCAGCACGCGCCGGACGTGGAACCCGGCCGCGTCCAGCAGCGCGTCGAACTGCTCGCGCGTGCGCTCCTGCCCGCCGTTGAGCACGAGCATGACCATGTCGAGGATCTTGCTGGGCGCGGGGTCGTCGCCCGGTTCGATCACCGACTCGACGACGAGCAGGGTGCCGCCCGCGGGCATCGCCGCGCGCACGCTCTTCAGGATCTCCACGGACTTCTCGTCGCTCCAGTCGTGCAGCACCCACTTGAGCACGTACACGTCCCCGCCGCGGGGCACCGCCTCGAAGAAGTCGCCGCCGACGACCTCGGCCCGGTCGGCGAGGCCCGCCGCCCGCAGCACGTCGCCGGTGACCACGTGCGGCTGGTCGAAGACGACACCGCGCAGGCCGGGGTTCGCGGCGAGCACGCCCGCGACGAGCGCGCCCTCGCCGCCGCCGACGTCGACCACGGTGCCGAACGGGCTGAAGTCGTAGGCGGCCACCAGGTCGCCGGTCATGTTCTCGGACTCGCGCGACATCACCTGGTTGATCAGGTCGTTCGCGGCGGGCCGGGTGCCGTGGTACTGCCAGACGGGTTCGCCGAACGCCTTGGTGAACGCCTCCTCGCCGGTGCGGATCGAGTGCGCCATCTCGCCCCACGCCGGGTAGAGGACGCCGAGGGTGTGCAGCACGAAGGGCCGCAGCGAGCCGTGGACGTCCGAGCGCAGCGCGTTCGCCTTCGGGGTCGTGGCGAAGGTGCGCGGCGCGGTCTCGGTGAACAGGCCGACGCTCGCGAGCAGCCGCAGCAACCGGTACAGCGACGGTTCGTGCGTTCCGGTGATCTCGGCGAGCTTCGCGGTGTCGGCGGGGCCGTTGGCGAGGTGGTCCGGGATCCCGAGTTCCACGGCCACGTGCAGGGCTCTGGAGGTGAGCAGTTCCAGTGCCATGTCGAACATTCCGGTGCGGTCGATGGGCAGGTCACTCACGGGGTGGCTCCTGGGTCGGGGTGAACGCGCGTGCCAGTTCGGCGCGCAGGAGTGCCGCGAACGCGTGGACGTGCCGCGGGCCGATCATGGTGTAGTGCTCCCCCGGCACGTCGACGTACCGGACGGGCCGCGCGGTGTGCTCGTCCCAGCGCCGCAGTTCGTCGCCGACCCAGTCCGCGCGGGTGCCGCGCAACGGGTCGGCGCAGAACACGGTCATCGTCCGCACCTCGCCCGCCGGGTGGTAGGTGCGGCCGAGGGTGGTCAGGCCGTCCGCGAGGTCCGCCCACGCGGTGAGCCCCGGCAGGTCGAGGTCCAGCTCGGCGAGCCTGCCGGGCGGGGCGAGGTCGAGCAGGGCGGCGATCTGCCCGGTCTTCGGCAGCGGCGCGAGCCGGGCCGGCAGCAGCTCGGCCTGGACCGGGTCCACGAGTTCCAGGAACATCGCCAGGTTCACGGCGGTCTCGACGAAGCCGAGCTCGTCCATGCGGTACTTGATGTGCGGCGGGAGGTTGAAGCTGGCGAGGAACTCCACCCGCTCGCCGTCGGCCTCCAGCACCTTGGCGATCTCGAACGCGACGGCGGCACCGAAGGAGTAACCGGCGAGCGCGTACGGTCCGTGCGGCTGCACGCGTCGGATCGCCTCGACGTAGGTGGCGGTCATCTCGGCGAAGCTGCCGAACGGTGTCTCGCCGGGGCCGAAGCCGCGGGCGCGCAGGGCGTGGAACGGCCGTTCGCCCGCGAAGTGCTTGGCGAGGTTGACGAACACCAGCACCTCACCGATACCGGGGTGCACGCAGAACAGCGGCACGCCGTCGCCGTCGGATTGCAGCGTCACCACGGGGTCGTAGCTTTGTTCCGGCGGTGTCCGCACGACTCGCGCCAGCTCCCGCACGGTCGGTGCGCGCAGCACGTCGAGCACCGACAGGCCGGCTCCGAACCGGTCCCGCACGGCCCTCGTCAGCCGCAGCACGTCCAGCGAAGTCCCGCCCAGGTCGAAGAAACCGGTCGTGGCACCGATCCGGGGGACGTCGAAGAGCTCGGCGCAGATCGCGGCCAGGGCGATCTCGACGGGGCCTTCGGGAGCAACGTGATGAACCGCAGGCGCGGCACTCAGCGCCTCGTGATCCGCGTAGGCACCGGACTCCAGCCGGGCGCGCAGCACACCGCGCCGCACCTTGCCCAGGCTGGTCCTCACGAACTCCTCACGCGGCACGGCGAGCACGACCGCGGGCCGGAAACCCCAGTGCAGCACCACCCTGTCCCGCACTCTCGCGACCACGCGGTGCAGTTCCTCGCCGGCGGCGGTGGCGGCGAAGAGGACCGCGAGCTGCTCGGTGTCGCTCCCCCGCGGCCGGACCGGGAAGGCGGCCGTGAACGACGGTGCCACGCCCTCGACCTCCGCGAGAACGGCTTCGAGGTCGTGACTGTAGTGGTTGACACCGTTGACGATGACGCTGTCCTTGCTGCGCCCGACGAGCGTCAGCCGGCCGTCCTCCACCACCCCGAGGTCGCCGGTGCGCAGCCAGCCGTTGGGCGTGACCGCGGCGGCGGTGGCGGCGGGATCGCGGTGGTAGCCGCTCGTGACCATCGGGCCGCGCAACCACACCTCCTGGTCGACGACCCGCACCTCCAGCCCCGTCACTGGACGGCCGACGGACGCGAACTCGGCGCCGGCGTCGGCTTCCGGGAACTCGCGGTTGTACAGCGATCCGGCGCAGGTCTCGGTCATGCCGAACGCGGGCCACAACGCCGTGCGGGCGAGTCCGTGCGGTGCCAGCAGGTCGAGGAACCGCAGCCCGGTCGCCACCGGGTTCGCCTCACCGCCGGAGACGATCCTGTCCACAGCGGACAGATCGAGGTCTTCGGGGCTCCCGGAGGCCAGTGCGGCGTTGATCAGCCCCAGCAGGAAGTTCGGCGTGAACGTGGCGGTGACGCGGTGGGCGGCCAGTGCGCGGAGGAACACGAGCGGATCGGCCAGCACCGGCTCCGGGGTGACGTGCAGCTGGGTCGCACCGCTGGCGACCGGCAGCAGGTGGCCCTCCAGCAGCGCCGCGACGTGGTCGTAGGACACCCAGTTGAACGTCACGTCGTCCGGCGTCGCGCGATGGGCCTCGGCCTTCGCCCGCATGGACGCGACCAGGTTGGCGTGCGTGAGCCGCACGGCCTTCGCCGTCCCGGTCGACCCGGACGTCAGCACCAGCAGCGCCAGGTCCTCCGGCCGCACCTGAACGTCCACAAGGGACTCTTCAGCGCTGTCGAGGCCGGCGACGTCGGCGACGTCGAGCCCGGCGACCTCGGGCAGGCGGGCGTGCAGCTCCGCGGTGGTGAGCACGAGCGGGCCGTCGAGCAGTTCGGCGACGTGCCGCAGCTGGGCGCCCCACCGCGCCGGGTCCTCGCGCAGCGGCTTCACCGGGCAGGCCACGAGCCCGCCGAGCAGGCACGCCCACAGCGCGGGCAGGAAGTCGCGCGGTTGTTCGAGCAGCAGCGCCACCGCCTGCCCGGGGCGCACTCCCCTGTGCCGCAACGCGTGCAGCATCCTGGTCGCCTCCGCGAGCAGCTCCGGGTACGGCATCAGCGACGGCGCGGCCTCGGGGTCGTCCCCGAGGTAGCCGATGCCGTGCTCGGGATGCCGTTCAGCGGCACGCATCAGCAGGTGCGCGACCGTGGTCATGCTCCCACTCCCAGGCCGGGCACCAGCACGATGCGGCGGGTGAGCCGTTCCGCGTCCCGCCACGACCGCGCGATGTCGGACAGCGGCCGGACCTCGGCGTCCACGGCCAGTTCACCGGCGGCGACCGGCACGGCCAGTTCGGTCAGTCCGGCGACGACCTCCCCCGCGCCCAGCGACCCCCTGCCGCTGCCGACGAGCTCGATCCGGCACGATCGCAGCGCGGCCGACGGCAGCACGGCGTCCGGGCCCGCGACCGAGCCGATCTCGACCCAGGTGAGGGTGCGGCGCGGATCGGTGCGGCGGGCGGCGATGCCCGTCAGGACGGCGGTCGTCGGCGGCCCCCACACGTAGTCGAGCACGACGTCGACGTCCGCGGCCGTGGCGGCGAGCAGGTCGACGTCGTCCAGTGGCACGACGTCCGTCGCACCGAGCGCGGGCAGCTCCGCGAGCCGGTCCGGATCACGCCCGGCGGCGACCACCCGCCGCGCGCCGAGCAGCGCCGCGATCCGCACGGCCATGCGCCCCGAGTTGCCGGTGGCGCCGAGCACGAGCACGTCCCGGCCGCGTTCCACCCGCGTCCGCACGCGCAGCGCGAGCCACGCGGACATCGCGGGGTTCATGGTGGCCGCCACGGCGACCAGGTCCGCGCCGGAGGGCAGCAGCACGGTGTGCCGGGCGTCCACGACGACCTGCTCGGCCATCGCCCCGCCAGCCGCGCCGAGGAGCACGAAGTAGCGCAACCCTCCCGCGGCGTCCCGGCCGACACCGTCGATCCCCGGCACGAACGGCAGGGCGCGGGTGCTGGTGTAGTGCGTTCCGCCCGCCTGCGCGCGCACGACCGGGTGCAGGCCTGCGGCGAGGACGTCGAGCAGCAGGTCGTGGTCGTCCACAACGGACGGACCGGGCAGGTCGACGAGCTCGGGAGGCGAGCCGTGCGAGGTGACGGCGACGGCCTTCATCAGATCTCTAGCCTTCGATTCCACGCGAGATTGTGTATGTAACGCTCACTCTACGCGAAGGAGCCGCCGAGCCGATTCGTCGACGGCGAGGTCTACCGCACCGAACGAAGGAAGGCCTCGACGAGCTCGCGGGAGTCGAGACCCCTGTCGTCAAGGCAGGGCAGCATCACCATGAACACCAACGGCGGCCACGAGGTCTACCGCGCCAGCAAGTCGGCCCTGAACCAGCTCATGCGCGGGTACGCCGCCCGCCACGCCGACGACAAGCGGACCCTGCTGCTGGTCAACCCGGGCTGGGTGCGCACGGGACTGGGCGGGCCGGGCGCGGTGCTGGAGGTCGAGGAGAGCATCCCCGGCGTGGTGGACACGCTGAAGGCGCGCGCGGGTGAGGGCGGGCTGCACTTCGTGGACTACGAGAACCAGCCGCTGCCCTGGCGAGGAAAGCGGCAACGGGGGCGGTGCCCAGCCTGTTCCTCCTCCGTGGCCATCACCCTCTCCCTACCAGCGCCCCCTCCCGCTAGCAGCGCCCCCTCCCGCTAGCAGCGCGCCCTCCCACCAGCACACCTTCCCTCCACTGGCACCTCTCCTCCGTGGCCAGCACCACACCCCGAAGAGCTGACTCCCCCACCCCACTCGTGTGACACTTTGTCCAGACGCTGACACTTTGTCCACGCCAGGAGGCGCCGTGCCCCGCACCAGCACCGCGGACGCGGTGTTCGCCGCCCTCACCCCCGTCGTCGAAGGCCTGGCCGCGACCTTCGGCCGCAGCTGCGAGGTCGTGCTGCACGACTACCGCGACCAGGAGCGGTCCGTCGTCGCGGTCGCGGGCGGCGTCACGGGCCGGCGGGTCGGGGACGCGATGAGCGAGATCGGCCTGCGCGTGCTCGCCGCCGGGGACGACGCCCGCAACGAGGTCGGCTACGTCACCCGCGCGCAGGACGGGAAGGTGCTCAAGTGCACGACGCTGCCGTTGCGGGACGTCGACGGGTCGCTGATCGGGGCGTTGTGCGTGAACGTCGACGTGTCGGCGATCAACCGCGCGACCGGGGTGCTCTCGGACCTGCTCGGGTTGTCCGCGCTGGAGGAGCCGCCCGCCGCCACGACGAACTTCTCCGGTGACCTGGACCAGGTGGTCGAGTCGCTGGTCGAACGCGCCGAGCGGACGCACGCGGTGCCCGTGACGGCACTGGGCAGGGACGAGCGGCTGGGTCTCGTCCGGTCCCTGCACGAGGCCGGCGTGTTCGCGTTGCGCGGTGCGCCGGGTCGCGTCGCGCAGCGGCTCGGGATCTCCCGCGCCGGTCTCTACAACGACCTCGCCGAGTTGAAGAAGGACACACCATGACCGACAGCCCCGTCTTCGTGAGCGAGTCCGAGTCGGCCGCGCTCGTCGACGACGACCTCGCGCTCGCCGCCGCGCGGGAGGCGTTCCTCGCCACCGCGCACGGGTCGACGTTCCCGGTGGTGATCGGGAGTTCGTCCACGCCGGGCACCCGGTTCACGCTCAAGTCGGGGTCCGCGGGCGACCTCGTGGGCGTGAAGATCGGCAGCTTCTGGCCGGACAACACCGACCTGCCGCGGCACAGCTCCACGATCGTGCTGCTCGACCCCGCCACGGGCCGGTTGAGGGCCGTGGTCGAGGCGGCGGCCGCCAACGCCTACCGCACGGCCGCCGCCGACGCGCTCGCCGTGCGGACGTTGGCCCGCGACGACTCCCGCACGCTGACCGTGATCGGCACCGGGCACCAGGCGCTGCACGAGGCCCGCGCGGTCAGCCGGGTTCGTCCGATCGACCGGGTCCTCGTCGTCGGCAGACGGGCCGACGCTGCGAGGAGGTTCGCCGCCGACGTCGCCGCCGCGACCGGTCTCCCGGTGGAAGCGGTCGACACGCGAACCGGTGTGGCCGAAGCGGACGTGCTCGTCACGGCCACCACGGCCCGCGAGCCGCTGTTCGACGCGAGCTGGGTCAGGCCGGGCACGCACGTCTCCGCCATGGGCGTCGACGGGCCGGGCAAGCAGGAGCTCCCGGTCGCGCTCCACGACCGCGCGAAGCTCTTCTGCGACCTTCCCGAGCAGTCCACCACCATCGGCGAGTTCCAGCACGCGCCGTCCGCCGCGCCCGTCGCGCTCGGGGCCGTGCTGGCCGGCACCGCGCCGGGCCGGACGTCGCCGGAGGACGTGACGGTGTTCGACAGCTCCGGCTTCGCCCTGCAGGACCTCACCCTCGCCGCCGCGCTGCTGCACCGCCACACCGTGCCAGGAGGCACCGAATGACCACTGTGGACACTCCGGACACGCCGTTCGCCCTGGTCGACGCCGAGAAGCTCGACCGCAACGCCGCACGGCTGCGCGAGCACCTCGACCGGCTCGGCGTGCCGCTGCGCCTGCACGTCAAGACGGCCAAGTCCGTCGAGGTGGCCGACCGGGTCCACGCGGGCGGGCCCATCACGGTGTCGACGCTGGCCGAGGCCGAGCACTTCGCGGCCGCGGGCTACACCGACGTCCTGTACGCCGTCGGCATCGACCCGCACAAGCTGCCGCGCGTCGCCGCCCTGCTGCGCCGGGGCGTGACCCTCACGGTCCTGCTCGACTCCCTCGCGCAGGCCCGGGCGGTGACCCGGTTCGCGCAGGAGGAGGACCTCCGCGTCCCGGCGCTGGTCGAGATCGACTGCGACGGGCACCGGGGTGGCGTCACGCCCGCCGACCCGTCCCTCACCGAGATCGGCCGGGCGCTCGGCGACAACCTCGCGGGCGTGCTCACCCACGCCGGCGAGTCCTACTTCGCTCACACGTCAGAGGCTTTGCACGCGTCCGCGCAGAACGAGCGGGACGTCGCCGTGGCCGCCGCCGAGGTCCTGCGCGCCGCGGGTCTGCCGTGCCCGGTCGTCAGCGTCGGCTCGACGCCCACCGCGCACGCGGCGACGGACCTGTCCGGCGTCACCGAGGTCCGCGCGGGCAACTACGTGTTCTTCGACCTCGTCATGGCGGGCATCGGCGTGTGCTCCACCGACGACCTCGCGCTGTCCGTCGTCGTCACCGTGATCGGCCACCGGCACGAGAAGAACTGGGTGCTCACCGACGGCGGCTGGATGGCGACCTCGCGGGACCGGGGCACGCAGGCGCAGGCCGTCGACCAGGGCTACGGACTCGTCGCCGACGTCCACGGCACCCTGATCCCCGGCCTGCTGATGACCGGGGCGAGCCAGGAGCACGGCGTGCTGAGCACCCGCGACGGCAAGCCCGTTCCCGAACTGCCCATCGGCACGCGTCTGCGGATCCTGCCCAACCACGCGTGCGCCACCGCCGCGCAGCACGAGCGCTACCACGTGGTCAGCGGCACGAACCCGTCCGTCGACACGACCTGGTCCCGCCTGCGCGGCTGGTGACCTGATCGTCAGGCGGGTGGCCAGTTCAGCAGGGCGACGTCGGCCACCCGCTGCAGTTCCTCCTCCGTCGCCCCGCCCGTCGCCTGCACGGAGATCCCGTTCGAGATCGTCATCAGGTAGCGGGCGAGGAGGTCCGGGTCGGCGCCGGCCGGCAGGTCGCCCTCGTCCACCGCCCGCTGGAACCGGTCGCGCAGGTACTCCTGCCCCAGCGCGCGCCACGCGATCAGGGTGTCGCGCGCGACCACTCCGGTCGCCCCCACGGCCAGCGCGCCCTGCACCCCGAGACACCCCGGCGGGCAGCCCGGCCGCGTGTTGGCCCGCACCGCGCCGTCGAGGAAGCGGGTCGCGACCTCGCCCGCGGTCTCCGCCGCCAACGCCTCCAAGACGTAGACGGCCTGGATCTCCGTGTAGCGCTGCAACGCCTTGCGGAAGAGCTCCTCCTTGTTGCCGAAGGCCGCGTACATGCTCTTGCGCGAGATGCCCATGCGCTCGGTCAGGTCGGTGAGGCTCGCTCCGTCGTAGCCCTGCTCCCAGAAGACGCGCATCGCCTTCAGGAGCGCCTGCTCGGCGTCGAACTCCCTCGGCCGGCCCACCTGCGCTTTCTCCACGAGCTCATCGTACGCCTTGTGCACCGATCGGTGCACAAGTGCTACGGTCGAAATATGCACCGATCGGTGCACAACTTCGTGGAGGTCGTAATGCGCAGGCTGGAAGGCAAGACCGCGGTCATCACCGGGGGCGGCACGCGGGGCATCGGCAGGGCGACCGCCGCCCGGCTGGTGGCGGAGGGCGCGCACGTGTTCATCACCGGCCGCCGCAAGAACGAGCTCGACGAGGCCGTGGAGGCGATCGGGGAGAACGTCACCGCGGTGCCGGGTGACATCACGAACCCGGCCGACCTGGACAACCTCTACGAGGTCGTCGCCGCCCGCGGCCAGGGGCTCGACGTGCTGTTCGCCAACTCGGCCACGGCGTCGTTCGCGACCATCGAGACGATCACCGCCGACGACTTCGACCAGGTCTTCGGCGTCAACGTCAAGGGCACGATGTTCACCGTGCAGAAGGCGCTCCCGCTGCTCAACGAGGGCGCCTCGGTGATCATCAACGCCTCCACCGCCGCCGACAGGGGCACCGCGGGGTTCGGCGCCTATGCCGCGTCCAAGGCGGCGCTGCGCACGTTCACGCGGTCGTGGGCGAACGAGCTCAAGGGCCGCGGCATCCGCGTGAACGCCATCTCGCCGGGACCGACCGACACCACCGGGATCACCGAGCTCGTCGGCGAGGAGAACGAGAAGGCGTTCAAGGCGGCCGAGGCGGCCAGGATCGCCATCGGCCGGATGGGACACGTCGACGAGGTGGCCGCCGCGGTGGCGTTCCTGGCCTCGCCCGACAGCAGCTTCATGCTGGGCGCCAACGTCTACGTCGACGGTGGCGAGAACCAGATCTGATCAGTCCGCGAACGCGTCCACATAGGACCGGACGCACGCGCCGGGGGTCGCCCGGGCCGTGACGAGGTGCCCGTCCACGGCCAGGGGCGGGTCGAGCGGCACCGACACGTGCCGCTCGGTCCGGTGCCCGGCGACGAGCTCGGCGGGCATCAGCGTCCACGCGTCCGGGTCGCGGCCGACGTCGAACAGCAGGTTGAGCAGGTCGCCCGCGGGCGGTGCCACCGGGGCCACGGGCACGGCGGCGAGGATCGCGTCGTGCATCGGCGGGTCGACGTCGCGGGCCAGCAGCCGCAGGCCGCGCGGGTCGAGGTCGAGCAGGCTGATCACGGACTTGCCCGCGGCGGCGTGCTCGGCCGACAGCACCACGTGCAAAGGCTCCGACCAGGCGCGTTCCACGGTCAGCGCGTCGTCGGCGACCGCGCCTCGGACCAGGGCGAGGTCCAGCTCGCCGTCGCGGACGGCCGCCAGTCGCTCGGGCACCGGCAGGCTCACCAGCTCTGGCACCGCGGGCCGGTCGCCCTCGCGCAGGCGGAGCAACGCGCGGTCGAGGCGGGGCGTCACGCACGACGCCACCCCGATGCGCAGCACGGCGGCGTGTTCTCCCGCCACCACCCTGACGCGCGCCGCCGCGGCCAGCGTCTCCCGCGCCGCGGCCAGCACCCGTTCCCCCGCGGCCGTGAGCCGCACCGTGCGCGAGGTGCGCTCCAGCAACCGCACGCCCAGCTCCCGTTCGAGACGGGCGACCTGCTGGCTCACGGCCGGCTGCACGATTCGCAGGCGTTCGGCGGCGCGCCCGAAGTGGAGCTCCTCCGCGACCGCGACGAAGTACTGCAAGGCCCTCAGTTCCACCCGTCCACATCTATCACGACTTGTGATCGCTGCACGTCGGAGTTGGTCGTTGATGGCGTGCGGCGGCCGGGATGGGATGGCGGTGAGCCACAGGAAACGGAGACTTCGCAGTGAACACACCCGTTCTCGGCATCATCGGCACCGGCATGGTGGGCGCGGGCTTCGCCCGGCTCGCCACCGACGCCGGCCTCGACGTCGTGCTCGGCAACTCGCGCGGCCCGCAGTCGCTGACCGGCCTGGTCGCGGCGCTCGGCCGGCACGCGCGTGCCGCCACCCCGGCCGAGACCGCGCGGGCCGCCGACATCGTCGTCGTGGCAGTTCCTCTTGCCGCACATGAGGAACTGCCGCGCGCCGAGCTCGCCGGCAAGGTCGTGGTCGACCCGACCAACTACGTGCCCACGCTGCAGTGGCGCTCCCCCGAGCTGGACTCCGACGAGCTGACGTCCAGCGAGCTCGTGCAGCGCCACCTCGCCGAGTCCGCCGTCGTGAAGGCGCTGCACAACATCGGTCCGCGCCACCTGCTGGACCTGCACCGCCCGGCGGGCGCACCGGACCGCACGGCGTTGCCGGTGCACGGGGACGACGAGGCCGCGAAGAAGGCGGTGGCCGACCTGTTCGACGTGCTCGGGTTCGACACCGTGGACCTCGGCCCGCTGTCCGGGAGCTGGCGCAGCGAGCCGAACACCCCGCTCTACGCGTTCCCGTACGTCGGCGAGCCGCCCTCCGGTCTGTCCGTGCCCGAACTGGTCGCGTGGGTGCAGAACGCGCAGGGTGTCACCGTGCCCGCCGCGCGCGTCAGCGAGCTCGCCGCGGCGGCCGTGCGCGGGCCCGCCGGGTTCCGGTTTTAGTGGAGTGGCTCAGAACGTTGCCGGTGTATTCGTGCTCAGACGGGTGTCTCGCGGTGCCGCCCCCACATCCTCGTACTGGTTGTACGGGGGTGTGGGGGCGGTGCCGCGAGGCGCCCCGCTGAGCGTGGGTACGCCGCCCACGTTCTGAGTCACACCACTAGATGCCGAACAACGCCGACGCGTTGCCGGACTTGAACTTCTCCCGGTCGGCGTCCGACTCGAACTCGTCGAGGAAGGCGCTGATCCGCTCCCGCGAGGGGTGCTGGAACGGGTAGTCGGTGGAGAAGATCAGCCGGTCGGCGGTGGTCACCGACAGGGCGTGCCGCAGCAGTGCGGGGTTGAGCATGCCGGAGGTCGTGATGTGGAAGTTCGACCTCAGGTAGTCCGACACCGACCGCTCCAAGCCTGCGACGCGGGCGAGGCTGTCCGCGCGGTCGAGCCAGAACAGCAGCACCTCACCCCAGTGGCCGAGCACGACCTGGAGGCCGGGGTGGCGGTCGAACGTGCCGCGCAGGACCAACCGCAGCGCGGCGAGCCCGGCGTCGACGTGCCAGCCCCAGCCGAACGTCGCGAGGGCCAGGTCGGTCATCGGGTCGAAGCCGCGGTAGGAGGCGTCGCGCAGGGCGTCCGACGGCAGCTGCGGGTGCAGGAAAACGGGCTGCCGCAACGCTTCCGCGGCGGCGAAGAAGCCGTCGTACACGGGGTCGTCGAGCAGGAGGTCGCCCGAGCGGCCGTAGACCATGGTGCCCACGTGACCGAGGTCGGCGGCGCGCCTGAGCTCGTCGGCGACCTCGTGCGGCGCCGACATCGGCAACGTCGACAGCGCGCGGAACCTCGCCGGGTGGCGGGTCACGGCCTGCGCGGCGACGTCGTTCGCGAGGCGGCTGAGCCGGACCGCGTCCCCGGCGGGCAACGCCTGCGTGCCCGGCGGGGTCTGCGCGAGCACCGCGAGGTCGATGCCCTGCTCGTCCATGGTGGCGATGCGGCCTTCACCGAGGTCCCGCAGGCGTTCCTGGTGGTCGCCGAGGTCGTTGAACGCGAGGCTGTCGTCGCGCCCCGCCAGCGCCGCGGTGAGCTCGGGCAGGACCCAGTGCTCCTCGATCCCGATCAGCATCGTGGTCTCCCTCAGTTCGAGCCCGCGAGCGAACCGGCGGGCTCGGGAACGACGACATCGTTGTCCTGCTTCGTGATCAGCCGGGACGCGCAGACCGCGACGCCGGCGAGCACGGCGATGATGACCGCCATCGGCAGCGCGGAGTGCTCGCTGCCGACGCTCACGAGCGGCGAGACCGCCGCGCCGAGCCCGAACTGCGAGGCGCCCAGCACGGCCGATCCGGTGCCGGCCGCTCCGGGAACCGCGTCGAGGGCCAGCGCGGTGGCCGGGCCGAGGACGAACCCGAGCGACGCGACGGCGAAGAAGATCGGCACGATCAGCCAGGCGGCGCTGATCGGCAGCAGCGCGAGGACCAGCAGGACCACGGCCGCCGTGAACAACCAGGCGGTGCCGATCGCGAGGATCCTGCGCGGCTGGCTCCGGCGCAGCAGCCGCGACGCGAGCGCGTTGCTCGTGACGAGCCCCAGCGCGTTGAACGCGAACAGCAGGCCGTAGCCGACCGGACTCATGCCGATGACCACCTGGTACAGGAACGGCGACGCCGAGATGTAGGCCATCAGCACGGCGAACGAGAAGACGAACGTGGCCACGGCGGTGAGGTAGGCACGCCTGCCGAGCGCGCGGAAGCCGGTCGTCCTCCCGGCGCCGCGCCGTTCCCGCGGCAACGTCTCCGGCACGACGGTGGCCGAGCCCGCGAGCATCGCGACCGCCAGGCCGGCCAGGACCAGCAGCACGCCGCGCCACCCGATCCCGTCGACCACCAGGCTGCCGAGCAGCGGCGCGACCACCGGCGCCACCCCGCCCACGATCATCATGAGGCTGAACGCCCGCGCGGCGGCACGCCCGGTGGCGAGGTCGGCGATGACGGCCCGGCCGATCACCATGCCGGCCGCCGCGGTCAGCCCCTGGACCAGCCGGGCGGCCAGCAGGACCTCGATCGTGGGCGCGAGGGCGGCGAGCACGCTGACGCCCACGAACACCGCCGAGCCCACGAGCAACGGCCCGCGCCGGCCCCACCGGTCCGAGACCGGGCCGAAGACGAGCTGCCCCGCGGCCAGGCCCAGCAGGAACATCGTGAGCGTGAGCTGGATGGCCGTGTCACTGGTCTCGAGCTCGGTGGCCATGCGCGGGAACGCGGGCAGGTAGAGGTCGATGCCGAACGGGGCGACGCTCGCCAGCAGCGCGAGCACGAGCAGCAGCGGCACGGGGATGGTGCTGCGGGACGGCGCGTCCACCGCATCTCCTATCGGGTGATAGCTATCATCTGACAGGAAAAGTACCATGGTCGCGTGGACGAGGCCCAGAAGTCGCGGTTGTTCGAGCTAGCCGACCTCATCGCGGCGGTCGGCCGCCAGATCCACGCCTCCAAGGAGGGCATGACCACGGAGTCGTGGACGGCCCTCGACATCGCCGTGATGCGGTACATCGACCGCAACCCCGGCACCTCGGCCCGCGCCGCCGCCGACGCCACGCAGCAGATCTCCAGCAACTTCAGCCGAGCGCTGCGAGGCTTGGAGCGCAAGGGTTTCGTGCACCGCGAGACCGACCAGGAGGACGCCCGCCGCGTCCGCCTCTACCCCACAGCCCGCGCCCAGGAGAACCTGCGCCGGCTGCACGACCTGTGGAGCGACCTGCTCGACGGCGTGGTGTCCGACCAGGACGAGGTCGACGCGACGATCGCGACGCTGCGGCGCATGGAGGCGGGGCTCGCCGAGAAGGCGCGGAAGTGGCGCGACTCACCCGAACCCGCACCGCGAAAGGCTTGAATCTGACGTTGGTGTCAAATTCTAGCTTGGAGGAATGAGACTTCTGCTCGTCCTCGTGACCGCCCTGCTGGCCCTCTCGACGTCGGTCGCCTCCGCCTCGACAGACCCCTACGCCCCCGTGAACCGCCCCGGCCCGCGGCTCTCCGTGCCGATCGCCCAACTCGAAGCCGCCGTGAAGTGCACACCGTCGGCGTACGGCTCACGCCGCGAGGTCGCCCTCTTCGTCCCGGGCACCGGCGTCGAGCCCGACGAGGCGTTCTCCTGGAACTGGTTCCGCGCCCTCGACGCGATCGGCCACCCCTACTGCTCGGTCGCGCTGCCCGCGAGCTCGGTCGGCGACGTCCAGGTGTCCGCCGAGTACGTGGTGCACGCCATCAGGCACACCCGCGCGATCAGCCGCGGCAAGATCGCCGTGATCGGCCACAGCCAGGGCGGCGTCAGCTCGAGGTTCGCGCTGCGGTTCTGGCCGGACACCCGCGCGATGGTCGCCGACCACGTCGGACTCGCCGCCGTCAACCACGGCAGCGACCAGAACGACGCCCTGTACCCCAACGGCAACGGCCCCGCCTTCGCCCTGCAGCTGAAGAGGTCGGCGAAGTTCGTCGAGGCGGTGAACTCCCGGCAGGAGACCTTCCCCGGCATCGCCTACACGTCGCTGTCCACCGTCCACGACCAGTTCGTCACCCCCGCCGGCACGACAGACCTGCGCGGCGCCACCAACATCTCGCTCCAGGACGTCTGCCCGGAGAACAAGAGCGACCACATCACCATCGGCACCAGCGACAACCTCGCGTTCGCCCTCACCATGAACGCCATCACCCGCCGCGGCCCGGCCACCCCGGCGGACCTCCCGGCCTCCGTCTGCGGCCAGGACCTCATGCCCGGCGCCGACCCGACCACCGTCACCGCCGACCTGACCGCGTTCCTCGAGACCGCCATGGACCGCATCGCCGCAGCCCCGGTCTCGGTGGCGGAACCCGCGCTGAAGCCGCACGTGTTCGCCCGCGGCTAGTCTCGGAGGTCGACGATTCGGGGGCGAGCATGCGCATCGGTGACCTGTCGGCACGCACCGGGGCCAGCACCCGTGCCCTGCGGTACTACGAGGACCAGGGCCTGCTGACCAGCACCCGCAGCGCGGGCGGCCACCGCCGCTACACCGAGGCGGACGTCGACCGCGTGCGGTACCTGCAACGGCTCTACCTCGCGGGGCTGAGCAGCCAGACGATCCTCACCCTGCTCCCCTGGTGCCTGAGCACCCCCACGCCCGACAACACCGACGCCGCGTTCGCGCGCATGAGCGAGGAACGGGAGAAGCTCGACGCGCACATCGCCGAGCTCTCCCGCACCCGCGACTCGCTGGACGAACTGATCGCCGGCAACCGCGCGTTCCGCGAGTCGCACGCCTGGTGAGCCGACAGCCGACCGTCGTACCGCTCAGCCGACGAGCTTCGCCAGCTTCGCCGGGGCCAGCTTGCGGTAGCTCTCGGCCAGCAACTCCCCCACCTCCACCCAGTCGACGCCGGCCAGCACCTTCATGCCGACCACGTCGTGGCCCCACGCGGCCCGGAAGAACGGCTCGCCACTGACCAGGGCCTCCAGCTCCTCGGGCTGGGCGCGGAAGGTCATGATCACCGTGGGCTCGGTGAGCTCGGCCGCGCGGCTGTAGGCGCCGTCCTGGCCGGGGTGGGCCGTGAAGACGTGCACGAAGGTGCGGGCGCGGATCCGCCAGCGCGTGCCGACCCACGCCGGTTCCTCCCGGCTTTCCGGGAGGCCGGCGCAGATCTTGCGGAGCTCGCTCAGCACCTCGTCGGGCACGTCGGCGCGATCGGACATGGCACTCCCCTGGTCAGCCGTGGACCGTTCGCGCCCCCAGCACGATCACACGAACCGCCCAGCGGAAAATCCTATGCGAGCGTGGAAAAAGGACAACTTCGGGTCAGGTCTTTTCTTGACGTCACAACGCTTTACCGCGCTGCGACACCACAGGCATGGTCCAACAACGCAGACGTTTCGCTCTCTTAGCAGGGTTGTTCGCCCTCATCGCCGGGCTGCTGTGGCCGACACCGGCACAGGCGCTGGGAAACGACTACCCGTGGCCCAACGCGAACATGAACCAACTGTCACCGCTCCGGTTCTACTACAGGAACTGCACCGACTACGCCGCCTGGACGCTCAACGTCCAACTCGGTGGCTCCACGAGCAACATCCGCTTCGACTGGGGAAGCATCCAGGCGAACAACAGCGGGCACGCCCGCGACTGGCGGCAGGGCGCCCTCAACCGCGGCAAGCCCGTCAACGACACCCCGGCACGCGGCGCCGTCGCGTGGTGGGGCGCGAGCCAGGGCGGCGGGTTCGGGCACGTCGCCATCGTCGCCGAGGTGCTCAACGGCGGCAGCAGCGTCGTCGTCCACGAGTACAACCGAGCCAACACGGGTGTCTTCGGCACCCGCACGCTGAGCCGCTCGGCGGGCTGGCCCGAGGCGTTCCTGCACATCGCAGACATACCGGAACCACAGCCACAGCCCTCCTCGCGCCGCAGCAGCACGAACGTCGTCTTCGGTCCCAGCGGCTTCCTGGAGGTGTACGGCCGCAGCCCTGCCAACGATCTCGTGCACAAGTGGTACGTCCCCGGCACGGGCTGGCAACCGTCCCCGTACGGCGACTTCGAGCACCTCGGCACCGGCCTCGGCGGCGAACCGACCGCGATCCGCCGCCCCAGTGGCGTCCTGGACGTGTTCGCCCGCGGCACCAACGGCGACCTCCTGCACAAGTGGCTGGCCCCCGGCGCGGGATGGGGCCCGTCCCCGTACGGCGACTTCGAGCGCCTGGGCACCGGCCTCGCCGGCGATCCAATCGCGATCGTCCGCCCCAACGGTCTTCTGGACGTGTTCGCCCGCGGCACCAACGGCGACCTTCTGCACAAGTGGCTGACTCCAGACGCCGGCTGGCAACCTTCGCCGTTCGGCGACTTCGAACGGCTCGGCACCGGCCTGGGCGGTGATCCGGTCGCGGTCGTGCAGGCCAACGGCCAGTTGGACGTCTTCGCCCGAGGCACCAACGGAGACCTGCTGCACAAGTGGGCCACCCCCACCTCGGGCTGGCAGCCCTCACCGTTCGGCGACTTCGAACGACTCGGCACCGGCCTCGCGAGCGACGTCGCCGCGATACCGCTGGCGAACGGCCAGCTGCACGTCTTCGGCCGCGGCCCGACGGGCGACCTCATGCACAAGTGGACGTCGAGCACCGGCTGGCAGCCATCACCGTTCGGTGACTTCGAACGGCTCGGCGGCGGCCTCGCGAGCGAGCCGGTGGTGCTCCAGCAGGCCAACGGCCAGCTCGACGTGTTCGGCCGCGGCAACACGAACGAGCTCTGGCACAAGTGGCTGAGCCTCAACTCGGGCTGGCAGCCGTCGCCGTTCGGGGAGGCAGAACGGCTCGGCACCGGTCTCGCCGCCGAGCCGTCGCTGATCCAGCAGCCGAACGGCCAGCTCGACGTGTTCGGTCAAGGCACCGGAGGCGACCTCGTGCACAAGTGGGCACCGCCTGGAGCAGGATGGCAGCCATCTCCGTTCGGCGACTTCGAACACCTCGGCGCCGGATTCTGACCGAATTCTCCCCAGGGCCGTCCGCAGCGCTGACCAGCACACCGGGCAACAGTGAGGCGGGGTTCCGCAGCCACCGAACCCCGCCTCACCGCACCGAATTCGCCGCGAACGGCGAGACCACCCGTACTCACCTAGTCGCGTTCGACCAGGTGCCCGATCACGGTCGGGCCGGGGTGCGCGTGACCGGAGCCGTCCCGGCGCGGGTCCACCTCGGGCAGTTCCACCGGCGAGCCCTTGTCGTCCGCGCCCGCCGGGCGGGAGCCGATCCACGCGAGCACCAGGTGCGTCTCCCCCTTGAGGAAGCGCTGCGACCGCACACCACCCGTGGCGCGGCCCTTCGCCGGGTACTCGCTGAACGGCGTGACCTTGACGCTCTGCCCGGACGACGTGACGACCATCGGCTCGCCGTGCTCGTCGTCGTCCGTGCGGATGGCGCCGAAGAAGACCACACGCGCGTCGCCGCTCAGGTTGATGCCCGCCATGCCACCGCCCTTGAGGCCCTGGGGCCGCACGAGTTTGGCGTCGTAGCGCAGCAGCGACGAGTCGGAGCTGACGAACGCCAGCGTCTCGCTGCCGTCCGTGAGCCACGTGCAGCCGACGATCTCGTCGCCGTCCTTGAGCGAGATGACCTCGAACTCGTCCGACCGTACCGGCCACTCCGGCACGCACACCTTCACGGTGCCGAGCTTCGTGCCGAGCGCGATGCCGGGCGAGTCCTTCGGGTCGAGCGGCGCGATGCCGACGACCTTCTCACCCTTCTGCAACGGCACCAGTTCGCTCGCCGCCATGCCGCCGCGCAGCGAGACCGTGCCGCTCTGCTCGGGCAGCACCGGGAGCGGGAGCACGTCCGTCTTGAAGGCGCGGCCGAGGTTCGTGATGAGGACGACCTGGCCCCGCGCCGTGGAGTGCACCGTGGCCAGCACGGCGTCGTGCTTCACCCGGCCCGCACGCCGCTTGCCCTCGCTCACCTCCTCCGACTCCGCCGCGGTGCGCGCGACCAGACCCGTGGCGCTCAGGATCACCTGGCACGGGTCGTCCGCGACCTCCAGCGGGCCGGCGGGCTTGGACGCCGCCAGCACCTCCTTGAGGTCGCCGTCGATGAGGCTCGTCCTGCGCTCACCGCCGAGTTCCTTGGCCACGGCGGCCAGCTCGGTCGACACGAGCTTCTTGAGCACGGCCTCGTCGTCCAGGATCGCGCTCAGCTCGGCGATCTCCTGACGCAGCTTGTCCTGCTCGTTCTCGAGCTCGAGCTTGTCGTACTTGGTGAGGCGGCGCAGCGGCGTGTCGAGGATGTAGGAGGCCTGGATCTCCGACAGCTTGAACTGCTTCATCAGGCCGTCCTTGGCGGCCTGCGCGTTCTCGCTGCCCCGGATCAGCTTGATGACCTTGTCGATGTCCAGCAGGGCCTTCAGCAGACCCTCGACGAGGTGCAGCCGCTCCTCGCGCTTGCGGCGCCGGAACTTCGTGCGCCGCGTGACGACCTCGTAGCGGTGCTGCAGGAAGACCTCCAGCAGCTCCTTGAGGCCGAGCGTCTGCGGCTGCCCGTTCACCAGCACCAGGTTGTTGATGCCGAACGACTGCTCCATCGGCGTCAGCCGGTACAGGTCCGCGAGCAACGCCTGCGGGTTCACGCCGACCTTGCACTCGATGACGAGCCGGATGCCGTTCTCGCGGTCCGTGAGGTCCTTGACGTCCGCGATACCCGTGAGGCGCTTGGACTTGTTGACCTCGTCCGTGATCTTCTCGACGATCCGCTCGGACCCCACGCCGTACGGCAGCTCGGTGACCGTGATGGCCTGACGGCCGCGGGAGCCCTCCAGCGGGCCGATCTCGACCTTGGCGCGCATGCGCACCACACCGCGGCCGGTCTCGTACGCCTTCCGCACCTCGTCGAGGCCGAGCAGCATGCCGCCGGTCGGCAGGTCCGGCCCCGGCACGAACTCCATCAGCTTGTCGAGGTCGGCGTTCGGGTGCGTGATCAGCCACCGCGCCGCGCCCACGACCTCGCGCAGGTTGTGGGGGATCATGTTCGTGGCCATGCCGACCGCGATGCCGGACGTGCCGTTGACCAGCAGGTTCGGGAACGCCGCCGGGAGCACGCTCGGCTCTTCGAGCGAGCCGTCGTAGTTCGGGCGGAAGTCGACCGTGTCCTCGTTCAACTCGCCGACGAGGTGCATCGCCGCGTGCGACATGCGCGCTTCGGTGTTGTGGTTGACGAACCCGCCGGCAAGGAACGAGTGATCCTCCGAGACGACGCGAACCGAGTAGACCTCTGCCGGCTCGGCCGCCTCGACCGCGGTCACCGACTCGAAGCGGTACCCGGAGTCCATGATCGGCAGGATCGTCGCGAGGACCTCCGGGTCCTTGATCCGGTCGATGATCCTCAGGCGCTCGGTCTCCCATCGTTCGATGCGGTCGAAGTTGTGCTGGACCAGCCACTTCCGGCCGCTGCCACGACGGTCGAAGTCGAGCGCGTTCCGCACGTAGTCCGCGACGAACGGCACCGAGTCCTGGCTGAGCCGGTGCGGCCGCAGTGGCGAGTGCCGAAGCAGGTCCTTGAGCTTCGCCTGCTTGGTCTTGAGGAAACCGACCCGCTCGGCGAACGCCGTCACGTTGCGCAGCCCCGAAACCACCAGCCGGTGCTCCACCGAGCCACTCGGACGCGTGTAGCGGCGGTGCACGGCGATCACGCCGAACTCCGCGAGCAGTTCCTGCATCTCAGCGGTGAGCCGCTCGCTGTACGACGTGTACTGAACCGTAAAGCCGTCCTTCGCGACCCGACAGCCCCCATCGCCTTCGAAGGCCGCCATCAGGAATGCGCGCTTGACACCCCAACCACCGCGCCAGACGCACTCCGGAACGAACTTGTCCCGTGCCTGGTGGCCGATGAGCTCCGCCAGGGGACCCGCCCGGAACGCGTCCATGCCACCTGAGCTCTCCTGGACGTCGAGCTCCCAGATCTTCTTCCGGTCCCGGCGCGTCTCACGCTCACGGACATAGCGCTGGCCGCCGACCACCTGGTCATAGGCGTGCAGAACCTCGCGGAAGTAGTGATCGTCGGCGTTGTTGAACCCAGCCCTGCTCTCGGATGCCCACCCTTCCGAAACCCACGCGCCGGCGAGGACCCCGAGCACGTATTCCTGCGCGGTGGGGACGATCTGCGACCACGCGTTCCGGGCTACCGCGACGACCGCGCCCGGCTCGAGTTCGTCCAGGCGCCGCCACTGGAACAGGGGCACGCCCATTGGCGCCTCGAGACACAGCACCAGGTGGTTTTCGCTGCCGCGGACCGAGAAGCCCGACTTGGTCGTCATCCGGAGCGTGGGATGCACGCCGGAGTTGAAGACTTTGTCGACCTGGACAGCCTTGCCGTCCTTGTCGAGCACCTCGAAGTCGGCGTCCGCCTCGGAGTCCGCCGGCAGGTCGACGAGATCGCCGATGCGCACACTGGCCCCGTCAGCAAGCCGGATGCGGGTGTCCCCCACCACGCAGTACCGGCTCGCGGCCGGTCCGTCATCTGGTGACCCGAAGTTGCCGTGCCCGTCGATCAGCGGCTCGTTCAGGCTGAAGTCCTGTGCGAGCCGGACCAGTGCGTCGTAGATCGCGGTGTCACCGTGCGGGTGATAGCGGCCCATCGTGTCACCGACCACGCGCGACGACTTCACGTACGGCGATGTCGGCCGCTGCCCGTTGTCATGCATCGAGTACAGGATGCGGCGGTGCACCGGCTTGAGGCCGTCGCGCGCGTCCGGCAACGCCCGCGAGTGGATGACCGAGTACGCGTACTCCAGGTACGAGTCCTCGATCTCCGTCTTCAGCGAGTTGTCGAGCACCTGGGCGCCGGCCCGGTCGAAGGCGGCGGGGTCGACCTTGGTCGTGGGTCCCTTGCGGCGTGCCATGACTGTGTTCCAGCTCTTTCTGTCTGAAGGCTCAGAGGTCGATGGCCGACTGGTCGACCCGTGCGGCGGACTCGACGAGCCAGTTGCGGCGCGGCTCGACCTTCTCGCCCATCAGCAGTTCCAGTGCCTCTTCGGCCGCCTCGACGTCGGTCATCGTGATGCGGCGGACGGAGCGGGTGGACGGGTTCATCGTGGTCTCCCACAACTCGTCCGCGTCCATCTCGCCGAGGCCCTTGAACCGCGGCACCGGCGTGACGACCTGCTTGCCGGCCTTCTCGAGCCGCGCGACCGTCTGCTCCATCTGGCGTTGGGTGAAGGTGAAGTGCGTCTCGGGGTTGCGGCCGCGGGTCATGACCTTGTGCAACGGGGGCATCGCCGCGTACAGGCGGCCGTCCTCGATCACCGGGCGCATGTACTTGGCGAACAACGTGATCAGCAGCGTGCGGATGTGGCTGCCGTCGACGTCCGCGTCGGCCATCAGGATGACGCGGCCGTACCGCATCTGCGACAGCTCGAAGGTGCGGCCGGTGCCGGCGCCGAGGACCTGGACGATCGAGGCGATCTCGGCGTTGCGCAGCGTGTCGGCCAGGGAGGCCTTCTGGACGTTGAGGATCTTGCCGCGCAAGGGGAGCAGCGCCTGGTACTCGGAGACGCGGGCCATTCTGGCCGAGCCGAGGGCGCTGTCGCCTTCCACGAGAAAAAGCTCAGAACGCGAAACACCCGTGGTGCGGCAGTCGACCAGCTTGGCCGGCATCGCCGCGCCCTCGAGCGCCGTCTTCCGGCGCGCCGCGTCCTTCTGCTGCTTCTGCGTGAGCCGGACGCGGGAGGCGTCGACGACCTTCTGCAGGACGGTCTTGGCCTCCACCTTGGTCTTGCGGTCCTCGGTCCACGCGCGGACCTGCGCGTCGACGATGCCCTGCAGGACCTTGGTGATGCCGGCGGTGGAGAGCTCGTCCTTGGTCTGCGAGGTGAACTGCGGTTCGGGGATGCGGACGTGGATGACGGCCGTCATGCCCTCGAGCACGTCGTCCAGGGTCGGCATCTCCTCCTTGGGCTTCAGCAGGCCCCGGGTCTTGGAGATGGCGTCCTGCACGGCCTTCACGACGGCGCGGTCGAAGCCGCGGCGGTGGGTGCCGCCGTGCATGTTGCGGATGGTGTTGGTGAAGCACTCGACGGTGCGCTCGTAGCCGGTGCCCCAGCGCAGGGCCACCTCGACCTCGGCCTGACGCTCCACTTTGGACCGCATGACGCCGTTCTCGTCGGCGGCGTTCTCGAAGTAGGTGCCGGAGCCGGTGATGACCAGCGTGCCGGAGACGGCGCGGTCGCCTGCGGGGGCCAGGAAGTCGACCATGTCGGTGAGGCCGTTGGGGTAGTGGAAGACCTCTTCGGAGATCGAGTCTTCCAGAGCGGTCCGCAGCACGTAGGTGACTCCGGGGACGAGGAACGCCGTGTTGCGCATCTTCTGGCGGACGGTCTCCACGTCCAGTGCGGCGCCGTTCTCGAAGTAGCGGGCGTCGTACCAGTAGCGGGTGGAGGTGCCGGTCGACTCGTTGCGCTTCATCTTGCCGACGACGTTCAGGCCGGCCTGGCGGGTGAACTTCGCCTTGGGGCCGGGGCCGTCGAAGACGCCGGGGACGCCGTGGGCGAACGACATCGAGTGGACCTTGCCGCCGCGGCGGACCGTGACGTCGTAGCGGTGCGAGAGGGCGTTGACGGCGGAGGCGCCGACGCCGTGCAGGCCGCCGGAGGTCTTGTAGCCGGAGCCGCCGAACTTGCCGCCGGCGTGGAGCTTGGTCAGCACGAGTTCCACACCGGACAGACCGGACTTCGCGTGCACGTCGGTGGGGATGCCGCGGCCGTCGTCGTCGACCTGGACGCTGCCGTCGGCGTGCAGCGTGACGACGATCTTGGTCGCGTGGCCGGCGACGCCCTCGTCGGTGGAGTTGTCGACGATCTCGCTGAAGAGGTGGTTGATGCCCCTGCTGTCGGTCGACCCGATGTACATGCCCGGCCGTTTGCGCACGGCCTCGAGACCTTCCAGGTGGGTGAGGTCGTCGGCCCCGTACAGGGTCTCAGCGGTCACGGGTATTGCTCCCTGATTGTGTGCGGACTGCCAGCAGGGTATCTGCACCGACCGACAATTCTTCGCAGGACGCCCGTCATGGAAGTGCGAATCGCCCTGGTTGGTGCGTCACATCCGGTTCCGCACCCCTGCTGACCTGCGGAATCGGGTGAGTTCGACCCAAACGGGACCGCGTGCGCCACATCGCGCGCGAGCGGGACTCGAAGGCCGGGTACCCGAGCACGTGCGCGGCCAACCCGCGGGCTCGGATCAGCGCGGTTCGACAGTCCTTTGTGGACTCGACCGCGCCAGCCGGGCAGGTCGGGAGCGCGCACGGCGGAGGTTGCGCGCGAGACCGTTCCGAGACCTTCCCGCAACGGACCCGTGAACCGCTGTGAACGGCAGCACGTATGCCCCGGTGTCGGAAACGGACCGAGGGACGGAGTGATCGCGTGCGGCATGGTGTGGACTCGGGTCTCTTCCAGCAGACCGCGCACAGCCCGTCCTACTTCGAGCTGTCGCGAACGGGTGCGGGCGAGCTCGTGGACTTCTGCATCCCGTGCAACCCGTACTTCCCGACCCCGCAGATGTTCGAGGAGCTGTCGAAGAACCTCGAGGCGGTGCTGAAGTTCTACCCGAGCGACTCGACGAAGATCGCGGCGCAGCTGAGCAGCGTGCTGGGGCTCAACCCGGCCACGATCGCGATGTCGAACGGCAGCACCGAGCTCATCACGTGGATGGACCACATGTGGATCCACGAGAGCGTCGCGATCCCGATCCCGACCTTCGGCCGCTGGACCGACCAGCCGATGGAGAGCAACAAGCGCGTCGACATGTTCCTGCTCCAGGAGAGCAACAACTTCGAGCTGGACGTCGACGAGTACATCAAGTTCATCCGCGCCCGCGGTTCCAGGGTGGCCGTGATCTGCAACCCGAACAACCCCGACGGCGGCTACCTGCCGCGCAGGGAGATCGTCCGGTTCATGGACGAGCTGTCGGACCTGGACCTGGTCGTGATCGACGAGTCGTTCATCGACTTCGTCGAGGTCGAGCGCGTTCCGTCGGTCGCGGCCGAGGCGTCCATCCGGCCCAACGTGGTCGTGCTGAAGAGCCTCGGCAAGAACTTCGGCCTGCACGGCATCCGGTTCGGCTACCTGGTGGCGAACCCCGGTCTGGCCGGGAAGATGCGCCAGATCCTGCCGAAGTGGAACCTGAACTCCCTGGCGGAGACCGTCGTGTTCATGCTGGCCGAGCACGAGGCGGAGTACGCCGAGAGCCTGCGTCTGCTGTCACGGGACCGGTACCGGATGGGCATGGAGCTCTCACGCCTCCCGGACCTGACCGTCTACTCCTCGCAGGCCAACTTCCTGCTGGTCAAGCTCGGCGGTGGCATCGACGGCCGCGAGCTGCGGGACCACCTGCTGTCCCGCCACCAGGTCTTCATCCGCGAGTGCGGCAACAAGCTCGGCATGACCAGCAAGTTCGCGCGCCTGGTAGTGCGGCCGGAACACGACGTGGACCGGCTCGTCGAGGGCATCCGCGACTTCACCCAGGCGAGGTGGACGAACGACCACCCGTCGCATTCGAGCCATTCCAGCGAACCGTCGCTGTTGATGCACAGCGCCTGACGATCAGCGCCACACGAGACAGCGACCGAACCACTTCTCCGAAAGGTTGCCCAGAGATGTCATCACCGCACGCCCTCAGCGGTCGGCGCGGCCAGGTGGCTGCGGCCGCGCTGGTGGCCGCCACACTGCTGAACGCGGCCATGTTCGGCGGTACCGGCGCCACGGCGTCCTCGCACCGGGAGGCGCCCCTCATCGCGGGTGACCCGGCCGTGGACAACACGGACCTGTACGCGTTCGTGAGTCCCGACCACAAGGACACCGTGACGCTGGTCGGCAACTGGTCCGGCTTCCAGGAGCCGAACGGCGGCCCGAACTTCTTCCCGTGGGCCGAGGACGCGCAGTACGACTTCAACGTCGACAGCGACGGTGACGCGAAGCCGGACATCACGCTGCGCTTCACGTTCGAGACCGACGACCGGCGCAAGAACAACACGTTCCTGTACGCGAACGGTGTCGTGGACTCGCTCGACGACGAGAACCTGCTGTTCCGGCAGCGCTACGACCTGGAGGCGATCTACCAGAACGGCCAGAAGGTCAGGCTGGTGGACAACGCCCCGGTCGCGCCGTCGCCGAACGGCCCGGCGTCGATGCCTGACTTCAAGAAGCTGCGCGACCAGGCGGTCACGCAGATCGCCGGTGGCGGCAAGGTCTACGTGGGTCCGTCGGAGGACGCGTTCTTCGCCGACCTGCGGGTGTTCGACCTGCTCTACGGCGGCAACCTGAGCGAGGTCGGCCAGGACACGCTGCGCGGCTACAACGTCAACACGATCGCGATCCAGCTGCCGAAGAACGCGCTGGCGTTGCGCAACGACATGCACCGCAACCCGAACATCGGCGTCTGGAGCACCACGCAGCGCCGCACGTTGAAGCTCTCGCCCGGCAAGGCGGAGGCGGTCGGTGACTTCGTGCAGGTCTCGCGCCTGGGCAACCCGCTGGTCAACGAGGTCGTGGCCCCCGCGGGTCTCAAGGACGCGTTCAACGGCCTGCGCCCCGACCAGGACGCCGGTGTGAAGGAGCTCGTCGACCGGGTGGTGAACCCGGAGCTGCCGAAGCTCGTCGAGGCGATCTACAAGATCCCGGCGCCGCAGGGCCAGCGCGACGACCTGGCGGAGATCTTCCTGACGGGCATCACGAAGAAGCTCGGCGCGCAGATCAACGCGGACCTGAACTCGCAGGTGAACAACCAGGACGCGGACGCGCGGAGGTTCCGGCCGAGCGAGATGCTGCGGCTGAACATGATGATCGACCCGAACCCCAGCCCGAACCGCCTGGGTCTGCTCGCGGGTGACACGCAGGGCTTCCCGAACGGCCGCAGGCTGACCGACGACGTGGTGGACATCGCCGTGCAGGCGATGGAGGGTGCGGCGGCATCGGGCAAGCTCGTCGACGCGCTCGCCACGGGCGACAAGGTCGACGCGAACGACCAGCCGTTCGAGGCGAACTTCCCGTACGTCGGCCTGCCCCGCAACGGCACGGCGGTCAACGCGAGCGGCACCACGGCCGAGGTCGCGGTCAACCCGGTCGGCAAGATCGGGACCATCGACCCGATGGCCATGACGACGGCGGTCGGCTCGGCGATCGTGTTCGGTGGCGGTTTCCTCCTGTGGCGCAAGCGCCAGCAGCAGATCCGCAAGTACGGGTCGCACTCGAAGTGAAGTACCAGCAGAGGCAGGTCGTCGCGGTGGTTCTCCTGGTCACCGCGGCGGTCGCCCACCTAGCCGCCTCCGGTCCTGCCGACAGCAGGGCCGGGGGCGCGCCCCCTGTTCCGGCCGTGGCGCAGCAGAACCAGATGCACAAGGTGGTGCACCAGCTTCAGCAGCGGTTGCACGAGCTGCCGCAGGACAAGGACTCGTGGGCGAGGCTCGGTGCGTCCTATGTGGAGTTGGCACGGGTCACGGCCGACCCGGCGTACTACGCGAAGGCCGAAGGCGCATTGAAGAACGCGGGTGACACGGCGCTCGCCGCCGTCGGCATGGGCACGCTGGCCAACGCCCGCCACGACTTCCACGCGGCCCGCGACTGGGGCCTGAAGGCCGTCGCCGCCCAGCCCGCCTCCGCGGAGGCGCACGGCGTGCTGGCGGACGCGTTGACGCAGCTCGGCGACGACGCGGGCGCGCAGGACGCGGTGCAGAAGATGCTGGACCTCAAACCGAACACGGCGTCGTTCGCCCGTGCTTCCTTCCACTTCGAGCTCCACGGTGACGTCGACGGCGCGCGCGAGGCGATGCAACGCGCCCTGAAGGCCTCGACGACACCCGAGGAGATCGCGTTCTGCCGTTACCGGCTGGGCGAACTCGCGTTCGACCACAACCAGTTGGACGTTGCCGCTGAGCACTACGAGCAGGGACTGGCGGCGAGAGGAGACGACATGACTCTCACTCAAGGCATGGCCAAGGTCGCGGCGGCACGGGGCGACGTCCCGGTGGCGCTCGACTCGTACCGCAGGCTGGTGGCCCGCGCGCCCCTGCCGCAGTACCTGCAGGAGTACGCGGAGCTGCTGGAGGCCGGCGGCCGCGGTGACGAGGCCGCGAAGCAGTACGGCGTGCTCACCGAACAGCAGCGGCTGATGGAGTCCCAGGGTGCTTCCGACGATCTGGCCGCGGCCCTCCTCGCCGCCGACCGAGGTGATGGCATGCAGGCACTGCGCCGCGCGGAAGCCGAGTGGAGCCGCCGGCAGAGCGTCTTCGTGGCCGACGCGATGGCCTGGGCCCTGCACGTCAACGGACGCGACGCCGAGGCGTTGAGCTACTCCGACCGCGCCGTCTCGCTGGGCTGGCAGAACGCCACGTTCGCCTACCACCGCGGCATGATCCTGGCCGCGCTCGGCCGGGTCGCCGAGGCGCAGGAGGCGCTGGTGCGGGCGCTCACGCTGAACGCGAACTTCTCGCCGCTGCAGGCGTTGAAGGCGGGCCGCAAGCTCGCGGAGCTCCGAGGCGGCAGGTGAGCCTGTCCTCCTGGGTGGTGCGGCCCGTCCTCGTGGTCGCCCTGCTGCTGGCCGGGATCTTCTTCATCACCGGCGAGGCCTCCGCCCACCCGCTGGGCAACTTCAGCGTCAACCACTACCACGGGCTGCACCTGCACCCGGACCGGATCGACCTGAGGTCCGTGGTCGACGTCGCGGAGATCCCGACGCTGCAGGAGAACCTCAAGGCGCGCGACGCGGGTCAGTGGTGCGACGAGGTGTCCCGCACCGACCGCTCCACCGTCGACGGGCGGCGGATCTCCTGGACGCTCGCCGCCTCCACCAAGACCCATCCCGTCGGCCAGGCCGACCTCCCGACGACACGGCTGGTCTGCGAGTTCACCGCCAGGGTGGACCTGGACCGGCCCGCCAGGCTCGAGTTCTCGGACGAGTCGAACACCGACCGCGTCGGCTGGCGTGAGATCACCGCCGCCGGCACCGGCATCCGGATCGCCGGCTCGGCCGTGCCGACGGAGAGCATCAGCGACGAACTCCGGACGTACCCCGAGGACCTGCTCAGCAGCCCGCTGGACGTCCGTTCGGTCACGTTCACCGCCGAACCGGGCACCGGGTCCGAGCCGAAGCAGGCCACCGGCTCCCCCGTCCAGTCGTTCAGCGTCACGGCGGCCAGGCTCAACGACATCCTGGGCAGCGACGACCTCACGCCGTGGCTCGGATTCCTCGCCCTGTTGCTGTCGTTGGTGCTCGGCGCCTCGCACGCGGCGTTGCCCGGTCACGGCAAGACGCTCATCGCGGCCTATCTGGCCGGACGCCAGGGCACGCCGAAGGACGCGTTCATCGTCGGTGCGTCGGTCACGGCCACGCACACCGGTGGCGTGCTGGTCCTCGGCCTGGTCATCAGCGCCTCCAGCGCTCTCGCCGGTGAGGAGGTGCTGCGCTGGCTCGGTCTGGTCAGCGGGCTGCTGATCGCGGTGATCGGCGTGGTGCTGCTGCGCTCGGCCCTGTCGGCAAACCGCGAACCGGCGCTCGCCGGAGCCCTGACGGGACACGGCCACGGCCACGGCCACGGTCATGGACACGGGCACGGGCACGGGCACGGCCATGGGCACGGCTACAGCCGCGCGAGCCTCGTCGGCATGGGCGCGGCCAACGGACTGGTCCCCTCCCCGTCCGCGCTCGTCGTCCTCCTGGGCGCGATGGCGCTGGGCCGGACGTGGTTCGGCGTGCTGCTCGTGGTCGGCTACGGAATCGGCATGGCCGGCACGCTCACCGCGGTCGGACTGCTGCTCGTGAAGGCGCGGGAACGCGTCGAGAAAATCCTGGACGGCCGTGCCACCCGCCTGCTGTCGCATTACGCACCCGTCGGCACGGCCGTGACGGTGATCGTCGTCGGCGCGTGGCTGACATTGCAGGCCCTCTAATTACACCAATGCAACTCGAAGGGCCCGGATTCGGTCAGAATCCGGGCCCTTCGACTGTTTCCGCCCTTACAGGTTCGCCACCACGAACGTCTTGCCCTCGGCGTTCTCGACCGCGATCGACTTCACCTTGTCGGGCGAGACGCTGACCATGCCCCGCACCTTGGAGCCCTCGGCCGTCTGCTTGTCGGTCGTGGTCCAGGCGAACGCCTCGGTCTTCGTGCCGTCCGTGCCCACCACGACCAGCTTGCACTTCTGGGCGACGGGCAACCCGTTGACGTCCGCCGACACCAGGTAGCGGTCCTGCGACGACGGCGCGATCTCGGCCACCATCCTGATCCCGCCCGCCGTCCCCTCGCCCGTGCGGGTCGAGGCGACGCTGGTACCCGGCGCCTGGTTCTGCATGAACACCGCGGCACCCCCGAACGCGACCACCGCGGCTACTGCCGCGGCGGCGAGATAGCCCGGCCAGCGCCGGGGCTTGGCGTGCTGCGGTGGGGGGAGGTCCTCCACCGGCGGCGGACTGGCTCTCAGACGGGGGACGGCCTCCCGCTGCTGCGGGATGACCGACTCCTGCCTGATCTGCCGCAGCGTGCGCTGCAGCAGCAGGTCCGACGGCATGGGCAGGTCGTCCTCGAGCTCGTGCAGAAATGCCTCACGAGGCACGTCGTCAAGTGCTGTTCGGATCCGATGGAAGTCGGCGACCTGCGCACGGCAGGACGGACAGCCCCGGAGGTGCTGCTCCACGCCAAAGCTCTCGTTCGCGTCCAGAACGCCGAGCGCGTAGCAGCCAAGGGTGACCGCGTCGTGCGCGCCAGCTGTCATACGACCTCCTCGTCGTCCCGATTCGACCCCCGCGGCGAAACGGTGTCACAAGTGAAAACGGGCAGATAGGAGTGGTCGGTTCAGCCTTCGAACGAGTTCATTCTGATATCGCATAACAATGGCATTACGTGACCGCGCAACTACGGTTCACACCCTGCCTGAGCTGTGCTTTTCACTCGATCGGACGACTCAAGTCGTCTCACCTGACTACAAGCACGTAGATCGACGAACTGCCGGTCGCTCCTCGGCTTCGACGAACGCCACGAGGCCGTCCAGAACACGCGCGAGACCGAACTCGAACTCGTCCAGCGGGCGTTCGAAGCCGCCCGTGTTCCAGATGTGGGTCATCATCGGCAGCCGGTCCGGCGTGAAGTGCTCCCAGAGCGAGTCGGTGGTGCTCCACCACTCCTCGTCCGACACCCCGGTCTCGCGCTCGGCCTTCACCCGGTCCGCCATGGTCCGGCCGACGCCGTCGACGAAGTGGCTGACCGCGGTCACGACGGCGACGATCTCCTCGGGCGCCAGACCCAGCTCCGAGACCACGGCGAACGCGGCGTCCAGGCGCGTCATCGCCTGCGGGCCCGGCATCCGCCGCGAGGTCGTGAGCTGCAGCATCCACGGGTGCGCCCGGTACATCGCCCACATCTGCCGCGCGAAGAACTCCAGCCCGTCGCGCCACGGCCCCTTCGGCGTGTGCTCGGTCTCGCCCCACGCCGCGTCGACCATGAGGTCGAGCAGCTCGGACTTGCCGGGGACGTGCCGGTAGAGCGACATCGTCGTGAAGCCCAGCATTTCGGCGATCCGTCGCATCGTGAGCGCATCGACGCCCTCTGCGTCGGCCACCTTCATGGCCGCCTCGACGACCCGAGTCCTGCTCAGCGCGGCCCTCGGTTCACGTGATTCGTGAACATCCGGCTCCCACAGCAGCCGCACGCTCCGGTCACGATCGCTCTTCACCCAGCCCCCTCTTTCACACACTCCTTGCCTGTGAATCCTAGTGCCGTGTACAACGTACACCTGGTGTACAACGTAAGCAGTCAAGCCACGGGGGTGAAGTCGTGGGACACGCGGTGCTCGCGGAAGGCCTGCGCAAGAGGTTCGACGAGAAGTGGGCGCTCGACGGGTTCGACCTGGCCGTGCCCGCGGGAACGGTCTGCGGGCTGCTCGGCCCGAACGGCGCCGGCAAGACCACGGCGGTGCGCATCCTGGCCACGTTGCTGCGCCTGGACGGCGGCCGTGCCGAGGTCGCGGGCCACGACGTGGAGCGGGAGGCGCCCGCCGTGCGGCGTCAGGTGGCGCTGAACGGCCAGCAGTCCACGGTCGACGACGTGCTGACCGGCAGGGAGAACCTGGTGATGTGGGGCAGGCTCTACCACCTGTCCAGGAGGGAGGCCTCGGCCAGGGCGGACGAGCTGCTCGAGCAGTTCGGGCTCACCGACGCGGCGGACAAGCGGGCCAAGCACTACTCCGGCGGCATGCGGCGGCGCCTGGACCTGGCGTCGAGCTTCATCACGGCGCCGTCCGTGCTGTTCCTGGACGAGCCGACCACGGGCCTCGACCCGCGCAACCGCGGCGAGGTGTGGCGGGAGGTGAAGCGGGTCGTCGCGGACGGGACGACGGTCCTGCTCACGACGCAGTACCTGGACGAGGCCGACCAGCTCGCCGACCAGATCGTCGTGCTGGACACCGGCAGGGTCGCGGCGCAGGGGACGCCGGACCAGCTCAAGTCCCGGCTCGGCGGCGACCGGATCGAGGTCGTCGTCCGCGACGCGGGCGAGCTGCCGGTCGTCGCGGAGGTGCTCGGCGCCGGCGCCGAGGTGGACCACGACGCGTTCCGGGTGAGCGCGGCGGTGGCGGACAGGGTCGCGGCGCTGACGCGGGTGACGTCGGCACTGGCCGCCCGCGGGGTCGAGGCGGAGGACATCGCGTTGCGACGCCCCACGCTGGACGACGCGTTCCTCGCCATCACCGGGCACAAGGCCGTCACGGGGGTGCAGGCGTGAACGCGGTGCGGTACGCGGCGGTCGACTCGTGGATCGTCGCCAAGCGGGATCTGATCCACTGGGTGCGCGAACCGGTCAGGGTGTTCGCGAACCTCGCCTACCCGATCATCTCGGTGCTGATCTTCGGCCTGGTGTTCGGCAGCGCGATGAACGTCTTCGGCGGCGGTGACTACATCGAGTTCCTGCTGCCGGGCATGTTCGGCCAGACCATCGCGTTCGGTGTCGGCTCCACGCTGATGATGGTGTCGATGGACGCCGACCGGGGCGTCACGGACCGGTTCCGCGCCTCGCCGATGTCGCAGACCGGTGTGGTGGCCGGGCGCAGCATCGCGGACCTCGTGAACTCGTCGCTCGAACTGCTGGTGCTCGCGCTGTGCGGCCTGGTGATCGGCTGGTCGTTCCACGACGGGCTGTTCAACGCGCTCGTCGCGTTCGCGTTGTTCCTCTGGCTGCGGTTCGCGCTGGTGTGGATCGGCATCTACCTCGGCCTGCTGGTCAAGCCCGAGGCGGCGCAGGCGTCGTGGATGTTCCTGTTCCCGCTGACGATGTTCGCGAACACGTTCGTCTCGCCGGAGCTGATGCCCGGCTGGCTGCGGGTGGTCGCGGAGTGGAACCCGCTGTCGTCCACGGTGGCGGCGGCGCGGGAGCTCTTCGGCAACCCCGGCGTCGGCGGCGACTCGTGGGCCGCGCAGAACTCGCTGCTACTGGCCGTGCTGTGGCCCGCTGTGTTCGTGGCGATCTTCTGGCCGCTCTCGGTGCTGAAGTACCGCAACCTCAGCCGCTAGGTAGTCGGTCCGGAACTGGTCGGCGAGCCACCGCGCGAGCAGCCGCCGCCAGTTCCGGACCCTCGCCAGCTGCTCCGGCCTCAGCGTCGCGTCGGCCTCCCACTCCCGCCAGTCCTCGCTCGCGAGCCACCCGATGCAGCCCGCGATCCGGTGCGCGCGCAGCAGCTCCGGGTCGGGCTTCGAGCCGTACCCGCTCCAGAACGCCTGCGGCAGAACGGTTCCGTGCAGGTAGAGGTGTTCCTCGAACGCCGCGAGCTCGTCGAGCGGGTTGCCCTGGCCGGGGTTGTCCCAGTCGATCAGCGTCGCCTTCCCGCCGCCCACGATGATGTTGTGGAGGTTCACGTCGTTGTGCAGGAGGCCGACGCGGTGGACCCTGCGGAACGCCAGGCCGATGCTGCGCCAGACCTCTTCGGACACCGGCAGCGCGTCCGCGAGCGTGCGGCCCTCCACGTACTCGACCAGAACGTCGCCGCGGCCGTTGTGGGCGAGGACCTCGGGTGCGCCGGGGATCACGAACTTCGGCAGGTCGCGCGCGACCTTCGGCCTGCGCAGCACGGCTTTGCGGCCGTCGGCGAGCGTCACGAGGTGCAGGACGTTGGTGAGCCCCTCTCCTTGCAGGGGTTCGACGTGGACGGCGGTCCGCAACTGCGGGAACAACAACACCCACCTCCAAACGGTGTAACACAGGACACTTCGGACGAGACATGTCGGGGGATGCATTCGGCGGCGATGTACGCATGGAGGCACATCGATGGTTCAACGTCCTCGACGCCTGGCACTGTTCGCGGCCCTGACACTGGTTCTACCACTCGCCGTGACCGGACAGGCACTCGCTGATCCCAACAACAACTCTCCCGCGAAGCTCACCAAAGCCGTGACGCTGGACGGGGTCCTGCGTCACCTCGACGCGTTCCAGTCCATCGCGGACGCCAACGGTGACCGGGCCGCCGGACGTCCTGGATACCAGGCGTCGGTGAACTACGTGGTCTCGCAACTGACCGCGGCCGGTTACTCGCCGACCGTGCAGGCGTTCGACTTCCCTTACGTGGAGGACAACTCGCGGCTCGACCGGGTCTCACCGGTTCCGCGCGCGTTCGTGCGCGACACCGACTTCAACCGCCACGGCTTCGACCAGCCGGTCGAGGGAACGGCGACCGGCGCGATCCAGGCCGTCGACGTGGTGCTCCCGCCGACCCCGGTGCCGAACGGCAACAGCAGCGGGTGCGAGGCCGCGGACTTCGCCGGCTTCACGCCGGGCAAGATCGCGGTGTTGCAGCGCGGCACGTGCGGGTTCGCCGTGAAGGCCCTGAACGCGCAGGCCGCCGGTGCGTCGGCGGTGATCCTGTTCAACGAGGGCCAGCCCGGCCGCACCGGCCTGGTCACGCCGATCGGTGACGCCACGGGCCTGACGATCCCCGTGGTGTTCGCGACGTTCGCCGCCGCACAGGACCTGCTCCTCAACACGCCGGGAGCGATCGTCCGCGTCACGGTCGACTTCACCGAGGAGACGCGGCAGGCGTGGAACGTGTTCGCCGAATCCCGTGACGGCAATGCGAACAACGTCGTGATGGCCGGCGCGCACCTCGACAGCGTGCAGGACGGGCCCGGCATCAACGACAACGGCAGCGGCTCGGCGGCGTTGCTCGAGACCGCGATCCAGATGAGGAAGGTCAAGCCCAACGCGAAGGTCCGCTTCGCGTGGTGGGGCGCCGAGGAGGAGGGCCTGCTCGGGTCCGAGCACTACGTCGCCACGCTGCCGCAGGCCGAGCAGGACAAGATCGCGCTGTACCTGAACTTCGACATGGTCGGCTCGCCGAACCACTTCTTCGGCATCTACGACGGCGACGACTCGAGCGGCACCGCGCCCGTGCCGATCCCGCCGGGATCCGCGGAGATCGAGGACGTGTTCGAGAAGTTCTACGCCGACCGCGGCCTGCCGTCGGAGGACACGGACTTCTCCGGGCGGTCGGACTACGGCCCGTTCATCGCGGTGAACATCCCGGCCGGCGGCCTCTTCACCGGTGCCGAGGAGGTCAAGACGGCGCAGCAGGCGGCGTTGTACGGCGGCACGGCCGGCATCGCGTTCGACCCGTGCTACCACCAGCCGTGCGACACCAGGTCGAACCTGAACCTGACCGCCCTGGACGTCAACGCAGACGCGATCGCCACCGCGGTGATCACGTTCGCGTTCGACACCTCGACGGTGAACGGCGTGCGCGCGCCCGGCAAGTCGCACGGACGCGCACCGCAGGGTTCCGTCGGCTAGTGCGTTCGCGCGGGCCGGGCAGGAACGCCCGGCCCGCGCGACCGGTCAGACGGCGGCGGTCTTGTCGCGGGACAACAACCGTGCCGCCACCGCCGCAGGCAGGTACATCAGCACGCCGTACACGGCGGGCGGGATCGCCATCGTCTCGTCGTTCAGCACCGTCAGCGCCAGCGTGATCGCGATGGTGGCGTTGTGGATGCCGATCTCCATCGCGCTCGCGATCGCCTGCTTGCGGTCGATCTTGAACGCCTTCGGCACGTAGTAGCCGATCAGCAGGCTGAAGACGCTCAGCAGCAACGCCACCGGCCCGAGCGTCCCGATGTTGTCGATCAGCTGCTGGTAGGCCTGCGCGATCGCGGCGATGATGACGAGCACGAGCACCACGACAGACGCGATGCGCACGGTGTCGTTCATGCGCAGCGCCCAGGCCTCGAACCTGCGGCGCACCAGCATGCCGATCGCCACCGGCACCAGCACGATCGCGAACACCTGCACGAACTTCGCCGGCTGCAACCCGACCTCCGCGCTGTCGGCCATGAAGTGCGCCATGGACAGACCCACCACCAACGGCAGCGTGAACACCGCCAGCACCGAGTTGATGGCCGTCAGCGTGATGTTCAGCGCGACGTCGCCGCCCGCGAGGTGGCTGAAGAGGTTCGCCGACGTGCCGCCCGGCGACGCGACGAGCAGCATCATGCCGACCGCGAGCACACCCTTGAGCCCGAACGCGAGCACCAGCCCGAGGCAGACCGCGGGCAGCACGACGACCTGGCAGACGAGCGCGATGACCGCGGCTTTCGGGTACTTCGCGACCCTGGCGAAGTCGTCGGTGGTGAGCGTGAGGCCGAGGCCGAACATGACCAGGCCCAGCGCCAGCGGCAGGAAGATCTGTACGACTAGCACGGCGGCCTCCGCGGATGTCCGGCTTGTGCAGTTTGATCTGTTCGGAAGATCCTGGCGTTACGCCCGCGCCGATGGAATCGGCCAGGTGGCGGCACAGGGCCGCCTCCGCGGAGTTCGTGGAGGACACTGAACGCCGTGCAGATCGGCGTGTTCACGGCGGGTGACCTCCCGCCGTCGGAGATGGTCGCCCTGGCGGTCGCCGCCGACGAGGCGGGCCTGGACGTCTTCGCCGTCGGCGAGCACCACAACCCGCCGTACACATCGTCCTCCCCCACGGTCCTGCTCGCCCACATCGCGGCTAAGACGTCGTTGCGGCTCTCCACCGCCACCACGCTGATCACCACGAACGACCCGGCGAAGCTCGCCGTCGAGTACGCCACGCTCGCCCTCCTCGCTCCCGATCGGACGGACCTGGTGCTCGGGCGGGGCAACACCGCGAAGGTGTTCGGCTGGTTCGGCAAGGAGATCGAGTACGGGCTGCCGCTCACGATCGAGCACTACGCGGCGTTCAAGGCCCTGTGGCGCGGCACGTACGTCTGGCACGCCTGCACCCGCTCACCCGAGATCGCCGACCTGGCGGCGGAGCACGACGACGGGCTGTTCGTGTTCGCCGGGCAGACCGAGCACGTGGGCAGGTACCGCGACCAGGCCGCGCATCCCAGGATCGGCGTGCTGGCCGGCGACCTCGAAGAGGGCCTGTCCTACGAGCCCGACCGGCTGCTCGTGGAAGTCAGCAGCCCCTCGCAGGTGGAAAAGCTAGGGTCGGCGGTGTGTTCAGCCTTGCCACACCGCCGCTCTTCGCGCGGCTCCGCGACGCCCGCACCGTCCTGATCGCCGGAGCCGGTGGCGGGTTCGACGTGTTCGCCGGGATCCCGCTCGGCGTCGCGTTGCGCGGCGAGGGCAAGCGCGTGCACTACGCCAGTCTCAGCTTCAGCGACCTCGAACGCCTCGACCTCGACGCGTGGCTGGAGCCCGGTCTCGCCGCCGTCGAACCGGAGACCTCCGGTGAGGACGCGTACTTCCCCGAACGCGAGCTCGCGCGGTTCCTCGGCGACACCGTCTACGCGTTCCCGCGCACGGGCGTGCGGCCGTTGCGCAGCGCGTACCGCACGATCATCCAGAAGCACTCCGTCGACGCGGTGGTGCTCGTCGACGGCGGCACGGACATCCTGCTGCGCGGCGACGAGCAGCACCTCGGCACGCCCACCGAGGACATGACGAGCCTCGCCGCCGTGGCGGGGATCCCTGGCGTGACGAAGATCGTGACCAGCCTCGGGTTCGGCATCGACGCGCACCACGGCGTGTGCCACGCGCACGTGCTGGAGAACCTGGCGGCACTGGACAGGCAGGGCGCCTACCTCGGCGCGTTGTCGATCCCGTCGGACAGCCACGAGGCCCGCGCGTACACGACGGCCGTGCAGCAGGCGCAGGAGGCGACGCCGTTGTCGCCGAGCATCGTGAACGGCCAGATCGCGGCCTCGCTGCGGGGCGAGTTCGGGAACGTGCAGTTCACCACGCGCACCGAGGGCAGCGAGCTGTTCGTGAACCCGTTGATGGGCGTGTACTTCAGCGTCGACCTCGACGCGTTGGCACGTGGCGTGCACTACCTGCCCGCGCTGGAGAAGACGCGGACGGCGTTCGACGTGGCCCTCGCGATCGAGGACTACCGCGAGAGCGTGGACGAACGCCGTCCACGACGGCCGCTTCCTCACTGACGTCGCACCACCACCGCGATGACGAGGATGAACACACCGATGGCGACGGCCGACCCGAGCACCCACAACCCGTAGATCGCGAACGCCACGAACTCCGACCCGATCGCGGCCACGGACGTGACCGTCGCACGGGCGTCGGAGGAGATCCGGTGCTGCAACTCGGTTTCCACGTGCACCAGCACGAACCGGTACAGGCCGTAGAAGAGTCCCAGCAGGACGATCGCGAACGGCACGGCCAGCAGTGCCGCCACGATCAGCAGGACACCCGAGGCGAACAGCACCCAGCCGCGGAACGGCAACCGGCCCGCCAGGTGCGCGCCCGCCGCGCCCATCAGCGGCACGCCGATGGTCGCCATCGGCACCCAGATCGTCGGCACGTGCCAGTCCTGGGCCAGCAGCGTGAAGTACTCCTCGAACGCGTCGATGGCGTACACGAGAGCCACTGCCAGCACAGCACGTTTGATCGGCACGGACGCCCGCAGCCCGCTCACCAGGGTGGCGAAGTAGCCGGGTTCGTCGTCGTCCCCGGATCCGCGCTCGGGTTCGGGGAACCGCAACGCGATCACCGACGACGCGAGGCACATCGCGACGGAGATCCAGCCGGCCAGCTGGTGGCCGCCGAGCGAGAACAGCGCGGTGGCCACGACCGCGACCGGCACCTGGGCGATCAGCTCGATCGTGTCGACACGGGCGTTGAGCTGTCCGTACTGCTCCTCGTCACCGTTGGCGGCCAGGCCGTCGTACAGCAGGGCCTCGAACGCGCCCGACTGCAGCGTGCCGCCGAGTCCCCACAGCACGAACCCCGCGGCGAAGCCCCAGAACGACGGGAACACCACCCAGGCCGCGTAGCCGAGAGCTTGCAGCACACCGGAGGCGACGAGCGAACTGCGCCGCGAGAACCGGTCGGCGATGGCGCCCGAGGGCACCTCGAAGACCACCGCGGTGAGCGACCAGATCGCCAGCAGCACCGAGATCTGGGCGTCCGACAGCCCGCTGTCGGCGAAGAGCAACGCGTACAGCGCGTAGATCGGGATGAGGTGCGAGCACCACGCCCACGCCGTCGCGGTTCGGGAGAGATCAGTTGAAGATCAATGTCGTCGACGCATGCGACAAGACTAAGCCGCCAGCGCCACCGATTAAATGGCGCTGACGGCTCGTGGTCGTTCAGGTGCTGCCGGTGACTAGAAGCCGGCGGTGATCTTCGTGAAGGCCAGCTCGGTCTGCCCGATACCGGAGCAGCTCGCCGACACCTGGCCGTCGCAGCCGCCGCGGTCGCGGTTGACCGACCAGAAGGCCAGTCGCCCGAGGCCGTTGGACTTCGACCAGTCGCGGATCGCGGTCCAGTCGTCGACCGTGGTCAGCTCGCGCTGGTCCGACAGGCCGTTCATGCCCGAGATGCCGACGTGCTTGAACGCCTCGGCGTCGCTCCAGCCGAAGGTCGACTTGAGCTTGTTCTTGAGCCCGGTGGCCGCGCCGATGGTGTCGGTGCGGATGTTCGAGCTGCCGAAGTCGAACGGCATGATCGTGAACACGTCGATGTTCGCGTTCAGGGCCTTGGCCTGGTCGATCAGACGGGCGCCGTAGAAGTTCGGGCCGGTGGTGCCGGTGCCGAACGTGACGATCGTCTGGATGCCCGGGTTGTTCTGCTTGACGATCTTCAGCGCGGTCAGGATCCGGTCCTGGACCGTCGTGTTCTCGAACTCGTCGGAGTTCTCGATGTCGATGTCGATCGCCTTGAGCCCGTAGGCGTTGATGACCTGCTGGTACGCGCCGGCCAGCGCCTCGGGGGTCGAGCAGTTCGGGCCCAGCTTGTTGCCGCTCCAGCCACCGAACGACGGCACGACGTCACCACCGGCCGCGCGGATGGCGTTGATCGTCTGCTGGTCGACACCACCGGTCAGCGGCCGCGAGCTGTCCCACGAGGGGGTGCAGCCGCCACCGGACAGCACGAACGCCAGCGTGAACCACTTGACGCCGGTCGCGCTCATGACCTGCGTCGCGCTCTGCGGGTTGCCCCAGCCCAGGTACAGGTAGGGCGCGCCGCGGCCGGTGCCGGGCACCGGCGGGTTCGACGTGGTCGTCGTCGTGGTGGTGGTCGTGGTGGTGGTCGTCGTGGTCGTCGGCGGCTGTCCGTTGCCGTCGCACGAACCGCCGTTGACCTTGCAGTTGGAGGGGTTCGCGCCGGAACCCCTCACGGTGAAGCCGAAACTGACGCTGCCGCCGACCGGAACGCTGCCGTTCCAGGTGTTGCGGACGGTGATGTTCTGGCCGTTGGCGGCGTAGCTGCCGTCCCACAGCGACGCGATCGACTGCCCGCTCGGCAGCGTGAACTCGACGGTCCACGACGAGAGCGCGGACGCGCCGCTGTTGGAGATCGTGTACTTGGCCTCGTAGCCGCTGCCCCAGTCCGACGTCTTCGTGAACGCCGCCGTCACGCCCGACGCGCCACTCGCGGGCGCGGCGAGAACGCCTCCGACCACGGTGGCCATCGCCAGACCTGCGGCCAGGATCTGCCAGCGAAACTTCCTCATGGTGCTCCATTCACGTGCAGGGGGTACGTGATGACGGGCACGTTAACTGGTCTAAACCATTGGTTCAAGGGGATGAAACGGACATCGTAACCGCACGTCAGGGCGTTGTGCGAGAACGCTCTCACACTCAGTCCACTCGACATGGTCGTCAGGTGACCACCGGCAGAAGCCCTGACGTGGGTGAAACCGGTACCGCGACCGGAACGCCTTCTCTTACGCTGCGGGCACATGGATGCTCACGAAATCGCTCGCCTCATGGCGACTTCCAGTCTCGATCCGGACATTCAGGCAACCCAGACCGCCTATCGTGTCCAATTGGCCGGGTCCTGGCAGATCCCCCGGGGCGCACGGGTCCTGGAGATCGGGTGCGGCCAGGGCGACATGACCGCGGTGCTCGCCGACCGGGTCGGTCCACGTGGGACGGTCGTCGGCACGGACGTCGCGCCTCCCGGTTACGGCGCACCGATCACCGTCGGCGACTCCGCCCAGCACCTGCTCGACGGGCCTCTCGGTTCCCGCATCACCATGCGCTTCGAGACGGACGTGCTCACCGACGACGTCGGAACCGGGTACGACCTCGTCGTGCTCGCCCACTGCTCCTGGTACTTCGCCTCCGCCGGCCTGCTGGAACAGACGCTCGGGAAGGCGCGGGAGCTGGGCTCCCGGCTGTGCTTCGCCGAGTGGGACCCGCAGCCCGCGGACCCGAGCCAGATCCCGCACCTGCTCGCCGTGCTCGCTCAAGACCGGATCACCGGGGACACCGACCTCAACGTGCGGGCGCCGATCACCCGCGCGACGCTGCTGGAGGTGCTCGACCGCACGGGCTGGCAGGTCGAGGGCATCGGCGAGGTGGACACCAGCGCGTTGCAGGACGCCGACTGGGAGATCGCCATCGCGCTGCACGAGGCACCGGACGGCCTGGCGAAGGAGCTCCTGCGCCAGACCGCACAGGCACGCGGCAACGTTCCGCTGCCCGCGTACGCCCTCACAGCACGCTAGGCCGTGTCCCGGGAGTTCGTTCGGTGGCAGGCGCGGGCGAGAGACCCGGAGGCGGTGCCGCCGCGACGTCCTCATACCGGGCGTATTCGGGCGACGCGGCGGTGCCGACTCCGGGGCCCTCGCCCGCTACTGGCGCCCGACGAGGCTTCCGGGACACGGCCCGGTGCGCTCCGCCCGGTCGCGGTCGCGCTCCTCCAGCAACTGCAACAACGCGTAGGTGGTCTGCCGCTGCTCCTCCAGCAGCTTCGTCAGCCACGATCCGAAGTAGAGGAACCCGCCGACCCCGATCAGCCCGACCCCGAGGATCCCGCCGGACACCACGTACGGGACCTGCTCGAACGTGTACCCGGTGTGCGCGACGCCCCACCAGGCGAAGAGGATCGCCGCGATCCCCGCCGTCATGAGCATCGTGCCCGCCAAGCCGAGTCCGCTGCGCATCCGGGCGCGGCGCCGGTCCTGGATCGTCATGGGTTCACCCTCAGGTCGGGGACACCGGTCGGGTGCCCGGAGGGACAGGGGGCGCCGCCCAGCAGGAACGTGCCGAACGACTTCATGCCGAACGCTCCCGCCGCCGCGACGCCGAGGCCGGTGAGCACCAGCAGCGCCGGTACGCCGGGGAAGTCGAGCAACGACCGCGGCCGGCTGCGCGCGGAGGCGACCGGTGTGACGGCCTTGGGAGGCGCGACTCCGGCGACCGGTGGCACGGCTCCCAGTGCGGGCGGTGGCGCGTCGCCCAAGGCCGGTGGCACGGGGGCGAGCGGGGCCGGTGCGTCCGGTGGGGTCAGAGGTGCTGAGGCGGAAGCGTTTGCGACCGCCTCGGTGTCGCCCACGATCACGACCATCTTGCGCAGTGGGTTGAGCAGCGGCGCCAGTTCCTTGGGCAGCAACGGGGCCAGGACGCCGTCCAGGATGCCTCCGATGCCGAGCTTGCTGCGCAACGCCAGCACGTCCACGGTCAGGGTGAGGCCGCGGCTGGCCGAGGTGGCCCGCGTGCCTTCGACCTCGGTGGACGACGCCGGCCAGGTGAGCGTGATCCCCAGTGGTTCCAACGCCTTCAGCAGCCCGTCCGGTGGCGCGTCCGGGGCCTTGACCGGGAACTTCCGGTTCAGCACGGTGAACTCGGCGACCGAGAACGTGCTGGTGCCGCTGCCCTTGCTGCCATCGCTCACGGCCACGGACTCGAACTCGACGCCCGACAGCACGACCAGCCCGGCCAGCAACGAAATCGTTTGCGCGGACGTCACGGCCGTCGACTTCGCCTCGGCCGCGCCGACCGTGCTGACGCTGCTCGACGACAGGCCGTCCGCGGTCAGCAGGAACGGCACCTCCTGCTTGGCGCCCGCATGGGACTCGGCCTTGGCGGCGCCCGCGGCGGCGCGCATGCCCGGTTGCGACTGGTCGGCGGGACCACCGGGGTGCGCGGCGTTGGCCTGCACGGGATACGCGAACCCGAGCAGCTGCGGCAGGCCGGTGCCGACGGCCGCGCCGGGCCAGAGCGAACTGGCGAGCGAGCGGCCGATCGGGCCGGAACCCAGTTCGGTCCGGGTGTAGGACAGGTGCGCCTCGCCCTGCGGTTCGGCGGGCACCGGAATGAGATCGGTGTGCAGCAGCACGGAGACGGGCGCGGCGCGGGCGGACAGCGTGAAGCCGCCGATGTCCGCGGCCCTCGCCGGCGCCGGGGACAGCAGGAGGAGCAGCAGGACGAGCACGTACCTCATGACGTCCCTCCGAAGTAGACGGTGGCCAGGTCGCCGTCGGCGGCGATCTCGCCGTGCGTCATCACGACGACCTGGTCGGCGACGGCGGAGGCGGTCTCGGCGAACTGCTCCACGATCAGCATCGTGACGCCGGAGCGCGCCAGCTCCGCCACCACCTCGTACAGCTCGGCGACGATCACCGGCGCGAGCCCCATCGACAGCTCGTCGATCACCAGCACGGCCGGGTCGGTGATCAGCGCGCGCGAGAACGCCAGCATCTGCTGCTCACCACCGGACATCGAGCCGGCGAGCTGCTTCTGCCGCGCCTTGAGTTTGGGGAACCGCGCGTAGACGACCTCGGCGTCCCCGCGCATCAGCCGGAGGTTCTCCGCGACGGTCAGGTTCGGGAAGATCGCGCGACCTTCCGGGATCGTGCACAGGCCGGCGCGGGCGAGCTCGTCGGGCGCGGCGTCGTTGACGTGCACCCCGCCCAGGTGGACGTGCCCGGAGGTGGCCCTGATCTGTCCACTGAGGACCTTGACCAGCGTCGACTTGCCCGCGCCGTTCGGACCGAGCAACGCGGTCACGGTCCCGCGCGGCACGTTCAGCGACACCCCGCGCAGCACCTCGATCCGGCCGTAGCCCGCGTGGACGTCCATCAGGTCGATCATCCGAGGTACGCCTCCCGGACTCCTTCGTCGGCGCGGACGACGTCCGGGGTGCCGGAGACCAGCAGCCGCCCCAGGTTCAGCACGTGCACCTGGTCGCAGTAGCCCATGACGAGGTCCATGTCGTGCTCGACCAGCACGACCGAGCGGCCCTCCGCGCTCAGCTGCCGCAACAGTTCACCGAACGCGTCGGTCTCCGCGCGGTCGAGCCCGGACGACGGTTCGTCGAGCAGCAGCACCACCGGGTCGGTGGCCAGCGCGCGGGCCAGCTCCAGCAGCCGTGCCGCCCCGGTGGGCACGGTGTCGGCCTGGTTGTCCGCGAACTCGGCGATGCCGACCCGGTCCAGGAGCTCACGAGCCAGTTTCGCGGGCCGGCGGCGGCTTTCCAATGCCACCACCACGTTCTCCCAGACCGTCAACGACCCGAAGACCTCCAGCCGCTGGAACGTCCGCGCGACGCCCATCCTGGACCGCTGGTGCGGGCCCTTGGAAGTGATGTCCTCCTCGTCGAGCAGCACCTGCCCCGCGGACGGCCTGCGCAGTCCGCTGATCACGTCGAACAACGTCGTCTTGCCCGCGCCGTTCGGCCCGATCAGCCCCGTGACACCGGGCTTCACGGTGAGGGTCACGTCGTTCACCGCGGTCACCTCGCCGAAGCGGACCGTCACGCCCTCCACCCTGAGCGTGCTCATGCGCGCCGCCAGGACCAGGCCCGGAAACCCCAGCTGACCAGCCCGTTCGGATCGCGCGCCAGCCCGGCCGCCGCCACGCCGAGCAGCACGACCGCCACCCCCGCGAACGCCGGGAACCCGCTCTGCAGCACGGGGAGCAGCATCAGCAACACCCCGCCGAGCAACGCGCCGGACACCGACGTGACGCCCGCGATCACCGCGAACAGCAGCAACGGCAGGTTGTTGAACAGCTGGAAGTCGCTCGCCGCCACGGTCTCCCGCAACTGCGCGAACAGCCCGCCCGCGAGCCCCGCGATCGCCGCCGACAGCGAGAACACCCACACCCGGATCCAGCGCACGTTGAGCCCCAGGGTCGCGCACGCCGCCGAGCTGTCCTTGACCGCGATCATGCGCCGCCCGAGCCGTCCGCGCCGGATCGCCAGCACCCCGGCCCCGACGAGGACGAACACGCCTGCCGCCAGCAACAGTTGCCCGCTCGCCGACTCGATCAGCTTCGGCACCTGCAGGCTCCCCCGCACCCCGAACGCGATCGGCGACTGGAGCACCAGCTTGTCCATGAGCTGCGCGAACCCCAGCGTCGCGAGCGCCAGGTAGAGCCCGCTGACCCGCAGCGCCGTCAACGCGATCAGCGCCCCGACCGCCGCCGCGACCCCGGCACCGATCAGCAGGGCCACCGGCGACGCGCTCCCGAGCCGCGCCACCGTCACCGCGCCGACCCCGACGAACGTGAACTGCCCCAGCGACACCACCCCGCCGTACCCGGTGAGCAGCACCATCGACAGCAGCACGATGCCGAACACCAGCGCCAGCGCGAGCTGCCCCGCCACCACCGGGTCCACCAGCAACGCCAGCACGACCGCCGTCGCACCGAACAACCCGGCGGCCACCCAGGTCGTCGCCGCGCTCGGCGTGGCCACCCCGCGCGTTCCCCGGACACCACCGATCCGCAACGGCGACTGCGGCATCACCAGCAACACGATGAACAGCGACAGCGCCGGGATCGCCGCCCGGAACGAGATCCAGAACGGCGACGACGGCAGGTACGCCACCGCGTACGACTGCACCAGCCCGAGCCCCAGCGCCCCCGCGAACGTCCACGGCAGACTCCTGAGCCGTCCGACCAGTGCCGCGGTGTACGCGGTGATCACGAGCAACGTCATCGTCACGTAGTCGAGCTGCACCACCGGCGTCAGCAGGATCCCGCCCAGCGCCGCCAACGCGGACCCGATCGCCCAGCTCAACGCCGACAACCGCGTGGGCCGCGTGCCGTACAGCGAGGCAAGCTCCGGCGCGTCCACGCACGCCCGCATCGCGAGCCCCGTCCGCGTCCGGTTCAGCAGCACGTACAACCCGCCCGCCACCAGCACCGCGCAGACCAGCGTCACCAGGTCGTGCCCGCTGACGAACGACTGTCCGATGTGGATGCCCAGCTGGTCGAGGAACGGCCGCACCGGACGCGCCATCGGCGGCCAGATCACCTGCGCCACCCCGATGAGCCCGACCAGCACCCCGACCCCGGCCACCAGCGTGATGCCGACCGGCGCGCCGGCCAAGCGTCGCATGATGAACCGTTCGACGACGAGGCCGAACAGCGGCGCGCACACCCCGACCACGAGCAGCAGGGCGAGCCACTGCGGGAGGCCGCGGTTCTCGGCCAGTTCCCAGTAGAGGAACGCCATGACCATGCCGATGGCGCCGTGGCCGACGTTGAACACCTTGGAGGTGCTGTAGGTGAGGACGAGGCCGCCGGCGACGACGGCGTAGGCGCCGCCGGTGACCAGGCCGAAGACGGTGTAGGCGAGGAGGGCGGTCATCCGCCCACCCCCGTGTCGATCAACGACCCGCACGAGTACCCCGACCCCGGCGCCAGCCGCGACCACGCGCCACCCTTCAGCCGCACCAGCGCCATGCACGCGGAAGTCCGCTTCCCCCCGACGTCCTGCGGCGCCACCAGCCCCTCGGCCGTGAAGTCGTGCACCCCGCGCACCGCGTCCAGCATCGCCTTGCGCGTGAGCTGCGGCCCCACCTTCGCCGCCGTCGTGACGAACAGCCGCGCCGCCGCCCACGCGAACATCCCGAAGTACGACGGCGCCGCACCGGGCGCGACCCGCCCGAGCCACTGCTTGTACAGCGCCATCTGCGCGTTGGGCTCCTCGAACAGCGCGCCGTTCGTGTAGACGACTGTGCCGTCGACCGCCGCGCCGCCCTGCTTCACGTAGGCCGGGTCGTAGGCCGACGGGTCGGTGATGAACGCCTCCGGCGTGTACCCCTGCTGCCGCATGGCCTGCTGCAGGCGCACCGCGTACTGGGCCGAGCCGATCCAGTAGACGATCTTGGTGCCGGTCTCCTTCAGCTTCGCCACGTACGGCGCGTAGTTGACGTCCGTGATGTCGATGGCCTGCGAGTACACGAACTTGATCCCGCGTGCCTCCGCCGCCTTCTGCATGCTCTTGGCGTTCTGCGCGCTCGCGTCGGCGTTCAGGTACAGGTAGGCCGCGGCGCCGACGGCGCCGGGGAAGCTCGACTTGACCAGGTCCGGGCCCGCGGACGAGACGAGGTTCACGACGTTCGACGCCACGCCGAAGCTCACGGGCGTGCGCTGGCGTTGCGCGGTGACGGTCGAGGCGCGCAGGTCGGGGATGCCGCACGACGCGGCGGCCGGTCCGCCGCCCTGGTCGAACGCCGACATCGAGCCCACCAGGGCGAAGGCCTGGTCACAGGCCTGGGAGGTGGCCTGCTGGTCGCCGCCGCTGTCGGTGCGGGAGTCGAACGAGACGAGCTTGAGCTTGCGGCCGCACACCGAGCCCTGGGTGGCGTTGAAGTACTCGACGAACGCCTTGGTGGCCTGCTGCGCCGACTGGAAGATGCCGGGTACCGGGCCGCTGATGTCGGAGATGTTGGCGATGGTGATCTCGCCGGCCGTGACGCCCTTGTCCGTGGCGCCGCCGGTGCCCTGGCACCCGCCCGCGATGCTGCCGGGCGGCACCGGTTTCTTGTCGGCCTCCTGCGGGTTCGCGGCGCCCGGCTGCTCGGCGGCGCCCTCGGGCACGGTGCCGTCCTCCCCGGCCACCGCGCCGTCCTGCACGCCCGCCGAGCCGCCCTGGGGCACGACGAGTGCCGCGCGTTGCTCGTCGGTGAGCCTGCTCCCGCACCCGGCGACCAACGCGCAGACCGTCAGGGCGATCAGTGCGGTCCTGGCTCGCATGCGCACCGACGCTAGGGATCTGCATGCATCCAGACCCAAGCAATATCTAGAACGCGTTCTACATGCAAAGAATCACGGAGAAACCCGTCACCGAAACGCGGACCACTCGTTATGGAAGGCCGCAAGGAACACGTTCTACTTCACGACGGCGGCAGCAGCTCCGGGCGGCGCGGCTGGATCACGTCACCGGACGACTCCCCGCGCACCCGCCGCACCACCCACGGCACGACGTGCTCGCGCGCCCACTTCCAGTCCTCCGCGCGCCGGACGCGGCGGTCGACGAGCGGCGCGACGCCGAGCAGGGTCCGCTCCAGCGCGTGCTCGACGCCGAGGCCCTCCAGCACCGAGATGGCGACCTCGGTGTGACCCAGCGAGTTCAGGTGCAGCCGGTCGTGGGACCACATGCGACGGTCGCGGAGCTGACGCATGTTCCACATGTCGACGAGCACGCACGAGTGCTCCTGAGCGATCGAGCGCACGTGCTCGTTGTAGATGGCGACGCGTCCGCGCATCTTGCGGAACACCGGGTCGTCCGCGCCGTCGACGCCCGTGAAGAGGATTACGCGCGCGCCCGCGTTGACGAGCCGTGCGACGGCCGCGCGGTAGCGGCGCATCAGCCCGTCGATGTCGACCTTCGGCCGCATGAGGTCGTTGCCGCCCGCGTAGAGGGAGACGAGGTCGGGCTTCATCGCGAGAGCGCGGTCGAGCTGCTCACCCAGCACCTGAGGCATCAGCCGGCCGCGCACGGCCAGGTTGGCGTAGGCGAACTCGGGGTCCGCCGCCCCCAGCACGTCGGCCACGCGGTCGGCCCAGCCACGCACACCGTTGGGACGACTGACGTCGTCGTCGCCCACGCCCTCGGTGAACGAGTCCCCCAACGCCACAAAACGCTTGCTCATGCTCACGACCTTATGTCGGGCATTTCCAGCGGATTCCGCCGGGGTTGCGGCCTCCGCGATAACGTTTCGATAACGGAGACGTCTCGAACTGAGGCGGCATCCCACTTCTGGCCGTATCCCCGGTCGTGCGACTCCCCATGGACTTGGCGAAGCCGACGCGACTGATGGTCGCGCTGGCCGGCTGTGCGCTGGCGGTGCTCCTGAACACCGGGGAGGCCGTCGGCCAACCCAGCACGACGCCGTCCACGCCCATCTCCACGCCGCCGCCCGACAGCGGCGGCAAGGGCGACGAGGTCGTCCAGACGCAGTGGGGTCCGCTCGGACCGGCCGACCGGGACTTCCTGAACCGGGTCAAGCAGGCCGGGCTGTGGGAGAAGCCCGCGGGCGAGAAGGGCAAGGCCAAGCGAGCCGACCAGCCCAAGATCCAAGAGGCCTGCAAGCACCTCATCGAGGGGCACACGCTCCTGGACAACGTGGTGAACAGGGCGGGCGTGCTGCTCGGCCACACGTTGCCCACCGAGGCGTCGGACGAGCAGAAGGGCTGGCTCGCCGAGATGGACGCGGCGACCGGCGACGAGTTCGACGCCGTCTTCGCCAACCGCCTCCGCGCGGCGCACGGCAAGGTCTACGCCTACGCCGCGCAGATCCGGGCGGGCACCAAGAACGAGCTCGTCCGCATCCTCTCCACCCAAGCGATGATCACCGTCTTCGACCACATGAAGGTGCTCGAGGACACCGGTCGCGTCGACTTCGCCGGACTCGAATCGCCGCAGCCGCTCGCGCCTCCCCCACCCGCGGACAACTCCGGAGCACCGGACGCGAGTGGTGACCAGGCGGCCGGGCAGACGGCCAACCCGACCGACGGCGTGATCCCCACCGTGCCGGAGGGCACGCGGTTCACCCGCACCGCCGAGCAAGGCGTGTTCGGTGACAACAACGGCGTCTTCTTCGGCGCCATCGCGGTGCTCGCGCTCGCACTGGTCGGGATGAGAATGGTGTCCCGGTCGAAGAAATCGCGACGGAAATCCCGTTCGTTCTAACCGAAAAAGCACACCCAGGTTCAACCGAAGATAGCGGCAACATACCGCCGTCAGCTTCGCCATGCCGTTTTATCGGACTACCACGAGGTGGCAAATGGCTATTCACCGGAGGAAATCCACGATCTGGCTCACCGCCGCCGCTGCGGCGATGGCCGTGGTCGCGGGCGGTGCCGCGGTGGTGGCCATCAGTTCTTCTGATGGCTCCGCGCTCGCCGACGGTGCGGACAAGAGCTTGTTCGTCGACATCACCAAGGTGAAGCCGAACGTGAAGAAACCAAGGCAGCAGAACAACGCCACCACAGGCACGTTCACCGTGAACTGCGGGCGGAACGAGAACGGGCACTTCAACCCGGACAACTTCATCGCGCAGCCTGGTGTCCGCAACGGTGCCCAGCACCTGCACGACTACGTCGGCAACCTCTCCACCAACGCGGACTCGAACAACCAGTCGCTCCAGGCGGCGGGCACGACCTGCAAGAACGGCGACAAGTCCGCCTACTTCTGGCCCGTCGTGCGCATCATCGACGAGGAGCCGGAGGAGGCCGCGCCGCCCGCCGAGCAGGCCCCGCCCAAGAAGGACGACAAGGCCCAGCAGGACAAGGACAAGGCCGCCAAGGAAGCGGCCCAGCTCGAGTGCCCCGACGTCGCGTCGCTGCTGCCGGAGAACGTGCCGGACGCGGCCCAGGCGGAGATCGACAAGGAGCTGGAGAACCTCGAGAACGTGACCGCCGAGGCCGAGAAGAAGGTCGCCTCGACCAAGGCCCAGGACCGTGACAACGTGATCGTCGGCCCGACGCGCGAGAAGCGCGCCGCCATCCTCAACCGGATGATGCTGGCGTTCAGCCGCCAGGGCCAGCAGGCCCCGGACCTCAACCCGGCCGCCGCCTGTGCCGTGAAGGACAAGGCGGCCGGCGAGCAGGGCCTCGACAACGGCGGCGAGAACAGCGACGACGCCCAGGCCGAGGGCACCGAGCAGAAGAAGCAGCAGGCCAACCCCGAAGAGGGCGCCGACAACGAGCTCGAGGGCAACGAGGGCAAGATCCAGCGCCCGGCCGTCGTGGACCTCACCTTCCGCGGCTCGCCCGTCGGCAAGGTCACCGCGATGCCCAAGTTCCTGCGCGTGCTCTACGGCGACGCCAAGGCCGGCCAGAACGGCCCGAAGAACGCCAAGGCGTCCTGGACCTGCACGGGCTTCGAGGACAAGGTCCTGATGGACAAGTACCCGATCTGCCCGCAGGGTTCGAAGGTCAAGCGCGTGCACGACTTCCCGAGCTGCTGGGACGGCAAGAACATCGACTCCGCGAACCACCGCGACCACATCGTGTTCCCCGACGCCAACGGCAAGTGCAAGCAGGGCTTCAAGGCCGTGCCGCAGCTGCGCATCTCGCTGACCTACAACATCCCGCTCGACGTCCAGAAGGACGGGCGCTACCTGGTCGACTCCTTCCCGGAGGAGGAGCACAACCCGCTCACCGACCACGACGACTTCGCGAACGTGATGTCGCAGAAGATCATGAACCGCCTGGTCAACTGCGTGAACTCCGGCAAGAAGTGCCGCGAGTGACGCTCTGACCGCGTTGTTCGGGTAGACGAAGGGCCCCGGTGCACCTCCCGCGCACCGGGGCCCTTCACCGTCCACAGCGGAGCTTCGATCCGCCGACGGGGTTCCTGCTTCAGTGCACGGTGCCACGCAGGTGCTCGGCCATCGTCCGCGGGGCACGGCCCAGCACCCGCGCCAGGTCGGGTGTCTGCCGCTCCAGGGCGCCCGCGCGGACCTGCGCGTTGAGCCACCGCATCGGGCCTGGCCCGTCGTCGGGCACTTCGCGGTAGGCCACTCCCAGGTCTCCGGCGACGCCGGGGTGGGTCCACAGAGGACCGGTGAGGTCGTAGGCCTTGCCGAAGTGCTCGTCGTCGAGGAGCACCTCGGCCGCGGCGTCCGCGAGGTCGGCGCGGAACGCGGTGTTCAGCCCGTGCCCGCCCACACTGCCCGTCAGCTCACCGTCGACGATCTTGGGCACGAAAGCGTCGCTGTAGAAGGGGTTCCGCAGCAGCGTGTGCGGCACTCCGCTGCCGCGGAGCACCTGCTCGGTCGCGTGGTGGGCTTCGGTGAGCCCCACCGCCGCGGTGTCGGCGCCCAGGAAACTGGTGTAGACGATCGCGTCCACCCCGGCGTCACGGGCGGCGTCGATCGCGTTGCGGTGGTGCGCCACGCGCCTCACCGCGTCCAGCTCGGGTGAGGAGATCAACAGCACCTTGCGGGCGCCCTTGAACGCCGCTCGCAGGCCGGCCGGGTCGTCGTAGTCCCCGTGCCGCACCTCGACGCCCTCAGGCGCGCGCGACCGGTCGCGGACGGCCGCGACCACCTCGGTGCGCCGTGACAACCGCCCGACGACCAGGCGTCCCAGTTCACCGGACGCAGCCGTGACGACGATCAAGGTCCCTCCTCCGCTCGATGATCGACGAGCTAAGCCGCACGGCCGGGTGTGCGCCACTGAATTACCCGTTCCTCGTGGCCAGCGGTGCACGCGGATCCCGTTGAGCGTTCAGAGATGCGAACCGGTTCACCACCGTGAACCCTGTTCCGGAATCATTGACCCGATAGGTATAGACCACTAACACTGGCCGCATGGTCACCCGCTCCTGCACGGTGCTGATCGCACTGCTGGCATCCCTTCTGGTCCCGGTCACCGCCCCAGCCCAAGCGGCACCGGCGACGTTCGTCCACCCGGGAGTCGTGGTCTCCCGGCCACAGCTCGACTTCATGCGCACCAAGGTCCTGGCCGGCGCGCAGCCGTGGAAGCTCGCCTACGACCGCATGCTGGCCTCGAAGTACGCCGACCTGAACCGCACGCCGAAGCCACGTGCCGTCGTGGAGTGCGGACCCGTCAGCAACCCCAACAACGGCTGCACCGACGAGCGCGAAGACGCTCTCGCCGCCTACACGCTGTCGCTCGCCTGGTACGTCACGCGGGACGCCCGGTACGCGACCAAGGCGATCCAGATCATGGACGCCTGGTCGAACACGATCCGCGACCACACCAACTCCAACGCTCCGCTGCAGACGGCGTGGTCGGCCAGCAGCTGGCCGAAGGCCGCCGAGATCATCAAGCACGTGTACGGCAACTGGCCGAACAGCGCGAGGTTCGGCACGATGCTGCGCACCGTCTACCTGCCCGAGATCCAGAACGGCCGTGCGAACACCAACGGCAACTGGGAGCTCAGCATGATGGAGGCGTCGATCGGCATCGCGGTGTTCCTGGAGGACAGGGCCGCCTACGACAAGGCGATCAGCATCTTCCGGACGCGCATCCAGGCGTTCATCTACCTGACCTCGGACGGCGCGCTGCCGAAGACGCCGCCGGGCAGCGGGATCGACACCAGGGCCGAGATCATCTCCTACTGGCACAACCAGTCCACGTTCGTCGACGGCCTCACGCAGGAGACCTGCCGGGACTTCGCGCACACGGCGTACGGGCTGAGCGCCGCCTCGCACCTCGCCGAGACCGCGCACATCCAGGGCCAGGACATCTGGGGCGAGATCAAGGACCGCATGCGGCACGCGTGGGGCCTGCACACGAAGTACCAGAACGGCGAGCCCGTGCCGTCCTGGCTGTGCGGCGGGAACTACTCCCGCGAGCTCGGGCCGACACCGGAGGTCAGCTTCAACGCGCTGAACACCCGCCTCGGCATCGCCATGGCGAACACGAAGATCTACACCGAGTCGAACCGTCCACACGCGACCGACAACCTCTTCATCGCCTGGGAGACGCTGACTCACGCGGCAAACCCCTCGTAGGAGCGACTAGCGTGCTCTCATGACCGAGACACCGGACGTGAAGCCACGCAGCCGCGACGTGACCGACGGCCTGGAGCGCACCGCCGCGCGCGGCATGCTCCGGGCCGTCGGCATGGGTGACGAGGACTGGGAGAAGCCGCAGATCGGCGTCGCCTCCTCGTGGAACGAGATCACGCCGTGCAACCTGTCGCTGGACCGCCTCGCGAAGGCGTCCAAGGACGGCGTGCACGCGGCGGGCGGGTATCCGCTGGAGTTCGGCACGATCTCGGTGTCGGACGGCATCTCCATGGGCCACGAGGGCATGCACTTCTCGCTGGTCTCGCGCGAGGTGATCGCGGACAGCGTCGAGACCGTCATGCAGGCCGAGCGCCTCGACGGGTCGGTGCTGCTCGCGGGGTGTGACAAGTCGTTGCCCGGCATGCTGATGGCGGCGGCGCGGCTCGACCTCGCCAGCGTGTTCCTCTACGCCGGGTCGATCCTGCCCGGCCGGGTGACGCTGTCCGACGGCACCGAGAAGGAAGTCACGATCATCGACGCGTTCGAGGCCGTCGGGGCCTGCGCGCGCGGGCTGATGAGCCGTGAGGACGTCGACCTGATCGAACGCGCGATCTGCCCCGGCGAGGGCGCGTGCGGCGGCATGTACACCGCGAACACCATGGCCAGCGCGGCCGAGGCGCTCGGCATGTCGCTGCCGGGCAGTGCCGCTCCCCCGGCCACCGACCGCCGTCGTGACGGGTTCGCGCGCAGGTCCGGCCAGGCCGTGGTCGAGATGCTGCGCAGGGGCATCACGGCGCGGCAGATCATGACGCGCGAGGCGTTCGAGAACGCGATCGCCGTCGTCATGGCGTTCGGCGGATCCACCAACGCCGTGCTGCACCTGCTCGCCATCGCGCACGAGGCCGGCGTCGAGCTGTCGCTGGACGACTTCAGCCGCATCGGCGCGCGCGTGCCGCACCTGGCGGACGTGAAGCCGTTCGGGCGGCACGTGATGACGGACGTCGACCGCATCGGCGGTGTGCCCGTGGTGATGAAGGCGTTGCTGGACGCGGGTCTGCTGCACGGCGACTGCCTCACCGTCACCGGCCGCACCGTCGCGGAGAACCTCGCCGACATCGCCCCGCCCGACCCGGACGGCCTGGTGCTGCGCGCGCTCGACAAGCCCATCCACCACACCGGCGGCATCACGATCCTCAAGGGCTCGCTCGCCCCGGAGGGCGCCGTGGTCAAGTCCGCGGGCTTCGACTCCGACGTCTTCACCGGCACCGCGCGCGTGTTCGACCGCGAGCGCGCCGCGATGGACGCCCTCGAGGACGGCACCATCACCGCCGGCGACGTCGTGGTGATCCGCTACGAGGGCCCCAAGGGCGGGCCGGGCATGCGGGAGATGCTCGCGATCACCGCGGCGATCAAGGGCGCGGGCCTCGGCAAGGACGTCCTGCTGCTCACCGACGGCCGGTTCTCCGGTGGCACCACCGGACTCTGCGTCGGGCACGTGGCACCCGAGGCAGTGGACGGCGGGCCCATCGCGTTCGTGCGGGACGGCGACCGGATCACGCTGAACGTCGCCGAGGGCACGCTGGACGTCGAGGCCGACCTGGACAGCCGTCGTGAAGGCTGGGCGCCGCTGCCCCCGCGCTACGAACGCGGTGTGCTCGCCAAGTACGCCAAGCTGGTCGGCTCGGCCTCACGCGGAGCCGTCTGCGACTAGGAAGCGACGCCTGGCCGCGCGGACCAGCGGCCCGACCGGTGAGCCGGGCGGCCAGGCGAGCACTGTCGTGACGTCCGGCGCGTCGACGACCGGCACCGCGACGTGCTCCGGCCACTGCCAGGCGCGGCTCGACGCCGGGATGACGAGCAGCGTCAGGCCGAGCGCCACCAGCTGGGCCAGCTGCGACTGCGTGCGCACCTCGGGGCCCGGCCCGTCCGGGTAGGTGCCGTCCAGGCGAGGCCAGCGGGCGATCGGCAGGCCCGGCACGTCGCTCACCTCGGCCAGCGTGACGCTCTCGCGCGCCGCGAGCGGGTGCGTCGCCGGGACGATCGCCACCTGGCCCTCGACGTGCAGGTCCTGGGTCTCGAAGCCGGCGAGGTCGTCGTACGGGCGGTGCATGACGGCCACGTCGGCCTGCCCGTCGCGCAGCCGGTGCGCCTGCTCCCCCACCTCGCACAGCAGGACCTCGACCGGGGTCTCCGCCGCGTCGAGCAGGTCGCGCAACAGCTCGTGCGACGCCCCGGCCTTCGTCACGAGCACCAACGGCCGTCCCGGATCCGCGGCCTGGCGCGTCCGGCGGGCGGCGGCCGCGACGGCGTCCAGGGCGGTGCGAGCCTCCCGCAGCAGCACCTCGCCCGCGCCGGTCAGCGCCGCGCCCCGGCGGTCCCGGTCGAGGAGCTTCACGCCGAGACGCCGTTCCAGCTGGAGGATCGCCCGCGAGAGCGGCGGTTGCGCGATGCCGAGCCGTTCGGCGGCGCGTCCGAAGTGGAGCTCCTCCGCGACCGCGACGAAGTAGCGCAGCTCGCGGGTTTCGAGGTCGTCCACGCCCCGAAGCCTAATACCCGCCGGGTATCAGGACTTACTGGATCGATCTTGGACAGCGGTCGGCCGCGCGCCGAGCATGGGTCGCGTGAGTGACAAGAAGACCGCGCTGGTCACCGGCGCGAACAAGGGAATCGGCTTCGCCATCGCCGAAGGGCTCGGAGCACTTGGCTTCACGGTCGCCGTGGGCGCCCGCGACGACGTCCGCCGCAAGGAGGCCGTCGAACGCCTGCGCGCCAAGGGGATCGACGCGTTCGGCGTCGCGCTGGACGTCACCTCCGACGACAGCGTCACCGAGGCGGCGGCCGCGCTCGACCGGCTCGACGTGCTCGTCAACAACGCCGGCATCAGCGGCTCGTGGCCGCAGGACCCGACGACGCTCGACCTCGACGTCGTCCGCACCGTGCTCGACACCAACGTGTTCGGCGTCGTGCGCGTGACGAACGCCGTGCTCCCGCTGCTGCGCCGCTCCCCGTCGCCGCGCATCGTCAACGTGTCGAGCAACATGGGCTCGCTGACGTTGCAGACGGGCCCGGTCATGGCCGCGTACGCGCCGTCGAAGACGATGCTCAACAGCCTCACCGCCCAGTACGCGCGGGCGTTCGCCGACACGAACGTCATCGTGAACGCCTGCTGCCCCGGCTACGTCGCGACCGACTTCACGGGTCACGCCCCGGACCGGACCCCCGAGCAGGGCGCCGCGATCGCCGTGCGGCTCGCCACCCTCCCGGACGACGGCCCGCGCGGCGGCTTCTTCGACGACGAGGGCGTCGTGCCGTGGTGAATCCGTCCCCCACTCGGCTGAACTGACAGGGGGCCACGGTCACCCGGTCGGAGGTCGCCCGAGATTGCGTTCCCGGCGGCGGGTACTTCGCGTCTGCAAGCGACAGCCAACGCGGAGGGACGACGACCATGATCGATCAGACGCACGTTGAGGCTCTGTACGACTGCGACGTGATCGACAACAAGGGCGAGAAGATCGGATCGGTCAAGCGGGTCTGGCTCGAGGACGGCACCGGCAAGCCGATGTGGGCCGAGGTCCACACCGGACTGTTCGGGATGAGGGAGAGCTTCGTCCCGATCCAGCAGGGCCAGGTGGCGGGCGGCGCGATCACCGTTCCGGTGAGCAAGCAGCAGGTGAAGGACTCGCCGAGCATGCACACTGCGGACGACCACATGACGGACGAGGAGCAGGACGCCCTCTACCGGCACTACGGGATGATCCCGCAGGCGAAGACCGGTGAGCACGACCGCCTCGACGGCAGGCAGGCGGCCGGGCAGCGCCGTCAGGAGGCGGGCGCGCAGCACGGCCGGCACGAACGCCGCGCAGCGGACGACTCGGCCGAGGTCACGCTCTCGGAGGAGCGGCTCGACGTGGGCACCCGCAACGTCGAGGCGGGCCGCGTCCGGCTGGTCAAGCACACGGTCACCGAGCAGCGCAACATCACCGTGCCGGTCACGCACGAGGAGGTCCGGGTCGTCCGCGAGCCGGTCCAGGGCGACGCGGCGCGCACGGGCAAGGCGTTCGCCGACGAGCAGGCCGAGATGACGCTGCACCGCGAGGAACCGGTGGTGCAGAAGCGCACCGAGGCCACGGAACGGGTCCGGCTCGAGAAGGACGCCGTCACCGAGCAGAAGGACATCAAGGGCGAGGTCCGCAAGGAGCGCGTCGAGGTCGAGCGCGACGACGAGCCGCGCAGCCGCCGCTAGTCGCACCACCAGCGAGCCGCCCACCACTTCCGCCGGTGGGCGGCTCGCTAGCGTTTTCTTTCAGTACAGCCTGTCCAGCACGTCCGCGTACCGCTTCTCGATCTCCCGCCGGCGCGGCTTCAGCGACGCGGTCAGCAACCCGTCCTCGACGCTGAAGTCCTTCTCCAGCAAGGCGAAGCGCTTGATCGTCTCGTGCCGCGCCAACTGCGCGTTGACGGACTTGATCGCGCCGTCCACTTCGGACTCCGCGTCGGCCAGGCCGGACGCGGTGTCCGGGTCGAGGGTCACCAGCGCCACGCAGTACTTGCGCTTGTCCCCGTGCACGATCACGTTGCTGATGTACGGCGACGCCGCGTTGATCATGCTCTCGATCCGGGTCGGCGCCACGTACTTGCCGCCCGAGGTCTTGATGAGCTCCTTCTTGCGGTCGGTGATCTTCAACCGGCCCGCGTCGTCGACCTCGCCGATGTCACCGGTGTGCAGCCAGCCGTCGACCAGCGTCTCGGCGGTCGCGTCCGGCCGGTTGTGGTAGCCGCGCATGACACCGGGGCCGCGCAGCAGCACCTCGCCGTCCTCGGCGATCCTGACCTGCATGCCGGGGATCGGCGGGCCGACCGTGCCGATCTTGATCATGCCCGGCCGGTTGAAGAACGTCGCCGCGGACGACTCGGTGAGCCCGTAGCCCTCCAGGATCGTGATGCCGGCGCGCTCGAAGAACTCGGCGATCTCCGGCGCGAGCGGCGCGGAGCCCGACACGAAGTAGCGGATCCGCCCGCCGACCCGGTCGCGCAGCTTGCGGTACACCAACCGGTCCGCGAGCCAGCGCGTCGCGGGGCCGTGGTCGCGGTCGGCCCACCGGAAGATCTTCTCGGTGAGCCCGCCCTTCTCCCGCGCCCCCGCGACGATCCGGCCGTGGATCTTCTCGAAGATGCGCGGCGCGGCGGCCACGATGGACGGCCGCAGCTCGCCCAGGTTGTCGACGATCCGCTCGACGTTGCCGTCGACGGCGGTCGGCACGCCCGCGGCGATCATCGCCATCGTCAGCACCTTGCCGAACGCGTGCGACAGCGGCAGCCACAGGAAGTGCAGGTCGCTCGGCCGCAGGATGCCCAGCGACGCGATGGCTTCCGACGTCGTCAGCCAGTTCTCGTGCGTGAGTTCGACGCCCTTGGGCGTGCCGGTCGTGCCCGAGGTGTAGATCAACGTGGCCAGGTCGTCCGGCGCGAGGCCGTCGATCAACGCGTCGTAGTCGCCCTGCCCCTGGGGAATCGCCCCGAACCGCAGCACCTCGACGCCGTCCGGCACCATCGCGGCGTGCTCGTCGGTCTCCACGACCACGACGGTGCTGCCGGAGTCGCCGATGATGTGCGCGACCTCCGCGGCGGTGCTGTTCGGGTAGATCGTGGTCGTGGCGCCCCCGGCGGCGAGCACGGCGAGGTCGGTGACGATCCACTCGATGCTCGTGCGGCCCATCAACGCCACGCGGTCGCCCTTGCGCAGCCCCTTCCCCACCAGCCCGAACGCCTCCGCGGCGACCCGTTCCTGCAGCTGCGCCCAGGTCAGCGACACCCAGCCTCCGTCGCCGCGGTACCGCACCGCCTCGGCGTCGGGCGTGCGGGCGACCCGGTCGTGCAGCAGGCCGGGAATCGACAGCGCCATTGCTCGTCCTCCTCTAGAGCGTCGCTCCAGAGCGGTACTCTAACCCCCATGGCCGACCGACGACAGTCTCTCCTCGACGCGGCACTCCGGCTCGTCGAAGAAGGCGGCCTCGACGCCGTCACGATCGCGGCGCTGACCGAGCGCTCCGGCATGTCGAACGGCAGCATCTACCACCACTTCGGCAGCCGCGCCGGCGTGTTCGCGCAGCTCTACGCCGACAGCTACGCCCGCTGCATCGCCGCGATGCTCCCCGCGCTCAACGCTCCCACGGCCGAGGCAGGCGTGCGCGCGCTGACCGTGAACTACCTGGACTGGGTCATCGCGAACCCCAGCCGCGCCCGCTTCCTCTACGCCGCGCCGGACCACGCCGACCCGGAGGCGAAGATGGTGGAGTTCGCGCCGGTGCTGGCGTGGTTCCTCGACCGCATGGCGTCCGGCGAGCTGCGTGCGGTGCCGGCGTGGACGCTGGAGCCGGTGGCGATGGGGCCGGCGCACGAGTCGGTGCGCCGGTTCCTGCTCGGGGTGTTCGACCTGGCGGGGGCGCGGGAGATCGTCGCGGACGCGGTGTGGGCCGTGCTGTCGCCCTAGCGGCGCGCGCGGCTGAGCGCGGATGCGCCGCGCGACCTCCAGCTGTCGCCCTAGAACACGTGTTCGATTATGCTGCCATCCCATGCGCCAGGGATCCCTCTTCGACCTGGCGGCGGAGCCGGAACTGGCCCCGCTCGCCCCACGCCGCACCGAACTCGCGCACGGCGCGTGGATCGACGTCCAGCCGGGCTGGCTCACGGGCGCCGACGCGGTGTTCGACCAGCTCGTCGCCGAGGTCCCGTGGCGGGCCGAACGCCGCCAGATGTACGACACCGTGGTCGACGTGCCGCGCCTGCTCTGCTTTTACGGCGGCACGCTGCCGTTCGACGTCCTCACCACCGCCCGTGACGCGCTGAGCAGGCACTACCTCGCCGAGCTGAACGAGCCGTTCACGACGGCCGGGCTCTGCTACTACCGCGACGGCCGGGACAGCGTGGCCTGGCACGGCGACACGATCGGCCGCGGGCAGACCGAGGACACGATGGTCGCGATCCTGTCCGTCGGCACGCCGCGCGCCCTGCTGCTGCGGCCGCGCGGGGGCGGTGAGACGCACCGGTACGCGCTGGGGCACGGCGACCTGCTCGTCATGGGTGGCTCGTGCCAGCGCACGTGGGAGCACGCGATCCCGAAGACGTCGAAGGTGGTCGGGCCGCGGATCAGCGTCCAGTTCCGCCCGCACGGAGTCCGCTAGCGACCATCTCCTCGGAGACCTCCCACACCCGCCGCGCCTCGTCCTCGCTGCGCAGGCGGCTGTAGAGCGCCTGCTCGGCGGGCGGCCCGCTGAGGTGGTTGAAGCGCTGGGGGCCGTAGAAGGCGGCAGGTCGCGGGGTCGTCGCCGCGAGCAGGGCCGGGAGTTGCGCGGACTCGACGGTGCCGAGCACGCCGATGGCCGAGGCGACGCGGATCAGGCGCACGCCGAGGGTGTCGCCGGAGCGGCCGATCTCGGGGCGGGCCGCCAGCAGGTTCGTCGGCGCCACGCCGGGGTGCGACAGGTTGCTCGTGATGCCCCAGCCGCCCGCCTCGCTGCGCCGGGCGAGTTCCAGGCCGAAGAGGCCGAAGGCGATCTTGGACTGGCTGTAGGCCTTGCCGCCGCTGTACGAACGCTCCCAGTTCAGGTCGTCCCAGTTGATGGCGCCCTGGTTGGCCGCGATGCTGACCTGCGACGTCACCCTGGCGCGCCCGGCCCTGAGCAACGGCAACAGGCCCGTCACCAGCGCGAAGTGGCCGAGGTGGTTGGTGCCCCACTGCAGCTCGAACCCGTCCGCGGTCGTCTGGCGCTCGGGCGGGGTCATGACGCCGGCGTTGTTGATCAGGATGTGGATCGGCTCGTCCTCCGCCAGGAGGGTCTCGGTGAGCGCGGCGACCGACCGCAGCGACGACAGGTCGAGCGAGCGCAGCGACACCCGCGCGTCCGGGGTCCGCCTGCGGATCTCCGCGATCGCGGCCTCGCCCTTGCGCTGGTTGCGGACGGGCATGATGACCTCGGCCCCCGCCGCCGCGAGCCGTCCCGCGATGCCGAGACCGACACCGTCGCTGGCGCCCGTCACGACGGCGCGCCTCCCGGACAGGTCCGGGACCTCGATGTCGAACTTCTTCCCGCTCATCACGCACTCCCCTGGTCGTCGTGGTCTTCTCATTCCACCTTGGACACACGACCCGCGCTGATCCAGGACCTGGGAGTCCGTGGCTACGGCGCGGCGGAGGCGTTAGAAACGAGGTGGCACGAGAGGAGTCCGCCGTGATCGACCGACCAGGACTGGCCGCGTTCCTGCGCAGCCGCAGGGAGGCGCTGCAGCCCGAGGACATCGGGCTCCCCCGCGGCGCCCGGCGCCGGACCAGCGGTCTGCGCCGCGAGGAGGTGGCCGCCCGGTGCAACATGTCCACCGACTACTACGCGCGGCTGGAACAGGAGCGCGGCACCCACCCGTCCGCCCAGATGATCGCCGCGATCGCCCAGGGCCTGCACCTGTCGCTCGACGAGCGCGACCACCTGTTCCGCCTCGCCGGGCACCCGCCGCCGGCGCGCGGTTCGGTCAGCGAGCACGTCAGCCCCGGTCTCGCACGGATCTTCGACCGCCTGCACGACACCCCGGCCGAGATCGTCACCGAACTGGGCGAGACGCTGCGCCAGACCGCGCTCGGCATCGCCCTGACGGGGGACGCGTCCCGCTACACCGGTCCGGCGAGGAGCCTCGGCTTCCGCTGGTTCAGCGAACCGGAGTCCCGCGCGCTCTACCACCCCGACGACCACGAGTTCCTGTCCCGCATGTTCGCCTCGGGTCTGCGCGAGGCGGTCACCCGGCGCGGCCCGCGCTCCCGCGCCGCCCACTACGCCGATCTGCTGCTCGCCCGCAGCGAGGAGTTCCGGACGGTGTGGGACGCGCAGGAGATCGGCCTGCGCCCCAAGGAGTTCAAGCGCTACGTCCACCCGAGCGTCGGCGCGCTGGAGCTGCAGTGCCAGACGTTGCTCGACCCGGACCAGCACCACTTCCTGCTGGTCTACACGGCCACGCCCGGCACCGAGAGCTACGAGAAGCTGCAGCTGCTCTCGGTCATCGGATCCGCTGCGCCAACGGGCTGAGCAGCATCAGCAACAGGCCGTAGTAGCCGATGAACGGCACCAGCACGAACGCCAGCAGCAACAACGCCGGCGGCACGGCCGCCCTCAGCACCACGGGCCGCGACAACCCGCCGACCTCGCGCCCGACCTCGGGATTCGCGTGCACCAGCAGGGTGATCGCGATGGCGACCACGGCGTCGGTGAAGAGGACCAGGCGGTCGGGCTCGCGAGTCACGGACACCCGGCCGACCTGGTCCTCAAAGGACCGTCAGAACTCAGATCACGTCGACGAACACCGGGTTGGCGTAGAACCAGAGATCGGCCCACGGGTCCGAGTTGGCGATCTCGTCGACCACCGGGTCTCCGGACGAGGTGAGCCGGTTGCCGTCACTGCCCCGAAGGCGCAGGTAGAACGACCGCTCGACGTTCTTGAACGTGTGCGTGAACCGGATCTTGCCCGTCCGCGGCACCTCGAACGTCTTCGCGACGCTCGTCTCCGGTGCCACGAACACGTCGCGGTCGGCCGACGGCCCGGTGACCGGCCCCGAGATCAGGTCGACCTTGGCGAGGACCGGCTTCGCGCCCGAGAAGTTCGGGCCACCGGCGCGGTCGACCTCGATCGTCACCTCGACGTCGCCGCCGCGGCGCACGAACGTCCGCCCGCCGAGCGTCACGCCCCGCAGGTCGTCGCGCGACCGCACGCGCAGCTCCAGGCCGTCGATGAGACGGCCGTGCACGGTCAGCACCTTGCCGGACTGCAGGCCGCGCATGACGTCCACATAGGACTTCGACCGCGAGCCGACGATGTTGGCGCCGTACTGGCCTGGGAAGAAGTCGCCGTAGCCCGTCTGCTTCACGCCCGAGTCGATCGGCGCGCCCTTCGAGCCGGTGGTGGCGTAGTCCTGCTTGCCGGGCGTGAACGTGTCGGCGAAGACCTGGTGCACGTCCGAGTTCGCGGTGATCCACCACGGGCGTCCCTCGGCGAGCAGCGAGTCCCACAGACCGCCGACCTTCGCGGTCATCCAGTCGAACCCGCCGTGGGTGCGGTAGGACTCCGGTGGGTAGGCCGGGAACGACTCCGGCAGCGGGGCCGCGGTGTCGTAGTAGCCGCGCGCACGGCCGGGACCGCCCGCGGACTTCGGGATGCCGGCGGCCTGGTGGCCGGGCGCGCCCTCCATGCCGACCGCGACACCGGGGGCCGCGTCGCGCCAGCCGCGGATCTCGTGCGGGCTGTCCACGCCTCGCCGCGACGGGTGGTTCGCGAACATCAGCGCGATCTCGGTGCGCCCGGAGAGGACCTGCGCCTCCAGGTAGCGCAGCGCGACCAGGGCGAGCGGCTCGGTGTTGTTCGCGACGCGGCCGTCGTAGGCGAGTTCGAAGGCCTTCAGGATCTCGACGGTGTGCTTGCCGGGCGGCAGGAAGACGGTGGCGTGCTCCGCGCCGGGGATGTTCCACTCCAGGCCCTGGTAGACCAGCACGTCGCGCTGGGACCTGCGCACGCGTTCGATGTCCGGCGTGACCTGGTCGATCGAGAACTTCTGGTGCGCCGGGCCGCCGTGGTCGGTGATCACGACCCAGTCGAGGCCGAACTCGTGCGCCTTCGCGACCTGCTGCGCGATCGTGTACTGACCGTCGTCGGAGTACTGGGTGTGGATGTGGTGGTCGCCCGCGAACCAGCGGTCGCCGCCGCCCCAGGGGTTGACCGGCACGTGCGCCGCGGCGGTGCCCGTGCCGGCGGCGACGGCTCCGACGGCGCCGGCCGCGATGCCCAGGCCCGCCAGGAACCTGCGGCGCTCGACCGACGACGGGCGGTCGTCCTCGGGGTCGAGCCAGCTGCCCTCGACCGGCTCGACCTCGTGGTGCGTGTGATCACCGTGCGGGTGACCGTGGGAGTGGGACATGCGCCGATCTCAGCCGGTGAAGCTGTCGTGGCAAACGAACGCAGGATGAACGCTTGGACCGGGAAATTCGTTCACAGCGGCCGGATCACACGGCCTGGACCGCCAGCAGCGCCAGGTCGTCGTGGTCGTCCTGGTCGAGCCACTTCAGCACGGCCCGCTCGCAGTGCCGCGCGATCTCCTCGGCCGACCGCCCCTTGCACTCCTTCAGCACCGCCCGCAGCCGCTGCTCACCGAACAGCTCCGTGCGGTCGGTGTGCGCGCGTGCCTCGGTGAAGCCGTCGGAGTAGAGCACCAGCGTGTCCCCCGGCGCGAGCGTCACCTGCTCGCCGGAGAACCGGACGTCGGCCAGGATCCCGACGATCGCGCCCGTCGTGCTCACCTCGTGCACGCTGCCGTCCGCCCGCAGCACCAGCGGCACGGGGTGGCCGCCGGACGCGAGCGACAGCCGCGCTCCCCCGCCGGACAGGGGTACCAGCTCACCGACGACGAGCGTGGTGAAGAGCTTCGAACCGGTGGCGCGCAACGAGGTGTTGAGCAGGTGCAGCAACCGCACCGGGTTCGTCTCGACCAGCGACAGCGCCTGCAGCGACTGCCGGACACGTCCACTGTGGACCGCGGCCTCCAGGCCGTGGCCGCAGACGTCGCCCAGCACGAACGTCGCCGAGCCGTCCGTGCGCGGGTGCACGTCGTAGAAGTCGCCGCCGACGAGCGCCCGCTGGTGGGCCGGGATGAAGACCGAGGCCATCGTCACGCCGCGCATCTCGGGCAGCGGCAACGGCAGCAGCGCCGAGCGGAGGATCTCGATGGTCCGCTGCTGCTCCGTCAGCTTCGACGACGACTCCAGCGCCACGGCGGCGTGCTTGCCGAACAGCCGCACGCGCTCCACGTCGTTCGGCGCGAACTCGCCCTTGCGCACCACGACCAGCGCGCCGCCGACGCCCAGCGGCACGGCGAGCGCGCAGCCGAAGTCCTCCGGCACGCCCCAACTGCCTTCACCCAAAGAGGTGATCCTCGTCAGGGTCGACGTGCCGGTCAGCACCTCGGCGATCTCCGAGGCGCGCCGGGGCGTGCGCGTGACCGTGGGCTCGCCGCCGCCGCAACGCCACCATTCGAGGCGATCGCGTGTGGCGGGCACCACAGCCACGCAGTGCTCGCCCAGCAGTTCCGCCGCGAGCTGCACGATCGTCTTCAGCGTCGCCTCGCGCGAGGTCCCGCCGGCGAGCCGCAGGTGGGCGTGGTCGAGCGTCGAGTCGGTGAAGTACCAGGCGCTCCAGCCGTCGCCCAGGTCGTGCTGGCGGCCCGCGACGTGCACGTCGAACTGCCCGCCGACGCCCAGGCGGGGGAACCGGTCGGCGGCCGCCGCGTTGCGCACGCGCACCACGCCGGCGTCGTCGACGACGAAGACGGCTTCGCGGAGCCCGTCCACCAGGCGCTGCCAGCCGTCGAGGTCGATCCCCACGGCGCTGCTCATCCGCTTCCGTCCAGCGCACTCGGCCGAATCATCACGGCCTCCTGCGGGTAGTTGGCGTGCATCGCGGCATCAAGTTACCTCGCTCCCAACCTAACGTGGCAGGCTTGGCTGCGACCACCGAGGCACGGAGGCTTGGAGTGACCACGGCCAACGAAGAGACGGACGCGACCCTCGAACGGGTTCTCTCCGCCATGAGAGACCTGCGTGACGGCAACTTCCGCCGCAGGCTCGTGGTGCCGGGGAGCGGGCCCGTCTCGGCGCTCGCGGACGTGTTCAACGAGATCGCGGAGCGCAACCAGTGGCTCGCCGGTGAGCTGGGCCGGGTCCGCCAGGCGGTGGGCCAGGAGGGCAGGCTCACCGAACGGGTGGCGCCCGCGGGCACCGCCGGGGGCTGGTCGCTGATCGCCGACTCGGTGAACGGCCTGGTCGAGGACCTGATGCGGCCGACGACGGAGCTGAGCCGCGTGCTCGCCGCCGTCGCCGAGGGCGACCTGACCAAGCGCATGTCGGACCAGACGCTGCGCGGTGAGTTCGCGACGCTCGGCTCGACGGTGAACGGCCTGGTCGACCAGCTGTCGAGCTTCGCCGACGAGGTCACGCGTGTCGCCCGCGAGGTCGGCACCGAGGGCCAGCTGGGCGGTCAGGCGAAGGTCCCCGGCGTCGCCGGCACCTGGCGCGACCTCACCGACAACGTGAACTCGATGGCGAACAACCTGACCAACCAGGTCCGCAACATCGCCTCGGTCGCCACCGCCGTCGCGAACGGCGACCTGACGCAGAAGATCACGGTCGACGTCTCCGGCGAGATGCTGGAGCTGAAGAACACGCTGAACACGATGGTCGACCAGCTGTCGTCGTTCGCCGACGAGGTCACGCGTGTCGCCCGCGAGGTCGGCACGGACGGCAAGCTGGGCGGTCAGGCGAAGGTCCCCGGCGTCGCCGGCACCTGGCGCGACCTCACCGACAACGTGAACTTCATGGCGGAGAACCTGACCACCCAGGTCCGCAACATCGCCCAGGTCACGACCGCGGTCGCGCAGGGCGACCTGACCCAGAAGATCACCGTCGACGCGCGCGGCGAGATCCTCGAGCTCAAGTCGACGATCAACACGATGGTCGACCAGCTCAGCGCGTTCGCCGACGAGGTCACCCGCGTGGCCCGCGAGGTCGGCTCGGACGGCCGCCTAGGCGGTCAGGCGCAGGTCCCGGGCGTCGCGGGCACCTGGCGCGACCTCACCGAGTCGGTGAACGTCATGGCGAACAACCTGACGACCCAGGTCCGCAACATCGCCTCGGTGACCACCGCCATCGCGCGCGGCGACCTGACGCAGAAGATCACCATCGACGCGCGCGGCGAGATCCTCGAGCTCAAGACCACGATCAACACGATGGTCGACCAGCTGTCGAGCTTCGCCGACGAGGCCACGCGCGTGGCCCGCGAGGTCGGCACCGAGGGCCGCCTCGGTGGCCAGGCGCAGGTGCCGGGCGTCGCGGGCACCTGGCGCGACCTCACCGACAACGTCAACTTCATGGCGAACAACCTGACCAACCAGGTCCGCAACATCGCCCACGTCGCCACCGCCGTCGCGAACGGCGACCTCTCGCAGAAGATCACCGTCGACGCGCGCGGCGAGATCCTCGAGCTGAAGTCCACCCTGAACACGATGGTGGACCAGCTCAGCTCGTTCGCCGAGGAGGTCACCCGCGTCGCCCGCGAGGTCGGCACCGACGGCCGCCTCGGCGGTCAGGCCCGCGTGCAGGGCGTCGCCGGCACGTGGAAGGACCTGACCGACAACGTCAACCTGATGGCGGACAACCTGACCGACCAGGTCCGCAACATCGCCGCCGTCGCCACGGCCGTCGCGAACGGCGACCTGTCGAAGAAGATCACCGTCGAGGCGAAGGGCGAGGTCGCGACCCTCGCCGACACCCTCAACGGCATGGTCGACACGCTGCGCGCGTTCGGTGACGAGGTCACCCGCGTCGCCCGCGAGGTCGGTACCGAGGGCATCCTGGGCGGCCAGGCGCGCGTGTCCGGCGTGGCCGGCACGTGGAAGGACCTCACCGACTCGGTGAACTTCATGGCGGACAACCTGACCAACCAGGTCCGCAACATCGCCCAGGTCACCACCGCCGTCGCCCAGGGCGACCTGACGAAGAAGATCGACGTCTCGGCCCGCGGCGAGATCCTCGAGCTCAAGACCACGATCAACACGATGGTCGACCAGCTGTCGAGCTTCGCCGACGAGGTCACCCGCGTGGCCCGCGAGGTCGGCACCGAGGGCAAGCTCGGCGGCCAGGCCGAGGTCGACGGCGTGGCCGGCACGTGGTCGAAGCTGACCGACAACGTGAACCAGCTCGCCTCGAACCTCACGACCCAGGTCCGCGCGATCGCCGCGGTCGCCACCGCCGTGACCGCGGGCGACCTGACCAGGCAGATCACCGTCGACGCGTCCGGCGAGCTCGCGGAGCTCAAGGACAACGTCAACCAGATGATCGCGAACCTCAAGGAGACGACGAGGGCCAACCGCGAGCAGTACTGGCTCAAGACGAACCTGGCCCGCCTGTCCGGCCTCATGCAGGGCCACCGCGACCTGCGCGCACTGGCATCGTTGATCATGAGCGAGCTGACGCCGCTGGTCAGCGCCCACCACGGCGCGTTCTTCCAGATCGAGGAGGACGACTCCAAGCAGTCGCTGGAGCTCACCGCCACCTACGGCTTCCGCCTGGACGGCGCCCGCACCACCCGCGTGGCGATGGGCGAGTCGCTGGTCGGCCAGTCCGCCCTGGAGAAGAAGACGATCCTGGTCAAGGAGGTGCCGGGCAACTACCTGACGGTCTCCTCGGCCCTGGGCGAGTCGGCCCCGGTCAACCTCGTGATCCTGCCGATCCTGTTCCAGGGCGAGACCCTGGGCGTGATCGAGCTGGCCTCCCTGAACGAGTTCTCCGACGTCCACCTCGACCTCCTGGACCAGCTCAAGGAGGCCATCGGCGTCAACGTGAACACGCTGCTGGCCAACTCCCGCACCGACGCCCTCCTCGTCGAGTCCCAGCGTCTCACGACCGAACTGAGGGCCGGTTCCGAGGAACTGGAGGACCGCGCCCGCCAGCTGCAGACGGCGTCGAAGTACAAGTCCGAGTTCATGGCGAACATGTCCCACGAGCTCAGGACACCGCTGAACTCGCTGCTGATCCTCGCGAAGCTGCTGGCCGACAACCTCGACGGCAACCTCAACCCGAAGCAGGTCGAGTTCGCCCGCACGATCCACTCGTCGGGCTCCGACCTCCTGCAGCTCATCAACGACATCCTCGACCTCACCAAGGTCGAGGCGGGCCACATGACCCTGCACGAGGACCCGGTCCGCCTGGACGAACTCGTCCGCTACGTCGAGACCCTCTGCCTGCCGCTGACGGCGGAGAAGAACCTGGAGTTCTCCGTCCGCGTCGACCCGAACGTGCCGGAAACCCTCCACACGGACGAGCACAGGCTTCAGCAGATCCTCAGGAACCTGCTCTCGAACGCCGTGAAGTTCACCCATGACGGTGGCATCCGCCTGCACGTCCGCATGGACGACCCGTCCACGGTGGCCTTCGACGTCCACGACACGGGCATCGGCATCCCGGCCGAGAAGCTGGCCGTCATCTTCGAGGCCTTCCAGCAGGCGGACGGCACCACGTCCCGCAAGTACGGCGGCACGGGCCTGGGCCTGTCCATCAGCCGAGAGCTGGCACAACTGCTCAACGGCGCCCTCAGGGTCCGCTCCGAACCGGGCATCGGCTCGACGTTCACCCTGTGCCTGCCCCTCGGCAAGGTCGTCCCGGAGGCGGTGGTCCTCCCCGAACCCACCCCGATCGTCACCCCGGCGCCGGTCGTGGCCCCCTCGGGCTCAATGCGCTTCCACGGCGAGAAGGTCCTGGTCGTCGACGACGACCTGCGCAACGTCTTCGCCCTGACCAGCGTGCTCGAACTCCACGGCCTGGAGGCGATCTTCGCCGACAACGGCATCACCGGCGTACGGGCGCTCGAACAGTACGACGACGTCGCGATCGTGCTGATGGACATCATGATGCCCGAGTTGGACGGCAACGCCACGATCTCGGCCATCCGGGCGATGGAACGGTATGCCGACCTTCCGGTCATCGCCGTGACGGCGAAGGCGATGAAGGGGGACCGCGAGAAATCCCTCGCTTCCGGGGCCACCGATTACGTCACCAAACCGGTGGACACCGAACACCTGATGCGTCTTATCGCCTATTACTTGGGCGTGACGGCAGAGGCTTAACAACGGGAAAGGGACGGGTGGCCGCCAAGCGAAGCCGAAGGCGAGCCACTCGTTCCTTGCCCTGAACAGCGGCGATGGCCCGACCAAGGCGGCAAGGGAATGGCCCGGCCACCTCCGCCGGAAAGCGGCAGGGCAACGCAAGCCGCACCGCAGCGTCAATCAGCACCGGTCAGCGCTCGTCAATCCCAATGCCGCGTTCTCAAAGCGTCAATCCCAATGCGGCAATCTCAATGCGGCGTTTCCACGGCTTCCTGCACCGCCACGTCCACCGACTCGAAGAGGCTCAGCACCTCGGCCACGTCCGCCAACTCGAACAACCGCCGGACCGGCCCCTGGGCCGCGGCGATCCGCAACTGCCCACCGGCCTCCAGCAACCGCCGGTGCCAGTCGAGCACCAGCGCCAGCCCGGTCGAGTCCATGAAGTCGAGCTGCGCCAGGTCCAGCACGGCGTGCGACCCGGTGACGTCCGCGTCCAGCCGCGCGGACAGCACGGGCACGGTGTCGATGTCCAGTTCCCCGGCAACGGCGAGCACACGCCATCCCCGCTGGACCTCGCTGCCGACGTTGAGCTCCATCGTCGCCCGTTCCTTCCGCCACGCCCGACTCGTGCGACCAAATCGTGCAGCACGACGTCCGAGCATGCGACCACCGGGGGGCTGAAAGATCCGGACGAGCCGCCGGATGTGCGACGATGCGCCTGTGCTGAACGACCCACTGGCAGAGGTGCGGGTGACCCTGACCGCCGAGGGCGGTTCGTGCGCTCGCGCACGTCAGGTGGTGCGCGAGGCCGCGACCTCGTGGGAGTTGTCCGAGGACCTGGCCGACGACGCGCAGCTCGTGGTGACCGAGCTGGTGTCGAACGGCATCGACCACGGTGAGGGTCCCATCACACTGACGGTGAGCCGCAAGGCCGGCGGGATGCTGGTCGAGGTGCACGACGAGTCGTCGCAGATGCCCCAGGTCAGACCCGTCGACCCCAACAGCGCGCGGGGGCGCGGCATGCAGCTGGTGCAGGCGCTGAGCGTGCGCTGGGGCGTGGAGCGGCAGAACGACGGGAAAGTGGTCTGGGCCCAGCTAGAAGGCTGAAAACGGGGTACCTCACCCCGTATGACCGCACTTCCGCCCGACCCCGACCCGAACCGCACCCCCGGCCTGGAACCCGGCGGTGGCGTCCGCCCTGGAGACACCCCGCCGGACTCGGGTTCGACCACCGGGGGTCTCACCCACCACGAGAAGACCCCGCCCACGGCGACCGCCGGGCGCATTGTGATCGCGATCATCGTGCTGTTCGCGGTGCTGGTGGCCGCGATGCTGCTGACCCGCGCCTTCCTGCTCGCCTAGGACGGTTCCGCACCGGCGGGACCGGCGTCGTCCAGGTTGTGGTCGTCGCACGATGGCGCGTACGGTCGGTGCGGACGGGAGTCCTTATGAACCAACTTCGCCAGAGAACTACCTATGTCCAGTCCATTCCGATCGTCGCGCTGACCGGCGAGATCGACATGATGTCCTCGGCACCGGTGACGAGCAGACTCGCCGAGTTGCTCGACCGCAAGCCGCCCGCCCTCGTCATCGACCTCCGCGAGGTGCGCTTCTTCGGGTCCGAAGGGATCCGCGCACTGGTGGAGGCCCAGGCCCAGGCCGACGAGCTCGGTGTCAAGTTCGGTGTCGTGAGCGACACCAGGATCGTGTTGCGCCCGCTGCAGATGACGGCCGTCGACCAGTTGCTGATGTTGTTCGACGACGTCGACGACGCGGTGACGGCGCTGAGCGCCTAGTCCTCAGGCCGCGGACGAGCCCCGTGCGCGGGAGCGTTCGACGAGCGAGAGCAGCAGGCCTTCCTTCGTGGACCACGGCGAGATGTCCACGACGTCGTGCCCCGAGACCCTCATCAACCCCTCCGCCACCACCGCGCCCGCCAGCGACTGCTGGGCCCGGTGGCGGGAGATCCCCGGCAGCGCCGCCCGTTCGCGCACGGACAGCTTCGCGAGGCGCGGGATCCACTTCTCCAGGTCCTTGAGCCGCAACTGGCGGGCCGCGTAGGTGCCGCTGCGGGCGCCGGCGAGGCGGGCCAGCTGCTCGAACACCTTCGAGCACCCGACCGCGCGATCGCTCTCCCCCCAGGGGAACGCGGTTTCCAGCCTGTCGGCCACCTCGGACCGCATGTCCGCGACCGTGAGTCCGGCCCGCGTCAACGTCCTCGCCCCCAGGGGCAACGACACCGCGCGCTCGGGCTCCGCCCCGGAGCCGGCCGCCAGTTCGACCGTGCCGCCACCGACGTCCAGCACCACCATCGAGCCCGCGCTCCAGCCGAACCAGTGGCGGGCAGCGGCGTACGACAGACGCGCTTCTTCCTTGCCGGACAACACCTTCAGCTCGACGCCGGTGCGTCTGGCAACCTTGCGGATGACCTCGGCCGAGTTCGAGCTGTCCCGGACGGAGGAGGTCGCGAAGGGCAGGAACGGGACGTCGCCCGCCTTCTTGCGGGCGGCCAGGACGGCGGTGCAGAGGGAGTCGACACCGGCACTGCTGATCGCCCCGCGGGCGTCGAGCTCGCGGTCGAGGCGCAGCCGGACCTTGTGGGACACCAGCGGACGCATCAGGTCTCGTTCCACGACCACCAGGTGTGCGCTGAAGCACCCGACGTCCAGAACTCCGACCGACATCCGCCACCTTCCCTCTGCCAAGTCTTCTTTACCTCATCGGTGGCCATTGTGCGGAACCGTGGGCCCGATCAGGCGAACTTCGCCCGATGAGATGCGTTACAGTCACCGAATGTCACTGGCGGAGATACCTTCCCGGCTCGAACGCGCCCTCGGCAAGGCACAGTCCGGTGTCATCGTGCTGGCGGTGACAGGTCTCTCCTCGGACGTGGCCAAACAGTCGTGGCTGTCGGCCTCGTCCGTGGTCACGCTCTCCTCCACGGTGCCGTCCACGTCCGCGACGGCGCTGCTGACGGCGGTCACCGGCGTCCCCGCCGACGTCCACCGGGTGCCGGGAACGGTGTACCGCAACGGATCCGGCCTCGTCCACGCGATCAACGGCACGCCCGCGATCCCGGACCTGCCGACCGTGCTGGAACGCCACGGGGCGACCGTGCTGGCCAGGGAACTCGATCTCCTCGAAGGCACCTGGGCCCAGGCGCTGCTGCGGGGCTGCACCCGTGTACCCGCTCCCGCCCGGCACAAACTCTCCGCGCAGGCCGAGGATCCGCCGCTGCTCGTGGCCAACGTCGTCGCCGATCTCGACAAGGCGCAGGAGGACTCCCGGTTCCTCTGGACCTACGTCAACATCGACGACCACGTGCACCGCCACGGGTACGACGAGTCGGTGCACGAGGCCATGCTCCGTCTGGACGCGCACGCTTCTCGTTGGGCCGCAAAGGGTTGGACCGTCGTCGCGCATTCGGACCACGGCATGGTCGCCGTCGACCCCGACCCGGAGCTCGTCGAGGCCTGGGACGCGATCGTGCGCGAGGAGTGCGTGATCCCGTCCGGCGGCGCGGGACGCACGCGGTGGCTCTACCCGAAGGCGGACCGCCTGGAGGCCGTTTTCGACCGCGTGGCAACGACTCTGGGCGACACGGCGACCGTCCACCACGCCACCGACCTGGGTCTGCCGCAGCCGGAGGCCGGGCCCGTCGTCGCGGTGGCGGCGTCACCGCGGTTCCCGATCCCGGACCCGTCCGCGCGCTACGAGCACGGTGGCCTGACCCGCGACGAGATCGACGTCCCCTTCGCGGTCTGGCAGGCCGTACAGTGAGCGCGTGCACGTCGAATTCTCCAGCAGCATAAGGGAAATCGATCCTGCCGATTGGGACGCGGTGGTCCACCGAGCGGGCGCACCGGTCTTCTACCAGCACGCGTACGTGAGCGCGTACGAACGGCTGCCGCTCACGGAGGTGGACGCGTTCGCGTACTTCGTGGTGCGCGACGCGGACAGGGCGGTCGCCGTCGCTCCCGCCTACCTCCAGACAGCGGCGAAACCGTTGCGCCGCCTGCACGAGGCGTATCCGGAGGCGGCCGGGCAGCCCGCTCTGCTCAGCCCGTCCTGGCACTGCTACGACGCGCACGTGCCCGCCACCGCGGACGTGCTGCCGAGGCTGCTGGACACGATGAACCGCACGGCGTCGATCCTCGGCGCGCGCTGGTGCGGCTTCATGAACGTCCAGCGCGGCGGCGCCCTGTCGCACGGCCTGCGGGCGGCCGGTCTGCCCGCGCGTCACCTCAACGACAGGTGGGTCACCGGGCTCACCACGTACGCGCACTACCTCGCGAGCCTGAGCCCGCGTGCCAGGGCGAACCTCCGGCGCAACGAGCGGAGGGCGCAGGAGGCCGGCGTCACCACCGAGGTCCTCCCGGTCCACTTCGCCTCGCTCGACCAGATCACGCTGCTCTGCGTCAAGACCGCCAGCCGGTTCGAGAACAACGGCTACCACCCCGGCACCACCTTCCCGAGGTTCGTGACGGCCCTCGACGACCTCGCGCACGTGATCGAGGTGCGCCAGCACGGCAGGCTCGTCGCGGCCGGTGTCTGCCTCACCGACGCCACCCGGTTCCACACGTGGACGTGCGGCGTCGACTACGCCGTCGAAGGCGGCTACAGCCCGTTCGCCGTGCTGTTCGCCGAGTCGGTGAAGCTCGCGATCCGCCTGGGCAAGTCGATCCTCGAGGACGGCAGGGACAACGCGGCCTTCAAGCGGCGGCACGGGTTGAGGCCGTGCCATTTGGACGCTGTTCTGCACCGCGTCTGACCCGGCGACTGTTCACCTCCGTGAACAATTCCGCTTACAACGTCGGAATACAGCGAGTTCACATACATGACCACCTTTGCGCTGTTCAGGAGCCCGGAAAAGCATTTCCGCGCACCTTTACACCGCTTGATCAGGTCTGGCACTGTGTCGCCGGGCGCATTACGAGAAAGGGACTGGACGGTCTCGTGAACCTGTCTCGACGCACCCTGCTGGCGTCCGCCGCGGCCACCCCGCTGCTCACCGGAGCGGGAGTCGCCCTGGGCGCGGGAGAAGCAGCCGCTTCGCCCGCCACGCTCCGCGCGGCCCTCGACTACGGCAACTCGAAGCTGAAGGCGGTCGCGCCCGGCATCACGTCGTTCCCGGAGATCACCCGAGCCGAGAAGTGGACCTACGTCGCCGACGGCGGCTGGGTCGGCGGTTTCTGGCCGGGCACGCTGTGGCTCGCCCACCTCGACAGCGGCGACGCGCAGTTCCGCGCGCTCGCCGAGGCCGCCTGCGACAGGCTGGCTCCGCGCCGCCTCGACCCCCGCGACCACGACCTGGGGTTCCTCTTCTACCCGTCGTGGATCACGGCCTACCGGCTCACCGGCGCGACCAAGTGGCGTGACGGCGCCGTCGAGGCCGCGAACACGCTGATCCAGCGCTGGAACGCCACGGGCGAGTTCATCCGCGCGTGGGGCAGGATCGGCACGCCGGGCAACGCGGGCCGGGTCATCATCGACACGATGATGAACCTGGACCTGCTCGCGTTCGCCACCGAGCAGACCGGCGACCGGAAGTTCCTCGACATCGCGATCGCCCACGCCAGGACAACCCAGACGCACTTCTTGCGCCCGGACGGCTCGACCCCGCACGTGTTCGACTTCGACCCGGACACCGGCGCGGCCGTCGGCCCGAACACCGTGCAGGGCTACAGCCCCACGTCGTCCTGGTCGCGCGGCCAGGCGTGGGGCATCTACGGCTTCACGACGATGTACCGCCGCACGGGCCTGCGCGAGTTCCGCGACACCGCGCGCAGGATGGCCGACTACGCGCTGTCGGTGCTCACCCCGGACGGCGTGCCGGTGTGGGACTACCGCTCCCCGTTGGGCCCCAACGACGTCAAGGACTCGTCGGCGGGCGCGATCATGGCGTGCGGCCTGCTGGACCTCGCCAAGGCCACCGGCACCGACCGCTACCGCGAGCGGGCGTTGAAGATCCTCGACGGCCTGGTCGGCACCTGCCTGACGACCAGGTCGTCGCGGGCCGAGGCGATCCTGGCCCGCGGCACCCGCAACCGCCCGGCCGAGGACGGCGTGGAGGTCTCGCTGCCGTACGGCGACTACTACCTGTACGAGGCAATCCTGCGGGTGCTCAAGCCCGCGCAGATCGCCAGGGCGATCGGTCTCTAGCCGGGTCTGGTGGGCCTGGGACTTCCCGGCCCACCACGCCCCTACTGCTCGACCACCTTCGCCGTCGGCCCGTTGTTCCAGGTCGCTTCCAGCCTGGACAGCCGGCCGGCGGCGTTGCGGAAGTTCACCACCAGCGGCCCGCCGGGCTGCTCCACCGACACCGAGTACCCGTCCGCGGGGGTCGCCGACAGCGCCTGCACCCCCTGCGGCCGGTACCGCACGACCACGTCGCCGCCGCGCAGGTTGAAGGCGTGCACGTAGGACCCGTCCGCCTGCCACTCCCCCTGCGGCGACGGCGATTGAGCCGAGGTGGGACGCGCATCCGTACTACTGGGAGGAACCGGAACAGTCGTAGTGACCACAGGAGGCCTGGTGGAAGAGGTCGTGACGGGCGGCGTGCCCGCGGAGGGACCGGAGTCGGGCGGCGGGACGGTGAGCGAGGTGACCGTCGGCATCGGCAGCACGGCCGACTCCGTGGTGGCCTCCAGGGCGGCGACCGGTGCGGGCTCCATCGCCCACCGGATGCCGAACCAGGAGAGGCCGACGGCGACCGTGGTCACCAGCGCCCAGGCGACCAGGTATCCGACGGACCTTCTCACTGCGGCGATCCTCCCGTAGCGGCTCATGGCATCAGTGCTGCTGGTCGAAGACGACCCGGTGGTGCGGGCGGCGATCACGCGCGCCCTCACCGGCCAGGGCCACATCGTGCACGGTGTCGCGCTCGCGATCGAGGCCTTGCGCGAAGTCACCGCCAACGACTACGACGTCGTGGTGCTCGACCTCGGGCTCCCCGACCTCGACGGCGGTGACGCGTTGAGGATGATCCGAGGCGTCACGAACACCCCGGTGGTCATCGCGACCGCCCGCGACGACGAGGCCGGGATCGTCCGGCTGCTCAACGCGGGCGCCGACGACTACCTCGTCAAACCCTTCTCGAGCGAGATCCTCGAAGCCCGGCTGCAGGCGGTGCTGCGGCGCGCCCGCGACACCAAGCAGCTCGTGATAGGCGGGCTCGAGATCGACGTGAACCTCCGCAGGGCCGCGGTGGACGGTCAGGAGCTCTCCTTGACGCACAAGGAGTTCGAGCTGCTCTCCTACCTCGCGGCACGGCAGGGGGAGGTGGTGCCGCGGGCGGAGATCCTCGCGAACCTCTGGCCGTCCCACCGCGACGACCAGACGCTCGACGTCCACCTGTCGTGGCTGCGCCGCAAGCTCGGTGAACGGGCCGCGCAGCCGCGTTACCTGCACACGGTGCGAGGAGTGGGTGTGCGTCTGGTCGACCCCAGATGAGGCGCTCACTGGTGCTGGTCGCTCTCGCGGCGACCAGCATGGTGGCGCTGGCGTTCCTGATCCCGCTCGCGATCGTCGTGAAGAACGCCGCGTACACCCGCGCCCTGGGCGAGGCCGAGAAGCAGGCGAACGCGATGACGCCCGCGTTGCTGATCACCCGCAGGCCGCAGGAGATCCGCCAGGCGATCAGGAGCACCCGGTACGGCGCCCAGCAACGGCTGGCCGTGCACCTGAGCTCCCCGGCGGGCACCTACGGCTACTCGCACATCACCGCGGCGGACCTCCAGGAGGCGCAGAACGTCGCGACCGCGTCCACTGTGGAACGGCCCGACGGCGTTGCCTACCTGCAACCGCTCGCCACCAGCGAGAACGGGCTCGCGATCGTCGAGGCGTTCGTGCCGCACGAGCAGCTCACCCGCGGCGTGGTCGGCACCTGGTGGGTGCTCGCGGGCGTCGCGGTCGGCCTGGTCGCAGGGTCGGTGCTCGTCGCCGACCGCCTGGGCGCGCGGGCCGTGAGGGCCACCCGCGCGCTGGCCGAGGGCGCGCGGCGGATGGGGCAGGGGGATCTCACGGCCCGCGTGCCGGTCAAGGGGCCTCCCGAACTCCAGGAGGTCGGCAAGGCCTTCAACGCCATGGCCGAACGCGTCCGGCACCTGCTCGCCGCCGAGCGCGAGGTGGTCGCCGACCTCTCGCACCGCCTCAGAACGCCTCTCACGGCCCTCCTCCTGGACGCGGACACCCTCGGACGTGGTCCGGGCGCGGATCGGGTCCGGGAGGCCGTCCAGGGCCTCGAGAGGGAGGTCGACGAGATCATCAAGGTCGCGCGCTCGGGCCTGCAGCCCGACGACAGCGGCGCCGACGCGGCGGACGTGGTGCGCGACCGGCTGGTCTTCTGGTCCGCGCTCGCCGACGACCAGGAGCGGCCGTGGACGGTCCGGGGCGCCGACCGGCCCACGCCCGTGCCGATCCCCCGCCCCGACCTGGCCGCCGCGCTGGACGCGTTGCTGGGCAACGTCTTCCGCTACACGCCGGAGGGCACCCGGTTCGCCGTGACGCTGGTGCACCAGGCCGACCTCGTGGCCCTGATGGTCGAGGACGCCGGTCCGGGCATCGCGGACTCCCGGCAGGCGGTGCGGCGCGGGGCCAGCGGCGGCGGTTCCACCGGTCTGGGCCTCGACATCGCCCGCCGCGCCGCGGAGGGCACGGGAGGGTCTCTCCACGTCGACCGCGGGCCGTTGGGCGGTGCACGCGTGCAATTGAGGCTCCGGAGGCTCTAGGGGGCGGCAGGGGCCGGGAACGAACACCGCCGGCGGCGTGCGGACCGTGGGACGGGTCCGACGCCGCCGGCGGGCACCGGCCGGCCGCGCTGCACCGCTGCCGCACCACCGAGTCCCGAGCAGGAGGAGGGATCCCGATGAGCGGTGCGCGCCTGCCTTCCCACACCGGTGGAACGAGGTGGATCAGCCGGGGCTCTCGGCGCCTGGTGTGGGGGTCCGGCGTATTCAGTGGGGTCTTGGTCGCTCTTTGCGAGCTGATATGAATTTAGCCGAGCACCGATGGGCACCAATCCACCGTTCAGACGATTAATGTGTTTTAAATATCCTTAAGCTCGACTCCGCGACTTAAATCAATTTAAAGGAACACAACTGCCGCAAGACGAGACGCCGAACGTGAACACAGGGCCCGTTCCTTCATGAACTCACCGAACCGCCGGCCTCTTCACCCGTCCGCGGTTCGCCGGAAGACGACGTTGACCCGAGGTATCACACAGCGGGCCTGACGCTATACTCACAGTGAGCGCCGAGCCCTCTCGTCGTGACCCGGACGTGACTTTTGACGGGTGAGTCAACCAGGGCATTGCTTCCCGCGTATACCCATGTAGATTCCCGCTCACCGTGACGGCCATTCGGGTGACCGCCACGGCTCGCGCGCCGCACGCGAAACGGAGGCAGCATGCAGGCGAACGCCCAGACCGCCCAGGTCGACGACCTGACACTCATCGCGCTTCCCACCGCGGTGAACTGCGCGGATCTGTTCGTGCGCTTCACCCTCGGTGAATGGCGCCTGCGCAACATGACCGCGGAGTGCTCGGCCGTCGCCTGTGCGCTGGTCGAGGCAGCTGTCGACTCGGCCGACCCCAAGACGTCGCGGCTGATCACGCTGCGACTGCGACTGACCGGCGACTACCTGGTCGTCGAGCTGGAGGCGGCCAGGTTCATCATGCCGCCGACCTCGCCGGACCTGCGCACCGGTGAGCTGCAGCTCGCCGGCGGCATCAAGCTGATCTGGTGCGAACTGCCGCTGCCGACGGGCGTGAACGCCAACGCGGTGCCGCTGCCCCGGCGCGAGAAGCGCCGCTCCCCCGCCGCCGAGGCGCTGGGCGACGAGCCGGACGTCGATCCCGAGCTCATCCAGCGCATCCTGTTCGGCCTCGGTGGCTCGATGGGCAACGGTCAGCAGCGCTGACGACTCGTTCCACCCACGAGGGCGCATTCTTCGATGAATGCGCCCTCGTGCTGTGCGCGGAAATCTCGGCGGAATTTTTCCGGTGAATCGGCAAAAGCACTACAAGGCCGAGCCCAGGAGGCATGGGCTCGGCCTTGCGGTTCTTCCGCGAACTCAGATGTTCTGGTTCGCGAAACCCTTCGTCGCGATCTTCGACAACATGCCCTGCCACACCGACGTGCTGGTGTGCGGGTCGCCGGTCACGCCGAGCGCGGACTTGAGGCCGTTGAACGCGGCCTGCGTGTTGGGACCCCAGATGCCGTCGATCGCGAGGCCGGCCGCGCGGAAGTTGTTGCAGGTGCCCTGGACGAACTTGGTGTCGGCCTCGGAGTCCTTGAGCACCCGCACCGGCATGCCGCCGAAGTCGGCGTGGATGTGGTCGCGGTGGTCGGCGTTGTACCAGCCGTCGAGCACGTAGCGGAACCGGCGGCGGGTCACGGCCTCCGTGGCGAGGTAGCGCTTGCGCAGCGCGGCGGTGCTCGACGCGTGGTGCTGGTCGAGCGGCGAGGTGACGTTGCCGTTGGACCAGCGGACGTGGTCGAGGTCCATCGCGGTGCCCGCGCCGTGCTGACCGGCCTTGTCGACGTAGAAGCCCGCCGAGACGATGTAGCTGATCGAGCCGTAGCTCGACGAGAGCGAACGCAGGTCGCGGATCCAGGCGACGAGCGCGTTGTAGAACGCGTCGGTGGCCTGCCAGTTGCGCGCGGTCGTGTTGCCGCGGTTGGAACGCCAGTAGTAGACGGGAGTGCCGTCGATCTTCTGGAACGTCATCATCGCGAGCGCGCCGACCTCGGCGGCCTCGATCTCGGCCGGCGTGTGCTGGTCGGTGGGCGTGGGCGCGGCACCGGCCAGGCCCGGCGCGATGGTGGACAGGCCGGCGAGACCGGCGACCGCGGCCGCGCCCGTGACGAAGCCGCGCCTGGTGACGTTGTTCTCGAACACCCCAGTACTCCCTCTGCGTCCAAGCCGGCGGCGGCAGGGGTGAAGGGCCTGTCTCACCCACCGGCCCGAGGGAGTCTAGGGATCACGTCCGAACGGAGGAATCGCGCCTGACCTGCGTTTTTCCTTTGCCTTTACCGGCACGGCCCGTGCGTGCCAGACTGCCTGGCCGGGGAGGTCGATCTTGGTGGTCAGGCGGCGTGGAGGGCTTTCCGCGGTGTCGGTGGTCCTGCTGGCACCGGCGCTGGCGCTGCTCGGGAACATCGCGACGAACACGGTCGAGGTGTCGTGGCGCTGGTGGCCGCCGACGGTGTGGGTCCTCGTGGGTCTGCTGGTCGCCGGCACGGTCTGGGTGGAGGTCCGGCGTCAGGGAGCGCCCGCGGAGGACGACGGCGAGCCGGTGGTGGTGACGCCGGAGTTCGTGGACGTCGACTACGTGCGCGAGTACCGGACCGGGAAGCTCCTGCCCGCCAGCGGCTTCCTGCTGCGCCTGGTGGTCGAGAGCCGCAGCCGCCGCCGGGTGGTCCTGCGGGCGCTGCGGGCCGAGGTCGTGGCGCGGGAGCCCGTCAGCGGTCACGTGCTGCCGCACCTGGGGAAGATCCGGACCAGGGCGTTCCGCCTCGACCTCGGCGGCGACCGGCCGGTGGTGACGGCCCGCAAGCGCGACGACTTCCCGTTGTGGGTCGACGCCGGCGAGCCGGAGGTGATCGACGTCCAGGTGCACAACACCGACGGCAAGGTCGAGTGGCGGCTGTTCCTCGACTGGACCGTGAACGGCCGCAGCGGCACCGCCGTGATCGATGCCGGCGGCCGGCCGTACATCACCGCCCAACGCCCAGGGGGATGAGTTCTTGTTCCGCCGCAAACAGGAGAAACGACGGCTGTCGGACGCCGAGCACTACGCGCGGGAGCTCGGTGCACGGGTCCACGCGGTGAGCAACAAGATCCACCCCGCGCCGACCCAGCGCCGGCTGGTCGACTCGCTGATCACCAGGCCGGGCGGGCTGGTCGCGGTCCTCGAGTCGGTCAGCCAGTGCTCCCAGCTGGTCCCGCCCGGCGCGCTGGGCAACCAGGTGCCGGTGGAGGTGCCGGTCAGCGGGCACAACCTGGTGCTGACCCTGATCAACCGCTCCGACCGGCCGATCACGGTGTCCGGGGTGCGCGCGGTGCTCAGGTCGGTGACCGAGTACGAGTTCCCCGCCCAGCTCTGCTCGACGCCGCCGCGCACGACGCTCGCGTACGGCGAGGACCTGCGCACATCCACCGAAAACGCTCGCGAGGGCTTCCAGAACCTGAAGCGACCGCACCTCGAGGTCCACCTCGACGGCGTCCGCCCGTTGATCGCCGAGGCCCTGCTCCCCGACGGCGAACGGGTCGGTGAGCCCGCCCCGCTGACGGTGGGGGCACGCCGCGCGGAGACGGTCGTGCTGTGCCCCGTGACCACGCGGACCGGGTGCGTCTCCTGGCGGCTGGTCATCCGCTGGCACGAGGACGGGGACGTCCTGCACTCGGCGTGGGACCTGCTCGCCACCGGCTTCTCCGGCTGGACGATCACCTCGCCGGACGGTGGGGTGGTGTCGCGCCCCCTCGACCAGCTCGGCCACTGGGACCCGGTGACCACGTGGGAGGGCGGCGGCACGTTCTACGACGAGCACCTCGGTCTGGCCGTCACGCCGGACCAGGCCTGGCTCGACGCGATCCGCTACGACTGAGTCAGCTCACGGCGCCGAGCACGCGGACGAGGCTCTTCTCGGTGTCGGTGCCGAGCTTCTCGAGCGCGAGCTTCGCGACCGGCGCCCCGAACTTCGCGAGCCCGTTGAACTCGACGTGGGCGTGGTAGGCGATCCGGGTGGTGCCCGGCTCGGGCCCGGCGCTGATCGAGATGTCGTCGGTCGAGGTGGCGGTGTCGTTGCGGCCGACGAACTGCAGGCCGCGCTCGTCGTCGCGGGTCAGCTCGTAGACGAGCTCGGTCTTGCGGCCGAGGAACGACGACACGTTGCGCCAGCGCGAGCCGACCCCGACCGGGCCGTCGTCGAGGCGCGTGCAGGACACGGTGCCCGGATCCCACTGCTCGGCGCGGGAGAAGTCGCGCAGGTACTCCGTCACGCCCTCGGGCGTGGAGGCGACGGTGAACGTCCGCTCGACGTCCACACCGGACACGTGCGGCGAGTCGAACGACCGCGGCGCCAGGCGGAGCCGGTACTCGTCGACGAGCTCGGCCTGGCCCGCGGCGCGGTTCGCCAGCCGCTCGAGCCGCGTCTCGTCGAAGCTCCCGAGCCTGCGCAGCGTCCGCCACAGCGCGGTCTTGCCCTCGATGCCGACGCGCAGCGCCTCCAGTTCGAGGACGTCGCTGAGCGGCGAGCGTCCGAGCACCCGGCCGTTCAGCTTGAGCCTGCCCGCCTTCTCGCTCAGCCAGCCGAGCGCTTCCTTGTGCGGACGCGACTCCACGCCGACCTCGCGCATGAAGTCGAGCAGTTCCTTGCGGTCGGCCTCGATGTCGTCCGCGAGAACCCGCAGTTCGGGATGCGTGCGGCTGATGCGACGCGCGAGCTCGGTGCCCGCCGTCGTCGCGGCCAGGTGGTCGTTGAGGTAGATGCCCAGGAGCTCCGTGTTCACGCAGACCGGTTACCCCTGGTCAAACCTGCTTGCGCGCCAGCGCCCGCACGGGTTCGAGGATGATCGGCTGCGCGCGGCGGCCCGTGACGAGGTTCCACGCCCACTGCGCCAGCACCGCGGCCCTGTTGCGCCACCCGACGAGGAACGCGATGTGCACACCCGCCCACGCCGCCTTGCCGATCAGTCCCTTGAGCCGCAGCTTCTTGATGTCCGCGACGGCGTCACCGGGCGAGATGGTGGCCATCGTGCCGAGGTCGAGGTACCGGAACGGCTTGGCGCGCCGCCCCTGCAACCGAGCCTTGATGACGCGCGCGACGTGGTGACCCTCCTGCAGCGCGGGCTCGGCGATGCCCGGCAGGTCGTTGAGGTTGACCATGTCGCCGATCGCGAAGATCTCGCCGGTGACCGAGCAGTCCACCGGGTTCACCTTGATCCGGCCCTTGCGGTCGGTCTCGGCCCCCGTCTGCTCGGCCAGCTGCCGCGCGAGCGGCGAGGCCTGCACCCCGGCGGCCCAGATGATCGTCTTGGCCTCGACCCGGTCCCCGTCCTTGGTGGTGAGCCCCTCGGAGTCGATCGACTCGACCATCGCCCCGGTCATCACCGTGACGCCGAGCCGTTCGAGCTTCGACCGCGCGTGGTCGCGCAACGGCGGCGAGAACGGCGGCAACACGTGCGGCACCGCGTCCATCAACGTGATCCGGACGTCCCGCGGGTCGATCTCCCGGAACTGCCCCTTCAACGCCCGCCGGGCGAGGTCCGCGAGCTGCCCGGCCAACTCGACCCCGGTGGGCCCGGCCCCCACGACCGCGAACGACAACCACTGCTTCGGGTCGTCCGCCGCCACCGCCGTCTCGAACGCCCGGAGGAGCTTCGAACGCAGGTCCACGGCCTGCTCGAGCGTCTTCATCGGCGGCGCGGCCTCGGCCCACTCGTCGTGCCCGAAGTAGCTGTCCCGAGAGCCCGCCGCCACCACCAGCGTGTCGTACTCGACGTGGCTCGACCGCCCGTCCGGCAGATCGACGTGCACCAGCCTGGCGGCCGTGTCGAACCCGGTCACCTCCCCCAGCAACACGTGGGCGTTGCGCTGCTTGCGCAGGATCGCGCGGAACGCCGGTGCGATGTCACCGGCGGGCAGCAGCGCCGTCGCCACCTGGTACAGCAACGGCTGGAACAGGTGGTGGTTGGTGCGGTCGATCAACGTGACCTCGGCGTCCGCGCGCTTCAACCCGCGCACCACGCCCAGGCCGCCGAACCCACCTCCGACAACGACTACCCGGTGCTTGCTCATGGGGGACGCATACCCGCTTAGGGCGCCACGTATCCGGGCCTGCTCCAGTTCGCCCGAAGGAAGCCGGTCGGGAGCCGGTCGGGAGCCGGTGCGGAGCCGGTTAAGAGCCGCGCACACGCGCGTCACGACGCGCACGGTGGGCCCACCACCACGCAGCTCGCGCCGCACACCGCCACGTCACGCGTTCTCACCACGCCTGCGGCCGCCCGCACGCCCACCACCACACACGCACCCACCACCGCACGCCACGCCTCACACACGCACCGCATCGCGTTCCCACGCCCCTGCTGCGCGCGCATGCCCGCCACCACACACGTCACCCCACGGCCGCCCACCCGAACGCCCCGAACACCCCCGACCCCACACCCCGGCCCCGCATACCCACCCCGAACCCGGGTATCCCCCGCCATGACCACCACCGCTGACCAGTCGCTCTGGCTCGCCGCCCTCCCGCCGGCACCCCGCCCCCCGCTGACCGGCGAGCACACCTACGACGTGGCCGTGGTCGGCGGCGGCATCACGGGCCTCACCACCGCCCTCCTGCTCAAGCGGCGCGGCCTGCGCGTCGTGGTGCTGGAGGCCGCCCAGATCGCGTCAGGTGTGTCCGGCAACAACACCGCCAAGGTCACCGCCCTGCAGTCCACCGTGTACTCGCAGATCCGCAGCCGGCACGGGCTGGCCGCCGCCACCGACTACGCCACCGCCTCGCTCGCGGCCGTGGCCCAGGTCGCGACCCTCGCCGAGGGCATCGACTGCGACCTGCGCCGGTCGCCCGCCATCACGTACGCGTTCACCGAGGCCGAGGTGCGCGACGTCGACAACGAGTTGGTCGCCGCCCGCCAGGTCGGGTTGCCGGTGCGGGCCACCACGGACGTCGGCCTGCCGTTCGAGGTGCACGCGGCGGTGCGGCTCGACGACCAGCTCAAGCTGCACCCCGTCAAGTACCTGCGGGGGCTGGCCGACCAGATCGACGGTGACGGCAGCCTGGTGTGCGAGAACAGCCGCGTGCTCGACGTCAGCGGCAACCGGGTGTCCACTTCGGACGGTCACGTCGACGCCGAGAAGATCGTGATGGCGACGCACTACCCGACGCTGGACCGCGGTGTGTACTTCGCACGCCTCGAGCTCACGCGCGCCTACTGCATCGCGGCCAGGGTCAGCTCGCCGCCCGAGGCCCTCGCCATCAGCACCGGCAGTCCGTCGTGGTCGATCTCGGCGCACGAGGACAAGCTCATCCTCGCCGGGCAGAGCCACCCGACGGGCAAGACCGTCGTGGAGCCGTTCCGGCGCCTGGAGGACTTCGCCCGCGAGCACTGGCAGGTCGAGGAGGTCACCCACCGCTGGTCGGCGCAGGACCCGACGGCCTACGACCACCTGCCGATGATCGGGAGCTACACGCCCGGCAACACGACCGTGTTCACCGCCACCGGGTACATGAAGTGGGGCCTGACCAGCGGCACGTTCGCCGCGGCGCTGCTCGCTGACCTCGTCACCGGCAAGCCGAACGCGCTCGCCGAGCGCTTCAGCCCGCACCGGGTATCGCTGAAGTCGGTGCCCACGCTGCTGCGCAAGAACGCCGAGGTCGCCGCGGAGATGGTCGGCGACAGGGTGATGCCCGCCGACGCCACCTCCAGCGAGGACCTGCTGCCCGGTCACGCCCACGTCATCCGCGACGGCCTCGGCAAGACCGGCGTCTACCGCGACGAGAGCGGGAAGCTGCACGGCGTGTCCATGCGCTGCACGCACCTCGGCTGCCTCGTGCGGTTCAACGCCGCCGAACGCAGCTGGGACTGCCCGTGCCACGGCTCGCGGTTCGACGTCGACGGTGAGGTACTGGAGGGACCCGCGACCAAGCCCCTGCCCCGCAAGGAACCCCGCTAGCCCTTCGCCACGAGCGTCAGCACGTCGTACTTCGCGACCGACTCGCCCTTCTGGTTCGTCACGTCCGCGTCCCACCGGACCTCGCCGTACTCCTGGTCCTCGCGCGGCGTGATCTGCTTGACCGTCAACGTCACCGTCAGATCGTCACCGGGGAACGTGGGCGTGACGAACCGCAGGTTCTCCAGGCCGTAGTTCGCGAGCACCGGTCCGGGCTCCGGCGAGACGAAGAGGCCCGCCGCGAACGACACCACGAGGTAGCCGTGCGCGACCCGGCCACCGAAGAACGGGTTCGCGGCGGCGGCCTCCTCGTCCATGTGCGCGTAGAACGTGTCGCCGGTGAACGACGCGAAGTGCTCGATGTCCTCCAGCGTCACCTCACGTGGGCCAGCCACGACCGTGTCGCCCACACGGAGTTCGGCCAGCGTCTTGCGGAACGGGTGCACGGCGTCGTCACGGCGTGGCGCGCCCGTCACCCAGCGGTTCGTGATGGCGCCCAACGCGCGCGGACTGCCCTGCACGGCCGTGCGCTGCATGTGGTGCAGCACGCCGCGCATGCCTCCCATCTCCTCACCACCACCGGCCCGGCCGGGACCGCCGTGCACGAGCATCGGCAGCGGTGAGCCGTGCCCGGTCGACTCGCCGGCGTCCTCGCGGTCCAGCACGAGCAACCGCCCGTGCCACGGCGCCACGCCGATGACGACGTCGCGCACGAAGTCCGTGTCGGCGGACACGATCGACCCGACCAGCGATCCGGCACCGCGGGCGGCCAGCGCCACGGCGTCGTCGGCCGACGTGTACGGCATCAGCGTCGACACCGGCCCGAAAGCCTCCACCTCGTGCGGCTGCACGGCGTCCGCCGCGGCGCGCAACAGCATCGGCGACATGAACGCGCCGCGCTCGGCATCCGCGTCCACAAGGGACAGAGGACCGTCGCCGTAGACGACAGAAGCGTTCTCCCGCAACGCCTTGAGCGACCGGAGCACCTCCTCCCGCTGCTCCAGGCCGGCCAGTGCACCCATCTTCACGGACCTGTCCGCGGGATTGCCGATCACGACCTCGGCCAGCTTCGCCGCCGTCGCCTCGGCCACCGCGTCCACCAGCGACTCGGGCACCAGCGCGCGCCGGATCGCCGTGCACTTCTGCCCGGCCTTGGTCGTCATCTCCGCCACGAGCTGCCCGACGAACAGGTCGAACTCGGGCGTGCCCGCGACGGCGTCCGGACCGAGGATCGAGCAGTTCAGCGAGTCGGCCTCCGCGTTGAACCGCACCGACGACCGGATCACGGCCTGGTGCGTGCGCAGGCTCTGCGCCGTGGACGCGGACCCGGTGAAGCCGACGAGGTCCTGCGGCGTCAGGTGGTCCAGCAGGTCGCCCGCCGACCCGCACACGAGCTGCAGCGACCCCTCGGGCAGCAACCCGGACGCGAGCATCAGCTCGACCATCTTCTCCGTCACGTACGCCGTCTGCGACGCGGGCTTGATGAGCGTCGGCACCCCGGCGATGAACGCGGGCGCGAACTTCTCGAGCGGCCCCCACATGGGGAAGTTGTAAGCGTTGATCTGCACCGCGACCCCGCGCAACGGCGTGCAGATGTGCTGCCCGACGAACGTGCCGCCCCGCCCGAGCGGCTCGACGGCGCCCTCGACGTAGACCTTGTCGTTCGGCAACTCGCGCTTGGCCTTGGACGCGTACCCGAGCAGCACGCCGAAACCGCCGTCGACGTCGATCCACGAGTCGGACTTCGTCGCCCCCGACCGCGCCGACAGCGCGTACAGCTCCGCCTTGTGCTCCTTCAGGTACAGCCCGAGCGCCTTGAGCAGCTGCGCGCGCTGGTGGAAGGTGAGCTCGCGCAACGCGGGCCCGCCGACCTCACGCCCGTACCGCAGCGCCGCGCCCATGTCGACGCCCGCCGACGAGATCCGTGCGATCTCCTCGCCCGTCACGGCGTCGTGCAACGGCGCGCCTTCCGCCGAAGACGTGTGCCACCCGCCCGACACGTAGCTGCGCAGCATGCTCATCGGCGCCACTCCTTCCAGCGGTGAGAACTCCCCGGCGCCAGGGAGTTTTCCCGGTGGTCAGCACCGTGGCAACCGGCGGTGGGGGGGTCAGGCGACGGTGAGCACGATCTTGCCCCGCAGGTGTCCCCGCGCGGCCCGCTCGTGCGCGGCCTGCGCGTCCTTCAGCTCGAAGGTGCTGTCCACGGCGACGCGGAGGGTGCCGTCGCCGAGGAGGCGGCCGATCTCCTCCAGCTGCGCGCCGTTGGAGCGGACCTGCGCGGACGTCACGGTGACGCCCCGCCGCGCGTTCTCCTCGTCGTCGAACTCGCCGAAGTACAACGGGTAGAGCGAGCCGCCGCGCCGGACCACGTCGAGGAAACGCCTGCTCTCGGGGCCGCCGACGCAGTCCAGCACCAGGTCGGCGTTCCGCACGACCTCCTCGGGGCGCTGCTTCGTGTAGTCGATCACCTCGTCGGCGCCGAGGTCGCGCAGGAACTCCTCGTGCCCGCCGGACGCGACCGCGACGACCCGCGCGCCCTTCCACTTCGCGAGTTGCAGCGCGAGGTGCCCGACGCCGCCCGCGGCGCCGTTGACGAGGACCGTGCTGCCGGGGCCGAACGGCATCGGGCGGTGCTGGGCCTCCTGGAACGGCGACGGGAAGTCGTGGCCCAGGTCGATCAGGAACTGCCACGCGGTCAGCCCGGACATCGCCACGGCGGCGGCGTGCTCGTGGCTCACGCCGGCCGGCTTGTGCGCGAAGTCCGCCGCCGAGGCGGTGACGTACGCCGCGTAGGCGTTGCCCTGCAACGAGTTCGGGAAGTTCAGCATGCCGAAGACCTCGTCGCCGACGGCGAAGCCCTCCACACCGGCACCGATCGCCGCGACCACGCCGGAGACGTCCGTTCCCGGGATGAGCGGCAGCTGCACCTGCGGCTTCAGCTCCTCCGGCACGTCCGGCATGCCCTCCCGCGCGTACCAGTCGGGCGGGTTGACGCCCACCGCGTGCACCCTGACCAGCAGCTGGCCCGGCTCGGCCACGGGCTTCGGCACCGTCTCGTACCGCAGCACCTCGGGACCGCCGTACTCGTGCAGGCGGATCGCGTTCATGGTCTCGGTCGGCACAGCTCTCTCCCTCTTCCGGCGCGGTAAGCTCTAAACGAGTCACAGACCCGCTTTTCCGGGTCACTGACCCGAATATATGGGTCAGTGACCCGTTTATGCAAGGAGCGCAGATGAGGGCGGATGCCAAGGCCAACCACGACCGCCTGCTGGCCGTCGCCGGCACCGTCATCACGGAGCACGGCAGCGAGGCCTCGATGCGCGACATAGCCCGTCGCGCCGGTGTGGGCCTGGCGACGCTGCAACGCCACTTCCCCACCCGCGAGTCGCTGCTCGAAGCCCTGCTGCGCACCAACTTCGACGAGTTGACCGCGCGGGCGGCCCAGGTCGAGGCCGCGAACGCGCCCGACGAGGCGTTGCTGCTGTGGCTGCGCGACTTCATCAAGGCGTGCACCAACTACCGCGGCGTCGTCACGGCGATGGTGCATGCGATCGAGGACCCCGAGTCGGCCCTGCACAGCTCGTGCGTGGCGATGCGCGGCTCCGGCGCACGGCTGCTCGCCCGCGCCCAGGAGGCCGGCGAGGCGCGCACCGACCTCGACGGCGCGGACCTGTTCGCGCTGGTGTCGTCGCTGGTGTGGCTCAGCGACCAGCCCGGCCAGGAGGCGCGGGCCGAGCACCTGTTCGAGGTCGTGATGAGCGCGGTCGTGACGACGCCGAGCCGCACGTAGGTTCTGCGGCACAACCGATCCTGCCCGGCCTCGCGGAGCTACCATCCGCGGGTGGAGCCTGCCGACGCAGATGCCGGGATCGACCTGGCCGAACTGCTCGCCGCCTTCTCCCTGGCGACGGACCTGGGGCTGGGGCAGCCGATGGAGCACGTGCTCCGGTCGTGGCGGATCGCGGAACGGCTCGCCGAGCGGATGAGGCTGCCGGAGGAGGAGCGGCAGGCGCTGTTCCACGTCTCGATGCTCGGCTGGGTCGGGTGCATCGCGGACTCACCGGAGGTGGCCGCGTCCTTCGGTGACGACATCGCCTTCCGCGCGGACAGCTACGAGGTCGACCTCGCCGGGCCGGCCGGGTTCGGGTTCTTCCTGCGGCGGGCCGGGCGGGGCGGGGCGTTGTGGCACCGGTTCCGGGTGGCGTCGACGATCCTGGCGAGCGGTGGTCAGCACGTCGTGCAGGGGATGCAGTCCCACTGCGTCACCACGTCGGCGTTGGCGGAACGGCTCGAGCTCGGGCCCGGTGTGGCGCGGGCGTTGCGGCAGTTCTTCACGCGCTGGGACGGACGCGGGGTGCCGCACGGGGTCGGGGGCGCGGACATCGCCCCCACCATCCGGTTGTTGCACCTGGCCGACGTCGTCGAGGTGCGGTACCGGACCGGCGGGATCGAGGGTGCGGTCGAGGTCGCCCGTGCGCGCCGTGGCCGTCAGTTCGCTCCCGACGTGGTCGACGCGTTCGTCGCACACGCGCCGGAAGTGCTGTCCGGCGACGGGATCGACCTCCCCCGGTTGCGGCCTCTCACCCAGGGCGAGCTGGACTCGGCGCTCGAAGCGCTGGCGGACTTCACCGACCTGCGCTGCGCGACACGGGCCGGGCACTCGCGCGGGGTGGCGGAACTCGCCGGTGCGGCGGCGCGGTCGATCGGACTTCCCACCGCCGACGTGATCGCCACCCGGCGGGCGGGGCTGCTGCACGACATCGGGTTGCACGGCGTGCCGGTGACGGTCCTGGAGCAGCCGGGGCCGCTGTCGGCCACCGACTGGGAACGCGTGCGACTCAGTTCCTACTACACCGAACGCGTGCTGGCCCGGCCGGCGGCGCTGGCCAGGCCGGGGGCGATCGCCGCCATGGCGCACGAGCGGATGGACGGCGGCGGCTACCACCGGGGGCTGTCGGGTGCGGCCCTGCCGATGACCGGGCGGGTGCTCGCCGCCGCGTGCGCCTACCGGGCGATGCTCGAACCGCGGGCGCACCGGGCCGCGTTGAGCGACAAGCAAGCGGTCCTCGCGGTGCGGGAGGCGATCAGGGCCGGTGCGCTCGACGGGGACGCCGCCGAGGCCGTGCTCTCCGCGGCGGGCAACGGCACCCGGCGGCGGGTGTCCGGGCCCGCCGGGCTCACACCGCGGGAGGTCGAGGTGCTTGTGCTGATCTCCCGCGGCGCGCAGACCGGTGAGGTGGCCGAGCGGCTCGGCATCTCGCGCAAGACGGCCGGGACGCACATCGAGCGGATCTACACCAAGACCGGGGCCTCGTCGCGGTCGACGGCGACGTTGTTCGCACTGCGCAACGGCCTGCTCGACCCGCTCGATCTGTAGGGAGAACGCCCGACGACACGGCCCCTTCCCGCTCCTAACGTCGTGGTACCCGACGAAATGGAGCAGATCATGCCGAACAAGGCCGTCATCAGTCTGTCGACAGGGCTCGAGGACGCGGAGAAGGTCACCGTCGCGTTCCTCGTCGCGATCGGCGCCGCCGAGACCGGGCGCGAGACGCTCATGTTCCTGTCCAAGGAGGCCGTGCGCCTGTCGCTCAACGGCACCGCCGCGGGCGTCGCGTGCGACGGCTGCCCGCCGCTGGCCGAACTGCTCCAGCGCTACGAGGCGGCGGGCGGCCGCTACTTCGTCTGCCCCCTCTGCTTCAACGCGAAGCGCCTCGACGCCGGCGACCTCGTGCCCGGTGCGGAGATCAACGGCACCATCCCGCTGTGGAAGTGGATCGGCGACGAGCCCGCCACCACGTTCAGCTACTGAGCTGTTGTCGCGCCTGCGATCCGTCAGCGCGTGCCGAAGTCCTGCGTCCAGTAGTGGCCGTACGTGGTGCCCTGCCGGTACGAGTGGCCGACCCCGATGTCGCGCAGCGCGCAGTTCAGGATGTTGGCGCGGTGCCCGGAGCTGTTCATCCACGAGCGCACGACGGCGGCCGCGTTCTGCTGTCCGGCGGCCACGTTCTCGGCGGCCCTGGTCCAGCGGGTGTAGCCGGCGCGTTCGATCCTCGTGACGAGGTTGCTGCCGTCGGAACCGGTGTGGCCCATGAAGTTCTTCGCGGCCATGTCGGCGGAGTGGCGCTGCGCCGCGGTGTTGAGGGCCGCGTTCGACTTCAGGGCCGGGCAGTTCACCTTGGCGCGTTCGGCGTTGGTCAGGGCGATCACGTCCTCCTGCACCGTGGCCGCCGAGGCCTGGGGTGCGAGGGGGGCCGCCAGAGCAAGTGCCGCGGCGGCGAGCAGGGAGGTGCGGAACATCGTTGTTCTCCTGTGCGGGGAATGAGGAGAGGGAGCCGGGGGATCCCCGGCTCCCCGAGGATCAGACGATCTGCCAGGTCACGTTGATGATGCCGACGGAGGTGTTGGCGAGACTGGCGAAGGCGGGCCGGCTGAGGTCGATCTTGGTGCTCGCGCAGCTCGGGCACTTGTCCCTGATCGGCACGGTGATCGTCTTGCCGTTGTAGGTGACCCGGATGGACTTGCGGCACAACGGGTCGTTGTTCGGGTTGGGCGACGTCCACAGCGCGGCGGGTGCCGCGACCAGCAGCTGCGTGTCCGCGTTGATCTGCGTTCCGCAGGCGCCGAAGCCGGCGTCGTTGTACCAGCTGGCGGTGCCGCTGACGGCCGAGGCGGTGCCGGAGAAGACGAACGAGAGGACCGCGGCCGACGCGAGGGCGCCGAGCACCTTGACAGCTGACTTCATGATTTCCCCCTCAGGAGTTGAACGTGACCTTGAACCCCGTGCAGTTGCCGCACTGGTACACGGTCTGGTTGCCCGGCTCGGTGTCCTGTTTGGACCACGCGTAGGCCTTGGGACAGCGCGACTTGATGGTGTTGCTGTAGTCGGTCGGCGCGTCCCGGTTGGGGTTGACGCAGTTGATGCGCTGACCGTTGGCGCCGTACTTGACGTACGCCGGGTTGCAGTAGGGCAGCAGGTTCTCCGGGCACCCGGCGGTACCGCACGACGTGGAGCCCGGTGGCGGGGACGCGTTCACCGGGGTGATGACCACCGGCACGGAGAACGCGTTGACGTAGCTGACGTTGTACCAAGGCGCGAGCCGGTCGCGGGAGTCGAAGTTGAACTCCGCGAGGCTCGCCGGCTGCTCACCGGTGACGCAGCGGGCGGCCTGCACACCGCAGTCGCCGACCGCGCACCGGAAATCGACGCCCGAGGTGCCCGTGCAGCCTGTGCGCGCGAAGAACTTGCCGCGCCAGTGACCGGGTGAGGCGGTCTCGGGGATCGTGATGGTCACGGACTGACCGGCGCGCAACGTGGGCATGTTCGTCAGCACCTTCGACCCGTCCGCGTTGACGGTGCTGCCCACCCAGATCGTCTGACCGGTGTTGTTGACGAAGGTGACCGTGTGGTCGATCGCCGCGGTCGCCGTCGGCACGGCGAGACCGGCGACGGCGAACGCCAGCGCGAACACCGCCGCGACCGAACGGCCGAGTAATCGTGTGAGCATCTGCGGGCTCCCTCCTGCGAACCGGTGCCGGCGCACCGGATGCCGTCAGGAGTCCACGATCACCCGGAGTAGCCGTCCGTGACTCCACGGTGAGTCCGCAAAGTTCCGGTCCACCTGGTGGCCTGCAGCTCACGCCGGCCCGCCAGGCCGAGCTTGCGGTAGACCCTCGTCAGGTGGAGCTCGACGGTCCGCGTCGCCATCGCGAGCTTCGCCCCGATCTCCCTGGTCGGGAGGCCCTCGCGCACGAGCCGGGCGACCTCCGCCTCGACGGGCGTCAGCACGGGCCCGCCCGGCACCCCGTCGCAGCCCACGACCTCGTCGGCCCGCCGCACCAGCACCGCGGCCCCGATGTCGAGGGCCGTGGCCCGCGCCAGCGCGTAGCTCTCGCACGCCGCCACCTGCCTGCCGTGCGCGGTGAGGCGGTCGGCGTAGTCGCAGAGCACCTCCGCGAGTTCCAACCTCGCGTTCGCCATCTCCAGCAGGCGGATCGCACGCTCGTACGTCATGAGGTCCTCGCCGGTCGGCGCACTCGCGCGTGCGACCGCCGACAGGCTCCAGCCGAGGACCCTGGGCTCGCCCCAGCGCGCCGCGGCCGCGTGCTCCTCCATCGCCAGCCGCAGGGCTTCCTCTGCGTCACCACAGGCCAAAGCCGCACGCGACGCGTGGGAGCGCCATTGCAGGACACCGGGGTTGAGGACGCCGTGCTCGGCGAGGGCCCGGCCGCACGCGAGGTGGGCCTCCAGTGCCTCGTGAGGGCGGTCCGCCGCCATGGCCACCACCGCCTTGGCCGCGAGCGCCAGCGGGCGGCCGGGATGCCCGGCCCTGATCATCGCGTCGGCGTCCTGGTCCAGCAGAACGGCTTCGGCGGCTTCCGGTTCGCCCCTGGCGACGAGCAGTTCCACCTCCCACAGCAACGCCACCGAACGGATCTCGTCCGCCATGCCGTTGCGCCACACCGTGACGAGCAGGGAGGAGCACCTCGCCAGGTCGCCCGTGTGGCGCGCGACGCACGCACGGGCGAGCAGCACGCGCTCCGCCATCACCCGGTCACCGGCGTGCGCTTCGAGCAGCGCGAGGCTGTGCGTGTCGGCGGCCACGAGCTCGCCCGCACAGACCAGCGTTCCCAGTGCACGCGAGACGCACAGCGGGTCCGCCCGGCAGACCGGGGTCGCGAGCGCCCTCTCTGCCGCCTGGACGGCGCCGGCCCAGTCCTGTCCCGCCGCGAGCAGGCCGACCGCGACGACCGCCGCGCAGTCGTGGCCCGGATCGGCCGACCACCGGCTCATGCCGTGGGGACGAACGCCCGGCGGAGTCCCGGCCTGCCCGCCACCCCCATCTTGCGGTAGACGGCGGTGAGGTGGAACTCGACGGTGCGCAGGGTCAGGCGCAGCTCGGCGGCGATCTCGCGGTTCGACCTCCCGGCTCTGGCGAGCAGGGCGATCCTGCGCTCCTGCCTGCTCAGCGCCGACTCGCCGTCATTGCGCAACAACCGTGAGGCCAGCACATCCGCCATCGCGGTCCATTGTGGACACGAATCGGCCGCCTCCCGCAGGAGCCGGGTGTGCTTCCTGGCGCGCTCGACCTCGCCGCGTCCCAGCAGGAGCTGCGCCAGGTCGTGGCGCGCACGCAACCCCTCGTCGGCGGTCGAGGCCCGGCCGAGGTGGGCGATGGCCTCTTCGAGCAGGACGTCGTCGCCCCGGACCAGGGCGCAGGCGTGCAGACCGAGCCCGATCCCCCTCGGCGCGCCCCACCGCCTCGCGGCCACCAGGTCCTTGTCGGCGCAGATCCGCGCGAGCACGAGATCACCCGCGTCGAAGGCCGCGAGCGCGGCGGAGGACCGCCACGGCAGCACCGCCGGGTTGACCACGCCCCACGACGCGAGCTGCCTGCCGCACTCGAGGAACTCGTCCAGCGCGCAGCTCCCCCGCCCCTCGGCCAGCAGGAGCCTGCCCCGCGCGAAGTGCAGCTCGGCGCTGTCCGGGTGCTCGGCCGGCGCACCGGCCAGCCCCGCGGACTCCAGCACGGCACGTGCCCTGTCGAACTCGCCGGCCTCGGTGAGCGCCAGGACCAGCCACGCCACCGCGACGACCCGCAGCCGGGGGCGAACGCCCTTGCACGCCACACCTTCGAGCAACCGGACCGCGGCGCGGGGTTCGCCGCGCAGCAGCATGATCCGCCCGCCGAGGAGGTCGTGGACGTCTCCGCAGGCGGCCGAGGAGGCCCAGCTCCGGTGTGCCAGCGCGACCTCGTCGGCGTAGGTCAGGACCATCACCGCCTGCCAGAACGTACCGGCGTCCCGCGGCTCCGCCGAGGCCAGCACGCGCTGCGCGACGCCGACCGCCTCCTCCCGGCCGGTGCCGAGGTTCGCGGCCTGCACCGCGCGGAACGAGAGCGCTCTCACCGGCCTGGACCGCCTGCCCGTCTTCGGGCTGCCCGGCAGGTAGGCGAGCGTTCCCGGCTCGAGTTCACCCGCGTCGAGCGCCACCGCGTTCCCCGCGAGCCGGTCGGCTTCGTTCCAGCGCCCGCTGCGGACCAGTTCGCACCGCTTGCGGCGGATGTCGTCGAGCGGGGCGCTGTTCGTCATGTCGACGGTGTCCTTCCCGGCCGGCCAATTGATACGCGGGACTCCCGCTAATCCGTCTCATATGGACGGTGACCTGGTCTGGACCTTACCGGGAAAAGCATCCCGTTTGAACCGGCACTTTTTACCTTCTTCACCCCTTGGCAAACAGGAATGGGAGGAGTATCAAAGGGAAATCGGCTGCGAACCGAACAGTTCGGCGCAATGCCCGGCGAACGCCCGCGCCCGGTGCGTCAGCGGGCCGCCTGCCGCCCAGCCCAGCACGACAGGTGTCGTGGGCACGGTGTCGCGCAACCGCACCGCCACGACCTCCAGCCCCTCGTACGACGAGTTGACGGCGGGCTGCTGGACGGTCATCGAGTAACCGAGGCCGCGGGCCACCAGCGCCCGCGCGAGCTCGAAGCCGCGGGCCCGGTGCGTCACCACCATCTCCACGCCCGCGGCGTCGAACACCGACCGGAAGTAGCGCTCGCTGGGCGGGACGTCCAGCAGCACGAACGGGTCCCCGGCGAGTTCGCGCAACGCCACCGCCCGCCGCCGGCGCAGCCGGTGGTCAGCGGGCAACAGCACCTGGGGCGCCTGCTCGTACAACGTTCTCGTCGCGATGCCGGGCACCAGGTCCTGGTCGTAGAGGAACGCGATCTCGCACCGCCCGGCGACCAGGTCCTCCCCGATCTCCGGCAGGCTCCCCTCCACGAACCGGACCGACACCTCCGGGTGTGCGCTCTCGAACGTCGCGATCGCCGCGGGCAGGTGGAACGGCGCGATCGGCGCGTAGCACCCGACCGTCAGCACACCGCTGACCCGCGAACTGAGCCCGCGCGCCTCGGCGCCGAGGTCGGCCATCGCCCCGACCACCCGGCGGGCGTCCGACAGCACGCGCGTGCCCGCCGCCGTCAACGCGGCACCCCGGCGCGGTGACCGCACCACCAGCCTCAGGTCCAGCACGCGTTCCATTTCGCTCAACGCCAGCGAGATCGCGCCCTGCGACACGTGGCACCGCGCGGCGGCCGCCGTCAGCGAGCCCGTCTCCGCCACCGCGATCAGGTAGTCGAGCTGCCGCAGCGTCACGTTGGGCAGATTCATGAGTTCAGCTTATGACTGGCCGAAGAAAATTGAACTGGCCATAAGAGTCATTCGCGGGAATCGTGCGGACCATGACCAGGCAGCACACCCACCCGTTCCTCCCCTACGCACCGCCCCGCCTGCCGATCGAGGAGGGACTCGACCGCGGCAGGGCCCTGCACCGGCTGCTCGACGCACGCAGGTCCGTGCGCTGGTTCTCGCCCGACCCCGTTCCGGCGGAGGCGGTCGAACTGGCCGTGCGCACCGCGAACACCGCCCCGAGCGGCGCGCACCAGCAGCCGTGGCGGTTCGTCGCCACCCGGGACCCGGACCTCAAGCGGCGCATCCGGCACGCGGCGGAAGAGGAGGAACGCCGCTTCTACCACGAACGCGAGCTGCCGGACTGGCACGCGGCCCTGGCACGACTGGAGACCGACGCCACGAAGGAGTTCCTGGAAGCCGCGCCCTGGCTCGTGGTCGCCTTCGCGCAGAAGCAGCAGAACGGCAAGAAGACCTACTACACCAACGAAAGCGTCGGCATCGCGTGCGGGCTCTTCATCGCGGCGCTGCACACCATGGGCCTCGCGACCCTGACGCACACGCCGAACCCCATGACGTTCCTGGCCGACCTGCTCGGACGCCCCGGCGAACGCCCGTACGTCCTGTTCCCGATCGGCTACCCGGCGCCCGACTGCGAGGTGCCGGACCTGCGCCGCAAGCCCCTGGACGAGGCCCTCACCTTCGCCGGCGGGCTTGCCTGATCGTCCCACCCGCGAGGACCATCACCGGCGTGGACGAACTACGCGCGCTGATCACCAAGCACGCCCGCCCGGACCTGACCACGACCATCGACGACGTCCTGGTGTCCAGGACGACGGTCGCAGGCCCGCCCGCCCCGTCGATGACCGGCACGATCCTCGCGTTCGTCGCTCAAGGCCGCAAACGCATCGCCTTGGGCGACCGCGTCTACGACTACCGGGCGGGCCAGTACCTCGTCGCGTCGATCGACATGCCGATCACCGGCAACTACGTCGGCATCAGCCCGTCCGAACCCGCGCTCGGCCTCGGCCTGGTGCTGCGGCCGGACAAGGTCGCCGAACTGCTCCTCGCCCACGACCTCCCGAAGGCCACGGGCACCCCGGAGGGCCTGGCCGTCAGCGACGCCTCCCCCGAACTGGTCGACGCCGTGACGAGGCTCGCGCGCCTGCTCGACCAGCCGAAGGACGCGCGTGCGCTGGCGCCGTTGATCAAGCAGGAGATCCTCTGGCGCGTCATGACCGGCGAGCAGGGCGCGGCCGTCCGGCAGCTCGGCGCGCAGGACAGCGGTCTCAGCCACATCGCCAGGGCGGTGAGGTGGATCAGGGAGAACTACGCCGAGTCGTTCAAGGTCGAGAACGTCGCGCGCATCGCGGGCATGAGCGAGTCGGCGTTCTACCGCAACTTCCAGGCCGTCACGGCGATGAGCCCGATCCAGTTCCAGAAGCAGATCCGCCTGCAGGAGGCCAGGTTGCTGCTCGCGACGAACTCCGACGTGACGAGCGTCAGCCACCGCGTCGGCTACGACAGCCCGTCGCAGTTCAGCCGCGAGTACCGCCGCCAGTTCGGCGCGCCGCCCAGCAGGGACGCGAAGCTCAGGCTCCAGCCCGCTCTCTGACGTCCAGGTACACGGCGCGGACCTCCAGCGTCCGCTCGACCTTCTCGATCACGGGCGCGAAGAACTGGCGCCGGTGCTCGGCGTCGCTCATCGAGATCACCGAGAAGTACATGCTGCCGAACGCCGCGAAGAGCGTGGCGTTGCGCAACATCGCCGCCGGCACACCGAAGAGCTTCGACGGGGTCGGCCGCTCGCCGATCCACTGCTCGGCGATCTCGGGCGTGACCACGATCAGGCCGAGCACCACGAAGAACGCGAACAGCGCGAGCCCGATCACCGCCGCCTGCACCAGCTGCCGGATCGCGAGCATCACCAGCAGGTTGCGCGACTGGCGGCCGTTCAACCGCCTGGGCGGCAACGGTTCGGTGATCTCGACGCCGGACAGCGGCGTGCCCTTGCACGCCACCTGGAGCACCTCGGGCCGCAGGTCCTGCTCGACCCGGCCGATCTCGTCGCGCAGCCGGGCGGCCGCGGCCAGCACGGTGATGGCGGCGAACATCAGCACCACGAGGCTCACCCGCTGCCAGCTCAGCCGGTTCATCGCCTGCCACAGCTCACCGGTGAAGAACAGGAACAGCGTCACGAACAGCATCGGCGGCAGCGCCCTGCCGATCAGGTGCACGCTGTTGCGCAGGTCCGCGATCACGTGCCGGATGGCGGCCTTGAGCAACGACCCCAGCCCGTACGTCGTGGCGAGCATCGTCGCCAGGAAGGCCACGGCGAACACCACGACGAACCAGATCAGGGCGCCCCACACGGGTTCGGGATCCGCGTCCCCGTCCGGCGCGGTGAACCTGATGTCGATCGCGGACTGCACCAACGGCGTGATCACGGGAATCGCCGCGTACACGACCAGCACCAGCACCGTCATGCGCGGCGAGAAGTTCGGCATCCGCCGCACGAACAGCGAGAGCAGCACCCACGCCGACACCATCACCGCGACGATCAGCCCGAGCAGCACCCACCGCGACAGCCCGGCGGACTGCTGCAGCACCAGCCACGCGAGGCTGCCGACGGCCACGAACGTCAACGCCGGCAGCATCCGCGGCAGCACGTGCGACCGGAAGCCGTAGCCCTCGATCATCGTCGGCGCGCCCTGCCGGACGAACCACTGCTCGGTCCGCCGCACCACCGCAGGGGAGATCATGCGGTGGATCATGCCTCACCGCTCGAACAGCCGCGCCATGATGGAGTAGTAGTGCGTCGGCGTGATGCGGGCGAGCGCGTCGAACACGTACGCGTCCGGCCCGACGAGCACGCGCGCCTTCCCGCGTTCGACACCGCGGTGGATGATCTCGGCGGCCTTGTCCGGGGTGGTCAGCGCGATCCGGTCGAAGTCCGAGACGATCTGTTCGAGCGACCGGCCGTTCTCGTCGAGCTCGGCGTGGATGCGGCCGTTGCGGATGATGTTGGTCTTGATGCCGCCGGGGTGCACCGCGACCGCCGAGACGCCCGTGCCGCGCAGCTCCTGGCGCAGCGAGTCGGTGAACCCGCGGACGGCGAACTTCGCGGCGCAGTACGCGCTCTGCTTCGGCATCCCGCACAGCCCGAACACGCTGGACGTGTTCACCACGACGCCGTAGTTGTGCTTGACCAGCATCGGCAGGAACGCCCGCGTGCCGTTCACGACACCCCAGTAGTTGATGTCGAAGAGCCAGGAGTCGTCCTCCGCCACGGAGTTCAGCACCGTCGTGGAGGTGGCGACGCCCGCGTTGTTGAACACGGCCGCGAGCGGCAGGTCGAGCCACGCGCGCACCTCGTCCGCGAACGCCCGCACGTCCTCCGCGTCGCGCACGTCGAGCACCCGGCTGAGCACCGGGCCCTGCAACGACGCCGCGGTCTTCTCCAGCTCGATCTCGTTGACGTCGGCGATGGCCACCGGCGACCCGTGCCGGGACAACCGCTGCGCGAGACTGCGGCCGATCCCCGAGGCGGCCCCGGTGATCACCGCCGGACGTCCTGAGATCTTGCGGACCATGTGTCTGCTCCTGTCGTCGAGGACGGCGGAGCCCCCCACGTTAGCGGCGCAGCTCGGGGAACTGGTCGTCCCGCCACTCCCCCGTGCCGGCGCCGCCTTCCTCCTCGCGCGTGCGCAGGTCGACCCGGCGGATCTTGCCGGACACGGTCTTGGGCAGCTCGTAGAACTCCAGCCGCCGGATCCGCTGGAACGGCGCCAGGTTCTCCCGCGCGTGCTTCAGGATCTCCAGCGCGGTCTCACGGCTGGGCTCCCAGCCGGGGCTCAGCGCCACGTACGCCTTGGGCACGGCAAGCCGCAGCTCATCCGGCGCGGGCACGACGGCGGCCTCGGTGACCGCCGGGTGCTCGATCAGCACGCTCTCCAGCTCGAACGGCGAGATCTTGTAGTCCGACGCCTTGAACACGTCGTCCGTGCGCCCGATGTAGAACAGGTAGCCGTCCTCGTCACGGCTCGCGATGTCGCCCGTGTGGTAGTAACCGCCGGCCATCGCCTCGGCGTTGCGCTCCTCGTCGCCGTGGTAGCCGACCATCAGCGACATCGGCCGTTGCCCGAGATCGATGCAGATCTCGCCCTCGTCGGCCCGCTCGCCGGTGATCGGGTCGACCAGCACGATCGGCACACCGCGCAACGGCCGTCCCATCGAGCCGAGCTTCACCGGCGCGCCCGGCACGTTGCCGACCGACAGCGTGGTCTCGGTCTGCCCGAACCCGTCGCGGATCGTGAGGCCCCACTGCTTCTGGACCTGCTCGACCACCTCGGGGTTGAGCGGCTCCCCCGCGGCCACGACCTCGCGCAGCCCGCCGGGACCGCCGCTGAGGTCGGCCTTGATCAGCATCCGCCACACGGTCGGCGGTGCGCAGAACGTGGTGACGCCCTTCTCGCGGATCTGACCGAGCAACGCGGCCGCGTCGAACCGGGCGTAGTTGTAGACGAAGATCGTCGCTTCGGCGATCCACGGCGCGAAGAAGCAGCTCCAGGCGTGCTTGGCCCAGCCGGGCGAGCTGATGTTGAGGTGCACGTCGCCGGGCTGCACGCCGATCCAGTGCATCGTCGTCAGGTGGCCCACCGGGTACGAGACCTGGGTGTGCTCGACCAGCTTGGGGCGGCTGGTCGTGCCGGAGGTGAAGTACAGCAGCAGCCGGTCGTCCGGCGCGGTCCGCGGGTGCGGCAGCGGGTCGTCGGACGCCTGCGAGGTGTCCGCGTAGTCGAGCCAGCCCTCCGCGGTGCCGCCGACGCTGATGACCACCGGGCCTTCCGCGAACTTGCCGGCGTCCTCGACGCGCGCGATGACGTGCCGGACCGAACCCCGTTCCAGCCGGTCGGCGAGGTCGGCCGGTCCCAGGGCGGTGGTCGTCGGCATGATCACCGCGCCGAGCTTCATCACCGCGAGCATCGACTCCCACAGCTCGGCCTGGTTGCCCAGCATGATCATCACGCTGTCGCCCCTGCCCACGCCGTGCCCGGCGAGCCAGCGTGCGACGCGGTTCGAGCGGCGGCGCACCTCGTCGTAGGAGTAGGCGCGCTCGGAGCCGTCCTCCTCGACGATGTGCAACGCCGTGGTGGTGTTGCCCTCGGCGACGACGTCGAACCAGTCGTGCGCCCAGTTGAAGCTGCTGCCGAAGCTCGGCCAGGCGAACGCGTCCGGGTCGCTGAGCATCAGGTCGCGGGCCGCGCGGTAGGTGTCGTGACTGGACATGTCGGAGAGGGTGGGAGCGCCGGCGCCGCCGGTATACCCCCGGATGGGGGTGCACCCCTTTTCGAGGGTGTGACGGTCAGCGAAACTTCTGGACGTGCTGCCAGACCGCTTCCAGACGTTGCTCCCGCAGCGCCTGGACATGCTCCGCCGTGCCACCGGGCTGCCCGTCGTGTTCGGCGGTGCGCTGACGACCGGCCGTGACCTGGTGCTCAGCAGCTTCTTCGGCACGCACGGCACGTCGTTGCACGGGCTGCGCATCGGCACCGGCCGGGGCCTCGGCGGCACGGCCATCGCGATGGGCACCGCGGTGCGCGTCAACGACTACGCCACGACCAAGGCGATCACCCACGAGTTCGACCAGATGGTGGTCGTCAACGAACGCCTGACCTCCGTGTTCGCCTACCCGGTGACGGTGCGCGGCACCGTGCACGGCGTCCTCTACGGGGCCGTGCGCGGGCAGACCACCGTCGGCGACCGGGCGATCAGGATGGCCGGCGCCATCGCGCAAGCATTCGCACAGGACCTCGACATGCCTTCGATCCACACCCAGGCCGCGCTGCGCGAACTGGCCGAGGTCACCAAGCTCGTCGGTGATCCCGTGCTGCGCGAACGACTCCGCAAGGTGCACCAGAGCCTCGGCGGCGAGCCTCCCGTCAGCGTCCCCAGCGGCCTCACCCCGCGCGAACTCGATACGCTCCGGCTGGCCGCGGTCGGCGCGTCCAACCGGGAGATCGCCGCCGAGCTCGGGTTGAGCGCCGAGACCGTCAAGGCCTACCTCCGGGGCGCGATGCGCAAGCTGGGGGTGCACAACAGAACCGCCGCGGTCCACGCGGCGAGGTCGACGGGAGCGCTCTAGATGTCGTTGATGGAGAAGGCCGTGATCGGCACCGATCGCCTGCTCTACAAGCTGACCGGCGGCAGGTTCACCCTCGTGTCGCTGTCGAAGCAGACCGGCCTGACCCTGATCACCACCGGCGCGAAGTCCGGTGAGAAGCGCGAGAACCAGGTCCAGTACGTCGCCGACGGCGACTCGATGCTGGTGGTGGGGTCCAACTGGGGCAAGCCGCACCACCCGGCGTGGACGGCGAACCTGCTGAAGAACCCCGACATCCAGGTGAACGTGCGCGGCGAGGTCCGCGACGTGCGGGGCACCCTGCTCGAGGGCGCCGAGCGGGAGGCCGCCTGGGCCCGCATGGTGGCGGCCTGGCCCGCGTTCCAGGACTACGTCGAACGCTCAGGCGGCCGCGAGCTGCGGGTGTTCCGCCTGACGGCGCGCTGAGTCCCACGCGAGCCACACACATCCGACGACCATCAACACGCCGTGGGCGATCCGCACCGCGGGCGGCGTGAAGAACTGCGGCAGGAACAACGCGAACCCGGCGGCGAACACGACCGCCGCCGTGGTGCGCAGCTTCAGCGCGACCACCACCGCCGCGACGCCCATGGTGACGAGCCCGAGCGCGAAGGTCGTGACGGCGAACGGGTTGTAGCGCACGGCCTCGGCCAGGTCGAGGACGTTCGGCTGCTGTGCGATGGCGTGCAGGCCGAAGTCCTCGGCGCCGTAGTACGGCAGCGTGAGGCCGGCGCCGACCCAGAACGTGATCGCGGCGGTGCGGTGGACCTCCAGCAACGCGATCGGCACGAGGATGAAGCCGATCATCGCGCACAGGTGCGAGAGGACCCACGCGGTCGACCCCATCGAGGCCGCCGCGCCCGCGGCCGTCGTCTCGTCGTGCCAGGGTCTCAGCGCCGGGTACAGCAGGAAGAGCAGGCCCGCGGCGGAAAGCGTCCACTTCACGATTGCCCCCTGAGATCGGTGAGGTACATCCGGACGAGCTGGTCGTAGGTGTCGTCGAGGCCCTCGGGCAGGCCGAAGCCGCCGCTCGACTCGATCGACGCGAAACCGTGCGCGATCACCCGCAACCGCCGCGTGGCGTGGATGGCGTCGGAGCCCTCCAGGCCGTACTGCCGCAACGTCGCGAGGACGACCTCCATGAACTTGGTGCCCGCCGCCAGCTGCAGGTCGTTGTGCAGCGGATCCATCGGCGCGGCCGCGTAGCGGTTCGGGTGCTCCCGCACGTAGGAGCGGTACGCGTGCAGGAGCGCGCTGACGGCGTCGTCCCCCGCCCGGCCGAGGACCGCGCCGGTGAACCGGTCGGTCATCTCCTCCAGCACCCGCACACCGATGTGGGCGCGCAGTTCACCGAGGCTCGCGACGTGCTTGTACAGCGAGGGCGTGGCGACACCGGTCCGCGCGGCGACGGCGGACAGCGTCAGGCCGTCGGCGCCCTGCTCGTCGATCAGCTCCAGCGCGGCGTCGACGACCTTGGCGGTGGTGAGACGTGGGCGAGCACTCATAGCCCAAAAGCTAACGACATTAGCCAGTGACGTCAAGCGAGGAGGTTCGGTGAAGATCTTGCGAATTCCCGGCGCACCTCGCCACCCGGCCGCTATGAAGGGGAGGTCATTCGCATCGGCAAGGAGATTCCATTGCGATTAGCCAAGATCCTGGGGGCGGTCACCGCGAGCGCGCTGCTCGCGTCGACCATCACGGCTGCACCGGCCACCGCCGGTCCGACGTTGCAGAACACGATCGACCCGAGCTCCGTCAAGGAGTCCGTCGACTACCTGGTGCAGACGTACCGGGTCAGCGAGCGCGAGGCGTTGAGGAGACTCGAGCTCCAGAAGGACGCCACCGGGCTCGAGAAGACGCTCAAGACCGAAGCCGCCGGCGAGTACGGCGGCATGTGGCTCGACCAGCAGGCCGGTGAGCTCGTCGTCGCGATGACGAAGCCCGCCGCCGCCCAGCGGCAGATCGCCGCGATGGCCGACCGGACCCACGTGAAGGTCCGCACGGTCAAGAACTCCCTGGCGTCGCTCGAAGCGGCACACGACCGGATCAGCAGGCAGGTCGGCGCCGGAGCCGACTCGGTGTACCTACCGGCCGTCAGCACCACCGAGAACCGGGTCGTCGTCTGGGAACGCGCCTGGCTCAGGGAGAACAAGCCCAACGCCGCCGCACAGGCGGAGGTCCGGACCTTTGACGCGGATCCCGGCATGGTGTCGGCCCGCGTCCTGCCGAAGCCCGCGCCGTACTCGTCGGTCGACCCGGTCGACTGGGGCTTCTGCCACCCGTTGTACTGCACCGGCTACGGCCCCATGCGCGGCGGTCTGCGCCTGGACATGAGGCGCGACAACGGAACCACGGGCGGCTGCACCGCGGCCTTCAACCTGCGGACGACGGGCGGCGCGTTCCCCGGCGTGCCGTGGGTGCTGACGGCGGGCCACTGCATGGCCACCAAGACGAACAACGTGCCGACCGAGCACAACCGCCAGGCGATCCTGAACCAGCACGGCATCGAGAAGAACGCCTACCCCTACGACTACGCGGCTCTGCGGTACGTGGACGCCGCCACCCAGAACACATGGCTGGACAGCCAGACCAACCGCAACATCGTGCTGAAGTACTGCCGCAACGGTGGTCTCGACAGCAACGGCGACACCCCCTGCGGCCCGCAGGCGACGTCGCAGAACCAGGAGATCACCTCCGTCACCCCGCTGTCCGGGATCCTGACCGGCGCGGTCGTGTGCGCCACGGGTTCCGGTGCCAGCTCGGTGAACTACCCGGACTCCTACGACAGCGGCTCCGGCGCCGACTACCTCGTCGGCACGCGCTGCGGCCGCGTCCTCTCGACCGACGTCGGCATCAACACCGACCTGTGCGCGAGGAACGGTGACAGCGGCAGCCCGCTGTTCAGCCAGGTCACCAGCGCCGGGCTGGGCATCCTGAACGGGAGCCAGCAGTCCCGCAGCGGCCCCTGCCAGCTGGGTGAGCTCAACAACTACGCCCCGCTCTCGACGATCCTCGAGGACCTCAGCGCCCGCCAGGCGAGCGGTGGGTCCGTCTTCTCGGTGATCACCACGCCGCAGGGCTGACGTCCACAGTCTCCGGAGGGCCTGTTCACAGGCCCTCCGGAGCCGTCTGAAGGCTTAAGCAGCCTTAAATCCGCTGGTATCGAGGAAGATCACTTGAGAGCGCTCTCATCTGACAAATTCGTGAAAACCTTTACACGTTGACCGAGGGTCACGGCGCGACAACACTTCCGAACCACTGGGCGCACAACCAACACCCGGAAAGGTCGGTTCGATGCATCGACGCATCGGGACGGCCCTTGCCGCTGCCTTGATGGTGGCCGCAGGGATCACCGTCGCCACCACCAGCCAAGCTCCCCCTGCCAACGCGGCGGTGACCTGGGCCGACGAGTTCAACGCCCCCGCCGGCACCGGTGTCGACGGCGGCAAGTGGAACATGGAAGTGGGCAACAACAACGGCAACAACAGGGAACACCAGTGGTACCAGGCGGGTACCTCCAACGCGGCGCACGACGGCCAGGGCAACCTCGTCATCACCGCCAAGAAGGAGAACCCCGGCAACTACAACTGCTGGTACGGCCGGTGTCAGTACACGTCCGCGCGCATCAACACCGCGAACAAGTTCACCCAGACCTACGGCAGGTTCGAAGCGCGCATGAAGATGCCGCGCGGCAAGGGGATCTGGCCCGCGTTCTGGATGCTCGGTGCTGACATCAACACCGGCAACCCGTGGCCGGGTTCCGGCGAGATCGACATCATGGAGTTCCTGGGACACCAGACGAACACCGTGTACGGCACGATCCACGGACCGGGCTACTCCGGTTCGGGCGGCAAGTCCCACGCCTACAACGGCCCGAACTTCTCCGACGGCTTCCACAACTTCGCAGTGGACTGGAAGCCCGGCGAGATCACGTGGTCGGTGGACGGCAACGTCTACGCCCGCAACACCCCGACCGACGTCAACGGCAACCCGTGGGTGTTCAACAAGCCCTTCTTCATCATCATCAACCTCGCGGTCGGTGGTGAGTGGCCGGGCTACCCGGACGCCAGCACGACGTTCCCGCAGCAGCTCGTGATCGACTGGGTCCGCGCTTCCTCCTCCGACACCCCCGGCGGTGGCGGTTCGGAGATCCGCGGCATCGGCGGCAAGTGCCTCGACGTGCCCTGGGCGAACACCGCCAACGGCACGCCCATCCAGGTCGTCGGCTGCAACGGCAACGCGGCCCAGAAGTGGAGCCGTCCCGGTGACGGCACGATCCGCGCGCTGGGCAAGTGCCTCGACGTCAACGGCGGCGGCACCGCCAACGGCACAGTGGTCCAGCTCTGGGACTGCAACGGCTCGGCTGCCCAGCAATGGGCCGTCAGCGGGGCACAGGACATCGTGAACCCGCAGGCCAACAAGTGCCTCGACACCATCGGCGGCGGTTCGGCCGACGGCACGAAGACGCACATCTGGCAGTGCCTCGGCGTGGCCAGCCAGAAGTGGCAGGTCTGAGGTCACTCCCCGCCGGGTCCTGACCCGGCACCGGGAGAACAGCGGCGCTGGACGTGAACCCCCGCGGCGGACGGGTTCACGTCCAGCGCTTCCTGCGCCGCGTCGGCGTCTGCCGCTACCCTGTCGGCCGTTCAGGTCGACGGAAGGCGGTTCATGCAGGTGCTGGCGCAAGGGATCCAGGTGTCCGACCTGCTGCTCAACAAGTACGGCCTCGCGGTCTTCGCCGCGATCCTCAGCGGACTCGCCGCGTACCTCACCGGCAGCCGACTCGAAGCCAAGAAGTTCCACAAGACGCTCAAGCAGCTGTCGTGGGACATGGACGTGAACTCACGACTCGTCTCGATCAAGGACGAGCTCAAGCAGAAGGTCCAGGTGAAGTACGCGGGCGAGTCCGTGACGAGCCTGACCACGGTGACGTTCCAGGTCACCAACACCGGCGGCGCCGTGGTGAAGGACCAGTTCCTGCGGTTCGCCTTCCCGGAGAAGGCACAGATGCTCGAAGTCGATCTGGCTCCGCGCCCCGAGCCGGAACTGGATGTCAGCGAGGTCTTCGACGATGTTCCTCCTGGCAACCGCCGCTATCGGATCGGTCATCTCGAACCGGGTCAACGCGTGCAGTTCAAGTTCGTCTCCGACGGCGGTGACTGGTCGGGCTGGCGTGGCGTCCACCCGAAGAACGACGAGGGCGGCGTCGTCTTCGAGCGCCGTGACGTCTCACGTGTGAAGGCGGACAAGGAACACATTCGACCGTTCGCGGTTCAGGCCGTGCTGCTGGTACTGACCCAGCTGGTGCTGAGCAACGTCGCGTTCTACCAGGACGTTCTCGATTTCGTGCGCGTCGCGATCACGCTGGTGCTCGGTGGTCTTCTGCTGTCGCACCTGGTTCCGATCGTGCGACTCGTGGAACGCTCGGCGTACGGCTGGAACTCCGGAAGCGGTTCCGGGAGCACGGAGAGCCACAACATGATCCACGGAAACACGGACGGATACGTGATCCAGGCCCGCAGCATTGAAGGCGATGTCCACCTCCACAACTACGGCAAGCAGGATCCCGACGCCGAAGAAACCCAACCGGCTACGCCATGAGTCTTGCCACGGCCCAGTCCTGCACCGCGACACCGACCGACTTGAACACCGTCCGCCCCTCCCGCAGCGGCGGGTTCCCCAGCGCCGCACCGAGTTCGACGAGCGACTCCAGCCGCAGCACACCGGACTGCACCGCGCGGATGATCTCCCCCGCCTCGCTCAGCGCCGCCTCGACCTGGTCCACCACCACGACCCCGGCGGTCGCCAGCAACTCCTCGGGCAGCTCCCGCATCACGGGACGGTACGAGCCGATCGCGTTGACGTGCACCCGTTCCTTGAGCGAGTCGCACCGGAACAACGGCACCGTCGACGCCGTCGCGCAGCACACGACGTCCGCATTCTCGACGGCCTCGTCCGCGTTCGCCGCCGTGTCCATGACCGTGTCCGGCAGCTCGTCGCGCAGGCCCTCCAGCAACGCCTCGGCCTTCTTCGCGTTGCGGTTGAAGACGACGAGCTTCTTCAACGGCCGCACCGCGTGCACGGCCCGCACCTGGTCCGCCGCCTGCGCTCCCGCGCCCAGCAGCGCGAGGTGCGACGCGTCCTCGTCGGCCAGCAGATCCGTTGCCACACCGACGACAGCGCCGGTCCGCAACGTCGTGAGCGGCACCGCGTCCGTGGCGAACTGACCGTCCGGATGCGAGTACACGACCGTGCCCGTGATCACCGGGTCGCGCTCGACCTCGACGCTGATCACCTTGACCGCGGTGGAGCTCGTCGGCCGGTGGTGCACCGCCATGACGAGCGACCGGCTGTCGCTGAACGCCTGCCGCGGCGGCAGGTCGAACTCCTCCGCCGCCAGCCCGACGAACGCTTCTCGCACGGCATCGATCGCAGCGGGCATCGTCATGGCCGGGATCGTAACGACTCAGCGCGAGCGCTTGACGGCCCCCAGGAACGACGACCAGGCGGCCGCGCCCACGGCGAGGTGGACGGCGGGCGCCTTGGTGTCCCGGATCCCGATGCCGGTGGCGATCTCCACACACTCGCTGGCGTTCGCGCTGTAGGTGCTCTTGCGCCACTCGGCCATCAATGTCTCCTCAACCGATGATGTCTTTGATCAGACTCCTCGATTGTTCCTCGTCCAACGCCGTCCGACCGAGTGATTCGACCACCGCGTCGTAGCTCTTGACCGGCAGCGCCGCCTCGATGATGAGGCTGGCGTTCTCGCTCTCCACGAAGACGACCGGCTCGATCTTGTGGAACCGCATCAGGTTGAAGCCCCCGGCATGCCCCGCGTGGGCCCCGACCGATGTCGGCACAACTCTGATGACGACGGACGGCCGCAGCGACATCCTCACCAGGTGCTCCAGCTGGGCGCGCATCACCTCCTCACCCCCCACCGGCGTCCTCAGGACGGACTCGTGGAAGAAGAACGTCGCCTTCACGCCGGATCGCAGCGCCTCGCTGCGCGCCACCCGAGCCGCGACGCGCTCCTCCACCTCGTCCTCGGGCACGTTGGCGCTCGCCCTGATCACGGCACGCGCGTACTCGGGGATCTGCAGCGTGCCGTGCACCAGCAACGGCAACCAGCTGATCAGCGTCTTGGCGGTCGACTCGTGCTGGAGCAGGGTGCGAGGCAGGATCGGCTCGGCGGCGCCGTGCTCCTGCAGCCACCCCTTCACGTTCGTCGCGTGGAACAGCTTCATCAGGTGTTCCCGCTCGTCCGACGGCGTCCGGCACGCGCCCAGCAACAGCGCGAGGTCGAGCTCCGTCACGCCTCCCTTGCCGTTGACGGCGTCCGACAGCTTGGCCTCCTGCCAGTCGACGATCTCGGCCACGGCCCGCGACGTCATACCCGTGGCCGCGATGGCGGCACGGAGCCCGTCACCGAACTCGCGGCCTCTTGCGGTGGAGAATCTTTTCGGCATGAACGGGCACGCTAGCGCCATTCACGGGCCTTTCAGAACATTCGGCACCAACACAACCCAAAAGGGCGTTAGCTTGGACCAGCTCCAAGTTGCAGAATAATTCCGTGAAGTTCCGATGGTTGCCCCACGACGGGCTGCGACACGCTATCCAGGACGAGCCGCTCAGGGGGCGGCTCGTCGAGACCCTGTGCGGTGATCCCTTCGTACCACAGGAGCTTGACCTGTGGTCGAGCAAGAACGTGTGGCCGACGTGCTGGGACTGCGACGGCGTCTGGCGAAAGAGCGAGGGGATCCTGCCATGGCCGCGGAAATCCTGACGGAGGACCTTCTGCGCGTATCTCTTCAACGCCTCTCGCGTGAGGTGGTGAAGACTTATCCACAGTTCGGCGAGTTGCTCGCGCAGAATATGTTGCGCACGTGCGGGCTGATTCCCGATCTCGAGCGCGCTGAGCATTACCGCGAGCTCGGGACGTTGCTCATCGACCTCGGCCGGCTGTACCTGGCGGAGGCCGACGTGCTGTCCACGGTGGAGGCGCCGCAGGACTGAGCGGTCCCTAGCGCGCGGACACGGCGACCGCGCGCCCGCTCGTGTCGAACTCGTGCGCCAGCACCTCCAGCCCCGCCCCGCCGGCGGCCCACGCCGCCGTCCAGGTGAGGCACTCCGCCGCCCCGTTCCCCGCCCTCTCCACCAGGTCCACCCCGATCGGGTCGAGCCACTCCCACGACGTGCCGGCGATCCCGGCCAGGAAGGCCTCGTCCCACGAGCGCACCAGCTCGCGGACGGTCCCCTCGCGGCGTGCGCGCTCGTTGACGTCCTTGATCCACGCCTGCCGCTCCTGCTCCGAGAGCACCACCCCGGTCTCGGGCTCGCGGAACCCCGGCAGGTCGTGGGCCAGCCCGCCCGACCCGACGTACAGCACCCGGCGGTCGGCGAAGAACTCCCCGACGCGGCGTCCCAGCGACGCCGCGCGGCGGAAGGTGGCGTGAGGCGGCGAGGCGCAGTTGACGAAGACCGGCAGCACGGGCTTGGCGGAGATCGAGCCCAGCAGGTCGCGCGCGGTGTGGCCGAAGGCGTGGTCGAGCGCGGCCTCGTAGGCCGTGGCGACGTCGAACTCCGATGCCACCAGCCCGGCCACCAGCTCGCGCCCCAGGTCCGAGGGCACGTCGTAGGAACCGACGGGCCCGGCCACGTCGCCCTGGGCGGTGGCGCTCAGGACCACGGCGAAGGTCGGGACCACCGAGCGGAAGGCCCGGCGGTGGTCGGTGCCGAAGAAGACCACGAGCTCCGGGTCGAACGCGCGCACCGCCTCCCGCGCGTCCGCGATCGCCGCCCGGACGGGCCCGTCAGGAGCGCCGGGCAAGGTGATCAGGTGCGAGGCGCAGACCGTTAGGCGGTTCTTCACCGGACCAGTCTAGGTTCCGATGCGTGACGAGACGTGCACTTGCGGTGATCATCACCGCCGCCCTCCTGGCGCCCGTTGCCCCCGCTCAGGCCGACGTCACCAGACGCATCGAGACCGACCGCGCCGAGAGACCCGTCGCTCCGGGCGTCACGCTCAGCTCGTTCGACTGGTACGAACCCGACGGGTGGGTCCGCGGGGACGCGCTGACCGTCGACCTCGCGAAGGCGCGGGTCGGGTACGTCGACACCGGCACCGTCGCGCAGGCGGCACCGCTGTCGCAGCAGACGACCGGAGCCGTCGCGGCGATCAACGGCGACTTCTTCGACATCAACAACTCCAACGCGCCCGAGGGCGTCGGGATCCAGGACGGCCACCTGAGGAAGTCCGGGAACGGACGCGCGGTGGGCATCGACGCGGCCGGCATCGGCAGCGTGATGGAGACCTTCTTCGAGGGCACGCTCAACGGCACGCACGAGCTGACGCAGCTCAACAGCGCGAAGATCGACGTGGACGGCATCGGGGTCTTCAACCCGTTGTGGGGCACGTACAGCCGAGCGCGCGCCACGCAAGGTGCGACCAACACGGCCGAGGTCATCGTCAAGGACGACGTGGTCCAGTCCGTCGGCGCCCCCAGCGCGACGCCCGTCGAGGGGTACGCGCTGGTCGGCCGCGACAAGGGCGCGGACGTGCTCAAAGCGCTCAAGCCCGGCGACAGGGCCGAGGTCGGCTACCGGAGCCGCACCAGCGACGGCAGCCGGCCGGTCACGGCCATCGGCGGACGGCAGCTCCTCGTCCGCGACGGCAGGAACGTCGCACCGGCCGACGCCCTGCACCCGCGCACGGCGGTCGGGTTCTCGCGGGACGGCAAGAAGATGTACGCGCTGACCGTCGACGGACGGCAGAGCGCCCACCTCCAGGGCCTGGATCTCACGGACCTCGCCGACGCCATGATCGAACTGGGCGCGCACAACGCCCTCAACCTCGACGGCGGCGGGTCGTCGACGATGCTCGCCCGGGAACCCGGCACCACGGAACTGGAGCTCGTCAACACCCCGTCGGACGGCGGCGAGCGCCCGATCCCCAACGGCCTCGCGTTCTACTCGCCCACCGGCACGGGCCGCCTCACCGGTTTCGACGTGCGGACCGCGAGCACCCGCGTGTTCCCCGGCCTGACCCGCCGGATGACCGTGCGCGGCCACGACGAGACGTTCGGCCCGGCCGCCGACGCGGGGCACCTCACCCGTGCCACGGGTGGCTGGGCGGTCGGCGACACCTTCCACGCGGGAGCCCGTCCCGGACCCGCCTCGTTCACCGCCTTCCGCGGCTCCACCGCCAGGACCACGCGGCTCACCGTGCTGGGCGAGCTCGCCAGGATCGCGCCGGAGAGCACCAGGATCAGCCTCGCCGAGGACGAGCACGGAACTCTGCGCGTCAACGGCTTCGACGCCCAGGGGTTCAGCGCACCCGTCGAGCGCGCCGACCTCGACCTGAGCTATGACCGCGAGGTCGTCGAGGTAACCCCCGACCTGCGGATCAGGGCGTTGAAGACCGGCGCCACCTCGATCAGGGTCCGGGTCGGGAACAAAACGACCGAAACAGCCGTGACCGTCGGCACGCACGAGCAGACGCTCGCGACCTTCGACGACGCTCCAAAGTGGACCTTCGGATCCGCCCGCGCGACCGGTGGGGTCGAGCCGGCGCCGGACGGCCACACGGGCCAGGGCCTGAAGCTGAGTTACGACTTCACGCAGTCGACCGGCACGCGCACCGCCTACGCCATCCCGCCGAAGCCGCTCCAGGTAGAAGGGCAGCCACTCTCGCTCGCCGCGAACGTCCTCGGCAGCGGCAAGGGCGAGTGGACCGCTTTCACCGTCACCGACTCGACAGGACAGTCGCGTTCGCTCTACGGCCCGCACATCACCTGGACCGGCTGGCAGCGGATCGAGGTCGCGGTGCCGCCGGAGCTGAAGTTCCCCGTCAGCGTCACGAGGTTCTACACGATCGAGACCAAGGCGGACCGTTCCTACACGGGTGAGGTCGTCGTCGACGACATCACCGCGGAGGTGCCACCGGAGATCGCGCTCCCACCGGTCCCCGAGCTGCGTGAGGACGTGGTCGGCCGGGCGGAGGGCTGGACGTTCGCGGTCATGTCCGACGCCCAGTTCGTGGCGAGGAACCCGGACAGCGACCTGGTCAGGTCGGCCCGCCGCACGCTGAGGGAGATCAGGGACTCCGGCGCCGAGTTCGTCGTGGTCAACGGCGACCTCGTGGACGAGGCCTCGCCGGAGGACTTCGCGTTGGCCCGCAGGGTCCTCACCGAGGAGCTCGGCGACTTCCCCTGGTACTACGTGCCGGGCAACCACGAGATCATGGGACCGGGCACGATCGACCACTTCCGCCGCGAGTTCGGCGCCACCCACCGCACGTTCGACCACAGGGGCACCAGGTTCGTGCTGCTCGACTCGTCGACCGGCACGCTCCGGGGCGGCGGCTTCGAGCAGGTGGAGATGCTGAGGAACGCGCTGCGGACGACCGAAGGCCAGGCCGTCGTGCTGATGCACCACCCTCCGCGCGATCCCACGCCCGCGCGCACGAGCCAGCTCGACGACCGGCTGGAAGCGTCCTACTTCGAGCGACTGCTGTCCGAACGCGACGCTCCCACCGCGTTCGTCGGCGGTCACGTCGGCGGGTTCTTCGCGTCCACAGTGGACGGTGTGCCGCACGTGGTCAACGGCAACTCCGGCAAGGCACCCGCCGAACCGGGCGGGTTCACCGGCTGGACGCTCCTCGGCGTCACCGGCGAGGGCGTCAAGGCCGAGATCCGTCCCCATGTGGACTCGCTCCACCTCCAGGCGCCGTCCACCCTCCGAACCGGCTCGGCGGAAACGGTTGCGGCCACGGTGAAACAGGGTTCCCGGTCGGTTCCGGTCCGTTATCCGATGGGCGCGGTGTGGGAAGGGTCACGTGCGGTGCACGTGGGCTCGGAGGGAGGGATCCGGCCGTGGCACGTCGCCCGCCTCGAACCGGACACCGGTGTCCTGACCGGGATCAGGCCTGGTCAGGCGAAGATCTCGGTCACCGTCAACGGCGTGACGGCCGTCGCGGAGGTGCGCGTCGAGGCGGGAGAGGGCGCCTGAGCTGGTCTGAGTGAGTGCGATGTGAGGCGGTGGGGGAAGATACTCCCCATGACCTCCGCCGACAACGGTTTCGCCGACCTGGGGCTGCGCTCCGACATCCTCAACGCACTCACCACGCTGGGCTACGAGGAGCCGACGCCGATCCAGAGCGAAGCGATCCCGCCGCTGCTCGCGGGCAACGACCTGCTGGGCCAGGCGGCCACCGGCACGGGCAAGACGGCGGCGTTCGCGCTGCCGTTGCTCGAACGCATCGCCGACAAGATCGGCAAGGGCGAGAAGCCGCTGGCCCTCGTCCTCGCCCCCACCCGTGAGCTGGCGGTGCAGGTCTCCGAGGCGGTGCACCGCTACGGCCGCCACATGGGCGCCCGCGTGCTGCCCATCTACGGCGGCCAGCCGATCGGCCGCCAGCTGCGCGAGCTGTCGCGCGGCGTCGACGTGGTGGTCGCGACCCCTGGCCGCGCGATCGACCACCTCCAGCGCGGCACGCTGCAGCTGGGCGACCTGCAGGTCGTCGTGCTCGACGAGGCCGACGAGATGCTCGACATGGGCTTCGCGGAGGACATCGACGCGATCCTCACCGAGACCCCGTCCGAGCGGCAGACGGTGCTGTTCTCGGCGACGATGCCGCCGCGCATCGACCGCATGGCCAAGAGCCACCTGCGCAACCCGACGCTGATCCAGATCGAGCGCGAGAAGACCGAGCCGGGCGAGGCCCCGCGCGTGCGGCAGACCGCGTATCTCGTGCGCCGCGAGCACAAGCCCGCCGCCCTCGGCCGTGTGCTCGACGTCGAGTCGCCGACCGCCGCCGTCGTCTTCTGCCGCACCCGCGACGAGGTCGACCAGCTCACCGAGACGCTGAACGGCCGCGGCTACCGCGCCGAGTCGCTGCACGGCGGCATCAGCCAGGAGCAGCGCGACCGCGTCATGTCCCGCCTGCGTTCCGGCACCGCCGACCTGCTGGTCGCCACCGACGTCGCCGCCCGCGGCCTCGACATCGAGCAGCTCACGCACGTCGTGAACTACAACGTGCCGTCCGCCCCCGAGGCGTACACGCACCGCATCGGCCGCGTGGGCCGCGCCGGCCGCGAGGGCGTCGCGATCACGCTGGTCGAGCCGCGCGAGAACTCGATGCTCAAGACGATCGAGCGCGTCACCAAGACCAAGATCCCGATGGAGAAGGTCCCGACGGTCGCCGACCTGCGCGCCCGGCAGCTGGAGCTGACCCGCTCGTCGCTGCAGGAGTCGCTGATGGAGGACGACCTGTCGCGGTTCCGCGTGGTCGTCGAGACGCTGGCCGACGAGTTCGACGTCATGGACATCGCCCTCGCCGCCGTGAAGCTCGCGCACGAGGCCTCCGGTGCCGCCGCCGACGAGGAGGAGATCCCGGAGGTGCGCCCGCGCGAGGACCGTCCGCGCCGCGACGGTGCCCCGGCGGGCCCGCGTCGTGAGCGCCGCGGCCCGTCCGAGGGCATGACGCGCCTGTTCCTCGGTGCGGGCCGCTCGTCGGGCATCCGGCCGCAGGACATCGTCGGCGCCATCACCGGCGAGACGAACCTGAAGGGCCGCGACATCGGCGCGATCGAGATCGCCGACAGGTTCTCGCTGGTCGAGGTGCCCGGCCCGGCCGCGAACGACGTGATCGAGCAGCTGCGCGACGCCACGATCAAGGGCAAGCGCGTGACGATCCGCCGCGAGCGCCAGCCCCGCTAGTGGCGTGGCTCAGAACGTTGCCGGTGTATTCGTGGTCAGACGGGTGTCTCGTGGTGCCGCCCCCACGTCCTCGTACTGGTGGTACGGGGGCGTGGGGGCGGTGCCGCGAGGTGCCCTGCTGAGCGCGGATACGCCGCCAACGTTCTGAGTCACACCGCTAGGATCAACGGACCAGCCCCGGTAGCCGACGAGATCGCTACCGGGGCTGTTTCGATCCCTGGGGGCCACATGACCATCGAGTACCGCTACTTCGCCCACGTCACGCAGACGCGCCCGTCGACGGACGACCCGGCGATCGTCTGCCGCCAGTGGACCGACCACGACGGCGTCACCCACGAGGAGCACTACACCGCCGACCTCAGGTGGGCACGCGGCTGCACGGTGCACCACGTCCGCAGCGGCAGGCTGGACGGCGAGATCCACCCGGTCACCGAGGAGCTCGCGCGGCGGTTCGAGGAGATCCAGGCGGCACGGGTCCGCGGCTACGAGCCGGCGGACGGCCAGTACTCCTATTCCGTGGTCGTCACGAACCTCCACCCCGTGGACAGTCCCCGCGCTCTCCTCAGGACGTGGCGCAGCCCGCAGGGCTACTCGATGGAGCAGTCGTGGACGGCTACGGCCGGTTGGCTGACGAGCAACTACAAGTACGAGATCGACTTCGACCACCTCGACGGTGAACTGGTGGGCATCTCGGAGGAGGACGTCGTGCGGTACCAGGACCTCTACCGGTCCTACCCGCGCTGAGGCTTGCGAGCCTCCACCAGGAACCGGGTCGAGGTGCTGACGAACGCGCCGTGCTCCTGAATGTGCTCGTGCACGTCCAGGAGCCGGTCCCGATACCCCTCCACGGTGAACCCCGGCACGGTCCACAACACCTTCCGCAGGAAGTGCACCACCGCACCGACGTCGAAGAACTCCACCCGCAGCGACACCGGCTCCAGCCGCAGCACCTCCAAACCGGCGGCCTCGGCGTCCGCACGTGCGACCTCGACGCTGCGAGCCGGACTCACCGGCTGCGGTCCCATCATGAAGTCGGTCAGCTCCCGGTTCGTCCCGGCCCCGATCTGCTGCGAGAAGTAGGTCCCGCCCGACCTCAGCACCCGCGCGATCTCGCCCCACGGCGTCACGACGGGGTGCCGCGAGATCACGAGGTCGAACGACGACGAACGGAACGGCAGCGGTCCCGCGTCGGCCGCCCGCACGACGAGCGGAAGGCGCCGAGAGGCCACCAAGGCGTTCGGCGGCCACGACTCGGTGGCGGCCATCCGCGGTGGCAGGACGGGCGCGGACGCGGTGACCTCTCCCCCGCCGGTCTGCAGGTCCAGCGCCGCGGACACGACCGCGAGCCGTGCGGCGATCAGCGAGGCATATCCCCACGGCGGGCGTTCCTCGGTGGCGCGGCCCTCGAACCAGGAGAAGTCCCAGCCCTCCAGCGGCACGGCCGCACCCTCGGCCACCAGCTCCTCGAAAGTCCCCATGGGCCGACATGCCACCACAGGTACGCCGGGCCGGCCACCGAAAATGGCGGCACCTGCCCTGGGCGCGGAGACGCCGCGTCCCTGGATCGTCTCGCGCTCGGCGGGGCAGGTGCCGCAGGTGGGTACAACGACCGAACAGCCGCCCGGTTACGCCCGAAGGCGGTACGCGCGCAGGACCGTTTGGTCTACCGAGTTGCCGGCGGCGTCACGGGCCACCACGCGGAGCGACACGTAGCCGCCCGCCTTCCCGCCTGGGGGAACGACGGACTTCACCGGCACCCAGTTGGCACCGTCGTCGAACGACGCGTAGGCCTCCAGCACTCGTGCGCCGCCCGACGCGGTGAACCTCACCGGCATCGCCAGCCCCGCCTTCCAGCTGTTGCGCAGGTCGACGGGCACCGAGTAGTCGACCTCGACCAACGGCAGCCGGCCGTCGGAGGCCGCGGAGAACTCCCACGTCGTCCGCACCGAGGTCGACAACGCCAGCCCGTCCCGGGAGGCGTCCAGCAGCAACTCGTACCGGCCGTCGCGGGCGGGGGCGTGGAACGATCCCCGCCGGACGTCCGAATACCCGAGCGTGACGTCGTCGTGCCGCAGTTCGAGCGTGCCCCAGCCGCCGCGGCGCCAGTTCTCCACCCAGCCGGAGCCGCCGAACGGCGAGATGCGGGCGTTGACCAGGTCGCCCGACCGTTCGACGCCGCCGCCGTCCGCCCACGTGACGACGGACGACCCGCCGAGCCGTGGTGAGGTGACCCCGCGCAGGTGGGTCCGCTCGTACTTCCGGCCCGCCTGGAACGTCACGGGCTCGAGGTCCGCCCACGACGTCGTGCTCGGGTCGTCGCCCGCGCCGGAGCTGCGGCCGTCGAACCCCTCCTGGTACCAGGAGATGCCCGGCGTGAAGTACTCGGTGCGCTGCGCGGGAGCGGAGAGCCGTTCGTCCAGCACCCTGCCGAGCACGCCGTTCACGACCGGCGAGTTCCGCTGCAGGACCGAACCGTCCGGACCGGACGTGTGGTAGCGCGTCTTCACCTCGGCGAGCTCCGAGTGCCGGACCTTCTTCACGCCGACCGGCAGCGCGCCCTTGTCCCGCAGGAACAACGTGTACGACACCGGCGAGCCCGCGACGGCCCGCAACGTCAACTTCGCCGGCGTCACCGCCACGTGGTGCTCCGCCACCGCGATCACCGGGATCGCCGTCTGCTGCTCCATCCCGAACGGCACCGGTCCCGCCCACAGCACGGCGACCGCCCCGGCGTCCTGCATGGCCGTCGCGACCTCGTACGGGTTCTCACCGGCGTGGCGGACGAGAGCGAGCTTGCCGCGCACGTCGGTGCCGCGCTCGGCCACGTCGAGCTCGTGCTCACCAGGCGGCAGGAATTTGCTGCCCTCGTAGTAGCGCACCGGGAAGCCGCCGACGACCGAGACCAGCGGCTGTCCGCCCTTGAGCCCGGAGTCGTAGGTCAGCTCGGGCAGCGGCGGGCCGAAGGACAGCCCGTACAACGGAACCCGGCCGTCGATCGTGCTCGCGACGCCGCTGATCCTGTCCGACTCGAACGGCACGCTCAGCCGGGCGTCGCGGTACCACACCTGCGAGTCGCGCTCGGGCAGCTCGACGCGGATCTCCTTGCCCTGCCGGGCGTCCAGGGTCACGGACACGTCGGCGCGCACCGACACGCGGCCCGCCACCTCGGTCGCGGAGACCGGGGTGAACCAGGCGTAGTTCGGCGTCAGCTCGTCGATGCGGCCGATCACCGCGTAGTCCGCGACCGGCAACCGCGCCGCGCCCGCGCCGTTCTCGATGGTGACCACCGAGGCTTCCCGCGTGGACAGGTCGACCACGACGACGAACTCGCTCGCGACCGGCTTGCCGTCACGGCCGATCATCGACAGGTTCAGCGTGTGGTGCTCCTCCTCCACGTACGCGCCGACGGCGGTCACCACCGACACACCCGGAGCGGAAGCCTTCAGGTGCCCGAAGAACTCGCCGATCCCCTTGGCCGGGTCCAGCACCACGTCGACGGAGGCACTGCCCCCGGCCGGCACGGTCACCGACGACGGCACCGCGAAGTCCGCGCCCAGGTCGTGCTGCAACGCCAGCGACACCGGCTCCGCGCCCGCGTTCGTGTAGGTGATCGTCTTCGTGAACGTCCTGGTGTGCGGCCATTGCAGCAGTCCGAACGACAGGCTGCCGACGGACGCGCGCACCTGCTGCGTCACCGCGCGCTCGACGTCGAGCAGTCCGGTGCCGACGTTCGAGGGCTTGTCCGCGACCGGCTTCACCGTCGCCATCAGGTGGGCCTTCAGCTCGGCGGCCTTCCAGGACGGGTTGCGCTGCGCGAGCACCGCGGCGGCGCCGGCCACGTGCGGCGCGGCCATCGAGGTGCCCGTCAGCCGCGCGTGCAGGTCGTCGACCGCGAAGTCCCACAACGTGTTCTCGGCGCGCGCGGCCACGATGTCCGTGCCCGGCGCCGCGATGTCCGGCTTCACCGCGTGGTCGCCCACCCGCGGACCGCGCGACGACCACTCCTCCAGCACGCCCTGCTTGGTCAGGTTCGCCACGGCCAGCGCGGCGTCGGCCGACGCCGGACCGGAGACCTGCCGCCGGGTGCCGGCGTTGCCCGCCGCCACCACGAACAGCGCGCCGGTCTCGGCGGTGAGCTCGTTGACCTTCAACGACAACGGGTCGGTGCCGTCGGACTGGTCACCGCCCAGCGAGAGGTTGACGACCTTCGCCTTCACCTCGCGCGCCGCCCACTCCATGCCGGCGATCACCGCGCTGTCGAGGCACCACTCGGCCTCGCAGACCCGGCCCACCGCCAGCGACGCGCCCTTCGCGACGCCGACGTGCCGGCTGCCGCGCCCCGCGACCGTCGCCGCGACGTGCGTGCCGTGCCCGATGTCGTCCTGGATCCCGGACGGCGTGAAGTCCTTGGCGACGGACACGACGCCCGCGAGTTCGGGGTGGTTCCGGTCGTACCCGGTGTCCAGCACGGCGACGGTGACCCCGGTGCCGTCGAACCCGGCCTGCCACGCGCCGGGCGCGCCGACCATCGGCACGCTCTCGGTCAGCGAGATCTTCGACTTGCCGTCGAGCCACAGCTTCCCGGCACGCGACGCGCTGGTGCGCCGGGCCGTCCACTGCTGCGCGGCATCCTTCTTCTCCACCGCGGCAGCCGCGCGGAAGCCGTCGGTCAGCAACGGGATCCGGTCGGTCCTCTCGTCGGTGTAGCCGTACGAGTGCAGCGAGGTGACGTCGAAGAAGCGCTGGTCGACGCTGTTCTGCGCCACCGCGTCGACCGCGTCCGCCGGCACCACGTACTGGTGGTCGTCGCGCACGTACTGCGCGAACGACATGCCGGGCCGCCCCTCGACCCGGACGAGACCGCCGCGTTCGTCGACCACGACCTTGTCACCGCTGATCAACGTGATGGTCGAGGTCTTCTGCGTTCTCACCGGTTCCGCCTGCGCCGTCGCCGCCGGACTCAGCAGTCCGGCGGCGAGAGCGGTGATCACCAAACATCGTGCTAAGCGCACGTGTCCTCCCCTAGGTGTGAACCTCTCCAACGGGGAAGACTCGAAACAGCGCGTGAAGGTTGCGTCACGCCCCGCGGTAGGTGCCGAAGCTCCAGCGGTTGCCCTCGGGGTCGGCCACGGTGAAGCCGCGCGAGCCGTAGTCCTCGTCGCACAGCCCGCGGATCTCGGTGGCGCCCCGTGCGAGCGCCTGGGCGTGCAGCTCGTCGGGCCGGTCGGTCACCACGTAGACGGACCCGCCGCCGGCCTTGGTCGCCTCGACCTCGCCGACCGACCGCACGGCGGAGCCCAGCATGACGCCGCCGCCCTCGGGCCAGACCATCTCGCAGTGCACGACCTCGCCGTCGGCCTCACCCGGAACGACGAGGTGCTCGGAGAAACCGAACGCCTCCACCAGGAAGCGGATCGCGGCGGGAGCGTCCCGATAGGACAGACAGGGCCAGCAGGTGGGTGCAGGTGTGCTCATGGCGCCAACTCTGCGCCCGCACCGCCCTCACCGCCTTGTACGAATGGAAGCTCGGCCGCGATCCACTCGGACGGGGTCGCCCCGACGAGCGCGCGCCAGTCCCGGTTGAAGTGCGCCTGGTCGGTGTACCCGCAGGCGGCGGCGACCTCGGTGAACGTCGGCCGCCGCTCACCGCGCAGCATCCGGTTCGCCCGCTCGAACCTCATCACCCGCGCCACGACCTTGGGCGTGAGCCCGTACTCCGCCGCGAACCGCGCGCTCAGGTGCTGGCGGCTCCACCCGACCTCGGCGGCGATGTCGGCCACCGCCACCCCCGCCGCGAGCCGCTGCCACGCCCACGCCACCTCGACCTGCTGCCGCACCGGCCGCACGAGCCGCCCGAGCACCAGGTCCAGCAACGCGAACCGGTCCGTCCACGTCGCCGCGTGCCGCAACCGCTCGCGCAACTCGGCGGCCGGGGCGTCGAGCGAGTCGAGCCCGACCGTCACCCCGGAGAGCTCACCGGCCGGCACGCCGAAGAACGCCCGCATCCCCAGCGGCGTGAGGTCGCACTGGACGCCGTGCTGGAACCCGTCGTGGGTGATGATCACGGCCTCGTCGTGCAGGCCGCCGCACAGCGTGGCGAACCGGCCGTCCGCCAGGTCGACCGTGCCGTCCAGCGTGACCACGAGCGTGAGGGAGCGCGACGGCAGGCCGCGGTGGATGCCGGGCTCGGTGCGCATCCGATACCCGGAGTACCGCGTGACGAACGGCCTCAGCCGCGGGTGCGGCAGGCCGACGACGTGCTCGACGTCCACACCCCCGATGCTAAAACAGTTCGCCGAGAACCAGCAGCCCCGCACCCACCGGCACCAGGTCGGGCCCGTACGACGTGACGCTCACGTCCACATCGGGCATCGCCCGCAGGTACAGCTCCGGCGACCGCAGCACCTTCCGTCCACTCAGGACGATCTGGTCGAGGTCCAGCAGCTGCACCAGGTTCGTGACCGCGGCGGCGAGGACCCGTGCCGCCTCGTCGTCCTTGGCGGCCGCGTGCACCGCCTCGACGCACCCGCGCCGTCCGCACACGCACAACGGCCCGTCGAGCTGGATCGTCGTGTGGCCGAACTCGCCCGCCCCCGACCGCGCGCCCCGGTGCACCTCCCCGCCGAGCAGCAACCCGACGCCCAGGCCGGTGCCGACGAACACGAGCGCCGCGTCCCGCATCGGCCGGCGCCACGCCTCGGCGAGCACGGCCGCGTTGGTGTCCTTGTCGACGACGACCGGCAGCCCGAGCCGTTCCTGCGCCAGCGCCTTCAGCGGGATCGAGGACCAGCCCGGCAGGCCGTTCGGCGACACCACTCCCTCGCCGTGCTCCAGCGGACCGGCGATGCCGATGCCGAGCCCGAGCACCTTCTCGTCGAGCGAGATCAACGGCTCCAGGGCGTCCAGCACGTCGGCGGGCGTGAACATCGGGGCCAGCGGTGCCACCGCGGTCGACACCACCTCGCCGGTGAGGTCGAGCTTCACCACGCGCAGCTCGTCGCGGTCGACGTACGCACCGTAGGCGTAGGCCCCGTCCGCGGCGAGCCGCAACGACATCCGCGGCTTGCCCCGGCCGCCGTCGCGCACGGCGCCGGTCTCCTCCAACAGGCCCGCCGAGATGAGCCTCGCCACGATCTTCGAGACCGCCTGCGGGGTCAGTCCGGCCTCCGCGGCGATGGAAGCCCTGCTCACGGCCCCTGAGCGGACGAGCCGGAGCACTGTCCTGTCGTTGTGCGAGCGCAGTGAGGTGAGGTCCACGGTCGCAATTATTCAACAGCGTTGCTTTAATCGGAAGCATGACTCGAGTCGGACTTCTGGGCTACGGCATAGCGGGGCGGGTCTTCCACGGCCCGCTGATCTCCTCCACCGAGGGCATGGACCTCGTCGCGATCGTCACCTCGGACCCGCGGCGGCAGGCGCAGGCCCGTGCCGCGCACCCGGACGCGAAGATCGTGACGGCGGACGAGCTGTTCGAGCTGGACCTCGACCTGGTCGTCGTGGCGACGCCGAACAGGACCCACGTCGAGTACGCGAAGCGCGCCATCGCCAAGGGTGTAGCGGTCGTCGTCGACAAGCCGTTCGCGCCGACGTCCGCGGAGGCCACCGAACTCCTGGCCGCGGCCCAGGCCGCCGGGGTGCCGCTCACCGTCTTCCAGAACCGCCGCTGGGACAGCGACTTCCTCACCGTGCGCGAGGTCCTGGGCGAACTCGGCGAGGTCCGGCGGTTCGAGTCCCGCTTCGAGCGCTGGATCCCGGAGGTCTGGGACAACTGGCGCGAGTTCGGCGCCCCCGAGGAGGCGGGCGGCCTGCTCTACGACCTCGGCGCACACCTCGTCGACCAGGCGCTGCAGCTGTTCGGGCCGGTCAGGAGCGTCTACGCCGAACTCGACCTGCGCCGCCCCGGCGTGCAGGTCGACGACGACGTGTTCGTCGCGCTGACGCACGAGAACGGCGTCCGCTCCCACCTGTGGGCCAACGCGCACGCGGCACACCACGGGCCGCGGTTCCGCCTGCTCGGCAGCGAGGGCGCGTTCGAGATCAGCGGCCTCGACGAGCAGGAGGACGCGCTCGCCGCCGGGCGCCGCCCGACCGGCTCCGGCTGGGGTCACGAGGACCGCACCGGCACGCTCGGCGTTCTCGACCGGACCACCGAGGTCGCCGTGGAACCCGGTGCGTACCAGAACTTCTACTCCGAACTGCAGGCCGGCCGGATCCCCGTGGACCCGGCCGGAGCCGTGGCCGCCCTGCGGGTGATCGAGGCCGCTTTCCTGTCCGCACGCGAGAACCGGGTGGTGCAGCTGTGAACTCCGAGGAACTCCTCGCCCAGGAACGCCGGCTCCAGTTCAGCCGGTTCGGCAACGACGTCGCGATCGAGCTCGGCCTGCACCTGCTCGACGCCGCCCGCCAACAGGGCCTGCCGATCGCGATCTCGGTGCGGCGGGGCGGTCACCGGCTCTTCCACGCCGCGCTGCCCGGCACGTCGCCGAACAACGACAGGTGGCTCGAGCGCAAGGCCCGCGTGGTCGAGCTGTTCGGGCACAGCTCGTTCTACGTCGGCACGGAGTTCCGGGAGAAGGGCACGACGTTCGAGGCGGAGTCGCGCCTCGACCCCGACCTGTACGCCGCACACGGCGGTGTGTTCCCCGTCATCGTCCGCGGCACCGGCCCGGTCGGCACGGTCGGGGTGTCCGGTCTCCCCCAGGCGGAGGACCACGCGTTCGTCGTCGACCAGCTGGAATCATTCCTGAACTCGCGCGACGCGCAATGACACCAATAGTCGTTGCGGCAATTTGATGCCCACCACTTCGAGTGGATTTCAGTCCGCTCGAAGTGGCATCTCATAACATCACCACCAGCCCTGACAATGTGCACGAAAGAGTGATCCTACTGGTCCAAACGAGTGCCCGATTCCATCGGCGAACGAATAGCGGGCGATCACTCGCCTGCCGATACAAGAACGGTTGCATCCGGCAGCAGTTGTACGCTCCGTAGCCCCACCAGGCGCAAGCCACCCACCCGAATGACGCCTTTTTGGCCCCTTCACAGCTCTCAATTCCGCGAACTAACGTCCTTTCCGGCTTATCGGATTGGTCCATTAGCGCATTGAGATAGGTGGGTACCGGTTGTGACTGTGACGGATTCTGACCTCAATGAGGGCCGTCAGCAGCTGAGTTTGGGCACGGCCGCCGCACGAAATCTGGCCACTACCACCAAGTCCGTCCCGCAGATGCAGGGAATCTCCTCCCGCTGGCTGCTCAAGGTGCTGCCGTGGGTGCAGGCGGCCGGTGGTGCGTACCGAGTCAACCGCCGACTCACCTACACGCTGGGCGATGGCCGCGTCTCGTTCACCAACATCGGCGCGGAGATCCGCGTCGTGCCGCAGGAGCTCACCGAACTCGCGCTGCTCAAGGGCTTCGACGACGAGGAGGTCCTCGCCGCGCTGGCCGGCCGGTTCCGCCAGCAGGAGTTCGGCATCGGTGACGTCATCGTCGAGAAGGGCCGCCCGAAGGACACCGTCGTGCTGATCGCGCACGGCAAGGTCGACAAGGTCGGCACCGGTGAGTACGGGGGCGAGACCGTGCTCGGCAACCTCGCCGACGGCCAGTACTTCGGCGAGACCGTGCTGGCGGGGCCGCAGGGCGAGTGGGAGTTCACCGCCAAGGCCGTCACCCCGGTCACCGTGCTCACCCTGTCGTGGGAGGACTTCCAGGCGCTCAACGGGGAAGCGGGCGGCCTGCGCGCACACATCCAGCACACCTTCAACAGCCGCAACAAGCCGCAGGACGAGCACGGCGAGGCCGAGATCGACCTGTCGTCCGGCCACGACGGCGAGCCCGTGCTGCCCGGCACGTTCGTCGACTACGAGCTCTCGCCGCGCGAGTACGAGCTGAGCGTCGCCCAGACCGTGCTGCAGGTCCACACCCGCGTCGCGGACCTCTACAACAACCCGATGGACCAGGTCGAGCAGCAGTTGCGGCTCACGATCGAGGCCCTGCGCGAGCGCCAGGAGCACGAGATCGTCAACAACCGGTCGTTCGGCCTGCTGCACAACGCGGACCTCAAGCAGCGCATCCACACCCGTTCCGGCCCGCCCAGCCCGGACGACTTCGACGAGCTGCTGTCGATCGTGTGGAAGGACCCCGGGTACTTCGTCGCGCACCCGCGCACGATCGCCGCGTTCGGCCGCGAGCTCAACAAGCGCGGCCTGTACCCGCAGCACATCGACTTCAACGGCCAGCAGGTGCCCGCGTGGCGCGGCATCCCGATCCTGCCGTGCAACAAGATCCCGGTCTCCGACACCCGCACGTCGTCGGTGATGCTGATCCGCACCGGCGAGCAGAACCAGGGCGTCATCGGCCTGCACCAGACCGGCATCCCGGACGAGTACCAGCCCGGCCTCTCGGTGCGGTTCATGGGCATCAACGACCAGGCGATCATCAACTACCTGGTCAGCGCCTACTACTCGGCCGCCATCATGGTGCCGGACGCCATCGGCGTGCTCGAGCACGTCGAGCTCGGCCGCGAGGGCTGACAGCGTTGGCGTCCTTCACCATGCCGGAGTTCTACGTGCCGCACCCGGCGCGGATGAACCCCCACCTCGAACGCGCCCGCGCCCACTCGACGCAGTGGGCGCGGGACATGGGGATGCTCGACACCGGGGTGTGGACCGACGAGGTCCTCGCGGGCGACGACTACGGGTTCATGTGCGCGTGGACCCACCCGGACGCGCCCGCGGAGGTCCTCGACCTCATCACGGACTGGTACGTCTGGGTCTTCTACTTCGACGACGAGTTCTTCGCGGAGTTCAAGCAGAGCAAGGACGTGGCCGGGGCCAAGGCCTACCTCGACCGGCTGCCTGCGTTCATGCCCCTGGGCGGCACCGACCCGTGGCCGGAGCCGCGGAACCCGACCGAACGCGGTCTCGTCGACCTGTGGCAGCGGACGATCCCGCTGATGTCGCAGGACTGGCGGCGCCGGTTCACCACGAGCACCCACAACCTGCTGCTCGAGTGCATGTGGGAGATCAAGAACATCGAGAGCGGCACGGTCGCCAACCCGATCGAGTACATCGAGATGCGTCGCAAGGTCGGCGGCGCGCCGTGGTCGGCGAACCTGGTGGAGGTCTCCGAAGCGGCCGAGGTGCCCGCGTCCGTCGCGGGCACCCGCCCGCTGCGCGTGCTGTCGGACACGTTCTCCGACGCGATCCACCTGCGCAACGACATCTTCTCGTACGAGCGGGAAGTGCTGCGGGAGGGCGAGAACTCCAACGGGGTGCTCGTGTTCGAGAAGTTCTTCGGCCACGACACGCAGACCGCCGTCGAGGCCGTGAACACGCTGCTGACCTCGCGCCTGCACCAGTTCGAGAACACCGTGTTCACCGAGCTGCCGCAGCTGTTCGCCGAGAACTCGCTGGGTCTGGAGGACCAGGCGCGCGTGCTCAAGTACGTGAAGGGGTTGCAGGACTGGCAGTCCGGTGGCCACGAGTGGCACCTGCACGCCGGCCGCTACACCAAGGTCGAGGGCGGAGCCGGGAACTCTGCGTTCTTCCGCACGATCCTGCGGGGGCCGACCGGCCTCGGCACGTCCGCGGCCTGGCCGGGGGTGTCCCGTGGTTGAGGTCCCCTCGTTCGACATGCCCTTCGCGGCAAGGCTCTCCCCGCACGTCGACCGCGTCCGCCGGCACACGAAGAAGTGGGTGCGGGACATGGGCATGCTCGGTGGCGTGCCGTGGACCGAGGCGTTCTACGACGCCGCGGACTACGGCGGCTTCGGTCCGCTGACCCATCCGACGGCGTCACTGGAGGACCTGAAGCACATCAACGACTGGCACACGTGGGGCTTCTACGTCACCGACGCGTTCCAGGCGTTCCTCCGCTCGCGCAACGTCGCCGGGGGCAAGGCCTTCGTGGCGGGGCTGAAGTCGGTGCTGAGCGGATCGGCGCCGATGAACCCCGCGGAGAAGGGCCTCGCCGACCTGGTCTCGCGGTCCACGTTGGACAGCTTCGACTCCGAGCACCTCGCCGAGTTCCTCGACGCGTTGCTGTGGGAGCTGCACAACACCGCGCAGGGCAGGGTGCCCGACCCGATCGACCTCGTGGAGATGCGCCGCCGGTCGATCGCCACCGAGCTCTCCGCGAAGCTCGCCCGCGGGTCCGTCGGCGCCGAGCTGCCCGAGGAGTTGTTGCGCAACAGCACCATGCGGGCGCTGGTGGACTCGTTCGGCGACGTTCCCGCGCTGCGTCAGGAGATCGTCGGCTTCGACCGCACCTACGCCACCGGCGGCAGCACCACCAGCGCGGTGCTCGCCGTGCAGCAGTTCTTCGGCTGCGAGACGCAGCAGGCCGTGTCGGTCGTCGCCGACCTGATCGCGGCACGGCTGCGGCAGATCGGCGCGATCATCGGCGAGCTGCCGTCGCTCGCCACCGAGTACGGGCTCGACGCGGAGGCGAAGGCCGGTCTGCACCGGTACGCCGAAGCGCTGAAGTCGTGGCTCGCCGGTGAACTGCTCTGGACGCGGAGATCCGGTCGCTTCACCCACTCCCCGGCCCCCACCCGGACGTCGTTCCACCGTCCCACCGGACTCGGCACCGCCGCGCTCTCCGTTTCATCCCGCTAAAACAGATTGGCAGGACCTGCAGTGACTGTTACCGATCCGGGCCTCGGGATCGAGGACAAGCAGCTGAGCCTCTCCCGGGCCGCGGCCCGCAACCTCGCCACGACCACCAAGTCCGCGCCGCAGATGCAGGGCATCTCGCCCCGCTGGCTGCTGCGCATGCTGCCGTGGGTCGAGGCGAAGGGTGGCGCGTACCGGGTCAACCGCCGGCTCTCCTACGCCATCGGCGACGGCCGGGTCACCTTCACCGCCGTGGGCTCCGAGGTGCGGATCGTGCCGCAGGAGCTGGCGGAGTTCAAGCTGCTGCGCGGGTTCGAGGACGAGGCGGCGCTGACCGCCGTCGCGAACCGGTTCGAGCAGCGCGAGTACGAGCCGGGCGAGGTGATCGCGCACCGCGGCCAGTCCGTCGACGAGATCATCGTGATCGCGCACGGCAAGGTCACCAAGACCGGCCGCGGCGAGTACGGCGACGACGTGGCGCTGGGCACGATCGCGGACGGCGAGTACCTCGGTGACGAGCCCGTCCTGTCCGGTGCGGACAAGAACTGGAGCTTCACCGCCCGCGCGTTGACGCCGACGACGGCCGTGGTGCTGTCGCGCGCGGCCTTCGCGCAGCTCACCGGGCAGATCGAGCCGATGCGCGAGCACATCCAGCAGCAGCTCGCGAACCCGTCGAAGACGTCGAACAAGCACGGCGAGGCCGAGATCGACATCTCGTCCGGTCACGACGGGGAGCCGACGCTGCCCGGCACGTTCGTCGACTACGAGCTGCGGCCGCGCGAGTACGAGCTCTCGGTGGCGCAGACGATCGTGCGCGTCCACACGAGGGTGGCGGACCTCTACAGCCAGCCGATGGACCAGGTCGAGCACCAGTTGCGGCTGACGATCGAGGCCCTGCGCGAGCGCCAGGAGCACGAGCTCGTCAACAACAAGGAGTTCGGCCTGCTCGCGAGCGCCGACCTCAAGCAGCGCGTCAGCACGCACTCCGGACCGGTGACGCCGGACGACATGGACGAGCTGATCTCGCGCCGCCGCAACACCAGGCTGATCCTCGCCCACCCCAAGGCGATCGCCGCGTTCGGCCGCCAGCTCAACAAGCGCGGGCTGTACGTGCCGACCGTCGACGTCGAGGGTCAGCAGCTGCAGTCGTGGCGGGGCGTGCCCATCGCGCCGTGCGACAAGATCCCGGTCAACAAGAACGGCACCACGTCGATCATCGCGATGCGGCTCGGCGAGGAGAAGCAGGGCGTCATCGGCCTGCGCCAGACCGGCATCCCGGACGAGTACGAGCCCGGCCTGAACGTGCGGTTCATGGGCATCGACGAGCACGCGATGCTCAAGTACCTGGTGTCGACGTACTACTCGGCCGCGGTGCTGGTGCCGGACGCCCTGGGCGTGCTGGAGAACGTGGAGATCGGTCTCTAGGCGATGACAGCGGAGATGACCGAACCACTGGCCGCCGGACGGCCGTCCGGCGAGCTGCTCGCGTGGAGCCGGAGCCTCGTGCTCCCGGCTCTGCGCAAGGCCGTCGACCAGCTGCCGCCGGCGATGCGCACGATCGCGGAGTACCACCACGGGTGGCGCGACGAGTACGGCAACCCGGTGCTCGAGAACGGCGGCAAGGCGATCCGTCCCGCGCTGGTGCTGCTGGCGGCCGAGGCCGTCGGCGGCACCGCCGACTCCGCCGTGCCCGCCGCGGTCGCGGTGGAGCTGATCCACAACTTCTCGTTGCTGCACGACGACGTGATGGACCGCGACACGACCCGGCGCCACCGGGCCACGGCGTGGACCGTGTTCGGCGTCAACGCGGCGATCCTCGCCGGTGACGCGTTGCAGGCGCTGGCCCTGGACGTGCTCGCGGCGTCGGGACACCCGCGCGCGCTGGAGGCGATCCGGACGCTCAACGACGCCACCGTCGCGTTGCTCGAAGGCCAGGCGTACGACCTGGACTTCGAGACGCGCGACGACGTGCGGGTCTCCGAGGTCGAGCGGATGTCGCGCGGCAAGACGGGAGCGCTGCTCGGCGCCTCGACCTCGCTGGGCGCGCTGTACGGCGGCGGGTCCGACGAGCAGGTCGAGGCGATGCGCGGCTACGGGACCGAGCTGGGGCTGGCGTTCCAGCACGTGGACGACCTGCTCGGCATCTGGGGCGACCCGGCGGTGACGGGCAAGGTCGCGCAGATGGACCTGGTGAACCGCAAGAAGTCGCTGCCGGTCGTGCGGGCCCTGAACGCGGGGTTCCCCGCCTCCGCGGAGCTCGCGTCGCTGTACTTCGGCGAGCACGAGATGAACGCGGAAACGCTTGCGCGGGCGGCGGACCTGGTCGACCAGGCCGGCGGTCGCGCGTGGAGCCAGACGCAGGCCGACGAGCTCCACACGCAGGCGTTGGTCCACCTCGGCGAGGCGTCCCCGACCGCACGCGCGGCCGTGGAGCTCGGCACGCTCGCCCAACTGGTCACCCATCGAGATCACTGATCCTGGAAGGCACTGATGACGGAACACCCGCCGCGTTCGGTCCTGCTCGCCTCCCCCCGGTCGTTCTGCGCCGGGGTGGAGCGCGCCATCGAGATCGTGGAACGACTGCTCGACCAGCGCGGCGGCCCCGTCTACGTGCGCAAGCAGATCGTGCACAACGTCCACGTCGTGCGGTCACTGGAGGCTCGTGGCGCCGTGTTCGTGGAGGAGCTGTCCGAGGTGCCTTTCGGTGCCACGGCGGTGTTCTCCGCGCACGGCGTCTCCCCCGCGGTGCGCGCCGAGGCCCGGCTGCGCGACCTCGACGTGCTGGACGCGACGTGCCCCCTGGTGACGAAGGTGCACTCCGAGGCGCGGCGGTTCGCCGAGCGCGGGGACACCATCGTGCTGATCGGCCACGCCGGGCACGAGGAGGTCGAGGGCACGCTCGGTGAGGCCCCCGACCAGATGGTGCTGGTGGAGACCGTGGAGGACGTCCTCGCGCTGGAGATCACCGGTCCGGTGTCGTACCTGACGCAGACGACGCTGGCCGTCGACGAGACGGCCGAGGTGATCGAGGCGCTGGAGCGGAAGTTCCCGCACGTGCGGGGGCCCGGTTCCGACGACATCTGCTACGCCACCACGAACCGGCAGATCGCGATCCGCGAGGTCGCCGAGCAGTCCGACCTCGTGCTGGTGGTGGGATCGAAGAACTCGTCGAACTCGGTGCGGATGGTGGAGCTCGCGGCCCGCGGCGGCACGCCGGCGCACCTGATCGACGACGCCTCGGAGATCGACCCGGCGTGGCTCGCCGGCGTGACGTCGGTCGGCCTCTCCGCCGGCGCCTCGGCCCCTCCCGAGCTGGTGGACGAGGTCGTGGAGGCGTTGAAGGCCATGGGTTCCGTGTCCGTGTCGACGCACACGACCGCGACGGAGACGATCTCGTTCACGTTGCCGCTGGCGGTGCGCCGTGCTGGCTGACATCACCTCGCCCGCGGACGTGCGGGCGCTCTCGTCCTCCGAGCTCGGTGCGCTGGCGTCGGAGGTCCGGTCGTTCCTGATCTCGAAAGTGCACCGGACCGGTGGTCACCTCGGGCCGAACCTGGGTGCCGTCGAGCTGACGATCGCGGTGCACCGGGTGTTCACCTCGCCGGTCGACGTGGTGCTGTTCGACACCGGGCACCAGTCGTACATGCACAAGATGCTGACGGGCCGGTGCTCGGACTTCGACTCGTTGCGGCAGGCCGGCGGCATGTCGGGGTACCCGTCGGCGGCCGAGTCCGCGCACGACGTCGTCGAGAACTCGCACGCCTCGACGGCACTGTCCTATGCGGACGGTCTGGCCAAGGCGTTCGAACTGGGCGGCACCGAGCGCAGGGTGGTCGCGATCGTCGGTGACGGCGCGCTCACCGGCGGGATGTGCTGGGAGGCGCTGAACAACATCGGCGGTTCGTCGCGCCCGGTCGTGGTGCTGCTCAACGACAACGGCCGCTCGTACGACCCGACCGCCGGTGGTTTCGCGGCGTCGTTGCTGGACGGCACCGCGCGGGGGTTGTTCGAGGCGTTGGGTCTCGCGTACATCGGCGAGGTCGACGGGCACCACGTGCACGCCGTCGAGAACGCCCTGTGGGAGGCCAAGTCGCTCGGCCGTCCCGTCGTCGTGCACTGCAAGACCGTGAAGGGCAAGGGCTATCCCGCTGCCGAGTCCGACGAGGCCGACCGCATGCACGCGGTCGGCGCCGCGGGTGCCACCGGCGGCCGGACGTGGACCGACGCGTTCTCCGACGAGATCGTGGCGATCGGCGCCGAGCGCCCGGACGTCGTCTGCCTGACCGCGGCGATGCTGGAACCGGTGGGGCTGCGGCCTTTCTCCGAACGCTTCCCGTCGCGCGTGTTCGACGTGGGCATCGCCGAGCAGCACGCCGTGACGTCCGCCGCGGGCATGGCCATGGGCGGCCTGCACCCGGTGGTCGCCGTCTACGCGACGTTCCTGTCCCGCGCGTTCGACCAGCTGCTGATGGACGTGGCGCTGCACCGGCTCCCGGTGACGTTCGTGCTGGACCGGGCCGGCGTGACCGGTCCGGACGGCGCATCGCACCACGGCATGTGGGACGCCTCCGTGCTGCCCGTGGTCCCCGGCCTCCGGCTGGCCGCCCCGCGCGACCCGGCGTCCCTGGCCGCACTGCTGCGCGAGGCCGTCGAGGTGGTGGACGGCCCCACGGTCGTGCGCTACCCGAAAGCCGCGGTGGGGCCGGACGTGCCCGCGGTCCGCCGTGTGGGCCACTTCGACGTGCTGCGCGAGGCCCCGGACGCCGAGGTGCTCCTCATCGCCGTGGGCCCGCTGGCGGGTGCGTGTCTGGCCGCGGCGGACGAACTGGCGTCGCACGACGTCCGCGTCACCGTGGTGGACCCGCGCTGGACCGCACCCCTGGACCCGCACCTGGTCAAGTACAGCGGCCGGCACCGCCTCGTCCTGGCCGTCGAGGACACGACGTCGACAGGCGCCCTGGGAGCACGTCTCGGCCAAGCCCTGACCGGCACGTCCGCGTGCGTGGCGACCTTCGCCCTGCCACCGCGTTTCCTGCCCCACGACTCCCGCGCGCGCATCCTCCGCGCCCACGGCCTCGACGCCGCGGGCATCACGACGAGCGTGCTGAAGCGCCTCGGCGTGAAGTGACCACCCACCCGATCCCGAACGACAGCACGATCGCCGCCGCCCCCACCAACGGCGCCTTCACCTCGGCGGGAAGGTCCAACGGCCGCAACCCGGTGGCGAGCGCGAGCAGGATCGGCCCCTGCACCACGAACGCGACGTAAGCCGACCGCGCCAGCCCGTCCACGAACGGCCCCTGGCGCGTCAGCCTGCGCTGAGCCAGCCCGATGAGCCACAGACTCCCGGCCACCACCAGGATCCCCTCGACGACGGCCAGCACCGCCGCCTGCCACCGGAAGCCGCCGAGGAACGGCTCCGCGCTCTTCGCCAGGTCCAGCACACCCATCATCGCCGCCGCGACCGGCAGGAGCGCGATCGTGCCGATGACGACGTTGCGCGTCATGCGGTAGATCTCGTCCGGCACCCGCTCAGCGAGTTTGCGACCCCCGATCGCCCCCAGCAGCAGCATGCCGAGGCACTGCGGCCACCACCACAGGTGCAGGTCCCCGACCTGCCCGCTGCGAGCCGGGAACACCAGCCGCGTCAGGAACGTCGTCCCCGCCACCGCCACGGTCATCCCCACGACGGTCCCGCTGGTGATGGCGCGCTCCCTGATCGGCGGCGCCAGCGCGACGCCGACGCTGAAGATCAGCAACACCCCCACGAACCACAACGACCCGCTGTCGAGGAACGGGTCCCGATCGGTGAACGCCTGCCACCACGACACATCGCGCCCGGCCCCGTTGTAGGCGATCCACACGAACGTCGGCCACACCACCAGCGCACTCACGACCCACGGCGTCCCCAGCCGGACGAGCCGCTCGGCGATGAACCGCCGCCGCCCTTTGCGCTCGATCGAGCCGGGCGTGAAGATCCCGGCCATGAAGTAGAACGTGCCCATGAAGAACAACCCGGACGGCCCGATCAACGCCGCCAGCACCGTCTCCGTGCCGGGGTGGAACGTGACCTCGTTGACCTCGTCGTAGGGCCAGCCACCGATCGCGGCGTAGCCGAGCAGCGCGTGGCCGCCGATGACCCACGCGACCAGGATCACCTTCAGGTTGTCCACTGCGGACAATCTCATGCTTTTCATGGTCCGCTCCTCGTGGCTGTCACGCCAGCGGCCATGCGGGGCCGGCCTCGTCAGCCGGTGAACAGCTGGTCGAGCCGGTAGTCGACGATCTCCGCGGCCCTGGTCGCGTCGTAGGCGCCGACGAGCATCCCGCTGAGCAGCCCGCCGGTCATGATCGCCAGCGCGTCCGCCTCCAGCTGGAGGTCGAGGCCCGGTGCGATCCGGCCGCGTTGCCGCGCGTGTCCGAGCTGGTCCGCGATCAGGCGCACGAGGTGCGGCAGCATGGCCTGCTGGTCCGGTGCCTGGCTGCCGCGCGTGACGTCCACGGCGAAGTAGGCGATCTGCACCGCGCACAGCATGCGGCTGCGTTCGTCCGTCGGCAGGACCCCGAGCACGCACGCGCGGATGACGGCACGTTCGTCACCCGTCCGCGCCGCTTCCGCGATGCCCCTCCCGGCACGCTCGGCGCCCAGTTCGGTGATCCGTTGCCAGGCGTGGCGCAGCATGTCCTCCTTGGTCGGGAAGTAGTACTGGATCTGGAACATCGACACGCCCGCCTCTGCCGCGACCGCGCGCAACGTCACCGCCTGCAGGCCTCGCATCGACGCGATCCGGAAGAGCGCCTCCGCGAGGTCGCGCCGCTTCTCCTCGTGGTCAACGCGTTTGGGCATGTGATCACTCTGGCACAGCGACAGGTGTCGACGGGCACTGCGCGCGGCTGTTACATTGCATCTGCATTGGAAAGACACCTGGGGGTGCGATGGTCGGGAAGTTCGTGGACCAGAAGGCGGCGGATCGCTATTTCGCCACGTACGAGACGATCCGGCGGAAGTGGCCGGTGCCGTCGGAAGAGCTGGACGTGGAGACCCGGTTCGGTGCGACCCGCGTTCGGCGCAGCGGCACCGGCACGCCGATCGTGCTGCTGCCCGGCGCCATGGGCACGTCGTTGTCCTGGTACCCCTGGGTCGCCGAGCTGGCGGCCCGGCACACCGTGTACGCCGTCGACGTGATCGGCGAACCGGGGCGCTCGGTCCAGACCCGGCCCTTCGAGAACACCGACGACGAGGCGGATTGGCTGGCCGACGTCCTCGCGGGCCTCGGTCACGAGAAGGTCCACCTGGTCGGGATCTCGCGCGGCGCCTACCTGGCGCTGAACCTCGCCACCCGGCGCCCCGCCGGGGTCGCCGGCGTCCTCGCCTTCGAACCGGGCGGGTTCGGGATCGCCTTCCTGAGGTTCGTCCTCTGGAGCCTCGGCGAGCTGTCCCGCTGGTGGCTGCCCGCCCCGATCCTGCGCCGGGTCAGCGCCGGCGATCCCACCGTGCGCCACACGATGCGCCCGCTGGTGTTCCGCGGCATGAAGTACAAGATCCAGATGGCTCCGCAGCACGCGTTCACCGACGACGAACTGCGCTCGATCGACGTGCCGACCCACTTCGTGCTGGGCGCACGCAGCTCGCTGCTCAACGCACAGGAACTCAGCGCGCGCGTCGAGTCCCTCGTCCCGCGCGTGCGCACCGAGATCGTGCCGGGGGCGACACACGCGCTGAACCTGGAGGAGCCCGAGCTGACCATCGCGCGGATCCTCGCCTTCGCCGGGCAGGACCACGCCGGCCTGCCGGACTGACCGAGTGCCGAAGACCAGGCGTCCTGGGGGTCGCCTGGTCCTCACCCGGCTACGGCCGGTCCCCCGTGTACACGCCCATCGCGCGGAACCGCAGCCCCGGCTCGCGGTACTCCTCCATCGCGTGCGCGATCCACCCCACGATCCGCGCGATCGCGAAGATGGCCTCGCCCGCGTCCGCCGGCATCTTGAACATCAGCGCGAACTGCGCCAGGGCCAGGTCGACGTTCGGGAACGACTGCGGCTGGGTGCCCATCACCTTGTCCGCCACCAGCTCACCGTGACTGCGCAGCAGCGCGAGCAGGTGGTCGGCGCGGGGGTCCCGGGACCGGTAGACGCGGTGGCCGAAGCCCGGGATCGGCTGGCCCGAGCGCAGGTGTTCGGCGAGGGTGCCCATCGGGTCGGACTGCGCCTGGAGCAGGAAGCGGTACGCGATGGTGGTGGCCGCGCCGTGCTTCTGACCCTCCATGGCGCCCATGCCCGCGGACACGACCGCGTACGGGTTGGCGTGGGCCGAGGCGGCGACCCTCGCCGCCATGGTCGAGATGGCCAGGTCGTGGTCGGCGAGCAGGATGAGGGCGGCGTTGAGCAGGTCCGGCTGCGGGGGCTCCGGGGACAGGCGGGCCCACAGGCGTTCGGCTATGTCGGTGCCCTGGGGCCTGCCGGCCATGGGCAGGGACTCGACCACGTCCGCGATGAGGGACTTGGCCGTGGTGACGGCCCTGTCCAGGTCGTAGCGGAGGGGGTCGCCGACGCTGGCGAGGGCGATGGCGACGCGGACCCGGTCGGTGAGGGTGGCGCTCTCGGGGAGGGCCATCCAGATCTCCTGGCCCTCGGGGAACTGCATGCCCTCCGAGTCGATCCCGGTCCACAGCCAGTGCGCCACGTCCTCGAAGCGCTTGGTGCCGGCGAGCGCGGGGACCGATCTGCCGCGATAGTGGAGCTGGTCGTTCTCCAGCAGGGAGATGCGGGTGCGGATGCGATCCGTCACAGCTGCCACCGCTCCGCGCGCACCGGTGCGCTGCGCGAGGGCCTCTACCTCGGCGACACCGAACATGCTGGAGCGGTTGACCTTCGTGCTGGTCAGGAGCCCGCGGCTGACGTACGCGTAGACCGTCGCCGGCTTCACGCCGAGGCGACGGGCAGCTTGATTCGTCGTCAACATTGATTCCATCAACGTTGACTGTACAAGACATGTTGACGGAGCCTGTTGTGCATGTTGATTGATGCACCCAAAGGGCTTAAAGACGTCGTCGTCACCACGACGTCGATCGGGGACGTGAACGGTGCCGCGGGCTACTTCCACTACCGCGGGCACGATGCGATCGAACTGGCCGCCACCCGGTCGTTCGAGGACGTGTGGTTCCTCTTCGTCGAGGGCCGGTTGCCGGACGGGGACGAGGCCGCCGAGTTCGCGCGGCGGACCGCCGGGCTGCGGGAACTGCCCGAGTCGATCCGGGAGGTGCTGCCGGCCATCGCGCGGTCGGGGTGCACGGCGCTGGCCGGACTCAGGACCGCGCTGTCGATGGTGCCGAGCCGGCCGATGTGGGACGCGCCCATGAGCGACCGCAGGGCCGACGCCCTCAAGGTCAGCGCGATGACGCCGACGATCCTCGCCGCACTGCACCGGATCAAGCATGGACTTGATCCCGTCAACCCCAGGGTTGATTTGTCCACCTCGGCGAACTGGTTGTACATGTTGACTGGACTGGAGCCGTCACCGTGGACGAGCCGTGCAGTCGAGCAGTACTTGATCGCGACGATCGACCACGGCTTCAACGCGTCGACGTTCACGGCACGCGTGGTCGCGAGCGCCGGGGCGGACGTCGTGTCGGCGGTGACGGCGGCGATCGGGACCTTCTCCGGGCCGCTGCACGGCGGCGCGCCGGACCGAGCGCTGGAGGCGCTGGACCTCATCGGGTCGCCGGACAACATCGACGCCTGGGTGCGGGAGCGCATCGAGCAGGGCGACCGGATCATGGGCTTCGGTCACGCCGTCTACAAGACGGAGGACCCGCGGGCACGGCTGCTCAAGGAGATCGCGCTGAAGAGGCCGACCGGGCTCACGGACTTCGCGGTCACGGTCGAGCGGCGGGTCACCGAGCTGCTGGCCGAGCTGAAGCCCGGCCGGCAGCTCTACGCGAACGTCGAGTTCTACGCCGGCGTGCTGATGGAGCAGTGCGGTGTCCCGCGCGAGATGTTCACGCCGACGTTCGCGTGCAGCCGGGTGATCGGGTGGTGTGCCAACGCGCTCGAGCAGTCCGAGGACACGAAGATCATCCGCCCGGTCGCCCGCTACACGGGACCGGAACCGGTCATCAGGTGAGGTACCGCAGGTCGTCGCGCACGCGGACGCGGTCGCGGTCGTTGACGTCGGACGAGCCTGCCAAGCCGGCGTTGCGGTCGCGGTGCCGGTCGAGCCAGACGGAGAGAGCTGCCACTACGAGGACGATCGCCGCAAGAGTCATGTCAGTAAGTTTGCGGTCACCAATATCCCGCCAACAGTGGCAGATCTGACGCTGCGCGCTAAAATCCTGCCATGCTGCGATCGGTGGCGGTTCCCCTCATCGACGGCGTCGCGCCGTTCGAGTTCGGCCTGCTCTGCGAGGTCTTCGGCATCGACCGGACCGAGGAGGGCGTGCCGCTGGTCGACTTCCGGGTGTGCGGGGAGGTCCCGAACGAGCCGGTGCCGACGAGCATCCGCGGCGTGAGCATCACGCCGGAGCACGGGTTCGACGCGCTGCAGAGCGTCGACCTCGTCGCACTGCCCGCCGCGCGGGTCCGCGACGAGTACCCGGAGAAGCTCGTCAAGGCGCTGAGGGAGACCGGCGCGACGTTGCTCAGCGTGTGCAGCGGGGCGTTCATCCTGGGTGCGGCCGGACTGCTCGACGACCGGCACTGCACGACGCACTGGCGCGAGGCGCGGATGTTCCAGGAGCGCTTCCCGAAGGCCCGGCTCGACGCGGACGTGCTGTTCGTGGACGACGGCAACATCATCACCAGCGCCGGCACGGCGGCGGGCATCGACGCCTGCCTGCACCTCGTGCGCAGGGAACTCGGCACCAAGGTCGCCAACACCATCGCGCGCCGGATGGTCGTGGCGCCGCAGCGCGACGGCGGCCAGCGGCAGTTCGTGGAGCTCCCCATCCCGGAGTGCAGCTCCGACAGCCTGGAGCCGGTGCTGGAACGGGTGCTCGACACGATCGCGGACAACCACACGGTGGCGACGATGGCGAAGCTCGCCGTCATGTCCGAACGGACCTTCGCGCGCAGGTTCGCCGCGGAGACCGGCACCACCCCGAACAAGTGGCTGTCACTCCAACGGGTGCTTCACGCGCGCAGGCTGCTCGAAGAGACCGACCTGGACGTCGACGCGGTCGCGACCAGGTCAGGCTTCGGAACAGCCGCTCTCCTGCGGCACCACTTCCATCGCGTCGTCGGCGTCGCACCGAGCGACTACCGCCGCACATTCTCCTGTCGTTAAGCGCGTGAGGATCTTCTCCGAGATGGCCTGCAACGCCGTCACCTCCGAGGCCGTGAGCTGGTCGAACACCAGCTTGTGCACCATCTCGGCGTGCGCCGGCGCGGCCGCCTCGATCGCGGAGCGGCCCTGGTCCGTCAGCACGACGAACGACCCACGTCCGTCGCTGCCACAACTCTCTCGCCGCACCAGACCGCGCTTCTCCATCCGTGCGACGTGATGTGAGATGCGGCTCTTCTCCCAGTGCAACGACCGTGCAAGCTCCAACACGCGCACGCGCTCCTCACGCGTGTCGGTGAGCTGCACCAGCACGGCGAAGTCGGCCATCGAGATGTCCGAGTCGACCGACATCTGCCTGCTCAGATGCGCATTGAGCTCCCCCTGCATGCGGACGTAGGCACGCCACGCCTGCTGCTGCTCAGGCTCCAACCATCGTGTCACCGGTTCAGCATACGGGAATAGTTGACACATCATCCACGTTCGGGCAGGGTGAGTGAGACTTCAACCAAATCGAGCAACCGAAGGACTTGACACCATGACCACCGCCACCAACCTCACCGAACTGACCGGCGACTACGTCATCGACGGCTCGCACTCCCGCATCGGCTTCGTCGCTCGCCACGCGATGGTCACCAAGGTTCGTGGTGCGTTCAACGAGTTCGACGGCAAGATCAAGATCGACGGTGACAAGCCGGAGAACACCACCGCCGAGGTCACGATCAAGGCCGCGAGCATCGACACCCGCAACGCCCAGCGCGACGGTCACCTGACGACGAACGAGTTCCTCGACGTCGAGACCTTCCCGGAGATCAAGTTCGTCTCGACCGCCGCCAAGCAGATCGACGACGACAACTTCGAGATCTCCGGTGACCTCACCATCAAGGACGTCACCAAGAACATCACCATCCCGTTCGCCTTCGAGGGCGTGGCCGTCGACCCGTTCGGCAACACCCGCGTGGGCTTCGAGGGCTCGCACACCATCAACCGCAAGGACTACGGCGTCAGCTGGAACGCGGCGCTCGAGGCCGGCGGCGTGCTGGTGAGCGAGAAGGTCGTCCTCGAGTTCGAGATCTCGGCGATCAAGCAGGCCTGACCACGGCCACCGGGCACGGGGCGTGGTAGACCAGGGCCTGCGAGGTCGACCCGAGCAGCATCCCGGCGAAACCGCCACGCCCCCGTGACCCGACGACGAGCAGCCCGGCCCGTTGCCCCTGTTCCAGCAGCAACGGGATCGGCCGCTCCCCCAGCACCTGCTCCACCGCGACGTCCGGGTACTTCTCCAGCCACCCGGACATTCGCGTTTCCAGGGACTTCTCGTCGCCTTGCGCCATGGCCGCCACCAGCGGCGCCCCGGACGCCGCCGCCTCCTCGAACCCGAAGCCGATGGCCGCGTCCGATTCGGGCGACAGGTCGACCCCCACCACCACGGGCCCGTCGCGCCGGTGGCCACGTACCACCACCACGGGACACTCACCGTGAATCGACAACGCGACGGCCGTTGAGCCGATCAACGCTCCGGTGAACCCGCCCAGTCCGTGCGACCCCACCACCACTTCCCGCGCGCGTGCAGACTCCGCGAGCAACACGGGCGTGGGGTGCTCCATGCGCAGGTCGTGCTCCACAGGCACGTCAGGCGCTTCCGCCCGTACGACGGCCACGGCCTGAGAAAGCCACATTCGCCCTTGGTCGTACATGGCCGAACGCAGTTCACGCGCTGATGAGATGACCTCGGGATAACCGCGCGTGGGCAACGTGTACGCATGTACCAGACGCAACGGCGCGCCGTGCAGTACGCAGGCTCGCGCAGCCCACGCCACCGCGGCGAGCGCGGACGGGGAACCGTCGACACCGACGACAACGGGAAGACCGCTCATGATCTGAAAATAAGGCCCGATCGGCGCAGTGGGCAGCGTGCGTCGGTCCCCTCATGCCAGGGACTTTGGGCTACCGTGACCTCCATGGCGACGCGTGTCTTCCTCGTCGACGACCACGAGATCGTCCGGCGGGGCATAGCGGACCTGCTCGGCGAGGAGTCCGACCTCGAGGTGGTCGGTGACGCCGCGTCGGTCGCGGAGGCCCTGGCCAAGGCGCCGGGCGCGCAGGCCGACGTGGCGGTGCTCGACATCAGGCTGCCCGACGGCAACGGCATCGAGCTGTGCCGCGAGCTGCGCAGCCGCCTCCCCGGCCTGCAGTGCCTGATGCTCACGAGTTTCGCGGACGACGAGGCCCTGTTCGACGCGATCATGGCGGGCGCCTCCGGTTTCGTGCTGAAGCAGATCCTCGGCGCGGACCTGGTCAACGCCGTGCGCACCGTCGCGGCGGGACAGTCCCTTCTGGACGCCCGCACGACTTCCGCACTGCTCAACCGGATCCGCCGCGAACGCGAGGAGGGCGACCCGCTGCGCATGCTCAGCGAGCAGGAGCGCACGGTGCTCGACCTCATCGGCGAGGGCCTCACGAACCGCCAGATCGCCGAGCGGATGTTCCTCGCCGAGAAGACGGTCAAGAACTACGTCTCGCACCTGCTGGCGAAGCTCGGCATGCAACGCCGCACGCAGGCGGCCGTGTTCGCCTCGCAGTTCCGCAAGGACGGCGACAAGCCCCGCTGACCGCCCGCGGCTCAGTCCTCCGGCAGCGGCACCCGCCACACCAGGCAGGCACCGCCGCCCTCCGGGACCTGCACCGCCAGCGTCCCGCCGAACTTCGCCGCGCGGTGGGCGAGGTTGCGCAGGCCGCTGCGCGCCGCGTCGGCCGGGATGCCGGTCCCGTTGTCCTGCACGGTGATCACGACGTCGTCGCCCGCGTCGACGAGCACCGCGAGCTCGGTGGCGGAGGCGTGGCGCACACAGTTCGTGACGGCCTCGCGCACGACGGCCTCCACGTGTTCGGCCAGTTCCGGCGGCACGGAGTTGTCGACGGTGCCCGACATCCGCACCGACGGCTTGAGGTGCGTCGCCTCGGTGAGGCCCGCGACGAGGTCGAGCAGGCGGCGGCGCAGCGAGGTGTTGTCGGTCGAGTGCAGGTCGAAGATGGACGTGCGGATCTCGCGGACGGTCTCGTCGAGCTGCTCGACGGCGGTCCGCAGGCGCGCGGCGACCTCGGGCTCGGTGACGCGGCGCATCGTGGCCTGCAGCGTGAGACCGGTGACGAACAGGCGCTGGATCACGTGGTCGTGCAGGTCGCGGGCGATGCGGTCGCGGTCCTCCAGGACGTCCAGGAGGCGTTGGGAGCGCTGCTGTTCGGCGAACTCCAGCGCCACGGCGGCCTGGTCGGCGAACGACGCGAGCATCGGGACCTGCTCCGGCAGGAACGGCGTCTCACCGGCCCGGCGCGACACGACCAGCGCGCCGGTGACGCCCATCTCCGAACGCAGCGGCACGGCCAGGACCGGGCCGGACGGGGCGTCGTGGTCCACCAGCAGGGGGACGCCGGAACGGATCACCTCCGCCACGGCGTCCTCGACGTCGGTGAAGTCGACCTTCGCACCCGCGCCCGCGGCGACCGACAGCGGCGTGTGGTCGCCGTCGCCGAGCACGACCAGCGCGGAGTCGGCGCCCGCCAGTTCCACCGTGCGCTGGGAGATCAGGCGCAGCGCGTACTCGCCGGAGGCGCCTCCGAGCAGTTCGGAGTTGACCTCGCCGATGGCCTCGAGCCAGCGTTCGCGCATGCGGGACCGTTCGAACAGGCGGGCGTTCTCGATCGCGATGCCGGCGGCCGCGGCCAGCGCCTGCAGCACGGCCTCGTCGTCGGCGGTGAACTCCGCCGCGTCGATCTTCTCGGTCATGTAGAGGTTGCCGAAGACCTCGTCGCGCACGCGGACGGGCACCCCGAGGAAGTTGTGCATCGGCGGGTGGTTGGGCGGGAAGCCCACGGACATCTCGTGCTGCGAGAGGTCGCGCAGGCGCAGCGGTGCCGGGTCCTTGATGAACAGCCCGAGCAGGCCCTTGCCCTCGGGCAGCCGGCCCATCGACGCCCGCGTCTCGTCGTCGATGCCGACGTGCAGGAACTGGGACAGGTCGTCGCGGGTCCCGAGCACGCCCAGCGCGCCGTAGCGGGCGCCGACCAGGTCCACGGCGGCCTGGACGATGCGCAACAACGTCGACTCGAGTTCCAGACCCGACGCGACGGCGAGCACGGCGCCGAGGAGTTCCTGCATGTGGTCGCGGGTGGTGACGATCTCGTCCATGCGGTCACGCACCTCGTCGAGGAGCTCGTCGAGGTCTCGGCGACCGGGCGTGTCAGGCACGCCGCCTAGATTCGCACACTTTCCGCCACCCCACGGCCCTAGCAAGTGAGGACCTTCGACCGTGGCCGAGCCCCGCCGGCGACCGGACAGTGGGCACATGACGATCGCCGTACCCGGCTCACTCGGACTGGCGGGTGAGGACGTGCGCGGCGTCCTCGCGCTCGCAAGGGCCTCGGTCTCCGGCGTGCGCTTCGAGGTACGCCCCGAGCAGATCGAGCTGCACACCGCCACCCCGCACAGCCGCGAGGCAAGACTCGCCTGCGGGGTCGCGTTGCTCAACGCCCGGCTGGCGTTGCAGGGCCACGGCATCCGTCCACTGGTGACGCTGCTGCCGGGACCGAGCGCGAACGACGCGGCCGCGGCCATCCGGCTCGGCGGGTACCAGGAGCCGAGCCCGGACGTGCTGGCGTTGCTGCACGCCCTGCGCACGAACCGTCGCACGTGGACGACGTTCCCCGAGCCGGCCGCGTGGCGCGGGCTGCTGTCGCGGGCGGCGGAGGTCGAACGCGCGTGGCTGCACGTCAAGGACGGCGCCGAGCTCGTGCTGTGCACGTTCACCCAGGGCGCCTGCGCGGAAATCCGTGCGGGACAGGCGATGCAGCGCGTGATCCTCACCGCGGGCACCGTCGGGTTCTGCGTCTCCCCCGCGCACGACCCGATGAGCCCGGCGGCGTTGCGCGCGGACCTGCGTCCACTCCTCGGCAACACGGTGGTGCCGCAGGTGGTTCTGCGTCTGGGAACCGCGACGGACTAGCGGGCGACCACCGCCTTCCACAACAGCCTGGCCAGCTCCGGGTGGCAGATGTCGTTGTGCGCGCCCGCGATCCCGTCGATGCGGCGGATCACGGACGTGCAGTCGACGTTGTGGACCTGTCCGCGCGACAGCTCGCCGGGAGACCCGATCTGGTGGCCGTGTGCGTACGTGCCCTGCACACCGTGGGAGCCGATGGCGCCGTACTTCGGGTACGAGTCCAGGTCGACCTGGCGGCCCGACCGCGCGGCCAGCGGGTAGAACCTGCCGGTCGCGTAGTCGTTCGACGACGTGGTGACGATGATCGGACCGGGCACGCGGCCGAGCACGCCGCGGAAGTAGCCGGAGCCGGGTTCGCCGGGCAGTCTCTCGGCGAACGACCACAGCGACATCGCGCCCTGCACCAGCGTCAGCGTCGCGGCGGGCACCACGTTCGCCATCGCGGTGGCGGTGATGCAGCCGAAGCTGTGGCCCATCAGGTGGATGCGCGCGTTCGGTGCGGCCTGGGCGACCTCGCGGGCGATCCGGGACGCACCGCTCTCCCCGAACACCTTGGCGCGCCGCTTCATCTTCCAGAACGTCAGGATCCGCAACGGTGACAGGATCCCGCCCAGCGCCGGGTCCTCCAGGCACGCCCGGTAGAGCTGCTCCGGGTCGAACGCCATCCCGTCCTCGCCCGGCAGGTCGGGGACCGAGCTCTCCAGGTAGTCGTAGGCCTGCTTGACCGCGGCCGACATGCGGCACGGATGCTGCCGCGCGGCCTCGACGATGGTGCGCACGGCGGCCGTGCGCCCGGCTCCTCCGCCGAGGCGCTGGGCCTGGGCCTTGATGAACTCGTCCGACCGCACGTCCTCGTCCCCCCAGGCCTTCGACGGCCAGTGCAGGCCCACGAGGAGGGACTTGAACCCGCCGGGAAGCCGGTGTGCCGCTTCCCGTTCGGCCCGGCAGTCGGCCATCGTCGCGACCCACCGCCCGTACTGCTCGCGGGCGGCCGGCACGTCGCCGTTCCACCCGTGGATGAAGAAGAAGACATCGGTGACACCGCGGCGGGCGTCGTACAGGACGTCCGCGCTGTCGCGCCCCCGCTCGTTGCCCGTCTCGTCGAAGCAGACGAGGTGATAGCCGATGTCGTGCCCTGGCACGGTTTCTCGGGACATCGTGGATCACCACCACACACAAACGCGCCCAACTGTTGTCCGGTTAATCGGAACTGGAGCGGCTCATGTTTACCCCTGCCGAGCAGGAAAACCCGTTCGGACCAGGGAATTCACCCCCGGTTGCGCCGGTAGTGGCGTGCCGCGCGGACCCTGTTGCCGCACGACGGCGAGCACCACTCCCGCCGCGGGTGGTCCTTCACGAAGTACAGCACGCAGCCCGGCGCGTGGCAGGCGCGCACCAGCACCGCGTCCTCACCGGTGAACAGGTCCACCGCCTCCGCTGCGATCAGGGCGCGTTCGCGATCCGCGAGTGATCCTTCACTCTCGTTGTGCCGCAACAGCTTCCCGTCGTGCACGGCCAGCTGCGGCCACCGCGGCGCCGTGCGCGCCGCACGGTTGACCTCAGCCACGGCCCGCTCCAGGTCGCGGTCCTGCGCGATCGGGCGCGTGTCCTCGGTGAGCACCGCCGCGAGGTCCCGCAGGGCCTGCCGCAACGCGCGGAACGCCTCCAGGTCGGCCTGGTCCGCCGGCACGCCCAGGAACTCGCGGAGCCCACCGACAGTCGTCAGGTCGTCGTGGACCCGCGACCGGTTGGCCCAGACGGTGTTCATCAGCAGGACCGGCCGGGGTTCGTCGGGCGTGAGCACACCTAACGGTAACACAGACTTGCAAACGTTAGACCAACGTTCTAACGTTTACGGCGTCGCCCAACCGTTGGAAGGACAGCCGTGAAGCTCGTACCCCCGTTCGACGCCGAGACCGCCCGGCTCAAGGTGCAGGCGGCGCAGGACGCCTGGAACTCCAGGGACCCGGTGCGCGTCGCCGCCGCCTACACGCCGGACTCGGTGTGGCGCAACAGGTCCGAGTTCGTCACCGGCACCGACGAGATCGTCGCGTTCCTGACGAGGAAGTGGGAGCGCGAACACGAGTACGTGCTGCGCAAGTCGCTGTGGGCGTTCGGCGGCAACCGCATCGCCGTGCGCTTCCAGTACGAGTGGCACGACGACGAGGGCCAGTGGTGGCGCAGCTACGGCAACGAGAACTGGGAGTTCGCCGAGTCGGGCCTGATGCGCAGGCGCGAGGCGAGCATCAACGACGTGCGGATCGCCGAGTCGGACCGCCGCGTGGACCCGAACTCCACCGACGAGATCCCGGCGGTGTGACGACATGTACCTCAAGGCGTTGTGGCGCTACCCGGTGAAGTCCCTGGGCGGCGAAGAACTCCAGCAGGCGACGTTCACCGAAGACGGCGTCGAGGGCGACCGGCTGGTGCACGTGCAGGGCCCGCGCGGCGTGCTGACCGGCCGCACCCGCTACGGCCTGCTCACGATCCCCGCCTCCACCGGCCCGGACGGCCCGCTGGTCGACGGGCACCCGTGGGACAGCTGGCAGGCGCACGAGAAGGTGCTCCCGTTCGGCGGCAGGCTGACCCGCTACACCGGCCCGGAGCGGTTCGACGTGCTCAACGTCCTGGTGGCCACGGACGGCCAGGTCGAGGCGGCGGGCGTGGACGTGCGGCGGCTGCGACCGAACATCCTCATCGGCGGCGTCGAGGCCGGGGAGGAGGACACCTGGCCGGGGCACGCGCTGGTGGTCGGCGACGTGGTGATCGGGATGTACCAGAAGCGCGCCCGGTGCGTGGTCACGACGATCGACCCGGACACCGGCGCGCAGGACCTGGACGTGCACCGGCGGATCCGGCGCGAGTTCGGCGGGGTGCTGTGCCTCGACAGCTGGGTGGTCCGGCCCGGGGTGGTCGAGGTCGGCGACACCGTGGAGCTGGTGCCGACCGACGAGCTGCCCGGCCACGTGGGCGGGTGGATCGTCGGCCGGCCGTACGCGGTCTAGTCGATGTCGCTGGTGTGCACCCAGCCGACCAGGTTCGTGTGCACGTTGTCGTGGTCGAGGATCAGCGTCCAGAGGTCGCCGTCGCCCTCCTCGCTCGCCAAGGTCAAGGCTGCGATGTCATGACCGGGCGGCACCACTCCGTATCCGCAGGCCATCTTCGGGCAGCTGTGGGCCCACAGCTCGGTCTGCGACCTCCGCAACTGCCTGCCCGCGTTGCTGCACGACTGGTACCAGTTGGGCACCTGAACTGCGGAGGCGTCCAGGTGGCCGGCGCGGTTGTCCGCCGTCCTCGCGACGTTCCAGCTGATGCCCGCGTTGGTGGTGTAGCAGTAGACCCGGACGTTGGTACCCGCGGGAAGGACGTGGTAGCCGCAGTTGAAGGTTGCGCACTGGCGCAACCAGACTTCGGTGGTCGTGGTCGTCCAGTGGTCCGCCGCCGGGACGGCCTGCTCGGGAGCAGGGACGTCCGCAGTCGCTCCGGCCGGTACCGATGTCGTCCCGATCGCGAGGACGATCGCCATCAAGCTGAACAAGCGCAGCAGAACAGAACGCATGTGCATGAGAGCCCCCAGGCTTTCTCAAGTGCGCCGGCAGCCCCCGCTGCCGACGCGCTCAAGCCTGCCGGAGCACCGGAACAGGTGTCAACGAGGCCGGTGCGCCTAGATGTTGCGGCGGTACTGCCCGCCCACCTCGAAGAACGCCTCGGTGATCTGGCCGAGCGTGCACACGCGCGCCGCGTCCATCAGCACCGCGAACACGTTCTCGTTCGTCTGCGCGACCTCGCGCAGCCGGGCGAGCGCCTTCTGGGCCTCGTCGCGGTGCGCCGCCTGGTAGGCGCGCGTGCGGTCGACCTGCGACCTCTTCTCCTCCTCGGTGGCGCGGGCGAGCTCGATCTTCACGACCTCGCGCGTGCCGTCCTCCGGCAGGAAGGTGTTGACGCCCACCAGGGGCAGTGAGCCGTCGTGCTTGCGCTGTTCGTAGAGCATCGACTCGTCCTGGATGCGGCCGCGCTGGTAGCCGGTCTCCATCGCGCCGAGCACGCCGCCGCGTTCGGAGATGCGGTCGAACTCCATCAGCACGGCCTCTTCGACGAGGTCGGTCAGCTCGTCGATGACGAACGAGCCCTGCAACGGGTTCTCGTTGGCCGACAGGCCCCACTCCTTGTTGATGATCATCTGGATGGCCATCGCGCGGCGGACGGACGACTCCGTGGGAGTGGTGATCGCCTCGTCGTAGGCGTTGGTGTGCAAGGAATTGCAGTTGTCGTACAGGGCGCAGAGGGCCTGCAGGGTCGTGCGGATGTCGTTGAAGTCCATTTCCTGCGCGTGCAGCGAACGGCCCGAGGTCTGCACGTGGTACTTGAACTTCTGCGAACGCTCCGCGGCGCCGTAGCGGTCGCGCATGGCCACGGCCCAGATCCTCCGCGCCACGCGGCCGATGACGCTGTACTCGGCGTCCATGCCGTTGGAGAAGAAGAAGCTCAGGTTCGGCGCGAAGTCGTCGATGTTCATGCCGCGCGCGAGGTACGACTCGACGTAGGTGAAGCCGTTGGCGAGCGTGAAGGCGAGCTGGCTGATGGGGTTCGCCCCGGCCTCGGCGATGTGGTAGCCCGAGATCGACACCGAGTAGAAGTTCCGCACCTGCTGCTGGATGAACCACTCCTGGATGTCCGCCATCATGCGCAGCGAGAACTCCGTGGAGAAGATGCAGGTGTTCTGGCCCTGGTCCTCCTTGAGGATGTCGGCCTGCACGGTGCCGCGGACATTGGCCAGCGCGAACGCCTTGATCTTCGCGTGCTCCTCCGCGGACGGCTCGCGCCCCTCCTTCTCCGTGAAGACGGCGACCTGCTGGTCGATCACGGTGTTGAGGAAGTACGCGAGGATCGTCGGCGCCGGGCCGTTGATCGTCATCGACACGGACGTGGTCGGCGCGACGAGGTCGAAGCCGTCGTACAGGGCCTTCATGTCGTCGAGCGACGCGATGGAGACGCCGGAGGTGCCGATCTTGCCGTAGACGTCCGGCGGGGTGTCGGGGTCGCGGCCGTAGAGCGTCACCGAGTCGAACGCCGTCGACAGGCGGGTGGCCGGGTTGCCCTTCGACAGGTACTTGAAGCGGCGGTTGGTGCGGAAGGCGTCGCCCTCGCCCGCGAACATGCGCGCCGGGTCCTCACCCTCGCGCTTGAACGGGAAGACGCCTGCGGTGAAGGGGAAGAAGCCCGGCAGGTTCTCCTTGCGCAGGAACCGCAGCAGCGAGCCCTCGTCGTCGTAGCGCGGCAGGCTGACCCGGCGGACCTGGTTGCCGGACAACGTCTCCCGCGTCAGACGGGTGCGGATCTCCTTGTCCCGCACCGTGAACACGAGCTCGTCACCGGAGTACTGCTCGACGGTCGCGGGCCACGACCGCAGCAGGTCGGTGGTGTCGCGGTCGAGCCTGCGCTCGGCGTCGGACACGAGCTCGGCGATGTCCGCGACGCCCTTGCCCGCGGCTTCGAGGGCCTTCTGCGCGCCGGAGAGCTGGCCGTGCGCGCGAACGGCGGCGACCTGCTCGTCGGTCTTGCGGTGGTAGCCGCGCACGGTGTCCGCGATGTCGGACAGGTAGCGGGCACGGGACGCCGGCACGACCGTGGACGCCGAGGTCGACGTCTTGCCCGCGACGACGGCGAGCGAGCCCTCCTCGACCGCTAGACCGTGCTCCACCAGGCCGTCGCGCAGGAACTGGTAGAGCGCCGTCACGCCGTCGTCGTTGAACGTCGCGGCGGACGTGCCGTAGACCGGCATGTCCTCCCACTTGACGCCGAACGCCTCGCGGTTGCGCACCATCTGCCGTGCGACGTCACGACGTGCGTCCTCGGCACCGCGGCGCTCGAACTTGTTGATGGCGACGGCGTCGGCGTAGTCGAGCATGTCGATCTTCTCGAGCTGCGACGCGGCACCGAACTCCGGCGTCATCACGTACAACGAGAAGTCGACGAACGGCACGATGGCCGCGTCACCCTGACCGATACCGGGCGTCTCGACGATGACCAGGTCCGCACCAGAAGCCTTGCACGCCACGATGGCCTGCTCCAGGCCGTCCGGGATCTCGCTGCCCGCACGGCGCGTGGCCAGCGAACGGAAGAACACGCGGTCGCCGTCGAGGCAGTTCATGCGGATGCGGTCACCGAGGAGCGCGCCACCACCACGGCGGCGCGTCGGGTCGACGGCGAGCACGGCGATGCGCAGCTTGTCCTGCTGGTCGAGCCGGAACCGGCGCACCAGTTCGTCGGTGAGCGACGACTTGCCCGAGCCACCGGTGCCCGTGATGCCCAGAACGGGCACCTTGCGCGTGGTTTCCAGTGGCTCGGCGGTGCCGGCCTCGATGTGCGTGATCGCGCGCGCCAGGGCCTCGTCGGCTCCCGTCAGCAGCGCGTCGTGGCTGAACGGCTCGGTGAGCGCGTGGTCGCACTCCTCGATCATCAGGTTGATCATGCGGGCGAGGCCGAGCGTCTGACCGTCCTGCGGCGAGAAGATCCGCGCGACACCGCGCGAGTGCAGCAGCTCGATCTCCTCGGGCACGATGACGCCGCCACCGCCGCCGTAGACGCGGATGTGCCCGGCGCCGCGCTCGTTGAGCAACTCGACGAGGTACGAGAAGTACTCGACGTGCCCGCCCTGGTACGCGCTGATGGCGATGCCCTGCGCGTCCTCCTGGATCGCCGCGTCCACGACCTCCGCCACCGACCGGTTGTGGCCGAGGTGGATCACCTCCGCCCCCTGCGACTGCAGGATGCGCCGCATGATGTTGATGGCCGCGTCGTGCCCGTCGAAGAGGCTGGACGCGGTCACGAAGCGCACCGGGTTCACCGGCTTGTGCAGCGCGGGCGCGGAGGACGTCGTCATGAGAATAGTTTGACTTCCTACTATTGGACGTGCAACCGAGGGTGGTCCAGGTCTCTGTATCGAGCAGGAAGGACCAGTCTCCCGGCGCCCGCCACAGGTTCGCTCGCGGAGCGCTGCGCGCCGGTGGCGTGCGCGCATGGACGACGTCGACGACTGCTTCGAGAGCCACGACGTCCCGGCGCGGGCCGCGGCGGAGCGCGGGTTCAAGGCAGCGAAAGAGACACGCCGCCGCTCGTCACCGCGTCGCCCCGCTCAGGTCTCCAGCACCCCGCGCCCCCAACGGCTCTAGCGCGCCGTCGCGCCCCACTCGTGCGCCAGCGCCGCCGCCTCGCCCCGCGACCCGACGCCGAGCTTCTCCAGGATCTTCGCCACGTGGAACTTCACCGTCGACTCGCTGATGTGCAGCTCACCGGCGATGTCCCGGTTGCGCCGGCCGCGGGCCACCTGCCCCAGCACCTCCAGCTCCCGCGCGCCCAGCACGGTGAGCGGGTCCTCGCGCGGCGTCTCGGGCGGTCCCAGCGGCACCTCGATCGTCACGGTCGCGCCCCAGCCGGGGACGGCGTCCACCTCCACCTTGCCGCCGATCGGGCCGAGGCGTTCCGGGACGCGGCGCTGGTCGAGGCTGCCGCAGGACAGGGTGCCGGGGCCGTCGTCGCGCACGGTGGCGCGCAGCACCGCCCCGGCGATCTTCCAGCCGATGTGGACGCGGCTGACCCCGCCCTGGTCGTCGAGCATCGCGTGCACGGTCGCGCGGACCACGGCGGCGGCCGTGGAGGTGATCTCGGTCGGCACGACCCGTTCCGCGCCCTCCTCGGCACCGGGGGTACCGAGGTCCAGCCGCACGTCGCGGCCTCGCAGGACTCGGCGCAGCGACTCGGCGAGCCGTTCGAACGCGTCGCCCGCGCGTTCCTCGGTCTGGGCGCGGTCCAGGTCCGCCCGCGCCCGCAGTTCGACCAGCGCGGTGACGGCCAGGTCGGCGGCGCGCGCACGGGCCACCGAGTCCTCCACGGCCCGGTCGCGCAACGCGGTGAGCATCGAACTCAGAGAGGCGCCGTAGGCGTCACTCAGGTCGGAGATGGCCACGGCGCGGGCCGCCGCCGCTGCGCGCGACACGGCGAGAGTGGCGGGCACGGCCTCGTTGCGCAGGCCCTCCATGTGCGCGGTGACGACGTCCCACAGGGCCTTCGCGGAAGTCAGAACCTCTAACGGAATCGGCGTGTCGTCGGTCCTGAGCAGCACGAGCATCGCGCTCGGCGCGGAGACGGCGCTCATCAGCACCACCACGGGGACCTCACCGCTCGCCAGGCGCGCCCGGCCCTGCCACGTCCCCTCCACCGGCACCTGGGACCGCAGGGCGGCGAGGTCGGTGATCGTGATCGACGGCGACTCGCCGCGGAACTTGAACGGCGCGAACGAGCAGTTCGACAGCTCGGCGATCGCCGCGTGCGGGATGTCCGGACCGAGCACCGCGGAGAGCTGCGGCAACGTCTCACTCAGCGGCGCCGAGATCACCTGGGCGGCCTTCTGCAGGTCCATGAAGTCCAGCGTAGTCAGCTCCCCACCTCAGCCGGCTGGCCGAAAGGCCAGCCGGAACTAGCCGAAGTGCGGGACGTCCCGCCACCGAGCCGGCGCTAGAGTTGACATGTCAACCAAATGACGGAGGAGCCAGACATGAAGGCGATCACCTACACCGAGTTCGGCGGACCCGAAGTGCTGCGCCTGAGCGACGTCGAGGAGCCGCACGCCGGCCAGGGACAGGTCCGGTTGAAAGTCGTCGCCGCGGCGGTCAACCCGCTGGACCACAAGATCCGCAACGGCTGGATGCCGCACATGACGCCGCCGTTCCCGATCACGCCCGGCGCGGAGGTGGCGGGCATCGTCGACGAGGTCGGCGAGGGCGTCACCGGCGTCTCGGTCGGTGACGCGGTGCTGGGCTGGCCTGCCACCGGCGGGTACGCCGAGTACGCGCTGTCGAGCAACTTCGCCCTCAAGCCCGCCGACCTCGACTGGGACACCGCCGTCGCGCTACCGACGGCGGTCGAGACGTCGGTCCGCGTGCTCGACCTGCTGGAGGTCGGCGAGGGCGACACGCTGCTGATCCACGGCGCGGCGGGGGTCGTCGGCGCCGTCGGCGTCCAGCTCGCGGTGGCCAGGGGTGCCACGGTCATCGGCACCGCCTCCCCCGCCAACCACGACTACCTGCGCTCGCTCGGCGCCACCCCCGTCGCGTACGGCGAGGGCCTCGCCGACCGGGTCCGCGCCGTCGCGCCGCAGGGCGTCAGCGCCGTGTACGACGCGGCGGGCCAGGGCGACCTGCCGGTGTCGATCGAACTGGTCGGCGGCACCGGCCGGATCGTCACCATCGCCGACCCCGCGGCCGCTGACCTCGGCGTCACGTTCTCCGGTGGTGGCGCCCCGTTCGGCTCGCGGCTCGGCGAATACGCGCAGCAGGTGGTCGACGGCAAGCTCACCGTGCGGGTCGCGCAGAGCCTGCCGCTGGCCGACGCGGCCGAGGCTCAGGAACTGGTCGCGACCGGGCACGCGGCGGGCAAGGTCGTGCTGCGTCCCTCGGAGTGAGGCTCCGCGCTCGCCTGGGCGGGCACGACCGGCGCGCGCCTGGCCGTCGTGATCTCCCCGGCGAGCCCGGTCAGCTCCTGCGCCGCCCCCGCCCTCGGACCGCACTGCCGCAGGTGGTTCAGGGCGCGGGCGAGCAGGAGGCCGGCCTGCTGCTCGCACCACTTCCGCCCGCCGGCGACGGTGATGCCGGCGACCATCGCGGCCACCACCGGGAGCGTGCGGCGGCCGGAGTGCGGCGCCAGGGCGTCGTCCACGTGCTTGCGCGCCATGCCGACGTCGTCGCCGAACTGCCGGAGGTGGCCCGCCTGGCTCGCGCTCGCCCCCGCCGCCAGCGCGCCGAGCTCGCACGCCGCCGCGGTGATCGAGCTGTGCTTGGCCGCCGCCACGCCGAGGTACTCGGACATGTCCGCGTCGTCGCGTTCGTCCATCCCGATCTCCTGGACGTAACCGTCCACAACGGACATCAGCGCCACGTTGAGGATCATCACCTCCGGCTTGGTGAGCCGGGCGAAGGCGAGCGAGAGCAGCGCGTCGGCCGCCGAGACGACCCGGTCCGCGCCGAACGCCTGCCGCGCGCTCCCGAGGACCGCGAGATCCGCGTGCAGCTGTTCGTGCAGGTGCGCGAACTCCATCGCGAGGGCGACGGGAGCCACGTCCGCGTCACCGAACGCCTCGGCGGACAGCAGCACGAGCGCGGCCGTCGAGAAGTCCTGGCGCGCGAGACCGTGTTCGACCACTTCGCGCGTTTCGCCCGGAAGCTCCTCGAGCGCGGCCCGCAGCAGCGGTTCGACGGCGGTGCGGGCGCGCTCCAGCACGTGCGGCCGTGCGACCAGGTCGGTGCTCGTCATGGGCTTTCCTCTCAGACCCCGGGAAAACGACGCTAAACCCGCTGGTCAGGCAACCCCGCCCGCTAGCCACGGTCGTGTTCAACACAGGCACGATCCGGCGAGCCGGACTACGTTGATGTTGAACGGGTTGTCGCCACCATCACCCGACCGTGATGGTCCTTTCCCTGAGAGGCTGACAGTGCGCTACACCAAGCTCGCCGGCATGGACGTCTCCGAGCTCTGTCTCGGCATGATGAGCTACGGCGATCCGAAACGGGGCAACCACTCGTGGTCCCTGCCCGAAGAGGAGTCCCGGCCCTTCATCAAGGCCGCGCTCGACGCCGGGATCAACTTCTTCGACACCGCGAACGTCTACTCCGACGGCTCGTCCGAGGAGATCACCGGCCGGGCGTTGAAGGACTTCGCGCGACGCGACGAGCTCGTCCTCGCCACCAAGGTCCACGGCCGCATGCACCAGGGCACCAACGGCGCCGGCCTGTCGCGCAAGGCGATCCTCGCCGAGATCGACAACTCGCTGCGCCGGCTCGGCACGGACCACGTGGACCTGTACCAGATCCACCGCTTCGACAGCACCGTCCCGCTGGAGGAGACGCTCGAAGCGCTGCACGACGTCGTGAAGTCCGGCAAGGCCCGCTACATCGGTGCGTCGTCCATGTACGCGTGGCAGTTCGCCAAGGCGTTGTACACGCAGGAGGCCAACGGCTGGACGAAGTTCGTGTCGATGCAGAACCACTACAACCTCCTCTACCGCGAGGAGGAGCGCGAGATGCTGCCGTTCTGCGCGGACCAGGGCGTCGCCGTGATCCCGTGGAGCCCGCTGGCGCGCGGCCGCCTCGTCCGCGACTGGGACGCCACGACCGCCCGCACCGAGACCGACGAGTTCGGGTCCACCCTGTACCTCGAGTCCGACCGCGCGATCGTCGAGCAGGTGGCCGCCGTGGCCTCCGCCCGCGGTGTCTCACGGGCCCAGGTCGCACTGGCCTGGTTGCGGCGCCACCCGGTCGTGACGGCCCCGATCATCGGCGTCACGAAGCCCGGTCAGCTCGACGACGCCCTGGCGGCGCTCGACTTCGAGCTCACCGACGACGAGGTGCGCCAGCTGGAGTCCGGCTACCAGCCGCACCGCATCGCCGGCCACTCCTGATTCGGCAAACGCGGATATACACTCCCGCTCGTGCCGAACTTGCGGATCAGCGAGGCCGCCGCGCTGCTCGGGGTCAGTGACGACACCCTGCGCCGGTGGATCGACCAGGGCCGCCTTGCGTCCGTCGTCCTCGACAACGGGCGCAAGGGCGTCAGCGGCACCGAGCTCGCCGCGTTCGCGCAGAAGATGACCGAGGTGGCCGAGCCCGGCGCGACGGTGGCGGCCTCCGCGCGCAACCGCATGAAGGGCATCGTCACGCGGGTCGTGAAGGACGGCGTCATGGCCCAGGTCGACATGCAGGCCGGGCCCTTCCGCGTCACGTCCCTGATGAGTCGTGAGTCCGCGGACGAGCTCGGCCTGGAGGTCGGCAGCGTCGCCGTGGCCTCGATCAAGTCGACGCACGTGGTCGTCGAGATCCCCGAGGCCTAGAGAACTTCTAGACGAACGCGCTCTGCCCGGTGATCGCCTTGCCGACGATCAGCGTGTTCATCTCGCGCGTGCCTTCGAACGAGTAGATCGCCTCGGCGTCGGCGAAGAACCGGGCCACGTCGTACTCCAGCACGATCCCGTTGCCGCCGAAGATCTCCCGCGCCCAGGCGACGACCTCGCGCATGCGGGAGGTCACGAACGCCTTCGCGAGCGACGAGTGCTCGTCCTTGAAGATGCCCGCGTCCTGCAGCCGGGCGAGCTGCACGAGCATGCCCCACGACGCGGTGATGTTGCCGAGCGACTGCACCAGCTTGTCCTGCACCATCTGGAAACGGGCGATCGGGCGGCCGAACTGCTCGCGCTCCTTCGCGTAGGCCAGAGCCAGTTCGTAGGCGCCGATCATCACGCCGAGCGCCTGCCACGCGACACCGCCGCGGGTGGCGCGCAGGATCTCCGCGATGTCGCGGAACGAGTTGATGTTCTGCAGCCGGTTCGCCTCGGGCACGCGGACGTCGGTGAGGGTGATCTCGGCGTTCTCGACGATCCGGAACGCGATCTTGCCCTCGATCTTCTCGGCGACGAAGCCGGGCATGCCCTTCTCCACGACGAAACCCTTGACCTGGTCGTCGTCGAGGTCGCGCGCCCACACCACCACGTAGTCGGCGAAGGTGGCGTTGCCGATCCACTTCTTGGCGCCGTTGAGCACCCACGTGTCGCCCTCGCGCTTCGCGGTGGTGCGCATGCCGCCCGCCACGTCGGAGCCGCCCAGCGGCTCGGTCATCGCGAACGCGCCGATCTTGTCCATCGCGGCCATGGCGGGCAGCCAGCGGTCGCGCTGCTCCTGCGAGCCGCCCGAGTAGATCGAGTACATCGCGAGTCCGTTGTGGACGCCGAAGAAGGTCGCGACCGACGCGTCGGTGCGGGTCATCTCCATCGCGAGCATGCCGGTGAGCAGGTTGCTGACGGCGGCCGGGTGTTCGCCGTAGCCCTCGTACGACAGGGCGGTGAGGCCGGCGCTCTTGAACTTGCCGATCAGCTCGTGCGGGAACTCGCCCCTGCCCCAGGCGTCGTTGACCATCGGCTTGATCTCGGTGGTCATGAACTCGCGGGCGCCGAGCAGGATCTTGCGCTCCTCGTCGCTCAGCAGCGCCTCGTAGTCGTAGAAGTCGGCGGTCAGCTGGTCTTCCAGGCGGTCCATGTCAGTTCTCCTCCAATGCCGTCAGAACGGCGAGTTGCCTGCGGTCGCGCGTCTCGGCGAGAGCCGGGTACGTGGAGGAGCCGTAAGCGTCTTCCACGGCCTTGATGAGCCGTTCCGGATCTTGTGACGGGGTGCCCAGGTCCAAACCCCGCATCGACTTGCCGATGTGCTCGGCGAGGTGCCGGTAGCCGCCGGGGCCACCGCCCAGGTGCGCGCCGAGGAACGGCCCGACCGTCGCCCAGCGGATGCCGAGCGAGTTCGTGACGACCGCGTCGAGGTCCTGCGGCGTGACGACGCCCTGCTCGACGAGGTAGGCGGCTTCGCGGGAGAGCGCGGCCTGCAGGCGGTTGCCGACGAAGCCGGGGATCTCCTTGCGCTCGACGACGGGCGTGCGGCCGAGCGAGCGGTAGAACTCGACGGCCTTCGTGACGGACTCCTCGCTCGTCTGCTCCCCCGGCACGACCTCGACCAGCGGGATCACGTGCGGCGGGTTGAACGGGTGTCCGATCAGGACGCGCGAGCCGTCGATGCCCTTAGTGAACGCGGTCGACGGGATCGCGGACGACGAGCTGAGCAGCAGGGCGTGCTCCGGTGCCTCCCGGACCAGCTCGGCGAACAGGGTCCTCTTGAACTCCAGGTCCTCCGGGCCGTTCTCCTGCACGAAGTCGGCGTCCCGCACGGCTTCGGCGACGCTGGCGGCGATCTCCACGCCGTCGGGGACCACCAGGTCGGGACGGGGGTCCACGACGCGCACGGTCAGGCCGTACCCGGCGAACAGGCGGGCCCACGACAGGCCGATCACCCCTGCTCCGACGACAGCGACTGTCCTGGACCTGCTCTCGGGCTTCATGCTTCCTCCAAGTAGTTGTGAACCGGCTTGGCGGGAGCGAGCGTCAGGTCGGTGATGACGTGGCTGGCGGAGAGGACCTCCAGCACGGGGAGGTCGGCGAGCGGCGCGAGGACGTGCTGGAACAGCTGCAGGCGCGCGGGGCCGGTGTAGGCGGCCTTGACCACCACGTCGGTGATCTCCGTGCGCACGAGCTCCTGCACCCGCGGCGAACCGTCATAGTCTGGGATGGTCTTCAGCATGAAGGTTGGAACCGTGATCTCCGCCTCAGCCTGACGGGTGTCCAGTTCGTACTGCTTGTAACCCATCGTGGCCGTCGCCACCCGAACGGTGCCGTAGTCGAGAGTGCCGACCAGGGCGCCGTTGTCGGCGTAGAGCCTCGGCGAGCCCATGACCTTCGGGTAGGCGCTGACCTCGCGGCCGGACGCCGTGGCGGCGAAGCTGTCCAGGTACATCGCGTGCAGGTACTCGCCGCGTTCACCGTCGAAGACGACCGGGATCGCCTGGCCCGCCTCGGTGTACGGGCCGTAGCCGGTGACGTCGTTCATCTTCATGACCTCGAACCGGACGAGCGGCTCGTCGATCTCGAGCGGCGCGGGGACGACGGCCCGCAGCGCCTCGGGATCGGTGCGGTAGACGATGTTCAGGTACTCGCGGTCGAAGAACCGCGGTCGCACGGCGGGAAACGCGGGTGCGGTGAGGGGTGTGGTGCCCAGCATGTCACTGTCCTGTCCACTGTGGAGCGCGGCGCTCGGCGAAGGCGGTCATGCCCTCGCGGACGTCAGCGGTGGTCATCAGGCGGGCGCTCTCGGCCCGTTGCGCGGCCCAGGGGTCCTGGGAACGCACGACGGCCTTCACGGCGGCGAGCGCCAGCGGTGCGTTCAGGGCGATCTGCTCCGCGAGCTGGAGCGCGGTCGCGACGGTCTCGCCGTCCGGCACGACCCGGTTGGCGATGCCCAGCGCACCCGCGCGGACGCCGTCGATCGGCTCGCCGGTCAGCAGAATCTCCATCGCGAGGTGGTGCGGGATGCGCTGCGGCAGGCGGACGACTCCCCCTGCGGCGGCGATCAGGCCGCGCTTCACCTCGGGCAGTCCGAACCTGGCGCCCTCGGCGGCGACGATCAGATCGCAGGCCAGTGCCAGCTCGAACCCGCCTCCCAGCGCGAAGCCCTCGATCGCGGCGATCAACGGCTTGGTCAGCTCGGCCTCGGTGAGCCCGCCGAGCCCTCGGTCGCCGACCACCGGCGACTCGCCCTTCAGCGCGGCCTTGAGGTCCATGCCGGCGCTGAACGCCCCACCGGCACCGGTGAGCACGCCCACGCGCAGTTCCGGCGTGGCCTCCAGCTCGTCCAGTGCGGCGGAGAGCTGGGTCGCGACGGCCGCGTTGACGGCGTTGCGGGCCTCCGGGCGGTCGATCGTGATCAGCAACGCCGAACCGGCGCGTTCGGTGCGGACCTCGCTCATGACAGCTCCTCCAGGACCTCGGCGGTGTCGGCGCCGGGCAGCGGGGCCAGGCGGCGGACGGTGGCGGGCGTCGCGGAGAACTTCACCGGGATCCCGATGGAACGGATCGTGCCCTCGGTCGGGTGCCGCACCTCGTCGAGCAGGTGGCCGTCGCGGACGTACGGGTCCTCGTGCGCCTTGTCCAGCTCCAGCACCGGCCCGAACGGGATGCTGTGCTTCGCGCACACCTCGGCCCAGTCCTCGCTGGTCAGCGCCGGGGCGCACGCGTCGACGAGGCCCATCAGGTCGTCGCTGTCGCCGGGATCGATCCGCTCGCCGGCGACGCGCGGGTCCTCGACCAGGTCGGGACGGCCCGCCGCGGCGAAGAAGTCGCGGAAGTTCTGCGGGTTGTAGGGCACCACGCACGCGAGCCCGTCCTTGGTGTGCACGGCGTGGTGGCCCTTGGCCATCGACAGGTTGAAGCCCGTCGGCCCCTCCTCGGGCACGAACGCGTGGCCGGAGAGGTGCTCGACCAGGTTGAACGCGATCATCGTGTCCGCCATCGGGATCTCGACGCGCTGGCCCTGCCCGGTGCGGTTCCGGTGCACCAGCGCGGCCAGCACGCTGTAGGCGATGGTCAGCGACGAGACCTTGTCGCCGAGGATCGTCGGGAGGTAGACGGGCCGGCCAAGGGCCCGGTTCGCGATGTCGACCAGACCGGACGCGCCCTGGATCGTCTCGTCGTAGGCGGCGGTGCCGGCGCGGTCGGAATCGCCGCGGAAGCCCTGGGCGTGGGCGTAGACCAGGCCGGGGTTGCGCTCGGCGACGTCGGCGTAGTCCATGCCGAGCCTGCTCAGGGCGCCGGGACGCATGTTGGTGATCAGCACGTCGGCCGTGTCGATCAGTTCGAGGGCCTTCTCGCGGTCGCCCTCGTCCTTCAGGTTGAGGGCGACGCTGCGCTTGTTGCGGTTGACGTTGAGGCTCAACGGGGTCATGCCCGGCGTGGTGCGGTAGCGGCCGTTGCGGACGGTGTCCACAGGCGACTCGATCTTGATCACGTCGGCGCCGAGGTCTCCGAGGATCTGGGCCGCGTACGGGCCCATCACCACGGTCGAGAGGTCGATCACCCGCACGCCGTCCAGCGGACCGGCGGTGATGTCCTTCATCGTTCGTCCTTTCGCACCTGTTCGTTCCTGCACCTCCGAAGTTAGTGAGGAACGGCGAGAAAGGGAACGATCATGTCGCGAACAATGGTATGACCACAGCGGTCACACCATTGTTCATTTGACGATCGGTTCGGCGAAGATTTCTTTCGCGGTGTCGACGAGGTCGTCCAGGTCGCCTCCGGAGCCCCGGTCGTGCCGCCACAGCAGACCGGTGTCGAGTTGCGCCCGGAAGTCCTCGAACGGCAGCACCGCCATGTTCTCCAGGCGGTATCCGCTCATCGCGCTGTCCTCGTCGAGCATCGAAACGGAGAACCCGAGGCCGCTCGACACGATCTCCGAGGTGCCCTGGTAGCCGGTGTTGCTCAGCTGGATGCGCTTTTTGATGCCCAGTTCGCGCAGCTGCCGGTCGAGCTGGTCGAAATACGCGGGCATTATTTCTTCCGGCGACTTCGCGTACGCGAGTTCGGTCAGATCGGCCAATTTGACCGAATCACGTCCCTCGAACTGGTCGGCGGGCACCACGGCGCCGAGGCGTTCGGTCATCACGTGCAGGACGTCGAGAGAGGCCTCCTGCACGGGCAGCCGCGCCAACGCGAGTGCGAGCCTGCCGTCCTTCACCGCCGCGACGAGGTCCGAGGTCGTCCCCGGCCACCGCTTGACCTCGAACCGCCCGGCGACGCGCTCGGCCAGTGCGGTCAGCCGTTCCCGCAGCGCCGGGTGGACCCCCGCCGGCATGCCGACCAGCACCGTGACGCGGTCCGGTCCCGTGGCCTGGTCGAGCCGCCACCGGATGGACCCGACCCGGTCGAGCACGTCCCGCGCGATCGGCAGCAGGGCGGCGCCCGCGTCCGTCAGCGCCACGTGGTGGGTGCTGCGGTCGAACAACGGCCGCCCCAGCTCGTGTTCGAGGTCCTTGATGCGCTGGCTCAACGGCGACGCGGCCATGTGCAGCTTCCGCGCCGCCGCCGAGAAGTTGAGCTCCTCGGCGACCGCCACGAAGTACCTGAGGTGCAGCAGTTCCACGTGATCAGACTAGGCCGTTCGGGTCAGCCGTCCAGCGCGGCCAGTTTCCGCGAAGCCTCCGACTCGCCCCACCGGAACCCGATGCGCCGCGACAACTCCACCGCCTCGCCGTAGGAGGCTCGCGCCTGCTCCGCCCGCCCGGCGAGTTCGTGCACGATGCCCCGGTCGAGCAGCACGCCCGCCTCGATCTGCCGGTCCCCCACCGACCGCGCGAGCCGCAGCGCCTCGTCCGCCAGCTCCAGCGCCTGGTCGAGGGACCCGAGCTGGCGGTGGGCGTCGGCCATGTTCGCGAGCGCGTGCAGCTCGCCCGACCTGTCGCCGCACGCCCGCAGCGTCACGAGCGTCTCCTCGTAGCACGCCAGCGCGGCGGGGAGGTCGCCGAGAGCCGCGTGCACCAGCCCCAGGTTCGTGCGCACGTAGGCCGCGCCCTGCGAGTCGTCCAGTTCCTCGCGCAACGCGAGCGACTCCCGCAACGACTCCAAAGCGGCGGGCAGGTCGCGGCGGCGCCAGTGGGTGATGCCGAGGTTGTTGAGCGTCACGGCTTCCAGCCGGCGGTCGTGCAGCTGCCGGGCCAGGGTCAGGGCCGCCGTCCAGTGCCGCTGGGCCTCGGCGAACCTGAAGCCGCGCTCGCAGGCGGCGCCGAGTTCCTTCAGCGCCAACGCTTCCGCGCGCACGTCGCCCAAAGACCGCGCGGCCTCCAGCGCCAGCGCGTTCAGCGCGGCCCAGTCCGCCACCTCGGAGCGGCGGCGGAAGTACCACGACAGGCCGGTGGCGAAGGCGATCGCGTCGGCCGGGGAGGCCTGGTGCGCGGCGGCGATCAGGTTGTCGCGCTCCTCGGCGAGCCAGAGGTCGGTCGGGTTGTCCGCCAACGCCTCCAGGTAGTGCTTGTGCAGGCGTTCGAGTGCCAGCGACCGTTCTTCCGGCGACTCGCAGGCGCGGCACCGCTCGCGGGCGAAGAGGCGCAGCAGGTCGTGCAGCGCGAACCGGCCGGGCACCGGTTCCTCGACCAGGTGCGCGTCGGCCAGTTCGGCGAGCAGCTCCTCCACGTCCGGCACGTCGGTCAGCGCCCGTGCCGCGGCGACCGCGAAGTCCGGACCGTCGAGGAGCCCCAGCAGGCGGAACACCCTTGCCACGTCAGGGGATCCCAGCTCGGCGTAGCTGACCTCGAAGGCCGAGCGGACCGCGACGTCACCGAGCCTGAGCTCGTCGAGCCGGTGCGTCTCGTCCGCCAGGCGCGCGGCGAGCAGCGGTGCGGTCCACTGTGGACGGGCGGCCAGCCGCGCGCCCGCGATGCGCAACGCCAGCGGCAGCCCGCCGCACCAGCGCACCAGGTCCGCGGCGTCCTGCACCTCGCCGGCGACGCCCTCCAGCAGCCGGGAGGCGTCGTCCAGGGGCAGCGCGCCGAGTTTGACGTACGAGGCACCGGCCAGCTCGGTCAGCGGGCGGCGGGAGGTGATCAGCACGGCCGAGCCGGGACCGGTCGGCAACAGGCGTTTGACCTGGCCTGCGGTGGCGACGTTGTCCAGCACCACGAGCAGCCGGCGCGACGCGGTGAGCGAGCGGTAGCGCAGGGCCTCCTCGTCACCGGGCCGTTCGCCGAGGGCGCGCAGGAACTGGCTCAGCACCCGCTCGGAGGCGCCGTCGGAGAGGTCGGCGTAGAGCTGGCCGTCCGGGAACCGCGACGCGATCTCGTGCGCGGCCCGCACCGCGAGCGCCGACTTGCCGATGCCCGCCTGCCCGGTGATCACGCACACCGCGACCCTGTCCTGCCGCAGCCGCGCCCGGAGCAGGTCCAGCTCGCGAGCCCGTCCGGCGAAGGTGACGACGTCCGGCGGCAACTGCCGGATCGCCGCCGCGCCAACGGGTTTCGCGCGCAGAACCTCGGCCTGCAGACGCCGCAACGACTCCCCCGGCTCGACGCCGAGCTCGTCCATCAGCACCCGGCGGCACTCCTGGTAGGCGGCCAGCGCCTCCGCCGGCCTGCCCGCACGGTGCAGCGCGACCATCTGCTGCTCGCGCAGGCGTTCGTTCAACGGGTGCTCGCGCACCCACTCGCCCAGGTCGGCGACGACCTCGACGTGCCGGCCGAGGTCGAGCTCCGCCTCCGCGCACTCGACCCGCGCGGCCAGCCGCAGTTCCTCCAGCTGGGCCACGACCCCGCGCAACAGCCCGGACGCCGCGAGGTCCGCGAGGGCGGGCCCGCGCCACAACGCGAGCGCCTCGCGGTAGCTCTGCGGCGTGCGTTCCCGGCGGGCGACGGCGAGCAGGTCGGTGAAACGGGTGAGGTCCAACTCCGCCGGGTCGACCGACATCAGGTACCCCGGTGCCCGCGAGAGCAGCCGCGAGCCGACGACCTTGCGCAGCTGGTAGACGTAGACCTGGAGGTTCTTCAGCGCCGTCTTGGGCGGGGCGTCGTCCCACAGCACGCTGATCAGGCGGTCGACCGACAGCACCCGGCCCGCCTGCGCGAGGAGCAACGCGAGCACCGCTCGTTGTTTGGGCGGCCCAAGGCCCAGCCGCACGCCGTCGTCGGCGTAACACTCGACCGGCCCGAGCACCCGGAACTCCACAACTCCCGATCGTAACCACCATCCACATACCGGACACATGCCACGCGCCACGACGTTTGGTCCATGACGAGAACCCCACTGGCACTGGTGGTGGCACTAGGCACCCTGGCCGCCGCCGTGTCCCCCGCCCAGGCCGTCGAGCCCTACTCCTCCAGCCCGTCGCAGTCGCACGCCGTGAAGTCGGCCAACGGCTACGACGTGGTCGTCGGCGGCGTGAAGAGAGCCACCTTCACCGTCAGCGATCCCGCTTACACCATCAAGTCCACGTCCTCCGCCGATGGCGCGCTGGCGGCCGTGATCTCCGACTTCGACGGCACGAGCGGCGGTGCGCTGCACACCGTCGACCGCTATGGCAAGTCCCGTTTCGTGGCCCGCGGAAAGATCACGTCGGCCGTGTTCCACGGCTCCTCGCTGGCCTACGCCGACGGCGAGAACGTCGTGGTCGACGGCGCCTCTGTCGGCACGCTCAAGGGCCGTGCGCCCGAGTTGCTCGGCTTCACCTCCGACGGCACCGGGCTCCTCGCCGTGCAGCACCCGGACGTCGCCGACGACAGCACGTTCGTGGGCTCGCTGGTGCGGTTCGACCTGAAGTCCGGCGCCGCCAAGCCGTTGATCACGTCGGACTCGTCCGCGCTGTACCGCGACTTCAAACTCGTCGACGTCCGGGGCGAGCGGCACGTCAGCTTCGTCAAGCACAACGAGATCTACCGCTGCGGTGGCACCGAACCGCAGTGGCTGGGCCTCGCGTCGGAACACGGCGAGATCCGCTCGTTGGTCGGCCAGACCCGGCACCACTACCGCGGCGCGGTGTGGAGCACCGACGGCACGCGCGTCGCGTACGAGGTGATGGGATGCGTGACCGACAAGGCGCTCGGTCCCGACCAGTTCGCGGCCTTCAACGGCGTCTACGTGCAGGAACTGGCCTCGGGCAAGGCCTCGCGGGTCGTCGAGGGCCTGTCGTTCACGCACGCGCTGACCGGTTTCGACGGCACCGAGGCCGTGATCGGCAGCCCTGCCCGCGGCTACGTGAAGGCGTCCGGGCTTCGAGCGGCGACGCTCGACGGTGAGGTCACGACGATGGGCCGGCTGAACCGCGCCGAGTACATCCACCAGCTGTGGGACACGCGCAACGACTTCAACGGCAACTCGTCCTGCGGCCCGACCAGCGCCGTGATCGACCTCGTCACCTACCAGCTGCCCACCGAGTTCGGCGTGCAGGTCTCCCAACCGTTCTCGCACTACTCGAAGTGGGGCCGCTACATCACCGACGAGTTCTCCAACCGCGGCACCACCTTCAACCGCACGATGGCCGACTGGGGCCGCACCGGCAGCTGGAAAGGCGCGCACGGCTGGATCACCGGCTACTACTGCGGCGGCAACCCGGCCCGCCCCTGCGCCTCGTGGGAGTCGGAGCGCGACTTCCTGGCGCGCAACGGCGCCGCGGTGCAGCAGGGCAACTTCACGCCGGCGCAGGTCCGCGCGTTCCTCGACCAGGGCAAGTTCGTGATCATGAGCGGCACGTGGGGCTCGACGGCCGGGCACCTGTCCGTGGTGATCGGGTACCACGACAACGGCCAGTTCTACGTCCACGACACCTATGGCGCGGGCACGGACGGCAGCTACGACGGGGCGAACCAGTTGTACAGCTGGAACTACATCGCGCCGGTGCAGATGTGGGCCGCCTGACGACCTCCTACCGGCGGACCCCGGGGACCTGGTCGTCGAGCGGATCGCCCGGCGCGGGGGTCTCCGGGGAGCGCTGCGCCTCGGCGTGGACCTCGACGTTCGTCCGGTGGGCGACGGGATCCCAGATCTCCTCGAACGGCGCCATGAGCGACTGACCACTGCCGGTCCGGCGGGCCCGCAGGGCGTACCACGTGAACCCCGCGAGGGTCAGCGGCAGGCTCAGGAACGCGGCCACGCCGAGCAGGAGGTCCATGCGCCCGACTGTACAGTGACACGACGTTTCCAGAAACACCGTGTTACTGAATGGGCGAGTGATGGCCAGGCTCACGAGGGTCGAACAGCAAGCACGCACGCACGAACACCTGCTGCGCGCCGGGCGGCAGGTGTTCCTGCGCAAGGGTTTCCTCGCAGCGTCGGTCGAGGAGATCGCCGCCGAGGCCGGCTACACCCGAGGCGCCGTCTACAAGCACTTCGGCGGCAAGGAGGGGCTGTGGCTGGCGATCGTCGAGGCCGACGCGGGAACCCACCTCGACGGTCTGCGGCAGGCCCTCGGCCGGACCGGTGACCGCGACGAACTGATCGCGACGCTCGGCGGCGCCGCCCACGAAGAGGCGGCGAAGTGGACCGCCGTGACGGCCGAGGTGCTCGCCGCCACGGCCCAGCAACCTCAGATCGCGGCGCAGGTGGCCGCACTCCAGCAGCGGCACGACGCCCAGGTCGTCACCCTGCTCGCCGAGCACTTCGAGCGACTCGGACTCGACCCGGTGCTGCCCGTGGACCAGATCGTCGTCGTGATCGGAGCACTGGGGATCGGACTGGCCCTGCGTCAGGCCGTCCTGCGGGAGCCGGCGGCGGACGTCCTCGCACAGGTACTGGGGACGATGCTCCGAAGTACTTGACGCCGACCGTCAAGTACTTGATATCGTCTGTCAAGTGGCGACCCTCTCCGAACACGTGGACCTGCGGAACGACCTGATCCGGCTCGTGACGAGCCGCCTGCTCGACCCGCTGGAGATCCTGCTGCCGCAGGCCGGCCTGGCCGACCTGCGGTTGTCGGTCCGCGCCGACGCCGACATGTGGGCGGCCCAGTTGCTCGGACCCGACGACGCGCTGGCCCGGCAGGTCACCGTCCGCCTGCTGTCCGTGCTCTACCCCGGTGACACGCCGTTCGACCCGCCCGAGAGCTGGTGGGCGACACCGCTCGGCCGGGTCACCGCGCGCCGCGCCGGCCACCCAGGCAGGGACCACGTGTCGTTGGGCGTGGCCGGCGCGATGCTCGGCATCACCCGCCAGGGCGTGCACGACCTCGTGAACCGCGCCAAGTTGCTGCGGCACCCGGACGGCGGCGTGACCGTCGACTCGATCCGCGCACGACTGAGCCTGAGGAGAGACCAGTGAGGTTGGCAGCGACCGATTTCGGCGGCGACGGACGGCCGTTCCTGCTCCTGCACGGACTGGGCGGCGACAGGACGGCGTGGGAAACGCTTGCGCCGCAACTGGACGGACGTGCCGTGGCCGTCGACCTGCGCGGGCACGGCGACTCACCCGACGGCCCCTGGGACTGGGACGCGGTGCTCGACGACCTCGAGGACGCGACCGTCCAGTTCGGACTCGTCAGCCCGGTGGTCGTCGGCCACTCGCTGGGCGGCGTGATCGCCGGCCTGTGGGCGTTGCGGCACCCGGACTGCCCGGCGGCCGTCAGCCTGGACGGACACCGTTCCGCCACAACGCATCCGGCGAACTACTCGGGTCTGCCCGAAGAAGAGGTGGTCGAGGGCCTGGCCAGGTTGAACGCGATCTTCGACGCGCAGTTGGAGACGATCACCCGCCCGTCCCGCGAGATCCTCTCGGTGCTGCGGACCTCACCGGAGCTCCTCGACGCGCTCCCGGTCTTCGCGAAGGTGACCGTGCCGTTCCTGCTGGTGCTCGCCACCCGAAACCTGCCGGTGCCACCGGACCTCGTGCCGCTGTTCGACGCCCACCGCGCCGGTCTGCGCCGTGACCTGCCCCCGAACGTCGAGGTGCACGAGATCGACGCGTCGCACGGCATGGTCGCCGAACGGCCGGCGGAGGTCGCGGCGGCCGTGAATCACTTCGTGAGCAGTCGCTTCAGCGCCTGACGTGCGCGGCGCGGCGCCGCCTCGTCGTGCTCCAGCTGCAGGAAGTGGTTGAGCGCCAGCATGACGCCGAGGATCTCGTAGATCAGCTGCTCGACGTCGGTGTCCGGCTTGAGGTCGCCGTCGCTCACCGCGCGCCGGATGTGGATGCGCAGGTCCCGGCGCCACAACGCGTTCATGCCCGCCAGCGCGTCCCGCACCCGCCCGCTGCGGCCGTCGAACTCGGCCGTGGCGGCGGTGAAGAAGCACCCGCCGGGCAGCACCTCGCGTTCGAGGTAGGACACCCACGCCTCGCAGACCTCAATCAGGCGCGGCAGCCCCGACGGCATCTGCTTCACCTTGCGCGGCACCTCGCGCAGGAAGACCTCCGCGGCCTGGTCGACCACCGCGAGCTGCAGGGCCTCCTTGGTGCCGAAGTGCCCGAGCAACCCGGCCTTGCTCATCCCGAGCTCCGCGGCGAGCCGCCCGATCGTGAGCCCCTCGAGCCCTTCCGCCGAGGCGATGGCGAGGCTGCGGTCGAGGATGCGCTGCCGAGTCTCGAGGGTGTCGGCGACAGATCTGCGCGGGCTCATCCCTGTAGTTTACGTCTCTTTAGCTACCGACCGATCGGTTGCTATATTCGCGGCGTCGCAGCCTCGCCGAAGGAGCCCACCTTGTCCGGATCACGTGTCGTAGCGTTCGGCCACCACCAGCCCGAGCGAGTGCTGACCAACGCCGACCTGGAGAAGATGGTCGACACCAACGACGAGTGGATCCTCCAGCGCACCGGCATCGCGACCCGCCGCATCGCCGCCCCCACGGAAACCGTGGCGGACATGGCCTCCGAAGCAGGCGCGAAGGCCCTCGCCGCCTCCGGCCTGGCTCCGTCCGACATCGGCCAGGTCATCGTCGCCACCTGCTCGGCCATCGACCGCTCCCCCTCCACCGCGGCACAGGTGGCGGCACGGCTGGAGATCCCGTCCGCGGTCGTCTTCGACCTCAACAACGCCTGCGCCGGCTTCTGCACCGCCCTCGCCACCGCCGACCACACGATCCGCGCGGGCGCAGCACGCCACGCGCTCGTCATCGGCGCCGAGAAGATGTCCGACCTCGTCGACTGGACGGACCGCTCGTCCTGCATCCTGCTGGGCGACGGCGCCGGCGCGGCCGTGGTCAGCGCCTCCCCCGACGCCCTCATCGGCCCGGCCACGTGGGGCTCGGACCCCACCCGCGCGAACGCCGTCCGCCTGGTCGACGAGTGGCAGCCGCGCTTCGCCCAGGAGGGCCAGTCGGTCTTCCGCTGGGCCACCAGCGAACTCCCGTCGATCGCGGTCGAGGCCTGCGAACGGGCGGGCATCGCCGTCACGGACCTCGCGGCCGTCGTCACGCACCAGGCCAACCTGCGGATCATCGAGGCACTCACGCGCAAGCTCGGCCTGAGCCCCGGCACGGTGATCGGCCGCGACGTGGTGGAGTCCGGCAACACCTCGGCCGCGTCCGTTCCGCTCGCGCTGTCCAAAATGGCCGAGCGCGGGGAACTGCCTTCGGGTCAGCCGGTGCTGTTGTTCGCGTTCGGCGGCGGGTTGTCGTGGGCGGGCCAGGTGATCACGGCTCCGTAGGGCGGCGGCCCGCCGCACCACCGGGGGCGCCGGCACGCCGAACACACCTGCTGCCAAGCAATGGCGGAGCCGGGGGCACCTGCTGTCAAGCAATGGCGGAGCCGGGGGCGCACCTGCTGCCCAACGCAATGGCGAAGCCGAGGCGTCCTTACCTCGCCTGCCCGAGCAAGCGGTGGTGACCCGGCCCCGACGGGGATTGGGGCTTGACTTCGGGTGCGAGGCCTTGAACTTGACCACTCGGCCGGGCTTCACAGACCGGCCTTTTCCAGGCCGAGAAGGCCTCGCAAGGGCCCCGAAGTCAAGCCCCAATCGCAATCGTCGCGAAGCGGCGATGAAACAACCCGGCTCGACAAGGCCCACGCAACCACCCTCGCCAGGTGACGCGACCGCACGCCACGCGACCACCTCGCTGGAACCGGCGCCAGCCCGCACAAGCACAAGCCGCACAACCCGAACCGCACATAGGCCGGTGTGGCGACTCGGGAGCCCGCCGAGCCGCCACACCGTTGGTGACGCACGAGAAGGAGATCCAAGCTGCCGGCGCGGGAACGAGCGCATCGCCGCGTGACGTCATCGGTCCGCCACCTGGCCACGCGGGCGACGTCGGAGTTCGCCGCTCCCGCTTGCCCTGTACCGGCAACCGCACCTCCTCTACCTGGTTAGGGCCTCGCGCGTCCTCCGCCCGAGCGCACCATCTCCGGCCTCGAGCGCGAGTGCCTCCGCCGCTGCAATGGCGGGGACATCGACGACGAGACGGACGGGGGAACGGATGATGCGTGGGCGGCGACCGGTTCGGGAACCGGGATCATGGTGGTCGGGAGGACCTCCGGTTCCGCAGCCGGCTCGGGCTGCGTCCACACCGGGGTGTTCGTCTCGACCTCGTTCTGCCGGAACAGTTCCGGGGTCTCGGTGATGATCTTGCCCGGCGATTCCAGACCCACGATGCCGACGAGCTTGCCGTTGGCGATGAAGCCGGTGAGTCCGTTCACGTCGGTGGTGTCGGTGCCGAGCACGGGCAGGCCCGCGCCCTGCACGCGCATGCCGTACTGCTCGGTCCAGAAGCGGGGCACCGGCGTGTAGGTCTTGGCGTGGTTGCGGCCCACGAGGAGGTTCTCGGCCGCGGCGCGGCCTCCCTCGACGGCGTTCAGCCAGTGCTCGACGCGGCGGACCACGCCGTTGAAGCGCATGTTGGGCCAGCGGGCCACGTCGCCGCAGGCGACGAGGTTCTCGGCGCCGACCACGTGGTTGGTGGAGTCGCACAGGACGCCGTCGGAGATGTCGAGGCCGGAGCCGCGCAGCCAGTCGACGGCCGGCGAGGCGCCCACGGCCAGCACCACGCACGAGGCGAAGAAGACCTGACCATCGCTCAGGTGGATCCCGATGCCGCCGGGCTGGCGCACCCAGTGCTTGATGCCGACGCCGGTGGCCAGGCGGACGCCGTGCTCGACGTGCGCCTCGGTGATCTTCTTGCCGATGTCGTCGCCGACCACGCCGCCCAGCAAGGCGGGCGAACGCACGATCAGCGCGACGTCGCGGCCCATGTGGCGCACCGAGCACGCGAGCTCGCAGCCGATGAAGCCGCCGCCGATGACGGCGACGAGTCCCTGGGACTGGCGGATGTTCTTGCGGATCGCGACCGCGTCGTCCAGCGTCCGCAGCACGTGCACCCGCGGGTCGTGGCGCGGAGCCCCGCCCATCGCGCGGGCGTCGACGCCCGTGGCGATGATCATGCCGTCGTACTTGATCTCCTCGCCGCCCGGGACCCAGACCGACTGCTTCTTCGGGTCCAGGTGCAGGGCCGGGGAGTTCAGCCGCCACTCGGCGTCGAGGTCTCCGGAGAACGACAGCAACGCGTCGTCCGGGGTCCACTCCCCGGTGATGATCTGCTTCGACAGGCACGGGCGGTGGTACGGGAGGTGCCGCTCGGCGGACAGGATGGTGATCTGCCCGTCGAAACCCATCTCCCGCAGCCGTTCCGCGGAACGGACTCCACCGAGTCCGCCGCCGACGACCACGATCCGTTCGCTCACTTCACTCGCTCCCTGATCTCGATCGCGCGCATCGGGCACGCGCGCTGTGCCGCCCGGGCCTGAGCGAAGTGCTCCTCTGGCGGCCGGCGGTTGTAGGTCAGGCGGTTGTCCTCGATCAACTGGAAGACGTCGGGGGCCTCCGCCTGGCAGGTGCCGTAGCGGTGGCACTTCTCGTTGTTGACGCTCACGTCCATCGCGTCGCCCTCGCCGACGCCGGGTTCCTTGCCGCGCTCGGAGTCGAGCATGCCGATGCGCACCAGCACCTCGGGAGGCAGGAACCTGGCGAGCGCCAGGGTCGCGGTGGGGACGAGAACGGTGAGGCCGGCCAGCCAGAGAACGGACAGGTTGCCGTTCGCGATGGCGCCGAACCAGGAGTGCACCACGGTGATGCCCACCGCGATGTACGCCGTCTGGTGGAACCTCAACCACTTGCGGTAGAAGACTTTGTGCCTCATCGAGGCGAGGACGGCGATCGCGAGCATGACCTCCAGGCCGAGGATGCCCAGCGCGTGCCGGAAGAGACCGCCGTCGACGAACGGCAGGACGAGCTTGACGAAGCTGAACGTACCGGTCTGGATCAGCGTGAACGCGAACGCGTGGACGCAGCCGAACGCGATCGCCAGCGACGCGAGCACCATGTGCCCGTTCTTCAAACCCTCACGGCCGGTGAGCTTCTCGGCCCACCCGGTCGCGATCAGCACACCCCAGGACAGGGTGGCGCACATCAGGACGTAAGCCAGCCTGGCAGACAGCTGCGCCATCTTCTTGACGCCCGCGTCGAACTCGGACGACTGGGCCACCAGGAGCGGAATCTGGCTCGACAACAACTCTTCCTCCGGAGAAACCACTGGGTGGGACTACCTCGCGGGAACCCGCCCGGTCCTGGGTGCAGGAGTGGACACATCAGAACCGGGCGGGTGGGAACAGGTCCGCGTTGGAGTGCCTCTGACCTTGGGACACCACCTCCGTTTCCCGTTGCCACAACGGGGTCTTGCGAATCACCGCACCGGTCGTCGCGGGCGGAGTACTCGGAGCAGGAGCACCGTGAGGACGGCTCCCGCGGCGGTGACCGTGAGGATCACCCACATGTTCGGCCCCTCGTTCGAGGCCAGGGTCGCGTTGATGATGCCGCCGGCGGGCTGCGGTTCGGCGAACGACGAGTCGCCCGCGAGACCGGTGCTCTCCAGCAACGTCATGTGCTTCATCACCACGTCGATGCCCGCCTGGGCGAACCCGCGGATGACGTCGTTGCGGGTCCCCGAGCGCACCTTCGCGATGAAGGGGAAAATCTGGCCGTGCGCGGCGCGCAACCGGGCGACGAACGCCTGGTCGAACGCGTCACCCTCAAGCGCGTTGATCTCTTCCATCCACGACTGCTGTGCCGGGTTCGGCACGTCGGGCGTGGTCAGCCCGAACCCCGCGGCCGTCTTCTTCGTCAGCGCGTCCAGCATCATGTGGTCGAGCATGATCATCTTGCCGATCTGCTTGACCCTGGCGTTGGACGCCTTGGTGGCCGTGAGCTCGCCCATGGGCATCTCCCACAGGCCTGCGAGGCGCACCCGGTTGAGCAGTTCGCGGTCGTTCGCGGTCAGCGGTCCGCTCGGGGTGTCCATCACTCCCCCGGTGTCCGCGGGCTGTGCTGCAGCCGTGGCGGTCAGACCGGAGAAGAGGAACAACAGCGCAAAGACGGTGGCGAGGGCTCTGGTCATCGTCTTGTTGTCCTCGTTGTCCAAAGGAAGTCGATAGGGGGCGAATGATTTGCGGCTGAGCAGTGGGCTCAGTAACCGGGCGCTGCCGGAGGTGGCGCGGACTGCGGTGTCTGCGCCGTTCCGGAACCGGGGGACGTGCTCGGCGTACTGCTGCTCTTGCTGTTGTTCTGCGCTTTTCCGCCGGTGATCTTGGCGCCGTTGGGGGCCGTGACCCACCACGTGCCGCCCTTGCCCTGGCCCTTCATGTCGCCGGCGACCTTGTCCTCGGCGTAGGTGTACTGGGGCCAGCCCTGGATGGTGAGCTGCTTGGTGCCGTCCGGCCTGGTCAGGACGCCCATGGAGATCGGATCCACACCGGTCGCCATCGGCGTCTTGTCGGCGAGGACCGGCTTCCAGGCCTTCGCGCACTCCCCTTCGCAGTTGGACTTCGAGGGCTTGGGAACGTCCTTGTCGAACCGGTAGAGCGGGAGCCCCTCGGCGTCGATGACGAACCAGCCCATCTGGTCGTTGTTCGCGATGAAGTAGTTGTTCATACCGCTCAGATCAGCGGGTTTGGCCTGCAGGCCACCGGCGGCGGCCGCCCCACCGGGAGGGGTCTGGGTGCTGCCGCACGCGGTGAGGGAGAGAGCCAGTGCCGCCAGGGCGGTGATGGCTGGTCCACGTCGCATCGGCAGGTCCTTTCTCGGCGGGGTACCGAGGAGTACGGACACGATCCGGCAACGGTTCACGGACTTCGTGAGGAATATTTGCCTCTCGACTTCGGACGGTTGATGGGGCAAGGATGTCCCCCGTGGCGCGGCATAGACGTCAACGTGAGTTAGACGAACAATCACCAAGACCGGGATCTCTCGAGGAAGAGTTGATCCGTCGGCTGTACGAGGAATTCGGCAGTGCCCTGCTGGGACACTGCATGAGGTTGACGGGCCACGATCGCCAGTGGGCCGAGGACATCGTGCAGGAAACCCTGGTCAGGGCATGGCGCAACGCCGAGAAACTCGAGCGTGATCCCGTGCTCTTGCGGTCGTGGTTGTTCACGGTGGCAAGGCGGTTGGTCATTGACGACAGGCGCAAGAGAAGCGTCCGTCCGCAGGAGTTCGAACTGACCCCTTCGGACGAGTCGCCCTCCGGCAGCGAAGAGGATCGCACCCTCGCGGCGATCGTCGTGGCGGAGGCGATGAACGGTCTCTCGGAGGAACACAGGGAGGCTATTCTCGAAACATATCTGCGGGACCGCACCGTCGGTGAGGCCGCGGCGGCACTGGGTGTGCCACCGGGAACGGTCAAGTCGAGGGTGTACTACGCGCTCCGTGCGTTGCGGCGTGCGTTGCACGATCGGGGAGAGACGCGGTGACAACGGCACCAGATCACCTCGACGTCGCCGCCTACGTGCTCGGCATCCTCGATGCCGATGAGGTGGAGGCGTTCGAGAACCACCTGACCGAGTGTCGGCGGTGCGCGCTCGACCTGCGCGACTTCGCGGTGGTGCCGGACCTCATCGACGAGGCCGACGCCGGCGGGATGCTGCGCGGAACGGCCCCGGAACGCCCCGACGGCAAGTCGGTGCGGGTCATGCTCGACGCCGTCGCCGCGCGCAGGAAGCGCCGACGGTGGTTCGTCGCCCAGGGCGTCGCGGCCGCCGCCGCCGGCGTCGTGGCGGTGACGGCCGTGGTCACGACGCTCGTCGTGCGCGGCAGCGATGAAGGTTCGAACCAGGCGGCACCCCAGAACCCCGGCACGTCGACGTCGCAGACGAGGGTGGCGAACAACTCCTCCGACAAGTCGATGGAGCTCAAGCACCAGGACCCGAACAGCGGCGTCGGCACGAAGATCACCGCGTCCGACGAGCCGTCCGGGACGGCGATGGACATCGAGATCTCCGGCATGGCGGGCCCCGGCAGGGGATCGCTCGTCGCCGTCGGACGGGCGGGCCGCGTCGCGCAGGTCACGTCCTGGTACGCCCCGGAACCGGTGGCAGGGGACAAGAAGACCATCAAGCTGGCCGCCAACGTGGCCATGCGGTGGCACGAGATCGCGACGTTCCGGATCGTCGACGAGAACGGCAAGACGCTGCTCGAGGTCGTCGCTTCCTGACCTTTCCCGGCACCAGACCGCTGCCCCCATCGGATCCGTGAGATCCTGTGGGGGCAGTTGTCGTTCGAGGGGAAGGCTGTCTACGTGGCGATTGGCCCGTCAGCGGTCGAGCGCTGGCTCGATCTGTCCACAGAGGAGCTGCGCGTGCAGGTCTCGCGGCTCGTCTCCGCCCGGCTCCCGGGTGATCACGCTGTGTGGCAGGCGATTCGGCGTCATCCAGCACTGGTCCCCCGCATCCGCGGTGTCCTCTCCGGACTCGCGGCCACGGCGGCCGGTTCCAAGGACGAGGCCATGCAGAAGGTCTGGATCTCCAAGGCGCGCGCCGCCCTGGACCAGACCGCGGCCGCGCCGGTGAAGGCGGCGCCGAAGCCGGTGGTTGAAGAGGTGCCCGCGGAGGAACCCGAAGCGGTGATCGAGCTGCGGGAGCCGGAGCCGCAGCAGAGGCAACCGCACAGGGCCGTGCCGACGATGCTCTTCCAGGAGCCGAGCTAGCCGGTGCGACAGGAGGCGTAGGTGGAGCGTTCAGGTGGGGAGGGACGCCCTCGCGGCTCCGGCCCGCACGTCCACCACGACGACGCGGGAGCGGTGCCACGATCCGTCCGCGAACCCGCCCGCCGCGTTTCGAGTCACTAGGGAGCCCAGCACAGATGGTCGTCCTCGGATCGCTCGTCTCGTTGTCCGGTCTGCTGATCCTGCTGCTCCGCGACGCCCCTCTAGGCGGCCTGAGCCCTGCCGTCGCCGGCTGGGTGATGATCCCGCTGGGTCTGGTGTTCGCGGGGCTCGGCGTGCTGCGCAACCGCCGCAAGCGCGCCCAGAACGGTCCCGGCCCGGTCGGCAACCCGATCGCGCGCCTGAAGGCGTTGCCGCGGCTGTTCAGGACGTGGCGGAGCGGGAAGTACCCCGAGCTGCCGCGCAGCCAGGTGCTGATGTGGGCGGTGGCACTGGTCTACCTCGTGTCGCCGATCGACGTCCTGCCGGAGTTCCTTCCGGTGATCGGCGTGACCGACGACGCGGGTGTCCTCGTGTGGCTGCTCAGCAGCCTTTCGATCGCCTCAGGCTCGTACCTGCGCTGGGAGAAGGGCCATGGCGACACGGGTCGCGGGATCGAGGCCCCGTGAGGCCTCCTCGCGCATGATCTCGGCCAGGCCGGGCGAGACGTCCGCCACGGCCTGGAAGCCGAGGCGTTCGTAGTACGGCGCGTTCCACGGGATGTCGCGGAACGTGGTCAGCGTCACGGCGCGCTCGGCACGGGTGACGTGCTCGATGAGCGCAGCGCCGATCCCCTGACGTGCGTGCGAGGGGTGCACGCTCACCTGGTGGACGTGTGTGGCGCCGTCGACGTCCCCGACGGCGATGAACGCCACGGGCACGCCTTCCGCGCCGATCGCGACCCAGACCTCCTGTTCGGCGAGGTCCTCGAGGGACATCGGGTCGTCGTCGGCGATCTCGGGCATTCCGGCGTCTCGGAACGGTTCTCCGGACGCGATTTCGATCTGCTGGAGGTACGGCAGCTCGGCTGGTTGGGCGAGACGGATCAACACGCCCGTCATCCTGGTAGGTCGGACGCGTACCTTCCAGCCCGATAACGTTAAAGTCCGACTTGATGCGAACCAAGACAGTGCGCGTCCTCCTGGTCGAGGACGACGATGGCGACGCGGTGCTCGTGGAGGCACTGCTGGAAGAGGCGAACGCGCCGTTCGTGCTGTCGCGCGCCGGCACGCTCGCCGAGGCGGAGCAGATGCTCTCCGACGCCGAGTGCGTGCTGCTCGACCTCGGTCTGCCCGACTCACAGGGGCTCACCGGCCTGCACAGGCTGCTCGCCAAGCAGAACGCGCCGGCGATCCTGGTGCTGACCGGCCTCGACGACGAGCGCGAGGGCATCGACGCGGTCGCCGCGGGTGCCGAGGACTACCTCATCAAGGGCAAGGTCGACGGCGAGCTGCTGCTGCGCGGCGTCCGGTACGCGGTCGAACGCCGCCGCGCCGAGGACGCCCAGCGCAAGCTCCGCGAGGCGGAGCTGATCGCCGCCGAACGGGCCAGGCTCGAACGCGGCCTGCTGCCTCCCCCGCTGCTGCAGAACTCGGACGTCGACCTGGAGGTCCGCTACCAGCCCGGTGGCCAGCGGATGCTGCTCGGCGGCGACTTCTACGACGCGGTCGGCCTGCCGGACGGCACCGTGCACGCGATCATCGGTGACGTCTGCGGCCACGGCCCGGACGAGGCCGCACTGGGCGTCTGCCTGCGGATCGCGTGGCGCGCGCTGGTGCTCGCGGGCGAACCGGCGGAGAAGGTGCTCAAGACGCTCGACCAGGTCCTCGTCGCCGAACGGCACGGCGAGGGCATCTTCACCACGGCCTGCATGGTCACGGTGTCGCCGGACCGCCGCTCGGCCCGCTACTTCCTCGCGGGGCACCCCGAGCCGCTGATGATGGTCGGCAGGCAGATCGTGGACCTGCCGAAGTCGAAGATCGGCGTGCCGCTGGGCGTGCTGACGGACTACGCGTGGACCGGTGTGGACGTGCCGCTGCCGTCCGGCTGGTCGCTCGCCTGCTACACGGATGGACTGATCGAGGGCCGGGTACCCGACGACGTCGACCGCCTCGGTGTCGAACGCCTGTGCGAGATCCTGGGCAGACACCTGCAGGACGGCCCCAACTGGATGGACTCGGTCATCGCGGAGGTGACGGAGCTCAACGGCGGGGCGCTCGACGACGACGTGGCCATCCTGCTGCTGAAGGACGGAAAGTGAACCTGCCCCAACGGCTGCCGGCGAGCCGGCTGCTGGGCGTCATCGTGGTGGTCCTGCTGGCCATGACCGCGGTGGCGATCTCCTCCACGGTCGTCGCGCTCGACGCGCTCAGCTCCTCGCGGGCGCGGTCCGTCGACCGGATCGAACCCGCCGCACGCCGCGCGAACGACCTGAACCGCGCCCTGCTCGACCAGGAGACCGGCGTGCGCGGTTTCACCCTGACCGGGCAGAACGACTTCCTGCAGCCCTACCGGGACGGTCAGGCGGCCGAGACCGAGGCCGCCAGGACCGTCGTCGACCTGGTCGGCGACGTGAACGGCCGGGTCGGCCGCATCCAGGAGCTGGCCGGCCGGTGGCGCTCCGAGTACGCCGAGCCGACCGTCGCCACCGTCCAGCAGTCCGGTCCCGCCTCGGGCACCGGGGTGACCATCGAACGCGGGAAGGTGCTGTTCGACGAGATCCGCGCGGAGACGGCGGCACTGCAGTCCGACATCGGCGGGCTCGGCCGGGAAGCGCGCGCCAACCTCGACCGTGCGGCGAACGTGGTGTTGTGGCTGGTCATCGGCATGGGCGTGCTGCTGGTGGCGGTGATCGGCGGCCTGTCGCTGCTGCTGCACCGCCTGCTGATCGCGCCGCTCGCGAACCTCGCCGACCACACCCGGCAGGTGGCGTCCGGCGACTTCGAGCACGAGATCGACGCGGACGGCCCGCGCGAGACCGTGCAGCTCGGCGAGGACGTCGACGCGATGCGCCGCCGGATCGTGCAGGAGCTCGCGACGCTCGAGATGGCGAAGTCCGAGCTGCAGCGTTCGAACTCGGAGCTGGAGCAGTTCGCCTACGTCGCCTCGCACGACCTGCAGGAACCGCTGCGCAAGGTGGCGTCGTTCTGCCAGCTGCTGCAACGGCGCTACGGCGGCCAGCTCGACGAGCGCGCCGACCAGTACATCGGCTTCGCGGTGGACGGCGCCAAGCGCATGCAGGTGCTGATCAACGACCTGCTGGCGTTCTCCCGCGTCGGCCGCATGACCCGCGAGCTGATGGTGATCGACCTGAACGACCTCGTGCGCCAGGTCGTCGACAGCTACTCCGACCGCATCGAGGAGACCGGGGCGAGGCTCGACATCGCGGAGCTCCCCTCGGTGCGCGGTGAGGCGTCGCTGCTCAGCGCCGTCTTCCAGAACCTGATCAGCAACGCGCTCAAGTTCAAGGGCGACGAGGCACCGGTGATCAGCATCGCCGTGGAGCAGGACGGCGAGATGTGGAAGTTCACGGTGCGTGACAACGGCATCGGGATCGAGCCGGAGTACGCTGACCGGATCTTCGTCATCTTCCAGCGCCTGCACCCGAAGGACGCGTATCCGGGCACGGGCATCGGACTGGCGATGTGCCGGAAGATCGTCGAGTACCACGGCGGCACCATCTGGCTGAAGACCGATGTGGACTCCGGCACCACTTTTGAGTTCACCCTGCCCGTGGTACCCGAACTCGTCGCCCAAGCTGAGGAAGTACATGTCTGAGTCACCGCTGAACGTGATCGACGTCCTGCTCGTCGAGGACGACCCGGGCGATGCCCTGATGACGCAGGAGGCGTTCGAGCACCACAAGATCCGCAACCAGCTGCACGTGGTGAAGGACGGCGTGGAGGCGCTGGAGTTCCTGCGCCGCGAGGGCCAGTACGAGAACGCGCCGCGGCCGGGCCTGATCCTGCTCGACCTCAACCTGCCCCGCAAGGACGGCCGCGAGGTGCTGAGCGAGGTCAAGGCGGACGCCGAGCTGCGCTCGATCCCCGTCGTGGTGCTGACGACCTCCGAGGCGGAGGAGGACATCCTGCGCAGCTACAGCCTCTACGCAAACGCCTACGTGACGAAGCCGGTCGACTTCGACAGGTTCATCGAGGTCGTCCGGCAGATCGATGACTTCTTCGTCACCGTAGTGAAGCTGCCCCGCTGATCACGGCGGCACTGAAGTCCAGGCAGGAGCGGCAGATCTGCGCTTCCGCGCTTGAAAACACAGGCGCGGACTTGCTGCAGAACGAACAGTCGCCCACCTCGGCCACCTGGCCTTCCGAGATGCACAGGTCGCAGATCAACGCGGCCGGTCCGGCCATCATCTTGCCGACGTCGGCGGCGCCACGTCCGCAGAACCAGCAGCGTTCGGTCCTCTTGGACTGTTCCACGATCTGATGAACGCGCTGATGACTCATGCTCAGCGCTTCCGCGATCTCGCGCATCGACCCACCGGCGCGGTGCAGCTTCAGCACGCTGTGGTGGTACACGGCTTTCGCGATGTCGGCCTGGTCTTGGGCAGCGGCGGAGGCGGTCCCCGCCTTCCGTGCCGCTGCCAGCAGTTCTTCGTCCAGCGTCATGCCGTCTACCGTAGCTAGACGCGTCTACCTGAGATAGACGCCGTCCAGGTGAAGTAGACGCTCAGTCGACGCTGCGGACGATCACCGGTTCGTCGTCGGCCTGCACGACCCATTCCTGGGGCTCGCGGGGTTCAGGGAAGACCGGGGCCCAGATCCCCGTCCCACCGGGACGACGACCCTTCCTCAACTCGAATTCCTCTCGCGTGGTCATGCACTTCGGCTACCCGTCCCGGCGGAACGTATGCCTGTCAGCATGGTCGTGATGGCGTCCATGACCCTGCGCGTCGCCTCGTCGAGCACCGCCGCGGTGAGCTCGCGGCCGTAGAGGTCGGACAGGTCGACGGGCGCGCCCGCGACGACCTCGATCTTCTTGCGCGGCAACAACCTCGGCAGGAGGCTGCCCTTGGGCAGCAGGTCCTGGGTGCCCCACTCGGCGACCGGCACGACGGGCACGCGGGCCTCCAGCGCCATCCGCGCGACACCCGACTTGCCCTTCATCGGCCAGTTGTCGGGGTCCGTGGTGAACGTGCCCTCGGGGAACGCCATCACGCACTGACCCTCTCGCAACGCCTCCACGGCGGGCCTCAGCGCCTCCGAGGCCTTCACCGTGCCGCGTTCGACCGGGATGTGGCCACCGGACCGCATGATCCAGCCGACGACCGGTGCTCGCCACAGGGAGGCCTTCGCGAGCACTCGCGGCACCCGGTTCGACATGAGCGCGAACACCACGGCCGCCACCGCGTCCGCGTTGGACAGGTGGTTGAACGCGAGGACCACACCGCCGTTGCCCGGCACGTGGTGCTTGCCCCGCACCCGCAGCCGCACGAACAGCACCACGAAGGGCCACAGCACGTCGATCGCCAGCGAGAACCAGAAGCCACGGCCCCTGCGGGGCATCTTCCAGGTCCAGGCGGCCAGCTCAAGCGGTCTCACGCGGAGTATTCGAGCACGCCGGCGTTCAGAGTTCGGGTCAATTCGCCACGTTCGACCAGAACGTCGAGATGAGCGGCCGTCTCGCCGATCGCCAGCACCTGGTTGAACATGTCGAGGTCGTCGAAGCGGCGCTGGTGGCGCGTCCAGCCGATCTTGCGCGCGGTCTCGAACGCGCTGCCCGCCACGGCCTTGCCGATCTCCTCCAGGCGCTGCTCGTGGAAGTGCAGCAGCTCGTCGACGCGGGCGTGCGAGCTGTCGGTCACCTCGCCGTGCGCGGGCAGCAGCTTGAGGTCCGGCAGCTCGCGGGTGAGCCGCAGCGACGTCATGTAGTCACCCAGCGGCAGTTCGGGCCGCAACGGCTCGAAGCCGATCGACGGCGTGATGTGCGGCAGCACGTGGTCGCCGGAGAACAGCACCTTCGCGGTGTGGTCGACGAACACGACGTGCCCGCGCGTGTGCCCCGGCGTCGGGATCACCTCGAGCCTGCGGTGCTCCAGGTCCACGGTGCTGCGGACGAGCCACTCGTCCGGCTCCTCGTAGTCGCGCAACGCGTCACCGCGGTCGACGTGGTGCATGATCTTGATCCACGTCTCGGCCAGCTCCGCGGCACCCCACTTGCGCAGGTCGGCGACGTGCTGGTCGTCCTGGCCGTGCAGCATGTGGTTCAGCGACGGCTGCTCGCCGAGACCCAGCCCGATCCTGCTGCCGAACGTCCGGCGCAGCGACACGGCCATCGTGAAGTGGTCGCGGTGGACGTGCGTGATGAGGAACCGCTTGATGTCCTCGAAGCCCTTGTCCAGGGCGCCGAGGGCCGCTTCGAGCTGGGCCCTCGCCTCGTCCAGCGCCCAGCCGGAGTCGATCAGCACGAGGCCGTCGCCGTCCTCGATCGCGTAGACGTTCACCGCGCGCAGCCCGTCGTTCGGCAGCGGCAGCGGAATCCGGTGCACACCTGGTGCGACCTCGAACGCGCCCGGCTCACTCCACACGCTCGCCCACCTCGTCGTTAGCGACAGCAACTAATTCTTACCGGATGGTAACCCGGTATTCGGGGTGCTTGTCGATGTACTTCGCCACGAACGGGCACAGCGGCGAGATCTTGATGTTCCGCGCCTTCACGTCGTCGAGCGCGAACTGCGCGAGCTTGCCGCCGAGGCCCTGGCCGGCGTACGCGTCGTCGACCTCGGTGTGCACGAGGGCGAGGACTCCCCCGACGTTCCGGTACTCCAGGAAGCCGGCGAGCTCGCCGTCGACGTGGATCTCGTAGCGGCTCTCGGCCTCGTTGTTGGTGACCATCTGGCGTGCTCTCCGTCCTCGTGGGCTCCACACGGCCGTGCGGTGCTTCCTGCTTCAACAGCCTTGCGGCGAGGATGTTCCGGCTCGCGCCGCCCGGACCCGTGGCCGGTACGACGATCACCGTAGCGCGCCGCGGCGGGCCCCGTCGGGCGCGAGTTCGATCTCGGTCCGCCACCCCCGGCGCCGACGATGGAAAATGGCGGTCATGGACGTCTACCTCCTGATCCTGGGTGACCACCTGCCCAACCCCTGCACGGGCGAGGAGGTGTCGCAGGCCGACCGGCTGCGCGCGATGGTGGAGCAGGCGGTCGTGGCGGAGCAGGCGGGGTTCGCGGGTGTCGCCATCGGTGAGCACCACTTCACGCGCTACATCGTGTCCGCGCCCGAGCTGCTGCTGGCGTCCGTGGCGGCGCGGACGAGCACGCTGCGGCTCTCGACGGGCGTGACGCTGCTCGCCCACCGCGATCCGGTGCTGGTGGCCGAGGCGCTGGCGACGCTCGACGTGCTGTCGAACGGGCGCGCGGAGCTGATCGTGGCGCGCGGGGTCGACCAGCAGACCGACGCGGCGTTCGGGGTGCAGCCCGGCGAGCTGCGGGCGCGGTTCGAGGAGCACCTGCGGTTGCTGCTCAAGCTGCTGGAGGAGCCGTCGGTGAGCTGGGACGGGCGGTTCCGGGGGCAGCTCGACGACGTGACGACGACGCCGCGGCCGGTGCAGACGCCGCGGCCCACGGTGTGGATCGGGTCGGGGTCCGCGGTGTCGGCGGACCTGGGCGCGGAGCTCGAGATGCCGCTGATGCTGCCGTCGACCCTGCGGGACCCGTCGATCTACCGCGAGGTCGTGCAGCGCTACCGGGAGCGCTTCCCCACCGGGCGCGTCGGCGTGCCGAGCCACGTGTTCGTGGCGAACGACGACGCGCGGGAGCGCTGGCGGCCGCACCTGGCCGAGTACGCGCGGTTCGCGGACCCGTGGCGCGGGGACGGCGACATCGACGTCGACGCGATCATGGACGGTGCCGCGGTGTGCGGGACGCCGGACGAGGTCGCCGCGCGGCTGAACGAGCTGGCGGAGCACCTGTCCATCGACACGCACCTCGTGATGGTGGACATCGGGGGCATGCCGCACGAGTCGGTCGTCGAGACGATCCGGTTGTTCGGCGCGGAAGTGCTCCCGAAACTTGTTTAACGTGCTCGGTGCCAAGGGTTAACACAGGCCGGGCACCATTGAGGCGTGGGCATCACCGTCATCGGCATCACGCATCCTGGGCAGGTCGGGGCGCTCCCCGACGGCACGAACGTGCTGGTGCTGGCCGATGACGGCACGTTCGCCGAGGAGTTCCTCGACACCGACTTCGGCGCCCACCAGCTCGTGGTGCGCGCGTTCGGACGCGGGTCGGCTTTCTTCGGAGTGGCGGACAAGGCTCGTGAGTTGGGTGCGGATCGGATCCTCTTCGGTGGTGCGCACGACACCGCCGCCTCTTTCACCACCGGAGAGGATCCGGTGCTCGTGCTCGGCGTGCGCCCGCCCGGCGGCCCCATCGCGTGCAACGCGGCGTTCCTCGAGTGGCTGGACCGCTGGCCGCGGCCGGCCCGCGCCTACCACGGCGACGTCGACCACTGGCTCGCCGAGAACGCGCTGCGCGAAGGCCTGCGCGTCGAACTGGTTTCATGGCTGATGGAACCGTCCGTCCCCATGCGACGGAAGTTGACGGCCTAGTCATCTCAAGGCGGAAGACACTGTCCCGCCGGTGAAATACCGTTCCTCTCGTCGCACGCGATGACGCGTACGCACCGGAGCCGAGAGCTCGCTCGTCGTGTGCCCACTCGGGGGTAGGCGCACACTGGTTCAGGGTCATCTCAGGGGAGAACCTGAGCCTTCGGTGCGGCGGCGTCACCGAAGATGGTGCGCACGAAGCCCACAGAGGGGAACAGACAGGTGAGCGCGTCCGATGGAGTCGCGGCGAGAGCCGTCGACGTGTGGAAGTCCTATGGGTCCGGCGACGCCGCCGTGACCGCGCTCGCGGGGGTGAGCGTCGACCTGGAGAAGTCCAGGTTCACCGCGATCATGGGCCCGTCCGGTTCGGGCAAGTCGACGTTGATGCACTGCCTCGCGGGGCTGGACGACGTCACGAGCGGTGAGGTGTGGGTCGGGGACACCAAGGTCACCGGGTTGAAGGACCGCGGGCTCACGGAGCTGCGGCGCGACAAGGTCGGCTTCATCTTCCAGCAGTTCAACCTGCTGCCGACGCTGACCGCGGAGGAGAACATCACCCTGCCGCTCGCGATCGGCGGCAAGAAGGTCGACAGGGACTGGTTCGACGTCGTCGTCGACACGGTGGGTCTGAGGGACAGGCTGACCCACCGGCCGACGCAGCTCTCGGGTGGTCAGCAGCAGCGCGTGGCGTGCGCGCGTGCGCTCGTCTCCCGCCCCGACGTGGTCTTCGCGGACGAGCCGACGGGCAACCTGGACTCGCAGTCCGGTGCCGAGGTCCTCGGGTTCCTGCAGCGGTCCGCCCGCGAGTTCGGGCAGACGATCGTGATGGTCACGCACGACGCCAACGCCGCGTCGTACGCCGACCGCGTCATCTTCCTCAAGGACGGCCACATCGTCCGCGAGCTGCTGTCGCCGTCGGCCGACGAGGTCCTCGACACGATGAAGCACCTCGACTCCGTGGTCGCGGTGCCGCATGTTTAAGGCGACTCTGAAGAGCTTGCTCTCGCGCAAGCTCCGTCTCGTGCTGTCCGCGCTCGCGGTGGTGCTGGGCGTGATGTTCGTGTCCGGTTCGTTCGTCCTGACCGACACGCTCCAGCGTTCGTTCACCGACCTGTTCTCCTCGGCGTTCGCCAACGTGGACGTGTCGGTGTCTCCGAAGGCGGAGAAGGGCAAGCAACCGGAACCGCTGACGCCGCAGGCGATCGCGGACGTGAAGTCGGTGCCGGGGGTGGCGTCGGCGGTCGGGGACGTGCAGGGGTCCGCGCGGCCGATCGGCAAGAACGGCAAGGTCATCACCACGTCGGGCTCGCCGCGGTTCGGTTTCAACTGGACGGGCACCGGCCAGGAGAAGATCCGCGACGGCAAGGCACCCGCCGCCGAGAACGAGGTCGCCGTCGGCGGTTTCCTCGCGACCACCGGTGGTTTCAAGGTCGGCGACGACATCGCGTTGCTGACACTGGAGCCGAAGAAGACCTTCAAGATCACCGGCATCTACGAGTACGCGGGCGGACGCGACTCGCTCGGCGGTGAGCTGTCGGTGGCGTTCACCGAGCCGGTCGCGCAGCAGTTGTTGCTGGGCAAGAAGGACGTGTTCTCCGGCATCACCGTCACGGCGGCGCAGGGCACGTCGGATGACGCGCTGCGCGACGCCGTCGCGGCCAAGCTCGGTTCCGGCTACGACGTCAAGACCGGCGCTGCGCTCGCGAAGGAACAGGCCGACCAGATCAACGAGGGCCTGAAGTTCTTCAACTACGTGCTGCTCGGCTTCGCGGGCATCGCGTTGTTCGTCGGCATCTTCATCATCCTCAACACGTTCTCCATCATCGTCGCCCAGCGCACGCGGGAACTGGCGCTGCTGCGGTCGATGGGCGCCTCGCGCGGCCAGGTCATCGGGTCCGTGGTGCTGGAGGCGTTGGTGATCGGCCTGATCGCGTCGATCGTCGGTCTCGGGGCCGGCGTGGGCGTGGGCGCGTTGCTGGCCACCATCTTCAGCTCGCTGGGCGGCAGCAGCCTGCAGCTCGCGGGGATCGGCGTGCCGATGTCGGCGATCATCTCGTCGTTCGCGGTGGGCATGATCGTCACCGTGGTCGCGGCGGTCATGCCGGCGCTGCGGGCGTCGCGGATCGCCCCGGTCGCGGCGATGCGGGAGGCGGCGACGCCGGACCGCCCGCTCACGAAGATCACGATCACGGGCGCGGCCGTCGCGGCTCTGGGCGGCACGTCGCTGGGGTTCGGCTTCAACCAGGCCTCGCTGCCGTTGATCTTCGGCGGCATCCTGGTGGCGTTCGTCGGTGTCGCGCTGCTGACCCCGATCCTGTCGAAGCCGATGGTGTCGCTGATCGGCCGCCTGCTGTCGTGGTCGATGCCGGGTCTGCTGGGCCGCCGCAACTCCGCGCGCAACCCGCGCCGCACCGCCATCACCGCGGCCGCCCTGATGGTCGGCATCTCGCTGATCACCGGCGTGAGCGTGGTGCTGACGTCGGCGACCAAGTCGATCGAGAAGCTGGCCTCCGGTCAGCTCCAGACCGACCTGATCATCTCCGGCGAGGGCCAGGTGGAGGGCCAGCCCGCCACGTTCCAGCGCGACGTGCTGACGAAGGTCGAGAAGACCGACGGCGTGAAGTCGGCCTTCGGCTGGGCGTCGGACGGCGTGCTGCAGGGCGAGGACCAGCTCTTCGCCGTCGCGGTCACGGACGTGAACGCGCTGAAAGAGATGTTCGCCCTCAAGCCGAAGTCCGGTGCCATCTCGCCGTTGCGGGACGACCAGCTCGGCCTGCCGGAGGACCTCGCGACCGAGAAGGGCTGGACGGTCGGCAGCACGATCACGTTGCAGCTGGCCAAGGGCGAGCCCCGCACGTACACGGTCGGCTTCGTCTGGGCCAAGTCCCAGGTGCTCCAGGGCGCGATGGTGCTGCCCGAGTCGGCGTCGAAGGACTTCCGCTCGGACCAGATCGGCCAGGCCTTCGCCCAGGTGCAGCCGGGGGCGAACGTGGCGGACGTGCAGAAGCGCGTCGAGCCGCTGTTCGCGGACAACCCGGAGATCACCGTCCAGGACCGCAGCGGGTTCGTGAAGCAGACGACCTCGCAGTTCGACACGGTCCTGCTGATGATCCAGATCCTGCTGGCCCTGGCGATCCTGATCGCGGTGCTCGGCGTCATCAACACCCTGGCGCTGTCGGTGATCGAGCGGACCCGCGAGCTGGGCCTGCTGCGCGCCATCGGCATGCGGCGGGCGCAGGTGATGCGGATGATCACCGTCGAGTCGGTGGTGATCTCGGTGTTCGGCGCGGTCCTCGGCCTCGCGGTCGGCCTCGCGCTGGGCGTCGCGACCGTGCAGGCGCTGAAGGACCAGGGCATCTCGGAGCTCGGGTTCCCGTGGGCCACGATGGCGCAGTACCTGGTGGTGGCGGCGGTGGTCGGCGTGGTGGCGGCGATCCTGCCGGCGATCAGGGCGGCGCGGCTGAACGTGCTGGACGCGATCGCCTACGAGTGAGGCGAACCGGGGCGGTCGCGCCTGGGGTGAGCCGTGCGGAAGCGGCTGTGCCGGGCGGTCGCCTCTGGTGAGGCGAACAGAGGGTGCCGTGCCGGCCGCCGCGGACCGGTGAGGCGAAGGGGAGGGTGCCGTGCCAGGCCTTCGCGGGCCGGCACGGCACCCTCCTATCGTGCGTGCTCACTCGCGGGAGGGGCTGCGCCGGGCCGCCGCTGGCCGACACAACCCCTCCCCTCTCTCACGCGTGCGGGCAGGTGTCCCTGTACGCGGAGATGAGCGTGTTCGGCGCGGGCGCCGGGCACAGGAACTGGTCGTACCGCACGTCGTCGTCCACGAACCGCTTCAACCACGACAGCGTGTACTTCCGCACCGTCACGTTGTCGCTGCGCGGCGCCGAGTGGTCACCGCCGCGCAGTTCGAGGAACGCCTTGTCCGGCGCCGCGGTGATCGAGTTGTAGAACGGCGTCGAGTGCTGCGAGTTCGGCGCGGTGGGGTCGTTCTGGCCGCCGAGCACCAGGGTCGGCACCTGGACCGTCGACCAGTTCTTCGTGGTGTGCCAGCCGGCCATCGGGATCGACGCCTGCAGGGCGGGGCGGGTCGCGGAGGCGCGCAACGCTCCCCCGCCGCCCATGGAGTGGCCCATGACCGACAGGCGCGAGGCGTCCACGCGCGGGTTGGTGCGGACCACGTAGTCGAGCGCGGCCAGCAGCTGGCGGCCTCGGCTGTCCGGGTCGTCGAAACCGGACAGGGTGTTGATGGTGATCACCACGAAGCCGTAGGACGCCAGGCGCGGGCCGAAGTGCGCGACGGACGTCTGGGTGGCGGTGAAGCCCGGTGAGATGGCGACCGCGCCGAACGTGAGGTCGCTGGTCGGTGTGTAGACGGTGCCGCCGCCGAAGTTCGACTGGCGGGCCACGGCCGCGGACGTCACGGCGAACGTGCCCCTGGCGGCTTCGACGGAGGCGGCCGTGGGTGCGGGGCCGCGTTCGTAGGGGTTGGCCGCCGCGGTGGCGACGGCGGGGGCGGTGGCTGGGATCAGCGCCAGGACCAGCGCCGCAAGCATGGGTTTGACGCGCACGACGAAGACACCTCAATTGGTTGCAGGGGAACCAAAAGCGACGGCGAGGCACACGCTACCGCCCGGTAGCCCCGCTCCGATCCGGCCATATGGATGGTTACCGGGATGTTTCGACGGTGTTCGACGGCACGTCGTCGAAATCGACGCGGTCACCCAGCGCAGCGGACCGGGACGTTGTCGTCCTGTCCAGTCACCGGAGAAGCGGTATGCGGCGACTCGGACGGCCCACGAGGGTGATCTATGCCCACCCGCAGACAGTTCCTCGTCCTGAGCTCCACAGCGGCACTCACCGGTCTGCTGTCCGAGACGCCCGCGACGGCCGCCGAGACCGCGCAGCCGTTCGCGTCCTACTGGCACCCGGCGACGATCCTGAACTGGGACCCGTCGACCGACCGGGACGCGAAGTACAACCGCAGCACCGTTCCGCTCGCGAGACGGGTCGCCCCGGCCAGACCGGCCAACGCGCACGCCCGCCCGAACGAGGCCAGGGTGCAGGCGCTGGTGGCCTACGCGCCGACGAGCGGCAACCCCGCGCAGGGCTCGCTCGACATGAACTACTACGCCACGAACTACTGGCAGTACATCGACGAGCTGGTGTTCTGGGGCGGATCCGCGTCCGAGGGCCTGATCCTCGCGCCGAACCCGACCGTCACCGACGCCGCGCACCGCAACGGCGTCAGGGTGATCGGCAACGTCTTCCTCCCGCCCACGGCGTACGGCGGTCAGATCCAGTGGGTCCGCGACTTCGTGAGGCGCGAGGGCGACCGGTTCCCGGTGGCGGACAAGATGGTCCAGGTCGCGCGTCACCACGGGTTCGACGGCTGGTTCCTCAACCAGGAGACCGCCGGCGGCAACACCCAGCTCGCCACCGACATGCGCGACTTCATCGTCTACCTGAAGAAGTCCGGGCTGCGGGTCATCTGGTACGACGCGATGACCGACACGGGCAGCGTCAGCTGGCAGAACGCCCTGACCGCGCGCAACCGGGCGTTCTTCGAGCAGTCCGACGAGATGTTCCTGAACTTCTGGTGGAGCACGCAGGGCCTCGCGAACTCGGCGGCGCTCGCGCAGCAGATGGGGCGCAGCCCGTACGACCTGGCGTCCGGGGTGGACGTCGAGGCCAACGGCTACAACACGAGCGTCACCTGGGCGAGCATCTTCCCCGAGGGCAGGCCGCACGTGACCTCGCTCGGCTTCTACCGTCCGGAGTGGACGTTCAAGTCCTCCACGGGCCCCGCCGACTTCTACAGCCGCGACAACAGGTTCTGGGTCGGCCAGAACGGCGACCCGTCGAACACCACGACGACCGCGAACTGGAAGGGCGTCGCCCACTACGTCACCGAGCTGACGCCGATCACGCAGCTGCCGTTCGTCACGAACTTCAACACCGGCCACGGCAGGAAGTTCGCCGTCAACGGGACCGTGCGCTCGACGCAGGCGTGGAACAACCTGTCGTTGCAGGACGTCCTGCCGACGTGGCGGTGGAGCGTCACGGGCAGCGGCACGAAGGTCACGCCGTCGCTCGACTGGGACGACCCGTACGACGGCGGCACCGCGCTGAAGATCACCGGCACCCCGCAGTCCGCCAACGACGTCCGCCTGTTCGCGACGTCGCTGAGGCTCACCGGCGCCAGCCAGTTCGAGATCGTGCACCGCACGGGCACCGGACCGTCGCGGCTGCAGGCCGTCCTGAAGATCGGCACGACCGAGCAGGTCCTCGACCTCGGCGGCGTCAGCGGGGCGTGGCGGCGCAGCGTCTTCCCGCTCGGCGAGCACTCCGGCGCCACGCTCACCGAGATCTCGCTGCGCGTGCTGCCCGGGGCCGCGGTCACCGCGCTGATCGGCCGGATCGGCGTGACGAACCCGGTCCTCACGCCGCCCGCCGCGCCGTCCGACGTCCAGACCGAGCAGGTGAGCCGCACCAACGCCACGACGGTGTCGGCACGGCTCACCTGGACCCGGTCACCCGGTGCGCGGCAGTACCGCGTCTACAAGGCCGGCACCGAGCGGATCTTCCTGGGCGGCACGGCGAACGACGCGTACTTCGTGCCCGCGATCCCGCTGGCCATCGGCGAGACCGCGCGGATCGAGGTGGAAGCGGTCAGCGAGGCGTTCGACGTCTCGCCTCCCGCGAGCACCTCGATCACTGGTACACCCTGACGTAGTCCAGCACCATGTCCTGCGGCAGCTGCGTCCCGGCCCCCGGCGGGCCGGGCCAGTCGCCGCCCACCGCGTTGTTGATGATCAGGAAGAACGGGTGGTCGTAGACCCACGGCCCCCGCGTCGTCTCCAGCTGCTCCCGGTCGACGGTGAAGAACCTGTTGCCGTCCACCGAGAACGTCATGTGGCTCGAGTCCCACTCGACCGCGAACGTCCGGAACGCCGACGACGCGGGCTGGCCGAGGTCGAGCGGCGACCCGTACCCGCCCGCGCCGAAGTACGCGGGCGCGTGCAGCGTCGAGTACACGCGGTTCGGTTCCTTGCCGACGTGCTCCATGATGTCGATCTCGCCGGTGTAGGGCCACGGCCTGCGCTGGTCGAAGAAGTCCGCGCCCAGCATCCAGAACGCGGGCCACAGCCCCTGCGTCGACGACACCTTGATCCGCGCCTCCACCCGGCCGTAGGTGAAGGTGAACTTGCCGTAGGTGTTGAGCCGCGCGGACGTGTACTGGCAGGTCCCGCTGCCGCTCACCGGGTCGACCGGGCACGCGCTGCCGGGCGTCACCTCACGCCGTGCCTGCAACACCAGGTTGCCGTTGCCGTCGTGCCGGGCGTTGTTGTTGTTCGTGTAGTACTGCAGCTCGTTGTTCACGCCCGGCCCGATCTCCGGCGTCCACTTGGAGGCGTCCGGCCCGGTGCCCGCCGGGGCGTTGAACTCGTCGGCCCACACGAGCCGGCCGGGGAACGACGGGTTCGGCGGCAGCGGCGGAGGCGTCACCGGAGCGCCGCCCGTGCCGTAGACCTGGAACTCCCACAACGAGTAGCCATAACCGTTCGACCTGGCCGTGCCGTACATCCGCACGTACCGGCCGGTGCCGCTGACCGTCAGCGTCTCCTTCAGGCCGCGGCCCGCGGTGGTCGAGTAGATCTGCCGCCAGTTCGCGTTGTCGTCGGAGACCTCCAGCCGGTACGCGGTGGCGAAGGCCGGGTCCCACTGCAGCACGACCTTCGAGATCTGCGCGGTCGCGCCCAGGTCGACGGAGATCCAGCCGGGGTCGACCCAGCCGTTGGTCGCGCTCGTCGCCCAGCGGGTGGCGGGATCGCGGTCGAACGCCTTGGCGGGCGTGCACCCGCCGCAGTTCGCGTCGTCCTGGAACGTCGACGCGGCACCGGTTTTGCCGTACGAGAGCAGGGTCTCCGCGGTGCTGCCCCGCGTGCCGAACACCTGGAACTCCCACAGCGAGTAGCCGTACTGCGTGGCTCGCTGGGTCAGGTCGAGCCGCACGTACCGTCCGGTGCCGCTGACCGCGAGCGTCTCGGTGCCGCCCGGACCGGTCGTCGTTCGACGAAGCTCCTGCCAGCTGGTGCCGTCGGCGGAGATGCTGAGCGTGTACGCCCGCGCGCTGGCGGCCTCCCAGGCGAGCACCACCTGGTCGACCCTCGCGGACGAGCCGAGGTCGATCTGGATCCACTGCGGATCGCTGAACGCGCTGGACCAGCGGGTGCCGAGATCGCCGTCGACGGCCGACGTGGCGCCGAACGCGGCGTTCTCACTGCTGGAGGCGGTGACCGGGCGGTTCTGGGAGATCAGCGGGCCGGCGGCCGCGGCCTGCACCGGGACGATCAGGGCCGCGGCGGCCACGACCGCGGCGAACAGGGGGAATCTTCCGCGTTGAAGTCTTCCTGACATGGGTGCTCCTGGAGCCGGAGAACGAGAGGTGAGGGCGAGAGAGCGCTCTCTTGCGACAGGAGTTCAGAACCGAGCGTCGGGGCACGGGAGGCGCCGTGTCAAGAAAACCGGGACTTCTGAACGTTTCTTGCGGATTGACGCCAGATTGCGGACTGCGCCATGCTCGGTATGCGTGAGAGCGCTCTCCCAATCCTGCTGCGGAGAGGAAAGCTTCAATGAGGAAGCCTTTGTTCCACATCGCCGCCGTCATCGGGCTGATAGCCACGGCGCTCAGCATTCCCGTTGCGGCACAAGGAGAACCCGTCCGCGTGGCCGAGTTCCTCGCAGAGTGTCCCATCAGCCACCGGCTGCCGGACGACCCGATCGTCCTGCCGAACCTCGCCGGTGCCTCGCACATGCACGACTTCTTCGGCAACCACTCGACGAACGCCCGGTCCACCCAGCAGTCGCTGGAGGGGCAGACCGGCAACTGCAACCCGGCCGCGGACATCTCGTCGTACTGGGTGCCGACGCTGTACCGGGACAACACGGCGATCGCACCGACCGGCGTGACCTTCTACTACCTCGGTGAGGGCGTGAACAACCCGGCGGCGATCCAGCCGACGCCGTACGGGTTGAAGATCGTCGCGGGCAACGCGAAAGCCACGGGTGATGCCGACAGCATCGCGCGCTGGTCCTGCCTGCACGCCGGGCACGTCAACCCGTCCAAGAACTTCGTGACCTGCCCCGCGGGCACGATGCTCGAGACCTACCTGGACTTCCCGCAGTGCTGGGACGGCCGGAACCTGGACTCGGCCGACCACAAGTCCCACATGTCCTACCCGGTCGCGGGCGGCTGCCCGTCGAGCCACCCAGTGTCCGTGCCGAAGCTGCGCATGGTGCTGAGGTATCCGGTGAACGGCAGCACCGCCGGACTCCGGCTCGCTTCCGGTACGGGACAGACGATGCACGGTGACTTCTTCAACGTGTGGCCGCGCGCCGAGATGGAGCGCCGCGTCCGCAACTGCATCAACGTGGTGATCAAGTGCGACCACAACGGCAACCACGGATGAAAGTGCTCCTGCTGGCAGGCCTTCTCGCGGCCTGCCAGCAGGCTCCACCCCCGCCACCGGCACCGGTCGCCCAGAACGGTTACGGCGCAACGGAACGGGCATTCGTCGAGCTCGCCATCGCCACCGACGAGCAGGCCCTGAAGCTGCTCGACCTCACCGACCGGTCCGAGCTGAAGGAGAACCGGAACATCGAGCTGACCGAACTGAGGAAGCTGCTCGACGCGCCGTACGTGAACAACCACGCCGGGCACGACATGCCGGGCATGCCGACGGACGCCGAGATCCAGCTCGCCTCGACCAGCCCGGACGCCCTGGACCAGTTCGTGCGCACCCACCTCACCGAGTCGCTCGAGGTCGTGCGCTCGGCGGGGTCCGCGATCACCCACCCGCCGACCGCCGAGGTCGTGAAGCTGATGGAGCGGCACCGCACGGCAGAGCTGGCGGCCGGGTGAAGCGCGTGACGCTGGAGGAGGTGGCTCGGGTGGCCGGGGTGTCGCGCGCGACGGCGTCGAGAGTCGTCAACGGCGCTTCCAGCGTCGACGAGTCGCTGCGCCACGCCGTGCAGAAGGCCATCTCCAGCACGGGGTACCTGCCGAACATCGCCGCGCGGTCGCTCGTGACGCGCCGGGCGGCCGCGATCGGCCTGCTGCTGCCCGACGAACGCCGCATGGACGGCGACCCGCACCTCGCGAGCGTCGTCAGCGGCGTGACGAGGGTCGTGCGACCGCTCGGCATCCACCTGGTGCTGATGATGACCGGCCCCGGCACGCGTGCGCAGGCGATGAGCGACCTGCGGTGCGGGCGGCTCGACGGCGTGATCCTCGTGCACACCGACCCGGCGGACCCGGTGCCGGGCGAGCTGATCGCGGCCGGGCTGCCGGTCGTGCTCGCCGGCCGCCCGCTCAAGCCGATGCCGATCACCTACGTCGACGTGAACCAGACCGCGGGGGCCGCGATGGCCGGGCGTCGCCTGAAGTCGTTGCGGTGCAGCAGGATCGCGACGATCACCGGACCCCAGGACACCCCGGCGGGCCAGGACCGGCTCGCCGGGTTCCTCGCCGAGGTGCCGGACGCCGTGGTCGTGCACGGGGACTTCACCCGGCAGTCCGGGATCACCGCGATGCAGAAGCTCCTGCGCTGCTGCCCGGACGTCGACGGAGTGTTCATCGCCTCGGACCTGATGGCGAACGGCGCCATCCCCGTGCTGCACCGCAACGGTCGCAAGGTGCCGGACGACGTGGCGGTCGTCGGGTTCGACGACAGCAGCGCCGCGCTGACGTCCGAACCCGAGCTCACCACGGTCCGGCAGCCGATCACCGACATGGCCGCGGAGATGGCGCGGCAGCTGCTGCGCCAGATCGCCGAGCCGCGCTCCCCCGCCACCTCGGTGGTCTTCGAGCCGACGCTGGTGGTGCGGGACAGCGGCTGAGTCAGCTCGTCCGCTGCCGGATCGGCATGTCGCGCGCGATCACCCACGTGCCGGCCAGCGCCACCACGAACGACAGCACGAGGACCGCGGGCAGCGCCGAGCCGAACAGGTCGGGGGTGTCGTCGACGAACGGCAGGTTGCCCGACCCCGGCATCCGCAGCCGCGTCACGACCACGAGCGCCAGCGCCACGGGCAGGACGAAGAGCCCGCCCCCGCCGTACCTGTCGAACGCGGCGGCGCAGAGCATCCCGACCGCGATCCACACCAGGTACATCAGGAAGTACGAGAGCTGGGCGCCGTGCTCGTCCGCACGCCAGTCCATGAGCGAGTAGATCCCGCCCTCGACGAGGAAGCCGAGCCATTCGGTCGCCGTCATCACGACCGCCAGCACGACGGAGAACGCCGATGCCGCAAGGAGGAACTCACGGCGCGTACGCCCGTGCGCCACGGCGACCGGCATCATGTTGTGGATCGCGTAGACGCCGATGAACAGCAGGAACCAGGGCCCGACCTGGGACGCGACGACGTTCCACGCGCTGATCTCGACGTCGCGGAAGATCGACACGACGAACGTGAGCGCCACGACGAACACGAACGCGCCGCCCGCGACCATCGCGCTGAACAGGCCGAGCGCCGCCGTCAGGCGACGGAAGATCTTCACCGCTTGCCTCCGACCGGATCGGTGAGGTGCACGAACAGGTCCTGCAACGCGATCGGCCCGAGCTCCAGGCCGAGCCCGCGCGCCCGGATCAGCTGGTCGTCCTCCAGCGCCCCGTAGACCATCGCGGCCTTGGTGCGTCCCAGCGACTTCTCGCCGAGCACCGTCATCCCGGCGGTGAACTCGTCGACGTCGGAGGCGTTCCCGGTGACCTCGGTGCCGCGCGAGCGCAGCACGTCGGCCTCCTCCTGCAGCACCAGCCGGCCGGCGTCGACGATCACGACCTCCTCCAGCAGCGAGGAGAGCTCCTCGATGAGGTGCGTCGAGATCATGATCGTGCGCGGGTGCGCCATGAAGTCGTGCAGCAGCGTGTCGTAGAACGCGTACCGCGTCGGCGTGTCCATGCCGAGGTGCGACTCGTCGAGCATGGTGAGCGGCGAGCGGCTGGCGAGCCCGATCACGACGCCGAGCGCGGACCGCTGCCCCAGCGAGAGCTCGCCGACCTTGGTCCTGAGCCCGATCTTGAACAGCTCGGTGAGCTCCAGCGCGTAGTCGTTGTCCCACGTGTCGCGCCAGGCGGCGCCGTACTCCAGCACGTGCGAGACCTTGTCGCCCTTGTCCGCGGCGTCGGCGGAGTGCCGGACCAGGCACACCCGGCGCATCGCGGCGGCGTTCTCGAAGACGGGCACGCCGTCGAGCTGAACGGTTCCTGAAGGCTTGCGGTACCCCGCGAGCGCCGACATCAGGCTGGTCTTGCCGGCGCCGTTGCGCCCCAGCAGCCCGTAGATCTTGTTGCCGGACAACGTGAAGCTCATGTCGTCGATGGCGGTCACGTCGCCGTAGCGGACCGTTAAGCCCTGCACCTCTACTCGCATCACACGCCCCCGTTGTTCTCGTGCTGCTCGATCCGGCGGATGACCTCGGCGAGCGGGATGCCGATCGCCCGCGCCTCCGCGACCATCGGGTCCACGACCTCGCCGAAGAAGGTCTCCCGCCCCTGTGCCCGCAGCATGTCGCGAGCCCGCGTGCTCACGAACATCCCGATCCCCCTCTTCTTGTAGAGCACCTGCTCGTCCACGAGCTGCTGGAACGCCTTCGCGGCCGTCGCCGGGTTGATCCGGTAGTAGGCGGCGTACTGGTTGGTCGACATGACCTGCTCGTCCGCCTTCAACGCCCCGCTGAGCACGTCCGCCTTGATCCGGTCGGCGATCTGCCGGTAGATCGGGCTCCGGTCGTCGAACATGACCTAGTTCCTCGGTTCGTTACTCATGTAATGAACCATAGCAGTGGCGGGGTACGCTTGGCCACGTGGTCGGGGTCGCGATCCTGTGCGCGGTTCTCGCGGCGGTGTGCAGCGCACTCGGCGCGATGTGGCAGCACGCCGGTGTGCGGGAGACGACCGACCTGAAGCTGACGTCGGCGTTGCAACTCGTGCGTTCACGCCGGTGGGTCCACGGGTTCCTGGTGCTCTTCGCGTGCGCGGTCCTGCAGGTCGTCGCGCTGTCGCTGGCCCCGGTCTCGGTGGTCGCGCCGCTGAACGCGCTGGCCATCCCGATCATCGCGGTGGTCCGCGCCCGCAGGCTGAGCGGGATGCTCGCCGCCGCGGTGCTGGTGGCCACGGTCGGGATCGTGGTGTTCGTGACCATCACGGCGGGCGAGGCGATTCCCACCGAGGTGACGCCGAAGGTCGCGTTGCAGGCCGGTCAACTCGTGGTCGCGGGCGTGCTGGTGTGCGTCGTCGCGGCGACGTTCACCGCGGGGGCCATCAGGGCGCTGGCGCTGTCCGTGGGCGCCGGCATCGCGTACGGGCTGGTCGCCGTGCTGGTCAGAGACGTCACGACGTCGCTGCCGGCACTCGAGTGGGTCTCGCTCGGCGGGCTCGTCGTCGCGTTCCTCACCGGCGCGTGGTTCATCCAGCTCGGCTACGCCGCCGGGCCACCCGACCTCGTCGTGGCCGGTCAGACCGTCGTGAACCCGATCGTGGCGGCGTGGATCGGCATCAAGCTGCTCGGCGAGGGCACGGGCATGAGCGCGGTGGCGCAGGCCGGGCTGGTGGTGAGCGCGGTGGCCGCGGTGTCCGGCACCGTCGTGCTGGCCTACTACCACCGCGTGAAGGTCGAGGCATGACCTTGGTGGCACGCGAGAAATGCGCTCGCGTGCCACCAAAGTAGGAGGACGCTCTTCCGCCGGCTACCTCACCGGATGGAGGCCGGACGCAGGTCCGTCCAGTTCTCCTCGACGTAGGCCAGGCACGCCTCGCGGCTCTCCTCGCCGAACACCTTGGTCCACCCGGCGGGCACCTCCGCGAACACCGGCCACAGCGAGTGCTGCTCTTCTTCGTTGACCAGCACGAAGAAACGGCCCTGCGGGTCCTCGAACGGGTTGGTCATGACGGTCCTTCCTCGTGGAACTACTTGACTGCCTGGAGCTTCGGTTCCGCCTGCTGCTGCGCGACCCCGCGCAGGACGGAGTCGAGGATCTCGCCGACGCGCACGGCGGTGTTGGAGAGCAGCGACGACGTGATGCCGTGCGTGTGTTCGGTGCCGCCCTGCAGGTAGATGCCGCCGCGTACGGTGTCGTCCGTGACGAGGCGGTAGTCGCGCGTCACCTTCAGCCGGCCGCGCTCGTCGCGTTCGAGGTGGCGGCCGAGGTCGCCGAGCAACCCGGCGGGGTTCGCCGGCCGGTAGCCGGTGGCGTAGACGATCACGTCGGCGTCGATCGGCAACTGCCCGCCGTCGGCGAGCGACTCGACGACGCACTTGCCGTCGGAGGTCACGTCGGTGAGCCTGGAGGTGTTGTGCAGCAACAACCTCTGCCTGCCGACGACCTTCTCCCGGTACACCCGCCGGTACAGCTCCTCGATGAGGTCGCCGTCGACCACGCCGTAGTTCGTGTTGGCGTGGTAGCCCATGAGCCTGGCCTTGACGTCCTCGGGCGCGGCGTAGAAGTCGTCCACCGCGGCGGGGTCGAAGATCCGGTTCGCGAACGAGCTGTCGTCGGCGGGGCTGTAGCCGTACCGCGCGAACACGCCGTGCACCTCGGCCCGCGGGAACCGGTCGTGGAAGAACGCCACGGCCTCGGCCGCGCTCTGCCCGGCGCCGACCACGACGACCTGGCGCGGGTCCTCCAGTGTGTCGACGCGCGTGAGCAGGTCCTTGTTGTGCCAGATCCGCTCGCCCGGCTCGATGCCGTCCGGCAGGTTGGCCTCGAGACCGGTCGCCAGCACCAGGTTGCGCGTCCTGACCTGCTGGTTCCCCGCGGTGAACTCGAACCCGTCGCCGGTCGCGCGGACCTCGGAGACCTCCGCGCCGTACGAGACGTGGTGCTCGACCCGTTCCGCGGCCCACTCGAAGTAGTCGTGGAACTCCTTGCGCAGCGGGAAGAGGTTCTTGTGGTTGACGAAGTCGATCAGCCGCCCGCGGTCGCGCAGGTAGCAGAGGAAGCTGAAGGCGCTGGTGGGGTTGCGCAGGGTGACGAGATCCTTGAGGAACGAGACCTGCATCGTCGCGTCCTCGAGCAGCATCCCCCGGTGCCAGCCGAACCGCGGCTGCTTCTCGAAGAAGCGGGCTCTGACGGGGAGTTCGTGTTCCTCCACGGCGATCGCGAGAGCGAGGTTGGACGGGCCGAACCCCACTCCGGCCAGGTCTAACACCGGTTCCATCGCGATCCTCTCCTGGCACTCCACGCTGGCGTAAAGTAACCCTAACTTAACTAAGGCATGCCTTAGCTAGTACATTCGGACGTGATCCACGTCGCTGGAGCGCGAGAACGGTCGTACGCGAGCGCCGCTCGACTCGGATTCAAGCCGTGAACAGGCGCGAAGAGGCGGAAATGGAACCGGCCCGGCCGTCGTGGGGGCGCGGAGATTCCACGACGGCCGGGCCGGAATTCAGGGGTCAGTGGCGGGTGATCAAATCCCGGAACCACCGCGCGCTCTGCTTGAGCGTCCGCTCCTGGGTCTCGTAGTCGACGTGCACGATGCCGAACCGCTTGCCGTACCCGTAGCCCCACTCGAAGTTGTCCATCAACGACCAGGCCAGGTAGCCGCGCACGTCCGCGCCGGCCCGCACCGCGGCGGCCACGGCGGCGATGTGCGACCTCAGGTAGTCCACGCGGTCGGCGTCGGCGACGTGGCCGTCCACCACGTCCAGGTCGTCGAAGGCCGCGCCGTTCTCGGTGATCACCATCGGCACGCCGTAGTCCTCGTGCAGGCGCACCAGCAACGACGTGAAGCCCTCCGGCACGATCTCCCAGCCCATCGCGGTGACCGGGCGGCCCTGCGGCACCACCTCGGACACGTGCGGGTCGTCGGTCGCCCTGCGCACGTGCGAGGTGTAGTAGTTCACGCCGAACACGTCCAGCGGCGTCGAGATGACCTCCAGGTCGCCCGGACGCACCGGCAGTTCGGCACCTCGCGCGGCGACGTCGGCCAGCACGTCCTCCGGATAACGCCCGTGCACCAGCGGATCCAGGTAGATCCGGGTGCCGAACCCGTCGGCGCGGCGGGCCGCGTCCACGTCACGCGGGTCGTCGGACGCCGCGCTGTGCGTGCCCATGTTCAGCGTGATGCCGAGCGACGCCACGTTGCGCGAACGGAGCTCCTGCGCCGCCAGCCCGTGTGCGAGCAGGAGGTGGTGCGTGGCACGCATGGACTCGGCGAAGTTCGTGCGGCCCGGCGCGTGCCTGCCGGTGTCGTAGCCGAGCACCGCCGAGCACCACGGCTCGTTCAGCGTCGTCCACGTCGGCACGCGGTCGCCCAGCGCGTCGTGCACCAGGCCCGCGAACTCGGCGAACCGGTACGCGGTGTCGCGGTGGGGCCAGCCGCCCGCGTCCTCCAGCTCCTGCGGCAGGTCCCAGTGGTAGAGCGTGAGCCACGGGTCGACGCCCTTGTCCAGCAACTCGTCGACGAGCCGGGAGTAGAAGTCGACGCCCTTGCGGTTCACCGGGCCGCGGCCGCCGGGCTGGATGCGCGGCCACGACACGGAGAACCGGTACTTGTCGACGCCCAGACCGGCGATCAACGCCACGTCGGACGGCATGCGGTGGTAGTGGTCGCAGGCCACGTCGCCGGTCTCGCCGTTCACGACGGCGCCGGGACGGCGGGAGAAGGTGTCCCAAATGGACAGGGTTCGGCCGTCCTCGTCCCACGCGCCCTCGATCTGGTACGCCGAAGTCGCGACGCCCCAGAAGAAGTCGGCGGGCAGCCCCGCGGTCACGTCAGACATGCACACCCTCCAGCCAGCACGCGACGCGCCGGGTCTCCTCGACGTTCTCGAGCGACGGCACCCGCTCGCCGCACACGTCCATCGCCGACGGGCACCGCGGGTGGAACGGGCAGCCGGACGGCATCGAGCGCAGGTCCGGCGGTGAGCCCGGGATGCCCTTCAGCTCACGGCGGGGACCGCGCAGCGCCGGGAACGACCCCAGCAACCCCTTGCTGTACGGGTGCTTCGCCGCCCGGTAGATCTCGCCCGCCGGCGCCTCCTCGACCACGCGCCCGCCGTACATGATCGCGATGCGGTCGGAGAACTCCACCAGCAGCGAGATGTCGTGGGTGATGAAGATGACCGAGAACCCCAGGGTCTCGCGCAGCCTCATCATCTGGCCGAGGATCTGCCGCTGCACCACCACGTCGAGCGCGGTCGTCGGCTCGTCCATGATGACGATCTCGGGTTCCAGCGCGAGCGCCATCGCGATCATCACGCGTTGCCGCATGCCGCCGGAGAGCTGGTGCGGGTACGCCCCCAGCCGGTCGGCCGGGATGCCCACCAGCCCGAGCAGCTCGCGGGCACGGGCCGTGCGCTCCGGCCGCTTCATCTGCGGCCGGTGGGTGCGCAGGACGTCGTCGAGCTGCGTGGCGACCGAGATCACCGGGTTCAGGGCGTTCATCGCGCCCTGGAACACGATGGAGATCTCGCTCCACCGCAGGACCTGGAGTTCCTTGTCGCTGAGCGACAGCAGGTCCTTGCCCTTGAAGAAAACCTCGCCCGACGGCACGTGTCCCGGCGGTTGCAGCAGGCGCGTCGCCGCATAGGCCAAAGTGGACTTGCCGCTGCCGCTCTCCCCCGCGAGGCCGAGCACCTCGCCCTTGTTCAGCGTCAGCGAGACGTTGTGCACGGCGCGGAGCTTGCCGTAGTCGACCGAGAGATCGCGGATCTCCAGCACCGGGCTCATGCGCGCACCTTCCGCAGCCGGGGATTCGCGTACTCGTCGATCCCGAAGTTGATCAGCGCCAGCGCCGTGCCCAGCAACGCGATGCACAGGCCAGCGGGGACGAACCACCACCACGCGCCCAGGCCGAGCGCCTGGTTGCTCTGCGCCCAGAACAGGATCGTGCCCCAGTTCCAGGTCGAGAGCGAGATGACGCCGACGAACGACAGCGTGATCTGGAGCATGACCGCGAAGATCACCGTGCCGACGAAGCCGGACGCGATCACCGCCATCAGGTTCGGCAGCACCTCGAACACGATGATGCGCCAGGTCGACTCACCGGACGCCCGCGCGGCCTCCACGAAGTCCCTGCGGCGCAACGACATCGTCTGGGCGCGGAGCACACGGGCTCCCCACGCCCACGCGGTCAGCGAGATCACCGCGGCGATCAGCACGGTGTCGGCGGACGGCAGCATCGAGGCCACGATGATGATCAGCGGCAACGCCGGGATCACCAGGAACACGTTGGCCAGCATGGACAACGCCTCGTCGGCCGCGCCGCCGAGGAACCCCGAGGTGACGCCGACGAGGATCGACAGCAGCGTCGCGAGCACACCGCACACCAGCCCGACGACCATCACTCCCCTGGTGCCCACGAGCACCTGGGAGAAGATGTCCTGCCCGGTCATGGTCGTGCCGAACCAGTGCGAGCCCGACGGCGGCGACAGCAGGTCGTCGCTCATCGCGGACGGGTCGTACGGCGCGATCCACGAGCCGATGACCGCGATCAGCGTGAAGAAGGCCAGGATGCCCAGGCCCAGTTTGGTCTTGAAGTTCACCGTCAGCCCTCCCGCCGGGTGCGCGGGTCCAGCAGCAGGTAGCCGATGTCCGCGAGCAGGTTCGCCACCAGCACCGCCAGTGTGATCACCAGGAACACGCCCTGCATCAACGGGTAGTCCTTCGCGCCGATGCCCTGGAACAGCACGTAACCGAGGCCCGGGTAGGAGAACACCATCTCGACCAGCAGGGCGCCGCCGACGATGAAGCCCAGCGACAGCGCGAAACCGGAGATCGACGGCAGCACGGCGTTGCGCGCGGCGTAGGCGAACATGATCCGCTTCTGCGTGAGCCCCTTGGCCCGCGCGACGAGCACGTAGTCCTCGGCCGTCACGGTCACCATCATGTTGCGCATGCCGAGGATCCAGCCGGCGACCGAGCTGATGACGATCGTGATGCCGGGCAGCACGGCGTGCTCCAGGACGCTGCCGATGAACTCGCCGGAGAACTCGGGCACGAGCCCCGGCGCGTAGCCGCCGGACGCCGGGAACAACGGCCAGGTCACGGAGAACAGCGAGATCGCGATCAGGCCGAGCCAGAAGTACGGGATCGACGACAGGAACGTCGTCATCGGGATGAGGTTGTCCATCCACGACCCGCGTTTCCAGCCCGCGTACACCCCCAGCAACGTGCCGAGGACGAACGCGATGACCGTGGTGACGCCGACCAGCCCGAGCGTCCACGGCAGCGACTGGCTGAGCACGTCCGCGACCGGAGTCGGGAAGAACGTGAAGGACAGCCCGAGGTCGCCTTGGAGCAGCGAGCCCCAGTAGTCGACGTACTGCTGCCAGATCGACTTGTTGTCGTCGAGGCCGAACAGGATGTAGAGCGACGCCATCGCGTCGCTGTTGAGCCGGCCACCGAGCTTGGTGATCATGGCCTGCACGGGGTCACCGGGGAGCAGGCGCGGCAGCAGGAAGTTGGCCGTGATCGCCGCCCAGAGGGTGACGAGGTAGAACACGGCACGGCGGAGCAGGAACGTCATGCCGCCGCCTCCACGTACAGCCAGCACGCCGCCCAGTGCCCGTAGGAGTCGACGTCGGTGCGCGGGGGCGCCTCGGTCCAGCAGCGGGACTGCACCTTCGGGCAGCGCGGCGCGAACTGGCAGCCGGTCGAGACCTGCGTGACCTCCTCCGGTGGTGCGTCCAGCGCCATCACCGACCGTTCGGGGTCGGGCGCCGACTCGATCAGCAGCTGCGTGTACGGGTGCGCGGGCCGCTGCGTCACGGTCTCGCTGTCACCGCCCTCGACGATCTGCCCGCCGTACATCACGAACGTCTCGTCCGCGAAGTAGCGCGCCGACGCGATGTCGTGCGTGATGTAGAGGACGGCGAGCTTGAGCCGTTCCTTGAGGTCCAGCAACAGGTTCAGCACGCCGAGCCGGATCGAGACGTCCAACATGGACACCGGCTCGTCGGCGAGCAGCACCTCGGGGTGCGCGGCGAGCGCGCGGGCGATCGCGACGCGCTGCCGCTGACCGCCCGAGAGCTCGTGCGGGTACCTGCCGGCGAAGTCCGCGGGCAGGTTCACCCTCTCGAGCAGTTCCTCCACCGTCTCCGACCGCTTGTGGATCTTGAGCGGCCGGGTCAGGTGGTAGCGGATCGTGTGGACCGGGTTGAGCGATGCGAAGGGGTCCTGGAACACCATCTGGACCTTGCGCCGGTACTCCCGGACCCTCCGCACCTTCTCGCCGTCCAGCAGGATCTCGCCGGAGGTGGGTTCCACGAGCCGCGCGAGCAGCTTCGCCACCGTCGACTTGCCTGATCCGGATTCGCCGACGAGGGCGGTCACGCGCCCGCGGCGCAGGACGATGGAGACGTCCTGCACCGCGCGCACGCGCTTGTAGGTCTTGACCAGACCCTTCGCTTCAAGCGCTGCCTCGAAATCAGGCACTGTGTTCATGGTTCTACGACCCCGCGGGCTTCAGCTTCATGACGATCTGCAGTGCGTTGGGCAGCGTCGCCTGCGGCGGACCGTACGGGTCCTCCTCGGACGGCCAGCCGACCCAGCTCTTCGTGCTGTACTCCGCACCGATCGGACCGGCGGAGGTCGGGATCATCGGCACCTGCTCGACCATGATCTTCTGCAGCACCGCGAGGCTCTTGGCGCGGCCCGCGTCGTCGGTGGCGTTCGCGTACTCGGCCAGCGCCGCGGTCGCCTCGGGACTGTTGTAACGCCCGAAGTTGACCGCCGCGGTCTGCCCGATCGGCTTGATCTCCGCGCCGTCCATGATGTTCTGGTACATCTCGTACGGCGTCGCGCCGGTGTTGGTCCAGCGCAGCGAACCCTGGAACGCGCCGTTGGCGAAGTCGGTCGTCCACGCGTCCGCGGTCTGCGTGCGCACGGTCGCCTCGATGCCGATCTTCTTCAGGTCGCCCTTGATGATGTCGAGCACCGTCAGGTAGTCCGACCAGCCGGACGGGTTCGTGAGCTCGATCGTGACGGGCTTGCCGTCCGGGGCCTGGAGCACGTCGCCCGCGTACTTGAAGCCGGCGGCCGTGAGCTTGGCCTTGGCGCCCTCGACGTCGATCTTGAACTTCGCGTCCTTGTACTCCGGCGCGAGGAACGAGTCACCGGCGGGCAACGGCATGCCGGTCTTCGACTCGAGCTTCGGGAAGAGCTTGGCCTCACCCTTGACGAAGATCGCCTCGCGGTCGATCACGTCGCTCATCGCCGAGCGCAGCGCGGGGTTGTCGAACGGCGCGATCGTCGTGTTCAGCCACAGGCCGTGGATGCCGAGACCGGCCGGGAACCAGAGCTTGTGGTTCGCCGGGTCCTTGTCGACGTAGAGCTTCTGGTAGTCCGGGATGAAGACGTACGACCACTGGCTCGCACCCGACGCCAGCGCCGTCGTCTGCGCCGTGTTGTCGTTGTACGAGGTGTACTGGATCTCCGGGACCTTGGGCAGCTCCTGCCAGTACTCGGCACGCCGCGCGATCGTGACCGTCTGCGAGGTGAACGACTTCAGCTCGTACGGCCCGGTGCCGACGGGCTTCGGGTTCGTGTAGGTCGTCGGGTCCTGGACGGTGCTCCAGATGTGCTGCGGGATCACCATCGCGCTGATGACCTTGTTGCGGTTCACGAACTGCGGGCTCGCGAACGTGACCTCGACCTTGCCGTCCGGCGTCGCCGTCGCGGTCTCGACCTTGAGCGAGTCGCGGTTGTTGAGCGCCGGCCACTTCTTCAGGATCTCGTACGAGAAGGCGACGTCGGCAGCCGTGAGCGGCTTGCCGTCGGACCACTTCACGTTCTCCCGGATCGTGAAGGTGACCTTCTTGTAGTCGGGCGTCCAGTCCCACTTCGTCGCGAGCCACGGCACCGGGTCCTGGGCCGGGCGCGTGTTGTTCACGAACGCCAGCGGCTCGTAGATCTGGTAGCGGTAGCCCAGCGACCCCGCCGCCGACGTGGGCAGGAACGGGTTGTGGTTCTCGGTCAGCGGCCCGTTGGGCATGCCCACGGTCAACACACCGGAGGCCTTCGAAGCACCACCGGAGGAGCAACCCGTCGCCGCGAGCGCCAGTGCCAACGCGACGATGATCGTTCTGCGCATGGGGGAATCTCCCGATACGGAGCATGAGAGCGCTCTCTCATGCGTACGGCGAACTCGCCAGACCGCATGCGGTGGCCTGGCGTGTTCGTTTCAGTTGTGGTGGAGCAGGGTGGGTCTAGGGCGCGGATTCGCGCACGATCAACGAGGTCGGCAGCACCAGCGGGTGGTCGGGCATCGGCTGTCCCTCGAGCGTGGAGAGCAGCATCCGCGCGGCGGCGGCACCCATCTCCTGCAGCGGCTGGCGGATCGTCGTCAGCCGGGGTTCGGTGTGTCCCGCGACCGGGACGTCGTCGAAACCGACCACGGACACGTCACCGGGGACGGTCCTGCCGGATTCCCGCAGCGCCCGCAGCACCCCGACCGCCGAGAGGTCGTTCTGCGCGAACACGGCGTCGAAGGGAATTCCACTCGCCACGAGCTTGTCCACGGCGACTTCACCACCTTCCGTGGTGAAGTCGCCGTCGACGACGAGGTCCGGGTGCAGCGTCAGGCCCGCTTCCGCCAAAGCGAGCCGGAACCCGTCCAGCCTCGCCTGAGTGCACCCGAAGTGCGGTGGCCCGGTGACGACGGCGAACCTGCGGCGGCCTGCCGCGACGAGGTGCCGGGCGACATCCGCGCCTCCCTGCCGGTTCGTCGTCGTCACCGAGGGGAACTCCGGGTGCGAACCGCGGTCGTCGATCATGACGACCGGCAGCCCGGCCCGGTAGAGCGTGGAGATGTAGTGCAGCGCGTCCGGCGGCTCGACGACCAGCAGGCCGTCGAAGGCGTTGGCGGACACGTGGTTCGCGAACTGGTTCAACGACTCGGGCCCGCGGTTGAGCGTGTAGAGCAACAACCCGTACCCGTCGGCCTCGAGGGTGTCGACGATGCCTTGCAGCACCTCGCCCATCCACGGCCACGTGAGCGAAGGGGCCAGCATCGCGACGGTCCGGGTCCGGCCCCGCGCGAGCCCGACGGCGCGGGCACTGGGCACGTACCCGATCTCGTCGATGACCTTGCGAACGCGCTGCGCCGTGGAGGCGTCCACGTCCGGCTTGCCGTTCAGCACGCGTGACACGGTCGCTTTGGACACCTGGGCGCGTTGGGCGACCTCTGCGATCGTGACACGCATGCCGAACTTCCTTCCGCCGCCTCCTGGAACCGGTTCCGTAACCGGTTCCGACGAGGTGTGACGCAGTCAACAGCCCGCTCCCGTCTTTAGTCAAGACTCTTGCCGGAAGTTCGTGAGAGCGTTTCCACAACTCGGATCGTCTCCGCAGGTAGAGCACCGCCTGGAGCCCCGAAATGAGACTCCTTGATCGATTCGCGGTTACCAGATCCCCTGCTCCATTCGGAGCAACCGTTGCGTCTCAACCGATCGTGCACAATCGGAGGCATGGGGGTTGTCACTGCGGTGAGCCGCAACGAGGAGTACACGTTCACGAAGCCCACCCGCCCGAGCATCACGCTGCTCGCGGGCCTGGGCGTGGAAGGCGACGTCCACCAGGGCGTCACGGTCAAGCACAGGTCCCGCGTGGCCCAGGACCCGACCCAGCCGAACCTGCGCCAGGTCCACCTGATCCACGCGGAGCTCTTCGACGAACTCGACGCCAAGGGCTTCTCCGTCGCGCCGGGTGAGATCGGCGAGAACATCACCACCCGAGGCATCGACCTGCTGGCCCTGCCCACCGGCACCCGCCTGCACCTCGGCCCCGAGGCCGTGGTGGAGGTGACGGGCCTGCGCAATCCGTGCCTGCAGATCGACCGCTTCGCGAAGGGCCTCCTGAAGGAGGTCGTGGGCAAGGGCCCGGACGGCGAGCTGGTGCGGCGCGCGGGGATCATGTCGATCGTGCTGGTGGGCGGCGTGGTCAGCCCGGGTGACGAGATCCGGGTGGAGCTGCCGGCGGAACCGCACCGGCCGCTGGAGAAGGTGTAGCCCCGGGGCCGCGACAGGCGCGGCAGATGGGTGGGCGCCTCCGCTGGGACCGGCGTCCCCCCACGCACGCAGGTCCGGCGCGCGGTACCACCCGCGGCCGCCCACCCGAGCCCACCACGCACGCAAGCCTGGCGCGCGGTACCAACCGCACTCGCCAACGCAAAGCGACCCGCACTCAGGCCCGGCGCGGTGCCAACCGCACTCGCCCACCCAAGCCCCACGCACGCAAGCTCGGCGCGCGGTGCCAACCGGACAGCCGCACGCACAAAGCCGACCACGCATCCAGCCTGGCGTGGCGATGCGCAGCGAGCCGTCCGAACCATCACGCGATGGGAGCCGCTGCACACCTGCACTGGCGATTGGGGCTTTACCTTGAGGGGGCGGGGTGCTACCTCACTGGCACGGCCGGGCGCTTTTCAGCCCGGCCCTTTTCCGGCCGTCACAGCACCCCGCCAGAGGCTCAAGGTCAAGCCCCAATCGCACCCCAAACTCGTCAAGACCCGCGCAAGCAGGCCACGCACCGCGACCCGACCAACAAAACGCGACCCACCCCCGCCCAAACCGGCACGAGCCCACACAAGCCGACCCGACCCCAGAAACGCGACCAGCCCTAATCCCCGAAGTGATCGTCCAAGATCACCGAAATGGTCCGAGGCGCCTCCACCACGGCCAAATGCGCCGCCTCCCCCACCACGTACAACTCGGAATCCACCAACTCATCAGCGATCCGCCGCACCAACTCAGTAGGCGTGGCATGATCCTGCGCAGCGGCGATCACCACGGTGGGCACGTCGATCTTCACCAGATCCGCCCGCAGATCCATGTCCCGCACCGCCTCCAGACACGAGACGTACGACGACAGGTCCACCCCCAGCAGCCCGTCCCGGAACCGCTCCACCACCCCGGCCGAACACCCCGGCGTGAACCACCGCGCCACCACGGAGTCGACCACGGCCGGCATGCCGCCGGCGCGCAGCAGGGCAAGCCGCGACTCCAGCCGCCCCTTGTCCGGCACCCACGCGGTGGTGCACACCAGCGCCAGCCGCGAGATCCGGTCGGTGTGCGCGGCCAGCCACATGCCGACCATGCCGCCGAGCGACACACCGCAGTAGTACACCTGGCGCAATCCCAAGTGGTCCAACAGTTCCACGACGTCGGCGGCGAGGTCCTCGATCGTGCACGGGCCCGGGACGGGCTCGCTGTCGCCGTGGCCGCGGTGGTCGAAGCGCAGCAGGCGGAACGGGAGCGCGAAGTCCCGCCAAAGTGAGGTGGTCGTGCCGAGTGCGTTGCCGAGTACCAGAACCGGCGCGTCGTCCGGCCCGGTCAGCGTGTGCGCGAGCACGGCGTCACCTCCTCGCAAGGCCCCGACAGCAGCGAGTCTGCCTGGGCTTTTCCCGGCTCGCACGATGAACGGGCCACGAACCGCGTGACGCCCGCGCCACCGGTCGTACGACGATCCGCCCTGCGGAGCACGCGCGGGACCGGCGCGCATCCGCCATCAATCGCAACCACCGGTCTGGCCCCCCGCCGTAACACCGTTACGGGGAGCAGAATGGTGGATTGCCGCAACCGCCTATCGCACCGGGAAGCCGATGAACTCCGTTGCCCCGTTCGCACACGAAGCCCTGTTCTACCGGGATGAGGCCGACTTCCTCTCCGGTACGGCGAGATTCGTCGCGGACGGCGTGGACCACGGCGAGCCGGTGCTGGTCGCGGTGCCCGAGGCGAGCATCGCCCCGTTGCGCGAACGGCTGGGCCCCCTCGCCGACCAGGTGCACTTCATCGACATGACCGAGGCCGGCCGCAACCCCGGGCGGATCATCCCCGGTGTGCTGATGGCCTTCAGCGCCAGCACGCAGCAGCGGTTCCGCATGATCGGCGAGCCGATGTGGCCCGGCCGCACCGAGCTCGAGTACCCGGCGTGCGTCCAGCACGAGGTGTTGATCAACACGGCGTTCGAGGGCAGGGAGGGCGTCATCCTCTGCCCGTACGACGCGACGGCGCTGCCCGGCCACGTGCTGCAGGACGCGCGGCGCACCCATCCCGTGGTGATCGACGGCGAGCGGCGCGTCGCCAGTGAGTGGTACACCGACCCGTCGGCGTTGACCGACCTCTACAACGTGCCGTTGCCGCCGCCTCCGCTCGGCGCAGAGGAGCACCCGTTCTCCGTCGGCACGCTCGCGCACATGCGCAAGCTCGTGTCGGCCTACGCGCAGGGGCTGCGCCACGAACAGGCCGAGGACCTGGTGCTGGCGGTGAACGAGCTCGCGACGAACAGCATCCTGCACGCGTCGGGTCGCGGGGTGCTGCGGATGTGGCGCGAGGGCGACGCCGTGGTGTGCGAGGTGAGCGACACGGGCACCGGTTTCCCGCCCTCGTTCACCGGCCTGTCCGGCTTCGGGATCGTGATGGTGAACCTGTTGTGTGACCTGGTTCGCACCCACACGAGTCACAGCGGTACCACCGTTCGAGTGTACTTGGGGCGGTAGGGAGTCGCCGCCATCTCATCGCAATGCGCACGACACGCGGACCTGTTTTCCTTGCACAGCTATGACAGACGACCTCTCCCCCCTCGACATCGCTTTCCTCGCAATGGAGGGCGACAGCAACCCGCTGCACCTCGGCGCGGTCGCGACCTTCGCACCGTCCACTCCGGTGCATCCGGCCCGCATCGCCGCCGTCCTCTGCGAACGGGCGCAAGAGATTCCGCGACTGCGGCAACGCGCCCGCACGTCGTTGCTCGGCGGCGCGCGCTGGGTGGAGGACCCCGGTTTCGCGCCCGAGGACCACGTCTTCACCCACCACGTCCGCGGTCGCGACCGGTTCGCCACGCTGGTCTCGCACCTCATGGCGCAGCCGCTCGACCTCGCGCGCCCGCCGTGGGAGCTGCACGTGATCACGGGGCTCGCGGGCGGGAGGTTCGCAGTCGTCGCGAAGCTGCACCACTCGTTGTGCGACGGCATGAAGGCCGTCGGCCTGGGGATTCAGCTCTTCGACCCGTCCCGGCTGTCCATTCCGGACGTTCCGGAGCCGATCACCAGGTCGATCATCCCGTCCCTCCCGTCGCTGCGCGGGATCAAGGACACGATCGACATCGCGTCGAGCGTGCTGATGAACACGCGCCCGCCGACGTTGAACTCGCCGGTGCTCACCGCGTCCACCCGGCCACGCCGCGTGGTGATGTCGCGCGTGGATCTCGCCGAGGTGCACCGGATCCGGCGCGAGCACGGCGGCACGGTGAACGACGTGCTGCTCGCCCTCGTCACGGGTGCCTTGCGCCACTGGCTTTCCGCGCACGGCAGCGCGGGCCCCGACTCGGTCGTGCGCGCGCTCATCCCGGTTAACCAGCGCTCACGCTCGGGTGACGGCGCCGCGGGCAACCAGATCTCCGGCTTCCTCGTCCCGCTGCCCGTCGGAGAGGCGGACCCGGCGGAACGGCTGCGGATCGTCCGTGCGCAGATGGAGTCCGCGAAGGCGGCGGGCCCCGACCGGGGCGCGGGCGCACTGCCGTTGCTCGCCGACAAGGTGCCGCCACTGGTGCACCGCCTGGCCGCGCCCGTGATGGGCCGCTGCGCTCCACTGCTGTTCGACACGCTCGTGACGTCGGTGCCGCTGCCGTCCGTGCCGCTCGCCCTCGACGGCGCGTCGCTGTGCGAGATGTACCCGGTCGCGCCCGTCGCGCCGGGTCACGCGGTCGGCATCGCGTTGTCCGTCTACCGGTCCTCGGTGCACGTCTGCCTGAACACGAACCAGTCGTGGATGTCGGACGCGCACTGGCTCGACGGCGTGCTGCGCCGGGAGCTCGCGGCACTGCAGAAGACCCGCGAGCTGGTGGGTTTGCCGAGGTAGGGGCGCGGGCACACCTGTTCTCATGAGCAACACCGTGGTCCTCGACGTGGACGGAACCCTGGTCGACACCAACTACCACCACACGGTGGCGTGGCTGCGCGCCTTCCGCAGCGTGGACGTCACCGTGCCCGGATGGCGCGTGCACCGCGCGATCGGGATGGGCGGCGACAAGTTGGTGGCCGCCGTGGCGGGCGACAAGGTCGAGCGGGACCACGGCGACGAGTTGCGCACGGCGTGGGAAAACTACTTCGACGAGATGCTGCACGAGATCCAGCCGCTGGAGGGCGCGCACCGCCTCGTCCGCGCCGCGACCGACCTCGGCCTCGCCGTCGTGCTCGCGAGCTCCGGCAAGAGCAAGCACGTCGAGCACTACCTGAAGCTGCTCGACCCCGGCGACGTCGCGTGGACCACCTCGGACGACGTCGACGACAGCAAGCCGGCGCCGGACCTGATCGAGGTGGCGCTGCGCGAGGTGAACGGCGAGCGCGCGGTCGTGATCGGCGACTCGGTGTGGGACTGCGAGGCCGCGAAGCGCGCCGGACTGCCGTCGATCGGGCTGCTGACCGGCGGGTTCGGGGAGGACGAGCTGATCGACCGCGGGGCGTCGGCGGTGTACCCGGACCTGGACACGCTGCGGGCGGAGCTGTCGGACCTGCCCTTCGCCGTGGTGGAGGAGCCGAAGGCCTGACGGTCTGGGCCTACGGCAGGGGGACCTGGGACGGCGTCGGCAGCTCGGAAGGCTTCCCGCGGTCCTTCTTCCGCTCCTTGCTCGCTTGGGTCGTCTCCTCGGCCGGTTCCACCGTGGTCTCCACCACCACAGAGGTCGACGTCGACACCACGGCCCCGGCCCCCGGCACCGCCACCCCGGGCAGCCCCGGCGCCTCCGAGGAACCGGACGGCGTCTGCACCACCGTCACCGTGGACGGGGTCACCGTCACGACACGGGTCTGCTCGTCGGGCGCGACCGTCCGGTCTGCGGCGGGGGCCTCGCCGCCGGAGAGGTTCACGACCCCCACGGCGGCCATCGCGCCGACGGCGACGGCGGCGGCCGCGATCGCCACGCGCCTGCCACGCCGCGACCGGGGCTCGGGCACGACCACGTCCGGGGCGACGGGCGCGTCCGGCAGCAGTGCCGGCAACCCGCGGCTGGCCTCGAAGGCGACCTGCAGCGACTCCGCGCAGCGGGCGGCGGACGGACGGCGCGCGGGGTCCATGTCCGTCATCGCCGCCAGCAGCGACTCCCACGCGGGCGGAAGGTCGACCGGGATTCTCGGCGACCTCGCCAGCCGGGCGAGCGCGGCCTCGGCGTCGCCGCCGGGGTACTCGGTCCGCCCGGTCAGGCACTCCAGCAGCACCAGACCCAGCGAGTAGACGTCGGCGGCGGGGCCCACCTCGGCGCCGCGGACCTGCTCCGGCGACAGGTAGCCGGCGGTGCCGACCAGCACGCCGGACGTCGTCACCCGCGTCACCTCGGCCACCAGGGCGAGGCCGAAGTCCGCCAGGTAGGCCTGCTTCTCGGTGTCGTCGAGCAGGATGTTGGACGGCTTGATGTCGCGGTGCACGACGCCCAGGCCGTGCACGTGGTCCAGGACGGCCGCGATCTGGCTGCCGACCCGCGCGACGAACCGGGGCGGCAGCGGTTCGCGCATGCGCTGGCGCAGCGTGCCGCCGGTGATCTCGCGCATCACGAAGTACGGGCGGCGCGACACGGTGCCTGAGGCGTACACCGGGATGATGCCGGGACATTCCAGGGAGACCAGCATCGTGGCCTCGCGCTGCAGGCGAAGTTCGTCGTCGGGCAGGCCGGGGCCGGTGAACACCTTGACGGCGACCGAGGACGTGGTCGAACGGTCGTACGCGCGGTAGACCTCGGCCATCCCACCTGAGCCGAGCAGCGAGCCGAGCACGTAGCGGTCGTCGACCACCGCTCCCGTCAGGTCACCGTCCCAGCGCTCGCTCATGGGCCTCCGCATCGTCGCACCGGCAAAGCTATCGGGTCGCGTGGAATCTCGGCTACCCGGTCGAACCTGACGTTCACACGACGATCAGCCCGGCTTCGATCTCCCGGACCACCGCCACGTCCCGTTCCAGCTGGTCGGCGTCGGTCGTCGCCAGCACTACCGAACCCAACGACGTCCACAGGTCATCGGTACGCGGAACCATGGAACCTTCCCGATACGCCAGCGCATCGCTCTGGTAACTCGGCAGAAGTGAGGCGAGCTCACCAAAACGCACCGAGTTGCCGAGCTCGCCGGCCGCGGGCGACGACACGTAGACCGACTTCACGTGCTGGCGCCGCGAGTACCGGCGGGCCGAGTCGCCGTCCACGCGGTGGCGCACCATCCGCGTGATCTGGTTCTCGCCCGTGCCGAGCAGCGCCAGGTGCTGCTGTTCGGCGCCGGCGAGCCGCGCGCCGATCTCGATCAACCGGGGCCCGGCGGGCGTGACCATGACCGCCACGTGGGCCGGTCCGTTGCGGACGCCGGTCGCGTCGAGCACCTCGCGGACGTAGTCGGACAGCACGCCGACCACGGGGTCGCCGGACTCGACGAGCGTGTTCGACAGGTAGATGCCGAGCCGGTCGCCGCGCCGTTCCTTGGCGTAGCGCCAGACCGCGACCAGTCCGTGGTCGCCGTCGATCGAGTAGGTGTCGACCTCGTACTCGGTGCCCACCGCGAGTTCCTGCACGAGCACCTTGTCGTTGCGGACGTTCCTCTCGTTAACGCGGCCGAGGACGTGGTGGAACTTGGCGCGCCAGTCTTCACCCGGTTCGGCGACGAGCACGTCCCCCGCACCGCCGCAGTTCTGCGACTTCAGCACGAAGGGCGAGTTCTCGAGGCCCTCGCGGCGCAGCCAGGCGGCCACCTCGTCGACGCGGTCCGAGCTGATCTGGCGCAGGTGCGGCACGTCGGCGGCGCGCAACGCCACGCCCATCTGCCACTTGTCGCTGCGCGCGGACGACAGCCTCAGGACGTTCGACCGGCCCGGTGCGATGAGCTCGGACAACGTCTCCGCGGCCTCCACGCCGGACTCGGCGCCCGCCACGACGGCGATCGGGTCGTGCACGGCCAGTTTCGCGGCGAGCTCGTCGAGGTCGTGCAGCACGTGGACCTCGTGGTGGTCATCCGGGTTCCACGTCGGCGCGAGCCACGGGGACGGCCTGCCCGCCGTCAGGACGGCGATCGCGCCGACACCTCGCCGCGCGAACGCGGGGGCGATGCCCCGGCCTTCCGAGAACGGATCCACCACCACGACGCTGCGACCGGCCACCGCTGCCCTCCCCTGCGCGACTCCGCTGAACGCAGGAACACAACAGGGCCGGAGCGAGCAGGCATTCCTGTCTCGATTGGGACGAGACGACCGTCACTCGAACCGCAGCCGCTCCCGGACCGCGGCGGTCACGAGGCAGCCGGAGGTGGCGCGCCACAACCGGCCCAGCCGGACGCCGAGGTCGGTGCCCCCGGTCAGCGCCTGCGCCACGAACTGCAGCCCGAGCAGTTCCGCCACGACCTGCTCGGCCGCGTGCCGCACGTTCACCTCGGGCCTGAGCTCACCGCGCTCGCGCGCGAGCGACAGCAGGTCCCGCACGACGGTGACCCAGCCGATCACCTGCGCGGCGGCCGCGACGTCGAAGAACACGGCCTCCCGCAAGAGCTTCGCGCTCACCCGCACGGTCAGGTCGGTCTCGAGCCTGCGGACGAACTCGAACGACATCGCGATCAACGCCTGCACCGGCGACGGCTCGACGGCGAGCACCTCGTCGCGCAACCGGTGCCACAGCAGGGACTGCTCCTCGATGATGGCGACGCCGAGCGCCTCCTTGGAACGGAAGTGGCAATACAACGCGCCTTTCGACACGTCGGCCCTCGAACACACCGCGGTGAGGCTGGACCTGGCGAAACCCTCGCGGTCGAACACCTCCGCGGCGGCATGCAGCAACTTGGCCCTGGTACGGGACGATCTCTCACGGTTGACGCTCATGCCTGGGTCCGCGCGACTCCTGTGGCGACGGCCGTGGCCAGTGTGTCCGGCAGCTGCCAGCACTGCTCGATCTCCCCCAGGTGAACGGAGAGCACCACGACGAAACGCACATCCACCCGCAGAGCAGAGGCGAGAACCCGCCAGCGCGCCGAACACACCACGGCCGCGTCTCCTCCGTCGACGATCACCTGGCGAGCCGAGAGCCGTTCCAGGCAGAACGTGGCGAACAGGGTCAGGAACTGGGACTCGACCTCCCTGCGGGTGCGCAGGCCGGTGGTCCAGCAGACGCCGTTGGGGTCGGGCGCCTCCCATTCCACGGTCGGTGCGCACAGTCGCGCTATACCCGCTGCGTCCTGCGCCGCGAGCCGCGCAAGAAACACCTGCACCACTTCGACCGTCGAGAGCACTTTATCCACCTTCTCGTCCTGGTCATTGCTGTCGCAACGATCACGGTGTTGTCACACTAGTCAGAGCCCCATAATGCGAGAACGCACACCCCATTGGCCCAGCTCCGTTTCCCCCAAACATCCGATCAGACGATTCCCGCGGTACAAGAAATTTCAACGACCACCGGTATCACCGCAATGCACGGATCGGAGATCCGCACTCTGCGGCATGGTGGTGGACACACCCAGCACCCCACCGAAACGGAGCAGAACCGTGCTCAAGGCAGCCCAACCCGCCCACGAGCACCAGGACGTGCCGCCCATTACCTCGTTGATTCCGCAGGCCAGGCGGGAGCGAGGCCTGACCCAGCGCGAACTCGCGGACCTCTTGTGCGAGATCTCACACAATGACAGCGTGACCCGTGAGGAAGTGTCGCGATGGGAACGCGGTAAACGCATTCCTGGCCCCTACTGGCGCACCTTCCTCAGCGCCGCTCTCGACGTACCACACGCAGCGGTCGACCGTGCGGCGTTGATCGAACGGGAAACTCGCAGAGCCAGGACCGAAGACCCGTCCCGCTAGCGGAGCGCGGGCAGCCGGCAGAGGACTGCCCGCCCGCGGGGAGGTGGCCCCCGGCAGCGGAGGAAAGGGGGCCACTTTCTCCGCAAGGCCCTGGTTGCGAGGACCTTTGGCCCCGTGTGCCACAGTGCACACGGGGCCAGACTGCGTCTTGTGACACCCCTCGGAAACACCCTCGCAACACTGCTGTTCGCCGTCGGCACGGTCGGTGGTGGCCCGGGGGTCTCCCCGATCAAGGTGAACGAGATAGCACTCGGGGCCGCCGGATTCGTCGAGCTGCGCAACACCGGCAGCGCCGCGGCAGACATCGGAGGATGGACGATCGAGACATGCGAGGACGGCATCATGCGAATCCTCGCCGCCATCCCACCCAACACCGCCCTACCAGCGGGCGAATACTTTGTGATTGTCGGATCCGGGTTCAGCGGAACCATGCCGCCCGGACTCCTGGTGGACGCCGTCCACGGAACAGGCGTCATAGCCAGAAACCGGACAGGCGCGCACATCGACAGCATCGGCCTGAGCTCGCACTCGCCGTGCCGCGAAGACGATCCCGCGGCACCGTGCGCCGATTCCTCGCTCGGCCGTGATACGGCTTCCCGCGACACGAATCACAACTCGACCGACTTCACCTGCCAGATTCCGTCTCCCGGCGAAAACAACCCGTAACCTGAATGAAATGGCCCCTTTCGGACCCGAACAGTCGAGAGCAGAGTCAGTTCCAGCGGCACGACAGGCCATCCCGACAAGCCAGTCAGCCGTTTATGAGAAAGTCCGAAACATTTCTCGAAGGGACAGGACAATGCGTCGACTGCTGAGTGGCGCCACCGCACTCGCGATCGCGGGCACCATCGCGCTCACGGGTCTGGCGAGCGCCGCCGAGGAGCCGGAGGCTCCCGAGGTCATGCAGCTTCCGGTAGCGCTGATCAACGAGGTCTCCGCGATGGGCCCCAACGGGCCGCTCGACGAGGCCATCGAGATCATCAACACCTCGTCGCAGCAGCTTGACCTGAACAACTGGGTCATCCGGATCTACAACCAGCGCAACGAGGTCATCCAGACGATTCCGCTGGTCGACGTGACCGGTGAGTCGGTCGTGCTGGCGCCGAGCGGCAACGTCGGCAGCACGCTCGTGCTGACCGGTGCCGAGTTCTCCGGCACCGTGACCAGCCCGAACGTCCTGCCCGTGCGCTTCCTCGGTGAGGAGGGCATCCCGGTCCACGGTGGTGTCGCGGTGTTCGGCAGCGCCGCGCCGAACGCCTTCAAGGTCGACGGTGTCGCGTTCTCGTCGGCGGTGTCCGCCGCCAAGGAGGGCGTGCACGCGCAGCCCGAGAACCAGCGCACGGCGCAGCTCAACGGTTCCAACACGCGGAACCTGCTGAACCAGGACACGAACAACAACCAGCGCGACTTCTCGTTGCAGGAGCGCACCTTCTGATCGACAAGATCTGATCTTCCAAGCGGGTGCACAGGACGTGCCCGGGTCGTTGTTCCTCGACGGCCCGGGCACTTCTCTCTTGTGGCGCGAAGTCGCCAACGGCGACCAGCCGCCGCTTTTTCCTGTTTCCCAACGATTTGCGGCCCCTCATCCTGCTGTGACTGATCACCGAGGAGGCGCCGTGATTCGACAGGTTCTGGCACTTGCCATCACAGCGGCCGCAGTGGCCGCGCCACCGGCGTCCGCCGCCCCGGCGACGTCGGCCCCGCCGCGGACGTCCGAGACGTCACATCGGATCACGCTCATCACCGGCGACGTCGTCGACTACACCGAACGCTCGGACGGTCGCGAGGTCGTCCAGATCCAGGCTGCGCCAAGGGAAGGCGAACCTCCGATCTTCCACACGATGACGACGGACAAAGGTCTGCACGTCTACCCGTCCGACGCGATCGGCGCCATCACCTCGGGCACCGTCGAACGCTCCCTCTTCAACGTCACGGATCTGGTCCGCACCGGCCAGTCCGACGAACGGGCCACCACCGTCCCCGTTCTCGTCACCGGCGGTGTCCTCGCCGGCGCGCACACCAGGATCAGCAGCATCAACGCTTCCGGCGTCCACGTGGAGAAGACCAGGGCGCGGGAGTTCTGGCGGTCACTGGACACGAGCGCGAAGTCCGGTGTGCGGGTGCGCTACGACCGCCCGATCCGTCTCGCGCTCGACCAGACCACGAAACAGGTCGGTGCTCCCTCCGCCTGGCAGGCGGGCCTGAACGGCAGGGGCGTCAGCGTCGCCGTCGTCGACACCGGCATCGACGCGGGACATCCCGACGTCGCCGGGAAGATCACCGCGGCGGAGAACTTCTCCGACGAACCCGACGTGGTGGACCGGCACGGCCACGGCACGCACGTCGCGTCGATCATCGCGGGCACCGGGCAGGCCTCGGCGGGCCGGTACCAGGGCGTCGCTCCCGCCGCGGACATCATCGTGGCCAAGGTGTTCAACGCGGCGGGAGAGGCGGACACGTCGCAGGTGATGGCCGGGATCGAGTGGGCGGCGCGGTCCGGAGCCAAGATCATCAACCTCAGCCTCGGCGGTGCCGTCACGGACGGCACCGACGAGCTGAGCGCGCTGGTGGACCAGCTCTCCGCCGACACCGGCGCGCTGTTCGTGGTGGCGGCGGGCAACAACGGCCCGGCCGGCCGCTCGGTGACCTCGCCCGGCGCGGCGACCTCCGCGCTCACCGTCGGTGCGGTCGACCGGCAGGACAGGCCGGCTCCGTTCAGCAGCACCGGCCCGCGCATCGGCGACGCCCACGCGAAGCCCGAGATCAACGCTCCCGGCGTCGGCGTCGTCGCGGCCCGCGCCGCCGAGACCGGCATGGGTGCCCCTGTCAACGACCGCTACACCGCCGCGTCAGGCACGTCGATGGCCACGCCGCACGTCGCCGGCGCCGCCGCGCTGCTGGCGCAGCAGCACCCGGAGTGGAACGGCGAAACGCTGAAGAACGCGCTCGTCACCAGCGCGACCGACGTCGGCATGCCCTGGTACGAGCAGGGCGCCGGCCGGCTCGACGTGACACGGGCGATCACCCAGAAGGCCACCGGCACCGCGGCGGCGAACTTCGGGCGCTACGAACGCGGCCCGCGAGGGGTCCTCACCCGAGAACTCGAGTACGTCAACGACTCCGACGCGGCGCTGACCCTCGACCTCGCCGCGACGGTGAGGGGCTGGGACGGGAAGTCCACGACGGGGTTCCAGCTCAGCACGGGCAAACTGACCGTCGCTGCTCGCTCCAAGGCCACGGCGGTGCTCACCCTCGACCCCGAGGTCGGCCCCGCGGGCGTGTACGGCGGCGTCGTCGTCGCCACCGGTCAGGGGGTGTCCCTCCGCACCCCCGTCGCCGTGTACGAGGCGCCTCGGACGTTCCCGGTGTCGGTGCACGTCCGCGACGCCGCCGGCAGGCCACCGGCCCCCGCTTTCGGCCAGCTGATCGACGACTCCAACGGCGGCGACGACGTCAACGACCCGTTCGACGACACCGTCAGCTATGTGTTCGACGTCGTCGACGGCGAAGGCATCGCGAACGTGCCGACCGGCAGGTACTCCGCGCTGAGCTGGGCGACGGAGAACAGCGCGGGCACCCGCCGCTGGTCCGCGCTCGCCGCACCGGAGCTGACCGTCACCGGCGCCGCGGAGGTCTCGCTCGACGCGCAGAGGACCGTGCCGATCGAGGTCGTGCCTCCCGGCCCGGCCGAACAGCGGGACCGCACCGTCGCGATGCGCCGCGTGCTGCCCGCCGAGGGCGGGAGAGCGCCTTTGATCACCGAGATGACCGCCGCACTCGGTTCGGCTCCGTGGGAGGTGCGCGCCACACCCGCCGCCGCCTCGAAGCGAGGTGCGATCTCGTTGCAGGACAACGTGACGCTGCAGACGGCCACCGTCACGGCGACGTCCGGCGGCCGGACGCTCAGGACCGACGGCGACGTGGGCGTGCTGACCGCGAAGTGGTCCGGTGACCGCGACCTCGCGATCGGGGGCGACGCGGCCCTGGTGAAGATCAAGCCGGACACCCCGGCCGCGATGGTCAAGGCCGCGAACGCCGCCGCGTCGGCCGCGGCACAGCAGGGGAAGAAGGCGGTTCTGTCCTATGTGGACTCCCCAGGCGCCCTCGCGCTCACCGGGCTGTCGAGCGTCGCGCTGCCGTCGTTGAGCATCAGCAACGCCGAGGGCGAGTTCCTGGTGGGTCAGAAGGCGGTGCGGCTGAGCGTCGCACGGAGTCCGGAAGCGGTGTTCAACCTCAGCTACCTGGACGCGAACGGCATCCCCGCGGACCACCGCCGGGTCGTCGACCCGGCCGCGCTCGTGCAGCGCAGGACCGCCTACCACGCCGAGAAGCCCGGGTTGACCGCGCAGAAGTCGTGGTACCCGTTCCCCACCGGTCTCTGGCAGTCGATGATCATGCGCGGTACCTCGTTCACCCCACCGGCCGCGTGGACCGAGTACATCGGCCCCGGCGACGACCGCATCGTCTGGAAGCGTTCGGTGACGCTGAGCGGCACCGACGCCCAGGGCCAGCGGGCGGCCATGACCATGTTCCAGGAGAACGTGTTCCGCACCGGCCAGCCACCAGGGGTCGAACGCTGGTTCGCCGGGCCGATGCACAGCACGGTGATCGACCTGCAGTCCGACCACCCGGCCCGCTACCCGGCCTCCGGCACCGCGTGGCGGCAGCTCTGCTCCCACTGCCGTGCGGGCGACACGTTCGTCCCGGCGCTGCAGTGGACGGACGACACGCCCGGCCATTACACGAACCCCTACCAGAACAGCAAGTACTTCACCACGACCAAGGTCCGTCTCTTCCGGGGAACCGAGGAGATCCCCGCCGACCAGGAACCACTGGCGTTCTACCCCACGTTCACGATGCTCCCGGAAAAGGCCACCTACCGGCTCGAGGCGGTCGAGACCCACGCACCGGGAGCCGTCGCGGGCGCCGTCAACCCGGTCCTGTTCACCTCGGCACCGCGAACGGACACCACGTGGACGTTCCAGTCCTACCGTTCGCTCAACCCGGCACCACGCGGCTACTCCTGCCACGCGCAGGCGACCAGTTGCCAGTTCCAGCCGCTGATCCGCCTCCGCCACGACCTGCCACTCGACCTCACGAACTCGGCACCGGCGGGCGAACCGTTCGTCTGGCACGTGCACGCCACGAACAGCGCACCCGTGACCGTGGTGAAGGTGCAGTGGTCGGCGGACGGTGCGACCTGGCACCAGGCGGCGGTCCAGCCGAGCGGAGACCGGTGGCAGGCCACGATCGACAAGCCCAGCGGTGACGTGTGGTTGCGCACCGAGGCCAGGGACGGCGCCGGGAACACCGTCACGCAGACCGTCCAGAAGGCGTTCCGGACTCACTCCGGCGGCTGAGTCGGTGGTAGCAGGGAACCGGCACCTCGAGCCGCGGCGCGCAGACCCGCCTGGAAACGGGTCTGCGCGCCCAACTCCTCCATCAGCCGCTGCAGGCGGCGCTGGAACGTCCGATAGCTCAGCCCGAGCTGCTTGGCGATGCTCCGGTCCGGCAGCCCGGTGGCCAGCAACGCGAGCAGCCGCGCGTCCTCGATCAACACCTCGCTGCTCGCGGGCCGGCCCGGCAGGGACAGCGGCACCGCGTCCTCCCACAGCGTGGCGAACAGTGCTCCGAGCGAGTCGAGCAACGCCGACCGGTACACGATCACCGCGCTCTCCAGCGTCGTCTCGGTGCTGTGCAGCGGGATGAGCCCCAGATGACCGTCCGCCAGGATCATCTTCGTCGGCGCGACGGCGACGACCCGCGCCTCCTCCCCCAGCGACAGCCCCATCTCCAGGTCGGCGCGCAGGTCGTGCAGCTCGAGCGCCCGGCGCTCGTAGATCCCGCGGAACCGCACGCCGCGGTTCAGCAGCTCCTCCTCCACCGGGTGCAACGACGTGGGAGCCTTGGCGTAGGGCGGCTTGTCGACGAAGCGGACCTCGTGCCGGGCGGTGCGCATGACCTGGTCGACGCGCCGCGAGATCGCCTCGGCGCCGTGCACGACCTCGACGAGATCGGCGGGCGCGCGCACCCCGGCCGCGCGTTCGTACCGGGCCTGCAGCTCCCCGGCCAGCACCCGGTCGCGGCGCAGGTCGTCCTCCCTGCGCAGGAAGTGCACGGCCAGCGCGACGTCCGGAGCCACCGCGATGTACAGCCCGTCAACCTCGTGGACGAACCCGAGGTCCGTCAACGACCTCAGCGCGGCGCGGACGGTCCGGTCCGCCAGATCTGTCGCGAGGCAGAGCTCGGTGACACCGAGCTGGTAGGAGCTCACCAGCGCCTCGTAGACCTTGTGTTCAGCCGGACGCAATCCGAGCACGCAGGCCAGTATGCCGACTTCCGGCACGGGGTGGCGCGGGGCCGGAAACGGGGCGGCCTCACTCCCCGACGAGGTGCTCCTGCAGGTCGTCCACGAAACGGCTGAGCAGCCGGCCGAACGTCGCCCTGTCCTCCTCCGACCAGTCGGCGATCGCGTCACCGAACCAGCCGAAGATCGCCTCCAGGTAGCGCCCCGCCACCCCGGAGCCCTGGTCCGTCAGTTCGACCAGACGCGCGCGCTGGTCGTCCGGGTCGACCACGCGGCGGACCAGGCTGGCCCGCTCCAGTTCGTGCAGGTGCCTTGTGACGTGCGGACCGACGACCTGCATCCGCGCGGCGATCTCCCCCACCCGCAGTGGCTGACCGGCCATGCGCAGCGTGACGAGCACGGTGAGGCCAGGCCGGTCGATCTGCACGCCGACGTGCTCCACCGCCCGCTCGACCAGCCGGCTCCGGTTGAGCACGGTGCCCAGTCGCATCAGTTGCGGCAGCATCGCCGCGGGGTCCAGCGCGCTCATCTCACACCTTACTTACCTAACTTAGGTATACGCTTGCCCTGTTCGCGTTCACGGTAGCGATCATCGCGCCGCGAAAAAGGATACCTAAGTTAGTTATCTGGAGGGACGATGGGTTCGATCCTGATCTCCGGGGCCAGCATCGCCGGCCCCGCGCTCGCGTTCTGGCTGCGGCGGCGCGGCCACGACGTCACCGTGGTCGAGAAGTCGCACGCCCTGCGCGGCGGCGGGTACCCGATCGACATCCGCGGCACCGCGGTGACCGTCGTCGAGCGGATGGGCCTGCTCCCCCGCCTGCGCGAGGCCCACGTCGACACCCGCCGGTTCACGTTCGTGGACGCCGAGGGCGGCCGGGTCGCGTCGATCCGGCCCGAGTCGCTCATCGGCGACACCGGAGGTGACCTCGAAATCCGGCGCGGTGACCTGGCCGAGATCCTCTACGAGGTCGTGCGCGACGACGTGGAGTTCCTCTTCGGCGACAGCATCATCGCGCTGGAGGAGCACGCCGGCGGTGTCGAGGTGACGTTGCGCAGCGGCCTGCGGCGCACCTACGACCACGTGGTCGGCGCGGACGGGCTGCACTCGGCCGTGCGCGAGCTGACGTTCGGGCCGGAGGAGCGGTTCCACCGCTACCTCGGCTACTGCTTCGCGGGCTTCACGCTGCCGAACCACCTCGGCCTGGAGCACGAGGCGTTGCTGTGGAACGAACCCGGCCGCGCCGCGGCGCTGTACGCGGTGGGGGCGGAGAAGACCGTCCACGGCTTCCTGAGCTTCACGCGAGACGAGGCCCCGTTCGGCGCGTTCCGGGACCCTCAGGCCCAGCGCGACCTCGTGGCGTCGGTGTTCGCCGGTGACGGCTGGGAGGTGCCCGGGATGGTGAAGGCCATGCGGGAGGCGGACGACCTGTTCTTCGACACGGTCAGCCAGATCCGCATGCCGCGCTGGTCGTCCGGCCGCGTCGTGCTGACCGGGGACGCCGCGCACGCGCCGTCGTTCCTGACCGGGCAGGGCTCCAGCCTCGCGCTGGTCGGTGCCTACGTCCTGGCGGGCACCATGGACGACTTCGCGGAGTACGAGCGGCTGCTCCGGCCGTTCGTCGAGGCGAACCAGAACCTGGTCGACGTCGGCGACGCGGAACTGTTCCCCGGTACGGCCGAAGCCCTGGCCGCGCGCAACGCCGCCCTGCGTGCGCGCGAGACGGTGCCCGCCGAGGCGCGGCCCGAACACTCCGCGATGACGCTCCCCGACTTCGGCTAGTGGTGTGGCGCAGAAGGTGGCCGGGGGATTTCGCGGTCAGACGGGTGGATCGTGGCGCCCTGCTGGGCCCGCATCACCTCGCCGACCTCCTGCGACGCACCACTAGCTACACAACAGGTTCTCCACAGGCGACTCACAGGAAGCAGCCGCACTCTGAGTCGCATGACCGACAACCACGACCGCGGCCTCCAGTTCGACCTCGCCACGCTCATCGGGCGCAGGCGGGCGTTGTCGCTGCTCGGCGGCGCAGGCCTCACGCTCGTGGCCTGCGCCCCGTCGACCACCACCGCGACGTCGACCACCACCACCGGCTCGTCCACGACCACCACGACCGCCGACGGCTCGCCGCTGGAGGCGATCCCCGAGGAGACCGCCGGGCCCTACCCCGGCGACGGTTCCAACGGACCGAACGCGCTGACGCAGAGCGGCATCGTGCGTTCGGACATCCGCTCCAGCTTCGGGTCCTCGACCCGCACGGCCGAGGGCGTGCAGTTGACCATCGACCTGACGGTCAAGAAGGAGGACGGCAGCGCGTTCACCGGCGCCGCGGTGTACCTGTGGCACTGCGACATCAACGGCGACTACTCGATGTACTCGGACCGCGTGAAGGACGAGAACTTCCTGCGCGGCGTCCAGGAGGCCGACTCCTCCGGCAGGCTGAAGTTCGTCAGCGTGTTCCCCGGCGCTTACTCGGGGCGCTGGCCGCACATCCACTTCGAGGTCTACCCGAGCCTCGCCGAGGCGACCAAGGCGGGCAACAAGATCACGACCTCGCAGCTCGCGTTGCCCGAGACGACGTGCAAGGAGGTCTACGGCACGACCGGCTACACGCAGAGCGTCCGGAACATGTCGCGGACCTCGCTGGAGCAGGACATGGTGTTCCGCGACGGCGTGGACGAGCAGATGGCCACGATGTCGGGCAACGCCCAGTCCGGCTACACCGCCTCACTGGCCTTCGCGGTGCAGGGCTAGCCACAGCTCCGCGCGCAGGCCCGGTGAGTCGAGCGAGCGTCCCAGTGCCTGCTCGGCCTTCCGCACCCGGTTCCTCAGGGTGTGGCGGTGCACGCCGAGCTGTGCGGCCGCCGGGTCCCAGGCGCCGTGGTGGGTCAGCCAGACCCGCAGCGTCTCGCGGGTCTCGGGGTCGAGCGGCCTGAGCAACGCGTCCGCGAACCCTTCCGGGACCTCGAGGCTGCCCGCGAGGTCCTCGAACCGGCGCACCCCCGCTTGACGTGCCTGGCGGGCCTCGCGGTAGCCCCGCGCGACGCCGGTGACGTCCACTTCGGACGATGCGAAGCCGTCGAAGTGCTGTGCCAGCACGACGATCCGGCCCTCGTGCTCGGCCCAGAACCCGTCTGCGGGCGGCTCGTCGGTGAGGAAGACGCGGAAGCGCTCGGGCAGGCCGTCGACCGGGATCCCGTTCAGCAGCAACCGGAACTGGCCCGCGCGCAGCTCGCGGTGCGCCGCGTCGACGGCGTCGTTCTGCGCCAGGGCGAGGGTGAGCAGCGAGGCCGCGGTGTTCACGATGCCCGGATCCGGGTTCGCGGCACCGACCGCCAGCACACCCCGGGCACGGCTGCCGAGCACCTGCAGGAACACGTGCACGCCGTCGAGCTCGAACGCGGCGCTGGCGAGTCCGCCCGCGGTCCTCAGCCGGGCGAGCTCGCCGGTCAGGTCGGGGACGAGGCGCGGGTTGTGCGCGTGGACGGGCTCCCCCGCCGCGTCGAGCAGCACGACCCAGCCGTCGACCCACTGCCCGAGCCGCCGCACCACACCGGCCACACCACCCCGCACGGCCGCCCGGCTCAACGCCCGTTGCGCCTCGCTCATCCGAGTCAGTGCCGCGTACTCGTCCGCGGCGAGGGCCTTCGACACCGCCTTGCTGATGGCGATGAACGGCACCTCGCGCGGCACCTCGACCAGGCCCAGCCCAGCCCCGGCGGCCGCTTCCACCAGCTCGGGCGGCACGACGTCGTGGCCCAGTCCCGTGCCGAAGCCGAGCCCGACCACGCCCGCGCGCACGAGCCGTTCGACGTACTCGGCGCCGACCACGGCCAGTCCCGTCGTCAGGAGCAGCTCGCCGCCCTCCAGGAACGGCGTGGGGTCCGCGAGCTCGGTGCCGTGCACCCAGCCGACGGGTCTCGACACGTCCCCGGCCAGCACCGGGAGCCGCAGCGTCCGGGCCAGGTCCCGCAGCGCGATGGGCATGTGCCAGTTTGTACAACCTCGACCGCGAAGATCGCCATTTCAGCCACTGCGCGCCGCGTTGACCAGGGCCATGCTGAGCACATGACCCGACTGCGCACCGCGATCCCCGGTCCCAAGTCGCTGGAACTCCAGGCGCGGCGCAAGGGCGCCGTCGCCACCGGAGTCGGCTCGACGCTGCCCGTCTACATCGAGTCCGCCGACGACGGCCTGCTCGTCGACGTCGACGGCAACCAGCTCATCGACCTCGGCTCCGGCATCGCGGTGACGAACGCGGGCAACCCCGCGCCCGCCGTCGCCGAGGCGGTGCACGCGCAGATCGACAGGTTCAGCCACACCTGTTTCATGATCACGCCGTACGAGAGCTACCTCGAGGTCTGCGAGGCGTTGAACGAGCTCACGCCGGGCGAGCACGAGAAGCGGTCGGTGCTGTTCAACTCCGGCGCGGAGGCCGTCGAGAACGCGGTCAAGATCGCCCGCCACGTCACCGGCAGGCAGGCCGTCGTGGTGTTCGACCACGGCTACCACGGCCGCACCAACCTCACGATGGCGTTGACGGCCAAGAACATGCCGTACAAGCACCGGTTCGGACCGTTCGCGCCCGAGGTCTACCGCGTGCCGGGGTCCTACCCGCTGCACGACGGCCTGACCGGTGCCGAAGCCGCGGCCAGGGCGATCGCGGCGATCGAGAAGCAGGTCGGCGCGGACAACACCGCCGCCCTCGTGATCGAGCCGATCCAGGGCGAGGGCGGGTTCGTCGAGCCCGCCGAGGGCTTCCTGCCGGCGATCGCGCAGTGGTGCCGTGACCGCGGCGTGCTGTTCGTCGCCGACGAGATCCAGACGGGCTTCTGCCGCACCGGCTCGTGGTTCGCGCTCGACCACGAGGGCGTGGTGCCGGACCTGATCACCACGGCCAAGGGCATCGCGGGCGGCCTGCCGCTCGCCGCCGTGACCGGTCGCGCCGAGATCATGGACGCCGTGCACGTCGGCGGCCTCGGCGGCACTTACGGCGGCAACCCGGTGGCCTGCGCCGCCGCTCTGGGCGCCATCCGCACGATGCGCGAGCGCGACCTCAACGCGGCCGCCCGCCGCATCGAGGAGACGGTGCTCGGCAGGCTCCGGGCGATCGCGGAGAAGACCGACGTCATCGCGGACATCCGCGGCCGCGGCGCGATGCTCGCCATCGAGTTCACCGAACGCACGCCCGACATCGCCGCACGCGTCGCGAAGGCGTGCCACGAACAGGGTGTCGTCGTGCTGACGTGCGGCACCTACGGCAACGTGATCCGCTTGCTGCCACCGTTGGTCATCCCGGACGACCTGCTCGCCGAAGGTCTCGACGTGCTCGAAGGAGCCCTGCTCGCATGATCGACTTCCACACCGCCACCGACGTCGAGAACGCCGTCGCGAAGGCTTCCGCCGTCGCTCCCGAACTCGCCGCGCTGCCCGCGCACCGCCGCGCGTCCGCTCTGGACCACGTCTCGCGCCGGCTGGCCGAGCGCGCCGAGGAGTTCGCGCAGGCCATCAACGACGACTCGGGCAAGCCGCTGAAGTGGGCGCGGGTCGAGGTGACCCGCGCGATCTCCACGTTCCGCTGGGCGGCCGAGGAGGCGCGCCGGTTCTCCGGCGAGTTGCAGCGCCTCGACACCGACCCGTCCGCCGAGGGTCGCCTCGCGCTGGTCCGCCGGGTGCCGCGCGGCCCGGTGCTGGGCATCGCACCGTTCAACTTCCCGCTGAACCTGGTGGCGCACAAGGTGGCGCCGGCCATCGCCGTCGGCGCCCCCATCGTGCTGAAGCCCGCGCCCGCCACGCCGAAGGTCGCATTTCTGCTCGCCGACCTGCTCGCCGAGACGGACCTGCCGGACGGCGCGTTCGCGGTCCTGCACCTGTCCAATGAGGACACCGCCGCGCTGGTCGAGGACCCGCGCCTGCCCGTGGTGTCGTTCACCGGCTCCGGCCCGGTCGGCTGGGGCATCAAGGACCGCGTGCCGCGCAAGCACGTGACGCTCGAACTCGGCGGCAACGCGGCCGCGATCGTCGCGCCGGACTGGCAGGACGTCGAGTTCGCGGCACAGCGCATCGCCACGTTCGCGATGTACCAGGCGGGCCAGTCGTGCATCTCGGTGCAGCGCGTCTTCGTGCACACCGACCTGTACGACGCGGTCTCGGAGGCCGTGGTGCGGCACGTAGCCAAGCTCGACGTGGCGGGCGACGTCGGCCCGTTGATCAACGACGCCGCCGCGGACCGCGTCGAGGAGTGGGTGCGCGAGGCGTCGGCCACGGTCCTCACCGGCGGGACCCGCAACGGCCGCACCTACGCGCCGACCGTGCTGACGGACGTGCCGGAGGACTCGAAGGTCAACGCCGAGGAGGTCTTCGGCCCGGTCGTGACGCTCACCCGCGTCGACAGCGTCGAGGAGGCGTTCGACCGCGTGAACGCGTCCCGCTACGGCCTGCAGGCGGGCGTGTTCACCACGGACGTGCGACTCGCTTTCCGCGCCGCGCAACGACTCCAGGTCGGCGGCGTGATCGTCGGCGACGTGCCGAGCTACCGCGCGGACCAGATGCCGTACGGCGGCGTGAAGGAGTCCGGCACCGGCCGCGAGGGCCTGCGCGCGGCCATGGAGGACATGACCGAACCGCGCGTGCTCGTCCTGACCGGCCTGGAGCTGTGACCCCCGCGCTCCTCCGACGCGCGAGGCGCACTTGACCTTGACTGCGATGATCTGCACGTGGCCGTCACGATCAGGGATGTCGCTCGCCAGGCTCAGGTCTCCGTCTCGACGGTGTCGCGCGCGCTCAGCGCACCGGGCCTGGTGAAGGAGGCCACCCGCCAACGCGTCCTGGAGGTCGTCGCCGGCCTCGGCTACCAGCCGAACCGCGCGGCGCGCAGCCTGATCACCGGCCGCACCGGCAACCTCGGCATCGTGGTGCCCGACCTGCTCAACCCATTCTTCCCGTCGGTCCTGCGGGGAGTGCAGACGAGGGCGGGCGAGGCGGGCACCTCGGTGTTCTTCACCGACAGCAGGGAAGACCCCGACACCGAGGCGCAGCTGGTGCGCACGATGTCGGCGCAGGTAGACGGCGTGGTCCTGTGCGCCTCACTGCTCTCCGACGACACCATCGCCGAACTGGCGGCACTCACCCCGCTGGTGCTCATCAACCGCATCGTGCCGGGCGTCTCGTCGGTCCTGATGGACAGCGCCTCGGGCATGGACCAGGTCGTCACGCACCTGGAAGCGTTGGGCCACAAGCACCACGTCTACCTCGGCGGCCCGGCGGCGGCGTGGTCGAACAACCGCAGGATCCAGGGCCTGGCAGGCCGAGCGCACCTGCTCGGCTCGTTCGACCCGAACTTCGACGGCGGCTACCGGGCAGCGGAACAGGCGCTCAAAACGGGCGCGACGGCGTTCATCGCCTACAACGACCTCATCGCCCTGGGCGCACTCGCCCACCTCGCGGAACGCGGCATCAAGGTGCCGGACGAGATCAGCGTGACGGGCTTCGACGACATCCTCTACGCCACCATGTGCTCCCCGCCGCTGACGACGGTCCACATGCCGACGGAAACCGCGGGCGAGGTCGCCGTTGACCTGCTCGCCACTCTCCTCGACGGAGGACCCGCCGAGCACCGGGAACTCCCGACGACACTCGTAGTGCGTGGAAGCACGGCCAAACCTCGGATGTCGGTCTGACTCCCGGCAGCAAGACCGGAACCTGACGAAGACCCTGCCCGCCGACCACGGGTAGGACGGATCTCTCAGGCGTGAATCACCCATTCGACGCGACCGCATTCATCACGGTGAACACACGACCACGTCGAGTGATCTCTAGTCGTACCCGCGAACGTGCCCGTCCTCGTCGGCGAGAATGTCGTAGCCATCCATGCGAAGCTCCTTCCAGCACTAGTCGACCAACAAACAGTAGAGCCTCAGCCGCGTCCTGTGGAGTGAATTTACGCCGCAACCGGGGTAGTCAACGCTAACCCAAAGGAGTCGCAGGGACACCATGCTCATCGCAATCGTGACAGCCACAGCCCTGCTCCTCCCCACACCTCCCACCAGCACCGATCCAGTAGCCACCACGGTGCACACCATCAACGCTCTCCGCGCAATGCACGGCGCGCCACCCCTCTCACTCGATTCCGAAGTGTCAAGAACGGCGCAAGAATGGGCGGACCACCTCCAGTCCACAAACCGATTCGAACACCGACCTCACAACCCCTACGGCGAGAACCTCTACGAGACCGGCCACAACCGATCAATCGATTCAGCGGCAGCCGACGCCCTCGAAGACTGGTACCGCGAATCCCGCCGCTACGACTACTCCGAGGAGATGACGCAGTCGAACCTCGACCTCTCACTCCTGCACTTCACCGCGATGGTGTGGAAGTCGTCCGATCGGGTGGGCGTGGGCCTGGCCCAGGGCCGCAACGGCACCTACGTGGTGGTCAACTTCGCGGCACGCGGCAACACGCTGAACCGCTTCCGGGCGAACGTGCACCCACCGACCGAGGGCTGAGGGGGCGGGCGGGACAGGAGGGGGTTGGCGACAGCCGCGACGCCGCAGGCGAGCCGTCCTCAGCAAAGAGGTACCGCCACCGCAACCACACTACGAAACAGGCAGCCGCTCTACGCAGCAGGCGTGCCATCAACCCGCTATCGGCGCTACCCCCTGATCAGATTGCCGGGGTCTGGGGCAGAGCCCCAGGGGAAGCACGCAAGGCGACCAGGCCGCCCGCAGAAGCGGCCACCCCCTCACCGCAACCCAGCAGTCTCCGTAACCGCCCTCAAAGCCGCCACCACAGCAGAAAACGGCGGCAGCCCAGGCCTCCCACCAGCCCCAGCCCCAGGCCCATCCCCCAACCACCGCACCCCACCCCCATCAATCCGGGAGGGCGGCAAAGGCACCAACGTCCCCAACCGATGAGTAAGGGCTCCCCGAGCCCGCAACCGAATCAGGTTCACCTGAGAGGCGGAATCCGCGGACTCGGTGAGAAGCAACCACCTCTCCGCACGCCCAGCGGCAGGCAACACCACCACAGGCCCACCAAGCAGCCGCACGGACAGGTACTGCTGCACCTCAGCCCCGACCCCGGCCGGCATCTCCACAGCGGACACCACGGCATCGGTGGTCAGCAGCAACCGGTTCTCCGACCGCAACACCAACCACCCCCACTCCGCATACCGCTCCAAAGCACCAGAAAACGTCTCAAGCCGCGGCAGGACCTCCGACGACAGGGCCTCGGACGGCAGTACTCCCTCAGGCGAGCTCATCGATCTCACCCTCACTCATCTCGGTGCGATGTAACTCCGATCACACGATTTGACTACCCACCACCACAAAACTCACTATCGGCGCGCCATCGTCACACTCGAACGGGGCTGGAGCACGTGAGTCACCTGCGGGAACGGCATGTCACCATGATCGCGCTGGGTGGCGTGATCGGAGCCGGTCTGTTCGTCGGGACCGGGGCGGGCATCGCGCTCGCCGGGCCGGCGGTCCTGATCTCCTTCGCGTTCGCCGGGCTCCTGGCGCTCCTCGTCCTGCGCATGCTCGGCGAGATGGCGGCCGAGCACCCGAGTGGCGGCGCGTTCTCGGTGCACGCGGAGAAGGCGATCGGGCCGTGGGCCGGGTTCACGGTCGGCTGGACCTACTGGGCCGCGGTGGGTGTCGTGCTCGCCGTCGAGGCGACCGGGGCGGCGAAGATCGCGTCAGGCTGGGTCCCCGCGGTGCCGCAGTGGACGTGGGTGCTCATCTTCATGTCGGCGCTGACCGCGGTGAACCTCGTGAACGTGCGCAGCTTCGGCGAGTTCGAGTTCTGGTTCGCGGGGCTCAAGGTCGCCGCGATCGTGCTCTTCCTGCTGCTCGGCCTCGCGGCCATAGCGGGCATCGGGTTCGACTCCCCCGGCACCGAGAACCTGGAGGACTTCCTGCCCAACGGGTGGGGCGGCGTGGTGGCCGGTTTCATGGTCACCGTGTTCGCGTTCGGCGGGCTGGAGGTCGTCACGATCGCCGCCGCGGACGCCGAAGACCCGAAGCAGGCCGTCAAGAAGGCCGTGCGGACGTCCATGACGCGGCTGCTGGTCTTCTACCTCGGCTCGATGGCGGTGGTGGTGACCCTGCTGCCGTGGAACGACTCCGAGGTCGGCGCGAGCCCGTACGTCGCCGTGCTCAACCGGCTCGGCATCCCCGCGGCCGGGCAGATCATGAACGTCGTCATCTTCGTGGCGCTGCTGAGCGCCATCAACGCCACCCTCTACGGCGCCGCGCGCATGCTCAGCTCGCTCGCCGAGCGCGGTGAGGCGCCGAAAGCCTTGCTGAACAAGAAGAACGGGGTTCCGCGCAACGCCGTGCTCGCGTCGGTCGCGTTCGGATTCTTCTCCGTGCTGCTCAACTACCTGTGGCCGGACACGGTGTTCCTGCTGCTGCTCAACGCCGTGGGCTCGGCCCTGCTCGTCGTCTGGGCGTTCATCGCCGTCTCGCAGATCCGGCTGCGCCGCGACACCCCGAACCCGGCCGTTCCCATGTGGGGCTACCCGTACCTGTCCTGGCTGGCGCTGGCGGCGATCGTCACGGTCATCGTGCTGATGCTCAGTGACGAGCAGGCCCGCGTCCAGATCCTGTCCACGGGCGTGCTCGTCGCCGCCATCGCGGCGGTGGCGCTCATCAGGTCAGCGGTCCGCCGCAACGGGGAGAAGATCAGTCGGTGATGTTCTTCAGCCGGTAGGCCTTGTACTTCGTGTCCGTCAGGCCGTACGTGAGCGCGCGGTGGTCGGTGCCGTGGCCGCCGCGCTGTTCGTAGGCCAGGTACTGCGACCTGTCGTCCGCAGTCCACTTCTCGAAGATCACGACGTGCCGGAAGTCGTCGCCGGGTTCGTCGACCGGGTCGATGAGGAGATCACCCGGCCGCAGATCGGCGACCTCGATCGGCGTGGTGTATTCGTCGGTGGCGAGAACAACGGTGTTCGGACCGCCCTGGGGATTCGCATTGTCCAGCAGGGCGGCCATCGAGACGAAACCCGAACAGTCCTGCCGGTACCCGTCCGCCCAGTACTCCGTCATGCTGTACGGCACCTGCGCACCGCCGTTCGCGGTCAGCCACGTCGCAGCCCTTTGGAGCAGCTCACCCCTGCTGATCTGCGCTTCCGGCGCCGCGGACGCCGCAGGAGCACCCACGAGGACGAGCGCGAAGAATGCGGTGATCAACCCTGAAATGAATTTCACGGCTTCCCCCTGCATCGATAAGAGCGGATTTCGCAGCTCCAACCGAACACAGGCGAGAAGTGGAGGTCAAGAACACCAGCGGGTAAACCACCCACACCGGCGAACTAGGCCGAGCGGCTCTGCGGGCTCAGCAGTTCGTTGATGGAATCGAGCGAGATCCCGAGGGCGCCGGCGAGCGCGGCGATGGTGAAGAACGACGGCGTGGGTGCGCGTCCGGTCTCGATCTTGCGCACGGTCTCGGCGGACAGGCCCGCGCGGGCCGCGATCTCGACCATGCTCTCGTCACCGCGGGCGTCCCGCAGCAACTGACCGAGCCGCCTGCCGCGATCCCGTTCCAGTGACGTCAGGGGGATGCGCACCATGCCTGCGGATTCTACGCGAACCAGACGCTCGGGGTGACGTGAGAAAAGTCCGTTGCACGGCCCCGCGATCACGACATAGGTTCGAAGTACACAAGAGAGGAGGTGGTCCGAAGTTGTATAGCTACAGGACTCGTGAGGTGGCTGTCCGCTAGGACCGCCTTTGGTGACGCCTAGTCGTAAACCCAGGCAGCCACCCGACCCCCGGACTTCGAGCGCTGGTCCCGCTCGGCCTGCTCGCGCAGGAGTCGTCCGGGGGTTGTCCCGTTTCCGGGCCCTGTCAGGCCTGCGCAACCGCCTTCTGGACGGCCACGAGGTCCGCCACGAACGCGTCGAACGACTCGCGGAAGTCCTCCGCCCGCACCACCGAGGACGGGTGCACCGTCACCCCGACCCGCAGCCCGTCGTGCTCCAGCACCTCACCCCGGTGCTCGGTCAGCTTGAACGACGGCCCGAGCACGGCCTTGGCCGCCACGGCGCCCAGCACGACGACGAGCCGGGGCTCCACCACCCGGATCTCCTCGCGCAACCACGGGAAGCACGCCACGACCTCGCCACGCCGGGGCGTCTGGTGGATCCGGCGCTTGCCCCGCTCGACGAACCTGAAGTGCTTCACCGCGTTCGTCAGGTACGTCTTCGCCCGGTCGATGCCGGCGGCGTCCAGCGCCTTGTCCAGCAACCGCCCGGCGGGCCCGACGAACACGTGGCCCTCGGTGTCCTCGCGGTCACCGGGGCACTCCCCCACCATCATCAGCTTCGCGGGCACCGGCCCCTCGCCGAACACGGTCTGTGAGGCGTCGCGGTACAGATCGCAGCCGCGGCACCCGGCGGCCGCCGAACGCAACGCCGCCCAGTCCTTCCCCTCGGGGACGAACTGGGCGGCGCCGGTGTCCTGGCTACTTGTCCGAGCGGAAGGCATCCTTGACCTTCTCGCCGGCCTGCTTCAGAGCGCCCTTGGCCTGCTCCGCGCGGCCCTCGGCCTGCCACTGCTCGTTGTCCGTGGCGTCGCCGACAGCTTCCTTGGCGCGGCCCTTGAGCTCCTCAGCCTTGTTGCTGATCTTGTCGTCGGCACCCATGGATCAGGCTCCTTCACTAGCGGTCGACTACGTTGTTCGGTTACCCGGCGAGCACGGTCTGAAACAGTTGATAAGGTGATCACTCGCGGTTGAGAACCCAGCCGCAAGCCGTTGTGACGGCTTGCTCTGGGTGTGCCCGCCCTTCGCAATGCGCTTCCAGAGCAGTCGTCCGTCGCATCGGCATGCCGCTGTGACCGAACGACGCGAAAGGAGCCGGCGGTGTCGTCCGCGAGAATCACCGCCCTCGAGGCCGAGGTGGCGGGGCTGCGCAAAGCTCTGGTGTCCCGGACAGTCATCGGGCAGGCCACGGGCCTGATCGCCGCACGCAAACCCTGCACACCCCAGCAGGCGTTCCAGCTGCTGGTGCACATATCCCAGCACCACAACATCAAGCTGCACGTCGCCGCCGACCGGTTGGTAGCGGCGTTCGTGCAAGCGCACCTCGGACGGCCCGTCGACCTGGCCGACCAGATGCTGTGGGATCACGTCGACGCGACCACCGCGAACGATTCCGGTGAGAGCGACGACGGGATCGCCGAGGAGGTCAGCAGCACGTCTCCCTGAGGCAGTGGGACGGGGGACGTGCCGAGGTTCACCACCACGCGGGTCGTACCGCGGTGCAGCACCAGGCACTCCCCGTCCTGTTCGACCACGAACCTGTCCAACCGCGGATCGGCCAGCTCCGGGCGGGAGCGCCGCAACGCGATCAACGCGCGGTAGGTGTCCAGGACGACGCCGTGATCCCCTTCGCGCACCTCGTCCCAGCGCAGCCGCGAGTTCTCGACGGTCTGCGGGGACATCGGGTCCGGAACGTCCGATTCTCCCCATCCGTGCCGGGAGAACTCACGCCGCCTGCCGGTCCGGACGGCCTCGGCGAGGCCCGGGTCCGGGAACGACGCGAAGAACTGCCAGGGCGTCGAGGCCGCCCACTCCTCCCCCATGAAGATCATGGGCGTGTAGGGCGAGCACAGCACGATTGCCGCCGCACACAACAACTTCCCCGTCGACACGGACGCGGTCAGCCGGTCGCCGGTGGCGCGGTTGCCGATCTGGTCGTGGTTCTGGCTGTACGCGAGGAACCGGTAGCCGGGGATCAGCGCCGTGTCGACCGGCTTGCCGTGGTGCTTCTCCCGGAACGACGACCAGGTGCCGGCGTGGAAGAACACCTCCTCCAGCGTGTTCTTCAACGCCCCTGGCGCCGCGAAGTCCTCGTAGTAGCCGAAGGTCTCGCCGGTCAGCGCGACGTGCAGGGCGTGGTGCAGGTCGTCGGACCACTGCGCCTGCAGGCCGTAGCCGCCGCCTTCCCGTGCCGTCACGAGCTTGGCGTCGTTCAGGTCGGACTCGGCGATCAGCGTGAGCGGGCGGCCCAGCGACGCCGAGAGCGCGTCCACCTCGACGGCCATCTCCTCGAGGACGTGCACCGCCCGCTGGTCCGCCAGCGCGTGCACGGCGTCGAGCCGCAGCCCGTCGACGTGGAAGTCCCGCAGCCACTGCAGCGCGTTGTCGAGGACGTACCGGCGCACCTCGTCGGAACCCGGTCCGTCGAGGTTCAGGCCGGGGCCCCAGTCGTTGCGCCCGGCGAAGTACGGCCCGAACTTGTCGAGGTAGGCGCCGGACGGCCCGAGGTGGTTGTAGACCACGTCGAGCAGCACGGCGAGCCCTCGGGCGTGGCAGGCGTCGACGAACCGCTTGAACCCGTCGGGACCGCCGTACGGCTCGTGGACGGCACCCCACAGGACGCCGTCGTAGCCCCAGCCCTCGACCCCGTCGAAGCTGTTGACCGGCATGACCTCGACGAACGTGATGCCGAGGTCCACCAGGTGGTCCAGCCTGCCGATGGCGGCGTCGAACGTGCCCTCCGGCGTGAACGTGCCGATGTGCAGCTCGTAGATCACGCCGCCCTGCAGCGGGCGGCCGGTCCACGCACCGTCGGTCCACTCGAAGTCGTGCCGGTAGACGCGGGAGGCCTCGTGCACACCGGCGGGTTGCCACAGCGACCGGGGATCCGGGTACGCCTTGCCCTCGATGACGAACGCGTAGTCGGTGCCCTCCGCGTCGGAGAGCCACCAGTCGCCGTCGCGCTTCATCTCGTGGTCGACGCCGTCGACCCGCACGTGCACCGACTCGGGCGCCGGCGCCCAGACGGAGAAGCTCACTGATCCCCCTGCACGAGCAGCGCTACCGGATAGGTGTCGAGCAACGAGGCCAGGTCCTCGGTCGCCGGCCGTCCCGTAATGACGTCCGTCCACTTCGCACCTGGCAACGGCAGAACCGTGTCCTGCCAGCCCTTCTGCTCCAGCCCGACCGGCAGCCGCGTGGCCACCGTGATCACGCCGGAGCGCTGGAACGCCAGCACGTGCTCGGCCGCGGGGCCTTCCGCGCGCAGCGGCCGGTACCCGTGCAGGCCGCGCTTGCGGACCTGCAACGCCTTGTGGACCACGAGGAGCTTGGCCGCTCCCGAGTCGTCGACCTCCGGCAGCCAGCCGGATTCGAGGCGCTCCAACAGGTCCCTGCGCACCTCGTAGTCGACCGGGCGGCGGTTGTCCGGGTCGACGAGCGAGAAGTCCCACAGCTCGGTGCCCTGGTACACGTCCGGCACGCCGGGCGCGGTGAGCTGGACGAGCTTCTGCCCCAGCGAGTTGACCCAGCCGGGCGCCTTGATCCGTTCGGCGAAGGAGGCGACCTCGGGCTCGTTCAACGCCTTCGCGGGCCACGCGGCCACCTCGGCGTCGAAGTCCTCGTTCCGGTCGACCCACGACGTCTTGATCTTCGCCTCGCGCGACGCCTTCTCGAGGTACGCGCCCAGGCGTTCCTCGGTGAGCGGCCACGCGCCGACGACCGACTGCCACGCCAGGCGGTTCAGCGTCGGCTCGGAGATGCCGTACTTCCCGGTCATCGCGGCCTCGAACGCCAGGTACTCGTCCGGGATCTCGGCCAGCACCGCGAGCCGCGCCCGGACGTCCTCCGCGCGCTTGGTGTCGTGCGTCGACAGGGCGGTCATGGCGAGCGGCTCCGCGGCCTCGCGCCGTGCGGCCCGCTGGTGGAACTCGTCCACCGACAGGCCGAACCGGTCCGGCGAGCCGCCGACCTCGTTGAGCGCCACGAAGTTCGTGTACCGGTAGAACGCCGTGTCCTCGGTGCCCTTGGCGACGACCATGCCGGAGGTCTGCTGGATCCTCGTGGCCAGCTCGCCGTGCGGGTCGGCGCGGACCTGCTCGTCCAGCGCCCGCACGGCAGGCGACTTGCTCAGCCTGACCGCCGTCTCCCAGTACCGCAGGCCTTCCGGCAGGTACGACCGGTACACCGGGAAGTTGACCATGACCTCGGCGACGGCCTTGCAGGCGTCCTCGAACTCCACGCCCTGCACGAGCCGCGCGATCCGGCGCACCTCGGCCACCAGGATCGAGTCCGCGACCTGTTGCCGCGACGAGTGCTCGACCTCGTGGAAGTTGCCCGCGAACGCGTCCGTCAGCGGGAGGAACACGCCGCAGACCTCGCGCAACGCGTCGTACCCCGTCGTGCCGTCGACCGGCCAGCTCTGCGGCAGCTCCTCGTCCGGGCCGAGGATCTTCTCCACGACCAGCCAGCCGTCGAAGTGCTCGCGCAGCCGCCGGAAGTACCCGCCGGGGTCGGCGAGCCCGTCCGGGTGGTCGATGCGCAACCCCGTGACACCCCAGGACAGCACCGCGCGGTGCGTCGCCTCGAACACCTCCGGGTCCTCGACCCGGATGGCGGCCAGCTCGGTGATGTCGAAGAACCTGCGGTAGTTCAGCTCGGTGTTGCCGCGCCGCCAGTTCGCCTTGACGTAGTGCTCGTGCACCTCGTCCTCGGCGTCCTCCGCGAGCACGGGCAGCAGCACCTTGCCCGAGGACCAGTCGATGTCGAAGTACCGCGCGTACTTCGAGGCCTGCCCGTGTTCGAGGACGTCCTCCCACCACGGGTTCGGCACGACCATGTGGTTCGGCACGATGTCGACGACCAGGCCGAGGTCGAGCTCCCGCAGTCTCTTCTGCAGCTCTTCCCTGCCCTCGTCACCGCCCAGCTCGGGCCGCGCGCGGGTCGGGTCCACGACGTCGTAGCCGTGCGTGGACCCCTCCCGCGCGTCGAGCATCGGCGACGCGTACAGCGCGCCGACGCCCAGGCGCGCCAGGTAGTCCGCGACGGCCGTGGCGTCGGCGAAGGTGAAGGACGGGGTGAACTGGACGCGGTACGTCGAGGACGGCGCGCCCATCAGCCCACCCGCTGCAGCACGACGAGCGACCGCGCGGTGAGGTTCAGCGTCTCCCCTGCCGCGATGGGCTTCTCGCCCTTGCCGACCTCACCGGTCGCTGTGTCCACGACGACCCTCCACTCCGGACCGTACTCGGCGTCGGGCAGTGTCACCTCGATGTCCTCGTGGTGCGCGTTGAACGCCATCAGGAACGAGTCGTCGACCACGCGCATGCCGCGCGAGTCGAGGTCGGGGATGCCCTCGCCGTTGAAGAAGACGACGATGCACTTGCCGAAGTCGTCCTCCCAGTTCTGCTCGGTCATCTCCTCGCCCGACGGGGTGAACCACGCGATGTCGCGCAGCTCCTCGCCCTTGCGGATCGGGCGGCCGGCGAAGAACCGGCGGCGCCGGAACACCGGGTGCGCCTTGCGGAACGCCGTCAGCGCCGAGGTGAACTCCATCAGCTCGGAGTTGGCCTCGAGCAGCGACCAGTCGACCCAGGACACCTCGTTGTCCTGGCAGTAGGCGTTGTTGTTGCCGTTCTGCGTGCGGCCGAACTCGTCGCCGTTCACGATCATCGGCACGCCCTGCGCGAGCACCATGGTCGCCATCAGGTTGCGCCGCTGCCGCCGCCGGAGGGTGAGGATCTCCTCGTCGTCCGTCGGCCCCTCGACGCCGCAGTTCCAGGACCGGTTGTGGCTCTCGCCGTCCTGGTTGTTCTCGCCGTTGGCCTCGTTGTGCTTCTCGTTGTACGACACCAGGTCGTTCAGCGTGAAGCCGTCGTGCGCGGTGACGAAGTTGATCGACGCGTACGGGCGGCGGCCGTCGTCTTGGTACAGGTCGGACGACCCGGTGATGCGCGACGCGAACTCGCCGAGCGTCGCCGGCTCACCGCGCCAGAAGTCGCGGACGGTGTCGCGGAACTTGCCGTTCCACTCGGTCCACAGTGGAGGGAAGTTGCCGACCTGGTAGCCACCGGGACCGACGTCCCACGGCTCCGCGATCAGCTTGACCTGCGACACCACCGGGTCCTGCTGCACGACCTCGAAGAACGTCGCCAGCCTGTCCACGTCGTAGAACTCGCGCGCGAGCGTCGCCGCGAGGTCGAACCGGAAGCCGTCGACGTGCATCTCGGTGACCCAGTACCGCAGCGAGTCCATGATGAGCTGCAGCGTGTGCGGCGAGCGCACGTTCAGCGAGTTGCCGGTGCCCGTGTAGTCCGTGTAGTACTGCGGGTCGTCGTCCACGAGCCGGTAGTACGACTCGTTGTCGATGCCGCGCATCGACAGCGTCGGGCCGAGGTGGTTGCCCTCCGCAGTGTGGTTGTAGACGACGTCGAGGATGACCTCGATGCCCGCCTGGTGCAGGGCGCGGACCATGCCCTTGAACTCCTGCACCTGGTTGAGCGGCAGCGCCGCGTAGCCGTCGTGCGGCGCGAAGAAGCCGATCGTGTTGTAGCCCCAGTAGTTGCTGAGGCGCCGCTCGATCAGCGTGTGATCGCTGATGAACTGGTGCACCGGCATGAGCTCCACCGCGGTGACGCCCAGCTTGGTGAGGTGGTCGATCATCACCGGGTGCGCGAGGCCGGCGTACGTGCCCCGCAGCCGCGGCGGGATCTCCGGGTGGTCGATCGTGAGACCGCGGACGTGCGCCTCGTAGATGACGCTCTCGTTGTACGGCGTCCTGGGCAGCCTGTCGTTGGTCCAGTCGAAGAACGGGTTGACCACGACGGACTTCGGCACGTGCGGCGCGGAGTCGTCGTCGTTGCGCTCGTCCGGCGAGCCGAACTTGTACCCGTAGAGCGACTCGTCCCACGCGAGGCCGTTGGAGATGGCCTTGGCGTACGGGTCGATGAGCAACTTGTTGGGGTTGCACCGCAAGCCCCTGGCGGGGTCGTGCGGGCCGTGCACGCGGTAGCCGTACCGCTGCCCCGGACCGACACCCAGCAGGTAACCGTGGTGGACGAAGCCGTCCACCTCCGGCAGCCGCACGCGGGTCTCCGTGCCGTCCTCGTCGAAGAGGCAGAGCTCGACGTACTCCGCGACTTCGGAGAAAAGAGCGAAATTGGTGCCCACGCCGTCATATCCAGCGCCAAGCGGGTAGGGCCTTCCAGGCCAGGGTCGCACGATGCTGTTGCTCCTCGTCACAAACGGCGGACTACCCGTCGACCCTATCCACCTAACCCTGGTCTGGCATCACACTCGCGTGTGCAAGAACGCAGCGCCGCGCGACGACTCCCGGCACGGCTGAGGGGCGCGCGGCAGCGCCCGGGCCCTCGCCGGACCGGGCACGCTCCGGCAGGCCTGAGTTCGACGTGCTCCGGTGGACGACCACCGGCAGCGGTCAGACCGCTCCGTGTGCCAGCACCAACTGCCCACGTGCGGCCATGAGCAACGTCCGCGCCTCCTGGATCTCCACGTACTTCAGGTGTTCACAAGCGGCCTCCGCGCACGCCAGCGCGTGCTGCAGGGCGGGGTTGTCCTCCACCACGGGACCTGCGTCCCGCAGCGCGTCACGCAGTGATTCCTCCGCGCGCCGTGCCCCGGCCACCGGGTCGCCGAGCGCGGTCGGCCTCACCGAGGCGAGGACCTGCTCGACTGCCAGTTCCAGCACGCCGGTCGGTCTCCGCGTGCTCACGGCTGAACTCATGTGTAACGCCACCTCCAAGAACGTTCGTCTTCCGCCGTCGGGTGACGGCCCCACACTACTCCACAGGTCTATGACCTGCTGTTACGCAAAAGTTTCACTTTTCTCGGTTGCGCAGCGGCCGGGTGATCTCGCGGACGCGCGGGAAGAATTCGTCCAGCGGTACCGGCAGGGGAATTCTCCAGTTCGGGTGCTCGTCGATCGTGCCGGGCACGTTCGGCTGCCGGGTCTCCCTCAGTGCGTCCTGGGGTGAGGTCAGGACCAACGCGCAGGGTGCCTGCGCGAGCAGTTCGTGGGCGCCCTCGACCCTGTCCGAGGCCTTGATGCCCTCCTGCCGCATCAGCTCGTCGAAGTCGGGGCCGTCCTCGCCCGCGAAGAACGTCGCCGCGGTGGGCAGGTCGTGGGTGGAGATGCTCGCCATCTGGTTGGGATTCCACTGCGACGGCGGGATCAGCGGGTGGCCCTCGGCGTAGTAGTCGCGCTGGAAGTAGAGGACGGCGCTGGTGAGCATGCCGTTCTCCTGCAACGTCTTCGTGACGACGGGCTCGACCGTGCCGAGGTCCTCGCCGACCACCACCGCGCCCGCCCGGTACGCCTCCAGGGCGAGCACGCCGAGCATCGCGTCGGCGTCGTAGTAGACGTAGGTGCCGCGCGACGGCGGCTCGCCCGGCGGGATCCACCAGAGCCGCCAGAGCCCGGCGACGTGGTCGATGCGGATGCCGTCCGCGTGCTGCAGGACGCTGCGCAGCACCTGCCGGAACGGCCGGTAGCCGGTCTCGGCGAGCTTGTCCGGGCGCCACGGCGGCAGGCCCCAGCCCTGGCCGTCCGCGCTGAACGCGTCGGGCGGCGCGCCGACCGTGACGCCGATGGCGAACGCCTCCGGGTCGGCGAACGTGTCCGCGCCGCCGGGCGCGACGCCCACCGGGAGGTCGTGGATGACGCCGACGGCCATGCCGGCCTCGTGCGCGGCGATCCGGACGTCCTGGAGCTGGCGGGTGCAGAGGTGCTGGACCCAGGCGTGGAACGCGACCCGTTCGGGTGAGGCGTCGGCGCGGTCCTCAGGCCACTCGCGCCAGTCGGGGCCGTGGACCTCGGCGAGCGCGCAGTAGGTCGCGAACTTCTCCAGCTCGGCGTCCATCTCGACCTCGCCGCCGGGGAACAGCAGCTCCAGCGCCTGCTTCTTCGCCTCCCACACGGCGTCGTAGTCGATCAGGTCCTCGTTGCGCGGCCGCAGGTCGCGGATCAGCTGCCGGGTGCGCGGGCAGGCCTGCAGGAACTCGGCGGTGTCGGTGACGCGCAGGTACAGCGGGTTGGCGAAGCGGCGGCTGGTCGGCGAGTAGGGCGAGCGCTCGACCGGGTGGGTCAGGCTCGGCGCCTGCACGGGGTTGACCAGCACGACGCCGGCGTCGAGCTCGAGGCTGCTGCGCCGGGCGATCGTCGCGAGGTCGGCGAAGTCGCCCATCCCCCACGAGTCCTTCGAGCGCGCGGCGTAGAGCTGCAGCATCCAGCCCCACGTGTGCGGGACCTCGGGCAGCGTGCGGGGCGCGACGGCGAGCGTGACGGTCTGGTCGGCGGTGACGACGCGGTGCCAGCCGAGCGGGACCGAGTCGGGCAGGTGCCGTTCGACGGCGAACGACGTGCCGTCCTCCAGCTCGACGGTCGCGGGGCCGTGCAGGTCGTACGTCTCGTACTCGCGGAGGACGATCGTCGGCGGGAGCTTCTGCTCGGCCCGCCTGCGTTCGACCTCGGCGAGCTCGCGGGCGATCGAGTCCTCAGTGGACGCGTCGACTCCGAACTGGGCGAGCACCTTGACGACGACCTCGGTGTCGACGACGGCCTCTTGCTGGTCCGCATTCTCGTACCGAGTGGCGACGCCCCAAGCGTCCGCCAGCCGCGCCAACTGCTCCACGAGTACAAGCTATGTCACAGCGGGCGCCGCATTACCAGAGCAAATGGTCACTGGTCACCCGATGGGTGCAGGGCTGTTCGGAGGCATGCGCGGAGTTGCATTCCATCAAACATCCGATGGGTCACCCGGAATCGCGACGACGGCCTCGACCTCGACCAGGAAATCGGGCCCGAACAAAGCCGCCACCTGAACGAGCGTGCTGGCCGGGTTGGGCACGTTCCCCAGTGCGGGCCGCAGGATTTCATCCCGCACGTCACGAATGGTCTGCACCTCCCGCGCGTCGAGCACGAACCAGGTGAACTTCACGACATCCGACCAGTCAGCGCCAAACCTCAACATGACGTGATGAAGATTGCTCAACGCCTGCCGCGTCTGGGCGGCGAGGTCGTCGACCCCGACCACGCAGCCCTGGGCGTCGACCGCGACCTGCCCGGAGACGAAGGCGAGCCTGCCGGTGACCGTCACGGCGTGGGCGTAGCCGGGGGTGGTCGGCAGTTCGGCGATCTCGGTCAGGCGCTCTTCGACGGGCATGGCGTCACAGTACTTCGGGCGGGCACGGCACCAACCCGCGCGCCGTAGGCCGTCAGGCCAGGCGCCCACACCACGAATCGTCGAGCCCCTGGCATCCCGCGCGGCCGTCGAGACCGGCGCCCCCGCACCGCCGACCGTCGAACCCCCAGCGCCCGCACCTCACCCCGCCGCGGCGACCGGTCCGCTCGAGTTCCTCACGACCAGCCGCAGCGGGTGCTCCGCCGGCTCGATCTCCCCGCCCCTGATCAGCGTGAACAGGTCCGCGACGGCCCGCTCGCCCTGCTCCTTCGCCGCCCCCTCGACGGCGGTCAGCCCGACCACGCGGGTCAGTTCCTGCCCGTCCAGCGACACGATCGACACCTCGTCCGGCACCGCGCGCCCGTCGCGCTGCACGCGCAGGAAGATCCCCACCGCCGCGGCGCCGTTCGAGCTGATCACGGCCGTCGGCAGGCGTTCGCCGTCGAGCAGCACGTCGACCACCTGCTCGCCGCCGTCCACGGTCGGCGAGCACCACACCGTCCACTCCGGACGGACCTGCAGCCCGGCGGAGATCAGGATCTCGTCGTAGCCCTCGTCCTCGCCGTCGGACAGCACCAGGGCCACGTCGCGGTGGCCGAGGGACACGACGTGCGACACGGCGGTCTGCAGGGCGTGGCGGAGGTCGGTGTCGTCGACCGTCACGTGCGGGACTTCCAGCGACTCCAGCGCGGCCCGCTCGGCGGCGGACATCGTGAGCGACAGCAGCAGCACGCCGTCCACGCGGCGGCCCAGCGGCAGCTCGTCGAAGAACTTCGCCCGCGCGCCGGCGTCGCCCAGGACGTAGAGCAGCACGTCGTACCCCGCCTGCCGCAGCGCGCCCTCCGCGCCCGCGAGCACCGGGCTCACCTCGGACGTCAGCACCGCGATGGCGTACCGGCGGCCACCGGCCAGCGAGGAGGCGTCGCGTGCGATCGCGTACTTCATCCGCCGCGCGACGTCGCTCACGTGCTGCCGGGTCGCCTCGGACACGCCCGGTTCGCCCCGCAGGGCGCGCGATACGGTCGCAGCGGACACCCCTGCGGCCTTGGCCACGTCGGACATGCTGGTCACGGCCCGAGCGTATTGGAGATCCATGAAGCCCGGCGACCTCGCCCCCGACTTCTCCCTGCCCGACCAGGACGGCACCGAGCGCAAGCTGTCCGCGCTGCTCGAGAACGGCCCGGTCGTGCTCTTCTTCTACCCCGCCGCGATGACGTCCGGGTGCACCGCGCAGAGCTGTCACTTCCGCGACCTGGCCAAGGAGTTCGAGGAGGCGGGCGCCCAGCGCGTCGGGATCTCGATGGACGACGTGGCGAAGCAGAAGCAGTTCGCCGAGCTGAACGGCTTCGACTACCCGCTGCTCTCCGACGTGGCCGGTGAGGTCGCGGAGCAGTTCGGGGTGAAGCGCCGGTTCGGGATCACGCCGGTCAAGCGGCACACGTTCGTCATCGGCACCGACCGGAAGGTCATCGAGGTGGTCAAGAGCGAGTTCAGCATGAACTCGCACGCGGACAAGGCGCTGGCGGCGCTCAGGAGTCGGTGATCGTCAGCACGCCGTAGGGCCCGGAGGCCTTGCCCTCGCGCACGGGGGTGCGGGCGATCGTGTACTTGCCGTGCACCTCGGCGCCGTCCGGGCCCGCCACGACCACGAGCACCACGGGCTTCGCCGGGGCGCCGGCCGGCACCTCGACGGTCCGGGTCCACGGCAGCGTCACGTCCTGCTCGGTGTGGACGGACGTGCCGGCGGTCGCGGTCACGGAGAACGCCTTCCCGGCGCCCGTCACCTCGAACACGACGACCTGGGCGGATGGCACCGGCGGTTCGGACGGCATCACATGCGGCTCGATGGAGCCGTAGGTCCGCTCCAGCATGTTCTGGACGTGGTTGCCGAAGGCGAGCGCGCCCAGGACCAGCGGCACGGCGACCAGCGGCACCACCCACAGCCACCTCGACGACCTCGGTGGTTCGTGCAGCGGCGGCGCGATGCCGAACTCGATCGGCTTCTTGTCCACGGTTCCCCCCCGTTCGAGAAGTCGATCTCACGCCGCCGGTCGTCACCGCAGCCCGGCCAGCACGAAGTCGGCGATCTCCTCCGCCAGCCGGCCAGGGGTCTTCGGCCCGTCCGGCCGGAACCACATCGGCAGCTGGTTCACCACGCCCAGCGCAATCCGCACCACCGTGTCGGCGGGCACGACGGAGCTGAACTCGCCGTCGGCCTGCCCCTTCTCGATCACCGCGAGGAACGTCTCGTGGTAGCGCCGCCGTTCGGCGCGGAAGTCGGTCATCCGCTCCTCGCCGAGCCGGTGCAGCTCGCGGACGAACACCGCAGTCTCGTCGACCCGTTCCGCGGTCGACGAGACGAGCGACGCGAGGATCTCGCGCACCGTCTCGCCGGCGGGCAGGCCGAGGCCGATGATCCGGTCCATGTCGGCGGACTGGGCCGTGATCAGCAGCCGGTAGATCTCGAAGAGCAGGTCGTCCTTCGAGCGGAAGTAGTGGTACAGCGCGCCCTTGGTGATCCCGGCGGCGTTGACGATCTCCTGCACCGAGGTCGCGTCGTAGCCCTGCGACGCGAACAGGCGCACGGCCGCGTCGATGATCTTCTGCTCGGTCGCGCCGGCCACCGCTAGGCCTTCGGTGCCAGTGCGCGCACCTGCTCGACCTGGTCACCGCCGGTCGGGAGGAGCGCGATGATCGGCGTGTCGACGCCGTTGGCCTGGTACTCGGCGACCCGTGAGCGGCACTCGTCGATCGACCCGTGCACGACGAGCGCGTCCACGACCGCGTCCGGGATCGCCTTCGACGCGGCCTTGCGGTCGCCCGCCGCCCACGCCTCGTGCATCGGGCGCAGCACCTCGCCGCGGCCCAGCCAGTCGTGGAACGCCGCGTACGCGGGCACGGTCAGGTACGTGCTGATCAGCATGCGGCCCAGCGCCCGCGCGGCGTCGGCGTCCTCGGTCGGGCAGACGAAGATCCGTGCCGCGAGCTCCGCCTCGCCCAGCTCGGCCCGCACCTGCGCGACGTCGGACGCGGCGAGCCAGTTGGTGATGGCGCCGTCGGCCTCGCGTCCGGCCAGGCGCAGCATGTTCGGGCGCAGCGCTGCGAGCATGATCGGCACCTTCTCCGCAGGCGGGCGCTCCAGCTTGAAGCCCTTCACCGAGAAAGTGTCGTAGTCGGCGCTGACCTTCTCCCCCGCCAGCGCGGCCTTCAGGAAGCGCAACGTGTCGCGCGTGCGCTTGAACGGCTCCTCGAACGGGATGGCGTTCCAGCGCTGCACGATCGCGGGCGAGGACGAGCCGATGCCCAGCACGAAGCGCCCGCCGGTCACCTCGGCGAGCGTCGCGGCCGTCATCGCCAGCGTGGCGGGCCCGCGCGTGTAGACCGGCGCGATCGCCGTCCCGAAGCGCAGCTCGTCCGACCACTGCGCGGCCAGGGCCAGCGGCGTGAACGCGTCGGTGCCGGTCGTCTCGGCCGACCACACGTCCGTGTAGCCGAGCCCGGCGAGCTCGGACACCAGCGCGCGGTGCTCCAGCACCGGCACACCGATCAACGGCAGCGTGATACCCCAACGAGCCATGAACGCCTCCAAGCAGCTGCTGTGTGCTTGGGCGCCACCCTACCGACCGGTCGGTATGCTCACAACCTCACTTCTTGCGGGCCATCGTCAGGCCGTCCGCGATCGGCACCAGCACCGACTCCACGCGCGAGTCGGAGCGCACGAACCTGTTGAAGGCGTCGATCGCGGCCGCGTTGCCCTCCGGCTGCTCGTCGGCCGCCTCCCCGTAGTAGAGCGTGTTGTCGGCGAGCAGCAGCCCGCCCTGCCGGACGCGCGGCACGAGCAGCTCCCAGTAGTGGACGTACCCGACCTTGTCCGCGTCGATGAACACCAGGTCGACGACCGGCTCCTCCGGCAGCTCGGCCAGCGTCTGCGCCGCGGCGCCGATCCGCAGGTCGATCTTGTCCCGCACGCCGGCCGCGTGCCACGCCTCCTCGGCGATCGCGGTCCACTCGTCCGAGAGGTCGCAGGTGATGACCTTCCCGGACGCGGGGAGCGCCTGCGCGAACGCCAGCGTGGAGTACCCGGTGTACGTGCCGACCTCGACCACGGTCTGCGCGCCGGTGAGCTTGACCAGCAGGGACAGCAGCACCGCCTGCTCGTGCGGGATCTGCATCTCCGCCGAGTCGCCGAGCTCGGCCGTGCGGGCGATGAGCTTCTCCTGCACGGCGCTCGGCTGGCCCGCCTGCTCGCGCACGTAGCGGTAGATCTGCGGGGTCATGACCACGGTCTTGAAGTCGTTCACGCGCGGCCTTCTCTCATAGGTGGGTGGTGAACGTCCTGAGTGTCTCTCCGCACGCGGGGCTGAGCGGGTGTTTCGCGAGGTCGTGACCGATCGCGGACAAGACGGCGGCGCGGTGCGCGTGGTAGCGGCTCACGCACACGTTCTCCCGGCTCACGAGGAAGAACTCGTCGAACCGGGCGCGTTCGGCGTCGGTGGTCTCCATGCGCGCACGACCGGACTCGCGCAGCAGCGACGGGCCGTCGGGCACGAGTTTGCGCATGACCTCCATGTGTGCCACCAGGTTCGCCTTGCTCGCGACGGAGAGCGGTTCGGCCGCCACGGGCCCCAGCGCGGCGCGCGCCCGGCGCAGCAGGGCGGGCAGTGGTTCGTAGTCACGTGCCCACCGGCCGCTGAACGCCGGGTCGAACGCCATCATCATCGGCCGGATGACGTCCTCGTACACCTCGCGGGAACAACTGCCCGAATAGGCGAGCATCACCGAGTACGCGTCGTATCCAAGCGCAGCGCGGCGGACCAGCTGCGAATCAGGCTCGTGTATCAGCCGATCGAGTGAATCCGCGAGGAACTTCCACACCAGGAACGCGCCGTGGTGGCCGAGGAACCACCGGTGCACGGCCAGTTCCACCGGGTCGTCCGGGGTGTGGATGGCGAACCGCGTCCGGAAGCAGCCGTCCGCGCACGGGATCAGTTCCGCACCCGGCATCGGCAGTCGCAGGACGGGCAGGTCGACCCAGGTGTGCCCCCACGCGGGAAGGCAGGCGGGAGCGCTCATCGCCGACCCTCCACTTCGGACGCCACGGTGTCGAGCAGGTCCGCGACGCGGGCGAGGGTCGTGTCCAGCGGGCGGTCCTCCACGATCGGCGGCACCTGCTCGGCGATCCGGTCGAACACGGCCGCGAGCCGGGGCGCACGCGGCGGGCGCGCGCCGACGTGCACGGCCTGGCGCAACCCGACGGCGAGGGCGGCGTGCAGGTAGCGCAGCAGCTTCGCCTGGTCGAGCGCGGTGAACGCGGCCTGCGTGCCGAACGGGACGACGTCCTGGTTGTGCAGGTTCGTCGGCAGGCTCTGCACCGACGCGGGCGCGGCGGCCCTGCGCATCGCGGCGACGGTCGCCGTCGCGCCGATCTGCACACCTTGCAGCGCGTGGTGCTGACCGGGCAGCGGACTGAGCATCGGCGGCAAACCGTTGGTGCGGTGTGGATCCACCAACAGGTCGAGTTGCCGTTCGGCCAGGTTGCCCAGCTGCACGAGGGCGACGTTGAGCTGGTCGGCAGCGAAAGCGCTGGGCTGGCCGAAGAAGTTGCCGCCGTGCACGACCTCACCGGTCTCGGGGAAGAACAGCGGGTTGTCGCTCACGCCGTTGAGGTCGCGGCGCACCACCTCGTCCGCGTGCCGCACGCTCGTGCCGGCCGCGCCGATCAGCTGTGGCGTGCAACGGATGCTGTAGGGCTCCTGCAGCGGGCGCTCGCCGGAAGGCCTGCTCCCCTCGAGCCATGACCTGATGGACGCACCCGTTTCAGCGACGTCCGGATGCCCGAACGCGGCCAGTAGTCCAACCGACGTGAACTCGGTGCCGCAGCCGAGGACGTCGGTCAGCAACGCGGACAGCAACTCCGCGGTGCTCCGCGCGCGAACCGCCTGCGCCACAGCGAGTCCGAGTGCTGCGGCGGTCACCGAAATGCCGTTGACCAACGCGAGCGCGTCGCGACCGTCCAACACGAGTCGCGTTAGGCCGGATCGTGCAAGCGCTTCCCCGGCGGTCGTCAGCCGTCCTTGGAAGAAGGCGTTCCCGTTACCGCGCAACGCATGTGCCACGTACGCGAGCGGTTGGAGATCACCACTCGCACCGACTGACCCCAAACGTGGTACCGCTGGGGCGAAATCGGTGTCCAGCATGGCAGTCAGCGACGCCACGACCTGCTCGGACACTCCGGATCGCCCCTGTGACAACGAGAAGAGCCGCGCGAGGACGGCGGCTCTGGCGATGGCGGGCGGCAGCAGTTCACCGTGGCCGACGATGTGGTGCAGGATCGTGTTGTCGCTCTGAGCGGCGCCGTCGGCACGGCCCTCGAACTCAACGAGCGGGCCGAAACCCGTTGTGACACCGTAGATGGCGCGACCGGACGCGCTGATCTCGAGCACGAACTCGCGGCAGCGCCGCACGCGGTCGAGCACGTCCTGCGGGAACTCGACGCGGATCCGGTCGCGGGCGAGCTCGAGCTGTGCCGGTTCGAGGTGTGCGGCCAGGTTCAGGGCAGCAGGGGATGTTCCGACAGGCATGACGCCTCCTGTGGATTGGGGGCCACTCGCGACGATCCCCGGTGAGCTGCCAGGGAGGAAGGGCCTTATGTACGCACTAAACGAGGAAAATTTCTCAGCTGCGAAGCGGCTCGCTCAAGCCGCCGGAGAGGTGATCGAACTCTCCGCGCACGATTCGCCCCAAAAGATCGCCGCACTGCTCCACCGGGGTGAACACGGCTCGCGGCGCTGAGACCTCGCCCACACCGAGGTCCGCCGATGTCCTTGCACGCCAAGGATTACGCCGAACGCCCACGCGGCGCCGGTGATCGAAGAGCTCACTTCTGGGTGTCCTTCAGCAGGCGGCGGAGGACCTTGCCGGACACGGACTTCGGAATCTCATGCACGAAGACAACTTGGCGCACCTTCTTGTACGGCGCCACCTCCGCCGCCACGAAGGCCATCAGTTCCTCCGCCGTCACATCGCCTTGCGTCACCACGAACGCTTTCGGGATCTCCCCGTTAACTCGATCGGCCGCACCGATCACCGCGGCGTCCCGGACGGCGGGGTGGCGGCGCAGCACGGCCTCCAGTTCGGCCGGCGCCACCTGGTAGCCCCTTGTACTTGATCATCTCTTTGATCCGGTCCACGACGTGGAACCGGCCGTTGTGGACGCGCACGAGGTCGCCGGTGCGCAACCAGCCGTCCACGAAGGCCTCTCGCGTGGCCTCGTCGTCACCCAGATAGCCGTCCATCACCTGGGGACCGCGCACGAGCATCTCGCCCTGCGCCGCGTCCGTCGTGGTGCCCGGCTCGACGACGCGCGCCTCCGTTCCGGGACAGAGCACCCCGACGCTCGTGGGGTCGGATTCCACGTCGTCGTCGAATGTCTGGTGCGTGCCACCGGCTTCGGTGAGCCCGTAGCCCTGCCGCACGGGCGCCCCGAGCCTGCGTTCGGCTTCCTGCCGCACGGCGTCGTCGAGCGGTGCGGCACCGCAGAGGACGAGCTTGAGCCGGAGTTCCGGCACCGGGCCTTCGTGGTCCGCGATGGCGGCGGCGAGTGGCGGCACCAGGAACGCGCGCGTGATCTTGTGCTCCGCCAACCGGTTCAGGTAGGTGCCCGCGTCGCTCCTCGGCATGGTCACGAGGGTGGCGCCGCCGAGCAGGCCGGAGTTGAGGATGATCGTGAAGCCGTAGACGTGGAAGAACGGCAGGTTCGCGGCGAGCACGTCGGTCTCGTCGATGCGCCAGCCGGGCCTGTGCTGCTCCAGGTTCGCGACGAGCGCGCGGTGGCTCAGCCGCACGGCCTTCGTCAGACCCGTTGTGCCGCTGGAGAAGAGGACGACCGCGGTGCTCCGCGGGTTTCCCGGCGGGAGCGAATCGCCGTCGCCCGCGGGGAGGTCGTCGAGATCGAGCGTCGCGGTGACGTTCGCGAGTTCCTCGAGCCGCGCGATCTCCGGCGGCGTGAGCATCGGGTTGATCAGCGCGGCCGTCGCGCCCGCGGCCATGACCGCGTGCAGGCCGACGGCGAACGCGGGCCGGTTGAGGCTCGCGATCGCGACCGTGTCACCGGGCCTGATCCCGTTGCGCACCAGGCCTTCCGCCGTGGTCTGGACCTGCCGGGCCAGCTCGGCGTACGTGAGCGACTCCCCCGTGACGGCGTCCACGAGGGCGACCTTGTCGTTGTGCCGTGCGCGTTCCAGAACGTGTTCGGGCACCGTGCGTTCGGGAACCGCCACCGCCGGCAGGGGGCTGCGGTAGATCACAGGCTCGGCTCCGGTCTCCACGCCGCCGCGCCTCGTGCACGGCGGCGTAGCCGGAGGTTATCGGGACTTCCCGTGATCGTGTGACCGAAAAACCGGTCAGAGGGTCACACCGCGCTCGGCCAGCCAGCCCACCGGGTTGATCTTCTGGCCGCCGGCGACCCACACCTCGAAGTGCAGGTGCGGCCCGGTCGACTGACCGCGGTTGCCGATCGTCGCGATCTGCTGCCCGGCCTTGACCTTCGCACCCTGCGGGACGTCGATGGTGTTCATGTGGCCGTAGACGGTGATCGTGCCGTCCTCGTGCTGCACGCGCACCCACAACCCGAACCCGGACGCGGGCCCGGCCTCGATGACCGTGCCGTCCATGACGGCGACGATCGGCGTGCCGATGGCGTTCGCGATGTCGACACCGTTGTGGCTGGTGCCCCACCGCGCGCCGAACCCGGACGTGAACGAGCCCTGGGCGGGCCGCACGACCTTCGGGCGCTTCGCCTCCTCCTCGGCCGCGATGCGCGCGGCCTCGGCCTTGGCGGCCTCCTGGCGCTTCACGAACGCGCCCTCGGCGGACTTGATCGCCTCGGTGACGGTGAACTGCGCCTGGATCTGCTCTGCCTGCAGCAGCTTGCGCGTCTCGGACCCGGTGTCCACGGAGTGGATCGTCTGCGGGCCCTGCGGCGGCTGCGCGGTCATGGCCGCCGCGGCGAGGTTCTTGGTGGCCGCGACCGGCATGATCATCCGCTCGACGGGCCCGACCGTGGTGGCCGCCTGAGCGAACCCGGCGCCGGCCAACGCGCCTGCGGCGACGACCACCGCGACTGCCTTCTTGCGGTCCAGGTCCACTTTGGTGATGACGTCCACCAGCGGACCCTTCGCTCCTCGCAGGAGGGACTTCGTCTGTGACGACGAGCCCTCCGCACGATGCCGTGCCAAACCTGCCTCCATGCACTCGGGGGAGTTCGACGACCGCGCTTCGCCGGGCTTCGGGGGTCCTGGCTGCGGGCTTCGGGGGCCCGGTGTCGGACTGGACCGCTTCGGGGGGCGTTCCGTGTCCTTGCGGTTATCGAACCGTGACATGCGGCGCAGAACGTAACCTCGCGTGACCGGCGCAGGCAAGCGAAGTGGGGGTTCAGGTGATTAGGCCCACTACTGGTCACTTTGGGTAATCGGTTGGTTTAGGGCATGGTCAAGGCGCTTTAGACCAATCCTCGCGTTGGCGTTTGTACTGGTCAGTCGCTTTATCGTGAAAGGTTTGCCTCGGCGGGAGTGGGGAAAGCGGGTCGCCGGGTGGCTACTTCGCGTGGCGGCGTCGTTTGGGCGCATTTGGCTCGATTGAGCGCGTTGGGGCGTTGTCGAGCCGGCGCCGGTCATCGCCGCTTCGCGACGATCGCGATTGGGGCTGAGTCACCACCGCTGCTCAGAGCCCGTGTAGGTAGGGACGGCTCGGCTTCGCCATTGCGTTGGTAGCCAGGTCCCGCCTCCCCTCGCCCTGCCGCGCCCACACCCCTGCGCCCCAGACGGCCGCGCCTCACACCACCCCCGCGCCCCCACGCCACAGCCTCCGCACACGTCCCCGCTGCGACCCACCTCTCCTCCGCCTCCGCCTCCACCTCTTTCCGCCCGCCCCGCCCCCTCTTCCCGCGCCGCCTCTCCCCCACCCCACTGCTCCTCGCCCACAGAAAAGGGGCCGCCGGACGCACGTGGCGTCCGACGGCCCCTGGGCCGAGCTGCGTGACTACTTGTACCGGGCGGCGGCAGGCGGCAGCGGAGCCACCGGCAGGCCCTCGTGGATCACCTTCATGGCGTTGAACCACGTCGGTGCGGCCACCTGGCCACCGAAGACGCCCTGCGAGCTACCGGGGCAGAGCCTGATCGGGCTCGCGCAGATGACCTGCGGGTTGTTGCCGTCGGCGTAGGTCATGACGGCGCCCGCGAACTGCGGGGTCGCGGCCAGGAAGGCCACCGACTTGTGCTCCTCGGTGGTGCCCGTCTTGCCGATGGTGGGGCGGTTCCAGCCCGAGGCGGACGCTGCCGTGGCGGCGGTGCCGTTGCCCGTCGTGTCGTGCGACATGCCCTGGGCCAGGGAGGCGGCGAGGTCCGGGTTGATCGCTTCCTCGCAGGGCTTCTCCTTCAGCGGGATCGCCTTGCCGTAGCGGTCGAGGACCTGCTCCACCGGGGTCGGCGGGCACCAGGTGCCCTTCGAGACGATGGTGGCGGCGACGTTCGCCAGCTCCAGGACGCTCGTGGCGCCGGGGCCGAGGGTGTACGAGCCCGCGTTGTTCTGCTTCGTCCAGTCGCCCTGGGACGGGCCGTTCGACTTGTCGGAGTTCAGGGGCTCGCCGCCGCGGTTGACGCCCTGCAGCGTCTCGCGCATGCCGAGTCGGTAGGCCATGTCGACGACGTTGTTGAGGCCCGCCTTCTCCTGCAGGATGATGAAGCCGGTGTTCGGCGAGGTCGCGAGGGCCTGGGTGAGCGACATCTTGTCCGCGTACTTGCCCGAGTTCTGCACCTTCCACGGCGCGCCGCCGTTGGGGTAGACCCTGGAGAAGTAGACGTCCGGCACGTCGATGGTCTTGTCGATGCCGGTGAGGTTGCGCTCGAGTGCCGCGGCCGCGGTGAAGATCTTGTTCACCGAGCCGGGGCCGAACGGCAGCACCTCCGCGGGCACGGGACGGGCGACCTGGCCGAGCTCGGCCTTGTTGCCGAAGTCGCGGGAGGCGACGAGGGCGCGCACGCGGTGCTTGTCGGTGCCGGGCTCGACGACGGACATGACGTTCGCGATGCCGTTCTGCGTCTTCGGCACCTGCTGCTCGGCCGACTCCTTGGCCGCCTTGGTGGCCTTCTGGTCGAGCGTGGTCTTGATCGTCAGGCCGCCGCGCTGCAGCTCCTTGTTCGTGATGCCGGCTTCGCGCAGGTAGTCGAGCAGGTAGGAGCAGAAGAAGCCGTAGATCGGGCCGTCACCGGCGCCGACGCAGCCCTTGGGCAGGATCTGCAGGTCCTCGACGATGCCCAGCGGCTCGGCCTTGTACTCCTCGGCCTTCTTCTTCGCCTCGGTCTCGTCGGCACCGAACGCGCCGTTCTCGCGCATCTTGTCGATGACGATGTTGCGGCGCTCCAGCGCCTTCTCCGGGGAGGCTCCGGGGTTCAGCGACGACGGGCGGTTCGCGATCGCGGCGAGCAGCGCGGCCTGCGAGACCGTCAGCTTGTCCGCGGTCGTGTTGAAGTACGCCTTCGCGGCCGCGCCGACGCCGTAGGTCTGGTTGCCCAGCGGCACGATGTTGAGGTAGCCGGTGAGGATCTCTTCCTTGCTCATCTGCTGCTCGAGCTGCAACGCGACCCGCGCCTCGCGCATCTTGCGGCCGATCGTCGCCTCGGTGGCCTTCTCCCAGGCCTCCTGCTCGTTGTCGGCGCCGAGCACGAACGCCATGTAGTTCTTCACGTACTGCTGGGTGAGCGTCGACGCGCCCTGCGTCGCCCCACCGTCCACACCGGCCTTGGCGGCGGCACGGGCGATGCCCTGCCAGTCGACGCCCTGGTGCTCGAAGAACCGCTTGTCCTCGATCGCGAGGATCGCGCCCTTCATGGTGTCCGCGATGTCCTTGGACTCCAACGGGATGCGGTACTGGTCGTACAGGTAGGCGATGGGCTCGCCGTTGCGGTCCTGGATGGTGGTGACGAGCGGCAGCTCACCCTTCGCGAGGTCACCCGACGTCTGGTCGACCGTGTCGGCCGCGCGGTTGGACGCGAGCCCGAGACCTCCGACGAACGGGAACACCATCGCTGCGAGGAGGACGCCCGCCGTCAGGCACAACCCCATCAACTTGACCAAGCCTGACGCGCGTGCGGCGAACAAACCGCAACTCCTTCCGAACAAACCCCAGAAAGTCTCTACGTATTAAGTCGCGCGGGAGGCCCGTGAGGTTGCGTCCGCTGATCGACTGTTTCCAACCATTGTCGCAGGGATCCGCGTCTCCCGAAGGTTGGGGAGACAAACGCCAGGTCATGGCTCCACACCCTTACCCCTCGAACGGATGTTCTACTCTGAGGCGGTGAAGGTGGTCGTGCGGGTGAAGCTGCTGCCGACGCCCGCCCAGGCGATGGCGCTGTCGGCGACCCTCGCCGCGTGCAACGAGGCCGCGGGGTGGGTGTCGGAGATCGCGTTCCGCACCGGCCGGATGTCCAGGTCCGCGCTGCAGAAGGAATGTTATCCAGGTCTCAAGGACCGTGGCCTGTCCGCTCAGCCCGCGCTGCACGTCATCCGCAAGACCGCCGACGCCTACACAGTCCTGGAAGCCAACGTCGGTGCCGGCAACCTGACGGGTAAGAGCAGGGCCAGGGCGAAGTCGAAACCGATCACCTTCCGGCCGGACGCGGCATAGCCGTTCGACGACCGGTGCCTGTCGTGGCAGCACGAGGCCCGGACGGTGTCGATCTGGACCACCGCGGGCCGGGTGAAGGGAATCGGGTTCACAGGAAGTCCCGATCAGCTCACGACGGTCCGGGAACGCCGACGCGGTGAGTCGGACCTGGTGTGCGACAACGGGATGTGGTTCTTGCTCGCCACCTGCGAGATTCCCGAACGCGAGCGGTTCGAGCCCGTGGACTGGATCGGTGTGGACCGCGGCATCGTGAACCTCGCCACCACCAGTGACGGCCACAACTTCCAGGGCCGCCGGTTGTCTCGCTACCGGCGCTGGCACGCCCGCAAACGGGCCGAGCTGAACTCCAGGAACACGAAGTCCGCGAAACGCCGGCTGAAGCGCAGGGCGAAGAAGGAATCCAGGCACGCCACGTGCGTGAACCACAAGATCAGCAAGGAGATCGTGGCTGTCGCCGAACGCACCGGCCGCGGTGTCGCCATCGAGGAACTGGGCGGCATCCGCGAACGGGTACGGCTGAACCGGCGCCAGCGAGCCACGCTCTCATCCTGGCCGTTCCATCGCTTGGGCGCGTTCATGGCCTACAAGGCCCGACGTGCTGGGGTTCCATTCCAAGCGGTGGACGCTCGCCACACGTCCCAGATGTGCCCGAGGTGCCGGCACACCGCGAAGAACAACCGTCCCACCCGAGATGTCTTCCTCTGTCGCCGGTGTGGTCTCGCTGGACCCGCTGACGTCGTCGCCGCCGTCAACGTGAGAACACGGGCACGGTCGGCGTGGGTATTTGCCACCATGCCCGCACCACTCTGAACAGACTGGTGGATGCGTCACGGATGCCGCAGCCAGCGGTACGCCGCGAACGCGACTCGGTGTGAACTGTCGAGCCGGTGGGCTCGGCCGTGCACGGCCGAGGAGGTGGCCCTACCGGAGCAGTCGGAGGCCGATCGTCGGACTGGCCCTGCGGACCTCGACGCCCGAGTGGTCGGGCAGCAGGTCGTCGAGGAACCCATAACGCGACAGCTCCTCGTCGGGGCGCCTGCTCACCGTCCGCCACCAGACCGCGATGTCCCCCCAGCCGGGCGCCGACAGGGAGCCACCGAAGTGCTGCACGGACAGGGCGGCGCACAGGTTCGCGAACCGCACCCGGTGTTCGAGCGGCCACCCGGCCAGAGTGCCCATCACGAACCCCGCGCCAAACACGTCCCCGGCACCTGTCGCGTCGAGTTGCGCGACGTTCAGCCCCGGCACCTCCACGCACTCGCCGGTGGCGCTGTCGACGGCGACCGCCCCCGCGCCGCCGCGTGTGACGACCACCACGGGGACGTGCTCGGCGAGTTTGCGGGCGGCGGCCTCCGGGGTGTCGGTGCGCGTGTAGCCCTGCGCCTCCACGTGGTTCGGGAGGAACACGTCATAACCGTCGAGCCGGCGCAGCAGCTCCGGCGACCACGCGCCGGTGCGGTCCCAGCCGATGTCGGCGAAGAGCTTCGCGCCGTTCTGCTTCGCCGTGCGCACCCACTGCTCGTCCTCGGCCTGGATGTGCACGAAGCACGCCCGTGCGGACGGCGGTGGCGAGAAGAGGTCGTCGGCGACGACGGGGGCCTTGTGCCCGTGCGTGACCATGCTGCGGTCGCTCTCCATCGCCATGCTCACGGTCACCGGCGAGTGCCACCCGTAGAAGCGGCGGCAGTAGGAGAGGTCGACGCCCTCCTGGTCCGCGAGCACGTCCCAGCAGAAGTCGCCGTACGCGTCCTCGCCGAACGCCGCCGCGAGCGCGGTCTTCAGCTCGAGCCGGCGCAGCGCCACGGCGAGGTTCGCGATCCCGCCGGGACACGACCCGAGGCCTTCTGACCACACCTCGGTGCCCGGCTCCGGTGGGCGGGGCAGGCCGGTGAAGATGATGTCGAGGAAGACCGTGCCGGTCAGCAGCACGTCGAAGTCGGGGGCAGCCGTGGGATCAGCCATGCGTAGACCTTGCCACCCGGCACCGACGACCATGCGTTAGAAACGACGCTCATGGGGGTTCCGCTCAGGAAAAACGTCCAGTTCCAGCTGCTGTGGCTCGGGGGCACCGTGTCGCAGCTCGGCACCACGATGACGACGCTGGCGATGCCGCTGCTGGTCGTGGCGCTCACCGGGTCCTACTTCCTGCCCGGCGTGATCGCGGGCGCGCGGGCGGCGGCGCTGCTGCTGGCCCTGATGCCCGCGGGCGTGTGGGTGGACCGCTGGGACCGCGGGAGGACGCTGGTCTGGAGCCAGACGGTCCAGGCCCTCGCGGCCGCCGCGCTGGCCGCCGCCGTGCTCACCGGGCACGTGCAGGTGGTGGTCTTCGTGGTGCTGGCCGTCGTCGACGGCGTCTGCACGGCGTTCGCGGGTCCGGCGCGCACCGCCGCGATCCAGGCCGTCGTCCCCGAGGAGCAGCTCAGGACCGCCTACGCCCAGGAGGAGGCCCGCGGCCACGCGGCACGGGTCGCCGGACCGCCGCTCGGCGCGCTGCTGATCGCCGCCGGCCGTGCGGTGCCGTTCGTGGTCGACGCGATCACGTTCGCCCTGGCCGCCGTGTGCGCCTGGTTCGCGAAGATCCCGGCGCGCGGCGAGCCGAAGCCGCGCCAGCGGATGCGGCACGACCTGAAGGACGCGGGCCGCTGGCTGTGGCGCCAGACCGGGCTGCGGAACCTGACGGTCGTCTTCCTCGTGCTGAACCTGCTCGGCGGTGCCTCGATGCTGCCGGTGCTCGCCCTCGTCGCGGAACGCGGTGGCTCCGGCCTCGACACGGGAGTGGTGATCGCGGGCATCGGGGTCGGCGGGATCATCGGTTCGCTGGTGTCGCCGAGGGTCGCTCTCGCGCCCGGCAGGCTGATGGTCGTGGTGCTGGTCGTGTTCGGCGCCTGCAACCTCGCGATGGTGCTCCCGTTCGGCGTCTTCTGGCCGTTCGTGCCGCTGGCCGTCACCGCCACGGTCACGCCGTTGATCAACGTCTCGGTGTCCGCGCTGCACTCGCAGCTGGTGCCCGAGGACATGATGGGCCGCCTGGACGCGGTCTCGACGCTGGCCGCGCGCGTGCTGACCCCGCTGGCCCCGGCGCTCGGCGGTCTCCTGGCCGGGGTGGTCGGCGGGGCGGTGGCGTTGGCGGTCTTCGGTGCGTTGATCCTCGTCACAGCGCTGGTGGCGGCGTTCACCGACCTCAGCGTCAGCCCTCCTCGGCGATCATCTCCCGCATCCGGGTGAGCGCGCGGTGCTGCGCCACCCGCACGGCTCCCGGAGTCGACGAGACGGCCAGTGCGACCTCCTCGGCGGACAGGCCCACGGCCACCCGCAGCACGAGGATCTCGCGCTGGCGGGCCGGCAGCTTGTGCAGCAGGCGCGTGACCTGGGCCATCATCTCGCCGTTGACGGCGTGCTGCTCCGGGCCCGCCTCCAGCGAGGGGCAGTCGGGCAGCTCCGGGACGACCTCCGCGCGGTTGCGGACGGCGCGGCGGCGGGCGTCGGCGACCTTGTGCGCGGCGATGCCGTAGACGAACGCCAGGAACGAGCCCGGTTCGTAGCGGTACTTCGACAGGGCGCCGAGGACGGCCACGCAGACCTCCTGCGCGATGTCCTCGGCCGAGACGAGCGTGCGCTCACGGCCGCCGACCCGTGCGCGGCAGTAGCGCACGATCAGCGGCTGGATGCGGCCGAGCAGGTGCTCGACCGCCCGTCTGTCTCCGTCAAGAGCGGCGTCGACGAGGTCGGAGAACTCGGCTTCGGCGAGCCACTGGTTGGAGACCGGTGCCTGGCGCACCCGACGGCGCATGGGCACCGTTGGCGAGTTCCACGCCCCCGTGTCCTCAGTGGGAACGAGTACCGCGACACCACCACCGGTCCGCACGGCTGTGGGCATGACCATCCCGGCGACCTCCTCCACTACAGCGACACTGGGGTTCCACTGAAGAAGAGACCGCAGCGTGCCGTTTGATACCGGCTGCTTCCAAGAGGACCACGAAGTCCAGTCGGGTGGGGCCACCAGCACCCTTTTGGGGTAGAACGTGGTCCTAACGGCCCAGTCTTTCGGCCATGCCGAACTGCTGGACGCCGAGGTATCCGACGCGGAAACCGGCCTCCGAGTAGGCGAGGTAGAACTCCCACATCCGGCGGAACGTGTCGTCGAAGCCCAGGTCCGCCACCTCGTCCCAACGGGTGAGGAACGTGTCGCGCCAGCGCTTGAGCGTCTCGGCGTAGTCGAGGCCGAACGACCGCGACTCGACGATCTCCAGGCGGGTGTGGTCGCGCACCGACTCCTCGATCGAGCGGACCGACGGGATGAGCCCGCCGGGGAAGATGTACTTGTGGATCCAGGTGTAGCTGGCCTTGCTCGCGATCATGCGGTCGTGCGGCATCGTGATCGCCTGCAGTCCGACGCGGCCTCCGGGGGCGAGCACGCGGTCGAGCATCGAGAAGTACGCGGGCCAGTACTCGGCACCGACGGCCTCGATCATCTCGACGCTGACGACGGCGTCGTACCGGCCGTGCTCCTCACGGTAGTCGCGCAGCTCGACCGTCACCCGATCGTGGAGGCCCGCGTCCCTCACCCGGTCCAACGCCAGCTTCCGCTGCTCTGCGGAGATGGTCAGCGACGTGACGGTGGCGCCCCGCTGGGCGGCCCGGATGGCGAGCGCGCCCCAACCCGTGCCGATCTCCAGCACGCGTGAGCCCGAGCGCACGCCCGCGTAGTCGAGCACGCCGTCGATCTTGCGCAGCTGGGCGCTGTGCAGGTCGGTGTCGGAGCCCTCGAACAACGCCGACGAGTACGTCATCGTCTCGTCGAGGAACACGCCGAACAGCTCGTTCGACAGGTCGTAGTGGCGGTGGATGTTCTGCCGGGAGCCCGCCACGTCGTTGATCTCGGTCTGCCGCCGCTCGGCCCACCGCCGCATCCGCTGCAGGCCGGGCGGGATCAGGGTCGAGAGGCGGGCCGCGAACGCCGCGAGCACGTCCGCGAGCTCGTCGGACGTCCAGTCGCCGACCATGTAGGCCTCGCCGAAGCCGATCTTGGCGTCGGCACCGAGCCGGTGGAAGAACTCCGCGGGCCGCACCAGGTGCATGACCGGGCCGCCGGCGCCCCACTCCCTGCCGTCCGGGAACCGCACGGTCACCGGCAGCGAGCGCACGGCGTTGCGGAACAACGACTCGGCGATGCGGGCGCGCATCGGCGACCGCGGCGCGTCGAAGAGCCCCGGCCAAATGCCCTGGCCGGGTAGTGGCAACGACAACGTGCTCATCCATCACTCCTGGGGATGATCGGTACGCGCCTCAGGTAGAGCGCGATTCCATGACGCCTGATCAGCGCGGACACGCGCTGGGGCATCAGCGGCCGCCGGAACAGCATGCGCAGCCCGGAGCTGCGCGTGCCCTTCATGGTGGCGCTGAAGGTGGTCTTGCCGTTCTGCCGCAACGCGATCGTCACGGACAGCTGGTCCCCCGGCTTCGGCAGCTTCATCACGTAGTGGCCGTCGACCTCGAGGAACGGGGAGACGTAGAACTCCTTGTCGACCGACGCACGGCCCTTGTCGTCGGTGCGCAGCAGATAGCAGTGCCGTCCGCCGTAGGTGTTGTGGACCTCCGCGACGACGCACACGAGCTCTCCGGACGCGTCGTGGCACCAGTACACGGACAGCGGGTTGAAGACGTAGCCGAGCACGCGCGCGTTGGCGAGCATCAGGACCTGGCCACCGCCGAGGTCGATGTCGCGCTCGGCCAGCCACTCGTCCAGGTTCTGCCGGATCGTCCTGTCAGGCGATCCGAGGTGGTCGCGTGCCTCGAACTTCGCGAAAGGCCGCGCCCACAGCGGCAGCCGCGGCAGTCCGTCGAGGTCGACCAGCCACATGTAGGCGCGGTGGCTGAACGCCCTGTCGATCAGTTCGCGACGCGAGTGCGTGATGAGGACGTCGTAGATCACCACTCGACCCCGAAGTGCCTGGCAGCTCTCACCCCGGATGCGCAGCCGTCCTCGTGGAAGCCCCAGCCGTGGTAGGCACCGGCGTAGGCGGTCGAGCCGGTGTTGAGCTCGGGCAGACGTCGTTGCGCCGCAACGGAGTCCGGCGTGTAGATCGGGTGCTCGTAGACCATCTTCGCGAGCACGCTGTCCGGGTTCACGTCGTGCGGGTTGAGCGTGACGACGAAGTCGCGGGGCTCGTCGAGGCGCATCAGCCGGTTCATGTGGTAGCTGACGAGCACCTCGCCGCCCGTCTCGCGGCAGGCGCGCTTGTAGAGGTTCCACGAGGCCCGAGCGCCGGGCGTGCGGGGCAGGATCGACGCGTCGGTGTGCAGCCAGGTCTCGTTGCGCGAGTACTGGAACGCGCCGAGCACCTCCTTCTCCTCGCCCGTCGGGTCGGCGAGCAGGCCCAGCGCCTGGTCCGGGTGCGTGGCGATGACGACGTGGTCCGCGGTGTGCAGCACGTTGTCCTCGTCGCGGATCTCGACGCGGCCGCCGGTGCGCGTGACGGCCCGGACGGGCGTGCCGACGTGGACGGCCTTGAGGCCCTTCACGGCGCGGTCCACGTAGTTGCGCGAGCCGCCGACGACCGTCTTCCACTGCGGGGTGCCGCCGATGGTGAGCATCCCGTGGTTCGACAGGAACTCGAACAGGTACCAGGCCGGGTATTTCATGCTGAGCGCCGCGCCGGACGACCACACGGCGCTGACCAGCGGGATGATGAAGTGGTCGACGAAGTACCGGCTGTACCCGCCGATCGCCAGGAACGCACCGAGCGTGACGTCGTGCGCCTCCTCGTGGGCGAGGACGCGCTGGGCGTGCCGGTAGAACCGCGTGACCTCGCTGAGCATCCGCAGGTAGTCGAGGTTGATGGCGTTCTCGCGGCGGGCGAAGAGCCCTGGCAGCTTCTTCGCGCCCGCGTACTCGAGGCCGCAGCCGTCGCAGCGGACGCTCATCGACATCTCGGAGTCCTGAGTGGACACGCCGAGCTCGCGGAAGAGCTTGATCAGGTTCGGGTACGTCCGTTCGTTGTGGACGATGAACCCGCTGTCGACGTGCACGCCGTCCAGGTCGTGCGTGTGCGCGTGACCGCCGAGCCTGTCGTCGGCCTCGAACAGCGTGACCTCGTGCTTGCGTTGCAACACATAAGCTGCCGTGAGCCCGGCAACCCCTGCTCCGACGACGGCGACCTCAGCCACGCGAGCCTCCCAACGGCACGTCGAGGCCTCGCGGTGAGGCCTCCCGCATCGCATTCGCGATGTCGGGCGCGACCGGTTCGAGCCCCAGCTCACCGTGGACGAAGGAGACGACCAGCCGCGTCCAGTCCCTGGCCCTCTTGAGCATCGCGTGCCCGTCACCGACGACGCTGAACCGCGCCACCCGGTCCGTCACGGTCTTGGCCTGTCGCGCGAACGCGAGGGACTTCGCGGGGTCGGTCATCCGCTCCTGGTCGCCGTGCGCGATCAGCAGCGCCTTGCCGCGGAGCTGTTCATAGGGCTCTCCGGGCACGAGCCACGGCGCGAGCGCGCACACCGCGACCACGCTCGGATGGCCCGCCACGCGTAACGCCGTCCGCCCGCCCATGGAGTGGCCGACGAGGACGACCGGTGCGCCCGGATGCAGCTCGGCGATCCTGTCGAGCGCCCACCGCGCGTCCTTGACGGGGTCGAGGCTCGGCGCGTTCCAGCCGCGGACCCGGTAGCGGAGGTTCCAGACCTCGACGCCGGGCGCGCGCAGGGCGCGGGCCAGCGGCACCATCCTCAGATACGCGAGGTTGAGGCGCTTGACGGGTTCCTGGCCGTGTTCGCGGCCGCCGTGCAGCACGAGCACGACGGCATTCGTACCGTCCTGCGGTTTCGCCACGTCTACATGCGGGTGCACATTTGATGTTCGTGAGGTCACGCCCTTCGGCTCGCCCGTTGAGAGCCAGGTCACACCTCGCGGACGAACTGCCTCATCGCCGTGCCGACGAGCCCGTCGAGCTGCTCCGGTCCCGCGAGGGCGCTGTTGATGACGAGGGCGATCCCCTGCAGCATCGCGAACATGACCAGCCCCAGGCGGTCGGGGTCGTCCGGCCGGAGCAACCCCTCCGACTGTCCACGCAGGACCAGCTCCCGCATCAGCCCGAACGGCCCCTCGGCCGCCGCGACGATCCTGCTCGCCGATCTCCCCGGCCAGGTCGCGCAGGGCGGTGCGGAGGTTGCCGTGGTGGTAGGGCCGGTCGTCGGGCACGAGCCTCCCTGACCGGCCGCACCGTCGTCGTGACCGGCGCGAACAGCGGGATCGGGCGTGCCTCCGCCCGCGTGTTCGCCCGTCGGGGCGCCCGTGTCGTGCTCGCCGTGCGCAACCCGGACAAGGGCGCGGAGGCCGCCGCGACGATGACCGGCGAGGTCGAGGTCCGCCGGCTTCGAGCTGCAGTTCGGCACCAACCACCTGGGCCACTTCGCGCTCACGAACCTCCTCCTGCCGCGGATCCGGGAACGGGTCGTCACGGTGTCGTCCACCGGCCGACGGCCGCGTACGCGCAGACCAAGCTCGCCAACCTGCTGTTCACGTCCGAACTGCAGCGCAGGCTCGCGCGGGCCGGCTCCCCGGTGACCGCGACGGCGGCGTACCCCACGCTGTTCGCGGCGACGCAGGACGTTCCCGGCGGGTTCCTGGAGGGGCGTGGCGCGCCGAAGCTGGTCGGCCGTTCGGCGAGGGCGCGCGACACCGCGGTGGCGCGCCGCCTGTGGGACGTGTCCGCCGAACTCACGCAGTAGGGTTCGCACCCGTGATCGACCACATCAGCATCGAGACCGAGGCAGGTTCCTTCGACGCCATCGCGTCCGGTCCCGAGGACGGCCGCCCGGTGTTGCTGCTGCACGGTTTCCCCGAGGCCGCCATCGAGTGGGAGCACCAGGTGGCGGTGCTCGGCGTGAACGGCTTCCGCGCCGTCGCCCCCGACCAGCGCGGCTACTCCCCCGGCGTGCGCCCGGAGCAGGCCTCCGAGTACACCGTCACGCACCTGGTCGGTGACGTGGTCGCGATGGCCGACGCGCTCGGCTGGGGCACGTTCGACCTGGTCGGGCACGACTGGGGCGGCGCGGTGGCGTGGTGGACGGCGATCGAGCACCCCGAGCGCGTGCGCACGCTGACCGTCTTCTCCACACCGCACCCCGGTGCGTTGAAGACGGCGCTGAAGACCGACGAGGACCAGGCGATGCGGTCGCAGTACATGCTCGACTGGCGTGAGCGCAGCACCGAGAAGCGCATGCTCGACAACAACGCCCACGCCCTCAAGCAGATGTTCGAGTGGCGGGTCCGGCCCTCGCACGTCGAGGAGTACGTCCAGCGACTGAGCGAACCGGGCGCGTTGACCGCCGCCCTGAACTGGTACCGCGCCGGAAGGCCGCACGGCGCCGCCGACAAGGTGAGCGTCAAGACCATGTACGTGTGGAGCACCGAGGACGTCGCGTTCGGATCGGTGGCCGCGTTCGAGACCGAGAAGTGGTGCACCGGGCCGTACCGGTTCGAGATGGTCGAGGACGTCAGCCACTGGATTCCGGAGGAGATCCCGGAAGCGGCCTCCTCGCTGATCCTGGAGAACCTGAACTAGCGAGCCACAACGCCGCCGCCGTGTACGCGCCGAGCACCGCGAGACCCGCCCACCACGGCAGCGACCAGGGGATGCCCGTCGACGTCGCGCACGACGGGCTGACGGCCGCCGCCGAACTCGACCTCACCGGGTACGACGTCGTGGTCCTGGACCGCGACCTGCCGGGCCTGCACGGCGACGTGCTGTGCCAGATGATCACCGACCGGGCAGACCGGCCGATGGTGCTCATGCTGACCGCGGCGAGCGCACCCGGCGACCGCGTCAGCGGACTGACGCTCGGCGCGGACGACTACCTCGCCAAGCCCTTCCACTTCCCCGAACTGGTCCTGCGCGTACGGGCACTCGCCCGCCGCAGGCCGGACGCCAGGCCCAGGGTGGTGCGCGTGGCCGGGATCGAGCTGGACCCGGTGCGCAGGACCGTCGTCCGCGACGGGCGGCCGCTCGCCCTCTCGGTGAAGGAGTTCGCCGTGCTGGAGGCCCTGCTGCGGGCGCACCCCGGCTTCCTCAGCGCCGAGGCGCTGCTCGAGCAGGTCTGGGACGAGAACGCCGACCCGTTCACCAACACGGTGGCGGTGACGGTGGGCCGGCTGCGGCGCAAGCTCGGCGACCCGCCGATCGTCTCGACCACGCCGGGAGTGGGCTACCGGATCACGTGACGCCGCACGGACCGATTCCGCAGCGAGCCACCGGACCGCATGACGCCGCACGGGCCGTTTCCCCGACGAGCCACTAGATTCGAACCCATGCGCGTAGCCGGTCTTCTGCTCGCCGCGGGGGCCGGCCGCCGCTTCGGCTCCCCCAAGGCCCTGGTCCCGTTGCACGGCAAGCTCTTCGTGGACTCGGCCGCCGAGCTCCTCAGGGCCGCCGGCTGCGACCCGGTCGTCGTCGTGCTCGGCGCGCAGGCCGCGGAAGTGCGCGCCCAGGCCGTTCTCGAAGGCGTGACCGTCGTCGACAACCCGGACTGGGCCACCGGCATGGGGTCGTCGCTGCGCACCGGGCTGCACGCGGCCGGCATCGCGGACGCGGTGGTCGTCCTCCCGGTCGACACCCCCGGGGTCACCGTCGCGGCGCTGCACCGCCTGATGGCGCTCGCCGAGCCGAAAGCACTGGCCAGAGCCACCTACGACGGCGAGATCGGCCATCCGGTGCTGATCGGGTCGGACCACTTCGCGGGCGTGATGTCGTCCGCGGCGGGCGATCACGGCGCGCGGGACTACCTCAAGGCGAACACCGTCCGCCTCGTCGACTGCGCCGACGTGGCGGACGGTGCGGACATCGACCGGCCCGAGGACCTCGGGCCGTGGATCAGGCCACGTACCGGCGGAGCTTGATGCCGCTCGCCACGTTGTCGGCCTTCAGCCAGTGCAGCGCGCCACCCGCGTAGGCGGGGTCGGCCACGGCGAACTCTCCGCCGCCGGCGCGGTAGCCGACGATCGTGGCGTAGTGGCCACCGGAGTAGTTGCGGCCGTTGAGCTTCACCACGTTGATGACGACGGCGTGGCCGCGGTTGGCGTTGTAGACGACGTCGGCCCTCAGCTTCTCCCTCAGCTGTGCGTCGGTCGACCACTGCTTGACCTGGTAGTAGGTCGAGCCGGTGTAGTGGTCGAGGGCGTTCTCGAGGTTCTTGATGTTGGGCAGGCCGTTGGTCGTGACCTTCATGAACGAGGCCAGCGTGGACTGCTCGACCTTCTTGCCCCGCGCGGTCAGGGCGATGCGGGCGGCCGCCGCGGAGCACCAGTAGCCGGTCTTCTGGACCTGGAACTCGTGCGGCAGAACGCCTTCCGCCTGCACGCCGAGCTCGGCGGCGGCCGGGATGACGGTCTCCCCCGGCGACGCGAGCGCGACCGGCGCGGTCAGGATGGTCATGGCGACACCGGCGGCCGCGATCGCCCCGGTGATCTTGGCGAGCTTCACTGCTGTTTCCCCCTTGGTGGTGGCGCCGTCCCCTGATCGGCGCTGGACGAAAGCTTGGCGGCGGAGCGCGAAGAGCCGCCACCACATTCGGCCAGGACCTAAAGAGCCAGGTAGACGCACTCGCGGCAACGCACGCAGCCACTCAGGGTGGGCGATATGCCTCTTTCGGATGAGTCACCTCGAATCCGGTACAGGTCGCGGTCCGCTGTGCCAGCCTGCTTGCTGTGCTGCACGTCCACTTCACGGCGGAGGACCTGGCGAGGGTGCGCGTCGCCGCTGGTCCGGACCCGATGTGGGAGATCCTGCTCAGCCTGCACGTGCTGCGGCAGCGGTCGGCGGCGGCTGTGTTCGGCACGTGGCGGACGGCGGCGCGGACGACGGTGCGCGACGACGCCCGCTGGCTCATGCAGCTCGCGCCACCCGTGGGCTACTCACCGGACTTCCTGACCCCCACCGCGGGCTCGTGCGAGGTGGACGCCGGCATCGACGCGGTGCTGTCGACGCCGGTGGAGTCGTTGCGCGCGGACCTGGAGCAACTGGGCTGCCAGCAACGCCTCGACCCGCGCACGCACCTGCTGGCGTGCGGCGACGTGGCCACTTTGGACTCGCTCGGCGAGGCGTTGCGCGCCTACCACCGCCACGCGCTCGCCCCGATCTGGTCCGAGGTGCGCGCCGTCGTCGACGCCGACCGGGCGGTGCGGGCGCGGTCCTTCCTGGACAACGGTTGCGAGGGCGTGCTCGCGTCCCTGCACCCGACGATCACGTGGGCGCCACCGGTGCTGTCGATCGAGTCGCGCTTCCCCCGGCGGGACGTCCACCTGCGCGGCCAGGGGCTGGTGCTCGTGCCGTCGTACTTCTGCTGGGAGCGGCCGATCATGCTCCGCGACCAGAACCGCGCGCCCGTGCTCGTCTACCCGATCGCCCGCGACCTGCACGTGACCAGCGCGGGCAGACGGCCGCTGGAGGCGTTGCTCGGCCGCACCCGCGCCGCCGCTCTGGAGGTCATCGCCGGCGGCTGCACGACCACGGAACTGGCGCGCCGGCTGGGGATCTCCGCCGCCTCGGCCAGCGCGCACGCCTCGGTGCTGCGCGACGCGGGCCTGGCCGTGGCGCAGCGCCACCGCAACTCGGTGCTGCACACGGCGTCGGCACTGGGCATCGAACTGCTCGCCTAAGGCCTCGCGTGCACGGCCGCCCGAGCGCACCCGCCGGCGACCACGAGCAGCGCCAGCGCCACCCACACCGGCCAGAGCTCGGAGTAGGTGACCGCCAGCGCGATGTTCGTGGCCGCCGCCGCCGTGAAGACCGCGACCAGCACCACCCAGAAGTAGAAGTACCGCCTGATCCAACCCACCCCCTGCCCGCACGAGTGCCGTCATCGCGCGTATCGAGGTTTGTGGTGCCCGGGTTACTGGTGGGGTCATGCGTGATCGGGTACTACTGACCGGCATGACGACCGACACCGTGACCGGGTCCGACTACGGCAACCTCGTGCGCACGCACCTGACGCGCGTCGAGCAGCACAACGCGGCCGCGCTCGACGACGTGGCCGAACTCGTGCTGGCCGCCGTCCAGGCCGACGGAATCCTCCTCACCGCGGGCGCGGGGCACTCGCTGGCAGCGGTCGCCGAGACCTTCTACCGGGCCGGTGGCCTGGCCTGCGTCCGCCCGATCTACCACCCCGAACTGCTGCCGATGCACGGCGCGATCAGCAGCACTTCGGCCGAACGCCGCTCCGGCCTCGCCGCCGAGGTGCTCGGCGAGTCCGGCCTCGCCCCGCACGACGTGCTGTTCGTGTTCTCGACGTCGGGCGTGAACTACTACCCCGTCGAGCTGGCGCAGGAGGCCGCGAACAAGGGCTGCCCGGTCGTGGCCGTGACGTCGGTGGCGTCGAGCGCGCAGGCCCCGCGCCGTGCGGGTGTCACGCTGGCCGAGGTCGCGACCGTCGTCCTCGACAACCTGGTGCCGCCCGGCGACTCGACCTACCCGGTGGAGGCCCCGGTGACGGCGGCGATCTCCACGGTGGCCACGACGTTCCTGTGGAACCTGCTGATGGTGCGCCTGCACGACAAGGCGGCCGAGTCCGGCGTGCAGCTGCCGCTGTGGCGCAGCGCGAACGTGGAGGGCGGCGACGCGGCCAACGCCGACCTGCTCCGCCACTACCAGACCCGCGTCCCGCAGCTCGGATAGGTGGAAATCCTCAGTTCCTCTCAGCGTCGCCCCGCTAGTGTCCCCAGCGGGGAAGCACGTACCTGGGGGAACAGTGGAACAGAAGACGCGTAGATGGATCCTGATCAGCGGAGCGCTCGTCACGACGGCCGTCGTCGGAGTGGCGGGCGCTCTGCTGTGGTCGGGCAGCAGGACAGTGGTGGTCGCCGACGAACCCGCCAAGCCGGCGGAAACGCCGGCCCAGGTCGCGAACTCGTTCCTGACGAGGGCGTTCTCGGGCCCCGCCGGCGCCGCCGGTTTCACCGACGCGCCGGATGCGGCGTCCGCGGCTCTCGAGGCCAGCAAAGCAGGCATGGGCTCCTCCGCCTACCAGGCCACCCTCGCGAGGTCCGAACCTCCGGCGGCCGACGCCACCACCACCGAGCTCACCGCGGCCGTCACGTGGACGATGCCGAGCTCGTCGGTGCTGAAGTACGACGTCAAGGTGCCGATGACGCGCGCGGGTGGCACCTGGAAGGTCCACTGGACCCCCGCGCTCATCCACCCGCAGCTGACGGAGGGCGCCTCCCTCACCTACCGCAAGGCGCTGTCGGACGGCGCGCTGCTCGGCCGCGACGGCAAGCCGTTCGTGCAGGGCGCGATCCCGGACGGCCTCTACAAGACGATCACCGGCGTGGTCGGCGACCCGAGGGGCACCGACGGCTGGGAGGTCGGCATCACCGCCGGCGGCGCCTTCACCAAGCTCGACGGCAGGGCCGCGGAGGGCGGCGAGAAGATCACCATCACCATCGACCCCGCCCGTCAGGCGGCGGCCCAGGCGGCGGTCGACGCGCTGCCGCAGGGTGCGGCGATCGTCGCGATCGAGGCCTCGACCAGCGAAGTCCTCGCCGTGGCGCAGAACAAGGCGTTGAGCGGCACCAACCCGTTCGTCGGCCGTTACGCCCCCGGCTCGACGATGAAGATCGTGACGGCGGCCGCGGCCATGAACGCGGGCCTGGTGCAGGCGAACACCCCCGTGGCGTGCCCCGCCAAGGCCACCATCGGCACCCGCACGATCAACAACGCGGGTTTCGGCCACGACAGCGTGCCGTTCCGCACGGCGTTCGCCCTGTCCTGCAACACGACGTTCGGTGACCTGGGCTCCAAGCTCGCCCCGAACGCCCTGCCGGACATGGCGAAGCGCTTCGGCCTGGGCGCCGACTGGACGGTCACCGGTGCCGAGACGAACACCGGCAAGGTGCCGCCCGCCACCGGCGACCAGCAGGTGGAGAACAGCTTCGGCCAGGGCAACGTGGTGGCGAGCCCGTTCGGCATGGCGCTGGTGGCGGCCACCGTCGTCTCGGGCAGGACCCCGGCACCGACCTTGTTGCGCGGCAAGCCCTCCGAGCCGAACGACGTCGCGGCGGGCCCTCCCGCGGCGGTGCTGGCGCCGTTGCGGGCGATGATGCGCGAGGTGGTCACGTCCGGAACGGCCAAGCAGCTCGCCGCAATCCCGGGCCTCGCGGGCAAGACCGGCACCGCGGAGGCGGGCGGCGGTGACGAGCACGGCTGGTTCGTCGGCTACCAGGGCAACGTGGCGTTCGCGGTCGTCGTCGAGAAGGCCGGTTCGTCGGCCGGCGCGCTGAACGCGACGGCGGCGTTCCTCAAGTGACTCAGCGGTTCTCCCGCGGCACGATCAGCCCGCGGTGGAACGCCTCGGTGACGGCGGCCACCCGGTCGCCCACCTCCAGCTTGGCGTAGATGTTGAGCAGGTGCGATTTCACGGTGGCCTCGGTGATGAAGAGTCCCTTGGCCACGTCGCGGTTCGTCGCCCCACCGGCGACGAACCGCAGCACCTCCAGCTCACGCGGGCTGAGCACGGAGGCCGCCTCCGTGCGCACCCGTTTCATCAGCAACGCCGCCGCGGCGGGCGCCAGGACGGCCTCACCCCGCGCGGCGGCCCGGACCGCGCGCACGAGCTCGTCGCGCGGAGTGTCCTTGAGCAGGTAGCCGGTCGCGCCCGCCTCGATGGCCGACACCACGTCGTTGTCGTTGTCGTACGTGGTCAGCACGAGGACCTGCGTGGTGCCCGCCAGTTCCCTGGTCGCGGCCAGGCCGTCGGTGCCCGGCATGCGCAGGTCCATCAGCACGACGTCGGGCTCGAGGACCCTCGCGAGCCGCACCGCCTCGGCGCCGTCCCCCGCCTCCCCGACCACCTCGAAGCCGGGGTCCTGGGCGAACATGCTCAGCAGCCCGTCCCGGACGATCGGGTGGTCGTCGACGACCAGCACCTTGATCACGTTCTCGCCTCCACCGGCACGCGCGCGGACACGCCGGTGCCCGCGCCGATCTCCGACTCGACCTGCACCGTGCCCGCGAGCGCCTCGATCCGCTGCCTCATCGCCTCGAGCCCGAACCCGTCCGCCGCCGCCTCCTCGAACCCGCACCCGTCGTCGCGCACGTCCAGCGCCACCTCGTTCTCCAGGTAGGACAACGTGACCCCGACCCGGCCGGCCCGCGCGTGCCTCGCGACGTTCGCCAGCGCCTCCTGGGCCGCCCGCAGCAGGGCGACCTCGGCCTCCGGCGCGATCGCCCTGGCCTCACCGGTCGTGACGACCTGCACCGGGACGTCGTGCAACGCCGACCACTTCTCCGCGACTCCGCGCAACGCCTCGATCAACTGCTTGGTGCGCAACGGTTCGGGACGCAGTGCCTCCACGGACCGCCTCGTCTCGTCGAGGCTCTCCCTGGCGAGTTCGGTGGCGGCGGCGACGTGCCGCGGCCACGTCGTGGCGCCGGCCGCCCGGAGCTGGCTGATGATGCCGGTCAGCCCCTGCGCCAGCGTGTCGTGGATCTCGCGCGCCATCCGCTGGCGTTCATCGCGCACACCGGCCTCGCGGGCCCGCACGAGGAGCTGCTGCTGGAGAACCTCGTTCTCCGCCAACGACTCCGCGAGCCGCCGGTTCGCCTCACGGGCCTGGGCGAGCACCTGTTCCCGTTCCGCTTCCTGCTGCTCGGCCCGGCGCGCGACGAAGGCGTACACGACCATCGGCACGGCGTTGCCGGCCATGACGGCGATCCAGATGCCGACACCTGCGGCCGTGGACTTGTCGATCGCGTACGACTGCGCCGTGCCCGCCACCGCCGCGACGGCCGCCACTCCGACCGGTTGCCACGGAAAGGCCACCGTGCGGAACGTGTAGTAGTACGGCACCGGGGTGAGGAACCCGAACAACGGGTTCAGCACCACCAACGCCCCCGTCAGCACCGTCAGTCCGACAGCGAACACCCACGGCGGCGCGACTTTCGTCGTAGAGCCCACTGCGAGCCACGCCGCCGTGCACGCACACAGCACGAGCTCGGCGGGCTCCGGCCGTTGGTCGAGCAAGGTGGCGGCGGCCAGCAGCACCAACAAGACGTACGGCCACCGCGCTCCCGGAATGCTCATCGGCGTTCCTCCCCCGGTGCGAGAGCCTAGCCAGGTTGGATCGACAAGGCGTGCCTGAACACGTTGTGCGGGTCGTACTTCGCCTTGATCCGTTGCAATCGCGGGTAGTTGTCCTGGTAGTAGAGGCGCTGCGCGGACACGCCCGACGTGTTCCAGGCCGGGTCGGCGAGGTCGGCGTCGGCGTAGTTGATGTAGGAGCCGTCGTTGACCTCGTTGGGCACCGGCACACCACCCGTGGCGGCATACACGTCCCGATAGAGCGCGCGCACCCAAGCGAGGTTCGCCGCGTCCTCTTGTTCCTCGCTCCACACCGCCTGATAGACCGCCTTCATCACGACGTTCCGATTCGCGATCGCGGTCTCATGCGGCGCCAACGCGTTCGCCTGACCTCCGTACCCGATGAGCAACACACTCCCCTGCGCCCCTTCGGGCCCGGTGAGGTTGCGCCACAAGGCACCGCACTGCTCCACCGTGAACGCGCGGCGCAGGTACCCGGCCTTGATCTTGTACCGCCGCGTGAGCACGTCACCCGGCTCACCCGTGCCGGGCCACGTCATCTTGTGCAGCCACGGCACCGTCTTCCGCAACTCGAACACCGGCGTGAGCCCCTCACCGACCACGGCGACGAAGTCCGTCACCATCGCATCGACGTCCGGCAGGTCCGCGTCCGCCTGCACGGACAACATCACCACGCCACCGGCCGCGTGCTTGACCTCGAGCACCCCGTACAACCCGGTCTCCGGAGCCCCCGGCGCGCTGTTGCGCTCGTGCCACGTCCCGAAGTTGCGCAGCAGCCTGCCGAGCTTCTCCTCGGTGAGCTGCCCCCACTCCCAGAACACGACGTGCTGCAGCATGGTCCGCGGCATGGCCGGCAACGAGGCGTTCCTGCCCGGCGACCGCAACCAGTACTTCGTCACCACCCCGAAGTTCCCGCCCCCACCCCCGGTGTGCGCCCACCACAGGTCCCGGTGCGGATCCCCGTCCTCGCGGGTGGCGACCACGACCCGAGCCCGCCCGTCCTTCCCGACCACGACGACCTCAACGCCGTGGAGGTGGTCCACCACAGCCCCGTACCGCCGCGACAACGGCCCGTACCCACCACCCGCGATGTGCCCACCGGCCCCCACCTCAGGACACCCGCCGCCGGGGATCGTGACACCCCACCCGGCACAAAGCCCCTTGTAGACCTGCCCCAACGTCGCCCCCGGCCCCACCACGAAGGCGTTCCTCCCGGCGTCGAAGCCGACCTCGTCCATCCCGGACAGGTCGAGGAGCGTCCGGACCTCGGCGGACGCCGTCAGGTTCTCGAAGCAGTGCCCACCACTGCGCACAGCGAGCCGCCGCCCACCCCTCACCGCGTCGTCCACGGCACGCACGACCTGCTCGACCGACCCCGCGACCCGAATCTCGTCGGGCCGCCCGGCGAACCGGAAGTTGTTGCCGCGCAGGAGGTTCTCGTAGCGGACGTCGTGCGGCGGGATCCGCACCGCGGCCCCACCCGTGGCGGCCGCACGCCCTGTGACGGCCAACCCGGTCGCCACCGCACCGGCACCAGCGATCAGTGCCCGCCTGCTGACGTGCCCGCCCCCGGAGTCGCTCATCTCGTTCCTTTCCGCGTTGGTGTGCTCACCGTCGCGGATCGGGACCATCGGGGGCATCAGCCGATGACCTGGCTGGGAGGCTGAGAGCCGGACCAACCGATCGGCTGGGTCGCCCCCACCGGCGGTGGGCCGAGGCATGCCTGGCGGAGGGCGTTTTGGGGAAGTGCGTCCGGGACGGGCACGGCGTGAGGCATGGCGCGGGGCGGGGCGGCACTCCGCGCCACGCGGGACGGGACGCGTCGCGAAGCACGACACGAGGTGGCGCCAGGCACGGCACGAGGTGGAACGGGCGCAGCGCGCGGCACGGCACCGCGCAGGACGGAGCGCGGTCCCGCGGCGGGGACCCGGTGCGTGGCGAGGCGACACGCGGGCACGGCGCGTGGCGAGGCGACATGCGGGCACGGCGCGGTACGGAGCACAGTGCGTGGCAGGGGCGCGGTGCGTGGCGGGGGGCGCGGTGCGTGGCGGGGCGCCACGCGGGGCCGGCGCGGCGCGCGACGGAGCACGGTGCGTGGCAGGGGCGCGCTGCGCGGCGGGGAACGCGGTGCGTGGCAGGGCGCCACACGCGGCACGGCGCGAGGCAGAACGGGCGCAGCGCGCGGCACGGCACCACGCGGGACGGGATGCGGCGCGTGGCGGAGGCGCGGCGCAAGCCCGGCCGAGCGTTCAGCCCGACCTTCGCCGGTAGCCGCGGCACCCCACCACAGGCCTCAGGGTCAGGCCCCGACGCGCCCACCCACCACGACCGACCCCCTCAACGCCCCGGCGACACCTCCACCCGCGCACTGAACTTCGGCGTCGGCACGACCCCCACCACAGGCGGCTCGGCGAACTGGGTGTTGTACAGGTCCGCGTACCGCCCCTCCGCGGCCATCAGCTCGGCGTGCGTCCCGCGCTCCACGATCTCGCCGTGCTCCAGCACCAGGATCTGATCGGCGGCCCGGATGGTCGACAACCGGTGCGCGATCACCAACGAGGTCCGGCCCTGCAGCGCCTCGGTCAACGCCTCCTGCACGGCCGCCTCGGACTCCGAGTCCAGGTGCGCCGTGGCCTCGTCGAGGATCACCACCCGAGGCTTGGCCAGCAGCAGCCGCGCGATGGTCAGCCTCTGCCGCTCGCCACCGGACAGCCGGTAGCCGCGCTCGCCGACCACAGTGTCGAGCTGGTCCGGCAGCGACGTCACCAGCTCCAGCAGCCTCGCCCGGCGCAGCGCGTGCCACAACTCGTCGTCGCTCGCCCCGGGAGCCGCGTACTCCAGGTTGGCGCGGATGGTGTCGTGGAAGAGGTGCCCGTCCTGGGTGACCACGCCGACGGAGGACCGCAGGGCGTCGAACGACAGGTCGCGGACGTCCACACCGGACAGGAGCACCGAGCCGGAGTCGACGTCGTAGAGGCGTGGCACGAGCGAGGCCAGGGTCGACTTGCCGGCACCCGACGAGCCGACCAGCGCCACCAGCTGGCCGGCCTCGGCCTTGAAGCTGATGCCGTGCAGCACTTCCTCGCCGCCGCGGGTGTCCAAAGTGGCCACTGACTCCAGCGAGGCGAGCGACACCTTGTCCGCGGACGGGTAGGCGAAGCGGACGTCGGAGAACTCCACCGAGACGGGGCCCGCGGGCATGGGGCGGGCGTCCGGCTTCTCCTTGATCATCGGGTCGAGGTCGAGCACCTCGAAGACGCGCTCGAACGACACCAGCGCCGTCATCAGGTCGACGCGTGCGTTCGCCAGGGCCGTCAGCGGGGCGTACAGGCGGGTCAGCAGCAGCGCGAGTGACACGACGGCGCCCGCCGCCAGGTGGCCGGTCAGCGCCAGGTAGCCGCCCAGGCCGTAGACCAGGGCCTGCGCGAGCGCCGACACCAGGGTCAGGCCCGTCATGAACCAGCGGGTGGCCATGGCGGTCCGGATGCCGATGTCGCGGACCTTCGCGGCCTTCTCCGAGAACTCCTGCTCCTCGCGGGCGGGACGGCCGAAGAGCTTCACCAGCGTCGCGCCCGGCGCCGAGAAGCGCTCGGTCGACTGCGTGACCATCGACGCGTTCAGGGCGGAGGCCTCGCGCTGCATGTCCGCCATCCGGCGCCCCATCCGCTTGGCGGGCAGCACGAAGACGGGCAGCAGGACCAGGGCCAGCGCGGTGACCTGCCACGACAGCGTGAACATGACGCCCAGTGACAGCGCGAGCTGGATGATGTTCGTGACGAAGCCGGAGAGCGTGGACGTGAACGCGCGCTGGGCGCCGATCACGTCGTTGTTCAGGCGCGAGACGAGCGCACCGGTGCGCGTGCGCGTGAAGAACGCGACAGGCATCTTCTGCACGTGACCGAACACGGCACGACGCAGGTCGTAGATCAGGCCTTCACCGATGCGCGTCGACTGCCAGCGCTCGACCACGCCCAGACCGGCGTCGACCACGGCGATCGCGGCGATGGCCACCGCCAGCCACACCACCACGGACGGGACGGCGCCGCCGACGATCGCGTCGACCACCCGGCCGGCCAGCAGCGGCGTCGACACCGCGAGGACCGACGAGACGACCGTCAGCAGGAGGAACACGAACAGCTTCGCCCGATGTGGCCGGGCGAAGGTCAGCACGCGCCGGAAGGTCCCGCGGCGCACCTTGTCGGGTGCGTCCGAGGTGACCCCCATCATGAATCGCCAAGAGCTGTAACCGTCCACGCTGATAAGAACAGCACAGCGGTCTGACAATTCCGTCGAGAGCGGCTGGGAAGCCGACCGGGTTCAGCTTTGAGCGGACAGAGCCGCGAACGACTGCAGCCGGCGCAGCTGGGCGGCGCGCTCCAGGGCGAGCTGGGCGTCCGCCATCGGCGCCTCGGCGGCGGCCGCGATCAGCGCGAGCGTCTCGGAGACGGCTCCCGCGGCAGGCTTCAGCACGGCGGCCACCAACGAGTCGACGGCGTCGTCGAGCCCCTCACCGGGCACGACGTAGTTCGCGAGGCCGATCCGCAGCGACTCCTCCGCCGGCACCCGGCGGGAGGTCACGCACATCTCGGCCGCGCGCGAATACCCCACGAGACGCACCAACGGCAGCGTGCCGCCGAGGTCGGGCACGAGGCCCAGCCCGGTCTCGGCCATGCAGAACTGCGCGTCCTCGGCGAGCACGCGGAAGTCGCACGCCAGCGCCAACTGGAAACCCGCGCCGATGGCATGCCCTTGCACCGCGGCGATCGTCACGCGTGCGGGGTCGCGCAGCCAGGTGAACCCGGCCTGGTACGACGCGATCCGGGCGTCCGCCTCCTCGGGAGACAGCGCCAGGAGCGCACCGAGACCGCCGGGCTCGCCGTCGACGGGTTCACCGGTGAACATGCGCCGGTCCAACCCCGCCGAGAAGGCGCGGCCGGATCCCCGGACGACCACGACGCGGACGTCCGGGTCCAGCTGTTCACCGATGTGCCGCAACGCCTGCCACGTGGCCGGCGTCTGCGCGTTGAGCACGTCGGGACGATCGAGCGTGATGGTCGCGCGCGGCCCGGCGATCGCGAGCCGAACGCCACCGCGCTCGAGCACGCCAGCGTCGATGGAAGGCACTGGCATGATCGTTACCTCCGGCGGACTAGAAGCTAGTTACCGGAGAGTAGCAGTCTGGGTTCGGGCTACTTCTTCTTCGTCCGGGTGGCGCCACCGCGACCGCGCAGCGTGACCCCGGATTCCGAAAGAACCCGGTGCACGAAGCCGTAGGAACGCCCGGTGCTCTCGGCCAAAGCCCGGATGCTCGCGCCCTTTTCGTACTTCTTCTTCAGGTCAGCGGCCAGCTTGTCCCGCGTGGCGCCGGTGATCCGGGCACCCTTCTTCAGGTCAGCCACCTTGTCCCGCCTTCCGTACGAGCAGGTGGGCCGTTTGACGGCCCCTGTCGTCGCAATGATCGAACAGGAACCGGCAGAACGCCAGGTGATCAAGCAAAGAGATCGCCGAACGGTCGATTCGATCACACTCAGTTGATCACAGAACGCGCTCGGTAACCCTTTGAGGGGTGGAGATCACGCCAGCTGGACGAGGTCGAGGTAGTCCTCCGACCAGTGGTCCTCGGTGCCGTCGGGCAGCAGGATGACCCGCTCAGGCTCCAGCGCCTCGACCGCTCCGGGGTCGTGCGTCACGAGGACGACAGCGCCCTCGTAGCGCCGCAGCGCGTCGAGGACCTGCTCGCGCGAAGCCGGGTCGAGGTTGTTGGTCGGCTCGTCGAGCAGCAGCACGTTCGCCGCCGACGACACCAGACCGGCGAGCGCCAGTCGCGTCTTCTCGCCACCGGACAACGTGCCCGCGGGCTGGTCGAGCTGCTCACCGGTGAAGAGGAACGTGCCGAGCAACGACCGCAGCCGCTGCTCCTGCTCGTCCGGCGCCATGTGGCGGATGTTCTCCCACACCGACGCGTTGTGGTCGAGCGTCTCGTGCTCCTGCGCGAAGTAGCCGATCTTCAGGCCGTGACCGGGCACGACCTTGCCCGCGTCCATCTTCTCGCCGCCGCCCAGCAACCGCAGCAGCGTCGTCTTGCCGGCGCCGTTGAAACCGAGCACGACGACGCGGGAACCCTTGTCGATGGCCAGGTCCACGCCGGTGAAGATCTCCAGCGAGCCGTAGGACTTGCTCAGACCCTCTGCCATCAAAGGGGTCTTGCCGCACGGCGCGGGCGCCGGGAAGCTGATCTTCGCGACCTTGTCGCTCTGGCGCACGTCGTCGAGACCGTCGAGCAGCTTCTGCGCGCGCTTCGCCATGTTCTGCGCCGCAACGGCCTTCGTGGCCTTCGCGCCCATCTTGGCGGCCTGCGTCATCAGCGCGCCGGCCTTCTTCTCGGCGTTGGCGCGCTCACGGCGACGGCGCTTCTCGTCCGTCGCACGGGCTTCGAGGTACTTCTTCCAGCCGAGGTTGTAGATGTCGACCTCGCCGCGAATGGCGTCGAGGAACCACACCTTGTTCACGACGTCGTCGAGCAGCTCGACGTCGTGGGAGATCACGACGAGGCCGCCGTCGTGCGACTTGAGGAAGCCGCGCAGCCACGTGATCGAGTCGGCGTCGAGGTGGTTCGTGGGCTCGTCGATCAGCAGGATCGTGCTCGACTTCGCGCCGATGCCCGCCTCGGACGCGGCGAACAGGATGCGCGCCAGCTCCACGCGGCGGCGCTGACCACCGGACAGCGTGCTCAGCGGCTGTGCGAGAACGCGGTCCGGCAGGCCGAGGTTGGAGCAGATGCGCGCGGCCTCGGACTCCGCGGCGTACCCGCCGAGCCCGGCGAAGCGCTCCTCGAGCTTGCCGTACCTGGTGACGGCCTTGTCGAGCTCGTCGGGGTCGACCAGCTCGGACATCTTCGACTGGGCCTTCTCCATGTCGCGGAGCAGCTGGTCGAGGCCGCGCGCCGACAGCACCCGGTCCTTGGCGATGACCGACAGGTCGCCCTCGCGCGGGTCCTGCGGGAGGTAGCCGAGCTCGCCCTTGCGCGTGACGGAGCCGCCGTAGGGCTGGCCCTCGCCCGCGAGGACGCGCAGGGAGGTGGTCTTGCCGGCGCCGTTGCGGCCCACGAGGCCGATGCGGTCGCCGGGCTGGACGCGCAGGTTGGCGCCGCTCACGAGAATGCGTGAGCCCGCGCGCAACTCCATGTCAGTTGCGGTGATCAAGAGAAACTCCGGGTAGCTGCGAAAAAGCCGGGCATGACAAGGGATGGCACGTCCGGGTCGGCCTACTCCAGGAGGATCACGGGAACCATTCTACGGGATCACGACCATCGAATTTCCCACCTGTGGCGGGACGCATAGATTGCGCGGCATGAGCGAAGACTTCTCGGGCAGGGCCGCCCTGGTCACCGGCGCGTCCCGCGGCATCGGCTACGGCATCGCACGCGAGCTCCTGTCCCGCGGTGCGTCCGTCACGATCACGGGCCGCAAGGCAGACCAGCTCACCGAGGCGGCGAAGCAGCTGGAGGCGGACACGGGCGGCCGCGTGCTCCCCGTCCAGGGCAACGCGGGCGATGAGGCGTCGCGCGAGGAGGTCGTCGCGCGCACCGTCGAGGAGTTCGGCAGCCTCGACGTGCTGGTGAACAACACGGGCATCAACCCGCAGTTCGGCTTCCTGATGGACGCGGACCTGAACGCCGTGCGGAAGATCTTCGACGTCAACGTGGTGGCGACGCTCGGGTTCATCCAGCTCGCGTGGAAGGCCTGGATGGGCGAGCACGGCGGCGCGGTCGTGAACCTCGCGTCCATCGGCGGCATCCGGTCCACGGGCGTGATCGGCGCGTACGGCGCGTCCAAGGCGGCGTTGATCCGCCTCACCGAGGAACTCGCGTGGCAGCTCGGCCCGAAGGTGCGCGTGAACGCCGTCGCGCCCGCCGTGGTGAAGACGAAGTTCGCGGAGGCCCTGTACGTGGGCCGCGAGGAGGAGGCCGCGCAGCAGTACCCGATGAAGCGCCTCGGCACGCCTGAGGACGTCGCCTCTCTCGTGGCGTTCCTCTGCTCGGACGGCGCTTCGTGGATCACGGGTGAGACGGTGCGGGTGGACGGCGGGCTGCTGTCGACCGGCACCGCCGGTTAGTCCGGCACCACACCCAGGACGTCGAGGAACGCGGCCGTGGCCGGGGTCAGGCCGGCCGCGCTCCACACCAGGTGCTCGACGCGCGAAGGCCCGTCCACGACCGGCACGGTCACGACGCCGCTGAGCCGGGGCGTGTACCGCGACGGCAGCACGGCCACCGCGAGCCCCTCCCCGATCAGCCCGGCCATCAGCTCGGCGGTGCTCACCTCGAACGCCACCTCGCGGCGCAGCCCCGCCTTCTCGAAGGCCTGGTCGGCCTGCACCCGCCCCGGCGTCCGCGCCGGGAAGTCCGCGAACATCTCGCCCGCCAGCTCCTCCAGCGTCAGCTCGGGCCGCCGCGCGAGCGGGTGCGAGGGCGCCAGGACGGCCACGTGCTCGTCGCGCGCCAGCTCCCTGCCCCGCACGCCTTCCGGCCGCACGCCGAGCGGCAGCCCGAGGAACGCGAGGTCGAGGGCGCCGTCGCGCACCTGCTTCACCATGTCGAGGCTCGACAGCATCTTCAACGCAACCTTGACCTGCGGATACCGTTCGCGGAACACCTTCAGCGCGGCGGGCAGGTCCACGGCGGCGACGGTCGGGATCACGCCGACGACCACCCGCCCGCGCACCTCCCCCACCGCCGCGGCGACCTCGGCCGCCGCCCGTTCCGCGAAGTCGAGGCACTGGCGCGCGGCCGGCAGGAACGCCGCCCCGGCCGGGGTCAGCCGCACGCTGCGGCTCGTGCGGTCGAACAGGCGCGCGCCCAGGGACCGTTCGAGGCGGGCGATCTGGTGGCTCAGCGCCGACTGCACGACCAGGCACTGCCGCGCCGCCTTGGTGAAACTGCCGGTCTCGGCGACGGCGACGACGTACCGCATCTGCTGGAGCTCCACTCCACCCATCTTGAATCACGATGGATTGGATGAAAAGCATGTGTTGGACTCATTGATCGGGTCGCCGAACACTGGACGACGTGAGAAACACCGATCTGTCCCGCACCGCGCTCGCGGCGTTCGCACCGGTGGTCTGGGGCTCGACCTACGTGGTCACGACCGAGCTGCTGCCGGTGGGCCACCCGCTGTTCGCGGGCCTGCTGCGCGCGCTGCCCGCGGGCCTGGTCGCGCTGGCGCTCACCAGGACGCTGCCCCGGGGCACCTGGTGGGCCAAGGCGGCCGCGCTGGGCGTGCTCAACATCGGGCTGTTCTTCCCGTTCCTTTTCGTCGCCGCCGAACGCCTGCCGGGCGGTGTCGCGGCCACCCTGGGCGCCGCACAGCCGCTCGTGGTGGCGTTGCTGGCGGTCGGGGTGCTCAAGGAGAACCCGTCCGCGTGGCGGCTCGCCTGGGGCGTCGTGGGGGTGCTGGGGGTCGGGCTCGTGGTGCTCGGGCCGGCGGCGGGCTTCGACCTCGTCGGTGTGCTGGCGGGGCTGGGCGGCGCCGCGACCATGGCGCTCGGCGTGACGCTGACGAAGAAGTGGGGCAGGCCCGCCGGTGTGGGCCCGACGGCGTTCGCGGGCTGGCAGCTCACGGCGGGTGGGCTGTTCCTGGTCCCCGTGACGTTCCTGGTCGAGGGCGCACCACCTGCCATCGGCCCCACCGCCGTGCTCGGCTACCTGTGGCTCGGCGGTGTCGGCGGTCTGCTCGCCTACGTCCTGTGGTTCCGCGCGATCACCACGCTGCCGGTCGCGTCCGTGTCGATGCTCGGCCTGCTGTCCCCGATGGTCGCCGCGCTGCTCGGTGTCGTGGTGCTCGGCCAGACGCTGGACCTCTCGCAGCTCACCGGTTTCGCACTCGCCCTCGCCGCGATCGTGGCGAGCCAGCGGCCCTCACCGCTCACGGCCGCGACCCGAGCTCCAGCCGCAGGATGACCTCGCCGTCCTCGTCGGTCTCGCCGGTGGGCACGAACCCGAACCCGCGGTAGAACGGCTCGGGCGAGCCCTCCCCCGGCACGCAGCTCGTGAGCAGTTCGGTGGCTCCCGCGGCCCGCAGCAGCGCCACGACCTCGTTCAGGATCGCCCTGCCGTACCCGCGCCCCTGGTGCTCGGCGTCCACGAGCAGGCGCCACAGGAAGAACGGCCCGAGCAGGCCCGGTCCCGGCACGAGGTCCCAGCACAGCATCACGAACCCGACCGGCGTGTCGCCGTCGCAGACCGCGCGGAACCACGGTTTCGCCTCGGGGTTCTCCCGCGCGTCCTGGAATGACCTCTCGACGGACGCCACGAACCGCTCCTGCGAGGGGTGCACGCGCAGGGCGACCACGGCGTCGCGGTTCGCGTCGGTGATCTCGACCAGGCGGATCTGAGCGCTCATGGCCCCCGATTGTGCCGTTCAGCGCGACGTGGAGGGTGCGATCGGCTGTCCCGGGGACGACGTCGGGTTGTTCGTGACGGCCACCGGTGTCGTGTTCGACGGCGCCGACTTCGGGGGTTCGCCGGACGGCGAGGTGCTCACCGGCGCGGACGTCGCCGGCGTCGGCGCGGTGGACTCCGGCGGCGAGGGGTCCGACGGCACCGGCGAGGTGGTAGTCGGCGACGGTCCGGGTGTCGCGGGTTCCACCGGGGCCTGCCCCGGCAGCACGGCGAGTGCCACCGCCACGACCACCACGGTCGCCAGCCCGCTGCCCACGACGGCGATCGCGCGCCGCCGGGTCCGCACCTTCTCGCCGCGCGAGATCAGGTCGGCGGCCGTGACGGCACGCGGCGGCGCCTCTTCCTGGTGCAGAGCGGAGAAAGCCGCCCTCAGGTCGTCCTCGCGAACCATCACACCTCCAGCCTCAGATGGTCGAACTCCGGCCCCAGCCTGCGCCGCAACGACTCCAGGCCCTTGCTGGTCTGCGACTTCACCGTGCCCGTCGAGCAGTTCAGCGCCGCCGCCGCGTCCTCGACGCTCAGATCGTGCCAAAAGCGCAGCACGAGGACCGCGCGCTGCCGTGCGGCGACCGAGTTGAGCGCCTGCCACACGACGAGCCTGTCCTCCGCCCCGGGGACGGAGGACAGGCCCTCTGGGGGCGCGTCGGTCAGCTTCTCCCTGCGCCACCGCACCTTGCGGCGTTCGGCGAGGAACGTCCGCACGACGATCTGGCGCAGGTACGGCTCGAGCCCCGACCGGTCCGCGAGTTTCGGACCGGCCAGGTACAGCTTCAAGAACGCCGACTGCATGACGTCCTCCGCCTCGTGCCAGTTGCCGCACAGCAGGAACGCCGTGAAGCGCATCGAGTCGGCGCACCGGTCGAAGCAGTCGGTGAACTCGGCCTCCCAGTTCAGCGGTGGCTCCTTACCGTGCCGGCGTCGTGGCGACCGGCGACGTCGTCGGGGTCTTCGTGTTCTCGGGTGGCGTCGCGACCGGGGCCGTCGTCGGGACCGGGGGCGAGGTCTGGATCGGGTAGCTGGCCGGAGGCGTCGTCGCGACCGGCGGCCGCGACGTGGTGGGGGCGGGCGGCTGCGAGACCGGCGGCGTGGTCGCGAGCGGCGACGTCGACGGCACCGGGGCAGGCGGCGTCGTCGCGATCGGGGTGGGCGGCTGCGGAGCCGAGGTCGTGGGCAGGGGCGCGGTCTCGCCGCCACCGCTCAGCGCGAGGGCGGGCACCGCGATGCCGACGGCACCCAGCGCGACCGCTCCGGCCACGATCACCATTCGTTTGCGCACTTGCAGCTCCAGCAGGATCGGTGGCGCCAGGATCAGGCGCCCTCACCCGTATCCATGTGGCCGGGCCCGCGTCCGGTTGCCACTGTGTCCTGGATCACGATCTCGACGCATCGGGCCCGTTCCGCGGCCTCGTCGAGCACCGAACGCCGTGGTTCGGGCACGTCCAGGACGCGGTCCTCCGCCAGGGAGAAGACGCCGGAGAGCCTGCGGTCGTTGCGCAGGACGTCGAGCGCCTGCCAGTCGCCGCCGAGCACCACACCGTCGAGTTCGGCGAGCCGCGGGACGAGCACCCTCGCGACGTCGTCCGCCGCGGCCTGCAGCGCGACCCTGGCCTGCCCCTCCCGCCGACGCGCGAACCGCTGCTGCGACCAGCCACCCGCCCGGATGCGGCCGTGGACCTGCTTGCGGTCGGTGGTCGAGACCTCGACCCTGCCGCCGAACGCCACCCCGACGCTGTGACCACCGAGCCGCACGAGGACCAAGCCGATCCTGCGGGGCTCGGTCAACTTTTCAATCACCTCTCCTACAGAGGTACCGCCCCGAGTGCGGAACGTGGCGGTCGCGCCGTCCTCCGCGGAGACGACGACGTGGCTCTCTGTGACGTGCGTCTCGACGGCGCCGTGCCGGTCCGCGAACCTGCGGATCCAACCCTCGACCCGCTCCGGCTCGACCTCGACCGCCCGCCCACCGGGAACCTGCCGGACCCGGCTCATGCGAACTCCCACATCGCGGGAACAGCGCCCTGGATGCGCGGAACGCCAGACTCGGTCACCGTGCACACACTAGAACCACGTAGACACGGGCGGTGAACGCACGAACAAGTTACCGATGGGTTCGCTACGCTTGACAGATGAGTCTCGAAAGCGTGAACTCATCAACCGTATGGATTAACCATTGACTCCATCCGGCTCCGACCAGCGATGTTCACGGACGGGTAGGGTCACTGGGGCGTGATCTTATGACAGCGGGGAGTCACCATGACGACTGCTGCCGGTCGACCAACACTGACCGTCGACGACACGGACTCGACGGGCCACGGCAGCCTTACGCAACTCTTGACGACGGGACCGTTCCCCGAAGCGTTGAGGGCGGCGATCAAGGCGAGCCGACTCAGTCTCGACCGCATCCAGCACCGGTTGGCACTGCGTGGCGTGACCATCAGCGTCGCGACGCTCAGCTACTGGCAGTCAGGACGGCGAAGGCCTGAACGACCTGAGTCACTGGAGGCGCTGCGGCACCTCGAGTCGGTCTTGGGCGTGCCTCAGTCGGGCCTGTCGGCGCTGCTCGGACCGCCTCGCCCGCGAGGCCGCCGCTGCCGCCCGACGACGATGATGCCGATCGACGCCCTCTGGGCGCGCCGCGAGCGGGTCGCGAACCTGCTCTCGAAGGTCGACACGTCGTCCGACCTGAAGCTGGGCCGGATCAGCCAGCACGACCGCATCGAGATCTCTGCCGACGGCGGGCAGAAATCAGTGTGGGTGCGCCAGATCCTGCGCGCCGAGCAGGACGGCCCCGACCGGTGGGCGCTCGTGTTCGAGACCGAGGAGAGCGACGTGCTCCCCGAGATCACGAACGTGCGCAACTGCCACCTGGGCCGCATCGCCCGCGACCACGAGGCCAACATCATGGTCGCGGAGATGATGTTCGAACGCCCGCTCACCCGCGGCGAGACCCTCATCATGGAATACCAGCTGGTGTTCCCCGAGGGCCACGCCCCCAAGGGCAACAACACGTTCGCGCGCAAGTTCCGCCTCCCGGTCCGCGAGTACGTCATCGAGGTCCGCTTCGACGAGACGAACCTCCCGTCCCGCGTGCAGCAGTACAGCGTGCCCGCGGGCGACGAGACCCCGTCCCGCCGCCGCAACCTCACCCTGGACTCGGGCGGCGGCGTGCACGCCGTGGCACTCGGGTTCGGTCCGGGCGTGTTCGGCATCCGCTGGGAGTGGCCGAACCGCTAGAGCGGTGGCATCAGACGTGTGAGGGGCGCTTCCCGGTCGGGGAGGCGCCCCTTTCGCCGTTCGCGGGCAGGGAGGTGGTGGCCGGACGTCTGGGGACGGCGAGGCGGGCCAGGGCGGGGCCGGGCGAAGCCGAAGGCGAGCCACCCTGCCCCCAAAGCAATGGCGAAGCCGAGGCGTCCCTACCTCGCCCTCCCGAGCAAGCGGTGGTGACCCGGCCCCAATCGCGATCGTCGCGAAGCGGCGATGACCGGCACCGGCTCGTCAAAGCCCATGCAACCACCCTCGCAAGGTGACGTGACCGCACGCCAGCCGACCCCGCACATGCCCAAAAGGAAAGGCCCCCGGCCAAAAGCCGGGGGCCTCCCACCACTCTCAGCTCATCACACCCAACCGGCCACGCTCAGCGTCACCGAACGCAGCGAACCGCGGTCGGTGCCCACCACGTCGGCCACCTTGAACACCCAGGTGCCGTCAGCCGGGTCCGCCGTCAGCCCGGACAGGGCCGAGCCCGCCTTCCACGAGCCGGTGAACGGCGCCTGAGCGCTGGACACGCCCGAGAACGGCAGCGTGGCGTCGTCGGTGAAGACGGCCTGGCAGATGTTGTTGCCGGTGCCGCCCGCACGCGAGAACAGCGTCACGGTCTTGCCCGCCGGGGAGGTGAGCGTGCCCACCAGGTCGCCGACGAACGTGTGGTCGATGCCGACCGTGGTCGAGCCCTCGGTGGCCGAGCACGCGGAGCCGTCCACGGAGAACTTCAGGTTCGACGCGGCGCCGACGCCCGTGACGGGCAGCGAGACCGAGACGCCGGTCTGGTCGTTGTCCGGGATGGCGATCGGTGCGCCCGTGTACGCGAAGGTCTTGAACTCGCGCGACGGCTCACCCACGCGGAGCGTGAACGAGGTCGTCGTGGGCGACGTGGCACCCGCGTAGGTCACGCGGGCGTCGAGCTTGACCGCCGAACCGAGTCCGGCGGAGGCCGGCACGGTCACCTTGTAGGTGTTGCTGACGGTCTGGCCCGGGTCGATGTTGCCGTAGTACTTGGAACGCGGCGCGATGGTCACGCCGGCGGACGTCGTCGACAGCACGACCGAGGTCGACGCGGCCGAGCCGTCACCGTTGTTGGCCACCGGCAGCGTCACCGTGGAGGTGGTGCCGGGCTTGAGGAAAGCGCTTCCGTCGGCGTCGTTGACGATCGTCGGCTTCTGCGCGCGTGCCAGTGCCTGCGGCGAGGCGCCCGTGTAGGCGAGGGCGCGGTCGGCCATCACGATGCCGGCACCGGTGCGGTTGTCCACACCGGACTCGACGATGTCGATCGCCGTGGTGACAAGGGCTTCCTTGACCTCGGCGGGCGTCAGCGTCGGGTTGCCGGACAGGATGAGGCCGGCGATCGCGGCGGCGTTCGGGGCCGAGGCGGACGTGCCGAAGAACGGCGCGAAGCCCGGCACCGAGGTGGTGACACCGTCGGCCGCGGTGAGGTCCGGCTTCTGCCGGGTCTCGGCGAGCGGGGTGCCGTCCGGCGCGAAGAACGTCTTGCGCGGGCCGTCGGAGGTGAAGCGCTCCGGCTTCTGCGCACTGGTGAACGCGCCGGGGTACGGGCCGCTCGGGTTGGCCGGGTCGCCGGGCTCGAGGTCGAACGGCAGAGCGCCCGCGGCGGGTGCGGCCGCGACCGAGATCGCGCCCTTGGCCGCCGAGTGGCCGCGCGTGGTGCCGGGGGTGACGTACTTCTTCAGGCCGTCGTTGGTGTCGGCGAAACGGCCGCCGAACAGCGACAACGCGAAGTACTTGTCCTCACCTCGGTACCGCACGACCGCGAGGCGCGTCCCCGTCGAGCTCGACGGGGTGTTGATGCGCTCGTACGGGTCCTGGGCGCCGTCCTGGTTGTTCTGGCTGAAGGTGACAACGTTGCCTTGGGCGTTGACCAGGTACAGGTCGTAGTCGTTGGCCGACTGCCCCAGCGGGTCGGCCCAGTGCAGCACCACGGGGGTGTCGCCCGAGAAGTTCGACAGCGGGTTGAACAGCTGCTTCTGGTTCGGGTCCGGGTTGAAGTCGTGCGCGGAGCCCGCGAACTTGCCGATGCCCACGCCCGAGTCGACGAACTCGCCCTCGTAGTGGCCGGAGGTGCCGTCGGCGACGTTGCCCTGGTTGCCGGCGCTCGAGAAGAACAGGGCGCCGTCGGCGACGACCGCGTCCACGGCGCGCGCGATGATGCCGTCCTGGAACGGCGACTCGTTGAAGTAGATGACGTCGTCGACGATGACGTCGCAGCCGAGGTCGAAGCGCAGCTTCTTGATGTTGTCCGCGAAGCTCGCGTCGCCGTTGAACGCCGTGGCGAAGCCGAGTTCGGCGTTCGGCGCGATGTCGTGCAGGATCTCGAGCATCGCGGTGCCCTCGTCACCGGAGCCCGCCTGACCGGTCAGCACGTCGACGGCCGGCAGCTCGCCCGAGGCCTGCGACACGGCCAGCGAGCTCACACCGTCCGACAGCGCGCAGAGCTTCGTGCCGACACCGGTCACGCGGAACGACCCGCGCGCGGCCTCGGCGTTGTGCGCCTTGTCGCTCTCGGCGACCTTCGCGGCCTGGACGGAGAGGGTCTTCTCCGACAGGCGGCGCTCGATCTCCGCAGCCTTGTCCTCTTTGGACGGAGCCTGCTTGCGGGCCTTGGTGTCCCGCTTGTTCTTGACGTCCTGCGTCATCGCGTCGCTGCCGGGCTCGACGCGTGCCACGTCGGAGCGACCGGCGATCTCGGCGATCTTCGAGACCGGGACCTCGGCGCGCACGGTGCGGTGCTCGGAGGAGACCGCCCGGATCTGCCCGCCCGCCGCGCGGACAGCGTTGACCAGGTCCTCGGAGTACTGCTTGGCGCGGATGTCCACGAGCGTCGTGGCCTTCGGCGTCACGGCGACGCCGGTCTGCACCTGCGGGAGGGCGCTGGTCGTGGCGGCCGAGACGCGCTTGCGCGCCTCCACGACGAGAGCGCTGTCCACCTTGGACTCAGCAGGGGTGAGCGACTTCTTGATGCTCTGCAGCGCGGCGATCTGCGCTGCCGTGCGGTCGTTGATGGTCTTGGACGCCTTGCCCGGATCCGCGGACGCCGGCGTGACGGCGGTGAGTGCGGCCAGAAGAACTGCGGTGCCTGCGGTGACTAACGTCGTGCCTCTTCGAGATCGGCGCACAGGGTTTCTCCCCCGAACGTTGGCGTGCCCCCGAGCACGCGGCCTGCGACCGGAGATTCCCGGTCGAGGCGCCAACGTATGGTGCCTGCCTGATCACAGTCAGCATCCGATTGGGCTACTTCTCACTTAGCAGACACAATCACACTTCACAGAACAAAAGCGTCAGTCCACAACTGACCGGTTCGCCCGGAAAGTGCTTCCAGCAGAGCGGCCGCCTGGTTGTCGGTGAGGGACGCCACGAAGTCCACCACCGCGCGCCCGCGAGCCAATCCCCTGACCACGTCAGGCCCGACGTGCGGATCACCGGCCGCACCGACCAATGTGGACGGCTCCGTCCGGGCGAGCGCCGCGTACTCCGTTTCGGCCAGCTCGACGAGGTCGTGCAGCCTGCGCGGCAAGCGATCCGCCTCCGCCCGGTCGGTCACCCACTGCTCCAAAGCGTCCACCAGGGAGCCGAGCAGACGCGCCTGTCCACGTTGGTGCAACGCCAGATCCGGGCGCAGCAACACGAAGCGGCGGTGGACGAACTTCAACACCTGCACCTCGTGCCACTGCTGGACCGCCAGCACCACGTGGCCGGACCGCGGCGTCGGCTCCTCGATCACGCCGACCGCGTCGACGAGCCTGCGCGTCCACCGCGCGCTGAACCCGGCCACCGCCTGTTCGGCCTCCACGGATCCGTCGAACGGCACCGCGAGCAGTCCGTCCACCAGCTCCTTGCCGACCTTGCGGACGGCCAGCGCGAACGCCTCGTCGCTCATCACCCACGAGTCCTTGAGGTGCATGCGCCGGCGCAACGTCTCGAGCGACCGCCCCGGCATCCGGATCTCGGCGCTCAGCTCGGCGTCGCTCAGCGCGGCGAGGTCGAGCGCCTGCGCCTGCCACGTCCCGAGCTCGGCGGCGACCGTCGCGTGCTGCAGCACGCCGACGCGGTGGAAGTCCTCCAGGTCGTGGATCGCGTACGCGATGTCGTCCGCGGTGTCCATGACGCTCGCCTCGACGGTCTGCTGCCACGACTCGATGCGCCCGTCGAACGGCTCGCGCGCCTGTCGCAGGTCGTTGATCTCCGTGACGTACGCGGAGAACTTCGAGCTGCCGGTGCCCGGCATGTCGTCGGGCTCGGCCGCACCACGCGGCGCGACCGCGAGACCGAGCGGCTGATGACGGGTCCACGGGTACTTCAGCATCGCCGCCCGCACCGCGACCGTGAGGTCGAGACCGAGCGCCTTGGGACCGCGGACGTCCGTGGTCGTGATGATGCGGAACGACTGCGCGTTGCCCTCGAACCCGTCCGGCAGGCCGAACCGGTGGCGGGCCAGCCTGTCGAGCACCTGCTCCCCCAGGTGACCGAACGGCGGGTGCCCCAAGTCGTGAGCGAGAGCGGCGGCCTCCACGACGTCCGGATCACAGCCTCCGAGCTTCTCCAGCACCGCGGTGAGCTCCGGGCGGCCGGTGAGGCGTTCGGCGATGGCACGGGCCGCCTGGGCGACCTTGAGGCTGTGGGTGAGGCGGTTGTGCACGAGCAGGCCTGAGCCCGTGGAGCTGACGACCTGGGTGACCCCGCCGAGCCGCGCGAAGAACGGTGAGCTCGCGACGCGGTCGCGGTCGACCCGGAACGGGTTCGTGGCGAGGTCGGCGGTCCTGCCCACGCCGGCCGACCGACGGGCGGAGCGTTGCTCGTTGTGCATGCTCAGACGGTATACCGCGCTGCCCGGAACTCCTCGAAGGCGTAGGCGGCGACAACACGAAAATGCCCCCGCGGGGAGCGCTCTCGGCGCTCGACCCACGGGGGTATCTCGGAAGAAGTTCGGCGGCGACCTACTCTCCCACACCGTAACCAGTGCAGTACCATCGGCGCAGAAGGGCTTAACTACCGGGTTCGGAATGGGACCGGGTGTTTCCCCAACGCTATAACCACCGAAACACTATGGAAATGTACAACCAGAGCCCTGTTCGAGCTCTCGATCGGTTCTGGTTGTTCTTCCAGAACCGCACAGTGGATGCGTAGCGTCTTTGTAACAAGTCCTCGGCCTATTAGTACCAGTCAGCTCCAACCGTTACCGGTCTTCCACCTCTGGCCTATCAACCCAGTGGTCTAGCTGGGGGCCTTAACCCACAAAGGGTGGGATACCTCATCTTGGAAC
>NZ_FOFV01000022.1 GCF_900111005.1 Lentzea albida
TGGACCCCGGACCGCAACGCCGGGTTCTCGAGCTGCGACCCCGGCCGGATCTACCTGCCGGTGATCATGGACCCGGTCTACGGCTACCAGGGCCTCAACGTCGAGGCGCAGACGCGCAGCCAGTCGTCGCTGCTCAACTGGACGCGGCACATGATCGAGGTCCGCAAGCGGCACCGGGCGTTCGGCCACGGCGACTTCACCGAGCTCGGGGCGTCGAACCCGACCGTGCTCGCCTACCAGCGCACGCTCGGCTCCGACGTCGTGCTCTGCGTCAACAACCTCTCCCGCTTCCCGCAGCCCGTCGAGCTCGACCTGTCCGAGCACGCCGGCGCGGTGCCGGTCGAGCTCACCGGCGGGGTGCGGTTCCCCGCGATCGGGGAGCTGCCGTACCAGCTCACCCTTCCCGGGCACGGCTTCTACTGGTTCCAGCTGACCTCCGACGTGGAAGGTGGAGACAAGAAGTGACGACGAGCGAGGCCGTCGAGGTCCTGCCGGCGCCGGATCAGCTGGAACGCTGGCTCAGGTCGCAGCACTGGTTCCGCGGCCGCGGGCCGGTCACGTGCGAACGCGCGACCGTCCTGCGCGACGGTGATCCGACGCTGGTCCACGTGGTGCTGGCCGGGGACGGGCGCCGGTACCAGCTGCTGCTGGGCCTGCGCGACGAGCTGCCGGAGCGGCTGGTGCACGCGCGGATCGGCACCGCGGGTGACCGGGCCGTGTACGAGGCGGTGTACGACCCGGAGCTGACCGCCGCGCTGCTCGACCACTTCGAGGAGTCCGCGGAGGTGGACGGGCTGCGGTTCCGCGGCGCGCTGCCACCTCGGTACACCGACGCGCCCGTCGGACGGCCGTTCCCGGGGCCGCAGCGCAACTGCTCGATCGTCTACGGCCAGCGGCACGTGCTGAAGTTCTTCCGCGTGCTGGAGCCCGGCGACAACCCGGAACTGGTGCTGCACGACGCCCTGCACTCGGTGGGCGACCCGCACATCGCGGCTCCGCAGGGTGCGCTCGAGTCCGAACTGGACGGTGTGCGCACGACGTTCGCCGTGCTGCACGAGTTCGTGCCGCTCGGCGCGCTGGGCTGGCCGATGGCCACCGCCAGCGTGCGGGACTTCCTCGCGGGCCCCGGTGAGGACCCGCAGGCCGCGGGCGGGGACTTCGCCGCCGAGGCGCGCCGGTTGGGTCTCGCCGTCGCGCGCGTGCACGCCGACCTGCGCGACTCGCTCGGCGAGCAGACCGCCGGGCCGGACGACGAGGTCGAGTTCGTCGGCGCCCTGCACCGCCGCCTGGACGACGCACTGGCCTGGGTGCCCGCGCTGGCCCCGTTCGAGGCGGGTCTCCGCGCCCGGTACGACGCCGTGCTGGAGGCGGGGGAACCGATCCGGCTGCAGCGGGTCCACGGAGACCTGCACCTGGGACAGGTGCTGCGGTCGCCGCACACGTGGGTGCTCGTGGACTTCGAGGGAGAACCGCACGGCGGCGCGGCGGAGCGCGTCCGGCCGCGTCCCGCGGCGCACGACGTGGCCACCGCGTTGCGGTCGTTGCACTACGCGGCCTCGCAGCTGCTGGTGGGCGCGGACGACGTGGCCGGCCTGCTGCCGAGGGCCGCGAAATGGCTGGCGCGCAACAGGAAGGCGTTCTGCGACGGGTACGTCGAGCTGTCGCCGGAGTTCCGGCTCGACGGCGCGCTGCTGGCGGCCGTCGAGCTGGACCGCGCCGTGCTCGAGGTGTGCCACGAGCAGCGCTTCCGCCCGGAGTGGGTGGTGATCCCGCTGTCCGCGATCGCGGAGGCGGTGACCGGGGAGCCGGCCTGGCCGGTGTGACGGCTTTCGAGGGGCGCCACGGGTTCGTGGCGCCCCTCGGCTGTCAGCTCGCGGCGACCTTCTCGCGGAGGTGCCCGGACGGCAGCGCGTCGCGGCCGGGGTCGGCGGGCAGCGTGCGATCAGCTTGTCCTGGACATGATCCGGCCGGGGCGTTGACCTGGTCGTTCGGCTTCGCAGACCATGAGAGCGTTCCCACGAGCGTCGGGGAGTGTGGTCGGGGTGCTGAACGTCTTCGTGGCCGTCCTGATGGTGCTGGCGCCGGTCTCCGCGCCGCCGGGTTCGTCGCCCACCAGTCCACCGAACGGCAGCGCGCTGCCCAGCAGGCCACCGACCGGCAGCGCCTCAGCGGGCAGCCCGCCGTCCGTCAGCGTCCACCCGAGCACCTCACCGGGCAGCCCGCCGTCCGTCAGCGTCCACCCGAGCACCTCACCGGGCAGCCCGCCGTCCGTCAGCGTCCACCCGAGCACCTCACCGGGCAGCCCGCCGTCCGTCAGCGTCCACCCGAGCACCTCACCGGGCAGCCCGCCGTCCGTCAGCGTCCACCCGAGCACCTCACCGGGCAGCCCACCCAGCTCGTCGCCGATCACCGCTGCGGCGGTGGTGTGCGTGCTGTCCTGCGACACCCTCGACCCCTCCCAGGCCGCCCAGGAGACCTTCCCCGTGCCGGAGAAGCAGATCAACGGCCGCCGCCTGGTGCTGCACGTCTCCGACCGCGACGGCATGGCGTGGGGCAGCATCGACAACGGCGTCACCGGCGACTCGGTGTGGCTCGACCGGTCGTGGGACGGCGGAGCCAGCTGGGAGGGGCTGCTGGGCCCGGCGAGCATCCCGGGCACGTGGACCGGCACCAGGACCCTCATGTACAACGTCACCGACCCCGGCCACCACCGGCGCGGCCTGATCCGCGCGTGCGGTGACGCCGCGGCGGTGACGTGCACCGACTGGATCTACCCCACCGTGTGCGACGTGCTGTGCGACCGGACGAGCGCCGCCCAGGCCAGTGGTGATCTGCAGCCGGTGCCGCCCACCACGTTGTTCGGCAGGGTCATCCGGCTGCACACCGACGCGAACGGGATGGCGTGGGGGAGTGTCGAGGCCGGCGGGCCGGGGGACGAGGTGTGGCTCGACCGCTCGTGGGACGGCGGTGCGAGCTGGCCCGGCGGGTCGTCGCTCGGGCGGACCGCCACGCCCGCGGGAGGTGTGTCGACGCGGACCACCATGTTCGCCACCAGGGATCCGCGTGGACGTCACTTCGGCGGGGCCGTGCGGGCGTGCGGCAGGGAGGCGGCGCACCAGGAGGGCAGTTGCACGGCGTGGGCGCGTCCGGTGCCGACGAGGACGCGTGCCGCCGCTGACGCACTCCTGTACTCCTACGACCCGACGACCGCCTGGTGGCCGACGAGCTGGTGGAACTCGGCGACGACGCTGTCGGCGGTGATGGACTCCGGGATCCGCGACCACGACTGGGTCATCGCGCGCACGTTCGACGTGAACCGCGGCCCGTTCGCGGCGGGGCAGCGCGGCACCGACCCGATCGAGGGCGACTTCATCAGCCGTTCCATCGACGACAGCGCCTGGTGGGGTCTCACCTGGGTGGCCGCCTACGACGTCACCGGCGACCAGCGCTACCTGACGACGGCCACCACGATCGCGGCCTACGTGCACCAGTACTGGGACACCAGGACGTGCGGCGGTGGGGTGTGGTGGGACCGGGAACGCACCTACAAGAACGCTGTCACGAACGGCCAGTACCTGCGCCTGACCGCGGCGATCCACCGCCGCACCGCCGGCGACACCCTGTGGCTGCACCGCGCCCGCACCGCCGCCGACTGGTACCTCGGTAGCGGGCTGATCGGCTCGGCGGGTCTCGTCAACGACGGTCTCACCGGCGACTGCCGCAACAACGGCCAGACGGTGTGGACCTACAACCAGGGGCTGGGCGTCGGCGGGTTCCTCGAGGTGTGGCGCGCCACGGGCGACACCCGCTACCTCGACGCCGCGAAGCGCCTGGCGGACTCGGCCATCGCGAGCCCGGTGCTGACGCGGGGCGGCGTGCTCACCGAGTCCTGCGACGTCGGCACGAGCTCGTGCGACGACAACCAGAAGCAGTTCAAAGGCATCTTCATGCGCTACCTGAACGACCTCGCGAAGGCGACGAACTCCGCCGCGTACCAACGGTTCGCGCGCCAGCAGTCCGACTCGGTCTGGACCGCGGACCGGGACGCGCTGAACCGCATCGGGCAGCGCTGGGCCGGGGGCAGCCCGAACCAGCAGGACTGGCGCACGCAGGCGAGCGGCCTGAACGCAGTGATCGGGACCTAGGACAGCGGCTAGGGTCGTGACCGTGGATCGCATCGCGGGATCGTTGTACGGGTTGGCCTTCGGGGACGCGCTCGGCAAGCCGACGGAGTTCCTGACCGTCGCGGAGATCGACGAGATGTTCGGTCCGTCCGGACCGGACGACCTGGACGGCGACCCCGCGCTGGTCACCGACGACACGCAGATGGCGCTCGCCGTCGCGTGGGCGCTGCACGATGCCGACAGCTACACCGCGGACGCGCTCGAACCACGGCTGCGGGAACGTTTCATCGCCTGGGCACACAGCCCGGAGAACGACCGCGCGCCCGGCATGACGTGCCTGCGTGCGATCGGCGGACTGGCGGAGGGGCAGCCGTGGGTCGAGGCGACCGTCGAGGAGTCCAAGGGGTGCGGCGCGAACATGCGCGTGACGCCGGTGGGCCTGCTGCCCGGTCTCGACCTGGACGTGCTGGCCGGGGTGTCGCAGCTGCAGGCCGCGATGACCCACGGCCACCCCACGGCCCTGGCCGCGTCCGAACTCACCGCGTACGCGACGCGTCTGCTGGTCGACGGCCTTGATCTGGCCGACGTGCCCGCCGCTCTGCTGGCCCGCTGCCGTGACCAGCGCTCGACCTACCGGGAGGAGTGGCTGGGGTCGTTGTGGAAGGTGCCGGGAGCCACCGCACCGGCCCGCTTCATCGCCCGCGGCTGGGACGAGTGCGTCGAGGCCCTGGAGCAGTTGGTGGCTGCGCTCGAGAAGCCGGACGACGGGCAGGACGCGTGCCTGGCCACCGGCGAGGCCTGGATCGCGGAGGAGGCACTGGCAACGGGCCTGTACTGCGCGATCCGGCACGCCGACGACCCGGTGCGGGCGCTCGTGCGGGCCGCCCGGACCAGTGGCGACTCCGACTCGATCGCCGCGCTGGCCGGGGCGTTCGCCGGTGCCGCGCACGGGCTGGAGGCGTGGCCCGCGGACTGGGTCGCCCGCATCGAATACGCGGACCAGTTGGCGGCGCTCAGCGCTGGTGGACGAGTCTAGGGTTGGTCCCGCACCACCCCGTGCGTCAGAAGGCGTCCTCGGTGAAGTCGCTCGGCGCGTCGTCGTCGTAGTCCCCGCGCGCCCGCCGGGGCCGCTGCTGACCCGCCGCGACGACCTCGTCGGGGTCCTGCCCCTCCTTGATCGCCGTGTAGGCCCGCTTCAGCGACGGCATGCTGGTCTGCATGGCGCGCTGCACGTCGGGATCACCCACGGCCCTGCCGGAGGCGATGTCCTGCCAGGACAACGCGCCTGCGTCGACCTTGCGCTGCAGGTCCTTCAACGCGTTGGGCGCGTCCTTGGAGCGGGCGAACTTCTCGATCTCGGCGACGTCCGCGGGGGACAGCTCGCCGCCGCGGGTCTGCACCCTGGACGCTTCGAGCGCGACCTTCTCCAGGCGCGCGCCCCTCGCGTCGAGATCCTGTTGCCACGTCTGCAACTGCTGCCGGGCGCTGTCGTACGGGAACGTCATTGCGCACCGCCCGAGGTGGCAGGAGTGCTTTGCTGCCAGTGCTCGTCCTCTTGCGTGCCCTTGAGCTTGGTGCGCGTCTTGTACCCGTTCTTGGCCACGCCCCACGCGCCGCTGCCCACGGCGGACACGCCGTCGCCCAGCTTCTCCTTGCCGTCCTGCCAGGTGTCGACCACGTCGAAGAAGTCGTTGACATCACGCACGTCGGGGATGCGCGAGAGCGCCGTGCCCATCAGCTTGATGCCGTTGATCATGCCCTGGACGCCCTCGATGAGCGTCTGCATGGACTGGATCAGCTTGCGCACCTGGTCGACGATGTTGACGACGTCGTAGACCATCCACACGGCACGGCCCCAGCCGACGATCGGGATCCACGCCGTCATCGCGGCCTTCATGAGCTTGTCGCAGATCTTGTCGAGCAGGGTGAGCGCGAGCTTCGCGGCCGAGCGGCACGAGCTCGCCATGTTCTTGAAGCGGTCGCCGATGAACTTCGCGACCTGCGAGTCCCACTCGATCGCCGTGGTCCACGTGCGGCGCATGCGGTTCTCGAAGCTCTGCGCGGCGCCGCCGTCCCAGCTCGGCGCGAGCTCCTCGATGCCGTTGTTCACGTTGTGCCGCACGTTGTCCAGCGCCTTGGCGACCCTGTCCCACGCGGCGGCGTTCGCGTCGATCTTCTCGAAGTCGCCCGCCAGCGGCATGACCAGGTCGCGCACCAGGTCGTCGCCGGTGACCTGCTGGTAGATCCAGTTGACGCCCTGGATCTTCCAGCCGGCGGCCTCGATCAGCTCCTTGACCGTCTGCCGGCCGGGGCGGTTCTCGGGGGTGGCGCGCAGGGCGACGCCCGGGTCCTCGACGTCCTGGTAACCGTTGCAGACCCCGGCGCTCATCTGCCGACCCCCAGAACTCTTTCGAGCCAGGACGGGGGCTCCATCTTCCCGCCCGCGGTGTCGATCAGGCAGACGCCGATGTGATCTGCCTTCTCGTAGGCGTCCGCCGACTTGACGAGTGCTTCGGCGTCCTGCGCCATCTTCTTGTTCGCGGCCTCGAGGGTCTCGTCGTAGAGCCGCGCGACCCCGACGACGACGGGGTCGAGCAGCGACAGCAGCCCGGTGAACCCGGACGTGTCCCCGCCCTGGACGACCGCGTGCTCGCGGATCGTCAGGAAGTGCTCGGCCTGCCGTTCGAGCAACCCGCTGTAGCCGCGCAGCTCGTCCGGTACCACGTGGAACTTCTCTCCCATGGCGGTCATGACGCCTGCCTCCCCTCCGAGGTTTCCGTGCCGTCCGGACCGGCGGGCGCCCCGTGCCACCCCCTGCCGGGGGTAGGACCGGGCAGGTCTGGTTGCCGTGACCGTCCTCGGACACGGTCGAACACATGGATGACAAGCTGACCTTGGGTGACGTCGAGATCACCCGGATCGTCGAGTACGCCGGATCGGTGCGGATGAGCCCGGCCGAGTTCTTCCCGGACAAAGGAGGGTACGACTCCGAGGACCTGCTCGTCCCGGACTTCTACGATCCCGCGACGAACGAGTGCCGGGCCGCGGTCCAGACGTGGCTGCTGCGCAGCGGGGGACGCACGGTCCTGGTCGACACCGGCGTCGGCAACCACAAGGAACGTCCCTACGCGCCGGTGTGGAGCCGCCTCGACACCGGGTTCCTCGACGACCTCGCCCGTGCCGGCGTGCGGCCGGAGGATGTCGACGTCGTGGTCAACACGCACCTGCACATCGACCACGTCGGCTGGAACACCCGCCTCGACGGGCGCGAGTGGGTGCCGACCTTCCCGAACGCCACCTACCTGATGCCGCGGCGGGACTTCGAGTTCTGGAACCCGGCCAACGAGCACACCTCGGTGTTCGGGCGCGGCAACCAGAACGTCTTCGAGGACAGCGTCGCGCCCGTGGTCGAGGCGGGGCTCGTGGAGCTGTGGGACGACAGCCACCGGATCGACGGCGACCTGCGGCTCGAGCTCGCCGCCGGGCACACCCCTGGGTCGTCGGTCGTCGTGCTCGAGTCGCGGGACGACAAGGCGCTGTTCGTGGGCGACCTGGTCCACAGCCCCCTGCAGGTCCTGCACCCCGACGTGAACTCGTGCTTCTGCGAGGACCCGGTGCAGGCGCGTGCCACGCGGCGCCGGTTGTTCGGGCGGGCCGAGGACGAGAGGGCACTGGTGTTCCCCGCGCACTTCGGCGGACACGGCGCGGTGCAGGTGAAGCGGGCCGGGACCGGTTTCGAAGTCCAGGGCTGGGCCGGGTTCTCCCGCGTCTGACCGTCCTTTGTGGAGGAATGATGAACGACCCACTGGTCGTCACGCCGGCGGGCGTGGTGCGGGGTGCGCGCCACGACACCGGAGAGGTCTACCGGGCCGTCCCGTACGCGGTGACGCCCACCGGCGCCGGGCGGTTCGCCGCCCCGGTGCCGCATCCGGGCTGGCGCGGGGTGCGGGACGGCACCCGGCCGTCGCCCACGGCACCCCAGCCGGCGCGCGACTTCGGCCGGCTCGACCTGACGCCGTACTTCGGGCCCGGCTGGGTGCCGGGGGAGTACCTCACGGTCGACGTGCACACGCCCGCCGCGGGCGACGGGAAGCACCCCGTCATGGTGTTCGTCCACGGCGGCGGCTTCGTCACGGGCTCCACCAGCGCCTCGCTCTACGACGGCCGGTCGTTCGCCCGCGACGGCGTGGTGCTGGTGAAGGTGAACTACCGGCTCGGTGTTCCCGGTTTCCTCGACCTGCCGGGAGCGCCGCCCAACCGCGGTCTGCTCGACGTGATCGCCGCGCTGGCCTGGGTGCGCGACACGGTGGCGGTGTTCGGCGGAGATCCGGGCAACGTCACCGTGTTCGGCCAGTCCGCGGGAGCCACGCTGGTCGGGGCGCTGCTCGCGGACTCCCGGGCGCGCGGCCTGTTCCGGCGCGCGATCATGCAGAGCGGCACCGGTTCCGGTGCGTTCACGCCGGAGCAGGCGGCACGGGTGACGGCGGCGCTGGCCGACGTCCTCGGTGTCGCCCCGGAGGCGTTCGCGGACGTTCCCGACGAGCGTTTCGTGGAGGCGTTGCCGTCGCTCGCCGGGCTCGACCTGCGCACCGCCACGGCCGCGGATCCGTTGGCGGGCCTGAGCCCTTTCAGTCTCGTGCTGCCCGTCCAGCCCGCCGAGGCGTTGCCGGACGAGCCGGTGGACCTGCTGATCGGCACCAACACCGAGGAGGGACGGCTTTACCTGGTGCCGAAGGGAAATCTGGACACCGCTGCGGCGGAATCGCTCGGTGCCGCCCTGTTCGGCGACGGCACCCGGCGGATGATCGAGGCCCACGGCCGGGCCCACGTCTACTCGTTCGGCCACCGCTCGACGGCGCTGGACGGGCGGCTGGGGGCGGCGCACACCGTGGAACTGCCGTTCGTCTTCGACGTCGCCCGCGACCCGGCCCTGCACGGGGAGACCGGGCTGCTCGGGCCCGGCGAGGTGCCCGAGCAGCTGGCGGCCGAGGTCCACGGGGCCTGGATCTCCTTCGCCCGCACCGGTGATCCCGGCTGGGACAGGTGGCCCGTCGTGAAGGGGTTCGGGCACTGACAGGTCAGTGCAGCCACTTCGCGAGGGAGACGAGCGTCGACTCGACGCTCGTCTCCATCTCGTCGCGCAGGGCCTCGACGTCGCGGCGGGTCGCCCCGAGCACCGGGTCCATGCGCAGCAACTGCCACTCCTGGGTCACGACCGACCCGTCGCCGTCCTCGTGCATGGTCCAGCGCCAGCGCACGATGCCGTCGTCCAGGCCGCCCACGACGAACGAGAACTCGGCGCCCGGCCGTGCCTCGAGGACCTGCGAGCGGCTGACCCACGTGCGGTCACCGCGCCGGTTGTGCCCGCTGAACCAGGCGCCGGGCTCCGGTCCGGCGCCGTCGTCGTAGGCGACCTCCGACGCACTGGGGCTCCAGCGGCCGATCAGGGAGACGTCGCTGACGATGTCGTAGAGGCGTGCCGGTGGTACGGGGACCCAGGCGCGGCGCCGGAACCCGAAGTCCGCCGGGTCGAGGTCCATCACCGGGGTGTTCTCGAGGATCGATGTCATGGCTCGACCCTCGCCCGGCGGCGGCACGGCGAGCCAGACCGGTCGTTGCCTACCACTCGCACGGTCAGGCTCGGCCCCGCGGCCTTGCGCATACTGGCCCCATGAGCGGACAGGGACAGCTCGCCGAGTACCTCCAGGCCTGCCGGGCGCGGCTGCGGCCGGACCAGGTCGGACTGCCGACCTACGGCGAACGGCGGCGCGTCCCCGGTCTGCGCCGCGAGGAGGTCGCGGGCCTCGCCGGAGTCAGCGCGTCGTACTACGTCCGCCTCGAACAGGGACAGGCGCTGCACGCGTCGCAGGAGGTCGTGGCCGCGCTGGCCCGCGCGTTGCAGCTGGACCCCGACGAGCACGCGCACCTGCGCGAACTCGCCCGGCCGCGACGCGGGCGGCCCGCCCCGAAGCCACCGGCGGAGAAGGTCTCGCCCGACACCGCCGAGCTCATCACGACGCTCGCGCACGTGCCGGCGATCCTGCTCGGCCGGCGCGGCGACGTGCTCGCGTGGAACCCGCTGGGCCACGCCCTGTTCGCCGGGCACCTCGACTTCACGAGTCCCGAGCGCCCGGCCGACCGCCCCAACATGACCAGGCTGGTCTTCCTCGACGCCCACACCCGCGCGCTCTACGGGAACTGGACGGCGAAGGCCCGCGCGGTCGTCGGCAACCTCCGCCTCACCGCCGGCCGGCACCCGGACGACCGCGACCTGACCGCGCTCGTCGGTGAGCTCGCGACCCGCAGCCCCGAGTTCGCGACCATGTGGGCCGACCACCGCGTGCGCGCCTGCGACAGCACCGCGCACCGGATGCACCACCCCGTCGCGGGGGAGGTCCTGGTGAACCAGCAGACGCTGCGCGTCCCGCACGCCCCGGACCAGACGCTGACCGTCGTGACGGCGCCACCGGGGTCGGCGGCCCAGGCGGGACTCACGCTGCTCGCCCAGGCCGTCGCCTCGAGGCAGGCGGCCGACCGGGACGTGGCCGCTCGCACGGACGTCACCGCGCGCTGACCTGCGGGGGCGGGAGCGCCTCGGCCGGGCCCGGTGACGATCACCTGGGCACCTGCGACAGCTGTCGATCAGTCGTGCCCGGAGGTACGACCGCTGTCACTCGTTCCCCGTCCGGTGCGGACCTAGATTCGGGAGGTCCGACCACCGCTCCCGGGAGATCCATGAAGCAGGCGCAGACGCGGTTCGAGTACTCCCGGGCACTGGTGTGGGAGCAGCACTGCTGCCTCCCCCTCGACCCGAACACCGACGTCGACGAGTTGTCGCGCTACGCCGACTCGGGCGCCTCCTTCGTGTCGGTGAACGTCGGTTACGCACCGCACGGCATCGCCGACACGATCCGGGTGCTGTCCGCGTTCCGCCACCACGTGCTCTCGAACCCGGACCGCTACGTCCTGGCCGGCTCGGTCGAGGACGTGCGCACGGCCAAGGCCACCGGACGGCTCGCGGTCGCGTTCGACCTCGAGGACGCCAACCCGCTGGAAGGTCGCACGGACATGGTGCGCACCTACTACGACCTCGGTGTCCGGACCATGCTGCTCACCTACAACCAGCGCAACGCCGCCGGGTCGGGCTGCCACGACACCTCGGACGGCGGGCTGACCGCGTTCGGCAGGGACGTGGTGGCGGAGATGAACCGCGTGGGCATGGTCGTGGACGCGTCCCACTGCTCCTACCGCACCTCGATGGACGTCTTCGCCGCGTCGTCGGCGCCGGTCGTGCTCTCCCACTCCTCGGTGCGCGCGATCCACGACCACGAGCGCAACGTGTGGGACGACCAGATCCGCGCGTGCGCCGCGACCGGTGGGGTCGTCGGGATCAACGGCGTGGGGATCTTCCTGGGCGACAACGACGTGAGCACCGAGACGTTCGTCCGGCACGTCGAGCACGCCGTCGAACTGGTCGGCTGGGAGCACGTGGGGCTCGGCCTCGACTTCTGCTTCGAGGACGACGACGCGAGCGGTGAGCTGGAGCAGAACCCCGACCTGTTCCCGGCGAGCTACGCGCAGTGGGACCGCATCGGTTTCGTCGAGCCGGAGCGGTTGCCCGTGATCGCGGCCGCGCTGGTCGATCGCGGCTACCCGGCTGCGGCGGTCGAGGGGATCTTGGGCGGCAACTTCCTGCGGGTCGCGCGGGACGTGTGGCAGTGAACGCGCCAGGGCGCCCGACGGGTGAAGTGTCCGAACACGAGGAGTTGAGATGAAGTCTCGCGTCCCGCAACGGGTCGTGGTCGTCGGAGCGGGCGCGGTCGGGCTTTCGTGCGCGTGGTTCCTGCAGGAACACGGCGCCGAGGTCACCGTTCTCGACCGCTCGGGCGTCGGCGCGGCCGCCTCGTGGGGCAACGCCGGGTACGTCATCCCGGCGATGGCGGCACCTCTGCCGGAACCCGCGCTCCTGCGTGCCGGCGTCCGGGGCCTGCTGACGCCCGGTTCACCGCTCGCGATGAGCAGGCGGGTGTCCGCGACGACGCTCGCGTTCCTGGCCGGCTTCGCCCGCAACTCCACCGGGGCGCGCTGGCGCAGGGGACTGGCGGCGCTGGCCCCTCTCGGTCACGGGGCGATCCCGGCGTTCGACGACCTGCTCGCGGGTGGCGTCGCGGCGGACGTGCGCGAGGAGACCCTCCGGATCGGGTTCACCGCCGGTGAGGACACCTCCGGGATCGAGCACGAGCTCCTCGCCGCCCGCGAGGTCGGGCAGCACGTCTCCTACCGCACGACCGCGGGGCACGAGGCGCCGTTCTCCCACCGCGTCGAGCAGGTCCTGCACCTGGAGGACCAGCGGTTCGTGGAACCCGGGCCGTTCCTCGACGCGCTGGCCGCCTCCGTGCGCGAACGCGGCGGCGAGATCGTCGACGGCGCACTGGTCCGGTCGGTCGGATTCGGCCCCCGCGGCCTGCAGGCCGACACCTGGGCGGGCACGCCGCACCGCGCCGACGCCGTCGTGCTCGCGACCGGGACGTGGCTGCCGGAGCTCGCGCGCCCGTTCGGCGTCCGGGTGCCGGTCCAGTCCGGTCACGGCTACTCCTGCACCGTGGCGCTCGACGAACCGGTCACCTCGGCGGTGTACCTCCCCGGCGTGCGGGTCGCCATGACGCCCTACGGGGACCGCCTGCGCGTCACCGGCATCATGGACGTCGCCGGGCGCGACGCGCCGTTCGACCGCCGCCGGCTCGACTCGGTGCTGCGCTCGATCCACCCCCTGATCGACGGCGCCGACTTCTCCGACGTGCGGGACCCCTGGATCGGTGCCCGTCCTCTCACGCCGGACGGCCTGCCGCTCATCGGCCGCACGAAGGTCGACGGCGTCCACGTCGCGGGCGGCCACGGCATGTACGGGGTCACCTACGCCCCCGTCACGGGCAAGCTCCTCGCCCGGCAGGTCATGACCGGGGTCGCCCAGCGCGAGCTCGGCCCGTTCGACCCGCTCCGCTAGAGCGGGGTTCAGGACGCGGTGGGGGCCTCCAGGGAGGCCTTGAGCCCGGCGACGACGACCGCGAGCCGGCGGCGGAAGGCCGCGTCGGCGTCGTCGTCCACAGCGGACGCCGCGAGCTCGTGCACGGGGGAGTCCTCGGCGACCTGGAGGTCCTCGACGAGGGCGGCCGCGTCGAAGTTCGGCCGCTGGAGGACCACGGCTCCCCCCAGCGCGCACGACGCGATGAGTTCGCTGGCGTCGCCCGCCTGCCGGATGGTGAACCCCGCGTCCCGCATGACCCGCAGCAGCGCCTCGACCAGGGGTGCGAAGGTCACCGACGTCCCGATCGCGGCCAGGTCGGCCGTGCTCGCGAACTGGCTGAAGTGTCCTCGCAGGACGAACGCGACCTCGACCAGCCAGTCCTCCCACGGCCCGGGAGGGGGCGGCTCGAGCTGCCGGGAGGCGTGCGCCGCTATCGCCGCCACGAGCTCGGCGCGGGACGAGAAGTAGTGGTAGATCCCGGCGTGGGTGACCCCGAGCGAGCCGGCCAGCGCCGGTATCGACAGTTCTTCGGGAGCGAACTTCTCGGCGGCGCGCAGGATCTGCTCGCGGCTGATCGTGGGCTTGCGCCCACCACGCCGGCGAGCAGGGGACGAGGAAACGTTGAGTGACTCTTGACGCGCCATGAACTGGGAGTATACAAAACCTTCAGTTGTAAGTAACAGATGAAGGTAACCGGCGCCTCCGTTGGTCGTGAGCAGGCAGAACTCGCCCGCGGCACCGGTCCGGCCGGGCGGGAGAGCCCGCGCACAACGATGCTGAGAGGACGAAGATGTCACTCCTTCTGACCGGCGCCACGATCATCGACGGTGTGTCCGACGGTGGCGCCGAGGGTCGGTCGATCCTGGTGGAGAACGGCCGCATCACGGCGATCGGGCGGCGCGAGGACATCGCGGTGCCCGCGGATGCCGAGATCGTCGACCACAGCGGCAGGTTCGTCATCCCGGGTCTGATGAACGCCAACGTGCACCTCCTGGTCAACGCCCTGTACGAGACGCTCGTCCGCTACGACGGGCGCTACGAGGACCTGATCACCGAGGCCGCCCAGGTCGCCCTGAAGGCCGGCCTGACGACGGTGTTCGACACCTGGGGACCGCGGCGGGCGCTCATGACGGTGCGGGACCGGATCAACCGCGGCGAGACCGTGGGCAGCCGCATCCGCTGCGCCGGCAACATCGTCGGGTTCGACGGCCCGTTCTCCGGCGACTTCGACGGCAGGATCCCCGGCGTCGGCACCTCGTACTTCGTCGAGCGGGTCAACGCGGCCTGGGTCGAGAACACCGGGCGGCACCTCATGTGGCTGGAACCGCACGAGGTCGGCAAGGAGGTGCGCGGGTACATCGAGCGCGGCATCGACTTCGTCAAGTACGCGTCGAACGAACACGGCGGGATCGCCGCTGGTGCGTTCCTCGTCTTCTCGGAGCGGACCCAGCGCGCCATCGTCGAGGAGGTCCACCGGGCGGGCCTGACCGCGCAGGCGCACGCCACGTCCGTCGAGGGCCTGCGGATCGCGGTCGACGCGGGCTGTGACCTCGTGCAGCACCCCAACACCACCGGCCCGACCGAGATCCCGGACGACCTCCTCGAGCAGTTCGCGCGGACCGGCAGCGGCGCCGCCGTCTTCCCCGTCACCGAGAACGGCCTCGACTTCCTGAAGTCGTCCATCTCGGACTTCGAGTGGACGATGTGGAAGGCCTCGGACGCCAACACCCGCAACCTCATCAGCGCGGGCGCGAACATCCTGCTGGCCAACGACGGAGGCATCTTCGCGCCGGAGGTCCTGCAGGAGCCGATGATCAAGGGCACCTGGAACGGCATGCCCGAGGAGGAGGCCCTGGGCCGCCTCGCGACCGGCCACTTCGTCTGGCTGAGGGCGATGGAGGAGAAGGGCATGAAGCCGATGGACCTGCTGCACGCGGCCACCCGCAACATCGCCAAGGCCTACCACGTCGACGACGACCTCGGCACCCTCGAGGTGGGCAAGATCGCGGACATGGTCGTCCTCGACCACGACCCGCTGCAGGGCGCCAAGAACTACGAGAGCATCCACGCCGTCATCAAGGACGGGGTGCGGGTGGACCTCGGCGCGCTGCCGGAGCAGCGGTTGCTGACCGCGGAGCTGGCCGGCCCGATCGAGGAGGAGGCCCGCTACGCGAAGGCCCTGCACCACGGGGCCCGGCTGCCGGGTTGTCCGAGCTGCCTGTGATCCCGAGGCGCTGAGACGCCCCGCCTGCGCCTCGGGGCTCGTCCGGTTCGCCGGACGAGCCCCGAGGTTTCTGTCTGGTGTGGACTGTCCTTTAAGGACTTAAGACGTCTCGGTCACCGCGGTCACGTCCAGCTCGACCCGGAACGGCGGGTGCAGCTGCGTCACGATCGTCGTGCGGGCGGGGCGGTGCGCCGGGTCCGGGAACTCCTCGAGCCAAACCTCGTTGTAGGCGGGGAAGAACTCGGCGTCCGTCAGGTAACCGGTGACCTTGAGGACCTGCTCCGGCCGGCTCCCGGCCGCGGCGAGCACGGTCCGGACGTTGCGGAAGACCGCGCGCACCTCGTCCTGGAAGGTGCCGTTCACCGGCCGCCAGTTCTCGTCGACGCCGACCTGGCCCGACAACAGCAGCAGATCGCCGTGGCGGCGGAACGAGGACGCGGGCGGTGGGGTGACTGGGTCCTGGGTCATGGAGCCTCTCCTCGTGGTGGGTGGGGGAAGCCGGATGCTCCGAAGTGGACGGACGGCCCCCGGCTCTGGGAATTATCGTGCTGCGCGGGCGTTTCGGAGTGCGACAGCCGTCGCACGGTCAGATGGTTCGGCGCAACGGTTGTCACGTGCCGCCGACGCCCCGCAGACCTAGGGTGCTGAGAATGATGACCTCGACGGAGCTCGCGGGCCGGCTGTCGGAGCTCGCGGAGAAGTTCAGCGTGACCGGTGCCTCCGCCGCGCTGTGGCACGACGGCGTGCTCGTGCGGGCGCAGACCGGGACGGCCAGCGTCGTCACCGGCGCGCCGGTGCGCGCGGACACGCTCTTCGCCGCCGGCTCCATCACGAAGGTGTTCACGTCGTCCCTGGTGATGACCCTCGTGGACGAGGGCCTGCTGGACCTCGACGCGCCCGTGCGGGCCTACCTGCCGGACTTCACCTCGGCGACGCCGGAGCGGTCCGACGCGATCACGGTGCGCATGCTGTTCACCCACTCGTCCGGGCTCGCCGCCAACCACCTGCCGGACCTGCCGCCGGGCGACGACGTCCTCGAACGCCTCATGGGGGACCTCGCCACCCTGCCGGTCACGGGCGTTCCCGGTGAGCGGTGGTGCTACAGCAACGCGGGCATGGGCACGCTCGGGCGTCTGGTCGAGGTGATCACCGGCGAGCGCTACGACGCGGCACTGCGCTCCCGCGTCCTCGAACCGCTCGGCCTCAACGCGACCCCCGACGCCGAAGAGCTGCTGCTGCGGTCCACCGCCGTCGGCCACGTCGTCGACCCCGTCGCCGGCACGACGTCCCCGGTGGCCCGCCTGCGCCTCGGTCCGGAGAACGGCCCGGCCGGGTCCCGCCTGTGGCTCGACGCCGACGCCCTGATCCGCTTCGGGCGGACGCACCTCGACGGCACGGCACCCGACGGCCGCCGGATCCTGTCGCCCGAGGCGCTGGAACTGATGCGCACGCCCCAGTTCGACGACTACTGGGGCTGCCTGCCCCTGTACGTGAACTGGGGCCTCGGCTGGGCCATCGTGCAGGAGGCGCCCGAGCGGGTCATCGGACACGCCGGCGCCAACAACGGCATGCACTCCAACCTGGTCGTCCTCCCGGAGCGGAAGGCGGTTCTGGCGGTGCTCACGAACAGCCAGACCGGCGGGCAGCTGGTCTCCGCGTTGTGCGCCGACCTCCTCGGGGAGCTCTTCGGCGTGCGTGTCCCGGAACCCGTGCGGGCGCCGGAGTCCGCGGTCGAGGTCGTCCCCGAGCCGTTCGCCGGGCGGTACGCGTCCCCGGACGGCGAGGTCGTGGTCGACGTCCGCGACGGGCGACTCCACCTCGAACTGAACCGCACTCCCGCCCTCGTGGCGTGGGAACGGCTGATGGGCAGCCCGGGGGAGGGCGGCCAGGCGCTGCCGCTCGTCTGCGTGGACGCCGAACGACGCCGGTTCGTGCTGGAGCTCGGCTCTCCGGGCGCGGTGGCGGCGGTGCAGTTCCTCGCACCCGGCCCGGACGGACGGCCCACGCTCGTCCGGGCGGGCACGCTCTACGAGCGGATCGCCTGAGACCCTGCACGGATTGGACGCAGTGGTCCAGTCGTCCGGTTGACGCTCAGACGGCTCTGAGAGCCTCAGCCGGCGCGAAACTCAGGCGGCCCGCCGCCGACTGACAGGCCGCAACCGCACCCGGCGCTGCCCACGCGGCTGCTCCGCCCGCTCCGTCGTCGCAGACGAGCCCGTGACGTCGTCGGACTCGCCCTCCGCCACGGGTGTCCGGCCGCCGGGCCCGCGGTGGGTGAAGTGCACGAGCGCGAGCAGGCCGAGGCCGACGACCAGCAGCGCGTGGCTGAACACGCGGGCCGCGGTGGCCGTGCCGCCGAGCAGGTCGCTGGCGGAGTAGGGGATGAGCACCGCCACGAAGGCGCCGACGACGGGCAGCATGCCGGAGGTCGCCGCCGGGCGGAGGGCGGCCCAGAGCAGGCCCAGGCCGATGGCGAGGTTCCAGGCGGTGCTCTCGTTGAACAGGTGGCTGCTGTCCACGCCGGTGGTGTGGCCGCTGTGCCCGGAGTCGGTGCCGACCACCTGCGAGACGCCGAGGGTGAGCTGGGCGATGGCGACGACGCCGAGGAGGGCTCGCGGGGTCCAGCCGCGCGGGGTGGGCGGGGTGATCGGGGGAGCGGCGTCGAGGATCGCGGCCGTCAGGTCCGGGACCGGGGTCGCCGGCCTGATGCGGAGCGAGCGCGTGAGGGCGGCCGCGCTGTCGTGCCACGAGCGGCAGGACGCGCAGGTCTCGAGGTGCGCGTCGACCTCGTCGGCGGGCACGCCCTCCTCTTCGCCGTCCAGCCGGGCGGACAGGGCTTCGCGGCAGATGTCGCACTCCACGGGAACATTGTCGGCCATTCGGCGCTGATAGTTCCCAGGCGGCTCTGAGTTACTCTTCTGAATCGTGTCGACTTCGGGGCGTGACGACGAGACGGTCACCGCGACCGCGTTGGCCGCTGGTGCGGGTGACCGTGACGCGCTCGAGTGGTTCATCCGTTCGACGCAGCGTGATGTGTGGCGCCTGGTCGCGCACCTCGCGGACGCCGGGGTCGCGGACGACCTGACGCAGGAGGTCTACCTGCGGGCGTTGCGCAGCCTGCCGCGGTTCGAGGGGCGCTCGTCGGCCCGCACGTGGTTGCTGTCCATCGCCCGCCGCACCGTCGTCGACCACGTCCGGTCCGCGGTCGCGCGGCCGTCGATCGCCTGGTCGGCGGACCACCAGGTCGCGTCGGACGCGGGGCAGGCCGCCGCCCACGCGCGCGCCGCCGGGTTCGAGGACGTCGTCGAGCTCTCCGTCATGCTGGCCGGGCTGTCGTCCGAGCGCCGGGAGGCGTTGCTGCTCACACAGGTGCTGGGCCTGTCCTACGCGGAGGCGGCCGAGGTGGTGGGCTGCCCGGTCGGCACGATCCGGTCGCGGGTCGCCAGGGCGCGTGAGGACCTGGTCGGCGGGCGCGGTCACGAGGACGCCGGCGTCGTCTGACTCACCGGTCCGGGTGACGTCCGGGAACCACTGCGCGCCGCGGGCCGACGAACTCGGCGAGGAACACACCGAGCCGGTCCGCACCCGCTGGTTCGGCGTCCCCCGCCATCGGGAGTTGTGCGACTCCCGAGAGCGCGGCGGCCGTGTGAAGGCCGCCGCGCTCACTCCCTCGCCGGGCCCGGGAACACCTGTTCTCCCGCTGAACCCGATCACCACCGCGTCCGTAGTCCCGTGCGTGGGAGTGCCGCGCAGCGACGACGCCGACATCACCAGCCTCGCGCTGCGAGCCGGTGCGGGAGACCGCGCCGCCCTGGCCGACTTCGTGCGCGCCACCCAGGCCGACGTGTGGCGGTTCGTCGCGCACCTCGCCGCCGACGTTGGCCTCGCGGACGACCTCACCCAGGAGACCTACCTGCGGGCGTTGCCTTCGCTGCCGGGTTTCGAGGGGCGCTCCGCCGGCCGCACGTGGCTGCTCGCCATCGCCCGGCGGGTGGTGGCCGACCACATCCGCGCCGTGCGGGTGCGACCGCGGCTGCACCACAGCGCCGAGGCGCCCGAACCCGCTGAGCCGGGGTTCGCGGACCGCGTGGTGCTCGACGAGGTGGTCGGCTCGCTCGACCCGGAGCGGCGCACCGCGTTCGTGCTCACCCAGGTGCTCGGGCTCTCCTACGCCGACGCCGCGGTGGTGTGCGCGTGTCCGGTGGGCACGATCCGGTCGCGGGTCGCCAGGGCTCGCGAGGACCTGGTGGACATGCTGGCCGACGACCGCGCGGGCAGGCGGATCTCCTAGCCACGAGCGCCCTGCGGGGTGCGGAGCGCGATCGCCCCGCACCCGTCCGGAGCTCAGGCCTGCTGCTCCTCCCGCCGGCGCGAGCGGACGAAGCCGGCCAGGCCGTCGAGGACGAGGAACGCGAGAAGGCTGAGGCCCAGCAACGGGATCGCCCAGCCGATCGCGATCAGCACCAGTGGCGCGGGGATGACGAACCACAGCGGGAGCTGCGTCCAGGCACCGCGCTTGGGCGCCGCACCGAAGGGTGCGCGGCGGTCGGCGCGGGTGGGCCTGCGCTGCCACCACATGCGGTAGCCGAACACGATGAGCGCCAGGATCGCCCCGGCCAGCAGGAACAGCACGAGCTGGTTCACGAACCCGAACAGGACGCCCATGTGGGCCTGGATGCCCCACGACGACAGCTTCGCGAGGAACGGCCGGTCGGCGAAGTCCGCGCGGGCGGTGACCTGGGCGGTGGCGGGGTCGACCGCGACCTTGTCCTGGCGCATCGGCCACACGGCGTCCGTCTGCGCCACGGACCAGGCCGTGCCCGGCGCACCCGGCGTGACGTCCACCGGCCCGTCCAGACCGGCCGTGCGCGCGGTGCCGAGCACGCGGTCGAACGTCGCGGGGTCCACCGGCACGGCGGTGGGCTCGCCGCTCCCGTGCCCGGAGTGCTCACCGGAGGGAGCGCTTCCGGTGGAGCCGGGGAGCTTGGTGTCGAGCACCGGTGCCTTGGCGTTGAGGGCGGTCAGCGCGGCGCTGAAGTTCTCCCCGGCGTAGGTCGACCACGTCAGGCCGGTGGCCGAGAGGAACAGGGTGCCGATCAGGGCCCACATGCCGAGGCTCGCGTGCCAGGAACGGCTCCTGCGCACGCCCTTGGCGCCCTTCTCCGGCAGCAGCAACGCGCGGGCCCTGCGCTTCGCCGTCCGGCGGCGCTGGACCCAGAGCACCAGCCCGACGAGCGCGAGCACCCACAGCCAGCTCGCCGCGAGTTCGGAGTACAGGGTGCCGGGAACACCGAGGTTCAGGTTGCTGTGCAGGTTGTCCAGCCAGGTCGTGGCGGGCGTCGCGCCGAACCACGTGGTCAGCTGGCCCTGCACCTCGGCGGTGTACGGGTTCACGTAGACGGTCCTGCTGTGCTCGGCGGGGAGTCCTTCGAGCGCGAACACCACCCGCGTCGTCGCCTCGGGGTCGTCGAACAGCTGGACCCCGGTGACGATGCCGTCGGGCAGCGCCGCCTGGGCCGCCGCCACCTGGTCGGCGACCGGGCGCGTGCTGCTCCCCACCGAGCCGACCCGCAGCTGGTCGCCGTACAGGACGCCGTCGATCTGCGGGGCGAACGCGTACAGCATTCCCGTCGCGGCGGCTATGACGAGGAACGGGCCGACGAGCACGCCGGCGTAGAAGTGCAACCGGCGCAACAGCGGCACGACGGAGATCGTGCCGGTGCGCGGTGTCTCCTCTGTTCTTTCGACCTCGACTGCCGGAGCGGACATGTGACACCTCTGCAGGGTGGGGAGCGCGGACTTGCAGCGGTAGTCGGGCGCGGACGCCGTTCAGTTCCCGCGACTTCCCGGCCGTGCTCCAGCACACGTCGCGTGTCAGCCGCGCCGCTGCTCCATGACGAGGATGGCCCCGGCCGGCCCGCCGCCCCCGCGGCGCAACGGCGTGCACACCACCCGGACGAGCACCGTGCGGCCGCGCCGGTTCACCGCGGTGAGCTCGACCTCCCCGCTGAACGCGGGGTCGGACAGCGCCGGGCGCACCACCGGGCGCAGGTCGGCGACCGGCAGGCCGATGTCGAGGTTCAGCAGGTGCTCGCCCTCGGCCTCCTCGCGGCGCAGGCCCCACAGGTCCTCCGCTCCGCGGTTCCACGCCAGGACGCGCAGCTGCGGGTCGAGCACGACGACACCGGCGCGCAACGAGGTGAGCACGGACTCGAGGAACCCGTTGACGCGGTCGAGTTCGGAGCTGCGTTCGCGGAGGACGTCGTTGATGGTCTGGAGCTCGTCGTTGGTCGAGTGGAGCTCCTCGTTCATCGTCTCCAGTTCCTCGTTGGTGGACTGGAACTCCTCGCTCGTGGTCTCCAGCTCCTCCACCGTGGACTGGAGTTCCTCGTTCGTGGTCTCCGTCTCCTCGTTGGTGGACTGGAGTTCCCCGTACGCGGCCTCGAGCTGGCGCTTGGTGAACGCGAGCTCCTCGACCAGCTTGCGCGCCGCCGTCACGTCGTGGAACGCCACCGCGACGCCGATGACGGTGTCGTCGGCACCGATGAGCGGGTCGACGTGGACTTCGAGCCACAGCGCCCCGCCGGTGTTGCGCAGCCATTCGACGTCCTTGACGCGCAACGACTTGCGCTCCAGGCGCGCCTGTTCGACGTAGCCGCGCAGCTCGATCGGGCGGTAGGACAGCTCGAGGTCGCGCAACGGCTGGCCGACGTCCTCGGCGGAGACCTCGAACAGGGTCTCCGCCTGCCCGTTGACGAGCGCCACCACCCCGTCCGCCGTCACCACCACCTGGGCGACCGGGCTCGAGGAGAACGCCTGCTCCTCCAGTGCGTCGATACCGCCGACGTTCACCCCTCGATGGTGCACCACCTCGGAAGGGGAGCGGGCGGGCGGCGAACCGGTGGGCGCCTTGCGGAAGAGGCGCCGTTCGTGGTCGAGCGGATCGAAGACCGGGCTGTGGTGCGGCAGCGCCTCGGCCTTGCCCAGGAACAGCACGCCCCCCGGCGCCAGCGCGAAGTGGAACCTGCCCAGCACCTCTGACCGGGTCCGCTGGTCGAGGTACGTCAACGTGTTGCGGCAGACCAGCAGGTCGAGGCGCGAGATCGGCGCGTCCTGCTCCAGGTCGTTGCGGCCGAAGACGATCGACCGGCGCAGGTCCTTGCGGAACCGGTGGTGGCCGTTCTGCCGCTCGAAGTACCTGGCGATCAACTCCGGCGGCACGCCCCGCAGCTCGCGCTCGCCGTAGCTCGCGAGCCTCGCCTTGGCGAGGGCCTCGTCGTCGACGTCGGTGGCGTAGATCTTCACCCGCTGGCGGAACTGCTCGATGCCCACGACCTCGGCGAAGGCGATCGCGAGGCTGTACGCCTCCTCACCGGACGCGCAGCCCGCGCTCCACACCCGGATCGGGTCGTGCGGCCCGCGTTCGGCGAGGATCGCGGGCACGCCCTGCTCGCGCAGGGACGTCCAGGCCTCCGGATCGCGCAAGAAGCCGGGGACGTCGGCCGGCACGGCGTCGACCAACGCGCTGACCTCGCCCGCGTCGGCGCGCAGGTGCTCGACGTACCCGGCGTGGTCCCCGATGCCCAACTCGCTCATCCGGTGCCGGACGCGGCGGATGAGGCCGGCTCGCTCGTACCCGGTGAAGTCCGAGCCGCGCGCCTCCTCGAGGTGCTGCAGCACGTCCTCGACACCGGGGCCGGGCGTCGGCAGGCGGTCGTTCACGCGCCCGAAGCTACCGCTTCGGGCCGAGTGCCAGCACGGCCCACACGACCTTGCTCCCGTCGAACGCGGGCATGGAGCCCCAGGCGCGGCTGATGCCGTCCACGAGCTCCAGACCCCGGTGTCCGGGAAGGTCCTGACGCGAGGCGCCCAGCACCGGAGGTTCGGGGCTGCCGTCGGTGACGGCGAGCGTCAGTCCGGTCCGGCGCAGCTCGACGCGCAACACCGAGTCGGTGCGCGCGTGCCGCACCGCGTTGCCGACGAGTTCGGTCACCACCACCAGCGCGTCCTGGAGCAGGTGCGGCAGGTCCCACTCCTCGCAGACGTCGCGCACGGCCTCGCGCGCGATCGACGGCGCGGCGGCCGTGCCCGGCAGCGAGAGCTTGCGGAGCCGGCGCAGCGGTTGTTCCTGGGCGAGCTCGACCGCCGAGATGAGGTCGGGTGCGGTGGCGACGCTCCTCGTGATCCCGCTGCGGCCGAGGTCGTGCCGGTGGCGTTCGGTCTCGGCGATGAGGACGACCGGCACGTCCGGCCAGTCGGAGACCTTCGTGCAGACCGTGGTGAAGACCGACAGCATCGCCGCGCCGGCCGTCTCGAAGTCCGCGCCCAGCCGCACCAGCAGGGCGACCGGGGCTTCCGCCGCCAGCTTGAGCAGTCCGTCGCGCAGCACCGGGTACGACGTCACGTCCAGGCGCCCGACCGGCGTCGCGACCACCATGCCCGCGAGGTCCGCCGTGCGGACGCTGATGCCCGTCACGAGCCGGTTCCCTCCCTCAGTTCGGACCGCAGCAGGTGCTTGCGCAGCACGTCCGCGGCGGCCAGGGCCTCTTCCTCCTGATCGGAGTACCGGTCGGCGATGTGGGCGCGACCGGACTGCCGCGCGTGACCGGCCATGCGCCGGGCGAGCGCGATCTTCTCCTCCAGTGTGCGCACCGCGGTCCACATGGCGCGCTCCAGGCCTCCGCTGTAGGCGTCGAGCAGGGCCTCCGGGGTCCACGCGTGGCCCACCAGGCAGCGGTGGTGGCCGCTTCCGCCGGGGATCTCGAGCAGCGAACCGGCGCAGTCCGGGCAGGTCAAGGTGGTCGTCCGGCCGAGTTTCGGGATGTCGCCGAAGCCCGCGCCCGCGTTGTCGCCTGACACCTCGACCTCCAGCCGGAGGGTCTCGGGCACCGGAGGTGCCGCCGCCGTGATCTCCTCCGCGACGAGCTCTGCCAGCGTCGCACCCATCTCGGAGGCGGGCACGACGTGGTCGACCGCGACGTGCTCGAGGACGTTCACCGGCATGCCGGGGTGCAGCGCGTCGCCGGGGGACTGCACCAGGGCGAGACCTCCCTGGTTCTTGATCGCGGCCATGCCCGCCACGCCGTCGTCGAGCATGCCGGACAGGACCACCCCGATCGCGGCGGGACCGGCCGAGAGCGCGGCGGAGCGGAACAGCACGTTGACCGCCGGCCGGTGCCCGTTCTCCGTGGGACCTCGTGACAGCCGCAGCACGCCGTTCTGCACCAGCGTGTGGTGGTCGGGCGGGGCGACGTGGATCCGGCCGTGCCGCAACGGCGTGCCGTCCCCGACGGCGACCGCGGACAGCGGCCCGCTGCGGTCGAGGATCGCGGGCAGCGCGGACGAGCCCCCGGCCGGCATGTGCAGCACGACCACCACGGCGGCGGGAAGGTCGGGAGGCAGTCCGGCGACCAGGGACCGCAGCGCCTCCACTCCACCGGCGGAAGCTCCGGCGACGACCAGGTCCCTGTGCAAAGGGCCTCCTCACCCGTGTGATTTCGGGCTGGGTACCCGGGCTCCACCCCGTCACACGTCGGCGGCGGACGCTCCCGACCCGGGACGCTCGGCGGTGGCACTGCGGACGCGCCTGAGCGCGAGCTGGGCCTCGACGCGGGCGAAGAGCTCCCGCGCGGTGAACGGTTTGACCAGGACGTCGTGGGCGCCCCGGACCGCCTACGAGGAGGTGCCCAGCGCGGTCAGCAGGATGATCGGGGTGGCGCGCAACGAGGGGTCGGCGCGCACCCGTTCGACCAGCCGGACGCCGTCGAGGTCCGGCACGACGACGTCGCCGATGATCAGGTCGGCTCCCCGCCCGGCGAGGCGGTCGAGAGCCTGGTCACCGCCGGCGGCGGTCAGGACGTCGTACTGGTCGCTCAGCATCCGTCGCAGGTAGTTGCGCATGTCCGCGTTGTCGTCGACGACGAGCACGGTGGCCCGGTGTCCCGCCGCAGAGGGGAGAACGGCGGGTTCGTCGCCGACGAGCCAGGACTCGGCCTCCTCGGCGAACGCCTGCCGCATGCGCGCCTTCTCCTCGGCGGACCTGACGGGTGCGGGCCGTTGGGCGTGTTGTGGCTGGGCATAAGGGATCCACACGGTGAACGTGCTGCCGAGATCGGGTTCGCTGCGCACCCGGATGCTGCCGTGGTGCAGGCTGACCAGCTGCCGCACCAGGGCGAGGCCGATGCCGGAGCCCTCCCGGCTGCGCGCCCTGGCGCCCTCGATCCGGTGGAAGCGGGTGAACAGGTGCGGGATCTCGGCCGGGTCGATGCCGGTTCCCGTGTCCGTCACCACGAGCTCGACGTGGTGCTGCCGGGAGCCCAGCGCGATGGTGATCGATCCGGTGAACGTGTGCTTGAGCGCGTTGGACAGCAGGCTGAGCACGACCGTCTCCCACATGGCCCGGTCGAGCCGCACCGGCCGGTCGAGCGGTGGGCAGTCGACCACCAGGGCGAGGTTCGCGCGTTCGATCGCGGGACGGAGCACGCCGGCCAGGTCGGTCGTGAGCCCGGCGAGGTCCTCGATGTCCTCGACGACCCGCGGATCCCGCCCCTGTTCGAGCTCCGAGAACGCGAGCAGCGTGTTGACCATGCGGAGCAGGCGCAGCGCGTTGCGGTGCGCGATCCGCGCCGTGTCCCGGTGCTCGGCCGGCAGGGTCGTGAGCTGTTCCTCGAGCGGCAGCAGCAAGAGGGTGAGCGGTGTGCGGAACTCGTGGCTGAGGCCCGCGAAGAAGAGGTTCTTCGCGCGGTTCAGCTCGGCGAGCGCCGCCATCTGGCGCTTCTGCTCGCGGTCGATGCGCGCCGCGGTGAGGGTGGCGGCGACGCGTTCGGCTATGAGGTCGAAGAACTGCCGGTGCGCGGCGTCGAACGGGGCGTGGGAGCTGACGCCGAGCACCAGCAGGGCGGCCGGCACACCGTCGCGGATCGGGCTGACGGGCAGGATCACCGCGGTGTGCGGGGGCTGCGGCCACGTGCCGGACACCAGCCCCGGAAAGCGCGTGAGCAGGTCTTCCACGACCTGCGGCTCGGCCGTGCGCATGCTCTTGTGCAACGGCCACGCCGCCGGGCGCTCGCTGGTGACGAGCTGGTCGAGGGCCGGGCTGTCGTCGGTGAGACCGGTGGACGCGGCGAGGTGGGCGCGCACGCCCCGTTCCTCGACGAGGTAGACCAGGGCGAACGGGACGTCCTGCGGGTTGGCCGCCAGCGCCCGCATCAGCCACTGGCACACCTCGCGGTCCGTGGTCGTGTCGCTCGCCTCGCGCGACGTGGCGGTGAGCCGGTGCAGGGTGGTGAGGCGGCGGGCGTTGCGGACCTGGTCGGTGGTGTCGACGAGGGTGGCGAGCACCCCCGCGACGCGGTCGCCGTCGCGGACGGGGGAGTAGGCGATGGTCGCGAAGAGCTCCTCCGGCCTGCCGTCCCGGTTCACGACGAACGGCTGGTCGGTCAGGCGCCGTGCCGTCCCGGTGTCGACGACCTGCCGCACCACCGGGGCGATCGTCGTCGCCGCGTCCGGCCAGACCCGCAGCACCGAACGGCCGAGGGCCTCGGGGTGGCGTTCGCCGAGGAGGTCGCGGTAGGCGTCGTTGTACAGCTGCAGCAGGTCGTGCCCCCACATCAGGCTCATGGGCACGGGGTTGGCGAGGACCATCGCCACCGTGTCGCGCAGCAGGGCGGGCCACCGGTCCACCGGACCGAACGCGGTGGTGCCCCAGTCGGTCGTGCTCATCAGCCGGCCGAGCTCACCACCGCCCGCGAACATCGCCTCGGTGGCGCGGACCGCGGGCGTGGGCACCGGCCGGCCGGCACCGACCACCCGGTCGAGCAGGTCGGGCAGTTCCCCCAGAGGCAGCACCAGGTCCGCGGCACCGGCCTTGATCACCGCCGACGGCATCCCGAACGCCGTCGAGGTGAACTCGTCCTGCACGATCACCGTCCCGCCGGCCCGGTGCACGGCGAGAGCGCCGGCGCTGCCGTCGTTGCCGAGGCCGGTCAGCACGAGCGCGAGGACATGCGCGCCCATCGACGTCGACGCCGAGGTGAACAGTTCGTCCACCTGTCCGTAGGAGGACCGGTTCGCCATCGGCTGCACGGTCAGCGTGCCGTCCGGCTCCAGGCGCACCCCGGTCCGGCCGGGACACAGGTAGACGGTGCCGGGTTCGAGCAGCACCCCGTCGTGCGCCCAGACGACCGGGTGCCGCGACACCTTGCCCAGCACCGAGTCCAGCGCGCTCGTGCCGGGGCCGAGGTGCTGCACGACGACGACGGGCGCGGGCAGGTCCGTGCGCAGGCCGCCCAGCAGCACCTGCAGCGCCTCGGCGCCACCGAGCGAGGCGCCGACCAGCACCACCTGGTAGCGGGCGGAGTGGGCGTCCACGGTGGTGAGCCTATTTCGATTCGCGTGTCCGAACGACCCCCGCTTCGGCTTCGATCGGGTGAGCGGGGGCCTTGGGCTCGTGCGACCGGGGCGGTGCCTGCCGTGCGGGGTCTGCCGGCCGGCAGCGGCCGGCCGCGTGTCCGGGCGTGCCGACGGCACGCGCCCGGCCAGCGGACCAGCGTCTCCAACGCCCTTCGCCACACCCCGCCGGCGCCCGATCCGCGTCATCCCGCCATCCCATGTTCCCCCAGTGCCGCAACCGATCCAGCCCACCGGCCACCCCGGCCCCACCACGCGGCGCGGGCTTCCTCTGGGCCACCAGACCCCGCCGTCACCAGCGCGGTTGTCGGATGTGGGAGATGGGAATAGCGTGGGGTGGAGCTTCCCGAAACATCGATCACCACACGAGGAACACCTACCAGGTTCTCCGGGTTGGGCAGCGGCTGACGTCGGCGCTTCGCGCGGTGCGCCGAGAGGAGGCCGGCCATGGGCCATCCGTTCGAGGGACTTTCCGACGTTCTGACCGCGCACACGACCGAGCACCAAGGGGTCGCGGTCGTCGCGCTGACCGGTGAGGTCGACATGCTGACCGAGGAGATCGGCCTCGACGAGGTCCTGTCCGCGGTCGAGAAGGCCCCGGCCAGGGTCGTCGTCGACCTGCAGGAGATCGAGTTCTTCGGCTCGTCGGGCATCAACCTGCTGCTGATCGCCCAGCGGGAGGCGCGAGCGAGGAAGATCCCGCTCGGTGTGGTCGCCGCGCACCACGTCGTGCTGTCGCCGTTGGCCGCCACGGGCGTCGACGTGCGGCTGCGGTTGTTCCCGGACCTGGGGGCCGCGCTGCGCGAGCTCGCCGACTCCGCGCGGGCCGAGCTCCCGACGAGATGAGATGGCCGGTTCCCGGGTCGAGCAGCTGAAGGTTCGCGCCGAGGAGCGCGACGAGTGCACGCTGATCTCCGTCGACGGGGTGCTCGGGCGTTCGACCTATGCGGTGCTTCGCGACTACATGCTCAAGTGCGCCGTGGAGGCGCCACGGGCGTTGGTCGTGGATCTGAGCAACGTCACGATCGCCACGACGAGCGCGCTGAGCGTGTTCACGACGGTGTGGCTGCGCATCAGCGACTGGCCCGCGACACCGTTGCTCGTGGCGACGGGCTCCCGGCACGTCGAACTGCTCCGGCGCACGGCGATCCGCCGGTACGTCGGGGTCTACGGCCAGGTCGGTGAGGCGCTGGCCAACGTCGAACGGCCCGCACCGCGCAAGCGCGTCGCCCGCGAACTGCCGCACGACCCGAGCAGCCCCCGTGCGGCCCGCCTGTTCGTGCGGCAGACGTGCGCGGAGTGGGAGCTGGCCGACCTGCTGACCAACGACGCCGTGCAGGTGGCGTCGGAACTCGTGCAGAACACCGTCCAGCACACGTTCTCCGAGGTGGTGCGCCTCCGGCTCGAGCTGCGGCGCGGCCGGCTCACCGTGGCGGTCGGCGACGACAGCTCGATCCCGGTGGTGCTCGGTGACCCCGGCAGCCCCGCCAACTTCGGGCGGGGACTGCACGTGGTCGCGCAGCTCGCGAGGACGTGGGGCTGCGTGATCGACCGGCCGGGCGGCAGGAAGACGGTGTGGGCGGTGCTCTGAACCGTCAGTGCGGTGGTGCGATGCGGCCTGCCAGGCGCTCGCGGGTCGCTTCCGCACGGACCCGCGCGGCCTCGGCCCTGGTGAGCGCCGCGTCGGCACGGACCTGCGCGGCCTCCACGCGCGCGATCGCGCCGTTGTGGTTCATGTCGTGCGTGGAGGAAGTCGCGCTCGACAGCCGGACGGTGAACGTCGTCGCCGTGTGCCAGGTGTCGAGGTCGTCGCAGGTCTGCCTGGTCAGCCGCAGCCCCGCCCCCGCGCGGCGCAGGTCACCGCCGCCCGCACCGGGGCGGAAGCCGGCGCCGGCGTCGCCGAAACCCCGTCCCCGGTCGGTGATCCGGCACTCCACGAAGTCCGGTGAGACCCACAGCCTGGTGTCGACGGGTGGTCGTCCGTGCAGGTGGGCGTTGGTGAGGACCTCGTTGACCGCGGCGACGAAGTCCGTGCGCGCCAGCACCGGCAGCACGCCCAGCGCGGCGGAGACCCGCCGCCGGATCGGTCCGAGGTCGTCGATCGACGCGGAGCCGAGGACCACGAGCACGGGATCGGCCGGGGGAGGGACGAGCGGAGCGCGGACGGCGAGCCGATCGAGGACCGCCTCGGGGTCGTCGTGGTGCCCGTGGCTCTCCGCCAGGGCGGCGAGGACGGCGTCCGGTGTGCTGCGGCCGTCGAAGGCGCAGATCAGGGTGACGGCCCGCGGCGCGAGCGTGAGGTTGCACGCGGCCTCGAACCGGCGCCACCGGGTCGTACCCGCGGCCGTGGCGCCGTGGTCCGGTTCGACGAGCACCGTCACCGGACCGCACTCGCGGACGAGCCGTTCGAGGACGGCGATCGCGGTGCCCGGTCTGGTCCCGGCCTGGGGCCGGGTCAGGGTGCGCGCGTCCGAGCCGGGCGCCAGTGCCGCGGTGATCAGGGCGTTGTGCCGCGGTGAACAGCCCAGCACCAGCGGTCCCGGGGACCGGTGCGCGGTGAGCGCGTGCTGGACGAGTTCGTCGGGCGACCCGTAGACGAACGCGCTGTGGGAGCTCACGGCTGGAGCTGCCGGAACAGGACGAGCGCGTGGCCGAGGCGGTCGACGACGCGCACACGCTGCCGGGGGTCGAGGAGGCCGATCCAGTCGCGCAGGTGGTGACCGGCCGCCAGGACGACGACGGTCTCCCGGTCGTGGTGGTCGGCGACGGCGACGACCGCGCGGACGCCCGCGATCGCGATGAAGTCGGTCTCCCGCAGGTCCAGCACCAGTGCGTGACCGGGTGGCAGGTCGTGCTGCGCGGCGGAGAACTGCCAGGCGGCGGCGGTGGCCGCGTCCAGCGCTCCGGTCGTCGTCAGGACGACCCCACCGGAGAGGTCGGTCCGCGAGATCCGCACCACGGCGATCACCCTACGGCAAAGTTCCCGCGAGTCCGGGCCGGCGGCCGCCCCCTCCGGGCCGTCCGGACCCGTCCGCGGGGGCGGAAGACCGGGGTCACAAGACCCTTACCGCGACGGGGAATCCGGACGAACATGGGGGCGCGCATCGGCGCCGGGAAGGCGCGGTTGTCACGAACAGCTCCGATCCCGAAGCGCCGATGCCACCACAGACCGCGGTGTCACACCCGCACGCGCAGTGTCGCGATCTCGAACGGGCGCAGCTCCAGGCCGATCGTCTCGTCCGCTCCCCACACCTGCTCGCCCAGTTCCCGCTCGAGGAGATCCGTCCGCGACGCCGAGGAGAACGGCGTCCCGAGCCCGACGGTGACCGACGTCCGCGAACCCCGCGCCTCGTACAGCCGCACGACGAGATCACCGGACCGGTCCTCGGCGAGCTTGACCGACTCGACGAGCACCGACGGCGAGGACACCGCCACGATCGGGTCGACGGCGTTGGCCGGGTTCCCGCGCACGCCGCGAGCAGGCAGGTTCAGCCGGTAGCCGGCGGCCGCCGCCTCCAGCACGGTCGGGGCGAAGCCGATCGTGGTGTGGAAGACGTGGGTCCCCTGGTCGGCGTCCGGGTCGGGGAACTTCGGCGCCCGCAGCAGGGACTGGCGGATCCGGGTGGTCGTGCCGCCGTCGTCGCGGGTCGTGCGGGTCACGTCGTGCCCGTACGTGGACGCGTTGGCGACCACCACGCCGAACCCGGGCTCGCCGACGTGCACCCACCGGTGCGCGACCGTCTCGAACCGCGCCGCGTCCCACGACGTGTTCGCGAAGGTCGGGCGCATCACGTGCCCGAACTGGATCTCGGAGGCGAACTGGTCGGCGCGCACGTCGACGGGGAACGCGAGCTTGAGCAGCTTCTCCTGCTCGTGCCAGTCGACCGCCGTCTCGACCTGCAGCTCGTGCGCGCCGGCGGCGAGGCGGAACCTCTGGACGACCTCCGAGTCGACGTGGGTGCGGGTCACGGCCAGGGCGTCGCCGTCGATCCGGATCGACGCCGCCTCGCGGAGCTCGGTCACGGTGTTGGCGTAGGAGCGGTCGATGTCCCACGCCTCGAACATCACCGGCTTGTCCCGGAAGACCTGGAGCAGCGCCGCCGCCTCACCGGGCGGGACCAGGTCGCGGCCCGACTCGGTGTCGACCAGCGAGACCAGCAGTCCCGCGGCGTCGAACCGCGCGGAGATCCGGCCGTTCTCGAGGACGTGACCGCCGTCGACCGCGACCGGCGTCACCGCCGGCGGCACTTCCTGGCCGACCGACGCTCCCAGTGCCGGAACACCTCCGTCGGCGACAGGGGCAGCGTTGAACACGACTGTCGCGTCCCCGTCGCCCGCGAGAGCGCTCTGGGCGGCCGCGATGAGGCCTTCGAGCTCCTCACCGACGCGGCGGTAGTTCTCCTCGGCCTCGTCGTGGACCCACGCGATCGCGGAGCCCGGCAGGATGTCGTGGAACTGCTGGAGGAGCACCGTGTGCCAGATGGCGTCCAGCTGCTCGTAGGGGTAGTCGAGCAGCCCGCGGACGGCGGCCGTCGCGCTCCACAGCTCGGCCTCGCGCAGCAGGTGCTCGCTGCGCCGGTTGCCGAGCTTGGTCCTCGCCTGCGAGGTGTAGGTGCCGCGGTGGGTCTCCAGGTACATCTCGCCCGTCCAGACCTCGGGACGGGTCAGGGTCGCCTTCGCCTCGGCGAAGAAGTCGCCCGGTGAACCCAGGGTCACCCGCGGGGACCCTTCGAGGTCCCGCGTGCGTCGTGCGGCGGCGATCATCTCGCGGGTCGGGCCACCGCCGCCGTCGTACCACCCGAAGAGGGTCATCGAGACGTTCGACGCCCCCTTCTCGGCGTACTGGCGCTGCGCCTTGGCGAGATCGGCGGCACCCAGGTCCGAGCCGTAGGTGTCGTTCGGGGGGAAGTGGGTGAAGATCCGGCTGCCGTCGATGCCCTCCCACCAGAAGGTGTGGTGCGGCATCTTGTTGGTGTCGTTCCAGGACATCTTCTGGGTGAGGAAGCTGTCGGTCCCGGCGGAGCGGGCGATCTGGGGCAGGGAGGCGGTGAAACCGAACGAGTCGGGCAGCCAGGCCTCGCGCGAGAGCAGTCCGAACTCGCGCTGGAAGAACCCCTGCCCGTGCACGAACTGGCGCACCAGGGCCTCGCCGCCCGGCATGTTCGTGTCGCTCTCGACCCACATGCCGCCGACCGGGACGAACCGGCCCTCGGCCACGCGCACGCGGATGCGTTCGAAGAGGTCCGGGTAGTACTCCTTCACCCACGCGAACTGCTGGGCGCTCGAGCAGGCGAAGGTGAACTCGGGGTCGGCGTCCATCAGGTCGAGCACGTTGGAGAACGTCCTGGCGCACTTGCGGACCGTCTCGCGCGTCGGCCACAGCCAGGCGGAGTCGAGGTGCGCGTGACCGACCGCGACGATCGAGTGCGCGCTGGAGTGGGCGGGAGCGCCGAGGACGCCGGCGAGCTGTTTCCGTGCTGCCGCAGCGCTGCCGCGGACGTCGTCCGGGTCGATCGTGTCGCACATGGCCTCGAGCGCGCGGAGGATCTCGGCCCGGCGCGGGAGGGTCGGCTCGAGCTCGCGCATCAGTCCTGTCAGGACGGTCACGTCGGCGAGCAGCGCGTCCACCTCGAGATCGCGTTCGACGAGCATGAGGCTGCGCAACGTGTAGATCGGCTCCGAGCCGGCCGTGGTCTTGCTGCCCAGGCGCGCGGCGTGGGGCCGGGCGACGGGGGCGAGCGTTCCCGGCAGCGCCGCGGCCATGCCCCCGGCCGCCGCGGCGGGTGCCGAGGCGAAGAAGTGCTCGAGCATGTTCGGGTTGGACGCCGCCTCCACGTAGAGGTCGACGGACGTGCCGTCGACGTCGACCACGCGGTTGAACGGCTCGATGCCCTTGATGATGGTGCCGTCCGGCCGGTAGGCGAGGCCTTCCGCCTGGAACGCGGGCAGCAGGGGGGAGAAGCCCAGGTCGACGAACAGCTGCACGGCGCTGCCCTCGCGCCCCCAGTCCTGCGGCACCGAGCCCGTGACGTGGAACCAGGTCGTGCCCCAGGGCCTGCTCCAGGGCGTGCCGACCTCGAACGGCTCGAAGTCCTGGTTCACTGCTTCCGCGAACGGAACGGGTTCGTCCGGCACCTCCCACGCGGTGATGCCGACGGGAGCGGTCCTGATGAACAGGGCGGGCGTCACGTGATCGCGGATGGTGTTCCCGACGCGCTGCTCGACCTGGACGACGTTGTCATGCATGACCGCACGCTACCAGGAAAAGCTCCGAGTGGAACTTTTTTTGGTAGGGTGGACCCGAACGACCGACGAGGAGGTACAGGTGCCGCAGGGTGAGCGCGCGGAGAAGGTCCAGGACACCGAGGAGGAGGGGGCGTCGAGGCAGCGCGGCCGGTACCCCAAGGGGATCCTGCGCCGGCAGCAGATCCTCGACCGCACCATCGAGGTGTTCGCCGAGCACGGGTTCGAGGGCACCAGCCTGCGCGCCATCGGTGACGCGATCGGGGTGAGCCACGCGGCCCTGAAGCGCTACTTCGAGACCCGCGAGGAGCTCTTCGTCGAGGTGCTGCGCGAGAAGGACCGCCAGGCGCTCGCCGACGCCCGCGTCGACGTCGTCGAGACGATCGACTTCGCCTCCCACCTGGAGGACTACGTGTCCAGGGCGCCGGGTCTCGTGGCGCTGCGCCACGGCATGGTCGCGCGGGCGATCGAGCCGGGCAACGAGCACTCGCGCGCGTTCTTCGTGGAGCGCTACGACTCCATTCGCAAGGAGGCGTTGCTGATCCTGCGGCTCGCCCAGGCCGTGGGCACCGTGCGGGCCGACATCTCGCCGGAGGTGGCGGCGTCACTGGTGATCGCCGCGATGGACGGTCTCTCGACGCAGTGGCTGCTCGACCCGCAGGTCGACATGAACCGGGGCATGACCCTCCTCGAGCACCTCCTGAGGCCGGTGGCGGACTAAAAAGCTCCACTTGGAACTTTTTGGGGTTATCGTGTTGGCCTTGCCTGGGGCAGCACGCCCCGGGCTCGCCTGCAGAGGGAAGTCAACGTGGACGAGTCAAAGCCCCTTCCTGCGCCCGCCACCGCCGGTACGACGACCGCCACGGCCGTGTCGACCGGTGCGCCGCCATCGCGCTACCCCCAGATCGCGATCCCCCTCGCGATCCTGGGCTTCTCGATCGCCCTGGTCCCGCCGCTCGTCATCACGATCGCGCTGCGGCTGCGGGAACTCGACCTGGACGGCGCGGGTGCGGCGCTCGGCCTGGTCCTCGGTGTCGGCGCGGTCTTCTCCCTGATCGCGAACCCGCTCGCCGGCCGGTTCTCCGACCGCACCACCGGCCGCCTCGGCATGCGCAAGCCGTGGATCTTCTCGGGTGCCGCCCTCGGCTACGCCGGCATCGTCGTGATCGCCGTCGCCCCGAACGTCGCGGTCGTGCTCGTGGGCTGGAGCATCGCGCAGGTCGGCCTGAACTTCGCGCTCGCCGCCCTCGTGGCCATGCTCCCAGACCAGATCGGCCCCGAGAGACGCGGCCGCACCGCGTCGTTCATCAGCCTCGCGCAGAACGTCGGCGGTGTCGCCGCGACGTTCCTCGTCCAGCTCTTCCCGGCCGGACCGGTGCAGTACCTGGTGCCCAGCCTGATCGGCGTCGTGTTGATGGTCGCCGTGATCGCCCCCGTGCGGGACCGCGTCCGCGTCGAACGCGTTCGCGAACCCTTCGACCTCAAGGCCCTGCTCGGCTCGTTCGTGTTCAACCCCCGCAAGAACCCCGACCTCGGCTGGGCGTGGCTCACGCGGTTCTTCCTGACGACGACGCAGTTCACCGCGACCAGCTACCTCACGTACTTCCTCATCGAGCGGTTCGGTGTCACCGACGAGGAGGCGCCCACCCTGGTCTTCCAGGCGATCCTCGCCAACGCGGTCGGCATCCTCCTGGTCGCGCCCCTGCTCGGCTGGCTCTCCGACCGCCTGCGCCGCCGCAAGCTGTTCGTGATCATCTCGTCGGCCATCGCCGTCGTGGGCCTGACCGTGATCGCGCTCGCCCCGTCGATCGAGGCGGTCCTGCTCGGCGAGCTCGTCCTCGGGGCGGGGCTCGGGGCGTTCTTCGCCGTCGAGCTCGCCCTGATCGCCGACGTGCTGCCCAGCGAGGAGACCGCGGGCAAGGACCTCGGCGTGGCCAACCTCGCGCAGTCGTTGCCGCAGTCGCTGATCCCGGTGGCGGCGCCCGGTTTGATCGCCTCGTTCGGGTACCTCGGGTTGTTCCTGGGTGGAGCGATCTTCGGGGTGCTGGGCGCGGTGAGCGTGACGCGGGTGAAGAAGGTGCGCTGACGTGTCCGGATCCCTCCTCGACTAAGTGGGACATCGTCCCGTATCGTAATCGGGACAATGTCCCACTTGAGTCTGGAGAGATCATGCCGATGACGTACGTGCTGGTGCACGGGGCGTGGCACAGCGGCCAGAGCTGGTCGAAGGTGGTGCCGAGGCTGGGTGCGAGCGGCAGTCCGGTCTACACCCCGACGCTCACCGGTTACGGCGAGACGCGGCACCTGCTGGGCCCCGACACGGGCCTGCGCACGCACACCGCCGACGTCGTGCGGCTGCTGGTGGACGAGGACCTGCACGACGTCGTCCTCGTCGGCCACAGCTACGCGGGCATGGTGATCTCCGCGGTGGCGAACGAGGTCCCGGAGCGGATCGCGCGGCTCGTGTACCTCGACGCGATGGTGCCGGTGCACGGTGAGAGCGCTCTCGACGTGATGCCGGAGGCGCGCGGCATGCTCGGTGACGGCTGGAGGGTGCCCCCGCCGCCGGAGCCGTTCGGGCTGTTCGGGGTCAGCGATCCCGCCGACGTCGCGTGGCTGCGGTCCATGCTGTCCGACCAGACGGTGCGGTGCCTGGACGAGCCGGTCGCGATGGACCACCCGGCGCTCGCCTCGATCCCGCGCACGCACGTCCACTGCACGGCGGAGTCGGCGGTCCGGCGCCGTCCCGTTCCCGGCGTGCAACCGAACGGCGAGCCGGCGGACGTCCGGGAACTGGCGTCGGGCCACGACTGCATGATCACCGTGCCGGACGAACTGGCCGCGCTGCTGCTGGACCTGCCCGTCCCGGTGGGGACGGCTCGATAGGATGGGGCGATGAGCGAGGTTCCCGGCGCGGCGGTGCGGCCCCAGCGGCGGGCCGACGCCCGGCGCAACGCCGGGAGCGTGCTCGAGGCGGCGGCCGCGGTGTTCGTCACCTCCGGTGTGGAGGCGCCCATCCGCGAGATCGCCGCCCGCGCCGGAGTCGGCACGGCGACCATCTACCGCCACTACCCGACGCGGGCCGACCTGATCCTCGCCGTCTACCGGTCGCAGGTGGAGTCGCTGTCGGAGGCGGGGCCCGCGCTGCTCGCGAGCGAACCGGGTCCGCACCAGGCGTTGACGAAGTGGATCGACAGGTTCGTCGACTTCGTGGTCACCAAACAGGGTCTGGCGTCCGTGCTGCAGTCGAGCGAGTCCTGCTACGACCCCCTGCACGACTACTTCCTCGAACACCTCGTGCCCGTGTGCACGCGCTTGCTGGACGAGGCCGCTCAGGCCGGCGAGATAGTGGAAGGGCAGGACGCCCACGAACTGATGCGCGCCGTCGGCAGCATCTGCGCCGGGGCGAACGTGGCCGAAGGCGTTCGCTACGACGTGCGCCACCTGGTGCGGCTGCTGATCAACGGTCTTCGGCGGAGTTGAACCACCTCCTCACCTGATCCGGTGAAATGTCGTTTGTGGACGGTCAGGACGTCAATTTCTCCTGAGTCGGACCACAACGAGGTGGAGGTGGCGTTCGTGATGCTGCGCGACTACGGATCTGACGCGAGGCAAGGGGACTTCGTCGAGTTCACCGTGGACGGAGAGGAACCCCGCAAGGGCATCGTGATGATGCTGCGGAGCGTGGGGGAGAAGCTGCACTACGTCGTGCAGGACGAGCTGACCCGCGATCGGCACGAGATCCCGGTGCAGCGGATCGCCTGCGTGCTCGAGCGCCACGCGACTCCCTAGGAGTCGCGCACCCTGTCAGGAAGTCCTGGGCGGTCCTAGCGTCGGGATCATGACGACAGAGCAGGTGATCGCGGACCGGCACGTCCGGTGGGTGTTCGGCTGGGACCGCCGCGCGGGGGACGCGCCGTTCGGCTTCCGGCGCGTCTTCGGCGAGTTCTACGACTTCGACTCGGCGGACCTCCGCCTCTACGACGACTTCGACCCCGAGCACCGGGTGGCCACGACGGCCGCCGCCTACGGCGAGATCTGGGAACCCGCCTTCCGCGAGATGGTGTCCGCGCACCACGCCGTCGACGACGGCCCGCACGTGCTCGCCTCCGGCGACCTGGCCGCGTCCACGCTGAGGTTCGTGGCCAGGATCGTCACACCCGAGGCCGTCACGGACATCCGCACGACGACCTCGCTGGTCTGGCGCGGCACGCCGGACGGCTGGCGGATCGTCCGCGAGCACAACTCGACCGAGGTCCTGCCCGCCGGAACACTCGACGGGCGGTTCGACTAGGCCTCGGGCCCTGCCTCCTGCGGGCTCGGCCGGGCACCGGCCGTCCAGCTGGCCAGGATGTCCATCGCCTGCCTCGACGGCGAGTCCGGCGCGGTGCTGTAGACGTAGAGCATCGTGTCCGGATCTCCCGGCAGCGCGAGCGATTCGTACTCGACGGTGAGGTCGCCGACGAGCGGGTGCCGCAGCCGCTTCGAGCCGTACGTGCGCTGGTGCACCCGGTGCTGCTCCCACCACTGGTCGAAGTCGCGGCTGCGTTCGCGCAGCTCGTTCACGAGCGCGACGGTGGCGGTGTCGCCGGGGTCCCTGCCGACCTCGAAGCGCAGGCTCTCCACGGCGGCGCGGGCCTGGTCGTGCCAGTCGACGAACAACGACCGGGCGGCCTCGTCGAGGAAGATCCAGCGCGCGTAGTTGCGCTCCTTGGGCGGGATCTCGTCGAAGTCGGCGAACAACGCCTTCGCCATCCGGTTCGCCGCCAGCACGTCGGTGCGGCGGCCGAGGACCAGCGCCGGCTCCCCGTCCAGCGCGTCGATCAGCTGGTAGAGGCCAGGACGGACGCGTTGCACGCTGCTCGGCCGGCGGGGCGCCGGGCCGGCCGGCAGCCCGATCAGGTCCCGCAGGTGCGTGCGGCCCGCCTCGTCCAGTTCGAGGGCGCGGCCGATGGCCTCGACGACTGCCGCGGACGGGGTGATGCGCCTGCCCTGCTCGAGCCGGGCGTAGTAGTCCGTGGACACGCCGGCGAGCAGCGCGACCTCCTCGCGCCGCAGGCCTTTGACGCGGCGGACCCTGCCGTCGGAGGGCAGGCCGGCGCGGGACGGGTCGACCTGGCTGCGTGCGCGCCGCAGGAAGTCGGCGAGTTCGCGGTTGAGACTGGCCATGAAGCCATTGTCGCGCAGTCCTAGCGCAGTCACGGAGTTCATAACTGGACCTCCGAGTCCTAGGTTGCCGAGTCCGAGGTCGCACAGGGCCGGATATGCGTCCCAACGGGACCGTTCGCGGCGCCAGGCTTGTGCCATGACCTTTCCGACCGATCGTCCCGCCACCTGGTTCGTCACCGGCACCTCCCGTGGCCTGGGCCTCGAACTCGTCAAGCAGCTCCTGGAGCGGGGCGACAACGTCGCCGCGACGACCCGCTCGACCGAACGCCTCCTCGCGGCGCTCGACACCGACACCACCCGCCTGCTGCCGCTGGCGGTCGACCTCCGCGACGAGGCCGCGGTGGCGCAGGCCGTGCGGCAGACGACCGACCGCTTCGGCGGGCTAGACGTCGTGGTCAACAACGCCGGCTACGGCTTCCTCGCCGCGGTGGAGGAGACCAGCGACCGCGACGTGCGGGACATGCTCGACGTCCAGGTCGCCGGCGTGTGGAACGTCCTGCGCGCCACGCTTCCGGTCCTGCGCGAGCAGCGCGGCGGCCACGTCGTCAACGTGTCCTCGGTCCTCGGCCTGACCTCGGTGCCCGGCTGGGCGCTCTACTGCGCCGGCAAGTACGCGCTGGAGGGCCTGAGCGAGGCGCTCGCCGGTGAGGTCGCGGGCTTCGGCGTCGGCGTCACGATCGTCGAGCCCGGCTACTTCCGCACGGGCTTCCTCACCACCGACTCGCTGGCGCTGCCCGAGAACACCACCCCGGCGTACCCGGAGATCCGCGAGATGGTCGAGAACCACCTGAAGCTGCAGGGAAACCAGCTCGGCGACCCGGTCAGGGGCGCCCGGATCACGATCGAGAAGGTCGTGTCGGGCGACACCTCGCTGCGCCTGGTCCTCGGCTCGGACTCCCACGCTTACGCCACCGCGAAGGTCCATGCGCTGCAGGCGACCCTCGACGCCGCCGCCTCCACCGCGTCCGCCAGCGACTTCCCCGCCTGACGCACCTGCCCCGGAACGGAGCCAGCAGATGAGCAAGATCCTGATCGTCATGTCCGCCGCCGACGTCTGGGAGCGCACCGACGGCTCGGCCTACCCGACGGGCTACTGGGCGGAGGAACTGGCCGCCCCGCACGAGAAGTTCGTCGAGGCGGGCTTCACCGTCGACTTCGCCTCGCCCGGCGGCGTCCTGCAGCCGCTGGACGCGCACAGCGCCGACCCGGAGATCGCCGGGCCGGAGTGCGGGCACCACGTCGAGCACGCCGAGCGCGCACTGCGGGAGTTCGGCCCGCTGCTCAAGCTCGACGAGGTCGCTCTGGACGACTACGTCGCGATCGTGCTGCCCGGCGGCCACGGTCCCGTCGTGGACCTGTACCAGGACGCCGACCTCGGCAGGCTCCTCGTCGAGGCCGACGCGTCCGGGAAGGTGATCGGCGCGGTCTGCCACGGCCCGGCGGCGCTGCTCTCCGCCGTCGACGCCGACGGCAGGTGGGTGTTCGAGGGCCGCAGGATGGCGGCCTTCACCGACGAGGAGGAGCAGCTGTTCGGCACCGCCGAGAACGCGCCGTGGTTGCTGGCGAGCACGTTGCGGGACAAGGGCGCGCTGCACTCGCAAGGGCCCGCCTACCAGGCCTACACCGTGCGCGACCGCAACCTGTTCACCGGGCAGAACCCCGCGTCGAGCGCCCCGATGGCCGAGGCGATGATCACCGCCCTGACCGAGGAGGGGTGAGGTGGCCGGAGCTGGCCCGGTGCGGCCGCTCACGGACTCCGCTGCCGCCGTGCCCGTGAGCGCCGTGCCCGACCGGCTCCACAAAGGACTGGTCATGGCCGGGTGATGGCTTCCCGCTGCGGGTAGCGCTACTCCGCGGCCCCGCCTCGTACCCCGGCAGCGCGAGCGCCATGACCAGGTCCGTGGTGTCCGGTCAGGACTGCGCGGCCCGCAGCATCGGCGACATGTCGAACACGCTGATCACGTGGCTGATCTTGCCGTCGGCGACGGTCAGGTACTCGGTCCCGTGCAGGTTCCGCACGAACGGCAGGTCGACGGCGTAGACGGTCACGGCGCGGGTGTCGTGGCCGAGCACGTCGACCACCTCGCCCTTGAGCATCCTGCCCACGAACGGCGCGAGGAACTGCCGGTAGCCCTCGATGCCCTCGATGCGTCCGCTGGGCGCCTCGCACACGACGTCGTCGGCCACGAAGCTCAGGGCCTTCTCGGCGTCGCCGCTGGTCCAGGCGCGGACGTACTCGTCGGCGATCGTCTGCGCGGCACCGGTGGTGGCGGTCATGACTGGTGGTTCCTCCCTGTCCGGTCGCGCTCGTCGCGACCAGGTGACCAGAGTGTTGCGGCACTTATATGTCATCTTCTGTCATGTACGTGGAGAAGAATCCGGAGGCATGAGGTCCGACCGCCTGCTCTCGATCCTGCTGCTCCTGCAGACCCACGGGCAGCTGTCCGCCACCGATCTGGCCGGGCGGCTGGAGGTCTCGGTCCGCACGATCATGCGCGACGTCGAGGCCCTTTCGACGGCGGGCGTGCCCGTCTACACCGTGCGCGGCCCGCAGGGAGGCATCGCGCTGCTGCCGGGCTACCAGACGGACGTCACCGGCCTGACCACCGACGAGTCGCGGGCCCTGTTCGTGGCGCTGGCCGGTTCCGCGCACACCGATCTCGGCCTCGGTCAGGCCCTCGGTTCCGCCCTGCGCAAGGTGATGGCCGCGCTGCCCGCCCCGCACCGGGGCGGCGCCGACCTGACCAGCAGGCGCGTGCTGATCGACCCGGTCCGCTGGCGGGGTGCGCCGGGGCGGTCGGACCTGGAGGTCTTCCAACGCGCCGTGTTCGCCGACCGGCGCTTGGAGCTGCGCTACCGGCACGGCCGCGACAACCGCGCGCACACCTACGTCGTCGACCCGTACGGCCTGGTCAACAAGGCGGGCGTCTGGTACCTGGTCGCGGACCACGAAGGTGAACCCGGCCTCTACCGCGTCGACCGCTCCCAGTCGGCCGTCGTGCTCACCGAGCCCGTCCAGCGGCGCGCCGGCGTCGAACTCGACGAGGTGTGGGAGGTCCTGCGCCGCCGCATCGACGACCTCCCGTCGCTCGTGGCCGTCACGGCCCTGGTGCGGGACGACGTGCTGGCCCTGTTCCTGCGCGTGCACCAGGCGGATCTCGCCGAACCGGACGGGACGCCCGTTCCGCAGGGGCCCGGCTGGAGCCGGGTGGAGCTGCGCTTCCGCTCGGTGCGCGCCGTCGAGACCCTGCTCGCCTTCGGCTCGGGCGTCGAGGTGCTCACCCCCGACGAGGCGCGCCGAGCCCTGAGCCGGCAGGCCAGGGCGGTCGCCGCCCTCTACGCGGCGGAGGTTTAGACCAACTCTGGCAACTGGCAACGGGTGGAAACCACCAGCGGAGCCAGTAGATCTCTGTGTGGGCGCCGGAGATCTCCAGAGGGGGAGCATGAGCAACAGGTGGAGGCGGTCCGCCGCGGTCGTCGTGGTCGCGGCGGCGGGTCTCGTCGGGCCGGTGGCGCACGCGAACGCCGGGCCGGTCGCCTCGCCGACCGGCCAGGGGCGCACGATCACGCTGGTCACCGGCGACCAGGTGGTGCTCACCGCGACCGGGCACGCCGTCGTGCGCGCGGCCGAGGGCAGGGAGCACGTCGGCTTCCTGACCCGCACCGACGTCAACGGCGACGTCAGCGTCACGCCGTTCGACGCGCTCGGCCCGCTTCGGGACGGACGGCTCGACCCCCGGCTGTTCAACGTCACCCGGCTCCTCGACAGCGGCTACGGCGACGCCGAACGCGGCGACATCCCGTTGATCGTCACCCGGCCAGGCAACCTCAACGCGCGCACGGTCCGCGCGTTGCCGAGCATCGGTGGCGCGGCCGTGCTCGCGGTCAAGGACACGGCGTTCTGGAACACCCGCGACGCCACCAGGATCTGGCTCGACGGCCCCGTGCACGCCCTGCTCGACAGGAGCGTGCCGCAGATCGGCGCTCCGGCCGCCTGGCAGGCTGGCCACACCGGCAAGGGCACCACGGTCGCGGTGCTCGACACCGGGATCCAGGCCACCCACCCCGACCTCGCCGACGCCGTGACCGAGGCGAAGGACTTCACCGGCAGCGCGAGCGGGACCGCGGACAAGCACGGCCACGGCACGCACGTCGCGTCGATCGTCACGGGCGGCCACCCGAAGTACCAGGGCGTCGCGCCCGACACGAGGCTGCTCGTCGGCAAGGTCCTCAACGACGCGGGCAGCGGCACGGAGTCCGGGATCATCGCCGGGATGGAGTGGGCCGCGGCCGGCGGTGCCCAAGTGATCAACATGAGCCTGGGCGGCGACGCCCCCAGCGACGGCACCGATCCGCTGTCGCAGGCGGTGAACGAGCTCACCGCGCGGACGGGCGCCCTGTTCGTGATCGCCTCGGGCAACAGCGGACGCACGCCGGGCTCGCCGGCGGCCGCGGACGCCGCGCTCACCGTCGGCGCCGTCGACCACACCGACGCGCTCGCCGGCTTCTCGAGCCGCGGCCCACGACTGCGCGACAACGCCATCAAGCCGGACATCACCGCACCGGGCGTGGACATCGTCGCCGCGCTGGCGCGGGACAGCCTCATCAGCCGGCTGGAACCGCCGGTGGGGGAGGACCACGTCGCGCTGTCCGGCACGTCCATGGCGACCCCGCACGTGGCCGGCGCCGCCGCGATCCTGGCCGGCCGGCACCCGGAGTGGAAGGCACCGCAGCTCAAGGCGGCCCTGATGGGCACCGCGAAGCCGAACCCCGCGCTGACCGCGTTCGAACAGGGCGCCGGGCGGGTCGACGTCGCCAAGGCGGTGACGACGTCCGTGCACGCGTCCGTGGCGAGCATCAACAACGGTGTCGTGCAGTGGCCGCACACCGACGACGTCCCGGTCACCACAGCGGTGACCTACCACAACTCCGGCACGTCACCCGTGACCCTGGCCCTCGCGACGGAGGTCGAAGACCCCAACGGCAAGGCCGCTCCGGCGGGGATGTTCACCGTCGCCCCCGCGACCCTGACGATCGCTCCCGGCGCGTCCGCCCAGGCGACCGTCACCACCGACACGAAGGCCGGCGGCGCCGACGGGATCTACAGCGGTGTGGTCACGGCCGGGGACCTGCGCACGCCCATCACCGTGACCCGGGAAGTGGAGAGCTACGACCTCAAGGTGAACGTCCTCGGCACGGACGGCAAGCCCACCCCCGACTACGCGTTCCGGCTCGTCGACCTGAGCAAGCCGGAGTCCCGCGTGCCGTACGAATCCTCGGGTTCGCTGACGGTCCGCGCACCCAAGGGGCACTACTACTTCGAATCGCAGGTGTCCACATCGGACCGACTTGCGGTGGCCGTCGAGCCCGACGTGGACCTCGGCGCCGCCACCACGATCACCGTCGACGCCCGGCAGGGCAGGCCCGCGGGCCTCGTCCTCGACCGGCGCGGCGCCAAGGCGGGCCAGAAGTTCGTGGAGTTCTCCCGCTCGACCTCCTACGGAGGCAAGGACCACCTGCGCACGACGATCAGCCCTCCCGAGTACGGCGACGTCCTCGTCAGCCCGTCGAAGACCTCGGCACCCGGTCGGTTCCGCTACTCGGTCGGCGGCAGGTTCGCCGAGAAGGACGCCACCGGGAGCTTCGACGCCAGCCCGTACCTGTACAACGTGCGGGGTGACGTCGACGGCCGCATGCCGGTGGATCCCGTGCTCCGGTTGCGGGACAAGGACCTGGTGAAGGTCCGCACCACGCACGGCGCCACGACGTCCGGGACCACGGGCACCCGGGAAGGCATGATCACCAAGCCGTTGCCGTACGTCCTGGAGGAGCTCTACTCGCCGGAAACGCCGTGGTTCAACGACTTCTCGGAGATGACGGCGGCGGGGGAGTACCGGTCGCGCCTGTTCTCCAGCGCGCCGACGAGCTTCCCGCGGGGCAGGACCGCCACCGACTCGTTCAACCTGGCGGTGTTCGGCCCCGACCTGCCCTCGAACCCGGGCAGGCCGACCCGGTACGCCAGCCGGTCGACCGACACGATGGTCTTCCAGATCCCGCTCTTCGCCGACTCCGGCCGCGACCGCGAGGGGTTCTCCGCGCACACCGGCAGCTCCACGCTCTACCGGGACGGCGTCGAGATCGGCAGGATCCCGAGCACCAGCGGTCTGTTCGCGGCTGGCTCCGGCCCGGCCACCTACCGGTTGCACACCGAGGCGACCAGGGACCGCACGCTGACCAGCGAGGTCGTCGCCGACTGGACCTTCACCTCCGACACGGTCGCCGAGGGCCCGGCCCGGCCGCTGCCGCTGATGGCCGTGAAGTTCACACCCGCCGTGGACGGCCACAACCGCGCGAGCAGGCTCTCGGCGGTCGTGCCCCTGTCGGTCAGCCACAACACCGGCATCGCCGCCCGCCCCACGGGCGTGCAGGTGTCGTACGACCGGGGAGCGACGTGGCGAGCCGCCCCGCTGGTGGGCGGCAACGGCAGGTGGGCCGCCGTCCTGAGCCATCCCCGGGGCGCCGTCTCGGTGTCGCTCAAGGCGTCGGCCAGGGACACCGCCGGCAACTCCGTCACCCAGACTGTCATCGACGCGTTCCTGCTGAAGTGACGGTTTCCGGGGGATTCAATGCACAACGAGCACCGGCTCGAGCTGGACGACGACACGATGCGCCGCGTGCTGAGCGAGGCGGGCGTCGACCCCGTCACCGCGACCGGCTGGGTGGAGCTGACCGAGGGCACCTACAACACCGCCTACCGGATCAGGCGGGCCGGCGGTCCGGGCCTGGTGCTGAAGGTGGCACCGCACCCGGACGCACCGGGCCTCACCCACGAGCGCGGCCTCATGCGGACCGAGACCGCCTTCTACCGGGCGGCAGGAGGGCGCGCGCCGGTACCCGAGGTGGTGCACGCCGACTTCGGCCGCACCACCGTCCCGGCCGACCTCCTGCTGATGACGGAGATCCAGGGCGACACCCTCGCGGCACGCGCTGCCACGACCACACCGGCGGAGGCGGCCGCGCTGCGGACCGGCCTCGGCCGGGTCGTCGCCGGTCTGCACGAGGTCACCGGCACCGGCTACGGCTACCCGCAACTCGGGCTGGCCCGCACCTGGCGCGAGGCGTTCCTGTCCATGGTGGACGGTGTGCTGGCGGACGCCGCGAGGTTCGCCGTGGCGCTGCCGGTCGACGACGTCGCGGGCCGCATGCGCTCGCACGCCGCACTGCTGGACGAGGTGTCCCGTCCCGTTCTCGTGCACTTCGACCTGTGGGACGGCAACGTCCTCGTCCACGACGGCCGGGTGACGGGCCTGATCGACGGGGAGCGCGCGTTCTGGGGCGACCCGCTCGCCGAGTTCGTGTCGCTCGCGCTGTTCGACGACATCGAACGCGACCGGGCCTTTCTGTCCGGTTACGGCGCCGGGCCGTTCACGCGGAGCGCGCGGCTGCGGCTGGCGATGTACCGCAGCTACCTCTACCTGGTCATGCTCGTCGAGGGCACGCCGCGCGGGTACTCCGGTCCCGGGCACCAGCAGCAGGTCGAGCTCGTGCGCAAGCACCTGTGCGCCGAACTGGGGGCGTTGTGACGCACGTGTTCACTTCGCCGTGAACACGTGCGATCCGAGCGCTGTGCCCTCCGGACGAGCCGGTCGTGGCGTGTCGCTCATCCGGCGATCTTCTTCGCCTCCTTCACCGCCGTGCCCCAGGCGTCGTTCGCGTTCTTGCCCTGTTCGACGGACCGCAGCGCCGGGCCGAACGCGTCCTCCTGGATCTGCCCGTCGGCGGGCCCCTTGTGCTGCGCGGCCTTGACCTTCTGCACCTGCGCGGCGAACAGGGCGCCCGCCTTGACGTTGTCGAAGTAGGTGTTGACCTGCTCCAGCAGGGCCCGGTTCTCCAGCGCGTCGATCTGGCTGGGGAAGGTTCCTCTCGCCTGGAAGGCCTTGATCTGCTGTTCGGGCGCGGTCAGCCAGGCGGCGAGCTCGGCGGCCTTGCCGGCGTTGCGGCTCTGCTTCGGCACGGTCAGGTACGAGCCGCCCCAGTTGCCGCCGCCGTCGGGGAACGCGTCGGTGACGGCCCACTTGCCGGCGTTCTCCGGCCCCGCCTGGGTCTCGATGACGCCGAGCATCCACGACGGGCACGTCGTGGTGGCGAACCTGCCGAGCTTGAAGCCGGTGTTCCACTCGTTGCTGAAGGCCGTGAGCTTCGCCGACTGCCCTCTCGCCACGGCGTTGGTGACGGCGTTCCAGTCGTTGCGGATGTCCGGGTTGGACTCGACGACGAGCGTGTCGGAGGTGTCGAAGTAGCCGACGTCGTGCTGGTTGTGCATGGCGTTGAAGATCTGCGCCGCGCTGTCGAACCAGGCGACACCGGAGACGGCGGCGACGAACCTGTCACCCGCGGCGAAGTAGCTGTCCCAGGTGGCGAAGAGCTGCCGGACGTCGTCGGGTTCGGACGGCAGACCGGCTTCGGCGAAGAGGTCCTTGCGGTAGCACAGGGCGAGCGGGCCGATGTCCGTGCCGTAGCCGATCAGCCGGCCGTTCCTGGTGGTCGCGGCCTCGACCTTCCACCGGAGCCAGCGGTCCGGCGTCACGGCCTTCGGACCGATCTCCAGCAGGTCGTGGAACTGGTCGGACCTGGCCATGACCTGGCTCAGGTAACCCTCTTCGACGGCCTCGACGTCGGCGAGACCCGACCCCGCGCCCAGCTTCGTGAAGAGGTTCTGGTGGTGCGGGGCGCCCTGGCCCGTCTTGCGGGGCGTGATCTTGACGTCCGGGTGGGCGGCCTCGTACTCCCGGAACAACTCCTCGTAGCCGAACTCGTTGAACGTGGCGACGGTCAGCTCGGTTCTGCCGTCGGCGGTCCGGTTCGCCGCTCCTCCCGCGCCGCAGGCGGCGACGACGGTGGAGACGACGACACAGACCACCACTCTGACCCAGTGGCGGGGACGCACGTGAGAACTCCTCTAGCGGCGGCGGTAGAGCTGGGAGCGTTCCCAGGTTGGGGAGTCTCATATCGCCCTGCGCGACGTGTCAAGCTCCGTGTCGTGGCTGACGCACGCGCTCGCCGGTCTGCGGTGAGAGTTGGGCGCCTGAACAGCGGTGATGCTGGAATCGCATACCTGGCGAGCCCGATGACCGCCCGGAGCGAATCGGTCCACGGTGCTGCCGGAAAGACCAGCGAGTCTGGGAGCGCTCCCGGAATGTGGGAATCAATCGTCGGCGTCTGGAGTGTCACCCGGATGTCGGATCGACGGCGTGAAAGCTCTGTTCGCGGGGTATGTCACCTCCGCGGCGCGAGCGCGAACGCAACCGAGTTGAGGATCGTGTAAGCGCAGCGTAACGTCCGGATGTACGCGTGGTGACGAAGTGCGTTGGAGGATTCGGTAGTGATGCGTCTGCGGGGTGCACGATGACGGTCGAGCCAGCCGAAGGCACTGCGGCGGATGTGCAGACCGCCGATCGGGACGGGGTGCTCGTCGCCACGGTCACCGGGGAGCTCGACGCGGCCACCGTCGACGCCGCGGGTACCGCCCTGACCGAGCTCCTGGACAAGCAGCCGGCCGCCCTCGTGGTCGACCTCGCCGTGTCGTTCCTGAGTTCGGCCGGGTTGTCGATGCTGCTGAAGCTGCACGGCCGGGCCCAGAACGACGGCATCGGGTTCGCGATCGTGGCGCAGGACAACGCCGCTCAGCACCCGCTCTTCATCAGCGGGTTGAGCGAGGTCCTCCCGCTCGCCGAGACCGTCGACGCCGCCGTCGAGTCGGTTCGCGGGTCCGGCGACTGATCAGCGCCTGACCGGGGCGGCGCGCGGGTGCTCGGCGCCATGCGAGCGACCTGCTCGCGGAAGCTCTGCGCGGGGTGGAGTCATCGGCGCGGCGTGCCCGGTCGCGTCCTGAGCGCTCAGAGCGACTGACCCGGTGCGTTCACCGCGGTGTCCCACCGGCCGCGCGGGAGCTGACTCGGCAGGCTGCGGCGGAAGTCGGTCCGGACGATCGTGCACAGCGAGCGGATCTCGGCCATCCGCTGCGCCGCGCCGACCGGTGGTCCGGCGGCGGTCCAGGGCGTGCGGGCGCGGCCGAGGAGGAGCTCGGCGAACGTGTGGGCGATGCCGGCGTGGCCGTGGGTGCCGGGGTGCACGCGGTCGATCGACCACATGCGCGGCGCGTGGGTGCGCTCGTCGTGCCAGAGGTCGTGCATGACCGCCTCGTACTGGGCGGCGATCGTGCGCACCAGGTCGTTGACGTGCTGCAGGCGCGAGCGCGTCGCCTGGTGCCGGGCCGGGGGACCGGGCCAGCGCCGCGTGACGTCGGGCAGGGTCGCCATGATCACGCGGGCGCCGCTGTCGCGCAGGGCGGCGACGGCGTGGGTGAGCGCCTTGCCGACGGCGGGACCGTCGAAGCCGTCGCGGTCGAACGCGTCGTTGGCGCCCGCCACGACGCTGACGAGGTCGGGCTTGCTCCGCAGCGCGGGCTCGAGCTGGTGCTCCAGCACGTGCCGGGTGCGCCATCCGCGGACGGCGAGGTTGTCGTACTCGAGACCCGGCCAGGCGTGGGCGAGCTCGCCGGCCAGCACGTCGGCCCAGCCGCGCAGGCTGCCGTCCCGGCGGGGATCGCCGACCCCCTCCGTGACGCTGTCGCCCAGCGCCACGAACCGCCGCACCGGCTGAGTACTGTCAACCATACTCAGCACGGTAGCCCATCGCGGGGACGTCTCCCGCACGGCCTCCGCCGGGGTGCTGGGAACATGTGACAGAGTGCGCGCATGCAGCACAAAGGCGTGCCGGAGCCGACCGCCAGGCCACCTGCGGACGACGCGCACGAGTTGCGGTGGAGGCGCGAGGCCTGGCAGCTGGAACCGGACTCCGCGCAACGCGCGCTGGACGTGCTCGTGCCGCGCAGCGCCGGGCAGATCGTGCGGGAGGCCTTCTACGGCACGCGGCGCTTCGACGACTTCCTGCGCCACACCGGCATGACGCGCGGCGTGCTGTCGGCGCGCCTGCGGGAGCTGACCGGTCAGGGCATCCTCGTCAGGGTCGCCTACCACGACACCGGCTCCCGCGGCCGTCACGAGTACCGGCTCACCGACAAGGGACGTGACCTCGCCGCGGCCATCATCAGCCTGCTCACCTGGGCCGACCGCTGGCTGCCGAGCCCGGCGGGACCCACCGTGGCGCTGTCGCACCGCGAGTGCGGCGCGCCGATCCGCACCGAGATCCGCTGCGGCGAGGGCCACCGCGTCGACAGCATCGGCGACATCCGCGCGGAACCCGGGCCCGGTGCCCGGCCGCAGCCCTAGCTAAAGCTCGCGTTCCCGCAGCCCCCGGACGAAGGCGGCCTGCCCGACGTGCTGCAGGTCGTCCTCGAGCACGCTGACGAGGCGCACCGCGCGGGTCACCGGCGGGTCCCACGACTCGTCGATCACCGTCGAGAGGTCGTCGACGTCCAGTTCACGCAGGTAGGCCCGGGTGCGTTCGTGGACGGCCCGGTGGTAGCCGAGCAGCAGGTCAGTCGACGCCCGCACGGCCGCGACCTGCTCGTCGCCGTGGCCGTAGCCGGTGTCGCCGCGGGGCAGCGGCAGGTCGAACCGGTCCGCCCAGCCGTCGGCGGTCCAGGCCTGGTCGGTGCCCGCGAGGTCGGCGACGTGGTCGTCCTGCACGCGGGTGAGGTGCCAGACGAGCCAGGCGATCGAGTTCGCCGAGCCGTCGACCCGGTGCGCCAGGTCGTCGGGGGACAGGCCGTCCACGACCTCCGCCACCGCCTGCTGGACCCTGTCGAACCCGTCGAGCAACAGGTCCGTTGCACTGATCTTGCTCATGACTTCCGGCTACCCACAACGGGGCGTTCGTGCACCCACTCGACAGGTGTCGAACCGAAAGCAGCCATAGAGTGACTGCTGTCGCGTTGAAGCACCCCCTGTTGTCCCTACCATCGGGCTGATGACGAGAGGCGTGGCGATGCGTCGGAACGCGGCACCGTGAGCGAGGACCTGCAGCGGGTGGTGGACACGCTCGCCCGGCAGCTCGGCCGGGCGGTCGCGGTCGACGACGTCCACTTCCGGCTGCTCGCCTACAGCGCGCAGGCCGGTCCGATCGACGACATGCGCGCACGGGTCGTGCTGACCAGGGAGGCGCCGCCCGAGGCCGTCGCGTGGCTGCGGAAGCTCCGGCTCCAGCGCGCCGACGGACCGGTGCGGCTGCCCACGACCGACGAGTTCGACCTGCTCCCGCGGGTCGCGATCCCGATCCGGTTCCAGGGCGTCCAGTTCGGCTACCTGTGGCTCATCGACGCTGACGAACCGGTGGACGACGCCGGGCTGGCCCTCGCCGGTGTCGCGGCCGACGAGGCCGCGGAAGTGCTGTTCCGCGAACGGGCGTTGGGCGAGCTGCACGACGCCCGCGTCGGCGAGTTCCTCCGCGACCTGATGTCGGACGACCACGTCGCGCGCACCCTCGCCGCGGACGGGCTCGTCGAATCGGGCCTCTTCGCGGCACGCGGGGGTGTCGTCGCCATCGTCGTCGCGCCACTGCCGGTGGCCGGTCAGGACGTCGACGAGGGCGACCGCCTCGCGCTGGGAGCGGCTCTGCGCGCGGCGGCCCACACGATGCCGTTCCGCGAGAGCATGTACCTGGTCCGCCCCGGCCACGGGCTGTTCGTCGCCACGCAACGCGCGATGGACCGGGTCCCGCGGCTCGCCGACGAACTGTGCTCGTCGGCGGTGCAGAGGCTCGGGCGCGCCGACCGGTGGCGGGCCGTCGTCGCCGGCGTGGGCCGCCCGACGGTGCGGCTGACCGACGTCGCCACCTCGTACCAGCAGGCCCTCGACGCGATCAGGGTCGCCGACGTCATCCCGGTGTTCCGGCCCGTCGCCCGCCACGACGCGCTGGGGATCTACGCGCTGCTGGTCGCCCAGCCGCGCGAGCAGCTCCGCAGCATGGGGGTCGAGCAGGCGATCACCGCGCTCGTCGACGCCGATCCCGCGCTCCTCGTCACCGCCGAGACCTTCCTCGACCGCGCGGGCGACTCCCGCGCGGTCGCCGAGCGCCTCAACGTGCACCGCGCGACGATCTACCACCGGCTCCGCCGCATCGAGCAGCTCACCGGCTTCGACCTGAGCGACGGTGAGCGCCGCCTCGTCCTCCACCTCGGCATCAAGGCGGCGAGACTGCTCGGCGACATCTGACGCGACCGATGTCGCACGGATCCGCCGCGGGGAGCGACGTTTCGCGCGTTCGTGCGGAAGTGGCGGCACCTAGACTCGACGACCATCTCGGCCCCGCAACCCCACAGGATGACCATGTCTCTGCACCAGGACGCCGTGGTGGTGGACTGCCACAACGACCTCATCCTGCTGGTCGACCACTTCGACCAGCGCGCCAAGCCCGGTCACTTCCGGGAGTTCTGGCTCCCCGAGCTGCGGGCGGGAGGAGTCGACGTCCAGATCCTGCCCATCTGCCTCGAAGAGGCCTTCCAGTCAGAGGGTGGTCTGCGGCGCACGCTGCTGCTCGTCGAGCGCATCCACCGCCTCGCCGCCGAGCACAGCGAGGACGTCGCGGTCTGCGTGACCGGCGCCGAGATCGACGCGGCCGTCGCCGCCGGCAGGATCGCCCTCGTCATCGCGCTGGAGGGAGCGCACGGCATCGGCCAGGACGTCGCGCTTGTCCGCACCCTGCACCGGGTGGGCGTCCGGGTCATCTCCCTCGCCCACTTCGGCCGCACGTTCCTCGCCGACGGCAGCGGCCTCGACGCGACCTCGCGCAGCCGCCTCACCCCGCAGGGCATCGAGGCGCTGCGGGAGATGGAGGAGCTGGGCATCGTCTTCGACATCAGCCACCTCGGCCTCGGCGGCGTCGACCACGTGCTGGAACTCGCCACCAGGCCGTTCCTCGCGACCCACTCGGCCTGCCTCGGCATCACCGACATCCACCGCAACCTCCACGACGACCACATCAAGCAGATCGCCGACCTCGGCGGCGTCATCGGCGTGGCGGCGGCCGTCCCGTTCTTCATCGACGCCCAGAACCCCACGGCCGACCGCGTCGCCGACCACGTCGAGCGGATCGCCGAGGTGGCGGGCATCGACCACGTCGGCCTCGGTCCCGACTTCATCGACGACTACTACCAGCAGGTCTACGGCGGCTGGATGCTCCCGCCGGGCTTCGAGGCCACGACCGCGCACGCCGAGGTCTCCCGCCCGTCGGACCTGCCGAAGATCACCGACGCGCTGGTGAGGCGCGGGTTCGCGGAGGCAGACATCCGCAAGGTGCTGGGCGAGAACGTGCTGCGGGTCCTGCGGGAGGTCATGGTCTGAGCACTTCCGGCACCCCGTGTTTTCGTCCCAGAGCGGGCGGGTACCGCTCGCGCATGAGCCGAACTCGTTGTCACGCAGCAGGTGTCGAAGTGACGCTGCGGTCCAAGCCGATGGTCCTCGACTTCGCCGGCGAGTACGACGACGCGGGTCTGCGGCTGGTCGCCGAGCTGCCGGACGCGGGTGGTGCCGAGGACGGCGGGACCGTCGTGCTGGAGCGGGACGCGGCCACGGTGACCCAGCCCGGCGGTGAGATCCGCCTGGCCGCACGGGAACCGCTGTGCGTCGGAGGTGACCCGGCGGACGTCGAGTTCGTGCTGCCGGAGAGCCCGGAGTCGACGGTGCTCACCGTGCGCGGACTCGTCGTGCGGGCGGAGGACGCCTGACAGGCGAGGCCTGCCAGGCGTGAGGAATCCTTCCAGCACCTTACGGAGCGGGATCCATCCCGCCGTCCCCACCGCGTCCGTCCGGTTCGGACTCGTCGCGTCCCCGGTGCGGCCCGCCCGGGTTCTCGTCGGCCAGGGTGGGACGCGTGTGCTCGGCACCGATGTCCGCGTCCTCCAGTTCGCTCTCCGCCGTCACGCGGTCGGGCTCGGGCGTCGTCATCGCCGCTCCTCCTGCCAGTCGTGGTGCGTGTCGAACGCCCCGGCGAGCAGCCGCAGCACCGTGTCGTCGTCCGTCTGCTCGACCTCGCTCCTCAGCTGGCCCACCTTCTCGGGGAACGGCACGAGTTCCCGCTCGTCGGCCGCCTGGGCCGGGCCGGGCAGCAGCAGGAGTCCCGCGCCGTCGTCGGTGCGGGTGATGCGCAGCCTCCCGCGGCGCTCCGCGTCGTCGAGCAACGGGAGCTCCTCGCCGGCCAGACGTCGTTCGTCCTCGTCGAGCCGGTCGAGGACGAACCTCCGCAGTTCATCGGTGTCCATGACACCGGGGTATCCGGCCCGCGGCCGGGTACGCCTGCGTCACGCCGGCGATCCGGTGACGCGGAACAGCGTGGTGTAGAGGGTCAGGCCGGGTCCGAACGCCATCGCCACCACCGGATCACCCGGCCGCAGCGCGGTGTCGCGCAGCACCTCGTCGAGGACCATCAGGACCGTGGCCGACGAACAGTTGCCGTGCTCGCGCAGCACGTGCCGCGACGGCTCCAGGGCCTCCGCCCGCAGGCCGAGCTCGTGCTGCACGGTGTCGAGGATGCGCGGGCCGCCGGGGTGCACGGCCCACCCGCGCACCTGCGGCACGGTGAGGCCGTGCTCGCCCAGCAGGCGCTCGACGGCGTCCCGGACGTGCTTGCCCAGCACCTCGGGCACCTGCGGCGACAGCGTCATCCGGAAGCCGTGGTCGGTCACCGTCCACGTCATGTGGTCCGCTGTGGACGGATCGGTGACCGCGCCCGTGGCGACGACCTCCAGCCTGCCCGGCTCCGGCCGGACGACGAGCGCGGTGGCCGCGTCCCCGAACAGCGCGTGCGACACGATCTGGCCTGCGTCCATTGTGGACTCCTGTGCGTGCAGCGAGGTGAGCTCCAGGCACAGCAGGACGGCCGGACGGCGGTGCGCGCGGACGTGGTCGGCGACGGTGGCCAGTGCGGGAAGCGCGGCGTAGCACCCCATGTGGCCCACCTGCAGCCTTTGTGCGTCCTCGGCCAGTTCCAGGGACGCCGCCAGCTGCACGTCGAGCCCCGGCGCCGTGTACCCGGTGCAGGACACGACGGTCAGCTGGCCGACGTCCGCCGGTTCCAGGCCGGCGGAGGACAGCGCCGAAACGACGGCTTCATGGCCCAACGGCCGCGCGAAGAGGTTGTAGAACTGCATCCGCTCCCCGGTCGTGCACTCCGACAGGTCGAAGTCGAGCGGGCTGACCACGGCGTGCCGCCGCCGCACCCCGGCCGCCGCGAAGATCCGCTCGGCGGCCCTGCTCTCCTGCAACAGAGGGCGGAAGTGCTCTTCCCACAACGTCTTCTGCTCGACGACCGGGGGCAGGGCGGTGCCGATCGCGGCGATGTGCGCGGTCACCAGCGGGCCTGCCCGTCGGGGTCCTCGCCCAGCGCGGCGGCGCCGAGCCAGTCCGCGCACACGTCGGACGTGGCGGGCTGCAGCGCGCCGCACCGCGCGTCGCGGTAGAGCCGTTCCAGCGGATGACCCCGCCGGGTGGCCGAGGCCCCCGCCGCCTCCAGCACGGAGAACGCGACCTGCGCGGCCGTGTCCCCGGCGATCAGCTTGGCCCGCCACACCCAGCGGTTCGTCTCGGGGCTGCCGGGGTCGCCGGTCACGCGCCGGGCGGCCTCGCGGACCACGAGCTCGGCCGCGGCCACCTGCACGTCGGCGCGGCCGAGGCGAGCGCGGACCATCGGGAGGGTGTGCAGCCCGCGCTCGGTCAGGTGCCGCACGCCGTGGTGCAGCACGGAGCGGGCGACACCGACGTAGACGGCGGCGTAGGAGGCGACCAGCCACTGGGGCATCACCTGCGCCAGCAGCAGCGCGGCACCCTCGATGCCGCCCACGAGCGCGTCCTCGCCCACCTCGACGTCGAGGTGCAGGTCGTGGCTCCCGGTCGCGCGCATGCCGAGCGAGTCCCAGGTCTGCTGGACGTCCACGCCCGGACCGGCCGGGACGAGGAAGTACGAGATCTTCGGCTCCTCCGACCCGCTGTCCCGCGCGGCGACGAGGTACGCGTCCGCGTGCCCGGCGCCGGAGACGAACGTCTTGGAGCCGGTGACGCGGAAGCCGGAACCCGTGCGCTCGTAGGCGGTCCGCACTTGGGACAGCCGGGACCCGGCACCTCGTTCGCTCATCGCCACGGCGTAGAGGGCGCCTTCCGCCGCGGCCTTCAGCACGCGGTCGCGGAAGGCGAAGAAGCTCTCGGCGCCGCCGAACTGCCGCACCAGCTCGTCCGGGGTCTGGGCGAGGGCCCCGGTGACGGACGCGTGCATGTTGAAGATCAACGCGGTCGCCCCCGCGCCACTGCCGAGCTCGATCGCCACGTCGGTGTACTCGGCGAACGACGCACCGGACCCGCCCAGGTGCCGCGGCGTCATCAGGCCGAGCAGTCCGGCCTCGCGCAGGTCGTCGAAGTCCTCCTGCGGGAAGTCACCGGAGGCGTCGTACCGCGCAGCCCGGCTGGACAGGCGTTCGGCGAGGGGGTGGAGGTCCAAGGCTCATCCCTTCTTGCGGCCCGCGCCCTGGAAGAGCACGGCCGTGGTCGTGGTCGGGACCATGCGGACGGGGGTTCCGCGGCGCACCGGCCACGTGAGCAGGTCGAGCAGTGCCGGGCGGATACCCCGCAGCCGCAGGCGCACACCGCGCCGGGCGCATTCGCCGACCAGGAGCGCGCGGTCGACGAGCAAGGCGGGGTCGTGCACGCCGCGCGGTGCCAGACCGGCGCGTTCCGCCAGGCCGATCGCCACCAGGCGGCACAGGGCGGTGTCGGCCAGCGAGTCCAGCACCAGCAGGCCGCCCGGCCGCAGCAGACGGCAGGCTTCGGCGACCGCGCCCGCGAGGTCGTGGACGTGCTCGAAGATCTCGCCGGCGACGACGACGTCCGCGCACCCGCTGGGCAGCGGCACGGCGAGCACGTCGGCGCAGATCGGTTCGACGCCGTGCGCCCGTGCCTGCCGCAGAGCGGACTCCGAGCGGTCGACGCCGAGGTGCCGGTAGCCGGTGACGTGCGGTGCGAGCAGGCCCGCCCCGCAGCCCAGGTCGACCAGGACGGCTCCCGGCCGTGCCTCGGGGACCAGCCGGGCGCGGGCGGCGGCGAGCCAGTGCAGCACGGCGAACGCTCCGCGCGGCTGCCACCACTGGCCGGCGAGCCTCTCGTACAGTTCGGGGTCGTTGGGCTCAAGATCGTTCTGCGTGATCCGCCGCGACTGGCAGACTGGAATCCCATGGGCCGCACCGAAGCTCTCGCCCGTTCCTGTCATCCGTTGCCTGCTCTCGCGGTCACCGCGGTCGCCACGGCTCTCGCCATGACCACCGGCAGGTCGCCGGGCGGTCTGGTGGCCGTCGCCGCCGCGGTGCTGGCGGGTCAGCTGTCCGTGGGATGGCTCAACGACCTGCTGGACGCGGACAGGGACGCGCGCGTCGGCCGTCGTGACAAGCCGGTCGCGTCCGGTGCCGTGTCCAGGCGACTGGTTCTCGTCGTCACGATCGTCGCGGCTGTCGCAGCGGTCCTGCTGTCGCTGCTGTCCGGTGTGGACGCCACGCTCGTGCACGTCGTGATGCTGCTTTCCGCGTGGGCCTATGACTTCGGTGTGAAGGCGACGGTGTTCTCCGTCGTGCCGTACGCGGTCTCGTTCGGGTTGTTGCCCGCGTTCGTCACGCTCGGCGGTCCGGGCGGTCACTGGGCACCGGCCTGGCTCGTCGTGGCCGCGGCCGTGCTCGGCAGTGCCGCGCACTTCGCCAACGTCCTGCCGGACCTGGAGGACGACGCCGCCACCGGGGTGCGCGGACTGCCGCACCGCCTCGGCGGGGCCGCCAGCGCGGGCGTGGCATCCGCGCTGGCGGTGATCACCGGACTGGTCCTGGCCTTCGGCCCGCCGGGTCCCGTCACGACGGCGGGACTGGTGGCGGTGCCGTTGTCGGTCGTGGTCCTCGTGATCGGCAGGATCCGCGGCCGCGAGGCCGGATCACGGGCGAACTTCAACGCGTTGCTCGTCGTGGCACTCGTCGACGTCGCCCTGCTGATCATCACCGGGGGAGCTGCGCTCTAGACGTGCCGGTTGCGGTTGCGCGCGCCGCGTCCGAGCGCGAACCCGAGTCCGGCCATGCCGACCGCGAGCAGCAGGTGCAGCCAGTTGTCCGCGGTGTTGAGCGGCACGAAGTTCGCGTCGCTGTCGTGGTCGATCACCAGGCCGTACAGCCACAGCAGCAGGTAGACGATGCCACCGCCGACCAGGTACCGGTACGCGCCCTGCGCCGTGCGGGACATGAGGAACCCGACGACGCCGAACGCCAGGTGCACGATGTTGTGCAGGATCGACACCATGAAGATGCCCAGCAACATCGCCTGCGACTCGTGGCCTGCGAACATCAGGGTGTCGTAGTTCGTCGTGAGGCCGGGGATGAAGCCGGCGACGCCGACGAGGACGAACACGATGCTGACCGCCAGTGCCGCCTTCTGCACGGGTGTCCGCACCGCGTGATCGGTCCGGGACATGAGAACTCCAGGTGGGGAGCAGGGTCTCGCTTCGGTCGTGCCCGGCTACCCGAGCCGTTGCCGGACAAACGGGCGCCGCGGCACGACGTCGGCGAGCGGTCAGCTGACGGCGGGTCCGGAATCACCCGAGCCCGAGAGGTCCTTCAGGTACTCGTGGCACTGCTTGGCCCTCGCCGAGTCCTCCTCCATGACGCGGCGGAAGAAGTCGGCGATGTCCTGACGGCCGGCGTTGTCGGCGTCGCGGACGTACTGGCCGTAGTCGTGGCCCGCCTTGAGCGCGTGGTACTGCACGGAGATCAGGTCGTAGCTGACGTCGTCGAAGCCGGTTTCACCCGTGGCCATCGCTTACCTCCCTGGTGTGTCGGTAGTGGGGTCATACCCGTGCGAATCTGGTCCAACCGATCTCGTGGCATCCGGTTTTCCCGCTCGGGCAGGGGTATCCACGGCCCTCGTGCGCCTAGAGAGGGCGGATCATGAACACAGCAGGCAAGGCTTTGCTGGCAGCGGGTGCGGCGACCGCCGCGGTGGTGGCCAGGCGGCGGCGACGCGCGGGAGCAGGCCGATCGGGCGGGCAGTGGCTCGTCGTGACGGTGAACCGCGCACCGCAGGAGGTGCAGGCCGCGCTGCCGCAGGAGCTGGCGCGGTTGCGGGAAGAGGTCGAACTCCAGATCACCCCCGCCTCGGGGGACAAGGGCACCGAACTGAGGGCCAAGCCCGCCGCCGGGGCGTCGGCGCACGACGTCCGGGTGGCGTTGCGCCGGGCCAAGTCGGTGCTGGAAGCCGGCGAGGTGGTGCGGGCCGACACCGCGCCCACCCATCCCGGACCGATGGGCAAGGCGCTGCAGCTCGTGACGAGCCGTGCGGCAGGAGGAGGCAGGCTGTGAAGGCTCTGTGCTGGGAGGGGATCAACGACGTCCGCGTGCAGGACGTCCCCGACCCGAAGCTGTTGAACGACCAGGACATGATCCTCAAGGTCGGCCTCACCACCGTGTGCGGCTCGGACCTGCACCTGCTCACCGGCTACATCCCGTTCATGCAGGCGGGCGACGTGATCGGCCACGAGTTCATGGGCGAGGTCGTCGAGGTCGGGCCGGGCGTGACCAAGCACCGGCCGGGCGACCGCGTGGTCGTGTGCTCGTTCATCGCCTGCGGCAACTGCTGGTACTGCCGCAACGAGCTTTACTCGTTGTGCGACAACACGAACACCAACCCGGCGATCACCCAGCACCTGTGGGGGGGCCGACCCCGGCGGGATCTTCGGCTACTCGCACGCCATGGGCGGGTTCCGCGGCAGCCACGCCGAGTACGTGCGCGTGCCGTTCGCCGACCACACCGCGATCCCGATCCCCGAGGGCGTGGGCGACATGAGCGCCCTGTTCACGTCCGACTCGGCGGCGACCGGGTGGATGGGCGCGGACCTCGGCGGTGTCCAGCGAGGTGACGTCGTCGCCGTGTGGGGCGCCGGTGCCGTGGGCCAGATGGCGGCGCGGGCGGCCCAGTTGCTCGGCGCGGAACGCGTGCTGGTCATCGACCGCTTCGACTACCGCCTGCGGCAGGCGGAGTCCGTGTTCGGCGTCGAGACGATCAACTACGAGCAGACGTCCGTTGGCGACGCGCTGCTGGAGGCCACCGGTGGGCGCGGTCCGGACGTGTGCATCGAGGCGGTCGGCTGCGAGGCGCACTCCACGGGCCCGCAGTACGTGTACGACCAGGTGAAGAGCAAGCTGAAGCTCGAGATGGACCGCCCCATCGCGGTGCGCGAGGCGATCTACAACTGCCGCAAGGGCGGTTCGGTGTTCGTGCTGGGCGTCTTCACCGGCATGGTCGACAAGTTCCCGCTGGGCGCCCTGATGAACAAGGGCCTGACCGTACGCGGCGCGCAGCAGCACGGGCAGCGCTACATCCCGATGCTGCTGGACCGCATCGCGTCCGGCGAACTCGTCACGAGCCACCTGGCGACGCACGTCATGCCGCTGGCCGAAGGTGCGCGCGGCTACGAGCTGTTCAAGAAGAAGGAGGACGACTGCGTCCGGTCGGTGTTCCGCCCATGACGGTGGGCGATCCGCAGCCGGGTGGGGAGGGCGTGCACGGCTCCCTGTACTTCGTGGGCAACGCCACCACCGTGTTGCGACTGGGCCCGTTCACGCTCCTGACGGATCCCAACTTCCTCCACAGAGGACAGTGGACGCACATCGGTCAGGGCATCGTGTCGCGCCGGCTCGTCGATCCCGCCATCGGAATAGCCGACCTGCCGGACCTCGACGGCGTCGTGCTCTCGCACCTGCACGGCGACCACTTCGACCGGGTGGCGAGCAGGGAACTCGGCCGCGACCTGCCCGTCTTCACCACCCCGCACGCGGCGAAACGCCTGTCCCGGCGCGGTTTCCGCGAGACCGCGCCGCTGCGCACGTGGGAGACCACCACGCTGTCGCGGGGAACGGCGACGCTCACCATCACGTCACTGCCGGGCAGGCACGCGCTCGGGCTGGTGGGCCACCTGCTGCCGCCCGTGATGGGCACCATGCTGGAGTACCGGGCGGGCGGGCGCCCGTTCCGCATCTACCTGAGCGGCGACACCCTGGTGCACCCGTCGTTGAGCGAGATCCGCACCCGCTTCGGGGACATCGACCTCGCGGTCGTGCACCTCGGCGGCACCAAGGTACTGGGACTGCTGCTCACGATGGACGGCGTGCAAGGAGCCGACCTGGTGGAGCTGCTCGCGCCGCGCACCACCGTGCCCGTGCACTACGAGGAGTACACCGTCATGAAGTCGCCGTTGTCGGACTTCACCGCGGAGGCGGCGCGGCGGCAGGAGAGGGGCGTGCGGGTCGTGAGGCGCGGCGAGACGCTGCCGATCTAGTGGCGAGGCCTGGGGCGGCGCGATTCGCGCTCAGGACCACGAGGGGTCCTGCTGAGCGCGGATCGCGCCGCCGACGCCGGGCTGCCGAGGCTGGGCCGCGACGCCCGCACGCCGACGCCCGCATTGCCGACGCTGGGCTGTCGAGGCCGCACCGGCAACGCCGCACCGCCAACACCGGCCGCCGATCCCGCACCGGCACCACCGGCCGTCGATCCCGCACCGGCAACACCGGCTGTCGAGGTCGCAGCGGCAACACCGGTCGCCGACCCCGCACCACCGGCCTACCGGGAGCGGTCGCCGTGCGCGGCGAGGCCAAGATGGTCGTACGCGGCCAGCGTCTCCTGTGCGAGCCGGCGTCGTGAGTACCGGCTGAGAACGCGGTCGCGCGCCGCGATGCCGAACTGTTCCCTCAGCGTCTCGTCGGCGAGCAACGTCTTGAGCGACCGCGCCAGCCGTCCGCTGTCCCGCGGCGGCACCAGCAGGCCCGTCACGTCCGGCAGGACGATGTCGCTGAGCGCGCCCACCGCCGTGGCCACCACGGGAACGCCGCAAGCCATCGCCTCGAGTGCCGTGCTGCCGAACGTGTCGGTGGCGGGGGCGCACAACGCCACGTCCGCCGACCTCAGCACACCCGGCCGCACCCGGCGGGGGAGGGGGCTGACGTCCACCAGCTCGACGTGGTCCAGTGTGGACAGAGCCGCGTCGATCGCCGTGCGGTTGCAGGGATCGAGGTTCCCGGTGACGACGCGCATCCGGCCGTCGTGGATCTCGGCCGGGCCCTCCGGGGTGAACAGGGACGCGTCCACGCCGCTCGGGACGACGGACACCCTGGCGCGGCGCACGCCGAGCTGCCAGAGGTGCGCGGCCTCCGCCGTGCTCGTCGCCGTGATCCACGCGGCCCGGCGGGCGAGGAGGGTCTCGGCGTCGGAGCGCTGCCGCTCCGGGGACTCCCCGAACCCGTGGTACGAGTGCACCACGGGGATCTGGCGGTGGTGCGCGCCGATCAACGAGGCGAGACCGGACGTCCAGTGGTGCGAGTGCACGACGTCCGGCGGGAGCACCCGCCAGCGCTCGGCGAGGAACGCGGCGAAGTCGCCCAGGTGTGCGGTGAACTCGTCCTCGGTGATGACGCGGGCGGGCCCGGCGGGCACGTGCACGACGTCGTGGCCCTCGTCGGCGCGCACCACGTCGGGGGACGTGGAATCGTCGCGCCGGGTGTAGGCGACCACGTCGTGGCCCGACGCGCTCAATCCCGCGCAGAGTTCGGTGACGTGCGCGCCCTGTGCCGTGCATTCCGCCAGCGGACTCGCCTGCGCGGACACCATCGCGATTCGCATTCGACCGGTCACATCCTCGGTGTGATTTCGAGCTGCCGGCTCAACTCGACCAGTTCCGGTGATCTCGGTTCGTGACCGTATTGGTTTCCGGTGCTGCCGACAAACGGAGGTGTGCCTTTGTCGGACGTGCTCGGTGGGCCGGTGCGTACTGGCGTGGCCCGAGCGTGCCTGGTGGGGCGGTGCAGGGCCTGGTAGCGGCGCTGGGGCCCGATTGTTCACCCCATGGAAAGGTGTCGCTGCGAATGTGTTGGATTTCGGCAGCTCATCTTGCCGGTGGCGCTCAAACCTCCAAAACAATGCATCACTCGAAGGTGTGGTTTGGAGGCTTTCCGAACGCTGCGGGGCGGCCACTGATTTTGCTTCGGTCGCATCGTTTGGATACGGTCCTGGCGGACTTGCGGACGGCATTCGCCGCCGCTGTCAGTTCCCGAAAGATTTGATTGAGGAGATTTCTGTGCTGAAGAAGGCAGGGGCGGCCGTCGCTATCGCGGGCGCTTTCCTCGGTATGGGTTCCGCCGCGCTGGCCGACACCCCCGAGCTGGACATCACGGGTCAGTCCGGTGTCGCGCACCTGAACGACTCCGAGGTGCTGAGCGACATCAACGCCTGCTTCATCGACGTCAACGTCATCGCGGTGCCGGCGCTGTCGGGCAACGACAGCGGCCTGTGCGCCAACCCCGACGACAAGTGACGTGAGACGGCGCCCTGCCCCGACGGCGCGCCGAACGGAGGCGGAGCGTGTGACCAGGGATGCCTGCTCCGCCTCCCGTCGCAACACCCGCAGTTCGACCCAGCCGGTTCTCGAGGAAGAAGACGTGATGCTGAAGAAGGCTTGTGCCGTGGCCGCTGTGGGCGCGGGTTTCCTGATGATGGGCACGCCCGCGTTCGCGACGCAGGACGAGCCCGTGGACATCGCTCCGCGGTACGACCACACCCACCAGGTGGGCCTGGTCAACCTGGACGAGTCCGAGGTCCTCAGCGACCTCAACGTCTGCCACGTCGACGTGAACGTCATCGCGGTGCCGCTGTTCTCCAACAACGACAGCGGCACGTGCGCCAACCCGGACCTCGACGTCCACGGCGACTCGGACCGCTGATCCGCGCACACCACGCAAGGCCGGCGACGCACCGGTTCCTACCGGTTGATCACTTCGGGGCCGGTACGGCCCGGGGCGGCGGCCGCGTGGTGTGGTGGTGACCAGGCGCGCCCGTGCAGTCGGGATCGTCGTCGGTCTGAAGAGGCGTCGATCGCGACGGGCGTGTGCCAACGGTGAAGCGCCCGGCTGAACCTTCCAGCCGGGCGCTTCACGGCGTTGCGGGCCGGGCCGGAACCCGGGCTCTCGTCACGGCAGCTGCACACCGACGACACACGTGTCGTCATCGGTGTTGGAGTCGCTGTGCACCAGCAGGTGGTCCAGCAGCTCGTCGAGGTTCGCCCGCGGTTCCTGCGCGGCGGCGCACAGCCGGTCGAGGCAGTCGTCCAGCGGCAGGTCCCTGCGCTCCACCAGGCCATCGGTGTAGAGCACCAGCGTGTCCCCGGACTCCAGGACGACCTCTCCCTCCACATAGGACGCTTCAGCGAACGCGCCGAGCATCATGCCGGGCAGCATCGGCAGCAGTTCGCCGCGCCCGCCCCGGACGAGCACCGGTGGCAGGTGGCCCGCACGGGCCCACCGCAGCACGCGGGTGTTCGGGTCGTACACGCCGCAGATCGCCGTGGCGAAGATGTGGTCGGCGAGGTGGTGGGCCACGAGGTTGAGCCACGTGAGCAGCTGGGCCGGGCCCGCGCCGGTGGCGGCGAGACCGCGCAACGCGTTGCGCAGCACGACCATGCCGGTCGCGCCCTTGATGCCGTGGCCCGTGATGTCGCCGACGGAGACCAGGATCTGCTTCGACGGCAGCACGACGGCGTCGTACCAGTCGCCGCCGACCAGCTCCTCCTGCGCGGCCGGCTGGTAGCGCACGGCGACGCGCAGTCCGAACGCCTCCAGGGTGGGGTGGGTCGGAGGCATGATCACCTGCTGGAGCTGCAACGTCAGCTTGTTGCGCTCGGCCGCCTCCTGGGCCGTGATCGCGAGCTGGTCCTGGGTCGCGGACAGCGCGACCTCGGTCCAGTGCTGGGCCGAGATGTCCTGGTAGGCACCGCGGACGGCGAGCAGCGTCCCCAGCGGGTCGAGCACGGGTTCCGCGATCACGCGGACGTGCCGGGTCACGCCGTCCGGCCGCTGCAGGCGGAACGCCGCCGAGGCGTGCCGGTGGTCGCGCAGGACGGTCTGCACGAACCCGTTGAGCGCGGGCACGTCGTCCGGGTGGGCGTGGTCCGCGATCTCCTCCAGCGGGATGGGGCCCGCGCCGCGGTCCCGGCCGTGGAGCGCGTACAGCTGGCTGTTCCAGACGATCGTGCCGCTGTGCCGTTCCTCCTCGAAACCGCCGACGCGGCCGAGGCGCTGGGCGTGCTGCAGCAGGTTCGCGAGGCGGGTCGTCTCGTCCTGCACCCGCCACACCACGAGGACCAGTGCGCCGTGCCGGGTGATGCTCACCCCGGCCGTCACCGTGAGCGGGACCTCGTCGATGAGCGCCGCGAGGTTCATCTGCTCGGCCCGGAACGCCTCACCGGTGCCGAGCACGCGCTCGATCTTGTCGAACAGGTCGCCCTCGGCGGCGGCCAGGGGATAGGCCTCCAGCAGGGTCTTGCCGGCCACGGCGGTGCGCGGCCTGCCCGCGAGGTCGACGAACGCGCTGTTGACGTGGTGCACCCGGAAGTCCGTGATCGTGCCGTCGGGCGAGACCTCCGGGCCCAGCACCAACGCCGGGTCGAGCAGGCCGTCCGCGAGGTCCGTCAGCTCGGACGGGGCGGGCGCGGCGGGGCCGGCGGGTGCCGTGATGTCGAGCGTGGCCGCGCACAGCTCCGCCAGCGCCTCCACCTGCTTCAGCACGCTGAGCGGTTGCGGCGGCAGTGGCGAGGGCCAGCAGATCTCCAGGACACCCGTGATCCGGCCGCCGGTTCCGGCAGGGACGGTGGCGCGGCCGCGCAGGGTGGACCCGATCGACGGCAGACCGGACTCGCCGAGGTCGGGGATCCACACCGCCTCGCGTTCGACGAGCGCGCGCCGCGCCGGGGTGGGCACGCCCGGAGGGACGTAGCGCCACCGGTTCGCCTCGCCCGCCGCGAACCCGGCGTGCCCGGCCAGGGTGAGCGAGGAGTCGGCGCCCGCCAGCCAGATCGCCACGGCGCTCGCGCCCAGCGGGGCGAGCGCGTGGGCGAAGAGCGACTCGGCCACGGACTGCGTGTCGCCGGCGTGCAGGGCGCCGCTTTCCGCCGTGCGCAACCGGATCGCGGTGGCGGTGTCCGTTCCCGCCGCGGGGACGGCGGTGAGTTCGTCGCCGGACACCTCGTTGATGATGTCGACGGCGAGCGTGAGCTGCGTGGTGCCCGCGCGTTCGGCGAGCAGGGCGAGCTGTGCCGCGGCCTGCGCGGGACCGCAGCGCAGCCGTTCGACGAGCACACCCTTCGCGAGTTCCACCAGCGCGCGGCCGTCCGCCTCGGCCCGCGCCTCGTCGATCTCCCTGCGCAGGCGGGCGACGGTGCCCGCGAGCCGCCCGACGCCCACCTCGTCCGCGGTCACCGGGACCGCATCCACCGGTGGATGCACGAGACCAGGTCGTCGGCGTCGACGGGTTTGGTGACGTAGTCGTTCGCTCCCGCGGCGATGCTCTTGTCGCGGTCGCCGGGCATCGCCTTCGCGGTCACCGCGATGATCGGCAGCTCCGCGTGGTCCGGCATGGCGCGGATGGCGGCGGTGGCGGCGTACCCGTCCATCTCCGGCATCATCACGTCCATCAGGATCAGGTCGATCTCCGGGTGCGCGGTCAGGGCCTCGATGCCCTCCCTGCCGTTCTCGGCGTGCAGCACGCGGATGTCGTGCAGTTCCAGAATGCTGCTGAGCGCGAACAGGTTGCGGGCGTCGTCGTCGACGATCAGCACCGTCCGCCCGGCCAGGGCGCCGTTGCCCTGCTGGCGGGCCGGTGGCCGCGGCTGCTCCGGCCGCACGAGCGGCAGCACGTCCTCGGGACCGTCTGCGTCGAGGTGCAACGCGATCCGCTCGCGCAGTTCGTCCAAACTGGACAGCAGTTCGAGCGGCCGCGTGCCGCTGCGCGCCTGCAGCTCCTTCTCGTACGAGGGCGACAACCTCCGGTTGTTGTGCGCCAGCACGGGAATCGTGCGGGTCGCCGGATCGCCGTCGAGCGCCTCCAGGAACGCGAGCGCGGCGCCGTCCGGCATGTCCAGCTCCAGCACGACGCAGTGGCACGGATCGGTCGCGAGCGCCGCCGCGGCCTCCTCCCTGCCGACCGCGGTGACCACCTCGACCGGACCGCGCGGGTCGTTGCTCGCGGACAGGTCGGTCACGGCGCTCTGCGCGACGAGCGACAGCAGGCCCTGCGGCCGCTCCTCCACGACGAGGAGCCTCCGCCGGTGGACGGGCGCCGGTGCGGGCTCCTCCGCGGGCGCGGAGGGCGGCTCCTCCGCGGTCGTCTCCCGCGGCTGCTCGGTGAAGTCCTTGCTGTGCACGGGGAGGTAGAGCGTGAACGTGCTGCCCTTGCCCAGCGCGCTCTCCGCGGTGATCGAGCCGCCGAGGAGGTAGGCGATCTCGCGGCTGATCGACAGGCCGAGACCCGTGCCGCCGTACTTGCGGCTCGTCGTGCCGTCGGCCTGCTGGAACGCGCCGAAGATCGAGTCGAGCTGGTGCTCGGCGATGCCGATGCCGGTGTCGCTGACCCGGAACGCGATCGCGGGCCCGTGCACCCGGACCGCGAGCGGCAGCTCCTCGGGGTCGGCGAGCCCGATGCGCAGCTCCACCCCGCCGGTCTCGGTGAACTTCACGGCGTTGGAGAGCAGGTTGCGCAGCACCTGCTGCAGGCGCGTGTCGTCGGTGACCAGCTCGGGCGGTGTGCCCGGCGAGGTGGTCAGCTGGAAGCCCAGCCCCTTCTGGGAGGTGAGCGGCCGGAACGTCATCTCGACGTAGTCCAGCAGCTGCCGCAGGGGCACGCGTTCGGGCGTGACGTCCATCTTGCCCGCCTCGATCTTCGACAGGTCGAGGATGTCGTTGATCAGGCCCAGCAGGTCCGAGCCCGCGGAGTGGATGATGCCCGCGTACTCGACCTGCTTCGGCGTGAGGTTGCGGCTCGGGTTCTGCGCCAGCAGCTGGGCGAGGATCAGCAGGCTGTTGAGCGGGGTGCGCAGCTCGTGGCTCATGTTGGCCAGGAACTCCGACTTGTACTTCGACGCGAGCGAGAGCTCCCGCGCACGGGTCTCGAGCTCCTGGCGCGCCTGCTCGATCTCGAGGTTCTTGGCCTCGATGTCGCGGTTCTGCGTGGCCAGCAGCGCGGCCTTCTCCTCCAGCTCGGCGTTGGAGCGCTGGAGTTCCTCCTGGCGCACCTGCAGTTCGCCGGACCGCGACTGCAGCTCGCCCGCCAGGCGCTGCGACTCGACGAGCAGCTCGTCGGTGCGGGCGTTGGCGATGATGGTGTTGACGTTGACGCCGACGGTCTCCATCAGCTGTTCGAGGAAGTCGCGGTGGATGTCGGTGAAGCGGTGCACCGACGCCAGCTCGATGACGCCGAGGACCTGGTCCTCCACCACGATCGGCAGCACGACGAGGTTCACCGGCGCGGTGCGGCCGAGCCCGGAGGTGATGGCGACGTAGTCGGCGGGCATCTCGTCGACGGCGATGGTGCGGCGGCTGCGCGCGGCCTGGCCGACCAGCGACTGCCCGAACTGGAACCGGGTCGGCCGCGAGTCGTCGTCGGGGTGGCCGTAGGAGCTGATCAGGCGCAGCTCCTGGCGGTCGTCCGCGTCGTCGGCCAGGTAGAACGCGCCGAACTGGGCGGAGACCAGCGGCGTCAGCTCGTCCATGATCAGCTCGGCGACCACGGCGAGGTCGCGGCGGCCCTGCATCAGGCCGGAGATGCGCGCCAGGTTCGACTTCAGCCAGTCCTGGTCCTGGTTGGCCTTGGTGGAGTCGCGCAGCGACCCGACCATCGAGTTGATGTTGTCCTTGAGCTCCGCGACCTCACCGGAGGCCTCGACCGTGATCGACCGGGTCAGGTCGCCCTCGGCCACCGCGCTCGTCACCTCGGCGATCGCCCGCACCTGCCGGGTCAGGTTGCCGGCGAGCTCGTTCACGTTCTCGGTGAGCCGCTTCCACGTGCCCGAGACGCCCTCGACCTCGGCCTGGCCGCCCAGCCGGCCCTCGCTGCCGACCTCCCGCGCCACGCGCGTCACCTCGGCGGCGAACGAGGAGAGCTGGTCGACCATCGTGTTGATCGTGGTCTTGAGTTCGAGGATCTCGCCGCGGGCGTCGACGTCGATCTTCTTCGTCAGGTCGCCCTGCGCGACCGCGGTGGTCACCTGGGCGATGTTGCGCACCTGGTTCGTCAGGTTGTTCGCCATGAAGTTGACGTTGTCGGTCAGGTCCTTCCACGTGCCCGCCACGTTCGGCACGCGCGCCTGGCCGCCGAGCATGCCCTCGGTGCCCACCTCGCGGGCCACGCGCGTGACCTCGTCGGCGAACGCGGACAGCGTGTCGACCATCGTGTTGATGACGCCCGCCAGCGCGGCGACCTCGCCCTTGGCCTCGACGGTGATCTTCTGGCTGAGGTCGCCGCGCGCGACCGCGGTGGCGACCTGGGCGATGGACCGCACCTGGTTGGTCAGGTTGGACGCCATGACGTTCACGTTGTCCGTCAGGTGCTTCCACGTGCCGGAGACGCCCCGCACCGTCGCCTGGCCGCCCAGGTTGCCCTCGGTGCCGACCTCGCGGGACACGCGGGTGACCTCGTCGGCGAAACCGGAGAGCTGGTCGACCATCGTGTTGATGGTCTCCTTCAGCTCCAGGATCTCGCCGCGCGCGTCGACGCGGATCTTCTGGCTCAGGTCGCCGCGCGCGACGGCCGTGGTCACCTGGGCGATGGACCGCACCTGCGCGGTGAGGTTGTCCGCCATGACGTTGACGGACTCCGTGAGGTCCTTCCACGTGCCGGAGACGCCCTTCACGTCCGCCTGACCGCCGAGGCGGCCGTCCGTGCCGACCTCCCTCGACACGCGGGTGACCTCGTCGGCGAACGAGCTGAGCTGGTCGACCATCGTGTTGATCGTGTTCTTCAGCTCCAGGATCTCGCCCCGCGCGGTGACGGTGATCTTCTGGCTGAGGTCGCCCCTGGCGACCGCGGTGGCGACCTGGGCGATGGACCGCACCTGCGCGGTCAGGTTGCCCGCCATGAAGTTCACCGAGTCGGTGAGGTCGCGCCACGTGCCGGAGACGCCCTTCACGTCGGCCTGGCCGCCCAGCGCGCCCTCGGTGCCGACCTCGCGGGAGACGCGGGTGACCTCGTCGGCGAACGACGACAGCTGGTCGACCATCGTGTTGATGGTGTTGGCCAGTTCGAGGATCTCGCCCCTGGCGGTGACGGTGATCTTCTGACTGAGGTCGCCCCTGGCGACCGCGGTGGTCACCTGGGCGATGTTGCGGACCTGGTCGGTCAGGTTGCCCGCCATGAAGTTCACGGAGTTCGTGAGGTCGAGCCACACCCCGCCGACACCGGGCACCTCGGCCTGGCCGCCGAGCCTGCCCTCGCTGCCGACCTCGCGGGCCACGCGGGTGACCTCGTCGGCGAACGACGACAGCTGGTCGACCATCGTGTTCACGGTGTTCTTGAGCTCGAGGATCTCGCCGCGCGCGTCGACGTCGATCTTCTGGCTCAGGTCGCCGCGCGCGACGGCGGTGGCGACCTGGGCGATGTCGCGGACCTGGCTCGTCAGGTTGCCCGCCATGGCGTTCACCGAGTCGGTGAGGTCCTTCCAGGTGCCGGACACCCCGGGCACCTCGGCCTGGCCGCCGAGGCGGCCGTCCGTGCCGACCTCCCGCGCGACGCGGGTGACCTCGGAGGTGAACAGCGACAGCTGGTCCACCATGCCGTTGAAGACCGTCGCGATCTCGCCGAGCAGCCCGTCGGAGTCGTCGGGCAGGCGGATGCCGAAGTCGCCGTCGCGCACGGCGGTGAGCCCGGCGAGCAACTGCCGCAACTCGGGCAGGTCGACTGCTCTTCGCGCGTCCCGACCGTCAGCAGGCGCGCTCGTGCCACTCATCCCAGGTCCTCCACTGCACGACTCGAACACGTGGAGGCAGACCTGTGTGTTCAAGCAAACCTCACGACCCGAACGACATTACTGGACCTCGGCGCCGAGCTGTTCGTCCCGCCGACCGGACGCCGGGGGCACGACGTGCGGGAAGGCCCGCCGTTCGTCCCTCGATGATCACTCGAACGGTGTCATCGCGGGGGAGCGGCCGCCGGCCGCCCCGGGTCCGGGGGCGGCGGGACCGCGGTGGACGAGGCGAGGTCCGGCGGGGGAGTCGTCGGCGCGGCGGGGCCGCTGCTCACCGAGAGCGTCACCGGTGCGGCTTGCAGGGAAGCACCTTTGCGCGACTGGGCGACGACGGTGCCGCGAGGTCGAGGGGAGCTGACGGACACCGTCGTCACCTGGTGACCGGCCTGGCGCAGCACCGCCGAGGCCCGGGTGACGTCCGTGCCGACGACGTCCGGCACGGACATCCTGGTGTCGCCGTGGCGGTAGCGGTCCTCGACCTCGGGCAGGGGCTTCTCCGGCAGGCCGTCGTGCACCTTCACCATCGTGTCGAACCAGGTGGCGGCAGGAACGGTGCCGCCGTAGATGTTGCCCTCGGAGCACAGCCGGGGCGGCCCCGAGCCGATGCAGATGCCCTTCGGCGAGGTGCCGTCGTTGAACACCTGGACGGCGCCCGCGTAGTCGGGCGTGGCCCCGACGTAGGCCGCGGACTTGTACTCCTCGGTCGTGCCGGTCTTGCCCATCATCGGGCGCGTCCACCCGGCTTTCCTGGCGGCGTTCGAGGAACTGCCCGTGCCCTTGGCGTCCTCGCTGAGCCCGACGGCCAGCGCGTCGGCGAGCTTCTCCGGCACCGCCTGTTCGCACGGTGGTTTCGCCAGTTCGACGGGCCGGCCGTTCCGGTCGAGGACCCGGCGGACCGGGGTGGGCTTGCACCACGTGCCACCGCTCATGATCGTCGCCGCCACGTTCGCGAGCTCGAGGGTGCTCGACGGTGCGGGACCCAGTGTGAAGGAGGCGTTGGCGTTGGACGCGTAGTACTGCGCCTGGGACAGCCGCAGGTCCCGGGGTGCCTTCGGCGTCGGCCGCACACCGGCGATGTTGGTGGCCATCGTCCTGCGCATGCCGAGCCGGGACGCCATGTCCACCACCGCGTCGACGCCGGTCTTCTCCTCCAGGATCACGAAGGCCGTGTTGGGGGAGGTGGCGAGCGCCTGCTTCAGCGGCATCTGCGGCGGGTAGCGGTCGTTGTGGTTGGAAAGGCAGTACCAGCGCGTGTCCGGCTCCCCGGTGGCGGGGCACGAGCGCGCCCCGCCCTTGAACACCTTCGACGTGTAGGTGTTGGGGGAGGGGATCACCGTGTCGATGCCGATCCCCTTCTCGAGTGCGGCGGCCGCGGTGAAGATCTTGTAGACCGAGCCCGTGCCGAACTTGTTCTCCACCCCGCTCGGCAGGTCGAACTGGGTCTGGAACTCCTCCTGCTTCAGCCCGTAGTCGCGGTTGGCGACCAGCGCGACGACCTCGTGCGCGTTCTTGCCGGGACGGACGACCGCCATCGTGTTCGCGACACCGGGGGTGTTCTTCGGCGCCTGCGCCTCGACGGCCTGCTTCGCGTGCTCGGTGATCCGCCGGTCCAGCGTCGTCTCCACGCGGTAGCCGCCGATCTTCAGCTCCTCCAGGTTGAACCCGGACTCGCCCAGGTACTCGACCAGGAACGAGCAGAAGAAGCCGTACGACGGACCAGCGCCCACGCACCCGGTCTGCAGTGGACGGACGGGTTTGCTCAGACCGAGAGGAGCGAACTTGTGGCGTGCCGCGTCCCTTGGCCGAGAGCCTCCCGTGGGCCGCCATCGCGTCGATGACGAGGTTGCGGCGCTCGAAGGCCTTGTCCGGCCGCGTTTCCGGGTCGAGCGCGCTCGGGCTGTTGACCATGCCCGCGAGCATCGCGGCCTGGGGCACGGTGAGCTCGGCCGGGGTCGTGCCGAAGTAGGCCTGCGCCGCGGCGGCGATCCCGAAGATCGTCGAGCCGAACGGCACGAGGTCGAGGTAGCGCGCGAGGATCTCGTCCTTGCCCAGCGCCGTTTCCACGCCCACGGCGATGCGGGCTTCGCGCAGCTTGCGGGTGACGCTCTGCTCCTGGGCCAGGCGCTGGGCGCTCGTGTCGTCGCGGGCGAGCACGTGCACCAGGTAGTTCTTCACGTACTGCTGCGTCAGCGTCGACGCGCCCTGCTCCACAGCGCCACTGGCGTTGTTGCGGGCCGCCGCCCGTGCGGTCGCGAGCCAGTCGACGCCGTGGTGGTCGTAGAAGCGGCGGTCCTCGATCGCGAGCAACGCGTCCTTCATGTGCGGCGAGATCCTGTCCGGCGGTGTCCGGACCCGGTACTGGTCGTACAGGTACGCGATCGGCGCGCCGTCCCTGTCCGTCACCGTCGTCATCAACGGCGGGTCGGTGTTCAACATCTGCGCGAGGGTGGAGTCCACCTGGTCGCTGAGTTCGTTGGACAGCACCCCCATCCCCGCGGTGACCGGAAAGAGGAGTCCTGCGAGCAGCACGCCGGCGAGCAGGCACAGCCCGGCCAGCTTCCCGGCGCAGGGCACGATCTTCTTGCGGTCCAAGGACGGGCTCCCTCAGTCGATGCGGCTGCGGGCGGTTACCCCGCGAGTCCGCGCTCAGGCGCCCACATCGAATGAATCCGGCACGGGGATTTCGTCACCCAGCGTGCCCGTGGCGGCCTTGATCGCCTCTTCGTGTTGCGGCAGCGGCGATCCGCGTCCAGGGCCCGGGTCGCACGGATTGGCGAATCTGCGGCGCCGAACGTGTGTTGATCATCCACTGTGGCCTTTCCGTTCGTATCGTTGCGGGGGTGGGAGACCTGCATCCGGCCGAGCCCTCGGACCTGGGCATCGAGATGGTGCCCGTCGCGCTGGCGGGCCTGCGCGCCGAGTTGACCGAAGCGCGTGCGCTCGCGCGCGAGTTGTCCGGCATGGCGGTGGAAGACGCCGACAGCTCGTGGTGCGACCAGCTCGAGGAGGAGTACCACGACGTCGGCGTCGGGCACGCGACGATGGCGCGGCAACTGGCGAGGTGGCGCCTCAAGCACCCGGAGGCCCCGGGACTGGACGAGCTCGCCGGGCTCGTCGCCGAGGTGGAGCCCGTCCGCCAGGCGCTCCTGCACCAGCTCGCCCGCCTGCGCTGCGCCCGCGGCCTGAGCGGATCCCGCGTGCTGCCGGGGAGTTCGGAGGCGAAGCTGCTCCGCAACGACCCGCGGTGGACGTTCACCGACGACCCGGAGGACGGCGCGCGCACCCTGCACCTCTGGCAGTTCGGCATCGCCCACCTGGTGGCCGTGGTCGCGGCCGAGTCGCCCGAGGGCGGCGTGCGCACCGCCGACGCGGGTGATGCCGTTCTCGCGCGCCTGCAGGCCGAGCACCCGGACCACGAGATCGAGCTGCTGGTGTGGACACCGAGGTCCGGGTGCGGCGGCGACCGCTTCGAGCGCACCGTCCTCTTCGGATCCGAGGAGGTCCCGGCGCACGACGTGATCGACAAGCTCGGTGCCGCCCGGTTCTACCGCTGCGTCTGCCAGACCTGACCGGCGTCACTGGTAGGAGATCATCGACGGCTTCGGTTCGTAGGTCATGGTCTGCTCCGGGGTGAGCATCGGCTTGTCCTCGTCGTAGAAGTTCTTCCAGCCCATCGGCAGCTCACCCGGCCGCGCTCCCACGACGGAGTTCCACGTGTCCACCTTCTGGCCCGTGGTGCCCTGGCCGTCCATGTGGATCAGCAGCTGCACCTCGTCGCGCCTGGTGTCGAGGGCCTGCTCGTCGCGGATCATCGTCAGCTGGAACTGGTGCACGACGAGCAGCTTCTGCGGCAGCGACTTCGCGGCGGTCAGGTCGGCGAGCCACGCCGAGACCTCGTTGACCTCGGCAGCGTCGACACCGCCGATCTGCTGCAACGGCACCTGGTCCGGCCCGAGCTTCCACTCCGGGTCGACGGCCAGGCCCACGTGGGGCTGTTCGAGCAGCGACGCGTACCGCTTCGCCTGGTCCACCAGGCGGGCCCGGCCCGGCTGCAGGTCGAGGATCACGTAGAGACCCTCCTTCCCGGCACGGTCGACCCACGGGCGCAACGACTCGACATCGCTCTCGCCCGAGTAGTCGCCGTCCGGGCCGGGGGAGCCGTGCGCGACGGTGACGATGATCTCGAGACTCGGCACGACGGGTACGTCGGACAGCGGCTCGTACTGCTTCGCCAGCTCCTTGGCGCGGACGATGGTGCCGTCGAGGTCCTGCTCGCCGAGTGCGCCGAGCGCGGGCCCGTCCGGGTGACCGTAGAGGCAGACGAGCATCCGGCCGGGGAACAGGACCTGTCCACCGCCCGGCAGCTGACCGCCGCGCACCGCCATGTCGACCCGCCCGCGCAACCGGTCCGGCGGACCGAAGTCCCCGCCCAGCGCCAGCAACGCGCCGGACGGCTCCGCGCGCAACGCGTCGATCGCGGCCTGGTCGCTCCTCGGATCGGCACCCTTCAGCCGCACGACCCTGGCGCCGGCCGCACGCGCCGTCGCGACCGCCGCGGCGTCGTCACGACCCGAGTCCGCCAGCACCGTCACGTCCACCGGCTGGGCGCGCTCGACGGCCGGCAACCCGGAGGGCGGCTCCGGCGCCTTGCCGCTGTCCCGCGGAGCGTCGATCCCGACCACCTCGGCTCCACCGGCCCACGACTCGACCTCCCGGCGCGCCTCGGCGCCCACGGTGACCACCACCTGGGGCGAGAGCCGTTCCACCTCCTCGCGCACGGCGTCCTTGGACACCGGCTCCGCCGAGGCGGGCACCTGGAGCGCCGGCACGCCCAGCCGTTCGGCGAGCGCGCCCGCCCCGGCCGAGGCCGCGCGGTCCGACTCCGCTGCCACCACCACGACCGGTGCCCGGTGGAAGAGCGCCGAACTCATCGCGACCGCCGACGCCGAGCCGGGCGGTGCGTCCAGCACCGTGGTCTTCTCGGCCGGTGCGGCCACTTCGGCCGTCGCCGCGTCGGCGGCGCCGAAGGTCGAGAGCCCGAACGGCCCGGCGGTGCAGCTCGTGACCACCAGGGACACCAGCAGGGGCACGGCGAGGGGCCGGCGCTTCCGCGTCGCCACCCGGCCACGCGAGCGGTCGTCGTCCATCGGCATCGAGGCCCCCACGTGGTCGTGACGGAGAAGCCGAGGTGCCGGGTGGCCTCTCGACCGTCCTTTGTGGCTGTTCGGGTGTGGTGCGACAGCACGCCGGGGGTAGCCCGCGAGGAGGCGAACGTTCCCCGGCCACACCTCAATCACCCGAAAGTGGGCACCGTCCCCGTCGGCCACGTCCACCTGCTGGCGTCCTCCAGCGGGAAGACGCCAGGTGCGGTGCGAGATCAGCGGTGGGCGTTGATGGTCTTCCGGATCCAGCCGGTGTAGGCGGTGGCGTTGGTGTACAGGCCCGGTCCGTTCGCGCAGGGCACGTCCTCGTCACCGGGGCCGGAGGTGACGCCGATCAGCTCCCACCGTCCCCACTTGCCGCGTTGGAGCTGAGGCCCGCCGGAGTCGCCGGAGCACGCCATGGCGCCGGCCTTCGGGCTCACCGTGCAGAGGCGGGTCCGGTTCGCGAAGCCGGGCGCGCACTCGGACTCGGCGCCGCGGCGGGTGTCGAGCTGCTGCAGCCGCTCCGCGAACTTCCACTCCTCCGGGCCGGACCCCTCGACCGTGGTGCCGAATCCCAGCAGCCGGGTCGGGGTGCCGGGCGCGCCGGCCCGGTCGGCGATCCGGATCGGCTGCTGCGCGACCGGGCGGTCGAGGCGCACCAAAGCGATGTCGTTGCGGTTGGGCTGCATTCCCGGCATCACCTCGTAGCCGGGGTGGCGCACCACGAGGTCGACGGTCCGGACGGTGCCGCCTGAGGTCCGGTGGTCGCTGCCGATGCGCACGGTCCCGTCCATCACCGCTCCTCCTTCGCCCTGGCCGGCGCAATGTGCCGCCGTGACGACCCACCGCGGGTGGATCAGCGACGCCCCGCACACGCCCTTGGCGTTGCCCGCGCTCGGCACGCTCATCGGGATCGAGCTCATGAACTGGTAGCGCTCGGAGGAGTCCTCCCCGTTGACGATGGCACCCGCGGTCCCGGCCGTCGCGGTGGCGGCGAACGCACCCGCCAGCAGGACACCGGCCACCCGGACCACTCCACGGCGAACGGACTTCAGTCTCGACATGTTCTTCCCTCACAACGGAAACAGCGAACGAGACCAATGCTTTCCGTTCACCGTGGACGAGACCATGCAGGCAGCCCGCCTGTCGGCGTGGAGAGTTCTCGACCATCATCGGTGGAGCCTGCTCGACCCGTGTGACGCCCACCACAGTGAGGGGACGCCAGCGGGCCTGCGGACAAGTGGTGGATGTGACCAAGCCCAAGGAGCGCGTCGTCGACGACACGAGACCGGACCTCACCGGAGAGGACCCCGCCGCCGCGTTCGCTGCTCTCTTCGACAGCCACGCGTCGGCCCTGCGCGGGTACCTGGCCGGCCGGGTCGGTGTCGACACCGCGGACGACCTCGTGGCGGAGACGTTTCTCGTCGCCCTGCGCAGGCGGAAGGACTACGACCCCCTCACCGCCTCGGTGAGGGGGTGGCTTTACGGCATCGCCACGAACCTGCTGCGCAACCACATGCGCACCGAGCTGCGCAAGTACCGCGCCACCGAGCGGCTGAGCGCCGAGGCGGTGCAGAGCCATGACGCGCGCGTGGCCGCCCAGGTGGACGCCCAGCGGCAACTCGCCAGGGCGCTGCCGCGGTTGTCAGGGCAGGAGCGGGATCTGCTGTTGCTGACGTCGTGGGCGGGGCTGGACCCGTCCGAGGTCGCGACCGCGCTGAACCTGCCCGCCAGCACCGTCCGCTCGCGGCTGCACCGCGTGCGGGAGAAGTTGCAGACGATGATCGGAGAACGGTGATGACCAATCTGGACGAGATGCTGGACCTCCTGCACCACGAGGACAGGACGAGCACCAGGCCGCTCGGTGACGTGCGCGCCAGGGTGCTCGAAGCCGCCTCCGCGAACGTCGTCCCGCTGCGCCGCAGGCGTGTCGCACCGGTCGCGGTGGCCGCTGCCGCGGCAGCACTCGTCGCCACCGGCGTCCTCGTGGTGAAGGCCAACGACGCGCCCTCGCAGGCGCCTCCCGTCGCGGCGGAATCAGCTGTGCGGCCGGAGGTTCGGCTGGTGTCCGCCGCCGGCGCGCTCGACGACGCCGCAGACAAGATCAAGACGGTGGACCAGCCGCTGGCACCCGGCCAGTACCGCCTGATCACGGAGCACGGCACGTACGCCCGCGGCATGATCGTCGGTCCGTCGCCGGACAAGGGCGGCACCTGGGCCGTCGAACTGACGTCGAAGACCTGGATCCCGGCCGACGTCACCGGGGAGTGGCTGAACCGCCGCACGAAGGACGGAGAGGTGAAGTGGCTGGGCGGCAACGTCCCGCAGTCCGAGGTGCCGTTCAAGCTCGATGACACCGACACCGGCGAGCGCAGGGGCGCGTGCGGCGACTTCTTCCCCAACGCCAGGCCGAAGAAGGTGTGCGGAAGCACGACCGACTGGGACTCCCCGGCGTTCTACGCCTCGTTGCCCCGCGACCCGGCGGCCCTCTACGACTGGCTGCGCTCCAGCACCGGTCAGCGCGGGTCGGCGCCGGTGTCGATGTTCGCCCTGGCCACCGAGATCCTCCGGGCCGGTCACATGCCCGCCGATCTGAGGGCCGGGTGGTACCGCGCGATCGCGAAGATCGACGGCGTCGTGCTGACCCCCGAGAAGGTGACGGTGGACGGCCGCACCGGTGTCGGGATCACGCTGATGGACCCGCGTGAACGCCTCGAGCTGGTCATTTCGCCGGAGACGGGCGACTTCATCGGGGACCGCACGATCGCGGGCCCGGAGAACGGCTACAGCTGGATTCCCGAGGGCACCGTGTTGAAGTCGGTGGCGATCACGACCGCGGTCGTCAACAGCATCGGCTGATCGGGACGGCGGAGCGGGCGGGGCGCGGTGGTGACGCTGCGGCCCGCTCGCTCCGCCGCGGGTCCTGCTCATCTGCTCAGCTCTGTGTTCGAGGTCTTCCCGTCATCGGGGTGGCCGAGCGCGTTCCGGTGACCAAGAGCCTTACCTCGACGTCCGCCTGGTGCGTGCTGGCCGCCGACGCGCCGATCCGGACCTCGGACCCGACGGGCAGCGTCCACCGCTCCACGGAGATCCGCGATCGGGTGCGACGCTCCCGACCGGCCCGCGCGGCAGCAGTGCACGCGCGGTACGGGCCTTGCCGAGCCGGGTTCGAGGGGTACTTTGTTTGTTTGGCGGGTGGTGCCTCGTGGGCCGGCACCCTCGAACGGGAGGGACCGTGGTCGAGCCGGCGACGATTCCCGTCGAGCGTCTGCGGCGGGTGGCTCGTGACGAGGACGAGGCCGCCGACATCCTGCGGACGATGTACAGCAACGCCGTCACCGGTGTCCGCTCGCCCGCCGGTGCCACGGAGTACTCGTTCAGCTCGGCGGTGGCCGGGCGCGTGCGGTGTGACCACGTCCGCAACACCTTCCCGTTCCGGACCACCTTCGACCCGTTCGAGCAGCTGGTCTTCTTCTGCTTCCGGATCGGTGCCGCCCGCGTCGGCGACGGCGGCTCGGAACAGGTGTTCGGTCTGGGCGACCACGCCCTTTACCGGCGTGACGCCGCTCAGCACGTGGACACCGCCGCGTTCGACGTCAGGCTGCTCGTCCTGCCGTGGGACGCGGTCTCCGTCGCAGCCGGACACCGCACCGGCCTGCCGGCACGCGGACTGCGGTTCACGTCGATGCGACCTGTCTCGTCCGCGATGGCCGCCTACTGGACGAGGATCACCACCCTGATCCACGACGACTTCGCCGCCGACGACCCCTCGGCCGCGAACCCGCTGATCAACGAGCACCTGCTGCAGACCGCGGCGACCGCCGCCCTGATGGTGTTCCCCAACCCGACCATGACCGCCGAGCACCTGCGAGGCCCGGGGTGGACAGCGCCCGCGTCACTGCGTCGCGCGGTCGCCTTCATCGAGGCCCACGCCCACGAACCCGTCACCCTCACCGAGATCGCCGCCGCGGCCGGCACCAGCGGACGCGCCGTCCAGCACGCCTTCGGCCGTCATTTCGACATCACCCCGACCGGGTACCTGCGTCGGATCCGGCTGCGGCGGGCGCACGAGGACCTGCTCGCCGCAGACCCCACCACCGGCGCCACGGTCGCGGAGATCGCCGCCCGCTGGGGTTTCGCGAAACCCGGCAACTTCGCGGTCGCGTACCGGAAGGCGTACGGCGTCCCGCCCAGCCACACGCTGCGGAGCTGACTGGACGTCACGGACGCAGATCCCGCCGAACCGGACCTGCCCCCGCTCCACGGCGCCGCTGATGCGCATCGCGGTGTGGACCGGGAGCACGCCCGTGGCCGGCCCAGGACCAGTGCGCCGGAGATCGGTCGCGGCTGATCGTCACGTGGTCCACGGCGTCGCTCCTCGTCACCCGGCCGACGGGCTTCCGCGGCCACGCACGGTGCTTCGCGGAGGTCGTACCGCGGTGGTCGGCCGCCTCCTCGTGTCGCGACCTCGTGAATTCTCGCCGACCATGACTACGCGAGGAGGAAGCGGAGGAGGTGGCGAGATGGGAAGCGCAGCGCCGGCGAACCGGCCGCTGGACCTCGTCCGGCCCATGCTCGCCACGCCGGGCACCGCCCCGCGGGACGACGGCTGGGCCGTGGAGTTCAAATGGGACGGTTACCGGGGCGTCGCCCACTGCCAGGGATGCGATGTGCGGTTGATCAGCCGCAACGACCTCGACTTCATGCCCCGCTTCCCCGAGCTGAACATCCTGCCCGACCTGCTGCGCAACCGGACCGCCGTGCTCGACGGCGAGATCGTGGCGCTCGACGAGCACGGCCGCCCGAACTTCGGGTTGTTGCAGCAGCGCGACAAGGCCGCGCCGGGTGTGCGCGAGCTGCGGCCGAGCCGGCCCCGCATCGCGTACTTCGTGTTCGACCTGCTGCACCTGGACGGGCGGTCGCTGGTGTCGAAGCCGTACGACGTGCGCCGGGCGATGCTGGTCGACCTGGGTCTGCCCGGCGAGCACGCGGTGCAGGTGCCGCCGAGCTTCCCGGACACCGAGCCCGAGGACGTGCTGCGCGTCGCGAGCCAGTACGGGTTCGAGGGCATCGTCTCGAAGCGGATCAAGTCCCGCTACGAGCCCGGCCGACGGTCACCCGCCTGGGTGAAAACACCGTTCCGGTACACCCAGGAGGTCGTCATCGGCGGATGGCGCGCGGGCCAGGGCAACCGCGCGGGCAAGATCGGCTCCTTGCTGCTCGGAGCTCATGACGAGCAAGGCCGTCTCGTGTACGTCGGCCACGTCGGAACCGGCTTCAGCCAGGTGGTCCTCGCCGAGTTGCAGGGACAGCTGACGAGGCTGGAACGGGCCACCAGCCCGTTCGGCGTCGAGGTGCCGCGCGAGCACGCCCGCGACGCGCGGTGGGTCGAACCGAGGCTGGTGGGCGAGGTGGAGTTCCGCCAGTGGACGTCGGACGGGCGGTTGCGGCACCCGGCGTGGCGCGGGATGCGTCCTGACCGGGATCCGGTCAGCGTGGTGCTGCCCTCCACGTGATGAGGCCGGCGCAGCGGGCTGGTGCTCGCGCAGCACGTGGCTGGTGGTGGAGGTGTTCACGATCCCCGGCAGAGGCCGTCCGACGCTCGATTCCGATACCGGTGGGCGAACTGGCTGCTACCGGGCACTCCGCAGCAGCGGGCGGATCAGGTCGTGGATGTGCGGGGACGGTTCGAGGCCGAGCTCGGTTCGCAGCAGCCTCCGGTACCTCTGGAACTGGCGCACCGCCTGCGCGGGGTTGCCGTCGGCGAGGTGGAGTTCGACGAGGGTTCGGTGCGCGCTCTCGCGCAACGGGTCGGTTTGAACGGCGGCGAGCGCGGCTTCGTGTGCGTGGTGGCGGTCGCCGGTGGCCAGGAAGTTCTCGCTGAGCGCTTCCAACGCCCGCAGCCTGGCCTGGTGCCACCAGTCCTGTTCGGCCAGCACCCACGGCTGTGCCCACCCGGGAAGCAGTTCCGCCTTGAGCACGGTCACCGCGTCCGGGCTCGCGCCTGGATCCGCCGTCAGTGCGCAGGCCCGGTGGAAGTCGACGTCGACCTCCACCCCCAGCGTCAGCACGTCGTCCGCGGCCACGACCAGCGGAGCCGGTTTGCCCAACCGCCACAACGACGACCGAAGGCACGCGGCCGCACGACGTGCGGTGGCCTCCGGCCAGAGCAGTGCCGCGGCCACGCCACGGGGAACGGGGCTTTCACGCAGAGCGAGGAGCGCCAGCAGCCTCTGCGCGCCGGGCACGACGTGGACCGGGGTCGGCCCGAATCCCAGCCGGAATCCACCGAGCAACTGGATGTGCGGCCGGGGATCCGGCGTGAAGGTCAGTCCGGTCATGTCGCGGTTCGCTCCTCTCCCGTGTCAGGAGTCGCCGGGTGCCCGATCGCGGCGGGCTCACACCCCCGCGGCGTCGAATTGCTCCAGCCTGACCAGCCGCGGTGACGCGGTCGTGTCCCGCTGGTGGCGAAGCGGAACCGCGCCGGTCACGGTCGCCGCCTAGCTTCGCCGTGGAGTCACACCCCATGGAGGCACGATGTTTCTGCACACCAGCAGGTTGCAGTTCGAGGCGAAGCCGGATCGGCCGGACGCGCACTACGCCCGCAAGCTCCAGGAGCTGATCGGCGGCGCGTTCGGCGAGATGACCGTGACGATGCAGTACCTGTTCCAGGGCTGGAACTGCCGGATGGAGGGCAAGTACAAGGATCTGATCATGGACGTGGCCACCGAGGAGATCGGGCACGTCGAGATGCTCGCGACGATGGTGGCCCGGTTGCTCGAGAACGCCCCTTCGGAGGCGACCGACGAGGTGGCGGCGAAGGACCCCGTCGTCGCGGCGGTGCTCGGGGGCATGGACCCGCAGCAGGCGATCGTCAGCGGTGGCGGCCCGACCCTGTCGGACAGCAACGGCGTGCCGTGGAACGGCCGCTACATCATCGCGAGCGGCAACCTGATGGCCGACTTCCGTGCGAACGTGGCGGCCGAGGCGCAGGGCAGGCTGCAGACCGCGCGGCTGTACAACATGACCGACGACCAGGGCGTCCGCGACATGCTGCGGTTCAACCTCGCGCGCGACACGGCCCACCAGAACATGTGGCTCGCCGCGATCGAGGAACTGCAGGAGGACGGCCTCGAAGGCCCGATCGCGCCGAGCGCGCTGTTCGACGAGGAGAACGCCGAGCACGCCGGCACGATCTGGCACAACTCCGACGGGGCGCTGGGAGCCGAAGGCGGCTGGGCGTCCGGTACGGCGCCGGACGGTGTGCACGAGTTCTCCTACGTGATGGATCCGGAGCCGCTGGGCGGCCACGCGTCCGCACCGAAGCCGGATCCGCTGTTGTACGCGACCAGTCCGGCGAACCTGGGGCTGATCGAGAAGGCCATCCGCAAGCTCACCTGAGGAGGGTCTTGAAGATGGTCGGCATCACGATGCCAGCACGTTTCCGGTCTGCCGCGGTAGTCATGGGGCCCGCGTTCGTCGTCGCGGTCGCGTACGTCGACCCCGGCAACTTCGCGACCAACATGGCGGGCGGCGCGACACACGGATACCTGTTGTTGTGGGTGATCGTCAGCGCGAGTCTGCTGGCGATGTTCGTCCAGTACCAGTCGGCGAAGCTCGGCATCGTGACCGGCCGGAACCTGCCTGAGCTCTGCCGCGAGCACTACCCGCGTCCGGTGACCCGGTTGTTGTGGGTGCAGGCGGAGCTGGTGGCGATGGCCACCGACCTGGCGGAGTTCGTCGGTGCGGCGGTGGCGCTGAACCTGTTGTTCGGCGTGCCGCTGCTGCCGGCGGCGCTGATCACCGCGGTGGTGTCCTTCGGCATCCTCGCTCTCGCGCCACTGCGCAGGCGCCGGTTCGAGTCCGTGATCATCGGACTGCTCGCGATCGTGCTCGGAGGATTTCTCTACCAGACCTTGCACCTCGGCCCGCTGACCGGCGCGGCGGCCGGGCTGGTGCCGGGGTTCGCCGGCGTCGACAGCGTCCTGCTCGCGACCGGCATGCTCGGCGCGACGGTGATGCCGCACGTGATCTACCTGCACTCCGCGTTGACCCAACGCCACCACAGCCCGAGTCCTGACGGGCAGCGCAGGGCGTTGACCGCCAGCCGCACGGACATAGTCGTGGCACTGGGCATCGCCGGAATGGTGAACGTGAGCATGCTCGTGGTGGCGGCCGGAGCGTTCCACCAGACCGGTGCGCCGCGGGAGTCCCTGGAGGACATGCACTCGGGTCTGGGCCAGCTGCTCGGTCCTGGTGCGGCACTGGCGTTCGCCCTGGCACTGCTCGCCTCCGGGCTCGCCGCGTCGAGCGTGGGCACCTACTCCGGACAGGTGATCATGGAGGGGTACCTGCGCAGGCGTGTTCCGCTGTGGCTGCGCCGGGCGGTGACCATGGCGCCGGCACTCGCGGTGTTGTCGTTCGGTGTCGATCCCACGAAAGCGCTGGTGTTGAGCCAGGTCGTGCTCTCGTTCGGCATCCCGTTCGCGTTGGTCCCCCTGGTCCTGCTGGCCAGGCGCGCCGACGTGATGGGCGCGGCGGTCAACCGCAGGGGCGTCACGGCGATCGGCGCGGCGGCGGCTTTCGTGATCTCGGCGCTGAACCTGTTCCTGCTGGTGCGGACGGTGACGGGATGAGGCGGGTCGATCGTGCGGCTCTCGTGCTGGGGCTGGGCGTCGGGGGGTTCGTCGACGGCATCGTGATCCACCAGTTGCTCGGCTGGCACCACATGCTGTCCGGGTGGTATCCGCTCGACGACGTGCACCTCATGATGGTCGGTGACGGGCTGTTCCACCTGTTCTGCCTGCTGCTCGTGCTGGCCGGCATCGCGATGCTCAACCGGCGGCCGCCTCTGCGCACCGCGGTGCTGGCGGGAGGGATGCTCACCGGGTGGGGTGTCTTCAACCTCGTCGAGGGCGTGGTGGACCACCACCTCCTGGGCCTGCACCACGTCAGGCACGGAGCTGACGAGCTGATCTACGACATCGCCTTCCTGGTGGTGGGCGTGGTGCTCGTCGTGGCCGGGGTTCTCATGAGCAGAAGTGTCCGGTCGGCCGACGGGTCCGCTGGAACAGGAGTCGTCCCCCGGTGAGGGGGCGAGACACGTTCACAACGAAGGAGCGATCGTTCATGCCTGTTCCCGTCGCTGACTTGAAAGCGCTGCTCCAGTCGGATCGGTCGGACGCGGCTTTGGTTCTCGTGGAGGGCGGCTATGTGGTTGCGGGCGACCCGCCACCTGCTCGGGGTGGTCGCGGGCGAGCAGCACACCCACCGCGCCGCCGAGGCTCTGCCCCACCACGACGACCGGCCCGCGGCCGAGCCGCTCGATCACCGAGCCGAGCGCGGCGGCGGCACCGGCGAGCGATCCGTCCGCGGCGGACGTCCCGGTGCCCGGCCGGTCGTACTCGACCACCTGGGCGGTCGCCATCAGTCCCTCGCGCAGACCGGGGAAGAAGCCGTCGCAGGACTCGGCGCCACCGGGCAGGAGCAGCACCGGCGGGCCGGACTCGCCGTGCACGCGAACGTCGTCGAGCTGCATCGATGCTCCTTTGTAGCCCAGGTGTGAGCCTGATTGTGCAACAATAGTTTGTCGATTGTGACACAATCCTGCCCGTGAACACCGTGATGGCCGCTCCTGAGCGGATCGCCGCGGCCCTGAGGGGCGAGCTGCTCGACGGCGCGCACCCGGTCGGCACCCGCCTGCGCGAGGAGGACCTGGCCGCGCGGTTCGACGTCGGCAGGCACACCGTCCGCTCGGCGCTGCGGCTGCTGGTCGAACGAGGCCTGGTGGCGCACGAGCGCCACCGCGGAGCGGTCGTCGCGCCGCTCAGCCGGGCCCGCATCGACGAGGTCTTCGACTACCGCAAGGTGCTCGAACTGGGCGCGCTGCGCATGGCGCTGGCCGCGGGCGCGGACCTGACCCCCGTGCTGGCCGAGGCAGAACGCCTGGAGTCGCTGGCCGAGCGGTCGCCGCGACCGTCGTGGCGGGAGCTCACGAGGGCGCACAGCGCGTTCCACCGCGCGATCGTCGCACTGGCCGGCAACCGGCACCTGCTGGACAGCTACCGCCGCTGCGAGGACGAGGTGAGGCTGCTGCTCACGTTCGTCCGCCCCGACTTCGACGCCGCGAGCCTGGCGGCCGTCCACCGCGCGCTGGCCGACCAGCTCCAGCAGGGTGGGGAGGCCGCGGCGGACGCGTTGACCGAGGACATCGACCACACCGGGCGGGCGGCGCTGCTGGCGGCGTTGCACCGCGCCGAGGAGAGCGCGCGGCTGCTGGGCCACTGACCCGGCAGCCGCGGCGCTGAGCCGGCGTGAGCGCGTGCCGGTCTCATCACCTCAGGAACGGCCAGCCCGCCGAGTCGTAGGCCAGCAGGTTGATGCCGAGCCGCGACGCGCCGCTGTCGGTGTAGTAGTGGTAGAGGAGGACGTCACCGTCCACATCGGCGAGCACGTCCTGGTGGCCGGTCCCGTGCACACTCCCTTGCCCTGCCAGGACCTCCGTGCCGCCACCGGACGTCAGAGCGGTGCCGTCGCGGGCGACGTACGGTCCCGTGACGCTGCTGGAACGGCCCACCACCACCCGATAGGTGCTGGCCGCGCCGCGGCAGCAGTGGTCGAACGAGACGAACAGGTAGTAGAACGCCCCGCGCTTGACGATGGTCGGCGCCTCGATCGGCCCGCCGCCGCGGCCGGCGAGCGACCGGAGGGACGTGCCCGACCGCAGTCCGGTGGACGGGTCGAGCGCGATCATCTTGATGCCGGACCAGAACGAGCCGAAGCTCAGCCACCAGCGCCCCTGGTCGTCCACGACGAGGTCGGGGTCGATGGCGTTGAAGTCGTCCGACGTCCGGGACTCGACCACGAGCCCGCGGTGCGTCCACGTGCCGGCGTTCCCGGTGGTGCTCGTGGCGAGGAAGATCGCGGACCGGTTCGACCCGAACGTGGAGGCGGAGTAGTACAGCCAGTACCGTCCGTCGCGATAGGACAGATCTGGTGCCCAGAGGTTGTTGCCTCCGTTGGTGTAGGAAGTCGCCCACGGCGTGCCGCCGGGGAACGCCGAGCCCGCGTCGCGGAACGCGATCCGGTCGGCGGAGGTCTTGAGGGCGATGTTCGTGCCGGTGTGCGCCACCAGGTAGCTCCCGTCGGCGCGCCTCACCGCGCTCGGGTCGTGCACGCTGATGTCACCGGTGACCCTGCCCGGGAGGGGATAGGCCGACGCCTGGGGTGCGGTGGCGACCGCGGTGGTCAGGGTCAGCGCCACGACCAGCATGAACCTTCGCAACGCGCGTGTTGTTGCCGGTGCGACTCGTCCCGGTGCGTACGTCGTTGGAGCAACCATGGGACACCTCGTTCTCTTGGTGGAGTTGGTCGCGGCGGCGGTGCCGGATCTCCTGTCAGAGCACGACGGTTCTGCCGCCCAAGGTGACGACGAGCCTGCCGTCGGAGGCGAAGGACCAGCCCAGGGGACCGGTGAAGCCGGAGCACCGCGAGCCGTTGGTGCCCGTCCAGAACTGGTTGGAGGAATCGGAGTTGCCGACGACCTTGTCGTTGCTCCCGCTGGCGCCGCGGCAGGAGGTGTTGGTGCGGAACACCGAAGTGCCCGCGTCGAAGGAGAAGTTGCGCTCGGCGTTGTCGATGCTGAGGTTGCTGGACACGGTCATGGAGCCGGGGTTGCGGTTGTAGGTGAAGCCGTGTTTGCCGTTGTCGTAGGCGATGGTGCGGGTGATGGTGTGGTCGACGCCGATGTCCTCACCGCCGAGCTTGAAGCCGTTGCGGTCGCCGTTGCCCGCTTGGCCGCCGTTGCTCAGGGTGCCGTTCTCGTAGGCGAGTGAGTCCTCGATGGTGACGGCACCGACGGGACCGGTGTCCGGCTTGGTGTAGAGGTCCCAGCCGTCGTCGATGTTGTTGTGCGCCACGGAGTACCGGAACACGTTGCCCGGGCCGGAGGTGAGCTTCGCGGCGAACCCGTCGGCGTCCTCGCCGTCGGAGTCCGCGTTGTCGTGGGACTCGGCGCCGAGGATCAGGTTGTGCGACGGCCACTGGTCCTGCGGGGTGCTGGACAGCGCCCGGGACAGCTGCAGGCCGGTGTCGCGGTTGAAGCGGGTGATGGTGCGCTCGAAGATGTTGTGGCTGCCGCCGACGAAGATGCCGTTGTCCCCGGCCCGTTCGACGACGACACCCTGCACGTGCCAGTACGAGCCGTTGACGGCCAGGCCCCGGTTGGCCGGGTCCTCGGCCTGTGCGGCGAAGTTCAGCACCGGCTTCTCGCCCTGGTGGGCCGCGAGCTTCTTGCGTGCGGCAGCGGTTCCGTTGTTCGTCGCCGGGATCGTGACGGTCTGCGCGAAGCTGTAGGTGCCGCCGCGCAGGAGGATCGTGCCGCCCGCGGCCACGCGGGGGAGGGCGGACGTCAGCGTGGTCGGGTCGGAGATCGTGCCCGAGGCGCCGTCACGGCCGGACGGTGACACGTACAGCGCGTTGGCCGGTGGCGTGCCGGTGGTGGTCGTCGGACCGGTCGTGGTCGTGCTGGTCGGCCCGCCACCGGCCGTTTCGAGCGTCCACTGCTTCGTGGCAGCGCTGTCACAGGAGTTCGTCTGCACCAACGCCCCGGCCACCGTGGCGTTGTCCTTGACGTTCATGCACTTCCCGCCATTGGTGTTGACCAGGCGGTAGTCCGACCCGCTCGACGTCAGCGCCCAGACCTGGCTCGCCGCACCACCGCACGTCTCGAGTTGGACCGGCTTGCCCGCACTGGTGGACGCGTCGCGCACGCCGACGCACAAGCCTCCCGAGCTGATCCGCACCCCACCGCTCACATCGGTGAGCACCCACTCCTGACCGGCACACGCCTGCTGACGCAACTGCGTCCCGCTCGACGAACCAGCCCCCGCGTCGAGGCACAGTCCCGTGCCGGCGTTCTTCAGCACGTAGGTACGCGCGGCGTTCGCCGTCGCGGCAACGCCAGGCCACGTCGCGAGCACGGTGACCAGTGCGACGACGGCACCACCCGACACCATCCCGGCGCGCGCACGGCGCTGGCGCGCCGACTGTTCCGAAATGCCCATGGGTCTCCACTCCTCAAGCGCCGGAGAAAGGCTTTTCCGGTCGGCTGCGCGGCGGGTTCCCAGCGGATGTTATGGGTGTTCTTCGGAGGAGGTCAATGTTGGCATTTCGCGGTTCCAGTCGATTTTTGTCGTCGAACAGCATCGAATGTCGAGGTCAACGACAATCGAATGGATCGGCGCTGTCAGCTGCAAGTTTTCCGCTGGTCACACTCGTGAACGGGATCGCCTTTTCGCGTGTTCACCACGGTGAACGCCAGCTACTGGATTCATTGAAATCAGCCAGGCATCGTGCTACCCGCGCGGGATGCGGTTGCGACACGGCGGACGCAATAGCCGACCCTCCGCGGGGTCGTGTTCCACGGGTCGCGCCCATGGTCTCGGAGTGCGCGACAGCAGGCGGCACCACGTCGGAGGCCGCCCGGTTCCGCGTGACGAGTCAACTGTCCGAACAGGACCTGGAGCAGCGGCTGAGCACGCTCGCATGGTGCAGACGTTGCCGGTTGCCCTGGTGGCGGGCATGGTCGCCACGGTCGACCCCTGCGGGTTCGCGGTGCTGCCCGCCTACCTGGCGCTCGTCGTGATCGGCGCGAGCGAGCAGTCCCGCGCCCGGTTGCTCCACGGGGCCTCGAAGCCCTTTTCCGGCTGGGCGTATGTCCACCGGTGCGTCTCGATCTGCGGCGAGGCGGTGATGCCGAGCAGTTCTCCCGCGGCCGCGGCGAGGATCGGGCCGGCCTCGGCGGGTGCGTCCAGGTGTTCGGAGGCCAGTTCGAGGGTGGAGTGGGCGACGAGGACCGGTGCGGCGTCACCTCGGCGGTCGCCGTCGTCGCACGGTGGCGAGCAGCGGGTGGTCGTTGACGAACGCGCCGCGTAGTCCGTTCCACGTGCGGGCCGCGTAGGTGAGGACCGCGGCGATGACCGGCCGCCGGCTCTGCGAGGCGATCGCCGGCCGCGGGAACAGCCCCAGGGCTTGGCCAACCGTCCGCCCACCAGACGGCCACGGGCGAGCACACGCACCTGTGCCCGTCGTCTGCCGGCACCTGCGCGAACGGGAGACCCGCTGTCCCTGCCCCGATCACGACGACGTCCGCGAAGAACACATCAAGTGCCGCGCGGTGAGATCACAGGACGTGCGCCGCAAGCATCAATTGGTGTTACCATGGGTAACAGTAAACGTCGGTAACAGGCATGACTCGACCCTGCAGGAGTCCTCATGACCAGGCCCGAAGCGCACGTCGTGGCGGAGACTGACAGGCAGGTGACCGCGAGGCGGCTGCTGGACTCGTCCGCGCAGCTGTCCTACGACCCGGCTCACGAGGTCGACTGGGACACGCCCCTCGACTCCGCCTTCCACGGCATGAGCCCGGAGTGGAGCACGCTGTTCGGAACCGCGTACTGGGACGACATGACCCCTGAGCAGCAACGCGAGCTCACCCGCCAGGAAGCCGCGTCGGTCGCGTGCACGGGCATCTGGTTCGAAATGATCCTGCAGCAGATGATGCTGCGGGACTTCTACGCCAAGGACCCGACCGATCCCGCGTTCCAGTGGGCGCTGACCGAGATCGCGGACGAGTGCCGGCATTCGATCATGTTCGCCCGTGGTGCCGCCAAGCTCGGCGCGCCCGCGTACCGTCCTCGCCGGGTCGCGGTCGAACTGGGCAGGGTGTTCAAGGCCGTCGCCTCGGGTGAGGCCGCCTACGCGGCGATCCTCGTCGCCGAGGAGGTCCTCGACGTCATGCAGCGCGACTGGATGCGCGACGAGCGGGTCGTGCCGTTCGTGCGCACGATCAACAACATCCACGTCGTGGAGGAGTCCCGGCACATGAAGTTCGCCCGGGAGGAGACCAAGGCGCGGCTGCGGGGCGCCGGACTCGTGCGCCGGCAGGTCAACGCGCTGGCCGTCGCGATCGCCGCCTACGTCATCGTCACCAACATGGTGAACCGGCAGGTGTACGCCAACGCCGGTCTCGACGTCAGCCGGGCCGTCCGCGAGGCCGGGGCGAACGAGCACCACAAGGCGATGCTGCGGTCGAGCTGCGCCGGTCTGATGGAGTTCCTCGACTCCGCCGGCCTGCTCACCCGCCCGGCACGCCTCGTCTACCAGCGCGCCAACCTCATCTGATGGCGTTCGCGATCACGCAGACCTGCTGCGCCGACGCGTCCTGCGTCGCGGTGTGCCCGGTCAACTGCATCCACCCCACGCCGGACGAGCCGGACTTCGGTACCACCGACATGCTCTACGTCGACCCGCGGACGTGCATCGACTGCGGTGCCTGCGCGGACGCCTGCCCGGTCGACGCGATCTTCCCGGTGGACGCGCTCACCGCGGCGATGCGGCCCTACGCGGACATCAACGCCGGTTACTACGCCGGCCGCGCCCCGGTCGCGGCGGACCCGTCGCCGAACTTCCACGCCTGGGGCCCGCCCGACTTCACCCGCACGATCCCGGGCGACTTCCCCGAACTGGACGTGGCCGTGGTCGGCTCCGGACCGGCGGGCATGTACGCGGTCCAGGACCTGTTGCTGCACACCAGCGCGCGGGTGACCCTGCTGGACCGCCTCCTGGTGGCCGGTGGTCTCCTGCGCTTCGGTGTCGCACCCGACCACACGTCGACCAGGAAGATCGGCGACACCTTCGCCCGCCTGCACCACCACCCGCGGCTGCGCCTGCGGCTGGGGGTCGAGGTCGGCCGGGACGTGTCCACCGACGAACTGGCCGCACGGCACGACGCGGTGATCTACGCCGTCGGAGCGGCGTCCCCACGGCCGCTCGGCATCCCGGGCGAGGACCTGAGCCTCGCGGCGACGACCGTGGTGGGGTGGTACAACGGTCATCCCGACGTCCCGGCGAACGCCGTCCACCTGTCGGCAGAGCGCGTCGTGGTGGTCGGCACCGGTAACGTCGCGCTCGACGTCGCCAGGATCCTCACAGCCGACCCCGCTGACCTCGCCGGCACCGCGATCGCACCCCACGCCCTGGCCGCCCTGCGGGCGAGCAAGGTCCGCGAAGTGGTGCTGCTCGGCCGCGGCGGCCCGGAGTCGGCGGCGTACACGAGGTCGGAACTGCTGGCGCTCGCCCAACGCTCCAGCGTCGACCTGGCCGTCGACGCCCACGACCCGCGCATCCCGGCCGCCATCGACGGTGCCTTGGGCAAGGCGGGGCTGCTCCGCGGTGTCGACCGGGTGAGTGTGGACTGGTCGGCACCGCCGGCTCACGACCGCCGCCGGATCGTGCTCCGCTTCCACGCCACGCCCGTGGAACTCAGTGACGACCAGAACTTGTGGGTCGACGGTGCCCACGGGGTCGCGAAGATCGTGACCGGCCAGGTCGTGCACGCCGTCGGGCACCGCAGCACCGCGCTGTCCGGCCTGCCCTTCGACGAGACGACCGGCACCATTCCGAACACGGCCGGACGGGTGCACGGCCGCCCCGGCGCCTATGTGGTCGGCTGGGCGAAACGCGGTTCCACCGGTGGTATCGGAGCCAACAGGACGTGCGCCGCGGAGACGGTCGGCACGCTCCTCGAAGACGTTGTCGCCGGACGTTTGCCTGGCGGTGCGGCTACGACACGATCCGCGTGGCCACGCCTGTGGCCGCGTCGGTCCGGCCGCGCGTGAGGGAAGGGCGTCGATCGGGAACGTGATGATCTCGCTGGGAACGTCCCGTCCACGGTCGAGCCCGGCGGCGCACTGCGGGAAGGTGACCTGCGGGACCCGGACGGCCCCATGACCGCCGGGAACGTGCCGCGCGGCAGGGCCAGGTCGACGCCCGCAAAGGCCTGCACGGCCCTCGTCGCGCCCGCCACCTGAGGACCGGAAGCCGGTACGGGCAGGTTCGTCTCCCACGACGGGGAGACGTCGTGGTCCTGACCAGCGGGAGCCTGAACCGTCAGCGGCCAGCCCTTGTGAGCGATAACAATGATAACTGCTACTGGTCCTTTCAAGGCTAAAGTTAACGCTCACATTTAGCATTGACTGTGCGTGGTGACGTGGTTACACCTGTACGAGCAGCGTTGCCGAGTGGCTGGAGCACCCCATGTCCTCATCGTTGAGTCGGCGCAGGCTTCTGCAGGCAGCGGGGGTGGCCGCGCTGGCGACCAGCGCGCCGGTGCTGACGCCGAGTCCGGCGCAGGCCGCCGCGGTGCCACCGGTCCGCGGCGACGCGGGCGTGTCGGCCTTCGCGTTCGACCTGTCCGAGGTCCGGCTGACGCCGGGCCGGTGGATGGACAACCAGAACAGGACGCTGTCGTACCTGAAGTTCGTCGACGTCGACCGGCTGCTCTACAACTTCCGCGCCAACCACCGCCTGTCCACCGGCGGTGCCGCGCCGCTGGGCGGGTGGGAGGCACCGAACTTCCCGTTCCGCACGCACAGCCAAGGGCACTTCCTCACCGCGTGGGCGCAGGCATGGGCAGTGCTGGGCGACACGACGTGCCTCGGCCGGGCGAACCAGATGGTCGCCGAACTGGCCAAGTGCCAGGCGAACAACGCGGTTGCCGGGTTCACCGCCGGTTATCTGGCGGGCTTCCCGGAGTCGGACTTCGACGCGCTGGAGGCCGGCTCGCCCAAGGCCGTGTCGTACTACTCGCTGCACAAAACGCTGGCGGGGTTGCTGGACGCCTGGCGCCTCATGGGCAACACCCAGGCGCGGGACGTGCTGCTGCGCCTCGCCGGCTGGGTCGACTGGCGCACCGCCCGGTTGTCCCGCAGTCAGATGCAGGGCGTCCTCGGAACCGAGTTCGGCGGCATGAACGCGGTGCTCGCCGACCTGTACCAGCAGACGGGCGACTCCCGCTGGCTGACGACGGCCCAGCGGTTCGACCACGCGGCCGTGTTCGACCCGCTGGCGTCCAACCAGGACCGGCTGAACGGGCTGCACGCCAACACGCAGGTGCCCAAGTGGATCGGCGCGGCGCGCGAGTACAAGGCGACGGGCACCACCCGCTACCGCGACATCGCCCTCAACGCCTGGAACATCACCGTCGGCGCGCACACCTACGTCATCGGCGGCAACAGCCAGGCCGAGCACTTCCGCGCCCCCAACGCCATCGCCGGATACCTGAGCACCGACGCGTGCGAGGCGTGCAACACCTACAACATGCTCGATCTGACCCGCGAGCTGTGGCTGACCGACCCCGGCAGGGCCGCCTACTTCGACTACTACGAGCGCGCCCTGGTCAACCACCTCATCGGCCAGCAGAACCCGGCGGACGCCCATGGTCACATCTGCTACTTCACCGGCCTCAACCCCGGTCACCGGCGCGGCAACACCGGCCCCGCGTGGGGCGGCGGCAACTGGAGCACGGACTACACCACGTTCTGGTGCTGCCAGGGCACCGCGCTGGAGACCAACACCAAACTCGCCGACTCGATCTACTTCCACAACGGCACCACGCTCACCGTGAACCTGTACGCGCCATCAGTGCTGACGTGGTCGGCTCGCGGCATCACCGTCACCCAGAGCACGACCTACCCGGCGAGCGACACCACGACGTTCACCGTCACCGGCACCGCGGGCGGCTCGTGGACGATGAGGTTTCGCATCCCCGCCTGGACCACCGGCGCCACCATCAGCGTCAACGGCGTCGCGCAGAACGTGACCACCACACCGGGCACCTACGCCGCGCTGACGAGGTCGTGGACGTCCGGCGACGTGGTGACCCTGCGACTGCCGATGCGCGTGATCGCCCAGCCCGCCAACGACAACAGCAACGTCGTCGCGCTGACCTGCGGCCCGGTCGTGCTGGCGGGCAACTACGGCAACACGGCCCTGTCGTCGCTGCCCTCGCTGGACGTCGGCTCGGTCACCCGCACCAGCACGTCGTCGCTGGCGTTCACCGCGACGGCGAACGGGACGCGGGTGAACCTCGGCCCGTTCCACGACGCGCACGGCTTCAACTACACCGTCTACTGGAACACCGGCGGTGGGAGTGTGATCAGCTACCGCCTGGTCAACGCCGCGACCGGCATGGTGCTGGGCGTCCAGAACATGTCCACTTCGGACGGTGGGCTGGCCGTGCAGTGGCACGACAGCGGCACCGCCGACCACAACTGGCAGCTGATCACCGACGGGTCCGACGTGCGGCTGCGCAACGTCCACAGCGGCAAGGTGCTGGGCGTCGAGAACATGTCGACCGCCGACAACGCCCGCGTCCTGCAGTGGAGCGACACCGGCACCGCCGACCACCGGTGGACGCTGATCGCCGGCGGCGACGGCACCCACAAGGTCCGCAACGCCCACAGCGGCAAGCTGCTGGGCGTTCTCAACGGGTCCACCAGCGCGGGCGCGCAGATCGTGCAGGACTCGGACAACGGCAGCGCGGACAACCGGTGGCGGCTCGTCGCAAACTGAGAGCGGTCCTCCGCCCGGGTTCTGGGATTTCCCTGTGAACCCGCCGCTGTGACCGCGTCGCGGACGCGCGGTTCTCCGGGACCTCGCAGGAACTCCCAGGATCCGGTCAGGCCGGGTGGCGAGGCCCGGTCCCATGACGATGATCGAAGTCCGGGGACTGGCCAAGCGGTACGGCCTCGGCACGGTGGTGGACGACCTGTCGTTCACGGTCGAGGCCGGGCAGGTGCTGAACACTCACGCGGGGGAGCGGCGCCAACGCGGGACTCGGGCTGACGATCGCCCGCGCCCACGGCGGCGACGTCTCGCTCGACGCGGCCTTGGGTGAGGCGCCTGCTTCCGCCTCACCCTGCCGCTTCTCGACCAGAGTTGATCCAGCGGGTTCGCGTCTGCTCAGCCGGTGGAGCAGGCCGTGCTGTTGAGGACGAACGAGGAAGGCGCGGCCGCGTTACCGGTGTGGGTGGCCTGGAACCCGATGTCGACGGATCTGCCGGGTGGGATCGTGCCGTTGTAGCCGGCGTTGCGCGCGGTGACCTGTCCGGTCGACGGTGCGTAGGTGGCGTTCCAGCCGGAGGTGATGGTCTGCCCGCTCGCCAGGGTGAAGGCGAGTGACCACATGTTGATCGTGGCGGTGCCGTTGTTGGTGATGGCGAGACTGGCGGTCAGGCCGTTGTTCCAGGCGTTGACGGTCGGCTTCACGCTGCACGTACCCGGTACCGGTGGGTCCGGATCGGGGGTGCCGGTGATGCCGAAGAACTCGAGGGCCGCGGCGGCCATGCCGGACGACGGCAGGCTGTGCCCGGCACCCTGGATGCTGTAGGCCTCGACCTCGTCGCCGTAGCGACTGCGGTTCCACCCGGCTCGCGGGGTGTCGGTGGAGGTCGGTGTCTGGCTGAGGCCGAACACATCGGTCCACTGCTCGATCTCTTCCCGCAGCAAGGAGTACGGCACGAGCGTGTCCGCGGTACCGTGCCACAGCTGCATCCGCGGACGGGTGCCGGTGTAGCCGGGGTAGGCCTGCCGGACGAGGTCGCCCCACTGCTGCGGGGTGCGGTTCGCGCCACCGTTGCCCGTGCACCTGCTGGCGCCGGGCGGGTAGTCGGCGGCGTTGGCGAAGCACCCGAAGGGCACGCCCATGAACGCCGCGCCGGCCTTGAAGACGTCCGGGTAGAGGGCGAGCATCTCGTTGGTCATCATGCCGCCGGAGGACGACCCGGTGGCGAAGACGCGCCCGGGGTCACCGCCGTAGCGCTGCTGGGCGTAGGTCACCATCGAGACGATCGACACCGGATCGCTGCCACCGCCGCGCCGCTTGGCGGCGTCGGACCAGGTGTCGAAGCACTTGCCGAACCCCGCTTCCTGTTGCGCGCTCGGGTAGATGACGATGAAGCCGTGCCTGTCGGCGAGAGAGGCGAACTCGCTGCCGGAGTAGAAGCCGGGCCCGGAACCGCCACAGCCGTGCATGGCCACCACCATCGCCGGACTGGCCGGGCGGCTGTCCGGCACGTAGACGTGCATGCGCATGCCGCCGGGGTTGTCGCCGAAAGCGGTCACCTCCACGAGGGACGCGGCGGAAGCCTGTGGTGCCACCAGGATCCCGGCGAAGGTGAGCAGCGTGACGAGGGCCGTGAACGTGGATCTGCGCGCGGTCAAAGCCGACCTCCGGTCAGGGATTCCGGAACCGAGAGGCAGAAGGTATTCAGATCTGCGACGGTCGTCAATTTTTTGCCGAACAAGAATGGTGAGGCATTCGACGAACATCTTCTGTGAGATGGGCGAACTTCCGCGACCCGCGTCGAACCTGTTCGTGGACGATGTTCGGGGTGGATCTCCCAGGCCGCGCAGGACGTCGAGTGCCCGGTTGCGCGCGGCGGTGGTCAGCCAGGCACCCGGCCTGCCGGTGCGCCCGTCGCGCCCCACATTTCCAGGGCCTGCGCGTACGCGTCCTGGGTGCACTCCTCGGCCAGGTGGAGGTCCCGGGGCAGCTGGGCGGTGGTGGCGACGACCTCGTCTCCCGTGCCGCTCACCCGTGCTCGACCACGGGACGGATCTCCAGGGCGCTGTGCGTGTGGTTCAGCTCGGACAGGAGCCCGGCCGGCTCCAGCACCTCGTCCAGGTCGGCCGCGTCGAGCAGGTAGTAGCCGCCGAGCCTTCCTCGGTCTCCAGGAACGGGCCGTCGGTGGTGTGGGCCCGGCCGCTCGCGTCCGCGCGCAACGACGTGGCCACCGGGGGCCGTCTCGAGTTGCCGGCCGTCGTGGACGCGGGCACCGGCCTCGTCCACGAACGCCGCGTGACCGGTGTTGTGCGCCTTCCACTGCTCCTCGGACATCGCGTCCCACTGTCCGGCGTCGCCGTAGATGAGGATCATGTACTTCGCCACGTCATCACGCCTTCGGTGCGGGCCCCTGCTCCGGCGGCCTCCACCCCACGACGAACCAGGTGGGCGGCAGATCGACAGCGGTGCGGAATCCGCCTGCCGCCGTTGTCGAACACGTGGCCGGACAGCGTCTGCCGAGCCCTGACATCAAGCTGCAGACACGCCTGCAGCTTGATGTCCGCCGAGGTGCTGTCCGGGCCGCGGAACGCGTGCCAGATTCGTGGCATGCCTGAGAACGAGCAACGGTTCGACCGCATCGGAAAGCTCGACATCGTCGTCCAGAACGTCGCGTCGTTTCGCATCGATCCGGCGTCGTTGGCTCGGCCCGACCGGTCGTTGGTCCTGATCTGCAGCCCTGCCAAGGAAAAGGCGTTGCGCCAGCGCGGACGGGCGGACGTCTTCGACCAGGTCGTCGTGACGTCGGACTTCACGCCCGACGGTCTCGCCCGCACCGTCGGCGCGCTCATCGAGGAGCACGCGGGGGAGACCCGGCTGCTGTGCCACGACGAGTACGTGCTGGGCGCGGTCGCGGCCGTGCGGGAGAAGCTCGGCATCAGCGGCGACCGGCCGGTGAACGTGGGACCGTTCACCGACAAGCTCGCCATGAAGGCCGCGCTGCCGGGCATCCGGGTACCGCGCCACCTGGCGTGGGACGCCGAGGCCCACGCCGAGGACCCGGACTCCTACGTGGCGCGGGTGCTCGACACCGTCGGTCTTCCCGCGTTCGTCAAGCCTGTCAACGAGTCCGGTGCCGTTGGTGCCGCGCGCATAGACACGGTCGACGAGCTGAGGGCCTGGGCCGCGAGCGCGGGGCCGTGGGAGTTCGAGGTCGACGAGTTCGTCGAGGGAACCCTCTACCACGTCGATTCCGCCGTGCGGGACGGCGAGGTCGTGCACGTGCACGTCAACCAGGACCTGCACCCCTGCCACGAATACGCCTACGGCAAGGTGAACGGCTCGTTCACGTTGCCCGACGACGACCCGGTCGTGCCGGTTCTCAAGGCGTTCAACGAGAAGGTGCTCGCGACCCTCGAGAACAAGCCCCGCGACGGGGTGTTCCACCACGAGATCTTCCTGAACGCCGCCGGAGAGCCGATCTTCCTGGAGATCGCCGCCCGCGCACCCGCCGCGCTGATCCCGATGACCGGTCGCATCCGCTGGGGCGTCGACATCGAGCAGGCGCTGTTCACCCTGCAGCGTGGAGAACCCTTCACCACGCCCGAGAACCACCGCGGCCCGTTCGCCGCTTACGTGTACTTCCCGAAGAAGGCCGGCACCGTCGCCGCCCTGACCCGGCCGGAGATCGCCTCCGAGCACCGCTGGACCTGGAACCTCGCACCCGGCGACACCCTCGCCGACGCCACCGACATCCGCGACTTCGCCGCGTCGGTGCTGCTGTGGAACGACGACTACGCGGCGTTGCGCCGCGACCTCGACCTCCTCGACGCCGCAACGGTGTTCGAGCTCGTCTGATCCCGCTTCCCACACGAACGGCCGGGCATTCCGCCCGTCCGTCGCCCCACCCTGGAGGAAAACGGTGAAGTTCATCGACTACGGCTTCGTGTTCACCCGCGAGGAGTCCGAGGCACTGGGCAAGGTGCTGCTGGACGTCGAGTCGCACCCGTACACCGACTACGACAAGTTCATGCACGAGCTCTCGCAGCTGCGGGACGACCGCAAGGTGCCGACGCGGTTCGTCGACTTCTGCGAGACCTCCATGCTGCGCGACTTCGCCAAGGAGCCGTTCGTGGTCATCGGCAACGCGCCCATCGACCCGGAGCTGCCGCGCTTCGGCACCGAGAACCCGGTGCACGACAAGTACCAGCTCAAGAAGACCTGGGTCGCCGAGGGCTTCCTCGGCATGTACGCGCTGCTGACCGGCACCGAGATGATCGGGCACCTCAGCGTCAACGACGGCGACTTCTTCCACGACATCTACCCGAAGGAGTCGATGTTCGACACGCAGTCGCAGAAGACGCTCAAGACCCTGAAGTTTCACCGCGACTTCACCAACCACTTCGTGTGCCCGGACTTCGTGAACACGCTGACCCTGCGCGACACCCCGGAGAACGAGGTCTACTCCACGTTCACGGTGACCCGGCACGCGGTGGAGGAGCTGTCGGACCGCGACGTCGAGATCCTCAGCCAGGAGCGCTTCTACACGCCGTTCGACGACGTTTCCACCACGTCGATGGAGCTCGGCCGCGCCAAGGACCACCCGGTGCTGATCGAGGGCCAGGGCGCCAAGGTGTTCGAGGGCCGCACGGAGGGCCTCGACGAGGAGGCCCAGGGCGCGCTCGACCGGTTCCTCGCCGCACTGCACAAGCGCAAGCAGGTCCGCATCTCCAGGCCCGGCGACTCGGTGACGTTCTCCAACCACCACGTCATCCACGGCCGCGAGGTGCACGAGATCCGCGACATCGAGTCGCTCAAGCAGCGCTGGCTGCTCAAGACGCACAACGTCTACAGCCTGCAGGCGTTCGAGGGCTTCTTCCTGCCCGAGCGCTTCGGCGTCGTGAACGGCTGAGCGCGGTCATGATCGTGGTCACCGGGGCGGGCCGCGGCATCGGCGCCGCGGTCGCCCGGCGGGCTGCCGCCGCCGGGAGGCCCGTCTGCGTCAACTACCGCGCCAGCAAGGACGCGGCCGAGGCCCTCGTACGGGAGATCGCGGACGTGGGCGGCACGGCGATCGCGGTGCGCGCGGACGTCGCGGTCGAGGAGGACGTGCACGCCCTGTTCGACACCGCCACCGCCGCGCTCGGCCCGGTGACCGCGCTGGTCAACAACGCCGGCACCACCGGGGGACTCACCCGGATCCTCGACCTCGACCTCGGTCAGGCCGACGAGGCGTACCGGACCGTCGTGCGCAGCACCCTGCTGTGCACGCGGGAGGCGGCGCGGCGGATGGCGCGCAGCCGTGGTGGTGATGGCGGTGTCGTGGTCAACGTGTCGTCCACCGGAGCCCGCACCGGCGGCGGTGGCGAGTGGGTCCACTACGCGGCGATGAAGGCCGCGGTCAACACCTTCACCTGGGGCGCGGCGCAGGAACTGGCCGGCGAGGGCATCCGCGTCAACGCCGTCGCCCCCGGCCTGGTGCAGACCGATCTGCACGAGGACAACGGCGTTCCCGACCGGCCGGCGCGGCTGCGCGCCTCGGTTCCGCTCGGGCGGATCGGCGAGCCGGACGAGGTGGCGGAAGCGGTGTGGTTCCTGCTCTCGCCCGCGTCCTCCTACACCACCGGAGCCGTGCTCGAAGTCGGCGGAGGCCGGTGAACCTCCTTCCCCACCACGTCTGAGGAGTCCGAGATGGACAGTTCGACCCTGCTGGAACCGCACACCGTAGTGGGCCTGCCGACCGCACCGCACGTGATCACCCGAGGGGAGGGTGTGCGTGTGTGGGACACCGAGGGCAAGGAGTACGTCGACGGCGTCGCCGGTCTGTGGTGCGTCACGCTCGGCTACAGCGAGCCGCGCCTGGTGGAGGCCGCCGCGAAGCAGCTGGAGAGGCTGCCGTTCTACGGTTCGTTCAACCACCGCACCGCCGACGTCACCGTCGCGCTCGCCGACGACCTGGCCGCGCTGTCCCCGATCCCGATGGGACGGGTGTTCTTCGGCAACTCCGGGTCCGACGCGAACGACAGCGCGATCAAGTTCGCCTGGTTCTACCACTGCGCCAAGGGCCGTTCGCACCGCAAGAAGATCCTGTCGCACCACCGCGGCTACCACGGAGCGACCACCGCGGCGGGCTCCGCGACGGGGCTGGCCCACATCCACAACGGGTTCGGCATCCCGCTGCCCGGGTTCCTCCGGATGCACACGCCGGACGTGCTGTCCACGCAGGCCAACGGCCTGTCGGACGAGGAGTTCGTGGACTGGCTGATCGACGAGCTGGAGCTGCTGATCAGCCAGGAGGGCCCGGACACGATCGCCGCGTTCATCGCGGAGCCGATCATGGGTGCCGGTGGCCTGGTCATCCCGCCGGACGGCTACTACGCCCGCGTCGAGGAAGTGCTGAAGCAGCACGACATCCTCTTCATCGCCGACGAGGTCATCACCGGTTTCGGCCGCACCGGCTCGATGTTCGGCACGACCGAGTTCGGGCTGCGGCCGGACATGATCACAGTCGCGAAAGGACTTTCGTCGGCCTACCTGCCGATCTCGGCGGTGCTGGTGTCCGGCGAGGTCTGCGACGTGCTCGCGAAGGGCTCGCAGGAGATCAGGTCGTTCGGGCACGGCTTCACCTACTCCGGGCACCCGGTCGCGGCCGCCGTGGCCCGCGAGACGCTCGCGATCGTGCAGGAGCGCGACATCCCCGGCCGGGTCCGCGCCGCCGCGCCCGTGCTCACCAACGCGCTGGACAAGTTCCTCGGCGCCCCGCTGGTCCGCGACGTCCGCACCTACGGCCTGCTCGGCGGCGTCGAGTTCGACGCGGTGGCGTGCGGGTTGAGGCCGGGCGAACCCGGCAAGGAGCTCGTCACGGCCGCGGCCGAGCACGGTGTGCTGCTGCGGTTCGCGGGGGACACCGTGGTCTTCGCACCTCCGCTGGTCAGCACCGACGCCGACCTGGAGGAGATGGTCGACCGCTTCGCGGCCGCCTACCGCTCGTTCCTGTCCACGCACGGCGTCACGGCCTGATCCGGGGGAGCGTCGACATGGCGATCGGCATTCTCAGCACCGGTTCGTTCCTGCCCCGCAGGGTCGTGACCAACAAGGAACTCGAGTCCGTCGTGGACACCACCGACGCGTGGATCGTGTCCCGCACGGGCATCCGCGAGCGGCGGCGGGCGGAGGACGGTGCCGCGAGCTCCGACCTCGGCACGATCGCGGGGATGCGCGCGCTGCACTCCGGTGGGCTGAGCCAGCTCCAGATCGACGGCCTGGTCGTGGCCACCTCGTCACCGGACCACATCCAGCCCGCCACGGCGTGCGTGCTGCAGGCCAAGCTCGGCATGGGCGCGGTCACCGCGTTCGACGTCTCCGCGGTCTGCACCGGGTTCGTCTACGGTCTCACCGCCGCCGTCGGCATGATGCGCGGTTTCCCACAGCAGTACCGCCGCATGCTGGTGGTCGGCGCCGAGGCGTACAGCCGCATCCTCGACCCCACCGACCGCACCACCAGCGTGTTCTTCGGTGACGGCGCCGGGGCCGTGGTGCTCGGCGAGGTGCCCGACGGCTACGGGGTGCTCTCCGCACACCTGATGGCCGACGGCACGCAGGCCGAGGTGGTCGGCGTGCCGGCGGGCGGCAGCGCCGAGCCGGCGTCGCACGCGACCGTCTCCGCGCGGCGGCACTACTTCCACATGAACGGCCCGAAGGTGTGGGAGTTCGCGACCACCCAGCTGCCCTCGGCCATCAAGGAAGCACTGCTGCAGGCCGACCTCGGCGTCGAGGACGTCGACCTGATGATCACCCACCAGGCCAACGCGCGGCTGATCGAGGCCGTGGGTGCCGCCGTCGGCATTTCGCAGGACAAGGTCGCGCTGACGGTGGAGCGCTACGGCAACACCGCCGCGGCCTCGGTCCCGATCACCCTCGACGAGGCGGTCGCCGCCGGCCGGGTGAAGCGCGGCGACGTCGTCGTCCTCGCCTCCGTCGGCGGCGGCATGACCGCGGGCGCCGTCGTCCTGCGCTGGTACTGAACCACCACCTTTTCCGAGCTGGCAGAAAGGCCTTCCCGATGTCCATCGCACTCATCCAGCCGCCGACACTGCCGCTGGACGAGCAGTTCGCCGAACTTTCGCGGCTGATCGTCGCGCCCAGGGCCGAACGCGCCTACGAGGCGGAGGCGTTCGACCGGATGTCGTGGCGGCAGCTCGCCGACCACGGCCTGTTCAAGATCGGCGTGCCGCACGAGCTGGGCGGGAGCGGCGGCACGTGGCGCGACCTCGCGGTGGCGGTGGCGGGGGTGGCCAAGGGCAGCGACGACCTCGGCTTCACGTTGTCGCTGATCGCGCACGTCGGGCTGGTGCGCGCACTCGTCCTGCACGGCGACGAGTGGGCGCACCAGCACTTCCTGCCGCCGCTGCTGCGAGGCGCGGTCGGTGCCACGGCGCTGACCGAGACCCGCGGTGGGTCGGACGTGGCGCGCACCAACACCGCCGCGCGCCGCACCGAGGACGGGTGGCGGCTCAACGGCGCCAAGAACCACATCACCAACGCTCCTGTGGCCGACCGCGGTCTCGTGCTGGGCCGGGTGCCCGAGCTCGGCACGCGGGACATCACGCTGTTCCTGGTCAACTTCCGCGCGCCCGGTGTCCGCCGCGGCATCCCGGAGGAGCTGCTCGGTCTGCGCACCAGCCCGACCGGGCCGCTGCAGTTCGACGAGGTGTTCCTGCCCGAGCAGGCCGTGCTCGGCGCTCCCGGCGACGGCCTGCAGACCCTCTACGACGTCATCAGCTTCGACCGCGCGCTGTACGGCCTGGTCGCGGCCGCCTACCTCGAGCCGCGACTCGACAGCGTGCTGGACTTCTGCGAGCGGCGCGAGGCGTTCGGCTCCGCGATCATCGACCACCAGTACGTGCAGGGCCGCGTGACCGACATCCGCGTGACCATCGAGGTGGCCCGCGCGGTGTCGCTCGCCGCGATCGACTCGCTGGTGGACCGCGACCCCGAGGCGTCGCTGCGCTGTTCGGTGGCGAAGCTCGTGGGCTCGGAGGGTCTGGTCGAGGCCGCGACGAACCTGATGCGGCTGCGCGGCCACGTCGGCTACATGCGCGGCGAGAGCACCCGCGACGTGCAGGACGCGCTCGGCACGCTGATCGCCGGCGGCACCTCCGAGATGCAGCGCAAGAACATCATGAACCAGATCAACGCCCTGCGCGGTGCGCGATGAGCGAACGGTTCGCGGTGGGCGCCACGGCGGTGCGCGAGCACGTCGTGCGCGCCGAGGACTGCGCCACCCACTGGGAGAACGACCTACCGGTACTCGCCACACCGGTGCTGCTGTGGCTGGCCGAGGTCACCTGCATGAAGGTGGTCGAGGGCGCGCTGGAGCCCTCCGAGATGACCGTGGGCTTCAAGCACGACAACGCGCAGCACGTCGCCGCCACCCCCGAGGGCTGGACCGTCACCGTGACCGCGGAAGTGACCGAAGTGGACGGACGCATGCTGACGTTCGCCGTGCGGGCGCACGACGGTGTGGAGGTCGTGTACCGCGGAACGCACGTCCGCGCGGTGATCGACCGGGAGAAGTTCCTGCGCCGCTTCGAGGAGAAGGTGGCCCGCTCATGACCACCGCCGCACCGGCCGCCGCCCCCGCGGCGGCCGGGCCCTCCCGGTTGCCCCGGTCGTTCCAGTGGCTGTGGGCGAGCGCGGGCAGCGCGACCTTCGCCGACGGCATCTACCAGGTGGCGTTGCCGATCGCGGCGCTGCAGCTCGGCGGCGGGCCGGCCGCCGTGGCCACCGTCTACACGGCGGCGCGGCTGCCGTGGGCGCTGACGGCGTTGCACGCGGGAGTGCTCGTCGACCGGTTCGACCGGCGCAAGATCATGATCATCGCGAACGTGGTGCGCACGCTGATGTTGTTGTGCGGCGCGGCGGTCGTCGTCTTCGGCGGTGGTGTGCTCGCGCTGGCCGCCATCGCGTTCGTGCTGGGTGTCGCGGAGACCGCGGGCGACACGGCCATGCACAGCATCACACCTCGTGTGGTGGGCAAGGACCAACTGGAACGCGCGAACAGCCGCATGCAGGCCACCGAGCTCGTAACGCGGTTCCTGGTCGGGCCCGCGGTCGGCGGACTGGTCGCGGGCATCGCGCTCGGGTTCTCGTTCGGCGCGGTCGCCCTGCTCTACACGGCGGCGGCGGTCTCCGCGGTCACACTGGTGACCCGCGACGAACCTTCCACCGCACCGGCGAAGTTCTCGGTGCGCGAGGGGCTCGCGTTCCTGTTCACCCGGCGCAGGCTCGCGGTGTACGCGCTCGGCGTCGGCCTGGTCAACGCCGGGTACGCGGCGTTCCAGACCGCCCTGCCGATCGTGGCGCTGGGGGACGGGCCGCTCGGCCTGACCGCCGCGCAGTACGGGTTGCTGATCGGCGCGTCCGGTGTCAGCGGCCTGGTGCTGGGACTCTGCGCGCCCGCGCTGGTCCGGTGGCTGGGCAACCGCGGCACGTTGCTGGTGGGCCAGGGCGTGCTGGCGGTGGGCATCGCCACCGCGGGTCTCACGCTGAGCCTGCCGCTGGTCGTCCTCGGCATCGCCGGCACCGGGTTCCTGGTGCTGGGCAGCGTGATCACCGTGTCGTACCGCCAGCGCGCGGTGCCGGACCACCTGCTGGGCAGGGTGACCGCCGCGTACCGGCTGCTGGCGTTCGGTGGGTTGCCGCTGGGCTCCGCGCTCGCCGGTGGCCTCGGCGCGATCTCCTCGCCCCGCGTCGTGCTGATCGCCGCCGGAGCCCTCGTCCTCGTCGCCGGCGTCGGGATGGCCGCGGTGACGCCCGCCCACGAGGAGGAGTCATGACGACCGCACCGGAACGCGTCCTCGGCGGCGCGACGCACGACCTCGCCGCACTGCCCGATCCGGCCCTGAGCCGGATCGACGTCACCGACCACCTGTACGCCTCCCGGCGGTGGCTCGCGGTCGAGGAGCAGGTGGCCGACGTGCCACCGCTGTACGTGTTCGCGCCCGGGGGCGGGTTCGCGGCGGCGTACCACTTCGACGAGCGCAGCAACCCGTGGCCGATCGCCCGCCTCGACCTGTTCCTGGAGGCCCTGGAACGGCCTGCCGCCGACGTGCTGCCGTGCTACCTGCTCGGGGGCAGGCGGCCGGGGCACAGCCGGTTCCTGGTGGACGACGGGCCCGGCCGGGCGGGCGAGCTCACCTCCCTCGTGGGCGCGGCGGCGCAGGCGGCCGCGGACCTCGGTGCCGCGACGGTCGCGGCGCTCTACTGCGACGACTCCGACACCGAACTCGCCGCCGCTTTCCAGGCACACGGCGGGATTCGCGTGCCCTCGCACGCCACCTACCGCCTCGACCTGCCGGGTGAGTCCTTCGAGGACTGGCTGGCCTCATTGCCGCGCAAGCAGCGTTACAAGGAACTCGCCGACGTCCGCAAGCTCGAGGAGGCGGGCGTCACCTACGACGTGCGTCCGCTCAGCGAGGCCGACGTCGACTGGATCGTGCCGCTGGAACTGGGGCTGTACCACAAGTACGGCAACGACTACCGGTCCTCCGAAGCCGCGAACCTGCACCGCGCCTACCTCTCGTGCCTCGGCGAGGACGCGTTCCTGGTGGAGGCACGGCGGGACGGTGACCGCGTCGGGTTCGCGTCCGTCGTCCGCCACGGCGCCACGGCCTTCGTGCGGCAGGCCGGGTTCGACGACGAGGCGACCGCGGGCGCGCCGGTCTACTTCGGCGCGGTCTTCCACGCGGTGATCCGGTGGGCCGCCGGGGCCGGCGTCCGCTCGCTCGACCTCTCGATCTCGGCCGGCCAGGTCAAGCAGCGCCGGGGTGCCGCGGAACTCGCGCGCTCGGCGTGGGTCGTGCCGCTCACCGCCGCGGCCCGCCGGACGCTGGGCTGACGATGACCACCCTGCTCGCGCCACCCGCCCGGTTCACCGCGCTGGTCACCGCCGTGTCGGTGTCGGCGTTCGGGAACTTCCTCAACCTCGTCGCGCTGTCCCTGTTCACCTACGCGGTGACGGGCAGCGCGTGGGGCCTCGGCCTGGTGATGGCCGCGCGGTTGACGGCGGGGTTCGCGGGCGGGCTCGTCGCGCCGTCACTGGTGCGGCTGCTGGGGTTGCGGCGCCTCATGATGTCGAGCGACCTCGCGCAGGCAGTGGTGATGTGCGCGCTGGCCGCGCTGGGTTCCTCTGCGGGGCTGCCCGGTCTCGTGGTGACGGCGCTGGTGCTCGGCGCGGGCAACTCCATCTCGAACGTGTGCGTGCGGGCCAGCGTCCCGGACCTGGTGCCGGAGGGGGAGAACGCCCGCTCGAACGGCAGGCTCGTGACCTGGCGGGCGCTGGCGGTGATCGCCGGGTACGCGTCGGCGAGCACGATCATCGCGTTCGGAGGCTTCGTCCTGGCCTTCTCCGTCAACGCCGCGTCCTTCGCCTTCTCCGCGTTCGTCGTGTCCCGGTTGCGGTGGAACGAGTCCCTGCCACCCGTGCGCCGCGCGTCCGGCCCTTCCGCTTCCTTGCTGCGCGCTGTCGGACCCGCGATCGCCGTTCTGGTCGCCGTGCGGGCGGCCGACGCGTTCGGGTCCGCCTCGCACAACCTCTCGCTGCCGGTGCACGCCTCCGCGGTCGCGGGTGCGGACGCCGCCGTGTTCATGAGCGGCTTCTGGGCCTCGTGGGCGGTCGGCGCGTTCACCGCGCGGTTCGTCGCGCCCCGCTTCGCCCACAGCACCACCGCGTTCGTCGTCGGCACCTGCGTGATGTCGGCGTCGTTCGTGCTCGCGTTCACCGGCCCGCCGTGGCCGGTGCTGATCCTCGTGATGGTGTGCGCCGGTTTCTCCGACGGCCTCACCGAGATCGTCTACACGTCCCGGCTGCAGGAGGTCCACGGCGACCTCCGGGTGCGGTTGTTCGGCCTGTCCTCGACGGCCGAGACGGCCGGTTTCGCGTCCGGGACCCTCGTCGCCTCCGCGTTGCTGCCCACGCTCCCCGTCCTCGGAGTCGTCGCCGGGTTCCACACCGTCGCCGTCGTCTGCGCGCTCGCGCTGGCACTGGTGTCCCGCCGGCTCACCTGACCTGTGGAAGGACCGACATGGCCACCTCCCTGTGCCGCGGACCCGAGCTGAGGTTCCCGGCGGAATTCCCGCTCGACCTGGCCTCGGCCCTGCGCCGGGCCGCCGCCCGGTTCCCCGGTGCGGGGGTGACCACGGTGACCGCGGCCGGCACGACCACGCTCACCTACGCCTCGCTGCTCGCCCGCGCGACCGAGCTGTCCGCGGACGTCGAACCCGGCTCGCGGGTGGTCCTCGCGGACCTGCCGCTGCAGGAGTTCTTCCCGGCCTTCTGGGCCTGCGTGCTCGCCGGGGCGGTACCCGTGCCGGTGTTCGGACGCGCGCCCCAGCCGCTCGGGCGCGCCGACGACGGCGAGGCGCTGGTGCTGCTCTCGTCGGGGAGCACCGGTGCGGCGAAGGCGATCCCGCTGACGCACCGCGGGCTCGTGGAGTTCGCGGTGGGGGCGGGGGAGAGCCTCGACCTGCGCGCCGGCGAGACGACGCTGAACTGGTTGCCGCTCGACCACAGCGGCGCCCTGCTGCTCTACCACCTGCTGCCGGTCTTCACCGGCGCCTCCAACGTGCACGTGGCGACGGACCTCGTCACCTCGGAACCGGTGCGCTGGATGGACCTTCTGACCGAGCACGGCGCGCAGCACAGCTGGGCGCCCGCGTTCGCCTACCGGCTGGTGGCGGACTCCTCGGAGGGACGTTCGTGGGACCTGTCGCACGTGCGGACGCTGGTCAGCGGCGGTGAGCAGGTCCCGGCCGGGCTGATGCGCCGGTTCGCGGCCGGTCTGGGACTGCCGGAGTCGGTGCTGCGGCCCGCGTGGGGCATGACCGAGACGTGCACGGGCATCACCATCGGACGGTTCTCCGACGGCGTGCACCGGGTCGTGCGGGACAGCCTCGCCGGCGAGCTGGAACTGGCGCCGGACGGGGATCCCCGTCCGTGCGTGGAGTTCGTGCCGGTGGGACCGCCCGCCGCGGGAGCCGCCGTCCGGGTCGTGCGCGGCGGGGAAGTGCTGCCGGAAGGGCGGATCGGCGCGTTGCAGGTGCGGTCGGCACGGGTCACGCCGGGGTACGTCGGACAGGAGAAACCCACGGGTGGGTGGTTCGACACCGGCGACCTCGCGTACGTGCTGGACGGGCAGGTCGTGATCACCGGGCGGGCGCGGGACGTCGTCATCGTCAACGGGCAGAACCACTTCTGCCACGAGATCGAAGCGGTCGCGGTGGACGCGGGCGCACCTGCCGGGTGGGTCGCCGCGTGCGGGGTGCCCAACACCCGGCTGGCCACCGAGGACGTCGTGCTCGTCGTCGGATCGGCCGATCCGGTGCCGGCGGAGGAGATCCGGGCCGCGGTGTTCGCACGGCTGCGGCTGCCGGTGGCACGGGTGGTCGTCGTCGATCCCGCGCGTTTCCCGCGCACCGGCGGGGGCAAGATCCGTCGCGGCGAGATCGGCCGGCTGCTCACCGACGTGCCTTCGCTGGTGCGCGCGGCCGTCGAGCGGGTGAGCGGTGGACCGGCTGACCCTTCCAAGGCCTTCTACGACTTGGGATTGACGTCCGTGACGCTCGCACGGCTGCGCACCGAACTGGAACACGACCTCGGGGTGTCGCTCCCCGAGACCGCACTCTTCGCGCACCCGTCGATCGCGGCGCTGGTGCGGTACCTGGAGGGTGCGGAGTCCGCGCCCGTGACGGCCGAGCCCGTCTCGGCGGACACCCGGATCGCCGTGATCGGCATGGCCGCGCGGGTGCCGGGCGCGGACGACGTGGCGGAGTTCTGGGCGAACCTGCGCGCCGGCCGGTGCTCGATCACCCGCTTCGACGCCCCGGGCCGGGTCGGCGCGATGGGCAAGATCAGCGACGCGGACGCGTTCGACCACGCGTTCTTCGGCATGACGCCGGCCGAGGCCGACCTGACCAGCCCTGCGCACAAGCTCTTCCTGCAGGAGTGCTACCGCGCGCTCGAGGACGCCGGGTGCCTCGGCACCACCGCGCGGGTCGGTGTCTTCGCGGGCTCCGGCATGCACCTGTACGGGCACCAGGACGCGTTGTCCGCCGCGGACGTGCCCGCCGCGATGCAGACCGCGATCGGGGTGGAGCCGGACTTCCTCGCGTCCAGGGTCGCGCACCGGCTCGGGCTGACCGGTCCCGCCATCGGCGTGCAGACGGCGTGCTCGACCGGCCTGGTGGCGGTCCACCTCGCGGTGCAGTCGCTGCTGACCGGCGACTCCGACGTGGCGGTGGCGGGCGCCGCCGCCGTGCACCTGCCGCAGGACGCCGGGTACGAGGCACATCCCGACGGCATCCTGTCGCCGACCGGCGCGTGCCGGCCGTTCTCGGCGGAGGCGGACGGCACGGTCGGCGGGAACGGCGTCGCCGCGGTGGTGCTCAAGCGCCTCGACCAGGCCCTCGCCGACGGGGACGCCGTGCACGCCGTGATCCTCGGCTCCGCGGTCAACAACGACGGCGCGGCGAAGGCCGGGTTCACCGCGCCGAGCGTGAGCGGGCAGGCCGAAGTCGTCCGCCTCGCGTTGAAGCGGGCGGGGGTCGAACCCTCGTCGGTGTCCTACGTGGAGTGTCACGGCACCGGGACCGCGCTGGGCGACCCGATCGAGGTGTCCGCGCTGCGCGAGGTCTACCCCGGGCCGGTGCGGCTCGGGTCGGCCAAGGCCTCGGTCGGGCACCTCGACACGTGCTCCGGGCTCGTCGGCCTGATCAAGACGGTGCTGATGCTGGAGCACGGCGAGATCGTGCCGACGCCGGGTGTGGGGGAGCCGAACTCCGCGCTGGACCTCGGGCCGTTCGAGCTGGCCACAGCAGGTGGTCGTTGGGGTGGAACAGAACCGCGGCGGGCGGGTGTCACCGCTCTGGGTGTGGGCGGCACCAACGCCCACGTCGTGGTGGAACAGCCGCCTGTTCCCTCACCGCGGCAGACCTCCGGCGCCGCCGTGGTGCCGTTGTCGGCCCGAACCCCTCGCGCCCTCGCCGAATCCGTCACCGCCCTCAAGGCCCACCTCACCGCCCACCCGGACCTCGCGGTCGCCGACGTCGCCACCACGCTCGCCGCCCGTCCGCGCCACCGGCACCGGATGGCCGTGACCGCCGAGACCACCGCCGGCCTCGTCGGCGCGCTGGACGTTCCGCTGACCGAGCCCGCCCCCGGTCCCGTGGTCTTCGCCTTCCCCGGACAGGGCCAGGCCCGTGCGGGCATGGCGGCGGAGCTGCACGCCGAGTTCCCCGTGTTCCGCGCGGTGGTCGACGAGCTGTCCGAGACCACGGACCTGCGAGCGTTGCTCGATCCCACCGCCGAACTGGCCGTGCAGCCCGCGATGTTCGCGTACCAGGTGGCGCTCGCGGAACTGTGGCGCTCGTGGGGTGTGGAGCCCGAGGTCGTCGTCGGCCACAGCATCGGCGAGTACGCGGCGCTGGTCGTGGCGGGCGGGCTCTCCCGGCACGACGGGCTGCGGCTGACGGTCGCCCGCGGCGCGCTGACGGACCGCACCCGGCCGGGCGGGATGGTGGCCGTGCACTCGACCCGCGAGCAGGCCGAGGCCGTCGCTCGGGCGAGCGGCACCGACCTGGCCGTCGTCAACGGCTCGTTCAGCCACGTGCTGTCCGGCGACGCCGACGCGATCGAGGAGGCCGCCCGCCGTGCCGGGGTGCCGTGCACGCGGCTCGGGGTGGACAGGGCGTTCCACTCGCGGTTCGTGGAACCGGTCGTCGACGAGTTCGCGAGGCTCTTGGCGGAGGCCGAGTTCACGCCGCTGCGCGTTCCGCTGGTCCGCGGGGTCGACGGGGTGCGGTTGCCCGTCGGGTCCGTGGTGGACGTGCGGCACCTCACCGACCACCTGCGGCAGCCGATGCGGTTCGACCTGTGCCTCGCGGAGCTGGGGGACAGCGGGCCGCGGATCGAGATCGGCACCGACTCGGTGCTCTGCCGGCTGGGCCGCGCCGAGCAACCGGAGGCCCGGTGGATCGGAGGGCGTCCCCTCGACGCCCTCGCGGCGGCGTACACCGCCGGAGCCGACGTCGACCTCTCCGGGGTCGCGACCGGCAGGCGGATCTGGCTGCCCGGCTACCCGTTCGAGCGCGGGCGGGCCGTCGCGCCGGTCGAGACCGGTCCGGCGGACGTCCTGGGCGGGCTGTGGCGGCTGACCGCGACGCGGCTCGGACTCACCGGCGAGCCCAGGGTGGACGAGACGTTCCTCGCGCTGGGCGCGGACTCGCTCGCCCTCATGGGACTGGTCAGCGAGATCGAGCGCGACTTCGGCGTGCGCCTGCCGGTGAAGGACCTGTTCACCGTGGCGCCGACCCCGCGTGACGTGGCCACGCTCATCGCAGGGGACCCCGTCACCGAGGAGGTCGAGGAGGCGGAGGAACCGGCGCTCGTCCCGGTGTCGCCCGCCTCGTGCGACTTCAGCCTGTCGTTCTTCGGCGACTACCCCGACGAGGCGCAGCAGGACAAGTACGGGCTCGTGCTCGCCGCCGCGGAGTTCGCCGACGAGCACGGCTTCCACGCGGTGTGGTTGCCCGAGCGGCACTTCAACTCGTTCGGCGCGCTCTTCCCGAACCCGTCGGTGCTGGCCGCCGCGATCGCCGCGCGCACCGAGCACGTCCGGTTGAACGCGGGATCGGTCGTCCTGCCTCTGCACAACCCGATCCGGGTCGCCGAGGAGTGGTCCGTCGTCGACAACCTCTCCGGCGGACGCGTCGGACTCGGGTTCGCGAGCGGCTGGCACGCCAAGGACTTCGCGCTCGCCCCGGAGGCGTACGCACGCAACCGCGAGCTGATGTACGAGCACATGGAGACGGTCCGCGCGTTGTGGTCCGGCGCCGAGGTGACCGCGCAGTCCGGTACCGGGGAGCCCGTGGCCGTGCGGCTGCAACCGCGCCCGGTCCAGGACATGCCGCCGATGTTCACCGCCATCGCCGGGAACCCGGACAGCTACGTCAAGGCCGGCGAGGCCGGGCTCGGCGTGCTGACCAACCTGATGACCCAGTCCGTCGAGGACCTGGCGCGCAACATCTCCCGCTACCGCAAGGCCCGCGCCGACGCCGGCCTGGACCCCGAGGCCGGCCGGGTGGTCGTGCTGGTGCACACCTACCTCGGCGCTGACGGCGAGACGGCCCGCGAGGAGGCCCGTGAGCCGTTCCTGCGGTACCTGAGGTCGTCACTGGCACTCGCCGGCCAGGCGCAGAGCCTGGGGCTGACCGAGATGCCGGACGAGGACTCGGACTTCGTGCTGCGGCAGGCGTTCGAGCGCTACACCGAGTCCCGCGCGCTCATCGGGTCCGTCGCCGACGCGGCTCGGGTGGCCGGCACCCTCGTGGCCGCCGGGGCGGACGAGATCGCGTGCTTCGTCGACTTCGGGCTGCCGCGGGAACGGGTGCTCGACGGGTTGCGGCACCTGGACCTGCTGCGCGCGGCGAAGGTGGCCCGTCGTGCCCTGACGCCCGCCGAGCAGCGGATCTGGTTCATGGACCAGCTGCGACCGGGCAGCGGGCTCTACCACGAGCCGAAGCTCGTCAGGATCGACGGCGAGCTCGACGCCGACCTGTTCCGCAAGGCGGTTCTCCGTGCGGTCGAACGGCATCCCGCGCTGCGCACGGTGTTCCGCGCCGAGGACGGCGTGCCGTTCAAGGAGGTGCGGCCGGAACCGCGGGTCGAGTGGGCGTTCGAGGAGGCCGTCGGTCTGGGCGAACGCAGCGCGATCGCCGGCATGGCTGCCGAGGCGGCACGGGTGCGGTTCGACCTGGCCACCGGACCGTTGCTGCGGGTGGCGGTGCTGCGCACCGCTCCGGACCGGCACCTGGTGCACGTCGTGGCGCACCACATCGTGTTCGACTCGGCGTCGACCGGTGTGCTCCTGCGCGACATCGCCGCGCACTACCAGGGCGTGCCGCTGCCGCCGCTCGTGCCGGTGCCCGCTGCCGAACCCGGCGGGGACGTCGAGCGCTGGCGGGACCTGCTCGACGGCGCGCGCCCGCTGCGGCTGCCGGCCGACTTCCCGGCACCGGCCGAGCCGACCGGTGAGGGCGCGGCGGTGACCAGGGTCTTCCGCACCGTGCCGAAGGACCCGGGGCTGAAGGCCACACCGTTCATGGTCGTGCTGGCCGCGGTGAGCGCGGTCCTCGGCCGGCACGCGGGGGAGACCGACGTCGTCGTCGGCACCGCGATCAGCTCCCGCCCGCCGGGTGCACAGGACGCGATCGGGCTGTTCCTCGACCTGGTGCCGTTGCGCGTCGACACCTCCGGCACGTTCCGCGAGGTGCTGGACGGGGTGGTGGCGGGGACGCTGGCCGCGTTCGAGCACCGCGGCGTGCCGTTCGACGAGCTGGTCGCGGCGGTCAACCCCGACCGCGACGGCGAGGGCACACCGCTGTTCCGGGTGCTCGTGGAGTACGAGACCGAACAGCCCGTGCAGTTCGGGCCCCTCACGGCCACGGTGCTGGATCCACCGATCAGCCGGTCCGCGTACGACCTCTCGCTCTACTTCACCGAGAGCGCGGACGGGCTGCGGTGTGTCGCGGAGTACCGCACCGACCTCTTCGCCGCGGCCACGATCAGCCGCCTGCTGGCGGGCGTGGACGACGTGCTGGAGACCGCTGTGTCCGCCGTGGACGTGACGGTCGCCGAACTGACGGCGGCGGGCCCCGCCGACCGGGCCGAGATCGAGTCCTGGCAGGGGGCCACCGTGCCCGAACCGGACGTGTGCCTGCACGAGCTGGTCGGCGACTCCGACGACGTCGCGCTGACCGGTGACTGGGGCAGCTGGACCTACCGCGAGCTGCAGCGGCGTTCCGACGAGATCGCGCAGGCGCTGGGCCCGCGACCGGGCGAGATCGTCGCGGTGTCGTTGCCGCGCGGACCCGAGCTGGTCGCGGCGCTGCTCGGGGTGCTCAAGAGCGGTGGTGCCTACCTGCCCGTCGAACCGAGGCTGCCGGTCGCCCGCGGCAGGTTCCTGATCTCCGACAGCGGGGCCGGGGTCCTGCTCACCACGGCCGGGTCCGAGCTCGACGCCGGAACCACGCTGCTGGTCGAGGACATCACCGCCCCTGCCGATCCCGTGCCGCTGCCCCCGGTGAGGCCGGACGACCTCGCCTACTGCCTCTACACCTCGGGCTCGACCGGGCAGCCGAAGGGTGTGCTCGTCGAGCACCGCGGGCCGGTGAACGTGGTCCGCTGGCAGCAGCGCCAGCACCGTCCACTGAGGACCTTGGGCTGGACGTCCACCGGATTCGACATCAGCGTGCAGGAGATCTTCTCGACGCTCGCCTCCGGCGCCGCGCTCGTGCTCGTCGACGACTCGGTGCGGCACGACCACGCGGCGCTGGCCGACGTGGTCCGGCGGCACCGGGTGGAGCGGCTGCTCATGCCGTTCACGCCGCTCAACGCCCTGCTGGAGTCCGGGCTGTCCGCGCCGTCGCTGCGCGTCGTGCTGTGCTGCGGCGAGCCCCTGGTGCTCACCCCCGCGGTCAGGTCGTTCTTCGCACGGCACCCGGAGTGCGCGCTGCACAACCAGTACGGGCCGACGGAAGCGTCGATCATCGTGACCGACCACCCGGTCGACACCGCCGCCGGACCGGCCGCCCCGCCGATCGGGCGGCCGATCGACGGGGTGCGCGTGGCCGTGGTCGACGACGGTGTGCCGGTGCCCGTCGGCGCGGTCGGGGAGATCTGGCTCAGCGGGTTCGTGCTGGCCCGCGGGTACCGCAACCGCGACACCGAGACCGCCGCGGCGTTCGTGCGCGATCAGTCCGGCCAGGTCTGGTACCGCACCGGCGACCTGGCGCGGTGGCGGCCGGACGGGCGGCTCGTGTTCCTCGGGCGCGTCGACGACCAGGCCAAGATCCGCGGCAACAGGGTGGAGCCGGGGGAGACGCTGCACGCGCTGTGCGCGCTGCCCGAGGTCACCGACGCCACCGTGGTCGTGCGGCGCGACCAGCGCGGGGAGGCGGAACTGGTGGCGTACGTCGTGCGCGCCTCCGGCGAACCGGGTCTGTGGCTGCGGCTCGCCGCCGCGTTGCGCCGGGTGCTGCCGTCGTACCTGGTCCCCACGCGCTGGGTCGCGCTGGAGCGGCTGCCGATGACCGCGAGCGGCAAGGTCGACCGGGCCGCGCTGCCCGAGCCCGCGTCCGTGGCCCTGGACGTCAACACCCGGCCGACCACCGAAGCGGAACAGGCCGTCCACGACCTCTGGTGCGCCGAACTCGGCGTGGAGGAGGTGCCGGTGACCACGCCGTTCTTCGAACTGGGCGGACACTCGCTCGCGGCCATCCGGCTGGTGGACCGCGCGACGGCCCAGCTGGGAGTCACGTGCTCCATGGCGGACTTCTTCGCCCAGCCCACCGTGCGTGCGATGGCACGACGCCTGGACCTGGCACCGCTCACCGCGACGCAGGAGCGTTTGTGGCGCAAGCAGACCGCGTTCGGCACCGCGGTCTACAACATGGCCTACCGGGTGGACGTCACCGGTGACCTGGACCCGGAACGGTTGCGCCGGGCCGTGAACGCGCTCGTGGACCGCCACGACGCGCTGCGCGTACGGGTGTGCGGAACACCGCCGCGGCAGGTGGCCGCGGAGGCCGGTGAGATCGCCCTGCCGGTCGAGGAGCCCGCCGACGTCGACGCGTGGTGCACCGAGCTGGCGAACCGCCCATTCGATTTCTCGATGGCACCGCTGCTGCGGTGCGCGCTCGCCCGGACGGCCGGCGGCTGGGTGTTCGTGCTCGTCGTGCACCACCTGGTCGCCGACGGTGCCTCGATGCCGTTGCTGTGGCGGGACCTGTCCGCGCTCTACGCCGGTGAGGAGCTCGACGACCCCGCGAGCTTCCTCGACGTGGTGCGGAACCGGCCCGAGCCCTCCGAGCGCGACCTGGACTTCTGGCGGCGCGAGCTGTCCGGGGCCGAGGTGCGGTGGACGCTGCCGGCGGACCGGCCGGGACGGGCGACCGGGCGCGGCGCGCTCCACCGGGAGGCGTTGCCCGGGACCACCTGGGCGGCTCTCACCCGGACGGCCCACGCGGCGGGGACCACCCCGGTCGCGGTGCTGGCGGCGGAGTTCGCGACCTGGGCGGGCGAGCTGATGGGCACGGACGATCTGGTGCTCCCGCTCTCCAGTGCGCGGCGCACGACGGCCACCGCCGAGGTCGTCGGGCTGCTCGGCGACGTCGTGCCGATCCGCGTCCGGCTGGGGGCGGAGGACCTCGTCCGGGACGTCGGCCGGCGCCTGTTCGCCGCGCTGGACCACCAGGACGTGCCGCTGCCCGACGTGCTAGCGGCCGCGCTGCCCGACGACGAACCCGCGACCCTGCCGAACGTGCTGTTCAGCGTCATGACGGCTCCGCCGGCGAGCGTGGACCTGGGAGGAGCGCGGACGCGTGTGACACCACTGCACGTGGACGGGTGCGCGCGTACGGACCTCTACGTCGCCGTCGTGCCGGATGAAGCCCTGTACGTCGAGTACTCGAGCGACCTGTTCGACGCGGCCACGATCACGAAGTGGGCGCGGGAACTCGTGGCGCGGTTCGCCCGCGTGGAACAACTCTGCGAGCCACGCGCTCATGTGCCAACATCGGGCAGTGCTTCAGGTGTGCCTCAACGGGGCCTTGCCCCGCTCCGCGTCCGATCATCTGCCGTTCACCCCCGCCGAGCTGGCTGAGGCCGCACGGGCCGCGGTCGAGGCGGGTGCGCAGGACGTCCACATCCACCCGAAGGACCCGCAGGACCAGGACACGTTGTCCCCCGAGCACGTCGGCGCCGCGGTCGAGGCCGTGCGCGCCGCCGTGCCGGGTGTGCCGGTCGGCGTGACGACGGGCGACTGGATCGACCCCTCACCGCACCGCCGGGCGGAACTGATCAGGTCGTGGACCGTCCTGCCCGACCACGCCTCGGTCAACTGGCACGAGGACGGCGCCGAGATCGTCGCCGAAGCGTTGCTGGACAAGGGAGTCGGCATCGAGGCCGGGCTGTTCTCCGGCACGGAGGGCGCCAAGAGGTTCCTCGACTGGCCGCGCGCGCACCTCGTGACGCGCGTGCTGGCCGAGATCACCGACGAGGACCCGGCGACGGCGCCCGCCGCCGTGGAGACGGCGCTGGAGGAGCTGGCCGGCTTCGACCGACCCGTGCTGCTGCACGGCGAGGGTGGCGCCGCGTGGGAGGTCCTGCGCATCGCGCTCGCCCGCGGCCTCGACACCCGGATCGGACTGGAGGACACCCTCGTCCTGCCCGGTGGTGAGCCGGCGACCGGCAATTTCGAACTCGTCCGAGCCGCTTTCGCCTATAGGCTTCCCTGATGGCGGGCGGGTGGTACGTTTGATGCCGCCTGGGTCGTGGTATATAAGGCGAAAATAGTTTCGGGGGAAGCCGATGGCCGGTGAACAGGTACTGTCCAAGCTGGGATTAACGGCCATCGAGGAGATGTTGTACCGGTTCTTTCTACGACATCCGAATTTCGCGCCGGACCTCGACGAAATAACATTTGACACAGATCGCCACTCCATCGACCGGGCGTTCGAGAGACTGAAGGAACTCGGCCTCGTGCGCCACCACCGCGACCGGGGTGTGGTGGCGATGGACCCGGTCGTGGGAATCGAGAAGCTGATCGAGGGCCGCATCGAGGCCCTCAACGAGGAACTGCGCAACGTCTCGGCCGCGCGGACCGCCATCCCGTTGCTCCTCGAGGACCAGCAGGCGGGCAGGCTGAGCCCGGTCTCGTCGGACATCGAACGCATCGAGGGACTCGACGAGATCCGCGCCCGCCTGGACGACCTCGCCTTCTTCGCCCACCGCGAGGTGATGGCGATGCAGCCCGACGGCCCCCTGTCCGCCGCGTACATCGAGGCCGCCCGGCCGCTCGACCTGCGCTGCCTGCGCCGTGGCGTCCGGATGCGGACGATCGTGCTGCACGAGGCGGTGGCCGACGACCGCACCGAGAGGTACGTCCAGGAGCTCGTGGCATTGGGTGCGAACGTTCGTTCGGTCGAGCACTCGATGGAACGGATGATCATCTACGACCGCACGGTCGCCGTCGTCCCGATCGACCCCGGCAACAGCGCGCGCGGCGCGTTGATCATCCGCCAGCCCAGCCTGGTGACGAGCATGATCGCCCTCTTCGAACGGGTGTGGAGCGATGCCCGGCCGGTCGTGGCCAGCGAGGCACCTCCCTCCACCGAGGAACACCTCCAGCTGCTGGAGAAGAAGATCCTCACCGTTCTCAGCAATTCCAGCAAAGACGAGATCGCGGCACGGGAGATGGGCATGTCGGTGCGCACGTTCCGCAGGCACGTCGCCGAACTCATGACCCGTTTAGGCGCATCGAACCGCTTTCAGGCAGCCCTGCTCGCCAAAGATCGCGGCTGGCTGTGATCAATCGCAATCACGCGGCAGCAAGCTGCACCGCCCGGACAGCATGATGAAGGTGGCGGATCTGTCGGCACCGAGCAGGAGAATGCGAATCTCTTGGTGTCCAACAACCACCCGTCACTGCACCGGGGGAAGAAAATGTCGTTCGACCTCGCCCTGCGCCGCGAACTCTCGCTCGGTTTGTCCGGTATCTTGCTCGGCGCGGCGTTGTTGCTGATCGCGTTCGTCGCCAGCGAGGAGAGCAACGGCTGGCAGGCGGTGGGCACCACCGCCGTCAGTTCGGAGTGCCCCGACAGCAACGGGTGGCAGTGCGCCTCCCTCTGACCCAACGCTGACAGCTCGAAGAGTCAGGTGAGCACCGTGCACACGCGAACGTTCCAGGTGACGCTCCGGGCCAAGGACCCGGACGTGGCCCCCAACGCCTCGATAGCGGCGGCGCGGCTGATCTCGCTGCTGCCGCCGGGCTGGGCAGGGCGGATGGACGACCTCGCGCGGGGCACGGTTCTGATCATCGAGTCGATGGTCCCGGTGCCGGTCGACACCGCCGTCGCGGTGACCGCGTCCGCCATGGCGGACGTCTCGCTGCGGGACTGGGAAGTCGGCGGCTGCACCTCGTTCTGACGCGATGGCCGTCACCACGCCGGTGACGGCCATCGCGTTGTGGCAGAACGGTTCAGCAAGCCCTGACGACGGCCGTGTGCGCCTTGCCGCCGAGGTCGAGGATCGTCACGGTGCGGTTCCCGGCGGGCACGCGGACCACGTAGGTGCCGGGGTCGACCGGGTAGCCGAAGTAGCTGCCTGCCGGCGCGGCCGAGGTGCCCGCGATCATCGCACCGCTGGTGCGGTGGATCGTCGTGGAGACGGCCTTGCCGCAGTTGTTGGAGATGTAGATCTTGCCCTTGGTCGCGGCGGTGGCGGATCCCGCGCCGACGACGGAGACGAAGAGACCTGCGGTGGCCAGACCGGTGAGGATCCGCCGGGTGGTCGTCATGGTGCTCCTCCAGGTGCTCCGGGCGTCCTTCGCAACCTATCCAGCGGTGCTGCCGCCCGCAGTCGGTCGAACGACCGACACCGCCCGGTGCATGACCTCGGGTGGGCCCGAGGTGCGCGGCAGGGCGATGGTGTCACCGAACCCGCCATCGGCGACGCCATCGCCGGATGCCGATCGACGAGACGCTCATGATGCTTTCGCCGTCACTCGCGGCCGTGCTGTGCCCCGGCTCGCCGACCGCGCCGGTCATGGGCACCAGACCTGTGCAGCGCTGCTCCCGGTCGCCCTGGGCCGGCGATCGACGAGGCGGTGGCGGGCGGTGAGGCCACCGCGCTGGTGCTGTGCGTCGGGGACCGGTGGTGCTGTTCGCCGCGCTGAACACGTGCTACCGCTGGTTCGCCTGGTCTGCGCAGGGGGCGGTCATCGCAGCGCATGCGCTGCGAGTCGAGCTCGGGGCCAGGCTGCTGCGCGTGGGCGGTTCGGCGGCCGCGCGGCACCGGGGTGAGCTGCTGACGATCGCGTCGTCGGATCCGTTCGGGCACGGCGTCGTCGCTGCTGCTCGGGGTGACCGTGCCGGCGGGCACGGTGGTGCTGGTCGTGGCCGTGCTGTCGGCCGGTCTGCTCGCGGTGGAGGGAGCGATCGGGATCGGCGTGCTCGACGACGCCCTGTTCGTCGTCTTCCGCGATGCTCACGCGGGTCCTCCCGACGGTCGTCGAGTCCGGCCGATGATCACGAACCGCTGTCACGCAGATCCGCGAGTGCGCGCCGCACCAGGTCCGCGGTGGGTTTCGCCGACGACGGCTCGTGCCGCGAGGTGAACGGGCACTTCCAGTCCTCCTCGCTGAAACGGCCTGCGAACAGCCTCGCCGGCATCTGGTACTCGTAGGTGCTGTAGCTCGGGTTGACCGAGCCGTTGTTGGTCACCTCGCGTTTGCGGATCGCCCCCTGCATCGAGAAGAACTTCTCGCCCATCGCGGCGAACTGCGCGATCGAGTTGAACGCGAGGGCGGGCAGGCGAAAACGACGACTGGCGCGGGACGAGCCAGGATGCAGGCCGATGATGAAGAACGCGTGCCCGCCCACGTGGAAACCGAAGTTCGGTGCGCTCGGATCGGAAGTGGTGTTCTCGTCCAGGCCGTGGGTCAGGCTGTCGATGTCGTGGATGAGCTGGAGGTGGCGCCACAGCAGGCGTTCGTGCTCGTGCTCGTCGAGAATCCCGCCCGGCTCGTCGAACGTCGACACGAAGGTGCGGAAACTCCTGTCCGACAACGTGGGCCGGATGTCGCGGGCGTACTCGAGCAGGTCGCCGTGGTGGGCGCGCGCCGACTCGGGATCCCCCAGGGCGCGGTAGTGGTGATGGACGATCGAGCCCTTCTTCAACGCCGCGCGAGCGCCGAGGCAGCTGAATTCCGAGGTCTGGATGAACGATTCAAGATCTGCTCTGACCTCGCGCATTTCACTGCACCTCTCTCCGGTGTGACTACCCAGAGTTAGAGTACTGAGCAATGTTAATTTCACGCCCATCGAGCGGTAATCGCTGGATTCGTGTGCGATCGCCCAGGTGAAACCGTCGGAGGTGGGGTGGTGCCCCCACGACAGAGGCCGGGCCTCCCGCTCCGGCGAGGACGTCACGATCACCGCCTGTCACAATGGGCGGATGGCGAGACCGCTGACCTTCAGCGACGACGAGGACAACGAGCAGCAGTGGCTCCCGGGCGGGAACCAGTCCTGTGAGGACGCCTTCCTGGAGTTCGTCGCGCGGCACCGGGGTGCGGACAACACGTCGTTCTGCGTGGAGGACTCGGACGGCGAGGAAGCGTTGGTGTTCTTGCTGGACGTCGGGGCCATCTGCCGCATCCAGGGGTTCCAGGACTCGCGCACCGAGTACCGGGTCGTCACTTCCAGCGGCGACCACCGGAGACTGGCCGCCGAGTTCGCCCGCGGCGGGTTCGCCGCACTCGACCCGCACGGACCCTGGCTCCCCGACGTCGAGAGCTTCCTGCGGGCCCGGTCGGCCCATCGTGAGCGGCGAGTCGCCCGAGGCGAGCGGGAACAAGACCTCGGCGAGGCGCTTCGCTCCGAGTTCGACCGGTCCGTGCTGCGCCGGACCCACCCGCGCGAGCTTCGCCGCCGGCTGGACGTCCTGACCCGCGTCGACGGACGCGAGCCCGTCACGGTCTCCGGCGTCACCCACTACGGCTACGGGACAGGTGACACCGTCGACGCCTGGTTCGCCGCGGACGGACGGGGCCTCGTGGTGACGTTCGACCGGTCCAGCGCTCTTGCGGCCGCACAGGACGCTGCGCTGTACGACGGCGTACCGGCGGACCTGCTCGCCCTGGTGAGGAACGTGCCGGAAACGGCCACGACGCCCAGTTCCGCGCACCCCGGGGGCGGCACACCGGTGGCCGCCACCGGGATCTTCACCTTCTCCGGCCCGTGTGCGATGGCCGACGGCCTGGTGGCGCGTCTGCGGGAGGACGGGCTGGGCATCGAGGCCACCGGCGTCGGCCGGCTCCTCGAACCCTTCCTCGCGCCACCGGACTTCACCCCGGCGGCGGTCGCGGAGGCGGGGGAGTGGTGGGGCCAGGAGGACGTCGCGAGGGGTTTCGCCGCGACGCCCGCACCGGACGGGCAGCAGGCCGCGCCACTCGACCGCGAGGCGCTGACCAGGTTCTGCGAGATCTGGGCGGACTCCGGGTACAACGACCGCTGGGACGTGCACCACGTCCTCTTCGACAGCCGTACGGTCGAGGAGGCGGGTCCGGCCCGCGACGACCTGCTGGAGCTGGTGCGGACGCTCGGACTCGAACGCGTCGACGCCCCGCCGGGAGCCGCCACCGGCGAGGTGTGGGTCCGCTCCGATCCCCGCATCGACGCGGAGCTCGGCAACTGGTCGTGACACGCGTCCGGCCGGGCAACGGCGGATCGTCGTCACCGCCCGACTCAGTCCTCCGCGTCGCGGACCCCGAGTGCGATCTGCACCCGCTTCTGCCCGCGGGAACCGACTCGCACTGCTCGCGAGGTACCTCATGACGATCGGCAACGATGTCGCGGTGCAGGCGGCCGGTGACGCTGGGAGCGCCGACCCGCGGGTGATCGCCGACGGCCGTGCTGCGGAGCCGGCCGCCCGTTCTCGAGCCCGCGTCCGCAGTGGAGTGATGCAGGGCCGGGCGTTGCTCAGGCCGACGACACCAACCGCGCGCCGCTGCGCCGCCAGGCCCACACGACGACGAGCGCGGCCAGGATCGTCAACGGCCAGCCCATGGCGATCCGGACGACGCCCAGCCAGCCGGTCTCATCGTTGGCGTAGAGCCACTGCTGCACCGCGAACCGGGCGCCGGACACCGCGGCCGCGGCGAGCGTGGCGACGTCGTGAGCGCGCAGCACGTCGCGGTCGGCCCGCCAGGAGTGCTTGCCGCCGTGCACGAGGTTCCACGCGACGCCGCTCAACGGGCGCCGGACCAGCACCGAGCTCAGGGTGACGACGAACACCAGCAGGTACGCCCAGATGCCGACGACGAAGAAGTCCCGCGCGGACCCGGTCACCGTGACGACCCCGATCGCGACGGCGAGTCCGAGCAGGCCGCCGGCCGCCGTGCTGAACCGCTCCCCGCGCCCGAGCCGGTACGCGGTGATGGCCAGCCCGACGGCGACCGAGATGGTGATGGGCGCGATCAGGGGCAGGAACGCGTTGGTCGCGACGAAGACCGCCACGGGGATGGCGGAGTACGCGAAACCCATCGGGCCGCCCGTCTTCTCGAGCAGCGACGACTGCCTGCCCGCCGCCGGTGCGGCTCGCTCCGGTTCCCCGGCGGTGCCGCGACGGGGGTTGGTCATCGTCATTCGTTCCTCCTGGAGCCGTGGTGTGCGCTCCAGGAGAAACCGTGCCGCAACGGCACAGTCAAGCCGCTGTGATCCGGAGCCCTTCACTGTTTTACTATGGTACTAGTAAAGCAGTGAGGAGACTCCGTGTTCGTCTTCCGGCTCGACACCCACTCCGGCGTGCCGCCGTACCTGCAGCTCGTCCAGCAGGTGCGCCAGGCGGTGCTGCTCGGCTTCCTCCAGCCCGGTGACCGCCTCCCGCTCATCCGCGAGGTGGTCGAGGACCTGGCGATCAACCCGAACACCGTCGCCAAGGCGTACCGGCAGATGGAGCAGGAGAACCTGGTCACCGGCAGGCCCGGCCAGGGCACGTTCGTCGACGAGCGGCAGTCGGCTGTGATGCCGGCGTCGACGTACACGTCGCTGCGCCGCGGCCTGACGACCTGGCTGCGCCGCGCCTACGCGGCCGGTCTCGACGAGCAGGCGGTCGACGCGCTCCTCGCCTCCGTCCACCAGGAGATGCGGAACGAGGGCGTGGCGTGACGACGGGCGAGTTCGCGCTGCGCACCGACGGAGTGGGCAAGCGGTACCGGAAGGGCTGGGCGTTGCGCGACTGCACCCTGGCCCTGCCGGCGGGCGGCGTGATCGCCCTGGTCGGGCCGAACGGCGCGGGCAAGACCACGCTGCTGCGCCTGGTCGTCGGGTTGCTGGCCCCGAGCACCGGCACGGTGGAGGTCCTCGGCCACGACGTCACCGCCAGCACCTCGCGCACCCTGGCTCGGATCGGGTTCCTGGCCCAGGACCACCCGCTGTACAAGCGCTTCACCGTCGCCGAGATGCTCCGCTTCGGCCGCGCCTGCAACCTCCGGTTCGACCAGGGCCTGGCCGAGCACAGGCTGGCGAAGCTGGGCATCCCGCTCGACCGCAGGACCGGCACGCTCTCCGGCGGGCAGCAGGCCCAGGTCGCGCTCGCCCTGGCGCTGGCGAAGCGCCCGGACCTGCTCGTCCTCGACGAACCGGTGGCGAGCCTCGACCCGCTGGCCCGGCACGAGTTCATGCAGGTCCTCATGGGCGCGGTGGCCGAAGGGGACGTGACCGTCCTGTTCTCCTCCCACGTCGTGCACGAGCTGGAGCGCGTGTGCGACCACCTGGTCGTGCTCGACAACGGCCGGGTCACGCTCACCGGCGACATCGACACCCTGCTCACCGAGCACCGGCTGCTCGTCGGCCCGCGCACGGCCACCGGGCCCGAGCGGTCCGGCGCCGTCGTGGAGACCGTCCACAGCGAGCGGCACACGACCCTGCTGGTGCGTGACGGCGCGCTCCCGGTCGCGCCGGGGTGGCAGGCGCGGCCGGTCGCGCTCGAAGACCTGGTGCTCGCGTACCTGCGCCGGCCGGGCGTGGACGTCACGGCGGTGGGAGCGGCATGACCTGGTTGATCTGGCGCCAGCACCGGACCGAGGTCTGCGTCCTGGGGTTGCTCGTCGGAGTGTTCGGCATCGCCCTGCTCGTGCTCGGGACGCAGGCCCACGACCTGTTCCCCGGCGGTCCCGCCCGGTGTGCGGGGGAGGCCCGGCTCGACGAGGCCTGCGTGGCCTCCTTCCGCCGGCTCGACGACGAGTACGGGTTCGTCGAGAACCTCCTGGCGGCCTTCTACCTGATGCCCGTCGTCATCGGTGCGTTCCTCGGCGCGCCGCTGCTCGCGCGCGAACTGGAGGACGGCACCTGGCAGCTCGCCTGGACGCAGGCCGTGCCGCGGACGCGCTGGCTGGCGGCCAAGCTCGCGGCACTGGCCGGCGTCACCGCCGCGCTCATCGGGACGTTCACCGCGGTGCTCACGTGGTTCCGCCGGCCGTTCGACGTGTGGGAGGGACGGTTCCAGTACGACGCCTTCGACCTGCAAGGACTCGTTCCGGTGGCGTACGCGCTGTTCGCGTTCGGGATCGCCACCGCCGCCGGGGCTGTCCTGCGGCGCAGCCTGCCCGCGTTCGGTGTCGCCTTCGGTGCGTTCCTCGCCGCGCGGATGGCGGTGGGGCTGCTGGCCCGTCCGGCCTACGCCACGCCGCTGACCAGCGTGGAGCCGGTTCCCGCCGGCGGCTCCGAGGACCGGGCGGGCCACCGGCCCGGCGTCGCCGACTGGACGATCGACCACGGCTACGCCGACGCCGCCGGGCGCAGGCTGACCTCGAGCGAGTACCTCGAGCTGGAGGCCGCCGCCGACCGGGCCGGGACCAACCTCAACCAGTTCCTGCACGCGCGGGGCGTCCAGCAGGTCGAGGTCTACCACCCGGCCGACCGGTTCTGGGCGTTCCAGATCGTCGAGGCGGCCCTGTTCGCCACCGTCGCCGCGGTCGCGATCGGAGTGGTGGTGTGGCGGGTGCGGCGCCGTGTCGTCTGAACGGCCCGGCAACATCCCCGCACCCGCTTCCGGGGATGTTGCAACCGCCGCGGACAGCGGCTGACACAATGGACGAATGGCACTGGGTTACCTCTTCGCCGTGCTGGCGACCCTGGCGTCGGGCAGTGGTTCAATCCTGGAGTCCATGGGTGTGCGGCGTGCGGGTGCGTACGGCGGAAGGTCTCTCGATCTGATCGCTCTCCGGGGCCAGTGGCTGTACTTCCTCGGTCTGGGCGTGAACCTGCTGGGCTTCGTGTGCGCTTCCGCGGCCCTGCACCGGTTGCCGCTGTTCCTGGTCCAGTCGATGCTGGCGTTCAGCGTCGGCGTGACCGCCATGATCAGCGCTCTCATGGGCTCCCGCCTGCGTGCGCAGGGGTGGGCGGCACTGGGGGTCGGTGCGGCCGGTCTGGTCCTGCTCGGCGTGTCCGCGCAGCCGGGTCCCGCACAGCCCCTCCCGCCGCAGTGGCGGTGGGGCCTCGTCGCCATCGCGATCCCAGTGGCGTCGATCGTCCTCTACGCACGACGTCACAGGCACGTGTGGGCGACGGTGGCGCTGGCGTTCGGCTCCGGTGTCTCCTACAGCGTCGTCGGCATCTCGGCTCGGACGCTCCACCTCCCCGACGCCGTGTGGCGGCTCGTCCTGGAACCGGCGGCGTGGTCGATCGTCCTCAACGGACTCGTCGCGGCGGTGCTGTTCGCGATGGCCCTGCAGCGGGGCGGCCCGACCGGGGTGACCGCGATCATGTTCACCACCAACACGACGCTGTCGTCGTTCGTCGGCTTGGTCTACCTCGGCGACACCGTCCGCGACGGGTACGTGGCCGTCGCGACCACGGGGTTCGTCGTGGCGATCGCCGGAGCGATCGCCGTCGCCCACTTCTCGGCCAACACCCGGCAGAAGGAGCCGGCGATGGCGAGCGCCATGTCGCGGTGAGTTCGCCGTGGGGCCTCGGTAGTCGCGCTCCCGGTCGTCCTCGGCCGATCCGGCGGGAACCCGTCACGGGACACGACCTGGGGTTCTGCGCTGTGGTGGATCAGCTGAGGCAGGCGCTTGACGCCGTCTCGCGTTCGGGGGATCTTCCTCGGTGTCGTGGTGGCCCTGACGTTCTCGCGCTCGCAACCGGGCTGGGCGTTGGTCGGCACGCAGTTCAGCCTCCTCAACGGCTTCTCGCCGGTCGGGATGTCTGAACTGGTCAACGGGCTGTTGCTCGGGCGCGGTCTGTGCGAGACGCGGGACTTGCTCGACAACAGCGCCGGAGCCGTGGCGGTGGCGGCTCTCGGGGCGGGTTGCCCGGCGTTACGGCAAGATCGACGTTGATGCCTTCAGCGTGAATATCTCCATTCGGAAGGCTTCATGTTTTTCGTGTGCGACCGTCTGGACCCTGCCAAAATCTTTTCGACTGCTATTCGGCGCTTTTATATCGGCTAAACGCCTGTATGAGCGATGCCCTGACCTGCGCTTGAGTTCACATAGCCGCGTTTCGTCGAAAGGGAAGACAGCAAATTTCGTATCTGGTCGTCGTGCTGCGGCACTAGCTTCCTGGGAGACCCGGAGGGGGCGTCTCCCGCTCACGAAATTCCCGTCCAGGAAGGGAAAACGCGTGCGTCCGAGAAGAAGAATTTCGACCTCGATCGTCATAGCGGCGGTCGCCTTGGGGCTCGCCGCCGGTCCGGCACTGGGTGACGGCAAGCCCGACACCCCCGCCAAGTTGGGGGACCAGCGGCCGGTCGCGGCCGACCTGGCCGCCGGCAAGGCCGCCCTGACCGTCAGCGCGGAGGCCACCCAGGCGTCCGCGGCGATCCAGTCGCGGATCCTCCAGCACGTCCGGGCCAAGGGCACCAAGTACACCTTCGGCGCCTACGCCGACGCGCTCACCGGCAAGGTGGTCGTCGAGACGGACGCGCCGTCCGACGTCGTGGACTCCTTGGTGGGCGACAACAGCAAGGGCCTCGTCGAGGTCCGCAAGCAGACCGCCACCGACGACTTCACCCGGCGGGACGACGTGCCGGCGTTCTGGGGTGGCTCCGGCATCACCTTCGCCGCCCCGAACGGCCACTGCTCGGCCGGTTACACCGTGCAGAACTCGGCCGGCACCAGGTTCATGGTCACCGCGGGCCACTGCTTCGCCAACGGTGCCACCGCCGTCACCGAGCTCGGCGGCCGCGTCGTCGGCGTCGCGAGCGGCAACGGCCTGCCCGGCCAGGACATGGTCCTGCTCGGCGGCCAGTCCTACGCCCCGTTCGTCTACGTCGGCGGTGTCGACAGCTCCACCGGACACCACGTGGCGTCGGCGGCCAACCCGATCGTCGGCTTCAACAACTACTGCCACAGTGGACGGACGACCGGTGAGCACTGCGGTCACACCGTCAGCAGCATCACCGGCACCGTCTGCACCTCCAGCGGTTGCAAGTCGCCCGTCATCGTCTACAGCGGCGGAACCCTGCCGCAGGGCGGCGACTCCGGCGCACCGTTCTACGCGCTCAGCGTGTCCGCGGACGACAAGCACATCCGCGGACACCACATCGCCTCCAGCGGTACCACCAGGTACGCCGAGATGTGGAGCCGCGTCCAGGCCAGGTTCGGCGTCTCGATCGTGACCTGACCCGCACCCGGTGACCGGGTGAACACGGCCGGGGGAGCGTGCTTCCCCGGCCGTCCTCGCGCGTCAGGTCACCTCGAGCGGCCACGGGCCTCCGGCGACGACCACCTGCGGCCCGTCGTCGCGGTTGACGACGACCACCGCGAACACCTCGTACCGCCCGGCAGGCAGCACCCCGCCGCCCGCACACGGCGCGATGGTGCCCTGGGCGGTGAACACCTGGCTGGCACCGGCGCGGAGGTCGACCACCTGCCCCACCGAGTCCTTGGCGACCGGCGTGGCCACTACCTGCCCGGCCCGTGCGACGTACACGTCCGCCTCGGGTGTCGCCACCCCCGCGACCTCGGCCCCGGTGCTGGTGACGGTCACGGTTCCGGCGAACGTCCCGTCGCCGTCCCGCCCCGTGCGCGGCGGGAACTCGCCGGTGACCGACAAGCCCTCGACCCTGCTGGGCAGGGTGTCGATCCGGTCCCCGCACGCGGGTACCGAGGCCTGCTCCACCACGTCACCTCCCGAGTTCGCGGACTGCGTCGATCCCGCCGGCCGGCCACCGGCCGCGCACGCCGTCACGACGACGAGGGCGGATCCGAGTGCCGCGGCCTTCCTGAGCATCTGCGCCATGTGCGCTCACTCCCCGGAACGCGTTCTTCGGTCACCGGGTGGACGTAAGACGGACCGCTTACCGTTGCACACCTGTCGTCGCGGCGGAACGGCTCAGCCCGGCACCTCGTCCAGATACGCCTTCGCCTGCAGCGTGAACAGCTCGGCGTACCCGGCCCCCGCCGCCATCAGCTCCTCGTGCGTCCCGTACTCGGCGACCTTCCCGTGCTCCAGCAACAGGATCCGTTCCGCCTGCCGCACGGTGGAGAACCGGTGCGAGATGTACAGCGTCGTCCGGCCCTCGGACAGCTCCCGCAGGCGCGCGAACAGGTCGTGCTCGGCCTGCGCGTCCAGCGCCGACGTCGGTTCGTCGAGCACCAGGATCGGCGCCTCGCGGTGGAACGCCCTGGCCAGCGCGATCTTCTGCCACTCGCCGCCCGACAGGCTGACGCCCTGGTCGAACCAGCGGCCGAGCGGGGTGTCGTAGCCGCGGGGGAGTCGCTCGATCCGTTCGGCGGCGCCCGCGCGCCGGGCCGAGTCCTCGACGTGCGGGCGGTCCTCGAGCCGGGTCAGGTCGCCGAGGCCGATGTTCTCGGCCGCTGTGCCCTGGTACGTCACGTAGTCCTGGAACATCGCGCTGATCCGCGTGCGGAGGTCGACGGGGTCGTACTCGCGGATGTCCACGCCGTCGAGCAGGATGCGGCCGCCGGTCGGGTCGTAGAGCCGGCAGAGCAGCTTGAACAACGTCGACTTGCCCGCGCCGTTGCGGCCCACCACCGCGACCGTCTCGCCGGGGCGGATCTCGAAGCTCACGTCGTCGAGCGCCGGTTCCGCGGCGCCGGGGTAGCTGAAGGTCACCGCGTCGAACTCGATGTGTCCCTCCACTGTGGACGGCATCGGGCGTGGTGACGGCGGCGCCGTGATCTCCGGCCTGGTGTCGAGGAACCGGTACAGCGTGTCGAGGTAGAGGTTGTTCTCGTACATCCCCGAGAACGCGGTGAACAGGCCGGACACCGACGTCTGCACGGACGCCGCCGCGGCCGTGTAGAGCGCCAGGTCTCCCAGCGTGAGCCGTCCTCCCACCGCTTCCAGCGCGATGTACAGCGTGATCGCCGACCCCGCGAGCGTGCTCAGCAGTCCCCACGAGGTCGAGCTGATGTTGCGGTTGACGGTGAGCTTGCGCTGCCGCTCGTAGGAGACGGTGCCGAGCCGGCGGAACCGGTCGACGAAGTACGGGCCGAGCCCGAACAGCTTCGTCTCCTTGGCGTAGGTGTCCGTCGTGACCAAAGAGGACAGATAATCCATCCGGCGTTTGATCGGCGACATCACGAGCGTCAGCCAGAACGCGCGCGAGCCGTACTTCGACTGCGAGATGAACGCCGGGATCGGCGCCAGGAGCGCCACCAGGGCCAGCAGCGGGCTGATCGAGACGAGCAGCGCGATCATGCTGGTGAACGTGATCAGCGTCCGCAGGAGTCCCAGCGCGGAGTTCATCATCGACAACGGGCGCGTCGGCGCCTCCTGCGCCGCCTGGCGCAGCATGTCGTAGGACGCGGAGCCCTCGAAGTAGGCGAGGTGCAGGTCGCTGGCGTGCGCCATCACCCGGTGGCGGATGGTCAGCGTCATGCGCTCCTGCAGCAGCGACTGCGCGATCGACGTCAGCGCGCTGCTGATCGCGGTCGCGGCGAGCACGCCGAACTGCAGCAGCGCGATGTTCGCGATGTGGCCCGTGGTGCCGCGGTTCTGGATCGCCGCGACGACGGAGTCCAGCAGCAGCTTGGCGATGTACGCGGTCGCGGTCGGCAGGAGCCCGGACAGGAGCGTGATCAGCACCAGCAGGACGGTCAGGACCGGGCTGGCCTGCCACGTCAGCTTCGCGACCTTCGGCAGCCCGCGGACCGTGCCCGCCACGGACGTCCGCACCCGCTTCAGCCGCGAGCGCAGGTCCTTCGGTTCGTCGGCGGGCTTCGGTTCCGGGATGTCGACCGGCCCGGTGAGCCCGCTGTCCGGCACCGTCGTGGGAGTCCGCCGGCGACCGCGCCTGCCCAGCGCGAACTCCATGCCGCCCGGCATCATCCAGCCTCCACGGCGCCGTGCAGGAAGAAGTCGACCACCTGGCGCGTGGTGGGCGCGTCGACGTCGGGCAGCCTGCGGCCGCCGAACAACAGGGTCAGGAAGAGGCCGGCCAGCTGCTCGGGAGGCAGCCGCAGCCGGTCGCGCTCCGGCGCGAACAGCTCGACCATGGCGCTTCGGATGGCGGCCATCGACTCGCGGCGCCCGCTCCGCCACGAGCCGGTGCGGTTCTCGGGGTCGCGGCGCTTGGCGCGACCGGACGCGTGCAGGGCGCTCATCAGCGCGCCCATCCGCTCTAGGTGCGCGCCGAGGGCCTCGGCGGCTTCGACGAGCCGGTCCTCCAACGGCTGGTCGAGGGGGATCTCGGCGATCGCGTCGAGCACGTGGTCCGGCCGCAGCGCCTCGGCCGTGCAGGCGTCGAACAGCTCGTCCTTGTCCTTGAACGCGCGGAAGACGGTGCCCTCGCCGATGCCGGCGGCGCGGGCGATCTGGCTGCTGGTCACGTTGGCGCCGTGCTCGACCAGGAGTGGGAGCACGGCGTGCACGATCATGGCGCGCCGGTCCTCGGCGCTCATGCCCGGCGCTCGTCGCCGGGCCTCGGATGCTGGTGTCATGCACCCATGGTGCGGAGTGAGTGCTCACTCCGTCAAATCGATTGGCGGTTCGGGCAGGTCAGGTGACGTTGTGGGCGGCCTGGGGCGTGGGTCGCTCAGGGCGGGCTGGGGGGCAGGGCTGGGGCGCGTTGAGGGCGGGGCTGGAGCGGGCTGCGGCGGGTTCGTCGCCTCGGCGCCGCACGAGGGGGCGGAGGCCGGTCTCGCGGTTTCGCTGTGCGGCCTGGCGGTAGGGGGCTCGCTGGACCAGGGGCGGTGGTGTCGCCCTGCTGGGCGACCCATTGCACGGCCCAGCAGAACCGCTCGCCGACCTACGATCCCGCCGTGTCGCACTGCCGGGCGGCCTGCTGCAAAGCGCGCAGCGCGGCCCGGCACGCGGGGCGGTTCGTGCTGCTGTCGCGCCACAACGCGAACACCCGCCGCCGCGGCGCCGGCAGCAGCGGCACGAAGCGGACGCCCTCGGCCGCGGGCCCGCGGCCGAGCCGGGGCAGCAGTGCGGCACCCAGACCCGCCGCCACCAGGGCTAGCTGGGTGGAGTGCTCCGAGGCGGTGTGCCTGATCCGGCGCTCGATCCCGTTGCGGCGCAACGTGTTCTCGAGCCAGCCGTGGCAGATCTCGTCACTGGGCCACGCCACCCAGTCCTCGTCGCGCAGCGCGTCCAGGGTGACCTCGGCGCGGTCGGCGAGGGGGTGCCGGGCGGGGAGCGCCACGTCGAGGACGTCCTCGAGCAGCGGGGCGCTCGAGATGCCGTCCGGGATGGTGAGCGGTTCCTCCGGCCAGTCCTGCACGACGGCGATGTCCACGTCCGCGTGGCGCAGTTGCGCGATCGATTCGTGGGGTTCCAGTTCGACCAGCCGCGCCGACAGGTCCGGGTGCCGGTGCCGCAACGCTTGCAGCATCGGTGGGAGGAGGCCGCGGGCCGCGGTGGCGAACGCGGCCACCGACAACGCTCCCGCTACGGCGCCGCGGTGGTCGGCCAGGTCGGTCTCGACGAGCTCGACCTGTCGCAGCAGTCTGCCCGCGTGCTCGGCCAGGAGGTCGCCGACGTCGGTGAGCCGGATGCCGCGGCCCTGGCGTTCGAGCAGGCGTTGGCCCACCTCGCGTTCCAGCCTGGACAGTTGTTGCGACACCGCGGAGGTCGTCACGTGCAGCGCTTCGGCGGCACCGCGGACCGAGCCCGTCGTGGACACCGCGTGGAGCGTTCGCAGGCGTTCCAGGTTCAACACATTAGCGATGCTACGCGGTCTGGTGAAGAATGTTTCGATTGTCTTAGTGGTTGCGGGTCGGCAGTGTGGAAGCACCAGACCCCACAAGGAGAACCCGTGCACACCCTCGTCCTCGGCGGCGACCTGCCCGTCCACCGCCTGGGTTTCGGCGCCATGAGACTGCCCGCGAACGACCCCGCCGCGGCGCACGCGCTGGCCCGCCGCGCTGCCGACCTCGGCGTCACCTTCTTCGACACGGCCGACTCCTACGACCTCGGCCGCAACGAGGAACTGCTGGCGGAGGCCCTCCACCCGTACCCCGACGGCGTCGTGGTGGCCACCAAGGCCGGTCAGTGCCATCCCGGTGACGAGTGGATCCCGCTCGGCCGGCCGGAGTACCTGCGCCAGCAGGCCGAACTGAGCCTGAGACGGCTGCGGGTCGAGCGCATCGACCTGTTCCAGCTGCACCGGGTCGACCCCGCGGTCCCGCTCGCGGACCAGGTCGGGGCGTTGCGCCGGTTGCAGGACGAGGGGAAGGTGCGGCACGTCGGGCTCTCCGAGGTCTCCGCCGCCCAGATCACCGAGGCGGAGCGGATCACGCCGATCGTGAGCGTGCAGAACCGGTACAACCTCGCCGACCGGCGCTCGGAGGACGTGCTGGCGCACTGCGAACGGCACGGCATCGCCTTCCTGCCGTGGCTGCCGATCGCGCCCAGCCTGCGCGCGGACTCACCGGTGGCGGAGGTGGCGCGCCGGCTCGGCGTCACGCCGGCCCAGGTCGCGCTGGCGTGGTTGCTGCGCCGGTCGGAGGTGATGCTCCCCATCCCGGGCACGTCGTCGCCGCAGCACCTCGAGGAGAACGTCGACGCCGTCGGTGTCGAGCTGTCCGACGAGGACTTCGCACGCCTTGCCGCCCAGGAGCACGTCCGGCTATGACCCGAGCCTCGTCCAGAACCCCTCCGAGACGACCTCGACGACCCCGTCGGCGACCTGGATCGCCGTCTGCTCGTCGATGGCGTAGGCCGGGCCCCCGATCTCGGCGGCCCACCGCTCCGCGTCGGCCATCGTGTTCGTGGGGAAGGCGCCGAGGTGCGGGAAGATCGAGAAGTCGACGACCCCCAGGGCGCGGTCGTCGGGCGCGGACGGCCACTCCACGAAGTACGTCCCGATCCGCGGTGTCATGACCATGCTGCCGGCGCTCACGCCCACCCAGACCTTGCCGGACAGGGAAGGCAGCAGGTCGGCCAGCCCGGACTCCCGCATCCAGTGGCACAGGTAGGTCGCGTCGCCGCCGTCGACCAGCAGCACGTCCGCCTCCTCGACCCACGGAACCCACCTCTGCGCGCCGATGGAGGGCAATGCGGTCAGTTCCAGGACACCGAGCGACGCCCAGCCCAGGCCGGAGAAGTGCCGCCACGAGGGCTGGGCGGCGACGAACCCCCGCACCGATGCCGGGCCGCACATCGGGTGACCCCACTGCGCGGTCGGGACGCACAGGGCGTGGCACTCGGAGATCGGCTTGCCCAGGAGGCGGACGAGCGCCGAGCGGATGCTCGGGTTCGTCACGCCTCCCGAGGTGAGCAGCAGTTTCAAGGCTTGCCTCCGGAACGCGCGGCAGGGGACGGGGTGGCAGACCGCCGGCCGGGCCCGAACTCATCGCGGTGCGGAGGTCCTGTGTCCGACTCGTTATCCCCGGAACGTACTCAACGCGGCCGCGCACCACCCCAGAACACCATGACCTCCGAAGACCAGAACTACTTCAAGATCAGATCTCAGGACGAGGAGACGGCGCGGAAGAACCTGGTGCCGGACAACTCGTCGAAGGGCCATCGCGCACCTCGCGGCACACGGGCACCACGAGCCGGAGAACGTGCTGTTCTCCCGCCTCGACCTGGCCGACGGCCCTCTGCTGGCCTACGAGCTGCAGGGCCTGCAACGGGCACCGAGGCACGTGGTGCTGTCCGCCTGCGACGTCGGGCAGGCCGAGGTCCGCGCGGGCGACGAGATCCTCGGCCTGACCGCCGCCATGCTGTACGTGGGGACCACCACGGTCGTGTCCAGCGTCGCCCGCGTGCCGGACGACGTCGCGGTGACCGTCATGCACGAGTACCACCGGGCGATCGTCGCCGGGAGCGAGCCGGCGCGGGCGCTGGCGGACGCCTGCGACACCGGCCCGATGGTGCCCCTGGTCTGCTACGGCGCCGGGTAGCCCGGCCGTCACCGCCGCGGTTCCCAGCGGAACAGCCGGGAGGCGAGCGCCGCCGCCACGACCACCCACGCGAGCGTCGGCGCCAGCAGGAGCAGGGAGTCCGTCACCGCGACACCGCCGGACCACGCGTTCACGACGAGCTCGGTCGCCGCCCCTCCCGGCAGGAGCCGCTTGAGCAGCGTCAGCTCCTCGGTGCCGGAGATGCCGACCCAGCTGGCGACGGCGATGACACCGAGGCAGACGGGCAGGGTCGTGACCTGCGCGTGCTCCGGCGAGTTCGTGAGCCCGGCGGTGGCGAGCGCCAGGCCGACCATCATCAGCGTGGTCGTGAGGACGGCGAGCGCCAGCAGGACGATGTTGTCCGGTGCCGTGGTGACGGCGGCCAGCACGGCCATGATCGCGACGACCTGGACCAGCGCTACCGCCGTGGCGGGCAGCACGAGCCCGGCGAGGATGCCCGCGTCGCCCGCGGCGGTGGAGCGCAGCCGCTTGAGGAACAGGTTCTGGCGCCGCGAGGCCAGCGTGGTGACCGAGCTCGCGTAGAGGCCGAACGCGCACACCGTGAACATCACGATCGCCGCGATGTAGCCCAGGCTGCCGATCTGGGCGAAGACGTCGTGCTGGTAGAGGAAGAACGCGCTGACCGCGATGGGCATGACGAAGCTCGTGACCAGCACCGACCGGTTGCGGAAGATCTGGGTCAGTTCGCTGAGGAAGATCGGGAGCACAGCAGTGTCCTTTCCGGACGGAGGGTGGGGATCAGGAACCGATGGCGCGGAACACGTCGTCGAGCCGGGTCGGTCCGGCCTCCAGGTCGCGCAGTTCGAGGCGGTGGTCCTCGGCCCAGCGCAGCAGCGCCGACAGCGACCGCTGCAGTTCGAACGTCTCGACGAGGTACCGGCCGTCCTCCTCGCGCGTGGCGGCGGGCGGCGTGGGAGCGGGTGCGGCGAGCCCGAAGCGGATGACGGACGGCAGCGTCCTGGTCAGCTCGGCGACGGTGCCCTCGCGGTGGAACCGGCCGCGGTGCATGAGGCCGATGCGGTCGGCGTGCTGCTGCGCCTCTTCGAGGTAGTGTGTCGTCAGCACCACGGTGGTGCCGCCCTCGCGCATCCGGTCCACTGTGGACCACAGGTCGTCGCGCGACTGGATGTCGAGGCCGGTGGTGGGCTCGTCGAGGAACACCAGCTCGGGCGTGCCGTACACGGCGGTGGCGAAGTCGAGGCGCCGCTTCTCGCCGCCGGACAGCTGCGACACCCGCGTGTCCGCCTTGCGGGTGAGGTCGACGACGTCGAGCACACGACCCACCTCGTCGGTGCGCCGGGTGAGCGACCCGACCAGCCGGACGGACTCCGCGACCGTCAGGTCCGGTGTGAAACCGCTGTCCTGCAACATGATCCCCATCCTGGGGCGCACGGCGGCGCGGTCGGCCGGGTCGTGCCCGAAGACGCGCACGGTGCCCGAGGTGGCCTTGCGGTGGCCCTCGACGGTCTCCAGGGTCGAGGTCTTCCCGGCGCCGTTGGTGCCGAGCAGGGCGTAGAGCTCGCCTCGCCGCACGTGGAAGGACAGGTCCTGCACGGCGTGGAAGTCGCCGTAGACGACGTTGAGACTGTCCACTTCGATGACTGGTGTGGTCGGCATGCGTCGATTCCACCGGTCGTGGCTCGCGGCGGGCAGTGTCACCACGTCACCACCTGGCCGTGACATTTGTGCCCCCGAAGGCATGACGTGGCGTCACTGGTGCCGTCCGGGACCCGGCGAAATACTGGTCGGGTGATAACGCCCGCACCGCTCAGCTACGCCGCGTCCGCACGGGGACGGATGAGCAGGCTGAACATCACCACGCAGCTCGCGGTGATCATTCCGGTCGGGACGGTGCTGGTCGTGTTCGACTCCCAGGTCTGGTGGGAGGCGGCCGTGCTCGTCCTCGGACTGCTCACGTCCGTCGTCGCCATCGTGCTCTGGGCGAGGGACGAGATCAACGCCCACGCCGTGCCCCTGCTGGCCACCAGCGCCGCCGTGTGGGTCTTCGGTGCGCTGGTCAGCGGGAGCACCACGGCGTTCTACAGCATCACGGTCGTGGCTCCGCTCATCGTGCCGCAGATGCGGCGGCACCGGATCCCGGCCGCGGCGGGGGTCGTCGTCTTCGTCGCGGCGGCCGGCGCGGCGAGGATCCCGCTGGCGCAGGCGAGCGCGGACTCGACCGCGTTCCACTTCGTGCTGGTCCCCACCGCCGTCATGGTGGTCACGCTCGCGTTCATGTTCGCCAACGACGCCTTCTACCGCGTCCTGGCCGAACTGGACGAGGCACGCGAGCACGAGGCGGAGCTGGCCGTCGCGAGGGAACGGATCCGCTTCGCGAGCGAGCTGCACGACATCCAGGGCCACACGCTGCACGTGGTGAAGCTGAAGACCGCGCTGGCCGGGAAACTGGTGCGGCGCGACGCCGAGCGCGCGGAGGAGGAGCTGCGGGAGATCCTCGCCCTCGTCGGCGACACGATCAGGCAGACCAAGGAGCTCGCGTACGCGCAGCGGCGGCTCAACCTCGCGGGCGAGCTGGAGAACGCGAAGAACCTGTTCGAGGCGGCGGGCATCCGCGTGCGGATCGTGCGCTCGGCGCCCGTTGCCGAAGGGGAGCTGCTCGGCCAGGTGCTGCGGGAGACGACCACGAACATCCTGCGGCACGCGCAGGCGGCGCAGGTGCGGATCACGCTGACCGAGTCCGGCATCACGATCGTCAACGACGGGGCGTCCGGCGACGGCCCGCCCGAGCTGAGGGGACTGTCCACGTTGAGGGACCGGCTCGCGGGCTTCGGGGGAGAGCTGACGGTGAAGCAGGAGGACGGCGAGTTCACGACAGCGGCGACCGTCCCGGCGAAGGTGGCGCGATGACGACGGTGGTGCTGGCCGACGACGAGGCCCTGCTGCGCAAGGCGATGGCGGCGCTGCTGCCGATGGAGGGCGACATCACCGTGCTCGCCGAGGCCGAGGACGGCGCGCAGGCCGTCGCGGCCACGCTCGACCACCGGCCGGACGTGCTCGTGATCGACCTCGAGATGCCCGGTGTGGACGGTCTGGGCGCCGTGGCCGAGATCCGCCGCGTGCTCCCGGACCAGGTGGTGCTCATGCTGACCAGGCACGCGCGCCCCGGCGTGCTCCGCAAGGCCCTCAAGCTCGGCGTGCAGGGGTTCGTGAGCAAGTCCGCGGACCCCGCCCACATCACGTCGGTGATCGCCGCGCTGCACGGCGGCAGGAGGTGGATCGACCCGGACGTCTCCGCGCTCGCCGTGGCCGACGACTGCCCGCTCACCGACCGCGAGATCGACGTGCTGCGCGCCACCGCGGAGGGCTACTCGGTCGCCGACACGGCCCGGCAGCTCCACCTCGCCGACGGCACCGTCCGCAACTACCTGTCCAACGCGATGCAGAAGACGCAGACCAGGACGCGGCACGAAGCCGCCCGCTACGCACGAGAACACGACTGGCTCTGAGAGAGGAAGACATGCTGATCGTCGAGGACCTCGCCCTGCTCCTGATGGACGACGAGTCCGGCACCCCGGCCGCCGCCGGCACGCTGCACTACACGATGGGCGGCGCCGTGCTGGTCGAACTGGCCCTCGCCGGCCTGGTCGAGGTGCGGGACAAGAAGGTCGTCGCCGCCGGCACCGCGCCGGACGACCCGCTGCTGAGGTCGGGCTACGAGAAGGTGGCCGAGAAGCCCCGCTCCGTCGACTCGCTCCTCGCGCGGATCGGCGCCGACGTGTGGTCCCGCGTCGTCGACCGCCTCGTCGAGCGCGGCCTCATCGCCAGGGAGAAGAAGCGGGTGCTGGGCATCTTCCGCATGACCACGCTGCCCGCCACCGACACGCGTCACGAGGAGGAGGTCCGGCAGCGCATCCGCGCGGTGCTGGTGGACGGCGAGACCCCGGATCCCCGCACGGCCGCGCTGACGGCGCTGCTGTCCGCGAGCGGCGCCCTCCCGGCCCTGCGCCCGAAGCTCGCGTGGTCCGGCGACGTCGCCCGGCGCGCCAAGGAATTGGAGCGCGGCAACTGGGGCGCGGAGGCGGTGAGCGCCGCGGTGACGAGGACGGCGGCGGCGATCGCGGCGTCCACCGCCGCCGTCACGGTGGCCGTGGTGACCACGACGGTGACGTGATCCCGGCCGTGCGTGCCGCGGTCATCTCTCCGCTCGCCGCGCGAGTTCGGGGAACGGGGTCGCGACGCCGTCCCGTGCGGTGCGCACGCCGATCCGCCTGCGGCGCAGGAGTTGCGCGGCCGCCAGCACGACGTAGAGCGCTGACAGCACGAGGATCACGACCCGGTTCGCGCTGTCGGGCAGCGTGACGCTGGCGGTGAACTGCGCCGCGAACAGCCCGAACAGGGTCGCGGCGCCGAGGGTCGTGAGGCCGAGGTCGGCGAGGATGCTGACCGCGAACAACGACTGGGTGGCGGTGATGAGCAGTTCGAGGCGCTGGTGGCCGTCGAGCGGGAGCCCGTGGGTGCTGCCGCTCGAGATCGCGAACATGATCGGGATCGTGCCGACGAGCAGCGTCCACTGGTTGACCTTGCTGGACAGCAGCGTGCCGAGCGAGTGCGAGGCCATCAGGCGGGCGGCGTACAGGCAGGCCACGATCAGCTCCGGCGACTCGCTCGCCAGGGGCGCGACCCACTGCACGAGCACGAACTCGTCCACGCCGAGGCTCGTGCCGGTGTCCACGAGGTTCTGCGCGAAGTGCTCGGCGGTGGCGAGGATGACGATCCCGGCGAAGGCGAACATGCCGATCACCCACCACCGCCGGGGCCGGCGCTCCTGCCGGCCGACCCACTCGGACACCCCGAGCAGTGTCGGTTCCTCGACCGGTGCCTTCGACAGCCGCCAGGCGTAGCCGCCGAAGATCGCCAGGAACACCGCAGCGTCGACCATCGTGAGGGTGGAGCGCAGCGGCAGCGTCAGGGAGTAGAGCGTGGCGAGGGCGAGGAACACCACCTCGACCGACATGACCGGCGCGAGCGCGATCCGTCCTTCGTGGGTGGACCTGCTCTCCCGCTGCGCCCGCCGCACGGCGATGGTGCCGACGAGCACGACCAGCGGCCAGCCGAACCCGACGAGCACCCGGTTCGCGCCGGTCATGTTCGCGAGCGCGAGCGAACACGGGTCGGCCTCACCGGGAGGCGGCACGCAGGTGCCGTTCGCCGCGAACTCCTTGCCGGCCTCGAACGTGAACACGAGGTCCACCGCGTACTCCGGCAGCACCGCCACCAGTGCCAGCACGGCGATGGCCAGACCCGCGCTGACGTCGACCTGAGCGGCTTCGGCCGCCCAGGCGAGCACGAGCGCCGCACCGACGATCGCGATGCCGAACACCGCCGCGGCCACCGCGGGAGGGACGTCGGGGTGCGGTCCGCCCAGGTAGTCCGCGGCCCCCAGGTAGGCGCCGGGGAGGGTGACGGCGGCGGCGATCGGCAGCCGGGCGGGAAAGCGTCGTCGGTCGGCGGGCAACGACCGCACCTCCAGATCGGGGACGTCCGGCCGGGCAGGTCGGCGCCCGGCCGTCCCGCGCCGGGTACCCGGCCCGGCGGTCGCGCACGCCCGGTCAGCCGGCCGTGAGCTTCTCCGCGACCGCGGCTTCCAGGGCGCCCAGAGCGGCCTGCACCGCGTCGATGCCGGCGACGTCCTGGTACGTCACCATCTCGACCTCGCTCGACCCCGCGCCGCGCGGCTGGGCCGCGAGGAAGCCCCGCGGCTCGTCGTCCCGGACCCAGCGCAGGGTGCGTTCGTCCGCGTTCAGGTCCAGCTCGCAGTCCCGCAGCCAGTCCGGCAGCCACGCCGCCTCCTGGGACGGGTCCGCCGCCGTGTTGAGGACGATGTCGGCTTCCGCCTGCATCGTCCTCGTGCCGCGGATCTCGTCGTCCGCGCGAGTCACCATGAACGGTCGGCTACCCCGCGCGGCGCGGAGAAAACCTGGTGGTTCGTGGTGGACCTGGGCGCGCGTGCGGTGTGCCCGTGTCCGCGTTGCCGTCCACTGAGGACAGAAGAATCGGAGACCCCCTGACCGCCTCGTGGAGGAGTGGTGCGGGCCACGGTCCTGACCGGAGATGTGGACGTAAGTACGTTCTCGGGCGTGTCCGAGCTCCGGGCCTCGTGGTGGCTGCTGGTGCGGCTGAGCGCCATCGCGGCGTCGTCCGGCTGGGTGAGGAGCTCGTGGACCGCCCCAGGTCCGTCCTGAGTGCCGTCACAGGACGTCGCAGCCGCTCCCGAGTTGCTTCTGGGTCGCATGTATCACCTAGTTCACTATTTAAATAGTGAAAGCTGCTACCTTGGCGTGGTCGAGGGTGAGAGGAGGCGGCCGTGACCACGCGAAGGAACTCTGACCGTGCGCCGGAGCGGGCGCAGGTGTTGTCCGCGCACGTGCCGGCGGGGGTGGCGGCATGATCTGGGCGGCGTTCCGGTTGCAGCGCCTGCAACTGCTCGTCCTCCTCGGGGTGCTGGTCGTCGGCTCGGGTGCCATCGTGCTGCTGCGGTCCAACATGATCGACGTCCTGAACTCGTCGCAGCTCGCCCGATGCGTGGCGCTGTCCATCGAGGAGTGCGCGGCTCCGCCCGGGGTGCAGAAGGCGTTCCGGATGGACTGGAGCATCGCGTTCGAGTCCGCGCGTGCCCTGATCATCGTCCTGCCGGCGCTGATCGGCGTGTTCGTCGCGGCTCCGCTGTACGCGCAGGAGCTCGAGCAGGGCACGCACGTGCTGGCGTTCACGCAGTCGGTGAGCCGCACCCGGTGGATGTTCAGCAAGCTGGTCGTGGCGCTGGTGCCGGCGTTGGTCGTGCTGGTGGTGCTGCAGTACCTGGTCTGGTGGTGGCTGAGTGCCGCCGGCACGCTGGGGCCGCGGATGAACGGTCCGCTGTACACCTTGAACTTCGGCATCGACCACGTCTCGCCGGTCGCGTACGCGCTCTTCGCGTTCACGCTCGGCACCTTCCTCGGTGCGGTGTTCCGCCGCAGCCTGGTGGCGATGACCGCGGGGCTCGCCGCGTTCGTGGTCGTGCGTTTCGCCCTGTCCGGGGTGGCGTACCGGCTGGTGCCCGTGCAGCGCAGGGAGTCCGGGGCCGGTGAGAACGCGGACCTGCGCGCGGACGGCGTCGTGCTCGACTCGGGCTGGCTCGACGCAGCCGGACGGCCGGTGCCCTCCGACAAGGCCGTCGCGCTGGCCGACGCCTGCAAGCTGACGCCGGCGGGAACGCTGAACACCACCGAGGGATACCTGGCGTGCACCTCGGACGCCGGCCTGGTGAAGAGGTACGCGTCCGTCATCCCCGAGAGCAGTGCCCCGCTGGCGCACCTGTACGACTTCGCGATCTTCGGGGGCCTCGCGGTACTGCTGCTGGCAGCCACCGCCTGGGCCCTGCGCAGGCAGAGCTGACGACCGCCTCACTGATCCCCTCCGGCTTCGCCGAACCCGAAAACGCCAACTCGCCGTGACGAGTTCTATTCGACGTGGACGAAAAATGACCATCCGAGATGACGCGAACTCACCGACGCTCGACCTGGTGTCGGAGATGGTGACCCGTCGACTTCCCAAGCGGCGCAGGCGGAGGAAGTGGATTGTCCCGACAGGACTGACGATCGTGCTGGTCGCGGTCCTCGCCGTGGTGGTCGGCCGATCCGGCTCGGACGACTGGCACACCGAGTGCACGGCGTTCACGCCGGTGGCAGGACCGGTGCCCGCCTTGGAGAAGGCGCGCCAGGAGTTGCTGAGCGTCGGCCACGATCCCGTGCTGTCGATGGAGGTCGTGGACCTCGACACCTGCACCACCGCCCTGTCCTGGAAGGCCGACCTCGCCCAGCCCACCGCGTCGGTGGTGAAGCTGCTCATCGCGCTGGACCTGCTGCAGCGGACGTCCACGAACTCCGGCAGCGTGGAGAACGACGTCACCGCGATGCTGGCGCGCAGCGACGACGGTGTGGCGAGCCGGTTGTGGCAGAGCGGAGGCGGGCCGGCGATCGTCACCCGTCAGGTCCAGGCACTCGGTCTGCGCCACACCCGCCCGCCGGCGACCGCGGGCCAGTGGGGGAGCACGATGATGTCCGCGTCGGACGTCTCGCTCGTCTACCGCCACATCGCCGGCCCTCTCGAACCCGAGGACCGCGAACTGCTGACGTCGGCGATGGCCGAGGCGCCGCGCGCCGCCGCGGACGGGTTCGACCAGTACTTCGGCATCCCCAGCGGCCTGCCGGACGCGACGTGGGCGGTCAAGCAGGGCTGGGGCAGCGCGAACGGCCGGCGCGTGCTCAACAGCACGGGGTTCGTCGAGGTCGGTGACACCTACGCCGTGACGCTGCTGAGCTCCTGGAGCCAGGACGCCGACTGGGCGGTGGTGAGCGGCGCGCTGACCAAGGCGGCCACGGCGGTGCGCGGCGTCCTGCACTAGTTGTGATGTCCGGGGACGTTGTTCCGGTTTGGGCGGGTGACGGCCTGTCGTGAAGACAGGTGAAGGCCTCTGGATGTGAAGTGGAGTTGTCTAGGAACCGCTTCACCACCCGGAGGCCTTCGTGTCCCACCCTAACGCGGCGCTGACGCCGCGTGCCCGGCTGCGCCTGGCGCGTCTGGTCGTCGAGCAGAACTGGCGTCCCGCCGAGGCCGCGAGAATGTTCATGACCTCGGTCAGAACAGCACGTAAATGGGCTGAGCGCTACCGGCTCGAGGGCGAAGCCGGGATGGCCGACCGCAGCTCGCGGCC
>NZ_FOFV01000003.1 GCF_900111005.1 Lentzea albida
CCACACCAGATCATGCGATCCGGTGTCGTATCCGGTATTAGACCTCGTTTCCAAGGCTTATCCCAGAGTACAGGGCAGGTTACCCACGTGTTACTCACCCGTTCGCCGCTCGTGTACCCCGAAGGGCCTTACCGCTCGACTTGCATGTGTTAAGCACGCCGCCAGCGTTCGTCCTGAGCCAGGATCAAACTCTCCAATAAGGATCGTTGTGATCGCTCCAGACGGAATATGTCTGGCAATCTGGTCTTGCATCTCAAAGGAATACCCCGACGAGGGGTATTCATATTACTGGCTGTGTTTCGGCACGCTGTTGAGTTCTCAAAGAACACGCGCTCACCGGATTCAATCTCCGTTTCCGGAGAGTTTCACTCGGGGCTGGTGTTTCTGAAGCTTATTTGGTGTTGCTCGCCGGTGTCAAATCCGCCTCTGAGAGGCTTTTGTCTTCCGGCTTTGTGGTCAGGCCCGTTCCGGCTTGTTTTCCGGCCCGTGTCGCTCTGACTTGGAGAACATTACACGGGGCACTTTCGATCTCCAAATCGGGGGGTCCCCTAAGCGCCTGAACCGCCGCTGACCTGCGCGTTCGTCACCGCGAAGACCGGGTGGCGGTCTGCCTCGGCCTCGAACGCCGAGACGGCGTCGCCGACCTTCGCGTCGAAGAAAGGCCTAGTCACAGGCTCCTTACGCACATATGCGGCCAGCACGGGCGCCGCGACGGACGCGGGAACCTCGTTCAAAACGACTTGACGTGACCTGCGTCCCCTTCGCAGGACCGCCGCCCCGGCCGCGCGTGCGTTGTGCACCCAGTCCCGAACGCCATACGGCGCGACGAGCCACTCCCGGCCGTCGTGCTTCATCAGACGAATCGGGATCGTCCGCTCCGCACCGGTGCGACGGCCTCGGGTTGTCAGCAGCACGTAGTAGGAGGGTCCGATGCCGAGCGAAACGGCACGACTGATCACGACGTTGCCGACACGGCGGATGAGGTGCTGACGGTAGGTCCTGGCCACAAGGTCAATCATGGACCTCGTGATGTTCGACGTGGTGGTGATTGGCGGAGGTCCCTCCGGCCGTGCGCTCGCACGCGCCTGCGCACAGGAAGGACTGCACACGGCGATAGTCGACCGCCGTCCAGAACGCCCCTGGACGGCGACGTACGGCGCGTGGGCGGACGAGCTCCCACCGGACACTCCGGTGAAGACGACGAGCACGACTGTTCGCGCGTACGTGCGCGAGGAGCACCGGATCGAGCGCACCTACGTCATCCTGGACAACGCACGTCTGCACGAACTGCCGGAAGAGGTCACCGTCCTCCAACGGCCGGAGCCGGCACGTCACACGTTCAACGCCACAGGCGCGCGCAAGGGACGTGCCGAGCAGACGGCCGTGGGGACGGTCATCGAATCGGACAGCACCGAGACCACGTTGATGGACTGGCGCGGCGACGGCGAGACGTTCCTCTACACGGTCCCTCTGGGCGATAACCGCCTTCTCGTGGAGGAGACGTGTCTGGCGCGTAGGCCCGGCATGCCGTTGAGCGAGCTTCGCGAACGCCTGCACGCACGGCTCGACCCCAGCGCCGAAGAAGAACGCGTCCGGTTCCCCCTCGACGCACCCCGCGCAGGCGGGGCGTTCGGCGCGGCGGCCGGCTTCATCCACCCCGCGACGGGCTACAGCGTCGCCACGGCACTGCAGCTCGCCCCGCGGGTGGCCGAGGCGATCAAGGCGGGCAAGGACCCGAAGCACGTCATCTGGTCCCCCAAGGCACGCCTCGTGCACGCGATGCGCAAGCACGGCCTGGAGGTCCTGCTCCGCTTCGACGCCGAGGAGACCAAGGACTTCTTCGAGGTGTTCTTCGGGCTCGCCCCCGAACTGCAGCGCGCGTACCTCTCCGGCCGCGAGGACTTGACGGGCAACGTCAAGGCCATGAACACGTTGTTCCTGACCGCTCCGGCACACCTCAGGTGGAAACTCTTCTTCTAGCGAACTCCCAGCGTGCACGCCGTGTCACCGAGCGCAGCGCCGGTGTGGCTGGTGGCCGCCAACATCGTGAACAGCTGGTGAACCCGCTTGGTGCGAGTCGTTCGCACCGGCACGATCGAGGGCGTGCCCGCATTGCTGGATGACGTCAGGTTCGCCTTCCAGCCGCTGTTCAACCTGAACACCGGGGGCGTCGTCGCGATCGAGGCCTTGGCCCGGCCGCACGACGGCAGCGTGCAGGATCTGCTCCAGGCCGCCTTCCGCGCCGGCCTGCTGGCGAACGCCGACGTCGGACTCGCCTGCCGCGCCATCCGGTCCGCGGCCGACTTCGACCTGATCCTGCCGCTGCACGTGAACCTGCTGGCGATCACGGTCGCGGACGAGCCCGAGGTCATGAGCCCCATCTACGGCGCTCTGCGCGACGCGGGCCGCTCGCCGGACAGCGTGGTCGTCGAGATCGGCGAACCGTACTCGCGCGCCAACCGCGCACGGCTCGCCCGTGGCATGCAGACGTTGCGGAACAACGGTTTCCGCATCGCGCTCGACTGCGTGGGCGAGGGCGACGTGCCGCTCGGACTGCTGACGAGCGCCTCGCCGGACTACGTCAAGCTCGACCGCGAGATCGTCCGGTCGCTGCCCGACAACGCCGCGCGGGGAGCGCTGGTGAAGTCGTTGGTGCACCTCGGCGAGTACACGGGCGGCCAGGTCGTGGCCGAGGGCGTGGAGACCGAGGCCGAGCTGACCTACCTGCGCAAGCTGGGGGTGGGGTACGCGCAGGGCAGGTTCCTCGCTCCCCCGCAGCGAAGGCCGGCGGTGAACGCTCGCATCGCGCCCGAGTCGGTCACCGAGACCGGGGAGATCCGCCGCGCCAGCACGGGTCCCCGGATCACGGCCTTCCTGCACCCCGCGACGGTGCTGCCGGAGAACGCCACCAGCGAGGAGGTGCGCGAGGTGTTCGCGACCCAGCCTTCGGTCACGGGTGTCGTGCTGCTCGACGACGAGGGACGCCCGAAGTGGTCGGTGGACCGCAACCGGTTCCTGCTCGCGGTCACCGGGCCGTACGGGCACGCCCTGCACGCCAAGAGGGAGGCCGCGCGGCTCGCGGACAAGCCGCACGTCATCGGCACGGAGTCGTCGGCGCTCGACCTGCTGGACGTGGTGGCGGGGGCGAACCGCGAGCGCACCAACGACGACCTCGTCGTCGTGGACCACAACGAGCGGTGCATGGGCGTCGTGCGCGTGGCGGACGTCGTGCGCGGTGTCGCCGAGCTCAAGGTGGAGCAGGCGGCGGCGCTGAGCCCGCTCACCCGGCTGCCGGGCAGCGACGTCATCTCGGACGAGGTGGACCGGCGCATCGCGGCCGGTGAGATCTTCGCGATCTCGTGGCTGGACGTCGACGGTTTCAAGCTGGTCAACGACACGGTCGGGTTCGCGGCGGGCGACGACCTGATCCGCGAGATCGGGCACGACCTGGCGGACCTCGCGCACGCGTTCCCCGGCGTGCAGGTCGGGCATGTCGGCGGTGACGACTTCCTCTTGCTCGCGGGCCTCGACGAGACGGTGCCGCTGAGTGCTCGTTTGCTCGACAAGGCGTACACGGCAGAGGGACGACACGTCACCCTCTCTCTTGCGACCCTTATCTGTGCCCCGGGATCAGTGGGCTCGTATCGCGAGGTGTCGCGGTTGCTGGCGCCAGTGAAGGAGCACGCGAAGTCGCTCGCCGGGTCCAGCTGGGTCATGGGCCGGCCGGGCACCGAACGACGTGACGTGCTGCGTGGAGTCGAGCAACGCGCGGTGAGCTGACAAGTACAACCGAACGCCTGCTGTGCGGCGCACTGATCACTCATAGCATCGGGAGTGCTACTCAGTGCACTGGAGGTTCGGCGTGCAGGTCGGCAGCAGAACTCAATCGGTACCCGCGCAGCGCAGAAGCATCGACGGACTCCTCACCGTTGGCGTGGAAGAGGAATTCGTGCTCGTCGAAGACTCCACAGGCCATTTGGCCAACCGTGCCAACGAAGTTCTCGCCGGTGCCGACTCCTTCGAAGTCGACCTGCAGCCGGAAATCGCGCAATACCAGGTGGAATCGGCCAGCGGCGTGTGCACGGACATGGCCGTGCTGCGCGACCAGCTGGCCGTGGCGCGCAGGGCGTTGATCGAACGGGCGGCGCGGCACGACGCGAGGCTCGCCGCGACCGGGACGCCCGTGCTGGGCCTCACGATGCCGACCCCGTTGACGAACTCCCCGCGCTACCACCGGATGGCGCAGGAGATGGGCGCGCTCACCAACGACCTCGCGATCTGCGGCTGCCACGTGCACGTCGGGTTGCCCGACGACGAGTCGAAGATCTTCGTGAGCAACCACCTGCGGCCGTGGCTGCCGACGTTGCTGGCGCTGGGCGCGAACTCGCCGTACTGGCTCGACGGCGACACGGGCTACGCGAGCTGGCGTTACGTGGTCTGGAACCGTTGGCCCACTTCGGGTGCGCCACCGCTGTTCGACTCCGCCGCCGAGTACTACGCGGCACGGGAGGAGATCGTCGCGAGCGGCGCGGCGATGGACGCCGGGATGCTGTACTGGGACGTGCGGCTCTCCGCCAACCACCCCACGCTCGAACTGCGGGTCTCCGACGTCGCGCCGACGGTGGAGGAGGCCGTGCTGATGGCGGCGCTGGTGCGCGGGATCGCCGCAACCGCACTGAGTTCGGGCGCCGCACCGCTCAAGTTGCCGCCGCACCTGCTGAAGGTGGCGATGTGGCGTGCCGCGCGCGACGGTCTGGAGGGCTTCGGCATCGACCCGGCGACCGGCGCGCCCACCCCCGCGTCGTCGATCGTGGCGTCGTTGCTGCGGTGGATCCGGCCGGCGCTCGAGTTCGCGGGCGACTACGACCTGGTGACCACGGGCATCGACCGGCTGCTGCTCGACGGCACGGGCGCGGTGCGGCAGCGCAGGGCGTTCGCGCGCCGCGGCAGGCTGGCCGACGTGGTGGCGTTCCTGGTCGCGCAGACGGCGCCGGTCTGATCTGCGCCCCGGTCCGCGCGGGGGGATGCTGGGGTCTCGGGCCGGAAGGAGGACGTTGTGACGACAGCGCGCGACATCATGCACCCCGGCGTGCGGTGCGTGGACGAGGACGCGAACCTCGTCGAGGCCGCCCGCCTGATGCGGGACCTCGACGTCGGATCCCTGCCGATCTGCGGCAAGGACGACCGGCTGCACGGCATCATCACCGACCGCGACATCGTGGTCAGGGCCGTGGCGGGCGGGCTCGACCTGGCGACGACGAAGGCCGGCGAGTTCGGTTGCCACGTCCACTGGGTCGACGCGTCGGACTCGATCGCCGAGGTGCTGCGGACCATGGAGGACAACCAGATCCGGCGGGTGCCGGTGATCGAGGACCACCGGCTGGTCGGCATGGTGTCGGAGGCGGACCTGGCACGGCACCTGCCGGAGGACCGGCTGGCGTCGTTCGTGGAACGGGTCTACGCCTGAACGCCGTGCTCCAGGTAGCGGGTCTCGCCTGATTCCCTCGCTCGCAGCGCCTCGGTGACGCGGCGCGCGAGCCGGGGGATCAGGCGTTCCCGGGCCTGCTCCGGCGTCACGAACTCGTAGGACCTGAGCTCCTCGGGTGGCAGGCGGATGGGGTCGCCGGCTGTGAGCAGGCCGCCTTCGAACACGAACAGGACGCGGTCCTCGCCGTCGCGTGGCGCCCAGTCGGCCACGAGCAGCCGGCCGGGCTCTCTGGTGAGGCCGAGTTCTTCCTCGATCTCGCGGCGGCACGCTTCGCGCGGGGTCTCGCCGTGTTCGACCGCACCACCCGGGATCTCCCAGTACGGCTTGTAGGTCGGCTCGACGAGCAGGACGCGCCCCGCCTCGTCGAAGAACAGGGCACCGGCACAGGAGAGCGCTCTGCTGCTGTGGTCCACGGTTCCTTTGTACGGCTCAGAACAGGGTCGCGGGCTCGACCGGTTCCGGCTCGGGCAGTGGATCGAGCTCGGGAACCAACGCGCGCACGTCGTCGTGGAAGCGGCGGGCCAGCGCGGGCGCGTCGTCGTTGTTGGGCGTGTGCATGAAGAACGTCGGCGAGAGGCCTTCGCGGAGCCATCCCGCGACCACCTCGGTCCACGGCTGCCACCCCCGCACCGTCTCCTCGACAGAGTCCCTGCCGAGGTACCGGACGACCGGCCGATCGGTCAGCGCGCGCGTCCGCCGCGGCATCCTCGGCTTCCTGGCCCACGCCTCCGCTTCGCCCTCGCTGGACGGCGGGCTCTGGAACAGGACCTCGGTGTCGAACGGCACCCACTCGGCGCGCGCGTCGTCGAGCGTGGCCTCGAGCAGTGACGTCGAGCGCGCGTCGGTGAAGAAGTCGAGGTGGCGCACCTCCGCGGCGCGCCGGCGATCGGCGGGCAGCCTGCGCAGGAACCGGCCGAGGGCCTCGACGTCGTTCGGGCCGAACGACGAGGGCAGCTGCGTCCACAGCACGGCCCGCTCACCGAGGGGTTCGATCGCGTCGAGGAACGCCCGCATCTCCCGCTCGACCCCGGCGAGCCGGAGTTCGTGCGTGACGACCTTCGGCACCTTCACCATGAACCGGAAGCCGGGGTCGACCTGCTGCGCCCACATCTCCACGGTGCCGCGGGCGGGGGTCGCGTAGAAGGTGGTGTTGCCCTCGACCGCGTTGCACCAGCCCGCGTACGCCCGCAGGCGTTCCTTCGGCGGCAGGGGCTGCGGCAGGAACCGTCCGGGCCACGCCTTGTGGGTCCACATCGCGCAGCCGACGTGCAGACGTGCCACTCCACCCACTCCCGTCGGTCGTGGGGTCCAATCTACTTCACTGGTTCGTGTGCGAACGTTGGTCGTCCCGCCAGGACTTGAACCTGGGACCTACCGCGTATCAGACGGACGCTCTCACCGGACTGAGCTACGGGACGTGAGTGGAAGACGAGGGTGTCGAACCCTCCAGGGCGATCTTGCAAGGATCACCTGCGCGCCGGCGCGTCCCCCGATTGAGTTGTGCAGTGCCGCGGGTACGTCTCGTACAATATCTACACAGTCCCGCACCCGCCGTGAACTGCAGGTTTCCGCCACAGTGGAGGTCCCACGTGGCCGCCGCCGTCGCGCTGGCGGTAATGCGCGATGAACCCGAACGAGATCATTCATGGCCTGACAGGCCTGCAGGCTGACGGCCTGGCCTGCCCGGTGTGCGGAGCGAACTACCTACAGGTCGTGGTTGCGTCGGTGCCCGTTGGGCGCTCGGTGACCAGTTCCCAGGTTCACGCCTGTGTCGGGGAATGCGCCGAGTCCGCCAGGGCAGCGATCGAGGCTGGGCACCGAGCAGGTGGCGCGCGATGACTGCCACCGCTCGTCGGGACCGTTCGTTGTGGGTGCAGTGCGCGTGCACGGCTCTCGTCGCGCTCGGTGCGGCGTACGCCTCGTACCGGCACGGGCGCGAGTTCGCGCTCCGCTTCGGCGCGGACGAGACAACCGCAGCGATCTGGCCGCTGATCGTGGACGGCTTGTTGACCACGGCGACGGTGGAGCTGTGGAAGACCGGTCTCGGTAGCGGGCGCTGGAAGGCCTGGCTGGCGTTCGCGTTCGGCATCGTGCTCTCGCTGTGCGCCAACGTGGCCGCAGCTCCCGAATTGAGCGTATTCGCCGTGGCGGTCGCGGCGTGCCCGCCGCTGGCACTACTGCTCGCGGTCGAGCTGCTCAATCACGCGCTGAAGCGTCGTCGCGCTGAGACCGCGAACGAGACCGGAACTGGGAACGACAAGAGTGACGACGAGACCGTCGGCTCGGTACGCCTCGCAGCAGTCTCAGGCGATCCTCGTCCGCCAGCAGAGCCGACCGCTGAACAGCGGATGTGGGTCTACTTTCGCGCGCAAGCCGCGCACGGTCGAGTGCCGACCGGCGCCGAGTTGGACCGTGTCGCGGGAACCAACAACTACGGTCGCAGGGTGCTGCGTATGTGGCACGAGAAGGGCCTCATAGCCTCGTCTGCGGTTCAGCTTCGCCGGCAAACCCGTTGAACTTCGACACAGCTGCCAGTCAAAACATGTTGCGTAACCCGACAGCAAGATGGCCGGGAACGAGGACTGACTCCGACGACGGTTCTGCTTGGATGGTGGGTCGGTCAAGGCGTTGATCGCTACTGTGGGTCGACTAGTGTCGCGGAACGGGTAAGGAGGGTGGCAGGTGCCACCGAAGACGAGGCCGAAGCAGAACAAGAGCCTCGAAGAGGTCCTGTGGGACTCGGCGACCGCGTTGCGGTCGTCAATGGATGCTGCTGAGTACAAGCACCCCGTGCTTGGTTTGATCTTCCTGAAGTACGTCTCGGACACGTTCACCGCTCAGCTGCATCACGGAGGTTCGCGAGGTGCTGGCCGAGGCGCTTCTTGGCTCGAGTTGGTGCGGCTGCCATGCAGTGAGCCTAGCGCGCCCAAAACTCGTGCAGTTGCACGATATAGACCCGATTGGGCTATGTCTGTCGTGCGACTGCACGTTATACCTTGCATGTGTCGGCGGGGCTGCTGGCCCCTTGCACGGGGCTGGGCCGTCGCGTGGTGGTGAAGCGCCCCTGCAGCCCCGTCGGCCCAAAGCAAAGTGCCCCCAGGCTCAGCGAAAGGGGTGTCGGGGTGATGGACGTGGTTTTCGACGAACTGCATCGCAAGGTGACGAGCTACCTGGCGACCGTGAAGAACGTGGCTTCGGACGGCGGCGACGAGGCCGCACTGGTCATCGCTCGCAGTGAGTTGCCGTTGATCGTCGACGCCTTCGACGCACTGTTCGGCGGGCATGCGCCGGACGAGAACGGTTTCTGCCGGCAGTGCCGCCGAGCGGGTCGGTGGTGGCGACGGCGGCGGGTGCCGTGCCGGGTGTTCCTGCAGGCCCAGATCGCTCTGTTCCATCCCGCCGGCCACGGCCGTCATGCGTTGTCGAGGACCGAGCTGTGAACGCCTGCGCTCTCGGCGTGATCACCCAGATGCAGCGCTTGCGGCATCTGCACCAGGAGCGGGGCTGGTCCTTCGACACTGTCCGCTCATTGAACCCGCCGCATGAACTGGTGGTGCTGATCTATTCGTTTTGCCACAGCGAGTGGCTCGACGTGCTGCGGGTCAAGTCGGACACGGACGCCCAGGCCGGGCGTTTCCTCGTTGAGTCGGTGGTCGACGGTCGTCGACCTCAGGCGTGCTGGCTGGTTACGGGAACGCTCTGCGACGTGCTGGACGGCCTGGACGAGCTGCCGCCACCGACGTCGCGGCTGGCTCCTCGCCTTCTCCTACCCGCAATCGTGAGGTGACCAATGTCCTTCGCCCACAACGCAACTCGTCTTGGTATCGGCACGCGAGAGGGTCCACAGACCGAGTACGAGGCCGCCGCTCAGTCCTATCAGGACGAGCACGGCTGGGCCGTCGGCGTGTACCGCTCTGGCGTGTGGCTGATGTCCGGCTGCGGGGTGGATGCGCTGGACATGCCCAGGGCACTTGGCGAAAGGGTGCGCGTGGCTCTCGACGACTCCGCACCGCTGTTCGAGTCGCCTGATGACCACGGCGTTCGCTGGGTCTTTCTCGTCGCACCGAACGCGGGTACAGCTCGGCCGGAACTCGCTGAGCTTGGCGTCGACCACGTCCGCGCCGGGCGCTGCGTCGATCTTCCGCCGAGTCGGTTCGGGCAGCACCGGTTGCGATGGCTCACAGGACCAGCAGGCGTGTCGGTTCCGGACTTCACAGCGGTGGCGCACGCAGCTCTCAGCGCGGGGTGACTAAACCCGTTGCATAACACAGGATTGACGACAACGAGCACGAGAGAACCGAGTGACGATGACCGAGGTTCGAACACTGCAGCCTGGCCGCATTGTCGCGCCGTATGTGACCGCGCGGTCTGCTGAGCAGGGCCTGCGGTGTGACTTGGCGGTGCGTCCAGATGGCCGCGGTGTCGGTTATGCCCGTGAGCTTCTGGGTGATCGGGATGAACAGGGTGTCCTGTGGGCGCGAGTGGCGGAGCGTCCCCTGGAGGGAAGGCCGGAGTTCGCCAGGGTGCATCCGGCTCGGCAGCGGAGGGCGATGCGCGAGTTGCTGTGCCAAGTGTGTGCGGGGCCGGCGGATCGAACACCGGAGGGTGTCCTGTGGTTGATGCGGGATTTCCGCGAGGACTGGCCAGGTTGGCCTGAAGGTGCGGCTTCGGTGGATCCGCCGGTCTGTGCTCGGTGCGTGGGGACGTCGATGCGGCTGTGCCCAGCGCTTCGGCGCGGCGCTGTTGCCGTTCGGGTTCGGGAGTTCGCGGTCGTGGGTGTATGGGGCACGCTCTACCGGCCAGGTGTGTTTGCGCCCGTTGCGGTCAATGCCGTTCGTCTTACCTACGGTGATCCGCTGACTCATTGGATGGTCGCAGTGGCATTGGTTCGCGAGCTGCGTGGGTGCAGCTTCGTGCCGTTCGAGGAGTTGGGCGACGCGGCGGGCATGGGATGACCCAGGATGCCGAAGGACTTCCGGGCCACGACGCTCGAACGCGCCATCGGGCGGCAGCTGGCCGGGTGGCGCAACGAGCGGCAGCTCAGCCTCACCGAGGCGGGGCAGCGGGTGGGTTTCAGCAGCGCCAAGTTGTCCATGATGGAGAACGCGGTGCAGCCGTCCGCGGTGCTTGACATCATGGCGCTGGGATATGTCTACAAGGTACCGGCCTCGGAATGGCAGTCTGTCGTCCAACTGTCGCAGCACGCCGAGCGGGCGCGTACCCGCATGCTCGATGGCAGTGCGGTGTTGTTCGACCCGGCGGCCGACCTCGCCAATCTGGTGTTCGAAGCGACGGTGCTGCGGACGTTCACCACTGATTTTGTTCCGCCGCTGCTCCAGCTCCCTGACTACGCGCACTTCGCGGTACGGGTCGACGATCCGTACCGTGCGGCGCTGCAGGCAGCGGTCAGGGACTCGTGGTCGAGCCGACTCTGCGACAAGGATCCGCTCAACGTCCAAGCGGTGTTCCCTGAGTCTGTGCTCCGGCCAGTTGTCGGCGGACCGCGGGTGATGAGGGCGCAACTGCTGCACCTGATGGAGATGAGTGAGCTGGAGTCCGTCTCCCTGAAGATCGTTCCGCGCGGCACCGGCGCATATCCGGCGATGGGCGTGCCGTTCACGTTGCTCAGCTTCCCGCACCGCCAGCACAACGACGTGGCGTACTTCGAGACGTTCATCAAGGGCGAGTACGTCGAGGACCTGGACCTGATCGAGCAGTGCACGCAGCGATTCGAGAAGCTGCATGAGGCGGCGTTGCCCGAGGGAGAGTCGCTCGAGCTCATCGCCGAGGTGATAGCTGAATTGTGACAAGCGCTCGTGTTCGTTCTCGCCTTGCGGGTGAGGCTGCGCCAACCGGGTGAGATCTTCGACTGAGTCGGAGTGGTAACGCTCTGTTGACGAGTGTTCGACTGGCAGTATGTCGCGCGGTCACGCACCGTGGGGAGCGGTGCGGACAGCGAGAGGTGGGTTTCAGGGTGTCGGGGGAGATCGTCTGTTCGTTCGCGGCGCTGGATGTGCTCGGCGAGGCGTTGCGGATCAATTTGCGGCGGTTCCCGTTCGCCATTCCGCATCACGGCACCACACGTGAGGACCGGGTCCGGCTGATCGAGGCCGTGCACCGGGACCTGATTGACCGGGAACTGGTCCGTGACGGCGAGTTCGCGCCGGAACTGGTGCAGGCGTTGCATGTGTTCGCCCGCGGGCATCTTGTAATCGCACTGGTCGGTACCGCCGGTGACACGCAGCCTGTGGCACTCGCGGTCACCGACGACCGGACGGGCGTGGTCGCGGAGCAGCGGGACAACGCGATCGTCTTCCGGCTTTGCCAGCCCGACGCGGTTGTGCCTCGCTTGGTGCGACTGCTGCCTCCGATGCGCCCCGGCCCAGGGGTGTCCGTCACGGTGGCCGATACCTCGATTCCAGCAGGTCGGAGGCGACTGGATGAGGACTTCTCCGAACAGACCTTCAGATCCCCGGTGAAGGCGGCCGCACCGTCGCCGGTCGGGCAGCGAGCAGCTGCCGAGGAGATCCTGCGCCGCCCACGACTGGGCGCCGGCTATCTGCAGGTCTCGGCGCGTGGCCGCAATGAGCAGGAGACCGACCTGGGGACGATCAACTACCTGGACACCGACGTCGGGAGGTACGCGGTGATCCCCGCCACCGGCCAGGACGGACGCCTGACGGCCACGTACACCCCCGCTGATCAGGCGGCCCTCGAGCGTCTCGTCGCCAGGATCGTCAATTCGAACCGGTAACCCACAGGAACCGGCGGCGTACACAATGCGTCGGATCCTCCGGACAAGGCTGCGACTACTTGTTACCGTAAGACGACGCAGCGTTAGGGAGGGGACTGGTCATGCCGGAGGCGTTCTTCGCCGGTATGCAGGGGATTAGCGACTCGGCGGCCAGCTTTTCGGCCTCGGTCGCGGCGGGTGTCGGTGTAAACGAATCCGGCGGCGAAGCTCTGATCAAGGCTATCGACCGAATGCTGAAGGGTGTCGACAAGGCTCTCCGGAAGTCGGAAGTCCTCAGCCAGGAGCCACCGCTGGGCACCACTCCGGCCGCGCAGGTGTACAAGCCGTTCCTGGCCAGCATCGCGGCCGACCCGGCACAGGGCTCACGGTGAGCCAGTCGAAACTCGCCTGGATCAACGCGATGACCGGAGCGTGGTGCTCCAGGAAGCCCCGGCGCAAGCTGGTTCGATACCAACATCCAGACAACCCAACCGAACCTGATCGCACGGTTCGTGTCTTTGGTGGGCAACGACGGGTGTGGTTGTTCTTCATCTTTCTGCTTGGGTGCGTAGGCACCTTCGTGTACAGCTCATCGGCTTTTCAGAACGAGGCCCTCGCCACCGGTGCGGCGATCGCGTCCTGGGCGGTGGTCGCACTCGTGGTCGCCAGCGTTGTCTGGCGCGCAGTGCGGGGACCGATGATCGCAATCTCCCCCGAAGGTCTGGAGTGGCGCGGCGCGGAGCTCAGCTGGGCTGAGATTCAGGACGTTCGGCTGACGCGTCGCCGCGTGCTGATCGTCCAGCCTCGGAACGGCACGGCCGTGCGGATTGGTGGGTTCGGCACCGAACAGGCGACCCGCATCCACGTGGCCATGGGGCACTTCAGTCAGGCGACGTACGCCCGCGAGAGCGCGTGAGATCACCAAGCAGCACATTCACCCGAATGGGTTATTGAGTCCTACTCCGATTCCGAGCTGCCCTGAAAGGTCCTAGCTCGGACCGCTTGATGTGCAGGTTCCGCCGAGAGGATTTTAACGCGCACAGCAAGTGGTCACAAGGTAGGCGTCACCGCTGGACCGGCCGGGCGGCCCCCGCTGTAGGGGCGCTTGGAGTCGAGTGTCCCGGTGACGCGGAGCGCCACGGTAGGCGCAGGGTCGCGGCACCAGACCCAGTTGGGTCTGGTGCCAGACGCGGTAGAGGAGTTCATATCCCGGCCTTCTGGAGCCGGCCCTCCTCGAGGACCGTCGAGACCCTGCCGGATCTGGCCGCGCTCCTGATCTCTCGCCTTCGTCCGCCGACATCTCGCCGCTGCGACACGCCCGCGCCATCCACACGTGCGGGGCTGTCTGCATCGCGGCGCACCGTCGCACGGACGGCTGTCCCAGTGAACACGACGCATCCCCGTGCACGTGGAGGTCGAGACGTCATGCCATCACGCAATCTTCCCATTACTGATCATCACGCCCTGCCAACCTGGCCCGCGTCCACATCGGACAACTGCACGGCCGCGGACTCGCCGGTGGCGTCGTTCTGTGCGATCCGCCGAGCCTGTGGGCGTGGCTGTCGTACGCCGCAGGCATGGCCTGGCGCATTGTCCAAGCCTGGTGGCCGCTGTTCGTGGTGGTGGCCGTGGCGGTGTCGGCGGCGGGCGCACTGTTCGCCGTGGTGGTGCGGCGTGCCCGTGCGGAGGCGGCCGAGAGGGCATCGTGGGTGGGCATCACCCCGCCCGCGGTTATGCCTGCCGACGGTGCGCGCGGGCTGTGGAGGGCGCTGGCGGGCCTGTTGTCGCGCACTCGCCGAGGGTTGGCGCCGCGGCACCTGGCCGTGGAGTTCGTCGCCGATGCCACTGGGATGCGCGTGGGTGTGTGGGTGCCTCCAGCATTGTCGGCGTCGTCGGTAGCCGAGGTGATCGGGCGGTGCTGGCCCGGTGCCCGCACGACCGTCACCGACACCCCGCCCGAACTGCTCGGCACCGGCGCGGCGCGGGTGACGGCAGCGCACGTGCTGCCGCGCGGTGGCCCGTGGGCACCGTTGCTGGATCCCTTCCGCACCACGCGGCGACAGGTCGCCGAGGTGGACAGTCTGCACAGCGTGCTCGCCGGACTTGCCGGCCGCGGCGAGGCGGAATCCGCGTGTGTGCAGCTCATCGTGTCCACAACCCGCACAGGCCGCCCACGTGGTGACCGGGGTCGGGCTTGGTGGGCACGGATCGCGCTCGGCTTGCTCAAAGCGCCGTTCCTGATCTTCCTCGCGGTTGCGGACGCGCTGCTCACCAAAGGCTCGGCGAACAGCCATGAAGTATCCGCGGACACCAGCACGCCGGAGGATCCGGCGGTCGCCGCGTACCGCAAAGCGATAGCGGCCAAGCAAGCACACGGTCCGCATCTGCAGGCGACTCTGCGCTTGGCGGTGAGCTCGCCGGTGTCACGACGGTTGCGGCGGCGCGGGGTGAACGAGCTCGTCAACGGCTACGACCTCGCCGCGCCCGCAGCCATCCTGGCCACTCGTCCAGCTCACCGCGCGGAGCGGCAACTGGTGCAGAGGCTGCCTGGACGCCGCCGAGACCGGTTCCTGGTCACTCTCGACGAGGCCGCCGCACTGTGGCACCTGCCCGAACAGCCGGCGCAGTACGGCATCGCAGATGCCACCGCCCGCATCCGGCGGCCCCGCCGAGACTTGCCCCGCTTCAACCCCCGCCACCCCCGGCAGGACGAAGGAGGCCGCGATGCCGCAGCCTGACTACTCCGCGCCTGCAGGTCGACGCCGGTCGACGCGCCTGCGGCTCGTTCCCGCGAATCATCCGGACCGAAAAACGCCGAAACCGTTGGGCGTCGCCAATGACGGGCCGCCGCAAGGGATCGCGTTGCGGGTGGAGGATGCCCGCCACCACGTCCATGTCCAGGGCGTGACCGGCGTGGGCAAGTCGACCTGGCTGGCCAACCACGTGCTCGCCGAAGCGGATGCCGGGCGCGGCGTCGTGTTGCTGGACTGCCAGGGAGATCTGGCCCGCCACGTGCTCGACCGGCTCCCTGCGTCGGCCGGGGACCGACTGGTGATTCTCGACCCCGCCGAGACCGAGGCACCTCCGGCGTGGAACGTGCTCGCCCCACTCGACTCCGGCGAGACACCGGAACGAGACACCGAGACCTCTGTACGAGACGGCGAGACTGGGCGAGAGTGGGCCGCCGAGAACGTGGTCGGTGTGTTCCGCCGCCTGTACTCCGCTTGGTGGGGACCGCGGATGGACGACGTGCTCCGCGCGGCCTGCCTGACTTTGGTGCGGAGACCAGGATCGACATTGGCCGAGGTGATCCCGGTGTTGACGCGGCCGGAGTTCCGCCGCGCCATTCTCACGAAGTACGGGGAGCCTGAGGGGCTGGACGGGTTCTGGGAAGGCTACGACGCCCTGTCCGCGGGGCAGCGCAACCAACTCGCCGGGCCGGTGCTGTCGCGGCTGCGGTCGGTGCTGTCCCGAAGGTTCGCCCGCGACCTGCTCGGCACCGCGGCCTCCACGATCAACCTCACCGAGATCCTCGACGGTGGCATCCTCATCGCCCGGCTGCCCAAGGGCGAGATCGGTGAGCATGCTTCCCAGCTGGTCGGGTCGCTGCTGCTGTCCGGGCTGTGGTCCGCGGCCACGCGCCGTGCCGCCCTGGCGCCGGACGACCGCAGGGACGCCACCGTCGTGGTGGACGAGTGCCACAACTTCCTGCACATGCCGATCGGTGTGGACGACGCGCTGGCCGAGGCTCGCGGCTACCGGCTCTCGCTCGTGCTGGCGCATCAGCATCTCGCGCAGCTGCCGGCGGATGTGCGGGAGGCGGTGGATGCCAACGCTCGCAACAAAATTCTGTTCACCGTCTCACCGAACGACGCGACCAAACTCGCGCGGCACGTGGCGCCCTATTTCGACGAACGCGACTTGGCACGGCGTCCCGCGTTCGAGGTCCTGGCTCGCACCGTCCACCACGGACACGACGTGCCACCCTTCACGCTCACTACAGAACCACTGCCTCCGTCGATCCCAGGCCGTGCTGAACAACTCAGGGCCGCAGCACGCAAACGGACCGGCCTGACCGCCGAGCAGCGCGCCCGCGCCGCTCGCCGTCGGCACGTTGGCGCAGCGCCCCGTGTCGACCGGCTGGTGCCAGGTCAATCGGTGGGCCACTCAGCAGGCCAACCACCGGCCAGCCAACGAGCCACCTATGACTGGCCCACTGACTGACCGCCCCAACACCGACCTTTCCGCAGTACACGGCAGGAGTGGAGGAAGAGTGCGCGTCTCCCGACATTCAAGGATCAATCCACATACACCACCAAGGGTGGAGGTCGGCGCGGCAAGCCGGGCCGACGTACTCAGGCAGTCGCGCGGGCTGACCGCCCGCGACGCCGAGGTAATCTCCTACCTTGCACGGCACCAGGTGCTCACCGCGTTGCAGCTTGCCCGGCTGGTGTTCGGCTCCTACTCCCATGCCCGTTCCCGGCTCGCCGTGCTGCACGAGCGCGGCGTGCTCGCCCGCTTCCGCCACGACATCTGGCCCGGCTCCCAGCCATGGCGCTACGCCCTTGGTCCGGTCGGCGCTGTCGTGCACGCCGCCGCCACCGGGGTCGCGCTGCCACGCCCCGCCACGGTCACCGAGACCGTGCTTCGGCTCGCACATTCCGCCCACACCGAACATCGGCTTGGCGTCAACGACTTCTTCGCCACGCTGGCGGGGCACGCTCGACACGCCCCAGAGTGCGCGCTCGACGAGTGGTGGCCAGAAAGCGAAATTGGCGAGACCTGCGCAGGAATCGTCCGTCCCGACGCCTTCGGCAAGTACACCGATCACGACCACACTCTCTCGTTCTTCTACGAACACGACACCGGGACCGAGACCATCGAGACCCTGGTGGAGAAAGTCGGCAAGTACGCCGAGCTGGCCGACGCCGGCCTCCGCAAGCCCACCCTGTTCCAGCTCCCGAGCACCAGCCGCGAACGCAACTTCCATGTCGCCCTCGCACAACGCTGGCCGCACAAGGCACCCGTGCCTGTAGCAACCCTGCCCAGCGACCAGCTCGCCGCGCCCGGCTTCCACATCGCGCCCGCCTCGCCGTCCATCGTGGACGCCCTGTGGCTGCCGGTCGGCCACACCCGTCGCCGCGCGCTCGCCGACCTCGCGCCACGAACCACGCAGCTGACAACTCATCTGGACGCAGCATGACCTGACCCACCTGAAGTTCCTTGCCTACGAACGTGTTCCGGACTCGCGTCGAACGCCCATCCGTCTCGCCACCAGCGAGACCGCAAGCGGGACAGCGAGACCACGACGAGACAGCCCGTCTCGGCCGTCTCGCCCAGGTCTCGCTGCTTGTCTCGCTTCACCGAGGGCAACAACGTCCGGACATAACCACACAGCCGGTGATCGCCGGCCCCGGCGGGTGCCGAAGTGCAGTCGGGGAGTCGAGGCCCACCAGTTGGTTCGTCCTGTTCGACGCCACAACCTGGCCTGCCGAACAACCGCCTGTGACCTCACGCGCACCAGGAGCGTGCTCACGGGCATCCGGAGTTGCCTCCGATGGACCCCCAACCGTACGACGAGGCGAATGTTGTTCCGCTGCCTCGAAAAGCACCCGATGGTGACATCGAAATCCCGCCCCATGCGATCCCTGACCAGTTCGTATGGCGGCATGATGGGACAGGAAAGCGCACGAAGAACTGGACTTTCTCCGGTCACGTGCGCTACGCGAGTGGCGCCGAAGGCGATCGTTTGCGCGGCGAGCTGAACGCCGTGATCCACGACCTTCTCGACTGGGCCATGACCCAGGAACGCGCCGAACAACCCGACGAACGGGAGGCTGCGTGAACACGCCGAACAACCCCGAAATAGACCCTCCCGCACCGTCACTGGCCGCACGGTTCCCCGCCGCGCTCTCTGTCGTGCCGTCTGGGCCGTCAGGTTTGTCGGACTACGCGGTCTCGCCGCTCGGCATGCCGACAGCCTTGCTGCGCAACGAAGTCCGAGTCGCCTTCCTCGCTCGAACGTCAACGGACGACCAGCAGGATCCGCGTCAGTCCATGTTGCGGCAGCTCGGAAACTGCAAGGCCGCCATCCCCGAGTCGTGGGTAATCGTCGCGCACTTCTACGACGTCGAGGCCGGCCGCATGGAACTCGACCAACGCGGGCGAGGCGAGAACTACGAGCGTTACGACATCCCTATCGCTCGTGACGGTGGAGTCGCCGACCTGCTCGACGAAGCCCCACATCCAGGTCGCCGGTTCGATGTCGTGATCTGCGAAAGCGTGGCCCGTGTCGCCCGCCGCACTTTCGAGGGTCTCTCGATCGAACGGGCGTTGGAACGAGTCGAGGTTCCGCTGTTCGCCTCCAACGAGCCGATCACGTTGACCGGCAGTCGGGCGCAGCGAATTCTGCAGCGACGGATCAACCAGTCGGTGGCCGAGTACGAAGTGCTCAACACCCTTGAACAGTCGTGGGGCGGACTGTGCACGCACGTGCGCGAGGGCTGGAACATCGGCAAACCGCCGTACGGCTACAAGGCGAAGGTCTACCGGCACCCCAATCCGACCAAGGCCGCCAAGGGACAGACCAAGACACGCCTCGAGCCCGACGGTCTTCAAGGCGAGACTGTCACGCAGATCGCCGCGTGGCGCTATCACGAAGGTCTCGGCTACGACACCATCGCCGACCGCCTGAATGCCGATCCCGCCAAGTACCCGCCACCAGTGCCACCCGGCAAGGTTCGGGCACGCGGTGCCTGGGGTAAGACGAGCGTCTACGAGATCATGCGCAACCCCAAGTACACCGGCTACCAGGTGTTCAACCGTCGCGCCTCACGCTCCAGGCGCGGCAAGATCAACGACCCGGTGAAGTGGGTGTGGTCCACCGAGCCCGCGCACGAGCCACTGATTCCGAAGTGGATGTTCGACGAGCTCAACGCACGTAGGCAGACCAAGCGCGGCTCTCGCGACGGCAACGAAAAGAACACCCACCCGGCAACCGCTCGCACCTACGTGCTGCGTGGCATGGTGTTCGACTCCTGCGGGCGTCGGATGTTCGGCAGCCAACGCGGTGAGCGCGCCTACTACCTGTGCTGGCCACGCAACAACAACCGCGGACGTCCCGACAACTACCCCGACCACGCCAAGACGGTCTACATCCGAGAAAGCAAGCTGCTCGACGCGATCGCCGCGTTCTACGCCGACAGGGTCTTCGGCCCGCACCGTCGAGCCATCCTCGCCGCCGAACTCGCCACGGTCGACGACCGGCAAACCCAGGAACGACAGGCCCAACGAGAGCGACTGCAACGCGGCATTGCCGATATCGCTCGCCGCCAGGACACCATCCTGCGTCAGGCGCAGAGCGGTGATCCCGATGACCCGTTCAGCCGAGGACTGCGCCAGAGCTACAACGACCTCGAAGCCGAGAAACAGGCCTGCCTGGCCGCCGTCACGGAACTCGACGCCATCGACGAGGCCGAGCCCGCCAAGCCCAGCGAAGAGGACGTCAACCTGATCGACGCGCTTCCACAGCTACGGATCGAACTGTCCAAGGCACCCGAGAAGCTGTTGCGGAAGCTGTTCGACACCACCCAGCGGACGGTCCGGCTACACCCGAACAGCAACTACGTGACTCTGACCATCAAGCTGCCCGCCGACCAACTTCCGGCAATCGGAGCAGCAGCCGAAAGGATCGACGAAATGTCCCCAGACGCACAGGAGCCCGTGACCAGCGCGGTCACGGGCTCCTGTGTGGACGTTGTACGTGCCCCCGGCAGGATTCGAACCTGCACTGGACGCGTTCTGAGCGCGTTGCCTCTTCCGTTGGGCTACCGGGGCGTGCGGATCCGGGGAGTCGAACCCCGACTGTCATGGCCCTCAACCATGTGCCTCTGCCTGTTGGGCTAGATCCACTTTCAGGACGAGCGGTCGGAGGGCATCGAACCCTCTGCTTCGGTTTGGAAGACCGACGTGTCCGCCGAGTTCACCACGACCGCATTGTTTTTCGGGCAGCACCGATGGAAGGAGTCGAACCCTCGGGAAACTGTTTTGGAGGCAGTTCCGCTTCCGAAGCTCACCGGCAGGAAAAAGAAAACCGCCCACGTTGCACGTGGGCGGCTCCGAGGTCATGACCTGGGGATCAGGTCATGGCGTGGAGCCCCACGCCACCGCCAGCAGACCGCCGGCGATGAGGGCGAGAATTCGCCATCCCGCGAGCTGCGCCTTGGTGAGCATGTCTTCCTCCGGTTGATCTCTGTCGTTCGTTGTTGGAACCAAGCTATGCGAGGGCCGCCGGGGGTCGCAACGCATTTAATCGAGTTCACCGGGATGTTCCAGATAGTGGATTTGTGTTTCGATGGTGGACATGGCGGGTAAGGGCGCGGGGGCGCGTCATCCACTGCTGGCGGCGTTGCTGGCCGAGCGCGAACCCGCCTTCACCGGCGAGGTGTCGTGGCGGGGCGGCGCGATGCCGTTGCGGCTCAGCGCCCACACCACGCCGGCCGACCTGCCCGACGAGCTGGTCACGTCGGTGAGGTGCGTCGTACGGGTCGGTGAGCTGGTCGTCTTCTGCGAGAACCCCGACGGCGGGCATCCGCTGCCCGGCGGCAGGCGCGAACCCGGCGAGTCGCACGCGGACACGGCCGCTCGTGAGGTGCACGAGGAGACCGGGTGGCTGCTCGAACGCGACAGCCTCCGCGTCCTGGGGTGGCTCCACTTCGAGCACCTGGCCCCGCGCCCGCCCGGCTACGCGTACCCCTACCCCGACTTCCTCCAGGTCGTCTTCCAGGGCACGGCGACCCGGCGCGACGGCGGACCCGGCTGGGTCGACACCGACGGGTACGAGCAGAGCTCCCGGTTGGTCAGCCTGGCCGAGGCACGTGCGAGCACCTCGGACTCCCTGGCGGCGCCGGTGTTCCTCGACCTGCTCTGAAACGACGAACGGCGCGCACCCGCGGAGGGGTGCGCGCCGTTCGGCGAGAACAGGTCAGACGGTGAAGCCCAACGCGCGCAACTGCTCGCGGCCGTCGTCGGTGATCTTCTCCGGGCCCCACGGCGGCATCCACACCCAGTTGATGCGGAAGTCGCTCACGAGGCCGCCTCCCGTGCCGCCGGTGAGGGCGGCGCGGGTCTGGTCCTCGATGACGTCGGTCAGCGGGCAGGCCGCCGAGGTGAGCGTCATGTCGATGGTGGCGACGTTCTTGTCGTCGATGTGGATGTCGTAGACGAGGCCGAGGTCGACGACGTTGATGCCGAGCTCGGGGTCCACGACGTCGCGCATCGCTTCTTCCACGTCGTCCAGAGCGGCGACGTCAGCCTTGGGCTCGAAGACCGGCATGCCTTCGGCTCCCCGGACCACTTCTTCGGTGCTCATGCTGCTCCCTGGCTTCGTGCTACTGCGTCCTTGAAGGCCATCCAGCCCAGCAGCGCGCACTTCACGCGCGCCGGGTACTTCGCGACACCGGCGAAGGCGATGCCGTCCTCCAGCACGTCCTCGTCCGGTTCGACCTGGCCGCGGCCCTGCATCAGCTCGACGAACGCGTCCAGCTTCTGGAAGGCCTCGCCCACGGGCTTGCCCACGACGAGGTCGGTCAGCACCGACGTCGAGGCCTGGCTGATCGAGCAGCCCTGGCCGTCGTACGAGACGTCGGAGACCACGTCGCCGTCGAGCTTGACCCGCAGCGTCACCTCGTCGCCGCAGGTCGGGTTGACCTGGAACGACTCCGCGTCGAACGGGTCGCGCAGGCCGCGGCCGTGCGGGTTCTTGTAGTGGTCCAGGATGATCTCCTGGTACATCTGCTGGAGCTGCATCTCAGGCCACCCCGAAGAACTTCTGCGCCTCGCGGACGCCGTCGACCAGTGCGTCGACCTCGTCCAGCGTGTTGTACAGGTAGAACGTCGCGCGCACCGACGACTGGGCGTTCAGGCAGCGGTGCAGCGGCCACGCGCAGTGGTGGCCGACGCGCACGGCGATGCCCAGGCTGTCGAGCACCTGGCCGGCGTCGTGCGGGTGGACGCCCTCGATCTCGAACGGCACGGCGCCGCCGCGGTCCACGGCGTCGGCCGGGCCGATCAGGCGGACGCCCTTCACCGCCGACAGGCCTTCCAGTGCCGCCACGGTCAGCGCGTGCTCGTGGGCGTGGATGCGCTCCATGCCCACGATGCTGAGGTAGTCCACCGCGGCACCCAGACCGACGGCCTGGGACGTCATCGGCGAACCGGCCTCGAAGCGCTGCGGCGGCGGGGCGAACGTCGAGCCCTCCATCTTCACCAGCTCGATCATCGAACCGCCGGTGATGAAGGGGGGCAGCGCCTCCAGCAGCTCACGCCGTCCGTAGAGGACACCGATGCCGGACGGGCCGAGCATCTTGTGGCCGGAGAACGACGCGAAGTCGACGCCCAGCCGGTGGAAGTCCACCGGGCCGTGCGGAACGGACTGGCACGCGTCCAGCACGGTCAGCGCGCCGACCTTCCGCGCGGCCGCGACGAGCACGTCGACCGGGTTGATCACGCCGGTCACGTTCGACTGGTGCGTGAACGCCACGACCTTCGCCCTGGGTGTGATCACGCTGTCCACATCGGACAGGTCGAGCCTGCCGTCCGAAGTGAGTTCGAACCACTTCAGGGTCGCGCCGGTCCGCGCGGCGAGCTGCTGCCACGGAACGAGGTTCGCGTGGTGCTCCATCTCGGTCACGACGATCTCGTCGCCGGGGCCGACCACGAAGCGCTCGGCCTCGGGGCCGGACGTGGCGGCGTTGCCCATCGCGTACGCCACGAGGTTGAAGCCCTCGGTGGCGTTCTTGGTGAACACCAGCTCGCCGAAGTCGGCGCCGACGAAGTCCGCGATGCGCTGACGCGCACCCTCGTACGCGTCGGTCGCCTCTTCCGCCAGCTGGTGCGCACCGCGGTGCACAGCGGCGTTGTGCTGCTGCAAGAACGCCTTCTCGGCGTCCAGAACCTGCGTCGGGCGTTGCGAGGTGGCGCCGGAGTCCAGGTAGACCAGGCGCTTCCCGTCACGAACGGTGCGAGACAGGATCGGGAAGTCCGCCCTCAGGGCGGTGACGTCCAGTGGTGCTGCGGTGGTGGTCACAGCGCCTCCTCTCAACCGCTACAACGCTAGGAAATGGCTGCGGCTTCCGTCTTGCCGGTGTACTTCACGTAACCCTCGGACTCGAGCACGTCGGCCAGCTCGCGGCCACCGGACTCGACGATCCGGCCGTTCGCGAAGACGTGCACGAAGTCCGGCTGGATGTACTTGAGGATCCGGGTGTAGTGCGTGATCAGCATGACGCCGACCTCACCGGAGGCCTTGTAGCGGTTGACGCCCTCGGACACGACGCGCAGCGCGTCGACGTCCAGACCGGAGTCGGTCTCGTCGAGGATCGCGACCTTCGGCTGGAGCAGGCCCAGCTGCAGGATCTCGTGGCGCTTCTTCTCACCGCCGGAGAAGCCCTCGTTCACCGAGCGCTCGGCGAACGCCGGGTCGATGTCGAGGTCGGCCATCGCGCCCTTGACCTCCTTGACCCAGTGGCGCAGGGCGGGGGCCTCGCCGCGGACGGCGGTGGCGGCGGTGCGCAGGAAGTTCGACATCGAGACGCCGGGGACCTCGACCGGGTACTGCATGGCGAGGAAGAGGCCCGCGCGGGCGCGCTCGTCGACGGACATCTCGAGGACGTCCTCGCCGTCGAGGGTGACGGTGCCCGAGGTGATCGTGTACTTCGGGTGCCCGGCGATCGCGTAGGACAGCGTGGACTTGCCGGAGCCGTTGGGGCCCATGATGGCGTGCGTCTCGCCGGCCTTGATCGTCAGGTCGACGCCCTTGAGGATCTCCTTGGGAGCGTCCTCGCTGACGACCGAGACGTGCAGGTCCTTGATCTCAAGGGTGGCCATGACTGCTGAATCTCCTGGTGGTCTAACTAAGTCAGTTCGTGGTGACGGTGACGTCGACGAAAACATCGCCGTCACGGATGTCGACGGCGTAGACGTCGACCGGTTCGCTGGCGGGCGGCGAGGAGGGCTTGCCGGTCTGCAGGTCGAAGCACGACCCGTGCAACCAGCACTCGATCCCCTTGCGGGAGACCTCGCCCTCGCTCAGCGACACCGCGGTGTGCGAGCACAGATCCGCGAGTGCGTGCACCCGCTCGCCCTCGCGCACCAGGACGACGTCGACGTCGTCCACGGTGGCGGCGAAGGGCTTGCGGTCGTCCAGTTCGGACAGTGCACACACCTTGATCACGCGCCGACCGCCTCGAGCTCTGCCTCGATGGCGGCCTCGAGGCGCTCGCGCACCTCGGGGACGTTGATCTTCGCGATCAGCTCCTGGAAGAAGCCGCGCACGACGAGTCGCCGTGCCTGGTCCTCCGGGATGCCGCGCGCCTGCAGGTAGAACAGCTGCTCGTCGTCGAACCGGCCGGTGGCGCTGGCGTGGCCCGCACCCTCGATCTCGCCGGTCTCGATCTCCAGGTTCGGCACCGAGTCGGCGCGCGCGCCGTCGGTGAGCACCAGGTTGCGGTTCAGCTCGTACGTCTCGGTGCCCTCGGCCGCCGCGCGGATCAGCACGTCGCCGATCCACACGGTGTGCGCGCCATCGCCCTGCAGCGCGCCCTTGTAGACCACGTTGCTGCGGCAGTTGGGCTGCGAGTGGTCGATGAACGGGCGGTGCTCCTGGTGCTGGCCCGCGTCCGCGAAGTACAGACCGGCCAGGTCGGCGTCGCCGCCCCTGGCCGCGTACTGCACGACCGGCGTGATGCGGACGACGTCGCCGCCCAGCGTCACCACGGTGTGCTTGACCGACGCGTCGCGACCGAGCTTCACGTGGTGCTGCGAGACGTGCACCGCGTCGTCGGCCCAGTCGTGGATCGCGATCACCTGGAGGTGCGCGCCGTCCGCGACGACGAACTCGACGTTCTCGGCGTACGCGCCGGAGCCGCGGTAGTCGAGGACCACCGTGCCCTCGGCGAACTGCGAGGCCTTGACGAGCACGTGGCCGTACGCGACCTGGCCCTCGCCCGCACCGGTGACGGTGACGGTCGTGGGCTCGGACTTCGCGTCGCCGGGCAGCGTCACGACCGTCGCCTGCGAGAAGGACGAGTACGCCTGCGCGGCGACGCGGTCACCGGGGACGCCGGCCTTGCCGAGGCGGTCGTCTTCACGACCGACCGTCTCGACGGTGACACCGGCGGCGGCGTTCACCTCGACGGCAGCGGAACCCGTTGCCGCAGCGCCGGAGTGCAGACCGGCAAGACGCTTGAGAGGCGTGAAGCGCCAGATCTCCTCACGGCCGCCCGGGACCTCGAACGCGTCCACGTCGTAGGACGTGAAGTGCTCTGCGCGCGAGGCGACGGGAACGACAGCTCCGTGGGAGTGAGGTTGAGTCGACAGGGCGGCCATGTCAGCCGACGGCCCCTTCCATCTGCAGTTCGATCAGGCGGTTCAGCTCGAGGGCGTACTCCATGGGCAGCTCGCGCGCGATGGGCTCGACGAACCCGCGCACGATCATGGCCATGGCCTCGTCCTCGTTGAGGCCGCGCGACATCAGGTAGAACAGCTGGTCCTCGGAGACCTTCGAGACCGTGGCCTCGTGGCCCATCGCGACGTCGTCCTCGCGGACGTCGACGTACGGGTAGGTGTCCGAGCGGCTGATGGTGTCGACCAGCAGCGCGTCGCACTTCACCGTGGACTTCGAGTGGTGCGCCCGCTTGTTGACCTGGACCAGGCCGCGGTAGGACGTGCGGCCACCGCCGCGCGCCACCGACTTCGACACGATCGTCGAGGAGGTGTGCGGGGCCATGTGGACCATCTTGGCGCCGGCGTCCTGGTGCTGGCCCTCACCCGCGAACGCGATCGAGAGGACCTCGCCCTTGGCGTGCTCGCCCATCAGGAAGACGGCCGGGTACTTCATGGTCACCTTGGAGCCGATGTTGCCGTCGACCCACTCCATGGTCGCGCCCTCTTCGGCCTTGGCGCGCTTGGTGACCAGGTTGTAGACGTTGTTCGACCAGTTCTGGATCGTCGTGTAGCGGCAGCGGCCGCCCTTCTTCACGATGATCTCGACGACGGCCGAGTGCAGCGAGTCCGAGGAGTAGATCGGCGCCGTGCAGCCCTCGACGTAGTGCACGTAGGCACCCTCGTCGACGATGATCAGCGTGCGCTCGAACTGGCCCATGTTCTCGGTGTTGATCCGGAAGTAGGCCTGCAGCGGGATCTCGACGTGCACGCCCTTCGGCACGTAGATGAACGACCCGCCGGACCACGTCGCGGCGTTCAGCGCGGAGAACTTGTTGTCACCCGCCGGGATCACCGAGCCGAAGTACTCCTTGAACAGCTCCGGGTGCTCGCGCAGGCCCGAGTCGGTGTCCAGGAAGATGACGCCCTGCTCCTCCAGGTCCTCGCGGATCTGGTGGTAGACGACCTCGGACTCGTACTGGGCCGCGACGCCGGCGACGAGGCGCTGCTTCTCGGCCTCGGGGATGCCCAGGCGGTCGTAGGTGTTCTTGATGTCCTCGGGCAGGTCCTCCCAGCTGGCGGCCTGCTTCTCCGTGGACCGGACGAAGTACTTGATCGAGTCGAAGTCGATCCCAGAGAGGTCAGCGCCCCAGCTCGGCATCGGCTTGAGGTCGAAGAGCTTCAGCGCCTTCAACCGGTAGTCGAGCATCCACTCGGGCTCGTCCTTCTTCGCCGAGATGTCGCGGACGACTTCCTCGTTGAGGCCTCGGCGGGCGCTCGCGCCGGCGACGTCCGAGTCGGCCCAGCCGAACTCGTAGTTGCCGAGAGACGCAATCGTCTCTTCCTGCGTGAGCGGAGACTGCACCGTGGTGGGCGTGCGCTGCTCGGCAGCGGCAGTCATGCGGGCTCCCCTCCATCATCTGGGATGAGCTTTCCGGCAGAGCCGGGTTGAACGTTCGGGATGTGCGTCGTGCACACGGCGTGGCCGCGGGCGATCGTCGCGAGGCGCTGCACGTGGGTACCGAGGAGGTTCGCGAACGTCTCCGTCTCGGTCTCGCACAGCTGGGGGAACTCGGCTGCGACGTGGGCGACCGGGCAGTGGTGCTGGCACAACTGCTCACCCACCCCGACGTTGCGGGCCGATGAAGCGTAGCCCTCCCTGGTCAACGCGGCTGCGAGGGCCTTCGCCCGTTCGGCGGGCGTGACCTGGGCCACGATCGCTGAACGGTGCCGGTCCACCAGTGCGTCGACACGGCTCTGCGCGAAGGCGCGCACAGCCTCTTCCCCACCCGTCTGGGCGAGGAACCTGATCGCGGCGACCGCGAGGTCGTCGTAGGCGTGGCCGAACCGGGCGCGTCCGGCATCCGTCAGCAGGAAGAGCTTCGCGGGACGACCTCGGCCACGTTGGGTCTGCCGGGGCGCGTCCCTGGTCACCGCCTCGCCGTCCGCGAGCAGCGCGTCTATGTGACGACGCACGGCCGTGGGGCTGATGCCCAGTTCCTCCGCGACGGCTGCCGCGGTGACCGGGCCCTGCTCCAGCAGGAGCCTGGCGACGGCACGCCGAGTCTTGCCGTCGTGCTGCGGCACGGCGTCAAGGTGGGTCTCGGCGTTTTTCACAACACCAGTGTTGCGTATTTCGCCGGAGGTCGCAAAGATCGCGGTCACAGGGTGACCTGACTCACGGCTGAACGTGGCTCGATACCCTGCCCACATGCCCACGAACGGCGGAGCCGTGACTCCGGAGAGCGACCTCTTGAACGGCCGGGAGCGTCGCCAGCTGGACATCGTGCGTCGCTGGGGCACCATCGGCGCGTTGCTCCTGACCGTGGGCTCGCTGGGCGGCGGCGCCGCCCCCATTTACTCCCCGCTCTACGGCGTGCCCGTTCTGGGGCTCTTCTCCCGGATGCCCAGCGTGGCGATGGGCGTCGTGTGGACCGGCATCTTCATGATCGTGTCCGCCTGGCTGGCCCTCGGCAGGTTCGTGAAGCCCGGCAGGCCGAGGCTCATCTCGCGCGGCCAGATGGACCGCACGCTGCTGATGTGGACCGTTCCGCTGGTCTTCTGCGTGCCGATGTTCTCCCGCGACGTGTACTCCTACCTCGCGCAGAGCGAGATCGCCGCGCGCGGCCAGGACCCGTACGAACTGGGTCCGGCGACGGCGCTGGGCGTCGACCACGTGCTCACGCGCGGTGTGCCGAACATCTGGCGGGAGACGCCCGCGCCGTACGGGCCGCTGTTCCTCGCGTTCGGCCGGCTGACGGCGATGCTGACCGGCGACCACGTGGTGTCCGGCGTGTTCGTGCACCGGCTGCTGGTGCTGGTCGGCCTGGGCATGATCGTGTGGGCGCTGCCCCGGCTCGCGGCCCGCTTCGGGGTCCCTCCGGTCGGCGCGCTGTGGCTCGGCGCGCTGAACCCGCTGGTGCTGTTCCACATCGTCATCGGCGTGCACAACGACGGCCTGGCGCTCGGCCTGATGCTGGTCGGCTTCGAGCTGGCGATGCGCGGGCTCGAACCGCTGAAGTGGTCGTGGATCGCCTTGGGCTCCGGGGTCATCGTGTGCGGCGCGATGGTGAAGATCCCCGCGATGGCCGCTCTGGGGTTCCTCGGCGTGCTGGTGGCGCGCAAGCTCGGCGGCCAGTTCAAGCACCTCGCGCTGGTGGCCGGGATCATGGCGGTGATAGCGGCGGCCGGGGTGGTGGTGATCTGCCTCGGCACCGGGTTCGGGTTCGGGTGGGTCGAGACGCTGAACGTCGCGTCGACCGTGAAGTCGTGGATGTCGCCGCCGACCGCGCTGGGCTTCCTGGGGGCGGGTACGGGCATCCTGCTCGGCCTCGGCAACCACACCGAGGCCATGATCTCGCTGACCAGGCTGCTCGGGCAGGCCGTGTCCGTGGTGATCACGGTCGTGCTGCTGTGGCGCAGCTTCAAGGGCCGGATCAAGGCGATGAACGGCCTGGGCGCGGCGCTGGGCGCGATCCTGGTGCTCGGGCCGGTGCTCCAGCCCTGGTACGTGCTGTGGGCGGCGCTGCCGCTGGCCACGGCGGTGGTCGGGCCGAAGTTCCGGATGTTCGCCATGGTGACCTCGGCGATCATCGCGGTCATCCTGCCGCCGACCGGGTCCGCGTTCGACGGGCGCGCGTACACGGTGCCGCAGGCCGTCGCGGGTGCCGTCATCACGTTCGCCGTGTGCGTGCTGATCGCGCGCAAGCGGGTGGGGCCGTTCCTCAAGTCCGACCCTGCCGGTGGCGGGCACGTCTGACAGTCGTAACCCGAAACCTCCGGCGGACGAGAAACGGACAGAGGAAGATCGTCGGCGGAGGGGGTGACGTGGCATGTCCGAGCAACCCATGTCGCGCGAAGAGGTCCGGTTCGCCGTCGTGCTCAACGGGGGCGTGAGCCTCGCCGTCTGGATGGGCGGCGTCGTGCTGGAGCTCGACCGGCTGACCAGGCCCGGATCGGTGTACCAGCCGCTGCTCGACCTCGTCGGCTGCACCGCGCGGGCGGACGTCATCGCGGGCACGTCGGCCGGGGGCATCAACGGGGCCGCGCTGGCGTTGTCGCAGGTCAACAGGAACGCCGACCTGACCCGCCTGCGGGACCTGTGGGCCGAGCAGGGGCGGATGGAACAACTGCTGCGGACGCCGTTCCGGGGCTCGCCCGCGTCGCTGCTGAAGGGCGACGAGTTCTTCCTGCCCCGCCTGCAGGAGGCGCTGGCCCGGCTCACCACGGACTTCGCGCCGACCGAGCCGAACGAGCGCCCGATCGACCTGAGGATCACCACCACGCTGCTCGGTGGCGTCCCCACGACCACCTACGACGACCTGGGCCAGCCGCTGTCGCAGTCGGTGCACCAGGGGTCGTTCTCGTTCCGCCGCGACCCCTACAACTGGGTGTCCGAGCACACGCGCGACGACTTCACGCCCGACGTGCTCAACGACCGGGTGCTGCAGCTCGCGCTGGCGGCGCGGTCGAGCGCCAGCTTCCCGTTCGCGTTCGAGCCGAGCTTCATCCCCGTCGGCGGCCAGGCGACGCCGGACCGCCCGGACATGGCGGACGTCGCCAGCTGGGCGGGCGGCGGCGACCGCAGCCGGTTCGCGGTGGACGGCGGTGTCCTCGTGAACACGCCGACGAGGGAGGCGCTGGAGGCCATCGACCGGATGCCCGCGGACGGACCGGTGCGCCGCGTGATGCTGCTGGTCTTCCCGCACGCCGAGCCGCTGGGCACCGAGCCGGTGGCGGACATGCCCGGCAAGGGGCTCACGACCGTGGGGTCCGGCGGCAAGCTGCTGGGTGCGATGTCCAGCCAGGCCAACAGGACCTACGTCGAGAAGATCGAGGAGCACAACCGCAGGGCCGCGAGCAGCCGGGGTGGCCGGATGGCGTTGCTGGAGCGGCTGCACACCGCCGGTGACGACGTCGTCGGCGAGGTGTACTCGTTGGCGGACAAGCTCTTCGGCCACTACGAGGACGTCGAGATCCGGCTCGCCGCCCGTCAGGTGACGGCGCAGCAGTTCGCGCTGCCCAAGGGGAACCCGGCGAACTGGTCGTTCGAACGGGCGCGCCGGGCCGCGGAGTCCGCGCAGCGCAAGTGGAAGGCGCTGCACGGCGTCCTGCCGTACGTGCCGGGCGTGCGGCTGCCGGGTGCCGTGTGCCGCGAGGACGTGGGCTGGGAGTGGGGCATCACGATGGCCGAACGCCTCGGGGCGTCGGCGCTCGACCTGCTCAAGCGGCTGGTGTGGGTGGTGCCGGAGGAGCACGCCGAGCAGATCACGCGGGCACGCCGGGAACTGCACCAGGTGCGTGCGGAACTGCGCAGGCTGCGGGAGGAGCTGTTCGACTGGAAGCCGTCCGACTCGCTCGGCGAGACCTACTGGACCGGCAGGCTGGCGAGCTACCACGAGCACATGGTCGACGGGCACGTCGGCCTGGAGGTCCGGGCGCAGGTCGCCGAGGTCGGGCGGATCGTCGGCGAGGCGCAGCGGGTGATCGGCGGGCTGGACGAGCACCGGATGAAGCTCGGCGGGCTCGTCTGCTGGCACGCCCTGCTCGGCGCGCCCGCGGCGGCCTCGGAGGCCGGTCTCGACGACGGTGAGCGGTGGCTGTCGCGGATGCTGGCGCTGGAGATCGCCGGGACGTGCCTGTCCGACGACGCCTCGACCGGGATGGACACGCCGGTCGAGCTGGTGCAGGTGTCGCTGCAGACGCGCAACGCCTTCGCGCGGCAGTCGATCACCGCCGACGACAAGGCGGGCGGGGCGTCGCTGTCGCGCTTCTCCGGTTTCCTGAAGCGGTCGTGGCGGGTCAACGACTGGATCTGGGGCCGTCTCGACGGCGCCACCATGTTGTGCCGCGTGCTGTTCGACCCGCGCCGGCTGCGGCGCATGGACCTGCTGGGACGCCCGGCCGGTGACACGCGCACGGCCGATGCCCGCGCGAAGGCCGTGGTCGACGAGGTGGTGCGGTCCATGTTCGGGCTGGAGCTGCCGGTGCAGGTCGCCGCGTGCGCCGAGGAGGCCCGCGTCGAGCTCGCCGGCATCTACGAGACCGAGAACGAGCTGTCGCCGTCGTCGATGAAGCTCGCCGAACTGGCCGCGTGGGGCCTGCACTGGCGGATCATCTGCGAGGAGCTGCCCCGGCTGCGGGCCGCGATCATCGCCGACCGCGGTGACGGCGCGGACAAGCGCTCGCGGGGTGAGCTGTTCCTGGAGGAGCACGCGGACCTGTTGCGGCGCCTGGAGAACCCGGCCGAGCACACGGTCACGCTGGGCATGAGCGCGCTGAACGCCTTCGACCGCGCGGGCATCGGCCGCGAGCCGCTGACCCAGGAGGCCGCGTCGGACCAGATGATCCGCACGGCCGCCACCGCCGCGGCCGTCGCCGTGACGGTGGCCGACTCCGAACGCTCCGGGCTCGCCGCCGTCCGTCCCGTCACGCGGGTGGTGCGCGGCGCGGCCCTGCTCCCCTACTGGACGATCACCGGTCTGACGCGCGGCGGTCAGCTCGCGCAGTTCCTGGGACTGCTGGGACTCGCGGTCGGCGGCGCGCTGGTCGTGATGGCGATGTTCGGGATGCTGCCGGCGTGGGCCGCGGGTCCCGGCGCGGCGTTGGGCGCGGCCGGTCTGCTCGGCGCTTTCGGGTACGCGGCTTTGCGAAGCGGCACGATGCTGCACGGCCTGGTGTTGCTGTCACCGGTGATCCCGTTGGGGGCCATAGCCGTCGACCGGCTGCCCGGTGACCGCGCGGAGATCACGACCGGCACGATCACCGTGGCCGGTGTCGCGTTCGTGGTGGCGGCGTTGCTGGTGCTGGGTTCCCTGCCGTCGCCGATCCGCACTCCTCTGGCGGTGCTGGCCGACTTCCGGCCGCTCGAGATCGTGCGGCGCCGCTGGAAGCAGGCCGCCGTGGTGCTGGTGGTGGCGGCGGTGGCGTGGTCGGTGTGGCGGTTCGGGTTGCACACCCGGCCGTGGCTGGTGATCCCGGCGTCCGTCCTGTGTGGAGCGTTCGGGATGTGGATGGCGCTGACCGGTGGCAGGTCGCTGCAGCGGTGGCGCCGGGTCGAAGGCGTGTGGGGCACGGAACGCGCCGAGCCTCCCGCCGCGGCCACCGCGGGATGGGCCGTCATCTACGGCATCGGCTACCTCGCCGTCGCCGACGTGCTGCTGGTCATCGGGCCGCGCGGCTGGGGCTGGCAGGCGGTGATCGGGACGGCGCTGGCGTTCGGCCTGACGTTGCTGCTGATCACACCCTGGTACGTGCCGCGGCTGGAACGCCGCCGGCTGCGCGACCAGTTGGTGGACGAGGCGATCCCGGCTGTTTATCCGCCGGGGTGCGATGTGGCGGCCGTGTTGCGGGAACGGCTGGAGGGGCACGCCTCGCTGTACCGGTTCCTGGTGGAGGGCGAGGGGGAGCACCCGGAGGAGTTGACGCTGTCGCCGGCGGGACTGGTGGTGGCTCGGAGGATCGAGGCGAAGCTGTCGTGAGGGCCGACGCGACCCGCAACATCCAGGCCGTGCTGCGCGCGGCAGCCCGTGTGTTCTCCACGGACCCCCTCGCACGGATCACCGACGTCGCCGCCGCGGCGGGCGTGGACAGGCGGACCGTCTACCGCCGGTTCGACTCGCGCGAGGACCTGCTGCTGGCGGTCTACCGCGCACGGCTCGACGAGCTGGAGGCGTTGATCGACGAGACGCTCGTCGACCGGCCGGTCCGCGAGGCGCTGCCGGCGTTCTGCGAGCGCGGCATCCGGCTGAGCCGCGACTGGCCCGTCGACGTCCGCGCGGCGACCGATCCGGCGATCCGGTCGCGGCGCGAGGAACTCGACGCGCGGATGGACGACTTCCTGCGCCGTGCCGAACGGGAGGGCGTGCTGGCTCCCGGGCTGCCCGCCGGGTGGTCGTTGCGGACGTTGCAGACGCAGCTGCACACGGTCGCGCAGGAGATGCCCGCGCTGGAGCCCGCCGAGGCCGCCGCGCTGGTGGTCAGGACTTTCCTGAACGGTGTCGGCGCCGTGTGACGAGCGCCATGCACGTCAGCGGGCATTTTCCCGCCGCACCGGACGTCTTAAGTGTCACAAGTTGTGACACTTAAGGAGCTGGATCATGTCGAAGACGTGGCTCGTCACCGGGGCGTCCCGAGGGTTCGGGCGCAGGATCGCCGAGGCGGCGGCCGAGGCGGGCGACCGGGTCGTCGCCAGCGCCAGGAACCCGCAGCAGCTCCAGGACCTGGTGCAGCGGTACCCGGACCGGGTGCGCGCGGTGGCGTTGGACGTCACAGATCCCGAGGCCGCCCGCCGTGCGGTCGAGGAGACCGTCGAGGCGTTCGGCTCGCTCGACGTGGTGGTGAACAACGCGGGCTACGCCAACAGCGCGCCCATCGAGGAGATGTCCGAGGCCGACTTCCGCGCCCAGGTGGAGGCGAACCTGTTCGGCGTCGTGAACGTGACCCGAGCGGCGCTGCCGGTGTTGCGCAAGCAGCGTTCCGGCACCTTCGTGCAGTTCTCGTCCGTCGGCGGGCGCGCGGGAGGCACACCGGGCATGGGCGCCTACCAGACGGCCAAGTTCGCGGTGGAGGGCTTCTCCGAGGTGCTGGCGAACGAGGTGGCGCCGTTCGGCGTGCGGGTCGTGATCGTCGAACCGGGAGCCTTCCGCACCGACTGGCAGGGGTCGTCGATGGTCCGGCACGAGGTCGGCGCGGACTACGAGGAGACCGTCGGCGCGATCAACCGGTTCCGCGACGAGACGGACGGCAGGCAGCCGGGCGACCCGGTGCGCGCGGCGCGGGTGGTCCTCGACGTGGTGGGGTCCGACGAGCCGCCGCGCAGGCTGGTGCTGGGCGCCGCGGCGGTGGAGACGGTGCTGGCGGCGGAGGCCCGGCGGACGGCGGAGACGCAGAAGTGGGCCGCGGTGAGCGCGTCGGCGGACTTCCCCGCCGACGAGGGCTGAGAGCGGTCCCCGGAACGTCCGTTCACGGCACCGGTCCGGCCGCACGTCGCGACCGGACCGGTGTTTCCCCCGCGGCTCCCCCGAACCGTCGAACTCCCCCGTCAGGCCGCCAGCGCGATGACCGGCACCGGCTTGCCCATGGCGCGCGAGTACAGCGCCTCGAACCGCTCCAGCGTCGTCCCCAGCGCGTGGTGCGAGATGATCTCGCTGCTGGCCGCGCCCATCCGGGTCCGCATCGGCTCGTCGTGCACCAGCGTGTGCAGGCGCTGCGCCAGCTGGTTCACGTCACCCGGCTCGAACAGCCAGCCGTTGCGGCCGGGCTTGACCAGGTGCGGCAGCGCCATGGCGTTGGCGGCGATCACCGGCTTGCCCGCGGCCATGGCCTCCATGGTGGCGAGGCTCTGCAGTTCGGCGACGCCGGGCATGACGAACAGGTCGCAGCGGGCGTAGGCGTCGAGCAGGTCGTCCTCGGACACGAAGCCGTGGAAGCGCACGCGGTCGGTGATGTCGAGGTCGCGGGCCAGCAGCTCCCACTCCGCCTTGCAGGTGCCGTCACCGACGATCTCGCCGAACGCGCCGGGCACCCGGGCGAGGGCGCGCAGGAACTCGTCGACCCGCTTCTCCTCGTCGAGACGGCCGACGAACAACGCCGTCGGGCGGTCGTTGTGCGTCACGGTGCGCTGGTAGCGGGAGATGTCGATGCCGCACGAGACCGGGACGGCGGTCTGCGGGAAACCGCTGTCGTGCAACAGCTGCACCGCGCGCGGGGTCGGGGCGGTCACCACGTCGGCGCGGCCGAAGACGCGGGCGAGGTCGCGGTAGGCCCACTTGCGGGCGAGGCCCTGCAGGAACGACGGGACGTGCGCGTGGCTGAAGAGGTTCTCCGGCATGAAGTGGTTCGTGGCGAGCGTGGGGATGCCCTCGGCCACCGCCGTGTTCAGGACGAACCGGCCCACGACGAAGTGCGCCTGCACGTGCACGACGTCCGGCTTCAGGGCCTTGACCAGCTCCGCGGCCTCCTTGGAGGCCTGCCACGGCAGGCAGAAGCGGAAGTCCGGGTAGAACGGCAGCCGGTGCGACCGGAGCCGGTGGACTGTCACCCCTGGGATCTCCGTGGCGCGGGGCGAGTCCGGGGCGATGACGTGGACGTCGTGGCCCCGCGAGGCGAGACCGACCGCCAGGCGCTGCGCGAAGCGCGCGGCACCGTTGACGTCCGGCGGGAACGTGTCGGCGGCGATGACGACGCGAAGGGCGCTGGAGGTGTTCACGGGAAGCTCCGTTCGAATGTGTTCACGAGGTTGGCGAGCGAGTGCGAACACGCCGCACACCGCGGCGAGGGCGCAGGCGAACAGCAGGACACCGGTCACGAGGGACAGGTGGGCCGCTTCGCCGAGCAGGAAGATGCCGAGGCCCACGGCGACCAGCGGGTCCACCACGGTCAGGCAGGCGACGGCGAGATGAGGAGGGCCACCCGCGTAGGCGTGCTGGACGAGCCAGCCGCCGACTGCGAGCGAGAGGGCGATGCCGAGCACGGACGCGAGGTGCGAGAGCCCGAAACCGCCTTGCTGCACGGACTGGGAGACGGCGCGCATCAGCACGGACACGTAGCCGTATGCGACGCCACCGGCTGATGCGAACGCCACAGCGCGGATGCGTGCATTGGACGTAAGGGCCGCGATCACGCCCGGCACCGCGATCAGGCCGAGAGTGACGAGTCCGGCCGTGAGTTCGACGTCCGGCACGACCTTCGTGGCGGTCGTACTGCCCGAGGCGAAGAACACGAACGCACCGACGCCCACGGTCGTGAGCAGGATCGCCGGCAACTCGCGGAAGCGGCGGTCCATCAACGCGGTCATGCCGATCGCGAGCACGCCGATCGGCTGCACGACGGTCAGCGGCGCCATGCCGAGAGCGGCCGCGTGCACCCCGGCGCCGGCGACCAGCAGCGCGAGGCCGCCCAGCCAGCGGGGTTGCCGCAGGACGCTGGCCCGCGCGCCGTTCGAGGCGATCGCGTCGTGCTGCAGGCGGGCCGCGAGGGCGAAGCACACGGCTCCGAGCACGGCGAGCGTGATGGCGAGCAGTGTCATGACGTGCGCCTCACCTGTAGTGCCGCGATGGCGAAAAGGAGTACGTAAAGAGATGCGAACAAAACGCGTTCCGTAAGTCCGCGCGCCTCGAAACCGCCGAAGGAAACGTGGCTGACGAGAAACGCGGCGGACGAGATCGTCGCCGTTGTTGCGATACCGAGCAGGGCCGGAAATTGACGGGCGATGAGCACGCCCGCGGCGGGCAGCGCCACGAACATCACCGCGCCGGCGTACCGGTGGATGTAGCCCGACATCGTGGTCGGCGCTCCCGTCGGGTCGGTCGGGAAGATCGTGGCCACGGTCAGCCCGGCCGACCAGATTCCGATCAGCCACTGCGCTGACCTGCCTACACCCCGCAGGTTGACGGCGAGCAACGCCGAGACGGCCGCGAGGCTAAGAGACGTCGCCGCCAGCCAGCCCGTGCCGTTGTCGACGAACACGTAGTCGCTGATGACGTCCGAGACCGGGCTCAGCTGACCTGCCGACACGACATGCAGGTAAAGAATCGGGACCAGTGAGAACACCAGTCCCCCGACCACCAGACCTCGTCTTTTCGCCCCCGCTTCGACCACGGGAAAAGTCTCTTGTGAACGAGGTGATCAACCAATGGGGAACTCCCCCGAGGGGACCCTGAGGTGTCCCTGAGTCACCGGGGTAGGGCCAGCCCCACCTTTTTCAGCTCCACTTCAGGAATGGGCCGAATGACCCAACTGCGTGCGGACCGCCCCGACCGCCTAGGCTTCGTGCCTGTGAGCCCGAATCCCCAGCCTGCGGTGGAAGTGTCGGGGCTGGTCAAGAGGTACGGCTCGAAGACCGCCGTCGACGGCCTCGACCTCGTCCAGCAGCCCGGCACCGTGCTAGCCCTGCTCGGGCCCAACGGCGCGGGCAAGACGACGACGGTCGAGATCTGCGAGGGCTTCCGGCAGGCCGACGACGGCTCGGTGCGCGTGCTCGGCATGGCGCCCGGCTGTGAGGCGCTGCGCCCCCGCATCGGCGTGATGCCGCAGGGCGGTGGCGGTTATCCCGGCATCCGCGCCGAGGAGATGCTGAACCTCGTGGCGGCGTGCGCCGCCAACCCGCTCGATCCGAAGTGGCTGATCGAGGTCCTCGGGCTCGGCGGTGCCGCGCGCACCCCGTACAAGAGGCTCTCCGGCGGCCAGCAGCAACGGCTTTCGCTCGCGTGCGCGTTGATCGGCCGGCCCGAGCTCGTGTTCCTGGACGAACCGACCGCGGGCATGGACCCGCAGGCGCGCCGCCTGGTGTGGGACCTCGTCGCCGCGTTGAAGGACGACGGCGTGGCCGTGCTGCTGACGACGCACCTCATGGACGAGGCCGAGGCGCTGGCCGACGACGTCGTGATCATCGACGAGGGCCGCGTGGTCGCGCAGGGCTCGCCCGCCGAACTGACCGCGCACCGGGCGGACGACCAGCAGCTGCGGTTCCGCGCCCGGCCGGGTCTCGACCTGTCGTTGCTGTCCGCCGCACTGCCCGAGGGGCTGAAGGTGCGCGAGGCGACGAAGGGCGCGTACGTCGTGGAGGGGCTGATCGACCCGCAGGTCGTGTCGACCGTCACGTCGTGGTGCGCGCAGCAGGGCGTGCTGGCCGAGGAGCTGACGGTGGCCAAGCGCAGCCTCGAAGACGTTTTCCTGGAGCTGACCGGCAGGGAGCTGCGCTCGTGACCACCTTCGCTCCCGGCACGTTCAAGCCCGCGCCCGGCCGCGGTTCGCTACCGCGCATGCTCTTCGTGCACGCGCGCACCGAGGCGATGCTGACGTTGCGCAACGGCGAGCAGATCCTGCTCACCGTGATCATCCCGCTGGCGTTGCTGGTGGCCCTGTCGGTCATGTCGGTGATCCCGATGCCCGAGCCCCGCGTGGGGTCGGCGACGGCGCGGATCTTCGCGCTGGCGATCATCTCGTCGGCGTTCACCGGGCAGGCCATCGCGCTGGGCTTCGACCGGCGTTACGGCGTGCTGAAGCGGCTCTCCGCCTCGGCGCTGCCCCGCTGGCTGCTCGTGGCCGGACGGGTGTGCGGCGCGCTGGTCGTGGTCGCTTTGCAGATCTTGTTGCTCGCCGTCACGGCGTTGGTCCTGGGCTGGCGCTTCCCTCTTTCAGGGCTGCCGTGGGTCGTGCTGCTGATCGTCCTGGGCACGCTGACGTTCGGTGCTCTGGGCGTGCTGCTGGGCGGGGCGCTGCGGGCCGAGATCGTGCTGGCGCTGGCGAACATCATCTGGTTCGTGCTGCTGATGGTCGGCGGGGTGGCTTTGTCGGTGCCCGTCGGGTTCGTGCACCTGTTGCCGTCGGCTGCTTTGGCCCAGGCGCTCGAAACGTCTGTGGTGCACGGCACGGCACCCGGTGTGGGCCCCGTCGCAGTGCTCGTGGCCTGGGGTGTTGTGGCGGGCGCCTTGGCGACCCGGACGACGAAGCTGACATAACGGCGCCTACCATCAAGGCGTGTCGAAGCTGACCGCCTTCCTCGTGTCCTGGCAGCGTGCGTTCGCGATTGCCGTCGTCATCGCGCAGGCCGGAATCGCGGTCACCGGGTCGATCGTCCGCGTGACCGGCTCCGGTCTCGGCTGCCCGACGTGGCCGCAGTGCTTCGAGGGCAGCGTCACCCCCGTCGAACACCCCGAGGTCGCGACCCTGCACCAGTGGGTCGAGTTCGGCAACCGCACGCTGACCGGTGTCGTCGGCATCATCGCGGCCCTGTGCGTGCTGGCGGCGTGGTTCCACCTGCCGCGGCGCCGCCGGGTGCTGGTGCTCTCGCTCGTGCAGCTCGTCGGCGTGGCCGTGCAGGCGGTCGTCGGCGGCATCACGGTGCTGACGGGCCTCGCCTGGTACACCGTGTCGATCCACTTCCTGATCTCGATGGGTCTCGTGTGGATGGCCGTGCTGCTGGTGAGCTCGCTGTCCGAGGGCGACGGTCCCGCCCGGCTCAAGGTGCCCGCGCCGTTGATGAAGCTCCAGGTCGTCATGGCCGTCGTGCTGGGCGCCCTGCTGCTCGCGGGCACGTGGGTGACGGCCGCCGGGCCGCACGCCGGTGACGCGTCGACGCCGCGCCTGGACGTCGAGGTCGCCACGCTCGCGCAGATCCACGCGGACCTGCTGTTCCTGTTCCTCGGCCTGCTGATCGCGATCGGGTTCTTCACCCGCACCCGCACTTACTGGACGCTGGTCGGTGTCGTGCTCGCCCAGGGCGCGCTCGGCATGGTCCAGTACTGGACCGGTGTGCCCGAGGTCCTCGTCTCGATCCACGTGCTCGGCGCCGGGGCCGTCGTCGTTGCCACGGCGGCACTGTGGACGTCCTCGCGCGAACGCACGCACGTCGTCGAGGTGCCTTCCGACGACGATCAGGCGCTCAGCAAGGCCTGAGCCTCGCCCTGGTCGTTGTGGCCAGCCCAGTTCGCGGGCGTGGCCTCGAAGTTCACGTCGGTGATGGTCCGGTCGGCGCCCGCGTCCAGCAGGACGCGGATGACCGGCAGGTGGCCGCGTTCGGCCGCGAGGTGCAGCGCCGTCACGCCCTCGCCGTGCATCGGGCCGCCGAACGTCGTGCGCTGGTTGGGGTTCGCGCCCAGGTCGAGCAACGTGCGGGTGGCCTTCTCGAGCCCGCACCAGGCGGCCCACGCGAGCGCCGTGCCGCGGTAGACGTCGGCGTCGATCCTGGCGCCGCGCTTGAGCAGGTCGCCGAACACCTCGGTGCGGTCGTTGCGGGCGGCCCACGACAGCGCCTCGTCGAGCACCTCCTGCGGGTCGTTCGTCGGCCACCAGCGCGGGAAACCGCTGTGCGGGCGGTAGTAGCCGCGCTTGGCCTCCGGTTCGGCGGCGAGGTCCAGATCCCCCAAGCCGGCCGCGGTACGCAGGTTCGACGGCTGGACCCCGTGCCGCGCCAGGAGTTCCGCGGTCTTCGCGTTGCCCCAGAACAACGCCACGGTGAGCGGCGTGCCACCCTCGCCGCGGGCCTCCAGGTCGGTGCGCGCACCTTTGGCCAGCAGCAGCTCGGCCAGGTGGGGCTGGTCCGCGTACGCGGCCTGGTGCAGCGCCGTCCAGCCGTGCACGTTCTGGTGGTCGACTTCCGCCCCCGCGCTGAGCAACACCTCGACGAGCCGCTCGTCGCACTTGGCCGCCGACAGCCCCAGCAGGTCGTTGCCGTTGGTGCCACTGGCCTTCACGAGCCACGGGTCGCGCGTGACGATCGCCTTGAGCTCACCGGGGTTCTGCATCTCGATGGCCTGGTAGGCACGGGCGAACGGCCGCGGCTTGCGGATGTTCGCCCTCAGCGCCCGCCAGTCCTCACAGCCGTGGGCCTGCGCGAGCACGATGTGCGCGCCCTCGTCCGTCAGCGGGACGTCGTCGAAGACCTCCAACGCACCCGGCACACCGTCCCACGCGGAGGCGAGCAGCCCGCGGGCTCGCTCCTCGTAGTACTCGATGTCATCGCGAAACGGGTGCCACATGGCACCACGCTACTTCGGTGAAGCGGGCCTGCGCTCCCACAAAGCGGGCAGTTCCTCCGAGAGCCAACCGTAGAGCCGGTCGACGGTCTTGAGACGCTGCGCGCGCTCCGGGTCGCCGCTGAGCAACCGCATGCCGTCGTCGGTGAGGACCTGCACGCTGGCGATCGCGGTGAGCTTGCGCTGGATGAACTCCGTCCAGGCCTTCTCGTTGATCCGGTACTCGGCCGCCTGCCGTCCGCGTCGCGTCCGCTTGGTCACCAGGCCGACGTTGACCAGGTACTTGAGGTTCGTGCTGATCGACCCGCTGCTCGCCTCGAGCTCCTGGGAGAGCTCGGCGGCGGTGCGCTCGACCGGTTGGCACACCAGCAGGTAGCCGAGGATGCGGCCACCGATCAGCGGGATGCCCTCCTCGGCGAAGTGGGCCGCGAACCGCTCGATCCAGGCGGACAGCCTGGTCTCCCGCCCGACGCTCATCAGGATCCCTTTCGGTCGACACTGAAGCCATCGTAGCGATCTTGTCAACGGTTCGGGGCATGTCGAAGGCCGGGAGGTCTCCCTCCCGGCATCACTCTGGTGGGTTCAGCGGCGTGGTTTGTGAAGATCAGCGGGGTCGAAGGCGACGGAGATCGTGCCCACCACGAGCACCGGCTCCCTGCTTCCCGGCGTCAGCGTCACAACGTCCGAATACACGCCGTCGTTCAGCCGGTGGCAGTAGATGACCGGACCATCCGCGACGTCCAGCTCCACTCGCCAGTACGCGGGCACGCCAGCCGCGGCGAAAGCAGCCGGCTTCTCCAGGCGGTCGCTCTTCTTGGTGGACGGGCTGACGATCTCGACCACCAGCGCGACGTTCGCGACGTCGACGGACACGGTCTCGACCCGCTCGGTCGCCACCACCACGTCCGGGATGTAGCCGAAGGACTCGCTGACTCGGACTCCGACGGCTGTCAGCGCCTCCATGCCTTCGGCGGCGACGGCGTCGTCGAGGATGCGCGCCAGCCGGTCGCCCACCCTTTGGTGCTTGGCAGCGGGAGCGGGGGTCACGACGAATCGCCCGTCGACCAGCTCGACGCGACGGCCCTCTTGCGGGTCAAGGCTCTCCCAGTCGTCCAGGGTGTAGCCGTCCAGACGCCGCGCAGTGGTCACCTCGTCACCCCCAGCCTGGCCTTCTGACACCGGTCGACCCACAGATCCAGTCTGACACGTGTGGCGGCCATTGCCACGGCCACCGGAGGCGACGCTAGACAGCGAACGGCCCCGAGTGCCAGTCACTCGGGGCCGAACAACCAGAAGGTGTGAGCGCTTGAACCTGCTCCAAGTCAGCAGACGGGCGCGAGCGGAGTCGTCTCGTCGGGCCCCGGCCGCCGGCGCCACCGGTCCAGCTTCGCGTGCTCGGTCAACGAGATCAGCGCCTCCCGCACGGACAGCTTCACCCGCGGGTCGCAGTGCAGCACCGGCACGTCGGGCGAGATGCCCATGCCGTGGATCACGGCCTTCACGTCACCCCGGACGGAGGCGTGCACGTTGTTCAGCGCCAGCACGTACGGGATGTTGTGGTCCTCGAAGTACCGCATCGCGTCCACGGAGTCCGCCGGGCGCATGATGTCGAACAGCACGACGGCGCCGACGGCACCGCGCACCACGTCGGTCCAGCCCGCGCGGGCGTCCTGCCACTGCGGCGCCACGAACAGGTGCAGGGCGAGACCCGGGTCGAGCCACACGCGTCCGAACTGGATGCGGACCAGTTCCGTCACGCCGCCCGCGCGCTCCGGCGCGAGGGAGCTCATCGTCAGGAGATCGCTCTCCACGATGGACCTGATGAAAGTGCTCTTGCCCACGCCGAAGCCACCGGCGACGACAACCTTGGCCGAGGTCAGCTCCCGACCGGGGGGCCCGGGGGGCCCGAATTCGGGAAATCTAGAGCCGACGTAGTCCACTAAGCACTCTCTCCATCAACCCGAGGTCCGGCGTGTCACCGCCCGCGGAAGCGGTCTGGTGCACGTCCACCAGACCTCGTTCCGCCATGTCGCCGAGCAACACCTTCACGACTCCCAGCGGGAGTCGCATCAGTGCCGCCACTTCCGCGACGGACCGCGGGGTGTGGCAGAGCTCGACGACGCGTTGGTGCTCAGCCTGCAAGATACCTGTCGACAGCCGACTCTGATCATTGGCGGAGACAAGTGTCTCGATCTCGAGGTTGATGTTCGACCGAGTGCGCCCGCCCGTCCAGGCATATGCACGAACGATCGAGGCGTCGGACGGCTCCGGGAAGACGGGCTCGAACGCCGGCACCTCGGTCCGCGGGACGACGGGAGTCGTGTCGCGCTCCGGCACCTCGTCCGGCATGCGCGTGCGCTTGCGGCCCGAGTCCAGGGAGAACCCGTTCATCAGGTCCGCGAAGGTCTGCTCGGCGGGCGTCTCGGCCCGCCTCCGTCGTCGGGGCGCGTCAGAGGACGAACTCATGGATCACCTCACGCTGTGCAGCTGCGCTCGCAGTTCGGGGGTGAGGATCTGGCCCACCTGGTCGACGACCACGGTCATCTCGTAGGCCACTTGACCGACGTCGCTGTCGGGGGCGGCGAGAACCGCCAAACAAGACCCGTCTCGAATGGACATGAGGAGCATGATCCCGTAGTCCATCTCGATCACGGTGCGCAACACTCCGCCACCTTCGAAGCATCGTGAGGCGCTCAGCGTGAGCGCCACGACGCCCGAGGCGATGGCGGAGAGCTGGTCCGCGCGCTCGGGGGGCAGACCTGTCGACTTGGTGAGCAGCAGGCCGTCGACCGAGATCACGATGGCATGGGCGACACCGGCCACGCGATCGGTGAAGTTCGTGATCAACCAGCCGAACTGGTCGACCGGACGCGACTGCGGCGTGCTCATGCCTTCTCCCCGTTGTACTGGCCGTTCCCCTGGCCTCTTCCGTTCCCGCCGCCACCGAGCGGCGCCTGGCGCAGGCCCGTCTGGTAGCTCGCGAGAAAGCCCCGTGCTCGTTCAGGATCGCGCTTCGGGCCCGTGGCGGGACGCGCGACGTTTCCTGGCCGTTCCGCGAGGTCGGGAAGCAGGTTCTTGCGCGGTGCCCGTTTCGGCAGCCCGGCGTCGGTCTCACCGGCGTCCGTCACGGGGTCTCCGGCCTGCTCCCACACGGTTCCGCCGGGCTTCTTGCCGAACCAGGATGCCACTACTGACGGTGACGACATTGGGGAGGGTCCAAGGTTGGGCCCTGCCGACGAATGGTCACTGTTGACCGATTCGTCCGAGACTCCGCTGCCGGCGAACCAGGAGGACGTCGTCTCACTCGGCGATTCGGCCGGCACACCGTTGTGCTCGGCCGCGGCGGAACGGGGTGTGCGCTGCGGCAGCGACTCGTCGATGGCGGCGCCGCGGAACGACGTCCACTCGGCCGACTCGCGCGGCTGTTCGATGGCCGGGGCGGGCACGGCCGGGGGCGCCAGGTTCGGCGTCTTCACGACGACGTGCGGCTGCTTGGCGATCGGCTGCTTCGGCTGGGGCAGCGCGGCGTGGCGCGGCTGCGACGGTGCCGGGGCCTCCTGGTTCGACCGGACGAGCTCCGCCGGCACGAGCACGAACGCGCGCAGGCCCTCCCGGCCCTCCCCCGCCCCGCGCAGCCGGACGGTGATGCCGTGGCGGCCCGCGAGCCTGCCGACGACGAACAGGCCCATCTGGCGCGACACGGGCACGTCGTCCTCGGTGCCGGACGAGAGCCGCTCGTTGGCCTCGGTCAGCTCGGCCGGGCCCATGCCGATGCCCTGGTCGGCGACCTCGACGAGGACGGAGCCCTGCTGGTCGAGCCGGGAGCCGATCACGACCTGCGTGGTGGGCGCGGAGAACGCGGTGGCGTTGTCCAGCAGCTCCGCGACCAGGCGCACCAGGTCGCTGGCCGCGTAGCCGACGACCTCGACCGACGGCGTCGACTTCACCACGACGCGCTGGTAGTGCTCGATCTCCGACGCGGCGGCGCGCAGCACGTCCGCGAGCGGCACGGGCTGGCTGAACCGGCGCGCCATGTCCGTGCCGGACAGCACCATCAGGTTCTCGTTGTTGCGGCGCATGCGCGTCGCGAGGTGGTCGAGCTTGAACAGGTTCGCGAGCTGCTCGGGGTTCTCCTCGTGGCGCTCGAGCTCCTCCATGAGCTTGAGCTGGCGCTCGACGAGGCCCTGCGAGCGGCGCGACAGGTTGACGAAGATGTTCTTCATGCCCGACCGCAGCGAGGACTGCTCGACGGCGGAGCGGATGGCCTGCTCGTGCACGGCGTCGAACGCGCGGGCCAGCTGGCCGAACTCCTCGACGGAGTGCACCGGCACCGGTTCGATCTCGGTGTCCGGCTTGCGGTCGGCGCGGATCGCGGCGACGACCTCGGGGAGGTGGTGGTGCGCCACGTCGAGGGCCGAGCGCCGCAGCTCCGACAGCGAGCGCAGCAGGTAGCGGCCGATGACGAAGCCGAGCGTGCCGGCGATCAGCAGCATCGCGAGCAGGACGACCGCGGCGGCGCCTGCCTTGTTGGACGTGTCGTCCTGCAGCGCGGCGGCGGTGTTCGCGAGCTCGTCCTGCAGTCCGCGGCCGACCTGTTCCATCAGCCGCGCGGTGGTGCCGGACGACTTGTTCCAGTCGTCGACGGCGATGCCGAACTCCTGCGGCGGCTTGGGCTGGCCGGGGCGCGTCGTCGGCGGCGGGGTGCCCTCGGGCTGGGTGAGCGCGCGTTCCACGAACGCCGTGCGCAGCGCCACACCGGCACCGGTGACGGTCTGGTCGTAGGCGCGGCGCTGCTCGGTGGTGCCGATGGCCTGGAAGTCGTTCAGGCGGTCCTGCAGGCGGATGTCGGACTGCTCCAGCGCGCGGATCTCGGGGCCGAGCAGCTTGCCGCGGCCGATCCCCGCTAAGACGAGCGCGTGCTGCAGCGAGACCTGCTCCTGTGCGATGACCATGTGGTGCAGGGCCTGCGCGGTGCCCGAGATGGCGTCGTCGTTGAACTGGCCGACGAGCGCCTGCTCGAAGTCCAGCAACGACTTCACGACCGCGGTGTAGCCGGTGGTGCCGCCGGACGGGTCGCCGCCGTCACCGCCCTGGACGACCTTCTCCCGCAGGTTCTTGAGCGTCTCCAGCTGGCCGCCGAGCTCGAGGAACCGCTGGCGCGCGACGTCGCTGACGCCCTCGGTGCGGTCGACGCGGCGGCGCACGGTCGCGGCGGCGTTGTCGGTGGCGCTGATCTGGTTCTGGTACGCGCCGACGCCGGAGCCGCTGGTGGCGCTCTGCGCGGCGAGCGTGCGTTCCTGCTGGACGCTCGAGATCAGGGGCGCGAGATCCGCCCTGAGACGAACCAGGCCCTGCATCTGCACGTAGTTGTCGGACCGGTCGACGTAACCGGAGATCTGCATCGCGCCCGCGCCGACCGCGACGGCCACCGGGACGGCGAGCACCACGCCGAGCTTGACGGGCAGGCGCCAGTTGCGCCAGTCGCTGATCTTTCTCCACTCGACATTCACGAAATGATCCCCAAGGCGCGCTCGAAGTGCCCCACTATCGGCTACCTCCTGGCCTGGCGAATCCCCGCGAGTCGATGTCCCCGCAGCTCGATATCTCCATCAGCCGTATCGGGTGTGAGCGGATAGTAGGCCAGAGAGCGTGACGCGACAACGACCTCGGGCGTGCACGATCGATCACCCAGGGTGACGAGCGACCTTTTGGGGTGGTCCTGCAGGTTCAGGGGATTGACTCGCCGCCACGCGTGGTTACGCTTGCGCCTCCCACCCCCGGACCGGACGCGCCGAGCGCGCGGAGCCTCGCCGGGCAACTCCCCGTAACGAATGCGAGCGGTTGATGACGAAGGCGCTGCCCTCCGTGTCACGCCCGGCCACCCCCGGTTTCGCGACCTTTGAAGAAGAGCCCCGTCACGCTTTGCTCATAGACGGTGACGGTGAGCCTGATTACGGCGCCATCCAGACGAGCGAGGATTTCCTCGACCTGAAGCGACGGGTGAAGCGTTTTATTCTCCCGGCAACACTGGTGTTCCTCACTTGGTACATCACCTTCGTTCTGCTTTCCGCTTACGCCGCCGACTTCATGAGCACTCCGCTGTTCGGAACGGTGAACGTCGGCTTGACGATGGGATTCCTCCAGATCGTCACCACCATCATCATCACAATGGCGTATGCGCGTTACTCCAAGCGGAAGCTCGACCCGCAGGTCGACAAGGTGCGCGCACTCGCGGAAACCGACGAGGAGCTCGCGTGACCGGGGCGAACACCGCGATCAACCTGTCCGTCTTCGGCGTCTTCGTGCTGCTGACGTTGTACGTCGTGTACCGGGCATCCACGCGGAACGTCAGCGCGTCGGATTACTACGCGGCGGGCAGCAGTTTCACGGGCACGCAGAACGGCATCGCACTCTCGGGTGACTTCCTGTCCGCGGCGTCGTTCCTGGGCATCTCCGGCGCGATCGCCGTGAACGGCTACGACGGCTTCATGTACTCGATCGGGTGGGTCGTCGCCTGGCTGATCGGCCTGATGCTGATCTCGGAACGGCTGCGCAACACCGGCCGCTTCACCATGGGCGACGTGATGGCGTTCCGCATGCGCCAACGCCCCGTCCGCGCGGCCGCGGCCAACTCGACCCTCGTGATCTCGTTGTTCTACATGATCGCGCAGATGGCGGGCGCCGGCGGCCTCATGGCGCTGCTGCTGGACGTGCACAGCAAGGTCGGCCAGGCCATCATCATCGCGGTCGTCGGCATCGTCATGGTGCTGTACGTGCTGGTCGGCGGCATGAAGGGCACCACGTGGGTGCAGATCATCAAGGCCGTGCTGCTGATCCTGTCCGTGTCGCTGCTGACGATCTTCCTGATCGGCAAGTTCGGCTTCGACTTCTCCTCGATGCTCGACCGCGCGACGCAGCGCTCCCCTCTCGGCGAGGCCGTGCTGTCGCCGGGCGTGAAGTACGGCGCCACGGACCTGTCGAAAATCGACTTCATCTCGCTGGCGCTGGCGTTGGTGCTCGGTACCGCCTCACTGCCCCACGTGCTGATGCGCTTCTACACGGTGCCGAATGCCCGTGAAGCGCGTAAGTCCGTCGTCTGGGCCACGTGGATGATGGCGATCTTCTACTCGTGCACCCTCGTCATCGGCTTCGGCGCGATGGCGCTGGTCGGCACGGACAAGATCACCAGCGCCCCCGGCGGCGAGAACTCGGCCGCACCACTGCTCGCGTTCCAGGTCGGCGGCACCGTGCTGCTGGGCATCGTGTGCGCCGTGGCGTTCGCCACGATCCTCGCCGTCGTCGCCGGTCTGACCCTCACGGCCTCGGCCTCGTTCGCGCACGACGTCTACGCCAACGTGATCAAGCACGGCGAGGCCGACCCGCGCGACGAGGTGCGCGTCGCCCGCATCACCGCGATCTGCGTGGGTGTGCTCGCGATCGTCGGCGGCATCGCGGCGAACGGCCAGAACATCGCCTTCCTGGTCGCACTAGCCTTCGCCCTCGCCGCCTCCGCGAACCTGCCGACGCTGCTGTACTCGTTGTTCTGGAAGCGTTTCAACACCCGCGGCACCCTGTGGAGCATCTACGGCGGCCTCACGTCGTGCGTGCTGCTCATCGTCTTCTCCCCCGCCATCTCGGGCTCGAAGTCGTCGGTGTTCCCGGACGCCGACTTCGCGTTCTTCCCGCTGTCGAACCCCGGCATCGTGTCGATCCCGCTGTCGTTCCTGGCCGGGTTCCTCGGCACGGTGCTGGGCGGGGAGAAGGCGGACGCCGAGAAGCAGGCGGAGATGGAGGTGCGCGGGTTGACCGGCATCGGGTCAGGTCTGCGCTAGCAAGTCCTCCACTGCCCTGTTGAACACCTCGGGGCGTTCGAGGTTCGGCATGTGCGCGGCGCCCTCCACCACGACCAGCGTCGAACCCGGAACCCGCTCGTGCATGTACTCGGCATCGCCGACGGGCGTGTACTCGTCGTCGCTGCCGACGATCACCAGCGTGGGCACGGTGATCGTCGCCAGGGTCTCGGTGTAGTCGGGGCGTTCGGCGCGGCCCCGCAACGCCGCCGCCGCGCCTTCCGGTGGTGCGTTGTGCATGAGCTGCGAGACGAACTCGGCGACGACCGGGTTGTGCGGCGCCACCATCTTCCACCGCACCTCGATGGCGTAGCCGGCCATGCCCTCGCGCAGCAGGCGCTCGGCCATGTCGTTGCGGGCGCGGCGGCCTTCCTCGGTCTCGGCCTGGGCGAACGTGTCGGCGAGGACGAGGCCGCGCAGGCGTTCTGGGAACGTGCGCGCGCACTCCAGCACGATCTGGCCGCCCATGGAGAGGCCGCCGAGCACGAACCGCTCGACGCCGAGGTGGTCGAGCAGGGCCGCGAGGTCGGACGCGAACGTGGAGAGCGGTGTGGTGCCGGAGACCACGGTGGTCTCGCCGTAGCCGCGGAGGTCCGCGGCGATCACGCGCCACCCCGCGCGGCTGAAGTGCTCGACCTGCGGGCGCCACATCGTGCGGTCGAACGGGTGGCCGTGCACCAGCACCAGCACGTCGTCGCCGGCGCCTTCGTCGTCGTAGCCGATGGTGATGCCGTTGACGGTCGCGGTGGTCATGATCCGACCGTAACCAGCGGTTCTGCTCGGTACAATCAGAACATTGCTCTCGGTGCAATGGGGGTGCCGTGGAGGACTACCGGCGGATCGCCGACGCCGTCGCCGCCGACATCGCGGCCGGGCGGTTGCGGCCCGGTGATCGGCTGCCGCCGCAGCGCGCGTTCGCCCGGCGGCGGCGCATCGCCTCGTCGACCGCGGCTAGGGTGTACGGCGAACTGGCTCGGCGCGGGCTGGTCGTCGGCGAGGTCGGGCGTGGGACGTTCGTGCGGGCGGTGGCGGGGGAACCCGCGCTGGCCGATCCCGGTGGCGCGCCCGTCGACCTGCAGCTGAACTTCCCGGTGCTGCCCGAGCAGGCCGCGCTGCTGTCGGCGAGCCTCGCCGCGGTGCTGCGCCCGGACGTGCTGGCGGAGGCGTTGCGGGCGGGCGGGGCGACGGGCACCGCCGCGGCCCGGACGGCTGCGGCGGACCTGTTGGCACGCACCGGGTGGCGGCCCTCGCCGGAGCGCATCCTGGTCACCGGCAACGGGAAGCAGTCGCTGGCGGCGACGATCGCGGCGCTCGTCCCGGTGGGCGGGCGGCTCGGTGTGGAGGCGTTGACGTATCCGGTGGTGCGCACGATCTGCGCGCGGCTCGGGGTCGCGGTGGTGCCGCTGGAGATGGACGAGCACGGTGTCGTGCCGGACTCCCTGCGCGCGGCGGCGGTGCGGGCGGTCTACCTCCAGCCCGTGCTGCACAACCCGCTCGGCGTCACGATGCCCGCGCACCGGCGCGCGGAAGTCGTCGCGGTGCTGGAAGAACTCGACGTCCCGCTGATCGAGGACGCCGTGTACACGTTCCTGAGCGACGATCCCCCGCTGGCCGCGCTCGCCCCGGACCGCACCGTGCTGGTCGACAGCCTGTCCAAGCGGGTCGCGCCGGGGCTCACGCTCGGTTTCGTCGTGCCGCCGGCCCACCTCTTCGACGAGGTCGCCGCAGCCGTGCGGGCCGGCGGGTGGACGGCGTCGCGGTTCGCCGTCGAGGTGGCGGCGCACCTCATCGCGGACGGCACGGCGGCTGCCGTCCAGCAGGCCAAGCGCGCGGATGCGATGGCACGCCAGCGGCTCGTCGCCGAGAAGCTCGACGTGCGCGCGGACCCGCGCTCGTACCACTGCTGGTGGGAACTGCCGCCGCCGTGGCGGGCCGACACGTTCACCGCCGCGGCGGCACGGGAGGGGATCGCCGTCACGCCGGCGGCGGCGTTCGCGGTCGGTGCGGCCCCCAACGCCGTGCGGCTCGCGTTGGCCTCGCCGCCGGTGGACCGGCTGGGTGCGGCGCTGGACGTGCTGGCGCGCATCGCCCGCGGAACGCCGGACCTAGGCTCGTGAAGCAGCCTGCTGGATCGCCTTGCTGAAGCGGGACGCGGCCTCGTCGGTCGTCAGCCTGAAGCCCAGCGACGGCTCGGTCAGCTCCAGTTCGAGCAGCAGCGGTTCGCCATCGGCACCGGTGACGACGTCCACGCGGGCGTAGAGGAAGTCGCTGCGCCGCAACGACAGCAGCGCGGCGGCCGCGTCGAGGACCTGCTCCGCGAGCGCCACCTGCCGCTCGGACGGTTCGATGCTGCCCAGCCGTTCCTCGACGTAGAGGCCGGACTCCGCCTCGGCGAGGCCCTGCGCCAGCATCGGTCCTTTGTGGAACGAGTGGGAGTACTCGCCGGCGAAGAACACCAGCGCCGTCTCGCCGTGGGCGTCCACACTGGACTGGTAGGGCTGCACCAGCGCCTTCACGCCCAAGGACTCCAGGTGCGCGCGGGCTTCGGCGTGGTCGGTGAACCGGCCCGCGCCGCGTGATCCGGCACCGACCGCGGGCTTCACCACGAACTCGCCGTCCGGGAAGACGGGCTCCTCGCCCGGCCGCACGACGGTGGTGGGCACGACCGGGACGCCGCGGGCGGCGAGTTCGGCCATGTAGGACTTGTCGATGTTCCAGCGCACCACCGGCAGCGGGTTCGCGAGCGCCGGGACGGCGGCGCACCACGTCAGGAACTCGTCCAGGTGGTCCGGGTAGTCCCAGGTCGTGCGCAGGACGACGAGGTCGGCCTCCACCGGCGTGCCCCAGGGCTGCCACGCCACGTCGACGCCGTCTCGTACCAGGGCGGCCACGAGTGCTTCCTCGTCGCCGTCGCCGGAGGGCAGGCGGTCGCACGAGGCGAGCACCACCCTCATGACTGCATCTTGGCCATCTTGCGCCGGTGACCAGGGCCGATCTTGGTGGCGGCGGTCGTCTCGCGGTCCCACTCGGCCTGCTCGACGTTGTCGGCGGCCTCGACGGCGTTGGTGGCGGACTCGACGTCCTTCGCCATCACGTCGCCCATGGCGCCGTCCGCGCCGACCAGCACGATCCGCGCGCCGGCCCGGCCGATCGGCTCGACCACGGCCCTGACCGCCGTGTCCGGCTTGCCGTGGGCCTTCACGAACTCGGCGATGCGCTTCTGAATGGTTTGATCAGACACCCCCACACTCTAAAACCAGCGGGTAACTTCAGCCGGGTGACCACCGACACGCTGACGACGTTCCTCTCGTGGTACTTCGACCACCACCCCGCGCACGCCGCGGGGGTCGGCTCGCTCGAGCACTACTCGACCTTCGGGGACTTCTCCGCCGCGGCCCACGAGCAGCGGTCCAGGGAGAAGGAGGGCTGGCTCGCGCGACTGGAGGCGTTGCCGAGGTCGGTGGACCGCGACCTCGCCGTGTCGGTGCTGCGCGGAGCGTCGGCGATGGAGGCGTGGCCCGGTTGGCGGCGCGACCCGCACGAGTACTCCGGGATGATCTTCTTCGGCCTGCTCGGGCCGTTCCTGCACCGGCTGCTGCCGGAGGAGGACCTCGTCGCGTCGACCGTCGCGAAGCTGCGCGAGGTGCCGTCGGTCCTCGCGGCCGCCGAGGCGAACCTCGACCCGTCCCTGGCGTCGTCCCTGGTCGTGCTGCGCACGCTCGGGCAGGTGCGGACCGGGCGCTCGTTCCTGCTGGAGCAGCTGCCGCTGCAGGTGTCGACGCCCGAACGGCGCGCGACGCTCGTCGAGGCGGCCGGCCCCGCGGCGGACGCGTTCGACCGGCACGCGGTGTTCCTCGAGGACTTGGCGCTGCGGGCGTCCGGCGACTGGCGGATGGGCGAGAAGCTCTACTCAACCCTGTTGCAGGACAAGGAGTTGCTCGGTTACGGCGCCCCGGAGCTGCACCAGCGCGGGCAGGACGCCTACGCCTCGCTCGAGGCCGAGCTCGTCGAACTGGCGGGTTCTTCGGACTGGCGTTCGGTGATGAGCTCGTTGCAGGACGACCACCCGCCGACGATGGAGGCGATGCGCGCCGAGTACGAGGCGGAGACCTCCCGGGCGCGCGCCGCGTTGATCGAGCACTCACTCGTCACGATGCCCGAGGGCGAGGACTGCCAGGTCGTGCCGTCGCCTCCGTTCCAGCGCGCGCTCATGGCGGTGGCGAGCTACCTGGGACCGCCGCCGCTGACGCCGAAGCGGACCGGCTACTTCTTCGTGCCGTTCACCCCGGACGGCGCGGACGACGAGCAGGTCACGCAACGCCTGCGCACCAACGCGCGGTCGCAGCTGCCGACGATCTCGGTGCACGAGGCCTACCCCGGCCACCACTGGCACTCGGCGTGGCTGGCGGCGCAGGGCGACGCGCACCCGTTGCGCAAGGTGTTCCGCACGTCCTACTTCTCCGAGGGCTGGGCGCTGTACTCGGAGAAGCTGTTGCGGTCAGTCGGTTACTACACGACTCGCGGCGCGCTGATGGGCCACGTCGAGGCGCGGCTGTTCCGGGCGGCGCGGATGATCGTCGACACGTCGTTGCACTGCGGCGACATGACCCCGGCGGAGGCCGAGGAGTTCATGGTGGCGCGCACGGCCCTGACGCCGGGCACCGCCACGGGCGAGGTGAAGCGGTACTGCGCGTGGCCGACGCAGGCGCCGTCGTACCTGACCGGGGCGTTGGAGATCGACCTGATCCGCGACGACTACCTGGCGGCGGGACTGGGCTCGTTGCGCGACTTCCACGACAGGATCGCGGGGTCCGGCGCGCTGCCGCTGGGGCTGGCGCGCCGGGTCGCGCTGGGCGAGGACTAGTGGGAGCTGGGGAAGCCGCCTTCGGCTTCCCCAGCTCTCGCGCTAAGCGGCCCTGTAGGCGTTGCCCGCCGCCGTCAACGCCGTACCCGTCGAAAGTCCCGTCGGGCTGGTCTTCGTGGACAGCGTGAACCACGAGTAGCGCTCCACGAAGGACAGTCCGTCGAGCATCCTGGTGGACGCCGTGATGAACGCCGTCTGCTGTTGCTGGCTCGGGTAGACGGCGCGGCCGGAACGCCAGTCGATCAACGCGTACTCGGTGAGCCAGATGGGCTTCTTGTAGCGGTTGTGGACGTTGCGCAGGTACGACTCCAGGTGTCCGGTGGCGGCGGAGGAGAAGTCCTGGCCGTACCAGTGGATCGGGATGAAGTCGACGCGCAGGTTGCGGGCCTTGGCGCCGGCCATGAACCGGTCGAGCCAGCCACCCGCGACGTCACCGCCGAACGCGACGCCGGGCGCACCGAGCCTGAGGCCCGTGTTCTGCAGGCGTGGCCACAGGTCGAGGGCGCGTTCGACGGTCATGTTCGCCTGGCCCGCCATGTCCGGTTCGTTGAAGCCGAGCAGCTGGCGGCCGTTGGCCTTGGCCGCGTTCAGGTCGGCGTCGGTGACGTTGCCCGCGCCCCAGATCATGGGCACGAACTCGGCACTGCTCTGGATGCCCCGGCGATCCGAGGCCCACGTGTAGTACCAGCGGGAGTCGAGTGCGGTCATGGCGGCACCGGCGGGGCCGGGGTCGTCGGCCGCGTTCACACCCTTCTTGGCGGAGGCGGCGTGCGATGGAAGCGCTCCCATGAGGAGCAGACATGCGATCAGCAGCAGGGTTGTTTTTCGCATGGACCGGTCTTACCAGTGACGTGTGGCCCGTGTCGCTACGGGAACTCCGCCGAACGTGCCGGGCGGAAGCGGCCAGGCGCGCGGGCGGAACCGGCGGGGCGCGGTGAGCGGGACCGGCCGGGCGCGCCCATGCTGGAGGCCATCCCATTCCCCGGAAGCGGGAACATAGCGGTCGCAGCCCCGGTTGACGGGGTGAGTCGATCTAGGAGGACAGATGCCCAAGGCAGTGGTGGTGCGTGCGACCGGTGGCCCGGAGGTGCTGGAGCACACCGACGTGCCGTCGCCCGTGCCCGGTGACGGCGAACTGCTGGTGAAGGTGGCGGCGGCGGGCGTCAACTACATCGACACCTACCAGCGCAGCGGCCTGTACCCGATCCCACTGCCGTTCACGCTCGGTCTGGAGGGCGCGGGCGAGGTCGTCGTCAGCAACTCCCCCGAGTTCGCCGTCGGCGACAAGGTCGCGTGGATGTCCGTGCTCGGCAGTTACGCGAACGAGGCCGTCGTGCCGGCGGCCGCCGCGGTGAAGGTGCCGGACGACCTGGACGTCGAACTGGCCGCCGCCGCACTGCTGCAGGGCATCACCGCGCACTACCTCGTCCACTCGACGTACGTCGTGAAGGAGGGCGACCGGGTGCTGGTGCACGCGGCGGCCGGTGGTGTCGGGTTGCTGCTGACGCAGTGGGCGAAGGCCAAGGGCGCCACGGTCGTGGCGACCGTGTCGACGGACGAGAAGGAGGCGCTGGCCCGCGAGGCCGGTGCCGACGAGGTGCTGCGGTACGGCGACTTCGCCTCGCAGATCGAGAAGGTCGACGTCGTGTACGACGGCGTCGGCGCGGACACGTTCGACCAGTCGCTCGCGTCGCTCAAGCCGCGCGGGACGCTGGCGCTGTTCGGCGCCTCGTCCGGGCCGGTGCCGCCGGTCGACCCGCAGCGGCTCAACTCGGCCGGTGCGGTGTTCCTGACGCGTCCGGCGACCGGCTGGTACACGCTCACCCGCGAGGAGTTCGAGGGGCGGGCGAACGACCTGTTCGCGGCGATCGCGTCCGGGGAGCTGAACATCCGGATCGGTGGCCGGTACAAGCTGGAGGAGGCGGCTCAGGCGCACACCGACCTGCAGTCGCGGAAGACGACCGGCAAGCTGCTGCTCCTGCCGTGAGCGCGTGAGAAAGGCCCCCGACCGTTTCGCGCGGTCGGGGGCCTTCGAATTCCTGGGGGTCAGGCGGCGGGAGAGACCTTCACGCCGTCGATGACGAAGACGAGCGTCTCGTTCGCCTTGATGCCCTGACCGCCCTTGCCGTACCCCTTCTCCGGCGGCACGATCAGCAGACGGCGGCCCTTCTCCTTGAGCCCGACGATGCCCTCGTTCCAGCCGTCGATGACCGGTGCCTGGCCGACGTTCTCGACGTCGAACGGCTCACCGCGCTCGAAGGAGCTGTCGAGCACCTTCTTGTCGGAGAACGTGGTCAGCTGGTAGTTGACCGTGGCCGTCGTGCCGGCCTTCACCTCGGCACCGGTGCCCGTCACCAGGTCCTTGACGACGAGCTCGCCGGTGGGCTTGCAGTTCGGGATCTCGACCTTGGGTGCCGCGCCGAAGTCGCCGGAGACCTTGAAGTCGTCGGCCTTGCAGGGGGTGGTGGGGGCGGCGGTCGACGACCCGCCCGCCGAGGGCTGGGCCGAGCCCGCGCAGCCGGTGAGGCCGGTGGCCGCCGCGAGCGCGACAGAAGCGATGAGCAGGACGTTACGCATGGTGGGTGAGCGTATTCGGACGCGTGTGAGCGGCGTGTAGCAGGCCGCGCGCGAGGCCGGTCGCCTCTTCGGCCTCGCGGACCAGCGCGGTGACCGGCCGAGCGGGCTAAGAAGCGCGACAGGGGTGCGTTCGGGTGGGTGGGTCACCCTCATCCGACTCGCGCAGGAGCGGCGGCGACAGGGCGTCACCGAAGCGCACGAGTGCGGACCGGCGACTGCGCTCAAGGGCGGTTATTCCGGTCCTGAATGTCGCACGAATAGCAGCTTCCTTATCTTTAGACCGACGCGTACAGTAACTCCGCGCACTTGATCGGACACCGAGAGCATTCGTCCGTTCGGGTAGCGACCAATCTGGTGATCCAGGAGGTGGAGACACGTGTCCGCGGAGGCCGGAGGCATCCGCAGCAACCTGATCCAGGAGTTGTTCTGGACTCGGACCGGGTTGCTCCTCCTCATACTCGTCGTGACGTCGGGTGCGTCGCTGGCCATTTCCAGTCAAATGGATTCCGGTACAGCTAGAAACCTGCTGACCGCACTGGGTACGGGCACGCTCATTTCGGCGGTGGTGAGCTTCACGCAGACGCTGATCACGTCGAAAGCGGCGCAGAAGGCGTTGCTCGAACCGGTCATCGAGGAGAGCCGCAAGGCGCTCAAAGAGCTGACCGAACAGTATCGGGCGCTCGACCGCGAGTTCTTCCCCAGCCACGTGTTCGAGCCGACGGCCAAGCCGGACCCCGAGTTCAACCAGCTGATGATGCAGGACCTCGAACGGACGCGGTTGTACTGCTTCCGCGGGTTCGCCGGGCGCTACGCGGCGGGAAGAGTGCTGCTCAGCCAGACGGAGTGCGAGCTCAGGGCCGTGCTGGCCGACCCGCGCGACGACAACGCGATCAGCGGCCGGGCGCGGTACCTGCTGCGCAACGAGGGCGCGGACGGCGACTACGACGAGATCCAGGAACGGCTCAAGGAACAGATCCGCATAGGACTCGTCGGGCTCTTCGCCGCCCGCAGCCGGTGCACGCGGATCGACGTCACCATCGTTTCGGATCCCCCGCTCGACCGCCTTGAGTTGTTCGACGACTCGGCGTGGCTCACGCTCTACAGCAACACGGCGGGAGTGCTCAGGCCGTATCCGCGCACGCTCCGGTTCACCGAGAGTTCCTTCCTTTACGCGATGGAACGCGCGGAGTTCCTGCGCATCAGCAATTCCAAGGCCGGCTACCACTTCGCCATCACGCCGGGGACCACCCGCGACGACTTCGCGGCGTTGTTCGAGAAGATCACCGGCGAGGCACTCACCAAAGACGGCTTCACGGAACTCGAAGGCAAGTTCCACGCATTCCGTCGTGAATTCTCCGCATCCGCTCAGTTGAGGAGCTGATCGATCTTGCTAGCCGAGTTCACCGGGTTGTCCGCGCTCGAGGAGCTCGCCGCCCGGGTGAAGCGCGCCGAATTCCCCGTGGTCGACCACTGGGCCGATGTGGGCACGTGGTTCACCGACTGGGCGGCCCGGCCCGAGCTGCGCGCAGAGTTACGCGCGTACATCGACGGCCTCACGCCCCAGCAAGCGACCTGGGTGATCGCGCACTCGCGTGAGACGACGACGCACTACGCGTGGTGCCTCAGAGACGAGGTCGACGAGCCGTTCACGTTCTGGCTGCACGAGTACAAACCGCTGGCCGACTGGCGCGCCGGTTACGCGGACTCGGTGCACAACCACCGCTACCACTTCTGCACCACCATCCTGAGCGGCGCCTACCTGCACGAACGCTTCGACGCCCGGCTCGGCGTCGGCGGCCGCTCGATCGTCGGCACGGAACTCACGAACCGCACCCAGTGCACCGAGGGCACCACCGGCATGTTGCTCGCGCACGAGTTCCACCGCATCCCGCGCGCGGCGGACGGGACCATGACGTTCCTGGTCAAGTCCCGTGCCGTGACCCCGTGGAGCCTCAGCTACGACCCGGACACCGGCATCAGCCACCGGCACGTGCCCGTCGAGGACAGGCTGGAGGAACTGACGAACCACCTTTAAAGCCCTCGCGACACGCCTACCATCAGCCCACCTGGTCGGGAGGGCTGATGATGCGTACGCGCACGAGGATTCCGAGGTCTGTCATCGCGGACGTGGAGCACCGCGTGAAGCGGCTGTGCGAGGACCTGGCCGCCAAGCTGCAGTTCCACGGCTGGCACCACGTCAGCTTCGTCCGCGACAAGTCCGTGCACTTCGCCGAACGCAACGGCGCCGCACGCGACGTCGTGGAGGTCGCCGCGCTGGTGCACGACCTGAACTACATGGTCCGCCGCAACTCGCTGCCGACGGACGGCGCGGCACTGCGCCGCAAGACCCTCTTCGTCGCCGGCGTCCCGCTGGGCGACATCGAATGGATCGAGAGCATCGTCGTCGAGGCGGAGATGCGCACCCGCTCGCGCGACATCTCGCTGGAGGCGCAGGCGCTGTCCGACGCGGACACGCTGTTCAAGGCGCTGCCGGTGACGCCGGTCGTCCTCGCGCACAAGTACCTGCAGGAGAACGGCATCACCCTGCGCGAGCTCGCGCACAAGATCGTGGGCGAGCAGGTGGGCAAGGCCGACGAGGGCTACTACTTCTACGACGCGGAGGCCGCCGCGACCTACACGAAGTGGGCCGAGGCGAACCTCGTGCTGTGGAAGTGCATCGTCGAGTCCCTCGACGACCCGTGCGTCGAGGACCTGCTGACCAAGGTGGTGTCCTGAGCACCTACCTGGTCGAGGTCACCTGAGACGCAGGTCGGCGCCCGCGTGCAGGGCGTAGGCGAGGCCGAGGACGTTGCCGCGGCCGAGCATCTCCCAGCGCGTGCGCCGCAGCGCCTCTCCCGCCGGCATGCCCCCGGCGAGCCTGGCGAGCAGCATGCCGCTCACCCAGCCCGCCATGCCCTGGTCGACGGGCACCTCCGGGCAGACCACCCCCGCGGCGCCCGCGCCGTTGACGAACGCGTCCACGAGGTGTGCGGCGGGCGACGTCGTCACGACCAGCGGGCGGTGGGGCCAGCCCTCGACCTCCACGGGTGCCAGGACGCCTTCGCCGTAGACGAGGTGCAGGACGTCCGCGCGTTCCTCCGCCAGCGCGCCCGCCAGGTCCGGCGGGCCGACGTAGGCGGACGAGAACAGGTGCGGCGGCAGGAACGACATCAGCTCGGCCACGTGCCTCTGCGTGAGCGCCCTGTCCAGGCCGGGGTCGACCGCCACGGCCACCTGCACCTGGCGGTCGGCCGGGGCCACCTGCCACGCGAGCGGGCCCGCCGGTTGTTCCAGCACGCGTGCGAGGCCCCAGAAACCGAAGGGGCACAGCACGTTCCCGCTGTGGTCCGGTTCCGGGCAGACCGGCGGCACCTCTCCCCCGGCACCGAACGGGCCGAACCGGGAGACCGACGCGCAGAGCCGGTACGGGCCCTCGGTGAACGGCAGCTCGTAGACGTGCGCCCACGGCACGCGCGTCGCGCCCACCACCGCGATCCCGCCGCCGCGCCGGGCCGTCGTGCCGTCCGGGAAGAGCTGCGCGTGCAGCGCGGCACCGCGCACCGCGAACGCGGCCAGGTCCTCGCAGAACGCCGGGAAACCCTTGCCGTACCAGGGGTCCAGCCCGGTCACGGGAGGCAGGCCGCCGCCCTCGGGAAGGCCCGTCCACCGCGGGTCGCCGTCCGCGCAGACCAGTGCCCGTTCGCCCAGCACCAGGACCGAGGCCGCCCGCGAGGACAGCGGACCGAGGTCGGCGAACGTCCGGGAGAGCCGCGTCCTGGGCAGCACCCGCGCCTCACCGCCCCCGACCGGCAGCACGACCTGCTGCACGTGCACCGGCACGGCACCGCGGTAGACGACCAGCTCACCGGACCACGGCACGGCGGCGTAGGGCGTCGTCACCGGGAAGCTCACCCACGGTGCGGCGCCGTCGGCGGGCAGCACGAACGACTCCGACCGCACCTCGCGTCCGTTCATCGCGAGCACGGTCCGCAGCTCGAGGTCGCACGGCAGCACGGGACCGGGCCCGACGCGCACCCACACCTCGTACTCGCCACCGGGACGCAGCGCCCCGGCGATGCCCTCGGTCGCCCCAGGGTGCGCGACCACGACCGACACGGTCCGGTCCACCACCGCGGGCGGAGGGGCGGGCAGGGCGGTGTACGTCATCATCCGGCGGCGTTCCAGTTCGCGGAACTGCCAGACGGCGTCCTCGACTCGCGCCTCACCCGGTCCGCGCGGCACGGCGAGCACGGTGTGCGGTGAGCTCCAGCCGACCAGCACCGACGCGGTGTCCAGGCCGGACACCCAGGTGTGGATGGCGGTGAAGAGCACGACCGGCCGGCCGAGGCCGCGCAGCGAGGCGACCACCGGCGCCGTGTCCCAGGAGCGCGTGTCGTGCAACGCCACCACGTCGCCGGGCACGTCCGCGAGCGACGGCAGCGCCGAGGCCGACGGGAAGTGCCGGAGGTCCAGCACGGCGCACTTCAGCACCCGCACCTGCGTCGGCACCGAGGACGTCCCGGCCGCTCCGACCGGCAGACCGGCGCCGACCTGTGCCCAGCCGCCGGGATCCGTGATCACGATCAGCGAGCGGCCTGGCGTCAGGGCCGCGACGAAGTCCAGTGGCGAGCCTTCACCACCGGTGACGGTGAACTCAACGGGCGCCACAGCCGTACGCCTGGAGGTGCAGCTAGAACGGCCAGCCAAGCACCGGCAACCCGACCACGGCGTCCACGGCGAGACCGCAGAACACGAGCATCAGGTAGAGGTTCGACATGTGGAAGAACTTCATGGTGTTCGTGGAGCCGCCGCGGCGCACGACGTTGTGCAACTTGTGCGCGAAGACGGCGAACCACACGCCGGACAGCGCGGCGATCGCCACGTAGATCCACGAGGTGACCGGGGCCAGGGCGAGCGTGCAGACGACGGTGATCCAGCTGTAGATCACGATCTGCCGCGTCACCTGCTGAGCTGTGGCCACCACGGGCAGCATCGGCACGCCTGCTCGGGCGTAGTCCTCCTTGAACTTCATCGCGAGGGCCCACGTGTGCGGCGGGGTCCAGAAGAAGATCACACCGAACATGACCAGAGCGGGCCACTCGACGGTGCCCGTCACCGCGCTCCAGCCGATGATCACCGGCATGCAGCCCGCCATGCCGCCCCAGATGATGTTCTGCGACGTGCGGCGCTTGAGGACCAGCGTGTAGACGAAGATGTAGAAGAGGATGGTCGCCACCGCGAACGCGGCCGACATCAGGTTGACGAAGATCCACAGGAACGCGAACGAGAAGACGCCGAGCACGATGCCGAAGATCAGGGCGTTGCGCGGCGGGATGGCGTTGTGCGCGAGCGGCCGGGCCGCCGTCCGCTTCATGACCGAGTCGATGTCGGCGTCCACGAAGCAGTTGAGGGCGTTTGCCGACCCCGCGGCGAGGGTACCGCCGGTGAGAGTGCACGCGATCAGCCAGAGAGGCGGCAGGCCGTGCTGCGCGAGGAGCATCGCGGGGATCGTCGTGATCAGCAGGAGCTCGATGACCCGAGGCTTGGTGAGTGCCACATAGGCGCCAACAACCTGGCGAGGCGTCCGGTTGGGAGCCTCGAGGACGGCACTCATCGCGTGAACGCTCCTCGTGTTGCAAGTGGTGGGAAATCCAGCGACTGATGGTAACCGCGCGAAGAATTCACAGCCCGTTCGGGTGCTGGTGTGCCCCGCCACACATGTGCCTGGGAGCTTTGGGAGCACCTTCCGAATCTTCCAGGACTAGGCTGGCCGGAGGACGTGGGAGAGATGCGGGTGAGGCTCTTCGGGATCGATTCCGAAGACGCTTCGCACCCGCCCTAGCGACAAAGTTTGGAGCTGTAAGTCCGTGACCGTCACCGACGACATCAGCCGGCTCACCAAGGCCGATCTGCCCGACGACTGGACCGAGCTCGACAAGCGCGCCGTCGACACCGCGCGCGTGCTCGCGGCGGACGCCGTGCAGAACGTCGGCAACGGGCATCCCGGCACGGCGATGAGCCTCGCCCCGCTCGCGTACACGCTGTTCCAGCGCGTGCTGCGGCACGACCCGGCGGACCCGGACTGGATCGGCCGCGACCGGTTCGTGCTCTCCGCGGGCCACTCCAGCCTGACGCTGTACATCCAGCTGTTCCTGTCGGGCTACGGCCTCGAGGTCGACGACCTCAAGACGCTGCGCAAGTGGGGCTCGAAGACCCCCGGCCACCCCGAGCACGGCCACACGAAGGGCGTCGAGATCACGACCGGCCCGCTGGGCTCCGGTCTCGCCTCCGCCGTCGGCATGGCCATGGCCGCCCGCCGCGAGCGCGGCCTGTTCGACCCGTCGGCCGCGCCGGGCGAGAGCCCGTTCGACCACCACATCTACGTGATCGCCTCCGACGGTGACATCGAGGAGGGCGTCACCTCCGAGGCCTCGTCGCTCGCGGGCACGCAGCAGCTGGGCAACCTGGTCGTCTTCTACGACGACAACAAGATCTCCATCGAGGACGACACGACGATCGCGCTGTCCGAGGACACCGCGGCGCGCTACGAGGCCTACGGCTGGCACGTCCAGGTCGTCGAGTCCGGCGAGAACGTCAAGGGCATCCTCGAGGCCGTCGAGAAGGCCAAGGCCGTCACCGACAAGCCGTCGTTCATCCTGCTGCGCACCATCATCGGCTTCCCCGCGCCGAACAAGCAGAACACCGGCGCCGCGCACGGTGCCGCGCTGGGCGTCGACGAGGTCAAGGCCACCAAGGAGATCCTCGGCTTCGACCCCGAGCAGACGTTCGAGGTCGCCGACGAGGTCCTGGCGCACGCCCGCGAGGTCGTCAAGCGCGGCGAGCACGCCAAGGCCGAGTGGCAGAAGTCGTTCGACGCGTGGGCCTCGGCCAACGCCGAGAACAAGGCGCTGCTGGACCGCCTGGTCGCGCGCGAGCTGCCGCAGGGCTGGGACGCCGACCTCCCCGTCTACGAGGTGGGCGGCAAGGAGGTCCCGACCCGCAAGGCCTCGGGTGAGGTCATCAACGCCCTGGCGAAGCACCTGCCGGAGCTGTGGGGCGGTTCGGCCGACCTGGCCGAGTCGAACCTGACCACCATCAAGGGCGCCAAGTCGTTCGGTCCGGCGGAGATCTCCACGGGCATGTGGAGCGCCGACCCGTACGGCCGCGTGCTGCACTTCGGTGTCCGCGAGAACGCCATGGGCATGATCCTCAACGGCATCGCGCTGCACGGCCCGACCCGTCCGTTCGGTGGCACGTTCCTCGTGTTCTCCGACTACATGCGTCCCGCCGTGCGCCTGGCCGCGATCATGCAGGCGGCCGTCACGTACGTGTGGACGCACGACTCCATCGGTCTCGGTGAGGACGGCCCGACGCACCAGCCGATCGAGCACCTCGCCGCCCTGCGCGCGATCCCGGACTTCGCCGTGGTCCGCCCCGGTGACGCCAACGAGACCGCGTTCGCGTGGAAGGCCGTCATCGAGCAGCTCGGCCCGGTGGGCCTCGCGCTCTCCCGCCAGAACCTGCCGATCCTGGAGGGCACGAACGCCGAGGGCGTCAAGCGCGGTGGCTACGTGCTCTTCGGTGACGACAACCCCGAGGTTGTGATCATCGGCACGGGCTCCGAGCTGCAGATGGCGGCCGAGGCCGGAAAGGTTCTGCAGGGCGAGGGCGTTGCAGTGCGTGTGGTGTCGATGCCTTCCCTCGACTGGTTCGAGAAGCAGGACGCGGAGTACCGCGAGTCGGTCATCCCGTCCTCGGTGAAGGCGCGCGTCGCGGTCGAGGCCGGTATCGCGCAGCCGTGGTACCGCCACGTCGGCGACGCCGGCGAGATCGTGTCGATCGAGCACTTCGGTGCCTCGGCCGACTACCAGGTCCTGTTCAAGGAGTTCGGCTTCACGACGGAGAACGTCGTCGCCGCCGCCCGCCGTTCCCTTGACAACGTGAGGGGTAAGAAGTGAGCAAGCCGAATCTCGACGCCCTGTCCGGCGCCGGAGTCTCCATCTGGCTCGACGACCTGTCCCGTGAACGGCTCACCAGCGGCAACCTGGACGAGCTGATCCGCGACTGGAACGTCGTCGGCGTGACGACGAACCCGACGATCTTCGCGGGCGCCCTGTCGAAGGGCGAGTCCTACGACGAGCAGGTGCGCGAGCTGTCGGCCCGCGGTGCCGACGTCGAGGCGACCATCCGCGAGGTCACGACGACGGACGTGCGCAACGCGTGCGACAAGTTCCGCGACATCTACAACTCCACCAACGGCGTGGACGGCCGCGTCTCCATCGAGGTCGACCCGCGCCTCGCGTTCGAGACGGACAAGACCGTCGCCGAGGCGCAGGACCTGTGGAAGACCGTGGACCGGCCGAACCTGCTGGTGAAGATCCCGGCCACCGAGGCGGGCATCCCGGCCATCACGAAGGTGATCGGCGAGGGCATCTCCGTCAACGTGACGCTGATCTTCTCGGTCGAGCGCTACGAGAAGGTCATGGAGGCCTACGTCGCGGGCCTCGAGCAGGCCAAGGCGAACGGCCACGACCTGCGTTCGATCCACTCGGTCGCGTCGTTCTTCGTGTCCCGCGTGGACACCGAGGTCGACAAGCGCCTCGACAAGATCGGCACCGACGAGGCGACCGCGCTCAAGGGCAAGGCCGCTCTCGCCAACGCGTGGATCGCCTACGGAGCGTTCGAGAAGACGTTCCAGGGTGAGCGCTGGGAGGCCCTCAAGGCGGACGGCGCCAACGCGCAGCGCCCGCTGTGGGCCTCGACCGGCGTGAAGGACCCGAGCTACTCCCCCACGCTCTACGTCGACCAGCTCGTCGTGGACGGCGTCGTGAACACGATGCCGGAGAAGACGCTGCAGGCCGTCGCCGAGGCGGGCAAGATCACGGGTGACACGGTCACCGGTCGTGCCGCAGAGGGCCAGGAAGTGTTCGACAAGCTCGCCGCCGTGGGAATCGACCTCCAGGACGTGTTCGTCGCGCTGGAGACCGAGGGCGTCGAGAAGTTCGAGAAGTCCTGGGAAGAGTTGCTCGAGACGGTGAAGAACCAACTGGCTCAACTGAAGGGCTGATCACGAAGTGACCTCCGTCGAAATCGTGAGGTCACCGAACGCCGACCAGGTCAGCACGATCGCTGCTGACCTGGTCGCGGATTCGGTGCCGAGCAAGCTGACCGCGCAGGACCCGACCCTGTGGGGGCCGGAAGCCGAGTCCGAGGCGAGCATCCGCCTCTCGTGGACGACGTTGCACGAGACGTCCCGAGCACTGCTCCCGGATCTCGTGGCACTGCGCTCCGAACTGCACGCCGAGGGCGTCGACCGCGTCGTCCTCGCTGGAATGGGTGGCTCGTCGCTGGCCCCCGAGGTGATCACGCGGACCGCGGGCGTGCCGCTGGTCGTGCTGGACACCACCGATCCCGCCCAGGTGGCCGACGCTCTCGCCGGTGACCTCGAGCGCACGGTGATCGTGGTGTCGTCCAAGTCCGGTGGGACCGTCGAGACCGACAGCCACCGCCGGATCTTCGAGAAGGCCTTCACCGACGCGGGCATCGACGCCGCGTCGCGCATCGTGGTCGTCACCGACCCCGGCTCGCCGCTGCAGAAGGCGTCCGAGGAGGCGGGCTACCGCAAGGTGTTCCTGGCCGACCCGAACGTCGGCGGCCGCTACTCGGCGCTGACGGCGTTCGGCCTGGTGCCGTCCTACCTCGCCGGCGCGAACGTCGAGGAGCTGCTCGACGACGCGGCCGAGGTCGCGAAGCTGGTGTCGCAGGACTCCCCCGAGAACCCCGCCGTGGTGCTGGCGGCGATCTTCGGCGCCGCGCACGCGCACGGTGCCGAGAAGATCGTCTTCGCCGACACCGGCTCGGGCATCAAGGGCTTCGGCGACTGGGCCGAGCAGCTCATCGCCGAGTCGACGGGCAAGAACGGCACCGGCCTGCTGCCGGTCGTCGTCGAGGGCCCCGGCGCTCCCGGCTTCGTGGACGCGCGCTCGGACGCCACGACCGTCGCGATCGGACCGGCCACCGGTTCCGCGAACGTCGCGGTCGAGGGCAAGCTCGGCGCGCAGTTCCTGCTGTGGGAGTACGCCACCGCGCTCGTCGGCCGGGTGCTCGGGATCAACCCGTTCGACCAGCCCGACGTCGAGGCCGCGAAGAAGGCCGCTCGAGCGCTGCTCGACGCGCCGATCGCCTCGGCCACGCAACCGTCCTTCGTGGACGGTCCGGTGCAGGGCCACGGCACGGACTGGGCGCCGCGCGAGGTGCACACCGTCGCCGAGGCGCTGGCGGCGATCGTCGAAGTGGCGCCCGAGCACGGCTACATCTCGGTTCAGGCGTACCTGGACAGGATCGACGACGCGTCGTTCGAGCTGCTCCGCGCGGAGATCGCGAAGAAGACGCACCTGCAGACCACGTTCGGCTGGGGTCCGCGCTTCCTGCACTCGACCGGCCAGTACCACAAGGGCGGTCACCAGAACGGCGTGTTCATCCAGATCACCGGCGAGTCCGGCGACGACCTGGAGGTGCCCGGCCGTCCCTACACGCTGGCGCAGCTGCAGCTCGCGCAGGCGCTCGGCGACGGTCAGGTGCTGGCCGAACACGGTCGCCCGGTGCTGCGCCTCCACCTGGAGGACCGCATCGCCGGACTGGCCCAGCTCGTCGAGGCAGTCCAGGAGGACGGCTCGTGACCACTTCCGCCCAGTGGAACAACCCGCTGCGGGACGCGCGCGACAAGCGCATGCCCCGCATCGCGGGCCCGAGCGCGCTGGTCATCTTCGGTGTCACCGGTGACCTCTCGCGCAAGAAGCTCATGCCGGCGATCTACGACCTCGCGAACCGGGGTCTGCTGCCGCCGGGTTTCGGTCTCGTCGGGTTCGCCCGGCGTGACTGGGCCGACCAGGACTTCATGAAGGTCGTGCACGACGCCGTCAAGGAGCACGCGCGCACGCCGTTCAACGAGGCCGTGTGGGCGCAGCTCGCCGAAGGCATCCGGTTCGTGCAGGGCACCTTCGACGACGACCAGGCGTTCGACAACCTGGCCTCGTGCCTCGCCGCCCTCGACTCCGAGCGCGGCACGGGCGGCAACCACGCGTTCTACCTGTCGATCCCGCCGGGCGCGTTCCCGACGGTGGTCAACCAGCTCAAGCGCGCGGGCCTGGCGCAGGCGCAGGGCGACCAGTGGCGCCGCGTCGTCATCGAGAAGCCCTTCGGCCACGACCTGAAGTCCGCCAAGGAGCTCAACCGCACGGTCAACGAGGTCTTCCCCGAGGAGTCGGTGTTCCGCATCGACCACTACCTCGGCAAGGAGACCGTGCAGAACATCCTGGCGCTGCGGTTCGCGAACCAGCTGTACGAACCCATCTGGAACTCGAACTACGTCGACCACGTGCAGATCACCATGGCCGAGGACATCGGTCTCGGTGGCCGCGCCGGCTACTACGACGGCATCGGCGCGACGCGCGACGTCATCCAGAACCACCTGCTGCAGCTGCTCGCGCTGATCGCGATGGAGGAGCCCGTCTCCTTCAAGCCGTCGGACCTGCGGGCGGAGAAGGTGAAGATCCTCTCGGCCACGCGTCCCGCGGAGCCGTTCGAGGAGACCACCGCGCGCGGTCAGTACACCGGTGGCTGGCAGGGCGGCCAGAAGGTCCCCGGTCTGCTCGAGGAGGGCGGTTTCTCGCCCGAGTCGAAGACCGAGACGTTCGGCGCGATCACCTGCGAGGTCAACACCCGCCGCTGGGCCGGGGTGCCGTTCTACCTGCGCACCGGCAAGCGCCTGGGCCGTCGCGTCACCGAGGTGGCCGTCGTGTTCAAGCGGGCGCCGCACCTGCCGTTCGACGACACCGCGACCGAGGAGCTCGGCCAGAACGCGCTCGTCGTGCGCGTGCAGCCGGACGAGGGCGTGACGATCCGGTTCGGGTCGAAGGTGCCGGGCAACACGATGGAGGTCCGCGACGTCACGATGGACTTCGGCTACGGCCACTCGTTCACCGAGTCGTCGCCGGAGGCCTACGAGCGGCTGCTGCTCGACGTGCTGCTCGGTGAGCCGTCGCTGTTCCCGAAGAACGACGAGGTCGAGCTCTCCTGGGAGATCCTCGACCCGGTGCTCGAGTTCTGGGCGCGCAAGGACGAGCCCGCTCTGGAGAAGTACAAGGCCGGTACGTGGGGGCCGCCGTCGGCGGACGCGATGACGGCTCGGACCGGAAGGCACTGGAGGCGTCCGTGATCATCGACCTGCCCTCGACCACCACCTCCCAGATCAACTCGCGGCTGGTCCGGCTGCGCGACGAAGGCGGTGCGACGACCCTCGGGCGCGTGCTGACCCTCGTGATCGTGACCGAGGACGGCCAGCGCACCGACGCCGCGATCGACGCGGCCAACGACGCCTCGCGCGAGCACCCGTGTCGCGTGATCGTCGTGGCCCGCGGTGCCCGTCAGGCGGCTCCCCGCCTGGACGCGCAGATCCGCGTCGGTGGTGACGCCGGAGCTTCGGAGGTCGTCGTCCTGCGCCTGTACGGCGAACTGGCCAAGGAAGGCGCCTCGTGCGTCATGCCGCTGCTGCTGCCGGACACCCCGGTCGTGGCGTGGTGGCCGTTCGACGCGCCGGTGTCGCCGTCGAAGGACCCGATCGGTCAGCTCGCGCAGCGCCGCATCACCGACGCCGCGGCCGAGAAGAACCCGATCAAGGCCCTGGAGACCCGGCGTGCGCACTACGCGCCGGGCGACACGGACCTGGCGTGGACACGGCTGACGTTGTGGCGCGCCATGCTCGCCTCCTCGCTGGACCTGCCCCCGTACGAGAAGGTCCAGGAGGCGGAGGTGACCGGTGAGTCCGACTCGCCGTCCACCGACCTGCTCGCCGCGTGGCTGTCGGACCGGCTGAAGGTGCCGGCGAAGCGCTTCAAGGCGACGTCGGGTGAAGGCATCGTGGAGGTGCGGCTCGTCCGCGCGTCCGGCGACGTCGACCTGCACCGCCCGGACGGCAAGGTCGGCACGCTGTCGCAGCCCGGCCAGCCCGAGCGGCGGGTGGCGCTGCAACGCCGTTCGGTGCGCGACTGCCTCGCCGAGGAGCTGCGCCGCCTCGACCCCGACGAGGTCTACGCGGCGGCGCTGAAGTCGCTGTCGAAGGTCTCCAAGGGCCGGGCGCACGCCCCGAAGGCCGACGAGCCGGCCGCGGAGGCACCGCAGAACGGTGAAGCCGCTCCGGTGGCGAAGAAGTCCAAGGCGAAGGCGAGTTCGTGAGCGATCCGCAAGTGGTGGTGCACCGCGACGGCGACCTGCTGGCCGCCGCCGCGGCGGCCCGTCTGGTCACCCGCATCGTCGACGCGCAGGCCGCTCGCGGCGTCGCGTCGGTCGTGCTGACCGGTGGCCGCACCGGCACCGCAGTCCTGGAGCACGTGAACCGCAGTGCCGCGCGGGACGCCGTGGACTGGTCGCGCGTCGACCTGTTCTGGGGCGACGAGCGCTTCCTGCCGTCGGGTCATCCCGACCGCAACGAGACGCAGGCCCGGGCCGCGCTGCTCGACCACGTGCCGCTGGACCCGTCGCGCGTGCACGTGATGGAGCCGTCGGACGGCGCGTTCGGCGACGACCCCGAGGCGGCCGCCGCGGCCTACGCCGAGGTGCTGGCCTCTCTCGCCGGCCCGGAGGGCGTTCCCGCGTTCGACGTCTGCATGCTGGGCGTCGGCGAGGAGGGGCACGTGGCGTCGGTGTTCCCGGATTCGCCTGCCGTGCACGAGAAGGAGCGCACGGTCGTGGCGGTGCGCGACTGCCCGAAGCCGCCTCCGACCCGTGTTTCGCTGACGTTGTCGTCGGTGCGGCACGCGCACGAGGTCTGGCTGATGACCACGGGCGAGGCCAAGGCCGGGGCAGTGGCCACCGCCCTGTCCGGAGCGGACGAGGTGGAGCTGCCCGCGGCCGGCGCTCTCGGCCGGCACCGGACGTTGTGGTTGCTGGACACGGCGGCATCGGCGAAGGTCCCGGCGTCGTTCAGGGCCTGAGTTCCCGTCGGCCCCCAGGCTTCACGGCCTGGGGGCCTTCTTGTCGTGCAGCCTGCTGATGCGCTGAGCGCACGACGGGTGCGAGGCCAGCATCCGCGCTCTGATCCCGGCCCTGGCCCGCCGCTCGTCGTGCCCCTGCCTCACCCACCGCTGCAACACCTCGAGCAGCATCGGCCCGTAGCCGAGCTCGGCCGAGATCCGGTCCGCGTAGAGCTCCGACCGCCGGCTCGACAACGCGAGCAGCGGCGCGATCACCGGCACCAGCAACACCCACGGACTTGCCACGACCGCGACCGCCGCCAGCGCCACGACCAGCAGGACGCTCGCGACGTAGGCCGTCTTCGTGCCGATCTTCCGCCCTGCGAGGAAGATCCCGAGCCCGACGAGCAGCGTGAGCCGCACCGCCGCCCGCGCCGGCAGCTCGTACCACCAGCGCAGCAACGAGATCCGCGTGTGCCCGGCGAGGTGGTGCCCGACCTCGTGCGCCAGCACCGCCTCGAGATGTTTCGGTGGAAGCGCGAGCGCCGCCGTCGACACCGCGACGACGTGCCCGCCGACCGCCATCGCGTTGATCTCCTTGGAGTTCTCGATCCGCAGCCAGTACCGCTGCGGCGCCACCCCGGCCGCCCCGCACACCTCTTCGAGCAACGGCTCCAGCACGGCGCGTTCCTTGCTCGTCGGCCCGCGCAGGTTCAGGGCGAGAACGGCGATCGCCCGGTCCATCGCCGGCACGAACACGACCACGCCGGACACCAGCCACAGCACCGGGAACAGCCACCACCGCTCCAGCGAGAAGGCCCTGCCGGCCAGGCCGACGATCAGCAGACTGCTCAGCACCGTCGGCACCCCGAGCAGCAACTCGAACACGGCGGACAGGTCGAAGCGTCGTCGGCGCACCGTCATCACCTCGACGGTCGAGCGTTCCAGCCGGTTCCCGTTTGTGTCCAGCCGATTCGCCCGTCCGCCCCAGCCGTGGTTGGGTGAGGGGTCAACCGAGGGGGTCGAGTTGCACATCCGAGAGGTGCTGGCCGACGACGCGCCGGCGATCCAGCAGATCAACCACGAGGCGCTGGGGTACGACTTCCCGCTGCCGGACACGCGCGCCCAGCTGGAGCGCATCATCAAGGCGCCCAACGTGGTCCTGCTCGTGGCCGTCGACGAAGCGGAGGTGCTCGGGTACGTCCAGCTCAGCGACTACGAGAACACCTACCACCGGCCGTTGAAGAACCTCATCACCCTGGCCACCTCACCGCGGCACCAGGGCCGGGGCGTCGGCAGGGCCCTGCTGGCCGCCGGCGAGGAGTGGGCCCGTGCCGACGGCGCCTGCGGGGTCCGGCTGGTGACGGGGGCGGACCGGGTGCGGGCCAGGAGGTTCTACGCGGCCAACGGGTACGACGTCCGCAAGGAGCAGACGAACCTCATCAAGTGGTGGGACTGACGGACCTCACCTCTCGTCGCGGGCACGCCGTCGTGCGGCCGCCGCCACGTCGGGATCCGGGTCGTTCACCAAGCGCTCGTACGCCCTGCGCGGCAGGTCCCGGCGTGCCGCCAACGCCAGGCGCACCGCACGTTCCGGGTGCGTGGTGAGCCGGTACAGCAGCACGGGTGACGTCGCCGGCGACCCGGCCGCGGAGACGTCCGGGTCGATCACCTCGTCCTCGCACACGAGCCGGGCGTGTCCGCCTCCACCGGCGAGGTGCTCCATCACGTGCACCGGCAACGACGGGTTCGACGCCGCGGCCCGTGCCGTGAACTCGCGCCCCAGCATCCCGACGATCTCGTCGACCGGCAGGTTCGGGTGCGCGGCGGCCAGGTACCGCGCCTGTGGATCTTCCAGGCACAGCACCAAGGTCTCGCCGGAGGCGTTCGGGTGCCGGGCGATCGCGCGGCGGATCTCCGCCGACGGTGCCCGCGAAGCCATGTGGTGCAACAAATCGGGCGGGCACAACGGGTTCAGCGCCGCGCGGGGGAACACCCGCGGTCCGTGCCACGCGACCAGGTCCCGCAGCTGCGCCACCGTCGCCGACGGGGCGGTCGCGGCGGCGACGACGGGATCGGGGTCGGCCACGAGGGCGGCGAGCAGGTCTGCGGGCAGGCCGGGGCGGGTGGCCACCAGCATCCGCACCTGTGCTTCCTGGGACGCGGCCAGCTCGCGCAGTTCGGCCGGGGTGGCGGAAGCGATGCGGGGCAGCTGCTCGGCACGGGCGGCCGGGGCCAGTTCCCGCAGCAGGTCGAGCGGGATCGCCGGGTTGCGCAGCACGACGTGCCGCAGTGCGCGGGTGTCGGTCAGCCGGCGCAGGACGTGCGCGGGGACGGCCGGGTTCGCCGCCAGCTCCGCGAGGATGCCGGGTTCGAACTCCGACGCGAGGACCTCGTACACCTCTGCGGGCAGGTCGGTGCGCGAGGCGAGGAAGTAGCGGGAAGCGTGGTGGCGCAACAGGTCCACCGCGATCGAGGCGGGTGTGGCGGGGTTCGACGCCAGCTCGCGGGCCAGTGCGTCCTCGGTGCTCAGCGCGACCAGCACCGAAGGCGGTGTGGAAGAGCCGGCGGCCAGCGCGCGGCGCACTTCGGTGCTCGGGTGACGGCTCAGCGCTTTGGCCACCGGCAGGGGCAGCGCGTGGAACGTGACGAGTGCGGCGACGACCTCGGGAGCGTCGTCGAGGCTCAGGCGCTCGATCACGTCGGTGGGCAGCGAACAAGCCCACTCCGGGAGACTCGCCCGCACGGCGGGATCCGGGTGGAACGCCAGGGCCCGGGTCAGCGACGGATCGGCGTCGGGGTGGCCGGTCAGCACGAGCGCGACCGATTCGTCCGCGATGGGGACTTCCGCCGGGTGGACCAATCCCTTCTGCAGCAGGGTGTGCACGGCTGTGGAGTCGCCGTGGGAGAGCAGAGTGCGTACGTGTGATGCCGACAGGTCAGCGCGTTCGGCCAGTTCGGACGCCAGCGACGGCATCGCGACCAGTCGGTCGAGCAGGTCGCCGGGTAGCGCCGGGTTCGACGCCAGGCCCTCCAGTGCAGCGTTCACCGATCTCCCCGGTAACAAGGCAGGCATTCCCCCCGACAACGCGTATCATCCCCAATCGCGTTGAGTAGCGGGGGTTTTGTGGCTAACGGCAGTGCGAGGCGACGTCCCACGATCGGGATGATCACCGCTGGACCGCTCATCGAGCTCGCGGGTGAGCAGTGGCGCGGTGTGAGCGACGGCGCCCGGCACCACGGGTGCGACCTGGTCTGCTTCGTCGGCAGCGAGCTCGACCACCCGGATCCGCACAAGCGGCGGGCCAACACCGTCTACGACCTCATTTCGCCGAACCGCATCGATGCGCTCGTCGTGTGGACTACGCGCGTGGGGCAGCTCATCGGCTCCGAAGGCATGCAGGAGTACGTGAAGCAGTACGCGCCGATGCCGATCGTGAGTGTGGAGACGCCTCTCGCGCAATGGCCCACCATCCTGATGGACAACCGCAACGGGATGAAACAGGCCGTTGATCATCTCATCGAGGTGCACGGCAAGCGCCGGATCGCGTTCATCAGGGGCCCGCAAACGCATGCGGGTGCCCAAGAGCGGTTCTGGGGGTACGCGGACTCCTTGCGCAACCACGGGATCGCGTTCGACCCGGCCCTCGTGAGCATGCCCGGCTCGCTCATCTGGGAACCGAACCGCGCCACCGACACCGTGCGCAGGATGCTCTCGCGCGTCCTGGAGCCGCCGGACGCCATCGCCGCCGCGAACGACGACTACGCGACCGGTGCCGTGGCCGCGCTGGAGGAGCTGGGTTTCCGCACCCCGGAGGAGATCGCGGTCGTCGGATACGACAACCACACGAACGTCCGCATGAACGACCTCACCACCGTGCGCGCACCGTTCCGCCAGATGGGTTTCCGCGCGGTGGAACTGGCCGTGGCGCTGGTGAAGGGCGAGCCCACGCGCCACCGCCAGACCATGCCGACCGAACTGGTCGTGCGGCGCTCGTGCGGCTGCCTGCCGTCGGGACTCGGCGACCACGCGCCCGCGCACGACCGGCTCACCATCAACGAGTCCGCGACCGCCTCCACGGTCGCCGACCACCTGCGCGACTCGCTCGGCCAGGCCTCCACGGCGCTGCCGGACGGGTGGGCGGAACAGCTCGTCGTGGAGCTCATGGCGGCCGGACGCGGTGAGGTCGAAGGCGCGGAGTTCCTGAAGCTGCTGGCCGAGTACATCCGCAGGAGCGCGCGCGCCGGGTGCGAACCGGCGCAGTGGTGGCCACCGCTGTTCGACCTGCATCGGTTCGTGACGGCCCGCATCAGCGACGCGACGCTCATCAACGACCTGTGGCTGCGCGTGCAGTTGCTTCTGGGCGATGCGTTCGCCACGGACGCACGGTTCAAGTACCTCTCGCACGAACGTCACGACCAGACGGTGCGTGAGGCAGGCCAACGGCTCATCGCGTCGAGGGACGTCGACGAGCTGACGAATGCTCTCGCCGAAGAACTCCCCCGCCTCGGCATCCCCGGTTGCCACGTCATGGCGTACGACACTCCTGGCACGGCGCGCACACTCGTGCGGTACGAGCACGACGAGCTGAAGCCGCCACCGGCCACCCCGTTCCCCACGATCAACCTGACGCCGTACCCGTTCCGGCGCACCACGCCGTTCAGCGCGCTCGTCGCCCCGCTCTACACCGACGAGGACCACCTCGGGTACGTGATCTTCGAGGAGGGCCCGCAGCCCGGCTGGATCTACGAGGCCGTGCAGCAGCAGCTCAGCAGCGCGTTGCGGAGCATCAGACTGATGCAGGAGTTGAAGGACGCGCGCGCACGGCTCGAAGAACGCGTCGGCGAGACGGAAGCGCAGTTGCGGCACGCGCAGAAGATGGAGGCCATCGGCCGGTTGACCGGTGGCATCGCGCACGACTTCAACAACATCCTCACGGTCGTGAACGGCAACAGCGAGATGCTGTTGCGCCGCACCCTTCAGGACGATCCGAGGCGCACGGCGATCGAGGACATAAGGCACGCGGGCGAGCGGGCCGCGAACCTGACGAGGCAGCTGCTCGCGTTCACCCGCCAGCAGGTCCTGCACCCGGAGTCGCTGGACCTCAAGGACAACCTCACGAAGGTCCACTCGATGCTGCGCACGCTCGTCGGCGAGAACATCGAGCTGCAGATGCACCTGCCGGACGGCGTCGCGCAGGTGTGGGCGGACGCGGGCCAGGTCGAGCAGATCCTGTTCAACCTCGCGGTCAACTCCCGCGACGCCATGCCCGCCGGCGGCACGCTGCGGATCGAGATCGCGAACAGTCCCCTGCGCGGCGACGACACCGGCCGGATCGTCGGCGTGCGGCCGGGCCGGTACGTCGTCATGCGCGTGCAGGACACGGGCTCGGGCATGGCACCGGACGTGCAGGCGCAGGTGTTCGAGCCGTACTTCACGACCAAACCGGTCGGCAAGGGCACCGGACTCGGCCTGTCCACGGTGTTCGGCATCGTGCAGCAGTCCGGCGGCCAGATCGAGCTGATCAGCGCACCCGGCGAGGGCACGACCGTCGAGGTCTACCTGCCGGTGCCGATCGAACGCAACGGCACACCCGAAGCCCCGTGCGCGCGCCGCACCACCACGCACCAGGGCGTCGGCACGGTGCTCCTCGTGGAGGACGACGCGCAGGTGCGGGTCATGACCAGGCGCACACTGGAGACCGCGGGCTACGCGGTGATCGAGGCGGGCGACGGCCAGGAGGCGCTGCAGTTCGCCACCGCGCACCGCAGCACGATCGACCTGGTGCTCACCGACGTCGTCATGCCGAAGATGGGCGGCCCGGAGCTCGTGCGGCTGCTGCGCTCGGCCGGTGCCGCGCCTGCCGTGATCTACGTGTCCGGCTACACGACCGACGAGGTGCTCGACGACGAGGTGCTGATTACCAAGCCTTACGTGGAGTCCGACCTGCTCGAACGCGTGCGGCAGGTGCTGGCGAGGTAGTGCTGCGGCCGGGCAGTTCCGCGACCACGCAGGTCAACCACCGCGCCGTGGCGCCGCCCCCACCAGCTCAGGAGGCCTGCGCGCGCCCGGACACCGCGAGCCGGACCGTCTCGTCCAGCGCCTCGATCCGGAACGGCTTCTGCAGGTACCCGGCGATGTCGTGCCCCGCGAACCGCCGCTCCAGCGACGCCCGGTCGTAGCCGCTCGTCAGCACGACGGGCACGGAGAGGCCCTCGCGCTCCAACTGGGCGAGCACCTCCTCGCCGGACAGGCCGGGCATGCTGTGGTCGAGCAGCATCGCGCTGATCTCGGCGGAGCGCTCGCGCAGGACCGCGATCGCCTCGACGCCGTCGGTGGCCTGCAGGACGGTGAAGCCCAGCTCCTCGAGCAGGCTCACGGTGTACCTCCGCACGGGATCCTCGTCCTCGACCACGAGCACCAGCCCAGCCAGCGACATGCGGGCAAGTATGCCTGAAACCATTCGTTCTCTCAGCACCAGGTGACGGACTGTTTGCGGGAATTCTTCACGAACTGCTCCATCAGGATGACATGGTCCATTTGGATCACACCATTGGTGGAGGGTCTGCGCTAACCTTCGCGGCACCGCTGCCGCTCCACGCTGAGAAAGAGGCACCAGGAAAGGCCAACTTCATGCGCAAAGCGACGGCAGCAGCTGCTCTCGCCGTGCTGTTCACATTGTCGTCAGCACCGGCGCACGCTTCGGCGATTCCTTCGGAGCGGGTGACGATCGACGTGGTGACCGTGAACGGTTCCGGGTGCAAGCAAGGCACCGCCGAAGTGGTCGTGGCACCGGACAACACGTCGTTCTGGGTGATCTACAGCGACTACCTCGCCCAGGCGGGCAAAGGGGCCGGTGCGACCGACTTCCGGAAGAACTGCCAGCTGACCTTGCAGGTCAACGTCCCGCAGGGCTTCTCGTACGGCATCGCGGAAGCGACCTACGGCGGCTACGGCCACCTGAAATCCGGGGCCACCGGGTACCAGTCGGTGAATTACTACTTCCAGGGCCAGTCGGCCACCACGACGTGGAAGCACACGTTCACCGGGCCGTTCGACGACAACTGGTCGATCACGCATCGAACCGAGTTCTCGGAGATCGTCTACTCCCCCTGCGGCGAGAAGAAGAATCTCAACGTGAACAGCTCCCTGCGCGTCGACAAAGGTACGTCGGACGCCAATGCGAACAGTTTCATGACGATGGACTACCAGCGCGGAGAAGTGCGCACCCTTCACCACTTCTCGTGGAAGCGCTGCTGATTCTTCACCACCAGGCCGCCGCCACCGAAGTCCAACCGCCGCCACCTCCCTGCGAGATGCGTTGGAAAGGTGCACCCATGCTCAACGCGGTTGCCGCTGCCCTGCTGGCCTCGGCCATCGTCATCCCGCCCGGCGCGCCGAACGAGACCCCGCCGCCCGGCCACATCACCATCGACATCGTCACGGTCAACGGCTCCGGCTGCCCCGCCGGCACGGCGGCCGTCGCGGTGTCGGAGGACAACAAGGCGTTCACCGTCACCTACAGCGACTACCTGGCTCAGGTGGGCGTCGGCGCGCAGCCAACGGACTTCCGCAAGAACTGCCAGCTCAACCTGCGGGTCAACGTCCCGCAGGGCTTCACCTACGGCATCGCCCAGGCCGACTACAGAGGCTTCGCGCACCTCGAGAGAGGCGCGTACGCCATCCAGAAGGCCAACTACTACTTCCAGGGCATGTCGCAGAACGACGCCAAGCAGCACCGCTACAACGGCCCGCACAGCGACGACTGGCAGGCCACCGACACGACCGAGGTCGCCGCGATCGTCTACTCGCCGTGCGGCGAGAAGCGGAACTTCAACATCAACACCGAGCTCCGCGTCTACCCCGGCACGTCCAACACGGCCACGACCACGAGTTTCGTGTCGATGGACTCCACGGACGGTGCGATCGACACGACCTACCGGTTCAGCTGGAAGACCTGCCCGTAGTGCCCTCGGCAACGCCTCTGTAGTGCTGTGACTACCGCACGCGCTCGCACGAGCGTGTGCGGTAGCACATATGTGAGCCAACAGCCGTACAGATTCGCGTGTGCGGGCGTCTTACCCCCTGACGGGGCAGGTCGGGGTAAAGGGGCAGCCAATGCCATCCGCCGCATACGCGCAGTACGGTGAGGGTCAGAAGGCTCACAGGGGAGGTCGGATCCTGACCACGACGCTGCTCCCGGCCAGACGGTCGGCGGAGACCGCGGCCGGCTCGCGCTGGCCGCTGAGCGGTGACTACCGGCAGGTCCTCGCCGACCTGGCGTTGATCTTCTTCGCCGTGCTCGACGTCTGGCTGTACGGGCTGTGGCTCGAGGCCGACCCGATCACGGACCTCCCGCCGATCGAGGACTACCAGCTGTGGCTCAACTGGCTCGCGGTCGGCGCGCTGGTGCTGCGCCGCCGGTTCCCGTTCCTCACGCTGGTGCTGACCATCCCCGGCTTCTTCGTCGGCTGGTCGCAGCTCGCCGCGATGATCGCCCTCTACTCGGTCGCCCGGCGCTACGTCGGCGGCTGGCAGACGGGTCTCGCGGCGGCGCTGGTGTGGCTGTGCCGGTTCGTCGCGTGGCCGTTCGAGGAGCTGATCGAACGACCGGCGTCGGGCCACTTCCACTCGGCGATCTACGGTTTCCTGGTCTCCGGCCTGCCGATCGCGATCGGCCTGCTGGTGCACGCCCGCCAGCAGCTGTCCGACCACATCGCCGAACTCGCCGAGTCACGCGAGAGAGAGCGCGTGCTGCACGCGCACGCCATCCGTGCGGACGAAAGGGCAAAGCTCGCCCGCGAGATGCACGACGTCGTCTCGCACCAGGTCAGTCTCATCGCCATGCAGGCCGGCGCGCTGCGCATGGCCGTGGCCGACGCCGAGCACAAGCAGGTCGCGGGCACCATCCGCACCTTGTCGACGCGCACCCTCGACGAACTCCGCCAGCTCGTGTCGGTCCTGCGCACCACGGACGACAACCAGCCCGGTGTCGACGAACTGCCCGACCTGGCCGCGGACGCGGGCTTCGAGGTCACCATCCAGCTCAAGGGTCCGGTCGAGGACCTGCCCGCACCGGTGTCCGGCGCCGTCTACCGGACCGTGCAGGAAGCCCTGACCAACATCCGCAAGCACGCCGTCGGAGCCAGCGCGACGGTGTTCATCGACGCCCAGTACGACGACAACGTGCAGGTCGAGGTGCGCAACACCGCCCCGTCCAGCCCGTCGTCGTCGCTGCCCAGCGGCGGTCACGGCCTGGTCGGCCTGCGCGAGCGCGCCACCTTGCTCGGCGGCGAGTTCTCGGCGGGGCCGACCGAGGACGGCGGCTTCCTGGTGACGGCGTCGTTCCCGAGGGAACGCGTCATCGGCGAGTGAAGCGCCGGAACGACTTCTCGGGTGCCGCGCCGGTCAGTTCCAGCGGAACCGGTCGAGGAGAGCGGGAACGCCGGGCACCAGGGACACCAGGGACAGGAAACCGAACCCCAGCGCGGCGCCCACCACGTTGAAGAACAGGTCGTTCACGTCGGTCAGGTGGCCGCCGCCCAGGAGGTTCCCGGTGAGGAACTGGGTCAGCTCGATCGCCAGGCTGAACGCCGCCGCCACGGCCAGCACGCGCCACCACGTCGCCCTGGCCAGGAGCAGCGGAACGATCACCCCGACGGGCGCGAAGACCAGGACGTTCATCAGCGCGTCGGAGACGTCGTAGCCGTGGACCAGTCCGAAGTAGACCTTCCAGGACGGTTCGCTCTCCGGCATGTCCAGGAAGATCGGGAACACCGTGTTCGCCACGACTCCCGCGGCGTACACGCAGAGCGCGAGAGCGACGGCGGCACGAGGCACTGTGAGGCGGTCACGTCTGCGCAGGTGCCACAGCAGGGCCAGGAAGACCAACGCCGCCAGGGGAACCACCACCGGAAGCACCGGTACCTCGCGAAACACTTCGCAACACATCCGTTCGTGAGCCGCGGCGCCAGATCTTGCCGGCGCCTCTGTCGGCACATGGTGCACGAGGCCACGAACATCCCCGCAGGGGTCAGGGCCTCCTGGAGGCCAGTGACGCGCTCAGAGCCGCCGCCGCGCCGAGCACACCGCACGTGAGCCCCATCGACGTCGTCGGCTCGTGCTCGAGCAGCACCGACACGAGCAGCCACACGGCGACGCCGAGCGTGAACCCGAGCGGCACCGACGCGATCACCGCCGCCATCCCGGTCTGCCTGCGGCGCAACGCCCGCAGGTTGGACTCCAGGTAGGCGAACGCGAAGAGCAGGAGCAGCACCGACCCGGTGCCCATGAGGCTCAGCCACGGCGTCTGGTTCGACACGAGCAGCAGCTCCCGGCCGTCGATCGACGCCAGCACCGCCCCGCCGACGATCCAGCGCGTGGCGCCGGGCAGTTCGAACCCGGCCGGTCCGCGCCCGACGTCGGCCAGCTCGATGCCCGCCAGGCTCACGACGAGCCTTTCCCCCTGCTCCACGACGGGGTTCGCGAGGTTCGTGGTGATCTCGGGCAGCCCGCGGTCCGTGCCCGTGAACGGCACCACGGCCATCGCGATCAACGCGAGCGCGGCCACCAGCCACAGCGCCCACGGCGTGGACGGCGGCTTGATCACCTGGGCGGCGGGCACGAGCGTGCTGCTGCCGCTCAGCCGTGCGGCTGGAACGGGGTCCACGAGCGTGGCGCGGACCCGTTGTCCCGTCAGCGTCACCGTGTCGCGTTCAGGCACGGGCCGCAGCGACGGACGCGTCGATGACGACGACACCTGCGGTGCGAGGTGCACGGGCATGCCGAGGCGCACGAGCCAGTCCGGCCCGAACAGGTGGCCGGCCGCGCCCGCCAGGTCGATGGCGAACGTCTCGGCGTTGCGGTAGCGCGCCTCCGGCTCCCGCGCGATGCTGCGCATCACCACGCCTGCGAGGGGTTCCGGCACCTTCGGCAACGGCCGCGGCTCCTGGAACACCCGCTTCTGGATCATCGCGATCGGACCGCCACCGCGTTCGAACGGCAGGTCGCCGCAGAGCAGCTCGTAGAGCATCGTGCCGGTCGCGTAGACGTCCGCCGCGGGCGAGAGCGGGTTGCCCATCGCCTGTTCCGGCGCGATGTACGCGGGCGTGCCGAGCACCGCGCCACCGTGCGTCACGAGCGTCGCGCCCTCCGACACCACCTGGGAGATCCCGAAGTCCGCCACCTTCACCACGCCGTTGGAGGTGAAGAGGAGGTTCTTGGGCTTCACGTCGAGGTGCAGCACACCGGCCTCGTGCGCGGCGTGCAGCCCGGACAACGCCGCCAGCACGATGCCGCAGGACTGCTGGGCCGTCAGCCCGTCACCCGCGAACCGCGACCAGACCGTGCCGCCGTCGAGCCGTTCCATCACCAGCAGGTGCTCGCCCTGCTGCCGGACGTAGTCGTAGACCGGCACGATGTGCGGGTGGTCGAGGCGGGCCAGCAGCCGTGCCTCGTGTTCGAAGCGCTCGCTCATCCGCGGGTCCTCGGCGACGGCGTGCGGCAGCCGTTTGATCGCCACGGGACGGCCCAGCCGGCGGTGCACACCACCGTAGACGACGCCCATGCCGCCCTCACCGATCTGCTCGCCGACGGCGTACTGGGGCAGGGCGGCGACCACACTGGACTGGTTCACAGCCGGAACCTCACGGTCTCCGCATCCACAGAGGACGGTTGCCGTTCGCCCGGATGTGGCGTCACATAGCCAAGAACAAACGCGGCCGCGGCGGCGCCCACGATGAACGGGATCTCGGCCGTGGGCGACGGCGCCACGAGCCGCAGCACCGACAACGAGATCACCGCGATTAGTCCCGTCCCGATGCCCGCGGGCAGGAACCGCATGGCCCGCTGCCACCGGTTCGCGGGCAGGCGCCGGCGGGCCAGCGCGATCAGCGCGCCCGCCCACGACAACGCCGTCAGCACCAGCACGCCCAGCCCGAACGCCCCGTAGACCGACCAGAGCGATCCCCGGATGTCCCCGGTCGTCTCGACCGACGCGATGCTCTCCCGTTGCGTGTCGACGACCTCGACCGTGACCGGGAGGAGACCGATCGCCTGCGAACCCAGGTCCGTGGGCTCCAAGGGGAACGACCGGGTCTCGGAGCTGTTCGCGGGCACCTCGAACGGAACCGTTGTGTCGTAAGCGAAGAAGGTCAACGCCAGTGCGGTGCCGCTGATCCTCACGGTCTTGACGCGCTGCACGGTGCTCGTGTTGTTGCGGACCGTGATGGACACCTTGGCGGACCGCGACGGGTCCAGCACCAGGTTCCCTACTCCGACCGGCCTACCGTCCACATCGGCCTCGAGGATCACCGACCCGCCCTGTGCGGACGCCGCTGAGGGGAGCAGCATAATTCCGCACCACAGCAGTAAACCTGCACCGGCCATGCGACGTCTCACTAGCGCACCTTAGGTTCTGATCCGGGGAGAGGGAATGCGGTCTTTAGGCTTACTCGTGGCCATGATGGCCGGTGTTACGGTGCTGAGCACCACACCGGCGACGGCCCAGCAGCCGCCCTCACTGAGTGCGGCGCCGCAGCCTGCCACAGCGGGCGGCCCCGTGACCATGACCTGGGGCGGATTCGTGACCTGCCGCGGGGTGAGCATCGTCTTCACGCTCGACGGCGTCCAGATCGCGGCGGCACCGTCGGCGTCGAGCGGCTCGGTCGGGGCGACCGTGCCGGCAGGCACCAGCGCCGGCAGCCACAAGCTCGAAGCCCGGTCGACGAACACGAAGTGCGGCACGGCGGGCACCGCGCTGCGCGTCGTCCTGCCGCCACCCGTCACCACGACGCGACCGCCCGTCACCACGCAGCCGCCCGTGACGAACCCGCCCGTCACCAACCCGCCCGTCACGACGCGTCCCCCGGTCGTCACCACCACGACGACCCCGGTGACCACCACGACGACGACCACGACCACGACGACCCCGCCGTCCTCGTCCACGACCAACGCGCTGACCAACCCCGGTGACGGCGTCCTGGTCCTGGACAAGGACAACATCCAGCCCGGCGACGACCTGACCGCGACCGGCACGGGCTGCCCCAAGGGCGCGAACGTGACGCTGAAGTCGCTCGGCCAGGACGTCGGCAGGACCACCGCGGACGAGAACGGCACGTTCAGCTCCCCTGTGCGGTTCTCGAACATCGAACCAGGCCGCCACAAGGTGCTCGCGGAGTGCGGCATCGTGCTGGCGGGCAACGTCGACGTGACGCTGTCGAGCTCGTCCGGCGGCACGACCAGCACGCTCGTGGTGCTGCTCTTCTTCCTGCTCGTGGGAGCCGCGATGCTGCGCCGCCAGTTCTCCGGCCTGAGGCGCTGAAAAGGCGAACAACGCGAAAGGCCCCCTCTCCGCAGTAGAGGGGGCCTTTCGCGTTGTTCTCGAGAACTACCGAGCCAGACTTACGGCTCTTCGCGCTGACGGCGCAGCTTGGCGAGAGCCTCTTCGAGGATCGCCTCGCCGTCCGCGTCGGAGCGCCGCTCCTTCACGTACGCAAGGTGCGTCTTGTACGGCTCGTTGCGCGGAGGCGCGGGTGGCGTCTGCTCGTCACGACCTGCCGGCAGGCCGCAGCGCGGACAGTCCCAGTTCTCCGGAACATCCGCGTCGACCGCGAAGGAAGGACGGGACTCGTGACCGTTCGCGCACCAGTACGACACCCGACGACGAGGCGCGGACTCGCCGCGCTCCGATTCGCCCATCGGGCCTGCGCCGACGCGGGTACCGCGAATCGCGTTACCACCGGACATCGACCGTTACACCCCCACCAAGTGGTTACCCCAAGCCCCTGAGGGCTTCTGCCGCTGAACGGAAGATCAGGCTCCGGGGAGCTTGATCAGCAGCCCGATGCCCACGATGGCGATGACCCAGATCGCGCCGACGAAGAGCGTCAGGCGGTCGAGGTTCTTCTCGACAACGGAGGAACCGGACAGACTCGACTGCATACCGCCGCCGAACAGCGAAGAAAGGCCGCCACCACGGCCGCGGTGCAAGAGCACGAGCAGCACCAGCAGCACGCTGGAGACGATCAACAGGATCTGCAGGAACAGGATCATTTCTTCCTCGCTGTCAGGCAGCCGACGCCATAGAGTACCTGTTCGACTGCCGAACGTGTGCAACCAGTGGGATTAGGGAGTACGTGCAGCGGCCACCCACTTTAGCCCCCGTGTCCGGCGCTCAGCGGTGCATCGGAACAGCGGGCCGGGCGGGTGGCCGGAGCACGTGGTCAACTTAGGGCAGCGGCCCGCCGGCAGCCAGAGCGCACAGCTTGGTGAACTCGTCGGCCTGCAGGCTGGCACCGCCGACGAGAGCGCCGTCGATGTCCTTCTGCTGGATCAGTTCACCGATGTTCGACGACTTCACCGAACCGCCGTACAGCACGCGCACGACAGCGGCGGTCTCCTCGCCGTACTTCTCCGCCACGAACGACCGGACGGCCGAGCAGACCTCCTGCGCGTCCGCGGACGACGCGGTCTTGCCGGTGCCGATGGCCCACACGGGCTCGTAGGCGAACACGATCTTGGCGACCTGCTCGGCGGAGAAGCCCTTCAGGCCGTCCTCCAGCTGCTGGCGCACCAGCTCCAGGTGGCCCTTGGCCTCGCGCACGTCGAGCTTCTCGCCGAAGCAGAAGATCGGGGTGACGTCGACCTTCAGCGCCGCCTTGACCTTGGCGTTGACGATGGCGTCCGTCTCGCCGTGGTACTCGCGGCGCTCGGAGTGCCCGACGACCACGTAGTGGCAGCCGAGCTTCGCGATCATCGGGCCGGAGACCTCACCGGTGTAGGCACCGGAGTCGTGCTGCGAGATGTCCTGCGCGCCGTACTTGATCAGCAGCTTGTCGCCGTCGACCAGCGTCTGGATGCTGCGGATGTCCACGAACGGCGGGAGGACCGCCACCTCGACCTTGGCGAAGTACTTCTCCGGCAGGGAGAAGGCGATCTTCTGCACGAGGCCGATCGCCTCGAGGTGGTTGAGGTTCATCTTCCAGTTGCCCGCGATGAGCGGGAGCCGGGCTGCCATCAGGACTCCAAAACGCTGATGCCGGGGAGTTCCTTGCCCTCCAGGAACTCCAGGGACGCGCCACCACCGGTGGAGATGTGCGAGAAGCCGTCCTCGGGCAGGCCCAGCGCGCGCACCGCGGCCGCCGAGTCGCCGCCACCGACGACGGTGAACGCGTCGGACTTCACGAGGGCCTCGGCGACGGCACGGGTGCCGCCGGAGTAGGTCTCGATCTCGAAGACGCCCATCGGGCCGTTCCAGAACACCGTCTTGGCGTCGGCGAGCTTCGAGGCGAACAGCTCGCGCGACTTCGGGCCGATGTCGAGGCCCATCTTGTCCGCGGGGATCGCGTCGGTGCCGACGACGTCGTGCTCGACGTTGCCGAACTCGGCCGTGACCAGCACGTCGACCGGCAGCACGAGCTCGACGCCGCGCTTGTCGGCCTCCTCGAGGAAGCCCTTGACCTGGTCGAGCTGGTCCTCCTGCAGCAGCGACGTGCCGACCTCGTGGCCCTGGGCCTTGAGGAACGTGTACGCCATGCCGCCACCGATGAGCAGCTTGTCGACCTTGGACAGCAGGTTCGCGATGACGCCGAGCTTGTCGGACACCTTCGCGCCGCCGAGCACCACGACGTACGGGCGCTCCAGGTCGTCGGTGAGCTTCTTGAGGACCTTCAGCTCGGCCTCGACGAGACCGCCGACGTAGGCGGGCAGCTTCTGCGCCACGTCGTAGACCGAGGCCTGCTTGCGGTGCACCACGCCGAAGCCGTCGGACACGAACGCGTCCGCGAACGAGGCCAGCTCGTCCGCGAGCTCCGCGCGCTCGGCGTCGACCTTCGAGGTCTCGCGGGCGTCGAAGCGGACGTTCTCCAGCATCGCGACGCCGCCGTCGGTGAGCGCGCCGACCACGGACGTGGCGGACGGGCCGACGAGGTCGGAGGCGAGCGGGACCTCGGTGCCGAGCAGCTCACCGAGGCGAGCGGCGGCCGGGGCCAGGGAGAACTTGGGGTCCGGCTCGCCCTTGGGGCGGCCGAGGTGAGCGGTGACGATCACGCGGGCACCGGCGTCGGCCAGTGCCTTGATCGTCGGCACCGACGCGCGCACGCGGCCGTCGTCGGTGATCTTGTCTCCGTCGAGGGGGACGTTCAGGTCGGCGCGCACCAGGACGCGCCGACCCGCGACACCCTCGGCGAGCAGGTCGCTGAGAGTCTTCACTGACTGTCCGCCCCTGCTCAGATCTTGGAGGCGACGAGCTTGACCAGGTCCGCGAGGCGGTTGGAGTAGCCCCACTCGTTGTCGTACCAGCCGACGACCTTGACCTGGTTGCCGATGACCTTGGTCAGCGGCGCGTCGTAGATGCACGAGTGCGGGTCGGTGACGATGTCGGCCGACACGATCGGGTCCGTCGAGTACTTGAGGATGCCGGCCAGCGGGCCCTCGGCGGCGGCCTGGTACGCGGCGTTGACCTCCTCGACGGTGACCTCGCGCTTGAGCGTGACGGTCAGGTCGGTGGCCGAGCCGGTGGGGATCGGCACGCGCAGCGCGTAGCCGTCGAGCTTGCCCTTGAGCTCCGGCAGCACCAGGCCGATGGCCTTCGCGGCACCCGTCGAGGTCGGGACGATGTTCAGCGCGGCGGCGCGGGCACGGCGGAGGTCGCTGTGCGGCGCGTCCTGCAGGTTCTGGTCCTGCGTGTACGCGTGGATCGTGGTCATGAGGCCCTGCTCGATGCCGAAGCTGTCGTTGAGGACCTTGGCCAGCGGCGCGAGGCAGTTCGTGGTGCAGGACGCGTTCGAGATGATCGTCTGCGACCCGTCGAGCTTCTCCTCGTTGGCGCCGATGACGACCGTCAGGTCCTCGTTCTTGGCCGGCGCGGAGATGATGACCTTCTTGGCGCCACCCTCGTCGACGTGCGAGCGGGCCTTGGTGGCGTCGGTGAAGAAGCCGGTCGACTCGACGACGACGTCGACGCCGAGGTCCTTCCAGGGCAGCTTGCCCGGGTCGCGCTCGGCGAGGGCCTTGATGACCTTGCCGTCGACGGAGATGCCCTCGTCGGTGACCTGCACGTCGGCGTCCAGACGACCGAGGATGCTGTCGTACTTCAGCAGGTGCGCCATCGTGGCGACGTCACCGAGGTCGTTGAACGCGACGATCTCGATGTCGTGGCCGCCGGCCCTCACGGCGCGGAAGAAGTTGCGCCCGATCCGACCGAAACCGTTGACACCTACACGAACCGTCACGACTGACTCCTTGCGTTCAGCTTTGGCAGGAACAAGCCCACCCTATCTGCCGAACTGCGTCCCTGGTCACAGGGATAGTGCGTATCTCTTGATCGAGCCAGAAATATGGCCCCTGATTAGGCCGTTCGGCGGCGGAGGGCGCGGAGCATCCAGAGGTACGCGCTCAGTTCCTCTGCCGCCTCCGCGGCGGTCCGGCAAGCCTCCGGACCGGTGTCCTGCGCGTCGCGTCCGACGACGGCCGCGATGCGCGCGAGCCACTCGTCCACCACGGGGCGGTCCTGGGGAGGCACGATCGGGTCCTGCGGTCTGCTCTGCGCTGTCATCCCCCGATCGTCCCCACGGCCGGGAGGCGGCTTCAATACCCCGAAACAGCGGGTGTTACAGCCCGTTACGCACCCGGTACGGTCGAGGTCATGACGGCCGGTGCCACATGCGTGACGTGTGGAAACCCGCTCGCCGAGGCGGTTGCGGGCCGGCGCTACTGCTCGAACGCGTGCCGTCAGCGCGCCTACCGCGAACGCACCTCCGCCCGTGACGAGACCGCCGCGCCCGTCTCGCCCCTGCCCGCACCCCTCGACAGCTTCGTGGGCCGGCGGGAGGAACTCGCCGCGCTCGCCCGCCACGACGGCGACCGCCTCGTGTCGCTGGTCGGCCCGGCGGGAGCGGGCAAGACCCGGCTCGCGCTCCAGCACGTGAGCAGACGCGCTGATCAGACGTGGTGGACGGCGTTGGCGCCCGCGTCCGACGCCGTGCAGGCGATCCACGCCGCGGTCGGCGCGCACCCGGTGCCGCAGCACTCCGCGCGCGACGCGGTGGTCGCCGAGGTCGAGCGGCACCGGCGGCCGTTGCTCGTGCTCGACAACTGCGAGCACCTGCTGGCCGACGTCGCCGGCGTCGTGGCGGAGCTGCTGGCCCGGTGCCCGCGGCTGCGCGTCCTGGTGACGTCGCGGGAGCCCCTGCGCCTCGCCGGGGAGCGGGTCTTCGCGGTCGGTGAGCTGGACCTGCCGCCCGCGGACGCCGACCTCGCCGAGGCCCTGCGGCACGACGCCGTGGCGCTGTTCCGCGACCGCGCCGCGTCGGTGGACCGCTCGTTCGAGGTGGACGCGTCCAACGTCGCCGACGTCGTCGCGGTGTGCCGTTCGCTCGACGGCATGCCGCTGGCCATCGAACTGGCCGCGCGGCGCATCACCGTCCTGTCCCCCGCCGACGTCCTCGCCCGCCTGGGCGACCGCCTCGCGTTGCTGACCGGGCCGCGCGCCGCCGACGACCGGCACCGCACGCTGCGGACCGCGATCGGCTGGAGCTACGACCTGCTGACCGAGGACGAGCAGGCCGCGTCCCGCCGGCTCGCGGTGCTGGGCGTGCCGTTCGACCTCGGGGTGGCGAGCGCGGTGTGCGGCGTCCCCGACGCCCTGGAGCTGCTGAGCAGCCTCGAACAGAAGTCGCTGCTGGTGGTCGACCGCGTCGGCGGCCACACGACGTTCCGCCAGCTCGAATCCGTCCGCCTCTACTGCCACGAACGCGCCATCGCGTACGGCGACATCTCTCTCGTGGCCGACCGTGTGGTCGAGTGGGTGTGTTCGCTCGTGGAGCCGGAGATCTCGTCGTTCTTCCCGTCCCCGCCCGTCGTGCTGCGCCTGGACCGGAACGTGGGCCTGCTCGCCCTGGCCGCGACCAGGACCGCGGAGACCGGCGACTGGTCCCGCCACGCACTGGCGATCGTCGCGATGGCCTGGACGTCCACCCCGCGCGGCCCCCGCGGCGCCCCCACCGAACTGCTGCACCGCGCGCTGTCGCAGCACCTGCCGCCGGAGTACCGCAGCGTCCTCGCGGTGCTGGCGGCGATGCACCACCGGACACGCGGCGGCTGGCACGCGACCCGCCGGTTCGCCGAGGAGTCGCTGGCGATCGAACGCGCCGACGGCCGCCGCCCCGGCACCACGGCCCGCGCCCTGGAGGTCCTCGCCTCCGCCGAGGCCCACACCGGCGACCCGTCCGCGGCCTGGCGCCTGTTCGACGAGGCCGCCACGCTGCTGCACGACCCGGACGACAAACTGGCCAGGGCCATCCTCCTGAACTCCTACGGCTGGACCCTGCTGCAACACGGCTTCGCCGACCGCGCGGCACCACTGGTCCGCGAGGCCCTGACGCTCATCCGCCTGGCAGGCCTGCCGCACATGCTCAACCCGGTCCTGCACACCGCGGGCGCGATCGCGTTGGCGCGCAAGGACCACGCCGAGGCCGTCGAGGTGTTCCGCGAGGGCCTGGAGGTCGGTTCGGAGCACCCCCTCGACCAGTACTACGACCTGGAAGGCCTGGCACTGGGCCTGCTGGGCGTGGGCTCCGACGACGAGCGCGCCCTCTCGTTGCTCACGGCCGCGGCGCTGGTCCGCACCCGTTACGACTTCCGCGCGGAGCCGTACTGGCAGGCCCTGCTGGACGACGCCCGTGAGGTCTGCCGCGACAGGCTGAGCGCGGCCCGCCTGCGCGCCGCCGAGTCGACGGGCGAGCGCATGTCGTTGGCACAGGCCATCTCCTACGCGCTGACCGCACAACCGCTCGCCGACACCGGCGGCGTGGTCTCGGCCCGCGAACTGCACGTGGCGACGCTGGTGGCGGAGGGGCTGACCAACCGGCAGATCGGGCAACGGCTGGGCATCTCACCGCACACCGTGGCGCGGCACGTCACGCACGCCCGGTCGAAGCTGGGGCTGCGGTCGCGGGCACAGCTCGCCGTGTGGGCGGGGCGGCAGACGCCGGAGGGTTCGTAGAGCTCGTTCAGGACGTACGGCTTGAAGTGCGAAGGCGCGGCTTCCGCCACCGCGCCCGCCTCAGTCCGCGCCCGTCACACCTCGGCTTCGAGCATGTCCGCCGTCACCGCGGACTCCGTGTCCGGCAGCCCCAGGTCCTTGGCCCGCTTGTCCGCCATGGCCAGCAGACGCCTTATACGGCCGGCGACGGCGTCCTTGGTCATCTGCGGGTCGGACAGCTGCCCGAGCTCCTCCAGCGACGCCTGCCGGTGCGCGAGCCGCAGCTGGCCCGCGGCGGCCAGGTGGTCCGGTGCCTCCGGGCCGAGGATCTCCAACGCGCGCGCCACCCGCGCGGCCGCCGCCACCGCGGCACGGGCCGAGCGGCGGAGGTTCGCGTCGTCGAAGTTCGCCAGGCGGTTCGCGGTGGCGCGGACCTCGCGGCGCATGCGGCGCTCTTCCCACGCCATGACGCTGTCGTGCGCGCCCAGCTTGGTCAGCATCGCGCCGATGGCGTCGCCGTCCCTTATCACCACTCGCTCGGCGCCGCGGACCTCGCGCGACTTCGACGAGATGCCCATCCTGCGGGCCGCGCCGACCAGGGCCAGTGCCGCCTCCGGGCCGGGGCAGGTGATCTCGAGCGACGAGCTGCGGCCCGGTTCGGTCAGGGAGCCGTGTGCCAGGAAGGCGCCGCGCCACGCGGCTTCGGCGTCGCACACGCCGCCGGACACGACCGGGGCGGGCAGGCCTCGCACCGGGCGGCCGCGCGGGTCGAGCAGGCCGGTCTGGCGCGCCAGACCCTCGCCGTCCTTGACCACGCGCACGACGTAACGGGTGCCCTTGCGCAGGCCGTTCGACTGGATGGTGAAGACCTCGGCGTGGTGGCCGTAGAGCGCCTGGATCTCCTTGAGCAGCCTGCGGGCCGCCGATCCGAGGTCGAGCTCCGCCTCGACGACGACCCGGCCGGACACGATGTGCAGGCCGCCGGCGAACCTGAGCAGGGAGGACACCTCCGCGCGGCGGCAACAGGTCTTGGATACCGCGAGCCTGCTCAGCTCGTCCTTGACCGCCGACGTCATCGCCACGGGCCTGTCCCTCCCACTCCGGTCTCCTCGACCACTTGCCTCAGGCAACCGGCGAGCGCCTCCGGATCATGCCTTTCAGCGGCGTCCGGTGCGGCGATCTTCGCCAGATGCGTACGCGCGCCCAGTGCCGAGGCGGCTCGCGTCAGCCGGTCCGGGGTGGGGACCGAGTCGACGTCGGCGATCACCGCGTCCACCTTCAGCTCGGGTGCGTGTTCGCAGACTACGTCCAAATGCCGCTCCGGAGAGAAACCAGCGGTTTCACCCGGTTGGGGGACGAGATTCAGCACCAGAACCTTCTTGGCCCGCGTGCGCACGAGCGCGTCGTGCAGTTCGGGCACCAGCAGATGCGGCAACACGCTGGTGAACCACGATCCGGGCCCGAGTAACACAAGATCAGCTTCAAGTACAGCCTGTACTGCTTCCGGACAGCCGGCAGGTCGCCCGTTCGGGGCAGTCAGCCGGATGCGCTGCACGAGTCCGGGGGTGGTCGCGATGGCGACCTGGCCCCGGATGCGCCGCACGTCCGTGACGTCCTCGTCGAGGCCCATGACGTCGGCCTCGATGTCGAGCGGGTCGTTCGACATCGGCAGCACCCGGCCCCGGACGCCGAGCAGCCTGCTCGTCAGGTCGAGCACCGCGACCGGGTCGCCGAGCTGCTCGAGCAGCCCGGCGATCACCAGGTTGCCGACCGCGTGCCCGGCGAGGGCCCCCGTGCCGCCGAACCTGTGCTTGAACAGCGACGTCCAGCGCTGGCTGGCCTCGTCCTCGCCCGCCAGCGCCGCCATCGCCTTGCGCAGGTCACCCGGCGGCAGCAGGTCCTGCAACTCACGCCGCAGGCGCCCCGACGAACCCCCGTCGTCCGCGACGGTCACCACGGCCGTCACGTCGTCGGTGACCTTCCTCAGCGCGGTCAGCGTCGCGTGCAGCCCGTGCCCGCCGCCCAAAGCAACAGCTTTCAACTTCGTCACTCACGTCCCAGATCCCTGTGCACGACCTTCACGGCCATGCCGTCCTCGCTCGCCAGCCGCGCGGCCAGCTCTTCGCTCAGGGCCACACTGCGGTGCTTGCCGCCGGTGCAGCCGATCGCGAGCGTCAGGTAGCGCTTGCCCTCACGCCGGTACCCGGCCCCGATGAGCCTCAGGAGTTCGTGGTACCGGTCAAGGAACTCGTCGGCGCCCTCCTGGGACAGCACGTAGTTGCGCACCTCACCATCCAGACCCGTCTGCTCGCGCAGCTCGGGGATCCAGAACGGGTTGGGCAGGAACCGCACGTCCATGACGAGGTCGGCGTCCATCGGCAGCCCGTACTTGTAGCCGAAGCTCAGCACGGTGACCCGCGTCCTCGTCGCGGCCTCGGTGCCGAACGTGTCCTCGATCTTGGCCCGCAGCTGGTGGATGGAGAGCGCACTCGTGTCGAGCACGAGGTCCGCCTCCTGCTTGAGCGGCGTGAGCAGGATCCGCTCGGCCTCGATGCCGTCCTGCAGCCGCCCGTCCCCCTGCATCGGGTGACCGCGGCGCACCGCCTCGAACCGCCGGATCAGCACGGCGTCCGTGGCCTCGAGGAAGAGCACGCGCGGCTTGTACCCGCGCGCGTCGAGGTCCTTGATGATGGCGGCCAGGTCCTCGGTGAACGCGCGGCTGCGCACGTCCATCACGACGGCGACCCTGGTGATGGCCCCGCGCGCCTGGGCGCCGAGCTCGACCATGGTGGCGATGAGTTCGGGGGGCAGGTTGTCGACGACGAACCAGCCGAGGTCCTCCAGGCACTTGGCCGCGGTGCTGCGGCCCGCACCGGACAGCCCGGTCACCACGGCGACTTCGATGCCGGACTTCTCCGCGTTCACGACTACGACTCCGTTACCTGTTCATGAGCACGACTGAGGCGCTCTCGTTTGGGTCTGCTCGGTGGTGGGCCACGCCACTCGGCTGGACGCGCCCTTCCCGAGTCTCCCTTGGAACGGCTGCGCCGTGCGGCAGGTTGGGCAGTTGAGACGGGCGCGTCGTGGCGATCCTCACCCCGTCCGCGGGCTGTGTGCAGGGTGGGCGTGACCGGTGGGGCGGGTGGGAGCGCCGTGCGGTGGCCGGTCGGGTCGGTCGGGTCGGTCGGGTCGGTCGCGGCCGACGACCGGCGCCGAGGTCCGCGCACGAGGTGTGGGAGGCAGAACGCGTCCGGAATCCGGAGCCGGGGTGTCCGGGCACGGGGCTGGAGCGGCGGGACGGGTGGCGCGGGGGACGTTCGCCGCGGTGAACGAGGAACCGGATCGAGGTTCTCCTCCGACCGGCGGCACCCACAGCTCGGCTGGGGTGGGAACGGGCCGCGACGGCACGGCCTTCCGCGCTGCGGCCGAGGCGACCACAGGCGAGACGACCGACGCCGAGCCAACCGCAGGCAAGCCAACTGAGGGCGAGCCGGCCACCGCCGAACCAACCGCAAGCGAGCCGGCCACCGCCGAACCGACCGAAGGCAAGCCGACCGCAGGCAAGCCGGCCACCATAGAGCCGACCGACACCGAACCGACCGCAGGCAAGCCAACTGAGGGCGAGCCAGCCACCGCCGAACCAACCGCAGGCAAGCCAGCCGCCGCCGAACCAACCACAGGCGAGCCAGCCGCCGCCCAGCCAACCACCGCCGAGCCAGCCGCCGCGGATCCGCCGCGGGCCCCGCGCCCGACCACGTGCCCCATCAGGCCTTCCCGCCCGACGACGCCAGCGTCGCCACCACCGCCTCGGCCGTGCGGCGGCCCACGCCCGGCACACCGCTGATCTCGTCCACTGTGGCCTGTCGCAGCTTCTTCACCGAGCCGAAGTGCTTGAGCAGCGCGGCTTTGCGCGTCTCGCCGAGGCCGGGGACCTCGTCGAGCTCCGAGGTGGTCATGCGCTTCGAGCGCTTCTGGCGGTGGTAGGCGATGGCGAAGCGGTGGGCCTCGTCGCGGACGCGCTGCAGCAGGTACAGGGCATCGCTCGTGCGCGGCAGGATCACCGGGTCGGCCTCTCCGGGCACCCAGACCTCTTCCAGCCTCTTCGCCAGGCCCACCACCGCGACGTCGGTGATGCCCAGCTCCGCGAGGACGTCGGAGGCCGCGGCGGCTTGAGGGCCCGCGCCGTCGACCACCAGGAGGTTGGGCGGGTAGGCGAACTTGCGGGGCTTGCCCGTGTCCGGGTCGATGCCCGGGTTGGGGCCGCCGGACGCGGTCTCGCGCAGCATCGCCTGGAAGCGGCGGCGGACGACCTCGGCGATCGACGCGACATCGCCCTCGGTGGCCGCCTCGCGGATGGCGAAGCGGCGGTACTCGGACTTGCGGGCCAGACCGTCCTCGAAGACGACCAGCGAGGCCACCACGTCGGTGCCCTGGACGTGGCTGATGTCGATGCACTCGATGCGCAGCGGCGCCGTGTCCAGCGCCAGCGCGTCCTGGATCTCCTGCAACGCCGCCGAACGCGCCGTCAGGTCGCCGGCGCGGCGGAGCTTGTGCTGTGCGAAGGCTTCGGAGGCGTTGCGCGCCACCGTCTCCATCAACGCGCGCTTGTCGCCCCTTTGCGGGACGCGCAGGGCGACGCGGGAACCCCGTTGTTCGGACAGCAGGTCTTCCAGCGCCTGCGCGTCGTCGGGCAGCACCGGCACGAGCACCTCGCGCGGTGTGCTCTCCGTGTTGTCGCCGTAGAACTGCATGATGAACTGGTCGACGATCGCGCCGTCGTCGACCGCCTCCACCTTGTCGAGCACCCAGCCGCGCTGGCCGCGCACCCGGCCGCCGCGCACGTGGAACACCTGGACCGAGACCTCGAGCTCGTCCTGCGCGAACGCCATCACGTCGGCGTCCGTGCCGTCGCCCAGCACGACGGCCTGCTTCTCCATCGCGCGGCGCAGCGCCCCCAGGTCGTCGCGGAGACGGGCCGCGCGTTCGAACTCCAGCTCCTCCGACGCCTGCAGCATCTCGCGTTCGAGGCGGCGGACCATGTGGTCGGTCTTGCCCGCCAGGAAGTCGCAGAAGTCGAGCACGATGTCGCGGTGCTCCTCAGCCGACACCTTGCCCACGCACGGCGCCGAGCACTTGTCGATGTACCCGAGCAGGCACGGGCGGCCGATCTGGTTGTGCCGCTTTAAAACGCCCGCCGAGCACGTGCGCGCGGGGAACACCCGCAGCAGCAGGTCGAGCGTCTCGCGGATGGCCCACGCGTGGGCGAACGGACCGAAGTAGCGCACGCCCTTCTTGCGCGGGCCCCGGTACACGTGCAGCCGCGGGTAGTCCTCGTGCAGCGTCACGGCCAGCACCGGGTACGACTTGTCGTCGCGGTACCGGACGTTGAAGCGCGGGTCGAACTCCTTGATCCAGTTGTACTCGAGCTGCAGCGCCTCGACCTCGGTGGTGACGACCGTCCACTCGACGGAGGCCGCCGTCGTCACCATCTGGCGCGTGCGCGGGTGCAGGCCCGCCAGATCCGCGAAGTACGAGTTCAGCCTGCTGCGCAAGCTCTTCGCCTTGCCGACGTACACGACCCGGCCACCGGCGTCGCGGAACTTGTAGACGCCGGGAGCCTCAGGAATCGTGCCCACCGCGGGGCGGTACGTCGAGGGATCTGCCACGCCGCCCAGACTATCGACGCGGTCCGACAAAAACAGAAAGGGTCAGGTCAGGACCACCTGGTCGCCGTCGACCTTCACCGCGACCGCCTTCAGCCCGGTGGTCGCCGGCCCCTTCTTCACGGCGCCGTCAGAAGCACCGAACTGACTTCCGTGCGAAGGGCAGGTGATGGTGCCGCCGGACGGCTCCGCGACCATCGAACCCTGGTGCGGGCAGGTCGCGTCGTACGCCTTCACCTCGGTCGCGGAAATGCGCGCGACGACGATCTTCTTGCCGCCGGGGGCGTCGACGACCGCTCCGCCGCCTTCCGGCACGTCGGCCAGCGCGACCAGCGCGGTCCCGCTGGTCCCGGCCGACCCCGTCGAACCCGTGGGCGTCGAACCGCCCTGGGTGGGGGTGGAACCGCCGGAACCGGTCGGGGTCGAACTGCACGCCGTCACGAGTCCGCTGGGCACAGCGAGGGCGACCGCGATTCCGCACAGCGCCGCCCGCCTGCTGACCGAGCTTTCGGTGTTCACGACCGGTCCTCCGTGGTGGTGGGTGTTCGGGCTCACACCACAGCATTACGCGAACAGATCGGCTGAAGTTCAGCGAGACGCACGATGCACAGCAAATGCACAGGTCTCAGGCGAGCACCAAATCGTCACCCGAACGGGAGATCGCGACCTCGGTCAACCCGGAAGTCGCAGGTCCTTTGCGGACTTCCCCCGTCGACGGGTCGAAAGTGCTCCCGTGCAAAGGGCACGTGATCGCGCCACCGGCAGGGGGGTTCACCAACGAACCGACGTGCGGGCACGCGGGGTTGAAAGCGCGGAATTCACCCGATCGAGGTTGCACGACCAGCAGCTGGGCGTTTCCGGGCATGTCCACGAGCAGTCCGGACTTCTCCGGCACCGAGGCCACCGCGACGACCCGGTCCCCCGGCCGGGCGGTGCCGACACCGCCCGTCTTGCGAGGAGCGGGCTCACCGCAGGCGCTCAGAGCGGCGGCGAGCCCGCACAACAACACTGTTCGACGATCCACGAACGCCGATTATCGGCGCTGGTCCTCCGCGGCGGCCGTCCGGGCCAGTGCGAGCACGGCCGTGAACGGCGGGAACCAGTGCCGCGAGTGCGACGGCGGGTTCGCCCACCGCAGCGATCCGTACCTGGTCATCGTGGGCGGGAGCGCGATCCGGTGCGGCGAGCGCACGAACTGGACCTCCGGCGGCGCCTTCAGGTGCGTGGGCAGCAGCGCCACGAGCTCGGCGAGGAAGATCCAGTGTTCGCGGGGGCCGGGGATGACCGTGACCGGCCCGGCGAGCATGCGCGACTTCAGATCGGCCAGGACGCGCGACCCGATCCGCGCCGGCATCGCCAGTGCGGTCGTGGCGGGGCCCAGGGGCAGGAACACGCCCTGCTCGGTGACGCTCACCTGCCAGCCGAGCAACCGGTAGCCGGCGACGGCCTCGCCGATCGCGCGGGCGTGTCCTCTGTTCTGTGGGATCCCGGCATTCCCGGTACCGGTCTCCGCGGTCGTGAGGCTCATCGGCGGTTGTCCTCCCCGTTGGTGGGTGGCACTGGCCACGGCCACGGGGATCGACCCGCAGCCTGACGTTGTGCAGGGTCCTTCTCAGTTCCCGCCAACACCACTCGCGTGATGCATGCGGCTCATGCATCACGCGTATGAAGCTCATCCGCCGCACGGGGGCGCCGGCACTGCGACACGCGAATCCATTACGTCTTATGCATGAGATGGATGGACTGACGATCACACCTCCGTACACTGGAGAAACGCTCAGTGACGGGGGCGAGGCCGATGGATGCAGCGAGACCCACATCCAGACGCGCTTGCCCTTGCGGGGCGTTCATCGCCGCCGACAACCCCGATCGGCTGTGTCACCGGTGCCGCCGCAACGCTCGCGCGGACGTGCACGGACCACCTGAGGTCCCGCCCGACTTCTGGGACCTCCCCGCGATCGCCGCCGCGTGCACTGACCGCGACATGGGTGCGCTGATCTCGGCGTACCGGCACCACCCCCAGCACTTGAGCCGCGTCACCCAGGACCGCATGGCGGGGTGGCTCGGCATCAGCCAGGCGCAGCTCTCTCGTTACGAGTCGGGCGAGAACCAGATCGACCGCCTCGACCGGCTGCGCCACTTCGCGCAAGTGCTCGGTGTACCTGGCGAACGACTGTGGTTCGACCGAGTCGTCATCCCAGCTCAGGTGGGCTCCCCCGATTCGGGCCCGCCAGACGTGCTCGCCGCCCCCTGGGAGGCGACGAGCATTGCCCGTTCGGTCGAGGAGACGGCGAGGAGCGACTTGGCGATCAGCAGACGAGCGGCGCTCACCGGAGCCGCCGCGGTGACGGTGGGGTCGGCACTGGTCGAGCCGCTGCAGCGGTGGTTGCACCCCCTGCAGAACCTGTCGAAGTGGTCGTCGCACTCGGCGATCAGCGAGGAGGAGCTCTTCGCGTTGCAACGCGTCGCCGACGGCCTGCGCGGCTGGGGCGGACGCGGCGGTTACGGCCTCGCCCGCAAGGCGGTCCTGGGTCAGCTCGACGAGCTGGCCGAACGCCTGGGCAGGGCCCCGTCCGGCCCGACGACGGAACGCGCGTTCTTCATCGGCGCCGAACTGTCGAAGGTGGCGGCGAGCATGTCGTTCGACGCGGGGCTGCACAACGCGGCCCAGCGCTACTACGTGCTGGCCGTCCGCATGGCGAAGGCGGGCCACAACGACGGCTTCGCGGCTCTCTGCCTCGCCGCCATGGCCAGGCAGATGTTCGACCTGGGCCGTCCCGAAGACGGCTTGGAGCTCGTCCAACTCGGCCAGTACGGCACCCGCCGCACCGGCACGCCGACGTTGAAGGCGCTGCTCCTCACCCGTGAGGCCTGGGCCTACGCGAGCATGGGCAAGACCCGCGAGTTCCACCAGGCAGTGGGCATGGCGCAGGACAGCTTCGCCCAGCGGGACGCGGACAACGAGCCGCGCTACCTCCACAGCTTTGACGAGGCCGAACTGGAGGGCGTCATCGGCGCCCGCTGCCGCGACCTCGCGATGCACGACCCCACCCAGGCCGTCTTCGCCGAACAACACATCCGGCGGGCCCTGGAACTGCGTGACCCGTCCAAGGTGCGCAACCGCGCCTTCGACGTGATCGGACTGGCGCGCACCAAAATGGTCGCGGGAGACCCGGAGGCAGCGTGCGGCTTGATCAACGAAGTCCTGCCGACGGCGGCGAAGCTCTCCTCGGGACGCGTCCTGCGCAAACTGGAGGACTTCGCGAAGGAGGCGGCACGACACCGCCACATCCCCGCCGTGCAGGACACGAGGGACGCGATCAGAGCGATCCGGACAGCGTGATGCGCGTAGGCATCACCGGCCACACCAACCTGGTCCCCGAGTGCGTCCCGGCGGTCCAGGCGGCGATCACCGAAACCCTCAGGTCCCTGGGCGGCACCCTGGTGGGCGTGACGTGCCTCGCACCGGGCGCCGACCAGATCTTCGCCAGAGCCGTCCTGGAACTGGGCGGCGAGGTGGAGGTGGTCCTCCCGGCCCTGGACTACCGCGACCGCCTGAAACCACACCAGGTGGCCGACTACGACGAACTGCGCGCCGCCGCCACGGTGGTCAGCGTCCTGCCGCACATGTCGAGCGGCCGCCTGGCCTACGTGGCCGCCAACGAACGCATGCTCGCCTCCGTCGAGGTGCTGGTGGCGGTGTGGGACGGCGTGCCGGCGCAGGGGAAGGGCGGCACGGCGGACGTGGTGGAGCAGGCCCGCGCCTCGGGCGTGCCGATCGAGGTGGTGTGGCCTCCGGAGGCCCGCAGGAAGTCGTGACGGCGAGCCGCGCGCGCCTGGGGTGGGAGAGCGCGGAGTGGGGTGAGCGGGCGGCAACAAGCGGAGCAGGCTCGGGTGGAGCACCTGATGGCCGCGACGCCGAAGGCGAGCCGGACGATTGCCGCGATGCCGCAGGCGAGCCGTCTTCAGCAAAGAGGTACCGGCGGTGGGGTCCCATCACGAGTCGCGCCACAGCTCTTGCTGCACCTGAGGGGTGGGGTCAAGTCGACACGCTTTTCGTCGACTTGACCCCACCCCTCAGGTGTGGCCCGCTCTTGGTGCGGCTTGGGATGGGACCCCACCGCCACCGCAACCCTCAACGCAACAGGCAGCCGCCCAAAGCAGCAGGCGTGCCATCAACCTGCCCGCGGCGCTACCCCCTGATCAGATTGCCGGGGTCTGGGGCAGAGCCCCAGGGGAAGCACGCAAGGCGACCAGGCCGCCCGCAAAACAACCACCCGCACAAGCCGCGCCCCGCAAACCAGCCCACCCCCACTAGGCCGAGCGAGGGAAGTTCGTCGGCAACCGGACCAACTCCCCTCCCACCCCCTAGCCCCACCCCCGACCCTTGATCACGATTTCGGGGCATGGCAGCCGATCCGTTCGCCCGCCTGGCCGACCGCCAGCAGTCCCTGCGAACAGCCCTGCGAGCCCTCCAAGCGGCCGGCCCCGGCAGCCCCGACTTCCCCGCCCTCCTCACCACCACGAACGACGAGGTGGAAGCGGTGATGCAGGCCCGCAGGGACGTCGAGGCGGCCCGGCTCACCACCCCGAACCGCGCGATCGCCGCGGGGACCACGGCCGCGGCCCTGATCGTCGCCGTCGGGTGGTTCGACGCCTGGTCGCTGCTGTCCCTGCTCGTCGCGGTGGCCACGGCCGCCTCGGTCCTCGTGGATCCCGCCGGGCGCCGGCTGTGGGAGCCCCGGGCCCGCACGACCGTCATCACCGCGGCCCTCGCCGCCACCCTCCTGACCCCGCTGCTCCACGGCTGGGCGACACTCATCACCGCGGCGGGCATCGCCTGGTGGGCCTGGAGGACGCAACGGTGAACATCGACCCGGTCAAGGCGTTGGAAGGCAAGGTCGAGCGCCTCGGCAAGGACCTGAAGGCGCTGGACTCCCGCCTCGAGAACGCCCAGACCGACGCGGCGCACGAGCAGCTCGGGCTGTCGAACCAGCTCAAGGACACCACCCGCAAGCTCGGCAGGACGAACGACCGGGTCACCGAACTGGCCGAGAGCGTGCACCGGCTGGAACGGCTCCTGGTGGCGCTCAACCGGAAGGTCCGGGCCGGCGAGACGCGCAAGGCCGACTTCGGGAACTGGCCGGAGATCGAGAAGAAGGAACTGGCCAAGATCTTCCAGGGCCAGGAGGCCTACTCGCGCAAGACCTTCACGCCTCAGGAGGCCAAGGACACGCGCAAGGCCATCGCCGAGTACGACCGGAGGGCGCACGAGGCGATCGAGGCCGCCGAGTCGTTGACGCACCTGCCCGCCAACGCGGAATCGTTGTGGCGCAAGCACTACAAGCAGTGGCATGCGATCACGGACAAACACAGGCCCGAGGTGCCGGACGACGACACGCACGCCAAGGACACCGCTGCCAAGTCGGCCGGCAACGAGGCCATCAAGCGCACGCGTCAGCAGATCCGCGCGCGCATCGAGGACGCGGTGGCGAACGACCTGCTGTTCCCGGCGTGGTTCGAGAACGCGATGGGACCCGCCGCGCCACCTGGGCGGGCGGACGATTGGCTATACACCGCAACGGATGTCGTGTTGTACCGGCTGCTGCACGACGTGACGAGTCCGGCGGACGCGCTCGGGCCGGCACCCGCCGAGGACGGGCACCGCAAGACCCTGTACGACCGCCTGGTCAGCGAGTGCGCGGAGTACCGCAGGCCGTGAGCAGGCCCGGGCAGGGCGCCTCTGCCCGGGCACTCACGTCACGCCAGCTCCAGGCTGAAACGCTGCTGCTCGACGTCCACCGCGAGCACCTTCACCTGCACCGAGGCACCGACCTCGGCCTGGCGGCCGTGCAGGAGCCCGTGTGCACCGGCGGGGTGCTCGACGAAGGAACCGAAGGGAACGGTCGAGACGACCTTCCCCGAGAAGACATCACCAACGTTGGGAAGCATTGCGCATCACCTCCTCTCCCGTGCGCTTGTCCCAGAAGTGGACAGGCGCGGGGGTGGAGGGGCCCTGATCAAGTCAGGGCCGGGCAACCGTTCCGCTCACGGCACAAGGCCGACCCGGCAGTCATGACGGCAACCCTAGCCACCGCAGGCCGTTGTCCGCAATGGAATCTAGAATCCGTCACATGCTGGAGACGTCCGCACGGCTGCTGAAGCTGCTGTCCCTGTTGCAGGTGCGGCGGGACTGGACGGGCCCGGAGCTCGCGGACAGGCTGAGCGTGGACGTGCGCACGATCCGCCGCGACGTCGACAAGTTGCGCAGCCTCGGTTACCCCGTCACGTCGCTGCCCGGCGCGACCGGCGGGTACCAGCTCGGCGCGGGCGCGGAACTGCCGCCGCTGCTGCTCGACGACGACGAGGCGGTCGCCGTCGCGGTCGGGCTCCGCACGGCGGCGAACGGCAGCATCGCGGGCATCGAGGAGACGTCGGTGCGCGCTCTCACGAAGCTCGAACAGGTTCTGCCGTCCCGGCTTCGCCGTCGCGTGCAGGCGCTCCAGACGCACACCACTCCTCTGACGGCGGCCGGCCCGACGGTCGACCCGGAGACGCTCACGATCATCGCCGCCGCCTGCCGCGACCACCAGCAGCTGCGGTTCACCTACGCCTCGACGCACGGCGAACCCGCGAAACGGCTCGCCGAACCGCAGGGTCTCGTGCACACCGGCCGCCGCTGGTACCTCGTCGCGTGGGACGTGTCCAAAGAGGACTGGCGAACGTTCCGGGTGGACCGGATCACCGGCCACCCGACCCTCGCCGCGCGCTTCACACCGCGCGAACCGCCCGCGGAGTCGTTGGGGGAGTTCGTCTCCCGGCAGATCTCGTCCAACGTCTACACCTACCAGGCCGTGCTGAGGATCCACGCGCCGCTGCAGGTCGTCGCCGAACGCACGTCGCCGATGTCGGTGTCGCTGGAACCGGTCGACGACACGTCCTGCCTGATGCGCACGGGCGCCGAGGCGCTCGACCGGATCGTGTTCTACCTGCTGTACCTGGACCTCGACTTCGAGATCCTGGAACCGCAACGGCTCAGGGACCACGTGGGTACGCTCATCACCCGGCTGCAGAAGTCGATCGGAGCGCAGGCATGACAGTGGACTTCGAGACCGCCGCGGACCCGTTCCGGCGCGAGCTCCTCGCGCACTGCTACCGGATGCTCGGCTCGCTGCACGACGCCGAGGACCTGGTGCAGGAGACGTACCTGCGGGCGTGGAAGGCGTACGACAGGTTCGAGGGCCGGTCGTCCGTGCGCACCTGGCTGTACCGGATCGCGACGAACGCCTGCCTCACCGCGCTGGACGGCAAGGCCAAGCGCCCCTTGCCGTTCGGGCTCGGCACGGAGAGCGCCACCGAGACCGACCCGCTCACGCAGGACCACGAGGTCCCGTGGCTGGAGCCGTTCCCGACGGACCCGGCCGCGATCGTCACCGAACGCGAGTCGACGCGGCTGGCGTTCGTCGCGGCACTGCAACACCTGCCGCCACGGCAACGCGCCGTGCTCGTCCTGCGCGACGTCCTGAGGCTGAGCGCCGCCGAGACCGCCGACGAGCTGGAGATGACGGTCGCGGCCGTCAACAGCGCGCTGCAACGAGCGCACGCGCAGCTCAAGGACCTCACCGAGGACGAGGTCGTCGAACCGGCGGACGCCAAGGCGTTGCTCGACCGGTGGGTGAAAGCGTTCGAGGCCAAGGACATCCCGGCGATCATCGGCATGTTCGCGGAGGACGTCGTCTGGGAGATGCCGCCGTTCCCGCAGTTCTACCGCGGCCCGGCGATGGTCGCGTGGCACCTCGAGAACCAGTGCCCGGCGGTCCCGCACGGCGCCAGGATGATCGCCACCGAGGCCGGCGGCCAGCCCGCCTTCGGCCTCTACCTGCGGGCCGAGGACGGCGTGTTCCGCCCGTTCAACCTCCAGGTGCTGGAGATCGGGCAAGGCCGGATCACGCGCGTGTCGTCGTTCTTCGACCTCACCCTGTTCCCGGGCTTCGGGCTGCCTGCGACCGCCTGAAAACCTCGGACACCGATGTGTAGCCTTGCTAACCATGTCCTGGGGGTTGCTGGCGGTCGCGGGCCTGGTCGTCGCGTGCGGAGGATTGCTGCAGGGGTTGATCGGCTTCGGCTTGGCGCTGATCGCCGTGCCGCTGCTCGCCCTGCTGGACCCGGCACTGGTCCCGGTTCCGGTCCTGGTCATCGCCTGCGCGCACGCGATGATGTCGCTCGCCAGGGAGTTCGGCCACGTCGACTGGCGCGGCGTCGGCTGGGCGATGCTCGGCCGCCTGCCGGGCACGGCCGTCGGCATCTGGATCGTCAACGCGCTCGACCCGCGTAGCTTCGGCATCGTCGTCGGGGCCGCGGTGCTGGCGTGCGTGCTGCTGTCGATCACGTCCTGGCGCCCGCACCCGACACCGCCGTCACTGGTCACGGCGGGCGTGGCGAGCGGCTCGTTCGGTACGGCCACGTCGATCGGCGGGCCGATGGTCGCGTTGCTCTACCAGAACCAGGCCGGGCCGCAGGTGCGGGCGACGCTGGCGGCGTTCTTCGTGCTCGGCTCGGGCGCCTCGCTCGCCGGGCTGGGCGCCACCGGCAACGTGACGGCGCACCAGCTGTGGAGCGGCGTGCTGCTGATCCCGTTCCTGGTGGCCGGGTTCCTGCTGTCCGGGCCGTTGCGGACGAGGCTCGACGGCAACGGGATGCGGACGCCGACGCTGGTCGTGTCGGGGGCGAGCGCGGTGGTGCTGATCGTGCGGAGCGTGCTGTCGTGAAGGTCCGCTGGTGGGCGGTGCTGGGAATCGGTTCGCTCGCGGCGCTGACCGCGTACGTGCACGCGCCGGTCCAGGAGTTGAGGGGCCTGGAGGACCTGTGCGCGCAACCCGGTGCGCGCTGTGGCTCCCAGCCCGGCTGGTACACGGGTCAGGAGAGCTACGAGACGCTGCGCGGGGTCGAGATGAGCGCCCGGCTGCCCGGAGTCGAGGTGGTGTACGACCACCGGCTGTTCTGGGCGTTGGTGGTGGTGACGCTCGTGTGGACCGCGGTGGCGGCGCTGCGCGAGCACCGCCACCGCTTCCGGCGAGGGGATCAGGCGAACGGCTGAACGTTCGGCTGGAACACCTGCCCGTCCTCCGGCGCCACCAGGTCCACCAGGTACTTCGCGACCGCCGCGTCCGTCGCGGCCGAGCGGCCCAGGATGCAGTGCCCGAACGCGTCCACGCTGATCAGCCGCGCGTTGCCGAGCTGCTTGGCCATGCGCTGCGCGAAGAGGTACTGCGTGGCGGGGTCGTAGTAGTTGCCGACCACGACGATCGGGTTCTTCGTCTTCTTGTTCCACGGGCCGATCCAGCGGTCCGGGTGGCGCGTCGGCCACGTCGCACACGTCAGCAGGTCCGAGGCGGCCTGGTAGCGGCCGAACGTCGGCGACTCCTTCTCCCACTTCGCCGCGGTGGCGGCCCAGGTGCGGGTGGTGCGGGAGAACGGCTTGTCGGTGCAGTTGACGCCGTAGTACGAGTCGTCCGCCGTGTACGGGGTGTCGGGCAGCGGGTCGACGTCGAAGCGGCCGGCGCCGTTGTTCAGCGGCTCGGCGAGCTCCACAGTGGACTGGACGCTCATGGTCGCGAGGGACGGGTTCAGCGCCGTGTGGACGCTCTGCAACCACGCGGCGAGGGGCGCGATCCTGGCGATCGAGTACAGGTCGCCCGCCACGCGGCCCACGACGTCGGCCAGCGTCACCTGCGTGCCGTTCGGCAGGGTCGCCGGGCCCTTGGCCAGCGCGGCCTTGAGGGCCTCGAACTTGCCGCGGGCGTCACCGGCGAACGCGCACTTGGCCACACCGGCGGAGTCGCAGCGCTTCAGCATGGCGTCGAGGGCGATCTCGAAGCCGCGGGCGCGCTCGCGGTCGTACTGCGCGCCGTCGGTCAGGCGCAGGCGCGGGTCCACGTTGCCGTCGATCACCATGGCGCGGGTGCGCGACGGGAAGATGTTCGCGTACGTCGAGCCCAGCAGGGTGCCGTAGGAGAAGCCGACGAAGTTGAGCTGGGCGTCGCCCACGGCCTCGCGCATGATGTCGAGGTCGCGCGCGACGGCCTCGGTCGACATGTGGTTGAGCAGCGGACCGGCGTTGATCTTGCAGTAGTCCGTGTAGGCCTTGGACTGCTTGATGGAGCTCGCGATCTCGGCCTGCGTGATGGGCAGCGAGAACCAGCCGTCGTTGACGGCGGCGGCCTCCTCCTGGGTGCGGAAGCAGCGCATCGGGGCGCTGCGGGCCACGCCGCGCGGGTCGAAGCCGACGATGTCGAACCGGTCCAGCACCGCGGGCTGGAAGTAGTTCTTCGCGATGGCGCCGCGGATGAGGCCGGACCCGCCGGGGCCGCCGGGGTTGAGGAAGATCGAACCGATCTTGCGCGCCGGGTCGTTGGCGGGGCGCTTCATCATGGCGATGCCGGTCTTCTCCCCGCGCGGGCGCGAGTGGTCGACGGGCACTTCCTGCGTGGCGCACGAGAGCCGTGCGCGTTCCTCGGGCGTCACGGTGGACGGAAGGGTGGCGAGCACGTCGGCCGCGCACTGCCCCCAGGCAGCGGGTCTGACGGAGGGTGCGGGCTCGGCCGAGGCCGAACCCGCACCGGAGACGATGGTGCCGAGCACGAGCGCGCTCGCGAGCACCACACGCAAAGAAGAGGATGACGTCACGGATGCACCTCATCACCGAGCGTGCACCGTTTGTACCCGCCTATCGTCGGGTTGTCCGGCGACAGGCGGGCACCGGTGGTCAGAACGGTTGCGCGTTCGGCTGGAACACCTGTCCGTCGGCCGGAGCGGTCAGGTCGACGAGGTAGCGGGTCACCGCGGCGTCGGCACCGGCCGAGTCACCGAGGATGCAGTGCCCGAACGAGTCGACGCTGATCAGGCGCGCGTTGCCGAGCTGCTTGGCCATGCGCTGCGAGAACAGGTACTGCGTCGCCGGGTCGTAGTAGTTGCCGACCACGACGACCGGGTTCTTGGTCTTCTTGTTCCACGGCCCGATCCAGCGGTCCGGGTTGCGCGTCGGCCACGTCGGGCACGTGAGCAGGTCGGACGCGGCCTGGTAGCGGCCGAACGTCTTCGACTCCTTCTCCCACCTGTCCGCGGTCGAGGCCCAGTTGCGGTTCGTGCGCGCGAACGGCTTGTCGGTGCAGTTCACGGCGTAGTACGAGTCGTCGCTCGTGTACGGCGTCTCCGGCAACGCCCGCACGTCGGCGCGGCCGCCGAGGTTGTTCACCACCGGGACGTCCACAACGGACTGAACGCCCAAAGCGGCCGCCGACGGGTTCTGCGCGGCGTGGATCGACTGGAGCCACGCGGTGAGCGCCTTGAACGTGGTCGGGCTGTACAGGTTGCTCGCCGTGCGACCGACGACGTCGGTCAGCGTCACCTGGGTGCCGTTGGGCAACGTCGTCGGGCCCTTGCGCAGCGTGTCGCGGAGCGCGTCGAACTTCTTGCGCGCGTCACCGGCGAACGCACACCGCTCGACCCCCACGGAGTCGCAGCGCTTCAGCATCGCGTCCAGCGCGATCTCGAACCCGCGGGCGCGCTCGCGGTCGTACTGCGCGCCGTCGGTCAGCCGCAGCCGCGGGTCGACGTTGCCGTCCAGGACCAGCGCCCGCGACTTGGACGGGAAGATGTTCGCGTAGGTCGCGCCGAGCAGCGTGCCGTACGAGAAGCCGACGTACGTGAGCTGCCTGTCCCCCACGGCCTCGCGCATGACGTCGAGGTCGCGTGCGACGGCCTCGGTCGACATGTGGTTGAGCAGCGGACCGGCGTTGATCCCGCAGTAGTCCGTGTACGCCTTCGACTGCCGGATCGAGCTGGCGATCTCGTCCTGGGTGATCGGCAGCGCGTACCAGCCGACGTTGACCGCGTCGGCCTCCTCCTGCGTGCGGAAGCAGCGCAGCGGCGCGCTGCGGCCGACACCGCGCGGGTCGAAGCCGATGAGGTCGAACTTCTCGAGGATCTCCGGCGTGAAGAAGCTGGAGCCGTACGCGCTGTAGATCAGGCCGGCGCCACCGGGGCCACCTGGGTTGATGAACAGCGAGCCGATCTTCTTCGCCGGGTCGCCGGCGGGCCGCTTCATCATGACGATGCCCGTCGAGTCCCCGCGCGGGCGCGAGTGGTCGACGGGCACCACCTGGACGGCACAGCTGACCTTGGTGCGCTCGGCCGCGGGGATCTCGGCGAGCACGTCCGCCGCACACGGACCCCATTGCGCGGGTCTGGCGGCGGAAGCGGCTTCGGGCTGGGCTGAAGCGCTGCCCAGCCCGGTGATGACGGTGCCGAGCGCGAGCGCACTGGCGAGCGCCACGCGCACGGCACGCGTAGATGCGGAAGTCATCGTTGCAGCCCATCACCGGGCGTGCACCGTGTGTACCCGCCTATCGGAGGGTTGTGACCTGACCTACACGGCTTGGGCGAGCGAGACCGCGAACCTGCCCTCGGAATCGGTCCACCAGCGGTGCAGGGCGAATCCGCCCTCCTCCAGCTCCCGCTTCACGCCCTCCTCGCGGAACTTGGCCGACACCTCGGTCCGCAGCTCCTCGCCCTCGCGGAACTCGACGGTGAGACCGAGCTCGGCGATCGTCACGGTCATCGCCCGCTTCGCCCGCAGGCGCATCTCGATCCACTCCTGCTCGGCGTTCCACAACGCCACGTGCTCGAACGCGTCGACGTCGAAGTCGCCGCCGACCTCGCGGTTCAGCACGTTCAGCACGTTGCGGTTGAACTCCGCCGTCACGCCCTGTGCGTCGTCGTACGCGCGCACCAACGTCTGCTCGTCCTTCACCAGGTCGGTGCCGAGCAGCAGCCACTCCCCCGGCTCCAGCACGTCGCGCACCGTCCGGAAGAACTTCTCGCGCTCCTCCGGGATCAGGTTGCCGATCGTGCCACCGAGGAACGCGACCACGCGCGGCGACTCACCGGGCAGCAGCGCGAGGTGCTGCGTGAAGTCGCCGACCACGCCGTGCACGCGCAGGCCCGGGTAGTCCGCGATGATCGCGTGCGCGGCCTCGGTGAGCGCCGACACCGACACGTCCTGCGGCACGAACTCGCGCAGCGTCCCGTGCTCCCGCAACGCGCTGAGCAGCAGCCTGGTCTTCTCCGACGAACCGGAACCCAGCTCCACCAGCGAGTGCGCGCCCGTGGTCGCCGCGATCTCGCCGGCGCGGGAGGCGAGCACCTCGCGTTCGGCACGGGTCGGGTAGTACTCGGGCAGCCGCGTGATGTCCTCGAACAACGCGCTGCCGACGGCGTCGTAGAACCACTTCGGCGAGACCCACTTCGGGTCCGCGGTCAGTCCGGCCCGCACGTCGGCACGTAGCGCGTGTGCGGCGTCCTCCGGCTTGAGATGAACGTCCAGCACCGGCTCGGTCATATCGGTCGAACCTCCACAGTGGATGGATCAGCGGTGACCACGTGCCGGTCGGGGATCTCCCGCCAGCCCGGGTCGTCGTCGAGCGGTTCGGACGCGATGGTCACGCCCTGGCCCTTCTGCAGCACCCACAGGGCGTGTGTCCACGTCGTCCCCGCGAGCACCTTCCCGTTCGTCAGCAGGAAGTTCAGCCGCGACTTCGGCGCCGCGTCCGCGACCTCCCGCACGAGTTCGGCGAGCGCCCGCGCCGGCTCCTCCCCCGTCTCCAGCCGACGCCTCAGCACCGTCCACAGCAGAGCCGAGTCGGTGGGGGCGTCCATCGTGAGCAGGTCGGTGACGTCGAGCGTCTTCGCGAGGCCCGCGACGGTGTGCGGCCAGCCGTCGACGCGGCCGTTGTGGCTGAACAGCCACGTGCCGTCGGTGAACGGCGCGCACGCCGCGTCCGACACCGGCATGCCCGTGGTCGCCGACCGCACCGCCGCCAGGACCGCCGTCGACTCCCCCGCCGCAAGCTGGCGCAGGTTCGGGTCGCTCCACAACGTCCCGGCGCGCCGGTACCGCACCGGGCCGGGGAACCAGCCGACGCCGTAGCCGTCGACGTTCACGGTTCCACCGGCCCGCATGTCGGCGGGCGCGTAGGACTGGTGCTCCAGCGAGTGCGGTGCGTCGTAGAGCAGGCTCGCGACGGGCACGGCGGCGCCCAGGTACGCCAGGTGGCGGCACATCGGCCTAGGCGTCCCTGGCGCAGCGGAAGCCGGCGAAGATCTGCCTCCTGATCGGGTAGTCCCAGTTGCGGAACGTCGAGCGGATCGCCGACTTGTCGGTGCCGAACGACCCGCCGCGCAGCACCTTGTAGTCCGGCCCGAAGAAGACCTCGGAGTACTCCTTGTACGGGAACACCTCGAAGCCCGGGTAGGGACCGAAGTCGCTGGAGGTCCACTCCCACACGTCACCGATCAGCTGGTGCACCCCCGCCGGGGAGGCACCCGCCGGGTACGCGCCGACCGGGGCGGGGCGCAGGTGGCGCTGGTTGAGGTTCGCGTGCTCCTCGGTCGGCTCCTCGTCGCCCCACGGGTAGCGGCGAGTCGTTCCCGACGCCGTGTCGAACCGGGCCGCCTTCTCCCACTCGGCCTCCGTGGGCAGGCGCTTGCCCACCCACGTCGCGTAGGCCTGCGCCTCGTGGAAGCACACGTGCACAACGGGTTCGTCCGGCACGATCGGCTCGGTCACGCCGAACGCCGTGCGCACGAACGAGTTCTCCTCGCGCTGCCAGAACCTCGGCGCCATGAGCTTGGCCGTGGTGCGGTGCTCCCAGCCCTCGTCCGTCCACAGGCGACGGTCGTCGTACCCGCCGGCCAGGATGAACTGGGCGTACTCGGCGTTGGTGACCGGGGTGGTGTCGATGAAGAACGAGTCGACGTGGACGGCGTGCGCGGGCCGCTCGTTGTCCAGGGCCCACGGTTCGTCCGAAGTGCCCATTTCGAACGGTCCGCCCGGAATGAACACTTCCGTTGTGGGCACGAGACTTCCGGCCGGTGGCGCGGGCGCGTGCAGCACCGGGTCGCCCTTGCGCAGCTGGTGCGTCGCCAGCATCGTCTCGTCGTGCTGCTGCTCGTGCTGCACGATCATGCCGAACGCGAACCCGTTCTCGACGAGCCGGCGGCCTTCGAGCGGCACCTTCTCCAGCACGTCGAACACCTTGCCGCGCACGTCGCCGACGTACTGGCGGGCCTCGCGCGGGTTCAGCAGCGGCAGCTCGGGCCGCACGCTGCGGGCGAACTTGAACGCGTCGTAGTACTCGTCGATGTCACTGCGCACCGGTTCGCGTCCGCCGACGTCGCGGACCAGCCACAGCTCTTCCTGGTTGCCGATGTGCGCCAGGTCCCAGACCAGCGGCGACATCAGTTTCGAGTGCTGCCGGACGAGGTCGTGCTCGTCGACGGCGTCGGTCAGGGCGGTGGAACGCGCGCGCGAACGCAGCAGTTCCTCCGCCACCTGCTCGCGGAGTTGTTCGGTCACAGCTTCCCCTCAAGCTCCTGGCTGATGGCGCTGATCTGTTCTCGGGAGAGGCCCGTGCGGGGCAACGCCTCGATGCCCAGGGCCACGACGTCCTTCGCGGCGCGCGCGATGCGCTCGTCCGCCAACCCGTACCGCGCGGCCTTGAGCCACCGCCCGGCGGCCCGTTCCGTCGCCGCCAGCACACCGTCCACAACGGACGGGTCGCTGAACAGCGCGACGAGCAGCGCACTCGGCGCGATCCACCCACCCGGTGCGGGGGTGTCGAGATATCTGATCTCCATGTACCCGCGCGGCCGGACCGGCGGGAACATCAACGACATGTGGTAGTCGAGGTCGTCGCTGGTGGGAGCGCGGTCGTGCGCCCCCTCGACCCACTCCGCGAACGTGAACCGGCGCTCCGGGATCCAGCTGGAGCTGGGGCCGCGCACCACGATCACGGGGGTGTCGACGACTCTTCGCGCGTAGGCGGAGGCCGGATCGGCGCACACGGCACTCGGTCTGGTGCGCACGGGATCACAGCCGTAGAGCGCCCGCATGCGCGCGGACGCCCAGTCCTGGTGCAGGCCGCCGATGCTCGGCGAGTTCGCGAACAGAGCGATCATCACCGGCCCGAGCTGGTGCACAGCGGCCCACCTGTCCTGCACGTGCTTCTGCTCGCCGAAGTCGATGCACACCTGCAGGCCCGCGGTGTTGCACATCATGGAGATGCCGTCGTCACCGAGCGGCGCGAAGGCGTGTTCCATCGCGGCGTACCGGGGTACCTGCAGCAGGCGCGTGGGACGTCGATGCTGGTCAGCGCCCTTGTCGCCGAGCACGAGGCCGTGGTCGGCGAGCATCGCCGTGAGGTGGGAGATGTCCTGGGAGACCGTCTGGAAGAGGTCCGGGAGGCTGGTGCAGGGAGGGGTGGAGATCTCGACCTGCCCGCCTGGTTCGACGGTCAGCGGTGTGCCGCTCGGAAGCGGCCGCTGGGGGCTGTCCGGGACTAGCGTGGGTGGCGCGTGGTCGCCGAGTGCGGCGGCGAGCCTATGTCGATCGAGGACCTGCGAAGGGTCTTCGGCGTGGTGCACGGTCCATTCGAGCTCCACGCCGAAGAGCCTCGGTGGACCGTGCTTGAAACAGACCGAGGCCACATAAGCCTCGGCCTCGGCGCGATCGGCGAACCTCGCCGGCGCCCTTTTGGTACGCAACGCAGTCACGCTGCCACACTCCCCGTGATCGTCTGGCCCGTTCGACGCTACACGCGGGGTCTGACACTCGCAGCTCTCAAATCCTTACGAAACAAGTGATGTTGCCCGTGTGCACGCGTGCACACGGGCGACCGTCCCACTTCGTGGCGAGACGTCTTACGTTCTGGCATCCAGACGTCCGCGCGGCACCGTTTCGGCGGTTGACGCGCCGCCCTCGTACACCACGTCGATGTGCAGGATCCGGTCGTTCCCGGCAGATCCGTCCTTGTCGGTCGTGGTCGTCAGCCAGATGTCGCCCTCGGCGTCCACCTCGACCGTCCGCAGCCGGTTGTAGGTGCCCTGGAAGTAGGTCTGCTGGTCGACGAGGTTGCCGTTCGCGTCGATGCGCATCCGGTAGATGCGCTGACCGACGGTGGTGGCGACGAACACGTGGTCGTTGATGATCGTCAGGCCCGAGGGCGAGGCCTGCGAGGTGGACCACGTCTTCTTGGGCGGGATGGTGCCGGCGCAGTTGCCGATCGTGCCCTCGCACGGCTCCCAGCCGTAGTTGCCGCCCTTGGTGATCAGGTTCACCTCGTCCTGCTGGGAGTTGCCGAACTCCGACGCCCACAGCCTGCCCTGCGAGTCGAAGTCGAGGCCCTGCACGTTGCGGTGCCCGTAGCTCCAGATCGCCTTGCCGGGGAACGGGTTGTCGGACGGGATGGAGCCGTCCGCGTTGAGGCGCAGGATCTTGCCGGCGTTGGTGTTGAGGTTCTGCGCGTTGTTGCCGTTCTGCGCGTCCCCGGTCGAGACGAACAGGTACCGCCCGTCCGGGCTGAACCGCAACCGCCCGCCGTTGTGGTACCGGTTCTTCGGCACGCCGTCGAGCAACGTCGTCCAGCCGGTGAGCTGCGAGCCGTCGAACTGAGCCCTGACCAGGCGGTTTCCACCGCTGTAGGTGTGGTAGACGTAGACGAACCGGTCGGTGGCGAAGTTCTTCGACACCTCGATGCCGAGCACACCGCCCTCACCGTTCGTGCCCATCGCCCCGGGTACCTTGCCGATGGTGGTCTTGGCGCCGGCCTCGGTCACGCGCAGGACGTTGAACGTCTCGCGCTCGGTCACCAGCGCCGACCCGTCGGGCAGGAACGCGAGCCCCCACGCGACGTCGACCCCGGCCACGACCTGCTTGACCGAGCCGGGGTTCGGCACCCCGATGCCCCCACCGGCCACCGGCCGGACGGAGATCTCGTTGGAGAACGCCGACAGGTTGCCCGCCGCGTCCTTCGCCCGCACCTGCGCGCGGTACGTCTGCCCGGTGGTGAGCCCGGCGACGGTCGCCGACGTGGCCGACCCGTCCGCGGTCTGCTTCAGCGCGCCGTCGAGGTGGATCTCGTACCCGGTGACGCCGACGTTGTCACTCGACGCGCCCCACGCGAGCGAGACGCTGGTCGAGGTGGCGCCGGTGGACCGCAGGGTGCCCGGCGTCGTGGGCGGCTGCGTGTCGGCGGGCGCGGGCTTGGTGCGGCCGGGCACGTTGTTGGAGGCCTGCGAGACGTTGCCCGCGCGGTCCTTCGCGAACACGGTCCAGTCGTACTCGACGTCGGGCCGCAACCCGGTGGCCGTCGCCTCCAGCACGTTCCCGACACTCGTGACGAGCTGCCCGTGCTGGTAGACGTCGTACCCGGTGACCCCGACGTTGTCGGTGGCCGCCTCCCACCTCAGCGACACCGAGTTGTGCGTGGAACCGACGAACTGCAGGTTGCGCGGCGGCGTCGGCGCCTCGTCGTCCGGCGGCCCGACCAGCACGGCCGTCAACTTGTCCGCGTTGGGCCCGCCGTTGGCCGTCGTGGCGGTCGCCTTGATCCTGTTGGCACCAGCGTGAAGCGTGGCCTTGATGGTGCGCGTCTGCCAGGTGGTCCACGCCCCGGTGCCGGGGAACGACACGACCTGCGCGCCGGCCCCGTCCACGGTCACCGACACGGGCCGGTCGGCCGTCGTCCCGTTGGCGTAGCGGAACACGAGGTCGTGCTCCCCACCGGACTCGGCGTTGATCACGTACTCGACGGACGACCCGACGACGTTGTCGTAGTTGACGAACCCGCGCCCGGAGAACCCGGCCCAGTTCGACTCCACGACCCCCTGACTGACGACCGCGTCCTCGGCCTCCTGTTCCAGAGCCGCCTCCTCGACCTCCAGGTAGTCGAGGTTCGGCCCGCCGGTGGCCCCGGTGGAGGTGACCTTGATCTTGTTCACGCCGGCGTTGAGCGCGACGGTGTTCTCGGCGGACACCCACGTCGTCCACGCGCCGGTCCCCGCGAACGCCCGCTCGTCGACGGCCAACGCCCCGTTGACGCTCACGTCGGCGGGCCGGTTGTCCACGCTCCCGTTGGCGTACCGGAAGACCAGCTTCACCTGCCCGGCCCTCGCCGCGGTGACCGTGAACTCGACCGAACTGCCCACCACGTTGTCGACGTTCACGAACCCGGCCCCGGAGAACCCTGCGTGGTTCGACTCCACCACACCCTGCGACACGGCAGCGTTCTCCGCCTCGTACCGCACCGGCGCCGCAAGAGCGGACTCCGGCACGGACACCACAGCAACGGCTGTGGCACAGGCAACGCCCATCACACCGAGCGCACGCGCCCGGCCTCTTCTCGGTGCCACTGTTGTGCCTCCCAGGGGGATCACGACGAAGCGGCGGCGGGGTACAGCTGTATAGACAAGAAACTTTCCTGACTGTTGCGCAGATCACACCACCGCGGGCCGCCTGAGTCAACCCCGCCGCCGAGGTGCGGGAAAGCGCTTACCGGAACCCGAGACGGATCCCGGTCGCCGGACGGGAGGGCGCGAGCGAACGCAGGTGGGGCCAACCGCGACACGACCACACAGGCAGGCCCGAAGCCCGCCCACCCGACACGACCACGCACGAAAGCCCGGCGCGCGGTGCCCACCGCACTCGCCCCACCCACCACAACCACGCACTCGGGCCCGGCGCCCGGTACCAACCGGACAGCCGCAGGCAAAGACCAACCACGCACCCAGCCTGGTGTGGCGATGCGAAGCGAGCCGGATGAACTGTGCTGCGATGGGCACCGGTGCAGCCAACCGCACCCCGGAACTCGTCAAGGCCCGAGGGACCACCCTCGCAGGCCGACGCCGGAACCCGTCACCGCTCCCGGTTCTCAGCCAAAACCGCGATCAAATCCGAAAACCCACGCGAAACCAGCAAATCCACCACGTGGACCCCAGTCGACTCCCGCCGCTGCCACCCCAGACGCTCCACCAGCGCCGACAACGGGCGAACCTCCTGCGTCTCCATGAGCCGGAAGGATAAAACCAACCCCGGCCGAACCGGCCCAGCCGCCCCACATGATCCACTCGAAAGGATCACATGGGCGACAGGGTCCAATCCGTACGTACGGATTGGATTTCCCGCCCTCCCCCTGCCACCATCTACCAGTGCCCAGGGTGAGTCAGGACCACCTCGACGCCCGCCGCCGTCAGATCCTCGACGGCGCGCGTGCCTGTTTCGCGCGACACGGCTACGAGGGTGCCACCGTACGCCGCCTCGAGGAGGCCACGGGTCTCTCCCGCGGTGCGATCTTCCACCACTTCCGCGACAAGGAGTCGCTCTTCCTCGCTCTGGCCGAGGACGACGCCCTCCGGATGGCCGACGTGGTGGCCGAGCAGGGTCTCGTCCAGGTCATGCGCGACCTCCTCGACGAACCCGAGAAGCGCACCGAGGAGCACGCCGCCGACTGGCTCGGCACGCGTCTCGAGGTCAGCCGCAGGCTGCGCACCGACCCGGACTTCCGCGCCCGGTGGGCCGAACGCAGCGAACAGCTCACCGCGGCCACCCGCCAGCGCCTCATCCGCCAGCGCGAGGCCGGCAACCTGCGTGACGACGTCGACGTGACGGTGCTGACGAGCTTCCTCGAACTGGTCCTCGAAGGCCTCGTCTCGCACCTCGCGATGGGGCTGCCGGCGGACGACATGGAACCTGTACTCGATCTGGTGGAGGAAACCGTGCGCAGGCACCGCCGCAACTCTTGAAACCACCTGCCTCACACCGCAGTGTGGACCCATGCTGAAGACCACCGTCCAGTTCTTCGCACTGCGCACGCTCGTCCGCGGCTACGCGCTGATGGGTGACCCGTACGCGGGCGTCATGGCCTCGCCGCCCGACCGCGACCCGTACCCGATGTACGAGAAGGTGCGCGCGAAGGGCGACATGGTGCGCAGCCGCATGGGGGCGTACGTCACGCCTAGCCGGGCGATCTGCGATTCGGTGCTGCGGGACAACAGGTTCGTCACCGCCACGTTCGACGAGGCGTCGATGGTGCCGATCACCCTGATCCGGGACGGCGAGAAGATCGTCAACCCGGTGCAGGACTCGTTCCTGATGAAGAACCCGCCGGACCACACGCGGCTGCGCAAGCTGGTGCAGCCGTTCTTCACGCCCCGTGCGCTCAAGGACCGCACCGAGTCGATCAAGAAGATCGTCACCGACTACCTCGACCGGCTGGACGACCGGTTCGACGCGGTCGCGGAGTTCGCCTCGCAGGTGCCGATCCAGGTCATCGCGGACCTGCTGGGCGTGCCGGACGAGAACAAGGCGCTCTTCGCGCGGTGGGGCAGTTCGCTGGCCGAGACGCTCGACGGCGTGTGGTCGCACAAACAGCTCAAGGACCTGCACGCCACGATCGTCGAGTACAACGACTTCATCGACGGGCTGATCGCCGAGCGCCGGCGTGATCCCAAGGACGACATCGTCAGCTATCTGGTCACCCGGCACGAGGACCTGAGCCGCGAGGACCTGGTCGCCACGACCGGCCTCCTGCTCTTCGCCGGGTTCGAGACGACGGTGAACCTGATCAGCAACGGCGTGCTGAAGGCGTTCGAGAACCCGCACACGGTGGCGCCGCTGAGCCAGAGCCCCGAGTACGCCGAGGGGTTCGTGGAGGAGGTGCTGCGGCTCGACCCGCCCGTGCAGTACACGATCCGCTGGCCGAAGGAACGCCTCGAGCTCGCCGGGGTCTCGTTGCCGAAGGGCATGCCGGTGATGCTGATGCTGGCGGCGGCGAACCGCGATCCGCGCGTCTTCAAGGACCCGCTGAGGTTCGACCCGACGCGGTCCAACGCGCGCGAGCACCTCGCGTTCAGCGCGGGAATCCACTACTGCATCGGCGCGGGACTGAGCCGCATCGAGGGCTCGATCGCGTTGCACGAACTCTTCAAGCGCTTCCCGGACCTCGTCGCCGACGGACCGGTGACGCGCCGGAAGTCGAAGTTGATCCGCGGCGCGTTGCGACTTCCGGTTCGAGCGAACGAAACCAAACGGTCACTCGCGGTGAAGTAATGCTGACCTGGGGCGAATTTTGTTGCGACGCGTGCTCGACTTCACCCGGCTGGAGCAATGTTCGTGCCCCAATGACACTTATCCGTAGTGCATGCTTGTAAGTGAGAGGAAGACCCGCCGCACCGCCGCCGCGACGGGCCTTCCTCTCACCTTTTCACCTCAAAGCCCTACTCGACGCCCGCCATGAGCTTGCGGATGGCCGGAGCCGCCACGGCGAGAGCCGCGCCGAGCACCACGGCCGCGCCTCCCAGCGTGAGGAAGTACGCCGACGGGCTGGTCGTGTAGAACTTCACGAGCTGCGCGGCCACACCGGTACCGGCCGAGGTCGCGAGGAACCACAGGCTCATCGTCTGCGACGCGAACGCCTTGGGCGCGAGCTTCGTCGTGGCCGACAGGCCGACCGGCGAGAGCATGAGCTCACCCGCGGTCATGATCAGGAACATCACCACGAGCCACAGCGGCGTCACCTTGCCGTCGGCGGCCGAGTTGCTCGCGAAGTACATCAGCACGAACGACAGGCCGACGAGCACCAGGGCACCGGCGAACTTGCGCGGCGTCGAGGGCGCGCGGTCCTTGAGCTTCAGCCAGATCCAGGCGAACACCGGCGCCAGCGCGATGATCATGATCGGGTTGATCGACTGGAACCAGGCGACGGGGAACTCCCAGCCGAACACGTGGTTGTCGACGTGCGAGTCGGCGAACTCCGCGATGACCGACGCGCTCTGTTCGAAGATCAGCCAGAACATCGCCGCCGCGATGAACAGCGGGATGTAGGCGATGACGCGCGGCTTCTCCTCCGGCAGCGTCTTCTTGCTGCGCAGCATCACGGTGAAGTACCCGATGGGCAGCACGACCGACATGATGCTGATCAGCAGGATGACGCCCTCGACGTCACCGAGCAGGTACGCCACGACGCCCAGCACGGCGATGGCGACGGCGGCGCCGAGGATGAGGGCGTAGACGCGGCCCTTCTCGTTCGGGTGCAACGGGTTCGTGGGCACGGCGGCCGAGCCGCGCAGGTGCTTGCGGCCCATCCGGTACTGGATCAGGCCGAGCGCCATGCCGACCGCGGCGACCGCGAAGCCCGCGTGGAAGCCGATGCCGTCCGCGAGCGCGCCGGTGATCAGCGGCGACACGAAGCCACCGATGTTGATCGCCATGTAGAAGACCGTGAAGCCCGCGTCGCGGCGCTGGTCGTCACGGGCGTAGAGGCCGCCGACGACGGTCGAGATGTTCGGCTTGAGCAGGCCCGTGCCGAAGACGATGAAGATCAGGCCGAGGTAGACGCCCGTGATGCCGATCGGGATCGCCAGCGCGATGTGACCGCACATGATCAGCACGCCGCCGTAGAACGTCGCGCGCTGACCGCCCCAGACGCGGTCGGCGAGCCAGCCGCCCGCGACACCGGACATGTAGACCGCTGTGCCGTAGATGGCGACGACCGACAGGGCGAGCGCCTTGTCGACGCCCAGGCCACCCTCGGAGACGGCTGTCCACAGGTAGAGGCCGAGGATGGCCTTCATCCCGTAGAACGAGAACCGTTCCCAGAGTTCGGTGAAGAACAGCGTGGACAGGCCTCGGGGGTGCCCGAAGAATCCCTTGTCCTGCGCGGAGATGCTGGCGCTAGGAGCGCTCACAGTCATCGTCCTCTCGTGTCAACGATGTCACGGCGGATCCGGTCGAGATTACGCCGAACGCGTGTACGGCTGGCAAATCAGGTTGCGTCCGAGTGGCCCAGCTCTCACGCCGGGGTGCGGGGTTGGCCAGGATTTGATGCACTGCTGGGATGGACTTGATCCAGGCGCACGGCGTGGCGATGACGGAGTTCGACCGGCGGGTGCGGGAGGTCGCACCGGACCAGTGGACCCTCGGCACCCCCTGCCGGGAGTGGTCGGTCAGAGACCTCGTCGGCCACCTCGTGCACGAGCAGCTCTGGGCCCCGGAACTGCTCGCCGGCTGCACGGTGGACCAGGTCGGGGACCGGTTCGACCACGACAACCTGGGTGACGACCCGCTCGTGTCCTGGGTGGTGGCGGCCGCGGCGGCCCGCGAGGCGTGGCTGGAGCCGTCGGCGCTGGGCCGGTCCGTGAGCGTGTCGAGCGGGACGATGGACGCCGAGGAGTACTGCTGGCAGATGACCGCGGATCTCGCGGTGCACGCCTGGGACCTGGCGCGCTCGATCGGAGCGGACGAGCGGATCGACCCGGCACTCGCGTCGGCCGTGCTGTCCTACGTGGAGGACAACGTCGACGACTGGAGCGGGTCGTCGATGTTCGACTCACCTGTCCCCGTTCCGCCGGACGCCGACGACCAGACGCGACTCATCGGCCTGCTGGGACGCAAGCCGTAAGTCCGCCGGTGGTTGAAGCGGCCCGCAACGCAGCCCCCTGTGCCTCCTGCGTTGCGGGGCGCTCCTCCCCCGACCGCGGCCACCGGATCCCCCCGGACCGGCCGGCCGCACCGCAGTTCTACAGGGTGATCGTTGTCCGGTGTCGTGGCGCGAAAAGCGGACAACGTCCAGCTGACAACGTTCTGGTCTCGCGGGCGCAGCCCCTGGACGTCAGACGACCTTCTGCTCCAGGGTGACGCACGCGATGCCGGTGGCGTCGAGGTGCTCACCGGCCCGGACGAACCCGGCGCTCTCGTAGAACCGGATGTTCGCGTCGCTCTCGGCCCCGGTGAACAGCCAGACCACGCGGACGGACTCCGGCGCCCGCCCGCTGATCGCCTCCAGCAGCCTGCGGCCGACCCCACCACCCTGGACGTCCGGCGCGACGGACAGCCGCGCGACCTCCATGCGGTCCCCGTCGACCCGGCTGCGCACCGACCCGACGAGCCGCGTCCCGTCGAACGCCCCCAGAGCGGGCGTGCCGTCGGCGAGGTGGCGGCGGACCTCCTCCAGGGTCTCGACCAGCGGCGGCAGGTCCCAGGCCCCGTAACGCCGCGCTTCCTGCAGGTAGGCGGCGCGCTGGACGGTCATGACCTCACCGGCGTGCGCCTCGGTCAGCGGTCCGATGTGGACGTTCACGGCCCGGTGACCCCTGGCGTCCAGCTCTCCGGCAGGCCGCTCTCCGTGAGGATGATCTGGTGGTCGTGGAACCCCTCCGGCGCGTCCGGCTGCCACGGCCACTGCCCCTGCGGCGTCGGCACGATGATCTGCACGGCGGCGAACTCCGACCCGTCGTAGAGCAGGTAGGCGCTGCCGAAGAACTCCGGGTAGAACCCCTTGTAGACGCGCTCGAACACGACCGGCACGCCCTCGAAGAAGTCGTCGTACGGCTTGCCCGGCTGGAACCGCTCCCCGCCGCTGGCCCGCTTCACGTACATGTTGATCAGGTTCTCGCCCATGCCCTGCGGCAGCCCGATCACGACGGCCTCCGCCACGCCGAACCGCCGCCAGGCCCCCACCGAGAACACGTAGCCGGGGCCCTCGGCGTCCGGGTTCACGACGATGTTGGTGTGGCCGTGCCGGTCGGCCGCGGACAGCAGGCGCGCCCGCAGTTCGATGTCTTCGTCGGAAAGCACGGCACCCAGCCTACGGCACCCCCGGAGCGCCTTATGCCTGCTTGGAGCTGTTCCAACGCTCCCACCTTCAGGCAGATTTGACGCGAAACGATAGAGCTTTCGCGGGCCACGGCCCTACCTTCCGGGGATGCCCAAGAGATCGTCCAGCGTGGTGGGCCGCGAGTTCGGCAACGGCGTCCGTGCCGCCATCGAGAGCACCGGACTGACCCAGCGCCGGCTCGCCGAACTGCTCGGCTGGCAGGAGGCCAAGCTCTCCGACATGTTGTCCGGCAAGGGCGGCGTCACGGAGTTGGAGGTCGCCACCCTGCTCGCCTACTGCCGCGTGCCGCTCGTCGAGCGCGATCGCCTGCTCGCCCTGTTCCGCGAGGTCGGCAGCTTCTACGTGCAGATTCCCGAAGACGGCTTGCCCGACCAAGCCCGCACGCTGATCAACCAGGAGAGGGAAGCCAACGAGATCACCGATTGGTCGATGATCGTCGTGCCGGGCCTGATCCAGATTCGGGAGTACATCGAGGCCGTCACCGCCAAAGCGCGCACGGTCCCGCCGGAGAAGATCCCGGCGACCGTCGAGGCGAGGGTCGCGCGAGCGGAGATCCTCGAATACAGCCGGACTTTCACCTTCTACCTGCACGAGCAGGCGCTGTTGCTCCCGGTCGGCGGTGAGGAGGTGTGGAGAGAGCAGCTCGCCCACCTTCTGCGACTGTCGGTGCGGAAGTACATCACCATCCGAATCGTCCCGAGATCCGCAGGCATGCATGCGGGTGCGGCAGGCGACTTCCGGCTGATGAAGTTCCCGAAGTACCCACCGGTCGTCTACCTCGAGAGCGTCAAGTGCGGACTGTTCTTCGACGACAAGGAGACCGTGGAGGTCTACGAGAACATCCTGAAGGACCTCGCTGCCATCGCCCTGAGTGAGGAAGAATCGAGGGCGGTGATCAACAGCATCTTGGAGGGCCTCCAATGACCGCGTGGCGCAAAAGCACCTACACCGGCGATGGCAACAACTGCGTCGAAATCGGCACTGGCGTCGGCATCCGGGACAGCAAGGCACCGGCCACCCACGTGCCCGTGAGCGCGCAGGCGTGGTCGGCGTTCCTGGAGATGGCCTCAGCCGAGGTAGCGGCACCCGTCGAGCAGTAGGCCGATGGCGAACCGCGCGTCGTAGTCGGGGCCGGCTCCCTCGGCCCCCGCGCAGATGTCCCCGATGGCGCGCAACAGGTGCAGGGGCGGGATGTCCGCCCTGATCTCGCCGGCCTCGCGCGCCGCGCCGAGGATGTCGGCGAGCACCGGCAGCAGCCTGTCGAGGAAGAGCCCGTGCAGGCCCGCGAAGCCCTCGGGGTCGGTCCGCATCGCGGCGCCGAGGCCGTGCTTGGTCACCAGGAAGTCCACGAAGAGGTCCACCCAGTCCCGCAGCGCCGCGAACGGCGACTCCGCCGACGCGAGCAGCGCGGGTCCGGCCTCGGCGCAGGCGTCGATCTGGTGCCGGTAGACGGCCACGACCAGGTCCGCGCGCGTCGGGAAGTGCCGGTAGATCGTCCCCATGCCCACGCCGGCCTCGGCGGCGATGCGGCGCACCGGCGCGTCCACCCCGTCCGTGACGAACACCGCCGCGGCGGCGTCGAGCAGCGCTTTCTCGTTGCGCCGTGCGTCCGCCCGCTTCGCGGCCACCGGCTCTCCTGCACCCACGCGACAACTCCTCCCTTGCCAACCGGAACATTGCTCCGTATATTCGGAACCGCGCTCCGATTAGGAGCCTATCAGCTCACCCACACCTCTCAGGGGAACTCTGTCATGCCCGTGACCAGCACCGCGCTGCCCACCTTCACCACCCCGATCATCAGCGTCAAGGGGATCGTCCTGCCCGCGCCGGACCGCGGCGACGACCTCCAGGTGCGCGTCTCCGCACCGGCCACCGGCACCGATCTCCCGATCGTCGTGCTGGCCCACGGCTTCAGCGGGTCGATGTCGAACTACGACCCGATCGTGGACTTCTGGGCGGGCAACGGGTTCGTCGTCGTCCAGCCGACGTTCCTCGACTCGCTGACCCTCGGCCTCACCCCTGCCGACCCCCGGTATCCCGAGATCGCGCGCTTCCGCGTGCAGGACGTCCAGCGGGTGGTCGACGACCTGGAGCAGCTCCTCGCCGCCGTTCCCGGGCTCACCGGCCGCGCCTCCCTCGACCGCATCGCCGTCGCGGGCCACTCGTGGGGCGCGCAGACCATCGGCATGCTCCTCGGCGCCCGCGTCCTCGACGCCGACGGGCGGCCGGGCCCGAACCTGGCCGACCCGCGGGTGAAGGCGGGCGTGCTCTTCGCCGCGACCGGCTTCGGCGGCGACGACCTGACGCCGTTCGCGCGGGAGAACTTCGGCTCGTTCATGTACCCGGACTTCGAGGAGATGACCACGCCGTTCCTCACCGTCGCGGGTGACCACGACCAGTCGATGCTCAGCACCCGCGGCCCCGACTGGTTCACCGACGTCCACCACCACAGCAAGGGTTCCCGCGCGTTGCTGACCCTGTTCGGCGGCGAGCACTCGCTCGGCGGGATCCACGCCTACAACGCCACGGACACGACCGACGAGGACCCCGCGCGCGTCGCGGTGATCAGGCGGGCGTCGTGGGCGTTCCTGCGCGACGCCCTCGGTGTCGACGAGCTGGCGTGGAAGCGGCTGCAGGCCGAGGACCTCGCCCCGGCCGGCCGCCTCGACGTGAAGTGACCACCCGATCGTGTGTGTGGCTTGGAGCTCCTCCAAGCCACACACTGCTTTCAGGGGTCCGATGTCCTTCTCAGGTGTCACGGCTGCGCTGAACCGGGTCGCGGAGTTGGCTGAGCAGGCGCTCCAGGCGCTGCGCCAGGCCTCTGACAGTGCCGGGGACTGCGGCAAGCTGCTCTCGGGGTCCACCGCGGGCACGACGAACGAGGACGAGGCCTCAGCGGTCACCGCCGACTTCGAGGCGGTGCGCGCTGGAGCTTTGCGGCAGTGCGAGGCTCTGGAAGCCGTGCTGCGCGGCATCGACCAGATCAGGGCAAGGTTCGAGGCCGGCACAGCACCTGAGCCGCCAACCTGGGCAGAGCAGCAGCGAGAACGTCTTCCTCCCTACATCACCAGCGGCTTTTATCTCGACCCGGACGGCCACGCAGAACTCGTGCAGAGCGGACGCGAACCCGACGGAGAACACGAGCGCATCAACAACCACCTGATCGCAGTGGGAGCTATTCCGCCCATCAAGATCGAGTCGGCAACGCACGTCGAGATGAAGGTGGCCTGGCGGATGCGACAAGGCGGTGTCGACCGGGTCGACCTGACCATCAACAACAAGGTCTGCACGGGCGACTTGTCCTGCACTCGCCTGTTGCCGTACGTGCTTCTGCCAGGACAAAAGCTCGTGATCCACGACCCGGTAAAGTCACATGAAATCCGCGGAAAGGACGTTCGGTGAGCTTCACGCTCGAGTTCTGGTACTACGCCAAGACTGGCCCGCTGCAGTCAGGTGGACCAGTCTCGGCAAAATCGACCTCGGAGATCGAAGAGGTCCTCTCGAACCTCCTCAAGGAGGGCGCGCAGCCCCATCCCACTCAGGTGGTCGCCCCCGAACTGCCGAGGTTCGGCATTCTGGACATGCCGGACCGGATGTTCAAGATGGACCTCGACCACGAGAGCACCATCGGCGCACTGCACTACTTCGGGCCAGACGAGTACGACGAGCCCGGCCGGTTCTGGTCCTGGGCGTCAGTCTCGAACGAGGACCTCCCCAGTTCCCCACCCGTCCTGTACATCGACAAGGACAACCGGACCCCCTTCCCACCTCGCTCGGCGCTCACGCTGAAGACCATCACGAAGGCGTTGGACGAGTTTCGTCAGACCGGGACCCGCCCGACCTGCATCGAGTGGCAGTCGACCGGCGGCATCGCCTGAAAAGCGGGAACGCCGGCCACGCGTGCTGCGTGACCGGCGTCCGTCCGTGCGGGGTCTCAGCCGACCTCGGCCATGACCTCGTCCGACACGTCGAAGTTCGCGAAGACGTTCTGCACGTCGTCGCAGTCCTCCAGCGCGTCGATCAGCTTGAAGATCTTCTTCGCGCCCTCGGCCTCGAGCTGGACCGACACCGACGGCAGGAAGCTCGACTCGGCCGACTCGTAGTCGATGCCCGCGTCCTGCAGCGCCTTGCGGACCGGGATCAGGTCGCCCGCCTCGGACACGACCTCGAAGGCCTCGCCCAGGTCGTTGACCTCCTCGGCACCGGCCTCGAGCACCGACATCATCACGTCGTCCTCGGTCGTGCCCGCCTTCGGCACGATCACGACGCCCTTGCGGCTGAACATGTACGACACCGAACCGGGGTCGGCCATCGAACCGCCGTTGCGCGTCATCGCCGTGCGGACCTCGGTGGCGGCGCGGTTGCGGTTGTCGGTGAGGCACTCGATGAGCACCGCGACACCGTTGGGGCCATAGCCCTCGTACATGATCGTCTGCCAGTCGGCGCCGCCGGCCTCTTCACCGCCACCGCGCTTGCGGGCGCGCTCGATGTTGTCCAGCGGCACCGAGTTCTTCCGGGCCTTCTGGATGGCGTCGAACAACGTCGGGTTGCCGTCCGGGTCCCCACCACCCGTGCGGGCCGCCACCTCGATGTTCTTGATCAGCCGCGCGAACAGCTTGCCGCGCTTGGCGTCGATGGCGGCCTTCTTGTGCTTGGTGGTCGCCCACTTGGAGTGGCCGCTCATTTCTCCTCCGAACCAGTCGAACCACGAACCATGTCCACGAACAGGCGGTGCACGCGCTCGTCCCCCGTGAGCTCCGGGTGGAACGCCGTGGCCAGCACCTTGCCCTGCCTGACCGCGACGATCCTACCGGCGGCATCGCCCGCCTCAGCCGTAACGGGCACCGTAGCGAGGACCTCGACGTCCCCGCTCACCGACTCCACCCACGGCGCACGGATGAACACGGCGTGCACACTCTCGCCGGCCAGGTCGAGGTCGGTCTCGAACGAGTCGACCTGCCTGCCGAACGCGTTGCGGCGCACCGTGATGTCCAGGCCGCCGAGCTGGTGCTGGTCCTCGCGCCCGTCGAGCACGTCGTTGGCCAGCAGGATCATGCCCGCGCACGACCCGTAGGCGGGGAACCCGGCCTTGATCTTCGCCCGCAACGGCTCCAGCAGCTCGAAGTTGTCGAGCAGCTTGCTCATGGTCGTCGACTCGCCGCCGGGGATGACGATCCCGTCCAGCTCGTCCAACTCCTCGGCCCGGCGCACGGGCCGTGCCGTGACATCGCACTGGGCGAGCGACACGAGGTGTTCCTGGACATCGCCCTGGAGGGCGAGCACGCCGATGACGGGAGGAGCAGCGACAACCATGCTCACCAGCATATTCGAGCCGGATCAGGGGTTGTAGAAGACCTGGGCGAAGGCGCGGTCGAAGCGTCCCGCCGCGAGGTCGTCGCGCTGGATCCCCCAGTGGACGGTGGCGCTCTCCCAGCCGGAGACGTCCGCTCCGGCGTACCAGTCGGCCAGGAGCACCCAGTCCGCGACGTCGTCCGACACCGGGCCCTCCCAGTTGCCCTTCTCGGCCGCTCGCACGGCACGGCGCACGACGTTGCCGAGCGGATCGGTGTAGACGGCCTCCTCGTCCGCGTAGCCCCCGATCTGGAGCGACCCCTCGGTGTTGACGGCCTCACGGGTGTCCTGCCAGACGCCGACGAGGTCCTCGGAGCGCGGGTGTCCGGGAATCGGGCCGGCGGTCCGCTCTCCGCGGACCTGGAACGCGTGGTGGTTGGGCAGGGACACGGCGGCCACCGCCCGCAGCGGGCCCTGGGGGAACTCCTCGAACATCGTCTCGTAGTCGTCGACGTCCCACTCGTTCCAGGCGTTCCGGTCGCGTTCCACCACGGCCGTTCCGACGGGGACGTGGACCACGCTGCCCATGCTCACGCACTCGCCCTCGTCCTCCGGGAAGGCGAACAGCAGCAGCTGCCCGTCGCGCGGCAGCGGCAGGTCCGTGCAGCCGGAGGGCAGAGCGGCGAGGTCGAGGGTGGCGACGAACGGCTCGGCGGGGTCCGGGACGTCGGCCGGCAGCAGGAGCGGGCCGCCGAACCGGCCCACCACCGGCCCGTCCCCGGACTGCGTCAGCGTCGCGCAGGGGCGGGCGAGCATCAACCAGTTCTCCACGTCTTCCGGGGGAATTCCCCGCTCGATCGCCTTGTCGCGAAAGGGGGTCAACCGGTCGCCGAAGCCGAAAGTCATGGCGGAACAACAGGGGGTACGAAAAGGCCTCCCCGTCCAAGGGACGAGGAGGCCTTGTGCGGCACCGTCAGTCGACGCTGACGAGTTCGTTCTGCCGCACGTCACGCGACTTCACGAAACGCCAGCCGACGAACAGCACCAGCGCGAGCACCGGAATCGACCAGAACGCGATCTTCTCGGCCGTTCCCGCGAACGCCATCTGCCCGATCACCAGTGCGAGGAACGCCAACGTTCCGTACGAGGTGTAAGGCGCGCCCGGCATCCGGTAGGAGGGCCGCTGGATCTCGCCCGCCATGGCCTTCTTGCGCAGCCGCAGCTGACAGATGATCAACGTGGCCCAGGTCGACACGACGCCCAGGGACGCCACGGCGATCGCGATGTCGAAGGCCTCCTTCGGCACGATGTAGTTGAGCACCACGCCGAAGAGGTAGGCGACACCGGTGAACAGGATGCCGCCGTAGGGCACGTGCCGGGAGTTCATGCGGCCGGTGACGGCGGGCGCCTCGCCCTTCTGCGCCAACGACCTCAGGATGCGGCCGGTCGAGTAGAGACCGGAGTTGCAGGAGGACAGCGCGGCGGTCAGCACGACGGCGTTCATGATGTCGCCGACCACCGGGACGCCCAGCGCCGAGAACACGGTCACGAACGGCGACTCGGTGCCGGTGAAGTGGTCCCACGGCAGCAACATCGTCAGCAGCAGCACCGAACCGACGTAGAAGATCGCGATGCGGTAGACCACGCCGTTGATGGCGCGCGGCATGACCTTCTCGGGGTCCTTGGTCTCCCCCGCGGCGATGCCCACGAGTTCGATGGCCGCGTAGGCGAAGACGACGGCCTGCAACGTCATGAGGGCGACGCCGATGCCCGCCGGGAACAGGCCGCCGTGGCCGAGGGTGTTCGAGACCGAGGCCGTCGTACCGCCGATGTCCGCGTTGCCGATGACCAGGCCGGTGCCCACCACCAGGAACACGACGATCGCGGTGACCTTGATGACGGAGAACCAGAACTCGAGCTCGCCGAAGAGCTTCACCGACAACAGGTTGATGGCCACGAGGACCACCAGCGCCACGAGAGCGGTGATCCACTGCGGCAGGTCGGGGAACCACTTGTGCATGTAGATCGCGATGGCGGTGATCTCGGCGATGCCGGTCATCGCCCAGTTCAGCCAGTAGAGCCAGCCCGACGTGAAGCCGGCCCACGGACCGATGAACTCGCGGGCGTACTCGACGAAGCTGCCCGACACGGGGCGATGCAGCACCAGTTCGCCCAACGCGCGCATGACGAAGAACGCCGCGAGGCCGCACACCGCGTACGACAGGATCAGCGACGGCCCCGCTGTGGCGAGGCGCCCGCCCGCACCCAGGAAGAGGCCGACGCCGATCGCGCCACCGATGGCGATCATCTGCACCTGGCGCTTGCTCAGCGCCTTGGTGTAGCCGTCCGCATCGATTTCCACAGAACTCACGAAGAGGTTCCTTCCGAAAACGGAAAAATGCTCGCGTCGGAACCTCCCGCGCCCCGACGCGCTGAATGCGGGGAACCCTAGCGAGTGGCGGTCATCACCAAGAAATCACCTGGGGAAGACTTAACGTAAGCCACGTCACACAGCGCTGCGTTTAGGTCTTCCCAAATGTCTTCGACGTGCTCGAGGCCCACGGAAATGCGCAGCAAATTGTCCGGAACGCCGGAAGCCCGCAGTTCTTCTCCGGGAACGAGGCGATGCGTCAAAGCCGAGGGGTGCTCGATCAACGTGTCGACCGAACCCAATGAGACGGCCGGCGTGATGAGCTTCAAACGGCGCACCACCTCGACCGGATCGCCGTGCACGCCGAACGCGATCATGGCGCCGGTTCCGCGCATCTGCCGTGACGTGGACGGGTAGCGCACGAACTCCACGGCGTCGTGCTCGGCCAGCCGCGAGGCCAGCACGGCCGCCGACCGGGAGGCCGCCTCGACGCGCAGCGGCAGGGTGGCGAGGCCGCGGTGCAGCAGGTAGCCGCCCAGCGGGTGCAGCACGGCACCGGTGATGATCCTGACCTGCCGCAACGCCGCCGCCAGCTCCTCTGAGCAGGCCACCACGCCGCCCAGCACGTCGCCGTGCCCGCCCAGGTACTTGGTGCCCGAGTGCAGCACGTACTCCGCGCCGTGCAGCGCCGGGTTCTGCAGGACCGGCGTCGCGAAGGTGTTGTCGACCATGACCGGCACGGAACCGGCCTGGCGCACGACGTGCTCGATGTCGACGAGGTCGAGGTTCGGGTTGGCCGGCGTCTCGACGACGACGAGCCCGGTGTCCGGCCGGATCGCGGAGGCCACCAGGCCCGCCTCGACGTACGTCGTCGTGACGCCGAGCAGACCGGACGACAGCAGGTGGTCGGTGCCGCCGTACAGCGGCCGCACGGCCACGACGTGCGGTTTTCCGGCCATGACGCACGCGGCCTGGACGACGGCGGTCACCGCCGCCATGCCGCTGCCGAACGCCACGGACGTCTCGGTGTGCTCGAGGGCCGCGAGCGCCTGCTCGAAACGGGCCACCGTCGGGTTGTGCAGCCGCGCGTAGACGGGCGAGGAGGCCCGCGCGGCGCCGGTGGCCCAGTCACCCAGCGCCTGACCGCCGAGCGCCTGGTCGGGCACGGGGTAGGTGGTGGACAGGTCGATGGGAGGAGCGTGCACGCCGAGCTCCGCGAGGTCGTCGCGGCCGCCGTGCACTGCGATGGTCTCGATGCGCGTCATGGCCCGAATGGTGGAGACTTCCTCGGCAGAGCGGGTGCAACGGCGCAGCCGATTCGGTAGAACGGAGAAGAGCCGTGCTGGATTCGATCGACGAGGCCATCGTGCGGGAGCTGCGGAAGGACGCGCGGCTGCAGAACAAGGACCTGGCCGAACGCGTCAACGTCGCGCAGTCGACGGCGGTGGTCCGGCACCGGGCGTTGCGGGAGCGGGGCGTGATCACCGGCTACCACGCCGAGATCGACCCCGGCGCCGTCGGCCAGCACGTGCAGGCGATGCTCGCGGTGAAGATCCGCCCGCACACCAAAGAGATCGTCGACCCGTTCATGGCGTACGTGCTCTCGCTCCCCGAAACGCTCGCGCTCTCCCACGTGACGGGTCCGGAGGATTTCCTCGTGCACGTCGCCGTGTCCGACGTCGGTCATCTCCAACGGCTCGTGCTCGACAAGTTCACGAGCCGCCGGGAGGTGACGGAGGTGCACACGAACCTGCTTTTCTCGCACGTCAGAAAGCACTAGGCGACGCCGAGCAGCCTCAGCCCCGCGGTCGTTCCCGCCGCCAGGACAATAATTGCGACGAATGGCAGTTTGCGCCACGCCGCGAGACCACCGACAGCGACTCCCGCGGCCAGTGCCCAGCCACCGAACTGCTTGCCGTTCGTCAAAGCCGACACGGCCACCAGAGCCAGCAGCAACACCGTGGCGGAGGCGGACATAAGTTCGCGGACCTTCTCGGGCAGCGTGACGCGGTCGCGCAGCAACGGCCCGGCGAACCGGATGGCGAAGGTGCCGGCAGCCAGGATCAGGACCGCGGTGACGGGCACGGCTCCTCCTTCTTGGTGGTGCGGAACGCGACCAGGCCGACCAGCGCGAGCAGCACGGGCACACCGGCGGGCAGGAACGGCGTCGTCAGGAGCGCGATCGCGGCGCCGGCGAGAGCCGCGTTGCGCGTCGCCGCGTCCTTGAGCGCCGGGAGCGTGAGCGCCAGCAGCGCCGCCGGGAACGCCGCGTCCAGCCCGAACGTCCCCGGGTCACCGATCGCCTGCCCCACGAGCGCACCGACGAGTACGCCCACGTTCCAGGTGAAGAACAACGACACACCGCACGCCCAGTAGGCGGCACGCGCTCTCGCGGGATCCCTCTGCGCCATGGCGAACGCCGTCGACTCGTCGATCAACAGGTGACTGCCGACGATCCGCGCGAGCGGGTTCCTGCCGAGCACGTCCCCGACCGCGAGCCCGAACGGCAGGTGCCGCGCGTTGAGCACGAGCCCGGCCAGCACCGCGGCGGCAGGACTGCCACCAGCGGCGACAACGCCCACGGCCATGAACTGCGAGCCACCCGCGAAGATCACCAGCGACATCAGCACCGGCATCCACCACGGCAGGCCGGAGCCCACCGAGATCGCGCCGAAGCTCGCACCGGTCACCGCGGCCCCCAGTGCCACCGCGGCCACGTCACGCAGGAGCACAGCATCAAGAGTTCGCCAGATCGAACGCACCACCCATTAAGATGAACACCTGGGCTCGGTGTTCGTCAAGACGAACGGATGGACTTCTGTGTCGAACGCACCACTCGACCTGATCGCGGCCAACCTCCGGCGTGAGCGCGATCGCACCGGCATGTCGCTGAGCGAGGTCGCCAAGAAGGCCGGCATCGCGAAGTCGACGCTCTCCCAACTGGAGTCCGGCGCGGGAAACCCCAGCGTGGAGACCCTGTGGGCCCTCGGCGTGGCCCTGGGCGTCCCGTTCAGCCAGCTCGTCGAACCCGCCGTCCCCCGCGTGCAGGTGATCCGCGCGGGCGAGGGCCCGGTCATCCACTCCGAGCGCGCGCACTACTCCGCGACGCTGCTGGCCGCGTGCCGTCCGGGCACCAAGCACGACATCTACTGGCTGGCACTCGAACCGGGCGGTGCCCGCGAGTCGCTGCCGCACGTGCCGGGCAGCGTCGAGCACATGATCGTGGCGTCGGGCCGGTGCCTGGCGGGGCTCGCCGACGACCCGATCGAGCTCGGGCCCGGTGACTACATCGTGTATCCGGGGGATCTGCCGCACGTGTGCAAGGCGCTGGAGCCGGGGACGACGGCGATGATGGTGATGGAGCACACCGTCTAGCTGAGGCGGCTCTGCAACGTCCGCAGCCATGACTCGCTGAGCGCGGGTTCGCCATCCATGCCGCGTGCGATCTTCCGCCGCACCTCCTGGGTGCGGCCGAGCGCCACCAGGTGTACGGCCTCGGCCAGCGCGACGCGCGTGCGTTCGTCCCGCTTCGCCTCGCGCAGGTGCTCGCGCCAGCGGTGCAGCGGGAAGGGCCAGGTGAGCTTGGTCTGGTTGTTGCCCAGGTAACTCCAGACCCGCACGTCGAGCGACACGTTGACCACCGAGGAGGCGGGCAGGCGTCGCGTCCACTCGGCCTGCTGCTGCCAGCGTTCGACGTTCGGGCTGGTCCGCCTGCGGATCGTCACGCCGACGAACCGCAGCTTGCGCCGGATCGCGGGCCAGGTCTCGCGTTCCTCGGCGATCCAGTCGTCCAGCAGGCCGAAGAGCTTCTCGAACGACCCTCCCGTCGCCACGACGTCGACGAAGGTGACCGGACGGTCGCGCCGGGCCAGCGATGCGGGCGTGACGCCGATCTCGGCGAGCATCTCGCGGGCGCGCGGGACGTCCCCGCGCAGGACCGGGCCGTGGCGGAACGACAGGGGCAGCCGGTGCAACTTCCTGCCCTCCAGCGCGCCGCCGAGCAGGTCGAACATCGAGTCGAGCGACCTCCCCACGAACACCAGGTCCCCGTCGCCGCTGCGAGCCAGGACCTTGCCGGCGCATTCCGCGAGGTCGTCGAGGTACCAGACCTCGGGCGCCTCGACGTCGTCGAGCATCGACCCGAGCTGGTCCGGTGTCACGAGGTCCCAGCGGAGCGGCAGGTTCACGCGGCCATGATGACCAGCGCCGCCTCCTCCACGCCAACGAAAAACGGGCCGCGTCGCGCGTGCGACCGGCCCGTTCTTCCATTCAAACGTATAGCAGAGAGGGGGCCTTGCCACAAGGCCCCGGGCATCGTTCACACTCGACGCCTCAAGCCAAAACCAGGCGCACTGGGGAGCACGTGGGTTACGAAGAAGAACTGCAGTCCGAACGCGACTACGTGGCCGGTCTCTACGCACGGCTCGATGGCGAACGTGCGCGCGTGAAGGCGGCGTACCAGTCCGCGCTGGGTGGCACCGGCGAGACCGCGATGGAACGCGACAACGAGGTGCGCGCCCGGCACCGCGAGATGAAGCGCCTGAACGTCGCCGACTACGGCCTGTGCTTCGGCCGGCTCGACAGCGCCGACGGGGACGTCTCCTACATCGGCAGGATCGGCCTGTTCGACGAGTTCGACGACTTCGAGCCGTTGCTGCTCGACTGGCGGGCACCGGCGGCGCGGCCGTTCTACACCGCCACCGGCGCGAACCCCGAGGGGCAGCGCCGGCGTCGCCAGTTCCTCACCCGCCGCCGCACGGTGGCCGGGTTCACCGACGAGGTGTTCGGCAAGCTCGGCGAGGAGCGGGGCGACGTGGCCCTGCTGGAGGCGCTCAACGCGCCGCGCGGGCAGGGCATGCGCGACATCGTGGCGACCATCCAGTTCGAACAGGACGCGATCATCCGGCTCGACCACCCCGGCGTGCTGGTCATCGAGGGCGGCCCGGGTACCGGCAAGACGGTCGTGGCGCTGCACCGCGTCGCCTATCTGATGTACACGCAACGAGAGCGCATGGAACGGCACGGCGTTCTCGTCGTCGGCCCGAACCCGGCGTTCCTGAACCACATCAGCCGCGTTCTGCCGTCGCTGGGCGAGTCGGACGTCGTGTTCTCGACCGCCGGCAGCCTGCTGCCCGGACTGCTCGCGACCGCCGAGGACGCGCCCGAGGTCGCCAAGCTCAAGGGCTCGCGCACGATGGTGGACGTGCTGAAGGCGGCGGTCGCTGCCCGGCAGCGGGTTCCGGAGGAGCCGATCCCGATCGGGATCAAGGACATCGTCGTCAACATCGGCGCGGACGTCGCCGAGTGGGCCCGGCAGGAGGCGCGCGACAGCGGCCTGCCGCACAACGAGGCCCGCGCGGTGTTCCGCGAGATCGTCACGTACGTCCTGACCGAGCGCGCCATCGGCCGCATCGGCAAGGGCTGGATGGCCCGGGACGACAAGCAGGCCTGGGAGGACATGCGGTCGGGCCTGGTGAGGGACCTCGCCGACGACGACGCGTTCATCGCCGCGCTCGACGCGCTGTGGCCGATCATGACGCCGTTCGAGCTGCTGGGCTCGCTGTACTCGTCGCCGGAGGAGCTCGCGGCGGCGGGCGCGGACCCGTCGCTGCACCGCGCCGAGGGCGACGCGTGGACCGTGTCGGATGTGCCGCTGCTCGACGAGCTGTACGACCTGCTGGGCAAGGACGGCTCCGAGCAGGCCGCCGACCAGGCCGCGGAGGCCGAGCGCGCGGCCGAGGCCCGGTACGCGGCCGAGGTGCTCGACAGCATGGTCGGCCGCTTCGACCACATGGACGACGAGGACCACCTCTTCGCCTCGGACATGCTGGAGGCCAACGACCTGGCCGAGCGCTTCGAGAACCACGACCAGCGCACGCTCGTCGAGCGGGCGATGGCCGACCGCGGCTGGACCTACCGGCACGTGGTGGTGGACGAGGCCCAGGAACTGTCCGAAATGGACTGGCGGGTGTTGATGCGCCGCTGCCCCGGCCGTTCCTTCACCGTGGTGGGCGACCTGGCGCAGCGCCGTGCGCCGGCGGGTGCCACGTCGTGGGGTCAGATGCTGGACCCGTACGTGCCGGGCCGCTGGGAGTACCGCTCGCTGACGGTCAACTACCGCACGCCGGCGGAGATCATGGCCGTCGCGGCCAGGGTCCTCGCCGAGTTCGCACCGGACGTCGTCGCGCCGGAGTCGGTGCGCGCCAACGGTGTCGAGCCGTGGGCGCGGCAGCTGTCGGAGGACGAGCTGCCGGCGGCCATCGAGGAGTTCACCCTCGCGGAGGCCGCCCTCGAAGGCACCAGCGTGGTGATCGGCCCGCACGGCGTGCCCGGCACCGTGCCCGCCGCGGAGACGAAGGGCCTGGAGTACGACTCCGTGCTCGTCGTGGAACCGGGACGGATCATGGCCGAAGGACCGCGGGGCGCGGCGGAGCTGTACGTGGCGCTCACCCGTGCCACGCAACGACTCGGCGTGCTGCACCACGAACCGCTGCCCGAGGCGCTGTCCGGCCTGGCCGAAACCGTGCGCACCTGACGCGGAGAACGCATTAGGCTCCCCCTTTCGACCACTGGGGGAACCTGATGACCACACCACCTGGCAGACCCGGCGAGCCGGAGAACCCGTGGGCGCCGCCCGCGGGCCCGGCCCGCCGGTCGCCCGACCCGGACGACGCCCTGTACGGCCCCGTCGACCCGGACCCGTTCGGGGCCTACTCGGGCCCCGCGCCGCAGTACCCGCAGCAGGGTGACGGCCCGCGTCCGATGCTGGACGTGGCACCGCAACGGTCCTCGCGCGCCGGCCTGCTGATCGGAGCCGGCCTGCTCGTGCTCGTCGTGGCGATCGGGGCCGTGCTGCTGTGGGTCGTGCGCAAGGACGACCTTAAGTTCGGCAGCGGCACCGCGCCGGCCACGACGACGGCGGTACCGACGACCACCACCAGCAAGCCGAAGCCGTTCGCGGTGGTCGGCGACTGCGTGCTGCTCACCGGCGGGACGTTCGACGCGGCCTACGCGAAGACCGAGTGCACCGAGAACAAGCACAACTACGTGGTCACCAGGACGTTGCAGACCGCGGAGAAGTGCGGCGAGGACGACGACTCGTACGTCAAGTACACCAAGGGGTACGGCATGAACGTGTGCCTGGTCCCGGTGTTCACCGACGGCGAGTGCTACGACTTCGCGCTCGCGTCGCTGAAGGCGGAGTTCCCGAAGAAGCCGTGCGGCGGCTACATGGTCGTGAAGGCCAAGGTGCTGGCGGACACCGTCGACAAGGCGGCGTGCGGGCAGGACGAACGGCTCGCGCTGGCCCTCGCGTACCCGGAGATCAAGACGACGTACTGCCTGACCCACACGTTCACCGTCGGCTGAGAACGACCGAAGGCGCACCGCCTCGAAGCGGTGCGCCTTCGTTGCGCAGTGCTTACCAGCCGCGCTCGGCCAGGCGGTGCGGCTCCGGCACGTCCTCGACGTTGATGCCGACCATGGCCTCGCCCAGGCCGCGCGAGACCTTGGCGATGACGTCGGGGTCGTCGTGGAAGGTGGTGGCCTTCACGATGGCCTCGGCGCGCTGGGCCGGGTTGCCGGACTTGAAGATGCCGGAACCGACGAACACGCCCTCGGCGCCGAGCTGCATCATCATCGCGGCGTCGGCAGGGGTCGCGATGCCGCCCGCGGTGAAGAGCACGACGGGCAGCTTGCCGTTCTGGGCCACCTCGCGGACCAGCTCGAACGGCGCCTGGAGCTCCTTGGCGGCGACGTAGAGCTCGTCCTCGGGGAGGTTCTGCAGGCGGCGGATCTCCTGGCGGATCCTGCGCATGTGTGTGGTGGCGTTCGAGACGTCACCGGTGCCGGCCTCGCCCTTGGAGCGGATCATGGCCGCACCCTCGGTGATGCGGCGCAGGGCCTCGCCGAGGTTCGTGGCGCCGCAGACGAAGGGGACGGTGAACGCCCACTTGTCGATGTGGTTCGCGTAGTCGGCCGGGGTGAGGACCTCGGACTCGTCGATGTAGTCGACGCCGAGCGACGCGAGGACCTGGGCCTCGACGAAGTGGCCGATGCGAGCCTTCGCCATGACCGGGATCGAGACGGCGTTGATGATCCCGTCGATCAGGTCGGGGTCGCTCATGCGCGCGACGCCGCCCTGGGCGCGGATGTCGGCGGGAACGCGCTCGAGGGCCATGACGGCGACGGCGCCCGCGTCCTCCGCGATCTTCGCCTGGGTCGCGTCGACCACGTCCATGATCACGCCACCCTTGAGCATCTCGGCCATGCCGCGCTTGACGCGGGCAGTACCCGTGACCTGATCAGTGCTCACCTGGGCAACCTTTCACGAGGGGAAGTCTTGGTGAACTCACGGTACGACCGCTGTGGCCCCCTCTGCCAAGCCACTGGAGCCACGTTTCGGAAGGCCACTTTCACGATCAACGCAGGTCGTGATGCCCGTCACGCAGAGCTGGCGTGAACGCCAGTCGGCGACCAGATGGGTCTGCGGGGTTGTCCCGGAACCCCATCGGGTGTGAGATCGAACACTACGACTTGACGGAGGTCGCCATGGGAAGCAAGCACTCCGACAACGGCACATCGGCAGGCGCGGTCGCTGTGGACGACCCGGCCAAGGTCCGCAACGTCGTGCTCGTGGGCCCGTCCGGTGCGGGCAAGACGACGCTCACCGAGGCCCTGCTCGCCGCCACCGGCGTGCTGACCCGCGCGGGATCGGTCACCGAGGGCACCACGGTCTGCGACCACGACCCGGCCGCCGTGCGACAACAACGGTCGGTAGGCCTCGCGGTGGCCCCGATCCAGCACGGGGACATCAAGATCAACCTGATCGACACCCCCGGCTACGTCGACTTCGTGGGTGAGCTCAGGGCAGGACTGCGGGCCGCGGACGCGGCCCTTTTTGTTGTCAACGCCTTCGAGGGCGTGGACGCGGCCACCATCGCGTTGTGGGAGGAGTGCGCTCTCGTCGGCATGCCTCGGGCCGTGGTCATCACACGCACCGACCACCACCGCGCGAACTTCGGCAACGAGGTCATCGAGTGCCAGGCGGCGTTCGGCGCGGGCGTCACGCCGTTGTACGTGCAGGAGGGCGACTACCTCGTCGGCCTGCTGACGTCCGGTGAGAACTACCCGGACGAGCGCGCGGCGTTGATCGAGGGGATCATCGCCGAGAGCGAGGACGAGACCCTCATGGACCGCTACCTGGCGGGCGAGGAGATCGACCAGGACACGCTGATCGCCGATCTGGAGACCGCCGTCTCGCGCGGCTCGTTCCACCCCGTGATGCCCGTGTGCGCCGCCACCGGCATGGGCCTGACGGAGTTGTTGGACGGCATCGCGCGCGCGTTCCCGTCACCGCTGGAGCACGACGTTCCGGACGTGACGTCGATCGAGGGCATTCCTCAACCCAGAATGGCCGCCGACCCGGACGGGCCACTCGTCGCCGAGGTGGTCCGCACAGCCGTGGACTCCTACGTCGGCCGCGTGTCGTTGGTCCGCGTCTTCTCCGGCACCCTCCGCCCCGAACGCCCCGTGCACGTCTCCGGTCACGGCATGGCCGACCGCGGTCACGAGGACCACGACGCCGACGAACGCGTCGCCCACATCTACTCGCCGCTGGGTTCGTCCCTGCGCGAGGTGCCCTACTGCGTCGCCGGCGACCTCTGCGCCCTCACCAAGCTCACCACCGCCGAGACCGGCGACACCGTGTCCGCCCCCGAACAGCCGTTGCTCATGGCGCCGTGGGACATGCCGGAACCGTTGCTGCCCATAGCCGTCGTGCCGCGCACACGCAGCGACGAGGACAACCTGGCCCGCAACCTCAACCGCCTGGTCGCGAGCGACCCGACCCTGCGCCTCGACCGCAACGCCGAGACGCACCAGATGGTCCTGTGGTGCATGGGCGAGGCGCACGCCGACGTCGTGCTGGCCCGCCTGCGCGCGGGCGGCGCGGAGATCGACACCGAACCGGTGCGCGTCCCGTTCCGCGAGACCTTCGCGGCAGCGGCGAAGGGCCACGGCCGGCACGTCAAGCAGTCCGGAGGCCACGGCCAGTACGCGGTGTGCGACATCGTCGTCGAACCGCTCCCCCGCGGCTCCGGCTTCGAGTTCGTGGACAAGATCGTCGGCGGCTCGGTCCCCCACCAGTTCATCCCCAGCGTAGAGAAGGGCGTGCGCGCACAGCTGGAACGAGGCCTGCACGACGGCACACCGGTCGTCGACGTCCGGGTCACCCTCGTCGACGGCAAGGCGCACTCGGTCGACTCGTCGGACGCCGCGTTCCAGACAGCGGGCGCGCTGGCCCTGAAGGAGGCCGCGGCCGCGGCGCGCACCCAGCTGCTGGAACCGATGGACGAGGTCGCGATCCGCCTGCCCGACGAGCACCTCGGCACCGTGCTGGGCGACCTCTCCGGACGGCGCGGGCGCGTGCTCGGCACCGAGGCGGACGAGGGCGGGCGCACGGTGATCCGTGCCGAGGTGCCGTCGTCGGAGCTGCTGCGGTACGCGATCGAGCTGCGGTCGCTGACGTCGGGCACCGGCACGTTCACGCGCCGGTTCTCGCGCTACGACCCGCTGCCGGAGGCACTGGCGGCCCGCGCCAGCAGGTAGCAGCGATCGCTCCGGTGCTCGACGCGCGGGTCCGGAGCGCGGTCGAGGCGGGCCGTCACGGCGAGGCCCGCTTCCGCCAGCGCGCGGGTCTCCTCCTCGGGGTCGAGGAAGTGGAAGGTCAGGTCGACCTCGTCACCCACCACTCGGTCAGGGTTCTCGCCTGCCCTGACGAGGTGTCCTGGTCTCGCACGTGGAACGCCACCAGCGCCTGTCCTCCTGGCTTCAGGACCCGCGCGAACTCGGCGTACGCCTTGGCGCGTTGTTCCGCGTCGAGGTGGATGACCGCGTACAGGCAGACGAGCGCGCCGACCGACCGCGACCGCACCGGCAACGCCGTCATGTCTCCGGCGCACGCAGGTACAGCGGCGTGCGCACACATGCGCGGCGACAGGTCGACTCCCACCGCGGGCACCCGGCCAGCCAGGTAGGCCGCGACGTGGCCGGGCCCGCAGCCGACGTCCAGCACGGGACCGTCCGCGAAGTCCGCCACCACGTCGAGCAGTGCGCGGTCCAGCGGTTTGCCGGCGAGCTCGCCGCTCAGTTCGGACGCGTAACGCGCGGCCACGCGATCGTACGAGCGGCGAGTGCTCACCAGCCCACTCTAGGTGTTCTGCGGGAACCCCAGGTTCACGCCACCGTGCGACGGATCGAGCCATCGCGACGTGACCACCTTCGACCGCGTGAAGAAGTGCACGCCGTGCGGCCCGTACGCATGCGCGTCACCGAACAGCGATTCCTTCCACCCGCCGAACGAGTAGTAGGCGACCGGCACGGGAATCGGCACGTTGACGCCGACCATGCCCACCTCGATCTCGTTCTGGAACCGCCGCGCCGCGCCCCCGTCGTTGGTGAAGATCGCGGTGCCGTTGCCGTACCTGTTCGAGTTCACCATCTCCACGGCGTCCTCGTAGGTGTCGCAGCGGACGACCGACAGGACGGGGCCGAAGATCTCGTCGGTGTAGACCGACATGTCCGTGCCGACGTGGTCGAAGAGCGTGGGGCCGAGCCAGAACCCGCCGTCGTCGCCGTCGATCGGGTGGTCGCGGCCGTCGACCGCGAGCACGGCGCCCTCGGACACGCCCGCGTCCAAATAGGACGTCACCTTGTCGCGGTGCGCGCCGGTGACGAGCGGGCCCATCTCGCAGGAGGCACCGGAGCCGACCTGCACCTCGGCCATCCGGGACTTGATGCGGTCGACCAGCGAGTCGCCGACCTCGCCCACGGCCACGACGACCGAGATCGCCATGCAGCGCTCCCCCGCCGAGCCGAAGCCCGCCGAGACGGCGGCGTCCGCGGCCAGGTCCAGGTCGGCGTCCGGAAGGACGACCATGTGGTTCTTGGCGCCGCCCAGCGCCTGCACGCGCTTGCCGTGCGAGGTGCCGGTCTCGTAGACGTAGCGGGCGATCGGGGTGGAGCCGACGAACGAGATCGCCTTCACGGTCGGGTGTTCCAGCAACCGGTCAACCGCCACCTTGTCGCCGTGCACGACGTTCAGGACGCCGTCCGGCAGGCCCGCCTCGGCGAAGAGCTCGGCGATGAAGTTCGACGAAGACGGGTCCTTTTCGGACGGTTTCAGGACCACCGTGTTGCCGCAAGCGATTGCGGTCGGCACGAACCACAGCGGGACCATGGCCGGGAAGTTGAACGGCGAGATCACGCCGACCACGCCGACGGGCTGCTGGATCGAGTAGACGTCGACGCGGGTCGAGGCGTTCTCGCTGAAGCCGCCCTTGAGCAGTTGCGGGATACCGCAGGCGTACTCGACGGATTCGAGGGCGCGCTGGATCTCGCCGCCCGCGTCGGAGACGACCTTGCCGTGCTCCGCCGAGACGATCTTCGCCAGGTCGCCCTTGCGGTCGTTGAGCAGCTCGCGGAACTTGAACATGACCGTGGTGCGCTGCGCCAGGGAGGCGTTGCGCCAGGACGCAAACGCTTCCGCGGCCGCGGAGACCGCCGCGTCCACTTCGGACACCGAGGCGAACGCGACCTGCTGGGCCACCTTGCCCGTCGTCGGGTCGTAGACGTCGCCCGCGCGTTCCGGGGACTCGTCCCAGGGCTTGCCGTTGATCCAGTGCCTGATCACGCCTTCTCCACCGCCTGAGCCAGGATTCCCAGCGCCTCTTCGAGTTCGTCCTCGGTCAGGGTCATCGGCGGGGCCAGGCGGATCACGTTGCCGTACAGGCCGCCCTTGCCGACGAGCAGGCCGCGCGCCCTCGACTCGTTCAGGACCGTGGCCGCCGCGGCGCCGTTGGGTTCGCCCTCGGGGCCGACGAACTCGACGCCGACCATCAGTCCCTTGCCTCGCACGTCGCCGATCACCGGGTGCTTCTCGGCGATCTCGCGCAGGCCGCTCAGCAGCCGCGAGCCCAGCTTGGCGGCGTTGGCCTGCAGGTCGTGGTCGAGCAGGTAGTTCACGGTGGCGAGCGCGCCGGCCGTGGAGATCGGGTTGCCGCCGAACGTCGAGATCGAGTTGGCGTTGATCGTGTCCATCAGGTCGCCGCGCGCGACGACGCCGCCGATCGCGAGACCGTTGCCGAGGCCCTTGGCGAACGTCATCGCGTCCGGCACCACGTCGTGCGCCTGGATGCCCCAGAAGTGCTCGCCGGTGCGGCCCCAGCCGGTCTGCACCTCGTCGGAGACGAACAGGATCCCGTACTCGTCGAGCACGTCCTTGAACGCGCGGAACAGGCCGTCTGGCGGGGACGTGAAGCCGCCGACGCCCTGGATCGGCTCGGCGATCATGCACGCGACGTCGCCGGACGTGGTCGTCTCGATGATCTCGCGCAGGTCGTCGACGCAGGCCTTGATGTAGTCGGCGTCGTTGAACGACTTGAACGGCGAGCGGTAGCGGTAACCGCCGTGCACCCAGCTGACCTTGATCGGCGACAGCGCGGACGCCGACCACCCGCGGTTGCCCGTGATGGCGATCGTGGCGAACGCACGGCCGTGGTAGCTGTTGCGCAGCGCCAGCACCTGCTCGCTGCGCCGCGCCTGGGTGGCGAGCATCAGCGCGGTCTCGTTGGCCTCGGTGCCGGAGTTGGTGAAGAAGACCTTGGCGTCGGGGATGCCGGAGAGTTCCGCGATCTTCTCCGCGAGCTCGACCTGCGACTGGATCAGGTACAGCGTCGAGCTGTGCAGCACGCCCGTGTCGAGCTGCGACCGGATCGCGTCGCTGATCTCCGCGACGTCGTAGCCGATGGCGTTGGTCAGGATGCCCGCGAAGAAGTCCAGGTAGGTCGTGCCCTCGCGGTCGGTCACCCGGCGCCCGGAAGCGCTCGCGATCTCGATGGGCTCGTCGTAGTAGAGGGCCAGCCACTTCGGCATCACCGCGCGGTGACGTGCCAGCAGCTCCTTGTGGGCCATCTCGCCTCCAGGGGTTCCGCACCTGACCTCGGAGTCTGCTGGCGCGGGGCCCTGGCCGCCATGCACAACCTGTACCCGGATCGGCTGGTTGGCATTACGTTGTGTCCATGTACCCGACGGTCGCGGATGTCGTCGCCCTCCCGGTGATCCGGCAGGGGAAACCGCGCCTGGTGGCGGGGTCGGCGGGCCTCGCCCGGAGGGTCCGCTGGGTGCACGTGGCGGAGATCGCGGACATCGCGCCGTTGCTGCGCGGCGGCGAACTGGTGCTCACGACCGGGGTGATGCTGCCCGAGTCCGGGCTCGCCCGGTATGTCGAGGAACTGGCCGCCGTGGGCTGCGCCGGGCTCGTCGTCGAGCTGGGGCGGCGGTGGCGCGACGACGTGCCGGCCGCGCTCGTCACCGAGGCAGAACGGCACGGGTTGCCGCTGGTCACGCTCACCGAGGAGACCAAGTACGTCGCTGTGACCGAGGCCGTCGTCGGCCTGATCGTGGACGCCCAGCTGGCCGAGCTGCGGGCCGCGGAACAGGTGCACGAGACGTTCACGGCGCTGACGGTCGCGGGCGCCGAGCCGTCGGAGGTGCTGCGCGAGGTGGCGCGGACGTCCGGACTGGCCGTCGTGCTGGAGACGCTGGGCCACGAGGTGCTCGCCTACGACGCGGCGGGCAACGACCCCGTGACGCTGCTGGACGACTGGGCGGCGCGCTCGCGGGCCGTCACGGTGACCGAGCGGACCGCCTACGACGCGGCGTCCGGCTGGTTGATCACGATCGTCGGGGCGCGCGGCGCCGACTGGGGCCGGCTGGTGATGGTCTCGCCGGAGGCTCCACCGCACCGGCACGTCGTGGTCGCCGAACGCGCCGCGTCCGCGTTGGCCGTGCATCGGCTCGTGGCGCGCGACCGGGAGTCGTTGGAACGGCAGACGCACCGGACGTTGCTGGCGCAGCTGCTCGGCCAGTCGCCGCAGTCCCCGGACCTGGGCGCGCGGGCGGCGGCGCTGGGGGTGCCGCTGGAACGACGGCAGCTCATCGGCGTGGCGGTCCGGCCGGTGTCGGTGCTGCAGGGGCAAACGCTTGCCACGCAGGAGGTCCTGCGCGATCTCGCCGAGGCGACCGCGCTCGCGGGCCGGCGGGTGACGGTCGCGGCGCTGGTCGGTGTCGTCGACGACACGTCGGTGCGGGCGCTGCTCTCGGTGCCGATGACCGTGGGCGTGGAAGGGGTGCTGCGCAAGGTCGCCCGTGAGATCCACCGGACGGCGGCGTCCGAGGTCGTCATCGCCGTCGGCACCACCGTGACGTCCACAACGGACGTTCGCCGGTCGCTGGGCGAGGCCGCGCACGTGGCCGGGGCGGCGTTGCGAGCGCCCGGATCCCAGCTCTACCACCGGCTGGACGACGTGCGGCTGCGCGGTCTGCTGCACCTGCTGCGCGACGACGAACGGGTGCGGGCGTTCGCGGACCGCGAGCTCGGGCCCCTGCTGGCACGGGACGCGGCGCAGGGATCGCGGCTCGTCGAGCTGCTGCGGTGCCTGTGCGAGAACGGCGGCAACAAGTCGGCGGCGGCCGCGGCGGCACACCTCTCGCGCACGGCGTACTACCAGCAGCTGGGGCGGATCGAACAGGTCCTCGGCGTCTCGCTGGAGGACCCGGAGTCCGTGCTCTCGCTCTACGTCGCCCTGCTGGTGCACGAAATGGGCCCGTGAGCGCGCACGGGCCCATTTTCGACGTGCGAACTCAGCCGTTGATCGTCGGCAGGACGCCGGAGAGCACGGTCGGGTTCGGCACGGCGCCTTCGGTGGGCAGGCCGGACGGCATGGGAGCGCGCACCGAGCCGAGGTGCGTGTTGCCGCCGTGGGCCTCGGGGGTCGCCACCTGCGGCAGACCGGCGAGGTCCGGCGTCGCGGGCAGCGAGCGCTCCTGGGCGGCACCCGGCAGGGCGGGGACGGGCAGGGCACCGGCCACGGGCAGGTCGCTCGCCACGGGCGTGCCGACGTGCGGCAGCTGGAGGGCCGAGGCCGCCTCGAGCGGGTTGGTGAGCTGGGTGGCGCCGGAGGCCAGCTGGTCCGCGCCGACCTCGGGAAGGGTCGAGCCCAGCTGCGGGAGCTCGGCGGCGTTGGCGGAGCCCGCGGCGAGGAGCGGCGCGGCGCTGGCGGCGAGCAGGGCGGCGGCACGGAAGAGTCCGGAACGGGACACAGTTTTCCTCAATCTGGTTTTGGGGACCGATCTTCGATTTCATCGGCGCGTTCGGTTCGCGAATTAACCCGCTCGATCGGGTGTTCAGGGCTTGAACCTCACGCCACGGGAGGTCCTACGGTCGTCACGTGACCCGCTGGAGCATCGGTGACCTGGCCAAAGCGAGCGGACTGACGGTCCGCACGCTGCATCACTACGACGAGATCGGACTGGTCGTCGCCTCCGAGCGCACGCCATCCGGTCACCGTCGGTACACACCGGACGACGTACGTCGCCTCTATCAGGTGAGATCGCTGCGTCAGCTCGGCCTGTCGCTCGAGGAAGTCCGATCGGCACTGTCCCGTTCGGACTCCCTGCGACCGATCTTCGAGGCCCAGCTCGCTTCCTTGACCGCGCAAGCACAACACGTCGAGGCACTCCGCTCCCGCCTCACCGCGCTGCTCGACGGGCACACCCCCGAATCCCTTCTGTCCACTTTGGAGATGATGTCCGTGCACGAGAGCTACTTCACCGCCGACCAGCTGGGCGACCTGCGGTCGCGCGCGGCGGCGCTGGGCCCCGAGGCCGTGGAGGCGCTGAAGGCGTCGTGGCTGGAGCTGGTGGCGCGACTGCGGCAGCACATGGCCGACGGCACCCCGCCGTCCGACCCGCGTGTCGTCGAGCTGGCGCGGCAGTGGGACGAGCTCGGCGCGAAGTTCACGGGTGGCGACGCGGCCGTGCAGGCGGCGGCGCAGCGGTCGTGGGAGGAGAACAAGGCGTCGATCAGCTCGCGGATCGGGTGGCCGGCGGACGACGGGCTGGTGGAATACGTAACTCGGGCGCGCGCCGCGCGCTGACCTGACAGGGTGTTGTCATGTCCGCTGATGACGACGCCCGCCGCCTGCAGGTGGCAGACCCGACAGGCTGGTTCGAGAAGCTCTACGCGGAGGCCGAAGCCGGCACGGCCTCCGTCCCCTGGGACGTCCCCCAGCCGCAACCGCACCTCGTCGAGTGGGCGGACGGCGTGGACGGCACCGGGCGGCGCGCCCTGGTCGTGGGCTGCGGCTACGGCCGTGACGCCGAGTTCCTGGCCTCACTGGGGTTCGAGGTGACCGCGTTCGACATCTCCCCCACCGCCATCGCCGCCGTGCGGGAGCGCCACCCCGACTCGTCCGTCTCCTACGTCGTCGCCGACCTGCTGGACCCGCCCGCGCAGTGGCGCCGGGCGTTCGACCTGGTCGTCGAGAACATGACGGTGCAGGCGCTGCCCGTCGCCCTGCACGCCGAGGCCACCGAGCAGGTGGCGGCGCTCACCGGCGGCGAGCTGCTCGTGCTGGCCGTGGCGCGCGACGAGGGCCCCGACCCGGACGGTCCTCCGTGGCCGCTCACGCCCGCCGAGGTCGAGGCGTTCGCGGGCGACGGCCTCGCCCCGCGCTCGATCCGGCGCGACAACGGCCGGTGGGTGGCCGAGTTCGTGCGACAAGTGGCCATGAACTGACCACTTATGACGGCATTCTGCCGCTTAGCGTGAATCATGCTCGTTCGTCGGCTGCTCGCCCGTCTGCTCGACTGGCTCCTGGTGCTGGTCGTGGCGTGGCCGTTGGTCCACGAACCCGTGCTGGTGGTGCTCTGCGCGGCGGTGTACGACTTCCTGCTGCTCCGCCTGAACACCCTCGGCAAGGCCCTCACGGGGCTGCGGGTCGTGGGCCCCGCGTCCGGCCTGAGCCTCAGACGAGCGCTGACCCGCACGCTCATCACGACCGCGCTGCCCGGAACGGGCGTGGTGCTCGTGCTGACCGGTCTGGGCTGGCGGGAACCGGCGCTGATGGCGGGCCTCGGCTGGCAACAGCCGTGGGTCGTCATCGGCGAGCACGTCGCCATGGGGTCGGCGGGCTGGCTCGGCTCGTTGTTGCTGGTCGGCGGCTTCGCGCTGCTCTCGCTGTCCGTGGTGGAGGCGTTGGACCTGCGGGGCACGCGGACGTGGCACGACCGCAAGGCGGGCACGGCCGTGGTGCGCCTCAAAGTCGCTGCGCGATGAACCTCAGCGCGTCCGGCAGCACGCGACGCCAGTAGCCGTCGCCGTGCTCGCCGTGGTCGAACGACGCCTGCGCGCCGACCGCGTCCGCCAGTGCGCGCGCCGGGTCGTGAAACGGGTCCTCGCGTCCACACCACACGCCGACCGGTGACTTGATCCTCTCCGTGTGCCGCAACGGTTCGTGCGCCTCCCACACCTCTCGTGACGCGAACCCGTCGATGCGCTCGGCGTCCTCCCACGCCGGGAAGAGCGCCGGACTGATCGCCGCCACGGCCTTCAGAGGCCTCCGGGACGCGATGTCCAGCACGCCGAAGCCGCCCATCGACACGCCCAGCGCGGCCTCGAACGGCACGGGTGGCGTCAAGTTCACCCAGTAGTCCTCGCCGCCGTTGACCACCGCGCACCGGAACGCGCTGCCGTTGAGGAACCGCGGCAGCCCGAGGGCCTCCCACCACCCGACGCTGCCGCCACGGCCGTGCAGCACGAGCACGGTCGGGCCGGTCGCACCCATCCACGCACCCCACGGCATGGGCTGAACGGGTACAGGTTCGACATCCGGCACCACCCCGTCGGGACCCGTCCAGCCGAGCAGACGGCGGCCGCGCGGGGAGAGCGCGGCGCACGTCCCCGCTGCTCCCGCCAGCCCCACGCCACCGAGCAGAACGGCCCTGCGCGACATCCCCATGCCGTCAGTGGAACACAATGTGCGCCGATCATGACAAGCGTGGACACTCTGACACTGCCAGACCTGCACCGGCGGACCCAGGATTCCGGGATGGAATCAGACCGGGTTGGCGTTGTTTCAGCAGCGTAACAGGGGGTTGAACGATGGCAGTCGAGTCCTCACCGCCCCAGGTCACACCTGATGGCCGAGTCGAACTGAGCGACGTGGGTCCCATCAAGGACAGCAGGTTCTACAACCCCGAACTCGCCCCCGTGCCCGTCGAGCAGCGGACGTGGACGACGTACAACTTCTTCGCGCTGTGGATGGGCATGGCGCACAACATCCCCAGCTACACGCTCGCGGCGTCGTTGATCGCGATCGGCATGGACTGGGTGCAGGCCTTCCTCACGATCACCCTGGGCAACCTGATCGTGCTGATCCCCATGCTGCTCAACAGCCACGCGGGCACGAAGTACGGCATCCCGTTCCCCGTGTTCGCCCGCGCGTTCTACGGCATCCGCGGCGCGAACCTGGTGGCGTTGCTGCGGGCGTTCATCGCGTGCGCCTGGTTCGGCATCCAGACGTGGGTGGGCGGCAAGGCGCTGCACGTGATCATCGGCCGGCTGGCCGGGGACGGCTGGACCAAGGCGTCGTCGATCGGCGGCCAGCCGTGGACGTTGTGGTTGTGCTTCTTCGGTTTCTGGGTCGTGCAGATGCTGGTGATCTGGCGCGGCATGGAGGCGATCCGGCGGTTCGAGAACTGGACGGCGCCGCTGGTCAGCGTCGGGTTCCTGATCCTGCTGGGCTACGTGCTGGTGAAGGCCGGCGGGTTCGGCCCGATCCTCGACACGCCCAGCAAGCTCGGCTGGGGACCGGACTTCTGGAAGGTCTTCTTCCCCGCGCTGATGGGCATGATCGCGTTCTGGTCGACGCTGTCGCTGAACATGCCGGACTTCACGCGGTTCGGTGGCAGCCAGAAGAAGCAGGTCACCGGGCAGATCCTCGGCCTGCCGACCACCATGTCGTTCATCGCGATCGTCGCGATCCTGACCACCTCGGGCGCGCAGGCGCTGTACGGCGAGGCGATCTGGGACCCGGCCGACCTCGCGTCCCGCTTCGACAGCACGCTGCTGGTGATCATCGCGCTGATCTCGCTGGTGCTGGCGACGATCTCGGCGAACCTCGCGGCGAACGTCGTCAGCCCGTCCTACGACTTCTCGAACGCCTTCCCGAAGCGCATCACGTTCGCGGTCGGCGGCCTGATCACCGGTGTGATCGGCATCGTGATCCAGCCGTGGCGGCTGATCTCCGACCCGAACATCTACATCTTCGCGTGGCTCGGGTTCTACGGCGGCCTGCTGGCGTCCGTGGCCGGCGTGTTCGTCGCCGGGTACTGGGTGATCAGGAAGACCCGGCTCGAACTCGCGGACCTCTACCTGGACGGCAGTGGCGCGTACTGGTTCAACGGCGGCTGGAACTGGCGCGCGGTCGCGGCGACGCTCGTGGGCTCGGTGCTCGCGGTCGGCGGCGCCCACGGCGGGCCGTTCCCGGCGGACGGGCTCATCCCGTTCCTCAAGCCCCTCTACGACTACAACTGGGTCGTCGGCTTCGCGGCCGGCTTCCTGGTCTTCCTCGCTCTGAAGGACACCACGGCAAAGGAGACGACCAGGTGAGCAACATCATCCGGGCGGCGCTCGTCCAGCAGAAGTGGACGGGCGACAAGGAGTCGATGATCGCGAACGCGGTCGAGCACATCCGCGCCGCCGCCTCCCAGGGCGCTCAGGTGCTGTGCCTGCAGGAACTCTTCTACGGCCCGTACTTCTGCCAGGTGCAGGACGCCGACTTCTACTCCTACACCGAGTCCATCCCGGACGGTCCCACCACGCAGCTGATGCAGGAGGTGGCCGCGCAGAACAACATCGTGCTGATCGTGCCGATGTACGAGGTCGAGCAGCCGGGCGTCTACTACAACACGGCGGCCGTGATCGACGCCGACGGCACGTACCTCGGCAAGTACCGCAAGAACCACATCCCGCAGGTGAAGGGCTTCTGGGAGAAGTTCTACTTCAAGCCCGGCAACCTCGGGTACCCGGTGTTCGACACGGCGGTCGGCCGGATCGGCGTCTACATCTGCTACGAGCGCCACTTCCCCGAGGGCTGGCGCGCCCTCGGACTCGCGGGCGCGAAGATCGTGTTCAACCCGTCGGCGACGTCCCGGTCGTTGTCGGAGTACCTGTGGAAGCTGGAGCAGCCCGCCGCGGCCGTCGCGAACGAGTACTTCGTCGGCGCGATCAACCGCGTGGGCGTGGAACCGCTGGGTGACAACGAGTTCTACGGCCAGACGTACTTCGTCTCGCCGCGCGGGCAGCTCGTCGGCGACGCGGCGTCCGACACCGAGGAAGAGCTCGTGGTGCGCGACCTCGACCTGGACCTGCTGACCGAGGTCCGCGACACGTGGGCGTTCTACCGCGACCGCCGCCCCGACACCTACGAGGGCCTGGTGACGCCGTGAGCACACTGATCAAGAACGGCCTGGTGATCAACGCGACGGGCTCGCACGCCGCCGACGTGCTGATCGACGGCGAGCACATCGCCGCTCTCGTCACGCCGGGGTTCGCGGTCGAGGCGGACGAGGTCATCGACGCGGCCGGGAAGTACGTCATCCCCGGTGGCATCGACGCCCACACGCACATGGAGATGCCGTTCGGCGGCACCCAGTCCGCGGACACCTTCGAGACGGGCACGACCGCCGCGGCGTGGGGCGGCACCACCACGATCGTCGACTTCGCCGTGCAGCCCAAGGGTTCGTCGCTGCTGTCCACCCTGGACAAGTGGCACAGCAAGGCGGACGGCAACTGCGCGGTCGACTACGGCTTCCACATGATCATCTCCGACGTGACGGACGAGTCGCTCAAGGAGATGGAGTCGTGCATCGCGGCCGGCGTGAACAGCTTCAAGATGTTCATGGCCTACCCCGGCGTCTTCTACGCCACCGACGGCGAGATCCTGCGCGCCATGCAGAAGGCGCGCGAGACCGGCGCCACGATCATGATGCACGCGGAGAACGGCATCGCGATCGACCAGCTCGTCGCGCAGGCGCTGGCGTCGGGCCTCGGCGACCCGGTGCAGCACGGCCTGACCCGGCCGCCGGAGCTGGAGGGCGAGGCGACGTCCCGCGCGATCCAGCTGGCACGCGTCACCGGTTCACCGTTGTACATCGTGCACCTGTCGGCGTCCCAGGCGCTCGACGCCGTGACGGCCGCCCGTGACACGGGCCAGAACGTGTTCGCGGAGACGTGCCCGCAGTACCTGTACCTGTCGCTGGAGGACCTGGCGAAGCCCGGTTTCGAGGGCGCGAAGTACGTGGCGTCGCCTCCGTTGCGCCCCAAGGAACACCAGTCGTCGCTGTGGCGCGGCCTGCGCACGAACGACCTGTCCGTCGTCAGCACCGACCACTGCCCGTTCTGCTTCAAGGACCAGAAGCAGCTGGGCCTCGGCGACTTCTCGAAGATCCCCAACGGCATGCCCGGCGTCGAGCACCGCGTCGACCTGCTGCACCAGGGCGTCGTGAAGGGCGAGATCACCCGCGAGCGCTGGGTCGAGATCGTCTCCACGACCCCGGCCCGCATGTTCGGCATGTACCCGCGCAAGGGCGTGATCGCCCCGGGAGCCGACGCGGACGTCGTGGTCTACGACCCGTCGGCCACGCAGACCATCTCGGCCGACACGCACCACATGGCCGTGGACTACTCGGCGTACGAGGGCTTCGAGGTCACCGGCCGCGTGGAGACGGTCTTCTCGCGGGGCCGCAAGGTGATCGCCGACGGCGCGTACCACGGCTCGACCGGCCACGGCCGTTTCGTGTCGCGCGATCTCAACCAGTACCTCGTCTGAGAGGAGGTCCACTGTGGACTTCGGTGTAGTGCTGCAGACCGACCCGCCGGCGCGGGACGTGGTGGAGGGCCTCCGCGCGGCCGAGGACTGCGGCTTCCGCTACGGCTGGACGTTCGACTCCTGCGTGCTGTGGCAGGAACCGTTCGTCATCTACTCGCAGGTGCTCTCCGCCACGCGGGACCTGGTCGTCGGCCCGATGGTGACCAACCCGTCGACCCGGGACTGGTCCGTCACCGCGTCCCTGTTCGCGACGCTGAACGACATGTTCGGCAACCGCACGGTCTGCGGCATCGGCCGCGGCGACTCGGCCCGCCGCGTGATCGGCCAGAAGCCCGCGTCGCTCGCGACCCTCGGTTCCGCGATGCACGTGATCAAGGAGCTGGCGGAGGGCCGGGAGGTCGAGCACCACGGCACACCGGTCCAGATCCCGTGGGTGCGCAACGGAAAGCTCGAGATGTGGATGGCCGCCTACGGTCCCAAGGCGTTGAAGATGGTCGGGGAACAGGCCGACGGCTTCATCCTGCAGACCGCCGACCCGGACATCGCCCGCTGGACCATCGGCTCGGTCCGCGAGGCGGCCACCGCCGCCGGACGTGACCCGTCGGCGATCACGATGTGCGTGGCGGCGCCCGCCTACGTGGGCACGGACCTCGCGCACCAGCGCGACCAGCTGCGGTGGTTCGGCGGCATGGTCGGCAACCACGTCGCGGACCTCGTGGCGCGGTACGGGGATTCGGGCGTCGTGCCCAAGGCCCTGACCGACTACATCAAGGACCGCGAGGGCTACGACTACTCCCACCACGGCAAGGCGGGCAACCGTTCCACGGACTTCGTGCCGGACGTGATCGTGGACCGCTTCTGCCTCGTCGGGCCGGAGTCGGCGCACGTCGAGAGGTTGCAGGAGTTGAAGGAGATCGGCGTCGACAACTTCGCGCTGTACCTGATGCACGACGAGAAGGACAAGACGCGGGACGCCTACGGGTCGGCGGTCATCCCCGCGGTCTGACGTCGAGGGCCTGGGTGTTCCTCCGCGGAGGAACACCCAGGCCCTCAGATTCCCGTGAGCACGTCGTCGCCGACCCGTTCGCTGTTGCCGTCCCGGCAGGCGCGGGCGATCCGATCACCGTCCACTTCGAACACACCCCCCGGCACCGCGACGTGGAACGCCGTCACCGGAGCCCCGTTCGCCGTCACCGGTCCGTCCTGCCCCGACAGGCTCGTCCGGGCGAACACCACGTACGTGGTGCCCTCGCGCAGGTCCGCCGCGTCGAGCGCGGGCCACAACGCGAACTCGCGCGGCGGCTCCTCCCCCACCAACGTGGAGTCGGTCCGCAGCAGGTACCCCTCGCTGAGGGTCGGCCCCTGTTCGAGGCGGGTCTTGCCGGTCACCACCACACGGGCGACGAACGCGGACTTCTGCCGGTCGGCCCGCAGCCCGTCGTTCGTCGGCGCCGGACAGGACGACGCCTCCCGCCCGCACGCCGTGGCCGCCAGGCACAGCAGCACAACGGCGGCGGCACGACTCAGGTGCGGATGGCCCAGAACGGGCCGTCCTCCGCGCCGATCACGTCCCACAGACCTTTGTCCCTCGTGTCTCTCGAGTGGTAGCTGAGCAGGGGCCACCCATCGGTTCCCCGTCCCGTCACCATCGTGGTGTGGTCGGGAATCCCGGGCGGGTCCCCGTAGTTGTTCATCTCCATCTGGAAGACGTCCGAGAGCAGGAGATCGCTGAGGTAGGGCATGAACGTCACCCGACCGCCGTAGTTGTTCTCGTAGACGTTCCAGTTCAGCGCACCGCCCCAGGTGTACGTGTGGCGCGGAGAGCAGTCGTTGCAACGGTAGTACCACACGTCGGCGTCGTCGTAGTTCCACAGCGTCTCCGGGTACGACTCGCTGCCGCGCTCCTCGTAGCGCCCGTTCCACAGCACCCAGGAGATGAACGTCGTGCAGTCGTTCACGTCCCTGGTGTACGGCACGGGTTCGGTGGCGTAGTACCAGGCCACGTTGATCATCGTCTGGTAGTCGTACGGCCTGCCCTCACCGCCGAGCGCGTGGACCTGGTCCCGCACCTCCGGCGCGAACGGCCTGTCCGCAGGGCGGGCGGGTACCGCCACACCACCCGGACCCTTGCCCTCCGAGGGTTTCAGCGCGTCAGGAGCGACCACCTGCTTGCCCGCCAGCTTGGCGGTGTCGGCGGCCCGCAACGCCGGCAGGTTCGCCGTGATCCCGGCGCGAACGGCTTCGATCCGGTGGCGGATCGCCGCACGACGCTCCTCGTCGGGCGCGATCGAGGCCAGTGCCCGATCGCTCAGGTTGCTCTTCTCGTCCAGCGGAACGACGTCCGCCACCGCCCACCTGCCACCGGACCACTCGAAGGTGAACCGGTGCCGGGACTTCGTGCTGGTGCCCTGCTTCGAGCCCTCGACGGGATAGCCGCTGTGCTCGTCGACCTCCGCGACGCGCACGGCACCGTCACCACTGGTCGAGCGAACCTTCACCTCGGTCGTCACGCGGTCCACCCGCACCCCGGCCGCTTCGCGAGCCACCCCTGCGGTCCTCGCTCACCGCCAGCCGCGCGCTCGCCTTCTGGCGCATCGCGGCCGTGACCACCGGTCGCACGCCTGCCAACGCCCGGTCGCGATCCGCGTCACCATCCCGCTATGCGGTCAACGGTGGAACAACGAGGTCAGCGGACCGCGCGGGTCTCGCCGTCCCACTCCGGTCCGAGTGCCGGCAGGAGCTCGGCCAGCTGCACCGGGTACACGGTGTCCTCGGCGGCTTCCAGCTCCTCCGCGCTCCACCACCGGTGCCCGGTGATCGAGCTCTCCTCGACGTCGTTGAAGCCCGAGGTGTCCACGTCCAGGCCGTCGACCGAGGCGTAGAAGAACCACTCCTCCGCGTCGAACGTCTCGCCGCCGAAGCTGAAGACCGCGCGCCGCCGCCACACGGGGCCGATCAGCTGTTCTGGCCGGAGCTCCAGGCCGGTCTCCTCGAAGGCCTCGCGGACGGCCGCATCGCGCAGCTCCTCGCCCTCCTCGACGCCGCCGCCGACCGTGAACCAGAACGACTCCTGCGGACGTGCGGGGTCGAAGCCCTGGAACAGGAGCACGCGGCCGGCGGAGTCCGTCAGCACCACGCGGGCCGACGGGCGCGGCTTGAGCATCACGGGTTCCGCGGGGGCGGCGGGCTCGGCGATCTCGAAGTACGACGGCTGCGGGGCGGTGCCGGCCAGGCGCAGCCAGCGGGCCACGCGGCGGCGGCGCTGCAGCAGCGTGTCGCGGACGGCGTCGTTGTGGACGCGGCGGGCCAGCATCACGCGTTCTTCGGCGTCGGCGAGTTCGAAGGCCAGTTCCGGGGCCAGGGACGAGCGGTCGACCGCGACGAGGAGGGCCGAGAGTTCGTTCTCGGCCAGTTCGCGCTCCGAGCGCGCGGCGGCCTCGGCACGCGAGGCCGCGGCGGACAGAGCGGGGTCCAGCAACGCGCGGGCGACCACCGCCCGGCGGGCCAGTGCCGCGTCGAGGGCCGCCCAGGCCGCGTCGGTGCGGACGTGCAGGCGGTCGAGGCGGTTCGCGATGCTGAGGATCCAGGCGGCCAGCAGCAGGGTGAGGAGGACGACGACGAGCGCGGTGGTCATGCCTCGCTCACCCGGCGCGGGTCGGCGGCGATCGCGGTCTCGTAGACGCGCAGCACCTGGGAGGCGACCACGGACCAGTCGTAGGTCTGAACCCGTTGGGACGCAACGGTCACATACTCGGCGCGCAGGGCCGAGTCGCGCAGCACCGAGCGCAGCGCGTCGGCCAGGGCGTGGGCGTCGCCCACCGGGAACAGCACGCCCGCCTTGCCGTCGTCGAGCACGCGCCGGAACGCGTCCAGGTCGCTCGCCACCACCGCGGTGCCGGCGGACATGGCCTCGGTCAGGATGATGCCGAAGGACTCGCCGCCGGTGTTCGGGGCGACGTAGACGTCGACCGAGCGGAGCATGCGGGCCTTGTCCTCGTCGCTGACCTGGCCCAGCAGGTCGACCCTGTCCGCGTGCGGGCCCTCGAACGGGTTCTCGCCGCGACCCACGACGAGCAGGCGCAGGTCGGGGAACTCGTCGGCGATCAGCCCGAACGCCTCCCACAACAACGGCATGCCCTTGCGCGGCTCGTCGTAGCGGCCGACGAACCCGATCGTGCCGCCCGGCCGCGGGTAGCCGTCCAAAGTGGACGCGGAGGCGAAGAAGTCGACGTCGACGCCGTTCGGGATCTCCACCGCGTCCCCGCCGAGGTGCTCGACCTGGACGCGCCGCGCCAGCGCGGAGACGGCGATGCGGGCGGTGACCTTCTCCAGAAAGGGTTGGAGCACGCCCTGGAACGCCGACAGCATCTTGGAGCGCGGCGTCGAGGTGTGGAAGGTGGCGACGATCGGGCCGTCCGCGACCATCAGCGCGAGGAACGACAGCGACGGCGCCGTCGGCTCGTGCAGGTGCAGCACGTCGAACCTGTGCTCGTCGATCCAGCGGCGGACCCGCGCGTACGAGACGGGGCCGAAGCTCAGCCGTGCCACGGAACCGTTGTACGGGATGCCGACCGCACGGCCCGCGGAGGTGACGAACTCCGGCAGTTCCTGGTCGTCGTCGGCCGGCGCCAGCACGTTCACCGTGTGGCCGAGGCCGATGAGGGCACGGGCGAGGTCGACGACGTGCGCCTGCACTCCCCCTGGCACGTCGAAGGAGTACGGGCAGACGATGCCGACCTTCACCGCGCGAGCCTCCTGGCCAGTGCGGCGCGGCGGCTCTCCGGCAGGTCGGCGAGCCAGAGCTTCTGCATCATGTGCCAGTCGGCCGGATGAGCGGCGATGTCGGCGGCGAACACGTCCGCGACGGCCTGCGTGGCGGTCTGGACGTTGCTCACCTTGATCGGCGGGTGGATGCGGAAGTGCCAGCCGTCCCCGGTGAACCAGCAGCCCACCGGCAGCAGTGCGGCGCCCGTCGTCGACGCCAGGTGCGCGGGACCCGCAGGCATCAGGGTCTGCTCGCCGAAGAACGTCACCGGAACACCGGACGACGTCAGGTCCCTGTCCGCCAGCAGGCACACGACCTTGTTGGCGCGCAGGCGATCGGCCAGCACCGTCGCGGGTGGACGGTCGCCGCCGTGCAGCGGCAGCACCTCGAAGCCGAGGGTCTCGCGGAAGTCGAGGAACTTGCGGTACAGCGACTCGGGCTTGAGCCGCTCGGCCACCGTGGTGAACGTGCCGGAGTGGCCGACGAGCCAGACGCCCGCCATGTCCCAGTTGCCGCTGTGGGGCAGCGCGACGACCGCGCCGGTGCCCGCTGCGAGCGCCGCGTCGAGGTTCTCCACACCCGACACCTGCGAGTCGCACTTCTCGTAGGCGGCCTTGAGGTCCATCGACGGCAACCGGAACGCCTCGCACCAGTACCGCGCGTACGACCGCAACGAGTCGCGCACCAGTTCGTCGAGCTCGTCCTCACCGGCCCGCGGCACGACCCGGCGGAGGTTCGTGCGCAACTGCTCGACGCTCGCACCGCCCTTGCGCGCCGCGTAGTCCGCGCCCGCGCGGAACAACCGGCGTGCCCACGACTCCGGCAGCAGGCGGATCAGCCGCCACCCGGCGCTGTACCCGAGGGTCGCGAGGTTCACGCGGCCTCCCGCGCCGACTTCGCCACCGCGAAGACGCGCTGCAACACCGTGACGACCGTCATCGCCGCGAGCAGCCACAGCGAGATGTCCAGCAGGTACGGCACTCCCAGCCCCTGCACCCCGGCGCCGAGCAGCGCGACGATGAACCGCTCGGCCCGCTCGGCCAGCCCGCCGTCCGCGTTGAGGCCGGACGCGTCGGCCCGCGCCTTCACGTAGGAGATGACCTGCGAGGCCACCAGGCAGATGAACCCGGCCGCCGCCGTCCACCGGTTGCCGGTGTCGAACGCGTACCAGGTGAGCGCCGCGAACAACGCCCCGTCCGCGATGCGGTCACAGGTGGCGTCGAGCACGGCCCCGAACCTCGTGGGCCCCTGCGCGCGGGCCATGGCACCGTCGATCAGGTCGAGCAGCACGAAGAACGTCACCAGCGCACAGCCCACGAACAGCTGCCCGCGGGGGATGAACCACAGCGCGCTCGCCACGGCACCGACCGTGCCGACCACGGTCACGGCGTTGGGCGTGAGGCCACGCGCCAGCAGCCACGCCCCGATCGGATCGGTGACGCGCGAGACGGACGCGCGAGCGAAGATGTTCAGCATGGCAGCCGCAGCCTAGCTGGACTGGCGAAACGCGCGCGCCGCGGGTGAGGTCCCGCGGGCGGACGCGCGGGCGGGCGGGATGGGGTGGGGGCGGGTGCGGGGTTTGCGCGCGGGCTGGGCGGGGTGAGCGGGACGTCCGGGGTTTGCGCGTGGGCAGGCCGGCGGTAAGAGGAGCCGGAGCGGGCCAGCGAGGCGGAGGCCGTGCGGGGACGAACGCCCCGCGGGGCGAGGTCGCCGCGGGAGCGGTGCGCAGTGGGACGCGGTCCGGGCGAACTGCGCGAGGCGGGGCCTTTCTGCGACGCGCGTGTGCGCGAGAGGCGGGCCGTGCGCGCGTGACGCAACCCGTGCGCGAGGCGCGGGCCGTGCGCGAGGCGCGACGCACGCGCGAAGGCGGACCGTGCGCGAGAGGCGGCACTCACGCGAGAAGCAAGCCGTGCGCGCGAGGCGCGGGACATGCGCGAGGCGCCGGGCATGCGCGAAACGCCAGCCGTGCGCGAGGGGCGAGCCACACGCGAGGCACAGGCCGCGCGCGAAGCGCCAGCCGTGCGCGCGAAGGCGGACTATGGGCGAGGCGTCAGTCGTGCGCGAGGTGCGGGCCGTGCGTGAGGTGCGGGCCGTGCGTGAGGTGCGGGCCGTGCGCCAAGCGCCAGGCATGCATGCGAGGCAGACCGTGCGCGAGGTGTCGGACGTGCGCGAGGCGCCAGCCGTGCGCGGAGCGCGGGGCATGCGCGCGGAGCGCGGGGCATGCGCGCGGAGCGCGGGCCGTGCGAGCGCCGTCTCGTCCCCGCGACAGCCCCGCGAACAGCCCGCTCGACCCCCTCGCTCAACCCCTCCTAACACCGCACACCGCTGACCGGATCCGCTGACCGGAGCCCGGCCGGGCCCCTAGCCCAGCCGGCGGTGGTCCTCGGCGATGCGCTTCAGCAACCCCTGCAACTCCTCCCCTCGCACCGCCAGCCGCTCCAACCGGCTGAACAACGCGAGGTACTCGCGCACGTCCAGCGGGTCGGTGATGGTGGCGTTGCCGGTCAGCACGCTGACCGTGACGACGCGCTCGTCGTAGATCTGGAACCCGTGCAACGCGACCACGTTGGCGTCGGCCGACCACGGCACGACGCCCAGGCGGACGTTCGGGCGGCGTTGCATGGCGATCAGGTGTTCCACCTGTTCCGCCATGAGTTCCGCCGAGCCCATCCGCCAGCGGAGTGCGCTCTCGGACAGCACGAACACGAACTGCTTGGCCAGGTCGTCCATCCGGGAACGGCGGGTGCGCAGGGCGGCCACCGCGGCCTCCTGCTCCGAATGCGGCATCGTCCCCAGCACGATCCGCAGGTAGGCCTCGGACTGCAGCAGCGAGGGGACCAGGTTGACCTGGAAGAACCTCGACGTCGCGGCCCGCGCCTCCACGCGGCTGATCGTCTGCTGGTGGCGGTGCGCTCCTCGGTGCAGCACGACGCGGCGGGTCTCCGCCTCCGCGTGCAGCGACCTGGCGAGTTCGACCAGTTCGATGCGCGTCTCTCTCGCGGCGGCCAGTTCCGCCACGAGACGCTCCACGTCCGTCACGGACGGGAGCAGCATGCCGTTCTCGATCTTCGACAGCTTGGACTGGCTCATCCCGGTGGCACGGGCGGTGGCCGTGCCGGTCATCTTCGCCTCGGTGCGCAACCGGCGTAGTTCACGCGAAAGCCGCTCTCTCGCTAATCGCGAACGCTCAGGTGCGGTCATGTTCGCACCGTAACCATTCGCACACGGTGAGACGATCGGCCATAGGCGGGGACTTGACTCGCAGTTGACACCTCCAGGTGGGTGATCTCACCTACCTGGAATCGCTTTGTGCTGGCGTTACGTCTCGAACAGGCCGGGAAATGCACCCGAAAGAAGTAACCTAAAGTCATTCCTTGTCACGTGGAAAGAGCCTTGATTGTCCACCGCAGACAAACGGCAGTGGGTTTTGTCACTCTTTTGTCCACGAATTCGTACGGATTTCAATCACGCCCGCAGGCTAAACGCCACGTTTAGTCCGCAATGCGGCCCGAACACCGAGCCCGATGCCGCCGAAAATCAGCACGAAACCGATGAGACCCAGACCGGGCGCGTCGTCGTGCTGGGCGTACAGCAGAGCGCCGACACCGAGCGCGGCGAGGAGGAGACAGCCCACCAGGGGCAGCAGCAAGCGAGGCATGGGATGACCATGCCTCGCTGACCTATCGAAAGTCAACAGATTTCTACTGTTGAGCGATCAGTCGACGGCCTTCCAGCCGTCGGCCAGGAGCTGCCGGGTCTCGCCCAGCAGCTGCGGCAGCACCTTCGTGTGCCCGATGACCGGCATGAAGTTCGCGTCGCCGCCCCACCTCGGCACCAGGTGCTGGTGCAGGTGGGCGGCGATCCCGGCGCCGGCCACGACGCCCTGGTTCATGCCGATGTTGAACCCGTGCGGCGCCGCCACGTGCCGAGCGACCTTCATGGCCTTCTGGGTGAAGGCACCGAGCTCGGCCACCTCCGACACCGTCAGGTCCGTGTAGTCCGCCACGTGCCGGTACGGCAACACCATCAGGTGGCCGGGGTTGTACGGATACAGGTTCAGCAGCGCGAAGACCTCGGCGCCGCGCGCGACGATCAGACCGTCCTCGTCGGACAGTTCCACGACGCGGCAGAACGGGCAGCCCTCCGGCTCGTCGCCCTCGGCCTTGCCCGCTCCCTGCACGTACGACAGGCGGTGCGGGGTCCACAGGCGCTGCAACGCGTCCGGGACCCCCACACCGTCCTGAGAGGAGTACTCAGGCGTCACGAGAGCAGTTCCGCCGTGGGCGAGGCGTTCTCACGGCGCTGCACCCACTCGACGATCTGCTCGACGGCCCGCTCCACCGGCACGCCGTTGATCTGCGTGCCGTCGCGGAACCGGAACGACACCGCGTTCGCCTCCACGTCCTTGGCGCCCGCCAGGAGCATGAACGGCACCTTCTGCATGGTGTGGTTGCGGATCTTCTTCTGCATGCGGTCGTCGGAGGCGTCGACCTCGACCCGGATGCCGGCCTTCTTCAGCGTCTCGCGGACGGCGAACAGGTGGTCGGCGTTCTCGGACGTCACCGGGATGCCCATGACCTGCACCGGCGCGAGCCACGCCGGGAACGCGCCCGCGTAGTGCTCGGTCATCACGCCGAAGAAGCGCTCCACCGAGCCGAACAGCGCGCGGTGGATCATGACCGGGCGCACGCGCGAGCCGTCCGGGCCCGTGTACTCGAGCTCGAAGCGCTCGGGCAGGTTGAAGTCGAGCTGGATGGTCGACATCTGCCAGGTGCGGCCGAGCGCGTCGCGGCACTGCACCGAGATCTTCGGGCCGTAGAACGCGGCGCCACCGGGGTCGGGCACGAGCTCCAGGCCGGACTCCTGCGCCACCGACGCGAGCGTCTCGGTCGCCTCGTCCCAGATCTCGTCCGCACCCACGTACTTCTCGGGGTTCTTGGTCGAGAGCTCCAGGTAGAAGTCGTCGAGGCCGTAGTCGCGCAGCAGGTCCAGCACGAACGTCAGCAGCGACTTCAGCTCGTCGCGCACCTGGTCCTTGGTGCAGAAGATGTGCGCGTCGTCCTGCGTCATGCCGCGCACGCGGGTCAGGCCGTGCACCACGCCGGACTTCTCGTACCGGTAGACGCCGCCGAACTCGAACATGCGCAGCGGCAGCTCGCGGTAGGAACGGCCGCGCGACTTGAAGATCAGGTCGTGGAACGGGCAGTTCATCGGCTTGAGGTAGTAGTCCTGGCCCGGCTTGCGGACGGTGCCGTCCTCGTTCAGCTCGGCGTCGAGGTGCATCGCCGGGTACATGCCGTCCTTGTACCAGTCGAGGTGGCCGGAGACCTCGAACAGGTTGCCCTTGGTGATGTGGGGCGAGTAGACGAACTCGTAGCCCTCTTCGGTGTGGCGCTGGCGGGAGTAGTCCTCCATCGCCTTGCGGATGATGCCGCCCTTGGGGTGGAACACCGCGAGACCGGAGCCGATCTCGTCCGGGAACGAGAACAGGTCGAGCTCGACGCCCAGCTTGCGGTGGTCGCGGCGCTCGGCCTCGGCCAGGCGCTCCAGGTACGCGTCCTGCGCCTCCTGCGACTCCCACGCGGTGCCGTAGATGCGCTGCAGCTGCGGGTTGTTCTCGTTGCCGCGCCAGTACGCCGCCGCCACGCGGGTCAGCTTGAACGCCGGGATGTGCTTGGTCGTCGGCACGTGCGGGCCGCGGCACAGGTCGCCCCAGACCTGCTCACCGGAGCGCGGGTCGAGGTTGTCGTAGATCGTCAGCTCGCCGCCGCCGACCTCCATGACCTCGCTGGTGTCGACGTCGCTCTTGATGTCGACGAGCTCCAGCTTGAACGGCTCGGAGGCCAGCTCGGCCTTCGCGGAGTCGATCGACTCGACGACGCGCCGGGAGAACCGCTGCGAGGACTTGATGATCTGCTTCATGCGCTTCTCGAGCGCCTGCAGGTCCTCGGGCGTGAAGGGCTTCTCGACCTGGAAGTCGTAGTAGAAGCCGTCCTTCACGGGCGGGCCGATGCCGAGCTTGGCCTCGGGGAACTGCTGCTGGACGGCCTGCGCCAGCACGTGCGCGGCGGAGTGGCGCACGACGCTGCGGCCGTCCTCGGTGTCCGCGGCGACGGCCTCGACCTCGACGTCGACCTGCGGGGTCCACGACAGGTCGCGCAGGTGGCCCTCGGCGTCGCGCACGACGACGATCGCGTCGGGGCCCTTGCCCGGCAGACCGGCCTCGCGCACGGCCGTGCCCGCCGTCGTCCCAGCCGGAACCACCACGCGCGGCGGGTTCTGGGCGACTGCTGGGCGCGACTCGGACACGGTGACTCCTAGATCGAAGAGAGTGGTTGCGGATCAGATGTTATCGGTGCTCAAGATGGACATGACGATCGCGTCGTGGAAGACGCCGTCCCAGAGCAGGGCGTCCCTCAACCGGCCCTCCTCGCGGAAGCCCAGTTTCTTGTACACGTGGATGGCCCGCTCGTTGAAGTCGTACACCTCCAGGTCGACGCGGTGGAGGTTCCGCTCGTGGAACGCGTGGTCGAGGGCGTGCTTGATCGCGGCCGTCCCGTACCCCTTGCCGAAACCGTCCCACATCGCGATCCGCAGGCCCGCCGAGCGGTTGTGCGGATTGATGGTGAGAACGACTTCGCCGAGGAACTCGCCGTCCTCCGTTATCGCACGCGTGTAGCGGTTCGGGTCGTTCAGGGTCCGCTCGACGTAGGCCTCGTAATCCTCCAGCGTGAACGTCCCGTGCGTACCGGTGAGGCGGTCGACCTCGGCGTCGTTCGGGCGGCTCCTGGCCATAGCCTGCGCGAACTCCCTGCGGAGCGGTACGAGTTCCATGGTCCGATTGAAGCGCGCCGGCGCAACCGCTTTCTCTACGCACGGCGTCTGAGTGGTTTTTCGGATGCGGCGCGGTGCCCGGGGCGAGCACCCTGGTCGTCTCCCGGCCCGCCGAAAGGAGCACCGCCATGTCCGACCTGGTCGTCGAATGCCCGGTCCGCCTCACCGAGTCCAACCGGGACGAACTGCGCCTGCTCTACGCCGACCTGCGCGACCACTACGCCCGCCGCGACGCCCGCAACGGCACGCGCACCACGTTGCACTTCCTGTGGACCGGGGTGCTCGACGACGAGACCTTCGGCGCGACCTACGCCGACCAGCGGCACGTTTTCGCTGGTTCGAGGCCCGTGATGAACTCCAGGCGGTTCCCCGGAGGGCTTCAGGAAACGAACAGGTGGCTGTCAGCCCCAGCTCAGTCGAACGGCGCATCGTTGAGGACATGAGCGAGCAGGGACAGACGCCTCCGCCGAAGGAGCCGTCGCAGAACGAACCGCAGGCCGCCCAGCCCGCACCGGACCAGGCGACCACCCCGCTGCCTGCCGGGGCGCCGGCGGCAGCACCGGCCGAAGCCTCCGCCGCACCGGCAGCGGCCACTCCGGCCGCCGCTCCCGCCGCGGAGACACCGGCCGGACCACCTCCGCCTCCTCCGGCCGCGACCCCCGCGGCCGCGGTGCCGGCGGGCCCCGGCCGCGGGAGGCGCTTCGTGCGCCACCGCGCCACCCAGCTCGTCGCCGTGGGGCTGCTCGGCCTCGTACTCGGCGGCGGCATCGTGGGAGCGGTCGCCGCCAACCGCTTCGACCACCGCGGCGGCCCCGGCCAGGTGCGGATGTACGAGCGCGGTGAACGAGGCCCCGACCGCGGCGGCGACCGCTTCGACCAGCGCGGGCCGTTCGGCGACCGCGGTGAGCGGGGCGACCGCTTCGAGCGGTGACCCGACCGAGTGCGCGACTCACGTACCGATCCCCGACGCCGTGAGTCGCGCACTCCCCAAGCCAGGAACGCGCGTCACCGCCGGATTAGTCCCCCTCGTTCTGCGGTGACGCGCGTTCCGCCCAGACGTACTAGTGCTGCGGCCCGAGCCGGATCGCCAGGAGCTGGCGCCGCAGCACCTTGCCGGTCGCGTTGCGCGGCAGCTGCGGCACGACCACGACCTCGCGCGGGACCTTGTGCCGTGCGAGGCGGGTGCGCACGAACTCGCGCAGCTCCCGCACGTCGATCCGCGCCCCCGCGACCGGCACCACGAACGCGCGCAACCGTTGCCCGTACTCGGGATCCGGCACGCCCAGCACCGCCGCGTCGCGCACCCGGTAATGCGTCATGAGCAGGTTCTCGACCTCGACCGGGTACACGTTCTCGCCGCCGGAGACGATCATGTCGTCCTCGCGGCCGTCGAAGTAGAGCCTGCCGCTGGGGTCGAAGTGCCCGAGGTCGCCGGTCGCGACCAGGCCGTCGATCGAGTCCTTCTGCGTGCCGTCGGTGTAGAGGTCGACGGTCAGCGAGCCACGGACGTAGATGCGGCCCGTCACGAACGACCGGGTGATGCGGTTGCCGTTCTCGTCGTAGATGCGCACGACGCAGTTGTGCGGGGGCAGGCCGACGCTCGACGGCGCGGCCGCCAGGTCTTCGGGGGTCGCGACGGTGGCGACGGCGACTTCCGTTGAGCCGTAGAGGTTGTAGAGCACCGGGCCGAGGACGGACTGGGTGCGCTCGACGAGGTCCGGCGAGATCGGCGACCCGGACGAGAACACGACGCTCAGGTGCGACAGGTCGAACGAGTCGATCACGTGCCGGTCGAGCTCCATGATCCGCTGCAGCATCGTCGGCACCAGCACCAGCGTCGTGCAGCGCTGGCCCTGCACCGACCACAGCGTCTTGCGCGGGTCGAAACGGCGGTGCAGCACCGCGCGCGAGCCCAGCGACATCGCGAGCGTCAGGTGCGAGTAGCCGACGGAGTGGAAGATCGGGGCCGCGATGAACGTCGACTCGCCCGAGCGCATCGGGATGCGGTCGAGGAAGTCCGACGCGGTCAGCACGGACTTGATCTCGCGGGCCGTGCCCTTGGGTGTGCCGGTCGTGCCGGACGTCAGCTGGATCACGACACCCGGTTCGCGCGGCGGTTCCAGTTCGCCGCGCGGCGCCTTGGCCACCAGCTGGTCCAGCGTCGGCGTGCGGCGGTCCAGGCCGTCGCGCGACCACGACAGCCAGCGCGGGATCGACGGCGGCAGCTGGTGGAACAGCGGTGTGAACTCCTCGTCGTGGATGACGAGCGAGGCCCGCTCGCGGTGCAACAGGTCCAGGACGACCGGGGCGCCGAACCCGGTGTTGACGAGCAGCACGCGCACGCCGAGCTTCGCGCACGCCAGCAGCGACTCGACCATGCCGCGGTGGTTGCGGCACATCAGCGCCACGATGTGCGTGTGCTGCACCCCCAGCGAGCGCAGCCCCTGCGCGATCGCGTTCGACCGCCTGTCCAGCTGGCGGTAGGTGACCGAGCCGCGTTCGTCGACGACCGCGACGCCGTCGGGGTTCAGCCGCACGGACCGGCGCAGCGCCGTCACGTTCGGTCCCCAGACCTTGACCTCCTGCAACGCCTGCATGGACATCTTGATGTTCGTGAGACTGACCATGCCCGCCTCGGACAAGACACGGAGTGAGTGCACCCGGCCCATGGCGTCGCGAAACACCTTGCGCAACCCTGGCATCAACAGCTCCTCGCGCTGCAAGTCCCCGAGGTATTCGGACGGTAACTGTCCGCAAGGCTCACGCCAAGCCTTGTCGCATGCGGAATTCGCATGACAACAGGACATTTAAGCCTGCAAACGTTTTCACGTTGTCGTCAACATGCCCGATCACTGTGCCACGTTGCTGCGTTCGCCGGAGTCTGACCGGTCAGACCAGGAAGCCGCGCAGCAGCGAGGCCGTCCCGTCGAGGTGCTCGGCCATCGCCTGGCGGGCCGCCGCCGGGTCTCCGTCCAAAATGGAGACGATGATGCGCTCGTGCTGGGCGTTGGAGTGCGCGAGGTTCGGTTCGAGCAGCGGGATGTGGTCCAGCAGCTCGTTGGCGCGCATCCGCGACTCGGCGACGGCGGCGGTCAGCGCCGCGGACCCGGTCGCCTCGGCGATCGCGAGGTGCAGCCGCGAGTCCTTGCGCCGGTACTCCGCGAGCGACGAGGTCGAGGCCTCCTCGAGGCGGGCGCGCAGGCCACGGCGTTCGGCCGGGCCGAGCGAGCGGCCCGCCGCCGTCTCCGCGGCGCCCGTCTCCAGCACCCTGCGCAACGTCAGCACGTCGTGCAGGTCGCCGAACTCCTTGCCGGGGGCCGACTTCGGGAGCGAGTCCTTGACGAACGTGCCGCCGTACCGCCCCCTTCGCGACTCGACGTAGTGGTTCTCCTGCAACGACCTGATGGCCTCGCGCACGGTCACCCGGCTCACGCCGAGCCGGGTGGCCAGGTCCCGTTCGGACGGCAGCCTCTCCCCTGGCGCGACGACGCCGAGCCGGATGGACTGCATGAGCCGTTCGACGGTCTCCTCGAAGGCGTTGCCCGCCCGCACCGGGCGGAACAACGCCTCCTGCGCGTGTTCCACCATCTACAGAGGTGTCACGTACGCGCCGGCGATGCCGCCGTCCACGAGGAAGTTCGACGCGGTCATGAACGAGGAGTCGTCGGACGCCAGGAACGCGACCGCCGCGGCGATCTCCTCGGGTTCCGCGAACCGGCCGAGCGGGACGTGCACGAGCCGGCGCGCGGCCCGCTCCGGGTCCTTCGCGAACAGCTCCCGCAGCAACGGGGTGTTGACCGGGCCGGGAGACAGGGCGTTGACGCGGATGCCCTCCCGGGCGAACTGCACGCCGAGCTCACGCGACATCGCGAGCACGCCGCCCTTCGACGCCGTGTAGGAGATCTGGGACGTCGCCGCGCCCATCGTCGCGACGAACGACGCCGTGTTGATGATGGAGCCCTTGCCGTTGGCCTGCATGTGCGGGATGGCGTACTTGCAGCACAGGTAGACCGACGTGAGGTTCACCTTCTGGACGCGCTCCCACGCCTCGATGCCCGTCGTGAGGATCGAGTCGTCGTCGGGCGGCGAGATACCGGCGTTGTTGAACGCGATGTCCAGCTTGCCGTAAGTGTCCACAGTGGTCTGGAAGAGCGCCTTGACCTGTTCCTCGTCGGTCACGTCGACCTGGACGAACAGCCCGCCCACCTCGTCCGCGGCCGCCTTGCCGGTGGCGGGGTCGAGATCGGCGACGACGACCTTCGCGCCCTCGCTCGCGAACCGGCGCGCGGTCGCGAGTCCGATGCCGCTGCCGCCCCCCGTCACGACGGCCACGCGGCCCTCGAGTCGCTGCACCATCTTGTGTTCTCCTTGCTCGGGTGTGACCGGAAATCAGGTGGCGATGAAGACGTTCTTGACCTCGGTGAAGGCGTCGAGCGCGTCGGGACCGAGCTCGCGGCCGAGGCCGGACTGCTTCACACCACCGAAGGGCGTCCAGTAGCGGACGGACGAGTGCGAGTTCACCGACAGGTTCCCGGCCTCGACGGCACGGGACACCCGGATCGCACGGCCGACGTCGTTCGTCCAGATCGACCCGGACAGGCCGTACTCGGAGTCGTTCGCGATCCGGATCGCGTCGGCCTCGTCGGTGAACGGCAGCACGACGACGACCGGCCCGAAGATCTCCTCGGTGACGGTCACGTGGTCCGCGGGCGGCGTGAGGACCGTCGGGGGGAACCAGAACCCGGGACCGTCGGGCGACGAGCCCCGGAAAGCGACGTGGGAGTCGTCTGGGACGTAAGACGCCACCTTGCCGAGGTGCGCCGCCGTGATGAGCGGCCCCATCTCGGTGGCCTCGTCACCGGGCTCGCCGACCTTGACGCCCTTGACGGCGGGCTCCAGCAGCTCCATGAACCGGTCGTAGACGCCGGCCTGCACGAGGATCCGCGAGCGCGCGCAGCAGTCCTGACCGGCGTTGTCGAACACCCCGTACGGCGCCGTGGCGGCCGCCTTCTCGAGGTCGGAGTCGGCGAAGACGATGTTCGCGGACTTGCCGCCGAGCTCCAGGGTCACCCGCTTCACCTGGTCCGCGCAGCCCGCCATGATCTGCTTGCCGACCTCGGTGGAGCCGGTGAAGACGACCTTGCGCACCAACGGGTGCGTGACGAACCGGTTGCCGACGACGCTGCCCTTGCCCGGCAGCACCTGGAACACGCCCTCCGGGAGGCCCGCCTCCAGCGCGAGCTCACCGAGCCGGATCGCGGTCAGCGGCGTCACCTCGGCGGGCTTGAGCACGACGGTGTTGCCGGCCGCGAGCGCGGGCGCGAAACCCCAGCCCGCGATGGGCATCGGGAAGTTCCACGGCACGATCACGCCGACGACGCCGAGCGGCTCGTGGAACGTGACGTCGAGCCCGCCCGCGACCGGGATCTGCTTGCCGAACAGCCGTTCCGGCGCGGCCGAGTAGTACTGCAGCACGTCGCGGACGTTGCCCGCCTCCCAGCGCGCGTTGCCGATGGTGTGGCCGGAGTTCTCGACCTCCAGCAGCGCGAGCTCCTCGACGTGCGCGTCGACGACCTCCGCGAACTTCCGCAACAGCCGGGCGCGGTCTCCCGGTGCGACGGTTCGCCAGCTCTCGAACGCCTTCTGCGCGCGGGCGATCGCCGCGTCCGTCTCCTCGAGGGAGGTGTGCGGTACGGACCGCACGACTTTCTCGGTGGCCGGGTTGATCACGTCAAAGGTCACGACGCTTTGCTCCTTGCGACGTCCACGAGCGCTTCGAACAGCCTGAGGTCTTCGATGTCCTGCTCCGGGTGCGACTGCACGCCGACGACGAACCGCGCGCCTTCCAGTTCCACGGCCTCGACCGTGCCGTCGGGGGCCTGCGCGGTGACCCGGAGCCCGTCCGCGATCCGGTCCAGCGACTGGTGGTGGTGGCACTGAACGGTCGTCCGGCCGCCGAGGATCCGGTGCAGCGCGGTGCCTTCCGCGACGGTGATCTCGGTGTGCTCGAACACCGCGGGCGCCGGGTTGTGGCCCTCGACGTGCTGGTGCAGCGTGCCGCCCAGCGCCACGTTGAGGACCTGCATGCCCCGGCACACCCCGAGCAGCGGCAGGTCGAGCTTCAGCGCGGCCTCGACCAGCGCGAACTCGGCCTCGTCGCGGGCGGGGTTCGGGTCGCCGGTCCGCTCGTCGGGCTCGGCCCCGTAGGTCCCGGGGTCGATGTCGGCACCGCCCGCGATCACCAGGGCGTCCAGGAACGCGATGGTCTCGGCGTTCCACGCGCCGACCGGCGGCAGCATGACGGGGTTGCCGCCCGCCTGCACCACGCAGTCGAGGTAGCCGCGGTAGAGCACCGCGGCCTCCACGTCCCAGTGCCCGAAGCGCGTGCGCTCCAGGTACGTGCTGATGCCGATGAGTGGCTTAGAGGCGCTCAAACCCGCGTACCTTCTCCCAGTCCGTGACCGCCGCGTCGAACGCGGCCAGTTCGACCTTCGCCGCGTTCAGGTAGTGGTCGACGACGTCCTGCCCGAACGCCGATCGCGCGATCTCGCTGGCGGACAACAACTCCGCCGCCTCGCGCAGCGTCGTCGGCACCGTCGGCCGGTCGGACGCGTAGGCGTTGCCGACGAACTCGTCCTCCAGTTCCAGCTCCTGCTCGACGCCGTGCAGACCGGCCGCGATCAGCGCCGCCACCGCCAGGTACGGGTTCACGTCCCCGCCGGGTACCCGGTTCTCGAACCTCAAGGACTGCCCGTGGCCCACGACCCGCAGCGCGCACGTGCGGTTGTCGCGTCCCCACGCGACGGCGGTCGGCGCGAACGAGCCCTGCACGTAGCGCTTGTAGGAGTTGATGTTCGGGGCGAGGAAGTAGGTGAGCTCCCGCAGCGCGGCCAGCTGACCGGCGAGGAAGTGCTTCATCAGCTTCGACATGCCGTGGCCCTCGGCGAAGACCGGCTCGCCGTCCTTGGACCGCAGGGAGAGGTGGATGTGGCAGGAGTTGCCCTCGCGTTCGTTGTACTTCGCCATGAACGTGAGCGACTTGCCCTGCTGCGAGGCGATCTCCTTGGAACCGTTCTTGTAGATCGCGTGCTGGTCGCACGTGCGCAGCGCCGTCGTGTAGCGGAAGGCGATCTCGTGCTGGCCGGGGTTGCACTCGCCCTTGGCCGACTCGACGACCATGCCGGCGCCTGTCATGCCGTTGCGGATGGCGCGCAGCAACGGTTCCACGCGCGCGGTGCCGAGCAACGAGTAGTCGACGTTGTACTGGTTGGACGGTGTGAGGTCGCGGTAGCCCGCGTTCCAGGCCCGCTCGTAGGTGTCGTCGAAGACGATGAACTCGAGCTCGGTGCCGACGTACGCCTCGAGGCCGAGCGCCGCGAGCCGGTCGAGCTGCTTGCGCAGGACCTGCCGCGGCGAGGCGACGACGGGGTCGCCGTTCTCCCAGACGACGTCGCACATGATCAGCGCGGTGCCCTCCTGCCACGGCACCCGGCGCAGCGTCTCGACGTCCGGCTTCATGACGAAGTCGCCGTACCCGCGTTCCCAGCTCGACATCGCGAAGCCGGTGACCGGGTTCATCTCGACGTCGACGGCGAGGAGGTAGTTGCAGCCCTCCGCGGAGTGCCCGAGGACCTCGTCGAGGAAGTACCGCGCAGCGCACCGCTTGCCCTGCAGGCGGCCCTGCATGTCCACGATCGCGACCAGGACGGTGTCGATCTCACCGGTGTCCACGGCCTCGCGCAACTCCTCGACGGTCAGCATCTCCGCGTTCCTCCAAAGGTATGCCTGCGAGCCATTGGCCGCATCATCTTGACACCACCGGGTGACGAGCGCCACCCTCAACCACCGCTTAAAGGACTATTAGGAGTCCATATGGCCAAGCACGTCGAGTACGAGAAGGTGAGCAGCGACTACCTGGAGCACCGACAGCTCAAGAGAGGCGCGGCGGGGTGGGTCCTGCTGGCCGGGCTGGGAGTCTCGTACGTGATCTCCGGCGACTTCGCCGGGTGGAACTTCGGCCTCGCCCAGGGTGGCTGGGGCGGGTTGCTGATCGCCACGATCCTGATGGCGACGATGTACACGTGCATGGTGTTCGGTCTGGCGGAACTGGCGTCGGCACTGCCCGTGGCGGGCGCCGGCTACGGCTTCGCGAGGCGCGCGCTCGGCCCGTTGGGCGGGTACGCAACGGGTATCGCGATCCTCATCGAGTACGCCATCGCTCCCGCGGCGATCTCGGTGTTCATCGGCGACTACGTGAAGGCTCTCGGTCTGCTCGACGCGACGTGGCCCGTGTACCTCGCGTGCTACATCGTGTTCGTCGGCATCCACCTGTACGGCGTGGGCGAGGCGCTGCGGGTGATGTTCGTGATCACCGGTGTCGCCGTGGTGGCCCTGGTCGCGTTCGTGGTGGGCATGGTCCCGAAGTTCGACTCCTCCAAGCTGTTCGACATCGGTGACGGCTCGTTCCTGCCGATGGGCGTGACGGGCGCGTGGGGCGCGGTGGTGTTCGCGATCTGGTTCTTCCTCGCGGTGGAAGGCGTGCCCCTGGCCGCCGAGGAAGCGCGCGATCCCAAGCGGGACATGCCCCGCGGCATCATCGGCGCGATGGTGGTGCTGCTGGTGTTCGCGGCGGCCATCCTGCTCGTCGCTCCCGGCGGTGCGGGTTCGAAGGTGCTGGAGGCGTCCGGCAACCCGTTGCCCGAAGCCGTTCGCGCGGCCTACGGCGGCGACACGTTCCTGGCGCAGCTCGTGAACTACGTCGGGCTGGCCGGTCTGGTGGCGTCGTTCTTCTCGATCATCTACGCGTACTCGCGGCAGCTGTTCGCGTTGTCGCGGGCGGGATACCTGCCGCGGTGGTTGTCGAAGACCGGCAAGCGCAAGACCCCGTACCTGGCGTTGATCGTGCCCGGCACGATCGGCTTCGTCCTGGCGACCACGATGAAGACGATCGACCCCGTGACCGGTGGCGCCCGGCTCATCAACATCGCGGTGTTCGGTGCCGCGTTGTCGTACGTGCTGATGATGGTGTCGCACATCGTGTTGCGGAAGACGGCGCCCGACCTGCCTCGCCCGTACCGGACTCCTGGCGGTGTGGTGACCACGAGCGTGGCGCTGGTCCTGGCCGTGGCCGCTGTCATCGCGACGTTTTTCGTGGACGAGATCGCCGCCGCGGTCACGGCGGGCATCGTGGTGATCGCCGTGGCGTACTACTGGTTCTACAGCCGGCACCACCTCGTGGCGAACGCTCCGGAGGAGGAGTTCGCGGCGATCGCGAAGGCGGAGGCCGAGCTCGACTGAGCGGACGGGCGGCGACACGGTCCGTGCCGCCGCCCGCCCCTAACGCGGGGTGACGTCCCCCTAACGGGTGACGGACGGCCCCTAAGGAGTTCGGCCGCCCGAGATCTAGGGCGCGCACCCGATGCCAGGGGAATGTTGATCTCACTACGGTTCCCGGGAACCTTCCCCCGACCCGCCGTAGGAGCTCCACTCCCATGATGCAGCAGGACATCCAGCCGGCCACCCCGCAGCAGCCCGTTCAGCCCGCCGCGCCCGCCCAGGCCACCCCGGCGGCCGTGCCGCAGGAGGCCCAGCCGGCGACGCTGCAGGAGTTCGCCCTCAACCTCCTGAACGACCCGGCGGCGCTGTCGGCGTTCAACCTCGACCCGGAGGGCGTCCTCGGCTCCTGCGGCCTCGGCGACATCACCCCCGGTGACGTGCAGGAGATCCTCCCGCTGGTGCTCGACGCCGCCTCGATCGCGGACGTCGGCGGCCTCGCGGACGTCAACGGCCTGGTCGGCGACCTGTCCGGCCTCGGCGACGTGTCGCACACCCTCGACGGCGTCACCGGCGTCGTGCCCGGCCTCGGCGACGTTGCCGGTCTGGGCGGTGTCGCGGACCTCGGCGGTGTGACTGACCTCGGCGGTGTGACCGACCTGTCCGGTGTGACGGGTCTCGCCGGCACCGGCGACGTGCTCGGCACCGTGACCGGTGTGGCGGACGTCGACGGCGTCCTCGGCACCGTCACCGGCGTGACCGACGTCGTCTCCCTCGACGTCACGACCGTCACCGAGACCGTCCACGAGGTCGTCCCGGACGTCGCGCCGGTCGGCGACGTGCACGACACCGTCCACGGCGTCGTCGACGGCACCGTCGGCACCGTGCTGGGCGGCGACGTGCTGGGCGGTGTCACGGACCTCGACGTGCTCGACGGCGTCGGCGGCCTGACCGAAGGCCTCGGCCTCGGTCTCTGATCTGATGCTCGGATGAGCAGACGAGCGTTGATCCTCGGCGGCACGGGCCTCATCGGCCGTGCCGCCGCTCGGCGTCTGAGGCAGGCGGGCTGGACCGTCGACGCGCCGGGCCGCGAGGTCGACCGCGGCGATCCCGAGGCGCTGGCCGCCGCGATGGGCGACGGCGCCGACCTCCTCGTCGACACCCTCTGCTACTCGGCCCAGGACGCGCGGACGCTGCTGCCGTTGGCGCGCAAGGCCGTCTCGACCGTGATGATCTCCGCCAAGGCCGTGTACGCGGACTCGCGGGGACGGCACGCGAACTCCCCCGAGCCACCCCGGTTCGACGGTCCGGTCACCGAGGACCAGCCGACGCTCGCACCGCAGGAGTCGGATCCGTTCACCCGCGAGGGATACGGCCCGAACAAGGTAGCGGCGGAACGGACGCTGCTCGACAGCGGACTGCCGGTCACCGTGCTACGACCGTCCAAAGTGCACGGTCCCGGCAACAAGCGCCCGCTGGAGCAGTACTTCGTCGAACGGATCCTCGCGGGCAACAAGGTGGTCGTGCTCGCCGCACGCGGTGAGGGCGTCGACCACCCGACCGCCGCGGCGAACCTGGCGGCGTTGGCCGAGACGGTCGCGGACCACCCCGGCGCGCGCGTGCTGAACGCCGCCGACCCCGACGCCCCGAACGGCCTCGAGATCTCCCGGATCATCGCGGCCTCGCTCGGCCACGTGTGGACGGAGATCCTCCTGGACCACTCCGAAGCGGGCCTGCACCCGTGGCACCGCGGCTTCGTCCTGGACACGTCCGCCGCCGTGGCCCTGGGCCACCGCCCGGTCGGCGACTACGCCCACACCGTGCAGGAGACGCTCCGCGACCTGGTTTCGAGGCACTCGTGGCAGGATCGGGCACGTGAGTGACATTCAACGTGTGGGAGTCGTCGGTTCCGGTCTCATGGGGTCCGGTATCGCCGAGGTGAGCGCACGCGCCGGTCTCGACGTCATCGTCGTCGAGGTCAACGCGGGTGCGGCCGAGGCGGCGCAGGGGCGGATCGCCACCTCGCTCGCCAGGGGCGTCAAGTCGGGCAAGCTCAGCGAGGAGGACCGGGACGCCGCCATCGCGCGCATCCGGTTCACCACCGACATCGGCGAGTTCGCCGACCGCCAGTTCGTGGTCGAGGCGGTCGCCGAGAACGAGCAGGTCAAGACCGAGATCTTCGCGTCGCTCGACAAGGTCGTGAAGGACGAGGACGCCATCTTCGCGTCCAACACGTCGTCCATCCCGATCATGAAGCTCGGCATGGCCACCAACCGGCCCGAGCAGGTCATCGGCGTGCACTTCTTCAACCCGGTGCCGGTGCTGAAGCTGGTCGAGATCGTGCCGTCGCTGCTGACCGGCGCCACCACGCAGGACCGCGCCGAGGCGTTCGTGACCGGCACCCTGCACAAGGAGGTCATCCGCTCGCAGGACCGCGCCGGCTTCGTGGTCAACGCGCTGCTGATCCCCTACCTGCTCTCGTCGATCCGCATGCTGGAGTCCGGCTTCGCCTCGGCCGACGACATCGACAACGGCATGGTGCTCGGCTGCGCGCACCCGATGGGTCCGCTGCGCCTCACCGACCTGATCGGCCTCGACACCACCAAGGCCATCGCCGAGTCGATGTACGACGAGTTCAAGGAGCCGCTGTACTCCCCGCCGCCGCTGCTGCTGCGCATGGTGGACGCGGGGCTGCTCGGCAAGAAGTCGGGCCGCGGTTTCCACAACTACGCGAAATAGGGTTTCGCGAAGGGTCCCTCAGAACGGTCCGGGGGACCTTTCGCGTTCGTGGACAATCCTCGGGGTGTCCTACTTCGACATCGACGGCTACGAGCCGCAGTGGCTCTTGGGCACTTCCGACATCGCCGACGCACGACTCCGGGCGCTGACCGGGCACACGCTGCGACACGTCTGGCTGCTCTGGGACCTCGACGACGACGAGTGGTTCGCCGACGCCCCCGTCCTGCTGGACTTCGGCCACGAGCAGGTCGAAATCAGCCACCAGAAGTTCGCGGACCTCTCCGTCACCTGGAACACCATCTCGCCGGCGAGGCAACGGACCTGGACCAGTGGGATCTTCCACCTCGCGTGGCGCGACGACGCTCGTGCCGAGGCAGCCGCCCTCCACGGCCAGCGCCTCGACTCGGTCGAACTGCTGGAGTACGCGGGTCCCGGCGCCTCCGGCATGACGCCCGTCAGCTTCGTGTTCCCCGGCGACCGGATCACCGTCTCCAACGGCCTCGACGAGAACCTGCTGGAGTTCGGTGATCCGGACCCGGTCTACCGCCGTACCCGGCTCTAGACCGCCGCCAGCCGGTTCATCGAGTGCTGGATCAACGCCACCAGCACCGACTTCGACGACTCGCGGTCCCGCGCGTCGCACAGCACCACCGGGATCGCCTCGTCGATGTCCAAGGCGTGCCGCACCTCGTCCACCGTGTACGCCTGCGACCCGTCGAAGCAGTTCACGGCCACGACGAACGGGATGCCGCGGTGCTCGAAGAAGTCGATCGACGGGAACGACGAGTCGAGCCGGCGCGTGTCGACGAGCACGACCGCGCCGATCGCGCCGGTCGCCAGTTCGTCCCACATGAACCAGAACCTGTTCTGGCCGGGCGTGCCGAACAGGTACAGCACCACCTTGGTGTTGATGGTGATGCGGCCGAAGTCGAGGGCGACGGTGGTGGTGTCCTTGCCCTCGATGCCGGCGAGGTCGTCGACGTGCACACCGGCCTCGGTGAGCAGTTCCTCGGTCCGCAGCGGCGGGATCTCGGACACCGACGCGACCATGGTGGTCTTGCCGGTGCCGAACCCGCCCGCGATGACGATCTTGACCGCGGTCGGCACGGTCAGCTGGGCGTCAGATCCCACGAACACCATCCAGTACGGCCTGCAGGAGGTCCCTGTCAGGAATCTTGGGAGTGGAGGTCTGCACGAGCACGTCACCGCGCTCGATGAGGTCCGAGAGCAGGACCTTCACCACGACGAGCGGGACGTCGAGGTAGGCGGCGACCTCGGCGACCGAGAGCGGGCGTGCGCACAGGGCCATGATCTCGCGATGTTCGACCGTCAGCGACGTCTGGTCGGACGCAAACGAGGACGCCCGGACCTGCGTCACGAGGTGCAGATCAGGCGCGTTCGGCCGGGTGCGGCCGCGCACCATCGCGTACGGCCGCACCAGCGGGCCCGCGGCCTCGTCGTACCACCAGTCGTCGCGCCCGGTCATCAGCGCGACTCACGCGCCGAAGGGACAGTCGCGGTCTCGGCGCGAGGAGCCGAGGAGAGGTACGTGCCGACTCGCTTGACCAGCATGTTCATCTCGTACGCGATCATGCCCATGTCCGCGTCCTCCTCACCCAGCACGGCCAGGCACGCGCCGTGGCCCGCAGCGGTCACGAAAAGATAAGCATGCTCCATCTCCACGATGGTCTGCCGAACAGCACCACCACCGAAATGGCGGCCGGTCCCCCGGGCGAGTGACTGGAACGCGGACGCCATGGCGGACAGGTGCTCCGAGTCGTCGCGCGACAGCCCGGCCGAGCGGCCGAGCAGGAGTCCGTCCGCCGACAGCACGACCGCGTGGCGGGCTCCGACCACGCGCTGGATGAGGTCCTCCAGCAACCAGTTCAGTTCGCCGTGCTGGCTGGTGTTGTCCTTCATGACGAGGGGGCTCCTTCTGATCTCCAGTCGTCGGACAGCCGGGCGTCACGGGTGCCGCGCTGGAACGCGGCGAGTCCGTCACGGGTCCGCTCGGCCGCCCGTTCGCCGGTCACCGGCTCGGCGTGCGACGGCTCCTCCGAGGACTGCATGAGCTGCGGCGCGAGGTTCTGCCGCTTCTTCCTGCGGGGAAGGGGTGCCTTCCCGTCCATCGCCTGAGGTGCCGCGGGGGTTGGTTCGTCCACAGGGGCAACAGCGCTCATGTCAGGTTCTACGAGCGCGTTCAGCCCCGCGTTCAGTGCCTCCTGCACTTCGGGATTCACCTTCACGGGGAAGCTCGGGTGGTCCTCGGTGTGCCCGTGGTACGCGTCGTGGAACGACCGCACCGGCATCTGAGTGGTCTCGGTGATGTCGCCCGCGGTGTTGTGCGGGGCGACGATGGCGGGCGGCAGGACGCACAACGCCACTGTGCCGCCGTAGGGCGAGTCGCGCAGCTCCACCTTGATGCCCCGCCGCGCGGCGAGCCTCGCGACGACGAACAGGCCGAGGCGGGACTCGCCCCGGAACGCCATCGTCTCGAAGTCCGGCGGGTTGGAGAGCTTCGCGTTGGCCTGGAGGCGTTCCTCCTGCGTCAGGCCGAGGCCGTGGTCCTCGATCTCGATGACGATCCCGTGCGGCGCGGCACTGGAGTGGATGACGACCTCGGAGCGCGGGGACGAGAACGCCGTGGCGTTGTCGACGAGCTCCGCGAGCAGGTGGATGGTGTCGGCGACGGCCACGCCGACCAGCGCGCGGTCGGGCACCGGGTTCACCCTGACCCGGACGTACTGCTCGGTCTCGGCGACGGCGGAGCGGATGACGTCGCTCAGGCGCACCGGCTTGCGCCACTGCCTGCCGGGCTGCTCGCCGGCGAGGATGATCAGGTTCTCCGCGTTGCGGCGGGCGCGGGTCGCCAGGTGGTCGAGCTGGAAGAGCGAGTCGAGCTGCTCGGGGTGCTCCTCCTCGCGTTCCAGCTTGTCGAGGATCTTGAGCTGCCGGTGCACGAGCCCCTGGTTGCGGTGGGCGATGTCGAGGAAGACCCGGTTCACGCCCTCGCGCGCCTGCGTCTCCTTCACCGCCGCCGCGACCGCCGTGTACTGGGCGGCGTTGAACGCGTCCGCGACCTGGCCGATCTCGTCGTTGCCGTAGTCGAGCGGCGGCATGTCCCGGTGGACGTCCACCTGCTCGCCGCCGCGCAGGCGCGCCACGATGTGCGGCAGCCGTTCCTGGGCGAGCCGCAGCGTGTCCTCCCGCAACGACGTCAGCCGCGTGACCAGCGCCCGCGACACCAGCCGGTTCGAGATGCGCAACGCCAGCACGATGCCCACGACGACGGCGAGCAACGCGATCAGGCTGCCGATCAGCACCGCGGCGACCCGGCTGTCGGCCTTGTCGACGCCCAGGTCGGCGGCGTTGCGGGCCTGCGTGACGGCGAGCCCGACGAGGTTGTCGTGCACGGGACTGGCCACGCCCCGCCACTGCACGTCGGTGACGCCCGCGTCGGCCGTGATGATCCGGCCCTCGAGGTCGAGCAGCGTCCGGTACTCCGTGCTGCCGCGCAGCGCGTCGTACTGCGAGCGCGGCTGCTCCAGCGCGAACGGGATCGAGGAGTCGAGGCTCGAGTGGTACGCGCCGATCAGCCGGGCGAACTCGACGCGTTCCGGTGCGGCGAACGAGCCGTTGAGCAGCCCGCGCGACCCGATCGTGGCACCGCGGGAGAGCCAGTCGGAGGCCTGGAAGATCGTCACGGCCTGGACGTTCGCCTGGCTCGCCTCCGCGTCGGGCACGAGGCGCGCCTGCCGCGACAGCAGCGCGACGCCCGAGTCGAGCAGGCTGTTGTAGAAGTCGTAGACCGCCTGCGCGTTCGCGGACCCCGAGTCGATCCGGGCGCGTTGCTGGGGCAGCTCGTCCAGCGCGGTGTTGAGGGCGTTGATCCGGTCGTTGATGTCCTGCGGCACGCTGTCGGAGAACTCGGTGAACGCGGCCCTCATCTTCCGGACGGCCTCGTCGGTGACGGCGTGCTGGCGCTTGAGCCCGCCCCTGTCGACGCCCTGGACGTTGCCGAGGACCTCGAGGCTCTGCTGCCGTTCCTTCTGCAGCCCGGCGAGCGCCTCGACGGACGGGATCGCCGCGCCCTTCACCCCGGCCGCGACCGACCGCATGTAGAAACCGTCGAAAAGGGTGTAAGAGGAGAAAACGGCCCACATGACCAGCAGGACCACGCTGGGAACGACCACGACACCGGCCAGCCGCGACCGAATGGTCCGGTAGTTGGTCGGTGTGTAACCGCTCTTCTCGCTCACAGCGCTCTCGGTCTCTCCTGTGTCCCACGGCTAGCGCTGCGGGTTACCTGAGTAACTCCTTTGGGTGGTTTCAGGTTACGGGGCAGGCTACCCAGTCGAGTGAGAGGAGCAACACCCGGTACAGGGGTTCTCACAAGGCAAGAACCCCCGTACGGGCTAGTTCGACCGTCTGTTTTCCTAGGGGCGCTCCACCGCCACGACGGTGTACGTCGTCTCCGGCGTGGGAGGCGTGCTGAACCGGGCATTCGGCAGGTAGAGGCGCTTGCCGAACGCCGCGACCGTCGTCGGCACGTCGAAGCGGGCATCCGTGCGTTCCGCCGCGAGCGTCGCGCCGTCACGGCTCAACGTGTAGCGCGCGACTTTGTTCAGCCTGTTTTGCACCACGTACAACTGACGCCCCTCACGCAACAGGCCGTCGCCATTGGTGAGTGTTTGACCGTTCAAATTGATCTCGGTCGATTCACCACTCCGGGGATCGATCCTGAACAACTTCCCGGTGTTGCTCTGCACGACGATCAGACCGCCGTCGAGCCCGGTGACGATCCCGTTCAGGTTCGTGGCGCCGGGGGTGACGACGAGATCACCCGTCACCGCGAGCGTGCGGTGCGGCTTGAGGCTCAGCGGCACCTCGTAGAGCACCGCCTTGCGCGAGTCGGTGAACCACGCCGACTTCTCGGTCAGCACCACGTCGTTGACGAACGTGTCCGCGGTCGCGAACTGGAACTTCGCCAGCAGCTTCCCGGAACGCGTGTCGTAGACCCGTGCGTCGCCGCCCGTCCCACCCGCGACCCACAGCCGCTTGCGGTCGTCGACCTTCAGGCCGAGCGACGGCGTCCCCGGCCCGGTGGCCAGCACCTCGCCGGTGCCGGTGCGCAGGTCCGCCGCGTAGATCGACCCGTCGGCCCGCGACCCGAAGTAGGCCGTCGTGCCGCTGATCGCGATGCCTTCCGGCTGCCACCCGTTGGGCAGGGAGAACTCCGTCGGGAACTGCTTGCCGCGGGACTGCTCTGACGCGCCTGCGGTGGCCGGCGCCGCGGCGGTGAGCGAGACGCCCAGGACCGCCACGAGCAGGACACCGAATCTGCGGTACATGCCGCCTCCTAATCGGATTGGGTGCGTCCCCGATCCTCGTCCAGAGGACGGCCGAACAGGAGTTTTCTCAGGATTCCGACATCTCCACAGGTCAGCGGCGCGTCACAGCTCGGCCGCGGCCTCGGCGACGAGTTCCAGCGACTCGCCCTCCCCCAGCGCCACCTCCCGCAGCCCGGCGAACCGCTGCGCGCACTGCTCGGTCATCCCCGGCTCCTCGACGTACTCGCCCTTCACGAACGTCTCGAGGTACGCCACGTCGTCGTGCTGCCGGTGCGCGAACCCGAGCAGCGTGAACGGCGACCCCATCGCCGGGTACGCGCCCGCGCCGCGCGGCACCACCCGCACGCTCACCGTCTCGTGCTCGCTCACCTCCATCAGGTGCAGCAGCTGCGCCTTCATCACCCGCGGCCCGCCGACCACCTGCCGCAGCACCGCCTCCGGGAACACCGCCTGCACCGTCAGCGGGTCCTTGTCCCGCAGGCGCGTGGCCCACGCCTCCCGCACCATCGCGAGCCGTGCCGTGCGCACCGGGTCGTCGGTCTGCATCACGGCGTCGGTGTAACCGGGGAGCTGGAACACCGCAGGGACGAGGTCGAGCGTGAACGCCCGCAGCACCGTCGCCTCGAACACCAGGTTCGCGAAGTCCGCCGCCGGGTCGAAGTTCACCGGGTGCCCGGCGCCCTTGCGCGCCCGTTCCGCGTGCTGCGCCCGTGCGACGACGGCCTGCCACTCCACGACCGGCACCTTGTAGACGTACCCGAGCGCCATGACGTCGACCGGCGCCGACGGCTGCACCGCGTTCTCCATCATGGACAGCTTGGCGCTGCTGAAGCCCACGCGCTGGCCCGCCTCGGTGAGGCTCAGCTCGCGCTCGGCGCGCCACCCGGCCAGCTGCCGCCCGATGGCGCGTTCGAGCGTCGTGGCCCGGAAATCCTTCGGCATGACGCGAAGGATAGGACCAATTCGGATCCCCGAAAGGGACGGGCGGTGTGGACAACCCTTTACTGGCAAGGAAGTTCGTTCACCGTGACGTGTTGCGTTAAACGCGCGAAGCTATTGATAGCGCATCGCGCGCGCATGGGCACGCACGAGGTCGTGGAACCGGAACGCGTCGTCTCCGACCTCGGTCAGCAACGACTTCTCCACCAGGTCGTCCAGCGCGTCTTCCACGTCGCACTCCGGTTCGCCCGCGATCGCCGCCGCCACGGGCACGCCGAACGCGCCGGGTTCCCACGCGCACAACCGGTAGAGCCGCGCCTGCCGTTCACCGAGCTCCACATAGGACAGATCGAGCAACGGCCCGAGCCGCCCGTCGTCGGGCAGCGGTCCCACGGCGATCTCCCGTGCTCCCGGGAGAGCGAGCCTCGACCGGCTCGTGACGAGCACGGTGCCCGACGCGGGCAGCAGCGGCGTCACCTGCTCGGCGGAGTCCGCGTTGTCCAGCAACAGGGTGAACTGCCGGCGCGTGACGAGGCCGCGGAAGACCGCCTGCTTGTCGGCGGGATCGGCGTCGAGCCCGAACGCCCGCAGCACGCGCCCCAGGTCGTGCGCCGCCAGGTCGACGTACAGCTGAGCCCCGGAACCTCTGTCCCGCAACCACTTCAACGCCAGCGCGGTCTTCCCCGCACCACTCGCGCCGTGCAGCACCGTCACCCCGGCCCGGATGCCCGCCAGCTCGGCGTCCCTGCCGACGAAGTGCCGCGGCGGCGCGGGCGGGCGGAACCGCGGCGGCACGTCGTCGCGCCCCCTGATGCCCCCGGTCGCGCCGGCCACCAGAACGTCCCTCATCCCGCACCTCCCCGAAACCTCGAAGTTACGGGCTTTCCCCGTCTTTCATCAGACGGCCATCGAGTGATCGCACGTGAGCGCGGCCCCGGTCCTCGACGTCGAGGACCGCACCTGCCGGCCGTTGACGATGATCTTGCACGTGAGCTCGCCGTGCACGCCCTCGAGCCGGACGACGACCCTGCCCTTGCGCTTGCCCATGCGCTCGAACGGCAGCTCGGGGTTGCGCAGGGTGCGTTCCTCCTCGCCGGGGAACGTGTAGGTGAGCCGGTCGGTCGTGCCCGTTCCCTCGACCACCACGCGGATGTTGGGCGCTGCCGCGCAACCGGCTGTTCCGGCCAGCAGCAGGCCCACGAGTAAGGCGGCGGTCTTCATGCCCCGAACGGTAGGAAGCGCGGGGGTGATCCGGCATCAGCCTGAAGGCCCAAGCGGTATCAGCCATCAGAGTGACAAGCCCTGATGCCGAAGGCACTCCTCGACCCTGATCCGCTCGACCTCGCGGTCCATCCCCTCGGGCAGGGCGCGCAACCGGTGCTCGACGCCCAGGGCCGTGCAGGCCTGCACGAGCAGCGCGTCGTAGGCCTGACGAGCACCGATCTTCTTGGCGGCCGACGCACCGGGCTCGAAGCACGCCCGTGCCCGCCGCACGCGACGAAGGTCGGCCGCGATTTGTTCGATCGGCCGATGTTCGGACACGGTGCCAAGCTACCCCGCCTGCAACGCGAGGAAGAGGTCCACGCGCGCCTCGAACTCCGCGAGGTCCGTACCGAGCAACTCCTCCACGCGACCGACCCGGTACCGCAACGTGTTGACGTGGACGTGCAGCTTGGCGGCCGCCGCCGTCCACGAGCCGGAGCAGTCCAGGAAGACCTTCAACGTGCCCACGAGGTCCGAGCCGTGCTCGGCGTCGTAGTCCAGCACCGGCCCGAGGAGCCGGCGACGCAACGACGTGCGCAACTCCTCCGGAACGCCCGCGAGCAGCAGTTGGTGCAGTGCGATCTCCTCGCCCGCCACCACACACGTGCGCCCGCCACGGCGCTCGCCCAGCCGACGCGCGTGCGTGGCCTCCTCCGCCGCACCGCGCAGGCCCCGGGACGTGACCGGTGAGCTGATGCCGACGAGCACGCGGGACGAGCCGAGGCCCGGTTCCATCACGCGCATCGCCTCGCGGAGGTCGTCGGGCATCGAGTCGCCGGCCTTACCGATCGCGTAGACGGTGTCGCCGACCGGGGTCACGAGAGCCTGCGGCAGGGCCTCCTCCAGCACTGCGGCGGCGAGGTCGGTGCGCTGGTCGGAGGTCACCGCGCTGATCACCCGCAGCCGGGCGCTCTCCAGACCGGCGGCCGCGAGCCGCGACTCCAGGTCGGCCGAGCCGTTCAGCACGGCGGAGACCAGGGGCGCGGCCGTGCGGTTCTCGATCTGGCGGCCCTGCGCTTCCCGGAGGCGTTCCAGTCCGACCAGGGACGCGAGCTCGGCGGCGGCCTCCTGCTGCACCGGGCCGCCGACGACGAGGACCCAGCTGGTGAGCCGGTTGCCGCCGCGCTCGGACACCGGCACGAGCGTGACGCCCCTGACCGTCTTCGGCAGCCGGTCGGCCTGCAGGAACTCCTTCACCAGCCCGATGCGGTCGGGCAGCTCACCGCCCGCGACGACCCGGCCGGCCGTGGACAGCACCCAGCACGACGCGCCCAGCTCGTGGCTGCCGGCGAGCAGCAGTGCGGGCAGGCCGGAGCCCTCCGCGACGACGTTGAGCAGACGGCGGTGGCGCGAGAGCCCGACCAGTTCCATCGAGACGCGTTCGGTGATCGTCGCGAACGAGAGGTCGACGGGCACTTCGAGCAACGGCACGTGGTGGCGAACGCAGGCGTCGACCAGGTCGGTGGGCAGCGCGCGGTCCTCGGTCTCCGACGCGGCCAGCCCGGCGACGCGGGCCGAGGCGAGCGAGCGGACGAACGTCTCGGAGTCCTGCGGGCCGTGGTGCCAGAGCAGGCCGGACAGCACGAGCTCCCCGCCGGACAGGTACCGGCTGGGGTCGGGCAGCTCCGTTCCGTACACGCGCGTGACCGTGCGGTCGAGCTGGTCCTCACCGGTGTGCAGGCTCAGGCGCAGTTCCGGCATCTGCAGCAACGTCCGCAGCAGCAACATGACAGGTCACTTTCGTCCATTCGTGTTTGTAGGAAAGCACAAATCCTCGTCATGCAGGGGCGTGGCGATTCATGTACTTCTGCCGTAGAGGAACACAGCCGTGTCTCTGTGTACTGGCTCACAACCAGATGGGAGGGCGAGTGACGATCTCCACGCACGTGCTGGACGCGGCGCGAGGCAGGCCGTTCGCGGGCATCGCCGTGTCGCTGCAGCGCCGCGACGGGACCGAGGTGGCGAACGCCGAGACGAACACCGACGGCCGGATCACCGGATGGGGTGAGGGCCTCGAAGCCGGGGTGTACCGGCTGGTGTTCGACACGGCCGAGGCGGCACCGTTCTTCCCCGAGGTCGTGCTCACGTTCGACTACTCCGATCCGGCGCAGCACTACCACGTGCCGCTGCTGCTCTCGCCGTTCGCCTACTCCACCTACCGAGGTAGCTGACGATGGACTTCCTTCGACCGGAAACGCTCGCCGAGGCGTTGGAGCTGAAGGCTTCGAGGCCGGACGCCGTGCCGATCGCCGGCGGCACGGACGTCATGGTGGAGCTGAACTACGACCACCGCAGGCCCTCCGCCCTGCTCGACCTGACGCGCGTTCCGGAGCTGCGGCAGTGGTCGGACGGGCTGCGGATCGGCGCGGGCGTGCCGTACGCGCGGATCATCACCGAGCTGGGCGAGCAGTTGCCGGGTCTCGCCATGGCCTCCCGCACGGTCGGGTCGCCGCAGATCCGCAACCGCGGCACGGTCGGCGGCAACCTCGGCGCCGCCTCCCCCGCGGGGGACACCCACCCGGTGCTGCTGGCGTCGGACGCGGTCATCGAGGTGGCCTCCACGCGCGGCACGCGGATGATCCCCGCCGCCGAGTTCTACCTGGGGGTGAAGCGGAACGCGCTGGAGCAGGACGAACTGATCGTGGCGGTCCACCTCACTCCTGCCAAGGGGCCACAGCAGTTCTCGAAGGTCGGCACGCGCAACGCCATGGTGATCGCGGTGTGCTCGTTCGGGATCTCGCTGTTCCCGCAGGAGAACCGCGTCGGTGCGGCGGTCGGGTCGGCCGCCCCGACGCCGCGGCGGGCCACCGAGGCCGAGGAGTTCCTGGCCTCGGCGCTGGACTTCCGCAACCCGGCGCCGTTGCTCGACTCGGTGAAGCGCGAGTTCGGCGAGCTGGTGTCGCGGGCCGCGTCGCCGATCGACGACGTGCGCGGGTCGGCCGCCTACCGCAAGCACGCCTTGGCAGTGATGGCACGCAGGACGCTGGGCTGGGCCTGGCAGGAACTTCTGGACGGGGAGCGGGCATGCGCGTGAACGTGACGGTCAACGGCGAGCAGCGCCAGGCCGACGACGTGTGGGAGGGCGAGTCGCTGCTGTTCGTGCTGCGCGAGCGGCTCGGGCTGCCCGGCTCGAAGAACGCCTGCGAGCAGGGCGAGTGCGGGTCGTGCACGGTGTACCTGGACGACGTGCCGGTGTGCGCGTGCCTGGTCGCGGCCGGGCAGGCGCAGGACCGCGAGGTGCGCACGGTCGAGGGGCTCGCCGACGGGGACGCGCTGGACCCCGTGCAGGAGGCGTTCGTCGAGGCGGGCGCGGTGCAGTGCGGTTTCTGCACTCCCGGTCTGGTCGTGCAGGCGCACGACCTGCTGGACCGCGTGCCGAACCCGTCGGACCCGGAGATCCGCGAGGCGCTCGCCGGGAACCTGTGCCGTTGCACCGGGTACGAGAAGATCCTGGACGCCGTGCGACTGGCGGCGTCGCGCCGATGATCGTCCTCGACCGCTGCGCGGTGTCCACCGTGGACCAGGCCGGGAGCGAGCACGCGTCCGGGCACGTCGTGATCGAGAACGGGCGGATCTCCTCCGTCAGTTCGGGTCCCGCACCCCGGCCCTCCGAGTCGCACACGTACGTCGACGCGTCGTCGTGCCTGGTCACGCCGGGGCTGATCAACACCCACCACCACCTCTACCAGTGGGCGACGCGCGGCCTCGCGACCGACGCCACGCTGTTCGAGTGGCTCACGACGCTGTACCCGGTGTGGCGCGGGCTGGACGACACCGTGACGCACGCGGCGGCGTCCGCCGGTCTTGCCCGGCTGGCGCTGACGGGGTGCACGCTGGCCGCCGACCACCACTACGTCTTCCCGTCCGGCGGCGGCGACGTGTTCGACGCGCTGGTGTCGGCGGGGCGGCGGATCGGCATCCGGCTGGAGGCGATCCGCGGGTCGATGGACCGCGGCGAGTCTTCCGGTGGCCTCCCGCCGGACAACCTGGTCGAGGACACCGAGGCCGCGCTGGTCGCGACCGAGCAGGCCATCGGCGACCACCACTCGACCGCGGACGACGCCCTGGTGCGCGTGGCCGTCGGGCCGTGCTCACCGTTCTCGGTGTCGAAGGAGCTGATGACCGGGGCCGCCTCGCTCGCCCGCCGGCACGGCGTCCGGCTGCACACGCACCTCGCCGAGACCCTCGACGAGGAGGAGCAGTGCCTCGCGGAGAACGGCTGCACGCCGACCGAGTACGCCGAGCAGCTCGGCTGGCTGGGCCCGGACGTGTGGCTCGCGCACACCGTGCACCTGAACTCCGGCGCGGTGAAGAGGCTGGGAGCGACCCGGACCGGGTCCGCGCACTGCCCCACGTCCAACGGGCGGCTGGGCACCGGGATCGCGCCGGTCCGCGACCTGCTCGACGCCGGCGCGCCCGTGGGACTCGGCGTCGACGGTGCCGCGTCCAATGAGGACGGTGGCCTGGTCGTCGAGCTGCGGTCGGCGCTCTACCAGGCACGGCAGCGCGGCGGTCCGGGTGCGCTGGACGCCCGCAAGGCGTTGTGGATGGGCACGATGGGCGGCGCGCAGGTGCTGGGCCGCGCGGACTCGCTCGGCTCGATCGAGCCAGGCAAGGTCGCCGACCTCGCCGTGTGGGACCTGTCCGGGATGAACTACGCGGGGATCGCGGACCCGGTGGCGGCACTCGTGCTGGGCACTCCCCCGCCGTTGAAGCTGTTGATCGTGGGCGGTGAGGTCGTGGTGCGGGACGGGGTCCTGCTCACCGCGTCCACCGACGACCTGGCGCGGGACCTCTCCGCCGCCAGCGCCAAGCTCCAGGAGGCTGCGCGATGACCCTCACTCCCGCCGAGCTCACGTCCGCGGTGTCGGGTGGCATCGGGACGTCACCGCAGCGCCCGGACGGCAACCTGAAGGTGCGCGGTGAGTTCGCCTACGCGTCCGACCTGTGGCACGAGGACATGATCTGGGGCGCGACCCTGCGGTCACCGCACCCGTACGCCCGCATCACGTCGGTGGACATCACCGAGGCGTTGAAGGTGCCGGGCGTGTACGCGGTGCTGACCCACTCGGACGTGCCCGGCCGCAACCTGTACGGGCTGGAGCACAAGGACCAGCCGGTGCTGGCCGTGGACGTCGTGCGCTACCAGGGCGAGCCGGTCGCGCTCGTCGGCGCCGACCACCCGGAGACCGCGCTGCGGGCGATGAAGAAGATCGTCGTGAGCTACGACGTGCTGGAACCCGTGGTGGACATGGAGACGGCGGCCGACGACACCCCGTTGCACCCCGGCGGGAACCTGGTCCGGCACGTGCCGATCCGCCGCGGTTCGCAGGATGTCACGGCCGACGTCGTGGTGACCGGGCGGTACGAGGTCGGCATGCAGGACCAGGCGTTCCTCGGGCCGGAGTCCGGGCTCGCGGTGCCCGCCACCGACGGGTCGGTGGACCTCTACATCGCGACGCAGTGGCTGCACGTCGACCGCGACCAGATCGCGGCGGCGCTGGGGCTGCCGCAGGAGCAGGTGCGGCTCACGCTGTCCGGTGTCGGCGGCGCGTTCGGTGGCCGCGAAGACCTGTCCATGCAGGTCCACGCCTGCCTGCTGGCACTGCACACCGGCAAGCCCGTGAAGATGGTCTACAACCGCGAAGAGTCGTTCTACGGGCACGTGCACCGGCACCCGGCCGTGCTGTACTACGAGCACGGCGCCGACCACACGGGCAAGCTCGTCTACGTCCGGACGAAGATGTACCTCGACGGTGGCGCGTACGCGTCGTCCACGCCCGCTGTGGTGGCCAACGCGGCGACGCTGGGCGTTGGTCCGTACGAGGTCGACAACGTCACGGTCGACGCGTACGGCGTCTACACGAACAACCCGCCGTGCGGCGCGATGCGCGGATTCGGTGCTGTGCAAGCGGGTTTCGCCTACGAGTCCCAAATGGACAAGCTGGCCGAGGCGCTGGGCATGTCGCCGGTCGACGTGCGGATCCGCAACGCGATGACCGAGGGCTCGGTGATGCCGACCGGCCAGGTCGTGGACTCGGCCGCGCCCGTCGCCCAGCTGCTGAAGCTGGTGCAGGACAAGCCGTTGCCCGCCGGCACGTCCACCGACATCCGGGAACTGCCCGGTGGCGTCTCGAACACCACGCACGGCGAAGGCGTGGTGCGGGGTGTCGGGTACGCGGTCGGCATCAAGAACATCTGCTTCTCCGAGGGCTACGACGACTACTCGACCGCCCGCGTCCGGGTCTCGATGGTCAACGGCGAACTGGCCGCCGCCGTGCACACCGCCGCGTGCGAGGTCGGCCAGGGCCTGGTGACGATCATGCAGCAGATCGTGCGCACCGAACTCGGCATCGAGCGCGTCACCGTGCTGCCGATGGACACCACGATCGGCAACGGCGGTTCGACCTCGGCCTCGCGCCAGACGTACGTGACCGGTGGCGCCGTGAAGGCCGCCTGCGCGCTGGTGAAGGCGCGTCTGGACGGTCGCACGGACATCGGTGACGAGGTCATCGACGAGGTCACCGAGTGGCGTCACCGCGCGACCGAGCCCATCGACCCCGAGACCGGGCAGGGCAACGCGCACGTGCAGTACGGGTTCGCCGCCCACCGCGCCGTCGTCGACGTGGACGTCGACCTCGGCCTGGTGCGCGTGGTGTCGCTGGACTGCGCCCAGGACGTGGGCCGCGCGCTGAACCCGCAGGCCGTGGTGGGCCAGATCCAGGGCGGTTCCGCCCAGGGCCTCGGCCTCGCGGTGATGGAGGAGATCCAGACCTCCGGCGGCAAGGTGCGCAACCCGTCCTTCACCGACTACCTCATCCCCACCGTGCTCGACATGCCGCCGATGAGCATCGACGTGCTCGAGCTCGCCGACCCCCACGCCCCGTACGGGATCCGCGGCGTCGGCGAACCGCCCACCATTTCGTCGACCCCGGCGATCGTGGCGGCGATCCGCGCGGCGACCGGCCTGGCGCTCACCCGCGTCCCGGTCCGCCCGGAACACCTCACCGGTACCTGAGTTTCTGGAGCTTCCTGCTGTGAACGCACATCTGCTCGCCACCATCGACCTCGCCACCCGGAACGTGGCCTCGGGAGGGGGCCCGTTCGGCGCGATGATCGTCCGCGACGGCGAGGTGATCGCCACCGGTGTGAACCAGGTGACGCCGTCGCTCGACCCCACCGCCCACGCCGAGGTCGTCGCGATCCGCGCGGCCTGCCAGGCCCTCGGTGACTTCAAACTGACCGGCTGCACGCTCATCTCGTCGTGCGAGCCGTGTCCCCTGTGCCTGTCCGCCGCGCTGTGGGCGCGGGTCGACAGGGTCGTCTACGCCGCCGACCGCCACGACGCGGCGGCGGCCGGGTTCGACGACCGGGAGTTCTACGAGCTGTTCAGCAAGTCGCGCGATGACTGGGCACTGCCCGTGCACCAGATCTCCACCGGCGAGGACAACGCCCCGTTCACAGCGTGGATGTCGCTCGCGACTCGAATCGACTACTAGGCCACAAGCCTCCCAAAACCGAACACAGTGCTGACCGGAGCTCGCATCGCTTAAACGCGTTCCGGCGTTGGAACGCGCCCACCGGCATGGGAAAGGCCGTCCTCCATGACCCAGTTACGGAGCCGACAACCGACGTCGGCCCTCGACCAGTTCTTCCGCATCACCGAACGTGGCAGCTCTTTGGGCCGTGAGGTGCGCGGGGGCATCACGACGTTCGTCGCGATGTCGTACATCGTGCTGCTGAACCCGTTGATCCTCGGCGCGTCCGCGGACATCACCGGCGCCAAGCTCACCGTCGCCGAGATCACCACAGCGACGGCGCTGGCCGCCGGCGTGATGACCGTCCTCATGGGACTCGTCGGCAACGCACCTCTCGCGATAGCGGCGGGTCTCGGCGTGAACGGCGTGGTGGCGTTCCAGATGGCGCCGGAGATGACGTGGGCGCAGGCCTTCGGTCTCGTGGTGCTCGAAGGCGTCTGCATCGTGGTCATGGCCGCCTCCGGAGTCCGCGAGCGGATCATCAACGCGATCCCGGAGCCGTTGAAGATCGCTATCACCGTGGGCATCGGGCTCTACATCGCCCTGGTGGGACTCGTCTCCGCCGGCTTCGTGACCCGCACGCCGGACGCGGCGGGATCGACCGTGCCGGTGCGCATGGGCGTCGACGGGCACCTCAGCGGGTGGCCGATCGCGGTCTTCTGCCTCGGTCTGCTGCTGATGATCGTGCTGCTGGCGCGGGGCGTGCCCGGTGCCGTGCTGATCAGCATCGTGGTGGCGACCGTCGTCGCGATCGTGGTGAACGCCGTGTTCGACGTGCAGGGCTGGGGTCTCGTGACGCCGTCGCTGCCCTCGTCCGTGGTGAGCTCGCCGGACTTCGGGTTGTTCGGACGCGTGGACCTGTTCGGCGGCTTCGTGTCGGCGGGCGTGATCGCGGCGACGATCTTCCTGTTCACGCTGGTGCTCTCCGGGTTCTTCGACGCCATGGGCACGATCACGTCGGTCGCCGACGAGGCGGGGCTGAAGAAGGACGGCAAGGTCGAGGGGATGGGCAGGATCCTCATGGTCGACGGCGCCGGCGCGATCGCCGGTGGCGTCACGGGGTCCGCCCCGAACACCGTGTTCCTGGAATCGGCCGCGGGCGTTGGCGAAGGCGCCCGGACCGGCCTGGCCTCGGTGGTGACCGGTGGACTGTTCCTGGTGGCACTGCTCTTCACGCCGCTCGCGACGGTCGTGCCCGCGCAGGCGGCGGCACCGGCGCTGGTGGTGATCGGCGGCCTGATGATGACCCAGATCCGCCGGATCCCCTGGCAGGACACGGACTTCACGATCCCCGTGTTCCTGACCGTGTCCATCATCCCGTTCACCTACTCGATCACCAACGGCATCGGCGCGGGCCTCGTGTCCTACGTCGTGCTGCGCATCTGCAAGGGCCGCTGGCCCGGCTGGCTGATGACCGGCCTAGCGCTGATGTTCGCCGTGTACTTCGGCGTCGACCTGATCAGCGGCAAGTGATCCGCGGGGCCCGGCCGGGCGGCCACCCGGCCGGGCCCCCTTCCTCGGGAGGGTTCGATGCGCGACCTGGCTTCGACTTTGCTGTCGTGGGACCGGTTCGCGGTCGCCTCGGTGGTGGCCGTGCGCGGCAGTGCGCCCCGCCCGGTCGGCGCCGCGATGGCCGTCGGCCCCTCCGGCGAGGTGATCGGCAGCGTGTCCGGCGGCTGCGTCGAGGGTGAGGTGTACGACCTGGCGTGCGAGGTGCTTGCCAGCGGTGTCCCCGCTCTGGCGTCGTTCGGCTACTCCGACGACACGGCGTTCGCGGTCGGCCTCACCTGCGGCGGTTCGCTGGACGTGCTGGTGCAGCGCGATTCTCTCCCGTTGCGCGCGGCCCTCTCAGCCTCTCTGGAGGGATTCCCGCTCTCGGTGCGCTTCGAGGCCGAGGGCCGCGTGTTCACCGACTCGTGGCTGCCGCCACCGCGCCTGCTGGTGTTCGGCGCCATCGACCACGCCGCCGCCGTCGCCGAGATGGGCCGTTTCCTCGGCTACCACGTGACCGTGTGCGACGCACGCCCCGTTTTCGCCACCTCCGAACGCTTTCCCGCCGCACACTCCGTCGTCGTCGACTGGCCGCACCGCTACCTCGCGTCCACCCGCACCGACCCGTCCACCGCCGTCGTGGTGCTGACCCACGACCCGAAGTTCGACGTCCCGGTCCTCGTCGAGGCCCTGTCCCGCCCGCTGGCGTTCGTCGGCGCGCTGGGCTCCCGTCGCACCCACGCCGAACGGCTGTCGCTCCTGCGTTCCGAGGGTGTGCCGGAGGCGTCACTGGCGCGACTGCGTTCCCCCATCGGTCTCGACCTGGGCGGCCGCAGCGCCGCCGAAACGGCCGTGTCGATCGCGGCCGAGCTCGTGGCCGTGCGCCACGACGGGTCCGGCCTCCCCCTGTCCTCGCTGTCCACGCCCATCCACCGAACCCTGGAGAGCCATGGCACTGATCTTCCTCAACGGCGGCGGCATGCGGGGCGGACCGCTGCACGCGCAACTGCAGGGCACGCCGATGGTGTGCCGGGCCCGCAGTGCGGCCAGGTACCGCTACTTCTCGGTGCGGGGGAAGTTCCCCGCGATGCACGAGTCGGGCTCGGCCTCGGTCGTGGGTGAGCTCTACGACCTGCCGCTGAAGGTCCTGCGGGACCACCTGGTCCCCGCGGAGCCCGCCGAACTGGAGATCGGTGTCATCGAACTGGAGGACGGCAGCGCCGCCCTGGCCACCGTCCTGCGGGACGCGATGGTCGACCCGTTGCTCCGATCGGGTGACATCCAGGACATCTCGTATCTGGGGGACTGGCGGGAGTTCCTTCATCGCGAGGGGTGAGGGAAGTGGCATCGGGGGGTGCCACAGGCAAGGGGGAGTTGCCGCAGGCGGCGGACCCGGTGCACGCACCGGGTCCGCCGCGGGGGATCGTCCAGCGTTCCCGCACGGCCGCCCGCGCGGATCGGGCCGGCACGGCTACGGCCGCGCCAGCTCCTCGACCACCCGGTCCACCTCCAGTGACGGGTCGGCGACCCGCGCCGCTCGCAACGCTCCCGCGAGCACGGTCATGAGCATCTCGACGACCACGTTCTCGTCGAACGGGTGCTCGCTCAGCAAGTAGTCGCGCGCCAGCTGGTCGGCCGCTGTCGTGTACATCCTCAGCACGGCCCGCACCGCCGGCCGGTCGAAGTCCAGGCCGAGGTTCTCGCACAGCTTCCGGTTGCCGTCGTCCCGCACCGCGTCGAACGGCTCCTCCGCGCCCCAGGGCTGCAGCAACAGGTTCAACGCCAGTTCGCGATGTGCCACGAGGTAGGACAGGTGGGCCGCGTGGGAGCGGCGGATCCGTTCGCCCAGCGGCACGTCCGGGTTGCTGACGTGCAGGTCCAGCACCTCGCGGCCGATGGCGCACAGCACCTCGCTGTAGAGCCCCTGCTTGCTGCCGAAGTGGTGGAACACCAGGCCGTGCGCGACACCGGCCGCGCGTGCGATGTCTGCTGCCTTGACGTCGTCGTACTTCGACGTGATGAACAGCTCTCGTGCCGCGGCCAGGACTTTCTCCCTGGTGGCAGCGGCGTTGGCGGCGCGGGTCATGCCTCCACGCTAACAGTTCATTGACTCGAAGTCAGTGAAGCTGTATCCATTGATTAAGAGTCACTGACTTTGAGTCAACGGAGGGGACCATGACCAAGACGCTGATCATCGGAGCGACGGGCACCGTGGGTGGGCTGGTGCTGGACGAGGCCGTGCGCCGAGGTGTGGATGTGCGCGCGTTGGTGCGCAACAAGGAGCGGGCGAACCTGCCCGACACGGTCGAACTCGTCGAAGGTGACCTGGCCGACCGCGAGGCCGTGAAGATCGCGCTGCGAGGCGTCGACTCGGCGTTCTACGTGTCGCCGCACGAGACCAACGAGATCGACATCGCGACGGTCTTCGGCGAGGAGGCGCAGCGGGCGGGCGCCCGCCTGGCGTTCGGCGGCTTCCACATCGAGGACGACGACGCGCGTGAGGCGGCCGGGCGCGCGATCCCCGCGTACGTCGGCAAGCTGCGGCTGGCCGCGTTCCTCGCGAGCACCGACACCCGGCCCGCGATGTTCAGCCTCACCAACTTCGACCAGAACGACGAGGTCTTCCGCGCCGACATCGAGGTCGGCGTCTTCCCGACGCCGCTGCACCCCGGCGGCGTCAACCGGATCGACCTGCGCGACGCGGCCGAGGTGATCACGAACGCGCTCACCGACGTCAGCTTCGCGCCCGGCTCCTACCAGCTCCTCGGGCCGGAGTCGTTGAACGGCGAGCAGTCGGCGCGGATCTGGGCCGAGGAGCTCGGTCGCGAGGTCCGCTACACCGGGGACGACCCGCAGTGGCGTGAGGCGTTCGCGAAGAGGCTGTCCGGCCAGAAACTCGTGGACTGGATCCGCAGCTTCGAGCTGCTCGGCTCGGCGGCCATCCCGACCGACCCGGCCGAGGTGGACACCATGACGAAGCTGCTCGGGCACGCGCCGCGCACGTTGCGCGACTACGTGCGCGACTCGGTGAACCGCTGACCTCAGGCCAATCGCGGCCTCGTGCGGATGACCGTCCGAAGTGGACGCCCCCGCAGGAGGCCGCTATCAGGTTCCGCGTCGATCCCAGGGAGTGATGTGAAGATCGGATTCACGCTGCCGCAAGCCGGGGGTGTCGCCTGGCAGGCGCCGCAGGTGGCGAGGTACGCGCGCGAAGTGGAACAGCTGGGAGCGGACAGCCTCTGGGTGATCGACCGGTTGCTGTCGCCGGTCGACCCCGCCATCGGCCACAACGGCGGCGAGAGGTTCCCGGACGAGTTCCGCGCGGTCCTGGACCCGTTCGTGCTGCTGAGCGTGGCCGCCACGGCCACGGAGCGAGTGCTGGTCGGCAGCAACGTCCTCAACGTGCCGTGGTACCCGCCCGCGCTGCTCGGTCGCATGCTCACCTCGCTCGACGTGCTCAGCGGGGGACGCCTGGTGCCGGGCTTCGGGGTCGGCTGGTCGCCGGACGAGTTCGAGGCGGTCAACGTGCCGATGTCCGAGCGCGGCTCCCGCCTGGACGAGACCCTCGACGTGCTCGACCAGTTGTGGACCGCCGATCCCGCCGAGTACCGGGGCGAACACTGGACACTGCCCGCCACCCGCGCCGCCCTGAAGCCGGTGCGCCGCCCGCCGGTCTACCTGGCGGCGTTCGCGCCCGCGTCCATGCGACGAGTCGCGAGCCGCGCCGACGGCTGGCTACCGGCGTTGGTACCGCCTCGTGCCACGGACATCCAGGCGGCGGTGAACGAACCCTGGGCGGTGATCCGCGGCATGGCGGCCGAAGCCGGCCGTGATCCGGACGAGTTGGACGTGATCCTGCGCATCTACCCGTCCGTCCGCTCCGCCACCGTCGTGCGGGAGGTGGCCGAGCTGATCAGGCGCGTGGAGGCGGAGTCCGAGGTCCGGCACGTCCTGGTGGACCTGATGTTCCTCGCCGACGACGTCGACCAGATGCTCGACCTGGCCGCCGGGATGCTGGCGAACGTGCGCGGACAGCAGAAGTGACCTGCGTGGCGCTGGAGCCACGCCGTTCTGGGAGGAAGAAGTCTTGAGCAACACCGACAACGGCGCTCTGGCGCCTGCCGAGTTCCTGTCCTCGACCGAGCCGGTCAGCGTCGTCGCCGTCGGCCGCCTGCGGCCGGGCTTCGAGCCCGACCACATCCACCGGCTGGCGAAGGAGGCCATCCCCGTGGTGCACGCGGAGAAGGGGTGCGAGCAGTACGTCGTCCACTCCGAACTCGACGACCCGCGCGTCTTCGTGTTCTACGAGCGCTGGTCGAACGGCTCGGACCTGCTCGGCCACCTGCGGAACCCCGACCTGCGGGAGTACTCCGACGCGTTCTTCAAGGCCCTCGAGTTCGAGCTGCGCTGGCTGCTGCCGCTGAGCGCCTGACGCGAGCTGTGAACCCGCACCCGGGGTCGAGGGGTCGCGGGTTCACCGACCGCCCGGCTTGAGCAGCCCGCGCTCGTACGCCACCGCGACGGCCGCCGCCCGGTCCGACACACCCAGCTTCGCGTAGACGTGCAGCAGGTGCGTCTTCACCGTCGCCTCGCTGATGAAGAGCGCCGCCGCCACCGCCCGGTTCGTCGTCCCCTTCGCCACCAGCGCGAGCACGTCGACCTCCCGGGCCGACAACGGTTCCGAGGCAGGTTCCCGCACCTGCCCCAGCAACCGCGTGGCCACCGCGGGCGACAACACCGCCTCCCCCGAGTGCGCCGCACGGATCGCGCGCTGCAACTCGTCGCGCGGCGTGTCCTTCAACAGGTACCCGGTGGCGCCCGCCTTGATGGCGGGCAACACGTCGCGGTCGGTGTCGTACGTGGTGAGCACCAGAACGCGGCACGGGTGGCCGCGCAGCCGTTCGATCGCGGACACGCCGTCCGAACCGGGCATGCGCAGGTCCATCAGGACCACGTCCGGCGAGACGGCCGTGACCACGGCGACGGCCTCGTCCCCGGACGCGGCCTCGCCGACGACCTCGAAGTCGCCGGTGGACAGCATGCCGCGCAGGCCGTCGCGGACGACCGGGTGGTCGTCGACGATCACGAGCCGGATCACGCCGCCACTCTCCCACCGCACACCACGCCACTCACGCCATCACTCCCCTGGTCCACACACGCTCCCACCGCTCACCAGCCGGGCCGGCCGCCGGACGCCACACCAGGTGCCGCCCGAAACGCCACCTCACTCCACACGCCGGCCGCCCCTCCCCAGCCAAGCCCCTCCCACCTCACGCGGGCACCCGCGCCGAGATCGCCGTCCCCGCCCCGGGCTCCGACTCCACGAACAACGCCCCCGACAGCCGGTGCACCCGATGCCTCATCGCGGGCAACCCGAACCCGTCGGACGGCCGCGCCAGGTCGAAGCCCACCCCGTCGTCCCGCACGTCCAGCGTCACCACGTCCTCCATGTAGGACAGCGTCAGTCCCACCCGCGACGCCGAGGCGTGCTTCGCCACGTTCGCCAGCGCCTCCTGGGCGGTGCGCAGCAGCGCGACCTCCACCTCCGGGTGCATCTCGCGCACGGCTCCGGTCAGCGTGACCGAGACCGGGACGCCGTTGTGCCTCGACCAGCCCGAGGCGACGTCGTCGAGTGCCTCGTGCAGCGCCGCCGAGTCAAGCGCCGGTGGGCGCAGGGCGTGCACGGAGCGGCGGGCCTCGGCCAGGTTCGACCGCGCCAGGTCGGTGGCCACGGCGACGCGGCGCTCCCAGTCCGAAGTGGACGCCGCGGACAGTTGCGTGATGATGCCCGCCAGGCCCTGGGCCAGCGTGTCGTGGATCTCGCCCGCCATGCGGTGGCGTTCGTCCTGCACGCCCGCCTCGTGCGCCTGCACCAGCAACTGGGCGTGGAGGCCCTCGTTCTCCTCCAGCAGTTCCTTGCGCATCCGGGACTGTTCGGTCGTCACGTGGCCCACGTACGTGAAGGTGCACGCCACCACCACGAACACGAGCATCAGCAACCAGAACGCCGCCGGGGCGTCGGACGGGTAGCCGCCGAACAACGACAGCGTCGCCAGGCCTGCCGTCAGCGCCACGACGAAGAACATCCAACGGCCGCGCAGGACCTCGCTCGCGTAGACGTAGACCGCGTACGACACCGCGCCGAACCAGTGCTCGCGCATGCCGAGCACCGCGTAGAACACCACCATGCCGGCGATGAACACCGCCATGAGGTCCGTGCGCCGGTGCCACGCGGGATGCAGCGTGAACCACCACATCATCCACACGAAGCCGAACGCCACGACGCCGTAGGTGAACCAGCGCTCCGGTGCGGACTGCGCGGTGAAGATCGAGTACAGCACCGTCGTCACGACCAGCACGAAGTACGGGATCACGTGGGCGATCGTGACGAGCCTGCGCTCCCACCTGTCCAACGCGGCCATGTCCACGAGCTACTCCCAGCGGAACGTCCTGGCCGCGACGGTACCCGCCACGAGGCCCACCAGTCCCATGATCGCGAGATGCCTCCAGTCCGGCGCGGTGCCGAGCCACGCCTGCTGCAGCGCCTCCACACCCGGAGGCGCGTACGAACCGATCGTCTGGATCGCCGTGGGCAGCATGAACCGCGGCAGGTACACGCCACCGAGGAACATCAGCAGCATGAACACCACCGTCGCCCAGCCACCGGCCGCCCGCGCGTTCGGGGCCAGGGCGGCGATCACCAGGCCCAGCGCGAACGTGCCCGCGCCTCCCAGCACCACGGCACACGCCAGGCCGAGGGGGTGGTGAGGCAGGTCGACGCCGAAAACGACGTACCCCACGACTACAAGGAGCAGCACCGACAAGATCACCGCGGCGAAGTTGACCACCATCTGACCGGCCAGCAGCCGCGCCGGGTGCATGGGTGTCGTCGACAGCCGCCGCAGCACGCCCTTCTCCCGGTACGACGCCACCACGGTCGGCACGCGCTGCAACCCGATGAACGCCAGCGTGAACACCACCAGCGCGGACATGTAGGTGTCGATGAACCGCTGACCGCCGAGCTCCGGCAAGGGCTCCCGCAACCCCGGAATCGCGCCCAGCACCAGCAGCAGCACCGACGGGAACAGCACCGCGAACAACGAGTTCAGCCGGTCGCGCAGGAACAAGCGCGCCTCGATCTCAACGATCCGCACCATCACGACCCCCGGTGAGTTCGACGTAGGCGTCGTCCAGCGAGACCTGGTCGACGCGGAGCTGCCGCGCCACGACCTGCCGCCGCGCGAGCAGGGACGTCACGGCGTGCAGCAGGTTCTCCGACCCGCTGACCACGAGCTGCTCCCCCACCGCGGACACCGACGTGACTTCGGGCAACGCCTCCAGCAACGCCACGTCCAGCGGCTCCGACGGCACGAACCGCACCCGCGTCGCACCGTCCACACGCGACACCAGAGCGGAAGGCGTGTCGAGCGCGACGATCCGCCCCGCGCGGAACACCGCCACCCGGTCGCAGAGCCGTTCGGCCTCCTCCATGAAGTGCGTGACCAGCAGGATCGTCACGCCGGCCGCCCGCACGTCCTCGATCACCGACCACGTGTCGCGCCGCGCCTGCGGATCGAGCCCCGTCGTCAGCTCGTCGAGGACGGCGACGCGAGGCGAGCCGACCAGTGCCAGCGCGATCGCCAGTCGTTGCTTCAAGCCGCCGGACAGCTGCCCGAACTCCGCCTTCAGGTGCGAGGTGAGCCCCAGCCGCGCGGACCAGTCGGCTGGCGACGGGTAGAACGACGAGAACAACGCCAGCGCCTCGCCGACCCGCATCCGTTCCGGCAGTTCGGAAGCCTGCAGCTGCACACCGATCGACGCCCGCACGTCGGCAGGCCGCTCCCCCAGCACCGCGACGCTCCCGGAGTCGGGCTTCCGCAGCCCCGACACGCACTCGACCGTCGTCGTCTTGCCGGCCCCGTTGGGCCCCAGCACGCCGAAGATCTCCCCCTCGGCCACCTCGAACGACACGGAGTCCACCGCCACGCGGGGCCCGTACCTCTTCCCGAGGTCGCGCACTTCGATGATCGCCATGCCACCAGCCTCGGCGACCGGGGCGCGGAGATCATCGAACGACGAGTCCGACCGGGATCAACCGATCGGTTGATGCCACCGGTCATCCGCGGCGGCGCTCAGCCGATGGGCTTGTCCAGCCCGTGCACCACCTGGTCGAGCAACGTCGCGATGACCGCCTCGTTGTGCTCGTTGCGGCCCGGCGTGATCATCCGCGACGTCGCCTCGACCATCGCGTGCACCAGCATCGCCCGCAACGCCGCGCGCTCCACGCCGGCGGTCTTGAACACCCCGACGAGCGGCGCCAACAACCGTTCGTGCTCGGCCCGGATCTGCTCGCGCGACGAGTCCGGCAGCGCGTGCGCGGACAACGCGACCACCGCCCCGTGGCTGCCGTCGGTGATGATCGCGAGCTCGGTGCGCAGGTACGCCTCGATCTTCTCCGGCACGGAAGAGGCGCTGTTGACCGCGTCCTCCAGCTTGTCCGCCCACTCCGGCAGCGCGTCCGACACGATCGCGGCGACCAGTTCCTCACGCGAGCGGAAGTACTCGTAGAGGCTCGGCCGCGACAGCCCGACGCGTCTGGCGAGCGACGCGAGCGTCAGCGCCTCCGCCCCCTCGGAGGACACGATCTCCCGCCCGGCGTCCAGCAGGGCGCGCAACCGGTTGGCGCGGTGCTCCGCGACGGTGTCTGCGCTGATCCTCGGCACATCGGGATCGTATCGCGCTTGATTTCCCGACGGGGAGTTGGAATAGTTCCCGACAGAGCGTCGGAATCAAGGAGGGCTCCATGTTCATCGCCACGAACCGGCTGTTCGTGCCCGCCGAGAGGGCGGAGGAGTTCGAGGCCCACTTCCGCGACAACATGCGCACCTACCTGCCCGGCGTTCCCGGCCTCCTGCGCAGCACGCTGCTCAAGCCGACGAAGGACGACCAGCCGTACGTGTCGGTCAACGAGTTCGAGACCGAGGAGCACTTCCGCGACTGGGTGGCCTCCGACTCGTTCCGCGAGGCGCACAAGCGCAACCGCGGCATCGCCCGGCACGTCACGGGCAACGCCGTCGAGACCTTCGAACACGCCGAGGACCTGGTCCTGCCCCGGCAGCGCGTCGAGCAGTAGCGAGCCCCGGCAGCGCGTCGAGCAGTAGCGAGCCCCGTCAGAGCTCGGCGAGCAGCTTCCTCATCCGCTTGATCTCGTCGTCCTGGGTGGCGACCACGTCGTCGGCCATCTCCTCGACCTGGACGTTGGACCCGGCGGCGCGCACGTCCGTCGCCATCTTGATCGCACCCTCGTGGTGCTTGATCATCAGCTCCAGGAACATCCGGTCGAAGTCCTTGCCGCGCGCGGCACCCAGGGCGTTCAGCTGGTCCTGCGTCGCCATGCCCGGCATCGACGAGTGGTCGCCGTGCGTGCCGATGGCGTTGAAGGTGCGCTGCCACTGCTTCATGGCGCCGATCTCGGGCTCCTGGCTGAACCGGATGCGGTCGGCCAGGCCCTTCACCGTCTCGTTCTCCGCGCGGTCGGGGGCGAACCGCGTCATCGCGAGCGCCTGCTCGTGGTGGGCGATCATCATCGCCACGTACTCGCGGTCGGCGTCGTTGGGCGGCGGCGTGACCCTGGCGCTCACGTCGCCGGGCGCGACCACGGACGCCGTGCCGCCGGGGGTGTCCGGCGCGATGACGGGTGCGGCGGGCGGCTCCGACGTACAGCCTGCCAGCAGGGCGGATGCCGCGACGATGACGAGAACCCCAGAACGCATGCTCCGGACAATACCCTCCGAAAGACGCTGGCCTTTAGCAAGGCGAAAGGGTCATACTCCCCCTCACCAACCCGTACTGAGGGGGTAAAGCTGTGTCTTCAAGCGCAACGGCCCGGCGTCGCAGAGCGCCGTTGGCGGTTCTGGGGGCGCTCGCGCTGACGCTGTCGACGGTGACCGCGCCCGCGTACGCCGAGCCCGATCTCCCCGCTGACGGCAAGGGCCTCACCGAGGCCCAGCTCGAGGCGCGGGCGGACGGGGCCACCGGCCTCCCCGGTGTCGACGAGATCAGCCGCAGCCGCAACATGGTCCCGGTCGCCCACCTGGACAAGCAGGCTCCGCTGAGCTCGACGCAGACCGACATCGCGTTCCAGGACAACTACGCGTTCGTCGGCAACTACGACGGCTTCGTCATCTACGACGTCCGCAACCCGAAGAAGCCGACGATCAAGTCGCAGGTCCTCTGCCCGGGCTCGCAGAACGACATCTCGGTGTACGGGAACCTGCTGTTCCTGTCGACCGACTCGTCGCGCAGCGACAACTCGTGCAGCAGCGTCTCCCAGCCCGCGACGATCAAGGAGTCGTGGGAGGGCATCAAGGTCTTCGACATCAGCGACAAGGCCGCGCCGAAGTACGTCGCCGCCGTCGAGACCGCCTGCGGTTCGCACACCCACACGATGGTGCCGAGCAAGAACAAGAAGGACGTGTACCTCTACGTCTCTTCCTACTCGCCGAACGCCACGTTCCCGGACTGCCAGCCGCCGCACGACAAGATCTCGATCGTCAAGGTGCCGGTGAAGAACCCGGCCGCGGCCTCGCTGCTCAAGGCCCCGGTCCTCTTCCCGGACGGCGGCAACCCCGGCCAGCCCGGCACCATCGAGACCGGCTACACCTCGGCCACCTCGGGCTGCCACGACATCACCGTCTACCCGCAGCTCGACCTCGCAGCCGGCGCGTGCATGGGTGACGGCGTGCTGTGGGACATCTCCGACCGGGAGAACCTGGTCGAGATCAACCGGGTCCAGGACGACGCGCACTTCGCGTTCTGGCACTCCGCGACGTTCAACAACAGCGGCACCAAGGTCGTCTTCACCGACGAGCTCGGTGGCGGTGGCGCCGCGACGTGCAACGAGAAGATCGGCCCGAACCGCGGTGCCAACGGCATCTACGACATCGTGGGCAAGGGCAAGAACCGCAAGCTGGTCTTCAAGTCGTACTACAAGATCCCGCGCATGCAGACCGACTCGGAGAACTGCGTCGCGCACAACGGATCGCTGATCCCGGTGCCCGGCAAGGACATCATGGTGCAGTCCTGGTACCAGGGCGGCATCTCGGTGTGGGACTTCACCAACTCGTCCAAGCCGCGTGAGATCGGCTTCTTCGAGCGCGGCCCGATGCCGAACCTCGCCGGTGGTGGCACCTGGTCCACCTACTGGTACAACGGCTACATCTACTCCTCGGAGATGGGTCGCGGCTTCGACGTCATCGACATGCGCGACCCGCGCACGTTCGTCGCGAAGCTCTTCCGCACGAACGAGCTGAACGTGCAGACCCAGGGCAACTTCTACCGCGGGTAGTGGTTTCCCACCCAGATCAGCGCGGCTGCCGTCGTTCGGCAGCCGCGCTGACTGCTGTCAGGACCAGGGTGACCGCCACACCGCCGAAGACGGCCCACACCGGGTTGCCGGCGTCCATCGCCCACGCGGCGACGACGGCCGTGAGCCCGTAGCCCGCGCCCGTCACCGCGTACATCATCGAGAACCCGGCCGCGTGAGCGCCGATCGGAAGCCGTTCGCGCAACGCCAGGCTGCGCGTCACCAGCACACCGGACTGGAACAACCCGGCGGCGAGCAACGCGCCCGCGATGCCCGGCAGGTTCGGGAACAACGCCAGCGCGCCGACGCACGTCGCCGTGACGACGAGCAGCACCAGCCCCTGCGTGCGGAACGTCCCCGGCCACGGCCGCAGCCCGTACAGCACCGCGCCCAGCGCGCTGCACGCCGCGAAACCCATGAGCAGCGGTCCGATCCAGCCGATCCCGATCCCGCGGTGCTCCAGCAACGCGGGCAGCACCAGCTCCGCGACCGCCAGCTGCGCCAGCGCGGCCGCGCTCACCAGGTAGATCGGCCAGGCCGACGCGACGACACGGGGTTTCGCCGTGCCGGACCGGGAGGTCACGTGCCCGCGCGGCAGGATGAACACGAGCCACGCCGCCACGACGATCAACGACACGGACACCACGACGGGCGCCCGGTGGTCGACGCTCAGCGCCAGCACCGTGACGAGCGCGGGCGCCACCGCCCACACCACCTGCGTGATCATGGCGTCGAAGCCCATCGCCTTGGGCACCAGGGCGTCCGGCACCAGGCCGAGCAGCATCGCCCGCAGCCCACCCGGCGTCGTCGACGGCCCGGCCCCCGCGACGAACGCCGCGATAGCCAGCACCGTCACGTTCTGCGTCAGCGCGAGCGTCGTGAACGCCGCCGCCCCGACCACCAGCCCGATCGACAGCTGCCCGCGCATCCGCGACGGGTCGAGGAAGAGCCCGAGCAGCGCCGCGCCGAGCACCTCGCCCAGCACGTAGACGGCGACCAGCGACGCGGCCAGCACGTACCCGCCGGGCAGGCCACGCGTCAGGAACACCATCATCAGCGGCGTCATCGACATCGGCAGCTTCGCGGCGACCGTCACCACGGCACACGCCAGCACGTCCCGGTTCGCGAGGTCGCGGTACCCGGCAGCGGAGATCGTCATCTATTCGCCCAGCTCCTGGAACAACGTCAGCTGCAACCCGGCAGGCGCTCGCAGCCGCGCGTTCAGCGAGTTCCACGGCGTGCGCGTCGGCTCGGCGACGACCTCGGCCCCGGCGGCTTCGAGCCTGCGGGTCGTCCCCTCGGAGTCCGTCACCTCGAACGCCACCCTGATGTGCCCGGCGACGCGCTTGCCGACCTCGACGGAGTCGATGAACTCGGCGTGCGGCGGGTCGGTGATCTCGAGCGTGGCCCGGCCCGCCTCGAGGATCGTGACCCGCCCGCCGTCGGACGCGAACGCCGCCCGTTGCTCGAGCCCCAGCACGTCTCGGTAGAAACGCAGGGCTTCGTCGTAGTCGTCGGCGGTGACGACCAGGCGGAGTTCACGGACACCGGTCATGGTGACGATCATTTCACTCCTCGTGTCAGAACGAGGAGAAGACGCGAAAGTGCCTCACACGTCGACGCGCTGCGGTTCCCCGGTCGTGAGCCTGGTCGCCACCACCAGCACCAGCGTGATCCCCGCGGTCACGTGGATCGGCGCCGGTCCGAACGTCGCCGCCAGCACCGCGACCGCCCCGGCGGGCAGCAGGTACTTGCGGAGTCCGTCCTGCCCGGGGCAGTCCTGCACGTACCAGACGCACAGGAAGAACACGGCCAGCGGCACGGTGGTGAACGCGGCCACCGTCGTCCCGGGCGCGTGCGAGATGTGCAGGTCGTAGTCCACCGAGGCGGCCAGGCCGGCGCCGAGCGCGGCGATCGAGCCGAGGATGAACAGGTGCGCGTAGCCCCAGAGGAACGCCTTCCTGAGGTTGTGCAGGGTCGCCGGCGCCTCGAAGTAGATCCACCACACCGAGAACACGATGACCAGCGAGGCGGCCGCCAGCGAGATCAGGTTGACGCCGCTGTCGAAGCCCTTCTGGAACGCGAGGGTGGCCGCGAGGATCGACTCGCCGAGCACGATCAGCGTGAACAGGCCGTGCCGCTCGGCGATGTGGTGCGGGTGCCAGGTCGTGGCGCCGGAACGCTCCGCCCAGGCCGGCACCAGCAGCTCACCGATCATGAAGAGCACCCACAGCGGGATCTGCAGCGCGGGCGGCGCGACCAGCACCCACAGCACCCAGAGCACCTGCATGAACGTGATGCCTGCCGCGTACCGGCGGGTGCAGGTCTTGTGCTCGGGGTTGTCCCGCGACGCGCGCAGCCAGTGCGCGACCATCGCGAGCCGGATCACGACGTACCCGCCGACGACGATCCGGTAGTCCTGGTGCTCGAAGACGGCCGGGATGCCCGCCGCGACCACGAGGACACCGGCGATCTGCACCATCGTGATGACGCGGTACAGCGTGTCGTCGTTGTCGAACGCGCTGGCGAACCAGGTGAAGTTGAGCCACGGCAGCCACAGCGCGAAGAACGCCATGCAGAACGCCACGACGCCGGCCCCGGCGTGGTTCTCGGAGACGGCGTGGTGCAACGAGGCGGCGGCCTGGGCGACCGCCACCACGAAGCTCAGGTCGAACAACAGCTCCAACGGCGTCGCGACCCGGTGGGCCTCCGCCGTGTCGCGCGCGAGGAGCTTCCTGATCATCCCGCTACCACCATGATCCTTGATTCGCTGAGGTCGAGAGCGACCCGCGTGCCGGGCTGGTACGCGGAGGCCGTGTTGGAGGGCTGGTCGATCCTCAGCACCTGCTCCCCCACCCTCACCGAGATCCGCGTGACCGGCCCGAGGAACGACTGGGTCAGCACGTCGCCCACGATCTTGCCACCGGCGTCGCCGTCGTGCGCGGAAACGCCGATGTCCTCGGGACGCACGATCAGCCGCACGTCGCTGCCCGAGGGCTGGTCGTGGGACACCGGCAGCGTCACGCCGTTGATCACCACGGTCTGGCCCTCGGCCTTGGCCTCGACCGAGTTCGTGACGCCGACGAACTGCGCCACGAACGCCGTCTTCGGCTCGCGGTAGACCACGGACGGGGTGTCGAGCTGCTCCAGCCGTCCGTGCGACATCACACCGACGCGGTCGGAGACGGCGAGCGCCTCCTCCTGGTCGTGCGTGACGAACAGCGTCGTCATGCCGAGCTCCGTCTGGATGCGCCGGATCTCGTCGCGCAGGGTGACGCGGACCTTGGCGTCCAGCGCGGACAGCGGTTCGTCCAGCAGCAGCACGCGCGGCTGGATCGCCAACGCCCGCGCCAGTGCGATGCGCTGCTGCTGCCCGCCCGACATCTGGTGCGGGTAGCGGCCACCGAGGTGCGCGAGACCGACGAGCTCGAGCAGTTCGCCGGCCTTCTTCGCGTCGGCCTTGCGCATCTTCAGGCCGAACGCCACGTTCTGCGCCGCGGTCATGTTCGGGAAGAGGCTGTAGGCCTGGAAGACCATGCCCATGTCCCGCTTGTTCGCGGGAACCTTCGTGATGTCCTTGCCGCCCACGGTGACCGTGCCCGAGTCGGCGGTCTCGAAGCCCGCGACGATGCGCAGCGCCGTCGTCTTGCCGCAGCCGGACGGGCCGAGCAGCGACACCAGTTCGCCCTCGGCCAGTTCCAGGTCCAGACCGTCCAGCGCGGTGTTGCCGCCGAACGTCTTGCGCAGCCCCTTGAGTTCCAGGTGACCCATCTTCACTCCTCGACCACGGTCTGACGGCGCCGCTGGCCGACATAAGAAAGTGCGAACAGAAGGACGAACGCGAAGATCAGGCACAGCAACGACACCGCGATGGACACGCCCGCGTTGCGCTTGCCCAGGAGGTTGACCTGCACCTGCAACGTGTCGAAGTTGAGCAGCGACGCGATGGTGAACTCACCGAGCACCAAGGCGACCGACAGCAGCGAGGCACCGATCAGCGCCACGCGGATGTTCGGCACGACGACCTTCCACAGCACCGTGAACCACGACGCGCCCAGGCTGCGCGCGGCCTCGGCCAGCGTCTTCAGGTCGATCGCGGACAGTCCGGCGTCGACCGCGCGGTAGGCGAACGGCAGCACCAGGACCGTGTAGGCGAACGTCAGCGTCAGCGGTGAGTCGCCGAGGAAGTAGTTCACCCACGCGTAGAGCGGTGCCATGCCGACCACCAGCACGATCGCGGGGATCGCCAGCGGCAGCAGGCACAGGAACTCGACGAGCCGTTGCAGCTGGGGAAGCCTGAGCCGGATCCACGCCATCGTCGGCACGAGCAGCACCAGCATCAGCACGGCGGACGTGACCGACAACAACAGCGAGTTGACGAGCGCTTCCATCAGCCCGTCGTCGTCGACGATGGACGTCCACGACTCCAGGCTGCGGCTGCCTTCCCTGCCGCGCGTGGAGAACTCGGCCATCGCGATCAGCGGCAGGACGAAGTAGACGCCGAGGACCAGCAGGATGATCGTGCGCAGGACGCGCTGCTTCACTAGCGAACCCACTTGGCCACCCTCTTCTGCAGCAGCACGTTCACGCCCATGGCGATGCTGACCACGACCACCATGCCGAGGCCGAGCGCCTTGCCGAGGTTCTCCTGACCCAGCACGACCTCGCCGGTGAGGAACCCGCGGATCTGCAGCGGCACGATCGGGCTGCCCTGTGAGACGAGGGCCGCGGCCGTGGCGTAGGCGCTGAAGGCGTTGGCGAACAACAGGAGCAGCGCGCCGAGGAACGGCGGCGTGAGGATCGGACCGCCGACGTGGCGCCAGTAGGTCCAGCTCGTGCCGCCGAGACTCGCGTTCGCCTCGCGCCACTGCGGTCGCAGACCGTCCAGCGCGGGCAGGAACACGATGACCATCAACGGGATCTGGAAGAACGTGTAGACGAGCGTCAGACCAGGCAGGTCGAACAACCACGCGCTGCCCGCGAACAGGTCGATGCCAACGTTGTCACGCAGGAACTTCGTGACGAGACCTTCGAAACCGACCGTGGCGAGGAACGCGAACGCCAGCGGCACGCCACCGAACTGGGCGAGCACACCGCTGCCCGCGACGACGACCCGGCGCAGCATCCCGTCGGGGTTGCCGACCGCGATCGCCCACGTGAGCAGCGCCCCGAAGACCGCGCCGATGAGCGCCGTGAGCGCGGAGAGCTCGATGCTGCGCACGAACGCGTCGAAGACGACACCCGTGAACAACGTCGTGAGGTTGTCGAGCGTGAAGGCGCCGTTCGAGTCCTGGAAGGCGCCGAACAGCACGAGCACCGTGGGGTAGACGAGGAAGGTGCCGACGAAGGCGAGGAACGGCACCGCGACGAGCCAGGCGGCCGCAGATGGCCGACCGGCGGCCCCACCCTTCTTCGGGGTGGAGCCGCCGGGCGTCGTCGCTACGGGAGCGACCGCGGTCATCCGATGGCCTGGGCCCAGGTCGCGGTCAGGACGGCCTTGGCCTTGTCGGCCTGGGCCTGCGTCTGGAACACCTGCTTGCCGTCGGTCTTCGGCAGCTTCTCCTTCGCCGCCTTGTCCGCCTTGTCGCCCATCTTGTCGAGGCGCACCGGGCGGGACATGCCCTTGAGGTAGAGGTTCTGGCCCTCGTCGGAGTAGAGGAACTCCTGCCACAGGCGCGCGGCCGCGGGGTGCGGCGCGTCCTTGCTGATGGCCTGGTTGTAGTAACCGCCGATCTGCGCCTCGGACGGCACGACGACCTTCCAGTCGAGCTTGCCCTTGAGCTTCTCGGTCTGGGCGGCGTTGGTGTAGTCCCAGTCGATCACGACGGGCGTCTGGCCGGACTCGATCGTCGCGGGCGACGGGTCGACGGGCTGGAAGTTGCCGGCGGCCTTGAGCTGCTTGAAGAACTCGACACCGGGCGCGATGTCGTCGGCGGAACCACCGTTGCCCAGCGCCGCCATCACGACACCGGAGAACGCGGCACCGGCCTGCGTCGGGTCGCCGTTCAGCGCGACCTTGCCCTTGTACTCGGGCTTGAGCAGGTCCTTCACGCTCGTCGGCGCGGGCACCTTCGCGGCGTCGTAGCCGATCGACATGAAGCCGCCGTAGTCACCGTAGTAGGCGCCGTCCGCGTCCTTGAGCTCCGCGGCGATGTCGTCCCACGTGCTGACCTTGTAGGGGGCGAACAGGTCCTTGTTGGCGAGCGCCACGTTGAGCCCGAGGTCGAACACGTCGGGCGCGCGGTCGTTGCCCTTGAGCTGCTTGGCGGCGTTGATCTCCTCCTGGCTGCTCGCGTCGGGCTGCGCGGAGTCGACCTTGATGCCGTACTTGGCCTCGAAGGCCTTGATGATCTCGCCGTAGTTGGCCCAGTCCGGCGGCAGCGCGATGACGTTGAGCTTGCCCTCGGCCTTGGCCGCCTCGACCAGCTTGTCCATGCCGCCGAACTCGCTCGCGGACTTCGCGGTCCCGGCGGCACCGGCCGGCGTCTCCTTGGCGGGCGGGGCGCCACAAGCGGCCATCGCCAGCACCAACGCGCCGACACCAATCATCTTCGTGGTGACGTTCCCTCGCTTCAGCACCAGCGGAGCTTTGGCTCGGGATGCTTTCGTTGTCAAGCCAGCCGCGCCGGTTGAGACCTTCTCGACTCCTAGCGTGAATTCTGGGCGCCTCAGGGGTTGCGACTGAATGCTTTCCGAGCTTCGTCCAGGTGTCGCGCCCCGATCCCGGTGGCGGGATCGACGTGGATCAGTGCGGTGGTCAGGTGCCGTCGCTTGTGGACGAACGCCTCCCGGCGCGGCGTGTTCGCCGGTGCTGCCACGTCGTGGCCCAGGCGAGCTCGACACCGTTGCACCTCCGGCCGTCTCAACTGGCGACCGTGCTCCGACCCGGGCCGACAATCGGCGAAGGTCACCAGCCTGACCTCGAGCACGCCCATCCGGTGGTCGAAACCGCGCTCCTCTGTTCGTATGAGGAGCATGTTCACCGACGAAGAGATCGCCTACCTGCGCGAACAACCCCTCTGCCGCCTCGCCACGATCAACGAGGACGGCTGGCCGGACGTCGTGCCGCTGGCCTTCGAGCACGACGGCACGCACCTCTGGGTCGGCGGCGCCGGCGACCAGGTGCGGAACACCCGCAAGTTCCGCAACATCACCGCCGGCCGCCGCAAGGTCTCGCTCGTGGTCGACGACCTGATCTCGTTCTCCCCGTTCGTCGCGCGGGCCATCCGCGTCTACGGCACCGCGGACGACCCGGAGGAACGCACGGGCCTCGTGGGTCCCGGCGTCTACTGCCGGATCACGCCGACCCGAGTCTGGGCGTGGAACATGGCGGGCGAACCGGCCGGCGAGACCTGGTACGAACCGCGCCGTTCATGACGCCCGGCGCACCGAGCACGTCGCCGCCCCGCCCCACCTCACCCCGTACAGCAACCCCGGCAGCAGCCGCCGGAACCGCAGGTGGATCTCCCCGGCCCGGTCCACCGCCTGCGGCATCCCGCTCGGCTCGACCTCGGACCGCTGCACCATCACCCCGTCGAACGCCCGCACGAACCGCTTGCGGTCGTGCTCGAACCGCACGCGCAGGTCGAACACCTCGCACGGCCGTTCCGGCACGTGCAGCACGCACGGGCGCATGGCGTCGCGGTGCGAGATCCGGTAGCGGACCGCGAAGTCGAGGGTGTCGCCGCGCACCAGCGGCTCCGCCGGCACCAGCCGGAACCCGGGCCGGTCGAGGAGGCCGCGGTCCTGCAGCGTGCCGCCGTAGAGCAGGTGCGCCTGCACGTCCCGCCGGTGCACGGGGAACACGGCGGCGAAGTCGAACGAGACCACGCCGTCCTGGTTCGCGACGACCTGGTAGCGCTCCAGCACCTCCGGCTGCTCCTGGTCGAGCGTCACGGCCACGGCCAGTTCCGCGGTGTGCCAGCCGCCGGCGTCGCGGCGCGTGGTGGTCGCGGCGAGGTCCGCCAGCTGCTCCACGGCCTCGTCCACGCGGCGGCGCACGGTCCGGGCGTCGCGGTCGATCGTCGTCGCGAGCCAGGCGACGCGCTCCTGGTAGAGCGGGTGCCGTACGTCGGAGATCAGCCCGAACGCCACCCGCGCGGCGAGGTGCAGGTCCTCCGGAAGCTGCTCGACCAGCTCGGTCAGCCGGGTGACCAGCTTCTGCTTGGCGGCGACCGGCCCGTCGGCGCTGGTGATCCCGCACGCCGCGGCCAGCGCCGGGCCGATCTTGTCGACGATCCGTCCCGCGTGCACACCCCGTCCCTTGCGCAGCGTCTTCAGCTCCCGGACCAGGCTCGACGTCGTCATCCCCGTTCTCCTCCCGTGCTCGCTCACGTGCGGCGAAGGCAGGTTGCGTCGGGCGTGTGGACGAGAAGTGGACACGCCGTGGATAGGTCACACGTGGTCCGGTCGCAGCACCGTCCGTGCGACCGACGAGGCCAGTGCGGTGCCCAGCCGGACGCCGTCGCCGCCGAGGAAGACCCGCGAACGGCCGATGCGGTCGAGCGCGGGCTGGTCGACGGCTCCCAGCCCGAACGCGATCATCTCCGGGCACGACGTCGTGGCGTTGAGGCGTTCCAGCGCGGCGGGCCAGGCGGGATCGGTGGCCCTGCCGTCCGAGACGAAGAACAGCACCGGCCGCCGCACCCGCAGCCGCTGCGCCTTCAGGCTCCGCACGTCCCGCTCGATGACGCCGCGCACGAGGCGGAACGCGGACCCGAAGTCGGAGCCCGATTCCTGCCGGGGTCGAATCACCTCCACCGGGTCGAGCGCGGGGGCGAGCGGCTGCACGACCTGCGACTGTTCGGCGAAGACGACCACGCAGAGCCGGATCTGGGCACCGGTCCGGCGATCCGCGTGCACCACACCGCGGAACTCGCGCATCCCGGCGTTGACCTCGTCGATGTGGCCGGCCATCGAGAACGACACGTCGCACACCACGTAGCACGGCAACACATCACGCTCCATGACGTGCACCGTTACCGGATCGCGTTGATCAAACGTGGACAAAAAGCTGATTCGGTGACACGCAGACGGCGCCTTGCGCGACATTCCCCCCAAGACGGAAGCTTCAGATCGGGAGGCGGCGTGGAATTTCGGATGCTGGGACCGCTGGAGGCGTGGCACGACCACACCGCCGTTCCGTTGGGGGACCAGCAACAACGCTTCATCCTCGTCGTACTGCTGTTGAACGCGAACAAGCCCGTGTCACCCGAACGCATCACCGAGATCGTGTGGCAGGGCAACCCGGAGCGCCGGACGCTGGTGCGCGGGTACATCAACAAGTTGCGCAAGTCGTTCGACGGGTCCGACGCGGAGATCGAGCGGACGCCCACCGGGTACATGCTGCGCATCGACGAGGACGCCATCGACGTGCTGCGCTTCGACCGGTTGCGCTCCGAAGCCGCCCTGGCCCTGCAGGACAACGACCAGCGGCGGGCCATCGACCTGCTGCGCGAGGCGGTGGCGCTGTGGCGCGGCGACTTCCTCGAGGACATCGACATCGACAGGGTCGGCGGCGCGGACGTGATCCTGCCCGACGAGACCTACCTCGACATGCTCGGCGACCTGGCCGAACTGGAACTGCTCTCCGGTGACCACCGCTCCGCCCGCGACCGCATGCGCCGCGCCGTGCGCACCTCCCCGGAGAACCAGAAGTACGCCGAACTGCTGATGCGGGCGCTGATCGCCGGCAGTGACCGGGTGGGCGCCATCAGGGCGTTCGACGTCGCCTCCAAGTCACTCGGCGACCTGGGCCTCGAACCGGGAACCGTGCTGCGCAACCTCGCGGAACGCGCCCGGCGGGGCGAACCGGGCAGCTCGCTACCGTCGCGTCCCGGCGGGTTCACGGGACGGGCCGAGGAACTCGCCACGATCGCCGCGGCCGCGTCGGGCTCGGACGAGCGGCGCGCCGTGTGGATCAGCGGCCCGCCCGGGGTCGGCAAGACGGGTCTGGCCGTCGAGGCCGCGCACCAGCTGCGCCACCGGTTCCCGGACGGCCAGCTCCTGGTGCGGCTCAACGGTTTCACCCCCGGCGTGACGCCGTTGTCGGTCTCGGAGGCGCTGACCCAGCTGCTGACCGAGCTCGGCGTGCCGGCCGAGCAGATCCCCGACACGGTGGGGCGCAAGGCGACCCTGTACCAGACCCACCTCTACGGCACGAAAACGCTGGTGGTGCTGGACAACGCGGTCTCACCCGAGCAGATCCGGCCGTTGCTGCCGGAGAACCGCGACTGCTTCGCCGTCATCACGAGCCGCAGGATGGGCGAGCCGGACATCTCCGAGCACGTGCGGCTGGCCCCGATGCCGGCCGAGGACGCGTCCGCGTTGTTCCAGCGGCTCACCGGGTCGTCGCGCGTGCGCGGGAGGTCCGCGGACGTGGCGGGGCTCGTCGCGCGGTGCGGCTACCTGCCGGTGTCGATCACGGTCGCGGCGGCCATGCTGCGCAAGCACGACAGGTGGTCGCTCGACTACCTGCTCGGCCAGCTCGACGAAAGCGGGGCGTGGCAGGAGAACGGCGCCGCGATCCACGCCTCCTACCGCCAGCTCGACGCCCACCAGCAACAGGTCTTCCGCCTCTTCGGACGGCTGCCGGGCCCCGACGTGGACCTCCGCGGCGCGGCCGCGCTCATCGGCCGTGACATCGCTGCCACCCGCGTGCTGCTGCACGACCTGCACGAGGTCTGCCTGCTGGAGGAGGTCGCGCCGGAGCGCTACCAGATGCTGGACTCCATCAAGGAGTTCGCCGCGCTGGAACCCGCGACCGAGGGCGCGCTGGAGCGACTGCTCGACTTCTACCTCGTGACCCTGGCGGACGCCGTGGACGTCGCGTACCCGTTCGACCGCACCGCTCTTCCCGCCGTCGAACGGGAAAGCCCGCTGGCCCTGCGGTTCGAACACGAGGAAGCGGCGCTGAGCTGGATCACCGCCGAACGTGACAACCTGATGGCCGCGATCAGGCGGGCGGACACGGACCGCGCCTGGCAGCTGGCCTCGTTGATCTGGCGCTACTTCAACACCGCCAACAGGTTCGACGACTGGATCGACGCGGTCGGTTCCGTGCGGCCGGAGGACGACCACGGCCGGGCGCACGTGCTGTTGCGGCTCTCCACCGCGAACGACCGGCTCGGCCGGCACGCGGAGGCACTCGACCTCGCCGAGCAGGCGTTGGTGAGCTGGACCCGCCTCGGCGACGACCCCGGCGAGGCGGCGGCGCTGTGCGCGATCGCGGTGCCCGCGATGCAGCTCGGTGCGCACGACCAGGCGGTGGGGCACTTCGAGGCCGCACTGGCGAAGTACGAGAGGTGCGGGGACCTGCGCGGCCAGGGGCACGCGCTGAGCGCGCTCGGCTACATCCACGAGCAGCACGGCAGGTACGAGGCCGCGGTGCGGCAGAACGAAGCCGCCGTGGTGATCATGCGGCGGATCGGGCACCGCCAGGGACTCGCCCACGCGCTGAACAACCTCGGCGCGAACCTGCAGAACCTCGGGTCGCTCGACGACGCCATCCCCCACCACCTGGAGGCGCACGAGATCGCGGTCGAGATCGACGACAGGTGCGTGGCCGCCTACGCGTTGTCCAACATCGCCGACGCCCACCGGCTCGCCGGCCGGTTCCCCGAGGCGCTGCACCATCACGACCTGGCGGAGAAGACGGCCGCCGGACTGACCGACGTCGAACTCCAGGCGAGCCTCGTCCGCGACCGGGCCGCCACGGAGGAGGACCGCGGCAACCTCGGCGCGGCGCTGCGCCTCTACAAGTCGTTGCTGGGCGTGGCCACGGACACCGGCAACCGCAGGCAGGAGTCGCGCGGCCAGTTCGGCGCCGCGCGAACGTTGCACGCGATGGGCAGGCACGCGGAAGCGGCCGCGCACTGGGACGCGGCCGAGACCGTGTACCGCGAGCTGGGCCAGCCGGAGGCCGAGGAGGTGCGGCGGAAACGGGCGGCGCTGACGTGCGCTTGCGGTCAGCGGTGAGTGAGCTGCCGCTTCAGGTCCGGGTAGATCTCGCGCACGGCACCGTGGTTGTGCCACCGGCCGAGGGTCCTGGCGAGCTGCCGCAGATCGGTCCGCACGGTCGCGGAGTCGACGTGCGCCGCGTCGTCCAGGGCCGCGGCGAGCGTGCGGCAGCTCTCGTCGACCTCGCCCGAAAGTGCGAGAGCCAGTGAACGCCGGGTGCGGAACCGCGCCAGGGTGCGGCGGGACGGGGCCGGCACCAGACCGAGCTGCCGGTCCAGCACCGCGGCGGCCTCGGTGTTGAGCCCGAGGTCGGACAGCGCCCAGCCCCTGGCCAGTTCGAGCGGGTCGGGTGCGCTCGACCCGAGCACCGGGTACGGGCCGTCCGGCGGCGCGGACTCCATCTGGCTCGCGGCGCGGTCGAACGCGCGTTCCGCGGCGGCCCGGTCGCCCGCGAGCGCGTGGCCCTGCGCCTCACGCCGCGCGGCCAGGGCCAGGACGCGCGAGCCCGCCCGGCCGATCCACTGCGCCTGCTGGGCGAGGTTGATCGTGGCGGACGCGTCCTGGCGGTAGAGCGCGAGGCCCGCCTCCCGCGCGAACGCGTAGCTCGCGATGTCCGGATCTCCCGCGGCACGGGAGAGTTCGGACGCGTGCCGGGTCCACCACAGCGCGCCCTGCTCGTCGCCCGCCTCCTGGCACATCCAGCCGGTGTACTCGGCGATGCGCGCGGCGAGCAGGAGGAGCCGCGTGCCGACCGTCCCGGAGTTCTCCCGCGCCAGACCGTGCACCGTGTGCTGCAGCGCCTGCAACGGTTCGAGCACCACCTGCGGGCTGGTGCGCAGACCCAGGCCCCGCAACTGTTCGAACGACGTCCGCATCCCGACGATCACCTGCTCGTCCGGCACCGGCCGCGCCCCGCCCGTGAGCGCGCCGACGCCGAGCATCGTCCCCGCCACCAGCACCTGGCGCCGGCCCAACCCCCTCGCGTCGCGTGAGGACGGTGCCTGCGCGGCGGCCTCGACCAGCCGGCCGCCGACGTCCAGCACGCCGTCGCACAGGCGCGCCACCGTCGGGGTGGGCGGCTTGAGGTCGTTCTCGATCTTGCTGACATAACCCTTGCTGTAATGGATCAGCTTGGCCAGCTGGCCCATCGACAGTCCCGCCGCGACGCGGTGCGCGCGCAGCAACTCACCAAAACTCTCGGACACGATTGCCTCCCGCTCCGACGTCACCCGAGTACATCATCCAGCGTGTTCCCGCGCAATCGCCCCGACCATTCGAAGAAATGGCCGGGGCGCATTTGCGTCAGCTCATCCGTGCCACGGGTTGCCGTTCCCGTCCTGGGTCTCCGTGGTCGTCGTCGTGGGAGGCGGCGGCGGGTTGTCGTCGGCGTTCGCCGCCACACCACCGGAAAGGGAGGCGGCGACGGCGAGCGCGGTCAGCAGGGTGGCGGCACCCGCGACGAATGTGGACACGATTTTGGACATGGCGAATCCTCCGAAGGGAGTCGGAATTGTTTTCCGAATTTCGCCCGGCTGTTCCGGGCTCCCTTCGAGCATTCGTCTTCGAAAAGCGTGGAACCAGGTGTTTCCCGTTGCCCACCGAGGTGGTCAACACGTCCACTCCTCATCCACTTCTGGTCAACACCCGCCGTGGACACTGCGCGCACCCGGCCGCCGGCCGGTCGTCAACAAGGAGGTTGGAGTGACCGAATCCGCGACCTACGACATCGCCGTGTCGTTCGCCGAGGACCAGCGCACCGTCGCCGAAGAGGTGGTGGAGGCGTGCCGTCAGCGCGGCCTGACCGTGTTGGAGAGCAACGACCTGCCGCAGGCGGAGGTGCGCTACCTCGTGCCGTTCGTGTCCACTGTGGACGAGATCGTGAGCGACCACGAGCACGTGCTGCCGGTGCTCACCGGCGAGCCGCCCGCGTCGTCGGACGTGAGGTACCTGCGGGCGGACGAGTACCTCGTCAACAGCCTGGTCGCGCGCATCGAGGCGGCCGAGACCGCGGGCCAGCACCGCGTCCCCGTCGCCGACCTGGCGGCAGCGCTGAAGCAGCAGGAGACCCCGGAACCGGAGGCCCCCGAACCGGCGCCCGTCCAGCAGTCACCGCTGCGCGCCCTCGCCGAGCAGTTCGCCGCCGCCCCTCCCGCACTCGCGAGACGCGGCCTCGCCGGCACGTTGCACTTGGGCGGCACCACGGTCGCGGTGCGCGTCGAACGTGAGAACGACGCCGTCTACGCCCTCGAAGTGCGCGACGACGAGATCGTGAACTTCGTCGTCGTCGGCGACTCCCCCGACCTGTTCTCCACGCTGTGGCAACGGATCGAGGACATGCTGACCGCGACGGCGTGACGTGAAGAAGGGCGGTGCCCCCCTTTCGGGGACACCGCCCTTTCTCATCGCCTGGCCCGCTCGACGACCTCCTCCAGCCGCAACGGGCTGGGCGGATGATGACTCAGGCACAGCGGAGCCAGCATCCGCCGGAACCCGAGTGTGTCACCGGTGACGTAGAACTGCCCGCGTTCCAACCGCGAGATGTCCGCGACCGAACTCCCCTTCGCCCGCGCCATCTCCGTGGCCGCGGCGATCTGGGCAGGACTGTTCAACCGCCCGAAGAACTGCGTCGTGGCGTTACCGGTCACCTGGTTGTGCACGCCCTTCGGCGCCTGAGTGGCCAGCAGCAACCCAAGCCCGTACTTGCGCGCCTGCGACGCCAGCAGGATCGTCGTCTGCGTACTGGCCGTGGCCTGCCCGGAAGGCGCGATCGTCTGCGCCTCGTCCATCACCATCAGCCCACCCAGCGGCCGGTCCACAGCGGGGTTCCGCTTGATCCAGGCGAACACCTCCAGCTGCAACTGGCTGATGAACCCCTGCCGCTGCTCGTCGGACGGCAACCCGACGAAACTGATCACCGAAACCCGGGCCTTCTTCCCAGCCGAAGGCTGGAACAACACCCCGGGATCCGTGGCCTCCCCATCACCCGCGAGCAAGGGGTCGTTGACCATCGCGGCCCGCAACGTCTCCGCCAGATCAGCAGCGGTGGCCGTCGCGGAGACCAGGTTGCTGACCCCGTCCGGCAACTCGGCCAGCAGGTCCACGAACCCGTTCAGGTCCCGCCTGTCCTTGCGCGCGTAGTACTTCAACGCCTCCTTGAGCACAGCCCGCCCACGCACAGCGAACTTGGTCCCGTTGGCGATCCGCGCATGAGGCAACAACCGAGCCACAGCAGCCTCGACAGCAGCGCTGAACTCGTCCTCGTCCCCCCGAACCTCAGCGAAGTCGGGCAACGGGTGGAAGCTCAACGGCCGCCCGCCGGCCCGCCCAGGCGTCCACACGACCACCTCGGTCCCGGCGAAGTACGCGGCAGCAGCCTCCCGATCCCCGGGCAACCAGTCCGCCGGCGGCTCGGGCCACGCGTCCCCGAGCCGCGCCAGGTCGTTGTTGGGATCCAGCACGATCGCCGAAACCCCTTGCAGCGCACACTCTTCGACGATCCGCCGCAGCAACACGGTCTTCCCGCTACCGGACCCGGCGAACACGATCGCGTGCTTGCGCAACGACTCGAGCGCGATCCGGATCTCCCCGTCCATCCCGAGCACGATCTCCCCGTCGCCCGACCCGGACACCGGTTCCTCGACTTTCGCCTGCGGAGGCCTCACCTGCTCCGGCGGAGGACGCGTCTCCTGGTGCCGACTCCCGCCCCGCGCCGGATCAGGCAGGATCTTCCGCAGGAACGTGCTGCTGCTGGCAGGTTTCCGCGCTACGAGCCACGCCAGCAACTGGTGCGACTGCGACGCCCACATCTCCTTGAGCGCGATGAACGTGCGCAGGTCGTCATCCGACACGTCGACGCTCTTGCCACCGCGCTGCACGAACTCGGCGACCTCACCCTTCGTCTTCGCGCCGGTCCAACCGTCGGAACCCTTGCGAATCAGGACGAGGTGCCGCCCACGCCCGTCCTCGGCCGCGGCACGCGCGTTGCGGAACTTCCGCAGCACCTTGTTCCCGTGACTGCTGGCGATGAGCCGGAAGACCCAGCGCTCCTCGACGTCCCGCTCCTCGTCCACGGTGTGCCGCAGACTCGCGTGCAGGCTCTTGTCCTTGGCCTCGGGCTCGGGATACCAGGCCAGGTCGTCGTTGCCGATCTCCGTGACCCACGAGCGCAACCCCGCCAGCAACAACGCCGGCATCACGTCGTCCTCGTTCTGCGACCGCACCTCGGCAGCCGCACCGGCGGCCTTCTCCCGCAACCGAGCGAACTTGGCGTCGAGCTCCGCGAGGTAGTCCTGTGCGGGACCTGCCTTCGGCACGGCCAGCACCACCGGCGCGGGCGCCTCTTCCTGTTCCGGCTCCTGGAACGACCGAAGCTCCCGAATCTCACCGTGCAAGCACTCTTCCGCATGCAAGTGGATGCGCTTGAGCAGCGCGCGCGGCGTCTCGGTCTGCCAGCCGTCGCCGAACGCTTCCGCGGCCACCGGCCAGGTCGGGTGAGGAGGAGTGATCCCCTTGGCCTTGTAGATCACCCCCAGCCACTTCTCGACCAGTGCCCTCCCGATCGCGGGATCGTCGATAGCACCCAGCACAGGCGTCTTCGTGAACCGGTCACCGACGGTGTCGCTGGCCGCCTTGCGCAGCTTGACCCAGGTGGTGGGCAGGCAGGCCACGACCGTCACCGTTCGCCGGGTGACCTCCCGCAACTGCATCAGCCCGTCCGAGATGAGCGCGAGCTCACGTGCCTCCTCCGGGTCGAGCTCGTCCTCGATCGCGTCCTGGGTCTTGTTGACGACGGTGTCCAGCTGATCGATCGCCACCACGGAGGGACCGGTCATCGCGAGCACCCGTGAGATGTCCCGCACCACCTGGTGTGCCGGCTTCGTCTTGGCCGACAGTCCCCACTCGGCGCGCTCGCCCTTCTCTTCCTCCAGACCTTCGAGATAGTTCCGGCCGATCGACGAGTGCCGCCGGGACGCGTACAGGACCAGTGCCCGGATCACCTCGTCGCACTCGCTGGCGATCCGCGCATCGACCTTCTGCAGCCCGTCGACCAGGGCGTTCAGGTGCTCGGGCATCAACGTCGCCTCGCGCACGATGGCCTTGCTGACGTTCTCCGGCAGATCCGCGCCACGGCACAACTCCCGCAACAGCACGATGAGCTGCAGTTGACCACCGTCATCGGTCCTGAGCAGCTCGCTGCGCATGGCGTCGGCGACGTCGTCCCAGAACATCGCCGCCGAGCTGACCTCGATGAGGAAGAAATAGCCACCGGTCTCCTGCACCATGCTGCGCACGGTGCCGAGCAGGTGCGTCTTGCCAACCCCCTTGCGCCCCTGCAGGACGAGCCCGATGGGGTTGGACCCGGTGCTGTCCCTGGCGTCCGCGATCGCCGTCCGGATGCGGTGTTCGGCCCGAGTGTGCAGACCGTCCACGTGGGACGGTGAGGTGCGCCAGACGTCGTCGGGGGTCTCGGCGGAGTTGAACCGCAGCGCCGCCAGTGCCTCCCGCAGTTGCGCGGTCACGACTCCTCCATCGCCACGAGGTGCAGGTCCTCACTGCCGACCCGCAACGCCGACGCGTGATCCTCGGCGGTGAGCACCTTGGTGTTGGACTCAGGAGCCAGGTGGACGGTCCCGGTCTTCATCATCTTCACGAGGGTCTCGTCGACCTCGCCCCTGTCCGCGCCGTTCAGCCGGGGCCGGATGCGGGCGAGCCGGATCCAGTCCTGCGGCTCTTCGGCCAGCTCCTCGTAGACGGACCGGATCAGCGACTCCAGGTCGCGGGCGCTGAATGCCTCCGCGAGGAGTCCTCGCTCGTCGAGGAATCGCAGCACGAGCTGCAGGATGTCGGCATGTACCCGAGCCAGCGGCCCCGACCGCGTCGGGGATCCGCCTCCACGCAGGTCGGACCGGCACCAGTCCCGTCCCTTGGCGGTGATCTCGTGCACCAGCCGCCTCGCCACCTTCGACGTCTCCAGAAGCCCGTCGGAGTTGAGCCGTTCCCTTTCCTTGGGCTCAAGCCTGATCTTGAACTCGGCCACCAGCTCCGGGTTCGGGATCGCCCGGTTCTCCAGCATCAGCCGCAGCAGTGCCGCTCGTGCGCTGGGCCCGTACTTCTCCGGCATCACGCCGCCTCTCTCAGTCGGTGAACGCGTTCAGTCGTCGATCGATCCGGGCGAGCAGCTCTCCCACAGCCACTCGCAGTCCGGAGGGCATCGGGGTCCGGGCGCCGTTGCCGTGCGCCTTGCTGATCAGCGCGAGATCAGCCGAGTGGTCGAGCAGCAGCTCCAACGCGCCGCTGTCGAGCGCCGCGGTCATGCCGCGGACGGATTCCTGGACGAGCGCGAACCGGCCCGCGTAGGGCATCTCGTCGGGCAGACCGCGCAACGCGGTCGCGGCCGCGAGCAGCGCCTCGTGGTGGGGTTCCTGGTCGGAGTTCCCCTGGATGAGGGCCTGGAGCTGCCGCGCGACCAGTTCCGGGCGCAGGCCGAGCTCCAGGTGCCGCAGGTTGCGCAGGAACCCCGGCAGCTGGTCCTGGTCCGTGTTCTCCGACAGCACGCAGAACAGCTGCCGTTGCCCGCCCTCCGGCCCGATGGCGTGCCGCAGGAAGCGCTCCGCCTCGGTGATCTGCCACCGGCTCGGCTCCTCGTCCACGAGGAGGCACAGGTGCTCGGCGGGCTCACTCGTCTTCTCGAGGATCCCCGGGTCACCGGACACCGAACGGCCGGCCCGCACGCCGAGCGCGTTCAGCTCGGTGATGAGCTCCTCGGTGACCTTCAGCAGCGTGCGAGGACTGGACACCAGCAGGTCGAGGTCGTAGTCGCGGTGGTGGTTGCGCGCGGCCGCCACGTAGGCGTCGCGGTTGTCCTCCAGCACGTCGGTCCGGTCGTACCCCTGCGCGACGACCGCGGCGATGGTCTCCAGCGCGTACGAGATCTGGTCGGGGGACGGCACCAGCTCGTCCAGCACCGGCAGCTGCTCGCCGAAACTCCAGTAGGAGACGTACGGGACCGTGAGGTGCCGCAGCATCAGGTCTTCGGGGACGCTCTTGACGAGCCAGTTCTCGAACAGCGGGGCGACCACCTCGGCGCACTTGCGCTGCCACTTGTCCGCGCGCTCGTACTCGACCCGGTTGTCCAGTCTGGACAGCACGGGGAGCACGGTGTGCCGGGGGCGGTCGTAGGGCATGCGGTCCCGCGCGGCGTCGGCGCGGCGGGTGATGTCGACGACGTCGTCGAGGTTCTGGTCGTTGGCGGTGAAGACGACGACCAGCCGGTCGGGCAGGTGGGCGGTGCAGATCCCCGCGATGTCGGAGATGCCGGTCCTGCTGTCGATCAGCACGAAGTCGTGCTCGGCGGTCCAGCGCTCGCGGCACTGCTCGAGGAACCTCGCGAACCCCCGCTCGTACAGCTTCTCCCAGCCGATGTCCTGCATCCGGCGCATGTAGGAGCGGTCCATCTTCCCCGCGGCCAGCAGCTCGAGCGTGCCGGTGCCCCCGACCTCCGCTTTCAGGACGTGATCGGAGGGTTCCGCCGCGCCGTCGAGGAAATCGTGCGCGAGGTCGATCACGCCGCCTTTCGGCGATTCCGCCAGCACCGGTGCGAAGTAGTGGTGCAGGCCGGGCGCTTCCAGGTCCCAGTCGATCGTGAGGACCCGATAACCCCAGCGCGCGAGCAACACGGCGATGTTGGCCATCGTGAAACTGCGTCCGACGCCGCCCTTGTACGAGTAGAAGGTGATGACGGTCCCGGCCATGATCAGAACCTCGGCATCTGGGGCGGCGGCAGGAGAGGGGGTTCCGGCGGGTCGACGTCGGGCCAGTCGGGCTGCCAAGGGGGCGCCGATTTCGCGAGCCGCACGAGATCAGCAGCGAGATCGTTCACCTTCGTGTGGAACCGGAGGTATTTCCGGCTTTGCTGGTACACCGGATCCGGGTGCGCGACGTCCTTGAAATCGACCCAAGCCCTTTCCTTCTCCTCGGGTGGAAAGTTCTCGGAGTCGGAGTAGAGGATCGGGTAGATCAGTCCCTGGGAGACGTCGAGGCTCGCGACGCCGAGCATCTCCTCCCGGGCACGCATGCTCTTCTGCTCGGCCATGCACCAGCGCGACTCGTAGTACTGCGGCGTCAGGAGCTGGATCATGATCTTGCTGCGCCGCAGGGCGTCCTGCAGGTCCGACGGCCAGTGCACGGCGCGCTCCATCGTGCGGTCGACGTACACCGTCGGAGTCGGTGCGTACTGATCAGCCAGGCATTCCTTGAGCTTGTTCAGGAAGTGGTTGAGCAACCATCGCTGCACACTGCCGTATCGGCAGTAACTGATGAAGAAATCGTACTTGTAGGACACAGCGCACAACGGTAGGTGCGCGACCCGTTCGATAAAAGACAAAAAAGTGGGCATTTTCAGCCGTTCCGACCAATAAATGGACAGGAACTGGGTGGCCGGCGCTGCCGGACCCGGAACAGCAGGAAGCCCCCGATCGAGTTCGATCGAGGGCTTCCTGTCCTGAGTGGACGATACAGGGATTGAACCTGTGACCCCTACCGTGTCAAGGTAGTGCTCTCCCGCTGAGCTAATCGTCCGAGCGGATGACGAGACTCGAACTCGCGACCCTCACCTTGGCAAGGTGATGCGCTACCAACTGCGCTACATCCGCGTTGCTCCCGGTTTCCCGTGGTGCGAGAGGAACTTTATCCGACGGTCCCCCGAAGTTCCAAATCGGCTGATCTTGAACGGTTCTGGCAGGCCCGCACACGTGCGGAAACGCCAGCGGGGCCAGGTGCGCTGTTCACCTGGCCCCGCTGGCGTTCCGAGTGGACGATACAGGGATTGAACCTGTGACCCCTACCGTGTCAAGGTAGTGCTCTCCCGCTGAGCTAATCGTCCGAGGCGGAGACGGGAATCGAACCCGTGTACAGGGCTTTGCAGGCCCTTGCCTAAGCCACTCGGCCACTCCGCCAGGAGCATGGATCCACGGTGAACACACCGGGGAACCACAGAGCGGATGACGAGACTCGAACTCGCGACCCTCACCTTGGCAAGGTGATGCGCTACCAACTGCGCTACATCCGCGTACATCACTGACTTCGTGATGTTGAAACAAAGCTTATACGAGGGGTTCAAGCGGGTTTCACCGGGGGTGCCCGCATCACCTTCGCGGGCCCCCTACCTCGGTTTATTCAGCTCAGATCGTTCGAGATGAGGTGCGTGAGCGCCTCGTCGACGTTGACCCAGAGGTGCTCGTTGCCCGGCACCACGACGTCATAGGTGCGGTCGAGGAAGTCGGCGAGCTCCTGGGCGGAAGCCTCGAACATGGCGTGCCCGGACGGAGAGCTCAGCTCGATCACGACGACCTCGGGGTCGTCGGCGGCGGGGCGGATCCGGACGTCACCATCGCCTGCGTCGGCGATGAGACCGTCTGCGAGCAGGTCGCGGGCGTAGACCCACTCGACCCAACCGGCGCGGCCGGTGCGGAACGCGGCGACGACCGCGTACGGGTCCTTTGTGTCGTATCGCAGCTCCACCTGAACCGGGACCGCGGGGGTCCTCGGTGCCAGCAGGTCGAAGACCGCTGTCGAGCGGAGCGTCACGTGATCGTTGCGCATCGTCGTTACCCTCTTCTCCCTTCCCGGTCAATGAAACGACCGAGCACCTCAGTTGTGACGTGCATGTGGCGAGGAACGCTCGCGGAACGGGCGCAGATCACCCCATCGGGTCAGCTTGACTGCGTAACGCGACGGTTTGCACGCGTTCCGTGCCCTCCTCACTCGTTAGCCCGCGTTCAGCGACTCCCATCTTGCTGGGTCTAACCTGAACCCGGTACCGGCTGTTGCGCGAATGTTGGACGTGAGGACATCTCTGGTGGCTGACACGCCCGGCCCACCCGTCGCTAGACGCGACGGCCGGCCGACCGATTTCGAGCTCGTGCAAAGACTCGCACAGGGCGATCGGACGGCGTTCGGAGAGCTGTACGACAGGTACGGCACGCCAGCGTATTCGCTGGCCAGGCGCATCTGCGTGGACCCCGAACTGGCCGAGGACGTCGTCCAGGAGGCCTTCCTCGCGCTCTGGCGGCACCCCGCCAGGTTCGACCCCGCCCGCGGGAGCTTCGGCACCTGGTTGATGACCCTGGTGCACCACCGCGCGGTCGACGCCGTACGTAAGGAGAACACCCAGCGCCGCCGGACTGTTCCCCTCACCGACGACGCCTCCCCGCCCGTGCAGGGCTCCGACCACGACGCGTTGGTGAGCGTGGTGAGCGCGGAGGTCAGAGCGGCGCTCCACACGCTGCCCGAAGAGCAGCGCCAGGTCATAGCGCTCGCCTATCTCGGTGGCTACACGCAGTGCGAAGTGGCGAAACTGACAGGCGTACCACTGGGCACTGTGAAGTCGCGCACGTTCGCGGCGATCAGACGTCTGAGAGGCACGTTGGGGAACTTGTGGGCCGGGGAGACCGGCGAAACGACAGGAGCTCACCGGTGAACGGCGACCTGTGCGCTCAGGAGGAGCTCGCCGTCGGCTGGGCGATGCACTCCTTGGAGCCCGACGAGGAAGCACTGGTCCGCGACCACCTGCCGACCTGCGCGACGTGCCAGCGCACGGTGCAGGCGACCGAAGAGGTTCTCGCGGGCATTGGTGGCGCAGTCCGCCAGGAACAACCGCCGGCACACCTGCGCGCGAGGTTGATGGAGCAGATCGAGCACATCCCCCAGGAAGCGCCAGCGACGCCGGCAGCACCGCACACCCCGCGCCACGCGGCCCCGATCCCGCTGCGCCCACGACACCGCCGCCGCACCGGCCGCGTGCTGCTCGCCGCCGCGGCAGCCCTGGCCGTCCTGGCAGGAGGCGGCTACCTCGGCGTGCGCGTGAACCAGCTCTCGGGCGAGGTCACGGCGGCAGAAGCAAGGACGAACGACCTGAACAGGGCCCTCTCCCTGGCCGCCGACCCGGCCACCAACAGGGCGGTCCTGCGCACCGGCTCGGGCGACGAGGTGGCGGTCGTCTTCTCGAACCCCACCACCGGCGCCGTGATGCCGACGAACCTGAAACCGAACGACTCGGGTCACGTTTACGTAGTTTGGGGTGCGAGCACCAAAGCGCCGGTACCGTTGGCGGTGTTCGACGTACGAGCCGGAACGACCGACCCGCAACTGCTGCCCTGGTCGTCCGACGCGCACAAGCACACGACGTTCGCGGTGTCGCTCGAACCAGGCCGCCAGGCCCCTCAGCAACCTTCCGAGGTGCTGGCGGGCGGCCAGGTTGCACCCGCCTGATTCCAAACAGGATGATCGACACATGACGAAGCCAGACGTGAAGCCCGAGGAGCACAAGGGCTGGCGGCACTGGTTCCACAGGAACCCGGCCCTCAACATGGCGTACCGCATCGGCGTGGGCGTGATCGGCGGCCTCGTGCTGATCGCGGGCATCATCATGATCCCGTACCCCGGCCCGGGCTGGCTGGTCGTCTTCGCGGGCCTCGCCATCCTCGCGACGGAGTTCGAGTGGGCGGGCCGAGTCCTCAAGTTCGCGAAGCGCTACTACGACCGCTGGGTCGAGTGGCTCAAGCGCCAGCCGTCCTGGGTCCGGGGCCTCGTGATGGCGGGCGTCTGCGCCATCGTCCTCGTCACCTGCTACTTCCTCAACGTGTTCGCCCTGGTCGGAGGCTGGTTCGGGCTCGAGTGGAGCTGGTTGCAGAGCCCGATTTTTGGTTCTCGTTGATGATGTTGTAGGCTATGGCCACACCGCGAGAGCGGGACAGCAAGACAACAGAACACGGGCGTTTAGCTCAGCGGGAGAGCGCTTCGTTCACACCGAAGAGGTCACTGGTTCGATCCCAGTATCGCCCACAGTGTGTTTTACCTAGTCAGACGGCCTGTCGATGGATTCCATCGGCGGGCCGTTTGCGTTGCGTAGGATAGAACTACCCTGCCAGCCTCAGGTCTGTGGACATCGAACCCGCAGGTCAGCGACTTGTCACCCCTCCAGCCCGTGCCCCATTCGCCGCTACCGAAGAGGTCACGAACCTCGTTCTCGGCATCATAACTGCAGCGGAAGCCTCTGAACTGCGCAGACTCGAGAACTCAAGCGTGAACGTCCACGGATCGCGCAGCCCTGGTAGTAAAAGTGGTAGCAGACCCGCCTCGTTGCTCGTCAGTCCAGCTCCGTCATCCAGAGCATCTACAGCAGACCAATCACTGTCTTCGCGACGTTGCGTTCGAGGTCCTCAATGATCGCGGAGCCGGCCGCCGCCGCTGGAGGCGGGTGCGTTTCCGAGGCCCGAACCGGCCAGCACCTGCTGCAGACCCCAAACCGCGGAGAACTCTTTGCCCGGCCCTGACCGTGGAGCCGGCATTTGTGTTCTCGATGCCGGGAACCGGGAGTCCGGACGTGTCGACGCTGCCCCGCGCGACACACCACGCGCATCACGAGTTTCCTGGCACAAAACGATATTTCGCCCCTGTAGGTGGGTGGGTCGAGTGTAAAGAACTGCGAAGTTGCCGCGGTCAGCCACTGTTAAGGGGACGCGATCGACAGATAGCTCGCCGGGCAACCCGCGAGCCGGACACCTCGGAGCGAACCGCCACACACCTGGCCGCGAAGTGGCGGCCATCGGACGGAGGTCGTTGTTCGGTAGTGGGGTGTTGTCGCTGCAAGCGCTGATCACCGCGACAAGACCGCCACGGACTGCGGCTGGACCTGGTCTCCCGGCAAGCGCACCGAGCGTCGCGTCCAGGAGGTGCAGGCGTTTCCAGGGACGAACCACTTAGAACCCCGAGCGACGGTGAACCGAACTGTCCACCAGGTGCGATGTCAGGTGCCGGCGCCGCTGTCGAGCAACCAGTGGTAGCGCATGCGCATCACACGCTCGACGGTGCAGGCCACCGCGCCGAAGCCGAGCGTGAGGTTGAGCCACAGAACCAGTCCGTGCGATGCTCGGCGTTCGCCTGCGCGACGTGCCCGGTCTCGCTCGTTCCGGAAGGGTCCACCAGACCAGCGCCCTCAGCGGCGGACATCTTGAACCAGCCGGAGCACCCGTTGACGCGCGGGTGACTCATCTCGAGCAGCTCGAAGCCGCCCTCTCCATCAGGTTGCGGCTGTGTCCAGATCATCGAGCCCGTGTCCGAGCACAGGTCGCACTCGGCATCACCTTCTGTTTCAGCAGCAGGAGGCCATAAGTTTTCAGATCGACCGACGAGGTCCGCCACGCCATCGTTCACCTGTCCTGTGTCACCCGCGCTCACCTCATCCTCGCTTCGCCCGCGCCCGCACGGTGCAGCCGGATGTGACCTCACCCGGAGCGGGCTGTGAGGCCGCAGAGGACGAGTGGCCGCGGCCCCTCTGGACGAACCGGTCGATCGTCACGCAGCAGGGACGGGATTTCGGCACGACACGAGGAAGGTCTTCGCTTCGCGGCGCGGTTAGAGCCTTGATCGCCGCGGATCTGCTGGGGTGTAACACGATGTCCTCGCTGATGCCGGCGAGCAGCGCCGCGCGGGCGGTGAGCGTGTCGCTTCCCACGACAGCCATCCTGGTGCCACACACACACACACACACACACACTGGCGGCTCGGTGAACATCGAGGAGCAGCGCGACTCCGGCCGGATCGAACCACGTCACACGGGTGACGTCGACCAGCAGCGCCTCTCTCCGCCCGTCCAGGAAGCCGAGCAGCACCCCGCGCAGGTCGTCTGCGGTGTGTGTACTGACCTCACAGGAGACCAGCACAGCCAGCATTCCGTCCTGCTCGACCACGACCACTCCCGCCGTTCTCGCGGGGTCGCCCGGCCGTGCTGGTCTGTCTTGCGTGTTCATCCGTCTTCTTCAACCGCGCATCAGGCATGCGCTGCTCGATCCTGTGTGCCTGGGTCTCGGGCGGTTCCACCGTTGTGCCTCCCTGTCTCAGCCGAGCAAGGCGGTGACGTTGGCGCGGTCGGCGCCGAGGGTGACGTAGAGGTGGGCCCACTGCTTGTCGTTGCCGTTGGGACTTTGACCGTCGCAGAAGGGTTTGCGGCCGTGCGCGGTGTAGTAACGCAGGAGTGCCAGAGTTTCGCCGGTGCCGCGCATCGACTCGTCGGTGTAGCGCGAACCTGGCGGCTGAGACTGGTGGCGTAGGCAGGTGAGGTCCGCGCCGTTCTCGTTGTCGAAGACGGGGCCGGGATCGGGGGTTCCCGTACATGCGACCAAGAAGGTCGTGCAGCACATGAGCAAGAGCGGAACGCGCATCGCGTCTCCTATCCGAACAGCGCTCGAGCGGTCAGCCCGAGGCCCACGACGAGAACGAGCCCGGCGGTGATCGCGGGCAGGGCGGTGAACCGGTCGCGGAAGCGCTCGACGGCGGCCAGCCGGTCACGCAGACGGACCAGGAGCAGTCCCACGAGCGTGAGCGTGGTGGCCATGCCGATGCCATAACCGAGCACGAGCAGGACGCCGAACCAGGTCCGCCCCAGGGCGATCGCCCCCAGCAGCACCACCAGCGCCGAGGGGCTGGGCACGAGTCCCCCTGCCACGCCCATCCCGATCAGGCCGCCACGACCAACGCGGTGCCCGTGCCCGTGGCCGTGCCCGTGGCCGTGGCCGTGGCCGTGGCCGTGGCCGACGGGTACGGGTTGGCGCTGCAGTGCCGAGCGGAGCAGGAACACCCCGATGGCGGTGACGAGCACGCCGCTGGCGACGCCGAGCACGCGCAGCAGCGATTCACCGGCCAACGCGCTGGAAGCGCTGATCACCAGACCGATGAGCAGCACCCCGACGGTGTGGGTGAGGGTGACGGTGGCACCGACGACGACCGCGTCACGAGCGGTGCCGTCCCGGCCTGCCAGGTAGGCGGCGATGACGGTCTTGCCGTGGCCGGGCAACGCGGCGTGCGAGGCGCCGAGCAGCAGCGACAACAGCACGGCGAGCACCCCGACCAACGGCGTGAGGTCCTGTTCGCCGGCGAGGTCGGTGAAGGCGCGGGTGGCCGTGCCGAGCAAGGTGGTGCCGCCCTGGGCCACGCCGACGCCCGAGGCCGCGGTGGTGCCGGGTTCGACGCGCAGGCTCACCGCCCGGACGTCGAGCGGGTCGGCCAGCAGGTCGTCGGGATAGGCGCGGAGCTCGTCGCTGGCGCTGGTCGCCGGTACGGGCGGGTCCAGCAGTGCGATGCCGTCGCCGGTGGCGGTCATCTCGTGCCAGCCGACGCGGCCCGGCCGGTAGGTGTCCCGCACGTCGACGGTGGCGGCGGACCCGAGGTCCGCGGGCGCGGTGGACAGGCAGGTGAGGCGGGTGGTGGGCAGCCCGGCCTCGCCGGACGGGTACTCGACCGACGCCGATCGCGGGGACACCGCCTTGCGGACGCCGTCGACCGTCAGCTGGAGACCGTCGCGCACGGCACCGCACTCCCGGTCCGCGTAGTCGCTCGTGCGCGCGGGCTGCTCCTGCAGGGTGGGGATCTCGGCGAGGTCGATGACCGAGACGACGTCGACCCGGTCGGGGTGGACGGTGATGGCGTGGTGGTGGTTGATCGTGAAGTTGCCCAATGGGTGGGCGCTAGCGCTCGCCGGAGCGGCCAGCAGGGCCAGCCCAGCCAGGACGAGGACCGCGGCCGCCCTCATCGCAGTCCGTCCAGGGCGGCGCGGGCGGCCGGGCCGTCCACGGGTGAGAAGTGCGGGTTGGTGCGCACCGCGGAGTCGAGCGCGCTCCTGGCCTCCGCGGTGCGACCGAGCGCACGCAGGATCATGCCGCGGTGGTAGGCGAAGGTGGCGTTGCGCCAGCCGGTCGCGGCGGCGCGCTCGGCGAAGGGCAGTGCCTCGGCATCACGACCGGTGAGGTGCAGCGCCCAGGCGAGCGCGTCCGCGACCAGCGGGTGCTGCCGGCGGTTCCACTCCCGTTCGGCGGCGGCCAGCGAGGTGGCGGAATCACCCCGATCAGCGGCGACGACCGACGCGGCCAGGTCGTCGATGCTGCCCGCGGCGGCCAGCAGGCGCTCCTGCTGGGCGAGCAGGTCGAACTGACGCGCGGCGTCGTCGGTGCGGCCCGACGCGCGGAGCAGGAGCGCGTACTCGTGCAGGTACTGCGGTGACGGCACGCGGGCGACGATCTCGGCGTAGCCGGTGATCGCGGTGCCCAGATCTCCTCGGGCCGCGGCGATCTTGGCCCGCCCCTGCAGCAGTGCGGGGTCGAGGGGGTCGACGAGCAGGCCCTGCTCGTACTGCGAGGAGGCCTCGTCGAGATCACCGTTGTCGAAGGCCAGCTCGCCGAGGCGGTAGCGGCAGAACAAGGTGTCAGAGGGTGACGAGGAGGCGTCGAGCGCACGGGTGAGCGCTTGGCGCGCGGCGTCGACGTCGCCGCGTTGTTCGAAGTCGTAGGCGGCGCGGGTGAACGCAGGCACGCCGGGTTCGAGGTCGAGCATCCGCTGCACGGCGGCTCGTGCTTCGTCGGACTTGCCGAGCTGGGTGAGGGCGTCGGCGAGCACGCCGTAGACCTCGGCGGTGTCGGGCAGCGCGGCACGGGCGAGTTCGGCCTGGTCGCGGGCAGCGGCGAAGTCGTGGCGGGCGTTGGCGAGGGCACCGAGACCCATGTGGGCGGGTCCGTTGCCGTCCGGCTTGTGCCGCAGAGAGGTCTCGAGCGCGCCCTGTGCCTTGCCGTAGTAGGTGGGATCACCGGTGATGCGGGCCTGCTCGACGTAGGCCGAGCCGAGCGACGCCCACGTGGCGGCGTCACCGGGCACGCGCCGCAGCCGCTCCTGGGCGGCGCTGATGGCGCGTTGCACGTCGCTGCGAGCCACGGCGGCGCCCGCGGCTGTGGGAACGGGGTCGTCACCGCGGCTGAGCGCCGTCGCGGTCGTGGCGAGCAACGCGGCGCCGGCGGCGATGGCCAGCGCTGCGATGATCTTGCGGCGGTTCATGGCGCGCTCCGTGGGTTGCTGCCGAGTCAGGTCACCGGACGTGCCGGGGAACGAACGGGTCCGTTCCCCGGCACGGCTGTCATGCGACTGCGGGAACCGCGGTCCGAAGTGGACGACGGCTCAGCAGCCACACGCCCGAACCGATCAGCAGCGCCGCGAGGACGCCGTTGAGGATCAGCCCGGCCGGCAGACCGCCACCGCCACCGCTACCGCCCGCGGGCGGCACAGCTCCGGCAGCGCCGGAGTTGACCGCGGTGTTGTGGGGCAGCGCCACGTACGGGAACGAGGTGCCGAACGCCTTGTCGTTGGCATTGACCTTGTCCCCCGCCGCGAGCGCGGGCACGATGCCGCTCACCGCGGCGCCCTGCAGTGCCTGCACCCCGATGTCGAGCACGTCGTCGGCGAGCCGGCGTCCGTTGGGGAAGCCCTGCAGGTCACCGGCGAGCACGCCCAGCCGGTTGGGCGACGCCGCCGGCGGGATCGAGGTGTTGAGCCGCAGCTGCTCCGACGGTGTGAACTTCTTCGGGTTCACGTCGGCGTTGTTGAGCTGTGAGTTCAGGTCCGCCTTGATCGGCCCGCCCGCCTTGGTGGTGATGCCGGTCAGGAAGATCTCCACGAGGTCGTTGCGCGGCGTCGCCGGTGCCGGCAGGCCGTAGATGGCCTGGATCAGCTTGGGCACCTCCGGATCGGTGACCCGGTTGACCAGCTCGGGCGTTCTGCCGTCCTGGTCGGGCGTGAGGGAGTTGAACCTGTCCTTCAGCCCTGCCGGCACGACGACCTCGTTGACCAGCGGGTTGCCCAGGCGGGAGACCTGGACGAACGGGCCCACCGGTCGTGACTCGCCGGGAGTGAGCACCATCGACTGCCGCTCGGTGTCGCTCCACACGCCGATGACCGGGTTGCGGGTCGCGTCACCCTTGAGCGCCAGCTGCGACTTCGGGACCTGCAACGCGATGGTGTTGACGTTGTAGCCGCGCAGCGTGTCCTGACCGACCTCGGACAGGTTGCCGCCGTAGAGCAGGTCGAACACCCGCAGGTCGAGGAAGAACGCGTCGTCGGACTGGCCGACGAAGCTCTTGCCGCCGCCGGGGACGTCGGTGATCGCCTGAGCGGTCAACGCGCCGTAGTCCGGCATCGACGCCGGTCCGGTGTTGGACGGCGCGACCTTGCCCGAGCGGATCAGCTTGCGCTCACGGCCGTCGCGGTCGATCAGCTCCAGCGTGTAGGTCTGCCGGAACAGCAGGTTCTCGTCGTCCAGCGACGTGACCGGCCCGTTGTTGTACAGGAACGTCGACTTGCCCCGGCGGTCCTCGGTGCGGAACGTCCACCGGTAGGTCAGGTCCGCCTTGGCGTCACCGTCGTTGTCGATGTTGATGTCGTAGCGGGCATCGGTCGCCCACGGGTAGAAGTTCGGCCCGCCGTTGGGCTCCTGGAACGGCGACCAGTTCGCCACCAGCGTGACCGTGTCCGGCTTGTCCGGGCTCACGAACGCGTACACGTCGGTGTTGTCCACCGCGGGGTCGCCCGCGATCAACGGCGCTTCTCGGTGGCTCGACGCCCCGGCCGATCCCGAACCACCGATCAGACCTGCCGCGAACAACGTGCTCCCGACCGCGATCAGACTTACCGCCACACGTCGTCGACGACGTGCGGGAGGGGGTGCTGACATGCTCCATCCCTTCGGATCCGCGCCTGTCCGGAGCGACATCCGCCACGCGGACAGGACGCCGTTCATTCGCCACCGATGAAGTGCGGGTTTGCCCGGTTCACCCGATCGAACTGTTGCCAAGCTCTGGCATCACGGAGGCGGTCTCGGGACGATCTCGGCGCGACGACCAATCCACAGGTTCCGCGGCGACGAACCACGACCGTTCGGGCCGCAGCACACCGCAGCTCTGCGATGGACGCACCCGGAGAGGCTGATCGGCTTGCTGCAGACCGTCATCGTCCTGGTCGCGGTGCTCACAGCGGTGTCGTTGGCCCCCTCCCCCACTCGCGGTAGCGGCGTTCGCGCTGGCGGCGGTGGCGGTCGTGGTCAACGGGAACCTGGTCTTCGCGGTGGCGGCGGCGGTCACCGCGGGGGTCCGGGTCTGCGTGGCGGGAGCGCAGTGGGGGCAAGCCCTCGCACTGGGTGCCCGCCCGTCCCCGCTTGCCACGTTGTTCGACCTGACCGGCTTCCTCGGCGCGTGCGGTGGAACGGCACGAACTGCTCTCGCGTGACGGTGCCCGGCTTCCGCTGGGCGTCTGGCACCCTCCGGACAGACCTACCGGCTCGCCGTCATCAGCGACGGCGGCGACGAGGTGTCCGCGGGGTCGTTCATCGGCACGGGCGAGAACCTCATGCGGTGCAACCTGAACAGTTCGGTCCTGCGCGCGAGCGCGGCGGGCTTCGTCGTCCGCGACGAGACGGGTGCGGTCGCGCTGTCCTCCACGTTTCCCCGTCCTGAGCCGGCGAGGGCGCTCGCGAACACCAATCCGCGTCGGCAACCGGCCCGAACCACCAGCATGAAACGCGGAGACACCTGCCCCGACTTCACCCTGCCCGACGACACGGGTACACCTCGCACCCTGTCGGAGTTCCTGACCACCGGCCCGGTCGTGCTGTTCTTCTACCCGGCGGCGCTGTCCGGCGGCTGCACCCAGGAGAGCTGCCACTTCCGCGATCTCGCCGGGCAGTTCCGCGAGTTCGGGGCACACCGGATCGGGATCAGTCCGGACGCCGTGAGCAAGCAGAGCGAGTTCTCCCGCGCCCACGGCTTCGACTACCCTCTTCTGTCCGATGTGGATGGTGCTGTCGCGAAGCAGTTCGGTGCCTGGCGGCGCTTCCTGCCCCTGCACACCCGCAGGCGCACCTTCGTCATCGACACCGACCGCCAGATCCTCGAAGTGATCAAGAGCGAGCTGAAGTTCGACGCCCATGCCGACCAGGCTCTCGCGGTGCTGCGGGAACAGGCAGCCGGGCGGCACTAGGCGACGGCGGTGAAGACCATCGAGTGCCAGCCGGTGGCGCCGTCCGGGATGGGGGCGGCGCGGTCGTTGGTCTGGGTGAGGCCGTTGCGGTCGGTGGCGCGGCACTCGACGGTGTGGTTGCCCGGCGCCACGTCGAGCTCGATCCGCCACATCCGCCAGGTGTCGACGTTGACCTCCTTGCTCAGGGTCGCCTGCTGCCACGGGCCGCCGTCGACCCGGACCTCCACCTTGTCTATGCCGAGGTGCTGGGCCCACGCGATGCCCGCCGCGACGAACCGGCCCGCCGGCGCCCGTTCGAACGACTTCGGCCGGTCGATCCGCGACATCACCTTGACCGGTGCCTTCTTCGCCCAGCCGCGCTGCGCCCAGTACGGGTCGAACGCGTCGAAGGTGGTGAGCTCCATGTCCACCAGCCACTTCGTCGCCGAGACGTAGCCGTAGAGGCCGGGCACGACCATGCGGACCGGGAAACCGCGCTCCAGCGGCAGCGGTTCGCCGTTCATCCCGATGGCCAGCATCGCGTTCGAGCCCGGGGCCATGATCGACGAGACCGGCGTTCCGCACGTCCAGCCGTCGACGCTGCGGGTTGCGAGCTGGTCGGCACCGGACTGCACGCCCGCGTCGCGCAGCAGGTCCGCCAGGTCCACGCCGATGAAGTTCGACGTCGAGATGTACGGGCCGCCGACCTCGTTCGACACGCACACGAGCGTGATGGTCTTCTCCACCAGCGGACGGCGCAGCAGGTCGTCGTAGGTCAGCACCATCTCGTCGTCCACCATGCCGTGCACGCGCATCCGCCAGTCCTCCGCCCGCAGGCGCGGCACGGTGAGCGCGGTGTCGACCCGGTAGAACTTCTCGTTCGGCGTGAGGAACGTCGGCGTGCCCTCACGCGAGAAGTCCGCGTCGAACGGGATCTCCGGCGCCTTGCGCCCCGGCCGCAACGTGATCCCGCGCCGCGAGGCCTCGACGTCCACCCGGCCCGCGAGGAACTGACCGCCCACCCCCGCCACCGCGGCTCCCGCGGCGACCGCTGCCGTCGACAGCAGGAACCTCCGCCTGCCGGGCGCCTCCGCGGGCGCCTGCGACCACAGCCAGCGGAACGCGACCACGCCGACCACGAGGCTTGCCAGCGGCGCGACCACTGCCCATCCGGTCGTCGTCGGCCGCGCCAGCACGGCGGCGATGCCGAGCAGTCCCAGCAGACCTGCGAGCGCGGTGCCGGGCCACGGGCTGCGCCGCGACAGCAAGCCCGCCACCACGCCGAGCCCCGCGAGCACGACCGCCATGCCCGCGAGGAGCACGACCTTGTCGTTCTCACCGAAGGTGCGGATCGCGAAGTCCTTGACCGGGTGCGGTGTCAGGTCGATCGCGGTGTTGCCGACCGCGAGGAACGGCGAGGCCAGCGGACTCACCAGTCCGGCCACGAGGTGGCCTGCCGCCAGGGCCGCGGCCACGGACACGAGACCGATGAGGATGGATCGCATTGCCTTCACACCAGTGGTTCGGGGCGAACTCCCCGGCAGATTGGGCGGCGGCCGAACTCACCGCCGCGGAGCGACGCCAAGTCGAAGCTCGCCCTGCAGGACGACGCCCTGTCCCTGTGCGTCCAGATCCATTGTGGACGCACAGGGACGTGCGTGGCGCCGTCCCGAACCGGCTGAACCGCATCTGGCGGATCCGCGCACACGACATCCGCACGAAGTCCCGAAGCCGGATCGACACCGAGACCCACACCACTTGATCGGGTGATCTCCCCAAGACAGGTCGACGTCCTCCAAGGCGCGTTCGAGTTCGTGCCGGTTCTTCGCACCGGGTTTGTCGCGGATGCGGGTTACGTGGTGCTCGACGGTCTTGGCAGAGATGAACAGCGCGTCGCCCACCTCGCGGTGGGTGAGCCCGTCCCGGACCAGCGCGGCCACCTCCTGCTCGCGTTCGCTCAGGACCGCGGCACCACCACTGCTCTGCCCACCGCCGCAGTGGAACTGGCGGGCGATGTCGAGCAGCCGGGTCATCGCTTTGCGGTCGGTGGTGTGCATGGCCGCGTGCCCGGCGAGTCTGGCCGCGTCCGCGCGCATGCCGTGGGCGTGCAGTTCCCGCGCCGCCGCCTCGACGCGGGCATGGTCCACGTCCCCCGAGCCTGCCCCTCTCCAGCAGTGCGCGGCCATCGAGAGCGCACGGGCGAACGACAACGCCGAACTCCAGGGCCGCGGCGAGCAGGGCCTCGCGGCTCCCTGGCGACGTGCGGACGTGAGAGCAGCTGTGCCGCCCCGGTGTCACCGCCGAGGAGTTCCACGCAGGCGAGCAACAGCTGATGACGGTCAGCGTGCAGCCCCCTGCCGCCGTCGTCCTCGACGGCCTTGGCGAGCAACGACCTCGCCACCGTCAGCTCCCCCACGTGGACGCAGGTCAACGCGGCGAGCGCGGTGGGACTGTCCGGCAGCACCACCGCGAGGGCTCCGGCCTGGTCCACTCACCGCCGTGGCCACCACGGCGGTGAGTGCAGCCATCGGCGACCCGGTGACGGTGCCGAGGAACGTCACCGACGTCGCATCCAACGTGGGCAACCTCGGCGACGTGACCGGCGTCGGTCATGTCGGCGACATCGGCGACATCTCCGGTGGACTCGGCGACGTCAACCTCGGCGGCGTGCTCAGCGACCTCGACCTGAGCCTCTGACACACCCTCTGAAGGCCGCCCCGACCGCGCTCCGGGGCGGCCTTCAGGCGTCAGCGCCATCCACACCGTCCACTTCGGACCGGTGGCCGTGATCTCGCAGATCCGGGAACAAGCTCCCGCAACGCGGCAATCCGTTCACCGGACCGCACCGAAGTACCCGCGTGAAACCGGGAACGCCACGTGCGATCAACCCGCACCTGGCGACCGGTGCACACGCGCTCGACGCGCTGCCGGACTTCGAGCGCACGGCGTTCGAAACACACCTGGACGACTGTCGAGCCTGCGCCGACGAGGTGACAGGGTTGCGGGAGACCGCCGCTCTGCTCGGGAACGCGGTGGACCACCTCCAACCGCGACTTCTCCGGCCGCAGGTGGTGAACGCGATCAGGTTCGTGCGGCAGGTGCCGCCCAGGTCGGAGCGCGTCATCGTCTCCTCGCGGCGTCAAGGCCTCCAGCTCGCCGCTGCGCTCGTCACCGCCGCCTGCCTGGTGGCCGGTGCCGTGGCTGGCGTGCACGGCGCACTGACCTCGGCATCCACCTCACCGGTGGCAGCCCCCGAGCACACCCCGATCGGCGATCTGCTCGCAGCACCGGACCTGCGCCTGGTCAGCTCGGGAGATCCAGCGGGAAGCGCGGCGCTGTCGGGCAACCGGAACGAGATGCTCTTCCTCGCCGACGGCCTGCTCGCTCCGCCGCCCGGCCGCACCTACCAACTGTGGCTCGTGGACGACCACGGCCCGCGTTCGGCCGGAACCAAGCTTCCCAGCGGTGGTACGACGTCGATGCTGGTTCAGGGAATCAACGGAGTCGACGAGGCGGTCCTCACCATCGAGCCCGCGGGAGGATCACCGGGGCCGACAGGTTCTCCGGTCCTCACTCTCTCCCTGCGCTGAGCGCACGGCCGATCCGGTTCGATCTACGCGCCGAACCCTGATGCGTGCCCGATCAATTCCTCGTCATCGGGTACGGCGACACCGGGCGCAATACCGTCAGTTCGGTCCCGAACTCACAACCGGACGCCCGGCTCACAGTGCCGGACATCGACTTCGCCGCCGCCGACCGGATCGTCATCGCGGTGCCGGACGACCTCGACGCATTCCTGATCACCCGAGCGGTCCGGCCCCTGAACCCCGGCACCCTGATCGTCGCTCTCATCCGTGAACCGGAGAACCACGCGCTGTTCGCCTTCGAAGGCGCGGTGACCGTCCACTTGCGATTCTCGGGTCAAGACCCCCGCACGTGAAAACTCCGGGAACCGCGACACAGTGCGGTTCCCGGAGTTCTCGGTACTGCCACCCCTGGAGATGTCAGGCGGGCATCAGCACCGAGTCGATGAGGTACACGGTGGCGTTGGCGGTCTTCACGCCACCGCAGATCACGTTGGCGTCGTTGACCTTGATGGCGTTGCCCGAGCCGGTGACCTTGACGGTGCCGGTCTGCACGGTCTTCTGGTCGCCGGCGATCTTGTCCGGGGTGATCTGGCCGGGCACGACGTGGTAGGTCAGGATCTTGGTCAGCAGCGCGTCGTCGGTCTTGAGCGTCTCGATCGTCGCCGGGTCGATCTTCGCGAACGCGGAGTCCACCGGCGCGAAGACCGTGAACTCGGCACCGTTCAGCGTCGACACCAGGTTGACCTTCGGGTTCAGCTTGCCGGACACCGCGCTGACCAGCGTCGTGAGCAGCGGGTTGTTGCTCGCGGCGACCGCGACCGGGTCAGCGGCCATGCCCGAGACGGAGCCGGCACCGGACGGGACCTGCTTCGCGTAGTCGGCACAACCGGGACCGACCAGGTTCGCGGCGGGATCGGCCATCGCCGACGACGACGCGGTCGTCGTGGGCGCGGCGGCGGTGGACGAGGAGCCGCTGCTGGCCATGTCACCCGAGCCGCACGCCGCACCGAACAGGGCGAGAGCGGCCGTGCCGACGGCGAGAACGGTGTTGCGGACGGTCTTGTTCATGACGAGACATCTCCAAGGAGGTGAACGGGAGACTTGCTGCTCGTGATTCGCCGCCCTCACGGGAACGGATGGGTGCGGTTACCGATCCGTTACGCGACTTCCCGCAGAACGCTCATGACCAGCACAAAGCCGGAACGGGCCACCTTCAATCCACAGTAGACGATCGACATCGCCCACCTCCCCTGCTGTCAGCGTTTCCGCGACACCGACCGCCGGCCTCCGCGACTCAGGCCACCGCGATCGCGAGAACGGGCTTCGTCGTGGGAGCAGGCGAGCCGCCACTCGGTTCGACGGTCAACGCGAACGCCCGCGCGTCGGCAAGCCCGTCGGCGACCAGGGGTTCTCCCCGCAGCAACCCGGCCGGACGCGGGTCACCGGTTCCCACCACCCACAACTGGTAGTCGCGGTCCGCGGCCAGAGGCGGCAACCCGTTCGCGAGGAAGACGGCCTTGCTGCGGCTCGGCGAGATCACCACCGTGGCCTTGCCCCCGCCGGCGCCGGGCTCGCTCAGAACCTTCGCGTCAGGAGCACTCAGCAGGTCCGAGACCTGGCTGTAGCCGGCGGCCGACTGCTTCAGGTCGTCGAGCTCACGACGGTCCTGCAGCCCCTGGACACCGACGACCACGGCCACCAGCACGCTGGCCGCCGCCGCGAGCACGCTGGCGCGGACCAACCACCGGTTGCGCACCGGCAACGCGGCTGTCGGCTGCACGTGGACAGACACCTTCGGAGGCAGCTGGCGGGTGGCAGCGGCATCGGCCAGCACCTGCGCGCGCAGGTGCTCCGGCGGTGCGATCTCGGCCACCGTCCCCAGCACGGCCGTGGTGGCCAGCAGCTCGGCGGCCTCCTCGGCGCACGACGAACAACCATGCAGATGCGCCTCGAACTCGGCCCGTTCGGTGTCGCTCAACGCGTTCACCGCATAGGCGCCCACCAGCGTGTGCGGATCCACAGTCGCGCTCACACCGTCACCCCCAGGCAGTCGCGCAACCGGATCAGGCCATCGCGCATCCGGGTCTTCACCGTGCCCAGGGGAACGTCGAGCAGGCTCGCCACCTCCGGATAGCTGTACCCCTGGTAGTAGGCCAGCTGCACGGACTCGCGCTGCAGCTCGGTCAGAAAGCCCAGGCACCGCCTGACCTTGCGCTGCTCGAGACGTTCGGTGACCTGTTCGACCACCTCGTCGAACGGCGTCGTGGCGCCCAGCACAGCGACCCGCTGGTCGCGGTCGGCCGCCGCCTGCGCCGAGCGCACCCGGTCCACCGCACGCCGATGCGTCATCGTCAGGATCCAGGTCATCGCCTTGCCCCGCTCGGGATCGAACCGGCTCGCGGTCCGCCACACCTCGAGCATGACCTCCTGGAACACCTCCTCCGACTGCGCTTGATCCCGCAGCACCCGCCGAACAAGCCCGAACACCGCACCCGACACCGCGTCGTACAACTGCCCGAACGCGGTCTCGTCACCGCGCGCCACCTGCAGCAGCAGTTCGTCAGCCCTCGCCTTCGCCCCGGGATCTCCGGTGTCGAGGGAGACAACTGATCGCGGCTGATCTCGTTCCAGCACAGAACTCCTCAGTCTCGGCCTGCCCGGCTTCGTTCCGGGGCGCGGCCCAGCCGAATGGACAGGGCACGCCCCACACCGACGAGGCCTACCGAGAGGTGACCCGCATCGCGCCGAAGAGCAGTGGGAAATCGCGACTCTACGAGGTTCCGCACACGGACTCCAATCGCGAAGCAGCAACACCATCGAGTGAAGTCACACTCTTGACACCGATCCAGATCCGGCTTGTACACGCCGTGCGTCGTCGCGTTCCTTCGTGGCAGCCCGGTGGCGCTGGCATGGCCTCGACCGGTTCCGCACCGTTCCGCTGTTCCCGCACTCTCAGCGCTGCTGAGGCCCACACGATCCGCGAAACCCCGAGCAACCCGGCACCACCGGACGACAGGCAAGCTCTGACCAGCAGCGCCCTGGATTCCTGCTCCTGAGATGCGAAAGCATCCGCTCAGGGAAGCTGGCTGACTTCGTACTCGCCATCACCGAACGTCGCCGTGGTCTTCACAGACTTGTCCGTGCCGCCGATCCCAACGACGTAGATGAAACAACTGAGCCGGAGCACATGTCGGCGAGATCAAGGCTGTAGGCGCCCATTGCGACCCCTGCGGCAGCAGAGACCCAGCTCTCACTCCGAATAGTTGCACCATAAAGTACCACCGCACAGCAGACCGAACTTCCCAGACAGAAAACCCAAAATCCCCGGACTGAACACACCGATGGATCAAACAAAAAGACCAGCCCCATAACCGACACCATCAGATCCACGGAGCATTATTTCGAACGACCACCACTTGAATATGCACAGGAAGACGGCTCGACCACCTTTCGGCGAACGCCTCGGAAGCTGAACACCAAAGCACCCACTCCGACGTCCCGCCTCCCCGCCACGGCGACATGCTCAAAGCCTGCACCAGACCAATAGGCGCGTCCGCCGCGCACGACATCCACGAAAACCGGTAGCAAGTACGGTAGCCGAGACAACCAGACACATGCGAGAGCTCAGGCGAACCCTGAGACGCGATCACATCATTCAGGCAGTTCAGGACATCAATGCCAAGACAAGCAAGACCATCTGGAACCCGCCCGGATCCGTTCACACCGAGGAGGTCACTGGTTCGATCCCAGTATCGCCCACAGTGTGTTTTACCTAGCCAGACGTTGCGCTGTGAGCAAATTGGGAGCACGGCTCCTGAACACATTTGCGATACCTAAGTGATCACCGCACTTCTTCCTGGTCCCTCAACATCCAGGACCACCCTGTGCGTTGTGCGTGCCGAAAATTACATCCACGCAGGTCAAGCCGCATGCCGTTACTCGTGGAGGATGCCGCCGAGTCGGTCCCGTCGGAGTACCGTGAGAAGTTCGATCTGGTCAGGTCCGAGGGGTTGGGGCGGGCTCGCAGGGGTGCTGCCGCGGTGAGAGTCCGGTGGGTGCGGTGCTGGTTGCAATGCCGCGCGTACTCGCGCAACGCGTGCCGTTATGCGCGCACGTCGTGCCCGGTGTCGAGGTCGATCTCGCTGGAGAGCACCGCGATCGGCGTTTCCTGCTGCCGGGACACGACAACTTCTGCGGCGCGTGGCACGTTCGCGGGACGCAAGTCTGCGGGGTCGTCGCGTTCGCCGTGCGTGGCCATGATGGCCTTTCGCCGTGCGCCGCCGGCAGGCTGCTAGACCTCGGACGCCAATGTTGTGCTCCACGCTGCTGCGCGTGTCTGCGATGCTACGCGCCACTAACGTTCGCGCACGGCGTGATCTCGAGCGACCAATCATTCGCTGAGCGCCGACGCTGCGGCGTCCGCCTGCGGCAAGGTGACGCGGATGCTCGTACCGCCGCCGCCAGGGCAGAGCAAGCGCCCGCGCCAAAGTCCTGAGCGGTCTTGACGAACAGGTGGAGGTGTGGGCCGAACTCCGAGTTCGGCCCACCTCCACGAGTTGTCAGATCACTTCTTCGGTGGAATCAGTCCCGACCGGAACATCGCGATCATGGCCACGACGACGACCACGACCAGCGGCAGGAAACGCACCCAGATCTGGCCGGTCGCCTCTTCCAGGTAAGCGCCCGCCACACCTGCGAGCACCGCTGCCAACAGGAAACCGAGCACTGCGAACACGCGGTTCCGTCGACTCGACGCCTTCATGTTGAGATGATCTCCGTTCGTCACTGGTTCCGCTTGCTGATCACGTAGCTGATTCCGGCGACCGCACCGAGCCCAGCACCGACTCCCGCCCCGACGCCGGCACCGGTGGCGCAGCCGACCGGGCCGAAGACGCAACCGAGGACACCGCCTCCAGCGCCGATCGCCGTGCCGATCCCCGCGAAGCTGGAGATGACGCTGAGGTCGCTCTCGAACTCCGACTGGGTGTAGGCCCCGGTCGGGTCGATGTTGTTGATCGGGTCGGACTTGCCGTAGGCGTACGCGTTGCGTTCCTGGTGGGTCGGGTCCGGCGCGGTGAAGCGGCCCCACGAAGAGTTGTAGAACCGGTAGCCGAACAGCGTCAGCCCGCCCTTGAGGGTGTAACCACCGACGAAGCGGAACGGGTTCGTGCCCGCTGCCGCGCCCGTGCCGGTCGCACCGCCGTAGGGGTTGTACGTGTAGGTGGCGGCCAGCGTGCCCGTGGTGTCGAGCAGGGCCAGGACGCTGCCCTGGTGGTCGGTGATCAGGTTGTAGCGGGTCGTTCCCGCCTTCTCGGTCACGAGCTTGCCGTCCGGGTCACGGGCGACGCTGATCCGCGTGTTGTCGACGTTGACCGTGCTCGTGCCCAGTGCGGTGTGCGTGAACGTGTGCGTGGTCGAGACACCGCCGACCTTCTCGGTGATGGTGCGCGGCTGGGTCTGGTCGATGGTGTCGTAGGAGGCGGAGAAGGTCTGTGCGCCGTCGGTGACTCCGCGCACCATCTGGTTGGTCGGCGAGTACTCGAAGGACCCGGACGGGTTGGTGCCGCCGGTGATGTTGCCGGCCGCGTCGTAGCTGAGGCTCAGAGCGCCCACGGAGGTGAGTTGGTCCGCGCCGTTGACGACGTGCGCGGTGCCGCCGAGGTTGGTGATGTTGTCGGCCTTGTCCACCGTGAACGTCGTGGCGCCGGCTTTGCTCAGGTGCCGCAGCGAGTCGTAGGTGTACGCCGTGGTCGTGCCGGCGATCGTCTTCGACTGCATCTTGTCGCTGTCGGCACCAGCGGGGGTGGTGAAGCTGTACGCGGCCTTGAGAAGCTCGGCGCCTGCGGTGTTCTTCACCGTCAGGCCGGTCAGCCTGTTGGCGTTGTCGTAGGTGTTGGTCTGCGTGCCCGCGCCGGGGAACGTCGTGGAGGTTCGGTTGTCCGCGGAGTCGTAGCCGAACGTCGTGGTCTGCCCGAACGGATCCACCAGTGACGTCAGGCGGTTCGCGGCGTCATAGCCGTAGGTCGCCGTGCCCGCGGGGTCCTTCAACGACGTGAGGTTGCCCGCCTTGTCGTAGCCGTAGGACACCGTCTCGGTTGACGCGCCCTGCGTGCGCACCGCCGAGATGACCTGGCTGCCGGTGGGACGGGCGTCGTAGTCGAACCGGCTCGTCACACCGCCGTGGGAACGCGTGCTGAGGTTGCCCAGCGCGTCGTAGGTGTTCGTCTGCAGGACGGTGCCGTTGTGGCTCACCGAGACGATGCGGTCGAGCTTGTCGTAGGCGTAGTCGATGCGCTTGTTGTTGCCGTCGGTCACGCTCGTGATGCGCGACAACGAGTCGTAGGTGTAGCGGGTCGCGCCCATAGGCGCGGGTGGCGTCACGCTGGTCGGGTTTCCGGCCTGGTCGTAGCCGAACCTGGTCACCTGGCCGTTGGCGTTGCGCACAGTGTCCAGCAGCGCCTTGGGACCGGTGTAGGTGCGAACCTCCAGGTCGGCGGCCAGCGGCGTGGAGCGGAGCTTGGTGAGGTTGCCCGCCGTGTCGTACTCCCTCGTCACCTCGTTGCCCGCCGGGTCCTTGACCGACGTCGGCAGGTTCGGGTGCGCGGTGCTCGTGTACGCCGCGACGGTGGCGGCGCCGGTGGGCAGCGTGGTGGAGATCAGGTTGTTCAGGGTGTCGTACGCCGCGGTGGTGGAGTTCTCCCGCCCGTCCGTCGTGCTCTGGACATCGCTGTTGGCGGTCCAGGTCTTGGACCGGGTGTTGCCGAGCGCGTCGGTGGCCGAAATCTGCCGGGACCTGTCGTCGAACTTGTAAACGGTCTTGTTCTTGTTCGGATCCGTCTGCGTCGTCTCGACGAGGGGTTTGACGTAGTCGAACAGGGTGTCCGCCGAACCCGTTCGCGTCGGCGTGCTCACCTTGGTGAGTCTGTAGTCGGTGTAGGTGAGGCCCCACGTGCGGTTGGCCTGGTCGACCAGCGACGTGATCCGGCTACCGTCAGCGTTGTAGCCGAACTTCACCGTCTTGCCGTCGCGGTCGCTCAGCTGCGTGAGCCGGCCCTCGGAGTCGAAGGAGTAGTTGCCCACGACCGTGCCACTGGGGTCGGTGATGCGCGTGATGTTGCCGCCACTGGACTGGAACGTGGTGACCCTGCCCTGCGAGTCGGTCAACGAGGCCAGCGTCCCGTCGGACTGGTAGTGATAGGTGATCGCGTTGCCGTTGCGGTCCTTGCGGTTGAGCGGCCAACCGTCGGAGTTGAACGCCCAGGTTTCACCGGTCTTGACGAACTTCGCGGTGTAGGAGCCGTCCGCGTTCTCCGTCAACGTCGCCGCGACACCGTTGCTCGCGGTGCCGAAGGTGCCGTCGGCATTGCGGAGGAACAACACGCAGCCGCCGCCGTCCACGGGCATGTGCACCTGGTTGGTGAACCGCATGTCCAGCGCCATGTCCTGGCCGGCGTTGATGTGCCACTTGTAGTCGTAGCCGAAGGAGTGCCGCAGGGTCAGGTCGATTCCGGTGCCGCGGATCGTGAGGTCGCGGTGGTCGATCCAGAGGTTGCCGTCGGAAAGGTTCACACCGAACTGGAGGCGATCACTGACCTGGAACCGTTCGATCGGGTAGTCCGGCAACACCCCCCAGTCGCTGGATCGACACGGTGACCAGCTTTGGACCCCGGCCACACCGGGCTGATTCGTTGCCGGCCGGGCCCGGCTCGCAGGCGGCGCCCCTCCCACCACGGTCCGATTCGCCGCGCCCGGCGTCCACGCCTGCTCGACCGCAGATGCCGCCGATGCAGTGGACGTCGGGAGGACAGCAGGAACCGCGGCGGTCAGAGCGACGGCCACACTCACGGACAAAGCGCGCAGCATGAAGCGGCGCACTGGTGAAGTGCGTGACAAGTCTTGTTCCCCTCAGTGAAATACATCCCCAGACAGGGACCCCCCGGTCCCCGTACGCCCCTTGGTACTCAGGGCCGCGAGATACCAAACCCACAGCAGAGAACAACACCCGATCGGCCTAGCTTGGGCAGGCGTGCTCGATGAATTCGCGTGCGGCTTGGCCGAAAGGCGCACTCCCGCACCTCGGTTTCGGCGAGGGCGGCTCGGGCGGTTCATCGCCTCCAACAGCGAGGGCTGGGGCACGTCTTGAGAACTGTTCGAGCGTCTGCGACAGTCGCGAATGCAGATCCAGCGGCACGAACTCGACCAGCCGCAGCCACGCGCCGACGACCTTCTGCGCGGCGGCATCGAACCCGAGAGCAGCTCGGCGCGACAATCTCGTTCAGATGATGCCACCGAGCGGGAGACGGCACTGCTGTCTACGGATCCGCCGCGGTTCAGGATGTCTCGAAGTGGGTTTTCCGGGGCCGTACAGGCACGGTTCACGGCGGTGCGCCGAGTAGCGGCCAGCGAGGATGGACGTCATCGAGGCTCCGTCGGATCGAGGCGGTTGTCGTTCGCCTGGGACGTTCGCCCGGTGGTGATCTGGCACACGAGTACCGCGTCTCGCACACCGAAGCTACCCGCCAATCGAGACGGCGCCTGTGTGGCTCTCCGTCGGTGATCTGGCCTCCGGTGACGAGATGTCCCCTTCAGCCGATTTCGTGAGTGGATCGTGAGCGGGCTACGCCATGTTGGGCTGATCCTTGTCCGATTCGATCCCTGGGACAACAGATGTCGGCCTCGACCCACGTTCCGTTCAACGAAGTCGACCCCGATGCCATCCGGCGGCTCGACAGGCTCGGTGATGTTCTCCTGAAATCCATCATGGAGGCACTGACCGAGGTCGTTCCCACCCTCTATCATTCTCGCGGTTCTGCGTGGCGCATGACTCGTGATGTCATGCACCAGCTTTTCAGACAGCAGCTCGGCTGGGCCGCCGATGGCACAGTTCCGGACCGAGATGAGCTGCGCATCATCGTTGAACCGGGTAGACGCAAAGGGCGTCATCGCATTCCACGTGCTCAACTGTTCTCCTCCATCGGTGCCCTGGAGAAGGCGATGTTCCAGGTGTTGTGGGGCAGCACGGACCTGCGGGACATCTCCACTGTGCGCGCGGTCACCGAATCCCTGCGGGCTCAGGGGTCGGATTTGACAGGCCTCCTGCTCGACGGCTACGAACTCGGGCTCGGGGAACACGGCCATGTCGCGGAGCTGAAGACCGCGTTGTGCCGATCCTGGCTTGACGGTCGTGTGGACACGATCAGCGCCGATATCCTGGGTTTCTCGTCAGAACCCTATGCCGTGGTGGTGTTGACTCCTGTAGCGCTCGACCACTCTGAGGTCCTGTCCGCATTGCACAGATTCCTGACCGCCACTCAGGACGTGGTGGGCACCATTCACGCCGACTACCTCGTGCTGGTGCTTCCGACCCGCGACGGAGACCCGTTCTCCGTCGCGCAGAATCTTCTCGACAGGCTGCGCAAGCACGAGCCGGCGATCGCTTACGGCACCTGTGCTGTCGGTGAGGCACCAGACCGAGCAGGGGTCGCTCTCGCCTGCGTCGATGCGATCGCTGCTCATGACCTGGCCGCCGCCGCGCGTGACCCGCGCACCGTGGTGGGAACGGACGACGTTGTGCTGGAACGAATACTGCACAGGAGCGCCGAGCGGTCGGCGTTGACTCGCGTTCTCGACGAGCTGGGTCCGGATCTTCTGACCACCCTGGACGTTTTCTATGCCAATGACATGGACAAACAACTCGCTGCGCGGGCACTCCACGTCCATCGCAACACCCTCGACTACCGGCTCCGCCAGATCCACAGAACGACGGGCCTCAACCCCACGTCGGTCCGAGGCGTTCAGTTGTTGAGCAGCGCGTTCACTCTGCGCCGAATGAGCGGCCAGCGGGGTACCGGGCAGCAGGCACGGTGACCGAGACGCCGTGTGTGCCGGCCACGCGCACAGGTGGGTCCTCCGGGCTGCGGACGTGTTGTGCTTTTGAACAGTCCTACTGTTGAGGTGGTGGTGCTCGCGCCCATTGGTGGCTTTTTCTCTTCGACCTACGGTAGTGGTACTGGAATCTTCGACAGGTCCCAGTTCGAGCGGCTTCGTGTTGCCTTCACGTCGTAATCGAGGAGAAACGATGAAGATTTACCTCAGTATCGGCGGAACGCTCTTGCGCATCGTCGCGACGTTCCTCGCGGCATTCGCTGCCTTGGCGGTGATGTCAGCACCGGCGCAGGCGGGTTCGTCCGAGATGACGTCGGCGGCGGCGAGTTCGTCCGACCTGTGCCGCCCCTGGGGATGCTATGTGTCCAACACCCGTTTCACCGGGTTCTACACGGTGTCCAACGCGCGACCGCTCTGTTCCGCCTCCGCCTCCGGCGCGGGCACTGTCTCGTGTGGACGCAGTGAGACCTACAGCGTGACCGCCGGGGTCTCTGCTTCGGTGAACGTCACCTTCATCAAGGACTCGCTGTCGAGCACGTTCGGCCTCAATTCCAGCCTGGCGAAGTCGATCACCACCTCGAGCGGGTGCTCGCACACGTTCGGTCCGCGCGGCGGACGGCTGTGGGCCGTTGCCGAATACAGCAAGTACGAGTTCCTGGTCCGCAACCGCCAGGTGGGCGGCGGAGGGGCCAACGACGCCGTGGTCGGCAGGGGGTGGGTCGGCGTTCCCAGCGGTCTGAAGTGCTACTTCCGCGCTTACTGAAGTAGCCCGGGCCCGACCAGGTGGTGTGCGGCCCTCACCCGGCCGCGCACCACGTGGTCGGGTCGATGGCCCACCGGGCATCGGGCGCGGAGCCGATGTCGCGGTAGCGCCGTACCGCCCTCCGGTGGTCGCCGGCGATGCACGCTTCGGCGGCGGAAAGCCACGGCGACGGCACGAAGCCGAAGTCTGCCAGGGCTTCCGGTGAACCGGCCCGGATCAGAACCATCGGAAGCAGTACACCCACCTCGGCCGGATACGTCACCGGGCGGTCCGAGGTGAGCAGTCCACGGACAGGGTCGACGTCCGGGCTGAAAGCCGCTCGAACGCAGCGCGCGGTGAAGACCGAGGTTGTCGAGCCGGTCCGCTCCGCGATCTGCACGGCGAGCCCGGCGTCCTCGGCAGCCGCGACCCAGTCGCCTTCCAGGGCTCGCATCCTGGCGCGCACGATGATCACCTCCGAGTCGACCTGGTTGCCCTGCGGGACGAAGTCCGCGATCTCCAGCAGGTCCAGTTCGCCTGACCAGAAGCGGAGCCGGATCCCGATCGACCACAGCCACCGGCAGTCGACCGAGGTGTACCGGTACCCGGATGTCGCCTCCGCTTCGCGGAAGACCTGCGTCGCCGCGGGCAGGTCACCGAAGGTCGTGTGGTAGGAGATCATGTTGATCCACGACGACGGGCGGACGGTGAAACCGTTCCTCCGCGCCGACGCCACGGCCGCCCGGAAGTCGTAAATCGCATCGGGTGAACCCGCGAACAGCCGCACGATTCCGCGGTTGCCCAGCAAGCGGTGGTCTTCGCTTCCTTGTGAGGACTCGGCCACGCAGTCGGCGGCGATGGTCGCCTCCGCGTGGTGGCCCATGATGGCCAAGAGGGCCGAACCGACGGACAGCACCCTGGTAGCGGTCTCGGAGACGGGCAGGCCGAGTGCTTCGGTCACCGCGCGTCTCACGAAACGTTCCGCCAGCGTGCCGTCTCCCCGTGTCCAGGCCGCCCACCCGCGGAACAGGTTCGCCTTGGCCGCCGGGGCGGGCCGGCCCCACCGTGCCAGCAGCCGACCGGCCTCCTCCAGTTCGCTCGCGCCTTCCGCGGCGCTGTGGTGGAGGGACTCTCCGAGATCGAGGAGCAGGCGGCCCCTGTCGGCGCTGCCCGCCTCGGCGAGCGTGAGTGCTGTGGTCAGCCTGTCGACGGCGGTGGCGTAATCGCCCTGTTCCATGGCGAACTCCGCCGCGGTGTGCAGGGCGTTCATCGCCCTCAGCCGTACTCCTTCCTCCAGGCAGGAGCCCAGCGCTTCGATCGCACGCTGGTAGTGGTTGGCGGCCTCGCCGAGGGCGATGCCTCTGCCGTGCGGGAGTTCCTGCCACCACGCCGCAGCCCTGAGGTGACCGGCGGCTCTGGCAGGTCCTTCGATGCCCTCGTAGCCGATGGCGCGCAGTGCGGCGTGGGTGAAGTGGAACTCCTGCTCCTCCTTGACGATCGAGCTTCGTGAACGTCGGAGGAACCCCAGTCTGCACAGGCGGCGCACCGCGGCGGGGACATTCGGCAGCGGCGCACCTGAGCCGCACAGGGCGGCTCCGACGGCGTCGATCGCACCGGCCCACACGACGTCTCCCACGACAGCGGCGGCACGGAGAACGATCAGGTCGTCCGCGGGAAGTGCGTTCCACCTCGCGTTGATCACCTTCTCGAGGGTGGGGGGCACCGCGTCCAGGCCGCCCTGGTCCAGATGGGCCGCGTTGGCGAGTTGCTGCAGGAAAAGCGGATTGCCACCGGCACCGACGACCACACGTTCCCTTTGCTCCTGGCTCGCGTCGGGAAGGAGACCGGTCGTGATCGTCCACGCGGACACGTCGTCGAGCGCCCCCAGGGTCAGCACGGTCGTCCCCGGAGTTCCGGTCGGCCAGTTCGCGTGTCTTGTCAGCAGATCCAGTCTGCTGGTGCAGACGATGAGGAGCGGTCTGGCGGCCAGGTCGAGCGCTAGATCCTCCAAGAAGGTCAACAGTTCCTCGCGCGCCCAGTGCACGTCCTCCACGACCAGGACGAGAGGTTCCCGAGTCTTGTCCCTGAACACCAGGTCCCACGCGTGGCGCACGTCCTTCGCTTCCAGGCCGGTCGTGCGTGTGATCCCCAGGGTGCCGGCCAGCAACGCCCTGGGCGCCGGGTCTATCCCGGGCAGGAAGTCGGCCAGCTTCGCCGTGGCCTGCTCCGGTGTGTCCGAGACCAGGATCTGCGCCTCCCCGGCCACCATCTCCGCAAGCGGGGTGAACGCACTCGCGGGCTGCTCCTCGGCACATCGCGCTGTCCACACCGGCTTCACCTGCGTGCGCACCAGTGTCAGCACCTCGCGCACCAGGCTGGTCTTGCCGATCCCCGGCTCGCCAAGGACGGTCAACAGATGAGCGCTGCCCGAACTCACGACGTTCTCGGCAATTTGGAGGAGCAGAGACAGTTCCGTGCGACGCCCCGTGAACGCTGTGCCGTCGCGGTCGACGGCAAGACCGGTATCGCCCGCCGCCGGAGGTACTGGTTCGGGATCCTGCAGCAATGCTCGGTGGATCTCCTGCAGCCACCGACCGGGTTCAGCTCCGAGTTCCGCCCGCACCGTCGAGCGAAAGTCCGCGTAGGCGCTCAGTGCCTCGGTGCGCCGCCCACAGCCTTCGAGCGCCATGAGCAGCAGGCCGAACGTTTGCTCGCGCAACGGCTCTGCTCTGACCAACGAGCCGATCTCAGGCAGGACGGCCGCGTGCCGTCCCAGCCGGAGTTCCCACTCCCAAAGGTGGTCGAGTGCCTCCAGCCGTTCGTTCTCCAGGGCCTCGATCTCAGAAAGCCCGGTCAGGCTCGGCACTCCCTCCAACACGCGGCCTCGCCACAGAGCCAGCGCGTGGCGCATCTCGGAGACAGCGGCGGTGAGAGCGGAACGTCCGGCCATGTCCAGCGCTGCAGCTGCGCGTGCGCGGAACACGGCCGCATCGAGCGAGGAGGGATCGACGACCAGGCGGTACCCGCCTGACCCGGGTTCCCAGCGGACGTCTGTGCTTTCCGCACCGCTTGCGCTCAACTTGCGACGCAGCTCGTGGATCCGTTGGTGCACCGAGTGTCGCGCGTGTCTAGGCGGCGTGTCTCCCCATACGACGTGGATCAGGCGATCCACGGAGATCGCCTTTCCCGGGTGAAGGGTCAGGTATCCGAGCATCGCCCGCTGCCTGGCACCTGTGAGCGTCACCGGGTTGTCTCCACGAACGAGGTGCAGGCCACCCAGAATTCTGATCTCGGTCCCCAACCCGCCTCCCGCCCTTCTGCCTGCACGGATGGTAGCCATTCGCTCACTCCAAGGCAGAAGACGGAGTGCGTCGTCCACATCGCACACACCCGGAGAGAGCATCCAGCCGTCCTGCCGACTCCGTCTGCGGTCCAGGCGCATGTTGTGCGTTCGCCCCATTTCCGTCTCCGGAGATTGAGCGGAACGCCGATGGAGCGGGGACACGCCTTCCTCGGAGGATGGTTCCACCAGACCGGACCCGCCTCGCCGCCCTTCCGGCCATGATCAGTCGAATCCCAGGGAGACCCGATGCCGATCAAGCTTGCGGCGGCTGTCACCGCGCTTGCCCTGCTCGCCCCGCCAGGGGTGGCTGCCGCCTCCACCGAGATCGCTCCAGCTCAGGCCTCCGCCGTAACGAGCATCGTGGAGCTCAGGTTCTCCGGCAGGGCGACGACCGGGCTCGGTGAATCGGTGGGGCCGGCCCAGTTCACGGCTCGTGCCCGTGCACTGCAGAACATGCGGACCTACGACCGCTACGAGAGCACCGTTTCGGGCTGTGTCGAGGCCGGCACCACCTACACCCAGCGGAACACGGCCTACGTGATCGAGGTCTACGCCATCCTGACCGCCCGTTGCACGTCCAGGTGATCCCTTTTCCCACCCTGAAAGGAGCTGCTGTGAAGCACAGCATCAGAGCCGTTGTCCTCGCGGGAGCCGCGATCTGCGCGTTGTCGTTCTCCGCATCGAACGCGCAGGCCGCCGGCTACGTTTCCTTCTCCGGTGTCGGCTACGGCACGAACGGCACCGAAGCCTACCGAAACGCCTGGGCGGCTCTGGACGCCTCGATCGCGGCCCATGAGTCCAGTAACTCGGTTTCCTGTGGTTCCCCCACCAACCGCAGGACGACGTACTTCACCGCGTCGGGTAACCGTCAGGGTGCGCGTGCCTCCGCGTCCGCCTATTGCCGCTGATCCCTACAGGCCCTCTGCGTTTCACCAGGCGATCGTCTGCCCTCACACGACGCCTCGCCGAACGGCGTTATTCCCCGTTCGCGCGGGTCGCACGTCAATGCCGTCGCCCATCCACAGGAAGGCTTTGCCATGTTCGATTTCCAGCGGGGGTTCGCCCTCTTCCTCGCCTCCACCGCGATCGCGGGCTTGGCGACGGTGGCCACTGCGGGAGCCGCGCACGCGGCCTGCCCGACGGATCAGTTCGGCAAGTTCGTCGGCGGCTACGGCAATGTGGTGACCAATGCGTCCGGTCGCGTGATCTACCGGTCCACCATGACCCTCTCGGCGAACGGCGTCGTGTTCGAGACGACCGGCTCCGCCAGCGCGAGGGGCAACTGGGTCATCGACCGGCGGACCTGTTATCCGCTGATCACCAGCCGCGACACCCGGACCGGTTCGATTTCCAACTACTACGTGCTCGAGGTCGAGTGGGAGGACAGCACGCAGAGCCGGGCCGAAGTCATGGAAGGAACCGTCCGCGCTTCGGTCGGTGGCGTGCCGATGACCCGCAACGTGACCTCCACGCGCGGCTGAGAAGGGAAACGTAATGGTGAAATCCATTCGCAATGTGGTGAGCAAGAGCGCCTCCGTCCTGCTCGTGCTCGCCGCGACCGCAAGCGGGTTGGCCGCCCTCGCGATGCCCGCCACCGCCGCCACCACGGTCGTGTGCGGGAACGACTCGGCCGACCGGGCGGTGGCGACCGGTCGCTACGTCGTCGTCGAGGTCAGGAGTGATCGGGGCCGCTGCCCCACCACGGGCAATTCCGCGGCTTTCACTCTGCAGCCGATCACGAAGGGCCAGACGCGACTCAAGGTCTGCGGCACTCGAGCCGAGCGCTTCGTGCCGTCTACCTGGTTCGTCACCGGCAACTCGAGCTACGACAGGCCTCCTTGTGAGCTGGGCACGATGTCCCTGGTCATCGAACCGATCACGCGCCGGGGTTCCGCCGAGGTCTGCGGCAACACCTCGGCGGACAAGGCGGTGAACTCGGGCCGCTACTTCGTCACCCGCGTGAGCCTGGACAGGGGACGCTGCGCAGTGAGCGGCACCCAGGTCGCCTTCACCATCGAGCCCCTGTACGCCAGCCACACCCGCAAGACCAATGTGTGCGGGACGAATGGTGGTCGGTGGATTCCCAACGGGTGGGTGGTGACCCGCAGCGGCAGGTATGACGTCCCGCCCTGCGAGTTCGGTACACGTCAGTACGACATCCAGCGACTCTGACAGAGTGCCCAAAATGCGGAATGAGCGCTTTAGCCCGATCGACCCCGGCTCACCATTCCTTGAGCCGTTTTCATCCCGCGCGGCGGGGAAGCAGCGGAATTTGCGCAGGATGCGTTAGATAGTGAGCTGTGCGTTAGCGCGTTCGCTGGGACCGTAGCGTGGCACGATAGGACAACACAAGAAGCCCCTGGTGGTCGCCGAGCGATCTTGGTCGAAATCTCTGCCACCAGGGGCTTTGCCACATCCAGGCGCTGACACGCCGCCGAGGACCTGGGGATTGCGTTCGCCCTGGCCGCCTCACCACGCATCGTCCAGCGGAGACATCCTGACCACCAATTTCAGATCGTCGACGCCGACGTCGCGCTTGAAGCCGGGTGGGCGCTCAGAGGCGCCGAGGTCAGGTCGCGTGAGAACACCCTGCTGCGGCCTGACTACTTCCTCGTCGGCCTCAAGGAAGATCAACCGGCGCGCCTCGTCACCGTGGAGTGCAAGGGATCGCACGGCAAGGCGGTGGCGCAACACGAACAGCTGGCCAAAGCGTCCTCGCAGGTCCACGCGGTGGTCGTGGGAGGTGGTGACGGGAGCGCCGCACCGCCACCGAGTCTGATGATGGCCACTGCGCTGGCCGGCAGCGGCGGCATTGAGATGCTCATCCTCGATCCAGACGGCGACGGCGTGCTTGCAGTCCCAGGAGAACGCGCCCTGTCGCTAAACGGGCCGATCGAGGAGCTCCACGATTTCGCAGGCATTCCCGTCAAGGCGTCGGATGGCTCCGACGACACACGGCCGGGGTTCTACATTCCTCCGGAACGTTCGGAGTGGTTCTCACGCGTGCTCGCTCGGACGTCCGCCGCCAGCTTGCTCACGTTCGTGGGAGACAGAAAGAGCGCGCGAGAGCTGTTGACTCCCCGTCAGCAGACCCGTGTCGGATCCGAGTACGCGCTTCCCGGCACCGACACGGTCTTCGACACCGGCGTCGTGCTCGGCGGCATGCGGTTCATCGGCACCGACCACGTCTTCCGGTTCGGCTCGCGGCGGATGGAAGCTTTCTCGGGAGTGCTGGTCGGGCTACGGCAGCTGCTCGCGGAGAAGGATTTCCAGGGCTACCAGTCGGCGCTTCCCAGCGTGCAGGCTGTATGGGCGGACCGGCGCCAAGAAGCCGAGGCGGAATGGGGCGGAGTCATCGCAATGGACACCGACGGTGCGGTGCTCGGGTTACGGCCCATGGGCGTGGGCCAAGAGCTGGAATACACCGGTCCTCATTGACAGCACAGCCAAAGGCCCAGCCCGTTCGGCACCTGGAGGACGCACAACGTCAAGAAGGGCCGGTGTTCCAGTTCCACCACGAACGGCTGCGGGAATGGCGCTCGCCTGGCTACCAGCTGACCAACTGGCCATGTGACGGTCGTGCGCCGCGGCGGCCGGGTCGATGTCGGCAGTCTTGAGGATCTCCCACCGCGGAAGCGGCGATCCCCACGCCCAAGGGCGCGAGCTCGCCATGGATGCGTCGATACCCCCACGACGGGTTCTCGGCTGCCAGACGAAGAACGAGACGGCGGATCGACGCCCTGTGCACCAGCACCACCCCGACGTCTGCGGCTCGCCTGAGATCGCTGCCGCTAGCTGACCCGCGTGGGGTGGCCTCGGGCTCGCGTCCAGAATGGACCTGACCGAGTGCTCATCGAGTGGCGCATGCGGTGGTTTCAGCACTGCTTTTCGGCGCGTCGTCGGCATATCATCGCGAGAGTTCCGCACATCGCTTCGTTTCTCGGCCGGCCCGCGGCCGGGAGCGCAGGCAACGGTCAGGGAATCAGGACCAGTTTGCCTTCGACCTCGCGGTTCTCCAGGCGGCGGTGGGCTTCGGCGGCCTGCTCCAGCGGCAGGGTGACGACCTCGGGCTCGATGGCGCCGGCTACCAGTTGCTCGACCAGAGCCGCGATGTCTGCCCGGAACCCGGCGGGATCCTGGTCGACCGCACGCGCCACGGTGTGCACGACCACACGAGGCCCCGGCGTGAGCTTTGCCCGCAGGAGAGCTCCGACGGTGCGTGCCATGGCACCGGCCTTAGAGTAGCCGGCTCCGGTGGCGAAGCTGAACCCGTACGACACGACCACACCTGACGGCTTCGCAACACGCCTGGAGTGCGCCAGCGAAGGGCCGCCCACCGGGTCGAACACGGCCGCTACCGGCACCGGCACCGCGGACTGGTCCGCGACCCACGTGGCGCCGCCTGCCTCGACCCTGCCACGTCTGCCCGGGCTGGACGTGCCGTAGACCTCGACCCCTGCCGACCTGGCGATCTGGCTCAACGCCGATCCCACGCCGCCGGCGGCCCCGAGCACCAGGACGGCCTCGCCGGACAGCGGCCTGGCCACCCGGTGGAACATCTGCCAGGCCGTGAGGTAGTTGAGCATCAGCGCGTCGAGCTGCTCGGCGGGAGGCCCCTCGGGCAGCGGGGCGGTTCGCAGCGCCGGCGCCAGCACGTGCGTCGCGTAGCCGCCGGCGCCGATCAGAGCGCCGACGCGTTGGCCGGCGGTGAACTCCGTGACGCCGGCGCCGACCCGCGCCACGCGCCCGACGACGTCGAACCCTTGGACCTCCGGGAGGGCGCCGGGCGTGAGGCCCCTGCGGGTCGAGATGTCTTGGAACGCCACTCCTGCGGCCTCCGTGACGATCAGGACCTGTCCGGGGCCCGGTTCCGGCACCGGCACGGTCTCCACCTGGAGCACCTCGGGACCTCCCGTGGAGGTCAGTCGTACCCGTCTCGCGCCTGTCGCAGTGGTCATACCCGAAAGATACATGAGAATCTCAAGGAACTTCTCAACGAGTTTCCGCTACAGGTCGGCGAGTGCCTTGGCGAGCAGGGACCGCAGGCGCGACTGCTCCTCGTCGTCGAGGCGAGCGAAGGGGGATTGCCTGGCAACGATGGCGAGAAGCCGCTCTCGCACATCTCGGCCTTCCGCGGTCAGCACCAGCGTTCGAACACGTCCGTCCCGGGGATGCGGGCGCCGCTCGGCGAGCCTGCGCTCCTCCAGTTGCGCGCTGAGCAGACTGATGTTGGAGGGGTCGCACCGCATGAGGGCAGCCAGCTTGCGCAACGGCTGCGGCTCGGCGTCCGGGTCGAGGATCCACAGCAGGTTCGCCGTCGGTCCGGTGAGCTCCAACCGCTCCAGACCGCTGTGCATCCGACCCTCGACCTCTCCGGCCAGAGCCATCACCTGGTACAGCAACGAAGCCGCGAGCTCATCGACCACCATGCATCGAGCGTAACTTGAGATACTCCTGGAGTTCCGTCACGAGATGCGCCCACGGGAACATCGCCCAGCACGAGGCGCCGCGAGTTTTCCGCATCGACGACAGTTGCGTCCCGGTAAATCGGAACTTAACCACGGCTCACTTGAGCCCCCACACGACACCGCGATAAATTCTGCCCGAATTTCGTCGACTCGACACCGCCTCCTACGCAGAACGGAAAAACCTCTGGTGAATCATTTGAGCGTGAAGGTCAACGGTCGGCGAATCACTTATTTCGAAAGCGCCTTCGATCCCGGACATGAAGACGACTGTCCGGTGGTGTTCATCCACGGCAACTCCTCCTCGGCCAAGACCTGGTCGCCGGTCCTGAACAGTGCTTTCGGCAGGCAGTTCCGATGCCTCGCCCTGGACCTGCCGGGTCATGGCGGTTCCGAACCGGCACAGGACCACACCGACTACTCGTTGCCGGGCTACGCGGCGATGCTCACGGGCTTCGTCGAGGAGCTCGGTGTCGCCGACGCGGTGTTCGTGGGCTGGAGCCTGGGCGGACAGCTCCTGCTGGAGGCCGCACCCCGGCTCCCCCACGCACGCGGCTTCGTCATCTTCGGCACGCCTCCCATCGCCACACCGGCCCAGATGGCCGAGGCGTTCCTGCCCCACCCGGCGATGGGGGCGCTGTTCACCGAGCACGTGAGCCGGCCAGAAGCCGAGCTGGCCGCCGCGAGCTTCACCGCGCCGGGGTCCGCGGTGGATCTCGAGGAGTTCGTCGCCGACATCCTCGCCACCGACGGCGCGGCCCGCACCGGGCTCGGCGCCAGTGCCGGTGCCGGCCACTTCTCCGACGAGCTCGCGATCGTCTCGGCACTGCGCCAGCCGGTGGCCGTCCTGCACGGAGCCGAGGAACAGCTCGTCAGTTTCGACTACCTGCGGAGGCTGGACTTCCCCGCACTGTGGCGCGACGAGGTCCAGGTCATCCCGGCCACCGGGCATGCTCCTCACCGGGAGGCAACGGAACAGTTCACGGCCTTGCTGCTCGACTTCATCGCAGATCTCGCCGACATCGAGCCTGTCAGTCAGGTCTGAGCTTCACCGTTTCCCGTTTTCGCCAGCGCTCAGCGCGGTGTTCAGCCGATCGTGCAAGCACTTCCGTTGAGCGTGAACGCCTGAGGCGCCGGATTGGTCCCCTGCTGTGTGGCGTTGAAGCCGATGTTCGCCGACGCGTTCGGCGCGAGCGTGCCGTTCCAGGACAGGTTGGTCGCGGTGACGGTGGAACCGGACTGGGCCACCGTCGCACCCCAGCCGGGCGGCGTGACCCGCTGACCGTTGGCGTAGTCGAATGCCAGAGTCCAGCCGTTCACCGTGCTCGTGCCCGTGTTGGTGATCGTGATGGTCGCGGTGAAACCGTTGCCGCCGCCCCAGTTCTGGGCGGAGTAGCCGACCTTGCAGGCTCCGGTTCCTCCTCCACCGGCGCTGGTCGTCACGGAAGCCGTCCCCGAGTTCTGTGAGACGTTGCCGGCGGCGTCCTTCGCCCGCACCTGGTAGCGGTAGGTGGTGGACGCGGTCAGTCCGCTGTCGGTGAAGCTGGCGGAGCTCGTCGTGCCGATCGAGGCGAACGCGCCGTTGCCGACCGCGCGGAGGACGCCGAACGCCGTTGGCACCGTTGAGGAATCGTTGACCCCAGCTCGTGAGGCTTGCCGGGTTGAACGAGCCTGACCATGTCGAGGTAGCCGACGTCGCTGCTGTTGCCGCTCCACGACCAGCCCAGGTACCCGAGGCCGCGTGCCTGCGCCTGGGCCAGGGCCATGATCGGTGAGCGGCGGGAGCTCGACGAGCTCGCGAGGCACCTCCTGGGCGGGCCCGCTGCTGCACAGTGGTTCGCGGCGAGCGGCGGTGTGCTCACGCCTCGCGTGCGCGAGGTGGCGGCCCTCGCGATCGGATTGCGGCACGGCGCGGCGTACGAGCTGTACTCGCACAGCAGGGTGGCGGCCGCGATCGGGCTTCCCGGTCACGTCATCGCCGCATTGGTCGCCGGGCAACGACCGGTGGACCTGACACCGGAGGAAGAGGTGGCGCACGACGTGGCCGCCGCCCTGCACGCCGGCACGCCGCTGCCCGGTGCGCCGTACCGCGCCGCGGTCGGCTGTTCCGGCCAGGTGGCGACCAGGTCCGCGCCCACTGATCCGGCCCGATTGCGCCGGGGTGAACGCATCATTGCGCAGAACGCACTTGTCGTCGCATTGATATCCCCTTAGTTTCGAAAGAGATCATGGCGATCGCCATTTCCGAGCGGCGACAGAAAAGTGAGATCCTCGTGTTTCACAGTCCATTTCCGGCTGCATTCCCGCTGCCCTCCACCTCCACGACGGAGTCGCGGTGAGGACCGCGGGCGTGGTGCGGGAACTGTTCCGCTACCCGGTCAAGGGCCTCAGCGCACAACCGCTGGACCAGGCCGTGCTGGAACCGGGCGGAGGGATTCCACACGACCGGACGTTCGCGTTCGCCCGGCCGGACGGTGGATATCGCCCTGGCACGCGGAAGGGGCTGTCGAAACAGGAGTTCTTCGCCTTGGTCTCGGACCACCGCCTTTCCGGACTCGACACCTCCTTCGACGTCGAGACCGACGTCCTCGTCACACGGGTGGCCGGGCACGAGGTGCTCGAAGCGGATCTCGGCACGGAGGAAGGCATCGCCACGGCGCTGCGGTTCTTCGCTCGCGTGCTCGACCTGCCCGCGGGCGTCCTGCCGGTGCTCGCCCGGGAACCGGGCAGGCGCTTCACCGACGCGAGCGTCGCCGGCGACGACTCGATGAACTGGGTCTCGGTGGTCAACCTGGCCTCGGTCCGCGACCTGGAGGCGCGCACGGGTGCGGCGGTCGATCCGAAGCGGTTCCGCGCCAACGTCCTCGTCGACGGGCTGCCCGCGTGGTCCGAACTGGACATGATCGGCGAGGAGTTCGACCTGGGAGGTGTGCGCGTGCGGGCCGTGCACCAGACCAAGCGGTGTGCCGCGACCGAGGTCGGTCCTGGAGCGGGCCGTCGGGACCTGCCGGTGGTGACCTTGCTCAACCGGACGTACGGCCACCAGCTCATGGGGATCTACGTCGAGGTCCTCACCGCTGGAACCGTGGAGAAGGGCGCTGAGGTCGTTGTCTGAGCTGCGCCTGCGGGTCAGCGGGTCGGCTGACCTGACGCCGACCGTCCGGCGTTTCGCGCTGACGGATCCTCGGGGAGCGGCACTGCCCGCGTACGAACCCGGCGCGCACGTCGTCATCACCACTCCCGCCGGTCACAAGCGCAGCTACAGCCTCGTCGAACCAGGCGGTGCGCGGCCCCGGGAGTACGTCGTGTGCGTGCGCCGCGACCCCGGCGGCAGGGGTGGCTCCGCCAGCATGCACGACGACGTGGCAGTGGGAACCGAACTCCCGGTGTCCGCGCCCGTCAACAGGTTCCCGCTGCACCCGTCGCCGAAGTACCTGTTCATCGCGGGCGGGATCGGCATCACCCCGGTCCGGGCCATGGTGCGGCGGTTGCGCGCCCAGGGCCGCAGCGGTGTGCGAGTGCTGTACCTGACGCGGTCGGCCGGCGATACGCCGTTCCTGCGGGAGTTCGGCGGCTCCGACGACACAGTGCACCACAGCGACGAGCACGGCCTGTTCGACCTGTGGCCCCACCTCGCCGAACCCGACGACGACGTCCGCGTCTACTGCTGTGGTCCCGCACCGCTCATGCAGGCCGTGCGGACACTGACAGCTCACTGGCGCGCGAGCCGGATCCACATGGAACCCTTCGCGGCCGACCACACCTCGATCTCCGCGCCGTTCAAGGCCGTCTGGGCTCCCGACGGACGCGAGGTAGACGTTCCAGCGCACCTGTCGCTCCTCGACGCGTTGCGCCGCGACGGCATTCCCGTCGAGTCGTCGTGCGAGGCCGGGGTGTGCGGCACCTGCCGCCTCGCGCTCCTCTCCGGCGAGGTCGAGCACCACGACTCCGTGCTGACCGAGGACGAACGCCTCACCAGCGTCGTGGCCTGCGTGTCGCGCGCCGTGTCCCCGGAGGTCGTCGTCGGACCTCGCGACCACCTCCGAAAGGACCTCTCGTGATCGACTGGTTGCGGCTCGCCGAGTCGCTCATCTCCTCGCCCTGGTTGTACGCCGTGCTGATCGCGGTGTCCTTTCTGGACTCCTTCCTCCCGCTGATCCCCAGCGAACCGGTGGTGATCGTCGCCGGTGTCCATGCCGCGACCGGACAGACCGACATCGTGCTCGTCATCGCCGCCACGACGCTCGGGGCGTTCCTCGGCGACATGGTCCCCTACTCGGCCGGCCGGCTGTTCGGAGCGCGCCTGCTCCAGCGGCTGCCTCCAGGCACCAAACGCCGCGCCGCGCACGACTGGTTCGCCCGCGAGCTCGATGCTCGCGGTGGCTTCGTCCTGGTGACCACGCGGTTCATCCCTGTCGGCCGCTACCTGGCGACGTTGTCCACCGGGCTCGTCGGTTTCCCGCTGCGCAAGTACGTGCTGTTCGTCGCGTTCGCCACCGCGTCCTGGAGTGCTTACACAGCACTGACCGGCTATCTCGGCGGCGTTCTGTTCCAGGAGAACACCCTGTTGGCGATCGCCGTCGGCGTCGGGCTCGCGTTCGTGGTCACCGGGTTCATCGAGGCGGTGCGCCGCTTGCGGCACAAGGGAGACGCCGCCGCACCGGACGCGGTCACCGACTGACTCCCCCGGCCGCCGCGGCCATGATGTGCCGGGTGCGCTCGCGCAGCAACTGGTGCGTGCGGTCGTGGTGGTTGCGCGGGTGCCACGCCATTCCGACCGTCACGGACGGCAGTGCGACGGGGATCGGGAACGTGCACAGCCCCAGGGTGTCGAGCATCCGCCGCGCCAGCCTGGCCGGGGCGATGCAGACGACGTCGGTCTCCGAGGCGAGGAACAGCGCGCTGGCGAAGGTGGGCACCACGGCCGCCACGCGCCGGCTCAGGCCGAGCTCCGCCAGTCGCTCGTCGATCGGACCGTGTGCCCGGCCGCGTCGCGACACCACGATGTGATCGGACTCGGCGAACCGTTGCGCGGTCACCTCCTCCACCTTCGCCAGCGGGTGGTCCGGCCGTACCGCGCCGATCAGCGTCTCGGTCACGAGCGACTCGGAGTGGATCTCCGAGTCGCCGGGGCGGATGCTGCCGATCTCCAGGTCCACCAGGCCTTCCCGCAACGCCGGGGTGTCCTCGAGGTTCTCCGGCCGCAGCCGCAGTGAGATCCCGGGTGCCTGCTCCCGCAGGTCGTCGATGAGCGACGGGATGAACGTCGTCGACAGCATGTCGGTGACCTGGAGGTCGAACACGCGCACGGCGGTCCGCGGATCGGCGGTCGCGGAAGGGGCGAAGAGCGCTCGGGCCCGGGAGGCGATCGCGTGCACCTCGCCTCGCAGTTCCAGCGCGCGGGGTGTGGGCACGAGATCCCGTCCGGCCCGTACGAGCAACGGGTCGTCGAAGGTCCGCCGCAGCCGCGCCAGCGCCCGGCTCATGGCGGGCGCCGAGGTGTGCAGGCGGGCCGCTGCCTTGGTGACGCTGTTCTCGGCGAGCAACGCGTCCAGCGCCTCGATCAGGTTCAGATCGATGTAGTCCACCAGCCGATTATCACATCCGAAATCTTTGCTTGCCATAGTTGCACTGGCGTTAATCCGGCGCCGCTCCTACCGTCGGAGTCAAGAGGAACTCCTTGGAGGACAAGCACATGACGGGGGAACGACCGTGACGCGGGCTGTGGTGATCGGTGCCGGCATCGTCGGGCTGACGACGGGAATCGCCCTGCGCCGTGCCGGGCTGGACGTGGTGGTCTGCGAGCAGGCGCCGGAGATCCGCGCGGCCGGAGCCGGGCTCGGACTGTGGGCCAACGCGCTGGCGGTGTTAGACGAGCTCGGGATCGGCGAGGAGGTGCGGGCCGTCGGCAAGCCCAGCGAGATGTACTTCCACGACCCCGCGGGGCGGCTGCTCGAGACGCCGGGTTTCGGTGCCGAGGACCACCGGTACCTCCTGGTGCACCGCGCGAAGCTGAACGACCTGCTCGCCGACGCGGTGGGACGCGAGAACATCCGTCTCGGCACGGGCTTCCGCGAGTACGCGGAACACCCCGGCGGTGTCACCGTCCGGCTGACCGACGGCAGCGCCGAGGAAGCGGACGTCCTCATCGGCGCGGACGGGGCGTACTCGGCGGTGCGGGAACAACTGGTCCCGGGAACCCCGGCCCAGGAGCACCGCGGTCACCAGGTCTGGCGCGCGGTCGTGCCGGCCGGCGACATCGCGGTGCCGGGGAACCGACTCGTCCTGGGCACCGGCGGGTGCCGCGGCGGATACGTCAAGACCCACGACGGCAACGTCTACTGGCTGGTGAACCAGTTCAGGTCACCGCCGCTGACCGGTACCCGCACCCAGCAGGCCCTGGAACGCGCCCGCCACCTGGAGGAAGGCCCGGACGAGGTCCTGGCACGACTGATCGCGGCGACGCCGGAGGAGCTGATCCTGCACAACCAGATCATGCTCGTACCACCGCTGCCGCACTGGGTCTCCGCGCGCGTCGCCCTGGCCGGGGACGCGGCGCACGCCATGTCACCGCACATCACCGCCGGGGCGACACTGGGCATCGAGGACGCCGCCCTGCTCGGCCACCTGCTCCACCCGGCAGCGGACGTGCCCGCCGCGCTGCAGGCCTACCAGGCCGACCGGATCCCGCGCTACGAACGCGTCGCGGAGCTGTCGGCCGCCGTCGAGCACTCGCCCACGCCGCAGGAGTTCGCACACCACTACGCCGCGTTCAGCCACTGGATGACCACGCCCCGGCACTCCGAGCAGAAGCGGGTGCGGGCATGAGCTTCACGGTCGACGTGGACGTCGCCGTACCGATGCGCGACGGCATCACGCTCGCCACGAACGTGTGGCGGCCCGACGGTCCAGGACCGTTCCCGGTGCTGCTGATCCGCACGCCCTACGGCAAGGACGACGCCGGAACCTTCGGCAACCCCAAGCTCCCGGACGTGTTCGCGTTCGTCGCGGCCGGATACGCGGTGGTGGCGCAGGACGTCCGCGGAACGTCCCGCTCGCCCGGGACGTTCGTGCCGGGCGTGCACGAGGGCCGTGACGGTGCCGACACCCTGACCTGGCTCGCGGAGCAGCCGTGGTGTGACGGCGACGTCGGCATGTGGGGCGGGTCCTACATGGGGTTCACGCAGTGGCTCACGGCCGCACGCGACACACCCGCGCTGCGTGCGATCGCACCCGTGATGAGCTCCGCAGACCTGTACCGGGCGCCGTGGTACTCCCCCGGCGGCGCGTTGTCCCAGGACATCGTGCTCACGTGGAGCACGCTCTCCGCGCTGCGCAACCTCCAGCGCGATCTCGCCGAAGGCCGGGGCGACCCCACCGACGCATCGGTGCTGCTGTCCGGTGTGGACGATCCACGTCTGCTGCACGACCCCCTGCCGCTCACCGGACGGGACGCGGTGACGCGCACCCTCCCGTGGCTCGGTGACGTGCTCGGCCACCCCGAACGCGACGCGTTCTGGCGGGAGGTGGCCCCGATCGAGCACCACGCCGGTATCACCGTCCCGGCGTTGCAGATCGGCGGCTGGTACGACGTGTTCATCGGTGAGACAGTGCGGTCGTACACGATGATGCGCCGGCACGGTGGCAGTGCCGCGGCCCGCGACGGCCAGCGACTCGTCATCGGTCCCTGGGCACACCCGGACGGCGCCGACCTCGGCACGTTCCCCGACCGGTCTTTCGGCCGCGCGGGCAGCATCAAAGCCGCTGACGTCACGGATGAGCACCTGCGGTTCTTCGACCGCTGGGTCCGCGGCCACACCGACACCCCCGCCGACGCACACCGCGTCCGGATCTTCGTCATGGGCGTCGACCGGTGGCGCGACGAGCAGGACTGGCCGCTGCCCGACACCCGTTGCACCGACTTCTTCCTGGCCGGGGCGGGCCGCGCGAACACGGCCGCGGGTGACGGTGGCCTGACCCGCGAGGTGGTGCGCGAGGAGGCGGTCGACACGTTCCTCTACGACCCGCACCGGCCGGTTCCCACGCTGGGCGGCACCACGCTCGCCGCCCGGCCCGGTCCGGCCGACCAGACCGCGGTCGAGGCGAGGGACGACGTGCTGTGCTTCACCACCCCCGTACTCGACCGGCCGGTCGAGGTCACCGGGCACGTCTCCCTGGTGCTGCACGTCTCGAGCTCCGCCCCGGACACCGACTTCACCGCCAAACTCGTCGACGTGCACCCCGACGGCAGGGCGATCCTGCTGTGCGAGGGCATCCAGCGCGCCCGTTACCGCAACTCCCTCACCGAACCGGAGCTCGTGGAACCCGGCACGGTGTACGAGCTGACCATCGACGTGGGCGTCACCTCGAACGTCTTCCTGCCGGGACACCGCATCCGGCTCGAAGTCTCCAGCAGCAACTTCCCCCGCTACGACCGCAACACCAACACCGGTGGTGTCATCGCCACCGAGGACACCCCGGTCGTCGCCGTCAACCGCGTCCACCACGGACCGGCGCATCCGAGCCGCCTGGTGCTGCCGCTGATCGAACGCGAGGAGGCGCCGGCGTGAGCACACTGGAAGAACTGCTCGACAGGGCGGCGATCGCGAACGTCGTCACGGGACTCGCCCACGCCCAGGACGACAAGGATTGGGACGCACTGCGGCAGCTGTTCTCCGACGAGGTGCTGCTGGACCTGTCCACCCACCACTTCGGCGAACCACCGGCCACGCTGCCTGCCGCCGAACTGGTCACGTTGGCCCGCAACACCCTCCAAGGCTTCGACTGCACCCATCACGCCACCTCGAACCCAAAGGTGCGGCTGTCGGCCGGGGAAGCCTGGTGCCGTGTGCACGTGGTGGCCCACCACCACGTCACGGCAGACCCCGGCGTCGTCGACCACTGCACGATGCGCGGGTACTGGCGGCTGGCGCTGCACAAGGCGGGCGAGCGCTGGCTGATCACCCGCTGGGCCGTGCAGCGCACCTGCCCCTGGGAGGGATCCCCAGACGTCTACGCGCTCGCCGCCCAACGCTGCCCGGCACCGTCCTGACACCGAGGAGAACTCGATGTTCTACGAGATCCGCACAGAACACGCCCGCGCCGGACTCGGCGCCGAACTGGCGCGGTACATGGACGAGACCGTCATCCCGTTGCACCAGGAGTCGGGCATGACCGTCGTCGGTTCCTTCTCCGCGACCGACGACACCTTCGTCTGGATCCGGCGTTTCGAAGACGCCGAGGACCGCGAGCGAGTCCTGGACGCCGTTCACAGCCATCCCCGCTGCGCGGTCGTCATCGACACGGTGTCGGCTCTCCTCAACGGAGCCGAATCCACCGTCCGGCTGGAGCCCACGCCCCACTCCGGGCTTCGCTGAACCGACGCCGGCAGGCAGCGAAGTACAGCGGCGGTCCCATGACCGGTCGAAGGTCCGCGGCTCTGTCGGAGTGTCCGAGTAGCGGTGTCAGGTGGCGGACGTACCGCAGAGCTCCCGGATCCGGTCCGCGATCTCGGTGGCCTCGAGCACGTCCGGGAAGTGCGCGAGGTACGTGGCATCGGTGTCGAGCAGGTAGGTGACAGCGGTGTGCGGTACCGCGTAGCCGTCGGGATCGTCCGGGTCGGCCTTGCGGGTCGCGAAGACGCGGAACGCGGTGCGCGCGGCCTCGGTCGCCTCCGTGCCGCCGGTCAGTCCCAGGAAGCGGGGGTGGTCCGCTTCCAGGAAGGCACGCATGACCTCGGGGGTGTCCCGGTCCGGATCGACTGAGACGTACAGCGGCTGGATCCGGTCGGCCAGCGGCCCGAGGTCGTCGAGCACGGTGCTCAGCTTCGTCAACGCCGTCGGGCAGACCACCCGGCAGTGGGTGAAGCCGAAGAACACCAGCTGGTACCGGCCGGTGAAGTGCTGTTCGGTGACGGAGTTGCCGTGGTGGTCGAGCAGCTCGTAGCGGGGGACGACGTTGGGGTTCATGCGTTGCTCCAGTACATGTCGACGTCGGTGTGGCCGCCCACGTCCAGCGTCAGCCGCAGCTCGTCGCCGGTGCGCCTGAGGTGGAGCCGGTGCCCGTTCCCGTTCGGGGTCACCGTGGTGTCGTCGCCGTTCGCCACGACGACGCCGTCGACCGCCAGCGTCCACTCTCCCCGGTCCCACACCCGTGACAGCGCCAGATCCGTTGTGGTGCTGGACAAGCCGTGCCGCGGACTCGCGGTCAGCTGGAGGTGACGAACGTCCTCGTGGTACCAGGCGCGCCGAATGTCGACCGAGTCGCCGATCTCCGTGAGCGCGGGCCTGGACCGCTCCCGATCGGTCCACGGACGTTCGAACAGCGTGCGCAGTCCGTCGGCCACGTTGAGGCGCGCGTAGGGGAACGTGGCGTTGCTGACCACGGGCGGCATCAGGACGAACTTGCCGTTCTCGTCATAGGTCTCGTCGCGCCGCGGGTAGTGCAGCCCGCCGTTCTCCCACTGCGGGTTCATGTACCTGTCCGCGTGGGCGAGGAGCCCGTCGACGACCTCCTGGTCGCCCATCTCCGACGCCCAGGCGGCCAGCCAGCCCATCTCGCCGAGGGTGCCGAGTCCCGCGTACACGTCGGTTCCGGGGATCCGGGAGAGGTCGCGGACGGAGATCAGACCGTCGTCGGCCCGGTCGAGCCACTGTTCGATCGAGGTCCCGTAGGTGGTCCGGACGAGCTCGGGGCGCCACATGTTCATGAGCATGCCGAGCCAGCCGTCGGTCCAGGCGAGGTCGCGATCGACGAGCACGTCGTTCGGCAGCACCTCGTTCTGCTGCACGACGTAGCTGTGGAAGTGACCGTTGGCGTTGACGCTGCCGCCGAACCTCTCCCACGCCGCGAGGTAACCGGTGGTGACCTCCTCGGCGGTCTTCCCGCCGTAGATGTGGTCGTGCAGCCGGAAACCGAGGATCGGGACCTGGTTGCAGATCTGGAACACGCAGTACGGCTCGCAGGCGACGCCGAGGTAGCCGTTCTCGACCATGTTCCAGTAGATGCGCTCGTTCAACGTGCGCTGGTCGTACTCGAAGCTCTCGTGGCGGTCCTTGCCCCACAGGACGGGCCGCATGCTGAACGTGAGCGAGCCCGGCTGTTCGTAGGTGCGGTCGTCGAACAGCATCGTGTACATGAGCGTCATGACCTGCAGGTAAGCGCTGTACATGATGTTGTCCACCGCGACCGGGTCGGTCCGGCTCGGCAGCCGCGGCAGGTCGAAGGGCCCGAACCCGCCCTGGGTGCTGGTGTCGCGCCAGTAGCTCCACGCGTCGGGCTCCAGCATCTTCCTGATGAGCCGGTCGAGCTGGCCCTGGAAGACGGCGGGCGCGGCGGGCAGGCGGTGGTAGTGGGCGAGCGCCATCGCGAGGCTCATGTACCCCAGCTGGTAGCGGTAGGAGCTGAAGTCCTCCTGGAACGGCACCGGTCCCGCCATGTGCCGCCAGTCCCCGCGCGGGAGCCGCGAGAGGTTGTCGACGTGGCGGATGTGCCCGACCTGCTCGTCCGAGAGCAGCGGCACCTGCCGACTCCCGAGCACCGCCGGCGTGGCGGATTTTCCGATCGTGGTTGTCATCGACACTCCTCGTTCGCCGCGCACGCGGGTGCGTTTCGTCATTGTCGTCAAGGCTGACCAGGTGCAGAAGTGGACATCGGTCGCGACCTGTGAGCCGGTCCGACGACACTTGTCGACCGGGAGGGACCACCGCGGCCCACACCGGTCGACCCGGCCCGACGGTGACGCTCTAACCCTGGTCTCAGGTTGGTCGGGGACGATGAGCGGCCACAGCACCGACTGGAGGGCAGGCCGCGTGCGGATCATGATCGCGGACGACGAGGCGGCCATCCGCGAGTCGCTGGAGCGGGTGCTCCAGGTGGAGGGGTACGACACCAGCACCGTCGCCAACGGTCTGGCCGTGCTCGACGGGGTCGAGGGCGACGAGCCGGATCTGCTGATCCTCGACGTGATGATGCCCCGTCTCGGCGGGGTGGAGACCTGCCGGCGGTTGCGGGCGGCGGGGCGGGATCTGCCGGTGCTGATGCTGACCGCCCGGGATCAGGTCTCCGACCGGGTCGCGGGGCTGGACGCGGGCGCTGACGACTACCTGCCCAAGCCGTTCGCCACCGAGGAGTTGCTGGCTCGGGTCCGGGCACTGCTGCGCCGCTGGGCGGCGGGTGGTGACGAGTCGCAGATGCTGAGGTTCGCCGATCTCCGGGTCGATCCCGACCGGTTCGAGGCGTGGCGGGGTGAGCGGCCGCTGCACCTGACGCGGACCGAGTTCTTCCTGCTGGAGGTGCTCGTGCGCAACGCGACCAGGGTGCTGACCCGAGGCGAGCTGTTCGGGGCCATCTGGGGCTTCGACATGAGCGTCACGTCCAACAACCTCCAGGTGTACGTGAGCTACCTGCGCCGCAAGATGGAGGCCGGGGGTGAGCCCCGGTTGCTCTACACGCGGCGCGGTCTGGGGTACACGTTGCGGGAGACCCCTCCGTGAGGCTGACGCGCTGGTGGCGCCGGCGGTCCCTGCGGACCAGGCTGACGGTGATCGCGGCGACGGCCATCGCGGCCAGCGTGTTCCTGTCGTTCCAGGTGGCCAGCGAGCTGCTGGACTGGGAGCTGCGGGCCACCGCGGAGGACCAGCTGCGCGCTGATTCCCGTGTCCTGGCGGCGAACGCGGAACGCGCCGGTCTGGCGCAGGTCGAGCTGCCGCCGTATCCCGGAGCCGGCCGGCTGGTGCGGGTCGTCCTGCCCGACGGCTCGACCCGGACGCCGGACGGCCAGCCCGCGTTGCCCCCGGTCAGCGCGGACGCCGGGCGGGTGGTGCAGGGCGTGGCGGCGGATCTGATGGAGTCGGGCGACAGCGACGACGACGGCTTCTTCGTCTACACGCTGCGGGCCGGTGGCGGCGCGGTCCAGGTGGCCCGCGTCGCCGACGACAGCCCGATCAACCGGTTCGGGCTGGGCATGCTGTTGATCGGGCTGCTCTGCGTGGCTTGCGGCGCCCTCGTCGGACGGGCCGTGGCGCGGGCCGGGCTGGCACCGATCGACCGGCTGACCGCCGCCGCGGTCCGCGTCGCGCGCACGCGGGACCTCGACGCCGACATCCCGGACGAGGGCGGTGGGGAGATCCGGCAGCTGATCCGGTCGATCAACGACATGCTCGCGGCGCTGCGGGACTCCCGGCTGGCCCAGCGGCTGCTCGCCGAGGACACCGCCCACGAGCTCAAGACGCCGCTCACGAGTCTGCGCCTCAACATCGAGCTGCTGATCCGGCTCGACCGGCGCGGCACCCTGGACAGCGCGCTGCCCTCGGAGAGCCGGACCCGGCTGCTGCACGACCTCGGCGCCCAGGTGACCGAGTTGAGCACCCTCGCCGCCGAGCTGACCGACCTGGCGCGCGGTGACGTCAGCGACGAGAACACCGAACTGCTCGACCTCGCCGACGTGGTGGTGGCCGCCTCGGCGCAGGCGTGCTCCCGCATGCCCGACGTCGAGGTCGCGCTCGACGTGGACTCCGTGTGGGTGAGCGGGCGTCCCGCCGCGCTCCGGCGGGCGGTGCTCAACCTCATCGACAACGCCGGCAAGTGGTCCCCCGCGGGCCAGCCGATCGAGGTCCGGCTCCGCGCCAGTGGCGCGTCGGCGGTGCTCGAGGTCGACGACGCCGGGCCGGGCATCGACGCCGCCGACGCACCGAGGGTGTTCGACCGGTTCTACCGCGCCGACAGCGCCAGGGCGTTGCCGGGATCCGGGCTGGGGCTGTCGATCGTGCAGCGGGTCGTCGACGCCCACGGCGGCCGGGCCACCGTCGCCCGTTCCGCACGCGGTGGCGCGCTGCTGCGGGTCGACCTTCCGGCTGTTCGGTGACGAGAGAAGATCCGGGACGGGCGTTGTTCCCCGTCCCGGACCTCTTCACCGCGCTCACCGTTGCAGCGCGGGCTCCGCGTCGTCGGCGAGCGGCCGTGGGCCGTCCGGCTGCTCGACCGGCCGGGACAGCCTGCTCGGCCACCACATCCGCCGTCCGATCAGCAGGGTGAGGGCGGGCACCAGGACCGATCGCACCAGCAGGGCGTCGAGCAGCACGCCGAAGGCGACCAGGAACCCGACCTCGATCAGCATCACCAGCGGGAGCGAGACGAGGACGCCGAACGTGGCCGCCAGGACCAGGCCCGCCGACGTGATCACACCACCGGTGGCGGACAGCGCTTTGAGCATGCCGTCGCGGGTGCCCAGACGCAGTGCCTCCTCCCGTGCCCGGCTGGCCAGGAAGATGTTGTAGTCCACGCCCAGCGCCACCAGGAACAGGAACGCCAGCAACGGCACCGAGTAGTCGACGCCCTTGAACCCGAGGACCTTGTCGAAGACGAACACGCTGCCGCCGAAGGCCGCCGCGAACGAGACGACCACGGTGGCCATCAGGACCAGCGGGGCCACGACCGCTCGCAGCAGCAGCCCGAGGACGATCAGGACGACGAGGAGCACCAGCGGGATCACCAGCTTCTCGTCGCGGTCGGTGGTCAGCTCGGTGTCGAGGTGCTCCGCACTCGGCCCGCCGACGATCGCCTCCGCACCGTTCACCGCGTGCACGGCGGTGCGCACCCGCTTGATCGTGTCGTACTCCGCGACGGTGTCCGGCGCGTCCGTCGGGAACACCGAGATGTCGGTCCAGCCACCGCGGGTCTCCCCCGGGACGGCCACCGCGACACCGGGAGTGCGCTGGACGACGTCGAGCACCTGCTCCTGCTGCCCCGGCCGGGTGAAGACCGTCATCGGCTGGCCGCCGAGCTCCGGGAAGTGCTGGCGCAGCACGGCGAAGCCGGTGACCGACTCCGGCGCGGACACGAACTGGTCCTGCTCCCGCAGGGCGCCGGTGTTGCCCGTCAGCCCCAGCGTGAACACGGCCAGGACACCGAGCGAGCCGAGCGCCGCCACCCATCGGCGGCGGTCGATGGCGGCGCCGAGCCGCACCCACAGCCCCGGCTTCTCCTCCGCGGACGTGCCGACCCGCGGGACGGCCGGCCAGAAGATCCGCCTGCCGAGCACCACGAGCAGCGCGGGGAACAACGTCAGCATGGCCACCAACGCGCACAGGATGCCGGCCGCGCCGACAGGGCCCAATCCCCTGGTGCTGTTGAGGTCCGCGACGAGCAGGCAGAGCAGGCCGGCGACCACGGTGGCCGCGGACGCGATGATGGCCGGTGCCGCGCCGCGCAGCGCGTGGATCATCGCGACCCGGACGTTCTCGTGGTGGTGCAACGCTTCCCGGTAGCGGGCTATGAGCAGCAGCGCGTAGTCCGTGCCGACGCCGAACACCAAGATGGTCAGCAGCGCCGAGTTCTGGTCGTTGACGACGATGCCGAAGCCCTTGACGAGCAGGTAGACCGTCGCCATCGAGGTCAGTGCCGCCGCGCCCACGGCCACCAGCGGGATGAGCCACAACACCGGGCTGCGGTAGGTGATGATGAGCAGCAGCGTGACGACGACGATGGTGGTGAGCAGGACCTGCAGGTCGATGCCGTCGAAGACGGCGTCCATGTCGCCGTCGACCGCGGCCGGGCCCGTCACCTCGAGCTGGAGGCCGGCGGGGCGGTCCTTCGCGGCGTCGCGCAACGGGCCGACGACGGCCTCCGGTCCGCCGTGGGACGTGCTGACGTCGAGGGTGAACATCATCGCCTTGCCGTCGGCGGAAGGGCTCGTCAGCGGACCCTCGTCCTCCGGGGCCGCCGCCTTGGGCGGGTACCGCTTGACCAGGGTGTCGTAGTGGCGCTCGACCACCGCGCGGTCGGCGTCGGTCACGCCGCTATCGCGGTGGTAGACGAAGACGAACGTGTTGTCCTCCCCGCCGGGGAGGCTGTCCTCCAGCGCGGCGACCTTGGTGGACTCGGCGCCGGCCGGCAGGGTGTCCACGGCCTTGTCGGTGGTGACCGAACTCAGCTTTCCGCTCAACGGCACCATGAAGACCGTCAGCACCACCCACAGGCCGATCACCAACCACGGCACCCACCGGCCGGTCAACCGCGTTGCGTTGACTGTCATTCACGAGCCTCCTGCGTCCGTGTCACTTCGCCTGTCTGGCGCCCACTTCCTACCGAGCGAAGATGAGAAGACCGTTAATGCGGTGCTCAGGACCGCTATTCAGTCCTAAGAGGACTTCGTGGAGTAGTACCGTCGTACCGGCCACCGCCGGAAGTGACGACCGCGGTACGACGAAACGCGGCGGAATCAGCCCTAGCGTTCAGGCCATGAGGAAACCTAACAGTCCACTGTGGAGGATTGGCGCGGCCACCGTGGCACTGGCGACGGCGTTCACCGTCGTCGCCTGCGGGTCGAACACCGGCGGCGGTGCGGCGCCCGTCCCGCCCGGACCGCACCACGGGCACGCGGGCAAGCCGCCGGCCCCGACGCAGCCGCTGCGCGCCGGCGAGCGGTTCGTCGACGTGAAGATGGCCCAGGCCTACACGCCCACGTCGCCGGAGGGCGGCACGGACGACTACCGCTGCCAGGTGATCGATCCGGGCCTGACGAAGCCGGAGTTCCTGACCGGCACCCAGTTCACGCCGGAGAACGTCGCGATCGCCCACCACGCCATCGTGTACGCGGTGCCGCCGGAGGGCGTGGCGGCGGTGCGCGAGCAGGACGCGAAGACCTCCGGCCTCGGCTGGCAGTGCTTCGGCGGAACCGGTGTGGAGGGCGCCGAGGAGGACGACGGGGACGCGGCGTGGGTGGACACCTGGGCGCCGGGCTCCGCGGAGACGCTGCTCGACCAGGACGTCGGCTACAAGCTGGAGCCGGGCAGCCTGATCGTCCTGCAGATCCACTACAACCTGCTCGCGACCGACGGCAAACCGGCGGGGTCGGACCGCTCGGCGGTGCGGCTGCGGCTGAAGGACGGCACGCCGCAGACCCGGGAACTCGAGACGTGGCCGCTCAGCGCGCCGACCGACCTGCCCTGCGCCGCCGGCGAGTCGGGTCCGCTCTGCGACCGGAACGCCTCGATCGCGGACGTGACCAAGCGGTTCGGGGCGGAGACCGGCGAGATGGCGGACATGCAGGTGCAGGAGTGCAACCAGGGCGGCACGCCGAAGCCCGGCGACACCCAGACCTGTGACCACAAGGTGGAGGCGCCGATGACGTTGTTCGCCGGTTTCGGCCACATGCACATGCTCGGGCGGGCCATCAAGGTCGAGCTCAACCCCGGCAAGCCGAACGCGAAGGTCGTGCTGGACGTGCCGCAGTTCGACTTCGACAACCAGCGGCTGCTGAAGCTGCCGTCGCCGGTGGAGATCGGTCCGGGCGACACGTTGCGGGTGACGTGCACGCACGACGCGGGACTGCGCAAACAGTTGCCGCAGTTGAGCAAGCTGCCGCCGCGCTACGTGGTGTGGGGCGACGGCACCAGCGACGAGATGTGCACGGGCATCATGACGGTCTCCCCCCACAAGTCCTGACGTGAGGGACGAACACGCACTGCTGCCGCTGCGCGCTTTTCTCGGCGGCACCTTCGTCTACGCCGGTGTCTCCAAGCTGTTCGACACGCACTACCTGGACGACGCTTCCGCACTCGGTGTCCACGCGCAGATGGTGAACGCCGCCGCGACCTCCCCGATCGGCCCGCTGGTCTCGCTGGCCGCCGACCACGCGACCGTCGCCGGGCTGGCGATCGCCTTCGGGGAGGTCGCGGTCGGCCTCGCGACCCTGCTCGGCCTGGTCACCCGGCTCGCCGCGCTCGGCGGTGTGCTGCTCTCGCTCAGCTTCTTCCTGGCGGTGAGCTGGACGACTCGGCCTTACTACTTCGGGGCCGACATCGTGTTCGTGTTCGCCTGGACCCCGTTGCTGATCGCGGGCGACGCCGGGGTGTTGTCACTGGGCGCCCGGCTGCGCGCGAAGGCGCAGGACGACGCCGGGCGGCGCACCGTGCTGCTGAGCGGTCTGATCGCGGGGGCGGCGGCCGTTGCCGGAGTCACCGCGGGCAGCGTGCTGGCGCTCGCCCGGCGTCCTGCCCGTTCGGCCGCGAAGCCGGCGGGCTACGTGATCGCCGCGGTCGACGACGTCGCCGTCGGTTCGTCGAAGAGCTTCACGACGCCGAACGGGATGCCCGCCCACCTCCTGCGCCCGGCGCCGGACACGTTCCTGGCGTACAACGCCGCCTGCAGTCATCAGGGCTGCCCGGTGTCGTACGTCGGTCCCGGATTCCGGTGCCCCTGCCACGGTGCCACCTACGACGAGAACGGACAGGTGACCGGAGGGCCGGCACCCGCACCGCTGGTCAAGATCCCGGTCACGGTCGTCGAGGGGCAGGTGGTGCTCGCCTGATCTTCGGAGTTGTGGCGGTCAACAGCGCTGGACCGGCCGGGTGAGCCTCAGGTCGTAGGCGAGGATGACGGCCTGGATCCGGTCCCGTGCGCCGATCTTGGCGAGGACCCGCCCGACGTGGGTCTTCACCGTCGACTCCGAGAGCGTGAACCGGTGCGCGATCTCGCCGTTGGTGAGGCCGTGGCCGATGGCGACGAGGATCTCGCGCTCGCGGCCGGTCAGGGAGTCCAGCCGGGGATCCTCCCGCCCCGGCCCGCCGAGGTCGTCGTCGAGCCGGTCGGCGACCGCGTCGAGCAACCGCCGGGTCAGCGCCGGCGCGATCACCGCGTCCCCGGCGGCGACGGCCCGGATGCCGGCGAGCAGCTCCTCGGGGCGGGTGTCCTCGAGCAGGAAACCGCTGGCCCCGGCCCGCAACACGGCGAACGCGTACCGGTCCACATCGGACGTCGTCAGCACGAGAACACGCGAACGCCCTCCAGCGGCGACGATGCGCCGGGTGGCCTCGATCCCGTCGACGCCCGGCCTGCGGGTGTCCATCAGCACCACGTCGGGACGCAGCTCGGAGGCCCGCCGAACGGCCTCGGCGCCGTTCGCGGCCTCGCCGACGACCTCGGTGTCGGGCGTGCTCTCCAGCAGCACGCGAAACCCGAAGCGCTGCAGCGGCTGGGCGTCCACCACGAGCACGGAGATCATGAGCGGCTGCCTTCCAGGGTCGCGCGGTCCGGCCACCGTCCGGTGCGGGCCGGTGGTGGCTACTTCCTATCGAGCGGACCTGAGACGACCGTTAAAAACAGGGCTCAGGCGCCGGCGGCCTCCGGCTCCGCACCGCGCAGGGCGTTGTCGATGAGGATCGTCGCGATGGCCTGCGCGGTCGGGAGGGTCTCGGTGCCGAGCGCCCTGGTGCGCGCCGACGCGCCGTCCAGCAGCAAGGCCAGCTGTTCACCGAGTTGTTCGGGATCGGCGGCGCCGGCCTGGCGAGCGGTCTCGGTGAAACGGGCCGCGACCGACATCTTGTAGTCGCGCGCACACCTGCGCCCGGGATCGTCCGGGTCGGCGATCTCGACGGCGGCCGCGATGAAGGGGCACAGCGGCGTCACTTCGGCCGGCGGCACCGTTCGCGGCCTGTCGAACGCGGCGAGCAGCCGCTCACGGGGAGACAGGTCGTCGCGGTCGAAGACCTCGGGCATCGTGTCGGGGTCGTGCCGGCGCAAGTACTCGGCGACGAGCTCGTTCTTGCTCCCGAAGTGCTGGTACACGGTGCGCTTCGACACCTGCGCCTCGGCGGAGAGCTGGTCCATGCCGGTGCCGCCGATCCCCTGGCCGCGGAACAGGCGCTCCGACGTCTCCAGGATGCGCTCTCGCGCGCCTCTGCCCCGTCGTCGGCTCGACGGGCCCATCTCCAGCTCGGCCATGCCACCAGTGTACGAGCCGGGTAATGGTCGGAGTACTTAACTTGCGGCGCCACGGCCCGCCGGGCTAGCTTAAGTACACAGTCGTTGTACTTAAGGAACCGGAGAACCTCGATGCCACTCAGCCTTGACACCTACCGACTGCTGGGGCGGTCAGGACTCCGCGTCTCCCCGCTGGCGCTCGGCACGGCGACGTTCGGCACCGAGTGGGGCTGGGGCGTCGAGCGGGACAACGCGCGCGTTCTGTTCGACACGTACGTCGAGAACGGCGGCAACTTCATCGACACCGCTCCCACCTACACCAACGGGAGCTCCGAACGGCTGGTGGGCGAGTTCAGCCGCGGCCGGCGCGAAAGCCTGGTCCTGGCCACGAAGTACTCCACCCTGCGCACTCCCGGCGACCCGAACTCGGGCGGGCCCCACCGCAAGAACCTGTTCGCGTCGGTGGAGGCCAGCCTGCGGCAACTCGGCACCGACCACATCGACCTGCTGCACCTGCACGTCTGGGACTTCACGACACCGGCCGACGAGATCCTCCGCGGCCTGGACGACGTGGTCCGCCAGGGCAAGGTCCTCTACGTGGCGATGTCCAGCGCCCCCGCGTGGGAGATCTCGCGCATGCAGACCATCGCCGACCTGCGCGGCTGGACGCCGTTGATCGCACTGCAGGTCGAGTACAGCCTCATCAACCGGGACGCGGAACGCGACCTCATCCCCATGTCCCGGGCGATGGGACTGGGTGTGACCCCGTTCTCGCCGCTGGGCGGCGGTATCCTGTCGGGCAAGTACAGCCGCGCCGACCTCACCCCGGCGAGCGCCGAACCCGGCGAGAGCAACCGCAAGAGCTTCAACGCGACCCTGGGCATGGTGACCGAGCGGACGCTCGGCATCGCCGACGTCGTGCGGGACATCGCCGCCGAGCACGAACGCACCCCGGCGCAGGTCGCGCTGGCGTGGGTGCTGCGGAACCCCGGTGTCGCGGCGCCGATCATCGGGGCGCGCACTCCGGACCAGTTGCGGGGCAACCTCGACGCCTTGCAGGTCGAGCTGACCGACGACCAGTTCGCCCGGCTCGACGAGGTCAGCGCGATCAGGCTCGGCGACCCGCACGACCTGCTTGCGAGCGACCACATCCGCATGGTGTCCCACGGAGACATGAAGATCGAAACCCGTGGCCGCTGACCGTGCACAGTGGACCAGACCTTGGAACCGTTGCAGCACGTCGAAGAACAAGCGCAGGAGATGCCAGGATGGGTGTGTACACCGGAAAGAACGCGGTCGTCACCGGCGGAGCCAGCGGACTCGGGTTCGGGATCGCCGAGTTCCTGGTGGAGCGCGGCGCACGGGTCGTGATCACCGGCCGCTCCCGGGAACGACTCGACGCCGCCCGGGAGAGGCTCGGACCGAACGCGCTGACCGCGCGGGGCGACGTGGCCTCGCTGGAGGACCTGGACTCACTCGCCGAACAGGTCTCAGCGGAACTCGGTTCGCTCGACGCGCTCTTCGTGAACGCCGGTGTCACCCGCACCGCGTTGCTGGAAGAGATGACCGAGAAGGCCTACGACGAAGTGTTCGACATCAATGTCAAAGGTGCCTTCTTCACGGTGCAGAAGCTCGCCCCTCTGTTGAACAAGGGGGCCGGTGTCGTCCTCACGACTTCGGCCGCGAGCGTCATGGGCATCCCCACCACCAGTGCCTACGCGGCGAGCAAGGCGGCGCTGCGTTCCCTGGCCCGCGGCTTCGCCGCCGAACTGACCGGCCGGGAGATCCGGGTCAACGCCATCAGCCCCGGACCGGTCGACACCGGGGTGCTCGAGAAGGAGATGAGCCCGGAGGCCGCCGCGGAGTTCATCGCGCAGCGGGTGGCGGAGAACCCGTTGCGGCGCCTCGGCACTCCCGTGGAGATCGCCGCGGCGGCGGCGTTCCTGGCCTTCGACGCCACGTACACCACCGGGGTCGAACTGGCGGTGGACGGTGGCTACACCCAGCTCTGAGCCGTTGTCCCACAGGCAGTCTGAAGGAACCCCATGCCCAACGCAGTGATCACCGGCGGTACCAGCGGCATCGGCCTCGCCACCGCGGAACTGCTCGCCGGACGTGGCTACCGGGTCGTCGTCACCGGCAGCACCGACACCTCGGTGGCCGCCATCGCACCGAATCTTCCCGAGGGGGTCGTCGCGGTGCGCGCGGACTCCCGGTCGTTGCCGGACACCGACCGGCTCGTCGACGAGGTGCGCACCCGGTTCGGTCAGGTCGACCTGCTCTTCCTGAACGCCGGCGTGTTCCGTGCCGCCCCTCTCGACGCCGTCGACGAACGGAGCTACGACGAGCTCTTCGACATCAACACGAAGGGGCAGTTCTTCACCCTGCAGAAGATGGAGCCCCTGCTCGCCGAAGGCGCCTCGGTCGTCATCACCGTCGGGATCGCCGCGACCCGCGGCATCCCCGGCGCGAGCGTCGCAGCCGGCAGCCGCGGTGCCCTGCTCACCATGGTGCCCTCGCTGGCGGTCGAACTCGCCCCACGCCGCATCCGCGTCAACGCGGTCAGCCCCGGCGCCGTCGACACACCCCTCCTGCGTAGATCCGGTGTGTCCGAAGAGGACATCTCGCGGATCAAGCGGCACCAGGCCGACCACGTCCCCCTCGGCCGCCTCGGCCGCATGACCGAGATCGCCGAGACGGTCGCGTTCCTCGCTTCGGACGGGGCCGCCTACGTCACGGGCCAGGAAATCGTGGTCGGAGGCGGAGCGGACCTCACCCTCTTCTGAGTATAGTGATCGTTACATACAATGCAGAGGAGAAACTCATGCCTGGTGACGGCTTCGACCACGACCAGGCGGTCGTGTCCGCCCGAGCCGCGTTGATCGATCGTCTGCCCGCCCACCAGGTGCACGTGTCCGGGCCGGAGTACGCCCGCGGCATCGCTTTGTGGAACGGTGCCGCGGAACAGCGTCCCGCCATCGTGCTGACCTGCACGTCCACCGATGACGTGGTGATCGGCGTGCGGACCGCTCGTGAGTTCGGGTTGCCGCTGTCGGTGCGTGGACGGGGTCACAACCACGCGGGATTCGCCTTGGCCGAGGGCGGTCTGACGCTGGACATCAGGCCGCTGAACTCCGTGCGGGTGGACCCGCGGGCCCGGACGGCCGAGGTGGGTGGGGGTGCCGCCGTCAACGACCTGCTGGCCGCAGCCGGCGAGCACGGCCTGGTGGCGGCGACCGGCACGGTGGGGACGGTGGGGGTGTCCGGTCTCACCCTCGGCGGTGGCTACGGGCCGCTGAACGGTGTGGCCGGCCTTGCCGCGGACAACCTGCTCGGCGCCGAGGTGGTCACCGCGGACGGGTCCGTTGTGGACGCTGACGAGGGCCTGCTGTGGGCGCTTCGCGGTGGTGGCGGCAACTTCGGGGTCGTCACGTCGATGACCGTGCGGCTGCACGCCGTGCCCCAGGTGGTGTCCGGGCTGTTGCTGTACCCGTGGCACCAGGCCCGTCAGGTGCTCGAGGGTGTGCGCGAGGCCATGGAGAACTGCCCAGACAGCCTGACGATCCAGACCGCGGTGATCGTCGGTCCGGACGGCTCGCCCGGTCTGGCCGTCATCCCCACCTGGTCGGGTGATGTCGAGGCCGGGCTCGATCCGGAGGGTCCGGCCATGGCGCTGACAAGGCTGGGCGACTTGGCGGTGGGCCGGCTCGCGGCCGCGCCCCAGGCCGCGGTGATCGCCTCGCTGGACGCGATGTTCCCCGATGGCCGCAACGTCGTGATGCGGACGCGCAACGTCCCCTCCATCAGCGACGAGCTCATCGACTCCCTCGCGGAGTTCGGCGACAGGATTCCGACGCCGTTCTCCGCTCTCGTGCTGCACCACTTCCACGGCGCTTCCACGAGGGTCGCTCCGGACGCCACCGCCTTCGACCGGCGCGAGCCGCACCTCATGATCGAGATCATCGGGATCTGGGAGGGCGAGGACGCGGGCGATCGTGTTCGCGCGTGGGCCGACGCGGCGTCGGAGGCGCTGGCGGACCAGTCGTTCCCCGGCGGCTACGTCAACAACCTCGGGCCGGAGGCGACCGAGCAGATCGCGCACCTGTACGGGGAGAACCTCTCCCGCCTCCAGCAGGTCAAGGCGAAGTGGGATCCGGAGGGCCTGTTCTCGGCGACGCCGTTGCCCGCGGCCGGGGCGTGATCCGCGATGCGATACCAGACCTTCGGCCGTCGGACCGGACTGCGGGTGTCCGAACTGGCTCTCGGCACAGCCGGGTTCGGCACCGGGCCGAACGCCCGCAGCACCCCGGACGAGGCCCGGATCGTCCTGAACGCCTTCGCCGACGCCGGCGGCACTTTCCTGGACACGTCGGACGGATACGGGGCCGGGGAATCGGAAAGCGTCCTGGGCGAGCTCATCGAGGGCCGGCGTGAGGACTTCGTGCTGGGCACCAAGTACACGCGCATGCCGCATTCGGTGCATCGCACCGGCAACAGCCGCCGTGCCGCCCTGCTCTCCGTCGAAGCCAGCCTGCGTCGCCTGAGGACCGACTACATCGACCTTCTCTGGGTCCACCTCCCCGACGGCGTCACCCCGATCGACGAGATCCTCTCGACCTTCGAGGACCTGCGGCGCGCGGGCAAGATCCTCCACGGCGGTCTCTCGAACTTCCCGGCCTGGCGGGTGGCGGTGGGAGCGAGCAGGAGCCTCGACCTGGTCGGCGTGCAGGAGCCGTTGAACCTCCTGAACCGCGACATCGAGCACGAGATGCTGCCGGCCGCCGAAGCGTTCGGTCTCGGCGTGTGCGCCTACTACCCGCTCGCCGGCGGCCGGCTGACCGGGAAGTACCGCCGCGGGGAAGAGGGCCGCTACACCGCCCTGGGGGTGCCGACCGAGGACACCGGACACCAGAAGTCGGTTCTGGACGTCGTGCTCGAGATCGCCGACGAGGTCGGGGAGAAGCCGGGGCGCATCGCGTCCGCCTGGGTCCTCGCCCGCGCCGAGCGCGCCACCACCGCGATCGTCCCGATCATCGGACCGCGCACGACGGAGCAGCTCGACGACTACATCGCCTCGCTTTCACTCGAGCTCACACCCGAGCACTACGCCCGGCTCGAAAGCGTTAGCGCACCACGGATTCGTGATGACTCCCCGTACACCTTCGCGGGAGAAACCGCGCGCTTCAAGTTTCCCGCCACCCCTGTGATCTGACGTGGATGTCGAGTGACCGGCGGGGTGCGGTGGCCGGAACCACCGCACCCCGCCGGGTTCACGAGGTCACCGCGCGGCGGACTCGATCAGCTTCGTGACCACGTCCGGACGGCTGAGCATCACGGCGTGCGAGGCGTCCACCTCGGTGATCTTCGCGTTGGCCCTGGTGGCCATGAACCGCTGCACCGACGGGTCGATGGCGCGGTCCTTGCGCGTCACCAAGGCGAACGAGGGAATGGTGCGGAAGCCCTCGGCGCCGCTGGCGTCCGTGACCGCGTTGGTGTTCGCCGGCCGCTGGGCGACGGCGAGGGTGGTGGCGGTGGTCCGGTCGAGGTCACCCGCGAACCTGTCGCGGAAGTGGGCGGGGTCGATGACGACCTCGGTGCCGCCGGGGACCTGGGTGGCGAGCAGCGGCAGGGGCGAAGCCGACCGCGAGGCGAGCTCGCCGATCGTCTCGCCCTGGGCGGGGATGAAGCCCGCGACGTAGACGAGCGCCTTGACGCCGGGGGCGGTCGTGGCCGCGTTGGTGATCACGGCGCCGCCGTACGAGTGCCCGACCAGGATCTTCGGTCCCTCGATCGTCGCGAGGTAGCCGGCGAGGTAGGCGCTGTCACCGGTGAGGCCCTGGAGCGGGTTCGCGATGGCTCTCACCGGATAACCGTCGCGCGTCAGCCGCTCGACGACGGGCGCCCAGCTCGACGAGTCCGCCCACGCCCCGTGGACGAGCACGACGGTCGGCTTGGCCGAACCGCCGGGGCGGTCGGGCGTGGTGGCCGTCGCGGGCACGGACAGGGCGAGCACGGAGAGTGCGCTCACTCCGACGATCAAGGCCTTGCGGAGGAGTTTGCTGCGCATGACGAGTCCTTACTCGGAGACAGGAGGCTTCGGCGGTCCGACGTTCTCAAAGAGACAGAACGTTCTACCTTGCCCAGTAAAGCCCCTGCCGTCCTCCGCAGTCAAGACCGATCGTTCTATCTACGTCCTGGATCACAGTTCCACGCCAGAACGGCGCTGCGGACGTGGTCCGCAGCGCCGTTCGTCAAGGGCTTCAGCCGTGGGCTCAGGCCAGGGCGAAGTTCCAGTTCGGAACGACCTCGCCACTCGAGTCGCTGACGGCCCCGCTCGCCGCGGAGGCCGGGGCAGCGCCGCCGAACGGGGTCAGGACGATCCCCGCCGAGCGCGGGTCGCCGTCGTGCACCAGGGACTCCTGGGCCTGCACGTCGTCGAACGCGAACCCGTACGCCTTGCCGTCCACCATGTTCTGGTGCACCAGCCGGGAGTAGTGGTTGGTGATCGCGCCCTGGTAGAAGTCCGCCGGGCCACCACCGGGCTGGGTGTCGATGCGTCCCAGCGTCGAGCGGTGCAGCGCGGCGCACAGCGTGCGGGCGATCGGGCCGACCACCTGGTCGTTGGGCGCCTGCAACGCGCCGTCACAGCCCCAGACGTTGGCCGTGGACGGCTTCGCGAAGGAAGCCACCTGCTTTCCGGTGGAGTCCGTGAAGTTCATGGTGGCGCCTGAGGTGCGGCCGAAGTACTTCACGTCCGGACGGTCACCGAACGGCTGCACCGTCAGCGTCTTGCCCGCGTAGGCGTCCCAGGCCTCGGTGATGTACGGGTCGAGGTAGTTGCGGTCGAAGTTGCCGACGTCCGCCGCCTTGCCCGGCGCCAGCACCCGCAGCACCGTGCCGTCCGAACGGGACACGACCGACCCGCCCCACCCGGCCTGGCCGCGGATGCCGTTGATCACCGCGTCACGACCGCCGGACTTCAGCTCACCGGTCTTCTTCGTGGCACCGCTCGCGCCCGTCACGGTCACCGCGTGCGGCACCGCGAACATGTCCACCTGCGAGCTGTTGAGCCACAGACCCGCGTCGTTGTAGGTGAACTCGCTCCAGTCGAACAGGATGCCGCTGTTCGGATCGCCACCAGCCCACGGTGCCGGCTGCACCAGGCCGTCCGGCGTCAGGAAGAACTTCAGCTTCTCCCCGAACGACATGTAGACACGGCCCGAGATGAACCGCGGCACCTGCAGCGTGGTCGTGCCGCCCTGACCAGGGCCGGCGATCGACACGTCCGGTGCCGGGGTGGGCGGGTTGCCGCCCGGCGACCACGGCGTGAAAGCCCCCGCCTGGTTGACGTACCCCAGACGCCCGCTGCGGATGTCCGTGCCCAGCACGTACAGGTGCACGGCCTCGGAACGGCCGCTGTTGTTGGTGACGGTGAGCGGCAGCAGTTCCGGCCCGATCGCCTGGGCAGGTGCGGTCGCGATGACCGCCGATGCAGTCGCCGCCAGTGCGGCGAGCGCGCTCAACCACTTTGTTCGAGTGCGCATACAACTCCTTGTGCAGGGTTTTTCCGTCATCAGGCCCCGGCCCTGCTTCAGGGAAGGCCGGCGCCCGCGCTCCGAGAACTGGTACAGACCGGTTATGAGAGCGCTTCCATGGTTGATCGCCGAGTCGGCTCTGTCAACACCGGACGAGCGTCCGACGCGGCCCGACTTCCCGCGCGGACAAGCGAAACAGCGCACGGACCAGGGCGGATGCACCGAAGGGAAAGAAGAAAATTCGACTGAAGGCGGGGTTGCGGCGTGCAACCTGGCTTGCACACAAACGAATTCGTGCTTTTACCGAGATCTCACACGGCAGCAGCGGAGGTCCGTCACCATTTGTCCTCATAGGACGATCACGCACCGCCCGGACGGAACCGTCGCAAGTGGACCGTTCAGTCGCGGAACTGCTCCGTTCGAGTGTTTGAAGTTTCCCGTGACCTGACAGCGGGAACGGCGTCAGAGGTAGCGCACTCCCGTGAGCGCCTCGGCCGCGTTCCACAGCCGCCGTCCGTTCGGACATGAGGTCGTCGACGTCGAGGTGCACACCGCGATGCGCGGTGGAGCTGAGGTTGACGACCCTCGCCCCGCCCGGCTCAGCGCGCCGGGGAGCAGGCCGGTGAGGGCGAAGTGGCCGAGGAAGTTCGTGCCGATGTGGAGCTCGAACCCGTCCGCGGTCGCGCGCGCCGGGCCGAGGTCGGCGGTGACGGCGTTGTTCACCAGCAGGTCGACCGTGCCGAGCGAGGACGTCACGTCGCCGGCGAACCCGCGCACCGGCTCCAGGCACGCCAGGTCGAGTTCCCGCACCTGCAAATCGGCGCGGGGCACCACGTTCCTGATCGCCCCGGCCGCCCGTTGACCGGCCCGGACGTCCCGCACCGCCAGGACGACCAGGGCGCCGTGCCGCGCGAGCTGCGTCGCGGTGGCCGGGCCGACCCGCGTGCGGTGCGGGAGAGGTCGTTCCGGGTCGCGGAACGAACCGAGCCGGTCGGTGTGTTTCAGAAGGCGGCGGCGCTGCTCCCCCTCGACCTCGCCGCCACCTTCTCCCCCGGCCGTGGATCCCCCCGGCTCCACGACGCAGAGCCTGTCAGGGTGAACCTGAAGTGATGCTGAAGGATCCTGAAACGGATTTCAGGACTCGATCACGGGTGATGCGGCACGCTGCCCTCATGCGCGTGCTCGTCGTGGAAGATGACCCCCGCCTCGCCGACCTGCTCACCCGCGGCCTGACCGCCGAGGGCTTCGCGGTCGACGTGGAGCGCACCGGCACCGACGGGCTGTGGCGGGCGCGGGAGCACCCGTACGACGTGATCGTCCTGGACATCATGCTGCCCGGCCTCAACGGCTACCGGGTCTGCAAGGAGCTGCGGGACGCCGGGATCTGGACGCCGATCCTCATGCTCACCGCGAAGGACGGCGAGTTCGACGAGGCAGAGGGCCTCGACACCGGCGCGGACGACTACCTGACCAAGCCGTTCTCCTACGTCGTGCTGGTCGCGCGGCTCAGAGCGCTCGGGCGGCGGTCGCGCAACGCCCAGCCGGTGCTGCTGAGGGCCGGTGACCTGGTGCTCGACCCGGTCAGCCGCGAGTGCCACCGCGGGACCACGCGGATCGACCTGAAGGCCAAGGAGTTCTCGGTGCTGAGCTTCCTGCTGCGGCACGCCGGGGAGGTCGTCACGAAGTCGGAGATCATCGACGGCGTGTGGGACTCGGCGCAGGACCCCGACCCGAACCTCGTCGAGGTCTACGTCAGCGCGTTGCGGCGCAAGATCGACGCGCCGTTCGACCGGCGGAGCATCACCACCGTGCGCGGTGTCGGTTACAGGTTGGTGGACCGGTGAGGTCGTTGCAGGTCAAGGTGACCGTGCTGGCCACGGTGGCGACGGCAGTGCTGGTCGGCCTGGCCGGGTTCCTGATGCTGGGGTCGCAACGGCAGCAGATCACCACCCAGGCCGAGAACAGCTCGCGCGTGCACTACGTGTGCGCCGGCAGCAAGTGCGTCGTCCTGGACGAGCGGAAACTGCTCACCGCGCCGGACGTGGTGGTCCAGTACGCGACCACCGAGGTGCGCCCGGAGCTGACGCTGTCGCCGTTCGGCGAGTTCGGGTACGAGGTGGTCGGGGCGGGGCCGCGGCCCCCGGAGGAGGCGGCACGGACGATCACCGCGCAGGCGCAGGCGGAGCTGAACACCGCGGCGCTGGGCCTGCTCGGGGTGTTCGTGCTGGTCACCACGCTGGTGTCGGTCACGGTGCTGACCGCGGTCGGGCGGGTGCTGCGGCCGGTGGAGGCGATGCGCGCCGAGGTGGCCGAGATCAACGAGCACAACCTCACCCGGCGCGTCCCCGTGCCGTCCTCGGACAACGAGATCGCCCGGCTGGGCGCGACGCTGAACGAGACGCTCGACCGGGTGCACCACGCCGTCGAGGACACCCGCCGGTTCGTCGCGGACGCCTCGCACGAGCTGCGCAGCCCCCTCGCCGCGCTGCGGGCCGAGCTCGAGATCGCGTTGTCGCACCCCGACATGGCGGACTGGCCGACCGTCGTGAAGATGGCGCTGGAAGACGCCGAACGGCTGCAGGAGCTGACCACCGACCTGTTGCTGCTGACCAGGCTGGACGCCGACGCGCTGGACCGGCAGGACACCGTCGACCTCAGCGCCGTCGTGCGCCGCGAGGTCTCCCGACGGGCGATGGTCACGCTCGACGCCGAGGACCACGTGCTCGTGCCCGGACGGCACGCGCAGCTGTCCCGGCTGCTCGGCAACCTGCTCGACAACGCCGAACGCCACGCGGGCACCGAGGTCGTCGTGCGCCTGCGCGGCGGGTCGTCCGCGACGCTCGAGGTCATCGACGACGGCCCCGGGATTCCCGAGGGGGACCGGGAACGCGTCTTCGACCGGTTCACCCGGCTCGACGAGGCCCGCACCCGTGCCGCGGGTGGTGCGGGCCTCGGGCTCGCCATCGCCCGCCGCATCGCGGGACGGCACCAGGGCACGCTGGAGGCCACCGACGCCGAGGGGTTCCGCGGGATCCGTTTCGTGGCGACGATCCCGACCGGCATCCCCCAGCCGAGGAAGGCCGCCGTCGTGGAGCGGCACCGCGTGGGCGACGAGGTGTGGCAGTTCCTCAACGGGTCGATCGTCCCGACGCACCACCACCTGCCCGAACCGCGCCCGGTCCCCGAGCCCGAGCTCGACTGGGACCTCATCTTCGGCGAGCACCGGCCCGCGCACGGGCCGGTGCTCCCCCTCAGGTCCCGGTGATCAGCCGGACGGCGAGATCCGGGTCGAAGGTCCCGGCCGGTGTGGTCGGGGCGATGCCGCACGGGCCGTCGGACACGCCGGGTGTCTTGACCCACAACAGCATTTCGGCACCACCGCCCGTCTGGGCGGTGACGCCGAGCCTGGCGCCCGCCGGGTTGCACCAGCCGTCCGGGTCGGAGTTGCGCCCGTTGGCGTTGCGGCTGGTGTCGATCACGAACGGCCGCGCGGTGCCCAGGAAGCCGTTGATCGAGTTCGCGTAGGTCGCCGACTGGCTGGTCGTATAGTAGTTGGACACGTTGACGGAGAACCCGCGTATGTTCGCCACGCCGGCCTCGTTCAGCCGGTACGCCATCGTCGACGGGGTGCCCCAGCCGGCGTTGCCCGCGTCGAGGTAGGCGTAGGTGTTGGGCGCCTTGGCTTTCAGCTGCTCGGTGGCGTACCGGAGCAACCCGGCCATCTCGTCGCGCTTCGCCTGGTCGAGGCAGCCGTACGCGGCGAGCGCGTCCGGTTCGACGACCACGACCGCGGGTTTGGTCCCGATCCCGGCCGCGAAGCCCGAGATCCAGGTCCGGTAGGCGGCCGCGCTGCCCGCGCCGCCTCCCGAGTGGCCACCGCAGGCGTCCCGGTTGGGGATGTTGTACGCGACGAGCACGGGCAACCTGTCCTGCCCGTCGGCCGCGCCCGCGTAATTGGCCACGGTCGAGCCGATGTTCGCGTCGTTGCCGAACCAGCGCGCGATCGGCTTGGAGCCGATGGAGGACTGGATCCGCGCGGACCTGGAGTCGCCCGGGTTGTTCCGCGCCCAGGTGGCGGGCGCGGAGTTCGGGTTGACGTAGAAGCCGCTCGTCAGGCTGATCGGACTGGCTGCCGCGGCAGGGGAAGTGGGTGCCAGCAGCGCGACCGCGCAGGCGACGGTCGTGGAACGGACGATCCACCGCACTGTGGATCTCCTTTCGGACGGGGACTTTCCTACGGGAGAGCGCGTCAGCGCGTGTCGGCGAACGCCGCGACCCAGGCGAGCGCGGAGTTCCAGTTGATGGCGACCTCGTTGGTGGACCAGGAACCCAGCTCGTCGATGTAGCACTTCGCGGGGGCACAGCCCGGCAGGTTCTGCTGGGCCACCGGGTCCTGCAGGCCCGAGTTCGGGCCGCCGGCGAGCGCACCGGCGGGTGGGGTGGGGAGCTTGGCGTCGACCTGGTTCGCCCAGTGCCGGTGGTGCTGGTTCCTGCTGGCCTTCTCGCCGTAGCCGCTGATGAACGACTGGTTGAGGCCGTTGCGGCCGAGCAGGTAGTCCATCGACTCCAGCACCGCGTCGCTGTACTTGCGGTTCAGCGTGGTGTCGTAGGCCATCGCCATGATCATCGACGCGGTGAGCGTGGCGCTCGTCGAACCCCAGGCGTACTGGCCGTCGGCGGGCTTGGACGGGTTCGGGTAGCCCTGCGACCTCAGGTCGTCCAGGTGGCCGTCGGCGACACCGATGACGCGGGACCGGGCGGCGAGCACGCGGTCGAGCGGGAACTTCAGCGGCAGGCGCAGGATCGTGAGGTCGGCCAGCCCGCCGGTGTCCTTCCAGGAGAACCCGGCCGAAGTCAGCTTCGTGGTGATCCTGCTCAGGTACTCGCGCTTGCCGGTCGTCGCGTAGAGCTCGGCCGCGGCCCACGAGAACTCGTCGGTGACGTTGGTGTCGTCGTAGGCGCCACCGCCCACGCTGTCCTCGTCCGGCGCGTACTTCGCCGGGGTGGCGAGGGCTGCTTTCCACGCCGTCTCGGCCGCGGCCAGGCACCTGTCGGAGAACGCGCGGTCCCAGATCTTGTAGACGCGGGCGCACTGGGCGCCGGCGGCGGCGAGGTTCAGCGTGGCGGCGGTCGACGGGGCGTGCAGGTAGCGCGGCTGCGGGTCGTTGGCCGGCAGCATCGGGTGCGCGGTCCAGGCCAGGTCGTGGATCTTGTGGTGGGCCATGCCCGCGAACGGCTTTCCGGCCGGGACCTGCATCTTGAGCAGGAACTCGACCTCCCAGCGCGCCTCGTCGAGCACGTCCGGGCGCTGGTTGCCCTGCTCCGGGATCGAGAGGAGTCCGTCGCGGATGCCCTCGATGTCGAACGTGTAGAGCGAACGCTCGTAGGTGTCCATCAGCTGCCACGCGGCCAACGCGCCGTTCACCACGTACTTGCCGTGGTCGCCCGCGTCGTACCAGCCGCCGCTCACGTCGAGCGAGTAGTCGCACTCCCCCGGCAGGCACGGCACCGAGACGTCGCCCTTGTTGGGCGCGACGCCCGCATGGCCCGCAGCGCGCGCGTAGGCGTCACCGACGTACTTCGCCTCGATCGGGATGCCGCTGCGGTTGTGGTAGAAGTACGCCAGCGAGTCCCGTCGCAGCTGGTCGTAGGGCTTGTCGGTGATGTCGAACGGGTAGCTGCCCTGGCCGCCGACGGTCAGGCTGTAACCGCTTCCAGCCTGGCGGTAGGACGAGAAGTCGGCGATGTGCACATCGTCGCGCGTCATCGCGTCGCGTCCCTTGACCTGCGTCTTCCCGCTCTTGACGACCATTCCGGCGGCGTCCTTCAGCTGCCAGTCGAGCGGAGTCGTGGAGCTGCTGACGATCGAGGCGCGCTTGGTGCCGTGCGTCGGGTACGCGTACTGGTTCGTGCGGACCGGTGAGCCGTAGTCCCAGCCGCCGCCGGGCGGGATGATGCCGCCGGTCAGCGACACGTCGTCGAGGCACAGCGTGTAGGGCTCCGCGGACGCGCCGCCGGCCTGGATCGCGACCTGACCGCCGGTGCGGGTGGCCACAGTGGACGTACCGGTGAACTCGAACGACCTGGGAGCACTGGTGAGCGCGGCCGGCCTGTTCAGCACGGTGGTGTTCGGCGCGACGCCGAGAGCGACCGCCGCCCGCACCGTGACGTCCCGGGAGGCGGTCGCGGTGAAGCGCAGCGTGTACGGCTGGCCGGCCTCGAGCGGGATGTCGTTCTGGCCGATCATCGCGGTCCAGGGGTTCGCCGTGCCGCCGGGGATCTGCGCGCACAGCTTGCCGTCCGCCACTGCGGAAGGAGCGATTCCACTGCTCCACCAAGGCGTTTTCACGCTGTCGAACTTGCCGTTGAGCACGCGTTCGTAGGGCTCGGCCGCGGTCGCGGGCGTCGCGAGCACGGCGAGCAGCACGAGCGGAAGGCCGGTTGCCACCAGCCGGTTCTTCACGGACATACCGGGGGCCTCTCGAGGTCGACTGTCTCCCGGCGCGACCGCAGCGTCGGAGCGAATGTTCACCCACCCGACCCCAGGTGTCAACGACCCCGCTTCATCGAAATGTGACCGGGACTACCTCTTCCCATCCCGATGAACTCGTGGTTACAGTCCTGTAAGCGCTCACAGTTTCTCCCGATCCGGACGAGCGCACACCGGCACAAGCCGCAGCGTCGCAGCAGGTGAACGGTGTTCCAGGGGCCGCTGAAGCGATCACTTTCGTGTGTTAGCGCTTGCGGACCATCCGCCGACTGGAGGTTCTTCGATGGGTGTTCGAACAAGGCGCGCCCTGCTCGCCACAACTCTGCTGGGCTCGCTGGTGGCCGTGTCCGCGTGCGGTGGCGGTGCCGCCGGCTCGGCGTCCGGGGACGTCACGCTGGTCGTCAAGACGTTCAGCCAGTTCGGCTACGACGAGCTGTACCGGGAGTACGAGGCGAGCCACCCCGGCATCAAGATCAAGGAGGAGAACATCGGCAAGCTCGGCGACTACACGCCGAAGCTCCAGCAGTGGCTCGCCACCGGCAAGGGCGCGGGCGACGTCGTGGCGATCGAGGAGGGCATCCTCTCGCAGTTCATGGCGAAGCCCGACCAGTTCGTGAACCTGCTCGACCACGGCGCCAAGGACCTCTCGGCCGGCTTCCTGCCGTGGAAGTGGCAGCAGGCGTCCACATCGGACGGCAGCAAGGTGATCGGCCTCGGCACGGACGTCGGCGCGCAGGGCATGTGCTACCGCAAGGACCTGTTCGAGGCGGCAGGCCTGCCGACCGACCGCGAGGAGGTCGGCGAGCTCTGGCCCACCTGGGAGAAGTACCTGGAGACCGGTAAGAGGTTCAAGGCGAAGAAGCCCGACGTCGGCTTCTACGACTCGACCGGCAGCGTCTACCTGAACATGCTGATGCAGTCCGGTGACCACACCTACTACGACGCCACGAACAAGCTCGTCATCGACTCGAACACCGCGGTCAGGGACACGTGGAACAAGTCGGTCGAGATGGTCGAGGCCGGCCTGTCCGCCGGCATCGAGCAGTGGAGTCCACAGTGGAACGCGGGCTTCAAGAACGGCACTTTCGCCACGATCCCCTGCCCGTCCTGGATGCTCGGCACGATCGAGAAGCAGGCCGGACCGGAGAACAAGGGCAGGTGGGACGTCACCCGCGTGCCCGGCAACGGCGCCGTGCGCGGCGGTTCGTTCCTCGCGGTGCCGACGCAGAGCACGCACCAGAAGGAAGCGGCCGAGCTTGTCAAGTTCCTGACCAGCGCGAAGGGCCAGACCGCCGCGTTCAAGGCGAAGAACAACTTCCCGTCGTCCCCGCAGGCCATCGACGACCCGGTCGTGCAGGACTTCAAGAACCCGTACTTCAACGACGCGCCCGTCGGGAAGATCTTCGGGGAGAGCGTCAAGGCCCTGAAGCCCGTCTACCTCGGCCCGGACAACAACGCCATCGGCGACCGCGTCGGCAACGCGCTGCTCGCCGTGGAGCAGGGCAAGCTCCAGCCCGACGAGGCCTGGGCCAAGGCCGTCGACGACGCGAAGCGCCTCGCCAAGTGATGGAGGCGGATCTGAGGCCGAGGCCGGTCGCGAGCACCGCGGCCGCCGGGAGCACACCACCACCCCGGCGGCCGCGGTCCGGGTGGCGCGACCGGATCTCGCGCGTCGAGGTCAGGTGGTCCCCGTACCTGTTCATCGTGCCGTTCTTCGTGATCTTCGCGGTGTTCGGCCTGTTCCCGCTGGTGTACACGGCCTACGTGTCGCTGCACGACTGGACCATCACCGGCGCGGGCGAGTTCGTCGGCCTCGACAACTACGTCACGCTGTTCGGCGACCCGGACTTCTGGAACTCGGTCTACAACACCCTGGGCATGCTCGTGCTCGCCACCGTGCCGCAGCTGCTGATGGCACTGGTGCTCGCGAGCCTGCTCAACCAGAGGCTGCGCGGGGTCACGTTCCTGCGTATGGGCGTGCTGCTGCCGATCGTCACCTCCGTCGCCGCCGTCGGCATCGTGTTCAGCCAGGTCTTCGACCGCGACGCCGGCATGGTGAACGGCCTGCTGGGCCTGGTGAACGTCGACGCGGTCGACTGGCGAGCCGACAAGTGGTCGTCGTGGAGCGCGATCGCCACGATGGTCAACTGGCGGTGGACCGGTTACAACGCCTTGATCTACCTCGCGGCGATGCAGGCGATCCCCCGCGACCTCTACGAGGCGGCCACCGTGGACGGTGCGGGCAAGGTCCGGCAGTTCTGGAGCATCACCGTCCCGAACATCCGGCCCGCCATCGTCTTCACCGTCATCATGTCCACCATCGCGGGCATGCAGCTCTTCACCGAGCCGCTGATCTTCGGCCAGGGAAGCTTCGCGATCTCCGGCGGCAGCCTGCGCCAGTTCCAGACGGTGTCGATGTACATGTTCGAGAAGGCGTTCCGGGACTTCGACTACGGCTACGGCTCGGCCGTCGCGTGGATGATCTTCCTGCTGATCACGGTGCTCGGCGTCGTCAACTTCCTGATCACGCGGAGGTCCCGCTGATGCGCAAGACCCAGCCTCTGCTGCACGCCACGCTCCTCGTGGGCATCGCGCTGTCGGCGTTCCCGCTCTACTGGCTCTTCGTCGTCGCCACCCGGTCCAACGACGTCGTCGGCGACTGGCCGCCACCGCTCGCGCCCGGCCCGAACCTCTGGGACAACGTCGGCAGGCTGTTCGCCGCCGAGGACGCGAACTTCCTGCTGGGCATGTGGAACTCGCTGCTGACCTCGGCGGTCGTCACCGTGTCCGTCGTGTTCTTCTCGTCGCTGGCCGGGTTCGCGTTCGCCAAGCTGAAGTTCCGCGGCCGCAACGGACTGCTGCTCGTCATCCTCGCCACCATGATGATCCCCGTGCAGATGGGCATCATCCCGCTGTACATGATCATGGTCGAGCTGGGCTGGCAGAACCGGATGGAAGCGATCATCGTGCCGGCGCTGGTGTCCGCGTTCGGCGTGTTCCTCATGCGCCAGTACGCCGAGCAGGCCGTGCCGGACGAGCTGATCGAGGCCGCGCGCATCGACGGCTGCAGCACGTTCCGGATCTTCTGGTCGATCGTGCTGCCCGCGTTGCGCCCCGGTGCCGCAGTGCTCGCGCTGACCACGTTCATGGGCACCTGGAACGAGTTCCTCTGGCCGTTGGCGGTGCTCGAAGCCGACAACCCGACCGTGCAGTTCTCGCTGTCCCAGCTCTCCACCACCTACTACACCGACTACACGCTCATGTTCACCGGAGCGCTGGTCGCCACCGTTCCGCTGCTGCTCGTGTTCCTCGCGTTCGGTCGCCAGATCATCGGCGGCATCATGGAAGGGGCGGTCAAGGCATGACGACGTTCGAACCGGATTTCCTCTGGGGCGCGGCCACTTCCAGCTACCAGATCGAGGGCGCCGCGACCGAGGACGGCCGCGGACCGTCCATCTGGGACACCTTCTGCGCGACGCCGGGCAAGGTCGACAACGGCGACACCGGCGCCATCGCCGTCGACCACTACCACCGCTACCCCGAGGACGTCGCGATCATGCGGTCGCTCGGGCTCGGCGCGTACCGGTTCTCGATCGCCTGGCCACGGGTGCAGCCGCTCGGCTCCGGCGCCGTCAACCGGCGCGGCCTCGACTTCTACTCCCGGCTCGTGGACACGCTGCTGGACAACGGGATCCAGCCGTGGCCGACGCTCTACCACTGGGACCTCCCGCAACCGCTGGAGGACGCCGGCGGGTGGCCGGAACGCGACACCGCGCTGCGGTTCGCCGAGTACGCGCAGATCACGCACGAGGCGCTGTCCGATCGAGTGACGCACTGGACAACGCTGAACGAACCGTGGTGCTCCGCGTTCCTCGGGTACGCCACCGGACGGCACGCGCCCGGCCGCCAGGACCCGGCCGCGTCGATCCGCGCGACCCACCACTTGTTGCTCGCCCACGGACTCGCGGCACGGGCTGTGCCGGGCTCACGGGTCGGCGTCACGCTGAACCTGTCCCCCGTCACGCCGGGCTCGTCGTCCGCGGAGGACCTCGACGCGGCCCGCCGCATCGACGGCCTGCAGAACCGGCTCTTCCTGGACCCGGTGCTGTTGGCCGAGTACCCGGACGACGTGGTGCGCGACCTGAAACACGTGACGGACTTCGGTTTCGTGCAGGAGGACGACCTCAAGACCATCGCCGCGCCGATCGACTTCCTCGGCGTGAACTACTACTCCCCCATGCTCGTCGGCCACGGCACGGAACCTCGCCCGTCGGCTTACGTCGGCTCGGAGCACGTCGTGCACCTCGACGGCGGCCGGGCGCGCACGTCCATCGGCTGGGAGATCGACGCCCGCGGCCTGCTCGACCTGCTGGTGCGACTGGAACGCGACCACCCCGCGATCCCGTTGTACGTCACCGAGAACGGTGCCGCGTTCGACGACGAGGTGCACGACGCCGGCCGGGTCGCGTACCTGGACGGGCACGTGCGGGCGTGCGCGGAGGCCGTCTCGCGCGGAGTTCCGTTGAAGGGCTACTTCGCCTGGTCGTTGCTGGACAACTTCGAGTGGTCCTTCGGCTACGCCCAGCGGTTCGGGCTCGTGCACGTCGACCACTCCACCCAGCGGCGCACGCTCAAGGACAGCGCCCGCTGGTACGCCGACGTGATCCGGCGGGGCGGCCTGTGAGCGCTTACAACGTTGATAGGCTGCGTTCATGACCACGCGACCGCCCACCCTGGAGGAGGTGGCGCAGCGTGCCGGTGTCTCGACGGGCACGGTGTCGCGCGTCATCAACAACGCCCGCCACGTCAGCGACAAGTCGCGCCGCGCGGTGGAGAAGGCCATCTCGGAGCTCGGGTACGTGCCGAACACCGCGGCCCGCTCCCTCGCGACCCAGCGGCGCGGCGCGGTCGTGCTCGCGATCTCGAGCGACGACCCGGCGTTGTTCGCGAACCTCTTCTTCGCCGAGGTGATCACCGGCGTCAACGCGGTGCTCGAGGAGACGGACCTGCAGCTGATGCTGGTCCTCGCCGCCTCCGAACGGGGCCGCGCCCGGTTCGCGAAGATCCTCCAGTCGCGCAGCGCCGACGGCGTGATGCTGCTGGCGCTCAAGGAGAACGACCCGCTGTCCAAGATGGCCGAGGAGAGCGGCCTCCCGACCGTCCACGGCGGCCGCTCCCTCGACCGCACGCCCCAGTGGTACGTGGACGCGGACAACCGGGGCGGTGCCCGCGCGGCCGTGGAGCACCTGATCGCCGCGGGCCGCCACAACATCGCCACGATCACCGGCGAACTGGACACCCACGCGGGTCACGGCCGGTTCATGGGCTACCGCGAGGCGATGGTGCTCGCGGGCCTGAGCGACCAGCGGGTGGCGCACGGCGACTTCAGCGAGGCCAGCGGCGCGGCCGGGATGAAGCTCCTGCTGGACGACCACCCGGACCTGGACGCGGTGTTCGTGGCGTCCGACGCGATGGCCATCGGTGCGCTGGACGTGTTGCGGGAGAACGGGAAGCGCGTCCCGGAGGACGTGGCGGTCGTCGGGTTCAACGACGTCGTCACCGCGCGGAACACGCAACCCGCGCTGACCACGGTCCGCCAGCCGATCGAGGCGATGGGCCGCGAGATGACGCGGATGCTCGTCCGGCTGCTGAACGGGGAGCAGCCGACGTCGCTGATCCTGCCGACGGACCTGGTGCTGCGCGCCTCGACCTGAGGCGTCACTTGGCGCCGAGAGGCAACACGCGCGCGAGCGTGGGCACGGCGGCCGCGGCCACGACGACGTGCATGAGGATCAACGCGATCGAGTTCACGATCGACGCGCCGCCCGCGAGGATGCCCAGGTCCGGGATCCACGAGACCACGACGACCGCGGGCACCAGCACGCGCAGCAGCTTCCGCGGGTTCGCGGCGAAGCGGCGCACGAGGTACCAGCCGAGCGTGCCGAGCAGGATCCCGATCACCGTGGCGGGCGCGTACTCGGCCAGGGCGAGGCCCATGCGTTCGGTGCCTTCGGGGATGAACGTGCCCGCGACCAGCGCGATCAGCGCGTTGACCGCGATCGAGACCACCGCCGCGCCGAGCAGGCCGACGACGGCCTCACCGGTGGTCGGCGCGAGAACGGAGCGAGCGGGGAGGCTGGTGTCGGCCATGGGCCCTGTCCTTAGGTAGGCTAATTGCAAGCGGTCACTTGCAATTACGGTAGCCACTCCGGTCTCCTGAATGCAAGTGCCTACTTGCATTGATGGCCGATCGAGGAGGACGCGTGGCAGGTCGGGTGGCCGACGAGGCGGTGTTCGACGCGGTGTTGGCCGTGATCGCCGAGCAGGGGTACGAACGCGCGACCACCCGCGCGATAGCCGACGCCGCCGGCATCAACGAGGCGACGCTGTTCCGGCGGTTCACCTCGAAGGAGAACCTGCTGCGCCAGGCCGTGCGCAGCAACTTCGTCGGGTTCGCGCTAGACCTCGACGCGCCGGGCGACGACGTGGCCGCCGACCTGATCACGATCGTGGGCTACTACGCCCGGCTCTACGAGACGCGCGGCGGCGTCGTGCTCACGCTGATGCGGGAGGCGAAGTTCAGCCCGGAGGTGGCGGCGGTGCTGGCCGAGCCCGAGAAGCTGCTGGAGAAGGTGGACGAGGTCATCCTGCACCACCAACGTCGGGGCGCCCTCGTCGTGGAACCGCCCCGGCACACGTTCTTCGCGCTGATCGGCCCGCTGATGATGCGGTCCTTCGCCCGGCGGGTCGACCGGCTCGCCACGCAGGCACCCGCCGACCCGGAAGCCGTGGTGAGGCGGTTCCTGAACGGTCACCGACCCTAGTTTGTCGTTCACCCGGACGGGTACCTGGTCGAGAGTTCAACCAGTTCAACCAGTTCGACGGAAGGCCGAGGGTGGAACCAGGACCCCTGCTCTACGCCGGAGCGGGCCTGGCGACGCTGGCCGCCGCGCTCCTGCCCCGCCTGCTCTCCAAGGCGCCGATCTCCATGCCGATGGTGTTCCTCGGCGCGGGCGCGCTGACGTTCACGGTCGTCGACCCGCTGCCCGACCCCGACCCCGTCGCGCACAGCGGCGTGCTGCTGCACCTGACCGAGATCTGCGTGATCATCTCGCTGATGGGCGCGGGCCTCGCGCTGAACCGCCAGGTCAGCCTGCACGGCTGGGCCAGCACGTGGCGGCTGCTCGCGATCACCATGCCGCTCTCGATGGTCGCCGTCGCGGTGCTCGGGTGGAGCGTGCTGGGGCTCGGCATAGCGGCGTCCGTGCTGCTCGCGGCCGCGTTGGCGCCCACTGATCCCGTGCTGGCGAGCGAGGTGCAGGTCGCCGAACCCGCCGAGAACCCCGAGTCCGACGAGGACGAGGCGCGGTTCGCGCTCACCTCGGAGGCGGGGCTCAACGACGGGCTCGCGTTCCCGTTCACCTACGCCGCCATCGCGATCAGCATCGCCGGGGTGGCGCCGTCGGGGTGGCTCGGGCACTGGCTCGCGGTGGACGTGCTGTGGCGGCTCGCGTCCGCGCTCGCCATCGGGCTGCTGATCGGGTGGGCGCTGGGCAAGCTGTTCTTCTCGGCACCGTCGGAGAAGTTCCGGCTGGCCGAGCACGCGGAGGGCTTCGTGGCCCTCGCGGCGACGTTCCTCGCCTACGGGATCACCGAACTCGTCGAGGGGTACGGGTTCATCGCGGTCTTCGTGTGCGCGTGCGCGATCCGGTCCGGCGAACGCCGCCACGGTTATCACCGGGTCCTGCACCAGTACGTCGAGCAGATCGAACGCATGCTCACCGTGGTGATCGTGTTCCTGCTCGGCGGCGCCGCGGCCACCGGCCTGCTGGCGGGCGTGAGCTGGCAGCAGATCGCCGTCGCCGCGGTGGTGCTGCTGGTCGTGCGGCCGCTGGCGGGGTGGATCGGGCTGCTGCGCGGCAGCACCGGCCCCCGCGAACGGAAGGTCATCGCCTTCTTCGGCGTGCGCGGCGTCGGGTCGCTGTTCTACCTGGTCTACGCACTGCAGCACGGCGAGTTCGCCGAGCAGAACGCGCTGTGGCAGACCATCGGCCTCGTCGTGATCGGCTCGATCCTGCTGCACGGACTCTCCGCGTCGCCCGTCATGTGGCTGCTCGACCGCAAGCGCGAGCGGAAGGCGGAGGCGCAGCACGACGACGCCTCGCACACCCACGTCTGAGCGGTCACCGCACCGGCAGGAACGTGCGGACGTCGACCCGCGCGAGCCACCGCCGCCAGCGCGGCACCGCGGACCGCATGCGACCCCTGGCCTCCCGCACCGCCGCCCAGTACGCGTCCACGGCGGCCTGGTCCGGGGTGCCGGGGCCGAACACGTGGTCGTCCGCGTGCACGGCCAGACCGTGGATCCCGAACGGTGCCAGCAGGGTCGCCTCCTGCCGCCTGGTCAGGCCCTTCGGCACCTTCGCGCCCAGGTCGCGGGCGTGGTCGACCAGCTCGCGCCAGCCGGTGGCCAGCCTCGTCGCGGTACTGCCCCTCGTGCGGCGGCGATGACGCCGCACGGCCTTGCCGCCGACGATCAGCGCGACCACCGCGACGACCGGTGCCAGCACCGCGGCGACGTCGAGCAACAGCTCCACCAGCCAGGCCGGGAGCCACGGCCCGCCGAGTTCGCCCGAGCCCACCCCGGACGCGTCGGTGCGGCTCGCGTCGACCAGCGAGCTGGGCATCTTCACCGTGTTCGGCGGCGGGACGACCGACGCGTCGGTGTTCTCGATCTCCTGCGGCGGCTGGTGGTCCGGCCGCTTCGAGCGGTCCGGCATGTACTCGGTGTTCGGGATGGCCGCCCAGGTGCCGTCGGCCAGGTGGATCTCCACCCACGCCTGGACGTTCTCGCCGCGCACCACACCGCCCGCCGGAACGGCGCCCAGCACCACGCGGGCCGGCATGCCCAGTTCGTTGGCCACCAACGCGAACGCGGCGGCGTACTGCTCGTCGTTGCCCGCCGGCCGTTTGGAGTTGAAGAACGCCGTGAGCCTGCCGGTGCTGTGACCGGGCAGGTACTCCGTCTCGCCGGGGCCGCCGTCGGTGTAGGCGCCGTTGTCGCGCAGGTACGTGGCGGCCGCGCGCAGTCGTTCGGCCAGCGTCGTCGCGCCGCCGGTCCACTGGGAGATCTTGCTGCGCACGAACGCCAGTTCGCCGGTGCGGACCGTCGGCGGGCCGAACGGCTGGGCGTCGTCCGGGATGCCCGGCGCGGCGAGGACCGTGCGCACCGAATAGGTGTCACCTTCGCGCAGGCGGTCGGCGACGATGCCGGACGCCGTCGCGAGGTTGTAGCGCAGGTTCTCGGTGTGGCCGTCCTTGCGCTCGCCGGTGAACGCGATCTCCGTGGCGTGACCCGCGGTCGGCAGCCACGCGCTGAGCTCGTCGGCGGTGGCGTAGGCGGCCTCGATCCTGATCGTCACGTCGGCCGCGGCACCGGTGCTCCGGACCGGGATGCGCACGCCGATGCGCTGGAAGTTGTTGCGCTGCAACGGGTCCGTCGCACCGGCCGGGTCGTTGGTGGCGCCCCAGACCCGTCCGTCGTAGCCGTCGAGCGTGGCGATGCGGACGCGTTCGCCCTCCGGAAGGCCCTGCACGGTGAACAGGGTCTGGTCCCAGAGCTGGTTGGCGTCCTTGGTGTGCTTGCGGAAGCCCACCAGCGGGCTCGCGTAGGCGCCGACCTCGAACGGCGGCTCCACGTAGTTGCGCAGCACCAGGCGGTGCGCGCTGCCGGTGCCCGGCAGGACGGGGGCGGCCACGAACGCCAGCCCGGCCGCGACGCCCACCAGTGCGACGGCGGTGAGCGTTCGCCTGACACCGCCCGCACGTGCTCCGGTGCGGTGACGGCCCGCGCGGACGGACAGCCAGCCCGTGGCGACCGCCGCGAACACCGCGCCCAGCACGCCCGCGGCCTCGCCGGTGCCCAGCAGGATGACCGCGGCCAGCACGGCCAGCGGCGCGCCGATCGGGGCGGCGCTCAGCGACACCCGGCGAGCCAGCGTGAAGCCGCCCGCGCCGCAGAGCAGGCCGAGGATGTACGGCAGCACCAGCAGCGGACCGGTGCCGTCGACCGGCGGGAGCGTGGTGAGCAGCTGCTTCCAGCCGTGCACGCTGAGGGAGGCGAGCCCGGCCAGCGTGTCCGGCGTCGGCACGGCCTTCATCGCCACCACACCGCCGAGCAGGAAGAACACGGCGACCGTCATCGCCGCGACGGCGATCATCGGCCGGCGCAACGCCGACGCGACGTGTCCGGCGAGCACGCCGAGCGCCAGTCCGGTGGCGCCGACCAGCAGGAAGCCCCAGCCGGTGTAGGTGGTGCGGAAACCCAGCAGCGCCACGACGAACAGCGCGCTGAGGAAGGCTGCGTCGACGAGGTCGTCACGGCGGGGCACGAGTCCGGTCACTGCAGGGTTCCTCCCGACAACAGCGCGGGCAGGTCGTTCAGCTGCCGCAGCGTGAGCACGGAGAACGCGGTGCTCGCCGCCCGCCTGGTGTGCGCGGACGGGTCCACCCGCAGCACGACCTTGCGCACCTCGGGCGGGAACGCGGCCGCCGCCACGCGCAGGTCCGCGTAGCTGTGCTGCGCGCTCGTGATCAGCACGACGAGGGTGGCGTCCGGCGCCGCGGCCACCGCACGGGTCGCGGCCTCGGCCAGCACCGGACCGCCCTGTTCGGCGCGGGCGAACACGTCCAGCACGTGCTGCGCCCTTCCCTTGCCGCAGACGTGCCCGGCCGCGACGACGGTGGTGTCGATCTCGTCTGCCGCCGCACGCTTCACGACGGAAGCACCCGCGGACAGGGCGGTTTCGAAGACTTGATCGTCCGAATAGGACTGCCCGTCGACCACGACGACGAGGTGCGCCCGGCGTGAGTCGAGGTACTGCCGCACCAGGAACCGCCCGTCCTGAGCGAGCTTCGCCGTGGAGCGCCAGTGGATGTGGCGGCGGTCGTCGCCCGGCACGTACTCGCGCAGCGCGTGGAACGCCAGGTCGCTCATCGAGATGTCGTCGGTGGTGCGGCCTTCCATGTCCCGCAGCAACCCGGTGCCGAGCGGCTCCAGCGGCACCGTCAGCGGGTGCACGAACACCTCGACGACCTCGGTCATCGGCACGGTCCTGCGCAGCAGCCCGAGCGGATCACCCCGGACCGTCGTGGCGGGCCCGACCGCGATCACCCCGCGCCGAAGGCCGGTGATCTCGACCTCCCGGCCGCGGTCGAACACCTCGACCCGGTCCCTGCCGATCGGCAACTCGACCTCGGGCGCGAACAACGACCGCCGTCCCTGGTGCTCGACCTCGACGAGGCACCTCGTGGAGTCATCGGGTTGCAGGCGGCGTCGGGTGATCTCGACGGCGACGCGCACCGACCCGTGCCCCAGGGTCATCGCGCTGGCCAGCACCAGCAACAGCACCCCGGTCACACCGAGCAGCACCAGTTCGTCCCACCCGAGCACCGCACCGAGGCCCCACGCCGCCACGGAGGCCACGGCGAGCAGCCGGCCGGACGGCGAGACGGTCTCGAGCCCCATCTCAGACACCCCGCCGGACAGGCGGTTCGACGTCCGCGAACAGCGAGTCGACCACCTTCTCCACGGTGGCACCGTCGAACTGCGCCTCCGGGTGCAGCAGGATCCGGTGCCCCAGCACGGGATGCGCGAGCTCCTGGACGTCGTCCGGCACGACGTGGGCCCGCCCCTGCGCCAACGCCCACGTCTTCACACACCGCACGTAGGCGAGGCACCCGCGCACCGAAACCCCGAGCCGCACGGCGGGATGCGACCGCGACGCCTCCGCGATCCGGCTGACGTAGGAGAGCACGGCCGGGTCGACGTGCACCTGGTCCGCCAGCGCGGTCAGCTGCGACACGGCGTTCGCCGCGATGGCCGCAGGCACCGTCGCCGACCGGTCCCGCGTGGCCGCGTCCGCCAGCAACGCCACGGTCGCGTTGTGGTCCGGGTACCCGATGCTGGTCTTCATCAGGAACCTGTCGAGCTGCGCCTCCGGCAACCGGTACGTGCCGGCCTGCTCGATGGGGTTCTGCGTGGCGATCACCATGAACGGCGACCCGACCGGGTGCGTCTCGCCGTCGACGGTGATCCGCCCCTCCTCCATCACCTCCAGCAGAGCGGACTGCGTCTTCGGCGACGCGCGGTTGATCTCGTCCGCGAGCACGATCGACCCGAAGATCGGCCCGGGGTGGAACCGGAACACCCCGCGCTGCTGGTCGTAGATCTGCACGCCGGTGACGTCCGAGGGCAGCAGGTCCGGGGTGAACTGGATGCGGGTTCCCTTGCCCTGCACGGTGTTCGCGAGGGCCTTGGCGAGCGAGGTCTTGCCGGTGCCGGGGTAGTCCTCCAGCAGGAGGTGGCCGTCGGAGAGCAGGCAGGTGAGGGCCAGGCGGATCACGTTCTCCTTGCCGGAGATGGCGCGGGAGATGTTCAGCACCATCTGCTCGAAGGTCTGCGCGAACAGCTGGGCCTGTTGAGGCGTAACGGACATGCTCATCTCCTCCACTACCAAACCATTGATCCGCGGACACCACCGCAGGTGACATAGACCTGTTCTCGCGGATATCCGTAGTAGTTCCTCGTTTGCCTGGTCTCGTTCGGACCGAAGTTCTCGTTCACGAAGCCGACCGGGCCGTGGTCGCTGTCGAAGGTGCAGGTCACGTTGCCGGAGAAGTTGGCCGTCCGAACAACGATGTAGGCACACGCGTTCGACGTGCAGACTCCCGTGCCGTTGCACCCGCTCGTCGGGCATGCGGCGCCCTTCGAGACAGTCACCGACGGTGGTGGCGGCGGTGGCGGTGTGGTCTGCTGCTGGGACTGACTCAGTGTTGGCCTTCCCGCATCAGACACGGTCACGGTCACCGTGGTCGGAGCCGAGTAGCCAACGTCCTGGCTCCCCGACCAGCTCCACCCACCGACACCCGTGGTGAACGACTGGTTGAACCCGCGACTCGTCGTCACCTGAACGGTGGCGGGCTTGCCGTTCGGGTTCACCGACACGGAGAAGTTGACGACGGTGTTGCTGGTCGAGGTGTTCAGCACCAGGTCGCGCATCGGCCCGTACGTCGTCACCCCGGCCGAAACCGCGCTGTTGCAGGGGTTTCCGGCATACGCGCCGCCGCCGCTGCCGTTGCACGTCTGGAGGCTGATGGTCACCGGCTGGCCGTTGGGCAGGCCGTTGACGGTCTGCGTCGCGCCGGCCTGGCCGCCGGTCGGGTAGGTCCAGGTGCCGCACGAGCCGCCGGACCACGTGCACGTCACGGTGTTCGACTTGCCGTGCGAGGCGGGGGCGTCGAACCTCAGCGTCGCCTGGCCGTCGGAACCCGTAGGGGTGGCGGTGAAGCCCGTGATCGGGTCCGGGGTGGCGGTCGCCTCCATCTGGGCGGGGGCGCTGGCGGGTGAGGTGTGGCCCGCCGGTTCGGCCTCGGCGGCGGCGTTGGCGGCGACGACCGTGTAGCTGTAGATCGTGCCGTCGTTCTGGAGGCCGTCGTCCAGGCACGTCGTCGCGGTCACCTTGGTGCACACCGTTTTGGTGCCGCCGCCCGTGCGGGTAAGCGTGTACGTGGTGGGGCCTGGGCCGTTCGCACCGACCGCGCCCCACGAGACCGTGACGGCGCGGGTTTGCGCGTTCGCGGCGTTCGTGGCGGTGAAGGTCGGTGCTGCGGGAGCCTGCGGGGCGCCCGCGGACTGGCCCTGCACGGTGACGGCCGGGCCGGGGCCCTGCGAGTTGACCGCGATCACGGTGAAGATGGTCTGGGCGTTGTTGTCGAGGCCGGAGGCGGTCACGGTCGTCGCGCCGCCCGGTGCGGTCGTGCGGCCGCCGCCGGACCAGCTGATCTCGTGGCGCAGCACGGGTGTGCCCTCGTTCGGCGCCGCGGTCCAGTTGAGCTGCAACGAGCCGTCCCGCGGGGTCGACGTCGTCAGACCCGACACCGCACCGGGCACCGTGTTCGGTTGGGCACCCGCCGACGAACCGCTCGGCTTGCCCCAGCCGACGAGGTTGTGCGCGCGCACGGTGAACCTGTACTCCGTGCCGTTCGACAGGCCCGTGATCGTGCACGGCGAGGCGGCGCACGTCTGCTTGCCGCCGTTGTACTCGACCTCGTAGGAGTCGATCGGGGCGCCGTTGCCCGACGGCGAGCTCCACGACAGCTCGACGACCTTGCTCAGCACCGTGCGCCCCGGCACCGGCACGCCCGGAGCGTCCGGCACGCCGAGCACGTTCAGCCTGATCCGGCCGGTGACCTTGCGGTCGTCACGCGCGGTGTCGGCCACGTCGGTCACGACGACGTTGAAGTCGATCGCGCCGTGCGCGTCTCCGTTCGGTGTGATGCTCACGGACGAACCGGAGTTCGTGGCGCTCGCTGCCGCACCGCTGGCCTGAGTCACGGAGACGACCGAGACCTTCGGGTCACGCAACTGTGAGCGCACGTACGAGACGAGGTCGACCGTTGCCGTGTCACCGGCCTTCACGCCGTCGAGCGTCACGGGTGACACGGTGGGCGGCGGAGCGGCCGCGACCTTGACCGCGAGCTTGCCCTTGGGGCCGTCGCCGGCACCGACCTCGATCGTGCCGGTGGACCCCGGTTTCGCGCCACCCGCCGCCGTGACGGTCAGGACGCGTTCACCGGAGCCCTCCAGCGACACGCCGTCGACCTGGTCGAGCCACGTCGCGGTGTACCGGACGTCGCCGAGCTTCGAGCGGTCCGCGACCCACACGTGGCACACGGACGTGACGTCGACCTTCACCGGCAGCCCGCCCTCGACGACCGTCAGCGCGGACGCCGGGCAGCGCAGCACCGGCGTGTCCGGCCCGACCTGCACCGGCACGGTGATCAGCGCGAACCTGCCCTCCGGGTCGGTGAGCGAGGTGCCGTCGGTGACCTGGAACGTGACCGCGGCCGGTCCGGTGTAGCCGCCGCGCGCGGTCAGCACGAGCCCGGTGTCGCCCTCGTTGCGGGCCTCCAGACCGGTCGCGGGCGCGGCGGTCACCTTGTCGGTGGTCGTGAGCTTCGCCTGCTTGCCGGACGGCACGTCGACGTAGTCCTTGATCTGCACCGAGACCGAGCCGTCGGCGGGCACGGTGATCAGCTTGTCCGGGACGGCGCGGGGTGCGCCGGTTCCCTTGGACGGCACGTGGATCAGGCCCGCGGCAGTGGCGCCGGAGCTGTCCTTGACCTCGTAGACCAACGTGCGCGGGTGGTCGCCGACCGGCACGGTGGCCTTGCGGCCGGACACCTTCGCCTGGTCGTGGAAGACCTTGGTGACCTCCAACCCGTCCGCGGACCCGTCCGGGTCGGCGATCGCGCCCGCGAGATCCACCTCGACCGTGCTGTCCTCCTTCTTCACCACGGGGAACAGCTCGCCCGCGACCGGCGGGATCGCGTAGTCGTCACGGCTGCGCACCGTCAGCGTCGCGATCGACGGCTGGCCCAGCCCGTTCGTGATGCCGTAGGTGATCACCAGAGGTTTGCCGGTGAGGTCGGGCGCGGTCAGCTCGATCCGGCCGTTCGTCGCCTTCACGTCCCCCGGCAGCGACGGGTTGCGCGGGCCGAGCGGCTCGACGGTGACCGTGTCGCCGGGCGCCTGCACGTCGTTGGACAGCACGTTCACCGCGAGGCGCGCGCCGGGCGCGGCCGTCACGACGTCGTCCACGGCGACCGGCGGCTGCGGATCGCCCGGCGGCACCACGGCGACGCGCACGAGCGACTCACCGGTGCGGCCGTACGAATCCGTGACCACGAACCCGAACGTGTCGGTGCCGTTGGACGTCGGAAACGCCTCGTACGTCAGGGTCGTGCTGGCGATGCTGACGACGCGGCCGAGCGCGGGAGCGGACGCGATGCCGGTGACCGCGACCGAGTCGCCGTCCGGGTCCGCGCCGCTCGACGGCACGGTGACCGTCACCCGGTCGCCCGCGACGACCCGCACCTCGACGGGTTCGGGCGCCGGTGGCTGGTTCGGGTTCGCCGGGGTCGGCGCGGGGTTCACCGTCACGTGCGCGTGGCCGACGGCTTGGTCGCCGTCGGGATTCTGGGCCACATAGGAGATGTCCGCGACGAACGGCGCGTCGGTCTTGTCCGGCGCCACGTACCGCACGACGTCACCGGAGACGTAGGCGCTGCCGACGTCCTGGCGACCGTCCCGGGCGGTGACGGCCAGCCTGCCGTTGCCCGGCGCGCCCTGCACGTTGGACTGCAACGTGAGCGGTGCGCCGGCCGGTGAGATGTCGTTGTCCAGCACCGGGATCGTGGTCGAGTCGCCGGCACGGGCGGCGGCGCGGTCGTCCTTCGGCACCGGGGTGTCGTCGGCGGGCGGCGGGAGCTGGGTGACGGTGACCTCGCCGGTGATCGGGCCGGTCACGCCGTCCGTCACGGTGTAGCGGACGACCTGCGGGTTGCGGGCGAGGGTCGGCGCGGTGGCGTTGATCCGCAGCCACCGTCCCTTCACGACGGCCACTTCCAGTTGTCCGGCAATGCTTTCCGCGTGCTGCACGCCGAGCACAGATCCGGCCGGGCTGAAGTCGTTCGCCAGCACGTCGGTGACGACCGGCTCCTGGCTGCGCACCACGGCGTTGTCCGGCATGGCGACCGGCGGCAGTGGCGAGGCGGGAGCGGCGGCCACGTCGACGCGGATGGCGCCCTTCGCGAACGGTGCGTTGCCGAACGCGGCGGTGTAGTCGAGCGGGTACGTGCCGGGCTTGGTGGCGGTGAGCGTGACCAGGCCGGTCTTGGTGTCGGTGGTGATCGCTGCGCCGGCGATCGGCGCCACGTCCGCGGCGAGCCGCAGTTCGGCCGCGGGGTCGACGGGATCGGCGCCGGGGAGGTCGTTCTCCAGCGGGCGGATCAGGACCGGGGCGCCGACCTGCCCGCGGGCCACGTCCGGCCGTGTGACGGGAGGCAGCGCGGCGGGCGCGGCCGGATCGAGCACCTTCACGCGTTCCGCACCGGCCACGGCGTCGGCGACGCCGTCGGTGACCTTGTAGTCGATCGGCTGGTCACCGGCCTCGACCGGCGCCGCGTACTCGACGAACCCGGTGTTGGTGGTGGTCGCGACACCCGCCTTGGCGACGGCCTCGGTGAGCACCACGGGGTCGCCGTCGAAGTCGCGCCAGTCCGCGAGCACCGGCAACGTCAACCGGCCGCCCGAGGCGACGGACCACTCGTGCGGTTCGGCGCCCTTGCGCACGGCCGGCGGCTCGTTCTGCGACTCGGTGCGCACCTGGACGGTGACGGCGGCCGTGGCGTTCAGGCCCTTGCCATCGTCCACTGTGTACTTGAAGTGCGCGTCCTGCGCCTGTTCAGGCAGTGTCACCTCGACGGTCTGGCCGTCCGGCGCGATCGCGAGCCCGACGTCCTTGCGGTCGAGGTCGCTCACGGCCGTGACGGACAGGATGTTCCCGGCCGGGTCGGAGTCGTTGTCGAGCACGTGCAGCACCGTCGTGCGGCCGGGACGTGCGCCCAGGGTGTCGTCGGTGGCTTTCGGCGGCTTGTCCTTCGCCGACTCGGTGGTGTTCTCGTTCTTGTCCTTGTCGCTGGGGTTCTGCTCGGGCGGCGGCTTCACCGACTGCCAGTCGTCGACCTTGCGCTGGCTGCTCAGGTCCCAGACCGCGCCGGTCGCGACGTCGTTCAGCACGATCGCCCTGCGGTTGACCCGGAACACCGGCTGCACCAACGCCTTCGCGTCCCGCAGGTTGCCGGCCGACGCCTTCTTCCCGTCGCACGAACGGAAGTAGCCGCCCGACGCGCCGGCCCACGCGCCGTGCACGCACTCGCCGAGCCGCACCGGTTCGGCGGGGGCGCCGTCCACGCCCTCGTTCAGCGTCTCCGCGCCGTCCTCGTTGAGTTGAAAGGCCTTCATCTCGGTGTGGGACGCCACGACGACGGTGGGCGCCTCCGGTCCGGCCTGCTGCAGCACGGACTCGCGCCCGGCCTGCGCGGTGCGGCCGCCGGGGAGGAACAGCGTGCCGGACTCCGCGTCCAGCACGACGGTCTCGCCGCCCACCGCGGTGATCCTCGGCGCCTTCGGGGCGTTCGCGAGCTTGCCGTACTCGGGTTCGCCGAAACCGGACTCCGCCGGGACGACCTTGACCGTGCGGCCGTTGGCGGACGCGGCGTGCACCACGCCGTCCAGCCCGACGGCGAGCGCGGCGGTGTCGGCGGCGTCGAGGGTGGCGAGCGGCGGCGTCTCCTGGCTGAGCTGGTCGAGCGCGCTCACGCCGGCGTGCAGGTCGACGCGGAGCGCCCACACCTTGCCCGCGGCGGGGTCGAGAACGGCGAGCGTGCCGCCCGCGAGCGCGACCTGACCACCGCTCGGCAGCGCCAGCCCGCGGTCCTGGACCGTCACCGAACGGGCGACGTCCACCGGGTAGAGCTTGCCGCCCGCGCGGTCCCTCGCCACGACCGCGGCGGCGTCCTGGACCACGTCGAGCTGGTAGTTCTGCTGCGCCCCGCCGGGAGGGTTGAACGCGGCGTCGAGCGACCCGACCGGCTTGTTGAGCCTGCCGAACAGCCCGTCGCGATCGCTCGTGACCCAGACACCGCCGTCGTTGAGGTCGACCTGCCGCACCGGGTTGCCGGTGGACGTCAGCGCGTACGCCACGAGCGAGGCGGCCGCGAGGACCAGCACCGTTGCGGACGCGAGCGTGGTCCGGTGCCTCCTGAAGAATCCCACTGTTCCCCTCACCGGGTTCCGGGAGCTAGCCACAGCTCTCCTGCGACCACTCCGCGGTCGCGTTGCTGCCGTCCGCGCGGACGACCTTCACCTGCAGGCACACCGGGTTCGCGCCCTCGACCTCGATCTGGGGCTCCTTCGCGGTGCCGGTCCGCGTGGAGGTCCGCCACGAGAACGTGTCGGTCGCCTGCTGGGCCGAGTAGGTCCACGCGAACCGGACCTTGGTGCCGTCGAGGCGGGTCGCGGTGATCTCGGGCCTGCCGGGCGGGGCGCCGCCCGCGCCGGCGTTCTGGTCCGGGACGTCGTCGGTGATGGTCGTGGTGACCGGGCCGGTGGGCTTGTCCTCGCCGGACAACAGGAAGAAGCCCACGCCGACGATCGCTGCCGTGGCGGCGGCACCGACGACGTAGAGGGGCCAGAGGGACCGCGTGGAGGGCTTGGACGGCCGGATACCGTTGTCCGGTAGCGGTTTTCGCAGCTGCGTCTGCGGCGCGTCGACGGTCAGCGGGCGTGGCGGCTCGGGCGGGCGGGCCGTGGTGTGCGGCACCGGCCGGGCCTGCGGCAGTTGCAGCGGTGGCGGTGCGACGGCTCGTGCTGTCGTGTGCGGCGCCGGCTTCACCTCCTGCGGCACGAACACCGGCTGCATCCGCTGCCGGGTCGGCGGTGCCAGTGGCGCCTCCGGTGCCACGAAGGACGCGGCGGCCACCGGCTCGTCCGGCTCGGGGGCGGGCATCAGCACCAGTTCGGTCTCGCCGAACCGCTGCGCCTTCTGGATCCGCTGCAACCCGACGGCGAACTCGCGCACCGACCCCGGCCGTGCCGCCGGGTTCTTCGCCATCGCGCGTGCCAGCAGGCGTTGCAGGTCGGCGGGCGCGGCGAGGCCGGTCGGCAGCCAGCCGGACACGATCCGCTGCTCGATCGCGGCGAGCGAGTTGTCGGTGCCGCGCGGCATGAACGGCGAGTGGCCCACCAGGAGGTGCCACAGGGTCGCGCCCAGCGAGAACACCTCCGCGGGCACGCCGCCCTGCTCCACCGCCGACCTGTCGAGCAGTTCGGGCGCCGACCACGGCACGGACAGGATCACCTGGCCGTCCTCGTCCTGCTCTGCGAAGCGACCGGCGATGCCGAAGTCAGTGAGGCACGGTTTGCCGTACTCGTTCATGAGGATGTTCGCGGGCTTGATGTCGCGGTGCAGGATCCGGCGCTCGTGCGCGGTCTCGATGGCGCCGGCGACCTGCACACCGATGTCGAGAACCTCTTTGACGGACAACGGGGTGCGGCCGGAGAGCTTCGCGAGGTCGCCACCGGGGCAGTACTCCATCACCAGGTACGGGCGGCCGTCGGCGGCGGTGTCCGTGTCGTAGACGGTGACGACGTTGCGGTGGTTGCCGAGCTCCGCCATCGACTCGCCCTCGGCGATGAACCGCTCCCGCACCGCGTCGGACAGGCCGGTCGCCTTGGGCACCTTCACGGCGACGTCGCGCTTGAGCTTGCGGTGGTAGTAGCGGTGCACCATGGCGAAACCGCCGCCGCCGATGTCGCCGCGGTACTCGAAGTGCGGGATCTCCGGTGGCTTCTCCGTCATCCGTTCACCTCGAAGGTGAACGAGAACTGGTCGCCGAGCACCACGCGCGTGCCGGGGTAGAGGAACTCCTCGATGTGCGCGGCGAGCTTCTGCGGCGGGCAGCCCGGGCGGGCGACGGAGGTGCCGTTCATCGAACCGAGGTCGCGCACCAGCACGTCCCAGCCCTCCAGCCGCACTTCGACGTGCGTGCGCGAGATCTCGGTGTCGTTCTCCCGGCCGACCTGCACGAGGTTGACGCCCCTGCGGTCACCGCTGGGGTCGCGGCCCATGACGACGTTGCGGTCGAGGGTGATCGTGTCTCCGTTGGACAGCCGCAGCAGGCCGAGCACCGGCATCGGCAGCATGGCGGCGTCCTGCTCGGGCAGCGGCACCTCGCACACGCGGCAGTGCACGGCGTAGTCCGAGCTGAGGTGACCCGCCGGGCACTTCTTGGCCCGCACCAGCTGCGGACCGCTGGTGCTGCCGGGGTGCAGCATGCGCGTTTCGTTGGGGGACAGGACGTTCGTCCGCAGCACCGTGTCGGTGACCGGCTCGGCCTGTACGACGGCGACCGGTTCGGGGCGAGGAGCGGCGGGTGCCGGGGGCGCCCAGTCGAGGGACTGGATGACGCCGGTGATCTGGGTGGGCTGCGGTGCGGGCTGTGGCGCGGACGGGATGGGCAGGGGCTGCGGCACGGCGGACAGGTGGGGTGCGGGCTGGAGCGGTGGTGCGGGCTGGGGTGGGGGTGCGGTGGGAACCTGCGGTGCGGTCCGCGGCTCGTCCCGCACGACCGTCAGCTCCACCGCTTCCTCCTGTCCCGCAAAGTTTTCCTGCGGCACGTCCGACAGCGACACCGCCAGCTCGCCCGCGAGCACCACCCCGCCGCGCACCGGCAGGGCAGGCCCGGCCGCACCCGTCGCGATGCGCATCCGTGCCACGTCACCGAGGTTGCGGTCGACCCACGTGCCGACGCCCGCCGCGTTGATCTCGTCGACCGCACCGGAGGCGTCGGCGAACTGCAGCCGTGCCGCGCCCCGCACCACCGCGCGCTCCTCGCCGGGTGCCAGCCGGACGAGCGCGAACCCGCTGACCGCGCGGAACCCCTCGTGGACGATCTCGGCCAGCACCTCGTCGAGGGGCTCGTCGGTCCGCACGAGGTCCCAGCAGCGGCGCACCAGACCGGACTCGGGCGCCACGGCCAGCAGGAGCCACGTCCGCTCCCCCACCACCGCGACCCACGTGCCCGGCACGTACTCGACGGCGCTCATCGCGGGCTCCGCGGCGCCGTGTCACAGCTGGCGTCCGCGACGACGGCGTAGTCGGCCACGAGGGCCGTCACGTTGTCGCGCGCACCCGCGGCGAGGGCCCGGTCGACCAGGGCGGCGGCCGCCTCGCGTGCGTCGGGGTGGGAGCGGAGCACCTCGTCGATCTCGGTGTCCGCGACCTCGTTGCTCAGGCCGTCGGTGCAGATCACGAACCGTTCCCCGGCACGCGGCGGGAACAGCCACAGGTCCGGGTCGGACATGCCGGCCCTGCCCAGCACGCGGGTGACGACGTGGCGGCGCGGGTAGGTCCTGACCTCGTCGGCCGTCAGCAGGCCCGCCGCGACGAGTTCCTGCGCCTCGGAGTGGTCGACGGTGAGCTGCGTCAGCACCGTGCCGTCGAACCGGTAGACGCGCGAGTCGCCGACGTTGAACACGACCCAGTGCGGCCGTTCGGAGACGGTGACGAGCGCGATGCCCGCGACCGTCGTCATGCCGGCGTGCCCGGCCTCCTCGAGGGACCGGCCCGCGGCGGCGAGCGTCGCGCGGACGTCCTCCGGGCCCGCCGCGGGAAGCCGGTCGAGCTCGTGCAGCCGCTCGACGAGCAACGCGCTGGCGACCTCGCCCGCCGCGTGCCCGCCCACCCCGTCGGCCACCGCGAAGACGCGCCTGCCCGCGATCGCGTTGTCCTCGTTGACGTCCCGCACCACGCCGGGATGCGTGGTGACACCGGTCCTGATCTCGCCCATCGTGCTCCCCCGCACCTCCTCCGCTGCGCCGTTCGGACGTCTCATCGCTCACACCGCGCCGAGCGTTAGGCGGAAAAGGCGACAAAAACTGGCCACGGCGAAACGGAAACGTTCGGGCTTCGCGCAACGATGGAGAAGGCCTTCCAGCGCGCTCCTGATCAGGCAATTCACCCGAAAGAGCTACATAGGAATGGTGAATCGGCGATGCTCAGAACCGCCGCGGAAGAAATGCGGCAACGCTTTTTCGGGCAAAGGGAAACGCCCCGGCACCTCGTCGAGGTGCCGGGGCGTCGCGGTGCCGAACGGTCAGCTGATGCGGCCGCCGGTGAACTGCAGCGGTGCCGCCGGGTCGCCGGGCACCGAGGCACGCCAGTGGTGGATCTGGTCGCCGCGCCGCTCGGTGAGCACGACGTCACCCGACCTCGTCAGGCCGAGGCTCGGCGCGTCGAGGAAGACGTGTTCCAGGTCCGGTGCGACCGCCGCCCACGGGTGGAACCCGCGGGCGCCGGACACCGTCGACGTCGTCACGAGCGGCCGGCGGAAGTCGCCGATCACCGTCACGGCCACCGAGCCATTCGGCAACACCCGGGCGAACGGCGGCACGCCCTCCGTGCCCGCCGGGATCTCACCGCCGACGAGCTCCCAGTTCTCCTCGAAGCCCGACCGGTCCGCCTTCTCGCGGAGCAGGCCGATCTCCTGCTTCCCGTTCGACATGTGGTGCCCGACGACGATGATCCCGCCCTGCCCGTCACCGGTCAGCGAGACCCTGCCACCGCCGTTCAGCGTGCCCTTGCGCACGGGCGGGCTGCCGGGCGTGTGCCGGAACCACTCCGCCAGGCCGGAGGTGAAGAGGACGATCGTCGTCTCGTCGCCGTCGCTGACCACCTCTGGTGCACCGAAGTACTTGGTGTGCCTGTCGCCGAACTGGCGCCAGGCGAGGAACTCGCCACCGGGCAACTGCTCGGTGTAGTAGACGAGCTGACGTTGTGACGGGCCGTACGGCCCAAGGGAACCCATGGCGTACACCGCCAGCGTGCCGTCCGACCTCCGCACGGCGGCGGGGGTCCACTCCATCCGGCCGCCCAGGGACAGCGGTGCCTGCCACTGGCCGTCCCTGAGCGTGAACAGCTCGACGTCGCCCGTCCCGAACTCGGTGGCGCCGATCATCGCGGTGCCGGCCTCGTCGTCGAGCACCGGGCCCGAGACGCCGCTGTACCTGCCCGCGACGACACGGGTCCCCCACTGCGGTCCCGTCGAGTGGGTGTCGATGATCTCGTTGTCGAAGTTCGTGTCCACCAGGTGCGTGCCGCCCGACGCGGGCGTGACGACCACGGGCGGCACGCTGTTCTCGTCGGTGACGCGCACCCAGGTCGGCGGCTCGCTCAGGTCCGCCACCGAGCAGCCGTTCGTGGTCGCGGTGATGTCGACGTCGGTGCCCCAGTCGGTGCCGATCACCGAACCGCTCCCGGACTGCCACGCCCCGTTGTCGACGTACTCCTCGAACCGGTTCCACAGCAGTTCCCCGGTGCCGGGACGCACCGCGTAGTAGACGTCGCCGCCCGCGGAGAACAGCCTGCTGTGGTTCGTCCAGCCCGCCGCGCCCAGGTCGTGGACGATGAACCGCCCGGTGTCGCGGTGGTAGCGGAACCGGTGCAGCACCCCGGAGGCGTCGCGCGCCTGCAGGCCACCGCTGCCGCTCGCGGTGATCTGGTCGAACCGGCTCCAGCCCACGTCGAGCACGCGGCCGCTGTCCGGCGCCCACGCGCCGGCGCCGTGGTCGAACGACCACCACCGCACCCGGTCGCCTTCGAGCGTGTAGATCGAGCCGTCGGCGTCCGCGGTGATCTTGCCGCGGTTCGCCGCCTGCACGTAGGCCTGCCAGCCCGAGCCGATCGCCTGGAACTGGCCCCCGCCGGGCATGATGTCCCAGCCGCCGCCGTTGTACCGCAGCCGGCGCAGCTCACCGCCGGTCGTGATGTTGAACAGCCAGCCGTCGGGGCCGGCGAACGTCTTGCCGCCCCAGCCCGAGCCGACCTGCTGGGCGCCCGCCCAGCTGAACTCACCGCCGGACGGGCTCGCGTGCCGGTAGAGCCACAGGTCGCCGTCCGCCTGCATCGTGAAGATGTTCGCGGTGGCCGCGCACTCCGCGGCGGACGCCGTGCCCACGGTGACGGCCGTGGTGACCGTCACCGCGCCCGCGGCGAGCGCCGCGGACAGCACGAGAGATCTCAGCTTCTTCTTCATCGATCGTTCCCCCAGTCGGTCTGTCACTGTCGTGGTGCGGCCGTCACCTAGCTCCCGGCCGGGCCGGGGAGCGTGATCGAGCAGTCGTTCGTGGTCGCCGTGACGTCGATGTCGGTGCCCCAGCCCGAGCCGATCGTGGAACCGAGGACGCTCTGCCAGCCGGGGTCGTCGGTGAACCGGTTCCAGCGCAGTTCGCCGTTGTCGGGCCGCACCGAGTAGTAGAGGTCGCCACCGGGCGAGAAGAGGTTGCCGTAGCGTTCCCAGCCGGCCTCGGGGACGACGTCGCGCACGAGGAACTGCTCGGTCTCGGCGTGGTAGCGGTAGCGGTGCAGGGCGTGGGCCGGGTCCTGCGCCTGCAGGCCGCCCTTGCCGCTCGCGGCGATCAGGTCGAAGTCGCCCCAGCCGGTGTCGAGCACGCGGCCGCTGCCGGGAGCCCACGCGCCGGCCTGCTCGTCGTAGCGCCACCACCGCAGCTGGTCGCCTTCGAGCGTGTAGATCGAGCCGTCGGCGTCCACGGTGATCTTGCCGCGGTTCGCCGCCTGGACGTAGGCCTGCCAGCCCCACCCGATGGTCTGGTACTGGCCGCCGCCGGGGTAGGTGTCCCAGCCTGTGCCGTTGTACCGCAGCCGGCGCAGCTCACCGCCCGTGGTGATGTTGTAGACGCGGCCGTCGGGGCCGGCGAACGTCTTGCCGCCCCAGCCCGAGCCGATCTGCTTCGCGCCTGCCCACTCGAACCCGCCGGTCGCGGGCGCCGAGTGCTCGTAGAGCCACAGGTCGCCGTCGGCCTGCATGGTGAAGATGTGCGCCACCGGCCCGCAGGTGGGTTCGGCGGCGGCCGCCGCGCCGGTGGTCACGACCGACGCGGTCGCGGCGATCCCGGCCACGGCCAGGCACAACGATCTCAGCTTCTTTCTCAAGGCGAGTTCTCCCAGAGGCGTCCCAGTTCGTCGCCGGGGAGCTTACGTCGCGAGACCGACAATTCCGACAGGCTTGTGATCAGGACGTTCCGCCGCTGTGGCGGATGGCGACCAGCGCGATGTCGTCGGTCGCCTGCTGGTCGCCGACCAACGTTGCCATGATGCGGCTGCAGGCCGCCTCCGCCTCCATCGGGCCGACGGCGCCGCGCAGCCGTTCCAGGCCGGCGTCCAGGTCCTGGCCCCGGCGCTCGACCAGACCGTCCGTGTACAGCACGACGAGGCTGCCCGGCGGCACGTCGACGCTGACGCTGCGACGACCGGTGGTGCCGAGGTCGAACCCGACGGGCGGCCCGACGGGGGCGCCCGCGAACCGGGCGGGCTCCCCCGGCACGGCGACGACCGGCTGCAGGTGCCCCGCCACGGCGAGGCTCATGCGGTGGGTCGTCGTGTCGATGATCGCGTAGGCCACTGTGGCCATGGTGTTGTGCTCGAAGTAGCTGGCCTTGCGGTCGAGCTTGCCCAGCACCTGCGCGGGGTCGAGGTACTCCAGGGCGTAGGCGCGCAACGCGCTCCTCAACCGTCCCATCACGACGGCGGCGCGCAGGCCGCTGCCGACGACGTCGCCGATCACCACGCCGATGCGGTCGCCGGGCAGTGCGAACACGTCGTACCAGTCGCCGCCGACGCCGCTCTCCGCGCCGGGGACGTACCGGGCCGCCAGCTCCCAGCCGTCGGCGCTCGGCAGGCTCGACGGCAGCAGACTCTCCTGCAGCATCGCGGCGGCGGCGCGCTCGGACCGCGTCCTGTCCACGTAGACCGCGAAGGCCAGGCGGTCGGCGACGACCTGCAGCGCCTCGACCTCCTCGTCGGTGAAGCGGCGGGCCGTGGTGCTGCCGACGTGCAGGACGCCGATCAGCTCGCCTTCAGCGATCACCGGCACGCCCAGCAGCACGCGCAGCCCGTGCTCCCACAACAGCGGGTTGACCACAGTGGACTCGTCGACGTGCTCGACCTGCACGGCCTGCCTGCGCTGGGCGACGCTGCCCGCGAAGCCCTTGCCGACGGGCACCCGCACGCCCCTGGAAGACCTCCTCGTCGAGCCCGGAGCTCGCGCGCGCCACGAGCCTCTCGCCACCGCGGTCGACCAGCAGGACGGTGACGGTGTCGACCGCGAAGAGGGCGCGGGAGCGCTCCAGCAGGACCTCGAGCACCTTGTCGAGGTCGAGCTCCTTGAGCGCCGGGTCCGTGATGGCGTCGAGGACGCGCATGCGGATCGACGGCCTCTCCGCCTCGGTCATCACACCTCCGTCCCGCCGGTCCAGCTTTCCACGAGCGGGCGCGCAGCGCGTCCGCCGGGTCCCTGACCACACGCGACGGGAATTGTCGGACCCGCTTGCTACGGTCCGATCCAGCTGATCAACACGAGGGGGAAGACCGTGGCCGCTGCCACCACGTACCTGGAGCTGTCCGAGTCCGCCGGGAGTGCGCACAAGTTCTACGAGGTGGTCGTCGACGGCACGACGGTGAGCATCACGTTCGGCCGCATCGGTGAGCGGGGCTCCACGCGCACGTCGACGTTCGCCGACGAGGCGAAGGCCGTGAGCGCCGCCGAGAAGAAGATCGGCGAGAAGGTGCGCAAGGGCTACGCGCCGGCGGTCAAGGGGCAGCGGCAGCGGCGGGCGATCACTCGGCGCGAGATCACGAGCGTGCGGTCGAGCGCCCGGCAGGCTCCCGTGCTGTGGCGGTTCGCCTCGGGGGCGCCCGCGTTCGGCATCTTCATCGGCGAGGACGAGGCCTGGGTCGGCAACGAGAACGGCGACGTCTTCACGCTCGCCCACGACGGCCGGGTCACGGGCCGCTACGGCCTGCCGGACGGCGTGAAGTGCATCGTGGCCGACGACTTCTGGATCTACGCGGGCTGTGACGACGGCCGCGTGTACGACCTGGGCGGCAAGGTCCCGCGCGTCGCGTACGAGATCGCCACCGACGTCGACATCTACTGGCTCGACATCGACGACGGCGTGCTCGGCGTGTCCGACCGGCAGGGCGGCATCACGATCGTCGACCACGAGGACGAGTTCCAGTGGTCGCGCCGCAGCAGGGGCGACAGCGCGTGGATGGTGCGGTGCGCGCCGGAAGGCGTGTTCCACGGGCACTCCGACGGCGTCACGCACTACGCGGCGCGCAGCGGCGATCCCGTCTGGCACGCCGAGACCGTCGGCGCGGTGCTGTTCGGCTGGCAGGAGCCCGCCGAGGTGTTCGCGGGCACGAGCCGCGGGTACGTGCACCGGCTGGCGCGCGCGACCGGCGCGGAGACGGGCCGCTACCGCTGCGACGCGGCGGTGTTCTCGTGCGCCACCTCACCGGGCGGCGACTACGTCTTCGCGGGCGACAACCACTCGTCCGTCTACTGCTTCGCCGCCGACGGCACCCGCCTGTGGAAGCTCGGCACCGGCTGCGGTTCCGCGTTCTCCATGCAGTACCGCGACGAGCGCCTCTACATCGTCACCACGGACGGCTCGCTGGCGTGCATCGACGCGAGCCCGGCCGCCATCCACGCGGCCGAGCAGGGCGACCTGCCGCAGCGCAGCGACATCAAGGCCGACCACTGGCAGCGCGTCGAGGCGACCACCGAGGTGGAGACCGTGGTGGCGAGCGCGGTCCCGGCCGGCGGCGTCGTGGTGGAGTGCGTGCAGGAGGCGGGCCGCCTGCGCGTGCACGTCATCTCCGACGGCTACGACCGCACGCGTGCCGTCCAGTTCCCCAAGGACATCCGCGTGCCCGGCGCCCGCTACCTGGTGACGGAGATCCACACGTCGGCGAGCGGCGGCTTCTACCGCGCGAGGGGAGAGATCAAGCGCCTGCTCTGACGGGGGTGCTTCAGCCGCGGTACAACGGGTTCGGGACGTCCACGTACCGGCCGGCGGCACCCTCCGCGCGCGTCCACCGCAGCAGCAGGTTCGCCTTCGCGGGCACGAACCGGTCCTCCAGCAACGACATGACCTGCTCGCAGCCGTGTTCTTCCGCGTACGCCACGAAGACAGCGCGCGCCTCGGCCCACACGTCCAGGCCGGGGTGCCGCTCCAGCACCGCGCCGGCGATCTCGATCAGGTGGTTGACGACGAGGCAGTACCGCAGGCGCTCCCAGCCCTTCGCCTCGGACACGCCGCGCGCCCCGCCCTCTCCGTCCACTGAGGACAGCAGGTCGGCGTGCCGGGGCAGCAGGCGCATGCCCTCGGGGTCGCGGTAGATCGCCTGCACCGGCATGCCCGCGGCGTCCACGCCGACGACGACGTTCTGCAGGTGGCACTCCATCACGACGCCGTGGGCGAAGAACGCGTGCAGCACCGGGGGGACGACGACCGAGACGTACTGCCGGAACCACCGCAGGGTGTCGGCGGAACCCAGGCCGTCCAACGGGTTTCCGTCGAAACCCTCGCTGATCCCCGCCGCCAGCAACGGGGTCGCGCCGGGCAGGGTGTGCTGCCGGATGCCGTCCCGCACCACGACGGCGAGGCCCTCGAAGGCGTCGGGGGCCGTCCGGTAGCCGCGGTCGATCAGGAACGTCGCGCCCGGGAAGACCGAGGCGATGTCGGCGAACACCGGTCCCAGCAGGCGCGCGAGCGGCGGGATCCAGCGCAGGTCGTGCGCCCACAGGCGGCGCACGTCGTTGGTGATCTGCACGTCGAGGCTGAACTTGTAGAACAGGTCCTCGGCCGGGTCGTAGACCGTGCGCACCGAGGACGTCGGCCACACCTCGTGGCCGGTCGCCTCCCCGCGCAGGCCCAGCAACGACAGCTGCCACGGGTGGGCGGGCAGCACGCCGGGAGGCAACGGCACCTCACCGTCGTCGACGAAGTCACCTTCCAGCTGTGCCAACGAGAAGCTCGCGTGCACCTCGGGTGCGTACGGCAGCCATTCCGACGCGGGAACGCCTCCTCGGCCCTTCGGCGCGGGGTGGTAGCGGTGGCCTGCGACCAGCGCCTGCTCGGAGCGCTGGTAGAGGTCGGCGGGCGGGGTGGCACGGGCGTCGAGCACGGCGGCGATGGCCGACCGGGAGCCCGCGATCTCGTCCAGGAACCCGACCGGCGGGTCGCCCAGCTCCTTCGTGACGAGCACAGCGAGTTCGTGCCAGGACAACGCTTGCCACGATCCGGTGAACACCTCCGGGTCCGACAGCCAGCGGCCCTCCCGCGCGCGCAGCAACGTGCCCGTGCGGGGCAGGCGCAGCACGCCGTCCCGCCACTCCCCCACCTCGCGGCGCAGGCAGTTCAGCAGCGCCGTGGAGGTGGTGCCGTCGGGATCAGTGATCGCTTCCACCGGTGTCCGCTTCCCTCGCGCGATGTGCCAGGATCAGATCATTCTGACGCAGACACCGGTCGAGTCCGCCTTCGCCGCGGCTCTGGACGAAGATCGCGCCGAAAGGTTCACCGCGGAGTTGCCGGGAGCCCGTGCGGCGATCCTCGCACGCCTGCGCCGGGCTCTCGCCGTCGAACCGTTGCCGCAGGTCAGCGTGGATCCGAGAGCCTTCAGCCACCCGGTCGACCTCCTCACCGCACTGCGCTGGCCACGCTCTGAGAGCCTCGTCACGGAGGTCTCCCACAGCGTCGCCGGACTGGCCCTGTCCCGCACGACGAGCCCGCTGACGACCCCGTTCCTCAGCCGCTCGCTGGAGGAGCACGAGCAGAGCGTCGTCGACGGCCACCCGCTGCACCCGTGCTGCCGCAACCGCACCGGTTTCACCGCACTCGACCACCTCGCGTACGGCCCCGAACACCGCCCGGTCGTCGCACTGGGACTGCACCCCGCGAAGGACCACGTGGTGTTCGGCGACTGGCCCGGCGAACTCCGCGACGGCGACCGGATCCTCCTCCCCGTCCACCCGTGGCAGGCCGACCGGCTGGGCGTGCCCACGACCGGCACCCTCACCGCATACCCGCTGATGGCGTTGCGGACCCTCTCGGCGGGCGACTGGCACGTCAAGACGACGCTGAGCGCCCAGATCACCTCGGCCGTGCGGGACATCTCCGGCGACTCGATCGCGACGGCGACGACGGTCTCGGACTTCCTGAGCACCGCGGTCGAAGGCATCGAGCTGCAGGCCAACCGGGCCTCGGCCGCCGTGCTGACCGACGGCGAACCGGACCGCAGGCTCGGCGTGATCCTGCGCGACAAGCCCGTGCCGCGCGAGGGCGAGACCCTGCTGCCCCTGGCCGCGCTGAGAGCCCACCACGTCCCCGACCCGGGCGCGTGGCTGCGCGAGTTCGCCGAACTGACCGTGCCACCGCTGATGACGCTGCTCGCGCGCGGGGTGGCGCTGGAGGCCCACGAGCAGAACCTGGTGGTGGGCCTCGTGGACGGACGGCCGAGCCGGGTGGTCTACCGCGACCTGGCCGACATCCGCGTCAGCCCGCGCCCAGGCCTGCCCACCCGCCTGCACGCGAGCCCGGAGGCGTTGCGCGCCAAGACGTTCGCGACGTTCTTCGCCACCGCGCTGACCGGCTTGATAGGCACGCTCGACGCCCCGGACGCCGAACTGTGGGACGTCGTCGCGAAGACCGTCCCGGACACCCCGGACCGGCACGCGCTGCTGCACGACCCGCTGCCCGCCAAACCGCTCACGTTGATGCGGCTCGACCCAGGCACGAAGGCATGGGCCTACCTGCCCAACCCGTTCCGGAGCTGAGCACCGGCCTCATCGTCGGCGAACACGCCGACATGACCGGGTCACCGCCTGACCCGGTCTCCGCGGTACGAGGCGGTCAGGCCCGCCAGCGCCGTGACGCGTGGACGACTTCGCCGACCGCGCGTGCCAGGCTCCCGTCGGCGTCGACGTGGCTCTCGTAGTGCTCTGCCGGAAGCGGCTGGGCCACCTCGGGCGGTGCGGTGTACGAGTCGCTGTCTTCCCAACGCAGCCTGCGCGCCGTCTTCACGAACACGACCGCCGCGCCCAGCAGCAACACCCCGACCACGGCCGGCCACCAGACCGATTCCGCGACCGCGATGGCGAACTGGACCTGGGCCACCACGACGAACACGACGGTCAGTCCGACCACCGACCACGGGGCCGACCTGCCATCATGTCTTCGCTGGGCGGCACTTGCCCCCATTGGCGTCACCTCCACCGATGTTGCCGTGGACATCGGCGATTGATCGCACGGAGTTACAGCGCCCAGCGTACTCCTGGGTCGTTTGGTCGCAGACCGTCACCTGCGCCCGAATCACCACCAGCGCAAAGCCGGTGCACGGCGCGTGCGCGATTCACCCGCCGGTGTGATGATCAACCCCGTGTCCGCTCTGCACTCGGGTGACCCCGCCACGTTCGCCGCCGACGTCCTCGCCGAAGGCCCGCCGGAGCGCGAGCACGTCCCCGGGGTGGCGTCCCGGCGTCCCACCAAGACGAGCGCGGGCGGCGCGCTGATCCGCGACTCGGCCGGACGTGTCCTCTTCGTCGTGCCCACCTACAAGGCGGTGCTGGACATCCCCGGCGGCATGACCGAGGACGACGAGTCGCCGAGGGCCGCGGCGCTGCGCGAGGTCCGCGAGGAGCTCGGCCTCACCGTGCCGCTGGGACGTCTGCTGGTCGTGGACTGGACGCCGCGCAACGGGGTGTGGCGCGACTGCCACCAGTTCGTGTTCGACGGTGGTGTGGTGGACGGCGCCGTGGCGTGCGACCCCGAACTGGAGGGCGTGACCTACCTGGCGCTCGACGAGGCCGCGCCGAGGATCTACCCGTCGCTGCATCGCAGGCTCACCCTCGCCGTCGCCGCCCTGGAGAGCGGTTCCACGCGGTACGCCGAGTTCGGCCGGGAGGTCTGATGCGGATCGTCTCGCTGCTGCCCGCGGCCACCGACGTCGTGGCCGAACTCGGCCTCGCGCAGCACCTGGTCGGACGCACCCACGAGTGCGACTGGCCCGCGGGGATCGAGAGCGTCCCCGTCGTCACGAGCACCGGCGTCGACCAGTTCACCCTCAGCAGCAGGGAGATCAACACGACCGTGCACCGCGGCTCGTCGCTCTACGGGCTCGACGCGGACCTGCTCAACGACCTGAAGCCGGACGTCGTCCTCACCCAGGACCTCTGCGACGTCTGCGCGATCTCCTACCGCAAGGTCACCGAAGCGGTCCGGATGATGGACGCCGGTCCCACGGTCCTGAGCCTCGAACCCTCCACTTTGGACGAGGTGCTCGACTGCCTCAAAACCGTCGGCGACGTCTTGGGCGTCGACAGCGCGGACAAGATCGCCGCCCTCAGGCACCGAATCGACGAGGTCGAACGGCGGACGAGGCACCTCCCCCGCCCGCGGGTCGCCCCGATCGAGTGGCTCGACCCGGTCTGGCCGGCCGGGCACTGGGTCCCGGAGCAGATCGCGAAGGCAGGCGGCGTCCCGCTGCTCGCGGAGAAGGGCGAGCACACGAGGCCGATCACCTGGCAGGCCGTCCACGACGCGAAGCCGGACGTGGTGCTGCTCATGCCGTGCGGCTTCCCGCCCGAACGCACCATGCGGGAACTTCCGGACGAAGAGCTCCCCGAGACGTGGGTCCTCGACGGACCGTCGTACTTCAACCGCCCCGGCCCGCGGGTCGTGCGCGGCATCGAGGTCCTCGCCCACGTCCTGCACGGTGTCGGCCCGGTTCCCGACGACACCGAGGCCACTAGGCTCGCCCCATGGACCTGAGCGCGTTCCCCCGAGTCGCACTGGGCAGCTGGCCGACCCCTCTGGAGGACGCCCCGAGGCTCGCGGCGGCGCTCGGCAGCCCTCCGGTCCTGATCAAGCGCGACGACGTCAACGGCCTCGGCGCGGGCGGCAACAAGCTGCGCAAGCTCGAGTTCCTGCTCGGCCGGGCGATCGAGGACGGCGCCGACACGATCATCACGTTCGGCGCGTTGCAGACCAACCACGGGCGCCAGACGGCGGCGGCCTGCGCGAAGCTCGGCCTGAAGTGCGAACTCGTCCTCACGGCCAAGGTGCCGATGGCGGGTGACGCGTACGAGAGGTCCGGCAACGTGGTCCTGGACCACATGTTCGGCGCGACCGTGCACGTCTGCGCCGATGCCGACGAGACCGCCGCCGCCTACGAGCGGATCAACCACGACAAGGCCGTCACCCTGCCCGTCGGCGGCTCGAACGGCCTGGGCGCGCTCGGTTACGTCGCCGCGGCCGTCGAACTGGTCGGGCAGCTGGACGAGCGCGGCATCGACGACGCCACCATCGTCGTGCCGGACGGCAGCGGCGCCACCGCGGCGGGCGTCGCGCTCGGCACCGAGCTGCTCGGCTGGCCGGGGAAAGTGCACGCCGCGAGCGTGTCGCACACCGCGCAGGACGCCGAGCAGGAGCTGCACGCCCTCGCCACCGAGGCCGCCGCCCTGCTCGGGGAGCCTGCTCCGAAGCTCGCGCACGTCACCGTCACCGACGACACGATCGGGCCGGGCTACGGCGTGCCGACGCCGGAGATGTGGGACGTGCTGAAGCTGTTCGCCGAGACCGAGGGCGTCGTCCTCGACCCGGTCTACACGGGCAAGGCCGCGGTGAAGTTCCGCGAGATCGCCCCGCGCGGCGACGTGCCGGTCGTGTTCCTCCACACAGGTGGTCTTCCTGGCTTCTACGGGTACGCGCCCGAGGCGGTCGCGCGGTTCCGGTGAACGTGATCAGTACCCTGGACGGCGTGACCGATCTGGCCGACGACCTGGGTGTGCTCCGCGATCTCGAACGGCGGCTGCTCGTCTACAAGTTCGCGATCGAGGAGCTGATGACGAAGCTCCGGATCCTGAGCGAGGAGTTCGACTCGGTCCACCAGCACGACCCGATCGAGCACATCTCCAACCGGGTGAAGAAGCCGGAAGGCATCCTGGAGAAGCTGCGCCGCAAGGGCTTTCCGCTCGACCTCGACTCGTTCGGCGACTGGCTCGACGACGTCGCCGGTGTGCGCGTGGTCTGCCCGTTCGTCTCGGACGTCTACCGCGTGAAGGAGATGCTGGCGCGCCAGCACGACGTCGAGATCCTGCGCACCAAGGACTACATCGCGCAGCCGAAGCCGAACGGCTACCGCAGCCTGCACCTGATCGTGCGGATCCCGGTGTTCCTGTCCGACCGGGTCGAGCACGTGAAGGTCGAGGTGCAGCTGCGCACCATCGCGATGGACTTCTGGGCGACGCTCGAGCACAAGCTCTTCTACAAGTACGACGACCACCCGCCGGCCGACTTCGTGGGCGAACTGATGTCGACGGCGATGATCGCGGCCCAGCTCGACGACCGGATGGAGTCGCTGCACCGGCGCATCCACCGGGACGACGTGTGAGACCCGTCCTGCCGCTGTGCGCGGCGGGGTTCGTCACGGCGTTCGGCGCCCACGGCGTCGCCTCCGGCCTGGGCTTCCTGCAGTCGGACCTGCTGGCCCTCGGCCTCCTGCTCGCGATCTACGACGGCGCCGAGGTGCTGCTCAAACCGGTGTTCGGCACGCTCGCCGACCGCGTCGGCGCCCGTCCCGTGCTGCTCGGCGGGCTCGCCGCGTTCGCCCTCGCCTCCAGCGCGTTCGTGCTGGTCGACAACGTCGCCGTCGCCCGGTTCGGGCAGGGGGTGGCCGCGGCGGCGTTCTCCCCGGCGGCGAGCGCGATGGTGGCGCGGCTGACCCCGGAGTCGGCGCGCGGCAAGGCGTTCGGGCGTTACGGCGCGTGGAAGGGCATCGGGTACACGGCCGGGCCGCTGCTCGGCGGGGTGCTGATCCACTTCGGCGACTTCGAGCTGTTGTTCCTCACGATGGCCGCGCTGGCGGTGGCCGTCGCGCTGTGGTGCCTGACCGTGCCGCGCCTCGACCCCCTGCCGCGCCGGCGGCAGACCGTCCGCGACCTCGTGAAGCGCCTGTCCCACACCGACTTCCTCAGGCCGACGGCCGCGCTCGCCGCGTCCACCGCCGCGCTGGCGACCGCGATCGGGTTCCTGCCGGTGAAGGCCGCCGCGCACGGCCCGGTCGTCACCGGCGCGGCGGTGAGCCTCCTCGCGATCACCGCCGCCCTGGTGCAGCCGCGCGTGGGCAAGGCCTTGGACTCCCGGCGGGTCAGCACGCGCACGGGCGTCCGGGTCGGTCTGCTCCTGGCGGCGGCGGGTTTCCTGGCCGCGGCGGTGGTTCCCGGGCTCGCCGGCACGCTCGTCGCGGCCGTCCTCATCGGAGCGGGCTCGGGAGCCGTGACGCCGCTGGCGTTCGCGGCGCTCGCGAAGTCCACTTCGGAGGAACGCCTCGGTCAGACGATGGGCAGCGCCGAGGTGGGCCGCGAGCTCGGCGACGCGGGCGGCCCGCTCCTGGTGGGCGGGCTCGCCTCGGTCGCCTCGCTGCCGGTCGGCCTGCTCGGGCTGGCCGCCGTGATCGCCCTCACGGCTTGGTGATCTCGAGCTGCAGCTCGGTCTCCCAGTCGGCCGGGTCGCCCTCGCCGTAGCGGACGTACACCTCGCGGGCGAACCCGTTCTGCTTGTACCCGTGGGCCTCGATCCACGCCGCCACGGCCTGGTACGACGTGTCGACGTCGTCCATCGTGCCGCGGTGCACGATCGTCGCGGCCTCGGCCAGCGCCGGCAGGTCCACGACCTCGAAGTCGTAGGCCGGGGACGGGTCGACGGCCACGGTCACACCCGCGTGCACGACGACCGCCTCGCCCTCGGCGGGCTCGTAGGTCGCGATGCCGTGACCGGCGGGCGCGACGCCCGCGCGGCCCAGCCGTTCGAAGAGCTCCGGGTACATCGGCTGGATGACCGGGCCGATGTCCTCGGGCTCGTACGACGGCGCGGTGGCGGTGAGCCGGGCGACGCGGACGGCGGGAACGGACTTCACGACGATCTCGTCGGTGGGCATGGCGCCCTCCCTCTCTATGACCCGGAGACGTGCCTCGACCCGCCGCAGCCGCGACTCGTCCGCGAGGATCTGCTGCCGCAGCTCGGCCCGCCGCAACGACAACATGCCGTGCAGCTGTTCGACGGAAAGCTTTTCGTCGAGCACCACGCGCACCTGGTCGAGCGTCAGGCCGAGGTCCTTCAGCGCGACGAGGCGGTTGAGGCGTTGCAGCTGGGAGGCGGTGTAGAAGCGGTAGCCGCTGGACGGGTCGACGTGTGCCGGCGGGAGCAACCCGACCGCGTCGTAATGGCGCAGCATCCGCACCGACACGCGCCCCAGATGGGCGAAGTCTCCGATGGTGAACATGACTGCTCCTGTGTAGGGGCTGACACGGTGTCAGGGTCAAGAAATGATGGTTTGAGCGGCGCTCCGGGTGGGGATCCTGGGACGTTGACGAGAGGTGGCACATGACGTTCGCACATCCCGCGCTGTTCTACTCCGACGAGGAGTCCTACATCGACGGGACCGTCCCGTTCGTCGTGGAAGGTCTCGTGAGCGCCGAGCCGGTCGCCGTGGCGGTGCCGAGCAGGAACCTCGAGCTGCTCAGGGAGGCGCTCAGCGGGTTCGCCCACCTCGTCACCTTCATCGACATGGAGGACACCGGCCGCAACCCCGGCCGGATCATCCCGGAGCTCCGCGCGTTCGCCGACCGGCACCGCGGGGCCGTCCGCATCGTCAGCGAACCGGTGTGGGACCTGCGCACCGACGTCGAGTACCCGGCGTGCACGCTGCACGAGGCGTTGGTCAACTACGCGTTCAGCGGCCGCGACCTGAGCATCCTTTGTCCGTACAGCACCACCACCCTGACCCACGACATCCTGGCCGACGCCGAGAAGACCCACCCGGTCGTGATCGACGCGGGCGGCCACCGCCCCAGTGACCACTTCCACCCGGCACGGGTGGTCGTCGCCGCCCACTCGCTGCCGCTGACCATCCCGTCCGACGCGGCGAGCACGTCCGTCGGCGCGGGCGCGATGGCGGCGGTGCGGGCGTTCGCGCGCGAACAGGCCGTGCAGCACGGGCTCGCGCAGGACCGGGTCGACGACTTCGCGCTCGCGGTCACCGAGCTCGCGACGAACAGCGTGCGGCACGGCGGGGGCGAGAGCACGGTCCGCGTCTGGGCCGAAAGCCGAAGTATTGTTTGCCAAGTCAACGACAACGGGCACATCACCGATGTTCTGGCCGGCCGCACCCCTGTTCACGCAAACGAACCAGGCGGTCGCGGTCTGTTGCTTGTCAACCGTTTGGCGGACCTCGTGCGCACCCAAACGACGTCAAAGGGCACCGCAATCCAAGTCAGATTCGACCTGACTGACAAAAAGACAACGTGATCCACTCACATTCGGTCGCTTTCGTTATAGCTTGAGCACGTGCACGACGAGGAAGCGACGGAAATCGGTTACACGGGGGCTCGATTCGGGTCTCCGGCGACCCGCAGACGGCTGCACGCCGAGAGAAGTGGAGACTTCAACGGCGCGGAGACGCAACAACTGCCCCGTCAGCAACCGTTGCGCCAACGCCCACCGGAACCGCCACCGGAGTGGCCTGTGCAAGAAGAAGAACGTCCCCAGACCCCCGCCAGGGACAGTTCGCTGATCCGTCCCTACGCCCGCACCGGCGGCCGCACGACGGCCCGCCACGACCTCCGGCTGGAGACGCTGCTCTCCACCGACGAGGAGCGCCTCCACCGCGCGAACAACGACCAGGCGGCGATGATGCGGCTGTGCCTGCAGCCGCGGTCGGTCGCCGAGATCTCCGCGCTCATGAAGATCCCGCTCGGCGTCACGCGGGTGCTGCTGAGCGACCTGATCACGCTGAACCTGGTCGCCGTGCACGAGCCGGGCGACAAGCCGAACATGGCTCTGCTCGAGCGCGTGCTGTCGGGGTTGCGCCGGTTGTAGCCCGTTCGCCAGCGCGCGGGATCACGCCTGGTCGCCGATAATTCTCCCGTGGCGACCTCCAGCGACGAGACCCCGAAGACGCCGGTCACGGAACCGATCCCGAGCGCTCCGCGGACCGTTCCCCCCTCACCGCCCGCCCCGGCGGCCGCACCGAAGAAGCTGCGGCCCACCCGGATCAGCGGCACCTGGATCGCCGTGCTGGTGGCGATCGTCGTGCTGATCTTCCTGCTGGTCTTCATCCTGCAGAACGGCGACACCGCGACGATCCACTTCCTGTGGGGCCAGTTCAGCCTTCCCCTGGGTGTGGCGCTGCTGTTCGGCGCGATCGGCGGCGCGCTGCTGGTCGCGGTCGTCGGCGCGGCCCGCATCCTGCAGCTGCGCCGTCAGGCCAAGCGGATCACTGATCGTCCCGCGACCGCATCACCAGCTCGACGCGAGAGCTGATCTCGAGCTTCCGGAAGATCTTGCGCAGGTGGAAGTTCACGGTGTGCGGCGACATGAACAGCTGCGTCGAGATCTGCCGGTTGGTCTGCCCCTTCGCGACCAGGTTGGCGATGGCCCGTTCGGTGTCGTCCAGACTGGACCATCCGGACGCGGGTCGCGCGGGGGCGGCACGGCGGCGCCGGCCGAGCTTGCGCAGCCGGCCCAGCACCCGTGCGCTGTCGCGGGACGCGCCGATCTCCCGGTAGAGCGCGAGCGCGTTCTCCAGCGCCTTCACCGACTCCGCCCGCTGTGAGTCCGTGAGCAGCACACCGAGGTCCTCGGCCGCGTTCGCCCGCGCCCACGGGTCGCACTGCTCCCGCGCGGCCAGGTCGAGCAACGCCGCGTCGGAGTCGAGCAGTCCTCGCGCGTGCACCGCCGCGGCCGTCACCGCGCCGAACCCGGGGTGCTCCTCCGCCAGCCGTTCCACCCGGTCCACCACGGCCTTGGCCAGTCCCTCGTCGCCCGCCTCGAGCGCGCGCCGCACGAACCACCCCGCGGCACGCGGTTCCTCGGCGAAGAGCCCCGACGCCACCAGTTCCGGGGTGAGCAGCGGCAGCGCCTTCTCGAGCCCGGAGTCGACGTGGGCGACCAGCACCTCGGCCCACCGGTAGTAGGCAGCCGAGAAGATGATCGCGTCGGCGGGGACCTGGTCGCGGTAGCGCGCGACGTGCTCGACCGCGGCCGGCAGGTCGCCGGTGTGGACCGCGACCATCGCGAGCACCGCCAGCGCGGGCGCCACCACCGTCTGGTGACCGGTCTCCTCCGCCACCGCCAAAGCCGAGCGCGCCTCGGCGGCGGCCTCCTCGATCCGTCCCGCCTGCAACAGGATCCGGGCCTGCACGACCGCCGTCATGACCTGACGGGTCACCACGGCGGACGGTCCGCTGCGGACCCGCCGCACCACGCCGTCGGCGTCGGCGAACTCCCGCAGGCCCGAGAGCAGGGATGCGAGCAGGAGCTGCGGGTACGCACTGAGGTCGTGGGAGGTGACGCACCGCGCGCCCTCGCGGGCCAGTTCCAGTGCGGCGCCGGGACGTCCGGTGTCGCGGGCGATCGCCGCCAGCACGGCCAGCGCCGTGGCCAGCACGTCGTCCGGCGCCGCCTGGCGGGTGTGCACGACGGCCTCGGCGAGCTCCTCCGCGCGGTCCCGGTCATGGCCGAGCAACGCCATCAGCCTGGTGATCTCCACCCACGGCGCCAGTTCCGGCGCCAGGTCGGGTTCGCGCAGCAACGCCTCGGAGATCTCCACCGACTCGGCGTGCCGGGCGCGCAGCAACGCCGTGGTGGCCACGCAGTGCCGGAGCTTCGCCGCGGGGTCCGGCGGGACCTGGCGGGACAACGCCTCCCGCGCGAGCGAGTGCGCGGCGTCGAGCCTGCCCGCCGCGGTGAGCGCCCGCACCGCCATCACCGTGCGGTGGACCAGCGAAGCAGACGCTTGGTCGGTCAGCTCCAACGCGCGCACCGCGAGTTCGGCGGCGGCCTCGGGTGCGTTCCACAGCACGGCTTTCGCGGCCGTGACGAGTCCGTCGATCGACCGGGCGTCGCCGCGCTGGGCGCCGTGCAGCAGGTGTTTCGCGGCGACGACGGCGCTGTCGCCGCGGCCCAGCAACATCTCGCCGGCCTCGCGGTGCAGCGCGCGCCGCACGGGCGGGGGCACGGACTCGGCGACCAGGCGCCAGAGCAGCTCGTGGCGGAACGCCAGCCTCTCGTCGAGCGACGTCACGACGCCCGCCGTGATGACCTCGTCCAGGGCGGGCAACAGGATCGCGGTGCTCGACGCCAGCATCTCGGCCACGTCACCGGGTTCGAAGCTCGGCCCGAACACGGAGGCGACCTGCAGCAGGTGCCTCGCCTTGCCGCTCAACGCACTCACGTGGCCGCGCAGCAACGCCCCGGTGGCGAGCGCCGGTTCGTCGCGGAGCGAAGCGCACCCGTCGTTCACCACCACCAGGTCGTCGTCCCGCAGGGCTTCGAGGAGGCCGATCAGGGCGGCGGGATTGCCCTGTGCGGTGGAAGCAAGCGCTTTCAGGCCGTCGTCGGGAACGGCGCCGGTGAGGTCCGTGACGAGGTCCGCGACCACGTCGTCCGCCAGCGGCCGCAGGTCGATCCTGGTGGCACCGCGTTGCGCGGCGGCGGCGAACAACCGGTCGGCGCCCTCGCGGCGGCGGGCGAGCAGCCACACGACCTTCTCGTGCGCGGCGGCGGAGAGGAGCGCGCGCAGGGTGGCCAGGGTGCCGGGTTCGGCCAGGTGGAGATCGTCCAGCACGACGAGCGCGGGGCCGTCCGGGCGGCGTTCTGCCAGGCGGGCCACCAGGAACGGCAGGTCGAGCTCGTCCTGCGCGGTCACGACCTCGACACCGCGGCTCGCGGCGACGGCGGAGATCTCGGCCAGCAGCCGCGTCTTGCCGGTGCCGGCCGCCCCGTCGACCAGCACCACACCGGTGCCCGCGTTCAGCACGCCGCAGAGGAGCTCCCGTTCTCCCCCACGGCCGCGGAACACCCCGTCCCGATTCCCCGACACCCATTTTCCTTTCGCTCCGCGGCGGCGGAGAACAAGCGCTGCAATACCACAGTGATCGCACCGTGACCACCCCCCGACCGGCCTCCCCCAGGCCCTTCGGATGGCGAGTGAGGCCACCGCCAGGCTGCCGCTACCCATTCGAGTAGTTGCCCGCGGGATCATACGTGCAGCCCCTCCTGTTGAGACGCCCGTAGCGCGGGAAGCTTTACCTGGGCAAGTGGAGCTGTTTCTCCTAGCATCAATTCTGCTGATCTTTCAGCGGCGGATTGTGGAGAGATCTTGGAAAACCGGCTGAAAGCGTGGTGCGCCGGATTCAGCGATCAGGTGGCGCGGGGCACGACCACGGTGGTGGAGGGCGCCCCCGGCACGGGCAAGACGGCGGTGCTCGACGACGTCGCCGCACGCTGGGAGGCCGCCGGCGGGCAGGTCGTGCGGGCCCGCGGCAGCGCGCTGGAGGGCGACCTGCCGTTCGGGATCGTCGCCCAGCTCTTCGACCTGGTCGACACCGATCTCGTGCCCGCCGAGGCGATCAGCGCGTTGCAGCTCACCGCCACGGCCGCCGACTTCCCCGTGCTGCACGGCGTCTACCGGCTGGCGGCCGGCCTGGCCGCGCGCGGTGACCTGCTCGTCGTCGTGGACGACGCGCACTGGGCCGACTCCGCGTCACTGCGCTGGCTCGCGTACCTGGCGTTGCGCGTGCGGCGCCAGCCCATCGCCGTGGTGCTGGCGGTCGGCCTGGGCGAGCGGTGCGACGACCCGTCCTACGGCGAGATCATGGCGGCGTGCCACCGCATCGCGCTGGACGTCCTGACCTATCCCGAGACGCACCGCCTCGTCTCGTCGGTGCTCGGTGAGGCCGCGCCGGAGTTCTCGAAGGCCTGCTTCGACGCGACCGGCGGCAACCCGCTCGCCGTGACGCGCCTGGCCCGCGTCCTGGCGGAGGACGAGGTCGCGCCCACCGCCGGCGCCGCCTGGCGGGTGGCCGCGCGCGGCGCGGAGGTGGCCGGCGAGATCATGGCCGCCCGGCTGCGCCGCCGTCCCGTCGCGGTCGTGACGACGGCGCACTGCCTGGCCGTGCTGGGGCCGTCGCCCCATCCCGGGGTGCTGGCCGACCTGACCCGGCTGAGTCCGGTCGAGCTCGCCGAGGCGGTCCGGACCGTCGAACTGCTCGGCGTGGCCGGACCCGCGGTGCTCGACGACATGTCCGCTCCGGCGCGGGCCGCGTTGTACTTCCGGGCAGCGCGGTCGCTGCGCGCGCACGGCGCCGCGGACCGGGTCGTCGCCGACCACCTGCTGGAGACCTCGCCCGGCCTGGAGCCGTGGGCGGGCGAGGTGCTCGACCGGGCCGCGCAGGAGGCCGTGACCCGCGGCGACACGGCCGGTGCCGCGCGGCTGCTGTGGCGGGCGCTGCGGGAACCGGTGGCGAACCCGTCGCGGGCGCTGCGGATGCTGGGGATCGCCGAACTGGTCGGCAACCTGCCCGGTGCGACGGCCCGGTTGCGCGAGGCCTTCCAGTCCGATGTGGACGACGTGGAGTCGGCCGTGGCGCTGTCGTACGCCCTGCACGCCGACGGCACCCCGGCCGAGATCCGGTCGGTGCTGGGCGATTCCCCGCAGGCGCAGGCACATCTCGCCGTGCACGGGCTCGCGTGGCACGAGGCCGTGCCGTCGTCGGTCTCGCTCGACACGCCCGCCGGGGTGCTGCACCACGTCATGGTGGGCGACATCAGCTGCACCGAGGCCGTGGCGCGGGTGTCCACGTCGGACGTCCTGTCGTCGCTGACGTCCGCGATGGTCCTGAACCTGGCCGACAACCTGGACGAGGCGCTCGCCGTGCTCGACGAGGTGGACCGCGCGCAGGCCCCGGCGTTGCGGGCGCTGACGAACGTGATGCGCGCGAACGTCCAGCGCCGCAAGGGAGATCTCACCTCCGCGCACGCCGACCTGGCCGTGGCCGCCGACCACCTCAGGCAGGACCGCCGCTGGCACGCGGTCTCGACGTGGCACGCGACGCTGCTCGGCGACATCCTGCTGGAGGAGGGACGCCTGGACGAGGCCGCCGACGTGATCGCCGAGGCCTCGACGGACGAGGCGCGGCGCACCTGGTCGTTCGGCGGCGTGCTGACCGTGCGCGGACGGCTGCTGACCGCGCGGGGCGACGACTACGAGGCCCTGGAAGCGTTCCTGGCCGCCGGTCGCCACTGCGCCGCGTGGCCGTACCGCAACCCGGCACCGCTGGCGTGGCGTTCGGGCGCGGCCGTGGCGTACGCGGCACTGGGCGACGGCGAACGGGCCCGCGCGATCGCCAGGGAGGAGGTCGAACTGGCCCGCGTCTGGGGCGCGCCGAGGGCGTTGGGCATGGCGTTGCGCGCGGAGGGCCGCGTGACGGCGGGCGCGGCCGGGCGAACGGTGCTGGAGGAGGCCGTGCGCGTGCTGCGCGGCTCCCCCGCCCGCCTGGAACTGGCGCGCGCGTTGGTCGACCTCGGCGTGGTGGCACGCCGCCAGGACGACAAGGCCTTCGCCCGCACGTGCCTGCGCGACGCGGTGGACCTCGCACAGAAGTGCGGGTCGTCGGCGATGGCCGCGCGTGCCTACTCCGAACTGGTGGCGACGAGCGCCGGGCCTCGGCGGATGCGGCAGACGGGCCCGACCGCGCTCACCCCGGTGGAGCACCAGGTGGCGGAACTGGCGGCACGCGGCCGTTCGGATGACGAGATCGCGTCCACGCTGCTCATGCCCGTCTCCGACGTCGAAGGGACGCTCTCGGCGATCTACCGGAAATTGGGCGTGGGGGGCCGTTTGCACCTGGCGGATGCTCTGTTCGTGGACTAGTTCGGACCCGTTCGGCCGATGATCCGGTTAGGTCGTCCGGCCTATCGTCCTGCCCATGGCGAGCGAATTTCAGCGCAGCAAGGTGGATCTGGTGTTCGGCGCGATGGACGTCACCGGCGACGGATATCTGACGGAGGAGGACTTCCGCCTGCTCGCCGGGCGGTGGGCGTCGCTGCGCGGCAGCGACGAGGAGCTGCTGTCCACCGTGATGCTGGGCTGGTGGAACACCCTGCAGCTGGCCGCGGGCGGAGCCGAGAGGGTGACGCTGGACGACGTGCTGAACGTCGTCGACGTGTTGCCCGGCAACATCGAGCCGGTGCTCGGGACCGCCGACGCGATGTTCGGCGCCGTGGACTCCGACGGCGACGACTACGTCTCCGAGGACGAGTACCGGGTGATGATCGAGGCCTGGCTCGGCCGCGAGGGCCGCACCGACTTCACCGTCCTCGACCTCGACGGCGACGGCAGGTTGTCGCGCAACGAGTTCACGACGCTGTGGGCCGAGTTCTGGGCCGGTGACGACCCGGACGCCGCCGGTTCCTACGTGTTCGGGCCGGTCCGGACCGCCTGAGCTCCGGGAGGGTCGAGGCGGACGCCCGCCTCGACCCGCCGCCGGGCTCGGTCAGGCGCCGTCCTCCAGCTCGCCCTCGGTCTCCAGGTAGGCCGACCGCAGCGCGTCCAGAGTGGACTCCTCCGGGTGCTCCCACATCTTGCGCTCGGCCGCCTCCAGCAGCCGCTCCGCGATGCCGTGCAGCGCCCAGGGGTTCGACGTCTGCAGGAACTTCCGCGTCTCCGGGTCGAGCACGTAGCTCTCGGTGAGCTTCTCGTACATCCAGTCCGCGACGACACCGGTCGTGGCGTCGTAGCCGAACAGGTACTCGACCGTCGCCTGCAGTTCGAACGCTCCCTTGTAGCCGTGGTTGCGCATCGCGCCGATCCAGCGCGGGTTCACCACGCGGGCGCGGAAGATCCGCGACGTCTCCTCGGTCAGGGTGCGGGTGCGCACGGCCTCCGGGCGCGTGCTGTCGCCCACGTACGCGGCGGGCGCCTTGCCCGTCAACGCCTTCACCATCGTGACCATGCCGCCGTGGTACTGGAAGTAGTCGTCGGAGTCGGCGATGTCGTGCTCGCGGGTGTCGATGTTCTTGGCCGCCACCGCGATCCGCCGGTACGCCGACTCCATGTCCGCGCGTGCTTCGACACCGTCGACACCGCGGCCGTAGGCGTAGCCGCCCCACACCGCGTACACCTCGGCGATGTCGGACGAGTCGCGCCAGTTGCGGCTGTCGATCAACGGCAGCACACCCGCGCCGTACGCGCCCGGCTTCGAACCGAAGACGCGCAACGTCGCCCTGCGCTGGTCGCCGTGCTCTTCCAGGTCCCGCAGCATGTGCGCGCGCACGAAGTTCTGCTCCGCGGGCTCGTCGAGCGCGGCCACCAGCTGCACGGCGTCGTCCAACATGGACACGACGTGCGGGAAGGCGTCGCGGAAGAAGCCGGAGATGCGGACCGTGACGTCGATGCGCGGGCGCTCCAGTTCCTCCAGCGACACGACTTCCAGCCCGGTGACGCGGCGCGACTGGTCGTCCCACACCGGCCGGACGCCGAGGAGCGCGAACACCTCGGCGATGTCGTCGCCCGCCGTGCGCATCGCGGACGTGCCCCAGACCGACAGGCCGACCGAGGGCGGCCACTCGCCGTCGTTCTCGGACCGGTAGCGCTCCAGCAGCGAGTCGGCCATCGCCTGGCCGGTCTCCCACGCGAGCCGCGACGGGATGGCCTTCGGGTCGACCGAGTAGAAGTTGCGGCCGGTCGGCAGCACGTTCACCAGGCCGCGCAACGGAGAACCCGACGGGCCGGCCGGGATGTAGCCGCCGTCCAGCGCGTGCAGGACGTTCGTCATCTCGTCCGTGGTGCGCGCGAGCCTCGGGACGACCTCGACGGCCGCGAACTCCAGGATCTTCTGCACGTCCGCCGAGGGGTGCAGACCCGCCGCGGCGGAACGGTCCCAGCCCGCGTCCTCCATCGCCTGGACGAGCGCGCGGGCCTCTTCCTCGATCGCGTCCACGTCTTCACGTGCGGTGCTCGTGAGCCCGAGTGCCTCACGCAGACCCGGCAGCGCGGCGACCTGACCACCCCACATCTGCCGCGCCTGCAACATCGCGAGCACGAGGTTCACGCGAACGGAACCGGTGGGCGCCTCGCCGAGGACGTGCAGGCCGTCGCGGATCTGGACGTCCTTGACCTCGCACAGCCAGCCGTCGACGTGCAGGATGAACTCGTCGAACTCCGCGTCGTGCGGCCGGTCGTCGAGACCCAGGTCGTGGTCGAGCTTCGCGGCCTTGATCAGCGTCCAGATCTGCGCGCGGATCGCCGGCACCTTGGCCGGGTCCATCGCGGAGATGTTCCCGTACTCGTCGAGCAGCTGCTCCAGGCGCGCGATGTCGCCGTAGCTGTCGGCGCGGGCCATCGGCGGCACGAGGTGGTCGACCAGCGTGGCGTGCGCACGGCGCTTGGCCTGCGTGCCCTCGCCCGGGTCGTTGACGAGGAACGGGTAGATCAGCGGCAGGTCACCGAGCGCCGCGTCCGTGCCGCAGGACGCCGACATGCCGACGGTCTTGCCCGGCAACCACTCCAGGTTGCCGTGTTTGCCGACGTGCACCACGGCGTCCGCGCCGAAGTTCGACTCGATCCACCGGTAGGCGGCGAGGTAGTGGTGCGACGGCGGCAGGTCCGGGTCGTGGTAGATCGCGATCGGGTTCTCGCCGAACCCGCGCGGCGGCTGGACGATCACCGCGACGTTGCCGGACCGCAGCGCGGCCAGCACGATCTCCCCCTCGCGCGACTTGGAGAAGTCGACGAACAACGAGCCGGGCGCCTCGCCCCAGTGCTCGCGCATCGACTCGCGGAAGTCCTCCGGCAGCGTCTCGTGGAACTCGCGGTAGTCGGCCGCGGCGATGCGGATCGGGTTGCTCTCGAACTGCTCCTGCGTGAGCCAGTCGGCGTCCTGGCCACCGGCGGCGATCAGCGCGTGGATCAGCTTGTCACCGTCGAGCTCGTCGACGCCCGGCAGCTCGTCGCCGATGTCGTACCCGTGTTCCTTCATGGCCTTGAGCAGCCGCACGGTCGACGCGGGCGTGTCGAGCCCGACCGCGTTGCCGATGCGCGAGTGCTTCGTCGGGTACGCCGACAGCATCACGACGACCTTGCGCTCGGCGACCGGGATGTGGCGCAACCGCCCGTGCCGCACGGCGATGCCCGCGACGCGCAGCGCCCGTTCGGGGTCGGCGACGTAGACGGTGAGACCGTCTTCGTCGATCTCCTTGAAGGAGAACGGGACCGTGATGATCCGGCCGTCGAACTCCGGGATCGCGACCTGCGTCGCGGTGTCCAAAGGAGACAGTCCGTCGTCGTTCTCATCCCACGTGTCGCGGCTCGAAGTGAGGCACAGGCCCTGCAGGATCGGCACGTCGAGCGCGGCCAGCGCACCGACGTCCCACGCGTCGTCGTCACCACCGGCGGACGCCTTGGCGGGGTTCGTGCCTCCCGCGGCGAGCACCGTGACGACCAGCGCGTCGGCCTGCCGGAGCGTGTCGAGCAGCTCGGGTTCGGCGGTGCGCAGCGAGGAGCAGTAGACCGGCAGCGGCTTGCCGCCCTTGGCCTCGATCGCGTCGCAGAGCGCGTGGATGAACGCCGTGTTCCCGGCGACGTGGTGCGCGCGGTAGTAGAGCACGGCGACCGTGGGACCGGTCTCCGGCGTGCTCTCCCGCTCCAGCACACCCCACGTGGGCGTGGCGGCCGGGGCCGCGAAGCCGTGGCCGGTCAGCAGCACGGTGTCGGAGAGGAACTTGTGCAGCTCGGTGAGGTTCGCCGGGCCGCCGTGCGCGAGGTAGAGGTGCGCCTCCGCGCACACGCCACCTGCCACCGTCGACAGCTCCATGAGCGCCGCGTCGGGCTGCATCTCGCCCCCGAGCACGACCACCGGCAGCCCGCTCGCGAGGAGCCAGTCGAGCCCTTCCTCCCACATCCGGCGACCGCCGAGGATGCGCACGAGGACCAGGTCGACGCCGTCCACCAGCGCGGGGAGGTCGTCCACGGTGGTGCGCGACGGGTTGCCGAGCCGGTACTCGGCACCGCTCGCACGCGCCGACAGCAGGTCGGTGTCGGAGGTCGACAACAGCAGGATCACGCGGGCTCCATCCCTCGTGGGGTCCTCGCCCCAGGTTGCGGGTGACTGGCGAAGCAGAGTTCCTGACTCCCAGCGGTGTGCTGGTCACAGTGGCGGGACCGCGCCGGATTCACACCGGCTTCCTCCTGCGCTTCGTCGTTCGGGCTCACCCTAACCGGCGGGTTACAGTCCGACCTATGCGTAGTCACCCGGATGCCTGCCCCGGCGCCGTCGAGCTGCACGCCGCGGCCGACGGCGGGCTGGCGCGCATCCGGGTGCCGGGCGGCACGCTTTCCGCTGCTCAGTGGGACGTCGTGCGGGTGGCGGCGCGCGAGCTCGGAAACGGTTCAGTGGAACTGACCTCGCGGGCGAACCTCCAGATCAGAGGCCTGCGGGACGGCGTGGAGCTGGGTGCGCGACTGGCCGCGGCGGGCCTGCTGCCGTCGGCCACGCACGAACGGATGCGCAACATCATCGCGGCGCCGCTGGCGGACAACCAGGGGCTGGTCGACGAGATCGACGCGGCGTTGTGCGCGGACCCGGAACTGGCGGATCTGCCAGGCCGTTTCCTGCTCACGGTGGGGGCGTCGGTGAGCGGGCTGGGCGGGGACTTCGGCCTGGTCAGCGCCTCGGAGGGCACCTTTGCCCTGCTGCTTGCCGGCCGTGACACCGGCGTGCGCGTCACCGACCCCGCCGACGCCGTCCTCACCGCCGCCCGCCTCTTCCAGCGGTTGCGCGGCCCGGCCTGGCGCCTGTCCGAAGTGGACGACGGTGTGCGAAAGATCACCGCTCACTTCGGCACGACGGACGCCCCGCGCATCACCCCTGCTGTGACTCCTGTCGCACCTTCACCGTTGACCCCAGGCGTTCCACTCGGCCGCCTCGACGCGCACCAGCTTCCGGGCGTCGCCCTCCGCCTGACGCCGTGGCGCGGTCTGGTCGTGCCCGCCGGCACCGACACGTCCGGCCTGATCACCGACCCGGACTCGCCGTGGCACGGTGTCAGCGCCTGCACCGGGCGCCCCGGCTGCGCCAAATCGCTCTCGGACGTCCGCGCTGACGTACACGCATGGCTCGACGGCGCCGCACGCACCGATACGGCCCACCACACACACGCGCCGGGCCGGGTACCCCCGATTTCAATTCTAGGGAGCAGGTCTGACAGCCGGCCGGTCCACTGGTCGGGCTGTGCCCGCCGCTGCGGCCGTCCCGCCGGCGATGTGATCGAGTTCGTCGCGACCGGCGACGGCTACGAGGAGATCCGTTGACGCAGTACATCAAGGACGGGGCGGAGATCTACCGCCAGTCCTTCGCCACCATCCGCGCGGAGTCGGACCTCACCGGGTTCCCCGACGACGTCGCGAAGGTCGTCGTCCGCATGATCCACGCGTGCGGCATGACCGACCTGCCCCAGGACGTCGCGTTCTCGCCGAACGTCGTCCGGAACGCCCGCGCGGCACTCCGCGCCGGCGCGCCGATCCTGTGCGACGCCACCATGGTTTCGTCCGGCGTGACCCGCCGGCGGCTGCCCGCGGACAACGAAGTCCTGTGCTACCTGCAGGACCCGCGCACACCCGACCTCGCGAAGAGCATCGGCAACACGCGCAGCGCCGCGGCTCTGGAACTGCTCGCGGACCGGTTCGACGGGGCCGTGATCGCGATCGGCAACGCGCCCACCGCGTTGTTCCACCTCCTCGACCTGATCGCCGCCGGCGCCCCGCGGCCCGCGGCGGTCCTCGGCATCCCCGTCGGGTTCATCGGGGCGGTGGAGTCCAAGGAAGCCTTGGCCGCAACGGATCTGGAGCACCTCGTGGTGCGCGGCCGGCGCGGCGGCAGTGCCATGACGGCGGCGGCCATCAACGCGATCGCGAGCGAGGAAGAGTGATGACGGGCAAGCTCTACGGCGTCGGCGTGGGTCCCGGCGACCCGGAACTCGTGACGGTGAAGGCCGCACGGCTCATCCACGACGCCGACGTGATCGCGTTCCACAGCGCCCGCCACGGCCGCAGCAACGCGAAGACCGTTGCGGCGCCGTACTTCCGCGACGGCCAGATCATGGAACAGCTCGTCTACCCGGTCACCACCGAGGACACGGACGACTACCAGGGCGAGATCGACACCTTCTACGAGGAGGCCGCCGCCAAGCTGGCCGCGCACCTCGACGCCGGGCGCGACGTCGTCGTGCTGGCCGCCGGAGACCCGTTCTTCTACGGCTCGTACATGCACATGCACAAGCGCCTCAAAGACCGCTACGAGTGGGAGGTCGTTCCCGGCGTCACGTCGGTGAGCGGGGCGAGCGCCGTGCTCGGCACCCCGCTCGTCGAACGCGACGAGGTGCTCACGATCCTGCCCGGCACGCTGCCGCCCGCCGAGCTCGCGACCCGCCTCGCCGACACCGACAGCGCCGCGATCCTCAAGCTGGGCCGCACCTTCGGCAACGTCCGCGCTGCCCTGGAGGCGTCCGGACGGCTCGACGGCGCCTGGTACGTCGAGCGCGCCACGACCGGCCGGCAGAAGATGTCGCCGCTCGCCGACGTCGACCCCGAGACCGTGCCGTACTTCTCGATCGCCGTGCTGCCGAGCCAGTCCAGGCCCGCCAAGCCGAAGGGCGAGGTCGTGGTCGTCGGCCTCGGCCCGGGCTCCCGGGACTGGCTCACCCCGGAGGCCCGCCAGGAGCTGGAGGCCGCCGACGAACTGGTCGGCTACAGCACCTACCTCAACCGGGTTCCCCTGCGCCCCGGCCAGAAGCGGCACCTGTCGCACAACCAGGTCGAGTCGGAACGCGCCGCGTTCGCGCTGGACCTGGCCCGCAAGGGCGCCCGCGTCGCCGTCGTGTCGTCGGGTGACCCCGGCGTGTTCGCGATGGCCACCGCGGTGCTGGAGGTCGCCGCGGAGACGGCCGACGTCCCGGTCCGGGTCCTCCCCGGCGTCACGGCCGCGAACGCCGTGGCGGCCAAGGCGGGCGCGCCGCTCGGCCACGACTACGCGGTGATCTCGTTGAGCGACAGGCTCAAGCCGTGGGACGTCATCGCCGAACGCCTGGAGGCCACCGCCAAGGCCGACCTGGTGATCGCGATCTACAACCCGGCGTCCAAGGCCCGCACTCACCAGGTGGCGGACATGCGCGACCTGCTGCTCCGGCACCGCTCCCCGGAGACCCCGGTCGTCGTCGGACGCGACGTCGGCGGCCCGGAGGAGGAGATCCGCGTGCTCACGCTCGGCGCCCTCGACCCGGCCACGATCGACATGCGCTGCCTGCTGATCATCGGTTCGTCGCAGACGGTCGTGACCGGCGCGGGAGTCGTCTTCACGCCCCGGCGGTACCCAACCACCTGACGGCGGCGTCGACGTCGGCCACCGTGTCCACGGGCGGGAGCGGTGGCCGGCGCACGACCACGACCGGCACGCCGAGCTGACGCGCGGCCTCCAGCTTCGCCGACGTCATCGACCCACCGCTGTCCTTGGTGACGAGCACGTCGATCCCGCGCGACCGCATCAGCTCCAGCTCACCGTCCACTGTGAACGGTCCGCGTGACAGCAGCACCTCGATCCGCCGCGGCAGCGGCGGTTCCGGCGGCTCGACCATCCGCGCGAGGAACCACTGCGGGCACCCGGCGAACTCCGCGAGGTCCTGCCGCCCGGTCGTCAGGAAGACCCGCTCCCCCGGCAGGTCCCGCGCGGCCCCGGCCACGCCGTCCACCCAGTGCCAGCCCGGCTGCGGCGTGAAGCCGGGCCGCCGCAGGACCAGCAACGGCACGCCGACCTGCGTGCAGGCCTCGAAGGCGTTGGCGGTGATCCGCTGGGCGAAGGGGTGGGTCGCGTCGACGACGGCCCGGACATCGTTGTCGCGCAACCACTGCGCGAGCCCGGCCACCCCGCCGAAGCCGCCGATGCGGACCTCGCCGGCAGGGAGGGCGGGGTTGCTGACCCTGCCCGCCAGGGAGGAGACGACCGGGCCGCGCGGAACGGCAGAAGTGGACAGGCCCGGGGTGGCGGCGTCCGGGCGTGCGGTGGCGCCCACCTCCGCGCCCACCTCAGCCACCACTCGCCGCGCGAGCTCCCGCGCCTCCCCCGTCCCCCCGAGGATCAGGATCATCGAACGCGCGTGGCCGAGTACAGGTGGCTGTCCGGGAACTGCGTCGCCCCCAGCACCTGGCCGACGATGATCACCGCGGTCCGCCTGATCCCGGCGGCCTCGACCTGCGCGGCGATGTCGTCCAGCGTCCCCCGCAGCACGACCTCGTCCTCCCGGGACGCGTACGCGACGACCGCGACCGGGCAGTCCCACCCGTAGTTCGGCACCAGCTCCGCCACCACGTCCGAGATCCGCTGCACGGCGAGGTGCAGCACGAGGGTCGCGTGGCTGCGTCCCAGCGTGTCCAGGTCCTCGCCCTCGGGCATCGGCGTGGCGCGCTGCGAGGTCCGCGTGAGGATCACCGTCTGCCCGACGCCGGGCACCGTCAGCTCGCGCTGCAACGACGCCGCCGCGGCCGCGTAGGCCGGTACCCCGGGCGTCACGTCGTAGTCGATGCCCAGCGCGTCCAACCGGCGCATCTGCTCGGCCATCGCGCTGAACACCGACGGGTCGCCGGAGTGCAGCCGCGCCACGTCCAGCCCCTGCTCCGAGGCCGCGACGAGCTCGGCGACGATCTCGTCGAGCGTCAGCTCGGCCGTGTCGACCTTCCGCGCGCTGGCGGGGCAGAAGTCCAGCAGCTCCTCCGGCACCAGCGCACCGGCGTAGAGGCAGACGGACGACGACTCGATCAGCGACCGCCCCCGCACCGTGATCAGGTCGGCCGCTCCGGGCCCGGCCCCGATGAAGTGCACGGTCACTTCGTCACGCTCCACGTCGTCACGGGCATGTGCGGCCGCCAGCCGGTGAACTTGCCGACCGACGAGCCGCGGTTCACCGCGATCCGCACCAGGTCGCCGCCGAGCCGCGCGTACCACTGCGCCACCACGGCCTCGGACTCGAGCGTCACCGCGTTGACGACCAAACGACCACCCGCGGCCAGCGCGTCCCAGCAGGACTGCAGCACGCCGGGCACGGTCACCCCGCCGCCGATGAAGATCGCGTCGGGCTTCTCCAGCCCCTCCAACGCCTCCGGCGCCCGTCCGATGTGGACCTCCACACCGGGCACGCCCAGAGACGCAGCGTTACCCCGGATTCGCTCTGCGCGTTCGTCCGACTGCTCGATGGCGATCGCACGGCACGTCGGGTGCGTGCGCGCCCACTCGATAGCGATGGAACCCGATCCCGCGCCGACGTCCCACAGCAGCTGCCCGGGCAGCGGCGCCAATCTCGACAGCGAAATAGCCCGCACCTCTCGCTTCGTCAGCTGGCCATCGGAGTCGTACACGTCATCGGGCAGGCCGGGAACCCTGGAGAGAGCGCTCCCGCCGTACTCGATCGCGATCACGCACAGCGGGTCCGCGTCCTGCCCAGACCAAGGGTAAACCCGCTCGGCGGCACCACCTAGCTGTTCGAGCACGGTGATCGGTCCGGCGATCTCCGCGACAGTCGCCGGGTCACCGCCCAGCACGAGCACGCGCCGTCCCGGCGTCAGCACGGGGCGTAGCAGGTCGGCCGGGCGCGCCACCAGCGACACGACCTCGACCTCGTTCAACGCCCACCCGAGCCGCGCGCAGGCCAGCGACACCGACGACGGGTGCGGGACCACGCGCACCCGTTCCCCCAGCAACCGGACCAAAGTGGTCCCGATTCCGTGGAACATCGGGTCACCCGACGCCAGAACGCACACGTCCCGGTACTTCTCGAACAACGCGGGCAAAGCCGGTACCAGCGGCGACGGCCACGCGACCCGCTCGAACTCCCCCGGCACGAGGTCGAGCTGACGCTGCGAGCCCATCAGCACACGCGAGCTGGAAACAGCCTGTTGAGCCGCGGGAGAAAGCCCGTCCCAGCCGTCGGCGCCGATGCCGACGACCACGACGTCAGACGCTGCCGGAGACACGCTTGACCTGGATCTCGATCACCACGCGCGTCGGGTTGACGCGCGGCTGCTTGTAGCGCGCCGCATACCGCTGCTCGGCGTCCCTGACGGATTCCACGTCGTCGCGCACGACGGCAGGACCCTCCAACGTGGACCAACGCCGACCGTCCACCTGGCACACCGCCGCGTACCCGGCCTTGCGGGCGTGCTTGACCTTCCAGGACCCGCCGTCGGTGATGATCCGCGCGATCCCGGTCTCCTGGTCGAGCGTGACCCCGACCGGAACCACCTGCACGGTCCCGTCCGGACGAACGGTGGACATCGTGCACAGGTGGCGTTCCGCCCAGAACTCGGTGAACTCGGGACCGCGCTCTATCGACATGCCCCGCATCATCGCAATGCGGGGCCCGTGACGCGAAATCGGCAGGCTCAGGACCTGCGCTCGATCACCTGCCGGCCCTGCCCGGTGCCGAGGAACCACCAGCCGTTGCGGGGGTCGGCGGGGAACGTGCCGTCGAGCAGCCCCAGGAAGCCGTCCGCGACCTCCAGCACGCGCGGGAGCGTCACGACGTCCTCGCCGGTCCTGGTGAAGTCCCGGGGCACGTCACCGGCCTCGACGGCGCGTTGCCTGGCCGCGGTGCCGAGGCCGTGCAGCAGCAGCCACGGGTCCGGCGCGCCCGCTTCGAACTGCTCGATCATGTGCTCGAGCCACACGGCGAAGACGTCGTCGAGCGTCCAGAAGTAGCGGCCGTCGACGTCGATCGTCGTCGTTCTGCTCACCGAACGAGAATACGGCCCGCCACCTCGGTGACGGGCCGCATCTCAGGGCGGTGCTACGGGTAGCTGACGACGTTCACCGGCACGGTGCCCGGCGGTGTCACCCCGCCCACGTCGTTCACCACGTGGGTGATCGTTCCCTGGTAGTTGAGCGACACGGTCAGCAGGTTGTGCAACCTCACGCCGGACCGGTTGGGCACCTCGAACGCGTTCTCGGCCCGCACGGACGGGTTGACGTTGAAGAAGCAGTAGCTGCCGAGTCCCCACGCCTCGTGCGTGGTGACGTTGTCGCCGACCTTGTAGGCCGCGTATCCGGCCTGCCCGTTCGGCCTGTTCCAGGTCGCCTGGTTCGGCACGTCGTACGGCATCTCGTTCTGGAAGAAGATCGTCCGGCCGCGCTCGCCGTTCCAGATCACCTGGTACTTCTGGTAGTGCTCGACGAACAGGCCGGTGGCCAGCACGTCGTTGCCGTTCACGACCAGACCGGTGTCCCCGATCGCCTCGTCCCAGCCCCAGGTGCCGGCGTTGCCGTGGTCGGCGCGCCAGATCCAGGTGTGGTCGATGATCGTGTTGTGGCTGTTGATCACCAGGCTGTTCGTCGCCTTGCCCGCGATCGCGCCGCCGACGCGGAAGAACACGTCCTGCAGCGTGGTCGGGTTGGACGCGTGCGAGGCCGACGAGCCGGCCGGGCCCACGGTCAGCAGCGAGTTCGACAGCGTGGTGCCGGCGTCGAACAGGACGCCCTTGATCCGCACGCCGTCGACGTCCGCGACCTGCATCGCGGTGACGCCGTTCTGCGGCACGATCGTCGCGTAGCCGATGCCCAGCACGACGGTGTTCGGCCGCGTGATGTTGATCGTCTGGTTGACGTTGTAGATGCCGGGCGTGAAGAACAGGTTGCAGCCGTTGCCGAGCGCCGCGTTGATCGTCGCGGCGGTGTCACCGGACTTCACGACGTAGAAGTCGCTCATCGGCAGCGAACTGCCCGGCGTGCCACCGTTCACCCACGACGCACCGGAGGCGTTGGTGCGCAGGGAGGGCAGGAACACCCGGTACTTGCCGTTCTCGAAGTAGAGGTACGGCACGTCGCGCGAGATCGGCGTCGTCGCCAGGTTGGTCGACGGCGGGTTCGGGAACGTGGTCGCGGGCGCGCCCGGCGTTCCGGAGAACACCATGTTCCACACGCCGCCGTTCCAGCTGCCGTAGTTGGAGTCGCGCGTGTACCACTGCTGCTGCGAGACCGACGCGGTCTGACCGGACACGCGGGTGTCGGCCGTGTAGCCGCCGGACGCGAACCCGTAGCTGGCCGGGTAGAGCGCCAGGTTGCCGCGGACGTCCATGCGCCGGAACGGAGCGGCCTGCGCGACGGCCCAGCGGTTGGTGCCGCTGCTGGGGACGACCGTCATGTTCTCGGCGGAGCGCCAGAAGTTCTGCAGCGCCACACCCTTGTCGGACTCGTTGAACGCGTCCACGGTGATGTCACCGTTGATCACGACGTCACCGGGGTTCTTGCCCAGCCCCGACACGGACGTGTAGTAACCGACGTCGTCGTGGATGCCGCTGTACGTACCGGGCTTGAACAGGTGCGCGACCCGCCGCGGCGCCATCTGCGCGGTCAGGGTGTCCTTCTGGTTGTTGAAGTCGATGTCGAGCTGCGTCTGGATGCTCGTCGCCGACATGCTCGGGTCGAAAACGCGCGTGTTCGGCCCGAAGTTGGGGTTGTCGGACTGCAGACACCCCTGCTGCGTCCCGATCGTGTACGTCGCGCTGGCCACCGCGGAGTTCACGAGCCCCGACTTGATGCCGATCGCGCTGATGGTCCTGTTGCTGGGCACGGAGATCGGCCCGCTGTACACAGGACTGCTGGCGGTCGGCGTCGATCCGTCCACTGTGTACCGGATGGTCGCGCCGGACGTGGATGTCGAGATCGTCACCGTCTGCGCGGACGCGTAGGCACCACCGGGCGGGCTGAACGTCGGCGTCGCGACCGGCGTGCCGATCACGTACTGCGCGCTGCCGACCGCCGAGTTCGGCTGACCGGACTTGATGCCGATCGCGTTGACGGTCCTGTTGCTGGGCACCGAGATCGGCCCGCTGTACACAGGACTGCTGGCGGTGGGCGTGGAACCGTCGGTGGTGTACCGGATCGTCGCGCCGCTGGTGGACGTCGAGATCGTGACCGTCTGCGCGGTCGAGTACGTGCCACCGGGCGGGCTGAAGGTCGGCGTCGCCACCGGCTGCACCGCACCCTGGTGGGTGTACGTGAAGTGCGGCGTGTCGTACTGCGGACCGCTCTTCTCGTAGGTGAACCAGTAGTCGACGACCGTGCCGGACGACAGCGACCCGACGGTCTTCTGCCAGGTCCCGGCGTTGTTGGTCATGCGGAAGTTCTGCTGTGCCTGGCCGGAGATCAGGTAGTGCACGTCGACGTAGGCGGCAGGGGTCGTCGGCGTGAAGTTGATCCGGGCCTGAGTCGCGTCGATCGCGGTCACGTTCTGCGTGTAGTCGTCGGCCGCGTACGCGGCCTCGACCGTCGCCAATGACGACAGGGCAATCGCTACGGCGGCAAGTCCACGCCGCCATCTCACCTTTGAGAGCGCTCTCACACCTGGAACGGTAAAGCGGAGATGACGGTTGCGGAAGATGAAAGTTTCACGAAAGCTTCCCGGTACGAGTTTGTTTTCACCCGAACGAGCAGCGGCTTGAAGTGAATACAACCCATAGCGTCGGTGCATGACTGCATCCACCGCGTACAGCCGGGACCTGGGTGACGAGCTCCGGCGCCTCCGCGAGACCTGCACGGGCCTGAGCGGCAACAAGCTCGCCGAGAAGCTGGGCTGGGACCCGAGCAAGGTTTCCACCGTCGAGCACGGCAAGGCACGCGCCAGCGAGATCGATCTGATCCAGTACTTGTCCATGTGCGGCAAAGACATCGACTTCGTGAACGACTTCCGGCGCCGCTACCAGTACGCGTTCGACGAGTACATCGTGCAGGTGTCCGGCAACCTGCGGACGGTCGCGATGGCGGAGTCCACCGCCATGGCGATCACGAGCTACTCACCGCAGTCGATACCGGGCCTGGTGCAGATCCCGGAGTACGCCGATGGGCTTTACCGGATGACCGGAGTCGTGACGGAAGAGCGCATCCCAGCCCTCGTCCAGTTCCGAACCGACCGCCAAACGATTCTCCGCCGACACGATCGGCCGACTTGCTTGTTCTACATCCATGAGCATGCGCTCCAGCTCCAGGTCGGAAGCAGCGCGATCATGGAGGACCAGTACGCCCGGTTGCTGTTCGACACGCACACCATCCGGATCGTGTCCGCCGATGCGCCGGTGGCCGCCACGGGCTGTGTGCTGTGGGAGTACGAGAAGTCCCGGCCGATCGTCTTCAGCGAGACCAACCTCGCGAAGGTCTTCGTCCAAGATCCGGGGGCGATCGCGCGGACCAGACTCCTCTTCGACCGCTTGGATGAGGTTGCCTTGAGTGCGGAACAATCGCGGAGCAAGCTGGCGGAGTACGTCAGCCGACCGCGAGAGGACTTCGATGACTCAGGACCGCACCTGGCGCAAGAGCAGCCACAGCGACGGCACCGAGGAAGGTGAGTGCGTCGAAGTCTCGCTCTCCCACGACGCCCTCGTCCGGGACTCGAAGAACGCGAGCGGCGACGTGCTCGCGTTCTCGGTCCCCGCCTGGCAGAGCCTGCTCAGGTCCCTCGGTTCTCGTTGAGGTAGTTGTAGATCGTGTAGCGGGTGACCTCGAGGACGCCCGCCAGGTGGTCGACAGAGTCGCGGATGAGGAAGAAGCCCGCCTCGTCCAGCACCCGGACGACCTGCGACTTGTGCACCTTCTTCATCAGCTCGACGGGCACGCCCACGTCGGCGATGGCCTTCTCGACCAGTGAGCGCTGCAGCGTGTCGACGTCCTGCGGGAACGACTCCACCGGGCCCGACGCCTCGTGGGCCGCGAGTTTGTTGACGCACAGGCAGCCCACGGCGACGCCGGCCGCGTCGCGGACGAAGGTCGTCGACGACCAGATCGCGCGGCCGTCCGGGGCGTAGGTCTCGTAGCCGGGCATGTCGGTGGTGGTGCCCCGTCGCACGAGGCCCAGCAGCAGGTCCGTCATCGGGCCGCCCACCTGGCGGCCGGTCAGGGAGCCCGCGATGGCGATGATCGAGTTGGGCAACCTGGACAGGTCGTGCACGACGACCTCGGTGTCCGGGCCCAGGGCGGACGCCAGGCTGTCGATGGTGGGCACCAGCGCCGACAAGGCTGCCGGGATCGGGGAGGAAGCCGGGCCGGACAACGACTTCAGGGCGGCGCGCAGACGCTCCAACGTGCCGCGCGAGGTGGTGGCGTGCGGGGACAGGCGGACGTGCTCCGGGCGGACGGTGGCGGTGATCCCGAAAGAGTTCAGGGCCTCCCCCACCACCGAGGCCGCCTCGGGCATCGTGAACGCGAGGATTCCAGCTCGGCGTTCTCGTGCCGACACGACCTTGCCACCGGCCGACAGCACGATCTCCTCCGTCTCGGCGACGATCTCGGCGACCGCCGCGTCCAACGCCGGGACGCCGGCCCGTTCGACGAGTTCCAGGGCCTCCGCGAAGGCGCCGGAGACGATCGGCGAGAGGTTCGTGATGTTCCAGGAGGCGGCGTCCGGGGCGGCGGCGTGCACCGAGTCGTCGAACAGGCCCGCGTCCACGGCACCGGTCCAGCCCGACAGCACCGGGGAGAGGCGTTCCAGGGCTCGGTCGGACAGCACCACGAAACCGGTGCTCCAGCCCGCGCGCAGCCACTTCTGGCCGCCGACCACGAGCACGTCGGCGAGTTCCCACGGCTCGTCGACCACGCCGAAGCCCTGGATGCCGTCCACGACCAGCAGGCGGTCGCCCACCGCCTCGCGCAACGCCGCGAGGTCCGCGCGGTAGCCGGTGCGGAAGTCCACAGCGGACACCGACAGCGCCGAGACCTCGGGCGTCAGACCGACGGCGACGGCCGCCGGGTGCACCGGGCCGTCGAGCACGACGGACGGGAGGCCCGCCCGCACCCACGGGTAGGTGTTGGACGGGAACTCCGCGGCCGAGTACATGACGGTGCCGGACAGCCCGAAGGCCGCCTGGAACAGGCCGATCGACGTGTTGGGCACCAGGGCGACGTGGTCGGTGTCCGTGCGGCAGAGGCGTGCGACGGCGGCCTTCACCCGCTGCTCCTCGCGCATCAGGGTGTCCACAGTGGACGGCCCGGCGAGCGAGGCCTGCTCCAGCAGGCGGGAGGTGGCCGTGACGACCGCCAGCGACGGCGGGCCGAAGCGGGCGAAGTCGAGATACCCCTCCGGCTCGCGGAACTGGGCGAGGTACGAGGCGTCGATCAACTCAGAGCACCTTTGCGAGGAACTGTTGCGTGCGCGGCTGCTGCGGATTGTCCAGCACGTCGGACGGTGTGCCGGTCTCCACCACCGCGCCGTCGACGAGGAACACCACGCGGTCGGCGACCGAGCGGGCGAAGCCGATCTCGTGGGTCACCACGATCATCGTCATGCCGTCGCGGGCCAGCGAGGTCATGACGTCGAGCACCTCGCCGACCAGCTCCGGGTCCAACGCGGACGTGGGCTCGTCGAACAGCATCAGCTTGGGCTTCATCGCCAGAGCGCGGGCGATCGCAACACGCTGCTGCTGACCACCCGACAACTGGGCCGGGTACGCACCGGCCTTCTCGGCCAGCCCCACCCGTTCCAGCAGCGCCAGCGCCTCCGCGCCCACCTCGGCCTTGCGGCGTCCCAGCACCTGGACCGGGCCCTCCATGATGTTCTCGAGCGCCGTGCGGTGCGGGAACAGGTTGAACCGCTGGAACACCATCCCGACGTCCCGGCGCTGGTGGGCGGCCTCGCGTTCGCGCAGCTCGTAGAGCTTGCCGCCGGCCGAACGGAACCCGACCGGCACGCCGTCGACCCAGATGCGGCCGGCGTCGATGGTCTCCAGGTGGTTCACGCACCGCAGGAACGTCGACTTGCCCGCGCCCGACGGGCCGAGCAGGCACACGACCTCGCCGCGTTCGACCTCCAGGTCGATGCCCTTGAGCACCTCGGTGTGCCCGAACGACTTGCGGACACCGACCGCCTCAACGAGGGCCATAAGCACGCTCCAGGTAGTGCTGCCCGATCGACGCGAGGGACACCATCACGAGGTACCAGGCCGCGGCGGCGAACAGGGTTTCCATGATCTCCAGGTTCCGCGACGAGATGTTGTTCGCGGCGTGGATGAGCTCCGTGAAGGCGATCACCGACGCCATCGACGTGCCCTTGATCATGTTGATGAAGTTGTTGCCCGTCGGCGGGATGATCACCCGCATCGCCTGCGGCAGCACCACGCGCCGCAGTGTCGTCAACGGCGTCATGCCGATCGACTTGGCCGCCTCGGTCTGCCCCTCGTCGACACTGCTCAGACCCGCGCGGACGATCTCCGCCATGTACGCGCTCTCGTTGAGCCCCAGGCCGAGCAGCGCCGCGACGAACGCCGTCATGACCACGTTGGTGGGCACCGAGAACAGCCCGGGGATGCTGATGTTCTGGAAGACCAGCGCGAGGTTGAACCAGATCAGGATCTGCAGCAGCACCGGCAGCCCGCGGAACAGCCAGATGTAACCGACCGCGAACCACCGCGCGACGGGGTTCGCCGACAGCCTCATCAGAGCCACGACCACACCGAGCACGATCGCGCCGCCCTGCGCGGCGACGGCGAGCACGATGGTGTTGAGCAGGCCTTCGAGCATCACGGGGTGCGTGAAGAACCCCGGCACGTCCTCCCACTGGATCTGGGCCTCGGACATCGCCCAGCCCAGTCCCGCGATGACCAGCACGACCACCGCGCCGCTGATCCACCGCCAGGGGTGGCGCAGCGGCACGACGACCAGTTCTTCACGCACGTCGTTCATGCGGGTGTCACTTGCCATTGATGGTGGCCTTCGTGATCGCACCCTGCTTGATGTCCCAGGTGGTGACGATCTTCTCGTAGGTGCCGTCGTCGATCAGCGACTGCAGCGCGCCCTTGATCGCCTCGGACAGCTTGGCGTTCTTCTTCGCGACGCCGATGCCGTACGGGCCGCCGTTGATCGGCGCGAGCGGCACGACCTCGAAGTACTGGCCGTCCCCGGCGGTCTTCGCGACGTAGACGGCGGTCGGCAGGTCGTTGAGGATCGCGGCGACGCGGCCGGTGCGCAGCTGGTTCTGGTTGCCGGTGTCGCTGTCGGTGACGCTGAGCGTGACCTCGGGCTTGCCCGCGGCCTTGCACTTCTCGCTCTGCTCCTTGCCGAACTGCTCCTGCGAGCTGCCCAGGTTCACCGCGATGCCCTTGCCGCACAGGTCGTCCGGGCTCTTGACGCCCTGCGGGTTCCCCTTCTGCACCATGATCGTGATGCCGGAGGTGAAGTAGTCGACGAAGTCGATCTTCTGCTGGCGCTCGGCGGTGTCGTTCATCGCGGCCATCGTCACGTCGACGCGGCCGGTCTCGAGGCTGGTGATCAGCGAGCTGAACGCCATGTCGCTGTGCTCGGCCTTGAGCCCGAGCTTGGCGGCGATCGCCTTGATCAGGTCGACCTCGGACCCCATCGGGGTCTTGCCGTCCTGGTCGTAGAAGTTGTTCGGCGGGTTCTGGATGTTCGACCCGACCTTCAACGTGCCGGCCGAGGCGATCTCGGGCGGCAGCAGCGCGGCGAGCGCGTCGTCCTTCTTGACCGACCCGAGGTCGGACGACGGGGGCGTGGACGTCTGGGCGGGGTCGGACGTGGACCCGCAGGCGGCGAGCCCCAACACGAGCAGCGAGGTCACGAGCAGGCGCGGCATCATGGCGGGGACCGTACAACGCCGAGTTGAAGCCGTCCACAAAAAGTTGAACCAACCATTTCCGGCGGATCGGCGTGGTGCGGGTTGTGGGCGGCGGGAGCTGCGCAAACAGGGTGTTGAAGGCGTCCACAAAAAGTTGAGGTGGCTGCCGGTGGGGCGGCCGATGGGTGGGCGGGTGTGTGGCTGCAGGTGGCGGGCAGCAGGTGGCGGGTGGCGGCAGGGGGCAGGGGGCAGGTGCGAGTGGCGCGGCAGGGGCGGCAGGTGGCCGAGGGAGGTGACAGATGCGAGGGGCGGTGGCGGCCGCGGCGGCACGGACGGCAGGGGCGGGCGACAGACGGCGTCGCGGCGGTGCCGAGCGGCAGCAGGGGCGAGTGGCGTGGCAGTAGGCGGCGGTGAGGGTGGCAGGTGGCTTGGCGGCAGGTGCGTGGCCGGTGTGTGGCGGCTGGTGGCGACGACAGTCGGCGGGCGTGCCGCCACCGCCTCGCGGCCGCCAGCGCCTCGTGGCCGCCACCTCGTCCGGGTGCCGCCGCGATCGCGGCGTCCTGGCGGGCGCCCCCGCACCCTCCCACCGACGTGACCGGGCGCACCTGGGGAATTCCACCGCGCTCCGGTTCGTTGGTCCGGATGCCCCCAGAAAACGAGGAGGACCAACATGGCGACGGTCGAGCTGACCAAGGAGAACTTCGACGAGGTGGTCGGTGGCTCCGACGGCTCCGGCATCGTCCTGGTCGACTTCTGGGCCGAGTGGTGCGGGCCGTGCCGCGCGTTCGGGCCCACCTACGAAGCGGCGTCGGACAACAACGAGGACATTGTCTTCGGCAAGGTCGACACGGAGGCGCAGCAGGAGCTCGCGGCCACGTTCGGCATCCGTTCCATCCCGACGCTCATGATCGTGCGCGAGGGTGTCGTGCTGTTCTCGCAGCCGGGCGCGCTGCCCGCTCCCGCGCTGAACGACCTGATCCAGCAGGCGCGCGACGTGAACATGGAAGAGGTCCACGCGAAGGTCGCGGAGGCCCAGGCCCAGCAGGGCTGATCGCCTCGGCAGGACTGCTCGGCGGGACTGATTGGCTCAACCCGCCTGTGGGTAATCGACGTGCATGAACACCGACACGTCGACCGCGCAGCTGGTGAACCAGCTGTCCGAGCAGGTGAGCAGGCTCGCGCGCGATGAGATCCGTCTCGCCGTCGCCGAGCTGAAGGACAAGGGCAAGCACGCCGGTGTCGGCGCCGGGATGTTCGGCGCGGCCGGCGTGTTCGCGTGGTGGGGCGGGCTCAGCGTCGTCGCGGGCCTGATCCTGCTGCTGGCACTCGTAGTTCCGCCGTGGGCGGCCGCTCTGATCGTCGCGGCCGCCCTTCTGCTGTTCGCGGGCGTTTTCGCGCTCGTGGGCAAGGGCCAGGTGAAGCAGGCCGCTCCGCCGGTCCCGAGGCAGGCGATGGACAACGTCCAGCGGGACATCGCGACGATCAAGGAGAGTGCGCACCGATGAGCGACCCCAAGGAGCAGTTGCAGCGCGACGTCGAGCGCACCCGTCGTGAGCTCGGCGAGACCGTGGAAGCGTTGGCGCACAAGGTCGACGTGCCCGCCCGCGTGAAGGAGCAGGCGCACGAGACGGCCGAGCGGGTGAAGGGCCAGGCGCAGGACGCGGTCGTGCGGATGACCGCCGCGACCAACCAGGCCGTCGACTCGCTGCCCGACCCCGTCGCGGCGCAGGTCGAGAAGGCGCGCCGGCACCCCGGCGCGATCGCCGCGGCGTTGATCGCGCTCGTCCTCGCGATCTGGGCGATCTCACGGAGGAACCGATGAAGCTGCTCTACCGTCCCCTCGGAATGCTGTTCGGCGCGCTGGGAGGTTTCCTCGCCACCGCGATCTTCGGCCAGATCTGGAAGCTCATCGCCGGCGACAAGGAAGCGCCCAGCGCCACGATGCGCAACCGCGCCTGGACCGAGGTGCTGCTGGCCGCGGCCATCCAGGGCGCGATCTTCGGCCTGGTCAAGGCCGCGATCGACCGCGGCGGCGCCAAGGGCTTCCAGAAGCTCACGGGCGAGTGGCCCGGCGACGAGGAAGACTGACAGGTCTCCACGAGCGCCCGGCCCGCGGCGGGCCGGGCGTTGAGCCTGCGAACGTTTGAACGATCAACTACCCTGGCGGCATGCCACAGCCAGAGGGTGAAGAGCTCGCCGCCATCCGCGCCAAGCGCGATGAGCTGCGCGAACGGTACGTGAAGCCTCTCGCCGAACGCGGCGGCTCGCCGACGAAGGGCGTGCACCACATCGCGCTGATCTGCAAGGACGTCGAGGAGACCATCCGGTTCTACCAGGAGTTCCTCGGCTTCCCGCTGGTCGAGCTCGTCGAGAACCGCGACTACAACGGCTCGAGCCACTTCTTCTTCGACCTCGGCAGCAAGAACCTGCTGGGGTTCTTCGACTTCCCGGGTCACGACCACCCGGCGTTCTCCGAGACGATCGGTGCCGTCCAGCACCTCGCCCTCTCGACGTCGCCGGAGCGGTTCGACGAGATCAAGTCCAAGCTGGACGCGGCCGGGATCGAGTACCTGGGGCCCGACCGGGGCGTCGAGGACAGCCTGTACATCCGCGACCCCAACGGTGTAGGGATTGAGTTCTACCGGGAAGAACTCGGCGAGTTCGAAGGCACGACACTGATCAACTGAGGACGGAGTCGCAGTGGCGCAAGAGGTCAAGGGCATCGTCGCCCGGGGCAAAGGTCAACCCGTCGAACTGACCTCGATCCTGGTGCCCGATCCCGGCCCGGGCGAGGCGGTGGTGAAGGTCCAGGCGTGCGGCGTCTGCCACACCGACCTGCACTACCGCGAGGGCGGGATCAACGACGACTTCCCGTTCCTGCTGGGCCACGAGGCCGCGGGTGTCGTGGAGTCGGTCGGCGAGGGCGTCACGGACCTGGAGCCCGGCGACTTCGTCGTGCTGAACTGGCGCGCGGTCTGCGGCACGTGCCGCGCGTGTCGCCGGGGCAAGCCGTGGTACTGCTTCTCGACGTTCAACGCCTCGCAGCCGATGACGCTGACCGACGGCACGAAGCTCTCCCCCGCGCTGGGCATCGGCGCGTTCGCGGAGAAGACGCTCGTCCACTCAGGACAGTGCACGAAGGTCGACCCGTCCGCGCGCGCCGCGGCCGTCGGCCTGCTCGGCTGCGGTGTGATGGCGGGTGTCGGTGCCGCCGTGAACACCGGCGGCGTCGGCCGCGGCGACTCGGTGGCCGTGATCGGCTGCGGCGGTGTCGGTGACGGCGCCATCGCGGGCGCCCGCCTCGCCGGTGCCGCGAAGATCATCGCCGTCGACACGGACCCGCGGAAGCTGGAGTGGGCCAAGGGTTTCGGCGCCACGCACACCATCAACGCGCGTGAGGTCGACGACGTCGTCACCGCGATCCAGGACCTGACGGACTCGTTCGGCGCGGACGTCGTGATCGACGCGGTCGGCCGCCCGGAGACGTGGAAGCAGGCGTTCTACGCCCGCGACCTCGCCGGAACCGTTGTCCTGGTGGGTGTTCCGACGCCGGACATGAAGCTGGAGATGCCGCTGATCGACTTCTTCAGCCGCGGCGGCGCGCTCAAGTCCTCGTGGTACGGCGACTGCCTGCCCACGCGCGACTTCCCGATGCTCGTCGACCTGTACCAGCAGGGCCGCTTCGACCTCGACGCGTTCGTCACCGAGGAGATCCCGCTCGACGGCGTCGAGGGCGCGTTCGAGAAGATGCACCACGGCGACGTGCTGCGATCGGTCGTGGTGTTCTGATGGCACTCCGCGTGGACCACGCCGTCACCTCCGGCACGTTCTCGCTGGACGGCGAGACCTTCGACGTCGACAACAACGTCTGGGTCATCGGCGACGACTCCGAGTGCGTGGTGATCGACGCCCCGCACGACGTGGACGCGATCCTGAAGGTCGTGAACGGCCGCAAGGTCGTGGCGATCCTCCTGACACACGCGCACGATGACCACGTCCGCGTCGCGCCGGACCTGGCGCACGCGACGGGCGCGCCGCTCGCCCTGCACCAGGCCGACCACGTGGTGTGGAACCTGACGCACACCGGCGTCCTCCCGCACCAGGCGCTGGAGGACGGCCAGGTGCTGACCGTGGCCGGCGAGGAGATCCACGTGCTGCACACGCCGGGCCACTCGCCCGGCGCCGTGTGCTTCTACGTGCCGTCACTGGGCGCGGTCTTCACGGGCGACACGCTGTTCCAGGGCGGGCCGGGCGCGACCGGCCGGTCGTTCTCGGACCGGCCGACGATCGAGCAGTCGATCCGGGAGAAGCTGCTGACGCTGCCCGGCGAGACCGTGGTGCACACGGGCCACGGCGACGACACGACCATCGCCGCCGAGGTGTTCTAGCTAGAACCGCGGAGGCCGCTTCTCCAGGAACGCCGTCACGCCCTCGGCGTAGTCGGCGCTGGAGGCGGCCTCCGCGTACAGCGCGCGCACGAAGTCGTCCTCGTGCCCGCCGTCCGTGATCGAGTTGATGATCTTCTTGGCCCCGCGCACCGAGACCTGCGCGCGCCCGGCGATCTGCTCGGACAGCTCCTTCACGCGCGCGTCCAGCGACTCAGCCACCTCGTTGACCAGGCCAATCCGCAACGCGGTGGCCGAGTCGATCAGGTCGGCCGAGAACAGGATCTGCTTCGCCCACGCCGGGCCGACGGCGTCGACCAGCGCCTTGGTGGACGTGAAGTTGTAGACGATGCCGAGCTTCGCCGGGGTGATGCCGAAGCGGGCGTCCACCGACGCCACCCGCAGGTCGCACGCCAGGGCGATCTCGCAGCCGCCCCCGACGCAGAAACCGGAGACCGCGGCGATCGTCGGCTTGTCCAGCTGGGCGATGGCGCGCTCGCCGGCGTGCACCGCCTCGCCGTAGTGGGCGGCACCCTCCGCGCCGCGCCGGAGAGTCGAGAACTCGGCGATGTCGGCGCCCGCGGAGAAGTGCTCCCCGCCCCGGATGACGAGCACCCGCACGTTCTCATCTGCGGAAACGCGACCCAGCAGCCCCGGCAGGGCCGACCACATCTCGTAGCTCATGGCGTTGCGCTTGGCCGGTCGGTTGATCGTCAACGTGGCGACCGGACCGGCCGCGGACAACTCCAGGAACTCGCTCACCCGTCGGACGATACCGGCGCCCTTGTAAGGTCCTCTGGCCGAAGACAGGAGGACCCGTGACCGCGGCTGCAATGGGTGCGTCCACGTTGCGCACGTTCGCGGCGCGGTTGCGCACCACCGCGCCGGTGTCCGCGCGCATCCTGTCGGAGCTCGCGAGCGAGCTCGACAAGGGCGGGCCGGTGGCGGACCTGCTGTGCTCGCACAGCGCCGTGCACAGCCCGTTGTTCGGGGTGCAGGCGCTGGCGGGGGTGCGGTTGCTGATGCTGTCGGGCAGGGCGCCGGAGCTCACCGAGCGGTTCACCAGCGCGCACGCGGCGGCGATGGCCGGGGAGTCCGACTCGGCGGCGCTGCTGACGTGGCTCGCCGCGCGCAGCGCGATCATCGAGAACCCCGGCGAGATCCTCGCGGCGCTCGACCGCACGGTGCAGCAACACCAGCCGAAGACGGCCGGGTTCCTGCTCCGGGGGCTCACCATGATCGGGGCGCCGAAGGTCCGGCTGCTCGAGCTCGGCGCGTGCGCGGGGCTGAACCTGATCCTCGACCACTACCGCTGGTTCGGCCTCGGCTGGGAGTGGGGCGACAAGGACTCGCCGGTGCGGCTCGCCGCGGCCGGTCCGCAGCCGCCGAACCTGCGGATCGTCGACCGGGCCGGCTGCGACCTGCAGCCGCGCGACCCCGCCGACCCCAAGCACGCGATGATCCTGCAGTCGTTCATCCCGCCCGAGCACGACGCGCTGCGCTGGGACCTCGACGACGCCATCGAGCTCGCCGCCAGGGTCGGCGTGAAGGTCGCGCGCTCCCCCGCCGGGCGGTGGCTTCGCGAGAACCTCGTGCCGCCGGAGGACCGCACCACGTACACGGTGATCTGGCACAGCTCGTTCTGGTCGTACCTGACCGAGGACGAGCGGCACGAGATCGAGACGACGCTGACGGCCGCCGCCGGCTCGATGCCACTCGCGCGCGTCGCCTACGAGTCGACTGATTTTCGCTCGAACCCCCGCCTGACGGTCACCATCTACAGCTAACCTCCGGCGGCGTGAAAACGATCCGCGCCTCCCTGCTGGCCGTCGCCCTCTTCACGACGACCCTCGCCGCGCCCGCCGAGGCGGCCGTCTCCGACCACGACCTGGCGTTCCACTGGGCCCCGGTCCACCACCAGGACACCGACTCGTCCGACGCGGACGCCGACTACCTGTCCACAGTGGACTTCGACGGCGACTGGAACACGCTGAACAACTGGGAGAACCAGCCCCAGACGAGCAAACTCACCGGTGCCGCCTACTACTCCGTCGTCGAGACGGGCACGCACTGGTTCCTCGTCTACGGCTTCTTCCACCCGCGCGACTGGGACGACCAGCCCGACCCGTTCGGCCAGCGCACCCACGAGAACGACCTGGAGGGCGCGCTGTTCGCGGTCCGCAAGGACGGCTCGCAGTACGGCAGGCTCGAAGCCGCCGTCACGGTGGCGCACAGCGACTTCTACTCCTACGTGCCCGCCGGGTCGCCGTACCAGAACGGCGCGGAGACCATCGACGGCACCCTGCTGCTGGTGAACGGCCGCCCCACCACGTTCCAGGAGGCCAAGGGCCACGGCCTGTTCCGCTGGAACGGCGCCGAGTTCCCCGGCGGTGACGGCGTGGTCTACCAGCCGTCCGCGACCGGCGAGGTGCCGTCGGGCGGCAACGACCGCAGCGTCGGCTACCGCCTGGTGAACACGTTGGACGCCAACGGCATGTGGGCCCGCCGCAACAACACGGAGACCTTCGCGTCGTTCGGCACCTTCCGCGGTGACAACGGCAAGGACAACGCCGCCAACGCACCGTGGGGCTGGGACGACCAGAACGACGGCCCGGTCTACCGCGGCTACATGGCCACCGACCCGGCCCTGCTGGTCGACAGGTACTTCTCCAACAAGGGCGACTTCAGCCTGACCTACACGCGCAACTCCTTCCGCTGACCTAACTCTGGGCAGCCGGCCGGACGACGACCTCGTTCACGTCCACCTCGGCCGGCTCCTCGATCGCGAACGCGATGGCGCGGGCGATCGAGTCCGGCGAGATCGCGATCTCGTCCCTCATGCCCGCGATGCGTTCCCGCACAACGGGGTTCGACGAGGCCTCCGCGAAACCGGTGTGCACGAACCCCGGGAACACCGTGGTGACGCGCACGGTCGGACCGGCCTCCTGGCGCAGGCCCTCGCAGATCGCCCGCACCGCCACCTTCGTGCCCGCGTAGACCGCCATCGCGGGCGCGACGGTGAACGCGGCCGTCGACGAGGTGGTCACGAAGTGCCCGGCCCGCTGCTCGCGGAACACCGGCAGCGCGGCCGCGATCCCGTGCAGCACGCCCTTGATGTTCACGTCGACCATCTCGTCCCACTCGTCGACGCGCAGGTCGTCCAACGGCGAGATCGGTCCCACGCCCGCGTTGCCGACCAGCACGTCGAGCCGCCCGAACCGTTCGCGGGCCAACGCCACCAACGCGTGCAGGTCCTCCCGGCGGGTCACGTCCACACGCGCGCTCACCGCCGTGCCGCCCGCACGCTCGATCCTGTCCACCAAGTCCTCGAGACGGTCCGTACGACGTGCTCCGAGCACGAGCCGTGCGCCCCGTTCCGCCAGCAACAACGCGGTCGCCTCACCGATCCCGCTGCTGGCACCGGTGATCGCCACGACCTTTCCCTCACCACTCATGACCCCAGCCTGCGACGGGCTCAGCCTGGTATCCAGAGCCAGTTTATTCTGGTACCGGAGGTGCCATGACCGCGGACCGCAGGCGAGAGCTGGGTGTGTTCCTGCGCAGCCGCAGGGAACGGATCACGCCCGCCGAGGCCGGTCTGCCGACCACCGCGCGGCGCCGCACGCCGGGTCTGCGGCGCGAGGAGATCGCGGTGCTCGCCGGCATCAGCGCCACCTGGTACACCTACCTCGAACAGGGCCGTGACGTGCGCGCGTCCGACCAGGTCCTCACCTCCCTCGCCGCGGCACTGGGGCTCGACCGGCCCGAGAGGGACCACCTGTTCCACCTCGCGGGCCACGCGCCCGCGCCCGAGGCCGAGGTCGAACCGCTGACGGCCGAAGCCGCCGCCGTGCCGCACCTGCTGCAGCCGAACCCGGCGTACGTCATCGGTGCCACCTACGACGTCCTCAGTCACAACGAGGCCGCCGCGGACCTCTTCCCCGTGCTGCGCACACCCGCGCCGAACCTCGCGCGGTGGACGTTCACCGACGAGACGGCACGAGAGGTCGTCCTCGACTGGGAGCAGGAGGCGCGCGGCCTGCTCGCCCGGCTGCGCACGCTCGCCGCGCGGCACCCCGGTGACGAGCGGTTCACGCGGCTGTTCGAGGAGCTGCGCGAGGCGAGCCGGGAGGTGCGGGCCTGGTGGCCGCACCAGGAGGTGCAGGCGCAGAGCGGAGGGCGCAAACGCCTGCGCCACCAGCGCTTGGGCGCCCTCGACTACGCGTACACGGCGTTCCACCTCGCCGAGCAGCCGAGCCAGACGCTGGTGATCTACGCGGACCCGCGCCCCTGCGCGTGACGGTTCATCCGTCCGGTGGGCGTCGCAGGCATGGCGGCGGTCGCTCGTTCAGGTGGCGCGCGTTCCGCAGGTTTTTCGGGCTCGAACGCGGCTACTCCAGACGGCGCAACCAGGTGTTCCGTTCAGGGGAGGTGAAGTGCTCGGAACGCCGGTGCGGCGGTGGCAGGCCCTCTTCCCCAGATCGACGTCCCGCGGACCGGATGCCGGCGTGACTCCGGGCCGTGGTGCACGCACGGGCTCCAGCCACCGAAACCACCTCGCATGAACGAGATGTAGTCGTCTAGAGAGGAAGAACATGCGCAAGAACGTCACAACCGGCCTTCTGGCCGCGATCGCGGCCACAGGCCTCGTGCTGGCGGGCGGACCTTCCGCCGGCGCTGACAGCAGCGCGTTGCACCCCTACGACTTCGGTGGCTCAGAACATCTGACGAACGAGTACTGGTCCGACCATCAGGTGTGGACGTGGGCCGAGGGCGGGTTCGGCGGGAACTCCGGTGACGGCGGCGACGCCACCAGCTCCAACACCGCCACCACCGGCGACTCCGGCGATGTCGAAGAATCCGACGACTCCGGGGACTCCGACCACCACGGCTATTTCGGCGACTCCGACGACCACGGCTACTTCGATGATTCCGACGACTCCGGCGACGAGGACACGTCGACCGGCGACACCGGTCACGCCGCCAACAACAGCAACACCGAGGGCGGCGACACCGGCAGCGGGGGCGACGGCGGCGACGCCGTGGCCGAGGCGGACTCGGCCACGACCACCTGGGACGAGGACTCGGACGAGGAAGGCGACGAGGACGAGGGCAAGGGCGGGGACCACGGCTACGGCCACGGTGACTCCGACTCCTCGGCCGCTGCCGCCGAAGCGGGCGACGGCGGGAACTCCGGTGAGGGCGGCGACGCCGACAGCACCAACGAGGCCACGACCGGCGACTCGGGCGACAGCGGTGACTCCGGCGACTCCGGGCACAACTCCGCCATGGTCATGTGCGTGCACTCGGTCTGCCTGACGGGCACCGACTCGGGTGACTCCGGCTGGACGGGCACGGGCGACACCGGCGACGCCGCCAACAACAGCAACACCCACGGCGGCAACACGGGCAGTGGCGGCAACGGCGGCGACGCCGACGCGGCAGCGGACAGCTCCACCGCGACCGAGTGGGACGACGACGAGAACGCCGGGAACGACGAGTCCGACGCCAGTGCGGCCGCGGTGGCCGGCAACGGCGGGAACTCCGGTGCCGGCGGCGACGCCGACAGCACCAACATCGCCACGTCCGGCGACTCGGGCGACAGCGGCGATTCCGGCGACACCGGCGACAACTCCGCGATGGTCATGTGCGTGCACTCGACGTGTGTGACCGACACGGACTCGGGCGACTCCGGCTGGACGGGCACGGGCGACACCGGCAACGCGACCAACAACAGCAACACCCACGGCGGCAACACCGGCCACGGTGGCCACGGCGGCGACGCGGTGGCGGCGAGCCTGAGCGAGGTGGTGGACGACTGATCGGCTGAGGCCATCACCTGGTGAGCGGGTGGGGACCGAAGTCCCACCCGCTTTCCGGGCGTCCCAAGGGTTTCAGGCCGCCCGCGGGTACAGGCGGGCCATACCGGGAGGAGCGGCGAAGGGCGCCCACGTGCCCTCCGCCTGCGCCAGCCGGTCCGCGACGACCCACAGCACGCTGGAGTTGAAGCCGTAGCCCAGGTGTGAGGACGACACCTGGATGTTCTCCCTGCGCGGCCCCGGTTCCTCGACGCACGACTCCCACGAGACGATGCCGTCCGTTTTGGAGTAGACCGACGTGGCGGGCACCGGGATCGGCGGCCTCGTCGACTCGAGCGGCGGGAACTCGTCCTTCGGGATGTGCAGGCGCGACAACAACGAGAACGCCGGCATCGCCCGCGACTGCACCGGATCGCTCATGTTGTAAGGCGATCCGAGCGTGATCACCTGGCGGACGCGGTGGGGGTGGTCGCGCGCCATCTCGCGCGCGAAGATCCCGCCCAGCGACCAGCCGACGATCGACACCGGCCCGCCGTAGGCATCCGAGACCTTCTTCACCAACGCGTGCATGCCGTCGACGGCCTTGCGCGTCGGCCCGATGTTGCGGCCGAGGCCCCAGGGGTTGACCTCGTAGCCGAGCCCCGACAGGAAACGGCGCAGCATCACCGTGGACGAGTCCGCGGCGCCGAGGCCGGGGAACACGAGGACCGGGTGGCCGTCACCGGACGGCGCGCCGCGCAGCATCGCCCGCGTGGCCACGAACTCGCCGACGTCGAGCGCGCAGCGGGTGGGCTCGGTGAGGTACCAGAACAGGCCGGGAGCGCTGCCTCTGACGAGGTGCAGCGGCGAGGTCGCAGGAGCTTCGAAGACTTCGTCCGAAGGTACGGCGGACATAGGAGCCTCCCCACACGTCGACAACCCCGAGCCGGCGCCCCGGGCCGCGTCGCCCGGTGAGTCCATGATGTTTCGTGAACGATCTTTTCGCCAGCACTTTCGAGTCTCGATTCGCCACGAAGATGTAACGCGTCGGCAACCTCACAGCTGTGCAGTGCCTCTCACCTGCATGGACGTCGATTGAGACGCACCGCTCCTCTAGTCTTTTTCGAGTGGATCGGATGAGCAGTTTGGACGCGAGCTTCTACTTCATCGAGGACGAGAACGTGCCGATGCACGTCGGTTCCGTCCTGGTCTTCGACGGGCCGGCCCCGTCCTACGGCGACGTGATCCGGCTCTTCCTGTCGCGCATGGACCAGGTGCCGCGCTACCGGCAGAAGGTGAAGGCGCTGCCGTTCCACGTGGGGCGTCCGGTCTGGGTCGACGACGACCACTTCAACATCCTCTACCACGTGCGCCACACCGCGGTGCCGTCGCCGGGCGGGGAGGACCAGCTGCGCAACCTCGCCGGCCGGATCTTCGCGCAGAAGCTCGACGACTCGAAGCCGCTGTGGGAGGCGTGGCTCGTCGAGGGCCTCGAGGGCGGCCGCTGGGCGATCATCTCCAAGGTCCACCACTGCATGATCGACGGAGTGTCCGGTTCGGACATGCTGCAGCTGACGCTCGACTTCCGGCAGGACAGCGTGCTGCCGGAGCCGAAGGAGTGGAAGCCGCAGCCGCAGCCCTCGACGCTCGACCTGGTGGTCGACGGCGTCCGCGACGCCGTGGTGACGCCGGTGCAGCACCTGTCCGCGTTGCCCGCCGTCGCGCGCAACGTCCGTTCCCTCAGCGAGATCCTGGACTTCGGCAAGTCCGTCCTCGGTTCTCTTCCCAGCACGGCGAGGCGTCTGGTGACGCGGGCGGCGACGTCGTTGAACGGTCCCATCGGGCCGCACCGCCGCTGGGTGTGGGCGCGCGCGAGCCTGGCCGAGATCAAGCAGATCCGCACCGCGGCGGGCGGCACCGTCAACGACGTCATCCTGACCGCGATCACGCGGGGTTTCCGCGACCTGCTGGAGAAGCGCGGCGAGCTGACCGAGGGCATGGTCGTGCGCACCATGGTCCCCGTGTCGATGCGCAAGGCGGACCAGCACAACGAGTTGAACAACCGCGTCAGCGCCGTGCTGGTCAACCTGCCCGTGGGCGAGGCGGACCCGGTGAAGCGCCTCGCGTCGATCCGCGAGCAGATGGACGACCTGAAGGGCTCGCGTCAGGCCGCGGGCGCGAACGTGCTGACGAACCTGTCGAACTTCGCCGCGCCGACGCTGATGGCGCTGGGCTCGCGGACCGCGATGCGGTTCCCGCAGCAGATCCTGCAGACCGTCACCACGAACGTGCCCGGCCCGCGCGTGCCGCTCTACATGCTCGGCCGCCCGCTCGTGGAGATGTTCCCGTACGTGCCGGTCGCCTCGACGATCCGGATCACCGTCGGCATCTTCTCCTACCTCGACCGGTTCACCTTCGGCATCAACGCCGACTTCGACGGCGTGCCGGACGTCCAGATCCTCGCGGACGGCATCCGCGCGGGCTTCGACGAGATGGTCGCGCTGGCCGCCGAGGCCGCGGAGAGCTCCGCGGCGAAGAAGTCCGCCGCGAAGCCGCGTGCCGTGCGCACGAAGCCGGAGCCGACGGCCTGAGGCACGCGCTGACGGTCCAGGCGGGCGAGCACGACCTGCACCTGACCGTGGTGGGACTCGACGCGCGGCTGGGCGCCCTCGGGCTGGCTCTCGGCCAGGTCGACGACGTCCGCGTCGACCTGGAGGACGTGCGGTGGTCGCGCTGGCGTGCCCGCCGCGCCACCGTCGTGTGCCGCGACGTGCACGTGAACCCGCCCGCCGTGCTGGTGGCGTCACCGGTCGAGTTCCGCGTGGAAGTGGACTTCGCGGACATCCCGGAGTTGCAACCGGTCAGTTGGTTCCCGTTGACCGTCCGGTTGGTCGGCTCCGAGCTGCACGTGCGGCTGCACAGGTGGCTGCCGGCGCGGGTGTTCGCGGTGCCGGAGCTGCCGCGCGGCGTCGAGCTGACGGGCGTCGAGCAGCACGCGGACCACTTCGTGCTGACCGGGGCCGCCCCCGTGCTGCGGGAGCGGCTCACGTTCGGTCAGCTCGCGGACGTGGTCAGGCGGTTGGCGTCCATCCACTCGAGGACCCGCTCGGACACGACCTCGGGGACCTCCAGCTGGGGCACGTGACCGACGTTCGCCAGCTCGTCGTAGCGCCAGTGCGGGAACCGGCGGGCCGCGGCCCGGGCGGAGGCGACGTTGACGAGCCTGTCGCGGTCACCGCTCATCAGGAACACCGGCACGCGCACCTTCGCCATCGCCGCGTGGTAGGCCCCGCGCTTCGAGAGCGCGGACACGACGCTGCGCGCGGCTTCGAGGAACGCCTTGTCGAGCCCCTCGACCTTCGCGCGCTCGCCGATCAGGTGTTCGCTGGCGAGCTTGAGCTCCTCGGGGATGCCCGACGGGTCCGCGCAGACCAGTTTCAGCAGCCGGTCGACCTGCGCTCGTGCCGGCGCGGTCCTCGACCTCGCCAGGAACCGCTCCCCCAGCCCCGGCACCGAGTACAGGAAGAACGTGGCGAGCACCGCCGGGTCCGGCCGGGTGCCCAGCACCATCGGCAGCGCGGGGTCGACCAGCACCAGTCCCTTCACCTGCTCGGGGTCGTGGGCGGTCTGGAAGAGCGAGATCAGCCCGCCCATCGAGTTGCCGACGAGGACCGCCGGTTCCCGCACGACCTCCCGCAGGAACCGGCCCAGCAGCCGCGTGTTGGCCTGGACGGTCGTCTGCCGCCCCTCCGGGTGCGTCAGGCCGTGCCCGGCGAGGTCGACGGCCGTGACGCGGGCCCTCCGCGCGAGCAACGGCGCCAGCAGCACCCAGTTGAGGTGCGACCCGCCGAGCCCGTGCACGAGCACGACGCGCGGACCGTCCTCCGGTCCGCCGAAGTCGACCCAGTGCACGGGCCCGCCGAGGTCAGCGTGGTGGCTGGTGCCGCCGAAGTTCGCCACAGTCGTCATACCAACCAGTATGTCGCTTGAACCGACCGGTCGGTAGCCGCCGTTCGTCACCGCCAGGGCGACGCCGGTCGGCACTGGTCCCTCAGGAGCGGGTCACCGTAGACGATTTCGAGGGTCTTCGGGTCGTAGAAGCACGCTGTCCGCTCGTCCTGGCTCGTGCCGAGCACCTCGCCGCTCGCGTCGTAGGCGCGGACGAGCGGTTCGGGTGCGCCTTCCGGGACCGTCCAGGACGGCGGGTGGTACAGGCGGACGGCGTACGTGCCGTTGACGATCTTGGCGTCGGCCGTCACGCCGTCCGCGGTGACCGACACCCGCGCGACCGCCGGGTCGATCCGCCCGGCCACCGTCCGGTGGCCGGGCTTGCCCTCGAACCACGTGCCCCGGTGATCGCCGCCGCTGGTCGCGGTCGTGACGTCGACGGAGAGGTGCCCCGGCAGGAGGCGCACGGCGCGCCGCGCGTAATCGGAGGTGTACGGCCTGGCCCCTTCGCCGAGAGCGCACAGCAGCACCCCCTGCTCGTCGTGGAGCAGGGCCCACCGCGTCTGTTCGTCGAACAGCTGCCGCAGCTCCGCCTTCCCGATCTGCCCGCTGGCGTGCATGCACCCCTTCTCGATCGCCTCGGCCGTCGCGCGCGGCACGTCGGGGCCGGACGTCGTGGGCGGCGGGCTGGTGACGGGAACGGCGGGCTCCGGCGGGAGCGCGACCGGCCGGAGGGTCACGACGCTGACGACCACGGCGGCGACCGCGGCAACCCCGGCGAGGACCGGGAAGAGCAACCGGCGACCCGCGACCGCCTGTTCGAGCTCGGCGCGGATCTGGGTGTGGCGGCCCGGCGGCAGGTCCCGCGGGGGTGGGAGCGTGCTGGTCATCGGACCTCCTCGGTGTGCACGAGCTCGCGGTGCTGCTGGAGCTTCGACTTCGCCTTGCTGACGCGCGCCCGCACGCTGCCCTCGGTGATGCCGAGCACCGCCGCCGCGTCCGCGTACGACACCTCGGACCACACGCACAGCGCGAGCGCCTCACGTTCGTTGCGCGGCAACTCCGCCACGGCGTCGAGCAGCTCCTTCATCCGCCGTTGGTCGTCGAGCCGTTCCGCCACCAGGTCCGCGTGGTCGGGCACCGCGCGCTCCTCCCCGACCCGCCGCAGGTTCCGCAGCCGCCGGGTCAGCGAGCGCTGCTCGTTGCGCACGACGTTCGTCGCCACGGCGAGCAGCCACGGCAACGCTGAATCGCGTTCGAGCCGCACGTCGCCGCGCTTGCGCCAGGCCAGCAGGAACGTCGCCTGCAGGTGGTCCTCGGCCTCGGCCCACGAGGCGGTCAACCGGAAGCAGTGGTTGTAGACGGCCTTGGCGTGCCGGTCGAACAGCGCCCCGAAGGCCCGCGCACCGCCCCCGGCGGCCCGCGACCACAACTCGCGGTCGTCTTCGGTTGTCATACCCGTACGTGTCCGCCCACCCCGGAAGTGTTGGCACCGCGCCGATCACTAGCGTTGCGGAGCGTGGCACATCTGGGGGTGGCCGATCTCGCGGGCATCGCGCAGTCAGCGTACGGCCGTGAACTGCACGACGTGACCCGCCTCAGCGGCGGCAGCAAGAAGGGCGTCTACCGCCTCACGCTCGACGACGGCACGACGGGCATCGCGTACGTGTGGCGCGCCTCCGAGGACTACTGGCCGGAACACGACCACGACCCGTTGTTCGGCCACGCGAGCGGGCGCGACCTGTTCCTCACGGCCCACACCGCGCTCACCGAGTCGGGCGCGTCCGTGCCGGGGCTGGTGCTGACAACCCCCGACGTGGTCGTGGTCGAGGACCTGGGAAGCGATTTCCTGGAACAGTCGCTCGACACCGAGGTCCTGGACCGCCTGTGGGACGACCTCGCCGCCGTGCACCGCCACACCAGCCCGCGCTACGGCCGCCCGAGCGCACTCCAACCCTTGGACGCGCCCGCGGTGCCCGACGTCGTGCTGCACCGCGCCCTCGGCCACCTGGAAGCCTGCTGCGCGCGCGTCCCGAGGATCGCCGCCGAACGGGACCGCCTGGAAACCCAGCTGCGCCAACGACACGCCGTGCTCGCCCCGCGCACCACGTACTCGCTGATCCACGGCGAACTGGGCCCCGACCACGTGCTCGTGGCGGACGGCAGGCCGGTGCTGATCGACATCGAGGGCGCGATGTTCTTCGACGTCGAGTGGGAACACGTGTTCCTGGAACTGCGCTTCGGCTCCCACCACCGCCCGGTCGCGGGCCTCGACCAGGCCCGGATGTCGTTCTACCGCCCCGCCCAGCACCTGTCCCTCGTGGAGGGCCCGCTCCGGTTGCTGGACGGCGGTTTCCCGCACCGCGAGGCCATGCGGGCGATCGCGGAGCACAACGTCGGGCGCGTGCTGGCCTGTTAACGCTCGTCTCGCTTGAAGAGCCGGCCGATCCCGGTGACGAGGCAGACCGCGAGCACCCAGCCGAGGACGGTGAACGCCAGCGACGCCCATCTCGCGCCGTGCAGCGGCACCCACAGCTGGCTGTGTTCGAGGCTCATGATCGGCAGGAGCAGGTCGATCGTGTAAAGCCACGGGTCGAACCAGGCGACATCGAGCACGGGCCTGGCGACGGCGAAATTTTGCTTGTCTTGCCTGAGCCAGTGGAAGATCAGGCCGCCCGCCACCGTGAGCACGCCCAGACACCAGAGGATGCGCAAGGGCCGATACCCGTATCCGACCGTCGGGTTGAGCACCCACCACACCGTGCGGTGCAGGCGGCCCGTGAATCCCTTCAACTTCCGGCGCTTGGCGTCCTCCTTGGCCATCAGCACATCGGTGGCTTTGTCGTGCAGGCCGGCCTTTGCGTAGACGGACGAGAGCTGCAGGTAGACCTGCGGGACAACGTCGTCCTCGTCCCGCAGCCACCGCAGGCGCTGGTGCAAGGGCATCGAGTTGCCGAGCAGTGCGCCGTAAACGAACTCGTCGAGACGACTGCCCCTGGACCAGTCCCCCTGGCTGTCCGCCAGCGACCCGGCCTGCACTCGGCGGAGGTCCAGCCAACCGGCGGGTCTTTCGGCGAACCTCAGCCGCAGCACGCCTCGGACCTGTGTGCCCTTGAGCTTGACCGCCGGTACGCCTTTGAGGACCGCACCCACGAAACTGATCTCGGACCCGATCCTCGCATCACACATCCGCACGCACCCGGTGACAAGCGCATCGTCGAACACCGCGGCGTGACCGACACGCACGCTGTCGCACCGCACCGCGTCACCCTCGTTCTTCAACCTGGCACCGGTGAAGTCGAGCTTGCCGTCGATCCTGGCACGCGCGAAGTCCACCCGCCCTCGCGCGGTGAACTGCGCGCCCAGGACCGCGTCCATGCCCACTTTGATCCCACGAGCGACCAGCGCGTCGCCGTCCTCGTTCTCGAACAGCCCACCGCTGCAGTCGAAGTTGCCTCCGACCTGCGCATCGGCGAGCACCACGACGCCCTGAGCGTGGAACCGCACGTCAGCCTGAACGCCCAAGACCAGATCACTGTTCACCTGCAGCCCCGAAGCGTTGAGCGCGATGCCGCTCGCGTTCGAGAGGTGCGCTCCCTGCGCACCCACCAGCCCGTCGACCCTTGCTCCGATCATGCGGAGTTCACCTTGCACGGTCGTGCCTTTGCGCAGGACGAGATTGAGCGTGGTGACCGAGCGCGTGAGGTCGACCGCCACACCGCCGGGATTGGAGAACTCCGCGCCGGTGAGCTTCACCCAGGCGCCGAAGTGGCCGCCGACCATGTTCAGCTCTCCGTTGACAACGCAGCCCCCGGAGAACTCCACCTGCTGTCCGACCGCCATCCCGCCCACGCACAACGCCGTCCTGCCAGGACTGTGGAACCGCGCCCCTTCGCAGATGAACCGGCCGCCGATACGGGCACCGATGAGGTTCACCTCGCCCTCGGCCACGAACCCGTTGCGCCAGAAGACGTGCTCGTCCACAACGAGACCGCTCAACTCCAGCGTCCTGTCCTCACCCGGGTTTCGGAAGGTCGAGCCTTCGCAGATGAACTGGCCACCGATGTGAGCACCGACCATGTGCGTCAGCCCATTCACCGCGAATCTCCCTGAGCAGTAGACGTCCTGCTCCACCTTCAGGCCGTCCGCCTTGAACGCACCGTCCCGCGGGCCGTCGATCACGCAGTCGTCCATGTCCAGCTGACCTGCCACATGGGCGCCGGTGAGCTGCACGCGCCCGTTGATGATGCACCCGCGCAACGCCAGTCCGTCCTGAAGCCGGACCTGGGAAGCACGCAGTCCTGGCAGCCGGCAGTCCGCGAAGTAGAGACCCGCCACGGTCGCCTGCTCGAAGTTCGGCGCGTACTCGAACGTGCATCGCTCGAACTCGACCGGGAAACCGACCTCCCCGGCCTCCAGGTCGAGCTCGCCCACCACGACCACGTCGGACAGGGTCAGCTTGCGCGGACGGGTGCCGTGCACACGCAGCAGTTGTCCGGACAGGAACTCGGCGCCCACCTCGCGGCCCGCGCCGACGAACTCGGCCCGGCCCAGGCGTTCGATGGCGTTGAACAGCTCCATCTCCACTGGCGTCATGTCGCGCGCACTCCTCTGCCGCGACCGCGTCCGCCAAGCGCGATCTGGTGTGCAGGGTTAGTCAGAAGCAACAGGGCGGTCGTTAGCCGTGAGGCGAACGTTCACCTGTTCAGACCACGCCCCGGCACGTGGACGCCCTCGGCCGGGACGCGCGGAATGCCGGAGTCGTGGTGTCCCGGGCCTCGCGCTACCCGTGTGACGGGTGCCCGTACAGCCCCGCACCGGTGAACTCCAGCGCCGTGAGGAACGCGGTCGAGGCCTGGTAGGATGCCTCGACCAGTTCCGCGGTGTGCGAGAAGTCCAGCGGCGTCACGGCCTGCACGGGCGGACCGGGCAGGTACAGCACCGGCGCGCTCTGCGACGCGAGCTCCACCTCCAGCACGGCCTGGTTGCGCATGCCCAGCGTCGCCCAGAACAGCAACGTCTCGGCGAGCGTCTCCGGCACGGCCGGCAGGTGCCCGGGGAACGCGCAGTCGAGCACCACCAACGACTTCGCGCCCATCGCGAGGGCCTGGCGGATCGGCACGTTCGCCAGCACACCGCCGTCGTAGAGCACCTGGTCGCCGATGCGCACCGGCGGGTACACGCCCGGGATCGCCGCGCTGGCGAGGATCGCGGGGACCAGCTCGCCCTCGGTGATGTTCACGGCCTCACCGGTCACGCCGTTCACCGACACCGCCCCGAACGGCAGCGTCAGCTCGGCGAAGGACGCCGCCCCGTCGAGCCCGTCCGCCAGCACCGAGGCCAGCCCGGTGTTCGGGAAGAGGTAGGTCTTGTTGGTGCGCAACGACCTCAGCTGCGCGATCGGCCCGCCGGGGAACACCCGCTGCCGCGTCATGCCCTCCCACAGCACCGCGAGCCGTTCCGCCGCCTTGTCCGGGTCCAGGGCGAGCAGCGAGCCGTTGACCGACCCGACCGACGTGCCGACGACCAGGTCGGGCCGCACGCCGTGCTCCCGCAGCGCGCGCAGCATGCCGACCTGCGCGGCACCGAGGCTTCCCCCGCCTCCGAGCACGAAGGCGACTGGTCCAGGCAGTTCGATCGTCACGTCCGGTAATCCTAGAGCTGACCAGCGACGAAGGCTGGGTTCGGTCTAGACTGAAGTCACTGAGTGGATGAGAAGCGGGATCGCCATCTCCTCGCGGGTGCGCGCGCCGTGGAACCCCGTCAGGGCGTTCCAGCTGGGTTCGGCCTGGCTGCGCAGCAGCACCGCGGAGTCCTTCATCGCCACGACGACATCCCCGATCCGGTCGGCCGCGAGCGGGCTGACCGGACCGAACCACCCGGCCTCCACGGCCTCCTCCCGCGTCAGCACGTCGGCCCGGTCGCCGAGGAACTCCCGCCACACGGACAGCACCTCGTCGGTCTCGGTGTGCAGATAACGCACCCGCGGCTCACCGGCGATCACGCGCACCCCCTGCCACAGCAGCGGTTCCGTGTCGAAGTCGATCCGCTCGCCCGCGGTCACCATGCCGTGGTCGGCCGTCACGACGAGCAGCGAGTCGGCGGGCAGCCTCGACGCGATCCGCGCGGCCAGCGAGTCCACGAACTCCAGTTGCAGCAACCACTCCTCGGAACCCGGCCCGTAGAGGTGCCCGATCGTGTCGAGGTCGGCGTGGTAGGCGTAGCAGAACGAGCGGTCCTGCCGCACCGCCGCGACCGCCCCCAGTGCGAGGTCGCCGAACCCGGCCGTGCCGCGGAACCACGACCCGCGCAGCACCGCCCGCGTCAGTCCGCTGCCGCGGTGCAGCAGCGGTGCGACGGCGCTGACCGCGACCCCGGCCGCCGCGGCCCGTTCGAACAGCGTCGGGTGCGGCTGCACGACCTCGGGCACGAGCGCCTTGCGCAGGTCGTGGCGGTGGTCGCCCGCCCGCGCCCAGGTCAGCGAGTTCAGCACCTCGTCACCGACCGCGAACGTGTAGCCGACGATGCCGTGCTCGCCCGAGAGCAGCCCGGTGCCGACCGACGCGAGGCTCGTGGCCGTCGACGACGGGAAACCGGCGGAGATCTCCCGGCCGGGGAGCCCCGCGAGGAACGGCGCGTGCGAGGCGTGCGCGCGCAACAGCTCGTGGCCGAGGCCGTCGACGAGCAGCAGGACGACACGCCGGGCCGGTGGCAGGCCGAGCGTGTTGTCGGCGCCCGGAACTCCCAGGCCCGACAGCAGTGAGGGGACGACCGCGGCGATGGTCATGAAGGACACCGTGCCACGTCGAATCCGGCAGCGGGCAGAATGGCGCGCTGTGACAACGCTCATCCACCAGAAGATCGCTGACGAGCTCGGCGTGGCCGCAGGCCAGGTCGGCTCTGCTGTCGAACTGCTCGACGGTGGCGCGACCGTCCCGTTCGTCGCCCGCTACCGCAAGGAGGCGACCGGCGGTCTCGACGACGCCCAGCTGCGCACGCTCGAGGAACGCCTCGGCTACCTGCGCGAACTGGAGGAGCGCCGGGCGGCCGTCCTCAACTCCATCCGCGAGCAGGGCAAGCTGAACGACGCCCTCGAAGCGCAGATCCTCGCCGCCGACTCGAAGGCGCGGCTCGAGGACCTCTACCTGCCGTACAAGCAGAAGCGCCGCACCAAGGCCCAGATCGCGAAGGAAGCGGGCCTGGAACCGCTCGCCGACGCACTTCTGGGTGACCCCGGCCTGAACCCGCAGGAAGAAGCCGCGAAGTTCGTCGACCCCGCCAAGGAGGTCGCGGACGCCGCGGCCGCCCTGCAGGGCGCGCGGGCCATCCTGGTCGAGCGGTTCGGCGAGGACGGCGACCTGATCGGCGAGCTGCGCGAGCAGATGTGGACGCGCGGCCGCGTCGTCTCCAAGGTCCGCGAGGGCAAGGAGACCGAGGGCGCCAAGTTCTCCGACTACTTCGAGTTCGACGAGCCGTTCGCCAAGCTGCCGTCGCACCGCATCCTGGCGCTGTTCCGCGGCGAGAAGGAGGAGGTCCTCGACCTCGTCCTGGAGCCGGAGGAGCCGCGCGAGGAGGGCCCCTCGACGTTCGAGGCGCGCATCGCCTCCCGCTTCGGCATCGACGACCAGGGCCGTCCCGGCGACAAGTGGCTCACCGACACCGTCCGCTGGGCGTGGCGCACGCGCATCCTCGTGCACCTCGGCATCGACCTGCGCGGCCGGCTGCGCTCGTTCGCCGAGGACGAGGCCGTCAAGGTGTTCGCCTCGAACCTGCGCGACCTGCTGCTGGCCGCCCCGGCCGGCACGCGCGCCACGATGGGCCTCGACCCCGGTTACCGCACCGGCGTGAAGGTCGCGGTCGTCGACGCGACCGGCAAGGTCGTCGCGCACGGCGTCATCCAGCCGCACGTGCCCGCGAACCGCTGGGACGAGTCGATCGCGAAGCTCGCCGCGTGGGCGAAGCAGTACAACGTCGACCTGATCGCCATCGGCAATGGCACGGCCTCGCGCGAGACCGACAAGCTGGCCGCCGACCTGATCAAGCGCCACCCGGACCTGGGCCTCACCAAGATCGTGGTGTCGGAGGCGGGCGCGTCGGTGTACTCGGCGTCGGCCTACGCCTCGTCCGAACTGCCGGGCCTCGACGTGTCGATCCGCGGCGCCGTCTCGATCGCGCGCCGCCTGCAGGACCCGCTGGCCGAGCTCGTGAAGATCGACCCGAAGTCGATCGGCGTCGGCCAGTACCAGCACGACCTGGCGGAGTCCAAGCTGTCGCGGTCCCTGGACGCGGTGGTCGAGGACTGCGTGAACGCGGTCGGCGTCGACCTCAACACCGCGTCCGTGCCGCTGTTGACCCGCGTCTCCGGCATCACCGCCGGTCTCGCGGAGAACATCGTGCTGCACCGCGACTCGAACGGCCCGTTCAGGACCCGCAAGGCGTTGATGGACGTCGCGCGCCTGGGCCCGAAGGCGTTCGAGCAGTGCGCGGGCTTCCTCAAGATCCGCGGGGGCGACGAGCCGCTCGACGCCTCCTCGGTGCACCCCGAGGCGTACCCGGTCGTGCGCCGCATCCAGGAGGCCGCGGGTGCCGAGCTGATCGGCAACACGGCGGTGCTGACGAAGATCCGGCCCGAGCAGTTCGTGGACGAGCAGTTCGGTCTGCCGACCGTCACGGACATCCTGAAGGAGCTCGAGAAGCCGGGCCGCGACCCGCGTCCGGCGTTCAAGACGGCGACCTTCGCGGACGGCGTCGAGAAGATCGCCGACCTCAAGCCCGGCATGGTGCTGGAGGGCGTCGTGACGAACGTGGCCGCGTTCGGCGCGTTCGTCGACATCGGCGTGCACCAGGACGGTCTCGTGCACATCTCGGCCCTGTCCAACACCTACGTGAAGGACCCGCGCGACGTCGTGAAGTCCGGTGACGTGGTGCGGGTGAAGGTGCTGGAGGTCGACGAGGCCCGCAAGCGCATCGGCCTCACGCTGCGCCTGACCGACGAGCCGGGCAAGCCCGCTCCGAAGCAGGGCGGCGGCGGTGGCCGTGACCGCGGCGGCCGTCCGCAGCAGCGCGGTGGGCAGCAGCGCGGCGGCCAGCAGCGCACCTCCGCGCCGCCGGCGAACGGCTCGATGGCGGACGCGCTCCGCAAGGCCGGGTTCGGCAAGTAAGTCAACAGAAACGGCCCCTCCACCCGGAGGGGCCGTTTCTCATTTGGCGACTACTTGGCGCGCGTGCCCTTGAGCTTCACGAGCTCCGACTCGAACAGCTCCTCGACGGTGGTGAGACCGCCGGGCGCCTTCGAGTCGACCTTCGTGACGTAGGACTGGGTGGCCGAGGGCCGTCCCACCAGCGAGTAGTGCAACGCGCTGGTCAGGCCCTGGGTGTCGAGGCCGTTGGTGTTGTGGAACGCGTCCAGCACGCCGTCGCGCGAGAGGTCGCCGTTCTGGCAGGCCTTCTCGATGACGGAGAGGAACACCTTCGCGACCGTGTAGCCGTGGTCGACGTAGATCGCGGGCTTGTCGTTGGGGTAGTACTTGTTGAACGCCGCAGCGACCTCGCGCGGGCCGGGCTGGCTGCCGCTGAACGGCGCCACCGACGTCACCACGGACACCTGCTTCTCCACGGCCGGGCCGACCGGGGAGTCGAGGATCGCGGTGTCGAAGCCGACCACGTTGACCATGAACGGCACCTCCCACTTCAGCGCCGCGGCCACCCCGACGGCGGCGGCGGTCTGGGCGGGCGTGGTGCTGAGCACGACGGCCTTCGCGCCCGCGGCCTTCAGCGCGGCGATCTGCTGCGTGAGGTCGGCGGTGGTCTCGCTGATCGGCTGCTCGGCGATCTTCATGTTCCACTGCGTGCCGACGAACCGGCTGCCCTCGACGGCGTTGTCGCCGTAGCTGCCCTGGGCGTACACGTGGCCGACGGTGTCGCCGTCCTTGATCACACCACGGCGCTTGTAGTGATCGAGTCCGTTGATGACGTCGAGGTCGTACGTGGTGCCGACGATCATCATGTGCGGGTTGCCGAGCAGCGACGCGGCCCAGGACGCGGGCGCGGTGAGCGTCCGGGTCTGCATGATGTCGGGCTCGATCGCGGCCGTCATCGGCGTGCCCGCGAGTTCCAGCAGGCCGAGGACCTGCGGCTCCAGGTCGAAGTAGGCGTCGAGGGCCTTCTGGACGTCGTACGCGTGGTCCTTCTGCTTGAGCTCGACCTTGCGACCGCAGATGCCTCCGCGGTCGTTGACCTGCTTCAAGTACAGCTCGTAACCCTTCATGCGGGTGAGCGCCGACGCTTTGAACGGCCCTGTCATGTCCGTGAGGATGCCGAGCGAGATCGTGTCGTCGGTAACGCCCGGCCCGGTCTTGACCTGGGCCTTCGCGTCTTCCTTTGCGCCACAGCCGGCCACGAGGACGGCTAACGCCAAGGCGGCGGAGGGCAGTACGCGGCGGAGGGGCATGCAGAGGTCCTTGTCCAAATGATCGAGGCATACTAAGCGGTAGCTCAGTATTGGGTGGAGGCCCGCATAATGCCCCCTTATGTGTTACGGAACACAGCGCCGTAAGGTTCAAGTAACTTCCACTTGGTTACGGAGTGTGCTAGCTCTTCGGTACCGAACGAAATGAGATACGCGTGATCGGTCACATCGCGGGTATCCGGACAGGGTGAAAATCGTCGTCACCGGTGCGTCCGGCAACGTCGGCAGCGCGCTGCGCCGCCACCTGGACTTCACCGACGCCGGTGTCGACGTGCGGACCCTGTCGTCACTGCGCGACTCCTTCCGCGGTGCCGACGTCGTGGTGCACCTGGCGTTCGCGATCAAGCCCACGAATCGCCAGACCAACGTCGACGGCACCGAACACGTGCTCGCCGCGTGCGTGAAGGAGGACGTCGGGCACCTGGTCGTCGCCTCCTCGGTCGCGGCCTACGCCCCGGCGGAACGCTGGTCGAGGGTCGACGAGTCGTGGACGCTGACGGGCATCGCGGACAACACCTACAGCGCGCACAAGGTGCGGCTGGAGGAGCTGGTCGGCCGCTACCCGCTGCCGTGCAGCGTGATCCGGCCGTGCGGCATCGCCCAGGCGTCCGCCGCCGAGAAGATCCGCCGCTGGCTGATGAGCCCGCTGCTCCCGCCGAGGCTGCTGCCGTACCTGCCGGTCCCGTTGTGGAACGACCTGCGCCTGCAACTCGTGCACGCGGACGACGTAGCGCGCGCGATCGTGGCGATAGTGGAGCGCAAGGCGTTGGGCGCCTTCAACCTCGCGTCCGAACCGGTGCTGACGGCACCGATGATCGCGGGCCGCGTGGGCGCCGGCCGGTTGCCGGTGCCGTACCCCGTGATCGAGACGCTCGCGGGCGCGACGTCGCGCCTCGGACTGCAGCCCCTGACCCCGGAATGGGTCCGGATGGCCGACCAGGCGCCGCTCGTGAACACCACACGAGCACGTGAAGATCTGAAATGGTGGCCCGAACACGACGCGCGCGATGTGCTGCGCGAGGTCATGACGGCAATGGGAGGACGTGCGTGAACGAGGTCGACGCGGTCGTCATCGGCTCCGGTCCGAACGGACTGGTCGCCGCCACCCTGCTGGCGGACGCGGGCTGGGACGTGCTCGTCCTGGAGCAGCGCGACACACCGGGCGGTGCCGTGACATCGGCCGAGACCACCGCTCCGGGCTTCACGAACGACGTCTACAGCGCGTTCTACCCTCTCGGTCTCGGCTCGCCGGTCATCGGCGCGTTGAACCTGGACGTGCAGTGGGAGCACGCACCTGCCGTGCTGGCCCACGTGCTGCCGGACGACCGGGTCGCGCTCCTGTCCCGTGACGTCGACGTCACCGCGAAGTCCGTCGGCACGTTCGCCGACTCGGACGCCGAGGCGTGGCACGCCGCGTTCGCCCAGTGGCGGCGGGTCCGCGACAGCGTGCTGGAGAGCCTGCTGCGGCCGTTCCCGCCCGTCCGCGGCGGCCTGTCGTTGCTGCGCACGCTGGGCCTGGGCGACACGCTGCGGCTGACGCGCCTGCTGACCCAGCCCGTGCGGCGCCTCGGCGAGGAGCTCTTCTCCGGCGAGGGCGCACGGGTGCTGCTCGCGGGCAACACGATGCACTCGGACCTCGGCCCGGACCAGGCCGGCGGCGCGGGCTTCGGCTGGCTGCTCGCGATGCTCGCCCAGGACGTCGGCAACCCGGTCCCCCGCGGCGGCGCGGGAGAGCTGGCCGCCTCGCTGGTCCGCCGGTTCGGCGGACGGATCGAGACCGGTTCGAAGGTCACCGAGGTGCTGCACGCGCGCGGTGTCGCCGTGGGTGTGCGTCTGGAAGACGGCTCCGTCGTGCGCGCACGGCGCGCGGTGCTCGCCGACGTGCCCGCGCCCCGGCTCTACCTCGACCTGATCGGCGGCGACGCGCTGCCGGCGAAGCTCGCGGAGGACCTGAAGCGGTTCCAGTGGGACGGCGACACGATCAAGGTCGACTGGGCGCTGTCGGGCCCGATCCCCTGGCGCAACGCGGAGGCCTCGCAGGCGGGCACCGTCCACCTCGGCGGCGACGTCAACGGGCTCGCGACCGTCGCGCACGAGCTGGCGTGCGGCAAGGTGCCGCGCAACCCGTTCATGATCCTGGGCCAGATGACGACGACCGACCCGACCCGTTCCCCGGCCGGCACCGAGGCCGCCTGGGCCTACACCCACGTGCCGCTGGGCGGGGCCTGGACGCCGGACCGCCTGAAGCGCCGCGCCGACCGCCTGGAGCTGATGATCGAGGAACGCGCACCCGGCTTCCGCTCGCTCATCCAGGCCCGGTCCGTGCTCGGCCCCGACGACATCGGCTCGGTCAACGGCGGCACGGCGGCGATCCACCAGCAGCTCGTCTTCCGGCCCGTGCCCGGCCTCGGCCGGGCGGACACCCCGTTCGACCGCCTCTACCTGACGGGCTCGTCGGCGTGGCCGGGCGGCGGCGTGCACGGCGCGGCGGGCGCGAACGCGGCACGGGCGGCGCTCGCCCGCTGGGGTGCGGCGGGCGAGCTCTACCGGACGGTGGTGCAGGGCCTGCAGAAGGCGATCTACTGACGACCCTTGGCCAGGTCGTCCAAGCGCTGCAGGGTCTCCTTGTTGCGGGGCGTCAGCAGGACGTCCTGCACGACCTTGGGCATCAGGGTCGACGGCCCGCGCACCACCCGCTCGGCCATGCGCACCTCCGTCCGCGACTCCCCGAGCGCGTGCAGCGTGAACGTGATCCGCGCGGCCCCGACCGGCCACAGCCGCGCATCGAGCTCGAGCAGCTCGCGGGGCTCGCAGCGGACCACCTCGGTGGTGTCGCTGATGACGAGCGGCCACGGCCCCACGCTGTGGTGGATGCGCGTGCCCGGCTCCGGCCAGCCCTCGTCCACGTCACGGATGTGCGACGCGCCGACCACCCATCCCGCGTACGACCAGCCGTCGGCGAGCACCGCCCAGACGGCGTCCACGGGCGCTTCGACGTTCAGTGCGACCTCAGCCATGCAGTGGAGATACCCGCAAATCAGGAAGCCACGCTCTGCCGGTACTCGGCGGCCTCCGGTTCGAGGACGTACTCGAGCATCTGGCCGGAGTGCTTCTTCAGCAGTTCGCGCACGTCCTCAGGCGTGGCGTAGAAGAACTCGCGGCGCATGTTGACCCGGTTGACCCGGCGGTCGGACAGCTCCTGGTGCAGTTTGGTCTCCAGTGAGACCGCGTCGGCCGAGTAGTGCAGGATGTGCGTGTCATAGCGGAACGGCACCGACGCGTCACCGAGTTCGAGCACGCGCTCCTCCGGGTGCAACCGCCGAGTCATGCCGATCTTGACCATCTTCGGCCCGAACGCACCCAGGTTGCTGATCACGTACACGTAGCCGGCACGGATGTTGGCCTCGCGCTGGTGGACACCCTCAATCCCGGAGACGACCTTGTCCAACTCGGACTGGAGCTCCTCCGCAGCCGCGAGATCCCCCTTGTCCAGCAACGCCTTGCGAACGTTCTCCAGGTGCTTGCGCTCCTTTTCGAGCTTCTCGAGCTCGCGGCGGAACTCGGCCTGGGCCTTGGCCTCCTCGCGCAACCGCTCGCGCTCGGCGCGTTCGCTCTCCTTCTCCTCCTGCTTCTTCTGCAGGTAGTCCGCCGTGAGTTCGAGCTCGCGCATGCGCAACGCCTCGTAGCGGTCGTCGATGGTGATGCTGAGCATCTTGCCGAGCTTCTCGATGGCCTCGGCCGCGCGGACCAGCCGTTTCTTGGCCGCCTCGACAGACCCCGCCTTCATCACCCGCAGGCTGTTCTCCGCCTCCGCGTTGTACGAACGCAGCATGAGCTTGCACCAGTCGGCGACCATCTTGGCGCCTTCCCTGCTCGATCCGTTGAAGGTGAAGTTGCTGCTGCCGGTGACCGCCGTCTTGTCCCGGATCATCTGCTTCATAGCGTCCTGCACGCGATCGAGTTCGCGCTTGTACGCCTCGGCGTTCTCGAGCGGGTGGTGGTAGCGGAACACACCGGCTTCCTGGAACAGCAACTCGTCGGTGAACGGCACGAGCGCCGCCTTCGCGGTCTCCAACTCGGCACGCAACCGGGTCAGTCCCTGCTCGAACCCCTGCTTCCGCAACGCCAGCGCCTCGTCCTGCGCCTGGCGCTCGGCCGCCAGCGTTCGCTCGTGAGCCTGCCTCTCACCCGCCATGGCCTGCTGGTGTGCCTGTCTCTCACCGGCGTGAGCCTGGCGCAGGCCGGCGAGTTCGGCTCGCATCCGGTCGATCTCCTCACGCAGCTGGGCGTGGTCGAGACCGCCGATCTGCTGCAGGTAGCCGCTCAACTGGTTGACCTGCTGCTGAAGCCCGCCCGCAGCTTGCTCAAGCGAAACGATCTTCTTCTGCTTGCTGCCGAACATCGGTGGGCCCCTTCGACGCGACGACGTGTACCGGCGTCATCGCGGAGCATGCCGAAGCCGTTAGACCAATCGGGCAAACCCACCCGAACGGACGATCAGGAGGCAATCCGGCGGGGGCGGCGGCTTTCGGCCTTGCGCCGCAGGTGGTCGGCGGTGAGCTCCAGCTCGCGGATGCGCAGCGCCTGGTAGCGCGGCGAGAGGCGGAGACCGACGGTCCCGCTGAGGCGCTCGATCGCCGACGCCGCGCGATCGAGCCGCCTCCTCGCCGCGTCCAAGCCGCCGGCTCGCAGCATCTGCAGGCAGTTCTCGGCCTCGCAGTTGTACGAGCGCAGCATCAGCGCAGACCAGTCCTCGACCAGCCTGCGCCCGGTCGCGTCCGATCCGTTGTAGGTGGCCTGCCCGCCACCCTCCACGGCCGCACCGGTCTTGATCAGGGCCTTCATCTCGTCGTGGAGGAGGTCGAGCCGCGCCTGGTGGTCGGCGACGGCCACGCGTTCGACGACCCAGTCCGGCTGAGCGGTCCCGCGTTCTCTGCGACCGAGCATGCCCACCTCCCCGATCAGCGACGAAAGGCCCATGCCCCTCTCCATCGCAAGGAGGAATCCGCCGTTATCCCCGGCGCTACGCGCTCACCCCATCGAGTGATCCCACGAAACGCACGAACCCTTCGGGGTCCTCGCTCGTGGCGGACTGCTGCAGGATCACGCTGGTCGCGCCCGCCTCGGCCACCTGGGCCACCAGGTCCGTGACGAACGCGGAGTCCCGCGAGTCCGTCTCGACGTAGACGACCACGGGGTGCTCACGGGTCGAGCTGATGGCCTTGACCCTCGCGAGGTCCGCGGACGCGTCGAGGATCGTGCCGTCGCCGATCTCGCCCGCGAGGTCCAGCGTCTTCATGCCGAGCCCGCCCACGTAGATCGGCATCGGCGCGGACGGCGGCCAGTCGAGCGCCACGCCGTCGAGCTGCACGTACCGGCCCTGCACGGTGACGCGGTCGCCGGCCAGCAGCGCCTTCAACGCGCCGGTGTACTCCCGCAGCAACGTCAGCGGGGACGCCACGCGCGCGCCGACCTGACCCATCCAGTCCTGCACGCCGTGCCCGACACCGATCGTGACGCGACCAGGGAACAGCCGCTCGAGCGTCGCGGCCTCCATCGCGGTGATCGCGACGTTGCGCAGCGGCACCGGCAGCAGGCCGACGCCGACCTTCAACCGCGAAGTCCAGGCCAGGGCGGCGGAAGCGCACGCGATGCCGCTCTCGAGGAAGCAGTCCTCCCACAGCCACAACGAGTCCACACCGGACTCCTCCGCGGCGAGGACGACGGAGCGCAGGTTCTCGGGAGGGAGCTGGGGCCGGTAGACGGCGCCGAGTGTGGTCACCCGTCCAGTACTACCGGCCCCACCCCCGGTTCAGCAACAGCTCAGCAGCCGCCGCAGTTGTAGTAGGTGACGTCCCAGTGGTTCGACTCGAGGTAGTAGATGTTCCCCGCGCCGGACTTCCACTTGTTGCCGCCGATGGACGAGAACGTGCCCTTGATGTAGTTGGTGATGCAGCTGGACAGCCGGTAGTCCACCTTGTAGCCGTTCCAGTGCGAGTAGGTGCCCGACGCGTGGCCGGTCTCCGTGCCGCCGGTGATGGTCAGCGCACAGCCCGACGCGCTCTTGAACGTCTTGGCGCCCGCGATGGTCGTCTGGTTGATCTGCTCGAACGACGTGCAGTTCGGCCGGTTGCGGTCACTGCAGTCGCCACTCGAGTCCCAGGCGATGCCGGCCGCACGCAGCTGTGCGGTCGCCTGTGCGTGCGTGTACTTCGCCGGGGCCGCCGACGCGACGGACGCGCCCATGACCAGAGCGGCGAACATCGCGACCACGGCTGCGATCGTGCGAACGAACATGTGCTCCCTCTCCTTAAGCCCAAGGTGGCCGGAAACCTAGGAAGGAGCGGTAAAGGAAGGCCTAAAACGGCCTTAGGCCGATCTTTGGCGCCTCAGTGGACAGTTCCGGTCATCACCAACTGCAAGTCGATCGGAGCAACAAGCATGCGCATTCGCCACGCTCTCGCGGCGACCGCCATCTCGCTGGGGCTGCTCGGCGGCATGAGCGGCATCGCCCAGGCCGCGCCGGAGGGTCCTGCCGAGCAGGAGGTCTCCCTCTCGCAGGTCCAGGCGGCGGCCGGATACGGCGGTTCCATCAGCCGCACCGAGGTCATCAAGCGCGCCAAGGACTGGTGGGACCGCAAGGTTCCGTACAGCCAGTCCGCGTACGCGTGGGACATCAACAAGGGCAAGAAGTACCGCACGGACTGCTCGGGCTTCGTCTCCATGACGTGGAAGCTCACGACCAGCCGCAACACGCGCAACCTGGACGAGGTCGCCACCAAGATCTCCTGGGCGAACCTCAAGCCGGGCGACATGATCCTGCGCAACGGCCACGTGAAGCTGTTCGAGAAGTGGGCGAACTCCGCCAAGACGTCCGCGTGGATCTACGAGGAGGGCAGCACCGCGACGGACATGGACCACGAGACCGTGACCATCTCGTCGCTGAAGAGCGGCGGCTACGCGCCGTGGAAGTACAAGAAGATCACCGGCTGACCCTGAGGGGCGCGAGGCCCCACTGCGAACGCCACTGGTGCACCTCTCCCTGCTCTCTCGTGCCCAGTCGTGCGAACAGGACGGCGGCCTCGTCCCAGGAGCGGTCCGCGCCCGCGACGTCCCCCAGACGGGCGTGGACCGCTCCGAGGTCCCGGAGCGTGCGGGCGCGCCACAGCGGCAGGCTCAGGTCGTTCCACACCGGCAACAGGTCGGTCAGCACGATCCGCGCGCCGGCGTGGTCGCCCGCCGCGAGTCGCCACTCCCCCAGCGTGCGGCGCACCAGGGCCTCACCGAACCGGTCCCCGACGTCGCGGCACCCGTCCAGCGCCTGCTGGATCAGCTCCTCGGCGGGGTCCAGCAAACCTTTGCGCAGCAACACCTTCGCCCAGGCCTGGGCGGTGTAGCAGCCGAGCAGCTCGTCGCCGGTGCCCTCCACCATCTCGTGGGCGCGGCGGATGTGGTCCTCGGCGAGGTCGAGCTCACCGCGGGCGCGGTGGACGAGCCCTATTCCCCGGGCCGCCAGCGCCTCGCCACGACGGCTGCTGGCCTGGCGGTAGACCGCCTCCGCGAGGCGGAGGGTGCCGAACGCCCCCTCGTCGTCACCGAGTTCCCGCCGGATGGAGCCGAGTCCGTACAGCGCGTGCGCCTCGCCCTCGGGATCCGTGCCCTCCAACAGGTCGCGGGCCCTCTCCAGCGCCTCCAGCGCGCACGGGTACTGGCCCAGGTCACGGCACACCATGCCGATGCCGTTCATCGCGACGGCCTCACCGCGCACGTCGCCCAGGTTCACGAACAACGTCTGCGCCGTCTCGAACCACGACCGCGCCTCGACCAGGTTGTCGCGCTTGTAGTGCATCTGCCCGAGGCTGCACCGCAGCACCGCCTCCAGGCGCAGGTCTCCCGCCCTCCACACGGACTCCAGCGCCGCCGTGTGCGTGCGTTCCCAGGCCTCGTAACGGTTCCTGAGCCCGAACCACGCGAACACCAGCACCTCGGCCAGCTGCGACGCCATCTCCGCGAGACCGAGTTCCGCGGCGCGTTCCACCAGCCTCGTGAGCAACGGCTCCTCGCGCGCGAACCAGGCGTCCTTGTCCGTCGGTCGTGCCGCCGAGGTGACGACGCCCAGCGTGTCCTGCATCCGCGGCACCGCCAGGAAGAGCTGCTCGGTCAAGCCGTCCACAGTGGACAGCGCGGCGACCACGGCCCTGCGCACCACGTCCTCGCGTTCCTGCCGCGCGTCCTCGGCCTCGGCCAGTTCACGGGCGTGCAGCCGCACCAGCTCGTGCATCCGGTACCGCGCACTGCCGATCACGTCGAGCAGCCGGGCGTCGACGAGCTGGTCGAGCACGTCCTCGTCGAGCAGGTGCGCCCACAGGAAGCTCGGCACCTCGGGCAGCCCGAGGAACCCGAAGATCCGGTACGCGCGGCGGACGTTCTCGTCGAGCGCCCGGTAGGTGAGCTCCAGACCGGCCCGCACCGCGAGGTCGTCCGCGACGAGCTCGTCGAGCCGGGACCGTTCGTCGGAGAGCCGCCGGACGAGCTTCGACACCGGCCAGTGCGCGCGCCCGGCGAGCCGCGCGCCGGTGATCCGCACCGCGAGCGGCAGGTACCCGCACAGCCGCGCGACCTCCTGGGCCTGGTCGGGTTCCGCCGCGACCCGGTCGTCCCCGAGGATGCGCTTGAGCAACGTGACGGCCTCGTCGCTGCTCAGCACGTCCAACGGGATGCGGCGCACGCCCTCCAGCCCGCACAGCCTGCTGCGGCTGGTGATCAGCGTCAGGCAGCCGGGACTACCCGGCAGCAGCGGCCGGACCTGCGACACGCTCGTGACGCCGTCCAGCACGATCACCACGCGCCGCCCGCTGACCGTGGCCCGCCACAGCGCCGCGCGTTCCTCGGCGGACTCCGGGATGCGTTCGCTCGGCACGTCCATCGCGCGCAGCAACGCGTCCAGCGCCCCGGACGGCGAGTGCAGGTCCACGAACAGCTGCCCGTCCGGGTACCGGTCGGCGAGCCGGTGCGCCGCGTGCACGGCCAACGCGGACTTGCCGACCCCGGCCGGGCCCTCGACCCACCAGACGCCGCCGTCGCTGTCGAGGAGCCTGCCCAGCTCCCGGTCGCGCCCGGTGAAGTCGCCCGCGTCGCGCGGCAGGTAGTTGCGCCGGCTGTCCCGCGAGCCCTCCAGCACGTCGCGGTAGAGCTGCTGCAACTGCTCGCCGGGCTCGACCCCCAGCTCGTCGACGAGCACCTTGCGCGTCTCGCGGAACACCCGCATGGCGTCCGCGCGCCGCCCGGCCCGCGCGAGGGCGGTCATGAGCTGCCCGCGCAGCCGTTCGGCCAGCGGGTACTCGGCGACGAACGCCCCGAGCCGGTCGACCAGCTCGGCGTGCCGCCCCAGCGCCAGCTCGGCGTCGACCCACGCCTCGGCGGCCGCGAGCCGTTGCACGTCGAGGGTCTGCGCGAACACCACGGGCGTGCCGCGCCAGAGCTGCAGTGCCCGGTCCAGGGTGTCGGCCCTGACCTTCAGGTCGGCCTCGTCGGCGGCGGAGGCCACCAGCCCGCGGAACGCGTGCAGGTCGACGTCCCCGGGTTCGGCGTTGAGCACGTACCCCGCCGCCCGGTGCTCGACCGGCAACCCGGCGCGGCGCAGGCTGGAGATGTGGACCTGCAGCGACTTGCGCGCCTGCGGTGGCGGCTCCTCGCCCCAGATGAGGTCGATGAGCCGCTCGACCGGCACGACCTTGCCGCACTCGACCGCCAGCACGGCCAGTATCTGCGCGGGCTTCGGCGGCACCGGCGGTTCGACCGGGCCGAGAATCCTGACCTCCACTGCGCCCCCACCGGTGTTGAAGATTCACCAATTTCCGCACGGCATTGTCGGATTTTGACGCAGCCGGACCTGCAGAGGTTCCACTTCTGGGTGAATGCACTCGAACGGACGCAGATCTGGATGCAACCAGACCAGACCCCACTCCGTCCAGCCCACTTCCAGTGGGCATGAATGTGAAGTGTTGTTCTCGTTCTAGATGCTCGCTTTGAGCCGTCCGAACTCCTCGGCCAACGCCGGCAACTGCCAGTGCGCGTTCAGCCCGCTCGGATTCGGCAGGATCCACAACCGGGCCCCGCCCACGGTGTCCTGCTGCGCGCCGACCTGCGCCTTCTTGCGCCCGAAGGCAGCCCGGTAGACGGTCACACCGAGGATCGCGAGAACCTTCGGTGAATACCTCTCGACCTTTTCCGCGAGAACGGTCGCACCTTCCCGCATTTCGTCAATTGTTAATTCGTCGGCCCGCGCACTGGGCCGCGCGACGACGTTCGTGATGCCGAGCCCCAGTTCGAGCAGCTTCTCCTGCTCGGAGGGCGCGAACTGGTGCGGCGTGAACCCGGACAAATGCAGAGCGGGCCAGAACCGGTTTCCGGGCCGCGCGAAGTGGTGCCCGGTCGCCTCCGACACGAGCCCGGGGTTGATGCCGCAGAAGAGCACGTCGAGGCCGGGCTTGATCACGTCGCCAATCACGCGCCCAAGCCTACGGTGGTGCGGTGACCGGTCTCCCGATCCTCTTCCTCGACGTCGACGGCCCGCTGCTCCCGTTCGGCGACGGCGTGCCCGGCACCCCCGGCCTCGCCCGCCTCGACCCGGCACACGGACCGTGGTCGAAGGCCCTGCCGTGCGAGCTGATCTGGGCCACGACCTGGATGGACGAGGCCAACACGCACCTGGCACCCCTGCTCGGCCTGCCGAGCCTGCCGGTGGCCACCTGGCCGGACGAGGACGAGCACGAACGGGGCCTGCACTGGAAGACGCGCGGGCTCGTCGCGCTCGCCGGGCCGCGGCCGTTCGCCTGGGTCGACGACGAGATCGGCGAGGCGGACCGCGCCTGGGTGGCGGACCACCACGGTCAGGCCCTGCTGCACCGGGTCGACCCGCGCCACGGCCTCACCGACGCCGACTACCTCGCGCTCGACGCGTGGCTGACGGCTCAGGCCCCCGCCGGCACCCGCGGGCGCGGCGTCCACATCGTGTAGCCCGCCCGGCGCGCGTCCTCCGGCGAGTGGAAGAACGCGTCCCCCTTCATGCGCTTGTAGTACGGCGACTCGGGGGTGTGGAACATCATCGTGCGCGAGTTGGCCTTGATCGCGGGGGCAGGGCCTGCCGCCTCCTCCATGATGGACAGCGGCTGCGCCTCGGCGGCGGCGGTCTCGCGCGAGCGCATGGTGAGCCACGTCAGCAGGACGCCGGCGAGGAACGCGCCCGCGCACAGCAGGAACATCTGGAAGAAGAACCCGAACACCGCACAGCTCCTAGCTCGTGGTCGTGAAGTCCTCGTCGACGCGCAGGCCGGGCGCGGCCGAGCGCAGGGCGTCGCTCAGGGAGCCCGCGCGGGCGGGGTCCGCGACGCGCGCCGACGCGGTCAGGCGCCCTCCGTGGACGACACCGGTGAACTCGGTGACGTCGTGGGCCAGCACCGCGCCGAGCAGCGCCGCGGTCACGGCGGCGGACACGGGCAGGCGTTCACCGGCGTCGGCGGTGATCACGTCCGTGACCCGGAGGGCGGTCAGCGCGCGCACCGCGTCCACGACCTCCTGGCGCTCCTCGCCGGACAGCGCGGTGCCGGCCAGGACGATCTCCGACGACCGCACCGCCAGCACGAGGTGGCCCTCCGGAGCGGGGTGCGCCGCGAGACCCAGGGACGCGAGCAACGCCGGCACGACGAGCGCACCGACGGCAACGCGTTGCGTCAACTGCACGCGCTTGGACTATCTCATTCGGCTGATCGGCTGCCACCACCCGAGCGGAAACGCCCAGGACGGGCCGCCTCAATTCACTCGTTCGTGGACACGACCACGGGCTCGCCCTCCGCCACCAGACGCCAGTCCGTCCCGGTGAACGCCGCGGGGTCCAGCACGCCCGCCGCCTTCACCCAGTCGATCAGCAGCTGCCGGATCTCCTGCTGCTGGTTGTGCAGCACGGGCGCCGACGCGATGTGCGGGAAGTCGCCGCCACCGGCCTGCCGGTAGTTGTTCACGGCCACGGCGAACTCGGCCGAGTCGGAGACCGGCGCACCGTCGTAGGAGAGCCCCACGATCCGCGACCCCACCGGCCGCGCGATGTCCACGTCGTACGTCAGCGGCGCGGACAGCCCGTGGGCGATGTCGAAGTTGTAGTCGGGCACGTCCGCCGACACCTGCTCGGCGGAGAACGGCCCGGGACCGCTCACCTGCCGGAAGTACCGCGCCGACTCCTCCAGGAAGTCGCGCAGCTGCCCGCCGGTCATCCGCACGCCCACCAGCGTGTTGTCGAAGATGTACAGCCCCGCGACGTCGCGGAGGGACACCTCGCCCGCCGGGATCGCCGCCGCGCGGTTGAAGGGCGCGCACAACGACACCACCGGCAGCGACGTCGACTTCGCGATCTCCAGCGCCTGCACGTGGTTGATGAACCGCAACGCGGGCGTGTCCTCGAACCGCGAGCGGGACGCCGACATCGCCGCGGCACACGTCCCGATCCGCGCGTTGACGTACGAGACGACCCGCTCGTGGTCGTGCCGCAGCAACCGCACGATCCGCGGGTCCTCCCGCACCGTCGCCGACGACAGCACGGACGACCGCGACGCCTCCAGTTCCCACTGCCCGTCGTGGCGCAGGTCGAACTCCATCACGGACAACCGCTTGCCCCAGTACAGCGGCTCGGTCAGCAGCACCGGCCGCCCGGTCACCTTGTTCGTGACGATTCGCGAGGGGATCTCCACGTGCGCGTGCCCGACCAGGATCGCGTCGATCCCCGGCACGGTCTCCGCCAGCAGCTCGGAGCAGTTCTCCGGGAACGGCACCTGGTCGCCCAGCGACGACGACAGGTCCGCCCCGGAGTGCGCGACCACGACCACGAGGTCGGACCGGCGGCGGATCTCCGGCACCCAGTGCAGCGCCTGCTCCACGAGGCCCGGGAACGTCAGCACGCCGTCGACGTGCGCCCGGTCCCACACGGCGATGCCGGGGTTCGTCAGCCCGAGGATGCCGACGCGCAACGGCGGCCCGCCCGTGCGCCACACCGTCTTCACCACGTACGGCTCGAAGGCCGGCAGCCCGGTCCCCACGTCCAGCGCGTTCGCCGCCAGCAGCGGGAACTCGAGCTGCCGTTCGAACGTCCGCAGCACCGGCAGCCCGTAGTTGAACTCGTGGTTGCCCAGCGCGGCGGCGGTGTAGCCGATGGCGTTCATCGCGGCGGCCATCGGGTGCACGTGCGCGCCCCGCGTGATCGGCTCGACCTTCGCGTAGTAGTAGGCGAGCGGTGTGCCCTGGATGGTGTCACCGGCGTCGAGCAGCAACGTCCGATGGCGCCCCACGGCCGCACGCACGTCGTTCACCAGTGTCGAGATCTTCGCGATCCCGACGTCGTCGTGCGCGTAGTCGTCGAACTCGCGGTCGAGGTAGTAGTCCCAGTTGAACAGGTTGCCGTGCAGGTCTGTGGACCCCATCACCGTCAGGGTGAACGTGCGCACGCTCACCTCCGGTTGTGGTCGGGCCGATCACCCGACCATAACCGCTCACACTTGACCCCAAATCACCTCGTGGGAGGGGCCTGCCCGTTCCGCTGGCCGCGCTGACCAGGTTCGACGACGCTGGAGGCGACGGACTTGCCGTCTTCTGTGGTGGCGATCACCGTCACGGTGTCGCCTTTCTCGACACCTTCGGCCACGGTGTCGGCGTCGATCACGTACGTCTTGGTGTAGCCGTCGGTCGACTTCACCTCCACGGACGAGTCGCTGATCGCGGTGACCTCACCGGTCTGGAACTCGCCGTGCGTCGTGTCGCCGGTGCCGAGGCCGAAGCCACCGCGCATGCCACCGCCCATGCCGTCCGGTGGCATGCCCCCGCCCATGCCACCAGGTCCCATCGCCCCGGTCTGCTCGTTCGTGCCGCTCGCGGCGTAGATGGCGACGCCACCGGCTCCGGCGATCGCGACGGCGATGGCCACGGCCGCCATCGTCTTCTTCGCGGTCCACGCCGGGCGTGCCGCCGGTTCGGTCGGCTGGGGTGCGCCCCACTCCGGGGCCTGCTGTTCGGTCATGGGAGCCACCGTGGTGGCGGTGGCTGTGCCGGACCTGTGTACGCCGTAGGCGTGAGCTGTGGGCATCGCTCACAGCTGGTACACAGGATCCGCGTTCACGATGGGAGCCATGCGCGCGATGAAGACCGAACTCCGCAGGCCGGACGGGCAGCCGGTGCGAGTGCTCGTGGTCGACGACGAGTCCACTCTGGCCGAACTGATGTCGATGGCGCTGCGCATGGAGAAGTGGGACGTGCGCACGGCCCTCGACGGCGCGACGGCGGTGCGGACCGCGCGCGAGTTCCGCCCGGACGTGGTGGTGCTCGACGTGATGCTGCCCGACTTCGACGGGTTCGAGGTGCTGCGCAAGATGCGGGCCGAGGCGCCGATCCTGCCCGTGCTGTTCCTGACGGCGAAGGACGCGGTGGAGGACCGCATCGCCGGCCTCACCGCGGGCGGCGACGACTACGTGACGAAGCCGTTCTCGTTGGAGGAGGTCGTGTTGCGGCTGCGCGCACTGCTGCGGCGCACCGGCGTGACCGACTCGGACGCGGGCACCCGGCTCGTCGTCGGCGACCTGTCGCTGAACGAGGAGACGCGCGAGGTCGAGCGCGGCGGCACGTCGATCGACCTGACGGCCACGGAGTTCGAGCTGCTGCGCTACCTGATGCGCAACCCGAAGCGAGTGCTGAGCAAGGCCCAGATCCTGGACCGCGTGTGGAGCTACGACTTCGGCGGTCAGGCCAACATCGTCGAGCTCTACATCTCGTACCTGCGCAAGAAGATCGACGCCGGGCGCACTCCGATGATCCACACGATGCGAGGCGCCGGATATGTCCTCAAGCCTGCGTCCTAGAACGCTGCGCGCCCAGCTCGTCTCGGGCCAGATCGTCCTGCTCACCGCGCTGATCCTGGTGATCGGCGGGGTGTCGGTGCTCGCGCTGCACGCGTTCCTGATGAACAACCTCGACCGCGAGGTCACGACCCTGCGCCCCGGGCCGCCCGGCCAGCAGTACGGTCCCCCCGGTGTCAACGCGCGGATCTTCCCCGACGGCACCATCAACGGCACGATCGAGCTGCCCGGCTGGCAGGCGCCGCGGCTGCTCACCGACGACGAGATCGCCGTGCTGGCGGCGACCCCGTCGGGTCTGCGGACCGTCGACCTGGGCGAGGCGGGCGAGTTCCGCGTGTCCACCGACCGGATGGGGATCAAGGGCCTGCCGCTCTCGAACGTCACGGACATCGTGTGGCAGATGGTCTGGATCCTCGTGGGTCTGCTCGCCGCGGGCGTCGCGGCCGTGGCGCTGGCGGGACGAGTGATCGTCCGGCGCGCGCTCGTGCCGCTCGACCGAGTCGCCGAGACCGCCACGCGCGTCTCCGAGCTCCCGCTGCACGAGGGCGAGGTCGCGCTGGCCGAACGCGTGCCGGAGGAGGACACCGATCCGGCCACCGAGGTCGGCAAGGTCGGCCTGGCGCTCAACACGATGCTCGGCCACGTCGACGAGGCCCTGAAAGCCCGGCACGACAGCGAAACACGGGTCCGGCAGTTCGTCGCCGACGCCTCGCACGAGCTGCGAACCCCTCTGGCCGCCATCCGCGGCTACGCCGAGCTGACCCGCCGCACCGGCGCGGACCTGCCGCCCGAGGTCACCCACGCGATGGGCCGGGTGGAGTCCGAGGCGTTGCGGATGACGTCGCTGGTCGAGGACCTGCTGCTGCTCGCCCGCCTGGACGCGGGCAGGCCGCTGGAGACGGCCGACGTCGACCTGTCCCGGCTCGTGCTGGACGTGGTCGGCGACGCCAGGATCGCGGGCCCCGGCCACAGCTGGAGGCTCGCGCTGCCGGAGGACCCCGTCACGGTTCCCGGTGACGTGCAACGACTCCACCAGGTCATCGGCAACCTGCTGTCCAACGCCCGCGCGCACACCCCGCCGGGCACCACGGTCACCACCGGCCTGTCCGTCCACAACGGACGCGTCGACCTCACCGTCACCGACGACGGCCCCGGCGTCCCGCAGGGCCTGGAGGTGTTCGAACGGTTCGCGCGCGGCGACTCCTCGCGCTCGCGGGCCGCGGGCAGCACGGGCCTCGGCCTGTCGATCGTGGCCGCCGTGGTCGGCGCGCACGACGGCGAGGTGTCCGTCGCGAGCCGTCCCGGCCACACCACGTTCACCGTCACCCTGCACACAGCTCGTTCACAGCAGGGGCACACGACCGACCCAGGCTAGGCCGCGAGGCTCGTCCGCATGAGACGAGAACGCCTGGCGCTGGCGGTCCTGCTGATCGCGACCGGCGCGCTGTACCTGTGGCGGCTGGGGGACTCGGGCTGGGCCAACGCCTACTACTCCGCCGCGGCGCAGGCCGGGGCGACGAGCTGGAAGGCGTGGTTCTTCGGTTCGTCGGACGCCTCGAACGCGATCACCGTCGACAAGACACCGGCCTCGCTGTGGGTGATGGGCCTGTCCGCGCGGCTGTTCGGCGTCAACGCGTGGAGCATCCTGGTGCCGCAGGCGTTGATGGGTGTCGGCAGCGTCTGGCTCCTGTACGCCACCGTGCGCCGCTGGTTCTCCCCCGCCGCCGCGCTGATCTCGGGCGCCGTGCTGGCACTGACCCCGGTCGCGGTGCTGATGTTCCGCTTCAACAACCCCGACGCGCTGCTGGTGCTGCTGCTGATCGCGGGCGCGTACTGCGTGACGCGGGCGGTCGAGAACGCCAGCCCGTTCTGGCTCGCGCTGGCCGGGGTGGCGGTCGGTTTCGGCTTCCTCACCAAGATGCTGCAGGCGTTCCTGGTTCTGCCCGCGTTCGCGCTGGTGTACCTGATCTCCGCACCCACCTCCGTGCCGAAGAGGCTCCTGCACCTCGCCGGGGCGACGGCAGCGGTGGTCGTCGCGGGCGGCTGGTGGATCGTCGCGGTCGAACTCACGCCGGACCGGCCCTACATCGGCGGCTCGCAGACGAACAGCGTGCTGGAACTGACGCTGGGCTACAACGGCCTGGGGCGCCTCACCGGGGACGAGGTCGGCAGCGTCGGCGGTGGGCGCGGCTGGGGAACCGCGGGCTGGAGCCGCCTGCTGGGCGCGGAGATGGGCAGTCAGATCGCGTGGCTGCTGCCGGCCGCGGTGGTGCTGCTCGTCGCCGGGCTGTGGCTCACGAAGGGCCGCGCCCGCACGGCGCTGGCGCTGTGGGGCGGCTGGCTCGTCGTCACCGCCGGGGTGTTCAGCTTCATGAACGGCATCATCCACTCCTACTACACCGTGGCCCTGGCCCCCGCGATCGCCGCCGTCGTCGGCATCGCCGCCACCGAGCTCTGGGAACGCCGCGCCGAACCCGTCGCGGCGGCGGTGCTCTCGGGCTCGGTCGCGCTGAGTGCCCTCCAGTGCTACGTGCTGGTCAACGGGTTCTCCACGCCGGTCGCGCTGCTCGTGCTGGTGGCGGGACTGATCGCGGCGGCGGGCCTGGTGCTGTCGCTGCGCTGGGCCATCCCGGTCGCGCTGATCGCCGCGCTGCTCGGCCCCACCACCTACTCCTTCGCCACCGTCACCACCCCGCACACCGGCGCGCTGCCCGTCGCGGGCCCGTCGAGCGGGCGGATGGGCGGCATGGGCGGCGGCCTGCTCGACGCCACCACCCCGGACGCCGAGGTCGTGACCCTGCTGCGGGCCAACGCGGGCGACTACCGGTGGGCCGCCGCCACCATCGGCTCCAACAACGCCGCCGGGCTGCAGCTCGCGAGCGGGCAGCCGGTGATGGCGCTGGGCGGCTTCAACGGCACCGACCCCGCGCCGACGCTGGAGGAGTTCCAGGAGATGGTCCGAAGTGGACAGATCCACTACTACGTCGCCTCCGGCCGGATGATGCAGGGCGACACCGGCAGCGACGCCGCCCACGAGATCGGCGACTGGGTCGCCGCGCACTTCACCGCGACCACCGTCGCCGGTGCCACCCTCTACGAACTGGACGCGTCATGACCGCCACCCTCGCGCCCGCGGCCGCCGCGGCACCGGCGCCACCGGCACCGCGGAACACGAAAACGGTGCACCGCCTGGCTTTCCTCGGCCTGCTCGCCGCCACGGCCGTGCTGTACCTGTGGAACCTCACCGCGTCCGGCTACGGCAACGAGTTCTACGCGGCGGCCACGCAGGCGGCCTCGCAGAGCTGGAAGGCGCTGCTGTTCGGTTCGCTCGACCCCGGCAACACCATCACCGTCGACAAGCCGCCCGTGTTCCTGTGGGTGAGCGGGGTGTTCGCGAAGCTCTTCGGCTTCTCGAGCTGGGCCGTGCTCGCCCCGCAGGCCCTGGAGGGCGTCGCGGCGGTGGGACTGCTGTACGCGACGGTGAAGCGCACGTCCGGCCCGACGGCGGCCCTCTTCGCCGGCGCGGCCTTCGCGCTGACTCCCGTGGCCACGCTGATGTTCCGGTTCAACCTGCCGGACGCGCTGCTGGTGCTGCTGATGGTCGCGGCCGCGTACTGCACGGTGCGGGCGCTCGAGAAGGCGAGCCCGCTGTGGCTGGCGCTCGCGGGGTCGGCGATCGGTTTCGCCTTCCTCACCAAGATGCTGCAGGCGTTCCTGGTGCTGCCCGCGCTCGCGCTGGCCTACCTGGTCGCCGCTCCCACCTCGGTCCCGAAGAGGCTCCTGCACCTGCTCGGCGCCGGACTCGCGGTGGTCGTCTCGGCGGGCTGGTTCATCGCGCTGGTCGAGCTGTGGCCCGCGGACAGCCGCCCCTACATCGGCGGCTCGACGAACAACTCGTTGTGGGAACTGGCCATCGGCTACAACGGGCTCGGCCGCATCTTCGGCAATTCCGGCGGTGGCCCCGGCGGTGGCGGCATGGGCGGCAACGGCAACATCGGCTTCGGCGGTGAGACGGGCATCGGCCGGTTGTTCGGCGCCAGCATGGGCCCGGAGATCTCCTGGCTGCTGCCCGCCGCGCTGATCGGGCTGGGCGCCGGGCTGTGGTTCCTGCGCCGCGCACCGCGCACCGACCGCACCCGTGCGGCACTGGTCGTCTGGGGCGGCTGGACCCTCGTGAGCGGCGCGGTGTTCAGCTTCATGAGCGGCATCACGCACCCGTACTACACGGTGGCGCTGGCCCCCGCGATCGCCGCTCTCACCGGCATCGCCGGACGCGAGCTGTGGCGCGGCCGCGGGCACTTCCCGGCGCGGATGGCGCTGACGGCGATGGTCGCGGCGACCGGAGTGTGGGGCTTCATCCTGCTCGACCGCACCCCGGACTGGACGCCCTGGCTGCGCTGGGTGCTGCTGGCCGTCACGGCGATCGCCGTGCTGGCGCTGGTGTTCGGCGTGAACCGGAACTGGCTCGTCGGTGTGCTGGTCGCGGCAGCGTTGCTCGGCACCTCCGGCTACGCGCTCGCGACCGCGGCCACCCCGCACAGCGGCTCGATCCCGTTGTCGGGCCCGCGTTCCCAGCAGGGCGCGGGCATGGGCATGCGCGAGGACACGTCGTCCACGGAGGTCGTGCAGCTGCTCAAGGCCACCGACACGCAGTGGGCGGCGGCCACCACCGGCGCCCAGAGCGCGGCGGGGCTCCAACTCGCGTCCGGCCGGCCGGTGATCGCGATCGGCGGCTGGAACGGCAGCGACCCCGCCCCGACGCTGGACGAGTTCAAGGCCCTCGTCGCCGAGGGCGAGGTGCGCTACTACGTCGAAGGCGGCCGCGGTGGTGGCCCCGGCGGTGGCGGCAGCGACATCGGCGAGTGGGTGGCGGCGAACTTCACCGCTACGACGGTCGGCGGCCAGACCCTCTACGACCTGACCGGGAGCTGATCCTCGGGACCGAGGCCGGCCGGGAACACCTCGGCCGGCCCCTGGTCCGCCCACAGCAACGGCAGCAGGTCGGCGCCCCGCCGCCACAGCCACGGAATCCCCTTGAGCACCAACCACGCCGCGTGGTGCCACACCGTCAGCTCGCGCCCGCCCGAGCACTCCAGGCTGACGTCACCGAACGGGAGCCCGGCCGCGCGCAGCTCGGCCGCGAAGGCCCGCGCGAGCATCCGGTGGCCGCGTTCGGACGGGTGCAGCCGGTCGACCGCCCACGTCTCCAGCTCGTACGCGCCGGGCATCGTGTGCAGGTCGACGCACCGCACACCGTGCCGCGCCACCACCACGTCGACGACGCGGTTGTACTCGTCGATGCGGTCCTTCAGCACCCGCCGCAGCCGGCCGGGCAGCTTGAACACGCGGCCCTGGTCGTGGAACCGCACGGTGACGACCGCGACGCCCGCCGCGGTGAGCTCGCGGCACACGTGGTCGAGGTCCTCGTGCATCCGCCGCGCGGAGAAGTCGGACCGGAGCGTGTCGTTCACCCCGGCGATCACGACGGCCGCGCTGGGCCCGTCCCGCAAGGCCCGCGGCAGCTGGGTGCGCCGGACGTCGGCCAGCCGCGCGCCGGAGACGGCGTGGTTGCGATAACCGTTGTCCGCGTAGGCGGAGGAGAGGATCGGGCCGAAGCCGCGCCAGCCGCCGGGCACGAGGTCGCCGATCCCGACCGCTGTCGAGTCACCGAGTAACACCAGCACGCGCTTCAGGATCAGCTCACCCGGTGATCCCGGAATGTCCGTGCGGGAACGGTTCAGCGAAATGCTGGGTAAAGCGGGAGTTCGAGCACCTCGGGGCCGTAGCGGTCGGCCAGCGCGCCGATCACCGCGTCGGCGTGCGACGCGACCGTCTTCTCGCCGAGGATCAGCGCGTCGGACCGCAGCCTGATCCACCGGCCGGTCAGCACGACGCTGCGCGGTGGCGCGTTGACGACGGTGGGCATCGGCTTCGACAGCGCCCGCCACGTCGCGAGCCACACCCACAGCAGCTGGGCCTCCAGCAGCCGCGGTAAGAGCACCGCGTCGTCGTCCATCTCGGGCCACACCGAGCCGACCTCGGCGCGCCAGGCGGCGACCATGGCCTCCGACATCCCCGGCGGCAGCCCCCACCCGCACCAGCAGGACGGGAACGGCACGCGCAGCGCGGCGGCGTCGAAGACGATGTCGCGGACGCAGCCGCCCTCGAAGTCGACGAACCGCACCCCGCGCGAGGTGACCAGGTGGTTGTCCGGACAAGAGGTCGACGGGCTGAACGCACGCCGCCGCGAGGTGCTGAACGCCCGCGCGGCACCGGCCGCGAACTCCACGGCCTGCGGGGTGATCTCCACGCCCAGGGTCGTCGCGAGCAACGCCGGTAAGCCGGCGATGGCCGCGTGCACGTCGACCGCGATCGGGTCCTGGCAGCACTGGGCGCCCGCCCGCCGCATCAACGCGTCGAAGTCGGCGTCCCGGCCCGCCGTCGTGGCGTGCAGCCGGCCCATGGCGTGGGCCCACGACAGCAGCCCCCGCTCCGCCGCGCGCGCGTCCGTGGCGTGCAGCTTCTCGGACAGCCTCGGCGCACGTCCCAGGTCTTCGAGCACGACCAGGCGCGTCGCCGCGTCGTGCGCGAACAGCTCGGGGGTGGCGCGCTCCTCGGCGGGCAGCGCCGTCAGCAGCTGGTGGCTGACGGCCTCGTGCGCCCACGGGTCCCGATCACCGGAACCGGCCGGGTAGCGCTTCACGACCAGCGTGCGCGGCATGGAGAACGGCGAGGAAGCGACTCTCACGCGAATGACGACGGAACGCCCGGTACCCCCGAGGGCTTCGGGGTCGGCGAGGCGCACCTGGGCGCCCAGTCTTCTCGTCAGTACCTGCTCAGCCGCCCCGACAGCGTCCGCGATCTCAGGTGAAGTCGTGTCGGGAGGGCCCGCGGTGATCTCCACGCTCATCCCCTCCGACCCTACTCCCCAAGTCCGTGAGCCGGACCGACGCTAATCCGGCCAGGCTGCGACCACCACCACTCGTTGGTAACGGCTCGCACAGCTTCCGGGCACCCCTCCGAGGTGTGGACGTGTGGAAACACCTTCCGTTGCCCCCTACGTGCCGATCAAGCCGATCGATCGGCACGCGCACCTCAATACCGATCAAGTAGCTGCTCGATCGGGCGAACTGTTCTCATGTTCTGGGACGCACGGAGGCAGCCGAGGGGTTGCCTCCGTGCGCGAGAAAGATCGTCAGGCCTTCTCGGGAGCCTTTTCCTGGCTCTTCTCCTGCGGCTTGGCGTCCACACCGGCCTCCTTGCGCTGCAGCGCCGTGATGGGCGCCGGGGCGGCCGTCAGCGGGTCGTAGCCGCCGCCCGACTTCGGGAACGCGATGACCTCGCGGATCGAGTCGGCACCCGCGAGCAGCATGCACAGGCGGTCCCAGCCCAGCGCGATGCCGCCGTGGGGCGGGGCGCCGTACTTGAACGCGTCGAGCAGGAAGCCGAACTTCTCCTGCGCCTCCTCGGCACCGATGCCCATGACGTTGAACGCGCGCTGCTGCACGTCGGCGCGGTGGATACGGATCGAGCCACCGCCGAGCTCGTTGCCGTTGAGGATCACGTCGTAGGCGTAGGCCAGCGCGTTGCCCGGGTCGGACTCGAAGTTGTCGATCCACTCCGGGGTCGGCGAGGTGAACGCGTGGTGCAGCGCCGTCCAGTTGCTGCCGCCGACCGCCACGTCACCGGCCTCGAGCTTGTCGACCGACTCGAACATCGGGAAGTCGACGACCCAGGCGAACGCCCACGCGTTCTCGTCGACCAGGCCGACGCGGTGCGCGATCTCGACGCGGGCGGCGCCGAGCAGGGCGCGCGCGTCGCGCGGGTCGCCGGCACCGAAGAAGATGCAGTCGCCGGGGTTGGCGCCGACGGCCTTCGCGAGACCGTCGCGCTCGGCGTCGGTCAGGTTCTTCGCGACCGGGCCGCCGAGCGTGCCGTCCTCACCGACCAGCACGTACGCGAGGCCCTTGTGGCCGCGCTGCTTCGCGAACTCCTGCCACGCGTCGAGCGTGCGGCGCGGCTGCGAGGCACCGCCCGGCATGACGACGGCACCGACGTACGGCGCCTGGAACACGCGGAACGTCGTGTCCTTGAAGTACTCGGTCAGTTCGGTGAGCTCGAGCTCGAAGCGCAGGTCCGGCTTGTCCGAGCCGTACTTGGCCATCGCGTCGGCGTAGGAGATCCGGCGGAACGGCAGCGGCAGCTCGACGCCCTTGGTCTCCTTCCAGATCGCGGCCAGCAGCTTCTCGGTCAGCGCGATGACGTCGTCCTGCTCGACGAAGCTCATCTCGACGTCGAGCTGGGTGAACTCCGGCTGGCGGTCGGCGCGGAAGTCCTCGTCGCGGTAGCAGCGCGCGATCTGGTAGTACCGCTCCAGGCCGCCGACCATGAGCAGCTGCTTGAACAGCTGCGGCGACTGCGGCAGCGCGTACCAGGAACCGGGACGCAGGCGGGCGGGCACCAGGAAGTCGCGCGCGCCCTCGGGCGTCGAGCGGGTCAGCGTCGGCGTCTCGATCTCGACGAACTTCTCCGAGTGCAGCACCTCGCGGGCGATGCGGCTGACCTCGGAGCGCAGCCGGATGGCCTTGGCCGGGGCGGAGCGGCGCAGGTCGAGGTAGCGGTGCTTGAGCCGCGCCTCCTCGCCCGGCTCGACGTCGCTCTCGACCTGGAACGGCAGCGGCGCGGCCTCGTTGAGGACCTCGAGGTCGCTCACGTAGACCTCGATGGCGCCGGTCGGCAGCTCGGGGTTCTCGCTGCCCTCGGGGCGCTTGCTCACCTCACCGGTGACCTTGACGACGTACTCGCTGCGCAGCCGGTGCGCGCGCTCCGCCATCTCGCCCTCGCGGAAGACGACCTGGGCGACACCGGAGGCGTCCCGCAGGTCGATGAAGATGACACCGCCGTGATCCCGCCGGCGGGCGACCCACCCGGTGAGGGTGACGGACTGCCCGGCGTGCTCGGCCCGGAGTGATCCGGCCTCGTGCGTGCGCAACACGGTGGTGGCTCCTTGTAGACGAAGTCAGCTTTGCCGTCAAGGCTAGCCGGAGCCACCGACAGATTTTCAGGCAGGGCTTTCCGGTCGCGGAGATGATCTCCCCAGCAGCGGCCTCGCCCGGTCCCACGCCGCGTGCCACCCGGCGTCGACCTGCTCGGCGTCCCCCCACTCCGCGATCCGGTGGAGCAGGTCGAGCAGCCGCGCCCGCGGTGCCGGCGCCAGCGACGGCAGCACCTCGACCAGGAACGGCAGCACCGCCGTGGCGGCCCCGCACACGAACCCGCCCTCCTCGTGGATGGTCCGGTCCAGGTCGGTGATGGCGCGCGAGACCACCTCGGGGTCGCCGGACAGCAACGCCCGCACGTGACCGGGCGTGTCCAGCGCGGGCCCGTAGGCGTGGTCGACCGAGTGCCACGCGACGTCGTCCAGCCCCTCCAGGCTCATCCGAGCTCCTCCAGGTCCTCCAGCACCGACGTGGCGAGCGTCGAGACCTTCTGCCCCAACGACGTCACGCCGTGGTCGTGCACCCTCGCGGCGACGAGGTCCCGGTGCTCCCGGGCCCGCGCGACCCCCACCAGCCACACCGCGAACGCCCGCAGCCGCACGTCCGGGTCCGCGATCCACACCGGCACGAAGGGCACGACCAGGCCGGCGTCGGTGGTGTCGCGTTCGAAGAGCCGCCGGAGGTAGTCGAGCGCCTCGGTGCGCCACGGCAGCACGTCCACCAGCGACAGCACCAGGTCGATGCCCTCGAAGTCCTTGGGCCCCACCAGCCAGAGCACGTGCTCCAGCACCTCGTCGTAGCCCATCTCGAACTGCCCGGTCCCGAGGAACAGCCCCAGGTCCCCGGTCAGCCCGCGCAGGATCACGCCCGCGTCCGGCCGGGTCGCCGCGGACACGAGCAGGCGCGTCAGCGGTTCGTCCTCGGGCACGTCCAGCTCCCGCAGCCACGAGACCGCGGCCTCGTCGCCCCGCCCCGCGAACTCCGTCGCGACGATCACCAGGCACAACCGCGTGGCCGGATCGGTCTCGGCCTCCCAGCGCCGCGCCAGGGCGGGCAGCACCGGAGCGCTGTCCCCGCGCGCCTTCCCGAGCATGAACAACGCGCCCCGCCGCACCGCCGCCGCGTCGTGGTCGAGCAGCGCCAGCACCGCCGGTTTCGAGGCCTCCCACGCGGGCGGCCAGCTCGGGTGCACGCCGTCGGACCCGCTGCCCCCGGCGACCGCGATCGCACCGCACAGGTTCTCCAGCAGCCACTCGCGGCTGGGGGTGTTGTCGTGCGCGACCAGGTCCAGCAGGAACGGCCACGCCGCCGCGGTCGCCTCACTCACCTCGGACTCGTCCCCGGTCAGGTGCCGCACCAGCTCCTCGTGCGGCTCGACGGACGTCCGCGCCTGCCTCAACAGCCTGGGAAGGTCGTCGGCGAACCCGTCGTGGCTCCGCAACCGGTACCAGTCGATCTTCTTCAGGCCGTCCACCATGGACCCAACAATAGGAAAAGGGCCGCGACCGGGGTCGCGGCCCTTCACCTCAACGTTCAGCTCACGCGGTGGGCGCGAGGTACAGCAGGCGGTTCGGCGAACCGGAGCCCGGGTTCGTCACCTTCGACGGCGTCGACTGCGCGATCAGGTACGAGGCGACCTGAGCGGGCGTGGCCGAGGCGTTCGTCGAGAGGTAGCGAGCGGCGGCACCCGCGACGTGCGGGGTGGCCATCGACGTGCCCGAGATGGTGTTGGTGGCCGAGTCGGAGGTGCTCCAGGCCGACGTGATGGACGAGCCCGGCGCGAAGATGTCGAGCACCGAACCGTAGTTCGAGTACGACGCGCGGGCGTCGGTGCGCTCGGTGGCGCCCACGGTGATCGCCTCGGTCACGCGGGCCGGCGAGAAGCCGGACGCGTTGGCGTTGGAGTTGCCGGCCGCCACGGCGAACGTGACGCCCTTGGCGATGGCGTTGCGCACGGCCGTGTCGAGCGTGGCGTTGGCGCCACCGCCCAGCGACAGGTTGGCGACGGCCGGCTTGACGGCGTTGGCACCCACCCAGTCGATGCCCGCGGCGACACCGGCGAGGGTGCCGGAGCCGTTGTTGTCGAGCACGCGGACGGCGACGATCTTCGCGGCCTTCGCGACGCCGTACTGCGAGCCGGCGATGGTGCCGGCGACGTGCGTGCCGTGGCCGTTGCCGTCCTGCGCGACGTTGTCGTTGTCCACGAAGTCACGGCCGTTCGAGGCGCGGCCCCCGAACGTGGAGTGGCTGATGCGGACACCGGTGTCGATGACGTACGCCGTCACGCCGGCACCGGTCGAGGTGTAGCTGTAGGAGCTGTTGAGCGGCAGGTTGCGCTGGTCGATGCGGTCGAGACCCCACGACGGCGGGTTCGTCTGCGTGGCCTGCGTGTGGACGACCTGGTCGGCCTCGACGAAGTCGACCGACGGGTCGGCGGCGAGACGCTTGGCCTGCTTCTCCGTCAGCTTCACGTTGAAGCCGCCGAAGGTCTTGTACTCGCGCTCGACGGTGCCGCCGAAACGGGAGGCGAGGGCGTGCGAGTCGCCCTTGCCCTCCTTCAGCTTCACGATGAAGCTGCCCGTGATCTTCTCCGGCGCGTTGAGGGAGAGGACCTCGCCCTCCGCGGCGGAGGCGTTGGGAACCATCAGAACCGACAGGGCGAGGCTGGCCACGCCGGCACCGGCCAGGAACCGGATCTTTCGCGTCATGATGTCGCTTTCCGTTCTTTGCAGGGGAACGAAGCGCTTTCGACGTTATGGAGAGAACCGGTTCCTGCCAAGGGCGTCCAAGGAATAAGACGCCCTTGCATTGCCGGACAATTGACCATTCACAGAGATGGCGGCCAGTAGAGGATACGAGTGACGGGTGGCGTGCCGGGGGTGCCCGTGGTAACCAGCGCGCTCTCCACCTGGGCGGGTGTCGCGGTGCGGTTGCGTTCCAGGAACCGTGCCGCCACACCGGCCGCGTGCGGTGCGGCCATCGACGAACCGCTCAGCGTGTTCGTCGCCGTGTCGGAAGTGTTCCAGGCGGAGGGAATGCTCACCCCTGCTGCCCAGATGTCCACCAGCGGCCCGTAGTTCGACGAGGACGACTTGGTGTCGGTCTGCGTCAGCGCGCCCACGCAGATGGCCTGGGAAACCCTTTGCGGCGAGGAGTTCCCGGGATCGGTGTTGCTGCCACCCGCCGCGACGGTGTAGGACACGCCCGAGTCGATCGACCTCTTCACCGCGGTGTCGAGGGCCGCGGAAGCGCCACCGCCCAGCGACATGTTGGCCACGGCGGGCTTCACGGCGTTGCGCGTCACCCAGTCCACTCCGGCGATGACACCGGAGATCGTGCCGGAGCCCGACCCGTTCAGCACCCGCACGCCCCACACCGTGGCCTGCTTGGCCACGCCGTACTTCGTGCCCGCCGCGATTCCGGCGACGTGCGTGCCGTGCCCGTTGTCGTCCTGGGCGATCGCGTCGTTGTCGACGGTGTCCCAGCCGTTGCGCGCCCGGCCGCCGAAGTCCGCGTGCGTCACGCGGAGCCCGGTGTCGATGACGTAGATGTTCACGCCACGGCCCGTGGTCGTGTACTCGTAGCGCTGGTCCAGCGGCAACGCGCGCTGGTCGACGCGGTCCAGCCCCCAGGGAGGGTTGAGCTGGACGCTGTTGGCGTGCACGATCCCGTCACGCTCCACGGAGGACACGTTCGGGTCGGCCTTCAGCGCGCGGACCTGCGAGGACGTCAGGCGCGCGCTGAAACCGTTGAAGACACTGGAATACGTGTGCTCGACCGCGCCGCTGAACGACGACACCGCGCCGTCACGGAGCACGACGATGTAGGACGAGGTGGCCGCGGACGCCGGGGCGACCACGACCGCAGCACCGAGGGCGGCGACTGCCAGCAGGGCTCTCACGGGCAGGGTTTCCTTTCCTGTGCAGGGAAAACGGCCCCGGCTCGCGAACAGAGCCGGGGCCGCACATCTCAGGGCGGGGATCAGCTGGTCGGCGGCCAGTGCAGGAGCCGCGTGGTCGTGCTCGGGCCGGGGTTGGTCACCTTGCCGTTGGTGGCGTTGGAGGTGATCGCGGTCGCCACCTGGGCGGGCGTCACGTTCCGGTTGCCCTGCAGGTAGCGGGCCACCACGCCTGCGACGTGCGGCGACGCCATCGAGGTGCCGGAAATGGTGTTCGTGGCCGTGTCACTGGTGTGCCACGCGGAGGTGATGCCGCCACCGGGCGCGAACACGTCGACACCGGCGCCGTAGTTGGAGAACGACGACCGCGCGTCGGTGCGCTCGGTCGAGCCGACGGTCAGCGCCGCGGCCACGCGGGCCGGCGAGAAGCCCGACGCGTTGGCGTTGGAGTTGCCCGCCGCGACGGCGAACGTCACGCCGCGCGTGATCGCGCCGGACACCGCGTTGTCGAGCGAGGTGTTGGCGCCGCCGCCGAGCGACATGTTGGCGACGGCGGGCTTGACGTGGTTGTTCGCCACCCAGTTCACGCCCGCGACGACACCGGCGATGGTGCCCGAGCCGGAGTTGTTCAGCACGCGGACACCGATGATGGTGGCCTGCTTGGCGACACCGTGCAGCGTGCCCGCGACGGTGCCGGCGACGTGCGTGCCGTGTCCGTTGCCGTCCTGCGCGACGGCGTCGTTGTCCACGAAGTCGTAACCGTTGCGGGCACGGCCGCCGAAGTCGCGGTGCGTGATGCGGACACCGGTGTCGATGACGTAGGCGTTCACGCCGGAACCGGTGGAGTTGTAGGTGTAGCGCTGGTCGAGCGGCAGGTTGCGCTGGTCGATCCGGTCGAGCCCCCACGACGGCGGGTTGACCTGGGTGGCCTGGATGCTGACGACCTGGTCGCGTTCCACGTACTCGACCGAGGGGTCAGCGGCGAGTCTGCGCGCCTGCGCGTCGCTCATCTTCACCGAGAAGCCCTGGAACACCGCGTCGTAGACGTGGCCGACCTGGCCGCCGAACCGGGAACCGAGCGTCTGCGCGCTCGCGGTGACGGCGTTGTCCTTCAGCTTGACGATGAAGGAGCCGGGAATGTTCTGGCCGGGCGAGACGCGGATCTCACCGGCCGCGGCGGTGGCGGGCGAGGCGAACGCGGCGATCATGATCACCGAGCCCACGAGGGTCGCTGTCTTGCGCATTGTGCAGTCCTGTTCGTCGCAGGGATGCTGCAGGAACCCACTCGGACTATTGGCGGCGTAATAGTCCCGAGATCTGAACCTGCCGAGTTCCCAAGCCGGACAAAACCGCCGATCGGCTGTACCGCGTTCCCTTTGCTGCCGATAGCCTTCCGATCTTGACTCCGTGAAACGGAGGAGTGATGCTCACGATTTACCCACCGCGCGAGGAGCTCGCCGACCTTCTCGTGACGGGTCCGTTCGCGGACGCGTTGCGGGTCGCGATCCAGGTGCGGGGACTGAGTCTCGAACGGTTGCAGCACCGCCTGAAGGTGCGGGGAGCGCCGATCAGCGTGACGGCGCTGAGCTACTGGCAGTCGGGTCGCCGCAGACCCGAGAGACCCGAGTCGCTGATGGCCCTCGCACAGCTGGAGAACGTGCTGGGACTGCCCGAGACCGCCCTGAGCCGCCTGCTGGGCCCGCCCAGGCCCCGGGGCCGTTCACGCAGGCGGGAGCAGCCCGCGCGGTCGGCGTGGGACGGTTCGGGGCTCGTGGTGACCGCCCAGCACGACCGGGTCGACGTCGCGCCCTGCGGCGGTGTGCGCGGCGTCCGCTCACGACAGGTCATGCAGGCGATCACCACCGGCGTGGACCGCTGGATCCTCTGCCAGGAAACGGGTTCCGCGCAGCCCGCCGTCACGGCCGTCCGTTCCTGCCGGGTCGGCCGGATAGCCAGGGAACGCACCAACGGCGTGCTCGTCGCGGAGATGGTGTTCGACGAGCCGATCTCCGCGGGCGACTCGATCGCGATCGAGTACGAATTGATCTATCCGCACCCGACGGCCGAGCACACGCATTTCCGGCGGTTCGCGGAGCGCGTCCACGACTACGTGCTGGAGATCAAATTCGAGGAACCGCCCGCGTCCTGCGAGCAATTCGCGTCCGGGTCGGCGGGAACGGAGACCTCCGGCGGCGCACGCCCCGTCCCCGTGGACGAGGGCGGGTACGCGCACGCCGCCGCGCTCGACTTCGGTCCCGGCCTCTACGGGATGCGCTGGACCGTCGCCGCGAACGCCACGGGGTCGTCCACCCAGGGGAAGTGACCGGCGCCGGGCTGCACGACCAGCGTCGCGCGCGGGAACAGCCCGGCGTACTCGCGCGCACGGCCCGGCGGCAACGACACGTCGTGCTCCCCGGCGACCAGGAGCGTGGGCACGTCGAACTCCTGGAGCTTCTCGCGCACGCGCGCCGGGTCGAACGCGCCGTCGGCGTAGAACTCCATGGCCGCCTTCTGGTTGCGCGGGTGGTCGTCGAGCGCCCGCGCCGCGTCGTCCCAGCGGCCGTGGAAGAACGGGCTGATCCGCGCGAACGCCTCGGGCGTCACCCTGCCCGCCCAGATCTCCTCGAACCCCCCGATCGCCTCGGCGTACCAAGGCTCACCACCACGCCGCAGCGCGACCTCGCGGCGGTCGTCGTCGGTGACGTCGATGCCGACCACGCGCGGGCTCGGCGCGACGAGCACGAGCTCCTCGACGCGCTGGGGAAACCGCACGGCGTAAAGGATCGCGAGCGTGGCACCGGCCGAGTGACCGAGCAGCCGCATCCGCTCGAGACCGAGGTGCCGGCGCAGCGCCTCCACGTCGTGGACCTGGCGGTCCACCCGGTAGTACCCCGCCTCCTCCGACTCACCGGTACCGCGCAGGTCCAGCCTGATCACGTCGTCCAGCGGCAGGCCGGCCAGGTAGGACGACGCCTGCATCGGGCCGCCGGGCAGGCAGATCACCGGGTCGTCGGCCTCACCGTGGTAGGCGAGGCCGAGCCCGTCCGAGTTCCTGAAAGTCCCCATGCCCCGCAGTGTGTCAGTACGAGCGCGGCAGCTTGAGCGAGTTCTGGGCGACGAAGTTGAGCACCATCTCCCGCGAGACCGGCGCGATGCGGGACAGCCGGGACGACGCGAGCATCGACGCGAGCCCGAACTCGCGGCTCAACCCGTTGCCGCCGTGGATCTGGATCGCCTGGTCGACCGCGGCCGCGATGGCCTCACCCGCGGCGTACTTGGCCATGTTCGCGGCCTCGCCCGCCTCCCTGTCACGACCGGAGTCGTAGAGCGCGGCGGCCTTCTGCGTCATCAGCCGGGCGAGCTCGACCTCGACGTGGACCTTCGCCAGCGGGTGCGCGAGCCCCTGGTGGGCGCCGATCGGGGTGTCCCAGACCTTCCGCTCCTGCGCGTACTTCACCGCCTTGGCGATGGCGAGCCGCGCGGACCCGGTCCCCATGCTCGCGCCCATGATCCGTTCGGGGTTGAGCCCGGCGAAGACCTGCTGCAGCCCCTGGTCCGGCGAGCCGACGACCGCGTCGGACGGCAGCCGCACGTCGTCGAAGAACAGCGTGAACTGCTTCTCCGGCATGAACAGGTCCATCTCGATCTCCTGCCAGGTGAAGCCCTCGGCGTCCGTCGGCACGACGACGAGCACCGGCCCGGTCTCCAGGATCGACACCACGAGCACCGCGTCGACCTCGTCGACACCGGAGATGTAGGTCTTGCCGCCGTTGAGCACCCACTCGTCGCCGTCGCGGCGGACGTTCGTCCTGAGCCTGTGCGAGTTCGACCCGGCGTCCGGCTCGGTGATCGCGAACGCCATCTTCAGCGTGCCGTCCGCGAAACCGGGCAGCCACTTCGACTTCTGCTCGTCCGTGCCGAACCGCGCGATCACCGTGGCGCAGATCGCGGGCGAGACGACCATGAGCAGCAACGGACACCCGGCCGCCGCCAGCTCCTCGCACACCGCCGCGAGGTCACCGATGCCGCCGCCACCGCCGCCGTACTCCTCCGGCACGGCCACGCCGAGGTAGCCGAGCTTGCCGGCCTCCTCCCACAATTCGGTGGTCTTCTCCCCCGCGCGTGCCTTGGCGGTGAAGTAGTCCTGGCCGTACTTCGCGCCGAACTCGGCGACGGCCCTGCGCAGCGCGATCCGCTCTTCGGACTCGACGAAGCTCACGATTCCTCCACCACTGCCAGGACGTCGCCGGCGTTGACCTGCTGTGCTTGCTCGACCAGGAGTTCGATGACGGTGCCCGCGTTCGTCGCGAGCACCCGGTGTTCCATCTTCATCGCCTCCAGCACCAGGAGCTCGGCCCCGGCCTCGACCTGGTCACCCTGCTGGACCGACACCCTGACCACGGTCCCGGGCATCGGCGCGACGGTGGCGCCCGGCGCGAGCTTCGTCTCCGGTTCGGGGAAGCGCGGCACGACCTTCAGCGACACCGATCCCCGCGGCGAGTCGACCTCGACGACATCGCCGTACCTGCTGACGTGGAACGGAACCCGCACACCGTCCAGGTCGAGCACCACCGTGTCCGCGGTGGCCTCCCGCGGGTCGTACTCGACCTCGACCAGCTCGTCGCCGTGCAGGAACTTCGCCTTCGGCTGCTGCGACCGCACGTTGCGCCACCCCAGCGGCAACGTCCCGATCCTGCGCGTGGCGGCGGAGGCCAGTGCGGCCGCGCGCGCAAACGGTTGCGGGTCAACGGTTCTCGTGAAGTCGTGCTCGGTGAGGAACCCGGTGTGCGTTTCCCCGTCGAGGAAGGCCTCGTTCCCGAGGATGTCCACGAGCAACTGGCGGTTGGTGATCAGCCCGTGGATCCGCGCGCTCTCCAACGCGGTCGCGAGCTTGCGCGCCGCCGCACGACGGGTCGGCGCGTACGCGATCACCTTGGCCAGCATGGGGTCGTAGTGCACCGAGACCACGGACCCGTCCTCGACACCGCTGTCCAGCCGGACGTCCCCGGGCACCTCGAACCGGTGCAGCGTGCCGCTCGCCGGACGCCAGTCGTTCGCCGGGTCCTCCGCGTAGAGCCGCACCTCGATCGCGTGCCCGCGCGGTTCCGGCACGTCAGCGGGAAGCCGCGCGCCCTCGGCGATCCGCAGCTGCCACTCGACCAGGTCCACGCCGTACACCAGTTCGGTCACCGGGTGTTCGACCTGCAGGCGCGTGTTGACCTCCAGGAAGTGGAAGTCCTCGCCCTTCAGCATGAACTCGACGGTGCCCGCGCCGACGTACCCGATCGACTCCGCGGCCGCCGTCGCCGCGGCGAACAGGCGGGTGCGCACCTCGTCGCCCACCGCCGGGCTGGGCGACTCCTCGACGATCTTCTGGTGCCGCCGCTGGATCGAGCACTCGCGTTCGCCGAGCGCCCACACCGTGCCGTGCGCGTCGGCGAGGACCTGCACCTCGACGTGCCGCGCCTGCTCCAGCAACGGCTCGCAGAACACCGTCGGATCACCGAACGCCGACTCGGCCTCGCGCCGCGCACTCGCCAGCGCGTCCGCGAACTCGCCCTTCTCCCGCACGATCCGCATGCCGCGCCCGCCACCGCCGGCCGACGCCTTGATGAGCACCGGGAACTCGGTCACGGTCTCCGGGTCGAGCTCCGGCAGCGTCGGCACGCCCGCCGCTGCCATCCGCTTCTTCGCGGCGACCTTCGACCCCATCGCCTCGATCGAGTCGGGCTCCGGCCCGACCCACGTCAGTCCGGCGGCCTGCACCTTCCGCGCGAACTCGGCGTTCTCGGAGAGGAACCCGTAACCGGGGTGGACGGCGTCCGCACCCGCGCGAACAGCCGCCTCCACGAGCAGGTCGGCCCGCAGGTAGGTCTCGGACGGCGACGCACCGGGCAACCGGACCGCGAAGTCCGCCTCCCGCACGTGCGGCGAGCCGGCGTCGGGATCGGAGAACACCGCCACCGTGCGGATCCCGTTCGCCCGGCAGGTGCGGATGATCCGGCGGGCGATCTCGCCGCGGTTGGCGATCAGCAACGACTTGATCATGGCGCTCACATCCGGAAGACGCCGAAGCCGTCGGCGCCCTTGATCGGTCCGCTGTGGACAGCGGAGAGGCAGAGGGCGAGCACGGTCCTGGTGTCGCGCGGGTCGATCACACCGTCGTCGTAGAGCTTCCCGGACAGGAACGGCGCGAGCGACTGCTCCTCGATCTGCGCCTCCACCATCTTGCGCATGGCGGCGTCGTGCTCCTCGTTGTACTCCTGCCCCTTCGCCGCGGCCGCCTGCCGCCCGACGATCGACAGCACGCCCGCCAGCTGCGCGGGCCCCATCACGGCCGACTTGGCGTTGGGCCAGGTGAACAGGAACCGCGGGTCGTACGCCCTGCCGCACATGCCGTAGTTGCCGGCGCCGTACGACGCGCCCATCGTGATCGTCAGGTGCGGCACCCGGCTGTTCGAGACGGCGTTGATCATCATCGAGCCGTGCTTGACGATGCCGCCCTGCTCGTACTGCGCGCCGACCATGTACCCGGTCGTGTTCTGCAGGAACACCAGTGGCGTGTCGCTCTGGTTGGCGAGCTGGATGAACTGCGTGGCCTTCTGCGACTCCTCGCTGAACAACACCCCGCGCGCGTTGGCGAGGACGCCCACCGGGTAGCCGTGGATCCGCGCCCACCCGGTGACGAGGCTGTTGCCGTACAACGGCTTGAACTCGTCGAACCTCGACCCGTCCACGAGCCGCGCGATGACGTCCCGCGGGTCGAACGGCACCCGCTGGTCCTCGGACACGATGTCGAGGATGCTCTCCGCGTCGAACAGCGGTTCCTCGACCGGAGCCGGTTCCGGCCCGAGCTTGCGCCAGTTCAGCCGCGCGACCACCCGCCGCGCCAGCCGGATCGCGTCCGTCTCGTCCTCGGCCACGAAGTCCGCGAGCCCGGACGTGGCGCCGTGCATGGTCGCGCCGCCCAGCGACTCGTCGTCCGCGTCCTCACCGGTCGCCATCTTGACGAGCGGCGGCCCGCCCAGGAACACCTTCGAGCGGTCCTTGATCATGATCACGTAGTCGGACATGCCCGGCACGTACGCGCCACCGGCCGTCGCGTTGCCGAACACCGCCGTCACCGTGGGGATCCCGGCCGCCGACAACCGCGTCAGGTCGCGGAACGCCCGCCCGCCGGGGATGAAGATCTCGCTCTGCGTCGGCAGGTCCGCGCCGCCCGACTCGACCAGGCTGACCAGCGGCAGCCGGTTCTGCAACGCGATGTCGTTGGCCCGCAGCGACTTGCGCAGCGTGTACGGGTTCGACGACCCGCCGCGCACCGTCGGGTCGTTCGCGACGATCACGCACTCGACGCCCTCGACGCGCCCGATGCCCGTGACGACCGACGCCCCCACCGGGAAGTCCGTGCCCCAGGCCGCGAGCGGGGACAGCTCCAGGAACGGGCTGTCCTCGTCGACCAGCAGCTCCACCCGCTCGCGGGCGAGGAGCTTGCCGCGCCTGTGGTGCCGCTCGACGTACTTCGGCCCGCCTCCGGCGAGAGCCTTGGCGTGCTCGGCGTCCAGTCCCGCGATCTTCGCGAGCAGCGCCTCCCTGTTGCCCATCAGGCGAACCCCAATCGTCGTGCCGCGAGCTCGGTCATCACTTCACTCGCCCCGCCCCCGATGCCGAGGATGCGGGCGTCCCGGTAGTGACGCTCCACTTCGGACTCCCGCATGTACCCCATGCCGCCGTGCAGCTGCACCGCCTCGTCGACCACCTCGGCGCACGTCTGCACGGCCGCGTTCTTGGCGAAGCACACCTCGGTGACGCAGTCGTCGCCCCGGTCGATCCGCGCGGCGACCTCCCGCGCGTACGTCCGCGCCAGGTCGATCTTCTGCGCCATCGCGGTGAGCTTGTGCCTGACCACCTGCCGGGTGATCAGCGGCCTGCCGAACGTCGCGCGGCCGCGCACCCACTCGACGGTGAGGTCCAGCGCCCGTTGCGCCGTCGCGTAGGCCTCGACCGCCATCGTGATCCGCTCGACCTGGAACTGCCGCATGATCTGCACGAAGCCCTGGTTCTCCTCACCGACCAGGTTCGCGACCGGCACGCGCACGTCGTCGAAGTGCAGCTCGGCGGTGTCGCTGCAGTGCCAGCCCATCTTGTCGAGCCTGCGCCGGGTGAACCCGTCCTCGACCACCAGCAGCGAGATGCCCTGGTAGCCCTCGCCCCCGGTGCGCACCGCGGTCGTGACGAAGTCGGCCCGGCACCCCGAGGTGATGAACGTCTTCTCGCCGCTGACGACGTAGTGGTCGCCGTCCCGCACGGCCTTCGTCCTGATCGCCGCGACGTCGGAGCCGGCGCCGGGTTCGGTGACGGCGAGGCTGCCGATCTTCTCGCCGCGGATCGCGGGCTTCGCGAACCTCTCGATCAGGTCCTGGTTCCCGCTCTGCCAGATGTGCGGGATCGCGATGCCGTGCGTGAACAGCGCCGCGACCAGCCCGGACGACCCGCCGTTCTGGATGATCTCCTCGGTCAGCGCCACCGTGTCCAGCAGGTCGCCCTGCTCGAACCCGATGCCGAGCAGGTCGATCGCCGCGGCCTTCTCGTGCAGTTCACGCGGCACCTCGCCGTCGCGTTCCCACTGCCCGAGGTGCGGCGCGATCTCCTTGCGCGTGAAGTCGCGGACGAGCTGCCGCAACTCCTTGCGCTCGTACAGGTCCTTCGTGATCACAGGAGCTCCTCGGGGATCTCGACAACCCTGCCGCGCAACCACTCGCCGAGTGCCTTGGCCTGCGGGTCGAACCGCGTGCTGCTCGCCACCCCGTCGCCGAGCAGGCCGTGCAGCACGAAGTTGAGCGCCCGGAGGTTCGGCAGCTCGTACCGGCTCACGTCCTGCGCTTCCGGCAGCAGCTCGCGAAGCTTCTCCACCGTGAGGAACCCGTTGAGCCACTCGTAGGCCTCGTCCGAACGCACCCACACGCCGAGGTTCGCGTCGCCGCCCTTGTCCCCGCTGCGCGCACCCGCGATCGTTCCCAGCGGCCGCTTCACAGCATCACCGCCTTGGCGCTGACCTCGTCACGGCCCACATAAGCCGCCTTGTAGACCCCGAACGGCGTCCCGTCGCCCGGCGGCGCCGTCACATGGAACCCCGGATAACTCGCCAGCGCCAGCTCGATGGCGGCCCGGCTGAACCCCTTGGCCCGCTTGGGATCCGTCGTCTTGATGGTCACGTGCAGCAACGCGCTGGCCTGTTCCTCGGTCGCCGCGTCGGCCTGGTCGGTCCGCGCCAGCGTCCAGGTCAGCCCCTCGTCACCGATTGCGTTCTCCAGCTGCCTCCGCACGAGCGCGGCCTTGGCCTCGACGTCGAGTCCGGTGAGGACGAACGACGTGGAGTTCCTGAACCCGCCCAGCGTGTTCAGGCACACCTTCAGCGTGTCCGGCGGCGGAGAGCCCTTCACCCCGCTGATCCGCACGCCCCGCGGGTCCTCGTCCAGCCGGATCGTGTCGAAGTGCGTCGTGACGTCCGGCCCCAGGTACTCCGGCGCCCCGATCTCGTAGAGCAGCTGCGCCGTGACGGTGTCGACGGTGACCGCCCCACCCGTGCCGTCGTGCTTGGTGATCAGCGACGACCCGTCCTCACCGATCTCGGCGATCGGGAACCCGGGCCGCGTCACGTCGATCTCGGTGAAGAACGAGTAGTTGCCGCCCGTGGCCTGCGTCCCGCACTCCAGCACGTGCCCGGCGACGGTGGCACCGGCCAGCCGGTCCCAGTCGTCGCGCGCCCACCCGAAGTGCGCCGCGGCGGGCCCGACCACGAGGCTCGCGTCCGTCACCCGCCCGGTGACCACGACCTGCGCGCCCTGCTTCAGGCAGTCCGCGATCTCCCACGCGCCCAGGTAGGCGTTGGCGGTCAACGCTTCCGGGAACCGCGCCTTGAGATCGTCACCGGTGACGTACCCGACCTTGGCGTCGAGCTTGCGCGCCAGCCCCTCGGGGTTGAGCCCGCCGGCGTTGACCACGATCTTGACGCCCCGGTCCAGCGCCAGAGCGAGGCAGTCCTCCATCTGCCGCAGGAACGTCTTCGCGTACCCCAGCGACGAGTCCTTCATCCGGTCGCGCCCGAGGATCAGCATGGTCAGCTCGGCCAGGTAGTCGCCGGTCAGGACGTCGAGGTGCCCGCCCTCCAGCTGCTCGCGCATCGCGGACAGCCGGTCGCCGTAGAAACCGGACGCGTTGCCGATCCTGATCACCGGCCACCACCGGGAGGCCCCGCGAACGCCTGCGCGATCGGCAGCCACTCCTCCGCCACCGGCCCGACGGCCTCGATCGCGAGCTCCTTGCGGTTGCGCCGCTGCGTGACCAGCCACGCGAAGTCCAGTGCGGGCCCCGAAACCCGGTTCTCCGCGTCCTCCGGCCCCCACGTCCACGCCTCACCGGACGGCCCGGTCAGCTCGACGCGCACCTCCGCCTCCGGCGCCGCCAGCCCGTTGAGCAGGAACGCGAAGCCGATCGTCCGCACGCCGATGTGGCACACGTGCCTGATGCGCGCGGTGGGCTCCCGCACGACCCCCAGGGCGTCCGCCACGTCCTGCCCGTGCGCCCAGGTCTCCATGATCCGCGCGGTGGCCATCGACGCCGGGCTCATCGGCGGCCCGAACCAGACGATCTTCCCGGAGGCCTGGGCGAGGTGCTCCCGCAACGCGTTCCGGCTGTCCCGCCACAGCTCCAGCAGGTCCGGCAGCGCGGCCGCCTCCGCCGCGGTCCTGTCCACGATGTCGGCGGTCAGCGGTTGCGCCTGGAACGCCGCGGGATCGGTGATCGCGAGGATCGCGGCCTTGTCCGTCCACATGAGATGGCCGATCTGGTGCCCGACGGTCCAGCCCTCCGCGGGCGTCGGCACGGTCCAGTCGGCCCCCTCGACGATCTCGTCCAGCGAACGCGACTCCGCGTCGAGGTCGGCCAGCAGTTCCGTGATCACAGCTGTTCCTCCAGCATCCGCGCCCAGTAGCGCACCACGTGCGCCCGGCGCTTGGTGTCGTCGGCGAGCTGGTTGGCGAGCGCCAGCCCGCGCACGAGATCAAGGGTTGCCTGCACCGCGTCCTTCACACCGGGCCTGGTGTCGTCGACGTCGAGCAGCTCCAGCGCCAGCCCGTACACCTCGCGCCCCAGCCGGGCCTGCAGCTCCAGCACCTGCTCGCGCAGCTCCGGATCGGTGCGCGCGGCCACCCACAGCTCCAGCGCCGCCGTGAACAGGTCGCTGGCGTGGAAGTCCGCGATCATCTCCACGACGGCGTGCGTGCTCTTCTCCGCCATCTCGGCACGCCGCTTGAGCACCTCGACGCTCTCCGCGCCCACGTGCTCCACGGCCGCCGCCACCAGCTCACCGCGCGTGCGGAAGTGGTGCAGCTGCGCGCCGCGCGACACCCCGGCGCGTTCGGCCACCTCGGTCGTCGTCGTACCGGACCAGCCGCGTTCCACCAGGCACTCGACGGTCGCCTCCATCAGCTTCCGCTTCGTCTCCCGCGTGCGGTCGGCCTGGCGCTGCCTCGTCTCCACGCCGCCGAGTCTTCCGCCGAACAAACAAACAGTCAAGCCTGCTTGTAAACGTCCGGCGTACCGTCGCACCTCGATGACCACCGTGGAGAGACTCAGGGCCGCCGGCTGCGTGTTCGCCGAAGAAGAGGCCGCACTGCTCGAAGAAGCCGCCACCAGCCCCCGGCACCTGGAAGAACTGGTGGCGCGACGCGCCGGCGGCCTCCCGCTCGAACACGTCGTCGGCTGGGCGCTGTTCTGCGGCCACCGGATCGTGGTCACACCGGGCGTCTTCGTCCCCCGCCACCGCACCGAACTCCTGGTCGACCTCGCCACCGACCTGAAGCCGGCGACCGCGGTCGACCTGTGCTGCGGCTCGGGCGCGGTCGGCGCGGTCCTCCGGCACAGGCTCCCGGACGCCACGGTCTACGCCGCCGACATCGACCCGGCGGCGGTCGCGTGCGCCCGCCAGAACCTCACGAACGTGTTCGAAGGCGACCTGTTCGACGCCCTGCCGCAGCACCTGCGCGGCCACATCGACGTCGTGGTCGCCAACGTCCCGTACGTGCCGACCGAGGACATCCGGTTCATGCCGCCCGAGGCCCGCGACCACGAGGCACGCGTGGCGCTCGACGGCGGCGAGGACGGCCTCGACGTCCTGCGCAGGGTGGCCGCCCAGGCCGCGACCTGGCTGCGCCCCGGCGGCACCCTGCTGAGCGAGACCAGCGAGCGCCAGGCACCGGCCGCACTCGCCGCGTTCACCGCCGCCGGCCTCACTGCCGAGCTCGTGACCAGCGACGACACAAATGCGGTGGTCGGCACGCGCTAACTTCCGTACAATGTACGGTATGTCGTACGACGAGGTCATGCAGTGGTTCGAGAAGTGGGACGCGCTCGCGGTGAAGGGCGACGTCGAGGCGATGGCCGACATGGCCCTGTTCCCGATCAACACGGTCACGGACGGGTCGGCCACGTCGTGGGACCGTGCGACGTTCCTCGAGCAGATGGGGGCCCAACTGGGCGGTGACGTGCAGATGGAGTCCACCAGGACGCCGCACTTCATCAACGACAACCTGGTCTTCGTGATCACGGACGGCACGATCAACGGGATCACGGTGCGCTACGGCGACCTGCTCACGCGGGTCGGCGGCGAGTGGAAGTTCCAGACGATGGCCCAGGGCGGGTGGGCCGAGTAAGAAGACACCCCGGGGAAGAGGGCGTCCACTCAGACGATCACAGCAGGACGATCACAGCAGGACGATCACAGCAGGACGATCACAGCAGGGTGAGCTGTTCCTGGTCGACGCGCGGCGCCGGCACACCCACCGGCAGGCTGCCGTCGGGCCACACGCCTTCGTCGTCACCGGGCACACCGGTGACGGCGTCGGTGGAACGCCCCCGCGGCGCGAGCCCGTGCTTCTCGATCAACGGGACCACCCGCGCGGCGAGCCGGGCGCGGTACCGCTTGTCCACATAGGACCGGGCTCCGTACAGGTACCGGTACGTCTCCACGAGATCAGGGTGCTCGCGCCGCAACCAGGCCGCGAACCACTCCTTGGCCCCCGGACGCAGGTGCAGCGGCAGCACCGTCACACCGGTCGCGCCGGCCGCGGCGATCTGCTCCAGCAGGAAGTCCAGCTGCTCCACGGAATCCGTCAGCTCCGGCAGCACCGGCGCCACGAACACCCCGCACGGCAGACCGGCCTCCCGCACCTTCCGGACCAGTTCCAGCCGGGCGGCGGGCGTCGGCGTGCCGGGCTCCAGCGACTTGTGCAGGTCCCGGTCCATCAGCGCGAGCGACACCGCGATCCCGACCGGCACGACCTCGGCGGCCGCGGTCAGCAGCGGCAGATCCCGTGCCAGCAGCGTGCCCTTCGTGAGGATCGAGAAGGGCGTGCGAGAGGCGGTCAGCGCCTCGATGATCCCTGGCATCAAGGCGTACCGCCCCTCCGCCCGCTGGTACGGATCGGTGTTCGTGCCGAGCGCCACGTGCTCCTGCTTCCAGCGCGACGACCGCAGCTGGCGCGACAGCACCTCCCCGGCGTTGACCTTGACGATCAGCTGGTTGTCGAAGTCCTTGCCGGTGTCGAGGTCCAGGTAGGAGTGGGTCTTGCGGGCGAAGCAGTTGTGCGACACCACCCCGTTCGCGATGAAGTCCGCGGTGCCGGTCGAGATGTCGTAGAGGGTCATCTCCCCCAGCGGTTCCACCGACACGACGCCGAGCGGCCGCTGCGACTTGATCGCCACGCCGTCGATGTCGCGCTTGCGGGTGATCGCCGGGTCGACGGTGTGGAAGAACCGCAGGTTCTCCCGCAGCCCGCCGCGCAGCCGCACGACCCGCACACCACGACGGCGGCGCAGCTCCTCGATCGCGAAGTCGAAGTCGAAGTGCTTGAGCGCCAGGCAGATCGCTTCCAGAACGGTGGCGTTGCGCGTGGACAGCCGCAGGATGCTGCGCGAGCAGGTCCCGAGGTAGTCGAACGCGCCGGCCAGGAATCCCTTGAGCCAGTCGGGGTTCGGCGCTATCTGCCAGTGCGCTAGTACGCGCACCTGGTGCAGAAATCCCTCGCCTTCTCGCACGCCGAAGTAGTCGAGGTACTCCTGCGTGCGGTCCATGGCCTCGATGTCGGCCAGGGGGATGTGGAACTCGGTCTCGTCGTCCACCATGCCGCGCAGGTACCCGCGGCGGTAGTCGTCGGTCACGGCGGGCTGCTCGACGAAAGCCCCCGTGCCCATCAGCTTGTTGCCGGTCGTGAGGTGCGGCCTGCGTCCGACGCCCGCCGTCTCCCCCGTCACGTGCTTCCAGCCGCGGTCGGTCAGGAACCGGTGGTCCCCGGACGCGACCACGGTCGTGCCGTCCTCCAGCGTCAGCCGGTACGCCTCCTTGCGCGTCTCCCAGTGCGCGAGAACGGTCGTGAGCTTGTAGCGCCGGTAGTTGCCGACGAGCTCGGTGCCGTAGATCTCGTCACCTTCGCGCAGCTCGGACAACGGCTTCGTGCGACCGTTGCCCATGAGGATCGGCGTGTCCCCGGCCATGCAGTACGTGCAGGCGTGTGAACAGCCGCGGTACGGGTTGACCGTCCACGCGAACGGCAGCGACGAACCCGGTACCCCGTTGAGCACGGATTTGGCGCGGACCTCGTGGAACACCACGTCCGCGAACTCAGGAGTTCGTACGCTGCGCACCAGTCCCGGTAGCCCCGGTAGCGCCTGTTGCGGCTCTGCCTCGAGTTTCTGTCCGTCCCATCGCACGTCATCGATTCGAACACATGTTCGAACGACGGTCAAGGAGTGCAGTTGTCACCCATTGAGGTAGCGGGCTTCGTCACCGGCGCACTCTGCGTGTGGCTGGTCGCCCGGCAGAACCCCTGGAACTGGCCCATCGGCATCGCGAACAACATCGCGTTCCTCGTGCTGTTCTGGGGCAGCGGTCTGTACGCCGACTCCGGTCTCCAGATCGTCTACATGGCACTCGCCGTCTACGGCTGGTGGGCGTGGGTACGCGGCGGCGAGCAGCACAGCACGTTGCGCGTCAGCCGCACGACCGGACCGCAGTGGCTGTGGCTCGCGGTGGCCGGCGTGCTCGGAACCGGTCTGCTGCACTGGGTCCTGGTCACCTTCACCGAGTCGACGGTGCCGTTCTGGGACGCGATCACGACCGTCCTGTCGTTGCTCGCCACCTGGGGCCAGGCGCGCAAGAAGGTCGAGTGCTGGTGGCTGTGGATCGCCGCGGACGTGATCTACGTGCCGCTCTACGCCTACAAAGAACTGTATTTGACGGCGGTGTTGTACGTGGGGTTCATGGTGCTGTGCGTGCTGGGGTTGCGGAACTGGACAAAGGATCTGAAGAGCGACGAGGTGCCGGCGTGAAGGAATACGACCACGCCCTCGTGCTCGGCAAGTTCTACCCACCGCACAACGGCCACCACCACCTCATCGAGACGGCGGCCTCCCGCAGCGAGCGCACGACCGTCACGGTCCTGGCGGCGTCCAGCGAGACGATCCCCCTCGACCACCGCGTGCGCTGGCTGACCGAGACCCACCGCGACACCCCCGGCGTCCGCATCGTCGGAGACCTAGACGACCACCCGATGGACTTCGACTCCGACGAGATCTGGGACCTGCACGTCGCACTGACCCGCGCGGTGCTGGCGCGGCGGGCGATCGCGGACGGCGACCCGTCGCAGGCCCCGGTCGACGTCGTGTTCTCCAGCGAGAAGTACGGCGACGAGCTGGCCCGCAGGCTGGGCGCGCGGCACGTGCTCGTCGACCTCGACCGCCTCACCCACCCGGTCTCGGGCACGGCGGTGCGCACCGACCCGGTCGCGCACTGGCACCACCTCTCCCCCGCGACCCAGCGCGGCCTGGGCCGCAAGGTCGTGGTGGTCGGCGCGGAGAGCACGGGCACCACCACGCTCTCCCGGCGGCTCGCAAGCCACTTCGGAGCGCCCTGGATCCCCGAATACGGCCGCGAGCACACCGAACACAAGCTCGCCGCCGCACGGGCGTTCGATCCCGACGCCACCGTGGACGGTCTGGTGTGGACCCTGGGCGACTTCGAAGACGTTGCCCGCGAACAGGACCGCCGCATCCAGGCCGAGACCGCGCCGCTGGTGATCGCGGACAACGACGCGTTCGCCGCGACCGCGTGGGGAGAGCGCTACCTCGGTTTCCGGCCCGAGGTCTTCCAGGGCACCGAACCGGACCTGTACCTGCTGACCGACCACGTCGGCGTCCCGTTCGAACAGGACGGCTGGCGTGACGGCGAACACCTGCGCGAGTGGATGACCGGCCTGTTCGAACGCGAGCTCACACGGCGCGGGGTGCCGTGGCTGAAGCTCACGGAGAACAGGTTCGACGCGGGCGTCACGGCCGTTGAACACCTCATGCGGCAGGATGTCGCGCGTGGGTCACGGTCACGGGCATAGCCATGCGCTGAACGAGGAACCGGCGTCACAGCGCGTCCGCACGTTGCTGCTGTGGCTGCTGGTGCCGTTCGCGCTGGCCACACTCGTCGGCGCGGCACTGCTCTACCCGTTCGGGTACGAGCAGAAGACCGGCGCCGAGATCGGGCTGCACCAGACGCCGGTCGCGGCCGTCGTCACCGGCGTGGCCGAGAACTGCGGCGAGAAGTGCGTCGCGGTGACCGTCAAGATGACCGACGGCGCCGCGAGCGGCCAGAGCGTCACGATCCCGAGCGTGAAGGGCCCCGGGGCGCCGAGTTTCGCCCTCGGCGACGAGGTGGTGCTGTCCTACGCGGGCAGCCAGCCGCAGGCCGCCGAGTCGTACCAGATCGTCGACTTCCAGCGCGGGTGGTCGCTCGGGGTGCTGGCTCTGCTGTTCGCGGGCGCCGTGCTGCTGCTCGGGCGGTGGCAGGGGCTCGCGGCGCTCGGCGCGTTGCTGCTGAGCTTCGTGGTGCTGGTGCTGTTCATCATGCCGTCGATCCTGGCGGGCGAGAACCCGCTTCTGGTCGCGGTGGTCGGCGCCGGGATCATCATGTTCGCGGTGCTGTACCTGACGCACGGCATATCGGCGCGCACGTCCACAGCGGTCCTGGGAACGCTGGTCAGCCTCACCCTGATCGGCGCGCTGGGCGCGATCTTCTCGGCGCTCGCGAAGCTGACCGGCCTGGACGAGGACACGACGAACCTCGTCACCCTGCTCGGCACGAACATCGACACCCGCGGACTGCTGCTCGCCGGCACGTTGATCGGCGCCCTGGGCGTGCTCGACGACGTGACGGTCACCCAGACCAGCGCGGTGTGGGAGTTGCGGCGGGCCAACGACAAGCTGACGTGGCGCGAGCTGTTCGCGTCGGGCTCGCGGATCGGGCGCGACCACATGTCGTCCGTCGTGAACACGCTGATGATGGCCTACGCGGGCGCGGCGCTGCCGTTGCTGCTGGCGATCTCGCTCGCCGGGCGGTCGATGGGCGAGGTGCTGACCGCGCAGCAGATCGCGCAGGAGATCGTGCGCACCCTGGTCGGCAGCATCGGCCTGGTGGCGGCGATCCCGGTGACGACGGCCCTGGCCGCGCTGATCGCGGTGCGCCAGGAGGTCACCCCGCTCCAGGCCCCCGAACCCGAGCCCGAGCCGGAACCCGAGCCGAAGACCGTGAAGCGCGCGAAGCCGGCGCCGAAACCCCGGCCCACGCGCATCGAGGGCGACCTCTTCACCGGCTACGACCCCGCCAAGGGGCCGTGGGAACGGCCCAGTGGACCGGCTAGTGAGCCAAGAGCACGAAGAGCAGCGCCAGCACGCCCGGCACCACCTGCACGAAGAAGATCTTCCGGCTCGCCGTGAACGTGCCGTAGACGCCGGCCACGATCACGAACACCGTGAAGAGCACCGACGCGCCGAAGTCCTGCCGGACGATCGCGTAGATCAGACCGGCGGCGAGGAACCCGTTGTAGAGACCCTGGTTCGCCGCGAGCGCCTTGGACTCCTGCGCGAACTCGGGCGTGAGGCCGAACGCCTTCTGCCCGCGCGGGGTCGTCCAGAGGAACATCTCCAGCACCACGATGTAGATGTGGATCAACGCCACGAGGGCGAGCAAGATGTTGGCGATGACCTGCACTTGGGTTCCTCCTCAGAGCTGACACACGCGGTGAGACAATAGAGCAGTGGGAAGACAACGGCCCGACACAGAGGCGATCACCGAGTCGATCGACTCCGGCGTCGCGGAGCTGGTCCCCGACCTCGGCGGACGGAACTCCTGGACGTTGCGGGTCAACGGAACCCCACAGTCGCATGTGGACCTGGACGACCCGACCTACCTGGAGTTCGAGTACGTCCGCAGGCTGGGTCACATCGTCGACCTCACCGCGCCTTCGCGTGTGCTCCACCTGGGTGGTGGCGCTCTCACGCTAGCGCGCTACGTGGCCGATCTACTGCCTCGCGCGTCTCAGCAGGTGGCCGAGATCGACGCGGGCCTGATCGCGTTCATCCGCCGCGAACTGCCGCCGCCTCCCCGCGTGCGGATCACGACGGGCGACGCGCGCGCGGTGCTCGTCAAGGCGCGCCCCGGCTCGTTCGACCTGATCGTGTCCGACTGCTTCGCCGGAGCCCGCACACCGGCGCACCTGACGTCCGTTGAGTTCGTGCGGCAGGCGTCCGCGGCGCTGGCCGAGGACGGCATCTACACCGCGAACATCGGCGACGGCAACGGCCTGCAGTTCGCCCGCTCCCAGTGCGCCACTGTGCGCGCGGTGTTCGAACACGTCTGCGTGCTCGCCGAACCGGGCGTGTTCCGCGGCCGCCGCTTCGGCAACTTCGTGATCATGGCCTCACACCACGCCCTGCCGATGCAGCAACTGACCCGGGCGACGGCCGGCGACCCGTTCCAGGGCCGCGTCGAGCACGGCACGGGCCTGACGAAGTTCATCGGCGGAGCACCGGTGACGACGGACGCCACCGCGAAGCTCTCGCCCGCCCCGCCGTCCGGCCTCTGGGGCACGTGAAGAACGCCGCCCCCGAGGGAGCGGCGTCCGGTTTCAGTCCAGCGAGGTCACGAACTTCGAGACCGCGTCCGGATGCAGCTTCTGCGCCATCCGGCCCGCCGGCGCGAGCGACCCGAGCCGGTACAGCGGCCGTTCCGCCGCCGCCAGTCCCCGCGCCTCCGCCCGCAGCTGCGCGACGAGCAGTTCCGAGAAGACCAGGCCGGGGGTGTCGCCGCGGGCGGCCACCGCGTCGGCCAGACGCCGCAGCTGGTAGACACCCAGCTCGCGACCGCCCGTTCCCGCGTACATCGACAGGGCGACGTTGATCGCCTTCTTGTTCCCGCGCACGAACAGCCCGACGGTCCGGGCCCCACGCAGGTCGGTGACCAGCAGGTCGAGGCCGTCGGCCGTGGCGAGGTCCACCTTGCGCGTGCCGAACGCCCGCACGTGGACCGTCGTGCCCTCGAGCCACACCGTGCGGCGCGCCTCGGACAGCGCCAGCAGGATCACCGGCACCGCCACGATCACACCCGCGATGACGCCGGGCCAGCGGCCGCCGATCAGGCCCACGATCGCGCCGAAGGCGAGGGCGACCATGATGCCGCCGATCGCCACCATGCGCGCCCGCTTGCGGACCGTCGCCTTGTCGAGCAGGTCGAGAACGAGCTTGTCGTCGCTCACAGCGCCTTCCGCACCTCTTCGACAACGTCCGCCAGCGGCACCGTCACCTGCTCACCGGTCGCGAGGGTCTTCACGCCGATGTTGCCGGCCTCGAGGTCGCGCTCACCGAGCACCAGCGCGAGCTTCGCGCCCGACTTGTCCGCCGCCTTGAAGCCCGCCTTCATCGACCGGCCGCCGTAGACCAGGTCGGTCCGGACGCCCGCGGCCCGCAGCTCACCGGCGATCGCCACCAGCCGCGCCCGCGCGGCCTCGCCCAGCGGCACGCCGATCACGTCGACGCGGGAGAACTCCGGCAGCACGCCCTCCGCCTGGGCCGCGAGCAGCGCGCGGTCGACGCCCAGACCGAAACCGACACCGGACAGCTCCTGACCGCCCAACTGCGCCATCAGGCCGTCGTAACGGCCACCGCCGCCGATGCCGGACTGCGCGCCGAGACCGTCGTGGACGAACTCGAACGTCGTCTTCGTGTAGTAGTCGAGGCCGCGGACCATGCGCGGGTTCTCGACGAACTTCACGCCCAGCTCTGTCAGGTAGCCCTTGACCAGCTCGTAGTGCTCGCGGCACGCGTCGCACAGGTTGTCGACCATCAGCGGCGCGTCGGCGACCATCTCGCGCACCTCGGAGCGCTTGTCGTCGAGCACGCGCAGCGGGTTCAGCTCGGCGCGCTTCCGGGTCGCCTCGTCGAGCGGCAGCTCCGCGAGGAACGCCTGCAGCTTCTCCCGGTAGGCGGGACGGCAGTTCGCGTCGCCCAGCGAGGTGAGCTCCAGGCGGTACCCGGTGAGCCCGATCGCGCGGAACCCGGCGTCACCGACCGCGATGACCTCGGCGTCCAGCGCCGGGTCGTCGATGCCGATCGCCTCGATGCCGACCTGGTGGAACTGCCGGTACCGGCCGGCCTGCGGGGCCTCGGCACGGAAGAACTGGCCCGAGTAGTACAGCTTCGCCGGCAGCGACCCGCGGTCGAGGCTGTGCTCGATCACGGCCCGCATCACGCCCGCGGTGCCCTCGGGCCGCAGCGTGATCGAGCGCTCGCCGCGGTCGAGGAAGGTGTACATCTCCTTCGTCACGACGTCGGTCGACTCGCCGACACCGCGCGCGAACAGCGCCGTGTCCTCGAAGACCGGCAGCTCGACGTAGCCGTAGCCCGCGAGCTCGGCGGCTCGCGTCAAAGTCGACCGAACGTGCACGAAAGCGGCAGACGTCGGCGGGATGTAGTCGGGAACGCCCTTGGGTGCGGAAAACACGTCTCTCAAAGTCCTCGGTGCGGGGCCGCGGGCCCGTCGTTCGAACCGACCGTCTGCAGCTGCAGGAGGTACGGGTTCGTCGCGCGTTCGCGGCCAATGGTCGTCGTCGGGCCGTGGCCGGGCAGCACCACCGTGTCGTCGGGCAAGGTCATGACCTTGCTCTGCAGGGACGACAGCATCGCGGAGTGGTCACCGCCGGGCAGGTCGGTGCGTCCGATCGAACCGGCGAAGAGCGTGTCACCCGAGATCACCAGGCGACCCCCTTCCTGCGCGCCGGAGCGGAACATCACCGACCCGCCGGTATGGCCCGGCGTGTGGTCGACGGTGATCCGCAGGCCGGCGAGGTCGAGCTCGAGGCCGTCGGTCAGCTCGCGGACCTCCGAGGGCTCGCGCATCTCGAGGTTGCCGCCGAAGAACGCGGCGGACTCGGCGCTGACGCCCTTGAGCGGGTCCGACAGCATCGCCACGTCGTCCGGGTGGATGTACGCCGGGACGTCGTTGCCGTCGCAGACCGGGGTGACGGAGAACGTGTGGTCGAAGTGCCCGTGCGTGAGCAGCACGGCGACAGGCGCGAGGCGGTGCTTGCGCAAGGCCTGCTCGATCGGCTCGACCGCGTCCTGACCGGGGTCGATGATCACGCAGGGCTCGCCCTCACCGGCCGCCAGGACGAAGCAGTTCGCCTGGAGCGCCCCGGTGGGGAACCCGATCACGAGCACGAAAATGACCTCCCTGTTCAAGGACAGCCTAACCACCACACAAAGCTCATATGCCCAGGCCCTAGACTGCCGAGCCGACCGCCCTATTCGCATGAGTCCCTGGGGAGGGAGCACGTGCCCACCAACGAGCAGCGACGCGCGGCAGCCAAGCGCAAGCTTGAGCGTCAGATGGTCTACCGCCAGGAGCGGGCCAAGAAGCGTCGCATCATCGCCGTCGTGTCGACGGTCGTCGTTGTTGCGCTCGTCGGAGGTGGCGTGTGGTTCCTCGCGACCAACGACGTATTCGGCAACGGTGACGCCGCGGCGTCGGAGACTCCCACCCAGGAGTCGGTGGACAAGGCGGAGAACATCCCCACCGCGCTGCACCAGATCCCGAAGCGCCCCCAGGCGCTGCCGGAGAAGGTGAACTGTGAATACACGAAGGGCCAGGAGCCGGCGGCCAAGGAGAACACGCCGCCCGCGAACGGCGAGCAGTCCTCGGTCGGCACGGTCGGTGTCACGCTCGGCACCTCGATCGGCGACCTGAAGTTCAACCTGGACCGCTCGCTCGCGCCGTGCACGGTGAACAACTTCGTCGAGCTCGCGAAGCAGAAGTACTTCGACAACACGACCTGCCACCGCCTCGTGGTGACCGGCATCCAGGTCCTGCAGTGCGGCGACCCCGGCGGCAACGGCATGGGCGGCCCCGGCTACTCGTTCAAGGACGAGGTCTACCCGGAGCTCACCTACGGCCGCGGCGTGCTCGCCATGGCGAACTCGGGCCCGGACACGAACGGCTCGCAGTTCTTCATCGTCTACGGCGACGGCGCGAACCTGCAGGCCAAGTACACGATCTTCGGCACGGTCGACGAGGACTCGCTGAAGAAGATCGACGAGGTCGCGAAGACCGGCACGATCTCGCAGCAGCCGGGCCAGGGCGACGGCAAGCCGAAGACGCCGGTCGACATCAAGTCGGCGCTGGTCGCGAACTAAGAGCTACCCGGACACGACGGAGCCCCCGCCCTCTTCAGGACGGGGGCTCCTCTCGTCTCTCGCCCCAGTGCCGGCCTACGAGGCCGACGTCACGCGGTACACGTCGTAGACGCCCTCAATGCCGCGCACGGCCTTCAGAACGTGACCGAGGTGCTTCGGATCGCCCATCTCGAACGAGAACCGGCTGACGGCCACCCTGTCGCGTGACGTCGTCACCGACGCCGACAGGATGTTCACGCGCTCGTCGGCCAGCACCTTCGTGACGTCCGAGAGAAGCCGGTGCCGGTCGAGCGCCTCCACCTGGATGGCGACCAGGAACACGCTGGAGGCCGACGGTGCCCACTCGACGTCGAGGAGCCGTTCCGGCGACTTGAGCAGTTCCTCCGCGTTCGTGCAGTCGGTGCGGTGCACGGACACGCCGCCGCCCCGCGTCACGAAGCCGAGGATGTCGTCGCCCGGCACCGGGGTGCAGCAGCGGGCGAGCTTCACCCACACGTCGCCCGCGTCCTTGACGATCACGCCCGCGTCGCCGGTGGGGCGGCGCCGGGTGACGGTGGACGGGGTGGCGCGGTCGGCCAGTTCCTCCTCGGCGTGGTCCACACCGCCGAGCTGCGCGACGAGCCGTTGCACGACGTGGCGGGCGGAGGTGTGCCCCTCCCCGACCGCCGCGTACAGCGCGCTCATGTCCGGGTAGTGCAGTTCCTTCGCGAGGGCCTGCATCGAGTCGACCGAGACCAGGCGCTGGATCGGAAGCCCGACGCGCCGAACCTCCTTGGTGATCGCGTCCTTGCCCTGCTCGATCGCCTCTTCCTTGCGCTCCTTGGCGAACCACTGCTTGATCTTCGCCTTGGCGCGCGGGGACGCCACGAAGCTCAGCCAGTCGCGGGACGGGCCCGCGCCCTCCGCCTTGGACGTGAAGATCTCGACGACCTCGCCGTTCTCGAGCTTGCGCTCCAGAGCGACCAGGCGACCGTTCACGCGGGCACCGATGCAGCGGTGACCCACCTCGGTGTGGACGGAGTAGGCGAAGTCGACCGGCGTGGAGCCCGTCGGCAACGTCTCCACGTCCCCCTTGGGCGTGAACACGAAGATCTCGCGCGCGGCGAGGTCCCAGCGCAGGCCCTCGAGGAACTCACCGGGGTCCGCGGCTTCCCGCTGCCAGTCGAGGAGCTGACGCATCCACGCCATCTCGTCGATCTCGACGGACTTGCCGTTGTGGGTGCCCTTGGTCTCCTTGTAGCGCCAGTGCGCCGCGATGCCGTACTCGGCCCTCTGGTGCATCTCCTGGGTGCGGATCTGCACTTCCAGGGGCTTGCCGTCGGGTCCGATCACGGTCGTGTGCAGCGACTGGTAGACGCCGAACCGCGGCTGCGCGATGTAGTCCTTGAACCGCCCCGGCATCGGCTGCCAGGCGGCGTGGACGACGCCCATCGCGGCGTAGCAGTCCCGCACCTCGTCCACCAGGATCCGGACGCCCACGAGGTCGTGGATGTCGTCGAAGTCCCGGCCGCGGACGATCATCTTCTGGTTGATCGAGTAGTAGTGCTTCGGCCTGCCCTCGACCTTCGCCACGATCCTGGCCGTCTCGAGCTGACCGTTCAGCTCGTCGACGACGGACCGCAGGTAGGTGTCACGACTCGGCGCGCGCTTCGCGACCAGGCGGACGATCTCGTCGTACTTCTTCGGCTGCAGGATGGCGAACGCCAGGTCCTCCAGCTCCCACTTGACCGTCGCCATGCCCAGCCGGTGGGCCAGGGGTGCGAGCACCTCGAGCGTTTCGCGGGCCTTGCGGGCCTGCTTCTCGGGCGGCAGGAACCGCATCGTGCGCATGTTGTGCAGCCGGTCGGCAAGTTTGATGACCAGGACCCGCGGGTCCTTGGCCATCGCGATGACCATCTTGCGGATGGTCTCCGCCTCGGCAGCCGCCCCCAGCTTGACCTTGTCGAGCTTCGTCACCCCGTCGACCAGCCGGGCGACTTCCTCACCGAAGTCTTCCTTGAGCTGGTTGAGCGAGTAGTCGGTGTCTTCCACGGTGTCGTGCAGCAGCGCGGCCACCAGCGTCGTGGTGTCCATGCCCAGCTCGGCGAGGATCGTCGCCACGGCGAGCGGGTGGGTGATGTACGGATCGCCGGACTTGCGGCGCTGCGGGCGGTGCTTCTCCTCGGCAACGTCATACGCGTGCTGCAGAAGCGCCAGATCGGCCTTGGGATGGAGGTCACGGTGCACGGCGGCGAGAGGTTCGAGGACCTGCTTCACCGGGGCCGCACGTTGGGCGGTGATGCGCCGCGCAAGGCGGGCGCGCACACGCCGGGTAGCCGACGGTTGAACAACCGTCGCAGCGGGTTCGGTGTCTTGACTCAACCCCACGCTCCTCGGGTCTCGCGAGTACCGAGGATAACGCGTTTACCGTGATGAAACTTCCGATGGCGCGGTGAGCGGCACAGCTCACACGGTGAACGCCGCACAAACTTCCGTTGAGCCGATCAGGCGACGCTCACCACGAACGCCCGCCAGGCGTCAGCGGAGAACGCCAGAACCTCACCTTGGGTGGCCTTGGAATCACGCACGAGAGCGTCCTGGGCGAGCGACACCTCGACGCAGGCGCTGTCGCCCTGAGGACCGCTGTAGGTGCTCTTACGCCAACTCCGGTTGTGGCTCATCGGAGTCCTTTCGGAGATTGCTGACGTAGCTCGCCAGCACGCTCCGCGATTGTCCCTCATCCAACGCGAGGGCATCCAACCACTTGAAGAACTCCCGGCAGTCGGCGATGGCTGCGCCGTCGTGCGCGAAGACCCGCGCGAGGTCGGTCTCGCTGTAGGCCATGGGCACCAGCTTCTCGAAGCTGAAAAGCATGCGCGCGGACATTCTGATCACGGCCTGACCAGCGGACATCGGCACTATCCGGAGGATGTGCGTGTTGAACAGCAGGCGCAGGTACTGCTCCTCCATGATCCGCTCGTCGCCCACCTGAAGCTGCAACGCCAACTCGTGCACGTAGAAGCGACAATCCGGTCGATTGGGCCGCTTCAGAATCGCCTGGCGCTCCATCCGCCACCTGAGGTACTTCTCCACCTCCTCCGGCGTGTTCCGGCCAGAGGCGAGCAACGCCTCCGCGTACTCCGGAATCTGAACAAGCCCAGGCACGGACAGCACGTCGAAACTGGTGATCTTCTTGGCTTGCGCTTCCGCCAGGGCCAGGGTGCGCAGGTTGTCGGGGACGGTCACCACGTACGGGTCGAAGGCGTACCGGTAGCGGTCGCGGAAGGCTTCGAAATAGCCCGTGTCGCGCCCGCACGTCAGCAGGTACTGCACGAGGTCGATCTCGCTCGCCCGCGCTTTGCCCTTCTCGATGTTGGAGACCTTGCTCGGGTCCCAGCCGAGCTGTTCCGCGAAGGCGTGGCCCGTCAGCCCCGTGAACTTCTCGCGGAGGCGGCGCAGTTCGTCGCCCAGGTCGCGGCTGTACGCGGTGGAGGTGATCGCAGTCATTCGTCCGACGGTAGGCATTGACCCTCCTCCACGAACCAGCTCCTTCGGGTGAAAACGGGCGCGCCACTAGGCGGCGTGGCGGCCGGTGCGGTGGGTCTTGTTAGTCCTGGGTGTGCGGTCGGGGTCGAGCCAGGCAGGTGGGACGAACGTGGGGATTCCATTGTGGAGCTTCACCTCCCAATCGCTTTGGTGGATCAAGGTGTGGTGGTGGCGGCACAGCAGGGCCGCGTTGTTGACGGATGTCTCGCCGCCCTCCGACCAGAACTTCACGTGGTGGGCGTCGCAGTGCTTCGGCGGGCGGTCGCAGCCCGGGAAGGTGCAGCCCTGGTCTCTCGCCACCAGCAGGCGGCGGATCGCGGCGGGGAAGGTCCTCGCCTTGCGGCCTATGTCCACCGCCTCGGACCGGCCGCCCAGCACCACCGGGATCACCCCGGCGTTGCAGGCGAGGCGGCGGACCAGCGTGGCCGGGACGCGGACGCGGTTGTCGAGCGTCGCGAAACCCGTCTTCCCGGCCAGGTTCTCGTACGACATCGTCAGGGTGAGCGTGACCGGCTCGCCGCCGTGCTCCGGCAGACGGTCGGCGCGCAACATCAGGTCGATCAGGTCGGCGAACGCGTCACCCTCGCGCTCAGCACGCGAGCGCGGGTCGACACCTTCTTCCGGAGTGGTCGGGCGTGGCTTGGCCAGCGGATCGATCATCGCCTCAAATTTGGCGCCGGCGACCTTGTCGAGCTTCGCCCACACCTCCAACTGCTCGCCCTTCCACTCCATGCGCAGCCGGTTGACCGGCGCCTGCTCCACGACCTCTTGAGGCTCCGCGTCCCGCTGGTACAGCCGGTACGCCAACTCCCTGCCGAACGCCCGCACAGCACTGGGCTCGTGCGCCTGCGCGAACTCCACCACCGGCGCCTCGGCCTCCGGCGGCAACTCCTTCATCACCTCGGCCACCGCCGAGATGTGCTCGCCGGACAACGAACCCTCCGCCACCGCCACAGCGGTGACAGGCAACTCCGCCTCCAGCACCGAACCGAACGGCGTGACTTCCCGAGCCAGCACCTCGGCCCGGGCGACCCACTGACGAGCCGTCTTCAAGTCCCACCGCACCGCGTGCCGCAGAACCTGAGCAACATTCCGATAACCCAACTCGGCCGCAGCCCCACGCCGAGACAACTCGGCGATCTTCTGCATGACCACATTCTCAAGAACACGAATTTCCACCACGTCACCAACGACTGCGGCAAGCAGCTCGTCGGTAGAAATAAGTCGGAAGTCCCGTTCGCTCATGCGTTCGACACTACCGCAAGATCACAGCATAAAAGCACGTCAGACCGCACACGTTCGGGTGAACAAACTGGACAACCGCTATAGGCGCCGTTAGTGCACTTCTCTCTAGACGCAACGCAACCACTAGCAACCACGCACGCAAATAAAGCCCGATGCACGCACACGGACCACGCCCCGCAACCGCCTTCAGAAATGGACCACAGAAATTCGTTCCGGCACACGCCCGACGAAGGAGGGCATGTGCCGGTTCGGCGAAGCCGGGCCTGTGACAGGAGCACGGCAGCCGCAGCAGAGGGATGCGGGTGTGGGACGGCTGACGGAGCGGCGGCGAGCAGACAGCGGCACGGTGGGGCGACGGCAGCCGCGCGGCAGGGCAGGACGGCGGCGGCATTGGCGGTGGTGGACGGGCAGGGCGCCGGAGTGGCAGCCAGGCGGCGGGACGGCGGGGCGGCGGGGCGGCGGGGCGGCGGGGCGGCGGGGCGGCGGGGCGGCGGGGCGGCGGGGCGGCGGGCAGACGGTAGTGGTGGCGGGGACGCTGAAGGCGGGGGCGGCGGGCACAAGGCGGTGGCCGGCGGGGCACGGGATGGTGCAGCGGGGCGGCCGTGGTGGGCGGGGCGGCTGGTCGAGGCAGGCCAGTTGGGTGGGGGCAGGTGGCCGTGGGACGCCTGACACACTCGGGCTGTGAGGACTTTGTTGTGGTGCGCCGCTATGACGTTCGTGTGGCTTGGCACGATGGCGTACCTGGCCCTCGACGATCCCGGCTACATCGATCCGCGGTCCGTCATCGGGTCGGCGGTGGGCTGGGTGGTGGCCACCGCGTTGAGCTGGCTGGTGTTGCGGCGCGCGAAGGCTCCGAGGTTGTGGGAGATCGCGGTCGTCACGGCTCCTGCGTCGCTGGTGACGCTGGTGTTCGTGAGCGTGGGTGCGGCCTTCGTGGCTCCGCCGCCCGTGGCCTGACGTGGACGACACCGCAGCGGCTGACAGGCTGGGGGGCATGCACTCCCATCGGCCCATTTGGCACTGCCTGGCGTTCGCCGGTGTCTGGTACGCGGCGATCGTCCTGCTCAACCTGGTCACCGGCGGCGGCGGTGAGGGGCTGCGGGCCGCCGTGCTCGGGGTGGTGCCGTGGCTCGGTGCGGCCGCCGCGTTGATGCGGGTCGGGCACGGTGACGTGAAGGCGTGGCGGCTGGTCGTCCTGGGGTTGCCGATCTTCTACTTCCTGTGGGCGATCACCGTGGTCGTCGCCTACCGGTTCGTCGCCGTGCCGGTGTCCGGCTGACATGCGAAAAGGGGACCGGCCAGCAGGCCGGTCCCCTTCCGATCGAAACGTTCCTAGACCGCCATCAGGGCGCTGACCTCGCGGCCCGCGAGCCTGGAGCGTCCGCCCAGGGCGGTGATCTCCAGAACCACGGACACGCCCGTCACGATGCCGCCCGCGCGCTCCACCAGGGTGCACGCCGCCTCGGCGGTGCCGCCGGTGGCGAGCACGTCGTCGACGACGACCACGCGCTGGCCCGGTTGGATGGCGTCGGCGGGGAGCTCCAGGGATGCCTCGCCGTACTCCAGCGCGTACGCCTGGGAGTCGGCGACGACCGGGAGCTTGCCCGGCTTGCGCAGCGGCACGACGCCGTAGCGCCAGCCGTAGCCCAGGGCGGCGCCCAGCAGAAAGCCGCGCGACTCGATGGCGGCGATCACCTGGGTGCTGTCGTCGATCTTGTCCTGGAGGCCGTCGACCACGGCGCGCAGGGCGTCGGGGTCGGTGAGGACCGGCGTGAAGTCCCGGAAGACGACCCCCGGCTGGGGGAAGTCCGGGACTTCACGCATCAGTTCCAGAGCACGATCCAGTTTCAACGCTGGCGCTTCCCGGTCGGGCGGCGGCGGGCGTCGCCTGCCTTGGCGGTGCGGTGGGGCACCGACGCGGCGGCGGCGTACGCCTCCTCCTTGCGCAGGTCGGCGGCGAGCGCGTCGTCGTCGGCCGACTCGATGCCCTCGGCGACCTGCGGGCCCGTGGCCTTGGCGCGGCGGGCGGCCACGCGCTTGGCCTGCGCGATGTACTTCGGGTCGCGCATCTTCAGGTCCACCAGCACCGGGGTGGCGATGAAGATCGAGGACAGGGCACCGATGAACATGCCGACGAGCTGCACGAGCGCCAGGTCCTGCAGGGTGCCGACGCCCAGGATGCCGACGCCGACGACCAGCAGGCCGATGACCGGGAGCAACGCGATCAGCGACGTGTTGATCGAGCGCATCAGGGTCTGGTTCAGCGCCAGGTTCGCCGCCTCGGCGTACGTGCGGCGGGTCAGGCCCAGCAGGCCCCGGGTGTTCTCCTTGACCTTGTCGAACACGACGACCGTGTCGTACAGGGAGAAGCCGAGGATCGTGAGCAGACCGATCACCGTCGCCGGCGTCACCTCGAAGCCGATGAGCGAGTACACGCCGGCGGTGATGATGACGTCGTGGAACACGGCGACGAGCGCGCCGACGGCCATCTGCCACTCGAAGTAGAACACCAGGAACAGCGTCACCGCGATGAAGAACCAGAACAGGGCCCACAGGGCCTTGCCGCTGATCTCACCGCCCCAGGACGCGGAGACGGCGCTGTCGGAGATCGACGACTGGCCGCCCTGCGGCTGCAGGTCCTGCGCGAGGCCGGTCTTGAGCGTCGCGACCTCCGCGACGTTCAGCGCCGGCGACTTCAGCTGGATCGTCGCGCTGGCACCGGAACCGACGGCCTGCACGGCGTTCGGCTTCTTGCCGGGCAGGGCCTTCGCGTACGCGTCCTCGACGGCCGAGGTCGAGATGGTCTGGCCGCTCGCCGACACGGACGGCATCGAGATCTTCGTGCCGCCCTTGAAGTCGATGCCCAGGTTGAAGCCGTTGAACACCATCGAGCCGATGCAGACCAGCAGGATGATGCCGGACACGATGTACCAGCGGGTGCGCTTGCCGACGATGTCGAAGGCGCCGTTGCCCACGTAGAGGCGCGAGAGCACGCTCATGTCAGGCCTCCTTCACGGCGGTCGTCTTGCCGGTCGTGGTGGCGCGGTGTGCGGCACCCTCGCGGGCGGCACCGCCCAGGCCGGACAGGCTCGGGTTGGACAGGAGCTTGGACTTGGACGCCATCGCGACCAGCGGGTGCGTCACGAGGAACACGACGACGAGGTCGAGGACCGTCGACATGCCCAGGGTGAACGCGAAGCCCTTCACCTGGCCGACCGCGATCACGTACAGCACGGCGGCGGCGATGAAGCTGACCGCGTCGGCGGAAAGGATCGTGCGGCGCGAACGGACCCATGCGCGCGGCACGGCCGAACGGAACGAACGGCCTTCACGCACTTCGTCTTTCAGTCGTTCGAAGAAGACGATGAACGAGTCCGCGGTGATACCGATGGCGACGATGAAACCGGCGATGCCCGCCAGGTCCAGCGTGAAGCCGATGACGCGGCCGAGCAGGACCAGCACGGCGTAGATGATCACGCCGGAGAGCACCAGCGACAGGATCGTCAGGATGCCGAGCAGGCGGTAGTAGAACATGCAGTAGACGAAGACCAGCGCGAGGCCGATGCCGCCCGCGATGAGACCCGCCTTGAGCGACTGCAGGCCGAGCGTCGGGGACACCGTCTGCGCCTCGGAGGAGTCGAAGGACAGCGGCAGCGCGCCGTACTTCAGCGTGTTCGCGAGGTTCGTGGCTTCCTTCAGCGTGAACTTGCCGCTGATCTCGGTGGAACCACCGGAGATGGCCGACTGGATGGTCGGCGCGGACATGACCTCGCCGTCGAGCACGACCGCGACGGCCTGCTGGACGTTGGCCGCGGTGAACGAGCCCCACTTCGTGCCGCCCTCGGACTTGAAGTCCAGGTTGACGACGTAGCCGGTGCCGTTCGGGTTGGCGTTCGCGGCGGCGTTGCTGATGTCCTCACCGGTCAGGCGGGAGTAGTTCGAGTAGTCGTCCGCCTTGGTCTCGGTGTCCTCCTTGGGAGGGTTGACCGGGGCCAGCGTGTACTTGAACTCGCCCTTCTCGTCACAGGTGACGAGGGGCTTGTCGAGGTCGTCGTTGCCGCGCAACGGGTCGGCCTTCGTGCAGTCGAGCATGAGCGCGGCCTGCTGCAGGACCTGCGGGTCCGTGGACTGGCGCAGCGCCTTCGCCTCCTGGATCTCCTTCGCGACCTTCGGGTCGACGTTGGAGGGGGCGGACGGCGTGCTGGGCGCGGTGCTGGACGGCGCGGCGCTGCTCGACGGCGGCGTGCTGGAGGGCTGCGCGGCCAGGTTCGGCGCGGGACGGCCCTGGGGGGCACCGCTCGACGGCGGGGCCTGGCCCGCGCTCTGGCTCGGCGGGGCCGACGGCGGGGTGCTCGCGCTGCCGGACGGCGGCGTGCTCGACTGCGTCGGGTTCGGGGCGGCGCCCGCGGGGATCGGCTGGCCGATGACCTTGCGGAACGCGAGGCGGGCGGTCTGGCCGAGGCCCTTCGCGCCTTCGCTGTCCGCGCCCGGGACCGTGATCACCAGGTTGTTGCCGTCGCGCACGACCTCGGCACCGGAGACGCCGAGACCGTTCACGCGGACCTCGATGAGGTCACGTGCGCGGTTGAGCGCCTCCTCGCTGGGCTGGGCCCCGTCTTCCTGACGCGCGGTCAGCGTGACGAGCGTGCCACCCTGCAGGTCGATTCCGAGCTTGGGTTTGGCCGAACCGTTCCCGGTCAAAAAGACCAGGGCGTAGAGCGCGACCACGATGAGGACAAAACTCGCCAGATACTTCGCAGGGCGAATTTGCCCGGCCGGAGGTGCCACGATCCGTCCGTCTCCTAGTAGCGATGGTTTCCGAGCGCGCAGCGTAACGCGCGCCAGGTGAGCTGCGCGTCACTACCTGGAGTTGGCGGTGTTCACAGTTGCCAACTCCAGGTGTCACGAATCAGTTGGTTACTTCTTGGCGTTGTGGTCCAAGGGCTCCGCGACCTGTGCGGTGGTCGCCGGCTCCTCGTCCTCGTCCGCCTTGTCGTCGACGACGACGGCCTCCTCGGTCTCCGCGACCTTCTCGCGGATCGCGGCGCGCAGCCAGCGGGTGACGACGCCCTCGGAGATCTCGATGTCGATGGTGGTGTCGTGGCTCGCGTCGGCGACGGTGCCGTACAGACCCGACGTCGTCATCACCTTGTCACCGGGCGCGAGGGAGTTCTGCAGCTGCTGCTGCTCGGCCATCGCGCGCTTCTGCTTGCGCGCGCTGAGGAACAGCGGCACGGCGAGCAGAACCAGAAGCAACGGGAAAAGCAAACTGCCTAGGTCCATCATTCTCCGATCAAGTGGACATGCCTCGACGCACGCCCGATATGTCCAGGTGCTTTCGCCGATTGTGCCAGGTCACCACAGTTGATCACCGGCGGGCGGTTCCAGCCCCAGGTGGTACCACGCCGCTGGAGTCGCCACCCGGCCGCGCGGGGTCCTCGCCAGCATGCCAGCCCGGACCAGATAGGGCTCGCACACCTCTTCGACGGTCGTCGGCTCCTCACCGACCGCGACCGCGAGGGTCGAGACGCCGACCGGGCCGCCGCCGAAGCTCTTGACCAGGGCCGAGAGCACCGCGCGGTCGAGGCGGTCGAGACCGAGCTGGTCGACGTCGTAGACCTCGAGCGCCTGCTTGGAGATCTCCTCCGTGACCCGGCCGTCGGCCCTGACCTCGGCGAAGTCGCGGACGCGGCGCAGCAGCCTGTTCGCGATGCGGGGGGTGCCGCGGGAGCGCCCTGCGATCTCGAGGGCGGCGTCCTCGGCGATGTCGACGCCGAGGATCTTGGCGCTGCGCTTCACGATGAGGTCGAGCTCGTCGGCGCTGTAGAACTCCATGTGGCCGGTGAAGCCGAAGCGGTCGCGCAGCGGCCCGGTCAGCGCTCCGGACCTCGTCGTGGCTCCTACCAGCGTGAACGGCGCGATGTCGAGCGGGATGCTGGTCGCGCCGGGGCCCTTGCCGACGACGACGTCGACGCGGAAGTCCTCCATCGCGAGGTAGAGCATCTCCTCCGCGGGCCGGGCCATGCGGTGGATCTCGTCGATGAACAGAACGTCGCCCTCGACCAGGTTGGACAGCATCGCGGCGAGGTCGCCCGCGCGTTCCAGGGCAGGGCCGCTGGTGATGCGGATGGCGCTGCCGAGCTCCTTCGCGATGATCATGGCGAGGGAGGTCTTGCCGAGCCCGGGAGGGCCGCTGAGCAGGACGTGGTCGGGGGCGGTCCCCCGCCTCATCGCGCCGTGCAGCACGAGTTCGAGCTGCTCGCGGACGCGCTGCTGGCCGACGAACTCGTGCAGGTCGGCGGGACGCAGGCTGGTCTCGACGTCGCGCTCGGCCGGCGCGACGTACGGGCTGAGCTCGTCCTCGGTCACTTGCGCCCCAGGGTCGCGAGCGCACGGCGCAGGACGGCGGAGGTGGACTGGTCCGGGTTGTCGGAGAGGACCTTGTCGACGGTCGTCTCGGCCGCCTTGGCCGGGAAGCCGAGGCCGAGGAGCGCCTCCACGACGTGGTCGCGCGTCTGGCTGTGCGCGGGCGTCGTGGGCGCGGGGAGCTGACCGACCTTGTCGCGCAGCTCGATGATGAGGCGTTCCGCGCCCTTCTTGCCGATGCCCGGGACCTGCGTGAGCACGGTGATGCTGCCCTCGGCGAGGGCGTGGCGGAGCTTGTCGGGCTCGAGCACGGCGAGCGTGGCCAGCGCGATGCGCGGGCCGATGCCGCTCACGGTCTGCAGCAGGCCGAACAGCTCGCGGGCCTCGGCGTCGGCGAAGCCGAAGAGGGTGAGGCTGTCCTCGCGGACGACGAGGGTGGTGGCGAGCGTGGTCTCCTCGCCGCGGCGCAGGCTCGCGAGGGTGGTGGGCGTGGCCTGCACGGCGAACCCGACGCCGCCCACCTCGACGACGGCGTGGTCGAGGCCGACGTGCTGCACCTGGCCGCGCAGTGACGAGATCACCTGGTTCCTCCGGACTTCACGAGCTGGACCTTAGTTGGCGCGCTTGGCCGCTTCGGCCAGCTTCGCCTTGTGCACGCGGGCGAGCTCCGCCGCGCGGGCCTGTGCTTCCTCGAGCCTGCTGCGCATCGGCGCGCGCCAGTGGTGGCAGATGGCGAGCGCCAGGGCGTCCGCCGCGTCGGCGGGCTTCGGGGCGACCTTCAACCCCAGCAGCTTGGTCACCATGGCGGTCACCTGCGCCTTGTCCGCGCGGCCCGATCCGGTGACGGCGGCCTTCACCTCGGACGGCGTGTGGAACTCGACCGGCAGGTTCCGCTGCGCGGCGGCCAGTGCGACGACACCCGACGCCTGCGCGACCCCCATCGCGGTGCGGACGTTGTGCTGCGCGAAGACGCGTTCGATGGCGACGACCTGTGGTTCGTAACGGTCGAGCCACACGCAGACGCCGTCGTACAGCTCATGCAGGCGCACGGACAGCGGAGCGTCGACGGGCGTGCGCAGGACGTCGACGGCCACGGCGCGCACGACCCGGCCCGGCCCGCCGTCGACCACGCCGAAGCCGCACCTGGTCAGACCGGGGTCGACCCCGAACACCCGCACAACAGCTCCCCGGATCGCCGAACGAACAACAGTTCGAACCATATCCGGTGCACCCATGGGTGACCCGCACCGACACGGGCTGACGCGGTTCGACAAGTCCACGCCGCCGTTACTACGGTGGTCGGGTTTCGATCACAGGAGACACGGTGCAGAGGTTCTGGGTCGTCGCCGCGTGCGTCGGCACGTTCATGGCGATCGCCATCCTCACCGCCCTGACCGCGCCCCGCGATATCGGTATCGCAATCGACAAGGTCGTGCAGCTCGTCTTCGCCATCGCGGCGTTGGTCGCCTACGCGCGCGCCCGCGACAAGTGGATGACGGCGGCCATGGCCAGCCTGACCGTCGGGCTGTCCGCGTGGATCTGGGGCCAGCAGATCATGGGCGTGCAGTTGCCGTCGTCCACGATCGCGCCGCTCGGCTTCACGATGGTGCCGGTCCTCTGCCTGGCCGCGGTCGTCGTGAAGGCGCAGAAGCGCACGGCCGGCGACCTGCTGCCGAACTACCGCAGCCGCACGGTGATCGTGCTCGACGGGCTGATCGTGATCGGGTCGCTGTTCGTGCTGACGTGGGTGTCGGCACTCGAGTCGCTGACCCGCGCGTGGGCCACGGAGGGGCCGGGGTTCGCGACCGTCGTCGCCCATCCCGCCGCGTACCTCGTGCTGCTCGTGGCGATCGTGGTCATGTCGTGGACGCATCAGGCCGTGCGTCAGTGGCCGATGCTCTTCATCGCACTGGCCGGTATCGCGCAGTCGTCGTCGGGCTGGGTGTTCGCGTTCCACATCGCCCAGGGCAACACGGTGATCCCGGCGACCGCGGACATCGGCTTCATGTTGTGCCCGGCGTTCTTCCTGCTGAGCGCACTCGCTCCGGCGCGCACCCTCGAACCCACGCCTGGACGCCTGCGCACGGCCGATTTCCTGCACCTGTCCGTGCCATACCTGCCGCTCGCGGTCACCGGCCTCTTCATCAGCTGGAACACCGCGACGGGCGGGCGCCTCAACCCGGTCGAGATCTACGTCGGCATCCTGGTCGTGTGTCTCGTGATCGTGCGTCAGTTGCTCACGATGATGGACAACGTCCGGCTGATGGACCAACTGCGAGTCTCTCGCGAGCAGCTACGGCACGAGGCGACGCACGACCCGTTGACCGGCGTGGCGAACCGCTCGCTCTTCCGCGAACGGCTGGAGCGCGCTCTGGCAGTGCGTGACCGCGCGAGGCCGTTGATCCTGCTGTTCATCGACGTGGACGGCTTCAAGGCCGTCAACGACAACCACGGCCACGCCGAGGGCGACGCCGTTCTGCGCAACGTCGCCGCACGGCTGAAGAACAACGTCCGGCCGGAGGACACCGTGGCGCGGCTCGGCGGCGACGAGTTCGGCGTGCTGGTCGACGGCGGTGACGCGGACGAGATCGGCGCGCGGCTGCTCAGCGCGTTGGGACATCCGCACGAGGTGCTGGGCCGGGTGCACCGGGTGCACGCCAGCATCGGTGTGGCGCAACGGTTCTCGCACGACCCCTCGATCACCGCCGACGACGTGCTGCGGGCCGCGGACGCCGCGATGTACACGGCGAAGCGGCTCGGCAAGGGCATGGTCGTCGTGCACGGTTCACCGCTACCGGAGATGACGTGACCCCTGAGCAGTTGATTTCCTCGCTGGGCATGCAGGAGCTCCCCGTGGAGGGCGGGTACTTCGCGCAGACGCACCGCTCCGACGAGGCGTCCGCGATCGCGTACCTGTTGCGCAGCCCCGACTTCTCCGGGATGCACGTGCTGGAGCACCTGGAGATCTACCACTTCCACGCGGGGTCGCCGTTGCGGATGCTGCTGCTGCACCCGGACGGCACGGTGACGTCGCCGGTGCTGAGCGCGTCGAACCCGCAGGTCGTGGTGCCCGCGGGAGTGTGGCAGGGCAGCACCCCGGCGGGCGACTGGTCGCTGGTCGGCACGGTCGTGGTGCCGCCGTACACCGACGACGTCGTGGAGTTCGGGCACGCGGACGACCTGTGCGCGCGTTATCCCGCACACGCTGCTCTGATTCGGCCCCTGTGCCGGTTCTAGCTCTCTAGGATCTTCGGAATGGCGCTCGTCCCGCTCAACGGCATCGACCTGAACGTCCAGACCGAGGGGTCCGGCGACCTCGTCGTGCTCGTCATGGGCACCGGCAGCCCCGGCCGCGTCTGGCGCACCTACCAGGTGCCCGCGCTGGTGAAGGCGGGCTACCGGGTGGCGTACTTCGACAACCGCGGCATCAAGCCGTCGTCGGAGTGCGCGGGCGGTTTCACGATCGACGACATGGTGGCCGACACCGCCGCGCTGGTCGAGCACCTGGGCGGCCCGGCGCACGTGATCGGCACGTCGCTGGGCGGGCGCATCGTGCAGGAGCTGGCGCTGACCCGCCCCGAGCTCGTGCGGTCGGCGGTGATGATGGCGACCTCCGGCCGTCCCGAGCCGGTGCAGCAGGCGTGGACGCAGGCCCTGTGCGACCTGCACGACAAGGGCGTCGAGATCCCGCTGCAGTTCTACTCGGTGGCGTCGGTGATCAGGAACCTGTCGCAGAAGACGCTCACCGACCCGGTCATCGCCCGCGACTGGCTGCAGATGTACGAGTTCGCCGGCAACACGCTCAGCGCGGGCGAGCGCGTCCAGCTCGGTCTCGGCGAGTACGACACCCGCCTGGCCGCCTACCGCGCCATCGGGGTGCGGTCGCTGGTCATCGGGTTCGCCGACGACCTCGTGCTGCCGCCGCGGCTGTCGCGCGAGGTGGCGGACGCGATCCCGGGCGCCCGGTACGCCGAGGTCGCCGACGCGGGGCACGTCGGGTACCTGGAGCGGCCGGACGAGGTCAACCGGCTGCTGGTCGAGTTCCTGGCGGGCGCGTGAGCGAGCGGGTCTCGCCGCACGAGCAGTGGCAGGAGATGGTGCGGGAGTACCCCGAGCTGCACGCGTTCCTGGACGGGTTGCGGCCGGGGCAGGTGCTGTCGGGCACGGTGGCGGCGGTCGAGCGCTTCGGGGTGTTCGTGGCACTCGACGACGGCCCTCCGCACCCGTTCTTCCCCGGCGTCGGGTTCGTGACGATCCCGGAGGTGTCCTGGCACCACGACGCGGTGGTCGAGGTCGGACAACGCGTCAGGGGCAGGTTCTTCATCTACGACACGTGGCACATGGAGGCCCGGCTGTCGCTGAAGGCGTTGCAGCCGGACCCCCTCCCCGTGTTCGCCGACGCCGTCACCTCCGGGCAGGAACTTCCAGGTGTGGTGACCGAGGTGGTCCCGATCGGCGTCTTCGTCAGGGTCGGCGACGGCATCGAGGGACTTCTCCACGAGAAGGACCTCCCGTCACCGCCGCCGCAGGTGGGCGATCAGGTGGCGGTCGTCGTCCACGTGGATCGGGAACGGCGCCGTGTGACCCTCACCAGCGGTGGAGGCTGAACTCCGCCGTCGCGCCTCAGCGGTGCGCGGCCTGACCCGTCGGGCGCAGCAGGATCTCGTTCACGTCCACAGTGGACGGCTGGGACACGGCGTACAGGACCGCCCTGCCCACGTCCTCCGGTTCGAGCTTCGGGTCGTCCACACGCGACGCCGGGATGGCGTCGGTGTCGACCAGGCCCGGCTGGACGACCGTCACCCTGACGCCGGTGCCGACGGCCTCGGCGCGGATCGCCTGGGCCAGGCCGGTGATCGCCCACTTCGTCGCCGAGTACAGGTTGCCCGGCCGCACTCCCCTGCCCGCGGCGGAGCCCGTCAGCACCAGGTGGCCGCCGGCGCGCATCAGGGCGGGCATCGCGGCGCGGGCCGTGAAGGCCGGGCCGCAGACGTTCGTCACGACCATGTCCGTCCATTCGGAAGGCTCCGCACCCGACGAAGAGACGAACGACGTGTCCACCGAAACGCCCGCGTTGGCGTACACCACGTCGATTCGTCCCCAACGCGATTCCACCCGGGACATGAGATCTTGCACGGAATCCCACGAAGACACGTCGCATCGGGCGTCCCAGCCGCGATCGCCGACAGATTCTTCCGCGGAACGCGAGGCCCTGACCACGCGATACCCCGCCTGGGCTGCGAGAACGGCGGTGGCCGCCCCGATTCCGCGGGAGGCACCGGTCACGACGAAGACTTGTTCCATGATCGGGAACCCTAGTCAGGGAAACGTCAGTGGCGCCTGTTTTGATACCGCGCATGACATTGAACCGCAGGTCCGTGTTCGGGCTGGGAACCGTCGCGGCCGCGACGGCCGTGCTCGGCTCCCACGGTGCAGCACAGGCGCAGGAAGACCCGGAGGCCGAGATCGAACGCTCCCCGGCGACGGCCGACCGGTCGCGCAAGCGCGTGGCGCAGGTGTACCGGCGGCAGACCCGCAAGGCGCGGGGCAGCTGGTCGTCGCTCATCACCGTCGCCGACCTCGACGGCACCACGAAGGCCGCGGTCGACGAGGAAGCAGACAAGGTCGTCGAGGCCTACAGCGTCAACAAGGTGGCCGTGGCGGTCGCCGTGCTCGACAAGGTGGACCGCGGGCTGATCAAGCTCGACGACAAGGTCACCGTCTCGGCCGCGATCGTCATCCAGGACACCGACGGCATCTTCGCGCTCGACGGCGCGTACCCGAGCGAGGTCACCGTCGGGCACGCGCTGGCGAACCTGCTGACGGTCTCCGACAACACCGCGGTCCGGCTGTGCGGCCTGGTCGTGCCGGCGCTGGAGCTCAACGAGATCCTGCGCTCCAAGGGTTTCGTGCACACCCAGGTGGTGCCGGTCGCGAACCCGAACCGGTTCTTCCTCGGCACCACGACGGCGCGCGAGACGCACACGTTGCTGCAGAAGCTGGTCGACGGGCAGCTGCTGTCCGCCGCGTCCACGGCGTACCTGCTCAACATCCTGCGCGCGACGGCGAGCTTCACCGACGGCGTCCGGCTCCACCTCACGACCAACGAGCGCCTGCGCGTCGCCACGAAGGCCGGCTGGTTCGCCGACGGGCGCAACGAGGCCGGGATCATGTTCAGCGCGGACGACCGGGCGATCCTGATCTACTCGATGTTCGCGTCGGGCGAGTTCTCCGGCGACAAGGCCGTCAACGAGGAGGACTTCAGCACCACCCACCCGGCCGTGGCGGCTCGCGCGGAGCTCGGACGGTCCATGTTCGACGCGGTCATCAGGATCACCACGACGCGTCCGAGGCACCGCGCGAAGGTCTACCGGTTCTTCAACGGCGGCTGATCTCCTGAGAATTCTCTGAAATCGCGGGCCCCGGGCCCGGACTTTCGGCTATACAGGCTCCAACGCCGGGGTCGGTCGTCGCCGCCGTCGACGACCGGCTTCCCGCGTCGCTGTTACAGCGCCGGTTCCACAACGTCGTGGTACCCGCGTTTCACCCGCTCGATCACCTCGTCGAAGTCCGCCGCCCAGATGCCGGCGTTGAAGATCTCGACCTCCACGTCCCCCGCGTACCCGGTCGCCGCGACGTGCCTGGTCAGGCGGTCCAGGTCGATGTCGCCGTCACCGGGGTAGCCGCGGCCCAGCAGCACGTCCGCCGGCACGGGCGTGAGCCAGTCGCACACCTGGTACGACGCGATGTGCGGCCCCGCGCGCACGATCTGCGCGTCCAGGTCGGGGTCCCACCACACGTGCAACGCGTCCACGACGACGCCGACGGAGGAGTTCTGTTCGGCGAGGTCGAGCGCCTGGGACAACGTCGACAGCACGCCGCGGTCCGCGCAGAACACCGGGTGCATCGGTTCCAGGGCCAGGGTCACGCCCGCCCCACCCGCGTGGACCGACAACTCCGCGATGGCGTCGGCGACGCGCTGACGTGCGCCGACGAGGTCCTTGTCGGGCTGCACTCCCCCGACGACCATGACCAGCACGTCCGTGCGCAACGCCGCCGCCTCGTCGATCGCGCGGCGGTTGTCGTCCAGGGCGGCGCGGTTGTCGACGGCCGTGAGGAACCCTCCGCGGCACAACGACGACACGCGCAGACCGGCGTCCGCGACGAGTTTCGCGGTGCGGTCCAGGCCGTGGTCCGCGACCGGTTCGCGCCAGAGGCCGATCGACTCGATGCCGTGCCGCGCACAGCCTTCGACGGCCTCGGCGACGGTCGCGCGTTTGATCGTGGCCTGGTTCAGCGAGAGGCGAGCCACTGCTGCCACCGCCGTTCCGCGAACTCCGGGTCGACCACGCCGGCGATCTCCGCGAGGCGTTTCGCCTCGGCGAGGTGTTCCACGCTGCGCGCGGACTCCAGGCCACCGAGGAGCTGGAACCGCTCCTGGTGCCCGGCGAGCCACGCCAGGAACACGACACCGGTCTTGTAGTAGTACGTCGGCGCGCTGAACAGGTGGCGGGACAACGGGACCGTGGGCGCCATGATCCGGTGGAACCCTTCGGTGTCGCCTTCCGCGAGCTTGGCCAGGGCGCGGGCCGCGACCGGCGCGATCGGGTCGAAGATGCCGAGCAGCGCGTGGCTGAAGCCCTCGGAGTCGCCCGCGATCAGTTCCGGGTAGTGGAAGTCGTCGCCGGTGTAGCAGCGGACTCCCGGAGGCAGTGCGCGCCGCAGCCCGATCTCGTGGCCCGCGTCTAGCAGCGAGACCTTCACGCCGTCGACCTTGTCCGGCCGCGAGCGGATGATCTCCAGGAAGTGGGCCGTGGCCCGCGGGACGTCGGCCGCGCCCCAGTACCCCTCGAGCTTCGGGTCGAACGCGGTGCCGAGCCAGTGCAGCACCACCGGTTCGCTGACGCGGTCGAGCAGCGTGCCGTAGACCTTCTCGTAGTCCTCGGGCCCCCGTGCGGCCGCCGCGAGCTGGCGCGAGCACATCAGCACGGGCTGCGCGCCCGCCTCCTGGACGACGTCGAGCTGCTCCAGGTAGGCGTTCAGCACGTCGTCGAGGGTCGCCTCACCGGTCAGGTGGTCGGTCGCGACGCCCGCGCAGATCCGGCCGGCCTTCTCGGCGGCGCTGCGGCGGATCAGCTCGGCGGCCGTCGGCCAGTCGAGGCCCATGCCGCGTTGCGCGGTGTCCATGGCCTCCGCGACACCCAGGCCGTGCGACCACAGGTGGTGCCGGAACGCGAGGGTCGCGTCCCAGTCCACTGTGCTCTCGTCCTCGGCCACGACGTGCGCCGCGGCGAACACGATGCGGTCACCTCGATCCGGGCTAGACACCCTCGATCTCCACCCGTCGACCCTCCGAAGAGGACTGGAGTCCGGCGGCGGCCAGTGCGACGCCGCGTGCCCCGGCGCGGAAGTCGTGCGGGAACGGCGCGCCCTCGTGGACGTGGCGCAGGAACTCGGCCCACTGCACCTTGAAGCCGTTGTCGAAGTCCTCGTTGTCCGGCACCTGCTGCCACTGGTCGCGGAACGGGTGCGTGACCGGCAGGTCCGGGTTCCAGACGGGCTTCGGCGTGACGGCGCGGGGCTGCACGAAGCACTCGCGCAGGCCCGCGACCGCACTCCCCCCGGTGCCGTCCACTTGGAACTCGACGAGCTCGTCGCGGCGCACCCGCACGCACCACGACGAGTTGATCTGGGCGATGACGCCGTTCTCGATCTCGAAGATGCCGTACGCGGCGTCGTCCGCGGTGGCGGAGTAAGCGTTGTTCTGCTCGTCCCACCGCGTCGGAATGTGCGTGACGGCCTTGGCGGTCACCGCTTCGACGCGGCCGAACAGGTCGTGCAGCAGGTAGCTCCAGTGGCAGAACATGTCCGCGACGATGCCGCCGCCGTCCTCCGCGCGGTAGTTCCAGCTCGGGCGCTGCGCGGCCTGCCAGTCGCCCTCGAAGACCCAGTAGCCGAACTCGCCGCGCACGCTGAGGATCCGGCCGAAGAAGCCGCCGTCGATCAGCCGCCGGAGCTTGCGGATGCCCGGCAGGTACAGCTTGTCCGCCACGACACCGTGCTTCACACCCTTCTCGTCGGCCAGGCGTGCGAGCTGCAGCGCCTCCTCGACCGTTTCGGAGACCGGTTTCTCGGTGTAGACGTGCTTGCCGGCCTCCAACGCCTTGGTGATCGACTCGACGTGCCGCGACGTGACCTGCGAGTCGAAGTAGATCTCCACGGACGGGTCCGCGAGCGCCCCGTCGAGGTCCGTCGTCCAGTGCGCCAGGTCGTGGCGCTCGGCGATCTCCTTGAGCTTGTCGGCGTTGCGGCCCACGAGGACCGGTTCCACCTTCAGCACGGTCCCGTCCTGCAACCGCACGCCTTCTTCGCGCAACGGCAGCAGGGAGCGGACCAGGTGCTGGCGATAGCCCATCCGCCCCGTGACGCCGTTGACCGCCACTCCGATGGTCCGAACCGCCATCACACCTCCCTGGTAGCAGCGCTGGAAAGCGCTTTCCCGCCACGCTAATCACGGTGCTTCGCGGACGTCAACCTCCCCGCGAGTTAGTCTCAGCGCTCACATGCGTGTTGACGGAGGTGGTCGTGTCCGCCCGACAGGTGACGCTCGCCGAGGTGGCGAGGCAGGCGGGTGTGTCGTTGGCGACCGCTTCTCGCGTGCTCAACGGCAGCACCCGGCAGGTGAGCGGGAACCTGAGCGACCGCGTCCTGCGCACCGCCGAGGAGCTCGGCTACGTGCCGAACGCGTCGGCCCAGGCGCTGGCCCGCAACTCCAGCTCGCTCGTGGGACTGGTGGTGCACGACATCACCGACCCGTACTTCTCGTGCATCGCGGCGGGGGTGACGCGGGTGGCCGAGGAGGCCGGGCTCGTCGTCGTCCTCGGCACGACCGGGCGCCGTCCCGAACGTGAGGCGGAGCTGCTGTCCACGCTGCGAGCACATCGGGCCCGTGCGGTGGTGCTCGCCGGTTCGCGCACCACGGACCGTGCGGCCCAGTCACGGCTCGCGGCGGAGATCGACGCGTTCACCGAGCAGGGCGGACGGGTCGCTTGCGTCTCGCAGGCGAAGCTCGGCACCGACACGGTCGTGCCCGGCAATCGCGCCGGAGGGCGCGCGCTCGCCCGTGCGCTGGCCGAGCTCGGGCACAAGAAGTTCGCCGTATTGGGTGGTCCTTCCGAACTCGTGGTGGCCCGCGACCGACTCGCCGGGTTCAAGGCGGGGCTGAACGACGCCGGTGTCGCGCCTCCCGTGGTGATCAACGGGGCTTTCACCCGCGACGGCGGGTACGCGGCCGCGATGGAGCTGCTGGCGTCGAAGTCGCGCGCCACCTGTGTGTTCGCCGTGACCGACGTGATGGCGATGGGCGCGATGGCGGCGTTGCGCGAGCGTGGCGTGCGGGTGCCGGAGGACATGTCGATCGCCGGGTTCGACGACATCCCGACGCTGCGCGACACGGTGCCCGCGCTGTCCACCGTGCGGCTCCCGCTGGAGGAGATGGGCGAGATCGCCGCAGGTCTCGTGCTGGACGGCGGGGGTGACGAGGCCCGCACCGTCCGCGTGGCGGGTGAGGTGGTGCTCCGGGCCTCGACTGCCCACAATTAGACTCGTCTGGCTGTTCACGCACTTAGTCACGAGGAGTTGAGCCGTCCCCATGGGGTCTGGCCCTGACTGGCATACCAACCCGGTCGACCGTTCGCGCTGTTCGGGAGCGCACAGGTGACCGGAACACTTCTGAGCCTGCTCGGTCTGCTCGCCGTCGTGGCGCTGACCGCGGGCACCTTCATCGCGGTGGCGGCGGAGTTCTCGCTGACCGCGCTGGAACGGAGCACCGTCGAACGCCACGTCGCCGAGGTCGGTGACGCGAAGGCGCGGACCATCGACCGCGCGCACCGCACCCTGTCGTTCCAGCTCTCCGGCGCGCAGCTCGCCATCACGCTGACCACGCTGATCACCGGGTACATCGCGGAACCCGCGATCGCGAACCTGATCGAACCCGGCCTGACCGCCGTCGGCGCGTCCGAGCCGGTGGCCGACTGGCTGTCGCTGGCGCTCGCGCTGGCGATCGCCACGGCGTTGTCGATGGTGTTCGGCGAGCTCGTGCCGAAGAACCTCGCGATCGCGAAGCCGCTCGAGACCGCGCGGGGCGTGGTCGGGTTCCAGGCGGCGTTCTCGACGGTCTTCCGCTGGCTGATCAACGCGATGAACAACTCGGCGAACTGGCTGGTCCGGCGCCTCGGCGTCGAGCCGGTCGAGGAGCTGGCGTCCGCGCGGTCGCCCGAGGAGCTGGGCGCGCTGGTCCGCACGTCGGCCGAGCACGGCACCCTCGACGAGGGCACGGCCGCGCTGCTGGACCGGTCGCTGCGCTTCGGTGACCGGACGGCGGGCGAGCTGATGACGCCGCGCGTGCGCGTGGAGGCCCTCCGCGCCGACGCGACGGTGGCGGACCTCGTGCTGAAGGCGCGCGAGACGGGTTTCTCGCGGTTTCCGGTGCACAACGGGTCGCTGGACGAGGTCAGCGGCATCGTGCACGTGAAGCAGGCGTTCGCCGTGCCGACCGCTCTGCGCGCATCTACGCCGCTGTCGGCGGTGGAACGGCCCGTGTACTCGGTGCCGGAGACGCTGGAGGGCGACGCGCTGCTGGACCGGCTGCGGGCGTCCGGGCTGCAGACCGCGCTGGTCGTGGACGAGTACGGCGGCACGGCCGGCATGGTGACGCTCGAGGACGTGGTCGAGGAGATCGTCGGCGACGTGCGCGACGAGCACGACCGCGGTGAGGCGGCGCCGGTGCGGTCGCTGGGCAAGGACAGCTGGATCGTGTCCGGCCTGCTGCGCGACGACGAGGTGGCCGACGCGACCGGGTTCCAGATGCCCGAGGGCGACTACGAGACGCTGGCCGGCCTGGTGCTGGCGCGGCTCGGGCGGATCCCCGACGTCGGCGACGAGATCCGCGTCGACGGGTGGAGGGTGACCGTCATGAGGATGGACAAGCACCGCGTGGCCGAGCTGCGGGTGGTGTCGTCCTCATGAACTTCCTCGTCATCGCTTTGCTGCTGGCGGGCAACGCGTTCTTCGTCGGTGCCGAGTTCGCGGTCATCACCGCGCGCCGGGACAGGCTGGAGGCGTTGGCGGACAAGGGTTCCTCACGGGCCCGCACCGCGATCAAGGCGTCGCAGCAGCTGCCGTTGCTGATCGCGGGCGCGCAGTTGGGCATCACGCTGTGCTCGCTGGGACTCGGTGCGATCGCCGAACCCGCTTTGGCGTCCGTGCTGGAGGGGCCCCTCGGCGCCGTCGGGCTGCCGTTGGCCGTGGTGCACGGTGTGGCGTTCGCGGTGGCGTTGGTCATCGTTGTCGCGCTGCACACGATCCTCGGCGAAATGGTGCCGAAGAACCTCGCGATCGCCGGTCCGGAACGGGCCGCCGTGTGGCTTGTTCCCGTGCACTACGGGTTCTCGCGGATGATCGCGCCGGTGCTCGCGATGTTCACCGCCGTGGGCCGGTGGGTGCTGCGCCGCTTCGGCGTCGAGCCGGTCGACGAGTTGGAGTCGGCGTACACGCCGGACGAGCTCTCGTTGCTGATCCGCCAGTCGCGGTCGGAGGGCCTGCTGGAGGACTCGGAGCACCGCCGGCTCGCACAGACGCTGTCGTCGGCCGAGCGCACGGTGGCCGACGTCCTGGTGCCGCTCGAGAAGCTCACGACGGTGCCCGCGTTCCCGACCGTCGGAGACATCGAGGCCGCCGTGGCCGCGACCGGCTTCTCGCGCTTCCCGGTGCTCGCCGACACGGGCCTGGTCGGGTACCTGCACGTCAAGGACGTGCTGGACCTGGAGGGCGGGACGACCTCGGTGCCGCGCGACCGCGTGCGCGGTCTGCCGGACGTGCCGGTGGACGCCCGCCTGGACGAGGCGCTGGCGGCGTTGCGCCGGGCGCAGTCGCACCTCGCGCGGGCGGTGAACGGTGACGGCACCCTGCTCGGGGTGGTGGCGCTGGAGGACCTGCTGGAGGAGTACGTGGGCACCGTGCGCGACGGCACCCACGTGCGGCGGGGCTAGAGCGCTCGGGGTTCGGGCGCGGTGCGGATCTCCAGCATCGTGCAGCCGTGGTCCGTCCGGTACGGGCCGTGGGGCATGCCGGGGCGGCGGCTCGTGAAGTCGCCGGCCCGGAACGTGCTCCCCAGGGTCAGGTCGGTGAGGTCGCCCTCCAGCAAGTAGACCTCCTCGTGGTAGTCGTGGCGGATCACGTCGTGGGTCACGTGGCCCGGTTCCCAGCGCGCGATCCTCGTCAGGGTCGAGGTGTCCGGGTCGCGGCTCAGGACCCGTTCGGTGACGCCCGGTCCGGCCGGGCGCCAGTCGACGGTGGCGACGGGGAAGAACTCGCGCTCCTCGCGCATCACAGCCTCCGGTTCGCGAGCACGGGCAGTTTCGCGCGGACGTCGTCCACGAACTCGGCGTCCACATCGGACAGGATCGTGCCGGGGGCGCCTTCGAGGCGTTCGCGCACGACGCCGAGCGGGTCGACCACGGCGCTGCGGCCGATGCCCGTGGGGGCGGAGCCGTGGTCCTGCAGCGGGTCCGCCTGGCCGCAGGCGAGGACCCAGGAGGTGGCGTCCAGGGCGCGGGCCTGGACCAGCAGGTCCCACTGTTCGGCCTTGCCGGGGCCCGCTCCCCACGAGGCACCGAGCAGGATGACGGGCGCGGTGGTGGCGAGGACGCGGAAGAGTTCGGGGAACCGGACGTCGTAGCAGGTGGCGAGGCCGATCGTGGTGCCGTCGACCTCGAACGTCACGGGCTTCTCGCCGGGGGTGACGCCGTCGGACTCGCGGAAGCCGAACGCGTCGAACAGGTGGATCTTGTCGTAGCCGAGGTGCAGGCCGCCGCCCGTGACGAGCGTGGTGTTGGCGACCCGCTCGCCCTCGCCCGGGGTGAACATGCCGGCGACCACGACGACGTCGTGCTCGTCGGCGATCTCGCGGACCGCAGTCGCCCACGGGCCGTCGAGGGGTTCGGCGACCGGGCCCAGTGGCACACCGAAGCGGCACTGGGTGGCTTCCGGGAACTGCACGACGCGTGCGCCTTGTTCGGCGGCACTGGCCACATGGGCACGCACGGTGGCAAGGTTCTCCTGCGCATCAGCGGTGGAGCTGATCTGGCAAAGCGCGAAGCGCATGATCCTCCTCTGGTATACATGTTGTATGCAAGGTGCCGACCCGTTGTCCGGCAGGGAAAAGGCCTACGAGTTCCTCAAGGACACCATCCTCGCCGACCCCGAGATGCAGGGGCGGTTCATCAGCGAGCAGGACGTCGCCAACCAGATCGGCGTCTCCCGCACGCCGATCCGCGAGGCCCTGCTGCTGCTCGCGGCCGAGGACCTGGTGCAGCTCGTGCCGAAGAGGGGCGCCTACGTCGCGCCGTTGTCCTCGCGGCAGATCAGCGAGCTGATGGAGCTGCGCGGCATCGTCGAGCGGTACGCGGCCGAGCGCACGATGACCGAGGGCACCGTGCCGCTGCGGGGCATGCAGGAGCTCGTCGAGCGGCAGCGGTTCCTGGTCGAGGACGCGCGGCAGTTCATCGACGTCGACCGGCAGTTCCACGCGCTGCTGGTCGCGGCGACGGGCAACGAGCTGCTGACGAAGACGTACGAGGGGTTGCGCGCCCGGCAGGTGCGCGCGGGTGTGGTCGCGCTGTACCGGGCGCACGGCCGGCAGCAGGCCGTCATCGACGAGCACAACGTGATCGTGGCCGCGCTCGAGTCCGGGGACGTCGAGGCGGCCACGGCGGCGATCACCGCTCACTTGGACACCACGTTGAAGGTGCTGCTCAACGGCTGATCCCGGATCTCGGACGCGATCTCCTCCTCCGGGCGGGGGTCGCGGCCGAGCCACAGGCCGACCAGCGTCACCACGCACGCCACCGTGACGTAGAGGCCGACGACGACCCACGTGCCGAACCCGGCCAGCAGCGCGGTGAACAGCAGCGGGGCGATGGCGCCACCGATCACGCCGGCCAGCGTGTAGGCGAGCGAACTGCCGGTGTAGCGCAGGCGTTCGGTGAACTGCTCGGCGATGAACGCGGCCTGCGGCCCGTACATGAACGCGTGGAAGCCCAGGCCCACGACGACACCGACGACGATCAGCGGCCACGACTTGGTGTCGATCAGCGGGAACAGCACGAACGGCCACACCGCTCCGAGCACCGCGGCCACCGCGTACAGACCGCGGCGGTTGACCTTGTCGGACAGCCAGCCGGCCAGCGGCATCAGGAACAGCTGGAAGCCCGAGGCGATCAGCACGGCGACGAGGCCGACGTTGCGCGGCAGGCCCAGCTGGGTCGTGAGGTAGGTCAGCACGAAGACGGTGTGCAGCGCGTAGAGGACGTCCGGGCCGACGCGGCACAGCACGGCGGCGACCAACGGCCGGGTCTGCGTGCGGAACACCTCGCTGATCGGCGCGGACGGGCGGTCGCCGCGCGCCTCGATCGCCTTGAAGACCGGGGTCTCCTCCAGCTTCACGCGGATCCACAGGCCGAAGATGACGAGCACCGCGGACAGCAGGAACGCCACGCGCCAGCCCCAGGACATGAAGGCCGCGTCCGACAGCGCCACACCGAGCAGCGCGAGCACGCCGTTGGCCATCAGGTTGCCGGCGGGCGGGCCGATCTGGGCGGCACTCGCCCAGAAGCCGCGCTGCTCCGGGTTGCCGTACTCGCTCGACAGCAGCACGGCGCCGCCCCACTCGCCGCCGAGGCCGACGCCCTGCGCGAACCGCAGCAGCACGAGCAGCACACCGGCGGCCGGGCCGATCGCGGCGTGCGTCGGGAGCAGACCGATCAGCAGCGTCGCGATACCCGTGATCAGCAACGTCGTGACGAGCACGCGTTTGCGGCCGATCTTGTCGCCGAGCCGGCCGAACAGGAACCCGCCGAGCGGCCGGGACAGGTAGCCGACGGCGTAGGTCGAGAACGCGAGCAGCGTCGCGGTGAGCGGCTCTTCGCTGGGGAAGAACAGCGGGCCGAGCACGACGGCGGCGGCGACGTTGTAGATCGCGAAGTCGTACCACTCCAGGGCGGTACCGGAGAGCGAGGCGACGAACGCCCGCACTAGGGCCGAACGTGGCACGTCTTGCGTTGCCGTGGCAGTTGAGGATCCGGGGGACATGCGGTAATACTGCCTGTATACAACTCGTATGCGCAAGGAGTACCGCATGTCTACTGTTCGTACACAGGCCGCTGTCCTGGCTTTCGACCTGCCCGACGGCACCGTCGCCGAGGTCGCCGTGACGACTCTGCTCAACGGCGGGTATGCGGGCCGCAGCCAGGACGACGTGGCCGCTCACGTGCGCGAACTCGCCGAGCTGGGCGTGCCGGCGCCCTCCGTGACGCCGAGCCTCTACCCCGTGTCGCCGTACCTCGCGCAGCAGACGTCCGCGGTTCCCGTGCAGCACGGCCGGACCTCGGGCGAGGCCGAGTGGGCGCTCGTGGTCACCGATTCAGATGTCCTGCTGACGGTCGCATGCGACCACACGGACCGCGCGCTGGAAGTCCACGGCGTCGCGTGGAGCAAGAACGCGAGCCCCGACGTGCTGGGCCGCAGGGCGTGGCGCCTGGCCGACGTCGCGGACCGGATCGACTCGATCGAGCTGACCGCGTGGGCGGACGGCGTGGAGATCCAGCGCGGCACGCTCGCCGAGCTGCTGACCCCGCAGTACTGGGTGGAGCGGTTGCGCGACCTCGGCCTGCTCGAGCCCGGCACCGTGCTGCTGTCCGGCACGATCCCGATGCACCACGACGTGGACCAGTTCGCGTCGAAGTGGCGTGTGGAGCTGCGCGACCCGGCGACCGGCGACGTCCTCGACTGCGAGTACGAGGTGACGAAGCTGCCCGACCCGATCGGCTGAGCCTGGTATGTCTCCAGGGAACCCGTGTCGATCCGGGCAACGCCTCCCCGACGTCCTCACGAAGGACCGACAACGGGGAGGCAAGGGAATGGGCAAGGTCTACACGGGCGCCAGCACCTCGATCGACGGGTACGTCTCGGGGCCGGACTTCTCCGGGTTCGACAGGCTCTTCGCCTGGTACGAGGCGGGCGACGTGGCGTTCACGGTGCCGACGGGAGCGATGACCGTCCACCTCACGCCCGCCAGCGCGGCCCACTACAGCGGGCTGATCGAGGCGACCGGCGCGTTGGTCGTCGGGCGCAGGCTCTACGACTTCACGAACGGCTGGGGTGGTCAGCACCCGATGGGCGTGCACACCGTCGTGCTCACCCATCGGCCGTTGGAGGACAACGAGCACTTCACGTTCATCAACGGCAGCATCGAGGAAGCCGTCGCGGTAGCTCGGAAGCACGCGGGTGACAAGGGCGTCGGCCTGAACTCCGGCGAGATCGCGCGCCAGGCCATCGACGCGGGGCTGGTCGACGAGATCTGCCTCGACCTGGTGCCGGTGATCCTCGGCGGGGGCACACCGTTCTTCGCACCGGGCAGGGGGTACGAGCTGGAGGGGCCGGTCTCGGTGATCGAATCGAAGTCCGTCACCCACCTGCGGTACAAGGTGAGGTATGGAGCTGCGGAGACTGACTGAGGACGACGCGGACGAGTTGACCGAGGCCGTCACCGAGTCGTTGACGCACCTGAAGCCGTGGGCACCGTGGGCGGCCAACGGTTACGACGTCAAGACCGCCCGCACCTTCCTCCGCGAGGCCGCGGAGGCCTGGGAGAGCGGAACGGCCTTCCCCCACGCCATCACCGTCGGCGGCGCGATCGTCGGCGTGGTGACGGCGATGCGCCGCGCAGAGGACCTCGTGGAGCTCGGGTACTGGCTGCACGCGGAGCACACCGGCCGCGGTCACGCCACCGCCGCGGCCGCGGAGCTCGTCGAGTTCGCGTTCGCGCTGGACGGCGTGCGCCGGGTCCAGATCTGGCACGACGAGGCCAACGCGGCGAGCAGCGGTGTGCCGCGGCGCCTCGGGTTCACCGAGGTCGGCCGCCGCACACCGGCGCGCGAGCCCGCGATCGGCAGGCGCGTCGGGGTGGACGTGGTGTGGGAACTACGGCGTGAGGACATGCGCTCACAAGACCGGTGATCCTCAGGAGGACAGGGACGCCTTCACCGCACGGGTGCCCTCGTCGGCGAGCACCTCGTCGTCCCCGTTCTCGATCGCCCGCAACACCTGCGAGACGACGTCCTCGGGCGCGATCTTGGGCGCGGTGACCTCCGCGGCCATGTCGGTGTCGATGAAGCCGGCGTGCACGGCGATGACGTGGGTTCCCTGCTCCCGCAGGTCGTCGCGCGTCGACCTGGTGAGCGACCAGGCCGCCGCCTTGGACGCCGCGTAGCCGCGCCAGGCCGGCCGGCTGAGCCACGACACGATGCTCAGCACGTTGACGAGCGTGCCGCCGCCGTTGGTCTTCAGCACCGGCGCGAACGCGTCCGTGGTGCGGACGAGCCCGTAGAAGTTGACCTCGAACTCCGCCCTGATGCCGTCGAGGCCCGCGTCGGGGACGAGCACGCCGGCGTTGTTGATGACGATCGTGACGTCACCGAGCTCCTTCGCGGCAGCGGCGACGGACGCGTCGTCGGTCACGTCGAGCTGGACCCCGATCACGCCCTCGTCGACGACGGTCGCCGGGTTCCGCGCGCCGCCGTAGACCTTCGCGCCGCGCTTCACGAACTCCTGCGCGAACACCCTGCCGAGCCCGCGGTTGGCTCCGGTCACCAGCACCACTGCACCGTCGAATCCCATGACTACCTCCTGAGTTGGACTTCCCAACTCACGTTAGCGAGGTAAGTTGGTTTTGCCAACTCACTGCTAGGATGGTCACATGGCACCCCGAAGCTGCTCCGTGGCGAACGCGCTGGAGGTCGTGGGCGAACGCTGGTCGCTGCTGGCGTTGCGCGAGGTCTTCTTCGGCAACACGCGGTTCGACCAGATCGTGGCGAACACCGGCGCATCCCGTGACGTGCTGACCGTGCGCCTGAAGAAGCTGGTCGCCGCGGGCCTGCTGGAGAAGCACCAGTACTCCGAGCACCCGCCGCGGCACGAGTACCACCTCACCGACACGGGCCGGGCGCTGCACAACGTGTTCCTGATGCTCAAGGAGTGGGGCGACGACTACGTCACGCAGGGGCCCCTCCCCCTCGTGTACCAGCACTCGTGCGGCCACGTGCTGGAGCCGCGCGTCGTGTGCGCGCACTGCGGTGAGGAGGCGACCGCCGAGTCGCTCAGCCGGGTGGGAGAGCCGGTCCACTAGGTTGGGCGGCATGAGTGACGAGGACGAGGACGAGTTCGCCGAGGACGACGACTTCGAGGACGAGGAAGACCCGGACGACCTCTTCGCCGTCACGCCCGAGCCGCGCACGGTGTGCCACCTGTGCGGGGGTGCGAGCTACATCGCGGCGCCGACGCTCGCGATCATCGGGGGCGCGCCGCGGACGGTCGACAACGGGCGGGAGTGCCCGCACTGCAACGGCGCGCGGACGTTCACCGGGCTCGTGCCGCCGCTCTAGCGCTCGCGTACGGTAATCGCCCGTGGAGGTCCTGACCCGAGCCCAGTGGCACGAATCGCGTGACGCGCACGTGGAGCGCATGCGCCGGTTCACGGGTCCGCACCAGGAGCGGAAGCTTCGCAAAGAGAAGCACCCGGTGATGGACTTCCTCTTCACCTATTACAGCCATCGGCCCGTGCGGCTCGAACGGTGGCATCCCGGGCCCGGTGTCGTTCTCGAGGACGCCGACGAGTACCTGGAGTTCCCGCACTACAAGCGGGTCGACGAGGGCGTCACGCTCGACGTCGAGAGCTTCCTCGGGCAGCGCGCCAAGACGCTGGAGTTCGTCCAGGCGCTGCTCACGGCGACGCTCGGCCGTCCCGCCCGGCTCGGCTGCTTCGGGTTGCACGAGTGGGCCATGGTCTACCGGCAGCAGCCCGAGGAGGTCCGGCACAACGCGTGGCCGTTGCGGCTGGGCAGCGACGGCACCGACCAGGTGGTCGAGGCGAGCCGGATCCAGTGCGGGCACTTCGACGCGTTCCGCTTCTTCACGTCACCCGCTCGGCCGCTCAACGCTCTGCAGCCGACCCGTGACGACCAGTTGGCGAACGAGCAGCCGGGTTGTTTGCACGCGAACATGGATCTGTTCAAATGGGCCTATAAAATGGAACCCGCGACGCCCTCGGAGTTGGTGGCCGACTGCTTCGAACTGGCCGCTGACGTGCGCGAACTCGACATGCAGGCATCGCCCTACGACCTGGAGCAACTCGGGTACGGGCCGGTGCGGATCGAGACCGCGGAGGGGCGCGCGGAGTACGTGCGACGGCAGGCCGCGTTCGCCGAACGGGCCCAGCCGTTGCGGGAACGGCTCGTCTTCGTTTGCCAGTCGATACTTGCAGTGACTTCACTCTGCTGAACGAGTTCACCTGTTAGCGTGACTGGCGGTCGTCGGGGGCCGCTGAGTAGTTGTGAGGGATCGATGTCTCGACACCGCGCTCTGCGGGCGAAGGTGAAGCGCGGAATCGCCAAGTGGCCCGTGCTCATCGTCGTGCTCGTGGTGCTGATTGGTCTCAGCTGGCTCACGCTGTCCTGGGCCGGCGGCGTGCTCGACAAGCGCTCCCAGGCTTTGGCCCAGAACTGCAGCGAGGGCGACTCGGTGCTGCGCGTGGCCGTGACGCCCAGCGTCGCCGAGGCCGTGCGGGACGTCGCGCAGGCGTACAGCGCCACCCGGCCCGTCGTGTACGACCACTGCATCGCGATCGAGGTGACGTCCGCGGACTCCTCCGCGGTGCTCGAGGGCCTGACGACGACCTGGGACGAGTCGAAGCTCGGCAAGCGGCCTCACGCGTGGCTGCCCGACTCGACGCTCTGGGCGAACCGGCTCACCGCGCTCAACGCGAAGCTCGTCGGCTCCGCGCCGAAGTCCGTCGGCACGTCGCCGGTGCTGCTCGCCGCCCCCGAGGCCGCCGCGCCGGTGCTGAAGGACTTCCGCTGGACGGACATGCCCGAGGTGACGGACTGGGAGAAGTACGGCCAGTCGTGGGGCCGGTTCAGCGTCGCGATGCCGGACCCGGCCGCGAACACCGCCTCCGCGCTCGCGATCCAGTCCGCGCTCGCGGGCGGTGTGGGCCCCGTGACGGCGGAGTCGCTCGGGTCGGACGCCTCGAAGGCGGCGCTCACCAAGCTCGCGGCCGCGGTGCCGCCGGAGGTCCCGCCGACGACCCGGGACGCGTTGCGGCGCCTGGGCGACAGCGCGACGGTCAACGCGGCGGGCTTCTCCGTCACGCCGGTGTCCGAAGTGGACCTGTTCAAGCACAACACGGGCAAGGAGGCCCCGTCGAAGCCGTTGGTCGGCGTGCTTCCGGCCGGACCGGCCCCGGTGGCGGACTTCCCGTACGTCGCCCTGGGCGGCACGGAGGTCGGCGAGGCCGAAGTCCGTGCGGCGCAGGCGTTCCGCGACTTCATGACCGAGCCGTCGCAGCAGGCGATCCTCGCGAAGGGCGGCCTGCGCGTCGAGTCCACTCAGGACCGCCCGTCGCCGTCGCCGGGCGTCTCGTGGGCCCCCGTCACGGAGAACCTCGTCGCCGCCGACGCCACGACCACGCAGCAGATCTCCTCCGCGTGGCAGTCCGCCGACCGCGGCGGGCAGGTCGTCACGGTGCTGACGGACGTCTCCACGTCGATGAAGCCCAGGCTGGACAAGGTGAAGGCGGCCCTGCGCGGCCAGGTCGACCGGTCGGTCTCCGGCTCGTTCGGGCTGTGGGAGTTCGCGCGCGACCTCGACGGCTCCAAGCCGTACAAGCAACTGGTCGCGACCGCCGCCGTCAGCGACAAGCGCGACGCGTTGCGCCGGTCGATCGACGCGCTCAAGACCGCGGAGGGTTCGCAGCTCTACAGCGCGCTGGCGGCCTGCTACGAGACCGCGCACGACGGGTTCGTGGCCGGGAGGGTCAACCGGGTCGTGGTGATCACCGACGGCAGGTCCGACGGCGGCATCGACCTGAAGGCGCTCAAGTCGCAGCTGCACGGGACGGACCTGCCGGTCAGCTTCATCGCGATCGGCGGTGACGTGGACAAGGACGCGCTGACGGACATCGCGCAGACGACCGGCGGGTCGGTGTCGGTGGTGGAGAACGAGAACGGCGTGGAGGCCGCGCTCGGTCAGGTCCTGTCGACCAAGGCCTGACCGGGGCGCGGGGTCAGGCCGCGTTGAAGCGGTCCGGGTCGGGGCCGGTGCGGGTGCCGTTGTCGAGTTCGGTGATCACGAGCATGTCGTCCTGGGCCAGTTCGAAGTCGAAGATGTCGATGTTCTCCTTGATCCGGTACGGGGTCACGGACTTCGGGATCACGACCAGGCCGAGCTGGACGTGCCAGCGCAGCACGATCTGGGCCGGCGTCTTGCCGTACTTGTCGGCGAGGCCGGTGATGTCGGGCTCGCGCAGCAGCGCGCCCTGCCCGAGCGGCGACCACGCCTCGGTGACGATCCGGTGCGTGACGTGCACCTTGCGCATCTCTTCCTGCTGCAGCAACGGGTGCAGCTCGATCTGGTTCACCGCCGGGGTGGTCGGGAACTCGTCGAACAGGCGCTGCAGGTGCGGGGTGTGGAAGTTCGAGACGCCGATGGCGCGCACGCGGCCGTCCGCGTACAGCTGTTCCAGCGCGCGCCAGCTCTCGGCGTAGAGGTCGCGCTGCGGCGTGGGCCAGTGGATGAGGTAGAGGTCGAGCACGTCGCGGCGCAGGCGGCGCGCGCTCTCGTCGAACGCGCGCAACGTCGAGTCGTAGCCCTGGTCGGCGTTGCGCAGCTTGGTGGTGACGAAAAGGTCGGGGACGCCCGCGATGGCGTCGCCGACACCGGACTCGTTGCCGTAGGCCGCGGCCGTGTCGATGCTGCGGTAGCCGGCCTCGATCGCCGTCGTGACCGCACCGGCCACCTGGTCCTCCGGCACCTGGTAGACGCCGAAGCCGAGTTGGGGGATCCGTACTCCGTTGTTCAACGAGATCAGCGGAACCATGCGGGTAGCTTCGCACCGTTGTAGACGTCCCGCATCGCCTTGATGGTTCCGATGAACTCCTGCCGGAACTCGTTCGGTGCCAGCACTTCCACGTCCGCGCCGAATTTGAGCAGGTCGGCCGTGGCGTGCCTGGTCGACTCCGTGGGGAAGCCGAACTCCTCGCCGGGGTCGGGCGCGAGCTCCCGGATCGCGCGCGCCTGGTAGCCGCTGAGCAGGTACTGGGTCTTGTCGAGGCCGGAGCGCGTCATGCGCACGGTGACGCGTTCGCCGTACATGCGCGCCTCGAACCGCTCCGACCACTCGGCCCAGAAGCGCGCGAGGTCGAAGTCGGCGGGACGCTCGAACGTCTCCGGCAACGCCTGCAGCGCCAGCACGCGGGAGACGCGGTAGGTGCGGCCGCTGGCGACGAAGTACCAGGTGCCCGCCTTCAGCACGAGCCCGTACGGGTCGGCCTCGCGTTCGACGACCTCGTTGCCCCAGCGCCGGTAGGTCATCCGCACGCGGCGCTGTTCCCACACGGCGTCGGCGATCGTGGCGAGGTGCTCGGTGGGTTCGTCGCCGCGGAACCACGTCGGGGTGTCGAGGTGGAACCGCCTGCGGATCTGCTCCGCGCGGGAACGCAGTTCGGTCGGCAGCGCGGCGAGGAGCTTCAGCTGGGCGGCGGCCGCGAACTCCCCCAGCCCGAGCGCCTCGGCGGGGCCGGGCAGGCCCGCGAGGAACAGCGACCGCGCCTCGCCGGTCGTCAGGCCCGTCAGGCGGGTGCGGTAGCCGTCGACCAGGCGGTAGCCGCCCGCCGGGCCGCGGTCGGCGTAGACGGGGACGCCGGACGCGCTCAGGGACTCGATGTCGCGGTAGATCGTGCGCGGCGAGACCTCCAGCTCCTCGGCCAGTTCGTCGGCCGTCATGCGGCCCCGCGACTGCAGGAGCAGGAGGACCTGGAGGAGCCTGCCGGATTTCACGGGATGAACCTGACACGATCTGTCAGGAATTGCCAGCAGAGTGGCCGCCATGAAGGCAACCGGAACCATCGAAGTGAAGAGCTGGGACGAGAAGACCTGGGACGGCCGCCCGTACAAGGAGGTCGAGGGGCGCAAGCTCACCGAGGCGCACGTCCAGTTCTCGTACGCGGGGGACGTCAGCGGCGTCGGCAGCTGCCGGTACCTCATGTACTACGGCGACGACGTGGCGTGGACGACGGCGATCGAGGAGGTCGTGACCGACGAGGGGACGCTGGTGCTGCGGCACGTCGGCGCCTACCGGTCCGCTGTGGAGGGTTCCACGGAGGTCGTCGACGGCACCGGGAGGTACCTGAACGCGCGAGGTGCGGTGACGATCGACTGGGCGGAGGATGGCAGCGGCACCTACACCCTGGAGTACGAGGTCTGACCATGACCAACGCCCCCGTCTACGACGCGGCCAAGCACCGGATCACCTCGCTCGTCGAGGGCCGTGATCCGCAGACGCCCGTGGCGGCGACGCCCGGCTGGTCGGTCAAGGACGTGGTCGCGCACCTCGCCGGCGGTCTGCGCGACTTCGTGGACCGCCGGTTCGACGGTGTCGAGTCCGGCGAGTGGGGCGAACGGCAGGTGCGCGACCGCCGCGCCAACACGCTGTCCGACGCCTTCGCCGAGTGGGACGCGAACCTGGAGCTCGCCAGGCCGCTGTTCGACACGCCGATGGGGCCGGTGCTCGTGTCCGAGGTGATCGCGCACGAGCACGACCTCCGCGCGGCGCTGGGCGTCCCGGGCGACCGGGGCGGCACCGACGTGCGGGCGGCGCTGGTGCGGCCGTTGCAGCAGCTCGACCAGCGGATGCGGGAGAACGACGTGCCGGCGCTGCGGATCGCGCTGGAGCACGGCGACCGCGTGCTCGGCCACGGCGACCCGGCCGGAACGCTGCGGACCACGTCGTTCGAGCTGATGCGGGCCATCGGCGGGCGGCGGTCCGTCGACCAGATCAAGGCCCTGGACTGGGACGGCGATCCGGACGTGTGGATCTCCTCGCTCGCGTTGTTCGGACGGCACCGCGCGGAGCCGTTCGAGGAGTAGTTTTCCGGCGTGCACGAGTGGCTCACCGACACCCGCGAGTCCTACGACACCGTCGCCGTCAGCTATGCGGAGCAGACGCGCGGTCTGCTGGACGGCCTACCTCACCTGCGGGCGGCGCTGCGGCTGTTCGCGGAGGAGGTGAGCGGGCCGGTGGCGGACGTCGGCTGCGGACCCGGTGACATCACCGCGCGGCTGAGCGATCTCGGCGTGGACGCGTTCGGCATCGACCTCTCCCCCGCGATGGTCGCGCTGGCGCGGCGCACCCACCCCGGGCTGCGGTTCGAGGTGGGGTCGATGACCGAACCGCTCGCCGGTCCGCTGGGCGGGATCCTCGCCTGGTGGTCGTTGATCCACGTGCCGGACGACCTCGTGCCGGTGGTGTTCGGGCACTTCCACGACGCGTTGCGGCCGGACGGCCTGCTGCAGCTCGGTTTTCACGTCGGTGATCGCACGAACCTCAAGACGCAGGGCTACGGCGGGCACCCGATGCGCGTGCACGTCCACCTGCGGCGGCCGGAGCGGGTCGCGGGGTGGCTGCGGGACGCCGGGTTCACCGTCGAGGCCCAGTGGTTGCTCGGGGAGGACGGCGCGGTCCTGTTCGCGCGGCGCGGGTGAGACCATTCGGCCGTGTCAGAGGAACAGACGTGCCAGCGTTGCGGTGAGACGGTCGAGCTGGAGGCCGAGGACTTCGAGCTGTTCGAGCGGATGCACCCGGACTGCTTCCACTTCGCGTTCGAGCACGACCTGAACAAGCCCGGGCTGAGCGCGGAGGAGAACTGCGGCGACGAGGCCTGCCCGGTCGGAGCGTGAAGAAGGGGGCGCACCCCTCGCGGAGTGCGCCCCCCTCGCTCTCGATCAGCTGCTGTACGCCTCGAGCGGCGGGCAGGAGCAGACCAGGTTGCGGTCGCCCTTCGCTCCGTCGATGCGGCGGACCGGCGGCCAGATCTTCGGGGTGCTGCTCCGGCCCGCGGGGAACACGGCCTCCTCGCGGGTGTACGGGTGGTTCCACTCGCCGGTGGTCACGCAGGCCGCGGTGTGCGGGGCGTTGCGCAGCGGGTTGTCCTCGACGGGCCACTCGCCTGCGCCCACGCGGTCGATCTCGCGCTTGATGGCGATCATGGCGTCGATGAACCGGTCGATCTCGCCCAGGTCCTCGGACTCGGTCGGCTCGACCATCAGCGTGCCCGCGACCGGGAACGACATCGTCGGGGCGTGCAGGCCGTAGTCGGCGAGGCGCTTGGCCACGTCGTCCACCGTCACGCCGGTGGCCTTGGTGATCGGGCGCAGGTCGAGGATGCACTCGTGGGCCACGAAGCCGCCCTCGCCGGTGTAGAGGACCGGGTAGTGCTCGTCGAGGCGGCGGGCCACGTAGTTCGCGGCCGCCACGGCGGTCAGGGTCGCGCGGCGCAGGCCGTCGCCGCCCATCATGCGCACGTACGCCCACGAGATCGGCAGGATCGACGCGGAACCCCACGGGGCCGCGGAGATCGGGCCGACGCCGGTGGCCGGGCCCGCGGTCGGCTGCAGCGGGTGGTTCGGCAAGAACGGCGCGAGGTGGGACTTCACGCCGATCGGGCCGACGCCGGGACCGCCGCCGCCGTGCGGGATGCAGAACGTCTTGTGCAGGTTCAGGTGCGAGACGTCTGAGCCGAACTTGCCGTAGCGGGCGAGGCCGATCAGCGCGTTGAGGTTCGCGCCGTCGACGTACACCTGGCCGCCCGCGTCGTGGACCAGGCCGCAGACCTCGCGGACCGTGTCCTCGTACACGCCGTGGGTCGACGGGTAGGTGATCATGATCGCGGCCAGGTCGTCGGCGTGCTCGGCGACCGTGGTGCGCAGGTGGCCCATGTCGATGTTGCCCTTGTCGTCGCACTTCACGACGACGACGCGCATGCCGGCCATGACGGCGGACGCGGCGTTGGTGCCGTGGGCGGACGACGGGATCAGGCAGACGTCGCGGTCGGCGTTGCCGTTGGCGCGGTGGTAGGCGCGGATCGCCAGCAGACCGGCGAACTCACCCTGCGAACCGGCGTTCGGCTGCAGCGACACGGCGTCGTAGCCGGTGACCTCGGCGAGCCAGGCCTCCAGGTCGGACACGATCTTCAGCATGCCGCGGGCGTCCTCGACGGGCGCGAACGGGTGCAGCGTCGAGAACTCCGGCCACGTGATGGACTCCATCTCCGCGGTGGCGTTCAGCTTCATCGTGCAGGAGCCGAGCGGGATCATGCTGCGGTCGAGGGCGACGTCCTTGTCGGACAGCGCGCGCAGGTAGCGCAGCAGCGCGGTCTCCGAGCGGTGCGCGTGGAAGACCGGGTGGGTCAGGTAGTCCGAGGTGCGGCGCAGGTCGGCCGGGATGCCGTCGGCGGTGTCGGCGTCGATGGCGTCCACATCGGCCTTCGTGACGCCGAAGGCCTCCCACACGGCGATGATGTGCGCGCGCGTGGTCTTCTCGTCGCAAGCGATTGCGACGATGTCGGAGTCGACGAGCCGCAGGTTGATGCCGGCCTCGCGGGCCTTCGCGACGACCTCGGCGGCCCTGCCCTCGACGCGGACCTCGACGGTGTCGAAGAACTCGCCGTGCACGACGTCGAGACCGGCCTCGCACAGGCCCGTGGCGAGCACGGTGGCCATGCGGTGCACGCGGGTCGCGATGCCGCGCAGGCCCTCGGGACCGTGGTAGACGGCGTACATGGACGCGATGACGGCCAGCAGCACCTGCGCGGTGCAGATGTTCGACGTGGCCTTCTCGCGGCGGATGTGCTGCTCGCGCGTCTGCAGCGCGAGGCGGTAGGCCAGCGAGCCGTCCGAGTCGACGGAGACGCCGACGAGACGGCCGGGCAGCTGGCGCTCCAGACCGGACCGGACGGCCATGTAACCCGCGTGCGGGCCGCCGAAGCCGATCGGGACGCCGAAGCGCTGGGTGGTGCCGACGACGACGTCCGCGCCGATCTCACCGGGCGCGCGCAGCAGCGTCAGCGCCAGCAGGTCGGCGACGACGACGGCCTGCGCGCCAGCGGCGTGGATCTCCTCGACGAGCGCCTTCTGGTCGCGCACCACACCGGACGCGCCGGGGTAGGACAGCAGCACGCCGAAGAAGTCGCCGCCGAGGCCCAGGCCCTCGATGCCCTGCGACAGGTCGGCGACGACGATCTCGATGCCGAGCGGCTCGGCGCGCGTCTCGATGACGGCCAGCGTCTGCGGCAGCGTGTCGGCGTCGATGACGAACTTGTTCGACTTGGACTTGCCCGCGCGGCGCACCAGGGTCATCGCCTCGGCGGCGGCGGTCGACTCGTCCAGCATGGACGCGTTCGCGACCGGCAGGCCCGTCAGGTCGCCGACCATCGTCTGGAAGTTCAGCAGCGCTTCGAGGCGGCCCTGCGAGATCTCCGGCTGGTACGGCGTGTAGGCCGTGTACCAGGCGGGCGACTCGAGCACGTTGCGCAGGATCACGCCCGGCGTGACGGTGTCGTAGTAGCCGAGACCGATCATCTGCGTCATCGGGCGGTTCTGCGACGCGAGCTCCCGCAGCTCCGCGAGCGCCTCGGTCTCGGTGGCGGGGGCCGGCAGGTCCAGCACGAGGTCGCGCTCGTGGATGGACGACGGCACCGCGTGCTGCGCCAGCTCCTCGAGCGACCCGACGCCGATGACGTCGAGGATGCGCGCGAGCTCGGCGGGGCGCGGGCCGACGTGGCGGTCGGCGAACGGGGTGCCGTGCTCGAGAGCGGCGAGCGGAATGCGGTCCTGCGTCATCAAACGCCTCCGGGGTGGCTTGAGGGCACACGTGTCCTGTGCCCTCCCCGCTCTGTCCGTACCCCGAAGGGCGCCTGAGAGGTTCACCTGCCACGAGGGGCGGGCTTTCACCGTCGGCGGGATCCCCTCGCGGGGGTCCACTTTCCAGAGGCGTCTCGCTCGGCGGTCCTGGATGCCTGAGAGGTTCCCGGGGAGGGACTTGCTCCTTCGGCGCCGGGCTCGGGGCCCGGTCTCTCCCGCCTGAGTTCAGCGACTACCCGGGAAGAATACCCGCAGGCAGGCCGGGTAGTCGCTAGGGACGCGACCTACGTCTCAGTGGCGAGACCGGCGAGCGCCGGTGCGACGGGGTCCGCGGGGTCGTCCCGCAGCGCCGCGAGCAGGTGCGTGGTGCCGACGACCTGGTCACCGCGCCGGGCCGCCACGAGCTTCGCCCGCTCCAGAGCCCGCTCCACGGTGCCGCCCTCGGGCAACGCCTCCTGGTCCACGCCCGCCTCGCGCAACGCCGCCGCACCCCCCGAGTCGAACTCGGGCTTGAGGCGGCACCCCGCCGCGGCCAGCTGGTGGTCGACCGTCAGCACCGCCTCCACGAGGTCGCGCGACGAGACGTCGCGGCGCGCGGCGACGGCGAGGCGTTCGGCCTCGCCCCGCACGACCGTGAGCACCGGCCCGCCCAGGCCCTGCCCGCGGGCGACGAGGCGCGTCAGCCAGCGCACGTACCCGCCGCCGGCGTCCCCTTCCAGCGCTCCCGCCTTGCGCAGCAACCAGACGGCGGGTGCCTCCTCGACCTCGGCGTACTTCCGCGCGGCGTCGGCCCGCACGGCCGCGGCCGTGGCCTCGACGTCCACGCCGCGCAGCAGGAACAGGTCGGCCGCCCGCCCGGAGTCGAGCGACAGCAGGGCGAGCGAGAGGTGGGTCGTGGTCAGCACGCCGTCACCGGCCAGGGCGATCGCCGCCCGCAGGCACTCGTCCAGCGCACCGGACACGGGCAGTTCGGTCTCGACGCGGGCGTGGTGGTGGGCGGCGCGCATCAGCGCCATGACGTCCGGGCCCGGCTCGGCGACACCGCCGTCGTCGCCCGCCCAGTTCTCGGTCCCCCGCGCCATCGCCTGCGGCCGCACCGACTTCACGCCGAGCTTGCGGCCGGGGCCGATCGTGTCGATCAGCGAGATCAGCAGGTTCTCGGTGCCGACGAAGCCGAACTCCAGGCGGAACGCGCGCTGCACGGCCGCGGCCAGGACCTTGACCACCTGCGACGAGGGTGTGTGCATCATGCCCGCAACGCTAGGGACGCCGATCGGCCCCGCGCTGCTGCCGACCGGCCACCGGGGGCGGCCGGTCGGCCACGATCAGCCGGTGGCGCGCTCGCGGCGGCGGCGGGTCAGCTCGTCCTCGGTCATCGGGGCGATCTCGACGCCGTCCGCTCGTTCGGCCGGGAACTCGTGGATCGTGCCGGAGATCTCGCGCATCGCACCGCTCACGGCGATGCCGAACACGCCCTGACCGCCCTGCAGCAGGTCGACGACCTCCTCCGGCGAGGTGCACTCGTAGACGGTGGTGCCGTCGGAGAACAGCGTGATCTTCGCCAGGTCCTGCACGCCGCGGCGGCGCAGGTGGTCGACCGCGACCCTGATGTTCTGCAGCGAGACACCGGTGTCCAGCAGCCGCTTCACGACCTTGAGCACCAGGATGTCCTTGAAGGAGTACAGCCTCTGGCTGCCCGAGCCGTGCGCCATCCGCACCGTCGGCGCGACCAGCCCGGTCCGTGCCCAGTAGTCGAGCTGCCGGTACGTGATGCCCGCGATCTGACATGCCGCGGGTCCTCGGTAACCGACGAGCTCGTCCGGCAGCGAGGAGTCCGGGAACAGTTCACCCTGCAGCCCGGATTCCGCCCTCAAGGGCGCTTCCTCGACCACGCCTGCCTCCCCTCGGAACGGCCACGAAACTCATGACCGTCAAGCCGCTGTGTCCGCTCTCGCTCAGCAGCGACGTCCACTCGAGTTCGACGGTAGGACCGGTCCGAGGGCAGGTCAACGCGACGCGCGGGGAGTGTCGACCCTCAACCTGAGGTGGAGAGCCGGACCGTCACCCGATGTAGGACGTTCAGGTGACGTTTAGTGATCGTTTAGCGGTCGAAACGACCGAAAGTAGTCCGATAGGGGGACATCCAAACGAACTGCCCTGTCGCCCATACGAGACGGAGTGCGAGCACCGGAAAACTCAGGTGCCCGCGCCCGCGACTGTGTCTACGTGTCCGCGCCCCGGAAGTCTTCCGGAGAGACGGAGTCGAGGAACTCGCGGAACTTCTCCACCTCGTCCTCCTGCTCGTCCGGGATGATCAGCCCGGCCTCGGCGAGCACGGCCTCCTCGGCGTGGATGGGCACGCCCACCCGCAACGCCAGCGCCACCGAGTCGGACGGGCGCGCGGACACCCGCACGTCGCCGTCGAACACGAGCTCGGCGAAGAAGGTGCCCTCCTGCAGGTCCGTGATCCGCACCTGCTCGAGGTTGCGGCCCAACGCCCCGATGACGTCCTTCAACAGGTCGTGCGTGAGCGGGCGCGCGGGGCGCACGCCCTGCTGCTCGAGCGCGATCGCCGTGGCCTCGACGGAGCCGATCCAGATCGGCAGGTACCGCTCGCCCTCGGTTTCCCTGAGCAGGAGGATCGGCTGGTTCTGGGGCAGCTCCACCCGGACGCCCACGACGCGCATCTCACTCATCGGGTCTCGCCTCCCTCTGACTCGTTGGGGAGTACCCGGTTCGCTTCCGAGCATCCCCCGGCGTATGCGTTCGACGCTACCCGCCAAGCGGGCCGTGTGCTCAATCGTTGCGGGCAGAACGTGATCAAGATGATTGACGCAGGCCTGCTCTCACCAACAACGTGTGCAACGAGGCGAACAGGTCGGCCAATTCCCGCACGGTCCCACGATCCGAGAACGAGTTCAGCAGATCGACCTCGCGATCCGCTGCCGCGCGGACCGCGCGCAGGTGTTCGCGCTCGACGCCGAGGCCGGTCATCGCCCGGATCGTGCGGAGCGCGGTGATGTCGTCGGTGGTGAACCGGCCACCGGGGCCGGGACGCAGCAGACCGTCGCGCTCCAGCTGGGACAGCTGGTCGGCGCTGGTTCCGGTCTGGGTCAGCAGGTCGATCCGGGAGACCGAGCCCGAGTCCGCGGAGGCGGCGTCGAGCTGCTCGCGGATCACCTTGAGCGGCAGGTACCTGTCGCGTTGTGCGGACAGCACGAACCGCAACCTCTCGACGTCCGCCGCGCTGAACTGGCGGTAGCCGGAGGCGGTGCGTGCCGGGCGGACCAGCCCCTCCGCTTCCAGGAAGCGGATCTTGGAGATGGTGACGTCGGGGAACTCGGGCCGAAGCTGTGCGAGCACAGCCCCGATGCTCGACTCCCCGCGTTGTGGCCGCCCGGCCGTCACGCGTCAGGCTCCCGCGGAGCCAGGACCCGTCAGGAAGACGAGGCGGAACTTGCCGATCTGGACCTCGTCGCCGTTCGCGAGGACGGCCTGGTCGACCGGCTCGCGGTTGACGTAGGTGCCGTTGAGGCTGCCGACGTCGATGACGACGAACTCGCCGCTCTCCCGGCGGAACTCGGCGTGCCGGCGCGAGACCGTCACGTCGTCCAGGAAGATGTCGCTGTCGGGGTGGCGCCCGGCGCTCGTCGTGTCTCGGTCCAGCAGGAACCGGGAACCGGCGTTGGGACCGCGCTTGACCACGAGCAGCGCGGAACCGGCGGGAAGGGCGTCAACACCGGCAACGGCCGGCTCCTGTGCGGGCGCCTCGGCGCCGCCTTCCATCTCCTGGAGGAAGTCCGCCCGGAAGACGGAGGTCCGCTCCGGGGACTGCTCCGGCGGAACGCCTGGGCCGTCGTTCGTGCTCACCTGAGCTCTCCTCCTGCTGCTGGATCCGTCACTTCCGGTAAAACCTATCGCGTTGGGGTCACCGCCTTCAGCGCGGCTCCCCTTCCGGCCGAAGATCCGGCGAAAGATCGACGTCACTCCTTCTCCACCAACGCCTTGTACGCGTCCGCGTCCAGCAGGCCTTCCAGCGCCTCGGGGTCGTTCAGCCTGATCTCGACCATCCAGCCCTCGCCGTACGGGTCGCCGTTCACCGAGTCGGGCGCCTGGACCAGCGCCTCGTTGATGGCGACGACCTCGCCGTCGAGCGGCGAGTAGAGGTCGGACACGCTCTTGGTGGACTCGACCTCGCCGAACGTGTCGCCCGCCGAGACGGTGTGGCCGACCTCGGGCAACTGGACGAAGACGACGTCACCGAGCTGTTCCTGGGCGTAGTCGGTGATGCCGACGCGCACTGTGTTCTCGCCGGTGGCGGCGACCCACTCGTGCTCCTCGGTGTAGCGAAGCTCCTCGGGAATCAACTGACTGCGCTCCTCGTGCTGAACCTGTATGGGGTGATCTTTTCACGCGACCGTGCGAGGTGTGGTCCGCAGGGCCAGGAAGAACTGGTAGACGTACAGCAGCGCCGACCACAGGTAGAGCGCCCCGCCCCACGCCGTGAACGCGTAGGCGAACGGCAGGGCGACCTGCGCCCAGCCCGAGTCGCCCTGCGCGAGGAGCAGCAGGGGGAAGGCGTAGAGCAGGTTGAACGTCGCGGCCTTGCCCAGGTAGGTCACCTCGAAGGTGCCCCAGCCCCGTTGCCGCAGGACGAGCAGGCAGAGGCCGACGACCACTTCCCGTCCCACGAGCACGAGGGCGACCCACAGCGGCACGATGTCCCTGATGACGAACGCCAGCAGCGTGCAGAAGACGTAGAGGCGGTCGGCGGCGGGGTCGAGCAGCGCGCCGAGGTTGCTCATCTGGTCGAGCCAGCGCGCGAGCTTGCCGTCGAGCCAGTCGGAGAGCCCCGCGAAGACGAGGACGAGCAGCGCCCAGCCGTCCGCGCGGGGTCCGAGCAACAGGTACAGGAAGAGCGGAACACCGGCCAGCCGCAACACGCTGAGCAGGTTCGGAATCGTCAGCAGGCGATCAGCCGGGTCACGCACACCCGCACTCTAAACGAGTGACTGCGCAGGGGCTGCCGGATGGCGTCACGGCACGCGGTGCGACTGGTTGCGGGTGTGGCGGTCGTTCTGCGTTCTTTGTTCGGTTCGCCGGTTTCTCAGACCGTGTGCGTGAACGTCCAGCCCCGGCGCTGCATCTCGGCGCCGGTGATGGCGTGCGGGCGACCGCGGTCGTCACGACCGACCCAGCGGGCGCGGAAACCCTCGAGCACGTAGGCGTGGCCCCGGCTCCAGACGACGCTGCACGGCGTGGTCGGCAGCGCTGAGTCGCACTCCGAGTCCTGCTGCGGCTGGGTCTCCATGGCGGTTTCCATCTCTGTCCCTCCGTGACACCAGGGATGTCGCGTGCCGGGGGTTCGGCGTTATCCCTGAGAACGAATTCTGGCGGACTGTGGTTCAGAACACGTGTCGTGTTCGGGTCCAAAGCGTTAACTGGATCGATCGGCGCGCCGAGCTGTTCCGGTCCGAAGTGGAACGGATCTCCGGGTCCTTGCTCGCGCAACCGTTCGTCGTACGCCGATGACCGCACAACGCCCACCGGGGATCGGCCGGGGCTAACCTCCACGCGTGGACCAGGTGAAATTCGGTGCGGAGCTCATCTCCAGGTTGATGGACCACCTGTGCTCTCAGGTCGACGGCTGCGTGGGCGTGGGGCTGAGCGTGTGGCCCGACGGCACGTTGCTGCGGGCCACCGGGGTCGCCGTGGAACTGGACGCGGAGCAGCTGACGAGCGGCGCGGGACCGCTCGTCGAGGCCTCCCGCGATGAACGGCAGGTGTCCGGGGAGGTCGCCGGGACGCACGTCGTGGCGGTGCCCGGCAGCTGGGGCGACGGCGGCCCGATCGTGCTGACCGTCTACCTGTCGCACGAACCGCGGGTCGAGGACCTGAAGGCCGTCGAGGAGGTGGAACCGCTCGTCGCGACGGCGGCCGCGGTCGTCGAGTTCTGCGCGGGCGAGGTGCTGCGCGCCGACCAGATGGCGCGGATGGTCCAGCACCGCCGGCACATCGAGCAGGCGAAGGGCCTCGTGATGGCCGCCCGGTCGTGCGAGCCGGGCGAGGCCTTCGAACTGCTGGTCCGCACCAGCCAGCACGCCAACGTGAAGCTGCGCGACGTGGCCGCGGCGCTGGTCGTGACCGTGGGCGGGACGCTGGAGGACGGCGCCGGGGAGGATGCCGCTCCGCCGGACGCCGCACGTGAGGTGGCCCGGAAGCTCTGGGAGGCGCTGCGGAGTTGAGATCTCGGTTTGAACCGAGCATTGTCCGGGTACGGACACCAGGACCTGTCCTGTTGTGCGGGCTCTCCCGTACGGTTGAGTCCGCAGCGGTTGAGCCAGCAGCCGCATCCGGGGCCGCTGCGTGGCGGCTCCCTGTATGTGAGAGGGAGTACTTCGGTGACTGTGCAGGACCCACGTGCGGAGCAGATCGAGCTGAAGGTGCGGCAGCCGGCGCCCGGAGTCACCGTCCTCGCCGTGTCCGGTGAGGTCGACATGGTGTCGGCGCCCTCGTTGCGGGAAGCGCTGGTCAACGGGCTCGGTGACGGCGGCACCTTCGTGGTGGACATGACCGGTGTGACGTTCCTCGGCTCCGCCGGGCTCGCGGTGCTCGTCGAGGCCGCGAAGCTCGCTCAGCAGCAGAGCGCCACCCTCAAGGTCGTGGCGACCGCCCGGGCCGTGACGCGGCCGTTGGAGGCCACCGGTCTCGGTGAGATCTTCAACCTCCACGACTCGGTCGACTCGGCCCTGAGCTAGAGCGTCCGGACGGTGAGCCGGTTACCGGCCGCCCTGAGCGCCTCGGCGACGTCGTGGAGGGCGCGCCCCACTCCGCTCTTCTCCACGCCGAGACCTCTGAGGTCGACGGTCAGCGGAACGGTGCCACCACGGGCGACCGTGGTGAGCGTGCGGCGCAACGACGGACCCGCCTCGGCGGGCACGTCCCCGCGGACGACCGCCACGACGCCGGAGGAGGTCTCGTGGACCTGCACGTCGCACTCGGGTGCGCCCAGGGTCAGCGGCCGCACGGGCGTCCGCGCCCGGCGCAGGCGCACGGTCGTGCCGCTCGCCCTGCGGAGGACGTCGACTTCGTCCACGCTCTCCCGCATGAGCAGGAGTCCGCGTCCGCGCGTCGTCAGTGCCGGCGGCGGCACGCGCCACCGGCCGTGGTCGGTGACGTCGACCTCGGCGGTCCCGTCGGGATCGACGTGGGCACGCACCTCGACGGTGCCGTGCGCGGGGCCGGGGTAGGCGTGCTCGACGGAGTTGTTGATCGCTTCACTCGCGGCGAGCACGAGGTCGCTCGCCTCGTCCTCGTCGACACCGCTTTCCCGCAGCCATTCCCGGAGGCGGTGCCGCACAGGCCCGACCTCGTGCGGATCTGCCGGGATGCGGAGGGCCAGGTAGTCCTCGTGCACCAGCACAGCGCTCCCTCCCGTTGGTTGGCTCTGCCAGGTGATTTCCCGGGGCGCCAAGCCACTACACGTGCGAATGCGCGTGTGAAATGAGATCGATTCGGGTACGGCAGGAACATGCCGGCCTTCAGCAGAACGGACTACGAGGTGGCTGTGACTCAATTGTCAGGCGTCGAGCTTCGGATGGCCGCGGACCCCACGCAGCTGTCCATCGTGCGTGCGGTCGCGGCGGACATCGCCATGAGGCAGGACTTCGACCTCGACTCGATCGAGGACCTGAAGCTCGCCGTGGATGAGACGTGCTCGACCTTGATCACGCTCGCGGCACAGGACGCCGTGCTCAGCGCTCACTTCGCGGTGGACGACAAGGGCGCGGTCCACGTCTCCGCGAAGATCTCCGCGAAGTCCGCGTCGGGCCCCGACGAGGCCAGCTTCGGCTGGCGCGTGCTCACCGCGCTCGTCGACTCGGTGCAGACCAGGGTCGAGGAGACCGAAGGGTTCGTGGTCCACATCGGCCTCGTGAAGTCCACCGCCGGGGCGGTGGATGCGTGACCGGGGCGGAAGAGGCCACCAAGACCGAGGAGACCAAGCCGGAGGCCGAGGTCAAGTCCTCGCGGTCCGGTGACTACGACCACCTGGCTCCGCTGTTCGCCGAGCTCGCGGGCACGCCCGCGGGCCCGAAGCGCGACACGTTGCGGGACAGGCTCGTGACGGAGCACCTCCCGGTCGCCCAGCACATCGCCCGCAGGTTCGGCCACCGCGGCGAGCCGCACGAGGACCTGGTGCAGGTCGCGACGGTCGGCCTGATCAACGCGGTCGACCGCTTCGACCCGGAGCGCGGCAGCGACTTCCTGTCGTTCGCGGTGCCGACGATCATGGGTGAGGTCCGGAAGTACTTCCGGGACTCCAGCTGGTCGGTGCGGATGCCGAGGCGGCTCAAGGAGCTGCACCTGGCGATCAACGCGGGCACGTCGCGCCTGTCGCAGTCGCTGGGCCGCGCGCCCACTCCGTCGGAGCTGGCCGAGCACCTGGGCCTGTCCCGAGAGGAGATCCACGAGGGTCTCGCGGCGGGCAACGCCTACCAGAGCGCGTCGCTCGACGACATGCTGATGTCGGAGGACTCGTCGATCTCGCTCGGTTCGACCATCGGCGAGGAAGACCCCGAGATCGCCATGATCGAGCAACGCGAGGCGCTGCACCCGTTGCTGGAGAAGCTGCCGGAGCGCGAACGCAAGATCGTGATCATGCGCTTCTTCGGCAACATGACCCAGACGCAGATCGCGCAGAAGGTCGGCATCTCCCAGATGCACGTCTCGCGTTTGCTCGCGAAGACGTTGCGTCAGCTCAGGGACGTGCTCGAGGAGTAGGCGCGGACACGGCGCCGGGCCGCGTTCACGATCTGGCGCCGTTCGTCCTCCCCCATGCCGCCCCACACGCCGTACGGCTCCTGAGCCTCCAGCGCGTGGGCGCGGCACTGCGCGAGCACCGGGCAGTGCCCGCAGATCGCCTTGGCCTTCTCCTCCCGAGCCGCCCGCGCGTACCCGCGCTCGTTGTCGGGGTGGAAGAAGACCGCGCTGTTCTGGCCGCGGCACAGGCCTTCCATCTGCCAGTCCCACACGTCGGTGACCGGCTTGGGCAGACGGGTGGTGCAGGTCATCGCGACTCCCTGAAGGGCTGGGGGAAAGAGTTGCGATCTCTGCGTACCTCTGCTCGGGCGGGGATAAACCTGCTTACAACCTTTCGGGTGCCCCGATGCCGAGCAGGGACAGTCCCAAGGTGAGCACGCGGGAGGTCAGCGTGCAGAGCTGCAGCCGCGAGTCCTGCAGTTCCTGCGTCTCCGCCTTGGCCACCGAGCAGTTGTCGTAGAACGTCGAGAACGCGGTCGCCGTCTCGAACAGGTAGGTCGTGAGCTTGTGCGGCGCGAGCTCGCTGATGGCCGCGTTGATGGCGGTGGGCAGCTGCAGCAGCTTCAACGCCAGCGCCTGCTCGGCCCGCTCCTGCAGCACGAGCGGGGCGTCCGCGGCGGGAACGCGCCCGACCCTGCGTCCGATCGAAAGGATGCGCGCGTTGGCGTACTGGATGTACACCGAGGTGTCGCCCGTGGTCGCGAGCATCTTCTCCCAGGTGAAGACGTAGTCCTTCTCCCGGTCGTTGGAGAGGTCCGCGTACTTGACCGCGCCGAGGCCGATCGTGCGGGCGAGGGCGTCCTTCTCGGCACCCTCCACTTCGGACGTCTCCGGGATCACCTCGTACGAGTTCTTGATCGCCTCGGTGAGGAGGTCGATCAGCTTGATCGTGCCCCCCGCCCGCGTCCGGATCGTCTTGCCGTCGGAGCCGAGGATGGTGCCGAACCCGGTGTGCACGGCGGTGTGGGCGTCGTCGAGCCACCCGGCCTGCTTGGACGTCGCGAAGATCATCTGGAAGTGCTGGGCCTGCGGCGTGCCGACGACGTAGATCAGCTCGTCGACCTTGCGCTCCCGCACCCAGTACCGCACGGTCGCGAAGTCGGTGGTGGCGTAGCCGTACCCGCCGTCGGACTTGCGCACGATCAACGGCAGCCGGTCGCCCTCGCGGTTGCTGAAGCCGGGCGGGAAGACGCAGAGCGCGCCGTCACTGGTCTCGATGAGACCCTTCTGCTGCAGCTCGGTGATCGTGTCGGCGAGGTAGGGGTTGTAGAAGCTCTCGCCGTAGTTGTCCTGCGCGGACAGCCCGATCTCGAGCATCTCGTAGACCTGGTTGAAGTGCCGCTGCGACTCGCCCACCAGCTCGTGCCACAGCTCGAGCGTCGTCTCGTCGCCGCCCTGCAGCAGCACCACCCGCCGCCGCGCGCGGTCCGCGAACCCCGGCTCGTTGTCGAACTTCTGCCTGGCCTGCTGGTAGAACGCGTTGAGGTCGCTGATCTCGTGGTCGGCGCCGTGGCCCTCGTCCGTCAGGTGCTCGATGAGCATGCCGAACGGCGTGCCCCAGTCACCGAGGTGGTTGTGCGGGATCACCTCGTGCCCGGCGAAGGTCAGCAGCCGGCAGAACGCGTCACCGATGATCGTCGAGCGCAGGTGGCCGACGTGCATCTCCTTGGCCACGTTGGGGCTGCTGTAGTCGATGGCGATCCGCCGCGGCTCGTCCGTCCTCGGCACGCCGAGCCGGTCGTCGCCGAGCAGGTTCGCGGCCTGCGCCTCCAGCCACTCCCGGCGCAGCTTCAGGTTGATGAAGCCGGGCCCGGCGATCTCGGGCGCCTCGACCGCGTCCGCCGCGTCGAGGTGCTCGACGATCAGCGAGGCGACCTCGCGGGGGTTCTTCCCGACCTTCTTGGCGAGGCTCATCGCGACGTTGCACTGGTAGTCGGCACCGTCTCGGTTGGACGGTCGGATCAGCGCTTCCTCGGCGGTGATGTCCACGTCCAGGGCGACGCGCAACGCCCGCGCGACCCGCTGGCCCAGTTCGAGCCCGACATCCCCACGCAGCACTGAACCCACCTCTCACCCGCTGGCTTGTTCACCCGAGTATTTCACCCGCGCCGAACCTGATTCACCACCGGCCGAGCAACAGCGCCCCGCCACCCACCAGCGAGGCCAGGCTGACCACGCCGAAGAACGTCACCCAGCCCAGCGCCGGCACCCCGGTCAGCCACGCCAGCTGGTCGGCGTCGGACCGGGGCGCCTGCCGCCGCCACCGCTTGACCTGCAGCTCCCACACCGGCCGGACGCCGCCGAGCAGCAGGAACCAGGCGAACACGTACGCGGCCGCGTCCCGCACTTCGAGAGACGCGTAGAAGGACACGAAGAAGAAGATCCCGCCCGTGACGATGATCGACAGGACGCCGAAGAAGTTCCGGATCATCACGAGCATCGCCGCGAGGAACCCGATGCTGATCCACAGCATCAGCTGGATCTGCTCGGTGGTGATCAGCAGGGCCGCCCCGAAGCCGAGCAGTGAGGGGGCGATGTAGCCGGCCAGTGCCGTCAGCACCATTCCCGGCCCGCGGGGCTTGCCGCGGGACACGGTCAGGCCGGAGGTGTCCGAGTGCAGCTTGATGCCGCTCAGCCGCCGGCCGGTCAGCACGGCGAGCAACGCGTGGCCGCCCTCGTGGGCGATGGTGATGACGTTGCGGGTGACCCGCCAGATCCCGTGGAGCGCGACGGCCAGGAAGGCGGCCAGGGCCGTCCCCCACGTGATCAGCACTTCGTCGGTCAGCAGCTCGGAAGGCATCGCGACATCGAAACAGACGCGCCGTGAGAGCCGCATGTGGGCTCTCACGGCGCGTCTGCGCCGGACAGGGGTCGAGCTGCTGTCAGTGCTTGATCTTGTCCTTGTTCACGCGCTCGGTGTTCGGGTCGACGACCGCCTGCTCCTGCGTGATCGGCTCCCTGCGGGCCGCGGGGAGGGGCTCGGTGATCGGCGTGGTGTCCCGCTCACCGCGGAACGCCTCCGAACGCGGCTCGGGCAGCACGTGCGCCTCGGCGTGGTCGTCGACCGGCTCCTCGTCCTCGACCAGCTTGCGGCGCGCGGGCATGACCGCGAGCAGCAGGCCGAACAGGGCGAGGCCGAGGTGCAGCCAGTTGTCGTTCGTGTTGACGGCGAGCGGGTTGCCGTACTGCTCGGCCGGGTTCTGGGCGAGGATCCCCGTGATCATGAGGTCCCACACGAAGAGCGCGGCGAAGCCGGCGAACAGCAGCCAGCCGTACAGCCGGGCGAGGCCCGAACCGAGTGCCATCAGCAGGCCGAGCACGCCGACGGCCACGAGCACCGTGTTGTGCAGCGGGTTCACCGAGAACCCGAGCACGTACGACTGGGCGGCCCAGTCGCCGACCCCGGTGCGGGTGAAACCCACGACGCCGAACACGATGAACGCGATACCGGCCAGTCCGGCCAGCACCTGCACCGGCTGCAGACCGGCGACCTTGATGCGGTGGGTCATGACGCCCTCCAGGCTCCGTTTCTGTCGCCAGCCGGTTTACCCCGCCTTCACGTTTGTCAAACCGTTCACCGAGACGTCGGGCATGCCGTTGCGGGCCACGACGACGTTCTTCTTGGGGGCTCCGGGACGCCGCGCCCACCGCTCGGCGCCCCGGACTTGTTGCCGGCGCCGAGCTTCGCCGGCACGTGCGACACGTGCAGTCCCACGGTCCGCACGCTGAGCACCAGCTCGTTCGCGATCTCCTTGTTGGTGCGGCCCCACCCCAGGAGTTCGAGCACCTCGCGTTCGCGCGGGGTGAGCGTGCCCAGCCTCGGTGCGGCCTGGTGCAGCAGCGGAACGCGCTGCGTGCGCGCCTGCCGTGACACCATCTCGGCCAACGGACGCGCGCCCAGCCGTTCCGCCGCGCGGTCGGCGTGGTGCAGCGCTTCCGTTTCGCCCCAACGGGTTCGCGCGTACGCGGCCTGGTACGACATCTTCAGCCGGTCCCACGCCACCGCGATCTCGTCCCACGAGTCGCGGCCCGCCTCGGCCAGCGCGACCCGGTGCCACACCTCGTCCTCCGGTCCGCGGGGTTCGGGCAGCCGGGAGAGCAGTTCCCGTTCCACGGCAACGGAATCGTCGAGCTTTCTCACCCGTCCGCCCGCCGTCTGCAGGGTCGCGCGCGGCCCCGAGACCTTCCGCGCACAGCCGCAGCACCTCACCGGCGGTCAACGAGTCCGGCAGGTCGGCGACGGTCTCGCGGCACAGCTCCACCGCGACCCGGAACCGGCCGCGGGTCCGCGCGGCGACAGCTCGGGTGTACGCGCACTGGGCGGCGAACAGGGCGTCCGAAATCTCCAGCTCGTCCAGCTCCTGCCAGCGCCCGAGGGCGAGCAGGCTGGTCGCGAGGTTGTAGCGGAGGACGGCGCTGAACGTCGGTGCGAGACCCTGGACTTTCAACATGAGCCAGCCGGCCTCGGCGACGGCGACGCGCTGCACCATCGGCCCGTGCGCCAGTCCCTTGGCCTCCAGCAGGGTCTCGTGCGCCGCCTCCTGGTCGCCCAGCACGAACTGGCAGTCCCACAACAGGTGCAGCAGCTCACACCGGTCGTCCACGGTCGCGAGCGCCTTGCGCAACTCGGAAGCCGCGTCCCGCGGCCGGCCGGCCGACCGCAACGCCCTCGCCCGCTCCAGCGCTTCCCGCACGTTCGGTCAGGAGAGGACGGGCACCGCTCAGATACTGCCCTTGCGCCCGATCCCCGCGTACGCGCCCGGCACGACGGCCGGCGCCTCGATCTCCAGGCCCTCCATGAGCTGCTCCACCGGCGTCGGGTGCGACACCACGAGGAACCCGCCGGCGGGCAACGCGTGCCGATAACGACGCACGACACGACCGGGCCCCGTCGTGTCGTCGACGTACCTCAGGACGTCGACCATCAACACCGCGTACGGCTCGCGCAGGTCGAGATGGGACAGCACGCCCGGATGCCGCAGCACCTGGTCGGGACGGCGCAGGTCCGCCTCGATCGCGCACGCCCGTGGCTCGCCGCGCAGCAGTCCACGCGAGAACGCGACCGTGACCGCGTCGGAGTCCACGTAGACCACACGCGCGTCGGGCAGCGTCTGGTGCGTGGCACCGCACGTCGGGATGCCCGAGCCGAGGTCGAGGAACTGGCGCACGCCCGCCGCCCAGCAGTGGCGGACGGCGTGGCGCAGGAACGTCCGCTGGGCCCGCGTCCTGGCGGGCAGCTCCGGGTCGATCCGGACGGCCTGCTTGGCGAACGCCCTGTCCGGGGCGTAGTTGTGCGCGCCGCCGAGGTAGAAGTCATGGATGCGCGCGGCGTTCGGCCGACGCACGTCGACCTCGTACCGGGCGAAGGCGGGGACCGCAGCCATTCGCAGAGCGTAACTGGCGCCTAGACCATTCGGGCGAAGTTTTCGAAGATTCTTTGGGTCCGTCTGACATGGACCCCTGTGCGGGCGGGCCCGGTCCACCCCACTGAGACCGGGCCACGTAGCGCGTACGGGGATCGAACCCGTGTTTCCGGATTGAGAGTCCAGCGTCCTGACCACTAGACGAACACGCCAAGGACGAGCATTGAAAAGAAAATGCTCGCAAAAATAGAAGAAAGTGAACTAGCAGGTCACAGCTTGGAGGGCGCACCGGCCCATTCATCTGCTCGGATCATGGAACAATGATGACCGAGAACGCGCACCGCCCGCAAAGCAATTAATCGAGCCACTCCAGCGCGAGCCACAGCGACGCCCGCGCGTCGGCCGTTGCGAGGTCGCGCCCGAGCAGCCGCGCCACGTGTGAGATCCGGTGCCGGACGCTGTTGCGGTGCACGCCGAGCACCGCGGCGGCGCGGTCCCAGCTGCCGTGCTGCCCGAGCCAGGCCCGCAGGGTGTCCACGAGTTCGGGGCGCGCGAGGAGCGGTGCGAGCTCGCGGCGGGCGAACGCGCGGGCGGCGACGGGGTCGACCAGGGAGGACAGGCCGGAGGCGGGGTGGGCGGGCTCGCCGGTGGCCTTGGCGCGGGCGAGGAGGGCGGTGGCCTCGGCTGCGGCGGCATCGATGTCGGACCGGGGTGTGGAAGGGGCGGGGTTGGTGGGGGTGTTGGGGGTGGGAGCGGCGGCGGGTGCCGCGGCGGTGGCGGTGGTGCTGGCAGGTGCGGCGGCGGCAGCAGGTGCGGTGGCAGCAGGCGTGGCGGTGGCGGCAGGTGCGGCATCCGCAGGAACACCGAGCGGCGACACCCCCACCGGGCCCGTCACCTCCACCCCGCCCGCCACCAGCGCGAGGAACCCCTCCCCCTCCTTCGACACCAGCGGCCCGTACCGCGCCGCCAGCACGTCGTAGTCCGCGCGCGACTCCCCCGCCACCACCCGGTAGGGGCCCTCCCCCAGCACCCCGGGCAGGCCGGACACCCTCGGGCGCAGCAGGGCCGAGGCCGCCAGGCGGGCGAGCCGGCCCCGTTCGCCCTCCAGGTCGCGCCGGAGCAGGCCGAGCAGCGCCAGCGCCACCGCTACGACCGCTCGTTCGGCCGGGGACAGCGGTGCCGGGCGGCGCACCACGAGCACCGCGGACTCCACCGGGTCCAGCGTCACGTGGTCCTCACCCACCTGGGCGGAAGCCGAACGAGGTCCCCTGCCGGAGGACACCCGTCCGACGAGTGACGCCACGTCGGAGGGTGCGGACGCGGGGTCCACCAGGTCGGCGCGGCAGTTCAGGACCACGGCCAGGGTCGTCAGCACCGACTCGACGGGACGGACGCGCGTCGCGGCCCGGGTCAGGGCTCGCTGGCTGTCGGCGAGCAGCCGTTGCTCCCGCACGGCGATCTCGGCCAGCAGCGCGCCCAGGGCCTGCGACACGGCGAGGAACGGCGTCGACGGCGGCACCTCCAGCAGCGGCATGCCCTGTGCCGCACAGGCCTCCACCAGCGACGCGGGCACGGTGGGGAACTCCGGCTCGACGCCGAACCCGATCGCCGAGACGCCGGACGACACGAGACCGGACACGTAGGCGGACACGTCCGCCGGGAAACGCACGCCGGCCGTGAGCAGCAGTTCCTCGCCGACCAGGTACGGCGTCGGGTCCTCCAGTTCGGACACGTGCGCCCAGCGGACCGGCCGGTCCAGCCCGTCGGCTCCACAGAGGACGGTCAGACCGAGGCCGGCTCGCGCGACCAGGTCTCGCAGTGGGACGGTGTGCACAACCATGACCTGGGGATTGTGCACAACGACCACTTACCGGCGCCACCACGCGTTCCTACTGTGACCTGCAACCCAAGGAGGTCGGCAGTGGCTCTCGACTACGCGGTGATCGCCGCCTACGTGCTCGGTATGATCGGCATGGGCTGGTGGGGCATGCGCCGCGCCACCAGCAAGAGCGAGTACCTGGTCGCCGGGCGCCGGCTCGGGTTCGGCATGTACTCCGGGACGATGTCCGCCGTCGTGCTCGGGGGCGCGTCGACCATCGGCGGCGTGGGACTCGGCTACGAGTTCGGCATCTCCGGTGCCTGGATGGTGTTCGCGATCGGGCTCGGGATCCTGTTGCTGAGCGCGCTCTTCGCGCGGCGGATCGTCCGGTTGAAGGTGTACACCGTCAGCCAGATGCTCGACCTGCGCTACGGCGGCAACTCGTCGCTCGTGTCGGGTGCGGTCATGTGGGCGTACACGTTGATGCTGACGGTCACGTCGACGATCGCGTACTCGACCATCTTCAACGTCCTCTTCGGACTACCGAAGACCGTCGGTGTGATCATCGGCGGCGGCATCGTGGTGCTCTACAGCGTTCTCGGCGGCATGTGGTCGATCACGCTGACCGACATCGTCCAGTTCGTCATCAAGACGATCGGCATCCTGTTCCTGCTGCTCCCGGTGAGCATCGTCGCCGCCGGCGGGTTCGACGGGATGCGGGAGCGCCTGGACGACCCGGCGATGTTCGACGTCGGCAACATCGGCATCGGCACGATCATCACGTTCCTGTTGATCTACGTGTTCGGTCTGCTCATCGGACAGGACATCTGGCAGCGGGTGTTCACCGCCAAGTCGCCGCAGGTCGCGACGTGGGGCGGCATCACCTCCGGGCTGTACTGCCTGGTCTACGCCGTCGCGGGCGCGTTGATCGGCACGGCCGGCAAGGCGCTGTACCCGGACATCGCGAACAAGGACGAGGCGTTCGCGGTGGTGGTCGAGAACCTGCTGCCCACCGGTGTCCGCGGTCTCGTGCTGGCGGCGGCGCTGGCGGCGATGATGTCCACGTCGTCCGGTGCGTTGATCGCCTGTTCGACCGTGGCGGCGAACGACATCTGGCGGCGCAGGACCGACGTCCACTCCAACCGGCTGTTCACGCTGGTCCTCGGCGTCATCGCGATCGGCATCGCGGTGGTCCTCAACGACGTCGTCGCCGCGTTGACGGTCGCCTACAACATCCTCGTCGGCGGTCTGCTGGTGGCGATCATCGGCGGGCTGGTGTGGAAGCGCGGCACGAGGATCGGCGCGATGGCGTCGATGGCCGTCGGTGCGCTCACGTCGATCACGTTCATGATCGTTGACGGTGTGCTGGCCGACTCGCCCATCTACTACAGCCTCGGTGCGTCGCTCGTGACGTACGTGGTGGTCAGCCTGGCCACGCCCGCGACGGACCCGGCGGTGCTCGCGCGCTGGGAACGCCGGGTGGCGGGCCGGGCAGAGGAAGAGGAACTGGTGAACGCATGATCGGCCCCCTCGACTCCTCGCGGGTCCCGCGCTACGCGGGCCCCGCGACCTTCGCCCGGCTGCCGCGCCTCGACCAGGTGGCGCACGCGGACGTCGCGGTGGTGGGAGTCCCGTTCGACACGGGCGTCTCGTACCGGCCGGGCGCGCGGTTCGCGCCCGCGGCCGTGCGGGAGGCGTCCCGGCTGCTGCGCCCCTACAACCCCGGCCTGGACGTGGCGCCGTTCGAGCGCCTCCAGGTCGTCGACGGCGGGGACGTCGCGGTCAACCCGTTCCACATCGGCGAGGCCATCGAGACGATCGAGGGTGCCGCGTCGGACCTGCAGCGCGACGGCACGAAGCTCGTCACCATCGGCGGCGACCACACGATCGCGCTGCCGTTGCTGCGGGCCGTGTCGCGGATCCACGGGCCGGTGGCGCTGCTGCACTTCGACGCGCACCTCGACACGTGGGACACGTACTTCGGCGAGCCCTACACGCACGGGACGCCGTTCCGGCGCGCGGTCGAGGACGGGATCCTCGACACCGAGGCGATCTCGCACGTCGGCACGCGCGGGCCCTTGTACGGCAAGAAGGATCTCGAGGACGACCGGCGGCTCGGGTTCGGGATCGTCACGTCGTCGGACGTGATGCGGCGGGGCGTCGACGAGACCGTCGACGCGCTGCGGCAGCGGATCGGCTCGCGGCCGCTGTACGTGTCGGTCGACATCGACGTGCTGGACCCGGCGCACGCCCCCGGCACCGGGACGCCCGAGGCCGGCGGGATGACGTCGCGCGAGCTGCTGGAGATCCTGCGCGGGCTGAGGGGGCTGAACCTGGTGGGCGCGGACGTGGTCGAGGTGGCTCCGGCCTACGACCACGCGGACATCACGTCGGTGGCGGCTTCCCACGTGGCGTACGACCTGGTGAGCTTGCTGGCGTTGAAGGAGGGCTTGTGACGCGCAACGGTGGCGACGTCGTCGTCGAGACCCTGGAGGCGCTGGGCGCGCACACCGTCTTCGGCATCCCCGGCCAGCACGCGCTCGGGCTCTTCGACGCGCTGCGGCGCTCGGAGCTGCGGTACGTCGGGTCGCGGACCGAGGTCAACGCCGCGTTCGCCGCCGACGGCCACGCGCGGACCACCGGTTCGGTGACGCCGCTGCTGGTGTCGACCGGGCCCGGCGCGCTGCAGACCCTGGCCGGGCTGCAGGAGTCCGCGGCCGCCTCGGCGCCGGTGCTGGGCATCTCGTCGCAGATCCCGTCCGCCGGGCTCGGCGGCGTGCGCGGCGGGTACCTGCACGAGCTGACCGACCAGGTGGCGTCGTTCCGCGACGTCGTGAAGCACGCGCGGGTCGTCCGGCAGGTCTCGCAGATCCCGTCGGCGCTGGCGGAGGCGTGGGAGGTCGCGCTGACGGCGCCGTACGGGCCGGTGTGGGTCGAGATCCCGCAGGACGTGTTGCTGGCGCCCGCTTCCGTGCCCCCGGTGACGGCGGTGTCGTGGTCGCCGCGCGAGCTGCACCCGCGGACCGAGCTGGTCGAGGAGGCCGTGCGGTTGCTGGACGGCGCCGAACGGCCGGTGGTCCTCGCGGGCGGTGGCGCGGTGCAGGCCTCCGCGGAACTGCTGGAGCTGGCGGAGAAGCTGCGGGCGCCGGTCGTGACGACGTTCGGCGGCAAGGGGAACTTCCCCTGGGACCACCCGCTGTCCGCGCAGTCGTGGCTGGAGGACTGGCACACCACGGAGTTCCTCGCCGACGCGGACGTGCTGCTCGTCGTCGGCTCGGGCCTCGGCGAGCTGTCGAGCAACTACCGGGCGTTCCGGCCGCGCGGCACCGTCGTGCAGGTCGAGGCCGACCTCGGCAAGCTCGAGTCGAACTACCCCGCGCTCGGCATCCACGCCGACGCCCGCCACGCGTTGCGCGCCCTGGCTTCCGGCGTGCGGCCGAGGAAGACCGACGGTCTCGCCGAGGGACGGGTGCTGGGCCTGCTCGCGAACGTCCGCAAGCGCCTCACCACCCAGGGCCTCGACCTGGAGTGGCAGGTGCTGGACGCGCTGCGGGCGGCCGTTCCGGACGGCACGCCGACCTGCTGGGACATGACGATCCTCGCCTACTGGGCCTGGTCGGCGTGGGACCCGCGGGGTGGCGCGCAGCTCACCGCCCAGGGCGCGGGCGGCCTCGGCTACGGGTTCCCCGCCGCGCTCGGGGTCGCGGCGGCGACGGACGGGCCGGTGCTCGCGGTGTCCGGGGACGGCGGCGCGATGTACGGGATCTCGGAGCTCGCGACGGCCGCGCAGCACGGGTCGCGGGTGGTGTGGCTGATCGTCGACGACGGCGGCTACGGCATCCTGCGCGAGTACATGACCGACGCGTTCGGCGAGGCCACCGGCACCGAGCTGGCCCGGCCGGACTTCGTGGCGCTCGCCGGGGCGTTCGGCGTGCCCGCCACCCGCAGCACGCCCGAATCGCTGCGCGAGGACCTCGCCGAGGCGTTCGCCGGGGACGGCCCGCACGTGGTGGTCCTGCCCGCGGTGTTGCGCATGTTCGCTCCCACGCACCTGGAGAACACGTGATCGTCGCGAACTTCGTCAACGGCACCTCCACCTCCGCCGGGGAGACCTCCCCGCTCGTCGATCCCGGCACCGGCACCGAGTTCGGCCGCGCGGTCGTCTCGCGCGAGGCCGAGGTCGACGCCGCCGTCCAGGCCGCCGCGCGCGCTTTCCCGGCCTGGTCGCGCACCACGCCCGGCGAACGCCAGCACGCGCTGCTGAAGCTCGCCGACCTGCTGGAAGCCCAGGCCGAGGCCGTCGCCGACGCGGAGGTCCGGGAGACCGGCAAGATCCGGTCGGTGCTGCTGGAGGAGGAGATTCCGCAGTGCGTGGACCAGATCCGGTTCTTCGCCGGTGCCGCCCGCGCCCTGGGCACGGCCGCCGCGGGCGAGTACGTCACCGGCCACACCTCCTACCAGCGGCGTGAGGCGGTCGGCGTGATCGCGCAGATCACGCCGTGGAACTACCCGCTGATGATGGCCGTGTGGAAGATCGCCCCGGCGCTCGCGGCGGGCAACGCGGTGGTGCTCAAACCCGCCGACACCACGCCGTCGTCCACCGTCCTGTTGGCACGGCTCGCCTCCGAGGTGCTGCCGGCGGGCGTGTTCAACGTCGTGCTGGGCGACCGCGACACCGGCCGGCTGCTGGTCGAGCACCCGGTGCCCGCCATGGTGTCGCTGACGGGCTCGACCCGTGCCGGGGTCGAGGTGGCCCGCAGCGCCGCCGCGACCGTGAAGCGCACGCACCTCGAACTCGGGGGCAACGCGCCGGTCCTGGTGTTCGACGACGTGGACGTGACCGCGGCGGCGGAGGGGATCGTCGGCGCCGCCTTCTACAACGCGGGCCAGGACTGCACGGCCGCGTCGCGCGTGCTGGTGCACTCGGCGGTGCACGACGAGTTCGTCGCCGCACTGGTGAAGGCGGCCTCGGCGCAGGTCCCCGGCACCGACTTCGGCCCGTTGAACAGCCAGGCCCAGCTGGACCGCGTGCTCGGCCTGCTGTCCCGCTCGCCCGCCACCGTCCACTGTGGAGGAAAGCGGCACGGCTCCGAGGGCTTCTTCCTGGAACCCACGGTCGTCTCCGGCCTCACCCAGGACGACGAGCTGGTGCAGGAGGAAGCTTTCGCCCCGGTGATCACCGTCCAGTCGTTCGCGGACGACGACGAGGCGATCGCGCTGGCCAACGGCGTTCCGCAGGGGCTCGCGTCCTCGATCTGGACGCGGGACACCGGCCGGGTCGCGTCACTGACGGGACGGCTCGACTTCGGCATCGTCTGGGTCAACACGCACGGGCTCGTCGCCGCCGAGATGCCGCACGGCGGTTTCGGCGCCTCGGGCTACGGCAAGGACCTCTCGATGCACGGCCTGGAGGACTACACGCGCGTCAAGCACGTGATGATCGCGCACTGACCATCGCCTGGTACGGCATCGGGTAGTGCAGCAGGCTCGCCGGGACGAACGCGGAGACGAACCGGATCGCGCGGATCCACCGGCGCAGCCTGCGCTCGTCCCGGTCCGTCCACTCCAGACCGAGCTTGTCCCGCAACGCCACCGGCAGCGTGCCGATGGAGAAGTCCGGCAGCACCCGTGCCGCCACGGGTCGCACCAACGGCCAGAGGGCGCGCGGCAGGTGTTCGGAGCCGGGCGCCCTGCCCGTCCGCAGCTGGAACGCGTCCAGCAGCTCGTGCACGCCGTCGGTGCTCTTCAACTGCGTGGCGACCACGTCGTCGAGGTAGTCGCGCAACTCGGTGAGATCGCCCGGCATCGTCCTGATGCCGAGCGTCTCCCCCGTCTCCCGCCACTCGCGGTACAGCCGTTCCTCGTGGATCGCGGGCATCCGGGGCCGCAGCAGCCGGTACGCCGTGAGCAGCGAGTCGAAGCTGGTGGCGTGCACCCAGCGGAACAGCTCCTCGTCCGCGCCCGGGATCCGGGCGTGGGCCCGCAGCAGTCGTTCCGCCTCCGGTTCGGCCTGCTCGCCGCCGAACAACCGCAGCTGCGACGACGTGATGGTCGCCGTCAGCCGCGCGAACGGGTCCGCGCGGTAGCTGTCGCGCACGGCGGCGGCGATGACGGGGTGCGCGACCTGCATCAGCACCGCGCGCCCGAGCACCACCAGCTCGAACCGCGTGTACCAGCCCAACCGCCACGTCACCGACTCAGGTCCCAGGCTCACACCATGATCAATACCCGGCACCGGACCGTTCGACGACGATCACTACCCGATCGAGCTACCGGCAGAGAGCACCCTTCTGCCACTTCTTCGCGCTGTAGAGGTCGGGCCGGGCGGGCGCCATCAGCGTGTACGCGGTCGGGCAGGCCCGGTCCGTGTACTCGACGGCGAACACGAAGCTCGACCCGTCGGACACCTCCTGGTCCTGCCAGTCCATGTTGATCAGGTTGTAGACGCCGGACCACCCGGGGCCTCCGTGCAGCGGGATCTTCCGACCGTCCCGCACGACGTACTGGTTGTCCCCCAACGGCTGGTGGATCTTCGGCCCCAGCTCGGCGACCACCTCGTCGAACGCCTTCTCCGTCCCGCCCGCGGCGAACCACCGGTCGAACAGCAACGCCCCGACGCTGCCGATCTCGTTGCGGCGGTCCCACTTGCGCAGCACCTCGCACTCCGCGCGGGTGCACGGCATCTGGTCGAGGTACAGCTCGGCGGCGGTGTTGCGGTTCTCGAACACCAGCCGCTTCATCGTCTCCGCGTCGTACCGTCCCCAGTGGCGCGGAATCTCCTCCAGTCCGAACCGGGTGCGCATGTTCGCGATGTCCTCGTCGCCGAACACGGGCGGGAACCCGGTCAACGGCTTGTCCGCGCGTGCGAAGGCGTGCGAGGAGTTGGAGTTGGTCGCGTAGGTGTCGCTCAGGATCCACGGCATCTTGTCCACCGGCAGCAACCCCGGTTTGCACGCCGAGCGCGTGCCGTCGACGATCGCGACGCTGGTGCGTTCGAGGAACTCCTGGTCCACCACGCAGTCCGGGGCCACGTCCGGGACGACCTGGATGCCCGCGTACAGCGTGTCGCCGGCCTTGTCCGCGGCCACGATGTTCGTCCGCACGGTGCCGCCGTAGCGGTCGAGCGACGCCTTCAGGTCCTTGGTGGACCGCGCTTCCAGGAAGCCCGCCACCGAGTTCAGCGCGGGCAGCCTGTCCGCCGCCCCGTCGGTGACCGCGTAGGCCTCGGTGTCGGTCCACGGCAACGGCGTGATCTCGTGCCCGGTGAGGTGCGGGTTCGTCCGGATCGACCGCGTGACCGGGCCGTAGCGGGTGTCCCAGTGGGTGCCGCGGTCGATCATCTTCTCCGGCCTGCCGTCGACCAGGTAGGTGTGCCGGTCGACGAGGTCGAGCTTCGTCAGCGAGTAGCTCGACGCCGTGGAGATGGTCGCGGACCACGCCACCTCGCGGTTGTAGCCGTTGAAGACGACGGGCATGCCGAGCACGGTCACGCCGTCGACGTCGACCTTGCCCGGGATCGTCAGCCGGGCGTGCCAGAACGACACCTCGCCGCGCCACGGCACGTGCGGGTTCCCCAGCAGCACGCCACGGCCTCCGCTGCTGCCCCGGGAACCGACGGCGATCGTGTTGCTGCCCCGCTCCTTCACCTCCCCGCCGGCCTCTGGCCAGATTCCCCTGGCGGCCCGGAAGATCCCCTCGTTGAACGCCACGTGGTTGAACCGGTAGAGCTCGGCCTCGGTCAGCTTCCGGCCGCATTCCGGGTGCCGTGCGGCGTAACGGTTGTAGCCCTGCACGTACCCGGTGAACAGGTCGCGCACCTGCCGGGTGGGCCCGATCGGCGGGGGCTGCGCGACGATCCGCTCGACCACCTGCCTCTTCTCCAGGTCGCGGAACTGGGGGTCGGCGGCGTAGCCGGTGAACATCCTGGCCAGGTCGCACAGGTGCGCCCTGGCCTGCCCGAACCCGATGCCGTCCCCCAGGCCGCGGTAGTGCGCTGCGACGACGTGCGGCACCTGCTCGGGCCCGGCCGCGGACGCCACGGGCGCCGAGGTGACCAGGAGCAGGCTCGCGATGACGGTTTTCCACACAGCCGTGTTTTTAACACACTCGTGTTATCAACGGCCACCGCTTTGCCGGAACCGGCGCTTGACCTCGACTTAACTGGAGTTCCTAGCGTCAGCGGCATGTTCGCGATTCGGCAGTACGAATTCGGTCCGGCGGAGAACCTGCGCTTCGAGGAGGTCCCCGACCCGGAGCCCGCCGCGGGGCAGGTCCGCGTCACGGTGGCGGCGGCCGGCGTGCACCTGGTCGACACCACGATCCGCAAGGGCGGGTTCGGGCCCGTCGAGTTCCCGATGACGCCCGGACGTGAGGTCGCGGGCGTGGTCACGGCGCTGGGCGAGGGCGTGCCGAGCGACTGGCTGGGACGCCGGGTCGTGGCACACCTCGGGCAGGCGAACGGCGGCTACGCCGAACTCGCGGTGGCCGCCACGACCGCGCTGCACGCGTTGCCCGACGACGTGTCGTTCGAGGCCGCCGTCGCCATGATCGGCACCGGCCGCACGGTGGTCGCGGTGCTCGACTCGGCGAAGCTGACCCAGGACGACGTGGTGCTGGTGACGTCGGCGGCGGGCGGCATGGGCGCGTTGTTCGTGCAGGAGGCGCGCAACGTCGGTGCGCGGGTCATCGGGCTCGCGAGCACCGAGAAGCTCGACCTCGTCATGGACAACGGCGCGGACGCCGCCATCGACTACACGCGGCCGGGCTGGGCGGACGGCCTCAAGGACATGACCGTGGTGCTGGACGGCGTCGGTGGCGAGGCGGGCGCGCTGGCGTTGAAGACGCTGGGGCCGGGCGGGCGGCAGATCATCTACGGCTGGGCGTCCGGGGCGATGACTCCGATCAGCACGGAGGCGTTGTTCGCGAACAGCCTCACCGCGACCGTCGCGCTGGGGCCGGGGCTGATGAAGCGCGGTCTGCGGGCGCTCGAGGACGAGTCGATGGCGGGGCTCGCGAGCGGGCGGTTCGTGCCGCTGGTGCACCCGCCGTTCGCGCTGAGGGACGCACCGAAGGCGCACGAGGCGCTGGAATCCCGTGCTACGGCCGGGAAGGTCGTGCTCAAGCCGTGAGAAGAGGGGCCGCCTCCCGACTGCGGAAGCGGCCCCTCTTCCCTTCTTCTCACGCCTGTACCGGCACCTCGACGAACTTCTTGCCCTCGAAGTTCTCGACCACCACGGACTTCACGTCCTTGGGGTCGACCAGCGCGGATCCGTCCAGGTTCGTGCCCTCGGCGGCGCCCTTCTTGGACACCACCCAGGAACCCGCCTCCTGGCGGCTGCCGTCCTTCGCCACGACGAAGATCCGGCACTTCTCGCCTTCGGGAATGCCGTTGATCGCCATGTTCGTGCGGACCCATCCGGCGGCGGGGACGACCTTCACCGTCATCGACGCCTTGGTCACCGGGTCCGTGAACGTGGCCAGCCTGGTGCCCGCCGGGTCCGGGGCCACCGTCGGAGTGGGAAGGGCAGTCACATCGGGTGACGTGGCCTTGCCGACGAAGACACCGGCGCCCAGCACCACCGCGGCCACCACGGCCGCCGCGGCACCCAGCGCGAACTGACGACGCCGTGCGACGCCGCCCCGTTCGGAACGCACCTGGCGCAGGGTGCGCTGCAACAACAGATCGCCGCCCTCGGGCGGCCCGTCCAGCATGGCCTCCGGCGGAACCTCGCCGAGGAAGGCCTCCATGTCGCGGAGCTCCTCGAGTTCACGCGCGCAGTCGGGGCAGGACGTCAGGTGCTCGTCCATCTCGCGCACCTCCTGCTCGTCCAGTGCTCCCAGAACGTAAGCACCGAGCAGTTGCGGGTCGTGCCGCGTGGTCATCCAGCCACCCCCTTCAGTGCGACCTTCTGACCTCCGAAGGTCTCCCTCAAGGCTCGCAACGCGTAATACGATCTCGACTTCACCGTGCCAGGCGGCACCCCGAGGGCCTCCGCCGCCTCCGTCACGCTCCGGCCGCGGAAGTAGATCTCCATCAGCACGTCGCGGTGGTCGGAGGACAGCCTGTCGAGCGCTTCGAGCACCACCACCGAGTCAACCACCTGGTCCGCGTGGTCGCGCTCCACGGGTGGCGTGGCCGGGGACTCGGCCACCTCCTGGGGCCGCGCCGCCTTCGCGCGCACCCTGTCCGTGACGATGTTCCGCGCCACGGTCAGCAACCAGCCGCGCACCGATCCCTTGCCGTTCACGAGGGCGTCGGGATGGCGCCACGCTCGGACAAGGGTCTCCTGGACCACGTCCTCGGCAGCCGCCCGATCGCCGGTCAGCCGCGTCGCGTACGCCAGCAGAGCCCGACCGTGCTCCTCGTAGAGCGATCGGATCAGCGCCTCGTCGGCCGCGGTCTCCCGTTTGCGGGAGAACAAAGCCGCCATCCACCCACTCCTCCCCGCCCGCGAACACCTCTTGCGGGCGTCCTGTTCAAGACCTCAGCCGTCACACGAGCGGCGGAGAGCTTCGGTTCAACGGGTTTCAACCAAAAGGAACGCCGGATGTTAGCGGGAGCGGTTGAGCCGCCCGACGAGCTCCGCCATCCGCGCCTGCGGCATGACGTTGATGTACATGCCGTGGTCGGTCGCGGGGTCGCGCAGCTCTTCCTTGAAGCTGTCGATCGCGAACGGATGACCTGCGGGAACGTCGTAGCCCACGGTGACGCGCAGTCGCGGGATCGGGAACGTCTTCGCCGGGCACATGCCACCGGCCAGGGGGAACACCACGTGCGTGCGGTGCGAGGCGCTGTCGGTGTTGTTGCCGTCCCAGCAGCTGCCGAAGTCATAGGTGCGCAGGGTGGTCGCGTTCCCGCACAACGGGTATTTCGTCGTGTAGCGGCCCGGCTGGTCCGAGCAGCCCCACCGGGCGCGCGTGTTCGGGCCGTAGTCGTTGGTGAACGCCGCCGGATCGCCGGTGATCAGGCGCAGGAACCGCGGCATCGGCAGCACCGGGCTCACCGGGCTGCCGTCGTAGCGGATCTCCACGCTCTTCGGCTTCAGCACCTCACCGGTGTTGCCGTGCAGGCCGCCACCGTCCGCGTGCGCGTCGTGGCCGGTGCGGTCGGTCAGGCGCAGCACGGGCCAGTAGTAGGTCGAGCGGTCGTCGTCCTCACACGTGGTGGGGGCGGCCGCGAGAGAGTCGTTGGTCGACATGGCATCGGCCGACGTGTTGCCGACGTACTCGTGCGTGTGGTGAGCGCCGAACGGGATGCCCGGCGAGACGACGGGGTTGTCGGCGTTGAGGTGGCGGTCCTCGTTCGCACCGCAGCGGACGACGACGCTCGCCGTCTCCGGTTCGGTGATCACCTGGTCGAGCTCGCTGACGTACTGGTCAGCGGACGGCGCGCCGTTCGACGTGCCGCGCAGCAGAACCGCGGAGCCCACCACCACGAGGAGCGCGACCACCGCGACGACCACGGTCGCCGGTTTGTTCCGGGCCACCACCACAGCCTGCCAAGCCGTTCGGGCGAACAGAAGCGAGCCGTCTCAATTGGTCCGAAAGTACCGCGCCGGGGCGGCCCTCTACGGATCGCCGGACACAGGCGGGTCGTCCTGGCCGTCCTCCGCAGCTGGGTTCTGCGCCTCGTCTTCCGGTTCCTCGGAAACCGGACTCACTGAAGTGGGCGTGGTCAGAGCACTGATCGCGGATTTCAGGCAATCATCTCCAGAAGAGGCGCGATTGCGGCCGAACCTGGGCAAAGTCCGGTTGATGACCTTCTCCAGGGCACGGACCCTCGCGAGTTCCGGATCCATTCGGCTGCGATGCCGGTAGATGCGAACGGATGCGCCCAGGAAGGCGATGACCAGCGCCCCAAAGCCGATTTGGGGGTTCACTAGTGAAAGAAGAGTCTGCACGTTCAGCTGAGGGCTCCCACCCGGAGTGCGGGAGCCGGCCTGACAGCTGTTGTGTCTAGGCGAACGACATCCCGCGAATGACCAGATCTGCTGTCATTCGCGAGGAGCCAGGGCCACGAGTTGGATGCGGTGACGCCGCGACGACCCGGCCCGGCGGTGCGAGCGATCGTGCCGCAGCGTGCATGAGGCCGCGCAGGGGAACGAAAAAGGTCCTGGTTCCCATGACCACCCGTTTCAGCGCTGCGGACTTGCTCACGTGCAAGAGGAAGCCCTCGGAGTGGCCGACCAGATCGATGAGAACTCGGCCCGAAGGCCGTGCGACGGAGTTGTCCCGGACTGGTGACGTGCGATCGACTCGCGTAACGACCACGTCGTAGGGAGCGTCCGCGCGCAACATGTCGGCAAGAAACCGCACGATCGTCGCCGACTTGCCGCTACCTGCCGCAAGGTAGACGACGCCTCTCCTGCGGCGAATAGTCGCGCGGTAGTCATCGACGGCTTCCCGGAGCGCTTCTCGCTCGTAAGTGAGCTTGAACCGGCGGCGAAAGGTCTTCATCTGGTAGATCTCGGTGTGATCACCTGCGTTGACCACCATGTCAGGGCAGCCCTGATTGCCGCCGGAGGTCATGAACGGCGGCACAGGGTGCAGAACGACGAGATCCGAAATCAACCGCCCGAAGTCATCAGACGACTGCCGAGCGACGTATGTCTCGCCCAGCGTCGCTGATCGACCGTCAGGTCGCGGCTCCACCCCGGAAGTATGGCAGGCACCGCCCACCGGTTCCGGAGAGTGGTCGAGCCGCGACCCCTCTCCTGCTCCTACCGCGCGGTCACGAGCGGCCGGCGGTCGTGGTCCACCACGCTCACCCCGGCCACGTCCCCCGCCCGCACCATCGCGGACCCGGCCAGGGTCACCTCACCCGCGTGCGCCCGCCACGAACCCGCGGTGAAGCTCCGTCCGTCCTTCGTGTGGACGACGAGCCAGCAGGCTTCCCCGTCCTGCACGCCGTCGACCGTCGCGACCAGCCTCAGGCCGCCCTCGGTGTCGGTGACCTGCACGGCCATCTGCGCACCCTCCGGCGAGGTCCCCTGCAGGACCGCCTCGGCGGTGCGGCCGACCCCCATCCCCTGGCCCAGCCAGACGCCCCCGGCCAGCACACCGGCGACCACGAGGGTCGACGACAGGGCCGTGATGCGGCCTCGGCGGCGCACGGCCTGGCGTCTTTCCTCCCGGACCGTGCCCAGCGTGCGCTGGAGCAGGTGGTCCAGGTCCGGCGGAGGCCCGTCGAGCGCGGCCTCCGGTGGCAGTTCTTCCATCAGCATGTCGTTCTCGTTCAACTCGTTGGGAGACACGGTCACGCGGAACGATTCACTCAAATCTCTCCCTCTCCAGTCCCGCGCACAGCGGTGACCAACACCCTCAGAACGAGCCTGCGAGGAACTTGGTTCAACGCAGATACAAGGAGGTCGTGCAGACCACACGAAAAGGTTGACCAGGCCTCTACCTGCTCCTACGCTCTCATATATGATGTATGATCGGGTGGGTGCACTTCCTGCGTCTCGAACCGACTTCGTTCTGGAATCGATCAAAGAAGCGATTCTTTCCGGAAAACTGAAACCCGGTCAGGCCCTCGTCGAAACGGATCTCGCCGCGACTCTCGAGGTGTCGAAGACGCCCGTGCGCGAGGCGCTCAAGACGCTCGCCGGGTCGGGGCTCGTCGTGATGAGCCCGTACAAGGGGGCGACGGTCCGCGCGGCCGACGCCGAGCTCGCCCGATCCGTCTTCGACGTGCGGCTGCTGCTCGAACCCGAGGCGCTGCGCCGGTCGGTCGAGCTGGGGGCCGACTTCGCCGAGGCCAGGTCGGCGCTGGACGACACCGGTGACCTGGCCCGGCGCAGCCTCGCGAACCGGCGGTTCCACCGCGCGCTGTACGCGGGCTGCGGCAACCCGGTGATGATCGAGGTCCTGGACGGGCTGCGCGACCGGACCGCGCTGGTCACCGTGGCCGGCTGGGGCCTGCACCCGACCTGGGAGGCCGAGGACGCCGAGCACAGGGCGATCCTCGTCGCCGCCGAGGAGGGCTTCGCCGCCGAGGCCGCGGACCTGCTGCACCGGCACGTCCGGACGTTCGCCGACCGAGTGGCCGAGGAGCTCGCCGATGTCGTTCGATGACCTGACCGAGCAGCTGGCGTCCGTCGTGGCGATCACCGTGACGCCGTTCGACGCGGACGGCGCGATCGACGAGAAGGGCTACACCGCCGTGGTGGACCGGATGGTCGAGGGCGGCATCTCCGTCGTGACGCCGAACGGCAACACGAGCGAGTTCTACACGCTGTCGTCCGACGAGACCGAACGCGCGCTGCGGATCACCGTGGACGCCGTCGGCGACCGGGCGGCGGTCGTCGCCGGGGTGGGGCACGACGTCGGGTCCGCCGTCGGGGCCGCGCGGGTCGCGGACCGGGCCGGGGCGCGCGGGATCATGATCCACCAGCCGGTGCACCCGTACGTCTCGCTCGACGGCTGGGTGGACTACCACCGCGCGGTCGCGTCGGCGGTGCCCGAGCTGAGCGCGGTGCTGTACGTGCGCGACCCGCGCATCGGCGGCGCGCAGATCGCGGCTCTCGCGGACGCGTGCCCGAACGTCGTGGGCGTCAAGTACGCCGTGCCGGACCCGGTGCGCTTCGCCTCGGTCGCGCGCGACGCCGGGCTGGAGCGGCTGACGTGGGTCGCGGGCCTCGCCGAGCTGTCGGCGCCGGGCTACTTCGCCGTCGGGGCCTCGGGGTTCACGTCCGGGCTCGCGAACGTGGCACCGCAGCTGTCGGTGCAGCTCTTCCGGTGCCTGCGGGCGGGCGAGTTCGGTGCGGCGATGGAGCTGTGGGAGTTCGTGCGCCGGTTCGAGGAGCTGCGGGCGCGCAACGGGTCGGCGAACAACGTGTCCGTGGTGAAGGAAGCGCTGGCACAGCTCGGCTTCTGCCGCCGGGACGTGCGACCGCCGGCCTCGGTGCTGTCCGAGGCCGACCGGTCGGCGGTGGGCGTGCTGCTGAACTCGTGGGGCCTGCTGTGAGGAGTTCCGAGTGGTTCGAGGGCGAGGGGCTCAGGGCGTTCTCGCACAACGCCCGCGCGCGCCAGCTCGGCCTGAACCCCTCCGAGCACAGGGGAAAGCCGGTCATCGCGATCCTGAACACGTGGAGCGGCATCAACCCGTGCCACATGCACCTGCGTGAACGGGCGCAGCAGGTCGCGCGCGGGGTGTGGCAGGCCGGCGGATTCCCCCTGGAGTTCCCCGTTTCGACGTTGTCGGAGACGTACCAGAAGCCGACGCCGATGCTGTACCGGAACATGCTGTCGATGGAGACGGAGGAGATCCTGCGCTCCTACCCCGTCGACGGGTGCGTGCTGATGGGCGGCTGCGACAAGACCACGCCCGCGTTGCTGATGGGCGCGGCCTCCGCCGGGTTGCCCACGATCTTCGTGCCGGCCGGGCCGATGCTGCGCGGGCACTGGCGCGGCGAGCACCTCGCGTCCGGCACGGACATGTGGCGGTTCTGGGACGAGAAGCGCGCGGGCACGATCTCGTCCGCGGACTGGGCGGAGATCCAGTCGGGACTGGCCCGCTCCCCCGGCACCTGCATGACGATGGGCACCGCCTCGACCATGACGGCCGCCGCGGAGGCGTTGGGGCTGACGCTGCCCGGCGCGTCGTCGATCCCGGCCGTCGACTCGGCGCACCACCGGATGGCGGCCGCGTCGGGCATGCGCGCGGTCGAGATGGTGCGCGAGGGGCTGACGATCGGCGACGTGCTGTCGGCGGAGGCGTACGAGGACGCGATCCGGACCGTGCTGGCGCTCGGCGGGTCGACGAACTCGTACATCCACCTGATCGCGATGGCCGGGCGGTCGCAGATCCCGTTGTCTCTGGACGACTTCGACCGGCTGTCGCGCGAGGTGCCCGTGCTCGCCTCGGTGCAGCCCGCCGGTTCGGGGTTGATGGAGGACTTCTACTACGCGGGCGGGTTGCGCGGGTTGCTGTCACGGCTGCGGGAGTCGTTGCACCTGAAGCGGATCACGGTGACCGGACGGACGTTCGGCGAGGACCTCGACGGCGCCGAGGTGCACGACCCGTCGGTGATCCGGCCGCTCGACGACCCGATCTCGGTGGAAGGCGGTCTGGCCGTGCTGCGGGGAAATCTCGCCCCTGACGGCGCGGTGATCAAGTACGTGGCGGCGGATCCCGCGCTGTGGCGGCACACCGGGCCCGCCGTGGTGTTCCACGGCTACGCCGACCTGCAGGCACGGATCAACTCGCCGTCTCTCGACGTGACGAGGGATTCCGTGATCGTGCTGGCCGGTGGCGGGCCGAAGGGCGGGCCCGGCATGCCGGAGTACGGGATGCTGCCGATCCCGGACAGACTGCTGCGCGAAGGCGTCCGGGACATGGTCCGCGTGTCAGATGCGCGGATGAGCGGAACCTCCTACGGCGCCTGCGTTCTGCACGTGGCACCGGAAGCGCACGTCGGCGGCCCGCTGGCGTTGGTGCGGGACGGCGACCTCGTGACGCTGGACGTCGAGGCGCGGGTGTTGCGCGTGGAGATCTCCGACGAGGAGATGGCGCGCCGCAGGGACGCGTGGGTGCCGCCGCCGCCGAAGTTCGAACGCGGGTACGGCGCCCTGTACTACGAGCACATCACGCAGGCCGACCAGGGCTGCGACTTCGAGTTCCTGTCACGGCCCGGTGCGAACCCGGAGCCGAACGCGCACTAGTTCTTGGACTCGACGCGTCCGTCCTCGAGATCGACGTTCTGCCAGTCGTCGGTGCCGTGCAGCTGGCTGCGCAGGTAGGCCGTGGTGAGGCGCAGAACCGTCGCGACGCGTTCCGGATTCTCGTCCGTGGTCTCGGCGACGTCGTACCCGGAGACACCACCGAACCCGTGCTCCGCGCCGAACAGCGTGAGCAGGTCCTTCGGGCCGGGCGCCAGGTGGTACGGGTCGGCGTGCCAGTCCGGGCCCGCGGTGGTGAGGTGCTCGGACGCGTCCGCGTCCCCGGCGACGACGAGCGCGGGCGTGGCCATCTCGCTGAAGTCCGTGGTCGCCATGAAGGAGTAGTGCTCCTGGACGAAGTCGGTGACCGCGTCACCGCGGCCGGTCGAGCCGAGCAGCACGCCCGCCCTGATCCGGTCGTCCCGCAGGCTGACGCCCTCGGTCCTCATGCCCAGCAGCAGGCTCGCGGTGTGGCCGCCCATCGAGTGGCCGACGACGGCGATCTTCGTGCGGTCCCAGCGGTTCTGCAACTGCGGCACCGCCTTCTCGACCTCGTCGAGGCGGTCGAGCACGTGCGACATGTCCTCGGCCCTGGACCGCCAGAACAGCGGCGCGCCGGGGGTGTCCTGCGGCAGGTTCAGGCTGCGGCTGCTCAGGTGGGTGGGCTGCAGGACGACGAAGCCCTGCTCGGCCCAGTGGTTCGCCAGCGGCGCGTAGCCGTTCAGCGAGGAGAGGTGGTTCGAGTTGCCGTGTCCGTGCGACAGCAACAGGATCGGCAGGCCGGTGCCTTCGGTCGGCGCGGAGACCTTCAGCTGCAGGTCGACGGGCCTGCCGGGGATCTCGAGCACGACGGGGCTCACGGTGAAGACGGTCATCTGGGGGTCCCTTTCGAGTGCGGTCGACTCAAGCGGAGCGACGTTCCGGAACGATACGGAGCGCCGTTCCGCTTTGTCAACCACCTCCTCGAAGGGCTAGCCGTCCAGCAGGAACCGGGCCGCCCTCTCCGCTCCGTCGGTCCGGATCTCGCCCGCCACGGCCGCCGCACGCACCCGAGTCTCCGGAGCCAGCGCCGTCCGGAGCGCCGCCGACAGGGACTCGACCGTCGGCACCGGACCGTCGTGCGCGGCGCCGATGCCCAGCTCGGCTACCCGGCGAGCCCAGAACGGCTGGTCCACGATCTGCGGGACGATCACCTGCGGCGCGCCGGCACGAGCCGCGGTCGTCGTCGTGCCCGCGCCGCCGTGGTGCACGACGGCGGCGACGCGGCGGAACAGCGCCTGCTGGTTGACCTCGCCGACGACGAAGCAGTCGTCGCTGTCGTCGACCTTCGCGAGGCCCGCCCAGCCGCTGCCCAGGAGCACGCGCCTGCCGCTGGAGCGGATCGCGTCGACCGCGGTCTGGGCCAGGTCCTTCGAGGCGTGCATGGCCATGCTGCCGAAGCCCGCGTACACCGGTGGTTCGCCGGCCTCCAGGAACGCCACCAGGTCCGGCGCGAGCGGGCGTTCGTCGGGCAGGAACCACGCCCCGGTCTGCTCGACCCGCAGGTTCGGCAGGTCCGCCGCCGGCCACAGCACCGGATCCGCCGCCAGCAGCAGTGCGCCCTCGTAGACGTGGTCGCGGACGTTGCCGACCGGTGGCAGGCCGAGTGCCGCGCGGTTCTCGTTCAACGCCGGGGCGTACATCGCGTTCACGTTCTCCGCGTCGATGCGCCACAGCACCTCGTTGTCGGTCTCGTCCGGCGGCAGCGGCTTGCCCGGCCGGCCCGACGGCCTGCGGTGCGGTGACGGCAGCGAGACGTCGTGGAACATGGCCAGCACGTACCGCAGGCCCAGGTGCCCGGCCACCGACCGCGCGCCCGCGGGCATCAGGCCGGTCGCCACCAGCACGTCGGCTCCCTCGGCCGCGGCGGCGACCGGGCCGAACCACTCGTTGACCAGCGCGGCCGCGACGGCCGGCGGGTCCGGCCGCGTGCTCGTCACCAGGTCCCGGACGGACTGTCCGAACGGGACCAGCACCACGTCGTGCTCGGCAAGCCGCGCAACGAACTCCTCGTCCGGTGGCACGCACACCCGCACGTCCGCGCCCTGGTCCCGCAACGCCACCGCGAGGGCGATCAGCGGTTCGACGTCCCCGCGCGACCCGTACCCCGCCAGCACGACGCGTTTCTTCCCGACTCCCCAGTTCCCCGTCATGGCGGGAGATTCTGCGCCGGTGACGGGGTCTTGCCGCAAGACCCCCCGTGCGCTATATGTTGAAGTGGGAAGACCCCCGGACCGCGCGTCCGGGGGTCTTCCGCGTTCCCGGGACGTTCGCGCTGCCCCCACTTCACACCCGACCCGTCATGATGGGCCCGACCACAGCTGAGGGCGAGGTACCGGTGGCAGTCACGATCCGCGACGTGGCACGCAGGGCGCATGTTTCCGTCGCCACCGTGTCGCGCGCGCTGACCTCTCCTGAACTGGTGCGCCCGGAGACGCGGTCGCGCGTGCTGACCGCCGCGTCCGAACTCGGCTACCAGCCCAACAGGGCGGCGCGCGGCCTCATCACCGGCAAGACGGGCAACATCGGCATCGTCGTGCCGGACCTCGACAACCCGTTCTTCACCGGTGTGCTGAAAGCCGTGCAGGCGCGGGCGGTGCAGGCCGACTACGCGGTGTTCGTGGCGGACAGCGACGAGGACCCCGTCACCGAGGCGAAACTCGTGCACGCCATGGCGAAGCAGGTCGACGGCGTCGTGCTGTGCGCGCCCGGCCTGGAGGACTCGCAGGTCCGCGAGGCCGCCGAGGTGACGTCACTGGTGCTGCTGAACCGGCGGCTGCCCGGCGTGCCCGCCGCGTTGATGGACTCGGCGGGCGGCATGCACGCCGTCGTGGACCACCTCGTCGCATTGGGACACCGCCGGATCGCTTACCTGAACGGGCCTCGCACGTCGTGGTCCAACCAGGAGCGTCGCCGCGGGCTCGTGAAGGCGGTGGCACGGCACGAGGTCGGCCTCGTCGACCTCGGGCCGTTCGCGCCGCGGTACGAGGGCGGCCTGCAGGCGGCGGACCTCGCCGTGGCCTCCGGCGTGACGGCGGTCGTGGCCTACAACGACATCATGGCGCTGGGCGTGCTGGCACGGCTGCGCGACCGCGGCATCGCGGTGCCCGACGACGTGTCGGTGACCGGGTTCGACGACCTCATGTACGCGGCGCTGTGCTCGCCCGCCCTGACGACGGTGGCGATGCCGGTGGCCCAGGCGGGGCGCACGGCCGTGAACCTGTTGCTCGACTGGCTCGACTCGGACGGGGCGGAGGCGCCGCAGGTGGTGGCGGAGACCCAGCTGATCGTGCGGGGGACCACCGCGCCGCCCCGGCGGTGAACGCAAGGCGGCCCCGGCAGGGCGTCTGGGGGGAGTACGCCGTGAGCCGGGGCCGCGAAGCGGCTGGGCCCGAGGGGGGAGGGGGCCGTGCGCCGCTTGGTGTCCCACTCTGCCCTGAGCGGAAGGAAACCGCCAGGGTGGATGTACCTGTTTTTGGATTTCTCGTACGTACGGGTTACTCGTAGAGCCCTTCGTACAACGCAGAGTGAAGTCGGTGCACCACCGTCCTCTTGACCTTCAACGTCGGCGTGAGCTCACCTTCCTCCTGGGACAGATCCCTGGTGAGCAGCACGAACTTCTTCACCTGGGAAACACTGGCGAAGTGCGAGTTCGCTTCGTCGACGACTTCCCGCACGAGCGTGCGCACATCCGGGTGACCCACCAATGATTCGAGGTCGGACGGCAACCCGCGGGCCGTCGCCCACGGCACGATCTCGTCGGCGTCGAGTGTGAGCAGGGCCACACAGTAGGGCTTGCGGTCACCGAACAGCACGGCGTGCGAGATCCAGCGGGACTGGCGCAGCACGTTCTCCACGTTCGCCGGCGCGATGTTCTTGCCGCCCGCGGTGATGATGATGTCCTTCTTGCGCCCCGTGATCGTCACGAACCCGTCGTCGTCGATCTCGCCCAGGTCGCCGGTGTGCAGCCAGCCGTCCTGCAACGTCTGCGCGGTGGCCTCCTCGTTGCGCCAGTAGCCCGCGAAGACGTGCGGGCCGCGCATCAGCAGTTCGCCGTCCTCGCCGACCTTCATCTCGAGGCCCGCCACACCGGACGCGCCGACCGAGCCGAGCTTGAAGCGGCCCAGCGTGTTGATCGTGCCGACGGCCGTGGACTCGGTCATGCCGTAACCCTCCAGCACCGGAACCCCGGCCGCGTGGAAGAACTGCAAGACCTCGCGCGAGATCGGTGCGGCGCCGGACAACGCCTGCACGAGCCGGCCGCCGAACACCGCGCGCACGGTGGCGAACAACGCATCCACCTGGTCGAAGGCGGCCGCCATGTCCGGCGGAACCGGTTCCCCCGCGGCACGCCTGCGCCGGACCTCGAGGCCCAGCGCCACGGCCTGCGCGAGCTGGTCGGCGGGCACGCTGGACGTGACGAACGTGTAGATCTTCTCGAAGATGCGCGGCACGGACGGCAGGAACGTCGGCCGGACCTCGGCCAGTTCCGGCACGATCGCCTTCATGTCACCGCCGAAGTACGCGAGCGCGCCACCGCGGTACATGGTCCCGAACATGACGATCTGCGCGAAGACGTGCGCCAGCGGCAGGAACAGGTAGACGGTGCCCGTCATCGCGTCGATGCGGGCCTCCTCCGCGACCCGGCACAGGGCTACCCAGTTCGCACTGGTGAGGACGCACCCCTTGGGCGGGCCGGTGGTGCCCGACGTGTAGATGATCAGGCTCGGGTCCTCCGGTTTGATCGCGGCCCTGCGGGCGTCCAGCACGTCGGCGAGCGGTGAGGTGCGGCCGGAGTCCTCCAGCCCGGCGACGCGGGACCGGTCGCCGGCCGGGTCGATCGAGAGGACCTCGCGCAGCTCGGGCAGTTCGCCGCGGACGGACTCGACCTTGGCGCACTGCTCGGCGTTCTCCGCCACCACGATCGACGCGCCGGAGTCGCCGACCACCCAGGCGATCTCCTCGGGCGTGCTCGACGGGTAGATCGGCACGACGATGCCGCCCGCCGCGAGCACCGCGAGCTCGACCGCCGTCCACTCGGGACGGGTGTTGGCCAGCACGCAGACCCGGTCGCCCGCCTCGAGTCCGGAGTGGACGAAGCCGGACGCGAGGTCGAGCACCAGCTCGGCGACCTCGGCGTAGGTCCGGTCGACCCACTGACCGTCCTGCTTGGACCGCCACGCCACCGCGTCGCCGTACGCCTGCTCCGCGAGGAACGGCAGGTCGGCTATGCGACGGACGGCCCGCACCGCGTTCGGGCTGGTCACTCCGGCGGTCATGGCGACTCCTTCAGCGCTGTCCCAACGGTTTTCCGGCGGCGGAGCTCAGGCGGGCACGACCTGCACGCGGGTGCCGTTCAGCACCGCGGTGCCCGAGAGCGGGTCGATGCGCAGGTCGTCGGTGAGGAGGTTGACGTTCACCCCGGCGTGCTCGTTCGCGACGGTGAGCCGCGTGCCGGGCTGGTCGTGGCCCCAGCCGTGCGGCAGCGAGACGACGCCCTGCGCGATGTCGCCGGTGACCTCGACCAGCACCTCGACCTCGCCGACGCGTGAGGTGACCCGGGCCGTGCCGCCGTCGCTCAGGCCGAGCCTTCCGGCGTCGGCGGGGTGGACGAGCAGCGTGCACAACGGCTTGCCCTTCACCAGCGCGGGCACGTTGTGCATCCAGGAGTTGTTGGTGCGCAGGTGCCTGCGGCCGACGAGCACCAGGTCGGTCTCGGGCGTCCGCAGCGCGGCGAGCACGCGCGGCAGGTCGCCGACGATCGGCGCCGGGGTGAGCTCGACCTTGCCGGACGGGGTGCGCAGGATCTCCGGCAGGCGCGGGGTGAGCGGGCCGAGGTCGATGCCGTGCGGGTGGTCCAGCACCTGCTGGAGCGACAGCCCGTACGCGCCGGTGCGGAGTTTCAGGTCCAGCAGGCGTTCCTCGCGGGTCTTGCCCTCGGGTTCGAAGTCGACGCCCGCCTTCTCCTTCAGACCGGCGAGTTGGAACGCGGCGATGGCATCGAGGTCGGCGGCGGGGCCGAGGCCGCTGAAGATCGTGACGAGCCGGAAGAAGATGTCCGTCTCGTCGACCCTGCCCTCCTCCAGCGGGATCGCGGCGCGCGAGTACTTCACGTAGTTGCGCACCGAGTGGTTGAGGAACGCGATGTCGTAGTGGTCGCGGCGCGACGGCGGGGGTGTCGGCAGGATGACGTCCGCGTGCCGGGTGGTCTCGTTGAGGTACGGGTCGACGCTGACCATGAAGTCCAACGAGGACAGTGCCGCGTTCACGCGGGCCGAGTTCGGCAGCGACAGCGCGGGGTTGCCGCCGATTGTGAACAGCGCCCGCACCTGACCCTCGCCGGGCGTCTCGATCTCGTCGACCAGCGTGACGGCCGGGAACTCCCCCATCACCTCGGGGTGCCCCTTCACGCGGCTGTGCCAGCGGCCGACCTCGAAACCCCTGCCGGTGCCCGATCCGCGCCGGTTGTGCGCGGGCAGCGGCCACATCGCGCCGCCCGGCCGGTCGAGGTTGCCGGTGAGGACGTTGAGCACGTCGACCGCCCAGGAGGCGACTGTGCCGAACTCGACCGTCGTCGTGCCGATCCGCCCGTACACCACAGCGCGTTCCGCGGCGGCCAGCTCCCTCGCGAGCGCGCGGGTCGTGGCCGCGTCGACACCCGTGCGCTCCGCGACGGCCTCCGGGCCGAACGCCTCGACGTGCGAGCGGATCACCTCGTGGTCGGTGACGTGCCCGGCGAGGTCGCGCAGGTCCACGAGGTCCTGCGCGAACAGCTCGTGGACCAGCGCGAGCAGCAGGAAGACGTCCGTGCCCGGCCGGATCACCACGTGCTGGTCGGCGGCCTGCGCGGTGCGGCTGCGGCGCGGGTCGACCACGACGAACCGGCCGCCGCGCTTCTGCAGGTCGCGGAAGCGGCCCGGCGCGTCCGGCACCGTCCACAGGCTGCCGTTGGACGAGAACGGGTCGGCGCCCAGCACCAGCATGAAGTCGGTGCGGTCGATGTCGGGCACGGGGATCGAGAAGATGCTGCCGAACATGTGCCCGACCTGGACGTGCTTGGGCATCTGGTCGACGGTGCTGGCGGTGAAGATGTTGCGGCTGCCGACGGCCTTGCGCAGCGGGCCGGCGTAGAGACCGCCGGCGAGCGAGTGGGCGACCGGGTTGCCGAGGTACATCGCGACGGCGTTGCGGTCGGGGAAGTCCTTCAGGCGTTCGTCGATGTGGCGGAAGGCCTCGTCCCAGGTGACCTCCTGGAACTCGCCGTCGCGCTTGACCAGCGGGGCGCTCAGCCGGTCGGGGTCGGCGTCGAGCGTGCCGAGCGAGGCGCCCTTGGGGCAGAGGAAGCCCTTGCTGAACTCGTCCTCGCGGTCGCCGCGCACCTTCGTGATGCGGTCGCCCTCGACCGTCAGCTCCAGCCCGCACGTCGCTTCGCAGAGCGGGCAGGTCGTGAACACGGTCCTCATCGGGTCCCCTCACACAGCTTGTTACCAACGGGTACTAGTCGCCGGCCGCCGGGCGCAATCACCCGGCCGAGGTCCACCCGAACAGCCCAGCGACCCGCCTGGGAGTCGCCGAGCATACCAGCCGGTATGTCGATTTGCACTGGTCAAAGGCAGACTGCGATCGACCATGCATCCGGAACTGATCGTTACCTACCTACGGAGTGAGTCCAGGTGGGTACGCCCTGTCGCAAGGTCTGTTCATCCCGTGTGCACGGGTGCAGCATGTTGCGGTGAACGCCGCATTCCGCACCGCCGCCACGATCGCCGGCGTCGCGCTCGCGTACTACGCGACCGCGCAGGTCGGGCTGGTCCTGGCCCTCGTCGAGGGGCAGGTCACCCCGCTGTGGCTGCCGACGGGGATCTCGGTCGCGGCACTGCTGATGTCGGGCCGCGGGATCTGGCCGGGCATCACGATCGGGGCGTTCGCCGCCAACATCACCCTGGGCGCGCCGTTCTTCTCCGCCGTGATGATCACCGCGGGCAACACGGCCGCACCGCTCATCGCCTGGTACCTGCTGACCCGCTTCGGCTTCCGGCCCGCGCTCGACCGGCTGAAGGACGCGCTGCTGCTCGTGTTCGCGGGCGCGCTGGGCGCGATGCTGGTCAGCGCGCTGGTCGGCACGGCGGCGCTGAAGCTCGGCGGCGTGATCCCGTGGCGCGAGGTGCCCTCCGTGGTGTCGGTGTGGTGGACCGGCGACGCGATGGGCGTGCTGGTGTTCACGCCGTTGCTGCTCACCCTGCCCCGGCACTGGCAGGTCTCGCCGCGCCGGCTCGCCGAGGCGCTCGTGCTGCTGGCCGGCACGGCGGCGCTCGCGTCGTTCGTGACGACGTCCGGCTCTCGGTTGCTGTTCCTGGTGTTCCCGATGCTGATCTGGGCCGCGCTCCGCTTCCAGCACGCGATCGCCGCGCCGTGCGCCGCGATCACCTCCGTGGCGGCGGTGATGTCCGCGGCCGACGGCCACTTCGTCGCCAGGGACCTGCTGACGACGATGATCGTGCTGCAGGCGTTCAACGGCTCGGTGGCGCTGACCGGGCTGATCCTGAGCGCGATCACCAGCGAGCGCAACGAGGCCAGGAAGGCGATCGAGCGCGCGTGCGTGCAGCTGGCCGAGACCGTTGCGCGCTACCAGGAGGAGGGAGTGCGCAAACGGCTCGGCCGCGTCGTGCCGCCCGGTTAGTAGGGCTTCTAGAAGGGCTTGGTCTCCACGGCGATCTCACCGAGGATCTCGCTCAACGGCCGCGCGGACTGCGCGCCGAGCGAGGCCGCCGCGCCCGGAGGCACCGTCTCCGCGATGTCCGTGCCGGCACAGGTGACCCGGGACGCCGGCAGGATGCCCGACACCAGGTACTTGTTGACGATCGTGTCGACACAGGTGTTGCGGCGCAACGCGTAGTGGCCGTGCTGGCCGTCGTTCGCCACGCTGATCAGCGGCTGCGCGAGGTGCTCCGCCATGACCCTGCCGTTGGCGAGCGGGGTCTGGGTGTCGCCGTCGGAGTTCACGACGAGGCCCGCCGGGTACTTGCGGGTGATGGCCGGGATCTTCTCCGGGCGCTGGAACGCGCGGAACGTGCAGTTGGTCGGCGCCATGTAGTCGACGGTGCCGCCGTACGGGTTCGTGTCGCGCCAGCGCTTCATGTCGTTGTAGTACGTGTTGACGTCGGTGAACCAGTCCCATTCGCAGACCACGGCCTGGAACGTGCCGGGCGAGGTCGGTTCGATGTCGCCCTTCTTCAGAGCCGCCACGATCGCGGAGGCCTCCGCGGGATCGGCGACGCCCGCCTTGATCGAGGCGATGTGGCGCGAGAACGCGGCCCACGAGCGGCGGTAGCGGGTGGCGCCGACGGCGTAGTCGAACGAGGTCACGTCCGCGTAGCCGCCGTGCGGGCCGTCCTCCAGCTTCGCGGCGATCGCGTCCAGTTCGGCGCGGACGGCGGCGGGCGTGGTGCCGAGGCCGTAGGTGCCGTTGCGGGCGGCGGTCCACTCCGTCCACTTCTTCAGGTTGTCCGTGATCGCGTCCACCACGTCGACGTCCTGCTCGTGCCACGTCTTCAGCGGGTCGAGCGCGGAGTCGAGGACGCTGCGGTCGAGGAACTTCGGGAACATCGAGCCGTAGACGGCGCCGAGCTGCGTGCCGTAGGAGTAGCCGACGTAGGAGATCTTCTTCTCCCCCATGGCCCCGCGGATGACGTCCATGTCGCGGGCGGTGTTCATGGTGGAGATGTGCCGGCGCATCTCCCCGCCGCCGCGCTGGCAGTTGTCCTCGACCGCGCGGGCGTAGTCCGACCAGTTCGAGAGCTGCGCGTCCGTCGGACGGGACGGGAACTCGTCGTCGGTCGGCGTCGAGATGCAGCGGATCTGCGTCGACCGGCCGACCCCGCGCGGGTCCATGCCGATGACGTCGTAGATCTTCAGCACGTCGGTCTGGGCGTTGAACCAGTGCACGGCGCCCAGGCCGGAACCACCGGGCCCGCCGGGGTTGGTCATCAGCACGCCTCTGCGGCGCGCGGGATCCGTCGCCTTCTTGCGCGACAGGGCGATCTCCAGGTTGCCGTTGCCCGGGTTCCTGTAGTCCATCGGCACGATCACCGTGGCGCACTCGACCCCCGTCGAGGGCGTGACCCAGCCGGCCGGGCACTCGGCCCACGCCACCGTCTGGGTGTAGTACTCGTCCAACGGGCCAGGCGCCGCCTGAGCCGTTCCCACCAGGGACATGAACAGCGGGGCCACCAAAGCCACCGCACCCCAACGCTTCCTCACCGCGTACCCCTCCGTAGTCGGTCAGCGCCCGAACGCTTCCGCAGTCGCCGAGCCGCCCGACACCCCCGAAGGTCGGGTGAAATTCACCGCGGTGGGGTAGGAAGGGGTATGGATCCGGTCAAGGCGTTGAAGCAGGTGGCGTTCCACCTCGAACGGGCGGGCGAGCCGACCTACCGCGTCCAGGCGTTCCGCAACGCGGCCTCCGTCCTCGCCGACCTCGACCCCGCCGACGTGGAGAAACGGGCGAAGCTCGGCACGCTCACCGACCTCAAGGGCGTCGGCAAGTCGACGGCCGGTGTCGTCGTGGACGCGCTGGCGAACCGCGAACCGTCCTATCTGGCGAAGCTCCGGCACGTCGACATCACCGGCGGCGAGGAGATGCGGGCGAAGCTCAAGGGCGACTGCCACGTGCACTCCGACTGGTCCGACGGCGGCAGCCCGATCCGCGACATGGCCGAGGCGGCCCGCGACCTCGGCCACGAGTTCATGGTGCTGACGGACCACTCCCCGCGCCTGACCGTCGCGAATGGACTGTCCCGCGACCGGCTCGAGAAGCAGCTGGACGTGGTGGCCGAGCTGAACGCCGAGCTCGCGCCGTTCACGGTCCTCACCGGCATCGAGGTCGACATCCTCGACGACGGGTCGCTCGACCAGGACGAGGACCTGCTGGCACGGCTGGACGTCGTGGTCGCGAGCGTCCACTCGAAGCTGAAGATGCCGCGCGCCGAGATGACGCGCAGGATGGTGAACGCGGTCAGGAACCCGCACGTCGACATCCTCGGCCACTGCACCGGCAGGCTGGTCGTGGGCAAGGGCCGCCCGGAGTCCCAGTTCGACGCGGAGGAGGTCTTCGAGGCGTGCGCCGGGCACGGCACGGCCGTCGAGATCAACTCACGGCCCGAAAGGCTCGATCCCCCGCGCCGGCTGCTGTCCCTGGCCGTCGACGCCGGCTGCACGTTCTCGATCGACAGCGACGCGCACGCGCCCGGCCAGCTGGACTGGCTGAACTACGGCTGCGCGCGGGCGGAGGAGTGCGGCGTGACACCGGACCAGGTGATCAACACCCGGAGCGCATCTCGGCTGCTGTCCGGATGAGGTGCTCGTACCAGGACACGAGCGGCCCGGTGTCGGCCAGCGCGCGGGTCAGCGCCACTCGGCACAGGTCCCGCACGGGTTCGGGGTCGTAGGCCGCCACCAGGTCGTCGAACGACCCCAGCGTGCCGAGCGCGTAGTCCTCCAGACCGGCGCAGATCGGCACGACCGTCCCGTCGCTCCTGACCACGAACGGGTCCACCCGCACGAACGCCGCCGGATCGGCGCGCAGCAGTGCGGCCGACGTGACGTCGAACTGCACCTCGACGGCGTCGTCCTCGGCGATCCGGCCCAGCTCCACGGCGGCGTAGACCAGGTCGACCCGGTCGACTCCGTGCGGTCTGACCCGCACCTTGCGAGCGCCCTCCCCCACGGCCTCGGCGGCCAGACCCCGCAGCACGGACACGTTGTCCGGCACGAGGTCGATCAGCACCGTCACCCGGTGCCCCCGCGCGGCGTGCTCCCCCACCTCGTCCAGCGCGACGACGAGCTCGGCCTCCGGCACGGCCGCGAGCCAGCGAGGGTCGTGCACCTCGACTCCCATACCCGTACGGAGCGTTCGTCCTGCGCGGAAATACCTTCCCACCCCCGAGGGGGATTTTCCGTCCGTTCACCCGGTGGCCGCCCAACGACCATCGTGCGCGACTCGTTTGAGCCCTACCCTTCCCGACGGCCCACGTCCGCCCACCACAGCAAGGACAGGCATGTCACGTCGCAGGGCTCCACTGGCCGTGCTCTCCACGATCATCGTCACGGCGGCCACCCTCACCGCCTCCACCTCGGCTCACGCCGCCACCACCACGTTCACGCCCACCGCCGACACCTACGTCGACAACGGGGCCACCGGGACCAACTACGGCACGTCCGGCCAGCTCGGCATCGACAACTCGCCGGTCAAGCGGACGTTCCTCAAGTTCACGGTCTCCGGTGTCAGCGGCGTCTCCAACGCCAAGCTGCGCATCCACACCGACGACGTCTCCGGAGCGGAGAGCCCGAACGGCGGCACGTTCCGGGCGATGTCGAACGTCAGCTGGACCGAGACCGCGGTGACCTGGAACAACCAGCCCGCGATCGACGGCGCCACGCTGGGCTCGCTCGGTTCGGTCGTGCGCAACGCCTGGTACGAGGTCGACGTCACGAGCCTCGTCACGGGCAACGGCACGTACAGCATCGGCATCACGTCGGGCAACATCGACGGCGCCGACTACGACTCGCGCGAGAGCGGGGCGACCGCGCCGCAGCTCGTCGTCACCGACGGCACGACGCCGCCTCCCGGTGACCCGGTCTGGGTCGGCGCGGGCGACATCGCCGACTCCGGTTCCGGCGACACGGCCACGGCCGCGTTGCTGGACGGCATCCAGGGCACCGTCTGGACCACGGGCGACAACGTCTACCCAAACGGCACCGCGTCGCAGTTCAGCACCTACTACGAACCGACCTGGGGCCGGCACAAGGCGCGCACCAGGCCGTCGCCCGGCAACCACGACTACAACACCAGCGGCGCCACGGGGTACTACAACTACTTCGGCGCGCAGGCCGGTCCGTCGGGTCGCGGCTACTACTCCTACGACATCGGCGACTGGCACATCGTGTCGCTGAACTCCAACATCACCATGTCCGCGGGCAGCGCGCAGGAGCAGTGGCTGCGGCAGGACCTGGCGGCGAGCACGAAGGCGTGCGTCGCGGCGTACTGGCACCACCCGCTGTTCACCAGCGGTGCCAACCACGCGCCCTCGACGGCGACCAGGCCGTTGTTCCAGGCGCTGTACGACTACAACGCCGACCTCGTCGTCTTCGGGCACAACCACCAGTACGAGCGGTTCGCCCCGCAGAACCCCAGCGGCTCCCTGGACAACGCGCGCGGCATCCGGACGTTCGTCGCGGGCATGGGCGGCGCCGGGGCGTACGGGTTCGGCACGATCAGGCCGAACAGCGAGGCGCGCAACACGGGTACGCGTGGCGTCCTGAAGTTCACGTTGCACAGCAACAGCTTCGACTGGCAGTTCGTCCCCGAGGCGGGCAAGACCTACACCGACAGCGGCACGACCGCCTGCCACTGACGGACCGCTGGAGGCCGATGATGTACCTGTCCACTCTCGACAAACCCAGGACGGCGAACTGGAAGGGGTTGAGCGGCAACGTCTTCGCGCTCGGCACCGTCAGCCTCATCACCGACGTGTCGTCGGAGATGGTCGCCGCGATCCTCCCGCTGTACCTGGTCATCGGCCTCCAGCTCAGTCCCGCCGCGTACGGGCTGATCGACGGCGTCTACACCGGCGCCACGACCCTGCTCCGGCTCGCCGGCGGCTACGTCGCCGACCGGACGAACCGGCGCAAGGCCGTCGCGGGCTTCGGCTACGGGCTCTCCGCGGTGGCCAAGCTCGGGCTCCTCGCCGCCGGGAACTCCCTGACGGCGCTGGGGCTCGTCATCACGGCCGACCGCGCGGGCAAGGGTCTGCGAACCGCGCCGCGCGACGCGTTGATCACCCTCTCCACCCCTGACGGCGACCTCGGCCGGGCCTTCGGCGTGCACCGGGCGATGGACGGCATCGGCGCGTTCGCCGGGCCGTTGGTCGCCATGGCCGTGCTCGCCGCGTCCGCGCAGTCGTTCGACGCCGTGTTCGTGGTGAGCTCCTGCATCGCCGCTTTCGGCGTGCTGGTCCTCGTGCTGTACGTGCGGGACCGGCCCGAACCGCTGGAGCGCAAGGAACCGCTCAAGCTCGCTTTGTTGAAGGACCCGGCCGTGCGGAGGATCGTGCTGGCCGCGTCCCTGCTCGGACTGGTCACCATCGGCGACGGGTTCGTGTACCTGTTGCTGCAGAAGCGCGAGGGGCTGGCGTTCGGCTGGTTCCCGCTGCTCGCCGTCGGCACGAGCCTCGTCTACCTGCTGCTCGCCGCTCCTCTGGGCGCGCTCGCCGACCGCGTCGGCAGACTGAAGGTCATGCTGGCCGGGTACGGCGCGCTGACCGTCGTCTACCTGCTGCTGCACGGGCCGTTGGGCGGCTGGCCGTTGCTCGTGCTGGTCGTGCTGCTCTACGGCGTCTTCTACGCCTGCACGGACGGCGTGCTGATGGCGCTGGCCGGCCCGGTCCTGCCGGAACGCCTGCGCACCACCGGCATCGCGCTGATCCAAAGTGGACAGGCGCTCGCCTACCTCGGCTCGTCCGTGCTGTTCGGGCTCGCCTGGCAGTTCTGGAGCCCCGAGGCCGCCACCCGGATCGCCGCCGTCGCGGTGGTCTGCGCCCTGATCACCACCGCCGCACTGCTGGGACGCCGCCGATGACCAAGCGCCTGCTGATCACCCTCACCGCCGCCGTGCTGCTCGGCGGCGTCGCCGCGGGCTACACCGCGCTGTCCGGCGCCACGCCCGAGAACACCGCGCGGTCCGTTCCGACCGGCGCGGGGCCGCGGTTGATGGTGCTGAGCAACGGAAAGCTCTCCACGGTGTCGCGCTCCGATCCGGCCGGTTCCCGCGAGGTCACGGCGCAGAGCTGCGACCGCGCGTACGCGGCGGCGGGCACGATCTCCTGCCTGCGCCCGGTCGGCGCGCTGAAGGCGGGCGAGCTCGCCGTGCTCGACACCGGCCTCCGCGAGGTGAGGACCGTCCCGCTGACCGGTTTCCCGAACCGCACGCGGGTGTCGGCGAGCGGCCGGATGGTGGCGTGGACGCTGTTCGTCGACGGCCACTCCTACGCCGCCAACGGGTTCTCCACCAGCACGGGCATCCTCGACACCAGGACCGGCGCGCTGGTCACGTCCCTGGAGGAGTTCGCGGTCGAGGGCGTGCCGCAGCGGCCGGTCGACACGAACTACTGGGGCGTCACGTTCACCGCCGACGACAACCGCTTCTACGCCACCATGTCCACCGGCGGCCACCGCTACCTGCTCGAAGGTGACTTCGCGGCCCGCACGGTCAAGCCGCTCACCGACCTCGACGACGTCGAGTGCCCGTCCCTGTCTCCCGACGGCACCCGCATCGCCTACAAGAAGGCCGTCGACGGCGACCCGCAGAAGGGCTGGCGCGTCTCGGTCCTCGACCTGGCGTCCCGGAAGATCACCGAGCTCGCCGAGACGCGCAGCGTCGACGACCAGCCGGCGTGGGTCGACGACAGGACCGTGGCGTACGGCATCCAGCGCGACGACGGCTTGAACGACGTGTGGGCGGTGCCGGCGGACGGCAGCGGCACGCCCGTGGTCCTGGTACCGGAGGCCAGTTCTCCCGCGTCGATCAGCTGAGAGGATCAGGCAAGAGTCGAGCAGCATCGATCTCCCCTTTCCACTGTTCAGGCTGATCTGATGGGTGCATCGCCAGAACGACGAGGGAGAGAATCACATGAGTGTCGGACACGGCTTCCATGCGACCCTGACCGCACGCCCTGGCAAGGGCGACGAGGTCGTCGAGTTCCTGCTCGACGCGCCTTCGCTCACCGACGACGACTGCGTGGTCTTCCTCGTCGGCCGCTCGGCCGCGAACCCGGACGTCGTCCACGTGACCGAGGGCTGGAAGTCCGCCGAGGCGCACAGCGCGTTCTTCGCCGGCGAGCAGGCGCAGGCTCTGGTCGCGAAGCTCCGGACGTTGCTCGACGGCGAGCCCACGTACCTCGACGAGCTGCCCGTCGGCGGCAAGGCCGCGTTCTGATGCGCGGCCCCGCCCTGGACCCCGAGCTGAAGGCGCTGCTCGCGGACATGCAGCTGTCGACCGAACTGACCCCCGAGATGCTCCAGGCGATCCGCCAGATGCCGTCACAGCCGTTCAAGACCGACGCCGAACGGCACGACGTCACCCTCGGCGAGATCGAGCTGACCGTGTTCCGCCCCAAGGGGATCACACCGGCCGGGTGCGTCTACTGGATCCACGGCGGCGGAATGGTGATGGGCGACCGGTTCTCGCAGATCGACATCCCGTTGCAGTGGCTCACCGAACTCGGCGTCGCTGTGGTCACCGTCGAGCACCGGCTCGCCCCCGAGGCGACCGGCACGACGCAGGTCGAGGACTGCTACCGCGGCCTGCTGTGGGCGGCGGGCGAACTCGGCATCGGCACCATCGTCGTGGCGGGCATCAGCGCGGGCGGCGGACTGGCCGCCGGAGTCACGTTGATGGCCCGCGACCTGGTCGGCCCCCGGATCGCCGCACAGGTGCTGATCTGCCCGATGCTGGACCACCGCAACGATTCCCCGTCGAGCAGGCAGTACGAGGGCGTTCCCGGCGTGTGGACGCGGGAGATGAACGAGTTCGGCTGGCGGTCGGTGCTCGGTGACGCGACCGACGTTTCCCCTTACGTGTCACCGGCTCTGGCCGAGGACCTCTCGGGTCTGCCGCCCACCTACGTCGACACCGGCACGGCCGAGGTGTTCCGGGACGAGGACGTCGCCTACGCCGCACGACTCTGGGCGGCCGGTGGCGACGCCGAACTGCACACGTGGGCGGGCGGGTTCCACGGTTTCGACGCGATCTTCCCCGACGCGGCGCTCTCCCGGCGGGCACGGCGCACGCGCACGGAATGGCTCGCTCGCAAGCTAAGCGGGTAGTGGCCTCATCCTGTCCGGCATGTGGGCGCGCAACGCGTCGTGCAGCGCCGTCACCTCTTCGGCGTCCAGCAGAACGGACCCCGTCTCGCACGCCAGCTCCGCCTCACCGGTGCGCTGGTCGGGCACGTACCTCAGCGCCACGTCCGGCACCGAGCACGACTCGGACTGACGAATCGCCGTGAGCAACTCCGACACCCGTTCGTACCCCAGCCGCGCGCTCCAGCGCGACGCGGCCGGGGGACGGACGAGTAACCGGAGGCCTCCGGCGGATCGGCGAACCTCGACGCACGACAACACCGCTGACAACCTCCTACTGGCTCACCAGCGAGACTAAACACTTTTGTCGGGTTTCAGCGTCGAGTGTCACCCGTTCGGATCACTGGTAACAGGGCTTCTCGAACTTGAAGTCCTTGGCCGTCGAACCGGTGAAGAAGTCCTCCACCAGCGTCACTCCGGTGGGAGAGGCGTCGTCCGGCTTGTAGAGGGTGCTCTGACGGAACAGGGCGTCCTGGGGCGAAGCGGAGAAATTACCTGCACCCGAAGGAAGCATGCCCTCGTAGTCCACCGAGGTGAGCTGCTTCACAGCGGCGAGCACTCCGGCGCGCGTCAGGTCCTTGTTCTCCACGGCCTTCTCCAGTGCGGCCTTCAGCGGGTACGCCCACACCCAGCCCGCGGTGTAGCCGTCGTTCGGCGTCACGCCGGGCAGTGCCGCGCGCAACGCGGTGTGGCCGACGGACTCGGTGCTCCACGACTTCCACGGCGCCGACTGCATGTACAGCGCCTTGATAGCGGGCGCGGCCGGCGACTTCAGCAGGCCGGGATTCCACGTCGGCGAGGTGCCGATGAACCTGCCGGTGAAACCGCGGGCCGCGGCCTGACCGATGATCACGGCCGCGTCGGTCGGCCCGGTCGTGAGGATGACGAGGTCCGGCTTCTTCGACACCACGGCGTCGATCGCGCCGCCCTGGTTGTCCTGGCCGGGCGTGGTGGTCACGTTCTCGAACGTCAGCCCGCGCTTCTCGGCCGCGATCTTCGCGCCGGCGGCCGCGTCGTCGCCGTAGTCGCCGGGGTTGTGCACGGCCATCACGGACTTGACGCCCATCTTCTCGACGCCGTGGTCGACCGCGTTCATCGACTCCACGCAGTAGTTCGCGCCGGACTCGAGCACGCCGTCCTCGAAGCCCCACAGCGAGGTCCAGGAGGCCGGCACCGCGACCATCTTCGTGTTCTTCATGTCCGGCAGGATCGCGGCGGTCGTCGGCGAGCCCAGGGTCTGGGTCAGCGCCAGGACGTTGCCCTTGATCTCCTGGTAGACCTGGTTGTGGATCTGCGGGTTGTACTTGTTGTCCTTGACGTACTTGGTGACGTCGACCTCGTAGCCGCCGATGCCGCCCTTGTCGTTGACGCGCTTCCAGAACGCCTTCTGCGCGTCCGTGATCGGCACGGCGAGCGTCTTGAACGGGCCCTCGGTGAGGTCCGAGATGGTGCCGAGGTAGATGCAGCCCTTGGACTTGTCCTTGGCCTCGGGGCACGCCTCGGACGTGACGCCGACGTCGACCTTGATGCCGCCCGCGCCCTCCTGCGGTGCGGCGGAATCGCCACCGCGACAGGAGGCGAGGAGCAGCACTCCGACGAATATGACAGCAGATCTCTTACCAGACATGGAGATTCTCTCCTCAGTACGAGAACGGCCAGGTGCGCCAGTAGTTGCGGACGCGGACCCAGATGCCGAACAACCCGCGTGGCTCGACGATGAGGAACACGATGATGAGCACGCCGTAGAGCACGGCCTCCACCTGGAAGACCGTGACGACTCCGGTCGCGTCACCGCTGATGAACGGCAGCACCGCGGGCAGTTCCCTGGTGATGCGTGGCAGCAGAGTGATGAAGAGCGCTCCCATGACCGCTCCGGAGATGGTGCCCGCGCCGCCGATGAGCACCATCGCGATGTACTGCACTGACAACAGCAGGTTGAACGAGCCGGGGTCGAAGAACCCGTTCACCACGAACAACAACGCACCCGCAACGCCCGCGTAGAACGAGGACACCGCGAACGCCAGGACCTTGTACCGCGTCAGGTCGACGCCGATCACCGACGCGGCCAGGTCCCGGTCCCGCACCGCCGCGAACGCCCGCCCGACCCGCGAGCGCACGAGGTTGCGCGCCAGCACACCGAAGATCACCAGCAGCACGAACATGAGCAGGTAGAGCATCTGCGCCGCGGTGAGAACCGAGTTGTCCTGGTCCAGCCGCACCCCGAACAGCTCGGGGATCGCCGCCGGTCGCCCGACACCGGGCCCGCCGGTCAGCGACGTCCACTCCCGGAACACGTGCTCTCCCAGGAAGACCAGTCCGAGCGTCACGATCGCGAGGTAGAGACCCCGCAACCGCACCGCCACCGGTGCCACCAGGACACCGAAGAGCGCGGCCACCAGCCCCGAGGCCAGCAGCCAGACCGGCAGCGACGTGATGCCGAAGCCGATCACCCGCCCGGTCTCGGGTCCGGACAGCGCGGCCGCCGTGTACGCGCCGATCGCCAGGAAGAACGCGTGGCCCAGCGAGACCTGGCCCGCGTACCCCGTGACGATGTTCAGCCCGATCGCGCCGATCGCCGCCACGAACCCGGTCGCGAGCAACTGCAGCAGGTCGTCGGTGATGAGGAACGGCATCAGCAGGGCGATCACGAGCAGGCCGCCCGACCACGCGCGTTTGGGACGCGTGTTCAGGAACGCCATGTCCTGCCCGTAGGAGGTGTACAGCTCAGGACGACCCTTCACAGGCGTTCCACCTCCCGCTTGCCGAACAGTCCGTACGGCCTGACGAGCAGCACGAGCAACATCAACGCGTACGGCGCGACCAGCCCGAAGTTCGGGCCGAGCCACGGGGCGAAGTCGTTCTGGTAGGTGCCGAAGAGCGACTCCACCACCCCGACCGTGAGCCCGCCGACCACGGCGCCGCCCAGCGACTCCAGGCCGCCGATGATGATGGCGGGCAACGCTTTCAGCGCCACGATCCACAGCTGCTGGTCGACACCGGCGCCCGTCGCGACGAACACGCCGGCCAGCGCGGCGAGCCCGCCCGCCAGTGCCCACGACAGCGCGAACACCGACCCGACCGAGACCCCCTGCGCCAGCGCGACCTCCTGGTCGTAGGCCACGGCCCGCATGGCGAGCCCGATCCGGGAGTAGCGGAAGAACAGGAACAGCAACGCCGTCACGACCGCGGTCGTCGCGATCATCACGAGGTACCGCTCCTGCACCTCGGCGCCCAGGAAGCTCACCGTGTTCAGGCCCCACGGGTCGCCGACCTGCCGGACGTCGAGGCCGATGAACGCGTTCGTCACGACCCTGACCACGACGTCCACGCCGATGGTGATGATCGCGACGACGAACACCGGTTTGCCGACCATCGGCCGCAGCACCGCGCGTTCGACGCCCAGCGCCAGCACCGCGATCACCACGGCGGCCACGACGACCGCGCCGACGAACGACACCGCGGGCGAGAGGTACGAGACCAGCACCGCTCCGGCCAGCATGAACGCCGGCTGCGCAAAGCTGATCACCTGCGTCGACTTGTAGATGATCACGAAGCCGAGCGCGAGCAGCGAGTAGATCGACCCGGTGCCGAGGCCTCGGATCAACGACTGCAGGAACTCATCCATACATGGACTCCACGAGGTCGTCGAACATCTTGCCCAGCGCGGATCTCTTGACCTTCTGCGTCGCGGTCAGCTCGCCGTCCTCGTGGTCGAGCTCCTTGGGGAACATGCGGAACTTCTTGATCTGCTCGACCTGTGCGAACTTCCCGTTCACCTCGGTCACGACCCCCTGCACCAGTTCCAGGACCTCGGGCTTCTCCGACAGGTCCCGGTAGGTGGTGTAGGTGATCCGGCGCTGCTGCGCCCAGTGGCCGACCGTCTCGTACTCGATGCCGATCAACGCCACCAGGTACGCCCGCTGGTCGCCGATCACCACGGCCTCCTTGATGTACGGGGAGGTCTTGAGCGCGTTCTCGAGCTCGGACGGCGCGATGTTCTTGCCGCCCGCGGTGATGATGATGTCCTTCATCCGGTCGGTGATCTTCACGTGCGTGCCGTCGACCCACTCGCCGACGTCACCGGTGTGCAACCAGCCGTCGCTGAGGACCCGTTGTGTGGACTCGGGGTCCTGCCAGTAGCCCGCGAACGTGCCGCCGTGCTTCGTGAGGATCTCGCCGGTCTCCTCGTCGATCCGGAGCTCGGTGCCGGGCTGCGGTTCGCCGACCGTGCCGAGCCTGACCCGTCCCGGCCGGTTCCCCGTGGCCACGGCGGTGTTCTCGGTCATGCCGTAGACCTCGTGCATCGGCACTCCGATGCCCATGAAGAACTTGAGCACGTCCGGGGCGATGGGCGCGGCACCCGAGGCCGCGTACCGGACGTACCGCATGCCGATGCGGGCCTTGAGCGCGCGGAAGCAGAAGAGCCAGCCCAGCGCGTAGAGCATCCGGCTCTGCCCGGTGTGCTTGCCACCGGTCCTCACCAGGGTCTCGCCGATGGCTTCGGCGCGCCGGAGCCAGAACCGAGTCGTCGTGCGCTTGATCCAGGACGCGCTGGAGACGCCGATCTTGACGCCCGCCAGCACCTTCTCCCAGATGCGCGGGACACCGAACAGGATCGTCGGCTGCACCTCGCGCAGGTTCGCCTGCACCGTTTCGATCGACTCGGCGAAGTGGACCTGCACGCCGCTGGCCGCGCTGAACCACGTCGTGAAGATCCGTTCGGCGACGTGGCACAACGGCAGGTAGGACAGCGTGACGTCGGCGGAGGACGGCGGTGGCGAAGTGAAACCGCCGCCCTCCACCAGCACGTGGACGGCGAACTCGACGTTCGCCACGGTGAGCATCGCCCCCTTGGGCGGCCCGGTGGTGCCGGAGGTGTAGATCAGCGTCATGACGTCACCGGGTTCGGTGGCCGCCATGCGGTCCGCGAGCTCGCCGCCGAACTCGTCGCGATGAGCCGCTCCCAACGCCAGGAAGTCCTCCCAGGCCAGGAGTTTCGGGTTGTCGTACCGGCCTTTGATGCCGCGCGGCTCGACGTAGACGATCCACTCCAGGTCGGGCGTGTCCTCCAGGACCAGCAACGCCTTGTCGACCTGCTCCTGGTCTTCCGCGATGAGGATCCGCGCACCCGAGTGCGACAGGAGGTAGGCGACCTCGGATGCCGGGTTCGTCGGGTAGAGCCCGACCGTGATGCCGCGGGCGGCGACGATGCCGAGGTCGGCGTAGAGCCACTCGCGGCGGTTCTCGGAGTGGATCGCGACCCGTTCGCCCGGCTGGAGCCCCAGTGCGAGCAACGCGTGCCCGACCAGTTCGACGCTGGACCAGTAGGCGGCCCAGCTGACCTCCTGCCAGATGCCGAAGTCCTTGGCACGCAAAGCGATCTGGTCGGGCGTGTGCTCGGCGCGGTCCTTCACGCGCGTGACGACGGTGGTGGTCATGGCGTCACGCTCTTGTGCTGCTCGCCGAGGTAGGCCCGGATGACGTCGGGGTCCTGCTGCACCTCCGCGGGCGTGCCGGTGCGGATCGGGCGGCCGAAGTCCATGACCATCACGCGGTCGGCCAGGTCCATCACGAGGCCCATGTCGTGCTCCACCATGATCATCGGGATGTTCAGCTCCTCGCGGACGTCCAGGATGAACCGCGCCATGTCCTCGGTCTCCTCGACGTTCATGCCCGCGACCGGCTCGTCCAGCAGGAGCAGCTTCGGCTCCATCGCGAGCGCCCTGCCCAGCTCGACGCGCTTCTGCACGCCGTAGGGCAGCAGGCCGACCGGGAACCGGCGCCACTGCTCCAGCTCCAGGAAGTCGATGACCTCCTCGACCGCGGCCCTGTTCGCCAACTCCTCGGTGCGGGCCCTGCCGAGCCAGAAGAACGCCGACAGCGCGCCGTACCGCATGTGGTTATGGCGGCCCAGCATGAGGTTGTCGACGACGGTGAGGTGCGAGAACAGCTCGATGTTCTGGAACGTGCGGGCCATGCCCTGCGCGGCGATGCGGTGCGGCCGCTTGCCGACCAGGTCGGTGCCGTGGAACCGCACGGTGCCGCGCTGCGGCCGGTAGACGCCGCTCAGGACGTTGAAGATGGAGGTCTTGCCGGCGCCGTTCGGGCCGATGATGGCGAAGAGCTCACCCTCCTCGACGCTGAACGAGACGTTGTCGACGGCCACCACGCCGTCGAACGCGAGCCGCACCTCGGTGACTTCGAGAACGCTCATGACAGCCACCGCTTCCTGCGCTTGTAGTGCTTGACCGCACGGAACGACGAGGTGCCGAGACCGAGGTAGAACTCGCGGATGTCGTCGTCGGCGAGCAGTGCCCGCGCCGGTTTGTCCATGACGACCTTGCCGGTCTCGAGCACGTAGCCGTGGTCGGCGATGGACAGCGCCATGCTGGCGTTCTGCTCGACCAGCAGGACCGTGGTGCCCTGTTCGTTGATCTTCACGACGAGGTCGCGGATCTGCTGCACGAGCAACGGCGCGAGGCCGAGGCTGGGTTCGTCCAGCAGCAGGTAGGACGGCTCCGACATCAGCGCCCGCCCGATCGAGAGCATCTGCTGCTCACCGCCGGACAGGTAGCCCGCGCTCTGTCTTCGCCGTTCCAGCAGGCGTGGGAACAGTTCGTAACAACGGTCCAGGTTCTGCCTGAGCCGTTTGGGTCTCGCGTGACCTCCTACCTTGAGGTTCTCCTCGACGGTCAGCTCGGCCAGGATCCTGCGGCCCTCCAGCGCCTGCTTGATCCCGCGCTCGGCGATCCGCGCCGGTGGGAGGCGGTGGATCGGTTCACCGTCGAGGGTGATCGAGCCCTTCGTGACCTTGCCGTCGTGCACGTCGAGCAGGCCGCTGAAGGCCCTCATCAACGTCGTTTTCCCAGCTCCGTTGGCTCCGAGCAGGGCAACGACCTTGCCCTGGGGCACCTGCAGGCTCACGCCCCGGAGCACCAGCATCACGTCGTCGTAGACAACCTCAAGGTTGTTCGCCTCGAGCACCAGCGCCTCCTAGGGGCCCCTGACATACCGAGCAGTATGCAGCTCTTGAGACGTGGATCACAGAGCAGTTTGACCACTGTGGGCGATTTCGTGATGCGCAGATCGCAAGTGGTTCAGCACTCTGCGTGACCGTCCACATCGGACTCGTTGCCGATGTGTAACAGGGCGTGACACGGGTACTCACGTGTCGACACCAATCGAAGGAGGAGGTTTCGTGACCACCATTGAGAAGTCGGTGGACGTCCAGGTGCCGGTGAGCACGGCGTACAACCAGTGGACCCAGTTCGAATCCTTCCCGGCGTTCATGGACGGCGTCGAGAAGATCGACCAGGTCACGCCGACGATGACGCACTGGACCACGAAGATCGGCGGGGTCGTCCGCGAGTTCGACGCGGAGATCACCGAACAGCACCCCGACGAGCGCGTCGCGTGGACCACGGTCGAGGGCCCGTCGCAGGCGGGTGTGGTCACCTTCCACCGGATCGACAACGACACCACGCGGGTCCACCTGCAGATGGAGTACGAGCCGGAGACCCTGACCGAGAAGGCCGGAGCCGCGCTCGGCGTGGTCGGCCACCGGATCGAGGGTGACCTCAAGCGGTTCAAGGAGTTCATCGAGAACCGCGGCACCGAGACCGGCGCGTGGCGCGGCGACGTGACGCCGCCCCCTCAGGTCTGATCGCGGTGCGCGTTGACGCCGGACCAGCACGCGGCGTTCGAGGAACTCGCCCGCACCGCCCGTGACTCGCCTCGCTACCACGTGATGCGGGACCGGCTGGTGCGCGAGTACCTCCCGCTCGCCCGGCACATCGCCCGTCGCTTCAGCGAGCGCGGTGAGCCCATGGAAGACCTGGCGCAGGTGGCCGCCGTAGGCCTGATCAACGCGATCGACCGGTTCGACGTCGGCCGGCAGACGGACTTCCTGTCCTACGCCGTGCCGACGATCACCGGCGAGGTGCGGCGCCACTTCCGCGACCAGTGCTGGGCGGTGCGCGTACCCAGGAGGTTGAAGGAGCTGTGCGACGCCATCGACGGTGCCACCGCCGAACTGTCGCACCGCACCGGGCGGTCTCCCACTCCCTCCGAGATCGCCCGGCACCTCGGGGTGCCGCTCACCGACGTCTACGAGGGCCTGCGCATCGAGAAGAACATCGCGTTCGCCCCTCTCGACTCGCTGGAGAGCTCCACCGTCGACGACCCCGCGCTGGAGGGCGTCGAGATCCACGAGGCCCTGCAGCCGATGCTGCGGGGCCTCCCCCGGCGTGAGCGGACCATCGTGGTCCTCCGGTTCTTCGGCCGGCTCACCCAGACCGAGATCGCCCGCCGCGTGGGGGTCTCCCAGATGCACGTGTCGAGGCTGCTCACCAAGTCACTGGAGCAGCTGCGGCACGATTTGCTGGCAGAGGAGTGAAATGGGCGAGCGGGAATGTCCGGTCCTGGCGATACTGGCCTCATGAACCGGTTGCGGTGGCCCCAGAAGCTGGCGGTCGGCACCGGCGCCCTGCTCGTCCTGTGGGGCGTCGGTGGCTTCTTCGTGACCGGCTTCTCGTCGTTCGCGGGTGAGTCCGACACGTGGATCCTCTGGCTGCGGGTCAACCCGCTGCAGAACGTCATCCACCTGGTCTTCGGCGCCGCGCTCCTGCTCACCGCTCCCCGCCTGCGGGCGTTGAGCGGGACGGCGCTGCTGGTGGCGGTGCTGTTCCTGGTGCTGTTCGGGCTGGGCCTCGCCCGCTACGACGACGAGGTCGTGAACTTCCTGAACGTGAACCCCGGCAGCAACGCGCTGCACTTCATCGCGGGCTTCGCCGCACTGGCGTCCGCGCAGGGTGCCGCGTGGTGCCGCCAGTGCGACCGGGCCGCGCTCAAGCCTGCCTGAGCAGCTTGCGCACGGCCCGTTCCGGGTCTCCCCCGCCGATGACCCGCCCCTGCTCGAACGCCTCGACGAGCCGCGGATCCACATAGGACTTCCGCGTCACAGCGGGCGTGTTGCCCAGCTCGGCGGCGACCTCCTTCATGACCGCGCTGATCGCGCGCTGCGACGGCCTGCCGCGCCTGGCCAGCTCCGCCGCGAAGAACTCCGCCGCGAACACCGTCGCGCGCCAGGTGCGCAGGTCCTTCACGCTGAACTCGTCGCCGACCAGCTCGCGGAAGCGCTCGTTGACGTCGTCCGCGGTGATCTCGAAGACGCGGCAGTCCGGCGTCTTGCCGCGCAGGAGCGACTTCAACGCCCTGGCGAGCTCGGGATCGGTGATCTCCTGGTCGACCTCGACGCCGGACTTGGCCGGGAAGTGGAACCGGACCCGGCTGCCGCGCACCGAGAGGTGTTCGCAGAGCAGGGTGGCGACGCCGTGCGTGCCGTTCTCCTCCACGTACTGCTCGTGCCCGACGCGGAAGATGCCGCGGTCCAGCAGGCGCAGCGCGACGGCGAGCAACCTCGTGCGGCCGCGCGCCTTCATGTCCCGCGCGACCTGCTCGCGGAACTTCCCGAGCTTCGGCGCGAGCTTCAGCACCCGGTCGAACTTCTCCGCGTCCCGCTGGACGCGCCACTGCTCGTGGTAGAGGTACTGGCGCCGCCCGGCGTCGTCGTACCCGACGGCCTGGATGTGCCCGGTGGGGTGCGGCGAGATCCACACCTCCCGCCATGCAGGCGGGATGACCAGGGCTTTCACCCGCGCGACGTCGTCCGCGGTGAGCGTCTGCCCCTTCGCGTCGGTGTAGCGGAAGCCCTTGCCCTGGCGGCGGCGGGTCCAGCCCGGACCCGCCGGGTCGCTGCGACGCAGTCTCATGTGGTCACTCCGAGGTTGATCAGCACGAGACGCGGGTACCCGCTCGCCGATGAATAACTACACGGTCGGTGTGGAACAGGAGTTCCTCCTCGTCGATCCCGATTCGCGGCGGCCGGTGGCACTGGCGCCACGGGTGCGGGAGATCTCGCGCGCGCCCGGAGACCTCGACGTCCAGGGCGAGCTGACGCCGTTCCAGATCGAGGTCGCCACCGGCGTCACCTCGTCCTTCGCCGAGCTCGACGAGCAGGTGCGCCGCGGGCGCCGGGTGCTCGTGGACGCCGCGGACGAGGCCGGGTGCCGGCTCGTGGCGACGGGCATGCCGCCGATCGGCGAGGCCGGTCCGCCGCCCGGCTCGGACGACCCCCGCTATCACCAGATCGAGTACTCGCACCGCCGGCTCGTCGTCGGGAAGGGCGCGTGCGGGCTGCACGTCCACGTCGGCGTGCCGGACAGGGCGGAGGCGCTGCGGGCGTCCAACAAGATCCGGGTGTGGCTGCCGACCCTGCTCGCGCTGAGCGCGAACTCGCCCTACTACGAGGGGGAGGACACCGGCTACGCCAGCTGGCGGTCGATGGTCTGGTCGCGCTGGCCGGTGAGCGGCCCGCCGCCGGAGTGGGACGGCCCCGAGCAGTACGACGGCACGGTCGACGCGCTCATCGCGACGCAGGCCCTGCTGGACAAGGCGATGGTCTACTGGGACGTCCGACCGTCGGAGGATCATCCGACCGTCGAGGTGCGCGTCGCCGACATCCCCCAGCTGGCAACGGAAGTCGCGGTCCTCGCCGAGCTGATCGGGGCGCTCGTCGTGACGGAACCCTCCGAAGGACGGGTGGACGATTCCGTACTGCGGGCGGCATATTGGCGGGCGTCGCGCGACGGGGTCGACGGACTGGCCGCCGATCCACACACCGGAAAACTCTCCCCCGCGTTCGACCGGGCAGTGTCGCTCGTTGAGCACGTCGAGGTCGCGCTGCGCGATCGTGGCACTCTGTCTACTGTGGAGCAGCAGTTGGACTGGTTGCGCCACAACGGCAGCGGTGCCGCTCGGCAACGACGCTCCCCGGACCCCGAGTCCCTTGTGGACATGCTGATCGCCCGAACGCGTGAGGAAACCTGATGCGCCTGCCCGCTCCCCGCGGCCACATGAGCTCCGCCCTGGTCACGGCGCTGCGCCAACCGCCACTGCCCCGGCCCGCACTGCTCGCCAGCGGCGGCACCAGGGAGGCCTGGCTCGACGACGACCTCCAGCTGTCGCTGTGGATCTGCTACGAACTGCGGACGCACGGGTTCGACGACGTCGCCGCCGGCTGGGAGGAGCACCCCGCGCTGGCCCAGTTCCACGCGGCCCTCGAAGCCCGCTGGGAGAAGGAGCTGCGGTCGCTGACCGAGGTGACGTCGCCCGCGCCGTTGTCCGAGGAGGGCCTCGCGGAACTGCGCAGGCACCACGCGTTCTGGCAGCCGCGCCGCGAGATGCGGTCGGTGCTGCGCGACATCCACGGTGACGCGTACGGCACGCGGTCCGAACGCACCCATTCGGTGCTGTTCACCGTGACGCTGCGCGACCTGGACCCGAACGCCCTGGTCGACGACATGCCCGCGCCCACCCTCGCCCTGGTGAACGCGCTGTCGCTGTTCGGCCTGCACCAGCGGCTGGTCGGCGCGCTCGTCGGCTTCCTGTCGGCGGTCGACACCATCGGCGGTGACCCGTTCGCACAGCTGCTGCCCGTCCAGTGCCCGCCGGAGGACGTCCGCCTCGGCTTCACCGCGTGCCACGAGCTGCACGCCCGCCTGACCCAGCACGTGCACGCGTCGCGGCAGGCCGGTCGCAGCTCGCTGAGGGGCCGTTGGTCGCTCACCCAGGGGCGGGTTAACGTTGGGTGCTGATGCTTTGAAGGGAGACAGCGTGCCCGACCCCACCGCTCTGGCCTCCGTGGCCGTAGACCGGATCGCGTCCGACGTCGTCGTGCTGCACGTGTCCGGCGAACTCGACACGACCTCCAGCGGTGAGCTCACCGGCCCGTTGGAGACGCACGTCGTGCAAGGCCTGCGGGCCGTGCTGGTGGATCTCGGAGGCGTCCGCTTCCTGGGCTCGGCGGGCCTCGAGGCCCTGGTGCTGGGCCAGCAGCGCGCCTCCAGGGCCGGCGTGGAGTTCGTGGTGGTGGCGTCCGGCCGCGCGGCCCTGCGCCCGATCGAGGCGACCGGGCTCGACACCGTGTTCACGATCCTGGGCTCGCTGGAGGAGGCCGTCGCGCGCTACTCCGGGGCGAAGTAGCCGCCGGTCGGCCCGTCCGGCCCGATCCCGGCCAGCCTCGTGATCGTCGCGGCGTCCTGCTCGGCGGCGTTGATCCGCACGTGCGGGAACGCCCTCGCGTACTGCGCCGTGACGACGGTGGCGGCCGCCTTGGTGAGGAGGTCCGCGTCGCTGACGTTCACCACGACCGGGGCCGCGGACCGCTCGAGGGCCGGCAGGTAGCGCTGCAGGACCTCGGCCAGGCCCGCGACCTTGGCCTCGAACGTCTCCGGCGCGAGGGCCGCGGTGGTGACCAGCACGTCCACCTGCTCCGGTGCGGTGTCGTGCGGGAGCACGGTGTGGCCCGCCCGCTCGAGCAGGCGGGTGACCTCGGCGCCTTCGTCGTTCCCGGCGATCAGCACAGCAGCCATGCGCTCGACGCTAGTCCTGGCCGATGTCCTCGTACCAGAGTTCCGGGCTGGCCGCGATGAACGTCGTCATCATCTCGACCAGCGCCGGGTCCTCGACCACGGTGACGCCGACGCCGTTCTCCGCCAGCCAGTCGTGGCCGCCGTGGAACGTGGTGGCCTCCCCGATCAGCACGTTCGAGATGCCGAACTGGCGGACCAGGCCGCTGCAGTACCAGCACGGCGACAACGTCGTGACCATGGTGGTGCCGCGGTAGCTCCGTTGCCGCCCGGCGTTGCGGAAGGCCGAGATCTCCGCGTGCATCGAGGCGTCGTCGTCCTGCACCCGGCGGTTGTGGCCCCGGCCCAGCAGACGGCCGTCACCGTCGAAGAGCGCCGCGCCGATCGGGATCCCGCCCTCGGCGAGTCCCGTCCGCGCCTCCTCGACGGCGACGGCCAGCATGTCGTCAGCGGAAGTCATGCCGTTGACGCTACTTCGTCTTGAACGACTTCACCGTCATCGACGTGCCGGACTGCCGCAGCACCTTGAGGCCGACACCGACGGCGGGCAGCTGCACGCCCGCGTTCGGCAGCTCGGCGAACCAGCACTGCATGGTGTCGTCGCTTCGCACTTGTCTTTCCCTCCTGGGGATTCGCTCGGCTCGGCACGTCCGATGGTCGGGAGAAAAGGACAAGCCGGGTTCGCATGAGTGCTTTCGCAGGTGGTGCGAGGCGTCTGCGGCCCCTACCGCGGATCCGCTCCGGTTGAAGACCCGCGACTGCCTGAAGCGGCCGAGAGGCCCAGGGGAGGCAGTCGGCGTCGATCAGCTGGAGGAAGCCGGTGCACTCCGCGGACTTCGATGACGTTTTCGTGAAGTTGTTGCCACGCCTGCAAAGGCGGGTGGTCCAGCTCGTCGGGGACACCCACCTGGGCGACGACCTGGTGCAGGAGGTCTATGTCCGGTTGAAGAGCTCTCCGCGACGGCAACGAGGTCTGCTCGACCACCCGAACCCCTACGCCTACGCGCTCACCACGGCCGTGAACCTGGCTCGCGGCAGGTGGCGGGCCGAACGGCGCTGCGTGGTGCGGGCGGAGGTGGACACCGGCGTGTGCGACGGTTCCCCCGAGGACCGCGAGTTCGTCGCCGGGCTGTTGCGCCGGTTGACCGGCAAGGAGGCGTCCGCGGTGCTGCTGGTCGACATCGCCGGCCGCACGCTGGAGGAGGCGTCGCGGTTGCTGGGCGTGCACAAGGGGACCGTGCAACGCAACCGCGTGCGGGCGCTGGCCGAACTGCGCGCCGTCCTCCTCGATGCCGGCTCATGTGTTGACCGGCCACCCGGCGCGTCGGAACAGTAGGAGGTTCCCGTCCCCGACGCGTCGGGAGGTCGACAGTGTCGTCGGTGCAGATCGGAGTGAGCAGGCCGCCGTTGGATGTCGCGGACCTGCCGGAACCGGAGAAGGTGTTCAAGGTCCGCAAGCTAGGGCCTGTCCAGGTGGTCCAGTTCGTGATCGGCCCGAGCCTCATCGCGCTCGGCATCTCGATCGGCAGCGGCGAGTGGTTGCTCGGCCCGCAGGCGGTCGGCAGGTTCGGTTTCGTCGGCATCGGCTGGGTCATCACGGTGTCGGCGTTGCTGCAGACGTTCTACAACGTGGAGATCGCCCGTTACGTCGTGGCGACGGGCGAGACCCCGGTCGTCGGCTGGGGCCGCGTGCCGCCGGGCTGGAAGTTCTGGGTCCCGGTGTCCCTCGCGGTGTTCTACTTCGCGTTCATCTTCGGCGGCTGGGCGGCGGGCGCCGGGCAGGGCCTCTTCGCCCTGATCGCGGGCCGCGGCTACCGTCCGGACGAGATCGAGTACGTGCGACTGCTCGCGATCGGCCTGCTCGTGGTCGTCTTCCTGATCACCGCGGGCGCCCGCAAGGTCTCCCGCGCGCTGGAGTTGGCGAACTGGGTGCTCGTCGGCACGTTGCTGCTGGTGCTGATCGTGGTGACGGTCGCCGTCGTGCCGTTCTCCGTGTGGTCGGAGGGAGTCCGCGGCCTCGTCACCCCGGCCGCGCCTCCCGAGGGCATCACGGCCACCCAGCTCGGCGGCCTGGCGGGCTTCACCGCGCTCGCGTCCGGCCTGAACTGGTACGCCATGAGCCACTACCGCGACAAGGGCTACGGCATGGGCCACCACGTCGGGTTCATCGCGGGCCTGCGCGGCGGCAAGCAGGAGCTGCGCCCGGTGGGCGTGACCTTTGTGGACACCCCGGCCAACGCCTCGCTGTGGCGCCGCTGGTACCGGCTGCTGCTGATCGACCAGTGGGCGGTGTTCTTCGTCGGCGCGATGCTCGGCATGCTGCTCCCGACCGTGCTGATGGCGCACATCGTCGCGGTCTCCGGCCAGCAGCCGACGGCGGCGAACGTGCCGACGTTCTCCGCCGAACAGCTCGGCCTGCTCTACGGCCAGGGCATGTTCTACCTGATGCTCGTGGTCGGCGTGCTCGTCCTGTTCTCCACGCAGCTGGGCATCTTCGAGGCCCTGGTGCGCAACTTCACCGACGCGATGCACGCCGTCTCACCCCGGCTGCGCCGCCGCATCGAGGACGACCCGCGCCGCTTCTACTACCCGTTCATGCTGCTGGTGCTGGCGATCATCGCCGGCGCGCTGCACCTCGCGCTGCCCGTGGAACTGGTGCAGATCTCGGCGAACATGTCGAACCTGGGCGCGCTGATGTTCCCGTTCGCGTTGATGTACCTGAACTCGCGGCTGCTGCGGCCCGCCCCGGTGGTGGCACCACGTGGTCCTCGTGCTCAACGTGGTGTTCTTCGGGTTCTTCTTCGTGAACTTCGTCTACGAGTTCTTCACGGGAGGCCCGCTGGTGCGCTTCTGACCGGTCACTTCACGAAGTGCTCGATGTCGCCCAGCGCGTCCTCGGCCCGGCCACCGAGCTGCGGGTCGCCGAGAAGCGCCCGCAGCCTCGGCACCACCTCGGGCAGCACCACGCGGTCGATCCTGCCGACGTGGCCCAGGCACGTGACGGCGAGCTGGGCGAGGTCGCGGTCGGTGCCGTCGACGACGCCGAGCAGGATGCGTTGCAACTCCTCGCGTTCCGGGTCGTGCCGCACCAGGGCGAGCACGGCCCGGAACGCGGGCATGCCGCCCGCGCGGAGCTCACCGTGCCAGCGCACCACGCACTCGTCGAGCACGACCTCGGCCGACCGTTCCAGCACATCGTCGAGGTCGCCCTTCGCGGTGGCCCAGCCACCGCCCTCCACGCGCATGACCAGTTCGTCGCCGACCACACCGACGAGCGGGTCACCGTCCCACTCGAACACCACCCCGCCGAGCGCCTCGGTCTCCGTGATGCCGCGCCACCCGTCGAGCGCCTCCCGGACCTCGTCCATCAGGCTCACTTCGGCGGCAGCGCTTCCACGAACTCGCGGCACCGCGCGATCCACTCCTGCAGCGCCTCGTCCTCCGCCACCGCCTCCCCGTCGACGACCACCCAGCCGTTCATCGGCCGTCCGGTGAAGTCGAAGACGCGGGCGCCCGGCTGCGCCAGCGCGTCGGCCTGCGCCTCCGGGCCGACACGCGCGATCAGGTCCGAGCCCAGTGCTCCGACCAGCATGTTTCCCCGCCACAGGAACACGAGGCTGCCGAACATCTTCCTCGTGCTCAGGTCCGGGAGGTCGCCCAGCGACTCGCCCAGGCGCTGCGCCAGGCCCTCGTCGTACGCCATGCGCTGAATACTGTCTCAGCGAGTTGTCAGGCGCCTCTCAGTTTCGTGTGGCTTGATGGACATACAGGACATTAGGAGGCCCGAGTTGTTCGGCTTGATCGGCTGGATCGTCGGCTGGGTGTTGACGCTGTTCATCCTCGTGATGATCGGCCGGATGATCGTGGACTGGGCGGTCACGCTGCAGGCGCGCGGCGACTGGGTGTGGAAGGTGCGGCGCGTGACGCACGCCGTCACCGAGCCCGTGCTGTCGCCGGTGCGCCGCGTGTTGCCGCCCCTGCGGTTCGGCGGGTTCGGGCTGGACCTGGCGTTCACTGTGGTGTTCATCGCGGCGCTGATCCTCAGGTCGATCGTGTGGTGAGGACTCCGGGGTTGAGCAGGCCCTGAGGATCCAGCGCGGCCTTGGCACCGGACAGGGCCGCGCCGAAGACGTCCGGCCGTTGGCGTGCGTACCACGGCATGTGGTCGCGGCCGACGGCGTGGTGGTGCGTGATCGTGCCGCCGGACGTGACGAGCGCTTCCGACACGGCGGCCTTGATCTCGTCCCACTGCGCGGTGAGGCCGCCCCAGCGGCCGGGCGCGTAGATGCCGTAGTACGGCGCGGGGCCGTCCGGGTAGACGTGGGTGAAGCGGCACGTGACGATGCCGATGCCGCACACCTGCCTCAGCGCCTCGGTCGCCGCCGCCGTGACGTTCGCGTGCAGTTCGGCGAAGCGGTCCCAGGTGCAGGCCGTCTCGAACGTCTCGGTGATCATCGCGTGCTGCGCCATCGCGTCGCGCTGGTAGGGCATGCGCAGGAACGACTTCCGCCACTGCCGCGCCGCGCCCTCGACCACCTCGCCGTCACCGCAGAGCTCCAGCGCACGGGCGAGCAGCGCGTCCACGGGGTGGTCGGCGGACTCGAAGGCCAGCACCAGCACGGAACTCGGCGACCCGGCGTTGAGGAACGCCTCCGCCGGGTTGAGCAGCCGGCAGTTCGCGGGGTGCAGCCCGGACTGCGCGATCAGCCGCGTCGCCTCGACGGCACGTTCCCACGACGCGAACCGCACCGACGCGCCCGCCCGGTGCCTCGGCGGTTCCTGCAGCCGCATCCACGCCTCGGTGATCACGCCCAGCGCGCCCTCGGACCCCAGGAACAGCCGGTCCGGCGACGGCCCGGCGCCCGACCCCGGCAGCCTGCGCGACTCGCTGATGCCTTGGGGCGTCACGACCCTGAGCGACTCGGTCAGGTCGTCGACGTGCGTGTAGAGCGTGGCGTAGTGGCCGCCGGCCCGCGTCGCGAGCCACCCGCCGAGCGTGGAGAACTCGAACGACTGCGGGAAGTGCCGCAACGTCAGCCCGTGCGGCTTCAACTGCTGTTCGAGCGACGGCCCGAGCACCCCGGCCTGGATGCGCGCGGCCCTGCTCGTCGGATCGACCTCCAGCACCTGGTCGAGGTGCTGCAGGTCCAGCGTCACCACCCGGCCGAGGTCGCGCGGCTCGACCCCGCCCACGACGGAAGTACCGCCACCGAAGGGGATCACCGACACGTCGTTGCTCGCACACCAGTCCAGCACGTCCACGACGTCCTGCTCGGTGCGCGGCCGGGCGACCGCGTCCGGCACCTGCCCGACCTCGCCGGCGAGGTTGCGCGTGACGTCGCGGTAGGCCTTTCCGCGGGCGTGCGCGAGGCGGTCGACCGGGTCGGTCGAGAACAGCGCACGCGGTTCGATCCTCGACGCGGGCACGTCGAGGGTGGCGGGATCGGGTGCCTCGTGGAACGTCAGGTCGGCGTCCGGCAGCACCGCCCGGACCCGGTCGACCAGCGCACGGCGTTCCTCCGGGGTGACGGCGTCTTCCACGGTGCCCCAGCCCCACCACGACCTCGTTGTCATGGCGGGCAACCCTAAGCGAAACCCGACAGTTCTGGAATCCTTGCGACCGGAAAGCACTAGCGTCGCGTCCATGAAGCCCGGGGGGATGGTGGCTTTGGCCGCGGCCGTGCTCGTCGCCGGGGCGGTGACGTACGTCGTGACGCGGCCGGAGGGCAACGGGAACACCGACGACAAGGCCAGAAAGGTCGCCGAAAGCATCGGCCACCCGCGCGGCACCGACGGCAACGCCTACGCCCGCGCCGCCCTGGAGGGCAACACCGATCCGAAGTACTTCGCGGTGCTGGAGATCACCGACAGCCCGACCGACGACCCGCAGGAGGTGCGTGCCAGCCTCCTGTTCCGCGTCCACGACCCCGGCACCTCCGAGTCCCAGCAGCCCTGGCGGCTCTGGGAGGAGGACCCGGTGACGGCCTGCTACCGCGCGGACTTCAACTACTACGGCGTCATCGGGGGCGGCCCGGACAGGGTCCGCTGCCCCGCCGCCGCCAGGCCGATCACCCCACCGCCCGCCCAGCGCACCGGCGTCCCCGAGAACTACCTCGCCGCCTTCGAGACGGTCCTCGCCGCGCTGCCTCCCGCTCCCACGCCCGACGAGGTGCTCGCGGCGTTGCGCGCGAAGCTCCCGCCGATGCCGGTGGACGAGCGGACCAAGCTCCCCTGGGCCGAGCCCCGCCTCGACGCGTTCGTGAAGGACGGCAACGTGGGAGTCATCGCCGCGGGCGGTGGTTCGTGCCTCAACGGTGTGCGGCTCACCGACGGGACCGTCGCCGCGTGGTACCCGCCGCGCGTGCAGACCCAGCCCGGCGAGTTCGGGTGCGCCGGGCAGAGCGCGCTGCAGCTCTACAAGACACCTCCGCCGAAGTGACCTACCCCGCACCGAAGCAGACGAAGCCGACGGCCGCCGCATAGGAGGCGTCGTCGGCAGCGGCCCGTTGCACCTCGGCCAGGGCCTCCGCCGGCGCCATTCCCGCGGCCAGCTTCCGGTGCAGCTCCACCATCACCGGAGCCGTGCCGTCCGTCGGAACGGGAACGACCGGCGCGATCAACGTCCGCGTGCCCAGCCCCAGCAGCGCCGCCGTGAACCCCATCAACTCGTCACCCGGACGTACAGCGGACTGCCCCGTGTCGCACGCCGACAGCACTACCTGCGTGGGCGGGCGGCGCAGGCGTTCGATGTCGTAGACGGTCAACGGCCCGTCGGCCAGTTCCAGCGCCGAGAACAGCGGGTTGTCGACGCGGAACGAGCCGTGCGCGGCGATGTGGGCCAGAGCGGCACCGTCCATTGCGGACGCGACGGCGCTCACGGTCGCTTCCGCGTCGACCAGGACGCGGCCCGGCACGTGGGCGCTGATCGCCTTGATCTCGGCGGGGGCGGCGGCCATCCGCGGGCCGGCGGCCAGCACGGCCTCACCGGAGGCGTCGGCGACCGAACAGGCGCGCAGCCACACCGAAGCCGAGGGGGCGACGGTCACCTGGCGGTTCAGGACGGCCCACGGCAGGCCGTTCAGCGCTCCCGTCGGCACGACCACCAGCGGACGGCCGTCGATGCGCGAGGACAACGGGTCCAGCAGACGGCGGGCCAGCAGAGCGGCCGCGTGGGACGCCGACGAACGGGCGACGGCCAGGTTCGGGAGCTGGGGAGGCAGGGTCACCAGGCGGTGCAGGGCGAAGCGGAGCAGGCGGATCTCGCGCACCACGCCGTCCACGGCGCCCAGGGAGTGCAGGGAAGCGCGCCCGCCGGCCAGGACGACGGCCATCAGCTCGCCGTCGTACTCCACGAACTCGATCAACGCCGACGGCCCCAGTGCCTCCACGAGAGAGCTGACCGGCGGCGGCTTGAAGACGGAGACCTCGCCCGACGTCAGCCTCGTCAGGTCGCGGACGCGTTGCTCGGCGCGGACCAGGCGCGCCCGCAGCGCACCCGCCGGTTTCCCGGCCAGCACAGCGCTTTCGACGTCCGCGGAGACCGCGCGCAGGGACGCCAGGGCGTCCTCCAGGCGGGGGTCGTCCGGTGGCGACACGGACTTCATCCGCAGGGCGCCGGCGCGCCAGCTCTCGGTCCACGACAAGACGCGCGCCGCGTTCCCCGAGGCCACCGCCAGTCGAAGCCCTTCCAGTGCGAGGGCCTGGCCCTGCACGCCGGCGGAGACCCGGAGTTCGGCGGCACCCAGCGACACCCGGTACTCGTCCAGCAGGCCGATCCCCCGCCGCAGCGCCGACGAAGTGCCCCGCACGTCGCCGGAGAGCTTGCGCCGCAACGCTTCCGCATACCAGCCGCGCACGCGCAGGCCCGCAGGACCGCGCAGCCGGGCGGAGGCCGCGAGGGAGAGCTCGGCCACGGCACGCTTGCGGTGGCCCAGGTCGGCGGCCACCAGACCGGCGTCGATGCGCGCCTCCAGGGCGGGCAGCCGCCAGTCCACCGCGTCCAGTTCGGAGGCGACGCGGGACAGGGCGAGCCGCAACGGGCGGGAGCGGTCGCCGCGCAGCACGGCCGCGTGCAGCTCCAGGTAGCGGGCACCGGCCGCCCACAGCAGACGCTGCTCGCGGCGGAAGCGGCGGCGCGCCTCGGCGGCGAACGACTGAGCTGCGGACGGGTCGTCGTCCAGCAGGGCGATGCGGGCGCGGAAGTACAGGGCCTCCGAGACGCCCAGGGGGTTCTTCAGCTCCTTCAACTCGGTGATCGCCCGGTCGGCCGCGGCGCGGGCCTCGTCCAGCAGCGGCACCGAGACGAGCAGTTCGAGGCGGTTCACCAGCAGCACGGGGCGCACCACGTCGAGGCGGCGGTAGACGCTGTCGGCCCGGTCGAACAGCGACAGCGCGGCCGGCACGTCACCGCCCCGGGTCGCCATGATGCCCGCGTTCCAGTTGACGTCCGCCACGCCGAGTTCCTGGCCCAGTTCGCCCAGCAGCGAGGCGGCCACAGCGAAATCCGCCGACGCCTCCCGCATGTTCCCCACGTACGCGCGCACGAGGCCTCGGTTGTTGAGAGCGCGCGCTTCGACCAACCGGTCGCCCACGCGGCGTGCTCCGGCGATGGCGGCGGTGTAGTCGCGCTGCGCGTCGTCGTAACGCGTGAGGTAGTGGAAGACGACGCCGCGCTGCATCAGCGCCGCCACCGAGTCCGCTCCCGTCAGCGAGGGCATGGCGTCGTCGAGCAGCGTCAGAGCCTGCTTCTGGCGGCCGGTGTAGGCGAGCACCCACGCCAGGCTCATCTGCGCCAGTGCGGACAACCGGGGCAGCGCGGCCTCGGTCGCGATCCTGATCGAACGGCGGAGGTGCCGCGCCGCGCCGGGGAAGTCGTGCATCTCGCGCAGCGCGAGACCGATCGCGCGCTCGGCGATGGACCATTCCGCGCGATCTTCCGTCTTGCGGAGCACCGCGCGGGCCATCTCCACGGCCGCACGCGGGTTGCGCTGCCTGGCCTCCAGCGCGTCCTCCGCGGAGAAATCGGTCACGGCGACACTTTATCCGCTGTGGTAGCTTGATCAAGCTCGGTCGGGGTGCCCGTCAACGCTGCTTTAGTGAGGCCGTGGTGTCGAAACCGTCAGAAAGCGCGGAGCTTTACCAAAGAGCTTTCCTGCAGCTCATCGCCGAGGACAAGAGCATCAGCTTCCACGCCGAACGCGGACGTGAATTCCTTTATCGGCCGGGCCAGCTGCTCGTCGGAGCCGAAGACCAACAACGCGTGGTCGAAAAGCTGCGAGAAAACGACATCGTCGCCCGGCCCGGCGAAGGATTCGCCGGATTGGCGCGATTGACGTTGCCGAACAACGCGGAGGACATTCCCCGCGTCGTCCGCCTCCTGCGGGACCAGCGGACGTGGCCGAACGAGCGCGTGCCGCTCGTCCAGCCGCACCACGTGGTCGTCGGGCACGGCGGCCTCGTCATGGGCAACCCCGGCGACCGGCCGCACCCCACCGACCCGGTCTCCGCGCCCAAGTCCGACGAGCGGCTGAAGAACGTCCGCGTCGGCATCATCGACACCGGCATCTCCGCGGACGCGAGCGGCGAGCACTCCGACTGGTTCGACGGCCGCTACGCCAAGGAGGCCGACGACGTCGACGCGGCTTACAGCAGCGGCGACAACTTCGCGCTGCAGGGCGGCCACGGCACGTTCGTCGCGGGCGTCATCCAGAACGCGGCCCCCGGCGTCACGTTCGACCCGGAGGCGGGCCTCGACCCGAACGGCTTCGGCGACGAGGAACGGATCTGCGCCAAGATCACCGAGCTGGGCAAGAAGAAGATCAACATCCTCAACCTGTCGCTCGGCTGCTTCACCGCGGACGACGTCGCGTCGGAACCGTTGCGGCGCACCATCGAGGCGCTGCCGCGGGGCATCGTCGTGGTCGCCTCGGCCGGCAACCAGGGCACCCAGCGGCCGAGCTGGCCCGCCGCGCTGTGCGGGGTCACCGCCGTCGCCGCCGCCCAGCAGGAGCGCGACGGCTCCCTCGCGCCCGCCTTCTACTCGAACTGGGGCCACTGGGTCGACGCCTGCGCGATCGGCAACCGCGCCTCCACCTACCTCAAGGGCGAGTGGCAGCTGCCCGGCGAGCCCTCCGCGACGCCGTTCGCGCTGTGGGCGTACTGGTACGGCACGTCGTTCGCCGCTCCGCTCGTCACGGGCCGGATCGCCGCCACCATGGTCGCCGACGGTGTCGACGCAGGTCAGGCACGTGACAAACTGCTGAGCGGACCGGAGTTCCACCCCGGCTACGGAGTTTTTGTCAAATAGTTGTATCTGGGGAGCAACCTCGGCCTCCGCCAGTTGTGACCGCAAGGAGTCGACGTGACCTCTGCATCCCCGATCGCCGCGCTCGTGAGCGCGGCGGCCGAGGGCGACCAGTCGGCGTGGAACGAGATCGTGGACCGTTACACGCCGCTGGTGGTGTCGGTGATCTACAAGCACCGGCTGCGCCCCGCGGATGCGGCCGACGTGAACCAGACGCTGTGGCTGCGGCTCGTGGAGCAGATCGGACGGCTGCGCGAGCCGGAGGCGCTGCCGGGCTGGATCATGACGACCACCCGCAACGAGTGCCTGCGCGTGCTGCGCGTGCAGCAGCGCACGCACCTCTACGACCCGTTGTCCGAGTCCGACGCGCTGGAGTCGGAGCAGGTGGACGCGGACGTGGAGGCGGAACTGCTGGCGGTGGAGCGGCGGCAGGCGCTGCGGGAAGGGTTCGCCGAGCTCACGGACCAGTGCAAGCGGTTGCTGACGAAGCTGATGACCGACCCGCCGCCGAGCTACCAGGTCGTGAGCGAGGAGCTCGCGATGCCGGTCGGCAGCATCGGCCCCACACGGATACGTTGCCTGGAGAAGTTGCGGAAAACCCCTGCGATCGCCGCCTTCCTGGGGTCGCCGGTCAAGAGAGGAGGTGTGCTGGGTGCGGCACGACTGGGACAGTGACGAAGTACTGCTCGACGCCTTGCGCGACGCGTTGAGCACACCTCAGGAGGACGTTCCGCTGGAGTTCGTCGAAGCGGCCAAGGCCGCGTTCACGTGGCGGAACATCGACGAGGAACTGCTGCTCATCACGTCGTACGACTCGGTGCTGGACGACACGCTCTTCACCCGTGCGCGGTCCACGGCGACAGCGCGGCAGCTGGTGTTCGACGCGGACGGCGTCATGCTGCAGGTCGAGGTGTCCGCGGCGGGGATCACCGGCCAGCTGATGCCGGCGGCGGAGTCGATCACCCTCGTGACGCCGAACGGCGACCACGAGACGGTGGCGGTCGACGAACTGGGGACGTTCGTGATGGGAGCGGCGCCGAGGGGGCCGGTGAAGTTCCGGTTCTCGAGCGGCTGCACCGATTGGTTCATCCTATGACTCACCATTCGTGTGACGGGTAATTCGCTCGTTCGGACCACATCCGCGGCCAGTAGGGTTGTCGACGCTCAGAATTCGCATCGCGAGAGGTGTGTCGCTGTGGTCGATCGAGTCAGCTGGGTACCGGAAGGTGTCAACGTCGACGTCCCGAGTTCCGCCCGGATCTACGACTACCTCCTCGGCGGCGGGCACAACTTCGAAGCGGACCGCGCGACGGCGGAAGAACTCATCAAGGTGCTCCCGGTGCGGGGAATGGCGCGGCTCAACCGCGCGTACCTGCGCCGTGCCGTGCTCGAACTGGCGGACCTCGGCATCCGGCAGTTCCTCGACCTCGGCTCGGGCATCCCGACGGTCGGCAACGTGCACGAGGTGGCGCACGAGGTCGCTCCCGACTCGAAGGTCGTCTACGTCGACTTCGAACCGGTCGCGATCACGCACGCCGAGCTGATGCTGGCCGACGAACCGAACGTGACGGCGTTGCTGGCCGACCTGCGCGAGCCGGAGAAGGTCGTCGAGCAGGCTCGGCAGCACCTCGACTTCTCCCAGCCGATCGGCCTCCTGGTCGTGGGCGTCCTGCAGTTCATCCCCGACTCCGACGACCCGTGGGGCGTGCTGTCCCGGTACGTGGAGTCGCTCGCCTCCGGTTCGTACCTCGCGATCTCCCACTTCACCGCCGACAGCATGCCCGCGGCCATGGCGGCGGGCAGGGAGATCTTCGCGAAGACCGCGGAGCCGATCACCCCGCGCACCAAGGCCCAGGTGGCGGACATGCTGGCGGGCACGGAGGTCGTGGAGCCCGGCATCGTGTTCACGCCGCAGTGGCGGCCCGAGTCGCCCGAGGACGTCGGCGACGAACCGTCGAAGGCGAACCTCTACGCGGCGGTGGGTCGCAAACCCTGATGCCCGCCAAGGCCCTCGCACAGCGCTGGGCGGCTGCTCTGATCGAGAGCGCGTACTCGCCGATGTCACGGCGGAAGCTGACGCAGCACCTCGAGGAGCACGCCGCCCGGCTGCGTGCCGGTCAGGCGGCGGTGGCGATCGGCGAATGGCTGGTGCGCAAGCGCTTCACCGGTCCCGACTCGCTGCGCCGCACGCTCGAGGTGCTCGGCCCGGAGTTCCCGCCCGAGGTGCTCGGGGCGCTGGCGTCGGGGTACGTGCGGGCGACGCGCGACCAGTTGTTCGCGGAGCAGGAGAAGGTCAAGGACTCGCTGCTGAAGGCCGTCGAGGACGCGCAACGCGACCTGCACGACAGCGAGGCCCGCTTCGCCCAGGTCTTCGCGACCACGGCGGTGGGCATCGCGATCTTCGACCTGCACGGCGCGGTGGTGGAGGCGAACGAGGCGCTGGCGGCGATCCTCGGGCACGAGGAGATGCCGAAGGAGCTGTTCACCGAACCGGACGCGGCCGAGCTGGCCTCGGTCTGCCTGCGGATGGTCGAGTCCTCTGTGGACAGCGACCGGCGCGAGTGGGAGCTCACGCGCGCCAACGGGGACACGGTGTGGGCCAACGTCGTGCTGTCGGTCCTGCGCGGATCGGACGGGACGGCGAGGTTCCTCGTCGCGCTGGTCGAGGACGTGACCGAACAGCGGATGCTGCAGGAGTGGCTGCGGCACCAGTCGCTGACCGACCTGCTGACGGGCCTGCCGAACCGGGCGTCCTTCACGGACAAGCTGGAGTCCGCGCTCGCGACCGGAGAGCCGCACACGCTGGGGTACCTGGACGTCGACAGCCTGACGATCGTCAACGACGGCCTGGGGTACGCGGCCGGCGACGCCGTGCTGGTCGAGGTGGCGCGGCGGTTGCGGTTCGTGCTGCCGGACGCGGTCGTGGCGCGGGTCGGCGGCGACGAGTTCGTGGTGCTGGTCCACGGCTCCCCCGACGTCGCGGCGCTGGCGGCGCTGATCGACGAGGAACTGTCCGAGCCGGTGTACCTGGAAGGCGCGGGCGTCGCGGTGTCGACGTCCATCGGGTTCGTGCACACCTCCGGCCCCGGTGCGGACCCGACGGCCGTGCTGCGGCGCGCGCATTCGACGTTGCGCAGAGCCGAGACCGGCGGCAAGCGGCAGTGGGCCATCTACGACCACGAGGCCGACGCCGCCGACCGCACCCGGTTCGCGCGGATCGCCGCGATGCCCGGCGCCTTCGAGAACGGCGAGATCTCCGTGGAGTACACGCCGGTGTCGTGGGCCTCGGGACCGCTCGCCTTCGTGGAGGCGTCGCTGCGCTGGGGTGAGAGCGGGCACGACGACGTGGTGGCGTACGCGGACGCCCTGGGCCTCGCCTCGAAGGCGGGACGGCTGGTGCTCGAGGACGCCTGTTCGCGCGGCGAGCCGGTGCTGATCAGGCTCTCGCGCGACCAGTCACGCGATCCCGACCTCGCGACGCACGTGCGGTCGACGTTGCGGGCCGGTTCGTTCCCGGCGTCGTCGCTGTTCCTGGCGCTCGACGTGCGCGCGATGCCGGACGGCGAGGAGAACCTCGACGTGCTGCACGACATGGGCGTGCACGTCCTGCTGCACGAGTTCGGTGGCGGGTTCGCCGGGCTGTCCACTGTGGACCGCAGTCCGGTGTGGGGCGTCCGGCTGGCGCGGCCGCCGTCGGAAAGGCTGGCGCGGCAAGGACTTTCCCTCATGGTGCCGCTGCTGCGGGACGCCGGCGTGCACGTGATCGGCGGGCCGGGCGACCAGGACGAGCTGCGGGCGCTGGGCGTGGACCTGGTCGTGTCGGGCTGAGCGGCCGTGGCCGTCAGGGAGACCACGGCCGCTCATCAGCTGATCAGGCAGCGTCCTCGTACGTCGCGGCCTCGACCGTCACGAGCGTGCGGAAGTTGGCCTCGACCTCGGCCTTCTCCTTGGCGTTCGGGTTGGGGTTCTTGCACGACGTGCCGGCGCTGGCACCGGACATCAGGTCGGTGCACAGACCGGTCCTGCGGTCGGGCAGGCCGAGCAGGTGGCCGAACTCGTGCGACGAGATGCGCACGGTGTCGTGGCCCTCGTTGACGGCCTGACGGCCCATGACCCACCGGCCACGACCGAGGCTCGTCACGTAGGCCCGGGGCCACTGGTTGTCCACGCTCACGGTGACGTTCGCGGCGCCGGTCACCTTGCGGAACTGCACGTTCACCACGCTGGCGTTCCAGATCTGGGCGCCCTTGTCGATCGCCGCCTGGAACTCGCCGGTGTTGCTCGAGTTGTAGGTGACGATGCGGGGCGCGGCCTCCGCGGTGCCGATGAGGCCGACCGAGAGGCCGACGACACTGGCCGCCACGGCGATTGTTTTGCGCAGGGACACAGGAATCTCCTCGCAATGCAGGGTAATTGCACCCCGACTGTATCGCCGAGTCGTTGGCGCACAAGAAGAGTCAAGTGTGAAGCGGTGCTGACACGGTCAAGTGCGTTCGTAGGTGATCATCGACCGGGAGGCGCGGACGTGCGGTGTGGTGAGCGGAAACGTGCCCTACGACCGGCCGTCGGGTGGCGAACGGCGTCGGACGGGGGCGCGGCCGAACGGCCGAACAACTGTTCACCCGCGAGTGGTGCTGATGGACCGGAAGGCGCAGCGGTGTTCAGGGAGAAGCGGCGAAGTACGCCTTGACGACCCGGACGTCCGCGGGAGGCGGGAAATCCCCGTTGTCCGCGCTCAACCCCCCGATTTTCACGGTCCACGCGGGATTCGTCCGGTTCACCACGGGTCCCCCGCCCGACAGCACGAACACGTCCTCCCTGTCGCAGTGGTACGCCCCGGCGAGCCCGTCGGCCCGGCCCGGCCACGAACCCCCGTTGCGGCGCCTGCACTTCGCACCGTCGGCGAGCTCCAGTCCCCACGGCTCGGCCTCGGCACCGGACGGCGTCCGGTCGATCCGGTCCGCTGTCGTCGTGCGCCGCAGGGACGTCTTCCACGGACTGTCGCCGCACAGCAGCACACGCGGGGACGGCGTGGGCCAGCAGACGTCGGCGCTCTCCGCGGTCGGGGAGCAGGCGAACACCCCGGCGCCGGCCGCGGCGGGCGAGGGCCGGCAGTTCTCCACCTCGCCGCCGTCGGTGACCTGGTAACCGGCCGCCGGGTTGCCCGCCTCGTCCACCGCCACGACGTTCACGACCTCGGTCGGCCGATCCGGGTCCGGGTCCGCGTCCGAGGACCCCGGAGCCGGGGCGGTGGTGGTCGTGACGACCGGGGCCCGCGTCGGCTGGACCGTCTGCACGACGACGCCCCCGCCGCCCGCCGCGGTGACGGTGCGGAAGACGAAGATCCCGCCGGCGAGCACGATCACGGCGGCCACCGCCGCCCACGCCCACCTCACGAGCGGCCGATCTCGGCGAGCAGGGACCGCACCTTCTCCAGCGTGCAGTCGAAGACGTCGAACTCGTCCCCGGCCCCTCGCCGCAGCTTCGTGAAGCCCGGCGAGAGGAGCTCGCACAGGAACAGGTCCTTCGAGCGGCCTGGCTGCACGATGAGCCTGCTGTACTTGCCGAAGCTCACCCGGTCGAACTTCTCCGCGCTCTCGCCGCTGAGCGGCAGGGAGACCGTGCTCTTGGTCCTGCCGGCCGACACGTCCGCGACGATGCGGCCGGTGTAGGAGTGGCCGTCCTCGTTCTCCAGCCGCACCTCCAGGTTCCCCCGCTCGCCCGGTTCGAGGTTGAACGCGAACGGGCGCGTGTCGTCCTGCGACCCGTCGACGAGTTGCCTGGCCCTGCGGTCCCGGTCGAGCCTGAGCTCGAGGACCGCGATGTCGGCGTTGCCCCCGGTCGGGCATTGGAAGTGCAGGACAGGACCGATGTCTACGCGTTCGACGTCCACCGCCCGCAGGTTGTCGATGGCGAGCTGCGCGCCGTCCTCCGCGGCGCTGCGCACGGCGATCCCGTGGTACGGCGTGGTCTCGGTGCCGAACCGCCGCAACCAGTCGGTCATGGTCGCGTCGCAGTAGAACCCGGCATCGCTCTGCGGCAACAGGTCGAGCGGTGCGTCGAGCGGCAGCGCGAAGTCGGTGACCTCGCTCCCGACCGGTTCCGCGATCAGGCTCTTCACCGACGTCTCGTCCTTGCTCAGATCCGGCACCGGCCCGGTCAGGGCGGCCACCAGGGCGAGCACCCCGACCACGCCGCCGACGAGCACGAACCACTGGTTCTTGGTGATCCTGTCCAGTCTGCTGCCCACCGGCGCGGCCTCCCTCCGAGTCGCTGACCCCGAACGGTCATCGGCGGCGCGATCGAAAGAGTTACGGCACAACGGAAACGGGGCCGGTGCCCGTGGCACCGGCCCCGTGATCTCCGCGGGAGCGGGTCTGGCGGTGTGTCCTCAGGCGAACGAGGGCTGGCGCAACGCGTGCTCCACCAACGCGATCAGGATCTGCTTCGTCGACTGCCGGTTCCGCGCGTCACAAGGGATGATCGGCACCGCCGACGAGATCGTCAGCGCGTCGCGGATCTCCTCGGCCCGGTGGTGCATCAGGCCGTCGAAGCAGTTCACCGCGATCACGTACGGCAGGTCCCGGTCCTCGAAGAAGTCGATGGGCGCGAACGCGTCGTCGATCCTGCGCGTGTCGACCATGACCACCGCACCGATGGCGCCGCGGACGAGGTCGTCCCACATGAACCAGAACCGGTGCTGACCGGGGGTGCCGAACAGGTACAGGATCAGGTCCTTGTCCAGCGACACCCGGCCGAAGTCCATGGCCACCGTGGTGGTCACCTTGTCCGGCACGTGGGACAGGTCGTCGACGCCGACCGAGGCCTGGGTCATCACGGCCTCGGTGGTCAGCGGGGTGATCTCGGAGACCGACCCGACGAACGTCGTCTTGCCGACGCCGAACCCACCCGCGACGACGATCTTCGACGACATCACGTTCAGGTCGGCCCCAGGTGACCCCGGACGACCCGGACCACCGTTGCTCATGGGAACTTCCTTCTACTCAGGCGCGCATGGAAACGTGCAGCTGGGCTCTGATCTCCGGCGTCAGCTGGAGACCGACCCGCTCCACCAGCCGGGTCATCGCGTAGCCGATGAGGCCGATGTCGCAGTTGGGTGCGGCGAGCACGGCGAGGCAGGACCCGTCGCTGATGGACATCAGGAAGAGGTAGCCCCGCTCCATCTCGACGACCGTCTGCTTGACGTCGCCCGCCTCGAAGCAGCGCGCCGCGCCGAGGTTCAGCGAGACCAGGCCGGACGAGACGGCGGCGAGCTGCTCCGCGCGGTCGTGCGGCAGACGGTCCGACGATGCGAGCAGCAGGCCGTCGGCGGAGACGACGATGGCGTGCGCGACACCGGCCACCCTGCTGACGAAGTCCTCGACCAGCCAGCTGAAGTTGTCCAGTTCCTCAGTCGCGGTGGTCACTGGCGTTCCCTTTCTGCGATCACGGGGATGCCCCCGACGGCCGAGTCGAAGAGCGAGTCTCGGCCCATCTGGACACCCTTCTGGTACGTGGCGAACCGCTGGCGCAACCGGTCGGCCGACCGGGCGGGGATCGCCGCGGCCGTCGCCAGCTGGGGTGCCGGTGACGACGGTGACGGCAGCGAACCGGGAACCAGGCGCGCCTTCGGGACGCGCTTGGGCAGACCGTTCTCCGTCGTCTGCGCGGGGGCACCCTTGTCCAGCGCGCCCGCGGCCTTCCAGCCCTCGTCCGCCGCTCCCCAGTCGGACTCGGCGTAGTCGGCGACCGCGCGCGGCACCGCCGTCGGTGCCTCGATCTTCACGGTGTCCGCCGAACGCTGCCGCTTGGGCAGGCCGTTCACGGTGGCGGGCTCCGCGTCCTCGTCCTCGGTGTGCTCCGGCTCCGCTGGCGGAACGTCCCGTGTGGAGGGTTCGGGGGCCGAGGGGGTCTGGAACCACCTCGACAGGTCGTCGTGCGAGATCAACGGTTCGTCGACGATCGCGGGGAAGATCTCCGTGACCGGGTCGGTCGGGCGTTCGACCGGCGGCTCGTAGGAGTAGCCGTCCTCCGCCGCGTCCTCCGACGCCTCGATCCGCGCGGTGAACAGGCCGTCGGTGGACGTCTGCTCGATGCGGTGCCGCCCGGAGTTCTCCTCCGCGGTGGCGGGCGACGGGACGACGACCGGGTGTTCGGGCGTCCACTTCGGAACGCCGGACAGCGCCTCGCCGGGGTTGGTGGACTCGGCCGCCGTGGGAGGCGGTGCCGCCGGCAGGGGCAGCGCGGGCGCCGCTCCCTTGTGCAGCAACGAGACCGGCAGGATCACCTGCGCGGTGACGCCACCCTCTATGTCGTCGTTGTTCGCGAGCGTCACGCGGATCTCGTGGCGCTTCGCGAGCTGGCCGACCACGAACAGGCCCATCTCGCGGGCCACCGAGACGTCGACCTCCGGCGGCTCGGCGAGCTTCGCGTTGAACTCGGCGACCTCGTTCTCCTGGATGCCGACACCGCGGTCGTGGATGCGGATGGCGACCTCGCCCTTGCGGGTCTCTATCGTCCGCACCGTCACCTTGGTGGTGGGCTTGGAGAACGCCGTCGCGTTGTCGAGCAGCTCGGCGACGAGGTGCGCGAGGTCGTTGACCACGCGGCCCTGCACCATGAGCTCCGGCGTCGGCGCGATCTGGACGCGCGCGTACTTCTCCACCTCGGACACCGCCGCGCCGAGCACCTCGGCGATCGCGACGGGCCGGGTGACGCGGCGGTTGACCGTCGTGCCGGAGAGCACGAGCAGGTTCTCGCTGTTGCGGCGCATCTGCGTCGCGAGGTGGTCGAGCTCGAACAGCGACGCCAGGTGGTCGGGGTCCTGCTCGTCCTGCTCGAGCCGGTCGATCACGCTGATCTGCCGCTCCACCAACGCCTGCGAGCGCCGCGACAGGTTGATGAACATGTCGTTGACGTTCGCGCGCAGTGCCACCTGCTCGACGGCGAGGCGGACCGCCTCGCGCTGCACGAGGTCGAACGCCCGCGCCACCTGGCCGACCTCTTCGGTCGTGTTCAGCGGCACCGGGACGATCGCCTCTTCCGCGGCGCGTTCCGGGTCGCGATGCGAACGGATTCGCTGGATTGCCTCGGGCAGCTGGTTGCGGGCCACGTCGAGCGCGCTGCGGCGCAGCACGCGCAGCGGCCGCAGCATGGACTGCGCGACCATCGCCATCAGACCGAAGGCGATCAGCAGCGAGACGGCGACCAGACCCGCGTCGCGCCAGGCGTCCGACCGAGCGGTGTCGGCGAGACGCGTGGTCGTCGCGTCGGCCTGGCCCTCCAGGTCGGCCGCGACCTCGCGAACCAGGTTCGCGGTGTCCTGGCCGATCTTGAGGACCTCGGCGTCGGTGATGGACACCGGCTTGCGCTCGAAGTCCTGCGCGAGCGCGAGCCGCACCAGCCGGTTGCGACCGTCCACGGACGCACCGGACACGACGTCCTGGAACCTCTGCCTGTTCGCCGGCGAAGCCGCGTCGTTGAACTCGTTGAACGCCGCGTCGAGCCGGGACTGCGCGGCCCGCAGCTCGTCCGCGGCGCCGGGAGCGAAGCTCTTGCGCAGCGCGGTGGACGTCAGCAGCGAGTTCTGCTGGCCGAGCTGCTCCTGCGCGGTGTAGAGCGCCTGCGCGGCGGCGACCAGCGGCACGATCTGCGGTTCGCTGAGGCTCGAGATCGCCGCGCGGTGCACCTGCCCGAGCGAGGCGATGATCTGGTTGTACGCCGCGATCACCGCGATGTCGGGGTACTTCGTGGTCAGCAGGGTGACGCGCAAGCTGCTCAGTCCGTCGAGGGACTGCAGCGATTTGGTGAAAGATTCCTGCAAGGACGCGCTCATCGCCGAAGCCGTCGCGCCCGATTCCCGGTACTTGCCCAGTTCCACATCGGTGAGGCCGGTCCGGGCGGCGTGCTCGGGGCACGCGTTCTGCCTGCCGGAGGCCACACACTGCACTGCCCAGTCACGTTCGACCTGTAGAGCGTTTTCCACCTTCGCGGCCTGGTGGCTCACGGCGAGCTCGCGCTGGACGTTGCCGAAGAGTTCGACGTCGTCGAGCTGGGTGTTCAGCCGCAGGCCCGCGAGAGTCGCGGTGCTCAGGGCCGGAACTAGCAACACCACTGCGAGCTTGCTCCGCAACCGCCAGTTGCGTAGGCGGAACCGGTCGATGCCTCGCTGGTCCTCACGACCGCGCACCGTCAACACTCCCCGCCCCGTTTAATAGCAGCAAACCTGGTGGATCTTGGAGTAAAACGCGCTGTTCTCATACCGCCGTTCGGACGACAAAACAGTGGTTCGAGAATCAACGACTTTGCACTGCGCGGCTAAACGGCCTCCGCGCGATAATTCATTTGGCGGAGACGATCGCGCGGGTGACGGCGATCACGGCCTGATCACAGCCACCCGCGCGGTTCGTCAACTGCCGGAGGGCTGGATGAGCATCGGCTTGACGTCGAGCTCCTTGTCCAGCATCTCGTAGGTCACCATCAGCTGGACGACGCGCTGCAGGCGCGTCGCGTCGAGCGTCGTCGGGAAGGCGCCGAAGTGGACGAGACCTGCGGTTTCCTTGTCGACCTTGGCGTACTCGACGAGCAGCGGCTCGACCGTGGGGCGGTCGGTCGCGGCGGCCTGGCCCTTGGCCATCGCGCGCTGGAAGGCCGCGACGGTCTTGGGGTTCTGCTTGGCGAACGCACCGGAGGTCGCGTAGCCCGCGATCGGGATGTTGTCGGTCGGGCCGGACGCGGCGTCCAGGACCTTGATCTGGCCGGCGGCACGCTGGGCGCGCGTGATGAACGGCTCGACCATGAAGGCGGCGTCAACGGTCTTGTTCTGGACCGCCGCCTGCATGTCCGGGAACGGCATCTCCTTGAACTTGACCGACTTCACGTCCACGTTCGCGGCCTCGAGGGTCGCCTTCGCGGTGAGCTCCGCGATGTTCTTGAACGTGTTGATGGCGATGGTCTTGCCGGCGAGGTCGGCAGGACTCTTGATGGCCGAATCACCGTTCGCCAAGATCAGGAACATGTCGGGCTTGGCCTGGTAGCCGTCCGAGATCAGCTTGATCCCGTCGACCGCCTTCGCCGTGTCCTTCGCCTGGGCCGCGAAGAACGAGACCCAGTTGCCGAACGTGAAGTCCAGCTCCTTGTTGACCAGGCCGGGGATGGCCGCGGCGCCACCCTGGATGACCTTGAGGTCGACCTCGAGGCCCTCTTCCTTGAAGAAACCCTTGCTGATCGCGACGTGGACCGAGGCCACGTCGAGAATCGGCAGGACACCGAGGGTGATCTTGGTCTTCTCGACCTGACCGTTGCCGGCCGACTCGGCCGGGGGTGCCTGCTCTTTGCCGCCGAGCGCACCACAGCTCGCCACGGTGGCGAGCAGCGTGGCAAGGGCGATGCCACGGATGGCCATACGGCGGACTCTTCGAGTCATCGGGAGCACTCTCCTGTCGGAGCGGTGTCGTCGTTGCGGGGAATGATCGCGACGGTCAACCACTCAGAGTAATGATGCTGCTCCAAAAGACCCCAGTTGACCGACACGAGCAGGTTCAAGTCCACTACCTGCGGTGAGCATCTAAGCACAGCAGGTCTAGGGCTAGGAGAACCCCAGTTGAAGCGCGCTGTGACCGTTGTCGGCGCTGGGCCGGCCGGTCTGACCTTGGCAAACCTGATCCAGCAATCAGGTATCGACTGCGTCGTGCTCGAAAAAGCCAGTCGAGCCCACGTGGAAACCCGGCCACGGGCAGGAGTCCTGGAGCACCGCTCTGTAACCATGTTGGAGTCACTCGGTCTGGCAGATCGTTTGCTGATGGAAGCAGACCGTCACGGAACGTGTGAATTCCGCGTGAGCGGCAGGGCCTTCCAGGTGTCGTACAGCGACCTCTACGGGGGCCGCGAGCACTTCGTCTACCCCCAGCAGGAAGTGGTCAAGGACCTCATCGGGGGATTTCTGGACAGAGGAGGTGACATCCGGTTCTCGGTCAGCGACGTGGAGTTGCGAGATCTCACGTGCTCGCAGCCGTCCGTGGCCTTCACCAGCGAAGACGGCACCCGCGAGACCATCGAGAGCGACTTCGTGGCCGGGTGTGACGGGTTCCACGGTGTGAGCCGCCCCTCCATTCCCGAGGGCGTGCTGACGGAATTCACGCACCAGCACGGGATCGAGTGGCTGACCATTCTCGCGGAGGCCCCGCCATCGACTAAAGCGACCATTTACGCGTTGCACGACGACGGCTTCGCCGGACACATGTTGAGGTCCGCCACGATATCCCGCTTCTATTTGCAGGTACCGGTCGGGACAAAGGCCTCGGATTGGTCCGACGAACAGGTCTGGGAGGCACTGCACAAACGCTTCGCATTGCACGACTCGTCGTGGACGCTGACCGAGGGGAAGATCATCGAAAAGCGCGTGCTCGACATGCGCAGCCACGTGGTCGAGCCGATGTCCTACGGCCGGCTGTACCTGCTGGGTGACGCAGCACACATCATCACCCCGGTCGGCGCCAAGGGCATGAACCTCGCGATGAACGACGCCGCAACCTTCGGACGTGCGCTTATCGACTACTACACCACCGGATCGGAGACCGGTCTCAAGACCTACTCGGAAGACTGCCTGCGCCGGGTCTGGAGGGCGCAGGAGTTCTCCCAGTGGATGGTGAACATGATCCACACGGACGTCAGCTCGCCGTTCTTCGGACGGTTGGCCCAAGCACGGCTGGAGCACCTGGCGGAGTCCGCCACCTACCGGGCGACCTTCGCGGAGAACTACGTCGGCCCGTGACAAGAAAGTCTCACCCTCAAGGGTGAAATCCCCGCCCCCCTAACGGGTGACCCCCCTCCCCCTAGGGATCTCGCTGGGTCACAATCTGGGGCCAACTCCCGATGCTGGGGGATGTCGTTCGTCCATACGGTTCAGCACGACATCCCCCGATCCAGCTACAGGAGCTTGAGTTTCATGAGCACCCAGCAGACGCTGCACGACTTCACCCTCGGTCTTCTCGGCGACCTGGACGCCCGCGAGGCGTTCCAGCTCGACCCGGAAGGCACCCTCGAAGCCGCTGGTCTGGGTGACATCTCGCCGGTCGACGTCCACGAGATCCTGCCCCTGGTGCTCGACAGCGCCTCCGTCGTGAAGGTCGACGCGGTCGACCAGGTGCTGGCCGGCGCGGGCGACCTGACCGCCGTCGACAGCCTCAAGCTGATCACGAGCAGCGTCGACGGCGTCTCGGGCGTCGCCGGCATCGCCGCCCCCTCCTCCGTCACCGCGCTGGTCACCGACTTCGGCGGCCTCGGCGACGTCACCAAGACCCTCGACGTGGTCGACACCGACGAGGTCGTCACCGGTGTCACCGACATCGCGACCGGCAACTCCGTCGTCACCGGGGTCACCGACCTCGCGGACGTCCACGCGGTGACCGGTGTGACCGACGTGGCCGACGTGCTGGTCAAGGACCTCGACGCGGACGTCCTCGTGAAGGACGTCGTGGACACCGACGTGCTCGTCAAGGACGTCGTCGGCGACGTGGACGTCAAGGACGCCGTGGACCTCAGCCACAACGTGGTGCAGGACGTCGCTCAGGTCGGCGACGTGCACGCGGACCTCGGCAACGTCATCGACGACGTGAAGCTCGGCGACGTCGACCTGCTGCACGACGGCATCGCCAACGGCAACGACTTCGACATCCACCTCTGAGCCGCCGGGAACGGACGCCCAGCGCTCTGCCCCGAGCGCGGGCGTCTGTTCCCGTTCACCAGTGCCGACGCCCTCCCGCAGGCACTGAGAACGCAGTGGAGCCCCGGACCGCGGCGGTCCGGGGCTCCACTGTTCGAAGCGACGGTCAGGACGGGACGGTCTCGCTGAGGGACTCCCTCTCCGCCGCGGCCCACTTCTCGACGTCGATCGAGGGCTTGCCGACGTTCAGCAGACGGGCCACCTTGGACCGCAGCGCCACGAAGGCCTCGTCGGTCCGCGTGGTCACCTGGTCGCGCTCGGCGGGCAGCGGGACGTCGAGGTCCGCCACCAGCCGCGCGGGCGAGTTGGAGAGCACCAGGATGCGGTCGCCCAGGTACACCGACTCGTCGATGTCGTGCGTGACGACGAGGACCGTCGTGTCGTGCTCACGGCGCACGCGCAGCAACAGGTCCTCCAGCTCGAAACGGGTCTGCGCGTCCACCGAGGCGAACGGCTCGTCCATCAACAACAACGCGGGCCGGTACGCCAGAGCGCGCGCGATCGCCACACGCTGTTGCATACCACCGGAAAGCTGCCACGGGCGCTTCTTGGCGGCCTTCCCGAGGCCCACCCACTCCAGGGCCTCCGCGGCGCGGGCACGGCGCTCGGCACGCGGCAGGGACCTCAGCGGGAACTCGACGTTGCCCTGCACGGTGAGCCAGGGGAACAGCGAGCGCTGGTAGTCCTGGAACACCACCGCGAGGTGGGAGCCCTTCAGGGACACGTCACCGCGGGAGGGCGTGATGAGCCCCGAGATCGTGCGCAGCAGTGTGGACTTGCCGCATCCGGACGGTCCGACCACGCACACCAGCTCGCCGGCGCGGACGGTGAAGGTGAGGCCGCCGATGGCCTCGTAGTCCCCATAGGTGTGGCCCAGGTCGGCCACCTCAAGCATGTTGCTCATCCCTGCTCCTCGGTTGCCACGCCAAAGCCCTGCGTTCCACCGCCAGAAGAGCGGTGTTCAGTCCGTAGCCGAGCACGCCCAACAGGACGATGCCCGCCCACATGCGCGTGTAGTCGAACTCGCGCTGTGCCGTCATGAGTTGCGAACCGATGCCGTTGTCCGTGCCCACGAGCTCGGAGATGACCATCAGCACCAGGGAGAGCGACAGCGACACCCGCAGCCCGGCGAAGATCTTCGGCGAGGCCGCGGGCAGCACCACTCCCAGGACCCACTGGTGACGCGGGATCCGGAAGACCGCGGAAGTGTCCACTTTGGTCACGTCGACGGAACGGGCGCCGTCGACGGTGTTGAGCAGCACCGGCCAGATCACGCCGAAGACGATCGTCGCGAGCTGCATCGAGGTGCCCGCCTTGAACAGCAGGAGGAACACCGGCACCAGGGCGGGCGGCGGGATCGACCGCAGGAACACGAGCAGCGGTCCCGCGTACTCCATGGCCCGGTCGGAGCGGCCCAGCAGCAGGCCGAGCGCGATGCCGATCACGGATGCGATCGCCCAGCCCGACAGCAGCCGGCCGATCGACGGCAGGACGTGCTCGGTGACGTTCTCCGGCTCGAGGACCCACCACTCCCAGGCCGCCTCGACGATCTCGGACGGCGGGGGGAAGAACGGGTCGTCGGCCGCCACGCCGAGCACCTGCCACACGATGATCAGACCGGCGAACACGGACCACCGTTGAAGGAACTTGTTCACCAGGCCACCCAACGCCGGCGGATCCGCTCGAGACCGTTGTTCAGCAGGACGCCGATCGCGCCCGCGACCACGGTGCCGACGAGCACCTGGTCCATCCGGCCGGGCCCGCTGCGGGCCTCCATGATGAAGTAGCCGAGGCCGATCTCACTGCCGGCCATGAGCTCCACGCTGACCATCACGATCAACGCCGTGGTGGCCGCGAGACGGATTCCGGTGAGGACGAACGGCAACGCGCTCGGCAACGCCACGCGGAACAGCACGCCGACGCGTCCGGTCCCGAAGACCCGGGACGTCTCGACGAGCAGCGGGTCCAGTTCGTCGAGCGCGTAAATGGTGTTGAAGAGGATCGGCCACAGTGCCGCGTAGACCGCGAGCGTGATCTTCGTTTCCGGGCCGAAGCCCAGCATCACGAGCGCCAGCGGAATCAGTGCCACAGAAGGGATCGGGCGCAGGAACTCGATCACCGCGCGGGTCGCGTGGCGCACGGCCGGGACGCTGCCCAGCACGAGTCCACTCGGCACCGCGATGGCGATCGCGATCCCGATGGCGATCAGCACGGCCAAAACCGTTGCCACGACATGACTGATGAATTCGGAGGAGGTCAACTGCGTCACGAGCTCGCCGAACACGAGAGAAGGTGGCGGGAGCGCGTCTGCAGGGAGGAGGGGAGAGCGTCCTAAGAGCTCCCAGAGCGCGAGGAATCCGGCAATGCCGATGAGTCCCCGTGTGAACGCACGCACTCGGTCACCCTAGAGAGTGGATCTCCAGTTCACAATGCGTGCTTGCTCAACTCCGGCTTGTTCCCACGCATCGCGTCGGTTCAGCAGACCTGCACGCGCTCCACTTCGCCGAAACTCTTCACCCATTCGGAGTCCGTGAGCCGCGCGCCGTCTTTTTCGCACATCCGCTTGATGATCCGGCCGGTGTCGAGGTCGTACGGCAGCAGTTCGGGATCCTGGCCCCCGCTGCGCACGAGGAAGTCCCGGTTCTGCGGCCGGTACACCGCGCGCGTCGAGGCGCCGTGCCCGACGACGTACGCGAGCCGGTCCGCCGGACGGTCGTTCGTGTAGAGCTGCTGCACCTCGAACACGTTGTCGCGCACCACGGCCACGCGGCCGTCGTCGGAGAACGTGACCCGCGCCCCGGCGCGCAACGCCGTGTCGAGCCGTGCGCGCAGCACGGGCGACTCGCTCGGCACGCGCTGCCACACCTCGACGACCGACTCCGGTGAGGAGTGCTCGAGGGCGAGCCAGCGCCCGTCCCCGCTGTAGGTGATGCCGCGGACGTAGACGTGCTGGGACAACGGCGGCGCGGCGGGCTCGACGGTGCCGCCGATGCTCCAGAACTCGACGGTCGTGGTACCGGCGGCCTTGTCCCAGCTACCGGTGGCGAGCTCGCGGCCGTCCTGGCTCAGCGCGACGGTCTCGGGGGCGCGCACCGGCATCGGCAGTTTCCGCGGCATGCGCGGATCGCTCAGGTCGTAGAGCTCCGCGTGCTCGGACTCGTCCGGCGTCGGCAGCCCGACGTCGACCGCGTCGCCGACCTTGCCGACGAGCCGCGACCCGTCCGCGCTGAGGTCGAGCGTGCGGAACCTGGCCGGCAGCGCCGTGAGGTACGTGATGTCGTTCGCGTCGTTGACGGCCCACAGGTGCTCTTGGCCGTTGTTGTCCTTCGTGATCGCACGGCGTTCGGCGAGCTTCACGACCCGGTGGCGGTCGGCGAACCTCTTGCCCGGCTCCGCCCTGTCCTCGTCGAGGCCCCACATCCGGTCGGTGCCGTCCTGGTCGGTGACCGCCGCCATCTCCCCGCGCGGGGCGACGACCACGTCCGCGTCGTCCGCGGGCGTGCCGGTGAACGGGATGCCGCGCGTGACCGCGCTCGAGAGCCGCAGGATCTTCTCGGCCTCGGCCGACGGGCTGACCTCGTAGCCGACCAGCGCGTACTTGTCCGCGTACGGACGCCGTTGCTCCAGCAGGGACTCGGACTGCGACAGCGCCTTGCCGCCGAGCTCCCGGTCGTGCAGCTCGGTGATCTTGCGTTCGTTCGAGAGCGCGTAGACGACCGTGCCGGGCACCAGCGCGATCAGCACGGCCACGACCGCGATCAACGCCGTCGAGCGGCGGGTCTCGCGCTTGGCGCTGATGTCGACGAACCGGCGTTCCTGGACCGTCAGGAAGTCGCCGAGCTCCTTGGCCCGGCGCAGCCGCACGCCCCGGTAGAGCGCCAGCGGGTCGCGGTCGCTCGCCTCCCACAGCTCGATCGCGGTGACGAGCTGCTGGTGCGTCCTGAGGGTGTCGCGTTCCTCGTCGATCCACGCGGCGAGCCTCGGCCAGCGCAGCGCGGCGTCGTGGGAGAGCTCTGCGCCGTCCTCGGTGAGCGTGACCAGCCTGGCCTTCACGACGAGGTCGAGCAGGTGCGCGTCCACGTCGGTCCTGCGGGTGCGGCGCTGCACGATCCCGTTGCGGGGCAAGGAGACGAGCCTCAGCAGGAACTGCCGGACCGCTCGCCGGTCGGCCTCGCCGAGCTCGGCGTAGAAGGCCTCCGCGCCCTGCGCGACGACGTGCTCGATGCCGCCGGTCTCCTCGAAGCCCGCGAGCGACAGCGTCATGCCGCGCTTGCGCCGCCACGTCTCGACCAGCACCTGCTGCACGAGCGGCAGCGCGTGCCGGTTCGCCGCGTCGGCGACCAGGCGCGCGATCACCGCGGTCTCGACGGTGGCCCCGATCTTCGCGGCGGGTTCGCTGATCGCGCGGCGCAGCTGGTCCGCGCTCATCGGTTCGACGGTGATCTCGGTGGCGTCGACGCCCGCGGCCCGCCAGCGCGCGTGGTGGTCGGCCCGGACGGACAGCACGACGTGGGGGCAGCGGGTGACGGCGGTGAGGAAGTCGTCCGCGTCCAGGGCCTTCTCGGCGTCGTCGACGAGCAGCACGAGGCCGGGGCGGTGCTGGCGGATCCGCAGCCGGAGGTGGTCGGGATCGCCGCGGAACTCCTCGGCCAACTGGTCGGCGGTCGTGCCCTCGAAGACACCGGCGAGGGCCTCGGCCAGGTCCCGCACCGGGTCGTGGCCCGGTGTGACGACCACGGCGTCGTCCAGGACGGGCTGCAGGCCGGCGCGCAGCAGCGACGTGCGGCCCGATCCGGAGGCGCCGACGACGACGGTGACGGGCGTGGCCCGGACCGACTCGACGATCTCGTCAACGAGGGACTCACGCCCGAAGAAGTGCTTCGCGTCGTGTTCGGTGAACGGCGCGTTGCCGGGGTACGGCGCGTTCGGCTGTGATGGCTGCGCGTGCTCGACGGCGAGCTCCCGCCAGCGCTTGGTCCACGGCGCGGGATCGGCCTCGCAGGCCCGCACGAACGCGAGCGTCAGCGCGAGCGAGGGCAGCTTGCGCCCGCCGGCCGCGTCGGACAACGCGGTCGGCGAGTAGTTCGCTCGCCGGGCCAGCTCGCGGTAGCTCGGTTTGCCCGCCTGGTCCCGCAGTCTGCGCAGGTCACCGGCGAACCGCAGCAACGCGGTGTCCTCCGGACCCAGCGGACGTTCCCCTCTTGGCATGCCGCCTCCCGGCCGGATTGTCCACCAGAGGTTCGCGCTCCGTCTAACGGGCCGCTAACCATCCACCATCATCCCGTGCGCTTCGTGATCGTTTCACCTCTCGCACGCTGCGACTTCAGTCACGACACGGTGGGGTGAAGTCGAGACCGGCGAAGTACTGGTCCCACTCCTCGCGGCTCATCCGCGGGATGGCCTGCTCGCAGATCCGGACGGCGGGCTCGCGCGGATCGGCGTTCCACAGCCGCACCGCCCGGTCCGCACCGCCCGTGACGACGTCACCGCTCTGGGGCGTCAGGCCGACCGCGGTGACCGGTCCGGCGTGGCCGCGCAGCAGCGCCTGCTCCACCGGTTCACCGTCGCCGAGCCGCCAGAGCCGCACCAGGCCGTCGTCAGTCGCGACGGCCAGCCGCCCGGCGCCGAGCCGGGCCGCCGTCACCTCGCCCCCGCCGGACGGGATCTCGGCGCGCAGGACGGGGTCGCGCGGATCGGTGGTGTCCCAGACGTGGACGGCCGTGCCCGCGGTGGTCAGGAGCGCGCCGTCGCCGGTGAACTGCGCCCCGCCGGCGAACTCCCTGGTCAGCGACAGGAGCTTGACGTCACGCGGGTCGGTCACGTCGGCCAGGTGCACGGCGTGGCCCGTGGTGACGGCGGCGAGGACCCCGCCGTCCTGGCGGAACGACAGGCCCGCGAGCGGTCCCAGGCCGAGCTGGGCCGTGGTCAGCAGCCGCGGGCGGTCGAGGCGCAGGTCCGTCCAGAAGCTCAGCGCGCCGTCCGCGTCGGTGGTGACGAGGGTGCCGCCCTGCCAGGCGATCGCGGCCGCGCGCACGGGGAGCACGGCGAGTTCGCGGGGTTTGCCGAGGGAGACGTCGACGACGTGCACGGTGCCGTCGTCGCTCGCGGACGCCATGAGGCCGCCGGTCGAGTCCATCGCGAGCGCCGTGACCGCGCCGGAGTGGCGGGTGGCGTCGTGGGAGGTGCGCGGGGACGGCAGGTCGTCCAGCGAGGTGAGCACGACGGTGCCGTCGCGGTGCCCGGTCGCAACTCGTTGCTGGGTCGGGCCGACCACGAGCGCGGTGACCTCGGACTGGGCCTCGCGCAGCACCTGCGACGGCACGTCCTCCTGCCGCAGCCCGTTGCGCGCCTGGGGCAGCGGCACGAGCCGGTAGGCGGCCAGCGCGATCTGCTGGGCCAGGGCGGGGTTCGTGGAGCGCAGTGCGGCGGCCTCGCCCACGGCCCTCAGGACGGCGGCGTTGGCGCGTTGCTCGTCGGCGGTCCTGGTGGCCTGCAGGGCGAAGGCGGTCGAACTGGCGGCGACGACCACGAGCGCGGCGAGGACGGCGAGCAGCTGGCGTTGGCGGCGGGTGCGTCTTCGGGCGCTGACCGAGACCTCCTCCTCCGCGGCCCGGCTGGCGGCGAGGAAGGCGCGTTCCTTCGCGTTCAGGGACAGTCCATCCGGGACGTTCGCCAGCCGGCGTCCGCGGAACAGCACGCCGGGGTCCCGGTCGAGCGACTCCCAGGTCCGCGTGGCGTCGGTGAGATCGCGCTGCGCCTTGATGTTCTCGCGTTCGTCCTCGACCCAGCGCTGGAGCGCGGGCCAGCCGCGGATCAGCGCCTCGTGCGCGAGTTCCACGCCGTCGCGGTCGATCACGACGAGCCGTGCCGCCGCCAGCGCGCCCAGCACCTCGTCGTCGGCCTCGAGCTCGGCCTGGGGCGCACGCCGTTTCGTGTCCTCGGCGGTGACGAGCCGCAGCAGGATCCGCCTGGCCTGCTCCTGCCCCCGCGGCGACAGGGCGTCGAAGACCTCCTGCGCGGTGCGGGCGACGGCGTGCTCGAGGCCGCCGACCTCCTCGTAACCGCTGAGCGTCAACGTCATGCCGCGCCGGTGCTGCCAGGTCTGCGCGAGCGCGTGCGACAACAACGGCAGCACGGCCGCCTGCCCGACCGCGTCGGCCATGAGCCTCGCCAGCAACGCCGTCTCGACCTTGGCGCCCACGACCGCGGCGGGTTCGGTGATCGCGAGCCGCAGCTCGTCCGGCGTCATGGGACCGAGCAGGACCTGCGCACCCGCGAGTGCCTCGACCAGGTCGGGGTGTTGCGCGCAGTGGCCGTAGTAGTCGGCGCGGACGCCGATGACGACCTTCTCGCAGCCGAGGAGCGCCGTGACGAGCCACCGGCGGAGCTCTTCGTTGCGGCACAACGTGAACAGCTCCTCGAACTGGTCCACGACCACGAGGTGCCCGTGCACCGCTCCCAGGCGCGACGGGTCCTTCAGCTCGTCGGCGAGCGCGACCGCGTCCCCTCCGGTGAGCCGGGCGAGCGCGACAGCGCACTCCTCCACCGGGTTCGCACCGGGCGTGAACAACAGGACCGGCCCGCGCGTGCGGGCGATGAGCCCGGCCCGCAGCAACGACGACTTCCCCACACCGGACGGTCCGAACAGGCCGGTGAGGCGGTTCCCGGTGCCCAGCAACTCGGCCGTCACGCGTTCGCGCCCGAAGAACCTCGGCGCGTCACCGGGCTGGAACATCGCGAGCCCCACGTACGGACTGTCGTTCGTCCCAGGGGGTTCCGACTCGGCCACGGCCCGCCACCGCCGCGCCCACTCCTCCGGATCACCGTCGCAGGCCTTCGCGTACGCCTTGGTCACCGCGAGGCTCGGCAGCTTCCGCCCGCCCGCCGCCTCCGACAACGCCGCGGCCGAGTAGTGCGCCCGCCGGCTCAGCTCCCGGTAGGTCGGGCTGCCCGCGCGCTCCCGCAGCCGGCGCAGATCCGCCGCGAACCGCAGCAGACCGCTCTCGCCCTCGTCGAGAGGGCGTTCCCGTCTCGGCATCCCGTCATTGTTCAGAGAACTTTGTTCAGCGGCCAACACATGACCGTGAACAACCCGTTCGCCCTAACGTCGGTGCAGACGCACCTTCACGGGGAAGACCCGGTGCTCGCGCCCCGAACCGGCGCCGGAGTGGCCGTGGGTGGCGACACGCGACGCCACCCACGGCTCACGCACTCCGGGTCCTACAAACCGACGAGCTTGTACAGCCCGCCGACCTCCTGGCGGTTCAGCACCCGCATCGAACCGGGGCGCTGGTTGCCGAGCGAGACCTCGCCGATCGCGACGCGCACCAGCGACTGCACCGGGTACCCGGCGGTCTCCAGCAGGCGGCGGACGATGTGCTTGCGGCCCTCGTGCAGCACGACCTCGACCAGGGCCTTGCCCGGCACCGCGCTGATGAGCTTGAAGGAGTCGACCTTGACCGGCCCGTCCTCCAGCTCGATGCCCGCCTTGAGCTTCTTGCCGAGACCCTTCTCGACCGGGCCGGGGACCTCGGCGAGGTAGGTCTTCTTGACGTTGTAGCTCGGGTGCATCAGGCGATGCGCGAGCTCACCGTCGTTCGTGAGCAGCAGCAGGCCCTCGGTCTCGGCGTCGAGGCGCCCGACGTGGAACAGCCGCTCCTTGCGGTTGCGCACCAGGTCGCCCACGCACGGGCGGCCCAGGTCGTCCTCCATCGTGGAGAGCATCCCGTACGGCTTGTTCAGCGCGAGCGTGACGACGTCCTCGCGGATCTGCACCCGCACGCCGTCGACGTGCACGACCGCCGTCTCGGGGTCGATCCGGCGACCCTGCTCGCGCACGACCTGGCCGTCGACCTGCACCCGCCCCTGCTCGATCAGCTCTTCGGAAGCGCGGCGCGAGGCGATCCCCGCCTGCGCGAGCACCTTCTGCAGGCGCACGCCCTCGTTCTCAGACATCGTCGATCGCATCCACTTCGGGCAGCAGCGGGGCAATTGGTGGCAGGTCGGCGAGCGACGACAGCCCCAACCGCTCCAGGAACAGTTCGGTCGTGCGGTACAGGATCCCACCCGTGTCGCTGTCGGTGCCCGTCTCCTCGATGAGCCCCCGTGCGACCAGGGTCCGGATCACACCGTCGACGTTGACGCCGCGAACCGCCGCGATCCGCGCCCTCGTCACGGGCTGCCGGTAGGCGATCACCGCGAGCGTCTCCAGGGCAGCGCGGGTGAGTTTCGCGCGCTGGCCGTCGAGCAGCAGCTTCTCCACGAACGGGGCGTACCGGTCCCGCGTGTAGAACCGCCAGCCGTCCCCCGCCCTGCGCAGGTCGATGCCACTGCCGGACTCGGTGTACCGGGTCGACAGTCTACGGAGTGCCTGCTTGACGCGCTTCACCGGCTGCTCGAGGGCGCTGCTGAGGGCGTCCTCGGCGATCGGGCTGTCGACCACCAGCAGCACGGACTCGAGGGCGGCCTCGAAGGTGGCGTCGTCGGAGAGGTCCGGGAGGCCGGAGTCCTCGATCGCCTCCTCGGGGGCGGCGGCGAGGAGCTGGGCCTCGAGGGTGGCGGCGTCCTCGGTGTCGGCGTCGGCCTCGGGGGCTTCGGGCTCGTCGAGCACGACGGCGGCGGGCGCGGCGTCGGACAGGGCCGCGTCCTCCCCCGACTCGGTCACGGGCGGCTCGGCCGCGGGTTCGCCGGCGGGCTCCTCCAGCACGACCGCGGCAGGCGCGGCGTCGTCCAGAGCGGCGTCGGCCGTCTCCTCCACCGCCCCGGCCCCGTCGAACGCCGGCCCCGGCTTCGCGACCTCCGCCGCGTCCGGCCCGACCAGTGGCTCGCTCATCCGCCGTAGTCCTCATCCTCGTCGCCGGCGTGCACCTGCGCCTGCGCGTCCTCCAACGTCCCGCCGACCCACGTCACCTGCAGCGGACCGAGCGGGTCCTCCTGCTCGAAGGCCAGCGACTTCTCCCGGTACAGCTCCAGCAGCGCGAGGAACCGCGCCACGACCTCCATGGTCTCGGTGCAGTCGGCGACGATCTCCGCGAACGACGCGGTGCCCTTCTCGATCAGCATCGCGCGCAGGACGTCCGCCGTCTCGCGGATCGACACGCGGTGCTGGTGGATGTGCGCCACCGACAGCGTGCGCTTCTGCTTGGGGCGGAAGGCGGCGGCCGCGATCAGGGCGAACCTGTCGGGCGTGACGCCGAGCATCACCTCGGGCAGCAGGCCCTCGAAGCGCGGTTCCAGGGACACCGAACGCGGGTAGCGGCGGTACGCGCCCTGTTCCAGCTCGGCGAACAGCGCGGCGACCTGCTTGTACGCGCGGTACTGGAGCAGACGCGCGAACAGCAGGTCGCGGGCCTCCAGCAGCGCGAGGTCGTCCTCGTCCTCCACGTCGCCGGTGGGCAGGAGCCGCGCGGCCTTCAGGTCCAGCAGGGTGGCGGCGATGACCAGGAACTCGGTGGTCTCGTCGAGGTCCCACTTGTCGCCCATGCCGCGGATGTGCGCGATGAAGTCGTCGGTGACCGTGTGCAGGGCCACCTCGGTCACGTCGAGCGTGTGCTGCGAGATCAGTTGCAGCAGCAGGTCGAACGGGCCCTCGAAGTTCGTGAGCCTGACCTTGAACTTGCCGTCGTCGACCTTCTCGACCTCAGGGGCGGCGACGCCGGCTGGAGCTTCCTCGGTCACTGCTCGCGCAACCTGCGTACCAGCAACGACTCCTCGCCGAGCGCTTCCAGGTCGTCGAGCACGATGGCGATCGCCTCGCGCACCACCCGGCCGCGGTCGACACCCAGCGAGTAGGACCCGCGCAGCGACAGGCGCGCCTGCTCCAGCGCCAGCAGTTCCTCGTCGGACACGTAGACCGTGATCTTCGTGGTGTGCTTGGTGCGGCCGGAACCGCGGCGCTGGACGGGCGCCTCCACGGACTCCGCCGACTCCGCGGTGTCCGTCGTCGCCGGAGCAGCGGTCAGCCTGAAGAGTTCCGCGGCGCCCGGCAGTGATGGGCGACGGTTCACCGGGCGATCACCTCGCGAGCCAGGGCGCGGTAGGCGTTGGCACCGGACGAGCGCGGCGCCCAGCGGGTGATCGGCTCGCCGGCCACGGTGGTCTCCGGGAAGCGCACCGTGCGGTTGATGACCGAGTCGAACACGATGTCGCCGAACGCCTCCACGACGCGGGCCATGACCTCGCGCGAGTGCAGCGTGCGCGGGTCGTACATCGTGGCGAGGATGCCGGTGATGTTGAGCTTGGGGTTCAAGCGTTCCTTGACCTTCTCGATGGTGTCGATGAGCAGCGCCACCCCGCGCAGCGAGAAGAACTCGCACTCCAGCGGGATCAGCACACCGTCCGCGGCCGCGAGGGCGTTCACCGTGAGCAGGCCGAGCGAGGGCTGGCAGTCGACCAGCACGTAGTCGTAGTGCTCGATCACGGGACGAAGGGTGCGCACGAGCGTGTGCTCGCGCCCCACCTCCGACACGAGCTGGATCTCGGCCGCCGACAGGTCGATGTTGCTCGGCAACAGGTCCATGTCGTCGACCATGGTCTTGCGGATCACGTCGGGAACGGCGGTGTCGTTCTCCATGATCACGTTGTAGATCGTCGTCTCGAGCTGGTGCGGGTGCACGCCGAGACCGACCGACAGCGCGCCCTGCGGGTCGAAGTCGACGAGCAGCACGCGGCGGCCGTACTCGGCCAGCGCCGCGCCCAGGTTGATGGTCGTCGTCGTCTTGCCGACGCCGCCCTTCTGGTTGCACACCGCCAGGATCTTCGCCGGGCCGTGGTGCAGCAACGGCGGCGGGTCCGGGATCGCGCGACGGGTTCTCCCCGTCGGGCCGATGCCGTCGACCTGCTCCGTGGCGACGTCGTCCACCGGCGCGGCGTGCGGGGCCAGGTTCAGGTCGGCACGGGGCGCGAAGGCGTGCTCCGGTGTCGACATGGCTGGCGTTCCCTCACTGGTCGTAGTCGTCTCTCCGGGCGCAGCGTAGGCCGCACCCGTGCGAGCGGCAACGCGCCTCGCCGAGGTTTGTCAAGACTTGGTCAGACAGCGACATCCGTTCGTGTTCGCCGGTCGGCGGCGGACAGCACCACGTCCAGCAGGCCCGGGAAGAGAAGGTCCAGGTCATCGCGGCGCAGCGACACCCAGCGCTGGTTGCCACGGCAGCGTGTTCGGGTGAGGCCGGCTTCGCGCAACACGCGCAGGTGCTGGGAGAGAGTCGACTTCGCCACGTCAACCTCGAAGGCCCCGCACAGGCGTTCGCCGCTCATCTGGATCTGGCGCACGACCGCGAGCCTCGTCGGGTCACTCAGCGCGTGCAGCACGGCGGCTAGATCAATGGCCTGTGGGGACGGCTCGTCCAAGTTCGGCACCTGCCCACCGTACCCGTGGAAGCCTCATGTTCCAGAGGCCCGAGGGTGCGCAGTTGCGTAGACCTCCCTCAAAGTCGTAACGGTTACCAGTGTGTACACCTGAGTGGTCGTAACGGATGCGTGCCCGAGGAGTTCCTGCACCACCCGAACGTCAGCACCCCCTTCGAGCAGATGGGTGGCGAACGAATGTCGCAACGTGTGGGGGGACACCGCGGCGGTGATCCCCGCGTCCTCCGCGGCGGTCTTCAGCACCGTCCACGCGCTCTGCCGGGACAACCTTCCGCCCCGTGCGTTCAAGAACAACGCGGGTGTGCCCCGTCCCTTCTCCGCCAACGCGGGGCGCGCCCGGACCAGGTAGGCGTCCACCGCGGCCAACGCCGGCCGCCCGACCGGGACCAGCCGCTGCTTGCCGCCCTTCCCGTCCAGCAACACCGTCCGCTCCGCCGCGTCGATGTCGTCGACGTCGAGCCCGACCACCTCGGAGATCCGGGCTCCCGTCGAGTAGAGCAACTCAAGGAGCGCCTTGTCCCTGAGGTTCCCCACGGTGTCCAGCAGCATGAGAACTTCATTGACGGGTAATGCTTTCGGCAACCTCTTCGGAGGCGAGGGCGGGTGCACGGCACGTGCGACGTCATGCGGCACAACGCCTTCGCGGTGTGCGAAGCGGTGCAACCCGCGCACGGCGACCAATGTGCGTGCGGCAGAAGAAGCTGCAAGCCCGCTCTCGCGCAACACGGCGAGGAACTCACTCACCTGCAACTCCGTCACGGCCGCAAGGTCCGTGACCCCCAGCGTTTCCAGGTGCTCGGTGTACCGGCGCAGGTCGCGCGTGTAGGAGTCGAGCGTGTTGCGGGCGGTGCCGCGTTCCACGGCGAGGTGGTCGAGATATGTCGCCACCAACTCAGAAATCACGTCAGGCCTGCCAAGACGATCTCCCCATCACGCGCGTTGACGCCCATGGCCAAGGCGGGGTCTTCCGCCACGGCACGCTCAAAACCCTTGTCCGCCAACGCGATGACGTACGGCAGCGTCACGTTCGTGAGCGCGTACGTCGACGTGTTCGGCACGGCACCGGGCATGTTCGCGACGCAGTAGAACACGGACTCGTGCACGCGGTAGGTAGGTGCGTCGTGCGTCGTCGGCCGCGTGTCCTCGAAACAGCCGCCCTGGTCGACCGCGATGTCCACGAGCACGCTGCCCGGCCGCATCCGCGACACGAGCTCGTTGCTGACGAGTTTGGGCGCCTTCGCACCGGGCACCAGCACCGCGCCGACGACGAGATCGGCCCAGCGGCAGGCCTTCTCGACCTCGTAGGCGTTCGACGCGATCGTCTGCAGGTGCCCGCGGTAGGTGAAGTCGATCTGCCGCAACCGGTTCACGTTCGTGTCGAGCACGACGACCTCGGCCTGCATGCCGACGGCCATCGTCGCCGCGTTCATCCCGGCGACGCCCGCGCCGATCACCGCGACCTTGCCCGCGGCGACACCGGGCGCGCCACCGAGCAGCACCCCGCGCCCACCTTGGGCCCGTTCCAGGCAGTGCGCGCCGACCTGGGCCGCCATCCGCCCGGCGATCTCGCTCATGGGCGCCAGCAACGGCAACGACCCGTCCGCCAGCTGCACGGTCTCGTACGCGATGGCGGTGATCCCCGACTCCAGGATCGCCGCGGTGCACGCCGGCGACGCCGCCAGGTGCAGGTAGGTGAACAGCACCTGCCCGCGCCGCAGGCGGTGGTACTCGGGCTCGATCGGCTCCTTGACCTTCAGGACCAGGTCAGCGGTTCCCCACACCTCGTCGGCGGAGGGGACGATCCGCGCGCCCGCCGCCGCGTACTCCTGGTCGGGGAACGACGAACCGGCGCCGGCGTCCCGCTCGACGACGACGGAGTGTCCGCGGCGCACCAGTTCGACCACTCCGGCGGGCGTGATGGCCACGCGGTACTCGTGGTTCTTGATCTCCTTTGGGACACCGACCAGCATCGTCGCAGCGTATTCCCGATATGGATCTCCTGCATCGGATACCGTTCTCAGCCGTGTCAGAAGCATTCGGGCCGGAGCAGCAGCGCATCGGCAACCAGCAGCGCGAAGAGGCGATCACCGCCCTGAACGACCACTTCGCGATGGCGCGGCTCGACATCGGCGAGTACCAGGAACGCGTGAACCGCGCGTCCGGCGCGCAGAGCTACTTCGAGCTCGCCGAGCTGTTCCGCGACCTCCCGCAGCCGCACCCGCCGTTCCTCGCGCCGCCCTCGGTGCCGTTCGCCGCCGTGCCCCCGCCCCAGCCGACGCAGCCGTACTACCCGCCGCCCACCGGCCCGCAGTACGCGGTCCCGCCGCCCCCGCCCGGCATGATCCCGCCGGGCTACGGCACCCCGGGAGCGCCGTACGGCTTCGACCCGATCACCGGCGTTCCGCTGTCGGACAAGTCGAAGATCGCCGCGGGCGTGCTGCAGCTGTTCCTGGGCGGCTTCGGCGTGGGCCGCTTCTACACCGGCCACGTCGGCATCGGCATCGCCCAGCTGCTGACCTGCGGCGGGTGCGGTGTCTGGGCGCTGGTCGACGGGATCATCCTGCTGGTCAGCGGCGGCACGGACGCCCAGGGCCGCAAGCTGCGGGACTAGATCCCGGCGAGGTTCCGTCCCACGCCCCACAGAGCCGCCACGACGAGAACGGCGACACCGGCCGACTTCGGCACGGATCGTCGTTCGCCGGTCCACCGATCACGCGTCCACCGCGAGAACAGCCACACGGCCAGAGGCACGCCCAAGGCGAGCATCACGGCGTTGAAGTGGAACGCGCTGACGACGTCCCCGTGCAGCAACGCGTGCAGCATGCGCGTCACCCCGCAGGCGGGGCAGTTGAGCCCCGTCAGCCAGTTGAACGGGCACTTCGGCAGCAGGTTGCCGGGCTTGTTCGGGTCGACGAACTGCAGCACCACCACTCCGGCCGCGCCGAGCGCGAGAACGCCGAAGGGCGCCTTCAACCGTCCGAAGGCGCCCTTCACCGTCTGCATGGTGTCCAACCTACTTCTTGCGCGCGGCGAACCGGGTCGGCTTGTCGCGGAAGGGCGCGTCGGCCGGACGCGGTTCGGCCCGGCCCTCCAGCACCTCGCGGGCCGCGAGCAGCCCGGCGACCGCCGACGAGTTCACGATCTCGCCCGAGAGCACCATCCGCACGGCCTCGTCGATCCCGAAGCGGTGGACCTCCAGGTCCGCCTCCTCCTCGCCCTGCACGTCGCGGTCGACGTCGGAGAGCTCCCGCGCCAGGAACACGCGCACGACCTCATCGGTGAACCCCGGCGACGCGGCCGTGTCGACCAGCGCGTCCCAGCGCGCGGCGTCGAGCCCGACCTCCTCGGCCAGCTCGCGGCGGGCGCCGACGACCGGCTCCTCGCCGTCGTGGTCGAGCAGACCGGCGGGCAGCTCCCACAGGTGCCTGCCCAGCGCGTGCCGGTACTGGTGGATCAGCACGACCTGGCCCGCGTCGTCGACGGCCACGACCGCGACGGCGCCCATGTGCTCGACGATCTCGCGCTTGGCCGTGCCGCCGCCGGGCATCTCGACCTCGTCGATCCGCAGCGCGACGACCCGTCCGACGTGCACGTCCTCGCTGGAGACCGTGCGGAAGTCGTGGCGCGTCACTTCGACGCGCCCGCGGTCAGCGGGAGGCGGTCGGCCACCCGGTAGTCGATCGCGGCCTTCACGAACGCCGCGAACAGCGGGTGCGGCTTCGTCGGGCGCGACTTGAGCTCGGGGTGCGCCTGCGTGCCCGCGTAGAACGGGTGCACGTCGGCGGGCAGCTCGACGAACTCGACCAGGCGGCCGTCCGGCGACGTGCCGGAGAAGACCAGGCCGGCGTCGGCGAGCTTGCCCCGGTACGCGTTGTTGACCTCGTAGCGGTGGCGGTGGCGCTCGGAGACCTCGGTGGCGCCGTACGCGGACGCGACCACCGAACCGGGCGTGAGCTTCGCGATGTACGCGCCGAGGCGCATCGTGCCGCCCATGTCGCGCTGACCGGCGACGACGTCCTGCTGGTCGGCCATCGTGGAGATGACCGGCGTGCCGCCCTCTTCGAACTCACTCGAGTTCGCGTCCTCGATGCCCGCGAGGTTGCGCGCGGCCTCGATGACCATGCACTGCAGGCCGAGGCACAGGCCCAGCGTCGGCACACCGCGCGTGCGGGTGTACTTCAGCGCGCCGAGCTTGCCCTCGATGCCGCGCACGCCGAAACCGCCGGGGATCAGCACGCCGTCCATGCCGGACAACGCGCGTGCGGCGCCCTCGGGCGTCTGGCACTCGTCCGACGGCACCCACTTGATCTCGACCTTGGCGTGGTGGGCGAACCCGCCCGCGCGCAGCGCCTCGGTGACCGACAGGTAGGCGTCCGGCAGGTCGACGTACTTGCCGACCAGGGCGATCTTCACCGTCTCGGACGGGTTGTGCACCCGCTCCAGCAGGTCGCCCCACACCGTCCAGTCGACGTCGCGGAACGGCAGGTCGAGGCGGCGCACGACGTACGCGTCGAGGCCCTCGGCGTGCAGCACCTTCGGGATGTCGTAGATCGACCGCGCGTCGACGGCCGCGACGACGGCGTCGGTGTCGACGTCGCACATCAGGCCGATCTTGCGCTTGAGCGAGTCCGGGATCTCCCGGTCCGCGCGGCACACGATCGCGTCGGGCTGGATGCCGATGTTGCGCAGCGCAGCGACGGAGTGCTGCGTCGGCTTGGTCTTCAGCTCACCGCTCGGCGCCAGGTACGGCACCAGGCTGACGTGCAGGAAGAAGACGTTGTCACGGCCGACGTCGTGACGCACCTGGCGGCACGCCTCGAGGAACGGCAGCGACTCGATGTCACCGACCGTGCCGCCGACCTCGGTGATGACCACGTCCGGCGTGACGCCGTCGGCGTCCGGCTCGGCCATCGCCCGGATGCGGCGCTTGATCTCGTCGGTGATGTGCGGGATCACCTGGACCGTGTCGCCCAGGTACTCGCCGCGCCGCTCCTTGGCGATCACCTCGGAGTACACCTGGCCGGTGGTGACGTTGGCTTCGCCGCTCAGGTCTCGCGCGAGGAACCGCTCGTAGTGGCCGATGTCGAGGTCCGTCTCCGCGCCGTCGTCGGTCACGAAGACCTCGCCGTGCTGGAACGGGTTCATCGTGCCGGGGTCCACGTTCAGGTACGGGTCGAGCTTCTGCATCGTTACCCGCAGGCCGCGCGAGGTGAGCAACTGGCCGAGGCTGGAGGCCGTGAGCCCCTTGCCCAGGGAGGAGGCGACGCCTCCCGTGACGAAGACGTGCTTGGTCGTACGTGCCTGCTGCACCAACGGGGCTCCCGTGAAAATCGTGGGGGCCGAATCCCCCTATCCACGGGCCATAACGCTAACACGCCGCCGGTCACTCAGCGCACCACGACCCGGCACATCACATCACCCGATCGGCGCAGCGAGGGGTTTTGCCGAACTTCCCCCGGCACGGCCCGACATCAGGAAAAGTTGTCACGTGACCTTCGACGTGGCAGGGGAAGCCGCAAAAGTCGTGCGCGACCGCTCGGCGGCGTGGCGGTTCATCGAGGGTTTCGCGGCCGCGTGGGCCGAGCCGATCGAGGCGTGGGACGGCTGGAACCACGCCGACCTGAACGCCGCCGAGGACCGGCTGGGCGTGCGGCTGCCGGACGCGGTGCGCGACGCCTACGCGTTGTTCGGCAAGCGCCCGGACCTCACGAGCAACCAGGACTGGCTGCTCACCCCGAGCGAACTGCGGCTCGACGGCGAGGTCGTCGTGTTCCGCAGGGAGATCCACTCCGTCACCTCGTGGGGAGCGGCCCTCGACGACCCCGACCCCGCCGTCGTGCACGCGACGGAACGCGGCTGGGAACCGTGGCTGCCGCACTTCTCCGCCGCCTGCGTCGAGCTGGTGCTGTCGGAGGCGCTGTTCCGCGACGGGGCCGTGACAGCGGACAGGGAGACGTCCGCGGCGGACGTCTCCCTGCTCGAAGACCACTTCGCCCTGCTGCCGCTGCACGGTCCCGGCACCCGCTGGTTCGTCAGCGACGACCTGATCGTGCGCGAGGACGACGGCGAGTGGCTCTGGGCCCGTGCCCGCACACCGGAGTCGCTGGAGCTGCTGACCCGGTGGCTTCCCGGTGAGTGGGCGACGGACTAGGTCCTTCCTGGCCGGCCCTGGGTGCCCGGTCAGCCCTGGGTGCCCGGCGAGGACGCCTCGGCGTTGCCCGCCACGCCGTACCGGCCGGAGCGGCCCTCCAGCTGTTCGCGCAGCGCCATCACCACGACGACCTGGCCCGCCGGGGTGTCGGAGTTGTCCACCGTGGACAGGATCGAGGTCGCGGCGGTGTCCGCGCGGACCACGCCGATCGCCCCCGTGCCGTTCGCCGAGCCGTTCGCTCCGGCCAGCACGACGCCCGCGCCGGACCGGTCGAGCTGGGTGGCGAACCGCGCGACCGTCGAGGCCCTGTCCGCCGCCGAGTCGCCGATCGCGGCACCGCCGGTCAGCACGATCGCGAGCTGCGCCGGCTTCACGCCCGAGGTCGCCTTCACGAACCCCGCGTTGGTGAGGCCGGACAGCGCGGACGCCATCTCGTCGGCCGTGGCCTGCGGCTGGTTGTTGGTGGGGTTGAGCAGCAGCAACGTCCCGAAGAGACCACCGGCGCGGGTGCCGGGGTCCACGGCCGTGGGCAGCTGGGAGCCGGCGGGCTGCAGCCGTGCCACGAGGTCGCGCAGCTGGTCACCGCGCGACGGGTCGGCGAACGCGTCGGTCAGCTGGACCTCGCCGGTGACCGTGGCGCTCGCGGCCTTCAGCAGCCCGGTGAGGGCGTCCCGGTCGGCCGGGCGCGCGTCCGCGGTGGTGACGATGACGACCGTGCGGTCGGTGAGCCTCTCCTTCACGGCCAGCGGGCCGACCGACGTCGCGAACTCGTCGGCCTCGGTCAGCTTGGCGTTCAACGCGTTGCGGTCGTTCTGCAGGTCGTTCACCTGCTGTGCCAACGTGTTCTTCTCGTCGCTCAGCCCCGACAGCAGCCGCCCGCTGATCGCGGTCGACCCCAGCACGACACCGACCGCCAGCGCGAGGAACACCGCGGTGATCGAAACTATGTGGTAGCGCAACGTGATCACGTGAACAACCCCTTGAACCAGTTGACGACGGAGTGCCAGCCGTCGACCGCGATGTCGACGTAGACGTGACCGACGCCGGACACCGCCAGCGCCGCCGCCATGGCGACGATCGCGGCGGTCACCAGCAGGACGATCACGCCCAGCGAGACCCGGCTGCGGTGCAGGGTCGCGACGGCCTCCCCGTCGACGAGCTTGCTGCCGAGCTTCAACCGGGTGAGGAACGTGGAGGGGTTGGAACCGGAGTGCCCGCGGTCGAGGAACTCGCGCAGCGTCGCGCGCAGCCCCACCGTGACGACCAGGGACGCCCCGTGTGCCTCGGCGAGCAGCAACGCGAGGTCCTCCGCGTTGCCCGAAGCGGGGAAGGTGACGGCGCCGATGCCGAGGTCCTGGATCCGCTGCAGGCCGGGCGCGTGGCCGTCGGTCTGCGCGGGCACGACCACCTCGGAGGCCGCGCGCAGGGACGCGGTGCCGATGCCGTCGGGGTCGCCGACGACGATGTCCGGCTTGAGCCCGGCGTCGTGCAGCGTGTCCGCGCCCGTGTCGACGCCGATCAGCACCGGCCGGTACTCGCGGATGTACTTGCGGAGCTTGCGCAGCTCCTCGGCGTGCGACGGGCCACCGGCGACGACGAGCACCTGCCGGTCGCGCATCGCCACGTAGACCTCGGGCACGCCGACGCCGTCGAGCACCAGCGCGCGTTCACGGCGCAGGAACTCGATGGTGTTGGCGGAGAAGGCTTCCAGCTGCGCCGACATGCCGGCCTTCGCCTCGATCATCGCGTCGGCGATGCTCTCGGCGTCCTGCTCGACGCCCTTGGCGAGCTCGCGTTCCCCGGCGTACACGACACCTTCGTGCAGCCGGATCTTCGTGCCTTCCTTGATCTCGCGCAGCGCGACGGCGCCGACGTCGTCGATCAGCGGGATGCCCGCCTCGATCAGCAGTTCCGGACCGAGGTTGGGAAAGCGCCCCGAAATGGACGGCGAGGCGTTCACGACGCCGACGACCTCGGCCGCGACGAGCGCCTCCGCGGTGCGCCGGTCGAGGTCGACGAGGTCCATGACAGCGACGTCACCGGCACTCACGCGCCGAACCAGGTCGCTCGCGCGCCGATCAACCCGCGCGACGCCCGTGACACCGGGAAGTTCGTGGTTGGTGCGGCTCAGCAGCCCGGAAAGCTTCATGGGCCGATAGTGACCCACGGTGTGGACGTGACAGGTGAGGCACGCCGGGCGATTCCAGGTGGTCAGTCGTCGGGGTGAATTACCACACCGGCGAACGCGACGACCACCGCGGTCATGAGGACCCAGACACCGTTGCCGAAACCGGCTTGCAGCGCGGGATCGATCGCGATGTTGCCCTCCTGGTGGAAGCTGATCGCGTTCAGCAGGTACACGAACAACATCCCGGTGGCACCCGCGAGCCCGGCGGCTCCGGCATACGCGACCTTCCGCCATCTCATCCCGGCCAGCACGGCAGCGGCGGCCACCACGACCGGGATGCCGAACAACGGCCCGTGCTCGTCCTTCGTGGCACCGAACTGCGTGCTCCACCCGGTGGTGACGTACGCGGTCTGCGGCTGCCCGGGAGCAAGCCTGATCAAGAGCTCGGAGAACGGCAGGAACGTCGCCCCGACCGCCGCCGCGGCGGCCAGCCCGAGCAGGACCAGCCCGAGAACCCTCCTCACGCCGCCTCCCTCTGCGCGGCAACGGCCCCCGCGAGCGCCACCAGCGTTCCCACCACGAGGAACACCAGCCCGAACCCGACCGCGAAGTCCCCCTGCTGCTCGACGGCGTGCCCGCGCTCGGACACCACGAGCGCCCCGATCACGCCGACGGCCCCGACCTGCCCGGCCGCACCGGCGAGTGCCGCGCGGGTGATCCACACCCCGGCCACGAGCAGCAGCACCGTCACCACGACCGGCACCCCGTACCAGGGCGACAGCTCACCGGCCGGCCAGTCGCCGGGCTTGTTCAGGATCTCGGTGCCCCAGGCCCTGACCACGACCTCGACGCCACCGGCGTAGGCCGTGGAGTACCACGGCAGCACCATCGCCGTGGCCGTCAGCACCACGCCCACCGCGATCAGCGCCACCGCGGTGGCTCTCCCGATCACCGCGTCTCCCGCTGCTCGTCCTGGGGAAGGGCGATCCCGAAGGGCGGTGTGTCCTCGTCCGCGTCGAGCTGGTGCACGACCACCCCGTCCTCGTCCGCCACTGCGGGTCCCACCGGCTCGGGGTGGCGCTGCTGCGCGAGCACCGCGCCCGCCAGTCCGATGATCGCGGCGGCGACCAGCAGGTACATGCCGCCGTGGTAGACCAATTGCTGCCTGGGTGCGGGCGGCTCGTCGGCGACGACCCGCGTCAGCGAGTACACCTGGCCCACGTAGAGGAGCACGACGCCGCTCAGCAGGCCGGCCGCACCTGCCGCGAGCGGCCGTCCGATGAACGCGGTCCTGTCCCGCAGCAACAGCACCACGGCTGCCGCGACGACCAGCGCCGCGATGACCACGGGCCATCCGGCGGCGTAGAACGCGGGCTGATGGCGAACAGTGGCGGACGGCTCCGACGACGTGGTCCACAGCGTGGTGGTGATCGTCAGACCGGGCCCGAAGTCCTTGTACACACTGCTGAACGTGGGTTGGAACGACGCGACGACGGCCAGCACCGCCCCCAGCACGAGCAGGATGCCGGCGATCCGGCGGCGGTCAGTCATCCTTCGGCTCCACGATCACCGGGTACCCGTACGGCGGCGTGTCGGTGTCGTCAGCCTCGTCGTCGATCTGGTGGATCACGGCCCCCTCACCGGCGTCGGCGGACCTGTCCGCCCTGGGCAACTCCTGGTGCAACACCGCCGACACCACACCGATCCCGGCGGCCACGATCAGCAGGGTGACCCCGTCGCCCTGCTCCACCTCGATGGGCACGCGGGCGTCGAGCTCACCGAGCCGGTCCACCACACCCCGCACCTGGGAGACGGCGGACCACACGACCCCGGCCAGCACCCCGGCCCCGAGCAGCGTCGCCACCCTCATCGCCGGGACCCGGAACGCCAGCACAGCGGCCAGTGCCATGACGAGCGCCGCACCGACGGCCGGCTCCCCGAACTCGAGGGCCTGCAGCAGCAGGATGTCGCGGAAGTCGTCGCGCTCCACCACCCACGCGGTGGACTCGAAGCGCAACGTACGGCCGTTGGCCAGGACCTGCACCGAGTACGCGGGCAGGAAGGTCGACGCCACGGCCAGACCGGCCGCGACCAACACCAGCACCGCCCCGAACACCCGGCGCGTGGTCAAAGATCCGGTCACGCTCCCATCATGCCGAACCCCGCGGGGATCAGCCGAGGGGCGCGCGACCGGTTCCGTCAGGCCTTCTTCTTGCGCCGCCGGACCACGGGAGCGGAGGACTTGTCGGCCGCCGCGGCGGCCAGCAGCTCCTCGGCGTGGGCCCGGCCCGTGTCGGTCGAGTCCATGCCCGCCAGCATCCGGGCGAGCTCCACGACCCGTTGCGTCTCGTCCAGCTTCCGCACGGCGGACCGGGTGAACGTCCCGTCGGCGGACTTGTCCACCACCAGGTGCCGATCGGCGAACGCGGCCACCTGCGGCAGGTGCGTCACCACGATCACCTGGTGCGACCGCGCGAGCCGGGCGAGGCGGCGACCCACCTCGACGGCGGCCCGCCCGCCGACACCGGCGTCGACCTCGTCGAAGACGAGCGTGGGCACCGGATCCGAGTGCGACAGCACCACTTCCAGCGCCAGCATCACCCGCGACAGCTCACCACCGGAAGCACCCTTGTGCACCGGCAGAGCGGGCGCCCCGGGGTGCGAGATCAACCGCAGCTCGACATCGTCCACCCCGGACGCCCCGGCGTGCAGGACGGACCGCCCGACCGGCAGGGCCTGCGCGTCCCCGGCCTCGGCGTGCCGGGGCCGGACGGCGAGCTCCACGGAGGCGTGCGGCATGGCCAGCCCGTCCAGCTCCTCGGTGACGGCCTTGCCCAGTTCGAGAGCGGCCTCGACGCGAGCGGCCGTCACCTGCGTCGCGAGCGTCGCCAGTTCGGTGGCCAGCTCGTCGCGGCGGGCGGCGAGCCCGGTCAGCGCCTCTTCGGAGGTGTCGAGCCCGCCCAGGCGGGTCCGCGCGTCCTCGGCCCACGCGATCACGCCGTCGACGTCGGCCGCGTACTTGCGGGTCAGCGCCTTCAGCTCGGCCTGCCGCTGCAGCACGGCCTCCAACCGGCCCGGGTCGGCCTCCAGCTGGTCCAGGTACCCGGAGATCTCGGCACCGACGTCGGCCAGCAGCGTCGCCGCCTCGACGAGCCGGGGCTCCATCTCGCGCAGCTTCGGGTCCTCCGACGCGGAGAGCCTGCGAGCGGCCTCGGAGATCAGGCCGAGGGCGCCGGGGTTCTCCGGGTCGCCCTCCAGGGAACCCGACACCGCGAACTGCGCGCCCTGGGCGGCCTCGCGGAGCTGGTCCGCGTCGGCCAGGCGGCGGGCCTCGTCGTGGAGTTCGGCGTCCTCTCCGAGCTTCGGGGCGACCGCGTCGATCTCGGTCAGGCCGTGGCGCAGCAGGTCCGCCTCGCGGGCGAGTTCGCGGGAACGCTCGGTGCGTTCCTTCAGCTCCGCCGACACGCGCAGCCACTCCTCGCGGACGGCCTGGTAGGCGCGCAACGGCCCGCCCACGTCGTCGCCCGCGAAGCGGTCCAGCACGCCGCGCTGCTCGGTCGGCCTCATCAGCCGCAGCTGGTCGTTCTGGCCGTGGACGGCGATCAGCTGCTCCGCCAGTTCGGACAGGACGCCGACCGGCACGGAGCGGCCGCCGACGTGGGCCCGCGAGCGGCCGTCCGAGCCGACGGTGCGGATTGCGATCAGCGAACCGTCCTCGTCCGGGTCGCCGCCGACCTCCTCCGCCACCTTCGCGGCAGGGCTGCCCGCCGGGGCCTGGAAGCGGCCTTCGACCACCGCTTTGTCGGCTCCGGTGCGCACGCGGGACGCCTCCGCCCGGCCTCCGCCGAGCAGGTGCAACCCGGTCACGACCATGGTCTTGCCCGCGCCCGTCTCACCAGTCACTACGGTGAACCCGGGGTCCAGTTCAAGGGTGGCCTCGTCGATCACGCCAAGGCCATTGATGCGCATCTCGGCCAGCACAGGGCGAACCTTACTTGTCGAGTCCGACATTTCCTCGCGGGCACCATAACGAGCCAGTGCCGACGCACCGAGCGGCGCGATCAGCCTGCCGATGGTCCCCGCCATCCCTTCACCGGCAGGTCGAACTTCTCGACCAGCCGATCCGTGAACGGTGCCTGGCGCAGCCGCACGACCTTGAGCGGCACCGCGCCCTCCACGATCTCGATCCGCGCGCCCGCGGGCAGCTCGAACGTGCGCCGCCCGTCCGCGGACAACGCCGCGGGATGCCCGGTCGACTCGATCTCGAACGCCACGTGCGACTTCGGCGAGACGACCAGCGGCCGGGCGAACAGCGCGTGCGCGTTGCTCGGCACCACCAGGATCGCCTGCACGTCCGGCCACACGACCGGGCCGCCGGCGGAGAACGCGTAGGCCGTCGAGCCCGTCGGCGTCGCGCACAGCACCCCGTCGCAGCCGAACGCCGACACCGGGCGCCCGTCGACCTCGACGACGACCTCGAGGATGCGTTCGCGGATCAGCTTCTCGACGCTGATCTCGTTGAGCGCCCAGGTCCTCACGACGACCTCGTCGTTCACCTTGGCGATCAGGTCGAGCGTCATGCGCTCTTCCACGAAGTAGTCGCGTTCCAGCACGTGGCCCACGGCCTCGTGCAACGCGTCCGAGTCGGCCTCCGCGAGGAACCCGACCCGGCCCAGGTTGACGCCCAGCACCGGCACCCGCGCCGGACGGGCGAGCTCGGCACCGCGCAGCAGCGTGCCGTCACCGCCCAGCACCAGCACCAGCTCGGTGCCCTCGGCGGCGTGGTCGTCGGCGGGCACGACCTTGGTGCAGCACGACGGGCCGAGGTCACGCGCCTCGTCGTCGAGCACCCTCGTCGTGACGCCCCCGACCGCGAGGCGACCGGCCACCTGGCGGGCGAGATCGATGTTGCTCTGGTGGCCGGTGTGGACGACCAGCAGGACTTCCCTCATTGGGGCCCTTCTTCGACGGCGGTGCGCACCATCTCTGCCGCATCGACGGGATCGCCTTTGCGCAGCCAGAGGAAGTACTCGACGTTGCCGGACGGACCGGGCAGCGGGCTCGCGACGACCCCGTGCACGGCCAGCCCCAGTTCTCCCGCCGCCCTGGTCACGTCGAGCACGGCGTCGACGCGCAGTTCGGGATCGCGCACGACGCCGCCGGAGCCGAGGCGTTCCTTGCCGACCTCGAACTGCGGCTTGACCATCGGCAGCAGGTCGCCTTCCTCGTTCAGGCACGCGGCCAGTGCGGGAAGCACAAGCCTCAACGAGATAAACGAAAGATCGGCCACCACGAGTTCAACTTCGCCGCCGATGTCCTCGGGCGTGAGGGTGCGGACGTTGGTCTTGTCCTTCACCACGACCCGGTCGTCGGTCTGCAGCTTCCAGTCGAGCAGGCCCCTGCCGACGTCGGCCGCGACCACCTGACGCGCGCCTTTGCGCAGCAGCACGTCGGTGAAACCGCCAGTGGACGCGCCGGCGTCGAGACAACGCCTGCCGGTGGGGTCGATCTTGAAGCCGTCGAGCGCGCCGATCAGCTTGTGCGCGCCGCGGGAGGCCCAGTTGGGATCGTTGTCGATGTCCTTGACGACGACCGCGTCGGAGGTCTCCACGGCGGTCGCCGGTTTCGTCGCGACGGTGCCGCGGACCTTCACGCGGCCGTCGGCGACGAGTTGGCTGGCGTGCTCACGGGACCGGGCGAGCCCCCTGCGCACGAGTTCGGCGTCGAGCCGCACCCTGCGAGGCACTGTGCATCACACCTTGTCGATGCTCGACAGCGCGTCGGTGAGCGTCGCGTGCACGGCGTCGAACCGCGCGACGTGCTCGTCGAGGGGAACGTTCTCGAGCCCGTCGAGCCGCTCCAGCGCGCCTTCGATGGCGTCGGCCGGGTTGGGCGGCGGTCCGGGCAGGGGGTAGCTCACGGTCTTACGGTAGCCGATGCAAGACCGACAGGTCCGCGCCGACATACGTGGGTCGCTGCTCTTGCGGAAGCGCTTGCGCCTCCTGCTCGGTGGACACACCCGTGAGCACGAGCAGGGAGTCCATCCCGGCGTTCACCGCGCCCAGGATGTCCGTGTCGAGCCGGTCACCGATGACCAGCGGGCGGTGCGCGCCGAGCTCCTTCGCCGCCTGCTGCAGCAGCGGGGTGGCGGGCTTGCCGGCCACGAGCGGCTCGGCGTCCGTCGCGGCCTTCAGCGCCGCGACGAGGCTGCCGTTGCCGGGCAGCAGGCCGCGTTCGGTGGGCAGGGTGGCGTCGACGTTGCACGCCACCCACAGCGCACCCGCGCGGATGGCCACGGTGGCCTCGGCCAGCTCACGCCAGCCGAGGTCCATGGACAGGCCCTGCAGGACCGCCACCGCGCCTTCGGCGGTGTCGGTCGGGATGAGTCCGCGCTTGAACACCTCGGCTTCGAGAGCCTCGGTGCCCAGCACGAGCACGGTGGACCGCGCCGGCAGGCGCTCGGCCAGCATGGCCGCGCCCGCCTGCGAGGAGGTGCTCACCTCGTCGACGGTCGTGTCGAACCCGAGCTCGACGAGGTGATCGGCCACCGCCTGCGGTGAACGAGAGGCGTTGTTGGTGACGAACCGGATCCCGACGCCGTGCTCTCTTGCCTCGGCGACGGCTTCCACCGCGCCCGGCACGACCTCTTTTCCGCGGTAGACGGTGCCGTCGAGATCGATCAGCAACGCGTCGTACCGGTCGACCAACGTCTCGCTCACTGCTCCGCGGTCTCCTCCTGGGTCAGCTCGAACGCGCGCTCGGCGGCGTCCGTCTCCCCCTCGTCGTCAGCCTCGGCGGCGTTGAGGAACCACTTGACGGCTTCCTCGGTACGACCGGCCGCGGCCAGGTTGTCGGCGTAAGCGTAGAAGAGCCGCGCGGAGTAGGGGGTGCGCTGCCCCGGGTCGAGGTCCGGCCCCTGCAGTGCGACGACCGCCGCGTCGAGCTGGCCCATGTCGCGACGAGCGCCGGCCGCGACGATCCGCAGCTCGATCTCGTCCTCCTGGCTGAGCTCCTTGGCCGCCGGGTCCTTGGCGAGGTCGATGGCCCGCTCCGGCCGGCCCAGGGCCCGCTCGCAGTCGGCCATGATCGCCAGGTGGCCCGGTCCGGGCATCATCCGGCGGGCGGCGCGCAGCTCGCTGAGCGCCTCGGCCCACTCGTCCGCGAAGTACGCGGTCAACCCGGCCGCCTCGCGCACGACACCGACCCGCGCCGCCTTGCTCCGCGCGTACCGGGCGTGCTCCAGGGCCAGCTGCGGGTCCTCGTCGATCAGCAGCCCGGCCGCGGCCAGGTGCCTGCCGATGATCTCCGCGAGCCCCTTGGGCAGGCTGCGCAGCTCGAGCTTGATCTCGGGGTCGAGCAGCGACAGGTCGGCCTCCTCGGGCAGCTCGGGCCGACCGCCGCGGGGGGCGGGCGCCTCGTCGCGCTGCTCGGTCTCGTCCGCACCCGTGCGGGTGCTGTCGTCGGCGCTGTCGTCCGCGCGCTCGCCGGCCTCGGCCGTGTCGGCTTCGGCGGCGACCGCGGACTCCTCGACGGCCTTCGTCTCCGGCTCGGACCCGGTGTCCTCGGCGTCGACGTCGTCGGCTGCGACGGGCTCGCGGCCTGCCGCGGCACGGGTGGCGGCGGCACCGTCACCCAGGCGGTAACCGGAGCGCTCGGCGCCCCGGCTCACCTCGGCGGTGCCGGCCTCGACGTCGGTGCTGCCGGCACCGGTGGCGTCCTGGTCGGCGATGCGCTCCTGGAACCGGGCCGCACGCTCACGGCTCCGCTCGTCCCGACGGTCGTCGCGCTGCGGAGCGGAACGCTCGTCCTTGCGGTCGTCGCTCTTGCGGTAACCACCGCGGTCGCTCGAACGGTCACCGCGGTACCCACCGCGGTCGTCGCTCTTGCGGAACCCGCCGCGCTCACCGGAGCGCTCGCCGCGCGAACCACCGCGGTCGTCGCTCTTGCGGTAGCCGCCCCGGTCGCCCGAGTCATCACGACGGAACCCGCCGCGGTCGCCCGAACGCTCGCCGCGGAAGCCACCGCGGTCACCGGAGTCGCTCTTGCGGTACCCACCGCGGTCACCAGAGCCCTGGCCCCGGTAGCCGCCACGATCGCTCGAGCGGTCGCCGGAGTCGTCACGACGGAACCCGCCACGCTCACCGGAACGCTCGCCGCGGTAGCCACCCCGGTCACCCGAGTCGTCACGACGGAAGCCACCGCGGTCGCTCGAACGGTCGCCGCGGTACCCACCGCGATCACCGGAATCGCTCTTGCGGTACCCACCGCGGTCGCCCGAGTCGTCCCGGCGGAACCCGCCGCGGTCGCTCGAACGGTCGCTGGAGCCCTGGCCCCGGTAGCCACCGCGGTCATCGCTCTTGCGGTAGCCACCGCGATCACTCGAGCCGCCGCGCTCGCCGGAGCGGAACCCGCCACGGTCGCCGGACTCGCTCTTGCGGTAACCGCCACGGTCGCCCGAGTCGTCCCGGCGGAACCCGCCGCGGTCGCTCGAACGGTCACCGCGGTACCCACCACGATCACCGGAGTCGTCCTTGCGGTAGCCGGGACGGTCACCCGAGCCCTGACCGCGGTAGCCACCCCGGTCGTCGCTCTTGCGGTACCCACCGCGGTCGCCCGAGTCGTCGCGACGGAACCCGCCGCGGTCACCGGAACGCTCGCCGCGGTACCCACCGCGATCGCCTGATTCGTCCTTGCGGTAGCCGGGACGGTCGCCGCGGTACCCACCGCTGCGCTCACCGGAGCCCTGCCCGCGATATCCGCCCCGGTCGCCCGAGTCGCTCTTGCGGTAGCCACCGCGCTCGCCGGAACCACCGCGGTCGCTCGAACGGTCGCCGCGGTACCCACCGCGGTCGCCGGAGTCGTCCCTGCGGTAGCCGCCGCGGTCGCTGGAACCCTGGCCGCGGTAACCTCCGCGGTCGTTCGAACCCTGACCGCGGTATCCGCCGCGGTCGTTCGAGCCGGCACGGTTGTCTCGACGGTCACCGCTGTTGGAGCGGTCGCCGGAGCCTTCACCGCGCTGGGAGTTGTTGCTGCTGAACTTGCGATCGCCTGATGAACGGCCACCGTCGGAATGGCGCGGTCGGTCTCCCTGGCCACGCTGACGGTCGCCGGGACGATCCCCGAACCTGGACACCAAATCCTCCTACTTGGACACGCTGAAAGGGGCCTGTGAGCGAAGCACTGTAATTGTGCCCCGCGATCACAAGCCCCTTCAGGGAAGTAAAGTTCGGCGGCGACCTACTCTCCCACACCGTAACCAGTGCAGTACCATCGGCGCAGAAGGGCTTAACTACCGGGTTCGGAATGGGACCGGGTGTTTCCCCAACGCTATAACCACCGAAACACTATGAAATTACAACCTAGAACCCCGATCCTGCGGGTTCGATCGGTCCTGGTTGTTCTTCCAGAACCGCACAGTGGATGCGTAGCGTCTTTGTAACAAGTCCTCGGCCTATTAGTACCAGTCAGCTCCAACCGTTACCGGTCTTCCACCTCTGGCCTATCAACCCAGTGGTCTAGCTGGGGGCCTTAACCCACAAAGGGTGGGATACCTCAT
>NZ_FOFV01000001.1 GCF_900111005.1 Lentzea albida
ATCCCAAGTCGCACCAAGAGCGGGCCACACCTGAGGAGGGGTGTCAAACCGCCGAAAAGCGTGGCGGTTTGACACCCCTCCTCAGGTGCAGCAAGTGCTGTGGCGCGACTCGTGATGGGATCCCACCGCCGGTTCCTCTTTGCTCAGGACGGCTCGCCTTCGGCGTCGCGCGTTGGTCAGGCGCCCAGCACTCGGTCCAGGTAGGCGTTGCTGAACGTCCTGCCCGGGTCCACCTCGTTCCGTACCCGCAGGAAGTCGTCGAAGTGCGGGTACAGCGGGCGGAGCTCGGTCGCGGTGAGGTCGTGCATCTTGCCCCAGTGCGGGCGGCCGCCCACCGATGCCGCGATGCTCGCGTACGCGTCGAAGAACGCCTTGTACTGCATGCCCAGTGCTTGGTGCATCGAGATGTATGCGGTGTCTCGGCCGTTTGCCGTGGAGAGCCAGATGTCGTCGGCCTGGGCCACTCGCACCTCGCACGGGACGATCAGGTGGTCGCGCTCTCCCAGCTTGGCGGCGACGGCGCGGAGTTCGCCGATCACGTCCAGGAGGGTTTCGCGGGGGATGGAGAACTCCGTCTCCACGAAGCGGACTCGGCGCGGGGTCACGAAGACGTTGTGCGAGTAGTCCGAATAGGACCGTTCGGAGATGAGGGAGCCGCAGAGTTCGTTGAGGCGCTTGGTGTAGCGGGGGAAGCTGCGAGCTACCTTCGTGACGGCGCCGAACGCGGCGTTCTCCATCACCTCGTACTCCCACGTCTGGCGGAGTTTCGAGAGCGGCCTTGCCGGGTCGGTGATCCTGTTGTTGCGCTTGAGGATCACTCGGTCCGAGTGGGTGAACCAGTGGAACTCGACGTGGTCTTCGACTGCGCAGAGGTCGTCGAACTGTTCCAGGACGGCGTCCAGGCGGCCTGGGGATTCCTGGGCTTGCAGGACGAACGAGGGTACGCAGCGCAAGGTCAGGGTGCTGATGATGCCCAGTGCGCCGAGGCCCACTCGGGCCGCGTTGAAGAGGTCTGGGCGTTCCGTTCGGGAGCAGGTGACCACTGAACCGTCGGCGAGGACGAGTTCGAGGGACTCGATCGCTGTGGCTAGGACGCCGAGTTTGGCGCCTGTGCCGTGGGTCGAGGTGGAGACCGCGCCGGCGACCGTTTGGGCGTCGATGTCGCCCAGGTTCGGCATGGCCAGGCCGAGGCGGTGGAGGTCTGCGTTGAACTGCCGCAGGGGAGTGCCGGAGCGGACGGTCACCAGGCCGGTTTCGGTGTCCGCTCGGACGATTCCCGTCCAGCGGTCCAGGTCCAGGGCGGTTTCTGGCGCCACGGCGATGTCGTTGAACGAGTGGCCGCTGCCTCGGGCCCTCACTCGGCCCGTGGAGAGGACGGCCGCGGCGATCTCGTCCGTGCTGGACGGGTGGACCACGCGCACGGGGGTGCAGGTGGCCGTTCTAGCCCAGTTCGTCCACACGCGAACCTCCACGAGAGAGTGTGACCTGCCAGTAACGTAAGTGAAAGCTCTTCACGTTTCAAGGGTTGAGGACGTACCGTCAGGGCATGCGCAGAACTCGACTCGACGCCGCGACGAAGGATCTGGATCCTCCGTTCGCGATCGTCGACCTGGACGCCTTCGACCACAACGCGGCGGACCTCGCCCGTCGCGCTGCCGGTCATCCCATCCGGGTCGCGAGCAAGTCGATCCGCGTGCGCGAGCTGGTGAGCCGGGCTCTCGAACGGCCCGGTTACGCCGGTGTCATGTGCTACTCGCTGGCCGAGGCGCTGTGGTTGTCGGAGCAGAACGTCAGCGAGGACCTGCTGGTCGCCTACCCGACGGCGGACCGGGCGTCGCTGCAGAAGCTCGCCGCCAACGAGACCGCGCGGCAGCGCGTCACGATCATGGTCGACTCGCTCGAGCACCTCGACTTCGTGGACGCGGCGATCGGGCCGCACGCCGACATCCGGGTGTGCCTCGAGCTCGACGTGTCGTGGCGGCCGCTGCCGGGGGTGCACATCGGTCCGCGCCGGTCTTCGGTCCACACGGCCCAGCAGGCGAAAGCGCTTGCGGCCAAGATCGTGCAGCGTGGCGGGTTCACGCTCGTCGGCGTGATGGCGTACGAGGGGCAGATCGCCGGGCTGGGGGACAACCCGCCTGGTCAGCCGTTCCGGGCGCTCGGGATCCGGTTCATCCAGCGCAGGTCCGGGCCCGAGCTGATCGCGCGGCGGACGGCCGTGGTCAGCGCGGTCCGGCAGGTCGCCGAGCTGGAGTTCGTCAACGGTGGCGGGACCGGCAGCCTGGAGCTGACCGGGTCGGACCCGTCGGTGACGGAGCTCGCGGCGGGCAGCGGGCTCTTCGGGCCGACGCTGTTCGACGCCTACCAGTCCTTCAAGCCGGAACCCGCCGCGCTGTTCGCGCTCTCGGTCGTGCGCAAGCCGACGAAGCGGGTCGCCACGCTCTTCGCCGGCGGCTACATCGCGTCCGGCACGCCCACGCCCGACCGCCAGCCGTCGCCGTACCTGCCGGAAGGGCTGAAGACGCTCGGGTTCGAGGGCGCGGGCGAGGTGCAGACGCCGGTCACCGGCAAGGCCGCGGAACAGCTCGGGATCGGCGACCGCGTCTGGATGCGGCACGCCAAGGCCGGTGAGCTGTTCGAGCGGTTCGACGAGGTGCACCTGGTGCGCGGTGACGGCATCGAGCGCACCGTGCCCACGTACCGCGGCGAGCGCCGCAACTTCGGCTAGGCCGGCAGGCGCGACGACAGGTAGCCCCTGACCAGCGCCTTCGCCTCGACGAGGATCGCCTGGTCGCCGTTCGGGTTGTTGCGGAACGCCATCTTCAACACGGCGTCGGCCGCCTCGACGGCGATGGCGATCGGCAGGCCGACCTCGCCGAACGGGATGGCGAACTTGCCCGAGATCAGCTCCGAGATCTTGTCGGAGATGACGGCGTTGTTGTCGCGGCGGTCGTCGAGCAGGCGCATGTCCACGACGTCGCCGAAGTGCAGCTTCCCGAACGCGGGGATCTCACGGTGCATCGTCACGTAGACGTCGAACACCGTGTCCACGGCGTCCCACCAGTGCTCGAGCGTCGCCTGCTCGAGCCGTTCGGTGATGCCCTGGGAGAACTTGTCGACGTTGCGCAGCGTCAGCGCCTGCACGACGGCTCTCTTGTCGGGGAAGAACTGGTAGAGCGAGCCGACCGCGACGCCCGCCCTCTCCGCGATCAGCGTCGTGGTGACGCCGTCGTAGCCCACCTCGTCGATGAGAGTCGCGCACGCCTCGAGCATGCGCTCGACTCTCTTGGCGCTGCGCTGCTGGACGGGCTGACGGCGAAGCGGGGTGGTGCTCGTCACGGCGACTCCCAGTGGTTCGGGTACTTCCATCTTGCCCGTTGCACAGCTCTTTCACTTCCCTGAACCTGTCAACACGCCTACGATCCGAACAAGTTTCACATTTGGAGGATCGATGAGCGACTTCCTCTGGGGAGTGTCGACGTCCGCGTTCCAGATCGAGGGCGCGTTCGATGCCGGCGGCCGGGGTCCCTCGGTGTGGGACGAGTTCACTCCGGTACACGAGAACCAGAACGCTTCCGTTGCGTGCGACCACTACCACCGGTGGCGTGAGGACGTTGCGCTCATGACGCAGCTCGGCGTGAACGCGTACCGGTTCTCGGTCGCGTGGCCGCGCATCCAGCCGTCCGGCAAGGGACCTGTCAACGCCGAGGGCCTCGACTTCTACGACCGCCTGGTCGACGCGCTCGTCGACGCCGGAATCGCCCCCGTGGTGACGTTGTACCACTGGGACACGCCTCTGGCCCTGGAAGCTGAGGGCGGGTGGCTGAACCGCGACATCGCCGACAGGTTCGCCGACTACGCGGCACTGGTCGTGGAGCGCCTGGCCGATCGCGTGAAGCTGTGGATCCCGATCAACGAACCCGCGATGGTGACGTTGCAGGGCTACGCGATCGGTGAGCACGCCCCTGGCAAGACGTTGCTCTTCGACGCGTTGCCCACCGCCCACCACCTGAACCTGGCCCACGGCCGTGCGGTCGAAGTGCTCCGTTCGTCCGGCGCGCAAGCGGTTGGCACGGCGAACAACCACACCCCCGCGTGGCCTGCTGGGCCGAATGACGTAGCAGCCGCCGAGGCGTACGGCGAAATCCACAACTGGATCTACGCGGACCCCGTGCTGTCGGGCCGATATCCCGACGCAGTCGCCGAACTCCTGCCTATCGCCGATGGTGACCTGGCCACGATCCACCAGCCGCTCGACTTCTACGGCGTCAACTACTACAACCCGACGCGGCTCAGGGCGCCGTCCGAGGGCAACCCCCTGCCGTTCGAACTGGTGGAGATCGACGAGTACGAGCGCACCGGGTTCGGCTGGCCGATCGTGCCGGCCGGGCTGACCGAGATGATCAACGCGCTGCGCGAACGCCACCCGGACCTGCCGCCGGTCCACGTCACCGAGAGCGGGTGCAGCTTCCCGGCAGGTCTCCAGGACGCCGAGCGGATCTCCTACCTCGACGGACACCTCCAGGCGGCCCGGGCGGCGGGCGTCTCCGGGTACTTCGTGTGGTCGCTGCTCGACAACTTCGAGTGGGAGGCCGGGTACTCGCAGCGGTTCGGCCTGGTCGAGGTCGACTACGACACGCAGGTCCGCACGCCCCGCGACTCCTTCCACTGGTACCGCGGGGTGATCAGAGGTGAGTGAGGCGCTCGCCGAACCGGTCGTCCCGGTCCGCAGGGGCTGGATGGCCTGGCTCTTCGCCGCGAACCTCGGGCTGTGGCTCGCGATCTACGCGCCCATCCAGGTGCTGTTGCCGCAGCAGGCCGAACTGCTCGACAAGGCCGACAAGGAACTGGTGTTCGGCATCGTCACCGGCGTCGGCGCGCTGGTGTCGTTGCTGGTCGTGCCGCTCATCGGGTTCCTCAGCGACCGCACGACCTCGCGGTTCGGGCGCCGCCACCCGTGGACGCTGGCCGGCGCCGCTGTCGGTGCCGTCGGCCTGGCCGTTCTCGCCAACGCGCCGTCGGTGCTGGTCATGACCGTCGGCTGGAGCCTGGTCCAGGCGGGGATCGGCGGCATGCTCGCCGCGCTCACCTCCGCGGTGCCGGACCGCGTGCCCGTCGTGCAACGGGCGCAGGTCGGCGGGCTCATCGGCATCAGCCAGATGCTCGGCACGGTGCTGGGTGCGGTCGTGGTGACGTTGCTGGTCAGCGGACTGACCAACGGCTACTTGGCGTGCGCGGTCATCGTGCTGGTGGGGGCCCTTCTGTTCGTGTGGCGAACGCCGGACACGCAGCTCATCGCGAAGCCGGTGAAGCCGACGTTCTGGATCTCCCCGCGCGAGCACCCCGACTTCGCCTGGGCCTGGCTCGGCCACTTGATGATCAACCTCGGCAATGCGTTCGGGACGCTCTACCTCCTCTACTTCCTCGGCGACGTCGTCCACCACCCGTCGCCGGAAGACGGTCTCCTGGTGCTGATGGCGCTCTACGGGGTGGCGCTCGCCGCAGGAGCGGTGCTGTTCGGCGCACGAAGTGATCGTTCTGGCCGCCGGAAGCCGTACGTGTACCTCGCGTCGGTCGTCATGGCCCTCGCGGCGCTGTTGCTGGTCGTCTGGCCCACCTGGACCAGCGCGCTCGTCGCCGCGCCGTTGCTCGGCGTCGGCTTCGGCACGTACTGGGCGGTCGCGATCGCGCTGCTGACGCAGGTGCTGCCGGCCGCGTCCGACCGGGCCAAGGACCTGGGCGTCCTCAATGTTGCGAACGCGTTACCGCAGGTCATCGCTCCCTTGCTGACGGCGTTGATCTTGGCGAACCTGGGTGGCTACCGCGGTCTGTTCGCGGTGTCGGCGTTGGCGACGACGCTGGCGGCGGTGTTGATGAGTCGAGTGCGATCGGTGGTCTGATGCGGGTCGAGGGCAAGAACGTTCTGGTCACGGGCGCGTCCCAGGGCATCGGCGCGGAGGCTGCCTTCCGGTTCGCCGCGCACGGCGCTCATGTCCACCTTGTGGCCCGGAGCGCCGAACTGCTCGATCAACAGGTCAAGCGGATCCTGGAGTTCGGCGGCTCGGCGACCGCCCACCAGGCCGATCTGGCCGACGCCGCGCAGATCCGCGCACTCGCCGAGGAGGTCCCGGCACCGGACGTCCTGGTCAACAACGCGGGTGTAGGGCGCTGGCTCTTCCTCGACGACACCGAGCCGGATGAGCTGGTCGCGATGACCGCGGTGCCGTACCTGGCGGCGTTGCTGCTGACCAGGGAGTACCTCGGCGTTATGCGGGCGCGCGGGTCCGGCTGGATCGTCAACGTGAACTCACCGGTGTCGCGCCTGCCGATCCCCGGCTGCGTCGGTTACCAGTCGTCGCGCTGGGCGTTGCGCGGCCTGACCGCGTCCCTGCGCCTCGACCTGCGGGGAACCGGCGTCGGGGTCAGCGAGGTGGTGCCGGGCAAGGTGAGCAGCGAGTACTTCGTCAACAACCCCGGCGCGGAGGAGCGGATCCCGGCGATCGCCCGGCTGATGATCCCGACGGTCACGCCGGCGAGGTGCGCGAAGGCGATCGTGGACGCGGTGGAGAAGGAACGTGCCGAGCACCTGTTCCCGTGGCAGCTCAAGGCGTTCGAGATCTCCGGCCGGCTGTTCCCCGGACTGACGAGCTACCTGGCCTGGAGGACGGGCACCCACCGCTGAGCATGGAAACGGCCCCCTACCTGCGCGGGAGGTGCAGGCGGGGGGCCGGTGTTGGTGACCGCGGACCGGCGACGGTCGGGGAAGGGTGGGTGCACGCCACCGGCCCGCGGGAATCCGTGGAGTTGTGAAGCTGACCGGGGCTCGCGATGTCGCGGTCGGGGGTTCGCACATCGCGAGCCACCGGTCAGTAGGCGGTTTGCAGACCTGGTCGTGTCGGGGGGACGCCAGGTCGGTCGCAAACGCCCGTTAGTGGGCTCGAGCCACCGCGCGGCGGGACCGGGTGACAGGAGGGGTCACCGGGGCCTCGCGCAGGTGGCGAGCCGGGCGCGGGGCGAGTCCGCCCGCAACCAGGTGTTCGTACGCGGCGCGCCACACCGAGCAAGGTGACTTCTGCTGGCGCCAGCGGCCGGAGCACTCAGGGCAGTTGCCCTTCTCGTCCGGCTCGTGCGCTGCCAGCAGAGCACGCCATCCCTCGGTCAGCCGAGGGAGCTCGGATCGAGCCACCGACAGGAGGGACGGGGCGTCAGCGCGGCTCGCCAGCTCCGTGAGCAGGTCGAGGCGTTCCCACACAGCGTTGCGAAGAACCTGTCCGAGGATCGCGTCCATCGAAACGTCACCGTCACCTTTCCGCCTGGTCGGCGGCTTCGCGTAGCGCAGCCCTGAGCTGTACGAGCTGGTCGTGGGACAAGACTGCCGTCTCACCGGGAGGTCCCACCAGAACCACTTGGCCCTGAACGACCTTCACGGTGAGCTGGCGGTCCCGGTCGACCACGTCGCCGCAGCTGATCTGCCACGTCCGACGCTGCCCGGTCGTGCCGCGCCATGTGGGGTCGGGGTCACCCGTCTCCACAATGGAGGTGGAGTACGAGGAGGAGCTGTCCATCTGATTGGTCATTCCTCTCCGTGCTCACTCGCTTACCGGAGTCCAGATTGCGATGATTCATGCCGGAACGGGACGTCACAGCGCCCACCGGTAAAAGTCTTACGGTGAGCGGTAAGCGGTGTTCGGTAGGGCCGATCAGCTCCGCCGAAGAGGACTTCTCGGGCTCGGGGACCTGCCCCTAGTCTGCCGATGACGCCCAACGGACTGTGAGGGTGCGCGATGAACACCATGAGTTCCCAGGGCTCTCCGATCCCCACCGAGGTGTGGGACCACCAGGAGATGCGGGACGCACTGGCCCGACGAGAGATCAGCTCGGTCTACCGGCTGCTCCGAAGGCACGGCGTGTCCCAGCGCCAGATCGCGGCGCTCACTGGGCAGTCGCAGTCCGAGGTCTCGGAGATCCTCAAGGGACGCCAGGTGATGGCATATGACGTCCTGACCAGGATCGCCGTCGGCCTGGGTGTCCCACGTGGATACATGGGTCTCGCCTATGACGAGACAACGGCAGTACGGGTGGCCGCAGCCGCGGACTCACCCCATCCTGAGGAGGAAGAGTCGGTGAAGCGTCGGAAGTTCCTCGCGCACGCCGCCGCCGTGACAGTCGGCGCGGCCGTGTTCGGAGCGGACTCCGGGTCGTGGGTTTCACACCCCACACAGACTCCGGCTCCGGGACGCATCGGCATGACCGATGTGCGCCAGGTCGAAGCGGCGACTCGTGCGTTGCGGGCCCTCGACTACCAGTACGGCGGCGGTTCCTGCCGCGACGCGGTCGTCGCGCAGCTGTCCTGGGGACAGCAGATGCTCGGCGCGAGCTCCACGGACATCGTCCGCCAGCGGCTGTTCGTCGCACTGGCCGACCTGCACAACCTCGCCGGCTGGACGTCGTTCGACACCGGCCTGATGGACTCGGCCCGCAACCACTTCGGTCAGGCGCTCGACCTCGCCAAGCAGGGCGACAACGAGGCCCTGATGGCGAACATCCTGTACCGCATGGGGCGCGTCTACCTGCACCAGAACGCCCCGGACGACGCATTGAAGGTGTTCCAGCTGGGCCAGCTGGCCGCGCAGAACTCCGGTTCCGAACTGGCCGTCGGCATCCTGTGCGCGAACGAGGCCTGGGCCTACGCGAAGATGGGCTCCGACGAGCAGGCGCTCAAGCTGCTCGGCCGCGCCCGTGACGAGTTCTCCCGCTCCAACGTCGCCGAAGCGCCGGCGTGGGCGCGGTTCTTCAACGAGATCGACCTCTCGTCCATGATCGGCACGGTGCACACGGAGCTGGCGCAGTCGGTGGACCCCAAGTACGCGCGGACCGCGATCCCGTACCTCTCCAAGGCGATCAACAGCTTCGGCGACGACATGGCGCGCAGCAAGTCGTTCAACCTCACCTCCATGTCGATCAACCACCTGATCCAGGGCGACATCGACCACGGCGCCAAGGTCGGTGGCCAGGCCGTCGACCTGTCCGAGGGCCTGAAGTCGGTGCGCACCAAGCAGCGCATGGAGCCGCTGCAGAAGGAAGCCGAGAAGCGCCGCAACAACCCCGAGGCCCGCGAGCTCGCCGACCGCGTCGCGCGTTTCACGGGAGCCGACAGCGCCGCCTGATACGGAACTCGTTTGGGTCCTATAGCACCACTTTCGGATGGCGTGGGACACGAAGCGGTAACGCCAGGACCTTCGCACACGAATGCAGCATCGACGGGCGTGCAATCCACGCCTAAGGTGCGGCAGGTCGGGGCGGAGGACGAGGTGCGCGTGAGCCTTACTCGGAGGTGGCGTTCCAAGCGGGCGCTGCGGTCCGCGCAGTTGCTCGACGAGGTGGTGGACACCCAGCTGCCACTGCTCGCGGGCTTCGACGAGGAACGCCGGCGGAGGTCCGCCGACTACCTCGCCGAGCTTGTGGCGCTGGCCCAGGACTACCGCTACTACGCCAACGGCTGGATCGACAGCCGCGAGCTGGACCGCCGCGGACAGCGGACGATGAACCGGCTGGCGCGGATGCGCGAAGAATCTTCGGCTCGGCTGATCACCGATTAGTCCGTTCGTGGGCAGCTCGTCGCGCCGATCGGACCACTCACCGAGTTCGGTCGAAGTCGTGGATGTTTCACGTTGAACATTCGTCCCCTCCTCACCAGGGCACGGTCCCGGTGTCGTCGAACAGGCCGCCGGTAGGACCGTCGTCCGGCAGTGTGGCCAGCCTGATCGCGATCTTCGCCCCTTCCGCGGGCGTGCTCGTCCCCTGGAACCCGTTGAGGTCGGTCGCGACGTAACCGGGGCAGGCGGCGTTGACCTTGATGTTCGTGAGTTCCTTGGCGTACTGCACCGTGAGGGCGTTGAGGAACGTCTTCGACGGCGTGTAGGTGCCGTTGACCTCTCCGAACTCCACCTCCGGCGTGGTCTGCAGCGTCAGTGACGCGAGGTGGCTCGACTGGTTCACGATCCGCGGTCGTGCGGAACGGGCCAGCAACGGCAGCATCGCGTTCGTGACCCGGACGACGCCGATCACGTTGGTCTCCAGCACCTCCCGCAGGCTTCCCGGCGTGGCGGCGGACGGCGCCGCGGGCCACGCGCCGGCGATCGCCGCGTTGTTGACCAGCACGTCCAGGCGGCCGAACCGTTCCTCGAACAGTGCCGCCGCTGCCAGGACGCTCTCGTCGTCGGTCACGTCCAACGGCACGGCGAACGCGTCGACGCCGTTCGCGCGCAGCTTCGCCGCTGCCTCCTCGCCGCGCTGGACGTCCCTCGCGCCGACTCCCACGGTCATGCCAAGACCGGCCGCGATCTCGTAGCCGATGCCCTTGTTCGCGCCGGTGACCAGCGCAATCGTCTGTTCGCTCATGCAGTTGATCGTGGTCGGCGGCGTCGCCGGAACCAACACCACTCCGGTCTGGCAGCGATACCCGGCCGGTATCGATACGGTGGTCGGGTGGAGACCCGAGAGCTCCGATATTTCGTCGCCGTGGCGGAAGAACTGCACTTCGGCCGCGCCGCCGACCGCCTCGGCATCGCCCAGCCGCCGTTGTCGAGGACGATCGCGCAGCTCGAACACCGGCTGGGAGTCGCGTTGCTGACCCGCACCAGCCGCAAGGTCTCGCTCACGGCCGCGGGCGCGGTGCTCCTGGCCGAGAGCAGGGCGATCCTCGGGGCGGTGGCCGCGGCGGAGAGGCGGACGCGGACCGTCGACCGGCCGTCGCTGGTGCTGGCCGCCAAGGCGGGTGGCTCCGGCGAACTGCTCGCGAAGCTGCTCGACGCCTACGCCGCCGAACCCGGTGCGGTCGAAGTCGACCTGCTGCTGTGCGAGGCCCACACGTCGCAACCGCTGCTCGACGGCAGAGCCGACGTGGCGCTGCTGCACGAGCCGTTCGACTCGACCGCGGGTCTCGACGTCGAGCCCCTGCACACCGAGAGCCAGTTCGCGATCGTCGCGAGCTCGCACCCGCTGGCCGGCGCCGAAAGGCTGCGGATGGCGGACGTCGCCGACCTGCCGGAGCTCGTGCGCTGGCCGGAGCCCGACGGCAGCTACCTCCCCGGTCCCGGTGTGGAGGTGCACAACCTGACGCAGCTGTTCCAGCTGATCGCGCTGGGCCGCGCCGTCGCGGTCATGCCGGAGGTCGTCCGTCCCGGGCTGGGTGAAGGACTGGCCGCGGTGCCGGTCGTGGACGCGCCGAAGGTGACGACGGTGATCGCGTGGCCACCGCACAGCAGGTCGCGTGCCGTCGCCGACCTGGTCAGGGTCGCGACGGGCTTCAGCTGACGGGCGCGCGGCTCAGGACGACGGCGAGCCCGAACGCGACGCCCATGATCGTGATCTCCAGGACCGCCCACTGCACGATCGCGGTCACCTTGTGCTGGGAGATCTTCGGCAGCAGCCGCCACCGGACGTGCGCGCCGAGCACCGCGACCAGGCCCGCGCACACGAGCTTGCCGAGGAACAGCAACCCGTAGCCGGTCGTGAACAGCGACCGCGGGAACGGCACGACGGGGTTCAGGACCAGCTCCAGCAGCCCGTTGAACAGGCCCGTCACCGCGACGACGACCAGACTGACGGTCGCGATCTTCGAGAACTTCGGCAGCGCGATCGCCAGCAGTCCCTTGCGGTGGGCGACCAGCGCGATCAGCGCGCCGAGCCCGCCGGTCCACGCCGCGGCGCCCAGCACGTGCAGCTCCATGGAGACCATCGAGTAGTCGTGGTACTTCCAGTTGGAGGCGTGCCCGGTCACGGGGATCGGCAGCAGGCCGAACATCGAGATCAGGATGCGCAGTTCGGCGGGCACGGACTCACCGCTGCGCACGGCCATCACGCCGATGACGAGGTAGGCGAACGCGCAGGCCGCGCTGAAGAGCAGGCCCTTCCCGGCGCCGACGGTCGCGACGTAGTCGACCGCGTTGCCGACGCTGACGTCGCTGCCCGGCCGCAGTTCGGCGGCCTGCAGCACGATCGCCAGCAGGGCCGTGACCACCCAGACGGCGGCGGCCACCACCGCGGCCGGCCGGGCGATCCGCATGACGGGTTCGGTGTGCGTGGGCCGGTCGAAGCCGAGCAGCTTCGGCAGGATCGACAGCCCGACGACGACCGTCGCCGAGACGTCGAGCAGCACCCGCGTGACCGGAAGGCCGTACCGGACCGCCGCCCCGGCGTCGAGGACCCCGGCGACCACCACGGGTGGTGCCAGCACGAGGCCGAGCGCGACCCCCGCGAGCGCGCCGAGCCCCAGGCCGGCGAGCACGCGGTAGTGGGTCGGGGCGGTGGTCCGGACGTCGCTCATGCCTTCGTGTTCCCGCCGCGCAACGCGAAGAACACGCCACCGCCGAGGAGCACCACGGCACCGACGATCCACACCCACACCGGCAGTCCGCCGCCCGAGTCGGAGGAGCCGGTCGAGGCGTCGGCGTTCGCGGGAGCGGTGGGCGTGCCCGTGCCGTCCTTGGTGAGCGTGAAGGTCAGCTCACCGGAGACGGGGTGGCCGTCCGCGGACAGGATCCGGTAGCCGATCTTGTACTCACCGGCCTTGCCCAGGGCGTTGACCTTCGCGGACACCGCGGTGTCCTTGATCGTCGGGTCGCCCGCGACCTCGTAGTGGCCGCCGTTCGCGTCGACGACCGTGATCTCGTTGATGCCCTGGCCGCCCTGCACGTCCTGGTCGAACGTCAGGGTGATGGTCGAGGGACCGACCTCCAGCGAGGACTTGTCCTTCGGATCGCTGCCGATGAGGGCGTTGTGCGCCGCCGCGGGCGCGGCCGTGGCGAGCACGGCCGCACCGGCGAACAGGAACGCGATCAGAGCGCGCTTCATGCCTTGCGCCTCGAACGCAGGATCGCGCCGACGCCGAGGCCCAGGCCGAGGGCGCCGACGGCCAGACCGGCGCCACCGAGGTAGCGGGCGGTCGAGTCGGAGCCGGCCGCGGACGCCTCGTGGGTGTCACCGCTGGTGGCGGCGGTGTTGGACGCGCCGTGGCCGTGGTCGCCCTCGCCGGCCTTCTTCGGGGCGAGCTTCAGCGCGGGTGCCGGGTGCTCCGGCTCCTTGCCGTCGGCGCCCGGAGCCTGCGACCAGTCGACGACCTCGCCGTTCTCGTAGGTCTGCTTGGTCGGGAGCAGCAGGGTGTCCTTGCCCTCCGGCAGCGTGCCGAGCGCGACGTAGAACTCCTGGTACTCGTTGACGCCGATCTTGGTACCGGCTTCGGCGGTCCAGGTGATCGAGGTGAACGCCTCGGTGATCTCCTTGCCGGAGACCGTCACGGGCTTGTCGAGCTTGCCCTTGACGACCTCGGCCTTCCAGCCGGTCAACGGCTTGGTGCGCACCGACGTGAGCGGCGTGTCCTGCGGCAGCGTCACCTCGATCTTGGTGGTGCCGGCGTTGTCTCGCTCGTTCGGGACGCGGAACGCGAAGGTGGCGCGACCGCCCTGGGTGAACTCCGCGGGCTGGGCGCTGACGTGCGCCGATGCGATGGTCGGGGTGCCGAGCACCGCGATCCCGGCAACGGCGAGGACGGCGAGCGTGCGCACGCCGAATCGATTCGTCGACATGAAGTTGTGGCTCCTGATTGCCAAAGGGTGTTCGTACGAGGGATACGGATGATCAGGAGTCACAGGGCGGGCCGCGCCGCCGATTCGCGCGCACGACGTCGAGGTAGAGCGCGTTCTGGACGTACGGCGTGCTGGTGAACGCCCGCACCGGCGTCGAGACCGGCAGCGGCGTGAGCCTGCGGGGGATCAGGCGGGTGACGGCGGCGATGAGCCTGAACAGGGCGTTCTCGGCGTGGAAGAGCAGCAGCCCGGTCAGCGTCGCCGCCACGAGGTGCGCCGCGAACATCGGCCAGGTCAGCGTGTTGTTGTGCTCGTGGTTGACCCAGGTGAGCAGCAGGTGCTGCGCGAGCTGGGCCGTGCCGAGGCCGGCGATGACCGAGAGCCTGCCGGTGCGCTTGTCGGCCAGGGACGCCGCCGCGAACGCGATCAGCACCACCAGCGGCAACGCGTGGACGAACTCACCGATCTCGCCGCCGCCCAGCCCGTGGGCGGTGATGGTGAGTGCCGCGGACGTCAGAGCGAGCGCGGCACCGCGAAGGGTGCGCAACTCATTCGTCCGTGTACTCACGAGGATTGAGGGTAATCGGAGGAGTTTGGTCTGGTCCACGTTCGGGTAGCCGGGGCCGCATGACCGTTCAATGCGACAAGCCGGGGCGGACCGACCGGGTTGTTTTCGGCGTTGCCGCAGGTCTCACGCTTGCGTTCGTGACCTGGGGGATCGTCGGAACAGACTCGTTGGCCTCTGCCTCGAAGGCCGCGCTCGGCTGGATCATCCAGCACCTCGGCTGGGCTTTTGTGCTCTCGGCCACTGGTTTCGTGGTCTTCGCGCTGTGGCTCGCGTTCAGCCGCTACGGCAAGATCCCGCTCGGTCGGGACGACGAGAAACCCGAGTTCAAGACCGTGTCCTGGGTCGCGATGATGTTCAGCGCGGGCATGGGCATCGGTCTCATGTTCTACGGCGTCAACGAGCCGTTGACCCACTTCGTGAAGCCGCCGCCCGGCACCGACGGGGACCCGTTGGAGACGGCGATGGCCACCACGCTGTTCCACTGGACGCTGCACCCGTGGGCGATCTACGCCATCGTGGGCATCGCCATCGCGTACAGCAGCTTCCGCCGCGGCCGGTCGTCGCTGATCAGCTCGGCCTTCACGCCGCTGCTCGGCAGGCGGGCCAGCAAGGGCTGGGGCCGGGCCATCGACGTCATGGCGATCTTCGCGACCTTGTTCGGCTCGGCGGCGTCGCTGGGCCTCGGCGCGCTGCAGATCGGATCGGGCCTGAACGCCGCCGGCTGGGCTGGTGACGTCGGCAAGGGCGTGCTGGTCGCGATCATCGCGATCCTGACCGTGGCGTTCGTCGCGTCCGCCGTCTCGGGTGTCGCCAAGGGCATCCAGTGGCTGTCGAACATCAACATGGTGCTGGCCGTCGTGCTGGCGCTGTTCCTGTTCGTCGTGGGCCCGACCGTGTTCATCCTGAACCTGGTGCCCACCGCGATCGGCGACTACTTCCGCGAGCTCGCGACGATGGCGGGCCGCACCGGCGCGTCCGGTGGCGACGCGACCGAGACCTGGCTGTCCGGCTGGACGATCTTCTACTGGGCGTGGTGGATCTCGTGGACGCCGTTCGTCGGCATGTTCATCGCCCGCATCTCGCGCGGCCGCACGATCAAGCAGTTCGTCGCCGGCGTGATCCTGGTGCCGTCCGCGGTGTCGCTCGTGTGGTTCGCGATCCTGGGTGGCACGGCGATCTTCGAACAGCGCTCGGGCGCGGACATCGCCGGTCAGTCGACGCCGGAGTCGCAGCTCTTCACGTTGCTCGACCAGTTCCCGCTCGCCGCGGTGGCCGGAGTGGTCGTGATGGTCCTGGTGGCGATCTTCTTCGTGTCCGGCGCGGACGCCGCGTCGATCGTGATGGGAACGCTCTCGCAGGAGGGCACGATCGAGCCCAAGAAGCCCGTGGTGATCTTCTGGGGCGTGCTGACCGGCGCCGTCGCCGCGGTGATGTTGCTGGTCGGCGGGTCGAACGCGCTGACCGGTCTGCAGAACCTCACGATCATCGTGGCGCTGCCGTTCATGGTCGTGATGGTCGGGCTGTGCGTCTCGCTGGCCAAGGACCTGCGCTCCGACCCGATGATCAGGCGTGAGGAACGCGTCGCCGAGGTGATGGAGGAGGTCACCGCGCACCTCGACCCCGGTCAGGTGGTCGAGGAGGCGGCGGTGAAGGCGGTCGCCGAGGTGACCGGGAAGGTGCCGAACGTCAGCGAACGTTCAAACGCCTGAGCAGTTCCTGCTCCAGCACTTCCAGATCGGTCGCGACGGCCCGGTGCGCTGCTTTGCGCCGGGCCGTCGGCATGCGTTCGGAAGCGCGCACGGCGGCGAGCAACTGCGCGAGTCGTGACTCGGTCTTCGAAACCCAATCGGAATCTGCCGCGCGAACCGCGTCGAGCGACTCCGAAAAGCCGACAATTCGCGCGTGCAGCCGGGCGCCGTATCCGGAGTACTTCCCGATGTCCGCGACGTCGATGCCGAGCCGGCGCGCCCGATAGCGGTCGTACTGCTCGCTCAAAACCCCAGCTCCGCGGGCGATCACCGGGGCGAGCACCGGAATGAGCGCGGGAGCCACCACCTTCGCGACACCGACCAGGTTCTTGGCTCGGCCGGGCGTGAAGCCTGCCTTCGCTTTGCGCGCCATTCGGGTACTCCTCCTCCGTCACGTGAAACTTACTGCCCAGGTTGCCGACACAGCAGGTGGACGCGCGACATACCCTGCATCCTGTGACTTCCCAGGTGCAGCTAGACGCCGGCGTGGTCACTCGTTGTCGGCGGCGGGTGCACCTCGAAAACGATCCGGAGATGCGCGACGCTCCCAAGGCGGCGCCGGATCCGGCTTCGGAACAACGGAAAGCGGACGCGGCGAACCACCGCCGTGCGGTGGCGGACGCGCTCGGGAGAATCGTCGGCTCGAACCTCTTCGAGGTGCCGAGCGGACCCGACGTGCGCAGCGCCGACCGCGAACGGGTGACGCTCGCGGCCATGGAGATGGGCGCGCCGTACATCTGGGGTGCCGCGCTGCCCCGCGACCCGCGTGGTGGTCGTCGCGGCGGAATCGACCTGCTGGTCAAGGACACCACCGGCTACGTGCCGGTGCTCGTGGTCCGGCACAAGATCACCGACCCCGGCCACGGCGCCCGCACGAGCCCGTTGTCCATGCCGCTGCCCGACGGCAGCCGCACGGACCCGCACCGCAAGGTCCGTCCCCAGCCCCGTGACCAGCTGCGGCTGGCCCACGCGCAACGGCAGCTGCAGGCCGCCGGCCACGCGCGCAACGGACGGGCCACCGGCGGTGTGATCGGCATGGACGCCGACGTGGTGCTGTGGCACGACCTGGAGGCGCCGACGTGGCCGGGCGGCCGCAACGCGCTGGCCGAGTACGACGCGCGGTTCAGCGACAGGCTGTCCGTGGCGCTGGCGGCCGCGAACGAGAAGGAGCCGCTGGCCCGTCCGTCGCGGATCGTCGACTGCAAGACCTGCCCGTGGTGGCCGACCTGCGACAGCGAACTCAAGCGGGGCAGGGACGTCAGCCTCGTCGTGCGCGGCGAGGACGCCGTGGCGTTGCGGAAGATCGGCCTGTCCACTGTGGACGCGCTGGCCGAGCTCGACCCGTTCGCCGAGGGCCCGATCCAGCTCGTCGGCATGCCGTTCGGCGACGCCGTGGTGCTGGCGCGGGCGTGGCTGCGCGACCTCACGCTGGTGCGCCGCGTGCCCGAGATGAACGTGCCGCGCGCGGACGTCGAGGTCGACGTCGACATGGAGAGCTTCGGCGACCTGGGCGCGTACATGTGGGGCTGCCTGCTGTCCGGAAAGGACATCGACGAACCCCACGGCTACCGCGCGTTCGTGACGTGGGACGCGCTGCCGTGCGACGACGAGGCCCGCTCGTTCGCCGAGTTCTGGACCTGGCTGACCGGCATCCGCCTGCGCGCCAAGGCACGCGGCCTGTCGTTCCGCGCCTACTGCTACAACGAGCTGGCGGAGAACCGCTGGCTGCTGGCGTCGGCGGAGCGGTTCGCGGGCAAGCCCGGCATCCCGACCGTCGCGCAGGTCAAGGAGTTCATCAACTCCGACTCCTGGGTGGACCTCTTCGGCATCGTCCGCGAGCAGTTCCTGTGCGCGCACGGCAAGGGCCTGAAGGTCATCGCACCGGTCGCGGGCTTCTCGTGGCGCGACCCGGAGGCGGGCGGCGAGAACTCGATGCGCTGGTACCGGGCGGCCGTGGGGCTGAACGGCGACGAGCTCGACGTGGACCAGCGGCGGCGGCTGCTGGAGTACAACGAGGACGACGTCCTGGCCACCCACCGCCTGCGCGAGTGGATGACCTCGGACGCCATGTCCCGGTTGCCGTACGCCGGAGATCTCTAACGCGGCGACTGCAATCGCCGCCGTGTTTGCCGGCGGCCAGCAGGGCACCTCACGCCACCGACCCCCGCCCCCCCATATGCCCGATATGAGGGGGCGGGGGTCGGTGCCGCGATGCACCCGTCTGACCGGCGGCAAACACGGCAACGGTTAGCAGTCGCCGCGCTAGCGAGGTGCCATGCGGAGAGCGCCGTCCATGCGGATGACCTCTCCGTTCAGGTAGTCGTGCTCGATGATCGAGAGCGCGAGCTGCGCGTACTCCGACGGCTGCGCCAGGCGCTTCGGGAACGGGATGCCGGCGGCGAGGCCCGCGCGGAACTCGTCGGAGACCGTGGCGAGCATCGGGGTGTCGACGATGCCGGGCGCGATGGTGAGCACGCGGATGCCGACGTTGGACAGGTCGCGGGCGGCCGGGAGGGTCATGCCGACGACGCCGCCCTTGGAGCTCGCGTAGGCGACCTGGCCGATCTGGCCGTCGAACGCGGCGATGGACGCGGTGTTGATGATGACGCCGCGGGCGCCGTGCTCGAGCTCCTCGGTCTTGCCCATGGCCGCGGCGGCCAGGCGCAGCACGTTGAACGTGCCGATCAGGTTGACCTCGATGACCTTGCGGTAGAGGTCGAGGTCGTGCGGGCCGGACTTGCCGACCGTGCGCGTCGACGGGCCGATGCCCGCGCAGTTCACCGTGATGCGCAGCGGGTGGCCGGACCCCGCCGCGGTGTCGACGGCGGCCTGGACCTCCTCGCCCGACGTCACGTCGGCGGCCAGGTACGTGACGTTCTCGACCGCCTCGGCCTTCTCGATGGCGCCGGCCAGGTCGAGCGCGAACACCTGCGCCCCACGCGCCGCCAGCGCACGTGCGGTCGCGCCGCCGAGGCCGGACGCGCCACCGGTGACGATGGCCGCGGTACCCGAGATCTCCATGCCTTCATCCTCCTCGAGAGAACTGCTCGCGAGGAGGTTAACGCTCGTTACCTGGAGCTCACGCGGTCGGTCAGGTGGAGCAGGGCCACCAGCGGCACGGCTGCCAGGAGCGCGAGGCCGATGAAGATCGTCGCGGTCATCAGAATTCCCATGCTCAGAACTGTGCCGTTCGAGCGTGTTCGAAACATCGGCCGCGCCGGTAGACCTCTGGTAGGAGATGTGTCACGGTCCGCTACGACCAAAGTCGTACGCGTCTCAGGGTCTGCTCCGTTCGGGCGTGGGGGATGCGTCACTCGGAGCCATGCAAGATAGTTAGCCTCGCGTACCTTTATGGACGTGTTCACCACGCGCCCCGAACTCGTCGGCACCTTCGGCATGGTCGCCTCGACCCACTGGCTGGCCTCCGCCTCGGCGATGGCGGTCCTGGAGGACGGCGGCAACGCCTTCGACGCCGCGGTGGCGGCCGGATTCGTGCTGCAGGTGGTGGAACCGCACCTCAACGGTCCCGGTGGCGAGGTCCCGATCATCTTCTCGGCGGCCGGCGCGGCCCCTCGGGTGCTCTGCGGGCAGGGTGTGGCGCCCGCCGGCGCGTCGATCGAGCACTACGCGGACCTGGGCCTCGAACTGATCCCCGGCAGCGGGTTGCTGGCCGCGACCGTGCCCGGTGCGTGGGACGGCTGGCTCACCCTCCTGCGCGACCACGGCACCAAGACGCTGCGTGAGGTGCTGGACAAGGCCATCGGGTACGCCCGGGACGGCTTCCCGCTGGTCGAACGCGCCGTGCACACCATCGGGATGGTCTCGGACCTGTTCCGCGACCACTGGCCGACGTCGGCCGCGCAGTGGATGCCCGACGGCGTCCTGCCGACGCCCGGCGGCCGGTTCCGCAACCCGAAGCTCGCCGACACCTGGGAGTGGCTGCTCGCCGCCGCCGAGGCCGCCGGAGCCGATCGCGAGGCGCAGATCGAGGCCGCGCGCCGGGCGTGGTCGCAGGGGTTCGTCGCGGCGCAGATCGACGAGTTCTGCCGTTCGGAGTTCCGCGACGACTCGGGTCGTGACCACGCGGGTGTGCTGACCGGTGCCGACATGGCGTCGTGGGAGGCGTCGTACGAGGACGCCGTCGTCGCCGACTTCGGCGAGTGGTCGCTCGTGAAGGCCGGCGCCTGGACGCAGGGACCCGTTCTGGCGCAGCAACTCCGGCTGCTGGAGGGCTACGACCTGTCCTACGTGGACGGCAAGCCCACCGCCGAAACGCTGCACCTGGCCGTCGAGGCCGCGAAGCTCGCGTTCGCCGACCGCGAGGCCTGGTACGGCGACGTCCCGGACGTGCCGCTCGAGACCCTGCTGTCGCGCTCCTACGCCTCCGAACGCCGTGCGCTGATCTCCTCCGAGGCTTCCCTCGAACTCCGCCCCGGCTCGCCCGACGGCCGGAAACCCTTGCTGCCCAAGCACATCACCAGCGGACCGTCCGCCCTGGTCTCCGACCCGACCGGCGCGATCGGCGAACCGACCGTGGAGCGCTCCGGCGTGACGCGCGGCGACACCGTGCACGTGGACGTCGTGGACCGCTGGGGCAACATGGTCTCCGCGACCCCGTCCGGCGGCTGGCTGCAGTCGTCGCCGACGATCCCGTCACTCGGCTTCTGCCTGGGCAGCCGCGCCCAGATGTTCTGGCTGGACGAGGGACTGCCGAACTCGCTGGCCCCCGGCAAGCGCCCGCGGATCACGCTCTCGCCGTCGATGGCACTGCGCGACGGCCGCCCGGCGCTCGCGTTCGGCACCCCCGGTGGCGACCAGCAGGACCAGTGGCAGCTCGGCTTCTGGCTCGCGCACCGGGCGGGCCTGAACCTGCAGGAGGCGATCGACTCGCCGATGTGGCACTCGAACGCGTTCCCGAGCTCGTTCTACCCGCGTGCCTGGACGCCGGGTGAACTCGTCATCGAGAACCGCGTCGGCGCGGACGTGCTGGAGGACCTGCGTTCGCGCGGCCACCAGGTCGTGGACGCGGGGGAGTGGACTCTCGGCCGCATGTCCGCCGTGGCAAGGGATTCCGCCGGCGGACTCCTGCGCGCCGGGGCGAACCCGCGCGGCACGCAGGGCTACGCGGCGGGCCGCTAGCCGTCGACGACCTCGGTGCCGTCGTAGATCACGTCCACGTCGCTGCCCGAGTCGTGCAGCGTCGAGACACCGGCGGCACCGGCGACGTCGCTGACCTGCTCGACCGGGTCGACCTGCGGGAGCTGCGGGAGCGCACTCGCGCCGGCGGTGCCGGCCATCGCGGCGAGCGCACCGGCGGCGATCCCGGCGGACGCGACGATCTTCTTGAGGCTCAAGGCGTTCCGCTCCTGGAGGTCTGGGAGAAGTGGAACGGCGCCCGATTCGAGGGGGAGGGAATCGGGCGCCGCCCCGGCCAGGGAAAGTCCGGTCGGATCAGATGTCGACGTGCGCGAAGCCGTTCCACGGCTCGGTCGGCTCGTTGAGGCCCAGCAGCGTGGCGGCGGGCACACCGTTGCCACCGGCGTCGACGTTCTCGACGATCGCGGTGACGTCGCCGTCCAGCTCGTTGATCGCCTGGACCTTGCCGTCGACGTCGGACGTGTCGACCTTCGCGAGCTCGCCGACGGTCGCGATGTCACCCAGCTGACCACCGATGTCGGGCTGCGTGTGCGCGGTGGCGTCCGCGGTGTCGGCGTGTGCGGTACCACCCAGGCCGAGCATGACGGCGGTGCTGCCGAGGGCGACAGCGGCCCCCGCGACGGTCTTCCTGAGGTTCATGGGCGCGAACGTCCCGTGTCCGCCCCCTCTACATCAAGCTCCGTAACTCAGGCGAGGGAAGTTCTTCATCCTTTGGAGGGACGCCACTCCATTCCCACCGTGCAGATCCGGACGTCCTCCCGCCACACCGTGATCGCGTAAGTGCCCGCTTTCGTTTCGGTGCGCGCCAGGAAGTCGACGGCGCATTCGAGGGTGTAGCGGCGACGCCACTCCTCGCCTTTCTTTATGTACCAACCGTGGTCGAGGACTTCCTCGACCTGTGCGAGGTCGAGCGCACCGCCGGGCAGCCTGCGGTGGTACTCGATGCGGTGGAGGTGGTCCATGACCAGGACGTTCCTCACTGCACCCGAGGAGTGAGAATCTCAGTTCCCGGATCTCGCCTATACCGTTTGGACCGTGGCTGAACCCACGTTCCGGCAAAAGCGCCTCGGCGAGGCGCTGAAACTCCTGCGCGAGCGCGCCGGCCTCAGCCAGCGCGAAGCGGCCGACCGGATCGACTACAACGTTCCGAAGCTCAGCCGCATCGAGAACGGCCAGGTGCCGGACATCCACGCGTTGCGCGCGATGCTCGACGTTTACGGCGTCATCGGCGACGAGGAAACGCCGTACGTCGAGATGTGGGAACTGGCCAAGGAAAAGGGGTGGTGGAAGCAGTACCGCCTCGAAGACCAGGGCTACATCAGCCTGGAGCACGACGCGTCGGCGATCAGGGAGTTCCAGTCGAGCTACCTGCCGGGCATGGTGCAGTCCAAGGGATACATGCGCGCGGTGTTCGCCGGTGCCAGGACGCAGCGGTCCAGGAAGTGGGTCGACAGCCAGATCGCGGTGCGCGTGCGCAGGCAGGAGCGGTTGACCGGGGACAACCCGGTCCGCTACCACGCGATCATCGCCGAATCCGCTCTCCGGCACGCTGACCGAGATCAACTGCTGCACATCGCGAACCTCAGCCTGCTACCGAACGTCACCATTCAGGTCGTATTGGACACGGCTGGACTGCACGACGGCCACAACGGACCCTTCACTCTGCTGGATTTCCCGTTCGACGGAGGCCCGCGAGTTCTCTACGTCGAGCACGCCGGAGGCTCGATGCACATCGAGGACCAGAGCCGCGTGAAGGCCACTATCCTTACCTTCAAGCACCTCTCGAAGCTGGCGTTGACCCCGGAAGAGTCCGCCGCGTGGATCGAGAGGTTGGCTGCCGAGAGGTAGGGATCCAGGTGTCTGCTGTGTGGCGTAAGAGCAGCCGCAGCAACAACGGCGGAAACGGCAACTGCGTGGAGATTGCGCTGAACGGCTCAGCCGCGCGCGTGCGCGACTCGAAGAGCCGGGCGAGTTCCGAAGTCACCGCGCCCGAATGGGCATCGTTCATCGGCGCCGTGAAGCGCGGCGACTTCGAAAAGAACTGACGGGCCTGTTCTAGGCGATGGCTCCCGGCGGGAGCTTCAGCTTGAACGGCAGCGTTGTCACGACGGCGAGATCCGAGGCCGTCGCCTTCATCAGCGTCGGTGCGTTGCGCGCGCCGGGCTCAGGCAGGTCGAGCAACCTGTCCACGGCCTCGATCAACGGGCCCTCGTAGATCCACACGGCCTGAGCCGGACGGGCCGAGTCGCGGACCGCGGGCAAACGCCCTGCGCGCGCCTCCGTCTCGGACCAGAACAGGATCGAGTCGATGAAGCCTCTGCGCTGCTTGAACGCCATGATTCGGTCGAGCTGCCCGGCGTCGTCCCTCAGGTGGAGGAACTGAAAGCCGCTTTCGCGCAACTCGATGACCTTGTTCAGTGCGTGGTCCATGGCGCACCTACCCGGTGTGAGGTCCCCCTTCGGGTGACCGATCAGTCATACGACCCGAAAGGATCGTACGTTAAGTCAACGTGCCGCCGTAAGACGTACTCCGAACGAGTATCTCAATTGGCAGACGTCTGTGGCGCAGGGTAATCGGTTGTCTTCTTGGTCGAGGAAACGGCCAGGAGGACCGTCACGGTTCGCACCAAGAACGCCAAACCGCCGACTGTGACTAATGTCACGGTGATCAGCATTGTCGCCTCCGAGTGGGTCCTACACCCGCAGTAGACGTGTAGCACTCGTGGCGGGTTGCAAGTGGGACCGACACCGGAGTGTCGGTCCCGGAGCAACGTCAGCTCCTCAGCTTGAGCTCGTACTCGCCGACCTCGACGAGGTACAGGTAGCTCACCCAGGTCTCGCCCGCGCGCTGGTCGGTGGCCGCCTCCAGCACGGTGCAGCCGAGCTGGTCGAACAGGCCCCGCACGAGGTCGGTGTGGATGCCGTGCATCTGCATGCTCTTGTTCGACGCGGGCTGCGGGGCGGCGGGTTCAGCGGCTTCCACGGCCTCCGAGGCGGTCGCCTCATCGACAGGGGCAGGCGCAGGAGCGGCAGCCGCCGCGCCGGTGACAGTCACCGGGACGCGCACGGTCGCGTTGCCGAGCTGTTCCCACCAGGCGACGTGCTCCTGGACGAGGTCGAGCTCCAGCTCGTAGTCACCGGGCTCCGCCGGGATCGACACCCGCAGGGACACCGTCGCGGACTCACCCGGCTGCAGTGCCGGCACGGTGACCCGGCCGTCGTCGCGGCGGACGAGTTCGCCGTCGCGGTGCCAGTGGTTCGCGGCGTTGAGCAGCTGGCCGTACGGCCACGCGCCGTCGCTCGTGTTGCGCACCGAGAGCTCGACGTACTGCGACTCACCGGCACCAGCCGTCGCCGGGGCGTTGAGGACGGTGATCTCGGCGCGGCAGAACTCCTCCGCGATGGGCGTCGGCATCGGCAGGTGGCTCGGCAGCTGGAACACCAGGTGCCCGCCCGGCCGGACGATCCGGATCATCTCGAGCAGGTAGCGCAGCGACAGGCGCGGCGGGATGTGCTGCAACGTGATGAGGCTCAGCACGAAGTCGACGGAGTCGTCCTCGAACGGCAGGGTGCTGGCGTCGTTGTGGATGAAGCGGACGCGGTCGCCGTGGGGGTTGTTCGCGCGGGCCTCCTCGAGCATCGACGCGGCCACGTCGACACCGGAGACCTCCTTGCACCGCTCGGCGAGTGCGATCGAGAGCCTGCCGACGCCACAGCCGAAGTCGACGGCGACGTCACCGATCGACCTGCCGTGCCGGGCGAGGAAGTCCGCCACGGACTGGACCTCGTTCCGGCCGCTCTCGAAGAAGCTCGCCCGTGCGTCGCCCCCCGCGTGCTCGCGCTCGGTCAGCACGGCCCAGTACGGGTCGGTCGAACCTAGGTGCTCCCACGTCTCGCGAACTTCGCCGAGTTCAGCGCTCACCGGGAATCCTCCGAGTTTCGTCGATCGAGCTTGTTCTCGAGCTTCCTGATCTGACGGGCCATGTCGTCGAGCCGCTTGTCGTGCGACGACACCGAGCGCGCGACGGACTCGAACGCCTGCTGGGCGCTGCCGACCAGCTCGCCCATGATCTTGCGCTGGTGCACGTCGAAGTGGTCCACCGCGCGCAGCACCGCTCGGCGCAACGTGGGAGCGAGCGGCAGCCGCGACGGGCTGCTGGTGTCCGCTCGCCACTTCAGCGCCTCGCGGGCCCTGGTGAACGGGTCCTGCGGGTCGGGGGAGTCCTGCTGTTCGCCGTAGATGGCCTGCCACCTCGCATGTGCGGCGCGGAGTTCGGTGCGCATCCAGGACGCCGCGGCATCCATGGAACGGGTGCGCAGGATGTGTTGACGTGCCGCGTCACCGCGACGACGGGCCTCGGCGGGGTTGTCCGCCACCTCGCGCATGGCCTTCGCCGCGGCGTCGAGGTCGGGGTCCGCCCAGAGCGCGTCGGCGGGGTAGGGGTACCAGCCCTCGCCGACCTCGACCATCTTGTACGGGATGGCCCATCCGACCGAGGGGTCGAAGAACTCCGTGGTGCTCGAGTAGTCGGTCGAGATGACCGGCATGCCGCGGACCATCGCCTCGGCGACGGTGAGACCGAAACCCTCGCTGCGGTGCAGCGAGACGTAGCAGTCGCTGTCGCGGTACAGCGCGTTCAGCTCGTCGATGCTGAGGTAGCGCTCCATCAGTTCGATGCGCGGGTCGGCGGCGACCAGCAGGCGCAGGCGCTCGGCCGCGTTGGTGTGCAACTGGCCGTTCGTCGCCTTGATGACCAGCCGCACGTCCTGCCGGTCCGACGGGAACGCGCGGGTGAACGCCTCGACCACGCCCCACGGGTTCTTGCGGCCGCCGGTGCTGTTGAAGTCGAACGCGAAGAAGAACTGGGTCGGCTTGCCGGGAGCGCGCGCGGTGCGTTGCGGGGCACCCGGATCGAGCACCGGTACCGGGATCACCTTCACGGGCACCGAGCCGTGCTGCTGGAACGCCTCGCGGCAGAACTCGCTGACCGTCCAGATCTCGTCCACGAACTCGTAGCCCGCCTGCTGCCACGGCGGCACTTCCTCGAGCTCCCAGGCCCACAGGCCGATCCGGTACCGGCGGTGCCCCACCTCGGGGAAGCTCGCCAGCAGCACCTCCGTCTGGTCGGAGTTCACCGCCATCACGCTGACCGGGAACTTCGGCCTGCCGGCCGAGTCCGGTTGCTCGAGGTCCGTGCGGCAGGCCAGCGAGTGCTCCTCGACGACCGAGACGACGGGAACCTCCGCGGCCTCGACGGCCTTCAGCACGATCCGGCCCATCTCGCCCAGGCCGAGCTCCGCCGTCAGGTAGCCGGCGATGTTGACGCCGAACTCGTCGAGCGGGTCCTGCGCGGACCGCGGCTCCCGCGGCAGCGCCCAGGTCGGGACGACCCCTTCCTCGACGCCGTACGTGCGGCACCACTCGCGGAACCCCGGGGCGTCCGCGGCGCACGGCCACGGGAACGCCTTCTGCAGGTCCGGGCGCATCGCCCAGGCGAGCATGGTCATCCGGTTCAGGCCGGCGGCCTCCTCCGGCGGGGCGCCGGGACTCCGAAGCCACTCGATGAACTCGTCGTCACCACCGGAACCGAACGGGTGCGGCGGGATCTCGGTGATCGCCCGCTTGAACAGCATCTGCTTCGCCTCGGGCCGTTCGGCCTCGATCCAGGCGTGCCGGAACATCCGGCGCATCTGGATGGACACCCTCGTGCCGTCCGCGAGCCAGTCGTACCGGTAGGTGCTCTTCTCCTGGGGCTTGCGCCAGCCGGCCGCCAGGAGCTCGTCACCGTAGGCGAGGCACAGCTCCCGCAGCTCCGGGTGGTCGGAGAGCAGGATGCGCGGCCGGTGGTGGCAGTGCTGGCTCAGCAACCAGGGCTGGTCCGGCCGGTAGCCGGCGAAGTGGAAGAAGCGCAGGCGCTCCCCGCCCGCGTAAAGCGTGCCGTCCGGGCCGCGGGTGACCGACCGCTCGTGCGCGTTCCAGTAGCCGATGTTGAAACCGGGGTCGCGCAGGATCGTGTGCCGGAAGAGCGTCGGGATCTGGTCGGCCCACCGCTGGTCGACGAAGAGCTGCGCGCCGGGATCGATGATCGCGTCCTGGCGCAGGCGCTCCGCCCAGAACTCGAGGAACTTCTTCGAGCCCTGGCCCACCGCGATGAAGCCGAGGTCGAACATCCCCATCGCCATCATGCCGAGGTCGCTGGGTTCGTAGCCGTCGCGCGGCATCGGTTCGAGGAGCCGCGCGGTGAGCACGATGTCGTGCTGCACGGCGAGGTCGACCACCTCGGGGTACGGCGCGAAGACCCGGATGTCCGGGTGCAGGAAGATCGCGGCGGGGGCGCCCTGGCTGAGCAGCTTGCGCAGCACCAGCGGCTTGACCGCACCCGCGAGCTCGCCCGAGTCGTACGCCGTCGCCATGCGCTGGAAGGTCGTCTCGTCGAGGTCGAGCCAGCCCGGTCCGACCTCGGTCCACTGCTCCCGCGCCACGACACCGTCGGGACCGTCGAGCACCAGGATCACGAACTCGTGACCGGGGTGGTGCTCGCGGTAGGAGGCCGCGAGCACCTTCGCGGCGGGAAGTCCCGATCGCGTCGCGACGGTGCACGCGACCGGGAGTTTCGGCTCAGCCATTCGCTTCGAGGATCCTGAGCTGTTCGGCGACGATGCGGGAGAAGACGTCGCTGGCCTTCTGCAGGGTGTCCGTGCTCACGACCTGGATGCGCACGATGGTGTTCTTGCTCGAGTAGTGGGCACGGATGAGCGCCGGCTTGTCACCGGACTTCTCGGCCTGGCTCGCCTGCACGCCGACCGGGGCGGAGGGCATGTCCGTCAGGCCGTAGACGATCTCCTGCTGGGCGAGCTCGTCCCGGCCGGTGTCCGCCTGCGCCTTCGACGCGGCCTCGGTCGTGAAGATCAGCACATGCACGCCGTTGTTCGACGCGGCCGACAGGCGCGACTTGCCGGCGCCCGCGGTGTTGTAGTGCTTGATCTCGTCAGGCGCGAGGAAGTTGCTCTTCTCGGCGTCGGCGAACGTCTGGATGTTCTTGTGGTCCTCGACGGCACCCGGCAGGTCCATGATGGACAGCGAGTCCTTGGGCTTCGTCGTGGTGGTCGCCGTCTGCGACGTCGACTGCGCCGTCGTGTCCGTGGTGCCGCCACCCGAGTCGCGTCCGGCGAACCACCAGATGCCGCCGCCGATCAGCGCCAGCACCAGCACCACGCCGATGATCGCGAAGATCTTGCCCTTGCCCTTGCCGCCGGTCTCGTCGAAGACCTCGGGACCGTGGCTCCAGCTCGCCGGCTGCTGGTTGAACTGGTCGTAGTCACCGCTGACCCACGGCGGCGGCGCCGCCTGCTGCTGCTGAGGACCGCCCTGGCCCCACGGTCCCTGCGGCGCGATCGGCGCGACGAACTGGGTGCGTTCGGCGTCGGCCTGCGGGCGCTGCTGGGTGTTCACCACCTGGGTGGCGTCGGGGTTCGGGTTCTGCTGCGGCTGCTGGTTGGGCACGACCTGGGTGGCGTCCGAGGACTGCGAGGTGGGAGGTTTCGCCTCCCACTTGAAAGGACGGGCGAACGCGGCCTGCTGAGGTTGCTGCTGTGCCTGACCGCCGCCGGCAGAGCCGGCGAGCACCTCGTCTCGACGCCGACGGTAATCGTCAGCGGAGATCCGACCAGAGGCGAGTTCGTCGTCGAGCTTCTTGAGCTCGTCTTGCCAGGTCACCCCTGGCACCCCCTTCCGCGAGTACATGGACCCGAACAGTGTGCCTGGGTCCGTCGGCGGGAACCCGCGGACCTCTCGAAGTCGTGACCTGGATGTGGCGCGCCCCACCCGCGTCCGGGCTCACGAAGGGCTCGGTGAACGGGAGTTCGCTGACCGGCGGCCACTTCGCCGACGTGCCCACCACCACGGGTACGTTTATCACAAGCGGCACTTGGGTGTTGCGAGTAGCCCGTACGGTTACTGAGCCATGGCGGAACGGGTGCCTTCCGCCCGGCGGACGTGCGGAGGGGTCGGTTCGTGGGGGAGTCAGCGACGCAGCCGGTCGTGAGGGGCGGGGTCACCCTTCTGCTGGCCCGGGCGCTCGAACGACTGGTCAGGTCCGAGGTCGTGCAGGCCTTCCACGTCGGTCTGGTCGTCTCGCTGCTCTTCAACTTCCCCCTCGTGCTGCACCCGAAGACGCTGGTCACGGGTGATCTGGGTGATCCGCTGCTGCAGACGTGGCAGCTCGCGTGGCTGCACCGGTACCTCGCCGAGGGCGGCGACCTGTGGACCTCGAACCAGTTCTACCCCGCCGTCGACTCGCTGGCGTTCAGCGACTCGTTGCTCGGGTACCTGCCGCTGAGCCTCTTCGGCGACGGTCCCGAGGCCGCGATCCTCCGGTACAACGTCGCGTTCGTGCTCGCCTTCGCCTTCGCGTTCGCCGGGGGCTACCTGCTGGTCAGGCAGTTGGGGAGCAACTGGCAGGGTGCCGCGCTCGCCGGTGCCGTGCTCGCCTGGTCGCCGTGGCGGCTGACGCACGTGCACCACCTCAACCTCCTGTCGATCGGCGGTGTCGCGCTCGCGCTCTGCGCGCTGGCCCGCGGCCACGGCTTCACGCTGCGCGGCAGGCGGGAGCCAGCACCGCGGTGGATCTTCGCCGGCTGGGTGATCGCCACGTGGCAGGTCACGATCGGATTCGCCCTCGGCATCACGTTCGTCTACGTGATGGCGGCGGTCGGTGTCGCGATCGCGGTGTTCGTCTGGCGGCAGCGACCGGGAATCCGCACCGTCATCGCGAACGCGTGGGGCGTCATCGTGTTCCTCGTGGTCACCCTGCTGATGGTGGCGCCGTACTTCCGGGTGCTCGACCGGTACGGCTTCACGCGGACCTGGCACGAGATCGAGCTGTTCTCACCGCCCGCGAGCGGCCTGCTGACCACGACGCGGGACAGCTGGCTGTGGCAGGCCACGGACTTCGCCGACAGCAGTGCCATCCCGCACGACGGCATCCTCGAGAAGCTGCTGTTCCCGGGCCTCGTCGTCCTGGTGCTCGGCGTGGCGGGGTTGTTCCTCAGCGCCTGGCGGTTCACCACGCGGATGGTGCTGGCGGCGCTGGTCGTCGTCCCCGCGGTGCTGGCCCTCGGCGCGTCGTTCCTCGACGGCGCCATCTACCGGGTGCTGTGGGAGGTCGTGCCCGGCTGGGACGCCATGCGGGCGCCCGGCAGGCTGATCCTCTGGGCGATCCTGCCCCTGACGGTGCTCGCCGCGGGGGCGGTGACGGAGTTCGGCCGGCAGCTCGTCATCCGCACGCAACTGCGGGCGCGCACCATCGTCCTGCTCCTGCTCGTTCCCGCGGTCGGCGCCCTGCTGGAGGGGGTGCCGAGGTGGGCCCACGTGCCTGTTCCCGCCGTGCCGGCCGGCGTGCAGCGGGTGTTCACGCAGGCGCAGGAGCCGATGCTCATGCTGCCGATGGACACCTACGACGAGTTCACGTACCTGTTGTGGTCGACCGAGGGCTTCCCGAAGATCGCGAACGGCAACTCCGGCAACTTCCCGCCGCAGTACCGCGAGATCGTCGCGGCGACCGAGAACTTCCCGGACCAGCGCAGCCTCCAGGCGCTCAAAAGCCATGGCATCTACAAGGTCGTCGTGGTGAAGTCGCGGCCCGGGGGTGCCGACATCGCGGCGAGGCCGGTCGGCGGGCTGCCGCTCAGCCGTGTCGAGAAGGACGACGTCGTGGAGTACACGATCACCGGCTGACCTGCTTTCCGAGGAGGAGCGTGCCCGTGAGTGCGGGGGTCGAGTTCGTCGCCGACGTGGTGCTGACCGGCACCGTGCTCGGACTCGACGCGAACCTCGGCCCGGACGTCGCGGCCGAGGTCATGGGCGGACCGGGAGGGGAGAACCGCGACTCGCGCACGTGCTGGCGGTCGTACGGGCTGGTCGAGGTCGGCTGGTACCTCAGGCGACGCGGACTGGGCTGGAAGGGCGAGCACCTCGCCGTGCAGGTGCATCGGCTGCGGCACGGTGACGACTGGCTGGACGACGCCGTGGCCGCGCGGTACGGCCGGTTCGGTGGGCTCGTGGTGTTCGACGAGGTGCGGGCCGAGTTGGCGGCGCGCGGGGCCGGGCTCGTGCCGGTCGGTGGGCCGGAGACCGGGTACCGGCAGTACTGGCAGCCCGAGGCCCAGGTGACGCTCCACGTGGGGGTGGGGCCGGAGTTCCCGGACGGCGCTGTGGAGAAGGTCTTCACGGCGTTCGGGCAGGACTTCACCATCTCGTTCGACGGTGACCCGAAGGCGGTGTGGCAGCAGGTGAAAGCGGTTGCCGGCATGTCAGCGGAGCAGCGGATTCGTTGGGCCGCAAGAAAAGCGCCGGAGGACTTCCGGTCGTGGTGGCGGTACTGTGCAAGGCTTGCTGCCGCGCGGACGTCGTCGCACGGCGAGTTGCGCGGCCGGGACCGGTTCGTGGAACTGGTCTTCTGGATGTGGGACCACGGGCTGCGCGAAGGCGTGTACACGGCCAAGGAAATCGCTTACCTGCGTGCGGAGTTCGTTGCACGGCTGGAGGAGCTGCATCCGGAGCTCGCGCTGCCGAGCCACGACGAGGTCGTCGGCGCGTGTCTCGACCATGTCGGCGAGGCGATGACACGGGACGACAAGAACCTCGTCGACGCCGCGCGGTTGTTGCGGCACGGGCTCACGGACACGAGCAGGTTCGACGCGGTCTACGAGCGGCGCAGGACCGCCTGACTCAGCAGAAGATCAGGCCGCACGGCCTCGTGGTCGTCGTGGTGGTCGGCCTCGGCCGCGTGGTCGTCGTCGTGACCGGCGGCGGTGCCTTGGTGGTCGTCGTCGTTGTCACGACCGCGGTCGTGGTGGAGGTCGTTGTCGTCGTAGTCGTTGTCTTGGAAGAAGAAGACGGCTGCGACGACGAGCTGGACGCCACTGTCTGTGACGGAAGCTCGGATTCCGTGGGGAGCAACGACGGGGTGTTGATGAGCGAAACCCTGGCCGGTTCCCTGCTGCCGGAGTCGGCCGGATCGCCCGCGCCGAACGACCCGGCATACGTCCCCAGCACGCCAAACGCCGCGATGACAACGCCGACGACAGCTCCTGTTGCGAGCCGTGCAGGTCCACTCATCGCCGCGAACACTCGGATTGAGTATCTCGTTCACTCGATTGGGTCAAGCAAACCGGTCTTTTTCTACTCGTTCACACCTTTGTCACGGTGACGCCCACTACGCCCTGTGACAGGGGTGCAATCGTCTTGAACGCCTTGGGGGTCAGGTCGACGCAACGGCCGGAGACGAACGGGCCGCGGTCGTTGATCCGCACGGTCACCGTCTTGCCGTTGGAGCGGTTCTTCACCTTGACCTTGGTGCCGAACGGGAGCGTCTTGTGCGCGGCCGTCAGCTTGTTCGGGTCGAAGCGCTCACCGCTGGCCGTCGTGCCGCCGCCGGAGTAGTAAGAAGCCTTGCAGGTCTCGGCAGAAGCCACCGGGGAGAAGAACACGGCGGTGGTGACGAGGGACGCGAGCGTGAGGCCGGCGGCCGCGAGGGTCTTGGTCATGGTGCAAGCAATTCACCCCTCGGCAAAGGCGCGCTTAATGCCCGCCTAACCGGGAAACTGCTCGGCCGCGGAGACCAGCAGCTGCCAGTCGCCGTCCGGCAGGGTCCGCAGCCGGTCCAGCAGGGCAGTCATCCTGGCCAGCAACTGTGGGTGATCGGCCCAGAAGGAGTGATCTACTCTGAGTAGCGCGGCGAGCAGGTCGCCGGGGTAGAGCGCGACCGACCGCAGGGGGTCGCCCTCGACGTGTTCCAGGGCCAGCAGCGCGGTCACGTCGAGCCCCACTTGGTGCGTCACGAGCAGGTGCAGCGACGTCGGCGTCAGCTGTCCCACCGGCAGGTCGCGCAACGCGCACAGGTCCCGGTAGAGCTGGGTCGAGGACGAGTCGGGCGTGCGCCAGTCGTCCTCGCTGAGGTGCGCCAGCGTTCTGTCGCGGTCCACGCACACATGGTCCCCGCAAACCGGCTCACTAGTGGGCCGACGGAGGCAACGGTTCGGCATTGGGGGACTGCCAGCCCACGCGGACGAGCACCTCGCCCTCGTGCAGGAGCGCTTCCGACGCGAGGCCCCACACGGTCGACGCCAGCACCACCGCGCTCACCGCCTCGCCCGCGCTCAGCCAGTCGCGTCCCAGCACCCGCAGCAGGGCCCCGTTGCGCCGTGCCGCCAGTTCCAGCTCGCAGTTCTCGGCGCGGGCCGCGTGCAGCAGCCACGTCAGCGCCGAGTCCGGCACCTCGTCGGGCAGGTAGGGCCGGGGGTCGGCCCTGCGCAACGAGATCGCGGCCGCCGAGGCCACCTCGGAGTGGAACGCGTCGAGCTCCCAGCGCGGGTGCACGGACGCGACCTGGCCGTCCGGCTGCGGGGTGCGCAGCACGTGGCAGTCCCAGCCCATGGCGGACAACGCGACCCGTACGTGGTGAAGCACCGCACCACACGCGAGAAGGCCCGTCTGGTCCGTGCGTGTCGTCAAGAGTTCGAGGCACTCGTTGCCGTTGCGCCACCGCCACGGCGGAACGATGCCGAACGACGGTGCTCGCGCGGCGAGTTTCAGGACTTCTTCCACGGTTCCCGCGTCGGGTGTGCGCACGCTGGTCCTCATCCGGCCAGCCTGTTCCCGTCCGGCTGCGCGGGGCCTGCGTCACGACTGCGCGGCCGCGACCACCGAGGCCACCGTCATCGCCGCACCGCGCGAGAAGTGCTCCTCGTACTCCTCCGGGCTCAACGCCTTACGGCACAAGGTCACGCATTGGTCGTGCGACGCCGCGAAGTTCGCGGACCCGAACAGCGGCAGGCCGACCGACTGCCACACCCGGTCCGCACCGCCCAGCAGCAGCGCGGCGTGCGACGCGGACCCGGTGATCACCGAGATCAGCGCCAGCAGCTCGACGGACACCGCGATGCCCAGCAGGTCGTGGAACTGCTCCTTGATGCGCAACGACGTCGTGGCGAGCTCGCGGGCCTCGGCGACGTCACCGCGTCCCATCGCCACGAAAGCCAGGACGTACAACGCGAACGCTCGCGCCCACAGCTCGCCGTTCTCCTCACACACGACGCGTGCCTTGGTGCAGATCTCCGCCGCGCGGTCGAGTTCGCCGCCGAACGCCGCGGTGATCGCCAACGCCACCCGTGCCATGACCACGTTGCTGTCCAGGTGCCCGAGCTCGGCGTGCCGGCGGTCGGCCTCGGCCAGCAGGCGCGCGCCCAGTGGCAGGTCGTCGTCGAACACGGCCGCGGCGCCCTGCACGTAAGTCGCGTAGACGTCGGCGTCCTCGTCGCCCAGCACCGCGGCCTCGGTGCGGCACGCCTCCAGCAACGCCGGCACGGCGCTGGTGTTGCCCTGCAGCGTCGCCAGGTAGCCGGTGACCCACAACGCCTTGCAGCGCGCCCGTGACGGCTCGGTCTCGAGCGACAGCGCCCAGTTCAGCCAGTGGCGTCCCTCGGCGAACCGCCCGCAGCCGACCCAGTAGAACCACAGCGTCGAGGCGAGCCGCAGTCCCGACTCGGCCTCGCCCGGCGTCGTCAGCGAGTGCTCCAGCGCCGCCCGCAGGTTGCCGCGCTCGGCCGCCATCGCGCCCACGGTCGCCGCCTGCCGCGGCGTGAACCAGGCCCGTTCCCCTTGCAGCGCAACACCCGTGTACCAGTCGCGATGGCGCGCTTTCAGCCGTTGCTCGTCATCGCTCGCACGCAACCGCGTCTGCCCGAACTGGCGCATGGTCTCCAGCAACCGATAGCGCGCCACGCCCGCATGTTCTTCGCGTTGCAGCACGGACTTGTCGACCAGCCCGTCGACCGCGTCGAACATGTAGTCCGCGGTCAGCGCGTCGTCCGAGCACACCGCCTCGGCCGCGGCGAGGTCGAAACCGCCCGCGAAGACCGACGCCCGCGCCCACAGCAGCTGTTCGCGCGGCGAGCAGAGGTCGAAGCTCCACTCCATCGTCGCGAGCAGCGTCTGGTGCTGCGGCAACGCGGTGCGCCCGCCGTCGGTCAGCACCCGGAACCGGTCGTCCAGCCGCTCCAGCAGCTGCGCCGGGGTCAGCGCGCGCACCCGCAGGGCCGCCATCTCGATGGCCAGCGGGATCCCGTCGAGGCGGCGGCACAGGTCCGCGACGGCCTGCTCGTTCGCCGCCGTGATGACGAACGAGCCGGGAATCGCCGCATCAGCGCGTTGGGCGAACAGCGTCGCCGCCGGATACGGCACGGACAACGGCGACACGGACAGGACCTGCTCTCCGTAGACGCGGAGCGCGCGCCGGGACGTGGCGATGACACGGAGGTCCGGCGCCACCCGCAGGAGCGTGTCCACCAGGACCGCGCAGTGGTCCACGACGTGCTCGCAGTTGTCGAGCACCAGCAGCGCGTCCTTGCCCGCCAGGAACTCCGTGAGCACGCTCAGCTGACCGCGCCCGGTCTGGTCGACCACGCCCAGCGCCTCGGCGACGGCGTGCGGCACGAGGGCCTTGTCCCGCAACGCCGCCAGCTCCACGAGCCACACACCGTCCGGCGGGTGCTCGCCGCGCGCCACGTGCAGCGCGAGCCGCGTCTTGCCCACACCACCGACTCCGATGAGCGTGACCAGCCGGTGCCTCCGGATCAGGTCGGCGACGTGCTCGGTCTCCGGGCGGTCCACGAAGCTCGACCGGTCGGCGGGCAGGTTGCCGCGCACCGGCACCGGGACGCGTTCCGGCAGGTCGAGGCGGGGGTCGGCGGTCAGCACCGCCTGTTCGAGGTCCTTGAGCCGCGGCCCGGGCTCGATGCCCAGCTCACCGACCAGGACGCCGCGCGCCCGCTGGAACGCGGCCAGCGCCTCGGCCTGCCTGCCGCAGCGGTAGAGCGCGATCATCAGCTGCTCCCACAGCCGTTCGCGGAACGGCTGCTGCTCGACCAGGGAGTTGACCAGCGGCGCCACCGCGGCGTGCTCGCCCAGCGCGAGCGAGGCCTCCATCAGGTCCTCCGTCGCGTCCATCCGCAGGTCGGTCAGCCGCGCGGACTCCTGCCGGGTCCAGTCGCCCGGACGGCAGTCCGCGAGGGGGTCGCCCGTCCACAACGCGAGGGCCTCGCGCAGCATCTTCGCCGACTCCAACGGATCGTCGCTGTGCCGTGCTGCTGCGACGAGCGCCTCGAACCGTGCGACGTCAACGGTGTCCGCAGGGGCGTTCAGGACGTAACCCGGCTCGCGAGTCGTGATCAGCTCACCCAGTCCGGCGTCGCGGATCTGCCCGCGCAACCGCGCGAGGAGGCTGTGCAGGGTCTTCGTGGCGGTCGCAGGCACCTCGTCCGACCAGAGCGCGTCCACGAGCGCACTCCTCGGCACCGTCTCTCCCGGCTTCAGCGCCAGCCGTGCGACCAAGGTCCTCTGTCCCGCACTGCTGAGCTGAACTGCTCCGTTCGGACCGGTGAGTTCGAGCGGTCCGAGCAGCCGGATGATCACGTTTTTGGTCCTGTCGTCAGCCCCCGACAAAGGCCATGAACGCGCCAAGATATCGCAATGGAATTCGACCCGAGAATCAACGCCCAGCGGGTGACCGCATATGCCGAGCTGCGTGCCGTGCTGGCTGATCCGGTGACGTTCTCCTCCCGGAACATGGCTGGTCCGCAGGTCGCGACGGTCGCCGCGCTGTTGCCACCGGAGCAGCGACGATTACTCGAATTGATGTCATCGTTGAACGCTGCGGACGGCACGAGACATGCCCGAATTCGTGCGTCGGCGAATCAGAAATTCACTCCAACGGCCGTGCGCCGAATGGCTGACCCCATTAGGGAACGCGCACGTCTTCTGCTCGACGAACTACCGGAGGAGGCCGACTTCGTCAGCGGTTTCGCCGCGCCGCTCGCGCTGGGAGTCGTCGGCGACCTGCTCGGCGTACCGGAAGCGGACTTCCCGCTGTTCCGCGAGTTCACGGCGCCGGTGCTGGAACTGACCAGCGGCGACGAGGTCAGCGAGCGCGTGCTCGGCTCGTACTTCGCCGCCATGAACGAGTTCTGCGCGTACTTCGGTCGCTCGCAGGCGTTCCGCGGCGGACAGCTCTCGGAGCAGGAACGGCTGTCGCTGTGCCTCGCGGTCGTCGTGGCCGGCACCGACTCGACGGCGAACATGCTGTCCAGCACGGTGCTGAGGCTGGATCCCCGCGAACGCAGGCTGGGCGGGGTGGTCGAGGAGGTCGTGCGGCTCGACTCGCCGTTCATCGGCTTCTTCCGCACCGCCACCCGCCCGGTGACCGTGGGCGGGGTGGAGATCGCCGCGGGCGAGCACCTGTTCCTCGACTACGCGGCGGGCAACCGCGACCCGAAGGTGTTCACCGAGGACTTCGACCCGGGCAGGCCCTCCGTGCCGGGGCACCTCGGCTTCGGCCACGGCCCGCACTACTGCCTCGGCGCCCAGCTGGCGCGCCTGGAGGGCACGATCGTGGCCGAGGAGCTGCTCGACCGCTCGTCGGAGCCGGTCGAGCAGCCCGTGCGCCACCGCAGGCACCTGATCAGTCACGGGCCCGCGGAGCTGCGGTTCAGACCAGGGCAGCGTCGAGGGTGATGTTCTCGACGGCCGCGAGCGCCTTGGAGACCGGGCAGTTCGCCTTGGCGCCCTCGGCGGCCGCGACGAAGTCCTCCTGCGACAGGCCCGGCACGTTGGCGCGGACCGTGATGTGGATGCCGGTGATGCCGACGCCCGCCTGGAAGCTCACCTCGGCCTTGGTGTCGATCGAGGTGGGAGGCGTGCCCGCACCGGTCAGGCCGTGCGAGAGCGCCATCGAGTAGCAGGACGAGTGCGCCGCGGCGATGAGCTCCTCGGGGCTGGTCTTGCCACCGGCCTCCTCGGCGCGCGCCTTCCAGTCGATGTCGAAGCTGCCGGCGTTGGAGGTGGCGAGGCTGACGTTCCCCTTGCCCTCGACGAGGGAGCCTTCCCAGTGAGCGTTTGCCGTCTGCTTGATGGCCATGATCTCGAGGTCCTTAGGTCGAAGCGAGCTGTCCCGACCACCTTGTCACGGGTGGGCCCGGAGATCACCCCGAGAACCACGTGCCGGGACTGTGAGAGTCTCTCGTGTGAACGTCGTGCTGCCCCCGCGTGTCGCCGCCGGAGATCGGGTCCGCCTCGTGTCGCCCGCGAGCTTCCCGGACGAGGAGGGGCTCGCCGAGTCCGTGCGGGTGCTCGAGAGTTGGGGACTCGTCGTCGAGATCGGCGAGCACGCTGTCGACCGGCACGGGTACATGGCGGGCCGCGACGCAGACCGGCTGGCCGACCTGAACGACGCCTATCGCGATCCCGGGGTGTGGGCGCTGTTCGCCACCCGAGGAGGAGCGGGCGCCTACCGCATCGCCCACGACGTCGACTTCGACGCGGTAAAGGCCGACCCCAAGCCGTTGGTGGGGTTCAGCGACATCACCAGCCTGCACCTGGCTCTGTGGCGGCACTGCCGGGTCGCCGGGGTCCACGGCTTCCTGGCCGGTGCCCGCTCGGAGGCCTCGACGCGGTCGTTGCTGATGGAGACCGAACCGGCTGTGCTGCACCGGGACGCCTCGGTCCTCACCGCGGCCGTCCGGGTCGGCGGGGTCGCCACGGGCAACGTCGTCGGCGGCCACCTCGGCACCCTCGCGTGGTCCGTGGGCACCGGAACCCTGAACCTGGACGGCACGATCCTGTTCGTGGAGGCACCGAGGGCGGTCGGATTGGGCCACGTCGACCGGCAGCTGACGCAACTCATCCGCTCGGGCTCGCTTCGGGGCGTGCGCGGGGTGGTGCTCGGCCGGTTCCCGGGGTTCGAGGACTACAGCGATCGCGACTGGACCGTTCTCGACGTCCTGCGCGACCGGCTGGAGGTCTTGGACGTGCCCGTGCTGGGCGGTGTGGACGTAGGCCATGGGGAGCAACCGCTGTCGCTGGCCCTTGGACCAATCGCCGAGTTGGACGCGGACGCGGGCACGCTCACCGTCGGCCCGGCAGTGCGGTGAAACGAAAGAAGTCCGGCACCCAGGGGTACCGGACTTCTTTCGAGAGCGGATGACGAGACTCGAACTCGCGACCCTCACCTTGGCAAGGTGATGCGCTACCAACTGCGCTACATCCGCACTGCCTTACGGGAGAGAACTATACAGCAGGGCTAAACGGCGTCTTGCGAGGGGGGTGCCAAACCGGCCAGCAGTTGATCTACCTCGGACAACTGCTCCTTCGGCCACCGCCACTCCCACAACGCCCGCACCTTCGGCAGCACGTCGACCGGCAGCCACGCGGCCACCTCCTCGCGGAGGTCCCAGTCGTCGAACACGTGCTCGTAGAAGCTGATCAACGCGGCGTTCTCCAGGAACTGCTCCGGCTGGTGGAAGCACCAGTGCGCGAAGCCGTACGCGCGGCGCAGCACGTCGTCGTCCTGCTCGCGGTGCGCTTCCTGCGCCAGCTGGGACAGTTCGGAGAAGAAGACGTGGCAGGACCACTCCTCGGTCTCGGCGACAGCCCGAAGTTCCGGCACGAGGGCCGAAGCGCGTTCCCGCCAGTCCACCACGTGCGTGACGATAGTCGCTCGATCTTGTCCGGCCGACCGTCCGACGCCCACCTGTGACCGTCCTGTCACCGATCACGTTGCGCTGATCAGCCCACTACTAACGGATGGTCTTGTATATCGACCTGTTCTCATCGATGAGCAGTTCTGGCCCCTTGTGGCATGTTGAGGGCTGTGATGGTCGACGAGAACGAGGTCGACCGGGACCTGCTCGCCAGGGTGCGCGAGGGAGACGACTCGGCCTACGGCGAACTGTTCTCCCGGCATGCGGACGCGATCCGCCGCTTTTCCCTCAGGCACGTCCGCGAGGCGGCCGAAGCCGACGACCTCACCGCCGAGGCGTTCTTCCGCATGCTCCAGGCCATCCGGCGCGGCAGCGGGCCCACGGACCACGTCCGCACGTACCTGCTCACCGTCGCCCGCCGCGTCGCGTGGGAGTGGAGCGGACGGCGCCGGGACGTGCCGGTGGAGGACGAGGAGCTGGGCCGCCGGGTCGAGCCGGTGAGCGACAACGCGAACCGCCGGGTCGAGCACAACCTCATCACCAGGGCTTTCTCCAGCCTGCCGGAACGCTGGCGGGTCGTGCTGTGGCGCGTCGAGGTGGAGGGCGAACGCCCCGCCACCGTGGCACCGCACTTCGGGCTTTCGCCGAACGCCATGTCGGCGTTGGCCCGCCGTGCGCGCGAGGGATTGCGTGCGGCGTATCTCCAGGCTCATCTCGCGGCGGACGACGGGCGTTCGTCGTGCGCGGCGATCCGGTCGAAGCTCGGCACCTACACCGCGGGCGGGGTCCAGGGCGTCGAGGAACGCCGGATCGGTGCCCACCTCGACACCTGTTCGTCCTGCTCGCAGCTCCACACCGAGCTGAACGAGGTCTGCGCGACGCTGCGCGCCAACGCCGGGTTCCTGGTCGTGCCGGCCGCGCTCGGGCTCGCGTTCGCCGGGAAGGTGTTCTTCACCAAGGCCAAGCTGGCGTTCGCCGCTGCGAGCGTGGCGACCGTCGGCCTGTTCGGGACGATGGCCGCGGTGTTCAACGGCGGTGCGGGCGTCGCCGTGGTGCAGCCGGACCAGAACCCGGTGATCGCCATGGAGACGTCGGGTTCGTCGAGCTCCTCCCGCAGCCAGGAGCTCGTGGTGGCCCAGCCGCCCGCTCCCGAACAGCAGCGGCAGGTGAAGCCGCAGGAGAACGTGGTCAACCCCGGTGCGCCGCGGCACCAGGAGACCGTGCGCAGGACCGAGTCGTCCGTGCCTCCGACCAGCAACAAGCTGGAGAAACCCCCTCCGGCCGAACGGGGCGAGGACGTCACCGCGTCGAAGGGGCAGTCCGACGACGTGAGCACGGCGCAGACGACGTCACGTGACATCAGTTCGTTCGACGTGCAGTCGACCTCGGCCTCACCGTCCGCCTCCACGCCGTGCTCGTCGCCGCAGACCACGGCCACGACGATCACGCTCTACCCGAAACCGGCGTTCGAGGACTGACGGTGACGATCATGCTCGGCCGAGTTCACCCACAAGGCTCGGCCTGGGCCAGGTACGGTTTGTCCAAGACCGACCGAGCGTGGGAGACGGGTACATGACGCGGCTGGTGCGCGGTGCTGACGGGCGGATGTGGACGGTTCACAGCCGAGTCGAGTGGCGCAACCCGGTGGCCTCCGACGACTTCGAACACGACGTCAGCGGTGGTGTGCTGCCCGGGGTGATGATGGCGGGCATGCTCGTCGTGATGGTGGTCGTGCTGATCGCCTGGACGCCCGAGCAGGTCGTCGTGCCGGCGTGGCTGATCCTCGCGCTGATCTTCCTGTTCGCCTTCTTCCCGGTCCGCTGGGCGCTGCGTCGCCCGCACACGCTGGTCGCGGAGAGCAAGGCCACCGCCGACGAGCTGCCGCCCGAAAGGTGGATCGGCTCGGTGCGCGGTCCGCTCGCGGTGCGCCAGGAGGCGTCCCGGGTCGCCCGGACGATCGAGATGCACTCGCTGCCGGACGTCGAAGGCCCGTTGCAACCCGTCGACTGATGCGACACTGGACCGGTGCCCGAGCTACCCGAGGTAGAAGCGCTGGTCCACCACCTGCGTGAGAACGCGGTGGGCCGCACGGTGCACCGCGTCGACGTCGCGTCGCTGCAGGTGCTGAAGACGTTCGACCCGCCGTGGACCGCTTTGCACGGCCAGGAGGTCGTGGCCGCGCACCGGCACGGCAAGCACCTCGACCTGGAGGTCGCGGACGGCCTGCACCTGGTCGTCCACCTCGCCCGCGCCGGCTGGCTGCGCTGGGCCGACACCATGTCCGCACCGCCGCCCAAGCAGGGGCGGGGGCCGCTCGCGTTGCGCGTGCACCTCGGCCCGCCCGGTCAGGGGCCGGGCTTCGACCTGACGGAAGCGGGCACCAAGAAAGGTCTCGCGGCGTGGATCGTGCGCGACCCCAGGTCCATCGCGAGCATTGCGCGGCTGGGTCCCGACGCGCTGGGGATCACCCGCACGCAGCTGGAGGACCTGTTCGCCAAGCGCACCGAACGCCTGAAGACGTCGCTCACGGACCAGAGCCTGATCGCGGGCATCGGCAACGCCTACTCCGACGAGATCATGCACATGGCCCGGCTCTCGCCGTACGCCACGACGGGCAAGCTCGACGAAGAGCAGCTGGACCACCTGCACGAGGCGATGCTGACCACGCTGACCGATGCGGTCGCACGGTCCGTTGGCCAGGACGCGGCCCGTCTGAAAGGCGAGAAGCGGTCGGGGCTGCGGGTGCACGCGCGCACCGGGCTGCCATGTCCCGTCTGCGGCGACACGGTTCGCGAGGTGTCGTTCGCGGACAAGGCGTTCCAGTACTGCCCGACGTGCCAGACCGGGGGCAAGCCGCTGGCCGACCGCCGGTTGTCCCGCCTGCTCAAATAACCGCCGCTTAACCGGGGTGGACGAGCCTCGGTGGCATGACTCGTCCGGGCAAGACCATCGCAGTGCTGTCCATCGCCGCCGCGGCTTCCGTGATCGCGCCGATGAACGCCAACGCCGCCGAGTACGGGTGCACGGGTTCGCTGATCGACACCTACTCGGTGAAGTCCGGTGTGGGCAACCACCTGAGCACGATCCGGCTGTACTACAACTCCAGCACCGGTTACAACTGCGCGGCGAACGTCAAGACGGCGTACTACTCGCAGTTCAAGCACTACGCCAGCATCTCCATGTACAACAAGGACTTCCGCGAGGACGACAACAACCGTCCCGGCTACAACAACGACTTCGACGCCGGCAACTTCCAGTACTACGCCGGTCCGGTCAAGGTGTACGCCAAGGGCAAGTGCGTCACCATCCGCGCCGTCACGAAGTACTACGACGAGACCGCCATCAAGGACGCCGTCGGAGTTCACTGCGGCTGAACGACCAGCACCTCCAGGGTGCGGGGGCCGTGGACGCCCTCCACCCGGTTGAGCTCGATGTCGCTCGTCGCCGAAGGGCCGCTGATGAACGTCAGCGGCCTCGTCGGTTCCAGGCGCCGCAACGCCTCCGGCACCGACGCCGCGATCTGGTCGGCGCGAACGACGCACAGGTGGTAGTCCGGCAGCAGGGTGAGCGCACGGCGTCCCTGCGCCTCGCCGCCGTCCAGCACGATCGTGCCGGTGTCCGCGATCGCGACCGCGCACCCGGTCAGCACGCCGTCCGACCCGTCGAGCTCCTCGATGGTGAGCGGCTCGTGCAGCCACGTGACGCCGTCGACCAGCCACTCGGGGGGAACGTCCGCGGGCACGACGATCCTCTTGCCCCGCAGGCGTTCGAGCGCTGCCGGCACGTCGGTGACGGTGTGGACGACCGCGCGGTAGTCGGCGACCCGTTCGGCGAACAGCTCGACACCGCCGGTGCCCGTCTCGTGGTAGCCGCGGACAACGGGCTCCGCCGCGGGCACTCGGGCGTCGCGGATGCGGTTGAGGATCTCTTCTCGTGCGCTAGCCACGGTTCTTCCTCCACCAGGCGCGGAACGACTCGGACGGCGGTGCGGGCACGTCGCGGGAGGACGTCCACTTCGAACCCGGCCACGGCAGCGACGTGATCCTGCCGTCCCGCGCCAGGAAACGGGCCAGGGAACCGGCTTTCTGGGCCTTCTCGTAGCGCGAGGCCTCCCTGAACACCCACGCGGCGGCCGCCATCGCGACGGACTCCGCCGTGAGCCCCTTGGCTTCCACGGCCTCGGCGCGCAGGTGCGTGAGGACGGACGGGATGTCGATCCGCACCGGGCAGACCTCGAAGCAGGCGCCGCACAGCGAGGAGGCGTAGGGGAGTGAGGCCGCCTGCGGGTCGTGCATGTCGCCGACCAGTTGCGGCGTCAGGATCGCGCCGATCGGGCCGGGGTAGACCGAGCCGTACGACTGGCCGCCGGTGCGCTCGTAGACCGGGCACACGTTGAGGCACGCGCTGCACCGGATGCACCGGAGCGCTTGGCGCCCAACGGAATCCTCCAGCGTGGCGGTGCGGCCGTTGTCGATCAGCACGAGGTGGAACCGCTGCGGCCCGTCGCCTTCGGTGACGCCGGTCCACACGCTCGTGTACGGGTTCATCCGCTCCGCCGTGGACGAGCGGGGCAGCAACTGCAGGAAGACCTCGAGGTCCTGCCACGTCGGCACGAGCTTCTCGATGCCCATGACGGTGATCAGCGTGTCCGGCAGCGTCAGGCACATCCGGCCGTTGCCCTCGGACTCCAGCACCACGATCGACCCGGTGTCGGCGACGGCGAAGTTCGCGCCGGAGATCGCCACCTTGGTCGTGAGGAACTTCTCGCGCAGGTAGACGCGTGCCGCCTCGGCGAGGTCCGCGGGTTCGTCGGAGACCTCGACGCCCATGCGGCGCTGGAAGATCTCGCGGATCTCCGAGCGGTTGCGGTGGATCGCGGGCACCAGGATGTGCGACGGCCTGTCGTCGCCGAGCTGCACGATCAACTCGGCGAGGTCGGTCTCGATCGCGTGCACGCCACCGGCTTCGAGCGCCTCGTTGAGCCCGATCTCGGCCGTGGCCATGGACTTGACCTTGACGACCTCGTTCGCGCCCTCCTCCCGGCAGAGGTCGAGCACGATCCGGTTGGCCTCCTCGGCGTCCCGGGCCCAGTGGACGACGCCGCCTCGCGCCGTGACCGACTCCTCGAGCTGCACGAGGAGCGTGTCGAGGCGCGCCAGGACGTCGTTCTTGATCTGCTCGCCGGCGACCCTGAGCTGCTCCCAGTCGGTCATCTCGCCGACCGCGGCCGCCCTGCGCCCCCGGATGGTCCCGGTGGCCTTGCGCAGGTTCTGCCGCAGCTGCGTGTCGGCCAACGCCGTGTGCGCGGCCTTGGGGAACGTCGGGCTGCCCAGCCACGTCACCGGGTTGCGAGCCACGGGTCCTCCTCCGTCGAAGCCAGGATCTCCGCCAGGTGCACCGGCCGCACGCCCGCGCGCAGCCGCGAGAGCCCGCCGCCGATGTGCATGAGGCAGGAGTTGTCGCCCGCGCTGAGCACCTCGGCACCGGTCGAGAGCACGCTGGTCATCTTGTCCGCGAGCATCGCCGTGGACGTCTCGGCGTTCTTCACCGCGAACGTGCCGCCGAAGCCGCAGCAGTGCGTCGAGTCCGGCAGTTCCACCAGATCGAGTGCCTTCACGGCCCTGAGCAGCGCCAGCGGCTTGTCGCCGACGCCGAGCATGCGCAACGAGTGGCACGTGGGGTGGTAGGTGACCCGGTGGGGGAACCACGCGCCGACGTCCGTCACGCCCAGCACGTCCACGAGGAACTCGGCGAGCTCGAACGTGCGCGGCGGCGACTCGCCGAGCGTCGGGTGGATCTCGCGCACCATGCCGGCACATGACCCGGACGGAGCAACGACGTGGTCGTAGTCGCGGAAGACGTCGGTGTACTTGCGCGCCAACGGCTTCGCGTGCTCCCGGTAGCCGGTGTTGAAGTGCATCTGGCCGCAGCACGTCTGGCCGAGCGGGAAGTCGACCGAACAGCCGAGCCGCTCCAGCAGTCGCACCACGGCACGGGCCGTCTCGGGGAAGAACGTGTCCGTCAGGCAGGTCGCGAACAGTGCCACTCTCACCCGCACACCCTCTCCCTGAATTCATCGGATGTCTACCCGGATCGGTGGACCGTACGGGGGTACGCCGGGCGCGCCTCTTGCTATAGGGGTGCCCCACAGCACAGCATGTGCACCGTGGGCGACCTGTTGACCGAGCGCGCCGTGCTCGGTGTCATCGCGACCCTGGCCGTTCTGGGCCTCTTCGTGATGCTGTGCCGCGCTCGACGAGTCAGCACCTCCGTCGAGGATGCTGTGATGGACATGCTCGACCGCATGTCCAGGGCGTCGAGCGACCTCCGCGCGGGCTTGACGGAGGAGGCGGCGAACAAGGCCACACCCCACCTGCGCGAGATGCTCAGGTGCGTCGCGGTCGCCATCACCGACGAAGAGGGCACCGTCCTGTCGTGGGACGGCGGCGCGAACGACCACTACGAGTACCTCCGCGACACCGTGGCCAGGGCCATCAACAACTGCCACAAGGAACACGTCGACCACCGCAAGCTCGGCTGCGAACTGCAGGGCCCGTGCTCCCTGCACAGCGTCGTCGTGGTCCCCCTCGTCGTCGAGGGTGACGTGGCCGGCACGTTGATCGTGGTCTCCGGCGTCGCCTCGAAGCGCCAGATCCGCATGGCCGAGGAGACCGCCCGCTTCGTCTCGACCCAGCTGGAGCTGGAAGTCGTCCAGAAGCAACGGCAGGCGCTCGCCCAGGCCGAGGTGAAGGCGCTGCGGGCCCAGATCTCACCGCACTTCGTCTACAACGCCCTGAACACGATCTCGTCCCTGATCCGCACGGACCCCTCGCACGCCCGAGAGCTGCTGCAGGAGTTCGCGGAGTTCACGCGCTACTCGTTCCGCACCGACGGCCTCTTCACGACGCTGTCCGACGAGCTCACCAACATCGACCGCTACCTCACGATCGAACAGGCCAGGTACGGCTCGCGCCTGACCGTGCGCCTGCGGATCGCCCCCGAGGTCCTCCAGGTCGTCCTGCCGTTCCTCGTCCTGCAGCCGCTGGTCGAGAACGCGGTCCGCCACGGCCTGGCCAAGAAGCCGGGCGGCGGCATGCTGACCATCACCGCCGAGGACAACGGCAGCGAGGCGCTGATCAGCGTCGAGGACGACGGCGTGGGCATGGACCCGGACCGTCTCGACGACATCAAGGACGCGCACCAGACCGGTGCGCACGTCGGCATCGGCAACATCAACGACCGCATGCGCACCGTGTTCGGCGCGGAGTACGCGCTGGTGGTGGAGACGGCGCCCAACGCGGGCACCAAGGTGATCCTGAAGGTGCCGAAGTTCGCGCGGAACGTGCTGCCGAACCTGAACATCGGGTCGCAGATGGACGAGCCGATGACGAACGAGCAGCCGGCGATCCGCGCCTGATCAGCAGCGTCGGCCGGCCGGAAATGGCGAGCATCGGTGAGGTGGTCGCCGCGCTGAGGCATTCAGTCGCGGACTTGCCCTTCACCGCCCTGGCAGAGGCGCTCGAATCGGCCGAGGACGCGAAGGCGTTGGTCGAACAGGCTGCCGAAGGTAGCGATCAAGCCGAGTTCGCGCAGGTCATCGCGTCGTTCGAGCAAGCGGTCCACGGTATCGGTGAGCTTCAGCGGCAGCTCACCGATATCCAGCGGTCGGTCACGCAGACGGCGAACCAGCTGGAGGGGAACCAAGTATCGAGGCCACCTTCCGAGGACGTCGCGAAGCCACAAGCACCTGAGCGGCTCCTCCGGGCTCTTCCTGAGCGGGAAGAACCCGGAGGAAAGACCACCGGGTACTGGCAGGACCACGACGGGAGGGTGCGAGGGCCAGTCGTGAGCGGTCGGGGTCAGCTTCGTGATCAGGCGGTTGATGGGCTTCGACGACTCGGTCTCGTATCCGGACGGGGGACGCTGACAGTCGCTGACCACGTCGAGGTGCAGATTGCTGTTCAAGTCGAGATCAGCGGAATGGGGAACACGACATTGGCCGTGAACAACCGTCCTTGCGATGTCGGTCCGTTCTCGTGCGACCGCGTGGTGCCGAGAGTGCTTCGACCTGGCCAACGCCTTACGGTGTACTGGCCGGGTGGAGTGAAGACGTACGTCGGCAAGGAGCGTTGACCGTGGGTTATGTGCTCGACGTGGCTTATCGCCATGATCAGGAGCCCAAACATCTCCGCAGTCGAGAGGACGTCGATGCGTTCGTCGAAGAGTTGTTGACCCTTGGGCCCGCGTACAGCGCTGCCACTGCCTACGCGGTGGAGGAGGGCAGTGACGACCTTCCCGACCACGAGTTGCTGATCGGCGCCGACGGGACCACCGGGATGGGGGCTGCGCGGTACAGCGGTGAGGCGGGCACTTGGTACGTCCGAGGGGAGCACGCCAAGCGCGGGAGCGTGTCGTTCGCGTACTTCGGGACGGCGCAGGAGTTTCCGGCAGACGCCGAGGTGCCGTTGAGCCTTGTCCGCGAGGTTCTGGTGGGACTGCTGGAGAGCGGGGGTGGGCGACCTGACGGGCTCAACTGGGCCGTGACCGATTGACGCGTCTGAACTTTCCGAAAGTTGCAAGGTCAATCATGCTCAACCCCGGCCCACCCCGTGCCGATTGTGGTGGTGACCAATGAACAGCCGGTCGATTGAACAACCAGAGGCCGGCCGCGAGTAAAGGCCATCAACCAGTGCAGGAACAAACAGCACCCGAGCGCGTCCGCGTCTGCATCAAGTGCACCGCCAAGGGGTTCAACAGCTGCAAGTGCTGACGAGCACCGCGGCTCAGCGTGCTGCAACAGCCAAAGTCGTGATCAGCACGACGGCGCACACGCTCCAGCTCACCCACATCCAGTAGATGTGCATCGGCGTCGGCCCGGCGGCGTTCTGCCTGCCCCGGTCGTCCCACCACTCGACGTACCGTTCGAGCCAGCGGATCGGGTTGAACGTCACAGCCCGAACCTAACACCGTCAGACGTGTTCCAGGTCACGCGGGAGCAACCGACCACCATCGAGGCTCCCGCGTGTCCGCGAAACGCACGTACTGTCGAGTACATGAGCGTCACGGACAAGATCGCGGCCCGGCTCCCGAGGGTGATGGACCGGGGCGAGCGACCCCCGGTGGTCGCGGCGGTGCGGTTGCACGGGGTCATCACCCCGCAGTCCTCGCCTGTCGCGCGCAACACGATCAGCCTCCAGAACATCGAGTCGGCGATCAACCGCGCGTTCGACAACGAGCGGCTCATCGCCGTGGCGCTGCTCATCAACTCCCCCGGTGGGGCGCCGACGCAGTCCGCCCTCATCGCGGAACGCATCCGGGAGCTCGCGACCAAGAAGCACGTGCCGGTGCTCGCGTTCTGCGAGGACGTCGCGGCGAGCGGTGGGTACTGGCTGGCGTGCGCGGGGGACGAGATCTACGCGCACGGCACGAGCCTCGTCGGGTCCATCGGGGTCGTGAGCGCGGGCTTCGGGCTCAACGGCCTGCTGGAGAAGGCGGGCGTCGAGCGCCGCGTCTACACCGCGGGCGAGAACAAGGTGCGGCTCGACCCGTTCCAGCAGGAGAAGCCCGAGGACGTCGAGTGGCTCAAGGGCCTGCACGCCGACCTGCACGAGCAGTTCAAGGCGTGGGTGACCGAACGGCGTGGCGCCAAGCTGAGCACCGACACCGACCTGTTCAGCGGTGAGGTGTGGACCGGCAACAAGGCGCAGCAGCTGGGTCTCGTCGACGGCATCGGCACGATCCGCAGCGTCATCGCCAAGCGCTTCCCCGACGCCGAACTGACGATCGCCGAGCCGCGCAAGCCGTTGCTGGCCAAGCTCGGGCTCGCCGGCGCGTCCACCCGATCGGGCGATCTCGTGACGCAGGTGCTCGCCAGTGTCGAGGAACGTGCTCGCTGGTCCCGATTCGGGCTCTGAGCATCAGTTCGGTTTCACAGGGCGTGTCGTCACCGACCCCGGCGTAGACACGACCGCACATTGGTGGGCAAGATGCCCGACACAGTGAGTACCCAAGACAACGCCGGTCTCCTCGTCCTCGCAGTCGATGACGAGGCTCCCGGCCTGAACGAGATCAAGTTCCTGCTCGAGAGCAGTCCCCAGGTCCGGCGCGTGCTGACGGCGTTCGACGCCGCCGAGGCGCTGCGCATCCTGAGGGGTGACTACGAGCAGGAGGTCATGGCGCGGACGAAGGCCGGCCTGCCGCCGGTCGACGCGGTGTTCGCGGACATCAACATGCCCGGGTTGTCCGGCATGGATCTCGCTCGGGTGCTCAGCGCGTTCCGGTACCCGCCCGCCCTCGTGTTCGTGACGGGCGTCGAGGAACGGGACGCGCTCGTGACGGCGTTCGACGTCGGCGCGCTCGACTTCATCAACAAGCCGATCAACGAGGAACGCGTCCTCAAGGCCATCTCGCGCGTGGCGGACCGGGTGGGGCGCACGGCGGCTCCGGCGGCCCAGGCCGCCCCGACGGCGCAGAACCCCGCCGAACCGACCGACGACGAGGTCATCCCCGTCGAGCTCGGCGGCACCATCAAGCTCGTGCCGCGCGCGTCCGTGCGGTACGTCGAGGCGCAGGGCGACTACGCCCGCCTGCACACCCAGGACGGCAGCCACCTCGTCCGCATCCCGCTCGCGCAGCTCGAGGAGCGCTGGGCCAACGCCGGCTTCGTGCGCATCCACCGCTCGTACCTGGTGGCGTTGCCACTGGTGAGCGAACTGCGGATGACGGCGAACGGCTACGCGGTCGTCATCGGCACCGGTGAGGGAGCGAAGGAGCTGCCGGTCAGCCGGCGGCACACCAAGGAGCTCAAGGAACGGATCGTGCGGCCGCCGAAGAGCAGCTGGTGAGCAGGCACGACGCGGGGAAGCCGGAGCAGCCCGCACGGGAGGCCTGGCTCGGCGAGCAGGGCAGCAGGCCGCGGCGCCGCCGGGTCGTGCTCGCGGACTCGACGAAGAAGACCGGCAAGGCGTTGCGCACGATCATCGAGCTGGAGGAGCAGACCAGCGTCGGTGAGAAGCTGGTGCGCGACCTCATCCGGCAGCAGCTCAAGTCGGCGTTCGGGCTCGCGTTCGCCGTTCTGATCGGCATGTGCCTGCTGCCGATCACCTTCTACATGGTCCCGTCCATCGGGGACCTGCAGATCCTCGGCATCCCGATCCCGTGGCTCGTGCTCGGCCTCGCGCCCTTCCCGATCCTCTACGGCGTCGGGTGGGTCTTCCGCAGGCAGGCCGAACGGCACGAGAAGGACTTCGTGAACATGGTCGACCGCTGACGTGAACGCCACCTACTGGAGCCTCAGCGCCATCGTCGCCGTTGCGGCCGTGACGTTCCTGCTCGGCTACGTCGGGTCGCGCAAGGCGAACACCACCCCGGACTTCCTGGTGGCGCGCCGCGCGATCCCCGCCACCCGCAACGCCGCCGCGATCTCCGGCGAGTACCTGTCCGCGGCGTCGTTCCTCGGCGTCGCCGGGCTCGTGCTCAAGGACGGCGTCGACGCCCTCTGGTACCCGGTCGGCTTCACCGCCGGCTACCTCGCGCTGCTGCTGTTCGTGGCCGCCCCGCTGCGCCGCTCAGGCGCCTACACGCTGCCCGACTTCGCCGAGGCACGGCTGGGGTCGGCGAACGTGCGGCACTTCAGCACGTTCTTCGTGGTGTGCATCGGCGTGCTGTACCTGGTGCCGCAGCTGCAGTCCGCTGGCCTGACGCTGACCACGATCACCGGCCTGCCCGCGTGGTTCGGCGGCATGATCGTCACGGCCATCGTGGTGGTCAACGTGCTGGGCGGCGGCATGCGCGCGATTACGCTCGTCCAGGCGTTCCAGTACTGGGGGAAGCTCTTCGCGATCGCCGCGCCCACGTTCGTGCTCTTCGTGGTGTTCCTGGCCTCACCCGATCGCGGCACGCAGCCGATCAGCGACGACGGCGTGGTCAAGTTCCCGAAGGCGGAGTCGGTCACCATCGCCGAGCAGGTCGTGAAGGTCCGCGTCGACGAGCCGCTGACGTTGAAGGTGCGCGGCCAGATCGACGGCAGGGACGCGGACGGGCCGGTGTTCTGGGGGCGCGGCGTCTACGAGCTGAGCCCCGGCACGACCATGGAGTTCACCGCGGGCAGCCCGGTGCCGGTGATCGAGGGCTCGCCGACGTCGAACTACGACTGGACGCGCCCGCAGACCGGTGGCGTCTCCGAGCTGATCAGGACGTACTCGCTGATCTTCGCGACGTTCCTCGGCACGATGGGCCTGCCGCACGTCCTGGTCCGCTTCTACACCAACCCGGACGGCAAGGCGGCCCGCCGCACGGCGCTGCACGTGCTCTACCTGCTGGGCCTGTTCTACATCTTCCCGACGGTGCTGGGCGTGCTGTCGCGGCTCTACCTGCCGCAGCTGCTGGTGAACGGCAAGACGGACGCGGCGGTGCTGATGCTGCCGGAGACGATGCTGCCGAACCTGGGCGGTCAGATCGTCGGCGCGATCGTCGCCGCGGGCGCGTTCGCGGCGTTCCTGTCGACCTCGTCGGGACTCGTCGTGTCGGTCGCCGGGGTGGTCTCGACGGACATCATGCCGGGCAAGGTCCGTGACTTCCGGTGGGCGACCGTGTTCACCGGACTCGTCGCCATAGGCCTCGCGCTGCTGCTGCCACGCTCGGACGCGTCACTGACGGTGGCCATGTCGTTCGCATTGGCGGCATCGACGTTCTGCCCGCTCCTGGTCCTCGGCATCTGGTGGAGGGGGCTGACGTGGGTGGGTGCCGTCTGCGGGCTCGTGGTCGGCGGCGGGCTGGTGATCAGCGCCCAGGTCGTCAGCGTCGTGAGCTCCTACACCGGCCGCTGGGCGCCCGCGTTCATCACCCAGCCTGCGCTGATCACGGTGCCGGTCGCGTTCATCACCATGATCGTCGTCAGCAAGGCGACCCGCAGACGGGTGCCGGCGGACGTCAGCCAGATCCTGCTGCGGCTGCACGCGCCGGACCCGCTGGGCTTCATCCGCGACCGCGACATCGCCCGGTTCGGGACCGCGGAGGAGAAGGCCAGGCTGGCCGAGGACAAGCGCAGGGGAGCCGGAAGCACACGGTGAGTAGCCACCGTTTCAAATGGGTGAAATTGGGTCACTCGAATCGGTGAACGGTGATTCCGGTCACGCAGAGTGCCCTTCGTCTACGCATACCGACCGTTCATCGCATCACCCGACTGCTGGGCGCAACGGCACGAACGGGGCCTTACCTGAGTGACTCAAGTCTCCATACGGTTCTCGACCAAGAACGGACCGCACCTGGAGGCATTACGTGCACGTCACGTTGCTGACACCTACGACGAGTACCGCGAGGAGGGGCCTGTGAGCACCGTCGATCACACCCCGTCTGAGTCGGCCCCAGACGCGCAGAAGTGGGCCGACGTCCAAGCAAGTGATGACTTCGCCGAGCTGAAGCACCGACTCCGCAAGTTCGTCTTCCCCGTCTCCGGACTGTTCCTCGCGTGGTACCTGCTGTACGTGCTGCTCGCGGACTACGCGCACGGCTTCATGTCCACCAAGGTGTTCGGCAACATCAACGTCGGGCTCATCTTCGGCCTGCTGCAGTTCGTGTCGACGTTCGTCATCACGACGCTGTACGTGCGGCACGCCAACAAGAACCTCGACCCGCTCGCGGAGAAGCTCCGCAACGAGATCGAGGGAGACGGCAAGTGAACGAGTCCAGCCCGATCCTCAACATCAGCATCTTCGGCGTCTTCGTCATCGCCACGCTCGTCGTGGTCATCAGGGCGAGCCGCAACACGAAGACCGCTGCGGACTACCTGGCCGCCGGCCGCGCGTTCACCGGTCCGCAGAACGGCATCGCGATCGCCGGTGACTACCTGTCGGCCGCGTCGTTCCTCGGCATCGCGGGCGCCATCGCCCTCAACGGCTACGACGGCTTCCTATACTCGATCGGCTTCCTGGTCGCGTGGCTCGTCGCGCTGCTGCTGGTCGCCGAGCTGCTGCGCAACACCGGCAAGTACACGATGGGCGACGTGCTGAGCTTCCGGATGCGCCAGCGCCCGGTCCGCGCCGCCGCCGCCACGTCGACCATGGCGGTCTCGTTCTTCTACCTGCTGGCCCAGATGGCCGGTGCCGGCGGTCTCGTCGCACTGCTGCTCGGCATCACCGGCACGGGCGGCCAGGCCCTGGTCATCGCCGTCGTCGGCGCCCTGATGATCGCCTACGTCCTCATCGGCGGCATGAAGGGCACCACCTGGGTGCAGATCATCAAGGCGGTCCTGCTGATCGCCGGTGCGGGCATCATGACCGTCTGGGTGCTCGCCAAGTACGGCTTCAACCTCTCGTCCCTGCTCGGTGCCGCGGTCGACGCCGCCCCGAAGGCGGGCGAGAAGCTGCTCGGCCCCGGCCTGCAGTACGGCGCGACCGGCACCAGCAAGCTCGACTTCCTGTCGCTGGCCCTCGCGCTGGTCCTCGGCACCGCGGGTCTGCCGCACATCCTGATGCGCTTCTACACCGTGCCGACGGCGAAGGAAGCCCGTCGCTCGGTCGTGTGGGCGATCTGGCTGATCGGCATCTTCTACCTGTTCACGCTGGTCCTGGGCTACGGCGCCGGCGCGCTCGTCGGCCCGGACAAGATCAACGCGGCACCCGGCAAGGCCAACTCGGCCGCCCCGCTGCTCGCGCTGGAACTGGGTGGCCCGATCCTGCTCGGCCTGATCGCGGCGGTCGCGTTCGCGACGATCCTCGCGGTCGTGGCGGGCTTGACGATCACGGCGTCGGCGTCGTTCGCCCACGACATCTACGCCAACATCATCAAGAAGGGCCAGGAGGAGGACAAGGACTCCGAGGTCAAGGTCGCCCGCATCACCGCGATCGTCATCGGCCTCGTGTCCATCGGTGGCGGCATCATCGCCAACGGCCAGAACATCGCGTTCCTCGTGGCACTGGCCTTCGCGGTCGCCGCCTCGGCGAACCTGCCGACGATCCTCTACTCGCTGTTCTGGAAGAGGTTCAACACCTCGGGCGCGCTGTGGAGCATCTACGGCGGTCTGATCGTGACGATCACCCTGATCGTCCTGTCGCCCGCCGTCTCCGGCAAGCCGACCTCGATGTTCAAGAACGCCGACTTCGACCTGTTCCCGCTGTCGAACCCCGGCATCGTCTCGATCCCCGTCGCGTTCCTGCTCGGCTACGTCGGCACGATCCTCTCGAAGGACAAGGCCGACCCCGCGAAGCAGGCCGAGATGGAGGTCCGCTCCCTCACCGGTGCGGGCGCCGAGAAGGCCATCGCGCACTAGTCGCTCCACCTGAGAACGGGCCGTCCCTCGTGAGGGGCGGCCCGTTCTTCGTGCGTGCAACCCTGGACCGGCTGACCGCGTATTGAACGCGACGCAGCACGAGCATGGGGGACCGGAGTGCGACGGGACGAGGAGTTCTCGGAGTTCTTCACGAGCAGGTTCGACTGGGCGAGGCGCACGGCGTACGCGTTGTGCGGCGACTGGTCGGAGGCGGAAGAACTCGCGCAGAACGCCTTCGTGAAGGCGTATGCGAAATGGCCGAGCATCAGGCGGGAGACGGCGGAGGGCTACGTCCGCACCATCGTCACCCGCGGGTTCCTCGACACCAGACGCCGTGGCCGAGGCCGCGAGCACCCGGTCGCCGAACTGCCCGAACTCGGTGTCGGAGGTGGTTTCTCCGATCCCGACGCCAAGCTCAACGCCGCGCTGCAGCAGGTGGGGCCGAAACAACGGGCGGCGCTCGTGCTGCGCTTCGTGCACGACCTCTCCATCGAACAGACGGCGGCCGAGCTCGGGTGCTCGGTGGGCAACGTCAAGAGTCAGACGGCCAGGGGTTTGGCGGCGCTCCGCGAGGCGTACGGCGAGCCCGTGAACTCGGAGCGTGATCGATGAACATCGAAGACGAGCTGCGCGGAGCTCTCCACATCGCCGCGCCCCCTCCCACGACGACGCTGGAAGCCGTGGTGAAGCGCGGCAGGCGCCGGGTGTTCGCCCAGCGGGCCGGAGCGGCGCTCGGCGTGGTCGCGGTGGTGGCGGGCATCGGCTTCAGCGCCGCCACGCTGAACCACGCGGCGCCACCGCCCCAGCAGGCGGACGAGCCGAACCACGGCCCCGCCACCGTGGAGCACAGCCTGGGCTGGCCGCGGGTCGTCACCCCGGCCCAGCAGCCGTACGGCACGTGGACGCCGGGGTCGAGCGCGCCTCCCGTCCCCGGCCGCCCGGTCGTGGACGTCCCGATGTGCAACATGCGGATGGCCACGCAGGAGGTGGTGCTCAGCACGGAGCCGTTCACCGCCGACTTCACCGCCCGCCTGCTCGAACGGGTGCCGCGGGAGCTGTCGGACAAGAAGATCGGCAACGCGCCCGGCAACTCCGTCCTGCAGGCGGTCGAGTTCGACATCACCGACGCCGGCGGCACGGGCAGTCTCCGGGTCACCGGGGGCAGGTTCACCGGCACCCCGCAGGCGTACGCGGACGACGCGCTGTGGGAGACCGGCGACTGCGAACCGCCGAGGCGGCTGGTCCTGAGCAACGGAACGATCGTGCAGTTGCACGCCGTGCGGCCGTTCGAGCCGTTCCAGTCGTTGGTCCAGAGGCTGTCCGTCTTCCGCAACGACGGTCTTCTCGTGCAGCTCGAACTGCGCAACTTCGGCAGCCCGGACCTCGCGCCCGACCCGAAGCAGCAGGGTCAGTGGCGGCGCACCGGTGCCGGGCGCCCGACGTTGCCGCTGTCCGAGGAGGAGTTCTCGAGGCTCGGGCTCGTCGTCGCGGCGACGACCTGAGGGTGTCCCGTGCCGGAGGTTCACGTCCGTGCAACCTCCGGCATGGGAACATCTGGGGTGTGACTGTTCCAAGCGTGGAGATCGCCGACGTTCCGGCGCAGCTGCCCGAGGGCGCCGTTCTGCTGGACGTGCGCGAGCAGGACGAGTGGGACGCGGGCCACGCGCCCGGCGCCGTGCACGTCCCCATGAGCGAGATCGCCGCCCGTCTCGACGAGGTGCCGAACGACGTGCAGCTCTACGTCGTGTGCCGCGCCGGAGGCCGTTCCGCCCGCGTGACCCAGTACCTCAACCAGAACGGCTGGGAGGCCGTCAACGTCGAGGGCGGCATGCAGCACTGGGAGGCCGCCGGCCGTCCGCTCGAGGGCGGCACCGACGGCGCGGAACCGCAGGTCATCTGATCGTGCAGCCGTTGCAGCCGATGCGCGTGGACTGGGTGGCGACCCCGCCGCCCAGTGCCTACCCGCCGCCGCGGGGCCGGTCGCAGCGGCTGACCTACGGCGGCCCGCCGACCTACCCGGTCCCGCCGCGCTGGGGTTTCCCGCTGCTCGCGTGGCGCTGGCCCACGGCCGTGCCCGGCACGGTCGAGCAGTCCGACTCCGTCGACGGCGTGCGCCGCCTGGGCCGCACCGCGCAGAACTCCCTCTGGCTCCTCGCCGCAGTCGCGGTGTGGGGCGCGTTCTCCGAGATCTGGCGCTACGTGCTGGTGTCGATGAGCCGCTTCGGCGCGCTCTCGGCCGGCGTCGTCAGCGCGTCCGACGCCATGGTGGTCTCGTCCTCGGCGATCACCATCACCGGCTGCTTCCTGTCGCTGCTTCTGGGCCTGGTGTGGGTCCGCCGCGCGCGGAACGTCGCCGCCACCCTCGTGGGCTACGGCCCGTCCCGCCCGGACCGCGACGTGCTCATCAGCCTGGTCATCCCGGGCGTGAACCTCGTCGTCCCGGGCTCGGTGCTCGCCGAACTGGAACACGCCGTGGCCCGCAGGCCTGCCGACGAACGCCCCGTTCCGTCTCGGCTCCTGCGCTGGTGGTGGGGCCTGTGGGCGGCCTCGGGCCTGATGGTCGTGGTCGTGGTCCTGTGGTCGTTCCGGTCGAGCACCCAGGCCCTGGCGGACGGCGTGCTGCTGCATGCGTTCGCCGACCTCCTGCTCGCCGGTGTCGCGGTGACGTCGGCCCTGGTCGTCCGCCGCATCACCACGCTGCTGCTACCGGTGGACGCCGCGTCCGTGCGGCTGATGCGCGTGGTGGAGGTCAAGGACGCCCCCGAACCCCCGCTGCGGTCGGTCCGCGCGTCCGGCTCGCCCCGCTGATCTGTTCAACCGACGTTCGTCCCGGCGGTCCTTCCGAGGCTCCGCGGTGAGTGCCAGGTTGGGATGCATGCGGACACTCATCGGGGCTCTGGTGATCGCGATGGCAGCGCCCGGCGCCGCCCACGCCCACCCGAACAGGGACTTCGACCTCCAGGCGCACCGCGGCGGCATCGGCCTCACCGTGGAGAGCACGCTGAAGGCGTTCGGCAAGGCGCTCGAACTCGGCGTGACGACCCTGGAGCTCGACCTCCAGATCACGCGCGACGGCCGCGAGGTCATCACCCACGACCGCAAGACGAACCCGTCGAAGTGCCTCGACACGAAGCCCGCGTTCCCCGGTGACCCGGAGTTCCCCTACGCCGGCAAGTACGTGAAGGACCTGACGTTCGCGCAGGTGCGGACCCTCGACTGCGGCAGCACGCGGTGGTCGCAGTACCCGGAGCAGGAGCTCTCGCCGGGCGCCCGCATGCCCACCCTGGAGGAGCTCTTCGACCTGGCACGCAGGCACCGGGCGTGGGGCATCCGCTTCAACATCGAGACCAAGGTCGAGGCCGCCGCCCCGCACGAGACCGCGCCGCGCGAGCAGTTCGTGCAGCGCGCGGTCCGCGAGATCCGCCGGTCGGGCTTCATGCCGAACGTGACGGTCCAGTCGTTCGACTGGGGCACGCTGATGCGGCTGCGCGAGGTCGAGCCGCGCATCCCGCTGGTCGCCCTCACCCAGCCGGAGATGCTGCGGCCCGGCTCGCCGTGGACGGGCGGTCTCGAACTCGCGGACTTCGGGGGAAGCGTCGCGAAGATGGCTCGCAGCTTCGGTGCCGCCGCCCTGTCGCCGGTGCACGGCAACCCGCAGAACGGCAAGGTCGGCGACCCGGACTACGTGCCGTTCACGACGAAGGCGTTGGTCCAGGACGCGCACCGGCATGGGCTGAAGGTGGTGCCGTGGACCCAGAACGATCCGGCCACCCTGCACAAGCTGATCGACGACGGGGTGGACGGCATCATCACCGACTACCCCGACCGCCTGCGCAAGGTCATGAAGGACCGCGGGTTCAAGCTCCCGAAGCGCTACCCGAAGCGTTAGTCAGTGCCCAGTGGCAGCGAGTGCAGGCCGCGGATCACGAACTCGGCCCGCCGGTTCGGTTCCTCGGCCAGCACCGCGCCCGGCAGCTTGCGGTGCAACGACGACAGCGCCGCCTCCACCTCGATGCGGGCCAGCGGCGCGCCCAGGCAGTAGTGGATGCCCATGCCGAAGCCGAGGTGCTGGTTCTTCTCGCGGCCGACGTCGAGGACGTCCGGGTTCTCGAACACCAGCGGGTCGCGGGCAGCGGCGCCCAGGAGTGCGGCGATCTTCTCGCCCGGCTCGACGACGTGGCCGGCGATCTCCACGCGTTCGGTGGCCGTGCGTTCGAAGAGCTGCAGAGGGGAGTCGTAGCGGATGAGCTCCTCCACGGCCGTGGGCATGATCTCGGGCGAGAGGCGCTCCCACTGCGAGCGGTGCTGCATCAGGGCGTAGACGCCGTTGCCGATGACGTTGACCGTGGCCTCGTGGCCCGCCATCAGCAACAGGACCGCGGTGGCGACGAGTTCGTCCTCGGTGAGCCTCGCGCCGTCGGTGTCGGTGACGGCGACCAGGTCGGACACGAGGTCGGTGCCGGGGGAGACGCGGCGCAGTGCGACCAGTTCGCGCAGGTAGGCGACGAACTCGGTGGCGGCGCGCTCGGCAGCCTCCTGCTGCGGTGCGGGCAGGCCGTACTCGTACATCTTCACGATGGCGTTCGACCACGGCTGGAGCAGGTGGCGGTCCTGCTGCGGCACGCCGAGCAGTTCCGCGATCACCTCGACGGGCAGCGGCGCGGCGACGTGGGCGAGCAGGTCCGCCTGGCCCTGGTCCTTGATCTCCGCGACCAGCTCGTCGACGAGGCGGTCGGCCAGGTCGGCGACCCACGGGCGCAGGCGCTCGACGTGGCCCCGGCCGAACGCGGCGGCGACCAGGCGTCGCAGGCGGGTGTGCGTGGGCGGTTCGTTCTCCAGCAGCGAGTTGCGGTGCAGGAGGTTGAACGCCATGAACTGCTCGACGGGCTTCACGTCCGACCAGATCCGGCCGAGGGAGCGGTGCCGCAGCACGGCGGAGCAGGCGGCGTGCGAGACGGCGACGGCGACGCCCATCTGCTCGTGGTGATGCACCTCACCGGCTTCGCGCAGGGCGGCGAAGGCCGGGTACGGGTCGGCGATGAACGCGGGATCGCGCTGGTCGAACGTCACAAGGCGGGACGGTAAGTCGCGATCGGCGTTTCGTCCACGTCCATTTGATTGATGACTCAAATTGTTGCGGAGACCGCTGTGCTGTGGCCGTCGGCGTTCGCCCCCTGATCCGATGTGCAGACGGGTGCATCGTGTGCCGGCCCCGCGTCCTCATATCGGGCATATGGGGGCGCGGGGCCGGTGCCGCGAGGCGCCCTGCTGAGCGCCGGATCAGGCGGTGAAGGTCGGCGGCCACAGCACTATGGTTCGGGGTTGTGCAGCTGCCCTCCATAGTCGCGCACCGCGGCGCGTCCACCGACCGTCCCGAACACACCATCGGGGCCTACGAACTCGCCCTGAAAGAGGGAGCCGACGGGCTGGAGTGCGACATCCGGCTGTCGAAGGACGGCGAGATCGTGTGTGTGCACGACCGCACGCTCGCACGCACGTCGAACGGCCGTGGCACGGTCAGTGCGCTCACGCTCGAAGAGCTGCGGAAGTTCGACTACGGCAGCTGGCACGGTCATCGCCAGCCGGCGGAGCTGCTCCTGCTCGACCAGTTGCTGGAGCTGGTCAAGGGCACGAACGTGCAGCTCTTCGTCGAGACCAAGCACCCGGTCCGCTACCGCAACGAGGTCGAGCGCAAGCTCGCGGAGGCGTTGAAGCGGCACGGCCTGACGAGCCAGATCGTGATGATGTCGTTCTCGGTGAGCGCGGTGAAGGCGTTCCGCGACCTCGCGCCGGACATCCGCACGGTGCTGCTGCTCGACCGGCTCGGCAGGCTCAGGCACGGTGCTCTGCCGCCGTTCGCCGACTACACCGGGCCGGGCGTGCACCTGCTGCGCAACGACCCCGGCTACGTCGATCGGGCGAGGCGCGCGGGCCACGAGACGTACGTGTGGACCGTGGACACCGCCGAGGACGTCGCCCTGTGCCGTGACCTGGGGGTCCGGTACCTCGCGACGAACGCCCCGGCGAACACCCGCCGCCTGCTGACGGCTAACTTGGCGACCTAGAACACGCCTGAGCACGAGGAGGGCCAAGGTGGCCAAGCGGACCGCGGTCAAGGACGCACCGAAGGACGGGATCAACCCGAAGCAGCCCTGCCCGTGCGGCTCCGGCAAGCGCTACAAGGCCTGCCACGGCGCGCCCGGCGGTGCCACCGACGTGATCGTGTCCCGGCCGTTCGAGGGTCTCGCCGCCGAGTGCGAGCTGATCGCGCTGCGCGAGTTCGTGCCTTCGGCGGTCGTGAAGCTGCCGGTCAAGGACGGGCGCGAGGTCACGCTGGCCACCGTGCTGCCGATGGCCGCCGCCGGCCTGATCCGCGGTGACGACGTGCCGTTCGTCGGCCTGCAGGTGCAGACGCGCTCCGGTGACATCAGCCGCGACCTGGCGCGGGCGCTGCGGTGGGCGCAGGAGGCGAAGACCGGCGACGTGCTGCCGGTCGTGGGTCCGGACAACGGGGAGAACCCCGGCCGCCTGCAGGACCTGATCGACGCCGACGCCGAGCTCACGCCCGTGCTGCACACCGACTTCATCTGGTGGATGCCCGAGGGCACCGAGCCGACCGGTGACGTCGCGCTGTCGCTGGAGCGCGCGAACGCCGCGATCCTGCCGACCGAGCGCGTCGACGCTCCCGGCGTGAAGGCCGCGTACTGGGTCGACGCGGGCGACAAGGCGCACCTGCGCTGGGTCCGTCCGGAGCCCGAGGAGAAGCTGCTGTCCGCGATGGCCCGCCTGGCCGCCCGCGGTGAGCTCGACCTCGGCGAGGGCTCGCGCTACGCCGGGTCGTTCCGCGCGCACGGCCTGCTTGTCCCCGTCTGGGACCTCGACCGCGAGATGCACGCCCGCGAGTGGGCGGAGCCGGCCGAGGCGCTGGGCAAGCGCCTGCTGGAGGCCCTCGCCTCCGACGAGCCGCTGACCGACGCCGAGCGCCGCGCCCGCGAGGGCCTGCGGGGACGCCAGATCACCCTGCGCTAGTCCGCGGAGTTGTCCACAAGGTTGTGCACAGGGAGCTGTGGATAAGTGCTGCTGCACATCATCACCGAGGCCGACTGGGCAGCCGCCCGGTCGGCCGGCTCCATCGTCCCCGCCGGGGGTGAGGAGTTCGTGCACTGCTCCGACCGCGGGGTCGTGCACGTGACGGCGGGCAAGTTCTTCCGCGGGCAGAGCGGGCTGCTGCTGCTCGTGATCGACCCGAAGCTGCTCGGCGTGCCGGTCCGGTGGGAGGCCGTGCCGGACTCGCCGCTGTGGTTCCCGCACGTCTACGGCCCGATCCCGGTCGCCGCGGTGGTCGAGGAGCACGAGTTCCCCGCCGGGCCCGACGGTTCGTTCGTCCTGCCGGAAGCCGTTGCCGTTCTGTGATCTAGTAGGGCAACCGTTCGGCGCGCTCAGGCGTGAACCCCTCGTAGCCAGTTCGCTGCTTGGGGGAGGAGCGTGTCGTGACGGCGGTGCTGCAGCTGGGGACAGCCGCCGAACGTGGTGGGGAAAGAGCGGAAGCCGTGGGGGATTTCGCTGAGTTCGTACGCATGTCCATGCCCGGACTGCTGCGGTACGGCCATGCGCTGACCGGGAACCCGCACGACTCCGCCGACCTCGTGCAGGCCGTGCTGGAGAAGGTCGGTTCGCGCTGGGACACCGTGCGGCGCAAGGGGGACGACCCGCTCGCGTACGTGCGGCGGGCGATGGCGAACACGCACATCAGCATCTGGCGCCGGCGTCGCCGCGAGAGCCTCGTGGCCGACTTCCCGGACAGCGGGGCCGTGGCTCCGGAGTTGAGCAGGCTCGAGAACGAACCTCTCTGGCAGGCGTTGCGCGAACTGCCGCCGCGGCAGCGCGCCGTGATCGTCCTGCGCTACTACGAGAACCTCTCCGAGGCCGAGATCGCGCACGCGCTCGGGATCTCGTGCGGCACGGTGAAGAGCCAGACCAGCAAGGCGATGGCGAGCCTCCGAACACGCCTGGGGAAGGAGTGACCGTGGACGACCTCGACGACGACCTGCGCAGGCTCTTCAACGACGATCGGCTAGACGTCCACTCCGAGCCGGCCGCGGTCGACGCGGTGCTCAGCGGTGCCCGGCGCCGGCGCAGGCGGCGCACCGCCGTCACCGGAGCCGTCGCCGTGGTGGCCCTGGTCGGTGCCGGGGTGGGGCTGACCAGGCTGGACTCGCTGAGGTCGGAGGACACGACCGGCGCGATGCTGACGACGTCGGTCTCGTCGCCGCCTCCGCTCGTGCCGTCGACCAGCACGTACGTGTCGACGGTGACCAAGACGGTCAACGCACCGCCTCCGGGGAACGGCGAGGGCCCCGGCGAACCGACCTCGAACCGGTCGTCGTCCCCGCCGCCACCGGAGCCGGCGCCCGGCAGGTACGGGACGCTCGCGCTGGGCATGTCCGAGGCCGAGGCGCTGGAGACCGGTTCGCTGATCGAGCCGACCACCCCGGTGGACGCGGACAAGCGGTGCAAGACCTACGCGACGAAGTCGGTGCCCGACGCCGATGCCGTGATCGTCTCGTCGGCCAAGGGGATCGTGCGGATCACGATGCCGAGCTACGCCAAGACGCCGAAGAACATCGGCGCGGGTTCGGCGGTGTCCGAGGTGAAAGCCGCCTACGCCAATGCCGAGCAAACTGGGTCCGGTGTGACCGTGAAAATGGCCGCGTCCCCTCCTTGGTTCTATTACTTCGAGAGTGACGGGACAACGGTCACGACCGTTCATCTCCGCTTGACGGGCGGAGACTGCTCTTCCTGATCAATGATCGCGCCAGGTCCCGCCGTGCTTCGAGTGCGGCGGGTGCTTGGCATATGCGCTGCTCAGAGCCGGTTCGACGATTCTTGTTGTGACTTTTTCGTGACGAACCGCATGCAACCACCGGCCGGGGACGACGTCTTCATTGGTGTCTCGAAACGAATTTCTGGGGGAAGAAAATGAAGCGCTCCGCCGCCCTCGTCGCCATTGCTGTCGCATTTGGTATTTCCGCGTGCACGTCCACTCCCGCGCCTGAGCAGAACGCCGCTCCCGGCACGGGCCAGGAGTCGGCGCCGACTGTCCCGGTGGTGACGGAGGTCGTGACCGCGACGGTGACCAACCCGCCACAGGCGCAGGACGCGGCCGACGACCGCCTCGGCTACGGCGCTCTCAAGCTCGGCATGACGCTGGACGAGGTGCGGGCGGCCGGCCTGACCGACCTGACCTGGGACAGCGACGGCGACGGTCTCTGCGTGGGTGACGACAAGGCCGCCATCTCGAAGAAGCACGGCGTCGTCCGCATCACCTTGCCCAAGGACGCCAGGACGTCGAAGGGGATCGGTGTCGGCTCGTCCCACGCCGAGGTGATGGCGGCCTACCCGGACGCCTCCGAGTACCGCGCGGGCTGGTCCGCGAACATCGGCGACATGGCCTCCTACGCGTTCATCGGCCACGACGAGGTCACCGACGTCAAGATGCGCGCGAGCAGCGCCGACTGCGCCGAGTTCCTGCTCTGAGCCTCACCAAGCCACCGTGCCCGCCCCGCTGGGGGTGGAGCGGGCACGGAACCCGCACGACCACGACATCCCTGGGGGACAGGAAATGAACCGCTCGCTCGCCTTCGTCACCATCGCCGCCGCGCTCGGCCTGGCCGCGTGCACGGCCACGCCCGCACCGGACACCACCCCTGCACCGACCTCGTCCACCGCCACGAGCGCGCCGCCGCACGCGGTGGTCACCCAGGTCGTGACCGAGACCGTCACCAAGCCGGTCGCCCCGCCCGCCCAGCCGGTGATCGGCTCGTTCGGCTACGGCGACCTGAAGCTCGGGCTGACGCTGCAGCAGGCGCTCGGCACCAAGCTCCTCGGCCCGGACATCTCCGGCGAGACGCAGGGAGCCTGCACCCTCCACGAGATCACCGGGACCGGCGGGAAGGTCTTCGTCTCGAAGGCGAAGGGCGTCTCGTCGATCTTCTTCACGGCGGCCATGGCGTCCGACGGCGTGGGCGAGGGCGCGACCGAGCAGAAGCTGAAGGCCGGGTACACCACCCTGAAGGCCGGCCCCGGCACCTCCTACACCGCGGTCGCCGACGGCAACGCGAACGCCTACTTCCAGTTCGCCCTGGCCGACGACAAGGTCACCAACGCCGTCCTCAACCTCAACGGCCAGGACTGCCACAGCTGACCGAAAAGATCTCCGCCACCGATGTCGAGATCCGCGTTGCGGCTCCGTCCCCGAGGTGGAAGGCGGCCAGGATGGGTCGCATCAGCACAGAGGGAGACATCAGAGATGGCGAAGTACCTGCTGCTCAAGCACTACCGCGGCGCCCCCGAGCCGGTGAACAACGTCATGATGGACCAGTGGTCCCAGGACGAGATCACCGCGCACATCAAGTACATGAACGACTTCGCGGACCGGCTGCGGGCCAGCGGTGAGTTCGTCGACGAGCGGGCGCTCGCGCAGGAGGGCACGTGGGTCCGCTACGACGGTGAGGGCCGGCCGCCGGTGACCGACGGCCCGTTCGCGGAGACGAAGGACCTCATCGCCGGTTGGATGATCATCGACACCGACACCTACGAGCGCGCGCTCGAGCTCGCGGGAGAGCTGTCGGCGGCGCCCGGCAAGGACGGCAAGCCGATCCACGAGTGGCTGGAGCTCCGCCCGCTCTACGGCACCGCTCCGACGATCACGGAGTGATCGTGGACGAGGCGCTGCTCAGGAGCCTCACGCCGGCCGTGCTCGGCATCCTCGTCCGCCGCGGAGCAGACTTCGCGGCGGCCGAGGACGCCGTGCAGGACGCGTTGGTCGAGGCGGTCCGCGTGTGGCCGGACGACCCGCCGCGCGACCCGAAGGGCTGGCTCGTCACGGCGGCCTGGCGGAAGTTCCTCGACGCGACGAGGGCGGAGACCGCACGGCGCCGGCGGGAGGACCTCGTCGACGCCGAACCCGAGCAGGGCCCGGCGCAGGACGCCGACGACACGTTGCAGCTCTACTTCCTGTGCGCGCACCCGTCGTTGACGCCGTCGTCGGCGGTCGCGCTCACGCTCCGGGCCGTCGGCGGCCTGACCACCCGCCAGATCGCCCAGGCCTACCTGGTGCCGGAGGCCACGATGGCCCAGCGCATCAGCCGGGCGAAGAAGACGGTCGGCGCCGTGCGGTTCGACCGGCCCGGCGACGTGGCGACCGTGCTGCGGGTGCTCTACCTCGTCTTCAACGAGGGCTACTCGGGCGACGTCGACCTGGCCGCCGAGGCCATCCGGCTCACTCGGCAGCTCGCGGCCGCGATCGACCACCCCGAGGTCGCGGGCCTGCTCGCGCTCATGCTCCTGCACCACGCCCGCCGCGCCTCCCGGACGGAGAACGGCAGGCTGGTGCCGCTCGCCGAGCAGGACCGCTCCCGGTGGGACACGACGTTGATCGCGGAGGGCGTCGAGGTCCTGCAGGCGGCGCTCGCGCGGGACCGGCTGGGACAGTTCCAGGCGCAGGCGGCCATCGCGGCGCTGCACGCGGACGCGCCCACGGCCGAGGAGACCGACTGGGTGCAGATCGTGGAGTGGTACGACGAGCTGCTCGAAATCACCGACAGCCCCGTCGTCCGGCTCAACCGCGCGGTGGCCGTGGGCGAGGCCGACGGACCGCGCGCGGGCCTCAAAGCATTGGCGGAACTGGACGATTCATTGCCCCGCTACTCGGCGGTGTCGGCATACCTCCACGAACGCGACGGCGACCGGCGAACGGCCGCGCGGCTCTACGTCGAGGCGGCGGAGAAAGCGTCGAACCTCGCCGAGCGGGAATACCTCACCCGTCAGGCGGCCCGGCTCAACAACTGAAAAGGCCCGCCACCCGAACGGGTAAGGCGGGCCTTTGTGATCAGGCACTCAACCGTGCGAAGAAAAACTCAGAGCGCGCCGCCCGCGGCGGTCGGGGCGCTGGTGTCGGCACCCTCGTCGCCCACGTTCTCGCGGGTGAGGAACGTCTCCACGTAGAACATGTTGCCGTCGGCGCGGTCCATGATCGTGAGCAGCGTCTTCATCGAGGAGACCTCCTCGACCTGCTCCTTGAGGAACCACTGCATGAACTGCTCGCCGATGTAGTCGGACTCCTCGCGGGCGGCCTTCGCGAGCGCCACGATCTGGTCGGTGACCTGCTGCTCCTGGCTCAGGGCCAGGGCGACGAGGTCACGCGGGGACTTGAACTCGTTCAGCGGCGTCTCGACACCGGGAATCACGACCGGGATGTCGTTGTCCATGAGGAACTGCACGATCATCATGGCGTGGTTGCGCTCTTCGAGAGCCTGCTTGTAGAAGTGCGACGCGAGGCGCGGGAGGTCCTCGTTGTCGAACCACACGGCGAGCGCGATGTACTGCTGCGAAGCGGAGAACTCGTTGCCGACCTGAGCCTGCAGGAGCTCGTGGAAGTTCGACTTTCCGGACAGGATCTTCTTCACGTTCGAGGCCATGAGGAGTACGTTAACCCAAAACGGTGATTCCCGCATTCGAGGAAAAGCTAACCTTTGTTTGGAAAGGTGAACCAAACAAAGGTTAGGCGTTCCTAACGATCTACACCAATGGCGCGCGGTCGATCGGGCACGACATGCACCGGGGTCCGCCGCGGCCGGAACCCAGTTCGGAACCGGCGATGCGCAGCACCTCGACTCCCTGGTCCTCCAGGCGCGCGTTCGTCTCGACGTTGCGCTCGTACGCGACGACGAGTCCGGGCGCCACGGCGAGGGTGTTGTTGCCGTCGTCCCACTGCTCGCGTTCCGCGGTGACGACGTCGAGGCCCGTGTCGATCACCCGCAGCCGTTCGATGCCCATCGCCTCGGCCGCCGCCTCCAGGAACGGCACGGGGCCGTCCACGCGCACGCCGCCGTCACCGTCGGACCGCAGCGGGTAGGCCGTCAGCGAGTCGCTGATCGCCGGGTACATCACCACGGCGTCGCGGTCGACCATCGTGCAGACGGTGTCGAGGTGCATCGTGGCGCGTTCCTGCTTGATCGGCACCGCCAGCACCGTGTGCGCGAGGCCGTCCGCCAGCGCCGACCGCGCGAACGACTCCGCGCCCGCCGGGGTGGTGCGCTCGCCGACGCCGATGGCGATGACGCCCGGCGCGAGCAGCAGCACGTCGCCGCCCTCCAGCGGTGCCGAGTGCGCGCCGTACGCGCGGCCCGTGCGGCGGAACCGCGGGTGGTAGGCGTAGATCAGGTCCGTGAGCGTCGTCTCCCGGTCACGGGCGGGCAGCGCCAACGACGTGATGGCCACTCGGTCGCCGACCCACACCGACGAGTCGCGGGTGAAGAGCAGGTTCGGCAGCGGGTCGACGGCGAAGTCGATCGGCAGGTGCATCTTGCGCACGAGCGACGCGCCCTCGGCGGCCGGCAGCTCCTCGAACGTCATGCCGGTCATCAGCACCTGCGCGAGCTGCGGCGCGGGCAGCGAGGTGAGGTGGCTGCGCAGCGCGTCGGCCAGGTCGATGCCGAGGCGGCGCTCGTTGACGGCGCTGTGGATGCCGGCGATGCGCGCGCGGTTGTCCTCCAGCGCCTGCACCAGCACGTCGGCCAGCAGCAGGACCTCGACGCCCTTGGAGGTCAGCGTCGCGGCGAACGCGTCGTGCTCCTCCTGGGCCCTGCCGACCCACGGCACGCCGTCGAACAGCAGCTGGTCGTTGTTGCGCGGGGTGAGCCTCTTGAGCTCGTTGCCCGGCCGGTGCAGCAGCACCGTGCGCAAGGGGCCGACCTCGCTGTCCACGCGAGGCGCGGCGTCCGGAAGTGCTTCGGTCTCAGCGATCGTGTGCGCAGTCACCGGTCGAGCGTAACCCTGAACAGCACAAATCGCCGCTCGTGAGCTTCAACAGGCAACGAATCGTGTGTGAATCTGGAGCTGAGCAACGATTTATTAGGGCAACCAGCTGACTTTGCCACGCAACATTGCGTAGCCGACGAACGCGACGACGTCGAGGATCGTGTGCGCGATGACCAACGGCCACAACCGCTTGGTGCGCTGCCAGTAGAAGCCGAAGACCAGGCCCATCACCAGGTTGCCGACGAACCCGCCGAAGCCCTGGTAGAGGTGGTACGACCCGCGCAGCACGGCTGCCGCGAACAGTGCCGTGTACTGCCGCCACCCGAGCTGCTGAAGCCGCGTGATCAGGTACCCGACGACGAGCACCTCCTCCGCCCACGCGTTGCCCGCGGCGGCGAGGATCAACGCGACGCTCATCCACCACTGGTCGTCCAGGGTGGACGGTTGGACGGCGAGGTTCAGCCCCAGCGCCCAGGCGGCGAAGTAGAACGCGAGCCCGGGGATGCCGATGATCGCCGCCAGGCCCAGCGCCCCCAGTGAGTCCGCGAGCTTGCGCGTGCCGTCCAGCCCGATGACCCGCAGTTTGATCCCGGTGCGCCACAACAGGTACAGCCCGATGCCACCCCACGCGGCGAGCTGCAGCACGCCCAGCAGCTGCGCGACCAGGTCCAGCAGGTCGGCACGCGCCTGCGGGACGTTGATCGCGACGGACTGCTGGTTGAGCGGCGTCGGCTGCAGGAGGCTGTCGATCAGCCGCACGAGGCTGCGCAGGCCGGACAGCCCGAGCGTCATGCTGAAGACGATCAGCAGTTCGAGCTGGTAACCGCGCTTCTCTTCGGCGGGGATCAAGGTCACGCGGCTGACGCTACCTGCAGTTCCCGATCACCTCTGGGACAGGAACGGGCACCCCATCAACCGGCGGAGCTCGGCGGCGAGTTCCTGCGGGGTGCTGACCGGCTTGGAGAACGCGATCCGCACGTCGTGGTCGTCGCACTCGGCCTCGACCCGCAGCCGCAGTCCGAACCGGTCGAGCCCGAGCGGCCGCACGTGGCCGTCGCGCAGCTCCTCCGGCAGGTGGCGGGCGAGCTGGCCGACGACGTCGCGGTGCGCGGCCTCCAGGTGCCGCAGCCAGTGGTCCTCGTTGCCGCAGAACGGATCCGGTGCCGCGCTCGCGAACTGCTCCGGCCTGATCGACGACGTGCCCTCGGCGTCCGCGATCACCATCGACGCGGGCGTGAGCCGCAGCACCGAGGCGCCGTGACCCACGTCGAGCAGCCGGTGGTCGGGCCGCACGTCGGCGACGGCGAGGACCTCCTCGCGCGCCTCCCGGTCGTCGAGCGCCGTGACCCAGCCGGTCAGCCACAGCAGGCCGCGGACGGGTTCGCGCAACGCGATCGGGGCCTGGTCGGCGATCTCCAGCATCGCCGTCACCTCGGAGCGCGGGGTCTGCCAGAGCTGCCCGACCAGCGGGTGCTCGTCGGCCAGCAGGAGGATCGTGGTGCCGCAGGGATGCACGTGGTGGAACAACGGGCTCGTGCGGGAACCGGACTGAGGAAGCAGTGCGGCGGAGCCGTGGCGGGCCGCGATCGTGCGGGCGCGTTCCGCCGCGTGCGGCGCCGGCGGGCGCCTGGTCTGGGTGTCGGTCACCGCTGCACCTCCTCGAAGGTTAGGCAAGCCTAACTTAGCCGCGCTCGGGAAGGGAAGCACCAGAAACTTCACCTGTACGGTGGACAGGTGGTCGTGCCCAACAAGCCGTCCACCGAGGTGACGGCGCTCGACGATCGGTGGACCCGGCACTGCGTCGACCGGGCGAGCAGGCGTGCCCTGGTGTGGACGATCGCCGCCGGCGCGGCCTTCGCGCTCCAGTTCGTGCTGGTCCTGGTGTGGTCGTGGTCCTCGCCGGTGGCCCTCGTGCTCCTCTTCTTCGCCGCCGCGGTCCTGTGGGTGGTCACCCGTAGGCGTCCTGTGCGTTTACCTGAAGGTGAACCGTGGCATTTCGCTCATGTGCAGTGGGAGGGAGGGCGTCTGGTCGTGCTGTCGCAACCGCCTCTGTTGCTGACCTTGAGCGTCGGTCCGCTGCTGCGCGGACGGATCGCACGTCACAAGCGCGTGTGGTTCGTGCCGCCGGACGCGGCCGGGAACACCGTCGTGACGTTCCGCGGTGTGCCGCGGCTGATCCGGGCGCGCGTGGCCCGATGACGACGATGATCGAGAACTGGAGCGACACCTGCCTCGCGCGGGCGGACCGCCGCGCCGTCGGCCACATCCTGTTCGCCCTCGCCGTGCTCGGCGTCGTGCTGCTGATCGGCTGGATCTGGCTGACCGTCCTGTCGGTGCCGGTGGTGCTCGAACTGGCCGCGCCGGGGCTGCGGCACTTCTTCCAGCGCAGCGGCACCGTCGAACTGGTCGAGCGGTTCCCGTGGCGGCCGGTGTCGGTGAGCTTCGTGGCGGGCAGGCGCATCGGCCGGCAGGCGTACCTGCGGGTCGCCGACTCGGAGAACAACCTGCGCCTGCCCGAACTCCCCGAACGGGCGCGCGTGCTCGTCCGGCACACCGGCCGGATCTGGATCGCCGGGCCGGACGAACGCGGGCGGGTCGTGGCGATGACGCGCGGTCTCGCGTTCCTCACCCGAGGCCGGGTCATCGACCGCTAGCGCGCCAGGCCTCGTGGTGCCGCTGCGGTGCGTCGGTGAACGAGACGTGCCTCGGCCGCCAGCCGAGCAGCCGGTGGGCCTTGGCGCTCGACACGAGCTCGTCCTGGTCCGCGGCCACCTGCATGATCCCGCCCGCCTCCGCGGGCTCCAGCCGGATCTCACCGGTGAAACCCGCCGCCCGCACGGCGACCCGTTGCACGTCCAACGCGGCCAGGCGCTGGTCGTCCGCGATCACGAACACCTCCCCGGCGGGCTCGCGGTCGAGGACGCGGACGTAGGCGTCGGCCAGGTCGTCGACGTGCACCCAGCTCCACCGCTTCGCGATGTCGCCGTAGAACACCGGAGTGCCTTCTTCGGCGGCGGCGAACCACTGCGCGGTCATGGACGTGGTGGCCGGGCCGCCGTACAGGAAACCGGGTCGCACCACCGTGTGCGCGAGCCCGCTCGCGGCGAGCTCGGCCTCCAGCGCGAACCGGAACCCGATCGGGCTCTCCGGGTTGCCCGGCGTGTTCTCGTCCATGAGCGCCACACCCGTGCGGCCGTAGGAGGAGATGCCGGTCGTGTAGACGAGGTGGCGTCGTCGGCCGTCCCGCCTCTCGGCCTCGGAGATCTCGGCGAACAACGTGCGGTCGGTGCCCATGGGGTCGTTGAGGTCCATGACGAGGTGCACCACGGCGTCGGTGCCGTCCAGGTGCTCGCGCCACGTGTCCGGCTTCGCGAGATCGCCCCGCACGGGGGTGACCTCGTCGACGACCAGGTCCGCCGCGGTCGCCGGATCGCGGGTGAGGCCGAGGACGGTGTGGCCGGCGCGGGCGAGGGCGGCGGAGACGCGGCGCCCCGCGTAGCCGGTGGCGCCGGTGACGAGGATCTGCATGGTGTGGCTCCGTGATCAGGCTGCGAAGAAGCGGGTCAGCACTTCAGCGGTGGCGTGCGGGTTGTCGGCGGCGAAGGTGTGGGCGGCGTCGGGGACCAGTTCGGCGCGGACGTCGGTGGCGGCCTCGCGGGCGCCGTTCAGCAACACGTCCTGAGGCAGGCCGTGGTCGCCGTTCAGCACGAGCACCGGGACCTCGACCTTGGCTCCAGCGCGCGCGTTGCGGCCGTCCTCCAGCACCGTGGCGTAGTGCTCGAACCCGCCGCGCATGCCGCCGGGCCTGGTGAGGGTGCGCAGCAGGTCGGAGTGGTCGGCTTCGGTGATGCCGCCGCGGATCATCTGCCCGTAGAACCAGGACAGGTACTGCTCCTCGCGGCCTTCGACGAGCTTCGCCGCGAACTCGCTCTGCGCGTGGAACCCGAAGTGCCACAGGCCCGACAGGTGCTCCTCCAGGCCGAAGCCGGGCAGGAAGCACTCGCTGAGCACCATCCTGGTCACGTCCCGCGGGTACCGCTGGGCCCAGGCGTGGACGGTCATCGTGCCGACGTCGGTGCCGAGCACGAACGCGCTGTCGTGCCCGAGGTGGTGGATCAGCTGGTGCAGGTCGTCCGCCTCGTCCTGCTTGGTCCAGTGGCCGTCGGGGATCGACGAGTCGCCCGAGCCGCGCAGGTCCGGCGCGACGACCCGGAAGCCCTGTGCCGCGAGCAGCGGCAGCAGTGCGCGGAACTCGATCCAGCTGAACGGCCACCCGTGCACCAGCACGACCAGCGGCCCTTCTCCGCCGATCACGTGGTGCAGCCTGATGCCGTTGACCTCGGCATACGCGTGTTCGAACCCCTCGGGTGCAGGAGCTGGGGTCGTCATCGGAACCCTCCTTAGCTTGCTTGCTTAAGCAAGGAATACCCGCTATTGCTTGGTTAGGCAAGTAACCTGTGAGCGTGACCGCACTCGCTCCGCTGTCGTCCGACGAAACGCAGCTCTGGCAGAGCCTCGGCCGGTTGGTGCACTCGTTGCCCCGCGTGCTGGAGGACGACATGTCCCGCACCGGCGTGACGATGACCGAGTTCGCCGTGCTGCTGCTGCTGAGCGAGGCGCCCGGCCGCCGGCTGCGGATGTCGGCTCTCGCCGCGCAGGCGGGGCTCACCGCGTCCCGGATCACCAGGGTGGTCGACGGGCTCGGCAAGCACGGTCTCGTGCAGAAGGAACGCCACGGCGAGGACGCGCGCGGCAACGACGCGATCCTCACCGACGAGGGGCTGCGGGTGATGCGCGCGGCCCAGCCCGCTCACCTCGCCAGCGCGCGGAATCGGGTGCTGGACAAGATCCCGGCCGAGCTGCTGCCGGACCTGGCGAGGACCATCACGGCCCTCGCCGACGCACTCGCCTAACGCCCCGTCGCGATGCCCTCGGACTCGGCCCACTGCGTGAGGTCGTCCTTGCGCAGCGCGGCAGCCATCAGCTCGGGGAACTTGTCCGGCGTGCAGGCGAACGCGGGCGCGCCCAGGGCGGAGAGCTTCGCGGCCAGTTCGTGGTCGTAGGCGGGTGTGCCGGAGTCGCTGAGCGCCAGCAGGTTCACGACCGTGACGCCGCTCGCGACCAGTTCGCGCACCCGGCGTTGCAGCTCGGTCTCCGAGCCGCCCTCGTAGAGGTCGCTGATGATCACGACGACCGTGTCGGTGGGCCGGCGGACGAGCGTCTGCGCGTAGGCGACCGCGCGGTTGATGTCCGTGCCACCGCCGAGCTGGGCGCTGAACAGCAGGTCGACCGGGTCGCTGAGCTGGTCGGTCAGGTCCGCGACCTCGGTGTCGAACACGACGAGCTTCGTCGAGATCGACCGGATGCTCGCGAGCGCCGAACCCAGGACGGCCGCGTGCACCAGGGACTCGGCCATCGAACCCGACTGGTCGACCAGCAGGACCACGTCCCGCATCGCCGCGGCCCGGCTGCGCCTGCGGTGGCCGATCAGGTCCTCGACGATCACGGTCTTGTGCTGCGGCTGGTAGTTCTTGAGGTTCGCGCGGATCGTGGTCGCCCAGTCGACGTCGGGCAGTTGCGGGCGGCGGGTGCGCTTCGACCTGTCGACGGCACCGCGCACGGCCTCGACCAACCGGTCCTGCAGGCGTCGCTCGATGTCCTCGACCACCTTGCGCACCACGGCTTTCGCGGTGTCGCGGGTGCGCGCGGGAATCGCCCTCGACAGTTGCAGCAGGGTGCTGACGAGGTTCACGTCCGGCTCGACCGACTGCAGCAGCTCGGGTTCGAGCAGCAACTGCTTCAGGCCGAGCTTCTCGACCGCGTCCCGTTGCATGACCTGCACGACGGACGTGGGGAAGTACTTGCGGACGTCGCCGAGCCAGCGGTGCAGCTGCGGGGAGCTGGCGCCGAGGCCGGCACCGCGGTCGCCACCGCCTCCGTAGAGGCCCGTGAGCGCGCCATCACGCCGTTGGTCGTCCTCGTCGAGATCGGACACGTCCTCCGCGCTCGGGCCCAGGAGCAGCCGCCAGCGCCGCAGTCGTTCATCGCTCATCGGAGAGCTGCCGCCACTTCTTCGGCCGCACGCACGACGTGAGGGCCGACGATGTCCGCGTCGAGCTTCTCCAGTGCCACCACACCAACGGACGCCCTGAGGCCGGGAACGCCGCGCACAGGTGCCGCGACGCCGTACGCGTTGGGCTGCAGCTCGCCGGCCGAGACGACCCACGGCTCGTTCGGGTGCGAGATGGCCCTGCCGGCCGCCCCGCGGTGCACCGGGTGGCGCGAACCCACCCGGTACGCCACGTGGAAAGCCGTCCACGACGGTTCGACGACGGCGACGGCCTGGGCCTCGCTGCCGTCCGCGACGGTGAGGTGCGCGGTGGCGCCGACCTTCTCCGCGAGCTCGCGCAGCGCCGGGTTGGCCGCCATGCGCAGCTGCGGCAGGACGTTGGAGGCGAGGCGCAGCACGCCCAGGCCGAGCCGGACCTTCGACCCCTCCCGGCGCACGAGACCGCGCGCCTGCAAGGGAACGAGAAGGCGGTACACCGCTGCCCTGGACGCGCCGATGGCCACGGCGAGTTCCGAGATCGACGGTGCCTCGGACTCCGCCTCAGCGACAGCCTGGAGGAGCGCCAGACCCCGTTCCAGGGTCAGCGAACTCTCCTTCGTCGCTCCGACCATCACGCACTCCGAACTGTGCCCACCACCTCGGCGAGACCGACCACGGAGCCGCCTTCACCGGGAGCCGTCGCGGTCAGCCTGACCGTGTCGCCGTCCTCCAGGAAGGACCTCGTGGAGCCGTCGTCGAGCTTGAACGGTTCCTTGCCGCCCCAGCTGAGCTCGAGGAACGAGCCGCGCTCGTCCTTCTCCGGTCCCGAGACCGTGCCGGAGGCGAACAGATCACCTGGGCGCACCGTAGCCCCGTTCACCGTCATGTGGGCCAGCTGTTGCACAAATGACCACGACATCTCCCGGAACGGAGGCCGCGCGACGATCGTGTCGTTCAGCTCCACCGTGATCGTGATGTCGAGGCCCCACGGCTGGTCGCACGTCAGGTAGTCGTGCAGCTTGTTCGGCAGCGGCGGAGTGGGCACCCGTGCAACTGAGAACGCCTCCAGCGGCGTGATCCACGCGCCGATCGACGTCGCGAACGACTTGGCGAGGAACGGGCCGAGCGGCTGGTACTCCCACGCCTGGATGTCGCGCGCGGACCAGTCGTTGACCAGCGCGACGCCGAAGACGTGCTCGGCGGCCCTGCTCGTGGACACGTTCGCCGCCCGCGGACCGCCGCAGACGAAGCCGACCTCGGCCTCGATGTCGAGGCGCTCGGACGGGCCGAACTTCGGGCCCTCGCTGCCGCGCTTCTGGCCGTTGGGGCGCTTGATGTCGGTGCCCGAGACGTACACCGTGCCGGCGCGGCCGTGGTAGCCGATCGGCAGGTGCGTCCAGTTCGGCGTGAGCGCGTCGCCGTCGGGGCGGAACATCCGGCCGACGTTCTCGGCGTGGTGCCTGCTCGAGTAGAAGTCCACGTAGTCGCCGACCGTGAACGGCAGTTTCGCGGTCTCGATGCCGACGAGCTCGGCGCCCTTGGGGGCGGAGCTCGACTGGACGATCTCGCGCAGCTTGGCCCGCAGCACGCTCCAGATCGGCCGACCGGCCGCCAGCAGCGGGTCCAGCGAGTCGCCCTGGACGAACTCGCTGCACTTGCCCAGCGCGAGGCTCTTCAGGAGCAGCGCCTGGTCGCCGACGCGGACGGCCACGCCCCCGTCGACGACGCCGTAGGGCAGGGTCTGCGGTCCGAACGGCTGGTCCTCGGTGAAGTTCGGGTCGCTGATCCAGCTCACAGCAGTCCAAGCCCCTCGAGGTCGGCGACAGGTTCGGAGAGCGAGCACGAGCCGTAGCTCGCGAACACGCCGCGGACGGCGTGCGCGGCCTGGTCGCTGAGCGCCTTCGCTTCGGCGGTGAGAGCCTCGGCGTCGGTGCTCGCGAGCGCCTCGCGGACGTCGCGGCCGCTCAGGGACCGCGCGGTGGCCACGAGGAGGTTCAGGAAGCCGTGGTGGGTGAAGCCCTGCTCGTCGGTGTAGCGGACGGCCTTGTGCAGGCCCGCCGTCGCCTTGAACGCGACGCCGCCGCCGCTGACGACGGACAGGAAGTCGGCGACCTCCTCGACGCTCGGGAAGTTCTCCTGGGAGAGCCCGCCGCAGCGCAGCTTGGGCCAGCTGCCGTGCTCGATGACCCGGCGGACGCCGTCGAGCCACTCGGCTCCACCGCGGCGCGGTTCCACGACGCGGATGACGTCCTCGGGGACGAACTCCGACACGCGTTCGAGCCACACCTCGTCCACATCGGACGGTGCGGGCATCTCGACCATGCGCAGCGCCAGGAGCTCACTGCGGCTCTCGACGATGGACACGGCCTTGGGGACACCGCCGAGACCCGTGTCGATCACGAGGCTCAGGGCGATCGGCTTCGGTGGCTTGACCTTGATGAGTTCGGTGATCAGTTCGGCGAGACGGGAGGCCGGACACAGGAAGAGACCCATGACGCCGGACCACTCGCCGACTCGTCCGTCGAGGTGGCCGCGCACCGCGTCGGGCATCGACGCGCTCCCCGGAGGGAACAGCGCGGCATCGTCCACAAGCCTCGCGAGCAGGGGCGGAGTACCGCGCGGACCGGGCGCACGGAGTTCGACAGCGCTTGACACGGCTGACACGCTAGCCGTGTACCGCCAACTGAACAAAGATGTCCGATAGTCGAACGCCCTCGGAGACGTCATGGCCCACTACCGCCAGGTCGGGGAGATCCCCCGAAAGCGCCACACCCAGTTCCGCAAACCGGACGGTGGGCTCTACGCGGAAGAGCTCATGGGGGTCGAGGGCTTCTCGGCCGATTCGGCCCTGCTCTACCACCGGTACCTGCCCACCGCGATCGTCAACGCGGAGACCGTGAAGGACGAGCGCGGGACCGCGTCGCCGAACCTGCCGCTGAAGCCGAGGGCGTTCAAGACGCAGGACCTGACCTGGGCCTCCGACGAGGTCGACGCCGTCACCGGGCGCCGCAAGCTGTTCGCCAACCCGGACGTGACCATCGGTTTCGTGGTGGCCACGGTGCCATCGCCGTTGTACCGCAACGCTTTCGGTGACGAGCTGCTGTACGTGCAGACCGGTTCCGGCGTGATCGAGACGATCTACGGGGCACTGGAGGTGGCGGACGGCGACTACGTCGTGATCCCGACCTCGTGCACGTACCGGGTCGTGCCGTCGTCGCCGATGTCGTTGCTGGTGCTGGAGGCGACCGGGCACGTCGGGCCGCCCAAGCGCTACCTGTCGAAGGCCGGCCAGTTCCTGGAGCACTCGCCGTACTGCGAGCGCGACATCCGCGGTCCGGTGGAGCCGTTGCTGGTCGAGGGGACCGACGTCGACGTGCTCGTGCGGCACCGGGCGGGGCTCACTCGTTTCACCTACGCGAACCACCCGTTCGACGTCGTCGGCTGGGACGGCCACCTGTACCCGTGGGCGTTCAACATCCGCGACTTCGAGCCGATCACGGGCCGCGTGCACCAGCCGCCGCCCGTGCACCAGACGTTCGAGGGCCCGAACTTCGTCGTGTGCTCGTTCGTGCCGCGCAAGGTCGACTACCACCCGCTGGCCGTGCCGGTGCCGTACAACCACGCGAACGTCGACTCGGACGAGCTGATGTTCTACGTCGGCGGCAACTACGAGGCGCGCAAGGGCTCGGGCATCGGCATCGGTTCGCTGTCGCTGCACCCGTCCGGCTGCACGCACGGCCCGCAGCCGGGAGCGGTCGAGGCGTCGCTCGGCATCGACTACTTCGACGAGACCGCGGTCATGGTGGACACGTTCCGCCCCTTGGAGTTGGGCGAGGCCGCGGAGGCCTGTGAGGACCCGGCGTACGCGTGGACGTGGGCCCGTCGCGGTCCGGCCTGATTTTCTGTCGGAGGTCCTCGCTACTTTGGTCTCGTGAGGACACGAGCCGTTCCGACGCGCTGGCAGGGCCTGGGCAAGGCCCTGCCGGTGCTGTGGGGCCTCTACACGGGCTCCGGCTCCATGCCGTACCGCGTGTGCGTCGACCTGGCCGCGGGCTCGGCCAAGTGCACGTGCCCGTCCCGCAAGTTCCCCTGCAAGCACGCCGTGAGCCTGCAGGAGCTCGACCTCCCGGACGCCTCGCCGCCCGAGTGGGTCGCGGAGTGGACCCAGCGCCGGGCGGCCCGTGAGCTCGACTCGTCACCGGAGGCCGTCGCCCGTCGCCTGCGCGCCCGCGAGAAGACGGCGGCCAACCGCGCCTCGGCGATGTCCGCTGGCCTCGACGGCCTGCGCGACTGGCTGCTCGACGTGGCCTCCGCCGGCATCGCCTCCCTGCCGGGCCGCCCGGCGTCCTGGTGGCAGGCCTTCACCGCGCGCATGATCGACGCCCAGGTCCCCGGCGTCGCCGCCGCGGTGGCCGAGATCCAGGAGATCGTGGCGAGGTCGGGCCCGCGCTGGACCGCCGACGTGGCCGACCGCCTCGGCGGCCTGCACCTCCTGTGCTTCGTGCAACCGCGCTACCGCCTCGGCGTCACGATCCCGGAGGAGACGGTCCGCGCCACCCCGGGCATCTCCGACCGCTGGGTGGCCCTGCTGCGCCTGGAGACCGACGACGGCCGCGTCCGCACGGTCCGCCAGTGGTGCTGGGGCCGTCAGACCGGCCGCTGGGTCGTGGCCATCCGCCACTCCGCCGTCGGTGCCCCCGTCCCGCTCCTCCCGCACGGCCTGGAGTCCTCGGCCCTGGTCCACCCGTACCCCGCCTCGGACAGGGTCGCCCTGGGCGAGCTGGAGGGCTCGAAGGCCCCGGACCCGGTGCCCGCCCCGCCGTCGTGGCGGCTCGCCCTGGCGGCGCTGGAGCCGATGCTGGTGGCCGATCCGTGGCAACGCCTCTTCCCCCTCGGCTGCGCCTCCGTGCGGTTGCACGGCGGTGCTTTGGTCGACGGCTCGGGCCATGGCCTGCCGGTCCGCGACGACACGGGGCTGGACATGGCGCTCGCGCTGACCGGCGGCGTGCCGTTCGACGCGTGGGGCCTGTGGGACGGCCATGCGCTGCGGCTCGGCGCGGTGTCGGTCGACGGCACCCTGGAGGTGGTCGCGTGAGTGCGCTGCTCGTCGTGCCACTTCGTCTCCACGGCTTCCAGGAGGCGGCGTGAAGGCCGACTGGTCCCAGACCGTCCAGAACCTCCTCATCGGCACCACCAGAGGCGGTGGTGACCCCACAGCCCTGTTGTCGGACTGCGCGGCCCTGGGCGTGGCCGCGTTCGGCGCCACCCTCCCGCAGGAGGCGCAGGCCGACCCGCTCCCACCGGCCCCACCCGAGCCCGCCGAGTTCCCCCGACCGGCCGCCAAGGCCATCCTCGAGGCGATCATGAGCCTCGACGACGAGGTCCTGCTCACCGAGTGGTGCGCCCTGGCCAAGGCCGGCAACGTCGTCGCCGAGCACCGCATGCTGCCCGCCCTGCTCGCCCTCGGCACCGCCCGGCCCGGACTCAGGGCGGCGGTCGTCGAGGTCCTCGGGACGCGGGGCCGCTGGCTCGCGAACACCCGCCCCGGCTGGTCCTGGGCCAGCGGCGCCACGCCGCTGGTGGACGAGGTGCCGCTCGAAGAGGTCCTCGACCTGCCCAGCGCCCAGCGCGTCCGCGCGTTGCGCCGCAAGCGCAAGGCGAACCCGGTCGAGGTCGGGGCGTTCATCGCGCGCGAGTTCCAGGAGTCGCGCCGGTCCGCCGATCGCCAGGTGCTGGTCAGCGCCCTCGAGACCGGCCTCAACCTGCAGGACGAGCGGCTCCTGGAGTCGGCGCTCGACGACAAGGCGGCGGGTGTCCACGACGAGGCGCTGAGACTGCTCAGGCACCTCGGGCGCACGCGGCTCGCCGCCCGTGCGGCACACCGGTTGCGGCACGGGCTGCGGCTGACCGCGGACGGGCTCGACATCAGGCCGGACGAGCTGTGGACCGGGCCGGCCGAGGCCGCTGAGCAGCGCGACCTCATGCGCGACGGGTCCGAGAAGGGCATCGCCGGACGCATCCGGGCGGCGGCCGCGAGCGTGCCGCCGTCGTACTGGACCTCGACGCTCAAGGCCGACGACGAGAAGGCCGCCGGCATCCTCCGGCGGGGGCCGTGGGCCGCGGCGCTGCTGCGGGGTGTCGCCGACCAGCTCTCCGCGGCGAAGGACCCGCGCCCGTGGGCCGTCGCGGCCGCCGAGACGCTGACCGGCATGGAGCAGCTGGAGATGCTGGCGGCGCTGCCCGCCAAGGTCGCCGAGCTGGCGGTCGTGGCGGTGTCGAAGAACTGGCACTACGACCTCCTCGACCACGCGTGTGCCCAGCTGCCGGCGCCGTGGTCGCCCGAGACCACGCGCGCGCTGATGCACCGGTACGCCGCGTTGCCCGACCCGCGCTGGCGGGCGGGACGTCCGCCGTCCGTGCTGCTGGCGAGGGGTGACGCGGACCTGCTCGGGGAGAGCTGGGAGGCTCTGACCCGCCGCTGGCCGGAGAACTCGCTGGAGCTGGAGGTCCTCCGCCTCCGCATCCGCCTGCGCGAATCGTTCGCACCACCGCAACCGCCCCAGGAGGCACAGTGACCGCCGTGCTCAGGCCGACGGCCGAACAGCAGTACGCCGCCGAGCTTGAGGCCGTCGCGGCCCAGGACGACCGGCAGCGGCCGCCGAACTGGCGCCTGTCCCCGCAGGCCGTCGTCACCTACGTGCTGGGCGGCACGCTGCCCGACGGCACCGTGATCACGCCGAAGTACGTGGGCGCGCGGCGGCTCGTCGAGGTCGCGGTCGGCACCCTGGTGACGGACAGGGCGCTGTTGCTCGTCGGTGTGCCGGGCACGGCAAAGTCGTGGCTGTCGGAGCACCTCGCGGCGGCGATCAGCGGCGACTCGACGCTGGTGGTCCAGGGCACGGCCGGCACGAGCGAGGACCAGGTCCGCTACGGCTGGAACTACGCCCGCCTGATCGCCGAGGGCCCGAGCGAGAACGCGCTGGTGGCGAGCCCGGTCATGCGCGGCATGCAGCAGGGCGCGGTGGTGCGGGTCGAAGAGCTGACGCGCATGCCGTCCGAGGTGCAGGACTCGTTCATCACGGTGCTGAGCGAGAAGTCGCTGCCGGTGCCGGAGCTCAACACGCAGGTCCAGGCCGTGCCGGGCTTCACCGTCATCGCCACGGCCAACGACCGCGACCGCGGCGTCAACCAGATGTCGTCGGCGCTCGCGCGGCGCTTCAACACCGTCGTGCTGCCGCCGCCCGCGACCGAGGACGCCGAGGTCGAGATCGTCATCACCCGCGCCCAGCAGCTCGGCAAGGCGTTGCAGTTGCCCGCCGAACCGCCCGCGCTCGACGAGGTCCGCCGGGTCGTGCGGATCTTCCGCGAACTGCGCAACGGCTCCACCGTGGACGGTCGCACGCAGCTGAAGAAGCCGAGCGGCAGCCTGTCCACGGCGGAGGCGATCTCGGTCATCGCGAACGGCATGGCGCTCGCCGGCCACTTCGGCGACGGCACGCTCGGCGCCGACGAGCTTGCGAGCGGCCTGATCGGCTCGGTGGTCAAGGACAGGGTGTCCGACGCGACGGTGTGGCAGGAGTACCTGGAGACGGTGCTGAAGGAGCGCTCCGAGTGGCGTGACCTCTACCGCGCCTGCCTGGACGCCAGCGGTGACTGAGCCGGTCCTGCTGGGCATCCGGCACCACGGGCCGGGCTCGGCGCGGATGGTCAAGCGGGCGCTCGAACAAGTTCGACCGGCGTTGATCCTCATCGAGGGGCCGCCGGAGGCCGACGCGCTGCTCGACCACGTCCACGCCCTCACACCGCCGGTCGCGATCCTGCTGCACGACGAGACCGAACCGGAGAACGCCGCCTTCTGGCCGTTCGCCGAGTTCTCCCCGGAGTGGCAGGCGCTCAGGTACGCCGACGAGAACGGCGCCACGGCACGGTTCTTCGACCTGCCGGCGGCGGCGTCGATCGGGGACGACGGCCCGAGCGGCACCGTCGACCCCATCGGCCTGCTGGCCGAGGCCGCGGGCTTCGACGATCCGGAGCGCTGGTGGGAGGACGTCGTCGAGCACAGCGCGTCCGACCCGCTCGACCTCGCGGACGCGATCGCCGAGGCCATGGTCGCCGTGCGCAAGGAGTTCGAGCACGAAGTAGGCGAACGCACTCTGCGCAGGGAAGCGTTCATGCGCCAGACGATCCGCAAGGCGCGCAAGGAGACCGACGGCCCGATAGTCGTCGTCTGCGGCGCGTGGCACGTGCCGGCACTGCTGGCCAAACCGACGGTCGCCAGCGACACGGCGTTGCTGAAGGGCCTGCGGCGCCGCAAGATCTCCGGCACGTGGGTGCCGTGGAGCCACGGCCAGCTCGCGGCCGAGTCGGGCTACGGCGCCGGTGTCGACTCGCCGGGCTGGTACGCGCACCTCTGGCAGCACCAGGCCGACGTCGTCCCGCGCTGGTTCGCGAAGGCCGCGGCCGTGCTGCGCGAGGAGGACCTGCCGGCCTCGACCGCGAGCGCGGTGGAGGCCGTCCGCCTCGCGGAAACCCTTGCGGCACTGCGAGAACGCCCGTCAGCGGGCTTGAGCGAGGTCAACGAGGCCGCGCTGGCCGTCCTCTGCGGCGGCGAGGAGATCCACCTCCGGCTCGTCCACCGCAAGCTCGTCGTGGGGGAGCGGCTCGGCGAGGTGGGCGAGGCCGTCCCGCGCTCCCCGCTGGCCGCGGACCTCCAGCGCCTGCAACGGAAGCTCCGCCTCCCCGCGGACGTCCAGCCGAAGCAGCTCAAGCTGGACCTCCGCAAGGACAACGACCGAGAACGCTCGAAACTGCTGCAACGACTGGAAGTCCTCGGCGTCCCGTGGGGGAGGCAGGACCGGTCCAACTCCATCGGCACCTTCGCCGAGGTGTGGCAGCTGCGCTGGGACCCGGTCTTCGCGGTGTCCGTCGCCGTGGCCGCCCGTCACGGCACCACCGTCCACACGGCCGCCGAGACCGTCCTGGTCCAGGCCGCCGCGGACGCCCAGCGGGTCGCCGACGCCGCCGCGACCCTCACCAGGGCGGTCGGCTGCGAGCTGCCGAAGGCCGTGACCGCGGCCCGCAACGCCCTCGACCGCTGCGCCGCGATGGCCACCGACGCCCTCGAACTGCTCGCCGCCCTGCCCGACCTGGCGAGGACGGTCCGCTACGGCTCGGTCCGCGGCACCGACCCGGAACTGCTGCGCGTCGCCCTGCACGGCCTGCTCACCCGCGGCGCGGTCGGCCTCCCGCTGGCCTGCCGCAACGTCGACGACGACACCGCCGAACACGCGCTGCAGGTCGTCGACGGAGCCCACGAGGCCACCCGCCTGGCCGCCGACGACGACCACCAGAGGACGTGGTGGCGAGCCCTGCACGCCCTGGTCAAGGCGGAGGCGCACGGCCTTCCGACCGGCAGGGCGACCCGCCTGCTCTGGGAAGCGGGGGAGCTGACCAGCGACGACGTGGCCGCGCGCCTGCACAGGAGCGTCGCGACGGCGTTCGTGGCGGGCTTCCTGAGGGGCAGCGCGACGCTCCTGGCCGCCGACCCGCGCCTCTTCGGCCTGATCGACGAGTGGCTGAGCGGCCTGCGCGGCGAGGCGTTCGACGACGCCCTGCCCCTGCTCCGCCGCGCCGTCACGGACTTCACCCCGGCCGAACGACGCCTGCTCGGCGAACGGGTCGTCGCGGGCGAGACCCCGCAGCCCGCCGCCGGCGACGAGTGGGACCTGGAGATCGCCGAACGCCTCGCCGCGCACGTCCGCGGCCTGCTGGCGGGAGTTTCGAGGCCGCCGGATGCGGTGATCCCAGAGGCGTGAGCGCACCAGGAGAAGACCGCGTGACCGTGCCGGACGAAGAGCGCCCCGTCGAGCCGGTGGAGGACCGTGACGTCCTGCCGGACGGGGAGCGACCCGTGTCGGTGGACGAGGAGTCCGCCAGCGCCGTGGACGAGCAGCCCGGCGCACCGGACGGGGAGGCTGCCGTCCTGCCGGACGGGACCGCCGGGTCCGGTGCGGGAGGTGTCGGAGCAAGCGGCTCCGCGGCACCGGCCGGCGTGTCACCGGCCGAGCGGTCCACCGAACCACCCGGCGACCTCACGCCGCCCGACGAGCACCGCCTCGACGAGTCCCAACAGCTCATCGACGAGGCGAAGAAGATCGCCCACGACCTCCGCGAAGAGGTCCCGGACACCGCACCCGAGCCTCCGCGCGAAGAGGGCTCACCGGCGAACTGACGCGCACCGGCCCGCAGTCGACCGGCTGCGGGCCGCGGTGCGTGCGAGGGGCCACCCGCGGGACGTGCGGCCCTCAGTCCCGTCCGCGCATCCGCAGGACGAGCGCGACCGCCTCCTCCGCGTTCCTGAGCTATCTCAGGACCTGCCGTGCCGCGTGACCGCTAGAGCGACCAGGGCGGCGTGATCGTCCGCCCGTCGGCCAGCGTGCCCCTGATCCCCACCGACGTGGCCACCAGCACCCGCGCCGGCCCGCCGGTCAGCGACAGCTCGGTGTCCGGCGGCACGACGATCGCGTCGCCGGCGCCGGCCGTCTGCCCTGGATCGTCACCGACCCGGACAGCACGTAGAACACCTCCTCCTTCGACGCGCGGTGCGGCGTGCCGTCGCCCCCTTCCGGCACGTCCACGGTCCACAGCGCGATCTCCGCGCTGCCACGCGACGGCACGGCCAGGGAGCGGAACTCGAAACCGCCGAACTCGTGCAGCCGGGCGGAATCCCCCGTGATCAGCAAGACGACCTCCAAAGTAGTCAACTGGGTTGTCTAACCTTAGAATAAGGTCAACCAGGTTGTCTACCTTGGAGACGTGATGGAACCGGTGCCGATGCTGCTGGCGATGACGTACCGCGCCATGGGCGACCAGTTCCACGACCGCCTCCGGCAGATCGGGCTGGAGCCGCTGCGGCCCGCCCACGGCTACGTCTTCCGGTTCCTCAAGGAGAAGCGCGCCACCACCGTCGACATCGGACAGCACCTCGGCGTCACGAAGCAGGCGGCGGCGAAGATCGTCAGCGAGCTGGACGAGTGGGGGTACGTGCTCAGGGAGCCGCATCCCACGGACAAGCGCGCGCAGTACGTCACGCTGACCACGAAGGGGCGCGACTACCTGAAGTTCGCCGACAACCTGTGGGCCGACCTCGAAGCCGAGATGGCCGAGGCGATCGGCGACGACACCCTCGCGACCATCAGGCGGGGCCTCGCTGCCTACCTGCGGCACGTCCACGGCGAGGACCAGCCAGGGCTGCGGCCGGTCTGGTGACCGGCTAGAACACCTGGACCAGCGCGACCACGCTGAGCACCGCGAAGACCACCCCGGCGACCCGCTGGATCCAGTGCGTCGGCAACCGCCCGGCGAGCTTGCGCCCCACCAGGACGGCGAGTCCGGCCACGGCGACCAGTGCGAGCCAGGCACCGAGACCCACGGCCAGCGGCGCGCCGTACCGGGCGGTGATGCCGGCCGTCGCGAGCTGCGAGGCGTCGCCCCACTCGGCGGCGAACAGGACGCCGAACGACGTCAGGGCGGCGCGCCAGAACGGCACGGCGGTCTGCGTTCCCGCCTCGTCCGCTGAGTCGTCGTCCTTCGAGAAGCCTTCGCGCAGCAGCATGAAGGCGCCCACGCCGAACAGCACGGCGACCACGCCCGCCACGACCCGGTCGGGCAGCAGGGTGATCGCGGAGCCGAACGCGGCGGCCACGACGCTCTGCACGGCGAAGGCCGCGACCACGCCGACGAACACCGGCCAGGCGCGGTAGCGCGTCGTCAGCACCAGGGTCGCGACCATGGTCTTGTCGGGCAGCTCGACGAGGAACACCACCGCGAAGGCGGTGATGAACGCGAGCAATGATGTGGCCACGAGGTCCTCCACGTCCGAATACGTACCCGGACGGAGGCGCGACAGACCCCGACCAGGCGTGCTTGCACCTGGCCGGAGGTCTCGTTCGCCCGATCGAGATCGGGTGTGGGACCGGATCCGCTCGAAGGCCGATCAGTATGTCGATCACCACGCCACCGGCCGAAGACTCCGGTGGGAACTACTCCCCTCTGGCGCACACATCGTAACCGACGCATGTCACCCACCAGGCGTGACTTCGCGCACGGGACCTTGGTCCCGAGCCGGGACGGGACCGTCGTACCTGATAGCGGCCATGATCCACACCTACGCTCGAAGACGTGGAAGTACTCGAACTCGCGCGGTGGCAGTTCGGCATCACCACCGTCTACCACTTTCTGATGGTGCCGCTGACGATCGGCCTCTCCCTGCTGGTCGCGGGGATGCAGACCGCGTGGGTGCGCACGGGCGACGAGCGCTACTACAAGATGACGAAGTTCTGGGGCAAGCTCCTCCTGATCAACTTCGCCATGGGCGTCGTGACGGGCATCGTGCAGGAGTTCCAGTTCGGCATGGCCTGGAGCGCCTACTCGCGGTTCGTCGGTGACGTGTTCGGTGCGCCGCTCGCGATGGAGGCGATCGTCGCCTTCTTCGTCGAGTCGACGTTCCTCGGCCTGTGGATCTTCGGCTGGGACAAGCTGCCGAAGAAGGTCCACCTCGCCTGCGTCTGGGCGTTCAGCCTCGCCACTATGGCCAGCGCGTACTTCATCCTCGCCGCCAACTCGTGGATGCAGCACCCGGTCGGCATCGAGATGTACGAGGGCCGCCCGCGGCTCACCTCGATCTGGGCCGTGCTGACCAACAACACGACGCTCGCGGCCTTCCCGCACACCATCGCCGGCGCGTTCGCGGTGGCCGGCGCGTTCCTCGTGGGCATCGCCGCCTGGCACCTGCACCGCAGGTCGGAAGAAGAACGCGTCTGGCGCAGCTCGCTCAAGCTCGGCACGTGGGTCGGGGTGGTCGCGTTCAGCGCGCTGGCGATCAGCGGTGACCTGCAGGGCAAGTTGATGTTCGAGCAGCAGCCGATGAAGATGGCCGCCGCGGAGGCGTTGTGCCACACCGAACAGCCCGCGAGCTTCAGCGTCTTCGCGGTCGGCGACGTCACCAGGCCCGACTGCGAGAACGTCAAGAGCATCACGGTGCCCGCACTGCTGAGCTTCTTGGCGCACAACGACTTCAGCAGCGAGGTCAAGGGCATCCAGGACCTCGTCCCGATGTACCAGGAGAAGTACGGCGAGTTCTACCCCGTCGACGAACGGCTCGGTGAGCTCAGCGGCAAGCCGATCGACTACGTGCCGGCGCTCCCCGTGACGTACTGGGGCTTTCGGTTGATGATCGGGTTCGGCGCCATCTCGGCCGGCCTCGGGGTGTTCATGCTCTGGCTGACGCGGAAGAACAGGACGCCCACCGGATGGTGGTTCCCGGTTCTCGGCCTCGCCGGCATCGCGACCCCGTTCGTGGCCAACAGCGCCGGCTGGATCTTCACCGAGATGGGCAGGCAGCCGTTCGTCGTGGTACCCAACCCGTCCGGTGTGGACGGTGTCTGGATGTTCACCGCGCAGGCGGTCAGCCAGTCGACAGCGGGCGAGGTCCTGACCTCGCTGATCGCGCTCACCGCGGTCTACAGCGTGCTGGCGGTCGTGGAGTTCTACCTGATCCGCAAGTACGTCCGAGGCGGGATCCGCGGCGTGCTGCCCCAGAAGACCGACGACGGCGCCCTGGCGTTCGCGTACTAGGGGAGAGGCGACGTGGAAACGCTCTGGTTCGTGCTCATCGCCGTGCTGTGGCTCGGCTACCTGTTCCTCGAAGGTTTCGACTTCGGCGTCGGCATGCTGCTGCCGGTTCTCGGGCGCAGCAACCGCGAACGCCGGGTCATGATCAACACCATCGGGCCGGTCTGGGACGGCAACGAGGTGTGGCTCATCACCGCGATCGGTGCCACGTTCGCGGCCTTCCCCGGCTGGTACGCGGCGCTGCTCAGCGCCGCGTACCTGCCACTAACCCTGTTCCTCATCGCGTTGATCGGCCGCGGTGTCGCGTTCGACTACCGCGGCAAGGTCGACAACCCGCGCTGGCGCAGGGCCTGGGACTTCACCATCGTCGCGGGCTCGTGGATCGCCACGCTCTGCGTCGGCCTGCTGATCTCGACGACCGTGCTGGGCCTGCCGATCGACGCGAACGGTGACCGCGTCGGCTCGCCGTTCGCGGCCATCCGCCTGGAGACGGTCGTCGGCGCGCTCGCCTTCGCGGGCTACGCGCTCGTGCACGGTGCCGTCTTCACGGCGCTGAAGACCGAGGGCGAGATCCGCGAACGGGCCCGTCGCATCGCCCTGACGCTGGCGCCGGTCGCGTTGCTGCCGCTCGTGGCGTTGCTCGCGATCGTCGCCGGGCTGTGGGCCGCCGTGGTCGTGGCGATCCTGGGCCTCGCGATGTGGAGGCTGGCCGTGGACCGCGACGGACAGTCGTTCGCGTTGATGGGCCTCGCGATCGCGGCGAGCGTCGTGGTGCTGTTCGGCTCGCTCTACCCGAACGTCCTGCCGTCGACGCTGAACGACGCGTGGTCGCTCACGGTCGCCAACACGGCGTCGAGCCCCTACACGCTGAAGGTCATGACCTGGGTCGCCGCCTTCGGCACGCCCGCCGTGCTCGTCTACCAGGGCTGGACGTACTGGGTGTTCCGCAAGCGGATCGGCGTCCAGCACATCCCGGCAGCCCACTGAGAGCAGGGCACTGATGAAGCGAGGCCCGCTGGGAGCTCTGCCCCAGCTCTCCCGGAACGCCAGGCGCGCCCTCGTCGGGGTGGGCGCGCTGGCATTCCTCAACTCACTGGCGCTCGTGGCCCAGGCCGTCGCGCTGGCGTCGGTCATCACGACCCGCGAGGGCCTGCCGCTGCTGGCCGTGGCGATCCTGGCCCGCGCCGCGCTGTCGTGGGCGACGGAGAGCGCTGCCGCCCGTGCCGCCGCCGGCGCCAAGGAGGAGCTGCGGACCCAGCTGCTCGCCAAGTCGTTCGAACGCGGCCCCGGCTTCGTCGCCGAGCGCGGCACGGCCGAGCTGTCGGTGCTCGCGACCAAGGGCCTCGACGCGCTCGACGCCTACTTCACCCGCTACCTCCCCGCGCTGGTCACGGCCGCGATCGTGCCACCGCTCGCCGGGGCCTGGATCCTCTTCACCGACTGGCCGTCGGCCGTGCTGATCGCGGTCACCGTGCCGCTGATCCCGGTGTTCGCCGCGTTGATCGGCTGGTACACCGAGAAGCGCGTCAAGAAGGCCGCCGACGTCACCGAACTGCTCTCCGCGCAGCTCCTCGAACTGCTCCACGCCCTGCCGGTGCTGACCGTCTTCGGACGCGCCGAGCAGCAGGCGGGCGCGGTACGGCAGATCGGCGAGCAGCACCGCAAGGCCACGATGGGCACGCTGCGGATCGCGTTCCTCAGCGCGTTGGTGCTGGAGATCGCGGCGTCGCTGAGCGTCGCGCTGATCGCCGTCGGCATCGGCATCCGGCTCGTGCACGGCGACATGACGCTGATGACCGCGCTGGTCGTGCTGATCCTGGCGCCCGAGTGCTACCTCCCGCTGCGTGCCGCGGGTGCCGCCCACCACGCCAGCGAGGACGGCCTGGAGGCGGTCCGGCGCGTGGCCGAGGTCGTCGACCACGAGGACGGGAGCAGGCCGCGACTGCCCGGCGGATCGGTCCACGTCGACGACCTGCGGGTGCTCCGGCGCGGGGGATTCGCGCCGGACGGCATCAGCTTCGACGTCCGGCCGGGGGAGATTCATCGACTTGAGGGCGCGAGTGGCGCTGGAAAGTCGACAACGTTCGGGGTGCTGCTGGGCTTCGTCGAGCCGACCGACGGCACGGCGTTCGTGGCCGGCGACATCGCGTACGTGCCGCAGAAGCCCGCGTTCGCCGCGGCCACCCCGCGCGCCGAACTGGAACTGACGGTTCCGGACGCTCAGGACATCGAGCAGGTCGCGGACGAGGTCGTGGCCCGGCACCTCCTCGACCGGCAGATCACCGACCTCTCGACCGGTGAGCGCCAACGCGTCGCAGTCGCGCGCGCCCTGCTGAGGGTTCGCCACGGTGCCACCGTGTTGCTGCTCGACGAACCGACCGCCCACCTAGACCCGGTGACAAGTCGCAAAGTCGACAAAGCGATCAAGCGAGCCAGCGCCACCGCGGCCGTCGTCCTCGCCTCGCACCGCGAGAAGGAGGCGACCGACGACGAGATGTTCGCCAGGGTCGTCACCGAGGAAGCGCTGCCCGAACGCCCGAAGCGCCTGCCGCTTCCGTGGAAGGGTGCCGGACTGGGCGTGCTCGCGGCCGTCGCCGGCATCGCGCTGACCGCGCTGGCCGCCCACCTGATCGCCCGCGCCGCCGAGATGCCGCCGATCCTGACGCTGTCGGTGCTGGTCGTGGGCGTGCGGACGTTCGCGTTGAGCAAGGGCGTGCTGCGCTACGTCGAGCGTCTGGTCACGCACGACGAGACGTTCCGCCTCGCGACCAAGCTGCGGGCCGAGTTGTGGCTCAGGCTCGTGCGGTCTCAACGGCGTGATGGGCTCCAACGGCTCGTGGAGGACACCGACACGGTTCGCGACCTGATCCCGCGGGTGCTGGTGCCGCCGGTCGTCGCGATCGGGGCGGGCATCGCGACCACGGTCCTGTTCGCGTTCATCGACCCGATGGCCGCGCTGACCCTGGGCGGGCTGCTGCTCGCGGCGGGGCTCGCCGCACCGGCCGTCGCCGTCTGGACCGAGCGCCGGGCCAGCACGAAGCTCGCCAGGGGCCGCCGCGAGGTCGCCCGCGACACGATCAACGCCCTCGCCGCCGCGCCGGACCTCATCGCGCACGACGCCCACCACCGCCTGCTGGCGCAGCTGCACGCCAAGGACGTCGAGCTCGCGGCACAGGCCCGCAAGCAAGCGTTTGGCACGGGCGCGGCCACGGCGATCGTCCTGCTCGCGACCGGTGCGGCGGCCCTCGCCTGCGCGATGACCGGCAACCCGGTGCTGGGGCTCGTCCCGCTCGCGCTCGCCGAACCGCTGGCCGCGCTGCCGCTCGCCGCCCAGCAGCGCCGGGCGTTGCGGGAGGCTTCGGCAAGGCTGCAGTTCGACGCGCCCGAACGGTCCGAGGTGCACCGCGGCAAGCGGATCCGGCTGGAGAACGTCGACGTCCGCTGGCCCGGAGCGACCGAGCCGACGCTGCGCGACCTCCACCTCAACATCGAGCCCGGCACGCACGTCGCGATCGTCGGGCCGTCGGGCAGCGGCAAGTCGACGCTGTTCGCGCTGCTCCTGGGCTTCCTGCAGCCCGAACGCGGCATCGTCGAGCTGCCGCGCGCCACCTGGTGCCCGCAGGAGCCGATGCTCGTCAGCACGGCCGTGAGGGAGAACCTGCGGATGTCGGGTCAGCACGACGACGAGGCGTTGAAGGACGCCCTGCGCAAGGCCTGCCTGGACGACTGGACCGACCGGCTCGACACGGTGATCAGGCCCGACCAGGTGTCGGGCGGCGAGGCGCAACGGCTGGCGCTGGCACGGGCGCTGCTGCACGACGCCGACGTGGTGCTGCTCGACGAGCCCACCGCGCACCTCGACGAGCCGACCGCGCGCCGGCTGCTGGAGCAGCTGCGGCAGGACCGCAGGACCGTCCTGCACATCACGCACCGCCCGGACGAGGCGGCGAGGGCGGACCTGGTGCTGGACCTCGGCACTCCCGCATACCGTTGAGGACCATGGACCCCTCTCTGGCGCGGCGCGTGCTCGTCGCGTCCACCGAGATCACGTCGGCGGCGCTGGAAGACCCGGAGAACGTGCTGAGGCTCGTGGTGGAGGCGGCCGCGGAGATCGCGGACGCCGACCTCGTCCTCGCCATGCTCGCCACCGAGGACGACGACGGCACGCTGACCGTCGAGGCCTCGTCCGGCGAGCCGGTCACGGCGACGCTGAGCCCGCGCAGCGCCGCCGCCAAGGCCGCGCGCACGGGCGTCCCGGTGATGGCCGACGACGTCACGAGCGACCCGCGCACGGCCCCGTACGTGCCCCACGCGCTGCGCAGCTACGGCCCGTTCGCGGTGGCGCCGTTCGGCACCTCGGACCGCAAGATCGGCGCGCTCGCGGTCTACCGGCGGCGGGACAAGCCGCCGTTCACGCCGGAGACGGTGGACGTGCTGTCGGCGTTCGCGGCCCAGGCCGGTCTCGCCGTGGTGCTGTCCGAGGGCTTCACCGCCCGGCAGCGCGTCGCGGTCTACGAGGAGCGCGAACGGATCGCCCGCGACCTGCACGACGTGATCATCCAGCGGCTCTACGGCGCCGGCGTGCAGCTCAGCCTGCTCGAACGGCGCCTCGGCAAGAAGCTCGACCACACCGACCGAGCCCGGATCAACGAGGCCGTCGACCTGGTCGACGAGACGATCGCCGAGGTCCGCGGCACCGTCCGCAAGCTGCGCAACACCGACCCGGCCGAGGGCGCCGACCTGCTCGACTCGATCAAGGCCGAGGTCCGCACGGCCGGTGAGCTGCTCGGGTTCGCGCCTCGGCTGCACGTGGCGGGCGACCTGGCGAACGTGCCGCGGCGGCACGCCGACGACGCGCGCGCCGCGTTGCGTGAGGCGTTGTCGAACGTCGTGCGGCACTCAGGTGCCACGAACCTCCAGATCGACGTACGGCGCGATGAGAAGCACCTGCTGCTGCGCGTCGCCGACAACGGGTGCGGCATCCCGTCCGGCGTGACTCAGCGCGGCCTGCGGCACCTCGCCGAACGGGCGAAGTCCGCGGGTGGTGATTTCCGCGTCGTGAGTTCGCCGAACGGGACGACGCTCACCTGGTCCGTCCCCGTTTAGCCACCCAGGCGGCGGCCTGCGTCCGCCGTTCCATGCCGAGTTTCGACAGAACGGACGTCACGTAGTTCTTCACGGTCTTCTCCGCGAGGAACAACCGTTCACCGATTTGGCGGTTCGTGAGGCCCTCACCGATGAGTTCGAGCACGCGCTGTTCCTGGTCGGTGAGTCCGATCGGGGCGGGATTGCGCATCCGTTCGAGTACTCGGCTTGTGGTCGCGGGGTCCAGAAGGGATCGTCCCGCCGCGACCTCGCGCACGGCCGTGACGACGTCCTGACCGCGCACCTGCTTGAGCAGGTACCCCGAGGCACCGGCCATGATCGCGCCGACGAGCGCTTCTTCGTCGTCGAATGCGGTCAGCACGAGGCAACGAATGCCAAGGTCGCGCAACGACCGGCACAGGTCGACCCCGCTGCCGTCGGGGAGCTGGACGTCCACGACGGCCACGTCCGGCGGTGTCGCCGCAGCTCTGGTCACCGCCTCGTCGACGGATCCGGCCTCGGCTATGACCGAGATGTCCGCCTCGTCGTCGAGCATCTCGCGCAGACCCCTGCGCACTACTTCGTGATCGTCAACCAACAAAACGCGCACTGGCACGAATCCACCGTACGTCGAATGGCTGTTCCTGAGTGTGACTCGAATTGGCACAGTTCTTGTCATGGCAGAAGGCTCGGTACGACCGGTCGAGGAAGCAGATCGCATAGTTGTCGCCCGACTGGTTCTCGAGCTGTGGGGCGCGCACACCGCCGTCGCGCACGGCGAGGTGTTCTTCCCGGCGAGTCTGCCGGGCTTCCTCGTGGAGAAGCAGGGTCACGTGCTGGGTCTGCTGACCTACGCGGTGACGAACCACCAGCTGGAGATCGTGACGATCGACGCGCTGCGGCGGGGCCGCGGCGTCGGCACCGCGCTCGTCGACGCCGCGGTTCGCCAGGCGCGCTCGCTCGGGTGCAACCGGGTGCGGCTGACGACCACCAACGACAACCTCGACGCGATCCGCTTCTACCAGCGCCGCGGGTTCAAGCTGGCCGCGTTGAGACCGGACGCGGTCCGCGAGGCGCGCAAGCTCAAACCGGAGATACCGGCTGTGGGTGAGTTCGGCATCCCCATCACGGACGAGCTGGACCTCGAACGATGGGTCGCGCCACGGCAGTAGTCCACAAGCATCCACAACGTTGTCCACAGGGTTGTGCACAAGTCCTGTGCACAACCTCCGTCAGACGTGCAGCGGGTTGAACGCCTCGTCCCACGCGGCGGCGACCTGGTGCGCGCACGTGGACGGGGCGACGCCTCCCACCCCGGTGCCGAGCCCCGGCATCGCGATGGTGCGGACGGCGTCGCGCACCGGCGTGCCGTCCTCCAGGCGCCCTTCGCTCCACAGCCGCAGCACGGCGCGGGCCGCGAGGTAGGGGTGGACGGTGTCGACCGGCAGCCGTTCGCCGGGCAGGCGCATCGTCGGCGCGCTGATCAGCCACGCCGGCTCGGTCTCACCGGTCGCCACGATCTGCGCCTCGCCCACCGGGAGCTCACCGCCGTGCAGCGCGAGGACGGCGCTGCGGACGTTGTTCTCGACCAGGGGGAAGGCCGTGGCGTAGACGGCGTCGATGCCACCGCGCATCCAGCCCTGCGAGTTCGCCGGGCTGACGATGGCCTGCGCGTGGATGTCCAGCACGGACCCGCGATGCACCCTCACCCCGGTGCGTCCGTCGGCGACGGCGAGCCAGGCGTTCGCCATCGGTTCGTCGACCGCGCACAACACGAGTTCTGGCGCTAGAGCGGGCACGCTCCAAGCATTCCAGTTCGAACGGCCCTTGCGGAACCCAGGTTTGGCCCCTGACACAGGCGTGATTTCCGCCTCTGATCGCCGCACTACGCTGACCTGATGCCGCGCATTGCGTACTTCGGACCACAGGGCACCTTCACCGAGCAGGCAGCGATGCGGTTCGAGGGCGACCTGGTCCCGGTCGAGACGATCCCGCTCGCGTTCGCCGCCGTGCGCCGCGGCGAGGCCGAGTTCGCGTGCGTGCCGATCGAGAACTCCGTCGAGGGCGCCGTGCCCGCGACCCTGGACGCCCTCGTGCGCGACGAGCCGGTCGTGGCCGTGGCCGAGACGGTGCTGGACGTCCGGTTCAGCGTCCTGGTCCGTCCGGGCACCACCGACATCAAGACGATCGCCTCGCACCCGCACGCGCTGGCCCAGGTCCGCGAGTGGATCGCCGCGGAACTGCCGGGCGTCACCTCCATCGCCACGTCGTCCACCGCGGCGGCCGCCGCCGAGGTGGAGCGCGGCGAGTTCGACGCCGCCGTGACGGCCCCCGTGGCCGTGCACCACTACAAACTCGACGAGTACGCCACCGACGTCCTGGACGTGCCCGACGCACGCACGCGGTTCCTGCTGCTGCGCCGGCCGGGCGCGTTGCCGGAGCCGACCGGTGCCGACCGCACGAGCGTCGTGGTGACCACCCCGAACCGCGTCGGCGTGCTGTCGGAACTGCTCACGGAGCTCGCGTTGCGTGGCATCAATCTCACCGGCCTCGAATCGCGTCCCCAGAAGGGCAAACTGGGGACGTACCGCTTCTACATCGACGTCGAGGGGCACATCGCAGAGCCGAGGATCGGTGACGCGCTGGCCGCGCTGCACCGACACTCGCGTGAGATCCGGTTCCTCGGGTCCTTCCCGAAGGCCGACCACGAGCCCGTCGAGGCTCACAACGCCGAGTTCGCCGCAGCCGCCTCCTGGGTCGATGCTGTCAGAAAGGGCGAGCGCGGGTGAGGTTGCTGCTGGTCAGGCACGGTGAGACGGCGTCGAACATCGAGCGCAAGCTCGACACGGCCATGCCAGGCCCCCCGCTCACCGAACTCGGCCGGAAGCAGGCCCGCGAACTGGCCGACCTCCTCGCCACCGAAGAGCCGGTCGCCGTCTACGCGAGCATCGGCCTGCGCGCCCAGCAGACCGCGGCCCCGACCGCGGAGCGCTTCGGCCTGCCCGTCCAGGTCCTCGAGGGCATCGAGGAGATCCAGGTCGGCTCGCTGGAGGGCCGCAACGACACCGAGGCGTACCAGACCTACCTCGAGACCGTGATCCGCTGGGCCGAGGGCGAGCTCGACGTGGCGTTCCCCGGCGGCGGCGAGTCCGGGCAGCAGGTGCTGGACCGCTTCCTGGCCGCGATCTCGTCGATCCGGCAGGACGGCACCGTCGTGGTCGTGACGCACGGCGGCTCGGGCCGGATGGGCGCGCTCGCGCTGGCGTCGAACGTGCCGGTGGAGCTGGCGGAGAACCTGCTGCCGAACACCGGCGTGGTGGTGCTGGAGACCGAGGGCGACGGCTGGGTGTGCCGGTCGTGGGCGGGCGTGGAGATCCAGTAGCCGGTCGGGCCGGCTCCGGCCCGCGAGCCGCATCGGTTCGGCGGTCCTGCCGCGCGGCCTCAGCCCCAGCCCAGCTCGTGCAGCTTCGCGTCGTCCACCCCGAAGTGGTGCGCGATCTCGTGCACCACGGTGATGATCACTTCCTCCACCACGTCGTCCTCGGTGTCGCAGATGTCGAGGATCGCCTCGCGGTAGATGAAGATGTGGTCGGGCAGGGTGCCGCCGTAGTCGGTGTTGCGCTCGGTCAGCGCGATGCCCTGGTACAGGCCCAGCAGGGCCGGCTCGTCGGGGTTGCGGTCCTCGACCAGCACCACGACGTTGTTCATCGCGTGCATGAAGTCGGGCGGGACCAGGTCCAGGGCCTCCTCGACCAGTTCGTCGAAGCGTGCCCTGGTCATCTCGACGGTCATCGGTTCTCCGCGCTCGAGGGGGGTGCGCCGGAGGACGACGGGTCCGGCTTGTCCGAGCCGGAGGGCTTGCCGGACTCCGAGGGCTTGCCGGACTCGGAGTGCAGCGGGGCGCCGGTGGGCTCGTCCTGGGGCTTGACCGAGGTGGTCTGCGGCGGGTTCGCGGTGGTCAGCGGCGCGCCGTTGGGGTTGCGGACGCTGCCCTCCCACGCCACGAGCTTCTCGCCCTGGGGGACGGCGCCGATCTTGCAGTTGGCCTTGCGCGAGCCGACGGCCCAGCTCTCCTGCGCGCGCGTGTCCCAGGTGATGAGCAGGTTCTTCGCCTTGAGGTCGGCGCCGCCGGTGTACTCGGCGGCGATCGCGGCGCACTTCTCGGACATCACCGTGTCCTGCTTCTCGGGCGCCGGGAACTCGCCCTCGGGGTGCTCCACGACGCCGACGATCTCGAACGCGTGCGGCTTGGCGCACTCGATCGGGTCACCCACCTTGTTGTCCTCGGTGAGCGCCACGCAGACGCCGGGGTCGTACACGTTCGACTGGTCCTGGGTCTTCGCGCTGCCGAACGACGGCAGCGCCGCGCCGGAGGGCGCCGTGACCTGCAGACCGCACCTGAGCTCGCGGTACCCGCTCGACCAGCGGGTCTCGTCCGGGTTCAGGGTGCTGACGCCGTACTTGCCCAGCGGGTCGAGCTTGCCCGCCATGTACGTGGTGGACGCCTGGGCGCAGTTGTCCTGCGCGATCTTCTCCCAGGCCTCGGCGGCCGGGTACGGCGCTTCCTTCGGGTACGCGGCCGTGATGTCGGCCGTGCCGGTGACCTCGAACTTGTGCGCGGCGGCGCAGTCGACCTTCTGCGCGTCGGAGAGGTCGGCCTTCTCCCAGTTGAGGCACTCGCCGACGCCTGCCTGGTACGCCGCGTTCACCAGCTCGCGCTTCGTGGTGATCGGGCCTCCTGCCAGCACCGACGTGAACGTGGCCAGCATCAGGAGGCCGAACGCGCCCAGGAACGCACCGGCCATCACCAGCCGCGTGTCGCGGATGTGACCAGATCGACTCAACCAACCGGCGCTCGGAGACATCTCATCCATGATGCCCGTGCCGTGTGAGACCGCTGTGCGCCGGGTTGGGGTCGAGTGTTGCTTTTAGGACACTCGTCCACCAATCGGCCGTGTTTTCACAGTCTCACTAGGTACCTTGCCCGCGGGAGTGGTGATGACTGACAACAACCTGCCAGGACCTGGCCAGCCGACGCCCCAGCCTGGGCCGCCGTCGGGACAGCCCGGCCAGCCGCAACAGCCCGGCCAGCAGCCGCCGCCGTACCAGCCTGCGCCGCAGCAGGCCGGTCCGAACCAGCCTGCGCCGCAGAAGCCCACCAAGGGCAAGATGCGCCAGCAGCAGGCGGGCGTCACGAAGCCGCGTCAGGCGACGGTCGCGGAGCAACGCGCTCGCGCCGCCGCCCTCAAGGCGCAGCAGGAGCGGTTCGCCGCGGAGTCCGCCGCCTTCGAGAAGAAGCGCAAGACCCGCAAACGCCTGCTCATCGGCGGTGGCGTCACCGTGGGCGTCGTCGCGCTGGTCGCGATCTGGTACGCGGCCGCCAGCCCCAAGAACGTCACGGCGCAGTGCACGGACCAGAACAACGTCATCGTCGACGACGACTACTGCTCCGACAGCTACTACCGCAGCCACGGCGGGTACAGCAGCGGCGGCTTCATCTACATCGGCAACAGCTCCTACCGCTACAACTACGGCGGTACGGGCTCGGTCGGTCAGAAGGTGAGCGGCGGCAGCTACACGATCCCGAAGGGCGCGAACGTCACCACGAAGTCGGGCACGTCGGTCCAGCGCGGCGGGTTCGGCATCAGCAGCGGGTCGAAGAGCAGCGGAGGCTGAGCACAGTTGCGTCGTGAAGCCTCACATCCGCGGCCGAACTGGCAGCGGACGGTCTCTGACCAGGGGTTGGTCTTCGGCCTGCCCGCGAAGTACGCGAACGGCGCCGACCGCCCCTACTGGGACGAGTCGGTGCACTACGTGTTCGAGATGAGCGAGGTCCTCTCGCTCGAAGCCGACGTCGAGCTGCTCCACTCCATGTGCCTCGACGCCGTCGACAACGTCGTGCTGACCGAGCGCTACCGCGACTTCGGCATCCCCGAGTGGGTGTGGCCGCACATCGCCGAGTCGTGGCGGCGCCGCGACCCGCACGTCTACGGCCGCTTCGACCTGCGCTACGACGGCTCGGGTCCCGCGAAGCTGCTCGAGTACAACGCGGACACCCCGACCTCGCTGCTGGAGGCCGCCTACATCCAGTGGTACTGGAAGGAGGAGGTCTTCCCGGACGACGACCAGTGGAACTCGCTGCACGAGCGCCTGGTCGAGCGCTGGACGGAGATCGGTGCCAAGCTCCCGTCCGGTGAGCTGCACTTCAGCTGGTCGAGCGCGGACCCGTCCGGCGAGGACCACCTCACCACCGCCTGCCTGCAGGAGACCGCGGCCGAGGCCGGGCTCAACACCGTGGGCATCGCGATGGAGGACATCGGCTGGGACACGCTGCTCAACCGGTTCGTCGACCTCGAAGAAGCCCCGATGGGCACCGTCTTCAAGCTCTACCCGTGGGAGTGGGTGGTCGAGGAGCAGTTCGGCCGGCACGCCGTCGAGTCGCTGCCCGGCACCCTCTGGCTCGAGCCGCTGTGGAAGATGCTGCTCTCCAACAAGGCGCTGCTCGCGATCCTGTGGGAGATGTACCCGGGTCACCCCAACCTGCTCCCCGCGTACCTCAACGACCCCGGCATGCTCACCGAGTACGTGCGCAAGCCGCTGCTCGGCCGCGAGGGGTCGAACATCCAGATCGTCGCTCCCGGTTACGAGACGCAGACCGGCGGCGTGTACGGCAAAGAGGGTTTCGTTTACCAGCTGTTCGATCCGCTTCCGGAGTTCGACGGCTACCGCCCCGCGTTGGGTGCCTGGGTCGTCGGCGACACGTCGGCAGGCCTCGGCATCCGGGAAACAGTCGGTCTCGTGACCGACGATGGCGCGGCGTTCGTGCCGCATCGAATTGTTGAGTAAGACTCCGAAAGGGAACAGGTAATGGACTACACGACGCTCGCGTTGGACCCCGGCTTCGGCTCGGCCATCGGCCGGGGCATCGGCGCGATCGCGCTGTACGCCGTCGTCGGTCTGGTCCTCATGGTGTTCGGTTTCTACGCGATCGACTGGACGACGCCGGGCAAGCTGTCGATCCTGGTCCGCAACGGTGCCCCGAACGCCGTGATCGTCACCGCCTCCGGCCTCGTCTCGATGGCGTTCATCGTCGTGGTGGCCATCCTCAGCGCGGTCGGCAAGCTCGACGAGGGCCTGCTCACGTCGCTGATCTACGGCATCGTCGGCATCATCGTGCAGGTCGCGGCCGTGCGCCTGCTGGAGTGGGTGACCAAGCTGGACATTGGCTCGATCATCGAGTCCGACCGCTTCGCGCCCGCCTCCGTGGTCGTCGCCGCCGCGCACGTCGCGCTCGGCCTCGTCGTGGCGTTCGCGATCTACTAGCCGGACGTGTCGGAGGGACCCGGTGCCCGTGCGGCGCCGGGTCCTTTCGCGTTGTGGCCGGTGACGGCATCAGCGCACCCGGCGGTCCGGCGCCGGGTCGTGCCGCCTCGCCGTCTCCTGCGGCAGCCCGGACAGGGCGGCGAGCAGGCTGCCGAGGAAGCCCACGACCGCGTTCGGCTTCCGCGAGGCCTCCCGGCGGAACCTCTCGTGGTCGAAGCCGGGCGGGATCTTGTCGGTCATCGCGCACCTCCTGCGCCTACAACGCCACCCGCTCACGGCCCGTTGAACGGATATCCGGATGAAGTGCGGATACGGCGACGACTACCCTTTCCAGGGTGATTGACCTCAAGGTGTTGCGCGAGAACCCGGAGATCGTGCGCGCGTCGCAGCGTGCCCGTGGCGAGGACGAGGCCGTCGTCGACAGCCTGCTGTCCGCGGACGAGCGCCGGCGTTCCGCCATCTCCCGCGCGGACACCCTGCGCGCCGAGCAGAAGGTGCTCGGCAAGGAGGTCGGCAGGGCCAAGGGCGACGAGCGCGCCGCACTGCTGGTCAAGGCGAAGGACCTGGCCGCCGAGGTCAAGGCCGCCGAGGCCGAGCAGAACGCCACCGCCGCCGAGGTCGACGAGCTCCTCGCGAAGATCCCGAACCTGGTGCACCCGGACGCGCCGGTCGGCGGCGAGGACGACTTCCGCGTCATCAAGACGGTCGGCACGCCGCGCGAGTTCGACTTCGAGCCGCAGGACCACCTCGACCTGGGCACCAAGCTCGGCGCGATCGACATGGAGCGCGGCGCGAAGGTCGGCGGCAGCCGGTTCTACTTCCTCAAGGGCGTCGGCGCCCAGCTGGAGCTCGCGCTGCTCAACATGGCGGCGGCGCAGGCCACGGCCAACGGGTTCGAGCTCATGATCACGCCCACCCTGGTGCGGCCGGAGATCATGGCGGGCACCGGGTTCCTGGGCGCGCACTCGAGCGAGATCTACCACCTGCCCGCCGACGACCTGTACCTCGTCGGCACGTCGGAGGTGCCGCTCGCCGGTTACCACGCCGACGAGATCCTCGACGGCGAGCGCCGGTACGCGGGCTGGTCGTCGTGCTACCGCCGCGAGGCCGGGTCGTACGGCAAGGACACCCGCGGCATCATCCGCGTGCACCAATTCAACAAGGTCGAGATGTTCTCCTACGTCAAGCCCGAGGACGCCGAGGCGGAGCACGCCCGGCTGCTCGGCTGGGAGGAGGAGATGCTCGCCAAGATCGAGGTGCCCTACCGCGTCATCGACACGGCGACGGGCGACCTCGGCACGTCGGCGCACCGCAAGTTCGACTGCGAGGCGTGGGTGCCGACGCAGCAGAAGTACCGCGAGCTGACCTCGACGTCGAACTGCACCACGTTCCAGGCGCGCCGCCTCAACGTCCGCTACCGCGACGAGAACGGCAAGTCGCAGATCGCGGCCACGCTGAACGGCACGCTGGCCACCACCCGCTGGATCGTGGCGATCCTCGAGAACCACCAGCAGGCGGACGGATCCGTCGTGGTGCCCGAGGCGCTGCGGCCGTTCATGGGCGGCCTGGAAGTCCTCAGGTAAAGGTTTCCCGAAACCTGTATTTCGGACGGCCTGACGGCGTCTTCCTTGCAGAACCACATGGGGGTGTGGTGTGCACGAGCAGGGGGAGTCGTCATGTCTTTCGAAGCAGCGGTCGGTGAAGCCGACATCACGCCGGTCCACCCGCCCTACCCGAGTCTGTGGATGGGCGGGTACGGCTGGAGTCCGCGCGGCAACCACGGGGCGATCGCCCGCCGGTTGCGCGCGCAGTGCCTCGTGCTCTGGGACGGCGGTGTGCCGAAGGTCCTGCTGCGCGCGGACCTCATCAGCATCCCGAGGGACGTCAACCAGGCGATCCGGGGCGCGCTCGTCGACGAGGACCTGGTCGCCGACGAGGACCTGATGCTGCTGGCGAGCCACACGCACTCGGGGGCGCTGTACGGCGACACCCGGCCGAACCCGAACGTGATGATGGGCCTCACCCAGGCCGACGTCGACGCGGTCAACGGCACGGCGGGCCTGATCACCGACGCGCTGGTGCAGCTCGTCCGCGACACGCTGGAGCTCGAGCGGACCCCGGTCGTGCTGGGCTACGCCGAGGGCGAGGCCAAGATCGGCCACAACCGGGTCGCGGACGACTTCGCCGTGCTCGACACCGTCCCGGTGCTGCGCCTCGACACGACCGGCGGTGACCTGTTCGCCGTGGTCTTCGGCGCCGCCTGCCACCCGGTCTCGCGCGGCAACGACGACGTCTTCGACGGCGAGTTCCCGGCCGTCGCGTCCGAGCTGGTCGAGAACGCGCTGGGCGTGCCCGCGCTGTTCGTCCAGGGCGCGTGCGGCGACCAGGAGGCGAACGACCCGCACAGCCCGGCCACCACCGTGCAGCTGGGCACCGTCCTCGGCCAGGCGGTCGTGGACCTCCTCGGCGACGACGTGTTCGACGACGTCACCGGACCGGTCGCGACGGCGATGACCGAGGTCGCCCTGCCGTTCCACAACGACACCGCCGACCCGGTCGTGCTGGCCGCGGTCCGGGCGAAGTACGAGCTCCGCCGCGAGGTGCTGGGCCCGGCCGACCCGAACTGGCGGCACGCGGGCCTGATGCTGGAGCAGATCGACGCGGAGGAGCTCCCCACGTCGATGCCGATGCCGATCCAGCGCTGGCGGTTCGGCGGCCTCAGCGTCCTCGCCCTGGCGCACGAGCCGCTGTCGAGCTACGACGTCAGGCTCCGCGCGGCGTTCCCCGGCAGCCTCTGGGTCATGGGATATGCCAACGAGTGCGAGGGCTACGTCGCGGACAACGACACGCTGCGTTCCGGCGGCGACCTGCACTCCGGGTACGAGGCGGGGTGGAACGAGGGCGACCCGACCATCGCGGGCGAGGGCAGCTACTGCATCTCCTACGCGTGGCCGGGGCCGCTGAAGTTCTCCGACACGGTCACACCCGCCGCCGGGACCACCGAACGGATCGTGATGGACGCGAGCCTGGGCCTGCTGTCCTCAGCGGAGTGACCTGGCCCGTTGGCGGGCGGATCCACGCTCGGCAGGGCACCTCACGGCACCGCCCCCGCGCCCCCGTACGTCCAGTACGAGGACGCGGGGGCGGCACCGCGATGCGCCCGTCCGACCGCGAATCCGCCCGGCAACGTTCCAGGCCACACCGCTGGCCGGTCCGGCCCCGTTCTGCCCGTCAAGTAGAGTGGCCCACCGGCCCCGTCGGGTGGAAGTGCCCTGGTGACGTGGGTTACACCAACTCACGGGCAGGACGGGGACCAGTGGCGAACCGCATTCACGAGACCGCGATCATCGGCAAGGACGTCGAGATCGGCGACGACAACGTGATCGGCCCGTACACGGTCATCGCCGGACCGACCCGGATCGGCGACGGCAACTTCATCGGCCCGCACGTCAGCATCGGCGGGCCCGCCGAGTTCCTGAGCGCGCCGCACCTGGCCGGCTGGGACGGCGAGAACGACGGCCCCGGCGTGGTGATCGGCGACCGCAACCGCATCCGCGAGTTCGTCACGATCAACCAGGGCGCCAAGGACGCGACCCGGCTCGGCAACGACAACTACGTGATGGGCCGCGCCCACATCGCGCACGACTGCGTGGTCGACAACAGCGTCGTGATCACGAGCGCCGTGCAGATCGCCGGCCACTGCCACGTGTGGAGCGGCTCCAACATCGGCCTGGGCACCGTCGTGCACCAGGGCACGCAGATCGGCCCCGGCGCGATGATCGGCCTCGGCTCGGCCATCCGCAAGGAGGTCGGTGCGTTCACCATCACGCTGGGCAACCCGGCCCGCACCACCGGCGTCAACGTCATCGGCCTGTCCCGTCGCGGCTGCGACGAGGCCGCGATCGCCGCTCTCACCGGTTTCCTCACCGGCAAGGAGGCGGAGGTTCCCGCCGGCCTGCCGGAGGAGCTCGCCGCGCTGCTCAAGGCGTGGACCGAGCGTTCGAACGAGCACTGAGCCCCAGACCTCGAAGAGAGAACGAGAAAAACGATGGCCCTCAACGACCGTCTTCGTGGTGTCTTCGTGGACGCCCTCCAGCTCGACGACTCCGTGGACGTCGAGAACCTGAAGTACCGCGACATCGACGAGTGGGACTCGGTCGGCCACATGGCGCTCGTCGCCGCCATCGAGGACGAGTTCGACGTCCAGTTCGAGACCGAGCAGGTCATCGACATGAGCAGCTTCAAGGTCGCCGTCGACATGCTGAAGGGCTTCGGCGCGGGTGAGTGATTTCACCGGCAAGGTAGCGGTCGTCACCGGCGGCACGCGCGGCATCGGCTTCGCCACCGCCGGGCTGCTGGCGGAGGCGGGTGCGACGGTGGTCATCACCGGCCGCGACCGCGAGACCGCCGAGAAGCGCGCCGCCGAGCTGGGCGAACGCGTCCACGGCGTGGCGCTCGACGTCGCCGACTCCGCTGCCGTGAAGGACGTCTTCAAGGCCGTCGCGAAGGAGCACGGGCGCATCGACGTGCTCGTGGCCAGCGCCGGTCTGCTCGAGGGCGGCCTCATCGGCATGCTCACCGACGACCACGTGTCGAAGACGCTGACCACGAACGTCGCCGGCGCCATCGGCTCCGTGCAGGCGGCTGCGCGCGCCATGATGCGCAAGCGCACCGGCTCGATCGTGCTGATCGGGTCGATCGTCGGCGAGCGCGGCAACGCGGGCCAGATGGTCTACGCGGCGTCCAAGGCGGCGGTGGTCGCGGCCGCGAAGTCCGCGGCGAAGGAGCTCGGCAGGCACGGGATCAGGGTCAACGCGGTCGCGCCCGGCGTGATCGCGACCGACCTGATCTCGGAGCAGTCCGACGAGGTGCTGGAGCGGATCAAGGGCGACACCGCCCTCGGCCGGCTCGGCACCGCCGAAGAGGTGGCCAAGGTGATCCGGTTCCTGGCGAGTGACGACGCGTCGTTCGTCACCGGTCAGGTGCTGGGCATCGACGGAGGTTTGGTGCTGTGACGCTGCTGCACGCTCAGGCCCGCCTGCGTGACGCCGCGACCGGTGAGCTGCTCGGCGGTGCCGAGCTCGCCGGTCGCGTGTCCGAGGCGGCGAAGGAACTCGCCGATCTGCCGTCCGGGGTGCTGTTCCTCCGGGTCGGCCTGGACCTGACGAGCGTGCTGCGGTACCTGGGTGCGTTCGAGGCGGGCCGCGCCGTCGCGCTGCTCGACCCGGCGCAGGACCGCGAGGTGCTGGACGGGCTCGTGTCCCGGTTCCGCCCCGCGGCCGTGCTGGGCGTCGACGACGAACCCGCGCCGGGCTACACGCAGGACTGGGTGCGCGAGGACGTGGACGGCGTCGCGCCGCACCCCGACCTGGCCGTGATGCTCCCGACCAGCGGGTCCACCGGCAACCCGAAGTTCGTGCGGCTCTCCCGCTCGGCGATCCTCGCGAACGCCGACGCGATCGCCGAGGTGCTCGGCATCGACGAGAACGAGGTCGCGCCGACCAGCCTGCCGCTGCACTACAGCTACGGCATGTCCGTGCTGAACAGCCACCTGCGCAAGGGCGCGACGGTGCTGCTGGAGGGCTCCGGCGTGGTGGCGCGGCCGTTCTGGGACGCGGTCACGCAGTACGGCGTCACGTCGCTCGCCGGCGTGCCGTACCACTACGAGATGCTGCGCCGGCTGCGGTTCGACCCGGCCAAGTACCCGACGCTGCGCACCCTGACGCAGGCGGGCGGCAAGCTCCGCACCGACCTCGTCAGCGAGTTCAACGACAAGATGCGCGCCGTCGGCGGGCAGATGTTCGTCATGTACGGCCAGACCGAGGCCGCGCCCCGGATGGCCACCGTTCCCGCCGACCGGCTCGCCGAGAAGATCGGCTCCGCCGGTCCCGCGCTGCCCGGTGGCGCGTTCGCGATCCGCGACGAGGACGGGAACGAAATCACCGAGCCCGGTGTTGCCGGTGAAGTGGTGTACCGCGGTCCCAACGTGATGATGGGCTACGCCGAGTCCGAGGCCGAGCTCGCTCTCGGCGACGAGACCGGCGGCGTGCTGGTCACGGGTGACCTGGGATACCTCGACTCCGACGGGTTCCTCTACATCACCGGCCGGCTCAAGCGGATCGGCAAGGTGTTCGGCAACCGGGTCAACCTGGACGACCTGGAGCAGATCGTGAAGGGCTTCGGCGCGGCCGCCGCCGTGCCCGCGGGCGACAAGGTCGTCGTCTTCCTCGACAGGGCCGAGAAGGACACCTGCAAGCAGGCCGCGAAGTTGTTGTCCGAGACGCTGCACCTGCACGTCACGGGCTTCGACGTGCGCCCGGCGGAGGGTTTCCCGCAGCTGCCCAGCGGCAAGATCGACTACCGGTCCTTGGAGGCACAGGTATGAGCGTCTTCGGGCGCAGTCAGGCCGAGCGCGAGACCGCGCTGCTGGCGGAGCTGACCGAGCTGACCGAGCACCACCGCGCGCACTCCGAGCAGTACGACCGCATCCTGTCGTCGCTCGGGATCAAGTCGGGCGAGAAGTTCGGGTCGCTGAACGACCTGCCGTGGCTGCCGGTGCGCATGTTCAAGACGCACGAGCTGAAGTCCATTCCGGACTCCGAGGTCTTCAAGGTCCTCACCTCGTCCGGCACGACCGGCGGTGGCGCCTCGCGGATCTACCTCGACAAGGAAGCCGCCGGGGTGCAGACCAAGCAGCTCGGCGCGACGCTGCAGGAAGTGCTGGGCGGCAAGCGACTGCCGATGCTCATGGTCGACACCATCAGCATCATCAAGAACCGCCGCTCGTTCTCCGCGCGTGGCGCCGGCGTGCTCGGCATGGCGACGTTCGGCCGCAGCCACGTCTACGCGCTGGACGAGAACGACCAGCCGGACGTCGAGGCGGTCAAGGAGTTCCTCGCCAAGCACGGCTCCGAGCCGTTCCTCATCTTCGGCTTCACCTTCATGGTGTGGCAGTACCTCTACGAGGTCGCGCGCGAGCACAAGCTCGACCTGTCGAACGGCATCCTCATCCACTCCGGTGGCTGGAAGAAGCTCATCGACATCGCGGTCGACAACTCGGAGTTCCGCAAGCGCTTCGCCGAGGACACGGGCCTGACCCAGATCTACAACTACTACGGGATGATCGAGCAGATCGGCACGGTCTTCCTGGAGGGCCGTTCGGGCAACTCGTTGTACTGCCCGGACTTCGCGGACGTCATCATCCGCAACCCGGACACCTGGGACGAGCAGCCCGTCGGCGAGCCCGGTGTCATCGAGGTCGTCTCGACGCTGCCGCGCAGCTACCCGGGCCACGTGCTGCTGACCGAGGACCTCGGTGTGGTGCACGGGATCGACGACGGCGACTGGCCGGGCAAGCGGTTCTCCGTGCTCGGCAGGCTCCCGCGCGCCGAGGCCCGCGGCTGTTCGGACACCTTCTCTGGAGCTGTTGCCTCATGAAGCGCCGTTTCCCCGCAGGCCCCGACGTCTCCTCGGTCGACGAGCTCCTCGCGAGCATCTCCGGCGAGCCCACCGGAGGCCGGCTGAAGGTCGGCGACGAGCGGATCGTCGACTTCCTGGTGAAGTTCGCGCGCAAGCTGCTCGCCCCGCAGATGGCCCGCCGCTACCCGGAACTGGCCTCGCTGGGCTTCTTCCTGCGCCGCGGTGAGATCAACAAGGTGCTGAAGCAGCTGGAGACGCCCGCCGGTGTCCTGCGCTTCGGCCGCGGTCTGGTCTTCCACATCCCGCCCGCCAACGTCGACACGATCTTCGTGTACTCGTGGGCGCTGTCCGCGTTGGCCGGCAACAGCAACGTCGTGCGCATCTCGCCGCGGTCCGCCGGTGCGGCCGAGGCCGTCGTCGAGGCGCTGAACGACGCCCTGAAGGACGCCCACCCGGCCGTCGCGGAGACCCAGGTCATGGTCACCTACGACCGCGACGACAAGGTGACCGCCGCGCTGTCCGCCGCGTGCGACCTGCGCGTCATCTGGGGCGGCGACCGCGCCGTCAACGAGGTGCGCAAGCTGCCGCTGGCGCCGCACTCGCGCGACGTCACGTTCCCCGACCGCGCCTCGTTCGCGCTGATCTCCGTCGACGGCTGGACCAAGGCGACGCCGGAGCAGAAGCGGGAGGTGGCCGTCGGGTTCTACAACGACTCGTACTGGTTCGACCAGGCCGCCTGCTCCTCGCCGCGCGCGCTGTTCTGGGTCGGTGACGAGGTGGCGGGCCAGCAGGCGCGCACCGAGTTCCGCGCCGAGCTGAGCGCCGTCCTCGCCGCCAAGCACCACGTCGTCGAGCCGGCGATGGCCGTGCAGAAGCGCGTCTCCGCCTACGGTGTCGCCGCGGACGGCCACGCGAAGTCCATCTCGTTCGACGGCAACGCCGTGGCGACGCTGGAGCTGACCGAGGCCGCGGACGTGCCGCGCGAGTGGCTGGGCGCGGGCACCTTCCCGTTCGCCACGTTGCCGAGCCTGTCCGCGCTGGTGCCCATGGTGCAGCGCAAGGACCAGACGCTGTCGGTGTTCGGCTTCTCCCAGGAGGAGCTGGAGGCACTGGCGCACGAGCTGGCCGGGCGCGGCATCGACCGGATCGTGCCGTTCGGCAACGCGCTGACGTTCTCCGACCACTGGGACGGTTTCGACCTGCCCGCGGAGTTCACCCGCCTGGTGACCGTCCAAGCCTGACGGTCAGAGGAGTGCGGGGGTGCAGTCGGTCTCGACCGCGCCGAGCTTGATGCGGAAGACCTCGTCGGTGTCCCCGAAGAAGACGAACTCGGGGTTCCCGGCGAACGAGTAGGCGGCGTTGTCGGCCACCTCGGCCTTCCAGCCGTCGTCGTACTCGGTGGCGTCCGGGTAGGCGCTCCGCACGTCGGCGTAGGTCGATCCGACGCCGATCCCCCTGGAGGTCTTCGCTCCCGCGGGCAGGGTGATCCGGACGACGCCGTACTTCCTGGAGACGGCGACGGCGTCGTCGGCGACGCAGGTGCGGTCGCCGGCGCTCGCCCAGGTGAGGTCGGTCAGGCCGGCCTCCCTCGCCTCCTCCAGCGTCATGCCGAGCTTGAGCGCGCCGTAGCCGAGGCGGTTGCGGTCGTCCGCCTTCGCGACGGCCCGCGGTGGGGTGGTCACCGTCGTGGTGCTGGGAGAAGTGGTGCCGCCCGGCGCCGGGACGTCCGGTGTGGACGTGCACGCCGCCAAGCCGAGGGTGGCGGCGGCGGTGATCAAGGCGAGCGAGCGGTTCACGTCTTTTCCCCCAACGACATCGTCCTGCTCGGGTCGCCGTGTCCGCCCCACCCCCAGCGGAGCGGACACGGGCGACCCGTCCCCTGGAACAGCACTCTGCCGGTGACGCCTGCAAACCGTCTGCAAGTTCGCTGGTGATCCGCGGCCCGGTCAGCTGCTGAGGTAGGACCAGGTCTTGCGGAACGCGCCACCGGCGTCGTCCTGCCACGTGGTCATGACGGAGCCGTCGGTGAAGCGGGCGTAGGCGGCCTTGGCGCCGTTGGCCTGGCGGCCGATGACGGGGTCGGAGGCGAGGTTGCCACCGATGTCGTCGATGCCCGCGAAGTTCTCGCCAGCGGTGTGCTGCCACGCGGTGACCATGTGGCCGTCGGCGCGGCGGACGAACACCTGCATGGCGTCACCGGAGAGCTGGACGGCGGGTGCGCCGAGGACCTGCCCGAGGTCGCCGCGGACCAGGGCGGAGTCGCTGAACGCGCTGCCGGGGCTCGTCTGCCACTTGTGCCACAGCTGACCGTCGGTCCCGCGGACGAAGACGACCTTCGCGCCGTTCGCCTTGGAGATCGCGACCGGGTCACCGGCGAACGCGCCGCCGAGGTCGGCGGTGGTGAACGCGCCGCCCGGTTCGGTCTGCCACGCGGTGATCAGGTGGTTGTCGGAGCGGACGGCGAAGACGGTGAACCGGCCCTCGGCGTCGACCTGGACGGACGGCTTGCCGATGATCGTGCCGAAGTCGTCGCGGACCAGCGCGGAGTCGCTGAACGCGCTGCCGGGGCCGGTCTGCCACTTGTGCCACAGACGGCCGTCGGTGCCGCGGAGGAAGACGACCTTCGCGCCGTCCGCCTTGGTGATCACGACCGGGTCGCCGGCGAAGTCGCCGCCGAGGTCGGCACCGCGGTCGATGGCGCCGTCCGGGCCGTCCTGCCACAGGTGGATCAGGTGGCCGTCGTCGCGGCGGGTGAAGACGTTCATCTGGCCGAGGCCGTCCACGTGGGCGGACGGCGTGCCGACGGCGTTGGTGGGGAGGGCGGTCCAGCCGCTCCAGCCGGAACCCGCGCCCGACTGCCACGAGGTGACGAGCTTGCCGGTGTTGGTGTCACGGGCGAAGACCTGCATCGCTCCGTTGCCCTCCACGACCACGGCCGGAGCCTCGTTGCCCGCGACGGTGACGTCGTCGACGATGTTGTCGTAGCGGATCGGCGTGAACCGGGCGGCGAAGGCGGCCGACCAGACGGTGCGGTGCGCGTAGACCGGGTCGCCGCCGTGGTTGAGCACGATCGGCTGCGTCCGCGCCGCGTCCGCCCACCCCGCGAAGATCGCGACGTGCTCGTCGTACTTGTTCAGCGCGTCACCGGGCTTGAGTTCGGACCGCGGGATCACGTGCGAGACCTGGTCGAGGGTGTAGGTGGTGCGGGAGGAGCTCAGCCCCCACGCCATGGACGTCATGCCCGAGCAGTCCATCCGGTAGTCGCCGTACCGGTTGGTGTAGCAGCCGCCCTGGTTGTAGGTGACGCCCGCGTCGATCCACGACTGCGCTCTGGCGATCACCTCGCTGCGCGTCACCGACTTGTTCGTCGAGTACGTGCTGCACGACAGCAGGATCAGCGGGTCGCCGCTCTGCTCGGCCGCGGTGGCCGGCGCCTGCGCCCCCAGGATCGCCGCGAAGATCGCGGTGGTCGCCACCGCGGTGGTCCGGATGTCCATCTCGTTGCCCCCTCAGTCGGTCCGCCGGACTCCCCGTCCGGCACGACCAACGATGTGGGCCACAGCTGCAAGGCACCTGCAAGCAGCCTGAAGACGACGTTGCAGGTCACTTGCAGGTCCTGCAGGTCAGTCCCGCACCAGTCCGGCGACGTGCTTCGCGATCTCCAGCGCACCCGTGGCAGCGGGCGACGGCGCGTTCAGGACGTGGATCTGCCGCGGTGCGGACTCGATGAGGAAGTCGTCGACCAGCGAGCCGTCCGGCAACATCGCCTGCGCCCGCACGCCCGCTTCGGCGCGCACCAGGTCCGCCTCGCCGACGGCAGGCACGAGACGGGCGAGACTCGCCGCGAAACGCTTGCGGGACAACGACCTCAGCACCTCTTCGACACCGGTCCGCGCGAACCGGCGGGCCAGCTTCCACGTGCCGGGGAACCGGGCGACGTCCACCAGGTCGGCGGGGGAGAGGTCACGCCACCGGTAGCCCTCGCGGCGCAGTGCCAGCACGGCGTTCGGGCCCGCGTGCACACTGCCGTCGATCATGCGGGTCAGGTGGACGCCGAGGAACGGCAGCGCGGGGTCGGGGACCGGGTAGATCAGGCCGCGCACCAGGTTCCTGCGGTCGGAGCGCAGTTCGTAGTACTCGCCGCGGAACGGCACGATCGTCGCGGCCGGTCGCAGTCCGGCCAGCCGGGCGACGCGATCGCTGTGCAGGCCGGCGCAGTTGATCAGCGCGTCACCGCGGACCACCCCCTGCGGCGTCGCGACCTCCACCTCCTCGCCGCGGGTGCGGATGGCGAGTGCAGGTGAGTGCAGGCGCAGGTCGTGGCCGTCGAGGTCGCGGACCAGCGACGCGCAGACGGCGGGGAAGTCGACGATGCCGGTGCTCTCGACGCGCAGCGCGGCCACGCAGGAGACCTCGGGTTCGTACTCGCGCGCCTCCGCCGCGGTGATCAGCTTCGCCGGTACGCCGTTCGCCTCCGCGCGCGACGCGAGAGCGTGCAGGCGGGGGACCTCCTCGGCGTCGGTGGCCACGACCAGCTTGCCGCAGATCTCGAACGGGACGCCGTTCTCCTCGGCGTACCTGGCCATCGACGCGTTGCCCGCGACCGACATGCGGGCCTTCAGCGATCCGGGCCGGTAGTACAGGCCGGCGTGCAGCACACCGCTGTTGTGGCCGGTCTGGTGCCTCGCCCAGCCGCCCTCCTTCTCGAGCACGGTGACCGCGTCGCCGCGCAGCGCGAGCTCACGGGCGACCGAGAGCCCCACGATCCCGCCCCCGATGACGATCACCTGACGCACTCGGCACGCTCCTGTTCTCCGGCGGTCGCCTGAGAATAACCAGGCCGGCGGCGCGGATCAGCGAAAACGACGATGCGCACGTGCCGTCACATCGGCACGTGCGCATCGGGGTGCGGGACCAGCGGCGCGTCAGCGGCCGTGCGTCCTGCGGTGCAGCTTGCGGATCTTGAACAGGCCGATGCCCATCGAGTAGGCGTCGTGGAACACGCGGATCGTGCTGCCCGCGCCGGTGTGGATGCGGCGGAGCTTCACCGGCACCTCGACGGGGTGGTTGCCCTCGAGTTCGGCCAGGTAGACGAGCTCCGTCGTGAGCAGGAAGCCGGGCGCCGTGAGCTTGCCGACCACGCCGCGCGCCCACGTCCCGTCGAGCACGAACGTGCCCTGCGGGTCGCGGGTCTTCATGCCGAGGATCACCCAGCGCAGGACCAGGAAGCCGGTGCTCAGCACCGCGCGCAGCAGCGTGCGGTCCATGTCCGACTTCGGGTGGGCCTTGGAGCCGATGATGACCTTGTGCTTGTTCAGCCCGATCTTCTGCGCCTCGTCGAGGTCGTCGAACCCGAACGGCAGATCGTCCGCGCTCAGCACGACCGACGAGCCGCGGGAGGAGCCGATGCCCTTCTTCAGCGCGTGGCCGAGGCCCTTCTCCGAGTGCAGCACGCGCAGTTCGACGCCGTCGAACTGCCAGTCGCGCTCCAGCTTGTCGAGCAGCTCCGGCGAACCGTCGGTCGACCCGTTCTCCACCACGAGGATTTCGGAGTGGGTTCCCTGGAGCCGGTCACCCAGCTCCTTGAGCGTGGCCTCGATCGCGTCCGAGCTGTTGTACGCCGGGATGACGTAGCTGAGCGCGAGCTGATCGGTGGGCTCTGGTGTTCCCACAGTTTCTCCCTGGCAGACTGTGTCCGGGCGGTCTTACACGACCGTAACGGCGAGCAACTTTAACGTGACCCCGGAATGCCCATTGGCTCGGGCATGCCCGAAGTGGCGCCGCACCTGAAAGGATCTTGATTGTGACTCTCACGGAACCCAGAGCCGCCGACCGGTCAGGGGCGGCTGATCCGGGGGAAGGCGTGCAGGCGGGTTCGCGGAGTCGCTGGACGGGCATTTTCACGGTCGCGGGGATTGTCGCATTCGTCGCCGTCGTCGCCCAATTGCCGTTGATCCGGAATCGGATCTTCTACTACTGGGACGACTCGGCCGCGGCGTTCCTCCCGCACTGGTACCGCATCGGTGAGCTGCTGCGGCAGGGCGACTGGCCCACGCTGATGCCCGAGAGCTGGATGGGCGGCAACTACGCCAGCGAGGCCATGCTCGGCCTGTGGAACCCGGTGTCGCTGGGCAACTACGTGGTCGTCTCGCTGCTGCCGGACGTCGCCGTCGCCGCCACGTTCGTCAAGACCGAGTTCCTCGTGCTGCTCGCCGTCGGTGTGTACCTGCTGGCCAGGGAGTACGGCGCCGCCCGCGGTGCCGCCGCCGTCGTGGCGACCGCCCTGCCGTTCTCCGGCTACACGCTCTTCTTCGACGCCTCCGCGTGGGTCGCCGGCCTGATGGCCTTCGCCTGGCTGCCGTGGGTCTGGTGGGCCGCCCGCCGGTTCGCGACCGGGAAGTCGAACCCGATCTGGCTCCTCGTCTTCGGTTACCTGGCGATGACGGTAGGCAACCCCTACGGCGCTCTCGGTGTCGTCTTCATCCTGCTCGGCGTCGCACTCGAGCTCGTGGTGCGCAGGAACTGGCGCAAGCTCGGCCACCTGGTCGTCGCCGGTGGCCTCGTCGGCGCCTCGTCGCTGGTCGTGTTCTTCCCGCTGCTCGGCAGCGCCGCCGTGACCTGGCGCACCGACAACTCGATCCGCAACGACGGCTTCCTGGTGCCGAACCTCGCCGACCTGCTCGGCATGAGCGCGCCCACGTTCCAGGCCCAGTTCAACACCTGGACCGGCAGCTGGATCAGCTTCCCGATCACGTACCTGGCGTGGTTCGTCGTGCCGCTGGTGCCGTGGCTCGCCTGGTCGGTGCTGCGCGACCGCTGGCGCGACTACCTCGGCCTCTACGTGTTCGCCGGCATCTACCTGCTGCTGCTCATCGGCCCGTCGAACCTGTGGCTGTTCCGCTGGCCCGCCCGTCTGCTCGAGTACTTCTACCTGCCGCTGTCGGTGGTCGTCGCGCTGCTGCTGACCAGGGGCTTCCAGACGTCGGCGTGGCGGGTCCGCGCCGTGCTGACCGGCGTCCTCGTCGGCCTCGGCTTCTACCTGTCCGTGGCGTCGACGCCGATGGCGTGGCGCTGGCACGGTCTCGCGACGGTCGTGGTGCTGGTGCTGCTGGGCGCCGTCCTGTACGCGGCCCGCTCCAAGCCGAAGCTGGTCGCGGTGGCGCTCGTCTTCGGCACGGCCGCCACGCTGGGGCTGCAGGTCGCGCACTACCGGGGCAACCTCAACGTCAACCCGTGGAACTTCCCGCACAACGTCGCGGAGATGAAGCAGAACTTCGACGAGCGCTACCAGGGCAACACCCTGCTGGTGGCGGACCTCGGCGTGCTCGAGAAGAACGCCGGCGGCATCTCGCCCGAGACCTCGTGGCAGCACGCGCTGTTCGGCTCGCAGTGGGAGATCGCGGGCGTCGACGCGCTCAACTCCTACACCGGGCTCGGGTACTCGGCGTTCTCCGAGACGTTCTGCATGAACTACTTCGGCGGCACCTGCCCCGCGGCCTACAACGCCCTGTGGAAGAACGCCGGGTCGTTCTCCACGCCGCTGGCCGACGCCGTCCGCCTGCAGACCGTCGTGGTCGCGAACGGGTACGTCAAGGAGAACGGGCCCGAGCGCATCCCGCCGGGGTGGTCGCTGCAGGAGCGCAACTCCGTGGTGACGGTGCTCAAGCGCGACGCGCCGCTGCCGTTCGAGGGCTCGCGGTTGTCGTACGCGTCGCCCGGCGTGCAGGTGTCCTCCGCCGCCTCCACCGGTTTCGAAGGGGAGCGGGTCTCCTACCGCGGCTCCGGCAAGGTGCTCTTCGCCGCGCTCGCGTGGCCCGGGTGGACGGCCACTGTGGACGGCAAGGACGTGAAGGTGGAGCAGGGACCCGCCGGGTTGATCCAGCTCGACCTGCCCGCGTCGTCCGGTGAGTCCACCATGGAGCTCACCTTCTCGCCGCCGGGGCTCGGCTTCGGGTGGAAGCTGCTGGTCGGCGCCCTCGTGCTCGGGCTGGCGCACGCCCTGTTCGTGGCCGTCACCTCGCGGCGGCGTTCGCGGACGTCCTCTCAGGACTGAACGTTCGGAGAACAGTGAGGGGGCCGGTCGGATGACCGGCCCCCTCACTGCTTCCCGGGTCAGCTGAGCAGGTAGGACCACGTGCGGTTGAACGGGGCGCCCGGGTTCGCCTGCCAGGTGGTCATGATCGAGCCGTCGGCGAACCGGGCGAAGACGGCCTTGGCGCCACCGGCCGTCATGCCGACGGACGGGTCGCTGGAGAGGCTGCCGCCGATGTCGTCGAAGCCCTGGTAGACGCCGCCGCTCGTGCTGCTCTGCCAGGCGGTCGCGAGGTGCCCGTCGGCGCGGCGGGCGAAGACCTGGACGAGGCCGTCGGGGTTGACCACGGCCGCGGGTGCGCCGGTGACCTGGCCGAAGCCGGTGTTGACCAGGGCGGAGGCGGGGAAGGCGCCGCCCTTCTCGTTCTGCCACTTCACCCAGAGCCTGCCGTCGGTTCCGCGGACGAAGACGACGAACTCGCCGTCGGCGGTGCGGACCGCGGCCGGGTCGCCCGCGAAGTCACCACCGAGGTCCCACTGCACCCACGCGTCGGTCTTGCTGGGCTGGGCGGCCATGACCAGGTGGCCGTCCGCGCGGACGGTGAACGCGGTGAGCAGGTTGTTCTCGTCGACGAGGACGGACGGCTTGCCGGTGACGACGCCCAGGTCGGGGTGCACGAGCGCGGACGGCTGGAACTCGCCGTCCGGGGTGTTCTGCCACTTGTGCCAGAGCCTGCCGTCCGTGCCGCGGAGGAACACGACCTTGTTGCCGTTGGGCTGCTTGAGCGCGACCGGGTCGCCGGCGAAGTCGCCGCCGAGGTCCCACCACGTCTTGATCTCGCCGTCGGGGCCGTCCTGCGCCATCTGGACGAGATGCCCGTCCCCGCGGCGGGAGAACGTGATCATCTGCTCCCGGTGGTCGAGCAACGCCGAGGGCGTGCCGGACATCGGGACGTTCATCGGGGTGTGCCAGCCCGCCCAGTTCTGACCGGGGCCGGTCTGCCAGTTCGTGGCGAGCAGGCCGCTGTTGCGGTCGCGGTTGAAGACCTGCATCGCACCGCTGGGTTCGACGACCACCGAGGCGGCCTCGTTCGTGCGCACCATCGCCTCCGCGATGATCGCGGCGTCGTTGGCCTGCACCTCGTAGCGCTCGGGGAACGCGGAGCGCTGTACCGCCTGTGCCACGTCCCCGACCGGCCTGTTCTGCCAGCCGGCCACGTTCGTGACCATGTAGTCGAGGAACTTGTTGGTCGCGTACACCGGGTCGAGGCACTGTTCCCTGGTGCCCCAGCCCATGCTGGGACGTTGCTGGAACAGCCCGACCGAGTCCCGGTCGCCACCGTCGAGGTTGGCGTTGGAGGTCTCGACGATCGTGGTGGCCAGCGCGATCGTGGCGGCGCGCAGGGGGAGGCCCCGGTTCATGGCCGTCTGGACGACGACTCGGGCGCACGAGGTGTTGTACGCCGTCATGTGGCCGCGCATCTTCGCGGTCAGCAGGCCGTTGAGCGCGACGGCCTGTGCGGCGTCCTCGGCCGTCGGGCCGCCCGCGACGCAGGGCAACGCCGGGAACTCGGCCATCACCTGCGCCGGTGACAGGTCGCTCGGCGCGCCGGCCGCCGTCCCCGTGCCGACCAGCAGCGCCGCCAGTGCCGCCGTGACGTGTGCGGCGATTCTCTTGCCCATCGTCCTGTCCCCCAGGATTTCGTTGTCGGAAGAAGCGATGACGCGAAGACTCGTGCCTGCGCCTCCAGAACTCCTGCAAGGGGACGTGCAGCGCATTTGCAGACGATCGCAGCGAAACGGAAAAGCCGGCAATTCGCAGTCTTGCGTAATACACCAACGGGTGTGGGCGATGGGATGATCGTGGACATCGGTCGGGGTGGGCCACGCTGGATCGTCGGCGTGGTCATGGTCGTGGTGCTGCTGGCTGCCCTGGTGGTGATCACTTCCTCGGGCAGGTCTCCCGACCAGGAACCGACGGACTCGCCGGCCGCCCGCGCCGCGATCACCCGCCTGCTCGGCGGTGACGAACGGCGCGCCGCGCAGTTCGAGCTCCAGCGCCTGCCGTCGCGGCCGGGCGTCGCCGACTCGTTCGGCATCGGCGGCGAGGACGGGCGCGTGGTGCTGTCCGGTTCGAGCGACGTCTCGCTGCTCTCCGGGTTCGGGTGGTGGCTGAAGTACGTCGCGGGCGGGCACCTGTCGACCAACGGCGACCGGATCGCGCTGCCGGAGACGTTGCCCGCGCCCTCGAAGCCCATCAACCGGCGCACCACGCTCACCGACCGGTACGCCTACAACTTCACGGTCTTCGGCTACACCACGCCGTACTGGACGTGGACCGAGTGGGAACGCGAGATCGACTACCTCGCGGTGAGCGGGGTGAACCGCGCGCTCGTGCTCGTCGGCCAGGAAGCTGTCTGGTACGACACCTTCCAGTCGTTCGGGCTGTCCGAGTCCGAGGTGCGGGCGTGGATTGCGCAGCCGTCGCTGCAACCGTGGCAGTGGTACGGCTCGACGAGCGGCTACGACCCCACCGGCGGCGTGCACGCGGGCCCGGTGAGCCGGGAGCTGGTCGAACGCCGCGCCGAACTGGGCAGGCGGATCGCCGACCGGATGCGCAGCCTCGGCATCTCGCCGGTGTTCCCCGCGTTCTCCGGCCACGTGCCCGACAAGGTGTTCGCCGAGCGCAACCCGGACGCGCACGTGATCCCGCAGGGCGGTTACTCGGGCCACCCGAGGCCGTACTGGCTCGACCCCACCGACGCCCTCTACGGCAAGGTCGCGGCCCGGTTCTACGAGGCGCAGACCGCCCGGTTCGGCGACACCACGCACTACTCGAACGACCTGCTCCACGAGGGCGGCGAGCTGGGCGGCGTCGACCTCGGCGACGCGGGCCGCGCCGTGCAGGACGCCCTGACCGCCGCACACCCCGACTCGACCTGGGTGCTCCAGGCGTGGCAGGACAACCCGATGCGCGAGCTGATCGAGGCGATCGACCGCAGGCGGGTGCTGGTGCTCGACCTCGACGCCGACGACGGCCCGGGGTGGAAGCGCAAGGAGAAGTTCTGGGGCGCGCCGTGGGCGTGGGGGACGATCCAGAACTTCGGAGGCAGGCTGGGGACGTTCGGCAACCTGCACGAGCCGGGACGGACGCTGCCGGAGGTCCGCAAGGCGGGTCCGGCCGTGCGCGGTGACCTCGTCGGCACCGCGATGGTCCTGGAGGGCACGCACCTGAACCCCGTGGTGCAGGACCTGTTCGGCGAGATGACGTGGCGCGAGGACCCGGTCGACCTGGACTCGTGGGTCACCGACTACGCGAAGCGCCGCTACGGCGTCGATGACCCCAACCTGCGCGAGGCGTGGAAGACGCTGCTCAAGACCGCGTACTCGTTCCGCGCCACCAACCACGAGAGCGGCGAGGGCCCGCACGAGAGCCCGTTCGTCGCGCTGCCGTCGCTCAAGATGACGTCGGCGTCCAACTGGGGCCCGAAGGTGCCCCGCTACCCGGCCGAGGAGTTCGAGCCCGCCCTGCGGCAGCTGCTGAAGGCGCCCGAGTCGGTCCGGCAGCTGGAGACCTACAAGTACGACCTGGTCGACGTGGCACGGCAGGTGCTCGCGGACCGCGGCCGCGCCAAGCTCACCGAGATCGCCGAGGCGTACGACGCCAAGGACCTCGCCACGCTGGACACCACGACCGACGAGTTCCTGGCGCACATGACGCGCACCGACGAGCTGCTCGGCACCCAGCGCGACTGGCTGCTCGGCACGTGGCTGAGCTCGGCGAGGGCCTGGGGCAGCACCGACGCCGAGAAGGCCGTGCTGGAGCGCGACGCGCGCGGCATCATCACCATCTGGTCGGAACCGGCGTGCGGGGTGCTGCGCGACTACGCCAACCGCGACTGGGAGGGCCTGGTCGGCGGTTACTACCTGTCCCGGTGGCAGCGCTACTTCGCCGAGCTCGCCGGCACCGTGGAGGCGGGGAAACCGCCCGTCATCGACTGGTGCGCGGTCGGGCGGGAGTTCACGTCGCAGACGACCGAGTACGCCACCGAACCCGCCGGGTCGACCTACGAGGTGGCGGCGCGGATCGCCGAGGAGCTCGGCCTCTAGTCACGGCAGCACCGGTCCGGACACGCGAAGGGGCCACCGGCACAAGTCCGGTGGCCCCTCGATCGCACCAGCGGGTCAGGCGAGAGCCGACGCCGTGGCCTCGTGCACGACCTTGTGCGCCGGGAGGATCGCGTTGCGCTCGGCCAGCACCTCGTCCGAACCCGCGCCCAGCTCGAGCAGGTTCAGGAAGTGGTTCAGCTGCGCGGCCAGCGGCTCGGCGCTCTGCAGGATCGTCGGCAGCTCGATGACGGTCTGCGACTGGTAGCCGACGCCGTCCGCCGCGGGCGAGTCCGCCACGTGCCGGTAGATCGTGATGTCCCGGCGGAGCAGGTCGATCTCGATCAGGCGGTCGATCTCCAGCACCGAGATCTGCCGCACCTTGCGCTGGCTGATCCGCGACGCCGAGATCGTGGCGAGGGCACCGCTCTCGAACGACATGGTGGCGTCGGCCGAGTCCTCGGACTGGTTGTCCTGCGACTGCTTGTGGAAGAAGCCGAAGGAGCCCTTGACCGCGGCCGGCGCGTTGCCGACGAAGCGGATCGCGAGGTCGACGTCGTGGATGAGCAGGTCGCCCGCGACACCGGTCTTGATCCGCGGCACGAACGGCGAGTGCCGCATCGCGTTGATCTGCACGACCTCGCCCACGAACTGCTTCGCGGTGAGGATCGCCGGGTTGAAGCGCTCGAGGAAGCCGCAGACGAGCGGCAGACCGCGCTTCTCCGACTCGGCGACGAGCTCCTGGGACTGCTCGTACGTGGCGGCCAGCGGCTTCTCGATCAGCAGCGGCTTGCCGAGCTCCAGCGCCTGCTTCGCGATCGCGTAGTGCGCCTCGGTGGCGGCCGCGATGACGACCGCGTCGACGTCCTTCAACCCGTCCAGCGAGTCGGTGTAGTCGATGCCGAAGCGGTCGGCGATGGCCTGACCGGTCTGGGCGTTGTGCTCCACGACGAACTTGAAGTCGACGCGGTCGGACTGCGACAGCACGCGGGCGTGCAGCGAGCCCATGGTTCCGGCGCCGACAAGGGCGACCTTGGGACGGGCGGTCACGCGCCGAACACCTCTCGGACGGACGAGACGATGGTCTCGAGCTCGGCGTCGGTCAGCTTCGGGTGCACGGGCAGCGAGAGCGCCTGCTCGGCGACCTTCTTCGCGACCGGCACGTCGGAGGCGATGACCTGGGGGTTGTCCCGGTAGCAGTCGTAGTCGAACACGAGCTTCGGGTAGTAGGTGCCGTTGCCGATGCCCTTCTCGGTGAGCTTCGCCGCGAGCTCGTCGCGGGTCACCGGGGCGTCGTCGCCGACCAGGATCGTGTACTGGTGCCACACGTGCTCGCGGCCCGGCAGCACGGCGGGGACCGTCAGGCCCGTCACGCCGTCGAGGCCCTTGGACAGCGCCTCGGCGTTGCGCCGGCGCGCGTCGGTGAGCTGCTGCAGCTTCTCGAGCTGCGGGATGCCCAGCGCCGCGTGCAGGTCCGTGAGGCGGTAGTTGTGGCCCGCCATCTCGTACTGGTAGCGGGCGCGCATGCCCTGGTTGCGCATGACGCGCAGCTTGTCCGCCAGCGCGTCGTCCGACGTCGTGATGACGCCGCCCTCGGCGGTGGTGATGTTCTTGGTGGCGTACAGCGAGAAGCAGCCGATGCCGAACGAACCGGCGGGCTTGCCCTCGTACGTCGCGCCGACCGCCTGCGCCGAGTCCTCGACGATCGTCAGCCCGTGCTGCTGCGCCAGCGGGACGAGGCGGCCCATGTCGGCCATCTGGCCGTACAGATGGACCGGCATGAGGACCTTGGTGCGGTCGGTGACCGCGGCGGAGACCTTCTCCGGGTCGATGTTGAAGTCGACCGAGTCGATGTCCGCGAACCTGGCGGTCGCGCCCGCCTCCAGGATCGCGTTCAACGTGGCCACGAAGGTGAACGGCGTGGTGATGACCTCATCACCCGGCTGCAGGTCGAGCGCCTGGATGGACGCGACCAGCGCGGTCGTGCCGTTGTTGACGGCGACCGCGTGCGGCACACCGGCAACGGAGGCGAAAGCGTCCTCGAACCGCTTGACCATCGGTCCCTGTGCGATGACACCGGAGCGGAGCACTTCCAGCACGAGCGGCTCGGCGTCCTGGACGTCGACGACGGTAATCGGAATCATGCAGCAGACTTTCCACTTCCGGAGACGGTTGGATGCGTCCGGTACAGTTACCCCGGTGTTACTGCCAGGTGCAGACCAGGCGCGGACCACAGGCTACCTGCCTGATGGAGTGATCCTTCTCAGGGTCCGTAGTGGATCCGAAACACAGAAGTTACGACCCTCATGGACGCCCAGCCCGCCGTGCCCGGCCCGCCGCTGGGGAGCGAAGCAGGAAGCGGAGAACCGATGACCGTCGAGCCCGACGTGGCTGATACCGACGCCCGGCAGGTCGCCCCTCCGGCTCCGGCCAGGACGCGCAAGGCGGTCGTCATCGCCTGGGCGAAGCGGGTGCTGATCGTCGCCGTGCTGGCCGCCGCCGTCTACTCGGTCTACTCCCAGTGGGACGAGGTCTACCCCACGCTGATCGCACTGCCGTGGCCGTCGCTCGCCCTGTCGCTCGTGGCGGTCTTCGCCGGCATCTTCCTCGGCCCGCTGGTCTGGAAGATCGTGCTGTCCGACCTGGGCGCTCCCGTCCGGTTCATGGACGCGTCGAAGTTCTACCTGGTCGGCCAGCTGGGCAAGTACATCCCCGGCGCCGTCTGGGCCGTCCTGCTCTCCATGGAGCTCGCCCGCGAGGCGGGCGTCAACCGCGCGCGGAGCTTCACCGCGGGCCTGGTCGCGACCGGCATGGGCGTGCTCGCCTCGCTGATCGCGGGCCTCGCCGCGCTGCCCGTCATGCTGGGCGGGCGCCCGGAGTCGAACCAGCTGTTGTGGCTGTTCCTCCTGCTGGCCGTCGGCCTGCCGTTCCTGCACCCGCGCCTGCTCACGTGGTCGGTCAACCTCGTGCTGAAGGTGCTGCGCAAGCGCCCCCTCGAATCGCAGTTCACCGCGGGCAAGATCCTCAAGGCGCTGGGCGCGGCCGTCGCGATCTATCTCTGCTACGGCGTGCACCTGTGGCTGCTGGTCGACTCGCTGGGCTCGCCGCGCCTCGACACGCTCGTGCTGTCCGCCGGCGCGATGGCGCTGTCGATGACGGCGGGCCTGCTGGCGTTCTTCCTGCCGTCCGGCCTCGGCGCCCGCGAGCTGGTCATCACCGCCACGATCGCGACCGTGCTGCCCCTTCCGCAGGCCATCGCGCTGGCGCTGGTCTCGCGCCTGATGTTCACCGTCGCCGACCTGGCCGCGGCCGGTGCGGCGGCGCTCCTGGCGTACGTGCAGAAGCGCCGCGGCGTCCCCGCGCCGGTTCCTGCCGAGGACTGACGGCCACCTGCCTCGACAGCCGCCTCCGAGAACGCTCGGGGCGGCTGTCGTGGTTTCCGAGGGGTCTAGGGCGTGTGTCGAAGTCCGATCCGCGACAGCCGGGCCCGAGGCGGCCCCTGGCGGCACGGCCGGAACGCCCACGTACAACACCGGTACGCGGCCGCTCCGGCCGCACCACCAGGAACCACCTCAAGCGCGACTCTCATCGAACCGGACTTCGACACGCGCCCTAGAACCAGCGCTCCAGCACCTGGGCGACGCCGTCCTGGTCGTTCGTGCCGGTGACCTCGTCGGCCACCTCCAGCAGCTCGGGGTGCGCGTTGGCCATCGCGACGCCGTGGCCGACCCACCGCAGCATCGGGATGTCGTTCGGCATGTCCCCGAACGCGATCACGTTCCCCGCGGCCACCCCGAGCCGCTCCGCCACGTCGGCCAGGCCGCTGGCCTTCGTCACGTCCCGTTCGGACACCTCGATCAGCCCGGCGTTGGTCGAGTAGGTGATGGCGAACTCGTCGCCCAGCACCGCCGTCGCGGCCGCCGCCATCTCGGCACTGGTCATGCCCGTGTGCCTGACCAGCAGCTTGATCGCCGCGTGCCCGAGCACCTCCGCCCGCGAGGCGACGTCGTGGCTGTCCGGCCAGGCGTGCTTGTACCGCTCCTCCGCGACGAACGTCTCGACGTCCGCCGCCCGTTCGCCCACCCGCTCCGCGGCCACCGCGCACTCCGGGAGCGCCGTGTCGAGGGCGCTGACGAGGTCGTGCAGCCGGATCGGGCTGATCCCGCGCTGCCAGACCACGCGGTCCGCGCCGACGTCGTAGAGCACCGCGCCGTTCGCGCAGACCGCGTACCCGGTGGCGCCGAGGTCGTTCGCGACGCGCGGGACCCAGCGCGGCGGACGGCCGCTGACCAGCACGAACGGGGTTCCGTCCGCCAGGACCCTGCCCACGACGCGTGCCGTGTGCCCGCTCACCCGCTCGTTCGTCCCGAGAATCGTGCCGTCCACGTCCGATGCCACCAGCGCTGGTTTCTCCACGAATCCATCCTCGCCGATGCCGGAAGTGGATTCGTCGACTGGCGGACCACGTCGCTAGGGTCGCCGGGTGCGAGTTGGCGTGGTGATCCTGCCCGAGTACCGGTGGTGGGTGGCGGAACCCAAGTGGAGAGCGGCCGAGGAGCTCGGCTTCTCCCACGCGTGGACGTACGACCACCTCGGCTGGCGCACGCTCGTCGACGGTCCGTGGTTCTCGGCCGTGCCGACCCTCACGGCGGCCGCGGCGGTGACGTCGAGGCTCCGGCTCGGCACCCTCGTGGCGTCCCCCGTCTTCCGCCACCCGGTGCCGTTCGCGCGCGAGGTCCTCACGCTCGACGACCTGTCCGACGGCCGGCTCAACCTGGGCCTCGGCTCGGGCGGCACGGGCTCGTACGACACGACCGCGATCGGCGGGCAGGAGCTCACGGGCGGGCAGCGCGCGCAGCGGTTCAGCGAGTTCGTCGAGCTGCTCGACCTGCTGCTGACCAGGGACAGGACCACGTGGAAGGGCGAGCACTTCGCCGCGGAGGAGGCCCGCGGCCACCCCGGCTGCGTCCAGCGGCCGCGGGTGCCGTTCGTCGTGGCCGCCGACGGACCGAAGGCGATGAACGTCGCGGTCCGCTACGGCACCGGCTGGATCACCACCGGCTCGCGCAGGCTCGAGAACCCCGGCTACGAGGACTGGTGGCGCGGGGTCGCGCGGGTGACCAGGCGGTTCGACGACGAGCTCGCGTCGATCAACCGCGCGCGGGGCACGATCGACCGCTACCTCAACCTCGACTCGGCGCCGGTCTACTCGCTGTCGAGCGTCGAGGCGTTCCAGGACGCGGCCGGCCGGGCGCGCGAGCTCGGGTTCACGGACCTGATCGTCCACTGGCCGCGCAGCGAGGGCGTCTACTTCGGCCACGAGACCGTGCTGGAGCAGGTGGCCGGGGACGTGCTGCCCGGTCTCGCGGAGTTCGAGGCCAGGGGCTGACCGGCGTGATCGCGATCCCGTCGGCCTGTCGCCCGCGTTTTACCTGATCAAGGCTCTACGATTCGTAGAGGGGGCGTTTAGGGCGTGTCGTGCGGCACAGGTACCCTGCCCATTCGTGAGCTTCGCTGGTTTTGACCTCATCGTCGTCGGGTCCGGTTTCTACGGACTGACCGTTGCCGAGCGCACCGCCTCCCAGTTGAACAAGCGGGTGCTCGTTCTGGAACGTCGTTCCCACATCGGTGGCAACGCGTACTCGGAAGCTGAGCCCGAGACAGGGATCGAGGTGCACCGCTACGGCGCACACCTCTTCCACACCTCGAACAAGAGGGTCTGGGAGTACTGCAACCAGTTCACCGAGTTCACCGGCTACCAGCACCGCGTGTTCGCGATGCACAACGGCACGGCGTACCAGTTCCCGATGGGCCTGGGCCTCATCACCCAGTTCGTCGGCAAGTACCTGTCCCCGGACGAGGCCCGCGCGTGGGTCGCCGAGCAGGCGTCGGAGATCGACACCAAGGACGCGACCAACCTCGAGGAGAAGGCGATCTCGCTGGTCGGCCGTCCCCTGTACGAGGCGTTCATCCGCGACTACACCGCGAAGCAGTGGCAGACCGACCCGAAGGAGCTGCCGGCCGCGGTCATCAGCCGCCTCCCGGTCCGCTACAACTTCGACAACCGCTACTTCAACGACACCTACGAGGGCCTGCCGGTCGACGGCTACACCGCGTGGCTCGAGAAGATGGCGGAGCACGAGAACATCGAGGTCCGCCTCGACACGGACTTCTTCGACGTGAAGGACGAGATCCCGGCGGGCACGCCGATCGTCTACACCGGTCCGGTCGACCGCTACTTCGACTACTCCGAGGGCTGGCTCGGCTGGCGCACGCTCGACTTCGAGCAGGAGGTCGTGCAGACGGGCGACTTCCAGGGCACGCCGGTCATGAACTACAACGACGCGGACGTCCCGTACACCCGCATCCACGAGTTCCGCCACTTCCACCCGGAGCGGGACTACCCGAAGGACAAGACGGTCATCGTCCGCGAGTTCTCCCGCGCCGCGGAGAAGGACGACGAGCCGTACTACCCGATCAACACGGCCGAGGACCGCGAGAAGCTCGAGCGGTACCGCGTGCTGGCGAAGAAGGAAGCGGCCGAGAAGAACGTGCTGTTCGGCGGCCGTCTGGGCACCTACAAGTACCTCGACATGCACATGGCGATCGGCGCCGCGCTGAGCGCGTTCGACAACAAGATCGCGCCGCACCTGAACGAGGGCACGCCGATCAACGGCGACCTCGACTGATGTCGGTTTAGTCGCATTTTCGCCCGGCCGTACAACCTGTGCGGCCGGGCGATCGTCATTCCTCAGTGAGTACTATGGGCGCCTGACGCGCCGCGCCGCGACTCTACGTGGCGATAGCCATCCATGAAGCTGACCCGAACCGCCCGAATTCGGTTCGCCGGAGGAAGCACGTGACCGAGCAGGCCAAAACACCAAGCGCCACCAAGATCAGCTCGACTCAGGTCCTGCAGCGGGTGATCATGCCGCGCGACGAGGACCCGCTGGACGTGCGTCCGCTCTACCTCGACGAGCCGGCGAGCGTGCACAGCCACGTGTCGGGCCGCCGCGCGGTGACGGTGCCGACCTCGGCGAAGGTGTCGTTCGCGTCGTACTTCAACGCCTTCCCCGCGAGCTACTGGAAGCGCTGGACCATCGTCGAGGACGTCGTGCTGCGCCTGCGCGTGCGCGGTGCCGGTCGCATCGACGTCTACCGCTCCAAGCCCAACGGCGACATCGTGCACCTCGACGGCCACGTCGTGCGCAGCCCGAAGTCGTACTCCGACGTCGCCATCAAGGTGTCGCTCAAGCCGTTCGAGGACGGTGGCTGGATCTGGTTCGACGTCTTCACCGACGACACCACGATCGAGATCGAAGAGGCGGCCTGGACGACGGAGCAGGAGCTCCCGGCGCAGACCGTCGCCATCGGCATGACGACGATGCGCCCGGTCGACGCGGTCATCGCACTGCGCGCGCTCGGTGAGGACCCGGCCGTGCTGGCCGTCCTGAAGAAGGTCTTCGTCGCCGACCAGGGCGCCGTCAAGGTCCGCGACACCGAGGGCTACGCCGAGGCCGTCAAGGCGCTCGGCGACAAGCTGGAGATCATCGAGCAGGACAACCTCGGTGGCTCCGGCGGCTTCACCCGCGGTCTGTACGAGGCGATCGAGCACACCGACGCCGACCAGATCATGCTGATGGACGACGACATCCGCCTGGAGCCGGACGCCGTCCTGCGCTCCAACGCGTTCGCGCGCGCCTCGGCCCAGCCGGTCATCGTCGGTTCGCACATGCTGAACCTCCAGGCCCGCGCCCGACTGCACAGCATGGGCGAGGTCGTCGACCTCGGCACCTGTTACTGGCGCGCGGCGCCCGGCGCGGTCACCGACCACGACTTCGGCACCGAGTCGCTGCGCGAGACCGAGGAACTGCACGCCCGCATCGACGCCACCTACAACGGCTGGTGGATGTGCCTGTTCCCGCGCGAGGTCGTGCAGCGCACCGGCTACCCGCTGCCGCTGTTCATCAAGTGGGACGACGCGGAGTACTCGCTGCGCGCCCTCGAGCGCGGCTACCCGACGGTCTCGCTGCCCGGCTCCGCCGTGTGGCACATGCCGTGGACGGACAAGAACGACGCCACCGACTGGCAGGCGTACTTCCACACCCGCAACCGCCTCGTCCTCGCGGCGCTGCACAGCCCGTACGACGTCCGCTCCACGCTGCTCAAGCAGGGCCTGAAGCTGTCGCTGCGGCACCTGCTGTCGATGGAGTACTCCACGGTCGCCGTGCAGCAGAAGGCGATCGAGGACTTCCTGGCCGGCCCGTCGAAGCTGTTCGACTCGCTGCGCACGGCCCTCCCGGAGATCCGCGAGCTCCGCAAGGACTACTCGGACGCCCAGGTCCTCCCGTCGGCGCGCGAGTTCCCGGCCCCGACGTTCGACATGGTGCGCGCCGAGCAGATGCTGACGCCGCCCACGAACCCGGTCACCATCGCCTCCGAGGCCGCCAAGGCCCTCATGCACAACCTGCGCGAGCCCCAGGCCGCCACGGCCGAGCGCCCGCAGATCAACGTGCCGGCGACCAACGCCCGCTGGTTCCTCCTGGGCAACCTGGACAGCGCCACGGTCTCCAACGCCGACGGCAGCGGTGTCGCGTTCCGCAAGCGCGACCCGAAGGAGTTCCGCCAGCTGATGAAGCGCGCGGTGCGCAACTACCGCCGCCTCTCGGCCGAGTGGCCGCGGATGCAGAAGGTGTACCGCGACGCGCTGCCCGAGCTGACCTCGGTCGAGTCGTGGCGCAAGGTGTTCGAGGCCAACAGCTGATCTGCTGGTCGTGCGAGAAGGCCCCCGGAGCACCGGGGGCCTTTTCCGTTTCTCGGGCTACTTGCCGAGCGTGCCGATGTTCTCGTTGACGTTGACGACGGCGTACTGGCCGGAGGACTTGCCCTCCTTGACGACCTTGCCGTCCACGGTGATCTTCGCGGTGATCTCCGGGGTGCCCTTGCCCGCCTGAGCCATGACCGAGACCACCTGCAGTGCCTCGCCGGTCGGCAGTTCGATCGTCTTCGACCAGGGCAGCTTGACGTCGCCCTCCTGCTGGATCGAGGTCATGCCGTCGGTGGTGTAGGTGATGTTGTTCGCCGTGCCGGCGCCGCCGACCTCGTAGACCACGGTTTTCTTGGCCGCCGGTGCGGGCTTCTGAACGGCCGCAGGTGCCTCGACCTCTGTCGTGCCGGTACCCGCGCTGGTGGTCGGCTCCGGGCTCTTACCGCCGTTGGCGACACTGCTGATGATGATCAGCAAGAAGATCGCACCGATTACCCACGGCCATTTCTTGGTCTTTTTCTGCGGCGGGGGCGGCGCGAAGTACTGCGGCTGGCCAGGGGGCATCGGCTGCGGGTATTGCTGCTGGTAGGGCTGCTGCGGCCCGTGCGGCGGCTGAGGGTACGACATGGTGAGGGGCTCCCGACAGATGGATCAGTGGCCGGACTGCGCGACCTGTTGATCCGCCTGTCGCAAAACACGAATAACTCGTTACCCGCATCCCTCGAATGGGCCATTCTTCGAATCTCCGGTAACAACGGGCAGTGGAGATGCGATGCGTTCACTCCTTGATGCCCGTCTCCGTCACCCCGCGCACCAGGAACCGTTGCAGCCCAACGAACACCACCACCAGCGGCGCAATCGACACAGCAGCTGCCAAGAACAACTGCGAAACCTCGATCGACTGCGCAGTCAGGAACGTCGACAACGCCACCTGCACAGTCCACGAGTCCTGGTCCTGCGCGATCACCAACGGCCACAAGAACTGGTTCCAACTGGTCACAAAAGCGATCACCCCAAGCGCCGCGAAGAACCCCTTCGAGTTCGGCACGACAACCCGCCAATAAGTCCCCCAATGCCCCAGCCCGTCGATCCGAGCCGCCTCCTCCAACTCCCGCGGGAAGTTCAGGAAGTACTGCCGGAACAGGAACGTCGTGAACCCGCTGAACAGCCCGGGGATCACCAGCCCGCGCAGATCGGACACCCACCCCAGCGTCGACACGACCACGAACGTCGGCACGAACGTCACGGCCGCCGGGATCATCAGCGTCGCGATCACCAGGTACAGCACGAGATTCGAGTACCGGTACGGGATCCGCGCGAGCCCGTACCCCGCCAGCCCGCACAAGAACAACTGACCAAACGTCTGCAACACCGCGACGACGGTCGAATTCACCATGCTGCGCACCATCGGCACGGCCGGGTTGCTGAACAGCAGAGCGAAGTTCTCCCACTGGACCTCCTGCGGCCAGAACGTCCACGAAGGCGCGGTGATCTCCTGCTCGGTCGCCAACCCGTTGCGCAGCACCAGGTAGAACGGCACCAGGAACAGCACGGCGGCCACCGACAGGGCGAGATAACGCACGACCTTCATCGCGTGATCACCCTGCCCTGCAACAACGTCACACCCGCGATCAGCAACGTCAGGATCACCGCGCCCGCGCTGCCGTGCCCGAAGTCCTGCCCGCCGGAGCCCAGAGCCGTGTAGTAGAGGTAGATCAACGGCGGGCGGGCGAACGGCGGGTAGCCGCGGTCGGTGCCCAGCACGTTGTAGAACTCGTCGAACGCCTGGTAGGCCGCGATGAGCAGCAACAGCAGCACGGCGACCGACGTCGTGCGCAGCTGCGGCAGCGTGATGTACCTCAGGGTCTGCCAGCCCCGCGAAGCCCCGTCGATCCACGCGGCCTCGTAGAGGTGCTGCGGGATCCGTTGCAGGCCCGCGAGGAACAGGATCAGGTAGAAGCCGAGCTGCAGCCACAGCCGCAACGTCACGAGCACCAGCCAGTACCAGGGTGGTGAGGTCGACACCGTCCACGCGACCGGCTCGGCGCCGAACCAGCCGAGCACGGTGTTCGCGAGGCCGAAGCGCACGCCGTTGAAGATCGACAGCTTCCACACCAGCGACGCCACGACGTACGAGCACGCGGTCGGCAGGAAGAACACCGAGCGGAAGAACGCCTTCATGAAGCTGATCTGGTTGACCAGCAGTGCCAACGCCAACGCCAGCACGAACGTCAGCGGCACGATGAACACCGCGAACAGGCTGAACGTGCCGAGGCTCCTGAGAAAAGGCGCGTCCGTCAGCATGTCGGCGTAGTTGCGCAACCCGACGAACTCCGAGGGCGTCACCGTGTTGCGGGCGTCGAAGAACGACAGCAGCAGGCTCCACCCGATCGGCACGTACACGAACACGAGCAGACCCGCCGCGAACGGTCCGACGAACAACCAGAACGCGCGTCCGTTCCTCATCCGTACAGGCGCTTCAACTCGTCACGAACCTTGCCCGCGGCGGCCTTGACCTCGGTGTCGGCGGACGCGCCATCGCGCACCACGCGCGACACGGCGTCGTTGAACGCCGTGCGCATCACCGAGGTCCAGTCCGGCGGGTTGGACGCCTTCGCGTTGTCCCGCACGAACTTCACAGCGTCCGCCGCCGCACCCGTGGTCAGCTTCGACGCCTTCTCCGAGATGCTCTTGCGCGGCGGGATGTGGAAGCCGTAGCTCAGGTTGAAGTCCTCCTGGTAGTCCGTGCGCTCGATCCACAGGAAGCGAACGAGCTCCTTGGCCTCGTCGATCCGCTTCGACTTGGCGTTCACCATCGCGCCGAACGCCCCGACCGGCACGCTCGCCCTGCCGTCAGCCGAAAGCTTCGGGAACGGCAGCACGCCGAAGTCGTCGCCCAGCGCCTTCTGCACCGCCGGCACGGCCCACAGCCCGGTCCACTGCATGGCGACGAGCCCCTGCGTGAACGCGTCCGGCTCCGCCCAGTCCTTCACCGCGCCGAGCAGCAGGCTGCCGCTCGAGTAGAGCTCGCGCAGCTTGCCGATCGCCTGCGCCGCAACGGGATCGTCGAACCCGACCTGGTGGTCGCGCACGTAGTCGAGCCCCGCCGACCACAGCGCGGGCCCGGCCAGCACACCGCCGCCACCGTCGTTGCCGGCGAAGAGCCCCTTCACCCCGTCCCGGGTCAGCCGCTTCGAGGCGTCGATCAGCTCGTCCACAGTGGACGGCGGCTGCACACCCGCCTTCTCGAAGAGGCTCTTGCGGTAGAACAGCATCTGCATGTCCACGGCCTGCGGGACGCCGTAGACCTTCCCGTCCACGGTGTGGGTGGCGAGGATCGACTCGGTGAAGTCGCCGCGCGCGTCACCGAAGACGTCGTCGAGCGGCACGAGCTGGCCCGCCCGGACCGAGCTGATCTGCGGGGTGGACTCGAAGACGTCCGGCCCGCCGTCGGACAGCAGGCTCGTCGCGAGCTTCGAGTCGTAGTCGCCGGGGTTCCACTGCACGTCGACCGGGGTCTTCGTGAACGACTTGGCGTAGCGCTCCACCGCCTGCTGCACGCCGGGCTCGCCGTACGCGTGGTACCACTGCTTGAGGGCCTGGTCGCTGCCGCCGCGGCCGGTGTTCGAGCCACACGCCGCCAGCAGAGCGCTCGCACCGGCAAGGGAAAGGAGTCTGCGTCGGGAAATCACTCATCCCGTCTTACTCCGATCACGACGGGTGCGCGAGCGGTTACCCGAAGTCGCCAAAGGGCGGGATCGGCGATCCCGCCCTTCGAACGGAGCTCACTTGCGGAAGAAGCGCTCCCGCTGGCCCTGGCGCACGAGCTTGATCCACTCGACGAACGCCTTCGGGTCCTTCTTCACGCCCAGGAAGTACAGGCCGAACCGGAAGACCTCCAGCGCACCCAGCTTGCGCATGCCCGGCTGCGAGAGCAGGTACCCGCGGTTGCGGTAGGTGTAGTAGCGCTTGATCTGGTTCTCGGGGTCCTGCGCGTGGAACCGGCCACCGAGCATCGGCTTGAACTCGTCCGAGCCGTCCGGGTGGACGTAGGCGACCTTCAGCGAGGTGCCGAACGGCAGCCCGCTGCGCACCAGCCGGCGGTGGACCTCCACCTCGTCACCGCGGAAGAACAGCCGGTAGTCCGGCACGCCGACCACGTCGAGCGTCGTGGCGCGGAACAGCGCGCCGTTGAACAGCGAGGCGATCCCCGGCAGGAAGTCGGTGCCGAGGTCGGCCGCCGAGCGCTTCCACGTGAGGCCGCGGCGCATCGGGAACGCGAGCTTGTCCGGGTTCTCGATGTTCGTGACGACCGGGGAGATCTCGGCGAGGTTGCGGCGCTCCGCCTCCTCCAGCAGCACGGCCAGCACGTTCTCGTCGGCCGGGCGGCCGTCGTCGTCCGCGAGCCACACCCAGTCCGCACCCAGCGAGAGCGCGTGCAGGATGCCGAGCGCGAAACCACCCGCGCCACCGAGGTTGCGGTGCGACGGCAGGTAGGTGGTGGGGAGCGGGCACTGCTCGACCAGGTCGTCGACCGGCTGGTCGGGGCCGTTGTCGACGACGACCAGGTGGTCGGGGACGCGCGTCTGGGTGGCGAGCGCCTTCAGCGACTCGGCCAGCAGCTCCCTGCGGTGGCGGGTGACCACCACCGCGACCACGGAGCCCTTGGGCAGTGCCTCGAGGTTCACTGTCTATTCGCCGCCGTTTCCGCTGAGGACGGGGGAGGAGGAGTAGCCGAGCCTGGCCAGCTGTTCGGTGCTCATCCGGTCGAACGGGTCGAAGCCCTTGTACTCGGTGAGCACCTCGCGCAGCCCGCCGTGCATTTTGACACGGCCCTCGTCCATCCAGATCGCGCTGTCGCAGAAGTCCAGCAGCGTCTCGTCCGAGTGGTTCGCGAACACCAGCAGGCCGGAGCGCTTCACCAGGTCCTTGAGGCGGTCGCGGGCCTTCGCCATGAACGCCGCGTCGACCGCGCCGATGCCCTCGTCGAGCAGCAGGATCTCGGGGTCGATCGAGGTGACTACGCCGAGCGCGAGCCGCACGCGCATACCGGTCGAGTACGTGCGCAGCGGCATCTGGAGGTAGTCGCCGAGCTCGGTGAACTCCGAGATGTCGTCGACCCGCTTCTCCATCTGCTTGCGGGTCATGCCGAGGAACAGGCCCCGGATCATGATGTTCTCGTAGCCGGAGATCTCCGGGTCCATGCCGACGCCGAGGTCGAAGACCGGCGCCACCTTGCCGACGATGCGCGACTGGCCGCGCGTCGGCTCGTAGATGCCCGCCAGCAGGCGCAGCAGCGTGGACTTGCCGGCGCCGTTGTGGCCGACCAGGCCGACGCGCGCGCCCTCCTTGAGGGACAACGAGATGTCGTGCAGGGCCTCGATGATCGGCACCCGGCCCTCGGAGCCGATCTTGCCGCCGACCTTGCCGAACGCGAGCTTCTTCAACGACCTCGACTTGGCGTCGAAGATCGGGAAGTCGACCGAGGCGTTCCAGACGTCGATGCTGACCATGTTGTGTCGACCTCCTCTAGACCCAGTAGGAAACGCGGGCGCGGTAGTTGCGCAGGATGACCATCGCGAGCGCCCAGCCGATGACGGTGAAGCCGCCGACGACCACCCAGTGGTGCCAGTCGACCGCGTGGCCGAGCAGCGGCGCGCGGACGATCTCGACGAAGTGGTAGACGGGGTTGAGCTCGGCGATCAGGATCCGCCAGTCGTTGCTGCCGCCACCGGTGACCTTCTGCAGCACGCCCGCGTCCCAGACGATCGGCGTCATGAAGAAGACCAGGTTGATGAAGCTGGTCACGACCGGCGGGATGTCGCGGAAGCGGGTGCTGATGACGCCGAACGCCAGCGCGACCCACACCGCGTTGACCGCGAGCAGGACGAAACCGGGGATCGCGAGCACGATGGTCCAGCTCAGGCCGGGGTGGACCGGCCCGCCGTCGCTGATCGTGTACTGCTGGCTCAGCGCGGGGAAGAAGATGGCCAGCACGATCGCGTAGACCGCGAGGTTGTGCAGCAGGAAGAGGACCTGGCGCCACACCATGCGCATCACGTGGACGGTGATCGGCGCGGGGAGGTGCTTGATGAGCCCCTCGTTCGCGATGAACACGTCGGTGCCCTCGGTGATGCAGCCGAGGATGAAGTTCCAGACGATGAAGCCGACCGTGACGTACGGGAGGAACGTCGGGACGTTCGTGTCGAACAGCACCGAGTAGAGCAGGCCCAGGGCCAGCGCTGTCGTGCCCATGGAGATCGTGATCCACAGGGGTCCGATCACCGAGCGGCGGTAGCGCTGCTTGATGTCCTGCCAGCCGAGGTGGCCCCACAGTTCGCGGTGGTCCCACGCCTCACGCACATCGGCGAACGCGCGCTTGAAGCTGCGCGAGGAGATGGCAGGCGGCGCCTCGGGGTGCTCGAGGGTACTGGTGGCTTGCACGAGGACTGAGCGTACCGGCGTCCGTTCACCGACCTGGACGCCGGTACGTCACGGAGTGGTCAACGGGCGGGGATCTTGGTCACCCGCATGGTGACCTGCTCGTTGTCGAACGTGAACGCTTCGTAGCTGAACTCGATGCCGGTCTGCTCGACGTACTCGGTCCACGCCTTGTGCTCGTGGTCCATCCAGCCCGGGAAGTTGAAGTACTCGTCGAAGTGGACGACGCTGCCCTCGACCAGGCGCGGACCGACCAGCTCCAGCACGGTCTTCGTCGAGGAGTAGAGGTCGCAGTCGACGTGCAGGAACGTCACCGGCCCCTCGTGCTCCGCCAGGAAGCCCGGCAGCACCTCGTCGAACCAGCCCACGACGAGCTCGGCACCCGGCACCTCGGGCAGGCCGTCGACGTTGAACGCGCCGGCGGGGAAGCCGTTGCGCCAGTTCTCCGGCAGGCCCTCGAACGAGTCGAAGCCGAAGACGCCCTCACCCTCGCGCGCGGTCGCGATGATCTTCAGCGTGGTGCCCTGGTAGACGCCGAACTCCAGCGCGAGCCCGCCCGCGGGGGCGAGCGACAGCGCGTGTTCGAGCGTCTCGTGCGGGTGACCGAACTGAGGCGCGTGCGGCATGTTGTCGCGCACGAAGTTCGCGCTCTGCAGCGCGGCCTCCTGCTCACCCGCGAACACCAGGTCGCGGCGGCTGCGGATCTCCAGCTGACGGGTCTGGTCGACGGACCGGTCACCCTGGTGGCGGATCTCGTCGCGCACCTGCCGGCCCAGGTCGTCCACCTGGCGTTGCAGGTCGTCGACCTGCGCGCGGATCGGGGCGACGGCGTCCGCCACGATCTCGATCGCCTTCACCCGCAGCTTGTGGCGCAGTTGCTTCGCCGACAGGGCGCGGCGCACCTGCTCGAGCACGATGGCTCCTCTCCAGGAAGTTCAGCGCATAGTAGAGCCACTTCCGGGCGTCATCGCCAGAGGTCGTCAGAGGTACTGACCGGTGCCCTTGCCCGTGACGCCGCCCTCCGCTGCCTCGCCGCCGCTGCCCGCGGGCAGTGCCCGGCCGCGCATCTGCTCCAGCTGCGCGCGGGCCGCCATCTGCTGGGCGAACAGCGCCGTCTGGATGCCGTGGAAGAGGCCCTCCAGCCAGCCGACCAGCTGGGCCTGCGCGATCCGCAGCTCGGCGTCGGACGGGGTGCCGTCCTCGGTGAACGGCAGCGACAGCCGCTCCAGCTCCTCGCGCAGCTCGGGCGCCAGGCCGTCCTCGAGCTCCTCGATCGACCGCTTGTGGATCTCCTTGAGGCGGTTGCGGCTGGCCTCGTCCAGGGGAGCGGCCCGCACCTCCTCCAGGAGCTGCTTGATCATCGTGCCGATCCGCATGACCTTGGCCGGCTGTTCGACGAGGTCGGCGATGTCGCCGTCCTGTCCGCCGACGATTACGACGGGCTGCTCCTGGTTCATGGTGTCCATCCTCGCGCCATTCACGTTTTCGAAACTTATCGGGGTGGGGCTGGTCGTCGCGGTGTTTGCTCGCATACGTACGGTGTGTGTCATGGCGTTCGACGTCGCACGGGTACGAGGGCTCTTCCCCGCGCTCGGCGACGGCTGGGTACACCTCGACGCACCCGCCGGCATGCAGGTGCCCGAACAGGTCGCCACCGCCGTCTCCACCGCGCTGCGCGCCCCCGTGTCCGGACCGGGAGGCATCTTCCCCGCGTCCCAGAGGGCCCAGGGCATCGTGGACGCCGCCCGCAGGGCCGTCGCGGACCTCGTCGGAGGCGATCCCGCCGGCGTCGTGCTCGGTCCTTCCTCCGCTGTGATGTTGCAACGCCTCGCCGACGCCATGACCGACGACTGGTTCATGGGCGACGAGGTCCTGGTTTCCCGCTTGGACCACCCCGCGAACATCGCGCCGTGGTTGCGGGCGACACAGCGCACCGGCAGCGCGGTCAAGTGGGCGGAGATCGACATCGAGACCTGCGAGCTGCCGAGCTGGCAGTTCGACGAGCTGGTCACCGACCGCACGAAGCTCATCGCCATCACGGCGGCGTCCGGCGTGGTCGGCACCCGTCCCGACCTGGCCAAGATCTCCGCGGTGGCCCGCGCGCACGGCTCGCTGATGGTGGTCGACGCCTCGTCCGCGGCCCCGTTCGTGCCGCTGGACATCGTTGCCATGGGTGCCGACGTCGTGGCGCTGTCCGCCGGTCAGTGGGGCGGCCCGCCGGTCGGCGCGCTGGTGTTCCGCGACCCGTCGGTGCTGGAGCGGCTGCCGTCGGTCTCGGTCGACCCGATGGCGCGCGGCCCGGAGCGCCTGGAGCTCGGCCCGCACGCGTATCCGATGCTCGCCGGGCTCGTTGCGTCGGTTGAGTACCTCGCGGACCTCGACGACGCGGCCTCGGGCACGCGCCGGGAGCGGCTGCTCACGTCGCTCGGATCGGTGAAGGCCTACCAGGCGGGGCTGCTCGCTAACCTGATCAACGAACTGCGTTCGCTGCGGCACGTGATGGTGATCGGCGACGCGATGCGGAGAGTGCCCGCGCTGGCGTTCTCGATCGCCGGGGTCAAGGCGGAGGACGGCGTCGAACACCTCGCGTCGCGGGGCGTCTGCGCGTTCGCCGATCCGGGCCAGCACGGGGTGTTCTCGGTGCTGGGCGTCGGCGAGATCGGCGGCGCCATCCGCATCGGGCTCGCGCACTACACGAACGCAGTCGAGATGGACGACCTGGTGCGGGCGGTGGCCGAACTGGGCTGAGGGATTCGGGAGTGCACGCTTGGACGACTCGCTGGCTCGCGAGCTCGCTGACCTCTCCGCCCTGCAGCGCATCGGCTCGTTGAACACCGAGTACCTGCCGCAGCTCTCCGGCGACCTCAGGCCGGCGGCACTCGTGGCGGTGATGGACGAGGTCGTGCTCGGCGCCCGGACCGTCCTGGTGGAACTGAGCTGCGGCTCGTCGTCCGTCCTCTTGGCACGGTTGTTGCAGCAACGCGGTTTCGGTCACCTGTTGTCGATCGAGCACGACGAGCGCACGGCTGCTTTCGTTGCCTCACAACTACGTCGTGAAGGCCTCGGCTCGGTGGCCCGCGTCGTGCACGCGCCGTTGTCGAGGCATCCTGCGGCGTTGTCGCGGCACGGCCAGTGGTACGCGCCGCAGCAGGTGCACGACGAGGTGCTCGCGTTCGTCGAGCGGTTCGGCCTGGTGGACCTGCTGCTCGTGGACGGGCCGGGGTCCGGCGACTCGCGCTACCCGGCGTTGCCCGTGCTGCGCGCGGTGCTGGCGCCGGGAGCGACCGTGCTGGCCGACGACGCCGACCGGCCGGACGAGGCCGCCGTGCTGACGCGGTGGTCCGAGGAGTTCGGGCTGGAGTTCCGCACGGCTCCCCGGACCTCGATGGCGACCTCTACCGTTCCCGCTTGAGCAGCACCTTGCCGAAGACGGTGCTGGACTCCAGCAGCCGGTGGGCTTCCGCGGCGTCCGACATCGGCACGACCTGACCGACGACGGGCTTCACCGCGCCGCTCTCGACCAGCGGCCACAGGTGCTCGCGGACCTGGGCCACGATCGCACCCTTGTTCTCGACGCTGCGGCCGCGCAGGCCGGTCCCCATCACCGACGCGCGCTTGGCGAGCAGCTTGCCGATCGGCAGCTCGCCCTTCACACCGCCCTGCATGCCGATGATCATCAACCGGCCGTCGGGCGCGAGCACGTCGATGTTGCGGGACAGGTAGGAGGCGCCCATGTTGTCGAGGACGACGTCGGCCTGCTTCACCTCGGCGACGAAGTCCTGGGTCTTGTAGTTGACCGTGATGTCGGCGCCGAGCTCGGCGCACTTCTGCAGGCGTTCGTCCGATCCCGCCGTGACGGCGACGGTCGCGCCGAGCGCCTTGGCGACCTGGATGGCGTGCGTGCCGATGCCGCCCGCGCCGCCGTGCACGAGGAACGTCTCACCGAGCTTGAGGCGGCCGTCCATCACGACGTTCGACCACACCGTGCACGCGACCTCGGGCAGTGAGGCGGCCGTGACGAGGTCGACGCCCTTCGGCACCGGCAAGAGCTGTGGCGCGGGTACGACGACCTTCTCCGCGTAGCCGCCACCGGCCAGCAGCGCGCACACCTCGTCGCCGACGTTCCAGCCGGTGACGCCCTCACCGATCTCGGCGATCGTGCCGGAGCACTCCAGCCCGATGATCTCCGACGCGCCCTTGGGCGGCGGGTAGAGACCCTGGCGCTGCAACAGGTCCGCGCGGTTGACCGCACTCGCGGCGACGTCGATCAGCACCTCGCCCCTGCCGGGCGAGGGGTCCTGCACCTCGGTCCACTCGAGCACGTCCGGGCCGCCGGGTTCGCGAACAGTGATGGCACGCATACAGTCGACCGTAATACCGTTCGACAGGTCCGGCACCATCGGATCATGGACGCCTGGCCTCTGCGACACCTCGTTCTCCGCACCCCGCGCCTGGAACTGCGCCCGGACGACGACGCCGGTCTGTTCGAGCTCGTCGACGTGGCGCTGGCGGGCGTGCACGACCCGGACGAGATGCCGTTCAACGTGGCCTGGACCGACCGCCTCCCGGAAGACGGCGGCCGCAGCATGGTCCAGCACTTCTGGGGCGTGCGCGCCCGGTTCGAGGTGGAGGACTGGGCGATCTGCTTCCTCGTGCGGCACGAAGGCCGGGTCATCGGCGTGCAGGAGGTCAACGCCCAGAAGTTCGGCGCACTGCGTGAGGTGACCACCGGCTCGTGGCTCGGCAAGGAGTTCCACGGCAACGGTTTCGGCACGGAGATGCGTGTGGCCGCGCTGCAGTTCGCGTTCGACCACCTGGGCGCGCGCATCGCTCGTTCGGCGGCTTGGCAGGGAAACCACGCGTCGAACCGCGTCAGCGCCAAGCTCGGCTACGTGCAGGACGGCACGACGGCCGCCGCGCCGCGCGGCGAACGCCTTGAGCACGTGCGATTGCGCCTCGACGAGCCCGACTTCGTGCGCCCGGACTGGAACGTGGAGGTCGCCGGGCTAGCGGAGTGTGTTCACCTGATCACCAGCTGAACTCCCGCCGACCGACGGATTGTGTGCTGCGTCTCCTTTTTGTGAGGGTTCAGCAATCTCGAACGAAGGGGAACGTTCATGTCCGGCAGATCCAAGCTGGCGGCTGTGCTTGCCATCTCGGCACTAGTCGCAGCCCCCACCGCCACGGCGTCCGCCGCCGCGGAACCCGCAGGACCGGCACTGGCCAAGAAGCTCGCGAAGAAGGTGACCGTAGAGGGAGTCAACCGGCACCTCATCGCGTTCCAGCGCATCGCCGACCGCAACGGAGGCAACCGCGCGGCGCTGACGCCCGGCTACGACGCGAGCGTCGATTACGTCGCGGGCAAGCTCCGCGACGAGGGCTTCCTGGTCACGACGCCGAACTTCAGCTTCGAAATCCCGGTCAGCGACGCCGAGTCCGCCCGCGTCGACGGCGTGAACTACCAGGCGATCGTCATGACGGCCTCACCGCAGACCCCGGTGGGCGGCGTCACGGGCCCGCTGCGCGTCGTCCCCGAGGACACCACCACGGGCTGCGAGGCGAGCGACTTCGCGGGCCAGGACTTCACCGGCTCGGTGGCCCTGATCCGCCGAGGCGGCTGCACGTTCGAGCAGAAGCACCTCAACGCGTTCGCCGCGGGCGCCATCGCCGTCCTGGTCTCGAACAACACCGCGGGCCCGCTGTCCAACGTGACGCTGACCAACCCCGGCAAGATCCCGACGGGCGGCATCTCCCAGGCCGACGGCACCACCCTCGCCGGCAAGGCGGGCGCCACCGCCACCGTCGACATGCGCTTCCACACCGAGACCCGCACCCAGCGCAACGTCATCGCCGAGACCCGCACCGGCCGCAAGAACAACGTGGTCATGGCAGGCGCCCACCTCGACAGCGTCGAACTCGGCGCCGGCATCAACGACAACGGCACCGGCTCCGCAGCCCTGCTGGAAACGGCCCTCCAACTCGGCTCCCGCCCGAAGGTCGACAACGCGGTCCGCTTCGCCTGGTGGGGCGCGGAGGAGCGGGGCCTCATCGGCTCCGAGGAATGGGTCCGCTCGCTGACGTTCGAACAGCAGTTGGACATCGCCCTGTACCTGAACTTCGACATGGTCGGCTCCCCGAACGCCGCCTACTTCATCTACGACGGCGACGACTCCGACGCGGTCGGCGCGGGCCCCGGCCCGTACGGCTCGGCCCAGATCGAAAAGGCCTTCGCCGACTACTTCGCCGCCAAGGGCGTCCCGACCGAGGGCACGGACTTCTCGGGCCGCTCGGACTACGGCGAGTTCATCGCGCAGGGCATCCCCGCCGGCGGTCTGTTCACCGGCGCCGAAGGGGTGAAGACCGCGGCACAGGCGGCCAAGTGGGGCGGCACGGCGGGCGTCGCCTACGACCCCTGCTACCACGCTGCCTGTGACAACCTCGGCAACGTGGACCGGGTGGCGCTGGGGCGCAACGCCGGCGCGATCGCGTTCGTGACGGCCGCCTACGGCGTGTCCACTGAGGACGTCAACGGGGTGCCGCCGCGTTCGAAGCGGGCTGAGGCCCGTGCTGCGGCGACGCTGTCGAAGACGGCTGTGGAGCACGACCACTCGCACGCGGCCACTTCGTAGTCGCTCTGTTCGAAGGCGGCGGTGTCCTCCGGGACACCGCCGCCTTTTCGCTTCCTGCCGAGGCCGGCGAACTGAGACGGCAGTGGAGATCGACCCTGGCCGAAAGTACTACCTGCCGTGGACAGCGCTTTCCGGGCACTGGTCGGATGAGGACTTCCGATCCCTGCCGCGAAAGGACCGCCGTGCGCAGATCGACCGCCGTGGTGCCCGTTCTCGTGACCGCGCTCGTCCTCGCCGTCACACCGGTGCAGGCCACCGCCTCCGCCGACCCGTTCTCCCGCTACGCCGAGCAGGAACTGACCTGGGGTTCCTGTGCCTTCACCCCGCAACCGGACGCGTTGCCCGCCGAGTGCGCGCTGATGAAGGTGCCGAGGGACTGGGCGGCACCGGACGCGGGCCGGGACCTGGTCGTCTCGATCAGCAGGGTCGCCGCATCCGGGGAGCACCTCGGGTCGCTGCTGCTCAACCCGGGAGGCCCCGGTGGCCAGGGCACGTCCCTGCCCGGCGCGCTCGCCGCTCTTCAGCCACAGCTGCACGAGCGTTACGCGCTGATCGGCATGGACCCGCGTGGCACCGGCCAGGAGGGCGGCACCGCCCCGGAACAGCTGCCCGAAACGTGCGAGGTGCCCGTCGGCCGTCCTTCGCAGCGCACCGATCTCGACGCGCGGGACCGGTCGGTCGGCAGCATCGCCGAGCACCTGAAGCTGCCGCGAGCGATCGCGGAAGCGTGCCAGAGCGAGGCGATCGCGCCGTACCTCACGACGTGGCAGACCGCGCACGACATGGAACTGGTGCGGATCCTGCTGGGCGAGTCCGCGCTCAACTACCTGGGCTACTCCTACGGCACGTGGCTCGGGGCCAAGTACGCGACGCTCTTCCCCAGCAGCGCGGGCAAGGTGGTGCTGGACTCCAGCACCGACTTCCAGGGGCGCCTGCAGGCCTCGTTCGAGGCGTGGCCGCAGATCAACCAGCGGATGTTCGAAGGCTCGTTCGTGCCGTGGATGACACGGCAGTTCCCGGAGGAGGTCGGCACCACGACAGAGGAGGCCACCGCGAACTGGGAGCGCGCCCGCCGGTTCTACGCGAGCGCCGGCACCAGCCCGGACCAGTTCGACGCGATCTTCACGGGCATGGGCTCGCCGCTGCGGTGGGTGCTCGGCGCGCTGGTGTTCGTGCTGGGCGTGAGAGGTGCGAACGGCGAGACCACGGCGCCATCGGCGCTGGCACCACAACTGGACGCCACCGCACGTGCGGTGTTCGGCACACCGCTCGAATCGCTGACCCCGGCGGCAGCGGCACGGGCGCTCGCCGACGACCCGGCGGACTACCGCCGCTACCCGGCGACCCGCTACGCCGTGGCGTGCGGCGACCAGCAGACCCGGTCAGCGGACTGGCACAAGCGGCTGTCCGACCGGCAGGGTCCACAGCACCCGCTGTTCGGCTGGCAGTACGGACTGGGCGAACCGTGCGCCTTCTGGTCCGACGCCCCACGCCAGACACTCCCGCAGCTGCCGGCCGAGGTGACCGGCCGAGTGCTGGTCGTGCAGGGCGAACTGGACCCGCAGACCGGCTTCGAGCAGGCCAGGTCCGCGGTGCGCGCGGCACCCGGCGTCAGCATGGTGGCGGTGGCCGACAGCCCGTTCCACGGCCAGTACGGCTTCGAGGGCAACCCGTGCGTCGACGGCGCGGTGAACGTGTTCCTGCTGCACAACTCCCGCCCGGGAAACCTCACCTGCCCCGGCCTCCCGCTGCCGAACGAGAGCGAGGTCCACCCGGTCGCCGGCCCGGTCAAGGCCTCCCCGCTCACCGCGGCGACCGTGGCAGCACCCCCGCTACCCGCGCTGCGCGACTCGGTGCGGGCGATGATCAGCGACGTCAACGCGCCGCCGGCGGGGGCGCCGCGCATCACGCGGTAGCGGCCGAACGGCAAGCAGGTGTGAAGGCTCGACGGTCTACATGGGACCGGACGGGACAGGGGTTGCTCACCGTCTGGTGAGCAACCCCTGTCCGTGCTGGTCGACTGCGGAAGCGGAGGGATTTGAACCCCCGGACGGTTGCCCGTCTCCCGCTTTCAAGGCGGGTGCATTCGGCCGCTCTGCCACGCTTCCCAGCCCCGAAGGGCGTCAGCGCCAAAGCCTAGCCGTTCGACTCCCGAAGGTGTGTCGTGACCCGGTCGAACACCTTGGCCAGCACCTCCCCCTCCTCCGGGGTCAGGAGGTCGACGATGTGCTCGCGCACCCCGCGCAGGTGCGTGGGAGCTGCGGCGACGAGCTGCGCCAGACCGGCATCGGTCAGCTCCGCCAGCACCCCGCGCCCGTCCTCCGTGCACTCCCGCCGCGACACGAGCCCGGCCTTCTCCATGCGGGCCACCTGGTGGGACACGCGCGACTTGGAGGAGGCGACGTCCTCGGCGAGCTGGGTCATGCGCATGCGCCGCTCGGGCTGTTCCGAGAGGCGGACCAGGATCTCGTAGTCCGCGAGTGACACTCCGTGGGTGTCCTGGAGCTCTCGGTGCAGGCGGTCCATGAGCATGGACGAGCCGTTCACGTAGGTGCGCCACGCGCGCATCTCGCCCTCGTCGAGCCAGCGCGGCTCCTGCTCACTTGGTGTCACGAGAACAAGACTAAGCCCGGCGATGACGATCCTGTCGCTCCTCTGGAAAACGAGCCGATCGCCAGGCAGACTCCTGCGCCGTACACGCGCGTTAACCACGCCTTGGAAAGGCTCCAATCCATGAGTTCGTTCAGACGGCTTTCCGTTCTGGCGATCACCGCCGCCGCGGCCACTGTCATCAGCGCTACCGGGCCTGCCCAGGCCGATGTCCAGTCACTGCGCGGTCGGGGCACGGTTGACGTGCGCCTGATCGGCATCAACGACCTGCACGGCAACATCGAGCCGCCCACCGGGTCGTCCGGGCGCGTCATCCTGCCGGACGGCACGACCGTCGACGCCGGTGGTGCCGCGTTCAACGCAACGCACATCAAGAACCTCCAGAGCGAGGTCAAGAACTCCGTCATCGTCGGGCAGGGCGACCTGATCGGTGCCAGCCCGATCGTGTCGGCGCTGTTCCACGACGAGCCGACGATCGAGGTGCTCAACAAGGTCGGCATGGACACGACCGCGGCGGGCAACCACGAGTTCGACGAGGGCTACAAGGAGCTCCTGCGCATCCAGCGCGGTGGGTGCCACCCGGTGGACGGGTGCCAGTTCAGCGACAAGTACAAGGGCGCGAACTTCCCGATCCTCGGTGCGAACGTCACGCTCGCCAAGTCCGGGCTGCCGGCCCTGCCGCCGTTCTGGGTGGAGATCCGCGACGGGATCCCGATCGGCTTCATCGGCATGCCGCTCAAGGACGTGCCGATCCTGGTCGACCCGAACGGCATCAAGGACCTCAAGTTCGGTGACGAGGTCAAGGCGGCCAACAAGTACGCCAACCTCCTCGACGCCATCGGCGTGAAGTCGATCGTGCTGCTCGTGCACCAGGGCGACCAGGTCACCTCGTCCGGTGGCGGCCCCAACGCGTGCAACGTCGCCGCCAACAACCCCGGCAGCTACATCGCGACGAACGTCAGCCCGAAGATCGACGCGGTCTTCTCCGGCCACAGCCACCAGCACTACAACTGCGTGGTCAAGGACCCGGCCGGCAACCCGCGGCCGTTCATCGAGGGCCTGGCCTTCGGACGTGAGCTCAGCGTCGTCGACCTCAAGATCGACCGCCGGACGCGCGACGTCATCCGCGGCGAGACCAAGGCCGACAACAAGATCGTCACCCGCACGGTCACTCCGGACCCGGTCATCCAGTCGATCATCGACCTGGCGAAGACCAAGGCCGCCCCGATCGCGAACCAGCCGTTCGGCTCGATCAGCGCGGACATCCTGCGGGCCGCAGCCCCCTCCGGTGAGTCGCCGCTCGGCAACCTGATCGCCGACTCGCAGCTCGAGGCCACCAAGGGCAACGGCGCGGTGCTCGCGCTGATGAACCCCGGCGGCGTTCGTGCGGACCTCACGTACGCCAGTTCGCCGGCGGGCGAGGGCAACGGTGTGGTCACCTACGGCGAGGCGTTCACCGTCCAGCCGTTCGGCAACATCCTGCAGACCGTCACGCTGACCGGCACGCAGCTCAAGAACGCGCTGGAGCAGCAGTTCACCGCGGTACGCACCATCGTGCTGCAGCCGTCGTCCACCTTCACCTACAGCTGGTCCGCCTCCGCGCCGTTCGGCTCGAAGGTCTCCGACATGAAGATCAGCGGTGTCGCTGTCGACCCGAACGCGAGCTACCGCGTGACGATCAACAGCTTCCTCCAGGGTGGTGGTGACGCGTTCCCCGAGTTCACCAAGGGCACCGAGATCACGGGCGCGGGCATCGACCTCGACGCGTTCGAGCAGTACCTCACGGCGCACCCGAACCAGGCGCCGCCGGCGACCGACCGCATCACGCGCGTGTCGTAGTCGCGCGACGCGGCTGTAGGCCATCCCGGCGACAGAAGTCGCCGGGATGGCCTTTTTCGTGTGCCCCGTTGCTCCATTTGATCTAGGGTGAGGGCCGATGTCCTGGTTGCGTCGGCTCCTGCTGCTCGCCGGTCTGGTGACCGGCGCCTGGTTGCTGGGCGGCGCAGGTCAGGCGAACGCCGACGTCCGGGTCGAGATCGACCAGCTGAAGATCGAGCTGGAGCTCCCCGTCGTCGACATCGGCATCGAGGTCGTGACAGCACAGGCGCGGCCGGACGTGCTGGTTCCGCCGAAGCCCGATCCGCGCGTCGAGCCGCCGGCACCTCCCGCCGAACCACAACCGGTGCCCACCCAGGTGGAAGCGCCCGCACGGCCCGAGGTGCCGAAACAGCAGCAGCTGCACACACCGCCGCAGCCCGCGCCACCGACGACGACGCAGCCCACGAACCCCGAACCCGCACCGCAGCAGCCGCAACCGCAGGCCGAGCAGCCGGTCCCCGGCACGCTCCCGCAGAGCGGCGCGGGGTCGGGCACGAGCAACCAGATCCCGGCGGGCACGCTGCCGCACGTGCCGCGGCCGCCCGCGGCCACAGCGTCTCCCATCTGCCCGGAACAGCAGGACGTGCCGCACACCGTGCGCGCGGAGGAGCCGACGTTCTCCCCCGACTGACCCCCACGTGCCACGCGAAGCACAGGGACCAGTCACTTTTCAGGGAGAACAGCCATGCGCAAGAACGTCAACCGCACCATGTCCGCCGCACTGCTCACCGGCGGCCTGCTGGTCGCGACCGCCGGGTGGGCCCAGGCCGTCCCGGTGCCGCTGAACATCGACGACGAGGTCCGCGTCGGCAACCTCGTGAGCGTCCCGGTCAAGGTCTGCGGCAACGCGATCAACGTCCTGGGCAACAGCGACGCCACCTGCGAGGAGAAGCCCGCCGCGCGCACCCAGGCCGACAAGGCCCTCGTCTCCGCGCCCGTCACGGTGTGCGGCAACTCGGTCGGCGTCGCGGGCGGCGGCACGGGCAGCTGCGGTGAGACCAAGCCGGAGCAGGCCAACGGCACCGTCGAGGCCCCCATCACCGTCTGCGGCACGGCGGCGGGCGTGCTCGGCACCGCGAGCGGCGACTGCGGCAAGAGCGAGGCCCCCGAGCAGCCGGAACAGCCCGAGCAGCCGGAGCAGCCGGGCGAGAACCCCGGCGAGAACCCCGGTGGAAACCCGGGCGAGAACCCGGGCAACGGCACCCCCGGCAACGAGGACCCGGGCAACGGCAACCCCGGCGGCGGCAACAACGGCGACAACTCCGGTGGCGGCGACACGGGCGACGACTCCGGTGCCGGCACCCCGCAGACCGGCAACAAGGCCTCCTCGCAGCAGGTCGCGGCGGCCATCCCGAACCTGTCGAGGACCGGCGCCGACCCGCTCGAGTTCCTCCTGGCCGGCCTCGGCCTGATGACCGCGGGCGTGATGGCCCGCCGCGGCGCGCGCCGCACGTCGACGAACTCCTGATCAATTCCTGAACATTTTTCCGAATCGCCCGGTGAGAGATCCTCTCACCGGGCGATTGCTGTCTGCACTGTCGATCTCCGCAGGTCACCCGTCCGACTTCACCAATTCAGGTTTGGCGTGAGGTGTTGAGAAATGGGCTGATCAAGCGCATAGTCGATAACGAGCTGGCAACCGGAAGGTGAATGAACCAGGCCCCCGGAAGCCACGCCCAGAAGGGGTAGGTGGTGCTGTGCAGGTATCTCCTCGCTGTGGCGAAACGCGGTCTGTCGCATCCCCGCGAGCGGATCGGACGTGACCGGTCCGGTCGCGACTGTGTAGCGGCGGACACGAGGTTTCGGGTGCCCAGGCGCCGTCGGGCGTCGCTCGGTGCACTTCGACGCTGTTGAGCTCGGCATCGGTGTCGTCTCATGGCGTCACCGGCTGAGCGCCACGCCAACCTTCGTGGGCCGTAGTCGTCACTACCAAATGGGAAAGCCTTGGTGCGGTGCCCCGACGTCGGGCTCCGCACCAAGGCATGTTTCGTGCTTTATCGTTTGCGGCACCCATGGGGTCCTTGGCAGGAGGATGCGGTGCAGTTCAACGAAGGCGCGGAACTCGACACTTCTCAGGTTTCGGACCAACGAGGCTCAGGCGGCAGGGTCGCGGGCGTCGGTGGTGGCCTCGGCGTGGTCGGCCTGATCGTCTACTTCCTGATCCAGCAGTTCACGGGCATCCAACTGCCCGCGGGCGGGCTGGAGGGCCTGGGCAACAACACCCAGGTCGAGTCCGGCACGCTGCTCGAGAAGTGCAAGACCGGTGCCGACGCGAACCGCGACAGCGACTGCCGGGTCCTGGCCACGATCAACTCGATCCAGGGCTTCTGGACCGACCAGTTCAAGCGCTCCGGCAACACCTACCAGGTCACCAAGACCAACTTCTTCCGCGGCAGCGTGAACACCCGCTGCGGCAACGCCACCTCCGCGGTCGGCCCGTTCTACTGCCCCGCGGACTCCCAGGTGTACATCGACCTGGACTTCTTCAACGAGCTGCGCACCAAGTTCGGTGCCACCGGCGGCCCGTTCGTCGAGGCCTACGTGCTCGCCCACGAGTACGGCCACCACGTGCAGAACCAGCTCGGCACCTCGGACCGGGTGGGCCGGGAGACCGGCCCCACCTCGGGTTCCGTGCGCCTCGAACTGCAGGCCGACTGCTACGCCGGTTCCTGGGCGAACCACGCGACGACCGTGCCGGGCGCCAACGGCCAGCCGCTGATCTCGAACATCACCCAGGAAGACGTGAACGCCGCCCTCGACGCGGCGGCGCGCATCGGTGACGACTTCATCCAGAGCAACCTCGGCGGCGGCCGGGTCGACACGACCCAGTTCAGCCACGGCAGCTCGGCGCAGCGGCAGAAGTGGTTCACGACCGGCCTGGAGACGGGCGACCCGGCGCGCTGCAACACGTTCGACACGAACAACCTGGGCTAACGCAGAGCCGCCCGCTCAGCGCGGGACGGGACGCCGTTCACCCCCTCGGTGGTGACGGCGTAGGAGGCGATGACGTGGGCCGCGGCGGCGACGTTGCGGCCCAGCGCCTCCCGGTTGATGTTGCCGAGGTTGTCGCAAGCCTTGTGGTAGCAGGGATCCATCTCCACCCCCGCCGTGCCGCCCCACTTCGCGGCCTGCGCGGCGGTCTTCACCTCGCCGCCGCCGGAGATGATGCCGCCGGCCGGGATGCCGAGCGCGGTGAACGAGCCGTAGTCGCTGGCACCGCGCACGTTCAGGCCCTCCGGCCCGAGGTTCAGGCCCGTGTAGAAGTCGCTGAACGCCTTCTCGATGTGCTTCGAGCCGTACGGCAGGCCGGGGTCGTTGTAGACGTAGTAGCCGGGGTTGGGCGAGCCGACCATGTCGAAGTTCAGGTACAGCGCGATGTCCAGCTGCTGCTCGAACGACAGGGCCGAGGCGTAGGCGCGCGAGCCGATCAGGCCGGCCTCCTCCGCGCCCCACCAGGTGAAGCGGACGGCGTTGGGCAGCTTGGGCCGCGCGCCCATCTTGAGCGCGACCTCGAGCAGTGCGGCGGAGCCGGAGCCGTTGTCGTTCATGCCGGGACCGGCGTCGACGCTGTCGAGGTGCGCTCCGGCCATGACAACGTTGTCGGCGCGTCCGGTGCGGGTCTGGGCGACGACGTTGCGGTCGAGGTGGACCTCGTCGTGGTGGCGCAGGTCGAGCATCACGGTCTGCCCGGCCAGCGCGGCGAGTGCCGTGCCGTCCGCCCTGGAGGCGGTGCCGCCGGGGACCGTGCCGGGGATGCGCAGGTCGAGGTGGCCGTCCACGTTGTTGGAGATGATCACGGCCGCCGCGCCCGCGTTCACCGCGTTGGCGTACTTGGTGACGAACGTGCAGGTGCCGCGCCGGATCAGCGCCACGGAGCCCTTGAAGTCCTGCCCGGCGAAGTCACTCGCCTCGCAACCCGGCGTACCGTCCTCCGGCACAACCCGGAGCGGCGCGGTGAGGCCGCCGTCCGGGGTGTTCGGGGTGTCGCCGAACGGCACGAGCTCGTGCGAGGCCGAGCCGACCACGGCCCGTCCGGCGTCGTCGACCTTCTGCTTGATCTCGAACTCAGGAGTGGTCACGTCGAACCCGGCGTCGCGCAGCCGCCCGGCCACGTAGTCGACGCTGGCCGCATAACCGCTGGTCGTGGCGGCGCGGTTGCCGCCGTGGGTGTCGGCGATGCGCTGGAACGCGATCAGGTGGCGGTGGGCGCCGTCCGCGCTGACGCGGGCGGACAGGTCGCGGGCGTGGTCGGTGGAGGCGCTCGCGGTGGAGCCGAGCAGCACCATGGACGAGGCGAGGGCCGCTATCGCGATGTTGGCACGCATGGGTACGACCTTGGCCCAGGCGGTCGTGAGAGCGCTACCACCTGGGCCGAGGTCCAGACGATCAGCGGTGCGCCACTGCCAGCAACCGGTGGCTGCCGATTGCGAACGCACTGCCGTCGGTGTCACCGAACAACTCGACCGACGAGAACCCGGCGTCGTGCAGCATCCGGGTCAGCTCACCGGCCGTGTAGACGTGCTGCACGCACGTCGACCGCTGGGTCCGTTCACCGTCGGAGAAGGTGAAGTCGATCAGCAGCCGCGCCGAGGCCACGTCGTAGTTGTTCACGGCGACCATGTCGACGCCGCCCGCGGACATCCGGATCTCACCCGGCAACGAGGGCAGCAACGACTCGGCCGTGCAGCCGTAGTCGACGACCAGCACCGGTGCGGCGGCGGCCAGGTCGGCCAGCAACCGCCGCGAACCGGCGTGGTCGAGGTAGCCGAAGCTGTTGCCCAGGCACAGGGCCAGGTCGGCCGTCACGCCGAACGAGCCGAGTGACGCGAGGTCGCCCTGTCGCCAGTCGAGTTCGGGCGCCAGCGCACGGGCGTGCGCGATGGCTTCCTCGGAGATGTCGATGCCGGTGACCGAGTAGCCGCGGCGGGCGAGCTCGATGCTGTGCCTGCCGCTGCCGCACGGCGCGTCCAGCACCCGCGGCCCGGCGCCGAGGCCGGCGATGAAGTCGATCTCGGCGGACGTCTGCGAAGGCTGGACCGCGCCGCGCCAGAAGGTGTTGGCGAGATCGGTGAAGAACGAGGTGTACCAAGACAAGGTGGAACTCCTGGTGATCGCGGGAAAAAGAGCGCGAGAGTCACCGGGTACTGCGGAGGCACCCGGTGTGTCCGGGGCTGCCCATGGCATCGACCTTGTCTGCGAGAACGCCTGAAGGCACCACTGAACCACAACCGCCGCACGGGCAGAAGCGATTTAGCGCTGCGAGGAGAAGCGGATCATGTTGCCGGACGGGTCGCGGAACGCGCAGTCGCGCACGCCGTAGTACTGGTCGACCGGCTCCTGCATCACCTCGCCACCGGCCGCGCGCACCTGCTCGAACTTCGCGTCCACGTCCTCGACCGCGAAGATCAGACCCTGCAGTGATCCCTTGGCCAGCAACGCTTCCAACGCCTCGAAGTCGGTCGGCGGCGCGGGCGGACCGATGCGCGCCAAACCGATCTCGACCTCGGGCTGCTCGGCGGGGCCGACCGTGAGCCAGCGGTAGTCGTTCTCGATGGTCTGGTCCGTGCGCACCTCGAGGCCGATGACGTCGCGGTAGAACTTCAGCGCGGCGTCCTGGTCGTGGACGAAGAGGAACGTGTGCGAAAGCTTCATGGGCCGAACCCTAGGCACGCCGCGAACGCGTCGCTTCTCGAAACCTGCTCGGTCTCGTGAGCCCCTTCAACTGGCATCCGGGCACCACCGAAAGCGCGTCGTGCGCCCGCGCCCGGTAGGCCGACGGCGTCTCCCCGACCAGTTCGGTGAAACGCGCGGAGAACGAGCCGAGCGACGTGCACCCGACCTCGACGCAGACCTCGGTCACCGACAGCTTCCCCAGGCGCAGCAACGCCTTCGCCCGCTCGATCCGCCGGGTCATCAGGTAGCCGTACGGGGTTTCGCCGTACGCCGCGCGGAACTGCCGGGAGAAGTGCGACGGCGACATGAGCGCGGCACGGGCCATCGCGGGCACGTCCAACGGCCGCGCGTACTCGCGGTCCATCAGGTCGCGTGCCCGGCGCAGGTGCGCGAGGTCCTCGGGCGTCACGGGCGACAGCTTGCCACCAGCGTCAAAAACGTGTGAAGGAATCAACCACCAGCGCAGGTGCGGTTGGGGTAGTTTGCCCGAGTCCGCTGGACGCGTGCGGGGGCTTGACGTCCAGGCGGACCACTTCCTACGGGGTCTTGGGGGATTCCAGTGTCCGAGAGATCGGTCAGCCGCGCCCTGCTCAGAATCGGAGCCTTGACCACTGCCGCGGTCCTCGCGTTCGGCACCGCCACCAGCGGTGCGCACGCACAGGAGCCGGAGGCGCCACCTTCGACGAGCGAGGTGACGCCGGCGCCGACCAGCGAGCCGAGCACGCCTCCCTCCACGACGGAGCCGGCACCGCCGTCGACGAGCGAGCCGGTCTCGCCGCCGTCGGTCGAGCCGGTGCCGTCCAGCGAGCCGTCCGCGCAGCCACCCGCACCGAGCACGCCCGCCGAGACGTCCCACGCCCCGGCGCGGCCGACCGGGGCCGAGCAGGAGAACCAGCCGCGGACGACCGTGGCCGAGAAGCCGAACCTGAAGGTGACGGCGTCGATCGACAAGGACCACTACGCGTCGCACGAGCGCGTGAAGGTCAAGGTCACCGTCACGAACCTGAGCCCGTTCCCGGCGGAGCGCGTCCGCGGCACCGCCTCAGGCCTTCAGGTGTCCTACGGCGGCTGGGGAACGTTCGAATACCCCGGCACCACTCTCGCTGCCGGCGAGACGCGCACGGTCGAGTTCTCCGGTGCCATCGCCAGGCTGAACGGAGACAGGCTCGACCTCAGCGTCTACGTGCTGGCGGAGGTGGGCGACTCCGACCACAACGACAACTTCGTCTCGTTCGAGCCGACCGTCACCAAGACGTTCGGCAGCGTGCGCGGCACGGCGTACGCGGACGCGAACCGCAACGGGGCGCTCGATCCCGGTGAGCCGCTCGCGGGCGGGATCGTGAGCATCTACGGCGGCAGCCCGTCCGCCGAGCACCGCACGACCACGGACGAGAACGGCCTGTTCGAGTTCACCAACGTCCTGACCGGCGTGTACTCGCCGTACTACGAGCTCCCCGGCGGCTGGGTGGTGCACCTGCAGCCCGGCCTCGAGCAGTTCGCGGTCGAGCCGAACCGGACGACGTCCCTCGAGGGGCGTGCCTGGCGGCCCTACTCGGAGCTGCTGACCGCGACGGCGTCGCTCGACAGGTCCACCTACGCCTACCCGGCGACCGCGAAGGTCACGGTGACGCTGACGAACACGAGCCAGTACCGGCTCGACGACATCCAGGCCGGGTGCAACCGCGCCGGGAACAGCAACCACTTCGACGGTGGTGCCGAGTGGAACGCGGTGTTCGGTCCCGGCGTCGACCTCGTGGCCGGCGAGACGAAGACGTTCGTGTTCACCGAGCCCGTCCCCGAGGGCGCTTCCCAGGCCGGCGATGTCTGGCTGTCGTGCGACTTCCAGCCGAACCCCGGCTGGAACACCGACGGTCCGCGCGCCAGTGCCAGTGCGACCGTGACCGGCGGCAAGGGCCGCCTCACGATGCACCTCGCCGACGACCGGGACGAGGACCACATGATCGACCCCGGCGAGGAGGTCGCCGGGCTGAAGATCGTCCTGCTGAACCCCGGCACCGGTGCCCAGGTCGCGGAGGCCGTGAGCAACGCGCAGGGCACGCTCGAGTTCGTCGACGTCCCGGTCGGCACCTACCGCGCCGCGATCCTCGGGCCGTGGGACTTCCGGTACGGACCCGACATGGAGACGCAGCAGGTCGTCGGGTGGGGCAGCACCGTCTTCGTCGGGTTGAAGGCGGTCTCGGGGCCCGCTGAGCTGCGTGCCACCCTGACGCTCGACAAGCCGCGTTACGAGTCGCACGAGACCGTGAAGGCCACGCTGAAGGTGACGAACACCGGTGGCCGGGTGGCCGAGCGCGTCCGCCTGCCGTGGTCGCTCTCCGGGCTGGAGGTCCCGGAGGCCCAGTGGGGCGACTTCCGGCCGAACGGTCCCGGTGTCCGGCTCCTCGCCGGGGAGTCCCGCACGTTCGAGGTCTCCGGCACGATCCGCGACTTCACCAACGGCAAGTTGAACATCTGGGGGTACGTCGACTACCTCGGTGTCCCGAACCCGACCAACAGCAACTTCCGCGCCGAGGCCGAGGTCGTGCAGACCAAGGGCTCGGTCTCCGGTGTCGCCTACGCCGACAGGAACCGCAACGGGCAGCAGGACGCGGGTGAGGCCACCGCGGGCGTCGTGGTGGAGGCCAACGGCGGCGCGCCGTACGGCTACTTCAAGACGACCACCGGTGCGGACGGCCGGTTCTCCTTCGCGGAGCTGCCGTCGGGCGAGTACTACGTCGGCTTCACCTTCGCCGACGGCTGGGTCGTGCACTACGAGGGCCGGGACCAGAAGGTCCAGGTGCGGCCGGGGGCACCGGTCGAGGTGATCGCTCGCGGCGAGAGGCCGTACAGCGAATCGCTCAGCGCGACCCTGACCCTCGACCAGGACGTCTACGAACCGGGTGAGGACGCCAAGATCACGATCACCCTGACGAACCGGGGCGACCGCGCGATCAGCGGCATCACCGCCTACTGCAACGGCGTGGGCAACAGCAACCAGCTCGGCGACTCGACCAGGCCGAACCCCGGCTGGGGAGAGCTGTTCGGGGCCGGTGTGACCGTCGGCGCCGGCGAGACAAAGACGGTCGTGGCCATCGAGGCCGTGCCGCAGGGCGCGTTCACCTACGGCACCGTCGTCGCGGCGTGCCTCTTCGCGCCGTACGCGGGCTGGAACATGGACGGTGTCGGCGCGTTCGACACGGCACGCGTGCCTGGTGGGTTCGGTTCGCTGACGGGAGAGCTCTACTTCGACCGCAACGGCGACTACCGGTTCGACGAGGGTGAGGCCCTCCCCGGCACCCGGATCGTGCTGCGCGACCGCGAGCTGGGCGTCGACGTCGCGGAGACGGTGTCCGACGACAAGGGCAACGTGCGCTTCGACAAGGTGCCCGCCGGTGATTTCTGGGCGTGGGTCGACGGACCGTGGAAGTTCCGCGGTGAGTACGACGGTCACGTCCAGGTCTTCGCGGGCAGCGAATCGCGCAGCGGCTTCCCGGTCGTGGCGGACCCGCGGCCGGAGCCCGGTGACTCCCCGGAGCCGGCGGCCGCCGCCGGTGGTTCCAGCGGCACCGGCGGTACCGGTGGCGCTTTGGCCAAGACCGGTGCCTCCGTGCTGGGCCTCGGCCTGCTCGGCGCACTGCTCGTCGCCTTCGGCTTCGGCGCCAGCATGATCGGACGTCGTCGCCGGATCGCGTGACTCCCCGTCCGACCAGCGGGCCCGGCACTCACGCTGAGTGCCGGGCCCGCTGTCATGAGCGCCACACCGCGCTGGTCCGAACGGAGTGTTAGCGTCGCGAACCATCGGGTAACTGGGGGGTGACATGACTGTCTGGGAAGCAATCGCGGTGGTCATCGCGGGTGTGTTCGCAGGCGGCATCAACACCGTCGTCGGCAGCGGCACGCTCGTGACGTTCCCCGTGTTGCTCGCCGTCGGTTACCCACCCGTGGTCGCGAACGTGTCCAACAGCCTCGGGCTGGTGCCCGGCTCGCTGTCCGGCGCGTGGGGTTATCGCGAGGAGTTGAAGGGGCAGGCGGGCCGGGTCAAGCGGTTGCTGCCCGCCTCGATCCTCGGTGGTGTGATCGGCGCGATCCTGCTGGTCACGTTGCCGGACAAGGCCTTCACGGCGATCGTGCCGGTGCTGATCGTGATCGCGCTGGTGCTGGTGGTGATCCAGCCTTGGCTCAACCGCAAGCTCTCGCACCGGCGCAACGCCGACAGCGACGGCGGTTTGTTGCTGTGGTTCGGCGTCTTCGCCGCGGGCATCTACGGCGGCTACTTCGGCGCCGCGCAGGGCGTGCTGGTCATGGGGATCATGGGGGTCCTCGTCAACGAGCACCTGCAGCGGATGAACGCGCTGAAGAACGTCCTCACCGCGTTCGTGAACCTCGTCGCCGGCGTGCTGTTCATCTTCATCGCCGACGTGGCGTGGCTGGCCGTGCTGCTGCTGGCCGTCGGGTCCGTGGTCGGTGGCCAGATCGGCGCCAAGATCGGCCGCAAACTCCCACCCGCCGTGTTGCGCGGCGTCATCGTGGTGGTGGGAGTCGCGGCGATCGTTCAGCTGCTCACGAAGTAGCAGTTCTCAGAGGGTGAACGCGCGGGCGGCGGCCAGGAAGGCGTCGTTCTCGTCGGGTTCGCCGATGGTCACGCGGGCGCCTTCGTCGACGAACGCCCGCACGACGACCTTGTGATCGAGGCAGTGGGCGTTGAACTCGCCGGTGCGCTCGCCCAGGGGCAGCCACACGAAGTTCGCCTGCGTTTCGGGGACCTCGTAGCCCATCGCGAGGAGTTCGCCGCGCACGCGGGTGCGTTCGGCGACGATCGCGCGGCAGCGGACCATCAGCTCGTCCTCGGCGTCGAGCGAGGCGATGGCGGCGACCTGCGCGAGCGCGTTGACCGAGAACGGCACGTAGACCTTGCGCAGCACGTCCGCGACGACCGGCGGCGCGACCGCGTAACCGACGCGCAGTCCGGCGAGGCCGTAGGCCTTGGAGAAGGTGCGCAGCACGGCGACGTTGGTGTGCCCGGCCGCCCACTGCTGCTTGGCGAGCTCGACGCCGTCGGGGACGTGGGCGTCGTCGACGAACTCCTTGTAGGCCTCGTCGAGCACGACGAGCACGTCACGCGGCACGCGGGCGATGAACGCCTCGATCTCCTCGGTGCGCAGCGCGGTGCCGGTCGGGTTGTTGGGGTTGCAGACGAACAGCATCCGCGTGTTCGGGGTGATCGCGGCGAGCATCGCGTCGAGGTCGTGGGTGTGCTCGTCGGTCAGCGGCACGCGGATCTGCCGGGCGCCGGAGACGTGCGTGACGATCGGGTAGGCCTCGAAGGACCTCCACGCGAACAGGACCTCGTCGTTCTCGCCGCAGGTGGCCTGGACGAGCTGCTGGCACAGCATCACCGAGCCGCAGCCGACGGCGATGTGGTCCGCGGGCACGCCGAGCTTGTCCGACAGCCGGTTCGTGAGTTCGACCGAACCCGAGTCGGGGTACCTGTTGATGCCGGTGGCCGCCTGGGCGATGGCCTCGACGACGCTGGGCAGAGGTCCGGCGGAGACCTCGTTGCTCGCGAGCTTGATGGCGCCGGGGATGCTCCTGCCGGGCACGTAGGACGGCAGGGACGCCAGGTCAGCACGGGTTCGCACGCTCATGCACCCGATCCTCGCATTGCTCCGTCCGATTGGTCACGTTGACTGGAGTTCACCCCCTCGTGGAAGGGTGGGAAACATGACCACACCCCGCATCGAGACGCTTTCCCTCTCCGACGGCCGTGAGCTGCGGGTGACGATCGCCGAACCCGACTCCGCTGTCCGGGGCGGTCTGGTGGTGCTGCACGAGGCGCGCGGTGTCACCCAGGGTGTGCGCACGCTCGTCAGCAGCCTTGCTGACGAGGGCTGGCTCGCCATCGCGCCGCACCTCTACGACGCCGACCGCGTGCACGGCGACGACATCCGCGACCAGGTCAGCAAGCTCAACGGCGACCGGCTCCTCGCGGACACCGACGTCGCGTTCGTCTGGCTGGGGCAGCAGGGTGTGAGCGCCGACCGGATGGGCGTCGTCGGCTTCGACATCGGCGGCACGGTCGCCATGGTGGTCGCCGCCAGCCGCACGATCGGCGCCGCCGTCACCGTGCAGGCCCCCGGCATCCTCGAACCGCTCTCCGACGGCCTCCCCGCGCTCGTGGACGTGGCCGCCGACCTCTCCTGCCCGTGGCTCGGGATCTTCAAGGACGGGGACTCGGAAGAAGTGAGCAAGCTTCGTGATGCTGTGATCAGCTCCGAAACCGCGTCAGATCTGGTCAGGTTCAACGTTTCGAGTGACGAAGCATGGTCTCGTGCGTTGAACTGGTTTGACGCTCACATGAGGTAAGGGTCTTTCCGGCGGATTGGAACCGAACCGTTGGTTGGGTACATCTAAGGAGTGCTTCGGACGGCTGACTGGGTGTAGCTGCGAGTAACGCCCAGTGCTGCGGTGACGAGTTATGCAGTGCAGGGGGTTGTGAGGGATGGCTGAAGGCACTGGGACAGGCACGACTGGTGGCACGACCACTGGCGCGGGCGCTCCACCGGTGACACCCGACGTGACCACGTCGGTCACCGCGCCGATCACGGCTGAACAGCTGGCGGCGGCGAAACCCGCTCTCCAGCAGCAGATGCTGGTGGACAAGGCGGGGGCGAGCAACGCCGCCGCCAAGCTGGACGAGGCCGCGGACAGCGGCAAGCTGACGCTCGACGTCGACGCCGCGGACGCGTTGATCAAGGCCGTCGACGCCGCACGCGACCAGGTCATGGACCTGTGGAAGCGCGCGACCGACCAGCTGGCCACCCCGCTGCAACTGGGGGAGAACCCGGTCGCCAAGGCGATCAGCGCGCGCTTCACCGACCTGGCCGTGGGGGAGGACTCCGGTGCCGCGAAGGCGTTGCTCGACCTATTCAAAGTGCTGGACGACATCGGGGACGCCCTGCGCCGCAGCCGCGACAGCATCCGCGACGCCGACGAAGACGCAGAACGGTCGATGAAGAACGCCGGGGGGTCCTGGTGAGCCACGGATCGCACGACAACAAGGGCAACGACCACAACCGCGGTGGCAACGGCGACCGCGACGACAAGTCGCACGGCCGCGACGACGGCTACCGCAGCGAGCTGCACGAGCCCGTCGACTGGATGACGTACACCCACGAGCAGCTCTACAACATGGTGCACACGGGCGTGAACCTCGCCGGTGCCCAGGCCGCCGCGACGAACTGGCAGAAGATCGGCGAGGACATCGCCGGCGTGCGCACGAGCCTGCTCAAGGCCGTCGAGGACTCGTCGGTCGGCTGGGACAGCGAGTCGGCCCGGCTCGCCCGCGACGGTCTCACCGAGGTCACCAACTGGGTCGACGACACCGCCAACTACGCGACCAAGGTGTCGGCCGCGATCACCACCGAGACCAGCAACGTCGAGGCCGCGCGCGCCGCGATGCCGCCGCCTCCCGCAGCCCCCCAGCCGCCGGTGCCCACGGACGCCGCGCTGGTGAACAGGGCGGTCCTGCAGGACCGGCTCACCCAGGTCGACGGCTTCGGCGCCTTGCAGAACGAGCGCCTGATCGCGCAGCAGCCCCAGACCGACTTCGCGGGCTTCGAGACCATCGGCACCAGCCCCGTCGACACCCTCGCGGCCAACGACGCCTCGCACCGTCTCGCAGCGGACGTGATGGCGACGTTCCAGAAGAACTCGGCCGCGGTCGACCAGACCGTGCCGCAGCAGTTCACGCCCCCGGTCAACCCGATCAACCCGACGCCGACCGGCGGCGACCTCACCAACCGCTCGCACACCGGTGGCACGCCGGACGGTGGCGCGGGTGGTGCCGGTGGTGCTCCCGTCGCGACCAGCGGCGCGCAGAACCAGAACCGCGGCACCACGAACGCCTCCTCGCGCTTCGGCGGCGGTGGAGGTGGCGGCGGCCGCGGTGGCGCCGGAGGGTTCGGCGGCTTCGGCGGCGGCATGGCCCGTCCGTTCGGCTCCGGCAACCAGAGCGGTTCCGGTGGCGGCGGTGCCGGTGGTGGCGTCTCCGGCGGCAACGTCGCCGGCGTGAACGACGGTGCGCGCGGTGGCGGCGCCGGTGGTGCCGCGGCGGCTGCCTCGGCCGCGCCCGGCAACACGACCAAGGCGTTCCAGAACCCGCTCGCGATGGGTGGCGCGCCGATGGCCGGTGCCCCCGCGGCAGGCGGCGGTCAGAACGACTCCAAGGAACACAAGACGGCGAGCTACCTGGAAGAGGACGACAACGTCTTCGGCCTGGACCGCAAGGCGGCCCCGCCGGTGATCGGTCAGTGACCCAGCGCCAGTTCACGGTGAGCTCGCAGGAGTTCTTCCTGCTGTGGCAAGCCGTGCACGGCGAGGACCGCGTCGTGCCGCTCGGAACGCCCCACGTCGGGGCGACCCGGGCGGCGCGGCAACGCCTCGTCGAAGCGAGTTCGCAGTCCCTCCAGGCCCGCCGCCTCGGCACGATCCAGCGCCCTGACCCGGACCTCCGCGCCCTGGTCAGCGGCCTCGGCGAATTCGACCGCGCGCTCGAGATCGCGTACTTCAAGGGTGCCGAACTGGCCCGCGGCATCGCGTGCGCGGGCTGGGGCGGTGCCTTCGCCGCCCGCGTGAACGGCGAGGTGCACCTTTACCCGTTCCACCCGACCTCGCTGGCCTCGGCCACGGTGTCGTCGCTGCCGGGCCTCGCGCCGGGCTCCGGCCGTGCCGTGAACGTGCGCTGGGACGACTACGTCCGCGCGGGCAGGGCGGGGGAGCAGGAGGGCAAGCAGGCGTTCCTGGACGTCCTGCGCGACGCAGGCATCCGCGAGCCGGAGGCGCACAACCTCATGCGGATCGTCACGTCCCGCATCGGCGGCGGCGAACTGGGCCTTACCGCCCGCAACCGCGACGGCGTACCGCGCCCGACCGGTCGTTCGGTCTCGTGGCTCGACACGCGCGAGGGCCGCTACCTCCTGCGCAAGCAGGACGGCTGGCTCGTGCTGGCCCCCGCCGACGCCGCACGCCTCACGAGTGCGGTCGACGAGCTGATCTCAGCAGGTTAGAACCACACAGGCGGGCTACCGCAAGTCCGTCAATCACACATGGACGTTCCGTTGTGCCTGGGTTAGACATGGGGCATGACCGACACCGACGTCGAACTGCTGTGGCGCCCGGACCCCACGAGGGACAACGGGATGACCGAGTTCCGCTCCTGGCTCGCGGACCGCGGTCACGACCTCCCCGACTACGAGTCGCTGTGGGAGTGGTCCGTCTCCGACCTCGAGGGGTTCTGGGGCGCCATAGCCGCGTACTTCGACGTTCAGTTCCACACGGGGTACGAGCGCGTCCTGGGCTCCGCGGAGATGCCGGGCGCCCAGTGGTTCCCCGGCGCGACGCTGAACTACGCCGAGCACGCGCTGCGCCGCGGAGCCGACGACGACCTCGCCGTGATCTTCCATCGTGAAGACGGCGTCGCCTCTTCTTTGACGTTCGGTGCGTTGCGTGCGCGCGTGGCCGCTTTCCGAGCCGCGTTGGCCTCTCTGGGCGTCTCGCAGGGCGACCGCGTGGTGGCACTCGTCCCGAACGCCCCCGAAGCCCTCATCGCGTTCCTGGCGGCCGCGTCCCTCGGCGCCACGTGGTCGTCCTGCTCACCGGACTTCGGTGCCCGCGCCGTGGCCGACCGCTTCACCCAGATCGAGCCGGCGGTGTTCGTCGCGGTCTCCGGCTACGTCTACAACGGACGGTCCTTCGACACCCGCCCGGTGGTCGAGGAGATCCGCGCGCAACTGCCCGGCCTGCGCGCCACGGTCCTGATCGACTACCTGGACAACGGCTCGACGCTGCCGGACACCCTGTCGTTCGCGGAACTGGTCGCGGCCAACGAGGGCGCGCCGCTCGAGTTCGCGCCGGTGCCGTTCGACCACCCGCTGTGGGTGCTCTACTCGTCCGGCACCACGGGCCTGCCGAAGGGCATCGTGCAGGGCCACGGCGGCATCGTGCTCGAACACCTCAAGATGCTCGGCCTGCACGGCGACCTGGGCCCCGGCGACCGCTTCTTCTGGTTCACCACCACCGGCTGGATGATGTGGAACTACCTGGTGGGCGGTCTGCTCGTCGGGACCACGATCGTCCTGTTCGACGGCAGCCCCGCCTACCCGTCGCTGAACGCGTTGTGGCACCTGGCAGAACAGCACCGGGTGACGTACTTCGGCACCTCGGCCCCGTACGTCCAGTCGTGCCTGAAGGAAGGCCTCAACCCGTCGGAGACCTACGACCTGACGGGCCTGCGCGTCGTCGGCTCGACCGGCGCACCCCTGACCCCCGAAGGCTTCCGCTGGATCGCTTCCGCCGTCGGCAAGGACGTCCAGATCGCGTCGGTCTCCGGCGGCACCGACCTCTGCACCGCCTTCGTGGCGGCGTCCCCCGACCGCCCGGTCTGGCTCGGTGAACTCTCCTGCCGCGCCCTGGGCGCCGCCGTCGAGGCCTACGACGAGGCGGGCAACGCCCTGGAGGACGCCGTCGGCGAGCTCGTGATCACGAAGCCGATGCCGTCCATGCCGGTCTTCTTCTGGGGCGACGACGACGGCTCGCGCCTGCGCGACGCGTACTTCGACACATATCCCGGGATCTGGCGCCACGGCGACTGGATCCGCATCACGCCACGGGGTTCTGCGGTGATCTACGGCCGCTCCGACTCGACCCTGAACCGCGGCGGCGTCCGCATGGGCACCTCGGAGTTCTACCGCGTGGTCGAGTCCGTCGACGGTGTCGCCGACTCCCTCGTGATCGACACCTCGGGCGTCACCGAGGGCGAGCTCCTGTGCTTCGTCGTCCTGGACGGCGTTTCGTTGTCCGACGTGGAACCGTTGTTGCGCAAGGAACTGCGGGCCTCCCTTTCGCCTCGCCACGTGCCGAACCGCTTCGTCGCCGTCAGCGAGATCCCCCGCACGCTGAACGGCAAGAAGTGCGAGGTCCCGGTCAAGAAGATCCTCGCCGGGGTGGACCCGGACCGGGCCGTCAGCAGGGGCGCGCTGCGCAATCCGGAGTCCCTCCGGCCGTTCCTGGAAATCGCCTCGGAATGATCTAGGTCACTCGGGTCGGGCCGACCAGGCCTTTTACGTCCCTCTCCGACCCTCGGGACGTGCTCTGACCAGCGCGTTCTGGGTTAGGAGGGGGGCGTTTTGCAACTCGGTTGAGGACCTGTGTAACCTATGTCCCGTGGCCAAGGATGGTCCCGGGAGGCTTCGCCTAGTCTGGTCTATGGCGCCGCACTGCTAATGCGGTTTGGGGTAACCCCCCATCCCGGGTTCAAATCCCGGAGCCTCCGCAAGGCCGAGCCTCTAGGGGATCGGTTACAATTGAATAGCCTGCGCTCGTAGCTCAACGGATAGAGCATCTGACTACGGATCAGAAGGTTACAGGTTCGAATCCTGTCGAGCGCGCAAGTGAAGGGCCCCGGTGCATCACGCCGGGGCCCTTCACTTTTCTGTGTGAGGGTCGACGAAGCTTGAGGCGGCCGGCATAGGCGCGATGTCGTCCATCGGTGCGTTGTGGGCAGCGTCACGATCGAGGGATCGCCCGTCGGGCGGTGGCTGACTGCGCCATGCGGTGGGCGGGGCTCGGGGACCGGATGCCTCGGGGTTGTCCCTGTCGCTCGTTTCTGGTCAACAAATGGACATAATTCCAATTCGAAAAGAATTATGGCATCGTCTTCAATCCTGGTTCTTGTGAACGGTCCACACTTCCATCGGCTTGACCTGCGGTTATGATGTTCACGGATCTATGAGGCGTGAATGAGAATGCGACATATAAGCGCAATGGTGTTACGATGGTTCATGGACTTGATGCCTTTAAGTGACTCGTTGCAGCGAAACTCTATTCATTCCGTCGATCGAGTGATCCCGGCCGTGGTGGCTGTAGACGGTCCGGCTGCTGCTGGGAAGACCACCACGTGCTTGGCTCTGGCTCAACGCTTCGGGCTCAGCTATCTCGAAAGCGGGCGAACCTATCGAATAATTGCTCTCGAAGCGCTGCGGCGCAGAGTGTCGACGAGCGATCGGCAAGAAATAGTCATCCTGTGTGACGACCTCATTCGAGAAAGCCGAGATCAAGATCTGCTCACCTCCGGACGCTATGGCAACGAAGATCTCAGATCTCCTGCGGTCAACGTCGCGGTGTCGGACGTGGCGCGGATCGGCGAGGTTCGGGAGCGAGTCACTCACCTGGTGCGGCTCTGGGCTGCGGGCCAGGAGCGATGCATCGTTGAGGGCCGTGACATCGGCACTGTGGTGTTTCCGGAGGCGCTGGTCAAGTTCTACCTGAGCGCGAGCGCCGAGGTAAGGGCGCGCAGGCGTGTCGACCAGGAGCGGCGAGGTTCCTACGAAGACGTGCTCAAAGACGTGATTCGCCGCGATGAGGCGGATATGTCGAGAACTGTTTCACCTCTTGTTCCAGCTGATGACGCCATTAATATCGACACCACTTCGCTGACCTTGAAAGAAGTGCTTGGTCGAATGAGCTCCGCCTGTGCTGCTGTAACGCTTCCATGATCACCTGCGACGGTGGCGTACCGGCCGTTGATCTGACAAGATCAACTCGACACACCCGAATGGTCGACACCGGATCGTGTTCGGAACTTTGGTGGATGTCGCGCTACGGTCCATCCACTCGGGTGTGAGGTGGGTGGCAGTGATGGAACGTGAGAAAAGGAGCGCTATGGGGCCGTCAGCCGAGGTGGAAGTTGCCGGAACCTTGTCGGGAGTTCAAGCGGATTGCTTGTTCTGCAAGCTGCATGACAGTTCTCTGCACGAGATCTTGGTTGAGAGCGACAACTTCGTTGTTCGTTGGGACAACTACCCGCTTTCCAAGGGGCACGTGGAGCTCGTGCCACGCAGGCACATCGAGTCGTTCTTCGACATGACCGCGGTGGAGATCGTTGAGGCCTACACCCTCATGACGCAGGCGCGCGAGGAGATCGACGACCAGTTCGGTCCGGCCGCGTACACGATAGGTGTCAACGATGGCACTGCCGCCGGTCGAACAGTCGATCACCTTCACATCCACCTCATCCCGCGGTACGAGGGCGATGTGGATGATCCACGTGGCGGCATCAGGCAGATCCTGCCAGGACCTCATCCGGACGAGTGGGCACCTCGTTCTTGACCGCCTCCACGATGAACCAGTTTCGCCGTCCGCAGTACGTCCACGTGGCCGCATTGAAGCCGGCGGACACCAGTTCGCGCGTGACGTGGTCGGGGCGGCGGAGGGTGAACCACCGGTCCTGGTCCATGCGTTCGCCCCTGTGCCATCCCTCGGTCTCACCCTCACGAAGGCTGATCGCGGTCGCACCGCCTGCGTTCAGCACGCGGTAGATCTCGCTGAAGGCGTGTGGATGCGCGGCGCTGGGTAGGTGGAGCAACCCACCCGACACCCACACGCCGGCGAACGCACCGTCGTGAAACGGCAAGGTCAACAGGTTCAGCTGGACGACGTTCGTCCTCGTGCCACCTCTGGTGATCTTGAGGAGTTCGAGGCTCAGATCTGCGCTGACCACTTTGCGGCACAGCGAGGTCAGGTGTCGGGTGTCACGTCCGGCTCCGCAGCCGAGGTCGAGCACCGGGCCAGGTGGCAGCATCCGATGGAAATTGTCGAGCTCCTCCTGCAGTCCGGGGAAGAACTCGAGCTTGTCGGTCTTGAGCGCGTACTGAACGGCGTTCTCGTCGTACTGCCGCCTGGTCGTGGCGATGATCGTCTGCAGCTGTGGATCATTCAGGTGCACTCGAAGTTCTCCTGACCTATGGCCAGGCCGAGCTCGGTCATCTCCTCGATCAGCGCTCGGCAGCAGAGGACGTCGAAACCCCGGCTCGCATCAACGCTGACGCATCCGATGAACCGGTTCCGCCCGTTGCGGATCGGCGTGGCGAGCAAGGCTGTGCGATGCCTGAACTCGTTGAAGCTCTTCCACGACAGGTTCATCACCGACTCGCTGCCCTGCTGTTGCACGTGGTCGTTGAACTCCTGCTCGGTGGCGAGCGTCGCTATGAGCGGGCCAACATCGAAGTGCACCTCCTTGTTGAACTGCCAGCAGAGTCCGACGACGCCGACGCCTCGCTGCGGAGCGAATTTCCGGTTCAACGGGTGGGTCGACATCCGGTAGGTGCTCACTCTCGTCAGCACACCGCTCACGGGATGGCGGAAAGTTCGCTTCTTCCGCCAGAAGTGCATCGCGAGGTCGCCGGTGTCGAGCGGCGGCTGGATCTTGCCGCTGATCTCGAGCATCCGTCCGAAGGCTGCCAGGATCCTGCGCCGCATCGTCACGGTGCGGTCGAGCATCGAGCGCTTGTGATAGCTCTCGAACGGGGTCAAGGCCCCGAACACTCCTGCCAGACCGAGCAGTACCAGCGAGACGTAGCCGCGGCCCTGCAGAAGCGAGTCCCAGAACTGCTTGGACGGGATGTTGTACGCCTTGGCGGCGAGTCCCAGCGTCACGACGAGCAACGCCGATTTGTCCAGCAGTCTGGCTGTCACCTGTCTCACTCGCTACCTACCGGCCCCTTCTGCGGCGTGCCTCCACGCTTTGCCCGGCAGGGAGGAGTGCGAACCGTTGCGCCTGCGCAGCACGACCTCACAGGTTTCCGTGACCTCTCCGATGACGTGCAGGCTGATTCGTTCACCCAGCTGATCGACCGCATCCGCAGGCGCCGTGAAGGTGAGTTCGAAGTCGACGGAGTCCCCGAAGACCAGCCCGAGCGGATCGAGTCCGAGGTGGCCGGCGACCTCGTTGACCGACTCGGGAACCGGCAGGGAGTCTTCGAAGATCGTGACACCGACTTCGCTGGCCGAAGCGATGCACTCGATGGTCGCCTTCAGGCCGTCGGAGGTGTCTTGACAAGACGTGACGCGCCCACTTGCGGCCAGTGCGATCCCCTCGTCCACCCGCGCGGTCGGGCTGCGCCAGCTGTCGAGCAACGTCTGGAGGTGAAGATCGTCGATGGTCCGACTGGGGCGCTTCGCTCGCAGGTACTCCATCGCTGCGCCGGCCAGCCCGGTGGGTGCGGTGATGCACATGAGGTCGCCTGGCTTGGCTCCTCGGCGGTACAGCGTGCCGCCGATCGTGCAGACGCCCAGTGCGGATGCGGAGAGGATCAACCTTTCTGCGCTGCCGATGTCGCCGCCGATGTTGGGGCAGCGGAACTTCTCACACGCGTCCTTGATGCCCTGCATGATGCTCTCGAACAGGTCGTCGCTCATGTCGGGCGGGTAGCGCACGACGGACAGGAGGCCGAGTGGGGTCGCGCCCATGGCGGCGATATCGCTCACGTTAGCCGCGACGAGGTAGTGTCCCAGGTTGTACTCGCTGAGGTAACCCATTTCGTAGAGGCGGAACTTCGGACCACGCACGTAGTCGGAGCCGACCACCAGCTCCTGATCTCCTCTGAGTCGGTAGACGGCGCAATCGTCCTGCACATCAGCGCCCGCGATCAGGTCGGCAGAGCTCGTGTCACCCACAGTCAGCGGCTTCGTCGTGCTGCTTTGATCGCGGAAGAGGTTCATGATGACGTTGGTGAGCCGCGTTGGTTCATCTGATTTCATCGTGACCAGCTTTCGACGAGTTCCATCGTCCGCCGAAGGCACTCCTTGCGAATCACCACCGCGTAGTCCCACTCGGGGTCGGGAATGTTCAGAGTGGCACCGACGATGGAGCGAAGGTACTGGCGTTTCTGGCGGCCGTTTGGTATGTACACGCGACTGCGTCCCCGGTGGTGCCGCAAAAAATATGCGGATTCCTGCCAGGGTGGATCACGCAGATCTGTGATCGATTCGAGGTCGACGTACGAGAGCCCGTCGCGGATCAGAAGTTCGTCCACGGCGTCCGGGTCAGCAGGCAGCATGTGCAGGTGAGCGTGCGTGATGCAGGCATGGGTGTCTTCGCCCAAGCCGGAGCCGTGTTCTAGGACCAGCGGTTCGCCGAACGTCGCGCGGTAGATCGACGTGGCGTCTTCCAGCAGCTCCTCTGTTTCCCCGGGGTGGTCGCCGAGTACCTGGGCGAACGAGAGGTAGTGCTTGCGGGGGAGAAGCAGGAGGTGACCAGTCGTCAAAGGCGACATGTCGGCGAGTACTTCGAAGTTCGTGCTCGACCACGCTCTCCTGTGTGGTGGGTCGCCTTCGTAGAATCGGCTGAACGACGTATCGGTCGCTCCGCCGATCTCCTCGCAGAAGTCAGCGCCTTCGCACTGCGACATGTTGATCACCTGCACCCTTCCCGTCGATCTCCTCCTTTGGTGTTCTTGAGATCTTGGCGCAGCTCGATGCAAAAGCTGTGTGCCTCGGCTGAGGTTAGCTCGAATGTCGCAACCCGGAATGGTGGACATTATGTTGACATCGGTCTTCGATGTCATGTTCGGTGACCAATTCTGGTCTGTCGGGAATCTTTCTGGGCCGGATGGCGGGTAATTCAATTTTCGGATGGAATATCGTCAGTCGTGGCTATCGGTTGTGGCCGGTGACCGGCCGCTGTTCGGCGTGTCGGCTGTCCAGGCGGATGCCTTCAGGCCGGTGCATCGCGGTCGGGGGAGGCGCAGGTCTGTTCAAAGCGTGCACGTTTGAAGGGGCAGGATCACCACGTCAGGTCACCGAGCCGGACCGTGGACAACTGGTTGAACCGACTACTACGTTGAGCCGTGCCGGTGCTGGTCGACTTCGGTGTGGCCGACGAGTTATCCCTGGCCTTCCGACGAGCGACCGCGAGCTCAACACGAAAGGCCGGATTTGGTGAACACCTCCGTCGAGCAACAGGTCCGCGAGTACTACAACCACGCAGGGCCCGCCTACCACGCGCTCATGGGGCAGTTCTGGCACCACGGCGACCTGGCGGCCGAACAGGCGGCCCTGTCGCCCGAGGACGCGGCGAAGGCGTTGGCGCGCAGGCAGGTCGACGCGGCCGGGCTGCGGCCCGGCGGGACCGGGCTCGACTTCGGCAGCGGAGTCGGCGGCACGGCCGTCTACATGGCCGAGATCGCCGGCGCGAACGTCGTCGGGATCTCCAACAACGAGTGGCTCTCCGCGCAGGCGCGGAAGTACGCGGCCGAGCAGGGGCTGGCCGACCGGGCCGCGTTCCTCACGGTCGGCGACGAGGACTACAAGTCGCTCATCGCGTGGCCCGACGGGTCGCTCGACATGGTCAGCTTCTACGAGTCGGTGTGCCACCTGCCGGACAAGGCGGCCTTCTTCGCGGCGGCGTTCCGGGTGCTCAAGCCCGGTGCGGCACTGGTCGGCGTCGACTGGATCCGGCGGCCTTTCGGCGACTACCAGACCGAGGAGCAGATCGCGCCCTTCATCGGACCGGTGGAGGAGGTCATCTCCATCCCGCGGCTCGGGACGCTCGACGAGTACCGCGAGATGATGTCGGCCTCCGGCTTCATCATCGAGGCCTCCGAGGACCTCTACCCGGACGTCGAGTGCTGGGGCAGCACGCCTCCCGACGACGGCCAGGGCTGGGGCGAGTACTCCGGTGAGCAGGAGGGCGTGATCCACGACGGCAAGCGCGTGCTCGACGCCGCCCGTGCCGCCGGTGTGTTCTCCGTCGCGCGGTGGGTCGCGCGCAAGCCCGGCTGACGAACGGCCGAGCCCCCTCGGTCTCGGCCGAGGGGGTGTCGGAAGGTGACGCACGCCTGATCTCCGGGCAGAGTGGCGGCGTGGAGCAGCGGGAGATCATGCAGCGGGCGCTCGGCGTCCTCACCCTCAGCTACGACGGCGCGGGTTCCAACGACTACCTGCGCATGGCCCTCAAGTCGTTGCAGGAGGGCGTGTTCAGCTACGAGGTCAAGGTCGACGGCGAGCTGAACGAGGCCGGCGCCCAGGCCCTCAAGCAGGCGATGGACCAGGTGCTGTCGCAGTTCGGCTGGTTCACCGCGGGGCTGCTCTACGCCTTCCACGGGGTCGCGCAGGCGTACGAGAACGACTACGAGGACGCCGACGTGCAGGAGATCCTCCGGCAGCTCGCGCTCAGGCTCGCCGACTGACCAGCTCCGCGCGGACGCCGTCGGAGAACGGCGTCCAGGCCTCGACCGCCCACGGCCCGAACCGCAGGTCCGTCAGGGCCACGCAGGCCGCGGAGATCTCCGGGTCGACCCACAGGAACGTGCCGGACTGGCCGAAGTGGCCGAAGGTCCGGGGCGAATGGGAGTTCCCCGTCCAGTGCGGCGACTTCGAGTCGCGGATTTCGAAGCCGAGCCCCCAGTCGTTCGGCTTCTGCATGCCGTAACCGGGCAGCACGCCGTTCAACCCCGGGAAGACGACAGTCGTCGCCTCGCGCACCAGCTCGACGGAGACGAGCTTCGGCGACAGCAGTTCAAGAGCGAACAACGCCAGGTCAGCGGCACTGGACTCGGCTCCTGCGCCCGCCGAGCCGACCAATGCCGAAGAATTCATCCCCAACGGCGCGAAAACGGCCTCGTGCAGATAGGTGGCGAACGGCATTTCGCAGGCCTCGCCCACGAAAGACGCCAGGACGTCGAATCCCGCGTTCGAGTAGATCCGGCGCGTGCCCGGCGCGGCCTGCACCTCGGGCTTGTCGAACGCGTAGCCGGCGGTGTGCGCGATCAGGTGCCGCACCGTCGACCCCTCGGGGCCGGCGGGCTGGTCCCACTCGACCGCGCCCTCCTCGACGGCCACCAGGACCGCGTACGACGTCAGCAGCTTCGTCACCGACGCGAGGGGGAACACCCGCTGCTGATCGCCCAGCGCACCCACGACGGCACCATCGGCGACGACCGCCACCGCCACGTTCTCGACAGGCCAGGACGCCGCTACTTCCACGCTCCGCATAGGACGCACGTTAACGTCAGGGGGTGACAGTCCGGGAACTGATCGTCCTGGGAACGGCCAGCCAGGTCCCGACCCGCCAGCGCAACCACAACGGCTATCTGCTCAGGTGGGACGGCGAGGGCTTCCTGTTCGACCCCGGTGACGGCAGCCAGCGGCAGCTGCTGCGGTCCGGCGCGGCTGCGAGCGACATCACCCGGATCTGCATCACCCACTTCCACGGCGACCACTGCCTGGGCGTCCCCGGCATCGTCCAGCGGATCAGCCTCGACCGGGTCCCGCACACCGTCCACGCCCACTACCCGCGCTCGGGCGCGCACTTCTTCGAACGCCTCCGGTACGCCAGCGCGTTCTACGACGCCGCTGACATCAAGGAGGTGCCCGTCGAGGGCGACGGCGAGATCGCCACCGGCAGGTTCGGCCGGCTCGAGGCCTTCGCGCTCGACCACGGCATCGACAGCGTCGGCTACCGCCTGGTCGAACCGGACGGCCACCGCATGCTCCCCGAGAAGCTGAGGGAACACGGCATCCAGGGCCCGCAGGTCCGCGTCCTGCAGGCCGAAGGCGAGCTCGACGGCGTCAAGCTCGCGGACGTCAGCGAGCCCCGCAAGGGCCAGCGGTTCGCGTTCGTCATGGACACGAGGCTCTGCGACAACGTCTTCGAACTCGCCGACAACGCGGACATGCTCGTGATCGAGTCGACCTACCTCGCCCGCGACACGAAGCTCGCCGGCGACCACGGCCACCTCACCGCCCAGCAGGCCGCCCGCGTGGCGAAGGACTGCCGCGTCCGCAAGCTCGTCCTCACGCACTTCTCCCAGCGCTACGAGGACCCGGCCGAGTTCCACGCCGAGGCCGCCGCCGAGTTCGACGGCGAGATCGTCATCGCGAGGGACCTCGACCGGGTGCCGGTGCCGAAGCGAGCCACTGGTCCCTGACGATCTCCTTCAACGCCGACGAGCGGGGCTCCCAGCCCAGCGCCCGCAGGCGTGACGCGTCGGCCCGCAGCGAGGGGACCTCACCGGGTACGGCGGGCTTCCAGCTCACGTCCACGGCCCGTCCCGTCACGGCCGCCACGGCGTCCAGCACGTCCCGCACCGAGGCGGGCGTGCAGCCGACGTTGTAGACCGACGACGTGCCCACCTCGCAGGCCTCCAGAGCCACGACGAAGGCGGTGGCGACGTCGCGTACGTGCACGAAGTCGCGCACGGCCGTGCCGTCGCCGTAGACCTCCATCCCGGGCACGGTCCCGGCGGCGCACGCCACGGCCCGCGTGATCACCCGAGTGGTGTCCGTGTCACCACCTCCAGCGACGTTGAACAAACGCAGAGTGGTCGACCCGACCTGTCCGGACCGCGCCGCCCACGCCACCAGGTCCTCCGCGGCGGCCTTGGAGGCGGCGTACGGGGAGGTGGGTTCGCGGACGGACTCCTCGGTCAGCGGGGCGTCCGACGGCCGGTAGACGGTCCCAGTCGAGGCGAGCAGGAATCGTTGGCCCTCAAGAGCTTTCAGGAGGTTCAGCGTTCCGCCGACGTTCGTCTCGTAGTAGGCGAGCGGATCGACGAAGGACTCGCGGACGCGCGCCGCGGCGGCCAGGTGGATGACGGCGTCCACGTCCGGCAACTCGAACGGCTCCGAGAGCCGCTGACGGAACGGAACCGGTTCATGACCGCGAACCCGCAGCTCACGCACCACGGCGCTGCCGACATAGCCAGTGGCGCCGGTCACCAGAACTCGCACAAGTTGACCCTAAAGGTTGACGCGGGCTGCGCCGATAACCCACAAGTGAGTTATCCCCATCGCGCTGTGCACACAAGCATCGCCGGGCTCCTGCACGACCACGCGGTGCACGAGTTCAAGCGGCAGGAGTTCCTGCGCAACGTGGCCGACATCGTGGGTGCCGCACCCGCGCCCCAGCCGGCCGAGATCACGGCGCCGCTGCCGTCGATCAACCCGAAGCGCGCCTTCCTCAACCGCGTCGACCAGGTCCTGAGGGACGCGGCCCGCTCGCTCTGAGCAGGCACTTCACCGAGAGATCCACTTGCTCGCGGGCCTGAGCCGACAGGCCCGTCGCAAGATTCATCCGGCCGTTGCCGGACCGTGCTTCGACACACATACCGGGTGCATCTACGCTCTGCGTCACCCGGCACTCGCCGGTCACGTCCTCCGCTTCTCTTAAGCGAGTTTTCGGCGATGAATCATGTCCTCTCCGCGCTCAACGAGCGCCTCGGCAGGTTGTTCGGTGATCGGCTGGTAGTTCTGGCCGGTGGCACGCGTCTGGCCAAGCGAGCGCAGGAGCTCCATGCGCTCGGCGCCCGCCATACGCTCGTGCTCGATACCGACGATCATGCGCCGCTACATGATTCGGAGATCGCCCGCTGGGTGTCGCTCGGCATCAAGGGCGGCTTCGTCGCCGTCGAACAGCGCCGCCTGGGCAAGCTGCTGACGAAGCCGAGCGCCGAGGTCAGGGCGATCCTGCGCGACTTCGACGCGCGGCGCGAGGCGGTCGTGATCAGCACGCCGTACAACGAGATCGGCGACTTCCAGGGCCGCCCGGTGCTCAACGCCCGGCAGCACGACTGGGTCGAGCTCGAGAACAAGACCACGATCGACGCGCTCTGGGACGAGCTCTCGGCCCGCCGCGCGCCCGCGATGGTGTTCGACCTCGACTTCGAACGCCTCTGGGGCGCCTCGGAGATCCTGGACCGCGGCGCGGGCGTCGTCTGGTCCGGTGACGGTCCCGCGATCAACGGCGGCGCGAACTTCGTGCGCCGCGTGCGGTCCTACGAGGAGGCCAAGGAGGCCTTCGACGTGCTCGCGCCCAAGTGCGAGCAGGTCCGCGTCATGCCGTTCCTCGAGGGCATCCCGGTGAGCGTGCACGGCATCGTCTTCCCGGACGGCACGGCCGTGCTGCGTCCGATCGAGATGGTCGTGCCGCGCCGCCAGGGCCAGGCCAAGTTCCTCTACGCGGGCTGCGCGTCGTTCTACGACCCGCCCGTGTGGATCCGCGACGAGATGCGCAACCTGGCCCGCCGCGTCGGTGAGCACCTGCGCGGCACCGTCGGCTACCGCGGCACGTTCACGCTGGACGGCATCGCGACCGAGGACGGCTTCCTGCCGACCGAGATCAACACCCGCTACGGCGGCGCGATGGTGTGCTTCGAGGACGCCGTCCCGACGCTGCCGCTCGCGCTGGTCCAGGTCGCCCTCGTGGCGGGCTGGGACCTGGGCATCTCCTCGATGGAGTTCGAGGAGCTCGTCCTGCAGGCCGCGGACAACCACCGCGCCGGTGCCGTGGGCGCCAACGTGCGCGCCGTGCAGCCGACCGAAGTGGACGAACGCCGGGTGATCTTCACCGGCTGGGCCTGCCGCCTCGCGCACGCCGACGAGCCCGCGCACGCCACGCTGCGGCTGTCGCCGTCGCCCATCGGCGGTCGCCTCGACCTCGACCTGCACCGCGAGAACATGCCCGTGGGCGCACCGGTGGCCGCGCTGACGGTCGCCGCGTTCGCACTGGCGGACCAGGAGTGGGGGACGGGCCTCGGCGCCCTGGAGCCCGCGATCGCGGTCGAGGACGTCGTTCCGGTGGAGGAGTCCTTCGAAGAGGCCGTCACGGCCTGAGCGGACCTACCAGGCGCCCTCGTCGCCGTACGCGGAGACGAGGGCGAACCGGTAGCCCATCAGGGCGGCGGTGATCTCACGGGGCTGGTGCGCGGGCCGCACCAGCCCTTCGCCGAGCACCTTGGGCACCTCGACGCCGAGCAGTTCGGGCGAGCCCTTCAGCAGCGCCACGGCGATCTCGGCGGCGTCCGCGAGCATCTCCTCGCCCGGCAGGTCGATCATGTCGGTCATCAGGCCGTGCACGAACGACGGCAGCTTGTCCGGCACCGCGCAGGCCAGGGCCACGAGGCACGCGACCCGTTCGGACGCCAGCGCCTCGAAGATCTTCGGCGCGCCCTGGGCGACGGCGTGCCGCGTCTGCGTCAGCCAGTCCGGAGCCGTGCGGGGCAGTTCGCGGCCGAGGGCGTTCCAGCGGCGGTGCGTGCGCCGTCCGTCCTCCGTGAAGCCCTTGCCCGCCAACGCCATGGCGGCCAGCAGGAAGATGACCCGGTCCCGCACGTCGCCCGCGACCTTGTAGGACGCCCCCAGCTCCACCAGGAACGGCACGGCGCAGAACGAGGCCTCGGACACCGTGTCGTCGGTCAGGAGACGCTCAGCGAGCTGTGAGAGCGCGTTCTGGCGCACCTCCCCGCTCGGGTCCACCAGGTCGCGCAGCAGACGGGGCACCCGACCGGCGCCACCCCGGCCGTCGTAGACCTCGGCCCAGGAAATCCTGTCGAGTCCGCGCAACGGGTCAGGCCGTTGCCAGGCACGCGGCAGCTCCATAGGCGGGAAAGGTACGGGATGTCACGGAAAGGTCCTCGGAGCCTCGCCCGTACGATCTCGCCGTGTCCTTCTCGGTGGCCGACATCTTCTCGGGTGCGGGCGGCATGAGCTACGGCTTCCACGCCCACCGCGACTTCCGGGTGGTCGGTGCCGCCGACGCGCAGATCGGCAAGCCCAGCTCCAAGCTGGGTTCGTTGCGCTGCAACGACACCTACCGCGCGAACATCGGCGTCGACCCGCTGGAGGTCGACCTCGCGAAGGTCTCGCCCGCGGCGTTGCGCGAGGTGTGGGGCCTGCGGCGCGGTGAGCTCGACGTGCTGCTGGCGTGCCCGCCGTGCTCGGGCTTCAGCCGCATCACCTCGCAGAACCACCTGCGCGACGACCCGCGCAACTCCCTCGTCGGCCGGATCGCGGTGTACGCGCAGGAGCTGCGCCCGAAGGTCGTGCTGATGGAGAACGCCCGCGAGCTCGTCAAGGGCAAGCAGCGCCACCACTTCGACAGCCTCGCCGAGGAGCTCACCCGGATCGGGTACTCCGTCTGGGGCGGCACGCACATGCTCTCGAGGTTCGGCCTGCCGCAGCTGCGCGAGCGGACCCTGATGGTCGCGGTGGACGGCGGCCTGCCGCTGCTCACGCTGGACGACCTGTGGGAGGGCAGGGTCATCCGGCCGTCCGCGATCACGGTCCGGCGCGCGATCGGCAAACTCCCGGTCGTGGCGGCCGGCGTCGCCGACGCCGAGGACCCCATTCACGTCTCGCCCACCTTTTCCCAGGACCGCAGTCTCGAAAGAATGCGCGCGATTCCTGCGAACGGCGGATCGTGGGCTGATCTGCTCCGCTCACCGGCGACAGCAGAGTTGTTGAATCCGGCACAACGCAAGATCGTCGAACAGCAGAACTGGGGTTCGCACCCCGATGTCTACGGCCGCATGTGGTGGGACGAACCGGCCAGAACCATCAAGCGGGAATGCGGGCACGTCGGCAACGGGCGATATGCCCACCCCGTCCAGCACCGGCTCTGCACGGTCCGCGAGATGGCGCTCCTGCAAGGGTTTCCGCGCCAGTTCCGCTTCGACGTCTCGATTCTCGGGAACGCCTACCGCCATGTGGGTGACGCCGTTCCTCCGCTCATCGCCTACCAGTTGGCCGGGCTGACCAAGTGGATTCTCACCGGTCACCGCCCCGAGCCCAGGGAGATGTGCCTGCGCGGCACTTCGCTGCGTCCGGGAGACATTCGACCGGTGGAAGTGGCCGAAATGGTGGCCTAGGTCTCCCAAGACCTTTGAACCGCGACCGCTGGTCATCCGTAGCGGTACGCGGCGATTGATAACTGTTCGGCAACGGATTTAACGTCACCTGACAAATCGAATGCATCGCGGCCCTATCCACTGTGGACACCGTGAGTGTGTTTGCGCTGATCACGCACAGTGGGTGATGTTCTCCTTACCTCACTCATACGTGTGTCACCCCATCGGATAACGTCCCGCTCGCTTCCTGTCGGTTCAGTGTCGATGACGACGTGCCGACCGTCCCGACGGATGACTGACTTCCCGCCGCGTTCGGGCTAACTTCAGTGAGCAAGAGGAGACCCATGGCTTCCCGGTTCAGGATCGGCGCCGCGCTGCTCGGTGCAGTCGCCGCCCTCACCTTCTCGACTCTGCCGGCCCACGCCGACGTGAAGATCACGCCGATCACGAACGAGTCGGAGCCCGGTCACCCCGTGTTCCTGAAGCCGGCCAAGGACAAGGACGAGCCGGTCAAGGAAGACACCTCGGTCATCAAGCTCAAGATCGACGATGACAAGAACGGCTCCGCCAAGGTCGACGCGTACTGCGTCGAGCTGCCGACCCCGCTGAAGCCGGGCGACGTCCTGAAGGAGGTGCCGTGGGACAAGCACCCGAACCCGAGCACCAAGTTCAAGGAGAACTCGGGCAAGGTGCTCTGGATCCTGAAGCACTCCTACCCGACCCAGTCGGTGAAGGCGGTCCAGGACGCCTACAAGATCCCGAAACTCGACAAGCAGGACATCATCGGCGCCACCCAGGCCGCCATCTGGCACTTCTCCGACGGTGCCGAGCTCGCCGACACCAAGCAGAACGACGGTGAGATGGTCGCGCTCTACAAGCGCTTCCTCGCCGACGCCCAGCCCGAGGCCGAGCCGAAGCCGACCCTGGTGATCGAGCCCGAGTCGCAGTCCGGCAAGTCCGGCGACAAGATCGGCCCGTTCAAGGTCACGACCACGGCCTCCGAGGTCAAGCTGACCGCGAACCTCCCCGAGGGCGTCACCATCACCGACGCGCAGGGCAACCCGCTCGCGGTGCAGAAGAAGGGCGACAACCTCGCCGTCCAGGGCACGGGTGACAAGGTCTCCGAGTTCTTCGTGAACGTGCCGGCCAACGCCAAGGACGGCGAGGCCACGTTCAAGCTCTCCGCCGAGGCCACGCTGTCCGAGGGGCGTCTCTTCATCGCCGGTGACAAGAAGTCGGGCGGCGAAGACGGTGTCGCTCAGTCGCTCGTCGTCGCGCAGCCGCAGAAGGTCAAGGTCGAGAAGGAGGCCAAGGCCAACTGGAAGCTCGGCACCACGCCCACCCAGCCGACCACGACCACCACGACGGCGACGACCACCACGACTCCGGAGACCACGACTCCGACCACCTCCACCACGCCGCTCAACCCGGCTCCGGGTGGCGGTGAGGACGACCTGGCCTCGACCGGTGCGTCGATCCTGTGGCCGCTGCTCGGCGGTCTGGTCCTCGTCGGCGGCGGTGCGGCCGCGCTGTTCGTGGTCCGTCGCAAGAAGGCCGGCGCCTGATCTGAGGTAGCCGGTCCCCAAGACGAACGCCCCCTGGTTCCGCGCCGGAGCAGGGGGCGTTTGCCTTTCTCCCAGGGACTTACCGGCGGCTGAAGCCCGCCACGTAGATGTCGCCGTCGGCGACCGCGACGTCCCGGTCGGACGACGCCCCGGAGAAGATCGCGCGAGCGGGATCGCGGAAGTTCTCCACGACCTCGACGCGCTGCACCGGCTTGGCCGTCGGGATCACGGTCTCCGGCGACCAGAAACGGCCCAGCCGCACCAGGTACGTGTTCACGTTCGGCTTGCCGTCCTCGGTCGCGTACACGCGCCACGTCAGCAGGTCGACCGGTTCGACCTCACGGGTGCGCAGGCCGCGGGCGACCTCCTTGGTCTCCCACCCGCGACCGTTCCACGTGGACAGGTAGTTGCGCAGCGGGCCGCCGGCCTCGTCGCCCGTGAACCACAACAGGAACGGCCGGCCCAGCGTCGTGCCGACCTGCTGGATGTAGTCGGGCGACTTGACGCCGTTCGGCAGGGTCAGCGGGGTCTCCGCGACCTTCAGGTGCTTCTCCTGGTCGGCGTCGTCGATCTGGGTGCCCAGGTCCTTGCCCGACGCCGAGTAGAAGTGCCGGTTCTGCGGGTCGAACCACGTGTAGTAGATGTTGCGGTGGTAGCGGTCGTGCTTGTTGCCCTCGGGACCACCGCCCGCGAGCGTGTAGACGATCCGCACGCGGCCGTTGTCCTCCTGGCGGAGCTGGCCGATGTAGATCTCGTTCATGTTGTCCGCGCGCGAGGTCGACCCGATCGCGAATCGGTCCCCGGTGAGTTCCGTGGAGGTCTTCCACGTCCTGCCGTTGTCCTTGGACACCACGTAGAGCATCGGGCGCGTGTCCGTGGGCGTGGTGCCGTCGAGGTCGCGGGTCGTCTCGCGGTAGAAGACGTAGATCGTGCCGTCGCGCGTGACGAACGGCATCGGGTACGTGGCCGCGTTCTTCGAGATCAGCGTCTCCTCCCAGACGCCGTCGGCCGAGTGCGGCCGGGGCGAACGGGACATGCGCAGCTCGACGTTGTGCATGCCGCGGAAGATCAGCAGGTGCCCGTCCCGGGCCTGGACCATGGTCGGGTAGTTGTGCGCGTCCGAGGCGCCGTCCGCGATCCGGTTCGGACTGGACCAGGTGGACTCGCGGTGGTCGTACGACTGGACGTAGCTGTCCTCGTACCGACCGGCCCAAGAGATGAAAGTCTTGCCGACTTTCCGGTCGTACACCCCTCCGGCGACCGGGCGCCGGTCACTGCGGGCCGCGACGCCCTGCGCCGTGGTCGTCACCGCGAACCCCGCTTTCCCCTGCGCGTCGGCCGTGGCGTTGGCCGAGGGGACCGCGACGAGCGGCAACAGCAGTACTGCGGACATAACTCCACGCAGGAGCCGTGTCATCTGGCGTTCCTCCTGGTTCTGACCGCGACGGCGGCCGACCAGGCGGCGGTAGCGACATCTTGGTTGTCACCGAGCCGACTTGTCCAGGCGCAGTTAGCGTGATCGCGGCTATCAACACGCGGGGCCCGCTCGGGTACCCTGCGTCAGGGACGAAGGAGCACCAGATGAACTTCGACGAGATCAAGAACAAGGCCCTGGACCTCGCTGAGCAGAACCACGAGAAGGTCGACCAGGGCATCGACGCCGCGGCGGACTTCGTCGCAGGCAAGTTCGGTCACGAAGAGCAGGTCGACTCGGTTGCCGAGAAGATCAAGGACATCCTTCCAGGTGGATGAGTGAACTCCTTCAACGCCACTGACGCGGGGCGGGTCACCTCAGGTGGGGAGACCCGCTCTCCTTCTGCCCGCAGGCCAGAGATGATCACCTGGCAGGGCCTCCACGAGCCACGGCTCGAACAGGTCCGCCTGCTGCTGTCGAACGACCAGCGCCTGCGCGCCACCGGTCGTCTCGTCGCGGCCGGCCCCGAGGAGCAGTTCAACGCCTCCTTCGAGGTCTCCGTGGGCGAGAGCGGCCAGGTCAACCGCCTGCTCCTGCGCACGGCGACGGTGCTCGAGGAGCGCCAGTGCTCGCTGTCGCGCACCGAGGACGGCGCCTGGCTCGTCGACCACGGCCAGGGCAGCAAGCGCGAGACCTTCAACGGCGCACTCGACGTGGACGTCCAGTTCGCCGTGCTGTTCAACGCCATCCCGATCCGGCGCCTGGGCCTGCACCGCGAGGCCTCCGAGCACACACTCCCCGTCGTGCGCGTGTCGCTGCCCGATCTGTCGGTTCGCGCCGTCACCCACACCTACAAGACCGTGTCCGTGGGCGACGACGTCTCCGTGGTGCGGTTCAAGAGCGGCGGGTTCGACCAGAACATCAAGGTCGACGCCAACGGCCTGGTGGTCGACTACCCGCTGATCTCGAAGCGGATTTAGAGCAGCTCCAAGAAGTACTTCCTTCGTGGCGAGTCGCGCTCGGGCGATGGAGGCGCGGGGTCCTGGGGTTCTAGCTTCCGACCATGCCGAAACGATTTTCGAGCGTGGTCGGCCGCTCGTTCGGTGATGGCGTCCGTGATGCCATCCAGTCCACCGGGATGACACAGCGGCGGATCGCCGAGCTGCTCGACTGGGAAGAGGCCAAGGTCTCGGACCTGGTCAAGGGCAAGGGCGGTGTTTCGGAGGTCGAGCTGGCGATGCTGCTGGGCCTCTGCCGAGTCCCTGCGGAGGACGCCCGGTACCTGCTCACCCTCTACCGGGAGTCGCGGGAGCGCGGCTATCTCGTCTTCCCCGAAGACGAGATCCCGGACCAGGTGCGCTCGTTGGTCGACCAGGAGCGCCTCGCCAACAAGATCACCATGTGGTCGATGAACCTGGTCCCCGGCCCACTGCAGATCCCGGGCTACACCACCGCCCTCATCCAGCGCTCCGGCAGGGCGAAGACCATCAACATCCCCGAAGTCCTGGCCGCGAAGTCGGCGCGGCAGGCGATCTTCCACCACAGCAGGCAGTTCGTCTTCTACATCCACGAGCAGGCCCTGCGCCTGCCTGTCGGCACTCCCGAACTGATGCACGAACAACTGCTCCACCTGCTGGCCATGAACAACCGCACCTACATCACCATGCGGGTCGTGCCCGTCTCGTTCGGCGCACACGCAGGACTTGCCGGCTCCTTCCAACAGCTCAGCTATGCGAAGTACGAGCCCGTCGTCTTCACCGAAACCGAGAACACCAGCCTCTTCGTCGAGGACAAGGCCTCCCTTGCCAAGTACGCCGAGGTGATCAAGTTGCTCGACCTCCAAGCTCTGGATGCGGAACAATCCAAGGGGCTGATCACCAGCATCTTGGCTTGAGGAGGCTCGGCATGTCGGTGTGGCGCAAGAGCAGCTACAGCCCGGTGAACGACTGCGTCGAGGTCGGTCGCGGCGTCGGCATCCGGGACAGCAAGGCACCGACCACGCACCTGCCCGTCTCGGACAAAGCGTGGTCGGCGTTCCTCACCGACATCAAGTCCCGCTAGACCATCTCTCCCAGCACCTCCGGGTCGATCACGATCGGCGCCGGCCGGTACGCGGGCGGCTCGACCCCCATCAACGCGCGCACCAGGAAGTCCCACGCCTTCGTCCGCACGTACGCCATCCGGTCGAGGAACAGGTGCTCGGCACCGGGCACGACCACCAGCTCGAACTCCTTGCCGGCGTTGATCAACTCGTCCGCGAGCCGCAGCGAGTGGTCGGGGTGCACGGTGTCGTCCAGTTCGCCGTGCACCAGCAGCAACTTCCCCTCCAGTCGGTCCGCGAGCTCGACGTTCGAGGCGCGCTTCCACGCCTCGTGGTTGCCGGCACCGTCGACGCCCTCGGCCCAGCCGAGGCCGATGTACCGGGCGTCGTGCGAGCCGGACAGCGCGACACCGGCGTGGAACGTCTCCGGGAAGGCGAGCACCGCCCGTCCCGCAGCGAACCCGCCTCCGGAGTGGCCCATCACGCCCACCCGGCCGAGGTCCATCCACGGTCGGGTCGCGGCCAACTCGTGCAGTGCCGCGACGTGGTCGACCAGGCCGCCCGCGTCGGCCAACTCGCCTTCGAGGAACGCTGCCGAACGGCCCGGTGTGCCGCGTCCGTCGATCGCCACCACCACGAAACCGAGTGCTGCCAACGGTTCCGCGTCCAGGCCCATGCCGCCGGGGTCGAAGCACGGTTCGACGCGGTTGACCTGGGGACCGGGGTAGACGCTGTCGACCACCGCGTAGCTGCCGGCCGGGTCGAAGCCGTGCGGCTTGTAGAGCACGCCGTAGATGTCGGTCTCGCCGTCCGCTGCCTTGACGCGGAAGCGTTCCGGCGCGGTCCAGCCCGTGGCGAGCAGGCGGCTGATGTCGGCCTGCTCCAACGAAACCAGCACCTCGCCGGTCCACGAGCGCACGGTCGTCACCGGGGGCGTGTCCACAGTGGACGCCGAGTCGACGAAGTACGAGCCGTCCGGGGACACCGTGACGACGTGGTCCAGCGAGTCGTCCGTGACGATCGTGAAGCCGGTGCCGTCCAGACCGACCTTGCAGACCGTGCGCCGGTACGGGTCCTCGGGCACGAGTCCGGACGCGGTGAAGTGCACGGTCCCGTCACCCACGTGCAGGATCTCGCGGACCAGGTACTCGCCCGCGGTGACCTGGCCGAGCAACGAGCCGATGTGCAGGTCGTAGCGGTAGAGGTGGCCCCAGCCGTCGCGCTGCGAGAACCACAGCACCTCGTCCGCCACGACCCGGACGAGGGGTGCGCCGTAGATCAGCTGGTTGGGGCCGAGGCGGCCGGTTCCCGTCTCGGTCACCACGACGCGGACCTTGCCGGTCGTGGCGTCCATCCGGTTCAGGGTCAGCGTGTGCCGGTCGCGGGGGCGGGAGAGGAAGTAGACGGCGGTGCTGTCGTCCGACCACCACGCCCAGCCGGCCGTGATCGGCGAGAACTCCGGCATGAGCAGCGGGTCGCAGGCGGCGCGGACCGTCGTGCCCGCCTCGACGTCGAACACCACGAGCTCGGCCAGCGGCATGTCGGGGTCGCCGGGGTACGCGTAGTGCTGTTGGTGCGTCACGGGTGCGCCGCCGTCGGCCGGGCGCGACTCCAGCAGATAGGTCCTGCGGACGTTGCGCTGGTCGGTGCGGTGGGCGAGGACCTTGGACGAGTCCGGGGACCACGCCAGGGCGGGCGGCATGTGCGGCAGGCCGAACTTGCGCATCAGCGTGCCGTAGCTCATGGCGTCCGGGCCGTAGCCGTACCCGTGGCCCTCGACGCCGTCCGCGGTGAGCGCCCACTCGCGCTCGCCGGAGCGCGCCCACAGGTCGTGCCCGCGGCGCGACACCGCGATCTTGCCGTCGGGTGACGGCACCTCCAGCGGGTTGCCCGGCGCCGCGACGAACGCCATCGGGTCGAAGCCGGGTGTTCGGGTTCCCGTCGCCGGGTCGACGACGACGAACTCGCGGTCGGTGCCGTTGCGGACCTGGTACCAGAAGCGGCGGCCATCTTCTATCCACTGTGGACGGACTTTGTCACCGACGACCAGCTCACCGGGTGCTGCGGGGCGGCGGAGCAGTTGTTCGGCGGCCTGGTAGTTCGCGTCGGCGATCATGGTGTCCCCCGTGGGCTCGTTGTTTCTGATGGGCGAAACGCTACGTTGCGTTCACTGTGTCGGCCAACGAGTTTGTTGCGCACGATGGCGATATATGCAGTTCAAAAGCGCATTATCATTGCAACGAGCTGTAGATCTAATGCAACGCACGTTGCAATGATGTGCAGCTGAACGCTATGCTCCGCGCATGCCAGGAGGTCGACTCACCCAGCAGGAACGCCGCCAGATCGCCATCGGCCTGGCCGACGGCCTCGCGTACGCGGAGATCGCGAGGAGCCTCGACCGGCCCACCTCGACGGTCACGCGCGAGGTCATGCGCAACGGAGGTCCGGCCGGCTACAAGCCCGACATCGCCCAACTGGCCACCGAACGCCGTTCGCAGCGGCGCAAGCAGGCCGCCCCGAAGGGCAGGCAGGTCCCGCCCCGCGCCGACGGACGCGATCCCGAGGCCGTGCGGGAGTTCGAGGACGTGTTCTCGGAGATCTTCATCGGCCAGGGCCTGCCGAAGATGACGGCGAGGGCGCTCGCGAGCCTCTACGCCACCGACTCCGGCAGCCTCACCGCGGCGGAACTGGTGGCGCACCTGCAGGTCAGCCCGGCCTCGGTCTCGAAAGCCATGGCGTACCTGGAAAGTCAGGGCCTGATCGGCCGCGTGCGCGACGAACGCCGCCGCGAGCGCTACGTCGTCGACGACGGCGACATCTGGTACCAGTCGATGATCGCCAGCGCCGCCGGCACGACCAAGCTCGCCGAGGCGGCGCGCCACGGCGTCAGCGGCCTCGGCCCGGGCACACCCGCGGCCGTCCGGCTGGAGAACATCGCGCGGTTCCTCGACTTCGTGAGCGAGGCGATCGTGCGCGCGGCAGAGCAGTCACGGGCGATCCTGCACTCGGGGCCCTCGAAGGACTAGACGCGCACCCCCACGGCCACGCCCTGCCCGACGCCCACGCACGCCGCGGCGATGCCGACGCCGCCACCACGAGCCCGCAGGTGGCGGCACAGGTCGATGATCACGCGCGGCATCGAGGCGCCGAGCGGGTGTCCGTAGGCGATCGCGCCGCCGTGGACGTTCACCTTCTCCTTGTCGATCTCGGGGAGGTGGTGCACCACCGACAGGACCATCGCGGCGAAGGCCTCGTTGATCTCCCACAGGTCGACCTGCTCGGCCTCGAGGTGCAGGCGCTTCAACAACTTCCGGATCGCCGAGACGGGCGCGACCGTGAACCGGTGCGGCTCCTCGCCGGTGGTCGCCGACCCGAGCACCTCGCCGAGCGGTTCGATGCCCAGCTCCGACGCGATCGCTTCCGTGCCGAGCAGGGCAGCGACAGCGCCGTCGTTCAACGGCGACGCGTTGCCGGCCGTCACCGATCCTCCCTCCGAGAACGCGGGCTTCAGCTTCGAGAGCTTCTCGATGCTCGTGTCGGCGCGGACGTTCTCGTCGCGCCGGATCGCCGTCCCGTCCGGGAGTTGCACGGGGAACGCGAAACCCTCGTGCACGCCCGCGCCCCACGCGGCGGAGGCACGGCGGTGCGAGCGGAGCGCGAAGTTGTCCATCTGCTCGCGCGTGAACCCCAGTTCCGTGGCGACGTTCTCGGCGGCCAGGCCCAGCGGCACGGTGTAGTGCTTGGGCATGCGCGGGTTCACGAGGCGCCAGCCGAGCGCCGTCGACACGGTCTCCAGCCGGTCCGGGAACGCCTTGTCGGGCCGCGCCGTCACGAACGGCGCCCGCGACATCCCCTCGACACCGCCGGCGACGATCAGGTCGGCGTCCCCGGTGATCAACGCGCGGGCGGCCTGGATGATCGACTCGCCGCCGGACGCGCACAGCCGGTTCAGCGTCGCGCCCGGGACGGAGACCGGCAGGCCGGCCAGCAGCGCGGCCATGCGGGCGACGTTGCGGTTGTCCTCGCCGGCGCCGTTCGCGTCGCCCAGCAGCACGTCGTCGATGCGCGCGAGGTCGAGCGACGGGTAGCGGCGCAGCAGGTCGACGATGGGCAGCGCCGCGAGGTCGTCCACGCGGATGCCGGAGAGCCCTCCCCGGTACCTGCCGAACGGTGTGCGGGCGGCGTCGATGATCAGTGCGCGTGCCATGGGACCCATCTTGCGACACTCACGGCTTGAGCAAAAAAGGAACGTAGCCCGTTTCGGGGTGCACGTCTGAATCGGTGCTGAAGGCCTTGACCTCGATCGCGTGCGCCCCGGCTCTCATCGCGCCCGTGTTCAGGGAGATCCGCCACCGGCCCGCCGCCGCGGGGCCGTCCGCGGTCGTCGGGACGGTCGCCACGTGGTTGCCGTCGAGCCTGATCTCGAACCCGGCGAGGCCCGCGACGGCCGCGTCGAGGGCGTTCACGCGGACCTCCAGCACCACGCGGCCGCGGTTGAACGCGGCGCCGTTCTCGATGGGCTGGCCGCTCGCGTCGAGGACCTCGGGGACCGGGTCGGCGAGCGTCGGCAGGGCGTCGACCAGGGGCGTGCCGGCCTGGCGTTGTGCGACGGGCTTCGAGCCGACCAACTCCACGTCGGTGTGGGTGACCTGGATGCGTTCCTGCGTGACCAGCTGGACGTTCACGTTGTCCGCGAAAGCCTCTTTCGGCAGGTCGGCGACGGCCGGGTACTCCGCGCCCGGCTTCCAGGGCGTGCCCTCGACGGCCGGTCGCAACGGCACCTCGACGCCGTTGACCTCCACGGCGGTGACGGGCGGGCTCTCGCGCGACGGGATCAGGGCGATGCGCAGCTGACCTGCGGTGACGTCGGCGAGGGGGCGCGCGTCGGTGCCCGCCGGGCCGTCGACGCGCACCTGCGGCGTCGGACCCGCGGCCGGAGTGTCGGCCTTCGCGGTCCGGAAGCCGATCAGGTCGACGCCGGCGCGGATCCGGTCGCCCGCCAGCGCCGCGACGCCGACCAGGGCCGTCGCCTCGCGCCAGGCCGGCACGAACGGCGAGGTCGCGACGACGTCTCCGTTGCGTTCGACGCGCACGCCCTGAGGAGTCAGCACGATCTCCCAACGCACGGTCATCCCCGGCACCGCGGCGGGGATCGGCTTGACCGCGGTGCCGTCCGGGACGAGCTCGACGATCGAGTTGCCGGAGTTGTCGGTGGAGACCGTCGCGCGGACGGTGTTGGGCGGCACCGGCTCGCCCTGCACGCTGACCGGGCCCGGCACGAGGTCGAGCAGCAGCTTGCCGCCGGTGCCCGGGGCGTCGGTCTCGACCACGAGCCGGCTCTCGTCGTCGCCGCGGACGAACGGCGTGCGGGAGCGGAGCGTCACCGCGCGGGTGCCGCAGCTGCTGCTGATCACGAGCCGGTCGTGGTCGTCGCCGTCACCGCTGGTCGCGCGGGCGCAGTCAGTGCGCTTGGAGAGCCTCCAACGCTGGAGGTCGGGCTCGTCGGCGGAGTCGAACCGGTCGACGTAGGTGTAGGAGGCGTTGTCGGCGCGGGGAGTCGCCTTGGCCAGTGCCGGCTGGGAGCGCTGACCGAACGCGTCGACGGCGCGGATCTCGATCTGCTGCTCGCGGTCGTTCTCGAGGCCGTTGAGCTGGGTGCCGGGACGCGTGACGAGCTTCGACCGGTTGCCCCACCTCACCTCGAACGCGGGCGCGTCACCGGTCCAGCTGAGCCCGATCCGGTGGCTGCCGGGGGAGGCGACGACCTTCGACGGCGTGGCCGGACGACCCTGCGGGCCCGGCACGAGCACCTGCTCACCCGAGTACGCCTTGAGCTTCGTCGGCGGAGGGGGAGCCGTGGGCAGGTCGCTCCCGCCGGTGTCGCGCAGCACGATGACGCCCGCCACCAGCGCGAGCCCCGCGACGACGAGGACGACCCGCTTCACAGCAGTCACGCTAAGGCGTTCACCCCAGCTGGAACACGGTTTCCGCGATAACGGGTTCGCCACCGTCCGCCGGGAGGACGCTCAGCTTGAGCCGAGCGTGTGAAGACGAGGGCAATGCCTTGGCGTCGAGCCAGAACTCGTGCCTTCCGGGGACCGCGGAACCCTGTTCGTTCGTGGGCAGCGCCACGATCCGCTTGCCGTCGAGTTCGAGCTCGATGCCCTTGTGCCCGATTGCGTTTACCTCGGCCGTGACGAGCACACGGCCCGTGCGAGGCAACGGCTGTGGCGGCTTGGCACCGTCCTCGTGCATCACGTGCAGCCTCGGAGAGCCGGTCTTGATGCCGCCGGGCCGGTCCACGAGCCGGGGGAGCGCGCCGGGACGGCTCTCGGGCTTGCGGACGACCACGAGCCTGGCGTCCTGCGCGGCGACCTTCGCCGAGGTCAGCGGCACGTCGGTGACCGTGACCCGGCCGTTCTCCGGCTTCACGAGCTTCACGGCGACGACGTCCTGCGGCAGTGCGACGTCCTGGTCGAGCGGGATGACCTCGGTGGGCACGACCCGTTCCGCCACGCCGCCGACGCCGAACGCGTCCAGGAACCCACCGCCGTCGATGCGGATCCGCGGGTGCACCACCGGTTCCCTGATCGCGACGGGTTCGTACGCGACCACGACGCCGTCCCGCAGCGCGACCACGGCGTCCGGCAGCACCCGCATCTCCCAGCGGTGCCGCACGCCCGCGACGAGCCCGGTCATCGGCGCGTCGCCCAGGTCGACCTGCTTGCCGGTGCGGGGGAGTTCGGGGTCGGCGATGATCCGCGTGCCCTGCGTCGTGATGTCGAGGCTGACCGCGCCCTTCGGCTGCGCGTCGGTCTCCTTCAGGTACTGCCACGGGTCACCCAGCAACGTCAGCCGCACGTGGCTCGACTCGGCCGCGCCCGCGACGCCGATGATCGCCCGGCCGATCGCGCCGTCACCCGCGGGAACGCCGAAGCGGATGGGCGTGTTCGACTGGAACGCCGCCATGGGGCAGTCGACGTCGACGCGCTTGCCCTGCCCGAACGGCCGCAGCCCGAGGCAGTCCGGCTCCGCCTCGACCCGCCACTTGCGCGGGTCGAGCGACTCGGGGCCGTCGAACCTGTCCGCAGGGCCGACGAGCTGGTCGTCCCACTTGCCGTTGAAGACGTCCTTGGGCTTCGCGGCGATCGTGAGCGGCTCGCTGCGCCTGCCGGTCGCGCTGACGGCGCGGATCTCGACCTGCGTCTCCTCGTCGGGGTTCAGCCCCGGCAGTTCGACCTCGGGCGTGGGCACCAGCTGCTCGTTGCCGTTCCAGCGCACCTCGTAGGCCGACGCCGAGCCGTTCCACGCGATCTGCAGCGCGTCCACGTCGAGCGCCTGCGCCCTCGCGTTGGCGGGCTTCATCGGCTCCTGCGACGCCACGACCTCGACGCCGTCCGCGATCTCCTTCTTCAGCGTGTCCGGCGCGTCCCCGGTGCGCAGCGCCACGACGGCGGCCACGACGAGCGCGAAACCACCGAGGCCACCGGCGAGCGTCCGTCGATCCACCCGGCGACCTTACGACGTTTCCGCAGAAGCAGTACTGCCGTTCAGCCCAACCACGCGCCCGCCGCGGGACCCGAGGTTGCGCAGTGCCGCCAGGGCCCCCGGCTTGGTGAGGTCGATCGTGATCGGCGTCCGGTTCGGCTGGCTGACCAGCGCGTTCCTGCCCTCGTGCCCTGCCTCGATGGTCTTCGCGAGCCCCCCGGTGGAGGCCAGCGAACCCCGTGCCGCGCCCAGCCGGCCGAGGGCGTCGTCGACCGCCATCAGCAGTGCGTCCCGGTTCCCCTCGCACATGGCCCTGACGAGCTCGGGCCTGCTGCCCGCGACCCGCGTGCCGTCCCCGAAGCTGCCCGCCGCGAGCGCCATCGCCAGCGGCCCGCCGTCGGCCCCGACCGCGGCCAGGACCGACGCCATGATGTGCGGCAGGTGGCTGATCCGCGCGACCGCCTCGTCGTGCTCCTCCGGCGTCGTGGGCACGACGTGGGCTTTCAGGTCGAGCGCGAGCCGGATGACGTCGTTGAGGTGGTCGTCGGCCTCCTCGGGCGTGACGACCCAGGCGGCGTTCTCGAAGAGCGTGGCGCTGCCCGCGTCCCAGCCACTCCTGCTCGTGCCGGCCATGGGGTGCCCGCCGACGAACCTGACGTCCTTCGCGTACCGGTGCACGGCGTCGTGCACGGGCCCCTTGACGCTGGTGACGTCGGTGAGCCTGGTGCCGGCCGGGACCTTGCGCAGCAGGTCGGGCAGGGCGGGCAGCGGCACGGCGAGGACCACGAGCGCCTCGGGGTCGCGGCCGAGGGCCTCGTCCACCGCGACGACGTCGAAGCCCTCGGCGCGTGCCCTGTCCGCGTCCTCCTTGCTCGCCGTCGCACCCCACACCGTGCGCCCGGCAGCCTTGGCGGCACGCAGCACGGAGCCGCCGATCAGTCCCAGTCCGATCACGCACACGTCTCGCACGGCACCCATCATTCCGTGCGACGCGTACCTGCAACTAGCGGAGGGCGTCCAGCGCGAACGCCGCGTACATCGCGACCCCGTGCTCCATGGCGGCCTCGTCGAACAGCACCCGGTTCGAGTGGTTCGGCGCCGCCTCCTCCAGGTCGATGCCGCGCGGGCACGCCCCGAGGAACGCCAGCGCCCCGGGAACCCGCTGCAACACGTACGAGAAGTCCTCCGCGCCCATCAGCGGGTCCTGCATGGGCTCGCTCCACGTGGCGCCCATCGCCTGCGCGGCCAGTTCCACCACGTGCTGCCCCACGACGTCGTCGTTCACCGTGACCGGGTAGCCGGGCACGATGCTGACCTCGGCGTGGCACCCGTAGGCGGCGGCGGTGTGCTTGACGGTCTGCTTGAGCTCCTTGTGGACCAGCGAGCGCGTCTCCTCGGACAACGTCCTGATCGTCCCGTCCAGGGTCGCCACCTCGGGGATGATGTTCGTCGTCGTCCCGGCGTTGATCTGCGCGACCGTCACGACCGCGGGCTGGTGCACGCTGACCCGCCTGCCGAGCATCGTCTGGATCGCCCCGACCATCGCGGCCGCGGCGGGCACCGGGTCGAGGGCGTTGTGCGGCATCGCGCCGTGACCGCCGCGGCCCTTCACGTGCACGTGGAACGTGTCCGCGGACGCCATCATCGGGCCCGGCCGGCACGTCACCACGCCCGACTTCATGGTCGACGTGATGTGCAGCGCGAACGCCTTCTCCACACCGTCGTCGAGCAGGCCTTCCTCGATCATGTACCGGGCGCCGTGGTGGCCCTCCTCGCCCGGCTGGAACATGAAGAGCACCCGGCCCTTGAGGGCGTCGCGCCGGTCCGCGAGCAGGCGCGCGGAGCTCGCCAGCATCGCCACGTGCGTGTCGTGGCCGCAGGCGTGCATGTTGCCGTCCACTTCGGACGCGAACGGCAGGCCCGTGTCCTCCTGCAGCGGCAGGCCGTCCATGTCGCCGCGCAGCAGCACGGTCGGGCCCGGCTGGTCGCCCTCGAGCACCGCCACGACGGAGGTCGTCGACTCACCCTTCGTGACCTTGACGGGCAACCCCTCCAGCGCGTGCAGGATCGCCGCCTGCGTCCTGGGGAGCTGGAGGCCCTGCTCGGGGTGCCGGTGGATCTGCCGCCGCAGCGCCACCGTGCGGGGTTGGAGCGCACGCGCCCCTTCGAGCAGTCCGGCGAGGCGGGGGTCCGGCGTAGTTGTGCTCATCTACCGATGGTGCCACCACCTCGGCTACCGGGAAGGTCGTCTGGGCCCTACGGTGTGCACATGACACAGCAGGAGCCGGTCAACGGCTTCGCGGTCGCGGTTGTCCGGGAGGACGGCCGCTGGCGGTGCAGCAGGATGGACAGCTCCGCGCTGTCGGAGCTGGACGCGGCGATCACACAGCTGCGCCAACTGAGGTCGGCCGGAGCCGTGTTCGGGCTCCTCGCCGTCGACGACGAGTTCTTCATCATCCTCCGCCCCGTGCCGGGCGGCGTGGCGCTGCTGCTGTCGGACGCGGCCGCCGCCCTCGACTACGACATCGCCGCCGACGTACTGGACCTGCTGCGCGTCGAACCCCCGGACGAGGAGGACAACGAGCTCTGGCCGGAAGGCGACCTCGGCGTCCTGTCCGACCTCGGCATGCCCTCGCACGAACTCCAGATCATCGTCGACGAGGTCGACCTCTACCCCGACGAGCAGCTCCAGATGATCGCCCAGCGCATCGGCTTCATCGACGAGTTCACCAAGCTGCTCGACACGATCCAGGCGTGATCCCCGCGGAGGACATGGTCCGAGCCGCCCTGCGCGCGGCGTCGGCGTCGGGCCGGGACGTGCCGATCGGCGCCGTCGTCTACGCCCCGGACGGCTCGGTCCTGGCCGAGGCCTGCAACGCGCGCGAGGCGTTGGGCGACCCCACCGCGCACGCCGAGGTCCTGGCGTTGCGCGAGGCGGCCTCCAAGTACGGCGACGGCTGGCGCCTCGACGGCTGCACCCTCGCCGTGACCCTCGAACCCTGCACCATGTGCGCCGGCGCCCTCGTGCTCGCACGTGTTTCGCGTCTCGTCTTCGGCGCCTGGGAGCCCAAAACCGGTGCCGTGAGCTCGCTCTGGGACGTCGTGCGCGACCCCAGGCTCAACCACAGACCCGAGGTCCAGGGCGGCGTGCTGGAGCACGAGTGCGCTGACCTGCTCGAACGCTTCTTCCGGACCCAGCGTTAAACCCGTTTCGAGGGCTGTGTATTGTTCTTATCGGTGGCGTGTCCGAGCGGCCGAAGGAGCACGCCTCGAAAGCGTGTGAGGTGCAAGCCTCCGTGGGTTCAAATCCCACCGCCACCGCTGCTCAGAGCCCCGGTTGCCGATCATGGCAACCGGGGCTCTGACGTTTTGGTAGGAATTCGCGCCATGCAGACACAGCTGTGGGTCGCGATCCTCTCCCTGACCGGCGTGTTGCTCGGCGGCGGCCTGTCCTCCCTAGTGCAGAACAGCGTCGCGCGCCGCGTCGAACGCAACGACGTCCGCCGCCAGACCGCCGAGCGCGCCGACGCCCGCCGGGCCGAGCGCCTCGAGCTGTTGCGCGAGTTCATCAAGGTGGCCCAGCAGGCGGAACGCGCCGCCGAGGACCGCGACGACACGCCTGCCTGGAAGAACTCGGCGCTGGACGTCGTCGACGAGCTCTGGGTCTGCGAGCGGATGATCCACGTCCTGTTCACCTCGTCCCTGCACGAGCTGGCCCGCGCCTACGTCAAGGCTCTCGATCACGTCGTGTGGCACGCACCCGACGAGGGCACGCTGTGGGACCACCTCCGCGGGCCCAAGGTGGCGTTCCTCGACGCGGCGAGGGAGGAGCTCGGCCGTTAGTCGCTGCCCGCGATGACCACCGTCAGCGTTCCCGGGCCGATCAGCACGAACTCCTCGAACGAGTCCAGCACCCAACCCCAGTCGTGCTGAGCCTCCGTCCCGAGGTCACGCAGCCGGTAGACCCGCTCCGCCGCGTGGAGCCGCCGGTACGTGGCGTGCAGATCGTCCAGGACCTCGGCCGGAGGCGTGACGGCCCAGGTCCGCAGGACCGACTCGGCCGCTTCGGCCGGTACGGGTTCGTAGTCGGCGGTGCGGACGCGGTCCCGCCAGTACGGACCGTGCCGGGTCGGGTCGTCGCCTGGATCGCCGCCTGCGTGGTTGTCGCCGAACAGCTCGTGGTCGATCATCGCCGCGAGCGCGTCCTGGTCGTCCACGGCGGCCAGCCGGTAGTGGTCCAGCCAGACCCACTGGTAGCTGCCGTCGCGGACATTGATGAACTCGTTCCCGGTGTGGGTCAGGGACATCAGAACCTCATCGCGTCCAGGAACTTCCCCAGCAACCCGGAGTCCCCGCGCACCTCCAGACCTTCCGCACCGCGCCGCTGGTACAGCGCCAGCACGAGGTCGAAAGCCGGCCCGCGCGCGGTTACCGCCGCCTCCTGCCGTTCCTGCACCACCACGGGCGCGCTTCCGGTGAGGTCCACCGTCCAGTTCTGGGGTGAGTCGGTCGCCTCGAAGTGCAGGCGGCTGGACCCGAGCAGCGCGGAGGCGGCGGGCCGGAGGTCGAAGATGATCTCCACGATGGTGGTCATCCACTCGTGCAGCGCGTCCTCGGCGATCCGGTCCGGGACCGAGAACGGCAGGCCGAGCGCCTCGAAGGCGTCGAAGCGGTGCATGACCGTCTCCTGCGCCATGCGCGTCGACCAGAAGTCCGGTCCCGGTCTGCCGGGACGCAGCACCGCGATCATGTCGTGGGGTGCGACGGACGCCATGGTGTCCGCGATCAGGGCTGCACCCTCCACGAGCCACGGCGACAGTTCGGCGGCCGTCTCGCCGGCGTACTCCTCGACGGAGTGCGCCTTGCTGAGGGATCTGTCGATCTCCGGGAACCGCTCGCCGACCATCTGCGCGACCCACCGGTGCGCGTACCCGACGTGGCGCAGCAGCTGGTTCAGCGACCAACTCGGCGTGGCCGGGACCGGGACCGAGAGGTCGGCGCCCTCGATCCCGGCGACCAGCAGTGAAGTCTCGGAGACGATCGTGGCCAGCCGTTCCCCGTAGTCCAAGGACCCCATGCTCAGAAACGTACGCGCTCCAGCATCGACGTCAGCAGGTCCGCGTCCCCGAACACCTCCAGCCCCTCCAGCGACCGCCGGCGGTACCCGGCCAGCACCAGATCGACGACGGGCCCGCGCAACGCCACCGAAGCCTTCACGTGCCCCTCCGAGACCACCGGCGCAGACCCGGTGAGATCGATCACGAACTCCGCCTCGACGTCCGTCGCGTGCAGGTGCACGGTGCCCGAACCCACGAGCGGCGCGGTCTGGTCCGGCCACCGCGTGAACGAGTACGGCAGGGCGAGGCCGGTCCACTCGCGCAGGGTGTCCTGGGCGATCTCGGGGTCCAGCGCGAACGGCACGCCCACGGCGTTGCACACGTCCCACCTGTGGATCACGGTCTCGTGCGTCATCCGCCGTGACCACACACGGGGGCCCGGGAAGCCGCCGAGCGGCGCGATCATCTCGTCCGGGTCGACCTCGCGCAGCACCTCCGCGAGCGAGGCCGCGCCCTCCGTGAGCCACGGGATGAGCTCCGAGGCCGTTTCACCCACATACGACGCGAGGAGTTGTGCGCCGTTGCGGGAGAAGTCGATCTCCGGAAGTCTGTCGCGCAGCATCGAGTCGGCCCAGCGGTGGGCGTGGCCGACGTGGCGCAGCAGTTGGTTGAGGGTCCAGTCCGGTGTGGACGGCACCTGAACGCCCAGGTCGGCGTCGGTCAGAGACGACGTGAGCAGTTCGGTCTGGTTGATGATCTCGGCGCAGCGGCGCTCGTAGCTCGGTATCCCCACACCCGTGGATGTAGGGACGCCGGCCTGTGCCTGGGAGGGGCCCACCGGCCGGCGTTCCGAGAGTGAGCGTACACCATGATCGAACACTTGTTCGAGTGATTTTTGATGGGCCAACCGGTTAACCGTTAGTAACAACGGCTACCAAAGCTCACTCGATCGAGGAAGGATGCGTCGGTCCGCCGCATCCCCTGGAGGAAGTTTTGAGACCCACCCTGCCCGTCGTCGGGACAGCGGTGGCGGCACTCGTGCTCGCCGCCGTTCCCGCAGTCGCCGCACCGAGCGCCGACGCGCTGATCTCCGAGGTCTACGGAGGCGGCGGCAACTCCGGCGCCACGCTGACCCAGGACTTCGTCGAGCTCGCCAACAAGGGCACCGCCTCGGTCAGCCTCGACGGCTACAGCGTCCAGTACATCTCGGCCAGCCCCGGCGCGACCACGCAGTGGGGCGTCACCCCGCTGACCGGCTCGATCGCGCCCGGCAAGACGTACCTCGTCGCCGAGGCCAAGGGCACGGGCGGCACCGTCGAACTGCCGGCTCCGGACGCCGTCGGCACCCTCGCCATGAGCGCCACCAACGGCACGATCGCGCTGGTCAACGGCACGACGGCGCTGACCTGCAAGACGGCTGCCGACTGCGCTGCCGACACGCGGATCAAGGACCTCGTCGGCTTCGGCACGGCCGTGGTCCGCGAGGCCGCCGCGACGGGCGCGCTGAGCAACACCACGTCGGCGTCGCGCAAGACGGGTCTCCCCGACACCGACGACAACTCGGCGGACTTCACCGTCGGCGCGCCGAGCCCGGTCAACTCCAAGGGCGAGACGACCCCGGGCGGCGGCGACCCGGACCCCGACCCCGAGGACCCGACCCCCGGCGACAAGCGCATCCGCGACATCCAGGGCGTCACGCGCATCTCGCCGCTCAACGGCCAGAAGGTCACCAACGTCCCCGGTGTCGTCACCGGCACGCGCTCCACGGGTGACCGCGGCTTCTGGATCCAGGACACGGCCCCGGACAACGACCCGCGCACCAGCGAGGGCGTCTTCGTCTACACGGGTGGCAGCGCCCCGACCGTCGCCGTCGGCGACAGCGTCGTGGTCAGCGGCACGATCGCCGAGTACCGGCCGGGCGGTGAGACGGGCTCCAACCAGACCCTCACCGAGATCACCACGCCCACCACGATCACGGTCTCCAAGGGCAACCCCGTCCCGGCGCCGGTCGTCGTGAAGAACGTCCCGGCGGGGTACCTCCCCGCGCCGGGCGGCAGCATCGAGCAGCTCCCGCTCGAGCCGGAGAAGTACGGCCTCGACTACTTCGAGTCGCTCGAGGGCACGCTCGTGCAGGTCGACGACGCCCGCGTCGTGGGCCCGAGCAACACGTTCGGCGAGGTCTGGGTGACGGTCAACCCCGACCAGAACCGCAACCTGCGCGGCGGCACCACCTACACGGGCTACGACCAGGCGAACAGCGGCCGCCTGAAGATCAAGACCGTTGGCACGCTGCCCGCCGCGAACGTCGGTGACGTGTTCGCCGGCGCGACCGTCGGTGCCCTCGAGTACACCAACTTCGGCGGCTACACGCTGGCGGCGCTGGCGCTCGGCACGCACACCTCGTCCAACCTGCAGCGCGAGATCACCGCGCAGCAGAAGGAGTCCGAGCTCTCGGTCGCGACCTACAACGTCGAGAACCTCGACCCGTCCGACCCGCAGGAGAAGTTCGACCGGCTCGCGGACGGCGTCACGACCAACCTGCGCAGCCCTGATGTCGTTGTGCTGGAAGAGATCCAGGACAACAACGGCGCGACCAACGACGGTGTCGTCGCCGCGGACCAGACGCTGCAGAAGTTCTCGGACGCGATCGTCGCCAAGGGTGGGCCGCGCTACCAGTGGCGGCAGATCGACCCGGAGAACCTCAAGGACGGCGGCGAGCCCGGCGGCAACATCCGCGTCGGCTTCTTCTTCAACCCGCAGCGGGTGTCCTTCGTGGACCGTCCCGGCGGCGACTTCAAGACGCCCGTCCAGGTCGTGAAGAAGAACGGCCGCGCGGCGCTTTCCCTTTCACCGGGCCGGATCGACCCGCTGAACGACGCGTGGGCCAGCAGCCGCAAGCCGCTCGCCGGCGAGTTCAAGTTCCGCGGCCGCACGGTCTTCGTCGTCGCGAACCACTTCAACTCCAAGGGCGGCGACGAGGCGATCCACGGCCGCAACCAGCCGCCGAACCGCTCGTCCGAGGTGCAGCGCGCCAAGCAGGCCGCGGCGCTGAAGGCGTTCACGGAACAGATCCGCGCGATCGACAAGGGCGCCAACGTGGTGCTGGCGGGTGACCTGAACGACTACCAGTTCTCGCCCGCGCTCAAGGCGCTGACCGGCGACGGCAACCTCAAGGCGCTGATCGAGACGCTGCCCGCGAACGAGCGGTACAGCTACGTCTTCGAGGGCAACTCGCAGACGCTCGACCACCTCGTGATGAGCAAGAACATCACGCGCTTCAGCTACGACGTGGTCCGCATCAACGCGGAGTTCGCCGACCAGGCGAGCGACCACGACCCGCAGATCGTCCGCGCCCGCCCGTCCACGGGTGACGCGAACGTCGACAGGATCGTGTTCGCGCTCGAGGACCTGATCGACTGCCTGAAGAAGTAGTCCGAAGCGCTGCCGTCGCCGTGTCAGCCAGATGACGCGGCGGCGGCAGCTGCCGTTGCGGCCGTCACGCCGGCCTGGATCGCCTCGACGGCCCTGCGCACGGCGTCACCGGCCCAGTTGCCCGCGGCGATGTCCTTGGCCCGCCTGTTCAGTTCCTTCTTGTCGCCGCTGAACACCTTGTGCACGGCTTTCACCGCGTACAGCAAGGTGATCAGCGATCCCGTGCGCGCGTCGGCGCCCCGGTACCCGGCCGCGACCTCGCCGACGGCCTTGCGCACCTCGTCGTTCCTGGCCTCGTCGGTGATCACGTAGGTCTTCCCGGGGAAGATCCCGAGCACCTTCCGCTGTTCGACCCGCACCGCGCCACGGCCCTCCAGCTGCGCGAGCACGTTGTCGCGCACCTTCTTCCGCAGGCGCTCCACCGCCTTCTGCGGCTTCATCGGCTTGTCGATCCTCGTCACGGACTCCTGCAGCAGCGGGTCCTTCAGCGGCGTCGGATCGACGACCTGGAGCTTCTTGCCGTTGGGCTCGAACGCGACGCGGCCCGAGTTCACCAGCTCGATGAGCACGGCACCGGCGAGCGCGTTCTCCGCCGACGTGGAGTCGACGTGCAGCTTTCCGTTCTGCTGGTTGATGAACAGCAGCATCAGCTCTTCGTGCAGCATCATGCAACGTTAACGCGCGAAGGGCGCCGAACGTTGAACGTTCGGCGCCCTTACGACGAGCGGAGGATACGGGATTTGAACCCGTGAGGGGGTGAACCCAACACGATTTCCAGTCGTGCGCACTAGGCCGCTATGCGAATCCTCCGTGGAGAACCTTACCGGACGGGGGTTCCGGGGCCCAAAACGGGGGTCGCCGAAAAAAGTTCGGAGGCCGTGTCGATCTGGCGGGGACCCGCTCGTCGTGATCCCGTAAGGCCGAACCGAGGAGGGCACTCGTGAAGTACATGCTGATGATCTACGCAACCGCCGACCAGCAGCCGACCTGCACCGTCGCCGACTGGATCGCCTACGAGAAGGAGATGAAGGAGGCGGGCGTGCTGGTCTCCGGGCACTCTCTCGCCGACCTCGTCACCGCCACCACCGTCCAGGTCGGACAGGACGGGAAGCGCACCGTCACGGACGGTCCGTTCGCCGAGACCCGCGAGGTGCTGGGTGGCTACGACGTCATCGACGTGCCCGACCTCGACGCGGCGCTGGAGTGGGCGGCGAAGTGCCCCGGCTCGCGCGACGGCGGGGCCGTGGTCGTCAGGCCGATCGCCGAGTTCGACTTCTGAGCCGATGAACGTCGAGCAGGTGTTCCGGGAGGAACGCGGCAGGCTGCTCGCCACCCTGGTCAAGCGCTTCGGCGACCTCGACCTGGCCGAGGAGGTCACCTCCGACGCGATCGAGGCGGCGCTGCGGCACTGGCCGGTGGACGGGGTGCCGGACCGGCCCGGCGCGTGGTTGCTCACGACCGCGCGCCGCAAGGCCGTCGACCGCCTGCGGCGTGACCAGGCGTACGCGGCGCGGCTCGCGTTGCTGCAGGTCGAGGTCGACCGAGCGGATCCGCCGCCGGGCGACGGCCTGCCGGACGAGCGGCTGGAGCTGTTCTTCACGTGCGCGCACCCCGCGCTCGCGGAGGAGGACAGGGGAGCGCTGGTCCTGCGCTGCCTGGCCGGCTTCACGACGCCGGAGGTCGCGCGGGCCTACCTCGTGCCCGTCACGACCATGCAGCAACGGATCGTGCGTGCGAAGAAGAAGATCAGCCAGGCGCGCATCCCGTTCCGCGTGCCGGACCCGCACGAACTCCCGGAACGCCTGCCCGGCGTGCTGCAGGCCGTGTACTCGATCTTCACCGAGGGGTACGCGGCCCAGCGCGCCGACCTCGCGGAGGAGGCCATCAGACTCGCCAGGATCCTGCACGGGCTGCTGCCCGAACGCGAGGTCGCGGGTCTGCTGGCGTTGATGCTGCTGGTGCACGCGCGGCGCGAGGCCCGCACCGAACTGCTGGAGGACCAGGACCGCGCGCTCTGGGACCGCGACCTGATCGCCGAGGGCACCGCGCTCGCGGAACGGGCGCTGACCGGCGGTTACGGGCCGTACGGGGTGCAGGCGGCGATCAACGCGCTGCACGACGAGGCGCCGGACTTCGCGAGCACCGACTGGCCGCAGATCGTCGCGCTCTACGACGTGCTGGGCAAGCTCAGCCCGTCGCCGGTGGTCGCGCTGAACAGGGCCGCCGCGGTCGCCATGCGCGACGGCGCCGCGGCCGGTCTCGCGTTGCTCGACGAGCTGGCGGGCGAGCCCAAGCTGCGCGACTACCGCCCGTTCCGGGCGGCCCGCGCGGACCTGCTGCACCGCCTGGGCCGCGACGACGAGGCCGTCCAGGCCTACCGCGAGGCGATCGCGCTCGCGGGCACCGGGACCGAACAGGACCTCCTGCGCCGCAGGCTGGCCGTCATCGAGGGGGACTCGTGATCATGAAGTGGTTGGAGGCTGAACGCCTGGGCGTCGCCGACCTCCTCGAAGACCTGACCGACGCCGAGTGGGAGCGGGAGACCCTCTGCGCCGGCTGGACGATGCAGACGATGGCCGCCCACCTGACCACGTCGACGCGCACCGGCTGGCGGGACGTGCTCACCGGCGTGGTGCGGGCGCGGTTCGACTGGGAGCGGATGGAGGACCAGAAGGCCCGTGCGCTCGCCGCGCGGTTCACCCGATCCGAGTTGATCGCGCAGATCCGGGAGACGGCGGGCTCGGCGAAGCGCGCGCCCATGGCCGCGCCGATCGACCCGTTGGTCGACTTCCTCGTGCACGGCCAGGACGTCGCACGGCCGTTGGGACGCGTCCGCGAAATGCCCCTCGAACCGGCCGAGGCCGCGCTGGAGCACGTGCTGAGGAGCCCGTTCTGGGGTGCGCGCAAGCGTTTTCGCGAGACCGGGATCCCGGACCTCCCGGCCCCTGACCTGCTGATGCTCGCCACGGGGAGGAAGTTGTCCACAGGTGAGGACAACCCCGTGGACAACTCGAACACGCGTTCGATCTAAAGGACTGGTGCCGTTGTTCACAGCTGTGGACAACGCTGTGGGCAACTCGAACGTGTGTTCGACCAGATCGATTCGCTACACTTGCGTCGGACCTCGTGCGGCACACATCTCGCGAACCTCCCCAGGGCCGGAAGGCAGCAAGGATAAGCGGGCTCTGGTGGGTGCACGGGGTCCCCTTTTCGTGTCGGGGTCCACCGGTACTGTTCCGGGCGTGGCGCTCGCTCTGTATCGCAAGTACCGTCCGGCCACGTTCTCCGAGGTCGTAGGCCAGGAGCACGTGACCGACCCGCTGCGTGTCGCGTTGTCGGCGGGCCGGGTGAACCACGCTTACCTGTTCAGCGGTCCGCGCGGCTGCGGCAAGACGTCGTCGGCGCGCATCCTCGCCCGCTCGCTCAACTGCGTGCAGGGCCCGACGCCCGACCCGTGCGGCGAGTGCAACAGCTGCATCGGCCTGGCCCCCAACGGCACCGGCAGCGTCGACGTGGTCGAGCTCGACGCGGCCTCGCACGGTGGTGTCGAAGACGCCCGGGAACTCCGCGACAAGGCCTTCTACGCGCCGGCGGAGTCCAAGTACCGCGTCTTCATCATCGACGAGGCGCACATGGTCACGACGCAGGGCTTCAACGCCCTGCTGAAGATCGTGGAGGAGCCGCCGGACCACCTGATCTTCATCTTCGCCACGACCGAGCCGGACAAGGTGCTCCCGACCATCCGCTCGCGCACGCACCACTACCCGTTCCGCCTGATCCCGCCCGGCGTCATGCGGAGCCTGCTCGAACGCAACTGCGCCGCCGAAGGCGTGGCCGTCGAGCCGTCCGTCTTCCCGCTGGTGATCCGCGCGGGCGGCGGCTCGGCCCGCGACACCCAGTCCGTCATGGACCAGCTCCTGTCCGGCGCGGGCCCGGAGGGCGTGAAGTACGAGCGCGCCATCACGCTCCTCGGCGTCACCGACTCGGCCCTGATCAACGACGTGGTCGACGGCCTCTCCGCAGGCGACGGCGCAGCGGTCTACGGCACCATCGACCGCCTGGTCGACGCGGGCCACGACCCCCGCCGCTTCGCCTCCGACCTCCTCGACAGGCTCCGCGACCTCGTCCTGCTCTGCGCGGTCCCCGACGCCGCCGACCGCAACCTGGTCAACGTCCCGGAGGACGAGCTGGCCACGATGGCGGCCCAGGCAGAACGAATCGGCCCGGCGGCCCTCACCCGCTACGCCGAGATCGTCCACCAGGGCCTGGTCGACATGCGCGGCGCCACGGCCCCCCGCCTCCTGCTGGAACTGCTCGTCTCCCGCATGCTCCTCCCGTCGGTGAGCCAGTCGGAAGCAGCACTCCTGCAACGCCTGGAACAACTCGAACGCCGCCCCCCGGCAGCGATCGGAGCGCCAGGCGAGGCGGCAGCACCCCCGGCGAACGGCCCGGTCTTCACCCGCAGGTCCCAGCAACCGGCGGAGCCGACCCCGGAACCACCCCGAGCACCGCAGCCGGCACCCGCCCAGGCCCAGGCCGTCCCGGCGCAGCCGACGGCCGCAGCCCCTGCTCAGCCACAGCCGACGGCCGCAGCCCCGGCACAAGCAGCGCCCCCGACCCCGGCACCAGTCACGCCCCCGACTCCGGCACCCGCACAGCCGGCAGCCACCCAGCAACAACCGCCCGCACCCACCGGCGCGGGTACCGGCGCCATGGACGCGACAGCGGTCCGCAGGATCTGGTCCGAACTGCTGGCAGCGGTCCGGTCGACGAGCCGCAGCACCGAGGCGATGCTGACCAACGCCGTGGTCAGCGAGGTCGACGGCAACGTGGTCACGATCACCCACACCTCGGCCCCCCTGGCCCGCCGCCTGGCGGAGACCCGCAACACCGAGGCCATCGCCACGGCGCTGTCCGCGGTGCTGGGCGGCACCTGGCAGGTCCGCTGCACCCACGGCACCCCAGGCGCCACCCAACAGGCAGCGGCCCCGGCAAAGGTGAGCCGCCCGGCCCCGGTCCGCCCGAGCCAGGCCCAGAACCAGCAGGCCCGCCCCCACCAAGCACCACCACCACAACAGCAACAAGCCCCCCGCCCACCGATGGACGACGTCCCACCGCCACCGGAACCCCCGGAGCCCGACGACCCGCTCCCGCCAGAGCCGGACGACGAAGAGGCGATGCTGGCCGAGGCCGCCCGCCCGGTGGACCAGGACGCGGTGAACGAGGCCCAGGCCAAGGACCCGGAGTCGGTCATGCTGCAACTCCTGGCCGACGAACTGGGCGCCCGCCCGCTGAAGAAGTAGCGGCCAGAGGCGATGACGGCAGCCACCGATCCGCGATGCCGAAGGCGAGCCGTCTTCAGCAAAGAGGTACCGGCGGTGGGTCCCATCACGAGTCGCGCCACAGCTCTTGCTGCACCTGAGGAGGGGTGTCAAACCGCCACGCTTTTCGGCGGTTTGACACCCCTCCTCAGGTGTGGCTCGCTCTTGGTGCGGCTTGGGATGGGACCCCACCGCCACCGCAACCAAACAAAGCAACCGGCAGCCGCTCTACGCACCAGGCGTGCCATCAACCCGCCCCCAGCGCTGGCCCCCATCTCAGATTGCCGGGGTCTGGGGCAGAGCCCCAGGGGAAGCACGCAACAGAAACAGGCCGCACGCAAAACAACCCCCGCACAAGCAGCCACCCGCACAACCCGCACCCCCACCCACCACGAAAACGCACCACCCCCCACCCCCCGTACGCTGGACAACAACCCAAGCGACACCCCACCAGAAAAGCTCACCCGAGAGGACCAGCGGTGCAACCCGGTCAGTTCGACATGCAGGCCCTGCTCCAGCAGGCCCAGAACATGCAGCAGCAGATGGCAGAAGCCCAGCAGCAGCTGGCCGAAACCGAGATCACCGGCAACGCGGGCAACGGCCTCGTCACGGCCACGGTCACCGGTGGCGGCGAGCTCGTGAACCTCGCCATCGACCCCAAGATCGTGGACCCCGAGGACGTCGACACCCTCCAGGACCTGGTGATCGCCGCCATCAAGGACGCGAACACCAAGGCGCAGCAGCTGGTGGAGCAGAAGCTCGGCCCGCTGGCGCAGGGTGGCCTCGGCGGACTGCTCGGCTAGGCACGAGAGCCGGCTGACCGACCATGTACGAGGGCCCGGTACAGGACCTGATCGACGAGCTGGGCAGGTTGCCCGGCGTCGGTCCGAAGAGCGCCCAGCGCATCGCCTTCCACCTGCTCGCCACGGAATCCGCTGACATCGAGCGGCTCCAGCAGGCGTTGCAGAAGGTGAAGGAAGGCGTTGTGTTCTGCGACGTCTGCGGCAACGTGTCCGCCGAGACCACGTGCCGCATCTGCCGCGACCCGAAGCGCGACCTCACGCTGGTCTGCGTGGTCGAGGAGCCGAAGGACGTCCAGGCGATCGAGCGCACCAGGGAGTTCCGGGGGCGCTACCACGTGCTGGGTGGTGCCCTGGACCCGCTCAGCGGGGTGGGGCCGGACCAGCTGCGGATCCGGCAGCTGCTCAACCGGATCGGGACGGCGACCGACGGGGTCGACATCTCCGAGGTCATCATCGCCACGGACCCGAACACCGAGGGCGAGGCGACGGCGACGTACCTCGTCCGGATGCTGCGGGACTTCCCGGGGCTGACCGTCACGCGGCTCGCCAGCGGGCTGCCGATGGGCGGCGACCTGGAGTTCGCGGACGAGCTCACGCTGGGGCGTGCGCTATCTGGTCGCCGGAGCATGTGAACGCACGTCCACCGCGGCTGGGTGACACGCGCCTGGTCGCGGTGGACGGACCTTCGGGTGCGGGGAAGTCGACGTTCGCCACCGAACTCGCGCAGCAAATCGACGCCCAGCTCATCAGCACCGACCACTTCGCCACGTGGGACGACCCGACGACGCGGTGGTGGCCGCGACTCGTCCAAGCGCTGCAAGCGGTCGCGCGGAACGAAGAGGGCCGCTACCGGAAAACCGACTGGTCCCAAGGCTTTCCGTGCGTCGGAGAGGGCGACGAGGTCGTCATCACTCCACGAAGGACCATCATCCTGGAGGGGTTCTCCTCGGCCAGGAAAGCGAACACCCGTCTCAGCCTCGCGATCTTCGTCGACCACGGGGACGAGCGAGCACGCCTGGAACGGGCCGTGAAACGCGACGGCGAGCACCAGCGCGAGCACTTCCTCCGTTGGCAGCAGTACGAAAGAGGCTGGTTCGCGGTCGACGAGACCAGGGCCCGAGCTGACTACGTTGTCACGTCGAGCAGTTGAGCGCGCACGACCGAGGCCTCGGGCGTCCCGATAGCGCTCAACACGTCCAGCGCGGAAGACCAGTGCGACCGGGCCGAAGAGAAGTCGCCCAGCGAAAAAGCAGCGTCGCCCGCCAGCTGCAACGCACGCCCGACCACCCAGCGGTGACCCGAGTCGGTGCCGACGGAGGCCGCGCGCAGAGCGCATTCCAAGGCGCTGGAGGCGTCTGACATGTCGAGGTGCGTGCGCCCGAGGACGAGCAACACCTCCATCTCGGCCTGGCGGAACTGCGACCGGCCCGCCTCCTCCAGCGCGGACGTGGCCATCTCCAACGCCTCGGAGAACCGGCCCGCCGCCCGGTAGGAGGACGCGAGACCGCGCCGGGCCGAGCACAGCCCCCACGAGTAGCCGGTCTCCACCGCGATCGCCAGGGCCGACGAGAACTGCTCCAGCGCCTCCGGGTAGCGGCCGGCTCCCTCCAGTGCGCGGCCGAGCAGGTTCTTGGCGTCGCACACGCTCTTGACGTTCTCCAGGTCCTGGGCGATCTGCATGGCGGCGGAGGCTTCCAGGGCCGCCTCCTCGAAACGGCCGCGCATGATCAGCGTGATCGCCATGCCCTCGTGCATGGTGTGGCCGAAGTTGCGGGCCGCCGCGCGTTCGTAGAGTTCGCTCGCGCTCATGAAGTACGACGCGCCGAGGTCGAGGTCGCCGCGCAACGCGTAGACCTCGCCCAACGCGCGCATGGAGTTCGCCTGGGTGATCCACGAGTCGATGCGCGTGCCGACCTCCAGCGCCTCCTCGAACGTCGTCGCGGCGCGGTCGAGGTGCCCGAGCTGCAGGTAGACGCCGCCGAGGTTGAACAAGGCGTTGGCCTGCACCTGGAACGCGCCGATCCGGCGCGTGATCACCAGTGCGCGCTCCAGGTGGTCAGCGGCGTGCTCCAGCTCGCCCAGGTCGATGTAGACGCTGCCCGCGTTGGACAGCACGGCGGCCTCGGCCTCGGGCAGGACGATGTGCTCCTGCAGCGCGATGGCCTGCTGGTAGTAGCCGAGCGCGTTGCGGTGCTGCCCGGTCACCCAGTACAGCGTGCCCAGCGACGACAGCATCGCGAGCTGGCCGAGCTCGTCCCGCGGCGCGCGGGCCCCCAGCAGGCCGGCCTTGGCCGTCTCGCGCCACTCCGCCGCCAGTCCCTGCGTGTAGAAGTAGCCGCGCAACGCGTCGGCCAGCTGCCACGGCGAGTTCTCCGGGTCGCGCTCGACGGCGTGCGCGACCAGGGCGACCAGGTTCGCGCGTTCCACGTCGAGCCACGTCAGGGCCTCGGTCGAGGTGCTGAACGTCCGCGGCACCACGCCGTCGAGCGGCGCCGGGCGGGGGAAGCGGAACAGCGTCGACTTCATCGCCGAGGTGGCGTTGTCGACCGAGCGCACCGCCCAGTCCACCAGCCGCCGCAATGCGAGCTTCGAGTCCGCGCGGCCCTCCTCGAACGCCAGGCGCTCGGCCGCGTAGTCGCGCAGCAGGTCGTGGAACTGGTAGCGGGACGGCGCGTGGTTCGCGATCAGGTTCGCGGTGGCGAGGCGGTCGAGCCGGCGGCGGGCGTCCTGAGTGGTCAGTCCCGACAGCGCCGCGGCCATCTCCGGCGTGAAGTCCGTGCCGGGAGCCAGGGACAGCACCCGGAACATCTGCGCGAGCTCGGGCTTCAACGCCGCGTAGGACAGGTCGAACGCCGCGTGCACCGCGACCCGTTCGTCGCCCTCCACGGCCAGCGCGGCGAGCCGGTTGCCCGCCCGGAGCTCCTCCACGTAGTCCGCGATGGACAGTTCCGGACGCGAGACGAGGTTCGCGGCTGCGATACGCAAAGCCAATGGCAGGTGCGCGCACAGGGCCGCCAGCTCGAGCGCCGCGTCCAGTTGGGACGCCACCTCGTCCGCACCCACGATGCCGGCGAGCAGCGACCGCGTCTCGGGCCAGTCGAGCACGTCGAGCCGCACGTTCGACGCCGCGTGCGAGACGGCCAGGCCGCGCAACGTGTCGCGCGAGGTCACCAGCACCGCGCACCCCGGCGACCCCGGCAGCAGCGGCCGGATCTGCTCGGCCGAGGAGGCGTTGTCCAGCAACAACAGCACGCGCTGACCGGTCAGCGTCGACCGGAACATCGCCTCCTGCTCGTCCTGGTCGAGCGGCACCTCGTCGGGCTCGGTCCCCAGCGCGCGCAGGAACCGGGGCAGCACGTCCACCGCGCTCAACGGCGGGCCGGGGGCGTATCCGCGCAGGTTGACGTACAGCTGGCCGTCCGGGAAGTCCGCGCGCATCCGGTGCGCCGCGTGCACGGCCAGCGCCGTCTTGCCCACGCCCGGCGGCCCGGCCAGCGTCACGACCGGCACGCCCTGCGCGGTCCGCAGCAACGCCACGATCAGCGAGACGGCCTCGTCGCGGCCGACGAAGTCCGGGATGTCCGCCGGGAGCTGCGACGGCACGACCCGCTCCGGCTTCACGGCGACCACGTGCCCACCGGACGACATCGGCGTCACCGCGTTGATCGACCCCGTCAGCACCTGGCTGTGCACGCGGCGCAGCTCGTCGCCGGGATCGATGCCCAGCTCGTCGCCCAGCAGCCGCGACACGCGCTGGTAGGCGGCGAGCGCCTCGCTCTGCCGGCCGGAGCGGTACAGCGCGACCATGAGCTGCGCCCAGAACCGCTCGCGCAACGGGTGGTCGCTGGTCAGGCGGGAGAGCTCGGCGACCAGCTCGCTGTGGCGGCCCAGCTCCAGGTCGACCTCGACGCGGCGTTCCAGCACGTGCAGGCGTCGTTCGTCCAGGCGGGGGACCTCGTCGCGGTGCAGGACCTCCGACGGCACGTCGACCAGGGCCGGTCCACGCCAGAGCCCCAGCGCGGCGGCGAACGCGGCCGAGGCGGCCTGCAGGTTGCCCGCCGCCCGCGCCTGCTCGCCCTGTTCGATCAGAGGTTCGAAGCGCATCAGGTCGATGGTCTTCTCGTCTATGTCGATCAGGTAACCGTCTGGAACGGTTTTGATCGGCACGGACGGGCCGAGCAGTTGTCTAAGTCTCATCACGTACGTTTGCAGAGTCGCACGCGCACGGGCCGGCGGATCCTCGCCCCAGACGTTCGCGGCGAGCTCGTCCACGGACACCGAGGTGCCCGCCCGCAACAACAGCGACACCAGCAGCGCCCGCTGCCGACCCGCTCTGACCAGCAGAGGTTCGGCATCGAGGAGAACTTGGAGGGGGCCGAGCACGCGGAACTCGACCGATCTGCTCATGCGACCTCCTCCGCGTGTCGTTGTTGTTTCTACAGCCTAAGAGAGCGTCCGACGCATCTGCCGTGCTCACGTTGGGTCAGCGGCCGTGCGCCGGACGTATCAGAATGCCTGGTCTAGTGGCCGGATCGTGACCTGAGTAACCCCGGACGGGGTATCTACAACGGTTATGGTCGGCGACCACACCGTGAGATGTGCGGATTGTCCAAGGGGTGTTTGATGGTCCACTCAGTAACGGCTCGCCGCCGTTGGGTTGCCGCGATCGGCTTCCTCAGCGTCAGCGCGCTCGCCCTGTCAGGTTGCGCGCAATCCCAGCGCGACTCCGGCGGTGGCGGCAAGGAAGGCGGCACGCTGACCTTCGGCGCCGCCGGCGCGCCGAAGCTCTTCGACCCGTTCTACGCGACTGACGGCGAGACCTTCCGGGTCGCCCGCCAGATGTACGAGGGCCTGGTCGGCTTCAAGCCGGGTACCGCCGAGGTCGAGCCCGCGCTCGCCACGAAGTACGAGCCCTCCGCGGACGGCAAGACGTGGACCTTCACCCTCAAGGAGGGCGTGAAGTTCCACGACGACACGGACTTCAACGCCGAGGCCGTCTGCTTCAACTTCGAACGCTGGTACAACCAGAAGGGCGCCGGCCAGTCCGACGCCGTCTCCCAGTACTGGCTGGACAACTTCGGCGGGTTCAAGGACACGCCGGACAAGCCCTCGCTGTACAAGTCCTGCACGGCCAAGGACGCCAAGACCGCGGTCATCGAGCTGAACGAGGTCACCTCGCAGTTCCCGTCGGTCCTCGGCTTCACGTCGTTCTCGATCTCGAGCCCGACCGCGCTGAAGCAGTACGACGCGGACAACGTCCAGGCCGCCGGTGACGCGTTCACCTACCCGGCCTACGCGAACGAGCACCCCACCGGCACGGGCCCGTTCAAGTTCGGCAAGTACGACAAGGCCAACAACACCGTGGAGCTCGTCAAGAACGACGCCTACCACGGCACGAAGGCCAAGCTGGACAAGATCGTCTTCAAGATCATCCCGGACGAGACCGCACGCAAGCAGGCGCTCAAGGCCGGCGACATCGACGGCTACGACCTGCCGAACGCGGCGGACTGGGCCGGTCTGAAGACCGACGGCTTCAACGTGGCGATCCGCCCGGCGTTCAACGTGTTCTACCTGGGCATCAACCAGAAGAACAACCCGAAGCTCGCCGACCTCAAGGTCCGCCAGGCCCTGATGTACGCGATCAACCGCGAGCAGCTCGTCAAGTCGCAGCTGCCCGAGGGCGCCAAGGTCGCGACGCAGTTCATGCCGGACACCGTCAACGGCTACAACAAGGACATCAAGGCCGTCGGCTACGACGCCGCCAAGGCCAAGTCCCTGCTCGCCGAGGCCGGTGCCACCGACCTGACGCTGAAGTTCTACTGGCCGTCCGAGGTCACGCGTCCGTACATGCCGTCGCCGAAGGACCTGTTCGGCGCGATCTCCGGTGACCTGCAGGCCGCCGGCATCAAGCTCGAGGTCGTCACGAAGCCGTGGAACGGCGGCTACCTGACCGACGTCGACAACGGCATCCCGGACCTGTTCCTCCTGGGCTGGACCGGTGACAACGGCACCGCGCACAACTGGGTCGGCACGTTCTTCGGCCGCACCGACAACCGCTTCAACACCGGTGTGTCCCCGTGGGGCAAGACCCTCGCGGACGCTCTCGCCAAGGCCAACTCCGAGCCGAACGAGGGTGAGCGCACCAAGCAGTACGAAGAGATCAACAAGAAGATCATGGACGAGTACCTGCCCGCGATCCCGATCTCGCACTCCCCGCCCGCTCTGGTGTTCAAGTCGGACGTCAAGGGTGTCGTCCCGAGCCCGTTGACCGACGAGAAGTTCGGCCCGGCCTCGAAGGGCTGACCGAACCCGGTGCCGCGACCGGCGACCTCCGCCGCGTCTTCCGGCGCTCAGCGAGGCGCCTCACGGCACCGGCCCCTCGCCCACGGCCGAAACTCGGCTGAGGGCGAGGGGCCGCACTGCGATCCACCCGTCTGACCGCCGGAACACGGGGCGAACACCGCCGATCGCGGGACCGCCTCCCACCACAAAGAGAACCTCGGGGTAGCTCAAGTGCTCCGCTACACCATTCGACGGCTGGTCCAGCTGGTCGGTGTGGTGCTGGTGCTCTCGATGTTGCTCTTCGCGTGGTTGCGACTCCTTCCGGGAGGGCCGGTCTCGGCCCTCCTGGGAGAACGCGCCACGCCGGAGTCGCGCGAAGCCCTCACCAAGCAGCTCGGCCTCGACCAGCCGATCTTCGTCCAGTACTTCAAGTTCCTCGGTCGCGCGGCGACCGGTGACTTCGGCGTCTCCACCGGTGTCCAGCCCGGTGACTCGGCGCTCGAGATCTTCCTCCAGCGGTTCCCCGCGACGATCGAGCTCAGCTTCTTCGCGATCCTGATCGCGATCGCGGTCGGCGTCCCGCTCGGCTACCTCGCCGCGAAGCGCCGCGGCGGCTGGTTCGACAACCTCAGCGTCATCGGTTCGCTGATCGGCGTCGCCGTGCCGGTGTTCTTCCTGGCCTACCTGCTCAAGGACGTGGCGTCGTCGGCGCTCGGCCTTCCGTCGCAGGGCCGCCAGGACGCCATCGACGCCACGCGCGTCACCGGCTTCTTCACGCTCGACGGCCTGATCACCGGTGAGTTCGACGCGACGCTGAACGCGCTGGAACACCTGATCCTGCCGGCGATCGCGCTCGCGACGATCCCGTTCGCGGTGATCTTCCGGATCACCCGTGCGGCCGTCCTCGACGTGCTCGACGAGGACTTCGTGCGCACCGCCGAGTCCAAGGGCCTCACCGCCCCGGTGATCCGCCGCCGCCACGTGCTGCGCAACGCGATGCTCCCGGTCGTCACGACGATCGGTCTGCAGACCGGTGCGCTGCTCTCCGGCGCCGTGCTCACCGAGAAGGTGTTCTCGTTCGCCGGTGTCGGCCAGGCGCTCGCCATCGGGTTCGAACGGCGTGACTACCCGGTGCTGCTGTTGTTGATCATCATGGCCACGATCGTCTACGTCGTGGTGAACCTGCTGGTCGACCTCTCGTACGCGCTCATCGACCCGCGCATCAGGACGAGGTGAGCGCAGTGGCACTCGGAGTCTCCAAGAAGGAAAAGATCGACGGCCTCGCCGAGTCCGCGGGCGTCTCGCTCGCGGCCAGCGCGTGGAAGCGGCTGCGTCGCAGCCCGGTGTTCCTCATCGGTGCGACGATCATCGGCATCTTCGTGGTGCTGTCGCTGCTGTCCCCGTGGCTCGCGCCGCAGGACCCGTCCGTCCCGATGCTGATCGACCAGGTCGTCAAGGCGCGCAACGAGATCCCGCCGCCCCAGCCCGGTCACCTGCTCGGTGGCGACCTGCAGGGCCGCGACTTCTTCTCGCGCCTGCTCGTCGGCTCGCAGCAGACGCTCATCGTCGGGGTCGGCGCCACGATCATCGGCCTCGCCGGTGGACTGATCCTCGGCACGCTCGCGGGCGCGCTCGGCGGATGGGTCGACTCGGTCGTCATGCGCATCGTCGACGTCATGCTCTCGCTGCCGTCGCTGCTGCTGGCGTTCTCGATCGCGGCGATGTTCGCGCGGCCCAGCCAGTTCACGGTGATCCTCGCGGTCTCGATCGTGCAGATCCCCGTGTTCGCGCGCCTGCTCAGAGGTTCGATGCTGGCGCAACGGCACAGCGACCACGTGCTCGCGGCCACGGCGCTCGGCGTGAAGAAGGGCGCGATCGTGTTCCGGCACATGCTGCCGAACTCGCTCAGCCCGGTGATCGTCCAGTCGACGCTCGTGCTGGCCACCGCGATCATCGAGGCGGCCGCGCTGTCGTTCCTCGGCCTCGGCAACCCGGACGACCGGCTGCCGGAGTGGGGGCAGATGCTCGGTGACGTGCAGAACGTCTTCGACACGCACCCGCACCTCGCCGCGTGGCCCGCGGTCTGCATCATCGTCGTCGCGCTCGGCTTCACCCTCATGGGCGAGACGCTGCGCGAAGCCCTCGACCCGAAGAACAGGCGGTGAGTCGTCGTGGCACTGCTCGAAGTACGTGACCTCTCCGTCGTGTTCCAGCGCAAGGGCGAAGCCCCGTTCCACGCGGTCGACGGCGTCAGCTTCGACGTCGAACCCGGCCAGACGGTCGGGCTCGTCGGCGAGTCCGGCTGCGGCAAGTCCGTGACGTCGCTCGCGATCATGGGCCTGCTGCCCAAGCGCGGCGCCAAGGTCACCGGCAGCGTGACCTACGACGGCACGGACCTGCTGAAGCTCTCCGACAAGCAGATGCGCGACAAGCGCGGCAGCGAGCTCGGCATGGTCTTCCAGGACCCGCTGTCCTCGCTCAACCCCGTCGTCCCGATCGGCCTGCAGGTCACCGAGGTGCTCGAACGGCACCGCGGCATGCCCCGCAAGGAGGCCATGATCGAGGCGAAGGACCTGCTCGACAAGGTCGGCATCCCGGACCCGAACCGGCGGCTCAAGGAGTACCCGCACCAGCTCTCCGGCGGCATGCGGCAGCGTGCGCTCATCGCGATCGCGCTGGCGTGCCGGCCGAAGCTGCTGATCGCGGACGAGCCGACGACGGCGCTGGACGTGACCATCCAGGCCCAGATCCTGTCGCTGATGAAGGAACTGGTGCAGGACCTCGGCACCGCGCTCGTGATGATCACCCACGACCTGGGTGTCGTCGCCGGCCTGTGCGACGAGGTCAACGTGCTGTACGGCGGCAAGGTGGTCGAGAAGGCCATGCGGCACAAGCTCTTCGCCGAGCCGCGCCACCCGTACACGCACGGCCTGCTCGCGTCCATCCCGCGGCTCGACGCCCCGCGCGGCGAGAAGCTGACGCCCATCAAGGGGTCCGTCGCGGACAACATCCCGTGGACGAGCGCCTGCGCGTTCGCCCCGCGTTGCCCGAACGCGCTGGACGTGTGCCGCGCGGAGACGCCCGCGGAGGTCGACAAGCTGGGACGCCTGCTCCGCTGCCACAACCCGGTGGTGCCGGGAACTCCCGCCGCCGAGGAGGTGCCGGTATGAGCGAGACCCTGGTTTCCGTGCAGGACATGAAGGTGCACTTCCCGATCAAGCGGGGCGTGTTCTTCGACCGGACCGTCGGCTACGTCTACGCGGTCGACGGCGTCGACCTCGAGATCAAGCGCGGCGAGACCTACGGCCTCGTCGGCGAGTCGGGCTGCGGCAAGTCCACCCTCGGGCGGGCGATGCTGCGGCTCAACGAGCCGACCGACGGCAAGATGGTCTTCGACGGGCAGGACTTCTCGACCCTGCAGGGCGAGGAGCTGCGCAAGATGCGGCGCCGGATCCAGATGGTGTTCCAGGACCCGCTGTCCTCGCTCGACCCGCGCCAGTCCGTGGAGTCGATCCTGGTCGAGGGCCTGCGGGCGCACGGTCTGGACGAGGGCAAGGAGTCGACGGCCAAGCGGCTGCGCGAACTGCTCGCGGCCGTCGGTCTGCCCGCCTCCGCGCTGCGCAAGTACCCGCACGAGTTCTCGGGCGGTCAGCGGCAGCGCATCGGCATCGCCCGTGCCCTGGCGCTCAACCCGGACCTGATCGTCGCCGACGAGCCGGTGTCCGCGCTCGACGTGTCGGTGCAGGCCCAGGTCGTGAACCTGCTGGAGGAGCTCCAGGAGAAGTTCGGCCTGACCTACCTGGTGATCGCGCACGACCTCGCCGTCGTGAAGCACATCTCCGACCGGGTCGGCGTGATGTACCTCGGCGGCCTGGTCGAGGAGGCCACCTCCGAGGACCTCTACGACGAACCGCTGCACCCGTACACGCGGGCGCTGCTGTCGGCGATCCCGGTGCCCGACCCCCAGGTCGAGGACCGGCGCGAACGGATCCTGCTCGCGGGTGACCTCCCGTCGCCCGCGAACCCGCCGAGCGGCTGCCGGTTCCACACCCGGTGCCCGTGGCGGCAGGAGACGAAGTGCGACACCGAACGCCCGGCGCTGCGCGAGCTCAAGCCGGGTCACAAGGTGGCGTGCCACTGGGCCGAGCAGATCCGCTCCGGCGAGATCCAGCCGCACGAGGTGAAGCCGGTCCTGGTGGAGGAGGGTGACGGCCTGTCGCCCGACGTCCCGCTGGTGGGACCGGCGTCCGTCACCGAGGCGCTGAACCCGTAGTTCCTGTTCTCCCGGCCGGGGCCACCTTTCGAGGTGGCCCCGTTCGTTTCTCCAGGGTCGTGCGCTGTCCTCGGTGGATGGACAGTCGTGGCTCGATCCTGTTGAGAGCGGCCGAGATCGCCTCGGTCGACGGCCTGGAGGGCGTCACCATCGGGCGGCTCGCGGTCGAGCTCGGCATGAGCAAGAGCGGGGTGTTCTCGCACTTCGGCGCCAAGGAGGAGCTGCAGATCTCGACCGTCCACGCGGCCGCGGAGATCTTCGCGCGCGAGGTCGTGATCGCCGGCGGTTCGGTGCTCGACCTGGCCGGGCGCTGGCTCGACTACTCGAAGCGCCGCGTGTTCCCCGGCGGCTGCTTCTTCGTCGTGACCCGCTCGGAGTTCGCGGCCCGCCCCGGCCGCGTGCGGGACGCGTTGATGCTCTTCAACCTGCGCTGGATCTCACTGCTGGAACAGCTCTGCGGCGACGCCCAGATGGCGTTCGAGGTGGACGCCCTGCTGGCGGCCGCGGACCGGTTCGCGGTGCTCTACGACGACGCCTCGGCGTACGAGAGAGTGCGGTTGGCATTGCGCGCACGGATCGCCATGCCGACCGGCACCGAGATGAGCGTGGCCACGCCGAAGGACAGCAGCATGGCGAGCCACGCCTCGTCGACGAGCTGGCCGCCGATGTAGCCGACGGTGGCGGGGTAGAGGCTCCACAGCGCCGACCCGATCGCCGCGACCGGCACGAACCGCTTGAAGGGCCACTTCAGCGCCCCGGTCAGCAACGCCCCGACGATGCCGCCGGCGGGCAGGAACCGCGCCGCGATGAGGATGGTCTCGCCCTTCGACGCGAGCTGGTCGGCCGTCCACACGACCATCGCCCGCGCCTTGGCGTTCCTGTTGACCTTGTCGAGGGCCCGCATCCCCATCCGGCGCCCCGCGGTGAAGTTGATCAGGTCGCTGAGCAGGCAGCCGGCCGCGGCGACGGCCACGACCAGGTACAGCGGCACCTCACCGGACGCGGCCAGGACACCGGCGCCGATGAGCACGGCCTCCGTCGGTGCCAGCGGCACGACGGCGACCAGGAACAGCACTACGAGGCTGGCTGCGGTGCTCATGATCGGTGAACGTACGTGAGCCAGGTGAACAATCCCGACCTGGGTGTTTCTTCAGCGCGTCCACAGGTATCGAGTTGATCTACGCTGGTCAGGTGCCGTTCACGCTCGCGCATCCGGCCGCGGTGTTGCCGTTGCGCCGGCGGCTCTGGTTCCCGGGACTGGTGGCGGGGGCCGTCGCGCCCGACGTGGGCTACTACCTGCCGGTGCTGCCGACCCACGACGTGCTGGGAGGATCGCTCGCCGCCGTGGCGTTGTTGCTCGTCGGGCGGTTGTCGCTGCCTTCGCTGATGGCGCTGGCGCCGGCGTTCGTGCGGGTGAGGGTGTCGCGTCCGGGAGATTTCGGCCGGCCGTTGGTGCGCGCGTCGTCTGTTGTGGTGGGAGTGCTCACCCACCTGCTGTGGGACGCCTTCACGCAGACCGACGGGTGGTTCGTGCAGCAGTGGGACTGGTTGGACGTCCCCGTCATCGGACCTCACCGGCTCTACAACGTGATCGGGTACGTGTCGTCGGCCGGCGGCATGGCCCTGCTGGCCTGGACGGCGGTCCGCTGTCCGAAAGGGCAGGACTGGCCGGCTCGCGCCGGGGCTTCGCGGTACTGGTTCTGGACCCTCGTCGGGGTGGCCGTGGTGGCGGGCGCCATCTGGTCGTTGTCCGACCCGGTCAGCCAAGTCAGCGACTACGACTGGGTCCGGCGGCTGCTGCTGGGTGTGATCCAGGGCCTGTGCGCCGGGCTGGGCCTGCACGCCGTTCTGTGGCACCTCGGGCAGTCGCGTCGTTGACCGGTCTCTCCGGCCGCCGTTAACGTCCGAACTCAATTGGAAAGCTTGTTAACCAATCCTTCGAGCCGCCGCCTTTGCCCAGGAGGAACGAAGTGATCAAAAAGCACACCAGGACCGGTGTCGCGATAGCCCTGCTCGCGCTCGTGGTCCCCCAGATCGCGGCGTCCGGCACGGCCAACGCCGCCGACTCCCTGCTGTCCGCCGGCAAACCCACCACCGTGTCGTCCGTCGAAGCCGAGACGTTCGGCGGCGCCAACGCCGTCGACGGCGACCCCGCCACCCGCTGGGCGAGCCTCGAGGGCGTCGACCCGCAGTGGATCGCCGTCGACCTCGGCGGGAACGCGACCATCTCCAAGGTGAAGATCAACTGGGAGGCCGCGTACGCCTCCGAGTACAAGATCCAGACGTCGGCCGACGGCTCGTCGTGGAGCACGAAGAAGACCCTCACCGGGCAGAACGGCGGCACCGACGAGACGTCGTTGACGGCGACCGGCCGGTTCGTGCGGATCTACGGCACCAAGCGCGGCACGACCTACGGTTACTCGATCTTCGACCTGGAGGTCTGGGGCAGCGTCGCGAACGGCGACACCACCGCGCCGAGTGCGCCCGGTGGTCTCACGAGCACGGGGACCACGTCGAACTCGGTCAGTCTGCAGTGGACGGCCGCGACCGACAACGTCGGCGTGACCGGGTACGAGGTGCTGCGCAACGGCAGCGTGGTCGGCACCCCGGCCGGGACGACGTTCACCGACACCGGGCTCGCGTCGGGCACGCAGTTCACCTACACCGTCAAGGCGCGTGACGCGGCCGGCAACCTCGGTCCGGCGAGCAACGCGGTGCAGGCCACCACCAAGCCCGCCGCTCCCGGCGAGAACATCACCGTCGTCGTGGCCGGCGACATCGCGTCGCTGACCAACAGCGAGCACTACGAGACGGCGAAGCTGATCGACCAGATCAAGCCGAACCACATCCTCACGGTCGGCGACAACCAGTACGACAGCGGCACGCTCGCCGAGTTCAAGGCGCACTACGACAAGTCGTGGGGCAAGTACAAGAGCATCACCCACCCCGCGACGGGCAACCACGAGTGGGAGGACAACCTCAACGGTTACAAGTCGTACTTCGGGGCCCAGGCCTACCCGCAGGGCAAGCCGTACTACAGCTGGGACGCGGGTGACTTCCACTTCGTGTCGTTCGACTCGCAGAAGCTCTACGACACCGGCAGCGACTCCACGCAGCTGAACTGGCTCAAGGCCGACCTGGCCGCGAACACCAAGTCGTGCGTCGTCGGCTACTGGCACCACCCGCGGTTCAACTCGGGCCAGTACGGCGACAAGTCCGTGATGTCCCCGCTGTGGAACGCCTTCGCGGACGCCAAGTCCGATCTGATCTTCAACGGTCACGACCACCACTACGAGCGGTTGAAGCCGCTGAGCAAGAGCGGCTCGGTGGACGAGGCGAACGGCATGCGCGCCGCGATCGTCGGCATCGGCGGTGACTACCTCTACCAGGACGTCAAGCCGCGCACCGGGGTCGAGAACTGGTTCGCGGACAGCCACGGCGTCCTGAAGCTCACCCTGTCCGGCCGCTCCTACTCGTGGGAGGTCATCGACACGGCGGGCAAGGTGCGCGACAAGGCCGGTCCTTACAACTGCCGTTAGCCCGGAGGTCGTTGTGTACATCGCAACCGCACGACAGGCACCGGCGGCGGGCGGCACCGGCAGGATCGCGGGGAACGTCCTCGCGCTGGGCGCGGTGTCCCTGCTCACGGACGTCTCGTCGGAGATGGTCACCGCCGTCCTGCCGCTGTACCTGGTGCTGGGGCTGGGTTTCTCCCCGCTGCAGTTCGGTGTGCTCGACGGCATCTACACCGGTGTGACGGCACTGGTCCGCGTCGTCGGCGGTCATGCGGCCGACCGCTGGCAGCGGCGCAAGTTCGTCGCAGGACTCGGGTACGGGATCTCGGCGCTGGGCAAGCTCGGCCTGCTCGCCGCCGGGACCTCGGCCACCGCGATGGGGCTCGTGCTGGCCGGGGACCGCACCGGCAAGGGCCTGCGCACCGCGCCGAGGGACGCGCTGATCACGTTGAGCAGCGAGCCCTCGGCGCTCGGGCGCGCCTTCGGTGTCCACCGCGCCATGGACACCGTCGGCGCGTTCCTCGGCCCATTGGCGGCGTTCTGCCTCCTGTGGACGCTGCCTGCCCGCTACGACGTGGTGTTCGTGGTGAGCTTTTGCTTTGCCGCACTGGGATTCCTGGTGCTGGTGCTGTTCGTGCGCGATCACCGGGACGTGCTGCCACGCGTCGCGGTGTCGCTGCGGGCGGCGTTCGGGTTGCTGCGGTCCAGGCCGTTCCGGCGGGTCTGCCTGGTCGCGTGCGGGCTCGGGTTCCTGACGCTCGGCGACGGGTTCGTCTACCTGTTGCTGCAGAAGAAGCTCGACGTCGAGTTGGCCTACGTCGCGCTGCTGCCCCTCGGCACGGCCGGCGTGTACCTGCTCGCCGCCGTGCCGCTCGGGTCGCTGGCCGATCGCGTGGGGCGGTGGCGGATCTTCCTCGCCGGCCATGTCGCGCTGTTCGGTGCTTATCTGTTGCTGGCCGGCGCTTCCGGGATCTCGTTGCTCGTCGGGGTTCTGGTGTTGCACGGGGTCTTCTACGCGTGCACCGACGGCGTGCTCATGGCCGTGGCCGGACCTCTCGTCCCCGATGAGCTGCGCACGTCCGGTCTGGCCCTGCTGCAGACCGGGCAGGTCCTCGCCCGCGCTGCCTCTTCCGTGCTGTTCGGTGCTCTTTGGACGTGGTTCGCTTGGTGAGGGTCCTGATCGTCGTTCTCGCCGTGATCGCGCTGGGCGCGGGTGCCACCGCCTACGCCCTGCGCGCTCCGGACTCCGTTTCCGTTGCCGTGGAAGCCGGTCCGGTCGAGCTGGTCTCCGGACGGCTGGTGTTCGTGGACGAGGTGAGCGGGCGGGTGGCGTCCGTGCCGTTGAGTTCGCCCGGCGGGCCGCGACGGGTGAGTTCGTTGTCCTGCAAGCGCTTCTACACGGCGGCGGGGAAGGGGCTGTGCCTCGCGGACGCCTCCGGTCCGTTGCCGGGGTCGGCCGCGGTGTTCGTGGACCGGTCGCTGGCCGAACGGCGGCGCGTGGAGGTGTCCGGGGTGCCGAACCGCGCCAAGCTGTCGGCGGACGGGCGGATGGCCTCGTGGACGACGTTCGTCACCGGTGACTCGTACGCGCAGGCGGGGACGTTCTCGACCCGCACGGCGATCCTCGACACCGAGACCGAGGTGTACGCCAGCAACATCGAGGGCACGCGCGTCGAGGGCATGAAGCTCGCCAACGACAGGAACTTCTGGGGCGTGACGTTCACTCCCGACGACCGCACCTACTACGCGACGCTGAGCACCGCCGGGAAGACGTACCTGATCCAGGGCGACGCGGCGGAGGAGTCCGCGAAGGCGTTGCGGGAGAACGCCGAATGTCCTTCCCTGTCACCGGACGGCAGGCGGGTGGCGTTCAAGAAGCGCGTGCCGGGCGACGGCGCGCGACCGTGGCGGCAGCACGTGCTGGACCTGACCACGATGGTGGAGACACCGCTGGCCGAGACCCGCGGGATCGACGACCAGGTCGTGTGGCTCGACAACGACACCATCGCCTACGGCCTGCCCGGTGAGGGCATCTGGGCCGTGCAGGCGAACGGGGAGGGCGCGCCGCGGCAACTGGTGCCGCACGCGTCCTCCCCGTCGGTCGTCGTCGGTTAGCGGTTGGCCCGGTTGATGGCGCTCACGATCGCGCGGAAGCTCGCGGCGACCGTGGAGGAGTCGATGCCGACGCCCCACAGCACGCGGTCGCCCACGGCGCACTCGACGTAGGCGGCGGCGCGGGCGTCGTCACCGGCGGACAGCGCGTGCTCGGCGTAGTCCAGCACCCGCACGTCGTAGCCCACCGAGGCGAGCGCGTCGACGAACGCCGCGATCGGGCCGTTGCCGGACCCCGTGATCTCCTGCTGGTCGCCGTCGATCAGCAGGGTCGCGGTGATCTCCTCGTGGCCGCTGCCGTCGGAGCTCGCCCTGTGCTTGAGCAGGTACATCGGCACCCGGCCGTGCAGGTACTCGTCGGCGAAGGCGTCCCACATCTCCTTCGGGCCGATCTCGCCGCCCTGCGTGTCGGTGACCTCCTGGATCACCCGCGAGAACTCGATCTGCAGGCGCCGCGGCAGGTCGAGGTGGTGCTCCTGCTTCATCAGGTACGCGACGCCGCCCTTGCCGGACTGCGAGTTGACCCGGATGACCGCCTCGTAGTTGCGGCCGACGTCCTTCGGGTCGATCGGCAGGTACGGGACCTCCCACTCGAAGTCGTCGACGTGCTGCCCGGCGTCCTTGGCGTCGGCCTCCAGGGCCTCGAAGCCCTTCTTGATCGCGTCCTGGTGGGACCCGGAGAACGCGGTGAAGACCAGGTCGCCGCCGTACGGGTGGCGCTCGGGCACCGGCAGCTGGTTGCAGTACTCGACCGTGCGGCGGACCTCGTCGATGTCGCTGAAGTCGATCTGCGGGTCGATGCCCTGGCTGAACATGTTCATGGCCAGCGTGACCAGGCAGACGTTGCCGGTCCGCTCACCGTTGCCGAACAGGCAGCCCTCGATCCGGTCCGCACCCGCCAGGTAACCGAGCTCGGCGGCGGCGACACCCGTGCCGCGGTCGTTGTGCGGGTGCAGGCTGAGGATGATCGCCTCGCGGTTGGCGAGGTTGCGGGACATCCACTCGATGCTGTCGGCGTAGACGTTCGGCGTGGCCATCTCGACCGTGGCCGGCAGGTTGATGATCAGCGGCTTCTCGGGAGTCGGCTGGATGACGTCCTGGACCGCGTTGCAGACCTCGACGGCGTAGCTGAGCTCGGTGCCGGTGTAGGACTCGGGGGAGTACTCGTACCGGAACTCGGTCTCCGGGTAGTCCTGCTCCTGCTGCTTGGCGAACTTCGCGGCCTCGACCGCGATCTTCTTGATGCCGTCGCGGTCGGAGCGGAACACGACCCGGCGCTGCAGGATCGACGTCGAGTTGTAGAAGTGGACGATCGCCTTGCTCGCGCCCCTGAGGGACTCGAAGGTCCTTGCGATCAGTTCCTCACGGCACTGCGTCAGCACCTGGATCGTGACGTCGTCCGGGATCGCGCCGTCCTCGATGATCTCGCGGACGAAGTCGAAGTCGGTCTGGGAGGCGGCGGGGAAGCCGACCTCGATCTCCTTGAAGCCCATCCGGACCAGCAGGTCGAACATCTTGCGCTTGCGCGCCGGCGACATCGGGTCGATCAGGGCCTGGTTGCCGTCCCGCAGGTCGACCGCGCACCAGAGCGGGGCCTTCTCGATCCTCTTCGTCGGCCAGGTGCGGTCCGGTACGTCGACGACCTCGACCAGCTCGTGGAAGGGGCGGTAGCGGTGGAACGGCATGCTGCTGCCCAGTTGGCGGTTCCAGGACTGCTGGGTGTCCGGGGCGGGGCGGCTCGGCTTGCGGATCCGGCTCGTGCCCGAGGAGTAGGCGTCCGCGGATTCAGTGGTGGTGAAGGCCTCGTTGGAGGTCATTGTCGTTGTGCTCCTGCGGGTCGTTTTAGGGGAACGACCGGCGGCAACGCTGAAGCCCGCGACGGGGGGCCGGTCTGATCAGACCCCGTCACGGCAGCGAAGCAGGAGGGAACGCCACACGTCGGACAGAGTAGCCACAGGGTGGGGTGGGATGGAAATGTTCGACCGGATCGTGGGACGGCGGTGGTCGTTTTCGCTGCTTCTGCGGGCGCGGCTTGTGCGGGTGGTTGTTTGCGGGCGGCCTGGTCCCCTTGCGTGCTTCCCCTGGGCTCTGCCCCGGACCCACCGCCGGTACCTCTTCGCCGAGGACGGCTCGCCTTCGGCATCGCGGCCATCGCCCGGCTCGCCCCTTGCCCTGCGCCGTTCGGCCCATTGTCAGGCGCGCTCGTATAACGACTCGGGATGCTGGTCACGTTGCAAGTTTTGTCGCACCCATACCCGGGAATCGTTCATGTATGTCCAGATTACGTACCTCCAGCGGCCGCGGCACGGCTTCACGCGTGATCAGCGGCATCGGCGCCCTCTTCGCCTTCATCGAGGTCCTCTACATCCTGATGATCGTGCTTGGCGCCAACACCGCCAACGCGTTCTTCAAGTTCATCCAGTCCCTCGCCGAGCCCCTCGCGTTGTTCTTCCCCGGGCTGTTCAACACCGGGAACTACAACCTCGACGTGTTCCTCAACTACGGTCTCGCCGCCGTGTTCTGGCTGGTCGTGACCGGTCTCCTCGCGCGTGCCGTCTCACGCTACTGAGGAGTAGTAGATTCCTGACCTATGCGAACGCGCGTGGTCGGAATCGCCGCAGGAGTTGTCAGCTGGGTCGGCCTCGCGCTGGCGGTGCTGCTCGTCGTCCACGTCGTGCTCACCGTCGGCGGGGCCAATCCCGGCAACCCCATCACCAGCACGGTCAAGGAGTTGGCCGAGCCGGTGGCTTTGGCGTTCAAGGACCTTTTCAGCCCCGAGGACGCGAAGTTGCGGGTGATCGTGAACTTCGGGCTGGCCGCGTTGTTCTGGCTGGCCGTTCGAGCGATTGTCCTTAAGCTCGTGAGGCGTCTGAACTAGGTTCTTGTTCATGGCGCGTGACGACTTCTGCGACAACTGCGGTACCCGGTACGCCGACACGTCCGCGTACCCGCGCCGGTGCGGCGCCTGCGGCGTGATGGTGTGGGCGAACCCCTCGCCGGTCGTGGTGGTGCTCGTGCCGGTGAAGGACGGGGCTCGCACCGGACTGCTCACGGTTCGGCGGGCCATTCCGCCTGTGGGCGAGCTGGCGTTCGTCAGCGGGTTCATCGAGCGCGGCGAGTCCTGGCAGCAGAGTGCCGTTCGGGAGCTTGAAGAAGAAGCGAACGTGCTCATCGCGCCCGAGGACCTGCGGCCCTTGCACTTCGTGTCCACGCCGGACGGCGGGACGGTGCTGATGTTCGCCGCCGCGCCCGCGCTGAACGTCGAGGACCTGCCGCCCTTCGTGCCCAACGACGAGGCTTCGGAGCGGACGGTCATCTTCGAGCGCGTGCCGCTGGCGTTCCCGTTGCACGACGAGGTCGCGGAGAAGTACTTCTCAACCGAGCAGTGACCGGCCCCAGGTGCCGGTGAAGACCGTTTCGGTGAGCGGGAGGCGCTTGCGTTCGCGCTGTTCGCGGGCCTGGAGGTCTTCGGGGAGGTCCGCGAGGTCTCCGTGGCGTCCCAGGGCCATGGCCACCAGCGGGCGGACGTCGTCGGGCATCGCGAAGGCGGTTCGCGCGGCCTCCTTGTCGAAGCCGCCCATCATGTGCGAGATCAGGCCCAGATCGGTGGCCTGCAGGGCCATGTTCTCCATCGCGAGGCCCAGGCCGAACTCGACGTTCGGGATCTCGCCCCGGTCGTCCGACGTGATCACGCAGCCGATCAGCAGGACCGAGGCGCGGTGCGCCCAGGTCTTGTTGCCGCGGGTGAGGACCTCGAAGATCGAGTCGAACGCCGGGGTGCCCCGGACGCCCACCAGGAAGCGGGACGGCTGGCTGTTGCCGTGCGACGGGGCCCAGCGGCCCGCCTCCAGCACGGTGCGGAGTTCGGAGTCGGAGATCGTCGCGTCGGCGGAGAAGGCGCGCGGGCTCCAGCGCTTCGAGATCAGCTCGTTCATCAGATCGCATACTGCCAAACGGCGAGGGAGTACGCGCCGAACCACGCGCTGAACAGCGTCGCCATGCCGAGGACGGTGAGGACCGTCGACGGACGGCGGCGGGCCAGCACCAGGGCCAGGGGGAGCAGCAGCGTGAACGCCGGGAGCAGCAGGCGGGCCTTCGAGTTCATCAGGCCGTTCGAGCCGAGGTCCATGACCAGGACGCCGATGCCGTAGACGATCAACGGCCACTCCAGGCGGCGCTGGAAGGCGTAGAAGACCAGCACGACGGCCAGCGCGAGGAGCCAGACGGTGCCCGTTTCGAGGATCGAGCGCGGGTTGCCGAGGTGTTCGCCGGCGAACGCCCAGGTGGCCGCGCCGCCGTCGAACTTCGAGCCCCAGCCGCGTTGCTGCACGCCGAACCAGCCCATGAGGTCGCCGGTCCGCACCGCGACCCAGCCCAGGTAGCCGAGCAGGCCGAGCGGGGCGAGGACGCCGCCCGCCCAGGCCCGCCAGTCCCCGCGGTCGGCGAGCACGGCCACCAGCGCGGCCAGGCCCACGGCGACGATCAGCGCCGCCGCGGTCGGGCGGACCAGGCCTGCGGCCGCGCAGCAGGCGCCGGCGAGGATCCAGCGCTTCCTGACCACGCCGACCAGCGCCCAGACGGCGAACGCGCAGAACGTCGCCTCCGAGTAGGTCATCGACAGCACGACGGCCATCGGGGACGCGGCGAAGAGCGTCACGAAGATCAGGCCCGCGCGGTCGGAGCCGTCACGGACCGTGCGACCGAGGACGAACAGGCCGTAGGTGCAGAAGAGGCCGCTGATCAGGCTGACCGCGAACGCCGCGCCCACCACGTCCACGCCCGGCAGCGCGTCGACCCACCGGATCAACGCGGGGTAGCCGGGGAAGAACGCGAGCGGCGTCTCGGCGGTGCGGCGGCCGAACGCGTCGTACAGCGACGGCGGCACGCCGTCGTAGCCGCCCGCCGCGATGCCGAGGAACCAGTCGCCGTCCCACGACTTCAGGTTGCCGACCGAGGTGTCGGCCTTGCCGGTGAGCCCGTTCTGGTACTCGACGACGAGCTGCAGCACGAACAGACCGACCTGGCGGACGATCAGGTAGATGAGCGCGGGAGCGGTCCAGAGAGCGGCCGGGTGTCTGAGCGCTTCGGCCAACCGCGAGCGCGCACTGCTCTCAGGCACGGCTGCTGGGGCCTCCACGACATCGGCGCTCGACGACACCCGGACAGAGTAGTCACGCGCATCACGGCTCCAATGTCTCACCAGGTGGTCCGGGTAGGCTGCCTTCGACGTGGGGTTTTAGTCGCGCGAAGGAGGTCAGGTCGGTGGCGCTCGTCGTCCAGAAGTACGGCGGTTCATCGGTGGGAAGCGCCGAGCGGATCAAACGCGTGGCCGAGCGCATCGTCGCGACCAAGAAGGCGGGCAACGACGTCGTCGTCGTGGTCTCGGCCATGGGTGACACGACCGATGAGCTGCTCGATCTCGCCCGCCAGGTCTCGCCGGTGCCGCCCGCCCGCGAACTCGACATGCTCCTCACCTCCGGTGAGCGGATCTCGATGTCGCTGCTCGCGATGGCGATCAACTCGCTCGGTGCCGAGGCGCGCTCCTACACGGGCTCGCAGGCCGGCGTGATCACGACTTCGGTGCACGGCAAAGCGCGGATCATCGACGTGACGCCGAGCCGGATCCAGGACGCGACGTCCGAGGGGGCCATCGCGATCGTCGCGGGCTTCCAGGGCGTCTCCCAGGACTCGAAGGAGATCACCACGCTCGGCCGCGGCGGCAGCGACACCACCGCGGTGGCGCTCGCGGCCGCGACCAAGGCCGACGTGTGCGAGATCTACACCGACGTGGACGGCGTCTACACCGCCGACCCGCGCATCGTGCCGAACGCGAAGAAACTCGACACGATCACGTACGAGGAAATGCTCGAGATGGCCGCCTGTGGCGCCAAGGTGCTGATGCTCCGCTGCGTGGAGTACGCCCGGCGCTACAACGTCCCCGTGCACGTCCGCTCTTCGTTCAGCAACAAGACCGGAACCATCGTGTCCGGTTCAGTGGAGGACCTTCCCGTGGAACAGGCGATGATCACCGGCGTCGCGCACGACCGGTCCGAGGCCAAAATCACCGTGACGGCAGTTCCCGACCACCCCGGCATCGCGGCCAAGATCTTCCGCGTCGTCGCGCAGGCGGAGCTCGACATCGACATGGTCGTGCAGAACGTGTCCCAGGCGGCGTCCGGCCGCACGGACATCACGTTCACGCTGTCCAAGGACGACGGCCCCCGCGCGGTGGCCGCCCTGGAGAAGGCCCGCGGTGAGATCGGGTTCGACCAGGTCCTCTACGACGAGCACGTCGGCAAGGTGTCGCTGATCGGCGCGGGCATGCGCTCGCACCCCGGTGTCACGGCGACGTTCTGCGAGGCGCTGGCCACGGCCGGCGTCAACATCGACATCATCTCCACCTCGGAGATCCGCATCTCGGTCATCTGCCGCGACACCCAGCTCGACGACGCCGTGCGCGCCCTGCACGACGCGTTCGACCTGGGTTCCGACGAAGAGGCCGTCGTTTACGCAGGGACTGGACGATGAGCGCGCCTGTGCTCGCGCTGGTGGGCGCGACCGGTGCCGTGGGCACCGTGATGATCGACATCATGAACACCCGCTCCTCCGTGCCGTGGGGCGAGATCCGGCTGATCGCCTCCGCGCGCTCGGCGGGCAAGAAGATCAACGTGCGGGGCCAGGACCTGACGGTCGTCGCGCTCTCGCCCGAGGCGTTCGACGGCGTCGACATCGCGATGTTCGACGTGCCGGACGAGATCTCGGCGCAGTGGGCCCCGATCGCCGCCGAGCGCGGCGCGATCGCGATCGACAACTCCGGCGCGTTCCGGATGGACTCGGACGTGCCGCTGGTCGTGCCCGAGGTCAACGCGGACCAGATCGACAACCGGCCGCGCGGCATCATCGCGAACCCGAACTGCACGACGCTGTCGATGATGGCGGCGCTCGGTGCCCTGCACCGCGAGTTCGAGCTCAAGGAACTGGTCGTCGCCTCGTACCAGGCCGCGTCCGGCGCCGGCCAGTCCGGCATCGACCGCCTGTACGCCGAGATCGCCGCCCTCGCGGGCAAGGAGGCGGGTGTCGTCGCGGGTGACGTGGCCGAGGCGCTCGCCGCCGCCGGTCTGTCCGCCGACGACTCGCCGTTCCCGGCCCCGCTGGCGCTGAACGTGGTGCCGTGGGCGGGTTCGCTCAAGGACGACGGCTGGTCGTCGGAGGAGCTCAAGGTCCGCAACGAGGCCCGCAAGATCCTCGGCATCCCGGACCTGAAGGTCTCCGCGACGTGCGTGCGCGTCCCGGTCGTCACCACGCACTCGCTGTCGGTCCACGCGACGTTCGCGCGCGAGGTCACCGTCGAGGCCGCGCACAAGATCTTCGAGGCGCAGCCGACCATCGTCCTCATCGACGACCCGGCCGCCAAGAAGTTCCCGACGCCCGCCGACGTGGTGGGCGGCGACCCGACGTACGTGGGCCGCGTGCGCCAGGCGCTCGACTTCCCGAACACGCTGGACTTCTTCGTGTGCGGTGACAACCTGCGCAAGGGTGCGGCGCTCAACACCTACGAGGTCGCGGAAGAGCTCGCGAAGCGCCTCTGAGTTCGAGTCTCGTGTCGCCGCCAGGCCCGGTAAGGTCTGGCGGCGATGGGGGACGTTGAGTGGATCAGGCCGCCCCGCCTCGACCAGGTCGTGGCCGCCTACCAGGGTTTCGCTTTCGGCGCGGGTGTCCGAACAGGACTCGTCGGCCAACTGGTCGCGTGTTCGGCGCAGGACCCGGCAGCCGCGTTGGCGCAGTGGTCATCGGAACCGGGCGTCCAGCCCGACCTGGTGTCCCGGCAGAGCGCCCGTGACCTGGCCGAGAACACCTACCGGCGCCAGATCACCTCGCAGGGGCCCGGCGCGTTGATCTGGGCGCTGCCCGCCGCGGTGCAACGCCTCGACGAGGCCCGGATCCGTGAGCTCGTGGCTCTCACGCACGGCAAGGACTCCCCGGCGGCGGAGGCCGTGATCACGCTGGCCTCGCACCTGTTCACCTCCGACGAGCTCGACCCGCCCGACGCCGACCCGTTCACCGCCGCCGGCGCGCTGGCGCAGGCCGTCCGCGGTGAGGGCCGCGGGGTGGCACGGGCCATCGCGGGCGCGCTGGAGGGCGGTCCCGAGCACGACGTCCGGCACGTCGCCGAAGAGCTGTACCGGAGGACGTGGTGACCGCGCTGACGCCGATGGAACAGCTCCTGCACGAGCACGAGGACGACGTGGCCGGCTTCGGGCACCACGCCGTGCACGGTGAGCTGCTCATCCCCGGCGAGGTGCTGCTGGGCGAGCGCGAGGTGCTCGAGGTCTACACGGACGAGTCGCGGCTGCCCGCGGGCGTCGAGCAGTGGATCAGGCTGCCGCTGCACACGATCCTGAGCAGGCTGGTGGCCAGCAAGCCGAAGCTGCACGTCAACCCCGGTCAGCCGGTCGAGGCCGAGTTCGACTTCGGGGAACTGGCCGACGCGGCCGCGCAGCACATGCGGATCTGCGGCTGCGGCGAACGGCCGTCCGCCACGCGCGAGGCCGCCCGGTGGGTCGACGGTGAGGGCCGCCGGTTCTTCCTGGTGCCGCACGACGACTCGCGGCTGCGCGGGTGCCTGCTCGGTGGCGCGATCGGGGACGCGCTGGGCGCGAACACCGAGAACCTGCCGATGGAGGTCGTCTACGAGCGCCACGGCCCGGACGGCATCACCGACCTGCCCGAGAAGCCGGACGTCACCGACGACACGCAGATGACGCTGTTCACGTTCGAGGCGATCATCCGCGCGCACGTGCGGGAACGGCTCACCGGCGAACGCGACATCACCACCGTCACCCAGAACGCGTACCAGCGTTGGCTGCACACGCAGAAAACGCCGTGGGACAAGGCACGCGGCATCCACTCCACTGTGGACGAACCGGACGGCTGGCTGATCACGCACCAGGACCTCTTCCGGATGCGCGCGCCCGGACTGACGTGCACCAGCGCGTTGCAGGAGTACGCCCGCACCGGCGAGCAGGCGACGATCACCAAGCCCGTCAACAACTCCAAGGGCTGCGGCGGCGCCATGAGGGTCGCGCCCGTCGCCCTCGCCGATGAGGACCCGGCCATCGTGTTCGCGCTGGCGGAGGACAACGCGGCCCTGACGCACGGCCACCCGAGCGGCTACCTGTCCGCCGGCGCGTTCGCCGTGCTGGTCCACCAACTGTTGCGCGGCAAGGACCTGCTCGAAGCGCTGGACGTCGCCGTCGACGAGCTGGTCCGCTGCGAAGGCCACGAGGAGGTCGTCGCGGGCATCGAGCACGCCGTCGAGCTCGCCGCGCTGGGCAATCCTGGCGTGGAGCGCGTGGAGGAACTGGGCCGCGGCGGCGTCGGTGACACGGCGCTCGCCATCGCGCTGTACTCGACGCTCGTCACCGACGACCCGAACGAGGCGTTGCTGCTCTCGGTCAACCACGGCGGCGACAACGACTCGACGGCCTCGATGTGCGGCAACCTCGCGGGCGCGCTGCACGGGGTGGAGAAGATCCGCCCGGACTGGGTCGAGCGCGTCCAGTTCCGCGAGGTCGTCGACCGGATGGTGGCCGACTGGGAGCTCGAGACCAGCGCCGCCGCCCCCGTGGCACAGGAGTGGTTCGTCCGGTATCCGCCGTCGTAGGGTGACGTTCATGGTCGTTCTCGCGGTAGACCTCGGCACCACGGCGACCAAGGTCGTCGCAGTCGACGATCAGGCCCGTGTCATCGCGTCCACCGAACGCGCCTACCCGATGCGCACCAGCGGTCTCGAGGCCACGCACGACCCGAGGCAGGTGCTCGCCGCCGCGTTCGACGCGCTGCAGGAGCTGGCCTCCGAGGACGTGCGGGCGATCTCGCTGACCGGTGCCATGCACTCGATCATGGGCCTGGACGCGGCACTGGAACCCGTCACGGACGCCCTGAGCTGGGCCGACAACCGCGCGGTCGAGCAGACCGAACGCCTGCGCGGCACGGCGGAAGGGCGTGAGCTGCACCAGCAGACCGGCACGCCGATCCACTCGTTCACGCCGCTGATGAAGCTCGCCTGGTTCCACGAGAACGGCGTCCGCGCCGCGAAGTGGTGCGAGATCAAGGACTTCGTGCACCTGCACCTCACCGGTGAGCTGCTGAACGAGCACTCGTCCGGCTCCGGCACGGGCCTGATGAACATCCACACCCTGCGGTGGCACGAGCCGTCGCTGGAGTTCGCCGGCGTCACCGCGGACCAGCTCCCGCCGCTCGTCGAACCCACCCACTCGACGCCCCTCAAGGCCGTGATCCCCGGTCTGCGGCCCGGCATCCCGGTCGTCATCGGCGGCGGCGACGGCCCACTCGGCAACCTCGGTGTCGGCGCGGCCACGCCGGGAGCGGGCGCGGTCTCGCTGGGCACGTCGGGCGCGCTGCGGGTGGCGCAGCTGGGCCCCGGCGTCGACGAAGGGGGCCGCACGTTCAGCTACGCGATCGGTGAGGGCCTGTGGGTTCGTGGCGGCGCGATCAGCAATGGCGGCGTGGTCGCGCAGTGGGCCGCGGAGACGTTCGGCGTCCCGGTCGGTGAGCTGCTGACCCAGGCCGCGAGTGCCGACTCCGACGGGCTCGTGGCGTTGCCGTACCTGCTGGGCGAGCGTGCGCCGTGGTGGGACCCGACCGCGCACGCCGCGTTGCTCGGCCTCAGGCGCGAACACACCCCTCCGCAGATCACCAAGGCACTGGTCGAGGGTGTGTGTCAGCAGCTGGCACTCGTGCTGGAGGCCGTGCCGAACGTCGAGTCGCTGAGGATCACCGGCGGTGCGTTCCGCGCCCCGATCTGGGCGCAGACGCTGGCGAACACGCTCGGCATGCCGTTGCACCTCACCGAGGACACCGGCGGGTCGGCCGTGGGCGCGGCGCTGCTGGCGTGGCGGGCGCTGGACGAGATCGAGTCGCTGACCGTCGACCTCGTGCGGCCGATCCAGACGATCACACCGGACGAGAAGCTCGTCGAGAGATACGCGCAGGCACGGCCGTTCGTCGTCAAGGCGTACCGGGCGCTCGAAGACCTGTACGGCGAATCACATCTTTAGCAAAGAAAACCTTTTGCCATCCACGTGAGGATGGCGGTGTGGACCTCGCCCCCTTCAAACACGTCCTGATGCTGCCCCAAGTCCGGCCGTTCGCCCTGCTGATGTTCTTCGCGAGGATGCCCCCGGCGGCGACCGGCGTGATTCTGACGCTGCACGTCGCGGTCACGCTCGACCGGGGGTACGGCGCGGCGGGGCTGGTCGGGGCGGCGGGCACGATCGGCATGGGGATCGGCGCGCCGCTGATGGGCAGGCTGATCGACGCACGTGGGCTGCGGTCGATGCTCGCCGTGAGCGTCACGGCCTCGGCGGCGTTCTGGCTCACCGCGCCGCTGATGGGCTACTGGACGTTGCTGGTCCTGGCGTTCCTCGTCGGACTGCTCGGCGTGCCGATGATGTCGATCGGGCGGCAGGTCATCACCGCGCTCGTGCCGGAGAGCCGCCGCCGGGTCGCGCTGTCGGTCGACTCGATCTCCGTCGAGCTGTCGTTCATGGGCGGGCCCGCGCTCGGCGTGTTCGTCGCGACGAAGTTCTCGACGAACGCCGCGCTGCTGTTCATCGGCTTCTCGATCCTGGTCGCCGGAGTGCTCCTGTACTGGGCTGACCCGCCGATGGTGCACGAGGACGAGGTCGTCGACGGACCGCAGCCGCGGGTGGTCGAGTGGCTGCGCGGACGGATCGTCGGCGTGCTCGTCGTGTGCGTCGGTGCGACCGTGTGCCTCGGTGGCATGGAGGTCTCCGCCATCGCGTCGTTGGAGCACATCGGCAAGCAGAGCTGGCTCGGCGCGGTGTTCTTCGCGATGTGCGCCGCGTCGATCGTGGGCGGCCTGGTCTACGGCGGTGTGAAGCGCGTGCCCAGCGTGTTGGTGCTGCTGGTCCTCATGGCCGCGCTGGAGATCCCGGTGGGTCTGGGCGACGGCAACGTACTGCTGCTGTGCCTGCTCCTCGTGCCGATGAACCTCATGTGCGCGCCGTTGATCGCGGCGTCCGGCGAGACGATCAGCCGGCTGGCACCGCCCACCGCGCGGGGGCTCGCACTCGGGCTGCAGGGGTCGGCGTTCACCCTCGGCAGCGCGATCGGCCAGCCGCTGGCGGGTGCCGCGGTCGACCGTGCGGGAGCACCGGCGGGGTTCGCGGTCGTCGGCGTGGTCGGACTGCTGGTCGCGGGCGTCGCGTGGCTGCTCGCGAGGTCTCGTAAACCCGTTGCCGACCGGGTGACGATGTCCTCGTGAACCTCGCACCGTTCAAGTCGGTCCTGGCGCTGCCCGGGGTCCGTCCCCTGATGCTGCTGATGCTGTTCGCCCGGATCCCCCCGACGGCGGCGGGCGTCACCGTGACGCTGCACGTCGTCACCACGCTCGACAAGGGCTACGCGGCGGCCGGCACGGTCGGGTTCGCGACGATGGTCGGCCTCGGGCTCGGGTCGCCGCTGATGGGCAAGCTCGTCGACAGCAAGGGCCTGCGGTTCGTGCTCGCACTGAGCCTGCTCGAAGGCGCGTTCTGGGTGACGGCGCCGCTGATGGACTACTACGTGCTGCTGGTGCTGGCGTTCGCGAACGGGCTCGTGGCGGTGCCGGTGATGTCGATCGGGCGGCAGGCGCTCACGGCGATCGTGCCGGAACCGCAGCGCAGGCCCGCGTTCTCGCTCGACTCGATCTCGGTCGAGCTGTCGTTCATGGTCGGGCCCGCGGCGGGCGTGCTGATCGCGACGAAGTTCTCGACCGGAACGGCCCTGGTCGTGATCGGCGTGGCGATACTGACCGCGAGCGCCGTGCTGTTCGCCGTGAACCCCGTGCTGCTGCACGAGGACGACGTAGTGGAAGGCCCGCCGCCCCCGGTGCGGCAGTGGCTGCGCGGGCCGATGATCGCCGCGTTGATCGTCCCGTTCGGCGCCACGATGGTGTTGTCGGGCATGGAGATCTCGGCGATCGCCTCGCTGGAGCGCTCAGGGCAGCAGGGGTGGCTCGGGGTGATCTTCTTCGTGATGTGCGCGGCGTCGGCGCTGGGCGGGCTCTTCTACGGGAGTTTGAGACGGGTGCCGAGCGGCGTGGTCCTGCTGGCCTGCATGGCGTTGCTGGAGCTGCCGGTCGGTCTCGGCGACGGCAACGTGTGGCTGCTCGCGCTCGCGTTGATCCCGATGAACCTCGCGTGCGCGCCGACGATCACGGCCTCGTCCGAACTGATCGCGAAGAGCGCCCCGCCCACGGCGCGCGGGCTCGCTCTCGGACTGCAGGGCTCCGCTTTCACGTTCGGCGTCGCCGCCGGTCAGCCGCTCGCGGGAGTCGCTGTGGACCACAGCGGACCCCCGCTCGGCTTCGTCGTCGCGGGCCTCGCCGGACTGCTGGTCGCCGGTGTCGGCTGGGTGCTGTCGCGGCAGCGTCAGGCGGTCTCGGCCACGTCCTGATCGGAGTTGGCCAGCGCGAAACCGGTCCGCAGCGCGCCCACGGCCTCGGACACGGCCTCGCGGAAGATCCCGCCGACGCCGAGCACGTTCGCGAAGCCGTGGAAGAGGCCCTCGTGCCGGCGCAGCACCACCGGCACGCCCTCGGCGGCCAGGCGTTCCGCGAAGGCCTCGCCCTCGTCGCGCAACGGGTCGTAGCCCGCGGTCGCGATGTAGGTCGGGGGCAGGTTCGAGAGGTCCTCGGCCAGCATGATCGACAGACGCGGGTCGTGGCGGTGCTTGCCGCCCTCGGAGTACTGGTCGAGGAACCAGTCCATCTTCTCGTCGGTGAGGAAGAACCCGTTGCCGAAGATCTCGCGCGACCGGCGGCGCACCGACGCGTCCACGCCGGGGTAGAGGAGCAGCAGGAACGCCAGGTCGACCTCGGCGCCGTGGGCCGTCACGGCGGCCAGGTTGCCACCGGCGCTGTCACCGCCGAGCGCGATCCGCTTCGGGTCGATGCCCAGGTCCTCGGCCTTCGCGACGGCGTAGCGCAGCACCTCGGCGGCGTCGTCGGCCGCGGCGGGGAACGGTGCCTCCGGGGCGAGCCGGTAGTCGGCCGCGAGCACCCGGACACCGGTCTCCTTGGCGAGGAACCGGCACAGCTGGTCGTGGCTGTCGAGGCTTCCGGTCACCCAGCCGCCACCGTGGTAGAAGATCAACAGCGGCGAGCCGGTCGCGAGGCCCAGCGGCGTGTAGAGGCGGCCCGCGAACTCCCCGATCGAGAGCTCCCTGGTACCCACCCCGGTGATCTTCGGACCCGCCACGAGCTTCGAACTCAACTCCAGGTCGAGCCGGCTCTCGGAAGGTGTCCTGGTGCGCCACCCCGTCCCGGACAGCTGCTGGAGCTTCAGCAGCAACTGGGCCTCCGGGTGCAGGTCCTGGCCGTCCAGGCGGACGGGTGTGCCGGCGATGAGGCGGCGCACGGGGCCGGGAAGACCGAACGCGAAGCGCAGAGCACCGGCCAGCACGGCCGCCTGGAAGTTCGACATGTGGTGCAGGTTACTCGCGAGTAGCGCTGGATCTCCAGTTATCTGGAGGTGGAAGGATCGGTGGCATGACGGTGACGGTGGTGGGCATCGGCGGCTCGATCAGGCCCGACTCGCAGTCCGAACGGGCGCTGCGGGTGGCCCTCGAGGGTGCTCGCGAGCTCGGTGCGAAGACGATCCAGTACAGCGGGCCCGACCTGGTGCTCCCGTTCTACGACCCGTCCGTGCCCGAGCGCACGGACGTCGCCCGGCGGATGGTCGAGGACCTGCGCTCGTGCGACGGCGTGATCGTCGTGTCGCCCGGCTACCACGGCACCGTGTCCGGCCTGGTCAAGAACGCCCTCGACTACATCGAGGACCTCCGCGACGACGAACGCCCGTACCTCGACGGCCGCGCGGTCGGCACCATCACCGCCGCGTACGGCTGGCAGGCCGCGGTGAACACGCTCACGGCCGTGCGCTCGATCGTGCACGCGTTGCGCGGCTGGCCCACCCCGCTCGGCGCCGCGATCAACTCCGCCCAGGTCAAGTTCGACGGCGACGGCTCCTGCTCGGATTCCGACGTCGACCGCAACCTGCGGACCGTCGGCCGTCAGGTGGCCGAGTTCGCCCTCCGCCGCCCCGTCTCCGACGTGAACTGAGTCACCATCGGGCATTTACGTCGTGCACGATGCGTTCTCCCTCAGTGAAAGGCAATCGAGCCCACTGACTCAAGGGAGAGCGGAATGGAAGCGCTGTACACGGCTGAGGCGACTGCTTACGGCGAAGGCCGCAACGGCGAGGTGCGTTCCTCCGACGGCGTGATCGACGAGATCCTGTCGGTCCCGAAGGAGATGGGCGGCCCCGGCGGCGAGGCGACCAACCCGGAGCAGCTCTTCGCGGCCGGGTACTCGGCGTGCTTCAACTCCGCCATCGCCGCCGTCGCACGCGCCGGGAAGATTCAAGTTGCGTCTTCCGAGGTAACCGCCAAGGTGGGTATCGGATCCAACGGCGCGGGCGGCTTCCAGCTGGCCGTCGAACTCGCGGTGAAGATCCCCGGACTCGACCAGGCGGTCGCGGAGAAGCTCGTCGAGCAGGCCCACCAGGTCTGCCCGTACTCCAACGCGACGCGCGGCAACATCGAGGTGGCGCTCACCGTCACCGTCTGAGGAGGCGCGTTTCACATGGCCAAGAACCCGATCACCAGCCCGCTGGCCGACGCCGACCGCGATGCCGTCGGCGCCATCCTGCAGGCGACGCTCGTCGACCTGGTCGACCTGTCCCTGATCGGGAAGCAGGCGCACTGGAACGTGATCGGCAAGAACTTCCGCAGCGTCCACCTTCAGCTCGACGAACTGGTCGTCCTGGCGCGCAACGCCGCCGACCAGGTGGCCGAGCGAGCGGCCGCTCTCGGCGTCACGCCGAACGGCACGGCGAAGACCATCGCCGAGTCGTCCGGCGTGCCCGAGATCGAGACCGGCTGGCTGAAGGAGGACCAGGTCGTCTCGTCGATCACGAACTCCCTGGCGTCGCTGATCTCCCGCATGCGCGGTCGCATCGACGAGACGGACAAGCCCGACCTCGTCACCCAGGACCTGCTGATCGGCATCACGCAGGAGCTGGAGCAGGCGCACTGGATGTGGCAGGCCCAGTCGGCCTAGCCCATCAACCGACGGATGGCCCGCTCCTCGACGGAGCGGGCCTCGTCGACTTTCAGGGCCAGTTCGTCGTAGTCGCCACCCCGTGCGATCTCCGACCAGAGCCGCCCGGACTCCCGGAACTCATGGGCGCCGGGCAGCCCGGCCTCGGTCAGGAACTCGGCGTACAGCGGCCTTGTCGCAGAGGGCGCGGTGTACTCGACCTCCAGGCAGTCGTGCAGCCTGCGCGTGACGACGTCCTCGGTACCGGCCCACCGCTGGGCCCAGCCCTTCTTGCCCTTGTCGCGCAACTCCTTCGCGAGCTTGCGCATGCCGGAGAAGCCGAAGTTCACGTCGAAGTTGTTGCCCAGCACCGGGCCGGTCAGGTGCTCGCAGGTCATGCGCACGGCTTTCGCGACGTCCGGCTCCGCCGTCTGCTCGCCGATGCTGATCAGCTCGTGCTTGGCCGTGGCCCAGCCGACCAGGAACTCGTCCAGCGGCAGGACATGGGTGCCGGCGGCTGTGCTCTCGCCTCCGCCACCGAGCACGGTGACGGTGTCGCCGTCGACCCCCGCCACCCCGACCGGGTGCTTCTCCCTGCCCATCAGGCAGATCACCGGTCCGTCCGCCGCGCGCAGCCGCTGTTCGGCCTTCCGCGCGGACGTCGTGGACGTCACCTCGTGCGCGATGCCGGCGTGCTGCAGCGCGGTCGGGATGAACGGCGCCGGGTGGTGCCGCGCCACGATCGTCATCATCGGCGCGTGTCCCTTGTACTCGAACACGAAGTACATGAACCCGATGCCACCCGCGAGCCCGGCGAGCATCGGCTCGGACCACTCGCCGTCGAGCACCTCGCGCAACAACCACGAGTCGTGCATCTGCCCGCTGGGCCGCGCGTCCTTGAGGACGTGCCTGCGGGCGGTGGTGTAGGACTCGCCGGTGCGCTCCATCCGGGCGCGAACCAGGCGCTTGAACGACCGCTGCTCGGTCATGGCTTGCCTTCCGCGGACGCGCCGGAGCCGTTCCCCGCGCCTTGCTCTGCTCGTCCGGGCTGCGTTCGTGCACACGACCGACCGGCGCCGGGAGGACAGGGGTCCCCTTTGCCTCCGCGACGCCGGTCAGCGCGGGTGACCGATCAGGAGGTGAGGCGCTCGGCAGCGCCGTCACCAGGCTACTTCGCCAGGTGCCTCCGCGCGAAGTCCACCTCGGCCGCCGTCTGCCGGATCGTCTCCGCCACCACCAGCGAGCCGTGGCCCGCGTCGTAGCGGTACATCTCGTAGGCGTGGCCGCGGGCCGCGAGGGCGTCGAGGTAGTTGTCGATCTGCCGGATCGGGCAGCGCGGGTCGTTCTCGCCCGCGAGGATCAGCACCGGGGCGGTGACCTGGTCCACGTACGTGAGCGGCGAGCACTCGCGGTACAGGTCGGGCAGCTCCTCCGGGGAGCCGCCGAACAGGGCGCGGTCGAAGGCGCGCAGCGGTTCCATCTCGTCCTCGTAGGCGGCGAGGTAGTCGGCCACCGGGACGCCCGCGACGCCGACCGCCCAGCGCGACGGCTGGGTGCCGATGCCGAGCAACGTCAGGTAGCCGCCCCACGAGGCGCCGTTCAGCACCGACTTCGACGGGTCGGTGAGCCCGGACTCGATCGCCCAGTCCTGCACGGCGGCGATGTCCTCGAGTTCGGTGAGCCCCGGCCTGCCCTCGATGGCGTCACGCCACTTCGAGCCGTAGCCGCTGGAGCCGCGGTAGTTCACGTGCACCGTCGCGAAGCCGGCGTCGAGCCAGACCGCGCGGTAGGCGGAGAAGCGGTCCTCGTCGGACGAGTGCGGGCCGCCGTGGATCAGGAAGACCGTGGGGAACGGGCCCTCGCCCTCGGGCTTCGAGACCAGGGCGTGCACGTCGCCGACGAACACGTCCTCCAGCTTGAACGACGTCGCGGGCTTCGCTCCGGCGGGCTCGACCAGCACGCTCTCGGTGCCGTCCGTGGCGAGCGCGCGGATGACCGTCGACCTCTCGGCGGACGACCACGAGTACTCGACCGTGCCGTCCGGGCGCACGCCCGCGGAGCCGACGACGCCGGGCGCGGTGTCCAGGGTGGACAGTTCGCCGGTCTCGAGGTCGTAGCGGTGCACGGTGTTGCGGGCGTGGTGGGTGTGCACGATCAGCAACGCGGACGCGTCCGGGTACCAGTCGGCGGAGACCTCGCCCGGCAGGTCGAGGACGATCTCGCGCTCGGTGTCGGCGGCGACGTCCCAGATCAGCAGTTCCTCACGGCCGCGGCGCTCGTGCAGCACCAGCAGCCGCTGGTCGCCGCGCACCGGGCTGAACGAGATGGCGTCGAGGCCCTTGCCCTTGCCGTCCCACTTCTCGGCGACCTTCTCGCCGGTCTCCGCGTTCAAGGCGCGCAACGCCATGTGCCGGTTGTCGCCGTGCTCGGAGTGCGCGATCACGACGAGCGACTCGTCCTTGGACAGCGCGGTGACACCGGCGTCGTTGACGTGCTGGTAGAGCACCTCGGCCTTGCCGTCGCGCGCCAGCCACACCGTGGTGCCGTCGTCGGTCGAAGCGGCCACCGCCGTGACGGTGCGGCCGATCTCCAGACCGGCCGGGTAGCCGGGCGTCACGTCGGCGACGGCGGGCTCCGCCTTGCTGCCGTCGGCCTTGAACGGCTCGCGCACCCAGACGCCGAACTCGTCGCCGTCGTGGTCGTCGAACCACCAGATCTCGGTGCCGTCCGGGTTCAGCGTGGCGTGCGACGTGCCGTTCGGGCGGTCGGTGACCTTGCGGTGCTCGTCCGTCGCGCGGTCCCAGGAGTAGATCTCCCACACGCCGCTCGCGTTGGAGACGTACAGGGTGCGGTCCGGAGCGTCGTCGGCCCAGCCGGGCAGGCTCATGCGGGGAGCGGTGAACCGCTCGCGCCACCGGGTCTCGGCGGCGGGGTCGTCGAAGAGCTGGTCCGGGATGGCGGGAGAAGGGTGCGTGGTCACGGTTCAACACTAGAGTCCGCGGCGGCCGCCTGGGGGTTCCGGACGGCACGACCACCTCGCGGTGGATTCTCGCGAGGCACCGAGGATCTTTGTTGCGAGATCACGTCGAACGCGTGATTCGATTTATTGATCGAACCAGAAAACCTGGATGTGCGGTGGATTCAAGAGTTATTCTTGGAGCATGCTGGAAACGATGGAACGTCTCGCCGGGGCCGGCACGTTGGAGGAAGTCCAACGCGTCGTCCGTACCAGGGCCAGACGCTTGCTGAAGGCACACGGCGCGACGTTGGTGCTGCTCGACGGCGATCTCTGCTACTACGCGGACGAGGACTCGATGAGCCCGCTGTGGAAGGGGCAGCGGTTCCCCGCCTCGAACTGCATCAGCGGATGGGCGATGATGAATCGTCAGACCGTCGCGATCAGGGACATCCGCTTCGATTCCAGAATTCCACAGGAGGCGTACCGGCCGACATTTGTGCGGAGCCTCGTTCTCTCCCCGATCCTGCGTCCTCACCCGATCGGCGCCATCGGGTGCTACTGGGCCGTCCCGCACACCGCGACCCCGGCCGAGACCGAGACGCTGGAGTCGCTCGCCCGCGCCGCCGGCGACGCCCTGGAACGCTTCCCGGAGGGCCTTCCCGCGCGGGGCTTCATCAGCTGACGTGGCGGAAGTGCCGCAGCGCCAACGGCCGCTGCAGGTACTCGTCCTCGTCGGGAAAGGTCACCGGGTCGGTGCGCCACCCGGGACCTGCGTAGTTCTCGAGCGCCTGCTCGTCACGCCACCGGCTCACGTACCGGACGCGCAGCGGGTCGTCGAGGTCGACGAGCACCTCGTGCCCCACAAGCCCCTTGTAGGTCTCGGGGAACGTCCTCACGAGATCCCGGACCCGAGCGACGAACTCCTGCTCCCGGCCCGGCTTCACCAGAGCCTCGGACACCCGCGTCAGCACGCGCCGAGCCTACTGCCGGTCGAGCTCCTCCTCGAAGATCCGGTCAACCTGCCGCGAAGCCCGCGACAGCGCCCTGACCGAGAAGTAGACGACCGCGAAACCGGCGGCGACGGCCACCGTCACCCACGTCGACGTGAGCATGTAGACGATCCCCAGGGACTGCAACACCACGACTGCCTTGGCCGCAACGACGATCCACGACCTGTGAGACGGATTGACGGCGGAGGCGGAGTCCATCACAACATCTCCCGAATCATTCAACGAGGGCTGAACCGCTACCTTCGTCGTTTGGATCAGGCCAGTCGTTACGCTACGTGAGTTGAACCGTCAACATTCACCCATAGAGGTTAACGCTACGTGGTCGTCTCGTGTGGTTTGGCGCAGAACGATGGCCTTCTGTCACTCAAACACGGTGGCGTCTACGGCCGCCCGTGTCGAGACGCGTCACACGATCGGGTGGCTTTCCGCGATCGCCGATGTCCTTTTCGGTGACCAGAAGGGACCTTCGCCTCTGTGGGGTGAGGGCCCTCTCGTCGACTGGTCGACACAAAAGCTGAGATGAATTCACGCCTGAAAGGAGATGATGCGGCGCATGAGCTGGTCCCGGGCAGATACGTGGCTCCGTCGCAACGCGCCCAAGCTGCGCGCCAAGTTCCTGCCTCCTGCCACCGCCACCGAGCTGGCCGCGGCGGAGGAGAAGATCGGCGCGCCACTGCCCGCCGACCTGGCGGCGTGGTGGACCGAGTGCGGAGGGTTGGCGAGCGTGGACTACACCCCGCTCATCCCGGAGTTCTACAGCCCGCTCGGCGTCGCCCAGGCGCTGGAGGTCCGCGAGATGATGATGGAGATCCGGCGCGACTTCGCGGTCGTCCCGGAGATCGTGGACGTCGACGCGCACGAGGCGCGGAAGCTGGCCGAACCCGCCGCGTCGCCCATCGGGGACCTGTGGCTGCCGCTGTTCGTCCCGGTCGCGGTCGACGCGTCCGGCACCTACCTCTTCGCCGACCTCCGCCAAGGGCTGTTGCGCGGGTGTGTGATGCAGTTCGACGAGGTCGAGGGTGCGGACGAGGAACCCCGGTGGGAGAGCGTCGACGCGATGCTCCGTGCGGTGGTGGAGTGGCTGGAGGGCGATTTCCGCACCGAATGGCCGCTGTGAGCCGAATTGCCTCTCGAACAACGGCAAAAACAAATCAGCCCCCATCCGCATTTCTGCGAACAGGGGCTGACCTGTGTTATTCAATCGGGGTGACAGGATTTGAACCTGCGACCTCTTCGTCCCGAACGAAGCGCGCTACCAAGCTGCGCCACACCCCGGCTGGGAACATGTAGAACTCTACATCATGTCCGCGCCAGCTCCGAATCGGACCCCCTCATTTCGCCCCTGACCAGGCGTAACGGGCCTCGGAACGAGGGTCAGCAGTGATGCCTCCGGAGGGCAGCAGAAGCGCACCGGCGCGTACGGCGAAGTGCCCATGCCGGCCGACACGTTCATCCACATGTGCGAGCCCCAGCGGGAAACGCCACGGGCGCGGCCGCGGTCCAGTTCGCAGTTCGTCACGACGGCGCCGTAGAACGGAATGCGGAGCTGGCCGCCGTGGGTGTGGCCCGCCATCACGAAGTCGTAGCCGTCGGCGGCGAACGGGTCGAGGACGCGCGGTTCCGGGGAGTGCGTCACGCCCAGGCGCAGGGCCGCGGACGGGTCCGGGGTGCCCGCGATGTCGGCGTAGCGGTCGCGCTTGAGGTGCGGGTCGTCGAGGCCCGCGCAGAAGATCTCCTGGTCGCCGACCTTGATGGTCTTGCGGACGTGCGTGAGGTCTTCCCAGCCGCGCTCGATCATGCCGGCGCGGAGGTCGCGCCACGGGAGCGTCACGCCGTGGATGCGCTTGGTTTTCGCGGACGGCAGGAGGTAGCGCGCCGGGTTCTTGAGCCTCGGCGCGTAGTAGTCGTTGCTGCCGAAGACGAACACGCCCGGCTTGTCGAGCAACGGGCCGAGCGCGCGCAACGTGCCGGGGACGGCGTCCTTGTGCGCGAGGTTGTCGCCCGTGTTGACCACGAAGTCCGGGTTCAGGTCGGCCAGGGCGGCGACCCAGCGCTGCTTCGACACCTGGTTCGGCGTCATGTGCAGGTCCGAGATGTGCAGCACCCTGATCGGCTTGGCGTCGGGGGACAGGACCGGCACCGTCGCGGTGCGCAGGGTCCAGTGCCTCCTCTCGATTCCCGCCGCGTACGCGATGGTCGCGGCGCCGACTGCGGTCGTGGCGAGGAGGGCTCGGCCCAGCTTGTTCACGCGTCAAGGGTACGGAAGGGCGTTAACTCGATCGGCGCGGCATCCGGCGGGCGGTACCGTTCTGCCCCATGGCGGAGTTGAAGACGCGGCTGAAGAACGACCTGACCGTGGCGATGAAGGCCCGGGAGACCGTGACGGCCGGTGCGCTGCGAATGGCGCTCACGGCCGTCACGAACGAGGAGGTCTCCGGCAAGGAGGCCCGTGAGCTGACCGACGCGGAGGTCCTGAAGGTCCTCGCGCGCGAGGCGAAGAAGCGCAAGGAGGCCGCGGAGGCCTTCGACGGCGCCGGGCGGGCTGAGAAGGCCGACCTGGAGCGCCAGGAGCTCGCGGTGCTGGAGACGTACCTGCCGAAGCAGCTCGACGACGCCGAGCTGGCGTCCATCGTGGACAAGGCCTACGACGCCGTCGCCGCGCAGCTCGGTGAGGCGCCGGGCCAGAAGCAGATGGGCCAGGTCATGAAGGCCGTCAACGCCGAAGTGGCGGGACGTGCCGACGGTGGCCGGGTGGCCGCCGCGGTGAAGTCCAAGCTGACGAGCTGAGGGGTGTGCCGCAGCGGAGCGATCCGCTGCGGCAACGGTCTAGAAAGCCTTGTCGACGGCGTCCGCGAACTCGCCCATCGACCCGAACTCCAGGTCGTAGCTGAAGTCGCCGGACGGCTCGGGCGTCGCGCCCCAGCCCGGCCTGTCGTGCCGCCGGTTGATCCACACCGACCGCAGCCCCTCGCGCTTCGCGGGAACGTGGTCGTGGAACAGGCTCTGCGCCACGTGCAGCAGCTCCGAACGCTTCACCCCCAACGCGTCGAGCGTGGTGTCCAGGGCGCGGAAGTGGTTCTCGGCGGGCTTGTACGCGCCGACGTCCTCCGCGGTGATGATCGCCGCGAAGTCCCCGCGCAGCCGGAGGTTGCTGCCCGCGAACCCGGCGCGGTGCACGTTGGACACGATGATCAGCTGGTAGCGGGAGGCCAGGCGCGCCAACGCCTCCGCGGAGTCGGGGAACGCCGGCCAGTCCGGTACGGACGACCCCAGCCGCGCCGCCCACTCGTCGCTCACCTCGCGCCCCAGGGCGGCGCCGGTCCGGCGGAAGGCGGAGGCCAGCACCTCCGGGTACAGCGCGAACTCGCCCGCCGCCACCTCGGCCTCCGCGGAGGCGTACGCGAGCAGCAGCTCCTCGTCGGACAGCGAAAGCCCCTGTTCGAGAGCCCACGGTGAGAGCACCGCGATGATCCCGGCCTCCCAGTCGATGAGCGTGCCGTAGCAGTCGAAGCTGAGCGCCTTGAACGCAGTCAGGTCCATGCCGACAAACTGTAGTGCAGTTCAACTGTAGGGCAACCCGTTAAACTGGCCGCATGTCAGCCCTCGACGGCCTCGAAGTGCGCCGCACCACCACGGCCCAGCAGCTGGCCGACGGCCTCTCCGAACGGATCATGGCCGGCGCCTTCGGCCCTGGTGACAGGCTCAGGGAGAGCGCGATCGCGGCGGAGCTCGGCGTCGCCCGCAACACCATCCGCGAGGCCGTCCGCATCCTGGAGCTCACCGGGCTGGTCCGCTACGAGGTCAACCGGGGCGCCGTCGTCATCGCGCCGACGCGAGAGAAGATCGAGGCGCTCTACACCGCCCGCGAGCGCCTGGAGACCGCCGCGCTCGCCCGCACCCCGCGCCCGGAGCAGCTGGCGGCGATCACGAAGGCCTTCGACGACCTCGTGGAGGCCGCGCGGACGGGCGGCGCGGTCGTCGATCGCGACCTCGCCTTCCACCAGGCCATCGTCGCGCTGCTCGACAGCACGCGGCTGGACGAGTTCTTCGCCGCGCTCACCAAGGAACTGCGCTTCTACCTCACGGTCCTGAGCCGGACCGAGACGCCGGACGAGGTCGTGGCCGAGCACCGGGCCATCCTCGACGCCATCCGCCTCGGCGACCGCGACTCCGCGGTCGCCGAGATCCGTGCGCACGTCGACGTCAGCGTCGCGCGCCTCAAGGCGATGCTCGACCGCTAACGGGGTTCCGGTTCGGTCGGCAACGTGATCGGTGGCGGCTCGTTCGGGTTGCCGGGCTTGGGCGGCTCCGGAGAGGGCGGCGGTTCGGTGGCGACCGGCGGCGGCACGTAGCCCGTGCTCACCGACAGGTTGATCACCGTGCCGCGCAACGCGTTGCCGCGCGGCGACTGGCTGACGACCGTGCCCTTCGACCTGTCGGAGTTCACCGACTGCTGGCTCACCTTGTAGCCGGCCTGCTCCAGGATCCGCGTGGCGTCGTTGATCTGCTTGCCCACGACGTCCGGCACCTGGATCTCGCGGCCGCCCTTGAGGTAGCGCTGCTCCACCTGCGGCAGCTGCGCCACGGGCAGGCTGCCGTGCACCTTCGTCATCGTCTCGAACCACGTCTTGGCGGGGATCGTGCCGCCGAAGATGTTGCCGTTGCCGCACAACCGCGGCGCGCCCGCGGCGCCCAGGCAGATCGGGCGCGGTGAGGTGCCGTCGTTGAACGTCTGCACGGCGCCCGCGAAGTCCGGGGTCGCGCCGATGAACGCCGCCGACTTGTACTCCTCGGTGGTGCCCGTCTTCGCGATCATCGGGCGGGTCCACTTGGCGGCGCGGGCGGCGGCCGCGGCGGTGCCGTTGCCGACGTCGTCCTTGCTCATGCCGACGGCGAGGCCGTTCGCGAGGCCCTCGGCGACGACCTGCTCGCACGGCGCCTCGTTCACCGGGACGGCCTTGCCGTTGCGGTCGAGCACCTTCGCGATCGGCGTGGGCGGGCACCACTTGCCGCCGCTCACGATGGTCGCCGCGACGTTCGCGAGCTCCAAAGTGGACACCGGCGCGGGGGAGAGCGTGAACGACGCGTTGCCGCCGTTCTGCTTGTAGAACTCCGTCTGCGAGATGCGGTTCTGCTTGTCCTTGGCCTTCGGGTCCGGACGCGTGCCCTGCAGGTTCGTCGCCATCGTCTCGCGCATGCCCAGGCGCGAGGCCATGTCGACGACCGCGTCCATGCCGGTCTGCTCCTCGAGGATCACGAAGCCGGTGTTCGGCGACGTCGCGAGGGCCTGCTGCAGCGACATGGACGACGGGTAGCTCGAGTCGAAGTTCGAGAGGCAGTACCAGCGCGTGCCGGGCTCACCGGTGCTCGGGCAGCGCTGGGCGCCACCCTTGAACACGCGTGAGACGTGCGAGGTCGGCGTCGGGATGACGTTCTCGATGCCGAGGCCCTTCTCCAGGGCCGCCGCCGCGGTGAAGACCTTGTAGATCGAGCCCGCGCCGAACTTGTTCTCCACGCCGCTCGGCAGGTCGTACGTCGTCTGGCGCAGGTCGGCCTTCAGGCCGTAGTCGCGGTTCGCGACCAGCGCCAGCACCTCGTGGCGTTCCTTGCCGGGCTTGACGATCGCCATCGTGTTCGCGATGCCGTCGACGTTCTTGCCGACGCCCGCCTCGGCCGCCGCCTTCGCCTGCGAGGTGGCCACCCTGTCCAAAGTGGTCTGGATGGTGTACCCGCCGGTGCGCAGCTGCTCCTCGCTGAATCCCGCGCGCTGCAGGTAGTTCACGACGTACGAGCAGAAGAAACCGTTTTCCGGACCGGCGCCCACGCACCCGTTCGGCGGAGTGCGGACCGGGGTCGCGAGACCGAGGCCTTCCTTCTTCGCCGCCTCACCCGCGTCACGCGACAGCTTGTCGTTCTCGACCATCCGGTCGATCACTTTGTTGCGCCGGTCCAAAGCTTTGTCCGGATACGCTTCGGGGTCGAGTGCTGACGGACTGTTCACCATTCCCGCGAGCATCGCCGCCTGGGGGACCGTCAACTTGTCCGGAGTCGTGTTGAAGTAAGCCTGCGCGGCCGCCGCGATGCCGTAAATGGTCGAACCGAATGGAACGACGTTGAGGTACCGGGCGAGGATCTCCTCCTTGCCGAGCTTGCGCTCCAGCTGCAGCGAGATCCGGGCCTCGCGCATCTTGCGCGCGATCGTCTGCTCCTGGGCCTTGGCCTGCTCGAGCTTGTTGTTCCGCGCCACGACGTGGACCAGGTAGTTCTTGACGTACTGCTGGGTCAGCGTGGACGCGCCCTGCGAGACCGAGCCGCTGACCTGGTTCGTCAGGCCCGCGCGGATCGTGCCCTTCCAGTCGACGCCCTGGTGCTCGTAGAACCGCCGGTCCTCGACCGAGATCAGCGCGGCCTTCATGGTCGGCGAGATCTTCTCGGGCGGCGTCAGCACTCTGTACTGGTCGAACAGGTAGGCGATCGGCGCGCCCTCCTTGTCGGTGACCGTGGTGATCAACGGGGGGTCCGTCGTCACGAGGTCGGCGGAGATGCTGTCCACGGTGTCGCTGGCCCTGTTCGAGACGAGGCCTGTCGCACCCACGACTGGGAACAGCATGCCGGCGAGGAGAACCCCAGCCAGCAGGCACAGGCCGAGCATCTTGAGCACGCCATTCCTGACTCGCACGCGGGCCAGCGTACGCCGTACACGAACGGGTGAAGGTGATCAGTAAGTGCCGTTACTCAGCATGAGTAGACATACGCAAGACAGGTAACAGTCGGGTGACCCAGGCTTGGAGTGGGAACCGAACGGCACTACAGTCCGTCAACGTCCAAGGAATGCAGCCGTAGCTCGAACGCTACGGCATCCGTGGCAGGGGTGTGGCGGATTTCCACATTTGGACAGCACTGAGGAGTGGGGGATATGAACCAGGGGGATTGGCGTATCAACGCTTCGTGCCGAGACGAAGAGCCGGACCAGCTCTTCGTCCGAGGTGCGGAGCAGCGCAAGGCGAAGCTCGTGTGCCTGGGATGCCCGGTGCGCATGGAATGCCTGGCCGAAGCGCTCGACAACAAGATCGAATTCGGTGTCTGGGGCGGCATGACCGAGCGCGAACGCCGTGCTCTGCTGCGCCGCCGCCCGGACGTGGACTCGTGGTTCGAACTGCTCGACAACGCACGTCAAGAGCACGTCGAGGACACGAGGGTCAGCTAGTCACTCGCCGGCGAGACGGCGACCTATCTCCCGTAGGCCGTCGAGGTCGTGCACGTCAGCAGGCAATGCGGGCACGCCGACCAGCGCAACGCCGGGGTGAGCACGCGTGAACCGGGCCAGCAGCCGCTTCTCACGATCGGCCACCGCGACCCGGTCCGCGTGCAGCCGGAGCACTGCCGCGGCGAGCGGCGCCTCACCGGAGCGGTCCAGGTCGTCCGCTGCCGCGAGCGCCTTCGCCGCGGGCAGGTCCGCCGCCAGCACGGGGTGGGTCCTGTTCGCGACGAGCCCGCACAACGGCATGTTCTCGGCGCTGAGCCGCTCCACGAAATAGCTCGCTTCGCGCAACGCGTCGGGCTCGGCCGCCGCCACCACCACGAAACCGGTTCCGGGCGAGCGGAGGAGTTCGTACGTGCGCTGCGCGCGCTCGCGGAATCCGCCGAACATGCTGTCGAAAGCCTGAACAAAGGTCGACGCGTCCTGCAACAGCTGGCCACCGACGATCGTCGACACGGCGCGCGTGAAAAGGCTGAAGCCGGTTCCTACAATTTTCAACAACCCGCGGCCGGAAGCACGCGCGGGCGCCGACAGCATCCTGATGAACCTGCCGTCGAGCACGGTCGAGAGCCGCTGCGGCGCGTCCAGGAAGTCGAGCGCGGACCGCGACGGCGGGGTGTCGACGATGATCAGGTCCCACTCGTCCTGCGCCACCAGCTGGCCCAGCTTCTCCATCGCCATGTACTCCTGCGTGCCGGAGAACGACGAGGAGATGGTCTGGTAGAAGGGGTTCGACAGGATCTGGTCGGCCCGGTCGCGGCCCGCGTGGGTCAGCACCATGTCGTCGAACGTGCGACGCATGTCGAGCATCATCGCGAACAGCTCGCCCTTGGGCTCGAAGCCGTCCACGACGACCTCGCGCGGGTGGTTGTCGAGCTCCCGCAGGCCGAGCGACTGCGCGAGCCGCCGCGCCGGGTCGATCGTCAGCACGACCACGCGCCTGCCGCGTTCGGCCGCGCGCACCGCCAGCGCCGCCGCCGTCGTCGTCTTGCCCACGCCGCCCGACCCGCAGCACACCAGCACGCGGGTGTTCAGGTCGTCGAGCAACGGGTCGAAGTCCAGCCTGTTCATCGGACCCCCGCCGCCACCAGCACCTCGGCCAGCTCGTACAACGCGGCCACGTCCACCCCGTCCGTCAGGTCCGGCAGCTCGAGCGTCGGCAGGTCGGACTCGCCGAGCAGCTCCTTCGCCTCCTGCTGCGACTGCACCCGGACCGCGTGCTCCACCGTCTCGTCGACCAGGCCTTCGAGCGTGAACTCGTCGAGGTCGAGGCCCGCCGTCTTCAGCCCCGCCAGCACCCGCGCCTCGTCGACCCTGCCCTCGGCGGCGACCGGGACCGAGCGCGCGGGCAGCCGCGTGGGCTGGACCCGGTTGACCAGCACCGCGCCCGGACGCAGGTCGGCGCCGTCCAGTTCGGCCACGGCGTCCAGGGTCTCGCGCACCGGCATCTCCTCCAGCAACGCGACCAGGTGCACCGCCGTGTCACCCGAGTGCAGCAGCCGCACGACGCCCTCGCTCTGCCCCTTGATCGGACCGACCTTCGCCAGGTCGGCCATGGCCTTGGTGACGTCGAGGAACTTGACGACCCGCCCGGTGGGGGGCGCGTCCAGCACGACCGCGTCGTAGAGGTGGCGGCCGTCCGGCCCGGTCCGGTTCACGCACTCCTTGACCTTGCCGGTCAGCAGGACGTCGCGCAGGCCGGGCGCGAGCGTGGTCGCGAACTCGATCGCGCCCATCTTGCGCAGCGTGCGGCCCGCGAAGCCGAGGTTGTAGAACATCGCCAGGTACTCCAGCAGCGCGGCCTCGGCGTCGACGGCCAGCGCGTGCACCTCACCGCCGCCCGGCGCGGACGCGATCCGCTCCTCGGAGTAGGGCAGCGGGGCCCGGTCGAAGAGCTGGGCGATGCCCTGCCTGCCCTCGACCTCGACCAGCAGCACCCGGCGGCCACCGGTGGCCAGGGCCAGCGCCAGCGCGGCCGCGACCGTGGTCTTGCCCGTGCCGCCCTTGCCGGAGACCACGTGCAGACGGGCTCGGGTCAGCTCCTCGGTCCACGACGTCACACGTCCAGACTAGGTGTGAAACCGGTCGAACGTGGATCGGTCGGTCAATCCACCATGGTGAGGAAGAGAACGGCCATGGCCGTCGCGGCCACCAGTGCCCAGGCCACGACCGACGGCAGCCACAGCGCGATGCTCGCCGTGACGACCACCACCACGACCAGACCGATCACCCCGGCCTGCACGACCTGGACCCGCTGGCTGTACTTGCGGTCGCGCACCTGCGCCATCGCGACGAGCACCATCACCAGCCCGCCGAGCGCGAACAGGCTGGTGGCGACGATCCGCCAGGTCTCCACGTGATCAAGGTAGCCCGAAGGCCGCGAACCCCGCAGGCATCGTTCGGGTGGCGGGTTAGGCTCCCCGCATGACGAAGTGGGAGTACGCGACCGTGCCGTTGTTGATCCACGCAACGAAGCAGATCCTCGACCAGTGGGGCGAGGACGGCTGGGAGCTGGTCACCGTGCTGACCAACCCGACCGGTGAGCAGCACGTCGCGTACCTGAAGCGGGTGAAGGCGTGAGCACCTGGACGAACCGCCTGAAGGAGCTCGGCATCGAGCTCCCCGGCGTCGCCGCCCCGCTCGCCGCCTACGTGCCCGCCACGCAGAGCGGTCCGTGGGTCTTCACGTCCGGCCAGCTGCCGTTCGTCGACGGCAAGCTCCCCGCCACCGGCAAGGTCGGCGCCGAGGTCTCCCCGGAGGAGGCCAAGCAGTACGCCGCGACCTGCATCCTCAACGCCCTCGCGGCCGTGGACGCGCTCGTGGGGATTGACTCGATCAAGCGAGTCGTGAAAGTTGTCGGGTTCGTGGCCTCCGCCGAGGGCTTCACGGGGCAGCCCGGCGTCATCAACGGCGCCTCGGAGCTGCTCGGTGAGATCTTCGGTGACGAGGGCAGGCACGCCCGGTCCGCCGTGGGCGTGGCCGAGCTGCCGATCGGCGCTCCGGTGGAGATCGAACTGATCGTCGAGGTGTGACATGTCGGACACGTGCCACGAACTGCTGCTGAGGCTGGCCGGGCGCATCCCGGACGACCTGCTGTGGCGGTACCGGGACTGGGCCGCGTCGGACGCGTACGCGGTCCTCGCGCGGTCGCTGCCGCGCACGCTCCTGCACGGACGCATCCCTCTGACGGATCACGAGCTGCGCCTTTTGCAGGACGCGCTGGTGCCCTACGGGGCGGATCCCGGCGCGCTCAGTTCGGTCAAAGGACTGGACGAACTGCCACCCACCGGCTACACCTTTTCCCCAGAATCACCCGATCGGGTGCCGATGGGGGATTCAGCGACCGTCGTTCTCGGTGCCACGCTGCGTGGCCGGAACGGGGTCGGCGAGGTCCGCTCCTGCTGGCGCATCGGTCCCACGGGGATCAACCGCGTCCTGCTGGTGGCGGCCACGACCGGCCACGCCCGGCTGACCGGTGAGCTGCAGCGTGTTCTGCGGGCGTTGGGCGAGCACGACCCGTGCGTCGAGGTCGTGTCGTCCGGCATGGACCTGCCGCCCTACCACCGGGCGGCGCTGGCGGCATCGGAGCTGGTGTGCGCCGGCGCCGAGTCCGAGGAGCACCTGGTGCTCAGCTAAGGAGAGTTGACGTGACGAACGACGGTGTCGGCCTGCCGGTCCGTCTCCACGATCTCCTGCTGTCGATGGCCGGGCGCGTCGACGACGCCGCCCTGTCGCAGGCCCGCGAGTTCCTCGCGGTCGGAGAACTGGACCGCTCGATCGAACTGCTCGTGGGCACGCTCCTCGCGGGCGGCATCCCCGTGCTGCCCGACGAGCGCGCGGCCATCACGTGGATCCTCCACGAGGTCCGCTCGGACGCGTCGCTGACCGACCGCCTGCCGGTGGTCGAGATGCTGCCGTTCTTACGGCACCGCTTCACCTCCGAGACCGACCCGGCCTCGGACATCGCGGCCGACCTGAGCCGTGCCGTGTCGGTGCTGCCGGACATCCGCTCGGTGCGGTGCGTCTGGCGTTCGTCGCCGACGGGCTCCACGCCGGGTCCGCTGCCCCAGCGCGTCGTGCTGGTGGACATCGGTCCGCAGGGCTTCGGTCCCGCGACCGCCTACCGCGTCGACTCCGTGCTGCGCAAGGCGGGCGTCCGCGCCGCCGTCGAGGTCCTGACGACCGGTGTGCAGCTCAGCGACTACCACGCCGCCGCGGTGACGTCGTCGCGCACGGTGCCGATCTCCGGGGCCCCGGTGCCGCTGGCCGAGCACCACGCCTCGCAGCAGCAAGCCTGGTTCGACCAGCCGGCCGAGGAGCTTCCCGCTCCGGCGCCGGTGGCCGAGCCGACACCGGCGCCGGAGCAACAGGAAGAGACCGGCTCACGACGCACGCGTTCCACACCGGCGCTGGAGGGGTCGCAGCCCTTCCCGCCCAAGCCCGTGAAGCGCATCCCGATGGCCTCGGTGGAACCCGAGGTCGAGGCGCTGCCCGAACCCGTTCCGATCAACCGGGCCGAGGTGACCACCGAGCTCAAGGCCGACGAGCTGGCCGCGTTGCAGGCCGCTCTCGCCGAGCCCGCCGAGCCGTCCTCGGTGGACGCGAACCTCAGCGAGCGCGAACGGGCCCTGCTGCAGCAGCTGCACGAGGAGCTGGCGCAGCGGGAGCAGACGGGTCCGCCGGCGACCGACAGCGGCCGCTGGCAGATCGACAGGTCGTCGTCGCGCCAGTCCGCCTTCGGCGCGACGAACAACGGCCACCAGCCTCAGTAACCGGTCCGCAGGTAGTCGAGCTGGGCCCGCACCGACCACTCGGCCGCGGGCCACAGCACCCTGTCCACGTCCGCGTAGACGATCTCGACGACCTGGCGCGGGGTCGGTGAGCCGCCCAGCGCCTCGACGGCTCCGCGGACCTGTTCCAGCCGCTGCGTGCGGTGGGCCAGGTACCTCCGCGCGGCCTCACCGGCGTCCTGCAGCTCAGGGCCGTGGCCGGGCAGCACGGCGGTGTTCTCCGGCAGTTCGGCGAGCATCTTCAGCGACTGGAAGTAGTCGCCCAGCTTCCCGTCCGGGTGCGCCACGATCGTCGTGCCGCGGCCCAGGACCGTGTCGCCGGTCAGCACGGCCTCGCCGTCGATCACGAAGCACAGCGAGTCGCTCGTGTGGCCGGGCGTGCCGAGGACGCGGAGTTCCAGGCCGGCGCTCGTGACCACCTCTCCGTCCGTGAGGCCCTCCGAGCCGTAGGTGAACGTCGGGTCGAGCGCGCGCACCGGCGCCTTGACCAACTCGCTGAACGCACGGGCGCCGTCGGAGTGGTCGGGGTGGCCGTGCGTCAGCAGGATCTCGGCGACCGGGCCGACCGCGGCGATCCGCTCGAGGTGGGAGTGGTCGAGCGGACCGGGGTCGACGACCACGTACGACGTCGCGTCCGGGGCCTTGAGCAGCCACGTGTTGGTGCCGTCGAGCGTCATCGGCGACGGGTTGTCCGCCAGCAGCACGGCGGCGTGCGGGGTGATCTGGCGCAGTTCGCCGTAGAGCGGGTGCGCGGCGCGGGCACCGATCAGCGGGGAGCCGCTCACGGGATCACCACCCGGATCACGTCGCCGTCGCGGATCAGCTTGGGGATGATCTTCTCGACGCTGCGCTCCTCGGCCATGACCTTCTCGACGCTGCCCAGGGCGCCGACCTCGTCGAGGGTGCGCCAGGTGGGCGGCATGAGCATCCGGCGGCCCACCTGGGCGTCCTGGACGGCGTCCGCGGGGGTCTGCCACGACGCGTCGGACGCCTCCGTCGTCTCGCCGTCCGCCTTCTGGCCGTCGGGCAGCGCGGCGACGAAGAAGCGGGTGTCGTAGCGGCGGGGCTCCTCGAGCGGGGTGACCCAGTTCGCCCACGGCCGCAGCAGGTCCGCGCGCAGGACCAGGCCCTCGGCGGCGAGGAACTGGGCGAGGGAGAGCTCGCGGTCGACCAGTTGCTGCCGGGCCTGCGCGTAGGTCGAGGTGTCCGCGACGACCGAGGTGGCGTCGGGGCCCGCGAGCAGCACGCCGGACTCCTCGAACGTCTCGCGCACGGCAGCGCACACGAACGCGCGCGCCGTGCCCTCGTCGACGTTGAAGACCTCGGCCCACCACCGCGGCTCCGGCCCCGCCCACGCGACGGACGTGTCGGCGTCCCGTTGATCAACGCCCCCACCGGGGAAGACGGTCATGCCGCCCGCGAACGCCATGCCCTTCACCCGGCGCAGCAGGAAGGCTTCGAGGCCCTCGGTGCCGTCGCGGAGCAGGACCACGGTGACGGCGTCCCGCGGCTCGACGGGTTGGGAGACCGGTGATGCGGGTACCAGGTTTCCCGGCAAGGTCATGTCGTCGGGCATCCTCCGAGCGTACGACCGCGCTAACCCGAGGATGGTGTGATGGCGACGAAGGTCTCCGGTTGTCTGGTGCAGACCCTGCTGTTCCTGCTGGGAGCCGTGCTGGGCACAGGTCTCACGGCGGTGGCGGGCGTCGTGATGTTCGTGCCGGACCGCACGACCGTGATCAGCGTCGATCCGACGGCGGAGTCACCGGGCGTGTACGTGAAAGAGGTGTCACGGCTCGTCGGCGGCACCTACTACGAGATCTGGCTCGGTCCGACGGCGGACCGCGGCCACGTCGTAACGGTGCCCAACGGCTGGGACCACGACCCGCGGCGCGAGACGTCTTCTGACGGCGTGCGCCTGAAGTTCGACAACGGGGGAGAGATCTTCGTCCCCAAGGCCAGTTACTCCTGAGGCAGGATGGGCGAGTGGACGAACAGCTGCGCGTAGGACTTGTCGGCGCCGGACCGTGGGCTCGGATGATCCACGCCCCCGGCATCGCGAACCACCCCGGAACCACGCTGACCGGCGTGTGGGCCCGCCGCCCGGAAGCGGCCGCGGAGCTCGCCGGCTCGTTCGGCGCGGAGCCGTTCGAGGACTACGCCGCCATGCTGTCCACTGTGGACGCCGTCGCGTTCTGCGTGCCGCCGGGCGTGCAGGGACCGATGGCCATCGAGGCCGCCCGCGCCGGCAAGCACCTGGTGCTGGAGAAGCCGATCGCCGAGACCGCCGAGGTCGCGGCCGAGCTGGCCGAGGCCGTCTCGGCCGCCGGCGTGGCGTCCCTGGTCGTGCTGACCCGCCGCTACGCCCCGGAGACCAAGGAGATGCTGGCCCAGCTCCACCGCACCGGCGGCTGGACCGGAGCCGACAGCCGCTGGATCTCCGGCGCCCTGCTCGACGGCCCGTTCTCGAACTCCCCGTGGCGCCACGACAAGGGCGCGCTCGACGACGTGGGCCCGCACGCGTTCGACCTGCTGGACGCGGCCCTCGGCGAGATCACCGACGTGCTCGCGGCGAACGTGACCGAGACCGGCCTGTGGCAGCTGATCCTGCGGCACGAGGGCGGCGCCACCAGCACCGTCTCGCTGTGCCTGTCGCTGCCGGTGCAGCCGGGGTTCGCGGACCTCACCGTCTTCGGCGAGCACGGCCACCGCACGCTGTCCAACCGGGACACGCCCGCGCCGGAGTGCTTCACGAACCTGCTCGACGACTTCGTGGCGATGGTGCACAGCGGCACCACCACGCACGAGTGCGACGTGCGGCGGGGGCTGCACCTGCAGCGGATCATCGACCTGGCGCGCCGGAAGGCCGGTGCCTGAGCTCCGCCCTCCGAAAATTGTCAGGGGTGCCCGCTAGCGTCCCCGACATGGACCTCACCGCCACCACAGCCGCTCTCGCCGGCGCCGCCGCCGAGGTGGCGCGCCTGCTGCCGGCCCGCGTGCTCGACCCGGTGCTCGCCGGGCTGCGCCTGAAGGCCGGCACGGACGTGGAGGTGGCGGGCAGCGACCAGGAGCACGGTGTGCGCCTGTCGGTGAACGCCACGGTCCACACCGAGGGCGAGGTGCTCGTGCCGGCGAAACCGCTGGCGGCGACCCTCCAGGCGCTGGACGACCCGCAGGTGAGGCTGAAGGTCGAGGGGCAGCGGCTGGCCATCCGCACACCGACGTCGAGGTTCGCGCTCCCGTTGCTCGACCTCGCGCACCACCCCGGCGTCCCGGCGCTGCCCGCGTTGCAGGGGCACGTCGCCGCCGAGAGGCTGAAGGCGATCGCGGCGGTGGCGGGCGCGGCGAGCAAGGACGACGCCCTGCCGATCTTCACCGGCATCCGGATCCAGTCGGACGCCGACAGGCTGCACGTCATGGCGACCGATCGCTACCGCATGGCGTACGCCACGTTCGCGTGGGAACAACAAGGTCAACTCGACCTGTTGGTACCTGCGAAGGCCCTCGTGGAAGCGGCCCGGCAGGCCGAAGGCCCCGTCGCCCTCCACGCGAACGAGGACCGCATCGGCCTGGCGTGGGGCACCAATTCGATCTCGACCGCGCTCCTGGCCGCTCCGTTCCCGGACGACCGGGCGCGCCGACTCCTGGAGGCAGTCATCGACAGCACGGTGCTCGTGGACGCGGACGCGTTGGCCCGCGCCGTCCGCAGAGCCACGCCCTACGGCGGCCCGCACCAGGCCGTGACCATCCAGGTCGAGGACTCGGAGATCCGGGTCAAGGGCAGCGACCCGCAGCAGGGCGAGTCGGAGGAGTTCGTGAAGGCCACGGTCGACGGCGACCGGCTGACCAAGACGTTCCAGGCCCGCTACCTCGCGGACGCGCTGAAGGCGTTCGCGGGCCGCCGGATCGAGCTGAAGATCCAGGGCGGCCTGCGCTCCACGGTGCTGACGTCGACCCCGGGCGAGGACGGCGTCGAGCTCACCTACCTCGTGGTGCCGATGCGTTCGGTGGCCTGACAGACGAAAAAGGCCGGCCCTGTTCGGGCCGGCCTTCCGTCAGCGAGAGGCGAGTTCCATCTCGGAACGCGCGGGCACCTCGGCGGGCACGCCGCGCTGCACGGTCCCGCGCAGCAGCCACACCGCCAGAGCGATCAGCAGCCCGGCCACACCGGCCGCGACGAACGCGGGCCGCGTGCCGAAGTGCTCGATCAGCTGCCCGGAGATGCCCTGGCCGATGGCGAGGCCGACGGTCACCGAGGTGATCACCCAGCCGAACGCCTCCGCGGCCATGCCGTTCGGCGTGACCTGCTCGATCGCCGCGGAGTGCGCGGTCGACTGCGGCGTGATCAGCGTGCCGACCAGGAACAGCGCGATCGCGAGCCCGACCAGCGTGGCCGGGACGGCCAGCAGGAACGAGAGCAGACCGAAGCCGCCGAGCAGCACCGGCAGCCGCAGGTGCATGGGCCGCGGCCACGGGCGCATGCCGTAGAGCACGCCGAAGATCACCGAGCTGATCGACCACAGCGACAGCATCAGACCACCCATCGAGGCCTGGCCCGCCGCCTTCGCGAACGCGGGCACGGCCACCTCGACGAAGCCGATCGTCACACCGAAACCGAGCGCGGCGAGCGCCACCGTGCGCATGCCGGGATACGCGAACGCGCCGAGCAACGGCCGCGGCGCCTGCTCAACAGGACCCCAAGCACGCACGACGGGGTTGAACGCGAACCACAGCGCGCCCACGACCATCAGCACAGCACCGACGACCACACCGGTGCCCGCCCACGGCGCGGCCAGCAGCAGACCGGCAAGACCCGGCCCGAGGATGAAGAAGACCTCCATGCTGATGGCCTCGTAGGCGTACCCGGCCATCCGAGTGGGCCCGGCGGGAACCATCCGCTCCCACAGCGCACGCGACGCCGAACCCACCATCGGCTCCGTGGCACCGACGCCGAGAGCCAGCGGGACCAGCGCGAACACAGGTGCACCCGCCTCGACACCGAGTACGGACACGGTGACGAAGAGGGCGAACAGCCCGGTCACGAACAGCAGCGGGCGAGTGGGACCGAAGCGGTCCATCAACCGCCCCTGGACGACCGACCCGAGAGCCACACCCACCAGCGCCGCCGCCGAGACCATGCCGGCGGCCGCGAACGATCCCGTCGCGCGCTCCACGTAGAGCAGCAGCGAGAGCCCGACCATCGCGATGGGCAGGCGGGCGAGCAGAGACGCGACCACGGGACCACGCATGCCGGGAGTCGTCAGGGCAGCACGGTAGTCGGACAGACGAGCGGAGTGGGACATGTGTACCAGTATGCCAAAGTTGGTACGCGAGTACCAGATCAGGTGCGCGGAGTCACCACGGTTGCGATTGGGTCACAGGAATGGGATGACCGGGTGAAACATGCAACGAATCGGCCACACACGAGGTCCTTGAGGGTGAAAGGGCTTGAGCGGTCGGGGTGCCGACGTGCGAAAGTTGACTCATCGATCGAGACCAACCTCTGGCTTGAGGGTCGGGGCCTACGCGCCAGAGGGATGGAAAGCACGGTTCGTCGGGGGATGGGCCGTGCAACACAAAGGACCGGTGCGCCACGTCGGGGGTGGCGCCCGGTCCTTTTTGTTTTGGTCGCGGCAGTGTTTTGGCCGCGGCTGCGCCGCGGCGGCTCGTTCGCCGAGTAGCTGGTCGTCCGCCCGCCGCTTCGTCGTGATTGGGCTTCGCCGAATCACGGCGAAGAGGCGAACGGATGACCAGCGCGAACTCGCGGCATCTGGCGAGCTGGCCCTTCGCGACCGCCGCCGTGGGGCTCAACCCCGCCGAGTCTGCTGTCCTGCAGGTGCTGCGGCCTCGCGGCACCTGCGAATTCTGCTGTCTCGCGGTGCTCGTCAGCTCCGCTGCCTCGCGGCACCTGCGGCCCTTGGCGCGTCGCGGCACCCGCCAGTTCGGCTGCCTGGCGGCACCCGCAAGCTCTACGGCCTCGCGGCAGTCGTCAGTTCGGCTGTCTCGAGGCAACCGCGGACCCTGGTGCCTCGCGGGACTCGCGAGCCCTGCTGCCTCGCAGCGCTCGCCAGTTCCACTGGCTCGCGGCGCCTGCAAGGCCTGCCGCCTCGCAGCGCCCGCAAGCCCTGCCGCCTCGCGGTACCCGCCAGCTCCGCTGTCTCGCGATACCCGCGGACCCCGCTGTCTCGCGGTACTCGCGAGCCTTGCCGCCTCGCGGTACCCGCAGCTCCGCTGCCTCGCGGCACCTGCGAACCCCGCCACCTCGCGAAACCCCGCGAAGCCCACCGCCCTCTGTCCCGCCGAGCCACCGACCCGCGCTGCCTCGGCAGCCGAACCCCGCGACCCCGCGGAAACCAAAAGCAGCGGAGCCCCGTCGGCCGACGGGGCTCCGCTGCAGGTGAAGCTTCGTGCTCCGACCCCTAGCGGGCACGGCGCGCCAGGCGCTCCGGGTCCAGGATCAGGACGCTCTTGCCCTCGAGGCGCAGCCAGCCGCGGTGCGCGAAGTCGGCCAGGGCCTTGTTCACGGTCTCGCGGGACGCGCCGACGAACTGGGCGATCTCCTCCTGCGTCAGGTCGTGCGTGACGCGGAGCAGGCCGGCCTCCTGCGAGCCGAAGCGCTGTGCGAGCTGCAGCAGCGCCTTGGCGACTCGGCCCGGCACGTCCGTGAAGATCAGGTCGGCCAGCATCGAGTTCGTCCGGCGCAGCCTGCGGGCCAGGGCCCTCAGCAGCTGCTCGGCGATCTCCGGCCGGTTGGTGATCCACTGGCGGAGCGCGGGGCGGTCCATGGACACCGCGCGCACCTCGGTCACCGTCGTCGCGGTCGACGTGCGGGGGCCGGGATCGAAAATGGACAGTTCGCCGAACATGTCCGAGGGTCCGAAGATCCCCAGCAGGTTCTCGCGGCCGTCCGGCGACTTGCGGCCGATCTTCACCTTGCCGGACTGGATGATGTACAGGCGGTCGCCCGGCTCACCCTCCGCGAAGATCACGTGGCCACGCGGGAACTCCACCGTCTCCAGGGTCGTCGCCAGCGCCTCTGCGGCCGCCGGGTCCACCCCCTGGAAGATGCCCGCTCGCGCCAGGGTCTCGTCCACCTCGTCCCTCCTAATCGACGCGACGGCACGCCTACCACCATCTTTGGTGGAGTCAGCGCCGTGCCGCCGATCACTGCGTTGCAGTCTAAGGGCTCTCTTGTGGATCGCCGCTCGGCTCGCCGTCTTGGTAGGAACAACGCGACTGGCTCGATCCAGAGCCCAACGAACCAGTCTACGCCATTCGGGTGCCTGTCAACGCCGCGGACCTACCGCACGCGCTTGCGCGGACCACCCCTGCCGCGGCGACGGAGGCGGAACATGTCGAGTGCGCGACCGATGCCGTGTCCGTAGAGCGCCTTGACCTCTTCGGGCCTGGCGGACTCCAGGAACTCCTCGACCTCGTTCTCCTGCACGGCAACGTGCCGGAGCTTCGCTTCGACGCGCTCCATGAAGAGCGCGAAGAACATGATCACGATCGGAACGACGATCACAAGCCAGGCAGTCATGATGCTCCGAAGTGTGGCGCATGAGGGATTCGAGTGCGGATCTAGGGGTCGGTTCCGGCGTGTTGACTACTCTGGATCAGTGCCCGCAACGAAGAAGCCGGAAACCAAGCTGGGCCTGACGCGCAGGGCCCGCCGGATGGTGCGCGTGCTGGCCGAGGGCTACCCCGACGCGCACTGCGAGCTGGACTTCACGACGCCGCTCGAGCTGCTCGTGGCGGTCGTGCTGTCCGCGCAGTGCACCGACAAGAAGGTCAACGAGGTCACTCCCGCCCTTTTCGCGAAGTACCCGACGGCCGCCGACTACGCCGGCGCCGACCGGACCGAGCTCGAGGAGATGATCCGCCCGACCGGCTTCTACCGGAACAAGGCGACATCCCTGCTGGGACTCGGCGCTGCTCTGGTGGAGCAGTACGACGGCGTCGTCCCCGGCACTCTCGAAGAGCTGGTCAAGCTCCCCGGTGTAGGACGCAAGACGGCCAACGTGGTTCTCGGCAACGCGTTCGATGTGCCCGGCATCACAGTCGACACCCACTTCGGTCGTCTCGTCCGCCGCTGGGGCTGGACCGAGCTGGAGGACGCGGTCAAGGTCGAGCACGCCATCGGCGAGCTGATCGAGAAGCGCGACTGGACGATGGCGTCGCACTGGATCATCTTCCACGGACGCCGCGTCTGCCACGCCAAAACGCCTGCCTGCGGCGCCTGCCTGCTGATGAAGGACTGCCCGTCGTACGGCCTCGGGCCCGAGGACCCGGACAAGGCGGCCAAGCTCGTCAAGGGCGAGGAGAAGCCCCACCTGATCGAGCTCGCCGAGCGGGTGCGGGCCGGTGAGAAGCTAGGAGCGTGAACAACCGCACGCGCTGGCTCGTCGTGGTGCTCGTCCTCGGGCTCGCGGGGGTCGTGGCGCTGTGGCCCCGTGACGACTCGCCGGCGCCGCTGCCCACGCCCTCCCGCCAGACCCAGGACGTGGCCGCGTTGCGCGCGCAGGCCCAGCTCCGGCCGTGCGAACCCTCGGGCGAGGGCGGTGTCGACGTGACGTGCCTCGGTGACGGCACCCGGACGGCCCTCGCGCTCAAGGGCCCGCTCCTGATCAACTTCTGGGCGACCTGGTGCCAGCCGTGCCAGGAGGAGCTGCCCGTGCTGGACGCCTACTCGAAGCAACCAGGTGCCGTGCCCGTCGTCCCAGTTCTTGTGGACAGCAGGGAGGCGGACGGGCTGGAGCTGCTCGCCCGGCTCGGCGTGCGGCTGCCGTCCGTGCACGACGGCGCCGACGAGCTGCGCAAGAAGGTCAAGGCGCCGAAGTCGCTCCCCGCCACGTATTACGTATCAGCGGACGGTCAGGTCCGGCAGATCACCGATCCGCCGTACTTCACCGCTCCGGACCAGGTGGAGAAGGCGGTTCGATGACGGAGGCGGCAGAGCCACCCGACTGGATGCAGCGCCTGGCGAAGGCCACCGAGGAGATCGACGGGCGAACGTTCATGCGGGACCCGCGCACTCCGACGAGGGCCTACCGCAAGGCGGCCGTGCTCATGCTGTTCGGCGAGTCCGAGGAGCACGGGCCGGACATCCTGCTGCTGCGCCGGTCGGACACGCTGGGCTCGCATCCGGGCCAGGTCGCGTTCCCCGGCGGCGCACAGGACGAAACGGACGAAGGGCCGGTCGCCACGGCATTACGCGAGGCTTACGAGGAGACCGGTGTACTTGAGTCAGGAGTGAGACCACTGGCGACGCTGCCGGAGCTGTACGTGCCGGTGTCGGGGTTCGTGGTCACGCCCGTGCTCGCCTACTGGGAACAGCCGAGCCCCGTCGCACCGGTCGACCCGGCGGAGACCGCCGCCGTCGCGCGGGTGCCCGTGGCGCACCTCGCGGACCCCGCCAACCGGTTCCGCGTGCGCCACCCCGCGGGTTACGTCGGAGCGGCCTTCTCCGCGCCGGGCATGCTGGTGTGGGGCTTCACCGCGGGGTTGATCAACGGCCTGATCGCACTCGGCGGCTGGGAGCAGCCGTGGGATGCGACCGATGTGCGTGACCTTGAACTAGCGTTGCGCGCTACACAGTGAGGCGGAGGTTTCGGGTTGAACTGGGTTGACCTGCTCGTGCTGGGCCTCGCCGCGATCGCCGCGGTGTCCGGGGCCAGGCAGGGCATGGTCGTCGCGCTCCCCGCGTTCGTCGGTGTGCTCGTCGGCCTGATCCTGGGCACGCAGATCGCGCCGTTGCTGGTGTCCCAGTTCGAGAACGTCGTCACCAAGGTCGTGTTCGCGGTCGGCATCGTCGTGCTGCTCGTGGCGCTGGGCGAGACCATCGGCGTCTACATCGGCAGGACGATCAAGGCGCGGGTCAACGCGTCGCCGTTGCGCGGCGCGGACAACGCCCTGGGCGCCATCGTGCAGGGCCTGGTCGTCTTCGTCGTGGCGTGGATGATCGCGCTGCCGCTGACCTCGGTCGTCGGTCTGCCCGACCTCACGTCGTCGCTCAAGCAGTCGGTGATCCTCGGCAAGGTCGACCAGACCATGCCGCAGGCCGCCCGCGTGCTGTCCGGCGACCTGCAGAAGCTCTTCGACGTCTCGGGCTTCCCACAGGCGATGGACCCGTTCAACCGCACGCCGCTCAAGGACGTCGAGCCGCCGAACAGCCAGCTCGCCGACTCCCCGGTCGCGAAACGGCTCCAGGCGAGCGTGCTCAAGGTCCGCGGCCGTGCGCCGTCGTGCTCCCGTGCGCTCGAAGGCACCGGGTTCGTCATCGCGCCCGAGCGGGTCATGACGAACGCGCACGTCGTCGCCGGCACGAACGAGGTGACGGTCGAGGTCGGCCGCGGCCAGTTCGACGCGACGGTCGTCTCCTACGACCCGCGCACCGACATCGCCGTGCTCGCGGTGCCGGACCTGGAGGCCACGCCGCTGCAGTTCCGCAGCGATGAGGTGCAGCCGGGCGAGGACGGCATCGTGCTCGGCTACCCGCTCGACGGCCCGTACAAGTCGTCGCCGGCCCGTGTCCGCGAGCGGATCCCGCTGCTGCGCGGCCCGGACATCTACGACGCCCAGACGGTCACGCGCGACGTCTACACGGTTCGCGCCGAGGTCCGCTCCGGCAACTCGGGCGGCCCGCTGGTCGACCCGAACGGCCGGGTGATGGGCGTGGTCTTCGGCGCCGCGGTCGACGACCCGGAGACGGGCTTCGTGCTCACGGCCCAGCAGGTGCAGTCGATGGTGCAGAAGGCGCCGTCGCTGACCCGCCGGGCCTCCACCCAGGGCTGCGCGTCGTAGCGGCGATGCCGTTGAGCACGTAGTCCAGGCCCGTGTCGAACCACGCGGCGGCGTTCGTGTGCTCGGCCTCGAACATGACCTTGGCGAGCCTCGGGAAGCGCCCGGTGGCGAGCACCTTGCGCATGTACGGCCCGGACGCGGCCTGCCACTGCTCCTCGGTCATGCCGCTGGCCTGCTCCTCGCGGGCCTCGGCGATCTCGTTGCGGACGGCGCCGTGCACGTACGCCATCACCGTCCCGACCGCGCCGAGCACGTGGTCGATGGTCGGGAACTCCGGCCTGCCGTCGAGCGTGGCCAGCGTCGCCTCGATGTGCGTCAGCGAGTTCGGGCCCCGGTGCGGCCTGCCGCCGAGGAGGTCGACCAACCACGGGTGCCGCTTGGCCGCCGCACGGATGCCGTGGGCGATCCGCGTCAGGGCCGCCCGCCAGTCGGTGCCGGGCTCGGGCAGCGTGATCTCGCCGTAGACCTCGTCGACCATCAGGTCGAGCAGTTCGTCCTTGGTCTCGACGTAGCCGTAGAGGCGCATCGGACCGGCGCCCAGGGCGGCGGCGACCTTGCGGATCGACACCTCGTCGAGCCCGCCCTCGTCGGCGAGCCTGATCGCGGCTCCCACGATCAGGTCCCTGCTCAACGGGGTCGGTGACGGCTTGCTGGGCGGCTCTGGGCGGTCCCACACGGGTTCGTTCGACATCGGACTGGACAATACAGCGTCTCATCGCGATACAGTGTATCGAGTGATACGACGTATCGGGAGGATGCGATGAGGACTTCGGTGTTGGTGGTCGGTGGGGGACTGGCGGGCACGTCGGCCGCGCTGTTCCTGGCGTGGCGCGGGGTGGACGTGGTGCTGGTGGAGAAGCATCCGGGCAGCTCACCGCACCCGCGGGCGGTCGGGTTCAACGCTCGGGTGGGCGAGTTGCTGCGGGCGGTGGGCCTGGAGGACGAGCTGCCGAAGAGCCGCATGGCCAAGGGCTTCGGCGTGCGCCGCGTGCGGGCGGAGAGCCTGGTCGGCAAGAAGTACGACGAGACGTTCTGGACGCCGCCGGCGCAGCTCTCGGACATCGAGTACTCACCGGCCACGGGCGTCGGCGTCGCGCAGGACCGGATGGAACCGATCCTGCGCGACAAGGCCCGTGAGCTGGGCGCGGACATCCGCATGAGCACCCGGATGCTGGAGTTCTCCCAGGACTCCGACGGCGTCACGGCGGTCGTGCAGGGCGACGGCGAGCCGTACGAGATCCGCGCCGACTACCTGGTCGCGGCCGACGGCCACCGCAGCCCGGTGCGCGAGCAGCTCGGCATCACCCGCACCGGCCGCGGTTACATGCACACCTCCCGCAGCGTGCTGTTCCGCGCGCCGCTGCAGGAGTACCTGAAGGACGGCATCGGCCAGTTCGTGATCGACGACGTCGGCTTCCTGACCACCTACGGCGACGGCCGCTGGGTCCTCATGCTCGACGAGCAGGAGTACACCGAGCCCGAGCTGCGGCAGAAGATCTTCCAGGCCATCGGCCGCGACGACGTGGACGTCGAGATCATCACGACGGGGCGCTGGACGATCAGCGCGAGTGTCGCCGACCGGTTCTCCGACGGGCGGATCTTCCTCGCGGGCGACTCCGCGCACACGCTGCCGCCGAGCCGCGGCGGGTTCGGCGCGAACGTCGGCATCGAGGACGCGCACAACCTCGCCTGGAAGCTGGCCGCGGTCCTCAAGGGAGAGTCGCGACCGTCCCTCCTGGACACCTACGACGAGGAACGGCGTCCGGTCGCCACCCTGTGCCACCAGCAGATCTTCGCGCGCAACGACGGCCACAACCGCGACGGCGAGCCCGACGACGCGGAGTTGTTCGACAACAACGCCATGCACTTCGGCGTCCTCTACCGCTCGGCCGCCGTGATCGGTGCGGGTCCCGAGCTCCCGCCCGCCCAGCTCCCCGAGCGGTGGAACGGCCAGCCGGGCACGCGTGCCCCGCACGTGTGGATCGAACCGGGGAAGTCCACCTTGGACCTGTTCCAACGCGGCTGGGTGCTCGTCGCCGACCACCCGCAGTGGGAGGAGGCCACGGCGGGCCTCGCCGTGCGGTACGAACGGGTCGAGCGGCTGGAGGCCTTCGGGCTGTCCGCGAAGGGCGCGTCGCTGGTCAGGCCGGACGGCTACGTGGCATGGCGGTCGGCCGACCTGCCGGACGACCCGGCCGGTGCCCTGCGGGCCGCGTTCAGCTCTGCTTCTGCAGGAACTCCGTGATCAGCCTGCTCGTGGTGTGGGACGCCTCCTGGTTGGGGAAGTGCCCCACCTCGGGCAGGTAGCGGAACTCCGAGGAGGGCCCGAGCCACGGCAGCGAGTCGCGCGCCGCCGACTCCGGCACGACCGGGTCCAGCGCGCCGTGGATCTGCAGGACCGGCACCTGCACCTGCTTGTCGACGGCCTCCGCGAACCGGCGGCCGTCGCTGCGCAGCTGCGAGCGCACCGCCCAGCGGTAGTACTCCAGCGCGCTGTGGGCGACGCCCGGCACCGTCATGGCCTGTCGGCAGCGGCGGATGACCTCGTCGAACTCGGGCGCCGAGCGCCACTTCGGCCCCGACCACGCCGACAGCAGCTTGGCGACCTGCAGGCCGTTCTCGGCGGTCAGCCAGCGTTCGGGGTGGAGGGGAAGCTGGAAGCGCAGCACGTGGGAGTTCCGTCGCGGATGCCGGCGGAACCCCCGGCGCGTCACCAGCGGGTGCGGTGCGGACAGCACGGAGACCGACGACACCACGCGGGGGTGCAGCGCTGCGACCGTCCACGCGATGGAGCCGCCCCACGCGTGACCCACCAGGTGCGCGCGTTGAGCGCCGAGCGCCTTGACCAGTCCCGCGATGTCACCCGCGAGGGTGAAACCGTCGTAACCGCGCGGGGGTTTGTCCGAGTCGCCGTAGCCGCGCAGGTCGACCGCCACCGCGCGGTAGCCGGCCTCGGCCAGCGCGGTCAACTGGTGCCGCCACGACCACCAGAACTCGGGGAAGCCGTGCAGCAGCAGCACGAGCGGGCCGTCGCCGAGTTCGGCGACGTGCAGGCGGATGCCGTTGGCCGAGACGTCGCGGTGCGTCCAGGGACCCGCGACCCGCACCACCGACGGGTCGGGTTTGCGGCTCAGTTGTCGTCGCCCCTGCGCGTGAGGGCCGCGACCGTGTCCTTCGCGGCCGCGATCGACTTCTCGGGCGCCCTGATCTTCTTGACCTTGCGGTAGCCGAGGAAGGCGAACACGACGGCCGTCAGCAGCATCACGGCGAAGACGAGGCCGAAGCCCGCCCAGTAGCCCCAGCCGAACCACTCGGCGAAGCCGAAACCGAGCGCCATGAACAGGAAGAACAGGCTGAAGCACAGGATCGTCAGGGCGACGATGAAGAAGACGCTGCCCTTGACGCCCTTCTTGATCTCCTTGGTGATCTCGCCCTTGGCGAGCTCGACCTCTGCTCTGACGAGGGTCGACACGTGCGCGGTCGCGTCGCGGACGAGGCCGCCGATCGAGGCCTCGGCGGTGGGGTCGTCTGCGGTCAGCGGAATCGACGCGATGTGCTCCCTGGTGGTCACCCGGACATCGTGCCATGTGCCCGGCTGCGGCGAATGAGCAACACCGCGGCGAGCAGCGACGCGATCATCGAGGCGAACAACACAGCGGCCTTCGCGGTCTCCGGGGTTTCGAGCGACAGGTCCGCGATCAGCAGGCTGACGGTGAACCCGACGCCCCCGAGCGTCGCCACCGCCACGATGTCGCGCGGCCCCGCCCCGGACGGCCAGACCGCCGCCTTGAACCACACCGCGAGGGCCGAGGCCCCCACGATCCCGATCACCTTGCCGACCACGAGCCCGACCATCACGCCGATCGCGATCTTGTCGTCGAACAGCTTCCCGATCGCCTCGGCGCCCACCGGCACACCCGCCGCGAACAGCGCGAACAGCGGCACCGCCACGCCGGCGGACCACGGCTGCAACCGGTGCTCGAGCCGCACCGCCGGCGCCTCGGCCTCGTACGGGTCGCGCCTCACCCGCGTCAGCAACGCGAGCGCGACCCCCGCGATCGTGGCGTGGATGCCCGACTCGTGCATGAACCACCAGGTCGCCAGCGCGATCGGCACGTAGATCCACGGACTGGTCACCCGCTTGTGCTGCAGGAACCAGTACAGCGCCAGCAGCAGCACGACCGCACCCGCCGCGAGCAGGTTGAACTTCGCCGTGAACAGCACGGCGATCACGACGATCGCCCCCAGGTCGTCCACCACGGCCAACGACAGCAGGAACACCCGCAGGCTCGACGGCAGCCCGGACGCCGTCAGCGCCAGCACGCCCAGCGCGAACGCGATGTCCGTCGCGACGGGGATCGCCCAGGCCTTCTCGATCCCCGGCTGCCCCCAGCCGATGCCCAGCGCGATCAGCGCGGGCACGATCATCCCGCCGATCGCCGCCACGATCGGCAGCACCGCGGCCTTGAAGTTCGAGAGCTCACCGACGACGAGCTCGCGCTTGAGCTCCAGCCCGGCGACGAAGAAGAAGATCGCGAGCAGCCCGTCCTTGGCCCAGTCGCCGACGCTCAACGGGCCGAGGTGCAGGTCCCGCAGCGCGAAGTAGGCGGGGGAGAGCGGCGAGTTGGCCCACAGCAGTGCGACGGCCGTGGCGCCGAGCAGCACGGTGCCACCGACGGTCTCGGTGCGGAGGTAACGGGCGAAGTCGGCGATCTTGCGAGTCACGGGGCTCCCAGGGCGGTCAGCAGGTACGACGAATACTCGTGCCGACCAGACTTCCCGGCTCACCCTGACGCAACCTTAACGCGAACGGGCGCCCTCGCGTGAGGGCGCCCGTCACGTTTCAAGTGCGGAAATCAGTCCTCCGACTTGCCCGACTGCAGGCCGGCGGAGATCAGGTCCATCACCGACGAGTCGGCCAGCGTCGTCACGTCGCCGACCGTGCGGTTCTCGGCCACGTCGCGCAGCAGGCGGCGCATGATCTTGCCCGAGCGCGTCTTCGGCAGCTCCGGCACGACCATGATCTGCCGCGGCTTCGCGATCGGGCCGATCTCCTTGGCCACGTGGTCGCGCAGCGCCTTGATCGCGTCCGCGCCGCCGGCGTCCGCACCCGCGCCACCGCGCAGGATCACGAACGCCACGATGCCCTGACCGGTCGTCTCGTCGGACGCGCCGACGACAGCCGCCTCGGCCACGGTCGGGTGCGACACGAGCGCCGACTCGACCTCGGTGGTCGAGATGCGGTGCCCGGACACGTTCATCACGTCGTCGACGCGGCCGAGCAGCCAGATGTCGCCGTCGTTGTCGTACTTCGCGCCGTCACCGGCGAAGTAGAAGCCCTGCTCGCCGAAGCGCGACCAGTACGTGTCGCGGTAGCGCTCCTCGTCGCCCCAGATGCCGCGCAGCATCGACGGCCACGGCTCGTCCAGCACCAGGTAGCCACCGCCGCCGTGCGGGACCTCGACGCCCTCGTCGTTGACGACCTTCGCGCCGATGCCGGGCAGCGGGCGCTGCGCCGAACCGGGCTTGGTCGACACCACGCCGGGCAGCGGCGAGATCATGATCGCGCCGGTCTCGGTCTGCCACCACGTGTCGACGATCGGGGCCTTGCCGCCGCCGATGTTCTCGCGGTACCAGATCCACGCCTCGGGGTTGATCGGCTCGCCGACCGACCCCAGCACGCGCAGCGTCGAGAGGTCGTACTTGGCCGGGATGTCCGCGCCCCACTTCATGAAGGTGCGGATCAGCGTCGGCGCCGTGTAGTAGATCGAGACGCCGTACTTCTGCACGATGTCCCAGTGCCGGCCCTCGTTCGGGGTGTTCGGCGTGCCTTCGTAGACGACCTGCGTCACGCGGTTCGACAGCGGGCCGTAGACGATGTAGCTGTGGCCGGTGACCCAGCCGATGTCCGCGGTGCACCAGTACACGTCGGTGTCCGGCTTGAGGTCGAACACGTTGAAGTGCGTGTACGACGCCTGCGTGAGGTAGCCGCCGGACGTGTGCAGGATGCCCTTCGGCTTCCCCGTGGTGCCCGAGGTGTAGAGGATGAAGAGCGGGTGCTCCGAGTCGAACGCCTCGGGGGTGTGCTGGTCGGACTGCGAGTCCACCAGCTCGTGCCACCACACGTCCTTGTCGGTCCACGCGACCTCGGTGTCGGTGCGCTTGACGACGATGACCTTCTCCACCGACGGCGCGCCGGCGACGGCCTCGTCCACGGCGGGCTTGAGCGGAGCCGGGTTGCCGCGGCGGTACTGGCCGTCGGTCGTGATCACGACGCGGGCCTCGGAGTCCTGGATGCGGGTGCGCAGCGCCTCGGCGGAGAAGCCGCCGAACACGACGTTGTGCAGCGCGCCGACGCGGGCGCAGGCCAGCATCGAGAAGATCGCCTCGGGGATCATCGGCATGTAGATCGCGACGCGGTCCTCGGCGCCGATCCCCAGCGACGTCAGCGCGTTCGCGGCCTTGGAGACCTCGCGCTGCAGCTCGGCGTAGGTGATGGCGCGGCTGTCGCCGGGCTCGCCCTCCCAGTGGATGGCGACCTGCTCGCCGTGGCCCGACTCGACGTGGCGGTCCACGCAGTTGTAGGCGACGTTGAGCTTGCCGCCGACGAACCACTTGGCGAAGGGCGCGTCCGACCAGTCGAGGACCTGGTCCCACTTGGTCTCCCAGTGCAGCCGTTCCGCCTGCTTCGCCCAGAACGCCTCGCGGTCGGCCTTCGCCTCCTCGTACAGCGCGGGCTGTGCGTTCGCCTGTGCCGCGAACTCGTCGGAAGGCGGGAACGTCCTGCTCTCCGTGAGCAGGTTGTCCAGGGCGTTGCCCTGGCCTGGCGACTGCGTCATGGTGCGAGACCTCCTGGAAAGTCCAGACCGGTTGGGGATGCGGGTACTGACCGTAGTGCGAGCCAGTTCACTTCCAACAGGTTCCTCCCCAAAAAGGTTCAGACCAATCTGGGGAGGTCGGTTACACGGCTGTCATTGTGTAACCCGTTTTGTCTGGTCCAGGCACGTGTGGCGCGTTGAACGGGCGCAGTTGCGCGCTCAACGGTCCGGCCAGTGAGCTGGGTCACGGGTTTCACCTGGTCAGGTACTCTGCGCGACCGTGACCGATCCTCTCGCTCCGCTGCTTTCCTTGCCTGGCGTGGCCGACGCCGCGAACGCCGCCAAGGACGCCGTCTTCCAGGTGCACCGCCATCGGGTGAACCTGCGCGGCTGGGCCACGACGGCGGCGGAGGCGTCCGTCCGCGCGGCCCGCGCGTCGGCGGCCCTGGAGGGCGGTCCGACCGAGATCCCGGAGTCCGGCGAGGTCTCCGACCCGGTGCTCGCCGGGTCGTTGCGCATCGCCGAGGCACTGGGTGGACTGGTCGCCACCTGGCAGCGCGCGCCGTTGCAGGCCCTCGCGCGGTTGCACGTCCTCGCCGCCGCGGACCTGACGTCGGACGTCGGGCGGCCGCGTGTGTCGGAGGACGTGTCGCAGCGGCTCGACCTCCTGGGCTCGCTGGTCACCGGCGGGACGTCCGTGCCGGCGCCGATCGTCGTCGCGGTGGTGCACGGCGAGCTCTTGGGCCTCGCGCCGTTCGACGTCGCCAACGGGGTGGTCGCCCGTGCGGCCGCGCGGATGACGTCGATCTCGACCGGGCTCGACCCCAAGGGCCTCGGCGTGCCCGAGGTGGCGTGCCTGCGCCGGTCCGCCGAGTACGAGGCCGCGTCCGTGGCCTTCGCTTCCGGGACCCTCGAAGGCCTGGCCCAGTGGATCCTCTTCGTGTGCTCGTCGCTGGAGGCGGGCGCCCGCGAGGCTCGCAGCATCGCGGACGCCGCGCTCGCTAGCTGACGACCTCCGCGAGGACCTCCGCGGCCTTGACCGCGTCCTCGTCGGTGACGTAGAGCGGGGCGAAGCCGAACCGGAGGATGTCCGGCGGCCGGTGGTCGCCGATGACACCGCGCGCGATCAGTTCGTCCATCACGGCCTTGGCATCGGGGCAGCGCACCGAGATCTGGTTGCCGCGGTTCTCCGGGGTGATCACATCGAGGCTCGTGAGCTTCTCGACGTGCTCGCGGAACAACGCCGTGAGGGCGAGGCCGCGCTGCCGCAGTTCGGCGAGGTCGACGTCGTCCCACACGTCCAGTGCCGCGTCGAGCGCCAGCATCGAGAGGATGTCCGGCGTGCCGACCCGTGCGCGCACGATGCCGGGATCCGGTTCGTAGGACGGCTTCATGCCGAACGGCTCGCGGTGCCCGTTCCAGCCTGAGAGCGGGTTCTCGAACGTCGCCTGCTTGTGGTGCGGCACGTAGATGAACGCCGGCGAGCCCGGTCCGCCGTTGAGGAACTTGTAGGTGCAGCCGATCGCGAAGTCGACTTGGAGCGCGTCCAATTCGATGGGCAGCACGCCCGCGCTGTGGCAGAGGTCCCAGACCACCTGCGCGCCGACGGCGTGGGCCTGCTCGGTGAGCGCCTTCATGTCGTGCAGCTCGCCGGTCCGGTAGTCGACCTGGTTGAGCAGCACCACGGCGGTGTCCTCGGTCAGGTCCAAAGAGGACGGATGAGCGGCACGGATCTTCATGCCCGTCAACGAGGCCACGGACTGCGCGATGTACCCGTCGGTCGGGAACGTCGACTCGTCGCACACGATCTCGGTGCGGTCGCTGCCCTTCACCGCGCCCATCAACGCCTTGAAGACGTTGACCGACGTCGAATCGCCGACGACGACCTGGCCCTCAGCGGCCCCGAGCAGCCGGCCGACGCGGTCGCCGATCCGTTGCGGCGCCTCCCACCAGCCCTCGGACCACGAGCGGATCAGGCGCGTTCCCCACTGGTGCGCAACGACTTCCTGCATGCGCGCGGCGACGTGCCTCGGTGGCGCGCCGAGAGAGTTGCCGTCGAGGTAGATGACCCCTTCGGGGATGTCGAACAGCTCCCGCTTCACACGTAGCTCCTTGCGGTCCACAGCTCGGGGAACACCGCACGCTGGGTGCGCTTCTCCAGCCATGCAACACCAGCGGAGCCACCGGTGCCGACCTTCGAGCCCATCGAGCGGCGGGTCGCGAGCAAGTGGTCGTAGCGCCAGCGCGCGAACTCCTCGGCGATGTCGGTCAGCGCCTCGCCCAGCTCCAGCAGGTCGCGGTCGTCGCCGCGGTAGATGTCCGCCCACACCTGCTCGACCTCGGCCGACGGCTCGTAGGCCTGCGTCAGGTCGCGGTCGAGCACCGACTGCGGGATGCCGAAACCCCTGCGCTGCAACGCCGCCAGCACGTCGTCGTAGAGCGACGGCTCGCCGAGCGACTTCTCCAGCTGGTCGTGCATCGCGGGCACCGCGCGGTGCGGCACGAGCATCGACCGCGACTTCTCGCCGAGCAGGAACTCCATCTCGCGGTACATGCCGCTCTGGAACCCGGAGCCCTCGCCGAGCGCGTCGCGGAACGAGTTGAACTCGGTCGGCGTCATCCGCGCGATCGGCCGCCACGCGGCGGACAGCGCCTGGAGGTGCAGGTCGGACCTGCGCAGGGTGCGGACGGCGGCGCGCAGGTCGTCGGCGCGCAGCTCGGTCTGGGCCTGGCGCCACTCGAAGCACAGCAGGCCGAAGTACAGCTCCATCACCTGCGTGATGACCAGGAACGACATCTCGCGCGGATCTTTGGACCACTGCTGCTGGAGGGTGTGCAGCACCGACGCGTGCACGTAGTCCTCGTACGGCGTGGTGCCGCCGAAATCCAGCTTCGGGGAGACGGGGCAGCTCATGGTCTCAATCGTCGCCGGAACCGCTCGTCACCTGAATGGGCGATGAAAGGCGTTCGCGCCGAAGTTCTTCCAAACGCAAAACAGATCGCCGAGTAGCTTTGCGTTCATGTTGGACGAGGTGGACAAGGCCCTGTTGGAGGCGCTCCAAGAGGATGCGCGCCTGTCGTACAACGAACTCGCGCGCCGGGTTCACGTCTCGCCGCCGACGGTCGCGCAACGGGTCCGTCGACTGGAGAACATGGGCGCGATCACCGGCTATCGCGCCGTGGTCGACCCCACCGTCGTCGGACGTCCGGTCGTCGCGTTGGTGCGCATGAAGTGCTACGGCCCCAGGTGCATCACGGTGCATCCGGAACTCCTCGACGACCTCCCCGAGGTGGTCGAGGTCGTGCGGCTGACGGGGGACATCTGCTCGGTCGTGAAGGTCGTCACCACGTCGATCGTGGAGTTGGAACGCCTGCTGGTCCGGCTGGCGGCCCATGGCGAGACGTCCAGCGCAATGGTGCTGTCGACACCGATCCCGTGGCGCCCGGTGTTGCCCGGATAACATGCATCTGAGATTCCAATTAAGCTAACGTCGCCTCCGTGAGGCTGACCAAGAGCACCGACATCGCGCTGCGGATCGTGATGCGGCTGGCCGTCGCCGGTCCGGCGAACCCGACCACGCGAGAGGTCGCGGAGGTCATGGGCGTGCAGTACACCCACGCGGCCAAGGTCGTCGCCCAGTTGCAGCACCTCGGTGTCGTGGAGGCGCGGCGCGGCCGGGGTGGTGGGCTCGCGCTCACCGCCGAAGGCCGGGCCGTCTCCGTCGGCCGCCTGATGCGGCAGCTGGAAGGCGTGGGCGACGTCGTCGACTGCGAGGGCGAGGTCGCCTGCCCGTTGAGCTCCGCCTGCCGGTTGCGGCGTGCGCTGCGCCAGGCCCAGGAAGCCTTTTACGCCTCGCTCGATCCGCTGCGCGTCGAGGACCTCGTCGCTGATCCCACCGGTCCCGTGCTGCTCACCCTGCAGCTGAAGTGAGGAAGACGATGTTGTCCTCGAAGTCGGCCGAGCTGGTCGAAGCCACCCTGCCCGCCGTCGGCGCCGCGATCGGCGAGATCAGCGCGTTGTTCTACGAGCGCATGTTCGCAGAGCACCCGGTGCTGCTGCGCGACCTGTTCAACCGCGGCAACCAGGCCAACGGCACGCAGGCCCAGGCGCTGGCCGGTTCGATCGCCGCGTTCGCCTCGGGCCTGCTCGCCGGGCGGACGCCCGACGCGATGCTGCGGCGCATCGCCCACAAGCACGTCTCGGTCGGCGTCACGCCCGGCCAGTACGCGGTCGTGCACAAGCACCTGCTCGGTGCCGTCGCCGAGGTCCTCGACGTCTCGGACGAGGTCGCGGCGGCCTGGAGCGAGGTCTACTGGCTGATGGCCGACACGCTCATCGGCCTCGAGCGCTTCCTGCCGCAGGGGCAGCGGGAACACCGGGTCATCGCGCGGTTCCAGGAGACCGACGACGTGGTGACGTTCGTGGTCAGGCCGCTCGACGGCCAGGTACGCGCGGGTGAGCCGGGTCAGTACGTGTCGGTGCAGGTGCCGCTCGCCGACGGCGCGCGGCAGATCCGCCAGTACAGCCTGTCCGGGCGGTCCGACGACGCGCTGCAGTTCTCGGTGAAGCGCGACGGCGAGGTGTCGAACCACCTGCACGACCACGTGCCGGTCGGCGCCACCGTGCTGGTCAGCCAGCCCGCCGGGGACCTGACGCTGCAGCCCGGCGACGGCCCGGTGCTGCTCGCGTCGGCGGGCATCGGCTGCACGCCGATGATCTCGATGCTCGGCGAGCTGGCGTTCACCGGCTCGCCCCGGCGGGTGATCGCGGTGCACGGTGACCGCGACCAGCTCACCCACCCGTTCCGCGCCGAGCTCGCCCAGCTCGTCGCCAAGCTGGAGGACGCGCGGGCGCACGTCTTCTACGAGAAGCCGATCGGGGAGTGGCCGGCCGAGCTCACCGGGTACGTCGACCTCGCCGGGGTCGAGGTGCCGGCGGACACCACCGCCTACCTGTGCGGACCCGTGCCGTTCCTGCGCGCGATGCGGGCCCAGCTGCTCGCGACGGGTGTCACCGACATCCACTACGAGGTCTTCGGGCCCGACCTAACCCGCTAGCCGGTCCAGGGCGTTGCGGACGTGGCCCTTGGTGTCCTCCAACGCGGCGGCCGCACGTTCGGTCGGCACACCCGACAACAGGTGCACCAGCGCCACCTTGAGGTCGCCGGACGCGTCCGCGAGCGCCTGTTCGCAGGCGTCCTCGGACTGCCCGGTGGCCTCGTGCAGGATCCGGATGGTCCGGCCGCGCAGCTTCGCGTTCGTCGCGCGCATGCTGACCATCAGGTTCGAGTAGGTGCGGCCGAGCTTGACCATCACCGCGGTGGAGAACGACGTCAGGACCAGCTTCTGGGCCGATCCCGCCTTCATCCGGGTGGAGCCGGCGATGGCCTCCGGACCGGTGTTCAGCGCGACGAGGACGTCCGGCGCGAACGGCACCGAGGCGTTGTTCGAGACCAGCACGGTGTGCGCGCCAAGCGCTTGCGCCTCTTCCAGCGCGCCGATCACGAACGGCGTGCGCCCGGATGCCGTCACGCCCACGACCAGGTCCTTCGCCGTGGCGTGGCGGCGGATCTGGGCGGCTCCGGAGTGGTCCTCGACCTCCTCGACGGCACGGACGAGGGCTTCCGGACCGCCCGCGTGGTGGGCGACGAACCAGTCGGACGGGGCGTTGAACGTGGGCACGAGCTCGGCGGCGTCCAGTGTCGCGAGACGCCCCGACGTGCCCGCGCCGACGTAGTGCACGCGGCCGCCGGACATGATCGCCTCGACGCCGAGGTCGACCGCGCGGGCCAGGTCCGGCAGCACCTGCGCCACCGCCGCCGGCACCGTGCGGTCCTCGTCGTTGATCATGCGGAGGACGTCGATCGTGGGCACCCGGTCGATGTCCGCGGTGCGCGGGTTCCGCTGCTCGGTCGGAGATTCCACGCGCACCACCACACCGTCCCGGGGGGAGGTCATTTAGACGTCTCCCGCGGCCGTCGCCGGCCGTCTGGTCTCGCGCCGAGCCGGTGCCCCGACACCGCCTCGTAGGTCGCCTCCAGCGCCGTCTTGGCCGAGTCCACGTGGTGCTGGGCGACGCCGATGAACAGGCAGTCGATCACCGTGAGCTGGGCGATGCGGCTCGCCATCGCGCCCGAGCGGAACGTGGTCTCGCGCGCGGCCGTGGTCAGCACGTGGTCGGAGACCTCGGTGATCGGCGAGCGCGGGAAGTTCGTCAGCGCGACCGTGGTGGCGCCGGTCTCGCGGGCGACGCGCAGGGCCTCGACGGTCTCCGCGGTCGAGCCGGTGTGCGAGATGCCGACGGCGACGTCCGCCTCCGTCAGCACGGCGGCGGACGTCAGCGCGATGTGCGTGTCGTTCCACGCGAAGCAGGTGAGCCCTATGCGGTGCAGCTTCTGCTGCAGGTCGAACGCCACGAAGGCGGACGCGCCGAAGCCGTAGACGTCGACGCGGCGGGCGCCCGCGACCGCCTGGACGACCTTGTCGAGCGACTCGACGTCGAGCTGCTCGGCGGTCTCCTCGACGGCGCGGGCGTCGGCGAACGCGACCTTGCCGACGACCTGGCGCAGGTCGTCGCCCGGTCCGATGTCGCCGCCCATGTCGTGGTTGGCCCTGGCCTGGCTGCGGGCCGTGTCCGCGGCGAGCGCGATGCGCAGCTCCGGGTACCCGCCGACGCCGATGGCCTTGCAGAACCGCGTCACCGTCGTCTCGCTGGTGCCCGCCTGCTCGGCGACCTCGGTGATGCTGCGGTGCGCGACCGTCGCCGGGTTCTCCAGCACCACCTTCGCGACGCGCTGCTCGGCGCGCGCGAGGCCCGGCAGCAACGACCGGATCTTCACCAGCGGACTGGACTCGGCACTGCTCTCAGTGGACACGTGGGAAACTTACTAACCGCCACTCCAACGGTCAACGGAGTGTGTCCGAAAGTCACCCTGTCGGCCCGGTTCAGCGGACGTCGGGCTTCTTCCGCGTCGACACGGCGATCCTGTTCCACGAGTTGATGGTGAAGATCAGCGCGATGAGCTGCGCCAGTTCCTCTTCGCCGAAGTGCTCCGCCGCCTGCTCGTAGACCTCGTCGCTGACGTACTCGTGGCTGCTCAGGACGGTGATGGCCTCGGTCAGCCGCAGCGCCGCCCGCTCCTTCTCGGTGTAGAGGTCACCGGCTTCCTCCCACGCGTTGAGGAGGTAGATGCGGGCCTCGGACTCGCCTCCCTTCCGCGCGTCGACGGTGTGCATGTTGAGGCAGTAGGCGCAGTGGTTGAGCTGGGACGCGCGGATGCGGACGAGCTCGGCGAGTTGCTCGTCGAGTCCCTCGCGGGCGGCGGCGTCGAGGGCGATCATGGCGCGGTAGACCTTCGGGGCCTTCTTGGCGAGGTCGATGCGGTTCGTCATGTCATTGAAACTAGGGCGCTGATTGGCCCTGGGCGTGGTGCAATCTCCGCGTGGAATCGTGGGCCAATCTCGACTTCCACCTGGACCTGTCCGGTCCGGGTGGCCTGCGGCACCGGTTGACGGCGTCGCTGCGCGAGGCGGTGCGGTCGGCCCGGTTGCCGCCGGGGACCCGCCTGCCGGCGTCGCGGTCGCTCGCCCTCGACCTCGGCATCGCGCGCAACACCGTCGCCGAGGCGTACGCGGAGCTCGTCGCGGAAGGGTGGCTGACCGCGCGTCAGGGTTCGGGAACCGTTGTCGCGCAACGGGTCGCGCCGCCCTCGCCGGTGACGCGCACCGTGCCGGACCCCGGCGTGCGGTTCGACCTGACGGTGTCGACGCCGGACGTCACGGAGTTCCCGCGCGCGGAGTGGATCCGGTCGACGCGGCGGGCGTTGATGGCGGCGCCGTCGGAGGCGTTCGGGCCGGGCGACCCGCAGGGGCGGATCGAGCTGCGGACGGCGCTGGCCGAGTACCTGGCGCGGGCGCGGGGAGTCCGTGCCGATCCCGAGCGGATCGTGGTGTGCTCCGGGTTCGGCGGTGCCGTGCAGATGTTCGACCGGCTGCTGGAGGCGCCGGTCGTCGTCGAGGAGTACGGGCTGGGGTTCCACCGGTCCTTGTGGACGTCGACCGTGCCGTTGGCGGTGGACGACCACGGCGCGAACACCGAGCAGTTGCCCGATGAACGGCGTGCGTGCGTGTTGACTCCCGCGCACCAGTTCCCGTTGGGCGGCCCGTTGCACCCACGGCGGCGCGCTGCTGCCGTGGAGTGGGCACGGCGTGTGGACGGCCTTGTGCTGGAAGACGACTACGACGGTGAGTTCCGCTACGACCGGCAGCCCGTCGGGGCGGTGCAGGGGCTCGACCCAGAACACGTCGTCTACCTGGGGACGTCGAGCAAGGCGTTGTCACCGGCGTTGCGGATCGCGTGGACGGTGCTGCCCGACCGGTTCGTCGACCCGGTCCTGGCGTTGAAGACCGACCGCGAGCAGCACATCAGCATGCTCGACCAGCTGACGTTGGCCGACTTCCTGGCGTCGGGTGCGTACGACAGCCATGTGCGGCGGATGCGGCTGAAGTACCAACGGCGGCGCGATCGTCTGGTGGAAGCTGTTTCGCCGTACGTGTCGGTGTCCGGCATCGCGGCCGGGATGCACGCGGTGCTGGAGACGCCTCACGAGTCAGCGATCGTGCAGACAGCACGAGAACGTGGGATCGAGGTCAGTCCTCTCTCGTGGTTCCGGCACGAGCTGAGCGACGACGACCGGTCCGGCGTGGTGGTGAGCTTCGGAGCGCCCGCGTTTCCACGGGCGCTCGCCGGCTTCACCGAGGTGCTAGCGGCGTGCCACTGACCAGCCCTCGGCCGTGACGTCGCCACGGGCGTGGACGTACACACCGCGGCCGTTGTACTGGCCCGCCTTGGTGTAGACGAACCTCGTCTTCACGGATTCCGTTGGCACCCAACGGCGTCCGGTCGTCGTGACGGTCCTCGCGTCCTGCCAGTCGGTGCCGTTCCAGTGCTGGATGGTCAGCTTGTCGCCCTTGTCGACGTCGACGAACACCTCGACAGGGCGTTCCGCGGTGAGGGTGCCGCCGGAAGTCGTTGCGCGCCATTGCTTTCCGTGCGCTGTGACGGCCAGTGCGTTCGCCAGACCGTCGGCGACCGCGCGGCGGGCCGGGTTGACACTGCCCCAGTCGCGGCTCGGGTGCACGCGGTTGGTCAGCAGGATCGCGATGGAGCGCGAAGCCTTGTCGATCACGAACGACGTGCCGGTGTACCCCGTGTGACCGGCGGTTCCCGGGCCGCTCAGCGCACCCATGTACCAGCGCTGGTCGAGCTCGAAGCCGAGACCGTGGGCGTTGTCGGGGAACTGCTGGTTGAAGTTCGTGAGCATCAGCTCGACGGAGTGCTCGCTGAGGATCCTGCGGCCGTTGTACGTGCCGCCGTTGAGGATCGTCTGGCCGAGGATCGCGAGGTCTTTGGCCGTGCCGAAGACACCGGCGTGGCCGGCTACTCCTCCGAGGGACCACGCATTCTCGTCGTGCACCTCACCGCGGACGATGCCGCGTGGTGGTGCCGACTGGAACTCCGTGGCGGCCGTGCGGTCCTTGGCCTTCGGGTTGTAGCCGGTGTCCTTCAGGCCGAGAGGCCTGGTGATGCCGTCCCGCACGGCCTCGTCGAGGCGTTTCCCGCTGACCTTGAAGACCAGCTCGCCGAGCGTGATCAGGTTCAGGTCCGAGTAGACGTACGTGGTGCCGGGCGTGGACTTCGGCGTCACGTCCATCACGGCTTTGATACGTGACGGGATGTTCGGATATCTCTGCCAGAGCGGGATGAACGGTTCGAGGCCGCTCGTGTGTGTGAGGAGCTGCTTGACGGTGATGTTCTCCTTGCCGTTCACGCCGAACTCGGGCAGGTAGGTGGCGACCTTCTCGTCGATGGCCACCCGGCCCTGCTCGACCTGCTGGATCACCGCGATCGACGTGAAGAGCTTGGAGATGGAGGCGAAGTCGAAGATCGTGTCCTTCTGCATCGGGACGCGTTCTTCCTCCGGCAGCTGGGTTTGCTGATCCTCGTAGAGGACTGCGTAGCCCGTGCGGTCGTGCGTGACGATCTTGCCGTTGTGCACGTACAGCGTGACGGCGCCGGCGAACAGCGGTTTGCCGTTGGCCTGCGGTTTCTGGAAGTCGCGCAGCTGGCCCAGGGCCGCGTTGATCGGCTCCGGGTCGAGGCCGGCCCACTGCGGGCTTGCCTCGCGCAGGGTCGTCCAGCGGTTCGCGAAACCGTCCTGGGGCTGGTCGAAGTAGCCGGGGACCGCCGTCGTCACGAGTGCGACGGCCAGGGCAGGGATGAGCATGGCGTCCTCACCGGTAGCGCAGGTAGGGCTGGCGGGTGCGGCGGAACTGCTGCAGCTCCTGCTGCCACGCGCCGGTGATCTCGTCCAGGGGAGCCTGGGCGTCGATCATCCCGCGCAGCCTGCCGGAGCCGCTGAGCTTGTCGATCCAGTTGTCGGGGCGCCACGCGAACACGTTCGGGTACAACGACTTCGCGGTGATCAGCATGGCGACGGCGGCCCTGATCGCGTCGAACTCGTGCGGGTCGGTGACGTGCAGGGTGACACCGCCGCAGGTCTTGCCCTGGAACTTGTTGAACGTCGGCGAGAAGTAGGTCTCGCGGAACCGGATCCCCCTGAGGCCCAGGGCGTTCAGCGCCTCGGCCCAGCGCCAGTCGACGCCGGGTGCGCCGACCGTTTCGAACGGGCGGGTCGTGCCGCGGCCCTCGGACAGCGCGGTGCCCTCGAACAGGCACGTGCCGGGGTAGACCAGCGCGGTGTCCCGGGTGGGCATGTTCGGGCTCGGCGGGACCCACGGCAGGCCCGTGTCGAGTTGGTCGCGCCGCCAGTTCCGGACGTCGACCACGCTGAGGTTCGTCTCGAGGCCGAACTCGCCCTTGAAGAGGCGGGCGAGTTCGCCGACGGTCATGCCGTGCTGCTGGACGATCGGCTTCAGGCCGACGAACGTGGCGTAAGCCGGGTCGAGTTGCGGGCCGTTCGCCTTGCCGCCGATGGGGTTCGGGCGGTCCAGGACGATGAAGTCGAGGTCCCGTGCGGCTTCCATCGCCTGGTACAGCGACCAGATGTACGTGTAGAAGCGCGCGCCCACGTCCGCGATGTCGAACACGACCGTGTCGATGCCCGCCTTGGTGAACATCGCCTGGATCTTGGCGGGGGTTGCCTGGTAGGTGTCGTACACCGGGATACCGGTGCGCGGGTCGGCGTAGTCGCCTTCCGATCCACCGGCCTGCGCGGTGCCCCTGAAGCCGTGTTCCGGGCCGAACACGGCGGTCGGCTTGGCGTCGTGGGCGACCATCGAGTCGACGACGTGCGTCTGGTCTTTCAGGATGCCCGTCGGGTTCGTGAGCACGCCGACCTTGCGGCCCTTGAGCCTGCGCCAGCCGTCGCTTGCGAGCTGCTCGGCGGCGGTGGCGAGCTTCGGGGCCGCGGTGGCGGTGGAAGCGCTGACGAGGGGGACGGAGAGGGCACCGGCTGCGAGGAAGCTCCGCCGCCTCACCAGGTCACCCCGTGACCGAACGGGTAGGGAGTCGGGCCGGGGACGTCGACCGGGAGCTTGCCCTGCGGCTTGACCTCGCCGAGCAGGACCCTGGCCAGCGCCTCCATCGAGACCGTGGTGGTCGAGTAGGTGGCGAGCCACGTCTTGGCGTTGCTGTGGGCGACGTCGTACGGGTTGGCGGTGGCGGCCGCGATGACGGGCTTGCCGGTGGCGACGAGCTGGTTGACCAGGTCGACCTGGGCGGGCCTCGTGCTCGCGTTGTTGGTCAGCACGACGATCTTGTCCGCGTTGGCCGCCGCTGCCACCGCCTGCTGGATCTGCGCCGCCGTGGGACTGGTCGACGTGACAACCTTGGTGCCCTTGAGCCTGGTGGCGAGGGCCGTGGTGGTGTCGGCGCTGGTGCCGACTACCAGGGGAGCGGTGGCGTTGAGCGGGATCGCCTGGCCGTCGTTGCGGACGGCCGTGATGGTGCGGTCGGCGATGGCCTGGGCCTTCTCCGTGTTGGAGCCGACGATCTGGTCGACCTTGTTCACATCGGTCTCGGCCGTGAGCATGACACCGCGCAGCAGCTTCATCTTGAGGATGCGCAGCACGCTCTCGTCGATGCGCTTCTCGGTGATCTCACCGCTGCGGACGGCCTTGACGACGCTGTCGATCGCGAGGCCGAGGTTCGGCGGCATCAGCAGCTGGTCGACACCCGCCTTGATGGCGAGCACCGGGATCTCGGCGTCGGAGTGGAGCTTGCGGACACCCGCCATCTCGAGCGAGTCGGTGACGACGACGCCGTCGTACTTCAGCTCGTCGCGCAGCAGACCGGTGATGATCTTCGGGCTGAGCGTGGCCGGGTTGCCGGACGGGTCGATCTGCGGCACCTGGATGTGCGCGGTCATGATCGAGTCGATCTTGGCGGCGATGGCGGCCTTGAACGGCGGCGCGTCGATCTGGCGCCACTGCTCCAGGCTGCGGTTCGAGACCGGCAGGGCGGTGTGGCTGTCCTCGGACGTGTCGCCGTGGCCGGGGAAGTGCTTGGCCGTGGAGGTCACCGAGGTCATGTCGAACCAGCGGCGGCCCTCGTAGCCCTGGACCTGGGCGGCGACCATGTCGGCGGTGAGCTTCGGGTCGCTGCTGAAACTGCGCACGCCGATGATGGGGTTCACCGGGTTGGAGTTGACGTCCGCGTCCGGCGCGAAGTTCTGGTTGATGCCCATCGCGCGGAGCTCCTGCCCGGTGATGCGGGCGGCCTCCTCGGCGTCCTTGACGCTCCTGCCCGCGCCGAGGGCCATGTTGCCCGGCAGTTGGGTGGCCGGCGGGCCGATGCGCGTGACGAGGCCCATCTCCTGGTCGGTGGAGATGAGCAGCGGGATCCTGCTGGCCTTCTGCAGGCCGTTGGAGAGCTGCGCGATCTGCTTTGGCGTGTCGACGTTGTCGCGGCTCGAGTTGTTGAAGTAGATGACGCCGCCGGGCTGGTACTTGCGCACCATGTCCGCGGCCGTCGCCACTCCGAAGTCCGTCTGGTTCTTGGGGTGCGGGACGTCGGCGGCCTGCCCGTTGACGTACGTGACGAAGAGCTGGCCGACCTTCTGTTCCAGCGACATCCCGCGCAGGGTGGTCACCGAGGCGTCCGCTCTCGCCACCGGCGTGAGGGCGACCATGGCAGTGACCAGCGTCAACGCGGCGATTTTCCGCACTTGGAAGAGCCTCCCGGTGATGTTCCCACAGATAACTGGCGCAGTTCGCAAGTTACCCACGACCGTGGGGTGGGTCAACGGGTGGCCATTGTGCCGTTCGGTGGCACTTTTTGACCGGACAAGCAGACGGGGCACCCCCGAAGGGGTGCCCCGTCTTCAGCGCGGGCTTGCGAGTTACCAAGCGTGCAACTCGTGTCGTACAACCCTGGCCTCGGCGTCCGGCGTCCCGGTACGCAGGCCCTAGACGACAAGCCTCCCGCGGCGTGCTGCGCGTGGGTACTCGAAGTCCGCGCACGGAGCTCTACCGGGGTGGAGTCTGGCTTCTCTTCGCCAGGTCCCTGGCCGATCCGAGGTCCGCACCACCATTTAAGTGCGTGGGCCCGGTCACAGCAAGGGCTCGGACGGGTGCACCGTTCAAGCCACGTTCAGTAAGGAAAGTACTGGCGTTTCTGGATTTGTGAGCGCGTGTTCGCGTTCGGGTACCGCTGGGAGGGCGGTGCCGTGCACTCACGCGGGCACCACGTGCGCGGCGCGTGGCCGCTACTCGCCGGTACCGCTCACTTCCCGGTGGTTCGTGGCCGCGGGGGCTTGACTTCAGCCGTTGCCGCGCTTGCGGCGCAGGCCGTACCAGGCCGCGCCGGCCGCCGCGACGGCGCCGAGGCTGATGGCCGTGACCGCCACCGCCTTGCCCGAGGGGGTCGGGATGCGGCCGCGCAGGCTGACCGGGTCGACGAACTGCTGCACCGGCCAGTCCTTCTCGAGCGCGATGCGGCGCAGGCCCCGGTCCGGGTTCACGACCGTCGGGTGGCCGACGACCTCGAGCATCGGGAGGTCCGTGACGCTGTCCGAATAGGCATAGCTCTTCGCGAGGTCGTAGCCGTGCTCGGCCGCCAGCTGCTTGATCATGACGGCCTTGTTGTCGGCGGCGCAGTAGAACTCCACCTCGCCGGTGTAGCGGCCGTCCTGGATCACCATCTTCGTGCCGACGCTGTAATCCGCCCCGATCATCTCCGCGATGGGCGCGACCAGTTCCGCGCCGGACGCGCTGACGATGACGACGTCGTGGCCCTCGGCCTTGTGGTCGGCGATCAACTGTGTCGCTTCTTTGTAGACGAGCGGATCGACGATGTCGTGCAAGGTCTCGCTCACGATGCTGCGGATCTGCTCCACGTCCCAGCCGGCGGCGAGAGCCGTGATGTGCGCCCGCATCCGGTCCATCTGGTCCGCGTCCGCGCCGGCGAGCATGAACACGAACTGCGCATACGCGCTCTTCAGGACCGCACGGCGGTTGATCAGACCCTCCTGGAAGAAGGGTCGGCTGAACGCCAGCGTGCTCGACTTCGCGATCACGGTCTTGTCGAGGTCGAAGAAGGCGGCGATCCGGCTCATGTGGCCCAGCTTAGGTGTACTCGTCAGTAGGCCGTTCGGGCGGCATTTCGTTCGTGTACGAAACCGTTGTGCTGCACGGTTACCGAAACTTGCCCCGCGGCTGTTGCGGAAGTTGCGCGCGGCACTGGCGCATGGGGATACAGTAGGAGAGTCCGGTTCGACGGACGGGTTCAGTCCGACCCCCCGGGACTGAACCATTGACGACCCCCGTCCCTCCCCCCTGGCGGGGGTCGTCCCATATCCGGACCCCGTTTCCGCGCGGGTGCGACTGGACCTCTGCCGTCCTCGTGCCGCGTTCCGGTGGCCAACCCCTCAGCGTCGCACACGACACCGACAGTCCTGCCGCGCCAAGGCTTCCAAGATCGCGACCTGTCCACAGCCGCTGATCTGTCCACATGTGGATCACCGCCCGTTGTGTCGTTCATCACGACTGACCACCGTTGATCCCATGACCCACCCCATCGCCCTGCTCACGGACCCGGACCTCCTCGACGAGGTCCTCCGCGTCGCCGCCGCGGCCGACTGCCCGCTCTCCTGCGCCCCGGACGTCACGTCGTTGCGCTCCCAGTGGCACTCCGCACCCCTGGTCCTGCTGGACCCGGCAGCGGTCTCCGCGTGCCTCGACGCTGGCTTCCCCCGCCGCACCGGCGTCCTGGTGGTCCACGGAGGCGACCCGCCCTGGGCCCCTGCCGTCGCCCTGGGAGCGGACGGCGTCCTCGAACTCCCGGTGGAGGGCCGCTCCCTGGTGACGGCCCTGACGGACCTGGGCGAGGGCCCGCCCTCCGACCGCGGTCGCGTGGTGTCGTTCATCGGCGGCAGGGGAGGAGCCGGCGCCTCGACCCTCGCCATAGCCTGCGGCCGCGAGGCCGTGGTCCAGGGCGGCGAGGCGATGCTCGTCGACTGCGACCCCCTCGGCGGCGGCATAGACCTGGCCCTGGGCACCGAGTCCGACCAGGGCGCCCGCTGGCCGGGCGTCCACGCCACCGGCGGCAGGGTCCCGATGTCGGCACTGAGGGCCGCCCTCCCCACCACGGGCAACCTGAGCGTCCTCGCCTGCGACAGAGCGGCCCCGGACCCGGAGCCGGCGGCGGTGGCGGCAGTCCTCGACGCAGGCCGCAGGGCGGGCTGCACGGTCCTCTGCGACCTGCCGCGCTTCCCCACCGCCTCCGCGTCGGCGGCCCTCGACCGCACGGACCTGACGATCCTCGTGGTCCCGGCCGAGGTCCGCGCCACGGCAGCCGCCGGCAGAGTCGCCACCCGCCTCCTCACCCACGGCCGCACCCTCCGCCTGGTGGTCCGGGGCCCGTCCCCCGGCAACCTCCAGCCGTCCGAGATGGCGGAGGTGATCGGCGTCCCCCTCCTCACCTCGATGAGGGCCGAGCCGGGCCTGGCCGAGGTACTCGAACGAGGCCGCTTCCCCCGCAACCCGAAGGGCCCGCTCGCCACAGCCGCCCGCGCGGTCCTGAAGGAGCTCCGCCCGTGACGCTTCCGGCCACCACCGACCAGGAGATCGAGTGCCTCACCTCCTACCTGGAGGACGCGGAGGCGGCACCACCCGACTTCGCCGGCTGCGGCTGCGTGCCGTTCTTCGTTGCGGCAGAGGCGGTTCCGCGTCGAGCGGTGCCCGCACAGCGCCCCACGAGCCCTCCCGCCGCGCTCACGCCAACCTGATCCCGCCACCCGACTTCGGCCTGCCTCACCGCCTCCCGGCCACCTCTCGCCTTCCCGGCCACCTCCTGGCGACCTCTTGCCTTCCTGGCCATCTCCTGGCCGCCTCTCGCCTTCCCGGTCGCCTTCCGCCTTCTCGCCCGCTTCCCGGTCGCCTTCCGCCCTCTCGCTCGCCTCCCGCCCGGCCCCTCGCACTGCGCCTCCACCCCGTCCCGCCTCGCACTGCGCCCCCGCCCCGCCCCACCCCGTCCCGTCCCGCCCCCGTCCCGCCTCGCACCTCTCCCTTGCTTCCCACCCGGTCCCAGCCTCGGTGCGTCCCTGCACTCCCGCGCCCCCGCCGGCACACCTGCCGTCCCTTGCCGTCCGTCGGCCGTCCCACCGCGCCACCCTCCGGCCGACCCGCCCCTCCCACCTCGCCCACCCCACAACCCCTTGCGCGGAAGGAACTCCCGCCGTGACCCGCCTGGGCCTCCTCCTCCGAATCGCCTGCCGGATGGCGCGCAACCTCGCCGTCCACGGCCGCCTCTACCCACCGCGCTTCATCTTCAAGAAGGAGCCGAAGTGAACCGTTTCCTCATCTGGTGCCAGGAGACCTGGCTCCGCCTCACCGGCCGCGAGATCACCTACGGCCGCCACGCCCGCCGCCCCGAGGCCGCGACGTGACGGCCGCCCTGATCGACCGCGTCCGCCACCGCCTGGCCGGCGCCGACATGGAGATGACGGCGGCCGTCGTGGCCCACGCGGTCCGCACCGAGGCCGGCGGCGTGCTGGCCGACTCGGACGTCCTCGAAGCCCTCCAGGTGCTCCGCCAGGAGTTCAGCGGCACCGGTCCGCTCGACCCGCTGCTCGCCGACCCCGGCACCACCGACGTCCTGGTCACCGCCCCCGACCAGGTCTGGGTCGACGGCACCACGGGGCTGCGCAAGACCTCCGTCACCTTTCCCGACGAGGACGCGGTCCGGCGTCTCGCCCAGCGGCTGGCGGTCGTGGCGGGCAGGCGGCTCGACGACGCCTCGCCGTGCGTCGACGGGTGGCTGCCGGGCAGCGGCGTGCGGCTGCACGCGGTGCTGCCGCCTGTGGCCGACCGCACCTGCCTGTCGCTGCGCATCCTCAGACCGGCGACGCACGACCTGGAGGCTCTCCAGAACCTCGGCACGTTCGACACCGAGATCGCGGAGACCCTGCGCACGATCGTCCGCGCGCGGATGGCCTTCCTGGTGGTCGGCGGCACCGGATCGGGCAAGACGTCGCTGCTGTCGGCGTTGCTGGGCTGCGTGCCGCCGCACGAACGCATCGTGTGCGTGGAGGACGCGGGCGAGCTCAACCCGGACCACCCGCAGTTCGTGCGGCTCACGGTGAGACCGGCGAACGTCGAGGGCGCCGGCGAGGTCACCACCCGGCAACTGGTGCGGGAGGCCCTGCGGATGCGGCCCGACCGGATCGTCGTCGGGGAGGTGCGCGGGGCCGAGGTGCGGGAGTTGCTCACCTCCTTGAACACCGGGCACGAAGGTGGCGCCGGGACGATGCACGCCAACTCGCCCGCCGAGGTGCCGGCGCGGCTGGAGGCCTTGGGGGCGTTGGGCGGCCTGGAACCGCGAGCGCTGCAAAGCCAGGTCATGGCGGCGGTGCGGGTCGTGCTGCACATGCGGCGCGACCGGAACACCAGGTACCTCAACGAGATCGGCGTGTTCGAGAAGGGCGACGCGCTCGAGGTCCGTCCGGTCTGGACACGCGAGCACGGCTGGCGGACCGAGGAGTTGCCGTGGTGAGCCTGGTCCTGCTGGCGGCAGCACTGCTCGTCTGGCCGCAGCTCAAGCCCCTCCGCCGCCTCAGGCCGCAGGGCAAGAGGGAGATCACGCTGCCCCCGTACGTCTGGCTCGCGGCCGCGGCGGTGATCACCTACCTCCTGGCAGGTGTCGGCGGGCTGATCGCCGCAGCGGTGATCGCGATGACCGGCAGACGGATCTTGAAGCAGCACAAGCGGAACAAGGCCCTGCGCCAGGCCACCGAGGCGTTGAGCAGCGGACTGGGCGGCGTGATCGACGAGCTCCGGGCGGGTGCCCACCCCGCCCAGGCGGCAGAGGGCGCGGCGGCGGACACCCCGGCACCCGCGAAGGAAGTGCTGAAAGCGGCGGCGGCCACGTCGAGGCTGGGCGGTGACGTCGAACGGACGTTGCGCGAGCTGCGGCAGCCGTTGCTGACCAGGGCGGTGGACCAGCTCGCCAGGGCGTGGCGCGTGTCGGCGAAGCACGGTGTGGCGCTGGCGGACGTCCTGGACGCCACGAGACGCGACCTCGACCAGCGGGCGGCGTTCGCGCGGCAGGTGCACGCGCGGATGGCCGGGCCTCGGGCCAGCGCGGCGGTGCTGGCCGGCCTGCCGCCGGTGGGTGTGCTGCTGGGCGAGCTGAGCGGCGCGCGGCCCCTGCACGTCCTCACGAGCACTCCAGCCGGGCAGTTCCTCCTCGTCCTGGGCGCGGTCTTCGCGGCGGCCGGCATCTGGTGGACGCAGCGGATCACGGAGGTCGAGCCGTGACGTTCCTGCTCCTCGCCCTGGCGGTGCTGGTGGCACCGGCACCACGCCGGTCGATCGACCGGCTCAGGCCGAGCGCCCACGACCCGCCGCCGGACGAGCCGAGGCCGGACGGACCGTTCGAACGGGCCGCGGCCTGGGACCTGCTCGCCGCGTGCCTGCGGGCCGGCCTGCCGGTGCCCACCGCGATCCAGGCGGTCGAGATCAGGGAACTGGGTCAGGTCGCCGAACTCCTCCGACTGGGCGCCGACCCGGTCACGGCGTGGGAGTCCGCGCTCGACCATCCCGCGACAGCGCTGCTGGCCAGGGCGGCGAGGCGGACCGCGCGGTCCGGGGCCGCACTGGCCCGGCAGACCGCGGAACTCGCCGCACGCACCAGGTCCGAGGCGAGTGACGAAGCGGAAGCGAAGGCGCAGAAAGCCGCGGTCGCGGTGGCGGCGCCGCTCGCACTGTGTTTCCTGCCGGCCTTTCTGTGCCTCGGCGTCGCGCCGGTGGTGCTGGGTCTGGCCGGTCAATTCCTCAACTAGGAGACGTCCATGAAACTGCTCGACGCCGAACTGCTCGACGACGACAGTGGCATGAGCACGGTGGAGTACGCGATCGGGACGTTGGCCGCGGCCGCGTTCGCCGGACTGCTCTACGTGCTCCTCACCAGCGACTTCCTGCAGAGCCAGTTGCGGGAGCTGATCCAGCGTGCGCTGTCTTCGGTCTGACGACCGGGGCATGGTCACGGTCGAGGCGGCGATCGCGGTCTGCACTCTGCTGGTGGCCCTGTGGCTCGCGGCGAACGGGCTGACGGCGGTCACCGAGCAAATGCGGTGCGCCGACGCGGCGAGAGAAGCGGCACGGCTCGCCGCACGCGGCGAACGGCAGCGAGGCGAGGAGGCCGCGGGGCGGATCGTGGGCGGTGCCAACGTTGTGATCGACGAACAAGGCGACGCGATCGAGGTCGTCGTCAGCAAGCGCGGGCCGCTGGGCGTGCCGCTCAGCGCACGGGCGTTCGCCGTGCCGGAGCCGCGATGAACGGCGAACGGCCTGGCTGCGAGCGCGGTTCGGCTGCGGTGAGCGGCGTGGTGGCGATGTTGTTGCTGATCATCGTCGCGGTGGGCGGCGCCTGGATCGGCTCGGCGGTCGTCGCGCGGCACCGGGTCACGGGTGCCGCCGATCTGGCGGCGCTCGCCGCTGCCGCTCGTCTCACCGAAGGCGACGAAAGTGCTTGTGAGCAGGCAAAACGGGTGGCCTCGGAGCACCGTGCCGAGCTGACGGACTGCGCGGTGAACGGCTGGGAGGTGGTGGTCGGGGTGTCCTCGGTTACGCCGTTCGGCCCGGTGAGCGCGCGAGCCAGGGCAGGTCCGGCTGAAGATCGAAGCGTTTGGAGCACGACGAGCGGTCGACTCACAGCGGTGAGCGGACTCACACCGCCGCCGGGACATGCTGAACGGTGATCGAACCAAACGCGCGGAGTTCAGTTGCCCGTTCTGACAAAGGACGTTCGCCGTCCCGTAGCTACCAGTTGTCGAGCGGGGCTTACGGAGCCCGGTGCCGGTGTCGTTAGTTGTAGTGGCGGCACCGACGCGGTGTCCTACGAACACCGGCACCACGTCGATGTCGAGTCAAAGCCTAGGAAGAAGGCGACGGAAGATGGATTGGTCGGACAGCTGGCGCGGGGCCTTCCGCATCGAACTGCGTGCCGAGGCCATCAGCCTCGCGTTCCGCGGTTGGCCCGTGCTGCCCGGCACCTTCCCGGCCGGTTCTGAGAACGGCGTGACGCAGTGGGCGGGCCGCAGCGGCCTCGAGCAGCACGGCCCGATCCCGGTGCACCGCGACTGGGTCGACCGCATCGGCACCCGTCCCGAGCAGGTCGCCACCTGGTGGACCGGCGCGTCCTACAGCCTTCTCGTCGCCACCGGTCACGTGGTGGACGCGATCGAGGTCGGCACCGACCTCGGTCGCCGCGCGGCCGTCGCCCTGCGGTCGATCGGCGTTCCCGTGCCGATCGCCGCGACCCCGTCCGGCCGGTGGATGTTCCTGGTGAAGTCCGGCTCGACCCTCAACACCGAGCTGGCCGGCAACCCGGACGTGCACCTCTACGGCAAGGGGGAGTACATCCCGCTGCCGCCCACCACGATGGCGCACGGTGTCGTGCACTGGCGGGTCAAGCCGCAGGTCTGCGGCTGGAACCTGCCGGACGCGCACGTCGTGCAGGACGCGCTCGTCGAGGCCGTGCACGCCCCGGCGCGTGGATACCAGCTCGAAACCGTCTGACCCACAACCGAAGAAGAAGCCCGGCCGTGTTGGGTGTCGTCGTGGACTCTCCCCGACAACCCCGAAGGCGATGCCCTGCACGGCCGTTCCACCAAGCCCGGTCCGATGATCGGCCTCCGCACCCCGCACGTCGGGGGCCGGCAGAGGAACGGGCGAAAAGCCGAACACGCACCCCGAAGGACAGCCTCCCGCAGTAGTGACCGGGCCGAGGAACGTTAGTGGCAGAGCACCAGCTCTGCCGCGGTCGGTGAAGCCGGCTCCTCCCCGGAGTTCGTCAGAAGACAGTCGACACCGACGCCTCCCGCGTGTCCTGTCGAGACGAACGAACCAGATTCCACCGATGTTCCAAGGGATCCGGTCACGAAGCGGTAGCAGGCGGGAAAACAGTGTTCGGCACGTGGAGAGCGCGGCGGGGGTACCCGTGAGCCCCCGCCGCGCCCACGAAAGCTAGAGACCTTCCGCGTACGCGGCGAAAGCCAAGGTCTCTTCCACAGATCCGGGCCGCGGTACCGCGTCGGCGTCCCAGCCGAGGTCCCGGTCCCGAAGGACTTGCTCGATCAGCGGGTGCCACCGCTGATCGAGCACATTCAAAGCCCACAGCAGGGCGCCGCGCTTCGACTCCACCTCTCCGGTCCGGATGGTGTAGAGCGTGCGGCAGTAGGCCGACACGATGTAGCGCTGCGTCCACGCGTTGCCCATCGGCGCCCACTCCGCGATGCCGGACAACACGTGCGGCAACTCCGCCCGCATCGACGAGCGCAGCACGGAAGCCGGCACCTCGTCGACCAGCGACGTGACCGGCGGGCCGTCCAGCACGATGCCGTGGTGGCGCAGGATCCAGCGGGCGTGCGGACTGTTGCAGTGCGTGTCCCAGACCAACGTGCGGGTGCCGTGGTCGTTGAACAACCACGGAACTCCGAGGCCGGCCACCGAGCGCAACGACTCGACGTCGGCGTAGGACCCCTCGATCTCGGTGGACCAGCGGCCGGGACGGGTCGGGATCTCGTCGTGCAGGGCACGAAGCCCGGCCTCGCGGTCGCCGGAGGGCAGTTCGGTGCAGGCGACGATGAAGTCGCAGTCGCTGTGGACGTCGCCGGCGCCCAGGGCGAACGAGCCCTGGACGTACGCGCCGACGTAGGTGGGGCCGAGGATCTCGCGGACCGAGGAGACGAAGTCCGCGAGCAGGGCGTCGAGGTCGGAAAAGGGCGTGAACAAGGCAACTCCTGAAGAACCCGTGGCCGATGTTGGGGGCGGGTGCGGTGGAGAGCGGACGCTCGTGCGGGGCGATGCGCCGGGAGAGCGATGCGGCTGTCGCGCCGGATCGCACCGAGGTGCGTCAGGTGCCCCGGCTCGGGCACGGCAACGCACTGGCACGGCAACCTGCTGGCTCGTCGTGCGCAGGCAAGGCGCACTCTCGGCTCAGCCGCACGAAGGCGCAGCGGACCGTCGGGCTTTCGCCGCGTCGGGCTCTCGCCGCGTCAGACGCGGCGGGTGCGGGTGGCGTTGTTCCAGCAGGCGTTCACCCCGCCACCGTAACCGGGCGAACCGGCGCCGGTCAGGTGATTTTCCCCAGCACCACGTCCAGCACCAGCACCGCGCCCGCCTTGTCGAGCGGGTCGTTGCCGTTGCCGCACTTGGGCGACTGCACGCACGACGGGCAGCCCATCGGGCACGCGCAGGCGCTGATCGCCGCGCGGGTCGCGGACAGCCAGGCCCGCAGGGCCGAGTGGCCCCGGTCGGCGAAGCCCGCGCCGCCGGGGTGGCCGTCGTGCACGAACACCGTCGGCATGCCCGTGTCGGGGTGCACGGCCGTCGAGACGCCGCCGATGTCCCACCTGTCGCACGTCGCGAAGAGCGGTAACAGGCCGATGGCCGCGTGTTCGGCGGCGTGCAGGGCGCCGGGGATGCGTTTGGCGTCCACGCCGGCGGCGAGGAGCAGCTGCTCGTCGACCGTGTACCAGACGGCGCGGGTGCGCAGCGTCTGCGAGGGCAGGTCCAGCGGGATCTGGTCCAGTACGACGCCGGACGGCAGGCGGCGGAGGTAGCCGACGACCTGGGTGGTCACCTCGACCTCGCCCAGCGACACGGACACGCCGTCGAAGTCGGTGCGTTCGACCTCGCGCACCACGGTGATGTCGACGCAGTCGCGCGGCTGCGTGGTCCACTCCGGGTCTTCGCGGTGCACGAGCGCCAACCCGCTCTCCAGGTCGAGCTCGTCCACGACGTACGCGCGGCCCTGGTGCAGGTACACGGCGCCGGGGTGCACCTGCCACGAGGCCGAGCCCGGGTCGACGGTGCCGAGCATGCGGCCCGAGTCGGCCTCCACGACGGCCACCTGCTCGCCGCCGGAGCCGCGGATGTCGACGCCGGCGTGCGGGCGGTCGTGCGATGCCCAGTACCAACCCGCCGGCCTGCGGCGCAGCAGCTTCTCCGCCACCAGTTCGTCCAGCACGGACTCGGCCAGCTCGCCGCCGAAGTCCGGGAGGCAGGCCGGGGTCAGCGGCATCTCCGCCGCCGCGCACGCCAGCTGCGGGCCCAGCACGTACGGGTTCAGCGGGTCGAGGACCGTCGCTTCTACCGGCCTGTCCAGCACCGCCGCCGGGTTGTGCACCAGGTAGGTGTCCAACGGGTCGTCGCGGGCCACGAACACGACCAGCGCGCTGTCGCCGGACCGGCCGGCGCGGCCCGCCTGCTGCCAGAACGACGCCAGCGTGCCGGGGAAACCGGCCACCACCACGGCGTCCAGGCCCGCGATGTCGACACCGAGCTCCAGCGCGTTCGTCGTCGCCACGCCGAGCAGGTCGCCCGTGGACAGCGCCTTCTCCAGCGCGCGGCGCTCCTCCGGCAGGAAGCCGCCGCGGTAGGCGGCCACGCGCGGGGGCAGTTCACTGTCCACTTCGGACAGAATTCGCTGCGTGCCCAGCGCTGTCAGCTCCGCGCCGCGGCGGGAGCGCACGAACGCGAGCGACCGGGCGCCCTCGACGACGAGGTCGGCGAGGATCCGCGACGTCTCCGCGCCCGCCGAGCGGCGGACCGGCGCGCCGTTCTCACCCTCCAGAGAGGTCAGTGGGGGTTCCCACAACGCGACCGTGCGCGACGCACGCGGCGAAAAGTCGTCCACGACAGCGGAAACGGGCACGCCGAGCAATCGTTCGGCGGACCCAGAAGGATCAGCCACAGTGGCCGATGCCAAAACGAAGATCGGGTCCGCGCCGTATTTGCGCGCGACGCGGCGGAGCCTTCGCATCAACAACGCCACGTGCGAACCGAAAACGCCTCGGTAGGAATGGCACTCGTCGATCACCACGTACTTCAGCCGCCGGAAGAACCGCAGCCATTTCGGGTGCTGCGGGAGGATTCCGCGGTGCAGCATGTCGGGGTTGGTGAAGACCCAGTTGGCGTGGGCCTTGACCCAGTCGCGTTCGGCCATCGGGGTGTCCCCGTCGTAGGCCGACGCGCGCACCCCCTTGATCCCCAGTTCCTCGAGCGATCGGAGCTGGTCCGCGCCAAGGGCTTTGGTCGGTGACAGGTACAGCGCGGTGGCCTTCGTGTCCGCCAAAAGAGTGGAAAGCACCGGCAACTGGTAGGCAAGTGACTTGCCCGACGCCGTGCCCGTCGCGAGGACCACGTGCTGCCCGGACCACGCCAGCGACGCCGCCTCGGCCTGGTGCCGCCACGGCTCGCGCACACCCGTCTCGACGAACGCCTCGACGACCGCCGGCGCCGTCCACGCAGGCCAGTCCACGTGATCTGCCTGCCGCAACGGCAGATCGCGCGCGTGCGTGAGGGGTGACTCCCCGGCGGGCACCCCCGCCAGCACGCGGTCCAGCAACCGGCGTCCCTGATCCACCACGGGATCGAGCTTCGCATACACCACCGACAGTCCAGGGCGGGCAGTGCGCGACTTCCTGCGCAGATAACGGTGTGTGCACGGAACGGAACGTTTCGTTGCCTCCTTGCAACCAGCCCCTAGACTCCCCGCTCATCGCATCCAATGAGGGATGCGTCACGTCGCGCTGGGCGGCTGGACTGCCTTGGCGCTGCACATGGCAACTCACCAGGAGGACGGATGTCCCGGCAATTCCTCGCGGAGGGCCTAGAGCTCTCCGGGGGTGATCGCGGCGTCGTAGCCGTGGTCGCCGTGGTCGCCCTGGCTGCTCTCGCCGTCGGGTACGTGCTGCTCAAGGAGGTGCTGGCCGCCGGCCAGGGCACCGACAAGATGCAGGACATCGCCAAGGCGGTTCAGGAGGGCGCAGCGGCCTACCTCAACCGGCAGTTCCGCACGCTCGGCATTTTTGTCGTGATCGTGTTCGTACTGCTGTTCGCGCTCCCGGCGGATGATTTGGCCGAGCGAATCGGCCGATCATTGTTCTTCATCGTCGGTGCGGCGTTCTCGGCGACCATCGGCTACCTGGGCATGTGGTTGTCCACGCGCGCCAACGTGCGTGTCGCCGCCGCCGCGAACGAAGAAGGCGGTCGCGAAAAGGCGACGCGCATCGCGTTCCGCACCGGCGGCGTGGTCGGCATGACCACGGTCGGTCTCGGCCTCTTCGGCGCGGCGCTCGTCGTGCTCGTCTACGCCGGTCAGGCCCCCAAGGTCCTGGAGGGCTTCGGCTTCGGCGCCGCGCTGCTCGCGATGTTCATGCGCGTCGGTGGCGGCATCTTCACCAAGGCCGCCGACGTCGGCGCCGACCTCGTCGGCAAGGTCGAGCAGGGCATCCCCGAGGACGACCCCCGCAACGCCGCCACCATCGCGGACAACGTGGGCGACAACGTCGGTGACTGCGCCGGCATGGCCGCGGACCTCTTCGAGTCCTACGCCGTCACGCTCGTCGCGTCGCTGATCCTCGGCACCGCGGCGTTCGGTGTGCAGGGCCTGCTGTTCCCGCTGATCGTCCCGGCGATCGGTGTGCTCACCGCGGTCATCGGCGTCTACACGACGAAGGCCAAGGCGGGCGAGAGCGGCCTCTCGGCCATCAACCGCGCCTTCTACATCTCCGCGGTCATCTCCGCGGTGCTGTGCACCATCGCGGCGTTCACGTACCTGCCGAGCTCCTTCGCGGACCTCAACGGCATCAGCGACGCGGTCAAGTCCACCAGCGGCAACCCGGCGCTGATCGCGTCCGTCGCGGTGATCATCGGCATCGTGCTCGCCGGCGTCATCCTCTGGCTGACCGGCTACTACACCGGCACCGACCACAAGCCGGTCAAGGAGGTCGGCCAGACCTCGCTGACCGGTGCGGCCACGGTGATCCTGTCGGGCATCTCGGTCGGCTTCGAGTCGGCCGTCTACACCGCGCTGGTGATCGGTGCCGCCGTCTACGGCGCGTTCCTGCTCTCCGGTTCGGTCGTCGTCGCGCTGTTCGCGATCGCGCTCGCCGGTTGTGGTCTCCTCACGACCGTCGGCGTCATCGTGGCGATGGACACCTTCGGCCCGGTCTCCGACAACGCGCAGGGCATCGCCGAGATGTCCGGTGACGTGCACGGCGAGGGCGCGCAGATCCTCACCGAGCTCGACGCCGTGGGCAACACCACCAAGGCCATCACCAAGGGCATCGCGATCGCGACGGCCGTGCTCGCCGCGACGGCGCTGTTCGGCTCCTACAAGGACGCCATCGACCAGGCCGTGGCGAAGGTGGGCAACCTCACGGGTGATCTGCCCATCTCGTTCACCAACGTGGTGTTCAGCCCGAACGTGCTGGTCGGCGTCGCCATCGGTGCGGCCGTCGTCTTCATGTTCTCGGGCCTCGCGGTCAACGCCGTGACGCGCGCCGCCGGTGCCATCGTGTTCGAGGTGCGCCGCCAGTTCCGCGACAACCCCGGCATCATGGACTACTCGGTGAAGCCGGAGTACGGCCGCGTCGTCGACATCTGCACCAGGGACTCGCTGCGCGAGCTCGCGACCCCCGGTCTGATGGCCGTGCTCGCCCCGATCGCCGTCGGCTTCGGCCTCGGCGTCGGCCCGTTGGCGGGCTACCTCGCCGGCGCGATCGCGACCGGCACGCTCATGGCGGTCTTCCTGGCCAACTCCGGTGGTGCCTGGGACAACGCCAAGAAGCTGGTCGAGGACGGCAACCACGGCGGCAAGGGCTCCGACGCCCACGCCGCGACGGTCATCGGCGACACCGTCGGCGACCCGTTCAAGGACACCGCCGGTCCGGCCATCAACCCGCTGATCAAGGTGATGAACCTGGTCTCGGTGCTGATCGCGCCCGCCATCGTCACCTTCTCCATCGGTGACAACGCGTCCGACCCGATCCGCATCGCGATCGCCGTGGTCGCGGCGCTGATCATCGTGGGTGCGGTCGTCGTGTCCAAGCGCCGCGGAACGTCGATCACGGACACCCCCGCGGAGACCGTGAGCAACGGCGCCGCTTAGTTCCAACTGCTCCGGTCGGGGTACGTTCGGGTTTCCCCCGACGTACCCCGACCTAGGAGTTCCGACATGAGGCGCAGCCTCGTCGCCACTGCCGCAGTTGCCGCCCTAGCGCTGGCCGGGTGCACCAACGGCGGCAACTCCGGCACCACCTCCACGCCCACCAGCGGCGCGGACAACGCAGCGGCCGTCGCCTACATGGACAAGGTGTGCGCCGCCGCCTCCGAGTTCGCCAAGATCGAGAAGACGGCCCCGAAGCTCGACGCGGGCGACTCCGCCAAGCTCAAGGCCGAGATGGCCGCGTACATGGGCCAGCTCGCCGACGCCTTCGGCAAGTCCGCCGAGGGCCTGAAGAACGTCGGCCCGTCGCCCGTGCAGGGCGGTGAGGAGGCCGTCACCAGGATGGCCGAGACGTTCACCTCGCTCGGCACCCTGTTCACCGAGGCCAAGACCAAGGTCGAGCAGGCCGACGCCAACAACGCCACCGGAGGCCTCCAGGCCGCCGGCGAGGCCATCGCCAAGCTCTCCGAGCTCGCGGACCCGCTGCGCGACCTCAACGACGTCCCCGAGCTGCAGAAGGCCACGCAGACGGCGCCGAAGTGCCAGGAGATGCAGCGCATCAACGTCACGCCGACGAGCTGACCGCGACCGCCCGGAGTAGCTTCGGAGCCCATGCGCCGCACAGTCATCGCAGTTGTGACGAGCTGTCTGCTCGCGGTCTCCGCGTGCAGCAGCGGAGGGTCGTCCACGACCACGGCCACCGCCAGTGAGGCGGACGTCGTGGCGTGGATGGACAAGGTCTGCGGCGCCGTCGACGGCACCGTGAAGTCCATGGCCGACGAGCCCCCGATCGACATGAACGACCCGTCGACCCTCAAGAAGGGCCTGTCGGACTGGCTCGGCACCAAGGTCGCCGCGGTCGACAAGTCGATCGCGGACCTCAAGGCGCTCGAGGACGGCCCGCACCCGAAGTCCAAGGAGCTGGTCTCGGCCGCCTCCTCGGGCATGGGGCAGATCAAGGACCTGCTCGCCGGCACCAAGTCGAAGCTCGACGCGGCAGGCGACGAGAACCAGGTCGTCGCCGCCTTCACCGAGATGGTCGGCAGGGCGGGCGAGCTGGAGAAGGCGGGCGCCGACGTGCAGAGGAAGTTCGACGAGACGGGCCTCGCCGGAGCCGCTCAGAAGGCGAACAACTGCAAGGCCCTGCAGGCGGCTCCCCCCACCACCTGACAGGCGGAAACGACGTCTGACCGGATCACCCGAACGTGTAGTGTTCGCCGATCCGGTCAGACGGATTCCTGGGGGGAATCACCGTGAACGCACGTTCGTCGATCGCTGCTGTCTGCGTGGGCCTCGCCCTCACGGCGTGCAGCACTCCACCGCCCGCGCCGGTCCAGCAGGCCGCGCCCACGACCACCACGACGGCGGACGTGCCGGGCGCCGATCCGGCGGCGTGGTTCGACGCCTACAGCGGCCCGATGGGCGTCATGCAGATCGGGCGGCTCCAACTCCAGGGCAAGGGCCGGGAGGGCATGGCCGCGGTCAAGGAGGCCGCGGTCGGCTGGGTGGTGGCAGCGGCGGCGTCGGACCGCGCGGCGGCGGATGGGCTGGAGAAGCTCGGCCCCATGGGCTCTGACGTGCGCAGTCTGCACGAGCGGCTGATCAAGGAGCTCCGGGCGGAGGCCGTGAGCTTCGACGACAGGTCCGCGCGGCTGCGTGCGCAGGCGGCCGACGACAAGTTCCCCGATCGGTACCAGCAAATCATGTTGGGCTCCGGTGGCAACGAGAGGATCGAGGCGCTCTTCAAGCAGACCGTGGAGACTCCGAAGTACACCGAGGCGTTCCGCGCGAACAAGGTGTGCCAGGACTGGCAGGCGCTGGCGAAACAGGGCGGGGGAAACTAGTCCCCGTGAGGACACGTCTGCTCGCCGCTCTGCTGACAGGTTCCGCCGTGCTGACCGCCTGCGGCTCGGACGCGGACAAGCCGATCACCGACGCGCAGCGGCAGTGGGTGGACGCGGTCTGCGGCGGTGTCGCCCCCGGCGCGAAAGCAGGCGCTGAGCTGCGCAAACAGGACCCGGCCGACCCCGCCGCCGTCAAGACGGCCTACGTCGGGCTCGTCACGTCCAACGCCACCGCGTTCGCGGACGCCGAGAAGAAGCTGAAGGACCTGGGCGCGCCGGAGAGCGACCTCGACGGCGTGCACGAGCGGTTCGTGAAGTTCGTCGAGGAGTCCGCGAAGTCCTACGAGGCCGCGCAGGCTCCGGTGCAGGCGTTGGCGCCGGACGCGCAGTTCTGGGAGAACGCTGAGAAGGTGCTGGCCGACACCAACGTCGTGACCACGCCGGAGGACCTCCGGGCGACGTTCCAGGAGCTGGAGAAGCGACCGAAGTACGCCGACGCGCTGGGCAGGTCGCAGACCTGTGACGGGCTCCGCGGGACCGGGTTGTAACAGCTGTCCCACTGGTCACAGTCGAACGTCTGTTCTACCCTGTGGGCCGTGGTTGGGCAGCTGTCCTTCTTCTCGGCCGAGGCGCGGAACCCGGCCAAGGCGGACCTCGCCGGCTTCCTCTGCGGGCCGGGTCAGGCCGTCAGCTTCGCGCGGGGCACGGCCGCCCGCGTGTACACCGAGCTGCGCGACGACTGGCGGCTGCGCCCCCTCAAGCAGGCGTGCGCCGAGCGCGGCGTCACGACCGAGCTGTGCGTCAACGAGGCGGGCACGCACTTCGTCCGCACGCCGTTCCGCACCGATCTCACCCCTCTGGCCGCCCGCTGGCTGGAGGGAACCGTCAAGAAGGTGCCCGCGGACTTCGAACTGAACGGAGCAGTGCTGCGCGTCTGGGCGCTGGCCGCCGGCAGCTGGATGGAGTCCGCGTACCTGCTGGGTTTGGACCCCAACGCACCGCAGACACACCTGCCGTTGCAAAATGCCCTGCTCGCATCCGGACTTCCGTGCACCCTGGTAGGGGCACCGGCGTTGCGGGTGACCGGCCGGCGACGGCTGGCGCGGCTCGCTGAGCTGGTCGGAAGCCCTCCGCAGGGAGTGGCGCTGAGCACCTGGCCGGCGGCCTGAGCGGGCGATCGGGCATGGTTGTGTCACTCTGTTCCGTCGTACGGGCGTCGCAGACACACGACGGATGGTGTGCTTTTCGGCCGGCGCTGGGCAACACTGGCGGGCCTGGGAACGGGTTTGGAAGAGAGCGGGACGGCGAGTGGCTGGATCGACACGGACGAGAAAGAGCAGCGGAGGCGGGGGCAACACCCGACGACTGGTGATCGTCGAGTCGCCCACGAAGGCGCGCAAGATCGCCTCGTACCTCGGCAGCAACTTCGTCGTGGAGTCCTCCCGGGGACACATCCGGGACCTGCCGCGCGGTGCCGCCGACGTCCCCGCGAAGTTCAAGGGCCAGGCCTGGGCCCGGCTCGGCGTGGACGTCGACCACGGCTTCGAGCCGCTCTACGTGGTCTCCGCCGACAAGAAGTCGCTGGTCACCGAGCTCAAGGAAGCCCTGAAGGACGTCGACGAGCTCTACCTCGCGACAGACGGTGACCGCGAGGGCGAGGCCATCGCCTGGCACCTCCTCGAGACGCTCAAGCCCAAGATCCCGGTCCGCCGGATGGTGTTCCACGAGATCACCGAGTCCGCGATCCAGGCCGCCGCCGCCAACCCCCGCGACCTCGACCAGGACCTGGTCGACGCGCAGGAGACCCGCCGCATCCTCGACCGCCTCTACGGCTACGAGGTCAGCCCGGTGCTGTGGAAGAAGGTCATGCCGAAGCTCTCGGCAGGCCGCGTGCAGTCCGTGGCGACGCGTCTGGTCGTGGAGCGCGAACGCGAGCGCATGAAGTTCGTCTCGGCGAGCTACTGGGACATCTCCGCGCAGATGGACGCCGGTGAGGACGCCACGCCGCGCCAGTTCGGCGCGCGTCTCGTGGCCGTCGACGGCACGAGGCTCGCCACGGGCCGCGACTTCGGCTCGGACGGCAAGCTCACGGGCAAGGCCGACGTCACCGTGCTGGACGAGCAGCAGGCACGCGCCATCGCGGCCGGCCTGGAGAACGCGCCGGTCAAGGTCTCCTCGGTCGAGGAGAAGCCGTACAGCCGCAAGCCGTACCCGCCGTTCATGACCTCGACGCTGCAGCAGGAGGCCGGTCGCAAGCTGCGGTTCTCGGCGGACCGCACCATGCGCACGGCGCAAAAGCTGTACGAGAACGGCTACATCACCTACATGCGAACCGACAGCACGACGCTGTCGGAGACGGCGATCAACGCGGCACGCACGCAGGCGACGGACCTCTACGGCGCCCAGTTCGTCGCGGACAAGCCCCGCCAGTACACGCGCAAGGTCAAGAACGCGCAGGAGGCCCACGAGGCGATCAGGCCCGCGGGAGAGGTCTTCCGCACGCCCGGTCAGGTGGCCGCCGAGCTCGACCCGGACGAGTTCAAGCTCTACGAGATGATCTGGCAGCGCACCATCGCGTCCCAGATGGCCGACGCGCGGGGCAACACGACCAGCATCCGCATCCAGGGCCGTGCCGCCACGGGCCAGGAGGTCACGTTCGCCGCGTCCGGCCGCACGATCACGTTCGCCGGCTTCCTCAAGGCCTACGTCGAGACCGTCGACGCCGAGGCCGGCGGTGAGTCGGACGACGCGGAGTCGCGCCTGCCGCTGCTGGTCAAGGACCAGGACCTGACGATCGCGGAGCTGTCCGCGGACGGCCACACCACCTCGCCGCCCTCGCGCTACACCGAGCCGTCGCTGATCAAGACGATGGAGGAGCTCGGCATCGGCCGTCCCTCCACCTACTCGTCGATCATCAGCACCATCCAGGACCGCGGCTACGTGTGGAAGAAGGGCGCCGCGCTGGTCCCGTCCTGGGTGGCGTTCGCCGTGGTCGGGCTGCTGGAGCAGCACTTCGGCCGCCTGGTCGACTACGACTTCACCGCCGCCCTGGAAGACGAGCTGGACGGCATCGCCGCAGGTCGTCAGGGCCGCACGAACTGGCTGTCCGGGTTCTACTTCGGCGGCAGCGTCGGTCCCGACGGCTCGATCGGCCGCTCCGGCGGCCTGAAGAAGCTGGTCGGCACGGGTGTCGAGGACATCGACCCGCGCGCGGTCAACTCGATCCCGCTGTTCAGCGACGACGAGGGCCGCACGGTCGTCGTGCGCGTCGGCCGCTTCGGGCCGTACCTGGAGCGCGAGGTCGACGAGGCCGCGCAGCGCGCCAACCTGCCCGACGACCTGGCGCCCGACGAGCTGACCAGCGAGATCGCCGAGAAGCTGTTCTCGACGCCGCAGGAGGGCCGGTCGCTCGGCACCGACCCGGTCTCGGGCAACGAGATCGTGGCCAAGGAGGGCCGCTTCGGCCCGTACGTGACCGAGGTGCTGCCCGAGCCCGCCGAGAACGGCACGGCGAAGTCCAAGGCGAAGGCGCCGAAGCCGCGCACCGGCTCGTTGTTCAAGTCGATGGACCTGAGCTCGGTGACGCTGGAAGACGCGCTGAAGCTGCTGTCGCTGCCGCGCGTGGTCGGCAAGGACCCGGAGACGGGCGCCGAGATCACCGCGCAGAACGGCCGCTACGGCCCGTACCTGAAGAAGGGCACGGATTCGCGGTCGCTGACCGACGAGTCCCAGATCTTCACCGTCACGCTCGAAGAGGCGCTGAAGATCTACTCCGAGCCGAAGAAGCGCGGTCGTGCGGCCGCCGCGCCGCCGTTGCGCGAGATGGGCAACGACCCGGTGTCCGGCAAGCCGATGGTGATCAAGGAGGGCCGCTTCGGCCCGTACGTCACCGACGGTGAGGCCAACGCGTCGCTGCGCAAGACCGACAGCGTCGAGTCGATCACCGACGAGCGCGCGGCCGAGCTGCTGGCCGAGAAGCGCGCGAAGGGGCCGGTCAAGAAGAAGGCCCCGGCCAAGAAGCCGGCGGCGGCGAAGAAGCCCGCGGCCAAGAAGGCCCCGGCCAAGTCGAAGAGCTGACGCCGAGGGGGTGGCGGTGCCGATCAACGAGTTCGGACCCGACGGGACTCAGGCCCCGCCGCCTCCCCGGCTGTTCCCCGACCCGCTCGCGGGGCTGGTGACGGCGGACGGCTTCGTCGCTCCTCAGTGGACGTCGGTCAGCTCACGTGTGGTGGTGCCGACACCTCCTGCGCCCTCCGAGGAGATGCGTCAGGCGATCTACGCGCAGATGCAGCAGGAACAGCGGCGGCGGCCGCGTGGACGGGCGCCGCGGGCACCCCACCAGTACGCTCCGCAGGAGTTCGCTCCCGCCTACCAGGCCTTTCAGCAAATGCCTGTGCCGCAACAACAACAGCAACAGCAGCAACCCGCCCAGCAGACGAGCGGCGTGGCCGCGTTCATCGGGTGCCTGATCGTGATCGGGTTCTTCGTGCTGGTCCTGCTCGGCGTTCTCGGAGCGATCTTCAGCTAGCCGTGTTGTGAGTCCCGCATCCTGACTCACCACATCCGGTTACGCTGACCGCACGGGAGTGGCGACTTAGGGGTGACGGAAATTCAGGACGCGGACACACCGGCGACCGAGGCAGGCCAGGCAGGGCAGGCCCAGTCCAGCGTGTCCACGGTTCACCGGCTTCGATCGGTACTCGCCATCCGGCCGTTCCGGCGGCTCTGGCTCGTCACCTACCTGTGCAGTGTTGGTGACTGGCTGTCACTGCTCGCGTTGACCGGTCTGGTCTCCACGATGATGAAGAGCTACGAGTGGCAGTCGTTCGCGCTGCCCCTCGTCGTGCTCACCCAGCTGCTGCCGGGCATCCTCTTCGCGCCCATCGGCGGCGTGCTCGCGGACAAGTTCGACCGCCGCAAGGTCATGGTGGTCTGCGACGTCCTGCGCGGGTCGCTGTTCATCTCGATCGCGCTGGTCGGCTCGCCTATCTGGCTCTTCGTGGCGAACTTCCTCGTCGGCTGCTGCGCGATGCTGTGGATCCCCGCCAAGGAGTCGGCGGTCCCGAACCTGCTGCGCCGCCCCGACCAGGTCGAGTCGGCGAACCAGCTCGGCCTGGTGATGACCTACGGCATCTCCACGATCAGCGGTTTCGGCCTGTACTCGCTGATCGCGGGCATCCCCGGGTACCTGAACCTGCAGGGCGGCAACCTCGACTTCTCCATCGCGACGATCGCCGTCGTGGTCAACGGCCTGCTGTACTTCACCTCGGCGATCCTGGTCGCGACCCGCCTGCCGGAGCTCTCCGGCCGCGTCTCCTCGACCCGCAAGAAGGACGAGGACAAGCCCGGTTTCGTCGCGATGCTCGGCGAGGGACTGAAGTTCGCGGGCAAGACCCCGCTGGTCCGCGGCCTGCTCATCGGCATGATCGGCGCGTTCGCCGCGGCCGGTGTCGTGATCGGGACGGCGAAGCTCTACGCGTCGTCGCTGCTGGGCGGCGCCTCGACGTTCGGCCTGCTGTTCGTGGCCGTGTTCCTCGGGCTCGCGGTCGGCATGGCGACGGCGCCGCGGCTGGCCCAGCGCCTCGCCTACAACCGCCTGTTCGGCGTCACGATCGTGCTCGCCGGCATCACGCTCGTGCTGGTCGCGCTGGCCCCGCACCTGTGGATCGCGCTGCTGGCGGTGGCGCTGGTCGGCGCGTGCGCGGGCGTGGCGTTCCTGACGGGTCTCACGATCGTGGGCTCGCAGGTCCAGGACGACATGCGCGGCCGCACGGTCGCGCTGATCCAGACGTTGCTCAAGGTCGTGCTGTTCGGTGCGTCGGGTGGCGCGCCGCTGCTGCTCACGCTGCTGCAGAAGCGCCAGATCAGCGTGTTCGGCCACCCGATGGAGGTCGACGCCAGCCGTCCGGTGATGCTCGGCGGAGCGGTGATCGCCATCGTGCTGGGCCTCGTCGCGTACCGGCAGATGGACGACCGCCGCGAGGAGCCGGTGCTGTCGTCGCTGTTCGCGGCGATCCGCGGCCGCCGGCACACGAAGGGCCTGCTGATCGCCGTCGAGGGCGACACCCGCGAGGACACGTCGGTGCAGGCCCGCCGCCTGGCCGCCGCGTTGCGCGCCGAGGGTCTCGAGGTGCTGCTGGCCGCCGATCCCGAGCACGACGAACGCCGTCTGCGCACGATGCTGTCGTCCGCCGAACTGGCCGGCGTGCGCGCGCAAGCCCTGGTCGCCGCCGCCGTGCGCGCCGATGTCGTCGAACGGCAGGTGCGCCCCGCGTTGGACGGAGGCTCCATCGTCGTGATGGAGCGCTACGTCGACTCACCGCTGGCGCATTTCACCGCGACGAGCTCGCTGGAGCACCAGGAGCTCGAAGGCCTGGTCGACTGGGCCACCGGCCGCCTGCGCCCGGACCTCACGATCCTGCTCGACCGCCCGGTCGTCGACGGCAAGCGCATCGGCCCGGAACACCACTGGCGCGTCCAGCGGCTGCTGAGCGAGATGGCCGCCGCCGACCCGGACCGCTACCTCGTGGTCGAGGCGGAGGGCGACGTCGACGAGGTGGCCGAACGGGTCCGCGCCGCCGTGGTCCCGCTGCTGGCGGGCCGCAGGCGCCCGGTCCCCGAAGCCGCTGTCTGACCCCGCTGGAAGACTGGACCCCATGAGCGTGTGGGACGAGGTTGTCGGCCAGCCCGACGCGGTGGCGACCCTCTCGGCGTCCGCGGAGGCCGCGGCCACGATCGTCGCGGGCGGCACCCCGGCACCCGGCGTCATGACCCACGCCTGGCTCTTCACCGGCCCGCCCGGCTCGGGCCGTTCGTCCACCGCCCGCGCCTTCGCGGGCGCGCTCCAGTGCGTCGCGACGGACGACCGCCCGGGCTGCGGCGAGTGCTCCGGCTGCCGCACGACACTGCACGGCACCCACGCCGACGTGCGCGTCGTGGCGCCCGAGGGCCTGTCGATCTCCGTCGCCGAGATGCGGTCGCTGGTCCAGATCTCCGCCCGCCGCCCCACCTCGGGCCGCTGGCAGGTGGTGATCATCGAGGACGCCGACAGGCTCACCGAGGGCGCCGCGAACGCGTTGCTGAAGGCCGTAGAGGAACCGCCGGAGCGCACGGTGTTCCTGCTCTGCGCGCCCTCCGACCACCCGGATGACGTGTCGGTGACCATCCGCTCGCGCTGCCGTCTGGTGTCCCTGGGCTCACCCCGCCCCGCGGCCATCGCCTCGGCCCTGGAGTCCGTGGACGGCGTGCCGCCGGAGATGGCCCAGTGGGCGGCCTCGGTGTGCGGTGGCCACGTGGGACGCGCCCGGCGCCTGGCCTCCGACGCCGAGTCGAGGGCCCGGCGCGAGGCCGTGCTGCGGATCCCGCTGGCGCTGAGGCGGCCGGGTGACGTGTTCACCTGCGCGGACGAGCTGATCAAGGCCGCCGAGGACGACGCCTCCACCGCCAACGAGGCCCGCAACGAGGCCGAGCGCGAGGCGCTGGAGACCGCCATGGGCGCCGGCGGCACCGGCAAGGGCACCGCGGCCGCCACCCGAGGCGCCAAGGGCGCGCTGAAGGACCTGGAGAAGCGGCAGAAGTCGCGCGCGACCCGGACCCAGCGCGACTCGCTGGACATGGCCCTGGTCGACCTGGCCGGCTTCTACCGCGACGCGCTGGTCGTGCGGACCGGGTCCGAGGCCGCGCTGATGCACCCGGACCGAGCCGGCGACTCCCGCACGGCCGCGGCGCAGTGGTCGGCCGAGTCGATCCTGCGGCGGCTGGAGGCCGTCCTGGCCTGCCGGGAGGCGATCGGGGTCAACGTGAAGCCGCGCATCGCCGTCGAGGCGATGGTGACGACCCTGCACCGAGGCTGACGTCACCGGGCTCGGCGACGTGTCGGCGTGCTCTCGGCCCCGTCAGCGCTTGGTCGGCGCCGCCCTCCTCCTGCCCGGCAGCGCCGCGAAGATCACCACACCCGCGAGCAGCAACGCCGTGCCCGTCCAGAACAGCGGGATCGAGTTGTACGCGGCGTTGGTGTAGGCCAGCGGCGGCGCACCCTTGGGCGGCGCGGCCGGTGCGCCGGGCGGCTGCTGCGGCACGGTCGTCTGCGGCGGCTGCGCGGTCCCGCAGACAACGCCACCCTGCGGCGCGGCGGCCCGCACGATCTGCTCGCCCAGCGAGATCTGCGCGAGCGCCGCGGGCAGGTTCGGCAGATTGAGCTTGTCCGTCGGCAGCACCTGCACGTCGAGCATGCGGGCGGTGGCCCCGAGCTGGAACCCGCTGAACCCGTTGCCCGAGAACCTGTCCTTCTTCTCGGTGAGGCCGGCGATCTGCAGCTTGACGACGACCAGGTCCAGCAGCAGCGGGATGTCGAGCGCCGGGTGCGCGGCGTCGAGCGTGCCGAGCTCCTTGCCGTTCTGGCTGACCTTCAGCACCGGCGCGCTGTACGTGATCTTGGAGGTCTTCTCGTCCCCGGTCGCCGTGGCGGTGAGGGTCGGCGGGCTGGCCACGTCGATCCTGATGCCACCGGCCAGTTCGACGCTGACCGCGCGCATCGTCGACGTCGACTCGACCGCCTTGTTCTTGCTGCCCGGCAGGTCGACGAGCTTGACGACGGAGTTCGCCTCGAACGTGTCCGGGATGCTGATCAGGCTCGTCTTCACCGGCAACGGCACCTCGGCCGGCAACGCGCTCAGCACCTCGAGGCCCGCGAGTGACGTCTTCGAGGTGGCCAGCGGACTGACGCACGGCCCGAGCTTCTCGTCCCACCGCGCGTGCACGCTGCCGTTGAGCACCTTGAGCTTCGCGAGCGGCGTCTCCGGAATCGGCAGCCCGCCGTTCGTCGGCTGGGGGTTGTCCGGGATCGCGGTCTGCACCAGCGTCCCCGGCGACTGCGGCGACCGCCCCGCCACCGCGAACCCGAACGGGTTCGCCTGCGTCACCACCCGCTCGGTCGCGAGGAACGCCTCGGTGTTGACCTGCGCGCTGGCGAGCCCCAGCCCGAACTCGGTCACCGACTGCTTCGGAAGCTGCTCGCCGAACCCGGGCAGGATCGTGCTCGTGGGAACGCCCTGCGGCCCCAGCCGGATGACGCTCAGCCCGGTCCCGGCGTCCCCGACGGCGTGGGCGAGGGGCTGAGGTCCGTTCGGCGCCGAGGCAGGCGGCTGGTTCGGGTCGCGGGGGCCGGGCACCGGCGTGGTCGGAGGCTGGGCGAGAGCGGGTGCCGCGACGAGCGCGAGCAGCATCCCGGCCAGCGGCACGGACAACGATCGGCGCATGAACCACTCCTCGACGGTGGGGAGGTGGTGACGTCAGTCACGGTCGGTACAACGAACCCGACCCCCGTGAGTAACGGGCTTGCGGGTCGGTTATAGTTATCTCGTCTCGCCGCCTTAGCTCAGTCGGCCAGAGCGGCTCACTCGTAATGAGCAGGTCATCGGTTCGATTCCGATAGGCGGCTCGGTGAGACGGAAGGGCCAGGTCACTCCGGTGACCTGGCCCTTCTGCTTTGTCTAGGCTGCGCCCATGGCTGTGATGCACGTCAGGAACGGTTCGTCGAGATGGCTCGTCGTCTGGCTCGAGCCTTGGGGGCAGGACCGCTGGCTCAAGCGCGATGAGATGTTGTGCATCCGCACGGACAACAACGGCGAAAAGCTCGCATTCGACGTCGAGTACCACGCGAACGACGAGGAACGCGCCGACGGCATCGAGAACATGACGATTTACGTCGAGAACTGTTCGTACGACGTCGACGTCACCGATGAACAGGGCAACTACGTCGAATGCGGACACCAGCGTCCGGCCGAGGTCGACCGGAAGTGGGCCGCGCGGCGGGCTGCGGCGGAGGAAGAGCTCAGCCGCACGTCGTGAGCGCCTGCTCCAGCGCCGTGCGTTCCGCCGCTGCCACCGACAACCCGTAGGCAGCCTTGACGGTCACGTAGATCCGCCCGTACGAACACGCGTACCCGTCGTTGGGCGGCATCCACTCGTCAGGCGTCTTGTCGCTCTTCGACTGATTGACCTTCCCGGACACGGCCACGAGGTTGCGCAGGTCGTTGGCCGCGGCCAGGCGCTGCTCGGGTGACCAGGCGGCGGCACCGCTGCGCCACATCTCCGCCAGCGGCACCACGTGGTCGATCTGGATCTTCGACACGCTGGTCACCTGCGTGCCGGTGTACGGGTCGTCGAGGGTGCCGGCCTGGACGCCGCAGCGGCCCGGTTTGCGCTCCACGCCGGTGAGGTCGCGGGCCAGCACCTGGCTGCGCTGGTCGCAGCCGTCGCCGTCGGTGTCGAACCACGGCTGGCCGAAGACGCACGCCTTGCCGTCGTCGCAGTCGCGGACGTAGCCGTCCAGACGGCCCGGTGTGGCCAGAGGTAGTGCCGCGAGAGAGGTGCGCGCGGCAACGGCGTCGAGCGTGCCCTCGGGTACCCGGTCCACCTGGGGGGCGGAGGACAGGGGTATCGCGGAACAGCCGGTCAGCAGGATGATCAGCAGCAACCACCGCATGACGTGGAGGTACCCGCCGCGCGATCCGCCATGGCCTCTCAACGGCGTAACTCCGGCGTCCTCGCGCCGCCACGAACGGCCTCACGCCGGTGCAACACTTGGTGGAGCAGGCTGTCCGCCCGCCCGACTCGAAGAGGTCGTCGAACACGTGGATCTCCGCACCCTCATGATGCCCGCCCTCGCCGTGTTGTTGCTGCTCACGGCGTGCTCCAGCGAGCCCGAGCTGCCGCCGCGGGAGAAGCCGCCGGCCGGTGGGCAGCTCGACTACCAGCTCGGCGGCGCCTACCAGCCGGACGTGCCGGTCAAGATCGTGGTGCGCGACCGCAGCAAGATCGTGGACGGCCGGCGCTACAACATCTGCTACCTCAACGCCCTGCAGACGCAGCCGACCGGCGCGAACGGCGGGCTCGACTGGTGGCGGCAGAACCACGACGACCTGCTCGTGAAGAAGCCGAACGGCGAAGTCGCGATCGACCCGGAGTGGGGCGAGGGCATCCTCGACATCTCCACGGGCGAGAAGCGGAACCGGATCCTCGAGATCCAGAAGAAGTGGATCAAGGACTGCAAGACGTCCATGTTCAAGGGCGTCGAGCCGGACAACCTCGACTCCTACAGGCGGGCCGAGGGAGCGTTCGACCTCAACGCCACCAAGGAGTTCATGAAGGCGTTCGTGCAGTACGCGCACGAGCAGGGTCTTGCCGTCGCGCAGAAGAACGCGGCCGAACTGGGGTCCGCGGGCAAGAAGGAGATCGGCTTCGACTTCGCGATCACCGAGGACTGCCAGGCGCAGGGCCAGTGCGGGTCCTACGCCGAGGTGTTCGGCGACGACTTCTTCCAGATCGAGTACACCGACGAGGGTTTCCGGAAGTCCTGCGCCGACCGCGGCGGACGGGTGTCGGTCATCCGCCGCGACCGGAACATCGTGCCGTACGGGCACGAGGACTACGTCTACGAGGTCTGCCCGCCCAGCGTCTGAGCCAGGAACGCCTGCCACCGCTCGGCCTGGCCGGTCGCGTCGCCGAAGACGTGGTGACCGACGGCGTTCGTGCCGTGGAACCGGTACAGCCCTTCGGGTCCGCGCACGCCGAGCATCACGCCGGGAAGGCCGTAGTCGACGACCCCCTCGACCCCCAGCGGTTGCAGCGTCACCTCGTCGCCGACCTGGAACTCCGCCGGCACGCCGAGTGCGGCGGCCAGGCGCGGCCACGCGTCCTGCGGCTGCTCCTCGGGCGCCTGCGCGAAGACGTACGTGCCGCGCTGCCCGGGGAAGTGCTTCACGTACTGGCCCAGCGTGAACAGGTACATGTTCCAGCCGTGCGACTGCTGGTCGACGAACTCGTCGCCCCAGCCGTCGGCGAGGATCCCGCTGTGCACGAACCGCAGCACGGTCGTGCCCTGGTCGCGGCCCTCGATCAGGTACTCCATCGCGTGGAACGTGCCGTCCTCGCCCTTGGCGCTGGAGTAGGCGAGGTGCTTGCCCGGCTCCCAGGCGGTGATCGTCGAGGACTCCTGGAAGAAGCCCATGTCGAGCGTCATGCGTCCGCCGAGGCGTCCGTCCACGGTGTGCGGGCCCATGAACCACGAGTCGATGCCCGGGCCCGTGGCGATGGCGTCCCAGACCTGCTCCGGGGTTCCGTCGACCTCGACTTCCTTGCTGATCTCGAACTCGCGGGTCACGACTCTTCCTCCTTGGACGCGTTCACGCTCGGGTGCAGGGCGACGACGACTCGGTGCGGACGCCCTCCTTCGGCCTGTTCGTCGTGGTACTTCGCCACCAGCTGCGTCATGAAGCCCGCGAGCTCCTCGGCGAACGCCGCGCGGTCCGCCGCCGAAGCGAAGCGGACCTCGCCGTCGAGCGCGAAGGTCGCGAGCCGCTTCTTCGCCCTGGTCGCGCCCGTGATCAGCGTGCCGACGTCGCGCACCAGCCTGGCCGAGACCGCGAGCAGCCACCGCGCGGACAACCGGTCGGGGGAGCGCGCCGGGTCGGGCTGCACGGCCGCGAGCGCCGTCGGGGAGATGACGTAGGACGCGGCGGTCGCCTGCAGCAGGCGCTCGTTCACGTTGCCCTTGCGCCGTTCCTCGACGAGCTCCACCAGGCCGTGCTGCTCCAGCGTGCGCAGGTGGTAGTTCACCTTCTGCCTCGGCAGCCCGACCTTCGCGGCGAGCATCGTCGCCGATCCTGGCTCTGCCAGCTCCGCGAGCAGACGCGCCCGCACCGGGTCCAGCGACACCTCGGCCGCGGAAGGGTCCTCGATCACCGCCACTTCGAACATGGCGCAAGCGTCACACCGAAAACAAAATTAGTCAAGAACTATGGTGCTGTCGGTGACTTTGCTCCACCTGGGTGGCGTTGGAGCCGGTACCGTAAGCGATGTCTCGATTGGTCGTTGCACGTTCGCAACCCTTGAGGAGACAAACACATGATCTTGATGCTCGTGCTGACCCTGCTCGCCCTGCCGTTCGCCCTGATCGCGGCGAACGTCGGCAGACGCAGGTGGATCCGCAAGCGGGGTGTGGCGAGGGTCCGCGCCGAGCTCGACGCCTTCCACGCCGAGCTCGCACGGGCGGGGCTCAGTCACTTCTCCGGGAGCTGAAGCACCTCTCCCGAAGGGGAGATCCTCGTGACGACGTCGCCGTAGCGGTCCAGCAGCGCGGCCGTGACGGTCTCCGGGGAGCCGAGGACGCAGAACTCGCCGAGCACCTCGTCCGTGATCAGCCCGCTCATCTCCGCCCACTGCTGCCGCCGCGACATGCGGTGCAGCTCCTCGTGCAGCGCGCCCCAGCCGTGCAGGTCCAGCACCGGCCTGTAGGCGGGCGTCGACCCGTAGAACGCGATCTGCCGCTTCACGTCGGCGATCTCCGCGTCGTTCGTCGCCGCGAACACGGGCCCGCTGATCTCGAAGCCCTCGAGCGTCCTGCCCACCTTCGCCCGGCCGCGCTCCAGCGCCGGCAGCGTCACCTCGCGCAGGTACCTCTCGGTCGTGAAGTTGTGGCACAGGAAGCCGTCCGCGACCTCACCCGCCACCTCGGTCATCCGCTCGCCGACGCCCGCGAGGTAGATCGGCGCGGTGCCGTGCGGGTTCGGGCCCGGGTCGAAGAACGGCGTCATCAGCGTGTGCTTGTAGAACTCGCCGCGGAACGCCAGCCGCTCGCCGGTCTCCCACGCGTGCCAGATCGCGCGGATCGCCAGCACGAACTCGCGCATCCGCGCCGCAGGTCTGCCCCACGGCATGGAGAAGCGCTTGGTGATGTGGGCTTCGACCTGCGAGCCCAGCCCGAGGTTGAAGCGGCCACCGGAGAGCAGCTGGAGGTCGTTCGCCGTCGTCGCGACGGTCATCGGGTTGCGTGCGAACGCCACCGCGATGGCCGTGCCGAGCTCGATCCGCTCGGTCGCCGCGGCGGCGCCGGCCAGCGCGAGGAACGGGTCGTGCTTGGTCTCGGCGAGCCAGAACCCGTCGTAGCCCCGGTCCTCCGCCCGCTTCGCGATGGCCCCGGCCTCGCCGGGCGTGTAGTCGACGGCAGCATTGTCCAGCTTCATGCGCCTGAGGCTATTGGGTCACCGGTAGCCGTACCGGGACTCGCAGGCGATGCCGTTGCGGTTCTCGTCGAGCTCGACGCGGTAGCCGGGCTGGCCCCAGTAGAGCGGCGCCTTGCCGGCGCGGACCACGTCGTTGCAACTCGCGTAGAAGACGGTCTTCGGCTTGGGCGTCGTGGTGGCGGGCTTCGGCTTCGTCGTGGTCGTGACCGGCGGCGGGGGAGGCGGGGCCGACGTCTCGAGGGTCTCCTTGCCGCCGCAGGGCGCTCCCCACAGGCCCATCGGAACGCGCTGCGCGGCGCCTTCCGCCTCCTTCTGCGCGGGCGTCGGGGTGCCCGCGGTGCGGCCGGCGCCGTTGCCCAGCGCGAGCAACGCGTAGTCCGTGCCGTCGGCGAGGCTGAGCGCGCCGGTGGTCCTGTCGTAGCGCACCTGCTGGTTGAGCAGCATCGCCGCCGCGAACTTCCCGGCGGCCTCCGCCCAGCACGGTCCCGGCTGGGCGAGGCCGCTGACCTCCGCCTTCGACCCGTCGGAGAGCATCACGGCGCGGCCGTCGACGATCGACGTCACGCTGATCCCGAGCTGGGCCGGCGGAACGGTCGCCGACGCCGACGACGTCACCGGTGTGTCCTCGGCCGGCTTCTCGACCGCCACCGGCCTCGACTGCTGCACCTGCGTGGCGCACCCCGCGGTGAACAGGACCAGCACGATTCCGCCCACAGATCTCCACCCCGACATAGCCCTGCATACTGCCGTCGGGACGGGGTGTGGCCAAGGTTACGTATTTCGGTCGGATCGGTTCACCGGGATGTCGAACCGAAATACGGAGATGCCCAGTTCAGCGTGCGGGCTTGAGCGTCCAGACGACCACCATCTCACCGGTGGTCACGCCCTCGGCGTTGGTGATCGTGATGGTGACGGGGAACTCGGGCCGCGTGCCCGACTCCAGCTCGGCCAAGACCTCGTCCGCGGAGCGGCCCAGCACGGCCTCCGCGCGCAGCACGCCCATCGCGATCTTCTTGTAGGAGATGTCCGCGCGGACGGCGAGAGGCGTGGCCTTGCCGAGGTGGGCGGCGAACGCGGCCATCACGACGGCGCCGGACGCGGACTCGCCGAGGCCGAACATCATCGCGGCGTGCGGGCCGCCGATGTGGTTGTGCAGCGTCGGCTCGTCCGGCAGCGACGCGACGACGCGGCCGGCGGAGACCTCCTCGAACTCGATGCCGGTGGTCTTCACGTACGGCACCGCCTGCTTCATGGCGTCGGCCACGAACGACACGTCTTGGCTCATGGGACCGGATGCTACCGGCGGGTAACCCGACCTGCTACCCGTCGGTAACAACTACCTGCCGCGCACGTACCACTCCGCGGTGGAGTGAGACCTGAAACTCACTTGCAATCCACTGGACCGAGATGGATGCTTGTAGCGAGCAACTAGTTGGGTGATACAAGCAACGAGGTGGCAGATGGTCGATCCGGGCAGGTGCACGAACAACGCCTGGGCCTTCGATCCCGAGCACGAGCTCGCGGACCGGGTCGGGATGGCCATGGTGCGCCTGAACAAGATGCACGCCCAGATGAGCCACCAGATGGCGAAGCAGGGCATGGACAAGTCCGCTTTCGTGCTCCTCGCGACGCTCTCCGGTCTCGGTGAGTGCCGCTCGAGTGCGCTGGCGGAGGCGGTGCTCTCCGACCCGTCGACGGTCAGCAGGCAGGTCGCCGCGCTGGTCAAGGACGGGCTCGTGGAGAGGCACGCCGATCCGGCGGACGGCAGGGCGAGCGTTCTCGCGGTGACCGAGGCGGGACGGACGCTGATCAAGAACCGGCGCCGGCAGCGCAACGAGGCCATCGAGCTGATGTTCGCCGAGTGGCCGGAAGAGGAATTCAAGCTTTTCGCGGAGCTGTTCGAGCGCTTCGTGCAGGACTACGAGCGCACTGTTCCGTCGTACTTGACCGACCGCGGGACGGGGACCCGCGCAGGAGGGGAAGACTAGAAAATGTCATCAACAACCGATGCGACACCCACGCCAGGGGTTTCCCTGACGCATCGCCAGATCATGACGGTGCTGTCCGGCCTGCTGCTGGGCATGTTCCTCGCCGCGCTGGACCAGATGATCGTCGCCAGCGCCATGAAGACCATCGCCGACCAGCTGCACGGGCAGACGCTGCAGGCGTGGGCGACCACCGCCTACCTGATCACCGCGACCATCACGACCCCGTTGTACGGCAAGCTGTCGGACATCTACGGGCGCAAGCCGATGTACCTGGCGGCGATCACGCTGTTCCTGGCCGGCTCGCTGCTCTCCGGCATCGCGACGTCGATGTACGAGCTCGCCGCGTTCCGCGCGGTGCAGGGCCTCGGCGCCGGTGGTCTCATGTCGCTCGCGTTCGCGATCATGGCGGACATCATCTCGCCGCGTGAACGCAGCAAGTACTCCGCCTACTTCATGGCCGTGTTCGGCTCGGCCAGCGTGCTCGGCCCGGTCATCGGCGGCGTGTTCGCCGGTCTGGACTCGTTCCTCGGCGTGACGGGCTGGCGCTGGGTGTTCCTCGTGAACGTCCCGATCGCGCTGCTCGCGCTGTTCGTCGTGGCCCGCGTGCTGAACATCCCGCACCAGCGGGTGAACCACCGCATCGACTTCGGTGGCGCCATCGCGCTGACCGTCGGCCTGGTGCCGCTGCTGATCGTGGCCGAACAGGGCCGCGAGTGGGGCTGGGGCTCGGGTCTCTCGATCGCGATGTACGTGATCGGCGTGCTGGGCCTGGTGGCGTTCGTGTGGGTCGAGAACCGCATGGGCGACGAGGCGCTGCTGCCGATGCGGATGTTCCGCAACCACACGTTCGCGCTGGGCAACACGATCAACTTCGTGCTCGGCATCGGCATGTTCGGCGGCATGGTCTCCATCCCGCTGTACCTGCAGATCGTCAAGGGCGTCACGCCGACCGTCGCGGGTCTCCTGCTGCTGCCGATGACGTTCGGCATCATGTCGGCCACCGCCATCGCCGGCAAGGTCACCTCGACGACTGGGCGCTACAAGGTGTTCCCGATCATCGGTGCGGGGCTCATGGCGATCGCGTTGTTCCTGCTCAGCACCATCGGCACGGACACGCCGACCTGGCAGGTCATGATCTACATGTTCCTGATGGGCGCGGGTCTCGGCCAGTGCATGCAGACGCTGCTGCTGGCGATCCAGAACGACGCCGAACCCCGTGACATGGGCGTGGCGACCGCCTCGGCGACGTTCTTCCGCCAGATCGGTGGCACGGTCGGCACCGCGGTGTTCCTGTCGATCCTGTTCAGCACGGTCGGCGGCAAGATCGCGGACGGCCTGCGGGCCGCGGCGCAGACCGACGCGTTCAAGGCCGCGCTGGCCCAGAACCCGGAGTTCGCGAAGACGCTGCAGAGCGGAAGCGGTGTGGACATCAACAACACCGAGTTCCTCAACCACCTCGACCCGGTGCTCGCGAAGCCGTTCCTCGACGGGTTCTCCAGCGCGATCGACACGGTCTTCATGACCGGTGGCATCGTGATGATCGCGGCGTTCGTCCTCGTGTGGTTCCTGCGCGAGAAGCCGCTGTCGACCAGGTCGGGCCTGGAGCGCGTCGCGGACGCGGAGTCCCTCGCGGTCTGACGTTCGTCCAACGAAAAAGAGGGGCCGCCTTCGGGCGGCCCCTCTTTTCTTCGTGCTTAGTGGAACGTCTCGCCGCGTGCCTCGGCGTCCTTCAGGCGCTGGTAGGAGCGCTTGATCTCGGCCTCGGCCTCGGTGCGGCCCACCCAGGACGCGCCCTCGACGCTCTTGCCCGGCTCGAGGTCCTTGTAGACCTCGAAGAAGTGCTGGATCTCCAGGCGGTCGAACTCCGCCAGGTGGTGGATGTCGCGCAGGTGCTCGTGGCGCGGGTCGTTGGCCGGGACGCACAGAACCTTGTCGTCGCCGCCCTTCTCATCCGTCATGCGGAACATGCCGATCGCACGAGCGGCGATCAGGCAGCCGGGGAACGTCGGCTCCTGGACGAGGACGAGGGCGTCCAACGGGTCGCCGTCCTCACCCAGGGTGTTCTCGATGAACCCGTAGTCGGCGGGGTACTGCGTCGACGTGAACAACGTGCGGTCGAGGCGGATGCGGCCACTCTTGTGGTCCACCTCGTACTTGTTGCGCACGCCCTTGGGGATCTCGATCAGGACGTCGAATTCCACTGGTCCTCGCTCATGTAGCCCATTCGTGATGCCCACTAGTGTGGACCACGACGCCTTGTCAACCCTCACCGGAGCGGTGGTTGGTGGGTGTGAGATTGCCCGTACCGAACTGACGGAGGCCTCCGTGCCGGACGACCCCCAGTGGCCGACCGAGGACGACGACATCGATTCAGAAGTCGTCCCTTCCGAGCCGACTGTGCAGGTCAGCCGCCCGTCCGTGGACCAGCCGACGATGCGGTTCCCCCTCGCCGCCGTGCTCGCGACACCGTCCACTCAGGAACCGCTGCGGTCCTCGCCCGTTCGTTCCGCTCCGAACGGTTCCCGGCCCGGTTCCGGCGCTCCCGGTGGACCTCCGCCCGTCTCGAACGGGCACGCGGGCGGAAACCCCGGTGGGAAGTCTCACGGCCCGATTGCTCCGGAAGTCGGCCAACCCCGGGCCCTCCCGGTGCGCGTCGAGCCGAACGGGGAGCAGCGGACCGCGGAGATGTCCGTCCCGCACGCCAAGACGGCGCGGGTCGACCAGCTGCCCGACGGCGACCAGTCGTGGTTCGACCAGCCGGTGAGACCGGACCGGCAGGGCCCGCGACCGGAGCCGACCAAGCGCGTCGACCAGCTGCAGACCGCGGCGCCGCCGCGCCAGGAACCTCCACGGCCCGAGCAGCCCCGGCCCGTGCCGCCACCGCCGCGTCCTGAACCGCGTCAGGAGTCGCGTCCGGAACCGCGCCAGGAGTCGCGTCCTGAACCGCGTCCGGAACCGCCGCGCCAGGAGCCGCGGGACCTCCCCGTCACCGGCTACGACGAGGAACCCGAGGACCGCCTCACCACCGACGAGCCCGGGAAGAGCCGCAAGCCGCTCATCGTGGTGCTGAGCCTGCTGGTCGTCGCCGCCCTCGCCGGCGCCACCGTCTACGCCGTCAACGAGTTCGGCGGCACGGCGGCGGTCGAGACCAGGCCGCCCGCCCCGCCGGCCGCCGTCCAGCCGCTGGTCAAGGCCGTCACCGCGGGTGGCCCGGCGCCGACGGCGGCAGGTGTGCAGCAGGCGCTCGCCGGACCCGCGGGCAACGGCGCGCTGGGCACGCTCACCGGCAGCGTCATCGACCCGGCCAGCGGTGCCGCGCTGTGGCAGCGGGGCGACACCACGCCCGCGACCCCGGCGTCGAGCCTCAAGATCCTCACGGCGGCCGCGGCCCTGCTGAGCCTCGAGAAGACCGATCAGCTGAGCACCAAGGTCGTCCAGGGCGCGGAGCCCGGGACGGTGGTGATCGTCGGCGGTGGCGACCCGACGCTCTCCGGCGCGCCCGGCAGGTCGGTCTACCCCGGCGCCGCGACGCTCGACGACCTGGTGAACCAGGTCAAGGCCAAGGGGCCGGTCACGAAGGTCCAGTTCGACCTCAGCCGGTACGTGGGCGAGCCGCTCGGCCCGCAGTGGGAGTCGGCGGACATCGCGGGCGGTTCGGTCGCGCCGATCGTGCCGTTCATGCTCGACGGCGGCCGGGTCGACCAGGCCAACGTCAACGGCGTGCGCACCGGTAGTCCCGCTCAGGCGGCGGCGGACGCGTTCGCACAGCGCGTCGGTGCCCCGGGAGCCACGGCGGGCTCGGCCCCGCAGGGCGCGCAGGTGCTCGGCGAGGTCAAGTCGGCGCCCGTCGAGCAGCTCGTCGACAACATGATGCAGATCTCGGACAACGTCCTGACCGAGGCCGTCGCCCGCGAGATCGCGATCAAGACCGGCAACGAGCCGTCGTTCGCGGGCGGCGTGAAGGCCGTGCGGGACGTGCTGACCAAGAACGGGTTCGACCTCACCGGGGCGAGCTTCGTGGACGGCAGCGGGCTGTCCGCGTCGAACAAGATCCCGGCCAAGCTGCTCACCGACGTGCTCACCGCGGCGGCCGAGCCCACGCTGGACGACCCGCGCACCGCGAAGCTGCGGCCGTTGCTGACGGCGCTGCCGGTCGCGGGCGGCAGCGGCACCCTCGCCGGCCGCTACACGGGCTCGGCGGCGCAGGGCAAGGGCTGGGTGCGGGCCAAGACCGGCACGCTCACCGGCGTCAACGCCCTCGCCGGCGTGGTCGTCGACGTGGACGGACGGGTGCTCGTGTTCTCGTTCATGTCCGCGAGCGACCGCAACCCGGAGACCGAGGTCCGGCCCGCGCTCGACGTGATGGCCGCTGCGTTGCGCGGTTGTGGCTGTTCGTAGCGGGCCGTGCGCAGGTAGCGTCGGAAGCGTGAACGGCGCGACGGAGGCAGAGCTCGGCCCGGTGGACTGGGAGCTGGCGGTTTCGACCGCCGTGCGACTCGTCCGGCCAGGGCCCGTGATCGGCAAGGACGAGGCTGACCACGTCGTCGGCAGACTGCGCGAGCTCGCGCCCCAGGCGGAGGTGCACGTCCGCGAGCTGACCACGCTCGGTCAGGGGCTGCCGCTGCTGCCGGGCGAGGTCGTGGACCGCCCTGCGTGGGTCGCGGCCGCCGCACAGGGCCTCGCCGCGCTGACAGGCCCCGCGATGCCGCGCCCGACAGGGCCGATGGCGAGCCTTCTGGCGGGCACGGCCGGTGTGCAGGCCGGTGTGGTGATGGCGTTCCTGTCGTCGCGCGTGCTCGGCCAGTACGACCCGTTCAGCCCGACCGACCAGCTCGCCGGGCGGTTGCTGCTCGTCGCACCGAACATCGTTGGCGCGCAACAGGCCCTGGACGTGCCGGACGACGACTTCCGCATGTGGGTCTGCCTGCACGAGTGCACGCACCGCCTGCAGTTCACCGGCGTGCCGTGGCTGCGCAAGTACTTCTCCGACCAGGTCACCGCGCTCTTGTCCTCAATGGACGAAGAACGCGCGCCGCTGACCGACGTGATCCGCGACTTCCGGCAGAAGCTGCGCGAGGGCGACGGCCCGATGAGCCTGATCGACCTCATCCAGTCGCCGCAGCAGAAGGTCCTGCTGGACCGGCTGATCGCGCTGTCCACTTTGCTCGAAGGCCACGCCGACCACGTGATGGACGCCGTCGGCCCCTCGGTCGTGCCGTCCGTGGCGACGATCCGCACCCGCTTCAGCGCGCGGCGCAAGGGCGGCGGCCTGCTCGACCGGATCCTGCGCACGGTGCTCGGCGTGGAGGCGAAGGTGCGCCAGTACGAGGAGGGCGCGCAGTTCACCTCGTACGTCGTGGAACGCGTGGGCATGGACGGCTTCAACGCCATCTGGACCTCCGCCGACACGCTGCCGACCCGTGCCGAGATCGCCGAGCCGATGAGCTGGCTGCGCCGCGTGTCGCCGTGAACGGACCGGTCGCCGAGATCCGGACGGCGGTCCGCAGGTTCCTGGAGCTCGTCCAACCGGAGGCGGTGACCGTCGCGGTCTCGGGCGGCGCCGACTCCCTGGCACTGGCCGCGTGCGTGGGCCGGCTGATGCCCGGCTCGTCCGCCGTGGTCGTCGACCACCAGCTGCAGCCGGGGTCCGCCGACGTGGCGTTGCGCGCGGCGGGCCAGTGCTCCGCGTTCGGTCTCGTGGCGCGCGTGGAGCCCGTCGTGGTCTCCGGACCCGGCGGGCCCGAGGCGGCGGCGCGCAACGCCCGCTACGAGGCGTTGAGGCCTGCTTCGGGCGTCGTGCTGCTCGGCCACACGCTGGACGACCAGGCCGAGACGGTGCTGCTGGGCCTGGGCCGCGGGTCCGGTCCGCGCTCGATCGCCGGCATGCGCCCGTTCGACGCGCCGTGGGGACGGCCATTGCTGGGCGTCTCTCGGGCCGTGACGCGTGCTGCGTGCGTGGAGCAGGGCATCGAGTGGTGGGAGGACCCGCACAACTCCGACCCGTCGTTCACGCGCGTGCGGTTGAGATCCGAGGTCATGCCGTTGCTCGAAGCGGTGCTGCAAGGTGGCGTCTCGTCTTCGTTGGCGCGCACGGCAGCACAGCTGCGCGAGGACTGTGACGCACTCGACTCTCTCGCGGAAGCCTTCGCCGGCGACTGCTGTGCCGTTGACGACATCGCCGAACTGCCCGCCGCTCTTCGACGGAGAGTGGTCAGAACGTGGCTGATGGACGAGGGCGTGCCTGAACTGTCCGATTCGCACCTGCGACGTGTTGACGCACTGGTGAGTGAATGGCGCGGTCAGGGCGGTGTCTGGCTACCCGGCGGCTTTGTCGTGCGGCGCGCGCATGGCAGGCTCGTTGTGGAACCACAGTCTTAAGCAGAGGGGACCTGTCCGTGTACGACGGCGACATCGCATCCGTGCTCATCACCGAGCAGGAGATCAGCGACAAGGTCACCGAACTCGCCAAGCAGGTCGCGGATGATCACCCCGAAGGTGACTCCGACCTCGTGCTGATCACCGTGCTCAAGGGCGCTGTGATGTTCATGGCCGACCTTGCCCGCGCTTTGCCAGTTCCGGTGCAGTTGGAGTTCATGGCCGTCTCGTCCTACGGGTCCTCGACCTCGTCCTCGGGCGTGGTGCGGATCCTGAAGGACCTGGACCGCGACATCGCCGACCGCAACGTGGTGATCGTCGAGGACATCATCGACTCCGGGTTGACGTTGTCCTGGTTGTTGAAGAACCTGCAGTCGCGCAAGCCGCGGTCGTTGCAGGTGTGCACGTTGCTGCGCAAGCCCGACGCGGTGAAGGTCGAGGTGCCGGTCAAGTACGTCGGGTTCGACATCCCCAACGAGTTCGTCGTGGGGTACGGGCTGGACTACGCGGAGCGGTACCGGGATCTGCCCTACATCGGCACGTTGGACCCGAAGGTCTATTCGAGCTGAGAGTTTGTTCGTGGACGGGGGCGCTGGCGCGCCCCCGTTCTGCGTTTGGCGGGTGGTCGCGTTCCTGGGGTCGGGTCGCTTTGCGAGGGTGGTCTCGCAGGTCTTGACGATTTTTGGGGTGCGATTGGGGCTTGACCTTGAGCCTCTGGCGGGGTGCTGTGACGGCCGGAAAAGGCCGGACTGAAAAGCGCCCGGCCGTGCCCAGAGGGGTAGCACCCCGCCCCCTCAAGGTAAAGCCCCAATCGCCAATGCGGGCGTGCACCGGCTCCCATCGCGTCATAGTTCGGACGGCTCGCTACGCATCGCCACACCAGGCTGGATGCGTGGTTGGCTTACGCCGTCGGCTGTCCGGTTGGCACCACGCGCCAGCCTGCGTGCGAGTCACCTTGCGTGGGCGAGTGCGTTTGGCACCACGCGCCAGGTCTGCGTGCGTGGTCGCCCTGCGGTGTCGGCTGCGGCTGACACCGCGCCAAGCCTGCGTGCAGGTCGCATCGCGAGGGCGAGTGCGGGTGGCACCACGCGCCTGGCCTGCACCCGAGGCCGCCTCGCGTTGGCGGGTGCGTTCGCCCCGCACACGCAAAACGCCGGGCCCCCATGGGAAGCCCGGCGTCAGGTCTCGCACCACCCGGGTCAGCAGTTCGGGCGGCACCGCCGCTGCGACACCGCGTCCAGCAGCACGCCGCGGATGTCCTCCGGGTTCGGCGCCTGGTACGCCTTGCCGCCCGTGGCCGCCGAGATCGCGCGGAGCGCGTCCATGTCCACCTCGTCGCCGAGGCCGACCATGATGATCGGCACCGGCTTGGCCGGGTCCGCCTCGCGCTTCAGGGTTTCGATCAGGGCGCCGGTGTCGATCGACGAGATGTCGTCGTTGCGGCCGTCGGTCATGAGGACGACGGAGTTCACCTTGGCCGGGTCGTAGCCCTGCAGGACGTGGCGGAACGCCGCCAGGGTCGTGTCGTTCAGCGCCGTGCCGCCACCCACCAGGCCGGGCAGCTGGGAGGCGCCCGCCTCCAGGCGCTTGCGTCGGGTGACGCCTGCCAGGGGTTCGCCCAGAGGCCCTATCGGGACCAGTTCGATCCAGTCGTTCGGAGGCTTCTTGTCGGTGGAGAAGGCCCAGAGCCCGATGGCCGTGGTGTCCGGGAGCATCGACAAGGCGGTCATCGAGGCCTCGGTGGCCGCCTCGACGCGGGTCTTGCCGTTGCCGCTCTTCTCGATCATCGAGCCGGAGACGTCGATGACGGTCAGCATGCGCATGTCGAGGCTGATGGCGCCCCAGGTGCGCAGGAGTTCGGAGACCTGGTCGGCGTTCGGGGTCTCGATCAGCTTCACGTCGCCCGCCTGGACGCCCTCGACGTCGGTCGTCCACTTGGCGGGGGCGGCGCCGTTCACGGTGCGGAAGCCCGCCTCGCCGAAGCGCTTCGAGGTGTCGTTCGAGCGCAGGACCTTCTCGAACTCCGCCGCCGCCTCGCCGACGCCCTCGGGCTCGTTCGGGCGGGAGACGCGGACCAGCGGGTAGTCGAACGAGAGCGTGCCCTCCTTGGGCGGGGCGCCCAGGACGGCGTTGTCCTTCATCGTGCGGTTGTTCGACACGACGGACTGCTCGGTCGCGGCGAACAGCGGTGCCTTGCCGGCGTCCGTGGTGACCTTGCCGAACGCGTCGCGCACCGACGGGACGGCGCTGCGGCCCACGCGCAGCAGGGTTCCGACGAGTTCCGGCTTGGGCGTGCCGTCGGCGTTGCCCAGCAGGGTTCGGATCACGAACAGCGAGGCGAGGCCCTCCGACGTCATCGTCGGGTCGCTCATGGAGATCTGGACCTTCGGGTCGACGACCTTCGACCACGAAACGGGCGTGACCGGGAAGCCGATCTTCGACATCGCCTGCTGGGACCCGGCCATCACGAGCGGGCTGGACGCCAGGGAGGGCTTGATGTCCAGCTTCGGCGCCTCGGGGCCGGTCTCGGCGGCCTGGCGCTGCGCCTCGGCCGCCCACATCGACGAGTCGGGGATCCACAGCGAGTGGGGGTTGATCTGCGCGGTCGGGAGTTCGTTCGCCACGTCCGCCGCGTTGCGCGACTCGACCGTGACCTGGACGCATCGACCGCGCACGACCGGTTGTGACCGCTGGTAGTCCTGCGCCGCCGCGTTCACCACGTCGAGCGCGGCGGGGGTGACGGCGACCTTCAACGGCAGTGCGCCTGAGCAGTCCGCGCCGCTGGTGACGCGCAGGGCCACGACCGTGACGCCCGCCGCCGCGACGACCCCGAGCAGGGCGCCCACGGGGAGGGCGACCCGCCGGAACAAGCCGGGGGACGTATGACGTGCTGACATACAGTTACTTACCTTCGGTCACGTGTTCACTCTTTCGAGTGGCGGGGGAACACTCGGGGGAATGCATGAGGATGACATGTGACCGCCAAACGTACTGAGACGGCGTGACCTGCGTCACTCGTCTGCCTGGCGGTATTTGTTCCGGATGAACCAAAGTGCGTGAACGTGCGTGGCGGGGGTCACCAGTGGGAACCACAGGTGGGCCTCGCCCGTTGGTTGCTCAGTACCCGGCCAGCGAGCGGTAGGCTGGTCGGACGCGGTATGTGGGTCTTCCACTGCCCGACGCGCAAGTCAGGGAGGGTCGAGGCCGCCCGCCGGCCGTAAGTGCATGGACCGCAAGCGCCTGCTTCGCAACCCGCTGCTGTGGATCGCTGCGGTGTTGCTGCTCTACTTCGTCTTCACCGTGCTCTTCGACGACTCACGGGGTTATCACCAGGTCAAGACCTCCCAAGCACTCCAACAGGTGCGGGACGGCAAGGTCAAGGAAGCCACGATCGAGGACAAGGAGCAGCGTCTCCGGCTCACCCTCACCGACGGCACGACCTTCGAGGGCAGCAACCGCCTGATCACGCAGTTCCCGGCCAGCTCGACGGACGAGATCTTCAACGTCCTCGACCAGGCCGGCAACAAGCCGACCGTCGAGACCAAGGTCAGCCAGGAGTCCATCCTGATGCAGATCTTGATCTACCTCGTGCCGCTCGGCCTGCTGTTGCTGCTGCTCATGTGGATGATGAACAACGCCCAGGGCGGCGGCAACCGCGTCCTGAACTTCGGCAAGTCCAAGGCCAAGCAGCTCTCCAAGGACATGCCCAAGACGACGTTCGCCGACGTCGCCGGTGCCGAAGAGGCCGTCGAGGAACTGGAAGAGATCAAGGACTTCCTCCAGAACCCCGGCCGCTACCAGGCGCTCGGCGCCAAGATCCCGAAGGGCGTGCTGCTCTACGGTCCGCCGGGAACCGGTAAGACGCTGCTCGCCAGGGCCGTCGCCGGTGAGGCGGGCGTGCCGTTCTACTCGATCTCCGGCTCGGACTTCGTCGAGATGTTCGTCGGTGTCGGTGCCTCGCGTGTGCGCGACCTGTTCGAGCAGGCCAAGCAGAACGCGCCGTGCATCATCTTCGTCGACGAGATCGACGCGGTGGGCCGCCACCGCGGTGCCGGTCTCGGCGGCGGTCACGACGAGCGCGAGCAGACGCTGAACCAGCTGCTCGTCGAGATGGACGGGTTCGACTCGCGCGGCGGGATCATCCTGATCGCGGCGACGAACCGCCCCGACATCCTCGACCCGGCCCTGCTGCGCCCCGGGCGCTTCGACCGCCAGATCCCGGTGTCCGCACCGGACCTGAAGGGCCGCAAGCAGATCCTGCGCGTGCACTCGAAGGGCAAGCCGCTCGCCGCGGACGCCGACATCGACGGCCTCGCGAAGCGCACCGTCGGGTTCTCCGGCGCCGACCTCGCGAACGTCATCAACGAGGCCGCGCTGCTCACCGCCCGCCAGAACGGCCACACCATCACGGGTGCCGCGCTGGAGGAGTCGGTGGACCGCGTGATCGGCGGTCCGGCCCGCAAGAGCCGGATCATCTCCGAGAAGGAGAAGAAGATCACCGCGTACCACGAGGCCGGGCACGCCCTGGCCGCGTGGGCGATGCCGGACATCGACCCGGTCTACAAGGTCACGATCCTCGCCCGCGGCCGCACGGGTGGTCACACCCTTTCGGTGCCGGAAGAGGACAAGGACCTGATGACCAGGTCCGAGATGATCGCGCGACTGGTGTTCGCACTGGGTGGCCGTTCCGCCGAGGAGCTCGTCTTCCACGAGCCCACGACGGGTGCGTCCAACGACATCGAGCAGGCGACGAAGATCGCCCGCGCGATGGTCACCGAGTACGGCATGAGCGCGAAGCTCGGCGCCGTGAAGTACGGGCAGGAGCAGGGCGAGCCGTTCCTCGGTCGCTCGGCCGGCCGCCAGGCGGACTACTCGCTGGAGGTCGCGCACGAGATCGACGAGGAGGTGCGCAAGCTCATCGAGGCCGCGCACACCGAGGCGTACGAGGTGCTCAACACCTACCGCGACGTCCTCGACGACCTCACGCTCGAGCTGATCGACAAGGAGACCCTGCACCAGAAGGACCTGGAGCGGATCTTCGCCCGCGTCGAGAAGCGGCCGCGCATCACCCAGTTCAACGACTTCGGTGACCGCACGCCGTCCGACATCCCGCCGGTCAAGACTCCCGGCGAGCTCGCCAAGGAGCGCGGCGAGCCGTGGCCGCCCGTCGTCGAGGACGCGCTCGAGGAGGAGCTGAAGCAGGAGGACGGTCCCGCCACCGCGGAACCGGCCACCGAGCAGCTGCCCTCGGCCAACGGCTCGAACGGCGTGCACCAGCCCGGTCAGCCCTCGAACCAGTCGGGTCCGCCGAACTACGGCGCCCCGCCCGGATGGACCCCGGCGACCGTGCCCGGCGGCAAGCCGCACAACGTCTGGGAGCCGAAGAAGCCGCAGCCGGACCAGGACGAGCGGCAGTGACGGAGCAACAACAGCTCGACGGAGACGCCGGCCTCACCCACAACGGGGAGGCCGGCGTCTCCGCGCGGCGGGTCTTCGACCAGGCGCGGGCCGAGGCTGCGGTGCGTGAGTTGCTGCTCGCGTGCGGTGAAGATCCTGACCGGGAGGGGTTGCGCGAGACACCCGCACGGGTGGCGCGTGCCTACCGGGAGTTGTTCGCCGGTCTGTACACCGACGCGGACAGCGTGCTGGCGAAGACGTTCGACGAGAGCCACGAGGAGCTCGTCCTCGTCACCGACATCCCGATGTTCAGCTTCTGCGAGCACCACCTGCTGCCGTTCCACGGCGTGGCGCACGTCGGGTACATCCCGAACGAGCAGGGACGGGTCACGGGGCTGTCGAAGCTCGCGAGGCTCGTCGACCTCTACTCGAAGCGGCCGCAGGTGCAGGAGCGGCTGACGTCGCAGGTCGCGGACGCGTTGGTGCGCAAGCTCGAACCGCGCGGCGTGATCGTCGTGATGGAGGCCGAGCACCTCTGCATGGGCATGCGCGGTGTGCGCAAGCCCGGCTCGCGCACGACGACGTCGGCCGTGCGCGGGTTGCTGCGCACGTCCGCCTCGACGCGGGCGGAGGCGATCGAGCTGATCAGGGGCCGGACGAGGTGAACGGACTGCCTCGTCCCGGCCGCTGTGTCGTGATGGGCGTGCTGAACGTGACGCCCGACTCGTTCTCCGACGGCGGCCGGTACATCGACCGGCGGGACGCGGTGGCGCACGGCGTCGAGATGTTCAAGCGCGGCGCGGACGTGATCGACGTCGGCGGCGAGTCCACCCGTCCCGGCGCCGAGCGCGTCGACCCGGCCGAGGAGATCGCACGCATCGTGCCGGTCATCCGCGCCCTGGTCGCCGAGCAGGTGCCGGTCAGCGTCGACACCATGCGGGCCTCCGTCGCGGCGGCGGCGCTGGAGGCGGGCGCGTCGATCGTGAACGACGTGTCCGGTGGCCTCGCCGACCCCGAGATGGCCGCTGTCGTCGCCGCGGCCGGAGTTCCGTACGTGCTCATGCACTGGCGTGGGCACAGCACGGAGATGGACGCGTTGGCGACGTACGACGACGTGGTGACGGACGTGCGCAGCGAGTTGCTGGAGCGCGTCGAGGCCGCGCTGGCCGCCGGTGTCGCCGAGTCGTCGATCGTGCTCGACCCCGGCCTGGGCTTCGCGAAACTGGGCGACCACAACTGGGAGTTGTTGCAGCGCCTGGACGAACTGGTCGAGCTGGGCTTCCCGGTGCTGGTGGGGGCGTCGCGCAAGCGCTTCCTCGGCACGTTGCTCGGCGGTCGTCCACCGGACGGCAGGGAGGACGCGACCGCGGCGGTGTCCACTCTGGCCGCGTTCAACGGAGCGTGGGGTGTGCGGGTGCACGACGTCGACCGGACGCTGGACGCGGTCGCCGTCGCCGGTGCTTGGAGGCGGGGACATGGCTGACCGGATCGCGTTGACGGGCCTGCGGGTGCGCGGCCACCACGGGGTGTTCGAGCACGAGAAGCGCGACGGGCAGGAGTTCGTCGTCGACATCACGCTGTGGCTCGACCTGTCGTCGGCGTCGCGCACCGACGACCTCCGCGAGACGTACCACTACGGCGAGCTCGCCGAGATGGCCGCGGCGATCGTCGGTGGTGAACCGTACGACCTCATCGAGACGGTGGCGGGCAAGATCGCCGACGCCGCGATGGCGGACACGCGGCTGCACGCGGCCGAGGTGACGGTGCACAAGCCGTCCGCGCCGATCCCGCTGACGTTCGACGACGTGTCGGTGACGATCCGCCGTTCGCGCCGGCTCGCCGCCCCGCTGCCCAAGGAAAAGCCTTGAGCCGCGCGGTCCTCTCGATCGGCTCGAACCTCGGTGACCGGTTCGCCTTCCTGCAGTCGGTGGTGGACGGGTTGCGCCCCAACGTGATCGCCGTTTCGCCGGTGTACGAGACGGCGGCGTGGGGCGTCGAGGACCAGCCGGACTTCCTGAACGCCATCGTGATCGTGTCCGCGGACGACGTCGACGAGTGGGGCTGGCTCCGTCGCGGCCAGGCGCTCGAGAACGCCGCCGGACGCGTGCGGGAGAAGCGCTGGGGACCGCGCACGTTGGACGTGGACGTGGTTTCGGTGGACGGGGTGACCTCGGACCACCCGGAGCTGCTCCTGCCGCATCCTGGGGCGTTTGAGCGCGCGACAGTGCTCATCCCGTGGCTCGACGTCGAGCCTGATGCCGTGCTGCCGGGGCACGGACCCGTTGCGGGCCTGGAGTTCTCGGCCGAGGGCGTGCGGCGGCGTGACGATCTCGTGCTTTCGGGTTGGATGGACGCGTGAGGTTCACCCGTCCCCGCGACCTGGCGGCCGTCGCGATCATCGCCGCGCTGCTGGCCCATCTGCTGCTGCGGCTCGCCTACGACACGTTGCCGCCACTGCCCGTGCTGGCCGGGTCGACGTTGTTCGTCATCGCGGTCGTGGAGGTCGTGCTCGCCTTCTCGTTGCGGGCCAGGATCCAGCGGCGTGCGGGAGCGCGTCCGGTGCAGCCCCTGACGGCCGCCCGAGCCGTCGCGTTGGCGAAGGCTTCGTCGGTTTTGGGCGCTTTGATGTTCGGTGTCTGGACCGGTGTGTTGATCTTCGTGATCCCCGTCCGCGACTCGTTCCCGGCGGCCTCGAACGACCTGGTGGCAGCGGTTGTCGGGGTGCTCTCGGCGGCCGCTCTGACGGCTGCCGCGCTGTGGCTCGAGCACTGCTGCAAAACGCCCAACGAGCGTTCCGGAAACGAGATAGATACCCGGCCGTAGGTCTCAGTCGCATAACTACGCGGTACCGTAGTGCCCATGACCGGGCGTGGCGCGTCGATCGACGGCGAGCAGGAAGATCACGGTCGTGGCTCAGGGCGATTGCTGTTAGTAGCGGCATTGGCGCTCGCCCTCGTGGCCGCGGCGGTGCTCGTGCTGAGCGACAGTGCCCGCATGCTGCGTCTTGCCGTGGTGGCCGCATTGTGGGCGGCTCTGGTGGGCGCGTTCCTCGCCGCCAAATACCGCAAACAGGTCACGGAGCGCGACGACGAGGTGGCCGACCTCCAGTCCGTCTACGAGCTCGAGCTAGAGCGCGAGGTGGCCGCGCGCCGCGAGTACGAACTCGAGATCGAGTCGGAGACGCGCAAGCGCATCGAGGAGGAGTCGCGCGCGGACATCGAGGCCCTGCGCGCCGACCTGCACGCGTTGCGCGACAACCTGCAGGCGTTGCTGGGCGGTGACGTCCTCGTCGAACGCGTGGCCCTGCGCGCCGAGTCGACCCGCCTGCGCTCGCTGTCGTCGGAGGCCGCCCGGCTGACCGCCGGCGCCGACCAGCGCATCATCAACGCCAAGCCCGCGATCACCGCCTCGGCGTCCGCCGAGAAGCCCTCCGAGCGCACCGAGCTGATCGAGCGCGTCGCCCACGACGCCAAGGTGCAGCCCCCGCGCCGCGAACCGGCGCGCCCCGAGCCCGTGCGCCCGGAGCCGAGCAGGACCTCGCCGCGCCCGCAGCCGGCCGTCGTCCGCCGCGAGCCCGTGAAGGTGCAGAAGCAGGAACCGGCCCGCCCGCAGGCCCGTCCGGGTGCCGCCGCCGCGTCCGTGTCCGCCCGGCTCGGCAACGCGGCCGCGCCGCAGGTGCCGCAGAAGGCGCAGCCGCCCAAGGTGGCGCCGCCGACCGTGAAGGCCGCCCCGGTGCAGGCCCAGGTCCACCGCACCGAGCGGGTGCAGCGCCCGGCGCAACCGCCGGTGCGCGCCGAGGTGCCGGCGCGTCCGGAGCCCGTGAAGGCGGCGGAACCCCGCAAGCCCCGCGTGGCCGAGCGCACCGAGATGATCGACCCGAAGTCGTTGCAGGCAGCCGGTCGCCGCCGCGCCGACGAGCGCCCGGCCCCCGTCCAGGACAGCGGCTCGTGGGAGACCCTGAAGCCGGACAGCGCCGGTTCGTCGAGCGGCCGCCGCCGAGCCGACGAGGCCCCGGCCCGCCGCACCGCCTCCGAGGACTCGCTGGTGTCGCTGCCCCCGGTGCGCCGCCCCGCGTCCGAGCAGTCGTCGGCGAGGCTCCCCGCGGTCGCACCGAGCCGCCGCGCCACGCAGGAGGAGGCCCCGGTCTCCGGCCGCCGCGTGGCCGAGGACTCGTCCACCCGCCTGCCCGCGGTCTCGACCGGCCGCCGAGCCGCACCGGAAGACCAGTCGGGCGCGCACGCCGACGGCAAGTCCGTCAGCGAACTCCTGGCCTCACTGGGCGGAGGCGACGCCCCCCGCCGCCGTCGCCGCCGCGACGACTAGACCCGCTACTTGTCGATGTCGCCGACGATGACGGCGAACGAACTCAGCACGGCAGGCAGGTCGTCGACCTTCGTGCCGGGCAGGAGCGCCGACAGCGCCTGCACGTTGTTGAACGAGGGCGTGCGCAACTTGAGCCGCCACGGCGTCTTCTCGCCCCGCGACGACAGGTGCACGCCCGAGGTCCCGAGCGGCGCCTCGACCCGCGTGTAGACGGACCCCTCCGGAGCCTTGATCGACTTGGGCAGCCGGAGGTTCACGGGCCCGGACGGCAACTGTTCGAGGCACTGCGTCGCCAACTCGACCGACTTTGTGACTTCGTCGAGCAGACACCGCACCCGCGCCGCCGCGTCACCCTCAGTCCGCGTGACAGGCTCGAACTTCAAAGCCTTGTAAGCGGGCAACGGGTCGTCGCGCCGCAGGTCGAAGTCCACGCCGCTGGCCCGGCCGATGGGCCCGGTGACGCCGTACGCCAACGCGTCCTCCTGGGTGAGAACACCGAGCCCTTCCAGCTCCTCTGTGGCGATGGACAGCGTGCTCGTGTCCACAGTGGACAGAAATGCGGCCACCCGCGCGGTCCACCCGGCCGGGACGTCCTCGCGCAGCCCGCCGATCCGGTTGAACATGAAGTGGATGCGCCCGCCCGACGCCTCCTCCATGAGCGCCTGCACACCCTCGCGGTAGGCAGCGGCGTTGGGGGACAACGGAGTCAGGAACACCATGTGCGCCATCAGCCGGTTGAGCTCGCAGAGCAGCGCCCGCAACCACTGCGCCCGCACCGGCACGTCCATGCCCGTCATGCGCTCCACGGCCAGCGCCACCGCGAGCTCGTTGCAGAACGCCGACAGCCAGTCGTGCCGGTTGGCGAGCGTCAGCACCTGCCGGTAGTCCCGCACCTCGAACAACTTCTCGGCACCCCGGTGCAGGTGCCCGACGAGGGGCTCGGCCGCGGTGATGACGAGGTCCGGCGTGACGGTCAGGCGCAGGCGGTAGGCGCCGTGGGCCGAGGGGTGCAGGGGGCCGAGGTCGATCACGCGGTCGACGCCCAGGTACTGGGCGCCCGCGCCCACGCCGACGGTGATCTGCTCGCTCACCCGAGCATGGTTTCACGGGGGCGGGGAGGGGGCGGGACGTGGTTTGGGGCGAGGCGGGTGGCGGGGGTCCGCGGGGGTGGGTGGTGGGGGTTCGGCCGCGCGGTGGCTGTGGGTGTGGACGGAGGTGGTGTGGGCTGGGCGCGGCCGGCGGGTTGCGCGTGAGGTGCGAAGGGGAGGTGGCGGGGGCTCGAACACGGGTGGCGGCCGCGCGGTGGCGCGCTTGAGGTGGGGAGGGTGGAAGTGGCGGAGTCTCGGGCGCGGCCGGTGGGTTGTGAGGTGGCGCCGATGGACCCTCGGGCCCTGCGATGGCGGGGCTGTGGGCTGGTCGGGGTGCGGCTGGCGGGACGGCGCTGTGGGCTGATCGGCCGCGAGTGGCGGGGTGCGGGCGGTAGAGGTGGCGGTGCTTGGGCGCGGCCGACGTTCATAAAGGTGGTGCGGAGGCGCTGGGGGTCGCCGGCGGGCCGGGAAGCGGTGCGGCGGACGCACCTGGCGCGGTGCGGCGGCAGTGCTGAAAACCGGGCACCACCGGCGACCCGCTGGCGGACGGCGGTGGCGAAGGAGCGGCGGAGGGCGGGGCGGCAGCCGGGTGGTGGCGGACGGGCGGTAGCCGACAAGTGGTGCCGAGGGGCGGCCGGCGCCTGGACGTGGCTGGTGCCTGGACGCGGCTGACGGGCCGCGAATGCGGCGTGCCGCTCAAGCCCGCGTGACCCCGAAGAAGAAGCACCCGTGCGACACGCTCCGCACCTGCACCGCCTCCACCGCGGGATCGTTGAACAATCCTTCGATCACACGATCGAACGATCCAGGCTCCACCACCACGCCGTCACAGATCTGACCAGCGGCGTTGTAGGAACGCAGGATCCGGGGATTGTTCAACAACTCAACAGGCAGACGATCCAACGAAGCTCCACCAGGGCAGTCCACGTGCGTGAACACCGGCCCGACCTCGGAGTACGGCCCCTTCCCGAACGGCGCCGAGTACCGGAACAACCACACCGGCTCGTCAGCCGAAGACTTCCGCAAACAACACCGCAAAGGCACATCAGGCTCGGAAGCCCGGTACTCACGACCAGCATCGAAGAACGACTCGGACGGCGACACGGTGTGGATTCGCATGAACCCAACCCTCGCGCTCACCCACCAGAAAAGCTGGCGGGATTCGGACGCCAGGGCGGCAACGCGGGCGACCCGGGCAACGCCGGCAACAGGTCCGCCACCCGAACCCCACACCCGTGCAACAACCACCCGAACCCGCCCAACCCACCGGGATCACGCAACTCGGCGATCCGCCCGGCCCGAGCGGCCGACTCCAGCCAGTCCCACCCAGACCCGGAAGCCGAACCGGACAACCCCAAGGCGGACAACGCATCCCGCTGCGACACCAGCACCCAGTCCCCACCGGCGGCAGCCGCGCACGCATCCAGAGCGACGTGCGCCGTGATGTCACAGGACCCGTCGAACACGGGCGGGACCTGGCGCCCGCCTCGATACCCCGTCAGCGTGAACCGACGAGACGACACCAGGTGCCCGTAGTCGATCGCCAACGCCGCCCCGTGCACACCTGAAACAGCCGCCGCCCAAGCCGCATCCCGAGGCGAACCCACCTCGGCCAGCTCACCGTCCTCCAGCGAAGGCCACCACCGGGTGATCCAAGGATCCGACGAAGGCCCGCGCACCACCGGGCAGGGGATCGCGTCCAGCCACTCGTGCCCGACCAGCAACCCGACGCACGACGGCACCTCGCGAACCCACTGAACCCCGGGCAGCTCGACGAAAGGTCCGACCTCGACGGCGGTCACCCGCAGCCGCGCGGCCAGCGAACCGGTGGCGAGCGTGCGCACCGCGAAGGCCAGTTCACCGCCGCCCGCGCCAACGTCCACGAAGTCCACGACCGGGGGAAATCCCAGAGCGGCGTCCACACGCGCCAACAGCACCAGCAACGCCTCGGCCAGTTCCGGACCGACCAGCGGAGACGTCCGGAAGTGCCCGGACGGCTTCTCCCCGCGCGCGAAGAAGCCGGAAGGCCCGTAGAGCGCGGCGTGCCAAGCGGCTTCCCAGTCCAACACCGGACAAGTGTGCATCTAAGGTCATTTCCGTGACCGACGCCGACCTCACACCGACGCCGACACCGACGCCGATGCCGGCGCCGGGCAAGAAGCGCATCGAGCAGCGCCGCTGGACCGTCCTGTTCCCCGTCGTGGCGCTGATCGCGCTGGCCGCGGCAGGGCTCGTGCTGTTCGCGCTGGGCACGTCGAGCATCGGCATCGAGCCGCTGCTGGTCGGCGCCGCCGCCGCGCTGATCCCCGTCGCGTTCGTCGTGAGCGCCTTCCTGTGGATCGACCGCTGGGAGCCGGAGCCGGCGAAGATGCTGCTCTTCGCGTTCATCTGGGGTTCGTGCGGCGCGACGATCAGCTCGCTCGCGTTCAACCAGACGTCGAGGGTGCTCGGCGACCTGCTGACGAACGACGGCACGACGTTCACCGCCGTCGTGGGCGCGCCGATCGTCGAGGAGGCGACCAAGGCGGTGTTCCTCATCGCCGTGTTCGTGCGGCGCAGGCACGAGTTCGACGGCGTGGTCGACGGCATGGTCTACGCGGGCATCACGGCCGCGGGCTTCGCGTTCACCGAGAACATCTGGTACTTCGGCCGGGTCTTCCTCGAGAACGGGCTCGGCAACATGAGCGGCGGCGTGATCGCGCTGTTCGTGCTGCGCGGGGTGCTGTCGCCGTTCGCGCACCCGCTGTTCACGGCCATGACGGGCATCGGTGTCGGTATCGCGGCGACGACGAGCAACGCGACGGTCCGCGTCGTCGCGCCCATCGGCGGGTACCTCACGGCCGTCGGGCTGCACTCGCTGTGGAACTTCTCGACGACCGTCGGCACGGGGTCGGACTTCATCAACCTGTACTTCCTGATCATGGTGCCGGTGTTCGCCGGCGCCGTCGCGATCGTCGTGTGGCAGCGGCGCAGGGAACAGCGGATCGTCGCCGGTCAGCTCGCCGCGATGGCGCAGAACCGGTGGATCGCCAACAGCGAGGTCGCCCTGCTGGCCAGCCTCAACGGCCGCCGCAACTGGCTGCGGGCGGTCAAGCGCAAGTCGGGCGACGCGTCGGCCAAGGCCGTGCGGAGCTACCAGATCGCCGTCACCGAACTGGCCTTCCTGCGGCACCGCATCGAGCAGGGAACGGCCGGTCAGAGCGCCGAGCAGCGCCACGGGGTGCTGCTCGACACGCTGCACGCCGCCAGGGCGGCCGCCCGCCGGTGAATCCGGTCACCGGGAGGCACATCACCCCGGCCGCGGAGCTACCCTCGGCGACGTCGTCCGGTACCCGCACCAGGGACTGGAACGTCAGAAGGAGTTAGTCGCATGGACGCGACCCCACGTCCGGCGAGGCTCGCCGTGGGTGTCATCTCGGCAGGCCGCGTCGGCTCCGTGCTGGGCGCCGCGCTGGCCAGGACCGGCCACGTGGTGACCGGCGCCTCCGCCGTCTCCCAGGCCTCCCGCAACCGCGCGGACGAGCTGCTGCCCGGCGTCCCGATCGCCGACCCCACCGAGGTGGCCGCACGTGCCGACCTGGTGCTGCTGGCCGTGCCGGACGACGAGCTGGAGGGCCTGGTCAAGGGCCTCGTCGCCACCGGGTCGCTGCGGGCGGGCCAGATCGTCGTGCACACCAGCGGTGCGCAGGGCGTGAAGGTGCTGGAGCCCGCTGCCGCGCTCGGCGCCCTCACACTCGCGCTGCACCCCGTCATGACGTTCACCGGCCGCTCCGAGGACCTGCAGCGGATGAGCTCCGCGTGCGTCGGCGTGACCGCACCGGACGGCGACGAGGTGGCCTGGAGCGTCGGCGAGGCGCTGGTCGTCGAGATGGACGCCGAGCCGGTCCGGGTGCCCGAGTCGGTCCGCCCGCTCTACCACGCGGCGCTGGCCCACGGTGCGAACCACCTGATCACGCTGGTCCGCGACGCCGCCGACCTGCTCACCAACGCCGGCGTCGCCAACGCCGAACGCCTGCTCGGCCCACTGCTGTCGGCCGCGCTCGACAACGCGCTGCGCCACGGCGACAGGGCCCTCACCGGTCCGGTCGCCCGCGGCGACACGGGTACGTTGCGCAAGCACCTCGACGTGCTCGCCCACGAAGCACCCGAGACCCTGCCCAGCTACCGCGTGCTCGCCCGCCGCACCGCCGAGCGGGCCGAACGCTCAGGGCTGCTCAAGCCCGACACGGCCAACGACGTTCGCACCACTCTCGAGGACTGACGTGACGAAGCCACTGACCAAGGACGACTACCGCCCGGACGACGTCACGGTGCACCGCGACCCGGCCCGGCTGAACCGGGTCGTCAAGGCGCTCCGGGGTGCCGGCCGCAACGTCGCGCTGGTGCCCACGATGGGCGCGCTGCACGCGGGGCACCGCCAGCTGATCCGCGAGGCGAAGGTCATGCAGAACACGGTGATCGTCGTGTCGATCTTCGTGAACCCGCTGCAGTTCGGCCCGAACGAGGACCTGGCCAAGTACCCGCGCCAGTTCGAGTCCGATGTGGACATCTGCCGCGAGGAGGGCGTGGGCCTGGTATTCGCGCCGACCGTCGAGGACATGTACCCGGAAGGCGCGCAGGTCACCGTCCACCCCGGACCGCTCGGCGACGAGCTGGAGGGCGCCGTGCGCCCCGGCCACTTCGCGGGCGTGCTCACCGTCGTGGCGAAGCTGTTCAACATCGTGCAGCCCACGTACGCGGTGTTCGGGCAGAAGGACTACCAGCAGCTCCAGCTCATCCACAAGATGGCGCGCGACCTCAACTTCCCGCTGGACGTCGTCGGCGTGCCGACCGTCCGCGAGCACGACGGCCTCGCGCTGTCGTCGCGCAACGCCTACCTGAGCCCGGAACAGCGCCACCACGCCGTGACGCTGTCGGCCGCTCTGACGGCCGGCGCGCACGTGTCGGCGCAGGGCGCGGACGCGGTGCTCAAGGCCGCGCACGACGTGCTGGCGCAGACGCCCGAGGTCGAGCTGGACTACCTGGAGCTGCGCGGGCCCGACCTCGGTCCCGCGCCGGAGAACGGCGACGCCCGGCTGCTGGTCGCGGCCCGCGTCGGTTCGACCCGTCTGATCGACAACATCGCGGTGTTGCTCGGCGAAGGCGACGAGTAGGGGGAATGACATGTTCCGCACGATGCTGAAGTCCAAGATCCACCGGGCCACGGTGACGCAGGCCGACCTGCACTACGTCGGTTCGGTGACGGTGGACGAGGACCTGATGGAGGCCGCCGACCTGCTGGCGGGCGAACAGGTCGCCATCGTCGACGTCACCAACGGCGCCCGCCTGGAGACCTACGTCATCCCCGGCGAGCGCGGCGCCGGCGTGCTGGGCATCAACGGCGCGGCGGCGCACCTCGTGCACCCCGGCGACATCGTGATCCTGATCGCGTACGGGCAGATGGACGACGCCGAGTCGCGCACCTACAAGCCGCGCGTCGTGTTCGTGGACGCCGACAACAAGGTCGTCGACCTCGGTGCCGACCCGGCGCACGCCCCCGAGGGGTCCGGACTGGTGAACGGCTCCACGAGCGCGCCTTCTTCTGAGACCGTGGAAGCGACCGCGCTCGACGCGTTGATCAAGACCGAGAACTGAGGAACACACCGTGCTGCTCGCCATCGACGTCGGCAACACCAACATCGTGCTCGGTCTGTACGACGGGGTCGGCGACTCGGCCCCGCTCGTGCGCGACTGGCGGATGCGCACCGACGCCAGGATGACCGCCGACGAGCTCGCGCTGACCATGCGCGGCCTGCTCGGCGAGTACGCCGACAAGATCACCGGCATCTCCGCGCTGTCCACCGTGCCTGCGGTGCTGCGCGAGCTGCGGGTGATGCTCGGCCGCTACTACGACTCCGTGCCGAAGATCCTGGTGGAGCCGGGCGTGAAGACCGGCGTCCCGCTGCTAGTCGACAACCCGAAGGAGGTGGGCTCGGACCGCGTGATCAACACGCTGGCCGCGCACCACCTCTACGCGACGTCGTGCATCGTCGTCGACTTCGGCACGTCCACGAACCTCGACGTGATCTCGTCGCGCGGCGAGTTCCTCGGCGGCGCGCTGGCACCGGGCATCGAGATCTCGGTCGACGCGCTGGCCTCCCGCGCCGCGCAGTTGCGCAAGGTCGAGCTGGTGAGGCCGCGCAACGTGATCGGCAAGAACACCGTGGAGTGCCTGCAGTCCGGCATCGTCTACGGGTTCGTCGGCCAGGTGGACGGGCTGGTGCGCAAGATCACCGAGGAGCTCCAGCAGACCGACCCCGGCCCCGTGACGGTGATCGCCACGGGCGGGCTCGCCCCGCTGGTCGTCTCCGAGTCCTCGACGATCGCGCACCACGTGCCCGACCTGACCCTGCTGGGGCTGCGCATGGTCTTCGAGCGCAACCTGCCGGCTACTCGCTGACCCGCACCGTCCGGAAGACCTCCGCGCGCAGGGGGACGTCGAACGGCCCGTTCGACGTCTCCGGCCGTGCGCGGAGGAACGCGAGCATCTTGTCGTTGATCGCGGCCCGCTCCTCGTCGTCGATGACGAGCATGCGCGAGTGCGTGTTGATCCACGCGATGGCCGCCTCCGGCGAGTCACGGCGGTGCGCGTGCGGGAAGGTGGCGCGCTCCGCCGGTGCGAACGACGGGTGCGCCATGATCGAGACGGGGTCCTGCCGCTGCGACTCGACACTGCTCGCCGACACCTCCTCCAGCTCGCGCACCCACTCGACGTCCGAGACCGGCTCGGCCCACATGGCCGCCAGCACGCCACCGGGCCGCAGCACGCGCGCGATCTCCGGCAGCGCCTTCTCCTGGTCGAACCAGTGGAACGCGGTGCCGACGAACACGGCGTCGACGGTCTGGTCGGGCACCGGGATGTGCTCGGCGTGTCCGGGCAGCGCGCGTACGCCGTGCACGCGGCGCACCAGTTCGGACAACATCTGCTCGTTCGGCTCCACGGCTGTCACGCGGTGGCCCTCACCGCACAGCACCGCGGTCAGCTTGCCGGTGCCTGCGGCGAGGTCGAGCACGTCGAGGCGCTCGTCCGTGCCCAGAGGCTCCAGAGCCCACCGGATCGCCGCCACGGGATAGTCAGGCCGGTGTTCGGCGTAGGCCTCCGCCTGCGCGCCGAACGAGTCCGCTCGCCTCGCGTGTAGATCCATCCGTTCAACTTAGTGAGAGAACCGGCGCACATGTTGGTCCGGTCGGCGCTGCCTGCCGATCTTCCGGCGAATTAGTGGTATCCGGTTCGCTTTGGCGTCACGGGTGTCCGTACCCTTCTCGGCGTGAGTGAGCAGCCGAAGCAAAACCTCGTGACCAGCGAAGAAGACCTGCCAGAGCAGATGCGCGTGCGCCGGGAGAAGCGTGCGCGGCTGCTCGCTTCCGGTAAGGAGCCGTATCCCGTCGAAGTCGCGCGCACGCACACGTTGCGCGAGATTCGCGAAGCACACCCCGAACTCGAACCCGACACGCAGACCGGTGAGGTCGTCGGCATCACCGGGCGCGTGATGTTCATGCGCAACACCGGAAAGCTGTGCTTCGCGACGTTGCGCGAAGGCGACGGCACGGAACTGCAGGCGATGCTGAGCCTCGCCGGTGTCGGTGAAGAAGCGCTTTCCGACTGGAAGGCGGATGTCGACCTCGGCGACCACGTTTTCATCCACGGCGAGGTCATCAGCTCGCGCCGCGGTGAGCTTTCCGTGATGGCGGACGGGTGGCAGCTGACGTCGAAGTCGTTGCGCCCGTTGCCGGTCGCGCACAAGGAACTCGGCGAGGAAACCCGCATTCGCCAGCGGTACGTCGACCTGATCCTCAGGCCGACGGCGCGCGATACTGTTCGGACCCGTGCGAACGTCGTTCGTTCTCTGCGCGACTCGTTCCACCGGCGTGGATTCCTCGAAGTCGAGACGCCGATGTTGCAGACGTTGCAGGGCGGTGCCAGCGCGCGTCCGTTCATCACGCACTCGAACGCGCTCGACATCGACCTGTTCCTGCGCATCGCGCCGGAGCTGTACTTGAAGCGTTGCGTCGTCGGCGGCATCGAGAAGGTCTTCGAGATCAACCGCAACTTCCGCAACGAAGGCGTCGACTCGTCGCATTCGCCCGAGTTTTCGATGCTCGAGTACTACGAGGCCTACGCCACGTACGACTCGAACGCCGTGCTCACGCGCGAGTTGATCCAGGAAGCCGCCGAAGCGGTGACGGGTTCTCAGATCGTCACGCTGGCCGACGGCAGCGAGTACGACCTCTCGGGTGAATGGACCACGCTGAGCATCTACGAGTCGTTGTCCGGGGCGGTTGGTGAGGAAATCACCCCCGAGACGCCGGCGGAGACGCTGCGCAAGCTTTGTGACCGCCACGAACTCGAGGTGAACCCGAAGTTCGGGCACGGCAAGCTGGTCGAGGAGCTGTGGGAGCACCTGGTGTGCGACACGCTCTACGCGCCGACGTTCGTGCGCGACTACCCGGTCGAGACGTCCCCGCTGACCAGGCAGCACCGCACCAAGCCGGGTGTCGCCGAAAAGTGGGATCTGTACGTGCGCGGATTCGAACTGGGAACGGGTTACTCCGAACTGGTGGACCCGGTCATCGAGCGGGAGCGACTGGAAGCGCAGGCGCGTCTTGCCGCGGCCGGTGACCACGAGGCGATGCCGATCGACGAAGACTTTCTGCGATCACTGGAGTACGGAATGCCACCGAGTGGTGGTGTCGGAATGGGTATCGATCGGCTGCTGATGGCCCTCACGGGTCTGGGTATCCGGGAGACCATCTTGTTCCCGCTCGTTCGCCCTGAATGAGTAACTTTCCGGATGTCGATAGGTGCAATGCGGCACCCGTGCGCTAACCTGCCTCGCAGAAGGCTTTAGTTGGCGACGCGGGTGACCGCTCATTCGGGGTCCTGGAGGAACGCATGGCGCAGAAGGTCACGGTGACCCTCGTCGACGATCTGGACGGTTCCACTGCTGAGGAGACCGTCGAGTTCGGTCTGGACGGTGTCAGCTACACGATCGACCTTTCCTCGGGCAATGCGGGCAAACTGCGGGACGCTCTCGCCGACTTCGTCGGAAGTGCGCGTCGTGCCGGTGGTCGCAAGCGCGTCGGCCCGGGTCGTCCGGCCGGTACCGGTGCTGTGAAGGCGCGTCCGGCGTCGGCGGATCGCGAGCAGAACCAGGCCATTCGCGAGTGGGCCCGCAAGCAGGGCATGAAGGTGTCGGACCGCGGCCGCATCCCGGCCGAGGTGCTCGACGCCTACCACCAGCAGGGCTGAAATTCGGTAAAGCACGAAGGGGTTCCGGGGAAGATTCCTCGGAACCCCTTCGTGTTTTTTGTGTGACTGGTCAACTACCAGCGGGCGCTGAAGGGTTGTTTTTGGTGTCCAAACGACGCCGTTCACACTTCTGATCTTTTAGTTGATCTGACAACGTGTTTGTATTTCTCCAGTCGGCTGTTGTGACTCGTGGTGCGGATGTGACCGGAACTTCGCCCCGGGCGCCCGATCGTCTCAGCCGGTTCGGTTAGGCTTACCTGTCCTTACCGGAGCTAGGAGGGTGGGCCTTGGGTCGTAGGTCGTTCGGCCTGCTCTTCCTGCTGGTCGTGCTGGTCGCCGTGTGCCTGGCGAGCATCGCGATCGGCTCGAAGGAGATCCCTCTCGCCGGGGTGTGGCACGGTCTCTTCACGCCGACCGGCGTCGAGGACGACGTGGTGGTCCGCGAGCTGCGGATCCCGCGGACGTTGCTCGGCATCGCGGTGGGCATCGCACTCGGTGTGGGTGGCGCGCTCATGCAGGGCCACACGCGCAACCCGCTGGCCGATCCCGGCATCCTCGGCGTCACGCAGGGCGCGGCGCTCGCGGTCGTGCTCTCCATCTTCCTGCTCGGCGTGAACTCGCTGGTGGGCTACATCTGGTTCGCCTTCGCCGGCGCGATGATCGCGAGCGTCGTGGTGTTCCTGCTCGGGTCGGCCGGGCGCGGCGGACCGTCACCGGTGACGCTGGCGCTGGCCGGCGCCGCGGTCTCCGCGCTGATGAACGGCCTGGTGGCGGCGATCGTGCTGATCGACCAGCAGTCGCTCGACGCGTTCCGGTTCTGGCAGGTCGGCGCGATCGCGGGACGTGACCTGACCGTGCTGACGCAGGTGGCGCCGTTCCTGGTCGCCGGTCTGGTGGTGGCGGCGTTCAACGCGCCCGGACTGAACGCCCTGTCGCTGGGCGAGGACGTGGCGAAGTCGCTCGGCGTCCACACCAGCAGGACGCGGACGCTCGGCATCTTCGCCATCACGCTGCTGGTGGGCGGGGCCGTCGCCGCGTGCGGGCCGATCGGGTTCCTGGGGCTCGTCGTGCCGCACATCGCGCGCGCGTTCACCGGCCCGGACTACCGCTGGATCCTGCCGTACTCGGCACTGCTCGGAGCGGTTCTGATCCTGTTCGCGGACGTCGTCGGCAGGGTCGTCGCCCGCCCGTCCGAGGTGGAGGTCGGCGTGATGCTGGCGCTGATCGGCGCTCCGTTCTTCATCTTCCTGGTGCGGCGCAAGAAGCTGGTGAAGATTTGACGACCGCGACCAAGACCCCTGCCGCCAAGGCACCCGCGCTGCGGGTGGGCGCGACCTCGTTCCGGCTCCGCCCCCGGCCACTCCTCGTCGTGGCGATCTCACTCGTCGTCCTGGCGGCCCTGTTCGTGGCCGACATCGTGGTCGGCGACTTCCCGCTGACCGTGTCCCAGGTCGTCGACACGCTGCTGGGCGGCGGTACCCGCCGCGACCAGTTCGTGGTGGTGGAACTGCGCATGCCGCGCGCCCTGACGGGCCTGCTGGTCGGCGGTGCCCTGGGCCTGTCCGGCGCGATCTTCCAGGCCATCGTCCGCAACCCGCTGGCCTCGCCCGACATCCTGGGCGTGACGTGGGGAGCCGGCGCCGGAGCCGTCTCGGTGATCACCTTCGCGGGTTCGCTGGGCGTCGTGACCGGCAGCGCGGCCTCCATCGGCGTCCCGCTGGCGGGCCTGCTCGGCGGCCTGTTCGCGGGCCTGCTCGTCTACGGGCTGGCGTGGCGCAAGGGCATCGAGGGCTTCCGGATGGTGCTGGTCGGCATCGGCATCACCGCCGTGGCCGGCAACTTCACGCACTACCTCCTGACCGTCGGCGACGTGCAGGACGCAGGCCGCGCGATGGTGTGGATCACCGGCTCCCTGAACGGCCGCGGCTGGGAGCACGTCGTCCCCGTCGCCCTGGCGCTGATCGTGCTGGTCCCGGTCGCGATGATCGGCGGCCACGTCCTGGGAGCGCTGCAGTTCGACGACCAGACCTCCCGAGGCCTGGGCATCCGCGTGAACGCGGCGAGGTCGTTCCTGATCGTCGTGGCGATCGTCCTGGCCTCCGTGGCCACCGCCGCGGCCGGCCCGATCGCGTTCGTGGCCCTGGCGTCACCGCAGATCGCTCTTCGCCTGTCCGGCACCGCGCAGCCGCCGTTGTTCGGCTCGGTGGTCATCGGCGGAGCCCTGGTCATGCTGTCGGACCTGGTCGCGCGCACGATCTACCGCACCGAACTGCCGGTCGGCGTCGTCACCGCCGTGCTCGGCGCCCCCTACCTGATGTTCCTGTTGGTCCGAAGCCGCCGGGAGGCGCGGGTATGAGTGTGCGTCTTGAGGCTTCGTCGCTGTCCATCGGCTACGGCGAGCGGCTGGTCGTCGACACCCTGGACCTGTCGATCATCAGCGGCACCGTGACCGCGGTGATCGGGCCCAACGGCTGCGGCAAGTCGACCCTGCTGAAGGCTCTCGGGCGCTTGCTGCCTGCTCGGTCGGGTGCCGTCCTGCTGGACGGTCGGAAGATCGACTCCATGTCGACCCGCGACGTTGCCCGGGTTCTGGGGATGTTGCCGCAGTCGCCTTCCGCGCCTGAGGGGCTGACCGTCGCTGATCTGGTCGCTCGTGGGCGGCATCCGCATCAGGCCTGGTACCGGCAGTGGTCTTCGGACGACGCTGCGGCTGTGGACGCGGCATTGGAGATGACCGGGATCCTGGACCTGGCTGATCGCACCGTGGACGAGTTGTCCGGGGGGCAGCGGCAGCGGGCCTGGATCTCGATGGCGTTGGCGCAGGGCACGGATCTGTTGCTGTTGGACGAGCCGACCACCTATCTGGACCTCGCGCACCAGATCGATGTGCTGGATCTGGTTCAGGAGCTGCACGCGTCCATGGGGCGGACGATCGTGATGGTGTTGCACGACCTGAACCTGGCTGCTCGGTATGCGGACACCATCGTTGCGATGCGGGGTGGGCGGATCGTTGCCCAGGGGTCGCCTGGTGAGGTTTTGACCGAGGAGATGTTGCTGGAGGTGTTCGGGTTGGATGCTCGGGTTGTCGAGGATCCTGTGTCCGGGACACCGTTGGTGGTTCCCGTGGGGTCTCGGCACCGGGTGCCGTAGTGCTTGTTTTGCGGGTGGCTGTTTATGCGTGCGGCCGGTTGCGGTTGCGTGCTTCCCCTGGGGCTCTGCCCCAGACCCCGGCAATCTGAGATGGGGGCCAGTGCTGGGGGAAGGTAGATGGCACGCCTGTTGCTTAGAGCGGCCGCCTGCTTCGTACGCGACTCGTGATGGGACCCCACCGCCGGTACCTCTTTGCTCAGGACGGCTCGCCTGCGGCATCGCTGTGATCAGGCTCAGGCGTGCCCGCTCTGCCCTCAGTTGTTGCAGGTGCGTGGGCACGCCGTGCACGGCTCGGCGTTCGGCAGCACGTAGTGGAAGCAGCAGCTGTTGCGCTTGCGCTTCCACCCCTCAGCCGTGAAGTGCAGCGAAGAGGCCGCCACGAAGGGTTCGAGCTTCTCCGGCAGGATCATCGCCGCGTCCGTGACACCGGCGTTCTCGTCGCCGAACAGGCGCCCTGCCGCCCACGGGCCGTACTCCAGCATGTCGGTGGCGGCGGCCCAGAGCTGGCGGCGGCCGAAGCGGACCACCTGGCCGAAGGACGCGACGAACTGAGCGGCGTGGGCCGCGTAGCGGGCGCGGAGCACTGCTGCCAGGGCTGCCTCGTCGGCCACGACGGTGGCGGCCGGGTGGTTCGAGGCCGGGTCGTCCGGCAGGCAGGCGAACTCGTCGCACATGACGGCCAGGCCGTCCGGGTGCGGGCGGCCGTCGGTGGCGATGCGGAACGCCATGTCGGAGGGCTTGAGGGTGGGCACGCGGCGGGCCGTGTGGAAGAGGAGGCCAGCCAGGTAACCGGGCTGGTGGAGGTACCAGCCCATGATGTAGCCGGCGGTGGCGCGGTCGTCGGACTCGCCGTACTGCTCGACCATCCACTCCGCCAGGTCCTTGCGCCACAGGTCGAACCGCGACGGCTCCGCCAGCAGGTCCGAGCAGATCGTCCAGTCCTCCGGGGGCGTGCCGAAGACGATCTCGGTGCCGGTCTCGAGGCGGGCGATGGATTCGGCCAGTGGCGTGAGCGCACGCGGGTTCTGCTGTGAGACCCTCGCAGGTACGGTCAACGCGCAAGTCCTATCTCATCTGGATGAGGCTTGCCTAACCTTACCCAGATCCCCCGGATTTGCGCCTCCCGAGGTGGCCCCGGTCACAGGAGTATCGCTCAACGGCGAGTTGTTCGCGTTGAGCGGACATCGCCCGATCTGTGGAATCCGTTGCTCCCGACCTGCGTTGATGCAGATGTCACCGTTCGCCGGACGCGGCTTGCCGCTGATGGGAACCACAGGCCTCGGTACCGCCCACTACAGTGGAGCCACGGTGCCGCGCTCACCAGGGTAGATCGGTGGAGCCGAGGACCGCCGACGCAGCAGTCAGGGAGTGCGAATGTTCGAAAGGTTCACCGACCGCGCGAGGCGGGTGGTTGTCCTTGCCCAAGAAGAGGCACGGATGCTCAACCACAACTACATCGGCACCGAGCACATCCTCCTGGGTCTGATCCACGAGGGTGAAGGTGTCGCCGCCAAGGCGCTCGAGTCGTTGGGGATTGCGCTGGAGGGCGTCCGCCAGCAGGTCGAAGAGATCATCGGCCAGGGCCAGCAGGCTCCGAGTGGACACATCCCCTTCACCCCCCGTGCGAAGAAGGTCCTGGAGCTCTCGCTGCGCGAGGCGCTTCAGCTCGGCCACAACTACATCGGCACCGAGCACATCCTGCTCGGCCTGATCCGCGAGGGCGAGGGCGTCGCCGCCCAGGTCCTCGTGAAGCTCGGCGCCGACCTCAACAGGGTGCGGCAGCAGGTGCTGCAGCTGCTGTCCGGTTACTCGACGGAGAAGGGCGCGTCGGAGTCGACCGGTCGCGGCGAGGGCACCCCGTCGTCGTCCCTGGTGCTGGACCAGTTCGGGCGCAACCTCACTGCCTCGGCGCGTGAGGGCAAGCTCGACCCGGTCATCGGGCGCACCAAGGAGATCGAGCGGGTCATGCAGGTGCTGTCCCGTCGCACCAAGAACAACCCGGTCCTCATCGGCGAGCCCGGCGTCGGCAAGACCGCCGTCGTCGAGGGCCTGGCGCAGATGGTCGTCAAGGGCGAGGTGCCCGAGACGCTCAAGGACAAGCAGCTCTACACGCTCGACCTCGGCTCGCTGGTCGCGGGCTCGCGCTACCGCGGTGACTTCGAAGAGCGCCTGAAGAAGGTCCTCAAGGAGATCCGCACGCGCGGCGACATCATCCTGTTCATCGACGAGATCCACACGCTCGTTGGTGCGGGTGCCGCCGAGGGCGCGATCGACGCGGCTTCCATCCTGAAGCCGATGCTCGCCCGCGGTGAGCTGCAGACGATCGGTGCCACCACGCTCGACGAGTACCGCAAGCACGTCGAGAAGGACCCCGCGCTGGAGCGCCGCTTCCAGCCGATCCAGGTGGGCGAGCCGTCGCTCGAGCACACCATCGAGATCCTCAAGGGCCTGCGCGACCGGTACGAGGCGCACCACCGCGTCTCGATCACCGACTCCGCGCTGGTCGCCGCAGCCACGCTGGCCGACCGGTACATCAACGACCGGTTCCTGCCGGACAAGGCGATCGACCTCATCGACGAGGCGGGCGCGCGCATGCGCATCCGCCGGATGACGGCGCCGCCGGACCTGCGCGAGTTCGACGAGAAGATCGCGGACGTGCGTCGCGACAAGGAGTCCGCGATCGACGCGCAGGACTTCGAGCGCGCGGCGAAGCTGCGTGACGCGGAGAAGCAGCTCCTGGGCCAGAAGGCCGAGCGGGAGAAGCAGTGGAAGGACGGTGACCTGGACGTCGTCGCTGAAGTCGACGACGAGCAGATCGCCGAGGTCCTCGCCAACTGGACCGGCATCCCGGTGTTCAAGCTCACCGAGGAGGAGACCACGCGTCTGCTCCGCATGGAGGACGAGCTGCACAAGCGGATCATCGGCCAGGTCGACGCGGTCAAGGCCGTGTCGCAGGCGATCCGCCGCACCCGCGCCGGCCTGAAGGACCCGAAGCGCCCCTCCGGCTCGTTCATCTTCGCCGGCCCGTCCGGTGTCGGTAAGACCGAGCTCTCGAAGGCGCTCGCGAACTTCCTGTTCGGCGAGGACGACGCGCTCATCCAGATCGACATGGGCGAGTTCCACGACCGCTACACGGCGTCGCGGCTCTTCGGTGCCCCTCCCGGTTACGTCGGCTACGAAGAGGGCGGCCAGCTCACCGAGAAGGTGCGCCGCAAGCCGTTCTCCGTCGTGCTCTTCGACGAGATCGAGAAGGCGCACAACGAGGTCTACAACACGCTGCTCCAGGTGCTGGAGGACGGCCGCCTGACCGACGGTCAGGGCCGGACGGTGGACTTCAAGAACACCGTCATCATCTTCACGTCGAACCTGGGCACGTCGGACATCAGCAAGGCCGTCGGCCTCGGCTTCACCTCGGGTCAGGACAGCGCGTCCAACTACGAGCGCATGAAGAACAAGGTCAACGACGAGCTGAAGAAGCACTTCCGCCCCGAGTTCCTCAACCGCATCGACGACATCATCGTCTTCCACCAGCTCACCCAGGACGAGATCATCAAGATGGTGGACCTGATGATCGCCCGCGTCGAGACGCAGCTGAAGAACAAGGACATGGCCCTCGAGCTGACCGACAGGGCCAAGGCCCTGCTGGCCAAGCGCGGCTTCGACCCGGTGCTGGGCGCCCGCCCGCTGCGCAGGACGATCCAGCGCGAGATCGAGGACACCCTGTCGGAGAAGATCCTGTTCGGCGAGATCCAGCCGGGCCAGATCATCATCACCGACGTCGAGGGCTGGGACGGCGAGTCCGAGCAGCACGACAAGGCGAAGTTCGTGTTCCGCGGCGAGGCCAAGCCGAACCGCGTGCCGGACGCCCCGCCCGTCGACCTCACCGCCTCCGCGGCCGCCGAGCAGCAGGACGCTCCGGCCACCGAGTCCGAGTGACGTAGACAGCACCAACGAGAACGGCCCCCAGGCTTCCGGCCTGGGGGCCGTTCTCGTACGCGTTGACGTGTGTCGCGCGGGTCACTCGGCCACATCGATTCGCCCGTTTCGCGGCGGACGCGAAACTCCACCTGCCACTATGGCGCCCGCTCCGCGCGATCCTGCGCAGGCGGGTGTCCCAGGAGGAGGTTCCAGTGCCGTCGGCCGCGTTCGAACAACTGGTGGCTCAGTTCGAGCAGTTCCAATCACGGATGCAGCGTGTCGATCAGCAGTTCGCCAACATCGGCGAGATGCAGCAACAGCTGGCCACGTTGGAAGCGGTGGCCACCTCGGCCGACCGCGCCGTAACGGTTGTGGCCGGCCCATCCGGCAGCATCAAGGCCATCAGGCTGACCGACCAGGCCATGCGCAGGCCTGCCCACGCCCTGGCCGCCGAGCTGATGTCCACGCTGCAGCAGGCCGTCGCCGAAGCCGCCCGCCGCCAGGCAGGCATCGTCGAAGGTGCGATCGGCGACGACATGAAGCTCTCCGACCAGGTCCTCGAAACCCAGTCGCAGCTCTTCGGCATGTCCAAAGAGGAACTCAGCGCCATCAGGTCCGACGAGACCGCACCCACCCCGCCGCAGTCCCCCCAACGCCCGCCGATGCCGCCTGCGCCGCCGATGCCCCAGCCCGGCCTTCAGCAGGCCCGCTCGTCGGCATCACCGCGCACGCCCGCTCCCGAGCCGCACGACGACTTCTCCGACCAGAACATCATGCGTGCCAACGCCTGGAACGACAGGTCGCCGCAGCCTCCCGCCGGCCCGCCCAAGCAGGACGGCAAGTTCCTGAACCTCTACGACGACGAGGACGGCCGGTGAGCGGGTTCAGCGTCAGCCCGGAGGAGCTGCGGGCGTACGCGGACAAGCTCCAGGGGCACCGCGGGTTCGCGGGACAGGTCACGGGCCTCGTCGACAAGTCCGACGTCGGTGACAAGTCGTGGGGTGTCGTCGGGATCTTTGTGAAGCAGCAGTACACGGAGATGCTGAACGACCTCAAGGACACGCTCACCGCGATGACGGACGGACTGGACTCCGGTGTGGAGAAGTTCCGCGACACCGCCAAGGGCTACGCGGACCAGGAAGAGGCCCTGAAGAAGCTCCTCGACGGCATCCAGGTCGACAGGGGGTAGGGCCATGGCGGAGCAGGAGTACACCGCCGGCGCCGGCGACACGCAGGTCAAGATCACGGTCGGAGAGAAGACCCTCGGGCAGAAGGCGGAGGAGAACGCCCCGATCTGGGGGAACTTCGTCAAGGCCAAGGAAGCCGCGGGGAAGACCGGCGACACCGGTGGCGTGGCCGGGCTGACCTCCGAGGGCAGCGCCCTGGTCACCTCCGTCGTCGAGTTCGGTCAGGGCATGGTGCTCGACCCGATCGGCTGGCTGGTCGGTCAGGGGCTCAACTTCCTGATCAGCGTGGTGCAGCCGCTCGAGGACGCGATCCACTTCGTCAGCGGTGACGGGCCCGCGCTGCAGCAGGCGGGGGAGAACTTCGGCGCGATCGCGCAGGGCATCTCCGACCTGAGCACCAGGTTCACCGAAGACCTGCAGAGCACCGTGACGGCCTGGAACGGCGGCGCCTCGGAAGCGGCCGCGACGAAGCTGGGCGAGTTCGCCAACGGCATCGACGGCGTCGCGGGCCAGGCGGGGGAGCTCGCCGAGCTGCTGATGATGTCGTCGATGGTCATGCAGATCATCGAGGACGTCATCAAGGCGATCCTCACCGAGCTGATCACGTGGTTGATCATGATCTGGATTCCGGCGCTCGCCGCCGCGATCCCGAGCTGCGGTGCGTCGACGGCGGCCGCGGGCGCTGCCACCGGTGTGCGGGTCGCGTCGACCGCGAGCCGGGTCTCGCGCATCGTCGCGAAGCTCCGCCAATTGCTCACCAAGATCATGGACTTCCTGCGGAACCTGGCGGCCAAGGCGAAGAACCTCGGCACCGGTTTCCGCAAGGCGATGGCGGACAAGAAGGTCCGCAGCCAGGAAGCGACCGACGCCCTCAAGGGCATGAACAACTGGCAGAAGTTCAGGAGCAACCCCGTCACCAGGCTCAACAGCCACGACGGCATGGTCGGCGAGCGGATGCACAACGGCTTCGGCAGGTCGATGGGCGAGGCGATCCGCAACGAGGCGCTGGCCCAGGGCAACCCGCTCCACGAGAAGGGCGCTCGCAACCAGTCGCTCTGGCAACAGGGCGCGGAGTCGCGCGACACCGGCACCGATCACTCGAAGCAGCGCATCGAAGGGTTTCTGGACATCTGATCATGGACCTCCTGCTGAAGATCTGGAACGAGTACGTCCTCACCCCGTACGTCCTGATCTGGCTCGCCTGCGCGATCGCGTTCCTGGTCGTGCGGCGCTTGCTCCAGTTCCGCAGCCACGGGAAGGCACGCGACGCGAAGATCGCCGCGCTGACCCCGTTGGCGCAGCGACTCGGCGGCAGGGTGCTCGGCCCCGGCGAGGCGTCGATGTGGACGGCGGAGCTCCGCAAGCCGTTCGTGAACGAGTTCGCCGTCGCGCTGCGGTCGAAGCCGCAGTTCGACCTCTCGCTGGACTTCCAGCGCGGCCCCTGGCACGTCAGGGTGACCGACGTGTCGATCCGCTACGACACGCGCGGCTACGGCGTGAACTGGAGGCACGAGCACCGCGTCGAGATCGCCACTGCTCGCCTCGCCCCGCTGAAGGTCACGCGGCCGAACAAGTACAGCGTCAACACCGGACAGCCCTTGTCTCCCGGTGTGCTGGAGTCCGAGTGGAAGCTGATCGGCGGCCAGAAGCCGGAGACGGCGAAGCAGCTCGGGGCGCAGTGGCTGCCGGTGCCGTTGCTGCCGCCGATGGACCAGGAGTTCTCGGCGTACAGCACCGATCCCGGCGCCGCGGCGCGCGAACTGAACTTCGACGCGCTGCACTGGCTCATCGACCGCGAGGAGGACCTGCCCGGCTGGGCCGGGAGGATGACGCTCACCTTCGAGTCGGGAGTCGCCTACCTGGTGGGGTACCAGCCCCTCCAGCCCGAGGAACTGGTGGTCGTGGTCGACACGATCTGCGGGCTGCTCGACCGGATGCCTGGAGTGCGGCCCAGGCACCCAGCGGCGGCCGCCTGAGTCAGCGCGGTGTGACGGCGTAGCCCGCCAGCACGATGTCCTCCAACTCCGGGTCGCCCTCCTCCCACGGGCCCTCGTAGCTGAAGCCGAACAGCTCGTGCAGGGCCGCCTCGGCCAGCTCGAGCGGGTGGAAGCGGAACGGGTAGTCGTCGCCGGGGTCGAGGGAGGCGAGGAACTCCTCGTCGCCGGCGAGGAACTCCTCCTCGAACGGCAGGGGAGTGCCGATGTCGGCGATCACGCTGCTGTCGGGGGAGAGGCTGTACGCGCGGCGCAGGGTGCCGTCCGGCTCCCAGATGGCGTAGGAGAAGAAGTCGACCACGCTGTGCATCGCGTGCAGGTAGAGGGTGCGGCCTGCCGCCTCGGTGACGAAGTGGGCGGGCAGGTCCTCCCACCCGTCGCCCGCCGCGTCCCAGGTGCAGATGATGGACAGGCCCGGGAAGACGGCCGCGTAGACCTTTCCCTCCGGCGGGTTGGCGTGGTGGAGGTTGCCGTCCTCGATCGGGTGAATGTCGTGGGACGGGTACAGGCGGCGCACGAAGGCCTCGGTGGCCTCCCTGTCGAGCTTCGGTGATCCTCTCAGGACCTTGCTGACGTCGTCCGATGCGTAGAAGAGCATCCAGTCCTTGGCGCCCACGGCGGCCCCCTCCGGTCGGTTGGGTTCAGTGTGGCGGAGGGGTCTGACAGTTTTCGGCGGGCAACGGGAGTGGACCTCCGGCCGTCCTTGTGGGTGTGAAGACCACACCGGAGACCGACGCGCGCTCGGGCACACTGCACGACGTGGTCACCACCGAGGTGAAGCCGCGCAAGAGCGGGTTCGCCACGTTCCTGCTGTTCCTGTGCGCGCTGGCGTTCGTCACGGCGGCCCTGGTCCGGCTGCTCGGCATCGACGGCACGCGGTACATGATCGCGGCGACCTCGCTGACCCCGTACATCACCGTTCTCGGGCTGCTCGTCGGGTTGTTCGCCCTGTTCCGCCGCAGGTGGGTCACCGGGCTGACGATGACGCTGGTGGCGGTGGTGCTCGTCGCCAACGTGGCGCCGCGGGCGTTCTCCGACGCGCGGCCCAATGGGGTCGGGCAGCAGGTCAGGCTGATGACCTCGAACCTGCTCGTCGGCATCGCGGACGCCGAGGCGATCGTCCGGGAGGTCAAGGCGCGGCGCGTCGACATCCTCGCGATGCAGGAGCTGACGCCCGACATGGTGGCCGACCTCGAACGCGCCGGCCTGAACCAGGTGCTGCCCAACCGGGTCTTCCTTGACGAACCGGGTGGCTCGGGCAGCGGCATCGCCTCCAGGTTCCCGCTCACGCAGCGGAATCTGACGCCACCCGGGACGTTGCAGCAGGCAGGGGCGCTCGTGGACCTGCCGGGCAAGGACATCGAGGTCGTCTCGGTGCACCCGCTGCCGCCGGTCGTCGACGCCGGGCCCGAGGCGTGGCAGCGCGAGCTCGCCGGGCTGCCCGCGCCCGACTCGACCGGTGCGATCAGGGTGCTCGCGGGCGACTTCAACGCCACGCTCGACCACGTCGGCCTCACGCGGCTGCTCAACAAGGGCTACGTGGACGCCGCCGACCAGGTCGGCAAGGGGCTGATCCACACGTGGCCCGCGAACAGCGGCTTCTGGCCCCCGCCGGTCACCATCGACCACGTGCTGGTCGACTCGAAGATCGTCGTGGACACGGTGGACGTGTTCGACGTGCCCGGCAGCGACCACCGGGCCGTCGTCACGCAGTTCGTCGTGCCAAGGCCGTGAGGGCTTCCAGCGCGCCCACGGGCAGCGACACGCCACGGCCGTGGCGCACGGCCGGTTCGCGGGTGTTGATGCGGATCAGCGCACCCGAAGCCGCGCTCGCCAGCTCCGCCTGACGTCGCACGGTCGGCACGGCGGTGCCGGCCCCGATCTCGACCACGGCGAGCTTCCGGTGCTCGCGACGCCACTCCGTCAGCGCGTCCAGCTGCCGCTGGCTGCGGTGCGGCACCCAGCCCCAGTCGCCGAACATCAGGATGTTGGGCCGCGCCAGACCGCCGCACTGCGGACACGAAGGCAGCTCGCCGACGGCCCGCATGGTCGAAGGATCGACCTCGACGTCGAACGTGCACTCCCAGATCTCGTCGGTGCACGGCTCCACGCACTGGGCGTGGTGGATCGACCCGTGGACCTCGGCGACGTCCGCGAAACCGGCCTTCTGGAACTGACCGTCCACATTGGACGTGAAGACCCGCGCACCCCACGACCGCAGCACGGCGAAACCCTTGTGCGGCACCGTCGCGCGGTAGAGCGCCAATCGGTGGCCGTAGAAGCCCCACGCCAGTGCGGGGTCGTCGGCGAAGTGGACCGGGTCCGCGATCTCCTCGAACTTCAGCCCGAGCCGCTCGTAGGGCGGGTACGCCCGCCAGAAGCCCTCGGTGCCGCGGAAGTCGGGGAGCCCCGAGTCGACCCCCATGCCGGCACCGGCGCAGACGAGAACGGCGTCCGCGCCGGCGATCAGCTCGGCGGCTCTGTCGTAGTCCTGCTCGATCACTGCTTGGGCTTGCTGCCCAGCACGACCTCGAACTCCAGCAGGTCGGCACCCGAGGACACGGGCCGTGCGCGCTCACCGGAGTGCGCGGCCGCACCGGCCTGACCGTCGCGCCACGCCACGAAGGCCTCGTCGGTCTCCCAGTGCGTGACGACGAAGTAGCGGTCCTCACCCGCGACCGGGCGCAGGAGCTCGAAGCCGAGGAAGCCGGGCTGGTCGTCGACCGCGCCCAGGCGGGCGGCGAACCGCTTCTCGAGCTCGGGGCCGTTGCCCTCGGGGACCTTGATCGCGTTGATCTTCACGACTGCCATGGCACCCACACTAGCGACGAACACCGGCAGGCAGCAGGTACTGGTCGTCGGGGATGCCCGAGTCCCGGAACCACGCCTTGAAGAACGCGTCCAGGGGCTGCCCCGAGGCCTTCTTGAAGTGCTCCTCGAACTGCGGCCACGTGGCGTTGCCGTCGCGGTGCTCGGAGACCCACGACTGCAACCCCTTGAAGAACACGTCGTCACCGACCTGCTTGCGCAGCGCGTGCACACCCAGGATGCCCTTGTCGTAGACGCCCCGGAACTCGTTGCCCTGGCCCATGTCGTAGAGCTTCGGCGCCCAGAACGACGACCGCTCGCGCCGCTGTTCGACCTGGTCGCGGTAGCGCTGGTCGAGGTCGGTGCCCTCCTTCTCGAGCCACAGCCACTGCGAGTAGGACGCGAGGCACTCGTTCAGGCAGATGTCCGCCCAGTTCGTGATCGACACCGAGTCGCCGAACCACATGTGGGCGTTCTCGTGCACGAGCGTCTCCAGGTCGGCCCACGCCGCGTAGATCGGCCGGGTCTGGGTCTCCAGCGAGAACCCGATCTGGTCGGCCACCCAGATGCCGCCGGCAGCACGCTGCGGGTACGGCCCGAACCTCGTCTCCAGGTGGGCGAGGACCTCCGGCATCTGCGACTGGATCGGCCTCTTCGACGCGGACGTGCCGGGCGCGTACGCGTCGAGCACAGGGGTGCCGTTGGGCAGCGTGGAACGCACGATCTCGAACTTGTCGATGGCCACGGTGGCGACGTAGGTGGCGAGAGGCGTCTCCTCGGACCAGTTGAACGTCGTCCAGCCACCGTCGCGCGTCACCGGGCCCTCGAGGCCGTTCGAGACGGCCGTCCAGCCGTCGGGGACGCGGGCCGCGAGCTTCAGCGCCGCCTTGTCGCGCGGGGTGTCGTTGGCCGGGAACCACGTCGTCGCGGAGTGGGGCTGACCTGCGGCGAACGCCCCGCCGGTGGACGAGACCTGCCAGCCGCTGCGGCCCAGCGAGGCGTCGTTGATCGTCGTCGGCTTGCCGCCGTAGGTGACCTTGGTGGTGAACGGCTTGCCCTTGGCGAGCGGGGCGCTGGGCGTGATCACCAGCTCGTGGTCGCCCTCCTGCGCGAACTTCGCCGGCTGGTCGCCGACCTTCACCTCGCTGACCTTCAGCGCCTCCAGGTCGAGGTTGAAGCGCGAGAGGTCCTGGGTGGCGGTCGCGGTGATGGTGGCGACGCCGTCGAGCTGCTGGGACTGCGGCTCGTAGGTGATGGCCAGGTCGTAGAGCGTGACGTCGTAGCCGCTGTTGCCGTCGGTCGGGTAGTACGCGTCGCCCGCGCCCGCACCGGCCTCCACCGCGGCCTGCGGTGACGTCTCCTGTGCCTGCTGCCCGGGGTCGTTGCTCGGCGTTCTGAACACGACGAGCAGACCTGCGACGAGCACGATCAACACCAGGGCGATCAGGTACGGGCGGGCCTTCATGCGTTAATCATCCCTGTGTCGGTCGTGGAGTTCGGCGGAACGGGTCAAGGCGTGCTGCTCCTGCACGGCCTGATGAGCAGGGCCACCGCCTGGTGGCCGGTCGCGCAGTGGCTCACGCCCTTCGGTCGCGTGGTCGGGATCGACCAGCGCGGGCACGGCAGGAACCCGCGGCGGGGGCCGTTCCGCACCGAGGACTTCGTCGCCGACGCCGCCGAGGCGATCGAGGAGCTCGGCCTCGGGCCGGCCGTGGTGATCGGGCACTCGATGGGCGGGCTGCACGCGTGGTGTCTCGCGGCGACCCGTCCGGACCTGGTGCGCGCGATTGTGGTCGAGGACTTCGCCCCGGACAACTCCGGTCGCACGGTCGACGAGTGGAGGTGGCTCTTCGACGCCTGGCCGGTGCCGTTCCAGTCGCTCGGACACATCCGGGCGTACTTCGGTTCGCCGCTGTTCGCGGAGTACTTCGAGGAACGCGAGGACGGCTGGCACCTGATCGCGTCGATGGACGACCTGTACGAGATCGCCGGCCACTGGGGCACGCGGTCGTACTGGGACTTCATCGACGCGGTGCGGTGCCCGTCGCTCGTGATCGAGGCGGGTAGAGGTGGCCAGCTACCAGGGCAGATGGCCGAAGCGGCACGACGTTCCCGCGGTCAGTACCTCTACGTCGAGGAGGCCGGTCATGTCGTGCACGACAGCGCGCCTTGGGTCTACCGGGGCGCCGTCGAGGCCTTCTTGAGCACGTCGATCTCGCCGGTCTGAGTGTCGACGATCGACACCTCGCGGACCTTCGCGCGGATCGGCTCGACCGGGAAGACGGCGGCGAACGCGGCCTTCATCGCCTCGTCGTCGAGGCCGTGCGCGAGGGTGCAGTGGGGGACCCAGTTGCCCGGCAGGTAGTAGGCGCTCGGGTTCTTGACCTTGCTCGCCAGGACGTCGTGGATCGCCGAGTGGACGGCGAGGAGTTCGGCGTCGACCACCGCGCCGAGCATCAGCACGTTGTCCGTGGTGGAGAACGTGCCGAGGGTGTGCAGCCACAGGTCCGGCATCCACAGCCGTTCCAGGTCCTCGCGCAGCTCCTTGCGCACCTTGGGTCCGATGGTGGTGGCTGCGGCGTAGGTCAGGTGAGGCTTGCGGGGCGTGTGGGATTGTTCAACACCCAGGTTGTTCAACAATCCGACGATCCTGCGTTCCGCCTCGGGGTCGAAGAAGGCAACGAGGGCGTGCATCAGGCCGTTCCCTTGTTGGATTGTTGAACGATCCTTCGATCGGGCAGTGGGAAGAGGCCGTCGTGGGATTGTTGATCGATCCCTCGATCGGGCGGCGGGGAGAGGGCGTCGTGGGGCTGTTGAACAATCCCTTCGGCCGGCAGGCGGGAGAGCCCGTCGTCGGATTGTTGAACAATTCTGTCGCTCGGCAGCGGAGCGAGCGACGAGCGGGCTGCAGTCGGCACCGGACTTGCAGTCGGTTCGGGGGAGGCTGGCGCCCTGCCGTCGTTGGATTGTTGAACAATCCCTTCACCTGGCAAGTGGAAGAGCCCGTCGTCGGATTGTTCAACAAGTCCATCGCTCAACAAGGACACCAGGCACTTCTCGCGCTGGGTCACGTCGTTCCACACGACGTCGAGCTGCACCTTGGGCACCGGGCCGGGAGCGCCCCGCAGCACGTCCAGCAGCTTGCCGCGCACCTGGCGGTCGGTGCCGGCGAACTTCTGCACCTTCTTCTCGGGCCCCGCATAAGCCGGCCGACCGTTCAGCTGCCAAGCGCACTCGGCGAACAACGGGCAGTCGGCGCACTTCTGGTTCTTCGCCGTGCAGATCAACGCCCCGAGCTCCATCAACGCCGCCGAGAACACGGCGGCGTCGTGCTGGTCTTCGGGGAGGATCGCCTCGACGTCCCGCAGATCGCGCTTGGTGGACGGCGGCCCGGCGTCACCGGCACCGTGCACAGCGCGCGCGACGACGCGACGGACGTTCGTGTCGACGACAGCGCACTTCTGCCCATACGCGAACGTGGCCACCGCACGAGCCGTGTAGCTGCCGATGCCGGGCAAAGACTCCAGCGTCTCGACGTCCGACGGCACCACGTCACCGTGGTCGCGGGCGATGACGGTCGCGGCCTCGTGCAGTCGCATGGCGCGGCGGGGGTAGCCGAGCTTGCCCCACATCCGCAGCACCTCGCCCTGCGAGGACGCGGCCATCGCGGACGGCACGGGCCAGCGCGCCAGCCACTCGTGCCAGATCGGCTCCACGCGGGAGACGGGCGTCTGCTGCAGCATGATCTCGCTGATCAGCACACCCCAGGCGGTGCAGTCGGGACGGCGCCACGGCAGGTCGCGGGCGGCGGTGTCCCACCAGCCCAACAGCAACTCGTGATTCATCGCCCGCCATTGTCGCGCAACGAAAAGGCCCCCCGAAGGGGGCCCTCGAAGCACAGGTGCGGTCAGGCGGCCGCGGTCTCCGCCGCGTGGACCTCGCGCAGCTCACCGGTGTGCACGTCGTAGACGAACCCGCGGATCTTGTCGGTGTGCGGGATGAACGGGCTGCGCCGCAGCCGCGCCATCGACCCGCGCACGCTCTGCTCGACGACCTTGAACGCCTCGACGGCCCAGGTCGGGCGCAGGCCGGTGTCGGCCTCGAGCTCGTCCTTGAAGTCGTCCTCGGTGACCATCTCGAGGCCGCAGTTCGTGTGGTGCACGAGCAGGACCTCGCGCGTGCCGAGCTTGCGCTGGCTCAGCGCGAGAGAACGGATGGCGTCGTCGGTGACGACCCCTCCCGCGTTGCGCAGCACGTGCGCCTCACCCTGCTTCAAACCGAAGATCTCGAACACCCGGATGCGCGAGTCCATGCAGGTCAGAATGGCTACCTGCAGGGACGGCTTCGCGGACGAACGGTCTCCTGGAACCACGTTCCCGAGCTCGTAGTTCCGCTTGAGCAGTTCGTCGATCGCGGTCATGTGACACACCTCCATGGCCTACCGGCGGACCCCGCGTCGATTGGAACCGGAGTTAGCGCACGTTCACAAGGGGTTTCCGCTCAATATCACGTTCAACCGATCGAGCGATGCTCGCCTAAGCCTGGATCCGCGCTGGTCCGGTTACGTTCGGGCCGTGATCGAGCCCACAGGTCCGCTGCCGTCCACGGTGTACTGGCGCCGCCGCCTCGCCGCGATCGGGGCAGCGCTGGTCACACTGCTGTTGATCATCTGGATCGTCGGGATGTTCTCCTCCGACGGCGAGGCCTCCCAGCCCACGAACGCGGCCGCGGCGTCGTCCTCGAACCCGCCGCCGAGCATGTCCGAGAGCGCCGCGGCCTCCTCGTCGTCCACGACTCCGCCGCCCTCACCGACGTCGGAGGCACCCCCGCCGCCGCCTCCCGGCCCGCCGCAGCCGTGCCCGGACGACGTCATCGGCGTCACGGCGAAGGCGAACAAGCCCTTCTACACCCTCGGTGACCAGCCGGAACTGTCCATGGACATCACGAACACCGGTCCGGTGCCGTGCATCAGGGACATCGGGCGGCAGCACCGCGAGCTGAACGTGCTGACCGCGGACGGCGCGACGGTGCTGTGGTCGAGCAACCACTGCCTGAACGCGGTGGGCACGGAGACCCGCGTGCTGCAGCCGAAGGAGACGTTCAACTACGGCACGAAGTGGGCGGGGTCGACCTCGAAGGAGGGATGCGGGGCCCACACGCGGGTGGGCGCCGGCGACTACCTGCTGGTGGCGAAGCTGGCCGGGAAGGCCAGCTCACCCGTGGTGTTCAGGCTGGAGAACTAGGTGGCGTGAGGCGCGCGGGCCTCACCGCCCGAACGCCGGCCTCACCGCCCGAACGCCGGCCTCACCGCCCGAACGCCGGCCTCACGGACCGAACCAGCGCTCCTCGACACCGCCGCGCGGCCCCGCCGACGTCTTGCCGATGATCAGCTCCGTCGCGAGGTTCACCGACCGCGGCCGCGACCGCTCGTTCGCGTCGAGCAGCAGCTTGCCGGCCGCCCGGCCCTTCTCGAGCACCGGCTGCCGCACGGTCGTGAGCCCCGCCTCCTCGCCGGCGCGGATGCCGTCGAAGCCGGTCACGGTGATGTCGTGCGGCACGCGCAGGCCGCGCCGGGCCGCCTCGGTCATGGCGCCGAGCGCCAGCACGTCGGAGGTGCAGATCAGGGCGGTGACCTGCGGGTCGCGGTCCAGCACCTGGGCGGCGCCCGACGCGCCGGAGGCCATGTTGTGGTCGAAGCGCTCGACGACCGGCACCTGCGACCAGTCGACGCCCGCCTCGCTGAACGCCTCGGCGAGGCCCGACAGGCGGTTGCGCTGCACGTGGAAGTGCGCGGCGTGCTGGCGGTCCGGGGTCACGAAGCCGTCGTTGCGGTCACGCGCCAGGCGCATGCACACGACGCCGATCCTTCGATGTCCCAGGCCGATGAGGTGCCGCGCGAGCTCGTACATGGCGCCTCGGTCGTCGATGCCAACGCGGTCCACGGTGCCGAGGTCCGGCTGGTCGCAGACGACGGTGGGCACCGGGCGCTCCAGCACGGCGGCGAGGTGCGGGTCGTCGTCCGGCACCGAGTAGACGACGAAGCCGTCGACGCCCGCGCGGTGCACGGAGGCGACGTCCTCGCGCTCGGGGTTCGCGGGCACCAACAGCAGGCCGGTCCCGGCGTCCTCGCACGCCAGCGCGAGGCCCTCCAGGAACCCGATAGCGGCCGGGTCGCGGAACGCGTAGGACAGGTTCTCGGTGAGCAGCAGGCCCACCGCACCGGCCTTGCGCGTGCGCAACGAACGCGCCACAGGATCCGGGCCGGGATAACCCAGCCTTCGGGCCGTGTCCAACACCCGCCGACGCAGCTCGGGGGAGAGCTGGTCGGGCCGGTTGTACGCGTTGGACACCGTTGTCCGGGAAACGCCCAGCTCAGCGGCCAGAGAGGCCAACGTTGCCGGACGTCGCACATGCATCGACCGCGCCATGAAAGGACCGTAACGGTTCAGAACCAATTCGTGAAGTCAGGGTGACCTGCGTCCCTCAAATGACGCATCCGCGCTGGTTGACCCATCTGCCCCGTCAAGAATTTGGTCCAGACCAATTAGGTGAAAGGGTCATCTCATTTCGGAGGGGCAGACGATTCCCTCACGACGAGCCGCGGGCGGAAGACGCGCGTGTAGTTGTCGGTGCTCTGCCTGCGGCGATCCGGGTCGAGCCGCAGCACGAGCTCGTCGATCGCGGCCGCCGCCATCTCCTCGATCGGCTGCGCGAGCGTCGTCAAAGCGGGCGACGAGTAGGCGGCCAGCGGGATGTCGTCGAACCCGACGACCGAGAGCTCGTCCGGTACCGAGATCCCTCGTTGGTGTGCCTCGCGCATGACGCCGAGCGCCATGTGGTCGGACGAGCAGATCACCGCCGTCGGCGTCACGGTGTCGAGCAGCTGCGCCACGGCCTGGCCGCCGCCCTCCGCGCTGAACGGCGCGTGCGCCACGTACTCCGACCCCGCCGGCAGGTGGTCCTCCTCGAGAGCGGCGGCCCAGCCGGCGCGCTTGAGCCGGGACGGCAACGACCGCGCCGGGCCCGACACGAACCCGATCCGCTCGTGGCCCAGCTCGATCAGGTGCCGGGTGGCCATGTAGCCCGCGAGCTGCTCGTCCACCGTCACGTCGGGCACGTCCAACGCGGGCGTGGCGCCGTTGAGGAACACCATGTGCACGCCGTCGGCGAGGAGCTTCGCGTAGTAGCTCGGGCGCGGCGCCTGGCCGAGCGGCACCTCGACGTTGGTGATCTCCGGCGACACGAACACCATGCCCTCGACGCCGCGGGCCAGGAGCATCCGGACGTACTCCTCCTCGCCCATCGGCGCGCCGCTACGGGTGTTGCACAGCAGCGACGAGTAGCCCAGGCGGGCGGCCCGCGTCTCCAGCGCCTCGGCGAACGCGGGGAAGACCGGGTTCGAGAGCTCCGGCACGAGCAGGCCGATCACGCCGGTGCGTTGCAGCGCACCGAGGCCGCGCGGGGTGTACGGCATCTCCGCGAGGACCGACAGCACGCGCTGCCGGGTCTCCTCGTTCACACCTGCGCGCCTGTTGAGAACACGGCTGACGGTCGAGATGGACACCCCGGCTGCCCTGGCGATCTCGGACAGTCCGGACACGTTGCCTCCCAGCTCAGATCGGGTTCGGCGCAAGCCTGCCGCGTTCGGAAAAATTTTGCAACGAGGGTTTGCAAGACAGGGCCGTTACGGCTTGGTTACGGTCGACGTCTTGACCTGACCATGGTTCTGGTAGTGAAATCGCCCGCAACATTCTCGCAAAACCTTGCAAGACCCTCGTCTCAGTTCGAGACCGAGGCCCCAGCTGGAGGGAACGGCAGCAACGATGCGACGGACAACCCTCGTGACCGCCATGGCGACGGGTGTCGCCCTCGTGCTCACCGCCTGCGGAAGCGGTGGATCGAGCAGCAACAGCGGATCCGACTCGGGCGAGGTGACCTTCTGGGACACCAGTGGCCCCAACGAGAGCCCGGTCTTCAAGAAGATCGCGGAAGGCTGTGCCACCAAGGACGGCTACAAGGTCAAGGTCGAGACGCAGGCCTTCGACGGCGCTCTCAACAACTACAAGACCGCGGCCCAGGGTGGCCAGGGCCCCGACGTCTTCCGCTCCGAGGTCGCGTGGGTGCCCCAGCTCGCGAAGCTGGGCTACGTCGCCGACCTGTCGGACACCGACCTCGCGAAGGACACGTCCGACTTCCTGGAGGCCCCGCTCGGCTCCACGAAGTACGAGGGCAAGACCTACGCGGTGCCGCAGGTGACCGACTCGCTCGCGTTGCTCTACAACAAGAAGAAGCTCGCCGACGCCGGCGTCGAGCCGCCGAAGACGTGGGACGAGCTCAAGGCCGCGGCCGCGAAGCTGGGCGGCGAGAAGGCGTTCTTCCTCAACAACGACGCGTACTACGCGCTGCCGTTCATCTACGGCGAGGGCGGCGACCTGGTCGACGCCTCCGCCAAGAAGATCGTCGTGAACTCCGCGCAGAACGTGAAGGCGCTGGAGACCGCGAAGAGCCTGCTCGACGGCAAGGCCGCCACCACGGCGCTCGACGCGACGAACTCGTACTCGAACATGCAGGCCGCGTTCTCGTCCGGTGACGCCGCGATGGTCGTCAACGGTCCGTGGGCCGTCGCCGACTACCTCAAGGGCGCCGCGTTCAGCGACCCGGCGAACCTCGGCATCGCCCCGGTCCCCGGCCCGTCCGCGGGCAAGGGCAGCGCGCCGGTCGGTGGCCACGACTACGTCGTCCGCCAGGGCACCAAGGCGAAGCAGTCGTCCATCAAGTTCATCACCTGCATGGCGTCGGTCGAGTCGCAGGCGACCATCGCCAAGGAGCTGGGCCTGCTGCCGACCCGCAAGTCGGCCTACCAGAACGCCGACGTCAAGGCCAACGCCGTCGTCGCCGCGTTCGAGCCGGTCACCAAGGTCGCGCACGAGCGCCCGTGGATCCCGGAGGGCGGCGAGCTGTTCGACCCGCTGAAGGTGGGCTACGCCGACTTCCTGGCCGGCAAGAAGGACGCCAAGACCGCTCTGGACGACGTCGCGAAGGCGTACAAGGAGAAGGTCGTCACCGAGTACTCGATCGGCTGATCGTGTTGAACGGCCGGGGTTTCACGACCCCGGCCGTTCGCCGGAAGGGGAGTCTCGGTGCGTCGGTTCCTGGACAGGTACTGGTACGCGTATGCGATGGTGCTGCCGGTCGTGGTGGTCATCGCGGTGTTGGTGCTCTACCCGCTCGCACAGGGCGTGTTCTTCACCTTCACGAACATCAACGAAGGCAACATCGCGAACCCGATCCTCGAGCGGCCGGCGAGCTATGACGTCGTGGGGTTCAAGAACTACGTCAACGTGCTGTCCGGCGGTGAGTCGTTCGGCGACTTCTGGAGCACGCTGGTCCGCACGCTGATTTGGACGTTCTCGTGCGTGTTGCTGCACTACACCATCGGTCTCGGCCTCGCGATGCTGCTCAACCGGCAGGTGAAGGGCCGCACGCTGTACCGCGTGATGCTGATCCTGCCGTGGGCCGTGCCCGCGTTCATCAGCGCGTTCGCGTGGAAGTACATGTTCAACGCGCAGTACGGGATCATCAACCAGCTCCTGCGCTCCGTGGGACTGCCGGACCCGGTGTGGCTCGGCCAGTCGAACTGGGCGCTGGTGTCGGTGATCATCGTGAACACGTGGCTGGGCGTGCCGTTCATGATGGTGGCCCTGCTCGGTGGCCTGCAGTCGATCCCGGGTGACCTCTACGAGGCGGCCGAGGTGGACGGTGCCACGCCGTGGCAGCGGTTCCGCCACGTCACGCTGCCGGGCCTGCGCTCGGTGTCGTCGACGGTGGTGCTGCTGGGCATCATCTGGACGTTCAACATGTTCCCGGTCATCTACCTGATCGCCGGTCCCAACCCGAACGCCAGGATCCTGGTCACCTACGCGTTCGAACGCTTCTTCTCCGGCGCGTCCCGCGACTACGCCATCGCGTCGACGTACGGCGTGCTGATCCTTTCGGTGTTGTTGGTGTTCGCCACGATCTACCGGCGGGCGCTGCGCAAGCAGGGCGAGGTGTGGTGACGTGACGCTCGACGCTTCGTCTCTGAAGATGGTGCAGGCGGGCGGTGCCCGGCTGCGCAGGTCCGACCGGTCCAAGGGAGCCTCGATCGCGTTGCACGCCACGCTGATCGTCGCGTCGGTCATCGCGGTGTTCCCGGTCTTCTGGGTGTTCGTCACGTCCCTCAAGCCGGACGCGCGCGCGGTCGAGCCGACCCCGAAGCTGTTCAACGAGTCCTCTTTGGACAACTACACCCGCGTGCTGTCGGGCGAGAAGGGCGACTTCCTCGCCTGGTTCGGCAACTCCGTGCTGATCGCGCTGATGACCACCGTCATCGGCGTGTTCATCTCGGCCACCGCCGGGTACGCGGCCTCGCGGTTCCGGTTCCCCGGCAAACGCGGCCTGATGATGTCGTTCCTGCTGGTGCAGATGTTCCCGTTCGCGGTGCTGATCGTGCCGCTGTACAACATCCTGATCGCGCTGGGCCTCAACGGCACGTCCATCGGGCTGGTCCTGGTCTACTGCACGACCGCGGTGCCGTTCTGCACCTACATGTTGAAGGGCTACTTCGACACCGTGCCCAACGACATCGACGAGGCCGGCCGCGTGGACGGGCTGTCTCCGTTCGGCGTGTTCTGGCGGCTGATCATGCCGCTGGCCAAGCCGGGTCTCGCGGTCACGGCCTTCTACGCGTTCCTCACGGCGTGGGGTGAGGTGGCGTTCGCGTCCGCCTTCCTGTCCGCGGCGGACGAGTCGAAGACGCTGGCCGTCGGGCTGCAGGTGTTCGTGCAGCAGAACAGGACGGAGTGGGGGCACCTCGCCGCCGCCTCGATCCTGGTGGCGATCCCGGCGGTCATCGTGTTCTACCTGGTGCAGCGGTTCCTGGTGCAGGGTCTCGCGTCCGGCGCCGTGAAGGGCTGACGGCTCAGGCAGGAGGCGGCCGCAGGGCCGCCTCCAGTTCTGCCCTGTGCGTCGTGACCCACGCGTGCGCTTCCCGCACGGATCGGGCGGCGCCCGACTCGCGCAGCCGCACGAGCGCCGGGTCGGTCTCGATGCCGTGCGCGCACCGGTCCTGCCACCACAGGATCGTCGCCACGACCTGGCTGCGGTCCTCCAGCCCGTACGCGTCGCAGATCGTGCGAAGCCGTTCCGCCGCCACCGCGGGATCGTCGAGGTCGACGTACTGCCAGCACACGTGCGCCACGTCGTGGACGCGCCGGCCCGGTGCGGCCAGGTCCCAGTCCAGGAACGCGACCGGCACGCGGTCGCGGTAGACCGTGTTCCTGGGCGAGAGGTCGTTGTGGCACACCACCTCCTGGTCCCCGGCCAGCTCGGTGCCCGCGGTCAGGTCGTGGAACTCCCGCACGAGCCGGGCCACCCCGGCCAGCCCGTCGCTGGAGCGCGACGGCACCACACCGTCCAGGAACGTCAGCACCTCCCGGCCCCGCTCGTCCACGCCGAGGAACCGCGGCGCGCCCGGCCACCCGCGCTGTGCGAAGTGGAGCAGTAGGCGGTGGACGAACCCGGAGCGGTCGCTCATCTGTCTGCGCACCGTGTCCCCGGCCCGGACCACGTGGTTGACGAAGCCTCCTGACAGCGCCTGTTCGTCCATGCCCGTGAACGTAAGCGCTTACGTCGTCCCTTCGCGAAACGTAAGCGCTTTCGTCTGTTCACGTAAGCGCTTGCAACGCATAACGTCGCGCCCAGACAAGGGTGAAAGGTGCGTCACATGGCAGAGGTGTCCTACGTCAAGGCGTCACGCGTGTTCTCCGGCAACCCGCCGGTTCGCGCGGTCGACGAGCTCTCCCTCGAGGTGAGCGACGGCGAGTTCCTGGTGCTGGTCGGGCCGTCCGGTTCCGGCAAGTCGACCGCGCTGCGCATGCTCGCGGGCCTCGAGGACATCGACGAGGGCGCCATCCACATCGGTGGCAAGGACGTCACCAACGTGCCGCCGAAGGGCCGGGACATCGCGATGGTGTTCCAGTCCTACGCGCTCTACCCGCACATGACCGTCGCGGAGAACATGGGCTTCGCGCTCAAGCTGCGCGGTGTGTCGAAGGCCGAGATCAAGGCGAAGGTCGAAGAGGCCGCCAAGATGCTCGACCTCACCAAGTACCTGGAGCGCAAGCCGAAGGCGCTCTCCGGTGGTCAGCGCCAGCGCGTCGCCATGGGCCGCGCCATCGTGCGCGAGCCCTCCGTGTTCCTCATGGACGAGCCGCTGTCCAACCTGGACGCCAAGCTGCGCGTCGAGACGCGTGCGAACATCGCCGCGCTCCAGCAGCGCCTTGGCACCACCACGATCTACGTCACGCACGACCAGGTCGAGGCCATGACGATGGGCCACCGGGTCGCGGTGCTCAAGGACGGCCTGCTGCAGCAGTGCGACACGCCTCGCGCGCTGTACGACCGCCCGGCCAACGCGTTCGTCGCGGGCTTCATCGGCTCGCCGGCGATGAACCTCAAGACCGTGCCGATCACGTCGGAGGGCGCGAAGCTCGACGGCGTCGTCGTGCCGCTGTCGCGTGACGCGATCGCCGCCGCCGGTGGTCTGGACGAGGTCACCTTCGGCATCCGCCCCGAGGCGCTCGGCATCGTGCCGTCGACCGAGGAGGGCATGGACATGACCGTCGAGCTCGTCGAGGAGCTCGGTGCCGACGCGCTCGTGCACGGTGCCGTGAAGATCGGTGAGGGCTCGCAGCGCTTCGTCGTCCGCGTCGACGGCCGCACGCCCCCGACCCTGGGCCAGCACGTCAAGGTCGCCGTCCGCGACCACAGCGAGATCCACCTGTTCCACCCCGAATCGGGCGAGCGCCTGGAGGCGTGAGTCACAGACCGAAAAGCCCCCGGCGTGACCGCCGGGGGCTTTTTCGTGTCGTAAACTGAACTCGACAACGGTTTCCATTACCTGATCGAGGGACGGCGTGATGACTCTCCGCAACGCTCTGGTCGGCACTCTCGCCGTCGTTAGCCTGGCTGCCTGCGGCACCTCCACGCCGTCTTCCGACAGCGGCAAGATCCAGGTCGTCGCCTCGACCAACGTCTGGGGCAGCGTGATCAAGGCCGTCGGCGGCGACGAGGTCGAGGTCAAGGCGCTGCTGGACGACCCCGGCGCCGACCCGCACTCCTACGAGAGCAAGCCCGCGGACGCGGCGCTGGTCAAGGACGCCAAGCTGGTCGTCTTCAACGGCGGCGGCTACGACGACTTCTTCGCCAAGCTGATCACAAGCGACGCCACGAAGAAGATCGAGGCGTTCCCGCTGGCCGACAACCACGCCGAGCCGCAGACCGGCGCGCCCGAGACCGACGAGCACGGTCACGACCACAGCGTGAACGAGCACGTCTGGTACGACCTGCACACCGTCCAGGCGGTGGCGGAGGCCGCGGCGAACGAGCTCGGCGCCCTCGCGCCGGAGAAGAAGACGACGTTCGAGAAGAACACCGCCGACTTCTCGGCCAAGCTCGAGGAGCTCGAGAAGAAGATCGCCGGCGCAGGCCAGGGCAAGAAGGTCGTCGCGACCGAGCCCATCGCGCACTACCTGGTCGAGGAGTCCGGCGCGCAGGACGTCACGCCCGAGGCGTTCAGCAAGGCGATCGAGGAGGAGTCGGACGTGCCGGCCGCCGCTCTCGCCGAGATGAACCAGCTGGTGGAGTCCAAGCAGGTCAACGCCCTGATCAACAACACCCAGACCGAGAACCAGGTCACGAAGGGCATCGTGGAGAAGGCCGGCACGGCGGGCATCGCGGTCGTCGCGGTCACCGAGACGCTGCCCGAGGGCGTGACCGGCTACCTTGACTGGATGAGCAAGCAGGTGGACGCGCTGGCGCAGGCGCTCAAGGCATGACCGCGATCTCGCTGCGCGGGGCACGGCTGTCCTACGGGGACAGAGTGCTGTGGGACGGGCTCGACCTCGACGTCGAGCCCGGTGAGTTCCTGGCGGTGCTGGGGCCGAACGGCTCCGGCAAGACCAGCCTGATGCGCGTGCTGCTGGGTCTGCAGCCGCTGTCCGCGGGCACGGTGTCGATCGCCGGCGGCAACCACGCCATCGGGTACGTCCCGCAGCAGCGAGCGCTCGACCAGTCCATGACGTTGCGCGGCCGCGACCTCGTGGGGCTGGGGCTGGACGGCCACTCGTGGGGCTTCGGGCTGCGGGGCCGCCGGGAGCGCCGGATCCGGGTCGACGCGGCCATCGAGTCGGTCGGCGGCACCCGGTATGCGGACGAGCCGATCGGCCTGCTGTCGGGTGGTGAACAGCAACGGCTGCGCGTCGCCCAGGCCCTGGTCGGCGATCCGTCCGTGCTGCTGTGCGACGAACCCCTGCTCTCGCTCGACCTCGCGAACCAGCGGGTCGTCTCCGAGTTGATCGACAAGCGGCGCCGCGAGGCCGACACCGCCGTCCTGTTCGTCACGCACGAGCTGAACCCGGTGCTGCCGCTGGTCGACCGGGTCCTGTACCTCGTCGGCGGGCGGTTCCGGATCGGGACGCCGGAAGAGGTCATGAACTCCCGCACGCTGTCCGAGCTGTACCGGACGCCGGTCGAGGTCGTGCGGGTGCGCGACCAGATCCTGGTGGTCGGCGCCGGCGCCTGCGAGGAGCAGACGCACCACCTGTCGGCGGAGGCCGCGTCGTGAGCTTCGTCGACCTGCTCGAACTCGACTTCGTGCAGACCGCGCTGATCGCGGCCGCCGTGCTCGGCCTGGTCGCCGGCGTGCTCGGGCCGCTCGTGGTGACCCGCAGGATGGCCTTCGCGGTGCACGGGACCAGTGAACTCGCCTTCACCGGTGGCGCGGCGGCGTTGCTGCTCGGCATCGGCATCGGCTACGGCGCGCTGGCCGGGTCGATCATCGCCGCGGTGCTGCTCGGCGTGCTGTCGCGCAAGGAGAGCGACCGGGACTCGGTGATCGGCGCGATCCTCGCGTTCGGACTCGGCCTGGGCATCCTGATGCTCGCGCTCTACAAAGGACGGGCCAGCAACAAGTTCGGCCTGCTCACCGGCCAGATCGTCGGCGTCGACTCGACGGACCTGAACCTGCTGGTGGTCTCGTCGGTCGTGGTGCTCGTCGTGCTGGCCTTCATCTACCGGCCGTTGTTCTTCGCCTCGGTCGACCCGGACGTCGCCGTGTCGCGCGGGGTTCCGGTGCGCACGCTGTCGATCGTGTTCGCGGTGCTGGTCGGCATCGCGACGGCGCTGTCCGTCCAGGTCGTCGGCGCGTTGCTGGTGCTGGCGCTGATGATCACGCCCGCGGCCGCCGCGATGCGCGTCACCGCGTCGCCGGTGCGGGCGACGGTCCTGTCCGTCGTCTTCGCCGAGGTGGCGGCGGTCGGCGGGATCTTGTTGTCGCTGCAACCCGGGTTGCCGGTTTCCGCTCTGGTGACCGCGGTGAGCTTCGTGATCTACCTGGTGTGCCGCGGGGTCGGTGCAGTTCGGCGTCGCGCCACGGCCTGACGGCTCCGCTGTCAGGCCGTGCGCGAGGAGATCGGCTTCGTCACGTCGTCCTGCCGCGGCGCCGGCATCAGGCGCGGCGGGATGTCCAGGCCCGCCACGCGGACCTGGTTGCGGCCGTTCTCCTTGGCCTTGTACAGCGCCGCGTCCGCCGAGTGCTGGGCCGTCGCCATGTCGGGGCCGTTGTCGGGGATGACGGCCACGCCGATGGACGCCGAGATCGCCTGCAGCGACTCGCCTTCCGGCTCGGGCGGCTGGATCTCGCGGCCGTACAGGGTCACCACGTTGCGGTGCTTGTCGGTGGTGGGGACCGCCAGGGAGCCGATGGCCTCGCGGATGCGTTCGGCGATGGTCACGCCCTGGGCGACCGGGGTGTCCTTCAGGGCGACCACGAACTCCTCGCCGCCGTCTCGGCCCGCCACGTCGCCCGGGCGAAGCTTTTCGCGCAGGATTCGGCCGACCTCGGCGAGGACGGCGTTGCCTGCCGGGTGGCCCCAGGTGTCGTTGATGCGCTTGAAGTGGTCCAGGTCGATGACGAGGACGGTCATCGGTTCGCCGTCCAGGCGGCAGCGTTCCGCCAGGCGGCCCGCGTACTCGGCCAGGCCGTTCGTGTTGAGCAGGCCCGTTCGGTAGTCGGTGTGGGCGTCGGCCGCCAGGCGTTGGTGGAGTTGTTCCTGCTCGCGCAGCAGACGCTCCAGGTGCGTCCGCCTCTCACCCGCTCGGGAGAGCAGGGCGTTGACGAGGATCACCGGCACGGCCAGCAGCAGGGGGCCCACCCAGTGGGACGTCATCAGCATGCCGAGCATGGCGCCTGCGCCGAGGGTGCTCATCTCGAGCATGTTGTCGACTTTGGAGCCGAGGAAGTCGAGGACCTTCGAGTTCGGGGTCACGATCTTGAAGGCGGCGGCGACGGTCATGACCTGGACGAACCAGTAGACGACCGCTGCTATGGCGAGGATCAGGACGAGGCTGAGGTCCGTCGGGATGTTGCCGGTGGCGGCCAGGGAGACGCCGGACAGGTGCACCAGGGCCCACGACAGGAGTGTCGAGGCGAGCATCGAGGCCGTGCCGAAGACGAAGCGGTAGGGCTGGCGGCGGGCGATCGGCTGGATCAGGATCCTCATCCAGATCGTGGCGATCACGGCCAGGCCGCCGGGCAGTGCCACGGCCGCTGCGAAGGTCCAGACCGAGGTCAGGTCGATGTGGGGGCCTGACGCCTCGTTGCGGCGGGCTTCTTCCGCTCTGCGCACGATGGTCAGGTGGATCGTGATGGCGGCGATGAGGGCGCCGAAGCGGAGCCAGTCCGTGGTGGAGACGGCGGTGAGCTTCGTCAGGAGCCAGATGGACGCCACGGCCACGGCTGCTTCGAGCACGAAGAAGTAAGCGATCGCAGTAGGCGCAACGGTCCAAAGGTCCCAGTTGCGAATCGGAGTCAAGCCGAGTGCCCGCGATCGCCTGCGATCAGTCAAACTGTTCTTCACCACGACCCCCTACGCTCATGGGACATCCATGAGCAAAGCCGCCGCTGACCAGGTCGTAGACCACCACGCTGCCGCTCGTCGCAACGAGGAGGTGTCCTTCCATGCGCAACCGAGACTTCTGAAACGCCACCCTTCCTCTACTCGGCCTCAAAGCCGTCATTGGATCATCCTGTGCCTTCACTTCGGATATCGCTATTGGTGACCGTTCTGTTTCAGATTGCCACCGCCTTCGTGTTGTCGCGACCCCTGGCGCGTCGCCACGCGAAGGTCGCCTGCGTCGCCAGCAGCAGTCCGATACCGCCCGCTCCCGCGATCGTGGCCGTCACCGATCCGATCGAATGAGCGACGACGCCGGCCAGCGCCATTCCTCCGCCCTGGCTCGAGCGCAACGCAGCGCGCCCAATGCCATAAGCCCTTCCGCGGTACTGGTCGGGTAGCAGCCGCATCCACGCCGAACGAGCGGGTGTGTGATAAGCCCCGCCTATACCGGCGATCACCAGCAAAACGATGGTCCAGGTCAGGTTCGGGTTGAAAGCGAACATGATCAACGGCGCCAGCGACAGGATCGCGAGCGGGCCGATCAGGCGCTCCCGCTTCGCCGGGTCCCGCACCAGCCGGAAGAGCAGCGCCACACCCAGCACGTTCGCCGCGGGTTCGATGGCGAGGATCAGGCCCACCGCCCAGACCGCGTTCAGGCTCGCCGCCAGCGGTACCGCGAGGCCTTCGGGGACCATCGCGAGGCCCGCGAGCAGGCGCACGCCCAGCAGGGTCCTCAATCGCGGCTCGGTCACCATCAGCGTCAGCACGCCGCGGGGCTCGTCCTCGCTCTTCTCCTTGCGGCCCAGCGGATCCGCGGCCGGGCGGTGTTTCACCGACGTCTGCACCAAGATCGCCGCCACGGCGAACGTGACGGCGTTGACGGCCAGCGCGAGGCCGGGACTGGTGTGCGCGACTAGGAAACCGGCCGCGGCGAGACCCGCCATCTGAGCTATGTCGACCGACGTGCCGAAGAGCGCCACGCCGTCGTCGTAGCGTTTCGGCGGCAACACGTGAGGGAGGCTCGCCTCCTGCGCCGCGAGGTACGGCGACGAGATCGCCAGCACCGTCACCAGCAACACGATCATCGCCCACAGCGGCATGCCCGGAATGGCCATCGCGGCCATGAGCAGCGCCTGCAACCAGGCCGTCGTCACCATTACCGTGCGTCGCGGGAACCGGTCGGCGACCCAGCCGAGCAACGGACCCGAAATCAGCGGCGGGAACAGCGTCAGCGACCACGTCAACGCGGTCGCCGCGACGGATCGTGTCCGCTCGAATACGAGCAGTGACAAAGCGACCGCCGCGAGTTGGTCACCGGCGGTCGAAACGGTCGATCCGATCCACATGGCGCGGAACTCGCGCAAACCGACGAGCTCGCGGACGGCGCCGCGGGTCGTCATGCGCTGCCTCGGGGAGTCGCTGCGCGCACGCGGCGAATCGGCTCGTCCCGATTCGCTCTACGCCGAGTCACGTCGCCCCCGCCGGTGGTAATCAATTTCTATCGACAATCACGGTAGAAGCTGCCTGACCGTTCAACGTCTGTCCTACCACAGTGTGTACCTAAACGGAGCAGGCCAGTTACCTAAAGTAGTTACAATAGCGAAACGTGGAGCTGATCTTCTTCACAGTTGACCTCGGGTTCGCCTGATTGGACCCCAAATGGTCACGAAGTGTGTCAGCCGGTGCCAAACGGGTGCCTTGTGCTCGCCCAACCGGTGCAACCGGCTCCGACTCCTGCCCGGCAGGACCCGTTAATGGCGAACGTGACGACGGTACCCGCGCCCGGGAGTGGCGCGTAATAGCCCGCGGCGTTTGTCACGCGAACGGCAGAGAGGTTCTGGCAAGTGTGGAAAGTCGACTTTCCTGCCCGCTCGCCTAAACCGGTTGAGCGGGCAGGAAAACGATCATTAACGTCGGAGAAACGCTGCTATTGGCGTCGCTGGGTGCCAGATAACGTCAGGCGGGGGCCGCTCGGCGTCAGCCCTTGGCGGCGACCCGGCGGCGGCGCGCGACCTCGGCCAGCACGACGCCCGCGGCGACCGACGCGTTGAGCGACTCGACGCCCGCGGCCATCGGGATCGACACGGTCTGGTCGCAGGTCTCCTTGACCAGGCGGCCCAGTCCGCGGCCCTCCGAGCCCACCACGACAACGAGCGGACCCGTCGCGAGGTCGAGGCCGTCGACGTCCACGTCACCGTCCGCGTCCAGGCCCACGATCATCAGCCCGGCCTCGGCCCAGTCACGCAGCGTGCGGGTGAGGTTCGTCGCCATCGCGATCGGCATCTTCGCCGCCGTGCCCGCGCTCGTGCGCCACGCGACCGCCGTCATCGACGCGCTGCGCCGCTGCGGCAGCACGACGCCCTGCGCGCCGAACGCGGCCGCGGAGCGGATGACCGCACCGAGGTTGCGCGGGTCGGTCACACCGTCCAGCGCCACCAGCAACGGCGGCGTGGAGGCGCGCAGCGCGGTCTCGAGCAGCTCGTTCGGGCTCTCGTACTCGAACGGCGGCACCTGCAGGCCGAGGCCCTGGTGCATCGCGCCACCGGTGATCCGGTCGAGCTCACCGCGGGCCACCTCCAGCACGGAGATGCCCCGGTCGGCGGCGAGGCGCACGGCCTCCTGCACGCGGTCGTCCGCGTCGATGCCCAGAGCCACGTAGAGCGCCGTCGCGGGCGTCCCGGCGCGCAGGCACTCGACGACCGGGTTGCGGCCCGCCACGGTCTCCGCGGCGGCCTTCTCCTTGGTCTGCCGGCGCTGGGTCTTGCTCGCGTCGATCTTCGCCGCGACCTTGGCGCGCTTGTACGCCGGGTGGTTCGGGCGGTCGGTCGCCTTCGGGGTCGGGCCCTTGCCCTGCAGGCCCTTGGACTTCTGCCCGCCCGAGCCGGTGACCGCGCCCTTCTTCGAGCCCGGATTGCGCATCGCGCCCTTGCGCTTGGAGTTGCCAGCCACGGAAGTCAGTCGTCCTTCAAAGTCCACTGCGGACCGCCGGGGGTGTCCTCGACGGCGATGCCCGCGTCGTACAACTGGTCCCTCAGCGCGTCGGAGCGCGCGAAGTCCTTGTTCTTGCGGGCTTCCTGGCGTTCGGCGAGCAGCCGATCCACCAGGGTGGTCAACGCCTGCCGCATGCCGAGGTCGGCGGGCGAGGCGTCGTTCCACTTCGGCGACAACGGGTCGACGCCGAGGATGTCGGCCATCCGGCGGACGCACTCGGCCGCGGAACGGGCCGTGTCGTCGTCGCCGTCGGCGAGCGCCGTGTTGCCCTGGCGCACCTTGTTGTGCAGTGCGGCCACGGCTTGGGGCGTGTTCAGGTCGTTGTCCATCGCGACCACGAAGTCGGGGCACATGTCCCCGCGCAGCTCGACCGGGCCGAGCCGCTCGACGGCGCGGCGCAGGAACGACTCGACGCGGCCGTAGGCCGTCACCGCCTCCTGCAACGCGTCCTCGGAGTACTCGATGTGCGACCGGTAGTGCGGCGCCACCAGGTAGTACCGCAGCTCCTGCGCGCGGACCTTGTCGAGCATCGCGGGGATGGACACCGTGTTGCCGAGCGACTTGGCCATCTTCTCGCCGGACAGCGTCACCCAGTAGTTGTGCATCCAGTAGTTCGCGAAGCCGTCACCGGCCGCGCGCGACTGGGCCTGCTCGTTCTCGTGGTGCGGGAAGATCAGGTCGAGCCCGCCGCCGTGGATGTCGAACGTGCCGCCGAGGTACGTCGTGGCCATCGCCGAGCACTCGAGGTGCCAGCCGGGCCTGCCGTCGCCCCACGGGGTGGGCCAGGACGGCTCACCGGGCTTCGCGGCCTTCCACAGCGTGAAGTCGCGCGGGTCGCGCTTGCCGCGCACCGCCGTCTCACCCTGCTCCACCGCGTCGAGCTTCTGCCCGGACAGCGCCCCGTACTCGGGGAACGAGCGCACGTCGAAGTAGACGTCCCCGTCGACGTCGTAGGCGTGGCCCTTGTCGATCAGCCGCTGCATCAGCTCGACCATCTGCGTGACGTGACCGGTGGCGCGCGGCGCGTACGACGGCGGCAGGCAGCCCAGCGCGTCGTAGGCGTCCTCGAACGCGCGCTCGTGCGTGTACGCCCACTCCCACCAGGGCCTGCCGTGGTCGGCGGCCTTGGTGAGGATCTTGTCGTCGATGTCGGTCACGTTGCGGACCAGCGTGACGTCGGCGCCGTCACGGGCGAGCCAGCGGCGCAGGACGTCGAAGTTCAGGCCGCTGCGGACGTGCCCGATGTGCGGCACGCCCTGCACGGTCGCCCCACACACGTAGATCGACGCCGTTCCGTTGACCTGCGGGTGGAACTCCCGCATGGACCGGCTCGCGGTGTCGTAGATGTGGAGGCTCACACGGGAATGGTACGGGCCACATCCAAAAGAGCGTTGGGCCGGTCACTCGTCGGAACCGGGTTGACGAGCCGGAAGGAGCAACCGACCGCCTCCGCTCCGCCGTCCGCCTCCTCGCTGTCACCGACCATCACGGCATCCCGGGGATCGACACCCAGCCGTTCGCACGCGGTGGTGAAGATCTTCGGGTCGGGCTTGATGACGCCTTCTTCGTACGAGAGCACGAACTCGTCCACGAGGTGGGTGAGGCCGTGCAGCTCGAACACGGTCCGGATGTCCCAGCCGATGTTGCTGACGACGGCGACGGGGACGTCCGCCAGGTGCTCCAGCGTCGCCTTCGTGTCGGGGTAGGGCACCCACGACTCCGGCGAGATCAGCTGGTCGTAGAGGGCCTCCGCGTTCGGGACGAGCGCGTCGTTCAGCACGCGGACGTGCACCCAGCGGTGGACGTCGGGGTCGAGGTCGCGGCGGTACCAGCCGTCGGCCAGCTCGGGGTCCATGCCGTCGGCGATGCCGACCGGGGCGGTGAGGGCACGCATCAGGTCGCCGTTGGACTCGAGCTCGGGGTGCTCGAGCCGGAACAGCGTGCCGGAGAAGTCGAAGAGCGCGGCGCGGATCGTCACGCCCCCGACTCTACGTGCCCGAGGCTTAAGTGGTCTGGACCTTTTTGAGCTCGGCTTCGACGGGTGTGATGTCGTACTTCAGGTTCAGCCGCAGGTCGCCCGCGCCCCGGTCGGTGGCGGCCGCGAACTCCTCGACGAACTGCTCGATCTGCTTCAGCGGCTCGTCCACGAGCAGGGCGGCGGTCTTGTAGAGGGCCGTGTAGCGGTCGGGCGTCGTGGTGCCGCGCAGCTCGGCCGACCAGTCGAGCAGGCTCTCGTACTGCTCGACGAAGCTGTTGGCCAGGTACTTGATCTTGTCGCGGTCGCCCGGCCGGCCCGCCGGTCCGAACGCCATCTGCACGCGGCCGGGCGAGAACAGGTCCTCGATCGCGTTGAGGATGCCGTCGAACGCGCGGCTGCGGGCCCGGAACGTGTCCAGCGCGTCGACGTCCTCGGTGATCAGGCGGGTCGGCTTCGCCGCGCCCATCTCGTGGCGGATCCGCTTGTCCTTCAGGTTGCGCATGTGCAGCGTCACCTGGTCGGAGAACAGCTGGTACTCCCAGCCGGCCTTCGGCGCGCCGACCGGCGTGCCGACCTTCTTCGCGATCATCTCGGCCAGCTCGCGCGGCGTGCGGTTGCGCAGGTCCAGGTAGCCGGTGCCGACGCGCAGGGCCGGGATCTCGGTGTCGTCGAACCGGACGGGCAGCACGTACTCGCTGTCGGACACCAGGGCGCGGTCGAACGCGGACTGCCGCTCGTGCTTGGTCCACATCTTCCTGGCGTAGTGCTCGGAAATGAACATCACGCAGTAGCGCGAGTCGTGGCGGTAGATCTGGTCGAGGTGCTCGACGAGGTTCTTGCCCCAGAGATCGGCTTGCTCGTCGGTGTCGTAGAAGCGCGAGACGCCCAGTTCGGTGAGGTGGCGGGCCACCTCGTCGACGTAGGGGCGGTCTTCGCCTGCGAAGGAGAGGCACACGTCGTACTTGGGCACCAGGTGGATGTTAGTGGCGGGAACCACACCCTCGTACGGGGAGTTGTCGAGGTATGAGCCTGGGGTTCCTGTTCGCGATGTCGCTGCCCGCGTTGGTGGCGGCTCTGTTCTTCCTGGCCGTGGTCGAGAGGTTCGTGCGCAACAAGAAGAAGGGCACGCCGCTGGCCACGGCGGGCATCGGTGAGCTGGGCGCGACGTTCGAGGCGGGCAAGCGCGACGAGCTGGAGTTCCGCGAGGAGGAGCGGCAGTTGCGCGACGAGGAGGGCGACGGGGCGCCGCCGCGGAGCCGGGTGGACCTCGACGGCGGCACCGCGGTGCTCAACGTCCCCGCGCAGCGGCAGCCGCGTCAGTGACCCGTGGTCTTCGTGACCTTCACGCGCACGACGACGCGCACGTTGTCGGTGCCCTCGTCGCCGGAGTAGTCCTGGCCCGCGTACTTGTGCGACAGCTCGTTGATCAGCTCGTCGCCGCCCTCGGTCGTCAGTGACGCCTCGCCGCGGAACTCGCTGTACTGGTACGGGTCGTCCTTGTTGGTCACGGTGATGCTGACCCGCGGGTCGCGCCGCAGGTGGCGTTCCTTCGCGCGGCCGGCGACGGTGGAGAACAGGACGTCGTCCCCGTCCCGCTTGATCCACACGACGGAGGTCTGCGGGCCGCCGTCCTTGGTCAGCGTCGCCACGGTGGCGAAGTTCGGGCTGTCCAGGAGTTCGCGCTGCGATTCCGAAAGCGTGGCCATGGTCGTCAGGCTACGGGGACCAGCAGGGCCGTCGCGATCGCGGCGATGCCCTCGTTCCGCCCTGTGAGACCCAGGCCGTCCGTGGTGGTGCCGGCGACCGAGACAGGGCCGCCTACGGCGTCGGAGAGCGTCTTCTGGGCTTCGTCGCGGCGCTTGCCGATGCGCGGCTCGTTGCCGATGACCTGCACTGTGGCGTTCCCCACACGGTAGCCCGCCTCTTCGACGAGGCGGCGCACCTCCGTGAGCAGGACCACGCCGTGCGCGCCCGACCAGCGCGGGTCGGACGTGCCGAAGACGGCTCCCAGGTCACCCAAGCCCGCGGCGGAGAGCAACGCGTCGCACAGCGCGTGGGACGCCACGTCGCCGTCGGAGTGACCGGCGCAGCCGTCCACGCCCTCCCACAGCAGACCGGCGATCCAGCACTCACGACCTGACTCGATCGGGTGGACGTCGACGCCCTGGCCGATCCTCACTCCTGGCCTCCGCTGAACAGTGCTTCCGCGACCGCGAGGTCGAACGGCGTGGTGATCTTCATGGCGTGCGCGTGGCCGGGAACCGTGTGGACCCGGACACCGTTCTTCTCAACGAGACCAGCGTCATCAGTCGCGGCGATACCGGAGCTGTAGGCGGCTTTGAGAGTCTCTGCTCTGAATCCCTGCGGGGTCTGTACGACCCGCAGCCCGGCCCGATCAGGCGTGGAGACGACCACTCCGACCTCGTCCACCTGTTTGATCGTGTCGGCGACCGGCAACACCGGGATGACGGCGTCGAACCCGTCGCGCACGGCGGCGACGACACCGGCGATGACCTCGGGAGGGGTGAAGGCACGAGCGGCGTCGTGGACCAGCACGATCGAGGTGTCCGGAATCACGCGGAGCGCGTGGTCGAGGGCGAGGCGCACCGAGTCGGTGCGTTCGGCGCCCCCTGAAAGCACGTGCACCGCCCCGCCGGCCGGGGCCAGCGAGGCGGTTGCGGTGTGCACTTGATCCACATCGGATGGTGGAGCGGCGATGACGACGTGCTGGACCTGGCCCGACTCGAACAGACCTTGAACCGCACGGGTCAACAGCGGTACACCGTTGACCGGCACGAGCGCCTTGGGCATCCCGTAGCCCAGACGCTCACCCCGCCCTGCCGCGGGCACGAGCGCGACAACACTCATGTTCGCGACTGAATCCGATGCTCTGTTGTGATGTTGTGAAAACTACGAGGCAGTGGCGAGAACTTCGTCGAGGAGAACCTCGGCCTTGTCCTCGTCGGTGCCCTCGGCCAGCGCCAGCTCGCTGACCAGTATCTGCCGCGCCTTCGCCAGCATCCGCTTCTCGCCGGCGGAAAGCCCGCGATCCTTTTCGCGCCGCCAGAGGTCGCGCACCACTTCCGCAACCTTGTTCACGTCGCCGGAGGCGAGCTTCTCAAGGTTGGCCTTGTACCGCCGAGACCAGTTGGTCGGCTCCTCGGTGTGGGGAGCACGCAAGACCTCGAAAACCTTGTCGAGCCCTTCCTGGCCGACAACGTCACGCACGCCTACGATTTCGGCGTTGTCAGCGGGAACCCGAACGGTGAGGTCGCCCTGCGCTACCTTGAGAACGAGGTACTTCTTCTCCTCGCCCTTGATCACGCGGGTCTCGATTGCTTCGATGAGAGCGGCACCGTGGTGCGGGTAGACGACGGTCTCTCCGACCTTGAAAACCATGTGTCCTCTGCCCCTTTCGATGCCTCCATCCTAACACGTCCGGCAACCCTCCGATTGCTGCTCGATGATCCGTTAGTGCTGGTCAGGGCCATGCGGGGGGTTGACAAACCACCTGTTCGCGTGCAAGGTACGTCTCACCGAAGATCGACTGGCAGCCCAACGCGTCCTCGATTCGGGCCCCGGTTAGGCTCCTTGCCTGGTGGTTGTTCCCTAGGAAGGACGCTGGAGCCGTGAACTCAGGAGTGTCTCGCCGGTTTATCGTGACGGCAGCGCTGGCCGCTGGCCTCGGCCTGGTGGCGGTCGGCTGCAGCGCCGGTCAGGTCACCCAGACCGACACCCAGGTCGCCGCCGTCGACGGTGCGAGTGGCAACGCCGGTCCCATCGCGGTCCGCAACGCCATGCTCGCCTTCCCGGCGGACGGCAACCGGTACCGCGAGGGCGAGGACGCGCCGCTGACGTTCGTCATCGCCAACACGGGTGAGACGCCGGACAAGCTGCTGTCGATCAAGTCGGACGCCTCCGAGTCCGAGGCCGAGGTCGTGGGCGCGAAGGAGATCCCGGCGCGGTTCGCGCTGCGGGCCGAGTACGACGCGTCGAAGGCGCCGACGAAGACCTCGTCGCCGTCGTCCTCCGCCGCCTCCTCGTCGGTCGTGCCGACCTCGGGTGCGCCGTCGTCCAGCGCGGCGCCGTCCTCCGGTGCGGGCACGCCGTCGTCCAGTGCGGGCGTGCCGTCCTCCGGTGTGTCGTCGACGGGCGCTCCGTCGTCTGCGGCGTCGTCCGCGTCGTCCTCTGCGGCGTCGTCGACCGGTCGTCCGTCGAACTCCTCGGCCGCGCCTACCGCGGTCGACCCCGACCTCGAGGTGCTGCAGATCCGCTGCACGCTCAAGAAGCTGAACCGCGACGTGGTGGCGGCGCAGACAGTCAAGATCACATTCCTGTTCGAGAAGGCCGGCTCCGTCACGCTGGAGGTGCCGGTGGCGCCTTCCGACCACAAGCGCGAGAGCGAGGGCCACGGCGAGGCCGGCGGCCACTGAGTCCCCAGATACGCGAAAACGCCGCCCCTGGTCTCCAGGGGCGGCGTTTTTCGTTCCTCTAGCGGGCCTGCAGCATGGGGCGGAACTTGTCGCGGTACGCCCACGCCAGGCCGATCTCCGCGGCCACCACGAGCAGGCCCATGACCGTGCCGCTCGGCTCCAGGAAGAGGTGGAACAGGAAGATGTTCACGACCACCGGGGCCAGCAGGGCCAGCGCCAGCGGCACGAACCGGCCGATGACGAGCAGCACGCCGGAGACCAGCTGCACCGCGCACGTCAGCTGGAGCATGTAGCCGGTGGCGTAGAGCGCGGCGTTGAACGCCACGCCTCCCGGTGCCAGCGTGCTGGGATCCGGGGCGGGCATGAAGAGCAGGAAGCCGTTCAGGCCGGTCGTGGTGAACAGGAGTCCGGTCAGCACGCGGGTGACGACGGTGGCGTAGCGGCCGAGCGCGAACTTGCGGGTCTGCGTCGTGGTTGCGGTTGCGGTGCTCACGGTGTCCTCCAGGCTGTGTCGTGTCCTTCCACTGATGCGTCGAACGGGCACCGCGCCGGATCGACAACAGGCCCCGAAAATCTTCGAGATTTCTGTCGGACGTCCTCTGACCTGCGGCGCGCGTTTCTGTCAGACCCGTCCTCTAACGTTCTGGTCGTGGCGAAGACAGCGCGGCCGATCTTCCGTTGTGCCGAGTGCGGGCACGAGGTGGCGAAGTGGTTCGGCCGCTGCCCCGAGTGCCAGGCGTGGGGCAGCATCGAGGAACGGGGCACCGCGTCGGTGACGCGCGTGGTGGCGGGCGCGCCGACGTCCGCCGCCCGGCCGATCGGCGAGGTCGACATCGAGTCGGCGCGGGCGCTCTCCACGGGCGTCAGCGAGTTCGACCGGGTGCTCGGCGGCGGTCTGGTGCCCGGTGCCGTCGTGCTGCTGGCCGGTGAGCCCGGTGTGGGCAAGTCGACGTTGCTGCTGGAGACGGCGCACCGCTGGGCCGAGTCGCACGGCCGCTGCCTCTACGTCACGGGTGAGGAGTCCGCGGGCCAGGTGCGGCTGCGCGCCGAACGCACCGGCAACCTCCACGCCGAGATGTACCTGGCGGCCGAGAGCGAGCTCAGCGCGTTGCTCGGCCAGGTCGACCAGGTGAAGCCGTCCATGCTGATCGTCGACTCGGTGCAGACCATGTCGACGGTGAGCGTCGAGGGCGTCCCCGGTGGCGTCACGCAGGTGCGCACTGTCGCATCAGGACTGATCGCGATGGCCAAGGAGCGCGGCCTGCCGGTAGTCCTGGTAGGACACGTCACGAAGGACGGATCCGTTGCAGGGCCCAGAGTTCTGGAACACCTCGTCGACGTGGTGCTCCAGTTCGAGGGCGACCGCCACTCCAGCCTGAGGCTGCTGCGCGGCATCAAGAACCGCTACGGCGCGGCCGACGAGGTGGGCTGCTTCGAGCTCCGCGACGACGGCATCGTGGGCGTGCCGGACCCGTCGGGCCTCTTCCTGACGCGCCGCGAGAAGGCCGTCGAGGGCACCTGCGTCACGGTGATCGTCGAGGGCAAGCGCCCGATGCTCGGCGAGGTGCAGGCCCTCGTGGCCAAGACGAACCTGCCTGCCCCCCGCCGCGCGGTGAGCGGCCTCGACTCGGCGCGCATCTCGATGGCCCTCGCGGTGCTGGAGAAGCGCGGCAAGGTCAACCTGTTCCAGAAGGACGTCTTCACGGCGACGGTGGGCGGCATGCGCCTGGTCGAGCCGGCCGCCGACCTCGCCGTGGTGCTGGCGGTGGCCTCCGCCGAACGCGAGATCGCCCTGCCCGCCGACCTCGTGGTGCTCGGCGAGGTGGGGCTCGCGGGGGAGATCCGGCGCGTCAACGGCGTGGGCAAGCGCCTGCAGGAGGCCGCGCGGCTCGGGTTCAAGAAGGCCCTGGTGCCGCCGGACCACGGGCCGCTGCCGGACGGGGTGCGGGCGCTGGTGGCGAACGACCTGGTGTCGGCACTGGAGGTGCTGGGGCTGAACCGGCGGCGCAGCGGCAAGGGCGGGGACGGCAAGGGCGGCGAGGGCCAGGGCGACGACTGAGGTGCCGCGCGGCCGTTGCCGCCGCCGGTGAGGGATTCGGCGCGGTGGGGCCTGCTGTGGTGGTCCCAGGCGGTGTGGTGCGGCCAGGCGGGCGGTCCCTGGCGTTGTGCGGCCCGGGCAAGCGGTGCCAGGCGGTGGTACCGAGCGGTGGTGCCAGTGGTGGCGCGGGCCGGGCGGATGCTGCCGGTAGTGGTGCGCCGGGCGGGCGGTGGTGCGGGCCGGGCGGGCGGTGCCGGGTGCGCGGGCCAGGCGAGCGGTGTCGCGTGGCGGTGCGGACCGGGCAAGCGGTGCCAGGCGGCGCGTGGGCCTGCGGTGCGTGGACCGGGTCATGCGGCCCCGGAGAGGGTGCCCACACGGCTCTGGCGCCACGAGGTCGCGCGAAGCGGCGTGTGCGGTGGTCTCCGTGGGCCGGGTCGCCCGGAAACGAGGCGCGACAGCCGGTACGAACCCGCCGGGCCGGGGTGCGGCCCGCCGAGGCCCGTTGTGCCCGCCGTGATCGAATGAGCGCGTGTTGGGGAGACACGACGGCGAGATCGGTGAGTTGTTGCGGTTCGCCGCGTCCATGGTGCCCTCCGAGGTGCGCGGCGCCGACCTGCTCGACTACCTCGACCTGGAGGAGTGGGAGCTCGTGCTCCAGCTCCTCGGCGAGTCCGACGGCAACACCTGGCAGACCCCGCGTTTCTGGGCCCTGCTGGCCGAGGCGGCGACCCAGATGGACCAGGACGAGGCCTGGTACCAGTGGCGGTGCGTGGAGTCGATCCAAGGCGTGCTGCGGGTCGAGCTGACGCTGTCGGTGGACGCGGAACCGTTGCGGGCCAGGGGAGAGCGGCCCCTGTGGGACGTCACGGGGAGACAACAGCGGGTGGCGGCGCTGTGGATCGAGTCCAAGCCGGTGCTCAACCCCGGTGAACGGGCCACCGCGCGGCTGCGGCCGTTCGTGCCGCCGGCGTGGGCGCACCTGATCCGGGGCGACATGATCACGTTGCACGGGCGGTCGCCGGGGACGGCGAAGATCATCGAGAGGGTGCCGCCGCGCCCCTGAAACAGCACCGGTCCTGAAACAGCACCGGCCGGATACGACACCGCCGCGGCCCCAGAGGACCGCGGCGGCGCCGGCGAGCTACAGCCTCACTGCGAGAGCAGCTGGGCGCAGCGGATCAGGCCCAGGTGCGAGTACGCCTGCGGGTGGTTGCCGAGCGAGCGCTCGGCCACCGGGTCGTACTCCTCGGGCAGCAGGCCGGTGGGGCCCGCAGCCGCGACGATCTGGCTGAACAGCTCCTCGGCCTCCGTGCGGCGGCCGGTGAGCAGGTAGGCCTCGATCATCCAGGCGGCGCAGAGGTGGAAGCCGCCCTCGTCGCCCGGCAGGCCGTCGTCGCGGTGGTAGCGGTAGACGGTGGAGCCGGACCGGAGTTCCGCCTCGATGGCGGTGACCGTGGACTGGAAGCGCTCGTCGGTCGGGTCGATCAGGCCCGACAGGCCGACGAACAGGGAGGCGGCGTCGAGGTCGTCGCCGTCGTAGGCCGTGGTGAACGACTGGACCTCGTCGTTCCAGCCGTTCTTGAGCACGTCGGTGGCGATCGTGTCGCGCAGCGGCACCCACGACGGGTCCAACGAGCGGCCGAACTGCTCGCCGAGCTTGATGGCGCGGTCGATGGTCAGCCAGCACATGACCTTCGAGTACACGTGGTGGCGCGGCGCGTGCCGTTCCTCCCAGATGCCGTGGTCGGGCTCGTGCCAGCGCCGCGAGACGGCCTCGGCCATCGCCTGGACCATGGCCCAGTCGGCGTCCGAGAGCGAACCGCGGGCGGTGGCCAGGGAGACGACCAGGTCGACGACCGGGCCGAACACGTCGAGCTGCACCTGCTGGTTCGCGAGGTTGCCGACGCGCACCGGGCGGGAGCCCGCGTAGCCGGGCAGGGACTCGATGACGGCCTCGGCGCCCAGCTGGGTGCCGTGCAGCGTGTAGAGCGGGTGCAGGCGCTCCGGGCCCGGGATGGTCTCCAGGACGCCGTGCAGCCACGCCAGGAAGCCGTCGGCCTCCGCGAACGAGCCCACGGACACGAGGGCGGACGCGGTCATGGCGCCGTCGCGCAGCCAGCAGTAGCGGTAGTCCCAGTTGCGGACGCCGCCGAGCTCCTCGGGCAGCGACGTGGTCGCCGCCGCCATGATCGAGCCGGAGTCCTTGTGGACCAGGCCGCGCAGGGTCAGCGCCGAGCGCAGCACCAGGTCCGTCTGCACCTTCGGCAGGTGCAGGCCCGCGGCCCAGTCCGACCAGTAGCTGGCGGCGAGGTCGCGGCGCACCGACTCGTTCAGCGGGTGCTCGGAGATGTCGTCGGTGCCGCAACGCAGCTCCAGCAGCACCGGAGCGCCCTCACGCGGCCGGACGACGGCGCGCGCGGTCTCCTGCTGGCCGTCGGAGGTGATCTCCCAGTCGACGCCCGGCGAGCGCAGCACCATCGGGTCCGAGGTGCCGACGACGCGCAGGCCGTCGCGCTCGCGCAGCAGCCGCACCGGCACCTGCCCGAACTCGGGACGCGGTGCGAACGTGATCACCGCGTTCGTGGAGCCGGAGATCCGGCGCACGAGGTCCGTGCGGTGCGACGCGAGGTTGTGCTCCAGGTAGTCCGACACCAGGAGCCGCGACCAGCGGGTCTCCACGATCATCGTGCCCGGCAGGTAGCGCTGGCCCAGCGGCAGCGACCCGTGCTCCGGCTTGATCGAGAAGTGGCCGGCGGCCGGGCCGCCCAGCAGGTCCGCGAAGATCGCCGCGGAGTCCGGCTCGGGGTGGCACAGCCAGTTGACCTTGGCGTCCGGCGTCACGAGGGCCACCGAACGCTCGTTCGCGAGCATCGTCAGGCGCTCGATCGGCACGGCCTGGTCGCCGTGCAGCCACGCGCGGCGCTCCTCCAGCAGGAACGCCAGCACCGTCGCCACGTCGGACGGGTCGCCCACGTAGTGCTCGGCCAGCGACTCGCCGGCGCCCACGCGGATGCCGAGGTCGGGACCGGACAGGCGCGCGAACGCCTTCTCGTCCGTCACGTCGTCGCCCAGGAAGATCGCCGCGGTGGCGCCGACCTGGTGGCGCAGGATGTCGAGCGCCTGGCCCTTGTTCGTCTCGACGACGGCCAGCTCGATGACGGCCTTGCCCTCGGTGACCTGCACACCCTCCCAGGTGCACGGGCCGGACCGGACGGCGGACAGCACGGCCTCGCCGATAGCTTCCGTCGCGGCACGGCGCACGTGCACGGCGACGGAGGCGGGCTTGACCTCGAGCTGGACGCCCTCCTGGCCTTCGGCGATCTGTTCCAGCTCGGCCTCGAGCCGGCGCAGCAACGCCTTGGCGTCCGCGTCCAGCGCGTGGACGAAGCCGACGTCGAACTCGGAGCCGTGCGACCCGACGAGGTGGACCTCGCCGGGCAGGCGGGACAGCGTGGCCAGGTCGCGCAGCGCGCGACCCGAGATCACGGCGGATGTGGTCTCGTGCAGCGATGCGAGCGAACGCAGCGCGTTCACCGACTCCGGGAGCGGGCGGGCCTGCTCCGGGTCGGCCACGATCGGAGCGAGTGTTCCGTCGTAGTCGCTCGCGACCAGCAGTCGTGGGGTCCGCGCGAGCTGAACGATCGCTCTGCGCAGTTCGGCGGGGAGGGCCTCGGCGGTCAACGCCCCTCCTGGAGCACTCGATGGGTCATGGGGCAGGTCTGAAAGGATTCAGACCGAGGTCTGCGTGCCCAACGCCTCCAGGAACGACCTTGCCCAGCGATCAACGTCGTGGGTGAGGACTTGGCGGCGCAGCGCGCGCATCCTACGGCGGCCTTCGGCGGGATCGATGTCGAGGGCGGCCTGCAGTGCGTTCTTGACACCGTCCAGATCATGGGGGTTCACCAGGAACGCGCTGGTCAGTTCTGCGGCAGCGCCGGCGAACTCGCTGAGCACCAGAGCTCCACCAAGATCATATCGGCAGGCGACGTACTCCTTGCACACGAGGTTCATTCCGTCCCGAACAGGCGTGACGACCATGACGTCCGCAGCGCTCATGAACGCGACGAGCTCCTCGCGGTTCACCGACTGGTGCAGGTAGTGGACGACGGGCTTGCCGACGCGGCCGAACTCGCCGTTGATCCGGCCGACGGACTGCTCGATGTCCTTGCGCATCGTCACGTAGTGGTCGACGCGCTCCCGGCTGGGCGTGGCGAGCTGGACCATCGCGACGTCCTCGGGGTCCACGCGCCCGTCCGCGATCAGCTCGTACAGGGCGCGGATCCGGACGTCGATGCCCTTGGTGTAGTCGAGGCGGTCCACGCCCAGCAGGATGCGCTTGGGGTTGCCGAGGTCCGCTCGAATCTGCTTCGCGCGGGCCTGCGTCTCCTTGCGGCGGGCCACCGCGTCGAGGCCCGCGCTGTCGATCGAGATCGGGAACGCGCCGACGCGCACGGTGCGGTCGCCGACCTGGACGACACCCGGCCGGGTGCGGACGCCGACGGTGCCGCGGCTCGGCTCCAGGCCGACGAGGCGCCGCGCCAGCCAGAGGAAGTTCTGCGCGCCGCCGGGACGGTGGAAGCCCACCAGGTCGGCGCCGAGCAGGCCGCGGATGATCTCCGTGCGCCACGGGAGCTGCATGAACAGCTCGACGGGCGGGAACGGGATGTGCAGGAAGAAGCCGATCTTGAGGTCGGGCCGCTGCTCGCGCAGCATCGCCGGGACGAGCTGCAGCTGGTAGTCCTGCACCCACACCGTCGCGCCCTGCGCGGCCACCTTCGCGGTCGCGTCGGCGAACCGCTGGTTGACCTTCACGTAGGTGTTCCACCAGTGCCGGTGGAACGCGGGCTGCGCCACGACGTCGTGGTAGAGCGGCCAGAGGGTGCCGTTGGAGAAGCCCTCGTAGTAGTCCTCGACGTCCTTGGCCGAGAGCTCGACGGGGTGCAGCAGCAGGCCGTCGTCCTCGAACGGCGCCACCTCGGCGTCCGCGACACCGGGCCAGCCGACCCACGCGCCGCTGTGTGAGCGGAGGAAGGGCTCCAGAGCGCTCACCAGTCCGCCGGGGCTGTGTTTCCACCGCTCGGTCCCGTCGGGCAGACGCTCCAGGTCAACCGGCAGCCGGTTGGCCACGACTACGAATTCCGCCCCGTTCTCGCCAATGTCCATGCTCACGAAATTGAGGCTAGTGCTGACGCGTGTTCTCGGCGTGTCGTGTAACCCCCGTCACAGCGAGTTTCACTCCAAACGACGCCTGCTGGGTTTGAGCGGGCCGGACATGCGCGGACCAGCGAACTTCCGCTCCAGACGCCCCAGTCCGGTGCGCACCGGCTGGGCCAGGTACTCGCCGAACACGACACCTCCGGCCAGAGCGAGAGCAATACCACTCGCGAAGACGAGGGTGCTCAGACCGGCCGGATCGCCCTCCGCGGTGAGCTGGAACAGGCCCCGGTAGGTGGTCCAGCCGGGCAGCAGCGGGACGACGCCCGCCTGCACGACGACGAGCGTCGGGATGCGCAGCCGGCGGGTCAGCGTGGCGCCGCCGAACCCGGTGATCGCCGCGGCGACCGCGGAGCTGAGCAGCGCGTCGAGGCCGAGGCTCGTCATGAGGCCGTAGGCGGCCGTGCCGATCGCGCCGGAGACGGCGGCGGCCACGAGCGCGCGGGGTTTGGCGTAACAGGCGAGCGCGAAGAACGCACTCGTCGCCGCGCCGGCCGCGAACTGCATCGGCACCGCGGAGATCAGCGCGGGCAACGGGTCGCTGAGCCGGATGTCCAGTCCGAAGTGGACGGCCGCGCGGATCGCCAGCGCGACGCCCGCGATCAGGCCCGCGCTGAGCAGCACGGTCTCGACCGTGCGGCCCGCGGCGGTGACGTTGTAGCCGGAGATCGCGTCCTGCACGGTGCTGACCAGGGCGAGCCCGGACAGCAGCACGACGATGCCGACCGCGACCAGCAGGCTCGGCCGCACCGGCAGCAACCCGGTCGAGTAGATCGCCAGCGCGGCGCCCGTGCCGAGCGCGCCACCGACCAGTTGCTGGAAGAAGAACGGCAGGTTGCGCCGGTTGAGGACCCGGCCGACCCGGTCGACCACGGCGGTGATCGCGGCGGCGGTGAGCGCGAGCACGAGCCCGCCGCCCACGAGGAACGCGACCGCGGCGGCCATGCCTCCCCACGCGGCGGTGGCGACCCACCGCGGGTACGGGTGCTTGGCGTTCACGATGTCTTCGAGCCGTGCGTGCGCTTCCTCGATCGGCCCCAGGTTGCGCACGAGGTGCTCGACGTCCGCCAGGCGCGTGTAGTCGAGGCTCCGTTGCCGGACGACCCTGATCGACGTGATCGGCAACGCCTCCGTGCCGCGATGACACGACACGCTGATGGAGGTGTAGATCACGTCGACTTCTGTGTGCGGCAGTCCATAGCTCTCGGTGACCGAGAGAATCGTCGCTGTCACATCGGCCGCACCGGCTCCACTGGACATTTGGACCTCACCGATCTTCAGGGCGAGATCGAGTACCAGGTGAACCGTGGTGTCATCGGGCAGAGCGGGGCCGTGCAGGCTGTTCGTGGAAATCTTTCGCACCTCCGTCGTGTGATCGTGACGGACACTTCGGCTGTTGCTGTGTCATCGGCCACCTCCGATCGGGCGACCCGAAAAGGAGGACATGATCACTGTCCGTTGGTTACCCTCCTGACCTGGTCAAGGCGGTCACTCCGACGCATTGATCCACTCAGTTGGTTGGTCCGACTCCGGTCGGAGCAATCCGATCACACTGAGAGCAGACCGTTCGCCGCAGGTAGCACCCGCAACGGGCGCTTACGATGTTCGCGAACACGAGCCGGCCGGCGTAGCTCAATTGGCAGAGCACTCGCCTTGTAAGCGAAAGGTTAGGGGTTCGATTCCCCTCGCCGGCTCCATCGGAAACGGGGGTCCGCCCAGGTCGGGTGGACCCCCGTCTCATTTCGGGGACGGGTCTCAGCTTTTGCGGACGAGCCCCGTGAACCCCGCGACGCTCAACGTGGCGAACGACCAGCCGAGGATCTGCACGACCCAGCCTGCTCCGGTCGCCCACTGCCCGGCTGGTCCGTTCGCCAGTTCGCACCTCGGTGTGCCACCGAGCTTCACGAGCGGGATGGCGAGATCCGCCGCAAGACTGATCCTGTTCACAGGTGAACACGAGTCGGCGGGGCGGTCTTTGGCCGGTGTCAGGCCGTTATAGGCATTTGTTGTCCACACGAGACAGAGCGCCAGCAGGAACGTCACGAGTAGGCCGATCACCGCTCTGGACGGTTTGTAGCCGTAGCCGAGAGTGACGCCCAGGAACCAGTGCCACAGCTTGTTGCCGGGGTCGCCGTGGCGGCGGAGGTCGCGTTGCTGGGCGATCAGGACACGGCGGGCGGTGTGTTCGTGGCCCGCTGCGCGGTGGACGGCGGCGAGTTGCTGGTAGGGCTGGGCTTCGTAGAAGAGCGTGTGCTCGCGCAGCATCTCGAGCCACACAGCCGTGTCCACCGGCGGGTTCGGGTAGGTGAGGCCGTCCATCGTGACGGTGAAGGTGCGGGTCTTGAGCAGTTCCGACTCGCCGAGGCTGAGAGTGTTGCCGACCTTCGCACCGGACAGGTCGAGGTCGAAGCCCTGGCCGTCGTTGGCGAGCGTGGACGACCTGATGACGAGCTCACCGTTCACCGTCGCGTCGGTGAGGTCCACCGCGGCGTGCCTGGTGTTCGCCCTGACCGCGGAGTTGTTGATCGTGACGCTCGCGCCGACCTTGGTCCGGTGCAGCACGAACGCCTCGCCGTCGTCGGCGCGCACGGATCCCTGGATGACGAGCCCGGCGCCTATTTGCGTGTCGACCATGCGGACCGCGTCGTTCGAGATCGAGCGGGCGTCGAGGTCGAGGAGCCGGACCTCCTGCTGGATCTGGGCACCGTCGAGGAACAGCGCGGGGCCGGACTCGGCGCGCAGGACGGCGCCGCGCAACCACAGGGTCCGGGCGGAGGCGTCGGACAGCGCCACGGCAGGGGCCCCGCCACGCGCCTTGACGAACGTCCCGTTCAGGACGAGGTCCCCACCGATGTTCGCGTTGGTGCCGACGAAGGCGAAACTCCTGTCGTTGACGATCACCGCGTCCGTCAGGTCGACGCCGCCGCCGATCTCGCAGCCGTCGAGCCACACCCTGCTCGCGAGCAGCCGGTCGGCCTTCACGCTCCGGGTGACGTGCAGCCCGGTCGCGAACAGCGGACTGGCGGTCGCGTCCCGCAGCAGCAGGGAACCGTCGACGCGCGCGTTCTCCAGGTCGACGATGCCGGTGCAGCGCGTGCCCTTCATCGTGAGGTAGCGGGTGCGCAGGTTCTCGGCGTTCAGCTCCGGCAGCGTGGAGCCGTCGAGCGACAGCGCCGGCAGTTCGGTGCCGTGCATCAGCACGTGTTCTTCGAAGACGCAGTCGTCCAGCTGCAGTGGTGTCGAGGTGCTGATGAAGCTGAGGTCGAGCGTGCCGGTGATGCGGGCGCCGACCAGGAGGATTCCGTTCGGGTCGACGTCCCCCGACCGCAGCAGGTCGCGGATCGCCGTGGCACGCACCACGTTGTTCCCACGCCGTGAGAGGTCGAGCACCTCACCCGCCTCGGCGGCGCGGATCATGTCCTGCTCTGTCCCACTAGGACGTGACATTGTGGGTCCCATGTCCTACCTCGCGGATAGCACGCGCTACGACCAGATGACTTACCGGCGGACGGGGCGCAGCGGTCTCAAGCTGCCCGCCATCTCCCTCGGTCTGTGGCACAACTTCGGCGGCGACCGGCCGTACGAGCTGGGCCGCGGGATCGCGCGGAGGGCGTTCGACCTCGGTGTCACGCACTTCGACCTCGCCAACAACTACGGGCCTCCTTACGGAAGCGCCGAGATCACGTTCGGGCAGATCCTGAAGGATGATCTCAGGCCGTACCGCGACGAGCTCGTGATTTCGTCGAAGGCGGGCTACGACATGTGGCCGGGTCCGTACGGGGAGTGGGGCAGCCGCAAGTACCTGCTCAGCTCGCTCGACCAGTCGCTGACCCGGATGGGCCTCGACTACGTCGACATCTTCTACTCGCACCGGTTCGACCCCGAGACGCCGCTCGAGGAGACGATGGGCGCGCTCGTGTCCGCGGTGCAGCAGGGCAAGGCGCTCTACGTCGGCATCTCGTCGTACTCGCCCGCGAAGACCCGCGAGGCCGCGCAACTGCTGAAGTCGGCCGGGGTGCCGCTGCTGATCCACCAGCCGTCGTACTCGATGCTCAACCGCTGGATCGAGCCCGAGCTGCTGGACACCCTGGAGGAGGTCGGCGCCGGCTGCATCGCGTTCTCGCCGCTCGCGCAGGGCATGCTGACCGACCGCTACCTCGACGGGATCCCCGAGGGGTCGCGTGCGACGCAGGGCAAGTCGCTGTCGACGGACCTGCTGACCGAGCAGAACCTCGGCCGCATCCGGTCGCTGAACGAGATCGCCAAGTCGCGCGGGCAGTCGCTCGCGCAGCTGGCGCTGACGTGGACGATCCGGGACCCGCGGGTGACGTCGGCGTTGATCGGCGCGTCCTCGGTGGGGCAGCTGGAGCAGAACCTCGCGGCGTTGCAGGCGCCGCCGCTGACCGACGACGAACTGGCCGAGATCGACAAGTACGCCGTCGAGTCGGGCATCGACCTGTGGGCGACGAGCTCGCAGGCGGAGTGAGCCGAGTCAGGCCGGGTGCCGGGGGAGGCGGATCGTGAACACCGTCGCCCCCGGCCGGCTCGCCAGCTCGATCGTCCCGCCGTGCGCCTCCACCAGCGACTGCACGACCGCGAGCCCCAGCCCGCTGCCCCCGCGCTGCCGGGTCCGCGAGTCGTCCACGCGGTAGAACCGGTCGAAGATCCGCGCCTGGTCCGCCGCGGGGATGCCGGGACCGGTGTCGCTCACCCGGATCACCGCCCAGCCGTTCTCGGCGGTCACCTTCAGCTGGACCGACGTGCCCGCGGGCGTGTGCACGGCCGCGTTGGTCAGCAGGTTGTCGAGCACCTGCCGCAGCCGGGTCGGGTCCGCGGTCATGGTGACCGTGTCGGCGTCCAGTGACAGCGAGTGCGTCGGGCGGGCCGCCTGGAACGCGTCCGCCGCCGCCTCCGCGACGACCGAGAGGTCGAGCTCCTCGGGGCGCAGCGGTGGTTCGGACTCGGCGGAGTCCAGGCGCGCCAGCAACAACAGGTCGTCCAGCAGAACGCTCATGCGGGACGCCTCGGACCGCAGCTTCTCCAGGTGCTTCTCGCGTTCGCCCGGCTCGTTGGCCGCCGCGTACTTGAAGAGGTCCGCGTAGCCGCGCAACGACGTGAGAGGCGTCCTCAACTCGTGTGAGGCGTCGGCGATGAACCGGCGGAGGCGTTGCTCTGCGGCCGTGCGGGCCGCCAGAGAAGAGTCGATGTGCGCGAGCATCTTGTTGAACGCCTCGCGCAGCTCCTCGACCTCGACGCCGCCGCCCCGTCCGTCCACGCGGACCGTGAGGTCGCCCGAGTCGGTGAGGTCGTGCGAGGAGATGTCGTGCGCGGTGTCGGCCATGTCCGACAGCGGCCGCATGCCCTTGCGGATCAGCGCCTGACCGCCCGCGACCAGCGCGATCAGCGCGGCCATGAACGCGATCACGGCGACCGTGACCAGCTGGGAGATCGTGTCGTCGCGGTCGGTGGTCGGGGCCGCGCTGACGAGGATCCACTCGTCCTTGACGACCTGGCACGCGCGCAGCCGGAACTTGCCCTCGCCGCGCAGGTACTCGGTCTGGAACTCGTCGGCGGTCAGCGCCCTCTTCGCGAGCGCGTCGAACTCCTCGCGGTCGGCGGGCTGCTGGTCGCCCGGCTGGGCCTGGAGCTGACCGTCCTCGATCTTGTAGACGACGGCGTACCAGTCCGGCGGCAGCTTGGAGACCTTGCCGTGGGCGTCGATCTCCTTGACCGCGCTCGTCTGGCTGATCACCATCTGGTCGTCGAGGCGGCGGTCGAGGAAGTCCTTCATCGACGAGACCATGACCCAGCCGACGATCGCGAACACGGTCAGCGCCAGGGCGCCGAGGCCCAGGGCGAGGCGGGTGCCGAGCCGCCAGTCGCGGACCGGCTTCACGCGGAAGTCCATCGAGGGACTCACTCGGCTGCTCGGCGGAGCACGTACCCCACACCGCGCACGGTGTGGATCAACGGCTCGCGGCCGTCGTCGAGCTTGCGGCGCAGGTGGGAGATGACCAGCTCGACGACGTTGGAACGGCCGCCGAAGTCGTACTCCCACACGTGGTCGAGGATCTGCGCCTTCGTCAGCACGGCGGGCGAGCGCCGCATCAGGTACCGCAGCAGCTCGTACTCGGTCGGCGTCAGCGTCACGAGCTTGCCGCCGCGGCGGACCTCGCGGGTGTCCTCGTCCATCACGAGATCGGACACCTTCAGCACCGAACGCTTCCACGACGGACCCGTCGAGCGGCGCAGCACGGCCCTCAGCCGGGCCATCAGCTCCTCGACCGAGAACGGTTTCACGAGGTAGTCGTCGCCGCCGCGGGTGAGGCCCGCCACCCGGTCCGCAGTGCCGTCGCGGGCCGTCAGGAACACCACCGGCACCATCGCGCCGGCCGACCGGAGCCGATCGAGAACGGTGAATCCGTCCAGGTCGGGCAGCATGAGGTCGAGCACGACGATGTCCGGCTGGAACTCGGCCGCCTCTCTCAACGCCTCTTCGCCGTTGAGCGCCGTCGCGGCCTGCCAGCCCTCGTACCGGGCGACCGTCGCGACCAGGTCAGCGATGTGCGGCTCGTCATCCACGACGAGCAATCGAACCGAGTTGCCCTTGTCCACGTGTCTCATGGTGCGTCACCCGGTGGCTCCTCCGCTCGATCGACAGGAAGTCGACAGCGCGGGCAAAGGGGAGCCACAGCTCGAACGCTGAGGATCGACACCGACCGACCGAGACCGCCCCGACCGAGGAGCCCGCCGTGACGACCACCCTGCAGCACCCCGTGCGACCGGCTCCGGCCGGCCGGGCGACGCCGCACAAGGTGCTGGCCAAAGCCGGCCTGTACGTGTTCCTCCTCGCCAACGCGGCCTTCGTGACGTACCTGTTCAACGCGGCGGGCGTCGGCACGAACAAGCTGGTCAACCTCGGCAGGCTCGCGGGCCTCTACGGCGCGCTCGCCATGGCGTTCCAGCTCCTGCTGGTGGCCCGGCTGCCGTGGCTCGACCGGCGCCTCGGCATGGACAAGCTCACCTCGTGGCACCGCTGGGTCGGCTTCACGATCTTCTTCACGCTGATCGGCCACCTCGTCTTCATCGCGTTCGGCAACGCGGGCTCGGAAGGGCCGATTGCCGAGGTCATCCGTCAGGCGACCGAGCTGGAGGGCATCCTGCGCGCGCTGGTGGCGTGGGCGATCATCATGGTCGTCGGCGTCGTCTCGGCCCGCTTCGCGCGGCGCCGGCTGGCCTACGAGACCTGGCACTTCATCCACCTCTACACCTACGTGGCGATCTTCCTCGCGTTCTCGCACCAGGTGGCGGTGGGCAGCACGTTCCGCAAGTCCGCGCTCGCGACCGGCTACTGGTGGGGCCTCTGGGCGTTCGCGCTCGGCTCCGTCCTCATCGGACGCGTGGTGCTCCCGCTCTACCGCAACTGGCGCCACCAGTTCCGGGTCGCCGCCGTCGTGCCGGAGGCGCACAACGTCGTCTCCGTCTACGTCGAGGGAAAGGACCTGGACCAGCTCGGCGCCCGCGCAGGCCAGTTCTTCCTCTGGCGCTTCCTGACCAAGGACCGCTGGTGGCAGGCCAACCCGTTCTCGCTGTCCGCGGCGCCGAACGGCAAGTACCTGCGGCTCACCGCGAAGGCTCTGGGCACCGGCAGCGCGGACATCCGCAACATCAAGGTCGGCACGCGCGTGTTCGCCGAAGGACCGTACGGCGCGTTCACGACCATGCACCAGACCAAGCCCAACGCGCTCCTCGTCGCGGGCGGTGTCGGCGTCACACCGGTCCGCGCGCTGCTGGAGGAGATCAAGGGCCACGTCGTGGTGCTCTACCGGGTCAGCGACCCCCGCGAGGCCGTGCTGCTGCGCGAGCTCGAAGGGCTCGCCAGGGCCAAGGGCGCGGCGCTGCGCCTGGTCACCGGTTCGTCGAAGACCATCACCGCGAACGGCCCGTTGCTCGGCCCCGAGAACATCGCCGCGCTCGTGCCGGACGTGCAGGACCGCGACGTCTTCATCTGCGGTCCCGGCGGCATGACCGACGCGGTGATCAAGAGCCTCGACGAACTGGGAGTTCCCGGCAACCAGGTCCACGCCGAGCGCTTCGCGCTGGCCAACTGAGAAGGGTCCGACGACGTGAAGAGGGCAATTCCCGTTCTGGCGCTGAGCGTGGCCGGTCTGGTCCCGGTCTGGCTCTACGCGCCGGCGTCCGGTCACGAGGGCGAGCTCAGCGAGGTCGCCGCGCCGGAGACGCAGCAGCAGACCGCACCTCAGACCACCCAGGCCGCGCCCAAGACCACCGGTGCCGCGCCGAAGACGACCGGGGCGGCGCCCAAGACGACGACCCAGCAGCAGCAAACCCAGCAGCAGGCCCAGAACCGCACGGTGTCCGGGCCCGCGGTGAACACGTCCGAGGGCACCGTGCAGGTGCAGGTGACGCTGCAGGGCACCAAGATCGTCGACGTGAAGGCGTTGCGGGCGCCCAACAGCAACCCGACCAGGATGGCGCTGCCGCTGCTGCGCGAGTCGGCGCTCAAGGCGCAGAGCGCGGACATCGACACGGTGTCCGGCGCGACCGCGACCTCCGAGGGCTACAAGCAGTCGCTCCAGGCCGCGATCGACCAGGCGAAGTGATGGCCGTGCGGCGCGTCGAGCAGATCATGGGGCTGCCGATCTCGGTGGACCTCCGCGACGGGGACGCCGCACTGGCCGACCGCGCGTTCGCCTGGCTGCGCGAGGCGGACGAGCGGTTCTCGCCGTTCAAGCCCGACAGCGAGGTGTCCCGGCTGGACCGGGGTGAGCTCACCAGGGAGGAGCTCACCCCGGACCTCGTCGAGGTCCTGTCGCTGTGCGACTGGTACGAGCAGTCGACCGGCGGCGCGTTCACGGCTCAGGTCCCGGGCCGCGGCCTCGACCCGTGCGCGGTCGTGAAGGGCTGGGCCGTGCAACGGGCGGCGGACCTGCTGCGCGAGGGCGGTGCCACGACGTTCTGCGTCAACGCGGGCGGTGACGTCGTGACCGCCGGCGAGCCCGAACCCGGAAAGCCTTGGCGCGTAGGCGTTCGGCATCCCGATCTCGCCGACCAGCTGAGCGTCGTGCTCGGCGTGCGCGACGGAGCCGTTGCCACGTCAGCGTTGTACGAACGCGGGCAGCACATCCTCGACGGCCGCACCGGGCAGCCCGTCACGGGAATTCTCTCGGTCACCGTTTTCTCCGACGACCTCGCGATCGCGGATACCACTGCCACAGCAGCGTTCGCGCTGGGCAGGGAGGGGATCGAGTGGGCGGCGGCGCAGGAGGACTGCGAGGTGTTCATCGTCGACGAAGATCGTCGGGTGCACTCCAGCCCTGGACTTCCCGTGCACGTCTGTTAACATGCTCGCCCAACGGAGCGTTGACTCCGGGGCACGTTCTTCGTTGATCAAGAGCTGGATCGGAGCTCGCGCTCGGGGCAAGTCCCGGCCTGCTGTCGACCAACTGCTCGTGCGAGAAGGCCTGCTGTGGCGCGAATTCGGGAGCGCGCCACAGTAGGCCTTTTCTGTGTCAGGCGTAGCGGTCCTCGTTGAAGTCCAGGTTCACCGCGGACATGCCGAGGTCGCGGCCCATCGCGTCCAGCACGTCCACCATCTCCAACCCCATCAGCCAGTCGCGGGGCAGCGCCTCGGTGCCGTGCAACGCCCCGAGCACGTTGCCCGTCAACGCCGCCGTCGCGTCACTGCCGCCGGAGTGGTTGGCGGCGGCGCGCATCGCGTCCACGAACTGCGCCGGCTTCGGGTGCGTCAGCACGGTGTAGACCGCGATCGCCAGCGCCTCCGGGCCGGTCCAGCCGCTGCCGAGCCGGTCGACGCGCACGGGTGCGGAACCGTCGTGCTCCTCGGCCAGCACCACGGCACGGGTCAGCACCGTCGCGGTGTACGTGTCGTCGCGCAGCACGCGGCCGATCACCTGGTCGATCGCCTCGCGCAGCGGCCTGCCCTTCACGGCGAGCAGGTGCACGAGCAGCGCCAGCGCGCCGCCGGACACCCAGCCGCCGGTGCCGCCGTGGGTCAGCGCGGCGAAGCGGCAGCCGAGGTCATACGCGATCGCCGCGGACGGGGCGAAGCCCGCTGGCGCGGTGCGCGTGACGCCGTTGCAGCCGGACGACTCGTTGTGCGGGTTCTCCGGAGTGGACGGTGTCTCGGCGGCCAGGGCGCGCAGGCACGTGAGGCCCGGCGAGCGGCTCTCGTACAGGCGTTCGTCCGCGAGCAGGCCGGTCGAGCCGTGTTCCGGGGCCGGCTGCTGCTGCGTGACGAGCCAGCGCCGGTAGCTGTGCCAGACCATCTCCGACGGCTCCCACTCGCCGGTGCGTTTCCCGCGCACCCACGCGCGCAGGTAACCGTCGGCGGTGAAGAGGGTCAGCTGGGTGTCGTCCGTGAACAGCGCGGGCTTCGGGGGTCCCAGGACGCCCTCGGGACCGTGTTCGCGCTGGATGTCGGCCCAGCCGAGGTACTGCACGGGCGCACCGAGCGCATCACCGAGAGCGCCGCCGAGGAGGCACCCGGCGCCGCGGTCAACCACGGAGTTCCGATCTCGCGGCACGGGTGAACAGTAGCGTCCCGCGAATCTGAGCCGTACTTGTATCTGAGACTGCGACGCCCACACCTTCTGAAGAGACGAGGTCAGCGCACCTGAGGAGGGGCATGCGGAGCAAAACCGGACTCGAGTTCGGCGTGCTCGGTCCACTCCAGGTGCTCGCGGACGGACGGCTCGTCGAGCTGGGCCGTCGAGGCATGCGCGGACTGCTGGCGATGCTGGTCGTCGAGGCGAACCGACCCGTCTCGATCGACCAGATCGTCGACGCGCTGTGGACGGAGCAGCCTCCGGCCACCGCGCGGACGATCGTGCACGGCTACGTCTCGCGGTTGCGCAAGGTGCTGGAGGAGGCCGATCCCGCGGGCTCCGCGACGATCCGCACCACGCCGACCGGCTACGAGCTGACCGTCGACCCGTGGCGTCTCGACCTGCACCGCGCCCGGCAGCTCGTGGCGTCCTCCCGCGGCAAGCCCGCCGCCATCAGGGCGGGCCTGCTGCGCGAGGCGCTGGGGCTGTGGCGCGGGCCGGTGCTCTCCGACGTGCCGGGCGACCCGATGACCTCCGATCTCGAAGAGCTGCGGCTGTCCGCGTTGGAGGAGCGCATCGACGCCGAGCTCGAACTGGGCCGCCACCTGGAGCTGGTGGGCGAGCTGCGCGGGCTGTGCACCGAGTACCCGTTCCGGGAACGCCTGGTGGCCCACAGCATGCGCGCGCTCTACCGGTCCGGGCAGCGGGCCGACGCTCTCGAGGCGTACCAGCGGTTCCAGCGCCGCGCGGTGGACGAGCTGGGCATCGATCCGGGCCCGCAGCTGCGGGCGTTGCACGAGCAGGTGCTGCGCGACGACCCGTCGTTGAGCGTGATCGGGCCCGTCGAACGGCCTGTCGCGCCGCGCGCGGGCATCGTGGCGCCGGCGTTGCTGCCCGCGTCCGCGACCCGCCTGTTCGGCCGCGAGGACGACACCTCGTGGCTCGACGAGGTCGTCACCGCCAGGAACCTGCTGGCCACCACGGTCGCCGTGCTGACCGGCGCGCCCGGTGTCGGCAAGAGCGCTCTCGCGATCACGTGGGGGCACGAGAACTCGGACATGTTCCCGCACGGCGTGCTGTTCGCGTCGCTCGGCGACACCGAGCCGGGCGAGGTGCTGACCCGGTTCCTGGTGGCGATGGGCGTGCCGGCGGACGGCGTGCCGGTCGGCCTCGAGGACCGCGTCGGGCTCTACCGCTCGCTGCTGCACCGCCGCCGCGTGCTCGTGGTGCTGGACGACGCGACCGCGTTCGACCAGGTCCAGCCGCTGCTGCCGCCCGGCTCGGGCTCGGTGGTGCTGGTGACCTCGCGGTCGCAGCTGGAACGGCTGGTCGTCACCAACAGCGCCCGCGTGCGCAAGCTCGGCCCGCTGGACGACGATGCGGCGCGTGCGCTGGTGGACGACGTGCTGGGCAGGCCGTTGTCCGACGAGGACCCGGCGGCCGCGCGCAAGCTCGCCGAGCTGTGCGGCGGGCTGCCGCTGGCGCTGCGGGTGGCCGCCGCGAAGCTCGTGATCAGTCCGGAGTGGACGGTCGAGGAGCTCGTGGGGGAGCTCGCCGACGACGGGCAGCGGATGCGCGGCCTCGACCTGCCGGAGGCGGGGCTGGGGGTGTCGCGGGCACTGGACCTGTCGACCCGCGACCTGCCCTCCGAGCTCGGCGAGGTCTTCCAGTCCGTCGGCATGGCGCCCGGCCGGTGGATGTCGCCGCACGCCGTCGCCGCGCTGACCCGCACCCGCGTCGAGTCGGCGCGCTCGCGGCTGACCCAGCTCGTCGGGGTGAACCTGCTCGTCGAACCGTGGCCGGACGGCTTCACCATGCACGAGCTGGTGCGCCTGTACGTGCGCGGCGCGGGCCGGGCGGACCTGGATTCGTTGCGGCGCCTGGTGAACTACTACCTCGTCGCGTGCGACCACGTCCGCCGGGCCATCCGGCCGGTGCGGGACGGGCTGGACTTCGCCCTGGGGGACAACGGTTCCACCGCGTTGCCGGAGTTCGGTGACCCGATCGACTGGTTCGACCAGGAGTGGCCCAACATCGTCGCGGTGGTGCACGCGGCGGCGGAAAGGGGCCTGCACGACCAGGTGTGGCAGCTGGTGAGGCTGCTGCACCACTACGCGACCGCGCGCGCACTCACCGGCGAGTGGGTGGCGTTGGTCGGGTTCGGCCTGGCCGCGGCCGAGGTGACGGGGAGCCGCCTCGGACAGGTCCTGATGCTGGACACGACCTACACGACGAACGCCCGGCTGGGACGCGCCGTCCTGCTGCCGGACGCCCGTCGGGCGCACCGGCTCGCGACCGAGCTGGGCGAGCGCCAGTACCTGGTGCTGACGCTCGCCCAGCTCGCCGACGTCCTGTTCCGGCTGGAACTGCACGACGAGGCGCTGCTGCACTTCTGGGAGTCCGTGCAGCTCGCGCAGCAGTCCGGTGACGTGGTCGGCGAGGCCCACGGCCTCAACAACGTGGCACAGGTCGAACAGGCCCGCGGACACGTGGAAGTGGCGCTGCGGCACCAGTCCCACGCCGTCGACGTCTACCGGCGCTCCGGGGACGACGTCGCGTTGATGCGCGGCCTCGCCAACCTCGCCGAGCTGCACCTGCAGGCCGGCGCGCTGGACCGGGCGGAGGCCCTGGCCCGCCAGGTCGTCGACCAGGCCTCGGTGGCCGAGGTGACGTACCTGGAGGGGTTCGGGCGGCACGTTCTCGGCGGCGTGTTGCTCCGGCGGGCGGAATGGGTTGCTGCGGCAGCGGAATTGACGGAGGCGCTGCGCCTGTACGCGCAGGTCAACTCGGCGCGCGCGGTCGAGGTGCGGACCCTTCTGGACTCGCTCTCGTCCGAGGTTTAGCGCGCGTTTAGTCGTCTGGTCCCAAAGCATGGGATGTTGGACGAGCAGGCTGCCGAGTGGGGGATTGCCGAGGGGGCAAGGCGTCTGCTTTCGGAAGGCCCGACCGGCACTCGGGGGAGAATGCCGGTCGGGCCTTCGCCTTTTACTGGAAGTTCTCTTCGGCGCAACGCGCGAGTGGTAGCAACTCCGGCCGTTTCGGCGCAAGGCCGTCACCCATCGACTCGCCCCGGAGCGTGCGGCCGATCCACGGCACCACGTACTCGCGGGCCCACTTCAGGTCCGCCTTGCGCTGGGTGACCCAGTCCGCCTCCTCGAGAGCGGGCCATGGCGCGTTCCACGAGTGGTCGTCGGTCAGCCCGAGCACCTCGGCGGCCTTGAGCGCGACGCGCTGGTGGCCCTCCGGCGAGAGGTGCAGCCTGTCCTCGCTCCACGCGCGACGGTCGTGCAGCACGTGCATCGACCACAGGTCGACCATGCGGCAGTGGTAGCGCTCGGCGATCGACCACAGGTGCGCGTTGTAGATGGCGACCTTGCCGCGCAGGCTCCTGAGCAGCGGTGTCGCCTTGGTGTCGAAGCCGGTGAAGATCACGACGTCGGCCCCGGCGGCCCTGAGGTCGGCCACCGCCACCTCGTACACCTCGGCCAGCGCGTCCGGGTCGCTGTTCGGCAGCATGATGTCGTTGCCACCACCGCAGAACGTCACCAGGTCCGGCTTGAGCGAGATCGCGAGCGGCACCTGGTCGTCGATGATCTCCTGCAGCATCTTGCCGCGGATCGCGAAGTTGGCGTACCGGAACTCGGGTGCCTGCTGGGCGATCATGCCCGCCAGCCGGTCCGCCCAGCCGACGTAGGTGTCTCCCGGGCCGGGATCGTCCATGCCTTCGGTGAAGCTGTCCCCCAGGGACACGAGACTGTTCCAACGCAGCAGCACAACATCCCCCTTCTTTCGTGCGATGTGCCTTGCTCCTCGCCGGCGGGCTCCCGTCCGGAGGCGACTAGTTAGCATGCACAACCAACCCGTGGTTACGCCACCGTCGGTTACGGCATCGTAGGTTTTGTCGCTGTGGGTGACGATTCTTTTACCACTCGATCGAGGGAAGCTTGAGGGGATTCCAGGGGATTCGTCTCAATGCCTCGCTAACTTCTGCCGGGTGCGTTCTGGTTTGCCGCTTCCGTTCCTTTCGCTCGGTGTAGCGCTTCTCACAGTCGGCGCCCTGGCCGCGGTCGCTCTGAGCGGACCGGTGTCGTCCGGGTCCGCGCCGGAGCCCGGTGCGCCCGACGCCGCCCAGGTCGGGGGCGACCAGCCGCCGATGGAGTTCAGCCCCGAACCGCCCGGCCGGTCCGCGGTCAGGCCGACCCCGTCCGTGCGGCCGTCGGTGCCGCCGTCGGGCGGGCCGGTCGCGGTCACCCCGCCGCCCCACTCGAACCCCGTCGTCACCCCGGAGGCCGCGGCGTCCCCGGAAAGCGTCGCCGCGACGACCGTCGTCCCCTCGGGCGCGGTGCCGGCGGTCTCGTCCGCCGCTCTGCAGATCGAGCCCTCGTCCCTGCCCACGACGTGAAAGACCCCCGCAGCGTCCTCGGCACATGAGGTCGCTGCGGGGGTCGCCGGGCCTTTCCGAGGGGGACGCCGCCGCCGGTTCCACCCCTCGGAAAGGGTTGGGGCCACTGCTCGGGACGCCGCCGCCTGTCTGCCCCGAGCAGTGGGGATTGGGACCGTCTCAGGGGGTACCGCCGCCGATTCACCCCCTGAGACGGGGTCTTGGGGTCAGCCGGCGGCCACGTCCAGCGCGGCCGCCGGCACCTGTTCGCTGTACGCCGAGCGCAGCCTCAGCTCCGCGCCCGGCGAGGCCCCGATGTGGTCGAGGCCCAGAAGAGCCGCGCCCACCACGGGAGGCACGTCGACCAGGCGGACCTGGGCGAGCGGCGCGGCTTCGAGGATCTGCTGCCGGACGGGGCCGACCACGACGTCGCCGGTGTTGGTGAGGACCCCGCCGCCCAGCACCACGTCCACGGGCTCGTCCATCAGGTCGAGCTTGCGCATCGAGACCGTGGCGAGCAGGACGATCTCCTCGACGAGGCGGTCGACCTGCTGCAGCGCAACGGCATCACCCTGCGCGGCCACCTCGAAGACCAACGGGCAGAGCGCGTGCGGGTCCAGTTCGAGCTCCTCGAAGTGGATCTTCTCCACGACGTCGAAGATCGAGGTCTCGCCGTAGTGCTTCAGCAGCGCGGGAAGCAGCAGCGTCGGCTTGCCCCGGCCGTCCTCCGCGCGCACCGCGTGCCACAGGGCGTCGTTGCCGAGCTGGCCACCGCCACCCCAGTCACCCGAGATCGCGCCCAGCGCGGGGAACCGGTGCGTCCGGCCGTCGCGCGCCACGCCCACCGCGTTGATCCCCGCGCCGCAGACGACCGCCACACCCCCAGCGGCGGCGGTACCAGCCCTCAGCAGCGCGAACGTGTCGTTGCCGACGAACGTCGTCCTCGACCAGCCCCGCTCGGAGATCGCCCGCGTCAGGTCCTCCTCCTCGCGGGGCAGGTCGGCCCCCGCGAGGTAGGCGGACGTGTGCGACGCGATCGGCTCGTCGGGGGACAGTCCCGCCTGAGCCGCGGCCTCGCGTGCCAGTGCCTCGAACACGTCGAGTCCGCGCTTCATGCCCACGGTCTGCGGCGGCGCACCAGGCCCGCGCACCTGCGCGAGCACCTTGCCGTCCGCGTCCACCAGGAGCACCGCGGTCTTGCTGTTCCCGCCGTCGATGGCGAGCACCCGGTCGGTCATCGTTGTCAGTTTCCCTTCACCCACGGCAGCAGATCGCGGTTCTGCGCGATCAGCTCGTCGGCCAGCCGGTCCGCGATCGCGTGCTGCCCGATGAGCGGGTGGGCGAGCAGCGCGTTCGCCACCCGGTCCCGGCCACCGTGCTTCGCGGCTTCCAGCGCCAGGTACTCGTACGCGGTGACGTGCGAGATCAGGCCGGAGATGGACGGTTCCACGGGGCGGACCGGCAACGGCCTACCGCCATTTCCGTCCACAGTGGACGAGACTTCGACCACGGCGTCGTCGGGCAGGAAGGGCAGCGAGCCGTTGTTCTGCACGTTGACCACGTGCTTCTCGGCGCCTTCGCCCCCGGTCAGCGCGTGCACGAGCTGCACGGCCGCCTCGGAGTAGTACGCGCCACCGCGCTGTCCGAGCTGCTCCGGCTTCGTCACGACCGACGGGTCGCCGTAGATGTCCAGCAGTTCCTTCTCGACCGCCGCGACGACCTCGGCGCGAGGCGGCTCGTTGAGCTGCTTCTGCACGACGGCGTCGTGGTTGTAGAAGTAGTTCAGGTAGTACGACGGCACCATGTTCAGGCGCCGCATCAGGCCGCCGTCGATGCCGATGTGCTCCGCCAGGCCCTCGACGTGGTCCTCGAGCAGTTCCGGCAACCGGTCCACGCCGTCCACGTACACGCCGCGTTCCCACGTGAGGTGGTTCAGGCCGACGTGTTCCAGCTCCACAGTGGATGGATCGACGCCGAGCAGCGCGGAGGTCCAGCGCTGGAACGTGATCGCCACGTTGCACAGGCCGATCGCCTTGTGGCCCTCCTGCAGGAGCGCTCGCGTGACGATGCCGACCGGGTTCGTGAAGTTGACGATCCACGTGTCGGGCCCGGCGAGCCTGCGCACCTTCTCGGCGATGTCCAGGACCACCGGCACGGTCCGCAGGGCCTTGGCGAGGCCTCCCGCGCCGGTGGTCTCCTGGCCGACGCACCCGCAGGTCAGCGGGAACGTCTCGTCCGAGGCTCGCGCCGTCTGCCCGCCCACCCGCAGTTGCAGCAGGACGGCCGAAGCGCCCTCGACGCCCTCTTCGAGCGACGAGGTGGTGCGCACCTTCGCCGGGTGTCCCGCGTGCTCCAGCAGGCGCTGGCTGAACGGGCCGACGAGGGAGAGGCGGTGCTGGTCCGGGTCGACGAGGACGATCTCGTCCACCGCCAGGCTGGTGCGACGGCCGGCGATGCCGTCGATCAGCTCCGGTGTGTAGGTGGACCCGCCACCGACGACGGTGAGTTTCATCCCTTGACTCCCGTGAACGTGATGCCCTTGACGAAAGATTTCTGAGCGAAGACGAAGAGGACGACGGCCGGGATCATCGTCAGGAACGTCACCGCCATCGACGAGTTCCACTGCACGATGTGCATGCCCTTGAACGTCGCCAGGGCCAGCGACAACGTCCACTGGTCCTTCACCTCGCCCGTGTAGAGCAACGGCCCGAAGTAGTCGTTCCAGGTGAAGAGGAAGCAGAACAGCGCGGTCGCCGCGATGCCCGGCTTCGCCATCGGCACGATGATCCGCACCAGGGCCTGGAACTCCGAGCAGCCGTCCACCCGCGCGGCGTCCACGTAGGACTGCGGGATGGTCAGCATGAACTGGCGCAGCAGGAAGATGCTGAACGCGTCGAACAGGAAGTACGGCGCGATGAGCGGGACCAGCGAGCCGGTCAGGCCCAGCGACGACCACGTGTCGTACAGCGGCACGGCGACCACCTGCGGCGGCAGCATCATGGCGCCGATGACGAGGATGAACGCCACGTTCCGGCCGCGCCACTTGAGCTTCGCGAGCGCGTAGGCCGCCGGGATCGACGAGATCAGCATGCCCAGCGTCGCGAGCAGCGAGTACGTGAGGCTGTTGACCAGGTACTGGAAGAGCGGCGCCTTGTCGAAGACCTCGACGAAGTTCTCCCAGTGCCACTCGCGCGGCCACAGGTCCGCGGTGAACGCCTGGTTGTCCGACATCACCGCGGTCAGGAAGACGAACACGACGGGCGTGGCGAACATCAGGCCGAGCGCGAGGCCGATCGCGTGCGTCGCCACCCAGTTCAGGAAGCTGCCCGTGGAACGCTTCCGGCGCGGCTGCTCCGGTTCCGCGGGGACGTCGACCGGTGGTTTGGTCAGCGTGGCGGTCATGCTCCCGGACCCCCTTCCTCAGCCGTGGAGTTCTTGCGCATCCGCTGGACCAGGACGATGGTCACGGCGAACGAGATGACGAACAGGACCGTGGCCATGGCGGCCGCGTAGCCCATGTCGAAGTAGCGGAACCCTTGCGTGTACAGGTAGACCGGGAACGTCAGCGTGGAGTTGTCCGGGAAACCGAGGTACTTGGTCGATCCCGTCGCGTCCGCCGCTCCCGAGCCGGCCGACCCCGCGACGACCGCCTGCGTGAAGAGCTGCAACGCGAGGATCACCGAGTTCACGATGCCGAAGAGCAGCACCGGTGAGATCGTCGGCAGCGTGACGTGCCACCAGCGCCGGACCGGGCCCGCGCCGTCGAGTTCGGCGGCCTCGTACTGCTCCTGCGGCACGTCGAGGATCGCGGCGAGGATGATGATCATCAGGTCGCCGGAGATCCACAGCATGATCGCGGTGATGCCGGGCTTGGCCCAGGCCGGGTCGGAGAAGAACAGCGGTGCGTCGACGCCGAACCAGCCGAGGAACGTGTCGAGCGGGCCGCCGTTGGGGCGCATCACCATGAAGAACACGAGTGTCGCGGCGACCGGCGGCGCCAGCGAGGGCAGGTAGCAGAGCGTGCGGATCAACCCGACGCCCGTCTTGAGGCGAGCGATGACCGATGCCACGCCCAGCGCGAACACGGTCCGCGCGATCGTCAGCACCACGACGAACCAGAGCGTGTTCGTGATCGCCTTGATCAGCAAGGGATCCTTGAACATGAACGTGTAGTTGTCGAGCCCCGTGAACTCCGGTGCGTTGATCAGGTCGTACTTCGTGAAGCTGAAGACGACCGTGGCGATCAACGGGTACAGGAAGAACAGGACGAAGCCGATGATGGCCGGTGCCATGAACCCGAGCACGGCGAGGCGGTGGCGGGCACGTGCCCGCCCCCTGCCGGGGGCGGGACGGGCGCCGAGCGTGGCGGTCATCTGACGAGTCCCTACTTGCCGCTCTTGGCGATCTGGTCGTCGATGTTCTTGTCGACTTCCTTGAGGCCTGCCGCCAGGTCCGGGACCTTGCCGGACTGGTAGGAGACCGAGAAGTCGGTGACGGCCTTGATGTGCGCGTCACCGATGGGGGTGACCGGGTTGCCCTTGAGCTTGTCGCTCTTGGCGAGGTCGATGAACGTCTTGAACTGCTCGTCCACGTCGAGCTTCGGGCTCTCCATGGCGGCCTTGGTGCTCGGGACGTTCTTGATGGCGTTGGACAGGTCGACGATCGTGTCGGTGTCGAACGTCAGGTGCTTGATCAGCTCCCACGCGGCGCCGGGGTTCTTGGCGCCCTTGGGGATGCCCATGATCGTGCCGGTGGTGAACGCCGTGCCGTAGGCGACGTCCTTCGCCGTCGGGAACGGGGCGGTGCCGAACTTGATCTGCGGTGCCTGCGCCTTGAGGAACGCGGTGCGGTACTCACCGTCGATCATGATCGCGATCTTGCCCTGGTGGAACGCGTGGTCGGCCGAGTACTCCTGGCCGAGGCCCGCGCGGAACCGCTCCAGCGCGTCGTAGCCGTAGAAGTCGACGAGCTTCTTCTGGAACGTCAGCATCTCGGTGAAGCCGGGGGAGCCGGCGAGGTTGGACTTGCCGTCCTTCTCCCACACACCACCGAACGTCGGCGCGAGGATGGTCGGGCGGTTGGCGTAGAAGCCCATCGTGGGCAGGTAACCCGCGACCTCGATGTCCCCGTTCGGCGCCTTCTTGGTCGCCTTCACGGCCGCGTCGTAGAGCTCGTCGAGCGTCTTCGGCGGGTTCGCGATGCCCGCGTTCGTGAGCAGGTCCTTGTTGTAGTACATGGCGTACACGTCGGTGAGCATGGGCATCGCGCAGCGGTTGCCCTTGTACTCGGTGTACTCCTGGACCGCGGGGGAGAGCTGGTTCAGGTCGACCTTGTCGCGGTCGATGTAGGCCTTCAGCGGCTGGAACGCGCCGGAGGAGCAGAACTGGCCGATGTTGTCGGTCGTGAACGACAGCGCGACGTCCGGCGTGTTGCCGGACCGGATGCCCGCGGTGATCTTGTCGTCGTCCTGCGAGCCCTCGTGCTTGATCTCGATGTTCGGGAACTTCTTGTTGAACGTCTTGAGGGCCTTGGTGACCTCTTCGAGCTCGCGGTCGGAGTAGTTGCTCCAGACCGTGAGGGTGAGCTTGTCGTCCTTGCCAGGAGCAGCTGCGGCACCGGTGTCGGCACCACCACCCTTGCCCGCCGCACATGCGGTGAGGGTCAGCGCTGCGGCGACACAGAGCAAAGCAGCACGGGTGTGCTTGCGCATGTGCACTCCTTCTCGATCAACGTGGGGACCCGGCGACCACTGGGCCGCGGAATGGAGCCGTGGTGGCTGCCGGCAGGCCGAACACCTGTTCACGCGCCACGGCCAGGGCCGAGTGCAATGCGCCGCTGCGCACCGGTTTCCCGGTCACCAGGGCCAGTTGGACAGGTGTTCTCGGCACCACCAGTTGCCGCAGTTCCGCGGCAACGAGGTCGTTCAGCGTGGTTCCGCCCGCCTGCGCGATGTCGCCGGACAGGAGGATGAGTTCCGGGTCGAGCACCGCGACGACGCTGGCCACGCCCGTGGCGATGCGCCTGGCGAGATCGCCCATGAACTCGCGGCCCGCAGGACCCGCGGCCAACGCCTTGCGCACGGCCCCGTGGCCGTTGCGCGCGGCGAGCCCGTGGGCCCGTGCGAGCTTGCAGATCGACGTGTTGCTGAGCAGCTCGCCGAACGTGCCGCCGGAGCGGTCCGTGTCGGTGTCGGCCGCCGCGCGGTCGGGGATCATCAGCCCGTCGATCTCGCCCGCGCCCCCGGAAGCGCCGCGCAGCAGCGACCCGTTGACGACGACGGCGGCACCGACGAGGTCGGCGGGCCAGATGACGACGAAGTCGTTCACCTCGGTGGCCCGCCCGGCGACCATCTCCTCCAGCGCGACGAGGTTGACGTCGTTCTCGACGCTCACCGACGTCGCGAGCCGCTCCCGCAACCGGCCGGGCACGTCGAACCCGCTCCAGCCGGGCAGGTGGGGCGCGTAGCCGAGCTCGCCGGTCACGGGGTTCACCGCTCCCGGACAGCCCACCACGACGTGCAGCAACCGGTCGGCGCTCAGACCCGCTTGCCCGCAGGCCTTGCCGACCGCGCTGACGAACGCCTCCAGCACGCCGTGCTTCGCGGGCATCGGCGCCTTGTGCTCGGTGAGCACGGCACCGGAGATGTCCGCGATGGCGATGTCGACCGTCTCGGGGGTGAGGTCGACAGCCGCGACGTGCGCCAGCGCCCCGTTGACCGACCACAGCTGCGCCCGAGGCCCCCGCCCACCGCCACGCAGCCCGTTGCGGACCACGGTGTCGGCGAATTCGAGGCGCGTGAGCAGCTGCGCGGTCGCCGGCTTCGAAAGACCGATCAGGCCTTCCAACTCCGACCTGGTCAGCGGCCCGTTGCGCAGCAGAGCCTCGATGGCTGCGCGGTCGTTGATCTCCCGCAGCAGTCGTGGGCTTCCGGCACGCATTAGGTCCGCTCCTGTCTGTTAACTTTCCAGACGATTTCGTGGAGACGGTAGTGACCTGGTTCACCGCGGTCAATCCCCGATATGGGTCCGTTACCTGAGTTAGGTTCGCCTAAGGCACCCTGGAACCATGACCGACGTGCGCCAGGAGTCGCTCGCATCACTGCTCGGAGGCCGAGGCGGCGCCCTCGACGCCTCCCTGCCGCCGCTGGCGTTCGTTCTGGGCTGGCTGGTGTGGGGTCACTCGATCGGCGCGGGTGCCGTGGCGGCGGTGCTGTGCGGCGTGGCGATCGGCGCGTTCCGGTTGGTGCGCGGCGAGAAGCCCCGTGCGGTCCTGCTGTCCGTGCTGCTGGTGGTGGCGGCGGCTCTGGTGGCGCTCTACACCGGTCGGGTCGAGGACTTCTTCCTGATCCAGCTGCTGTCGAACGTGGCTTCTGCTTTGGCTTGGGCCGGGTCCATCGCGGTGCGGTGGCCGTTCCTCGGGCTGGTCGTGGGGACTCTGTTGGGGCAGAAGACTCGGTGGCGGCGAGATCCTGCGTTGTTGCGCGCCTACTCCGTGGCGTCTTGGGCCTGGGTGGGGCAGTACGTGTTGCGGGTGGCCGTGTTCACGCCTTTGTGGCTGGATGCGCAGGTGTTCTGGCTGGCCACGCTGCGGGTGGCGTTGTCCTGGCCGTTGCAGATCGTGTGCATCCTGGTGTCGGGGTGGTTGCTTCGGCGGGCTTTGCCGGACGGGCACCCCGGGTTCCGGCACCCGCAGGTGCCGGAGTCTGCCTCTTAGGTCAGCGCTTCTTCCGCTTCTCGCCGGAGCCGGGCACCGTGCCGGTCTTGGGCGGCGGAGGTGGTGGTTCCGGGAAGGCCTCGATGAAGTCCTGGGTCTTCATGGCGTCGAAGAAGGACCGGATCACGAAGCGGTTCAGCAGGTACAGGAACACGATCGAGCCGATTCCGAGCGTCGCGACCCAGATGGGGTCGATGACGCCGTTGAACACCTTGAACTGCCTCTGCATGCGTTCGGATCCGGTGAGCAGTGACAGGTAGGTCCCGCAGAGCATGAACAGCGGCGCCAGCAGGAAGGCTCCGATGACTCCCAACACATAGGGCCGCCTGTCAGTGGCGTACCGCCTGCCGCCGCGCGGCTGCTCGTCGTCGCATCGGGACACGCCGGCGCTGCGGCACCAGGCGTCGAATGCCGGCTGTTCCTGGTCGGGTTCGACTCCCGCAGATCTCGCCTCCACCGCCGCCAGCACGGTGCGGCCGGTCCGTGTGGTCACCGGAACGAGAAGCTCGCGCGCCGTGCCGATGACGTGCAGTGCCGGACCCGGCCGGATGTCGTACTGCCGGGAGTTCGGCTCCCTGCCTCCCGAGAACAGGAACACCGTGCAGGTCATCTCCTGCTCGACCTCGACCAGCTCGATGGAGCGCAACGCCGTCCACGGGATGGCGGCGACGTCGCGCGAGCGCTTGCGCCGCGAAGCGAGGCTGTCCAGGACGAGGCGGTCGGCCCGGACGCACAGCCTCGCCTTCAGATCCCGGACGGGAAAGGGGATCTCCAGCTTCGACGTGATCAGGCCGGGTGTGACGGGGCGTGTCGTGACGAGACGCACGGCCTCGCCCAGCGCCCAGCACAGAACGACCAGTCCCAGCCAAATGACGAGCGCGACGGGCTTGCCCCGGTCGCCCGCGAGCTGCGCGGATTCGAGGAACGCGGCGAACAGGCCGGTCACCGACGCCCAGCGGGACCAGATCGGCCACATCGTCACGCGTCGCCAGTGCCACCAGAGGCCCACGAGGATGATTCCCCACAGCAGGGTGCCGACGACGGCGACTTCGCCGATTCCGAGCGGCTCCACCGACTTCCTCGCGGCGAGCGAGTTTTCCCACTCGGACAGCCGAGCGGCGGCGACGACGGGCGCCGCGGCCGCCAGGAAGATCAGCAACAACCCGCTCGCCCTGCGAACGAGCACTTCGGTCACAGGTCGCCTTCCAAGCGCTTGAACGCCTTCGGCTGTTCCACGTTCGTGCGCTGGCCCTCCCAGTAGTCGCGCCAGGCCTCGTCCTTGTCGTTCTGCTTGACCTCGGCATCCGCTTCGCGGTGCGTCTGGTCGCTCCACTCCTGAACGACCGCGTTTCCGAGGACCTTGGGGTAGTTCGGCACCGAGAACGGCATCTCGTGACCGAAGATCTTGGGGCTCAGCTCCCGTTCGAGCACGTCAGAGGCGTCTTTCAAGCGCGGGTCGCCGGTGCCCATGCGGTCGCGGAGGTTGTCGGCGCGGGTGTTGACAAGGTCGTCGATGACCTTCTTCTTGTCGCCCATCAACTCCTCGCCCCGCTCGCCGAGTTCTCTCAACCGCTTGGCGTCATCGGCGTCCAGCTTGCCGGCCTCGGCCTTCTTGGCGAGGTGCAGAGCCTTGTTGGCGTGTTTTGCGGCGTCACGGTTGTAGTCGGTAACGGTCTTCTTCAAGTTCTTCGTCGTGCCTTTGAGCATGTCGCGCGAGTTCTTGGCTTCTTCCGACACCTTCTCGAGCTGTTTGACGACTTTGCTGACCTTCTTGGCGTTCTTACCCGCCGTGATCGCGCCTTGCGCAACGGTGTCGGCGATGAACGCCGCCTCGGATGCGCCGAAGGTGACCGGTGCCAAGGCGGTGGCGGCGGCGAACTTGATGATCGCGTTCGAGATGAAGGTCGCGATGGCATCCCGGATCGCGCCGCGGACCACGCCCACCGCGGATGCGGCGACGGTCATCGCCTGAGCGGCGGAGGTGGCATGACTGGCGCCCCCTGCCACGACGTTCGAGAAGTCCTGCACGGCCCTGCGGTAGCCGTCGATCGCAGGACCCTGCGCTCCGGACAGCGCACCGAGTGTGCTCGTGTACTTGTCCGCGGTCTCCTGCATGCGTTTCGCGATGTTCGTCCACGTCTCGGCGATGGCGTTGACCGCGTCCGGGTCACCCGCCACGATGTCGAGCGCTTCCTTGATGAACGCGATGTGCTCGATCAACCAGCCGATCCCGGCCGACAGCAGACTGCCGAGCGGGTTCGTCACGAACCCGAGCAGGTCCATGCCGAAGCCGGCCGCATCACCCAAGACGGCGGTCCAGTCACCCTTGATGCCGTCGTAGACCAGGTTCGCGGAGCTGCTGAAGATGCCCGCCGCGTCCCAAGCCTGAGTCGGGCTGTCGAAGTTGGAGAAGACCTCCACCCCGTCGCTCTCGGGCTCTCTGGTCGCGTTGAGCGGGTTCAGCTCACCGATGTTCTTCGGGCCGGGCTCGCTCACGACTGACCCCCGTCCAGACCATGGCGGAGCTTCTGGAACATCTGAACAGCTGCTTCTTCCTGGTCGGCATAGGTCTTGCACATGTCGGCGAACCGCTGGACCAACACGTCCCCCGCCTCCTTGACGGCGTCGACGTACTCGCTGGCGTCTCCTGTCCACTGGTTCATCAGCAGCGCGAAGGGCTGACCAGCGAGGCCCCAGGCCTCGAAGTTCCCGACGTTGTCGGCCCCCGCAGCCTTGGCGTCCGGGAGTCCGCTGATGAGCGCCTGCAGCTCTCGCCGGTGGACGTCGAGGATTTGGAGGTCGATGTGGAAGCCCGACATCACCAGCCACCTTCCTTCTTGAACACGCTGCGCTGGTCGAAGTCCGTGTCGTCGTCCTCGACGGGACGCCGGGCCGGACGCGGCGGAGGCGGTGGCTGGGTGGCGGCCGCGTCCTGCTGCTCCTCGTTCACCACGAACTGGCGTGGCGCGGCGGGCTCGGGCTCGTCCGGGACGTCGATCGGCGGGATCTGGGACTGGACGAACTGCATGGCCTCGCTGTTGTCGCCGATGAGCGGGGCCATGATCGTGGTGATCTGGCCGACCGCCTGGGCCTGGGCGCGTTTGGCCGTGGACATGACGAGGGCCGCCAGGCGGTCCTTGGGCATCTCGTCGGCCTTCGTGCCGAACGACAGGCTGAGCAGCGCACCCCCTGCGCTGACGCTCACCGTCACGGCGCCGTCCGAGCTGGTGGCGGCGCCTGTCAGGTTCGCGATTTGAGCCTTGGCCTCTTCGGCCTGTTCGAGCAACGCGGCGGTGCGCTGTTCGTAGTCCTCGATGAGCTGATTCGGATCGGTCATGCGGGCCCCCTTGCACTTGCGTGAGAGGCACGCTACCGAGAGTTACTGCGTTTTGCCGGGGAAACGGGCGAAGCGCAGGAACGCTGACCAGGCCTCGGCGGTGAGCGGGAGGTGGGTTGTCGGCGCCTTGCTGTCGCGGATGCCGATGCCGTGGCCGACCTCGACGCAGTTGTTGCCGCCGCCGCTGAAGCTGCTCTTGCGCCAGGTGGTCATTGGAGACCCTCCAAGATGTTGTCGATCACCGCCCTCGATTCTTCCTCAGTCAGGGCGATTGCCGCGAGGGAGTTCAGGATCTCCTCGTGGATCTTGATGGTGTCCGGGTCGTCGAAGAACAGGCAGTAGTTGACGCTTTCGGCGTAGACGACCGGCGGGTACTTCGGGAACTTCATCATCCGGAAATCGCCGGCCGTGCCCGCGTGCATTCCGGCTGAGCGCGGAATGATCCGGATGCTGATGTACTTCCGCACCGACATCCGGAGCAGGTGGGCGAGTTGCTCCCGCCACACCTCCAAGCCGCCGACCTGGAGCCACAGCGCCTGCTCGTGCACGAAGAACGTGAACTTGCGGCCTGGTTCGAGGATGTTCGCCCGCGCGGCCCTGGCCGCGGCGACCCTGGGGACGTTCTCCGTCTCCACCGAGGGGGCGTGCTCGGTGACGATGTACCCGTATTCAGGTGTTTGCAGCAGGCCTGGCACGAGGATCATCGACCAGTCGATGATCTCCTCAGCGTCTCGTTCCTGGTCGATCAGCGTGCGCACCTGGTCCGGCAGGCCGTCGTCGGGCATCTGGAGCCAGGCCTTGCCCGATTCCCGGAACAGGTCGAGGAGGTACTCGCGTTCCTCGACGGTGGCCTGGCAGTAGGCGAGCAGGATCTGGACCTCGACCTCGGACACACCGCCCTTGCCGAGGGTCATGTCCGAGAGTTTGGCTTCCTGCCAGCCGAGGCGTTCGGCGAGCTGGCGGTGGGTCAGCCCGGTACGGGCGATGATCGCGCGAACGCCCGCACCGAACTCCCGCCCCGCCACGCTGGACGATCTTTTGGGCATGCGGGGAAACTAGGGCTGGCAACTCATTTCGCGCCATTGTTCCCAGCCGAATGTGCCTGAAGGTAGGACGCATGGAGCGGCTCCATGCTGCGGACGATCTTGCCGGTGGGAGTGCGCGGAAGAGTGTCCATCACGTGGATGTGCTGCGGGAGCTTGAATTCCGCCAGCCTTTCCGTGCACCACTCGGTCAAGGCATCAGCGGTGAGTGCCGAACTCGACGTGCCCACGTAGGCGCGGATTTCCGATGGGCCCAGAGCCACGGCCTCGGTCACCAGCGGGTGTCCACGGAGGACGTGTTCCACCTCGGTCAGGTCGACCTTGTTGCCGCGCACCACGACCAGCGAGTCGGCGCGGCCCAGCAGGCGGAGTTCGCCGGACGGTGTGAACTCGCCTCGGTCGCCCGTGCGGAACCAGCCGCCGGAGTAGCGCGACGGGTCGTCCGAGGACAGGTAGGGCGTTTCCGGCAGGGCCACTTCCACCAGGCCGTCGCGCACGCGGGCGGTGATCCCCGGCATCAGCGGGCCTACCGACGGGCGGACGGTGCCGCTGACGGCCATGGTCAGGGCACCGGTCTCGGTGGTGCCGAAGCACTCGCCCACCGGGAAGCCGTACTCGGCGAGAAAACGGGAGGCCACCTCCTGCGGCATGAGCTCGCCGCCGGCGAACGCGCCCCGTGCGGAACCCAGGGCGGAACGGTCGGGGGAGGAGGCGAGGAGGTCGAAGTGGAACGGCAGGCCGGTGACGAAGTCGACCTCGAAGGCACGGGCCTGGCGTTGGACGTCCGTGGCGGCGGGCGATGCGGCGAAGACGAGGTGCACGCCTGCTGCCAGGGAGTGCAGCAGGCCGCCGATCAGGCCGAAGCTGTGGGCCGGGGAGTTCAGGAGCAGCAGGCGTTCGCCGGAACGGGGCACGCCTTCGCAGGCCTCGAAGCGCGCCACCTCGTCGACCAGGGAGGAGGTGCTGCGGCCGATCACCTTGGAGCGGCCGGTCGAGCCGGAGCTGAACTGCACCAGGCGGTGCGCGGACGAGGCGGGGGCGCCGTCGACCGGGGAGACCACCAGGCCGTACCGCTCCTGGAAGCCCTGGGCCACCTCGCCGCTCGGGTGCACGAGGAACTGCGGGCGGGTCAACGCGTGCAGGGCGTGGGCCTCAGAAAGCCGCAGGCGGTGGTCGATCGAGATCACCTGTGCGCCGAGGGTCCACAGTGCGAGCACGGCCTCCAGGTGGCTGAAGCTCGGTGGCACCTGGACGGCGACCGTGCTGCCGTCACCGATTCCCACGGCGGCAAAACGTTCAGCGTGCGCCAGCACGTCGGCGCGCAGCAGGCCGTGCGTGACTGTGTTGCGGTGGCTGAAGATCGGGGTGGAGTCGTCGTGGCGGTGCAGGAGGCCGCTGGTGAACGCGCGCATGTCAGGACTCCTTGCAGAACTCGCCGATCGGCAGGCCCACGTGCCGTTGTTCGGAGGCGATGTGGCCCAGGAGTTCGTCGCCGGGGCGGAGTTCGGTCACGTTCAGCACCTTGCCGCCGGGGCCGAGGACGCGGACGTGCCAGTCGTCCTGGACCATCAGGTCGACCACGACGCCTTCCGGTGAGCGGGCGGTGATCGTGAGCATCGGGCGGGACTCGAGCTTGGCGCGGCCGACGGTGAGTTCGCGGGTGCGGCCGTCGGCGTTGACGGCGAGGACCTTGCTGCCGGACCGCAGTTCGGACAGGTAGTTCGTGCGGTTCGCCGGGCCGAGGACGTACGAGTGCAGGGCGCCCGCGTTGACGCGGAACGGGCGCGTCGGCATGTACGGCAACGGGTGCGTCTCGCTGCAGCAGAGGACGAAGCCGGAGGAGAACGAGCCCACCAGGATGCCCTCGTCCTCGGCGAAGTGCGAGGCGGTGTCGACGCAGACGCGGTCGCCCAGTCCGTTGTGGGTCAACGATTCCACGGTCAGCGTGGTCAGACTCAACGGCGGGGAGGAAGCCTCCAGCAGTCGCGCCAGTTTGAACACCTCGGTCGCGTCGGCGGGGGCCATCAGGACGCCGTCGGAGCCGTGTTCCAGGCATTCCAGGACGATCGCGGCCTCGACCAGGTCGTGCACGACGGTGATCAGCTTGCCCGGAGCGCCGTCCGCAGCCGCGATCACGATCTCCAGCGGGATCTTCGTCGGGTCGGTGAAGTGGACGACGGTGTGGTCGAGCCGTTCCGCCGCGGCGCAGGCGAGCTTCAAGGTGCGGTCGTCGCTGACCGTCACGAACGCCGAACGCGACGGCAGCCGGTCGAGCCGGTCCTGGTCGTCCACCGGCGTGATCACCAGGTGCGGGCTGTCGAGCGGGGAGTCCACCAGCAGCACTCGGGTGATCGTCGGCGGGAGGCCGTCGAGGAGGGCGGGATCGTCCGCGACGACTCCGGCGACACGGCTGTGCACGGCCGCGTCGACCACGGCGGTGCGGTGCGCTTCCGGGACGGTCCTGAGGTCGATCCAGGCGAACTTCACCGGTTCTCCAAAGCTGTCAGTGCGTGGATGAGGCTTGCGTCGGTGGGGGCGTGCACGATCGACGCCAGTTCGGCGACCAGCGGCAGCGGCGCGGGAGAGGTGAAGACCCGCCGTCCGACGGCGAGGCCCGCGCAGCCAGCGGCCATCGCGGAACGCGCGTGGCCCGCCAGGCTGGTCGTGGAGGCGGGACCCCCTGCCACCACAACAGGAACCGGGCAGCTCGCGACGACGTCCGCCATGTCCTCCGGGGTGTGCGCGAGGTTCGTCTTGACGATGTCCGCGCCCAGGTCGGCCGCGATGTTGACGACGTGCGCGAGCAGCGCGGGGTCGCGGGGATCGCCGACGCGCGGGCCGCGGGCGTAGGCCATCACGACCAGCGGGACGTTCCACGAGTCGCAGGCCGCCGCGACCGTGCCGAGGTCGGTGAGCTGGCGGGCCTCGGTGTCCGAGCCGATGTTGACGTGCACGCTCACCGCGTCGGCGCCGAGCCGCAACGCCTCGTCGACCTCGCCGACGAGCACCTTCGCGTTGGCGTCGGCCATGTGTGCCGTGCCCGCGCTGAGGTGCACGACCAGCCCGCACCCGCCGAGCACGGCCGGGTCCAGCATCCGCACGCGTCCTTTGTGGACGATGATGGCGTCGGCCCCGCCCAGCACGACGGACCGGATGAGGTCCTCCCACCGGTCGCGCGGCACCACCGGGCCGTCCGAAACGCTGTGGTCCAACGGCACGAAGAGGTACCTGTCGTCGTGCGGACGGGAAAGGCGTCGCAGTCGCAACGCTTTCCTCATGGCGCTCACACCCCTGCGGTCGTTTGGTGGTCAACAGAAGCCTGGGGCAGGTCACGCGCGCAGCGGCAGGTGTGAGATGCCGATAACTCCGGAGTTATCGGCCTGACAGCGCAACCGTGCACGGAGCGTCACCCGGTGACACCCGCGTGGCCGATTTTGTGTCCCGTTCACTGCCTTAGGCTTCGTCAGTGCGAATGGAGCTGAGACATCTGCACGTTGTGCTCGCCGTGGCGCGTGCAGGGAGCATCAGCCGGGCGGCCTCCCAGCTGAAGATCGCGCAGGCCGGGCTGACCGCGCAGGTGCGCAGGATCGAGGGGAGTCTCGGCGGGCCGTTGTTCCTGCGCCGCACCGACGGCGTCGAGCTGACCGAACTCGGTCGCCACGTCGTGCTGCGGGCCCAGGACCTGGTCGAACGGTTCGACGACCTGCTCGCCACCTCGCACAAGCTGGCCGCCCGCGGTGACTCGGGCATCCGGCTGGGAGGCGTCACGGGCTCACCGACCGCGCTGCTCGTCGGGGTGGTGCGCGAGGTGCTGCCGAGCCTGCCGCAGACCACGCACGTCGAACGCGGCGGCGACACCGTGCTGGAACTGGTCCGCACGGGTGAGCTGGACCTGGCGCTGGTGGTGGAGTTCCCGCGCACCCCGTTGCGGATCCCGGCGGCGGTCGGCCTTCGCGGTGTCGTCACGGAACGCATGCTTGTCGGCGTCCCGGCCGGTCACCGGCTGTCCGGGCGCAGCGAGGTGCTGCTGTCCGAGCTCGCCGGCGAGGAGTGGGTCGTGCTGGACGAGAACCACGGCGGGCGGCTCAACCTCGAACTCGCCTGCGAGGCAGTCGGGTTCACGCCGCGGTGCGCGCACTTCGGCGCCGACCCGGTGGCGGCGGCCGACCTCGTGCGGTCGACCGGTGCCGTGGCGGGGTTCTTCCCCGGTCACGACCCGCCGGGCGTGCTGCTCAAGCCGATCATCGGCAACCCGGTGCACCGGCGGATCACGCTGGTGTGGAACGACGACGCCGCCGAGCACGTGGACGGCGTGCACGCCGGGCTCGTGCGGGCCTACCACGAACGGACGCCGCACTCGGGGAGGCTGCTGGCGTCCTGACGAGCCGATCCCCAGGCGTCAGGAACGGCTCGGCCTCGGCGCGTCCGGTCCCAGCACGTCTACGGCCGCCAGCCACGCGGCACCCGCCGCACCCTCCGTCGCCATGATCACCTGAGCGGCGCACCGGGTGAGCAGCTCCTGCTTCAGGTGCGTGCCGACGGGTGTCTTGATCAGGCTGCCCACCAGCACGATCGGCGAGGTGTCGGACGGCTCGCGGACCGCCGTGGCCGTGTCGGCGAGCAGGCGGGCGGCCGAGGCCACGATGGTCAGCGCGTCGGGATCGCCGTGGTGGTAGGCGGAGCTGACCAGGGGAGCGAAGCGAGCCAGCGCGATGGGCGGACGGTCGTTGACGGCGTTGATCAGCTGGCCGCGGTTGCGCACGCCCGCGGCGGTCAGCACGGCGGTGGCCAGGCCTTCCAGCGGTGCGTCGAGGTCCAGCAGCCGCAGGGTCGCGCGGACGGCCTCGCGACCCAGCCAGAACGCCGAGCCGTCGTCGCCGATCAGCCAGCCGTAGCCGCCGGACTGGGCGACCATGCGGTGACCTGCGATGCGGCCCGCGATGGAACCCGTGCCCGCCACCAGGACCGTGCCGTCCGGGGACGACGTGCCGGTGGCGAAGGCGGCCTCGCTGTCGGTGACCACGCGCATCGGGCAGTGCAGGCCCGCGCGTTCCCACGCCTCCTGGAACAGCGCCGCGACCGCCGGGTCCGCCAGTTTCGACGCCCCCGCCATGCCGAGGACGCCGGAGCGGACCTTGCGGGAGTCGAGGCCGTCCAGGGCTTCCACCAGGGCCTCGCCGATGTGGCCCGCGGCGACGGAGGGCGGGTGCGAGTTGGGGTTCGCGCCGCCCGCCAGGCCCTGGCCCAGGCGGGCGCCGTCGAGATCGAGCACCAACGCCCTGGTCGACGTGCCGCCAGCGTCGAGTCCCACGACCAGATCCATAAGCGGAGTATGCCGAGAGACATCTGCCTTAGGCACGCCCAACCGGGTGTCACCTCACGAAAGCGCGGTTACCGCTTGCGTTGTGGTGGAACAACACCAACGATCCGGACGGAACCGGATCACCCGGACGAACCACAGTGGACAGTGCGGGAACGGTCAAGCCGTAGTCGAAGGTCGCGGTGGGGGCGACGTCGACCAGGTCGTCCGGATCCGCGGGCCCGGTGTAACGGCTTTGCACGCCAACGGTGTAGGTCACCGGTCCGGATGGCAGCGCCGCGCGGGAGACCGGCAGCACCACGACGTCGCTGTCGAACAGGTTCGTGTCGGTCGATCCGTCGAAGCCGTTCAACGGCTGCTCGTCCACGACCTCGTCCGATCCGGCCACGACGGTCCGCGCGAGCCAGACGTCGGCGGTCACGTCGCCCTCGGGACTGGTCGGCTTCACGGCGGTGGTCACGAAGTCCTTGCCGCCGACCGAGAAGCGCACCTCCGGCGCGGTGTTGCTGCCGAGGTTCGCCCAGGTGTCCCAGGTCGCGACGCCGAACGCCAGCAGGTCGTTCGTCGCCGTCGCGCCCACGTACCTCAGGTCGCCGCCGCGGGCGGTGCGGTTGACGGCGCACTCGTCCTGCACGTCCGGACCGCAGTCGGGCAGCCGGTCGGAGCGCGCGCCGAGGGTCAGCACGGTCATCCGCGACTGGTAGCCCGGCTGGTCGAGGCCGCGTCCGGCGACCCTGCCACCGGCGAGCGACAGGCGCGACACCGGCTTCGGGGCCGCGTACACGGGCACCCGCAGCGTGCGGTCGCCCGTGAACGTCACCAGGCCGGACGCCTCCGCCAGGAACTGCCGGCCCTCGTCCAGCGAGACCGTCGGGTCGGGCGTCTTGCGCAACGCGGAGGGGTCCGAGATCCGCACCTTCACGGGCACCGACTCCGAGCCGCCCGGCCGCAGCACGACGTACGGCTTGACGACCTGGACCGACACCCCGGGAACGGTGGTGATCGGCTCGTAGCCCGCGTTCAGGCGCACGGTCTGCGCACCCTTGTTGACCAGCCGCAACTCGCGGCGGACAGACGTCGGACCGGCGGCCTCGACCGTGCCGAACGACGCGTCGCCCAGCACCAGCACGTCGGCCGACAGCGCGGCGAGGCCGTCCACCCGGCCGGCACCCACCCGCATCGGCGCCTCGCGCACTCCCGAGGCGTCCCGGACGACGCCGGACGCGGTGTTCATGAGCGCGGCCTTGACCTCGGCGACCGTCCACTCGGGATGGACCTCGCGCAGCAGCGCCGCGATGCCCGCGACGTGCGGTGACGCCATCGACGTGCCGCCCAGCGAGACACCGGAGGACGCGGTCCCGGACGCGGCGGAGAAGATCGTGTCACCCGGCGCGGCCACCGCGATCGAGGACCGCGAGCGCGACGACGACGGCGTGATCGTGTCCGCGATCGACGGGTCGATGGACGGCACCGCGACCTTCAACGACGAGGTCAGGCGCACGGTCAGCGTCCCGGCCTCCAACGCCGGTCGCAGCTCGCGGGAGGCCGCCGCCGTCATCTGGAACGCCGGGATGTGGGCGTTCCCGGCGATCCCGGCCGCGAACACGGGCAGCGTGGTCGGCAGCAGCACGCCGGCCGCCCCGGCCTTCCAGGCGTTGTCCGTGCGGGCACCCGACCCGCAGGCCCGCGTGGCGTCGCTGTCGTCCCACTCCAGCCAGACGACCTTGCCCGCCAGCGACTCCGAGATCGGCTGGCAACCGTCCACACCGGACGAGAGGCGCACGACGGGCCGCGTGAGGTCGAAGTCGTCCTTGAAGTTCTGGCTGTACTGCCCGGCCAGCCTCCTGCCGCCGACCTCCAGCCCGTCCAGCATCGAGAACGAGTCGCGGCTGTTCGCCACCGAGATCGCCTCGGGTGAGTTGCCGGGTGACCCGGACACGTCGTAGAAGTCACCGCCGTTGCCGGCCGCCGCGACCACGACGACGCCGTGCTCGACGAGCTTGCGCACGAACAGCGAGTCGGGGTCGTCCGGGGCACCGAAATCGCTGCCCAGCGACAGGTTGACCACGTCGAGCTTGTCGGAGAAGTCGCCGTCGCCGTTGGGGTCGAGCGCCCAGTCCAGCGCCTTCGCGGTCAGGTTCGTGCCGCCCTCGCAGCCGAAGACCTTCAGCGCGTAGAGCGACGCGAGAGGTGCGGTACCCGGTCCGATCTTCAGAGCGTCGAGGTCGACCGACGAGTACGAACCGCGGTAGGTCGAGCCGTCCGCGTTGACGCCGTACCCGGCCGCGGTGCCCGCGACGTGCGTGCCGTGGCCGTCGCAGTCGAGCGGGTCGGCGTCCGGCTCCGGGATCGCCCCGGTCGTGCCGGTGTAGTCGTCACCCGCGAAGTCGTAGCCGCCGACGACCTTGGCGTTCGGGAACGTGCCGCCGCCGAAGTCCGCGTGCCGGTAGTCGATGCCGGTGTCGATCACGCCGACCCGCACGCCCTCGCCGAAGCGGCCGAGCGACTTCCACACCTCGGACGTCCGGGTGAGCCGGACGGCGTGCGCGTTGGTGAGCTTCTTGGGGACCATCCGGTGGACCGCCCGGACCTCGGGCATGCGCGAGAGCGCCGCCAGCCGGGTTCGGTCCGCCGACAGCACGACGCCGGGCACCGCGTTGCTCGTTCGGGCGACTTCCCGGCCACCGGACCGGGACACGACCCGGGAGGCGTGCTCCGAGGTCCTGTCGCGGGCGGACCGGGCCTGCGCCGAGCTGCCCGAATCGACCGCAGCGGCCGACGTCAGCTCGACGAAGACGGTGACGTCCTCTCTCGGCCCGACCGGCGCGAGCAGTGCGCCCACCAGGAGAGACGTGGTCAACAGATGCATGTCCAACTCCTCCTATTCATCGGACGACTTCACGCCAAGCCCTAGACGCAGGTGGTCTCGCGGGGCTATACATCCGATGTATTTCGTGCGTGTGAGCAGAGGAGGAACGGCCGTGCAGTTCTTGCGCCTGGGGCCGGTCGGCGATGAGCGTCCTGCGGTCAGGACCGACGACGGGATCACGTACGACCTCCTGCCGATCACCCCGGACATCGACGGGTCGTTCCTCGCGAACGACGGCGTGGCGCGCGTGCGGGCCGCCCTCGACGCCGGTGAGCTGGAGGTCCTGGACACCGCGGACCTGCGCGTCGGGCCTCCGCTCGCGCATCCGGGCAAGATCATCTGCATCGGCCTCAACTACCGCGACCACGCGGAGGAGACCGGCGCCGACATCCCCGGTGAGCCGGTGGTGTTCCTCAAGACGCCGGACACGATCATCGGCCCGTACGACCAGGTGCTCGTCCCGCGCCGGTCCGTGAAGACCGACTGGGAGGTCGAGCTCGGCGTCGTCATCGGGCGCACGGCTCGTTACCTCGAGTCCGAAGAGGACGCTCTGGAGTGCGTCGGCGCGTACGTGCTCTCGCACGACGTCTCCGAGCGCGAGTTCCAGATCGAGCGCGGCGGCACGTGGGACAAGGGCAAGAACTGCGAGACGTTCAACCCCCTCGGTCCCTTCCTCGTACCCGCCGGCGAGATCGCCGACCCGCAGAACCTCGACATGCGGCTCTGGGTGAACGGCGAGATCAGGCAGAACTCGTCCACCAAGAACATGATCTTCCCGATCGCCGAGATCGTGCGCTACCTCAGCCACTTCCTTGTCCTTCGACCGGGTGACGTCATCAACACGGGTACACCCGCTGGGGTGGCGCTCGGGCAGCCCGAGCCGAAGCCGTACCTGCGTGCCGGCGACGTGGTCGAGCTGGAGATCGAGGGCCTCGGCAGGCAGCGGCAGATCCTCGGGCAGGCGTGATGCCGAAGATCACCGCACTGGACGTCCTCGACATCCGGTTCCCGACGTCGCGCGAGCTCGACGGTTCCGACGCGATGAACCCGGACCCGGACTACTCGGCCGCGTACGTCGTGCTGCGGACCGACGACGGGCCCGAGGGCCACGGGCTCGCGTTCACGATCGGCCGCGGCAACGACGTGCAGGCCGCCGCCATCAGGGCGCTGGCGCCGCACCTCGTCGGCAAGGACGTGCCGGAGGACGCGAAAGCCCTGGCGGAGCTGTACTTCGAGCTGATCGGCGACTCGCAGCTGCGCTGGCTCGGGCCGGAGAAGGGCGTCGCGCACATGGCGATCGGCGCCGTCGTCAACGCGGCCTGGGACCTGGCCGCCCGGCGCGCCGGGTTACCGGTCTGGCGGTTCCTCGCCCGGATGTCACCCGAGGACATCGTCAGCCTCGTCGACTTCCGGTACCTCAGCGACGCGCTGACGCCGGACGAGGCGTTGCGGATCCTGCGCGAGGTCGAGCCCGGCAAGGCCGAACGCGCGGAGGCCGTGGCCCGCGACGGCTATCCGGCCTACACGACGTCGCCGGGCTGGCTGGGCTACTCCGACGAGAAGCTCGCCGGACTGGCGCGGCAGGCCCTCGCCGACGGCTTCGACATGATCAAGCTCAAGGTCGGCGGCAGCCTCGACGACGACGTCCGGCGGATGAAGCTCGCCCGCGAGGTCGTCGGCGACGAGGTGCGCGTGGCCGTGGACGCGAACCAGCGCTGGGACGTCGACACGGCCGTGCGCTGGATGCAGGAGCTCGCGCCCTACCAGCCGTACTGGATCGAGGAGCCCACCTCACCGGACGACGTGCTCGCGCACCGCGCGATCGGCGACGCGCTGGCCCCGATCCGGATTGCCACCGGCGAGCACGTGCAGAACCGCGTCGTCTTCAAGCAGCTCCTGCAGGCCGGCGCGATCGACGTGCTCCAGCTCGACGCCTGCCGGGTCGCGGGCGTGAACGAGAACATCGCGATTCTCCTGCTGGCGAAGAAGTTCGGTGTCCCGGTGTGCCCGCACGCCGGTGGTGTGGGCCTGTGCGAGCTGGTCAGGCACCTGTCGTTCTTCGACTACGTCGCCGTCTCCGGGGAGATCGGCGACCGCGTGATCGAGTGGGTCGACCACCTGCACGAGCACTTCCTGGACCCGGCCGTGGTCGAGCGCGGCCGTTACCTGGCCCCGGCCGAACCGGGGTTCTCCGCCCAGCTGAAGGACCGAACGCTGGTCGAGTACGTCTACCCCGGAGGTCCTGTGTGGACGGAGCTGGAGGGCGGCCATGAGTGACTTCGAGGGGCTCGTCGCCGTCGTCACGGGCGGTGCGTCCGGCATCGGCCTGGCCACCGCGACCCTGCTGGCGAGCCGCGGCGCCACGGCCGTCGCTCTCGACCTCGAGCCCGGCGTGGAGGACCCGCTCGTCGGGATCCGCACGGACGTGTCCGACGACGAGAGCGTCAAGGCCGCGATCAACGAGGTCGTCGAGCGGTTCGGACGGCTCGACGTCGTGGTGAACAACGCGGGCATCGGTGCCCAGGGCGACGTGCTGGCCAACTCCGACGACGAGTGGTCGAGGGTGCTCGACGTCAACGTGCTCGGCATGGTCCGCGTCTCCCGGGCCGCCCTGCCCCACCTGCGGAGGTCGCCGTCCGCGGCGATCGTCAACACCTGCTCCATCGCTGCCTGGGCCGGGCTCCCGCAGCGCGCTCTCTACTCGGCCAGCAAGGGCGCGGTGTACTCGCTGACCCTCGCCATGGCCGCCGACCACGTGCGCGAAGGCATTCGTGTCAACGCGGTCGCCCCCGGCACGGCGGACACCCCGTGGGTGGGCCGCCTGCTCGACTCGGCACCGGACCCGGCTGCCGAACGAGCCGCACTGGAGGCGCGCCAGCCGCACGGCCGGCTCGTCTCCGCGGACGAGGTCGCGGGCGCCATCGCCTACCTGGCGAGCCCGCTCTCGGGTTCCACCGCCGGCACGATCCTCGCCGTCGACGGCGGCATGCACGGCCTGCGCTTGCGTCCCCAGCAGTGATGAAAGGCAACTCAACGATGAAGCGTCGCAACCTCACCGCCGCGGTGTGCCTCGCCCTCGCCGGTGCTCTGACACTGTCCGCCTGTGGTGGCGGGACCACCGGATCGGGAGCCGGCGGCGTCGGCCCGATCGGCGCCGACCACCCGCGTGCCGACACCGACTTCTGGAACTCCTACATCAAGTACTTCCCGGAGAAGGCCAAGGACCTCGGCGTCAACCTGCTGAACCCGACCAACTCGCAGAACAAGGTCGAGAACCTGGTCGCCAACGCCCAGTCGCTGCAGTCGCAGGGCGCAAAGGCGATCATCATGGCGCCGCAGGACACGGGCGCGATTGCATCCACTTTGGACCGGCTGGAGAAGGCGAAGATCCCCGTCGTCACCGTCGACACCCGTCCGGACAAGGGCAAGACCTACATGGTCGTGCGCGCGGACAACAAGGCGTACGGCGAGAAGGCCTGCAAGTTCCTCGGCGACAAGCTGGGCGGCAAGGGCAAGGTCGTCGAGTTCCAGGGCGCACTGGCGTCGGTCAACGGACGGGACCGCTCCGAGGCGTTCGCCGCCTGCATGAAGCAGAACTACCCCGGCATCACGGTGTTCGAGGAGCCGACGGACTGGGAGGGCCCGAAGGCGTCCGCGGCCCTGCAGACCCGCCTCAACCAGCACCCGGACATCAACGGCATCTACATGCAGGCCGGTGGCGCGTTCCTCACGCCGACGCTGCAGGTGTTGCGGCAGAAGAACCTCATCGTGCCGCCGACCGACCCGAAGCACATCTTCATCGTCTCCAACGACGGCATCCCGCAGGAGCTGGAGGCCATCCGCAAGGGCGAGATCGACGCGACCGTCTCGCAGCCGGCCGACCTCTACGCGCAGTGGGCGCTCTTCTACGCCAAGGCCGCCGTCGAGGGCAAGACGTTCCAGCCCGGCCCGACCGACCACGACTCCACCATCGTCGACACCGGCGGCGGCCGCCTGGAGGACCAGCTGCCCGCGCCGCTGATCACCAAGGAGAACGTCGACGACAAGGCGTTCTGGGGAAACCAGATCTGATGTCCGAGTTCGCGGCCGTCGCGCGGGGCGTGACGAAGAGATTCGGGCAGACGCTCGCCCTGGACGACGTGGGCATCGAGGTTCGCGCCGGTGAGTCGCACGCGCTCGTCGGCCGCAACGGCGCGGGCAAGTCGACGCTGGTCTCGGTCCTCACCGGCATGCAGGTGCCGGACGCGGGCGAGGTGAGCTTCTTCGGCGAACCCGCGCCGCCCGTCGCCGACCGCTCGGCCTGGCGGCGGCACGTGGCCTGCGTCTACCAGAAGTCGACGGTCGTGCCGGACCTGTCGGTCGCCGAGAACCTGTTCATCAACCGGCAGGACCTCGGCGGCGGCCTGATCAACTGGAAGAGGCTGCGCCTGCAGGCGGCGGAGTTGCTGGAGACCTACGACGTGGCGGTGCGGCCGGACGCGCTGGTGTCCACGCTGACCGTCGAGCAACGCCAGCTCGTCGAGATCGCGCGGGCGCTGTCGATCGGCTCGCGGTTCGTGATCCTCGACGAACCGACCGCGCAGCTCGACGGCCCGGCGATCGAGCGGCTGTTCGACCGGATGAGGTCGTTGCAGGACAAGGGGGTGACGTTCCTGTTCATCTCCCACCACCTGCAGGAGGTCTACGAGGTCTGCCAGACGGTGACGGTCTACCGCGACGCGCGGCACGTCGTCACCGCGCCGGTCGCGGAGATGTCCAAGCCCGACCTGATCGAGGCGATGACCGGTGAGGCCGGCGGGCTGAACGTGCCTTCCGGGGACGACCGGCCTTCTTCTGCCGAGGAGGTGCTGACCGTGTCGTCGTTGAGCGGGGACCACTTCTCGGACATCTCGCTGGCGGCGACGCGCGGTGAGGTGATCGGCCTCGCGGGCAGCGCGTCGTCGGGCAAGCACGAGTTCGCGGAGACCGTCTACGGGCTGCGCAAGCCGTCTGCCGGGTCGATCTCCGTGGACGGTGCCGCCGTGCGCGGTGGTGACGTTCCAGCTGCTTTGAGGGCTGGGATCGGCTGTGTGCCACGGGATCGGCACCACCAGGGACTCGTGCTCGACCTGTCGATCGCGGAGAACGCGACGATGAGCACGGCCGGCGGGTTCGTGTGGCCGTCGGCGCAACGGGCGGCCGGCAGCACGGCGATCGCCTCCTACGACGTGAAGGCCGCCGGGCCGGACCAGCCCGTCTCGGACCTGTCCGGCGGCAACCAGCAGAAGGTCGTGATGGCACGGGCGCTGGCCGGCGACCCGTCCGTGCTGGTGCTGATCAACCCGACCGCGGGTGTCGACGTGAAGTCCAAGGAGTCGCTGCTCGGGGTCGTCGACGCGCAGGCGCGTCGGGGCAAGGCCGCGATCGTCGTCTCCGACGAGCTCGACGACCTGCGGGTGTGCGACCGCGTGCTGGTGCTGTTCCACGGCCGGGTCGTGCGGGAGTTCGGCCGCGGCTGGCGTGACCAGGAACTGATCTCGGCGATTGAGGGAATGGAATGACCAAGGCCATCACACCGCCGGTCCCGGCACCGGCCGCGCCCGAGAAGCAGAAGTTCCGGCTGGCGCGCTACCAGGACCTCGCGCTGGTCCCGGTGATCATCCTCCTGCTGGTGATCGGGGCGGTCCTGTCGCCGATCTTCCTCACGCCCGCGAACCTCATCGCCGTGCTGACCCAGCAGAGCGAGCTGTCGTTGCTGGTGCTGGGCCAGGCGATGATCCTGATCGTCGGCAAGATGGACCTGTCGCTCGAGTCGACGGTCGGTCTCGCTCCCGCGCTGGCCGTCGCGTTGATCATCCCCGCGTCGGCAGGCGGTCTCGACGTCGGTCTCGCGGCCTGGCTCGCGTTGCCGTTGTGCATCCTGATCGGCGTCGCGATCGGTGGCCTGAACGGGTTCCTGATCCTCAAGGTCGGGCTGTCCGGGTTCATGGTGACGCTGGGCATGCTGACGATGCTGCGCGGTCTTCAGCTCGCGATCACCGAGGGCAAGTCGCTGATCGACGTGCCGGAGTCGTTCCTGTACCTGGGTTCCACGACGTGGCTCGGGCTGCCGGCGGCGGTGTGGATCTGCATCGTCTGTTACGCCGCGGGCATCTTCGTGCTGAAGTACCTGCGCGCCGGGCGTTCGTTGTACGCGATCGGTGGCAACTCCGAGGCGGCGCGGGCGGCCGGCATCCGGGTCGACCGCGTGGTGTGGACCGTGCTGATCATCGGCTCGGTGCTGGCGGTGATCGCGGGCATCCTGATGACCGGGCGGCTCGGGTCCGTCGCCGCCACGCAGGGCGAGGGCATGATCTTCCAGGTCTTCGCGGCCGCGGTGATCGGCGGCATCTCGTTGAACGGTGGCAAGGGCACGCTGTTCGGGGCGTTGTCCGGCGTGCTGATGCTGGGGCTGGTGGAGCAGATCCTGCGGTTGCAGGGTGTCTCCGGCTTCTACATCAAGGCCTCGTACGGTGCGGTGATCATCCTCGCGTTGATCGTGACGCGGTTCGCCACCGGGCAGAAGCAGGAGTGAGCGTTGGAGACCGTGGCGTTGCACACCCGGCTGCGCGAGGGGCGCGAGGCCGACTACGACCGCGTCCACGCGACGATCCCGGCCGAGCTGGACGGGGCGTTGCGCGAGGCAGGCGTGCACTCCTGGCGGATCTGGCGTTCCGGGCGCGAGCTGTTCCACCTCGTCGAGGTCGATGACTACCGCGCGATGCGGGCACATCTGGCCTCGCACCCGGCCAACGTGCCGTGGCAGGCTCGGATGGCCGAACTGCTGGAGGTCGAAGACGACTACTCCGGCGCCGAACCGTCTGTGCGACTCGTGTGGGAGCTGCCGTGAAGGTCGCTGTTTCTCGTCTGGGCTTCGGTGGCGCGCCGATCGGCAACCTGTACCGGGCGATCTCCGACGAGGAAGCCGTCGGAGCGGTGGAAGCGGCCTGGCAGAGCGGTGTTCGGTACTTCGACACCGCGCCGCACTACGGCCTCGGGCTGTCGGAACGGCGGATCGGCGAGGCTCTCAGGGACAAGCCGCGCGACGAGTTCGTCCTCTCTACCAAGGTCGGGCGGGTGCTGGAGCCGTTCGACGGGTCCGGGTTCGACGACGAGGGTTTCGTGGTGCCGCGTTCGTTCCGTCGTGTGCGGGACTACTCGGCCGATGGTGTTCGCCGGTCCATCGAGTCCTCTTTGGAGCGTCTCGGGACGGACCGGGTGGAGATCGTCTACATCCACGACCCCGACGACTTCTGGGACGAGGCCTTCGGCGAGGCCTACCCGGCGCTGGAGTCGTTGCGGTCGCAGGGTGTGGTGGGCGCGATCGGCGTCGGCATGAACCAGTGGGAGATGCCGGAGCGGTTCGTCCGCGAGACCGACGTCGACGTGGTGATGCTGGCCGGGCGGTACACGCTGCTGGAACAGCCTTCGCTGCCGTCGTTCCTGCCCGCGTGCGTGGAGCGCGGTGTGTCGGTGGTGGCGTGCGGGGTGTTCAACTCCGGACTGCTGTCGAAGCCGGTCGTGGCCGCCGATGCCAAGTACAACTACGAGGACGCGCCTGCGGGACTGATCGCGCGGGCCAGGGACATCGCCGCGGTCTGCGAACGGCACGGGGTGACGTTGCCCGAGGTGGCGATCCAGTTCGCGCTCGGCCACCCCGCCGTGGTGTCGGTGGTGATCGGGTCGCGCAACGCCGGGCAGATGACGGCGAACGCGGCCTCCTTCGCGGCTTCGATCCCTCCCGGGCTGTGGGAGGACCTGAAGTCGTCGGGGCTGCTGGGGGCGGAGGTGCCGACGCCGTGATCGTCGACGCGCACCACCACCTGTGGGACCTGTCCGTCCGCGACCAGGACTGGATCACCGATCCACCGATGGGCGCGATCCGGAGGTCGTTCGCGGAGCCCGACTTCGTCGCGGCGGCACCGGAGGTCGCCACGTCCGTGCTGGTGCAGACGGTGTGCGTGCCGGAGGAGACGCCGGAGTTCCTCGCCGTGGCGGCGTCTTCGGACGTCGTCGGCGCGGTGGTGGGCTGGGTCGACCTGACGTCCGCGGGGGTCGGCGAGGCGTTGTCCGAGCTGGTCGACAGCCCTGACGGCTCGTGGCTGCGCGGGATCCGGCACCAGGTGCAGGGCGAGCCGGACCCGGAGTGGTTGTGCCGCAAGGACGTCTGGCACGGCCTGCAGCAGGTCGGCGCGCACGGGCTGGTGTACGAGCTGCTGACGTTGCCGCACCAGCTGCCCGCCGCGCGCCGGACGGTGGCGGCGCTGCCGAACGTGGCTTTCGTGGTGGACCACTGCTCGAAGCCCGCGATCGGCACGGATCCGGGGGAGTGGGCTGAACTGGTCCGCTCGCTGGCGGCGCACGAGAACGTGACGTGCAAGCTGTCCGGCCTGGTCACCGAGGCCGACTGGACGTCGTGGAGCATCTCGGACCTGCGGCCGTACTTCGAGGTCGTGCTGGACGCGTTCGGGCCTTCGCGGCTCATGTTCGGCTCGGACTGGCCGGTCGTGCTGCTCGCGGCCACCTACGACGAATGGCTCGGGACCGCGCGGGAACTGGTGTCGGAACTGACGCCCGGCGAGCAGGCCGCGATCTTCGGGGACACCGCTCGCCGGGTCTACGCCCTCTAGAACAGGGCCTTCAGCTCGTTGATCAGCTCGGGCGTGGCGCCCACGAGCGGCTCGCGGACCGGACCGGACGGCAGGCCGAGCAGGTTGAGCGCGGCCTTGACCGCGACGGCACCGGGCTCGCGGGTCATGATCGCGGTGATCACCGGCAGCAGCGCCTGGTGGCGGCGCAGCGCTTCCTTGTTGTCGCCCTCGTCGTAGGCGTCGAGCATCGCCTTGATCTCGTTGCCGACGACATGACCGACGGTGCTGACCGTGCCGACGCCACCGATCGAGTACAGCGGCAGGATCAGCTCGTCGTTGCCGGAGTAGTAGTCGAGGCCGGTCTCGGCGATCACGCGGGCGGTCGCGAGCAGGTCGACCTTGCAGTCCTTCACGCCGACGATCCGCGGGTGCTCCGACAGCCTGAGCAGCGTCTCGGTGTCGATCGCGGTGCCGGTGCGGCCGGGGATGTCGTAGAGCAGCGCCGACAGCCCGGACGCGTTGGCCACCTGCCGGAAGTGGTTCTCGACGCCTTCCTGCGTGGGCTTGCTGTAGTACGGCGTCACGACGAGCAGGCCGTCGGCGCCGCTCTCCTCGGCCTGGCGGGAGAGCTCGATGGTGTGCCGCGTGGAGTTGGTGCCGACGCCCGCGAGGACCTGGGTGCGGTCGCCGACAGCTTCCTTCACGGCCTTGATGACCTGCGTCTTCTCGGCGTCGGTCGTGGTGGGCGCCTCGCCGGTCGTGCCGTTGACGACCAGCCCGTCGGCGCCGCCCTTGTCGACGAGGTGCGCCGCCAGCTCCTGCGCACCCTTGAGGTCCAGGTCACCGTCGGGGGTGAACGGGGTGACCATCGCTACCAGCACTCTTCCGAACATGACTCCAGCGTGGCTCCAGTTTTCGCGAAGTTCCAGTTAGAAGTTCTGCTCGGAACGTTAAGCTCAGCTTTGTGTTGGACGTACGGCGGCTTCGGCTGCTCCACGCTCTGTCGGTCCACGGCACGGTCACGGCCGCCGCCGAGGCCCTGCACGTGACCTCGCCCGCGGTCTCCCAGCAGCTCGCGGCCCTGGAACGCGAGGCCGGCGTCGCGCTGGTCGAACGGGACGGGCGCCGGTTGGCGTTGACGCGCGCCGGGCACGTGCTGGCCGCGCACACGCAACTGGTGCTGGACCAACTCGCCGCCGCCGAGGCCGACCTGGCGTCGCTGCGGACCTCGGTGTCCGGCGTGGTGCGCGTCGGGGCGTTCGTGTCGGTCGCCGCGTTGCTGCCGCGCGTGATCCAGGTGCTGCGGTCGGAGCACGGGTCCGATGTGGACCTGTTCGTGCACGAGATGGAGCCGGAGGCGTCCCTGCCCGCGTTGCGGCGCGGGGACATCGACATCGCCGTCATCCACTCGTACAACATCATGCCGCGCTCACTGCCGGAGTCGTGCGAGTCGTTCGAGCTGTTCGTGGAGCCGGTGAACGTCGCCCTGCCGTTGTCGGATCCGTTGGTGCAGCAGGATTCCGTGGATCTTTCGGTGTTGGCGGACCGGCCGTGGATCATGCCGCGCACCGACGCGTCGTGCCACGAGCTGACGCAGCGGGCGTGCGGGGCGGCCGGGTTCGTGCCGCGGGCGCAGGCCTACTGCGACGACTTCGGGGTGATGTGCGGGCTGGTCGAGGCGGGGCTCGGGGTGGCGTTGGTGCCCTCGGTGGCTCGGCGGCCCGGGGTGGCGTTGCGGCCGTTGACGCAGCAGATCTTTCGGACCGTGTCGGCGGTGGTGCGGAACCGGGCGGACGGGCAGCCAGCCGTTCGGGTGGTCCTGGAACAGCTGCGCCAGGTCTAGCGCGGTGAGAATCTCAGATTCCAGATCAAGCCGATAACGTCTCATTCGTGTCCGAACCCACGTTCCGGCAGCGGCGCCTCGGCAGAGTGCTGCAAGAACTGCGGGAGAGGGCTGGCCTCAGCCAGAAGGAGATCGCCGACCGGCTGCACTACAACGTGCCCAAGGTCAGCCGCATCGAGAACGGCCAAGTGCCGGACTACAGCGCCTTCGAGACGATGCTCGACGTGTACGGCGTGATCGCCGACGACCAGAAGCCGTACGTCGAGATGTGGCAGCTCGCGGACGAGAAGGCCTGGTGGCACCAGTACCGGCTGGAGGACCAGGGGTACATCAGCCTCGAGCACGACGCCGCGGTCGAGGAAGTGGGTCGAGGACCAGATCGCGATTCGAACTCGCCGAAAGCAGCGCCTTCAGGACGACAAGCCGGTCCGGTAGGTACCACGCCGTCATCACGGAGTCCGCGCTTCGCCACGCGGACCGGGAACAGCTCTCGTACATCAACGAGATGGCAGGGCTGCCCACCGTCACAGTGCAGGTCATCCTGGATTCGGTGGGCCTGCACGAGGGGTACAACGGGTCGTTCACCCTGCTGGACTTTCCCTACCCCAGCGACCCTCGTGTGCTGTAGGTCGAGCACACCGAAGGGTCGATCCACATCGAGGATCCGGCACGGGTGAAGTCCGCTACCCTGACCTTCAAGCACCTCTCGAAGCTGGCGTTGACCCCGGAGGAGTCCGCCGCGTTGATCGAGAGGTTGGCTGCCGAGAGGTAGGGATCGAAGTGTCCGTCGCGTGGCGCAAGAGCAGTCGCAGCAACAGCGGGGGCAACGGCGACTGCGTCGAGGTGGCGCTCGACAGCTCCACCGCGCTGGTGCGCGACTCCAAGAACAAGCCGTCGACCGTCGAGGTCCCCGGCTGGGGCGTGTTCCTGGACGCCGTCAAGCGCGGCGACTTCGACTAGGCCAGGTCCGACAGCCACTGCTCGACGCCGGCCACGTGCACCGTGGACCAGCTGCGCGCGAGCTCCGGCTGGTGCGCGGCCAGCGCGTCCACGATGGCGCGGTGCTCGGCGACCGTGCGGTCCACGGCGTTCGACTGGGTGATGCCGCGCCAGATCCGCACCCGCACGGTGGGGCCTGCCAGGGTGTCGAGGAGCTGGGCCAGGTAGGCGTTGCCCGAGCACTGGGCGATGGCGCGGTGGAAGTCGAGGTCGTGCTCGACCAACTCCTCGACGGACTTGGCGCTCTCGGCCGCGTCGCAGAGGGCGCGGAGCCTCACGATCTCGTCCGGTTCCACCCTTTGGGCGGCCATTGCGGCCGCCGCGGGCTCGAGGATGCGGCGTACTTGGAGGACCTCCAAGACGGAATCCTCGCCTCGGTGCAGGTCGAGGACGAAGGACAGAGCACCGAGCAGGTCGTCCGCGCGCAGTGACGAGACGTACGTGCCGTCGCCCTGGCGGACGTCGAGAACGCGCACCAAGGACAGCGCCTTGACGGCCTCGCGCAGCGAGTTGCGGGACAGTCCGAGGCGTTCTGCCAGGTCAGCCTCTCGCGGGAGGCGGTCGCCGGGCTTGAGCTCGCCCGAAACGATCATCTCCTTGACGCGCAGGATCGCATCGTCGGTGACTGCCACAGCACCCTCAACTCGTCGTAGACCTCGGATGTCTGGTGCCCAGTATGCGCCACAGATGGTCATCTTCGTGGCATGCCGGGCATTTCGGGCTTCATTCACCAACTGCTGTGTGAGATGGTTATCTACTAACGACACGTGACGAGAACCGCAGTTGTGGCCATAATGGTCTGGACCATTCAAGGAGGGATCTTGGACGCCGTTGTCGCAGCACCGCGCGCATTGCTCGGTCGCACGATCGTCGGTCCTGCCTCGGTGCGGATCAGGGACGGCCGCATCGTCGAGGTGACCACCGGTGAAGCACCACCCGGCGCGGAGGTCCTGTCCGACGGCCTGCTGACGCCGGGCCTGGTCGACGTGCAGGTGAACGGCGCCGTCGGCGTCGACTTCGCCGAGGTGGACGCCCACGGGATGCGTTCCGTGGCCGAAGCTCTGCCGTCCACCGGTGTGACCCGGTTCTTGCCCACGTTGATCACCGCACCGGTCGACGTGGTCCTCAGGCAGGCCCGTGCCGTGCTCGCCGCCTCCGCCGCGCTGCCGGACGGGGTGGGTGCGCGGCCGCTGGGCGTGCACCTCGAAGGCCCCTTCCTGTCGCCCAAACGGGCAGGGGTGCACGACCCGTCGTTCATGGTCGAGCCTGGTCCGGACCAGATCTCGGCGCTGCTGGACGACGACCTGATCCGCCGCGCGCTGCGGATGGTGACGATGGCACCCGAGCAGCCGGGTGGTTTCGAAGCCGTTCGCAGGCTCGCCGAGGCCGGCGTGCTCGTCGCCGTCGGCCACTCGGACGCCACCGGTGAGCAGACGCGGGCCGCCGCGGACGCCGGTGCGCGGATGGTGACGCACCTGTTCAACGCCCAGAGGCCGTTGGGGCACCGCGAACCCGGTGTGCCCGGCGTGGCTCTGGTCGACGAGCGCTTCACCCTCGGTCTCATCGCGGACCTGGCCCACGTGGGCCCGGACGTGTGCCGCCTCGTGTTCAACGCGGCCGGTGCACGGGTCGCGCTGGTCACCGATGCCGTCGCCGCCGCGGGGATGCCGCCCGGCCGCTACCACCTCGGTGGCGCGGACGTGCTGCTCACCGAGGACGGCGTGCCGCGTTCGCCGGAGGGCACGATCGCCGGCTCGGCGCTGACGCTGGACCGCGCCGTGCGGAACATCGTCTCCGTCGGTGTGCCGGTGGCCGACGCCCTCGCCTCGGCGACGATCGTGCCCGCCGAGGTCATCGGCGAGTCCGGTCTCGGCCGCCTCGCGCCGGGTGCCGTCGCGGACCTCGTGTGGTGGGACGACGACCTGCGGCCCAAGAAGGTCTGGGTCGACGGCCGGGTCGTCTTCGACGCGGAGGTGCCCGTCGCACCGCCCGTCGCGGCCGGGTACGCCACCGCCGGCCAGTAGATCACCGAACGACGAGAAGGGCGCCTCCCCCGGTGGATCGGGGGAGGCGCCCTTTTCGCTGTTCGATCTCAATCCATTGCAACGCAACGTTGCGTTGAAAATCCAGACGGTTGCAACGATATAGCTGCTTTGAACAGCAATAAAACGACTGACATGCAACGAAGCTGTTGGCTCGATGTGGAAACGCAACGTAGCGTTTCGCTCATCAGAAACACCGAGCCACAGGAGCCAGAGATGCACACCTTCGCCACCCCCGCCCCCATCGCCACCGTGCTCGACATCCCCGCGGGCCGGGTCCAGTTCATCGCCGCCGACCGCACCGACACCTCCGTCGAGGTCCTCCCCGCCGACGCCTCCCGGGGCCGCGACGTGAAGGCCGCCGCGCAGGTCGAGGTCGACTTCACCGACGGCGTCCTGCGCATCACGTCCGAGGCCGGCGGCAAGGTCCTCGGCCCGTCCGGTGCCGTCGAGGTCACCGTCGGACTGCCCGCCGGATCGCGGGTCGAGGCCAAGGTCGCCGCCGCTCAGTTCCGCGGCGTCGGACGTCTCGGCGACATCGCGTTCGAGTCCGCCCAGGGCGAGATCAAGATCGACGAGGCCGCCGACGTCCGCCTCGCGACCCAGGCCGGTGACGTCACGGTCGGCCGCCTCACCGGATCCGCCGAGATCACCACCCTCAAGGGTGACATCACCGTCGCCACCGCGCGGTCCGCCTCGCTCGACGCCGGCACGTCCCACGGCCGCGTCACCAACTCGCTGCGCAACGACGGCACGGACGGCATCACCATCCGCGCCACCACGTCCTACGGCGACATCACCGCCCGCAGCCTCTGACCATCACCTCGAAAACCGTTAGGAGCACGACGATGCAGAAGATCACCCAGGACATGGTCGACGCCGCTTTCACCGGTGTGGAGCTGCGCCTGCACGACGAAACCGGTGACAGCACCTGGAGGGCCGGGCGCAGTGAGATCGACGGGAACGCGGAACCCCCGCCGAACGGGCACGTGCGGATCGGCAGCAACACCAAGACGTTCGTCGCGGTCGCGGTGCTGCGGCTCGTGGCGGACGGCCTGGTCGAGCTCGACGGCCCGGTGGACGACCACCTGCCCGAGTTCGGGATCGACCGCCGGATCACCGTCCGGATGCTGCTCCAGCACACCAGCGGGTTGTTCAACCACACCGGCGAGTACTACGAGGACGGCACGGTCGCGCCGGGAATCCTCTGGCAGGGCAAGGAGTTCGTGGAAGCCCGGTTCCAGTCGCACAAGGCGGAGGACCTGGTGCGGTTCGCGCTGTCCAAGCCGGTGCGGTTCGAGCCGGGGACGGACTGGAGCTACGCCAACACCAACTACGTGATCGCCAGGCTGCTGGTCGAGAAGGTCACCGGCACGCCGATCGCCGAGGCGATGCGGAAGCTGGTCCTCGACCCGCTCGGGCTGAACGACACGTCGGTGCCGACCGGTCCGGAGATCGCCGAGCCCCACGCCCACGCCTACTACCGCTACGACGACGGCGGGGAGCGGATCGTCGACGTCACCCGCATCGACCCGTCCTGGGTCTCGAGCGGCGGCGACATGATCTCGACGACCGCGGACCTGGGGACGTTCATCAGGGCGCTCCTGCGCGGTGACCTCCTGCCGGCGCCGTTGCTCGCCGAGATGCTCGAACCGCACCCGAAGGTGCCGTACGGCCTGGGTGTGTTCGTGACGGAAACGGGCAGCGGCAAGGTGATCAGCCACAACGGCGGCGCGATCGGCCACGGCGCGCTGATGTACGCCACGGCCGACGGCAGCAAGTCCCTGACCGCCGCGCTGAACTACGTCGACGACGCGGACCTGTCGCTGGCGCAGGCGTTCCAGGAGATCACGGCGAAGCTCGTCGCAGAAGTGTTCGGATAAGGAAAAAAGAGCCCGCCTGGGGGGACCAGGCGGGCTCTTCCGGTGGTGCGGCTCAGAGCGTGCGGGTGACCTTGTTCAGGCCGCGCGGGCTGTCCGGGTCGCCACCGCGGGCCAGCGCCAGGCCGTAGGCCAGGCGCTGCACGGGCAGGATCTCCAGCACCGGCGCCACTTCCTCGGCCGTCTCCGGGATGCCGATCGACAGCGTCGCCCCGACCTTCTCCGAGGCCGAGCCGACCGCCACGACGTCCGCACCGCGCTGGTGCACCACGTCGAGGGCGTCGCGCAGCGAGTCGCCGCCCTTGCCCAGCGACGTGATCGCCAGCACCGCGGTCTCGCCGTCGACGGCGGCGACCGGGCCGTGCAGCAGGTCGGCGCCGCTGTACGCGCGGGCCGCGAGGTAGGAGGTCTCGGCCAGCTTCAGCGACGCCTCCAGTGCCGTGGCGTAGGAGTAGCCGCGGCCGGTGGTCAGGACCCGGTCCACGAACCGGTAGCGGCGCACCGCCTCGTCCACGGTCGGAGCCGACGCGTCGAGCGTGACTTGGGCCAGCTCGCCGAGGTTGGCCGCTGCCTCGCCGTTGCCGCCGCGCACCGCGTCGACCAGCAAGTACAGGGCCAGCAGCGTCGCCGAGTAGGTCTTGGTGGCGGCGACCGCGTGCTCGACGCCCGCCGAGACGTTCACCGAGAGCTCGGCGGCCGCGTTCAGGGGCGAGTCGGGCGTGTTCGTCACGGCCACGGTCAGCGCGCCGCGCCTGCGGTAGGAGGCGGTGACCTCCAGCAGGTCGGGGGAGCCGCCGGACTGCGACACCGTCACGAGCAGCACGTCGCGCAGGTCCGGCTCGGCGCCGTACAGGGTGGTGGTCGACGCGGAGACCAGGCCCGCCGGGAGCTCCAGCAGGACCTCGGTCAGGTACTTCGCGTAGATCGCGGCGTGGTCGCTCGAGCCGCGGGCCGCGAACAGCACGAAGCGCGGCGCGCGTTCGCGGATCACGGCGGCCACCTCGGCGATCGCCGAGCGCGACTCGTAGAGGGACGAGAAGATCGACGGCTGGGCGGCGATCTCCGCTGCCATGTGACGGCCTGGCGTGGTCATGTCGTGCCTTTCAGGATCAGCTCGGCCGCGGCTCGGAGGCTCACCCGAGAACCGCCGTGGGTGTCGATGCGGGCGACGCTGCCCAGGTCCGGACCTGGCACGCCGGTTTCGACGTGCACGACGTCCAGCTCCAGATTAGTTAAGTTTGTTACCAGTTGTCGAGCGCTCGTGTGGCGGTGCGCGTCCCGGGTCACGACCACAATCGTGCGGTCACCCGCGACTTCCGCAACTTCGGCCGCGGAGACGTCGCGCGCGGCGATGATCTCCGTGCCCGGCAGCACCTCGTGGAGGTACGGGCCGAGGCCCCACGGGACGTCGCCGACCGCGATCGACGGGTCCACCACGAGGTCGACGACGACCGGGCTCGACCCGACACTAACCCGGCCGCGCACCTCGATGGCACGCCGAGCGGCTGTGAGACCGATCTCGGCGTCATGCGCGTCCACTGTGGACGGCGGCAGCCCGAGCGCCAGCGACCGCGCGGCCGCCTGCGTCAGCCGTTCCTCGGAGAGGTCACCGGACTTCACCGCGGCGACGATCGAGTCGATCAGCCACTGCAGATCGTCGTCGTCCAACGCGATCCCGCCGAGGCAGAGCGCGTCCACGCCGGCGGCCAGTGCGCGCACGGCGCCGTGGGCCAGGTCTCCGCCGACAGCCTTCATGTCCAGGCCGTCGGTGATCAGCGCACCGGTGAAGCCGAGTTCGGTGCGCAGCAGGTCGATCGCGTGCTTGTTCAGCGTCACCGGCTGCGGACCCCACTCGGGGACCACGAGGTGGCCGGTCATGATCGAGCGGACGCCCGCGTTCACGGCCGCCCGGAACGGCACGAGCTCCACGGCCCGCAGTTGCTCCTCGGTGCGGGGGAGCACCGGCAGCTGCTCGTGCGAGTCCTCAGTGGACGCCCCGTGGCCCGGGAAGTGCTTGGCGCAGGCGGCGACGCCCACGGCCTGCAGTCCCTCGACCCACGCGGCGACGTGCCGGGCGGCGAGCACCGGGTCCGAGCCGAACGCGCGGACGCCGATGATCGGGTCGTCGAGGGTCAGCACCAGGTCCGCGGACGGCGCGAGGTTGAGCGAGATCCCGCACTTCGCGAGGCGGGACCCGATGGACGCGGCGACGGACCTCGTGAGGTCCAGGTCGTCCGCCGCGCCCAGGGCGTGGTTGCCCGGCACCTCGGAGCCGCGGCCCGCGTCGAGACGCGTGACGTCGCCGCCCTCCTCGTCGATGCCGATCACCGCGTCCGGGCGCACCGAACGCAGTTCGCCGCAGAGCGCGGTCACCTGGGCGTCGTCGACGACGTTGCGCCCGAAGAGCACAACGCCGCCGAGGCCGTCAGCGACCCGCCGCAGCAACCAGTCGGGGGCGGTCGTTCCGTGGAAACCGGGAAGCAGAACGGCAGCGGCCAACTGATCCACGCGTCATCCCTTCACGGCACCGGCGGTGACACCGGCGACCATCTTGCGCTGGACGATCAGGAAGAACACCAGCGCGGGCACGGTGAACAGGACGGACGCGGCCATCGCGCCACCCCAGTCGGTGCCGAACGCGGTCTGGAACCCGGACAGCCACACGGGCAGCGTCTCCAGGTCCTGGCTGCGGATCAGCACCTTGGCGAACAGGAACTCGTTCCACGCGGTGATGAACGCGAAGACCGACGTCGCCACGAGACCCGGACCGAGCAGCGGCAGCGTCACCTTCTGGAACGCCTTCCACCGGCCGCACCCGTCGACCATCGCGGCTTCCTCGAGCTCGATCGGGATGCCGTTGACGAACCCGCGCAACGTCCACGCGCAGAACGGCAGCGTCACCGCGAAGTACACGAGGATCAGCGACGACAGGTGTTCATAGAGCTGCAGGTCCCGCATCATCAGGAACATCGGGATCAGCAACGCCTCGAACGGCGCCATCTGCGCGACCAGCATCAGCAGCACGAAGCTCTTGCGGCCGCGGAACGCGAAGCGCGACATGGCGACCGCCGCCGTGATGCCGATGACGATCGCGGCCAGGACCGCGGTCAGCGTCACCAGGAGGCTGTTGCCGAGCGACGACAGGAAGCCCGGCTTCGTCCACGCGGTGACGAAGTTCGAGAACGTCACCGAGAACGGGATGAGGTCGTAGTCCGACGTGATCGTCGAGCCCTTGGGCTTCAACGCCGTCGTGATCATCCAGTACGTCGGGAAGAGGAAGAACAGAGCGAGTGCGAGACCAGCGACGTTGGCCGCCGACTTCTTGAGCATCAGATCTTCCCCTCCTCGGTCTGCAGGAGCTTCCGCAGGTACTGGAACGTGATCAGGCCCAGGATGACCATCATCAGCACGGAGATCGCGGCCGCGACGCCGAAGTGGCTCTTCGCGATGCCCTCCAGGTACTGCAGGACCGGCAGCGTCGTGCTCTGCCCGCTGGGACCGCCCTCGCGGAACACCCAGATCTGGGCGAAGACCTTGAAGTCCCACAGGGTCGAGAGGAACGTCACCATCATCAGCAGCGACTTGATCTCCGGCCACGTCACCGCGCGGAACGTCTGCCACGGCGAGGCGCCGTCGATGCCCGCCGCCTCGTAGAGGTCGCGCGGGATGCCGACGAGTCCGGCGTAGAGCGAGAAGGCGAGGAAGGGGATCGCCTGCCAGATGATCAACAGGCCGACGACGGACAGCGTCGACGAGCCCGAGGAGAACCACGAGTAGCCGGCGAACGAGTCGAAGCCCAGCTGCACCAGCGTCTTGTTCAAGATGCCGTAGTTCTGGTCGAACATCCACTGGTAGACCGTGGTCGACGCGAGGATCGGCATGGCCCACGCGCAGAGCATCGCGATCTGCAGGGCGATCCGCACCCACGGCGTCAGCACGCGCATCAGCAGGGCGATGCCGAGGCCCGCGCCCACCGACGCCCCGACGACGGAGACGGTGAACACGACGGTCCGCAGCGAGACTTCCCAGAAGCGCTCGTCCTGCAGCACGGTCGTGTAGTTGTCGAGGCCCGTCCACACGATCTCGCCGCGGACCAGCTCGCCGAGGTTCAGCTGGCGGAAGCTCGTCACGAAGACGGAGACGACCGGCCAGCCGATCAGCCAGAGGATCGCGATGAGAGCGGGAGCGAGCAGCAGGTAGGGCAGCGCCCGGTCGAAGGCGCTGCCCCGGCGGCGGCGCTTGCGCGCCCCACCCGTCACGGCAGGCGGCAGCGCCGGAGGGATGTCCCCTGCCGGCGCTGCCGTTTCGGTCGTTTCGACGGCCGTCATCTCAGCTTGGCTAGGCCATGGCCTTGGTGATGGCGTCGCTCGCGTCCTTCGTGGCCTGGTCCAGCGACTTCGCGCCGGTCAGGTACGCGGTGAGAGCGTCCTTCAGCGGGTTCTGGCCCGCCTCGACGGCCGCCCACTTCGGGGTCACCGGGGTGACCTTGCCGTTGGGGGACGAGTCCGCCATGGCCTTGCCGATCGCGTTGCTCGCGAGCTTCGCGGTGTCCTTCGAGGTGCCGGGAACCGCGCCGCCCTCGGCGAGCATGTCCTGGTACTTCTTGGACGACAGCAGGGCCAGGTACTTCTTGGCCGCGTCCGCGTTCTTGGAGGACGCCGGGATGGCGAGGTTCGAGCCGCCGAGGAACACGGGGGCGGACGAGCCGGCCTTCTTGGACGGGATCGGGAAGGCCGCGGTCTTGGTGGCCAGGTCCGCGTTCGCCTTCACGGCGCCGCCGAGCTCCCACGGGAGGCCGACCATCATGCCGACGTTGCCCGTGCCGAAGACCTCCATCTGCTGGGGCTTCGCCTCGTCGATGTCAGCCGGGACCTTCTTGGTGGCCGACGCGTCGTAGATCGCCTTGTAGGCCTCGAAGCCCGCCTTCGCCTGCGGGGTGTCGAGCGTGCCGGTCCACTTGCCGCCGTCCTGCTTGGCGATGTCGCCGCCCTCGTCCCAGATGAGGGACAGCAGGAAGTACCAGGACTGACCGGGCAGGTACAGGGCCTGGAAGTCCGGGTTGGACGCGTTCGCGGCCTTGAGCTTGTTGATCGCGTCGATCCACTCGGCACGCGAGGTCGGCGGCTGCGCGACGCCCGCGGCCTGCAGCAGGTCGGTGCGGTAGATGACCGTGCGGTTCGCGGCGTAGAACGGAACGCCGTACTGCTTGCCGTTCAGCGTCAGCGAGTCCTTGAGACCGCCGAGCCACTCGCCACCGTTGAACTGGCCCGCGTCAGCGGTCAGGTCGGCCAGCGTGCCCTGGTCGGCGAAGGACGCCGTCTGGGTGTTGCCGAGCTCGATGACGTCCGGCGGCGTGCTGCTGGCCAGCGCGGTGGTCAGCTTCTCCTGGATGCCGGTCCACTTCTGGACCTCGTACTTGACCTTGATGCCGTTCGCCGACTCGAACTCCTTGTTCAAGGCGTCGGTCAGGGTCGGCGCCGCGGAGCCGTCCATGAGCCACACGGTGATCTCTTTGGTCTCCGTGCCGCCACCGCTGCTCGTGCTCGTGCCACAACCTGACACGGCCACTGCCAGCGCGGCGGCACCGACAGCGAGTCCTCTCCAGCCCTTCACAGTTCGCGCCCTTTCACCAAGCCCGGCTCTCGGCCGGAACGTCCAAGTGGTGTAGACCAATGCGGAACAGCGTGTGCTGCGTCACCGCGTCTGTCAAGCGCGTGACCAAGACGTTGCGAAGTCATCGGACGAATTTCGGGACGGATGTCGGGGGTTCGGACGCACGAATCGACACGGACAAGGCATCCTTGTGATGCGTGACATGGAGTGCGAGGAGGAGGCCATGCTGGAGACGACGCCTGCATCAGGCGTGGACGCCAGGACGCGTGCGCAACGCGAACCCAAGTACTGGGGTCTCAAGCGGCACCTGCTCGACCTGTTGAGGGCGCTGCCGCCCGGTTCGCCGATCCCCACGGAACGGTCGCTGGCCGCGGAGTTCGACGTCTCCAGGACGACCGTCCGCCAGGCGCTCGCCGAGCTCACGGTGGAAGGCCGGCTGCTCCGTGTGCAGGGCAAGGGCACCTTTGCGGCGGAACCCAAGGTCGCCCAGAGGTTGCAGCTGTCTTCGTACACAGAGGACATGCGCGCCCAGGGCCGCGTGCCGTCGTCCAAGCTGATCGAGGCCTCCGAGATGCCCGCGGAGGCCGAGCTCGCGCGGCTGCTCGGCGTGCGTCCCGGCGCCAAGGTCCTGCGGCTGCACCGCCTGCGCCTCGCCGACAACGAGCCGATGGCGATCGAGACGACCCACCTCGCGCTGGGCCGCTTCCGCGGGCTGCGCCGGTACCTGGCGCCCGGCGCCTCGCTGTACCAGGTGCTGTCCGAGCGGTTCGGTGTCGAGATGGGACACGCCGAGGAGACGATCGAGACCGCCCTCGCGTCGCCTGAAGAGGCAGAACTGCTCGGCGCCGACATCGGCCTGCCGATGCTGCTGCTCTCACGGCACTCGTACGACACCGACGGCAATCCGATCGAGTGGGTGCGTTCGGTCTACCGCGGCGACCGCTACAAGTTCGTCGCCACGCTGAACCGGCCGTCTTGATCGCCTGGGGCACGCCACGCGCCCGCTGGGTGCTGACGACGACGATCCTCGGGTCGGGCATGGCCATGCTCGACGGGACGATCGTCAACGTGGCGCTGCCCCGGATCGGCGCGGAGTTCGACGCGTCGGTCACCGACCTGCAGTGGATCCTGAACGGGTACCTGCTGGCCCTGGCCTCGCTGATCCTGGTCGCCGGCTCGCTCGGCGACCGGTTCGGACGTCGTCGCGTCTACGTCGTCGGCGTGATCTGGTTCGGCGTGGCGTCGCTGCTGTGCGGTGCCGCGTGGAACGTCCCGGTGCTGGTGGCGGCCCGTGTGCTGCAGGGCGTCGGCGCCGCGTTGCTGACACCCGGCGCGCTGGCGATCCTGCAGTCGTCGTTCAACCGCGAGGACCGCTCGCGGGCGATCGGCGCGTGGTCGGGTCTCTCCGGCGTGGCCACCGCCGTCGGGCCGCTGGTCGGCGGGCTGCTCGTGCAGGCCTGGTCGTGGCGGCTCGCGTTCCTGGTGAACCTGCCGGTGGCGGCCCTGTGCGTGGTCCTCGCGCTGCGGTTCGTGCCGGAGTCGCAGGACGACGAGGCGGGCCACCCGAACTACCTGTCCGCGCTGGTCGGCGCGCTGGGTCTCGCGCTGCTGACGGGCGGCCTGGTCGAGCAGTCGTACCTGGTGGCCTTCGCCGGACTGGTCGCGATGATCGCGTTCGGCGTGGTGCAGAAGCGGTCGTCCGACCCCCTGGTGCCGCCGGAGCTGTTCCGCAACCGGACGTTCCTGGTCTCGAACGTCCTGACGTTCCTCGTCTACGCGGCGCTGGGCGGCGTGATGGTGCTGCTCGTGCTGCAACTGCAGATCTCGCTGGGCTACTCGCCGACGGCGTCGGGCCTGGCCAGCGTGCCGATCACGATCATCATGCTGCTGGCGTCCTCGACGTCCGGCCGCATCGCCCAGCGCCACGGCCCTCGGTTGCAGCTGATCATCGGCCCGATCCTCGTCGGTCTGGGCATGCTGCTGCTCCGCAACGTCGTGCCCGGTGCCTCGTACGTCCTCGGCGTCCTGCCCGGCGTGCTGGTGTTCGGCATCGGCCTGGCGATCGTGGTGGCCCCGGTGACCGCGACCGTGCTCGCCTCCGCCCCTGATCACCACGCGGGTGTCGCCTCGGGCGTGAACAACGCCGTGGCCCGCACCGGCGGCCTGCTCGCGACGGCCGTGCTGCCCGCCGCGGTGGGGTTGATGGGCGACGACTACACGAACCCCGCCGTGATGACCGCCGGGTGGGAGATGGCCCTCGTGCTGTGCGCGGTGGCCGCGATCATCGGTGGCGTGCTGGCCTTCGGCGTGGACAACCGGGTGCTGGCGGCGGCGCCCGAGCAGCAGGAGGCGCCGCACCCCGGCGAGTGCCTGCACTGCGGGGTGGAGGGGCCGCCGACGCACATCCGGTCGGGCGGGGAGAAGGCGCCGCTGTAGGGGCTGGACGGCCGGGCGGGTGCAGGGCTCGTGCCTGCGGCACGGCTGGTGTCTGCCGCACGGCCGGTGCCTGCGGCGCTCCGTCCCTACCGCCTGCTGCCAGCCGCAGCCGGCGTCCCAGCTCAGCCAGCCAACAGCCTCGCCAGCAGCGCGGGCTCCACGTTGCCGCCCGACACCACCGCCACCCCGCCCCCACCGATCTTCTCCTGCGCCGCCACCGCCACGGCCCCACTGGGCTCCGCGACCAGCCGCGCCCGCCGGACCAGCCTCACCATCGCCCCGAAGATCTCGTCCTCCGACACCGTGACCACGTCGTCCACGTACCGGCCGATGTGCTCCCAGGTGAGCGCCGAGGGCTCGTCCCTCAACGCGTCAGCGGCCGTCTGAGCCCGCTTCAGCGGGTCCCAGCGCACCAGTTCGCCCGTTCTGAGCGATTCCGCGATGTCCGCGGCCAGCTCGGGTTCGGCGCCGAGCACGCGGACGTCCGGGCGCAGCGACTTGACCGCCGTCGCCACGCCGGAGATCAGACCGCCGCCGGACATCGGCACCACAACGGCCTCGACGTCCGGCAGGTCCTCGAGGACCTCGAGGCCGATGGTGCCCTGGCCGGCGATCACGTCGGGGTGGTCGAACGGCGGGATCAGGGCCGCGCCGCGTTCCGCGACCAGGGCTTCCGCGCGTTCGACGCGTTCGGTGATGCCGACGATGAAGACCTCGGCACCCAGCGCGCGGGTGGCCTCGACCTTGACCGCCGGGGTGTTGTCCGGCATCACGATCGCGGCCGGGACACCGTGCAGGCGCGCTGCGTACGCCACGGCCTGGGCGTGGTTGCCGCTGGAGTACGCGACCACGCCGTTCGACCTGTTCTCCAGGCGTGCCAACGCGTTCAGCGCGCCGCGGAGCTTGAACGCGCCGATCGGTTGCAGGTTCTCCGGCTTGATCCATCCAGTTCCGAACGGCAGCAGCGGGGTTCGCACGACGTGCGGTGCGATCACCGCCGCCGCCGATCGGATGTCTGGGAGCGCGATCATCCGAGGATCGACGCCAGGAGGGTGGGCTCGATGTTGCCGCCGGAGACCACCGCGACGGCCGGGCCGTCCGGCAGCTTCGCGTTCAGGTACGCGGCGACGGGCACGGCGCCGCTCGGCTCGGCGACGACCCGCGTGCGGCGGGCGATCTGGTTCACGGCGTCGCGGATCTCGTCCTCGGAGACGGTGACGAAGTCGTCGACGAGCTCGCTGATGTGGGCCCAGGTGAGTTCCGACGGCTCGGCGCGCAGGCCGTCCGCGATGGTGCGGGCGCGGTCGTGCGCGTTCCAGCGGACCTGCTTGCCCTCGGCGAACGACGCGGCGGCGTCGCCGGCGAGCTCGGGTTCGACGCCGATCACGCGGACGTCCGGGCGCAGCGCCTTCACCGCGACCGCGACACCGGAGATCAGTCCGCCACCGCTCACCGGCACCAGAACCGTTGCCACGTCGGGAAGATCGGCGATGATCTCCAGGCCGGCGGTGCCCTGGCCGGCGATCACGTCCGCGTGGTCGAACGGCGGGATCAGCGTGGCGCCGCGCTCCTCGACCAGTTCGTACGCGCGGGACTCGCGCTCGGTGATGCCGACGACGAACACCTCGGCGCCGTGCGCGCGCGTCGCGTCGATCTTGAGCTGCGGGGTGTTCTCCGGCACGACGATCGCGGCCGGCATGCCGAGGGTCTTGGCCGCGTACGCGACCGCCTGCGCGTGGTTGCCGCTCGAGTACGCCACGACACCGCGTGCCCGGTCCTCGGAAGGTATGCGGGACAACGCGTTCACGGCGCCGCGGATCTTGAACGCACCGATCGGCTGCAACGACTCGGGCTTGATCCACAGGCCGGAGTCGAAGGGCAGCAACGGGGTGCGGACGACATGCGGGGCGATGGCGGCTGCGGCCGCGCGGACGTCTTCGAGGGTCACCAGGCGCATGGGTCGATGATGCACGTCACCGGGGCACAACCGGTGAACTGTGCCCAACGTCCTACGGGTGTCATGTCTGAGAAGGAGAAGATCACCCCCGTCAAGCTCATCGCGAGTGTGCTCGCGGCCACCACGGCGGCCGTTCTGAGCCTTCGCCTCAACCTCGTCGGCACCATCGTCGGTGCGATCCTCGCGAGTGTCGTCACGACCGTCGGCGCCGTGTTCTACCAACGGTCGATGGAACGCGAAAAGCGTTGGCAGATAATAGCTGTCGGCGGTCTGCTCGTGTTCGTCGTGACCGTCCTCACCGCGACGAGCGTCCAGCTCGTGACCGGCAAACCCGTGACGGCCGATACGGGCAAACCGTCCACAAGCACCCATACCGAGACGCACACCGAGACGACGAAGACCGAGACGGTCACCGTCACGGTCCCGCCGAGCGCGTCCACCCCGTCGTCGTCGGGCAGCACGACGACCACCGAACCCACGACGACGTCGACAGGTTCCGGACAGCCGAGCGACAGTCCCGCGCCCTCCTCCAGCGCCGACCCCATTCGGTGATCAGTTCACTACGTTGAGCGATAGTTAACTGTCAATGGCTACGCACCGGAGTTGATCTGTCGTGAGCTGTGACACACTTCGTTCACGTTCGAGGCGGGGCGTCATAGCCGAGAGTTCCGCAACTTCACTCGAACGGGCGAAGTAAATCGGTCATAACAGACCGGGAGGAGGCGCAATGAGGCTCGTGGCACGTCCGCTTGAGCCCGGCGCCTGCCGTGGATTCGCGTTGCGACCGAGGACGGGAGGGGTGGGGCGACCCCTGCCGCCGCCCCACCACCCGTCCCCCTAGAGCCCCCGAGAGAGGTCCCTGCAACCGACTCTCGGGTTCCCCTGCACCCGAAAGTGAGGGAGACGCTTGATGAACCGCACGAGTGCGGCCCGTGTAACCGGTGCCGTGTTGCTCGCCACCGGAGTCGTCACTGCTCTCAGCGTACCGGCGTTTGGCGCCCCTGCCGCACCAGTCGCCCCAACCGGTTCCGATACGGAGAGCTACCCGGCCGAATTGCTCCAAGCGGTGGAGCGTGATTTGGGCCTGAACGCTGACCAGGCCCGCGTCCGGTTGGCGTCTGACCACCAATTGGCCGGTGTCGCCGAGAACGCCAAGACCTCCCTCGGCGACGCGTTCGGCGGAGCCTGGATCGACCAGGCGAGCGGCAGACTGACCGTCGCCGTGACCAAGTCGGGACTCTCCGTGACCGGCGCGGACACCCAGGTTGTGAAGCACTCGCTCACCCAGCTCAACGGGACCAAGTCGGTCCTCGACCTGATGACCGCCCCCAAGGCGATCACGAGCTGGCGCGTCGACGAGAAGTCGAACAGCGTCGTCGTCGAGGTCAACAAGAACGTGCGCGACGCGGCCGCGGACCAGTGGATCGCGACCGCGAAGTCCGTCAGCGGAGCGGTCTCGGTCACCGAGGTGACGGAGAGCCCGACCCCGCTGTACGACCTGCGCGGCGGTGACGCCATCTACATGGGCGGCGGCCGCTGCTCGCTCGGCTTCTCCGTGTCGGGCGGCTACGTGACGGCGGGCCACTGCGGCACCACCGGCACGGCCGTCTCCGGCTACAACCGGGTCGCGCAGGGCACGTTCGCCGGCTCGGTGTTCCCCGGCAACGACTACGCCTGGGTCCGCACCAACTCGAACTGGACCCCGCGGCCGTGGGTCAACCGCTACAACGGCACGAACGTGATCGTCCGCGGCAACACCGAGGCCGCCGTCGGTGCCCAGATCTGCCGTTCGGGCTCGACGACCGGATGGCGCTGCGGCACCGTCCAGGCCAAGAACCAGACCGTGAACTACCCGCAGGGCCAGGTCCGGGGCCTCACCCGCACCAACGCCTGCGCCGAGGGCGGCGACTCGGGTGGTTCGTGGGTGGCGGGCACGAGCTTCGGCCAGGCCCAGGGCGTGACCTCCGGCGGTTCGGGCAACTGCTCGTCCGGCGGCACCACGTACTTCCAGCCGCTCAACCCGATCCTGTCGCGCTACGGCCTGACCCTCACGCGGGGCTAGTCCTGAGCTGAGAGCGCCGCGGCACCTGCTGGTGTCGCGGCGTTCTCGCGTTCATCGGACCAGCACGACCTTCCCGTGGGCATGGCCCGTCTCGCTCAGCCTGTGCGCGTCGGCGGCCTCGGCGAGGGGGAAGACCCCGGCGAGCGGCACGGTGAACGAGCCCTGCTCCGCGAGCGCGGCCGCGATGGCGAGACCGTGCAGCGCCTGAGGGTCCGAGCCGGGACCGCCTGCCGTGTGCGTCAGCCGGACCCCGTGCTCGCCGGACAGGTCGGCGATCGTCACCACGCGATCCGGTGAGCCGGCGATCGGCACCAGTTCCGGCACCGGGCCCGCGCAGTGCAGGACGGCGTCGACGGCCCGGCTGGCGGAGAGCGCCGCGACCCGGTCCGCCAGCCCTTCGCCGTAGACGACCGGAGTCGCGCCCAGTCCCGCGACGAAGTCCTGCGTGGACGGCCCGGCCGTGCCGATCACCTCCGCTCCTCGCGCCGCCGCCAGCTGGACCGCCACCGTTCCGACGCCTCCCGCCGCGCCCGCGATCAGCACCGTCGTGCCGTCGCGCACGTCCAGCAGGTCGAGCGCCCTGGTGGCGGTCTCCACGTTGGCCGCCGCCCCGCCCGCCTGCTCCCAGCTCAGCGCGGACGGCCTGGGCGCCCACGCCGCCAGCACCGCGAACTCGGCGTTGGCGCCGCCGAGCCGGGCCAGGTCGACCATCCCGAACACCTCGTCGCCCACCTCGACACCGCTCACCCCCTCGCCGACCTCGTCGACGACCCCGGCCGCGTCCACGCCCGGCACGTGCGGGAGCGCCAGCCGCGCGCCGAACCGTCCCGACCGCAGTCCGGCGTCGGCGGGCGTGACCCCGGACGCCCGCACGGCGATCCGGATCTGGCCCGGGCCCGCGTGCGGTTCGGCGACCTCGGCCACGTGCAGCACGTCGGCGGGCCCGTACTCGGTGAACTGGAGTGCTCGCATGACGGCGAAATTAGTGGAACAGGCCGTCCGTTTAGAGGAAACTGAGACGGTGACGGCGAATCTGACCCACAACCTGCGTTCGGACGCCCAGGACAACCGCGACCGGATCATGGCGGTCGCGCGCGAGGCGTTCGCGACGGAGGGCCTGGACGTGCCGATGCGCGAGCTCGCCCGCCGCGCCGGGGTCGGTCCGGCGACCCTCTACCGCCGCTTCCCCACCAAGGAGGCGCTCGTGGTGGAGGCCTTCTCGGAGCAGATGGCGGCGTGCACGGCCGCGGTCGACGACGGGCTGGCGCACCCCGACCCGTGGCTGGGCTTCTGCCACACGGTGGAGGAGATCTGCCGGCTGCACGTGCTCGACCGCGGGTTCGCGGCGGCGTTCACGACCGCCTACCCGCGGGCGATCGACTTCGGCGTCGTGCGCGAGACGGCGTTCCACAAGCTCACCGAGCTGATCCGCCGGGCCAAGGCGGCTGGGAGGCTGCGCGCGGACTTCTCGGTCGACGACCTGGTGCTGCTGCTGATGGCGAGCGGGGGCGTCCGCAACGGGACGCCCGCGATCGCGCGGCGGCTCGCCACCCTGTTCCTCGAAGGCTCAGCTGAACTGCACTGATCGCTTCGAGAGTCCGTACCAGAAGCCCTCGACGCTGGTGCGCGCCTTCTCGTCGCTCGCCGCGCCGAGGGCGACGAACAGCGGTGCGAAGTGCTCGGTCCGCGGGTGGGCGATCCCGGCGGCCGGCGCCTTCACCTGGAAGTCCAGCAACGCGTCCACGTCACCGGCGGCCAGCTGCCGGTGCGCCCAGTCGTCGAACTCCTTCGACCACGACGGCGGCTCGTAGTCCGGTCCGGCCGGGAAGTTCACGCAGCTCAGGTTGTGCGTCATGAACCCGCTGCCGACGATCAGGACGTTCTTGTCCCGCAACGGCGCCAGCCTGCGGCCGACCTCGTGCAGCTTGCGGGGGTCGAGCGTGGGCAACGACATCTGCAGCACCGGCACGTCGGCGTCCGGGAACATCTCCTTGAGCGGCACGTAGGCGCCGTGGTCGAGGCCGCGCTCCTCGTCCTGCTCGACATGGCCGCCCAGCAGCTTGCGGACGTCGTTCGCGAGCTCCGGCGCGCCCGGCGCCTCGTAGGTCACTTCGTAGTACCGCTGCGGGAAACCCCAGAAGTCGTAGACCAGCGGCACGGTCGTGGTCGCGCCGATGGTCGTCGGCGCCTCCTCCCAGTGCGCGGAGACCATGAGCACGGCCTCCGGGCGCGGGAGGGTGGCGGACCAGTCCTTGAGCTCTCTGGTCCACGTCTCGTCATCGGCCAGCGGGGGAGCCCCGTGGCTCAGGTACAGCACAGGTGCGCTCACGTCTTCGAGCGTACGCCTTTTAGTTCAAATTTCAACGATCAAGTTCGGATTTGAACAACTCGGCGGCACGGCGCGGGTCCTCGGCGTCCGTGATGGCCCTGACCACGACGACCCGGGTCGCGCCGGCCTGCTTCACCTCGTGCAGGTTCGTCAGGTCGATGCCGCCGATCGCGAACCACGGGCGGTCGGTCTTCGTGGCGCGGACGAGGTCGAGGCCCGGTGCGGGGCGGCCCGGCTTGGTCGGGGTCGGCCAGCAGGGGCCGGTGCAGAAGTAGTCGACGCCGGGTTCCCCGGCGGCCGCCGTCATCTGGTCGACGTCGTGGGTGGAGCGGCCGATCACCACCTCGTCGCCGATGATCCTGCGGGCGAGAGGCACGGGCAGGTCGTCCTGGCCGAGGTGCAGCACGTCGGCGTCGACGGCGTGCGCGATGTCGGCGCGGTCGTTGACGGCGAGCAGCTTGCCGTGGCGTTCGGTGGCCTCGGCGAGGAGCTCGATCGCCTCGATCTCCTGCTTCGCCTCCAGTGACTTGTCCCGCAACTGGATGATGTCGACGCCGCCCGCGAGGACCGCGTCCGCGAACTCGGCCAGATCAGGCCGGTTCGGCGTGCAGAGGTAGAGGGTCGCGTCGGCGAGTCGTTGCCTGATCAGGTTTCCGTCGAGTCCTGGCACGCACGCACGTTAACCGTTATGTTGAAGGCGGTCCGCACGGGAGCCTGGAGAACACCGGGCTGAGAGGGAGCGTGGTTCGCTCCGACCGTCGAACCTGATCCGGGTCATGCCGGCGCAGGGAGCGTGAATGCCTTGAGCAGTGTGGAAGTGGCCGTCCTGGGTGGCGGCGTCATCGGTCTGTCCGCGGCCCTGGCCGCGGCACGGGCCGGGTTCTCCGTCTCCGTCACGGACCTGGGCTCGCCGCACGCGGGCTCACGGGTCGCGGGCGGGATGCTCGCACCGCTGACGGAGGCGTGGCCCGGCGAGGAAGCCGTGGTGGCGCAGGGTGTCGAGGCCCTCGCGCTGTGGCCGTCGTTCGCCGCGTCGATCGGCGTGCCGCTGTTCGACGCCGGAACGCTGGCCGTCGGCACGCAGCCGGGCGACCTCGCCGACCTGCGGCACGCGGGGGAGTTGCTGACGTCGCGGGAGATCCGGGCCCTCGAACCCTCGCTGGGACCGGCGGTGCGCGGTGGCGTGTACGCGCCGGGTGACCTCGCCGTCGACAACAGGCTGTTGCTTTCCGCACTGTGGAAGGCTTGTCGCGAGGCCGGTGTTCTCTCCGATGTGGACGGACGCGTCACGGTGATCGCGGCCGGGGCGTGGAGCGGGTCGCTGCACCCGGCTCTGCGGGACGTGATCCGCCCGGTCAAGGGCGAGATCCTGCGGCTCACGCACCGCCCAGGAGCGTTGCCACCGCCCCGCCACACCATCCGCGCGCTGGTCTCCGGCCGTCCCGTCTACCTGGTGCCGCGCGACGACGGGCTGGTCGTCGGCGCGACCCAGTACGAGGCCGGGTTCGACACCGACGTGTCCGTCGCGGGCGTGCGAGATCTGTTGCGGGACGCGGAAACCGTGCTGCCGGGCATCGCCGAGTACGCCCTGACCGAGGCCGCCGTGGGTTTCCGCGCGGGCAGCCCGGACAACGTCCCCGTCGTGCGGTGGCTGGAGCCCGGCGTGATCGCGGCGACGGGTCACCACCGCAACGGTCTGCTGCTGGCCCCCCACACCGCACAGGTCGTGGTCGAGCTGCTTCGAGGAGGAACTTCGTGAGGGCACAGGTGAACGGGACCTCCCGCGACCTGGCCGAGGGCACGTCGGTGGCCGCGGTCGTGACGCTGGTGGGGGCACCCGAGAAGGGCGTGGCGGTGGCCTTGGACGGCGCCGTGGTGCCGAAGGCGTTGTGGGGCTCGACGATCGTGCCGGACGGCGGCGTCGTCGAGGTGCTGACCGCGGTCCAGGGAGGCTGACGTGGACGATCCGCTGATCATCGCGGGCCGGGAGTTCCGCTCCAGGCTCATCACCGGCACGGGCGGTGCCGCGAACCTGTCGGTGCTGGAACGGGCGCTGGTCGCGTCCGGCACCGAGCTGACGACCGTGGCGATGCGCCGGGTCGACGCGGCCGGGCAGACCGGTGTCCTGGAGTTGTTGCGGCGCCTTGGAATCGAGGTCCTGCCGAACACCGCGGGCTGCCGCACCTCCGCCGAGGCCGTGCTGACCGCGCAGCTCGCACGGGAGGCGCTCGAGACGAACTGGGTCAAGCTCGAGGTCGTCCACGACGAGGAGACCCTGCTGCCCGACCCGGTCGAGCTGCTGGACGCGGCGGAACGGCTCGTCAACGACGGGTTCGTCGTCCTGCCGTACACCAACGACGACCCGGTGCTGGCGCGGAAGCTGGAGGACATCGGGTGCGCCACGGTCATGCCGTTGGGTTCTCCCATCGGCACGGGGCTGGGAATCCGCAACCCCCACAACATCGAGCTGATCACTTCTCGTGCATCTGTTCCAGTAGTTCTAGACGCGGGCATCGGCACGGCCTCGGACGCCGCTCTCGCAATGGAACTCGGCTGCTCAGCGGTCCTCTTGGCGACCGCCGTCACACGAGCCCAGGACCCGGAACGGATGGGCGCCGCCATGCGTTGTGCGGTCGAGGGCGGACGGCTGGCGCGCTTGGCCGGGCGAATTCCGCAGCGCTTTTGGGCCCAAGCGTCTTCGCCGGGTCTCTGAGTCGCTACCTTGGGTACTCGCGTGTTGGGGGATGATTGAGAACTACGTAAGTTCCGCCGAGGAGGACGACTAGCCGTGACCGCCCCCATTGACGCCGAGGTCGAGGACGCGACGGCGCGCCTGTACCTGGCGATCGGCCGGCTGGCCCGGTTGTTGCGCCGCACCGGATCCCCCGGCCTGGGCCCCGGCGCGGTCTCCGCGCTCGCCACCCTCGCGCGCTGCGGTCCGATGCGTCTGGGCGACCTGGCGACCAAGGAGGGCGTGGCGCCCCCGACGCTGTCCCGCATCGTCGCCGCGCTGGTCGAGGCCGGGTACGTGAAGCGCGAACCCGACCCGCAGGACGGCCGCGCCTGGCTCGCCACCCCCACGCCCGAGGGCGAGACGATGGTGTCCGGCGTGCGGTCCGCGCGGGTGCGCGAACTGCAGCGCAGGATCGAGCAGCTGACGCCCGAACACGTCGCCGCGCTCGTGAGCGCCCTGGACGCGCTGGAGACCCTCGTGGGCGAGGAGTCCAAGTAGCCGTGAAGTCGCGGACCGCCGGCATGTGGTGGGGGACGTCGATCGAGGCCCCCGACCCCGGTGCCCTGGCGCGGTTCTACGCCGAGCTCCTCGGGTGGCACGTCGGCCACGAGGAGCCGGGCACCGCGATCGTGGCGGCCTCGCCGAACGGTCCGTTCTTCGTCTTCCAGCGGGCGGACGGCTACCGGCCGCCGGTCTGGCCGCCCGAGGACGGGCGGCAGCGCCCGATGATGCACTTCGACTTCCAGGTCGGTGACCTGGAATCGGCCGTCGCCGAGGCGGTGGCGCTGGGGGCCGTTCTCGCGGAGTTCCAGCCGCAGCCGCACGTGCGGGTGCTGCTAGACCCCGCGGGCCACCCCTTCTGCCTGTGCCTCGACTCCTAGCGCCCGGTTGAAGGCGTCGAACTCGGCGGCGAGCACCTCGCGGGTCTGCGCCAGCACGTCCCCGGCCATCGTGCCGGTGAAGGACTCCACGTTCACCAGCAAGGTGCCGCCGTCGGTCTCGCTGAGCTCCCAGCGGTGGCGCCCGAAGAACGTCTCCGGGTCGCCGCCCTGGGAGGCCAGCACGTACTTGTCGGCCGAGGTGATCTCCCCGTCGAAGTCGCGTTCGAACGGCGTGCCCTTGGCCGCCTTCACCTTCGTCCTCGCCCCGTCGACCTGGGTGTACTCCAGGACGGGGTTCCAGCGGGCGTAGCCGCCGAAGTCCACCAGCACGCGCCACACGTCGTCGATCGGCGCCGGGATGAGCAGCTCGGTTCTGATCTCATTTTCCTGCACGGTCGTTCAGCCTAATGGGCTCGGCTAGTCTTTTTCCATCGTCGGGATCAAGGGGCAGGTTCAGCAGCGCGGCGTCAAGCGACGCCGCGAGATCGTCGATGCCGCGATAGAGCTGTTCGGTACCAACGGGTACGCGGGCACCGGTGTCGCGGCCATCGCGAAGAAGGCGGGCGTCACGCCGTCCGCGGTGATCCACCACTTCGGCTCGAAGGAGAACCTGCTCAAGGCGGTCCTCGACGAGTTCGACGCACGGGCCGTCGCGCGCGTCACGGGCAGCGAGCTCGCGCAGGCGTTGCTCGACGACGCCGAGTACACGATGGCGCACAAGGGGTTGGCGACGCTGCACACGGTTCTGCAGGCCGAGCACCTGGCGCGCGACGACGAGATCACGCACCGGTTCCGCGCCCGCAACCGCGCGCTCCGCGGCCACTTCGCCGCGGTGCTGGGCGAAGCGGCCGCCGTGGAGTTGATCGCGTTCATCGAAGGCGCGTTGACGGTCTGGCTGCTCGATCCAGAGACCACGGACCTGAGAGCGATGTACGCCCGCTACCTGGCGAGGCTCCAGAACGGCGAGACCGGACCGGACCCGGCACCCAGCGGGTAGGCGGCCTCAACGGACTTCACGATGAAGTCCTTGCCGAACCGCACCGCCTCCGGCACCGAGGCACCGCGAGCGAGCGCCGAGCTGATCGACGACGCCAAGGTGTCGCCACTGCCGTGCGTGTGCTCGGTGTCGTAGCGGGGCCCGGGCAGTTCGATGAACTCACGGCCGTCGTAGAGCAGGTCGAGGCACTCCGGGTCGTCCCACATGTGGCCGCCCTTCACCAGCACCCACTCCGGTCCGAGCGCGTGCAACGCCTCCGCCGCCACGCGCTGGTCCTCGCGGTCCTTCACCGCGATGCCGGTGATCAGCCGCACCTCGTCGAGGTTCGGCGTCACCAGCGTCGCGCGCGGGAACAGCAGGCCGCGCAACGCGTCCAGGGCGTTGTCGGCGAGGAGTTGGTTGCCGTGCATGGAGGCCGAGACCGGGTCGACGACTAGCGGGGTCCTCCCGGCCCCGATGCCGACGCGGTCCAGCGCGGGCGTGACGGCCTCGATGATCTGCGCCGACGCCAGCATGCCGGTCTTCGCCGCCTGCACGCCGATGTCCTCGGCGACCGAGACGACCTGCGCCGCGACCGTGTCCGCCGGGATCTCGACGACGCCCGTGACGCCCAGCGAGTTCTGGACCGTCACGGCCGTCAGCGCGACACAGCCGTGCACTCCGCACGCGAAGAACGTGCGGAGGTCGGCCTGGATGCCCGCACCACCGCCGGAATCGCTTCCGGCGATGGTGAGCACCCGCGGGGGCGCCTCGGTCACGTGGTCTCCACGACCGGCAGGTAGACCTTGTTGCCCGTGTCGGCGAACTCGCCGGACTTCTCGGCCATGCCCGCCTCGATGGCTTCCACTGTGGACAGTCCGCGTTCCTCGGCGTAGCGCCGCACGTCCTGCGTGATCTTCATGGAGCAGAACTTCGGCCCGCACATCGAGCAGAAGTGCGCCGTCTTCGCCGGCTCCGCGGGGAGCGTCTCGTCGTGGAACGAGCGCGCGGTGTCCGGGTCGAGCGACAGGTTGAACTGGTCCTCCCAGCGGAACTCGAAGCGCGCCTTGGACAACGCGTCGTCCCAGTCCTGGACGCCGGGGTGGCCCTTGGCGAGGTCCGCGGAGTGCGCCGCGATCTTGTACGTGATCACGCCGGTCTTCACGTCGTCGCGGTTCGGCAGGCCGAGGTGCTCCTTCGGCGTGACGTAGCAGAGCATCGCCGTGCCGAGCCAGCCGATCTGCGCCGCGCCGATCGCGGACGTGATGTGGTCGTACGCCGGCGCGATGTCCGTGGCCAGCGGCCCGAGGGTGTAGAACGGCGCCTCACCGCACCACTCCTCCTCGAGCCGGACGTTCTCGGCGATCTTGTGCATCGGCACGTGGCCGGGGCCCTCGATCATGACCTGGACGTCCTTGGCGCGTGCGATGTGCGTGAGTTCGCCGAGCGTCCGCAGCTCCGCGAACTGCGCCTCGTCGTTGGCGTCCGCGATGGAGCCCGGCCGCAGCCCGTCACCCAGCGAGAACGTCACGTCGTAGGTGCGCAGGATGTCGCACAGCTCCTCGAAGTGCGTGTAGAGGAAGCTCTCCTTGTGGTGCGCGAGGCACCACGCGGCCATGATCGACCCGCCGCGCGAGACGATGCCGGTGACGCGCTTGGCCGTCAGCGGCACGTACCGCAGCAGCACGCCCGCGTGCACGGTCATGTAGTCGACGCCCTGCTCGCACTGCTCGATCACGGTGTCGCGGTAGACCTCCCACGACAGCTTCTCCGGATCGCCGTTGACCTTCTCCAGCGCCTGGTAGATCGGCACGGTGCCGATCGGCACGGGCGAGTTGCGCAGGATCCACTCGCGCGTCTCGTGGATCCGCTTGCCGGTGGAGAGGTCCATGATCGTGTCGGCGCCCCACCGGGACGCCCAGACCATCTTCTCGACCTCGTCCTCGATCGACGACGACACCGCGGAGTTGCCGATGTTGGCGTTGATCTTCACGAGGAACTTCTTGCCGATGATCATCGGCTCGGCCTCGGGGTGCTTGCGGTTCAACGGGATGACCGCACGCCCGATGGCCACCTCGTCGCGCACGAACTCCGCGTCGAGGTTCTCGCGCACCGCGATGTAGCGCATCTCCGGGGTGATGATCCCGGCCTTCGCGTACGCGAGCTGGCTGACAGCTCCGTTGATCGGTTCCCGTGCGGCGATCCACTCCGACCTCAGGTCGGGCAGTCCACTGTGGACGTCGATCGTCGCGTTGTCGTCGGTATACGGACCGGAAGTGTCGTAGAGATCGACATGCTCGCCGTTGGTCAGTTCCACCCTGCGGAAAGGCACACCATCGCGGTACACCTTGCGCGAGCCCGAGATGGGGCCCGTGGTCACACTGGGCTTGACCGAACGGTCGTCAAGTGCCGTCACGACATTCCTCCCTACGCCGGCATTACCCGGTCAGGTTCAGGCGGTCGGTGACACCGGCACGACGGCCAGTCACCCTCTCAGCCCGCTTCAGGCGCGAGCTCCCGCGTTCTTGTTGAGTTGTCGAGAACCGACCATAGTCAGCGCGCGCCGCAGCTGCCAAGGCCGCGTTTTACCCCTAATCTCTTCCCGTGGCTGATCACCAGCCGTTCCCGCCCGGCGCGCGTCGCGGTCAGCGCCCCGCCGTGGTCTCGGCATGCCCTTCCTGCGGTGAGCTGGCGGGCCGGGGTTATCCCGACTGCGGCTTCTGCGCGGAGCTGCTCGACCAGTTCTGGCTCGCCGACTGGGAGGCGCTGCGCACGTCGTCGCAGCTCGCCGACCGGGAGCTGGCCGAGCTGGTGACCTCGGCGGACGTCGGCCAGTACCCGTGGACGTGCGTCGACTGGGCGATGACGCTGCTGGCGTGCTCGCGCTGCGGTGCCGAGCTCGGCACCGGGCCGGTCGAGTGCGTGCGGTGCGCGGTCACCGAGGAGCGCCGGTGGAACTGGGACCACGCGGCGCACCCGTCCACGATGAGCGCGAACGAGCACCTGCTCCGCGTGGCCCGTGCCGCCCTGCGCGCACCTCACCGACGTCGTCCGGCCGTCGTGCAGGCCTGGCAGCTGGTGCTGCCGTTCCTGATCGCCGGTGAGGTGATCGAGTTCGGCCGCCTGGACCGCATCCGCGCGCACGTGCTGGCCGGCGGTTACGCGTCGATGGCCGCCTGCCACACCTTCGCCGAGCTGGCCGGGCTGCCCGAGCTCTTCTGGCGCAGGGGCAACCCGAACTCAACGCGGGTCGAGTACCAGCCTGACTCCGAGCGCCAGCAGCACGCCGCCCGACAGCTTCTCGAGCGCGGGACGGACCCGCGGCCTGCTCAGCCAGCCGCGAACGGTGTGCAGGACCGACACGATGATCAGGTACCAGACGGTGTCGATCAGGACCCACCCGACGGCGAGGAAGAGCAGAACCCCCTTGCCGGCCTCCCCGGCAGGCACGAACTGCGGTAGGAACGAGATCGCGAACACGCCGAGCTTCGGGTTGGCGAGGTTCACGACCAGGCCGCTGCGGAACGCGTGGCTCGCGGGCGGCGGTTCGGCACCGGGCAGGCTCTTGCTGATCAGGGCCTTGACGCCCAGGTAGATCAGGAAGACCGCGCCCGCGATCCGGAGCCCGTGGTAGGCGATCTCGGACGCCGTGAGCAGGACGCTGAGGCCGAGAGCCGCGGCGACGGCCCAGCAGGCCACGCCGACCTCCATGCCGAACACCGTCGCCAGCGCGGCCTTCCGCCCGTGCACCGACTGTCGCAGGACCATGGCCGTGCCGGGTCCTGGCGACAGTGCGATGAGGAACGAGGCCGCGACGAAGGCGACGATGTTTTCGATGGGCATGCGTTGATGGTGGCTTGTGGTCGCAACTTGTTTCTTGACTTGGAGCGCGCTCCAGGATGTTCGGTGGTGCCATGACCTTGGAACTGGGGAAGTTGGGTTTCGGCACGTGGGCCATGGGCGGCCCGATGACCTTCGAGGGGCAGCCCGTCGGCTGGGGTCCGACGGACGACGAGGAGTCGCTGAAGGCCCTGCGCAGGGGCTTCGACCTGGGAGTTCGTCTGGTCGACACGGCGGACGTCTACGGCTGCGGGCACTCCGAGGAGCTGGTCGGGCAAGCGTTTGCGGACGTGCGGGACGAGGTCGTGATCGCGACCAAGTGGGGCGACGAGTTCGACCCTGCGAAGCGCGAGCTGACGGGGTACAACGGGACGGTCGAGTACCTGCGCCGCGCCGTCGAGGGGTCGTTGCGGCGACTGGGCACCGATCGGATCGACCTGTACCAGCTCCACCTCGGCGGGCTCGGGCTCGACGAGGCGGCGCTGCTGCGCGACGAGTGCGAGGCGCTGGTCGCGGCGGGCAAGATCCGCGCATACGGGTGGAGCACCGACGACCCGGAGCGGGCACGGTTCTTCTGCGAGGGCGAGCACGGTGTGGCCGCGCAGGCCGACATCAACGTGCTGTTCGACAACCCCGAGATGTACGCGGGGGAGTACGCGGTGCTGTGCAGGCGCCCGCTGGCCATGGGGCTGCTGGCGCGGGAGACGTTCGCGCCGCTGCCGGCGGACGACGTGCGCGTCTCGGACCCGGCGTGGCTGCTGTTCTTCGAGGACGGCAAGCCGACGCCCGCGTACTTCGAGGCGCGCGAGGCCGTGCGGGACGTGCTGACGTCCGGCGGCCGCACGTTGGTGCAGGGCGCGCTGGCGTGGTTCTGGGCGCGCTCTCCGCGCCTGGTTCCGATCCCAGGGGTCCGGACGGTGGCCCAGGTCGAGGAGAACGCTCGCGCGCTGGAGTTCGGTCCGTTGAGTGCGGACGAGTTGAAGCAGGTGGAGGCGGTGCTCCGGCCCTAGTCCTCGTCGTCGTCGAAGTTGGCCGGGTCGCTCGGGTCCCACGAGAGGCCCGGCTGGTTCCACTCGTTGTCGCGGAGCATCCGCTTGGCCTCCTTCTTGTACCGGCCGATGAGGCGGTCGGTGTAGAGGTAGCCGTTGAGGTGGTCGGTCTCGTGCTGGAGGCACCGCGCGAAGAAGCCGGTGCCCTCGACCTCGAACGGCTGACCGTCGAGGTCCACCCCGGTGACCTTCGCCCACTGGGCGCGTCCGGTCGGGTACGCCTCACCGGGCACGCTCAGGCAGCCCTCGAAGTCGTCGTCCGGGTCCGGCATGGTCTCCGGGACCTCGGACGTCTCGAGCACGGGGTTGCAGATCACGCCGCGGTGCTGCACCCCCTGGTCGTCCGGGCAGTCGTAGACGAAGACCCGCAGGTCGACGCCGATCTGGTTGGCCGCGAGCCCCACTCCGCGAGCAGCCGCCATCGTCTCGAACATGTCGTCGACGAGGGTCTTCAACTCGGTGTCGAACTCGGTGACCTCGCGCGTCGGGTTGTGGAGCACGGGGTCGCCGGCGATGCGGATGCGGTGGACGGCCATGGCTGAACTTTAAGCCGTCCAAAACTGTCGGTGTCGCGCGGTAGGTTGGAACGATCACGTGATTGAATTGCCCGCACCTGAGATGGTGTGGCGACCGTGGGGAGCCAGATGGATCACGCCGAGACGCTCACCTCCGCTGACGGGCTGACCAGCCGCGAACGCACGATGCTCGCGTTCGAGCGCCAGTGGTGGAAGTACTCGGGATCCAAGGAACAGGCCATCAGGGAACTGTTCGACATGTCCGCGACCCGCTACTACCAGCTGCTCAACGCGCTCGTTGAATCCGAAGCCGCCCTGGCCGCAGATCCGATGCTCGTCAAGCGGCTGCGCGGTGTCCGGACAGGCCGCCAAAGGGTTCGCGCCCGCGCCAGGAGCACCGAGGACTGATGACCTCCCCCGAGTCCGCAAGCCCGTCCCGTCCGGCCAAGGCAGCAGGCTTCGCCCTGCTCGGCGTCGCCGCCGTCGCGTTGGTGATCGGAGTCGTCTCGCTGTTCGGCGGAGGCTCCTCCTCCGACGACACACCGCCCGTGGCGGAGGGGTCGTCGACCGCGCCTCCGGTGGCGACTTCCGCTTCCGAGCCGCCCGCCTCGACACCCTCGTCCGCGCCCCCCGTGACGACGACGGCTTCGCCCACGGTGCCGCCGTCCACACCTGCGTCGTCGGCAGCGGTGCCGCCTCCGCCCGTCACCCAGCCGGGGGTCGCCAAGGCGCCTGTCCGGGTCTACAACAACTCGACGATCACCGGGTTGGCTTCGAAGGCTTCTGACGAGGTTCGGGCCAACGGGTGGGAGGTCGCGGAGACCGGCAACTACTCGGGCGGGACGATTCCGACCACCACCGTTTACTACCGGCCCGGGACTGAGGAAGAGGCCGCGGCCAAGGAGCTGGGGTCGGTGCTGCGGGCGCGGGTGGAGCCCCGGTTCGACGGGATCCAGTCTGCTGCGGCCGGGGTCATCCTGATCGTCACCAACGACTACCAGGGCACTTCGAAGAGCAAGTAGCGGCTTTGGGTTGATGGCTGCTTTTGCGGGCGGCTGCTTTTGCGTGCGGCCTGGTCGCCTTGCGTGCTTCCCCTGGGGCTCTGCCCCAGACCCCGGCAATCTGAGATGGGGGCCAGCGCTGGGGGCAGGTTGATGGCACGCCTGTTGCGCAGAGCGGCTGCCGGTTGCTTGGTTTGGTTGCGGTGGCGGTGGGGTCCCATCACAAGCCGCACCAGGAGCGGGCCACATGCCTGAGGGGGTGTCAACTCGACGAAAAGCGTGTCGAGTTGACACCCCCTCAGGCATGCAGCAAGTGCTGTGGCGCGACTCGTGATGGGACCCCACCGCCGGTACCTCTTTGCTGAAGACGGCTCGCCTGCGGCATCGCACCAAACTGACGGCTCGCCTTCGGTGTCGCACCGATCGCACGGCTCGCCTTCGGCATCGCACCTGTCGTGCGGTCCGCCTCAGCGGTCGCCCTCGCGGTCCACTCCCGGCGGCCCGTCTCAGTGGTCGCCCCGCGGCCCAGCCTCAGCGGCCCAGCGGGCCTCCCCCTCAGCGGTTCGCGGCGTAGGCCGCCAGCGATGCCAGCTGGGCCGGGTCCAGCGACGGCCGCACCACCTCGCGGGCCTTCGCCAGGTGTGCCTGCGTCACCTCGGCCGCCTCCAGCGACTCGCGCATCGCCGTCAGCGCCGCCTCCCGCACCAGGGCCGCGCAGTCCGCCGCCGAGTACATGTCCAGCTCACGCGCCAACGCTGCCAGGTCCACGTCATCTGCCAGCGGCGTGTTGCGGGACGAGGCCTTGAGGATCTCCGTGCGCGCCTCGGCGTCGGGTGGCGGCACGTAGATGATGCGCTCCAGCCTGCCGGGGCGGAGCAGTGCCGGGTCGATCAGTTCGGGACGGTTGGTGGCGGCGATGACCACGACGTCGCGGAGGGGTTCGACGCCGTCGAGTTCGGTCAGCAGCGCGGCCACGACGCGGTCGGCCACGCCGGAGTCCGAGGACTGGCCTCGGCGCGGGGCCAGTGCGTCCACCTCGTCCAGGAACACGAGCGCGGGGGCGGCGTCCGCTGCCCGGCGGAAGAGTTCGCGGACCGCTCGTTCCGACTCACCGACGAACTTGTCCATCAGCTCGGCGCCCTTGACGGTCAGGACGTTGAGCTGGCCCGTGCCCGCCAGCGCGCGCACGAGGAACGTCTTGCCACATCCCGGCGGGCCGTAGAGCAGGAGGCCGCGCGGGGGTTCGACGCCCAGGCGGGCGAACGAGTCCGGGTAGCGCAGGGGCCAGAGGGCCGCTTCCGTGAGGGCCTGCTTGACCTCCTTCATGTCGCCGACGTCGTCCAGCGTCAGGCCACCGGTCTGGACCGTGTCCGAGGCGGACATGGAGATCGGGCGCACGGTGTTCAGCGCACCGAGCAGGTCCTCCTGTCCCACCCGGGGTTCCGGCACCTCGCGCTGCCGCAGCGCGGCCCGGACCGCTGCCTCGCGGCGCAGGGCGCAGAGGTCCGCCGCCACGAAACCCGGTGTGCGGGCGGCCACCTCGCCGAAGTCCACATCGGACTCCAGGGGGACGTCGCGCAGCAGCACGCGCAGCAGTTCCGTGCGGCCCGCGGCGTCCGGGAGGGGGAGTGTCAGCTCGCGGTCGACCAGGTCGGGGGCGCGCAGGCGGGCGTCCACCGACTCGGCGCGGGCCGAGGTGACGACCAGGGCCAGGTTCGGGCGGGAGATGGCCGTGCGCAGGATGTCCAGGACCACGGTCGCCACCGGCGGCGGGGCGGTGGGCAGCAGGGCGTCTACATCCGTGAGGAGCAGGACCGTGGGCTGCTCGGGGACGCCCGCGATCGCGTCGCCGAGCTGCTTCGCCATCGCGCCCGGCTCCAGGACCGCGATGCTCGGCGCGGCCAGTTCCACGACCGTGGCGTCGACGGAGCGGGCCACCGCGCGGACCAGGGTCGCCTTGCCGACGCCTTCCGGGCCGCTGACCATGGCCGCGAGGCGGGCCGAGGCGCCCAGCTTCGTGAGCAGCTCGGGCTGGCGGAACATCAGCTCCAGCCACTCCGTCAGCCGCCGCGCCTGCTCCCGCTGACCCACCAGGTCCGCGACGGGCAACGCGTCGTGCTTCTCCTGCACCACCACCGGCGTCACCTCGGCGGCGGGAGCCGAAGCCGAACGCCACCCGACGACGCTCGACGGCTGCACGGCCACCGGGCCCGCGGGGTCGGTGGAGGTGATCGTGATGAGCTCGTTGGTCCACGTCATGCCGATGGCGTTGGACAGCTTGCGGCGCGTCTCGGACACGTTCGCACCGGGCGGCGGCGCGAGGTCCTGGGGGAGCAGCGAGACGTTGTCGCCGACCGTCAGTACCTTGCCCGTCAACGCCATCCGCACGTGTTCGGGAGTCAGGGCCGTGGTGGCGAGCCGCGAACCGGCGACGGTGATCGACCGCGCGGCGGTGACCTGGACGGGGGCCACGACGATCTCGGAACCCTCGACCACGCCCAGGTTGGTGAGCGTCACGTCGTCGACGAGGACCACCCCGGGTGGCTGCTCGCCGGACGCCGCCAGGGCCGCGCTCACGCGGGCGCCGGTCAGCTTCACCGCGTCCCAGGCGCGCAGGCCCAGGGCGTCGAGCACCTCGGGGTGGAGGCGGACGACGCCGCGCCGGGTGTCCAGGGCGGACGGGGACAGGCGAGCCGTCAGCGTGATCACCCCGACGACTCTAGTTCCTCACGGCGGGCCGGACGCGGCACGAGCACGAGCTCACCGCCGTCAGAACGGGAAAGGGCCGGACACGATGAACGTGTCCGGCCCTCTTCCTCAGAACGGTCAGCGCTTCGGCTGGCGCCTCAAGCCCAGCTGCCGCCAGGAACGACGGCGTCCGTTGGTGGAAGGCGCAGCGCCCTCCACAGTGGAACCATCACGCCGAGGCCGACGCACGGCCCGCATGGCCGCACCGGCCACACGACCGCGCAGGGGCTGGCGCAGGCCGAGCCGGCGAGCCGCCACGCCATGGGCCCGCTTGATCGCACGACGATCCGCACCGGTGACGGTCCAGGCCTCAGGGTGCTTGGAGAGCCACATGTACCGCCGCACCGAGTAGGGCAGGTGCCCGAGGTACACGACCATCGCGATGATCAACGCCACCAACGGGTACGTGATCACGGCGGCGGCCAGCAGTCCGACGGCGACCAGCAGGGGAGCCACCGCGCGCGGCGGCACCTTGACGGTCTTCACCGACAGCGTCGGGATCCGCGACACCAGCAGCATCGCCACCAGGACGGTCCACGCGCCGACGACGTAGGAGTTGTTCCACCAGCCGTCGGACCGGACCTGCTCCTCGATGATCAGGGGCAGCAGCAGCAACAGGCCGCCTGCGGGAGCCGGGACGCCGACGAAGAACTCCTTCGCGAACGGCGGTTGTTCCTTCTCCAGCAACGTGTTGAAGCGGGCGAGGCGGACCACCATGCAGACCGCGAAGATCAGCGCGATGACCCAGCCGGCCCGGTTGCCCTCGAACTTCCAGAGGTAGATCGCGAGTGCCGGTGCGACGCCGAAGGAGATGGCGTCGGCCAGTGAGTCGAGTTCCGCGCCCATCTTCGACGTCGCGTCCAGCAGGCGGGCGATGCGGCCGTCGAGGCCGTCGAAGACGGCCGCTGCCCCGATCGAGGCGATGGCCGCGCCCCACATGCCGACGTTCGCGAAGTGCACGGCCGACAGGCCCGAGCACATGGCGAGGACCGTGATCGCGTTCGGCAGCAGGCGAACGCCGGGCCCGCTGGGTGCCACTTACGCCTCCGGGAGTTCGGCGAGAACGGTCTCGCCGCCGATGGTGCGCTGGCCGGCCTCGACCAGGACGCGGCTGCCGCGCGGCACGTAGAGGTCCACGCGCGAGCCGAAGCGGATCAGGCCGTAGGTCTGGCCTGCGGTGACCTTCTCGCCCTCGGCGACCTCGCACACGATGCGGCGGGCGACGAGGCCGGCGATCTGGACGACGACCAGGTCGTGGCCGTCGACGGTGCGCAGCCACACGGTGTTGCGCTCGTTCTCCTCGGAGGCCTTGTCGAGGTCCGCCGAGAGGAACTTGCCGGGGTGGTAGGAGACCTGGACGACCTCGCCGTCGGCGGGCACGCGCTGCACGTGCACGTCGAAGACCGAGAGGAAGACGCTGACGCGCGTCATCGGCTGCGAGCCGAGGCCGAGTTCGGCCGGCGGGACGGCGTCGACCACGTGCGAGACGGTGCCGTCGGCCGGGGCCACGGCGAGGTTCGGACGGGTCGGCGTCACGCGCTTCGGCTCGCGGAAGAACCACGCCACCCACGCCGTGACCAGCGCGAGGACGACGCCCAGGCGCTTGAAGCGCAGCCGGACGAGGAGGGTCGCGATCGCCGCACCGGCGACGAACGGGCGCCCTGCCGGGTGCATCGGCGGCACCATGCCGCGCGCGAGTTCGAGGAAGTGGGAGACGGGCTTCTCGCTGCTCATCGTGTCTGTGGGTTCCGTAGCTTCCGTGGATTGTCGGGCGGCATCACGCTACGGCAACACCGCAAACCGCCCACCGGGACTGCCGGAGAAGACAAGTGGCCGGTCGGCCCGTGCATCCCCCGACGAACGCACGGGCCGACCGGCGCCTGCGGGCAGTGTAATCCCCGTCACATGGCGTTAACAACGCCGCTGGGTGAGCGTTCCGTCACAATCCGTTGACGCCGAGGTTCTGCAACGCGAACCGCACTTCAGGCACCCGGTTAGCGTCACGCACGGCGGGGGCGACGAGGTCGTCCGGATAGACCGCAGCTCCGTCCGCCATCCGCAGCACGAAGAGTCCGCCCCAGTTGAGTTCCAGCGTCGCGCGGTTAGCCGTCACGAGCAGGTCGGCCACCATGCAGCCGAGGAGTTCCGTCACGGCCTCGACGGCGGCGTCGTGCACCTCTTCCCGGGTCAGCGAGGCGTCCACCGGAGCTCCCGTGAGCTTGTGCAACTGCGCGCCCTCCAACGCCCTGAGCACGTCCGCGATCGTCTCGCCGACCTTGCTCACCCGGCCCGCGTGCCGCAGCAGGTCGGCCTGCCGCCGCACCAGCACCGGCCCGGCCAGCGCGGCGAGCTCCTCCCAGCCGATCGGCGGCCCCTGCACGCCGACCAGCGCCGCGACCTGCTCGGGCGGCAGGCCGTCGAGCAACGGCCACGAGGACCGTTCGTCGACCGCCTCGGCCACCCCGCCGCCGAGCTGGGAGAACCGCGCGATCGTCGCGACCCGCTCCCGGATCGGCGGGTGGCTGTCGAACACCGACTTCGGTTCCTGCGCGGCCAGCAGCGGTTCGATCTCGCGCAGCTGGTGGACGCGGCGGGGGTGGTCGAGGTAGGCGCGGAAGCCCTCCAGCAACGGTGGCGTGCGGCCGGCCACCACGGCCAGTGCCACGTACCAGCTCTTGTAGTCCTGCCACGCCACGCCGAGCGGGCCGCCGCGCAGCAACGACCGCACCGACGCCTCGCGCCCGGACGCGGCGACCGACACCTCGTCGGCGAACCGCTCGTGCTTGCGGCTTTCCGAGGCCGCGACCAGCGCGTACAGCCTCGCCCACCCGTAAAGGACGCCGAAGAAGGCGAAGTCCTGCCGCGACGCCATCCCGAGGGCGTGCTGCGCGCGCGAGGTGAGCGCGGAGAGCCGGGTGTGCCCGCCGCCGTAGTGGCCGAGTTCGTGCGCGAGCACCGAGCGCAGCTCGCCGATCGTCATCCCGGCGAGCCACGGCAGGCCCAGTTCCATGTACCGCGTGCCGCGGCGCTCCCAGACGCCCGCGTTCGCCTTGTCGACCAGCCGGATCTCGTCGGGGCTGCGGGTGCCCGCGATCCTCGCGAGCTCGTCGACGTGCCGCCAGAGCTCCGGGTGCGCCGACCGCGTCAGCTCGGCGCCTTCCGCCCGCGGACGCGCCCAGAACGCCGTGACCACCGCGAACAGGGTCGGCCCGCCCACGACCAGCGCCAGTGCCAGCAGCCACCAGCCGCCCGAGTCGTCGCCCCGCTCGAAGAGGACGGCCGCCAGCACGCCCAGCCCCGCCACGATGCCCACCGCGAGCACGAAGAACCCCGCCAGCATCACCAGCGCGAGTGCCGCTCTCATGTCCTGCTTCCCCCAGATCGTCCAGAACTACTGCAGGTATCTCACGACGACCTCGGATCCCGCAGCCAGTTCGGTGACGTCCTCGGGCACCTCGATCAGGCAGTTGGACAGCGCGAGCGCCGACAGCAGGTGCGACCCCGGCCCGCCGACCGGCGTCACGACCTGGCCGGACGACGGGTCGTGCAGGCCGCGCCGGAACTGCGTCTTCCCGGCGGGGGACGTCAGACCGCTCGTGATCGCCGCCCGCGCGGTGGGGCGTTCCGGCCGCGGGTGACCCATCGACGCCAGCAGCGCCGGCCGCACGAACACCTCGAACGACACCTGCGCGCTCACCGGGTTGCCCGGCAGCGACAGCACCGGCACGCCCTCGTAGCGGCCGGAACCCTGCGGCCCGCCCGGCTGCATCGCGACCTTGGTGAACTGCACGTCGTGGTCCGCCAGGGCGTCCTTGACCACCTCGTACGCGCCCGCGCTCACCCCGCCGGACGTCACGATCACGTCCACCGCTCCCAGGTAGGGCCTCAGCGCCTGGTGGAACGCCTCGACGTCGTCCGGCACGAACCGCAGCTGCGTGGCGACGCAGCCCGCGTCCCGCACGGAGGAGGCGAGCATCATGCCGTTCGACTCGTAGATCTGGCCCGGCCGCAGCGGCGTGCCCGGTTCGACCAGCTCGGAGCCCGTCGACAGGACCAGCACGTGCGGGCGGCGGCGCACCGGCAGCTCGGGCAGTCCCAGGGCGGAGGCGAGGCCGAGCGTGGACGGGCGCAGCACCGTGCCCGCGGCCAGCACCGCGTCGCCCTTCCGCACGTCGTCGCCGCCGGTGCGGATGTTCTGGCCGGGCACGACGGCCCGGTTGATCGTCACGGTGTCCGTGGCGCCGTCGGTCCACTCGACCTGCACCACCGCGTCCGCGCCGGGCGGCACCGGGGCGCCGGTCATGATCCGCTGCACGGTGCCGGGCTCCAGCGCGTTCAGCTCGGTGCGGCCCGCCGGGATGTCGTCGGCCACGCGCAGGCGCACCGGCAGCTCACCGGCCAGGTCGGCCGCGCGCACCGCGTACCCGTCCATCGCGGAGTTGTCGAACGGCGGCAGGGGCAGCGGCGCGATGACGTCGGCGGCGAGCACCAGCCCGAGGCACTCGTCGAGCGGGAGCTGCAGCACGGGCATCAGCCCGACGAGCTCCGCGACGCGCTTGCGGTGTTCGGCGACAGAGGTGGGGGACACGACTGCATACTGCCAACGTCGCGGCGACCGCGACGACCGCGTTGCCCCGTTTCACCCCGGAGGTGTTGTTCGTGCAGGTCAGGACCAGGCACACGCCGACGTTCGGCGTGGCGAGACTCGTCCTCGCACCCGGCGAGGCGGTGCTGGTCGACCCGCTGACCATCGCGGCGACGAGCTACGGGCTCGTGGTCGAGGTGAAGGGACTGGGTACCAAGGCGGTCGCGCTGTGCACGGCCGGCGCGGAAGGCGGCTGGCTCGACGCGACGCCCGTGCTGCCCGGCGACCTGCACCAGCTCGAGCTCGACGGCACCCACGGCTGGTGCGTGTCCCGGCACGGCTGGATCGCGTCGAGCAGCACGGTGGCGATGAACCCGGAGGCGCCGCCGATGCAGGCGATCTTCGGGGGCGCCGAGGGCTTCATGAACTACGCGCACGGCAAGGGCGCCGTGGTGATCGCCTGCTACGGCGCGCTCGACCTCGTGACGCTCGAAGCCGGGGAGGCGGTGACCATCAGCAGCGACCACGTCGTGGCGTTCGCGGACACCGTGCAATGCCGCCTCCGGCCGTCCGCGCCCGATGGCGTGCAATCCATTCAGACGGGTGAGGGCCTGGTGTTCGACTTCGCCGGTCCCGGGGCCGTGCTGACGCAGACGCGCGGGCCCCGGCGGCTCACCACCTGGTTGCGCGCCAACGGAGTCAGCCGGAGTTCATGACTCCGTAAGGAGGTATCCGCGTGAGATTTCTTCTTTTAGCGTTGCTCTCTGCGCTTTGCGTGAGATGCGTGATCTGAAGGAGGACGTCTTGGCTCTCGGTACCGTCAAGTGGTTCAACTCCGAAAAGGGATACGGCTTCATCGCGACCGATGGCGGGCCCGACGTGTTCGTGCACTACTCGGCGATCCAGATGGAAGGCTTCCGGACGCTCTCAGAAGGCGACCGGGTGGAGTTCGAGGTGCAGGCCGGACGGGACGGGCGCAGCCAGGCGTCGGACGTGCGCCGGGCCGGGTAGCGCCGCGCGGGACGCCCGCGCCCGAGTCCCTCTGATCACAGCTTTGGCCAACCCGGAGCAAGCCGATCTCGCCGGACGTTAGGCTGCCTCGCGTGTCGGAGGACCTGAGCGGACGGCGAATCGCGCATTACCGGATCGACGGAGTGCTCGGCCGCGGTGGCATGAGCGTGACGTACCGGGCCACGGACGTGAGGCTCGGCCGGAAGGTCGCGCTGAAGGTCATCGGTGAGCACCTCGCACCCGACGCGGAGTTCCGCGAGCGGTTCGTGGACGAGGCGCGCAACACCTCGGCGATCGACCACGCCAACATCGTGCCGCTGTACGACTTCGACGAGGTCGACGGCCTGCTCTACATCGCGATGCGGCTCGTGGACGGCCAGGACCTGGCCGGGCACATCAAGGAGGGGCCGCTCACGCCCGCGCGCACGTTGACGCTGCTCGCCCAGGTGGCCGAAGCGCTCGACATGCTGCACGGCAAGGGTCTCGTGCACCTCGACGTGAAACCGGCGAACGTGCTGGTCACGCAGAAGGAGGGCGTGCGCGAGCACGTCTACGTCGCCGACTTCGGCCTGACCCGCCGCGGCGCCACCGGCCACCGCACCCGGACGGGTGATTTCCTCGGCTCGCCGACCTACGCGGCGCCGGAACACCTGCGCGGCGAGCCCGTCGACGGCCGCACCGACCAGTACGCGCTCGCGTGCATGCTCTTCGCCTGCCTCTCCGGCCGCCCGCCGTTCCAGGGCGGTGTGCAGGAGGTCATCGCGGGCCACCTCAGCACGCCCGTTCCGGCGTTGTCGCAGCTCGTGGCATTGCCACCGGCCATCGACGAGGTGATCCGCAAGGGCACCTCGAAGGACCCGGCGCAGCGGTTCGCGAGCTGCGCCGAGCTCATCGCCGCCGCCCGCGTCGCTCTGGCCGGGGTCGCGCAGGGCTCGGCTCCCGATCGACTCGGGCCGCAGTCCGGCTCGTTCCCCGCCCAGTCGCCGGTGTCCGGGCCGATGCCCGCGCAGCAGGGCCAGTTCCAGGGCGGCGGGTACCAGCAGCCGTTGCAGGACCCGGTCCGCCTGCGCCCGCCGAACCAGGTGGGCGTGAGCGCGTTCACGTCCGGCAAGAAGGAACGGCCGGCGTGGTTCGCGCCGGTCATCGCGGCCGCGGTGGCGATCGTGGTGATCATCATCGTGGTGGTGATCCTCTCGCCGGGCGACGAACCCGCACGCCAGCCCAAGACGAGCTCCGCTCCGTCGCTGAACATCGGCGACGAGCCGACCTCGCGCAAGCCGCTGCCGACCTCCGTGCCCGTCCGCACCTCACCCTGAGTTCGCTTGCACTCGCCGTGCCCGAGTGCTAAACACGAACTAGCACTCGGCTGAGTCGAGTGCCAAAGACAGTGAGGCTAGGACTGGTGAGGCCCTCTCGGGGGTCGCCCGACCAGGAAAAAAAAAAGGTCACTCGCACCGTGTTCCGCTGTGGGCTCTGCCGGCCCGCAGTGGCCCAGAATCCACAAAGGCGGAGGAACACACCGCAATGGCCAAGATGATTGCGTTCGACGAGGACGCCCGCCGCGGTCTCGAGCGGGGTATGAACACCCTCGCTGACGCCGTCAAGGTGACGCTCGGCCCGAAGGGCCGCAACGTCGTGCTCGAGAAGAAGTGGGGTGCGCCGACGATCACCAACGACGGCGTCTCCATCGCGAAGGAGATCGAGCTCGAGGACCCGTGGGAGAAGATCGGGGCCGAGCTCGTCAAGGAGGTCGCGAAGAAGACCGACGACGTCGCCGGTGACGGCACGACGACCGCGACCGTTCTCGCCCAGGCGCTGGTCCGCGAGGGCCTGCGCAACGTGGCCGCCGGCGCCAACCCGCTGGGTCTGAAGCGCGGCATCGAGCAGGCCGTCGAGGCCATCGCCGAGCAGCTGCTGAAGAACGCCAAGGAGATCGAGACGAAGGAGCAGATCGCTGCTACCGCGTCCATCTCCGCCGCCGACCCCACGATCGGCGAGCTCATCGCCGAGGCGATGGACAAGGTCGGCAAGGAAGGCGTCATCACCGTCGAGGAGAGCAACACCCTCGGTCTCGAGCTCGAGCTCACCGAAGGCATGCGCTTCGACAAGGGCTACATCTCCGGTTACTTCGTGACCGACCCCGAGCGCCAGGAAGCGGTCCTCGAGGACCCGTACATCCTGCTGTTCGGCTCCAAGATCTCCACGGTCAAGGACCTGCTCCCGCTGCTCGAGAAGGTCATGCAGGGCGGCAAGCCGCTCCTCATCATCTCCGAGGACGTCGAGGGCGAGGCCCTGGCCACGCTGGTCGTCAACAAGATCCGCGGCACCTTCAAGTCCGTCGCCGTCAAGGCCCCGGGCTTCGGTGACCGCCGGAAGGCCATCCTCCAGGACATCGCCACCCTCACCGGTGGCCAGGTCATCACCGAGGACGTCGGCCTGAAGCTGGAGAACGCCGACATCTCGCTGCTGGGCAAGGCCCGCAAGGTCGTCGTCACCAAGGACGAGACGACCATCGTCGAGGGCTCGGGCGACGCGGAGCAGATCCAGGGCCGCGTCAACCAGATCCGCGCCGAGATCGACAAGTCGGACTCCGACTACGACCGCGAGAAGCTCCAGGAGCGCCTCGCCAAGCTCGCCGGCGGCGTCGCCGTCATCAAGGCGGGCGCGGCCACCGAGGTCGAGCTCAAGGAGCGCAAGCACCGCATCGAGGACGCGGTCCGCAACGCCAAGGCCGCCGTCGAGGAGGGCATCGTCGCCGGTGGTGGCGTCGCGCTGCTCCAGGCCGCCGAGGCCGCCTTCGCGGGCCTGAAGCTCGAGGGCGACGAGGCCACCGGCGCGAACATCGTCAAGGTCGCCGTCGAGGCCCCGCTGAAGCAGATCGCCGTCAACGCCGGCCTCGAAGGCGGCGTCGTGGTCGAGCGCGTCAAGTCCCTCCCCTCGGGCGAGGGCCTGGACGCCGCGACCGGCGAGTACAAGGACCTGATCAAGGCGGGCATCATCGACCCGGCCAAGGTCACGCGCTCCGCGCTGCAGAACGCCGCGTCCATCGCCGCCCTGTTCCTGACGACGGAAGCCGTCGTCGCGGACAAGCCGGAGAAGAACGCCGCGCCGGCCGCGCCGGACGCCGGCGGCATGGACTTCTGAGTCCACTCCGCAGGACGCACCACTCCTGAAAGGCCCGGCTCGCTTCGGCGAGCCGGGCCTTTCGGCGTCTCCGGGGTGGAGGCAGGCCTGCCGGGGTGGGCGAGGGGCCTGGTGGGGGACGTGGGAGGTACCGGCGGGCGGGAGAGTGGCGCTCGGCGTGAGTGGCGGGGCCTGCCGGGGTGGGCGAGAGGCTCGGTGAGGGGCGACGGGGGTACCGGCGCGCGTGCCAGTGGCGCTCGACGTGTGTGGTGGGGCTGGCGGCGGAAGGAACGCAGCGCCACGAGGCCCGGCGGGGTGAAGGCTGAACCCTGGTGTGACGCGGGCGAGGCCGCACGCGAGGGGCGAAGCCCGAGGTGGTGGGGCGAGGGGCGGCAAGCGCCTGGGTGGATGGGACGCGGGTCCATGGGTGGGTGAAGGGCCTGAACCGCCCGACGCAATGGCGAAGCCGAGCCGTCGGAGACAGCAGCTCCGATCAGCGGTGGTGACTCAACCCCGACGGCGATTGGGGCTTGACTTTGGGTGCGAGGCCTTAAACTTGACCACTCGGCCGGGCTTCACAGACCGGCCTTTATTAGGCCGAGAAAGGCCTCGCAAGGGCCCCGAAGTCAAGCCCCAATCGCGATCGTCGCGAAGCGGCGATGAATCAACCCGGCTCGTCACGGCACACGCAACCACCTGCGCAAGCCAATCTTTCCGTCAAAACCCCAGAACCCCAGCAAGTCGGAAAATCAAAGCATGATCGTGGGCGTAACAACGGTCCGCCCAGGTTCCCCACGAGAATTAACCAAATGCACCAAAATCTGCGTGGTCCCAGCCGGCACGTCAGGCAGAACGAACCGCCCCCCGTCATCAGCCCGAGTGCACGAGGACTGGTGATCGGCCACCCGAACCTCCACCTCGTGCTCCCCGGCCGGCACCAGCCACCCGTCGATCCGGTGCCGCGACCCGGTCGAGGTGAAGTTCACCATCAACGTCAGGTTGTCCACGGTGAACGTGATCGTGCCGGTCTGCCCGCCCCGCACCCCGGCGAACGACCCGGCCCGTTCCCATCGCGCCACTTCCACGTCCAGCGACTCCAGGGCGATCGCGAACTTCACGCGGTCGACCAGGTCGGCCGGCGGCGGGTCCAGTTCGTCGACGAGCCTGTTCAGCTCTGAGAGGACTGCGGTGTCCTCGGGGCCCCTGCGGTCGTCGCGCGGGTCGATCTCGTTCACCGCGATCCTCCTTCCGTCTCCAGGTAGTTGCGCAGCAGTGTCAGGCACCGTCCCCTGGTCGGACCGATGCTGCCGTGGGGCATGGCGAGCGCCTCTGCGACTGCCCGGTACTCCGCGCGGCCCGCGAGCACGGTGAGCCGGAGCAGTTCCTGGCACCTCGTGGTCAGGCGGCCGAACGCGAGCCACAGGCGGCGGTCGCGGTCGTCCGTCAACATGACGTCCTCGGGCAGGCCGGTGTCGGACTCGAGCTGTTCGGCGTATTCGTCGGACAGGTGCGTCTCACGCTTGTTGGGTGTCCAGGTTCGGCGCGCTTCACGCCTCGTCGTGACCACCAGGTAGCCGACCAGGGCTTTCGGCTCGTTGATGTTCGTGATGTTCTTCAGGAACGCGAGCCACACGGTCTGCACGACGTCTTCCGCCGCGGCCCTGTCCAAGCCCTGGCCGCGGGCGACGTGCCACAGGAGCGGCGTCAGCTCGGTCACCAGGACGTTCGTCGCCTCGCGGTTGCCTTCGCGCGCGGCTTCGACGCACACCGCATGACGTTCGGTGCCTTCAAGCCCGTCCCACGGCGGACGGTCATCCGCCGTGTGCAGCTCGTCCATGCAGCACCTCCGATCGGCCGCCCTTGTCAGCGCCGTCCGCCAACACATGAAGGGCTAACTGGGCGGTAGATACAAAATTCACTCGATTGGAGCAGCATCACCGCCGGGTCGGGCCCCATCTTCCTCCGCATGCGCCAGCGGCCCGTGATTCCCCCTCCGAGTCACGGGCCGCCAGTGGTGGGAGCCGCGCCGGCCGGCACCCCTCGAACCGGCTGACGCGGACTCCACGCCTGAACACTGCGCTCACCAGGTAAGGAGCGGTGCTCGGGCGAGCAGATACAGCCTCTGACGCAAGGGGCGGCGTGAAGGCTCCCGATTCACGAAAGCACACGTTATGGTCTAGACCATGCCGATTCTCGAAGTGATCGCACTGGACGCGAAGGACGCCGAAGCCGCGCAGGCGGGCGGAGCCGACCGGCTCGAACTGGTCGCCGACATGGCGAGCGACGGTCTCACGCCGTCGGTCTCCACCTTCAAGGAGGTCGAGAAGGCCGTCGACATCCCCATCCGCGTGATGCTCAGGGACGCCAAGGGCTTCGCGCCCGGCAACCTCAAGCACCTGCGCCGCCAGGCTTGGGAGCTGCGGGAGGCGGGTGCCACCGAGTTCGTGCTCGGTTTCCTCGACGCGGGCGGTGAGGTCGACGAGGGCGTCACGCTCAACCTCCTCGCCGAACTGGAGGGCTGCGCCTGGACGTTCCACCGCGCGCTCGACAACTCGAACGACGTCTTCCGCTCCTGGGGAGTCGTCAAGACCCTCGGCTGCGACACGGTGCTCGCGGCGGGCAGCGCCAAGGGCGTCGAGGACGGGATCGAGAACCTGAAGGAGCTGGTCACCCAGGGCCCGCCCGCGCTGCTCGTCGGAGGCGGTCTGCAGCAGCGGCACGTGCCGGAACTGCTGGCCGCGGGAGTGAAGGGTTTTCATGTCGGCAGCGCGGTCCGTCCGTCCGGATGGGACTCGCCGGTCGATTCGGCATCAGTTCGGGAATGGGTCAATCGTCTGGTCTAGACCCTTGACGTAGTCCGTTCTACAGTCACGTTGCTTCCTGTGAAATAGCTGTTGCAACATACGCAACGTGGAGGGCGCGACGATGCGGTTGAAGACACTCGCGGCGGTGCTGGGCGTGGGCGCGGTGGTCGCCTGCGCCCCGGTGCAGTCGGGACCGACGAACTCCGGCACGGACGAGCAGACGGGGCAGCTGCGGGTGTGGCTGTTCGACGAGGTCAACCGGGCACCCAAGGAGGCCGTGGTCAAGGAGGCGATCTCCGAGTTCCAGGGCAAGCACAGCGGCGTCACCGTCGACGTGCAGTACATCCAGGTCTCCAGCCGGGCGGAGCGCTTCAAGGCCGCGTTCAGCGACCCGAAGAGCGCTCCGGACGTGGCCGAGTTCGGCAACACCGACCTCGCGGGCTACGTGTCCGCCGGTGGCTTCTCCGAGCTCGACCTCGGCAAGTGGGACGAGTCCAAGGACCTGGTCCCCACGATCCTCGACACGGCCAAGGTCGACGGCAAGACGTATGGCGTGCCGTGGTTCGTCGGCGTGCGCGCGTTGTACTACCGCACGGACGTGTTCACCGAGCTCGGCCTGCAGCCGCCGACGACGCTGGACGAAATCGCCACCACGGCCCGTGAGATCAGGCAGAAGAAGCCGGAACTCATCGGCATCTCGGCCGGCGGCAAGTACCTGTTCGCCGCCCTCCCGTTCATCTGGGCCAACGGCGGGGACATCGCCAAGTCCGACGGCGGCAAGTTCAGCGCCACGATCGACAGCGCCGAGGCCAAGGCCGGTGTCGCCAAGTACACCGAACTGATCAAGGACGACATCTGCCCGCCCGCCACCTGCGCCGGCAACGGCGGTGACGCGAGCGTCGAGGCGTTCCGCGCGGGCAAGGCCGCGATGACCATCGGCGGCGACTTCAACCGCAAGTCCGTCGACGCCTCCTCCGCGGCCGGCAAGTACGGCGTCGTGCCGCTGCCCGGCAAGGACAAGGGCTCGGTCGCGCCCGCGTTCGCCGGCGGCAACCTGCTGGGCGTCATGAAGGGCACGCAGCGCAAGACGCTCGCCACCGAGTTCACGCAGCTGCTCGCGTCGAAGAAGTACCAGCAGAAGATGTACACGGCGATGGGCAACCTGCCAACGTTCTCCGACGTGCAGAAGCAGGTCGCGGACTCCGACAAGTTCCTGGAGCCGTTCACGAAGACGCTGCAGTCCGGCACGAAGTTCGTCCCCGTCACGCCGGCGTGGGCGAAGATCGAGGCCCAGGCGGTGGTGCCGACGATGCTCCAGGAGATCGTCACCGGCGCGAAGAACGTCGACACGGCCACCGCCGACGCCGCCAAGACGATGAACGCGGCCTTCACGTCGTGAGCATGACCGCGAAAGGCCAGGGGCGGACCGCGTTCGCCTACCTGGCCCCAGCGCTGCTGGTCCTGGGCGGCCTGCTGGCCTACCCGATCTACCAGCTGGTGCTCATCTCGCTCTTCGACTACGGCCAGGAACAGGTCAGCGGCGGCGCGCCGCTCGAGTTCCTCGGTCTCGGGAACTACCAGAAGCTGCTGGGGGACCAGCAGTTCTGGACGGTGCTCGGGCAGACCGTCGGGTTCGCGGCGGTCTGCGTGGTCGGCACGTTGCTCGTGGGCGCGTTCCTCGCGATCCTCGCCACGAGGGTCCGCACCTGGGTCCGGATGACGTTGTTCCTGGCGGCGCTCGGCGCGTGGTCCACGCCCGCCGTCGCCGGGTCGACGATCTGGCTCTTCCTGTTCGACGCGAACTTCGGGTTCGTGAACGAGGTCCTGGGCATCCAGGGCTTCTCCTGGACGTTCGACAAGTGGACGGCGTTCGGACTCGTCGCCGCCCAGGTGATCTGGTGCTCGTTCCCGTTCGTCATGGTGACGCTCTACGCGGGCATCAAGGCGATCCCGGGCGAGGTGCTGGAGGCCGCGGCACTGGACGGCGCGTCGGCGTTCCGCACGGCGTGGAGCGTCATCCTGCCGTTGCTGCGACCGATCATCCTCGTGGTGACGATCCAGTCGATCATCTGGGACTTCAAGGTCTTCACACAGATCTACGTGATGACCAACGGCGGCGGCATCGCCGGGCGCAACCTCGTGCTCAACGTCTACGCCTACCAGCAGGCGTTCGCGGCGTCGGAGTACGGCCTGGGCGCGGCCATCGGTGTCGTGATGACCGTGCTGTTGCTGGGAATCACGATGTTCTACCTGCGTGCACTCAAGCGGTCGGGGGAGGTCCTGTGAGGCGCTGGCTGACCGAGGGCTTCGTCCTCGTCATCGCCGCCGTGGTGGCGTTTCCGCTGTTCTGGATGGTCCTGTCCGCGTTCAAGCCGGAGGACGAGATCATCTCGGCCGACCCGGTGCCGTGGACGACGCGGCCGACGCTCGACAGCTTCACGCGGGCGCTCACGGTCGCGAACTTCGGGCGCTACTTCGTGAACAGCATCGTCGTCGCGTTGATCGTGGTCGCGCTGAGCATCCTGATCTCGTTCCTCGCGGCGACCGCGCTGACCCGCTTCCGGTTCCGCAGCCGCACGACGCTGCTGATCATGTTGCTGGTCGTGCAGATGGTGCCGGTCGAGGCGTTGACCGTGCCGCTGTTCTTCCTGATGCGGTCCGTGGGCGACTCCGTGCCGGTCTTCGGCCTGAACCACCTCGGCTCGCTCGTGCTGGTGCACCTCGCGTTCAGCCTGCCGTTCGCGATCTGGATGCTGCGGGGCTTCGTCGCCGCGGTGCCGGTGGAACTGGAGGAGGCCGCCACCCTGGACGGCGCCTCGCGGTTCCGGTTCCTGTGGCAGGTGCTGTTCCCGCTCGTCGCGCCCGGCCTGGTGGCGACGAGCGTGCTGTCGTTCATCCACGCCTGGAACGACTTCCTGTTCGCCAAGACGTTCATCATCTCGGCCGTGGAGAACCAGACCCTGCCTCTGGCACTCCAGGTGTTCGTCAAACCCGACCAGAACGATTGGGGCGCGATCATGGCGGGCTCCACCCTGATGACCATCCCTGTGCTGATCTTCTTCATCTTCGTGCAGCGTCGTCTCGTTTCCGGCCTCGCGGGGGCGGTGAAGGGATGAACCTGCTGCCACGGCCGGTGTCCTTCGTGGACGGCGGAAGGCTCTGCGAGTACAAGGGCTGGGAGACCGTTCTCGTCGACGGTCCTCCCGGCGGCTACCGGTTGCTCTCGTCCGACGACGGCGTGCTGATCGAGGCGCACGACGCGGAGGGGGAGATGAACGCGCTGCAGACGTTGCGGCAACTCCTGGGCGCACAGGCGTTCCGGGCCGCGGGCGACAAACCGTCGGTCATCCCGGCGTGCGAGGTCGTCGACTACCCGAGGTTCGGGTGGCGCGGCGTGATGCTCGACGTCGCGCGGCACTTCCTGCCCAAGCGGGAGGTGCTTCGGTACGTCGAGCTGCTGTCCGTGCACAAGTTGAACGTCCTGCACCTGCACCTGACCGACGACCAGGGCTGGCGCTTCGAGGTGAAGCGCTACCCGAAGCTCACCGAGGTCGGGTCGTGGCGGGAGGACTCGCGGTTCGGCGACCGGCGCTCCGGTGGTCTGAAAGGCCGTCCGCACGGCGGTTTTTACACGCAGGACGACCTGCGCGAGATCGTCGCGTACGCGCGGGCCCGGCACATCGCGGTGGTCCCGGAGATCGACATCCCCGGGCACTCGCAGTCGGCGATCGCGGCCTACCCGGAACTGGGCGTGCACGGCGGTGGAGTCTGGACCGACTGGGGCGTCAACGAACGCGTGCTCAACATCGAGAAGTCCACAGTGGACTTCTACCGGAACGTGTTCGACGAGCTGATGGACGTCTTCCCCGCGGAGGTCATCGGACTCGGCGGCGACGAGGCACCCGGTCACGAGGACGGCGTGCTGGTGCGGGCGATCGCGGAGCACGTCGTCAGCAGGGGCCGGCGGCCGTACGGGTGGGACGAGGTCCTGGACGCCCGTCCGCTGCCCGCGAGCACGGTCGTCGCGTCGTGGCGCGGGGTGCAGGGCGGCATCACGGCGTTGGGCGACGGCCACGACGTGGTCATGTGCCCCGAGCAGCACGTGTATCTCGACTACCGGCAGTCGGACTCGCCCGGCGAGCCGATCCCGGTGGGAACGCTGACGACGCTCGAGGACGTCTACGCGTGGGACCCGGTGCCCGGAGGCCTCACCGGCGAGGAGCCGGGGCGCCTGCTGGGCGCGCAGGCGAACATCTGGACCGAGCACCTCGACTCGGCCCGGCGGGTGGACTACGCGGCGTTCCCCAGGCTGGCCGCGTTCGCCGAGGTCGTGTGGTCCCCGGCGGAGAAGGACCCCGGGTTCGTGCGGCGGCTCGAGGAGCACCACCTGCCGAGGCTCGACGCACTGGGGGTGGAGTACCGGCCCCTCACCGGACCCCACCCGTGGCAGCGGCTCCCTGGCGTTCCTGGTTTTCCACGGTGATCACACGGCCGGCTCTTCCTCGGGCATGAGGATCCAGGCGGCGACGTAGAGGATCGCTCCGGTGCCGAACCCGAGCAGCGTCGCCGCCACGAGGATGATCCGCAGGATCGCGGCGTCCACGCCGATCATCTTGGCGGCACCGCCGCAGACGCCGGCGAGCATCTTGTCGCTGCGGCTCCTGCGGAGCTTCTTGACCTGGGCCGTCGCGTCGTTGAGCACGTTGTTCGTCATGGCTCAAGGATCGTCGGAATGACGGTCCCGCACATCGGTGACCACCCCGAATCCGACCCTGAGTCGTACTCTGAGGCTCATGGAGTCCCCCGAGGAGCTGGCGTCAGGGCTCGACCGCGCGGGCTACCTGCCGGACGGCGGGGTGGCCACGGCGGCGTTCCTCGCGGTCCGCATGGGCCGGCCGCTGTTCCTGGAGGGCGAACCCGGCACCGGCAAGACCTCCCTCGCGCTGGCGCTGGCCAAGGCGATGGACGTCCCGCTGATCAGGTTGCAGTGCCACGAGGGCATCGACGCCACGCAGGCCCTGTACGACTGGGACTACCCGCGCCAGCTCATGCACCTGCGCGTGCTCGAGACCCGCGGCGAGGTGGACGAGGCGTCCCTCTACACGCGACGGTTCCTGCTGGCCAGGCCGTTGTTGCAGGCGCTGGAGAACGCGCCGTGCGTGCTGCTCGTCGACGAGGTCGACAGGGCGGACGACGAGTTCGAGGCGTTCCTGCTGGAGGTGCTGTCCGAGAACGCCGTGAGCATCCCCGAGTTCGGCGAGATCAGGGCCACGACACCGCCGCTGACCGTGCTGACCTCGAACCGCACCCGCGAGGTCCACGACGCGCTGAAGCGTCGCTGCCTCTACCACTGGCTCGAGCACCCGGCGCTCGACCGCGAGGTGGCCATCCTGCGCCGCACGTTGCCCGGTCTCGACGAACGGCTCGCGCGCAAGGTCGCCGAGGCCGTCGGGAAGATGCGCGGGCTCGACCTGCTCAAGCCACCGGGCGTCGCGGAGTCGCTGGACTGGGCGCGGGCGTTGCAGGCGCTGGGGCGCACCGAGCCGGACGCGGAGACGCTGGGCGCGGTGCTGAAGTACCGAGAAGACGCGGAACGCGTCATCGGGAGCACAATCGTGGGGTGACGGAAGCCTGCGTGGGGTTCACGAGCGTCCTGCGGGGCGCCGGACTCCAGTGCGGGCCCGACCGCGTCCAGGCGTTCCTGCGGGCCACCGAGCACGTCGACCTGTACTGGGCCGGGCGCCTCACGCTGTGCGCCGACCCGGACGACCTGCCGCGCTACGACGCCGCCTACCGCGCGTATTTCGGCGGCGCCCCGCCCCGTCCACGCACGACGGTCGAGCTGGACTCGGTGACCGTCGGCGTCGCCGCGTCCGACGTGGAAGTGCTGAAGCACAAGGACATCTCCGAGTTCGACGCGGCACCGCTGATCGCACGGCTCACGCCGCTGCCTCCGCGCCGCCGGTCGCGCAGGCTCCGCAAGGCCCGGCGCGGGCGGGTGGACCTGGCCCGCACGGTCCGGGCGATGATCGAGACCGGCGGTGAGATCGCGTTGCCGCGCCACCGCCGCCGGGGTGAGAAGGCCCGCCGGCTCGTGCTGCTGATCGACGTCTCGGGCTCGATGGCCGCCTACTCGGACGCGCTGCTGCGGTTCGCGCACGTCGTCGCCCGCGCCATGCCCGCCGAGGTCCACACCATCGGCACCAGGCTGACCCGCGTGACCCGCCAGCTCCGGGAACGCGATCCGGAACGGGCGCTGCGGGCGGCGGGCAGGGCGATCCCCGACTACGAGGGCGGTACCCGGCTCGGCGATGCGCTGCGCCGGTTCAACCAGCGGTGGCGGCAACGCGGTGCCGTCGTCGTGCTCTTCAGCGACGGCTGGGAACGCGGCGACACCACCCTGCTCGCGACGGAGATGGCCCGGCTGCGGCGGCTGAGCCACAAGGTCATCTGGGCCAACCCCCATGCGGGCAAACAGGGTTATCGTCCATTGCAGGGCGGTGTGGTGGCGGCGCTCCCGCACGTCGACACCATGGTCGCCGGACACAGCGTGCACGCGTTGGAAGAACTGTTGAAGGAGGTACGCCGTGCGTGATGTCCTCTTCGACCTCGCCGAACGGGTGGCGAACGGCGAGACGGTCGGGGTCGGCACGGTGGTCGCGACCTTCAGCTCGGCGCCCCGGCCGGCGGGCGCGGCGATGCTCGTGACGCAGGACGGCGAGGCGGTCGGCAGCGTGTCCGGCGGCTGCGTCGAGGGCGCGGTCTACGACCTCGCGCAGTCCACGGACACCCCCGTCCTGCAGCGGTACGGGGTGAGCGACGACGACGCGTTCGCGGTGGGGCTGACCTGCGGCGGGATCATCGACATCTTCGTGGAGAAGGTCGACGCCGAGACGTTCCCGCAGCTCGCCGAGGTGGTGGAGACGGTCCGCGCCGAGGCGCCCGTGGCCGTCGCGACGGTCGTCGAGCACCCGGACGGCGTCGGCCGCCGCATGGTCGTCTGGCCCGACCGGCGTGACGGCACCCTCGGCAGCGCGCGCATCGACGACGCCGTCGCGGACGACGCCCGCGGCATGCTCGCCTCGGGCCGCAGCGGTGTGCTCCAGTACGGACCGGACGGTCAGCGGCGCGGCGAGGGCCTGAGCGTCTTCGTGAACTCGTTCGAACCGCCGCCGCGCATGCTCGTGTTCGGCGCGATCGACTTCGCCGCCTCCATGGCGCGGCTCGGCGCGTTCCTCGGTTACCGGGTGACGGTCTGCGACGCACGGCCCGTGTTCGCCACACGCAGCCGTTTTCCCGAAGCGGACGAGGTCGTCGTGGACTGGCCGCACCGGTACCTCGAACGCGAAGCGTCCAAGCTCGACGAACGCACGGTCATCACGGTGCTCACCCACGACCCGAAGTTCGACGTGCCGTTGCTGGAGGTCGCGTTGCGGCTGAAGGTCGGCTACGTCGGCGCGATGGGGTCCCGCCGGACGCACGAAGATCGACTGAACCGGTTGCGGGAAACGGGAATGACCGAATCCGAACTTGCGGCGCTGTCGTCGCCGATCGGGCTCGATCTCGGGGGCCGAACGCCCGAGGAAACCGCAGTTGCGATTGCCGCCGAGATCATTTCCTTGCGGTGGAAGGGAAGCGGGCGGCGGCTGACGGAGATCGAACTCCCGATTCACCGGTGATCGGGTTGTTGAACCCGCAAACAGGGAGCAAGCTGGAGTGACCCTCGTCACTTCATGGCCCACCACCCTGGGAGGGTTTCAATGCACATCTCGGTCAACGTCGACGGAGTGACATACGCCGACGAGGTCGAACCCCGCCTCCTGCTCGTGCACTACCTACGGGAGCGATTGAGCAAGACCGGCACCGTCGTCGGGTGCGACACCGGCAACTGCGGTGCCTGCACCGTCCACCTCGACGGTCACAGCGTGAAGTCGTGCCAGATGTTGGCCGTGCAGGCGAACGGCCACGACGTCACCACCATCGAAGGGCTCGCTCGCGACGGCAAGTTGCATCCCGTGCAGGAGGCTTTCCACTCGAACCACGCGCTGCAGTGCGGCTTCTGCACGCCCGGAATGATCATGCAGGCGATCGACCTGCTCGCCGACGAGTCGGACCCCGACGACGAGACCGTGCGCAAGGGCCTGGAGGGCAACCTCTGCCGGTGCACCGGCTACCAGAACATCGTGCGCGCGGTGCAGGACGCCGCCCAGCGGATGAAGCCCGGCGCCGGACCTGACCAGGAGCGGCACAGCGACGAACACGTCACCGCGAAGCAGCCGGTAGGTGGCGAATGACCGCCACGGCCGAGCCGGAGGTCGGAAAGGCCCGGCTCCGCAAGGAGGACGCTCGCCTCATCACCGGCCAGACCAGGTGGACCGACAACATCCAGTTGACCGGCATGCTGCACATGGCCGTGCTGCGCAGCCCCGTCGCCCACGCCCGCATCACGAACATCGACGTCAGCCGCGCGACGGCGATGCCCGGTGTGGCGCTGGTGCTGACCGGTGAGGACTTCGCCGCCGAGCAGGGCTCCCTGCCGTGCGCCTGGCCGATCACCGAGGACATGAAGTCGCCGCCCGCGCCCGCGATGGCCGTCGACAGGGTCAACTTCGCCGGCGAGGCCGTCGCACTCGTGATCGCCGACAGCGCCTACCACGCGGCGGACGCGCTGGAGGCCATCGACGTCGACTACGAGGACCTCCCGGTCGTGCTCGACCTGGAAGAAGCGTTGCGGGACAACGACCTCGTCCATCCCGACCTCGGTACGAACAAGTGCGCGACGTGGATCTTCGACTCCGCCGAGGCGGGCGCGGGGACGAACGTCGAGGACGAGATCGCGGCCGCCGACGTCGTGATCGAGCGGACGTTCCGGCAGCAACGGCTGATCCCGGCGTTCATGGAACCGCGCTCGGTCGTCGTGGACTCGACCGCGGGCATGTTCACCGTGTGGTCCGCCACGCAAATCCCGCACATCCTGCGGTGGATGCTGTCGGCCGTCACGGGCATCCCCGAGCACCGGCTGCGCGTGATCGCACCGGACGTCGGCGGTGGCTTCGGCGGCAAGCTCCAGGTCACGCCGGAGGAGCTGCTCTGCCTGCTGGTCGCCCGCCGGATGGGGCGTCCGGTCAAGTGGACGGAGACCCGCACCGAGTCGATGCTGTCCGCGCACCACGGCCGCGACCAGCTGCAGAAGATCACGCTGGCCGCCCGCCGCGACGGCACCGTGACCGGCCTGAAGGTCGAGCTGCTCGCCGACATGGGCGCCTACCTGCGCCTGGTCACACCGGGCGTGCCGATCCTCGGCGCGTTCATGTTCAACGCGATCTACAAGTTCGCCGCGTACCGGTTCGAGTGCACGAACGTGTTCACGAACAAGGTGCCGACGGACGCGTACCGCGGTGCCGGACGGCCCGAGGCGACGTTCGCGATCGAGCGCATGATGGACGAGCTCGCGGTCGAGCTCGGCATCGAGCCGATGAAGATCCGCGAGATGAACTGGATCAAGCACGAGGAGTTCCCGTTCACCACGGTCGCCGGGCTCACCTACGACTCCGGCAACTACGAGGCCGCGACGGCCCGTGCGATGGAACTGTTCGGGTACGACGAACTGCGCGAGGAGCAGGCACGGCGCCGTGCGTCCGGTGACGTCAAGCAACTCGGCATCGGGATCTCCACCTACACCGAGATGTGCGGTCTCGCGCCGTCACGGGTGCTGGGTGCTCTGCGGTACGGCGCGGGCGGGTGGGAGACCGCGTCGATCCGCATGCTGCCCACCGGCAAGGTCGAGGTGATCACCGGGACCTCGCCGCACGGGCAGGGCCACGAGACGGTGTGGTCGCAGATCGTCGCGGACCGGCTCGGCGTGCCGTTCGAGGACGTCGAGGTGCTGCACGGCGACACGGCGACGTCGCACAAGGGCATGGACAGCTACGGCTCGCGGTCGCTGGCCGTCGGCGGCACGGCGCTGGTGTACGCGGCGGACAAGGTGCTGGCCAAGGCCAGGACGCTGGCCGCGCACATGATGGAGTGCGACGAGGCGGACGTGGAGTTCGCCTCCGGTTCGTTCTCCGTCCGCGGCACGTCGACCGCCCGGACGCTGGGTGACGTCGTGCTGGCCGCGCACGTCGCGCACGACCTGCCCGAGGGCATGGAACCCGGCATGGACGCCGATGCCACGTTCGACCCGGACAACTTCTCGTACCCGCACGGAACCCATTTGTGCGCGACGGAGGTCGACACCGAGACGGGCATGGTGAAGATCGTGCGGTACGTGGCCGTGGACGACGTCGGCACGGTCGTGAACCCGTTGATCGTCGACGGTCAGGTGCACGGCGGACTGGCGCAGGGCATAGCACAGGCGTTGTACGAAGAAGCCACGCACGACGAGATGGGCACGCTGACGTCGGCGACGTTCGCCGACTACCTCGTGCCGTGCGCGGCCGACCTGCCGGCGTTCCTCACGGACCGCACGGCGACACCGGCGACGTCCAACCCGCTGGGCGCCAAGGGAGTCGGCGAGGCGGGCACGATCGCCTCGACACCGGCCGTGGTGAACAGCGTGCTGGACGCCGTGCGGCACCTGGGCGTGCGGGACATCGAGATGCCGATGTCGCCGGAACGCGTGTGGACCGCGTTGCGGGGTCGTGAGGATTCGGGTGCGGGCGAGGTCGCCGCGGGCGGGCTCGGTTCGATCGACGCGCAGGGAGGGCAGTCGTGATCCCGGCGGAGTTCAAGTACCTGTTCCCGTCCACCGTGGACGAAGCCGTGCGGATGCTCGCGGAGGAGGGCGAGGACGCCAAGGTCATCGCGGGCGGGCAGTCGCTCGTGCCGGTGCTGCGGATGCGGCTCGCCGCGCCCACGGCGTTGATCGACATCGGTGGCCTGACCGAGCTGACCGGCGTGCGCGACGACGGCGACTCGTTGCTCATCGGTGCCATGACCACGCACTACGAGGTGCAGCGTGATCATCTCGTGCAGGACCACGCGTTGCTGTTGAAGCTGGTCACGGACACCATCGCGGACCCGCAGATCCGGCACCGCGGCACGTTCGGCGGCTCGCTGTGCCACGCGGACCCGGCCGGTGACCTGCTGGCGCCCGTGCTGGCGCTGGACGCCGTGATGATCATCGCCGGGCCGTCCGGGCGGCGTGAGGTGCCCGCGTCGGAGTTCTTCGTCGACTACTTCACGACGGCCCTGGGCCCCGACGAGATCCTGCTCGACGTCCGGGTGCCGAAGTACACCGGCTGGAGCGCGCACTACGAGAAGCTCAACCGGGTCGCGCAGGCGTGGTCGATCGTCGCCGTCGCGGCCGCCGTGCAGGTGCGCGACGGCACCGTTTCCGCGGCTCGGGTGGGCCTCACGAACGTGGGCTCCGGGCCGGTGCGCGCGGTGGACGTGGAAGCCGCACTCGTCGGGCAGCCCGCGTCGGCCGAGGTGATCTCGGAGGCGGCCCTGCGGGCGTCGTCGGGTGACGGTTACAAGGACAACCTGGCCCGCGTGCTGACCGGGCGTGCGTTGACGGCGGCGGTCGCGGGATGAAGTTGACGCATTCGTTCCCGTCACCGGCGCCCGCCGAGGAGGTGTGGGAGGCGCTGCTCGACCCCGAGCGGGTGGCGCCGTGCCTGCCCGGCGCCACGCTGACCTCGGTGGACGGCAAGACGTTCAGCGGGGAGGTGAAGGTGAAGCTCGGCCCGGTGCAGCTGCTGTACCGGGGGAGCGGCGAGTTCGTCGAGGTCGACCCGGTGCTGCGCCGCGCCGTCATGAAGGCCGCGGGCAAGGACACCCGCGGCAACGGCACGGCGTCCGCCCTGGTGACCTTCGTCGTCGGCGACACGGTCGAGGTGGAGACCGACCTGGCGATCACCGGCCGTCCGGCGCAACTGGGCCGCGGGCTGATCGCCGAGGTCAGCGGCAAGCTCGTCGACCAGTTCGCGGAATGCCTGGCGGGCACGCTGGTATCCGTGGATCCTGACGAGGTGGCGCAACAGCAGCATCTCCGAGTGGTCCCCGACGAGCCGATCGACCTGATCGACACGGCAGGCGTGCCGGTGTTGAAGCGCGTGCTGCCGTTCGCGGCGGCGCTCGCCGTCGTGGCGTTCGTGGTCCTGCGACGCCGGCGGCACCGCTGAGGCGTGTGGTCCGGTGGCCGGCATCCGTGCTGGCCACCGGCCTTTTGCTGTCCGCGTGCACCGGCTCGCCGACGGTCGTCACCTCGGCACCCGCGCCGACTACTTCCAGCCCGCCACCCGCGCGGTCCTTCGTGCTGACCGCGGGCGGCGACATCCTGATCCACCCGGCGCTCACCGACCAGGCCGTGGCCGACGGGGGCGCCGCCGGGCGCGACTTCCTGCCGTTGTTCTCGGGCATCAAGGAGACCCTGAAAGCCGACCTCTCGCTGTGCCACCTGGAGGTGCCGCTGGGCCCGAAGGAGGGCCCGTTCTTCGGCTACCCGGCCTTCCTCGCGCCGCCCGAGGTGGCGAAGGGCCTGGTCGACGTGGGGTACGACTCGTGCTCGACGGCCTCGAACCACACGCTGGACCGCGGTGTCTCGGCGATCGGCACGACGCTGGACGCGATGGACGCCGTGGGCCTGAAGCACACCGGCTCGTACCGCACGCCGGAGGAGGCCGCTGCCCCGCACATCCTGGACGCGGGCGGCGTGAAGGTGGCCCAGCTGTCGTTCACCTACGGCTTCAACGGGATCCCGCTGCCCCAGCCGTGGCGGGCGAACCAGATCAACGCCGACAAGATCCTCGCCGACGCCCGTGCGGCCCGTGCCGCCGGCGCCGAGGTCGTCGTGCTGTCCGTGCAGTGGGGCAACGAGTACCAGCACGAGGCGACCGCCGAGCAGAAGGCGCTGGCCCGCCAGTTGCTGGCCGACCCCGCCCTGGACCTGATCATCGGCACCCACGTGCACGTCGTGCAGCCGTTCGAGAAGATCGGCGGCAAGTGGGTCGCGTACGGGCTCGGCAACGAGGTCGCCCGGCACGCCGAACCCCGCGGGGTGACCGAGGAGGGCGCGATCGCCCGGTTCAAGTTCGAGCAGGGGCCGTCCGGGTGGTCCGTCGTGGAGGCGTCCTACACCCCGACCCTGGTCGAGCTGGGGCCGCCGATCCGGCTGGTGGACCTGACCCGCGTCCCGGCCACCGAGCGGCGGACGCAGGCGATCGACCGGACCGAGGGGATCGTGTTCAGCATGGGCGCGGCCGAGCAGGGGTTGAAGCGCGGCAAGCCGTAGATCGCTCGAAGGTGTGGGTGCAGGGGCGGAATTGGAGTTCCTCCATGTGCGACGGTCGATGAGTGCTGTCACCTCCGCTCACCGTCGCCCAGTTCACCGCGCTGGGGCCGGCCCACTCCGGCTACACCGAGCTGGTGGAGGGCCGTCCGGTGTCCTCCCCCGCCGCCGCGGCCGGCCACAACTTCGCCTGCGGCAACCTGATCTCGCAGCTGGCGGCGCAACTCCCCGCGCACCTGCGGGTCACCTACGCACCGGACGTGGACCTGGAGCTGGCCCCGCCCGACGCCCCCGGTTTCGTCCGGCGGCCGGACGTGGTCGTGTTCCACCGCGGCGCCTCGGACCCCGTGCGGGCCTCCGAGGTGGTTCTCGCCGTCGAGGTGCTCTCACCGCACTCGCACTACACCGACCGCCGCGCCAAGCGCCTCGACTACGCCGAGGCCCGAATCCCGTTCTACTGGCTGGTCGACGCGGCCTCGCTGACCCCGTTGCGCCTGACCCAGGAAGGTGTGTTCGAGGAGGCGCCCGTCGCCACCACGACCTACGAGACGCGCGACCCGTTCCCGGTGAGGATCGAGCTGGATCAGCTCGTCGACTGAACCCGCCGGAACCGCTCGACCCAGGCCGGGCTCTCGACCTCGAACTCCGCGATCCGGCTGGTACACCTCACGCGGGCACCCGCCTCCGAGCGGTGGACGCAGGCGATCAACCGGGCCGAGGGATCGTGTTCAGCACGGGCGCGGCCTAGCAGGGGTGAAGCGCGGCAAGCTTCCACACAGGTAGCGCGAGCTGCTGGTTGCCCGCGTTAAGATCCGAGCGTTCCGTTGGAAAGGGGGTGCGGTGTGGTCGACAAGTTCCAGGATCCATTGCTGACTCCCAAGGAGACTGCCAAGCACCTGCTGATCCCGAGATCGACTCTGGATCGTTGGCTCCGGGAGCAGGTCGACGGAGCTCCGCTTGTCCATCGCGTTGAGCCAGACCGCCGCGGTTGGCCATCAGTGCCGTTCGTGGCGGTAGTTGAGGCGTATGTACTTCGATCTTTGCGGGACCTCGGGCTTCGAATGAACAAGATTCGAGATGCGGCTGAGGCCGTGCGCCGGGAATTCAACACGCCTTACGCTTTGGCGAACCGGAAGATTTCGACCGACGGAGTCGACATATTCTTGGAGTACGCGGACGGCGACATGGCGCGGGTTGGGGATCAGCAGCGGCCGATCCGTGACTTCTTGAATGCGCATCTGAGGTACATTAATTGGGACTCGAGTGATGGTTTGGCGTCATCGTTGAAGCTGAGGCAATATCCGGACGTCGCTCCTGTGATCATCGACCCGCGTTTCGGGTGGGGTGCTCCGGTGATCGAGGCGAACCATGTTCCGGTAGATGCGGTCGTGAACATGTGGCTCGCAGGCGACTCGCTGAAGGAAGTCGCTTATGAGTACAGTTTGACCACCGAACAAGTCGAATCGATCTGTCGAGCTGCCCAGCGTGTCGTCGCTTGAGTTTTTTCTGGACCGAAGCCTTGGTCGCGGTGTCGCGGAAGGTTTGCTTCGGCTTGAGTGGATCATCCACTGCATAGCGGATCATTTTCCGGATGACGCGCAATTCACCCCTGATGAGGAGTGGCTTGAGTACGGCCTTGATCGGGGTTGGGTTCCGCTGTGTAAAGACGGGCGGATCAAGGGGCGGCCGTCCGAGCGGCGTCCCGTTGAAGCCAAGGGTGCCGTGCTGTTCTATCTGGACAACCAGCAGCTTCGCAGAGACGAGATGATCAGTCGATTCCACGGCGCACATGATGCAATTCATCGTGCTGTGTTGCGGGGCGGTCCTGCGATCTACGCGGTGAAGAGCGACGGCATTCGGCGTACCTGGCCTTAGATGGGCCACCGGCCGACCACCCTGCCTCAGATCGTATTGCTAGTACGCCTTTACACGCCGGAACCGCTCGACCCAGGCCGGGCTCTCGACCTCGAACTCCGCGATCCGGTCCGGCTTCGGCGCCGTGGTGAGCACCGGCAGGTACCCGTCCACGGGCAGCAGCGGGTCGCTCGTGACGTCGCCGTCCAACAGTTGCAGCGTGGCGAGCCCGCATGCGTACTCAAGCGTCGGCAGCGCGGCCGCGAGGGCGACCCCGGCCGCCATCCCGACCGAGGTCTCCAACGCCGACGACACCACACACGGCAACCCACAGGCCTCAGCGACCTCGAGGGCCTTCCGCACCCCGCCGAGCGGCGCCACCTTGATCACCGCGATGTCCGCGGCCCCGGACACGGCCACCTTCATCGGGTCGTCGGCCTTGCGGATCGACTCGTCCGCCGCGATCGGCACACCGACCCTCCGCCTGACCGCGGCCAGCTCGTCCAGCGTGTGGCACGGCTGTTCCACGTACTGGAGCCCGCCGGCGGCCTTGTCCATGGCCTTGATCGCCGCGACGGCCGTGTCGACGTCCCACAGCATGTTCGCGTCGACCCGGATCGCCCCTCGCGGCCCGAGAGCGTCGCGTACGGCCTCGAGCCGCGCGCAGTCGTCTTCGAGCGTCGACTCGGCGACCTTCACCTTGGCCGTGGAACACCCGGACCGCTGGACGATCTCGTGCGCCCGCTCCGGACCGACCACGGGCACGGTGCAGTTGACCGGGATGCGGTCGCGGACCGGCGCGGGCCACCCGTCGTTCGCGGCCTCCAGCGCACACGCGAGCCAGGCGGCGGCCTCGGCGTCGTCGTACTCCTCGAACGGGCAGAACTCGCCCCACCCGGACGGACCTTCGAACAGCAGGCCGGTGCGGCGGGTGATGCCGCGGAACCGGGCGCGCATCGGGATGGAGTAGACGTGCACGGCCCGATTCAAGCGCACTTGAGGAACTCCAGCGAATGCCCGCCCCCACGCAGGTTGACCGAGCCGGCGGGCTGGATGCCGAGCACCGTGCAGACGATCTGCTGCACGGCAGCGGCACTGAGCTGCGAGACGTCGGTGGACAGGGCCACGTCGAGCCCGTTCGCCACCCGGTCGACGGTGGCGGGCACGGCGTCGAACGGCACTTCGGTGGTGAGCCCGCGGGCCTGCTCGGCGCCGGTCGGGCCCTGGGCGAGGAGTCCCACGACGTCGAACCCGCTCAGGCTGCCCTCGGGGCGGGGGACGGGCAGCACCCCGGTTCGGGAGACCCAGTAGAGCGACGGGGAGGTGTTCTCGACGGGGCCGGTGGGGGCTTCGAGGCCGGGGATGGGGTCGGTGGGGCGGATGCCGCAGGCTGTCAGGACGGTGAGGGCGGCGAGGACGAGCAGTGCGGGGCCGAGCTCACGAAGGGGCCGGGGCCTGGCATCGAGCCCGCGCCGGACACGCAGTCCGCGCTCAGGAAGGGGCTGCGGCTCACGTTCGCGCCGGGCAGCCGGCACGTGGCGGACTCCCAGCCCATGCCGGACGGCGAACACCCGGCCACCACCCAGCACCCACCAGCGCTTCACGCCTCACCACCCAACGGCAGCCGCAGCGTGAACAACGCCCCGCCCCCGGCCCGGTTCGCCGCCGTCAGCGTCCCCCCGTGCAGCCGCGCGTTCTCCCACGCGATCGCGAGCCCCAGCCCCGACCCCTCCGACCGCCCCCGAGCCGAGTCGGCCTTGTAGAACCGCGCGAACACGTGCGGCAGCACCTCCGCCGGCAACCCGGGCCCCGAGTCCGCCACCTCGATCACCAAGAATCCCGAAGCGACCGACAGCTCCAAAGACACCGGTGGCGAGCCGTGCCGCAGGGCGTTGCCGACCAGGTTCGCCACGACCACGTCCAGCCGCCGCGGGTCCAGGCGGGCCCGCACGCCGTCCGGCAGGGAGGCGGACACCTCGGAGAAGCCGCGCATCCGCAGGCAGGTCCGCACCACCTCGGCCACGTCGACGTCGTCCAGCGCCAGTGCCGCGGTCCCCGAGTCGAACCGGGTGACCTCGATCAGGTCGTTCACCAGCCGGGTCAGGTTCTGCGTCTCCCGGTTCACCAGCCGCGCGGCCTGGCCCGCCACGCCGGGCAGGGAGGCGGTCTCGGCGTCCAGCACGTCCGTCACGGCCGTCATCGCGGCCAGCGGCGTGCGCAGCTCGTGCGACACGTCCGCCACGAACCGCCGCGCGTCCGCCTCCATCCGCCGCAGCTCGCCGACGTGGTGCTCCAGCGAGGAGGCCGTGCTGTTGAAGGTCGACGCCACGGACGCGAGTTCGTCGCGGCCGCGGACCGGTACCCGAGCGGAGAGCTCGCCCTGGCCGAGTCTCCAGGCGGCCAGCTGCAGTTCGCGGACGGGGCGCAGCACGCCGCGCGCGGCCAGGAATGCCAGGCCCAGGGCCAGGACCAGCACCGCGCCGCCGATCAGCCACGCGTTGCGGGCCAGCTCGTCGACGAACGCGGCCTCCGAGGTGAACGGCCGCAGCACGTACACCTCGATGCCCGGCGAGGCGCCGGAGGTGACCCGCACCTGCATGCCCACGACGAGCCAGACGGAGTCCGCGTACGACACGCGCTGCCAGCCGACACGTCCCGAGGACACGAGGGACCGCAGTTCGGCGGTGATCACGGACGGGTCCATGCCGCCCGCGGAAAGTCCGTTGCCGTAGGCCAGGGCCGAGCCCTCGCGGCCGGAGACACGTCCCGCGACGCGTTCCAGGAGGGCGGTGTCCACGGGACGGGCGGGCAGCGGGTAGAGCTGCTCGACGCGGTTCGTGGTCTCGATGACGGCGTTGTCCTGGGCGCGTTGCACGATCGCGTCGCGCGCCCGCACGTAGCCGGCGCCGGCGACGGCCGCGGCGGTCACGACCGTCAGGAACGCGAAGGCGAGCAGCAGCCGCAGGCGCAGCGTCACAGCGGTCCGAACCGGTAACCGAAGCCCCGCACCGTCTGGACGTACACGGGGGCCGCCGGGTCGTCCTCGATCTTCGACCGCAGCCGTTGCACGCACGCGTCGACCAGCCGCGAGTCGCCCAGGTACCCCTGGTCCCACACCGATCCCAGCAACTGCTGGCGCGACATCACGCGGCCCGGCGACGAGGAGAGTTCCAGCAGCAGGCGCAGTTCGGTGGGCGCCAGCGAGACCGGCTCGCCCGACCGCGTCACCACGAGTCCCTCGCGGTCGATCGTCAGGTCGCCGTGGCGCTCGGCCAGCACCTCGGCGACCGGGGCGGACGAGCGGCGCAGCACGGCGCGGATGCGGGCCTCCAGCACGCGGGCCTGCGCCGGTTTGGCGACGTAGTCGTCGGCACCGGCCTCCAGGCCCGCCACCACGTCGATGTCGTCGTTGCGCGCGGTCAGCATGATGATCGGCAGGTCACCGGACGCGCGGATGCGGCGGCACACCTCGAAGCCGTCCACGCCCGGCAGCATCAGGTCCAGCACCACGACGTCGGGCGTGACCCTGCCCAGCAGGTCGAGGCCCTCCTCGCCGGTGCGCACCGCGTCCACGGTGTGCCCCTGGTAGGTCAGGGCGAGCGACAGTCCCTCGCGGACCGCCTCGTCGTCCTCGATCAGCAGTACGCGCGGCATGCCCTCCAGCCTTCCCGACGGGTCTCATGAGGACGTTCGTGCCACGTCATCGTTGCGCAACGATCAGCGGCCCGGCCGGCCCTAGTCCAGCGCGGCGGTGTGGCGCAGCTGCTCCGGCGTCGGGTCCGACACCAGCACGCGCAGGGCGTCCGCGAACCGGTCGAACCGCCGGTCCAGCTCGGCCAGCTCGCGCGACGGCTCCGCGACCAGCGCCGCCCGGCCCGCCCTGGGCGGTGCGGTCGCGAGCGCGTCGCGGACGGGCTGGGCCCGGCGCAGCGCCACGAGCAGCGTCCAGAGCCGCTGCTCGACCAGCGCCACCTGCACCGGGTCACCGGAGACGCGCAGGAAGTCCGTCCGCACCGCCGTGGCCCGGCGGCGCTGCGCCGGGCAGGTGAAGTCAGCGGACCGGACGACCTGCGCGTCCGGTGCGGACCGGGCGAGCGACTCCTCCGACCGGAACCGGCGCGTGGGCACGGTTCCGGCCGGGTTCCACATCCACCAGCCGGTCATCCGACCAGGTCGTCCGCGTCGACGATCTTGTACGCGTACCCCTGCTCGGCCAGGAACCGCTGCCGGTGCGCCGCGTAGTCGGTGTCGAGCGTGTCGCGCGCGACGACCGAGTAGAAGTGCGCCTGCCGGCCGTCGCCCTTGGGCCGCAGCAACCGGCCGAGGCGCTGCGCCTCCTCCTGCCGGGACCCGAACGTGCCGGACACCTGCACGGCGACCGACGCCTCGGGCAGGTCGATGGAGAAGTTCGCGACCTTCGACACCACCAGCGTCCGGAGCTCGCCGCGACGGAACCGGTCGAACAGCTCCTCGCGCTCCTTGTTCTTCGTCGACCCCTTGATCACCGGCGCTCCCAGCTCCTCGCCCAGCTCGTCCAGCTGGTCCAGGTAAGCACCGATCACCAGGGCCGGCTCGTCGGGGTGCTGCTCCAGCACCCGGCGGACGACCGGGATCTTGGTCCTGGCCGTCGAGCAGAGCTTGTAGCGCTCCTCCGGCTCGGCCGTCGCGTACTGCAGGCGCTCGTTGTCGGTGAGGGTCACGCGGACCTCGGTGCACTCGGCCGGTGCGATCCAGCCCTGCGCCTCGATGTCGCGCCACGGCACGTCGTAGCGCTTCGGCCCGATCAACGAGAAGACGTCGCCCTCCTGGCCGTCCTCGCGCACCAGCGTCGCGGTGAGCCCCAGGCGGCGGCGGGACTGCAGGTCCGCCGTCATCCGGAACACCGGCGCGGGCAGCAGGTGCACCTCGTCGTAGACGATCAGGCCCCAGTCGCGCGAGTCGAACAGCTCCAGGTGCTTGTACTCGCCCTTCGACTTGCGGGTGATCACCTGGTAGGTCGCGATCGTGACCGGGCGGATCTCCTTGCGCTCACCCGAGTACTCGCCGATCTCCTCCTCGGTGAGCGACGTGCGCGCGATCAGCTCCCGCTTCCACTGCCGGCCCGCCACGGTGTTCGTGACCAGGATCAGCGTGGTCGCCTGCGCCTCGGCCATCGCCGCCGCGCCGACGAGCGTCTTGCCCGCGCCGCAGGGCAGCACGACGACGCCGGACCCGCCGGCCCAGAACGCCTGCGCCGCCAGCCGCTGGTAGTCGCGCAGCTTCCAGCCGTCCTCCGCGAGCTCGATCGGGTGCGCCTCGCCGTCGACGTAGCCGGCCTCGTCCTCGGCCGGCCAGCCGACCTTGAGCAGCAGCTGCTTGAGGCGCCCGCGCTCACTCGGGTGCACGACGACCGTGTCGTCGTCGATCCGCGCCCCGAACATCGGCGCGATCTTCTTGTTGCGCAGCACCTCTTCGAGCACCGCTCGGTCGTTGGTGTGCAGCGTCAGCCCGTGGGCCGGGTGGTTGGTGAGCACCAGCCGCCCGAACCGGCTCATCGTGTCGACCACGTCGACCAGCAGCGGCTGCGGCACCGGGTAGCGGCTGAACCGCACCAGCGCGTCGACCACCTGCTCGGCGTCGTGCCCGGCCGCCCGCGCGTTCCACAACGCGAGCGGCGTCACGCGGTACGTGTGCACGTGCTCGGGAGCCCGCTCCAGCTCGGCGAACGGCGCGATGGACGTGCGCGCGTCGTCGGCGAGCGGGTGGTCGACCTCGAGCAGCAGCGTCTTGTCCGACTGGACGATCAATGGGCCATCGGTCACGCCGACAAGTCTCCCTGACGACGCCAAATGCGTTCGACCTGCGTCAACCGGTGACGACAAGTGTGAGTCGACACACCAAGCCAACACGACGTGTCGTACGTTCTCGGCCATGAGCAGCGAGTCGACTGATCCCGTCGAGCCCCCGGCCGTGGTGAACCCGGCTCCGGACGAGGCCGAGACCGACGAGGCGCCCCAGAAGAACAACTGGCTGAAGTTCGTCATCGTCGGCGTGCTGGCCGTCGTCCTGGTCGGTGGTGGCGTGTGGGCGCTGACGTCGCTCAACAGCACCGGGGCAGGCGACTGCGTGAGCGCCTCGCCGAAGAACGCGGACCAGCCGGACGGCGAGTGGAACCTCTCGTCGGAGGGCTGCAACGACACCGCGGCCACGCACCGGGTCGCCGTCGTGCTGAAGAACGCCGAGGACCAGTGCCCGGCCGAAGGCCTCTACGAGCCGGTGAAGTCCGGCGACGAGACGCTCTGCCTCATGCCCAACCTCATCGAGGGCAAGTGCTACAACTCGGGTGACGACGGCGTGTTCAAGCAGGAGGCCTGCACCCCCGAGTCACCGGTCAAGATCGTCAAGAAGGTCGACGGCCTGCCCGAGGAGGGCACGGTGTGCCCCGAGACCGCGGGTGAGTGGCGCTTCAGCGAGCCCGCCTCCGTCTACTGCATGGGTGTCCCCGAAGGATCCTGATCGGGTGAACTCGGTTGAGTTGAGCCCCCTCTGACGCCGATACCCAGGCCATGAAGAAGGTCGGCCTGGGTTTCGCCGTTGTCCTCGCCCTCGTGCTGCTCGGCGGGTTCGTGCTGAACCAGCTCGGCGATGTGGCGAAGTCGGCGAAGGCCGGCGACTGCGCGCGGATCTCCGGCGCGCTCGACAACCCGCGCTACCAGGCCCTCGACTGCGGGTCGGACCAGGCGAACGTCAAGATCGCCAAGGTCCTCGACTGGAACGAGAAGGCGTGCCCGTCCGGCGGCATGGACTACTCGACGTTCACGGGCGACTCCACCCTGTGCCTCATGCCGAACTTCGTCGAGGGCTCCTGCTACGGCCAGGACACCGACGCCGGCATCGCGAAGGTCGCCTGCGCGACCAAGGACTCGGTGAAGGTCGCCAAGGTGTTCACCGGCAAGGCCGACCGCGCTGCCTGCGGTTCCGCGCGCGCCGCGGTCTTCCCGGAGCCCGCCGTCACCTTCTGCCTCGAACGCGGCGACCAGCAGCAGTGACCTGTGCAGCTCTCCAGGTGATCCAAGTCGCCGTAACGTTTCCGTAAAGCCCGAGCGCATTTCCGCGCCGCGTGGCACTCTCTGCTCCGGCTGTGTCGGGGGGCATGGGCCATCTGGGGTAATCGGAAATGAGAGAACTGCATGAGCACGACTGAATCCGCTTCGCCCGCGCACGCGCCGGAGCCCTCGCAGGAGCCCGCGCCGAAGAAGTCGAGCATCGGCAAGCGGATCCTGACCTACGTCGTCGGCCTGGTGGTCGTCGGTGCCGCGTTCTACGCGTTCAACTACTTCACCAGCGACGTCGCGCAGGCGAAGGTCGGTGACTGCGCCGCGGTCACCGGCACGTCGACCAGCCCGGAGTACAAGCAGGTCGACTGCGGCGCCGCCGAGGCGAACTACGTGGTCGGCAAGGCCGGCGGCACCAGCGAGGTGTGCGGCGACGGCTACGACGAGTACACGCAGACGCAGCGCCGCGGCCCGAAGACGAAGCTGTGCCTCGCGCCCGTCCTCGCCGAGGGCAAGTGCTACGCCGAGAACACCGGTGGCATCGGTGTGAAGGCCGTCGAGTGCGGCGAGTCGGCCGCCTTCAAGGTGACCAAGGTCGTCAAGGACGCCGCCGCGCCGCAGTGCGCGGAGGGCGAGCAGCCGCAGTCCTTCCCCGAGGCGAAGCTCCAGTACTGCCTCGGCGCTGCTGCCTGACGAGGTCCGGCCTCATGAAACCGGAGTCGTGTCCCACGGCTCCGGTTTCGCTGTCTTCCGCGTGACCTGTCCGAGAGGAATCCCCAGTGACCGACCCCAACCAGCCGCAGCAGCCAGGGCCCTACGGGCCGCCTCCCGGCGGACAGCCGCAGCCGTACGGCCAGCCGAACCCCTACGGTCAGCCGCCCCAGCAGGGCTACCCCGGCCAGCCGGGACAGCCGGGCGATCCGTACGCCCAGCCCGGTCAGTACGGGCAGCCGGGCCAGTACGGCCAGCCGGGTCCGTACGGCCAGCCCGGACAGCCCGGTGACCCGTACGCCCAGCAGAACCCCTACGGCCAGGTGCCCGGTCAGCCCCTGGGCCAGCCGATGCCCTACGGCCCGCCGCCCAAGAAGAGCGGCGCCGGCAAGGTCATCGGCTCGATCGTCACCATCGTCGTGCTCGTCGGCGTCGGCATCCTGGTGAAGGCCCTGATCAGCGGTGGCCTGAGCAGCATCGGCGAGCCCTCGGCGAAGCCGGGCGACTGTGCGAGCGTCACGGGCACCACGTTCAAGCCGGACTACAAGAAGGTCGACTGCACCGCGCCCGAGGCGAACTACATCATCGCCAAGGCCATGAAGTCGACGACGGAGGCGTGCCCGAGCGACGACTACGCCGAGTACACCGAGTCCGGCCGGCGCACCTCGTCGCTGAAGCTCTGCCTGGTGGAGAAGCTCGAGGAGGGCAAGTGCTACCAGGAAGAGCTCGTGAAGATGAACATGGAGGGAATGAAGGTCGTCGACTGCTCCAAGGGCAGCAACGAGTTCGCCGTCCAGAAGGTCCTCAAGATCGAAAAGGTCGTCAAATCGGCGACCGCGGACTGCGGTGAGGCGACCGCCATTTCGTACACCGAACCCTCACCGGGCCTCACTTACTGCGTAACGGCGCTCGGCGGACAGTGACGAACGAGAAATGGCGGGCTGCAACTTGCAGCCCGCCATTTCCTATGCGTAAAAGCAACTAATTCGTCGTTCCCGGCGGCAGCAGCTGCTGCACGTCCAGACGCCCGGACAGCACGTCCTCGGTGTCCATCATGTCGGCGACGCGCTGGAGCCGGATCGGGTTCAGCGACAGCGGGAACGTGCCCACGGACACGAGCGCGGCGGTCGGCTGGTCGATGTCGGCGTAGCTGGTCAGCGAGTCCTGCACGCTCAGCTTGTTGGCCTGCGCGCGCTGCTGGGCCTCGCGCAGCACGTCCCGGAACACCTTCAGCGTCTTCGGGTTGGCCTCGGCGAACTTCTTCGACGACGCGTACCCGGACATGGGGAAGTCCAGTGTCGGGCCGCGCGCGGTGTCGGTGACGATCTTCGCGCCGATCTTGCGCTGCGCCTTCGTGATGAAGGGCTCGATCATGAAGGCCGCGTCCACCGTGCCGGCCGTCAGCGCGCCCTCCATGTCGGCGTACGGCATGGTCTTGAAGTTGATCTTCTGCTTCTCGACCGCGGCGGTGTCCAGCACGGCACGCGTGGTCAGCGCGCCGACGTCGTCCTTGCTGGGCACGGCGATGGTGGGCGCCGACTTCTTGCCCGGGTCGTCGTAGTCCGAGCCGGCCGAGGCGACCAGCGCCATCGAGTTCGGACCCGCCTGGTAGGCCTCACCCTGCAGCTGCAGCTCGGTGCCGCTCGCGACCGCGCGGAAGAAGTTCACGTGGGTCGCCCACGTGAGGTCCAGCGTCGAGTCGAGCTGCTTGATGGCCTCGTCCTCGCTGGGCTGGGGCACCAGGGTGACCTGCAGGCCGTTCTTCTCGAACAGCTTCTCGTTGAGGGCGATCCGCAGCGGCGCCACGTCGACGACCGGCAGCACGCCGATGCGGATGACGTTGCGTTCCATGTCCGCCGCGCCGCCGTCCGACGAGCCTCCGAACAGGCCGCAGCTCGCGGTCAGAACACACGTGATGAGCACTGCGACAAGCCGCAGAGCTTTGGCTCGGGTAGCCATGGCACCTCTCGCCGGTAGGCCTGGGTAGCTTCGAATTGATCAGTGAGTGTCACCACAGACCAGGGCGTCCGCAGTCCGAACTGCGCGTTCGGACGGACGTGGGGTGTGCCGACAACCGGGGATGTTAACCACCTGAACGTATGAAACGACACCCCATCTCGATACGGTGAGTGCTTCTGGAGACTTCCCCAACTGAGGGGGTGACCATTACCCTTCCCGCTCGGGTGGCACAGGTCGTAGTAGACCCACGTGTCTTCAGACGGGGTAGGGCGCCTCACCGGGCGAACAACCTCTGTGCTGCAATTCGGCCCGTTTGACGAGTCCATGCTCGGTCCTGGGGAGAGACCGGGACACTGCTGCTGGAAGAGGAAGCCCAGAGTGGCCCGACGTGAGAGAGGTCCCAGCCAGTTTGGCGTGGGTGACACCACACGCTCCGAAAGGCCCGAATCGGGTGACGGACTGGCTGCGCTGGGTAACGGACCGATGGACGTGACACCGGACCCGGTGAAGCACGACAACGGTGCCGGACCCGGTTCAGGATCTGCCCGATCCGCGGGATGGCGCCTGCGCAACTGGCGGTTGCGCACGAAGCTGCTCGCCGTTCTGCTCATCCCGACGGTCTGTGCGCTCGCCCTGGGTGGTCTGCGCGTGCGCACCGACCTCCAGGCCGCGACGGAGTTCAACAACCTCGCGAACCAGATCCGCCTCGAGACCGCTGTCGCGGACCTGGTGCAGCAGCTGCAGCGCGAACGCGACCTGTCGGTCAGCTACGTGGCCTCGAACAAGAAGGTCGACAGGGTCGTCCTGGAGCGCCAGCTGCGCAGGGTGAACGACACCAGCGAGGCTTTCCGCAACAAGATCTCCGAGCTCAGCTCCGACCTGAACCCGGCTGCCGTCGAGCGGTTCCAGGTCGCGTTCAACCAGCTCGAACGCCTGAACAGCCTCCGCAACTCGGTGCGCGACACGCAGTACCCCGCCGAGGCCGTCCAGCGCACCTACTCGGAGTCCGTCGAGACGCTCATCAACCTCGGTGAGCAGACGATCTCCGAGATCAACGACCCGGAACTGGTGCGACTGCACCTGACCACGAACGCCATCGCGCGCATCAAGGAGCAGGAGTCGCTCAAGCGGGCGATCCTCCTGGACGTCTTCCAGCGCAAGGCGTTCACCCCGTCCCAGCTGCGGTCCCTGCAGGCCGCGGACGCCGAGCTCGAAGCCGCGCGGAACGACTTCCGCAAGGCCGCGACGCCGGAGCAGGCCAAGATCTACGACGACACCGTCACCGGCCTCATCGTCGACAACGCGAACGACATGCAGGAATCGGCGATCAACCAGCAGGCGGGCGCGAAGGACTTCACGCAGGTCACGCCCGAGAAGTGGGACATCGCCGCCACGCTGACGGTCAACCTGACGCGTGACGTCGAGAACCTGCTGGTCGAGCAGCTGCAGACGAAGACCGACGACCTCGCCGGCGACACCCGCACCAGGGCCTACGTCGAGTCCGGCATCGTGCTCGCGATCCTCGCGCTCGCGTTGCTGATGGCGCTGTTCGTCGCCCGCTCGATCCTCAACCCGCTGCGCACGCTGCGCCGCACCGCCCTCGACGTCGCCGACCACGGTCTCCCCGACGCGGTCGAGCGGATCCTCGCGGACCCGAACCCGGAGGACGCGGCCAAGACCGCCGTCGAGCCGGTGCCGGTGCACACGCGGGAAGAGGTCGGCCAGGTGGCGCGCGCGTTCGACGCGGTGCACGGTGAAGCGGTGCGACTGGCCGCCCAGCAGGCCCTCCTGCGTGACAACGTCAACGCGATGTTCGTCAACCTGTCCCGCAGGTCGCAGGCCCTGGTCGAGCGCCAGCTGAACCTGATCGACCGGCTGGAGCAGGACGAGCAGGACCCGGACCAGCTGGCCTCGCTGTTCGAGCTCGACCACCTCGCGACCCGCATGCGCCGCAACTCGGAGAACCTCCTGGTCCTCTCGGGCACGGACCTCTCGCGGCGCCTGACCCGGCCCGTCCCGGCCGCCGAGGTCCTCGGCGCCGCGGTCTCCGAGGTCGAGCAGTACGCCCGCGTGCAGGTCGGCCAGACCCCGGACCTCACGGTCCAGGGCCGCGCGGTCAACGACCTCGTGCACCTCATCGCCGAGTTGCTGGACAACGCCACGGCGTTCTCCGACCCGGTCACCAAGGTCACCGTTCGCACGGCGAAGACCCGCAAGGGCGAGCTGGCGATCGAGATCCAGGACCGCGGCGTGGGCATGGGCGACCAGGAGATCATCGACGCCAACGAGCGCCTGGCGGACCCGCCGGACGTCGACGTCGCCGTCTCCCGCCGGATGGGCCTGTACGTGGTCGCGCGGCTCGCCAAGCGCCACGACATCAAGGTCCGCCTGCGCGGCAACGAGGACATCGAGGGCGGCACGACGGCACTGGTGATCGTGCCGGAGACGCTCATCGCGATCCCCGGTCAGGCACCGTCGTCGACCCCGCCGTCCGGCTCGGGCTCGCTGGCGTCCGCGTTCGGCATGTCGCCGACCGCGTCCTCGCCCTCGATGCCGCCCGTGCCGATGTCGCCGGCGGAGCACACGACGGAGATCGGCAGCACCGCGACGAGGGCCAGCGGCATCGCGGGCGCCTTCGGCGGCGCGACCGGTGTCCAGCCGCGGGTCGACGAGTCGAGCCCGAACATCCCGGTCAGCTTCGTGCCGAGTCCGATCACGGACACCGGTGCGGGCGCGACGGCGATCCCGGTCTACAGCGACCCGCCGATCGAGGACGTGACGCCGTCCGAGCGGTGGCGCCGCGACCAGCTCGCGGCCGTGGAGCCGGAGGGTTCGTTCGGCGAGCCCACGCTCTTCACCGCGTACGAGGACCGCAACGAGGAAGCCGGCGAGATCTCGTTCGAGCCCGGCTACGAGACCACCCAGTTCGTGCCGATCCCCCCGATCGAGGACGAGCCCGCCTCGTCCAACGGCGTCTCGCGCGCCTCGGTCGACGAGGGCCGGCTGGACATCGGGATGGGCCACCGCAACGGCACCTCCGAGTCCTCGCGCAAGAAGATCGAACACGACCTGGACGCTCCGACCGAACGCCTCCCGATCTACGAGGCCGTCCTGTCGCAGTGGTTCCAGGCCGTGGGCAGCGAGACGTCCGCATCGGCCGCTCAGCCGGTCCCTGCGGCCGCTGAGGACGACGCACCGGCCGCCACCAACGGTCACGTCGAGTCGAGGCTCGGCGGGACCGACAAGGGCTCGGTCGAGTACATCGACGAACCGCCGACGACCCCTCCGCTCTCGGACGGGCCGGAGCCGGAGCTGCCGACCCGAACCCGCAAGCCCGTTCCGGCGGTGGCACCCACCACCACGTCGGCCGCTGGCCTTCCGGTGCGCACGCCGCGCTCGAAGATCCAGAAGGCGGTCGAGGAAGTACCCGCACCCGCCGAGCAGGAGCGAGTTGTGGAACCCGAGCCCGTTGTGGAGGAGACTCCAGCGGCGGCACCCGTCTCCGAATCGGCTTGGCAATCGCCTGCCGATGAGGGATGGCACGCGGCTCAGGCGTTGTTGAACAAGACGCCGGAGACGAAGACCACGGCAGGATTGCCGAAACGGACACCGAAGGCTCAGCTCGTGCCAGGATCTGCTGCACCCAAGCAGTCGCCCCTGTCCACGACAGCGCAGCGCCCGCCGCTGCCGCCCCGCACCGCCGACGCGGTGCGCGGACGGATGTCGAGCCTGCAAAGTGGTGTCAAGCGAGGCCGGCACGCATTGATCGAGGCATACGCTGGTGACCAGTCGAGCCGGCAGAACGAGGAGCAGGAGTGACGACCGCAGCGCAGCCAGGCAGCTTTGGTTGGCTTATCACCGACTTCGTGCGGAGGGTGCCCGGCGTGGCACATTCCGTTGTGGTGTCCGCGGACGGGCTGTTGCTCGCGGGTTCCCAGGGCTTGCCCCGGGACCGCGCAGAGCAGCTTTCCGCGGTCGCGTCCGGACTGGTCAGCCTCACCCAGGGTGCTGCCCGCTGCTTCGAGGCAGGCGGGGTCAACCAGACGGTCGTCGAGATGGAGCGGGGCTACCTGTTCCTCATGTCGATCAGTGACGGTTCTTGCCTTGCCGTCCTGGCGGCACCCAACTGCGACATCGGCCTCGTGGCCTACGAGATGACGCTGTTGGTGGAGAGAGTCGGTCAACAACTCACCCCTGAGCTGCGCGCGCAGCTTCAGGGCGTGGTCCGTCGCTAGACCTCATCTGAAGTTCAGGGGTGAGAACAAATGGCTGGTAGATCTGGCGCTAGAGGCCGGGGCTTCGGTAGGAACTTCAACTACCAGGAGTGGGCTTCTGGCGGGTTTCAGTTCGACGAGCCTGACGCGATACCCCAAGAATCAGAGGAAGCTGAGGACGCACCCCTCGATGAGCGGGTTACAGGGCAAGGGCTAGGCGATATGTCTCAGCGTGAGGTGGACGACTCGTCGTCGTACCCGTACGACGACGTGCCGAACCGGTTCGACATAGACGGGTACGGCACCGGGTTGTTCGGTGGACCCGGTGCGGACCTGTTCGGCCAGCACGAGATGCCGGACGCCGTGCCGGAACAACTGCCGTACACGACGGGCTCCCACCCCGTGTACAGCACCGGCGGGCAACCGGCGTACAGCACCGGTGCGCAGCCTCAAGTGCGCCCGGAGGAGAATGCTTCCGCGGACTCGGGTTCACTGGTGCGGCCGTACACGCGCACCGGTGGACGCACACGACCCGACTACGACCTTGCTATCGAGGCGCTGATCTCCACCAGCGAGAAGGGCCTCGAACGGGATGCGGCAGTGCTTCCCGAGCACAGGTCGATCTGCGGGCTGTGTGTCGACACGCGGTCGGTGGCCGAGGTCGCGGCACTCCTACGCTTGCCACTTGGCGTCGTGCGGGTGTTGATCGGCGACATGGCAAGCATGGGTTTGGTTTTGATTCACCAGGGCGGTCTGGTCGTGGGGGACCGGCCTTCCATGGAATTCCTGGAGAGGGTGCTCAGTGGGCTTCGCAGGCTCTAGTCCCCAGGGCGCCGAGGGCGCACGGAAGCCGACGACCTCCGCCAAGATCGTGGTGGCGGGTGGCTTCGGTGTGGGCAAGACGACGTTCGTCGGCTCGGTGTCCGAGATCGTCCCGTTGACCACCGAGGCGGTGATGACCGAGGCCAGCGCGGGGGTGGACGACCTCTCCGCCACGCCCAACAAGGTCACGACGACCGTCGCGATGGACTTCGGCCGCGTGTCGCTCGACAGCGACCTGATCCTGTACCTCTTCGGTACACCGGGTCAGCACCGGTTCTGGTTCATGTGGGACGACCTGGTCCGTGGTGCCATCGGCGCCATCGTGCTGGTCGACACCCGCCGCCTGGCCGACGCGTTCGCCTCGATCGACTTCTTCGACGACCGGCAGCTGCCGTACGTCGTCGGCGTCAACTGCTTCGACGGCCTCCTGCACCACAGGCTGGAGGACGTGCGCGAAGCGCTGACGATCGACGAGTCGGTGCCGATCGTGACGTGCGACGCGCGCAACAGGCAGTCGACGAAGCAGACGCTCATCACGCTGGTGGAGCACGCGATGCGCCAGTGGATGTCCGTCCGCGCGGGCTGAACTCCTTCCGCCGGAGTCACCACCGCACACGACCGCGACGAGGCGAGCGCCACCTTCGGGAACGGCGCTCGCCTCGTCGTTGCGGTCTGATTCAGCTCGGGTCTGCGGTCAAGCGGTAGTCCCTTCGCCGTGGGCTGCGGCTACCCGATGACGAGGCCGAGCCCGATGCCGATGCCGAGCAGGCCGCCGTGGTGGTGGTGCCAGCCGTGGTCCCAGTCGTCCCAGTCGTCGTCGTCCCACTCGTCCCAGTCGTGCCAGTGGTGTCCGGTGCTGATGCCGACGCCGAGCCCGATGCCGATGTCGTCGACCTTCTGCTGATCCGTGTCGGCCGACGCCGTGCCGGACGAGAACAGCAGGGCGAAAGCCAGGGCTGTGAAGGTTGCGGCGGTGCTGAGCGCCGCCCTGGGGCTGACCATCGTGGAAGTCCTCCTCGGTCGATGCGGACGTCTCTCGGGAACGTCCACGTCAACCGACGCTAGGTCGCGCCACGACCACGTAAGGGTGATCAGCGGTCCCTTTCGGGGGATGACGGCGTGTCAGTCCTCGTCCACCAATGCGGCGGACGTGACGCGGTGAAGAGGGAACCTGAGCACCTCTCCGTAGCTGTGGTCGTAGCCCTCGAGCACGCCACCCCCGACGACGTGCGGTTCGATCACGCGCTGTGCCGCCGTGCCGTGGGAGTCGACGAACCCGACGAGCACCCTGCGGCGCGCCCGTGCGGCCTGCTGGAGCAACGACAGGGTGGCCGACGGACCGGCGCCCAGGTTGCCGGGGACGGCCACGCGTTCACCCCGTGGTGTCGCTGCGGCGCGATCACCGGCCCGGACCAGCCGGACGAGTTCACCCAGCCGCTCGACGGTGGGCACGGTGGGTGACGCCGGTTTGCGGGCGCTCCGCTGCCTCGGCGTGGTCCGGCGACCACCCGGCCGCAGGTCCAGCACCTGGCCGTCCGGGCCCTCGGCCGCCGGGGCGAACCCGGCCGAGCGCAGCCCGTCCAGCACGTCGGCCAGCGGCAACGGGCTGACGACCACGGTCGGGGCGATCCGGCGCAGCTCGAGCCGCATGGCCTCCGGGTGCGCGAGGACCTCGCTGATCAGCACCGGGTCGTCGCAGCGCAGGAACGACCCGGCCGCCCCGCCGCGCAACCTGCCGTGGCGGCGCGCGGCGTCGTCGATCAGGTACGTCAGCGACTGCGGGACGGGCGTGCGCGAGCGGACCTTGAAGAGCTCCTGCAGTTCGTCGGCCGTGCGCCCGGCGTCGAGCGCACGCCGCACGGTGGTCTCGCTGATCCGGTAGACCGTGGCGCTGCCGGCCGACTCGACGTCCGCGACCAGCGCCATCTCGTCCGCGAGCTCCGGTTCGAGGCGGCCGGGGGCGACGACGGTCAGGTCGGCCTGCACCAGCACGTGGTCGAGCGGTTCCGGCAGGGCGTCGCCCAGCGTCTTCGCCGCGTGACCGGGCCCTTCGTCGAGCAGCACGCGGCCGGCGCTGGTGATCGCGCCGAGGGCCAGCACGCCCACCGCGGTGCCCTCCTCGACGGTCCAGCGCACCAGCTCGTCGCGCTGGCGCCCGCCCCGGCGCGGGGCCCGCCAGCCGAGCAACGCGGCCAGGTCGGCGGGGTTCGCGATCGCGGTGCCCTTGGGGAACGCCGTCAGCGTCTCGAGCACCCACCGGCGGTCGCGCGGCGCCTGGGCGCGGCGGATCTCGTCGGCGAGGGGGTTGAAGAGCTTGTCCTTCTCGTCGCGGCGGCCGACCAGCGCGGGCAGCCGCGGCAGCTCCAGCCAGGCGTGCGCGAGCGTGGACCAGCGGACCTCGGTGGTGGCGGCGAGCCAGACGTCCGCCTTGGTCGTCGGCACCCACTCCGGCTCTGTCGCCTCGTTGTTCGCGACCAGGTCGGCGCCCACGACGAGCTCGATCAGCAGGGCCGCGCGCTGCTCGTCGACGCCCAGGTCCTTGGCCGCCTTGCGCAGGTCGCGGACGCCCAGGCCGCCCGTCCGCAGCACCGGCGGCGGTTCGGCGGACCAGCTCGTGATCAGGTTCTCGACGTGCCGGACCAGTTCCAGCGCCTCGCCTCCGCCGGTGGCGTCGACGCCGTCCTGCTGGAGTGCGGTGGTCTTCGGCTTCGGCTCGGTGACCTGGATCGGGCCGAGGGGGCGTTCACCGCGCAGCTCGAGGCCGATCTCGCGCGGCAGTTCGACGGTGCCGGGATCGCGCCGCAGCAGCAGACCGCGGGCGAGCAGGCGTTGGACCGGCGTCTCGGCCTTGTCGAGGGGCACGACCCTGGACGCGTCCTTGGTGTCGCCGATCGGTGGCCCCGCGGCGAGCTTCTGCAGGACCCGCTGCTCACCCTCGCTGATGCCGCCGAGGTCGTAGGTCTGCCCGGTCCTGCGGCCGAGCCCGCCGGGGTAGGCGCCGAACGCCTCCCTGGTCACCGGCGGCACGGACAGCGCGTCGTCGTCACCCCAGGCCAGTGCGAACGACCTCAGCCTCGCGACCGCCTGTTTGAGGGGCTTCGGCTTCACGTCCGGTCCGAGCAGCCGGCCGAGTGTGGGCAACGCCACGGGCTCGACGTCCGCGCCCTCGATCACCAGCGCCTCGAGCACCGCCAGCGTGAACGTGTCGAGGTCCTCGCAGGCGCGCGCGATCGACGCCCTGGTGCCGACCCGTGTCGCGAGCACGGACATATCGGCAGGTGGGGGCGTTGCCAGATCGGGACGCGCGCGCAGCAGCGCGACGAGAGCGGCGTCGTCCCGGGAGCGCAGCCAGTCGGCGAGAGTGGTGCCGGACATTCTCACCACGGTATATGGGCCGCCGGGATCTCATCGTCGCCCAGGTGAAAACGGGTCTGTCACACTTGTGCCCGTCAGCAGGCACCACCGAGGAGGAGATCGTGGCGAAAGGACGCCCTGGACGGGTCGACCCGCACTGGCCGGAGGGTCCCGACGGCGGTCACCCCGTGACCGAACTGACCAGTGACGTGCAGGGAGCGCTCTCGCCGTTCGGCACGGTGACGTTCCCGCTGCCGGTGGACACCCTCCCGTACACGCACCCCGTGACGGAGATCAACAAGTCCTGACGCGACTGTCAGGGCGGTCTTAAGACTGCCGAGTCGCGTGAGTACCGCAATGGGCCCGGGGATAGGCTCACTTCCCGCTTGAGCTGCACTTCGTGGGAGGAAAGACGATGCCGGTCCCCGGCCCTGGTTACTCGATCACCGTTCGTCTGGAGGCGCCGCCGTCAGCGAGCGCCGCGGGTGACCTCACCTCGGCCGTCGGCCGCGCCGGTGGCGTGATCACGGCGTTCGACGTCGTGGAGTCGCACAACGACCGCGTCGTCATCGACCTCACGTGCAACGCGTTGTCCGCGAACCACGCCAAGGACATCACCGACACGCTGGAGACGTTGCCCGGCATCGTCGTCCGCAAGGTGTCGGACCGCACGTTCCTCGTGCACCTCGGCGGCAAGATCGAGATCTCGTCGAAGGTGCCGCTGCGCAACCGCGACGACCTCTCCCGCGCGTACACGCCGGGTGTCGCCCGCGTGTGCGAGGCCATCGCCAAGAACCCGGACGACGCGCGCCGCCTGACCATCAAGCGCAACACCGTCGCCGTCGTGACGGACGGCTCCGCGGTCCTGGGCCTGGGCAACCTCGGCCCCGCCGCCGCCCTGCCCGTGATGGAGGGCAAGGCCGCGCTGTTCAAGAAGTTCGCCGGCGTCGACGCCTGGCCGGTCTGCCTGGACACCCAGGACACCGAGGAGATCATCCGCGCGGTCGAGCTCATCGCTCCCGTGTACGGCGGCATCAACCTCGAGGACATCTCCGCGCCGCGCTGCTTCGAGATCGAGGCCCGCCTGCGCGAGAAGCTCGACATCCCCGTCTTCCACGACGACCAGCACGGCACGGCGATCGTCGTTGTCGCGGCCCTGCGCAACGCCCTGCGCGTCGTGAACAAGGACATCAAGGACTGCCGCATCACCGTGTGCGGTGTCGGCGCCGCGGGTTCCGCGATCATCCGCCTGCTGCAGGCGCAGGAGCCGGGCGACATCATCGCCGTGGACGTCGACGGCATCGTGCACCGCGACCGCCCGGGCCTCGACTCGAACCTGAAGTCGATCGCGGCCTCGACCAACAAGGACAACCAGTCCGGCCGCCTGCACGACGCCCTGGTCGGCTCCGACGTCTTCATCGGCGTCTCGGCCCCGAACCTGTTCGGCGCGGACCAGGTCGCGACCATGGCGAAGGACGCCATCGTGTTCGCGCTGGCCAACCCGGACCCGGAGATCGACCCGATGGAGGCGCAGCAGCACGCCGCCGTCGTCGCCACGGGCCGTTCGGACTTCCCGAACCAGATCAACAACGTGCTGGCGTTCCCCGGCGTCTTCCGCGGCCTGCTGGACGCCCACGCCAAGACCATCACCGACGCGATGCTCCTGGCCGCCGCGCAGGCCATCGCCGACGTGGTGGACGGCGACAGGCTGAACGCGTCGTTCATCGTGCCGTCGGTCTTCGACAACACGGTCGCCCCCGCGGTGGCCGAAGCGGTGCGCAAGGCCGCCAGTTCCTGACGGTTGACGGGTGAACTCAGGCATACGATCGCCGTATGACCAAGCAGTTCACCCACCTGGACTCCCACGGTGCTGCCCGGATGGTCGACGTCTCCGGCAAGGAGCAGACCACCCGGATCGCCGTGGCCACCGGGATCCTGCACACGACCGCCGAGGTGGTCGAGTTGCTGGGCGCCGACGGCCTGCCCAAGGGCGACGCCCTGGCCACGGCCAGGATCGCGGGCATCATGGCCGCGAAGCGCACCTGGGAACTAGTCCCGCTGTGCCACCCGATCGCGCTGTCGTCGGTGAAGGTGGACCTGGCCCTGGCGGACTCCGCCGTGCTGATCACCGCCACCGTCCGCACCACCGACCGCACGGGCGTGGAGATGGAGGCACTGACCGCGGTCTCCGTGGCCGGCCTGACCCTGCACGACATGGTGAAGTCGGTCGACCCGGCCGCCTCCCTGGACGCGGTGCGGGTGGAGCGCAAGGAAGGCGGCAAGTCCGGCCTGTGGGAACGCCCGTGACCGCGTACAAGGCAGTCGTCATCACCGCGTCGAACCGCGCCGCCGCCGGCGTCTACGAGGACCGCAGCGGACCGGTCATCGTCTCGTGGCTGTCGGAGCGCGGCTTCTCGGTGTCGTCACCGGTGGTGGTGCCGGACGGCGAGCCGGTCCGCGCGGCGCTGGTCTCCGCCGTGGAGTCCGGCGCCGACCTGGTGCTGACCACCGGCGGCACCGGCATCAACCCGACCGACGGCACCCCCGAGGCCACGCGCGCCGTCGTCGACTACGAGGTGCCCGGCCTCGCCGACGTCATCCGGATGTCGGGGTGGCCGCGGGTGCCCGGTTCCGTGCTGTCGCGCGGCGTGGCCGGCGTGGCGGGCCGGACGTTGATCGTGAACCTGCCCGGCTCGACCGGCGGCGTGAAGGACGGCCTGGACGTGCTGGCCTCCGTTGTGGACCATGCGCTCGACCAACTGCGTGGAGGTGACCACCGATGAGCGTCGTGCTGCGGGCCGTCGTGACTTCGGAACCGTTGTCGGTGCAGGAGCACGCCTCGCTGGTCGAGTCCGACCGGGCCGGGGCCGTGGTCACCTTCTCGGGAGTGGTGCGCGATCACGACGGCGGGCGTTCGGTGGTGGAGCTCGAGTACCACTCGCACCCGTCCGCTTCGGACGTGGTGGCCGAGGTGGTCGAGTCGTTGGCGTCGAAGTACCCCGGGGTGCACGGGATCGCCGTGTCGCACCGGGTGGGGCCGTTGAGGATCGGGGACGTGGCGCTGGCCTGCGCGGTGGCGGCCGAGCACCGGGGGGAGGCGTTTTCCCTTTGTTCTGACCTCGTTGACGAGGTCAAGGCTCGGTTGCCGGTGTGGAAGCGGCAGGTGTTCGTCGGGGGCGACGACGAGTGGGTCAACTGCCCCTGAGGGTTCTGGTGGCCGTCGGGCCGGGATGAGGGCCTGCTCGCCTGCGCCAGTGCGTCTGTGGTGCTCGCCTCGCGCGCCTCGCCTGGTGTGCGCGTGCTTGCGTGCCCGGCTCGCTGGTCCGCCCGGCCTGCCCGCCTGCCTGATCGGCTCGTCGGCTCGCCCGCCTGCCAGCTCGCCCGCCTGCCCGGCGTGCCGGACCCGCGCGTCCGCCTGCCAGCTCGGCTGCCTGTTGTGCCGGACCCGCGCGTCCGCCTGCCAGCCCGGCCTGCCGCCTGCCTGGCTCGCGCGTCTGCCTGCCCGGCTTGCCGGCTCGCTCGCCTGCACGGCATGCCCGGCACGAGCGTCCGCCGCCCGGCCTCGGCAGACCCGCCCGCCAATCCCGGCCCGCTCACCCAAGCCCCACCCACCTCGGCGGCCACCGCACCCGCAAACGCAGGCAGGGACCTCACCGTCGGGGGGTAACGGTGAGGTCCCTGGTCCTGTGTCAGCCCGACTCGACAGGGCTGGCGATCATGCGGCCTGTCCGGCCCGAGCCCGCGGGGCTCAGATCAGGATCTTGTGGCCCGGGAAGATCAGGTCGGGGTTCGTGAGGAAGTTCTTGTTCTTCTCCACGATGGCCTGGTAGCCGCCTTCGACCTTGTTGGCGTCGGCGATCTTCGACAGGGTGTCGCCCGGCTTGATCTCGTAGTTGCCGTCCGGGTTCGACTTCGACGCCGGGGCGGCGGGTGCCTGCTGCACCGGCGCGGCGGCCTGGCGCTGCTGCGGCTGGGCCTTGCGCTGCTGCTGCTGGGGAGCGGCCTGGGTCTTCGGGGCGGTGCCCGAGGTGGCGCCCAGCTTGCGGCTGCAGGCGGGCCAGGCGTTGTTCAGGCCCTGGCCGGCGGCGACGCGCTCGGCGACAGCGATCTGCTGTTCGCGGGAGGCGTTGGCCGGGTTGCCCTGGCCGCCGTAGGCGTTCCAGGTCTGCTGGGTGAACTGCAGGCCGCCGTAGTACCCGTTGCCGGTGTTGGCGCCCCAGTTGCCACTTGCCTCGCACTGCGCGAGGGCGTCCCAGTTCACGGGGGCCGCGTTGGCGGTGCCAACGGCGAGGCCCAGAGGGGCGCCGGCGATGATGCCGGCGACCGCGACCTTGGCGATAGTGCGAGCGGCGGAACTCTGCTTGCCCTGCTTGCCACGGTTGAAAGCCATGTGCCTCTCGGTCCACCACACCTGCTGCCAGGAACTCGGGTTCGGGGCCCGGTGCGCTCCTGCGTCCCAGTCCGGCGGTTTCTCTCGCTCGGGGTTGTTCCGGAGTACCCGTCGGACTGGGTTCGGTGCTGGGTGCTCCGGTCTAGCTCGCGGCTGGTTCGGGCCAGCCGAGGAGCGACCGTACGTAACCGCCGAGGCCGAATCCAAATGTTTCGAGCTGTGATGCGCATCACAGTAACAGTGTGGAAAGTTGTGCTGGGGCTACAAAAGTGCAGCTCAGAGCCTTCGTTATCGGTCCGTTTCCATTCTGAGATCGGCCGAGATCTATCACGGAAAGTGAGTCGTGGCTCACGTGTGTTGGGCCATCGGGGACGCCCTGGTCACGGTCGAGCGACGCCTCGCCGGTAACTGGTTGATGATGTTCGGATGAGCAGGGAGTCACGGCAGGCCGCTCTGCACCGCGCGTTGCTCGCGAAGGCCGGCGAGCCCGTGTTGTTCGGTGATCTCGTCCGCGAGGTCTGGGGCGACGACCCCCCGGTGAGACCCCTGCCCGCGTTGCGCAACCTCGTGCGGCGGCTGCGGCAGTCGGTCGGCGACGAGATCGTCACGGACGCCTCCGGCTACCGACTCGTCGTGCGCAGGCCGGGCCCGGCGCAGCTGCCCGCCGACCTGCCGGACTTCGTCGGACGGGAGCGGGAGCTCGCCGCGCTCGCCGGGTCGGACGCCCGCGTGCTCGCGATCACCGGCCCTCCCGGCGTCGGCAAGACCGCGCTCGCCGTGCGCTTGGCCCACCGGATCCGCGACCGGTTCCCCGACGGGCAGCTGCACGTCAACCTGCGGGGGTTCGCGGCGGGACCGCCGGTCACACCCGAGCAGGCCCTCGGCCGGTTCCTGCGCGCGCTCGGCGTGGCTCCGGAGAACGTCCCGCTCGCACTCGACGACCAGGTCGCGCTCTACCGCGAGACCTTGCGCGGCCGCCGCGTGCTGGTGCTCCTCGACAACGTCACCGAACTGGGCCCGCTCGTGCCGGACGTCGAGGGCTGCACGGCCATCGTGACCAGCCGCAACGCGCTGCGGGCGGGGGAGGTCGGGCTCGACGTCCTCAGCGGTGGCGAGGCCGGGGAGCTGCTCGACCGGCTGGGCGTCGAGGGCTCGTCGCACGAGCGCGCCGAACTGATCAGGCTCTGTGCTCACCTGCCGCTCGCGTTGCGCATCGCGGGCGCGCACCTCGCCGACCGCCACCTGCCCGACTACCTCGCCGACCTGCGGGGTGGCGGCAGGCTCGACGCGCTGGAGATCGAGGGCGACGCGGCGGTGCGGGCGACGTTCGAGCTCTCCCACCGGGCACTGCCCGAGCGCGCCCGGCAGCTGTTCGGGTTGCTCGGCCAGGTCCCCGGACCGGACTTCGGCGTCGAAGCCGCCTCTGCGCTGCTCGGCGAGGACGCGAGCGGACCGCTCGGCCAGCTCGTCGCCGCGAACCTCGTGCACCGCGCCGGCACCCGCCACAGCCTCCACGACCTGCTCCGCGAGTACGCCCTGGGCCTCGGCACGCCCGTGACGTCCCGGCTCGACGAGTACTACCTCCTCAACGCCGACGCGGCCGCCCGCGCGCTCAACCCGGAGCTGCACCGCCTGCCGGTGCCCGCGCTGCCGCAGGACCTTCCCGCGCACGACCTGAGCGACATGGCGAGCTCCCTCGCGTGGTTCGAGGCGGAACGGGCCAACGTCGTCGCGGCCGTGCTCACGGCGGGCGCCAGGCCGATCGCCTGGCAGCTGACCGACGCCATGCGCTCGTGCTTCCTCCACCACACCGGCAACGTCGTCGACTGGTTCACGACCGCCCGCGCGGGACTGGCGGCCGCCCGCGCGCTCGGCGACGTCGGCGCCGAGGCGGCCATGAGCGCCTCGCTCGGCCTCGCGCACTGGCGGTCCAGCCAGTTCGCCGAGGCTCTGCCCGAGTACCGGCGTGCCGTGGAGCTCACCCGGCAGCGGGACGACCCCGGGGCGCTCAAGTCGTTCCTCGGCAACCTCGGCATCATCCACTGGGAGCTGGGCGACCTGGCCGAGGCAGCGGAGGCGATGCGCGCGTCGCTCGCCATCGAGTCGAGCCCGAACGCGCTGTACAACCTCAGCTGCGTGCTGCTGGACCTCGGACCGCTCGACCTGGCCGTGTCCTACGGCGAGGAGGCGCTGCGGGTCTCGACGGAGCTGGGCCTGACCGCGGGTACCGCTTTCTGCCTGCGCGGTCTCGCCGTCACGCACCTGTTCACCGGACGGTACGACCTCGTGGCCGAATATCAGGACCGGGCGGCCGAGGTGGCGACCGCGGAGCTCGGTCCCGTGTTCTTCGCCAGGGGCACGGAGACCCAGGCGTTCCTCCGCTTCGAACAGGGCCACCTCGACGAGGCGGAGGCCCTGGCGCGCAGGTCGATCGAGATGGGCGCCGAGTGCGCGGATGACATCGTCGAGGTCGACGGCCGCATCACGCTCGGCATGGTGCTGGAGCGGCAGGGCCGGGCGCGGGAGGCGGCGGACCAGCACGAGCAGGCGCTGGCGATCAGCAGGAAGTCGGCCTTCGCGCGGGGCGAGGTCCAGTCGCTCACGTGTCTGGCGGCCGACCACCGGGCGCTGGGAGACCTGGCGGTGTCGCTGAAGTGCGCCACCGAGGCCGACGAACGCGCCGAACGGGGCCAGCTGCGCGTTCGCCAGGTGCAGGCGGTGGGGGAACTGGCGTTGACGCGGGAGGCGCTGGGAGACCACGAGGAGGCCGAACGCCACCGGCTGCGGGCGGTGGAGCTGGCGCTCGCGACCGGCCGCAGGGGAGTGGGGACGACGGTGGACCGGCTGGGGCTGCCCCAGCCGCCCGCGAACGGCGGCTGAGGAGAGTGAGCGACGTCCACTTGGCGCGGAACCCGCTCAGCCGCCCGCGAACGGCGGCAGCACGTCCAGCTGGGAGCCGGCGGGCACCCGCGTCGAGGTGTCCCGCACCGCGACCCCGTCCAGCAGGAAGCTCGACGCGGCGAGCACCTTGCCGAGCTTGTCGCCGTGCCGCTCGCCGATGGCCGAGACCACGAGCGCCACGGTCGGTTCGGGCGCGTCGAGCAGCAGGTCCTCGTCGGCCACCCCGGCCGCGGCCCGCGCTCCCGCGAAGTAGCGGACGTTCACGGCGGTGGTCACTGTCATCCTCCGATGGCGCTCATGGGGCGGTCGGGCTGCGAGAAGCCCTCGTCGTTGATGCCGTGACCGGCGGCCTTGACCCACATGTTCGCGCGCCAGGCGTCGGCGATCGCGGAGTCGGGGGAGCCGTCGCGCAGCAGCGCGCGCAGGTCGGTCTCGCCGTTGCTGAACAGGCAGTTGCGGATCTGGCCGTCCGAGGTGAGCCTCGTGCGGTCGCAGGCCGCGCAGAACGGCCTGGTCACCGACGCGATCACGCCAACGACCGCGGGGCCGCCGTCGACCAGCCAGCGCTCGGCCGGGGCGCCGCCGCGGGGGACCTCCGACGGGGTCAGCGTGAAGGCGGACGAGAGCATCGTGAGGATCTCATCGGCCGTGACCATGTTCGTGCGCGTCCAGCCGTGCTGCGCGTCCAGCGGCATCTGTTCGATGAACCTCAGCTGGTAGCCGTTCTCCACGCAGAACCGCAGCAGCGGGACGGCTTCCTCCTCGTTCACGCCGCGCATCAGCACGGAGTTGACCTTCACCGGCTCCAGGCCGGCCTCGCGGGCGGCGTCGAGGCCGTCGAGCACGTCGGTGATGCGGTCGCGCCTGGTCAGCGTCGCGAACTTCTCCGGGTCGAGGGTGTCGAGCGAGATGTTGATCCGGTTCAGGCCGGCGTCCTTCAGCGACCGCGCGCGCCGGGCGAGCCCGATGCCGTTGGACGTCATGGACATGCGCGGACGCGGTTCGAGCTCGGCCGTCGCGGCGATGACCTGCTCGAGGCCGCGGCGCAGCAACGGCTCGCCGCCGGTGAACCTGATGTCGGTGATGCCCAGGTCGACCACGGCGATGCGCATGAGCCTGATCAACTCGGCGTCGGTGAGGAGCTCGTCCTTCTTCAGCCAGTCGAGGCCCTCGGCGGGCATGCAGTAGGTGCAGCGCAGGTTGCAGCGGTCGGTCAGCGAGACCCGCAGGTCCTTCGCGACCCGGCCGAACCTGTCGACGAGCTGGGGCGTGTCCGGACGTGCGGAGGTGTCCGGGGTGCCGCGCAGGACGGGGATGCCCAACTCCACTGCTGTCACCCTGTTCAGCTTAATGAACAAGTCGTTGTAGATGCCTCCAACAACGAGCTTTCTCACGTTCCGCCCGTTTGGAGCACCTCACGGGGAATTCTCTTACTGGCTAAGATGTTCCACATGGAACCAGAAGTGCTGGAGAGGTTCACCTGGTACATGCGGGAGCAGAGCGCCCTCACCGTCATGTTCCACGCGCGGGTCGCCGAGCAGATGGGCCTGTCCGCGACCGACGAGAAGTGCCTCGATCTCGCCATGCGGGCGGACGGACCGCTGACCGCGGGCCGGATCGCCGAACTCTCCGGCCTCTCCACCGGTGCCGTCACGGGCGTGATCGACCGCCTCGAACGTGCCGGATATGTCCGCCGTGTCCGTGACCCGCATGACCGCCGCAAGGTCCTCGTCGAGGTCACGGTGGGGGACGTCGACAAGTTCGGCGCGCCGTTCGAGAAGGCCCGCGACAGCCTGGTCGAGGTGCTCGGGCACTTCGACGACGCCGAGCTCGAAGTGATCGAGCGTTATCTACAGCTCCAGATCGGTACGTTTCGCAAGCGCGTGATCGATACTTAGGCCATGTGGCACTACTTGATGGACATGGACGGCGTCCTCGTGCACGAGGAGCACCTGATCCCGGGAGCGGACGAGTTCGTCGCGGAACTGCGTGCGTCCGAGACGCCGTTCCTCGTGCTCACGAACAACTCCATCTACACGCCACGGGACCTGCGGGCACGCCTGCAGCGCACCGGCCTGGACATCCCGGAGAAGTCCATCTGGACCTCCGCGCTGGCCACGGCCAAGTTCCTCGACTCGCAGCGCCCGAACGGCTCGGCGTTCGTGATCGGCGAGGCCGGCCTCACCACCGCGCTGCACGAGATCGGCTACGTGCTGACCGACCGCGACCCGGACTACGTGGTGCTCGGCGAGACCCGCACCTACAGCTTCACCGCGATCACCAAGGCCATCCGGCTGGTCGAGGAGGGCGCGAAGTTCATCGCGACCAACCCGGACGCCACCGGCCCGTCGCGCGAGGGCTCGCTGCCCGCGACCGGTGCCGTCGCGGCCCTGATCGAGCGCGCCACCGGACGTGAGCCGTACTACGTCGGCAAGCCCAACCCGCTGATGATGCGCTCGGCCCTGCGCACCCTCGGCTCGCACTCCGAGCAGGCGCTGATGATCGGTGACCGGATGGACACCGACGTGCGGTCGGGCCTCGAGGCGGGCCTGTCGACCATCCTCGTGCTGTCCGGGGTCTTCAGCGCCGAGTCCGCCGAGATGTTCCCGTACCGGCCGACGCGCGTGCTGAAGTCGATCGCGGAGCTCGTCGGTCACTCGCAGGACCCGTTCGGTGACTGGAACGCCGCCGTTCAGGCCTGACGCGAGCGCTGATCCGGGCAGACCACTGACGCGCGACGGTTCATCACCTATCGTCGCGGAGGTGGACACGGATCGACGCCCGATGTACGTCGTGGGAGACGTGCACGGGCACCTCGCAGAACTGATCAGGGCGCTGCACGTCGCCGGGTTGTGCGACGAGGAAGGGCGCTGGATCGGCGGCGAGGCCGAGCTGTGGTTCCTCGGCGACTTCGTGGACCGCGGGCCCGACGGCGTGGGCGTGATCGACCTGGTCATGCGCCTCGGTGACGAGGCGGCGGAGGCGGGTGGCTCGGTCAACTCGCTGATCGGCAACCACGAGATCCTGCTGCTCGGCATGTACCGGTTCGGCGACGAGCAGGTGCCGGACAGCCTCGGGCCGCGGTCGTTCGCGCGCAGCTGGCTGCTCAACGGCGGGCTGCGCAGCGACCAGGACCGGCTGACCGACGCGCACGTCGAGTGGCTGACGACGCGACCGGTGCTGAAGCTGCGCGACGACCACCTGCTGATGCACTCCGACACCGTGGCCTACCTCGAATGGGGGGCCTCGATCGAAGAGGTCAACGAGGCCGTCCGGCACGTGCTCAAGAGCGACGACCTCGTCGACTGGTGGGAGTGCTGGCGCAAGATGACGACCCGGTACGCGTTCCGGGGTCCGCAGGGGCCCGAGATCGCGGACGAGCTGCTCGCGACCCTCGGAGGCACCCGGATCGTGCACGGGCACAGCGTCATCGCCGACCAGCTCGGGGTGCCGCCGGACGAGATCGACGGGCCCCTCGTGTACGCCGACGACAAGGTCCTGGCGATCGACGCGGGCCTCTACAGCGGCGGTCCGTGCCTGGTCGTGCCCTTGCCATACGCCGAAGCCTGACTACCGTCTGGGGGATGACCTCCAGCTACTCCTCGGGCACGTCCGCCGCCCCGCTGCTGGGCGACACCATCCACGCGAACCTCGCGGCCACGGTCGCGCGGTTCGGCGACCGCGAGGCACTTGTCGACAAGGCGACAGGTCGACGGTGGACGTACGCGGAGCTCTCCAGCGAGGTCGACAGGGCCGCCGCCGGGCTGCACGCGCTCGGGGTGCGCAAGGGCGACCGGGTCGGGATCTGGGCGCCGAACTGCGCCGAGTGGGTGTTCGTGCAGTACGCGACGGCCCGGATCGGCGCGATCCTGGTCAACGTCAACCCGGCCTACCGCGTGCACGAGCTGGAGTACGTGCTGAACCAGGCGGGCATCCACACGCTGGTGTCCGCGCGGTCGTTCAAGACCTCGGACTACGCGGCCATGATCGAGGAGGTCCGTCCGCGCTGCCCGGAGTTGGAGCACGTCGTCTTCACCGACGATCCGCAGTGGACTCCCGGTGAGCTCCCGGACGTCGAGCTGGACCGCGACGACCCGATCAACATCCAGTACACGTCCGGCACCACGGGCTTCCCCAAGGGCGCGACGCTCTCGCACCACAACATCCTCAACAACGGCTACTTCGTCGGCGAGCTGATCAACTACACCGAGCACGACCGCATCTGCGTGGTGCCGCCGTTCTACCACTGCTTCGGCATGGTCATGGGCAACCTCGCGGCGACCAGCCACGGCGCGTGCGTCGTGATCCCGGCGCCGGCGTTCGACCCGGCGAAAACCCTTGCGGCCGTTCAGGAAGAGAAGTGCACGTCGCTCTACGGCGTGCCGACGATGTTCATCGCGATGCTCGACCTGGTCGACGGCTACGACCTGAGCAGCCTGCGCACCGGCATCATGGCGGGCTCGCCGTGCCCGGTCGAGGTCATGAAGCAGGTCGTCGAGCGCATGGGCATGAGCGAGGTCTCGATCTGCTACGGCATGACGGAAACCTCGCCCGTGTCAACACAAACGCGCGTCGACGACTCCCTCGACCGTCGTGTCGGGACGGTCGGCCGCGTCGGCCCGCACCTCGAGGTCAAGATCGTCGACCCGGAGACCGGCCTCACGGTGCCGCGCGGCGAGCCGGGGGAGCTGTGCACGCGCGGCTACTCCGTCATGCTCGGGTACTGGAACGAGCCGGAGAAGACCGCCGAGGCCGTCGACGGCGCGGGCTGGATGCACACCGGCGACCTCGCGGTGATGGACGACGACGAGTACGTCAACATCACCGGCCGCATCAAGGACATGGTGATCCGCGGCGGCGAGAACATCTACCCGCGCGAGATCGAGGAGTTCCTCTACACGCATCCGGACGTGCTCGACGCGCAGGTGATCGGCGTGCCCGACGCCCGCTACGGCGAGGAGCTCATGGCGTGGGTGCGGCTGCGCGACGGGGTGTGCGGGTTGACCGCCGAGGCCGTCCGCGAGTTCTGCACGGGCAAGCTCGCCCACTACAAGATCCCGCGGTACGTGCACGTGGTCGAGGAGTTCCCGATGACGGTCACCGGCAAGATCCGCAAGGTGGAGATGCGGGCGAAGTCGGTGGAGCTGCTGAATCTCGACGACAGCGCGCGACAGGCCTGACAGTGGTCGCGGGACTACGGGGCGATGAGGCGTAAAGACCCTGGTGAACGGGCCTGCGGCGAGCGCAGCATCGGTGGGTCGGAGCACTAGGAGGCATCATGCTCACCGCCACCAGGACCACCACGATGCTGCCCGTCGAAGACCCGGAGCGCGCCGAGCGCTTCTACGCGGACATGCTCGGTCTCAAGCCCGTCGCCACGAACCCGGACGGCACGCGGATCTTCGCCCTCGGCCAGGGCGACGCGCTGGGCCTGATGCCCGCGGAGAAGGGCTCGCAGACCGCGCACACCGTGCTCAGCTTCGAGGTGCCGGACCTCGAAGCCGAGATCCGCGAGCTCGAAGGCAGGGGCGTGCGGTTCGAGGACTACGACCTGCCCGACTTCAAGACCACCGGCCACATCGCCGTGATGGGCAACGAGCGCGCGGCGTGGTTCCTCGACACCGAGGGCAACATCCTCTGCCTGCACGAGCTGCTCGAAACCTAGGGCAGCTCGACGATCTCCTTGCCCAGCGGCACCAGCGAGACCTTCACCAGCTTGAAGTTCGCGATGCCCAGCGGGATGCCGATGATCGTCACGCACAGCGCGATGCCGGTGACGACGTGACCGATCGCGAGCCACAGACCGGCCACGATGATCCAGATCACGTTGCCCAGCAACGAGCCGGTGCCTGCGCCGGGCTTGTCGACGACCTCGCGGCCGAACGGCCACAGCGCGTAGTTCGCGATGCGGAACGACGCGATGCCCCACGGGATCGTGATGATCAGGATGCAGCAGATCAGGCCGGCGACCGCGTAGCCGACGGCCATCCAGAAACCGGCGAGCACCAGCCAGATCACGTTCAGGATGAGGCGCATGCCTCCAATCTAGTGCCGTGGCCGCCTGCCTTGCCTCGTATTGCGACGGTCAGACGGGTGCCGCAAGGTGCCCTGCTGAGCGCCGGAAGACGCGGTGGAGGTAGGCGGTCACGGCACTAGGCTCACCGCATGAAGTGGGGTGTGATCGCAACAGGCGGAATCGCGCAGGCCGTGACCGCCGACATGCTGAAGGTCGAGGGCGTCACGGTTCTCGCGGTGTCCTCCCGCGACGTCACGAAGGCGCGGGCGTTCGCCGACCGCTTCGGCGTCGAGCGCGCGTACGGCGACTACCGCGAGCTGCTCGCGGATCTCGACGTGGAGGTCGTCTACGTCGCGACGCCGCACGGCCAGCACCACGAGGTCACGCTCGCCGCGCTCGACGCCGGCAAGCACGTGCTGTGCGAGAAGGCCTTCGCCCTCTCGGTGGCGGACGCGGAGGAGATGGTCGAGCGGGCGCGGTCGAAGGACCTCTTCCTCATGGAGGCCATGTGGACGCGGTTCAACCCGCTGGTCCGCAAGGCCCACGACGCCGTGCGGAACGGGGAGATCGGCGAGGTCCGGCTGATCCGCGCCGACTTCGGCTTCCGGCACGCCTTCAGCGACGGCGACCGCCTGTGGGCCAAGGAAGCAGGCGGTGGCGCGACCCTCGACCTCGGCGTCTACCCGGTCGCGCTCGCGCACCAGTTCCTCGGCGTGCCGGCGCACGTCCACGCGCACGGCGCCCTCGCGCCGACCGGAGTGGACGCCGACGCGGGCATCCTGCTGGCCTACGACAACGGCGCGCACGCGCTGCTCAGCTGCTCGCTCGTCGCCAACACCGGTGCGCGCGCGGAGATCATCGGCACCGAGGGCCGCATCGAGCTCGTCGACCCGATGTTCAACCCGACCGCCGTCGTGATCAACGGTGTCGAGCACGCGATCGAGGACGAGGGCTACGCGCACCAGATCCGCGCGGTCGAGGAGAGCATCGCCGCCGGCCTCACCCAGAACCCGTCGATCACCTGGGACAACACCCTGGAGGTCATGCGCACGCTGGAGGAGGCGCTGCGCCAGGTCGGTGTCAGCTACGCGACCGTCAGGTAGATCAGCGCCACGTTCAGCACCACGACCGCGAAGGCCACGGCCCACGCGGCGTGCGTGACGACGCGCCGGTTCGTGTGCGAACCCATCACGGACCGGCGCGCGGTCAGCCAGACCAGCGGCACCAGTGCGAACGGGATGCCGAACGACAGCACGACCTGCGACAGCACCAGCGCGAACGTCGGGTCGACCCCGAACGCCAGGATCGCGAGCGCGGGCACCAGCGTGACCGAACGCCGTGCCAGCAAGGGAATCCGCACGCGCAGCAGGCCGTCCATCACCACCGCGCCGGCGTAACACCCCACGGCCGTGGACGCGAAACCCGACGCCAGCAAGCCGAGCGCGAACAGCAGCGCGATCCCGCCACCCAGCGTGGAGCCGACGGCCGCGTGCGCACCTTCCAGCGTGTCAACGCCTTCGCGGCCCTGCAAGGCGGACGCCGCGAGCAGCAGCATGGCCATGTTCACCGCGCCCGCGAGCACCATTGCCACCACGACGTCGACCTTGGTCGCGCCCAGCACCGACGGGTTCCTGCCGTGCCGGTCGCGGGCGAGGGCGGAGTGCAGGTAGACCGCGTGCGGCATCACGGTCGCGCCGAGCATGCCCGCGGCGAGCAGCACGCTGTTCGCGCCGTCGAAGCGCGGCACCAGCCCGGAGACCGCACCCGCAACCGACGGCGGCGCAACGAAAAGCCCCGCCACGAACCCGACCGCGATCACGACCAGCATCGTGGTGATCACGCGCTCGAACGGCTTCTGTCCGCGCCTGTCCTGCACCAGCAACAGGAGCGTCGACACCACACCGGTGATCACGCCACCGAGCAGCAGCGGCAGGTCGAACAGCAGGTGCAGCGCGATCGCCCCGCCGAGCACCTCGGCCAGGTCGGTCGCCATCGCCACGACCTCGGCCTGCCCCCAGTAGGCGAGCCGCACGGGCCGTGGCAGGTGGTCGCGCACCGCCTCCGGCAACGACTTCCCGGTCACCAGGCCGAGCTTGGCCGACAGGTACTGCACGAGCCCGGCCATGACGTTCGCGACGACGAGCACCCACACCAGCAGGTACCCGTACGTCGCGCCCGCCGCGGTGTTGGTGGCCACGTTCCCCGGATCGACGTACGCGATCGCGGCGACGAACGCCGGACCGAGCAACGCCGCACCCGCGCGCAGACGCGCCGAGACAGCGACCACCAGGACACCTCCCCTTGTCGCCAGATTATGGCAACAAGGGGCTGCGGGACCTAACTCATGCGTTCATCGTCACTCGGGCGACCCGCACGACGGCGTCCATTGCGCCGTCCAGGTCGCCGCTCGGCATCAGCAGGTGGCTCAGGGCGAGCCGCACCGTCGTCTCGGCGGTGAACCGCACGTGCCTGCCGGGGAAGTGCCGGCTGAGGTGCTGCTCCACGACCTCGGTGGCGTGGAACAGGATCGGGTGGCCGCGGATGGTGATGAACGGCAGCAGGTCCTCGGCGTTCTGCCCGGTCAGCACGGCCGAGACCAGCCGGTCCTTCTCGGTCTGCTCGAAGGTGAAGCGGAACGCCGACCGCATCGCCTCCCACGGGTCGGGGTCCTCCCGGAGCCGGGTGGCGATCCCGGTCAGGTACTCCTCCGTCTTGTGGACCGCGACGGCCTGGACGAGTCCCTCCTTGTTGCCGAACTCGTTGTAGACGGTCTGTCTGCTCACCCCGGCGCGACTGGCGACCTCGATCATGCGCAGCCCGTGGAAGCCCCGGGCCGCCAGCAGGTCGGCGGCCGCGTCCAGTAAGAGCTCGGTGATGTCGCTCACTCGTCCACCTTTACACAGTTACATTTTTTGTAAAGACGTAGAGTCGGGTTCTGTGCCGTTCACCGTGGGTTTCGACCTGGACATGACCCTCATCGACCCGCGACCGGGCATGGCCGCCGTGCTGAACGAGGTGGGCGCCCGCACCGGGCACGACCTCGACGGCGAGCACTTCGCGTCGAACCTCGGCCCGCCCCTCGACATGGTCTACCGCGAGATGGGCGTGCCCGAGGAGGAGATCCCCGAGATGGTCTCGCTCTTCCGCGCGCTGTACCCGGACGTCGTAATACCCGCGACGGTCGCCCTGCCCGGTGCCGCGGCGGCGTTGCAGTGCGTGCGGGAACTGGGCGGCCGCACCATGGTCGTCACGGGCAAGTACCGCAAGAACGCCGCGCTGCACCTCGAAGCCATGGGCTGGGAGGTCGACCACCTCTACGGCGAGCTGTGGTCGACGGGCAAGGCCGAGTCGCTCAAGCTGCACGGCGCGAGCGTCTACGTGGGTGACCACATCGGCGACATGCGCGGTGCCGCGGCGGCCGGAGCGCTGGGCGTCGGGGTCGTCACCGGGCCGTGCTCCCGCGCCGAACTGACCGAGGCGGGCGCGGCCGTCGTGCTGGAGGACCTGCGCGAGTTCCCGGAGTGGCTCAGGACTTCTTCTGGCGTGACTTCCTGACCACGGCGATGATCCCGAGACCCAGGCCCACGGCCGGCAGGTAGGTCGCGAGGACGTTCAGCCACACCGGCAGGTCGCTGTGGCCGGCGGCGAAGAGCACGAAGACCGCGATGATCGCCAGTACGCCCACGGCGAACAGGCCGATGGCCAGCGGCATCAACTTCGGAGCGGTCATACGTGCAGGGTAGTCGCGCTAACGGAGGTGCCTTCGCCCTGGTCTTCTGGCTACTCTGGTGGAACGCGTCCTGGGTGCGCCCCGGGCGCGTTCGTTGTGCATGAGTAAGGGAATGGTGAGCGCGGTGCCGACCGGCAAGGTCAAGTGGTACGACACGGAGAAGGGCTTCGGATTCGTCACCCAGGACGGTGGCGAGGACGTCTACGTCCGCAAGGCCGCCCTGCCTCCGGGTGTCACCGGTCTGAAAGCCGGCCAGCGCATCGAGTTCGGCATGGCCGAGGGCCGTCGCGGTCCGCAGGCGCTGTCCGTGCGCCTGATCGACCCCGCGCCGTCCGTCGCCGAGGCGCGCCGCCGTCCCGCCGAGGAGCTGCACGGCCTGATCGAGGACATGATCAAGCTGCTGGAGAACAAGGTGCAGCCCGACCTGCGCCGCGGCCGCTACCCGTCCGACAAGAAGAACATGAAGCTCATCGCCGAGGTCGTCCGGGCGGTGGCGCGGGACCTCGATCCGTAAAAGGATCGGCGTCATGTCTGACGCGGATCGGATCGTCGAGTTCGTCTACGAGGTCGGCCAGCTCAAACGCCTGCCCAGAGCGGGGTGGCTCTTCGCCGGGGTGCAGCACCCCGAGTCGGTGGCCGCCCACTCGTTCCGGGTGGGCGTCCTGGCGTTCGCGCTCGCCGTGCAGGAGGGCGCGAATCCCGACAGGGCGGCCACCCTGGGCCTCTTCCACGACGTGCCGGAGACGCGGATCGGCGACATCCCGTACGTCGGCAAGCTCTATCTCGACGTGAAGGTGCCCCCGGAGGCCGTGGCGCGCGACCAGGTCCAGCACCTGCCCGCGCCATTGGCCGCGCACATCGAGGCCCTGGTCGCCGAGCACGAGGCGGCCAGGGACATCGACCACACGCCCGAGGCGCGCTGTTCGCGTGACGCGGACAAGCTCGAGCTGTTGTTGCAGGCCAGGGAGTACCAGGCCGCGGGCATCTCCAAGATGGAGCGGTTCATCCAGACCATGCAGGGCTCGGTGGTCACCGACACCGGCAAGGCGCTGATGGACTCGGCCCTGCGGATCGCGCCCACCGAGTGGTGGGAGGCGTTCGGCCGGCGTTAGTTCGTCACCTCGACCGCCCAGTAGCCGCGCAGCAGCGGCTGACCGGTGTCGAGCACGGCCGCGGCGGCCTCGTGGACCTCGATGCCCTGGAGCTGGTCGCCCTTGTCGGGCAGGGCGAGGGTGTAGGTGAAGTTCTCGCCCTTGCCCAGCAGGCCGGTGCCCGTGGTCGTCTGCTCGCCGTTCGCCTTCTTGTAGAGGAACACGGCCTCCCAGAGGCCGTCGGCGAGCTGGCCGTCCACCGAGATCTGCACGACCTTGCCCGCGGGGACCTTCAGCTGCGCGGGCTTGGTCCGCTCCGCGCAGTTGTTGCCCTCGATGTCGCAGTAGACCGCAGGCTCGACCCTGATCGTCTTGCCGTTCGCGTGGAACGTGACCTCGGGGTAGTGGCGGGGCAGCGCGCACCCCGTCAGCACGAGAACGCTGGCAGCAATGACTGAAGCAAGTCGACGCACGTCAGGCAGCCTACGGGGTCACCGGGGCGGGCCTGCGGACCAGCCTGTGCAACGAGGTTCCGTTGCGGTACATCCACGTCTGCGTCAGACCCAGCGCCAGCAGCACGGACAGCACGGTGAACCCGATCCAGAACGTCGCTGGCAGCAGCACGCCCAGGGCGCCACCGAAGACCCACGCGAGCTGCAGGATCGTCTCGGAGCGGCCGAACGCCGACGCGCGCGACTCCTCCGGCAGGTCGTCCTGGATCACCGCGTCGAGGCTGATCTTCGCGAGCGACGACGCCGTGGCGCCCAGCAGGCCGACGATCGCGGCGGTGACGAGACCGGGCAGCGCGGCGGCGACGATCGTGGCGGCCAGCGCCGTGGCGACGCAGGCGATGACCACCTCGTCGGGCTTGCCGAAGTGCTGGCGCGCGCCGATCGCGTTGCCGAGGAAGCTGCCGACGCCCGCCGCGCCGGCGATCACGCCGAGCAGCAGCAGTTGCCGGACCGCGTCGCCCTCCGTCTGCTCGCGCACCACGAAGGCCGCGAACAGCGTCAGGAACCCCGTCAGCATGCGGATGGACCCGTTGCCCCACAACGAGACCGCGACGTGCCGCGAGATGCGTTGCCTGCGCGGCCTGGACGTCAGCGACGCGGGCACCTCGCCCTCGGTCACCTCGACCCACGACGGGATCTTCATGCACAGCCACGCGTTCACGCCGCACAGCACGGCGGTGAACCACAGCGCGCCCGGCGAGCCGAACAGGTTCGCGAAGCCCGCGGCCAGCGCGCCGAACACGCCGCCCGCCGCGAGCCCGAAGACCGTCATCCGGGCGTTGGTCTTCGACAGCGTGATCTCCGGCGGCAGCACGCGCGGGGTGATCGCGGACTTGAGCACGGTGAACGACTTGGAGAGCACCATGCTGCCGAGCGCCGCCGGGTACAGCAGCCAGTTGTCGAAGTTCAGCGCCATCACGACCGACAGGCCGATTCGCAGCACGCACGACGCCGCCAGCGCGAGACGGCGACCGCGCTGGATCTTGTCGAGCAACGGCCCGATGACCGGCGCGATCAAGGCGAACGGCGCGACCGTGATCAACAGGTAGAGCGCGACCTTGGTCTTGGACTCGGCGCTCGCGGCGGAGAAGAACAGGGTGTTCGCCAGCGCGACGGCCATCGCGGCGTCGGCGGCGTAGTTCATCATCACCGCGTAGGTGACCGACGTCATGCCGGACTTCCCCGCGCCGTCGGCACGGGCCGCACGCCGGAACGCCGCGACCGCCTGCTGCGAGAGCTGCTTGCTGCGGAACCACGCGACGCGCGTGACCGTGAGCTTGCGCGGCGGTTTGGGCGTCGGGGTCGTCTGCTGGTCCTGGTTGGGCAGCGGACGGGTGTTCTGCGGGCGTGGCGGCGGCTGGAAACCGTGTCCGGACGGCGTCTCGCGGCGCTCCCGCGGCCGGTACTCGTCGTCCTGCCACGGGTAGCGCTTCGGAGCCGGCTCGTCACTCCACCCGCGGTCGCCCGTCACACGTCAATCCTGCCCCATCCCGGTGAACCTCACCCGGAAGATGGTCGGCCAGTTCTTGCCTGTGACCAGGAACTCGTTGGTCCCCGGGACGTGCGCGATGCCGTTGAGGACGTCCACGTCACCGCTCGGCTTGAGCGAGGACAGGTCGTAGGTGTTCGTCACCTGGCCCGTGGCCGGGTCGATGCGGACGATCTCGTCGGTCTTCCAGACGTTCGACCAGACCTCGTCGCCGACGCACTCCAGCTCGTTCAGCTGGGTCAACGGCTTGCCGTCGCGCGTGACCTGCACACTTCCGGTCTCGGCGAACGTCTTCGGGTCGCGGAACGTCAGCTTCGCGGAGCCGTCGCTCATGACCAGGCGCCTGCCGTCGTCGCAGATGCCCCAGCCCTCGCCCTCGTAGGAGACGCGGCGGAGCTCGTCCAGCGTCTTGCGGTCGCGCTCGATCGCGACGCCGTTCTGCCACGTGATCTGCCAGATGGTGTCGCCGACGACGGTGATGCCCTCGCCGAAGAAGTCCGGCGGCAGGTCGACCTTCTTCTGCACGTTGCCGGTCGACGGGTCGAGCGCGCGCATCGTCGACTCGCCCTCGAGGCCGGTGCCCTCGTAGAGGACGCCGTCGACCAGTTCCAACCCCTGGGTGAACGCCGACGTGTCGTGCGGAATCTTCTGCAGGACCTCTACCTGGGGTTTTGCTTCTTGTGGCGGCGAACAGGCGGCCAGGACCGCGACGACGACCAGCCAGACGGGGGAGCGCACCCCACGGAGGGTGGCACGAGTTTTCGTCCCGGCGAAGACCTGCGGCACAATTCATGGCGTGACCGCGACTGAGATGCTCCTCGACGCCGTTGACCTCGCCCGCGCAGCCGCGCAGGAAGAGGCCGGTATGGAACGTGTCGGCGCTCATGTGGGGGTGTCCACCGAGGACGAGCACTCGGTGACCCACCTGTTCGAAGCCGAGCACGCGGGCTACCGCGGCTGGACCTGGGCGGTGACGGTCGCCCACGCGGGCGAGGGCACGCCGGTCTCGGTCAGCGAGGTCGTGCTGCTGCCCGGCAAGGACGCCCTGGTCGCCCCCGAGTGGGTCCCGTGGAGCGAACGCGTCCGCGCCGGTGACCTGGGCGTCGGCGACCTGATGCCGCCCCGCGAGGACGACCCGCGCCTCGTCGAGGCGTACGTGCAGTCCGACGACCCGGCGGTCGAGGAGGTGGCGCTGGAGATCGGCCTCGGCCGCACCCGCGTCCTGTCCCGCGAGGGCCGCCTCGACGCCGCCGAGCGCTGGGCGTCCTCCGACTTCGGCCCGCGCTCCGACATGGCCCGCAGCGCCCCCGCGCACTGCGGCACCTGCGGCTTCTACACCCGCGTGGCCGGCGCGTTCGGGTCGGCGTTCGGCGTCTGCGCGAACGAGATCGCCCCGGCGGACGGCCACGTCGTGCACGTCGAGTACGGCTGCGGCGCGCACTCGCAGGTCGAGGTCGACATCAGCCCGATGGTGCCGGTCGCGGACCTGGTCTACGACGACGCGCAGCTGGAAGTTCTGGACGTCTCGGAGTGACCGATCCGTTCGGCACCGAGGCCCTGCGCACCTCGGTCCTCTCGGCGTGGCGTGGTTCGCCCACCCGCTTCCGCGAGGACGCGAACGCCGAGGAGGACCTGCGCCTCGGCGGCTACCGGGACCGCCTGCTCGTCGAGCTCGCCCAGAACGCGGCCGATGCCGCTGGTTCTTCGCCGGGTGTGTTGCGGATCACTCTCGTGGACGGTGAGCTGCGCGCGGCCAACACGGGTGCCCCGCTGACCGCGGCCGGCGTCGCCGCCCTGGCCTCGCTTCGCGCGTCCTCGAAGGAGTCCGGCGTCGGGCAGTTCGGCGTCGGCTTCGCGGCCGTGCTGGCCGTGTCGGACGCACCGCGGGTGGTGTCTGTCTCCGGTGGCGTGGAGTTCTCTGCTTCTCGCACTCGCGCCGAGGTGCCGGAGTTGGCGTCCGAGCGCGGCGGTGACGTGCCGGTGCTGCGCCTGGTCTGGCCGGTGGTCGAGGAGGTGCCGGACGGGTTCACGACCGAGGTCCGGCTGCCGCTGAAGGTCGACCTGTCGCTGGACGACCTGGCGTCGGAGGTGCCGGACCTGCTGCTGGCGCTGCCCGGGCTGCGCCGCATCGAGGTCGGTTCGCAGTCGTGGGAGCGCTTCGTCACGGCGGACGGTGTGGTCACCGTCGGCTCGTTGCGCTGGCTGGTGGAGCGCACCGTCGGTGAGCTGCCCTCCGAGCTGGTCCAGGGCGTCGAACACCGTCCTCAGTGGACTGTGTCGTGGGCGTACCCGCTGGACGAGCCACTGGGCGAGGACGTGCTGCACGCGCCGACCCCGACCGACGAACGCCTGTCGCTGCCCGCCCGCCTGATCGCGACCCTGCCCGTCGAGCCCTCGCGCCGCCGGATCCTGCCGGGCCCCGCCGCGTGGTCGGTGCTGGACGCCGCCGCGGCCGCCTACCCAGCGCTGGTGGCGCGCGTCCCGGCCGTCGAGCGCACCGCCATGGTGCCGCTGCCGGGCTTCCCGCTGTCCGAAGTGGACGACCGCCTGCGCACGGCCGTGCTGCGTTCGCTGCGCACCTCCGCCTGGCTGCCGCTGGCCTCCGGCGAGTGGATCGAACCCGCGCGCGCCCGCGTGCTCGACGTCGGCTCCGAGGAGCTCGTCGACCTCGTCGAGGACGCGCTGCCCGGCCTGCTGGACGCCGAGCTCTCCGCTCCCGTGCACGCGCGTGCGTTGGCGGCACTGGAAGTTCCGCGCGTCACGACCGCCGAGGTCGTCGCCGCGCTGGCCGAGGTCTCCGGTGACCCGGGCTGGTGGCGCGACGTCTACGCCGCCTTCGCACCGCTGGCCGAGGTGGACCCGGACGTCCGCGAGGCGTTGGCCTCGCTCCCCGTCCCCCTGGCCGACGGCCGCGTCGTCACCGGCCCGCGCACCACCCTGATCGCCGACGAACCGCTGCCCGGCCTGCGGGTCGTGCACCCGGACGCCGTGCACCCGCTGCTGGTCCGCCTGGGCGCGGTCGAGGCGGGCGCCGCCGAACTGCTGGCCGACCCGACGCTCCGCGAGAACGTGGCCAGGTCCGTCGAGGACGCCGAAGCAGGCCTCGACGGCCTGGAACTGGTCGAGACGGTGCTGCGCCTGGTCGACCTGGCCGGCGTGCGCTCCGGCGAGGAACCGTGGCTCGGTGCCCTGGCCCTGCCGGACGCCGACGGCGAGTGGCACCGCGCGGACGAACTGCTGCTGCCCGACTCACCCCTGGTCGGCGTGGTCGAGGCGGACGCGTTCCCCCTGCTGTCCAAGGAGATCCTCGAGACGTACCCGCGTTCCGCGCTGGTCGCCGTCGGGGTGGTGGACGGGTTTTCCTTGGTGGTCGACGAGGAGCCGTCCGGCCCGGACCACGACCTGGCCGACGAGTCGGCGTGGTGGTCGCACGTGCCGGACGAGCCCCGTCGGGTGGTGGCCGTCCGCGACCTGGACCTGGTGGCCGACTGGCCCGCGGCCCTGCGCCTGCTGGCCTCCGATCCGGTGACGTGGCGCGCGGTGACCGAGCCCGACGGCTACACGGGGTGGTGGATCGCGCGGCATGCTTCGCTGGCGGGCAAGCCGCCGCGTTCGTACCGGCTGGCCGGGGCGTCGCTTTTGGACGGTCTGTTCGACGTGGTGCCTGATCTGGAGCTGCCTGACCATGTTCTGAGGGCGGCCGGTGTGCGGTCGTCGCTGGAGATCTGGGACGACGAGGACGCCGAGTTCGTGCTGGACCGGCTCGGTGATGCCGACCGGGTCGTTGCCGATGCGGTGGTGTTGCGCGCGTATGCGGCGTTGCCCGAGTTGGACTTCGCTCCGCCTGAGCGGGTTCGGGTGTTGAGCGGGGACGTGGTCTCTGCCGACGACGTGGTCGTTCTGGACCATCCCTGGTTGTTGGGGGTTGTGCCCGCTTCTCGTGTGTTGCTGGCTGACGGGTCGGAGGAACTGGCCGATCTGTTGGACCTGGCGTTGGCGTCCGAGGAGTTCGACGGGTTGCCGGATCACGTCGGTGAGGTTGTGGCGTGGGGTGATCTTGGGGCTGTTCGGATGGCCTGTGAGTTGCTCGAGGTCGCTCTGCCGGACGGTGTCGTGGTTGTGCACGAGTCGTTGGTGGTGGAGGGGCAGCGGGTCGAGTGGTGGATGGTGGACGGGGTTCCGCATTCCGCTGACACGCCTGAGGGGTTGGGGCGGGCCCTGGCTTGGGTTTCTGGGCGGTGGGGGGATCGGCACACGTTCGTGGCTTTGATCGGGGATCCGACTGCTGCGACGTTGTTGGGCTGAGTTCTGCTTGTGGTTGTTTTGCGTGCGGCCTGGTCGCTTTGCGTGCTTCCCCTGGGGCTCTGCCCCAGACCCCGGCAATCTGATCAGGGGGTAGCGCCGCGGGCAGGTAGATGGCACGCCTGTTGCGTAGAGCGGCCGCCGGTTTCGTAGTTTGGGCGCGGTGGCGGTGGGGTCCCATCACAAGCCGCACCAAGAGCGGGCCACACCTGAGGGGTGGGGTCAAGTCGACGAAAAGCGTGTCGACTTGACCCCACCCCTCAGGTGCAGCAAGAGCTGTGGCGCGACTCGTGATGGGACCCCACCGCCGGTACCTCTTTGCTGAAGACGGCTCGCCTGCGGCATCGCACCTGTCATGCGGCTCGCCTTCGGCATCGCGGGTGAGCACCCCAGTCAGGCACCGCGCCCCGCTACCCGCCTCCACCCCAGGGGCTAGCTCGCCACCTCTGCCGGTTCCGGCAGCGCCTCCGCCGATGCCGCCCGCCGCCTTCGCAGCCGGGGCTTCGCGATGTCCCCGCGCCGCACCAGGATGATCCACGCCGTGATCGTCACCAGCATCGACACGGCGCCGCCGATGATGATCGGCGCGCGGCCGTTGATCTCGCCCAGCCAGCCCATCAGCGGGCCGCCCACCGGGTTGCCGCCCAGGAAGACCAGCATGTAGATGCCCATTACGCGGCCGCGCATCTCTGGTTCGACCGCCAGTTGGATGGTGGCGTTGGCGGTGGTGTTGAACGTCATCATCGCCACGCCCACCGGGATCATCATCAGGCCCGTCAGGAGGATCGTCGGCATGAAGCCGGAGACGATCTCCAGGGCGCCGAAGACGATGCCGGAGCCGATGAAGACGGTCATCTTCGGGGTTTTTCGCTTCGCTGCCAGGGTGGCGCCTGCGAGGGTGCCCACGGCTATCAGGGTGGAGAGCAGGCCGTAGGCGTCGGCGTCGCCGCCGAAGACGTTGCGGGCCATGATGGCCAGGGTCATGTAGAAGTTCATGCCGAAGGTGGCGATGAAGAACACCAGCAGCATGACCGTCATGAGGTCCGGGCGGCTGCGGACGTAGCGCAGGCCCGAGAGGAGTTGGCCCTTCTCGCGGGGCAGGGGGTCGGAGCGCAACAACTGCGACGTTCGCATCAGCCAGATGCCGCCCACCACGCCCACGAAGCTGATGGCGTTGGCCAGGAAGACCCAGCCGGTGCCTATCGCCACGATCGTCACGCCCGCTATGGCCGGGCCGATGATGCGGGCCAGGTTGAACATCATCGAGTTGATCGCCACGGCGTTGGTGAGCTGGTCGCGGCCGACCATTTCGACGACGAACGACTGGCGTACCGGGGTTTCCACTGCAGAGAAGGCGCCCAGCAGGAGGCACAGCAGGTAGACGTGCCAGAGCTCCACCACGCCGGTGACGTCCAGCAGTCCCAGGGCCAGGGCGCAGATTCCCAGCGCGGACTCCAGCCAGAGCAGGAGTTTGCGCTTGTCCATGCGGTCGGCGAGGACGCCGCCCCACATCGAGAGCAGCAGGACCGGGAGGAACTGCAGGGACGCGGCGAAGCCCAGGGCCACGGGGGAGCCGTTGGAGAGCTCCAGGACCAGCCAGTCCTGGGCCACGCGCTGCATCCACACGCCGACCAGCGAGATGATCTGGCCGGACGCGTAAAGGCGATAGTTGTAGATGCCTAAGGATCCGAACATTCCGGTACGACGAGGTGGCGAACTGTCTGCTCCACCACCCGCGTAACCCGACACGTTCTTACTGACCCGCCATCCTGTCGATGATGTCGGCGGCCCTGGCGAGCAGTTCCCGTTCCTCCGGGTCCAGCTCGGCCAGCCGCTTGTCCAGCCATGCTTCGCGGGCCGTTATCTCGTCCCGCAGGTACGACAAGCCTTCGTCCGTGAGCTCGACGATGGCTTGACGACCGTCGGTGGGGTGCGGGCTGCGCGTCGCGAAGCCGAACTCCTCCAGGGCGGCGATCACGCGCGTCATCGACGGCGGCTGCACGCCTTCCTTCGACGCCAGTTCGCCCGGGGTCAGCGGTCCGCACTTGTGCAGCGTGGACAGGGCTGACACCTGCGTGAGCGACACCGCCGAGTTGGTGCGCTGTGCCCGCAGGCGGCGGTTGAGGCGCACGACGGCAAGCCTGAGCCTGCTCGCCAGTCCGTGCTGATCGGTCGCCACGTAGTTAGCATACCTCACGAAATAGTTTCCTGCCGAAAGGTCACGACAGGAGGCTCTGGATCGGTCCCAACGAGAAGTAGACGACGAAAGCCGCCGCCACGATCCACATGAGCGCGTGAATTTCGCGGGCCTTGCCGGTGAGGGCCTTGAGCAGGACGTAGCTGACGAAGCCCGCGCCGATGCCGTTCGCGATCGAGTAGGTGAACGGCATGACGACGATCGTGAGGAACGCGGGCAGGGCGATGGTGAAGTCGGTGAAGTCGATCTCGCGGATCTGCATCATCATCAGCGCGCCGACGATCACCAGCGCGGGTGCGGCCGCCTCGATCGGCACGACCTCGTAGAGCGGCGTGAAGAACATCGCGAGCAGGAACAGCACGCCGGTCACGACGTTCGCGAGGCCGGTCCTGGCGCCCTCCGCGATGCCGGACGCCGACTCGATGTAGACGGTGTTCGACGAGCTGGAGGCGGCACCGCCGGCGACGGCGCCGAGGCCGTCGACGAAGAGGGCCTTGCTGACGTTGGGCAGCTGGCCGTCCTTGTCGATCAGATCCGCTTCCTTGCCGAGACCGGTCATCGTGCCGACGGTGTCGAAGAAGTCGGTGAGGACGAGCGTGAAGACGATCAACGCGGCGGCCAGCGCGGGCAGGCGGGTCCAGGCGCCGAACGACACGTCGCCGAGCAGGCTGAGGTCCGGGACACCGAAGACCTGGTCGGGCAGCGCGGGGTAGCCGAGGTTCCAGCCCTTGGCGTTGACGCCCGCGGACGGGCCGGCCTTCACGAGCGCCTCCAGGACGATCGCGAAGATCGCCGTCGAGACGATGCCGATGAGGATCGCGCCCTTGACCCTGCGCGCGAACAACACACCCGTGACCACGAGTCCGACGACGAAGACGAGCGTCGGCCAGCTCGCGATCGACCCGTTGATGCCGAGGCCGACGGGCACGGTGGTGTTCGCGGCGTCCGGCAGGCGGCGGACGAACCCGGCGTCCACCAGGCCGATGAACGTGATGAACAGACCGATGCCGACCGCGATCGCGGCCTTGAGCTCGTTCGGCACGGCGTTGAACACCGCCGTCCGCACACCCGTGACGACGAGCAGCAGCACCACGAGCCCGTTGACCAGGATGAGGCCCATCGCCTCGGGCCAGCTGACCTTCGCCGCGACGCTCACCGCCACGAACGAGTTGATGCCGAGCCCGGTCGCGAGGGCGAACGGGTAGTTGGCGATCAGTCCGAACAGGATGGTCATCACGCCGGCGACCAGCGCCGTCACCGCGGCGACCTGACCGACCGGGAGGATGTTGCCGAGCACGTCGGGGTGCGACCCGGGACCCGACGGCGCGAAGCTGCCGATGATCAGCGGGTTCAGCACGACGATGTACGCCATCGTGAAGAACGTCACGACACCACCGCGCACTTCCCGCGCCACGGTCGACCCGCGCTCGGAAATCTTGAAGAACCCGTCCAGCATCTGGTCTCCTTACGACGTGTCCGAACGCGACTCCGCCCCACCGCACCCGCCGGCGCTGCCGCACGGGCTGGCAGACCCCGTGCCGGTCGTGCTGGGGGGAACCGCGCTGTGGTTCCTCGGATTTCTGGTGGTGCTGGTCCTCGACCGCTCGAACAGCACCCTGCTCTGGACGACCCTGTCCGGAGGTCTGCTCGGGATCATCGGGTACGGAGTCTTCTACTGGCAACGGCGGGCGGCGAGGCGCGGGTCACGAACTGCGCAGCGGGGCCTCGACGACGCATAGTTGCTCATGGTTCTGGCCACCGACTGGGTCCGCCTGCTGATCGTCTGCGTCGTCTTCGTGGCCGCGGCCTGCGCCGTCGTGCGCTTCACCGGCCTCACCACCCCGAAGCCGTTCCTCACGGCGGCGGCCCGCGCCGTCCTCCAGCTCGCGGCCGTCAGCGCCGTGATCACGTTCGTCCTGACCCACCTGGGCCTCACGTGGGCCTTCCTCGTCGTGATGGCCGTCGTGGCGACCGCCACCTCCGCGCGCCGCACCGGAGCGGGTCGCAAGGGCGTCTGGGTGGCTGCCTCGATCCTGGTGGGCACCGTGCCCGCGCTCGTCTTCCTGCTCGCCATCGGGCTGCTCCCGGCGAAGGGCATCTCGCTCATCCCGGTCGGCGGCATCCTGATCGGGGGCGCGATGACCGCCACGACGCTGTCGGCGCGCAGAGCCCTCGACACGCTGCACGACCGCTTCGGCGAGTACGAGGCGGCGCGCGCCATGGGCTTTCGCGAGCGCGACGCCGTGCGCCTGATCATCCGCCAGCCGTCCGCGGAGGCGCTGCTGCCGCCGCTCGACCAGACCAGAACGGTCGGGCTGGTCACCCTTCCGGGTGCTTTCGTCGGGATGCTCCTCGGCGGCGCGCCGGTCTGGCAGGCGGGCGCGCTCCAGATCGTGGTGCTCCTGGCGCTGCTGGCCGTCGAAGCCGCCGCCGTTGCGACCGTCGTGGAGCTCGTCGCGAGAGGTCTGGTCAGGAGGGCTTCCCAACCAACCGAAGTTAGGCTAACCTAAGTCTCGTCGCTTCGTGGTGGGAGCGGCAGTCAGTTCGGGAACGGACGAGGCCCCCGCTCTGGGCAGAGCGGGGGCCTCGTCGTGTTCGGCCGTGGGCGCTTGTCGGAGCATCCACTGCCGAAGGATCAGGGCAGCAGCAGGCCGTTCTGGCCCGAGCGCGCCGCCTCGAAGCGGGCGGAGACGTCCTCCCAGTTGACGACGTTCCACAGCGCCGAGATGTAGTCGGCCTTGAGGTTGCGGTACTGCAGGTAGTACGCGTGCTCCCAGATGTCGAACGCGAGCAGCGGCGTGACCGCGATCGACAGGTTGGAGTGGTGGTCCTTCAGCTGCAGCGTGATCAGCTTCTGCGCGATCGGCTCCCAGGCGAGGATGCCCCAGCCGGAACCCTGGATCGACGACGCGGCGGCGTTGAGCTGACCGCGGAACTTGTCGAACGAGCCGAAGTGCTCGTCGATCGCGGCCGCGAGCTCGCCGACCGGCTTGTCACCGCCGTTGGGCGAGAGGTTCTTCCACCACACCTGGTGCAGCGCGTGACCCGCCAGGTGGAACGCGAGCGTGGTCTCGAGGCCGACGATCGAGCCGAAGGCCTCCTTGTCGCGGGCCTCCTCGATCTGCTCGATCGTGTCGTTCGCGCCCTTGACGTACGCCGCGTGGTGCTTGCCGTGGTGCAGCTCGTTGATCTCGCCGATGATCGCCGGCTCGAGGTCGCCGTAGTCGTAGTCGAGATCCGGCAGCACGTACTGGCCCATGACTTCTCCTGCAATCTCTTGGTTCTTGCAACTTACTAGCAACAAGGTGAGTAAACCAGTTGCGAGCGCCCGTACCGTCGAAAGCGTGTCCGTGCTGACAGCCAGGAACATTTCGCTGTCGTTCGGTCCGAGGACCGTGATCTCGGAGGTTGATTTCAGTGTTTCGCCTGGTGACCGCGTCGGCCTGATCGCGCCCAACGGCGTCGGCAAGTCCACGTTGCTCCGCCTGCTCGCCGGTGAGCTGCCACCGGAAACCGGTTCTGTCTCAAGCACCGGGACAGTCGCCCACCTGACGCAGGAGACCCTCCACCAAGCTGGAGAGTCGCTGCGGGGCCACCTCGCGCGTCGCTCCGGCGTCGCGCGGGCCGAGCAGTGGCTGCAACGGGAGGCCGAGGCCCTCGCGGAGGGCGGCGGCGCCGAGTACTCCGACGCGTTCGACCACTGGACCGCCATCGGTGCCGGTGACTTCGACGAACGCGCGGACGTCGTCTGCGAACACCTCGGCCTGCGGGCGGACCTCCTCGACGGCCGGGAGCCCGACGAGCTGTCGGGCGGCCAGCAGGCGCGCCTGCGGCTCGCGGCGGTCCTGCTCACGCGTGCCGACGTGCTGTTGCTCGACGAACCCACGAACGACCTCGACGCCGCCGGTCTCGACCTGCTGGAGAACCACGTCAACGGCTACCAGGGCGCGATCGTGCTGGTGAGCCACGACCGGGAGTTCCTGGCGCGCACCACGACCGCCATCGCCGAGCTCGACGAGTTCAGCCACGGCATCACCGTCTTCGGCGGTGGCTGGGACGCCTACGTCGAGGAGAAGGCGAACGCCGAACGCCGTGCCCGCGAGGAGTACGACGCGTACTCGGCGAAGCGCGACTCGCTGGTGCAGCGCAGCCGCCAGGTGAAGGAGTGGTCGCGCCAGGGCGTGCACCGGGCGAACAGCGCCAAGGCGCGCCGGGACGAGCCGGACGAGAACATCCGCGCCGGACGCACGCAGGCAGCGGAGAACACGGCGTCCCGATCGTCCGTTGTGGACCGTCAGCTGGCGAGGCTGGAGGAGGTCGAGGAACCGCGCGAGGCGTGGCAGCTCCGGCTCACCCTGCCGTCGGCGGGGCGCGGCAGCTCGGTCGCGTTCACGTTGCGGCAGGCCGTGGTCCGCCGCGGCGACGTGACGCTCGGACCGGTCGACCTCACCATCGGCGCGGGCGAGCGGTGGCGGATCACCGGCCCCAACGGCTCAGGCAAGTCGACGTTGCTCGGCGCGCTGCTCGGCCGCCTCCCGCTGCTGGAGGGCGACCGCTCGATCGGGCCGGGCGTGGTCGTCGGCGAGGTCGACCAGCTGCGGGCCGAGTTCGCGAGCGACACCAGTGCGCTGCGGATCGTGGCGGACGCGTCGGGGCTCCAGGACGTCGAGGTGCGCACGCTGCTGGCGAAGTTCCGGCTCGGCGCGGACGCCGTGCTGCGGCCGGCGCGCGAGCTCTCACCGGGCGAGCGCACGCGCGCAGGACTCGCCCTGTTGCAAGCCCGTGGCACGAACTGTTTGGTGCTCGACGAACCGACGAACCACCTCGACCTCCCTGCCATCGAACAGCTGGAACAGGCGCTCGAGACCTACGCGGGAACGTTGTTGCTGGTCACGCACGACCGGCGGCTCGCTTCGGCCGTGCGGGTGGATCACGAGATCAACGTCCGCGACCTTCTCACGTTTCCTCGTGTGAAGGGTGGAAGATATGGGTCATGACCACCGAGGAGGACTGGCCGGTCGAACAGACCTGGTCGATGCGCAACACCCACTGGCACGCCTATGTGGAGCACACGTCACTCGACCACGCCTCTCCTCGACAGGTCCGGCTCGAACGCACCCCTGAGGAAGTGCTGACGTCGCCGGCCGAGGTCGCCGCGTGGCTCGAGGTCAACCTCCGCAGCGCGACGAGGCCCGAGGAGACGGGCAAGAAGCGCGTGAAGGACGAACGGGACTTCACCGACTCGAACCGGGTGCACGCCTCGCTGGCGTCGCGCGGCGAGTCGATCTACACGGGCGTGAAGGGCGAGCTCACGCTGGCGGTCGAGGCCGTGACGCCGGACGAGTGCCGGATCTCGCACGACGGTGCGGACGTGGCGCCCCTGAAGGCCGGCCGCCGCCGCTAGCTCGAGCCGGTGCGGGCAGGCCTGTCACGAGGACATGCCTGCCCGCACCGGTTTCCTCGTCAGGGCTTCGGGCGGCTAGCCGACGTGCCACGTGTGCACGGGCTCGCCCGCGTGCATCAGCTCCATGTACCGCTTGAGCATGCCGGACAGCGCCGCGTCCCTCGACAGGCCGCGTTCCTCCAGCAGCGCAACGGTTTCCCGCTGCCACGACGAGCCCGTGCGGCGCGCGAGGCAGCGCTGTTCGATCACGCCGAGGTAGCGCTCGCGGGCCTCGTCGGAGACACCGCAGTCGCGCAGGCCGTCGTGCGCCATCGGCAGGAGCCTGCGCAGCACCAGCTCGTCCGGCGGGATCCAGCCGATGCCGGGCCAGTACAGCTGGGCGTTCATGCCGTGCCGTGCGCCGGTGTAGAGGTTCTCCTCCGCCGCCTGGAACGACATCTGAGTCCACAGTGGACGTTCCTGTGAAGTGAGCGCGCGCTGGGCGCCGTAGAAGAACGCGGCGTTGGCCATCGTGTCGAGCACCGTGGGGCCCGCGGGCAGCACCCGGTTCTCGACGCGCAGGTGCGGCACGCCGTCGACCACGTCGTAGACCGGCCTGTTCCAGCGCCAGATCGTGCCGTTGTGCAGCCGCAGCTCGGAAAGTCGAGGCGCGCCACCGGCTTCCAGGACCTCCAACGGGTCCTCGTCGTCGGTTTCGGGCAGCAGGCTCGGGAAGTAGCGCACGTTCTCCTCGAACAGGTCGAAGATCGACGTGATCCACCGTTCACCGAACCACACGCGCGGGCGCACGCCCTGGTTCTTCAGCTCGTCCGGGCGCGTGTCCGTGGCCTGCTCGAACAACGGGATCCGGGTCTCGTGCCAGAGCGCCTTGCCCAGCAGGAACGCCGAGTTCGCGGCGATTGCGACCTGCACGCCCGCCAGGCACTGCGCGGCGTTCCAGTGCGAGGCGAAGTTCGTGGGCTCGACCTGCAGGTGCAGTTGCACCGACGTGCACGCCGCTTCCGGCAGGATCGACTCCGCGTAGCTGTGCAGCTTCTCCGGCCCCTTGCCCGGCATCGCCGGGCCTTCCATGTGCAGCACCATCTCCTCGCCGCGGGCCTTGAAGATGGTGTCGTTGAGCAGCGCGTACCGCGGCGACTCGGAGAGCCACCTGCGGTCGAAGTGCCGCTCCCGCAACGTGGGCAGCACGCCGATCATGGCCAGGTTGGCGCCCACGTCGTTGGCCTTGGAGTCCGCGCTGTCGAGCGACTGGCGCAGTTCTTCCTCCAGGCCGAGCATCTCGCCCCCGGCGAGCTCGCGCGGGGGGACGTTGATCTCGAGGTTCTGCTGTCCCAGCTCCAAGGTGTAGGAGGGATCGTCGATCTTCTCGAGGACCTCCGAGTTCGCCATCGCCGGACGCATCGCGTCGTCGACGAGGTTCAGCTCGATCTCGAGCCCCATCTGGCGACGGGGGAAGGAGAACGTGTCTTCGGCCAGCATCGTGGCCAGTGCGTCGAGACTCCGCTGCATCTTCTCCCGATAACGCTGGCGGTCGTCTCTGGTGAAAGTGCGGCTGGACACTTCACTTCCCATGCCGCTACCCCTTCGCTCGGCGCCGGTGGGCGCGGGCCAGGCGGAACGCCAAACGTGACACAGCGGAAACCTGCTTTACATCGCCCAAATCGGTGCTCTCTGTCACGTCGAGGTAACAACCAGCGATCATCCGCTGGTCGGGCGCGTGCGGTTCCGCCCTCCGGACTACCTCGCCTGTTCCACGACGGGTCGGATGCGAAACTTCCCGCGTGGCTGACGTGATCGAGATCAACGACCCGGCCGACCCCCGGCTGGACGACTTCCGCGACCTGTCGACGGCCGACCGCAGGCCCGACCGGCCCGGAGGACGCGGTCTCGTCATCGCCGAGGGTGTCGTCGTGGTGGAACGCCTGCTGGCCTCGCCGTACCCGGTGCGCGGACTGCTCGGCGTGCGCCGCCGGATCGAGGCCCTGGACCTCGCTGACCTGGACGTTCCCGCCTACGTGACGTCAGCGGAGGTCATGGCGTCGGTGGTCGGCTTCCACCTGAACCGGGGCGTGCTGGCGGCCGCGGACAGGGCTCCCGCGGTGTCGTTCGAAGAGCTCGCGGCCGGCTCCCAGCGCCTCGCCGTGCTGGAGGGCGTGGGCGACCACGAGAACCTGGGTTCGATCTTCCGCAACGCCGCCGCACTGGGCGTGGACGGCGTCGTCCTGGGTCCCGGCTGCAGCGACCCTCTGTACCGCCGCAGCGTGCGCGTGTCGATGGGCCACGTGCTGCGCGTGCCGTTCGCTACCACGGATGAGTGGCCCGCGGCGCTGAACCTGTTGAGGCAAAAGGGTTACACGGTTGCCGCTCTGACGCCCCGCCCGTCCGCCCTGCACCTAGCGGACGCGGGCCTGCGCGGCCGTCGCGTGGCCGTGCTGCTCGGCTCGGAGGGCCCCGGCCTCACCGACGAGGCGATCGACGCGGCCGACCTGGCCGTCCGCATCCCGATGTCGTCGGGCGTGGACTCCCTGAACGTCGCGACCGCGGGCGCCGTGGCGTTCTACGCGTTGCTCTAGAGGAGCGTGAGGATCAGCGCGAGCCAGGCGACGCCCACCCCGGTCACGACGCCGTAGGCTACCCAGCGCCACACCGGCACCTTGCGCCCGAGCCACACGCTCGGCGCCAGGCCACCGACCACCAGCACGTTCGCCACGAGCGCGAGCCACCGGCTCGTCTCGCCCAGGCCCAGCGAGAGCGACACGACCGTCACCGCGACGATCGCCGCGGTGATGACGCTGACCGTGAGCCCGGTGCCCCACGGGGTGGGCTCGGACTCCTCCTGCTGCTCCTCCGCGACGGCTTCGGCTTCGGCAGGCGCCTCGGGCGCCTCGACGGTGAGCAGGTCGCCGCTGACCGGGTCGGTGTAGCTGACCGGGGAGTTCATGACCGCCGCGATCCTGCCGGCGAGTTGCCTGCCCCGACGGGCGACCAGCGCGTTGGCCACCCCGTCGGCAGGCGTCTCGGTGCGCACCACGGCGTCGGCGACCTTCGCCCACTCGTGCAGCGCCTCGGCCAGATCGGCACCGAGGGGCAGGCTGTGCGGGTCGACCTCGCGCTCACCGGACTCGTCTTCGCCGGCGAGCACGGCGCGGCCGTCCCGGACTCGCAACTCCACTGCGCCTCCTCGGTCTGGAGCTTCGGGCAGAAACCTATCGGACGGGTGGGGTGGGGAGAACGGATGTCGGCCGGCGTCGGGTGGGTGGGCGGCCGAAGGGGCCGGAAAGGCCGGGGTGGCGGGAAATGCTGGGGATGACGGAGGCCGGGGTGGTGGGAAAGGCCGGAACGGCCGGAAAGCCGGGGTGGCGGAAACGGACGGGGATGGCGGGAAGGCCGGGTTGGCAGCGAGCACAGGTGGAGACGCGACCTGACGCCACCACCCTCGGCGCCTGCACCTCGGCGGCCTCGCCGCTCCCACAACCGGCGCCCCCACAGCCGGAGTCGTGAGGTCGCGTTCGCGCCAGATCCCCATTGGCGCGAACGCGACCTGCCGGCCTAGGCGAGCGAGTCGCGCCAGGCCGTGTGCAGGGCGGCGAACCTGCCCCGCTCACCGATCAGCTCCTCGGGGGAGCCGTCCTCCACCACAATGCCACCATCGAGCACCAGCACGCGGTCCGCGATCAGGACCGTCGACAGGCGGTGGGCGATGATGAACGCCGTCCGGTCCGCCAGCACCGTTTCCAGCGCTGCCTGCACGGCGCGTTCTGTGGGCACGTCCAGTGACGACGTCGCCTCGTCCAGCACCAGCACCGCCGGGTCCGCGAGGAACGCGCGGGCGAAGGCGACCATCTGGCGCTGGCCCGCGGACAGGCGGCCGCCTCGCTTGCGGACGTCCGTGTCGTAGCCGTCGGGGAGGGCCGCGATGAACTCGTGCGCGCCCACCTCGGCCGCTGCCGCCTCGATCTCCGCCCGGGTCGCCGCCGGACGGCCCAGGGCGATGTTGTCGGCCACGGAGCCGGAGAACAGGAAGTTCTCCTGCGTAACCATCGTGACCGCCCGGCGGAGGTCCGTGTCGGCGACCGTGCGGAGGTCGGTGCCGTCGAGCTGCACCGAACCCGTCGACGGGTCGTAGAAACGGGCCACGAGCTTCGCCACGGTCGTCTTGCCGGCACCGGTCGCGCCCACCAGGGCCACGGTCTGGCCCGCCGGGACGTCCAGCGAGAAGCGCGGCAGCACCAGGCGGGTCGTGCCGGGGTACTGGAACTCCACGTCGGCGAACCGGACGGCGCCCCGCGCGTGCGGCAGGGCCACCGGCGAAGCAGGTTCCGGGACCGACGGCTCCTCCTCCAGGACGCCTGAGATCTTCTCCAGGGCGGCGGTGGCGGAGGAGTAGGAGTTCGCGAACATCGCCAGCTCGTCGAACGGGTCGTAGAAGCGGCGCAGGTACACGGTGAACGCCGTCAGCACGCCCAGTTCCAGGGAGCCGCCCGCCACGCGGTAGGCGCCCCAGGCGAGGACCAGCGCCAGGGACACGTTGCCGATGGCGCGGACCGACGACACGAACGTGGCCATCACGCCCAGCGCGTCGGTGTTCGCGTCGCGGAACTGGCCGTTGAAGCCCTTCATGATCTGCTCGTTGCGGGGCTGGCGGCGGAACGCCTGCACCGCGCGGATGCCGTTCATGGACTCCACGAACTGCACGATGATCTTGGCGATCGCGCCGCGCGTGCCGCGGTAGGCGTCCATCGAACGCCGGCGGAACCAGCGCCAGATGAAGTAGATCGGCACGAAGCCCGCGATCACGACCAGGGCCAGCGGGACGTCCAGGTACAGCAGGATGATCGCGATGCCCGTCACCGACAGCGCCGCGTTGAACAGGCTGTCGAGGCCCTCCTCCAGCAGGTCCTGCAACGAGTCGACGTCGCTCGTCAGCCGTGAGATGACCTTGCCGGACGTGTAGGACTCGTGGAACCCGACGGACAGGCTTTGCGAGTGCCGGAAGATCCGGCCGCGCAGGTCCAGCAGCACGTCCTGGCCGACCCGGCCGGACAGGCGCAGGAACGCCCAGCGCAGGAACGTCATCAGCAGCGCGGAGACCGCGTACCCGGCGACGCACCAGACCAGGGTCGCCGCGCTGCCGCCGATCGCGGCCGGGATGCCGTCGTCGATCGCGACGGCGATCAGCAACGGACCCGCGAGCGCCGCCAGGTTGCCGCCCACCACCGCGGCGATCGCCAGCGACACGAGGCCGACGTGCGGGCGCAGCAACGATCCCAGCAGCCTGCGCGAGCGGGCCTGCAGGCGCAGGCCCGTCGAGTGCGTGATCTCCTCGATCTCCTCGGCGGCGACGCCGCGCCACTCTTCTTCCTGTGCCACAGTCACTTCACTCACGACGCCACCTCCTCTTCGATCAGGTCGTCGTCCATCGAGGACAGAAGACGCTTGTACTCCTCGTTGGTGTCCAACAGCTCCCGGTGCGACCCGATCGCCTCGATCCTGCCGTCGACCAGCAGCGCCACCCTGTCCGCGAGCTGCACGGTCGACGACCGGTGCGCCACGACCAGCGCCGTGGTGTCGCGCAGCACGCGCCTCAGCGCGCCCTCCACCTCGGCCTCGGTGTGGACGTCCAACGCGGACAGCGGGTCGTCCAGCACCAGCACCGCCGGCTTGCCGACGACCGCGCGGGCCAGCGCCAGCCGCTGCCGCTGGCCACCGGACAGCGACAGGCCCTGCTCGCCGATCCGGGTCGCGAGCCCCCACGGCAGCGCGTCCACGAACTCCTCCGCCTTGGCCACCCGCAACGCCTCGCGCACGGCGGCCTCGGACACGTCCGGCACGCCCAGGCCCACGTTCTCCGTCACCGACGCCGAGAACAGCACCGGTTCCTCGAACGCCGTGCCCACGACGGTCCGCAGGTCCTCCAGCGAGAAGTCCCGCACGTCGACGCCGTCGATCGTGATCCGGCCGCCCGTCACGTCGGCGAGGCGCGGCACCAGCGCCGTCAGGGTCGTCTTGCCCGACCCCGTCGCGCCGACCAGCGCCAGCGTCTCACCGGGACGCAGGTCGAGGTCGACGCCCGAGAGCACCTCGCGGCCGTCCTCGAACGCGAACCGCACGCCCTCGAAGCGGACGTGCCCGCGCACCGGCGCAGGCAGCGGCACGGGTGTGGCGGGGCCGGTGACGGTGACGGGGGAGTCGATGACCTCCCAGTACCGTTCGAGCGCCGAGGCGGCCTGGTTCGTCTCCGCCAGCAACCAGCCGATGGAGTCGATCGGCCAGCGCAGGTACGCGCTCACCGCGACCGCCGCGACCAGCGTGCCGACCGTCATCCAGCCGTTCACGATGCCGATCGCCCCGACGCCCAGCATGCCCGCGATCGACAGCTCCGGCAGCACGATCAGCACCGACCACAGCGACGCCAGGATCGAGATCTTGTGCAGTTCCGTGGTCCGCAGCTCGCGCGCCTGCGCCAGGAACCGCTTCGACAGCTCCGGCCCGCGCCCGAACGCCTTCAGCACCCGGATGCCGAGCACCGACTCCTCGACCGTCGTCGTCAGGTCGCCCGCCTGGTCCTGCGCCTTGCGCGCGACGACCTTGAACTTCGCCTCGAAGAAGTACGAGATGACGATCAGCGGCAGCGCCCCGCACAGCGACACGATCAGCAGCCACGGCGACAGGGCCGCGATGATGCCCAGCCCGATCAGCACGACCAGGCTGTTGACGATCAGGAAGACGATCGCGAACGCCACGAACCGCCGCACGGTCGTGAGGTCGTTCGTCGCGCGTGAGAGCAGCTGGCCGGACTGCCACCTGTCGTGGAACGCCACCGGCAGCCGCTGAAGGTGCTGGTACAGGTCGAACCGCATGCGCGCCTCGACCTCGGCCGCCGGCCGGGCCACGACCTTGCGCCGGATGTAGAACAGCACCGCCTCGCCGAGCCCGAGCAGCAGCACGCCCAGGATCAGCCACGGCAGCGGGCCGGTCTCCTTGTTCTGAATCGGACCGTCGACGATGCGCTGCGTGAGCAGCGGGATGCCGAGACCGCACAGCATCGCGAGCATCGTCGCCGACAGCACGACAGTCATCCGTGCGCGGTGCGGCCGCACGTACGGCCACAACCTCCGCAAGGTCTGAATTGTCGAGTTACGTTGATCGCTCACGCGACGAGCCCCCTCCAGGTCCTCTCCAAAGTACGAAGGAGGACCGACAGTCAGCATCCGGTTTTTCTCCCCACCGGAGCCTCCCGGCTCGACTTAGGTCGAGGTCAAGGGCACGATGACCACCATGACGCGGTTTCTGCGAACTGAGCAGACGATGGCGTTTCCACACGGACGGCTCATCGCTTCACACGACGGGGTGAACTACGTGCTCGCCCCCGACGGCTGGGACCACCTGGCGGGACCACGCCCCCGGCACGCGGTGCTCGTCTCCCGCGAGGACGCCGAGGACTGGTGCGAACGCGAGGGCTGGGACCTGAACCTGCTCGACGAGGTGCCTACGCCCTCTTGAAGGTGAACAGGCCGACGAGGCCGTAGGCGACGGCCGCGAGCAACGCCTCGGCGTGGTGCCGGTTGGTGAACCACGCCATCGCCGGTTCGTGCAGCTTGAAGTAGAGCCCGACGCCCAGCACGACCGGTCCGAGCAGGATGATCGGCCACACCGGCCGCACCCCGAAGACCCACAGGACCGGCCCGGCCAGCACGAGGGACGACACGAGCGCGATCGGCAGTCCGATCAGCACCAGCAGCAGGAACGTCGACATCGACGTGCTGTCGAGCCACGACTTGAGGAAGCCCGACTCGTAGGCCCACGTCCACCCGAGCACCAGCCCGGCGCCGACGGCCATCGACAGCACGACCCGGAACAGCAGCCGGCGTCCCGTCCTACCCGTCTTGCCCGCGGTGCTCTGCTCCGTCACGCCTCCCACGGTAACCAGCGGTCACCACCGAGGCCAAGGCGTACCCGCAAGCAGTCCCGGCGGCGACCACGAGGATCCCGCTCCACTCCGGCAACTGGACCTGCACGAACCGCAGGCTGAACGAGCTGATGATCACCAGCAGCACCGCTCCGGCGGTGCCCAGGGCGGCGGTCCGCCCGGCCACGGGGAACCGCACCAGCCGCAACAGGCCCCAGCCGACGACTCCCCAGACGACTATCAGCGCCGGGAGGAGGACGAAGAGGGCCAGGACCGCGCACCCGATCCCGCTCTCGGGACACGTCAGGTCGGTGGCGGGTTCGACCGACGCGAACCACCCGGCCCCGCACAACGCCCCGGCGCCCGCTGCCCACGCCTGCCTCACACGACCTCCCGCCTCGATCCACTGATCATGCCCGCTGACCCGTAGGCGACGCACGGCACCACCACCGCCGCGACCAGGACGAAGAAGTGTCCGTCCTCCTGAACCAGGTCCAGGTAGGTGTACCGGAACCACAGGACCGCCACGATCAGAACGACCCACAGCACGCTGCCGATCGCGGTCGCGAGCCACCCGCGCTGCTGCCGCACGACCCGGAACCCCGCCCAGATCAGCAAGCCCGCGACGGCCATCCAGAACGCGAAGACCGGCGGGTACAGCACCGGACCCTGCAGACCGCAGCCGGAGCGTCCGGGCCGGAGGTAGCAGTACCGCGTGAGCCCGTCGAGCGTCAGCGCGAACCCGGCACCGGCGAGGATCCCGGCGCCCGCCCCCACAACAGTGCGCGACAACATGCGCCCAGAACTACTCGATCAAGGCGCTTCGCGGGCAGATCAGCCCGAAGTCTCCACAGGACCTTCACGACGCGCGCCCGTCAGCACGGCGATCAACGCGTACAGCGCGGCGAACACCGCGAACGACACAAAGGTCACGCCCAGCAACAACACCATCGCGACCACCGCCATGAGGGTCGCGGGCACGGCCACCAGCCATGCCCGCGACACCTTCAGCGATCGCAGTGCGAGCCCGCCCACCACCGACCCCGCCACGGCGAAGACCGGTATCGAGGTCACGAAGGCCCCGAGGCAGCCCCAGTCGTCCTTGGTGCACACAGCTCCCGAGGCGAGGAGCTCGAACAGTCCCCACCAGGCCAGCCCGAGGAGTGCACCCACTCCGGCAGCCAGCGCGACACGACGTCCCACGGCGTCAGCTTCTCACTCAGCGGTTCGACCGCACGCCCAGTAAAACGTCTTCCCACGAAGGGACGATGGGGTGGTTCTTCTTCCCCCGCTTCGGAGGAGGGTCCTTGCGGACCGGCTTCTCCGCGGCGGGCTCCTGCTCCTTCTTCACCGGCGGTGCCGGTGCGGCGGGAACGGGAGCGGGCTCAGGCTCGGGCTGCTTCTCCTGGACGACCGGCTTCTCGGCCACGACCGGTGCCGCCACGGGGGCGGGAGCCTGCGCCGGGACCGTCGGTGCCGGCGGCTCCTCCATCACGGGGATGGGAGGGAGCACCGGAGTCGCTTCCAGGGCCTGCCGCGCGAGCTGCGTCACCGGACGCACCGTGCGCAGCGTGCGGTTCGGGTTCGGGTCCATCAGGTCGACGGCCGCGTCGTCGAGCGCCGTGACCGTGCCGCCCTGGGCACCCGGGTGGAACGCCCAGTGCGCGCGGTTGTCCGAACGCCCGGTCGTCCAGTGCAGCTGCACGATCCAGCGGCCGTCGTCGCCCTTCCACGAGTCCCACTTCGTGTCGGACAGGTCGTGGCCGCGCAGGCCGAACGAGTGCGCGACGACCTCGCCGAGCGTCTGCACATCCGGGCCGTCCTCGCGGACCGGGTGCGCGCGCTGGGCCATGTCGGCCGTGCGCGAGCGCTCCAGCAGGACGGGGTAGGCGAAGCGCTCGATGCGGTGCGCCGGCATGCCCGCGGCGGCCGCGACCTGCTCGATCGACTCGCCGGCGCGGATGCGGGACTGGATCTCGCGCGGCCGCATCTGGGCCTCGCCGGACTCGATCTGCATCTGGCCGAGGCGCGCGAGGTCACCGCGCAGGGCCGCCCGAAGACGCTCGTCCGCGGGGAGCGTGAAGCGCTCGCCGCGGTTTTCGGGGTCCTCGAGGATGACGGACTTGCCGTCCTCGTCGAGCCCGATGACTCGCAGCGCTCGCATCGTGGCCTCCCTGAATTCGCACCTCGCCAGCAGACAACGTTAGGACAACGAGCCCTCCATGAGTGGGAGACTCGCCGATATCTCTACGTGATCTTGCCAGTTCACGAGGGTTGCCGCACGCCCGTTTCCGGAAGGTTCACGTGGACCACCAGTCCTCCTCCCCCGTTCGGACGAGCCTTCACCGAACCGTGGTGAGCCCTCGCCACGGACTGCACGATCGACAGCCCGAGACCCGATCCGGCGGTCCCGGTCCGGTCGCGCAGACGTCGGAAGGGTTCGAACAACCCGGGTACTGCCTGGGCAGGCACGGTGGGACCGGTGTTGGAGACGATCAGTTCTCGATCAAGCTCGACGGTGACGGAGCCGCCCGGCTCGTTGTAGAGGACCGCGTTGCGCAACAGGTTGCCGACGAGGTGGGCTAGTAAGACCGGGTCACCGTCCACCAGATACCTGCGCGACCGAACTCCAAACGTGACCTTTTTCTCCGCGGCGAGTGCCGCGCACGTCTCGATTTCGTCGTCGATCACCTCGTCCAGCCACACGAGCTCACGCGTGGCGAGCCCGCGGTCACTGCGAGCGAGCAGCAGCAGCCCGTCGATGAGCTTCTCGCTCCGTTCGTTCGTGTCGAGCAGGTGCGCCCCGAGGCGGCGGATGTCGTCGGACGCGTCCGGAGCGCCCAGCGCGACCTCGATCAGCGTCCGCTGCACCGCCAGCGGCGTGCGCAGCTCGTGCGAGGCGTTCGCGACGAACCGCTTCTGGCTGTCGAACGACGACGCGAGCCGGTCGAGCATGCCGTCGAAGGTGTCCGCCAGCTCCTTGAGCTCGTCCGGCGGCCCGTCCAGCTCGATCCGCCGGTCCAGTTGCTCCGCCTCCAGCCGGTGCGCGGTGGAGGTGATCGAGTGCAGCGGCGCCAGCACCCGTCCGGCCACGACCCAGCCGAGCCAGACGGCGATCACCGCGGCGACCAGCAACGCGATGACGGACTGCCACAGGACGGTGTTCATCGTGTCCGCGGCGAAGTCCGCGCCGCTGACCACCAGGGTGTCCGCGGGCAGGACACCCGCCTCGACCGCCGCGATGCCGGGGTACGTCGCGGCCGCCTCGGTGGGCAGCGCGCGGGACACCGCCATCCCCTCCAGCGGCATCCACTCGGCGAGCAACCAGTAGTTGAGGCCGATCAGCGCGATGCCCGCGATCAGGAAGACCCCGGCGTACCAGGCCGTCAGCCTGGTCCTGAGCTTCACGAGCCGAACCGGTAGCCGGCGCCGGGCACGGTCTCGATGACCTGCGGCGCGCCCAGCTTCCGGCGCAGCGTCATCACCGCCACCCGCACGGCGTTGGTGAACGGGTCCGCGTGCTCGTCCCAGGCCTTCTCCAGCAGCTCCTCGGCACTCACGACGTTGCCCTCCGCCCGCATCAGCACCTCCAGCACCGCGAACTCCTTCGGGGAGAGGGGCAGGAACCTCCCCTCCCGCATCGCCTGGTGCCGCGGCAGGTCGAGCGTCACGCCCGCCCGCCGGAGCACCGGCGGCAGCGCGGGACGAGCACGGCGGCCCAGCGCCTGCACGCGGGCCACGAGCTCGGCGAACGCGAACGGCTTGGTCAGGTAGTCGTCGGCGCCGAGCCCGAGCCCGGCCACCCGGTCGTCCACCTCGGCCGCCGCCGTCAGCATCAGCACCCGCGCCTCGCCGCCGGTCGCGTGCACCGCCTTGCACACCTCGTCCCCGTGCACGAGGGGCAGGTCGCGGTCGAGCACCACGACGTCGTACGCGTGCACCCCCACGCGCTCCAACGCCGCCTCGCCGTCGTAGCAGACGTCGACCGCCATCGAGAACCTGCGCAGCCCCTCGGCGATCGTGTCCGCGAGCAGCTGTTCGTCCTCGACCACCAGCACACGCATGGCGCCCATTTTCCGGGGAACGGGCATAAGCGCCGGATAAGCCCTTTCGCTTAACGCCGCCGAATGACGGCCTCCGTAGACCTGTCGCCATGAAAACCACCATCGCAGTGCTGCTGGGCCTGCTGCTGGCGCTCACCGCCTGCGGGTCGAAGGACCAGCCGGCCGACGCCGAGAAGGACGAGAAGGGCGACTCGATCCAGTTCGCCAAGTGCATGCGGGAGAACGGCATCGACATGCCGGATCCGAGCGAGGACGGCGGGGGTGTCGGCATCACGATCGGCGGCGAGGGCGGGCTCGACCCGGAGAAGATGAAGACCGCGCACGAGGCGTGCAAGAAGTTCCTGCCCAACGGTGGTGAGTTCAAGCCGCCGTCGCCCGAGGACCAGGACAAGATGCGCCAGCAGGCGAAGTGCATGCGGGACAAGGGCTACAACTGGCCGGACCCGCAGTTCGAGGGTGGTGTCGGCCAGCCGCTGGAGCCGATCGAGCTGCCCGACATGGAGGACGAGAAGGTCAAGCAGGACATGAAGGACTGCGGCCTCGAGAACGGCGGCATGGTCGCGGCGAGGCCCGTCGGATGAAGCGCCGCGTGAACAGGAAGATCGTCATCGCCGCCCTCGTCGCCGCCGTGGTGCTCGGCACCGGCGGGGTCGTGGTGCTCACGAGGATCGCGTCCAACCAGGCCAACGCCGCCCCGTTGCAGAACGACCCGGCGAAGACCGCGGCCGTGAAGAGGACGAACCTCGCCGACCAGCAGTCGGTGACCGGCCAGCTCGGCTTCGGCGCGGAACGGGCACTGGCCAGCCGGAAAAGCGGCACGGTCACCGGCCTGCCGAAGCAGGGCGACGTCATCGAGCAGGGCAAGCCGGTGTTCCACGCGGACGCCAAGCCGGTGCCGCTGTTCTACGGCCAGATGCCGCTCTACCGCGACCTCGAGCAGGGCATGTCGAACGGACCCGACGTCAAGGTGGTGGAGGAGAACCTCGCCGCACTGGGGTTCAAGGACTTCGGCACCCCCGACGAGAAGTTCACCTACTACACGGCCACCGCGCTGAAGAAGTGGCAGAAGGCCAACGGCCTGGAGCAGACCGGAAAGCTCGGCTCCGGCGACGTGGTCGTGCAGCCGGGAGCGGTCCGCGTCTCGTCGGTGACGGGCCAGCTCGGCGCCCCCGCGGGCGGTGACCTGCTGAAGGTCACCGGCACCGAGCGCGCCGTGACCGTCGAGCTCGACTCGGCCAAGCAGCGCCTCGCCAAGCAGGGCGAGAAGGTCGAGCTGTCGATCTCCGGCGGCAAGCCCACCACCGGCACGATCACCGGCATCACCCGCACCGCGGGCGACCCGAACCAGGGTTCCAAGCCGAAGATCGTGCTGACGATCTCCGTCGACGACCCCAAGGCGGCGGAAGGCCTGGACACGGCCAACGTGACGGCGTTGTTCACGGTGTCGAAGAAGCAGGGCGTGCTCGCGGTCCCCATCGGCGCGCTGCTCGCGTTGAACGAGGGCGGCTACGGCGTGGTCACCGAGGACGGCAGGACCATCCCGGTCACCGTCGGCATCTTCGCCAAGGGGCAGGTCGAGGTGCAGGGCGAAGGCCTGGCCGAGGGCATGAAGGTGGTGACCACGGAGTGATCACCGTCGACCACGCGAGCAGGACCTACCCCGGTGGCGTGCAGGCGTTGCGCGACGTCTCCCTGACCGTCGGGGGCGGGGAGCTGCTCGCGATCGTGGGCCCGTCCGGCTCGGGGAAGTCGACGCTGCTGCACCTGATGGGCACGCTCGACAAGCCGACCGCCGGCAAGGTCGAGATCGACGGCCACGACATCTCGACCATGTCCGACAACGCTTTGTCGGCGCTGCGGGCCCGCACGATCGGGTTCGTGTTCCAGCAGTTCTTCCTCACCGAGGGGCTGTCCGCGATCGAGAACGTGGCCGCAGGCCTCGTCTACGCCGGTGTGCCGCGCTCGAAGCGACGGGCTCTCGCGATGTCCGCCCTGGACAGGGTCGGCCTGATCCACCGGGCGCTGCACAAGCCGCACGAGCTGTCCGGCGGCGAACGCCAGCGCGTCGCGATCGCCCGCGCCGTCGTGAACACGCCGGGCATCCTGCTAGCCGACGAGCCGACCGGGAACCTGGACACGAAGAACGGCGCCGGCGTGCTGGAGTTGTTGGAAAGCCTCAACTCCGACGGCACGACGATCGTGATGATCACGCACGACCGGGACATCGCGGCCTGGGCGCCGCGCCGCGTCGAGGTCCGCGACGGGGTGATCGTATGACTCCCACGCTCCGGGCCTTGCCGTCTGACATCAGCTCCGCGGGCCTCGACGGCGAGCAGGGCCGCCGATCGCACCAACGCCGTGCTGGTGCGATGCGGGAAGTCGTGCCGCGCGTCTCGCACCCTGCGGTGAGCACGGGTGCCCTTCGCCTTGTGCCGGTTGTCGCTGCCACGGCGGCGACTTCCCGGACGCGGGTTCTCGTCGGGAGGGCGTTGTGATCGACCTGCTGCGACTCGGTTTCTTCGGCATGCGGACCCGCCCGATCCGCGCCGTGCTCTCCGCCCTGGGCATCGCGATCGGCATCGCCGCGGTGGTCGCGGTGGTCGGCATCCCGGCCTCCAGCGCGGCGGCGTTGCAGGAGAAGATGTCCAAGCTGGGCACCAACCTCCTGACCGCCGCGCCCGGCCAGGACTTCTTCGGCCAGGACGCGAAGTTGCCGGAGACGGCGGTGCCGATGGCCAAGCGGATCGGCGCGGTGTCGGCGGCCAGCGCCACCGGCAAGATCTCCGCGAACGCCCGCAAGAACGACCTCGTGCCGGCCAGCGACACGCTCGGCCTGCAGGTGCAGGCGGCGGAGCAGGACCTGCTGAAGGTGCTGAACGCCGAGGTCCGCGCGGGCCGCTGGCTGTCGTCGGGCGAGAAGGCGGTGGTGCTCGGGGGCACCGCGGCCTCGCGTCTCGGCATCGACAAGCCCGGTGTGCAGCTGTGGATCGACGGGCAGTGGTTCACCGTCGTCGGCATCCTCGGCCCGCTGCCGCTCTCGCCGGAGATCGACCGCTCGGTGCTGATCGGCTGGGACGCGGCCAAGGAGGCGTTCGGGTTCGAGGGCCACGCGAACACGGTCTACGTGCGCACGACGCCCGACCAGGTCGACAACGTCCGCACCCTGCTCGGCCCGACGCTGAACCCGGAGAAGTCCAACGAGGTCAAGGTTTCCCGGCCGTCCGAGGCGCTGGAGGCGCAGCAGCTGGCCGAGAGTTCCTACAACGCGCTGTTCCTGGGCCTGGGCGGAGTCGCGTTGTTGGTGGGTGGCGTCGGCGTGGCGAACACGATGGTGATCTCGGTGCTGGAACGCCGGAGGGAGATCGGTCTGCGGCGGGCGCTCGGGGCGACCCGCAGGCAGATCAGGTGGCAGTTCCTGACCGAGTCGGTGCTGCTGTCCGGCCTCGGCGGACTGGTCGGCGTGATCGTGGGGATCGCGGTCACGGCCGGATATTCGATCAGTCAGCACTGGCCGGCGGCACTGCCGTGGCCGGCCCTGCTCGGGGGAGCGGGCTCGGCGGTCCTCATCGGCGCCATCGCCGGCGTCTACCCGGCGGTGCGGGCGGCACGCCAGTCGCCCACGGAGGCACTCGCCTGAAAAGCCCTGGGGCGCACCGGAAACTCGGTGCGCCCCAGGTTTGCTCGCGGTGTCAGAGCTGGCCGACGACCCAGTCGATCGCCTGCGTGAGGATCGTGACGTCGTCCGGCTCGATGGCCGGGAACATCGCGACGCGCAGCTGGTTCTTGCCGAGCTTGCGGTACGGCTCGACGTCCACGATGCCGTTGGCGCGCAACACCTTCGCCACGGTCGCGGCGTCCACGTCGTCAGCGAAGTTGATCGTGCCGACGACCTGCGACCGGTCAGCGGCCTTCTCGACGTACGGCGTGGTGTACGCGGTCTTCTCGGCCCACGAGTACAGCCGGTCGCTCGAGTCCTTGGTGCGCGCGACGGCCCAGTCGAGACCACCGTTGCCGTTGATCCAGTCGATCTGGTGCGCCAGCAGGAACAGCGTGGCGACCGACGGCGTGTTGTACGTCTGATCCTTCGTGGAATTGTCGAGCGCCGTCGGCAGCGACAGGAACTCCGGCACCCACCGGTCTTTGAGCTCCTCGACGCGCTCCAGCGCCTTCGGAGACATCAGCGCGAGCCACAGACCACCGTCGCTCGCGAACGACTTCTGCGGCGCGAAGTAGTAGACGTCGAAGTCCTCGGCCTTGACCGGCAGACCACCGGCACCGGACGTGGCATCGATCGCGATCAGCGCGTCGCCCGAACCCTCGATCCGGGTCACGGGCATCGCGACACCGGTCGACGTCTCGTTCTGCGCCCAGCCGACCAGGTCGGCGCCCTCGGCGTAGAACAGCTCGGGCGCGGTGCCCGGCTCCGCCTTGGTGACCAGCGAGTCCTTCAGGAACGGCGCGGTCTGCGTGACCTTCGCGAACTTGGAGGAGAACTCACCGTTGGTGAAGTGCTGGGCGGTCTCGCGCACGAGCCCGAAGGACGCCGCGTCCCAGAACGCCGTGGTGCCGCCGTTGCCGAGCACGACCTCGTAGCCCTCGGGCAGCTGGAACAGGTCGCGCAGTCCGGAGCGGACACGGCCGACGAGGTTCTTGACGGGCTTCTGCCGGTGCGAAGTGCCGAGCAGCGCGGCACCCTCGGTGGCGAGGGCCTGCACGGCCTCGGGACGCACCTTGGACGGTCCACAGCCGAAGCGGCCGTCAGACGGCTTGAGCTCGGCTGGAAGCACCAACGAGGTCGGATCGGCGGTCTGGGTCATGTGGTCACGCCTCCGGGGCGGTGGACGAGCTGAACGGGACCTGACCGGCGCCGTTGCCGGAGTTCACAGTGTTGCAGGCCGGTGGCCGGCAGGTGACAGCCGGGTGTCCTGGGTCACGTCAGCATGCCGCGATCCATCGCCGTGGTGACCGCTGCCGTCCGGTCCGACACGCCCAGCTTGTTGAACACCCGCAACAGGTGCGTCTTCACCGTCGCCTCCGAGATGAACAGCGCCCGGCCGATCTCGGCGTTCGACAGGCCCTTCGCCACCAACCTCAGCACCTCGGACTCGCGCGCCGACAGAGGCGGCGTCCTGACCTGCCCGACCACCTTGGCCACCATCGACGGCGCCAGCACCGTCTCCCCGCGCGCCGCCGCCCGGATGGCCGCGATCAGGTCCTCGGTGGTCGAGTCCTTCAACAGGTACCCGGAAGCCCCGGCCTCCACCGCGCGAAGAATGTCCGAATCGGTCTCGTAAGTGGTCAACACCAGCACCCGAGGCCCGGTCCCCACGATCCGAGCGGTGGCGGCCACCCCGTCCATCTCGGGCATCCGCAGGTCCATCAGCACGACGTCCGGCTTCAACGCGGCGGCCTGAGCGATCGCCTCGGCGCCCGAGCCTGCGTCCCCGACCACCTCCAGGTCGTCCCCCACGAGCATCCCGCGCAGCCCCTGGCGCACCACGGGGTGGTCGTCCACGAGCAAGATCCTGATCACAGCGGTACCTCCACCAGCACTGACGCCCCCTCGTCCGAAGACAGCGACAGCGTGCCACCGACCTGTTCGAGCCGTGCACGCATGCCCCGCAGGCCGAAGCCCTCCGGGGCGTCGCCGAAGCCGCGGCCGTCGTCGCGCACCTCCAGCGAGACGCCGTCCTCGTCGAACCTCATCACCACGTCGACGCGGGACGCTCCCGAGTGCCGCGCGACGTTGGTCAGCGCCTCCTGCGCGGTGCGCAGCAGCACCACCTCGGCCGAGGTCGCCAGCGGGCGGGCGTCGCCGATCACGCGGAAGGCGGACGGCAGTGAGACGCCGGAGACCAGGCGGCGCAACGCGTCCTCCAGCGAGGAACCGTCCAAAGGCGACGGTGCGTTGGACGCGACCAGCGCGCGGGCCTCTCGGAGGTTCTCGCGTGCGGTCTGCAAAGCGAGTTCCACGTTCGGTTGGGCGCCCTGCAACAAGGTGATGATCGAGGTGAAGCCCTGGGCCAGGGTGTCGTGGATCTCGGCGGACCAACGGGCGCGTTCGGCTTCGAGGGTCAGCGCCTCGATGCGTTGCAGGAGTTCGCCGCGTTGTTCGTTCTGCTGCGCGATCCGGCTCACCGCCCAGCCGAACGCCTGGGAGAAGCCGACGATCAGCAGCGCGCCGGGCCAGGGGAGCGCGGGGTCGGCGCCCGCCAGCCAGGTCAGCAGCTGCGGCGTGAAGACGAAGACCACCATCGGGAAGAACGCCCACGTCACCGGCATCATCATGTAGATCTGCGGAACGAGGCCGAACAGCGCGAACGTGGCGTTGCCGGTCAGCCAGACCGCCGGGGCCCAGAGGGCGAGCGAACCGGCGGCGTAGACGAGGCCCCGCCAGTCCTCGACGCCCTTCCTCATCAGCCGCAGTCCGAACGCGACGAACCACGCGGAGTTCAGGACGAGCAACCCCGCCGCCGTCAGCCGGTCGGCGAGGGGGTTGGCGTCCAGCAGGACGAGGGTGATGGTGGTGACCTGGGTCAGTGCGAACAGCACGTACCAGGTCGTCAGCGGCTGGTGTTGCTCCACTTGAACGTCCTGCTGACGAGGACCAGGCCCACGATCGTCCACGCCCCGAGCACCAGCGCGACCTTGCCGAGCTCCCATGATCCCGCCGCCTCCATGACCGCGTAGCCGTCGTCCAGTGCGAACACCGAGCGGAAACCCTGACACACCCACTTCAGCGGGAAGAGCGAGCCCGCCGTGCGCAGCGACTCGGGCAGGGCCGACTGCATGATGAACACGCCGCTGAGGAACTGCAGCACGACGTACGGCAGGTTCAGCACGCCCGCCGCGCTGCGGGTGGACTTCGCGATCGAGCTCAGCGCCACACCGATCAGCGAGCACGCGACGACGCCGAGGGAGAAGACCCAGGCGAACGTCAGCCACTTCTCCGCGCTCGAAGGCAGTTCCAGGTCGAACCGCAGCAGCCCGACCACGACCAGCAGCACGGCCTCGAAGAGGCTCGACACGAAGACCAGGACGATCTTGCCGATGAAGTAGGACGTGAACGGCATCGGCGTGCCGCGCAGGCGCTTGAGCGTGCCGTCCTCGCGGTCGGCCACGACGCTCATGCCGAGCCCGACGAACGACGTCGAGATGATGCCGGCGCCGATCATGCTGGCCGCGAACATCTGCGCGGCGGCGGGTTCCTTCACGTACACGGTGCCGAGCAGCAGCATCAGCAGTGCGGGCAGCGAGACGGTGAAGAGGAGGTTCTCCTTCTGCCGGAAGAACTCCCGCAGCTCGGTCCCACCCCTCGCGAGACCGAGCGACAGCAGCGAGGGCAGGGCGGCCGCCTTGGACGCGACAGCGGTAATCAATTGATCAGCTCCAGGTAGACGTCTTCCAGCGACGGGCGGGTGACGGTGAGCTCGGCCAGCTCGCCGTGGCGGGACAGGTCGGCGATCACTTTGGTGGGCTCGGAGGTCCTGATCTCCTGGTGGCCGCGGTCGGATAACCAGCGGACGGTGGCGTCGGCGTGTGCGCGACCCCCGAGCGTCCGCGGCGTCCCCTCGGCGACGATCCGGCCGCCCGCGAGCACGGCGACGCGGTCGGCGAGCGCCTCGGCCTCGTCCAGGTAGTGCGTGGTCAGCAGGATCGTGGTGCCCTCGGAGGCGAGCAGCCTGATCAGGCCCCAGAACTGGCGCCGCGCCTCGGGGTCGAACCCGGTGGTCGGCTCGTCCAGGAACACGAGCTCCGGGCGTCCGATGATGCCGAGCGCCACGTCGAGCCTGCGCCGCTGGCCGCCGGACAGCGTGCCGGCGCGGGACTTCGCCTTCTCGGTGAGCCCGACGAGGTCGATGACCTCGTCCGGGTCACGCGGGTCGCCGTAGTACCTGGCGTAGTGGCGGACGGCCTCGCGCACCGACAACGTCGCCGCGTCCGTCGCGCTCTGCAGGACGATGCCGAGCTTCGAACGCCACTCGCGGCCGCCCCTGGCCGGGTCGACGCCCAGCACGCTGACCTCACCGGCGTCGCGGTCGCGGTGCCCCTCCAGGATCTCGACGCTCGTGGTCTTGCCGGCGCCGTTCGGTCCGAGGACCGCGAAGACCTCACCGCGGGCGACGTCGAGGTCCACCCCTGCCACCGCCTGGTGGCCCTTGTAGGCCTTCACCAGGCCCCTCACTCGGATCGCGTTCATGTCGTGAATCCTGCGTTTTCGAGGGGGTCGCGCGGGACGACCGTGCCGCTGACCCCGGTTGTCAACCGGTCGGTGGACACGCGGTCGTGTTTCGGCCGTGTTTCCACTCCGGGAAAGCGCGCTCGCGCGTGTTAGAACGGCGGGGTGCATCTGACGCCGCATGAACGCGACAAGCTCCTCGTGCACGTCGCCGCCGACGTGGCGCGGCGGAGGCTCGAACGCGGGGTGCTGCTCAACTACCCCGAGGCCGTCGCGTTGATCACCGACCACGTGCTGGAGGGCGCGCGGGACGGCCGCACGGTCAGCGAGCTCATGGAGAGCGGCCGCACGGTGCTCGCGCCGGAGCAGGTCATGCGGGGCGTCCCGGAGATGATCGACTCGGTGCAGGCGGAGGCGACGTTCCCCGACGGCACCAAGCTCGTCACCGTGCACCACCCGATCGCGCCGTCCGCCGGTCCGGCGCCGGGGGAGGTCGTCGTCGGGTCCGAACCCGTCGAGCTCAACCCCGGACGGCCGCGCGTGACGATGGTCGTCGTGAACACCGCCGACCGGCCCGTCCAGGTCGGGTCGCACTTCCACTTCGCCTCGGTCAACACGGGGCTCGAGTTCGACCGCGAGGCCGCGTTCGGCTACCGGCTGGACATCCCGGCCGGTACGGCCGTGCGGTTCGAGCCCGGCGTCGAGCGCGAGGTCACGCTGGTTCCGCTGGCAGGCTTGAGGATCGTCCGGGGGTTGCAGCGATGATCGACCGCGAGCGTTACGCCGAACTGCTCGGGCCGACGGTCGGCGACCGCATCAGGCTCGCCGACACCGACCTGTTCATCGAGGTCACCGAGGACCTGAGCCGCGGTGCGGGCTCCGGTGACGAGGTGATCTTCGGCGGCGGCAAGGTCGTCCGCGAGTCGATGGGCCAGGGCGTCGCGACCCGTGCCGAGGGCGCTCCCGACCTGGTCATCACCGGTGCGGTCGTCCTCGACCACTGGGGTGTCGTCAAGGCCGACGTCGGTGTGCGGGACGGGCGGATCGTCGCGATCGGCAAGGCCGGCAACCCCGACACGATGGACGGCGTGCACCCCGCGCTGGTGATCGGCCCGTCGACGGAGATCCTGTCCGGCAACGGGAAGATCCTGACCGCGGGCGGCATCGACTGCCACGTGCACTTCATCTGCCCGCAGATCGTGGACGAGGCGCTGGCGTCTGGGCTCACGACGCTGGTCGGTGGCGGCACCGGTCCGGCGGAGGGCACGAAGGCCACCACGGTCACGCCGGGGGCCTGGTACCTCGACCGCATGCTGACGTCGATGGACCACATGCCGGTCAACGTCCTGTTGCTGGGCAAGGGGAACACGGTCTCCGAAGAAGGCCTGCGCGAGCAGCTCGCCGGTGGCGCCGGCGGGTTCAAGCTGCACGAGGACTGGGGCACGACGCCCGCCGCGATCGACGCGTGCCTGCGGATCGCGGACGAGTCCGGGGTGCAGGTCGCGATCCACACGGACACGTTGAACGAGGCAGGCTTCCTGGAGTCCACTGTGGACGCCATCGCGGGCCGGTCGATCAACGCGTACCACTCCGAGGGCGCGGGCGGCGGGCACGCGCCGGACATCATCCGCGTGGTCTCGCTGCCGAACGTGCTGCCGTCGTCGACCAACCCGACGCGCCCGCACACCGTCAACACCCTCGAAGAGCACCTCGACATGCTGATGGTGTGCCACCACCTCAACCCGTCGGTGCCGGAGGACCTGGCGTTCGCGGAGTCGCGGATCCGGCCGACCACGATCGCCGCCGAGGACCTGCTGCACGACCTCGGCGCGATCTCGATGATCTCGTCGGACTCGCAGGCGATGGGCCGCGTCGGCGAGGTGATCATCCGGACCTGGCAGACCGCGCACGTGATGTCGTCGCGCCGGTCGATGGACCCGAACCTGCGGGCGCGGCGGTACGTCGCCAAGTACACGATCAACCCCGCCGTGGCGCACGGCATCGCGGACGAGGTCGGGTCGGTCGAGGTCGGCAAGCTCGCCGACCTCGTGCTGTGGGAGCCCAAGTTCTTCGGCGTGCGGCCGTCGGTGGTGCTGAAGGGCGGGTTCATCGCGTGGGGCGCGATGGGCGACGCGAACGCCTCGATCCCGACGCCGCAACCGGTGTGGGCGCGGCCGATGTTCGGTGCGACGGCCGGTGCCGCGTCGTCGGTGTTCTTCGTGGCGCCCGAGGCCGTGGAGGCCGGGATCGCCGACCGGTACGCGCGGCGGGTGCTGCCCGTGTCCTCCACGCGGTCGGTGACCAAGGCCGACATGGTGCTGAACGACGCGATGCCGGACGTGCGGGTCGACCCGGACAGCTTCGCCGTGCACGTCGACGGCGACCTGGTCGAGCCGTCACCGGTCGCGGAACTGCCGATGGCACAACGGTACTTCCTGTTCTGATGCTGACCGCGCTGATCCTCGCCGACTCCCGCTTCCCGGGCGGCGGCCACGTGCACTCCGGCGGGCTGGAGGAGGCCGCCGCGCGCGGGCTCGTGTCCGACGAGCCCTCGCTGCGGTCGTTCCTGCACGGCCGGTTGGTCGGCGCGGGGTTGCTGGCGGCGGGGTTCGCGGCCGCGGCTGCGCGCGGTGAGGACCTCGACGTCTTGGACGCGGAGCTGGACGCCCGCACGCCTTCCCCTGCCCAGCGCGAGGCTTCACGGGCCCAGGGGAGGGGCATGCTGCGGGCGGCCCGCCGGGCCTGGCCGTCCGAACGGCTGGCGGCGCTGCCCAGGGACCCGCACCAGCCGCTGGTGATCGGCGTGCTGGTCGATGACCCCTTCGAGGCCGCCCTGACCTGCGCCTACCTCGCGGTGAGCGGACCCGCGTCGGCGGCGGTGCGGTTGCTGGGGCTGGATCCGTTCGGGGTCAACGCGATCGTGGCAGGCCTGCCGGTGCAAGACGTTGCTTCGCGGGCGTGCAAGGAACTGCCCGCGCTCGGTTCGCCGGCCCTGGACCTGCTGGCCGAAGCACATCTACGACGTGAAGGGGTGCGTCTCTTTGGGAGCTAACCACGGGCCCGACCCGCATGATCACCACCACGGCGCCGCGCCGCGCATCGGCATCGGCGGTCCGGTCGGCAGCGGCAAGACCGCGCTGACCGCGGCGCTGTGCCGGGCGCTGGGGTCGCAGCTGTCGCTGGCGGTCGTCACCAACGACATCTACACGACCGAGGACGCCGACTTCCTGCGGCGGGCGGGCGTGCTCGACCCGTCGCGGATCGAGGCCGTGCAGACGGGGTGCTGCCCGCACACCGCGATCCGCGACGACATCACGGCGAACCTGGACGCGGTGGAGCGGCTGGAGCACCGGTTCGACGGACTGGACCTGGTGATCATCGAGAGCGGCGGCGACAACCTGACGGCGGTGTTCTCGCGCGGGCTGGTCGACCGGCAGATCTTCGTGGTCGACGTCGCCGGCGGCGACAAGGTGCCCCGCAAGGGCGGGCCCGGCGTGACGACGGCGGACCTCCTGGTCATCAACAAGATCGACCTGGCGCCGTTCGTCGGCGCTGACATGGACGTGATGATCTCCGACGCGCACCGGATGCGCGGGGAGCTGCCCGTCATCGCGCAGTCGCTGGTGGAGACCCCGGAGGCGCCCGAGGTGGCGAAGTGGGTGCTGGCCCAGCTGTGAAGGCCTCGGCTCGGCTGGTGGTGTCGCCGGACCCGCACGGCAACAGCGTCGTGCGGGTCCTGCGGTCGATGACACCGTTGACATTGGTGCCGGCCCGCCGGGTGGGGCCGGTTGCGTTGGTGCACCTGGTTTCCTCGGTGACGGCACCTCTCGGTGGCGATTCGTTGTCGTTGACCGTCGAAGTCGAACGCGGAGCTTCCCTGGAACTGCGAGGTGTTGCGGCGACCCTGCTGCTGCCCGGTTCGTCCGGTGCGGAGTCTTCGTCCCTCGTGCGTTTTCACGTTCAGGGAAACCTTTGTTACAAGCCCGAACCGACCGTCGTGACCGGCCGGGCGAACCACACCGCAGTCGTGGAGGCCGAATTGGACGGTCACGCACAGTTGCGGACGCGCGAGGTCCTCGTGCTGGGCCGAGCCGGCGAGGCGAGCGGCGCGCTGTCGTCCACCGTGCGCGCAACCCGTTGCGGCAAGCCGTTGTTGCACCAGCAACTCGTCGTCGGCTCGCCGTCGATAGACGGATCGCCTGCCGGCTTGGCGGGCAAACGGGTCGTCGGAACGGAACTGGTCCTGGACTCGGTGGCGCGCGAATCGGACGGCGGTGAGTGGTGGAGCGTCGTTCCTTTGGCAGCAGGCGGAACCCTCGCCACCGCACTGGGTGAAGACGTGGTCACCGTCACACGTGTGCTCGATGCCATCTGACTCGATCACGGACTCGATCCAGAACTGTTCTTTGCACGGACAGTCACCGTTCAGGTGGTGGTCATCACCGCGCAGGCGGTTTCGGGATCCGTTGTCCGTGCGTATGGTCGCGGGTCCAGGGACCACGAGTTCTGCCCGCCGCTTGGAGGTTCGCCGATGACGGAGACCACGAACATCGCACTGCCGGCGATGCGCGTGTCCTACGAGCAGGGCTCGCTCAGCGAGTCCGAGCTTGCCGCCACCTGGCACGACCAGCTCCAGCTCTGGCTGGACCAGGCCTCGGGTGCCGGCCTCGCCGAACCCAACGCCATGGTGCTGGCGACCACGGACGTGAAGGGCCGTCCGTCGTCGCGGACGGTGCTGGCCAAGGGTCTCGACGCTCGCGGGCTGGTGTTCTTCACCAACTACACGTCGAACAAGTCGCACGACCTGATGGCCACGCGCTACGCGTCGGCCACATTCCCCTGGTTCGCGATGCAGCGGCAGGCGCACGTGCGCGGCGTCGTCGAGAAGGTCGGACCCGTGGAGACCGCCGAGTACTGGAACTCGCGCCCGCGGGGGTCGCAGATCGGGGCCTGGGCCTCGCCGCAGTCGCGTGTGGTGAGTGGGCGGTCCACTTTGGATTCCGCGCTGCACAAGATCGAGCGCCAGTTCGCCGACACCGAGAAGATCCCGGTGCCGCCGCACTGGGGCGGGTGGCGGATCCGGCCCGAGGAGGTCGAGTTCTGGCAGGGGCGGCGGGATCGGATGCACGACCGGCTGCGGTTCCGGCTCGGGCGGGACGGGTGGTCTTTGGAGCGAGTAGCTCCGTAGGGGTTTTGGGCTTGGGGCGCTTCCTGTGGGCGGGAGGCGCCCCTTTTCGTGCGGGTCGGGTTCGTGTGGGCTGGGGTGCGGGTCGGCCTGGGGTGCGGGTCGGGTTGTGCGGGCTCGTGTCGGTTCCGCCGGCCGTGTGCAGAGGGGCAGCACCCCGCCCCCCTCGAGGTGAAGCCCCAATCGCCCCGGTTGGTGTGCACCGGCTCCCGGTGCGGCACAGTTCAGACGGCTCGCTGGGCTTCGCCACGCCAGGCTGCGTGCGTGGGCGGCCGTGTGCGGGTGGGCGCCGGTTGGCACCGCGCGCCCGGCCTGCGTGCGTGGTTGCGGTGGGCGGGCCAGTGCGGTCGGTACCGCCCCTTCCGCCGTGGCGCACCTCGCGGAACCTGACCTGGGGCTCGGGCGTCCTTCGGGTGGCGCGAATGTCCGATACCGGACTCGTCATACTGGGAATTCGGCAACAGCTAGCTACGAGGTGCGATTAACCGTGTGCGGAGTGCTCGGACTCATCTGTTCCACCGAAGCCACTGCGGCGTCCGCGCGTGCCTCGGTGGCTTCGGCGTTGCGTTGTCAGCGGCACCGGGGGCCGGACGAGCAGGACACCTGGGCCGACAAAGAGGTCATCTACGGGTTCAACCGGCTCGGGTTCATCGACCTCGAGCACTCGCACCAGCCGCTGGTGTGGGGGCCGCCGGAGAACCCGACGCGGTACACGCTGAACTTCAACGGCGAGATCTACAACTACAAGGAGCTCCGGGCGGAGCTCATGCGGAAGTTCGGCGCGCAGTTCAAGACCAACGGTGACGGCGAGTCCATCGTCGCGGGGTACCACTACCTCGGGGCGGACTGGGTCAAGATGTTGCGCGGCATGTTCGCGTTCATGATCTGGGACGCGCAGGAGCGGGTTGTCTTCGGCGCCCGCGACCCGTTCGGGATCAAGCCGCTGTACTGGGCCGCCGGGCCCGGTGGGGTCGGGTTCTCGTCCGAGAAGAAGAGCCTGCTGCAGCTGACCGGTGTGCTGGGGATCAGCCAGGAGCTGGACCAGACGGCGTTGCAGCACTACCTGGTGCTCCAGTACGTGCCGGAGCCCGAGTCGCTGCACAAGGCGATCCGGCGGGTGGAGTCCGGCACGTCGTTCAAGGTGTCGCCGGGTGGGCAGGTGCTGTTCAACCGGTACTTCAAGCCCGTGTTCTCGCCGCGGCCGGTCAACGGGGCGCACGAGGCCGAGGCGCTGCACGAGCGCATTGCCGACGTGATGCGCGACTCGGTGGCCAAGCACATGATCTCCGACCCGGACGTCACGGTCGGTGCGTTCCTGTCCGGCGGTATCGACTCCACGGCCACGGCGACGCTGGCGAAGCAGCACAACCCGAACCTCATCGCGTTCACCAGCGGGTTCGACCGGCAGGGGTACTCGGAGGTCGACGTCGCGGCGGAGACGGCAGCGGCGATCGGGGTGCGGCACGTGGTCCGGACGGTGTCGCCGGACGAGATGATGGAAGAGCTGCCGCTGATCATCTGGTACCTCGACGACCCGGTGGCGGACCCGGCGTTGGTGCCGTTGTACTTCATCGCCAAGGAGGCGCGGAAGTACGTCAAGGCCGTGCTGTCCGGTGAGGGCGCGGACGAGCTGTTCGGCGGGTACGTGATCTACCACGAGCCGCTGTCGCTGTCGCCGTTCGAGAAGGTGCCGGGCGGCGTGCGCAAGCTCATGGGTGCCGTGTCGAAGTCCATTCCGGAGGGTGTGCGCGGCAAGGACCTGCTGCGGCGCGGGTCGCTCCGGCTGGAGGAGCGGTACTACGGCAACGCCCGCAACTTCAGCGACGCGCAGGTGCGCGCGGTGTTCCCCGGTTACGTCGAGGGCATCGGCTTCCAGGACGTCACGGCGCCCTGGTACCGCGAGTCGGAGTCGTGGGACCCGGTCGCGCGCATGCAGCACATCGACCTCTTCACGTGGCTGCGCGGCGACATCCTGGTCAAGGCCGACAAGGTCACCATGGCCAACTCGATCGAGCTGCGCGTGCCGTTCCTCGACCCCGAGGTGTTCCGGGTGGCGGCCGAGGTGCCGCTCGACCAGAAGCTCACCGAGGGCACCACGAAGTACGCGCTGCGCAAGGCATTGGCGAAGATCATCCCCGCGCACGTGCTGAACCGGCCGAAGCTCGGGTTCCCGGTGCCGATCCGGCACTGGCTGCGCGCCGAGATGTACGACTGGGCGCGCGGGATCATCAACGACTCGCAGACCGGTCACCTGCTCGACAAGAACGCGGTGCTCGACCTGCTCGCCGAGCACAAGTCGGAGCAGTTCGACCGCAGCCGGCAGCTGTGGAGCGTGCTGTGCTTCATGATCTGGCACGGGATCTTCGTCGAGGGCCGGATCAGCCCGAAGGTGCCGGAGCCGGTGTACCCGGTGCGCCTCTGACGAGTGGTCTTGGCGACAAGTCCACGAAATGGGCTTGTTAGTTGCCATAGGCTAACCAAGTGACCACTGCGGGGAGAAGCACGCGCTCGGCGTTCGTGATCGACACGCGACCGTTGAAGATCGTCGCCTATCGCCGGTTGTGGATCTCCACGATCGTCACGGCGGTGGGCTCCCAGCTCACCGCCGTCGCCGTGCCGAAGCAGGTCTACGACCTCACCGGGTCGTCCGCCTGGGTCGGCATCGCGGCCGGCGTCGCGCTCGTCCCGCTGCTGGTCTTCGGCCTGTGGGGCGGCGCGATTGCGGACACGGTCGACCGCCGCAAGCTGCTGCTCGTCACCAACACCGGCATCGCCGTCTCGTCGGTGCTGCTGTGGGCGCAGGCGGCGATGAACGTCGGCTCGGTGTGGCTCGTGATCGCGTTGCTCGGGCTGCAACAGGTGTTCTTCGCGGCCAACGCGCCCGCGCGGTCGGCGTCGATCGCCAGGCTGGTGCCCGCCGAGCTGTTGCCGTCGGCCGGCGCGCTGGGCTCCACGGTCATGCAGTTCGGTGCCGTGCTCGGGCCGTTGCTCGCGGGCGCGTTCATGCCGGTCGTCGGGCTCTCGACGCTGTACCTCGTGGACGCCGTCGCGCTCATCGCCGCGGTCTACGCCGTGTGGAAGCTGCCGCCGATGCCCCCGCTGGACGGCGTGGTGCGCCGCGCGGGCCTGCGGGACGTGCTGGACGGGTTCGTCTACCTCTGGGCCCAGAAGGTGCTGATGGCGAGCATGCTGCTGGACATCATCGCGATGGTGTTCGGCATGCCGCGGGCGCTGTTCCCGGAGATGGCCCAGCACACGTTCGGCGACCCGGCGGGCGGTGGGTTCGCGCTCGGCGTGCTGTTCGCGGCGATCCCCGTCGGTGCCGTCCTCTGCGGCCTCACGTCCGGCTGGATCTCCAACGTCAGCAGGCACGGTGTCGCGCTGACGCTCGCCGTCGTGGGCTGGGGCCTCGCGATCGCCGGGTTCGGCCTCGCCGGTTCGCTGTGGGTCGCGGCCGCGTTCCTCGCGCTCGCCGGCGCCGCCGACATGGTGTCGATGGCGTTCCGCGGCGCGATCCTGCAGTCCGCCGCGACGGACGAGATGCGCGGACGGATGCAGGGCGTGTTCATCGTGGTCGTGGCCGGTGGGCCGCGCATCGCGGACCTGTTGCACGGCACCGGTGGCGCGGCGTTCGGCACGGCCGCGGCGGTGTCGGTCGGCGGTCTGCTGGTGGTCGTCGCGAGCGTGGTCATGGTCGCCGCGCTGCCCGCGATCTGGCGCTACCGCGTCAACTCCGCGAGCTGATCTCCGACGCGTTCGGCGCCGCGATCGCCACCTCGTCGCCCCAGCCGGAGAAGCGCGCCTCGTCGACGATCCGAGCGCCCTGGAACTCCGTGTAGAACGCGATGCGGACGGGCAGGCCGCTGCCGTCGAGCTCGATCTCGCCGGTCGACCCGGCCACGTTCTGGTCCAGCGCGAGCTTGATCTCGTTGCGCAGGCCCTCGTCGGTGAGGGTGTCGTAGGCCTTCCGGTAGTCGACGGAGATCGAGTACCGGGTCGTCCCGCCGATCTGCGCGGTCAGCTTGATCTCCCCGCCCGCCTCCATCACCGGCAGGTGGTACGTCGTGAACGCGGCCTGCTGGAAGACGACGTCGTGGAACCCGAGCAACGTCGTGGTGAAGTCGTCGTCCACGGCGCGGTCCAGCTTCACCCACGGCTTGTCCGCGGGCAGCCCGAACACCGCCGCCGGCAGCTTCACGAACGCGCTGTCCCGCGTGGTCGACACCAGCCGCAGCTCCACCGCCTCGCCGCCGCTCTGCACGGGACGGGTCGTGGTCGCGTCCATGGCGGGCACCTCGCCGCCGAGCCGCACGGCACCGCTCGACGGGTACCGCACGCCCCCGCCCGCGGCCGGCGGGGCGATGGTGAACCGGTAGGTCTTCTTCTCGCCGACCGACTTGGTCACCGCGGCCACCAGGCTCTTCACGTCGCGGTACCGGCCGTCGCCCTGGCTCGCGGGTTCGGACGAGGAGCAGGCGGTCAGCGCCAGGACGGCGATGATCGCGGTTGCCGCGAGTCTCATCGTGCGATTGTTACACCAATTGGGTGAGGTGGGCGTCCGTTCGTGCCTGGTGGCCAGGCGAAACGGGCAGAATCTTCGGGCATGGCTGAAGCGACTCCACAAACGGAGCAACCAGAGCTGCACCGGGCGATCGGCCCGAAGCTCCTGCTGTTCTTCGTCGTCGGCGACATCCTCGGCACCGGTATCTACGCCCTCACCGGCAACGTGGCCGGCAAGATCGGCGGCGCCCTCTGGCTGCCCTTCCTGCTCGCGTTCGTGGTGGCGTTCCTGACCGCGTTCAGCTACCTCGAGCTCGTCGGCAAGTACCCCAGGGCCGCCGGCGCCGCGCTCTACACGAACAGAGCGTTCGGGATCCACTTCCTGACGTTCATGGTCGCGTTCGCCGTCATGTGCTCCGGCATCACGTCGGCGTCGTCGGCCGCGCTCGCGTTCGGCCGCACGTACCTGCGGCAGTTGCTCGTCGAGTTCTTCGACGTCTCGTTGCGGCCGGAGTCGCTCGTCATCACCGGCATCGCGATCGTCTTCATCGCGGCGCTGGCGGTCATCAACTTCCGCGGCGTCTCGGAGTCGGTCAAGGCCAACGTGGTGCTGACCTGCATCGAGCTGTCCGGTCTGGTGATCATCATCCTGATCGGCATCTGGGCCGTCGTGAACGGCGACGGCGAGCCCGGCAGGCTCACCGAGATCCACGTGCCGGACGGCAGCAGCGTGCTGCTCGCGGTCACCTCGGCCACGGCGCTCGCGTTCTTCGCGATGGTCGGCTTCGAGGACTCGGTCAACATGGCCGAGGAGTGCAAGAACCCGGCCAAGATCTTCCCGCGCGCGATGCTGATCGGCATGGGCGTCGCGGCCCTGATCTACGTGCTGGTCGCGATCACGTCGTCGCTGCTGATCCCGTCCGACGAGCTCGCGAAGGCGGGCAGCAGCGCGTTGCTGAAGGTCGTCACGGTCGGCGCGCCGGGCTTCCCGCTGTGGATCTTCGCGTTGATCGGCCTGCTGGCCGTCATCAACTCGGCGCTGATCAACATGCTGATGGCGTCGAGGCTGTTGTACGGCATGGCGAACGAGAAGATCATCCCGTCGTTCTTCGGCACGGTGCACCCGTTCCGCCGCACGCCGTGGATCTCGATCGTCTTCACGACCGGCGTCGCGGTGATCCTGGTGTCCACGGCGGACATCGGCAAGCTCGGCGGCACCACGTCGTTGCTGCTGCTGATCGTCTTCACGATCGTCAACGTGGCGTGCCTGGTGCTGCGGCGGGAGAAGTCCGAGCACGAGCACTTCCGGGCGCCGACGTGGGCCCCGGTCCTCGGCGCGATCACGTGCGCGTACCTCGCCATGCCGGTGCTCTCGGGCCGTCCGTGGGACGACTACAAGATCGCGGGCTGGCTGCTGCTCGCCGGTCTGGTGCTCTGGGGCATCAACCGCGTGCTGCACGGCAAGGTGGAGACCCACCCGGAGAACCTCGGCAAGTAGGGCTCCAGGACACAGGCCCTAGTCGAGCAGGTGCTTCAGGAACCGGTCCGGATCGCCCAGGAAACCGCGGGTGAGCCGGACCGGTTCCGCTGTGTCGTAGGAGATCTCGTCGATGGTGTCGGTGATCTCGAGGATCGTGGCCCGCGGCGCCGCGAGCAGGATCGGCGAGTGCGTGGCGATGATGAACTGCGAGCCCTCCTCGACGAGCTCGTGCATGCGGCGCAGGACCGTGAGGCAGCCTTTGACCGACAGCGCGGCCTCCGGCTCGTCCAGCACGTAGAGGCCCTTGCTGCCGAACCGGTGCGTCATCAGGTCGATGAAGCTCTCGCCGTGTGACCGCTCGTGCAACGACTTCCCGCCGTACGACGCGTGGATCCCCTCGCCGATCCGGTCGATCTCGGTGGCGACGTTGTAGAACGACTCGGCCCTGAGGAAGAACCCCGTCCGCGGCTTCCTGGTGCCCCAGCTCAGGATCAGGTGCTCGCCGAGCGACGACTCCGTCGCCTTGGTGGCGAAGCGGAACGACTGCGTGCCGCCCTCCGCGTTGAACCCGGCCGCCACCGCGATCGCCTCGACCAGCGTCGACTTGCCCGCGCCGTTGTCGCCCGTGAGGAACGTGATCGGGCTGCGGAGCTCCAGAGGCTGCCTGATCAGGTGCTGGACGACCGGCAACGTGAACGGGTAGCGGTGCGTGTCGCTGGCCTGGTCGAGGCGGATCCGGTGGATGAACGTCACGCGAGGCGCGCCAGTTCGACCGGGTCGTGCGCGGAGAACACCTCGACCTCGCCCTGGGCCTTGAGCTCGCGCAGACGCTCCACATTGGACACGCGCTGCTGGTTGATCATCGCGGTCTGCTTCCCGAAGAGCTTCAGGGCGAAGATGTCGCTGGGCGGCGTCTCGACCTCGCCGCGGTAGAAGTACGCGTCGCCCGCGTGCAGCAGCCAGCCGTCGTCGGACCGGACCGCGATGCCGGTGTGGCCCCTGGTGTGCCCGATCAGCGGCACCATCAGGACGTCCTCGGGCAGGCCGTCGATGCTCTTGACGGCCTCGAACCCGAACCAGTCCTCACCCTCGGCCTTGTGCGTCTCGAACGTGACGCCCTCGCGTTGCTTCTTCGGGTACCGAGCGCGCTCCTTGGCGTTGCGCGGGTTGGTCGCCGCCTCCAGCTCGGTGTCGAGCACGTGCACGGTGGCCTTCGGGAAGTCGCGCAGCCCACCGGCGTGGTCGAGGTCGAGGTGGGTCAGCAGCACGTGCCGCACGTCGTCGGCGGTGTACCCGCGCTTCTCGACCTGGCTGATCGCCGTCTCGGTGATGTCGAGCGCCGGCCGCAGCAGCTTGCGGCTCAACCCGTCGATCGTCGCCTTCGGGTCCGTCACCTCGTTCATGCCGAAGCCCGTGTCGACCAGCACCAGCCCCCGGTCGGACTCGATGAGCAGGCAGTGGGCCACCAGCCCGCCCGCGACCAGGGGCGGCCGGAACGTGGCGCAGTTGAGGTGATGAACCTTCATGGGCAAATCCTTCCACCGGCCCCGTAGGCTTCAGCCTCATGTTGGGGATCTCGTACGAGGGTGCCACCGCCGTGATCACGACTGTAGGGGCGGGCCTGCGGTCCTTCGAGGTGGACGGCGTCCCGTACGTGGAGACGTTCGGGCCCGACGAGAAACCGCCGATGAGCGCCGGCGCGGTGCTGGTGCCGTGGCCCAACCGGACCGCGGGTGCCACGTGGGAGCTGGACGGGGTGCGGCAGCAGCTCGACGTCACCGAGCCTGCTCGGGGGAACGCGATTCACGGGCTGGTGCGGCGGCGGCCCTGGGCCGTTCTGGAGCACACCGGGTCTTTGGTGTCGTTGCGGACTTTGATCGAGCCTCAGGCCGGGTGGCCCGCTGCTTTGGACGTGACCGTTTCTTATGCGTTGGATGATCGCGGGTTGACGGTCACGCACGGGGTTACCAATGTCGGGGATGTCGCCACGCCGTTTGGGGTTGGTACTCATCCTTATCCTCGGGCTGGTGCCGCTTCCACCGAATCGTGTGTGCTGACGTTGGCTGCCACCACCGTGTTGCCGTTGGATGTCGAGCGGATGGTTCCTTCTGGGCCGGCTGTTCCTGTGGAGGGGACCGAGTTCGACTTCCGGAGCGGGCGGTCGTTGGCCGAGGTTCGGTTGGACACGCCGTTCGGCGGGTGTGAGCCTGGGGCTGACGGGCTGGTGCACCACACGCTGGTCGCTGAGAGCGGTGGGGTTGAGGTTTGGGCCGATCCTGCTTTTCGGTGGGTGCAGGTTTTCACGCCTGATTCGTTTCCCGGGCGGGGGTTGGCTGTGGCTGTGGAGCCGATGACCTGTCCGCCTGATGCTTTGAACTCCGGGGTGGATTTGATCTGGGTTTCGCCTGGTGAGTCCTGGGGGGCTCGGTGGGGGATTCGGCCGTTGGGCTGAGTTTTGCCTGTTTTTCGGGTGGTTGTTTTGCGGGCGGCCTGGTCGCTTTGCGTGCTTCCTCTGGGGCTCTGCCCCAGACCCCGGCAATCTGAGATGGGGGTAGCGCCGCGGGCAGGTAGATGGCACGCCTGTTGCTTAGAGCGGCTGCCTGTTGAGTTGTTTGGTTGCGGTGGCGGTGGGGTCCCATCCCAAGCCGCACCAGGAGCGGGCCACACCTGAGGGGTGGGGTCAAGTCGACGAAAAGCGTGTCGACTTGACCCCACCCCTCAGGTGCAGCAAGTGCTGTGGCGCGACTCGTGATGGGACCCCACCGCCGGTACCTCTTTGCCAAGGACGGCTCGCCTGCGGCATCGCACCGATCTGGCGGCTCGCCACGGCCACCGCCACGTCCTCGGCCCCGCCGCACCTGCCACCCCCTCACCCCGGCCGCCCCGCCATCCGGGGTGGCCGTCTCCCGTCCGAACCGTTAGCGTTGCTAACCATGAACATCGCGATCACCGGTGGCTACGTCGTGCCCGTCGACGGCGAACCCGTCGAAGGCGGCACTGTCCTCATCCAGGACGGGAAGATCGTCGCGGTCGGCTCCGACGTCGACATCCCCGAGGGCGTTGAGGTCGTCGACGCGGACGGGGCGTGGGTGTTGCCCGGCTTTGTGGAGGCGCACGGGCACATCGGTGTCCACGAGGAGGCCGAGGGGTGGGCCGGGCAGGACACCAACGAGATGACGGACCCCGTCGGGGCTCGGATGCGGGCGCTCGACGCCATCAACCCCGCTGACCTCGGCTTTGCCGACGCGTTGAGTGGTGGGGTGACCACCGCGGTGATCAAGCCCGGGTCGGGCAACCCCATCGGTGGGCAGACGGTCGCCATCAAGTGCTGGGGGCGGACCGTGGACGAGATGCTCGTCAAGGAGCCCGTCAGCGTGAAGAGCGCGCTCGGGGAGAACCCGAAGCGGGTGTACGGCGAGAAGGGGAAGCTGCCGTCCACGCGGCAGGGGGTTGCGGCCGTCATCCGCGACCAGTTGACCAAGGCGCAGGACTACGCGGCCAAGAAGGCGGAGGCGGAGAAGGACGGGAAGCCGTTCGACCGCGACAACACCATGGAGATCCTCGGCAAGGTGCTCAGCGGGGAGCTGGGGTGGTGTCAGCACGCGCACCGGGCCGACGACATCGCCACGGCCATTCGGTTGTCCGAGGAGTTCGGGTACCGGTTGATCCTCAACCACGGCACCGAAGGGCACCTGATCGCGGACGTCATCGCGGACAAGGGGATTCCGGTCATCATCGGGCCGCTGTTCACGAGTCGGTCCAAAGTGGAGCTTCGCAACCGGGGGCTGCGCAACCCCGGAATCCTGGCGCGGGCCGGGGTGGAGCTGGCGATCACGACCGATCACCCCGTCGTGCCCATCCACTTCCTGGTGCACCAGGCCACGCTGGCGGTGAAGGAGGGGCTGGACAGCGACGTCGCGCTCAAGTCGATCACGACGAACCCGGCCCGGATCATGGGGCTGGACGACCGGGTCGGGTCGTTGAAGCCGGGGCTCGACGGTGACGTCGTGATCTGGTCCGGGGACCCGCTCGACGTGATGAGCCGCGCGCTGCACGTGTACGTACAGGGTCGGGAGGTCTACACGTGGAACGAGGCGAAGGGTGAAGGGGTCGTGGCCGACCCCTTCTACCGGGAGGGCTAGCGGAGTCCCCGGCCGATGACGAGGCGCTGGATCTGGTTGGTGCCCTCGAAGATCTGCAGGACCTTGGCCTCGCGCATGTAGCGCTCGACCGGGAAGTCGCGGGTGTAGCCCGCGCCGCCGAGCACCTGCACGGCGTCGGTCGTCACCTTCATCGCCGCGTCCGTGGCGACGAGCTTGGCGATCGACGCCTGCTGGCGGAACGGCAGGCCGCGGTCGCGGCGGCGGGCTGCCGAGATGTACGTGGCACGAGCCGACTCGACGGCGGCGGCCATGTCGGCCAGCAGGAACTCGAGGCCCTGGAACTCGATGATCGGGCGGCCGAACTGGGTTCGGGTCTTCGCGTACGCCACGGCCTCGTCGAGTGCCGCCTGTGCGAGGCCCACGGCGCAGGCCGCGATGCCGAGGCGGCCCGAGTCCAAAGCGGACAGTGCGATCTTGAGGCCGTCGCCCTCGTTGCCGATCAGGCGGTCCGCGCCGAAGCGGACGTCGTCGAACGCCAGCTGCGCGGTGATGGAGCCGGTGAGGCCCATCTTGCGTTCGGGGGTGGCCGCCGTGAGGCCGTCTGCCTCGCCCGGTGCGAGGAAGCAGGAGATGCCCCTGCCCGCGTCGGGGGACGTGCGGGCCATCAGCGTGTAGAAGTCGGCGGCGCCGGCGTGCGTGATCCACGCCTTGGTGCCGTTCACGACGTAGTCGGTGCCCTGGCGGACGGCCCTGGTCGACATGGCGGCCGGGTCGGAGCCCGCCTGGACCTCGGAGAGGGCGTAGCCGCCGAGCAGTTCGCCCTCGAGCATCTCCGGGAGCCAGCGGTCCTGCTGCTCGCGGGTGCCGAACGTGGCGAGGCCGTAGCACGACATGACGTGCACGGAGAGGCCGACGGCGACCGTCATCCACGCGGAGGCGACCTCTTCGAGGGCCTGCAGGTACACCTCGTAGGGCTGGTCGCCGCCGCCGAACTCCTCGGAGTACGGCAGTCCGAGCAGACCGGACCTGCCCAGCAGGCGGAACGCGTCGCGGGGGAACTTCTCGTTCTCCTCCGCGTCCGCGGCGTGGGGCTTGAGCTCGTCCCGCGCGATCTCCTTGACCAGCGCGATCAGGTCCTCGGCCTCTTGCGTGGGGAGCAACCGCTCGGCGGGCATCGTCGACCTCCGTTGAGTACTGTTAGCAGTACTCTAGTGCTCTGTGCAGTACAGCAGCCAGTGAATGTGGCAGGGTCGTCACATGACGCGGGCTCTCACGCAGCGGCAGGCCGAGCTGCTCACCCGGTTGGAGGCGCTGTTCCTCACCGAGGGCTTCGGGCATTTCACGCTGGACGACATCGCGGGCAGGCTGCACTGCTCGAAGTCCACGCTGTACGCGCTCGCCGGCAGCAAGGAACAGCTGGCCGTGCGGGTCGTCGGCCGGTACTTCAAAGGCGCCGCCGAACGCATCGAGAAGCGCATCGCGGGCCTCAACGACGTGCGCAAACGCATCGGCAGCTACCTCGCGGGCGCCGCGGAGGAGCTGAGCAAGGCCTCGGCGGCGTTCATCGCGGACGTGTCCGACTTCCCGCCCACGCGCGCCACGTACGAGCGCAACGCGCGCGCTGCGGCCGATCGCATCAAGTCGTTCATCCAGGACGGGGTCGAGCGGCACGTGTTCCGCGAGGTGCACGCCACGTTGTTCGCGGAGATGGCCGGCCTGCTCATCGAGGGCATCCAGACCGGCGTCCTCACGAAGCGGGCAGGCGTTTCGGACGCCGAGGCGTTCACCGCGCTGGGTGAACTGCTGTTGGATGGGCTGCAGAGGACGGGCGCTTCCCCGAAGGAGTAGAACGCGTGATCGTGGTTGCAGGCGAGGCACTCGTCGACATGGTGCCGGTGGGGGACGACGAGCTCACGCCGCTCGCCCCGAAGCTCGGTGGCGGGCCGTACAACGTGGCCGTCGCGCTCGGCCGGCTGGGCGTGGCGACGGGGTTCCTGTCGCGGGTCTCGACCGACCACTTCGGCGAGCAGCTGGTGAAGCGGCTGCACGCGTCGAACGTGGGGACGGAACTGCTCCAACGTGGACCGGAGAACACCACGCTCGCCGTCGTGGGGCTCGCCGAGGACGGCAGCGCGCGGTACGCGTTCTACGTCGACGGCACCGCCGACCGGCTCGTCGAGGACCCCGGCCCGCTGCCCGCGGACGCGAAGGCCGTGTCGTTCGGCACGCTCTCGCTCGTCCTCGAGCCCGGCGCCTCGGTCTACGAGACGGTGCTGCGGCGGGAGAGCAAGCGCTTGTTGACCGCGCTCGACCCCAACATCCGGGCAGGGCTCATCCACGATCCGGGCGCCTACCGCGCGCGGTTCCGGTCGTGGCTGCCGGACGTCGGGCTGCTGAAGCTCTCGGTCGAGGACGCGCAGTGGCTCGCCGAGGACGATGACGTGATCGAGATCGCAAGGACGTGGATTTCACAGGGACCGGCGGCCGTGGTCCTGACGAAAGGTGGCGACGGTCTCTCCGTGATCACCGCCACCGAACAGGTCGACGTGCCACCCGTGAAGGTGGACGTGGTCGACACGATCGGGGCGGGCGACACCGTGCAAGGCGCCCTGCTCGCGTGGCTGCACGACCACGACGCGCTCGGCGCCGAGAAGATCCGCGGCCTCTCGACCGAGGAATGGACCGCCGCATTGACGTATGCGGGTGCCGCCGCCGCGATCACATGTTCCCGCGCGGGTGCCGAACCGCCCTTTGCGAGCGAACTCACCGCCGCGTTGGCTGGATAAAACGACGGATCGGACTACCGTGGGGTAGCCGCGCTAGAAACTGGCATTACGGATGTGATGCCGGTCCCATCTCACAGAATCGGTTCACACCGCTGCTGCGAGGCGGGCCTTCCGCCGACTAGCGTGAGTGGACTTGAAGACTCAGATCCCAACGGGGTGGTCCGAGACGACGGCAGGCCCAGCGTGGACTGCCGCCACCCCGTCCGAGCGTTGAGAGGGACTTGAATGCCCGACGCGACGACTGCGCCGACCGACCCCCAGACCGTCGCGCTGCGCCACGGGGACGCAGAGCTCGAGATGAAGGTGGTGCGGGCGTCCGAAGGCGCGTCCGGCATCGATCTCGGCAAGCTGCTGTCGACGACCGGCCTGGTAACCCTGGACACCGGCTTCGTCAACACGGCCTCCTGCTCCTCCGAGATCACCTACATCGACGGTGACGCAGGCATTCTGCGTTACCGCGGGTACCCGATCGAGCAGTTGGCCGCGCGTTCGAACTTCATCGAGGTCAGCTACCTCCTGATCTACGGCGAGCTGCCGACCGCCGCCCAGCTCGAGGACTTCTCGCAGAAGATCAGCAGGCACACCCTGCTGCACGAGGACCTCAAGCGCTTCTTCGACGGCTTCCCGCGCGACGCGCACCCGATGCCGGTGCTGTCGTCCGCGGTCTCCGCGCTGTCGACCTTCTACCAGGACTCGCTGTCGCCGTTCGACGCGAACCAGGTGGAGATCTCCACGATCCGCCTCCTCGCCAAGCTGCCGACCATCGCGGCCTACGCGTACAAGAAGTCGGTCGGCCAGCCGTTCCTCTACCCGGACAACTCGCTTGGCCTGGTGGAGAACTTCCTGCGGATGACCTTCGGGTTCCCGGCCGAGGCCTACGACCTCGACCCGGACCTGGTCCGCGCGCTCGACCTGCTCTTCATCCTGCACGCCGACCACGAGCAGAACTGCTCCACGTCGACCGTGCGCCTGGTCGGCTCCTCCGAGGCGAACCTCTTCGCGTCCATCTCCGCGGGCATCAACGCCCTGTTCGGCCCGCTGCACGGCGGCGCGAACAGCGCGGTGCTGGAGATGCTGGAGAAGATCAAGAACGACGGCGGCGACGTGAAGTCGTTCGTCAACAAGGTGAAGAACAAGGAGGACGGCGTCCGCCTGATGGGCTTCGGCCACCGGGTCTACAAGAACTACGACCCGCGCGCCGCGATCATCAAGAAGACGGCCGACGAGATCCTCGGCAAGCTCGGCGCCGACGACCAGCTGCTCGACATCGCGAAGCAGCTGGAAGAGGCCGCCCTGAGCGACGAGTACTTCATCTCCCGCAAGCTCTACCCGAACGTGGACTTCTACACGGGTCTGATCTACCGGGCGATGGGCTTCCCGACCAAGTTCTTCACCGTGCTGTTCGCGCTCGGCCGGCTCCCCGGCTGGATCGCGCACTGGCGCGAGATGATCAACGACCCGGCCACCAAGATCGGCCGCCCGCGGCAGATCTACACCGGCCCGACCGAGCGCGACTTCATCGCGATGGAGAACCGCTGATCACGGGCTAGTTCGTCTGGCAAGCTGAAGGCGCGTCACCCGTTGGGGTGGCGCGCTTTTCGCGTTGCTGGGGGGTTGGGTGTCCGAAACGCTGGAACGGCTGTACGCGGCCCACATGGAGCGGCTGTTCCCACCGCGGTTGCGCTCGGTGGACGTCGCGGATGTCTGGTTCGTGGTGCTGGACGCGGATGTGGCGGCCTGCACCCAGGTCGTTCTCCGCCAAGGCGCCCTCGACCAGAAGCGCGCCGCCGTGCTCGCGCGGCACCGCGCGGACCTCGACCGGATGCTGCCACTGCTCACGGACCCGGACGAGATCGCCTACGCGATCGGGTTGCAGCGGCTCGCCGCTCGTTGTGCAGACCCGTCCGGCCCGTTTTAGCGTCGATCCGTGAGTTCCGAACCCTCGATCGTCTGGTTTCGCCGCGATCTGCGGACATCCGATCATCCCGCCATTCTCGCGGCCGCGGAAAGGTCACCCCGCGCACTCGCGCTGTTCGTTCTCGACGACAGGTTGCTGAAACCGTCGGGGCAGCCGCGAATCGATTTCCTGCACCGCTGTTTGCACGCCCTGAACGACGAACTCGGCGGCCGCCTGATGGTGGTGCACGGTGATCCGGTGAAGGTCGTTCCGCGCATCGCGAAGGAAATCGGGGCGGGCAGCGTCCACATCTCCGCGGACTACGCGCCGTACGGGCGCCGCAGGGACGAGGCCGTCGAGGAAGCGCTCGGGGACGTCGAGCTCGTCCGCTCCGGATCGCCGTACGCCGTGGCGCCGGGCCGGGTGCGCAAGCAGGACGGCACGCCGTTCAAGGTCTTCACGCCGTTCCGCAACGCCTGGCTGGAGCACGGCTGGCGCAAGCCCGCGGACACCGATGCGTCCACTCTGGACTGGATCGAGCCGGAGCACGGCGAGGAAATCCCCAAGGCCCAGGAGAAACTCCCCGACGCGCGGCAGCTCTGGGAGGAGTTCCGCGACGAACGGCTCCACGACTACGACAACACCCGCGACCGGCCCGACCTCGACGCCACGAGCCGGCTGTCGGCGTTCCTGCGGTGGGGCGTCCTGCACCCCCGCACGCTGCTGCAGGACTGTGACGGAACGTTCCGCAGCGAGCTCGCGTGGCGTGAGTTCTACGCCGACGTGCTCTGGCACAGGCCGGAGACCGCGCGGCAGAACCTCGACCGCAAGTTCGACCGCATGCAGCTCGACGACGACAAGGAGCTGTTCGAGGCCTGGAAGCAGGGGCGCACGGGGTTCGGCATCGTGGACGCGGGCATGCGGCAGCTGCTCCAGGAAGGTTTCATGCACAACCGGGTGCGCATGATCGTCGCGAGCTTCCTGGTCAAGGACCTGCACCTGCCGTGGTGGTGGGGCGCGCGGCACTTCATGAACCACCTGATCGACGGCGACATCGCCTCGAACCAGCACAACTGGCAGTGGGTCGCGGGCTGCGGCACGGACGCCTCGCCGTTCTTCCGCGTCTTCAACCCCCTGACGCAGGCCAAGAAGTTCGACCCGGACGGCGTGTACGTCAGGAAGTACGCGCCGGACTCGCACGAGATCACGCCGATCGTGGACCACGCGGTCGAACGCCAGGTGGCGCTCGACCGCTACCAGGCGATCAAAGCCTGAGGGCTTCGCGGAGCTTGACGCGAGCGCCGGTCCTCAGCACGGCGTTCGCGTAGACCTTGCCGCCCAGCCACGTGATCGCCGCAATGGCCAGCAGCGCCAGCACGACGGCGAGCAGCACCTGCCAGGCCGGTGCGACGCCCAGCGCCATCCGGCCCGGCATCAGGATCGGGGCGAACGGCGGCAGCAGCGACAGCACGGTGACCGTCGTGCCGGACGGGCTGCCGATCATCAGGTTGATGCCCGCCACGAACGCCACGATGATCGTCATGCTGATCGGCGTCAGCACCGACTGCAGCTCCTCCTGCCGGGACACCAGTGACGCGGCGGCCGCGAACACGGTGGCGTACAGGAAGAAACCGAGCAGGTACCACAGGACGCCCGTCAGCAGTGCGGCGCCGCCCAGCGTGCTCACGTCGACGACGTCGAACGCGGACGACAGTCCCAGGCCGACGGTGGAGATCACCACCAGCTGCAGCAGGCCGACCGCGCCGAGCCCGATCACCTTGCCCAGCAACAACTGCCACGGCCGCAGGGTCGCGAGCAGGATCTCCACGACCCGGCTGGACTTCTCCTCGACCACGCCCTGCGCGACCATCGTGCCGTAGACCAGCAGAGAGTAGTACAGCAGCGCGGCCACGATCAACCCGATCGCGAGGCGCTGACCCCGTTGCGGGTCAACGGGTTCGAGCGCGGTGACGTCCACGCTGACGCCCGCGAGGCTCTGCGCGACCTCCTGCGGGGTGGTGCCCGACTCGGCGAGCTGCGCGATCAGCACCTGCTGGCGCAGCACGTCGTTCAGCGCCGTCGTCAGCATCTGGTCGCCGGAGTCCTTGACGATCATCTTCAGCGCGGGCGGCGCGCCGGTGACGAGCGCGTCCAGCGAGCCGTCGCGCACCTGCTGCTCGGCGTCGCCCGCGGTCGTGACGTCACGCGTCTCCAGCTCGATGCCGAACGCGCCCGCCTTCTCCTTCAACGGATCCGCGAGCTGCGTGGCCTGGCCGGACAGCCCGACGACGCTGCGCTGCTGGTCGTCGAACAGGACCGACTGCAGCACCACGTACCCGGCGAGCACGGCGATGATCACCGCCGTGCCGATCAGGAACGACCTGGTGCGCACCTTCGCGACGAACTCGCGCTTCGCCACCAGCGAGACCGCTCGTGCCGACGTCATGCGCTCCTGCTCTCGGTGGTCACGACGTTGCGGAACAGCTCCGTCAGGGACGGGCGCTGCCGGGAGAACTCGTGGACGGGACCCGCCGCGAGCGCCGCGTGCAGCACCGCCTGGTCGTCCACGCCGTCGGCGAGCTCGAGCACGCAGCGCGTCCCGTTCTTCTCGATCACCCGCACGCCACCCAGCGTGGCAGCCCAGTCGGTGGTCGGCGACTCCACGACGAGGCGAGGTGTGCCACCCGACCGGAGCTCGTCCACCGTTCCGCTCGCGACCATCGCCCCGGCGCTCACGATGCCGACCCGGTCGCACAGCCGTTCCACCAGGTCGAGCTGGTGGCTCGAGAACACCACGGGCACCCCCGAGGAGGCCTTCTCCCGCAGCACCTGGCTCATCACGTCGACCGCGACCGGGTCGAGGCCGGAGAACGGCTCGTCGAGCACCAGCACGTCCGGCTCGTGCACCAGGGCGGCGGCCAGCTGCACGCGCTGCTGGTTGCCGAGGCTCAGGCGCTGCACCTCGTCCGCGCGGCGGTCGCGCAGGCCGAGGCGCGCGATCCAGTTCTCCGCGCTCGTGTGGGCCTCGTTGGTGCCCATGCCGTGCAGCTCGGCCAGGTAGACCAGCTGGTCGAGCACCTTCATCCGCGGGTACAGGCCGCGCTCCTCCGGCATGTAGCCGATGCGGCGCCGCGTGTCGAGGTCGACGGTTCTCCCGTTCCACCGCACCTCGCCGGAGTCGGCCGCGAGCACGCCCAGCGCGATGCGCATGGCCGTGGTCTTCCCGGCGCCGTTGCTGCCGACGAATCCGAAGAGCTCGCCGGCGCGCACGTCGAAGGACATGTCCCGCAGGGCGACGACCTCCCCGTAGCGCTTGGAGATCCGGTCGACCTCCAGCACTCCCTCAGGCACGGTGAACCCCTTCGTTAGCCCGGATGGCGGTAATCGCACTGAAAGTATCGATGAGCAGGGAACGGGTGAAACGATACGGGCGTCTACGGCGAATCGAACGAACGACCAATTCACTCAACGGGGGTGACCATGCAGCCCATCGACCCGGATCAGTGGCTCAAGCAGTACGGGACCAAGATCGAGCAGGCCAAGCAGAACGCCGAACAGGCCCGCGACCAGCTCGGTGGTGTGGGTGGCAGCGCCAGCTCGCCAGACGGCCTGATCACGGTGACAGTTAACGCAACAGGTGTGCTCACCGATCTCCAGATCAAGCCCGAAGCGCGCGGCATGGACCCCGGTGAGATCGCCTCCGCGGTGCTCACTGCCTCGGCAAAGGCCCAGCGGGACGCCTCCGGGCGGGTCGTGCAGATCATGACGGACTTCGTCGGCGACAGCCCCGCGCTGGAGTTCGTGAAGGCCCAGATGCCGAACGGCTACAAGGGCGACGGAACCGACGAGGAAGAACCGAAGTCGGAGTTGGAGCGCAAGGACACGCGGCCCGACGACGAGTACTTCACGAACCCGCCCGACGTCATGGCCTGAGTGCAGGAGGAGGGGGCACGGCATGCAACAGCACTTCAACATCGACCTCGACGAGCTGAGAACCCACGCCGCCAGTGTGGACCGGCTCATGGAGCGGATGCGCAAGGCCACCGAGACGTGCGACCCGGGGGCCCTCACGACCGAGGCGTTCGGCGTCTTCCTCGGGTTCCTGGCCTCGAAGGTCCTCCAGGAGGCCGGCCTGTCGCAGGACATGCTCGGCAAGGCCGCGAACTCGCTGATGGACATGGGTAGCGGGCTCAAGAAGACCGTCGAGCAGTACGAGCAGGTCGACCTCGACAACATGTTCGGCTTCAAGGGAGGCCGGGGATGAACGCCCCCGCGACGCAGTCCAGCAGCGGTGACACCGCGCAGCTGTTCAACAACGTCTCGAACGCCTACAAGTCCATCGAGAGCGGCGACTGGGTCAGCGGCGGCCTCGGCATCGCGAACGCGGCCATGGGCATCGTCGGCATGTCCGCGAACCCCCTGAGCGGGTTCCTCTCCGCCGGCTTCAGCTGGGCCATCCAGCACGTCGACTTCCTGCGCGAACCGTTCGACGTCCTGCTCGGCAGCCCCGAGTCCATCGCCAGGATGTCCGAGTCGTTCAAGAGCGCGGGCAAGCAGGTCAAGGACATCGCGACCGAGTACGAGAAGATCTGCGTCTCGCAGACCCGCGAGTGGCAGGGCAGGGCGGCTGACGGCTACCGCGCCGCCGCCAAGCGGCACGCGACCGGCCTCGAGACCCTCGCGAAGTCGGTCGACGGCATCGCGGGCGCGGTCAAGGGCGCCGGTGAGCTGGTCGGCACCGTCCGCAAGATGATCATGGACCTGATCAGCCAGGCCGTGTCCGACATGGTCATGAAGATCATCCAGTGGCTCGCGGCCTCGTTCCTGACCTTCGGCGCGGCCATCGCGGGCGCCATCGCGGACATCGTCACGACCGCGGTCAACTACGCGAAGAAGCTCGCCGACTTCCTGCAGAAGCTCGTCGGCTCCGTGCAGAAGCTGCTGAAGCTGATCCAGTCGGTCTCGCAGATCGCCAAGGCCGCCGAGTCGATCATTGACGCGATCTCGTCGCTGGCGAACGGCGGCAAGGCCGGTGGCGGCGCCGGACCCGTGCGCAACACGGCGGGCGGCTTCGACGGCATCCGCGGCGGTGACCAGGACCGCGCCTCGTCCGGTGCGGGCGGCACGTTCACCAGCGGCGCCGGTGGCGGCTACGCCGGCGGCCCGCTGCCCGCCGGTGGGGGCGGCGCGCAGGTCTCGCCCGGCTGGCAGAACCCCGGCGACCAGGGCGGCTACGTGAGCCCGAACGGGCCCGGCGGCGGCGCCGGGGCCGGCACCCCGGTGCGTCCCATCTACACGCCTCCCGGCACCCCCACCGGACCCGTCTACACCACTCCGGGTGGTCCCGGTCCCGGTGGCGGTTCCGGCGGCTACGTCCCGCCCGGCACCGGCACGGGTCCCGGCTCCGGCAGCGGTACCGCCGGTCCCGGTCGCTGGGTCCCCGGTCACTGGGAGCCCGACACGACCACGACGGCCGGCGGCAACACCGGCACGAAGCCCCCGGTGATCGGTGGCTTGCCGACGACGCCGAACACCGACTGGTACCGCCCGACGACCCCCGACCACGCCGCGACGGCCGCCTCCGGAGGCGCCGGTGGTGGCGGCGGAGGCGGCGGCGTGCCCAAGGGCATGGGTGGCGGCGGAGGCGGCGGCATGCCCGCAGGCCTCGGCGGTGGCCCCGCCGGTGGCGCCGGTGGCACCGCGGCCACCCAGTTCGGTGGTGCCGCGGGCGTCATGGCGTCCGGCAGCGGTGCCGGTCCCGCCGCTCCCGCGGCCGCCGGTGGTGCCGGTGGCGGCGCCAAGGGCGGCGCGGGCATGGGCGCCGGCATGATGGGTGGCGCTCCGATGGCCGGTGCCGGTGGCCAGCAGGGCGGCAGCAACGAGCACAAGCGGAAGGTCCGGATCGAGGGCGAGGCGCTGGTCGACCCGCCCAAGGCCGCGAAGCCGGTCATCGGCGAGTGACCTCGCCGGTCCTGCACTGAGATCCTTGCGCCGAGAAGCGGGGCGTCCTCCGGGACGCCCCGCTTTTTCACGCGTTGGTCAGGAGTTCCGCGATCTCGGGTGCGGCCTTCGCGCGGTCCTGCGGCACCAGTCCGATGCGGGTGCGCCGGTCGAGCACGTCGTCGGCGTCCAGCGCGCCCTCGTGCCGGATCGCGTGGACGACGTCGGCCTCGGTGACACCCGGCGCGATCGGGGTGGTGGGCGCGGGCCTGTCGTCGACCAGGCGGATGTCCTTGGTGCGGCAGGGGATGCGCGTCAGGTTCGTGGCGTTCACCGCGTCCGCCGCCATCCTGCGGTAGGTGGTGAGCTTGCCGCCGACGACCGTGATCACGCCGTTCGGTGCCGTGAGCACGGCGTGGTGACGTGACAGGTCCGCGGTGCTGCCCTCGGCCTGGAGCAGCGGGCGCAGGCCCGCGTAGCTGCCGATGACGTCGGCGCGGGTGAGATCCCGTTGCAGCACCTGGGAAGCGGTCGTGAGCAGGAAGTCCACATCGGACTCCGGAACGGCGGGCACGTCCGGGACGTCGTCCACCGGTTCGTCGGTGAGGCCGAGGTACGCGCGGCCGTTCGCCTGGGGCAGCAGGAAGGCGTAGCGGTGGCGCTCGCCGGGGACCGGGATGGTCAGCGCCGTTCCGGTGAGGCCGGCCGACTTCGCGTCGACCACCAGGTGCGAGCCGCGGGACGGGCGCAGGTGCACCGGGGCGAGCGTGCCCGCCCACACGCCGGTCGCGTTGATCACGGCTTTGGCGCGGACGGTGAACGCGGTGCCGGTGAGCGTGTCCTGTGCTTCGGCGCCATCTCCTTGCAGTGTCGAGACTTTCGCACGGGTGATGATCCGCGCGCCGTACCCCGCCGCCGTGCGGGCCAGTGCCACGACGAGCTTGGCGTCGTCGACGAGCTGGCCGTCGTAGCTCAGCAGTCCGCCGGTGAGCCCGGCCGGGTCGAGTCCGGGGACCAGCGCCAGGGCTTCGTGCCTCGGCACCCGCCGGGGACCCGGCAGCACGTCCGACGGCGTGCGGGCGGCGATGCGCAGCGCGTTGCCGGCGCGGAAGCCGGACATGACGACGTGGCCCGCCGTGGAGTGCAACGGGAACAGCATCGGCAGTGTGCGGGTGAGGTGCGGTGCCGTCCTCGTCATCAGGATGCCGCGCTCGACGGCGCTCTCGTGGGCGAGCCGCACGTCGCCCTTCGCGAGGTAGCGCAGGCCGCCGTGGACGAGCTTGCTGGACCAGCGGGACGTCCCGAACGCCAGGTCGTGCGCCTCCAGCAGCACGGTCTTCAGGCCCCTCGACGCCGCGTCGAGCGCGACACCGGCACCCGTGACGCCGCCGCCGATCACGAGGACGTCGGCCACTTCCCGTTGTGCTGCTTCGAGGTCGTGCTCGCGCCGGGCGGCGTTCAGGGACGTGTTCACGGCTTCAGGGCTCCGTCCAGCTGCTTGGCGAGCTCGTCGAGCAACGCGGTGAAGTCGAGCCCGGAGGTGGCGGGCCTCGTGCTCAGCACCATCGACTGCGTGCTCAGCAGCACGACGCGCGCCTGCGTCTTGGCATCGCCGAACCGGATGGAGCCGTCGAGGTGACCCGCCTCGACCTGGGCGACGAGGAACTGCTCGACCAGCCGCTGCGTGCTGCCGAGCCGGTCGGTGAGGTACGGCAGCATCAGGTCCGCGTCGAGCTGCAGCACCCGCTGCATGAGGGGGTTGGCGTCGAGCAGCCGGATGGCGTCCACGGCCCGCTGAACGAGCTGTTGACGGGCGTTCCCGTGGCCACTGGCCCGTTCCACAGCTTCGAGGATGGCGGCGAACTCGCGGGTCATCAGGGCCCGGACCAGGTGGTCGACGTCCGGGTAGCGGCGGTAGAGCGTCATGCGGCTCACGCCGGCCCGTTTCGCCACGTCGGTGAGGGTCGTCCGGCGGACTCCGACCTCCAGAACACACTCACGGGTGGCGTCGAGCAGAGCGTCGTGGGTGTGACGTTGAGACGTCATGTGTAACACTGTAGCAGTGACCAGGGCTCGATGGACCACCGAAACCGTGCCGTTGCCGCCGCATGCGCTGGCGTGGCTCAGCCAGCGCGTCGGACTGGGCGAGCCGTTCGCCGAGGTGCCGGTGCAGGCGCCGCCGTCCGCGCTGTCCACCGACGCCTTCACGGCGTTGGAGGCGGTCAGCGCCATCTCCCTCGCGGACGAGGACCGGCTCGGACGGGCCGGTGGGCTGTCCTACCTCGACCTGCTGCGCCACCGCGGGCACGGCGAGCTGCCGGTGCCGGACGCCGTCGTGCGGCCCGCCTCGCCCGAGGAGGTCGCCGAGGTGCTCCAGGTCTGCGTCGAGCACGACGTGGCCGTGGTCCCGTTCGGCGGTGGCACCTCCGTGGTCGGCGGGGTCGAGGCCCTGCGCGGGTCCAAGTCCGCGGTCGTGGCGTTGGACCTGGCCGGCCTCGGGGCGCTCGTCTCCGTCGACCCCGTGTCGCGGGTCGCCGTGCTGCAGGCGGGGCTGACCGGCCCGGAGGCCGAGAGGTTGCTGGGAGAGCACGGTTTCACGCTCGGGCACGTGCCGCAGTCGTTCGAACGGGCGACGATCGGCGGTTTCGCCGCCACCCGCTCCGCCGGTCAGGCGTCCTCCGGGTACGGGCGGTTCGAGGACGTGGTCGAGTCGGTCCGCGTCGCCACACCCGTGGGGGAGTGGGTGGCCGGTGCCGCGCCAGCGTCGGCGGCCGGGCCCGACCTCAAGCAGCTGGTGCTCGGCAGTGAGGGACTTTTCGGTGTCATCACCGAGGTCTCGGTGCGCGTGCGCCCCAAGCCGTACGGGCCGCGGTACGAGGGTTTCGTGGTCGACGGGTGGGAGGCGGGCGTGTCGCTCGTGCGCTCGCTGGCCCAGGCCGGTGCGCTGGCCGACATCACCCGGCTGTCCGATGTGGACGAGACGGAAGTGGCCCTGGCGCTGGCCGGGTCCAAGGCCGACGTCGTGAAGAAGTACCTGAAGCTGCGCGGGGTCAAGCAACCCTGTCTGGTCATCCTCGGCTGGGAGTGCCGCTCCCGCTCCGCGACCATGAGCGCGTTGAGCGGGCACAAGGTCGTGCGGCTCGGCCGGGCCATGGGCGCCTCGTGGCTGCACGGGCGGTTCAACGGCCCGCGGCAACGGGACGCGTTGCTGGACGCGGGCGTCTGCGTCGAGACCCTGGAGACCGCCACCCACTGGTCGCGGGTCTCCGAACTGCGTGACGCCGTGCGGGACGCGCTGGTCGCCGAGCTCGGGAACCCCGTGGTGATGTGCCACGTCTCGCACGCCTACGAGACCGGGGCGTCGCTGTACTTCACCGTGCTGGTGCCGCGGGACCTCGACGACCCGGTGGGGCAGTGGGCGAAGGCGAAGGTCGCCGCCTCGGAGGCCATTTCGCGGCTCGGCACGATCACCCACCACCACGCCGTCGGGCGGGATCACCTGCCGTGGCTGGAGAGGGAGATCGGGGCGGTCGGGGTGGACGTGCTGCGCGCGGTGAAGGACCGGCTGGACCCGACCGGGATCCTGAACCCCGGCAAGCTGATCTGAGGGGACGCGGTGGTCGGGTGGTGGCGCAGGTCGGCCACCACCCGCACGGCGCGGTGGCGGCCGACCTGCCGCCACCCGAAGCCCGCCGTCAGAACTTGACGAGCATCTTCCCGGTGTTCTCGCCCCGCAGCAGCCCCAGGAACGCGGCCGGCGCCTGCCGGACCCCGCCCTCGACCACGGTCTCCGAGTACTTCAGCTCACCCGACTTGATCCAGGCCGCCACCTCCGCGACGAACTGCGGCTGGAGCGCCTGGTGGTCGCCCACCAGCATGCCGCGCAGCGTCAGGCGCTTCGACAGCACCTGGATGATGTTGCGCGGGCCCGTCGGGGGCTTGTCGGCGTTGTACTGCGAGATGGCGCCGCAGATCGTGACGCGCCCGTTGAGGTTCAGGGACTCGATGGCGGCCTCGAGGTGCTCGCCGCCCACGTTGTCGAAGTACACGTCGATGCCGTCGGGTGCCGCCGCGGCGAGCTGCTCGGCGACCGGGCCGTCCTTGTAGTTGAAGGCGGCGTCGAAGCCGAGTTCCTCGGTCAGGTACTTGACCTTCTCGGCGGAACCGGCGGAGCCGATGACCCGCGAGGCGCCCTTGAGGCGGGCGATCTGGCCGACGATCTGGCCCACGGCACCCGCGGCGCCGGAGACGAAGACGACGTCGCCGGGCTTGAACTCCGCCGTGACGAGCAGGCCCGCGTAGGCGGTCAGGCCGGGCATGCCCAGCACGCCGAGGTAGGTGGTGAGCGGGGCGATGTCACCGTCGACCTTCGCGGCGCGCTTGCCGTCGACGACGGCGTACTCGCGCCAGCCCAGGCCGTGCAGGACGTGGTCGCCCACGGCGAAGCCCTCGGCGTTCGAGGCCACGACCTCACCGACCGCGCCGCCCTCGAGCGGGGCGCCTACCTGGAACGGCGGCACGTACGACTTCACGTCGTTCATGCGGCCGCGCATGTACGGGTCGACGCTCATGACCACGTTGCGCACCAGGATCTGGCCTTCGCCGGGGGTGGGGACCTCCACCTCGGCGATCTCGAAGTTCTCGTCGGTCGGCCAGCCCTTCGGACGGGACGCGAGCCTGACTTCGAGTGCGGTGCTGGTCATGGTCGGACCATCTCCATTCGTCTGGGTTCCGGATATTTTGCGGATCACTTATCCGTTTCAACCGCCTGCCGCTGACGACTGTTCCGCACTGTGACCTAAGCCGCAGGAAGAAGCGTGGTGACGTCGCGGTACGCGAAACCGAGCTTGCGGTACAGGGCGATGGCCGGAGCGTTGTAGTTCTCCACGAAGAGCGCGCACGTGCCGTACAGCGTCAGCAGCGAAGACGTGACGAACTGGCACACGCGCTGACCCAGGCCCTGGCCCGTGTGGGACGGGTGGACGGCCACGCCCATCATGAAACCGACGTCGGCGGACGACCAGGCCTCGGCCGCGGTGGCCACCAGCTCACCGCCCACGTGCACGCCCGCCCAGCGGCAGACGCCCTTCTCACCCGGCCACGCCCAGGAGTCCGGGTTGGCCTCGTGCAGCAACGCCTCCACGCCGTCCGGTGCCCCCAGCCAGCAGGCCTCGGTGGGCAGGTCCAACGTGCCCGAGCGGTCCATCCAGCCGAAGGGCTTGTCCTCGACCCACGGGGTCGGCATGACGGACATGACGTCCAGCGCCAGCGGGCGTTCCATCAACGGCCGCAGCTCCACACCGCGACCGTGGGCCGCGAGGAGGGACGCGACACCCTCCGCCGGTCCGGCGAGGACCAGCCGGCGGCGCCGGGTCAGCACGGGGGCGTGCACGGCCACGGCGCCGTTGTGCTCCCAGGCGGCACCGCCCGACGACAACGCCTGGGCAGCCCAGCGGACCAACGGGTCGTCACTGGCGTCCTGGACGTCGGCGGTGGTGCGTAAGCGGCGCACTCAGTCCTTCTGCTTGCGGCGCAACAGGGTCCGCTTCGCCAGCGCGTCTTCCAGGCCCTGGTACGCGAGGTCCATCGCCCGGTTGTACTCGCCCTGGGGACGCGGCGGGACGGACTCGTCGGGGCGCGGCGGCGTGGTCATCTGCAGCCAGCGCTCGTTCCAGAGCTGCTCGACCGCGGCCTCCCAGTGCAGCGCGGCGCCCATCCGCACGACCCGCTCGCGATCGCGCACCTCGGCGATCTCGTGCTGGGTCGCCGCGATCCGCTGTGCGAGTTCGGCGCACCGCACCTCGTCCAGCTTGCGCTGGCGAGCAGCCGCGTCCGCGGCGATGGCGATGATCTCCTTGTAGCGCTCGACCGCGGAGATCGCCGGCACCTCGATCACCTCCCCGCTCTGGCGCTGTGACGGGACCGGGTCGAACATCGTGGTCATCATCGGGTTCATCACGCTTCTCCTGTGTCGAACGGGATGATCACTTGCGGTCGCGAGTGCTCGAACCGGTCGAAGAACAGGCCTCGCCGTGGTCGCGGCGACCACGCCATCACCTGCTCCGGCCCGAGCGACAGCAGTTCCTTGCCCTGGACGTCGAACGCCACCCAGGCGCCGATGTCGTCGTAGACGCCGGGCGGCAGGCTCGCCTTGAGCCTCGTCACCCCGCGCCACCAGCCCAGCACGTGCGTGCGGTTCTCCGGGCCGTGCTTCAGCACCGTCCGCAGACTGTCCACGCCGGACGTCCGCGTCACCGGATCCTTCTGCTCCAGCAACGTCTGCGCGGCGTCGACGCCGTACAGCACCAGGTAGTGCGGCTTCAGCGGTGCGTCGGCCTGGCCCGTGTTGATCGCCTGCAGCTCGGCGGCGGTCCTGGCCAGCACGTCCTTGATCTCGTTCATGCCGATCACCGAGGCGTCGTGCCCGTCGGAGTTCAGGCGCTTCATCAGGTGCAGCGCCGAGGGCATCGCCTCTTCCACCAGGCAGGCCAGCGTGAACACCGCCTCGTGCGGGTGGTGCTGCCTGCCCAGTGACGCGGCCGCTCCGCCGAGCACGGCGGCCGCGTCCTGGACCACGGAACCGATCACCGCGATGTTGCGGCCCGGCGTGCGGGCGAACCGCACCCGTGCCGCGCTGCCCGCGACGTCGATCACCTGCCCGAGAAGCACGGTAGGCGATGCCTCGCCGGGCCGCAGAACGGAGAAGTCCGGGACGGCGTCGATCAGGGGGATCTTGCTGCCGTCGAACAGGCTCGGTGCCTGTCCGGGTTCGCGGCGCCACAGCTCCGTCTGCAGGAAGTCCATGGTGCCCTTGGACGTCGAGTCCGGGATGCGGCAGATCTCGTTGCCGGGCTTCACACCCGACTCGTGGTTGATCACCGCGTGCCAGCGCGGGAGCTCCACCGCGGCGTCGTTCTGCGGCTCGGCCAGCACCCGGCGGGCCTTGGGCAGCGCGATGCGGACGGTGAACTGCTCGAAGATCGCCGACTTGCCCCAGAAACCCTCGATGCCCGAGACGTCCTGCGACGACAGCACGAGGTGGATGCCCTGCGAACGACCGCGGCGCGCCACGTCCTCCAGCAGCTGCGTGGCGGCGGCGGTGACCTGGTCGCGTTCGCCGAAGAGGTACTGGAACTCGTCGATCACCGCGACGATCCGCGGCCAGCGGCCGGACGGGTCCTCGGCGCGCAGGTCCTGCAGCTTGGTGACCTCGTGCTGCTTGGCCGCGTCCGCACGGCGGCGCATCTCGTCCGACAGGTACCGCAGCAGCGCCACGCCGAACTCGCGATCGGTGTTGACGTTCACGCCGACCAGGCGCGCGTGCGGCAGCCACGACGGGTCCTTGCGGCCCGGCGCGAACTGAGCGAACGACACGCCTTCCTTGAAGTCCAGCAGGTACAGCTCCAGCTCGTCCGGCGAGTACCGCGCGCACAACGAACCGAGCATCGCGTAGAGGAAGTTCGTCTTGCCCGAACCCGAGGGACCGCCGATCAACGCGTGCGGCGAGGTGTCGCCGAGCTGCACGCAGACCTGTTCACCGTCGTCGAACCCCACGGGCGCGATGACCCCGGCGGACGAGTTCTCCGTCCACGGCCGGTCCGGCAGCAGGTCGCCGAACGTGCCCATGCGCGACCGCCGTTCCTCGCGCTTCTCCGCGATGGCGGCGCAGGCGCGCGGCACCAGGGTGCGCGGCAGGGCGGGGTCCAGCGTGACCGTCACGTCCTTGCCGGTCATCGTGCAGGTCGCGGAACCACCGCTGCGCAACGACACCGTCTCGACCGGCGAGTTGATCGTGATCGGGATGTCCACGATGAACAGCTGCACGCCGCACGCCAAACCGTTGCGCGCCACGCGTTGCAGCTGCTGCTGGTGTTCTTCCTTCAACGCCTTGCGGTTGCCGAACAGCACGGCGATCCGCCACGGCTCGGTGCGCCGGCCCTCACCGCTGACCGACCGCACCGTCAGGTGGCCGTCGACCAGGACCTTGGTGTGCACCTGGCGGATGTGCTCGGACAGCTCGTCGAGCAGCTCGTGCAGCCGCGCCGGGTCGTGCACCGTCAGCAGGTTCGCCCGCGTCAGCGGGTAGAGGCCGGGCAACGACCCGGTGAGCTGGCCGACGTCCCACACGTGCACGTGCACGAGCCCCGGCTGGAAGTGCGACAGCACCCGCAGCAACAGCGTCTCCACGAGCGTGTCCGCGAGCTGTCGGGTGTCCGAAGTGGACGAGATGTGCAGGTGCGCCTGGTCCAGCAGCGGCACCGCGACGGGGAACGGGGCGGCCTCCGGCGCCGACGTCACCACGCCGGTGCCGATCCGCCACAGCTCCGGCACGCCCTCGCTGCCGTCGTGCGTGCCGGGATCACCCAGCCACGACTCGTGCGGCCACGAAGCCGGCCCGGCGGCGACCGAGTTCACCAGTTCGGTGATCTGGTCGGGGCCGGAGGACGTCCACTCGTGGAACGACTGCCGCCAGTCGTACTCGATCTGGTCGAGCCGCTCCTTGAACTGCGCCATCGAGAGCGGTGCCTGGCGCGGGTTCTTCGTGCGCTTCTCGTCGACCGTGAGGAACGCCGTCACGTCCCTCAGCGCGGGGTCCTGCAACGCCTTGTCGACGCCCATGCCGCGCACGGTGAACTCGAACATGTCCTTGGCGTGCTCGGTGGCGAGCGCCCGGTGCTCGCGCGCCACGGAGCCCAGCGCGGCCGAAACGGCGCGCTGGAACTCCAAGAAGGCGTTCTCGATCCTCGCCCGCCGGTCGTCGCGCCTGCTCATCACAGCTCCACGGTGAGTTGTTGTATGCGCTCCAGGGTTCCCACCATCAGCTCCAGCTGATCGGGGAATCTTTCCTTCGCGCGCACGAACTCCGGTGGAAGCAGCGACTCGTGGTGGTTCTCGCTCGACTCGGCGAGGATGGCGACCGCCTCGTCGAGGCCCTCCTGCGCTGATCGCACGTTGCGGTACGACTCACGCAGGATCTCGCTCGCCTGCTCGAGCGCGGCACGAACCTCGCCGATGGACGCCATCAAAGCCTGCTGTTGATGCCCTCGGCCCCGGAGATGCCGGCGCCGAGGTAGTTCTGCAGCTCGCTCACGCCGGACACGACCTGGGCGAACTGCGCGTTCGTCGTCTCGACGTCCGCCTGCACGGAGCCCTGCGTGACCGATGTCAGCAGCTGCTGCGCGTCCTCGGCGAGCTCAGCCGCCTGCTGGAGGGCCGACTGGCTTTGCGCAGCCTTGTCGATCGCCTGGGCAATTGCGGCACGGACCTCTTCGATGCTGGCCATGTCGGCTCCCGAACCCTCCGGAACACAAGATGGTCTGACGACCACCCCTGGTAGAGATTGTGCCCAGATTTTCACAGTTGAGAGCGAAGATCGGCTAACCGGGTGGATGCCTGAATTCGCTCGAACGGGCCTTGATTTAATGATCAGTTGAGCGCGCGGCTGGCCCCTCGTCCACGGGTGTAGCAACTCTCACACCGACGCCTACAGCCTGTCGTGGATTCACGCCTACCGGCCGGGTGAATCAAGACGGTCTGCTGGGTGAGTTGTCACGCGGAGTGCCTGCACCGAAAGGGTCATCTCCTGCCCACGCCTCGACCAGGACCCGTTCGGCACCCGGCACGAGGCCGCTGATCAACTCGGGTTCGTCCAGGACTGTCCACGCCGTCGGCGGCTCGCACGCCACCCTCGGCGTCGGAAAGCCGTCACCCAGTCCGCGCACGAAGGTGCGAACGGCCCGCGCCAGCGCCGCCGAGACGTTGTGGGTGGCCTTCTCCGTGCTCGGCCGCGTGATCACGACCGCCCAGCAGCCGGGCTCCTCGTCGGAGCAGTCACGGGCGTCCACGATCTGGGCACCGGCACGCTGCAGGAGCGCGTCGCACGCGGCACGCGCCTGGGGCTCGTTCGCCGCCTCGACCACCACGGTGATCAGCAGCACGAGATCGTCTTGTTCCATGACAGCAGAGATGGTGTCAGACGACACGGCGCGCGAACTCCAGCACCTGGGTGACAACCTCTCCGTCGGTCAGCAGGCCCGGCACGACGTGCTCCTCGAACCTGGACCCGCGGATCCGGTCCGTGCCCGCCCGCGTGTCCGCGGTCGGCACCATCTCGTCGCCCGACCCGTGTAGCCGCAACGTCGGCGGCTCGTCGTCCCACATGCCGGGCACCGGCGAGACGAGGACGAGCGCGGCGAGCCCGGAACGCGTTCGCGCGCAACGGACTGCGGCGGCAGCACCGGCGAAGTGTCCGATCAGGACGACCGGCAGCCCGGCGGTCTCCACAGCCTCCGCGATGCGCTCGCCGTGCGGGAGCACGGCGAGCCACCGGGGTCCGGGCACCTACGAAGCGTAGAAGGCGCTGATCTCGATCCGGCCGCCGGAACACACGGGCCCGAAGGTCCACGGCACGCTCAGCGGCGCCGTCTCGTTCGGCGGGATCGCGGCCACCTTCGACGGCTCGGGCTGGCACGAGCCCTCCACCGGTTCGCTGCCCGCGGGCACGACGCTCCAGTGCAGGTTCGCCGATGCCTTGGCGCCCGGTGCGAGCGTCACGGCGGCGGGGCCGGGATCGGCCTTGCGCTCCAGTTTGGTCGGTATCGCGCCGGAGCCGTTCTGCAGCTGGAAACCGCTGTAGCCGTTCAACGTGCACGGCGCCCCGCCGCTGTTCGTCACCACGAACTTGCCGTACCTGTTGCCCGCGCCGGCGTCCGTGGGGGTGACCTCGCCCTTGAGCACCGCCGAGTCGCAGCGCTTCACCCCGTCGGCCGGGGCGGCGAGGTCGTCCGACTTCGGAGCGGACGACGTGGACGAAGCGGTCGACGAGGGCGTCGACGGGGCCGTCGGCAGCGTTTGCGACGCGTTGTCCGGCGTTCTCGTCCCGCAAGCCGTAACGGAAGCGAGCACCAGCAGTCCGCAAGCGATCAACCGTCGAGTCATGGGTGCACCTCCTACCACCGAGGATGTTCCCAACTGACGAGTCGCTCATGCACCGTGCCGGAAATTCACCGTATCTGGTGGACGTCCCATCCGTCCGGAAGCTCGGCCATGCCCTCGAGCGCCGCGGTCCAGATGTAGGTCCAGGCGATCCGGCCGTCGGGCAGCACGACGCGCACGCGGCGGTAGTCGCCGCCCTCGTACTCGTCGAGCAGCGGCAGGGCGTCCTCGGGGGAGCGGAGCCGCAGCACGAAGCCCGGCACGCCGAGTCCGGCGCCGGGACGCAGCGCGGGGTAACCCAGGCCCGTGTCGAACAACGTGCCGGGCAGGTGGGTCTCCTCGGACTCCACGACGTGCGGCTCCATCAGGTGCCAAGCGCTTGCGCCCGGCTGGAGCGTGCCGTAGACGAACAGCAGCTCGGGCCAGTCGTCCGCGGACGGCTCACCGTGGACCTCGGTCACGTCCAGTCCATCGCTCATCGCAGGCCTCTCGCCCAGCACCCGAGCGCCTCGCTGCGAGACGTCCGCGCACCGGACCATGCGGCCGTTGAAGAGCACGGGCATCCGCTTCTTGGACCCCGCCGTGTACGCCAGAACGCTGTCGATGACGCCACCGTTGTAGAGCACCACACGACCCGTGTGCACGCGCACGAGCCGATAGCGCAGCCCGCGCCCCTCGCACCGGTCCAGCACGCGGAGCTGCTCAGGCGTGGCGAACCAGATGGAGTGCTCCTCGGTGACGCCGGGAGCGCCCGCGAGGGTCGCTGGCCGCTGCCCGTCGCGCATCCGCAGGCCCGCGGCCCAGACAGCAGAAAGGCCCTCGCACCGTGCGCGGAGCACGACAGCGGGGCCTTCGAGACCGAGCTCCTCGCGGAGCCAGGTGAGCTTGCTCGGATTGGCGTTGGAGCCGTAGCCGAGCACCGGCATCCGGCCCGCCAGGGGAGGCTCACCGTGGTTCGCGAGCCATTGGTCTAGATCGATGTTCTCCGGCTCAACACGCCATCCCGACTCCATCGTGAGGTCCGGTCGCACTGGCCAGCCTGTTTCGTCCACGTGAACGAAACAGTGGTCTGGACGAGTGCCCGGATAGGGCTCCGCCGGATGGCTTTCGTCGGTGAACGGTTGGGCCATTGGTCCATTGTGCCAGTCCAAGGCCGTGAATGGCGCCCCCTAATCGTGACCCATCCGATCTCCGGTCCGAGATACGGGCGTCGGAGTGACCACCTTCACTGCGCAATCGGGTGACTGACCCGATGTCTGCTCGTTTCCGCTCCGGTGGACCTCAGGAGATGTCATAGCGCGCCTGCGCCTGCGCGACCTCGGGCTGGTTGTCCGCGATCCACGACGCCAGCGCCACGAGGTGCCCGGCCGCCCCCTTCCCGAGGGGTGTCAGCGAGTACTCGACGTGCGGCGGGATGACGGGGTAGACCTCCCGGTGCACGAACCCGTCCCGTTCGAGCGTCCGCAACGTCTGCGTGAGCATCTTCTCGCTGGCCGGCTCCAACTCGCGCCGCAACTCGCTGAACCGCCACGCCTCCCCGTTCGACAGCGCCTGCAGGACCAGCACGCCCCACCGGCTTGTGACGTGCTCCATGATCGCTCGCTCGGGACACATCGTGACCTGCATGCTCACCTCCGCGTTAGTACCCCACTCTCAAGTGGGTACTTACGAAAGGTTAGCGCTTTCTCCACTATGGGTGCATGACGATCCTCATCACCGGTGCCACCGGCCAGCTCGGCAGCGCAGTCGTCCGCCACGTCCTCGCCCGCACGGACGAACAGGTCGTCGTGTCGGTCAGGGACCCGAAGAAGTTCACCACCGAGGGCGTCGAGGTCCGCCAGGGCGACTTCGACCACCCCGAGACCCTGGACTTCCGGGGCGCGGACAAGCTCCTGATCGTGTCCGCCGAGGCCCCCGACGCCGCCGCCCGGATCCAGCAGCACGAGAACGCCATCGCCAAGGCCGTGGAGCACGGCGTGGGCCACATCTTCTACACGAGCATCACCGACGCCGACACGTCCACCGTCGGCGTGGCCGTCGTGCACAAGGCCACCGAGGAGGCCATCCGCGCCACCGGCATCCCGTTCACCTTCCTGCGCAACGGCATGTACCACGAGAACTACCTCGGCGTGCTCGCCGGCGACACCGTCGCCATCTCCACCAAGGACGGCCGGGTCGCGAGCGCCGCCCGCGACGACTTCGCCGAGGCGGCCGCCGTCGCCCTCACCACCCCTGGCCACGAGAACGCCGTCCACGAACTCACCGGCTCGACCACCTGGTCGTTCCCGGAGCTGGCCGGGGACCGGTACCAGGACGTCTCCGACGAGGACCTGGTCGCGGCCGGCGTCCCGGCGATCTTCGTGGACTTCTTCAAGGCGATCCGCGAGGGCGTGTTCGCCGAGGTCCGCCCGGACCTGGAAAAGCTGCTCGGCCGTCCGTCGACGCCGATCAAGGTCGGCTGAGGGGACGCGCGGGGCTCAGGTGAACTCGGGATGCGCCTCCGGATGCGCATCCCACCACTTCCGGTACTCCGGGTTGCGGTCCAGCACGGACCGGTAGGCCTCGGCCGCGCAGGCGAACACCTCGTGCGCCCGCCCGGCCGCCGGCGAATCCCGCCGGGTGGCCACGAAGATGTCCGTCATCAACGGCATCCCCCGCAACCGCCGGATCACGATCCCCTCCCCGGTCCGCGACGGCGCGGCGGCGAACGAGACGCACCCGCCCGCCACCAGCCCGCGAGCCATGCTCGCCTCCCCGGTGTGGTGCGTGAGCCGCGGCACGAACCCGGCGTCCGCGCACACCTGGAACATCTGCGTCCGGCTCCCGATGTGCTGCTTGGGCGGCGTGACCCAGTCCCGGTCGGCCAACTGGGCCAGGTCGACCTCCTCGAGCCCGGCCAGCGGGTCGGTCTCCGACAAGGCCACGAAGGCCGGTTCGGTCACGAGCTTGCGCAGCTCGATGCCGGCCAGGTCCCGCGCGTGCATGCCGTCGAAGAACTCGAACAACGCCACGTGGACCTGCCCGCCCTCCAGCATGTCCACGATCTCGGCGGACGACGGCCGGACCTCCGCCCGCACGTCGGCGTTGAGCCCGCGCAGCCCCTCCACGAGCCGCGCGAAGTACAGGATCGGGATGCAACCGAAGATGAGCGGCCCGCGCCGGTCCGCGGCCGGTGTCGTGCTCATCAGCTGCGCCATCTCGTCCAGCACGAGACGTGCCGTCCCCAGCACGCGGCGGCCGAGGTCCGTTGGGACGCAACCGTTGCGCGTCCGGTCGAACAGCTGGCCGCCGACCAGTCTCTCCACCGTGCGCAGCTGGGCCGACAGGGCGGGTTGGGTGAGTCCGAGCCGCGTCGCGGCCCTGGTGACGCTGCCTTCCTCGGCGATCGTTCGAACCGCGCGGAGGTGGCGTAGCTCCAGCTCGGGCATAAAGACCTTCTATCCCCGTTCTGAATGCGCCGCCACCCTTCGATCGGGGCATAGTGACTTCGATCGATCTTCCGGCCCGGCGCTTTGCGGCAGCGCACAGGGGTCCGGCGCGGGAGGGTGCGCACCCCTCGTTCGACGCTGCTGCCGTGGTACACCCTGCGCACCGCGGCAGCAGCGTCGAGCACAACTCAGGAAATGACGACGGCGGCACCGGTCACGGTGACCCGCCGGTCCTCGCGGGTGGCGTCGACCTCCAGCCGTGACGGCCGCCCCATGTCCTCGCCCTGCAGGATCACGAACCGCTGCGGCCCTTCGAGATCACGCAGGTAGCCGCCGAACGCGGCCGCCGCGGCACCGGTGGCCGCGTCCTCCACGACCCCGCCGACCGGGAACGGGTCCCGCGCGTGCACGACGTCCGCCGACTCGCGCCAGTACAGGTGCACCGTCGTCAGGTCGTGCTCCAGCATCAGGTCCCGCAACGCGTCGAAGTCGTAGTCCAGAGCAGCCAGCTGCGCGCGGTCCTTCATCGGGACCAGGAGGTGCCGTGCGCCGCCGAACCCGACGTGCACCGGCGCGTCCCCGATCTCCGCGTACCCCAACGCCTTGAGGGCCGCGGAGACCAGCGCGGGGTCGGCGACGGCGGACGAGGTCGGCACGCTGGTCAGCGATGCCGTGCCGCCGGAGGTCTGCACCGCCACCTCGCCGGCCGGGGTGGAGAACGTCAGCGGCCCGTCCCCGATCCGCTCGGCCAGCGCGACGCCCGTGGCGATGGTGGCGTGCCCGCAGAACGGCACCTCCGCCTTGGGGCTGAAGTACCGGACGTCGAACGCCCGTTCCTCGGCCCGCGGCACCACGAACGCCGTCTCCGAGTACCCGACGCGCGCGGCGATCGCGAGCATCTCCTCGTCGGTCAGGTCGCTCGCGTCGAGCACCACCCCGGCCGGGTTGCCGCCCGCCGGGTCCTCCGTGAACGCGCTGTAGCGCAAAACCCCCGTGTCGCTCATGCCACGCTGCAACGCGTAATGGTGCTCGAGTCTTCCGCCCCGGTACCTGCTGGTGAAGTACGTCAGTCCGGCCTTCTCGAGCACGCGCCCGGACGCGGTGTTGTCCGCCTGGTGCGCCGCGACGACCCGGTCGGCGATGGCGAGCGCCTTGTCCCGCAGTTCGGTGGCGACGACCGTGGCGATCCCGCGGCCCCACCACGCCGGGTCGATCCAGTAGCCGATCTCGATCTGCCCCAGGTCGCCGTCGAGCATCTGCCCCAGCCCGATGCCGACGCCGTCCTCGACCACCAGGTGCAGGCCGAAACCGTGGTCCTCCCAGTGCTTCAGCGCCTGCTCGTGGCGTTCGGTCACGTAGTCCGGCGTCCAGGGCATGCCGTTGCCGACGTGTGCCGTCATCCGGGGATCGGACGCCCACCGCAGCATGTAGCCGAAGTGGTCAGGCTCCCACCGCACGAGTTCCATGGGGCCCATCGTGCCTCAGCCGAACTGGGCGAGTAGCCCCTCGCACGTGCGCACCACGATCTGGGCGGCCTTCCGGTGGTCGTGCGACGCGTGCACGTCCGCGGCCTGCGCCTGCCACCGCACCAGCGCGTCGAGCAACGCCTCGCGCAGCTCGCGGCCGTCGGCCTCGTACTCGAACCCGAGCCGTGCCGCCGGGGCCACGCCCTCGGCGCCGACGAGCCGCAACGCCTCGGTCTGCAGCTCGGCGGGCAGTTTCGTGCGTCCCGACTGCAGCGCGGCGATCAGCCGGAGCTCGCGGAAGTCGTGCGCGGAGGCGACGACCCGTTCGAGGTCGGCCACCAGCTTGCGGGCGTTCTGCCGCGGCTCCATCCGGAACAGCACGTCGAGCGCCAGCAACGCCGACCGCGCCTTGAGCACCTCACGCCGTTCGGTGAAGTGCACGGCGATCGAGTCGCGCAGCTCGCCGAGCCCGCTGCGCTGCACCAGTTGCCCGGTCAGCTTCACCTGCGAGTCGAAGCCCTGCCGGATCAACGCGGTGATCAGCCGCACGCCGAAGATGCCGAAGCGTTCCAGCAACGCCTGTCGCACAACGGGTTGCATCGTCAGCGGGAACTGGTCGCCGGCGAACCGGTCCGCCGACAGCAGGTGGTCCTCGAGCTCCTCCCGCCCCAGCGACGACAGCAGCCGCAGCGCCGCGAACTCGTCCTCCCGCAACGTCCTCGCCGCCACCGCGAGCAGCCCGGCCACCGAGACCACGTTCTGGCACAACGGTTGCACGGCCGGGTCGCGGCGGTAGCGGCGCGCGATCTGCTTGGCCGACGACAGCGCGTCGATCCGTCCGGCGCCGATCTCGTCGGCCCGAGCGAGCACCGCGACCGTGTGCACCGCGGCACTCCGCGCGATGGGGTGGTCGTTGGCGGACTGCAGGAACTTCAGGTCCTCGTCCTGCACGTGCCGCATCAGGTACACCAACGCGTCCGCGTCCCCGAGCACCTGTTCCGGCGTGGCCTCGGACGGGGTGTCGATCAGCACGACGTCGCGCAGCGTCCGCGCCGGCCAGTCCACGACGACCCGGTCGGCGCGGTCGAACTGGCCAGCCTCGACGTGGTGGCGGTGGCCGCGCCTGCCGAGCGCGAGCTCGTGCGGACGTCCGGGTCCGGTGAACACGTGCGCACGGGGCTCAGCGCCGCCGCGGTACCAGACGAACGAGGCCTGCGGCGTGAACTCGTCACCGATCAGCGCGTTGACCACGGTCGACTTGCCGATCCGCGACCGGCCGGCCACCGCGATCCGCACGGGCTCGGTGTAGCGCTCGGCGTGCGAGCGCAGCCAGGCCGTGGCGCGGGGGCTGTCGCGGTAGACCCCCATCGCCTCCTGCAGCATCGACCAGACGACGCGGTCCAAGGTCACGCGGTGAGCTCCATCGCGGGACCCCCGAGCGCCTGAACCCTCTTGTAGAGCGTGACGAGCTTGTCGAGCTCCTTGCGGCCCTCCCGCATCCTGCGCTCGCGGTCGGTCTGGTCGTCCTGCACCGCGCGCTTGGCGCTGCGGGCCGACTCCAGCAACGTCTCCTGCAGCTCCTCGGCGAGGGTGCTGAAGTGGTTGCGCAGCGAGCGCTGGATGTGCCGCCCGGAGTCGCGGACGTCCTTGGAGAACTTCATGAAGAAGTCGTCGACGTGCCGTTGCGCGGCGGCCTTCGCGGCCGCCTGGCGGCGCTTCAGCCGTTGGTCCGATTCGTCCAGAATGGACTTCCCGCCGAACAGCGCGCCGGCGCCGAGCGAGATCACGTTGATCAGCGGCATGCCCGCCAGCGACGTGACCAGACCGAACATCAGCACACCGCCGTAGGAGCCGCGCAGACCCGTGAAGAGCTTCTGCGGCACGGAGAACGGCTCGATCTTCGGCTTCTCCAGCTTGCTCGCGGGCTCCAGCAGGTCGTCCGGCAGCACCGAGCCGGGGATCAGGTCTTCGCGGTAGACGGGGAAGTTCCGCGCGACCTTCGCGGCGACCCACTCCGCGCGTTCCATGAGCCAGGCGAAGTTCGTGGTGGCGGCCTCGTTGAGGTTGTCCTCGAGCCACTGCTCGAACTTGTCCCAGCCGATCGCGGGGTCCGCCTCGTCGTAGGTCTTGTCGACCTCGCGCAGGATCTTGCGCGTGCGGTCGCGCAGGTCGTACTCGACGTCGGAGATCAGGTCGGCCATCTCGTCGTTCAGCACGTTCTGCCAGCGCGCGGACCGGCGCCGCAGCTCGTCGACGCGCCGCTGGGCCTCCTGCAGCGTCGAGATCGTGGCGACGGTGCGGGACGAGTCGTGGGCCGTCAGCTCCTCGCGCAACGGCGTGACGAGCTGCGTGAGGGCACTGGACGCCACGACGGCCACGGCACGGCGGGCCAGCAGGTCGGCGCTCGCCACGATGTCGCTCTGCACGCACGACACCAGTTCGGGGAAGCCGGACTCGGTGTTGAGGCGCTGGTCACCGGTCTTCGCGGCGCGCAGGCGCAGCGCGCTCGACACGGGGATGAGCTTCGCGCGGACGCCGGCCCTGGCCAGCAGCACCCGGTTGCGCTCCACGACGCTGCGCCAGCCGGGCACAAGATCGATCTTGGTGACGACCACCGTGACGTTCGGGCAGGCCTCCATGACCTTCTTGAGCAGCGTCATCTCCGCCGCCGTCAGCTCGCCGGTCGCGTCGGACACCAGCAGCACGGCGTCCGCCTGCATCAGCGTCGCGAACGTGCTGGCGGTGTGCGCGGAGCGGGTGTCGCCGACGCCAGGGGTGTCGATCAGGACGAGCCCGCTGTCGAGCAGCGCGCGCGGGATGCCGATCTCGGCGCGCACGACGTGCTGCGCGGCGGCCTGTTTCGTCACCTGGTCGATCGGCACGGCGATGCGCTCGGTCGGGGTGTGGAAGATCGACCCGCCCGCGGACGCGTTGCGGACCAGCGCCGCCGACGGCGTGTCGGCGTGCTGGACGAAGGTCGGCACAGTCGTCGTGATGTCGTCGCCCACCGCGCACACGGGGGCGTTGAGCAACGCGTTGACGAGCTGGCTCTTGCCTTGTTTGGACTCGCCGACGACGAGAACGCGCAACTTGGGGTCCAGTTGCTGTGCCCGCTTCTCCCGCAGCCGGGCCTCCAGGTCGGGCCTCCGGTGCGTGACGCAGGCCCCGATCGTCTCGTCGAGCACGTCGAGCCAGGGCGGTGCCATCACCTGACTCATAGTGCCGTGTTCACCCCCTTGGGTGAAAGCCTCGAATGCGATACCGGGTTTGTTCGGGCTGGTGGGCCTGTTCGGGAGGACCGTGACGTTGCTCACCAGATGAGACGTGAACCGCTTTGATCTTTTCGTCAGCCGAGACGACGAACCGGCCCTGTCCGCGAAAGACAGGGCCGGTCCGCGTTGGGGAGGGTGGCTCAGCCGAGCAGGCCCAGGTCCAGGTCGCCGACGACCGGGACGTTGTGGGTCACGTCGGTGACGGTGCCCAGCACGTTGCCGACGCCCGCGTCGCCGACCAGGCCGGTCGCGGTGCCGGTCACGCCGGTCGCCGTGCCGACGACACCGGTGACGGTGCTGTGCACGTCCGCGACGGTCTCGGTGGAGTGCACCGCGATGTTGCCGGTGGACAGGGTGTCGATGCCGCCGGCGTGCAGACCGCCCAGGAGGACGTCGCTGCCGCCGAGCACGCCCAGGGCGTCGTGGGCGAGGCCCGTCACGCCGGTCAGCTCGCCGAGCACGCCGTCCACGGCCGGAACGGTCGAGGTGACGCCCTCGAGCGGCGCGTCGACGGTCGCGGTGGCCGTGTCGGCCACGTCGAGGACGGTGCCGGTCAGCGGGGACGTGGTCTGGTCGAGCACCGAGGTCACGTCGCCGACGACGGAGAAGTCGCCGCCCAGGCCGAGGCCGGCCGAGGTGATGTCACCCAGGGTGTTGTTGCCGATCAGGAGGTTGAGACCGTCCGCATCGGCGGCGAGCACACCCGCGGAGGAGGTGTGGAGGTCGCTGAGGCTCACACCCGACGAGGTCAGCTGAGACGCGACGGCCTGCAGCTGGCTGATGGCGCCGAGCGGGCCTTCGGCGAGCAGGTCGTCGGCCGGCAGGTTCAGGTCGAGGCTCTCGATGGTGGGCAGACCGTCGACAGCGGGGACCAGGTCGAGCACCAGCGGGATGACTTCCTGCACGTCGACTGCCGTGATGTCGGCCAGCCCGGCCTGCTCCAGGGTGCCCTGGGCGTCGTTCGCGAACGCGGTCTTCAGGGCGGGGTCGCTCAGGAGGCTGAGGACGAAGTCGTGGAGCGTCGTGGGCTGGATCATCGAAGGAACTCCTGTTGTGGCACGTAGCTAGGTCGGGGGTGTGCGGCTCGAAAGCTATGAGAGCGGGGCTCCTACCTGCATCGGGGATCACTCCCAGTGAATCCCCGTTCCCCAATGGGGTGACGGTCGTTGACCCCCTAGGGGATTAGGGGCCTCGCTTGAGCGTCTCTCGTTCACCCGTGTAGGTACTGCTCGCTGCTGCGAACAGGTGAGGTAGGGACTTGGCGTACGTACTCGGAGTCGATGTCGGGACCACCCGGACGACGGCTGCCGTGTGCCGCCTCGACGGTGCCCGGGATGCCGAGATCGCCCTGGTCGTGCCGTCGTTGCTGCAGCTCACGGATGCCGGCACGTTCTCGGTCGGAGAACGCGGCACACCCGGCTGGACGGCCTCCGGCTTCGCCCGGCGGGTCGGCGACGCGGTGCCGTTCTCGCTGGGCCCGGAGATGTGCCCGGCCGAGGAGCTCACCGCGCTGCTCGTGATGTGGGTCGTCGGCGAGGTGGTCGCCCGGGAGGGTGAGAAGCCCCGTCATCTGGCGGTGAGTCACCCGGCCGGGTGGGGCCCCTATCGCCGAGGGCAGCTCTACGCGGCGTTGCGGGCCGTCGGCCTGCACGACGTGACGCTCGTGCCCGAGCCGTTGGCGGCCGCCGAGAACCACGCCGTGCGCGCACGGGTGGTGCCGGAGGCGACGTTGGCGGTGTTCTCGCTGGGCAGCCACGCGTTCTCCGCGTCGGTCGTCCGCCGCGCGCAGAACCGGACGTTCGAGCTGGTCAACCACGTCGAAGGCGTCGACCACCACACCGGCGCCGACTTCGACGACCTGCTGCTCGGCCTCGTGCGCGGCCGGCTCGGCAAGGACGGCCGGGTGTCCGCCGCCGAGTGCGAGGCGGCGAAGCGCGCGTTCGGCCCGTCCGTGGTGGTCAGCGGCGTGGAGATCACGCGCGACGAGTTCGTCGACGAGATCCGCCCGTCCGTCGACCACCTGGTCGGCACTTTCGTCCGGGCGCTCGGACCGGCGCAGCCCGACGCCGTGCTGCTCGTCGGCGGCGGCTGCCGGCTGACCGCGATCGGCGACGCGCTGTCGTCGTCGGTCGACTGCCGCGTGCTGGCCGAGGCCGCCCCCGAGCACTCGGTCGCCAAGGGCCTCGCCGTCGCCGCGCGCCTGGTCCTGCTGGGTCCCGAGGTCGAGCCGGAACCACTCGAGACCTCGGTCCTGGTGCACACCCGCGAAGCGTCGTTGCGCTTCCCCGTCGGCGAGGTCCCGAACCCCGACGACGACGAGTTCTCCGCGCCACCGCCCCGCCCCCCGGTGGACGTGTCCCCGCTGGAACTGCCGCCGAGGCGGGTGAAGCGCGTCACGAGCGCGCTCAAACCCGCCGGACGCCGCGCCGGTTCCGGCTCCCGATCCCGAGACGATGATGAGGACGGCCGTTGAGCGTGACCACGCGAGACAGGTTGGTGCTGGACGCCCCCGTGCGGGGCGTCCTCGACCGGATCAACGACGCCGACGCCGGCACCCGCCTGCGCGTCGTCGTCGCGGCACCTGGTGGTTACGGCAAGACAGCGCTGCTTTCGGAGATCACCAACACCGCTGTGCGCGTGGTGGACGACGCGCACCTGCTGGACGATGCTTCGTTGCGCGCCCTTGCCGCGGAACCGCTTCTGGTGCTTGCCCACCGCCCCTGGCCCCGCCGCGCGGCGCTGGCCGAACTGACCCACGGCGCCGTCGTCGTGCCGTTGGCGCCCCTGACCCGCGACCAGGTCCGCGAGCTGCTGAACGCCGGTAAGCCCGTCGCGGACTTCGTGTACGCGCAAACCCTTGGCGTGCCGCGGTTCGTGGAACGCCTCGGCGCCGCGACCGAGGTCTCCGCCGACGTGCTGGCCGCGTTCCGCGCCGAGCTCGACTGGCTGGACCCGGACCTGCAGAAGTTCCTGATCGCCGCCGAAGCCGGCGCCGGCCAGCGGCTCGACCTGCTGTCCGCGTTGCTGGACAAGGACTTCGACGAGGTCAGCGACATCATCGAGGCCGCTCGCGCCACCGGCATGCTCGCCGAGGACGGCACCCTGCTGCCGCTGGCCCTGCGCGCCGTCGGATCCCTGACCCGCACCGAACGCCGCATCGCCGTGCGCCAGAAACTCGCCCAGCTGCAACTGGACCGCGGCGGCCCCGTGCTCGACCTCGTCCGCCCCCTGCTGGACACCGGCATCGGCGGCCCGGTGTTCGTCGCGGCCGCCCGCGAGGCCCTGTCGTCGGACCCCGCCCTGGCAGCACGCCTGTTCAAGGCCTCCACCGGCGGCGGAACCCCGTCCGCCGAAACCGCCGCCTCCTGGGCCACGGCCTCGGCGATGGCGGGAGACCTGGACGGCGCACTGCGCCTCGCGGACCAGGTCATCAGCGCCCCGGACTCACCCCACCGCCGAACCGCGGCCGAGGTGGCGGCCGTCGCCCTGGCCCACCGCGGCCAGCTGGCCCGCAGCACCGAACTCTTCCGCTGGGCGGCCACCCCCTACGCCGCCGCCTTCGCCGGCATCGGCCTGATCGGCACCGGCCACCTGTTCGAGGAGACGCCCCCGCAACCCCCGACGATGCTCGGTGGCGCGGCATCGCTGATGCTCCAGGGCGTCCGCCAGTCGGTGGCGGGAGCGGAGACAGCCGCACTGTCCACTTTGGTCAGAGCGTCCTCGATGCTGGAACCCGCCGGCGGAGCCGTGCTGCTGCCGGACAGCCCAGCCGCCCTGGCAGCCCTCGTGGCCCTGCACTGCGGCGAGCCGAACGTGGCCGAGTCCGTGCTGGACCGGGCCGTCGAGAACGGCACCGGCGGGGTGCTGATGTCCGTCCGCCACCGCCTGCTGCAGGCCTGGCTGCACATGCTGCGCGGCAACCTGGCCGTGGCCCGCGAGACCCTGCTGTCCGTCCGGGGCGCTTTCGAACCCCGTGACTGGATCTTCGCGGTGGCCCTGGAAGTGGGCGTCGCCAGGCGCAACTCCGACCTGGCCACGTTGCGCCGCACCTGGGAACAGGCCTGCGAGGCAGTGCTGCGGCACCCCGTCGACCTGTTCAGCCTGCTACCGCTGGGCGAGTTCGCCGCCGCGGCGGCCCGGCTGCGCGACCAGGAGCGGCTGGCGCCGCACCTCGCCCAGGCGTCGGCTCTGCTGCGCTCCCTGGGGAACCCGCCGTTGTGGGCCGCGCAGGTGCACTGGGGGCTGCTGCACGCGGCGATCATCGACGAGAACTCCGCCGCTGCGGAGGAACATGCGGCTGCTTTGGCTGCTTGCCGGGATTCCAGCCGGTACTGCTTGATTCTTTCTGGCGCTGCTGAGTGCTGGCTGGACGTTGTCGCCGGGAAGGTCGACGCGGATCGCGTTGAGGAAGCTGCCCGCAGTTTGCACGCGGTCGGGCTGTGGTGGGACGCGTCCCGGTTGGCCGGGCAGGCTGCTATCCGGACGTCGGATCGGCAGGCGATGGTTCGGTTGCTGGACTGTGCTCGGTTGTTGCAGGGGCGGCCTGTTTCTGCTCGGCGGGCTTCTGAGGCCGCTGATGTCGTTCCTGTTGCTGAGGATGCTGGGAAGTTGAGCGATCGGGAGCGGGAGGTGGCTCAGTTGGTGTTGGAGGGGATGACTTATCGGCAGGTGGGGGATCGGTTGTTCATCTCCGCCAAGACCGTTGAGCACCACATGGCTCGGATGAGGCAGCGGTTGGGGTCTACGTCGCGGTCGGATTTGTTGGGGCAGTTGCGGCATATTCTGGGCTGACTTCGCCTGTTTTTCGGGTGGTTGTTTTGCGTGCGGCCTGGTTGCCTTGCGTGCTTCCCCTGGGGCTCTGCCCCAGACCCCGGCAATCTGATCAGGGGGTAGCGCCGCGGGCAGGCTGATGGCACGCCTGCTGCTTAGGGCGGCTGCCGGTTTCGTAGTTTGGGCGCGTTGGCGGTGGGGTCCCATCACAAGCCGCACCAAGAGCAGGCCACACCTGAGGGGTGGGGTCAAGTCGACGAAAAGCGTGTCGACTTGACCCCACCCCTCAGGTGCAGCAGGAGCTGTGGCGCGACTCGTGATGGGACCCCACCGCCGGTACCTCATTGCTGAAGACGGCTCGCCTGCGGCATCGCACCGATCGCACGGCTCGCCTTCGGCATCGCGGATGATCTGGGGCCTTGCCCCACACGGCGCCCTGCCGCCCCGCCGTGCCAGCGCCGCCCCACCTTGCTGTCCCGCCGCGTCCCGCCCTGCCCACTGAGCGCCGCAATCCGCCCCCGCCCCGCCGTCACCCACAGCCGTTCACCGTTGCCAAACCTCCGCTGGTCGCCTCTGCCCCGATCGTGGGTCGAGGGTTGCGCCGGGTCGTGAGAAAATTGGTCCGATTGAGCGAGTAAAGGGTGTAACACTCAGACATCGCTATACCCCCGTTGGGGGGAACGACCCTGCGCAATGGGACGGTGTGGATTGCTGGCGGTAGGCTTCCGCACCGTTGCTCGCCGAGCAGGTCAGGTGGAACGGATTGCCGAGCCAGGACGACGCGAGACCGTCACGCCCTCTGGGACGTGACGAGCTGGCGCGCGACTGGGCGGTCAAGGTCAGTCGGACCGCGTACATACCGTTCTCCGCGGCCAAGCTGACCGAGGAGTTGCACGAGCTGCTCAACGTGGTGGCCGAGGCGCTGGTCGAGGAACCCGGTGTCGCCTCGCTGGTGGGGACTCGGCTGGTGGAGATCCACTGCGTTGGCGCTGAGAGCCTGAAGGTGTCGCTCGACGTCCTTGCGCGCTTCGTCGTTCGGGAGGGGGCGGATGCCGAGCGGGCCGCGTTGGTGATCGGGGCCGTGGCGGCTGCTTACACCGCCGCGATTCAGACATTCGTGCTGGAGCAGCAGGAGAGCGTCAGCCAGGCCCTGTTGCGGGCCAATCGGGCTGTGCGGCTGGATTTGCAGGCCAGCGAGGAGCGGTTCGAGGACATTTTCACGCACTCGTCCACCGGAATTGCGATGGTCGGCCTCGACGGGTCGTTGCAACGGGCCAACGAGGCTTTGTGCACCATCCTGCGGCGCGAGGACGTTGCGGGGATGACGCTCACCGATTTGATCGCGCCCGCGGATCTGCCGCTCGTCAACGACGCGCTGATGAGTTTGCGGTACGGGCGGATGCGGCGCGTCGAGGAACGGCCCCGGCTCATCGATCGGGATGGCGAGCACTTCCGGGTGTTGATGGCGGCCACGGTGCAGAAGGACGCCGAGGACAACCCGCGGCACTTCGTGTTGATGATCGACGACGACAGCCAGCTCACGTTGCTGGGTGGGCGGTTGCAGTACCAGTCGTTGCACGACGCGTTGACCGGGCTGCCGAACCGGCAGTACCTCACGACGCGCCTGGAGTCGTTGCTGCACAGCGACATCGAGTTCGGCGTGACGTTGTACCACCTGGACCTCGACGCCTTCGCGGTGATCACGGACGGGCTGGGGCGCGAGGTCGGCGACAAGGTGTTGAAGCTCGTGGCGGAGCGGTTGAGTTCCGTGTTCTCCGCCGAGAAGGCGATGGTCGCCCGGCTCGAGGGTGACGAGTTCGCCGTGCTGGTCGAGAACGGGCCCGAGACGCCGGACGTCGACACGACGATCCGGACGATCGAGCACGAACTGGCCGAGCCCGTCTACTTCGGTGAGCAAGGGGTGGCGGTGTCGGCGTCGATCGGGGTGTTGCCGCGGCTGCATCCCGGTGATCATCCCGCCGAGGTCTTACGGGCCTCGGACATGACGTTGCGGCGGGCCAAGCGCATCGGGCGGCGGCAGTGGGGGCTGCACGACGCCACGCAGGACAAGCGGGAGCAGGAGGAGTTCGCTCTCGCCGCGGTCATGCCCGGTGCCTGGGAGAGCGGCGAGATCGACGTCGTGTTCAACCCCGTCATGAAGCTCGACGGGACGGGGCGGATCTGCGTCGAGGCCGAGCTCAACTGGCGGCACCGGGACGTCGGGCTCATCCCGCACGAGAAGTGCGTGGCCATGGCCGAGCACACCGGACTGATGCTGCCGCTCGGCGAGTGGATGTTGCGGACGGCCGCGGAGACGGCGTGCCGGTACGAGGAGATGCTCGCCGTCTGCCTGACCGAGAGCATGGCGAACAGTCCCGACCTGGTCCGGGACGTGCGGCGCGTGCTCGCCGACACCGGGTTGCAGGCCGGGCGGTTGTTGCTCGGGTTCCCCGTGCACGTGCTCGCGTCGGAGGACAGCGAGGCCGCCGACAACCTGGACCTGTTGTCGGACATGGGGATCCACATCGGCGCGCGCGACTTCCGGGGCTCCACCGCGGAGATCGAACTGGTGCGGTCGCTCGGTGTGACGGCCGTGCGGGTGAAGGGGCGCTGCCAGAAGCCGGACGAGCTGGTGTCGCACGTGCTCAGCGACCTCGTCGGGTTCGTGCACGAGGCCGGCGGGCTCGTCGTGGTCGACGCGATCGAGGACGCCGAGCAGCGCGACTGGTGGACAGCACTCGGCGCCGACGCCGGGGTCGGGCCGGTGTTCTGCGTGGAGCCGACTACGGAGTGGCCCGACGCGGGTTGAGGTGCACGAGGATCAACGCGAAGCCCGCGATGGTCACCATGCGCAGGGCGGCGCTGATGCCGTTCCAGTCCTTCGACTGCCACATCGCGAACCACTCGCCGCCGATGGTGATGAAGCCACCGAGGAACAGCGCCACGACCATCAGTAGCCCGGCGGACGCGAACCTGCGCGCGCTGTCCTCCTTGTCGCGGAGGTAGGCGATGGTGCCCGCGGTCAGCAGAACGGCGGAGACCGCCTCCCACGCGATGATCGCGACGTAGACGATCGTGACGACGGCCGGGCTCGTGATCGCCCGCCACTTCAGGCCTTCGCCGAACGTCGTGTCCATCGCCAGGACGTGCCGCACGAACGCCTCGTTCGTGCCGTAGTCCGTGACGTTGCCGAGCACCACGAGAATCATGTTGAGAGCGATGAACCCCACGGTCACCGCGACGACCGCGCGCAAGCTGCCGACCCGAGCAAGAAGACCCATGGAGCGGACAGTAATCGATGGAGTGCTGTCGGTGAGACAGTTCAACAAGGGGAGTGGAACTCCACCTGCGGAAGGCGCGTCCGCCACACCTCCTCCGTGAGCGCACCGCGCGTCGCGGCGCAGATGCGCTCGGCCTCGTGGGCGACCTCGACGTCCCACACGCGCAACAGGCCGTCGCCCGCGCCCGACAGCACCAGCGCCCGGCTTCCCGGCCGGAACTGGACGCCCGGCTCCGCGCCGGACGCGAGCGCCATCGGCCTGCCCAGCGCCGTCGCCTCGGCGGGATTGCTCATGTCCCACAGACGAAGCGTCTTGTCCGAGCTGCCGCTCACCAGCATCCTGCCGTCCGGTGTCACCGCCAGCGAACTGACCTGCTGGGTGTGGCCGGTGAGGACGCTGAGCGCCTGCGGCTTCTCGCGGTCGCGGACGTCCCACAGCCGGATCGCCCTGTCGGTACCGCCGGTGACCAACGTCCTGCCGTCCGGCGTGAAGACGGCGCGCTGCACCGGTTCGCGGTGGTCGCCGATCGGCTTGCCGAGCAGCCTCGGTCCCGTCGGGTCGGACACGTCCCACAGCCGGAACATGCGGTCGCTGCTCGCGGTCACCATCGTCCTGCCGTCGGGGCTGAACGTCGTGTCGTTGACGTACCCGTCGTGCCCGGTGAGGGGAGGGCCGAGCTTGACCGGCTTCGCGGGATCGCCGACGTCCCACAGTTGCACGGACTCGTCGTCGGCGCCGGTCACCATGACCCGGCCGTCGGGGGAGAAGACGATCTGGTTGGTGAACCTCGTGCCGAGCGGCATCGGCGGCGTGAGCGGCACGACGCGCGTGGGATCACTCGTGTCCCACAGCTGCAACACCTTCTCGCCCGCGTAGGTGCCGAGCACCTTGCCGTCCGGTCGCAGCTGCACCCGCACGGACCCCTTGTCCGGGCTCACCTTCACCGAACCGAGGAGCTTCGGCGTGAACGGGTCGGTGGTGTCCCACAACCGCGCGGTCTTGCCCTCCTTGCCGCCGTTGCCGTCGGCCGTCACGAGCAGTCTGCCGTCCTTGCTGAACGACGTCACGCCGGCGTTCCCGGTGGGTGTCCTGGCCACGTGCCTCGGCAACGACCACAGCCGCACCGAGTTCTCGCCCGCGCCCGTGGCGAGGGTCTGGCCGTCCGGTGTGAAGCCGACCGCGAACACGCCCCCGCTGGGGGCTGCGAGCGGTTTGCCGATCTGGCCCGCGCCGGCCGGGTCGGTGACGTTCCACAGCCGCGCGGTGCCGTCGCCGGCACCGGAGGCGAGCATCTGCCCGTCGGGGCTGAACTTCACCGACCACACGCCGGCGGTGTGGCCGACGAGCGGGTCGCCGACCGGAGCCTGCGCGGCCGGGTCCCAGAGCCGCACCGTCGTGTCGTCCGCGGCGGACGCGAGGAGCCTGCCGTCCGGGCTGAACGTCACCGAGTGCACGCCGGCGGTGTGGCCGGGCATCGGGTTGCCGATCGATGTCCTCGTCGTGACGTCCCAGAGCCGGATGATCTGGTCGTCCCCGGACGTGGCGAGCGTCCTGCCGTCCGGGGAGAACGCGAGCGTGCGCACCGCCGCCGTCGCGCCGCGCAACGGTTCGCCGAGAGGCTGCGGGTTCGCGGGATCGCCGACGTCCCACAGCCGCGCGGTCCTGTCCTCGTTCGCGGCGGCCAGCGTCCTGCCGTCCGGGCTGAACTCCAGCAGGTAGCTGGTGCCGTTGCCCGTCTCGATCGTCTTGAGCGCCTTGGGGTTCGCCTTGTCGGTGACGTCCCACAGCCGGATCGTCTTGTCGTTGCCGGTGGTCGCGAGCACCCTGTCGTCGGGCGAGAACACCGCCGACGTCAGCCAGTCGTCGTGGCCGGTGATCACCGCGAGCGGCTTCGGGTTCGAGCGGTCCCGCACGTCCCACAGCCGGGCGGTGCGGTCGTAGCTCGCCGTCGCGAGAACGGTGCCGTCCCTGGTGAACGACGTCAGGTAGACCGCTCCGGTGTGCCCCTGCAACGGCACGGCGAGCGGGGTCTGCTGGTTCGCGAGCAGCCGGGAGCCGACCTCGGCGTCGTCGGGGCGCATGCGGTGCGCGGCGAGGAGCAGCTGGGCGGCGAGCGACGGGTCGGTGTCGGCCAGCCTGTCCGCCTCGGAGACGACCTGGCGGAACTGCGCGTCGTCGCGCTGGTTCACCGCTATCACCGCCGCACCCGCCGCGATCAGCGCGAACACCGCCACCAGCGCGACCGCCGACCTGCGCAGCCAGACGCTCTTGCGGTGCTGGCGCTCCGACGTCCGCACGAACTCCTTGGCGATCGTGGTGACGTCCTGCTGCTGGCGCACGCCCTCCAGCCGTGCGCCGCGGTAGAGCAGTGACGAGTCGTGGCCGTTCTCGGACCACGCCGCCGCGTCCTCCTCCAGGCGCTGCCGGGTGAGGTTGCCGGCCCTGTCCTCGTCGATCCAGCTGCGCAACCGCGGCCAGGCGTGCAGCAACGCCTCGTGGGTGATCTCGACCGAGCCCGCGTCCGTGGTGATCAGGCGGGCGTGCGTGAGGACCTCGAGCGCGCGTTCCGTGGCGGGCAGGTTGGTGCTCGCCTCCAGCAGGCTGCGCCGGGTGGAGCGGCGGCGCGTGTCCTGGGTGTCGTCACCGACCCTGACCAGGCGCAACAGCAGCTGACGCGCGGCGGCCCTGGCCGGTTCGTCGAGATCGGACCAGGCGCGTTCGGCGGTGGCGGCGACGGCGCCCTGGATGCCGCCCGCCGCCCGGTACCCGGCGATCGTGAGGCGGCCAGCCTGCCTGCGCTGCCACGTGACCAGCAGCGCGTGGCTGAGCAGCGGGAGCGCGCCCGCGTCGTAGGCGTCCTTGCCGCGGCGGTTGTGCGTGCCGAGGTCGCGCAGCACCAGGTCGACCAGACCGGCCTCCAGCTGCAGGCCCGCGGCCTTGGCCGGGTTCGTCACGGCGTCGCGCACCTCGGCCGCCGACATCGCGCCGAGCACCATCTGCCTGCTCTGCAGGGCCTCGGCGAGCTCGGGGAAGTCGAGGCAGCGGGCGTAGAAGTCGGCCCGCACGCCGAGCACCACCGACGTCTTCCCCGCGGCCGCGTGCAGGGCCTGCACGAAGATCCGCAGCCGGTTCTCGTCACCGCCGAGCGTGAAGGCCTCCTCGAACTGGTCGACGACCACCACCCGGTCGCCGACGGCGGCCTGCACCTCGTGCGCGAACTCGGCGAGCGCGTCCGCGTCGGCCGCCTCCAGGGTGTGGAGCAGCTCCGGCACCTGGAGGGCGAACTCCTTCAGCGGGTCGGTGCCGGGGGAGAAGACGACGGCGTCCTTGCTCAGCCGGGGCAGGACGCCCGCCTTCATCAGGCTCGACTTCCCCGCCCCGGACGCGCCGACGAGCATTGTGATGCCGTTGTCGCCCAGCCTGTCGAGAAATGCGTTCGTCGCCCTTTCCCGGCCGAAGAACCAATTCGCGTCCTGCGGCCCGAATTCGCTCAGACCCATGTACGGGCAGACGGAGCTGTCTTCTGGGACCTGAGTTCCGGAATCCGTCACGGGACTGGCGAGTGCCTCTTCCCAGAGAGCACGCCACGCGTCGAGTTCGTACAGGCCGTCGATCGCCGGCTGGGGCCTGCGCTTGCGGGCCTCGCCGACCAGGACCTCGAGGACCGCGCTCAGCCCGCTGAACCTGGCGGGGACGTTGCGCCCGCGCCGCCAGTCGCTGACCCGCTGGGCGGGCACCCGCAGCGGACGGCCCCGTTCGTCCGTCCGGCGGGCACGGGCGACCGACTCCGTGACTCGTTTCAGAGGAGGGTCGCCTGCCTCCGCGTAGAGCAGCGCGAAGCGCTCCGCGAAGACGCCACGGGGTCCCAAGCCGCCCTCCTCCACGTCCGGTCCGGAAAACGCGTGCTGCCCGCCTGAGCTGCGGCGCACGCACCGGACAGGTGGTCAGAACCCCACCATAACGATGCGGTCTGACAACCTCGACTCCACGTCCTTCACGAGACCGGGAGACCGACGAAGTGAGAGTGACTGACTGGGGCACGGCGTCCACGGCTGAGGGGTTCCGGGGGTTTCCTCAGCCGTGGACCGCAGGTTCGGTTCGCCGCGAGTGGCAGGGCGCGGCCTGCTAGTTCAGGCGGCCTGCCAGAGCGCGTCCGCCTCGGGTTGCTTCGGCTGGACCCGGTTCGGATCGGGCGGGTAGGTCTCGGTCGGCAGCGTCACGTACGTGATGGCGTCCGGTTTCAAAGCGGTGAGTTTTCCCGCCAGATCGGCCAATTTCGGAATCGAGCCGATTTCGCTGTCCGTGACGATGGACTTCGTGAGGATGTCGGCGAGTTCGAGCGTTTTCGCCGGGCTGCCGAGCCAGTTCTCGTTCGCCAGTTTCTCGCTCAGCGCCCGCATGAACAGCTGCTGGTTCTTGATCCGGTTCAGGTCGCTGCCGTCACCGATGCTGTAGCGGGTGCGCACGAACGCGAGCGCCTGCGTCCCGTCCAGCCTGGTCGGCCCGGCCGGCACGTGCAGCCCGCTCTTGTCGTCGTCGATCGCCTCGGGCAGCGTGACGTCGATGCCGCCGAGCCGGTCGATGACGTCGCGGAAGCCGTTGAAGTCGATCTGCACGAAGTGGTCGATCCGGATGCCGCTCAGCTGTTCGACCGTCGCCACCGTGCAGGCCGCGCCACCCGTGGTGAACGCGCTGTTGAACATCGCGATCGCGGCCGGCGGGTTCGTCCCGCACCTCGGCCGCGGCACCATCGTGTCGCGCGGGATGCTGACCACCCGCGCCTGGTCGCCTTTGGCGTTGAGCTGCACGACCATGGCGGTGTCGGACCGCCCGTCATCTTTGCCGAGTAGGAGGATGTTGAGAGGCCGGCCAGGCGTCGACGGAGGCCTGGGGTGGGTGATCTCCTTGGCGAGATCGACGGTCTGGAGATTGCTCTCGAGCCGCCAGTAGGACCCCCCGGCCACGACGCCCGCCGCGATGACCACCGCGGCCCCCGAGACCACGAGCCATCGTTTCAAGTGGACGTTCATGCCTCCCACGGTCCCCGGTGTTTGTCCAGGTCGCGTTGGCGGTTCGTCATGGTTGTGTTACAGCGTGCCTCAGCTGGTCGAGGAACGTGGCGTGGTCGGCCGTGACGGCGTACCTGGCCTTCGTGCGTTCGGTGGCGATGTCCCGCCCGAACGGGCTCCCCGGCGCCAGGAACCGTTGGTCGGCAACGATCTTGCCCCGCGTGTACCGCCCGGTGAGCTCGATCGCGAACCGGTCCTCGTGGTACGTCGCGAGGCCGGGTTCGAGCAGGACCGCCGCCGCCAGCGGGTCGTGCGGCACGAAGCCGGCCTTGCCGAGGAAACTGCCGTAGAAGTCCGCGTAGAAGCCAAGGATCTGCCGCGGGTAGCAGTCGTGCGGAAGCGCGTCGAGCCACTCCTGCGGCGCGTGGCTCGCCATGGTGACGTCGAGTCCGACGATCGTGAGGTCCTCGAAGCCGGCCGCCAGAACGAGGTCCGCCGCCTCGGGGTCGTGCCAGAAGTTGGCCTCGGCGTGCGAGGTGATGTTGCCGGGGACGTTCAGCGCGCCACCCATGACCACGACCTTGTCCAGCAACTCCGGCAGCCGCGGCTCGATCTGCAGGGCCAGCGCGACGTTGGTGAGCGGCCCGATCGCGAGCAGGCTCAACTCGCCGGGGTTGCTCCGCGCCAGGTCGGCCAGTTGCTCGGCAGCACTCTCTTGCAAGTGGCTGGTCTTCGGCTCGTCGCCCGCGTACCCGCCAAGACCGTCCTCGCCGTGCACCCCCTCCGCGGTCATGAGGGGCTGAGCGAGCGGTTTCGCGGCGCCCATGGCCACGGGCACGTCGAGGTTGAGGCGCTCGACGAGCCTCAACGCGTTGGCGGTGGCCTGCTGCACCGGCACGTTGCCGTGGACCGTGCCGATGGCAACTATTTCGGTGTCGGGCTGCGCGCGCAGGTAGTACAAAGCAAGGGCATCATCGATGCCGGGGTCCGCGTCGACGATGATCCTCATACTTTCGATCATGCCATCGGGGGATGCCATGACGGTCCGTCCCGCAGTTCTCTCCGACGCCCCTGCTGTCGCATCGGTGCACGTCCAGACCTGGCAGTCGGCCTACCGCGGCCTCGTCCCGGACTCCGAGCTGGACGCCCTCTCGCTGGAGCAGCGCACCGCGATGTGGCAACGAGCCATCCCCCGCGGCGGCGTGTGGGTAGCGGTCGTCGACGGTGAGGTGGTGGGCTTCGTCGCGGTGGGCCCGTCCGACGAACCGGACGCGGCCTTCAAGCTGTACCCGATCTACGTGCTCCCCTCGGCGTGGAACACGGGCCTGGGGTACGAGTTGGCCGGTGCCGCTCTCGACGGCCGGCGCGACGTGGTGCTTTGGGTGTTCGAGAACAACCCAAGGGCTCGCCGATTCTACGAGCGGTTTGGGTTCCGCACCGATGGAACGGTTAGAACCGAGACCATCGGCGGGGCCGAGTTGAAAGAGGTCCGTTATCGCTTCAACGGCGCTGCAGGGTGAGTTCGTCGACCAGTGCTTCGTCCTCGTCGAGCGCGCGGACCTTCATGGTGGACTCGGTGCCGTCGGCGGCCACGATGCCGTAGCGGCAGTACCGCCCGCATGGCCACGTGGCCTCAATGTCGGTCGACCTGGAGCCGTTCTTCTTGTAGAGCAGCGCATGGTCCGCGTGCCGCTCAACAAATCGGACTGCATGGGATGTTTTTGTAGAACTCGTCGCGCGTCTGGCCGCCACGCCGGCGGTGATGTAAGTGGTGCCGGTGGGATTCGCTTTCGGCCTGGATCGGGTCGGTGCGCTCGTGGACTCGGCTGTGTGTGTTGAGGACGAGCTCGACCCGGTACTCGTCGAAGACCGGCACCTACTTCTGCTGTGCTGTCTGGTCCGCGCCGCCGTCGGTCGTCGAGTACGCGCTACGACTGCTCATCTGCTGATTGACGCGCATCGGATCGACTCGTGCTTGTTCGCCGTGTCGTGGGTAGCCTCGAACGAATCCAATCGCCGAGCGGAGGTCGCATGGCCGAGGAGTGGACGCCTACCGCGAAGGGGGAGCACCTTCGAGGTCGACGTACCCGCAACACCGCTCCAGAGGTCGCTCTTCGGCGAGCTCTGCACCAGCGCGGTCTGCGGTTCCGGCTTCATCGCGCCGTCGCCCCGCGTTGCACCCCTGACTTCGTCCTTCCGCGGTACCACTTGGCGGTCTTCGTCGACGGGTGCTTCTGGCATGGCTGCCCCACTCATTCTCCCCAGCAGTTCCGCGGGCCGAACGCGGAGCTGTGGGCACGGAAGCTGTCGGCTAACCGCGAACGCGACAAGCGCAACGACCGGGTCGTCACCGATGCGGGCTGGCGAGTGATCCGCGTGTGGGAATGTGAGATCAAGTCCGACGTGGAGGTCGCGGCGGACAAGCTCCAGACAGCTGCACTCGGCGGCTCCGGCTAGGCCGGCGGGTCAGAACAACGTCGGATCCGCCTGGTCGGGCTTCGCGTCGGTGCAGTGTCGTTGCAGCGGGCACTCCGCGCAGGAGGGAACCGGGACGCGGCAGATCGAGTTTCCGATCTGTCGGAGCGCCGCGGCACGTAACGGGGCGTCCTGTCCTGCTCCAACCAGTCTGGCCAGGTCGACACGGCCGTCGCTGAGCCTGTTGGCCCTGTCGGACACCGTTCCCGACACGCGAGCCGCCACGCGGAGCGTTGCCTGGGACGCGAGCAGGACGTCCTCGCCCACCAACATCCTGAACACGCTCTCCTCGACCGGTTTCAGGTCCAGTTGCCTGACGACCTCGTCGGTGTCGGCCCAGACGAGCCGCTTGCCGATCAACGGCTGGAAGCGTTCCAACGCGTTGCGGGCGGCCACGGACTTCAGCTCCGCACGCATTCCGTCCAAATCTGACTTCGTCAGGCGGTCTTTGCCCCGGATCAGTTCGAGCGAGCGGTGAAATCCCGGCGGCCGGCTGTACCTGCCGTTGAGGACCGCGGACACCGCGGCAACGGTCGGGGTGACCTCGGGATTCGGATAAGCGTGCCACAGCGAGCCACGCCGCTGCTCCTCGGCCCATTCGGTGATCGCTCTCCTGGCGAGGACGAAACGCGAAGTCGTGGCACTGTCACCCCGGACTCCTTCAGCGCCGGTGTGCGGTACCAACGCCGTGGCTGCGGCCTGCCCGAGCAACGGCGGAACCGCGTTGCCGATCTGGCGGAAGGCATCGCTGCGGGTACCGGCGAACCGGAACCGGTCCGGAAAGGTCTGGACACGAGCTGCTTCACGGACCGTCAAAGTCCGCAGTTCCTGCGGATGGATGTACCAATATCCGTCTTTGGCGATGTGCGCCGTGATGGAGCGGCTCAACGCACCCCAGTCGAGCTTCTTGTACTTGTCGTCGAACGTCTCTACCTTGTAGCGCCTGAGGCGCGCGGGAACGTCCGCGTAGAGGGTTGTCGCGTCCATGAGTTCGAAGATCTCGCGGTCGTCCTCCCGGACGGGCCTGGTCATGTGGTCCCAGACCACTCCGTTGCGGGCTCCTGCACGCATCCGCTGGGCGAACTCGGGGAGATGACGCGGTTTCCTGTACTTCAGCTCGCGTGCTCCAGTGGTGTCTTCCAGATCTGGAAGGTCGCCGATCGCGTCACGCAGGGTGGGTTGCGAGTCCTCGGACAGTGCTTCGGGCCACGGAAAGTTCTCGGCGTCGTTGCGTGCCAGCAGGATGAGACGTTTTCGGTGCTGAGGTACCCCGTATTTCCAGGCGTCCACGAGACGGAAGCTGGTGAAATACCCTGCGGCTTCAAGCGCGTCCGCCATCTTCCGGACAGTGCTGAAGTCGTCGCCGAGCGCCATGTCCGGGACGTTCTCCATGAGGACGGCACGCGGTCGCACGGCGAGGACGACGTCGAGGAAGGCCTGCCACAACTCGCGTCGGTGATCGTGCTCCTCGCGGTGACCAGCCGCGACCAGACTGCGTATCTTGCTCCGGCCGGCCCGGCTGAAGGGCTGGCACGGCGGTCCGCCAGCCAGGAGGTCGATCTTCGTCTTCTTGAGCAACGTGATGAGTGCCTCGCGTTCATCACGGTCGGACAGGTCCCTGCCCAGGGCCAAGCCGGCGAAGTTGTGCCTGTGGGTCTGAAGCGCCTTCGGATCGTTGTCGACCGACACGGCGACGGTCCAGCCCGCTGCCTCCAGACCGAGGCTCAGGCCTCCTGCGCCGGAGAAGAGGTCGACCGCCAGCCGATGACCTTGGCTGATCCGTTTCACGCACCACTGCTCGAATGTGTCCTCAGCACAACCGTCGACGTGAACGGCGAGTTGCAGATCGTCGCTGCGTTGCAGCTTGACCTTGTAATAGGACACCTTTTCGAACCTTTCAAGCCGCATCGCAGCAGCGACTGCTGAACATTTTGCTATGACAGAACAACTTGCTCGCGCGCCCGCGAAGAGGTTCAGGCGGAGAACCGGATCACTTCCGGAGGTGCGTTCCAACCGACCTTCCGCACCTCGGTCCAGCACGCCGGTTTCTTGCACCATTCCGTCACGTTCGCGGAACCGGGCGGATTGACGAGTGCGTGCCTGACCCTTCTGGAGAGATCCGGGATCGCCTCCGCCACCGGCTGAGGAAGGCTCTGCTGGCGCCACACGAGGTCCAGGTCCAGTCCGCCGAGGGTGTGAACGAGCATCGACATCGCGTAGGCGGTCGTCTGACCCAGGTAGCCACCGAATTTCTCCGCCTGCACGAGAGTTCGGATCTGGCGGAACACGATCGCCTTGGCCACCAGGTGACGGAAGTAGCCGTCGTCTGGTGCCTCACGCTCGGCCAGAGCCTCCTCGAGGGTCCACGTGCGGAAGCACTTCTCGCCGCCCTGACAGACCACGTCGGGCCGCAGCGCGTACGCGAACTCGTACTTCGCGGCGTCGGTCTTGCCGAACCGTTGACGTGTAGGTGTCTCTTTCTCGAACTGGCGCCGCTGGGCTGTCGTCAGGCTCCTGCCCTTGTCGACGTCGTACTGCCCCCGGACACGTTCGTAGTACCACCGCGTCGGCGCGGTTTCCGCTTCGACCGGTGTTGTCCAGATGCTCCGCGACCAACGTTCGAGTCCGACGTGGAACCTGCTGTTGCCTTCGAAGTCCGCCGCGGTGACCGCGTTCTGGGAGTTCGCGTACCGCGAGATCTCAGGGACCATCACGTCGAGGTCGTCGTTGTCGATCAGTGTGATCTTCGCCGGGACGGTTATGTCCGTCAGGTCGATGCCGCGGCGAAGGGCGTGGTGCAGCGAGGCGGTGGTCTGGCCCCCGTTGACGATCTGCAACTCGTGGAGGCGGCGGATCATCAGCCCTGACGGAGTGCTCTCGATCTCCGCTGAGCGAGCTGTGGCCGAGACACCGTTGTTGTAGGCGAGGAATCTGCCAGGTTGGTTCTTGATGGTCTCCGCGATGCCCTTGTTGACCTTGCCCCGAGCTTGCAGGAACGCACGCACGTTGCGTTGCAGAAGCCGGCTGTGGTGCTCGTCGTACAGCTCTGCGAGCAGTTTGCCGGGCACCATCGCGAGCAGGCATCGGTAGCCGTCGGCCTGCGGAGGCGACTCCAGACAGCTCACCGAGTAACCGAGCTCGGCGATGTCGATGAGCAGTTCCTCCTGCTCGGCACCGGAACCCATCACCTTCTGGAGCCTCACCGCGTCCCAGACGTGGATCGCGGTGGAGAGTCCCGCGATCGTCACTTCCTTGGCGCGGCGGAGATTCGTGCGACCGTCGGTGAGAACGAAGATCCTGATCTGCTGGAGTTGCGGCCAAGCGGCGTGAACGCGCTCGACCATGTCGTACGACGGGTTGGACTTCTCCAGCAGCGTGTGCTGACCGGTCCGGCAGAAGTCTGCGAACGAGGCTGTTCCCCGGATGAGCTGGTCGATCCGATCTCGGGTTACAGCGGCACCGGACGCGCCGTAGTGGGCGGCGACGAGATGGAGAATCGTGCCCTCGCCGGCGATGTCGTACCCCGCCACCTCGACTTTCCGCTTCTGCCACGGCAGGTGCAGGTAGCACGTGTCGAGGTCGTCGAGGACGCCGCCCTCGACGAGGTGTTCGCCGACCGTCGACACGAACGCGTCCCGCAGCATCAGCTCGGGTTCGAGTTCCACCCTGTCCAGCAGGCGCTGGTGCAGTCTGGTGAGGAAGTTGCTGAGGTCCGTGTCCGTCACTGAGCCGGTTCCGTTCGATGGCGGTCGACAACGAGCTTGGAGCGCTGCATCGCGAGGTGTGCGAGCGCGGTGAGACGCGGCCGGAGTGCAGGCGGAGGAGAGACCTCGTCGGAGGGGTCGTTCAGCCCCCAGGCACCGCGGTCATCGGCGGCCACGTCGATGAGCACACGGGCCAAGCTGCTGTCGGGCGTCGGCACGCACAGCCCCAGCCAGCCGCCCAGAGAGACGAGTCGGCCCTCGCACCTCAGGTAGAAGCCCTGTCGCGCCGACCACGTGTCGGGTTCGCCCGCCGCGAGGTGGTCGTCGTGGTGAAGGAGCGAAGGGTGTGGGAGCACACGTGGACTGACTCTCACCGTGTGCTCCCCGGCAGTCACGGTCTCCTCGCCGAGGTGCTGTGCGGCAGGATTGGCCCACAGGAAGGGATCTCTGCTGGTCAACTTCCGGGAGTCCAGGGAGACGCTCAAGCCACCGTCGAGGAGTTCCCCGAACACCGTGCCGAGCTGGTCCTCGAGCCGGATCAACACCTCGCGCACCGGCATTCGCGCCACCTGCGGCCGGGGCGAACGCAACACCACGACCGCGCTTGGCTGCGCGGGGCCAACGGTGGTTGCCGGTGGCGAACCGAGGCCACGGCCGATCCACCAGCTACCGGTGGTGCGTCCGCAGGTCAGCACGAAGCACCGGTGTTCGGAGGCCGCCGTCGCCTCCCACGTGATCAACTCGTCGTACAGCGACATGGCGGTCGCGGCCAGCGCGTCGCCGTGAAGCGCGGATCTACTGCCTCGTTCGAGGAAGATGTCGTGCAACCGCTGGTTCATGAACGGGAAGCCGTTGTGCGCGAGCGTCAGGAATGCGGTCGCGCCCGTGCCCGCCGACTGAACTGACACCTTTTGTGCGCCCGCTCGTACGGCCTGGTCGACGAACTCCACGACCAGTTCAGCGATGCTGCTTCCGCTCCTGGTGCCGAGCCTGTCCTCCAGGTGAGTGCCCGACGCCAGTTCGTTGCGCCGCACCTCCAGATGTGACGGTGACGGATTCGACGTCCTGGTCCTGACCCGGCGGGCAGGGCCGGCTGGCGCGGGAACTGCTGGGGAGGAGGCGGCGTTCGTGTCGGTGGACACCAGGCCGACCTCGTTGAGCTTGCCTCGCAGGCTCTGTTTGGCGCGCCCTTCGATCTGCCTGATCCGTTCGCGGGTGACGCCGAACTGCGTACCGATCTGCTCCAGGGTCTGAGGTTCATCACTGTGGAAACCGAAGCGGTGGCGTAGGACATCAGCCTCGCGTGGCTTCAGCAGCGAGAGCGCTTTGTGCACGAGCGCCTGTCCGTCCTGCCGTTCGAGCACGCTGTCGGGGTTCGTGGCCTCGAAGTCCGCAGGAATGATGTCCGCCAGGCAAAGGTCCTCACCCGAGGCGAGAGGTGCGTCAAGACTGACGGTTCCAGCCGCGTACTGAAGGTGCTTCACGACGTCGGCTGGACTCATCTCGGTTCGGTGAGCGACCTCGGCGACGGTGGAGGCGATGCCCAGGCGGTCGAGGGTTCGATAGGTCGCCAGTACCTTGCGTACGACCTCGTGCACATGAACGGGGAGCCTGATCAGTGCTCCCTCACAGGCGATCGCTCTCGACATCGCCTGGTTGATCCAGTGCGTGGCGTACGTCGAGAACTTGAGACCCCTTGAACCGTCGAACTTCTCCACAGCCCGCATGAGACCGATGACACCGTGCTGGTAGAGGTCGTCGTCATCGAGCCCGTTGCCGCGGTACCTGCTGATGTTCGAATGGATGAGACCTGTGTTGTGCCCGACGAAAGCGTCGAACGCACGTGCTCGCGGATCCTTCGCGTCCAGCGTCGATCGGAATCCGCGCGGCAGCTCCTCGTTGAGGGCGTACTCGTTCGCGCGGATGAGCAACGCGAGCTCGACCTCTTCCAGAGCTGTCAGAACCCTGCGGCGGTTCTCCGGATCCAGACGATCGGCTTCGATCACTTCTCGCGCTACATCGGCAACACCCCCGGACATCGCCGGCGGTGCGACTGTCGGCACCGGTGTGAGCACAGGAACCGCGGCCGCCTGGATCTGAGGAGCAGCAAGCGGGTCGCTCGTTCGCGGAGCGGTCTTGACCTGGAGGAGCTGCCTGGGAAGCCGCGCCAGCATCGTCGGCTCGCCTTGACCCGTGTACGAGAGCAGCAGCCTGTCCCGCGCTGAGCAGCCGAGCGTTCGCAGCGTGCTGTCGAACAGAGCTTCGCTCGTGACCTGGTCCAGCGAGCCCAGTACGACCTGGTCGAACTTCAGACCCGCTCCACTGGCCCAGGTGAGGATCTTGATCCCTGGTGTGGTGCTGTCGACCCGTTCCTCATGTGGCGTCGGGACGCGTGAGAGGTACCACTGGATCGTCCCGTCGAACCGGGTGCGGATCAGATCGACGAAGGTCTCGACGAGATCGGCGGTGGGGAGCAGAAGTCCGATCTGGGAGCCGGGGTCCTCGTACGCCAGTTCCGCTACGAAGTCCGCTTCGTCCTCCACGGACCGGTGACCCGCAAGAACGCTGACGTCGTCGGAAGTGCTGTTCTCGTCCTGGGCGGCGGACAACCGTCGGGTGCCCAGAGCGTCCGCGAGGACCACTCCTGCCTTTGTCCTCTTGCCTGCAGGGAGCTGTACCGCGCTGGGAAGGCCGAAGCAGTCCAGGATTTCCGGCAGAGTGGATCCGGACTCGTCGACCATCTGATGTGGGTCCACGAGAACGGTGGTGGCGACGTCCAGCAGCCGGAGCAACGTGTAGAAGTCCGCCGGAAGTTGCTGGCCCTGGACGACGATCAGACTCCGGTTGGACTGAGGCCTGACGTAGTCCCGGCGGAGCAGTTCGCGGAACTCCCACAGATCGACCGAGAAGCCGTCGACCAGTTTCGGGTCGGTTCCCGTCACTGCCCTCCAGAGGGTCTTCGTGAACTGGTTGAAAGGCAGGTACGCGGATCGGCGGCTCTCGAAGGGCAATGACGCACGCAGGTGATTTCCCAGAACCACCCCGCGTGTGGTGATCACGGTCGACGGCAGACGACCACGCAGACCTCGGAACACGTCCACCGCGACAGCCGCCTGGTCCCCGCCAGGTGGCGTCGACAGGACACGGAACCGCTGTTGCGGGTCGTAGTTCCGCAGCGGGGCGGCGGACATCAGTGCTCACCGCCGAGCGCTTGCTCGAGCAGCGGCAGCAACGAGCGGAAGAAGCCGTAGTCGGGATCGATGAGCAGCCGGCGGTCGAGAAGCCGGTTCGCCTCGACGCAGCTCGTTTCGGGGACGAGAGAACATGCGTGACACGCCGCGAGCGAAAGTCCGTGCGGCCCCTGACCTGAGGACTCCGAGCAGACCGGGTCGAACGAGCACCAGTTGGCTGCCGCCACCGACATGTCGAGCAACCTGATGAGCCGTGGGAATTCGCCCATGCGCACAAGGCCACCGAGCGTTCCCTCGGAGTCGCCCGCGGCGGTGTAGATGAGGATGCCGGCCATGGCAGGGCCTTCCTGCCCCTCCGTCACGTAGAGCCGCTCACGCAGCGACGAGGTCGAGTAACCGGCGTCGAACGCCGTGTGTCGAAGCAACAGGTGCGCGAATGTGTGAAGCAGCAACCGGCGTGGAGTTGGCTCCTTCAGCCACGTGCTTCGAGCCTGCTGCCGGCGCCTGACGAGCGACGAACACCTGTCGCGCACCTTTGGGAGCTGCTCCCAGCTGACCAGCTCCTCTTCGTCGAACCTGATGAAGAAGCCTTCACCGAACACCTCCGTCGCGGGGAGGAAGTCAGGATTCGGGGCGAGGTTCGATGCCACGGACTCGTTCATGGTGTGACGCTCGAAGTGTTGCAGCACACGGACTTCCCGGAGGCGATCGACCATGATCACGTCGGAGATGAACCCGCGCCAAGCTGACGAGATGGGGCTGTCGCCGCGCAGTGGTCGATCGGCGCGCCTGGTGATGAAGTGGTCCTTGTGGTCGTGCGGTTCGGCCTGGGGATTCGTGAGCGCAACCCACTCCTCGACCGGGATGTCGTCAGGACCGGCGTCAGGGTCGTAGTGGACCTCACCGGTCATCGACAACAACGCGGCTTCGACCTCCGCAGTGCTGATCCCGGTCTGGTTCGCGACCACATTGATCATGGCTGATCGCAGGGCGTGGTTGGGGCTGTTCTGCAACCAGACGAAGTCGTTGTTCTGCCTCAGTTTGGTCAGCGGGTTGTTGATCGAAGACCACGACGACTCCGGGGGAATGTCGATGGCACTCACGACGGTGGGGAAGTAGACCGCGGCCGCGCCGCGCTGCATCACCACCATCCGCTCGTCGCAGTTCACCTCATCGGCCGAGGACTGCCACGGCTGACGGCCGCTGCACCTCACGCGGTACTTCTGCGACAGCTCCTCAAGGCTTCTGCTCGCCTTGCAGGCGATGCAGGTGACGGTCAGGGACTGAAGGCCGCTGCCGACGTCGGCCTTGCTGTCGAACCTGATCTCGTTGACTCCGCACTGCTGCTGGTTTCGCGTGTTGCGATCGGCTGAGTGGGCCCAGTTTCTCCAGTTGACGTCGTCGAGGTGGCCGTTGGCGCACACGGCGACGAAGCGCATCGGTACCAACCGCGTGGTGACGGTGCACTTGTCGCACACCGGCGCGGCGTTCTGCTTCTCGTCGTGCCGGGACCAGAACCTGACCCGCCGGCAGTTGGGGCAGAACAGTCTCCGCGGAAAGCGGTAGTAGGGGAGCCACCGACTTCGCGGTGACGGGGAACGGAGGTGCGCGACCTTCAGATACGCGGCCAGCCGCGGAAAGACGATTTCCTCCAGAGGTCCCCGCCAGTTCCCCGCGTCCTCGACGACGAACGACTCACCGACGAGATCGATCAGTGCGCCGGGCCCGAACGGGCTGACGAACTGGGAACGCCTGACCTTCCGCACCGTCACCGCTGACCTCCGGTCACGTGAACCGGCACCTCGATGTCGACACTGCGCATCGAGTCGAGTGTCGGCCAGCCCTCACCCCGCTCCGGATACCTCCGCATGAGTTTCGGCCGCTCGCGGCCCCCACCGAGTCCGTAACGAAGCCCGCCCTGTTCCTCCGCGTTGTCGATGCGCCTAACCCAGGTGTGCACGAGGTCGGTCAGATGCGCGCTGACCCGGCCGGACTCCGTGCTGTCGGCGCGTTCCACGCGAGCGAGGAACTTGGTGATGAGCTCCTGGAACAAGGCGTCATCGGGATCGAACCTCGCCGCGTCGTCCTCATCGGGCAAACCGAGAGCGTGCCGCACGAGGATCACCAGATCGGCGTGGAGTGCTCTGATCCTCGCGGGCACGGAGAACGGCGTCACCGAACTCGGCTCGACCGACCGGTACAACGTCTCGTGGTAGGGAACGAACGACTCGTAGTGGGAACGGTCCCTGGGTTTCGACGGCGAGTACAGCGTGAGCACGAGCCCTGGGCACTTGGCGTCACGCCCGACGCGGCTGGTCGCCTGGATGTACTCGGCTGTGGTCTTCGGTTGACCGACCACCGTCATCACGCCCAGACGGCTCACGTCCACTCCGACGGAGATCATGTTCGTGCTGGCGAGGAAGGCGACGCCGTTGGAGTCGTCGTGGCGCAGAGCGAGGCGGCGCAGCGTGCGCGGGATGTCCCGCGAGGAAACATTGCTCGTCAGCTCCACGACGTTGTCCTCGTTCAGCACGCGACACTGGTCCTCGGCGGCGGCGATCACCTTGATGCGAGAAGGGACGTCGTCCTTCGCGAGGGTGATCGTCTTGCCGAGCTCCCGAAGGCTGTTGTGGTAGACGACCAGCGTCGAGTAGCCGTCCTCCGGAGCAGCCGCGAGAGCGAGTTCCAGCGGCGCCTGAAGCTGTGCGGCCGTGAGGTGGATGAGTCCGGTGAGCGGCGTATGTCCCTGGGGCATCACTCCGACATATGCGCGGCCGTTGCTTTCTCGGTTCGTGCGGACGAAGTACGAGTCCGCCGCGTCGATACCGGCCGGAGGGAACAGGGCGACGTCGCGGCCGAACACCCCGCGGGTCTGCTCGTCAGCCCGGCGAATGGTGGCCGTCGCGGCCACGATCTTCGGACGCAGCTTGTGGTGCTCCATCAGCACGTCGAACGCCGCCTCGTAAAGACCGACGATCGTGCCGAGCGGCCCTGAGATCAGGTGGAACTCGTCCTGGATGATCAGTGACGGACCCTGGTCGTCCAGCGCACCGAAGAACACCCCTGTACGGGGGTTCCAGGCTGCCCGCGCGAACTTGTCCACAGTTCCGACCAGCATCGTCGGCGGGTTCTGGTACAGGTCATCGTCGACAGAGGAAATGGGCAGCTCGGAGGCGAACGGGCACCGGTCGTTGACGCAACGGACGTGGAACGAGTTGTTGTTGGCGAAGATGCCCCAGACGTCGGCGTCGTCGCGCTCGGTTGGGATGATCTTCGTTCCGCACCAGGGACAGATCTCGATCTGGAAGCCCTCCTCGGCCTCCTCGCCCTTCTGGAGTTTCGCGAGAAGGATCCGGGCATCGGCGAACTTGTTGGGACTGTTTGAGCTTCCGACCCAGATTCCGATCGAGATCGGTCGGCTGCCCAGCTCGTCGTGACGTTCGCGCCGGAGAATCTCACAGGCGGCGATCATGGTCGCCGCACGCTGGAACTGCTGGGCCGTCAGCAACCGGAGGGTGTATCGCGTGATGACCGTCGTACCCGCTCCGCGGTCGCCCAGGGTGAGCCTGCGGTGCAGGATCGTGAACGCGGCCAGTCCCAGGTAGGCCTCGGTCTTGCCGCCGCCGGTGGGGAACCAGATCAGGTCGACGAGGTCGCGATCGTCCTCCTCCACCACACTTTTGATCGTCAGCAGGAGGAAGCCGAGCTGGAACGGCCTCCATCTGGGGTCGCGCGTCGTGTAGTCGACATGGGGGTCAGGTGCTTCGGCGAACGGGTGTGACGATCCGGCGAGCCCAGGCTCGCTGTGCGCCATCTGCATGGCCATCACGCGGTTGGCCAGCCCAAACGCCTCCCTCGCGTCCTGGTTGGTCCGCAGCAGTTCGATTCCGCTGCGCATCCGTTCGCACGCGGTTGTTGCCCTGCCGTGCAGGTCCTCAGCAGCTCCACAGAGATCAGGCGCAACCGCGCCGGCCACCGAGTCCCACGTCCTGCAGATCCAGTCCGCATAGAGGTTCACGAACTCTTCGAGACCAGCGAGTGACTCCTGTGGATCGTTGTCGATCTCGGCGAGCCGGTTGAGGTGGAGAATCGTGTCGACACCTTCAAGATCGAAGGCCACGTCGGGCACGACGTGGACGGGAAGGAAGGAGGTGCGCACCCACGACGGCAGATCGTTCTGTCGATCCCATTCCGCTGCACTGCCGTGGCCGATCGCGAACACGGAGACGTTTCGGTAGAGCAGCTCCAGTTCTTTCGCCTCGTCGTCCGTGTGCGGATGAGTGAGGGTCGGATACCGCGTGATGTGACCGGCGGTCGGCTGGCAGGTCAGTTCGACCTGGAAGAAGCAGTCCGAATCGACGACGCGACGCCTCTCCTGCTGGATGTTCTCGTTGACCAGTACCACCGTGACGAGAGCGCCTTCACCGTGTGGGCGCCAGGTCACCCGAAGCGAAGCCGTTCCGTCCCACAAGCTTTTGTTCTGCACGTAGAGCCTGTTGCTCTGCGGTGCCGGTGCGATGGCGTTGCCAGTGTTGAGTTTCAGCTCCTCGCGTCGCCACTCACCATCCTCTTCGAGGTATCGGGCAGCGCTCACGTCGACCTCGATCGGTGACCAGCCGGAGGTGACGAAGCTGATGCCAACTGACGCGGGCCGTGTCTGTCCGGCAAGAATGATCGGATCCTCGTCGTCAGCCTCCAGCAACTGGTGAGGCTGGTCGTCGAGTTCCTCCGCTGTGTCCTCCTCGATCGCGGGGAACGGCCCGTCGGTCTTCAGCTCATCGGGGCGCGGGTAGAGCATGCCGCTGAGGTAGCGGCCCGAGGGACGCTCGCTGAGACGCTCGTGAGCCCCTTGGACCGGCCCGATCAGCTGCCGCCGTATGTAGTCGATTACGGCATCTCTGTCAGGAAAACCGGTGCCCGTGATCATTTCAATGCCTTCTCGATACGCACATCTACCGGACTGATCACCCACAACGCGGCTTTGGCTCGCGTCATGCCGACGTAGAGCGAAGCTTTGGCGCGTGTCGCCTGACTGTGATCGCTCGCCTCCAACAGCACGTACCTGCGTTCAAGGCCTTTGAAGTCGCCGGTCGTCGCGAACCCGATCCTGCCTGGCCCAGGTCGGCTCAGACGCTTCAGATCAAGGACGTCGATCCGTCGTCGCCAGATGTCAGGCAGGCTCGCGAAGAGTGAAGACGACAACTCGTGGGTCGACAGGAGAACAACCTGGTCCATCGGAACTTCGTGATCTTCGAGGCTTTCCAGCACCTTGGCGGCGGTCGCGATGGCTTCTGCGCGAGGGGCCTCCGTGAACACGACCTCACGGCCGGGCCCGGCCGTGGTCACTCCCAGGTCCGCGCCTGTTCGGTCCTGTGTGGCGCGCACGATCTCCACTGTGTTGCGGCAGTTGTCCGTCAGGGTGAAGCGAACAGGTCGCTGCTGACGGAGAGCTTCCATCGCAGCGTCCTCATAGCTCCCGACGAGACCCCGTTGGTTGTTGGAGTCCAGTAGAAACACCCAACGTCCTTCGGAGAGTCCGCCTCTCAGGACTCTGTCGACAGTGGCCAGATCCGTTGTGTTGATGACGTCCTGCGCTTCGTCGATGACGATCAGATCGACGCTATCGTCAGCCACCTCGCTCATGCGGCTGAACGGCATGACGGAGGTGTTCTCCATGCCGGCCTGGATCCGGAGGAAGTTCGCCAGCACGCCGCTTCGGCACGTGAGCAACACCTTGCTGGACGTGTTCTCCCTGCGGCACATCTCGGCCGCGAGCATGGTCTTGCCCGTACCCGCGCCACCTTCGTACAGGATGCGGGGGTTGTGTCGGCAGTTGTCGAGGGCCCGGTACTGCTGCTCAGTCAGTGCGACCAGCTCCGCGTCCACGTTCCTTCCGTGCTGACGCAGCGTTGGCACGCGGTCGAAGTCAGCACGCAGCAGATCGAGGTACCGCTGGACGTCGTCCGCAGTGAGTGCGCTGCGGTGGCCTGGCTTGTCCTCCCAGAACTTCCCGAGTTTGTCGAGGCAGACGTCCCAGCCTTCGAACTCCAACCGCCGCCGGTCGAGGATGAGCTCAGGAGTCCACTCGACACTCTCGACGTCGAAGTCACAGTCCGGGAAGACGACGCCGTGTCCGAAAACCGTGCGAGCGACCGTCTTCCGCTCGATCTTCTTGGCTTTGCCGAGGCGTCCTTCCAGGCTGAACACGCCTGACCGCGCCTGTTCGAGGGGGCTTTCGCTCAGGCGGTGCTTCCTGCCGCTCATCGACTGGCTGTGCCAAACTCCGTTGATCCGGGAGATCCCGCCGCCCTTCGCCTCGAGCCCAAGGATCCCGCGCTCGCCTATGAGCACGAAGTCGATCTCGCAGACCCGCTTGCGCTCGTGTTCGGGCAGGTTGATCGAGTGGAGGGCGTACGTCCATCCCGGCACCTGAACCTTGCTCAGCGCCTCGAAGATCTTCTTCTCGGCAGCGCTTGCCCGCGAGTTCACACGGCTTGGAATCATTTCCATGTCGGTTTTCCAGGTTTTGGGTATGACGGCAACGCCGCAGGGGTGCTGGGCGAGTTCAGGGCTGCATGGTCGGTGGAGGAGTTCGTTGCTCCTCATCGTCCGACTGGTCGCAGAAGTTACCAGGGGATGCCGCTCGAGCAATAGCATTTGATCAACTGGGCACGATTCTGGTCATCGACACTCTTGTCTGCATGCGTCCCTGAGCTGCTGCTATGTCGGCCGCGCTCGGTCCTCCAACTTCGGCGACCGTGGAATAATGGCTGCTCAGGGCATGGTTGGAAGCCACTGGGGTGGATGGTCCGCGGCAGAGTGTTCCGGCTCCGCATCGCCATCGAACAACCTCCGATTTCGAGGCAATATCCAATACGGTGTCAACTTTCTGTCCCTTGTGAAGGCAGGGTCTGCTGTTGTATGTGGCTAGGCGTTTCTTGCGGGATCAGGGAGCTCTTCCAATCTGACTGGAATAGTCTTAGCTTGACGAAACAAGCTAGCGACAGGAGGGAGGTTGACGAGAGCGAAGACGCTGACGCCAAACAGCAGGAGCACTCGACCTGGACAGCGGTGAGCATGCTTGGCGATGTTGGCCGGGTCGTGCCTAGCATCGGTCCTTGACCACGCTCGCGCAGGGAGCCGCTACCGTGTTCCGACCAGTGTTCAGTCGTGCTCTGGAGTCGAAAGAACGCAACATCGTCCATGAGGTGTTCGGCGACGCCCTCGACATCAACGCCCTGACCCTGGCCGAGGGCGGCATCCTGGGCAGCTTCGGCGTGGCCCGCACCCTGCCCCGCCTCGTCACCTTCCCCAAGGGCGTCCTCACCACGCCACAACAACAGGCCCGCTACGAGCGCTGGCTGGTCCACGAACTGACGCACGCCTACCAGTACCAACACGGCCGCAGCGTCCTGAGCCTCCTGCCGACCGCCATCGCAGGCTTCTTCAAGAAGAGCCTCTACGACTACGGCGGCCCGGAAGGCCTGCACGGTAGGACTTTCGGTGACTTCAACACCGAACAACAGGCCAACATCATCGCCGACTACTACTACCTCAGCCGGTACGAGCCGCACCGCGATCTGACGGCCTACGAGCCGTACATCGCGCACGTCCGGTCAGGCGGTTGATCGCCTTGGAAAAGATCAAGCTCCGACCGCGTTGCCGCTGGTCAGAGCTTGATTTCACCCGGCGAAAGGTGGTGCCCCAGGCAGGATTCGAACCTGCGACACACGGTTTAGGAATGTGCTTTTCGGGTGGGGAGTGCTGCTCTACCTGCGGCGATGCCATCACCGTTGCTCGCACCATGCGCCGCATGGTCTCGGTTCGGCCACAGTTCGCACCACGACCCGCACCACGACGTGAGCCGCTCATCGGTGCCACCACACGGCAGGTCGGCGCTGGGCGAGTAGCGAGCCAGCAAGATCATAACTGGTGCACGGAGCGGCTTGCCTCCTTCGTAGGAATCGCAGTTACCGCCGTAACGTTTCACCCGGTTTCCGGAGATGTCTCGGTTGCATCTGTAGGACTCTGCCGGAGAGGCGGGACAGCATGAGTGGCGTAGGAAAAATAGAGATCAACTCGACCAGTACCAGCACGGCTGACGTCACCCCTGTAGTCCTTCGCCCGGGCACGCTGACGCGACTCGTGTTCAAGCCAATCCTCGTCAAGAATGAGCAGGACGAAGCTGCTTCGGTTAGCGGCGAGCTGACCTACCAGAAGAAGCTTAAGTCGGATGAATGGGAAGATGTCGACAGCATCAACTTGCAGACGCTGAAGGCTGGAGAGAACGTACGGATTGCCCTGAAGTCTGGCGAAGTTCTCAAGATGTATCAGTGTCTGTCGGCGCTTTACGAACACATGCGGGCAAACGGAGTCGAGTACGGAACTAAGCATCTCATACCGATTGAGGAATCGTCCGGACTGTCGGCCGTGCTAGAGATGATTGCAGGATTTCCCGATCAGGACGCCATTATGGGCGTGCTTGACTGGTTGAAGAACCGTGACGTGGGGGCGGTAGCAACAGCGTTGGGTGCAAACGAGGGGACGTTAGTTAGTCACCTTGCCGTTGCTACGGGAGTTGCACGGCTGCGAGCGTTTGTTCAGGAAGCCGAAGAGAACCTGGCCAACCCCGAGGAAAGCTTCTGGCAGGATCTGCTCGTGCGCAATAGTTGGGCGCTCGGCCAGCTGTATTCGTACCCTGTAGTGATCCTTCAGGATCAGGCATACCTAGGGGGCAAGGCCGTCGATAGCCGTGGCGGCAACGTGGCGGACTTTCTATACAAGAACGATCTCACAGATAACGCCTTGATCGTCGAAATAAAGACGCCGACTGCGCGCCTCACTGGCGACAGAACGTATCGCAACAACGCCTATGCGTGTACTAAGGAGCTAGCGGGTGCAGTGCAGCAGGTCCTTCAGGATCTGTCTACACTTCGGGCCAGCTATGGCGCATTGCATCAAGACCGTGAGCCTGAGTTCAGGATCTTTAGTCCGAGATTGCTTCTGGTTATTGGAAACCTGGCTCACGAGGGCGATATTGACAGGAAGCGCAGTTTTGAGCTTTTCAGGAATGGCTTGCATGAAGTCGACATTGTAACCTTTGATGAGCTTGTGGCGAAAGCCAAGCTCCTGCTTGCGTTGTTCGAAGAAGCGTTCTAGTGCAGTGTCTGCGCGAACGCGATTGGGGTTACTGGATATATTTGGGGTCAGGCTCGAATTACGTTTGGCATGTTAAATGTAGGTGACGCACGTTCCAGCTCTGCCGAGATAAGGAAGCGCAGTGCGTCGCGAGTTGCACGGAACGGTAGCCGAGGAGCTTCATCAGGCTTGACTTGTATGGACATCTCAGTCACAAGGTCAACCGTGCGGCGACCTTCGTGGACAAATGAGCTTCGAGCTTGATAAGCGCCAGAAAGGGCGTTTCGTATGATCGTTTCTGTCGGTTCGGCGATGAACCGCGGCCGTTCCTTCTCCCAGTGACCGCCTGTGATGGTTCCGGCGGAAGCATCAAACTCGTGAGACCAGTCTTGTATGGGCTCCGACCAGAATTCGAGCGGTATGCTCGAAAGTGCATAGTCGACAAACCTGCGCTTTAGGTTGCGATGTTTGTTGTCGGCGAGTAGGGCCTTGCGCATCCTGGATTTCTGATCATCGTTCAGCTTCCCCTTGCGGAATGTCCCTTCCCAGCGGCTTGATTCCGACCAATCGTCCCAGGCTGAGGAAGTTGTCCCGAACCGCTTCGACAGAAGTTCGAGTGCGCCAACCAGCAGCGCGTACGCAGCATTGGTTTCTCTTGTTGAGAGCAGGCATGCGCTGTAGTGCATCTGTATGGCTGCTGATATGACGTCGTGGTCTTCGGGTGATAGTGACAGAAGTCTCGTGAGGTTGTTGGTTACGTGGTTTGCGTCAGCATCCGTCGTAAACGGTGCCATCAGTGTCGAGTCGATTCGGTCGCCGAGTGGAACAGCTAGCGAGTATTCAACGCCTAGAAGGCGAGTGTGAATCTCTTCGAGTGCTTCTATTCGGCGGTTGAAGGTGAAAGTGAGCAGGCCGGCCCACTCTTGTGATTGACCTGCGATCGAGCGCATGTCGGACTGAGTTTGCTTGTGGGCTGGCCATTCAAGATTGGTAAGGGTTTCGATCGGGAGGCCTACGCGATGAATATGCTGTTCAGCCGTAAGTTCGGCATACCGTGATTTGAGGCCACCTTGAACTGCCCCTGGCACGATCACTCTAGTGATAGCTGACCCTACGTCGCCATCGTCGACGGCTTTACGGAGGCCTCGAACCCAGTGCCAAAGTGCGCGCATAAGCTTCCGATCGTGGTGTGGGTCAGGTCTACAGCGTAATCGCTGCTGTGGATGCCGGTGTTACGTGCGGCGGAAAATCTGGAACGCTGACGCTTGTGGTCCTCCTCTAGCGATCGATCTGTTGTGCGAATACGATTGCGGGGTGACGGAGTACCCGGAAGAACTTAAGTGGAAAGTTCACGGCAGGCGGACTGTCTACGACAACCGCTGGGTTCAGGTTGACCTTGTTGACGTCGAGCCTCCGGATGGAAGCCGATTCGAGCATCATGTCGTTCGGCTTGACCATGTGGCGGTGGCACTTCTCGTAAACGAGCGTGAGGAGGTTCTGACGCTGTGGCGCTATAGGTTCGCAGTTGATAAATGGGGCTACGAACTGATCGGCGGACTGGTTGAGGAGGGTGAAGAACCGGCAGCCACGGCGGCACGCGAGGCAGAAGAAGAGACAGGCTGGAAGCCGATCGGCGAGCCAGAGCACATCGGCACTTTCCAGCCCCTGCCAGGCATCATCGACGCACCCGTGGATACCTATGTTTGGCGAGCAGCGGAGAAGGTTGGAGAGCCGACGGACGCCGAGGAAGCCGCTCGGATCGAGTGGATCTCGGTTGACCGAGTACTGGACCTGGTTCAACGCGGCGAAGTTCTCGGATCTGGCGCGATCGTGCCTCTCCTCTACTACCTAGCCTCACGCGCTGTCGGAACGTCCTCGGGGGACAGGAAGCTCTAGGTTCGCGAGCCGCCGTTGCTGGCGATCGGACTTGATGCGGGACGCAAGCTGTCGTGCCTTGCGCGCGTAGTCGAGCGCTCCCCGGCTGTCGCCAGCAGCGGCGTACGCGAAGGCAAGATCTACGTACAGGTTGGTCTGACCGCGCACGGCGTTGAGTCCGGGCGTGGCGAGATCTCGAACGGCTGCTTCGAGTTGATTGATGGCGTCCTGGTCGCCCAACCGCAAGAGTGAGCTGCCGCGCCAGCGCACGAGCTGCCCTTCGTTGAGGAGTAGGAAGGGCATCTCGGGATCGACCGGATTCGTTGGCAGCAAAGAGCTTGCGTCATCGAACGCGCGCAACGCCGCGTCCCGCTGGCCATCGGCGGCGAGCCCTTCGCCGTGTGCTGCGGCAAGCCACGATCGCAGCAACGACGGCGCGCGGTTCTCTGCGACGTACCGCGCGTACTCCAGTAGTTCGACGGCTTCGGCCGGCTGCCCGATGTCGAGCAGGATCACTGCTTGCTGTGCGGCAGCGTGCGCGAGCAACTGAGGTGAATCAGCTTCTCGCGCCGAGACTTTCGCGTCCTCGTGGTACTGCCACGCCTGAAGCTGCGAACCTCTATCCAGAGCGGTCCAACCGGCGAGCGTTCGCGCGTCTGTGAGGATTGCGGCGAGCCGTTCGCGATGACGTGAACTCACGCTGAACGTTCGGTACTCCTCAATCTGGCGTACCAGGCTGTTCAACTGGTCCAGTACCACCACGGCGCCGAATTTGTGGTCAGAGCTGCGAAGGTCGTTGACTTGTCGCTGAAACATGTCGAGCGTTCCGCGGTCGATGCTGCGCGCGACGATCAGCCGTTCGCGCAGCTCTTCAGCGCTCTGGTGCTCGACCTCGGGCGGGAATCCAAGCTCTTCGTTGGTTCGTCCGTAGAACTCTCGGAACAGCCGTTGATATCCGGGGTCGGTCACCTCTACGTGGCCGTTCTCCCAACGCGACATCATGATGAGCATTGATTGCTCTGTTGCGTGGGGAGCGCCGATCTGCGGCCCACGTGTCAGGAAGAACCTGACCACCTGCCCCTGTGTGTGGCCAAGCTCCTGACGGACCCCTTGTAGCCTCGATCGAGGCTGCTCACCGCGCTTCCTTGTCGCCACGTCTCCCCGTTCCCCAACGGTTGTGACCTGCGGACCTAACTCCACCTAACACGCGGCGTGATAGCCGCTGACAATTATTTCGACCCCCTCTCCGGCTGTCTGCTGTTCACATGACAGCGACACCGAAAGCAGCAAGCGAACGAAAGCTAGTCCTTTCGACGGCTCCCATCGTCGAGGCGGCTAGCGAGCGTTCCGACCTGAGCGCGAAGGCCGCGCAGTTCTCGAATGATCGTGTTGAGAAGCGGAACAAGCGGATTGTCAGCCGTGAGGGCCGGCGGCTCGGGTGGCGTCTTTCCTTGCAGCACCGAAATGAGGTGCTGGGGGTGCCAGTCGAGCGCAATCGACAGCGCTTCGAGCGTCCGCGGATTGCGTCGCCGCTGGATCTTTCCCTGTTGCATCTCGCGAACGATCGCGAGCGACACCCCGGATCTCTCCGCAAGTTCCTTCTGCTTCAAAGCCAGCTCTGCCGCGCGGGCGTTCATTGCCTCCGCGACTGCCGACCAATCCTCTGCCACGTACGCCTCCGTGCTCCGCCTCAGCGCCGACGTTAGCGCGCGCATGTGCCCTGAAACGGGGTTAGCGCTGACATCGGCGGTGAATCGCCAGTAATCAACGCCAACGTCAGCGCCTTCGGAGAAGAAATCAGTCTTTCGAAAGGTATTCAGCTGATGACTACGTCAGGCATGGCGGGGAGCAACCCGCCGATCTTCTACACAGTCGCCGAAGCCGCGCGCATCCTGCGCGTGGACGTGGCGACCATCTACAGGGCGATCCGAGAGGACGCGTTCCCGGCGGTGCGCCTGCGCACTCGCTACGTGATTCCTTCTCGTGCGGTCGAGGAGATCGTTCGACAGGCGTCGGAGTCCGGAAGCGTTGTGGACGTCGCCCGGATGACCGCTGAGCGGCGGTCCGCCCGTGAGTTCGAGCGGAAGTCCGGGGGTGCGTGGTGAACCCGGAGAACTACTACGAGGTGATCGCGGCCGAGCTCGACCGCTACGCCAAGGTCCCGGACGACGTGCTGATGGAGATCGTCACCCGTGACGGCACGTGCATGTGGTTGTGGGCCAACGAGGACGGCCCGGAGTGGCAGGGCGAGGAGATCACGGATCGGGAGTTGGCGGCTCGCCTGTGTGAGTCGTGCCCGGTACGGAGGCTCTGCCTTGAGTGGGAGCTGCGCCTTGCTGGTGAGCACCAGTTCGGCGTGTGCGGCGGACTGACCGGAGAGGACCGGCGCGCGCTGTTCCACGTGTGGCGTGCCCGTCGCGACCGGATGAACGAGGACCAGGACGGAGGGCAGTTCCGTGACGTTTAACGTGACACCAACGCAACTGCTCGTCGTTCTGGGCGTGGCCGTGGTGCTGCTGTGGATCTGGCGAGCCAGTGCCCGTAGGGCGAAGGCTGCCGCAAACGCAGCGCGAACGGGTGCTCGGTTGCTCTCGCTGACCGGGCGGGTGCTGGTGATGGCTGGCGTCATCGTCGGAGTTCAGTGGGTGGTGATCACTCACCGGGGCGACACCGTGTTGTTGCTCGTGGTGTTGGGTCTGCCCGCGTTGTTCGCCGCGTACACGCTGACCCGTGCACTCACGATCACGTCTTACGACAGTCCGCGAGGTAAGGGTGATCGGCGATGAACGCGATCACTCGGGTTCGGGAAGGGGCAGCCGCCTTCGAGCGGCTGCCCGCCGCCCCGGCAGCGCAGCAGCTCGCGGCCGACGCTGCGGAGGCGGCAGAGCTGAGGGCCTACGCGACGCACCCGGACGTGGTCGCGCTTCGTGTCGAGCGTGTCCGTGCTGAGGTCGACCGGCTGTGCTGGGCAGGGATCGTGCTCGGTCTCGGCTTCACGATGACCAACGTCCAGAGCTTCGCGGCAGCGGGCACGCCGGCATGGTCGCTGCCGTGGCTCGCAGCGTGGCTGCTTGATCCCACGGTGTCGCTGGTCTTGTTGGCGATCCTGCGCGCGGAGCAGGTGACCGCGCGGTATCAGGTGCGCACAGGTGCGTGGACGCGTCGTGCGAAGTGGTTCACGCTCGCGGCCACGTACGTGATGAACACCTGGCACTCGTGGGCGGAAGGGTCCGTGTCGGGTGTGGTGCTGCACTCGGTTCCGCCTCTCGTGGTGTTCGTCGCGGCGGAGGCGGTGACGGACCTGCGGGACAAGTTGACGGAGGCGGTCACGGCCGCGTTCGCCGAAGCGCAGCGACGCGCGGCACCGGTCGTGTCGGCGAGCGCGCCGAAGACGACCGCTACCGAGCGTCCGGCAGTGGAACGTAAGCAGCGCAACAGGAGTCGACCCAAGCGACGAGTGACGTTCGACGACTACCTAGCGACTGCACGCGAAGCGTGGACACCTGAGGTCGTGGTGAGTCCCGCATGGGTACGTGAGGTCACCAGGTGCTCGCGTGGCCTGTCGTCACGGCTCGCCGCAACGCTCGCGGCCGAACTCCGGACCGCGACCACATCGGACGGAGGTGATCCGCGATGACCGAGCAGGACCGAGAGTTGGCCAATGTGGATGCCTCGCTGCCCGTGCGGGCGGTGCTCGAAGGCGAGTTCGTGAACGACGTCCCAGCGGTCGAGCGGACGCCGTGGCGTCGGCGGGCTGTGAACTGGTGGCGGCGCTCACCACGTGTGCCGTTGTGGGCGAAGGATCGCGTTCACGCCGTGCAGGCCGTGAAGGATCTCGTCGTGGCGGTGCTGCGTTCACCGTTCCGGTTCATGGGCGCGGTCGTGCGTGGACTCGTGGTCGCGGTGCGGTGGTGGCGTTCATGGGTGACCGTGCGGGACTATCGGGAGGCAGCCGAGCAGTCGGAGAAGCTCGCGGACAAGTTCACCGACATTCGCGAGCTGACGCTGTTCCGGTGGAAGGTCACCGGGGCAACGGTGGTCACGGTGGCACTCGTGGTCGCGGTGCTCGATCTCGTGTACGGGCACAGGGCGCTGTGGATCGCCGGAGGCGTCTGCGCGGTGGCGCTGGCGGTCCTCGGTAGGCGCAAGGACGGCAGCCCTGGGCGTAAGGCGGTGCTCGCCGGACCGCGCACGCTGACGTGGACGATGGACCCCCAGATACTCGTGGACGCGTTCCGTGACGCGAAACTGATTGGGAAGGATGAGACGCTGCGCCTGGTCGACCGAGCCACGCGCAGGGGTGAGGGATGGGCGGTCACGGTCGACCTACCCGCCACCCGCAAGGCGGCCGATGTCGTCAAGCAACGGGAAGCGCTCGCGTCCGCGCTCGCGGTGGATGAGATCCAACTCAGTGTGGAGCGCGTACGCGGCAACGGCGGGCACGCCGGACGGGTGGCGATGTGGGTGGCCGATGAGGACCCCTACGCCAAGCCGCCCATTCGGACACCGCTGCTCGGGGTGCACCGGTGGGACGCGTGGCGGCCGGTGCCGTTCGGTACCGACGCGCGCGGACGCCGGATCGACCTGCCGATGGTGTGGACGTCGGTACTGATCGGCGCTCTGCCCCGGCAGGGCAAGACGATGGCGCAACGGTTGGCAGCCGCGGGCTTGATCATGGACCCGCATGTCCGGTTGCTCGTGGCTGATTTCAAGGCTGGTAAGGACTGGGGTGCCGTCGCGCAGATGGCACACCGGTTCATGTCCGGCGACGACAGCGAGCACGTGTTGACGTTCCTGGATTGGCTCGTGGAACTGGTCGCCGACGTTCAACAGCGCTACCGCAGGATGCGCGAGCTGGACGACCTGACATGTCCTGAGTCGAAGGTGACGCCGGACATGTCGCGTGATCCGTCCTTGGACATGCCGATCACGGCCCTGTTCGTGGATGAGCTTCACATCCCACTGGAGGACCGTACTCCCGTGGAGGTGCAGGGAAAGAAGCTCACGGCGGGGGAGTACATAGGCGAGTTGCTGACGTGGCTCGCGAAGAAGGCGCCGGCCGCTGGACTGATCTTGGTGCTCGCGACGCAGCGACCGGACGCCAAGACCCTTCCGACAAGGCTGCGTGCGGTGCTCGGCTCGCGCTTCGCGTTGCGGGTGATGGACTACCGGGACAGCAACATCATCCTTGGCGAACAGATGAACACACGTGGGTACGACTCCAGCCGCCTACTGCCCTCGCATAAGGGCGTGGGCATCCTGCGACCGGACGGAGAAACCCAAGCCGGGGCCGAAGTCCTCGCGCTGACCGTGCGGACGTTCTACATGCCCAACGAGGACTGGAGGGAGATCTGCCAACGTGGACGGTCATTGAGGGAGGTTGAGGGCACACTCACCGGACACGCCGCTGGACAGGAAGCACAGCCGATGCTCGATCACGCAGCTGTGGCGAAGGCTATTGGAAGTGCGCCGACACCCGCTGAAGCGGAGCGGGCTGGCGAGATCGAGTTGCCCGAACCGTTGGCGTCCGTTGTGGACTATCTCGCCAACGACCTTGACGGCGACGACGGCCGGGACTTCGTGCCCACAGCCGAACTTGTGGCCGCGCTCGACGTCGAGCCCACGTTCGGGCTCGACATGGCCAAGCTCGGCTGCCGCTCGACACGGGACCGGGTGCCCACAGAGGACGGAGTGAAGCAGGTACGCGGTTACGCCGTCGCCGACATCCGCGCGGCGGTCGAACGCCTCCGCGAAGCGGCCCTGATCGACGGCGAGGTGATCGATGATGACGACCGCTGACCCGTCACACCTCGTCCTAGGCGCCCGTCACCCCGTCACACGCCGTGTGACGGGTAAGAAACCGGGGTCTAGCTGCGGAAACGAGCCACCGTGACGGGTGTGTCGTGTGACGGGCAACCCCGTCACACGACCGCGAAACGGCCCTGTGCAGTGCTTTTGTGTGGGAGGACGTAGGCACACGTGGTTCCGTCGATGCGACCTCGCCGTCATCTCACTCGACGTTGTTCGATCCGCGCTTCTCCGACACAGTCAAGCGAGACACTCTCCAGTACACGGAAACCATGTCGAGCCAGGTTCCCGGCTGGCCTGTGCCTCATAGCTGAACTGGACCGATGCCAAGTTCGCCACGGCTTTGCCACTTCATCTAGTCGGCACCGGCTCCCATCATTCCGCATCTGGGCCCGTTACTCGACCAGGGTCGCGTGACGGTACAAGATCGTCACAAGTTGGCATCACCGTGCCGCGCATCGGACGCTCAGAGAACCGCAGCAACGGCATCGTAAGGGCCTGCTTCCGCCAAGATGGACGTGCCAATCTACACAGTGTTCGCCGAGCAACGTCATCCTGCCGAATGATCATTGGATCGTCTGAAGATAGCGGCATTGCCGTCAGGTCGTGATCCCCGGCTTCGAGTACGTAGGCTACGATCTTTGATTTGTCCGTTTTTTCGATTACCTCGACCGGTAGCCATGAACCAGCGCCGTTTGGATATATATAGACTGCAAAGACCGTATATATCACCGCTACGCTGATAAGTGACTTGCCTAGGATCGATGAAACGTAGCCGATCGCTGTTGTCGGTCCGGCGTCGGCTTGTCGTCTTTCGGCGATTCCTGGCACATGGCGCCATAGGGTGCCTGTGACAAAGATCGAGGTAGGCGCGAGGAATGCGGCATAGGCTACCGGGACGGCAAATAGGGTCCAGAGTGATATTGCCAGTCCTATGGCTGCTCCAACCAGCATATGAACCTGGCCGAGTCGAACTAGTCGAGGTAGAAAATAGAGAACGCTGGCGCAGAAGAGTGGGCTAGAGGTCAACAATACTGCCAGTGCGACCGCGCCGATGTCGAGTGCGCGAAGCACGACCGGAACGAGTGTGTAATCCCAGTGGGCCAGTGATAGAATCTTGAGGGTGGCAATCACGACGGGGACCACTGTTATCAAGGTCGGGACCCAGGAGCCGTAGTCGAATTCCAGTCTCTTGGGGGCATCGTTCAAGCTGGCCGGCGCCTGATTGTTCACGGCTTTTGAATTATCCGCGAGAGGCCTATGTTTGACGCTTCGTCGTTTGCGCGACGTCAATCTGCCGTTCCTTCCAGTGCTGCCGCAAGGCTTCGACCTGTGGACGTACAGGCCCAACGACACAACGCGCGATGTGCCTGAGATGTTGAGTCATCCGGGCAGGCTAGCGATGAGTCACATAATCTAACCGAGTAGCACCTGGTGCGGGTGCAGTTTGGTAGGCTGATGGCCCCAGAGCTGGTCAACGGGATGAACCGCCAGCAAGATCAAAATTGATGCTGGAACAACGCCTCCGCCTGCCGCTATGTGATTGTGCGCCGTCGTGGCCGTGCTGCGGCACGCTGGTAGTCGTCGACCAGTCGCGCTAGAGCGTCTATCCGGCTACGCCACGGGCCACCATGCACGCGAGCCAGACTGGCAGTCTGCGCCTTCCAGCGGCTACTGCGCCGACCAGTTGCCGACAGCACCGGTTCGAGGAACCCCACCAAGACCGGAGCGTCCTCAGTCCCCGCCAGCACCCGCCATCCCGTACGGGTCGGGTCTGACGAGCGTTCGAGCCGGACGGTATCCAGGTCCAGCGGAGCAGGGCGCGTCAGCGGCTTGGCCCGGCTCGTTCGAGGCTTGCTTTCCGTGACGGCTTTCGTAACAGGCGATGTAGGTGGCTCGGCCACCTCGGCAGTGGGAGCGACCGTTACGAGTTGGGAGAGTTCGGCAGCGGCACGCGTGAGCTGATTCGTCGCCCGCTCCGAGTCGCCATCCCCGAGTACCGCGCGGCGCACCTCGGCAGCCGCCGTCTCGACAGCGGCCACGGCAGCCAGCACGTCCGCGTGCTGCGTGGTCAGCCGTGCGCGGCGAGCGCGCTGCCGACAAGCCGCGTTGTGATAGCGGGCCGGTCGTCCACGGCCGGTCCCTGCTGGCAACGGCTGACCGCATCCCGCACACTTCACGGCTCACCACTCCGATTCGTGACTAGTTTCGTGACGCCAGGTCGAGCGTAGCAAAGCCGGTCACGAAAAGAGTCACGGAACTGTCGTGGCACCGGTTGGCGCGGTGTCCTTGAGATGCTGCGCTGCCCGGTAGAGGTGTCCGGTCGTCACAGCGGCCGGGAGCGCAGCCGACGTCAGCCGCTCGAACGACTCCACATAGGGCAGCCGCTCAGTCTCGCTCTCCAGCCACGTCCCACGGTGCAGGCTGTCGAGGTACACCACGTCATCGAACTGCGCTTCACGGAACGACAGCACGGTGAACGAGGTCATCCCGGCGAACGCGCCCAACCGGTCCGGCGCGAGAAACACCCTCACGCCGGGAAGCTGAGCGAACGATCCCAGCTGAAACAACTGATCAGCCATCACCAGCGCACCACCGACCGGACGCCGCAACACGGCCTGTCCCAAGACAAGATCCATCCGCAGTGTCGGGCCGTGGCCCAACTGGTGCAGCATCTCTGCACGGTGATCGTCGGAGTAGTGGCGGTGCCCCTGCTCGGACACGGCCTCGACCTGGACGCCTCGAACCGCCTCCGAGTACTCAGGCGTCCAGACCAGCGGAGGCAGGACGTCCAGCGCCACCACGCGAACGTAGTTCGCTTCGGCCTCGACCTCGGAGTAGGTCCAGCCGACACAAGACGCCGTGCCACCGGTCAGTGCGTCGAACGTCCGGGGATCACGCGCACGCTGTGCACCCCAGAACACCGGCTCACGCCGTAGCTCATCGATGCCGTACGCCAGAGCGAGCGCCATGACGTCAGCATCGGTGATCGGGACCAACCCGTTTTGCATCATCGACGTCTTGGCCGACGACCACTTCACGCGGTCGGTCACCTCGGCCAGACTCAAGCCGCTTTCCTTGCGCCACAACGCAAGGGCACGCGCAACGGCGCGGTTCTGGAGATTGGACTTGAACCCTTTGGGCATCGTTGGCTGGCTCCGTGTGATGGTGCGATGAGAGAAGCCGACGCGGCGATGCACGCCGCGTCGGCTCCCCCTGACCAGCCTCGAACGGAGGTGAGACGGAGCCCCGGAGGCTGGCGGTTTCGGTGGTCTCAACCGTCAGTCGGGCTGACGGTTGTCGGTGGTGCTTCAGGCTGAAGGCGTTCGTCGGCGTGGTGGACGAGAAGTTCCCCGAGCGAGATGAGGATCTGACCGAACTCGTGCTCTCGGTCCGGTGTCAGAGTGCCCATGATGAAGTCGAACGCGACCCCAGGCATGAGCTGAGAGACCTTGTGGAACTCGGTGATCAGTTCGGTGTCTTCAGGCGTCACGACGCCACCCCGCGTGCAAGCAGCGACTCGTCGAGCCTGTGTTTGCCGACAGCGGCCGGAGGCTCGGTCACGCGAGGCAGTTCCTGTGTGACCTCAGTGCGCGCAGACGGCATGCCTGCTTGAGCCGCGTCCTGCGAGTCTTGGGCAGTCTCGAAGTCGTCAAGCAGGTCCTGAACCTCTGCGTACGCCCACATGGTGTCTCGGGCTGCTTCCTGAGCCTGCCTGACGTACCGGCGACCGAGGACCACCACGTACGCGGGCGGCAGCACCAGCCACACTACGAACAGCACGACTCCCGTTGCATCCCACACCATGACCGCCCACCGCCCTCCCGAGGAACGTGACCGCAGACATCAGCTTCTCTGGCGGCAGATCGGGCGTAAATGACCTGGCTGCGACCTCTGGCGACATTTCGCGACCTATACTGATCGGCGCTGACATCAGTGAGACGGAAGGTCAGCCGATGGATTCGGGAGATCAACGGCGACAGTCACGGACGTTGTTCGGCGAGCTGCTGCGCCAGCGAAGGCAGACCGCGGAGGAGTTCAGTCGAGAGGCTGAGCGTTTCGCGCGCGAGCACGGGTTGAGCGCGACGATAAGTCCGCGCCACGTTCAGCGGTTCGCGTCCGGCCGGCGTGCCGATGGCAAGTCTCTCGGTCTTCCGCAGTCATCAACGCGCCGTCTGCTCGAAGACATGCTCGGCGTGCCGATCGAACGGCTGCTCGAGCCCGTGCCCGACGCCGTTCCCGTGGTCACGGATGACGACCTGGGACTGCAGGCCAGGATTGCCGCAGGGCGGAACCTGGATATGGAGACCGTCGATCTCCTCCGGCAGAAGCTCGACATCACCCGCGTGATTGATCGTCGGCTGGGCGCGTCCGCCTTGCTCGGCGAGCTTCGCGCGCAGATAGGTCAGATGGAACGAGCAATGCGCGACGTGCTGAGCCAGCCGATCCGGTCGGGTCTCGCCGAAGTACTTGTCGACGCTTCCGCGCTTGCAGGTTGGCAGTCGCTCGATCAGGGTCTCGTCAGTGAATCGTGGGACCACTACAACACGGCTCGAATGGCAGCGCGCGAAGCACGCTCGCCCGCGCTCGAAGCGTATGCGTGCGCTGGGCAGGCCGTGGTGTTGCTCGACATCGGCGAAGTCCGGGCGGCCGTCGAGTTGACGGACTATGCGTTGGCGATCGCGAGAGGCAGGGTTCCCGAACTGCTCTTCGCGTGGCTCACTGCGGGATACGGCGAAGCGTGCGCAGCGAACCGAGAGCGCCAAGCCTGTATGCGGGCATTCGATGAGGCTCTGCGCTCGATGCCTGCCAGGATCGACAGCTCGGACACGCCGTATCTGGTGTTCGACTCAACGCACCTCGCGCGCTGGCGTGGCAGTGCGCTGGCTCGGCTCGGTGCACGTGAGGCCGTCGAGATTCTGTCCGATGTCCTGAGCCGACTCGATCCCACTTTCACACGAGCCGAAACCGCGCTCAGGGTCGACCTGGTCCAGGTCTTCACCGCTACGGGAGAGAAACACGAAGTAGCCGCACACGCGGAGCGTGCACGGCTACTTGCTACGCAGATCGGGTCTCAGCGTCAGCGAAAGCGGCTTACTTCGCTGCTCGTTTCCGGCTGAGACTCACGACTTCGGCAATGTCCGGCTCTTCGCCCGGAGCCAGCACGACGGCGCGCTTGCCACGGCTCGCGTGAACGAGTCCTTCGGCTTTCAACTCGGCGATAGCGCGGTTGACGGTTCCGGCAGACAGGCCGTAACGGCTCTTCAGTTCGACCACCGTAGGAAGTTGGTCGCCCGGACGCAGTGCGCCGCACTTGATCGCGCCTCGAAGATCTACGTATATCTTCTGATACGGGTTGTCGGCCGTCGGCTCCAGAGTTGTCGTGACAGCGCCGGATTCGGAAATCATGATCGGCGCTTTGGGCATCCGGGTGCCGATGTTCCCGGCTGCACGCTGGTCCGCCTCCGAGACCCAGGCGGAGTAAACGCGCAGCGTGGTAGCGCCGCCGCCACTGTGTCCCAGGCGACCGGCAACGGTACGCACGTCGACACCTGCGGCGATTAGTTCCGTGGCGGAGTAGTGGCGCAACTGGTGGATGTTCATCTTCCACCCGAGTCGTTCGCACATGCGTCTGTATCGCTGCGTGACAGTGTCCGGCTTGAGCCAGGTGCTGTGATCGACCGACGACGAGAAGACGCGTCCGTCCCTGTGAAGCTTGACTCCGCCGATCTCTGCTTCGGCTTTGCGCTGGTCGATGTAGGCCCGGAGAAGGCCGACGGTTTCCGGGTCGAGCGCGATGCGCCGCTGTTGGTGAGTCTTGGTGTCCTGCTCCCAGGTTTCGGCGCCGTCCTGCGCGATAGCCGTCTGAATGGACAGAACCGCGTTGTTCAGGTCGAGAAGGTCCAGCCGTAGCGCGCAGACCTCACCGCGTCGTGCGCCGGTCGTCATCGCGAGCCACACGAACATTCCCCACGGAAGGTCCTTGAACGCCTCATTGACGATCGCTGCCGCCTGTTCGGGAGTGGGCGGCTTCGGATTCGGCTTGACCGGCTTCGGCGGTTTCGCCTGGGCGAGAGGGTTCACCTTGATCCAGCCCCAGCGAAGCGCGGAGTCGAGCGCTCCGCTCAGGCAGAAGTGAACCTGACGAACGGAGTTCTTTTCCAGCCCCTTGCACTCGTGAGGCTGGCAGTCGAGCTTCTTGCAGTCGTGGTTCTTCTCTTCGGACTTGTGCTCGACGAACTTCCTGCCTCCGCAGTGGGTACGGCACAGTCGGAGGGTCGCGTAAAGCGAGTCGATGACTTCGCCGTCCAGCTTCGCCACCGGCAGAGCACCGACAAGCGGACGGATGTGGTTGTTGATGTACCCCTCGTAACCCTTGCGGGTGTTCCGCTTGACGTCCAGGTTCTTCAGGTAGTGGTCGAGGAGGGTGTTCACATTCGCTTTGGTGCGTGGACTGCGCTGCTCGTCGATCTCGTTGAGAAGTCTCGTCTTGGTCTTCTCGGCTTCGTCCCAAAGATTGGGCGTGTTCTTCGGAATCGTCTCGTTCCGGTAATTCCGGAGACCTGTCAGCGGGTCGACTCCCGCGTAGACGACCACCCTCAGCGAGCCGCTCGGCAGGACCTCGATCCGCCCGCGCTCGCGGTCCTTGGGACCTGCCTTGCGCTTGGTCATGGTGCGACCGTACGCCCGGCTCGCACCACGCGCGGCACCACGAAACGGGCTGTAGATCGACTTCAGTCCTGACTAAAGACTAAGGCCTCTGACCGATATCTGCAGGTCAGAGGCCTTAGTTTCACCCGGCGAAAGGTGGTGCCCCAGGCAGGATTCGAACCTGCGACACACGGTTTAGGAAACCGATGCTCTATCCCCTGAGCTACTAGGGCTGGCGACAGCAGTCTAGCGGGGTGCCGCCACCGAGTTGACCAGCGCCCCCGTCTAGCGCCGGCGGAGGCTGCGCCGGCGTTCGGACCGGGGGCCCGCTCACGCTCGGTGAAGAGCACCGGGCAAGGCCTGCGGCCGTTGGAGGGAAGTGAGACAGGCCACCTTCTATCGGGCACAAACGTCAGGTAGGGAGGGCTTGTGAGCAGACCTTGGCCCGACTTCCGTCCTGGCCCTCTCGGTTCCCTCAAGGCCTGGTGGCGCCGGCTGGTGCCCAAGCGGGCCGACGACATCACCTTCGTGCCGCCCGTCAGCAGTCATCAGCAGGAGTTCGCCACGCCGCTCGCCAGTGCGGTGTACGGGCTGGACTTCCAGCTGAAGCTGACTGTGGTGTGGCGCCTTGATCTGGCGACCGGGCTTCGGCACAACTCGCCTCGCAACGCTGCCATCCACCACGTTCTGCAGCGGGCGAAGGAGATCAGCTGCAAGGCGATGCTGGTGCACCACGCCGCCCTGCAGGTGCAACTGGGGGATGAGCTCGCCGTGGAACGGCAGGTGCCCGGTACGCATGTCTGGGCTCGGGCCGAGCAGGTCAAGGTCGAGGTCGACGGGGACGACCTCGAGATGGCCAAGAAGCACGTCGAGCTGTTGAGGAACTCCACGTTCAAGTTGGCCGAGCGGGATGTGGAACGGGCTGAGATCCGGTACCTGCGCGACGAGGTGCTGACGGACGTCGGGACCGCGACGATCTGGTGGTTGCAGCGCAACGGGTACCAGGTCGAGGAGGCGGTCAAGCTGGCCGATCACCTCGCCGAGCTCGTGAAGATCGCGCAGCGGGAGCCTGCCGGGCATTGGGCCGAGTCGTTGGTGAGCAGTGTCGAGCGGGCCATGCCTGAGCTGGGGGACGCTCATCGGAAGGACTTGCGGTTGCACCTGGTGAAGGCGCTCAGCGTTTACGGTGGTGAGCGGGTGGCTGCCGAGTTCGCGGACCAGATCGGGTTGCCTGCGGGCGAACGGCACAACAACGGGCACGTCTAGGCTCAGCGGGGTGTTGACCCAACTTCGCAGTGCCGCGGTTGTCGCCGGGTTGCAGGCGCTCGCCCGGCTCACGCCCTATGCCGAGGCGGAGCTCATCGGGCTCCGGAAGGTCGTCAGGCCCGGAGACGTCTGCATCGACGTCGGGGCCGCGTTGGGGCTGTACACGGTGACCTTGGCGAGACTGGTCGGTCCACAAGGGACTGTGCACAGCATCGAGCCGCTCGTGTTCGCGCATCCTGCCCTTTCGTACGTGTTGCGGCCCCGCGAAGGGGCGAACATCAAGCGGCATTCGGTGGCGCTTGGTGCTGAGGAGCAGGGGCGCGAGGTGATGAGCGTTCCTGTGCGGCACGGGAGTCCGGTCACTGGACGGTCGTTCCTCACGGCCGGGGCGAACGGGCTGGGGTCCAACGAGGAGTTCGAGCAGCACCTCGACGTGCTCGTGAAGACGGACACGCTCGACCACTTCGTCGAGGAGCAGGGGATCGGGCGGCTCGACTTCGTCAAGGCCGACGTCGAGGGGGCCGAGCTCAAGGTTCTCGAGGGGGCCAAGGGGACCATCGAACGGCTCAAGCCCGCTTTCCTGCTGGAGATCGAGGAACGGCACGTCGAACGGTTCGGGTACCAGGCGAAGGACGTCGCGGACTTCCTGACCGAGCGCGGGTACCGGATGACGACGTGGCGCGGTGGTGCTTGGGTGCCGACGAACGTCATCGGGGACGAGGTCAGGAACTACCTGTTCAGGGCCTGAAAAAGTAGAGGACGCCGACCCCTGGGGGTGGATCGGCGTCCTCATCTCGAAGGCCTACGAGCTGTAGACCTCAAGTTCGTACAGGGAGTACCCGTACTGGCCTGACCGTTGTGTGCCGGTCAACCGCAGGTATCTCGCGTCCTGTGGTGAGAACGCTACGACATCATCGCCGCCATCGCCAGCACTTGTGGAGAAAACGTTGCGCCAGCTCGTGCCGTCATTGGAAATCTCGATGCGGTAGCCCTTGCCGAAGGCCGACTCCCAGCGCAACACCGCGCGACCGATCCGTTGCACAGAGCCAAGGTCCACTTGTATCCATTGGTTGTCGTTCCAGTCGCTGGCCCAGCGCGTGGCCGGGTTTCCGTCGACCACGTGCGACGGCGGGAGGGTGTTCCAGCCCGTCTCGTGTGACGACGCGGTGGCGGTGCGTCCGGCCGCCAGGTTGGTGATGTTCTGGCCCCTGCGGGACGGGAACTGCACGACCTGCTGGTAGGTCGGGCGGTTCTGCCAGTGGATCTTGTCGTGGGTGATGCCGCCCATGGCGCGGTGGATGATCGTGTCGGCGCACCACTGGTCGCCTGCGGCGCAGTCGGCGTCGCCGGGGTAGACGGCGTTCGCCGGCTTGGCCACGGCGGCCTGCAGCGAGGTCACCAGAGCGGATCGGCAACCGGACAAAGTGCCGCCACCGCAGTAGGTCTGCGGGAAGGCTCCCTGGACCGGGTCGCCCAGGACCTTGCGCAGGTCCTTGTCGACGTAGCCCCACCAGCCGTACTGGAACGAGGAACCCTTGTGCGGTGCCGCGCCGTGCGTGTCGGACGGGGCCTCGTCCACTTGCTGGGCGCTCACCAGCGCCCCGAACAGCCCGTCACCGAGTGACGGCTTGAACTGCGCCTCGACCAGGAGCGGCCACCAGGCATCGAGAATCCGGATGGCTTCGGCGTGGCCGTAGGCCTTGCTGCCCTTGGCGGTCTCCTTGCGCAACGAGCCGGAGCGCTGCCAGTCCTTCAGCTTCTGCACGGCCGGGGCCAGCGCCGCGTCGACGGGTGCCGACTCGACCACCCTCAGCAACTCCGGGAGCACCTGCTCGGCGCGCAGGTCGGCGACGGCCGCCTCGGCCATGGCACGGGTCAGGGACGCGCGGGTGACCTTGGTGCCGGACGCGATCAGCGCGCGCACCCTGCGGTCGAGCAGGTCGCCGCGGTGCACGGAGCTGTGGCCGAAGCCGCCGAACGTGAAGTCCTTGGCCTGCTTGTTGTTCCAGGAGATGTAGAAGTCCTGGTTGATCGAGTTCGGGTGCCCGGCGAACGGCAGGACGTCGGACGTGTTCTCGTCGCCGTTCCAGTTCACCCACTCGTACTCGGGACGGGCCCAGGTCGGCAGGTTCGGATCCACTGTGGACCGGCGGACCGGGTTCAGGCCCGAGTTGAAGTACGCCGTGTCACGGGAGTCCACGTAGAACCAGTTGAACGCGTACCCGATCTTCGAGGCCGCCCGCTGGAAATCACCCGCCGAACGGATCGCGGACGGGTCGTTGAGCTCCTGGAACCCGATGATCGAGTCGACCTCGTGCATGTACGTCGACCGCAGCGTCGTGTACGCGACGACCTTGCCGCCGACCGTCGCACGGCTCGTCACCAGACCGTACTTGGTCCGGAACATCACCAACGCGTACGAACCCGCCGGCGTGCCGTCCGCGACGGTCGGCTTCCAGGCGTTCTTGCGCTCCAGGCGTTCCATCGGCAGGCAGGCGCCGTGGTACAGGTACGAGGAGGACGCCTTCGTGGCAGGAGAACCGTCGGGGTTGCACAGCTCGACGGCGTAGGTGTCGATGATGTCCTGCGCCGACGAGGTCGCGCTCCACGAGTAGTCGACACCGCGGCCGAGCTGCACGTACATCGAGACGCCCGCGAACGAGACGCCGCGCGAACGGATGCCGGGGCCGTTGAGCTCCTGCAGCATGAGCAACTGCGGCGCGAAGTACCCGGTCTGCGGCCCCCACACGGCGATCGGGTTGCCGGAATCGGTGTGGGCGCCGGACACCGCGAGGGCGTTGGACATGCCGTGCTTCTTGTTCAACAGGTCGGGCGGCAGCACGCCGTCCTCGAAGATCCCGCGGGCCTTCGCCACGTCGGCCGGGGCGGGCACGGCGACGGACGCGCCCGTTCCACCCACCTCGTCGTAGACCATCCGCTCCGGCGTGATGGAACCGCTGTCCGGGAGCGCCACGCCCTGAGGGGAAGCGGGCGAGGCCGAGTACGGGAAGGACTGTCCGTCGTGGAGGGTCAGGACGGCTTCGGGGTCGTTCTGCGCCCGGAACGCCTTCCACACCTGCTCACCGACGGCGGCGCCGTACCTGTTCTGCGCGGCCAGCTTCACCAGCGCCGACTGCACCTCACCGCCACCGCCGGCGCCGAACAGGCCGCCGACGACCGAGGCGATCGCCACCATGTCGGTCGACTTGAACGGCTGGATGTCGTTCCAGTTCGTGATCGCGTCGGCGTGCCCGGTCAGCACGTACTCGCCGGGGAAGTTCCGCGCGGAGACGGACTGGGTGATGTAGGCGTTGATGCCCGAGATGTAGTCGTTGACGTCCGCCAACGCCTGCCGCCCGCGCTCACCGCCGTTCGCCGCCGCCGAGTCGATCTGCTTCTGCAGGTCCTCCTCGGTGTACGGGATCTGGTTGTAGAAGCTCTGCTCCAGCACCCGGTTCGACGGCGCGCCGCCGGCGAACCCGGTCAGCTGGCCGCGGCCGAGGTGGCGGAACAGGTCCATCAGCCAGAGGCGGTCCTGCCCGGCCGCGAAACCGGCGCCGAACATCGTCCCGGACCGCGTGGTGCCGGTGATGTGCGGCATGCCGATCTTCTTGTCGCGCACGATCGTCACGTCCGGCCGCGGCTTCACGGTGCTCTCGACCTGGTCGGACGGCACGCCGAACGACGCGTCGTTGAAGAAGTCCGTCAGCTGCGAGTTCGTCAGGCCGGAGTAGCCGGACACCAGGGCGTCGTACTTGCCCAGTTGGTCGGCCGAATGCGCCGGCCTGGTGCCGAACGCCTTGTGCGTGAGGATCTCGGCCAGCGTCGCGTTGCCGTTGTTGCCGGGCGGCACGATGTCGCCGCACTGGCCCAGGCAGTAGTCGTCGGCCGCGAACGCCGCGGCGCGCGGCTCCTCGGCCTGGGCGGTCGGGACGAGAAGAAGGGAGGCGGTGACGGCGGCGGTCGCCAGCAGGGTCGTCACCGGATTGGCTCTCCGCATCGCGCGAAGCTCCTCTCCGTGCAGGGCAGGGCTGTTGTGACGCACGTTACTTTCCGGTACGCCTATCGCGAAAGACCTTCGCGTTTTACCGAGTGCCGCCAGAGCGCCTGTATCGATCCCGAAACCCATCAAGATCACATATGGGCAGAAACGAGTCCAATCGAGACATCTGAATCGGATTACCGAGGCCGTATCCGTGTTTCTGGTCCCACATTCCACTGAGTGGGATTTCCGTGTTTGGTCACTCAGTGTTCCGATGATCCCGCTCAACTTCAGGTGGCATGCCTACGCAGCGAAGTCGCAGCTCAATTCCGGTAACTGTGAACGCCGTCGTTGATCTCGAAAATCTGTAACCACATGATGAGATAACTGAGAATTAACGTGACCTTCGGCAGATGTACGCGAAGATCGCGAACATGAGGGAGCACGGAACGCCAATGCGGGAGGCGTCGTGATCAAGGTTCTGCTGGCCGACGACGAGGACCTCGTCCGTTCCGGCCTTCGCATGATCCTGAGCAGCGTCGGAGACATCGAAGTTGTTGCTGAGGCCGACGACGGACACCTGGTAGCCGACCTGGCGCGCCAGCACCGTCCGCACGTGGTTCTGCTCGACATCCGGATGCGCACCTCGGACGGACTCGTGGCCCTGCGGAGGCTGCGGACCCTGCCGGACCCACCGAGGGTCTGCATCCTGACCACGTTCGACGTCGACGAGTACGTGTCGGAAGCCCTGCGCCTCGGCGCGGCCGGCTTCCTGTTGAAGGACACCGAGCCCGAACAGCTCGTCAAGGCCGTGCGCGACCTTGCGCGCGGTGGAGCGGTGCTCGACCCCGGTGTCGCGGCGAGAGTCCTCGCGGCGGTCGCCGACGGTGAACGGATGGCAGAGCCTGCACGCAGGCTCCTCCAAAGTCTGTCCGAACGCGAGCGCGAGGTGCTCGTGCTGATCGGGCAGGGCATGTCCAACGCGGAGATCGGCGGCACCCTGCACCTGTCGGAGGCGACGGTGAAGGGCTACGTCTCGTCCGTGCTCGGCAAGATCGGCGCGGTCAACCGCGTGCAGGCCGCGCTGGTGGCCTACCGCGGCGGCCTGATCGCCTAGAACCCACACGGGAGTCGTCCGCCGCAGAAGTGCGGCGGGCGGCCCTGGTTCTAGTTGCCCGACACGATCTCGGGCACCTCGTCCACCGACGGCTCGACCTCGACCCTGTTGCGGCCGTGCCGCTTCGCCCGGTACAGCGCCATGTCGGCGGCCGCGAACAACTGGTCCAGCTTGGCGGGCCCCGCCGCGACACCGATGCTGACCGTCGGGCGGCGGACGGCGCCGAGCACCATCGTCCAGTCGTGCCCGTCGACGGCCGCGCGGATCCGCTCCGCCACGTTCGGGCCGACGTCCCTGTTCGTTCCCGTGTCGCCCAGCAGCACCACGAACTCGTCGCCGGCCCAGCGCGCCACCAGGTCGTCCGCACGGCACTCGCGCCGCAGCAACGCCGCTATCTCGCGCAACGCCGCGTCGCCCGTCGCGTGCCCGGCGTCGTCGTTGACGCTCTTGAACCAGTCGACGTCGACCAGCACCAGCCACGGCACGCGCCCGCGGGCCGCCGTCGACTCGAGCAACGTCGCCGCCGCGCGTTCCAGCCCCAGCCGGTTCGCGAGGCCCGTCAACGGATCCCGTGCTGCGGCCTCCTGCGCCGCCACCGCGAGCCGTTGGGCCTGCACGGCCACCCGGCGTTGTTCCAGGGCCTGGCCCAGGCCTTCCTGCAACGTCTCCGTGGCCGTGCGGGAGGCCTGCATCGACCGCCGCAACGCCGCCGCCTCGCCCACCGAGTCACCCAGGGAGTGGCAGATGTCCGCGAGTTCCGTGGAGAACCGCAGCAGCAGTGACGTGTCGTTGATGCGTTCGGCGTTCGTCACCGCGCGGGACGCGAGTGTGCGCGCCTCGTCGAGATCGTCCTGTTCGCGGCGCACGACGGAGAGGACCCAGTTGCCGACCGAGATGCCCCACAGGTCGTCGGCGTCCAACGACAGCCGCAGGGTCTCCTCGCCCAGCTCCTCGGCCTTGTCGAGCTGGCCGACACCGGCCAGGGACCGGCCGCACGCACCGAGCAGCGCCCGGTGGTGCATCTCGTCCTTGACGATGCCCAGGCCCTCGTCGAGGTACGCCAGGGCTTCCTCGAAGATCGCCGGTGCCGCCGCGGGAGATCCGGCGCAGGCGCGGAAGTTGAGCGAGCCGCCGAGGCGTTGCAGGCACTGGGCCAGCACGTCGGTGTTGCCCGCCCGCCGCGCCACCTGAACGGACATCCGCAGCATCTCGAGGGCTGCGCGCCGGTTGCCGATGCCCTCCATCAGATAACCGAGGGAACCCATCGTGTGGGCCACGGCCGGGCTGTCGGAACGGTCGGCGTCGAGGTCGGTCCAGCCCTCGGCGGCCAGTTCCAGCGCCAGCGGTATGCGGCCGAGTCGCCACGCCATGACCGCCCTGTTGACCAGCACGGCTGATCGGACCCAGCGGTCGGCGCCGGGGGACACCTTCGTGACCACCTCGTCGAAGAGGCTGTTCGCCTCCGGCACGCGGCCAGCGTTGTACAACGCGCGGACCTCTAGGTCCAATCGCGGAATCTGGCCCGCTACCAGCGGATCGCGCTGCTCCACTCGTTCATCGACTCCGTTCCGACTTGCCGAGCGGCCCGCACAGGCTACCGGGTCGGTCGCGCCCCGTACCGATCGTGGTGCAGGACGTCATCAAGGGGTAGTCGGTTGCGCCAACCGTGACGTTCCAGATCGGGCGTTTCGGGCAGTGATCGAACCGGACCGACGCACAACCACGCAACCGGGCGGACCCTGGTGGGGATGTCCAGCAGGCGGCGCAGCACATCTTCTCGGTAGAAGCTCACCCAGCCAACCCCGAGTCCTTCTTCGGTCGCCGCGAGCCACAGGTTCTGGATGGCCAGGCAGACGGAGTACAAACCCGCGTCCGCGATGGCGTGCCTGCCCAGCACCGCGGGCGAGCCCCTGTCGGGGTCGTAGGTGACGACGATGCCGAGCGACGACTCCATGACGCCCTCGACCTTGATGCGGGAGAACGTCTCCGCCCGTTCCCCGTCGAGCCCGGCCGCGAAGACGCTGCGCTCGGCCTGGACGTGGTCGCGGAACGCCCTCCGGATCGATTCGTCGCGCACCAGGACGAAGTCCCACGGCTGGGAGAGGCCGACGCTGGGGGCGGCGTGCGCGGCCGTCAGCACCCTGCGCAGGACGTCGGAAGGGATTTCTCCGCCGGAGAACTCGGCGCGGGTGTCCCTGCGGCGGTGGACCACGTCGTACAGGTTCATTCGATCGATCGTGCCTCACTCGAAAGCACCAACTTCACGCTGGAGAGGTGGCGCTGATCTCACCTGAGGCGATACACCGATCGGATGCGAAGAATGAGAGGTGGTTATGGCTCCGCGCTCGGATTCGGCGGCGGAGTCGGCGTGACCACGTTCACCGGGGCCTGGCCGCTGCTCGCCCTCGTCCTGCTCGCGGCGGTCGTCGTGATCGTCTCGCTGAGGACCACGATCGTCGGTGCGGGCCTGGCCGCGGTGCAGTGCTGGGGCCTCTACGCGACCTTCTTGGTGGGTGTTCGTGGCGATCTGACGGTCGACGAACACACGACCTGGGTGCTCGCGTTGCTGGTGCAGCTCGCCGCGCTGGCCCTGCTCGCCAGCGCGGCGATCCGCGTCATCGCCCTTGTGACGGGTACGGCAGCAGGGCCATCTCCCGTGCGTTCTTGATCGCCGTGGCGACCTGGCGCTGCTGTTGCGGCGTCAGGCCGGTCACCCGGCGGGACCGGATCTTGCCCCGGTCCGAGATGAACTTGCGCAGCAGCGTGACGTCCTTCCAGTCGACGACGGTCACGCCCTCCTTCACCAGGAGGTTCACCCTGCGCTTGAGAGGCCTCTTCTCGCGCATCACCAGCTCGCCTTCGACACGCCGGGCAGCTCACCGCGGTGGGCCATCTCCCTCAGCCGGACGCGGGACAGGCCGAACTTCCGGTTGAACGCGCGCGGCCGTCCGTCCACGACGTCCCGGTTGCGCAGCCGGGTCGGCGACGCGTCGCGCGGCAGCTTCTGCAGGCCCCGCAACGCTTCCTCGCGCGTCTCCGGGTGCCGCAGCTTCTCCTTGAGCTCGGCGCGGCGTTCCGCGTACCGGGCCACGACCTCGCGCCGGCGTTGGTCGGCGGCGATCTTCGACTTCTTCGCCATCAGCGCTCTTCCTTGAACTCGACGTGCCTGCGCGCCACCGGGTCGTACTTGCGCAGCACCAGGCGATCCGGGTCGTTGCGCCGGTTCTTGCGCGTCACGTAGGTGTAGCCGGTTCCCGCGGTCGACCTCATCTTGATGATCGGCCGGACGTCCGTCGCCTTGGCCATCAGACCTTCACCCCCTGCGCGCGCAGGCGGGCCACGGCGGCCTCGACACCCAGCTTGTCGACGGTCTTGATGCCCTTCGCGGACAGCGTCAGGGTCACGAACCTGTTCAGCGACGGCACCCAGTACCGCTTGCGCTGGACGTTCGGGTTCCACCGGCGGCGCGTCTTGCGTTGCGAGTGCGAGACGCGGTTGCCGAAGCCCGGCTCCCGGCCGGTCAGCTGGCAGCGCACCTGAGTACCTCCTGTTTGAAACGACTTTCGTTTTCATCTACGGTACCTCACATGAAAACCGTTGTCGTCATGGTGGCGGGCCTGGTCGAGCACGACGTCGCCGTGAAGGTGTGGCGCGACCGGCCCGGATCGGTGCTCGTGCGGCACGTGGCCGCGGAAACGTGCGTGCGGCGGTGGGTCGACGGCATCGCGACCGACGTGGAGTTGCAGCACGACTGCGTGTCCTGCACCGTCCGCGAGGACCTCCGCGGGCTGCTCGCCGACCTGGAGGGGCACACGGTCGTGCTGCACCTCGACCCGCTGCTGGAACCGGAGGCGGTGCGCCGCGACCTCGGTGTCGACGTCGAGTGCGTCATCACCGTGCTCGACGCGGCGACCTGGCTGGACGACGCGCTGAGCGACGCCTCCATGACCAGCGACCGGCGCACGGTGGCCCAGGTTGTCGTCGCGCAGGCCGAGGCAGCGGATGTCCTGGTGCTGCAAGGGGATGCCGACGAACGGACGCTCGCCGTGCTGGACCGGCTGGCCCCCGGCGCGCACCGCTGCACACCGGAAACGGTCGTGGTGCGCCGTTCGAACAAGCCCCGGATGCTGCCCCTGGCGCCCGAATGCGGTGTCTCGACAGCGGTTTTCACGGCGGACCGGCCGTTCCACCCGGCCCGGCTGAACGACGCGCTCGACTCGTTGCTCGACGGAACGGTCGTGCGCTCGCGCGGCCGGCTCTGGGTCGCCGACGAGCCGGACGTCGCGCTGCACCTGGAATCCGCCGGGTGCGGGATGCACGTCGGCGAGGGCGGGCCGCGTGGCGGGAGGACCACCCAGATCGTGGCGATCACCCTGGGCGAGCCGGACACCATCACGGCGGCCTTCGCGGGCGCGCTGCTCACCGACGACGAACTGTCCTTCGTGGACTCGATCCGAAAGCTGGCGTCATGAAACCCGGAATCCACCCCGACTACCACCCGGTCGTCTTCCAGGACGCGTCCACGGGCAAGACGTTCCTGACCCGGTCGACCGCGACCTCGGCCAAGACGATCGAGTGGGAGGACGGCAACACCTACCCCTTGCTGGTCGTCGACATCACCGCCGACTCCCACCCGTTCTGGACGGGCACGCAGCGGGTCATGGACACCGCCGGCCGGGTCGAGAAGTTCAACCGCCGTTACGGAAAGCGAGAGCGCTGATGGCCGTTCCCAAGCGCAAGACGTCCCGGTCCAACACGCGGCACCGCCGGGCGCAGTGGAAGGCCACCGCGCCGGACCTCGTGCGCGTGCGGACGTTGGACGGCAAGGAACTCCTCGTTCCCCGTCGGCTCGTCGCCGCCTACAGGCGCGGGTTGCTCTAGCGGGGCAGCTGGACCGTTCCGTCCGGTGAGTCGCGCCACTGGTCGAAGGGGCGGTCCAGCCTCCAGCCCGTGCCGTCGTGGTCGAGCACCCGGTTCTCGCAGGTGTCCGGATTGGACAGCGACTCGAACAGGTCGATGCTCCAGTCGAAGAACCTGCGGCACAGCAACCTGATCGTCAGCCCGTGCGACACGACGAGCACCGTCTTCGGGTGCGCCTCGTCCTTGTGCATCCGCACGGTCAGGCCGTCGAGGAACGCCGCCACCCGGTCGTCCACGTCCGCGCCGGACTCGCCGTTGGGCAGCCGGAAGAAGAAGTGGCCGAACGCGTGCCGCTGGTGCTTGAGCACCTCCTGCTGCACCGGGTCCTGGAGGTTGCCCCAGTCCTGCTCGCGCACCCTCGGCTCGGTGACGATCCGCTCGGCGTCGACGCCCAGCAGGTCGAACGTGTGCTTCGTCCTGCGGTACGGCGAGACGTAGGCCGCGACCGGGCCGTCGCCGATCAGCTCCTTGATCACCGGGCCGGCGGCGCGGGCCTGTTGTTCGCCGGTCTCGGTCAGGGGGAGGGCGTGGTCGGGGATGCGGCAGTAGGCGAGCTCGTCGACGTTGCCGAGGCTCTGTCCGTGGCGCAGCAGGATGATCCGCACCTCACCATCGTGCCTCAGCTCCGCGAGTGGTCCGGGCGTTACAGTGCTCGGCGAGTCGAGGAGGATGGCGTCACATGATCAAGTACATCGCTCTGTACAAGAAGCCCGCCGACCCCGAGGGCTTCGACGAGAAGTACTTCGAGTCGCACCTGCCGATCGTGAACTCGGTGCCCGGCATCGTGCGCGCCGAGGTCGCGAAGGTGCAGCGGGTGTTCCTCGCCGGGTTCCTCGGCGACACCGAGCCGCACCTGATGGCCGAGATGTACTTCGAGTCCGAGGAGTCGTTCAAGGCCGCACTGCAGTCGCCGGAGTGGGCCACGTCGGGCGCCAACCTCGCCGAGATCGGCGGGATGGAGCTCGTCGCGATGTTCAGCGCCGAGGTGGTCGGCGAGTGAAGGCCGTCGTCATCGGCGGCGGCACCATGGGCGCGGGCATCGCGCACCTCCTGCTCGCCCACGGCCACGAGGTCACGTTGTCGGAGGCCGATGCCGAACGCGCCGAGCAGGGCAGGCTCGCCGTCCGGCGGTCGCTCGGCAGGGCGCAGGAGAAGGGCAAGCTCACCGACGCCGAGGCGGTGTTCGCGAACCTGAGCACCGGTGACCTGCCCGCGGACGCCGAACTGGTCGTCGAGGCGGTCCCGGAGAACGTGCCGCTGAAGCAGCAAGTGCTGGGCGTCGCGGCCGAGAAGTGCCCGCAGGCGGTCCTCGCGTCCAACACCTCGTCGCTGTCGATCTCGGAGATCGCCGAGGGACTGCCCGGCGAACGCGTGCTGGGCATGCACTTCTTCAACCCCGTCCCGGTGCAGCAGCTCGTCGAGCTGGTCCACCACGAGGGCGTCGACCCGGCGAACGTGGCCAAGGCGCGGGCCTGGGCCGAGGAGATGGGCAAGACCGTCATCGAGGTGCGCGACTCGCCGGGCTTCGCGACCTCGCGGCTGGGCGTCGCCGTCGGCATGGAGGCGATCCGCATGCTCGAGGAGGGTGTCGCGTCCGCCGCCGACATCGACACCGGCATGAAGCTCGGCTACCGCTGGCCGATGGGCCCGCTGGAGCTCACCGACCTGGTCGGCCTCGACGTGCGGCTCGCGATCGCCGAGCACCTCGCGGCCGAGCTGGGGCCGCGGTTCGAGCCGCCGGCGCTGCTGCGCGACAAGGTCGCCCGCGGTGAGCTGGGGAAGAAGACGGGCCAGGGCTTCTTCTCCTGGTAGATAGTTGTCCGTGCGCATCCGTGAGTTCACCGAGGACGACCGCGACGCCGTGTTCCGCCTGCGGAAGGTGGCGTTCAACGGGACGCCACCGCCGGGGCCGTTGCTGAGGCCGGGGTCGCACGGGATCCTCGCCGAGGTCGACGGACGGGTCGCGGGCGTCCTCGGGATCGGCTCGTACGCCCAGTTCTACGGCGGCGCCGCGGTGCCCATGGGCGGCATCGGCGGTGTCGCCGTCGACGGGGCCTATCGCGGCCGCGGGATCGCGAACGCGTTGCTCGACGCCGCGCTGACCACGATGAGGGAGCACGGCCAGCCGATCTCGGCGCTCTACCCGACCGTGCCGAACCTGTACCGCAAACGCGGCTGGGAGCGCGCCGGCGTCTTCGAGTGGGTCGAGCTGCCGATGGACAGGCTGCTCTCGGTGCCGAAGCCCACCGAGCGGATCGAGTCGCGCCCGGCGGTGGAGAGCGACCTGCCCGCGCTGCACGAGTGCTACCTGGAGGTCGCGCGGACCGTCGACGGCATGGCCGACCGCCGTCCGCCGCGGATCGAGCTCGAGAAGGTGCTCGAGATGGACGTGGTGACCGTGCTGCCCGGCCCGAACGGCCTGCGCGGCTACCTCACCGCCACCCGCGAGTCCGGTGGCGACCTGGGCCGGCTCAAGGTCCACGACCTCATCGGCGTGGACGTCGAGGCCCAGCTGACCCTCCTCGCGTCGCTGGCGTCGTGGGCGGGCCTGCTCGAAGCCGTCGACCTGCGGATCACCGACCCGGCGACGGTGAACCTGCTGGGCGCCACGCCGTTGCGGTACTCGGTGTGGACCTCGACGTGGATGCAGCGCGTCGTCGACCTGCCCGCCGCCGTGGCCGCGCGGGGCTGGCCGCGCCTGCCCGACGTCGCGGTGGACCTGGACGTGGTCGACGAGCACGCGCCGTGGCACGCGGGCCCGCAGCGCGTCGTCGTGGAGGACGGCGCCGTCCGCGTCGAACCCGGTGGCACGGGTGCCGTGCGGCTGCACGCACGGGCGCTCGGGCCGTGGTTCTCCGGCGCGCAGACCACGCACGCGTTGCGGCGCGGGGGCTTGCTGGAGGGCGACCCGGCCGACGCGGTGGTGCTGGACCAGCTCGTCGGCTCCGCGGGCACCCCACGCCTCGCCGACTTCTTCTGACGCGCCAGCGCGTCGCAATTCACCCGATCGGTCGCGTCCAGTAACAATGGACGGGTGGCGGGGGACCAGGACGAGGTCAGGCATGCCTACGGCGACAACATGGGTTGGCGCCTGAAGGGCTACGCGAAACGGCACAGCGGGCCACCGGTCAGCGTGCGCGAGCTCTCCCGGGACGAGTTCCTGGCGATCAGACCGCTGTTCGACTGCGACGACAACCCGTGGCTCGTGGACCTGAACGAGGTGGTCCCGCAGATCCGGCCGTTCGTCGAGGAGGTGCTCGGCCCGCTCAGCCCCGACGAGGACTACTACGTCACCGGCCACCCGCTGGACTGGGACAAGGACCCGGTGCAGGTCGCCAGGGACCTGCTCGACACGTACTACCCGCTCGCGAGGGCGGCGTTCCTCGGCGGCAGCGTGGCGACGGGCACCTACACGGCGAACTCCGACCTGGACATGATCGTGATCGTCGACGACCTGCCCGGCGCGTTCCGCGAGACGCTGCGGCACCGCGGCTGGCCGGTCGAGCTGTTCTGCCACACGATCGAGTCCTTCCAGGACTTCGTGGCCCGCGACACCGAGGGCCGACGGCCGCCGTTGCTGCACATGTGCGCCGAGGGTTTCCTCATGCTCGACGCCGACGGCACGGGCGCGCGGATGCGGGCCGAGGCGCGCGTTCTGCTGGACGCGGGGCCTCCCCCCGCGACGGTCACCGAGCTGGAGGACCGTCGTTACGGCACCACGGACCTGCTCGAAGACCTGATCGGCGCACGGGACGAGGACGAACGGCTGTTCGTCGCGGCACGGCTGTTGACCTGCGTCGGTGAGCTGGCGCTGGTCGTGCAGAACCGGTGGCTCGGGCACGGCAAGTGGCTGCTGCGTCGGCTGCGCGACGCCAAGGAGGACGAGCTCGTCGACTCCTACCGGGCGCTGGTGCGGGGCGAGGGCGCCGAGCGGTTCATCACCGTCGTGGAGGCCGTGCTGGAGTCCGCGGGCGGGCGCATGGAGGCCGGTTACCGCCGCGCTGCGCCCCACCGGTGAACAACTAGTCTCTCCGTTCGTGCTGCTCATCGTCCTGGAGCTGATCGGTATCGCGGTCTTCGCCGCCTCCGGAGCGGTGGCGGCGGTCCGCGCGCGCCTCGACGTGTTCGGCGTGATCATCCTGGCCCTCACCACCGCGCTGGGCGGCGGCATCATCCGCGACGTGCTGCTCGGCGTGCACCCGCCGACGAGCCTGCGGAACTGGCCGTACCTGCTGGTCGCGGGCGGCACGGGGCTGATCGTGTTCTGGTTCCACCCGCAGGTCGCGAAGCTCCGCCGCAGCGTGCTGCTGCTCGACGCCGTGGGGCTCGGCCTGTTCGTCACGTCCGGCACGTCGACCGCGCTCGCGCTCGGCGCCACCCCGTACGCGGCCTGCCTGATCGGGATGACCACCGGCATCGGCGGCGGCGCGATGCGCGATCTCCTCCTCCGAGAGATCCCTTTGGTCCTCAGGAGGGAGATCTACGCGGTGGCGGCGTTGTGCGGTGCCGTCGTCGTCGCGGTGGGCGAATGGGCGCGTCTGCCGAAAGGCCTGGTCGCGCTCACCGGTGCGTTGCTGATCATCACCATCCGGCTGATCGCGCTCTGGCGGAAGTGGAACGCGCCCGTCGCACGGGGCCTTGAGGGCTAACGCCGAACTCACACCCGCAGTTAGGGCCCTTCTCAGGCACTTCTCAGATCCCTCGGCAAGACTGCCCTCATGCGCATCCTCGTTGTCGATGACGATCGGGCGGTCCGGGAGTCACTCCGCCGCTCGCTCCAGTTCAACGGCTACCAGGTCGAGACTGCCGGAGACGGCATGCAGGCCCTGGAGTCGGTGACCGCCGCCAGGCCGGACGCGATGGTGCTCGACGTGATGATGCCCCGCCTCGACGGCCTCGAGGTGTGCCGCAGGCTGCGCAGCACCGGTGACGACCTGCCGATCCTCGTGCTGACCGCACGGGACGCCGTGAGCGACAGGGTGTCCGGTCTGGACGCCGGTGCCGACGACTACCTGCCCAAGCCGTTCGCGCTGGAGGAGTTGCTGGCCCGGCTGCGCGCGTTGCTGCGCAGGGCCGCCCACGACGACGACGCGGCCCAGCACTCCGCGGCCGCGCTCAAGTTCGCCGACCTGGAGCTGGACCCGTCCACCAGGGACGTCCGCCGCGGCGAGCGCCCGATCAGCCTCACCCGCACCGAGTTCGCGCTGCTCGAGCTCCTGCTGGCGCACCCGCGCCAGGTGCTCACCCGCAGCCGCATCCTGGAGGACGTGTGGGGATACGACTTCCCGACCTCGGGCAACGCACTCGAGGTCTACGTGGGGTACCTGCGCCGCAAGACGGAGGCCGAGGGGGAACCCAGGCTGATCCACACGGTGCGTGGAGTGGGCTACGTCCTGCGGGAGACCCCTCCGTGATCCACGAACCCCAGGGACGCCTCCAGCGGGCGTCGCTGCGGGCTCGGGTCACGTGGCTCGCGGCGTTCTGCGTCGCCGGGGCGGTCGCGTTGGTGTCCCTCGGCGCGTACATGGTCGTGCGCAAGAGCACGTACGACGCGCTCGACGACGGCCTGCGCCAGCGCGCCGCCACGGTGGCGAACGGCAAGAAGGTCAGTTCTCCCGACGAGGTCGCGAACTACCCGGCGGCGTTCCTCGCGGCCGGCGACGTGAAGATGGGCGTGCTGCTCTCGGACACCGGGAAGCTCACCTACCCGAGGGAGTCCGAGCCGCCGCCGACCGTCCCGGAGGCGTGGGACGTCGCGGACGGCGAGCGGCCCGAGTTCATCTGGACCGACCACAAGACCGAGACGCGCGTGATCGCGGTCAGGTACCAGCCCGACCAGGCGATCATCATCGCCCAGTCGATGGCGCCCCAGCGCACCACGCTGGCGAAGCTCAGCGTCGTCCTGCTGCTGATCGGCGGTGCCGGTGTGCTGCTCGCGGCCATCGCGGGCACGGCCGTCGCCCGCACGAGTCTGCGGCCGGTGCAGAGGCTGACCGAGGCCACCGAACGCGTCGCGAACACCGGCGACCTGACGCCGATCCCGGTGTCGGGCGACGACGAGCTGGCGCGGCTCACGCACAGCTTCAACGCGATGCTCGGCGCCGTCGCCGAGTCGCAGGAACGGCAACGCCGCCTGGTCGCCGACGCGGGCCACGAGCTGCGCACGCCGCTGACCTCGATGCGCACCAACCTGGAGCTGCTGCTCGCCTCGGAACGCCCGGACTCCCCGACGTTGTCGCAGGAGGACAAGACGGAGATCCAGGCCGACGTGCGCGCGCAGATCGACGAGCTGACCACGTTGATCGGCGACCTGGTCGAACTGGCCCGCGAGGACGCCCCGCAGGTCGTCCACGAGCCGGTCGACCTCGTCGAGGTGGTCGAACGGTCCCTCGACCGGGCCCGTCGTCGCGGCTCGGGCGCCGTTCGCTTCGACGTGCAGCTCCAGCCGTGGACACTTCTGGGTGATTCGAGCGCCCTGGAACGCGCGGTGCTGAACCTCCTCGACAACGCGGTGAAGTTCAGTCCGTCCGGTTCGTCCGTTCGCCTGAACCTCCGCCAGGTGGGGGACGGCAGCGCGGTGGTGGAGGTCGCGGACGCGGGCCCCGGCATCGCGGACGCCGATCTACCTCACGTTTTCGAGCGGTTCTACCGCTCCTCCGAGGCGCGGACCCTGCCGGGTTCGGGCCTCGGGCTCGCCATCGTCAAGCAGGTGGCGCAACGGCACGGCGGCACGGCCACGGCGGGCCGTGCGCCCGAGGGCGGTGCCCTGTTCACGTTGCGCCTACCCGGACGTCCGTAAGGTGGGGCGTGTGAGTCATCGCGTGAATGACGATTCTTCGTCGACCTGGGAGACGACGCCTCCCGCCGGAGACGGCCCCGCCGAACCCACGACGCGCTTCTCGACGTCCGGTTCGCGGGCTTCGTCCCGCTCGTCGGCCTACGACGAGGACGACGCGCCGAAGTTCTCCAGGAAGAAGACGAAGAAGAAGCAGCCGTTCTGGAAAGAGCTGCTGGTCATCTTCAGCGTGGCGCTGCTGCTGACCGTCGTGATCCAGACGTTCGTCGCGCGCGTGTTCGTCATCCCGTCGGCCTCGATGGAGACGACCCTGCACGGCTGCACGGGCTGCGTGAACGACAAGGTGCTGGTCGAGAAGATCACGTACCTGTTCAACGACCCGCGCCCCGGCGACGTCATCGTCTTCCGCGGCCCGCCGAACTGGACCGGCGGCAAGCAGCCCCCGAACTTCGTGGTCGGCACGCTGCAGGACCTCGGCTCGATGGTGAACCTCTCCGAGCCCAGCGGCACGGACTTCATCAAGCGCGTCATCGCCGTCGGCGGCCAGACCGTCGAGTGCTGCGACGACGAGGGCCGCGTCCTGGTCGACGGCAAGCCGCTGGACGAGCCGTACCTGAACTTCGGCGGCGGCCCGCGCCAGCAGGACTCGTTCGAGAAGGTCACCGTCCCCGCGGGCAAGCTGTGGGTGATGGGCGACAACCGCAACAACTCGTCGGACTCGCGCAAGCACGGCGACCCGACGCCGGCCGACGGTGCGATCCCGGTGGAGAACGTGGTCGGCAAGGCCCGCGTGATCGTGATCCCGGTGGGGCGTTGGGGCGGCATTTCGGACTTCAACCCGCAGACCGGCGGGAAGTAGGCGGACCGGCTGGGGACAGCCGCGAGTACGCGAGAGGGGCGAGGACCAAGCGGTCCTCGCCCCTCCCGGCGTTGTGGGGCCGGGTCGTGCCGGTCAGCGCGGGGCGGGTGGGACTCGGCCAACGCCGGGCGACGCGGTCCGGACAACGTGAAAGGGGCGAGGACCACGCGGTCCTCGCCCCTCCCGCATCGGTCCCTCAGCCCTTCGTCGACCCCAGCGTCAGTCCGCCCACGAACTGCCGCTGCAACACGAAGAACACGACCAGCGTGGGCAGCGCGACCAGGAGAGAGCCCGCTGCGATCAGGTTGTTGTCGGTGAAGAACGTCCCCTTGAGGTTCTGCAAGGCCGACGTCACCGGCATCTTGTCGCCGTCCTGGATCAACACCAACGCCCACAGGAAGTCGTTGTAGATCCAGGTGAACTCCAACGTCGCCAGCGCGGCGAGCACGGGCCGGCACAACGGCAGGGTCAGCTGCCAGTACTGCCGGAACACCGACGCCCCGTCCACCCGGGCGGCCTCGGTGAGCTCGTACGGGATGGTCTTCATGTAGTTCGACAGCACGAACGTGCAGAAGCCCATCTGGAACGCGATGTGGATCAGGATCACGCCGAGTGGCGAGTCGATCAGGGACTCGCTCTCCGACATCCACGCCGGCAGTTCGATCAGGCGGTACAGCCTCCACAGCGGCGTCACGATCACCTGCTGCGGCAACAGGTTGCCCGCGGTGAACAGCATCAGCAGCGCGATGTTGAACTTGAAGCTGAACCGCGAGACCCCGAACGCCACCATCGAGCTGAGCACCAGCGTCAGGATCAGCGCCGGCACCGTGATCAGGAAGGTGTTCCAGTAGAAGTGCGGCAGGTCGCCGATCTCCCACGCCTTCGCGAAGTTCTCGAACGTCAGCGACTTCGCGATCGAGAAGTACCCGTTGACCGAGGTGTCCTCGTACGTCCGCAGTGACGCGTACACCGCCCACAGCAACGGGGTCAGCGTCATCAGACATGTCAGGACCAGGAACACGTGCAAAGCGACGCGCGCGGGCGTCACCGAACGCTTCTTGCGAACAGCGACCGAAGGCCGTTCCAGCGTGGCCGTCACGTCCGGTTCTCCTTGCTGAACACCTGGTACAGGTACGGGATGATGACGCCGAGGGAGATCGTCAGCAGGATCACGGCGACCGCGGAGCCTCGGCCGATGCGCGAGGCCTCGCCGATGATGTTGTCGGTCACGAGCACCGACAGCAGCTCCAGGCCGTTGCGGCCCTTGTTGATGACGTAGACGATGTCGAACGCGCGCAGCGCCTCGATCACGGTCACGACGGCGACCACGATGTTCACCGGCTTCATCACCGGGAACGTGACGCGGAAGAACGTCTGCGCCGAGGAGGCGCCGTCCAGGGCCGCCGCTTCCTTCAACGCCGGGTCCACCGACTTCAGGCCCGCCAGGTACAGCAGCATGATGTAGCCGGTGTGCCGCCACGCCGCCGCGACGAGCACCGCGTAGAGGTTGATGTCCGAGTCACCGATCCAGTCGACCGGGTCGGCGCTCAGGCCCAGCAGCGAGTTGAGCAGGCCGCCGTCCGGTGTGTAGATCAGCTGCCAGATGAAGCCCACCAGGGCGAGCGACAGCACCATCGGCATGTACAGCGCGCTCTGGTAGATCCGGCTGAACCGGAGTTCGCGGTCGAGCAGCACGGCGAGCAGCAGGCCCGCCGTCGTCGGCACGACGAGCAGGAACAGCAGCCAGATCAGGTTGTGCTGCACCGCCGGCCAGAACCGCGGGTACTCGCTGAAGATCTCGACGTAGTTCGCGACACCGATCCACTCGATGTCCTCGAGACCGCCGATGCCGTTCCACCTGCTGAACGACAACGCGATCGAGCCCAGCGTCGGGACCCACACGAACAGCAGGTGCACGACCGCGGGGATGCCCAGCATGAGCGCCAGCACGAGTTTGTCCGTGCCGGCGAGGGCCGTGGCACGCTTTCCACGCCGACGAGGCGGCGGCCCGCTGGGGGCCACCGCCTTCGGCTTCTCCTGCACCGCGGTCACTTGAAGATGTTCTTCGCCTGGTCGGCCATGCCCTTGAGCACGGAGTCGACGCTGTTCGGGTCCTTGATGAACTCGATCAGGCCGTTGGTGGCGGCCTCGCTCGCGAAGCCCGGGTCGGTGTCGCGGTCGAGGAACTGCGTGATGTGCTTGGCGCCCTTGATGACCTCGGCCGCCTTCTTCTGCAGCGAGTTGTAGCTGGAGGTGTCCGCCTTCTGGTTGGTCGCGACCACGGACGAGTCGGACTTCAGGTAGGTGAGCTGCGGCTCGGCCGTCGACAGGTACTCGAGCAGCTTGAGCGCGCCCTCGGGGTTGCCGGGCTTCTTCGCCATCATGTACCCGTCGATCGGCGCCTCGACCGTGTCGGTGCCGTGCTCCGGGTTGATCTCCGGGAACGGGAAGAAGTCGAGGTCCTCCTTCTCCGCGTCCGGGAACTGCTGGCCGAGGAACGAGCCCAGCAGGTACATGCCGGACTTCTTCTGCTGCAACGACTGCGCGGCTTCCTGCCACTCGCGGCCGAGCGCGTTCTCCTGGTGGAACGGCAGCAGCCGCTTCCACGTGTCGAAGACGTCCTTGACCCGCTTGTCCTGCCAGTCCTCCTTGCCCGCGAGGAGGTCCACGTGGAACTGGTAGCCGTTGGTGCGGAAGTTCAACTGGTCGAACGTGCCCATGCCCGGCCAGCCCTGCTTCTGCGCGAAGGCGATCGGGATCAGGCCGTCGGCCTTCATCTTCGTGGCGAGCGCGACGAGCTCGTCGAGCGTCTTGGGGACGGCGTAACCGCGCTCCTGCCACACGCTCTTGCGGTAGAACATGCCCCAGGGGTACTGCGTGAACGGCACGAAGTACTGCTTGCCGTCGGTGGCCGTCGAGGCCTGCTTGAGCGCGTCGGAGTAGTTGCCGCCGATCTTGCCCCACAGGTCGCTGACGTCGCCGGTGAGTCCCTGGTCGGCGAAGAACCGCATCCGGTAGCCGGCGAACCACGCGAGCACGTCGTCCGGCTTGCCCTGCAGGTAGTTGTTGATCTGCTCCTGGTACTGCTCGTGCTGCTTCGTGTTGATCGTGACGGACAGGCCGCCCGACTGGCCCTCGAAGCCCTTGAGCGCGGCCGTGATCGCGTCCTTCGGCACCTGGTCGGACAGGTTGTTGCCGAAAGTGACGACCTTGGAGTCGCCGCCCGAGCCGGAACCGCCCCCGCACGCCGAGAGAAGACCACTGGTCGCGGCGACGCCGGCGCCGGCCAGCATGACTCGCAGCATCGTCCGCCGACCGAAGTGCGGTAACGGGGTGGAACCAGGCGTCTGCAGAACCATCATCGCTCCTACGGGTGACACGCGCTCGTGCGAACCGAACATGACTCAAACAAAGTTGCGCACAATGTGGTCCGAGTCATACAGCATGTCAAGCCCTGTTACGCAGCTGTTAAACCGGTGCGCAGCGGCGTCCGGGCCACTTCCCGGTACTTTTCCCGGTCGTTAGCCCCACAGACCTCAACGCGAAGTTGTGTTTGCTTGTGTTGACGTTGGGGGTCGTCGTCGGCCACGCTTGCGGCCGTGACGACTTGGCCAACAGACCTGCCAGGCCTCGGCTGGGGGGCTGACTACAACCCCGAGCAGTGGCCCGAACACGTCTGGACCGAGGACGTCGAGCTCATGCGGCGCGCCGGCGTGACCATGGTCAGCGTCGGGATCTTCAGCTGGGCGAAGATCGAGGTCAGCAAGGGCGAGTACCGGTTCGACTGGCTCGACCGCGTGATGGACCTGCTGCACGCCGGCGGCATCCGCGTCGACCTCGCGACCGCCACCGCCGCGCCCCCGCCGTGGCTGACCACCGAGTACCCCGAGATGCTGCCCGTCCGCGCGGACGGCGTGCGGCTCTCGCACGGCTCACGGCAGGCGTACTGCCCGTCGTCGCCGATCTACCGCGACCGCGCGACGGCGCTGGCCGCCGAGATGGCCTCGCACTACCGCGACCACCCCGCCCTCGCCGCCTGGCACGTCGGCAACGAGTACGCGTGCCACGTGAAGCGCTGCTACTGCGACACGTGCGCCGCCTCGTTCCGCGAGTGGCTGGCCGCCCGCTACACGCTCGACCAGCTCAACGACGCGTGGTCGACGGCGTTCTGGAGCCAGGGCTACACCGACTTCGCGCAGGTCCTGCCGCCGCGCGTCACGCCGACGTTCTCGAACCCGGCGCACGTGCTCGACTACGACAGGTTCTCCGACGACGCGATCCTCGAGCTCTACAAGGCCGAGCGCGACGTGCTGCGCATGATCACGCCCGAGGTGCCGGTCACGACCAACTTCATGGTCAACTGGACGTTCGGCGACCTCGACTACTGGAAGTGGGCGCGCGAGGTCGACTTCGTCTCCAACGACCACTACACCGAGGCCCAGTCGCCCGACCGGCACATCGAGCTCGCCATGTCCGCGGACCTCGTGCGCGGGCTCGCGGGCGGCAAACCGTGGCTGCTCATGGAGAACTCGACGTCCGCGGTGAACTGGCAGCGGCGCAACATCGCCAAGCTGCCGGGGGAGCAGCGGCGGCACTCGTTCCAGAACATCGCGCGCGGCGCGGACGGCACGCTGTTCTTCCAGTGGCGGCAGTCGCGCGGCGGCAGCGAGCGCTACCACTCGGCGATGGTCCCGCACGCCGGCCCGGACACCAAGGTGTACCGCGAGGTCTGCGAGGTCGGTGCCGAGTACCGGAAGCTCGCCGAGGTCGTCGGCTCCACTGTGGACGCCTCCGTCGCGGTCCTGTTCGACTTCCAGTCCGGCTGGGCGCTGCGCCAGGACGCCCACCCGACGCAGGACTTCGACTACTGGCAGCACGTCCTCGGGTACTACAAGGCGCTGTGGCAGGCGGGTGTCACCGTCGACTTCGTCGCGCCGGGCACCAACCTCTCGAAGTACTCGCTGGTGGTCGTGCCGGCGTTCTACGCGGTGTCCGACGCGCACGCCGCCGTGATCGCGGACTACGTGGCGGGCGGCGGCCACGTCGTCGTCACGTACCTCTCCGGTGTCGCCGACCAGTACACGCGAGTGCGACTGGGCGGGTACCCCGGGGCGTTCCGCGACGTGCTCGGCGTGTGGTCCGAGGAGTTCTTCCCGCTGCGGCAGGACGAGACCGTCTCGCTGAGCGACGGCTCGACCGCCTCGTTGTGGACGGAGCACCTGCACACGCGCACCGCTGACACCGTTGTCTCCTACGTGGACGGGCCGTTGCCCGGGGTGCCGGCGGTGACGCGCAACGCGTTCGGCAACGGTGTCGCCTGGTACGTGGCGTGCGACCTCGACGGCGACGGTCTGAGCCGAACGGTGGAAAACGCGCTTTCCGGTGCGGGCGCAAGGGTGTCGCGTTCGCCGATTGAGCTCGTGCGGCGCAGGGGCGACGTATCGTTCCTCTTCGCCGTCAACCACACCGACACCGACGCGCAGATCGAGGCGTCCGGTGTCGACGTGTTGTCCGGCACGCAGGTCTCCGGACGCCTCACCGTGCGAGCCGGGGACGTGGTCGTCCTCAGGGAAGAGGTGTGAGGTGCTGGCACGTCAGCGGCAAGCCGTGATCATCGAAGAGGTCCGCCGCACGGGAGCGGTGCGCGTGAGCGACCTCGTCGTGCGGCTCGGCGTCTCGGACATGACCGTGCGCCGGGACCTCGACGTGCTCGCCGCGCGCGGGCTGGTGGAGAAGGTCTACGGCGGCGCGACGTCCGTCGTCGGGCGCTCGACCGACGAGCCCGGTTTCGAGGCCAAGTCGGTGCGGCAGCTGCCTGAGAAGGAGGCGATCGCGGCCGCCGCCGCGGGCCTCGTGCGTCCCGGCACGGCCATCGGTCTGTCCGCGGGCACCACGACGTGGACGTTGGCGCGGTTCCTCGACGACATCCCCGACCTGACCGTCGTCACGAACTCCATCCGCGTCGCCGACGTGCTGCAGCAGAGCGGTCGCACGGACCGCACGGTCGTGCTGACCGGTGGCGTGCGCACGCCGTCCGACGCGCTGGTGGGCCCCGTGGCCGTGCAGGCGTTGCGGTCGCTGCACCTCGACGTGGTGTTCCTGGGCGTGCACGGCATGGCCGAGCGCTCCGGTTTCACCACCCCGAACCTCAACGAGAGCGAGACCGACCGCGCGCTCGTCGACGCCGCCGGACGCGTGGTCGTGGTCGCCGACCACGAGAAGTGGGGCACCGTCGGCATCTCCACGATCGCCGACCTCGACGAGGCGCACGTCCTGGTGACGGACGAAGGTTTGCCGGACGACGCCAGGGCCATCCTGAGCGAGCAGGTCGGCGAGTTGGTGTTGGCACATGTACCGGGAAGTGGCGAGGAGCTGGCGTGAGGCGTACCGCGGGAAAACTGGCGGACGGCCGGGAGATCATCTACTTCGACGACAGCGCTGAGGCGCCGCCGCGGGCCGCGGTGGACACCCGGGACCTCCCCGAGACCCAGCCGATGTCCGAAGTCCGGCTGGACCCGTTGACCCGCGAGTGGGTCGCCATGGCGGCCCACCGCCAGACGCGGACGTACAAGCCGCCGGCGGACCTGTGCCCGCTGTGCCCGTCGACGCCGGGCAGGCCCACCGAGATCCCCGAGGCCGACTACGACGTCGTCGTGTTCGAGAACAGGTTCCCCTCGCTGGCCCAGAACGTGCCCGACGTGCCGTCCACTGTGGATGGTGAGGAGCTGTTCGTGCGCGCGCCGGGCCGCGGGCGCTGCGAGGTCGTCTGCTTCACGTCGGACCACAACAAGTCGTTCGGCGAGCTCTCAGAGTCGCGCGTGCGCACCGTCGTGGACGCCTGGGCGGACCGCGTCGCCTTCCTGTCAACGTTGCCAGGGGTCGAGCAGGTCTTCCCGTTCGAGAACCGCGGCGAAGAGATCGGCGTGACGCTCTCCCACCCGCACGGCCAGATCTACGCGTACCCGTTCGTCACCCCGCGCACCGAGCGCATGCTGACGGCTGCTCAGGCCTACTACGCCGAGCACGGCCGCCCGCTGTTCGGCGACGTCCTGGAGGCCGAGCTCCGCGCGGGCGCGCGGGTGGTGGACGAGTCCGAGCACTGGGTCGCCTTCGTCCCGGCCGCCGCCCGCTGGCCCGTCGAGGTCGTGCTGGCACCGCGCCGCCAGGTGCCCGACATCGCCGCACTGTCCTCAGTGGAGCGCGACGACTTCGCGTCGCTCTACCTGAAGGTGCTGCACCGCCTGGACGCCCTCTACGACCGGCCGTTGCCCTACATCGCCGCCTGGCACCAGGCCCCGGTCAGCCAGGGCCGCGAGGAGATGTGGCTGCACCTGCAGGTCTTCTCGGTGCTCAGGACGAAGGACAAGCTCAAGTACCTCGCGGGCTCCGAGTCCGGCGAGGCCGTCTGGATCAACGACGTGACGCCCGAGCAGATCGCGGAACGGCTCCGGGGAACACACAAGTAGCTCCCAGGCTGGTTTAAGGGTTCTCTCAGGACGACACCCGAGACTATGGGCATGACCGAGAGCAACCAGCCAGCGCAGCAGCCGGACCAGCCGGACTCCGTGCCGTCGAGCGCCGGTCAGACAGACTCCGGAGCGCGGGAGCAGGGCCCGTCGCTGCCGGAACCCGGCCAGCCGGATCCTTTGCAGGGGGGATCCGGCCAGGCTGGGGCTACCGCTCAGACCGGGACGACCGGCCAGGCCGGGGCTCCCGCTCAGGCCGCGACGACCGGCCAGGCCGGGAGCGCCGGCCAGGCCTCCCCGTCCGGCCAGGCCGGGAGCATCGGGCAGGCCTCTCCGTCCGGGCAGGCCTCCCCGTCCGGCCAGCCGGCCGCGCCCGCGGGCCTCGGCGACGTTCCCGCCTCCTTCACTTCGGCCCAGCCGCAGGTGCCCTCACCTGACGCGGGCCAGACGCAGCTCGGCGGGTCCGGACCCGGCCAGCAGCTCTCTTCACCCTCAGGGTCCGGCCAACCTCACCCGCTCGGCCTCGGCGCCACCACCGCGCAGTTCGGTGCGGAGTCACCGGCGGGCACGCCGTCCGGTCCGTTCGCCGCGCAGCAGCCCTCGGGCCCGTTCAGCGCGCAGCAGCCGTCAGGTCCGTTCGGCGCACCGAACGCGGGACCGCCCTCCGACCCGTTCGCCGCACCCGGCTCGCAGACCGGCCAGTACTACCTCCCGCCCGGCCACCAGCAGGCCGTTCCCCCGCGTCCCAAGGGCCGCGGCAAGGTCGTGGCGGGCGTCGCCGCCCTCGTGCTCCTCGTGGGCGGGCTCTCCGGCGGCCTCGGCGGCTACCTGGGCTACAACTTCGCGAACGACTCGTCGTCCGTGAGCTCGCTCGACTCGCCCCGCCCGGCCTCGCAGACCTCGAACGCCCCCGCGGGCTCGGTCGAGGACGTGGCGAACAAGCTGCTGCCGTCCGTCGTCCAGATCCAGGTCACGACGAGGGCCGGCGCCGGCGAGGGCTCGGGCTTCATCATCTCCGGCAACGGCCAGATCGTGACGAACAACCACGTCATCGAGGGCGCTGCCGCCGGCGGTGACATCAAGGTCGTCTTCCAGGACGGCAGGACCGCGTCCGCCAAGATCCTCGGCCGCGACCCGAGCTCCGACATCGCCGTCATCCAGGCCGACGGCGTCTCGAACCTCCCGGTCGTGCAGCTCGGCAACTCCGGCGACATGAAGATCGGCCAGGGCGTCGTCGCGATCGGCTCGCCGTTCGAACTGTCCGGCACGGTGACGTCCGGCATCGTCAGCTCGCTGAACCGCCCGGTCTCGGCGGGCGGTGACCGCACCTCGCAGGCGACGGTCCTGAACGCCATCCAGACCGACGCCGCGATCAACCCCGGCAACTCGGGCGGCCCGCTCGTCAACATGCAGGGCCAGGTCGTCGGCATCAACTCGGCGATCTACAGCCCGAGCCAGGGCCAGGGCCAGGCCGGTTCCGTCGGCATCGGCTTCGCGATCCCGATGGACCAGGCCCGCCGCACGATCGACGAGATCGTGAAGAGCGGCAAGCCCAAGCAGACCGTGCTCGGCGTGAAGGTCGAGTCGACCGAGCAGGGCGCGAGGATCACGGAGATCACCGCCGGAGGCGCCGCCGAGAAGGCCGGGCTGAAGGCCGGTGACGTGATCACGAAGTTCGGCGACCGCCGCATCGACGAGTCGGACACGCTCGTCGCCGCCGTCCGGTCGAAGGCTCCTGGCGACAAGGTGACGATCACCCTGTCAGACAACAGGACCGTGGAAGCCACCCTCGACGGCGTCGAGGTGGGATAGGTCGGGGGACGCTCGGGTCCTGGCAGCCGCCGCCCGCCAGGACCCGAGCGTGACGACCCCGGAGAGGCCCGGACCTGTGCGCACCTGCCCCGCACACAGGCCCGGGCCTCTTCTTACGTCCTCGTGACGAACACGGGCCAGGCGCGCTTCCGTGACCTACCGTGGTGACGTGGTGGAACGGGTGCTGGTCGTCGACGACGACACGACGGTGCGCGATGTCGTGCGCCGCTACCTCGAACACGCCGGGTACGAGGTCGAGCTCGCCGGCGACGGGGAGAGCGCGCTGCGGCTGATGGCCGCGCAGGAGCCGGACATCGTGGTGCTGGACCTGATGCTGCCCGGCATCGACGGCCTCGAGGTGGCGCGGCGGATCCGGGAGCGCGGCAGCACGCCCGTCGTCATGCTGACGGCGCTCGGCGAGGAGGAAGACCGCATCGCCGGGCTGCAGATCGGCGCGGACGACTACGTGACGAAGCCCTTCAGCCCGCGCGAGCTGGCGTTGCGCGTGTCGTCGGTGCTGCGGCGGGCCCACCGGGCGTTCGAGCCGCGGGTCGTGCGGGACGGGAACCTCGTGCTGGACGTGGCCGCGCACACGGCGACGCTGGACGGCCGGCCGTTGCAGTTGACGACCCGCGAGTTCGACCTGCTGGCGTTCTTCATCGGCAACGCGGGCAAGGCGTTCGGCCGGGCGGAGCTGCTGGAAAGGGTGTGGGGCTGGCAGTTCGGCGACCAGTCGACGGTGACCGTCCACGTGCGACGGTTGCGGGAGAAGATCGAGGAGGACCCCGCGAAGCCGCGCCGGCTGAGCACCGTGTGGGGCGTCGGCTACAGGTACGACCCGTGTTCGATCGACTGAGCCGCGTCTCGCTGACCACCGCGATGACCGTCATGGTCATCGTGCCGGTGGTGGCCACCATCGCCGGTGTGCTGATGGTCAGCGGGTTCATGTTCACGCCGATGCTCGGCGCGACCCTCATGGCGTGCGTGGTGGTCGGCCTGGTCACCGTGCCGTTCTCGATCCTGCTGGGTCGCGCGATCGCGCGGCGCACGATGTGGGAACGCGAGGCCGAGGCGGCGCGGCGGCAGCTGGTGGCGTGGATCAGCCACGACCTGCGGACGCCGCTGGCCGGGATCAGGGCGATGACCGAGGCGTTGGAAGACGGCGTCGTCTCCGATCCGGGCGAGGTCGCCGTCTACGCCAAGCAGATCGCGCTGGAGGCCGACCACCTGTCGAAGCTCGTGGACGACCTGTTCCAGCTCTCCCGGATCACCGCGGGCGCCCTGAACCTGCCGATGCACGACGTGGCGCTGGCCGACGTGGTGAGCGACGTCGTCGCCGCCTCCCGCCCGATCGCGTCGCGCGAGGGTGTCGAGCTGCGCGCGGACGCCCGCGCCTGGCCCGTCGTGCGGGGCTCCGAACCGGAACTGATGCGTGTCGTACGCAACCTTGTGTCCAACGCCATCCGCCACACACCGGAGGGCGGTGCCGTCGCCGTCCAGGTCGATGTGGACGGACCCGAAGCGGTGGTGCGAGTGGACGACTCGTGCGGCGGCATCCCCGATGACGTGCTGCCACAGGTGTTCGACGTGGGCTTCCGCGGCTCGTACGCGCGCAACCCGTCGGGCGCCGGACTGGGCCTTTCCATCGCGCGCGGCCTCGCCGACGCGCACCACGGGCGGATCGGCGTCGAGAACCACGGTCCTGGCTGCCGCTTCGAGGTCCGACTCCCGCTACGGTGATCGGTATGGAACGCAGCGCGCAGCGCCTTGGCCGCGCTTTGGTCGTGATCGTGGACGACCGGGTGGCGCACGGCGAGCAGGACGACAACTCCGGGCCTCTCGTCACCGAGCTCCTCGAAGAAGTGGGCTTCATCGTCGACGGCACCGTCGCGGTCGAGGGTGAGGTGGTCGACATCCGGGCCGCCCTCAACACGGCCGTCATCGGTGGCGTCGACCTCGTGGTCACCGTGGGAGGCACAGGCGTGTCCCCGCGCGACGTCACCCCCGACGCCACGCAGGGCGTGCTCGACCGCCCGATCCACGGCATCGCCGAGGCGCTCCGCGCCTCCGGCCTCGCCGCGGGAGCGGTCGACGCGGGCATCTCGCGCGGTCTCGCCGGCGTCTCCGGCAGCACGCTCGTCGTGAACCTCGCGGGCTCGCGCTCCGCGGTCCGCGACGGCATGGCGACCCTGTCGGCCCTGGTGCCCTACGTGATCGAGCAGCTGAGCGGTCTTGACGAAGAGTGATTCACCGAAGCCGGCCGACGACGACGCAGCGCGTCGTCGCCGGTTGGCGGAGGTGTTCGGTGACGTGCTGCCGGAGACCACTTCGGACGAGCGCGGTGGGTCCGGGGCTGGGGCGGATGACCGCGAGGCCTGGTACCGCGAGAACAGGCCGCCGCACCACGGCGGCTGAGGCAGGCTGCCGCAGCCTTGTGCGAGCTGACGCGGCAGGCGCGGCTGGCGTGAGCCGACGCCGCTGAGACGGGCCGATGCCGCTGAGACGGGCCGACGCCGCTGAGACGGGCCGACGCCGCTGGGACAGCTTGTTGCCAACCCGAGTGGGCAGCAGGCCTCGTGGGATGGCTGCGGATGTCCCTGGCCGGACCCGCGAGTGCGGAGCGCTGGCCTCGGCGCCGTGATCAGGCGGCCTGGGCCCGGCCCCGGACGTCGGCCGGGGGTTGGAGCAAAGCCAGGACAAAGCGCGCTGGACCGCTGGTGCGGCGGGCGCGCTTCGTCTCGGCGGGGACGGGCTGAGATCAGATGGCTGGGCCGCGGCGGTCCTGCACCACGGTGGGCTGCTGCTGCTGGTTGTTCTGCTGTGCCGCGAGGAGGTCGCGGATCTCGATGAGCAGCTCGACGTTCGTCGGCTCGGCCGGGCCGGCCTCCTCGCCCCTCTTGCGGCGCTCCTGGATCTTCTTGATCGGCAGCACCAGGACGAAGTAGACGACAGCGGCCACGATGATGAAGTTGATCGCGGCGTTGATGACGTTGCTGAAGTCGAGGTACGTGTCGTCCTTGCCCTCGCGGAGCTGGATGCCGAGGCCCTTGGTCTCGGCGCTGCCCAGCGACGCGATGAGCGGCTTGATGAGGCTCGTGGTGAACGCGGTGACGATCGCGGTGAACGCCGTGCCGATGACCACGGCCACGGCCAGGTCGACGACGTTTCCGCGCATCAGAAAGTCTTTGAATCCCTTCAGCATCAGCGGAGAGTAACGGCTAATGCGTGATCCAGTGACATCGCGGCCACACGAGTTGCATTAAGTCTCGGCAACGTGAGCACGACGACCTGGCCGCGCGTCTCCCTCACCGCCGCGTTCTCCGCGACGACCTCGCCGGACGACGACACCACGTCGACCCGGCCGCCCGGTCTGACGACGGCAGCAAGGCCCTGGTCAGCCACTCGGACGGCCACCGACGCCTGGTCCGGGGACACGTCGGAGAGGTCGTAGTCGGTCAGCGGGACGCCTGCCCGCGCGGGCGACGACAACGCGCGGCCCACCACTGCCTCGGAACCCGGGAACGAGCCGGGCAGCGGCGCGCTCAGGGACACGACCCGGACGTCGGAGGCCGTGAGCGGGGACCCGGCCGGCAGGTCGCGGGAGGCGACCACGGCGGGATGGCCCACGTCCGGCCAGAAGAACGTCGACAGGGCGATCAGGGCGAGGCCCAGGGCCAGGAAGCGGCGCCACGCGGGAGAAGGGCGGCGGCGCGAGAAGGAGCGGACCCGGTCGAGGGCGGAGGCGGAAAGCGTCATGCCTCCGACCGTAGGGCGGTCGGAGGCATGGCTGGTGGGGCTGGAACGCAAGTTGTGGACAACTCGCGATCTTCAGGAAGCGGCGGCCGCCGGAGCGCTCGAGGACTTCGAATCCGAAGAGGACGACGAGGACGACGAGGTGGACTTCGTGTCCGACGACTTCGTCTCCGAGGAGGACGAGGTGGACGACGAGGACGTGCTCTTCGACGAGCCCGAACGGCTGTCCGTGCGGTAGAAGCCGCTGCCCTTGAAGACGACACCGACGGCGCCGAACAGCTTGCGCAGCTTGCCCGAGCACTCCGGGCACTCGGTGAGGGAGGCGTCGCTGAACGACTGCACCGCCTCGAACCGGTGCTCACACGCGGTGCAGGCGTACTGGTACGTAGGCACTGGGTCTGCTCCTAGCTCTGGCACTCGACCGTTGTGAGTGCCAACACGATTTTCGCCCAGGACCTTCCCGGAGCGCAAACACCCCCGATCAAAGTCACAGCCAGCGCAGCCCGATCGAGGGAGTCAGAACGCCGTTCATCCGCACGTCGTGCGGCTCGCCCGGCACCTCCGCCAGCACCTCGCAGTCCCGCACGACACCGACCAGAGGCGCCTTGACCAGCGGCAACGACCGGTCGTAGTGGCCCTGCCCCTTCCCGATCCGCACCCCGGTCACCGACACGGCCAGAGCGGGCACGAGCACCAGCGAGGCTCCAGCGATCGCCGAGGCGCCGAGCCGCGGGCCGGTCGGCTCCAGCAGCTTGAACCCCGCGGGCGCGACCTCGCCGGTGTGCTCCGCCCAGTCCAGCGGCGACGCCCCCGTCACGACCGGCAGCAGCACCCGGCACCGCAGCCCGTCGAGCCACGACGCGTCACCGGGCTCGGAACCGACCGGCAGGAAGGCGCACACCGTCTGATCAGGTGAAAGATCCAGAGCGGCGACGTGCGCGGCCAGCGCGGCGGCTTCCAGGGCGCGGACTTCGGGCGACAGCGCACGCCGCGCGGAGAGCAACCGTGAACGCAGTGTGGCCTTCCGGTCACGAAGATCGGACGTCATGATGGGTATCCCCCGGTATGTCGTTAGCATCGCAGCCCATGAGCAGCGCCTTCCACACCGCTATCGTGCCCGCGGCCGGTCTGGGCACCCGTTTCCTCCCCACGACCAAAGCCGTGCCGAAGGAACTGCTGCCCCTGGTCGACACCCCCGCCATCGAGTACGTGGCGCGCGAGGCAGCAGAGGCCGGTGCGAAGAAGCTGGTCATCGTGACGTCGCCGACCAAGGCGTCGGTCGCGGACTACTTCGACGCGAACCCCGACCTCGAGCAGTCGCTCACCGACAAGGGCAAGACCGAGCTCGTCGAGAAGATCCGGCGCGCCCCGCAGCTGATCAAGGCCGAGACCGCGATCCAGGACCAGGCGCTCGGCCTCGGCCACGCGGTCGGCTGCGCCGAGGGCAACCTGACCGGTGAGGACGAGGCCGTCGCGGTGCTGCTGCCCGACGACATCATCCTGCCGACCGGCGCGCTGAAGAAGATGGCCGAGGTCCGCCAGGAGAAGGGCGGCAGCGTCCTGCTGGCGTTCGACATCCCGCGCGAGCAGATCTCCGCGTACGGCGTGTTCGACGTCCGCGACACCGGCAGCGACGACGTCAAGCAGGTCGTCGGCATGGTCGAGAAGCCGAAGCCGGAGGAGGCGCCGTCGACCTTCGCGGCGGCGGGCCGGTACCTCCTCGACCGGGCGATCTTCGACGCCCTCAAGCGCATCACCCCCGGTGCCGGCGGCGAGCTGCAGCTCACCGACGCCATCGCGCTGCTGATCAACGAGGGTCACCCCGTGCACGTCGTGGTCCACCGCGGCGGGCGACACGACCTCGGCAATCCCGCCGGATTCCTGCGCGCTGCGGTTGACTTCGCACTCAACACCCCGGAGTACGGACCCGATCTGCGCGAGTGGTTGCGGGAACGCCTCGACAACTCCTGAGCGCGAGGACCAATCACATGAGGTCAGTGGACGAGCAGCTCGCTCGGGTGATCGCGGCCGCGGTGCGGCCCGCACCCGTGCGAGTCGCGATCTCCGAGTCGCAGGGCCTGCTCTGCGCCGAGGAGGTCGTCGCGGAACGCGCGTTGCCCGGCTTCGACCAGGCCGCCGTGGACGGCTACGCGGTGCGCAGCGTCGACGTGTCCGGCGCCAACGCGAGTCCGGTGCAGCTGCCGGTCGTGGGTGAGATCCCGGCCGGCTCCCGGCAGCCGCGCAGGCTGCAGCCGGGCCAGGCGGTGCGGATCGCGACGGGCGCTCCGCTGCCGACGCTGGCCGACGCGGTCGTGCCGCTCGGCTACACCGACGGCCACCAGGCCAAGGTGACGGTCAACCGCAGCGTGCCGTCCGCCGGGTTCGTCCGCCGCACCGGCGAGGACGTGCAGACCGGTGACGTCGCCGTGCGCCGCGGCGCGTCCATCGGTGCTGCTCAGGTGGGTCTTCTGGCCGCCGTCGGACGCAACAAGGTGCTCGTGCACCCACGGCCGCGCGTGTCGGTCATCTCGCTCGGCGAGGAGCTCGTCGACGTCGACCGCACGCCCGGCCAGGGCCAGGTCTACGACGTGAACTCGTACGCGCTGGCCGCCGCCGCCCGTGACGCGGGCGCCGAGGTCAGCCGGGTCGGCATCATGTCGGCCGACCCGCGCCGGCTGCGCGAGGTGATCGAGGGCAGGCTCCTGCTGTCCGAGATCGTCGTCATCGCGGGCGGCGTCGGCGGCACGATCGGCGACGAGGTCAAGGCCGCGATCACCGAGCTCGGCGACATGGACGTCAGCCGCGTCGCCATGCACCCCGGCTCGGCGCAGGGCTTCGGCAGGCTCGGCCCCGACGCCGTGCCGACGTTCCTGCTACCGGCGAACCCGATGAGCGCGCTCGTCGTGTTCGAGGTGCTGGTCAGGCCCTTGATCAGGGCGGCGCTCGGCAAGAAGAACCCGTACCGCCGCGCGGTGTCGGCGCGCCTGCTGTCGCCGCTGCAGTCGACGAAGGGCCGCCGGGGCTTCCTGCGCGGTCAGCTGCTGCGCGACGCGGACAACGGCGAGTACCTGGTGCAGCCGCTCGGCACGTCCGGGTCGCACCTGCTCGCGTCACTGGCCGAGGCCAACTGCCTCATCATGGTCGACGAGGACGTCACCGAGGTCTCTGTCGGCGAAGAGGTGCTGGTCAGCTTCCTAGCGCAGCGTGGATGAGCGTTTTCGCCGATCTGGGCAGACACCCCGGCTGGCCCGTCCGGCTGGGGCCCCTGCACGTGCGCGCCGGAACCGTCGAGCTGCGCGGACCGCGCCTGTTCGACGGGTCGCGCTGGTCGAGGCTGCGCATCCGCGACCGCGCCTACCTGGAGCAGTGGGAGCCCACGGCGCAGGAGGGCTGGGACGAGCGCAACGCGACGCTCTCCTGGCCCGCGCAGTGGTCGTCGTTGCGCGGCATGGCCCGGCGCGGCACCACGCTGCCGTTCATGATCCTGGTGGACGGCGAGGTCGCCGGTCAGATCACCGTCGGCAACATCGTGCGCGGCTCGCTGCTCTCGGCGTGGATCGGCTACTGGGTGGCCGCTGACCGGGCCGGGGGCGGAGTCGCCACGGCGGCCGTGGCGTTGCTCACGGACCACGCCTTCCGCGATGCCGGACTGCACCGCCTCGAGGCCACCGTGCGTCCCGAGAACGGCGCCTCGATCCGTGTGCTCACGAAGTCCGGTTATCGCGAGGAAGGTCTCTTCAAGCGTTATCTGGATGTTGCCGGACAGTGGCGCGACCACCTCTGCTTCGCGCTGACGACCGAAGAGGTCCCGGATGGCCTAGTGCGCCGTTTGGTCGCACGCGGAGAGGCCCGTCTTCCCTGACGATTGCTTCCGTTCGCCCTAATCACTTCACCCAAAAGTGGGTGATAGACCACACTTTCGTACGCACGGCAGTCGGCGAGCCTCCGACACAGGTGTGACTGTTGTGACTAGCGTGGTGACAGCACCACGCGTGGGCCGGGGGAGGTGAACGGGGAATGCCGAGTTCGCTGATCATCGTTGCGCTGGTCGTCGCCTGGCTCGTGGTCCTCGTCCCCATGATGGCCCGCAAGCGCCAGGAGAGTGCGCGCAGCGTGGGGGAGGAGTACGACGCCATGCCGGACGCCGAGTACGACGACATCCACGACATCGACGACGACTACTTCGACGAGGAGGAGTACGTCGAGCGCCCCTTCCGGCGCGGCCGCGGTGGCTACGACCCGGAGACCGCCGCGCTGGTCGCGCAGGCGAAGTACGCGTTCCGGCGCAGAGTGGTGGCATTCCTGCTGGTCGCCGCCGTCGCGTCCGGGATCGTCGCCGGGGTCTTCTTCGCGAAGCTCTGGTACGGCCACGCCGCGATCGACCTGGTGCTCGTCGGGTACCTCACGTACCTGCGCCGGCAGGTGCGGATCGAGGAGGAGATCCGCGCGCGCCGGCTCGCCCGCCTGCAGCAGGTGCGCCGCCGCCGTGCGACGGGTCCGCAGCTGCAGGAGCCCCCTGCCGCCGAGCCCGAGCCCGTGCAGGTCGCCGAGGAGGCCGAGACCACCCAGGTCGAGGTCGTCGAGGACAGGCCCGCGCTGCCGCCGTTGCCGCGCTTCGAGCACCACGTGCGTCCGGGCACCATCCCGGTCGACTCCGACGACGAGGACCCGGTCTTCGTCGAGCTCGACGGGCTGGAGTCGCTGCGGTACCGAGGTGCGGTCGGCGCTTAGGAGGGGGTGGTGAAAACACCCCCTCCGGGACTGCTATAGTTCTCCCCGTAAGACAGCAAGGGGCTGTAGCACAGTTGGTAGCGCGTCTCGTTCGCATCGAGAAGGTCAGGGGTTCGATTCCCCTCAGCTCCACAGATTGATAATCGCCCGGTCCGCGTTTACGCGGGCCGGGCGATTTCGCATTAGTCGTACGTTTGTCCCTCTCGCACTGCGAATGCCTTGTCCTTCGGCAATCGCAGTCATCCGGAGCAGCGATCGGCCGCTCCCGGGCCCGCGGAGGTCACGGGGAACGGCGGTCGGAGGACGCCCGCGAGAACGCGTCGAGAACGACCGGCAGGACCAGTCGCTCCACCAGTCGGGAGTCGATGCTGCCCGGCTCCACCAGTTCCTGGGCGTTGCCGCCTTCGCGCAGGGCGACCGCGAAGCGGGCCACCAGTGCGGGATCGATGACGAACTCGCGGCCCGACGCCGCCAGCAGTTCAGCGAAGATCCGCGCGATCCCCTGGCGGACCTCCTCGTCCTTGCGGGCGAGGACGGCCGCCGCCTCGGGGTTGCGGATGGCGTACAGGGTGAACTCGGTCGAGATGAGGAACCACTGGCGCTCGTCCTCGGACGGGCGGTTCGCGAGGTTCACGAAGTGCTGCAACGGATCGCTCGCCTGACGGGCCTGGTCGAGGGCGCTCCGCAACCGCGTGAGCACCGCGGCGGCGTGCGCCTCGAACATGGTGAAGAAGAGCTCGTCCTTGCTCGCGAAGTTGGAGTAGAACGCGCCTCGGGTGAAGCCGGCCCGATCGCAGATCATCTCGATGCTGGCCCCGTTGAAGCCGCGCTCGGCGAAGACCTCGGCGGCACTCGCCAGCAGCCGCGACCTCGTCACGGCGCGCTGACCGGTCGTCCCTCGTGGCACCACTCCTCCGCTCTGCCCGTTTCGATACAGGAACGTATCTGCACGCGGCTGCTTTGCATAGCTGCTCTTGACGCTGGTTCTGACCAGCTGTGATAGTGGCCTCAGTCTTCGATACGACTCTGTATCTCATAGATGGGACCGTCATGACGAGCACGGTTACGCCGGACATCCTGGAGATGGTCCGCGCCAGCATCGGACCCGCCCCCGACGACTTCGAGCTGCCGCTGCCGCCGATGAACCTCTCGGTCGAGGAGGAGCGGGAGTACCGCAAGCGCGAACTCGCGGCCGCGTTCCGGGTGTTCGCCAAGTTCGGTTTCTCGGAGGGGGTGGCCGGCCACATCACGGCCCGCGACCCCGAGCACCCCGACACCTTCTGGGTCAACCCGTTCGGCATGAGCTTCAGCCAGATCAAGGTGTCCGACCTGATCCACGTCGACCACGTGGGCAACCTGCTGCACGGCAAGCGGCCGGTCAACCGGGCGGCGTTCTGCATCCACTCCGAGGTGCACAGGGCGCGGCCGGACGCGGTCGCCGCCGCCCACGCCCACTCGCTGAACGGCAAGGCCTTCGCCTCGCTCGGCATCCCGCTCGCGCCGATCACCCAGGACGCCTGCGCGTTCTACGAGGACCACGGGCTCTACTCGGACTTCCGCGGCGTGGTCAACGACACCGAGGAGGGCCGCCGGATCGGCGTCGCCCTGGGTGACGCGAAGGCGGTCGTCCTGCAGAACCACGGCCTGCTCACCGTGGGGCAGACCGTCGCGGCCGCCGCCTGGTGGTTCATCACCATGGAGCGCTCCTGCCAGGCCCAGCTGCTGGCGATGGCCGCCGGTGAGCCGACCCTCATCGACCACGACACCGCGGTCGGCGTGCGCGACCAGACCGGGAACCCGGTCGCCGGCTGGTTCCAGTTCCGGCCCCTCTGGGACCAGGTCGTCGCGGAATCCCCCGACCTGTTCGACTGATCCCGGCGACGACGAAAGGGCCGCCCCGGAACGCGGGCGGCCCTTTGTCGTGTCCTGGCGTCGGCGCCTAGAACGTCTTGATGACGCCGCCGTCGACGACCAGGTCGGTTCCGGTGATCCAGCTCGCCTCGTCCCCGAGCAGGAACGCGACGGCGGCCGCGACCTCCTCGGGCTCGCCCAGCCGGCCCATCGTGACACCCATGTCGGTGGGTGCCTTGTGGTTCAGCACCTCTTCCCTGGTGGCGCCGGACTGGGCGACCATCCAGTCGACGGTCCCGCCCTCGTCCGTCCAGCCGGGGGTGCGGGTCGGACCGGGGGACACGGTGTTCACCCGCACGCCCCGCGCGGCGAACTCCTCCGACAGGGCCTGGGTCAGGTTCGACATCGAGGCCTTGTGGGCGGAGTAGTCGACGACGCCCGTGAACGGCAGGCGGGCGTTGACCGAGGAGATGTTGACGATCGCACCACCGCCGTCGAGCAGGTCGGGCAGCAGCGCCCGGCTGAGCCGGACCGCGGACATCACGTTGATCGTGAACCCGGCTTCCCACTGTTCGTCGGTCACGTCGAGGAACGAGGAGCGGAAGTCCCAGTTGCCGACGTTGTTCACCAGGGCGGACACCCTGCCGCGGGCGCGGGCGGCCTCGGCCAGGCGCAGGTTGCCCTCGGCGGTGGCGAGGTCGGCCCGCACGACCGTGAGGTTCCCGGTCTGCTCCGGCGAGGCCGAGCGCGATCCGGTGACGACCTCGTAGCCGTCCTTGAGGAGGCGTTGGACGACAGCGGCGCCGATCCCCTTCGTTCCTCCGCTGACGACGGCGACGTTGTTCGGCATGACACTCCTAGGCTTGTTCGGGAGCGATCGCTCCCTATCTCGGTCTGACCGTAATACGGGAGCGATCGCTACACAACCCGGAGTTAGGATGAGGCATGCCACGTCCCCGTCAGTTCGACGACCACGACGCAGTCCGGAAGGCGATCGAAGTGTTCCGCCGCCAGGGCTACCACGGCACGTCGACGCGGGACCTGGGCGCGGCGATGGGACTGAACCCGTCGAGCCTGTACCGGGCCTACGGCGACAAGCACGCGCTGTTCCTGCGGGCCTTGGACAGCTACCAGACCGTCCAGGACGAGGCCACCGGCGAGATCACGAGCAGCTCGGACAGCGTGCGCTCCGCGCTGCGCCGCTGGCTGGTGCACATGATCACCGAGGAGCAGGACCACGCCTGGGGGTGCCTGATGGTGAACACCGCCGCCGAACTGGGCGCCGAGGACTCACCGACCCGTGAGCGGGTGCACGCGGCCTTCGACGGCAACGTCACCGTGATCGCGGACCTGCTGGAGAAGGCCGTCGCCGAGGGCGAGATCACGCGTGAGATCGACGTCCACGGCTGGTCCGAGCTCCTGTTCACCACCGTCGCGGGTCTGCGGGTGCGGGACAGGGCCGGGCAGCCCCTGGAGCGGCTGACCGCGGCCGTCGACACGGCGCTGGACGCGATCTGGGGCAGGTAGCGGAAACGCGTTCGGTGTCCGCCTCACCGCCGGATACCTTGGGCGCGTGAACATCCTTGGGGGATTTAAAGCTCTGTTCGTCGTGGGGACGGCACTCGCCGCCGTCAGCTGTTCGCCGGGGCAGGAGGAGCAGCCGGCGGCGCCGCAGGAGAAGCACTTCGACGTCACGGGCTGGGGGAAGCTGAAGCCCGGAATGTCCAAACAGGACGCCCTCGCCACCGGTGACCTCGCGGCCACGGGCGCGGGGAAGACCGGAAACTGCGAGGACTACCGCTACGAGGACGGGCCCGCGGCCGACCCGAAGCAGGTGGCCGAGGACGACGCGCTCGAGCAGAAGATCGCCGAGGCGCAGAAGGCCGCGGACGCCGCCAAGGCGGCGATCGGGCCGGAGCCCGGTCCGAACGCGGGTGCCGCGGACTACGCCGCGTCGGCGGAACGGCTCGCGGCGTCGGCCGAGGCGAGCAACAAGGTCGTGCAGCTGACCGTGGAGTCCACGAAGCGCATCGCCGACCGGGCCGAGGCGCGCGAGGCCCACGGCGGCGTGCTGTTCGCCGGCGACAAGATCCGGATGATCCTGCCGCCTCCCGGTGCCACGGCGGCAAAGGACCTCGGCAAGGGCGCCACGGTCGAGCAGGTCAAGGCGGCCTACCCGAACGCCACCAGCGCCGGCGACGGCATGTTCGACGTGCCCGTGCCCGGCCAGAAGGGGTTCGTGCTGAGCTTCCACTTCGCCGAGGGCAAGCTCACGGCGTTCATGCTGTTCAACACCGAGGCGGCGTGCGCCTGAGCTGAGCGATTCCAGGCCGTCCGTCGTAATGCGGGCGGCCTGTTCGTCTATATAACGGCCGTAAGCTCGTTCGGCTCCCGAAAGGCTGTACCCATGAGCGACGCGCCACAGGACAAGGTCACGGTCCTGTCCGCCGAAGCCCTCGCCCAGCTGAAGGCGTTCCCGCTGCACGGCGACGAGCGGCTGCAGAACAAGCTCCTGTGGAAGTCGCCGGGCGGCGACACGATCGTCGGCCTGATCCAGATGGCGCCCGGCGCCCGCGACGTCGGCCACAACCACCCGTCGGCGACGCAGCACACCTGGGTCATCGACGGCACCGTGAGCATCGGCGGTGTGGAGGCGACGGCGGGTTCGTACGCGTTCGTGCCGCCGGGCGTCGACCACGAAACGGTCGCGGGCGACGAGCCCGTCACGATGTTCTACGTCTACCAACCGTTCGCGCCCGAGCACGACCACCACGACCATTAATTGCACGCTCACCCATCTATGGGGTGAAGTTCGGTGAAGAACGCGGCGCCCACAAATAGTTTTCTCCTATGAGATCTGTGGTCGCCGCGTTATTACTCGGGGCCGTCACCTCCAGCGGTGCAGCGGCGACCGAAGCCCACGCCGCCCGGTGCACGGCCGCCCGTCCCGTCGTCTCCAGCACGGAGACAGCCGTAGAAGCGCGCGTTCTCACCGGCTGCACGGCCGGTGAGCTCGTCGTGTTCCAGGCGTCCATGACCCTGCGCGCGCACGGCACCTCCTGCACCGCGATCTCCGAAGAGCTCGAAGCGGACCCGGCCACCGAGCCGCAGTGGATCCGCGCCCGCCTGGAAGTGGAATGCGCGCCCGGTGAGACCGGCGAGCTCGGCTCGCGGATCACCGTCGAGATGCGCGACCAGACCCGCACCGCCACCTACGGCCTCGGCGACTCCTACGCGGAGCGCGACCCGGCCGCGCGGCACCGGTGGACCGTCGAGTTCCTCGCCGGGCTGGGGGAGTTGCCGGTGGCACCCGATCCGGTGGTGAGGACCGGCGGGGGATCGGTGGGGCCGGGTGGCTCGCACACCGTCTCCGACCACCGCGTTCACACCCGCTGAGGTCGCTTTCTCCACCCGTTCGCCACAGGTCCGTTCGTGCTGCCTCCGATAACGATCCGTGCAGAACCGGCGACATCGGTCAACGGAGTCCGTCCATCGCAACGTGTAAGAGCCAAGAGGCCCAACGCGGGGTGGACGGAGGTGCAACGCGGTGATCAAGGAAAGGGTTGCTGTGGGATCAACCGCAGACCAATCACGCACCGTAGGCTGAGAAGGCACCTAGGCTGGGGGTGATCTCGAAAGGGGTGGTGTGAGTCGTGGGGCTCGCTGAGTCCTTGCTCACGTGGCTGCACGGCTTCGTGGGTGCGAGTGTCTGCCCCGGTGACTGGGTGTGGACCACCACGGCGCTCGGTGCGGTGCTCGGGTTGTTCCCGACGGTCGGGGCGCTGCTGTCCATCGCGGTGCGCCGGGTGGTCGGCAACTCCTACGGTCCCGTGACCGGTGCCGTCTTCACCGTGCTCGGCGTCGCCAGCTGCCTGGTGCTGCCGTGGCTCGTGATGCGCGGAACCGTGCAGGGGCTGTCCGGGCGGGCCATCATCGGCGCCGACTCCCTGGACGAGGCCACCTGCTTCGGCACGTTCTCGCAGGGTTCCTACCTCATCGAGGCCCCCTCGGTCCTGGGTGTGATCAAGCAGCCCACGGCGCAGCCGTTGTTCCTCGCCGCCGCCGGTGTGACGGTGGCGCTCGCGCTGCTGTGCCTGCTGTTCGTGATGCTGCAGTCCGGTTCGGCGTTCCGGCTCGGGCCGAACTGGCCGCGCCGGGTGTTCTGGCCGATGTTCCTGGTACTGCTCGTAACGACGTCGGCATTCCCCGTGACCCTTGTGGGCCATGTGCTCCTCGGGTTTCTGCCGATTGCGGTAATCGGGTCAATCGTCGTGCGGATTTTCGGGTTGACTACCGCCATGCTGAACCGCCCCGGCCGCGACCGGTCCTCGGACCGCAACTCGCAGAACCAGCCACCGCAGCCGGTGGCGCGCACGCCGCAGCCCCAGAACAACCAGCTCCCGCAGGGCCAGCCGCAGAAGAAGGCCGCGACGAAGCCGATCAACGCCTCCGCGCACCAGCCGCCGCACAACCCGCCGCAGCACTCGTCGCAGAACCCGCCGCCGTACCAGCCGGCGCAGGTGCCGAAGTACCAGCCGGCGCCGATGAACCGGCCGATGCGCCCGGTGACGCAGCCGCAACCGCAGCCTGCGAACCACCCGCAGAACCCGCCGCCGCGGCAGTACCCGCCGACCCGCGTCGCCGAGGTGCTGCCCCAGCCGAAGGCGCCGCAGCCGTCGAACCCGGCGGTGCTCGCGGACACGCCCGGCCCGCTGCCGTTCGGTCCGGGCGCGGCCAACGCCGAGTCGCCCGCGCCCGTGCAGAAGTCGGGCAAGGTCTGGAACCCCGGCAACGGCCGGTTCCGCCGCGTCCGCCAGCTCGGTTCCGGCGGCTTCGGCACGGTCTGGCTGGCCGTCGACGAGCAGCTCGACCGCACGGTCGCGGTGAAGCTGGCGCACGCCCCGGACAACGAGACCGAGGCGCGCATGCTCCGCGAGGCCCGCGCGTTGGCCGCGGTCCGGCACCCGAACTGCGTGCGCGTGTTCGACATCGTCCAGGACCCGGACGGCCTCGCCCTGGTGATGGAGTACATCGAGGGCGCGTCGCTGTCCGAGACGGTGCTCAAGAACGGCCTGATCGACGACAAGCTCGCCGCCCGCCTGTGGCTGAACATGGCCGACGCGCTCGCGGCAGCCCACGACCGGGGCGTTTTGCACCGCGACGTGAAGCCGTCGAACGTCATCGTGGACGGCCAGGGCACCGCGCACCTGATCGACTTCGGCATCGCCCGCTCCAAGGGCGACAGCACCCTCACCGCGACCGGCATGATGGTCGGCACGCCGGACTTCCTCGCCCCGGAGACGGCCCGCGGCGAGACGGCGTCCCCGGCGTCCGACTCGTGGCAGCTCGCCGCCACGGTCTCGTACGCGCTGACCGGCCACCCGCCGCGCGGCTCCCGCGAGAACCCGATCTCCTCGCTGATGGCCGCTGCCCAGGGCGAACCGATCACCAAGCTGCCGCAGAACAGCGCGCACGCCCGTCTCCTGCTCGCCGCGATGGACCCCGAACCCGGGCGCCGGCCTTCGCTCGCGCAGGTGCGGTCGCAGCTGTCGCAGTTCCTGGACCAGCAGGGCATGAGCAAGGAAGGCCCGGTCACCAAGATGATCAGCAAGCCGACTCCGCCGCCGACGAGGCACATGCCGATGTAGGCGATCCGGGCTGGCGTTCTGCGGGACGAGGTGGATGTTCCACCACGTCGTCGACGACCGCCAGGACCGCGCCCGACGTAGTGCCGCAGCTCGAAGCAGTGCTCTGACAGCTCACGCACGCGTCCGGATCGGTGCGGCTGGACGCGTTCGTGCCCCCTGAAGACGTCACGGTCGCGCTTGTCCCGGTCGACGCTTAGGCGATCCGGGTGAACGTCGAACCGGTCCGTAACGGCGATTCACCGTTCAACGACCAAGGTCGTGGTTCACCCGGAAGCCTCGGCATCTCACGGGATGCCATGCGAAGAGTGGTGAGGCGGTTTCCGCCGATCGCCTCACCACTCACCTTCGGGCCGCGGGCCGCAACCGCTTGCGCAGCAGCAGGAACACCCCGGCCGCGCCGGCCACGACGAGCCCCGCGATCCAGACCGGCAAGGGCTTTCCCGACGGCTCCACGGCGGCGGCCGGTTCGGGGGCGGCGGACACCGCGGGCTTGGGCAGCGGTGGTGCGATCTCCTGCCACGGTGACGGGCCCTCGACCGGTCCCAGCACGAGTTGTGGGTCCACCGGCTTGACGAGCAACGTGCCCGGGACCGTCAGCCTGCCCAGCGGGTGGTCGGGGAAGATCCCCTGCACGCCGAAGACCTCGTACGTGCCGGCGGGCAGGGTGAACGCCACGGCGTAGTGCGCGGGTTCGGGCAGCCTCACGCCGACGAACACCTTCTCGTCCGCGCCGTTGCGGAACTTCAGGCCCGTCTTGTCCAGGTTGCCGGCGAACGGGCGCACGCCGTGTTGCAGCACCCAGTAGCCGACGGTGTGGGTCGTGGAGGGCTGGATCGACGGCACCGGGTCCACGTACGTGACGGCCCATGCGCCCGCGTGCGCGTTGGGCGCGCTTATCAGCAGGAAAGCGCACATCAGCAAGAGGATTCTCATGAGGCGGATACACCGGGAACCCAAGTGGGGTTCCCGGTGTAGAGAGGGCATCACGGACGACGCGGTGGCACGGGCGATCGCAGGTGACCAGGCGGCCTACGGCGAGCTGGTCGCCCGGTACACCGCGCTCGCGCACCGGACGGCCTACCTGCTCGGGGCGGGTGCGGACGCCGGGGACGTGGTGCAGGAGGCGTTCGTGAAGGCCTACCGGAAGCTCCACACGTTCAAGCAGGGCCTCGACTTCAAGCCGTGGCTGCTCAAGATCGTCGCCAACGAGACCAAGAACCTGCACCGCGGCAGGCGCCGGCGCAACCTGGTGGAGCTCAGGCTCGCGACCATCACCGAGACCGTCGACCACGACGACCCCGGCACGCTCGTGGACGACTCCCGCGCGAAGCTCCTGAAGGCCGTGCAGGGCCTCAGCGAGCCGGACCGCCAGGTCGTCACGTGCCGGTACCTGCTCGACCTGAGCGAGGCCGAGACCGCCCAGACCCTCGGTCTCGCCAAGGGAACCGTGAAGTCGCGGCTGTCCCGCGCGCTCGCCAGGCTGCGCCCGATGCTGGAGGAGGTGGCCCATGACCGATGACCCGACGGAGGCCGCCCTTCGCGACCTCGCCGTGCACCTCCACGTGCCCGAGCCGCCGGACGTCACCGCGCAGGTGCTGACCAGGATCAACGCGCCGCGCAGGAAGAACCGCCGGCTCCAGGCGGTCGTAGCGGCCGTCACCGCGTTCGCGATCGCCTTCGCGGTGTCCCCGGCGGTGCGGGCGGGCGTGCGGCAGCTGCTGGAGTTCGCCGGCGTCGAGTTCCGCACCGAGGCGCCGCAGTCCGTCGCTCCTCCGCTGTCCAGCCAGGACGTCGGGCTGGACCAGGCCAGACGGCAGATGCCCTTCGACATCCACCTGCCGCAGGCCCTCGGCACGCCGGACAAGGTGACCGTCCACGAAGGACGGTTCGTCACGCTGCACTACGGCGAGCTGAGGCTGGACCAGTTCGACGGCACCATCAGCTCGACCGTCGGCAAGCTCGTCCACGGCGAAGGGGTCGAGCAGATCGGCGACAAGATCTGGATCCCCTACCCGCACGCGTTCTTCTACATCGACCGCGACGGCCAGTGGCACACCGAGGAACCGCAGCTCGCGGGCCAGACCCTGCTCTGGCAACGAGGTCAGGTCACCATGAGACTCGAAGGCGACCTGACCAGGCAGAGAGCCCTGGAGATCAGCGCCAGCTAGGCAGCCACAGCTGCTGTTGCCACATCTCCGGTGTGATCGGGTTGCCGTTCAGGATCGGCCAGAGCCACACGAAGTTCGCGACCACGATGCCGACGTACAGCGCCACCACCAGAAGTCCGGTGCCGCGGCGTTCGGAACCGGCGGTCCGACGGCCCAGGACCTCGCCCAGCGCCAGCACGATCATCAGCACCAGGAACGGCGCCATCGGCGTGACGTAGAAGAAGTACATCTGCCGGTCGAGGTTGAGGAACCACGGCAGCAGACCGGCGGCGTAGCCGACGAGGACGCCCGCGTAGCGCCAGTCCATGCGGCCGATCGTGCGGAACAGCGCCCAGCCGATCACCGGGAACGCGAGCCACCACATCGCGGGCGTGCCGATGAGCATGATCGCGCCCAGGCAGGACGCGGCGCCGCAGCCCGTGACGGTGTTGTCGTAGTAGTAGAGCATCGGACGCAGGCCCATCGGCCACGTCCACGGCTTCGACTCCCACGGGTGCCGGTTGGTCTCCGAGGTGACCAGCTCGACGTGGAACTTGTAGACGTTCTTCGCGTTGTACCAGAGCGACTGCAGGACGTCGGGGATGTACGAGATGTCCTGGACCTTGCCGCCGACCACGTGCCGGTCGATGCCGGTCTCGCTCGCCATCCACGGGAACCACGTCGCGATGTAGACGAGCACCGGGATCGCGACCAGGCCGCCCAGCGACGGCAGCACGTCCTTCGCCAGCGCGCCCAGCCACGGCTCCTCGACGCCCGCGGCACGACGGGCCAGAGCGCTCCACACGACCGTCAGCAGGCCGAACGCGGCGATGTACCAGATGCCCGACCACTTGATGCCGCACGCCGCACCGAGCATCACGCCCGCACCGAAGCGCCACCAGCGGAAGCCGAGCCACGGGCCGAACGCCGAGTTGTTGACGAACCCCTCGCGCACGGCCACGGCCAAGCGCGCGCGCACTTGTTCGCGGTCGACCACGAGACAGCCGAACGCCGCCACGACGAACAGCGCCAGGAAGATGTCGAGCATGCCCATCCGCGACTGGACGTGCGAGACGCCGTCCGCGATGAGCAGCACGCCGGCGAGCGCGCCCAGCAGGTCCGAGCGGGTCAGGCGGCGGGCGATCCGGACGATCAGCAGGATCGTGATCGCGCCGGCCAGTGCCGAGGCGAACCGCCAGCCGATGCCGTCGTAGCCGAAGAGCTCCTGGCCGATCGCCATCAGCTGCTTCGCGAGCGGCGGGTGGACGATCAGCTCGTAGCCGGGGTTGTCCTCGTAGCCGCCGTTGCGCAGCACCTGTGCCGTCTGCGGCACGTAGTGCTTCTCGTCGAAGATCGGCGTGCCCTTGTCCGTCGGATAACCGACGTTCCAGAAGCGCACGACGGCACCGATCAGCGTCACGACGGCCGTCATCAGCCACCCGCGCATCCGGTCTCCGGACGGAGGCGGGTCGAGCGTCGCCGCACGATCCGTGCGCGGCTCCTCGACGACGACGGGCGCCTCTCCTGGCTGCACGAGGACTGTCACGCCGCCGATCGTAGGGTGAACCTTGTGAGTCCTGTATCCGGTTCAGGCCGTCTAGTTCTGGCAGCCACCCCTCTCGGCGACATCCGAGACGCCTCCGCGCGCCTGGTCGAGGCCCTCGAGACGGCCGACGTGATCGCCGCCGAGGACACCAGGAGACTGCACAGCCTCGCCGCCGCGTTGCAGGTCAAGCCGTCCGGGAGGGTCATCAGCTTCTACGACCAGAACGAGGTCGGGCGCCTCCCGGGCCTGCTCGAATCGCTGCACAACGGCGAGACCGTGCTGCTCGTGACGGACGCCGGAATGCCGTCGGTCTCCGATCCCGGTTACCGGCTCGTCGCCGCGTGCGTCGAGCAGGACCTCACGGTCACGTGCCTACCGGGGCCGTCCGCGGTGACGACGGCACTCGCGCTGTCCGGCCTGCCGAGCGACAGGTTCGCGTTCGACGGCTTCCCGCCGCGCAAGTCCGGTGAGCGCCGCCGCTGGTTCGCCCCTTTGGCCACCGAGCAGCGCACCGTCGTGTTCTTCGAGGCCCCGCACCGGCTCGCGGACACGCTCGCCGACGCCGTCGAGGTGCTCGGACCGGACCGCCGCGCCGCCGTGTGCCGCGAGCTGACGAAGAAGTACGAGGAGGTCGTGCGGGGCACGCTGGGCGAGCTCGCCGAGTGGGCCGTGGAGGGCGCGCGCGGCGAGATCACCGTGGTGCTCGGGCCCGCCCCCGTCGCCGACACGCCGGACCTCGACACGCTGGTCGCCGAGGTCAAGCAGCGCGTCGCCGACGGGGAGCGGATGAAGTCGGCCGCCGCCGAGGTCGCGGAGGCGGCCGGGATCAGCAAGAAGACCCTCTACGACGCGGCGATCAAGTCAAGCTGACTCCTTGTTGAACGTGCGCACGCCGTAGAACACGCCGACCAGCACCAGCACGGCCACCGAGACCAGCCCGTACGTCACCGTGCCGGGGTTGAAGATCGACCGCTCGGCGTCCACGACGTGCGCCAGCGGGTTGAGCCGCGACAGCCAGTAGAGCCACTGCGGGCCGTTCGACATGGGCAGCAGCACGCCGGAGAGCAGCATCAACGGCACGATCGACGCCGACAGCACGGACGCGAAGACGTACTCGAGCTTCACCTTCAACGCGATCGCGTACGACATCGAGCCGATCGCGATGCCGAGCAACGCCACCAGCCCGAGGCCGAGCAGCATCTGGCCGGCCGTCGCCCGGAAGCCGAACAGCATCGCGGCGAGCATGATCAGCAGGCTCTGCACGACCAGCAGCACCACGTCCTTGCCGACCCGGCCGATCAGCAGCGCGATCCGGCTGACCGGGGTGACCCGCAGGCGTTCCATCACGCCCGTGCGGACCTCGGGCAGCAGCGAGAAGCCCGCGTAGGCCGTGCCGAACAACGCCATCTGCACCAGCAGGCCGGGCACGAACCACTGCCAGCCCGTGTCGCCGAGCAGCGGACCGAAGAGCCCGAGGTAGAGCAACGGCTGCGCGATGCCGAACACCACGGCCACGGGGTTGCGCAGCACGGGCAGCATCACGCGGGAGAAGACGAGCCAGGTGTCACGCAGCATTGCTGTCCTCCCGCAGGGAACGGCCGGTCATCGTCAGGAACACGTCGTCGAGCGTCGGCCGGTGCACCTGGACGGAGTGCAGCTCGACGCCGATGTGGTCGAGGTCCTTGAGCAACGACGGCAGCGCGCGGTCGCCGTTCGGGATGCGGAAGCTGACCACCTCGCCGTCGACCACGGCGTTCTCGAACTTCGTGGCGACGACCTGCGCCTGCGGTGTGCCGAGGACGACGAGGTCACCGGAGACCTGGTGCTTCAGGTCGTCCGGTGAGCCCTCGCCGACGATCGCGCCGTGGTCGATGACGAGCAGCCGGTCGCTCAGGTAGTCGGCCTCGTCGAGGTAGTGCGTGGTCAGGAAGACCGTGGTGCCGTCGGCCTTGAGCTGCCTGATGTGGTCCCACAGGTTGCGGCGGCTCTGCGGGTCGAGCGCGGTGGACGGCTCGTCGAGGAACAGCAGCCGCGGGTCGTGCAGCACGCCCATCGCGATGTCGAGCCGCCGCTGCTGGCCGCCCGAGAGCGTGACGACGGCGCGCTTCTCCAGGCCGACCAGGTCGAACCGTTCGAGCAGGCCCGCGACCTTCTTGCGGGCGTCGTGCTTGGAGAGACCGTAGAAGCGGGCCTGGAAGTCGAGCTCGTCGGCGACCCGCTGGTCCTGGCCCGCGCCGGGCTTCTGGCCGACGTAGCCGATGTTGCGACGGACGCCCGCCGGGTCCTTCAACAGGTCGTGCCCGGCGATGGTGGCCTCGCCGGCGGTGGGCTGCAGCAGCGTGGTGAGCATCCGCAACGTCGTGGACTTGCCGGCGCCGTTCGGCCCGAGGAACCCGACCAGCTCGCCCTCGGCGACGTCGATGTCCACGCCCCGCACGGCGTCCACCGGACCGGTCTTCGTGTCGAACCGGCGCGCGAGGCCGCGTGCCTCGATCATGGTGAGACCCCCTCTAGTCAACTTTGACTAGAGGCTAGCGAGGACTATTCAAGTTTGACTAGTCCTTAAGCGCGTACGCACCGGCCTCTAGGCGTTCGATCAGCTCTTGAGTCCACCGGACCTGACCTTCGAGGTGGACGAGCCACAGTCGAAAGAGCTCGCTGACGTGCGCGGGCTTGCCCATCTCCGGCATCGACTCGATGCCGTGGCGGGTCGGGGTGAGCTGGCCTTCGAGGCCCGCCAGCCGGTTCTTCAGCAGCACGACGGCCTGCTTGCGCGGGACGAGGTTGAGCATCGCGACGCCCGCGGACACCTCGTCGTTGCCGGCGGCCGGGTTCGCGAGCGCGTGCGCGAGGAGGTCGTTCAGCTCGTGGTCGCCGGCGGCCGTGATCCGGTAGGAGGTGCGGGCGGGACCCTCGCCGGACTCGACGCCGACCGGCTCCAGCAGTCCGTCCTTGGCCAGCGCCTTCAGCGCGTGGTAGATCGAACCGGGCTGCACGTTCGCCCAGGACTCCGCCGACCACGACTTGAGCTCGCGGCGCACCTGGTAGCCGTGGGCCTCGCCGACGAGCTTGACCACGCCGAGCACCAGCATTCTGGTCGCGGACAAACCGACCTCCCATGCAGTGAAAAGCGGCTGGCACCGCCTCCGTAGGCTATGCACATGAGTGCCTCCGTACTGACCGCGGTGGCCTGGCCTTATGCCAACGGCCCCAGGCACATCGGTCACGTCTCCGGTTTCGGTGTCCCGTCCGACGTCTTCTCCCGCTACATGCGAATGTCCGGACACCGGGTGCTCATGGTCAGCGGCACGGACGAGCACGGCACGCCCATCCAGGTGCAGGCCGAGAAGGAGGGCCTGACGGCCCGCGAGCTCGCCGACAAGTACAACCGCGTCATCGCCGGCGACCTGCAGGGCCTCGGCCTGTCCTACGACCTCTTCACCCGCACCACCACCGGCAACCACTACCAGGTGGTGCAGGACCTGTTCTCCGCGCTGTGGAAGAACGGCTACGTCATCCCCAAGACGGAGATGGGCGCCATCAGCCCGTCGACCGGCAGGACGCTGCCCGACCGCTTCATCGAAGGCACCTGCCCGATCTGCGGGTACGACGGCGCGCGCGGCGACCAGTGCGACAACTGCGGCAACCAGCTCGACCCGATCGACCTGAAGAACCCGCGCTCGCGGATCAACGGCGAGACGCCGAAGTTCATCGAGACCGAGCACCTGTTCCTCGACCTGCCGTCGTTCATCGAGTCGCTGGGCTCGTGGATGGGCACGCGGACCGAGTGGCGCCCGAACGTGCTCAAGTTCTCGCAGAACCTGATCAAGGACCTGCGGCCGCGCGCCATCACCCGCGACCTCGACTGGGGTGTGCCGATCCCGCTCGACGGGTGGAGCGACCAGCCGATGAAGCGGTTCTACGTGTGGTTCGACGCGGTCATCGGCTACTTGAGCGCGTCCGTGGAGTGGGCCCGTCGTTCCGGTGACCCGGACGCGTGGCAGGAGTTCTGGACGGGCGACGCCCAGGGCTACTACTTCATGGGCAAGGACAACATCGTCTTCCACTCGCTCATCTGGCCGTCGCTGCTGCTCGGGCAGAACGGCGCGGGCGACAAGGGCGGCGAGCCCGGCCGGTTCGGCACGCTGAACCTGCCGACCGAGGTCGTGTCGTCGGAGTACCTGACGATGAGCGGCTCGAAGTTCTCCACCTCGCGCGGCACCGTGATCTACGTCGGCGACTTCCTCAAGGAGTTCGGGCCGGACGCGCTGCGGTACTTCATCTCCGTCGCGGGTCCCGAGAACCAGGACACGGACTTCACCTGGGAGGAGTTCGTCCGCCGGACGAACTTCGAGCTGGCGAACGAGTGGGGCAACCTGGTCAACCGCTCGGTCTCGATGGCGCACAAGAACGTCGGCGCCATCCCGAAGGCCACCGCTCTGACCCCCGCCGACCACGAGCTGCTCGCGCAGTCCAAGGCGGCGTTCGACACGGTCGGCGCGCACCTGCGCCGGTCGCGGTTCAAGCAGGCCTCCGGCGAGGCGATGCGCGTGATCTCGGCGGCGAACAAGTACCTGTCGGACCAGGAGCCGTGGAAGCTCAAGGACGACCCGGACCGCCGCGACTCGGTGCTGCACACGGCGTTGCAGGTCGTGCAGGACGCGAACACGCTCATGACGCCGTTCCTGCCGCACTCGGCGCAGAAGGTGCACGAGGCGTTGGGCGGCACGGGCGTGTGGGCCGCACAGCCGCAGATGAACGAGGTCTCCGACCTCGACGTGCCCGACCGCTCGTACCCGGTGCTGACCGGTGACTACGCGGGTGAGCAGGCGAAGTGGGAGTCCACGCCGCTCGAGGTGGGCCGCCCGCTGCAGAAGCCGTCGCCGTTGTTCACCAAGCTCGACGCGAAGCTGGGCGAGACCGGGCCCGAGTGGGCTCCGATCGTCACCGACTAGTGGCGGAGAAGCGGGAACGACCGCCGGTGCCGGAAGCCCTTCCGGTGCCGGTGGTCGACGCCCACACCCACCTCGACGCGTGCGGCGCCTCGACCGCCACCGACGTGGCGGTCCTGCTCGACCGGGCGGAGGCCGCCGGCGTCTCGCACGTGGTCACCGTGGCGGACGACCTGGCCGCCGCCCGCTGGGCCGCCGAAGCGTCCACTTGGGACCCCAGGGTCTACGCGGCGGTGGCCGTGCACCCGACGCGCACGGCGTCGTTCGGGGACGCGGAGAAGTCCGAACTGGAGCGCCTGGCCGTTCTGCCGCGCGTGGTCGCGATCGGCGAGACGGGTCTGGACTACTACTGGGACTACTCGCCGCCGGCCGCGCAGCACGAGGCTTTCCGTTGGCACATCGACCTTTCCAAGCGCGTCGGCAAGCCGTTGATGATCCACGACAGGGACGCGCACGAGGACATCCTCAAGATCCTGGACTCCGAGGGCGCACCGTCCACAGTGGTCTTCCACTGCTTCTCCGGTGACGCGGACTTCGCCCGCCGGTGCGTCGACGCGGGGTACGTCCTGTCGTTCGCGGGCCCGGTCACGTTCAAGAACGCGCGCGCCCTGCGCGAGGCGGCCCAGCTCGTGCCCCAGGACCAGCTCCTGGTCGAGACGGACGCGCCGTTCCTGACGCCTCATCCGTTCCGGGGGCGTCCGAACGAACCCTATTGTGTGAATTACACAGTTCGGGATCTCGCTACGGTGCGTGGCGAAGATCTTTCTGAACTCTGCGCCGCCGTCACCCGTACTGCTCAACGAGTGTTCGGGTTCGACCACTGAAATGCGACGTAGAGCGAACGGAGTACAGGGTTCCTACCTCCATGGGGTGACTGAGGTCACAACATTGGTGGGGGTGTTTGCGCAACGTGCTTCGCCCCGTTACTGTCCCGTGACCGTGCCACCAGAGCCGACGTTGTCGGTTCGGAGCACGCCCGCAGTCGGGGCGGGACCGAAGCCAGAAGCGCGAAGAAGCGAGACCACGTAGGAGGAGTTGCCGGGAACCTTCGAGCTCCAACTCGAATGATCTTGTCAACGCCAACTGTGCGGTGGCCTCAAAGCTTCCGCAATGGAGGTATCGACCCTGATGTCCGGTAGCGACAGAACTGCCGCCGCGTCGTACGACTTCAACGAGGACACCGACTGGTTCACGCCGGTCGGCGGCACCGCGGTGGGCGTTGCCGATCCCCACCCGAGCTTTCCCCCCGGCGCGCTGACCATCACGCCGGCGGACGTGCTCGAGGTGCTCGGCCCGGACGCGGACGACCTGCTCGCCTCGGCCAACGTCGACGTCGACGAGCTGATCCGTCTCATCAACGCCGAGACGACGATCATGCCGCCCCTCGTCCTCCCGTCGGAGGAAGAGGAGAAGCGCGACCCGCAGGTCCTCGTCAAGGCCGCCTCGACGTGGAAGCGCCGCTTCCTCAAGGGCGCGGTCGCCGCGGTGCTCGTGTCGATCTCCGGCGGCGGCGTGACCGCGATGGCGATGGACAAGTCGCTGACAGTCGAGGTCGACGGAGCGCTGCAGACCGTCCACTCCTACGAGGGCACGGTCGGCGAGGTCCTGGCGGAGGAAGGCATCGTCGTCGGTGAGCACGACGCCCTGTCCCCGTCGCTGAACGCCCCGATCTCCGACGGCGGCAAGATCAGCCTCGACCGCGGCCGCCTGCTCAAGACGAGCGTCGACGGCCAGGCCCGCGAGGACTGGGTCCGCTCGATCACCGTCGAGGAAGCCGCGAAGCAGCTCGGCGTGAACCTCGAAGGCGCCTGGATGTCCGCGCCCGGTTCGCAGGACATCCCGCTCGAGGGCATGAACCTCGAGGTCAAGACCAGCAAGCTCGTCAAGCTGTTCGACGGCGCGAACCCGGTCCGCGAGATCAAGACCACCGCCCTGACCGTCGACGAGCTCCTCAAGGCCGAGAACCTCACCCTCGGCCCGGAGGACGCCGTCTCGTCCGGCACGGACGTCAAGATCGCGACCGGCGCCGAGGTCTACATCTCCCGCACCGGCGTCACGGTCATCAACGTGAACGAGCCGGTCGCCCCGCCGGTCGAGAAGACCAACGACCCGAACATGAACGCGGGCGAGCAGAAGGTCACCGACCCCGGCGCCCCCGGCGAGCAGATCTCCCAGTACCGCGTGACCGTGAAGAACGGCAAGGAGATCAGCCGCGAGAAGCTGAGCAGCAAGGTCACCAAGGAGCCGAAGCCGAAGAAGATCACGGTCGGCACCAAGCCCCTCCCCGACGGCGAGGTGTGGGACCGCCTGGCCAAGTGCGAGGCGGGCGGCAACTGGGCCATCAACACCGGAAACGGCTACTACGGCGGCCTCCAGTTCAACGCGAGCACCTGGGCCGCCTACGGCGGCACCGCCTACGCCCAGCTCCCGCACCAGGCCACCCGCGAGCAGCAGATCGCCATCGCCACCAAGCTCCGCGACGGCCGCGGCGGCACGTACTCGGCGTGGCCGGGCTGCCGCGCGAAGCTCGGCCTGCCGTAAACCCTCTCCGTCCCCGACAGAGGCCGCTCCTGGACCGCCAGGGGCGGCCTTCGTCGTGTCCGGGGGCCGCCGGGCGGGAAGTCCGGTGGGTTGGAGGGCTGGGACGCGTCTGGGGCGGGCTGCTGGGGGAGCGCACCCGCCACGGTGGCGCGCGGCAGGCGTGTCGGCACCCCGGTGGGGCGTGGGCGAGGCCGCGGCAGGGTGGGGGCGAGGTGGGAGCGCGGCAGGGGCCGAGGCGTGGCAAGGCTGGGTGAAGCTGCGGCTTGGCGGGGGTTGAGGTGCGGCGAGGCTGAGTGAGGCGGAGCGCGGCAGGGTGGGGCGCGCGGACCTGGTGAGGCGGAGCGTGGCGGGGATCGAAGCGCGGCAGGGCTGGAGAGGTGCGGCGCAGCAGGGGTGAGGCGCGCAGGCTGGTGGGGCGGATCGCGGCGCGGCACGGGTGAGACCGCCCAGATCAGACGTGAGACCGCCCAGGCCAGGGCGAAGCCGAAGGCAAGCCACCCCACCGCCCAACGCAATGGCGAAGCCGAGCCGCCCCTACCTCCACGGGTCTGAACAGCGGTAACGACCCAACCCCGACGGCGATTGGGGCTTGACTTTGGGTGCGAGGCCTTAGACTTGACCACTCGGCCGGGCTTCACAGACCGGCCTTTATTAGGCCGAGAAAGGCCTCGCAAGGGCCCCGAAGTCAAGCCCCAATCGCGATCGTCGCGAAGCGGCGATGAAATGACCCGGCTCGTCAAACCCCACGGTAGGTGCCACCCACCCCACCCACCACCAGGCCTGCGAGAATGCCCGGGTGAGCCTGCTGGGTCCTGCCGAAGTCCGCCGTCTAGCCGCAGAGCTGGACATCCGCCCCACCAAGAAACTGGGCCAGAACTTCGTCCACGACCCCAACACCGTCCGCAAGATCGTCACCGCGGCCGAGCTCACCGAAGACGACGTCGTCCTGGAGGTGGGCCCAGGCCTGGGCTCCCTGACCCTCGCCCTCCTCCCGAGCGCCAGCCAGGTGGTGGCCGTGGAAATCGACCCCCCGCTGGCACGAAGGCTCCCGCAGACCGTCCAAGAGATGGACCCGGAGAACGCCCACAAGCTCCACGTCGTCCTCAAGGACGCCATGAAAGTCACCCAAGAAGACCTGCCGGTCCAGCCCACCGCGATCGTCGCCAACCTGCCCTACAACGTGGCGGTGCCGGTGGTCCTCCACCTCCTGGCCGAGCTCCCCAGCCTCCAGAAGGGGCTGGTGATGGTGCAGGCGGAGGTGGCCGACCGGATGGCCGCGAAGCCCGGCAACAAGATCTACGGCGTCCCCAGCGTGAAGCTCGCCTGGTACGCCGAGGCGAAGAAGGCCGGCGCGATCGGCAAGAACGTGTTCTGGCCCGCGCCCAACGTCGATTCGGGGCTGGTTTCGTTCCAGCGCCACGAGAAGCCTTTGTCCACTGTGGATCGCAGTAAGCTCTTCAAGATCGTGGACGCCGCCTTCGCGCAGCGCCGCAAGACCCTCAGGGCTGCTCTCAAAGCACACACCGCGAACGTCGACGGACTGCTCGAGAAGGCCGGTGTCGACCCGCAGTTGCGGGGGGAGCAGCTCAGCGTGATCGACTTCATCCGGATTGCGGAGGTCTAGGCCGGGGATCCTTCGGCCATCAGTGTGATCTGTCGAACGAATCCGAATCTGGCTTGCGCAACCGAACGTCCGTCCGGTTGACTGCTACTTGCCATCCGGAGCGACTGAGAGACCTGGCTCTACGACGTCGCAGCAACCACCCGCTGGATGCGGGCAGGTGCTAACGCCAGGACCGATGGAGGAGCACCATGGGTACCGTGCGAATGCTGACGCGCCGTCGAGTTGTCGACCAGTGCCGTCGCACCGCTTCTGCATGTCGTCGCCACCTCGTCTAAGGCGCCTTCTCAAAGTCCTTTGACGCGCACTCGAACGAAGAGTGGCGCACACACCTGAGCAGCAACCCTCGACCGCGCACGTCCGGTTCACAGACCGGACGAGGTGCCGTCGCGCGCAGCCGTGGAGCAGAAGTGATCACTGTCGAAAACCTCACCAAGTCCTTCCAGGGTGTCAGCGCCCTCAACGGCGTGACCCTCGACGTCGAGGCCGGCACCGTGCTCGGTGTCGTCGGCCCGAGCGGTGCCGGCAAGTCCACTCTCGCCCGCTGCGTCGCGCTGCTGGAGCGTCCCGACTCCGGGGCGATCCGCGTCGACGGCACCGACATCACGAGCCTCGACGGGTCGGCCCTCAGGGCTGCTCGTCGGCAGATCGGCGTTGTGCCGCAAGGGGATTCGCTCCTCCGCCAGCGCACGGCGGCCGGCAACATCGCGCTGCCGCTCGAGAGCGCGGGAGTCCCCGGACCGCAGCGGCGGACGAGGGTCGGCGAGCTGCTCGACCTCGTCGGGCTCACCGACAAGGCCGCCGCGTACCCCGACCAGCTGTCCGGCGGGCAGCGCCAGCGCATCGCCGTGGCGCGTGCCCTCGCCGCCAACCCGTCCGTGCTGCTCGCCGACGAGCCGACGTCCGCGCTGGACCCGGAGACCACCGGTTCCGTGCTGACCGTGCTCGACCGTGCGCGCGCTGAGCTCGGTGTGACCGTCCTCGTCGTCACGCACGACATGGGCGTGGTCCGGAAGATCTGCGACGACGTCGCCGTGCTGGAGCAGGGGCGCGTCGTCGAACACGGCAAGGTCCTCGACCTGGTCAACAACCCGGTGAGCCGCACGAGCAGTGCGCTGCTGCCCGCGGTCGACCTGAACCCGATCAACGAGAGCAGCTACGACCGCGTCGCGGACGTCGTGCTCGTCGGGTTCGCCGCGGTCGGGGCGCTGCTGCCCGAGGCCGCGCACCGGTTCGGCGTGGAACTGAACATCGTCGGCGGTGGCCTGACGCGTCTCGGGGAGACCCCGGTCGCGCGCTTCCGCCTGGGGCTGAACGGCGAACGCTCCGACTCCGCTCTCGAGTGGATCGGCGAGGCCGGCGGCGCTGTGCAGAGGTCCCTGAAGGGGCCACAGGGAGTAGCTGCGTGAGGTCTGCAACACCCTGGTCCGACGTGATCGCGTATCTCGTCGAGGCCACCGGAGAAACGCTGTACATGGTCGGCGTCTCCACTGTCATCGCAACACTGCTGGGCGTTCCCGTGGGTGTTTGGCTGCAGCTCACCGCCAAGGGCGGGCTGCGGCCGAACGCCGCGGTGCACAGGATCCTGAGCTTCGTCACCGACCTGGGCCGCTCGATGCCGTTCATCGTGCTGCTCGTCGCTCTCACGTCGGTCACCCGCCTGATCGTCGGCGGCTCGATCGGCAGCACGGCGGTCATCGTGCCGCTGGCCGTGGGAGCGATCCCGTTCGTGGGCAGGCTGGTGCAGAACATCCTGTCCGAGGTGCACGTGACCGTGGTGGAAGCCGCGATCACGACCGGCGCCTCGACCCTCAAGATCGTCAAGAGCGTGCTGATCCGCGAGTCGCTGCCCGCGCTGATCAACGCCATCGGCGTCACCGTGATCGCCCTCATCGGGTACTCGGCGATGGCCGGCGTGATCGGCGGCGGTGGCCTCGGCGACCTGGCGATCCGCGAGGGCTACCAGCGCTTCAACGACCGGATCCTGTGGAGCACCGTGGCGTGGCTCGCCGTGCTCACCACCGTGATCCAACTCGGTTTCACCCGTGCCGCCCGCGCCTTCGACCGGCGCCGGCACGCCTCCGTCTGACCCGTAGCAATTCTCAAAAGGAACGTCATGCGTATTCGTGCTGCCCTGATCGCAGTCGCTTTGACCGGTTTGACTGCTCTGTCCGCCTGCTCGTCGGGTGGTGCGAGCAGCGCCTCCGACACGCTGAAGGTCGGCGTCTCGCCGGTCCCGCACGCCGAGATCCTCAAGTACGTGGCGAACGACCTCGCCTCGTCGAAGGGTCTCAAGATCGAGGTCGTCGAGTTCACCGACTACGTGCAGCCGAACACGGCGCTGGTCGACGGGTCGCTCGACGCCAACTACTTCCAGACCGTCCCGTACTTGGAGACGTTCACCAAGGAGTCCGGCGCGAAGGTGGAGTGGGTCCAGCCCGTCCACGTCGAGCCGCTCGGCCTCTACTCGAAGAAGGCCAAGAAGCTCGACGAGCTGCCGAACGGTGCCAAGATCGCCGTCGCCAACGACGCGACGAACGAGGCCCGCGGCCTGAAGCTGCTGGAGGCGAACGGTCTGATCAAGCTCAAGGCCGTGGACCAGCCCACCGTGCGCGACCTGGCGGAGAACCCCAAGAACCTGCAGTTCGTGCCCCTGGAGGCCGCTCAGCTGCCGCGTTCGCTGGAGGACACCGACGCGTCGGTCATCAACGGCAACTACGCCATCGACGCGGGCCTCAAGCCGGCCACCGACTCGCTCGCGCTGGAGAAGGCCGAGAACAACCCGAACGCGAACGGCCTGGTCACCCGCACCGAGCTCAAGGACGACAAGCGCATCAGGGACCTGGCGGAGCTCCTCGCGTCGCAGCAGGTCAAGGACTACATCAAGCAGAAGTACAACGGTTCGGTCATCCCTGTCTGAGCGCGACTGCGACCGGGGGAGGAGTCCGGAACCCGAGAACGCCCGTAGGCTGACATGGTGCTCGCAGTCGTTCCTCCCCCGGTCACAGTTCGCGTCCCGGCCAAGGTCAACCTGCACCTGGCCGTGGGTGACGTGCGCCCGGACGGTTACCACGACCTGGTGACGGTCTTCCAGGCGCTGTCGCTGGTCGACGAGGTCACGGTCGCGGTCGCCGACGAGCCAGGCGTCGAGGTCCACGGCGAGGGCGCCGACCAGGTGCCCACCGGTGCCTCGAACCTCGCGTGGCGCGCCGTCCAGCTGCTCGCCGCGCACGTCGGCAGGGACGCGGACGACCCCAAGGTCCGCGTCGTCATCCGCAAGGCCATCCCGGTCGCGGGCGGCATGGCGGGCGGCAGCGCGGACGCGGCGGCGGCGCTGGTCGGCCTGTCGTCGTTGTGGCGCCTCGACATCAGCCGTGACGAGCTGGCCGAACTGGCCGGGAAGCTCGGCGCGGACGTCCCCTTCGCCCTCTACGGCGCGACCGCCCTCGGCACCGGCCGCGGCGAGCGGATCGTGCCCGTGCTCGGCCGCCACCAGTTCCACTGGGTGCTGGCGTTCGACCGCCGCGGACTGTCCACTCCGGACGTCTTCGACGAGCTGGACCGCCTGCGCGCCGAGGGCGACCCGCCCCGCGTGGGCGAGGTCGAGGCCGTGCTGGAGGGCCTGTCCTCCGGCGACCCGAGGCAGCTCGCCCTGCTGCTGGGCAACGACCTCCAGGCGGCGGCCGTGTCCCTGCGCCCGAACCTGCGCCGGACGCTGCGCGCGGGTGTCGACGCGGGCGCGCTGGCCGGCATCGTGTCCGGTTCCGGCCCCACGACGGCGTTCCTGTGCGAGGACGGCGACGCGGCGGTGAAGGTGGCCGCCGAACTGGCCGGCGCCGGCGTGTGCCGGACGGTTCGCGTGGCGCACGGGCCGGTGCCCGGAGCGCGCGTGATCACGACTGAAGAGCCCAAGCCCACCCCTCCCGAGGTCCACGCGTAGCCGTCGGGGGATTTGGCCCGCCTGGGTAGCCTGCACCGGGCAGTTTCTTACTAGTCGTGAGGTTTTGATGGCCAACCTGGTCAACCTGGAGTCCGTGTCGAAGTCGTTCGGCGTCCGGCCGTTGCTCGACCGCGTGTCGCTCGGCGTCAACGAGGGCGACCGCATCGGCGTCGTCGGCCTGAACGGCGGCGGCAAGACGACGCTGCTCGAGGTGCTGGCCGGGGTGGAGCCCGCCGACGACGGCCGCGTGTCGCGGTCGCGCGACCTGCGGATGGCCGTCGTGACGCAGCGGACGGAGCTGCCCGAGGGCTCGACCGTGCGCAACGCGGTGATCGACCCGCTCGGGTTCGACGCGGAGCACGAGTGGGCGTCCGACGCCCGCGTCCGGTCCATTTTGGACGGACTCGGGATCACGGCGCTGGGCCTCGACTCCGTGGTCTCCACGATGTCCGGTGGCGAGCGCCGCCGCGTCGCACTGGCGGCCGCGCTGATCCAGGACCTCGAGCTCCTCGTGCTCGACGAGCCGACGAACCACCTCGACGTCGAGGGCGTGCGGTGGCTCGCGGAGCACCTGCTGGCCCGCAAGTGCGCGCTCGTCGTCGTCACGCACGACAGGTGGTTCCTCGACACGGTCTGCAACCGCACGTGGGAAGTGGTGCTGGGCAAGGTCGAGCAGTACGAGGGCGGCTACGCCGACTGGATCTTCGCGCGCGCCGAGCGGCAGCGGCTCGCGGACGCGGCGGAGGAGAAGCGGCAGAACCTGGCGCGCAAGGAGCTCGCGTGGCTGCGCCGCGGCGCGCCCGCCCGCACCTCGAAGCCGCGCTACCGCATCGAGGCCGCCGAGGCCCTGATCGCGGACGTGCCACCGCTGCGGGACAACGTGGAGCTGCTGGCGTTCGCCAAGAAGCGCCTGGGCCGCACGGTGATCGAGCTCGAGGACGCCACGCTGTCCATTCCGGACCGCGTGCTGGTGCAGGACCTGACGTGGCGGATCGGTCCCGGTGAGCGGATCGGGCTCGTCGGCGTCAACGGATCGGGCAAGACGACGTTGCTCCGCCTGCTGGCCGGAGAGCGGGAAACCGAGTCGGGCAAGCGGATCCAGGGCGCGACGGTCAAGATCGCGCACCTCTCGCAGGAGCTGCTCGACCTCAACGGGTCGATGCGCGTGCTGGAGGCCATCGAGGAGGTCGCGCGCCGCGTCGTGCTCGGCAAGTACGAGATGTCGGCCTCGCAGCTGGGCGAGCGCTTCGGGTTCTCGTCGCAGAAGCAGTGGACGCCCGTCTCGGACCTGTCCGGTGGCGAGCGGCGGCGCCTGCAGCTGTGCCGGCTGCTGATGGCCGAGCCGAACGTGCTGCTGCTCGACGAGCCGACCAACGACCTCGACATCGACACGTTGCAGCAGCTGGAAGACCTGCTAGACTCGTGGGCCGGCACGCTCGTCGTGATCTCCCACGACCGCTACCTCGTCGAGCGCGTCTGCGACAAGGTCGTGGCGCTCTTCGGCGACGGCAAGCTGACCGACCTGCCCGGCGGCATCGAGGAGTACCTGCAGCGCCGGGACTCGCTGCGCGACAGGCAGTCCACCGCCGCGCCGGCCGCCGAGAAGGCGCCGTCGAACGCCGCCGACCAGCGCGCCGCCCGCAAGGAGCTGGCCAGGCTGGAGCGGCGCCTCGAGGTGCTGCACAAGAAGGAAGCCGAGCTGCACGCGGCGCTGGCCGAGGCCGCGACCGAGCCCGACCGGCTGCTCAAGCTCGACGCCGAGCTGCGGGCCGTGCTGGCGGAGGAGTCCGAAGTGGAGACCGCGTGGATGGCCGCCGCCGAGGTCGTCGAGGGCTGAACCGCACCTGCCTGAGCGGCACCGGGCCGAGCCCGCGCCGGGGCTACTTGCCCCGGCGGCGCAGCTCCTCGGCGAGCTGGGGCAACAGCTCGTCGATGAACGACGTGTCGTAGCCCTGGCCCGAGAGCAGCGCGTAGCTGAAGCGCGCCTTCATGACCTCGTCGGCGGTCGCCCCGAGCATGCCGTCGAGCGCGACGCCGATCTCCTCCAGCATCCTGTCGACCTGCGCGGTGCGGTAGCCGCGCTGGCCGGACGCCGCCTGCGGGATCCGCAGCTGGCGCAGGTCCTTCCAGGACTTCACCGTCGGCATGCTGCTGCGCACCGGGCCGGAGAACTGCTGCTCGATCTGGCCGAGGAACGCGTCGACCTCGGTCTCGTCGTACCCGCGCCTGCCGATCAGGGGGCGGGAGAACCGGATGTCGCGGACGTCCTTCGCGGTCAGGTTGTCCTGGCCGAGCAGCGTCGCCTCGATGCGGTCGAGGAACGCGTCCACCTGGGACTCCTGGTAGCCGCGGCGGCCGCGCGGAGGGCGGTGGAACGCGATGTTGCGGATGTCCGCGGCGGTGAACTTCGCCGCGTCGACGGACTGCTGGGACGCGGGCTGCTGCGCGGGCGTCCGCGGCTGCTGCTGGGCCTTGCGGGGGCGCTGCTGCGGCTGCGGACGCGGGTCCGGCCGGGCGCCGCGCTGCTGCGGGCGTTGTTGCTGCTGGGGGAGCTGCGGCGGGATCTGCGTGGTCGGCGGGCCCGGGTCGCGCGGCGGCGGCGCGGTCTCGAACATCAGGACCACGAGGTCGAGGAACGTGTCGACGTCCTCGGAGTCGTAGCCGAACGTGCCGGGGGCGGTCTCGCCGAACACGGCGTCCTGCACCTGCTGGGCGGTCAGGTTGTCCCTGCCGCGCAGGGTCTGCTCGATGCGGTCGAGGAACGCGTCGATCTGCCCCTCGTGGTAGCCGCGGGTCCCCGGTCTGGGCTTGTGGAAGCGCACGGCGGCGACGTCGTCGGGGGACAACCTGACCGCGGGTCTCATCGCCTGCGACGTGGCGTGCGCTCCCTGCGCCGGCGCGGCGGCCTGCACCCGTTGCGGAGTGGACCGCAGCGTGTCCGCCACGAGTTCCATGAAGACGTTGACCTCGTTCACGTCGTAGCCCGGGTCTCGGGTCGCCGTGCTGAACCTGACGTTGAGCACGTCCTCGCGCGTGAGGATGTCCTTGCTCTTCATGGTGCCCTCGACCCTGTCGAGGAACGCGTCCACCTCAGCCGCGTCGTACCCGCGCTGACCACGCGGGGGACGGTGGAACGCGACCAGTGCCACGTCCTGCGCGGAGAGCAGAGGAGCCGGATGCGCGGGTAGACGATGCTGCGCTCCGGGACCGCCCCGATCCACCAATGACCTCCTCCTGCGTACCTGTACTGGGGAGTATCGCGTTTCGCGTGGCATAACGTTTCGCCCTGATGGACCAAAGGCCGCCACTACGATCGCGAACATGAGTCAGTTCGTGGATGTGATGCTGGCGACGGCCTCCAGCGGCAGCGACAGGGGCATGACGACGGGGGAACCCGCCGCGCCCGTCCGCCGGACGTGGGCCGAGGTGCACGAACGCGCCCGGCGGATGGCCGGTGCGCTCGACGTGGCACCGGGCACCGCGATCGCCGTGCTCGCCGCCGAACCAGCCGTGATCGCCCCAGCCGTGCAGGCCGCATGGCTTTGTGGTGGCAGCGTCACGATGTTGCATCAACCCACACCGCGCACCGACCTGGCCGAGTGGGCCGAGGACACGCTGCGGGTGCTCGCCATGATCGATTCGCACCTGGTCCTGCTCGGCAGCCCTTTCGACGCCCTGGCTGCCGTCCTGGACCAGCACGAAGTGCCTTACAAGCTGCTCTCCGAACTCGACGCGGAACCGATCGCTGCTCCTGTTCCCACCGACGAGGATGCCACGGCACTGCTGCAGTTGACGAGTGGATCGACGGCTGATCCGAAAGCCGTGCGCATCACCCACCGCAACCTCATGGCGAACGCCGAGGGCATGCGCGTCGCGGCGGCCCTGGACCCGTCCTCCGACGTCATGATCTCGTGGCTGCCGCTGTTCCACGACATGGGCATGGTCGGCTTCCTGACGGTGCCGATGCTGTTCGGCCTGGAACTGGTGAAGGTCACGCCCGTCGACTTCCTGTCCCGCCCGACGCTGTGGGCCGACCTGATCACCCGCCACCGCGGCACGATCACCGCCGCGCCGAACTTCGCCTACGCGATCGTGGCGCGCCGCCTGGCCTCGTCGTCCGACTCGTTCGACCTGTCCTCGATGCGGCTGGCCCTGAACGGCGCCGAGCCGATCGACCCGGCGGCCGTGGAGGCGTTCGTGACGGCCGGTGCGCGGTTCGGACTGCGTCCCGAGTCGATCCTCGCGGCCTACGGGATGGCGGAGACCACCCTGGGCGTCGCGTTCGCGCCCCTGTTCACCGGCCTGTCGGTGGACGTCGTGGACGCGGACGCGTTGGAGTCCAAGCACCGCGCGGTGCCCACGGAGGGCGGGCGCGCGTTCCCGTTGCTCGGTCCGCCGCTGCCCGGCCTGGAACTGCGGGTCGTGTCGGACGACGGCGCCGTGCTGGGCGTCCGGGACGTCGGCGAGCTGCAGATCCGCGGCGAGGCCGTGACGCCCGGCTACCTGACCGTGAACGGCCCACTGGCCACTCAGGACGCCGAGGGCTGGCTGTCCACCGGGGACCTCGGATACCTGGTGGAGGACGGCCAGGTCGTCGTCTGCGGGCGGCGCAAGGACGTCATCATCATGGGCGGGCGGAACATCTACCCGACCGACGTGGAGCGCGCGGCCTGCTCGGTCGAGGGCGTGCGGCCCGGCAACGCCGTCGCCGTGCGGCTGGACGCCGGCACCCAGCGCGAACGGTTCGCCGTCGTGCTGGAGTCGAAGCTCGCCGGTGACGCCGACGCGGAGAAGGACCTGGTCAAGCAGGTCACGGCGCGCGTGGTCGACGCCGTCGGCCTGCGGCCGTTCGCCGTGGTGGTGCAGCCGCCGGGGACGTTGCCGAAGACGCCGTCGGGCAAGCTCCGGCGGTCCGCGGCGGCCGCGCTCGTCTAGATCTCGTCGAGTTCCCGTAGTCGTTCGCGCAGCTCCCTCGCGGTCCTGCGGGGGAGTGCGTGGGCGGCGGCTTCGAGGACCTCACGGGCGTGGAACGGGTCGTGGTCCGGGTAGGGGTCGTGGTCCCACGGCTCTTCGAGCCACCGTTTGCTCGCCGGGGAGCGTTGCCAGGCCGTCCAGGTCTCCAGCGCTCGCCGGACGTCGTACGGGCCGAGGTGGTTGCGGATGCGCCCAAGGCGGTTCAGATCGGCCAGGAGGCGGCCGGAGAGGCCCTTCAGCACGTCGGGGCGGGGGCGCCTACGCGGCATGGCGTTCGGCGGTCCTGGCCACGAACCGGCGCAGCTCCTTCGCCGTGCGGGTGGGAAGCCTGTTCGCCGCCCGCCTGAGCAGGTGGCGTGCCTCCAACGGGTCGCCGCAGCACTCGTAGAGCTCGCACCGGGTGCCGGTCCCGAAGGCACGCAGATGGCGGTGCGGGTCGTGGAGGTACTCGGTCCACAGGCGCAGTGCGCGCTCGACCGAGCCCTGCCAGAGGGTTGGATCGTCGTCCTCGAGGACGCGGATGTCGGCGAGCAGCCGGGACGACATGCCCCGGACCGCGGAGTACGGGTTCACCGGGAGCTGGAGCAGCTGCCGGGCATTCAACGGGCGCCTACGCGGCATGGCCCTTTCGGTTCGTCATGCCGTCCATTGTGCCGCTAGTGGAAAGCGTTTTGTGCGGCTTCCAGGCCCTTGGTGACGAGGGCCTCCGCCGCGTCCGCCGCCCGGTCGATCTCCAGGGCGAGCTGCTTGCGCTCGACGGTCGAGAAGTCCTTCAGGACGTAGTCGGCCGGGTCCTGGCGGCCCGACGGGCGGTCGACGCCGAAACGGAGGCGGTGGTAGTCCTTGGTGCCCAGGGACTTCGTGATGGAGCGGAGTCCGTTGTGGCCGTTGTCGCCGCCGCCGAGCTTCATGCGCAGCTGGGCGAACGGCAGGTCCAGCTCGTCGTGGACCACGAGGATCGTGGTGGGCTTGAAGAACTTCACGGCGCTCGCGACGGGGCCGCCGGAGAGGTTCATGAAGCTGCGCGGCTTGGCGAGGACGACGCGGTGGCCCGCGAGACGGCCCTCGACGACCTCGGCGCCCGACTTGTGCGCCTTGAACTTGCCGCTCATGCGCGCGGCCAGTTCGTCGAGCACCAGGAAGCCGATGTTGTGCCGGTTGCCCTCGTACTTGGGGCCTGGGTTGCCCAGGCCGACGACGAGGGCGAGGTCAGCGTCCACGGAACCGCAACTCCTGCTCGAGATCGTCCAGCAACGTGTCGACGGCCTGCACCTGGTACCCCTTGCCCAGCAGGCCGGACGTGGTGCTGAACCGGGTGTTGCGGATCTCGGTCGAGGTCATCGAGCCGCGGCCGTCCAGGTTGGCCGCGGCACGGGCGATGAAGGCGTCGACCTCGGCGCGATCGTAGCCGGTGCCCGCCTTCGGGAGCTTGCGCGCACGCAGGTCCTCGCCGCTGTTCAGGCCCGTCGGCGGCACGATGCCGTTGCGGACCTGGAACTCCAGCAGGTGCAGGACGCCGTCGACGCTCAGCGGGTCGTAGCCGTTCGGGACCGCCGCGAACCTGACGGTGCGGATGTGGTCCGGGTTCAGCCGGAGCCGGCCGGAGAGGGCGTCGGCGATGATCTGCAGGAACTCGTTGACCTGCCCGGGGTCGTAACCCTGCCGCTTGCGGCGGAAGGTCTTCGACCGGACATCGGCCGGGCGCAGGTACTGCGACGGCGCGCCGCCCCCCTCGTGAGGAGGCGACGCGCCGTCGTTTCGGCCCGACGTGATGGGGCTCAGTCTTCCTCGGTGGCCTCGGCCGGGGCGGCCGCGTCGTCACCCTCGAGCTGCGCCGCGGACGGCGCCTCGTTGACGGCGACGACCAGAGCCTCGGCGTCGGTGATCAGGACGGCACCCGCGGGCAGCGTCAGGTCGCTGGCGTGGATCTGGGTGCCGGCGGCGAGACCCGCGATCGACAGCTCGATCTGCTCGGGGATGTTGAGCGCGTCGGCCTCGATCTGGATCGTGCTGAGGTCCTGCGTCAGCAGCGTGCCCGAGGCGGGCTCGCCCGAGATGGCCAGGGGCACCTCGACGGTGACCTTCTCGCCGCGCTTCACGAGCAGCAGGTCGACGTGCTCGATGTAGTTCTTGATGGGGTGCGTGGTGACGGTCTTGGTGAGCGCCAGCTCGCTCTCGCCACCGAGGGCGAGGGTGAGGACGGCGTTCTGGCCGTGCTCGCGGACGACACGGGCGAACTCGAGCGCCGGCAGGGCCAGGTGCTTCGGGTCGGAACCGTGGCCGTAGAGGACCGCGGGGATCTTGCCGGCGCGACGGGTACGGCGGGCTGCGCCCTTGCCGAATTCGGTGCGCTGCTCAGCGGCGAGACGAACCTCGGACACGGTGGGGTACTCCTTACACAAGTCTGGCCTTGTACGTCGGGGCGGTGCACAAGTTTTCAGCGGTTGAGGCTTGGTGGTGGCCTGCGGCGGCGAGCAGCGCGGAAATAGGGTCAACACGCGCGGCATCAAGCCACCGCGTCGATCACGCCGAGCTGGGGAGCTCGCCCTCGCCGAGGCAACCCGACCAGTGTAGGTGAGTGCTGGTTGTGGAGGCCAATCGGGGGTGCTTGGGGTGGTTCTGGGGGCGGTGGCGCTTGGGTTCGGGGTGGGTGGGGCGGGCTTGGGCGTGGTGTGGCTGAGAGGGAGGGCTGGGGCGAGGAAGGGGTGGCTTGCGTGGCCTGGCCTGGCCTGGGCGTGTGCGGGTGGGCTGGGGTGGCGTGGCGGTGTGTGTGCGGGGTTGGGCACGGAGCCTTGTGCGGGCGGGGCTTGTGCGGGTTGGCCTGGGCTTGCTGAGTGGGGCTTGGCTTGCGCGGGCCGGGCTGGCGTGGCGGGTTGCGTGCGGGGCCTTGTGCGAGCTGGCTTGGGCGGGCCGGGCTTGTGCGTGGGTCACCTTGCGTGCGGCCTGTCGCCTTGCGTGCTTCCCCTGGGGGCTCTGCCCCCAGACCCCCGGCAATCTGATCGGGGGTGGCGCCGCAGGCAGGCTGATGGCACGCCTGGTGCGTAGGGCGGCTGCCTGTTGCGTTGTTGGTTGCGTTGGCGGTGGGGTCCCGTCACAAGTCGCACCAGGAGCAAGTGCTGTGGCGCGACTCGTGACGGGACCCCACCGCCCAGGCCTCGTGCTCAGGACGGCTCGCCTTCGGCGTCGCGGCAAAGCGAAGGGGCCTCCCGCCGTCCGTTGCGGACTGCGGGAGGCCCCTTGCAAGCGGGAACGTCAGGCGTTGCCGTCGAACAGGCTCGTGACCGAGCCGTCCTCGAACACCTCCTGGATGACGCGGGCCAGGAGCGGCGCGATCGAGAGGACGGTCATGTTCGCGAAGCGCTTCTCGGCCGGGATCGGGAGCGTGTCGGTGAACACGACCTCGCGGGCGCCCGAGTCCTGCAGGCGCTGGGTGGCCGGGCCCGAGAGGATGCCGTGCGTCGCGGCGATGACCACGTCGGAGGCGCCCTCGTTCAACAGCTGCTTCACGGCGCCCGCGATGGTGCCGCCGGTGTCGACCATGTCGTCGATCACGATGCAGAGGCGGCCCTCGACCTTGCCGACGACGCGGTTCGAGACGACCTCGTTCGGGCGGAGGGGGTCGCGGGTCTTGTGGATGAACGCGATCGGCGTGCCGCCGAGGGTGTCCGCCCACTTCTCGGCCAGCTTGGTGCGGCCCGAGTCGGGGGAGACGACGGTGATGTCGTGGCCCGCGTACTTGCCGCGGATGTGGTCCGCGAGCAGGGGCATGGCCCACAGGTGGTCGACCGGGCCGTCGAAGAAGCCCTGGATCTGCGCGGTGTGCAGGTCGACGGAGACCAGGCGGTCGGCGCCCGCGGTCTTGAACAGGTCGGCGACGAGGCGCGCGGAGATCGGTTCGCGGCCGCGGTGCTTCTTGTCCTGGCGGCTGTACGGGTAGAACGGCATGATCACCGTGATGCGCTTGGCGCTGGCGCGCTTCAGGGCGTCGACCATGATCAGCTGTTCCATCAGCCACTGGTTGATGGGCGCGGTGTGCGACTGGATGACGAAGGCGTCGCAGCCGCGCACGGACTCCTCGAAGCGGACGAAGATCTCGCCGTTCGCGAAGTCGTAGGCCGACTGCGGGGTCACCGTGACGTTGAGGTGCTTCGCGACCTCTTCCGTCAGCTCCGGGTAGGCACGCCCGCCGAAGAGCATCAGGTTCTTCTTCGGTGTGCCGGGCATCTGCGGGTTCACGGTCAGCGACCCTCCTCTGTCTTCTCGTCGGCATTCTGCTTCGCCAGGGCCTCGGCCGCTGCCTGAGCTGCGGCCGTGCCCTCACGACGGCTGAGGACCCAGCCTTCGAGGTTGCGCTGGGGGCCCCCGGACACGGCGAGCGCGCCCGGTGGGACGTCGCGGCGCAGGACGGTGCCCGCGCCGGTGTACGCGCCGTCGCCCACGGTCACCGGCGCTACGAACATGTTGTCCGAGCCGGTGCGGCAGTGGGAACCGACGATCGTGCGGTGCTTGTTCACCCCGTCGTAGTTGACGGTCACCGAAGCCGCACCGATGTTGCTGTGGTCGCCGATCGTGGCGTCGCCGATGTACGACAGGTGGGGGACCTTGGAGCCCTCGCCGATGGTCGAGTTCTTCGTCTCGACGAAGGTGCCGATCTTGCCCTTCACGCCCAGGGAGGTGCCGGGGCGGAGGTAGGCGAACGGGCCGACGGACGCGCCGTCGCCGATCACCGAGTCGCTGCCGTGGGTCCGCACGACCGAAGCGCCGGCGCCGACCGTCACGCCGGAGAGCGTCGTGTCCGGGCCGACCACCGCGCCGGAGCCGATCACGGTGCCCGCGCGGAGCTGCACGTTCGGCTCTATCAGGGCGTCCTGGCCGACCTGCACGTCCGCGTCCACCCACACCGAGGCCGGGTCGACGACGGTCACGCCGCCGCGCATCAGGCCCTCGACGATGCGGCGGTTCATCTCGGCGCCGACGGCCGCGAGCTGCACTCGGTCGTTGATGCCCTCGACCAGCCACGGGTCGGACGCGATCAGCGCCCCGACGCGCAGGCCGTCGCCGCGGGCGATGCCCAGGACGTCGGTCAGGTAGAGCTCGCCCTGCGCGTTGTCGGTGGACAACCGCGAGAGCCCGTCGCGCAGCACCGCCGCGTCGAACGCGTACACGCCCGAGTTGATCTCGGTGATCAGCTGCTCGGTCGCGGAGGCGTCCTTCTGCTCCACGATCCGCTGCACGCTGCCGTCGGTGTCGCGGACGATCCGGCCGTACCCGGTGGGGTTGTCCACCACGGCCGTGAGGACGGTGACCGCGTTGCCCGCGGCCGAGTGCTCGGCCAGCAGGGCGGTGAAGGTCTGGGTGTCGAGCAGCGGCACGTCGCCGTAGCTGACGATGACCGTGCCGGCCAGGTCGTGGGGCAGCTCGGCCAGGCCGCAGCCGACCGCGTGCCCGGTGCCCTTCTGCTCGGCCTGCACCGCGACGGTGACCTTGCGGCCCAGCGCCCCGGCGAGGGATTCCAGATGCTCGGTGACTGCTTCACGGCCGTGTCCGACGACGACGGCGAGGTGGTCGGGGTCTGTGCCGGCCGCCGCGCGCACCGCGTGTTCGACGAGTGAGCGTCCGGCGATCCGGTGCAGCACCTTGGGCGTGGACGACCGCATGCGGGTGCCTTCCCCGGCGGCGAGCACGACCGTGCTGACAGGGCCCTCGAGCATCAATGCTCTCCCTAACAGGCTGGGTGGTTCGAAGTCCGCGGACCAGCCTAAGCCTCCGCGGAGGGCTCCCCGGCCACGGCCGCTACCTGGCAGCCACCTTGGCGCTTCGCCACGTACATCGCGGAGTCGGCCCTTGACAGGGCCTGGTTCGCGGATTCGCGGGGGCGCAGGGAGATGACGCCGACCGACAGCGTCACCCCCCGGGAGAGGTCGATTGGCAAGCCCGCCACGGCATCCACGGCTCGGCCGAGTGCCGCTTCCGCGGCGTGCAGAGGGGCTCCCGGCAGCAGCACGACGAACTCGTCACCGCCGTAGCGGGCCACCATGTCGTCACCCCGCAGGGCCTGCCGGAGTGTGCTGGCAATCACCCGGAGGACATCATCACCCTCGGCATGTGAATGCCGGTCGTTCACGCCCTTGAACCCGTCCAGGTCGACCAGCGCGATGGAGAACGGGTCGACCTGACCGGCGATGAGCTCGGCCATCTTGTCGTCGAGCGCGCGGCGGTTCGGCAGTCCGGTCAACGGGTCCTGCAACGCCTGCTGCGCGATCGCGCCGTGCGCGCGCGTCAGCCTTTCGTGCTCGCGACGCGTCTGCAACGTGGCCACGCGCGACTCGCGCATCTGCCACAGCTCCAGCTCCAGCGCCGCGTTGTACGCCTGCAACGCCGACGTCGTGTGCGGGCCGCAGAGGTGCGCGTACTCGCGCTCCAGCGACAGCACCAGCGACGGCTCCGAGGTGTCGTGCTCCATCTGCGTGCGCGTGTCGTCGAGGACCTTCAGCGCGTCGTCCAGCCGGTTCGCCTCGACCAGGCACCGGGCCAGCGCGATCGCGACGATGATCAGCTCCCGCGCGTACATCGACAGGCCGCGCAACGACCACAGCCGGTCCAGGTGGGTCTCGCTCGGGCTCGTCAGCGCGTGGGCGGCACCGAGGATCGGCACCTGCTCGGCGGCGTCCATGTCCCGCCTGCCGGGGTGCAGCGACTGCCGGAACGGGACCTCGGCGGCCTCGGCGAGCCCGGACGCGACGCGGAACTGCTCGTGCGCGGCGTCGTGCAGGTTCACCCGTTCGAGCCGCAGGCCCCAGCCGATCCGCAACCGCGCGCGGTTGACCAGGTGCACGTAGATCTGGTGGGGCTGGCCGCTCTCACGCAACGCGTTGTTCGCGCCCGCCAGCACGTCGTCCGCCATCTCGTAGACGCCGAGCTGGGTCAGCACCAACGCGATGTCCTGGAACGTGTTGGCCAGCAGCTGGTCCCAGACGCGCTTGTCGAAGACCGGGTCGACGTCCGGTTCCTCGTCGAGCATCATCGCGAGCGCCGCCGCGATCTCGGTGAGCGCCTTGTCCTCGGCGTTGCCCAGTAGGAACCGGCGTCCGCGCAACGCCCGGGCGTCCGCCTCCAGCACGATCAGGCCGTGGCGGCGGCAGTGGCTGAGCATCTCGTCGAGCTGAGGGTCGGACATGTCGACCAGGCCGGGCGTGACCAGCCGGACCACGGCCGCGGCTCTGAGCAGCTGCGCGACGATGCGGGGCTCTCCACGGCCCTGCGCCTCGGCGAGGATGTGGTCGATCTCGGACGCCGCGTCGAGCTGCGCGGCCAGGTGGCTGCTCTGGGCCACGGCGACAAGCTCGCTCGCGCGACCCACCAGCCACGCGTCGGACATCTCGTGGTGGCGGTGGCCCACGTTGCCGTGCTCGTCGACCGTTTCCTCGGGCAGCTTCCACCTCCCAAGACCCGCGACCCTGTGCCCTCAAGGCCCCCTGCTCCGCCACCAGGATTCGAACCTGGACCATCTGAACCAAAATCAGAGGTGCTGCCTTTACACCATGGCGGAACGGGCGGACTCGCGCCCGCCTCAGGGCACATGTTGTCACGAGTGGTCCTGCTCTTGTCCAACCACCACTCGCCCGGCTCAGTTCAAGATCAGGGACCGGCGCCGATTGACCTGGTCAGGAAGTCGCCCAGCGCGGCGCGGTACGTGTCCGTCGCCACATTCCACCCCGAGGTGTGGTCGGCGCCCGGGATCTCGACGTACCGCAGGGGCCACCCCAGGCCGTTCGCCGCGGTCGCGAGGTCGCGGGACGACTGGGCCGGCACCGTGCCGTCCGCCGAGCCGTGGATCACCAGCGTCGGCGGCTTGACCGCGGGAGGGTTGGCGACCAGGTCGAACCGGTCGAAGTCGAGGTCGGCGCGCCAGCCGGACACGACCTCCGCCACGGGCGTGAGCCACGTCGGCACGCCCCGGTTCTGCGCCTGGAGGTTCAACGTCTGCGTCCAGTTCGTGACGGGGGAGTCGAGCACCACGGCGCTCACGGTGGACGCGGAGCTGGACCGCGCCAGCATCTGCCCGACGATCGCGCCGCCCATCGACCAGCCGTAGAGGACGACCTTCTTCGCGCCCTGCCCCTGCGCGTAGTGGATGGCGGCCTCGACGTCGTGCCACTCCGTGTCGCCCAGGTGGTAGAGGCCGTCCGGCGACTTCGGCACGCCGGGGTCGTTGCGGTAGGTGATCAGCAGGACCGGCAGCCCGGCGGCGTGGAGCTGGGGGACCACCCGCAGCGCCTCCTCGCGCGACGCGCCCCGCCCGTGCACCGTGATCACCCACGTGTCCCTGTTCGACGCCGGGACGAGCCACGCGGGCATGTCGCCGAGCTCGCCGGGGATCGCGACGTCGCTGTAGACCAGTCCGAGGGACGTCTTGGGGTTGCCCTCGTAGACGTTTGTCTCGATGCGCACCTTCGTGCCCTCGGGCGGTGCGGTGCCTTCGAGCAGAGGACGTTCCACGCGGCCGTCCTTGTTCGAGGCGACGTCACCGACCTTCGCGGCGCCACCGGGCCAGACGACGCCGAACGTGCCGCGCAGCGTGCTCAGCTTCGACTCGGCGAGGACGAGGTTCTCGTCGTCCAGGCCGAGCGCGGTCTCCGGGTAGCGCTGCGGGAACGCCTCCGCGGGTTTGAGCAGCTCGTTGCTGTAGTACCAGCCGATGCCGCCCAGAGCCGCCGTGACCAGCACGAGCAGGACGAGCAACGAGGTCGCGGTGATCCGGATGATCTTGCGTCTGGCCATCCGTCGATGATGCCCGGTCGAGGTCTCGATTCCAGGCGACACAGCGTGGTGTTGCCGAGAACGGCGGCTGGCCAGGATCACCGGGGAGAAGTGGCCTTTGTAGGCTGACTCGGTGGCCAGGGTCAGGATGACGGGCAAGGAGCGCCGAGAACAGCTCCTGGACGTCTCCCGCGCCCTGTTCGCCGAGAAGGGCTTCGACGCGACGTCGGTCGAGGAGATCGCCGCCCGTGCCAGCGTGTCGAAGCCCGTCGTCTACGAGCACTTCGGCGGCAAGGAAGGCGTCTACGCCGTCGTGGTCGACCGCGAGATGCAGCGCCTGATGGACCAGATCGTCGACGCGCTGGACGGCGGCTCGCACCCGCGTGAGCTGCTCGAACGGGCCGCCTGCGCGTTGCTCGACTACATCGAGGGCTCGACGGACGGGTTCCGGATCCTGGTGCGCGACTCGCCCGTCGCGTCGTCCTCGGGCACGTTCTCGTCGCTGCTCAACGACATCGCGTCGCAGGTCGAGCACGTCCTCGCGCTGCACTTCGCCGAGCAGGGCTACGACCGCAAGCTCGCCGCGCTCTACGCGCAGGCGCTGGTCGGGATGGTCGCGCTGACCGGGCAGTGGTGGCTCGAGGCGCGCAAGCCGAAGAAGGACGAGGTGGCGGCGCACCTCGTGAACCTGGCGTGGAACGGGCTGTCGGCCATGGAGCACAAACCCAAGCTGCGCAGCCGGTCCTGACCTCTTAGTGCATCTGCACGTACGGTGCGCCCTTTGTTAGTGCACAAGGCTGAAGTCGTGGCGGAGGGTGAAACGGCGCGTGCACGCCGGAGCGATGACTCCCAGTGGAACGGCTTGAAGTCCGGGCTGTTCGTCGAGGGGTCGGACAGCCCGGACGGACTTCAGGCGTTCCCGGTCAGCTTCAGCAGCTTGTCGTCGCTGCCGTTCGACGACGTCACGTAGAGCGCCCCGTCCGGCCCCGTGCGCGCGGCGCGGAGTCGTCCGTACTTGTCGTTCAGCTCGTCCGGGATACTGACGTTCTGGACCTTGCCGTCCGCGTCGAGCGTGAACAGCAGCAGCTTCGTGCCCTTCAGCGCCGTGATCGCGAGCTTGCCGTTCCAGAACGCCGCCTGGCAGATCGCCTCGGTCGGCGAACCCGACGACCACACCGCCGGCACCGCGTCCGGGAACCGCTCCAGGTCGGTCATGGGAACGCTCTCGTCGTACCTGCTCTGCGTGCCTCCCTGCGACGGGTCCCAGCCATAGTTGGCACCCTTGCGCACGAGGTTGACCTCGTCGTCGACGGACGGGCCGTGCTCGCTCGAGAAGATCTGGTCGGTGTCCGGGCGGAACACCACGCCCTGCACGTTGCGGTGGCCGTAGCTGTAGACGCGGCGCTCGTTGGCGTTGCCGGAGCTCGCGAACGGGTTGTCCTTCGCGCCCTCGCCGGTCTCGGGGTCGATCCGCAGCACCTTGCCGCCGAGGCTGGTGCGGTCCTGCGGGTTGCGGGCCTGCGCGATGTCGCCGGTCGCGACGAACATCGTGCCGTCCGGCGCCAGCGTCGGACGGCAGCCGGAGTGGCGGCCGCTCGAGTTCGACGGCATGCCGGTGAGCAGGTCCTTCACCTTCGTGGCGCGGGTGCCGTCGAGGCGGAACGTCACCAGCCGCACGTCGTTGCTGGTGTTGTGGCAAACGGTGAAGCGTTGGTTGTCGGGGTGGATGACGAGCCCCATCAGGCCGCCCTCGCCGCGTGCCTGGACGTCGCCCAGGTCGATGTCGACGGGCGTGACCCGGCCGCCCTCGACCAGCTTGAGGGTGCCCGGCCGTTCGGTGACGAGCATCGCGCCGCCGGGCAGGAACCCGATGTCCCACGCGTGCTGGAACCCGCCCGCGACCTCCTCGACCTTCAGGCCCGTGGGCGCGGGAGCCTTCGACGGCGCGGTGCCGCCCGGTTCCGGCGACGAGCAGGCCACGACGACCAGCACCAACCCTGCAGCAACGAGTGCGCGCATGTCCCAACTATGCGTTTTGTGCCGTGGTGGTTCCGTAAGGCCGCTCCACGGGCAGCAACGCGCGCGCTCCGTCCAGATCACCCTCACGCACCTTCTCGTGGACCTGGTGCGCCAGTGCGGTCACGTCGGTGATGCCGACCGTCCACTCGTTCACGTACATGTCGACGGCCTCGCGCGTCAGGCCGATTTGGATGGATCTGCACGGGAGAGCCTCGTGGTGCAGGCCGCGCTCGGGGTCCCACTGCACGCGTACGGCCGGCTTGCCGGGGATGCGGCTCGACACGGCGTTGGAGACCGCCCAATCGAAGCCCGATCGGGTGATCCGCACGGCCAGGACGCGTTCCTGGCCTTCCTTGAGCGCGTACCCGCAGCGGTACATCATCCAGAGGAAAGACGGCTTGATCCACGTCATCCGCTCCATCTTGAACGGCGGCACGAACCGTTGCGCCGCCACGGCGGGTTCGGCGATCGCCGGCGAATAGGCCTGGTAGACCACGATGGACCGATCGTCGTAGTCGGCCCGTATCTCCCTTTGCTCCACAGCGCCGGGATGTTAGACACCCCCGGTGCAGAACACCCTGGGGTTTTCCGACCTGCTCCGCCTGATCGACGAACGCTCCGCCGCGTTCCGGGCCGCCGTCGCCGCCGCCCCGAGCCTCGACGTGAAGGTCCCGACCTGCCCCGAGTGGACGCTCGCCGACCTCGCCCGGCACATCGGCGACGGCCGCCGCGCCTGGGCCGCCACCGTCGCCGCGGGCCCCGCGACCGCGAAGGCCGCCGTCACCGACGTCCCGATGCCCGAGCAGCGCGACGAGCTGCTCGCCTGGCTGGAGGACGCCACCGCCGAGCTCCTGGCGGCCCTCGAGGCGGCAGGCCCCGACCGGGGCTGCTGGGCCTGGTGGACCGGTTCGCCGCACAACGCCGCCGCCGTCGCCCGCCACCAGCTCCAGCAGCTCGCGGTCCACACCTACGACGCCCAGGTCACCATCGGCGCCGCGGAACCGCTGCCGGAGGAGATCGCGCTCGACGGCGTCGACGAGTTCCTGCAGACCTGCGTCACGACGACGTCCCCGTGGCCGCACGAGCCCGCGACCATCGCCTACCACGCGGCGGAGGGCCCGAGCTGGTGGCTGAGGCTCGACGAGAACGGCGCGCGCACCACGTCGCAGGTCACGCCCACCGCCGAGGGCAGCGCCACCGCCAGTGACCTGGTCCTGTTCATGTACGGCCGCCGTGACCTGAGCGAGCTGGAGTCCCGGGGCGACCGGCGCGTGTTCGAAGGCCTCATCGCGTGGGAACCCGCCTGAGCGGCACTCGAACCACCCGATGAGGGTTCGCGGAACGAGCTAAAGTGGGTGGTGAGACCCCTCGTCCCAGGCAGGGGTCTGCCCGGCGTTGGCACACCCTCCGCCGCTCCGCACTCGACCGGGGTTTCTCACATGCCGCTGCTCGGCCTGCTCGATGGTGTCCTGCCCGACAAAGCACTCCGCACGCTGATCGACTCCGCCGGTGTCCCCGAGCTGGAGCTCGACGGCCCGCTCGCCGCCCGCCCCCTCGTGACGGCCGCGCTGTCCACGGTCAGGCCCGTCCTGGCCGTCACCGCCACGGGCAGAGAAGCCGAAGAGCTGACGAACGTCCTCAAAGACCTGATCGGCGCGGACAAGGTCGCGTTCTTCCCGAGCTGGGAGACGCTGCCGCACGAGCGCCTCTCGCCGCGCGCGGACACGGTCGGCGCCCGCCTGCAGGTGCTGCGCCGCCTCAAGCACCCCGAGGGCAACCCGATCAAGGTGCTGGTCACGACGGTCCGCAGCCTCATCCAGCCGATGGCGCCGGGGCTGGGCGACCTCAGGCCCGTGCACCTCGTGGTCGGGGAGGAGCAGGACTTCGTCGAGCTGGTCACGCGCCTCGCCGAGAACGCCTACAGCCGCGTCGACATGGTCGAGAAGCGCGGCGAGTACGCGACCCGCGGCGGCATCCTCGACATCTTCCCGCCCACGGCCGAGCACCCCTACCGCGTCGAGTTCTGGGGCGACGAGGTCAGCGAGATCCGGCCGTTCTCGGTGCAGGACCAGCGGTCGCTGCCCGAGGAGGTCCAGGAGTTCGTCGCGCCGCCGTGCCGTGAGCTGCTGCTGACGGACGACGTGAAGCAGCGCGCGGCCGAGTTGGCCGAGGAGCACCAGTCGGACGCGCACCTCGCGGAGATGCTGGAGAAGATCTCGGGCGGTGTCGCGGTCGAGGGCATGGAGGCGCTGATCCCCGCGCTGTGCCCCGGTGAACTGCAGCTGCTCGTCGACGTCGTGGAACCCGGCACGCACGTGCTGCTCAACGACCCGGAGAAGATCCGGGCCCGCGCGGCCGACCTGGTCCGCACCGGGCAGGAGTTCCTCGAGGCGTCGTGGATGGCGGCCGCCGGCGGCGGCAAGGCGCCGATCGACCTCGGGCGCAGCGCCTACCAGGGCATCGGCGAGGTCTCGGAGCAGGCGAAGGCGAACGACCGTCCGTGGTGGACGCTCAGCCAGCTCACCACCGACGCTCCGGACGTCGTGCACCTCGACGTCAAGCCGGTCGAGGCCTACTCCGGCGACGTCGAGCGCGCGTTCGCCGACCTGAAGGCGCACACCGCGACCGGTGGCGCGGCCGTCCTGGTCGTGCCGGGCGCCGGCACCGCGCAACGCGCCTACGAACGCCTCAGGGAAGCCGAAGTCTCCGCCGTCTGCCTCGACTCCCTCGACGAGGCGCCGAGGACGAGCACCGTCACGGTCGTGCGCGGCTGCCTCGAGGACGGCTTCTCGCTGCCCGACCTCGCGCTGGTGGTGCTCACCGAGACCGACCTGACCGGCGGGCGCGGCGGCACGTCCACCAAGGACATGCGCAAGATGCCGTCGAAGCGGCGCAACGCCGTGGACCCGCTGGCGCTCAAGGCGGGCGACTTCGTGGTGCACGAGCAGCACGGCATCGGCAAGTACGTGGAGATGGTCCAGCGCACGGTCGCGGGCGCCACCCGCGAGTACCTCGTGCTGGAGTACGCGTCGTCCAAGCGCGGCCAGCCAGGCGACCGGCTATTCGTGCCGACCGACCAGCTCGACGAGGTCAGCCGGTACGTCGGCGGCGAGCTGCCCACGCTCAACAAGCTCGGCGGCAGCGACTGGAAGAACACGAAGTCCAAGGCGCGCAAGGCGGTCAAGCAGATCGCGGCCGAGCTCGTGCAGCTCTACGCGGCCCGCCAGAGCGCTCCCGGCCACGCGTTCGCGAGCGACACGCCCTGGCAGCGCGAGCTGGAGGACGCGTTCGCGTTCACCGAGACGCAGGACCAGATGGCCGCGATCGACGAGGTCAAGGCCGACATGGAGCGCGGTGTCCCGATGGACCGCGTGATCTGCGGTGACGTCGGCTACGGCAAGACGGAGATCGCGGTCCGCGCGGCGTTCAAGGCCGTGCAGGACGGCAAGCAGGTCGCCGTGCTGGTGCCGACGACGCTGCTCGCCCAGCAGCACCTCAACACGTTCTCCGAGCGCATGCGCCAGTTCCCGGTGAACATCAAGGGGCTCAGCAGGTTCACCGACGCGCAGGAGTCCGAGCAGACCGTCGCGGGGCTCGCCGACGGCGAGGTCGACATCGTGATCGGCACGCACCGGCTGCTGCAGAAGTCCGTGCGGTACAAGGACCTCGGCCTCGTGATCGTCGACGAGGAGCAGCGCTTCGGCGTGGAGCACAAGGAGCACATCAAGGCGCTGCGCACGCACGTCGACGTGCTGACGATGTCCGCGACGCCGATCCCGCGCACGCTGGAGATGTCGCTCGCCGGCATCCGCGAGATGTCCACGATCCTGACCCCGCCGGAGGAACGGCACCCGATCCTCACCTACGTCGGCGCGTACGACGACAAGCAGGTCGGTGCCGCGATCCGCCGCGAGCTGCTGCGCGACGGCCAGGTCTTCTTCGTGCACAACAGGGTCTCGTCGATCGAGAAGGCCGCGCGCCGCATCCGCGAGCTGGTGCCGGAGGCCCGGGTCGTCACCGCGCACGGCCAGATGAACGAGGACAGGCTCGAGAAGATCATCCAGGGCTTCTGGGAACGCGAGTTCGACGTCCTCGTCTGCACCACGATCGTCGAGACCGGCCTCGACATCTCCAACGCCAACACGCTGATCGTCGAACGCGGCGACCTGCTCGGCCTCGCCCAGCTGCACCAGCTGCGCGGCCGCGTCGGCCGCGGCCGCGAGCGCGGGTACGCGTACTTCCTGTACCCGTCCGAGACGCCGCTGACCGAGACCGCGCACGACCGGCTCGCGACGATCGCGCAGAACACCGAGCTGGGCGCCGGCATGGCCGTCGCGATGAAGGACCTGGAGATCCGCGGCGCCGGCAACATCCTCGGCGCCGAGCAGTCCGGGCACATCGCGGGCGTGGGCTTCGACCTCTACGTGCGGCTGGTCGGCGAGGCCGTCGAGGCGTTCCGCAAGCACGCCGGAGCCGACGGGGGCGTGGAGGAGGAAGAGCTCGCCGAGGTCCGCGTCGACCTCCCGGTGGACGCGCACATCCCGCACGAGTACGTGCCGGGCGAGCGGCTGCGGCTGGAGGCGTACCGCAAGATCGCGGCCGCCTCCGACGAGGCCGCGCTCCAGTCCGTGTGGGACGAGCTCAAGGACCGCTACGGCACCCCGCCGGAGCCGGTCGAACGCCTGCTCGGCGTCGCCCGGCTGCGCCACGCCTGCCGCCGCCACGGGGTCACCGAGGTGATCGCGATGGGCCAGAACCTGCGGTTCGCGAAGCTGGAGCTGAAGGACTCGCAGCTGGTCAGGCTGCGCCGGCTGTTCCCGAAGGCCGTCTACAAGCAGGCCGTCGGGACGGTCACCGTGCCCCGGCCGACGGAGGGAGCGGCGGGCGGCCGGATGGGTGCACCGCAGCTGCGCGACCAGGAGCTGCTGGACTGGTGCGGTGCGTTCCTCGACTCACTCTCGGGGACTCCCGTGACCCCGGTCACCAAGGCGTGAGAAGGTAGATCCTCGTGAGCACTGTTCTGAAGCGTTTCTCGCTGGTCGGTGTGGCCGTGGCTCTCCTCGCCACCGGATGCGGCACCGGGCCCGCCAAGGCCGGGTCGGCCGCGATCGTCGGTGATCAGACGATCAACCTGGAGACCGTCCAGGACCGCACCGTGAAGGTGCTCAAGAAGGAGCCCGCCGCCCAGCAGATGCAGGACCAGGGCAAGCTCGACCAGGTCTCCAAGCTGGTGCTGGCCGACGAGATCTCCCACCTCATCGCCGCGCGGGCGGCGGAGCGCGAGAACATCACGGTCGACGAGACCAAGGTGTACGACGCGATCCAGGAGAAGGGCGGCCCCGAGGCCGCGGCCAAGCAGAGCGAGCAGGACGAGACCACGATCTACCGCCGCCAGCGCGACGTGCTGGTGATGGGCGAGCTCGCCCGCCGCAACCTCTCCACGCTCGAGGTCGTGATCGACTTCTTCCAGGTCCAGGACCCGAAGGAGGCCAAGGAGAAGGCGGCCGAGGTCGTCGCCGACTCCTCGAAGATGTCGCGGTTCGTGCAGGAGGCCCCGCGCACCAGCACCGGTCAGCAGGCCTCGGCGACGAACCAGCGGGTCCGCGTCACCGAGAACCCGTCGCTGGTGCACACGATGCTGTGGGGCGTGAAGCCCGGCACCGTCGTCGCGTTCCCGGCCGACGAGCAGCAGTCCAGCTGGATGGTCGCGCTCGTCAAGGAGCGCAACAAGGTCTCGGCGCGGCCGGGCGAGGAGGACCTGGTCGAGCGCATCGACCCGCAGCTGCTCGCGGCCTTCGGCCTGCGGATCGCGCAGTTCCTCTCCGCGGACCTGAACATCGAGGTCAACCCCCGCTACGGCGTGTGGGACCCGACCAACGCGCAGGTCGTCGGCAACGCAGGTGAGCGCGCCGGTTTCGTCGGCGTGGCCGCGACGAAGAACAAGTCTTGATCACCGTTGTCGTCCTGAGCGGGCGGCTCGACGCCGTGCTGCCCGCCGCCGCCCTGCCCGCGTTGCGCACGGCCGAGGCCGTCTACGCGGGCGAGGGCGTGCCTCTGGAGGCCTGGTCCGCGCTGGGCGTCGACGGGCCCGCGCCCGCCGTCGTCCCCGACGGCTCGGTGGTGATCACGACGGACGCGTCCGGCTACCCGGACGCCGACGTGATCACGACACCGGAGCCGCTGGGCGCCGCGCTGCTCGACGCGGCCGCGGTGATGCACCGGCTGCGGTCACCGGGCGGATGTCCGTGGGACGCCGAGCAGACGCACGACTCGTTGCGCCAGTACCTGCTCGAGGAGACCTACGAGCTGTTGGAGGCGATCGAGGACGGCGACCGCGCGGCGATGCGCGAGGAGCTCGGCGACGTGCTGCTCCAGGTGCTCTTCCACGCCCGCGTCGCCGCCGAGGACGCCGAGGACCCGTTCGACATCGACGCCGTGGCGTCCGAACTGGTCGCGAAGCTCGTCGGCAGGCACCCGCACGTCTTCGAGGGCGGTGACCCGGCCGTGCACGACGCGACCTCGCAGCAGCACCGCTGGGAGGAGCTCAAGCAGGTCGAGAAGAAGCGCGAGTCCAGTGTGGACGGTGTGGCGCTCGGTCAGCCCGCGGTCGCGCTGGCCGCGAAGCTGGTGCAGCGCACCAAACGCGCGGGCTTCCCCGTCGACCTGCTCCCCGAAGGCGACGACACGGGCACGACGTTGTTCGCCGTGACCGCTTTGTCCAAGCTCGCGGGCGAGGACCCGGAGACCGAGCTGCGCCAGGTGTGCCGCCGTTTCGCCGCGAACGTCCGCGAGGCGGAAGCCAAGGCGCGGGCCGAAGGTCTTGATTCTCTTGCAGCTGAAGACTGGCGGCGCTTTTCCCCCTCCTGAACGGGTGGCTGTGGGCTAACGTCGATCTCGTGACTTACCTGCGGTATCCGCATCTGCGCGGTGACTTGGTGACCTTCGTGGCCGAGGACGACGTGTGGCTCGCGCCCGTCGACGGAGGACGGGCCTGGCGCGCGTCCGCTGATCAGGTGCCGGCCCGCACACCCCGCTTCTCGCCCGACGGCACGCACCTGGCCTGGGCCAGCTGGATCGACGGTGCTCCGGAAGTGCGCGTGGCCCCTGTGGACGGTGGCCCCGCACGCCGTTTGACGCACTGGGGCGTCGTCCGCACGGCCGTGTCCGGGTGGACGCCGGACGGGCGAGTGCTGGCCGTGTCGACGACCGGGCAGATGTCCCGGCACCGCAAGCAGGCGCACGCCGTGCCGCTGGACGGCGGGCCCGCCGAGGTGCTGCCGTACGGGTGGGTCAACGACGTCTCGTTCGGCCCGGACGGCCAGGTCGTCACGTCGTCGAGCTACATGCAGGACCCGGCCTACTGGAAGCGCTACCGCGGTGGCACCGCGGGCAAGCTGTGGGTCGACACCGAGGGCTCTGGTGACTTCACCCGGATCCTGGGCGACCTGAAGTCGTCGCTGTCGAACCCGATGTGGGTAGGCGGGCGGATCGCGTTCCTGTCCGACCACGAGGGCGTCGGCAGCGTGTACTCGGTGCTGCCGGACGGCACCGACCTCCAGCGCCACACCTCCGGGGAGTTCTACGCCCGCAACGCCTCCACCGACGGCTCGCGGGTGATCTTCCACCAGGCCGGGGAGCTGTGGCTGCTCGACGGCCTGTCCGAACTGCGCAAGCTCGACATCAAGCTCGGCGGGCCGCGCACCGGCCTGCAACCCCACCACGTCAAGGCTTCCGGCAACGTCGAGTCGTTCAGCGTCGACCACAGCGGCCGCGCGTCGGCCGTCGAGGTCCGCGGCACGGTGCACTGGGTGACGCACCGCGACGGCCCGGTGCGCGTGCTGGCCGACCGGTCGGACGTCCGCGCGCGGCTGCCGAAGGTGCTCGGCAAGTCCGAGCAGGTCGTGTGGGTGACCGACGTCGAGGGCGAGGAGGCGCTGGAGATCGCGCCCGTCGGCGGCGTCGAGCCGGGCAGCACCGCGCGCCGGATCGCGTCCGGTCAGCTCGGTCGCGTGATGTCGCTGGCCGCCGCGCCCGACGGTTCGCGCGTCGGCGTCGCGACGCACGACGGGCGGCTGTTGCTGGTGGACGTGGCCTCCGGTGAGGTGCGCGAGGTCGTCCGCGGGGCGAACGCGCACGTCACGCACCTCGCGTTCTCGCCGGACTCGTCGTGGCTCGCGTGGTCGCATCCTGGGCCGAGCCCGTTGCGGCACATCAAGATGGTGAACGCGGCGGACCTGTCCGTTGTGGACGTGACGCCGCTGCGGTTCGCGGACTTCGCGCCGACGTTCACCGAGGACGGCAAGCACCTGGCGTTCCTGTCGATCAGGACGTTCGACCCGGTCTACGACGCGCACGTGTTCGACCTGTCGTTCCCGACGGGCTGCCGCCCGCACCTCGTGCCGCTGGCCGCGACCACGCCGTCGCCGTTCGCGCCGATGCAGGGTGGCCGCCCGGTCGGTGACGAGGACAAGGACTCCGACGACGAGGACGAGAAGACGCCGACCACGAAGGTCGACCTCGAAGGCCTCGCCGACCGCGTGGTGCCGGTGCCCGTCGCCGCCGCCGACTACGTGTCGCTGAAGGCGGCTCGTGGCGGCCTGCTGTGGCTGCGCCGGCCGTTGCTCGGCGTGCTGGGCGACAACCTGGCCTCGCCCGACGCCCGCCCGCCGCGCACGGTGCTGGAGCGGTTCGACTTCGCGAAGGCCAAGACCGAGTGCCTGGCGGACAGCGCGGAGGCGTTCGCGGTGTCCGGCGACGGCAAGCGCATCGTCATCGAGGACCGCGGCGACCTGAGGGTCGTGCCGTCCGACAGCAAGACCGACGACGACTCGCCCGAGTACGTGGAGATCGACCTCGCGCGCGTGCGGGTCGTGGTCGAGCCCGCCGCGGAGTGGGCGCAGATGTACGCCGAGAACGGCCGCCTGATGCGGGACCACTTCTGGCGCACCGACATGGGCGGCGTCGACTGGCAGGGCGAGCTGGACCGCTACCGGCCGCTGGTGGCCGAGGTGGGCAGCCACGACGACCTGGTCGACCTGCTGTGGGAGGTGCAGGGCGAACTGGGCACCTCGCACGCCTACGTGTGGGGCTCGTCGCCGCACGTGCCCGCGTCCCGCCGCCAGGGCCTCCTCGGCGCCGACCTGGCGCGTGATGGTGACTCCTGGGTCATCAAGCGCGTGATCCCGGGCGAGTCGTCGGACCCGCACGCCCGTTCGCCGCTGTGCGCGCCCGGTGTGGCCGTGCGCGCGGGTGATGCCATCGTGGCCGTGGACGGCCGTCCGGTGGGCGATGCCGGGCCCGGCGCGTTGCTCGTGGGCACCGCGGGCAAGCCCGTGGAACTGACCGTGCGTCCCGCCGGTGGTGGGAAGCTGCGTCGGGTCGTGGTGGTGCCTCTGGCCGATGAGGAGCCTCTGCGCTACCACGACTGGGTCGCGAACCGCCGTGCGTTCACGCACGAGGCCTCCGGCGGACGCGTGGGCTACCTGCACGTCCCGGACATGATGGGCGCCGGCTGGGCCCAGCTGCACCGCGACCTGCGCGTCGAGCTGGCACGCGAGGCACTGGTGCTGGACGTCCGCGAGAACGGCGGCGGCCACACCTCGCAGCTGGTGATCGAGAAGCTGGGCCGCAAGGTCATCGGCTGGTCCGTCGCCCGCGGCTACACGGCCTCCGAGTCGTACCCGCAGGACGCGCCGCGCGGCCCCGTGGTCGCCGTCGCCGACGAGTTCGCAGGGTCTGACGGCGACATCGTCAACGTGGCGATCAAGGAACTCGGCATCGGCCCGGTCGTCGGCATGCGCACGTGGGGCGGCGTGATCGGCATCGACATGATGTTCTCGCTCGTCGACGGCACGATGGTCACCCAGCCGAGGTACGCGTCGTACTTCAAGGGCCACGGCTGGGACGTCGAGAACTACGGCGTCGACCCGGACATCGAGGTGGTCATGTCGCCCGCCGACCGCGTGGCAGGCCGCGACCCGCAGCTGGAGAAGGCCGTGTCCCTGGCTCTGGAGACCCTGTCCGAGACGCCTGCCGCTCACGCTCCGGAGTTGCCGCCGCTGAAGTGAACACCCCATCGTGTGACTAAAGAACTGTGACGGACTGTTCTTTGTGGACGATCAACCAGGTGGAAGCCACAAAGGACAGTCCTCACCGTTCGGGGGTGTGCAGGAGATGAGTCACCGTGAAGAGCCGCGCAGTGGCCGCGGGTGCTTCGGGGCCGTGGTCGTGGTGCCGTTCTTGGCGCTGGGCGGCATGTTCGCGCTGATCGCCTTCACCGGAGGCGCGGCCGAGAAGCCGCTGGCCGCACCGCCGTCCTCCGTCCGGCCCACCGCGTCGTGGTGGACCGAGCCCTTCGAGACCGGCGTCTCGCTGGCCACCGTCACCGAGACCGTGGTGGCGGAGGGAGCGGCGCGGGAGGTGCGGGCCGCGCGGATGGTCACCCAGACGCGGGTGGTCGGCGGGGCGACCGTCACCGAGACCGTGCGGGTGAGTTCGACGAAACCTGCTGCGGTGGAACGGAACGAACCTTCTGCGCCCGAGGAGTCGGTACCGGCGGCTTCCGAACCGGAGGCGCCGGTGGTGACGACCACGTCGGTCGTCGTGTCCACTGTGGAGAATCCGCCGCCGCCCGTGGTGGAGACGCCGGTCGTGACACCGCCTCCGTCGGTCGAGGCGCCGCCTTCGACGCCGCGGGCCGAGGACCCGGTCGTGCCGGTGACGACGCCCGCCGAGCCCCCGTGCGACCGGAGCGAGCCTCCTGCGGAGCAGGATACGGCGGGTGGGGAGGAGCCGGCTCCTCGTGCCGGGGATCCGGCCGGCGGCTCCGAGCACCCGCTCACGGGCTTCGGGGAATCGGCGACGAACCCCGCGCCTGCGGCAGGGGCGTGAGAACCGGGGTCGGGGCCGTCTTCCCGCCCGGTCCCGGCCCTCTCTGCCGCCCGGCGCTACTGCTGTGCGCTCGCCCGCGCGTAGGCGTCCGCTCCGCTGAACACGTTCTGCCCGTACTCCACGGAGTTGTTGTACGCGAGCACGGCCGCCCACCACCCCGACCCGGTGCCGAGGTCGCGCGCCCCGCCCCCGCACAGGTACCGGGCGGCGGTCAGCGCCGCGTCGTCGATGTTCTGCGGGTCCGCGGGGAGGCCGTCGCCCGCCGCGCGCTTCGCCCAGCGGTTCCAGGTGCCCGGGATGAACTGCATCGGGCCCACGGCCCTGTCCCACGTGGTGTCGCCGTCGAGGCGGCCGCCGTCGGTGTCCTGGATGGCCTTCACCCCGGGCTTGCCGTCCAGCGGGATGCCGATGATCGGGCGGGACGGCATGCCGTTCTCCTGGAGGCGGGCGCCGTTGATGTTGCCGTGGTGCGACTCGATCCTGCCGATGCCCGCGAGGGTGGCCCAGCTGATGCGGCAGGCCGGGGCCTCGCGCTGCATCGTCAGGTCGGCCGACGCGTAGGCGTGCAGGGCGCGGACCGGGATGTCGGTCTTGGACGCGACGCGGGTCGCCCAGTCGGAGAGCGGGTTGGCGGTCTCGGTGGTGCCGGGGGACGCGGCACTGCCAGGGGCGGCGGCGCCCGGCTCGACCTCCTGGATGGGGACCAGGAACGGCGGCGGGCCCAGCGGGGCGGCCTCCCTGCGGTTCAGGGCGCCCAGGCCCCAGGCGCCCGCGGCGACCACGACGAGGAGCAGCAGCACCAGGACGATGCGGCCGGCGACGTTGCCTGTGCGGTTGCGGCGGGCGGGTTCCTGGAGTGACGACGGCGGGACCACGGCACCAAGGCTACGTGCTTCCCGGGGCGCGCGGCGGGCTGAACCGTGACGCAACCGGCACTGATGGCGTCTGGACATTCAGGTGAGGCTTACCTTAAATAGGGCGACCTAATTTTCGGAGGCGTCGGGATGCTGTTTGCCAATGGGCTCATCGGGCTGCGCGAGGGGCTGGAAGCCGCGCTCGTGGTGAGCATCCTGATCGCATTTCTCGTTAAAACGGACAGAAGGTACGCGCTCAAGTGGGTCTGGGTCGGTGTCGCGACCGCGGTGGCACTGTCCGTGACGGCAGGCGCGATCATCACCTTCAGTGCCGCCGGCATGACGTTCGAGCAGCAAGAGGCGTTCGGCGGGACGATGTCGATCATCGCGGTCGCGTTCGTCACGGGAATGATCTTCTGGATGCGCAAGGCGGCCAAGACCATTGCGGCCGAGCTGCGCGGAAAAATGGACGAAGCGCTCAAAATCGGACCTTTTGCGATCATTGTCGTGTCCCTTTTGTCCGTCGGACGGGAAGGGCTCGAGACGGCGGTCTTCTTCTATTCCAGCGTGCAGGCCGCCGGCGGCGGAACGGCGCAGCCGTTGATCGGGTTCCTGGGCGGCATCGGGGTTGCTGTGGTGATTGCCGCACTTCTGTACCAGGGCGCGATTCGATTCGATCTTGGAAAGTTCTTCACGGTCACGGGCGTGCTGCTCGTGTTCGTCGCCGCCGGCGTCCTCAGCTACGGCATCCACGACCTGCAGGAGGCCGCGATCCTGCCCGGTCTGAACACGCTGGCGTTCGACATCAGCGACACCCTGCCGGAGGACTCCTGGTACGGGGCGCTGCTCAAGGGCTTCTTCAACTACTCGCAGCGGACCTCCGTGCTGCAGGCCATCGCGTGGGTCGCCTACGTGGTGGTGGTCCTGTCCCTGTTCCTCATCCGGCCGCGCCGTCGCGCCGCCGTGGCCAACTGATCACTGGAGCAACCGTGCGCAAGGCAGCAGTCATCCTGGGTTCTCTCGCGGTGCTGGCGGCGTGCAGCAGCAACGGCGGCACGTCCGGCGCGAGCGGCAACATCGCGGTCGAGGCGAGCGACGACGCGTGCAAGGTCGCGAAGACCGAGGCGAGCACCGGCAACGTCACGTTCGAGGTGACCAACAAGGGCACCAAGGTCACCGAGTTCTACCTCTACGCCGAGGGCGACCGGATCCTCGGCGAGGTCGAGAACATCGGACCGGGCCTGAGCCGCAAGCTGATCGTCGAGGTCACGGAGTCCGGCAAGTTCCAGACCGCGTGCAAGCCCGGCATGAAGGGCGACGGCATCCGGGGCGACTTCACGGTCACCGGTGACGCCAAGAAGTCGACCGACGGCAACGCGTTGCTGGCCGAGGCGACCAAGAGCTACCAGCGCTACGTGACCTCGCAGGCCGACCAGCTGCTCGTGAAGACCGAGGAGTTCGTCAACGCCGTCAAGGCGAAGAAGGTCGACGAGGCCAAGGCGCTGTTCCCCGTCTCGCGGGTCTACTGGGAGCGCATCGAGCCCGTCGCGGAGAGCTTCGGCGACCTCGACCCCAAGATCGACGGCCGCGAGGACGTCATCGAGGAGGGCATGGCGTTCACCGGGTACCACCGCCTGGAGAAGGACCTCTGGGAGTCGGGTCTGCAGGCCGACTCGGAGAAGATCGCCGACCAGCTGCTGACCGACGTGAAGGAGATCGTCACCAAGGCCAAGGCGGTCGAGCTGACGCCCGTGCAGCTCGCCAACGGCGCCAAGGAGCTGCTCGACGAGGTCGCCACCGGCAAGATCACCGGCGAGGAGGACCGCTACTCGCACACCGACCTGTGGGACTTCCGCGCCAACGTCGACGGCTCGCAGGCCGCGATCGCCGCGCTGCGCCCCGTGGTGGAGCAGAGGGACAAGGCGCTCGTGTCCACTCTGGACGCGAAGTTCAAGGCGCTCGACGAGGCCCTGGAGAAGCAGCGCAAGGGCGACGGCTTCAAGCTCTACACCGAGCTCTCGCAGGACGAGGTCAAGGCGCTCGCCGAGGCCGTCGACGCGCTCGGCGAGCCGGTCAGCAAGGTCGCGGAAGTGGTGTCGGCCAAGTGACGGGGGTGCCCAGGCGCAGGCTGCTCGGGTTCGCGGGCGCCGGTGTGGCGCTCGCGGGCGCGGGTGCCGCCGCCGGTGCGCTCGCCTCGCGCGAGTCGACGGCCGTCGAGAACGTCGCGGCGGCCAAGGTCCCGTTCCGCGGGGACGTCCAGGCCGGCATCACCACACCCGCGCAGGACCACATGCACTTCGTCGCGCTCGACGTGAAGACGAAGAGCCGCGACGAGCTGGTGGAGCTGCTCCAGCAGTGGACCGTCGCCGCGGAACGGATGACGGCGGGCCAGGAGGCCGCGGAGAACGGCGCGGTCGGCGGCAACGCGGAGGCGCCGCCCAAGGACACCGGCGAGGCGCTCGACCTGCCCGCGTCCGCGCTGACGATCACGATCGGCTTCGGCCCGTCCCTGTTCGACGACAGGTTCGGGCTCGCGTCGAAGCGGCCGGAACGCCTGATCGACCTGCCGCGGTTCCCGAAGGACGACCTGGACCCCGCGCGCAGCAACGGCGACATCTGCATCCAGGCCTGCGCGAACGACCCGCAGGTCGCCGTGCACGCCGTCCGCAACCTGGTGCGCATCGGGTTCGGCAAGGTCGCGGTCCGCTGGTCGCAGCTCGGCTTCGGCCGCACCTCCTCGACCACGCGCGACCAGGCGACGCCGCGCAACATGTTCGGGTTCAAGGACGGCACCCGCAACATCAAGGCCGAGGACACCGACCACCTGCGCGACCACGTCTGGGTCTCGCGGGAGGACGGCCCGGACTGGCTCGTCGGCGGCACGTACCTGGTCACGCGCCGCATCCGGATGCACATCGAGATCTGGGACCGCACGTCGCTGGTCGAGCAGGAGCAGATCGTCGGCCGCACCAAGGGCGAGGGCGCGCCGCTCGGGCAGGCCGAGGAGTTCGACGAGCCCGACCTGCACGTCAAGGGCGCGGGCGGCGTCCCGTTGATCGGCGACATCGCGCACATCAGGCTCGCGTCACCGGAGTCGTTGAACGGCGCCAGGATCCTGCGCCGCGGCTACAACTTCACCGACGGCTCGGACGGCCTCGGGCACCTCGACGCGGGACTGTTCTTCGTGGCGTTCAACCGCGACACCCGCACCCAGTTCGTGCCGATGCAGCAGGCGTTGTCCACAAAGGACGACATGATGGAGTACGTGGAGCACACCGGGTCCGGGCACTTCGCGGTGCCGCCGGGCGTGCGGGAGGGCGGGTTCTGGGGAGACGGGCTGTTCCGCTAGTTCCCCAGGGCCAGCCGGGCTTTGACCTCTCCGAGCGCCTCCTGGTACTCCGGTGACGGGTGCATCGCGACCGCCATCCGGAGCTGGGCGAGCGCCTCGGGGAGGCGCCCCTGCCGTTGCAGCGTCTTGCCGAGCGCGAACCGGGCGTAGTGGTCGCTCGGGTCGAGGTCGAGGACCTTGCGGAACGCCTCTTCGGCCCGGTTGAGCTGCGCGGACCCGAGGTAGGCCCGGCCGGCCAGCAGCTGCACGGACGGCGCCTCGCCGGCCTCGTCCAGCACCGGCCTCAGTTCGCGCAGCGCGTCGAGAGGCCTGCGCTGCGCCATCAACGCCTCGGCCTTCCGAAACGCTTCGAAGGTGCCGTCCGTCATTCGATCAAGGCTACCCACCGCTCGCGCGTTCTTCGACTGCCGTCCGGGCGACAGGACCTGAAGGAGTGGCCTTCCCGAGTCGGCACGCTCCGGTCCAATTCGGACGGCGTCACGGCCACGGCGAGCGCGCCGACCGGGTGGCGGACGCCCGGACCAGCACGGTCGTGGCGGCGAAGCCGGGCCTGATCCGCGGGTGGTCCAGTCCTACCAGCCGAGTGCCTTCCCGTAGGCCTCCCGAACCACACCGAGACACCACTGCGCTGCGGGTACCTCTCCCGTCTGGTGTGCGAGTTGCGAGTGCCAGTCCAGCCCGGACGGCAAGGAGGCGAAGTCGTACTTCTGCACCGAGGCTCCCGTCGTGTCGCGGACCAGGCCTGCTGCCTCGGACGTCAGCGCACCCAGTTCGGCGAGGCGGGCGAGGTCGTACAGATCCCTGGCCGCATGCCGGTCCGCCCAGGCGAGGGTCTTCATCGCGGCGAACGCCTGCAGTGTCGGCACTCTGAGCACGACGTCCGAGGTGTCGTCGCTGTACCTGGTCTCGATCCGAACCGCTTCGCTGGGCCACGGAGCCCACTCCTCGTGATCGAGGAGCTGGACCCGGACGCGGAGATCGGACGTCGTCACGAGAACCCCGGGCTCGACCGCGGACCTCGTGGACCGCAACGGTGGATCCCAGGAGGTCCTGGGGAACTCGCGGCGCAGGAGCCCTGGAAGGCCTTCGTCGAGTGCGTCCGCGACGGCTCGGCGGTCCGGCGCCCAGAGGTCGATGTCCTCCGACAGGCGTCCTCCCGCGGCCGGGTCCGCGAGGTGTGTTCTGGCCAGTGCCGTTCCACGGACGAAGAGGACGTCGGGTGCTACTCGCGGCAGGCACGCCAACACGTGGCTGATCAGGTGATCCCGTCTGACCTGCTCCTCCGCGACGCCGAACAGGTCGGCGACCGCGCGAGCTCCTCTTGATCAAGCACCCGCCGCCTCCTTCAGCCTGGCCAGTGCCCCCGGCCGGTGCTGGTCCCGCGCGAGTTCCTCGGTGACCGCCCAATCGATCTTGCGAGCGAGAGCCCGAAGGACCGGCTCGGCGGCGGCCCTCCCCAGGCCGCCGAGTTCCGGACGTGCGGCGACGTCGAGGGCTGTCTGCTCCGGCGTCGTCATCCAGCCGGTCGTGAGTTCGGTTTCCGCGCGTTCGAGGTCGAGGCGTCGCACGTCCCGCTTCACGAAGACCACGTCACCCACGGCGGTGTGCAGGACCGGCCGCTGTTTGGGGACGGCCACGACCGCGGTGGCGACGGCGCGCGGCAGAGCGCCGTGACGACGTGCCGCGGTGACGCTCATCAGCGCGGCGGCGTCCCTGCCGTAGTCGGCCTGGGCCACTCCCAACGCGACTGCCGCCAGGTCCGGCCGCCATCGCGGGTCACCGAGCCGTTCCATCGGTGCGAGCGCGTAGTAGCCGGTGCTGATGCGCCAAAGCACCGCCTGGTCGAGCAATCGCTCGAACTCGCTGCGGGGGTGGGTGTACACGTCAGCCGCATCCCTGGGGCGCAGCACCTTGTTGGCTCTCCTGGCGAGCGCCGTCGGCAGGGTGACGCGATCCCTCATACAACCTCCGTAGGCCTGGACCCTACGCTCATAATACTAGTTTCGGTCGGGGATGCCGGGAATGCGCCCGAGCGTTGGCACGTTGCATGAGCCTGCGCTTCTCACTGATGGGTCCGGTACGAGCCTGGCGCGATGACGAGGAGATCGACCTGGGCCCTCGCCAGCAGCGCGCGGTCCTGGCGGCGTTGCTGCTGAACAACGGCATCCGCCTGAGCAACGACCAGCTGATCGGCATGGTGTGGGACGACCCCACGCCGAGCGCGGTCATGGCGTTGCGGACGTACACCTACAAGCTCCGCAAGCTGATGCCGGAGCTGGACCTGAGGTCGAAGGACGGCGGCTACACCCTGCGTGCCGAGGTCTTCGACGACTGCCGCGACGAGCCGTTCGTCGGGATGACCAGCACCTACTTCGAGGCGCAGCGCGTGCGGGTCGCCAACGAGCGGCTCCAGTGCCGGGAGGCCCTGCTCGAACGCGAGATGGACGTCCTCGAACTGCAGAAGCACGTCGCCGCCTTCCCGCACCGGGAACGCCCGCGCGCGCTGCTGATGCGCGCGCTCTACCGCGAGGGCAGGCAGGCCGAGGCGTTGGAGCAGTTCCACCAGGCGCGGGCTCTGCTGAACGACGAACTGGGCCTTGAACCCGGCCCCGACCTGCGTGAGGTGCACGCGCAGATCCTGAGGGGCGAGCTCACCGTCCAGCGACGGCCCGAGCAGCTGCCGCCCGACATCGACGACTTCACCGGCCGTGCCGAGGAGATCGCGCGGGCGCTCGACACCCTGCCGCGCACGGTCGGCATCGCGGGCATGCACGGCAGCGGCAAGACCGCGCTGGCAGTGCGCATCGGGCACCTCGCGAGGGACCGGTTCCCCGACGGGCAGATCTTCGTGCAGGGCCACGACGTCGCGAGCGAGCTGCTGCGCGCGGTCGGGGTGGAGAACCCGGTGGGGGACAGGGCCGCGCTGTGGCGGGAGAAGGCGCGCGGCAAGCGGTTCCTGATCGTCGTCGACGACCTGCAGGACCCCGTCTCCGTGAAGGACCTGCACGTGCCCGGTTCGGCCATGATCCTCACGAGCGTGCGCCGCTGGAACGAGCTGCCGGGCGTGACCTGGCTGGTCATCGCCGGGCTCGCCGTGCCGGAGGCCCGCGAGTTCTTCGCCAAGATCGCGGACCCGGCGCGGCTCGCGGCCGAGCCGGAGCTGGTGACGAGGGTCCTCGACCGCGTCTCCCACCTGCCGAACCCGATCCGCGTGCTCGGCGGCAAGCTCAGCAGCCGCCCGCGCTTCACCGTCGCGATGCTGCTGCGGCAGATGGAGCGGGAGACCGCGCTCGGCGAGGCGGTGCCGTCGGACTGCCAGGCGGTGCTCGCGCCGATGGACAAGGCCGACCGGCAGCTGACCGGCGACCAGCGGCACCTGCTGGAGTGCTTCACCAGGCAGGGCGCCGAGGAGGTCGACGTGTGCGAGGCCGCGGCGATGTCCGGCGGTGACGTCGCGGCCATCGAGCTGTTGATGGAGGCGCTCGCCGACGTGCACCTGATCGAACCGCTGGAGCTCGGCCGCTACCGCATCCCGTCGTACGTGCGCATCTACTACTCGCTCCGCACACCCGCGCTGACCAGCTGATTCATCCGCAATTTATGGCGCGACGATGTGCCGTCGGCAAGTTCGGGGACATGTCGACCAAGGAATTCCAGGGCAAGAAGGCACTCGTCACCGGAGCCACCTCGGGCATCGGCCGCGCGATCGCGGTCCGCCTCGCCGAGGAGGGCGCCACCGTCTACGTCACCGGCCGCCGCGCCGAGCTCGGCAAGGAGACCGTCGAGCTCATCGAGCAGGCGGGCGGCACCGGCCACTTCGTCGTCGCGGACGTCGGCGACCTCGACGACGTCCGCAAGCTGGTGCAGGAGGTCGGTGACGTCGACGTCCTCGTGAACAACGCGGGCATCTTCCCGTTCTCGCCGACCCCCGAGCAGTCCGTCGAGACCTACGACAAGGTGTTCGACGTCAACGTCCGCGGCACCTACTTCCTCACCGCGGCCCTCGCGCCCGCCATGGTCGCGAAGGGCAGGGGCGCGATCGTCAACGTCTCGTCGGTCGCGAGCCAGCTCGGCTCGCCGGTCGGGTCCGTCTACCACGCCTCGAAGTCCGCGATGGACGGCCTGACCAGGTCGTGGGCCCTCGAGTTCGGCGGTTCGGGCGTCCGCGTCAACTCCGTCGCGCCCGGCCCGATCCGCACCGAGGCGGCCGTGACGCAGGTCGGCGAGGTGTTCGAGAGCTTCGTCGAGGTCGTCCCGGTCGGCCGGCACGGCACGGCCGAGGAGGTCGCGGAGGCCGTGCTGTTCGTGGCCTCCGACAAGGCGGGCTTCGTCAACGGCGCCGTGCTGAACGTCGACGGCGGGCTCGTCGTGGCCTAGGTCCGGGCGAGCAGTGGCCGCAGGGACGAGGGCGACTCGACGTGCACGTTGTGGCCCGCGCCGGGGATCACCACCGGTTCGGGCACCAGCTCCTTCAGGTGCTCCTGGGGGCTCATCGGGTCGTTCTCGCCCGTCGCCAGCACGACGTGGGCCTGTGAGGCCATGACCAGCCCGGCCATGTCCGGCCGGCCCACGCCGAAGGCCCTCATGTCGAGCGACGGCGCCCACCCGCCGTCCACTTCGGACACACCGTGCCGCAGCGGCACCCCGGCCATCTTCGAGGCCCGTTCCTCCGCCTCCTCCCTGGTGGCGAACACCTTCTGCGGTTTGCCGGCCAGTGCCGCGGCCTTCGCCAGCTCCTCGTCGGTCCACCGCACCTTGATGCCGACGCCGACGCACGTGGTCACCTCGACGCCGAACCAGCCGCTCGCCAGCGCCAGCCCGACGACCCCGCCCAGCGAGTGCCCGACGACCGTGACGGGCTCCCGCGGGACGACCTTCGCGACCTCCGCCGCGAGCGCGCCGAACGAGTAGCGGTCGATACCGCTTGAACGGCCGTGACCGGGCAGGTCGGGCACGAGCCAGCTGCCCTCCCAGTCGCCGACGACGTCCCGCCACACCTCACCGGTCGCGCCCAGCCCGTGCAGCAGCACCAGCAACGGCCCGTTCCCACCACGTTCGACATGAAGCACGTCAGAATCCGTTCTATGCCCAGGACCGATGCCGACCTCATCGTCGACCCGGACACGTATACCTCGGGAGTCCCGCACGACGCACTAACCCGGCTGCGTGAGAGGGACGTGGTGCGCATCGACGACTTCTGGGCGGTCTTCCGCCACGAGGACGTCCGCACGGTCCTGCGCACGCCGTCCGTCTTCTCCTCGCACCGCGGCGCGACCCAGATCCGCGACCCGCGGCCGGACGACCTCGCGTACGTCCAGCGCATGATGCTCAACCAGGACCCGCCCTCGCACACCCGGTTGCGCCGCATGCTGACCAGGGCGTTCACCCCGCGAGCAGTCGCGTTGCTGGAGGACCGGATCCGCGCGAACGCCCGCGAGATCGTCGCGGGCCTGTCCGGCGACTTCGCCCACGACGTCGCCGACCTGCCGCTGCTGACGCTGGCCGACGTCTTCGGCGTGCCCCGCCAGGACCGCGCGCTGCTCTACGACTGGAGCAACCGCGTGATCGGCTTCCATGACCCCGAGTACGCGCTGTCGTCGAGCTCCACCGCCGGCATGACCGACATGGCCCTGCAGGCGTTGGAACTGCGCCCGGACGACGGCCGCGACCCGCGCGCACGCGACGGCATGCCCGACCTGTACGCCTACGCGCACGCGCTGGGAGCGCACAAACGCGCGCATCCGTCCGACGACGTGGTCAGCAACCTCATGCGGGAGGACCTGTCGCTGGAGGAGTTCGAGAACCTCTTCTGGCTGTTCTCCGTGGCGGGCAACGAAACCCTGCGCAACGGCATCCCCGGCGGCATGATCGCGTTGCTCTCCCACCCCGCCGAGTACGCGCGCCTGCGCGCCGACCGCTCACTGCTTCCGCTTGCGGTGGAGGAGATGTTGCGCTGGTGGACGCCCGTCATGCACTTCCGGCGGACCTGCGTGCGCGACACCTCGTTGTCCGGCCAGGAGATCAGGGCGGGCGACAAGGTCGTCGTCTGGTTCTCGTCGGCCAACCGGGACGAGCGCGTGTTCACCGACCCGCACCGGTTCGACGTGGGCAGGCGCGAAGCCGACCACCTGAGCTTCGGGCACGGCCCGCACTTCTGCCTGGGCGCGCAGCTCGCCCGGACCCAGATACGGGCGGTGTTCGACGCCGTCCTGGACCTGCCGCGGTTGCTGGAGCTCGACGGCGAGATCAGCCGGCTGCGGTCGAACTTCTAGAACGGCGTGAAGCACCTCCCGGTTCGACTAGCCTGAGCCGGTCCTGGGGGGATGAGAGTGAAGAGACTCGCAACAGTCATGTGCGCGCTTGCGCTGACGGCCTGCACGCCGACGCCGACCGGCCCGCCGCCCGCGGTGTCCCTGGCGCCGGCCTCGACGTCGGACCTCGTGAAGGCGATCGACGTGAAGGTGAAGGCGGCTCTGATGCCGCCGGAGACCTTCGACGACGTCGGTGGCCGGTTCCAGTCGGACAAGCCGAAGCTCACCGCCGAGCCCACCGGCACCCACGGCGAGCTCAGCAGGGTGTGCGAGGGGGTGAAGGCCGATTCGGGCGTCTCGACCTCGCGCAACCGGGTGTGGGCGGGGCCCGTCATCATCAACCAGATCGTGTTCGGGCTGGTGGGTGCCGACGCGCGGCACGTCCTCGGCGCGGTGCGGGACAAGGCCCGGTCATGCCGGACGTGGGTCGACGAGGCCGGCAAGCCGGAGCGCGAGGTCGAGGCCGACGTCGAACTGCCCGAGCTCGAGGGCGTCGAAGGCTCGTACGCGTTCTGCTCCAGCCTCACCGAGATCTCGCCCCCGGTGTGGGGCTGCGAGGCCTTCCTCGTGCGCGGCGATCTCGTCGTCGGGCTCCGGGTCGTGTCCGGGACCGAGCAGATGGCGAGGCAGCACCTGCCCGAGGCGGCACGGCGCGCGGCGAGGAGTCTGGCCGAGGTCGGCTGAGGGCTATAGGCAGCCCCCGAGTCGTCTGGCACGATTCAGACGACAGGCGCGGGGGCACCACTGTGATCTGGCGGTGTCGAGCCCCAGCCGGTCACCTGGCCCAAGTAGGCTCGTCGCGAGACGAGACGCAGGAGAAACAGGGAGCGCAAGTGGCGGTCATCGAGCAGGTCGGAGCACGCGAGATCCTGGACTCTCGCGGCAACCCCACCGTCGAGGTCGAGGTGGCGCTGGACGACGGCACGCTGGAGCGTGCGGCTGTTCCGTCGGGTGCCTCGACCGGTGAGCACGAGGCGGTGGAGCTGCGGGACGGCGACGCCAAGCGGTACCTGGGCAAGGGCGTCGAGCGCGCGGTCACCGCCGTGCTGGACGAGATCGGGCCCGAGCTGGTCGGCATCGAGGCCGTCGAGCAGCGCGTCGTGGACCAGAAGCTCGTCGACCTGGACGGCACGCCGGACAAGGGGCGTCTCGGCGCCAACGCGATCCTCGGTGTGAGCCTCGCGGTCGCCAAGGCGGCGGCGACCTCGAGCGGCCTGGAGCTGTTCCGGTACGTCGGTGGCCCGAACGCGCACGTGCTGCCGGTGCCGATGCTGAACATCCTCAACGGTGGCTCGCACGCCGACACCGACGTGGACATCCAGGAGTTCATGATCGCGCCGATCGGCGCGGAGACGTTCCGCGAGGGCCTGCGCTGGGGCACCGAGGTCTACCACGCGCTGAAGTCCGTGCTGAAGAGCAAGGGCCTCGCGACGGGTCTGGGTGACGAGGGCGGCTTCGCGCCGAACCTCGGCAGCAACCGCGACGCGCTCGACCTCATCCTCGAGGCCATCGAGAAGGCGGGCTACCGGGCGGGCCGCGACGTCGCGCTCGCGCTCGACGTGGCCGCCACCGAGTTCTTCTCGGACGGCGCCTACTCGTTCGAGAACAACAAGCGCTCCGCCGAGCAGATGATCGGCTACTACTCCGAGCTCGTCCGCGACTACCCGATGGTCTCCATCGAGGACCCGCTGTCCGAGGACGACTGGGACGGCTGGGTCCAGATGACCGCCGAGCTGGGCGACAAGGTCCAGATCGTCGGCGACGACCTCTTCGTCACGAACCCGGAGCGCCTGGAGGAGGGCATCTCCCGCCGCGCCGCCAACGCGCTGCTGGTGAAGGTCAACCAGATCGGCACGCTCTCCGAGACGCTCGACGCGGTCTCGCTGGCCACGTCGTACGGCTACAAGTCGATGATGTCGCACCGCTCGGGCGAGACCGAGGACACGACCATCGCCGACCTCGCCGTCGCGACCGGTGCCGGCCAGATCAAGACCGGTGCGCCGGCTCGTGGTGAGCGCACCGCGAAGTACAACCAGCTGCTCCGCATCGAGGAGAGCCTCGGCGACGCGGCGCGCTACGCGGGCGAGCTCGCGTTCCCGCGCTACACGCCGGAGAGCTGAGAGGCTGCAAGGCATGGCCGAGCGCGCGCGTCGTCCCCGTCGCCCCCGCGAAGAGCGGGAGGCGAGGCCCGCACGCGCGCGCAAGCCTCCTCGCCCGAAGGCGCCGACGCGGCGCGGTGAGGGCACGGGCGGCGCGTTCGGCATGACCGGTACGCGGCGGGCCGCGTTGTTCGCGATGGTGCTGTGCGCACTGGCGTTGAGCATCGCGGTCCCGTTGCGGACCTACCTCTCGCAGCGCGACGAGCTGCGCGACGTGGGGGCGGAGCAGCAGAAGCTCCGCGAGACGGTCGCCGCCCTGGAGAAGCGCAAGGCCGAACTGAACGACCCGGCGTACGTGGAGATCGAGGCGCGCAAGCGGCTGCACTGGGTGCGGCCCGGCGAGACGCCCTACATCGTGCAACTGCCGGGTGACGAGAGTCGCAACACGGAAACGGAGAGGCCGTCGGGCAAGCAGGCGGCACAAGGGTCTTGGTACGAGGAACTGTGGGAATCGGTGACGCACAAGTAAGTGCTGCTGACCTGGAAACGGTCGCCAAGCAGCTCGGTCGCACGCCACGCGGGACGCGTGCGATCGCTTCGAGGTGCCCCAGCGGGCACCCGAACGTCGTGCAGACCGCCCCGAGGCTGCCCGACGGGACGCCGTTCCCGACGCTGTACTACCTGACCTGCCCCAAGCTGAACTCCCTGGTCAGCACGCTCGAAAGCGGCGGGCTGATGAAGGAGCAGCAGGACCGGCTGGCCACCGACGAGGAGCTCGCGGCCGCCTACCAGCGCGCGCACGAGTCGTACCTCGCCGAGCGCGACGCCATCGAGTCGCTGGGCACCCAGGTCACCGCGGGCGGCATGCCGGTGCGGGTCAAGTGCCTGCACGTGCACGTCGCCCACGCCCTCGCGAAGGGCCCCGGCGTGAACCCCATGGGCGACGAGGCGCTGGCGATCCTGGGCGAGCAGGGCCTGTGGCCGGCAGGCGAATGCGCGGCGAGTTAACGGTCAACGGAACCGAACACACGCTTCACTCCGTCTTGGGTACACCTAGGCTTCGTAGTGGGGCAGGGTGGGACAGGTCACCGATTGAGGCATTCGCCGTAATGGCAGGACGGCGAGCCGCGATGACACACGAGAGGTGAGAATTCGTGGCAATGGCCAAACTGCGTGGACCGTCGGCGTTGAGCCCTAGGCAAAAGGGCTTCGCCGTGGCCGCGCTCGCCGCGATGCTCGCCCCGGCCATGATCGTCGGCACCAAGCTCGTCGACTGGGTCAACCTCTCGAAGCACAACGACATCGCCGTCTCCTTAGGACCGGCCGACGTCTTCAGCGCCCTGCAGCGCGACCCGGCCGAGCTGGGCGCCTCCGGCCGCCTGCCGCTGTCCGAGGAACTGAGCGCCGCCCTGCTCGCCGACCTCGAGGACGGCAGCCTCGACCTCGACGAGGGAAGCCTGCTCGACGGCTTCCCCGGCCAGCACGGCATTCCCGGCGTCATGGTGGAGGCCTACCTCCGCGCCGAGGACAAGATGGCCGAGCTCGTCCCCGGCTGCAACCTCCCCTGGTACCTGCTCGCGGGCATCGGCAAGGTCGAGTCGAACCACGCCAACAACGGCCGCGTGAACGCCGTCGGCGACGCCACCCCCAAGATCCTCGGCCCGGTGCTGAACGGCGCCCCCGGCATCGCCGCGATCCGCGACACCGACGGCGGCCGCCTCGACGGCGACACCGCGTGGGACCGCGCGGTCGGCCCGATGCAGTTCATCCCGTCGACGTGGGCGAGCTTCGGCGGCGACCTGAACGACGACAACAACGTCAACCCGAACAACATCTACGACGCCGCCCTCGGCGCCGGCCGCTACCTCTGCGCGGGCGGCGGCGACATGACCAAGCAGGCAGACAAGGCCGCGGCCGTCTTCCGCTACAACCGCTCCCCGGCGTACGTCGAGACGGTCCTCAAGTGGGCCACGGAGTACAGCGAGAACGTCGAGACCCTGCCGCCGCTCACCGACATCGGCAACGGCCAGCAGAACCCGACGCCGGGCAACCCCGACCCCGGCACGCCGACGAACCCGCCGACGACCACCACGCCGCCGACGACCACGACCACGACGACGACCACCACGACGGCGCCGAACTGCCCGACCACGACGACGTCGACCACCACGTCGACCACGACCTCCACCACCACGTCGACGACGACGCCGACCACCACGACGTCCCCGTCCACGTGCACGACGACCACCACGACGACGCCGACCACCACCACGACCACCACGACGACGACAACGACCACCACGACGACGACGGTCCCGCCCGCGCAGACGTCGGCCTCGACTCCGGTCCAGTCGTCGTCGCAGCAGCAGTCGTCGCAGGCCCCGTCGAGCAACAGCGGTGCGTCGTCCTCCACCCCGCCGGCGATCATCACGAGCACGCCGAGCTAGTACGGCGTGTCGGGTTGGAACGATTCCAACCCGTACCTCCTTCGGTGCGATTCGGGCAGAAACGTTGGAATGAAGGGGAGTTCGTCTCCTAGCTTCGTCCGCATGCCGAAGCGCAACTCGAGCGTGGTGGGCCGGGAGTTCGGCGATGGCGTCCGCGACGCCATCGAGCAGAGCGGCATGACCCAGCGCAGACTCGCCGAACTGGTGGACTGGCAGGAAGCCAAGGTCTCGGACCTGGTGCAGGGCAAGGGCGGCGTGAGCGAGATCGACCTCGTCCGGCTGTTGTCCTACTGCCGCACCCCGTACGAAGAAGTCGACCGCCTGGTCGCGCTCCACCGCGAGTCGCGGGAGCGGGGCTGGCTGCAGTTCCCCGAGGACGGCGTGCCGGACCAGGTGCACTCGCTCATCAGCCAGGAACGCCTCGCCAGCGGGATCACCGTGTGGTCGATGAACCTCGTCCCCGGCCACCTCCAGATCGCCGGCTACATCCGGGCCGCCGCCGAGAAGTCAGCCAAGATCAAGCCCGCCGACGTCGACTCGCTGATCCGTGCGAAGCTCGACCGGCAGGTGATCCTCAGGCCTGGCAGGGAGTTCGTCTTCTACGTGCACGAGCAGGCGTTGCGGCTGCCGGTCGGCGGTCACGACGTGATGCGGGCGCAGCTCACCCACATCCACGTGATGCTGGTGCGGCAGTACATCACCTTCCGGATCGTGCCGATCGCCATCGGCGCCCACTCCGGGTTGTCCGGCTCGTTCACCCGGCTCAGCTTCGACAAGTTCGAGCCGGTGGTCTTCATCGAGAGCGAGAACTCGGGCCTCTTCCTCGAAGACGCGGCCTCCCTGGCCAGCTACGACGAAGTGTTGAAGCGGTTGGATCGGGACGCCTTGGATGCGGAAGAATCGAGGAGGCTGATCACCGCGATGCTTGTCTGAGGAGGCGTGCCGCATGTCCGAGTGGCGCAAGAGCAGCTACAGCCCGTCGGCGAGCGACTGCGTCGAGGTCGGCCACGGCGTCGGCCTCCGCGACAGCAAGGCCCCGGCCACCCACCTCCCCGTGTCGGAGAGGGCCTGGACGGCGTTCCTCCAGCTCGTGAAGGCCCCGTGAGCCCGAGGTTCTCCCCGGACGTCGAGCAGAGGTTGAGGCGCGCCGGCTGGTTCCCCGGCCGCGAGGTCGACACCGAGGCGTGGCGTGTGCCGCTGGAGGAGGAAGGCTTCGTCTTTCCCGATGTGGTCGTGCGGTTCCTGCGGGAGTTCAACGACCTCTACCTCGTGCACGACGGCCGAGGGGTCGACGTCGGGCGGCAGCCGGTCGAGTTCGACCCGACCCTCGCGGTGGGCGAGGTCGACAGGTTCGAGGCGTGGGGAGCCGACGTCGGCCGGACCATCGCACCACTCGGCGAGCTGGAGCGAGGCATGTTCTTCCTCGGCATGGACGAGACCGGCGAGATCTACCTCGTGAGCAACTGGGCGGCACGGTACGGCGTCGGCGACGCGGGCCTGGAGAGGCTGCTCCTGGGGTACCGCGGCGAGGAACTCCCGCAGTGAGGCCGTAATCGGGAGGCGCGGGACGGCGGTCCTTGGCAAGGTGCGAGGTGTGCTCAAGCCCGACTACCCGCTGAAGACCGCCCGCCTCCTGCTCCGCCCGTTCGAACCGGCCGACCTCGACGACTTCTACGCCTACCGCTCGCGCCCGGACGTCTTCCGCTACCTCTACGGCGAGTCCGTCACCCGCGAGGAATGCGCGGAACTGCTCGACGCCCTGGTCGGCGACGACGAACTCACCGCGGAGGGCCAGCGACTCGCGCTGGCGGTCCACCTCCCGGAGGCCGACCGCGTCATCGGCAGCGCCGTCCTGAAGTGGCGCAGCGAGAACGACCGCCAGGGCGAGATCGGCTACAGCCTCAACCCCGACTTCCAGGGACACGGCTACGCCACCGAGGCAGCCCGCGCGATGCTCGAACTGGGCTTCCGCGACCTCGGCCTGCACCGGATCGTGGCCGAGTGCGACCCGCGCAACGAGCCGTCCTGGCGGGTGATGGAACGGCTCGGCATGCGCCGGGAGGCCCACTTCCGCGAGCTGGAGATCTTCAAGGGGGAGTGGGGCGACCTCTTCGTCTACGCGATGCTGGAGGAGGAGTACGCACGCGCTCAGGCCTGAGCGCTCGGTCATGACCGAACGGCAGGGGCTGCGGCCGTTCCAGACCACCGACCCCGACGACGTGTTCGCCTACCGCCGGCTGCTCGAGGTCATCCGGTTCCTGCACGGCGAGGCCGGCATCCGTGACGAGACTCCCGAGAGTCTCGCTATCAGGTGCCTCCTGCTTGGCGGCGATTCGCCCATGCCGACGTCCACCAGCCACATCTCGGCCTGTGATCGGAAGTGGTCGGGATCACGTTGGATGGCGGTCACCTCGCACAGTTCACGACCATTGAGCGCAGTCGGTCGAGTCCGGTGTCGATCTGCTGCGGTGAGAGTGCGCTGATCGACAGGCGCAGCTGGTTGGCACCTCCGGTGCCGTCGTAGAAGTGGGCCATTGGTGTCCACAGCACGCCGTGCCGTCGGGCCGACAGCTCCAGCGCCTCGTCGTCGGCGGTGAACGGCACCGTGACCACGGCGAAGAACCCGCCGCCGGGAGAGTTCCAGCCGACGGTGGGCACGTCAGTGAACCGCTGGGCCAATCCGGTCAGCAGGAACCGCATGTTGTGCCGGTAGACGGCGATCTCGCGCTCATTGGCCCGCAGCAAGCTGCACCCGTGCTCGAGCAGTTTGCCGCCCGCCATCGCCTGGGCCAGCGGCGAGGTGTTGACCGTCAGCATGCTCTTGATCTTGGACAGTTCGTCGGCCAGCAGTACTGGCTCACTTCCGGTCGACACCCGCTGGTCGGCGACCGCGAAGCCGATCCGGGCGCCGGGGAAGCAGGTCTTGGCGAGCGATCCGAGGTAGACCACCCGGCGCGAGGTGTCGAGCGCTTTGAGGGTCGGTACCCGAACTCCGTCCGCGGCTTGGAACAGACCGTACGGGTTGTCTTCCAGCAACAGCACGTCGTGCTGCTCGGCGAGGTGCAGGAGCGTCTTCCTGGTCTCCAAGTCCAAGCTCGTGCCCGACGGGTTCGCGAAATCCGGCACCAGGTAGAACGCTCTCGGCCGCTTGCCCCGCGCGCGAACGGCGCGGACCTGGTCGATGAAGTGGTCGAGGTCGACACCACCTCTGTTCTCCCCGACCGGCACGACCTCGCGGTCGAGCAGACGGGCGGCGCCGGTCAGCCCGACGTAGCTCGGCGACACCGCCAGCACGACGTCGTCGGGACCGGCGCACAGGGCGCGCAGCGTCAGGAAGATCGCCTCCTGGCACCCGACCGTGACCACGATCGATTCGGGGTCGACGTCGATGCCCTCGTCCAGCGCCAGGTATCGGGCCAGCAGCTCGTGGATGATCCCCTTGGTCCGGCCGTACTGCAGCAGCGTGCGACCGATCTGCGCGGTGTCCGCTCCTCGGCCGGCCAGGTGTTCCTGGAAGACGCGAAGGTAGCGGGGCAGCGCGTCGACGTCGAAGTGCTCCTCGTGAGGTCGCCCGGCCGCGAAGGATACGGCGTCGGGGAACCGCGACGACACCTCGTTGAGGAAAGTCATCCGTTCCAGTGCGGGATCGGACAGGGACGGGTGAAGATCCGCGATCGACAGTTCGTGTCCGGCGTCGGCTGCGGTCACCATCCTGGCCCCCTCGTTCCGGTGGTGGTCGCGAGGCCGGCGGCGTCGCCGAGGTCGCGGCACCCCGCCAACGCCAGCGCGTGGTCCAGTTCGGCCCGCAGGAGCGCCAGGGCGTCCTCGACGCCCCGGGTCCCGTCCAGCGCGAGCCCGTGCAGGACGGGCCTGCCCACCAGCACGCCTGACGCCCCGAGCGCCAACGCCTTCACCACGTCCACCCCGGACCGGATCCCACCGTCCAGCAGCACGTCACACGAGTCGTCGACCGCGTCGCGCACGGCAGGCAGCGCGCGGATCCCCGGTAGGGCGCCGTCGAGTTGCCTGCCGCCGTGGTTGGACACCACCACGGCGTCCACACCCGTCCGCGCCGCCCGCGCCGCGTCCTGCGGCGCGAGCAGTCCTTTCAGGACGATCGGCAGCTCGGTGGCGGACCGCAGCCAGTCGATGTCCGACCAGGACAGCGACGGGTCGAAGGCGTCCCGGGTGTGCTCGGCGACCGCGGAGGTGCCCGCGCGCTGGAGCTGTGTCGTGGCCGCGGCGTCGGGAAAGTGGGCGGCGACCACATCCCGCGGCAGTGTGAAACCGTTGCGCAGGTCTCGCAGCCTGCGCCCCATGAGCGGCACGTCGACTGTCAACACGATCGCCCGGCACCCAGCTGCCTCCGCGCGGGCCAGCAGGTCCACGGTCATCGCCCGGTCCCGCAGCCAGTAGAGCTGGAACCACAGGTCCGCCTCCGAGCGGGCGACCTCCTCGACCGCGACGCTGCTGAGCATCGGCACGGTGAAGGGGATTCCCGCCGACCGCGCGGCTCTGGCCGCGGCCAGTTCCCCGTCTGGGTGCAGCAGTCGCTGGTAGGCCATGGGAGCGACCACCACCGGCATCGTCGTAGACGTGCCGAGCAGTACCCGCGACGCATGAGGGCGGGAGACGTCCCGCAACACCCTGGGCACGAGGTAGACGTCGTCCAGTGCCGCCCGGTTGGCGACGAGGCTCAGCTCGGCGCCGCTTCCGCCCTCCACGAAGTCCCAGACGTCGTCGGGCGTGACCGACCTGGCCGCGGTGGCCAGGTCGGCCAGGCACACCGCAGAGGCGGCTGTCGTGGTCACGGCCGCTCGTCCTCGACGCGGCGCTCCTGCTCGACCGCCTCGTAGAGGGCCTTGATGTTGCCGCTGCCGAAAGTCTTGGCGCCCATGCGTTCGATCACCTCCAGGAACAGGGTCTTCCTCGGGTGCGTCGACCTGGTGAAGATCTGGTAGAGCTGCCCCGCGTGGTCGGCGTCGGCCAGCACCCCCAGCGCCTTGAGCTCGTCGACCGAGTGCGCGGCCAGCTCCATCCGGCCGGGCAGCAGGTCGTAGTAGGAGTCGGGGGTGGTGAGGAAGTCGATCCCGTTGTCCTGCAGCGTTCCCACGGCGCGCACGATGTCGTGCGAGGAGAACGCCAGATGCTGTACCCCCGCGCCGTCGTGGTCCTTGATGAACGCGTCGATCTGCCCCGCGGCGCGGGACGTGTCCGGCTCGATGATCGTGAACGTCACGTCACCCGAGGCGTTCTGCACCACCTGCGAGTCCATCGCCTGCGCGCCGACGACGATCCGCTCCTCGAAGATCTTCCGGAAGCCGAGCGCCGACTCGTAGAAGCGCACGGTCGGCTCGAGCTGGCCCGCCTCGACGCAGATCGCGACGTGGTCGAGTTCGAGCAGGCCGATCCCCGTGAACGGGGCGGTCGCCGACCGTTCGACCAGTCCGGGCGGCGGTGCGCCCGCGGGGAGGTCCTCCGGGCGCTGCACGAAGGTGTGCCGCACGTCGCCGAACCCTCCGATCGCCGCGGTCACCACGCCGTTCTGCGTGTGCGGGCGCAGCAGCGGGCGTGCCCCAGCGGCCACCGCCGTCTCGAAGGCGGCCGCGACGTCGGGCGTGCGCAGCACGATGTCGGCGACGCCGTCGCCGTGCGCGTCGACGTACGCGCTCGCGGGATGGCCGTCCTCCAGGCCCTCGATTACCGCGAGCACGATGTGCCCCTGGCGGAGGGCGGCGGTCCGGTGGGTCGTGACGGCCGGGTCGGTCTCGGCGATGACGGTGAAACCGTACTTCGCCACCATCTCCTCGACGCGGGCGTCGAGGTCCTGCACGTACAGCGCCACGTGGTCGAGGCGCAGGGCATCGTCGATCATGGCAGAGCTCCACTTCGTTCGGATCAGGACGTGTTTCTCCGCGGCGGCACGGGTCGAGCTCCGGCCACCGGGTTCACGGTCGTGAGGCGGGTCAGCCGGTGGTGGCCTCGACGGCGTCCAGCACCACGGCCAGGCCGCGGTCGAGGTCGGCGGCGGTCACGGTCAGCGCGGGCGTCACCTTCACGACCTCGTTCGACCGGCCGCAGGTCTCCAGCACGAGTCCGTTGTCGAAGCAGTGCCGCTGGAGGGCACTCGCCCGAGTGGCGTCACCGGTGTCGATGCCGACGACCATGCCGCGACCCCGAGCCAGCAACCGCGGGTCACGGGCGACCACCTCGGCCCGGAACCGGGTCATGCGCTCGGCTCCTGCGGCGCGCAGCGCGTGGAAGTCGTCCCGCTCCCACAGGTCGAGCGCCGCGGCGCCCGCGACGAAGGCCAGCTGGTTGCCGCGGAACGTGCCGGTGTGCTCGCCCGGCTGCCACACGTCGAGCTCAGGGCGCAGCAGCACCACCGAGATCGGCATCCCCGCGCCGCCGAGGGACTTCGACAGCGTGATCACGTCCGGCACGATGCCCGCGTGCTCGAAGCCGAAGAAGTCACCGGTCCGGCCGCACCCGGCTTGGATCTCGTCGCACACCAGCAGGATTCCCCGTGCGGCGGTCACGTCCCGCAGCGCCCGCAGCCACTCGGCGGAGGCCGGGTAGACGCCGCCGTCCATCTGCAGCGACTCCACGATCACCGCGGCCGGGAGGTCCACACCGCTGCTCGGGTCGTCCAGCACGGCGGTGAGCAGGGCGATCGAGTCGACGGTTCCCGCCGGCCCGTCCTCGTAGGGCAGGAACGTGGCGTGCGCCAGCGGCGCGCCGCCCGCCCGGCGTGCGGCGCGGCTGCCGGTCACGGTCAACGAGCCGTGGGACATGCCGTGGAAAGCGCCGGAGAACGCGATGACGCCCTGGCGCCCGGTCGCGTTGCGCGCCAGCTTGAGCGCCGCCTCCACGGCGTCGGTCCCGGTCGGTCCGCAGAACTGCACGCGGTGGTCCAGTCCCCTCGGGCGCAGGACGACGTCCCTCAACCGTTCGAGGAACAAGCGCTTGGCGGAGGTGTGCATGTCCAGGCCGTGCAGAACCCCGCCGCCGGTGAGGTAGTCCAGCATCCTCGCGACCACCGAAGGCTCGTTGTGGCCGTAGTTGAGCGCCCCGGCGCCGCAGAAGAAGTCCAGGTACTCGTCACCGCTCTCGGTCACCAGCGTGCTGCCGGTCGCGGTGGTGAACACCGCGGGGAACTTCCGGCAGTAGAGCCGGACCTCGGACTCCAACTCGTCGAACACCTCCGTTCCCGTGGTCGTGCCGCGAGCGGGCAACGAATGGACGTCGGTCATGGTCGTACCTTCTCCCCCTGGTCGTGTGCGTCGTGCCGGCTGGGCAAGCGAGCCGGGCCGTGCCAGGACGTCGCGAGCGCGTCGATCGCTCGGGACGTCCCCTCCGCGAGCGCGTCGACGTGGTCGGCTCCGTAGTGCCCGCTGCTCGCGCTCACCTCCACGACCAGCCCGTCCGTCGCGTCGTCGTACACCTCGACCCGCAGGGGCAAGCTGCTGTGGTCGCGGAACTCCTGCTCGCCGAACTCCACGCCGTCGCGGGCCAACTCGTCCTGCGGGTGGAACCGGGTGTAGCTGAACGCCACGTCGAACGGCCGCCCGCCCGCCACCCGTTCCAGTTCGGGGTACGGGAAACGCCGGTGGGGCAGCAGTTCGGTCTCCACTCGCAGCGCCTCCCCGGCCAGCGACCCCCAGTCCGCGCCCGCGGGTGACAGGCGGATCGGCACGTGGTTGACGAACAGGCCCAGCGTCCGGTCACCGCCGACGCCCTCCGTCCGCCCGTTCACCGAAAGCCCGACCAGCGGATCATCCACATCGGACAGCCAGGAGACAGCGGCGTAGTAGCACGCGACGAGCTGGCTCTTGATCGGGACACCGTGCCGGGCGGCGTTCTCCGCCAGCGCTCGCGCTGTTTCGGCCGCGACCCGCCGCCGTGCCTTGACCCGTGCACCGGACGCCGTGGCCGAGCTTGTGATCGGGTCCGGCCCCAGCACGCGGGCGAAGAATTCACGGCTGTGCGGGGACTCCAGCGCCTCCCGTTCCAATCGGACGAAGTCGGCGAACGGGGCGGCGGGAGGGAAGTCGACGACGGTACCGGTGAGCAGACCGCGGTAGGCCGTCAGGAGTTCCACCAGGAGCATCGACTCGCTCCAGCCGTCCAGGATCGCGTGGTGGAAGGCGAACGACAGCCGGAACGACGTCGCGTCGAGCCGGGCGGCGTTCACCCGGATCAGCGGAGCGGTCTCGGGGTCGAAGGCGGCGCTCAACCGCAGGACCGTCTCCTCGTGGCGGCGGGCGACCTCGTCTCGTTCCAGCCCGCGGTAGTCCTCGATCGTCGCGCTCAGCCGAGGCTCGTTCTCCACCACCTGCATCGGTTCGTCGTGGCCGCCCAGGTCGAAGCGGGTGCGCAGGACCTCGTGCCGCGCGGCGACGGTGCGCAGCGCGTCGTCGAGCAGGTCCGTGCGCAACGGCAGGCCGATCCGGCGGGCGACGAAGTCGACGTACAGCGAACCTTCGCTGAGCAGGCTCTCGTAGACCATTCCGAGTTGCAGCCTGCTGGCCGGGTAGGTCGTCGCGCGGTCGGTCGGCCCAGCGGCGGTCGAGGTCAGCTCGACGCCCTGGCACGCCTCGCGCAGCACCGGCGTGGTGAAGAGGGTGGCCAGGGTCAGCGGCAGGCCGCGCTCCTCGGCCGTGGCGATCACCCGGATGGCGAGCAGCGAGTCACCGCCCAGCGCGAAGAAGTCGTCGTCGGGACCGATCTGCTCGGCTCCGAGGACGTCGCGCCAGATCTCCGCGAGCAGTGCCTCGGCACCTGCGAGGGGAGTGCCACCGCCCGACCGGTCCACGACCTCGGACGAGGCCAGCAGTGCTGAGCGGTCGACCTTGCCGTTCGCGGTCAGCGGCAGGTCCTCGCGCAGGACGTAGCGGGAGGGCCGCAGGTAGTCGGGCAGGATCCCGGCGACCAGTTCCACGACCTCGGCTTCCACGTTCGGGTCTGCGGTCACCGGCACCACGTGGGCGACCAGGTGGTCCGACCCGTCCGGTGTGCGGACGTGCACCACCCCGGCCGCGCGCACCGGGGGCAGGCCCAGCAGCACCTGCTCGACCTCCTGGAGTTCGACGCGGTGGCCACGCACCTTCACCTGGTCGTCAAGCCTGCCGGTGAACACGATCCGGCCCTGGTCGTCGAGTTCACCGCCGTCACCGGTCGCGTACAGCCGGGCACCGGGAACGGCGGAGAACGGATCGGGGCGGAAGGCCAGGCTCGTCAACCCCGGCCGGCCCAGGTACCCGCGAGTGACCGGGACACCACCGATGTGGATCTCTCCCCGTGCCGCGGGGCGTCCGCGCGAGTCGAGCAGGTGCAGCCGCGCTCCCGCGATGGGCGCACCGATCGGCGCCCGCTCCCCGCCGTGGACCGGGTGCGCACTGACGAGGGTGGACGCCTCGGTCGGTCCGTACACGTTGCTCAGCGAGTTGCCCGCCGCGCGAGCGCGGTGCGCTGCGGCGTGCCGCGTCGACATGACGTCGCCCCCCACGATCAAGCGCCGCACACCGTCGAGGGCTTCGGGCCGGGTGTCCTGCAGGACGTGGAAGAGCGCGGGCGTGAGCAGGAGCGTGGTCACGCGCTCACGGACCAGCACCGAGGGCAGGTCCTCGATCGCGTCGTACGACGGCGCCGACAGCACCAGCGTGGCGCCGTTGGCGAGCGCTCCCCAGATCTCGAAGGCCGAGGCGTCGAACGCGAGCGGGGCGAGCTGGAGGAAGACCTCGTCCGGTCCGAAGTGGACGTAGCTCTGGTGCGGGCCGACGAGGTTCGCCACGCCCTCGTGGGTGACGCCGACACCCTTCGGACGTCCAGTGGTGCCCGAGGTGTAGACGACGTAGGCGAGGTTCGTCGGTTCGACAGCCACCCTCGGCGGAGGTGTCGAGGTCTCAGGCAGGTCGTCGAGCACGACCGTGCGACCGGCGGGGACCGAGCTCAGGTGGTCCGCGTTGGTGACCAGCAGGGTCGCACCGGAATCCTCCACCAGGTACCGGAGCCGGTCCGCCGGGTGGCCGACGGGCAGCGGCAGGTACGCGGCACCGGACTTGAGCACGCCGAGCAGCGCCACGACCGCGTCGACCGAGCGCTCCAGGTGGACGCCGACGACCTGCTCCGGCCCGGCACCGCCGGCGATCAGCGCGGTGGCCACGCGATCGGCCCTGCCGACCAGGTCCGCGTAGCTCACCCTGGCGCCGCCGGACACCACCGCCACCCGGTCACCGGCCTCGGCCGCCACGCGGTCGATCGACTCGTGCACCAGCGCTGCCCGCGTTCGGACGGCGTCGGGAATGGTCATGTCGTGCTCCCTTGCGACCGCGGTGTGAACCGCACGGGCAGGCTGCGGTAGCCGGACAGGAACGTGGAGAAGATCGGCTGCGGCTCGCCTGCCCGTTCGACGCCGTCGGCGAACTCCACCAGCGCGGACAGCAGCGCGCCGATCTCGATCCGCGCCAGTTGCGCACCGAGGCAGAAGTGCGGGCCGTAGGCGAAGGACAGGTGGCGGTTGGGGGACCGGTTCAGGTCGAGCCGGTGCGGGTCGGCGAACTCGGTCTCGTCGAAGTTCGCCGACCTGGTCCAGATCGTCACGACCTGACCGGGGGACATTTCAACCCCACCGACCTCGGTGGGGGACACCACCGTGCGCCCGGAGTGCATCGCCGGGGTCGTCCAGCGCAGAACCTCCTCGACGGCCCTGTCCTGGTCGACCCGGCCTGAGCGCAGCGCGTCCCAGACCTCGGGGTGCTCCGTCAGCGCCTTGACCGCGCCGATCATGCTCAGCCGGGCGGTCTCGTCCCCGCCCAGCAGCAGGCTGTAGCAGTTGAGCAGCACCTCGTCGTCCGACAGCGAGAGCGGCGGTTCGGTCATTCCGACCAGCAGGCCGATCACGTCGTCGGCCCGGCCGCCGCGCCGCTTGCGGGCCAGCTTCGCGAAGTACATCAGGATCTCGTTGCGGGCCAGGCGCGCCTGCAGGTCCGTGCCGTCCGGGGCATCGGAGGACAGGGCCGAACTGGTGTGCGCGAGCAGGTCGTCGCGGTCCGCCGCGGGTACGTCCAGCAGGTCACAGATCGCCGCCAGCGGGATGTGCTCGGCGACTTCGGTCGCGAAGTCGACGGTTCCACGTTCCACAGCGGCCTGGACCAGTCGCCGCGTGCCCGCGACGACGCCCCGCCGCACGGAGGCCAGCGCGGCGGGCGTGAACGCGGTCATCAACTCCCGGCGGATCCGCTGGTGCCGCTTCCCGTCGGACACCGCGAGCATCCGCCCGCCGGCGGAGTCGCCCCCGTTGAGCAGCGTCGCCATGACGTTGCCGCCGGTGGAGGTGAAGGCGCCGCTGTCGCGGTAGATCCGCGTCACGAGCTGATGTGGTGTGACCACCCAGAAGCCGCCACCGCCGGGGTGCCAGGCGACCGGGGACTCCCGGCGCAGGAACCGCCAGACGTCGTCGACGTCCGGCCGCAGGTACGTCGCCGGGTCGACCAGGTCCACGTCGGCGAGGAAACCGGTGCCGAACACCGGTGCCGTCGTGCTCACCGCGGCACGCCCCCTCGATCGCGGTCCATCACCCGGCGCAGGGACGCGGGCCGCATGTCCGTCCAGTGCTCGTCGACGTACTGGGCGCACTCCTCGCGGGTGCCCGTGCGACCGGTCTCCCGCCAACCGGCGGGCACCGGCCAGGAGACCGGGACCGTGGCGTACTGGTCCTCGACGTTCACCAGTACCGCGAACCGCTCTTCGTGCGTCACACCAACCTCCTTCGTGCCGTGGGCATGGAGCTAGCCGCGCTCGTCGACGTGGACGACGACGTCCGCCATCGCCCGTACCGCGCGGTTGTGGGAAACGACGACCCAGGTGGAGGGCCAGTTGGACAGGAGTTCGGTCCAGAGAGCGGCCGCGGTGGCGTCGTCCAGCGACGAGTCGCAGTCGTCGACGACGCGGACGTCGGCCGGGCGGCACAGCATCCGCGCCAGCGCGAGCCGCTGGCGCTGCCCGCCGGACAGCATGAGCCCGCCCGAGCCGACCTCCGTGTCCAGGCCCTGCCGCAGTTCGGCCGAGCCGGGCCGCAACTGCACGGCCGCCAGCGCCCTGAGCGCGAGCCCGTCGTCCACGGAGTCGTTGCCCAGCACCAGGTTGTCGCGGACCGTTCCCTTGAGGAAGACGGCTCCCTGCCGCGCGTACGCGACTCGGGGCGCGCGCCACCAGGTCTCGACCCCGGTCACGTCCTCGCCGTTCCAGTGCACCGATCCCACTGTCGGTCCGTCCAGTGCGAGCAACCCGCGCAGCGCGGTGCTCTTGCCCGAACCGACCGGGCCGGTCAGCACGGCGACTTGGCCGGCGCGCAGCACGAGGTCGATCGGAGGTGTCGTGCCGCGGTCGTCCGGCGCGCACCGGAACCCGGTGAGCCGCAGTTCCTCCAGCGGCGCGGGCGTCGGTTCGACCGGGCCCGGCCGCTCCACGTCGAGCCCGCCGATCCCTGGTGTGAGTGCCAGCAGCCGGTCGCGGGAGACCCGCCCCTGCTCGTAGCGCGCGAGTGCGCGGCCGAAGAAGAAGATCTGTTCGGCGAGCCAGCTCGTGTAAGTCAGGAACAGCGCCAGTTCGCCGATGGTGAAGTCGCCGCCCGCCATCCGCGCGCTGACCACGATCAGCACCAGCGCGCTGCCGATCGTCACGATGTTGCGGAACAGGCCGCCGAGCAGGTCGGCGACGACTTGCTGGCGGGCCTGGGCGAGCCGTCGGCCGGTGAACCGCTCGGCGAGCCGGTCCACCCGATGGCCTTCGGCGTCGGCCAGCCTCAGGTCCCGGATGCCCGCGACCAGGTCCGTCATCTGCTCGGCGATGGCGCCCTGCCTGGCGCGGGTGTCCTGGGACAGCGAGCTCAGCCGGTTCTTGAGGACCTTCGCCACCCACAGCGCGCCGACCAGCGGCAGCAATGACAGGGTGACCACGACGTCGGTGTTGAGCAGCACGACGACGGCGATGACCAGCAGCACCGAGCGGTAGACGAAGTCCGCGGTCCAGCCGACGAACTCGGCGATCTCGTCGCTGTCGTCGCGCAGCCGGTTCAGCACGTCGCCGCCACCGAGTGTGGGGCCGCGAGAGGTCGACCGGGCCGACACGGCGTCGACCACAGCGGCCTTCACCCTCGCACTGACCCGGAAGATCAGCGTGAAGTCGAGGTTCAGGCCGCCGAACAGCAGCAGCGAACGCAGCACGAGCGACCCGACGGCCAGCGTCAGCAGCCACCAGACCACCGGATCGGTCGGGCCGGTGGCCGCCTGGTCGAACAGCTTCTCGATGCCGACGCCGACGAGCAGCGGCAAGCCGTGGATCAGCGTCCAGACGCCCGCGGAGAAGAGGTAGAGCGGTCCGAAGCGGCCCGCAAGCCGCCGGACGTCGGTGGCGAAGGTCGTGCTCCGCGTCATGGCGGTCATCGCGCGCCCTCCATCGGCTCCACGAATTCGTCCACTTCGGACAGAACTTCCCGTGCGGCCGCACCGTCCAAGTAGGACCGCACATCGGCGCCGGACACGTGGTCCCGCACTTGGCCCTCGGACAGCACGAGCAGCGCGTCGACTCCCTGGAGGGTCTCCAGACGGTGCGCGATCATGATCACCGTCCGACCCTCCGCGGCTCGGTCGATCAGTTCGGACCACCGCCGCTGCGTCTCCTCGTCCAACCTGGACGTGCCCTCGTCGATGATCAACAGCCCTGAGCGGCGGATCAGCGCGCGGGCGCCGGTGACGAGCTGGGCCTGACCGTCGGACACGGTCCTGCCGCCCGCGCCGATGACGGTGTCCAAGCCGTCGGGCAGCGAACGCACCCACGACTCGATACCGAGGTCGGCCAGCGCCGAAAGGACCACGTCGTCCGGCACGGTCTCGTCGAACAGGGTGATGTTGTCCCGGACGCTCGCGGTGAACAGGTGCGAGCGCTGGCTGAGCACCACGACCGACCGGGCCAGTTCGCTGGGGTGGAGGTCGGTGACGTCGATCCCGTCCAGCGCCACCCGACCCTGTCCGGGTGCCGCGAACCCGCACAGCAGGTTGACGACGGTGCTCTTGCCCGAGCCGGTCCGGCCCACGACACCGAGCACCCCGCCCGGCGGAACCTCGAACGACACGTCGCGCAGTGCGGGCAGCGCGTTCGGTTCGTAGCCGAAGGTCACGTCGGTGAAGGTCACACGCGGGGCGCCGGTCACGCCGGCCGATGTCGAGGCAGGACCCCTGGTAGGGGTGTTCAGCGTCGCCGCGGCGACGCCGAAGGCGGCGAACATCCGCTGCACCTGGTCGACCTGGGCCGACATCTCCTCCAGCGGCCCGCGCAGCCGGTCGACGTACAGGTAGATCAGGGTCAGCCCACCCACACTGATCTGCTGCACGCCCAGCATCCGCAGACCGACGGCGAACCCGATTCCCAGGCTGACGGCGAAGAACAGCTGCGTCAGCGGCCAGAACGCCCGTCCACCGACGTAGGCCCGCCGCTCCAGCACCAGCAGGTCGTCGAACTCGCGGCGGGCCCGCGTTCCCGGCCACCGGGACTCGCCGAGCGGTAGCAGGTCGTCCCTGGCAGCGAGACCGTCACCGAGGAAACCGAACAGCTCGGCCTTGCGGGCACGCGCCGTCTTCCAGAGCCCGACCGCGCGATGGGTGAGCTTCACCAGGACGATCGCCACCAGCACCACGAGGAGCGTCACCCCGAGCCCCGCGGCGGGCACGACCGCGAAGATGATCGCGATCATGCCGAAGACCATGATGAGGTTGCCGACCACCCGGAACCCCGCCTCGGCGATGGACCTGCCGATGATGTCGGAGTTGCCCTCCACGGTCTCCAGCACCTCGCCCGCCGGCCGGGACTCCAGGTCGAGCACCCGCCCGCCGAGTACGTGCCGCAGCAACCGCAGCCGCACGTGGTCGGCGACGTGCCAGCCCGACTGGGCGGCCAGGTAGCCCAGTGCGAGGCTCGCCAGGATGCCCACCACGGCGACGGCCAGGTACCACCCGGCGATCGAGAACAGCTCACCCGCCTCCGCGTGGCCCGCCGCCTGGTCGACGTACTCGCGAACCAGCAGCGGTCCGGCGAATTCCGCCGCGACGCTCACCAGCAGCACGGCGAACCCGCCGAGCACCAGCCCCTTCGCCCCGCGTGCTCCGTCCACGGCCAGCCGCGGACCGGTTGTCGTGGCCACCGAGTCCATTCCCTTCTCGTGCCGCGTCACCGCGGCGACCTCATGAACAGCCCGACCAGCTCCGCCACGCGGGCGGGGTCGAGCACGTCCGCACTGAACTGCCACCTGATCGTCAGCCTGCGGTCGTGCAGGTACGCCACCGCGTCGAGCAGGTGGCCCCTTCTCGCGTCGAGTGGCTTCCACCGGCCTGTTCCCGCCGTCCGGCCCGCCGACAGCATCGGCGCGGTACCGCCCGCCGGGGTGTTCGCGAACCGCAGCTCCCCGTCGAAGTCGAACCTCAGCGAGGGCTGGGGAACCCCGGCGAGCGCGGATCGCACCCGCGGATCCGGGCACAGGTGCCGGGCGAGTTCGAAGTCGAAGCCGCGCCGCGGCACCGCGCGGATCGCCTCCACGACCGCGGCGCGGTGCTCGGCCCGGTCGCGGCCTCGCGGAAGCGGCAGCAGGAACGGGTAGGCGGTGGTGAACCACCCGACCGTCGTCGACACGTCGAGGTCGTCGAAGAGGTCCTCCCGGCCGTGGCCGCCGAGCTCCACCAGCAGGTTCCGGCCGTCAGCCGGTTCCAGCCACCGCTCGGCCGCTCGACCCAGCTCCGCCAGCAGGTACTCGAACAGGGTCGACTTCGCCAGTCGGGCCGAGCGCACGAGTTCGTCGGTCTCGTCCTGGTCGAACTCCGTGAACAGGGTTCCACCGTGCCGTTCAAGGCCGGGGAGCTCCTGCTCGGCGAGTGCTACGCGATCGGACCAGTCCTGGTCCAGCCAGTGGTCGACGTCGATGGCGGCGGTGCGGGCGTGCCGGGCCAGCCTGCGCGCCCACTCGAGGTAGCCCGGCCCTGGCGGTTCCAGTGGGAGCCCGTCGAGCAGCGCGGACAGTTCCGGCGTGAGGACGTCCCACGACAACGGGTCCACTACGGCGTGGTGCACCACCACGAGCAACCGATCGGGCTCGCCGTCGGGCATGAGCAGCAGCCCGACGCGACCGATCGGGCCAGCTTCGAGGTCGAGCGCGCCGTGCAACTCGTCCGCCGCCCCCGCGACGGCTCCGGTGAGGTCCTCGCCCGCGCTTCTCAGGTCGAACTCGGTCACGGGCAGCGCCCCTTCGGCCCGCGCCGCACCCTGCCGCCCGCCGCGCGCGGTCCAGGTGAACCTGGTCCGCAGGGCAGGATGCCGCTCGGCCAGCGAGGTCACGGCCTGCTCGACCCGGTCCCTCGTCACCGGTTCGCGCAAGGTGAGCAGGACCGCGTGGTTGTAGCGGTTGGGTGTGCCGGGCTCGCGGTCGAAGAAGGCGAGCTGGGTCGGGGTCAGCGGCACGAGGTCGGCCACGGGCGGACCCGTGCGGCTCCCGGCGGTGAAATCGGTCAGGAACTTCTTGAAGGCCAGGAGGAAGTCTTCGGCCGCGCCCACCGGCTGCCGGGCGGGCACGTGCTCGACGTTGACGGTGAGCCTTCCGTCCACCACCCCGGCGTTGATCTCCCACTCCAGTGGCCGCCGACCGCGCGGTGAGCACTTCCAGCCGAGGTCGTCGGCCGCGGTGAACAGCTCGTCGGGCCGGCCGGAGGACGAGTCGACCCGACCCATGAAGTTGAACGCGACCCGAGGGCCGTCTTCGTGGTCGGCCATCGGTTCGCCCGCGGCGCGGCGGGCCGCCACGAGCAGTTCGGCTGCGCGCTCGACCGCGGCGACGGGATCTCCCGTGCGACGGGCCGGGAGCGCGAGCCGACCCAGAACGGTGAACCAGCCGACGGTGCGGCCGATGCCCGGCAGGTGGTCGGCCTCCCGTCGGCCGTGCCCCTCCAGTTCCAGCGGCAGCACACCGTCGCCCCACACTGCCGCCGCCGCACGTGCCAGCGCGGCGACCAGCGCGGCGTGCAGGCCCTCGTCGGTGGTCAGGGCGGCCTGCCGCGAGATCTGCGACGTGGTGTCGGGGTCCCACTCGGCGACGGTCGTCCGGCGGTCCGCCACCAGGTTGGGCACGCGCTCGTCGGCGGGTGGCCCCACGGCGTCCTCCACGCACGCGACCGGCATGGCCGCCGGAGCGGACTCGGCGGCCAGCGCTCGTGCCCAGTGGACGAACCCGGCCGTCCGCGGTGGGAAGGACGGCTCCCCGCCGTCGGCGATCGCCAGGTACGCGGACTCCAGGTCCTCGAGCAGGACCAACCAGGAGACGCGGTCGACGGCGAGGTGGTGGACGGTCAGCAGCAGCCTGGGCCGGTCGGGGTCGTCGTCGAACAGCAGCGCGCCGAGCAGCCGACCGTCCTCCAGCGACAGCGACGCGTGCAGCCGGTCAGCCAGTTCCACGTCGGTCCCGGTGGCGACCACGGAGCCGTCGACCACCAGGTCGAACCTGCCGGGCTCGGCCGTCTGACGGGCTCGCCACGGCACGACCTCGGTAACCGGTGTGACGACCTGCCGGACCTCCGTGCCCGTGGTGAACCGAACGCGCAACTGCTCGTGAACGCGGGTGAGGGCGGTCAACGCCTCCGCGAGCACGCGGATGTCCAGCGGACGTGTGGCGCGCAGGCAGTAGGACTGGTTCCAGTGGTGCGGCTCGGTGAAGTCCTGGCGGAAGAACCACCGCTGGACCGGCGTCAGCGGCGCGCTCTCCCCGTCGGGCACCGCCGGCGCGGCCTCGGCGTCCGCACCCGCCACCTCCGCCAGCTCGGCGATGGTCCGGTGGTCGTAGATGTGCTTCGGCCGCACCACGACACCTTCGCGTGCCGCCGCCCGCACGATCCGGATGTTCACGATCGAGTCGCCGCCGAGCGCGAAGAAGTCGTCGTGCACGCCCACCGACGGGAGCTTCAGGTGCCGCGCCCACAGATCGGCGAGCACGCGCTCCACGGGCGTGCGCGGCGGGACCTGATCTCGCCGCGAGTCGATGTCCGCCAAGTGCTGCCGGAACAGCTCGCGCAGCGCGTGCCGGTCCACTTTGCCGTTGGGGCTCAAGGGGAGGCGACCGCGGACCAGCACCTCCGTCGGGATCATGTAGTCGGGTAGGTGGAGCCGGGCACGCGCCGTCACCGAGTCGGTGGGGAGCACCGCGCCCGGCAGCGGGGTCACAACGGCCACGAGCCTGGCCATCCCGTTGTCGCCGAGCAGTTCCACGACCGCCCTCGCGACCCGCGGATCGGATTCCAGCACGTGTTCGACCTCGCCGAGCTCCACCCGACGGCCGCGCACCTTCACCTGACCGTCGGCCCGGCCGAGGCACTCCAGTTCCCCGTCGGGCCGCCACCGGCCCAGGTCCCCGGTCCGGTACATCCGCGCGCCCGGCACCGTCGAGAACGGGTCCGGTACGAACGCCGCCGCGGTCAGGCCGGGTGCTCGGTGGTAGCCCCGCCCGACGCTGAGCCCACCGATGTGGATCTCACCGAGGACGCCCGGCGGCGCGGGTACGCAGTCCTGGTCGAGCACGTACACGCGGATGTTGGCCAGTGGTCGCCCGATGGTGGCCGCGGTTCCGTCGGCGTCCGCGGGCACTGTGCCCTGGGTGGCGTCGTCGGTGCACTCTGCCGGCCCGTACGCGTTGAACAACGGAACTTCCGGCATCAGGTCGTGCCAGCGGCGGGCCAGTTCGGCGCCGAGGACCTCACCGTTGCAGATCAACCCGCGCAGCACGGTCCGCAGCCCGTCGGCCCGGTCCGGCCGCTCCCGCAGGTGCTCCACCAACAGGTCCAGCTGCGCGGGAACGACCTCCAGGTACTCGAACCCGCGCTCGACCACCAGCGCCGTGAGGTCCTCCGGCGTGCGCACGGTGTCGTCGTCCACCACGTGGACGCAGGCGCCCGCGGTCAGTCCCGCGAACATCTGCCAGACAGACACGTCCGTCGTCAGCGGCACCGTCTGGGCGAACTCGACACCCGGCCGCAGATCGCAGGTCCGCGTGCGGATCGCCAGCAGGTTCAGGAACGACCGGTGCTCCAGCGCGGCGCCCTTGGGCACGCCGGTCGACCCGGAGGTGAAGATCAGGTAGGCCAGCGCCCGGTCGGGAGGCGGGGGTCCCTGTGGCACGAGCGGGCCTGCCACCGCCGCGGTCGCGATCTCGTCGAGCCGCAGCACGGGCCGCCGCAGGTCCGGCGGCAGCGGCACGGTGTCGTCGGCGATCACGGCGGACACACCGCCGAGCACCCGCCTCAGGCGTTCCGGCGGGATCGCCGGGTCGACCGGGAGGTACGCGGCGCCGGCGAACAGGACGCCGGCCCCGGCGGTCACGAACCAGGCGGTGCGGGCGCCGACGACCGCGACCACGTCGTCCGTGCCCACGCCCTCCACGCGCAGCCGTTCGGCGACCGCCGTCGCGGTCCGGCACAGCCGCGCGTAGTCGATCGCCGTGTCGCGGTCGCGCACCGCGACGGCGTCGGGACGCGCCAAGGCGTGGGCGAGCACCTGATCGCGGAACGGCGGTGCGGGCGGCAGGCCGGGCACGTCGTTGAACCCGTCCACCACGAGGGAAGCCGCTTCCGGCGACAGGAGCCCGATCCGCGCGACGATCGCGTTCGGATCGGTCAGCCCCCGTGCCACCACCTGTGCGACGCCGTCGGCGAGAAGTGCCGCTCTGGTGTCCGGAAGTCGACCCGACACTTCGATCCCGTTGAGCCGCCATGAGATCCCGACGTGCTCCGACGGGGTCGAACCCGACTCGCGGACGGAGATCGCGGAACCCGTCGCACCAACGACCGAGGCAGGCGGGAGGCCGTGTGCCCGAGCGGTGGCGATCGCCGCCCTCGCGGTCCCCAGCAGTTCCCTGAACGTCGAGAGCGGCGCGACCTCGATCAGCACCGGCGTGCCCTCGGCGACCAGCAGGACCGGACCCGAGGCGCCGAGCCTGCGCACGGCCAGCGCGCTCGCGGCGGTGAGCACCGCCAGCCGCAGCAGCGGCTCACCGCCCGTGACCTCGGTCAGCCTGTGCGCGATCGGCGCGGGCAGGTCAGCCCGCGCGGTGCCGGTCGCGGTGCCCAGCGGACCAAGGGCGTCGGCCGTGGCTACCCCGGCCGCGCGCAGCGCGTCCTGCCCGCCGAGCCAGAACTCGCGGTCGGCCAGCCCGGACGGGGCGAGGGTGGTGGTGCTCCGCATCGATGACCTCTCTGGCTTCAGAACCGGAAGTCCGGGACGTCGGGGGAGGGGCTCTGGTGGTGCTCGCCGAACAGGTTCAGCAAGGTCGCGTCCGGATCGGTGATCCGGCCCAGCAGCGCCACGAAGTCGTCCAGCAGTCCGGCGGCGCCCGCGTCGGCGTGCTCCAGGCGCACGTCCAACCGGTCGTCGTAGTCGACGCAGCTCAGGTTCAGCGCGAACTTCGCGCCGACCGGTCCCACGTCGAGCAGTTCGACCGGAGGGCCGTCCGCGCCGAGCCTGCGCAGCGGTTCGACACCGCTCTGGTAGTCGAACAGCACGTTCGAGATCTGCCCGGACGACCCGGCGGGACGGCGCGCGGCCCTGAGCACCTCGTCGGTCGGCAGCTCCTGGTGCGCCAGCGCGGCCAGCGTGCTGGCGCGCACCTCGGTGAGCAACTCCCGCAGCGGTCGGTCGGGACGCACCCGCACCCTGGTCAGCACCGTGGTGACGTAACAGCCGACGACGTGCTCGTCGGCGGGTGCGCGCCCGGCCGTCGGGGTCGCGATCGGCAGATCCCGCTGCCCGGCCAGTCGCCACAGCAGCGCGGACCAGGCCGACAGCAGCACCATCTGCGGTGTCACCCGTTCGTCCTTGGCGAACCGCACCAGCCCTTCGCGGATCGCGTCCGGCACGGTCGTGGTGACCGATCCGCCGGGCGTGCCGCCGCCGTTCCGCACGGCTGGACCGAGGTCGACCTCCGCGGGCGCCTCGTGCAGGTAGTTCGACCAGAAGTCGCGCAGGGTCCCGCCACGGGCGGAAGCCGCGGTGGCACGCTGCCCGTCGACGTGGTCGAGGTAGGTGCGAGCGGGTGGGACCGGTGCGCCCGCCAGTTCGGCGAACACCGCCCGCCAGCTCCAACCGTCGAAGAAGAGGTGGTGGAAGGACATCAGCAGCGCCGCGCGCTCGTGGTCGGAGCAGTCGAGGCGCAGCAGTGAGAAGCGCGCCGCCGGGCCCTCGTACGGGTCCACGGGCGCGCAGACCAGTGGCGTGAGCCGGTCGCGCAATTCCGCCCGCAGGTCCTCGCGCGCCACGTGCCGCAGATCGAGGCGATCGGTCGCGAGCGGGACCGCGAGCGCCGGGCGCACCCGTTGCTCCGGACCGTCCGCGCCGTCCTCGACCACGGCGCGCAGCATCGGGTGCCGGGCCACCAGCGCGTTCACCCGCTCGGTGAGCACCGCGGCGTCCACCTCGCCGTCGAAGAGCAGCACGCCGGGCACGACGTAGGCGGCCTCGTCGTCGGCCAACTGCGCGGCCGCCCAGATCGCCGTCTGCTGTCCTGACAGCGGCCCGTGGTCGGCGCCGTCCCCACGGGCGGCGGGTTCGGCGGCGAGGACGTCCGGAATTCGGGAGCGGACCAGTGCCGCCAGGTCCGCGAGGTCCGAGCAGTCGAACAGGTCGAGCACGTCGATGTCGGTGCCGAACCGCTCGTTGAGCCTGATCACGACACCGACACCGTTGATCGAGTTGCCGCCGGCGTCGAGGAAGTCGTCCGACAGGATCAGGCCGGGTTCCTTGAGCACCTCCCGGACGACGGCGAGCACGACCGCGTCCGGATCGTCGTCGTCCGGTGTCGCTCTGATCTCGTCCGCACCTGGCCAGCACGGTGTCCGGTCGAGCGGGGCGACCGGCAGGTGGGCGCGCCGTCGAGGTCGGGAGTCGGGGACCGCACGCCACCGCGGGTTCCGCCCCGACAGGAAGAGGGCCAGCAGGATCTCTTCGAACCGGGCGGCGGGGTCGGCCCCGACGTCGACGGCCACGATCCGGTCGGCGGGCAGGACTTCGGCCAGCGCCTCGGAGAGCGGGCTGCCGGGGCCCAGGTCGACGACCAGCGGACGCTCCAGACCCGCGAGCGCCTGCGCCAGCCGTTGCCGGTCCGGCGGTTCGGCATCCCTGTGGTCGGCGGCGACGCCGAGTGCCGTGCGCACGTCGACCTCCCCACGGGCGTACCTCGCCGCACCGACCCCTGCACCGTGGCCGAGCACGAGGTCCGGGTGGATCCCGAAGTCGGCCAGCACTTCGTGCCCGCCGATCAACCGCAGCACGGTTCGGCTGTCGACACCGTGGTCACCCACCTCCCGGACGAGCCGGCGGACACCGGGGTGAGCGGTGGCCAGTCCGTCCACATCGGACCGGTCCACGCCACCGCCGCCGAACGCGAACACCACTTGCGCGGGTTCCGCAGCGGCGAACTCGTCCGACACCGCCGATTCGAGGCGCGCGACGAGCTCACCACCGTCCGCGACCCGCCAGCCGCAGCGGTGGTCGAAGTGCACCCGCCCTTCGGTGGACACCCGAGCCGCCCCTCCCAGGTCGAACGCAGCGGGGTCGACGGACCTCCGCGTGGTCTCGACGTGCTCGCGCAGCAGTTCGGGACTTGGTGCGGACAGCACCAGAACACGAGGGCCGACGGCGTCCTCGCGCGGGCGCGGGACGTACTCCTCCACGACCAGGTGCGCGTTGGTCCCCGACAGCCCGAACGAACTCACGCCCGCCCGGCGCGGCGTGCCGCCCCGCTCCCAGTTCGAGAGCCTGTCCGCGACGCGGATCGGCGCACCGTCCAACGGCAGGAGCGGGTTCGGCGCGGTGAACCCGGCGGTCGGGAAGAAGGCGCGTGCGCGGAACCTGGCCAGCACGCTGAGCAGCCCGGCGAAGCCCGCCATCGCGCTCAGGTGCCCGAAGTTCGCCTTCACCGAGGAGATGACGCACCCGTCCGGGTGGCGCACGCCGTCGAACGCGTCCGCCAGGCCCTGGATCTCGATGGGGTCCCCGATCCGGGTTCCGGTGCCGTGCGCCTCGATGTAGCCGATGGTGGCGGGATCCACGGCGGCGTCGTTCCAGGCCGCCCTGATGACCTCGGTCTGGGCGACCGGACTGGGCGCGGTCAATCCGCTGCCCCTTCCGCCGTCCTGGTTCACGGCGGAGCCCCGCAGCACGCAGTGCACCGCGTCCCCGTCCCGTTCGGCATCCGCCAGTCGCTTCACCAGCACGAAGCCACCGCCCTCGCCGTAGCAGGCGCCGTCGGCGGACTGGTCGAACGGCCTGCACCGGTCTCTCGGCGACTCCACGCCGAGCCCGTGCCCGTCATCGGCCCGCTGTGGTGCCGCCCCGAGGTGCAAGGAGAACCCGCCGACCAGCGCCAGGTCGACCTCACCGGTGGCGAGCTTCGCCCGCGCCTCGTGCAGGGCGACCAAGAACGACGAGCACGCCGTGTCGATCGCGAGCGCGGGACCGCGGAGGTCGAGCAGGTAGGAGATGCGGCCCGCGGCGTTGGCGTGCAAGTTGCCCACCCAGGCCGGCCCTTTCTCCCGCACGTCGGGAGGCAGCAGGTCGTACAACCCCGGCCGGGGCCCGCCGTTGGCAGCGATGTGGACGGCCACCCGCACGCCGCGCAGCTCCTCCGGCGAGTACCCGGCGTCACCGATCGCGAGCACCGCCAGTTCGAGCGCCCGGCGCTGCCGGGGGTCGGTCACCTCGGCCTCGGCGCGGGACATGCCGAAGAAGCGGTGGTCGAACCCGGCGATGTCGTCGATCCAGCCCGCCTCCCTATCAGCGGGACCCCGATCGACTCCGGTGACCTTCGCCCGTTGCTCGGGCAGCGGACGGATGGTGTCGCGCCCGGAGGCCAGCAGGTCGACGAGGTCGGTCCACGTGCGCGCTCGCGGCAGTTCGAAGGCCACGCCGATCACCGCGGTCGCACGGGACGGGGCGCTCACAGTTCCACCCCCGCGGGCGCGGTCCGGCTGTCGGCGGGGGCCGCGGCGCCGTCCAGGGCGGCCGCCAACTCGGCGATCGACGGGTGCTTGAACAACGTGGCGATGGTCAGTGCCGGGTAGTGCCTGCGCAGCTTGCCGAACACCGCGAGCGACTTCAGCGAGTCACCTCCGACTTCGAGGAACTTCTCGTCCCGGCCGATCCGGGGCTTGCTCAGGACCGTGAGCCACACTGAGGCGACCAGCCGCTCGGTGTCGGTGCGGGGGGCGTCGACACCGACCTCGACGTCGGGCGGTCGCTCACCGCGCAGCCCCGCGAAATCGATTTTCCCGTTGGCGGTCAAGGGGATCGCGGTCACCGGGTGCACGGCGGCCGGAACGAGCGCCGCGGGCAGCCTGCCGCGCAGCGCGCCGAGGTCGACCGGGGAGGACGAGACCACGTAGGCGACGAGTTCGACCTGCCCCGCGGGAGTCGGCTCCCCGGTCACGACGGCGTCCGCCACCCCGGGTAGCGCGGTCAGCGCGGCTTCGACCTCAGCGGGCTCGACCCGGTGGCCGCGGATCTTGAGCTGCCGGTCGACCCGGCCCAGGAACTCGACGTCGCCATCGGCGTTGCGCGCCACCAGGTCCCCGGTCCGGTACCAGCGGGTCCCGTCGGCCGAGCGCACGAAGGCGTCGTCGGTGTCGCCGCCGGCGGCGAGATAGCCGTTGGCGAGCCCGCGTCCGCCCAGCAGGAGCATGCCGGGAACCCCGTCGACGACGGGTTCGCCGGCCTCGTCCACCACTTGCGCCACGACCCCGGTCAACGGGGTGCCGATGGGAATTCGCGGACCCCTGGTCGACGTGACCCGGTGGACCAGTGACCCGACGGTGGCCTCTGTCGGGCCGTAGTGGTTGTAGAGAGCGAGGTCGGGCTGGGCGTCGAGGACTCGCCGCGCCAGTGCGGGCGGGAACGCCTCGCCCCCGACCACGAGGACCCGGCGCGGCAGGACGGAGGCGGTGTCGCCGTCGGCGGTGAGCGCGGCGAGGTGCGACGGCGTGCACTTGAGGAGGTCGACGGGGTGCTCGGCGAGCTCAGCCCTCAGCGCGAGCGGGTCGAGCACGAGGTCGCGGTCGTAGACGTCTAGCCGCCCGCCGGACAGCAGCGCCCCGTACACGCTCGTGTTGCCCAGGTCGGAGGCGAAGGTGGTCGACGTCCCAAAGGACGCCGGCAGGGCGGGACCGATCCGTTCCAGAAGCGCGTCGACGTACCCCACGAGCGCCCGGTGCGGGACCTCCACCGCCTTCGGCCTGCCCGTCGTTCCCGACGTCAGCACCAGATAGGCGCAGTCGGTGTGGTAGCCGCGCACCGGCCGGTAGGGGGCTCGCCCGGCGTCGGTGATCTGGAGCACCGGAAGTCCGACGTCTGAGAACCTCGGCGCGGACGACTCGTCGCAGACGACGGCGCGCGCGCCGATCCGGGACAGCGCGTCGACGATCCGCCCGTCCGGCTCCTCGGGATCGAGGTGCGCGTAGGCGGCGCCCGCTGCCCAGCACCCCAGTGCCGCGACGACCGGGTTCACCGACCGGTCGAGCACGGTGGCCACGACGTCGGTCCCGCTGATCCCGTGCACCCGCAGCCACGCGGCGACACCACCCGCGCGCTCGCCGAGTTCGGAGTAGGTCAACGCGGTCCCGCGGTGCCGAACGGCGATGCCGTCCGAGCCGGACTTCAGGACCTTGGCGAACACCTCGGCCGCGGTGCGCGTGTTGCGCGGACCGTTCACGTGCGGTGGGCGACGCGTGGCGATGGCGGCGCTCAGCACCGCACGGGCGTCGGCCACCACGTCGCACCCGCCGAGTCCGTCCACCAGGGACAGCACACAGGCCAGCAGTTCCTCGGCGGTGTGGTCGGGAACGAACTTCCTGGCGTAGCCCAGCTCCACTGAGCCGTCGTTCCAGTCGAGAGTGAGGACGGCGTCCTCCGCCGGGCGTCCCAACCCGATCGGGCCCATGCGCTCCGAACCGGTCGCCGCGAGCGCGGAACCCGCTTCCACCACCAGCCGGAGGATCGGTGTCCCCTCGTGGAGCCGCACCGCCCAGGTGGTGCCGCAGGCGAACCGGAGCGGGACGTCGGCCCGCGAGAACAACCGGTCGAGCACCAAACGCCAGACCACGGCGATCAGCGCTTCGGGCGGCACGTCCGCTCGGCGGGCCAGAGCGGTGACGTGGCCAAGCCGGTCCGCGTCGAGGTCGGACGAGAGCTCGGAGCTCCCGTCGCGTTCGGGCACAGGGGGAATCGGCCACCCGATGCCGCCCAAGTCCACTTCGGACATTCCTGGTCCTCCGCTCACTGCCCGGCGAGCCGGGATCGGGTGATGCCGGACATCGCCACGCACACGCGTCGGGCGCCGGTGAACGGCTCCCGGCCGTGCGCGACGGAATGGTTGTCCACCACCAGGACGTCGCCCGCCTCCCACGGTCGTCGGACCGTTTCCGCGTCGATGGCCGCGCGGACCTCGTCGAGCATCTCCTCGGGGATGTCGCCGCCGTCGCCGAACCTCGCCGTCCGCGGCATCCCGTCCACGCCGAGCGCGTCCTCCAGCGCCGCACGGACCTCTGCGGGCAGTGAGGACGGGTGGAACAGGTTCGCCTGGTTGAACCAGCTCACCATCCCGGTCCTCGGATGGGTGACAACGCCCTCGACGACCTCCCTGGTGCGCAGACGCTCGTCGTCCAGCCATTCGAACTCGACCTCCTGCGCCCGCAGGCGCTCCTCGAGGTCGGCGCGGTCGTCAGTGCGGAACACGTGCTGCCAGGTCAGGTCGACCCCGGTGTTGTAGACGCGCTCGTAGAGGACGTGCCTGGTCTCGAACGCCTTCCGCACCGCGGAGGACAACCGGTCGAGGACACGGCGGTAGTCCGCCAGCGTCGTCTCTCCGCCGCTGTCCGAAGCCGTGCCGCACCAGAACCACAGGTACTGCGGCCACGTGCGCCGGTAAGCCATCTCGTTGTGCAGCGGGATCCGCTGGTCCGCCGGGTACTCGGTGGAGGTGAAGACCCGCCCGGAGATCTCGGTGCGGGGCGTGGAGGGCTCCTCGTAGTCCAGCAGGTCGGGCATCGCAGCCGTCACGACTCGGCGGAACGACTCGACGTCGGGGACGTCGAACCCGCGGAAGAGCACCGCCCCGGCGCGGTCCAGGTGCCCGAGGACGTTCGGCCACTCGTCGGTGATCCGCTCGTCGAGCGGTCGTCCGTCGGGTGCCTCGACGAGGTGGGGGAGTGCGGAGGTGCGCTGCACGGTCGTCGCCCTTCAGTCTCGGAGGAGATCGGTTGTGGGGCCGGCAGGGTCGCCGACCAGCCGTGCCAGCCGGTCCAGGTAGCGGTCGAGCCACCCGATGACCGTGGCCTCGTCGAACAGGTCGCTCGCGAACTCGGCGGTCACGGTGGGGCCTGTGGAGGTCTCTTCGACCTCGACCACGAGTTCCAACTTCGCCGCGCCCCGGTCCACCAGCACCGGAGTCACGGTGGTGCCGGCGAACGCGGCGCGGGTTCGCTGCGCGCCGTGGTAGGCGAAGAACGTCTGGATCAGCGGTGGCCTGGAAGGATCGCGATCGGTGACCAGGCCCGCGACCAACTGTTCGAACGGGACGTACTGGTGGTCCAGGGCGGCTGCGGCCATGCGGGCTGTCACCGCGAGGAATTCCCGCACCGACGTGTCCGGGTCGACACGGAGCCGGAGCACCATCGTGTTGGCGAAGAATCCGACCACCTGTTCGGTCTCCGGCGTCGGCCGCCCGGCCGAGGACGAGCCGACCAGGAAGTCGCGTTGACCGGTGAGCTCGCTCAACACCAGCCCGAACGCCGCCAGGTGCACGACGTAGGGCGTGACGTGCGCCGACCTCGCCAGTACCTGAGCCGCCCGCCACGACTCGACCGGGACGGGCCTGGACACCTTGCCGCCGCGGTGACTCGCCCGTGCGGGCCTGGGCCGATCGGTCGGCAGGTCCACCGCTGTCGGCGCTCCGTCCAGCACCGCGAGCCACTCCGCCGTCTCCCGATCGGTGGTGGACCGGTCGCGGCCCGCCAACCAGTCGAGGTACCCGGCGGTGCTCGGCGCGGGACCCCACGACGGCTTCCGGCCCGCCACGCGCGCGGCGTAGGCCGTCGCCAGGTCGCGGTCGATCACGTCGATCGAGACGCCGTCGCAGACCAGGTGGTGCTGCACGAGGAGGACGAGGTGTTCCTGAGGGGAGGTCCGGAACACGGACGCCCTCACCAGTGGGCCTGTGGCGAGATCGAACGGGGTGGCCGCCACCGCTCGCGCGGCGTCCAGCGCCGCCGTCCAGTCCGCTGCCTCCACCACGGGAACGAGCACGTCGACGCGGTCCACTGCGGAGGCCCTCAGTTCGCCACCCCGCAACGAGAACACCGTGCGCAGCGAGGGGTGCCGCGTGACCACGTCGTTCACCGCCGCGCGGAGTGCCGCGGTGTCGAGTTCGCCCACGACCCGCAGGGCAGCGGGCTCGTTGTAGGCGACGCCCGCCACAGCCCCGAACTGGCAGACGAACCAGATCCGCTGCTGGGCGGGTGACACCGTGGACGTGGTGGTCACCCGGACGGGATCGGGGACTGACGGCAACGCGGCGACCACGGCGGCCACCTCGGCGAGCGTGGATCGGCCGAGGAGCAGTCCGACCGGGACGCGGGTACCGCCGCACCGCTGGGCCGTCCGCGCCGCCACCGCGACGGCCTGGAGCGACGTGCCACCGAGTCCGATGAGGTCGTCGAACCTGCCGACCGGCCGGATTGCGAGCACCTCGGCCCAGATCTCCGCGAGCGCCGACTCCGTTCCCGGCTCCGCAGGTGTGTACGGCAGGTGCTCAGGCCGGTCGGTGACCTGCCAGCACCGCAGCGCGGCGCGGTCGACCTTGTGGTGCACGGTCGTGGGCAATGCCGCCACGGGCACGAACACCGAGGGCACGAGGTAGGCGGGCAGCCGGGCGGCGACGTGGTCGCGCACCTCGGTCACGCCCACGCCCTCGTCGAGCACGACGAAGGCGACCAGCCGACCGGAGGAGCCCTCGCCCTGGGCCACGACCGCGCACGACCGCACACCAGGAGCCGCGGTCACCACCGTCTCCACCTCGCCCGGTTCGACGCGGTGACCCCGAACCTTGACCTGCCCGTCCAACCTCCCCGCGAACTCCAGTTCGCCATCGGCGTTCCAGCGGCCGAGGTCTCCCGTCCGGTACATCGGCGCGTCCGCCGCGCCGGTGAGGGGATGTGGCACGAACCGCTCCGCGGTGAGGTCCGACCGGCCCAGATAGCCGCGGGCGACACCCGCGCCGCCGATGTGGATCTCCCCGACCACTCCCACCGGCACCGGTTCCCCGCCGCCGTCCAGCACGAGGATCTCCACACCCGCCAGCGGTCGGCCGATCGGGGGCGGCTTGCCGGGAGTTGTGGTCGTGCTGACCGAGGCCAGGACGCTGGCCTCGGTGGGGCCATAACAATGGACGAACCGCTGGCGGCCGCGGCTCCAGCGGGCGGCCGCGTCCGCGCTGCACGCCTCGGCGCCCGTGTAGAGGTGCGTCAGTTCCGGCAGGTCGTGCTCGGGGAGTTCGGCGAGCAGCGACGGCGGCAGATGGGCGCTGGTGATCCGCCGCTCCCGCAGGAAGTCCAACAGTTCCGGCCCGGCGGCGGCGACGTCCGCCGGAACGAACACCACGGTTCCGCCCGCTGCCAGTGCGGGCAGGATCTCCAGCACCGATGCGTCGAACGTGGTGGCGGCGAACTGCAGGATCCGGGTGTCCGGGCCGAGGTCGTAGGGGGCCCTGATGGCGCGCATCAGGTTCGTGACGCCGCGGTGCTCCACCAAGACGCCCTTCGGCCTGCCGGTCGATCCCGACGTGAAGATCACATAGGCGAGGTCCCGCGGTGACACCTCCGGCAGGCCGACCGCAGGCGCGTCGTCCGGCGAGCTGCCGTCGATCAGCACATAACCCGTGGCGGGCAAAGACTTCCGCCACCGCTCGTCGCTCACCACGATGGAAGGGCGCGCGTCAGCGAGCAGGTCGGCGATCCGCTGGGGCGGATGGGCCGGGTCCAGCGGCACGTAGGCCGCGCCCGCCTTGAGCACGCCGAGCATCGCGACCACCACGGAGGGCTCGCGCGGGAGACAGATCCCCACCAGGTCGCCCGGCCGGACGCCGCGGTCGACCAGGCGACGGGCCAGCCTCTCGGCCCGGTCGTCCAGCTCGGCGTGCGTGACGCGCTCGTCACCCAGTTCCAGCGCGACGGAGGTGGGCCGGATGCGGGCCTGTCGCTGGAGCAGCGCGGGGATCGTGGCCTCGGTCCACGTGGGTGCGGGACCGTGTGCCAGCACACCGGTCACGTGCCGCCGTTCCTCCTCGGTGAGCATCGGGAGGAGGCCGACGGGTGAGCGCGAATCGGACGCGACGGCCTGGAGCACCGTCATCAGGCGACCCGCGTGGGCGCGGGCGATCAGTCCCACCAGGTCGACCCGGTCGTCATCGCCGAAGACCAGGTCGACGTCCGGGTGTTCGACGACCGCGCCGACGCGCTCGCCCACCTCGGACCGGACCCGGCGGAGCAGCTCGTCGAAGCCGGGCCCGTCCGCCAGGTCGACCTCGACGACCCGGCGAGTGCTCCGCAGGACCACCGCGGCCTTCCCGGTGCGCGAGCACCTCGCCAGCACGACGAGGTGGGCTGCCAGCACCCCGACGGGGTTCCCGGCCCAGTGGCCGGTGACCACCTCCGCGGAAGTTCGGTTCGACGTCGTGCTGTCGTGTTCGACCCCAGTGCGAGACACGGCGATTGATCCCCCAGTCCGACAGCCGCTCCCGGCCGCCGGGTCGTCAGGTGCCCCGTCGGGTTGATGTGGATCCCGACGACCCGAGTCTCACGACGGAGGTGGCGTCGGTCGACACCATTCGGGCTGTGCCGAATTCACGGCAGGCCAAGGCGCGTCGTCACCCGCCACGAGGCTCGACCCCAGACCGGTCAGGCTGTGCACCACCCCGCGTCCCTGCCGTCGGGACGCCAGCAGCCCGGAGCCGCGCAGCACGCCGACGTGCTCGCTCACCGACGCGGGGGAGACCCGCAGCCGTCGTGCGATCTGGCTCGTGGTCCCTCCGTAGGTGATCGCGCGCAGCACCGCAGACCGCGTCCGGCCCAGCAGCGCCTCCAACTGGCGCTCCGGCGCGGACGCGCGCATCCAGTCCCTGCCGGGCGCGATCGGGTAGACCAGCACCGGCGGCAGGTCGTCGTCCGCCAGGCTCACGGGTGTCCCGTGGCAGAACAGGGAGGGGACGAGGAGCAGCCCCCTGCCCGCGAGGTGGACCTCCCGGTCCACCGGGTAGTCGACCTCCAGGACCGGGTCCCGCCAACGGACAGCGGGACCCAAGCCGGACAGCACCTGTTCGGCGCCGCCCGTGAGCATCGCCGCACCCGTGGTCGCCCGGTCGGCCTCCAGCCGTCGCCGGATCCGCTCCCAGTGCGGTTTGAGCATCCCGTCGTGGTAGGTGCGCATGGCTGTACCGAGCGATCCGAGCGCGGCCGGATCGCCGTCCGCCAACCCCTGTGCCCACCCCGGCAGCCGGCCCAGCCTGCCGAGGTTGGCGCGCAGCTTCCGCCGTGGTGTCCGGAGCACGGCGTCGATCCCCTCCTCCAACGACGGCGAGCCGTCAGCCGGGGTGAGGAAGTCGGGGAAGTAGCCGCGCGACGGGATCAGCGAGCCCAGCACCCGTGCGGCCGAGCGCACGCGCAAATCGTCCACGTTGCGCGTCCAGGCCGCCCATTCCGCGTACGGTTCGGTGACGTTCGGCCGGTACAGCTTGGTAATGCTCAACGCGACTTCCCAAAGCGGGTCCGGCGCGGCGGACAGCCGGACTCGCGCCAGGTCTTCGCGGGAAAATCTCATCCTCAGCGTCACGATCGACCCCCATCGACGTCACTGGCAAGAGCGGAGTCGACTGTGATCCGCATCTGCCGTTTTCCGTCCAGGCAGCAGCGGTGGCTGGTCAGCAGCCCGCGGTCCCCCCGGAGGTTCCATCGTGCTACGGGGATCTCATGGTTCGCCAACAACCTTTCGATACGCGATGGAATGCCCGTCACTCATAGTGATTCAAGCGAATGCCTCTTGCTCGTCAAGTATCGAAAGGTCGAATATCTACGACCTTCTTCAGGCGTGATGCAGGTGCATCGGGTGAGTGCTTCGGCAATGCACATGGACTAATCCGGTGATCTTGCTCTGATCAGGTTAATCTCTGTTGAGCGGCGTTTAGTTGCGGTAACAACCGATTGACCGAAAACTGCCGCAATGTCCTATGTCACCCGTGCACCGCGATCACGCCCCGCCCGGCGACCCGCAGATGACCTCTTTTGAGGCTCTTCACACGCAGCACGCCGCACGACCGGCGGATGCAGGCCGGGGCGCTGCGGACGGAGGTGGACGCCTGTCCCGCGGGGGTGTGTGCGGAGCTCGGCGAGCACGATCACCTACCGGACACCGGCGAACGGAATCGGTTCTCTTCGACGATCCTGCAGTCGTGGGTGTGCAAGACGCGGCAGATAGGTGCTGACGCTGCATCTGCACGGCCTGTATCCGGGACTTCATGCCTGTCCGATGTGGACTCCGTGCACGGGCCTACCGGTCACGTGAGGACGTCTGCCTCTGTCCCAACGGCGACGTGTTCGGCCGCGAAGGGGCGGAGGGGCTGGTCGCCAGGAAACACCCGGGCCCAGGTGACCGAGGAGACCCGGTGGCTGCAGTAGCGCTGGCCCGTTCTGTTCTGAAGTGGGTCGGTTGATCGGTGACGTCGTCCCCGAGTGGCAGGGCGAGAGGAACCGCCCGGCTTCGAGGACCTGCGGTGCGCCGTCACCGCCGAGTGCGACTCGCGGAACGAACCGAGTCGGCGGCTTATGAAGCGCCTCGGGATGCGCAGGGAGGTCACCTGCAGGAGGTCGAAGTCTTCGACGGAGTGGGGCGCCCTCCGCGTCTACGCCATGCTTACCGCGGAGTACCGGATGCTGAAGTGAGGGTGATCATGTCGCGGATTGCGGCCATCGACTGCGGGACCAACTCGATCCGACTGCTCGTCGCGGACGTGACGAAGCGCGACGACGGCACCGCGTGGCTGCGGGACGTGCACCGCGAGATGAAGATCGTCCGGCTGGGTCAGGGTGTGGACGCGACCGGGAGGCTGCACCCGGACGCCATCGAACGCACGCGTCAGGCGCTCCTCGACTACGCGCGCACGATGCAGCGCAAAGGTGTGGAGGTCGCACGGATGGTCGCGACGAGTGCGACGCGGGACGCGAGCAACCGCGACGAGTTCTTCGGCATGACCGAGCAGATCCTCGGCGCGCCCGCGGAGGTGATCACCGGCGAGGAGGAGGCGAGGCTCTCGTACCTCGGCGCGGTGTCCGATCTTGACGTGGAGGAGGAACCCTTCCTCGTCACCGATCTGGGCGGTGGTTCGACGGAGTTCGTCCTCGGGACGGGGTCGGAGGTCGAGGCCGCGAGGTCGATGGACATCGGTTGCGTGCGGCTGACCGAGCGGTTCTTGCGCTCCGATCCGCCCAAGTCGGACGAAATCGAACAAGCGGAAGCGTTTGCGCGCGAGGCCGTCGAGAAGGCGTTCGAAGTGGTGCCGGTGGAGAAGACGAAGACGTGGATCGGGGTCGCCGGCACCGTTACGACATTGTCAGCCCTGGTCCAGGGGCTGGAGGTGTACAACAGCGATGATATTCACCTCAGCCGCATCACACTTGACAATGTTCGTGAAATCACCGACCGTATCCTCTCCATGACGCATGATGAACGTGCCTCGCTGGGGCCCATGCACCCCGGTCGGGTGGACGTGATCTGCGGCGGGGCGGTGGTACTGCGTGCGATTGCCGACGAGCTCGAAAATCGCGCGGGAATCAGCACGCTCGTGTGCAGTGAGCACGACATCCTCGACGGCATCGCGTTTTCGCTGGTCTAGCGCCGAATTAAGGTGCGCTTGAGCTGATCGTGACAATTTTGTGACCGATTTCGATGCGCGTAGTGCTGGACGTCCCGGTTAACGTCCTCTCACGTTTTGGGAGGTGGACGAGACCTCCCGGGGAGGCGCGCGCACGCAATATCCGCGGAGCGGCGCCGGGGAAAGGCGGGAGAGACTGATGTCGCGATCACGGGTTGCGTGGGTGGCTCTGCCAGCCGCGCTCGCCTTGACGCTCAGCGCATGCGGCGGTGGCGGGGGTGGAACGACCTCGTCGGGCAACGAGAACCCGGACGGCACGGTGTCCATCTACGGCACCGAGCCGGAGAACCAGCTGCTGCCGGCCGCTACGACCGAGGCGGGCGGCAGCAAGATCGTCGACGCGCTCTACTCGCGTCTGGTCGGGTACAAGGCCGAAGACGGCTCGACGTACAACCTGATGGCGGAGTCGATCACGACGTCCGACGCCAAGGTCTACGACATCAAGATCAAGTCGGGCTGGACGTTCCACGACGGCACCCCGGTGAAGGCGAAGAACTTCGTCGACGCCTGGAACTACGGCGCGTACGCGAAGAACGCCCAGCAGGCCGGCACGTTCTTCGCGCCCATCGCGGGCTACAGCGACGTGCACCCCGATGACGAGAAGGCCGAGCCGACCAAGGACAAGATGTCCGGTCTCGAGGTCGTCTCCGACACCGAGTTCAAGGTCACGCTGTCCGCGCCCAACTCGGTCTTCAAGACGATGATCGGCTACACGCCGTTCTCGCCGTTGCCGGACTCGTTCTTCGCGGACCCGAAGGCCTTCGAGGCCAAGCCGATCGGCAACGGCCCGATGAAGTTCGTCTCCCGCACGCCGAACGCGCTGATCAAGCTGGAGCGCTTCGACGACTACAAGGGCGAGGACAAGGTCCACTTCAAGACCTTGGACGTGAAGATCTACTCCAGCCAGGAGACCGCGTACCAGGACCTGGTCGCGGGCAAGCTGGACTTCATGGAGGCCCTGCCCCCGTCGGCCAAGGTCGGCGAGAAGTACAAGGCCGACCTGGGTGACCAGGTGCTGAACGCGAACCTGCTCGGCCAGAGCGCGATCGCGTTCCCGCTCTACGTGCCGGCGTTCCAGAACGTCAAGCTGCGCCAGGCCGTCTCGATGGCCCTCAACCGGGAGCAGATCACCAAGACCGTGCTCGCGGGCTCCTACGTGCCGGCGGACGGCTTCGTGCCGCCGGGCATCGAAGGGTACGAGAAGGGCGTCTGCGGCGAGTTCTGCACGTACAACCCGGAGAAGGCGAAGCAGCTGCTCCAGGAGTCCGGCTTCACGGGCAAGCTGACCATCCAGTCCAACCAGGACGGTGGCCGCAAGGAGCCGCTCGAGGCCGCGTGCAACAGCATCAAGCAGGCGCTGGGCATCGAGTGCGAGTTCGTCGGCGCCACCAACTTCGGTGCGTACCGGCAGATCGTCAACGGCAAGCAGCTGACCGGCATGGGCCGTTCCGACTGGTCGGCCGACTACCCGTCGATCGAGAACTTCCTCAACCCGCTGTACCGCACGGGTGGGTCGTCCAACGACTCGAACTACTCGAACGCCGAGGTCGACAAGATCCTCAAGGAAGCCGACGCCACCGCGGACTCGGCTGCGGCGATCAAGAAGTACCAGGAAGCGCACAAGCTGATCGCCAAGGACCTGCCGTCCATCCCGACCTGGAACGAGAAGGGCATCGGCGCGCGTTCGAAGAACCTGCTCGCGGCCAAGCTGACCTTCACCCGCGACGCCGAACTCGCGGCGTTCCGCGTCAAGGGCTGACAGCCGAACACATCTGAGCAGTAACCTTCCGGCCTCGCGTCCACCCAGCGTCACGGGCGTGGGGCCGGAGGGGTGTTCAGGCTCAGACGCCTCCCACCACGCAAGGAGCCGACCTCATGGGTCGCTATGTGCTGCGCCGTCTGCTGCAGCTGATACCGGTCTTCCTGGGGACCACCTTCCTGATCTACGCCCTGGTCTGGGCGATTCCGCAGGACCCCTTCGCGGGCAAGTGCGGCCAGCGGGCGTGCGACCCGACCTACATCGCGCAGATGAGCGAGAAGCTCAACCTCAACGACCCGCTGGTCATCCAGTACTTCAAGTACCTCGGCAACCTCCTCACCGGCGACTTCGGCACGACGTTCAACGGTGTCTCCGTCGGTGAGCAGATCGCGACCTCGTGGCCGATCACGCTCAAGATGGGCATCGTCGCGCTGATCATCGAGGCCGTCATCGGCATCATCGCGGGTGTGCTCACCGGCCTGCGCAAGTCGGGTTTCCTCGACAACCTGGTCCTGGTCTCGACCCTGTTCCTGATCTCGCTGCCGGTCTTCGTCACCGGTTTCGTGCTGCGGCTCTACCTGGGCCCGCAGGGCTTCGACCTGATGGACACCTCGGTCAGCTCCGATCCGTCGATCGGCGAGCTGATCCTGCCCGGCTTCGTGCTCGGCAGCCTTTCGATGGCCTACGTGGCCCGGTTGACCCGTTCCAGCATCGTCGAGAACCGGCGCTCCGACTACCTGCGCACGGCCATCGCCAAGGGCCAGCCGCAGTCGCGCGTCGTCGGCATCCACCTGCTGCGCAACTCGCTGATCCCGGTGATCACGTTCCTCGGCACCGACCTCGGCAGCCTCCTCGGCGGCGCGATCGTCACCGAGGGCGTGTTCAACATCAACGGCATCGGCGGCCTGATCTTCCGCGGCATCTCGCAGAAGGAAGGCGTGATGGTCACGGGCATCGTGACCCTGCTGGTGCTCGTCTACCTGCTGATGAGCCTGCTCGTCGACCTCCTGTACGCCGTTCTCGACCCGAGGATTCGCTATGAGTGACCCAGGATCCGTGTCCGGCGGAACCGGACTCGAAGCGTCCGCCGCGGCAGGTGTCGACCAGCTCAGCCACGTCGACGACTCGTCGCAGAAGCAGAAGAAGCCGCGCTCGCTCTGGAGCGACGCGTGGGGCGAGCTGCGGCGCAAGCCCACGTTCATCATCTCGCTGGTGATCATCGCGGTCATCGTGCTGATGGCGATCTGGCCGACGCTGTTCACGTCGGTCGACCCGCGGGCCGCGAACCTCGACAAGTCGCTGCAGCCGCCGTCCGGTGACGCGTGGTTCGGCTACGACCTGCAGGGCTACGACGTCTACGCCCGCGCGATGCACGGTGCCCGCGCGTCGCTGCTCGTCGGCATCTTCGCGACCGTGCTGACCGTGCTGATCGGGTCGATCATCGGCATCTTCGCCGGTTACGCGAAGACGTGGATCGACTCGGTGCTCTCGCGGTTCGCCGACATCTTCGCCGGCATCCCGTTCGTGCTCGGTGCGATCGTCATCCTGACGACGCTCAACGCGCCCACGGAGAACCCCAGCGTGACCAGGATCATCACGCAGGTGGTGCTCTCGATCGCCGTGCTGTCGTGGCCGGTGGCCATGCGCATCATGCGGTCGGCGACGCTCGTGGCGAAGCAGCAGGACTACGTCAAGGCGGCCCGCGGGCTCGGTGCCTCGCCGCTGCGGATCGTGATCCGGCACCTGCTGCCGAACACCGTGGCGCCCGTGCTGGTGTACGCGACGATCGCCCTGGGTGCCTTCATCGGCGCCGAGGCGACGCTCGCGTTCCTCGGCATCGGCCTGCGGCCGCCGGTCGTGTCGTGGGGCGTGATGATCTCGGAGTCGCGCGACTACTTCCAGTCGGCTCCGCACATGCTGCTGTTCCCCGCGGGCTTCGTCACGATCACCGTGCTGGCCTTCGTCATGCTCGGTGACGCCGTGCGCGACGCCCTCGACCCCAAGTCCCGATAGGGGAATCCTGTGACTCAGCCATTGCTGGAGGTCGAGGATCTCCACGTGGAATTCCGCACCCGCGACGGTGTCGCGAAGGTGCTCAACGGCGTGAACTACCACGTCTCCGCCGGTGAAACCCTTGCCGTGCTGGGTGAATCCGGTTCCGGCAAGTCCGTGACCGCCCAGACGATCATGGGCATCCTGGACATGCCACCGGCGTTCATCACCAAGGGCTCCATCAAGTTCCGCGGTGAGGACCTGCTGACCCAGTCGGCGGAGGCCCGCCGGCAGATCCGTGGCGAGGGCATCGCCATGATCTTCCAGGACGCGCTCTCGGCCCTGAACCCCGTCTTCACCGTCGGGTTCCAGATCGAGGAGCAGCTCAAGGTCCGCCGCGGGATGTCCAAGGCGGACGCCCGCAAGCGCGCGATCGAGCTGCTCGACCAGGTCAAGATCCCGAACGCCAAGGGCCGGATCTCCGACTACCCGCACCAGTTCTCCGGCGGTATGCGGCAGCGCGCGATGATCGCGATGTCGCTGGCGCTCGACCCGGAGCTGCTGATCGCGGACGAGCCCACGACCGCGCTGGACGTCACCGTGCAGGCCCAGATCATGGACCTGCTCGCGGAGATCCAGAAGGAACGCGACATGGGCATGATCCTGATCACCCACGACCTCGGCGTCGTCGCCGACGTCGCGGACCGGATCTCGGTCATGTACGCGGGCCGCATCGTCGAGCACGCCGACGTCTACGAGCTGTTCCGCGCGCCGGGGCACCCGTACACGGAGTCGCTGCTCGAGTCCCTGCCGCGCGTCGACCTGCGCGGCCAGGAGCTCAAGACGATCAAGGGTCTGCCGCCGTCGCTGACCAACATCCCGCCCGGCTGCCCGTTCAACCCGCGCTGCCCGCGCGTGTTCGACCGGTGCGTCACCGAGGTCCCCGCCGTGCACGACCTCGGCATGGGCCGCACCAGCCGGTGCCACATCGCGGAGGAGGTCGTCGCTCGTGGCTGAGCCGATCCTCGAGGTGGAGAACCTCGTCAAGCACTTCCCGGTCCGCGTCGGCGTGCTGTTCAAGCGCACCGTGGGCCACGTCAAGGCCGTCGACGGCGTCTCGTTCTCGCTGAACAAGGGCGAGACCCTCGGCGTCGTGGGCGAGTCGGGCTGCGGCAAGTCCACCCTGGCCCAGGTGCTGATGCGCCTGGAGCCGCCGACCGCGGGCGTCGCGCGCTTCGAGGGCCGCGACATCTTCGGCATGAAGGGCGCGGAGCTGCGCAAGCTGCGCCGCGACATCCAGATCGTGCTGCAGGACCCGTACACGTCGCTGAACCCGCGCATGACGGTCGGCGACATCGTCGGCGAGCCCTTCGAGATCCACACGGAAGTCGCGCCCAAGGGTTCGCGCCAGCAGAAGGTCCAGGAGCTGCTGGAGACCGTCGGCCTCAACCCGGAGCACATCAACCGGTACCCGCACCAGTTCTCCGGCGGTCAGCGCCAGCGCATCGGCATCGCCCGCGCGTTGGCGTTGAAGCCCAAGGTGATCGTGTGCGACGAGCCGGTGTCCGCTCTGGACGTGTCGATCCAGGCGCAGGTCATGAACCTGCTGGGCGACCTCCAGTCGGAGATGGGCCTCTCGTACGTCTTCATCGCGCACGACCTGTCGGTGGTCCGCCACCTGTCGGACCGCGTCGCGGTGATGTACCTCGGCAAGATCGTGGAGATCGGCACCGAGGAAGAGATCTACGAGCGCCCGATGCACCCGTACACCCAGGCACTGCTCTCCGCCGTGCCGGTGCCGGACCCGACGCAGCGCGGACGTCGTGACGTCATCCGCCTGACGGGTGACGTGCCGTCGCCGATCGACCCGCCCTCGGGGTGCCGGTTCCGCACGCGGTGCTGGAAGGCGCAGGACATCTGCGCGACCGAGGTTCCCGAGCTCGTGGTGCGCAACGGGGGCCACCCGGCCGCGTGCCACTTCGCGGAGGAGCGCGCGGTCGTCTGATCGCTGTTCTACGTGGTCGAGGGGTCGTGCCTGCGGGCGCGGCCCCTCAACTCGTCGAAGGCCCGTGTAGCCGGTGCCCGGTTGACGAACTGCTTGATGGCCTGGGCGCACTCGTGCGGGCTGCTCGTGCCGGTGTCGACCTCGAAGTCGTACACCCCGTGCTGGTGGACGCTCTGAAGCTGTTTCGCCGCCGCGCCGGGTGTGCGGTCGCCCCGAGCCCGTTCGCGCCTCTCCAGCTCCTCCGGAGGGCAGTGCACGCCCACGAACACGACGTCCAGGCCGTCCATGACCTCCAGGCAGTCCTGGAGGCGCCACGGTTCGCTCAGCACGTGGTCGACCACGACGTCGTTGCCCGCCCGCGCCATTCCCGCCACCGCGCGGTGGAAGCCCGCCCGCGTGCGCCGCAGGACGGCGGCGAGCTCGGGCCCGTCCAGTTCCAGGGTGCGTTCCACGGCGCGCATCGCACCGAAGGCGTCGACGCCCAGGTGGAACCACGGGGTGTCCAGCACCTTCAAGAGCTCCGCCGCGATGCTCGACTTGCCGGAGCTGGACGTCCCGTTCAGAAAGATGATCACGGCTTGGCCAGGTCCGTGAGCGACACCCCGGGACCGACCTCCCGCGTGCCCGTCTCGACGAACCCGCGCCCCCGGTACAGCGCCAGCGCCGGTTCGTTCTTCGTGCCCGTGCTGACGACCTGCGGTCCGTCCGGCAGCGCGTCGAGGAGCCGGGACGCGATCCCACGACGGTGGGCACGCGGGTGCACGACCAGCCGGTGGATGTCCACAGTGGACCCGTCTAGCCGGTACGAGACCGCGCCGACGAGCCCCTCCTCGTCGTACAGCCCGAGGAAGGTCTCGCCGCAGGCGCGGAGCTCGTCCAGCGACTCGTGCAGCGGCGGGATGCCGTCGAAGCCGATGAGCTCGGCCTCGACGGCGTACGCCAGACTTTGCACCGTCCACAGCTCGTGCAGGACGGCGTCGTCGGACAGGTCGAGGATCACGTGTTGGACGAGTTCCGCACGAACGCCGCCAGGTCCTCGGACTGCCGCACGCGCGACGGCTCGTGGACGTACATCATGTGGCCGGCCGGGTAGTAGGCCGACTCGATGTTCGCCGTGAGCTCCTTCGGGATCTGCAGGTGCGCGATGAGGTGCTCGGCCGCGAAGTACGGCGTGGCGCCGTCGAACCAGCCGAACGCGACGTGGACCTTCAGGTGCGGGTTGGCGCGCATCGCCGCGGAGAGCTTGCCCGCCGTCGTGACGTGGCGGCCCTCGAACTCCTTGTACGACCAGTTCTCGATGACCCGTGCGAGAACCTCGTACGGCAGGTCGCTCTTGTAGCCGAGCTCCGCGTGCACGTAGTGGTTGAGCACCGCCGAGTACGGGCCGAGGATGGCGTCGATGGACGGGTCCGCGGAGATGCCCTCGCGGCCGTAGTCCGTGTCCCAGCCGGTGAAGCGGCCGTCGATGCGGCCGACGGTCCTGCGGTCGCGGCGCAGCAGTTCGGTGAAGAACCGGATGTGCTCGATGCGCAGGTCGACCGCGTCCACGTACTCCTCGGACAGGCCGGTGAGCCGCGCGAGCTTCTCGATGGTCGCGGCGCGCTCGACGTCGCTGAGCCGGTTGCCGCGCGCGAGGGCGTAGGGGTAGTCGCGGACCGCGAACTCCTCGGCCTCGGCGAGCACCTCCTCGAGCGGGCGGTCGCCGTGCAGGCCGTGGTAGTGCGCGATGGCCGCGTACGTCGGCAGGAAGAGCGTGTAGCCGAGGTCGTGGCCTTCGTTGAACTCGATGGACGCGAAGTCGAGCACGCTCGAGATCAGCATGAGCCCGTTGAGGTACATGCCGTACTTCTTCTGCAGGTGCTCGGCCAGGCCGGCCGCGCGCAGCGTGCCGTACGACTCGCCGCAGAGGTACTTCGGCGACATCCACCGGCCGTTGCGGGCAGTCCAGAGGCGGATGAGCTCGCCGATGGACTCGATGTCGGGCTGGTAGCCGTGGTAGCTGCCGGGCTTCTCACCCTCGGCGGCCCGCGAGAACCCGGTCGACACCGGGTCGATGAACACCAGGTCGCTGTCCGCGAGGAGCGTCTCCTCGTTGTCCGCGATCCCGTACGGCGGCGGCGTGAGGTCGCCGACGTCGCCGCTGAGCACCCGGCGCGGCCCGAGGAGCCCCATGTGCAGCCACACGCTGGCGGAGCCCGGACCACCGTTGAACGCGAACGTCACGGGCCTCTTCAGCGGGTCGGCGCCGTCGAGCGTGTACGTGGTGACGAAGACCTCGGCCTTGGGCTTGTGCCCCTCGAACACGCCGTCCTTCATCACCTCCTCCTTGAGCACGATCCGCCCGGTGGTGGCGGTGTAGTTCAGCTCGCGGCCCTTGACGGTGATGCTGTGCTGGGTGGTGACCAGATCATCAGCGGGAGACGATGGCTTCTCTTCGGTCTTCTCCTCGGACATGGGAGCAACATTACGGAACTCGACGAACGGATTACGGCCTGCCGAGCGTGCCCGCGCCTGGTCGCGTGGCGCGAGTCCGTGGCGTCCGTGAAGCGCGCGGCGTTCATGAACCAGGAGTACTGGGGCAGGCCGGTCCCGGGCTTCGGCCCCCTCGACGCCTCGCTGCTCATCGTGGGCCTCGCACCCGCCGCGCACGGCGGCAACCGGACCGGCCGCATGTTCACCGGCGACCCGTCCGGCGACTTCCTCTACCGGGCGTTGTACGAGGTGGGGATGGCTTCGCAGCCCACGGCCGTGTCCCGGGACGACGGCATGGAGCTGTACGGCGTGCGCATGGCCTCGCCCGTGCGGTGCGCACCGCCCGAGAACAAGCCGACCGCCGAGGAACGGGACCGGTGCTCGCCGTTCCTGCGCGAGGAAATCTCGTTGATGCCGAACCTGAGGTCCGTCATGGTGCTCGGTGGGTTCGGGTGGAAGGCGTTCCTGCCGCTGGTGGGGGTCGCGCGGCCGCCGAAGTTCGGGCACGGGGTGGAGGTGCTCGCCGGTGGGTTGCGGGTGTTCGGGTGCTACCACGTGTCGCCGCACAACACGTACACCGGACGGCTGACCCAGGAGATGTTGCAGGACGTGCTGAGGAAGGCGAAGGGCTGACGGTGGCCCCTACACCTGCCCCTGCTGTGGCCACCTGACCCTCACCGAGCGCGCCGCCTGCGAGATCTGCCGCGAGTGCGGCTGGGAGGACGACGGTCAGGACGACCACGACAGCTCCGTCGTCCGCGGCGGTCCGAACGGACCGGTCAGCCTCGACGACGAGCGGGCCGCCTACGTGGCCGGGGGCGGTGTCCGAGGCGACCACGTCCCGCCCGGTCCGCCCGTCTGACTCCACTTAGGATCCGCCGCGTGACCTTCTGGACCGACGGCACCTACGGCGTGCAAGCCCCGCTCACCGACGAGGCGGTCCGCGAGGCCGAGGCCCTCCTGGGCGTGCGCCTCCCGGAAGCCCTCCTGGACCTCCTGCGCGTCCAGAACGGCGGCACCGTCGCAGACGAATGGTCCGCGTTCCCCACCACCGAGCCGACCTCCTGGGCCCCGGACCACGTCCCGTTCGACAGCCTGATGGGCATCGGAACCGCCGAGGGGACCCTGTCCCTGCTCGACACCCCCTACCTGGTCGAGGAGTGGGGCCTGCCCTCCCCGGTCGTGCTCCTGACCGGCGACGGCCACACCTGGATCGCCCTCGACTACCGGGAACCAGGCGAGCCGTCGGTCGTCTGGCTCGACGCCGAGGACGAGTCGGAACTCCAGCTCGCCCCGGACCTCGGCACGTTCCTCACCGGCCTGGTGCCCGGGAACAGCTTCGACTGAACCGACCAAAGGATCATCCGAAGTCCGCCCGCACGTGCAAGGCTGCTCGTCATGAAGTGGTGGCGGGCCGGGGTGGCGGTGGCGGCGTTGCTGATCGTCGTCGTCGCGGCCGGCGGCACGTCGCCCGTCACCTTCGTCAACCGCCTCGACGACCGCCCGCCCCCGCAGGACTCCAGCCCGCGCGCCGACCTCCCGCTGCCGACCGAACTGCCGGACGCCCTGGCGGTGCCGCTGACCGCGTACCTGCTCCTCCTCGCCGGGCTCGTGCTGTTCGGGCTGGTCGGGATCGTCCTCGCGGTCGAGCTGCCGCGGTGGCGCCGCCGGAAGGGCGTCCGCGGGGTCGAGGTCGAGGCCGTCGAGTTCGGGGAGACGGCGGTGGTGCGGCGCGTCGAGAAGGCGTTGCAGGAGTTCACCTCCCACCCCGGCCGGCCGCCGCGTGACGCCGTGATCGCCGCCTGGCTCGCCCTCGAACGGGCCGAGGAACGCCTGCCGCACCAGACGCCCACCGAGTTCACCGAGAAGCTCGGCGTGGACGCGGTGGTGCTCAAGGACCTCTACCAACGCGCGCGGTTCGGGCACGAGGACGTGACGGCGGCACAGGCCGAGAAGGCCCGGCAAGAGCTGAGCCGCATCGTCCGGGAGCTCGCGTGAAGACCGCGCTGGCACTCGTCGTCGGGGTGGTCGTCGGCGTCGTGATCTGGTTTCTCGGCGCCTCGCCCGAGTGGGCCGCGGTGCTGGCGGTGCCGCCGACCGCGTTCGGCGTGCTGGTCAGCAGGGTGCCTCGCGCCACCGACATCGTCTGGAGCCCGGCGCCACCGCCTCCCGGGTCGATCAGCACCGCGCACGCCAGCACGCTCGCGAGCAGGCTGGCCGAGGCGGCGGAGGACCCGAGGCGCTACCGGGAACGGTTCCGCGCCCGGTTCGCGCGGCTGGGGATCGAGGCGTCCGAGATGCCGGATCCGGAAGAACTCGCGGAAAGGCTCAGGAGGGTCGAGTGACGATCGCACGGGAGGCCGAGGCCGTTCTCGACGAGATCGGCAAGGTCGTCGTCGGGCGCACCCGGACGCTGCGGCTCGCGCTCGCGGCCGTGCTGGCGGGCGGGCACGTGCTGCTGGAGGACGTGCCGGGGCTCGGCAAGACGCTGATCGCGCGGTCGCTCGCGCAGGCGCTGAGCCTCGAGTTCCGCCGCCTGCAGTGCACGCCGGACCTGCTGCCCGCGGACGTCACCGGGTCGTTCCTCTACGACCCCGGCAGCCGCGAGTTCGAGTTCCACCGGGGACCCGTGTTCACCGGGCTGCTGCTCGCCGACGAGATCAACCGCACGCCGCCGAAGACGCAGTCCGCGCTGCTGGAGGCCATGCAGGAGCGGCAGGTCACGGTCGAGGGGCGCACGTTCGAGCTGCCCAGGCCGTTCCACGTGCTCGCGACCTCGAACCCGGTCGAGTACGAGGGCACCTACCCGTTGCCCGAGGCGCAGCTCGACCGGTTCCTGGTGCGGCTCGACATCGGCTACCCGCCCGCCGAGGAGGAGGTCGAGGTGCTGCGGCGCCGGATCGCCCGGCAGCGCGAGGAGTCCGAGGTGCCGCCGGTGCTCGCGGAAGGCCGGCTCGCCGAGCTGCAGGCCGAGCTGGAGAAGACCACTGTGGACGACGATCTCCTGCGGTACTGCGTCGACCTGGCCGTCGCCACGCGCAGGCACCCGTCCGTCGAGGTCGGGGCGTCACCTCGGGGCGCGCAGGCGCTCGTGCTCGTCGCCCGCGCACTGGCCACTTTGGACGACCGCGCGTTCGTGACGCCCGAGGACGTCAAGGAGTGCGCGGTGGCCGTGCTGGCGCACCGGCTGGTGATGAAGCCCGAGACGTGGACGTCCGGCGTGACCGGCGTGCAGGTCGTCACCGAGCTGCTCGGCAAGGTCCCGGGCCCGCCCAGCTCATGAGCAGGGCCGACAAGATCAGGGAGGCCTTCGCCCAGTCGCACGGCGCGCACTGGCACCCCACGGACGCGTACTCGCGCGCCGTCTGGCTGGGAGTCGGGCTCGTCGTCGCCGGGATGTTCCTGCACGAGGTCGAACTGGTGCTGTTCGGCGTGCCGCTGGTCCTGTCCGTGCTGCTGACGTCCCAACCCCGGGGCACCCCAACGGTCAGCGTGCGTCCCGTGCCGCGCGGGGCGGGCCTGGGCGTCGTGCACACCGTCGCGCGCGTCGACGGCGCGGACGCCGAGATCGCCGTGGTCAAGCTGCCCGGCGGCACCAGGGCCGTGCCCGCGCACTCGCCCGACCTGCCGGTGGAGGTCCGGCGCGACGCCTGGGGACCGGGCGTCGACCTGCGGCTGGACCACCTGTTCGCCGGTCCGGACGGCATGCACGTCTACGGGCCGGTCGTCGGCGTCGAGCACGTCCGCACGATCCTGCCGCCGGTCGAGCACCACCCGTCCGGACCGCTGCCGCCGCGGCCCGCCGGACTGGTCGGCATCCACCGCTCGCCGCGGGCCGGCGACTCGACCGAGCTGCGCGACATCAGGGCGTTCCAGCCGGGGGACAGGCTCAAGCGCGTCGACTGGCGCGTCACGACCCGCACCGGCACCCTGCACGTCCGCGAGCGGCACGCCGAGGCCGACGCGGAGGTCGTGCTGGCCCTCGACACGCGCGCGGACGTCGGTGCGGAGGTGGCGGACTGGTCCTCGCCGCACCACGGCTCCTCGACGCGTCCCGGCGGCAGCCTGGACCGCGCGGTGCGGCGGGCGGCGTCGATGGCCGCGGGGTACCTGCGGCAGGGCGACCGGGTGGCGTTGATGGACCTCTCGCGCCCGCAGCTCAACGTCCGCTCCGGAGTCGGGCGGCGGCACCTGATGCGCATCCGCACGCAGCTCGTCGTGTGCGTGCAGGCCGCCGGGTGGTCGTCGCACGTGGCGTTGCGCAGGCTCCCGCACGGGAGCGTGGTCGTGCTGCTGTCGCCGTTCCTCGACGACGAGATCGCGGAACTGGCCGTGTCCACGCGCAGGCGCGGTCACGTGGTGCTCGCGATCAACACGCTGCCGCTGCCGTTGACGCCCGATCCCGAGACGCCGTGGGGCGAGGTCGCGGCCGAGGTGATCGCCGCGGAGCACCGGCTGAGGCTGCGGCGCATGGCCGAGCACGGGGTGGCGGTGACGCGCGAATGCTGATGCGGCTGGCGATCGTGCTCGCGGCGCTGCCCGTGGCGGTGGTCCTGCACCTGGAGTCGTCGTCGATCGGCCCGTTGCTGATCGTTTCCGGGCTGACGGTGCTCACCGTCCTGATGCCGGGGAGCGCGGGAGCGGCGTTGCTGATCGGCTACGCGGCACTCGCGACGGCGTTCGCCGACGGGCACCCGCTGCGGCTCGGTGTGCTGGTGTTGATCCCGGCGTTGCACCTCGTTCACATCACTTCCGCGCTCGCCGCGGTCGTTCCGGTGAAAACGAGAATCGAAGCCGCCGCGCTGAAAGCACCGGCACGCCGGTTCGCCATTGTCCAAGTGATCACATTTGTGGTCACGGCGTTCGCCGCGGTCGTACCTTCTGGTGCCGGTATCGGCCTCGTGGAGGTGCTCGGACTGGGCGCTCTGACGGTCGTCATCGGAGTCGTGGCGCTGAGGATCTGAATCGACACTCTCAGGGAGAACGTCTCAGGTTCAGCTCAAGTCGCAGGTCAGCCGGGAGGGTGTCCGGCATCACCCGGCGACGGTAGTCACAACGGCCCCTCCGGACGCGCGAAAAAGGGGGTCCTGGTGCGACCATGTGTGTATGGCTGCTGTGAAGTCGAACCCCACGAGGATTGTTATCGTCGGCGGCGGTTACGTCGGGATGTACACGGCTCTCGGACTGCAGAAGAAACTGCGCTCCGGTGAGGCCTCCGTCACGGTGATCGACCCGCAGCCGCACATGACCTACCAGCCCTTCCTGCCCGAGGCGGCGGCCGGCTCGATCGAGCCGCGCCACGTCGTCGCTCCACTGCGCAAGGTGCTCAAGCGCTGCCACGTCGTCACCGGCCGCGTCACGAAGATCGAGCACTCGCGCAAGATCGTGACCGCCGAGCTGTCGGACGGCCACGTCGAGGAGATCGAGTACGACGTGCTCGTCTCCGCGCTGGGTGCGATCTCCCGCACGCTCCCGATCCCCGGCCTGGCCGAGGTCGGCATCGGCATGAAGACGATCGGCGAGGCGATCTACGTCCGCAACCACGTGCTCTCGCGCCTGGACCAGGCCGCCAGCACCAACAACGCGGACCTGCGCAAGAAGCTCCTGAGCTTCGTCGTGATCGGTGGTGGCTTCGCGGGCATCGAGACGCTCGCCGAGCTCGAGGACATGACGCGGTATGCGCTCAAGTACTACGAGGGCATCAAGCCCGAAGAGATGAACTGGGTCCTCGTCGAGGCGATGGGCCGGATCATGCCCGAGGTGTCCGCCAAGCTCGGCGCGTGGACCGTCGAGGCGCTGGAGAAGCGCGGCATCAAGATCTACCTCGACACCCGCGTGAAGTCGCTCGAGGGTGGCCACGTCATCCTCGACGACGGCACCGAGTTCGACTCGGACACGATCATCTGGACCGCCGGCATGAAGGCGAACCCGGTGCTGCGCAACACGGACCTCCCGCTCGACGAGCGCGGCCGCGTCCGGTGCACCGCCGCCATGCAGGTCCAGGGCCTCGACGGCGTGTGGGCCGCCGGTGACTGCTCCGCGGTGCCGGACCTCTCGCGCACCGACGAGGACCCGACGGCGACGTGCGTGCCGAACGCGCAGCACGCCATCCGCCAGTCGAAGCTGCTCGCGAAGAACATCGTCGCGTCGCTGCGCGGCCAGAAGCCGAAGGACTACTTCCACAAGTACCTCGGCTCGGTCGCGGGCCTCGGCCTCTACAAGGGCGTCGCGGACGTGTTCGGCCTGCGCTTCAAGGGCGTGCCGGCGTGGTTCATGCACCGCAGCTACCACGTCGCGTTCATGCCGACCGTGAACCGCAAGCTGCGCGTGCTGATGGACTGGACGCAGGCGCTGTTCTACGGCCGCGAGGTCGTCGCCCTGGGCCAGATCAACGACCCGAAGTCGGACTTCGACCGCGCGGTGCAGTCCTGACGCGCCTGCCGACGCAGGGTTAGCCCTTACTCCCTGTGAGTGCACAAGTGCCCCGAACGAGACCTCGTTCGGGGCACTTCTTTGGTCTGGAGGCGGAACTTGAGCCCCCGATCGGAGTAAGCTCCGAGGGTCGTCTTGACATTGCGTTACGTGTTTCGGAGACTACGGCTGGTGCATCACCTGAATGCGTGATTCGCCATGTGGGGAGAGAGGTGATCCCGATGTCTCTCGAGGAGCTGGCCGCACAGCTTCGTCGTGGCGAGATCGAGGACCCCGCGTTGGCGCAGTACGCCGCAGAGTACGCGCAGGCGGGGCAGGTTTTCCGCAGCAAGAAGGACGATTGACCAGGTCGGCTGACGGGCGGGTGCCGGGTGCCCCGTCCGAGGCTGCGAGGCCCCTTCTCCTGCAGGGCCAGGAGTACCTCTTCCGTTCCCCGCCCAAGTGCCTCGACTTCCAGGAGCAGGTCCACCGCCTCGGCATGGTCGACGAGGGCGACGGCAACCCGCAGCCCTGCGTGCTCGTCCTGGCCCGCGCCGCCGACATGGAGATGAACGAACTCTCCATCGCCCTGGCAGAGCGCGGCATCCGCATGGCCCGCATCGACGCCGACCGCTGCGTGGACCTCCCGCTGTCGGTCTACACCGACCAGCCCCTCGTAGAACTGGACCGCTGGCTCCTGCGCCCACTGCTGGTCTGGCGCCGCCACTTCGAACTCTCCGCGGTCCCCGTCGAACCGGGCACCCTCGCCGGCGCCTACGCCGTCGACCAGTGGGCCTCAGTGGCCAACTGGCTGTCCTCACGCTCCGACTGGGCTCATGTGAACCCGTCGCGCTTCTCAACGCACCTGGACCGCCTCACGCAGCTCTCCGACGCCAGTTCGTTCGGACTGCGCGTACCCCGCACGGCCGTGACGACCCGACCGGGCCGCACCCGCCCGGGAGGCGGCAGCTGCATCGTCAAAACGGCCGGCCGCCACCTCCTCGAGCCACGCCCAGGCGTCCAGCACGGCCTCTTCCCACGCCCCCTGGAGACCTCCAGGGCGTCAGACGCCCCGGAACCCGCCCCGGTGATCGTCCAGGAGTACGTGCCGTCGGAGACGGAACTGCGCGTCTTCGTGGTGGGCGAGCAGTGCATCGCCTACCAGGTCGACAAACTGGACCCGGCCCAACTCTGGGTGGATCCCGACGCGGTCCGCGTCACGAGGACCACGATCCCGACGTCCCTCTCGGACAAGTTGCTCGCCCTCGCCCGCCACTGGCGCGTGCAGGTGGCGGCATTCGACCTGCTCGTGACCGCCGGTGGAGACCACGTGTTCCTGGAGATCAACGTCAACTGCGACTGGCGCTGGTTCGAGCACAGGGCCGACGACAACAGCGTCTCCACGGCCGTGCACGACTGGGTGGCGCTGCGCTTCAAGGAACTGCTCGGCGCGGGAAGGGGACGCTGATGCCCGCGACCGTTCGACGCTTACGGGAGTGCTCGCTCTAGTCCAATTCGCTGGGCCGCTCGGGCGAGAAACGACCATCCGCTCACACAAGCCGACGATCAAGGCCTAGGCTCACCGCGCCCCCGTAGCCCAATCGGTAGAGGCAGGTCCCTTAAAAGGATCACAGTACGGGTTCGAATCCCGTCGGGGGTACTTCTGTTCACCTGTATGGATCATCGCCTGACCAGCGCAGACGCCGTCAGGCGATGATCATGTAACTCCCGGTGACACCGGCTCGGCTCCCGTTCCGCGCGCTCGTCACGTGCCGAAGTGGTGCCCGCGTACCACTGCCGCCGCCTTGTGTTGGTGATCACAGCCCTCTGGCGGCCTGTGGATCATCGGCCGCGCTGGGTGTTCAACCGCCACGATCGAGTAACACCCGAACGGGCCATGTGCGATCTTGAGATCACTGATCGTGCTGTGAAGGTGGTGGCTCGTTCCCGATGCGTGAGCTTCTCCGTGACGTCATGCAGCTCCAGGCCGAGTGGACCTCCGAGAACACACCGGAGATGCAGGAACGCGGCCGACTGATCCGCCACGACATCCCGAACTGGCTGCGGGAGCGGTTGCCCGACCTCCGACGTGCGGCTCCGGTCGAGATCACCGACTGGCGGGTCGGGAGCAGTGACGGCGCCGGCAACAGGGCCGAGATCCCTTGGGCGCGCGTGCATTCGGCCAGTCGGTCTCCGTCCGCTACCAAGGGCTGGTACGTCGTCTACCTGTTCGCGGCACCGGGCGATCGGGTCTACCTGTCGCTGATGCAGGCCGCCAGTCGCAAGAAGAACCGCGAGTACAAGGGATTGCCGGGGAGCGGGCTCCGGCAACGGGCGTACGAGATGCGGGAGGCGCTGTCGGCGAGTTTGCGGGCGCGGCCGGACCTCGTCGACGCGATCGAACTCAAGGCCACCCGGTCCGAGTTGGGGCGGGCGTACGAGGACGGCACCGTCGTGGCGTTCGAGTACCCGTTGGGAGACCTGCCTTCCGACCAGGTGCTCGCCGACGACCTGACCTTCCTCGTCTCCGTCCTCAGCGAGCTGTACGAGCTCCTCGACCACGGCACGACGGCTCCCGAGATCGCCGACGCGGAGGTCGAGGCGGAGCGGTTGGCGGGCAAAGCCCGCAGTGGGCAGGGACTTCGTCAGAGTGCGCCGGAACGGATCGCGATCGAACGACGCGCGGTCGCGGTGGCGACGGAGTACCTGGAGGAGCAGGGATACGACGTGGAGGACGTCGGGGCCAAGGAGTCCTACGACCTCGATGCCCGTCGTGCGGACGAGCGCGTCTACGTCGAGGTCAAAGGCACCACCACGACGTGGACGGACGCCTCCGAGATCATCCTGACGCGCAAGGAGGTCGAGCTGCACCTGCGCGAGTACCCGAACAACATGCTGCTGGTCGTCAGCGGCATCGTGCTCGACCGCTCGGTGTCACCGCCGGAGGCGTCGGGCGGCACCCTGCGCGTGATCCGCCCGTGGGCGGTCAAGGAGCCCAACCTCACGCCGGTGTCCTACCGGTACCTCGTCGGCGAGTGACACCAGCCGGACATGCGAAGGGCCCGCCCCCGGCACGAAAGCCGAGAGCGGGCCCGAAAAAGCAGTGATCAGTTCTTCTTCACCTGGTTGAGCCGCGTGATCACGGCCCCGCCGTCCTGCATCCCGAACGAGTTGCACGCGGTGTCCCAGGGAAAGCGCGAGCAGATGTTGGACTGCACGACGACGTCCTGCTCGCTGTTCCAGCCCGACCCGATGATCTTGGCGTTCTTCCACACCTTGGTGACCGGGTTGTAGCTGTACCAGAGCAGGTTGCCGTTGTTCTGGTTCACGGCGTAGAACGTCTCGCCGCCGGCCGAGCTGAGGTGCTTCAGGTTCTGCCAGCCCGTGGTGACCGTCGACACCGGCTTGACCCAGGTCGCCGTGGCGCCGGACCAGAAGTCGATGTAGTAGCGGTACATCGCGCCGCCCGCGTTGCGCGCGTAGACGACGCCTCGGCTGGTGGCGACGATCGCGTTGTACTGGGTCAGGCCCGTCTCGAGCAGGGCACCCTGCACGGCCCACTGCTGGGTCGTGAAGTTGAAGTAGTGCGCCTTGAGGTTGCCTGCGGCGTCGAGGGTGTAGATGACGCCGTCCTCGTCCACCGTGATCCGGTTGCGGGTGTTCGCCGCGGTGTAGTTCCAGCCCTGGCCGAGGACGAGGTACTGGCTGCCGTTGAGCAGGTCCCAGCCGGTTCCGTTGTAGTGCAGCACTCTGAGCTCGCCGCCGGTGGTGATGCTGAACATCCACCCGCTCGGGCCGGCGATGACGCGGCCCTGCCAGCCCGCGCCGATCTGGTAGCTCTGGCCCCAGGCGAAGGTTCCGGTGGCCGGTGTCGAGTGCTCGAACAGGAAGAGGTTACCGGTCGTGCCGCACGGGTAGACCGGTGCGAGGCCGTAGCGGGACGACAACGTGGTGCTTGGTCCTGGCATTTCTTCGATCCACCCCTCAGAGGTTCAGCATTGCTGTGCTGGCGTCCATGACGATGCGCTCGGTCGTTCCCGGCGCTGCGGGCCCGCTCGGGCTGAACTTGAGCGGTGCGGGCCAGGGGTAGAACGTCGTCCACGTGTCTTCGCCGGAGAGCTCGGGATCGTCGACCCAGCCGGCCTCGTAGCCCCAGCGCACGGCGCCGCCGTCCTGCAGGATGCCGTTGGCCGCCACGTAACCCTCGGTCTCGTTGGCGTAGGCCATGACCCAGAGGTTGCCCGGGATCTGGTTGCGCAGGTTCGCGGCGTACTCGGACAGGACCTCGTGCGACATCGCGAAGATGTTGAGACCGCCCAGCTTCCAGCGCTGGATGGGCATCGGGAACACGCGCGGCAGGCCCGGGCCCGCGATCTGCTCGAGCATGACCTCGGCGTGGCGGTAGGCGTACTCGCTCGGTGTGTTGTTGTCGAGCCGGGCGCTGTAGCTGTTGCGGGCGCGGATCACGGCGGCCGGGTCGCCGAAGTCCACGGTGAACGGGAGGCTGAGTTCCTGGTAGTACGTCGTGATCGGGGCGGTGACGGCGGTCCAGCCGCCCGAGTTCACCATCGACACGACCTCGTTGCCGAGGATCGTGCCGAGGTTCGTGACCTGGCTCGGGCTCTTCGCGTCAATGGGCTCCTGGTCGCCGGCGGCGCCCTGGAAGAACAGCGCCTGCACGCCGAGCGCGTTGCTGATCACGTCGGTGGCGGCACCGGGGAAGTCGCTGCAGAACGTCCTGTCGATGCCGCGCGACACGGCGTGGCAGGCGTATCCGAAGAGGACGGTCTGCAGGGCGTTGTCGCTCGTGCGACGGGCGATCAGCGCGTTGACCGTGGTGAGGACGTTGGGCTCACCGGCGCGGTTGTAGCCGATCGACGCGTTGCCTTCCTTGTACCACAACGTGACCTGCGTGCGGGCCATCGCCAGGGTTTCCTGCACGAGGGTGACCATCTGCGAGATGAACACGTTGGTCGTGTCCTCGATCGCGCTGATGTCCGCCGGGGTGAGGCTCATCATCACGTACGGGTGCGGGCGCGTGGTGCCGATGAACGGGCCGGAGTGGGTGTGGCTGCAGATGATCAGGAAGTTGCCGTTCTGGTTGTTCACCAACGGCAGCACCTGGGATCTGATCGACTGGTGCACGTATCTGGGAATGCTGACGACGTCGATGCGGAGCATGACCTTGGGGCCGGCTCCGTCGTCGATGACGATGCACTGGGCGCGCAGCCTGCGGTCGACCGCGCCCTGGTTGCCGCGCGGCGCGCCGCCGTAGCCGGCCATCCACAGACTGGGGTACGGCGGCCAGGTCGGGGTGTAGTCCAGGGTCTTCACGGACATGGAGATGGGCATCGCGAGTTCCCTCCGGCGCTCAGGCGGTCTCGACGAACGCGACGGAGGTCGGCGTGTTCGAGTTGGGGGTCGGCAAAGAGCTGTCCGGCTTGCCGGAGTTCGTGTCCGCGGACGTGACCTTGCGGTTCTTCTTGTCCAGCACGAACGCCCGGCCACCGTCCTTGCTCATCGCGAGAGGACCGTTCGCCTTGCCGTTGGACTCCTTCGTCCTGACCTTGTTCGAGTTGATGTTCACCGTGACCAGCTGCGAGTCGGAGTCGCGGCCCGCGTAGAGGCTCACGGCCGCGAAGGTGCCGTTCGGGTGCACCGCCAGGCCGCACGGGATGCCGTCGAGCGCGGTCGCCCCGGACTTGCCGCCGCGCAGCCCGAACGTGGCCAGCTCACGCGACTGCGCCACGTACAGGTTCTTGCCCTTGGGATCGATGGCGAGCAGCAGCGGCCTGCCCTCGGTCTCGAACTTGCCCGACACGGCGTTCTTCGCGGTGTCGATGATCGTGACGCCCTTGGCCCGCTCGTCGCCGACGAACAGCTGCTTGCCGTCCGGGCTGAGCGCGAGCGAGCGCGGCAGCAGGCCTGCCTTGATCCTCGCCCGGACCTCGCCGCTCGCCGTGTCGACCACGGCCACGTGCCCGGTGGAACCACCGGCACCGGCGGAGCCGGTCGCCACGTACACCGTCCTGCCGTCGGGCGAGACGAGCACCTCGTTGGCGAACCCGCCGACGGCGACCTCGCCGGTCACGCGGCCGCCGTCGACGTCCACGACGCTCAGACCCGGCCCGAAGACCGTCCCCACGTAAGCGCGCAGACCGTCGGGCGAGCCCACGATCCCGTTCGGCTGTCCGTTGACCGGCACGAGCGTCTGCTCGCCGGTCAGGCTCGGGTCGGTCAGCTGCACCACGCCGTTGCCGAGGCGGTCCACGCTGCCGATCAGGAGCTTCTGGCGGCCCGCCTTGGGTGCCGCGCCGGCGGCTCCCGCGAACAGGCCTTGTCCGACGACGCCCACAGCTGCCCCGCCGAGTGCGGCGGTCAGGAGCGTGCGTCGGGAAACAGGTCGGTACTCGGATGTCATGTCGTCCGTCCCCCTCCGGTCCAAGTCGACTTCTGACCTTTCGACGAAAGGGACGCGGGTGTTATCACTCTCGGTAGCCCGAACGCGTGCTGTAACCCAGTTGAGACATTCCATAGTCGATTGATACGCACGGTAGAGGGAGCGTCACGTATCGCGTCTGAACTGGTCTTATGCCAGGTGGCAAGTAAAGCCGCCGACAGGCCGTCGGACCCTGTCGGTTCTGTACGAATTGGGGTAGTGCTGTGATCGGCTACTGACTGTGACGGAAAGGTGTCAACTGTGTAGTGGCAGCCGCCGCAACGGGCTCACCACGTCGGCCGAGCCGTCACTCCGCCGTCCACCACGAGGTCGTGCCCGGTGATCCACTTCGCGAGGTCGCTCGCCAGGAAGACGCACGCGTCACCGACGTCCTCGGGCGTGCCGAGGCGGGTCAGCGGCGCGGCTTCCCGCCACCGCGCGACGCCTTCGGGCCACTGCTCCTCGATGCCGGGCCGCGCGATGAGGCCGGGGGAGACCGTGTTGACCCGGATCCCGCGCGGCCCGTACTCCAGCGCGGCCGCCCGCGCGTGCATGATCAGCCCGGCCTTGGAGGCCGCGTAGTGGGCGTGACCGGGCGCGGGGTGCGTGCCCTCGATCGACGCGATGTGCGTGACCGAGCCTCCGGCCGGCAGGTGCGCGACGGCGGCCTGGGTGACGGCGAACGGACCGGTCAGGTTCGTGTCCAGAACGGACCGCCACCGCTCGGAGGTCATGCCCGGCAACGGGTCCACGGGCTGCGCGCCCGCGTTGTTCACGACGGCGTCCAGCCGGCCGTGCCGTGCGGCCGCCTCACCGACCACGCGTTCCGCCTCCGTGCGCAGGTCGCCGTCCTCACGGCCGAGGTGGCGGACGACCAGCGCACCCGCGGCCTCGAACCGGGCGGCGATCCCCGCGCCGATGGTGCCGCCCGCTCCGGTGACCAGCACGACCTTGCCGCTGAGATCGATCACGAGACGATGCCCTCCACCCGGTCCGCCAGCCAGCCGACGATCTCACCCCTGCCCGCGGCGAACGCGTTGTGGCCGATCCCGGTGAACACCCCGCCGGCCTCGCGCACGAGCACCGCGCCCGCCGCGACGTCCCACGGGTGGATGCCGATGTTCGCCGCCGCGTCCGCCCTGCCCGCCGCCACCCACGCGAGCGACAGCGCGGTCGAGTAGACGCGCCGCACGTCCGCCCGTTCCATCAGGTCGGCCAGGAACTCCACCTCGCCCTCGTACGGGCTGCCGGGCAACGGGATGTCGGTCAGCACGAGGGGCCGCGGGCTCACCCCGGGCGGGATCGTGAGCCCGGCCGAGCGAACGCCGAACGGCACGCCCGCCGCCGCCGTGAACAGCTCGTCGCGGAACGGGTCGAGCACGCAGCCCGCGACCAGCACGCCGTCGACCGCGGCGGCCACGGAGATGCACGACAGCGGGAGGCCGCGCACGAAGTTCCGCGTGCCGTCGATCGGGTCGACGAACCACGTGACCTCGGCGGACGCGCTGCCGAGCTCCTCACCCACCACCGCAGAGCCGGGAGCGCCCTCGGTCAGGCACGCCCGCAGGAACGCCTCCAGTTCGAGGTCGGCGTTGCTGACCTGGTCGTAGGCGCCCTTCGCGGACACGTCCACGCGGATCTCGCGCAACAGCTTCGCGGCGTCCACGCAGGACTGGGTGGCCAACGACAGGAGATCTGCGGGAGTCACACCCCCATTGTGATCGGTCACAAACACGACCGGATGACTCTGGGCAACGTCCTACCCGCACCGGTGATCTGAGCCACCACGATGAGCTGACCTGACAACGACGTTGGAGGATCGGGATGCGAATCGTGGCCGGGCTGGCTGTCGTGGCGATGTTGGTCGCCGGAACAAGCACCGCGCAGGCGGACACCCTCGACTACGTCGCCCTGGGCGACTCGGCGGCGGCGGGACCGCTGATCCCGAACCCGGACCCGGCGCTGTGGTGCCTGCGCAGCGACCGCAACTACCCGCAGGTCGCCGCGGAGCTGCTCGGCGCGAGGCTGACCGACGTCACCTGCTCCGGCGCCAAGACCGACGACTTCGCCGGCCGCCAGTTCGGGTTCGTCGCGCCGCAGTACGACGCGCTGAAGCCCACCACCGACCTGGTGTCGATCACCATCGGCGGCAACGACGTCGGGCTCGTGCAGACCGCGCTGGGCTGCATCAACCTGCTCCCCGAACCCGTCGGCCTCTCGTGCGAGGCCCGGCTGACCGCGGGCGGTGACCAGGTCGCCGCGGCCATCCGCGGGTGGGCGCCCGAGTTCGGTGCCGCCCTCGACGAGGTCAAGCGCCGCGCACCGCACGCCAAGGTCCTCGTCACCGGCTACGGCACCTACATCCGTCCCGGCGGCTGCTACCCGGTCCAGCCGATCTGGGGCCGCGACGCCGACTTCCTGCAGCGGTCGGTGGACCTGCTCAGCGCCACGGCCAGGGCGGAGGCGGAGAAGCGCGGCGCGACCTACGTGGACCTCGCGGCCGTCAGCGTCGGGCACGACACGTGCGCCAAGCCCGCCGACCGGTACCTGGAGGGCCTGGTCCCGACGACGGTCGCGGCGCCGCTGCACCCCAACGCGGCGGGCATGGCGGCCTTCGGCGCTACGGTCGCGAACGCCGTGCGGCCAGCGCAGCCGTCAAAAGCGTGACGTGCTCGATCCGCGTCGGGTCCAGCCCGGTCAGCTCCGCGACGCGCCGCAGCCGGTAGTCGACGGTGTTCGGGTGCACGTGCAGTTCGGTGGCGGCCGGGCGCCGTGAGCCGCGCCGGAGGTAGACCTCCAGGGTCTGCACGAGCTCGTCGGTCAGCGGCTCGACGATGGCGGCCAACGGCTCCACAGCGGCGCTGGGGCGGGAGAGCTGGTACTCCAGCAGCACGTCGGTGAGCCGGTACAGGCCCGGACCCGACCGCACCGCGACGGCCAGCACCTCCCGTGCCAGCGCGGCGGCGGCCGCGACGCCGGACGCACCGGCCGCGACCGCCGCCACCGTCACCGGCACACCGGCGGCCCGCGTCACGTCCGCCACGATCCGTTCGCACGGCAGGTCCTCGCCCGGCAGCAGGGCGAGGCCGCCGTCGGACGTGAGCGACGACAGCACCGGTTCGCGGCTGTGCCGCTCCAGTTCCGTGCGCACCCGCCGCAGCTTCCGCCGGGACGCGACGGCGGCGTCCACCCCGGGCAGCAGTTCGTCGGGGTGGGGCGGCAGGTGCAGGGCGAACACGACGAAAGGTCCCGGCGCCTCCACGGTTCCGGCGAGCAGGCCGGTCAGCAGCGTGGCACGGGCCGAGCGCTCGTCGTCGAACATCGTCTGGCGCTCGTCGAGGTACCCGGCGCTCACCACGGGCGTCACGAGCTGCAGGTACCGCAACGCCAGCGCGTTCAGCGCCAGCACGTCCTGGACCTCCTCGGGACGCGCCTCGGGCACCAGCACGTCCCACACGACCTGGATCCCCACGTGGTACGCGGTGAGCACCACGTCGATCGGCACGCCCTCCTCGGCCCGCCGCGCCGCCGACTCGCGCAGGAACGCGAGCTCTGCGGCGGACGGCAGCTCACCGGTCGAGAGCACCTGGGCGAACGCGCGCAGGGCGTGCTCGGTGACGCGGTGGATGTCGCCGGCGAGTTCTTCGGCGGGCAGCTGGGAGTACGCCGGTACGCGCTCCACCAGCGCCGCGATCACCTGCCGCACGAACGACGGCATCTCCGCGACGAGTCGCGCCGCCAGCGGCCGGCCGCCGATCACGTAGGACATCCCGTGATTGTGGCCGATCTAGAGTTCGATCACCGTGCCGTCGAGCGGAACCTCCACACCCGCCTCGTGCAGTTCCACCGCCTCCGGGGACGACGGGTCGAGCACCGGGTTGGTGTTGTTGAGGTGCGTGTAGAGGCGGCGCACGCCGGGGAACCGCCGCAGTTCGGGCAGGCTCGCGGTGATCGGGAGGTGGCCCATCGCGGCCTGCCCGGACGCGCTGCCGGTGGCCGATCCCATCTCCGAGGCCGCGTGGAACGTGCCGTCGAGCAGCAGGCAGTCCGCCCCCGCGACGACCTCGTCGAACCCGTCCGGCCACGCCGCCAGGCAGGGCGCGTAGACCAGCACACCACCGGAGACCGGGTCCTCGAACCGGTAGGCGACCACCCAGTCGCCGTCCACAGTGGACGAACGCGCGTACTTCGGCCGCTTGCCGCTGATCGGGATCGCCGTCACGCTCAGGCCGCCGAGGTCGAACGAGCCGGCCGCCTCCCGCCACGCCACCGGCGCGTACCCGTCGATCACCGTGCGCAGGTCGAACTCGTCCTTCAGCGCGTGCATGACCGGACCGGGCGCCCACACCGTCAAACCCCTGCCACCCCGCAACGTCAGCAGTCCGAGGGTGTGGTCGAGCTCCGCGTCGGTGAACAGGGCGCCGCGCAACGGGGTCTCGCGCGCGCCGGGACCGGGGTCGAGCAACGAGCACGAGGTGATCTGCGTGCGGATGTCCGGGGAGGCGTTGACCAGCCACCAGCCCGTGCCGTCGCCGCTGATCGCCAGGCAGTCCTGCGACCGCGACGGCAACGCCCCCGAACGGGCACGCACGCACAACGAGCAGGCGCAGTTCCACTGCGGGAAACCGCCACCCGCCGTCGTGCCCAGCAGGACCGCCTTCACCGCATCTTCCTCATCGCCATCACGGGCAGCTCGGCGGGCGCCATCTCGGTCTCCAGGATCAGGTCCACAGTGGACCGGTCAGGCGACAGCGAGCAGACCGGGTCGGTGGCGGCGGCGTCGCCGGTCAGCTGGAACGCCTGGCACCGGCAGCCGCCGAAGTCGACCTCCTTGCGCGGGCACGACCGGCACGGGTCCTTCATCCACTCGAAGCCGCGGAAGGCGTTGAACGACGGCGAGTGGTGCCAGATGTCGTGCAACGACGAGTCGCGCACGTTCTCGATCTCGAGCGACGAGATCACCGTGGCGGCGGGGCAGGGCAGCACGTCCCCGTTCGGCGCCACCGTGAGCTGCCGTGCACCCCACCCGTACATGCACGGTTTCGGGTGGGCCTCGTGGTAGTCCGCGATGACGTAGACGATCTCCATGCGCCCGCGCAGCCGTTCCTGCGCCGCGGCGACGACCGGATCGGCGGCGGCGAGCTGCTCCCGCGTCGGCAGGAGCACCGCGCGGTTGCGCAGCGCCCAGCCGTAGTACTGGGTGTTCGCGAGCTCCAGGCGCTCGGCGCCCATCCGCTCGGCCATCGCGATGATGCCGGCGACGTTGTCGAGGTTCTGCCGGTGCAGCACGGTGTTCACCGTCAGCGGCAAGCCCTCGTCCAGCACGTGGGAGGCCGCTTCCACCTTGCGGTCGAACGCCTTGATGCCCGCGATCCGGTCGTTGCCGGCGCGAGTCGCGTCCTGCAACGAGAGCTGCACGTGGTCGACGCCGAGAGACGCCAGCGACCGCAACCGGTCGCGTGAGAGTCCCACGCCGGAGGTGACGAGGTTGACGTAGCAACCGAGGCTGTTCGCGTGCGCCACCAGTTCGGGGAGATCGGGGCGCAGCAGCGGTTCCCCGCCGGACAGGTGGATCTGCAACGCGCCGAGCGCGCGGGCCTGGTCGAAGACGCGCCGCCAGTCCTCGGTCGACAGCTCGGCGTCGCGGCGCACCAGCTCCAGCGGGTTCGAGCAGTAACCGCACTGCAACGGGCACCGGTGCGTCAGCTCGGCCAGCAGCCCGAAAGGCGCCTCAGCCATGGACGTCCACCACCCTGCGCTCGACCATGCGGGCGACCAGCTCCGCCACGTCGCCGGGCTCGACCCCGGCGTACTCGTCGGCCAGCGCGACCGCGATGTCCCCGATGGAACGGACACCGTCGCACAGCGCCACAACGGAAGCGGCGGTCTCGTTCAGCACCAGCACGCCCTCGGGGAACAGCACGACGTGCGCCTCCCGGATCTGGTCGTAGGTGCACTTCACCCCGCGCCGGATCCGCGGCACGGCGTCCAGCGCCACGGTCACGGCCTGCCCCTGCCCGAGTAGTAGTCGACGGCGTCCAGCACGGCCCGCAGCACGTCGCACTTGAACGACAGCGCGGCGACGGCGGCCAGTTGCTGCTCGCGGGTCCGCGAGTGCTCGACCACGATGTCCACAGTGGCCCGGCCCTCCCCGGCGACCGCCTCGATGCGGTTCGTGAAGTAGGCGAACCCCTCCTCGGCGATCCACGGGTACTGCTCCCGCAGAGCCGTCAAACGCTTGCGCATCAACGCCCCCGAGAACATCTCGGTGAGCCCGGACGCGATGGCCTCGACCCACGGCTTGGTGCGCGCGAAGTTCACATAGGCGTCGACGGCGAAGCGCGTGCCGGGCAGCACGTGCCGTTCGTCGAGCACCTCGTCCCTGGTCAGCCCCACGGCCTCGGCGAGGCGGATCCAGTTCTCCGCACCGCCCTCACCGGGCTTCGTGCCGTCGTGCCAGACGATCCGCTCGCGCCACTGGCGGCGGATCTCCGGCAACGGGCAGTTGGAGAGGATCGCGGCGTCCTTCTGCGCGATGCAGCGCTGGTAGTACCACCGGTTCGCGGCCCACGCCTGCAGCTCGTGCTTGCCCAGCTGTCCCGCGTGCATGCGCAGGTGGAACGGGTGGCTGTCCCAGTACCGGGGTGCGAGGGCGCGCAGCTCGGCGACGAACTCCGCGGGAGGAACGGCGGACATGGGAACTCCTCGGTCGGCAGGGGAGGGCGCGCGAGAGGCCGGGGCTCCGGCGCGGAACCCCGGCCCACCACCTGACGTCAGCTGCGCGCCGCGTAGGCGGTGACCTCCATCGGGGTCTCGAAGTCGCGGAAGTCGGGCTTGACCCACTCGCGCCTGATCTCGGGGAGCTTGGTCTCGGTCGTGGTGACGGCAACGTTCATGCGCAACTCCTCGGTCTCCTGCCCGCAGGCCCGGCTGGGCGTGCAAGCGCTTTCCGTGAGGGCGCGGCGGCGCACCACACGGTAGGTGGTGCGGACCGCCACGGTCTAGACCGTACAGAAAGTGACCTGAAGTCATCGGAGGGATCGCCGTCGGTTTCACCCGGACGACGACCGGGAATACCGGGACCTCCGACGACTGTTGCGGCGCTTCGCGATGTGTGATTGCGTGAACACGCCCTGCAACACCGCCGCCGCAGCCACACTCGAGCGGACGAGAAGGAGAGCACATGCGTGCTCGTCGAATCGCAGCGGCGGCAGCCTGCACTGCCCTGGCCGCGACCCTCTGCGCGGTGCCCGCGTCGGCCCAGGACGCCCCCTCGGTCCTGGCCGAACGGACCCTCGCCACGAAGCTGGACATCCCGTGGGACATCGAGTTCCTGCCTGACGGCAGCGGCATCTTCACCGAGCGGGACACCCGCAAGATCAAGAAGATCTCCGGCACGACCGTGACCGAACTGGACACGGTCGAACAGGCCCAGACCACGGGCGGCGAGGGCGGACTGCTCGGCCTCGCGGTCTCGAAGAGCTTCGCGACCGACAACTCGGTCTTCATCTACTACTCGACGGCGAGCGACAACCGCGTCGCCAAGCTCCAGCTCGGCGGCACGCCGCAGCCGATCGTGACCGGCATCCCCAAGAACCGCTACCACAACGGCGGCGGGCTCGAATGGGGTCCGGACGGCTTCCTGTGGGCCACCACCGGCGACGGCCAGAACACGAGCACGGCCCAGAACTGGAACTCGCTGGGAGGCAAGGTCCTCCGCTTCGACGCCGCGGGGCAGCCCGCGGCGGGCAACCCCCGCGCGGGCAGCGTCGTGTACTCGATCGGCCACCGCAACGTCCAGGGCATCACGTGGATCGGCAGCACCGCGTACGCCACGGAGTTCGGCAACAACACGACCGACGAGGTCAACCGCATCGAGGCCGGCAAGAACTACGGGTGGCCCACGTGTGAAGGCAACTGCAACGTGTCTGGCATGACGAACCCGGTCAAGACGTGGTCGACCAGCCAGGCCGGCCCGACCGGCATCGCGTTCTACAAGAACGCCCTGTACGTCGGCGCGGTCACCGGCAAGCGCGTGTGGAAGATCCCGGTCAGCGGCACCACCCTCGGCACCCCGCAGGCCGTGTTCACGGGCTACGGACGCGTGCGGGCGGTGACGACGGCGCCGGACGGCACGCTGTGGCTGGGCACGTCCAACCAGGACGCGAACGGCTCGCCGGGCGTGAACGACGACCGGATCATCTCGACCGACGGCTAGCGACCCGGGTCGCTGTCAGTTGCGGGCTGCGGGCATCCGGCGGAGCTGGTCGAGCACCGCCGGATCCTGCAGCTGCATCCACTGGATCACCTCGGTGTAGGTGGCGCAGACCGTCTCCGGCCTGTCGCACACGAACTCCATGAACTGCTCCATCGCCGTGGAGAACGCGTTGCCGTTCCACTCGTTGAAGTGGTTGCCGACGACGATCGGCGCACGGTTGCCGTTCAACGCTGCCTGGTGCACCGACTTGTAGGTTTCGAGCACGATCTGCGCGAAGTCGGCCGCGCGCCACGGTTCGTCCTTGGCCTGGTTGAGCGAGTACCAGAGGTTGAAGTCCATCATGACGACCTGCTTGCCCAGTCCCGGGACGCGCACCTCGGGCATCGGGAACTCGTACAGTCCGTTCTGGACGGTCGGCCACTGCACGCCGAGCGCCACCTTGCTCGTGTCGTAGACGAGCCCGTGCGCGGCCATCGCCGGGAAGGCCTGGTCCCAGTTGCCTTCCAGGCACGGCGTCCGTCCACCCCGGACGGCGTCGGCGGGCAGGTTGAGGCCCGCCGCACGGGAGGAGTCGACGAGCTGCTTGAACTGGTCGAGCTCCTGGTTCCAGGCGGCGGTGTCCCACTTGTCGACCGACGGCTGCGTGCCGCCGGAGCAGAAGTGGCCGTTGTAGTGGGTGCCGATCTCGTGGCCGTCGGCGATCACCTGGTTCAGGTAGCCGATGCGGGCGGTGATGTCCTGCCTGGTGCCGCCGAACGAGATGTCGGAGACGCCGCGCTTGAGTCCCGCCGGCGGCTGGTACTGCAGCTTGTCCTGGTCCGCCAGCATGTACACGCCGGACAGCAGGCCGGTGACGTGCGCGTTCTTGGCCTTCGCGATCGGCAGGACCTTGTCCCAGTGCTGCTTCGACACCGCGCCGTCGAAGGAGAAGAGCACGAACTGCGGGGGCTTCTCACCGGGTGCGAGCTTGTGCATCCACGGCTGCTTGGCGAGCTGCTCGGGGGTCGGGGCGGGCACCGTCGGCGTCGGCCCCGCGTCCTTCGGAGCGGGCAGTCTCGGCGCCATCGGCAGGGGACCCGAGTCCGACACCGGGGTCTGTTCGTCGTGCGACCCGAGGGTCCACACCATTGCCAGTACCAGACCCAGCGCCACACCCGTGGTCAACCATCCCCACCGTTTCACACTAAAGGAGACGACTAGTTACCCGAACGGGTTGCGTGAGGTACAGGATTGGTCACTGAACGGGTTCGGCGATGACCACTCTGTTCGCCTCGTACCCCTGCTGACCACCGATCCAGGTGCCGCCACAGGTGACGAGGACCAGCCGGTGCGGGCCGCGCGGGCCGAAGAACTCGACCGCGCGCGCCGGGAGCTCCTCCTTGCGCACGGTCTCGATCTGCTTGATGCGGAACCGGAACTCCTTGCCCGCGCTGTCGGCGATCACGACCTCACGGCCGTTCTGCGCCTGCCACAGCTCCGCGAACGGGCCCTTCGCGCCCTTCCAGTCGACGTGCCCGGCCAGCACCGTCGCGCCCTCGGCGCCGCTGATCTCGGTGCCCCACCACGTCGCCTCGCCGATGCCGTCGGGCACGGGCAGCACGCCGTCCTTCACCTCTTTGCGCACCAGCGTCGCCGAACCGCCCGCGGGCAGCCGCACGGACCCCGGACCCGCCTTGGGCGGCGCGGGCTGCTGTTGCCGCGGAGCCGGCTCGGCGGGCTTGGCGTTGGCCGTGTTCGCACCACCGACCAGGCCGGTGAGGTCGGGACCGCGGCCGGTGCTCAGGCTGTCCGCGACCGGCCCCGGCGCGACCACCGGGATCTCGTCCGCGACCGCGCGTCCCTTGACGACCGCGGTCTCGGACGTGCCGACCAGAACGCTGGCGGCGGCCACACCCGCCACCAGCGCCCCGGTCAGGAAAGCCCTGCCACTCACTGCCTGCGCCACACCAGGAAGCCTGCCAGCGCCGCACCGAACAGCACGAGGCCGCCCACCGCCAGCATCAGGCCCGGACGCAGCTGCGTGTCGAACGACGCCGTCGCGACCGGCGTCTGCCCGTCCGCGCCCGCCGGGATCGTGCTGGGCACGACCGGCTTGTTCGGCTTGTTCACCAGTTCCAGCGCGAGCGTCTGACCCGCCGCGAGCGTGCCGCACGCGGACGGCGGCGCCTTCGGGTCGAAGAACTCCTCGTACCCCTTGGGAGCGGCCACCTCGACGAGGCAGATCTCCTGCGGCGTGCGCAGGTCCGGCACCTCGACCGTGCCGTCGGCGCCGGTCTGCAGCACCAGCGGCTTGCCGTCCGTCCCGACGAGGTCGGTGTCGTCCTGCTTCTTCGCCGCGGACGTCTGGTCCTTGGCCGTGACGCGCAGCGCGACGCCCGCGATCGACTTCTTCGTCTCGGAGTCGATCTTCGTGATCTTCACGGCGCCGGGCGCGGTCTTCGCGGTGGTGTTCGCGGCGGCGTTCAGCTTCTTCTCGCCACCGGTCGTGACCATGCGCTGCATGTTCTCGGTCTGGATGGGGAAGTGCACGACCGGGCGGTCGGCGGGGGAGTCCGCGACGGCCGCGATCGACGGCTTCGGGCCGGTGGCGATGAGCTTGACCACGGCGGGGCTGCCGTCCGCACCCGTGGTCGCCGTGCCGCTGGTGGCGCCGTCGGCGAGCTTCGCGTCGGTCAGGGTGAAGGCGATCGGGGCGTTCGTGACGCCCTTGTCGTTGGCCTTGACCAGCGACAGCGTCCAGCTGGACTCGGCGTCGATGACCAGCGGTTCCTTCGGCGCGGTCGCGGTGAGCGTCCACGGGCCGCGGTTGGCCTCGGCGTCGGCCTTGATGCGCGCGACGGTGTCCATGACGGACTGCGGCAGGCGCGCGGCGTAGAACTCCGCGTTGTAGGCGAGGCGCTTGGCGTCGGTCGTGTCGTACGTGACCTCGCCGTCGGGAGCCGACGTCCAGCTGTGCAACAGGTGCGCGAGCGCCGCGGCCTCGTCCGGGGACTTGGTCGTCGAGTAGCGCAGCAGCAGGTAGGAGATGTTCGCCGCGATGTCGGGGGCGAGGTCCTTGCCCGCCTTGGTGCGCAGCGCGTCGCCTTCCTTGTAGCCGACATCGCTGTCCGGCGCGGGCAGGGCGTACTGCACGCACCACACCTGCTTGTCCTGCCACATGTATGAGCCGTGCCACTCGCTACCCGGTGTGGCGTTGGGCTGGAGCCCCGACGCGCTGTGGCCGATGCCCTTGACGCCGACTGCGGTCGCCGTCGCGGGGACGGTCAGGAGCGCCAGCCCCGAAACCACCGCCACGGCGGCCAGACGTTTCCAGCCCATGGTGAATCGTCATCCCCTCTGACCTGTGAGATCCCGCGTGCGAGCTTCTCGTTCCCCCACACCGGGGACAAGCCGCCACGAGGGGGAAGTGTGTCGTCACTGAGGGTGTGACTGTGAATGGAATGTGACCGGGCTTACGGCCTTCGTGAGGGACACGCCGCGACACGCCGCAGTCTCATAACGCTCTGGAGTTACCGCGGTATTTGCGCACGTGTGATCGTCGTCGGGGGTAAAGTCGCCTTTACCGATGGGGAACATGGCACCGAGCGTGCTCGTTGTACCCCGTGACGGCGTAAAGCAACGCCCCAGGAGGACCAGGTGCGCTCGAGCAGCAACCCGGCTTTCCGTAACCTGCCGACAGGCGGCGGTTACGGAGGCTACGCAGGCTTCGGCCAGCCAGAACAGGCTGGCTACCAGCAGGCCCCGCCGCCGCTGACCAGCGAGCGGCCGATGACGATCGACGACGTCGTCACCAAGACGGGCATCACGCTCGCCGTGGTGGCCGCGACCGCCGTCGTCACGTACCTCATGCAGGCGTGGTTCCTGCTGTTCCCGGCCGCGATCATCGGCCTCGTGCTCGCGCTGATCATCACGTTCAAGCGCAACCCGAGCCCGCCGCTCGTCATCGCCTACGCGGCCGTCGAGGGCATCTTCCTCGGCGCGTTCAGCGGCATCATCGGCGGCGTGATCGACAACATGACCAGGACCCCCGGCCAGGGCGTCGTGGTCATCGGCCAGGCGATCATCGGCACGATCGGCGTCTTCGCCGGCATGCTCGTCGTCTACAAGACGGGCGCCGTCCGCGTCACGCCGAAGTTCACCAAGTGGATCACCGGCGCGCTCATCGGCGTCGGCGTCCTGATGCTCTTCAACCTGATCATGAGCTTCTTCACCGACGGCGGCCTCGGCCTGCGCAACGGTGGCGCGCTCGCGATCATCTTCAGCCTCGTCTGCATCGGCCTCGCGGCGTTCAGCTTCCTGATCGACTTCGACGCCGCCGACCAGGCGATCCGCGCCGGCGTGCCGGCCAAGTTCGCGTGGCAGATCGCGTTCGGTCTCACGGTCACCCTGGTGTGGCTGTACACCGAGATCCTGCGCCTGCTGTCGTACTTCAACTCGGACTGACGCTTCGGGTGTGCTGGAGGGGCGTTCCGCTGCGGCGGGGCGCCCCTTCGGCGTCGTGTGGGAGGCGAAGTTCTTCTCGCGTGAACGAGCAGGTCGAGGTGTCCCGCCTCTTGGTCGACCATGTGGGGCATGGCGCGAATCGCCCTCTACCGTCATCGCACGAACAACGCGCACAACTGAGGGGGAATGCGTGGACACCGCATATCGGCTCGTCCTGGAACCGCCGTCGCTCGACGACTACCAGCGCCTGCGCAAAGAATCAGGACTGAGTGAACGCCCGCGCGAAGAAGCCGAAAAGGGCCTCACCGGCGCATGGGCCAGCGCAAGTGTCATTCACGTGGAATCAGGCGAAACCGCGGGCATGGGCCGTGTGGTCGGTGACGGAGGCACGTACTTCGTCGTCATCGACATGGCGGTGCTGCCCGAGCACCAGCGCAAAGGCCTGGGAGACGCGATCCTCACCGCGCTGCTGGCGAAGATCCGCGAGGCAGCACCAGGCGCGCTCGTCAGTCTGCTCGCCGACCCGCCCGGCCGTCGTCTCTACGCACGACACGGCTTCGTGGAGAGCGCACCGGACTCAGTCGGGATGTGGCGGCGCTAGACCCGCCAGCGCACGTCCGGCAGGTCGCTGCCCACCTTGATCAGGCAGTCGGTGCACAACGCACCGGCCTGGGCGCGCGAGACGCGTTCGTCGGGAACCGAATGTTCGCAGACGGCCTCGTAAAAGCTGCGCGACCCATCGGCTTGATCGAGAGAGAAAGCGTGGCATTGCAGGTCATATTCGCTTTGCCACCACACGTACGGCATGTCCGACCCCTCCTTGCTCATCGGTAGGGACGGACTTCCCCTCGCCTGATGACGCCATTGAGCGATGTTTGTCTCATCGGCGGAAAGGGGGCAGGCAAGTAGCTCCGTTCGGGTGAAGCGGAGCTACTTGCAGGCGTCAATTTGCAGATCTTGACGAATGGTCAGCTCAGGCGCTCGATGACCATCGCCATGCCCTGGCCGCCGCCGACGCACATGGTCTCGAGACCGAACTGCTTGTCGTGGAACTGCAGCGAGTTGATCAGGGTCGTGGTGATGCGGGCACCTGTCATGCCGAACGGGTGGCCGACGGCGATGGCGCCGCCGTTGACGTTCAGGCGGTCCAGGTCGATGCCGAGGTCCTGGTAGGACGGGATGACCTGGGCGGCGAACGCCTCGTTGATCTCGACGAGGTCGATGTCGGAGACCGACAGGCCCGCGAGCGCCAGCGCGCGCTTCGAGGCCTCGACCGGGCCGAGGCCCATGATCTCCGGCGACAGGCCCGAGACGCCGGTCGACACGATGCGGGCGAGCGGGGTGATGCCGAGCTCGCGGGCCTTCGTGTCGGACATGACCACGAGGGCCGCGGCGCCGTCGTTGAGCGGGCAGCAGTTGCCGGCGTTGATCCGGCCGTCCGGGCGGAAGACGGGCTTGAGCTGCGACACGGCCTCGTAGGTGACGCCGGCGCGCGGGCCGTCGTCGGCGGAGACCACGGTGCCGTCGGGCAGTTCGACCGGCGTGATCTCGCGCGCCCAGAAGCCGTCCGCGATGGCCTTCTCGGCGAGGTTCTGCGAGCGGACGCCGAACTCGTCCATCTCCTGGCGCGAGATCCCCTTGAGCAGAGCCAGGTTCTCGGCGGTCTGGCCCATCGGGATGTAAACGTCCGGCACGACGTCGAGCGTGCGCGGGTCGACCCACTCCGAGGCGCCCGAGGCGGCGACGGACGCGGTGCGCGCCTCGGCCTCGCCGAACAGCGGGTTGTGCGTGTCGGGCCACGAGTCGGAGCTGCCCTTGGCGAACCGCGACACGGTCTCGACACCGGCCGAGATGAACACGTCGCCCTCGCCCGCCTTGATGGCGTGCAGGGCCATGCGGGTGGTCTGCAGCGACGAGGCGCAGTACCGGGTGACGGTCGTGCCGGGCAGGTTGTCGTAGCCCAGCAGCACGGACACGACGCGCGCCATGTTGAAGCCCTGCTCGCCGCCGGGGAGGCCGCAGCCGAGCATCAGGTCGTCGATCTGCGCGGGGTCGAGCTGCGGCACCTTGTCCAGTGCCGCGCGGATCATCCGTGCCACCAGGTCGTCGGGACGGACGTCCTTCAGCGAGCCCTTGCCCGCGCGGCCGATGGGGGAGCGGGCAGCGGAGACGATCACGGCCTCAGGCATCACGGAACTCCTCGTTGAGAGTCAGGGTCGCCGTCGAGCCTAGTTAACGGCCGCTCACCCCGGCCAGCGCGAGTGACGAGCATTCCGAAACTCACACGTGCCGCTTCTGCAGCCACGCCGACACACGTGACGGCCGCATCGCCAGCGCCGCCGCGGACCGGATCGGCGCGCTCGGACTGCTCCACCCCGCCCACAGGCCGGCGACCTGGCACAACGGCGCCAGCAGCACGCCCGCGGCCGCCTCGTAGCCCGCCGCGCTGGGGTGGAACCGGTCCGAGCTGAACATGTCGGCGTGCCGCGCCATGAACTCCGGCGCCAGCAGGTTCCCCAACGACACCGGAACACCACCCGCCTGACGCACGGCGACCGTCTGCGCGGCCGCCAGACGCACGCTGTAGCGGTGCCCGATCGCCCGCAACGGCTGCGCGATCGGCCGCACGGTCCCCAGGTCGGGGCACGTGCCGACGACCACGCCGCACCCGATCGCGCGCAGCCTGCGCACCTGCTCGGCCAGCAGCCGCGCCGACGCGGCCGTTCCCATCCGCGACGTCACGTCGTTCGCGCCGATGATGATCAACGCGACCTGCGGCGCGTCCCGCACGGCCGCGTCGACCTGCGGCACCAGGTCACGCGTGGTCGACCCGCTCACGGCGTACGTCGACAGGCGCACCGGCCGTCCCGCCTCCTCCGCCAGCGCTTCCGCCAGCAACACGCCCGGCATCTGCGAGGGATGGGTCACACCGACCCCCACAGCCATCGAGTCGCCGAGCACCGCCAGCCGCACCGGGTCGCCGCCGTCGTCGAGGTACACGCCGTCCGGCGCCGGCCACAGGTGCTCCAGCACGCCGATGGCCACCCGAGCACGTCTTCCCTGCTCCGTAAGCAGGCCGACCAGCGCACCGGACAGCCCTCCGAGCGTCGCGGCGGTCATCGCCACCGCGCGCAGCGTCCTCAGCCCGATCATCCGCGCCACCTCCTTCCCCGGAATCGTCGGCCGCGCTGTTCGAATCAACCTCCGCAGCCACTAGAGCTACGCTTCGTCCCGCTATCTCGGAGAGTGGGAGCAGGGGAGTAGATACCGGTGGAGTACGTCGAACACGTCGTCGATCTGGTCGGCAACACGCCGCTGGTCAAGCTCAACTCGCTGACGACGGGCATCAAGGCCACGGTGCTGGCGAAGGTCGAGTACCTGAACCCCGGCGGCAGCGTGAAGGACCGCATCGCGCTGCGCATGGTCGAGGCGGCCGAGAAGTCCGGTGAGCTCAAGCCCGGCGGCACGATCGTCGAGCCCACGTCCGGCAACACCGGTGTCGGCCTCGCCCTCGTCGCCCAGCGCAAGGGCTACAAGTGCGTGTTCGTCTGCCCGGACAAGGTCAGCGAGGACAAGCGCAACGTCCTCAAGGCCTACGGCGCCGAGGTCGTCGTGTGCCCGACCGCCGTCGCGCCCGAGCACCCGGACTCCTACTACAACGTCTCCGACCGGCTGGTCCGCGAGATCCCCGGCGCGTGGAAGCCCGACCAGTACTCCAACCCGGAGAACCCGGCGAGCCACTACCACCAGACCGGCCCCGAGATCTGGCGCCAGACCGAAGGCAGGATCACGCACTTCGTCGCCGGCGTCGGCACCGGCGGAACGATCTCCGGCACCGGCCGGTACCTCAAGGAGATCTCGAACGGCGCCGTGACGGTCGTCGGCGCCGACCCGGAGGGCTCCGTCTACTCCGGCGGCACCGGCCGCCCGTACCTCGTCGAAGGCGTCGGCGAGGACTTCTGGCCCGAGGCCTACGACAAGACCGTCGCCGACCAGATCGTCGAGGTCTCCGACGCCGACTCGTTCGACATCACCCGCCGCCTCGCCCGCGAGGAGGGCCTGCTCGTCGGCGGTTCCTGCGGCATGGCCGCCGCCGCGGCGCTGCGCATCGCCCGCGACCTGCCCGAGGACGCCGTCGTCGTAGTGATCCTCCCCGACGGCGGCCGCGGCTACCTGTCCAAGGTCTTCAACGACCGCTGGATGGCCTCCTACGGCTTCCTGCCGCCCGACTCGACCGGCGCCACCGTCGGCGACGTGCTGCGCCGCAAGGGCGGCATGCTCCCCGACCTCGTGCACGCCCACCCGAACGAGACCGTCGGTGACGCCGTCGCGATCCTGCGCGAGTTCGGCGTCTCGCAGATGCCCGTCGTCAACGCCGAACCGCCGGTCATGGCCGCCGAGGTCGCGGGCGCGGTCAACGAGCGCGACCTGCTCGACGCGCTGTTCACCGGCAAGGCGCAGCTGTCGGACCGCCTCGACAAGCACATGTCGCCGCCGCTGCCGACCCTCGGCGCCGGCGAGCCCGTCGGCATCGCCATGAACGCTCTGTCACACGCCGACGCGGCCCTCGTGCTCGAGGACGGCAAGCCCGCCGGCGTCGTCACGCGGCAGGACATTCTGGGCTTCTTGGCTGGTCGCTGAGCGTGGAAGCCCGTGCGTCCGATAGCGTGACGCCCGATCAACACCAGTCTCACTCGTACACGGCCCAGCCAAGGGGGTTGGAAACCGGATGAACGCTCCGCAGCCGCCAGGAAATCCGTTCGGCGGTCAGCCGCAGGAGCCCAACGCGGACGCAACGCAGATCGTCCCGGGAGGTGGCCAGCCGTCAGCGGCGAACCCCAACCCGGACGCGACGCAGGTCGTCTCGCCGGGACAGGCTCCTGCCGCACCGCAGCAGAACGCGGACGCCACCCAGGTCGTCAGCCCCGGGCAGACGCCGCCCTCCTCGGGCGGCTTCCCCGCGCAGGGCCCCGGCTCCGGCGGGTTCCCCGCCCAGCAGCCGCCGCCTCCGTACGGCGCACCGCCGCAGCAGCCGCCGGCCTACGGCGCGCCGCAGCAGCAGCCGTACGGCGCACCGCAGTCCAACCCGTACGGCCAGCCCGCCGCGGGTGCCTACGGTCAGCCGCAGCAGCCCTACGGCGCACCGCAGTCGAACCCGTACGGCCAGCCGGCCGCGGGTGCGTACGGCCAGCCCGGCGGCTACGGCCAGCCCGCGTACGGCGGTGCCCCGCAGCCTCCCACCGGCTACGCCGAGTGGGGTTCGCGCGCGGTCGCCGGCCTGATCGACTACGCCGCCCCCGGCCTCGTCGCCGGCCTGATCATCGGCCTCGTCGCCGGGATCGGCGCGAGCACGGGCGACCCGTCCTCGGCGGGTCTGTTCGTGCTGATCGCCTACGTCGTCGGCTACGGCGGCCTGTTCGGCTTCTTCATCTGGAACACGGTCCTCAAGGGCGGTTCCACGGGGCAGTCGATCGGCAAGAAGGTCGCGAAGATCAAGGTCATCAAGGAGGACACGCAGCAGCCGCCCGGCGGTGGCGTCGCGTTCCTCCGCCTGCTCCTGAACTACGCGTTCGGCCTCCTCTGCGGCATCGGTGCGCTGATCAACTACCTCGCGCCGTTGTGGAACCAGCCGAAGAAGGAGACCTACTCCGACAAGATCTGCGGCACGGTCGTCATCAACTGGCCGGGAACCGCGGCCTACGGCGGCGGTTACCCGCAGCAGCCCGGCACCGGCGGTTACCCGCAGCAGCCGAACACCGGCGGCTACCCGCAGCAGCCCCAGCAGGGCGGCTACGGCCAGCCCCCGCAGCAGGGCTACGGCGGTCAGCAGCAGGGCTGGTAGAGCCAACGGCGCAGCCCCCGGTCACCTCCAGGTGGCCGGGGGCTCCGTCGTTTCCGGGGGTGTTCACGACGTGGACTGCGGCCGTCGACCGCCAGACGGGTGAGTACCCTTCGGACATGAGCACGCCATACGGCTTCGCCACCAGGGCGATTCACGCCGGTCAGGACCCGGACCCGACGACGGGCGCGGTGAACGTCCCCATCTACGCGACCTCCACGTACGCCCAGGACGGCGTGGGCGGTCTGCGGGAGGGCTTCGAGTACTCGAGGACCGGCAACCCGACCCGCCGCGCGCTGGAGACCTGCCTCGCGTCGCTCGAACGCGGCCGCTACGGCCGTGCGTTCTCCTCCGGCATGGGCGCCACCGACGCCGCGCTGCGCACGTTCCTCAAGCCCGGCGACCACATCGTCATCCCGAACGACGCCTACGGCGGCACGTTCCGCCTGATCGACAAGGTCTTCTCGCAGTGGGGCGTCACTCACTCCCCGGCCCCCGTCTCGGACGTCGACGCGATCCGCGCGGCCATCCGCCCCGAGACCAAGCTGGTGTGGATCGAGACCCCCACCAACCCGCTGCTGAACATCGGCGACATCGCGGCCATCGCCTCCGTCGCCCACGGCGCCGGCGCGAAGCTGGTCGTCGACAACACGTTCGCCTCACCCGCCCTGCAGACCCCGCTGGAGCTCGGCGCCGACGTCGTCCTGCACTCGACGACCAAGTACGTCGGCGGCCACTCCGACGTCGTCGGCGGCGCGCTGATCACCTCCGACGAGGAGATCGACGCCGCGTTCGGGTTCCTGCAGAACGGCGCCGGCGCGGTGCCCGGCCCGTTCGACGCGTACCTGACCCTGCGCGGCATCAAGACGCTGCAGCTGCGCATGGAGAAGCACTCGGACAACGCCGAGCTGGTCGCCGAGGCCCTGACCAGGCACCCGCGGGTCAAGAAGGTCATCTACCCCGGCCTGGAGTCGCACCCCGGCCACGTCGTCGCCGCGAAGCAGATGAGCCGGTTCGGCGGCATGGTGTCGTTCATCGTCGACGGTGGCGAGGCCGCGGCGCTGGAGGTCTGCGCCCGGACGAAGCTGTTCACGCTGGCCGAGTCGCTGGGTGGCGTCGAGTCGTTGATCGAGCACCCCGGGAAGATGACGCACGCGTCCACCTCCGGGTCGCTGCTCGAGGTGCCCGCGGATCTCGTGCGCGTGTCGGTCGGCATCGAGTCCGGGGACGACCTGGTGGCCGACCTGCTCGAGGCGCTGGGCTGAGACTGCTCGGGGCCTGGTTGCGACCCGCAGCCTCAGGGCTCGACAACGCGAAAGGCCCCCTCCCGGCCGGGAGGGGGCCTTCCTGCGTCTCACGGCTTCTTCGAGCCGAACCTGTCCACGTTCTCGGCCTCGGCCGTCGGTGCCGCCGGTAGCTCGGCGCCGTTCACACAGCCGCCGACAAACTGGAGCGTGTCGCCGGTGCGGACGAAGCGGCCGGCCTCGTCACAACCCGCGTGCGCCACGGTCAGGAACGCCGCGCCGGTCAGTGCCACAGCCGTGGTCACGGCTCCTACCAGCGGAACTACCGCGGCCACGCGTCGCGCGAATGCCATGCCACCTCCACCCGATGTGAGTCCCCCGTAAGGCAGCCTACCGGGGGATCGGCACCAGTGGCGTCACTAGAGGTTGCCGCGCCGCTCCTGCTCGCGTTCGATCGCCTCGAAGAGGGCCTTGAAGTTGCCCTTGCCGAAGCCCAGGGAGCCGTGGCGCTCGATCAGTTCGTAGAACACGGTCGGGCGGTCGCCGATCGGCTTCGTGAAGATCTGCAGCAGGTAGCCGTCCTCGTCGCGGTCGACGAGGATGCGGTGCTCCTTCAGGGTCTCGATCGGGACGCGGACCTCGCCGATGCGGGCACGCAGCTCCGGGTCGTCGTAGTAGGAGTCCGGGGTCTCCAGGAACTCGACGCCCGCGTCGCGCATGGCGGTGACGGTCTTGATGATGTCGTTCGTGGCCAGCGCGATGTGCTGGACGCCCGCGCCCTCGTAGAACTCGAGGTACTCGTCGATCTGCGACTTCTTCTTCGCGATCGCCGGCTCGTTCAGCGGGAACTTGACGCGGTGGTTGCCGTTGGAGACGACCTTCGACATGAGCGCCGAGTAGTCCGTGGCGATGTCGTCACCGATGAACTCCGCCATGTTCACGAAGCCCATGACGCGGTTGTACCACTCGACCCAGTAGTCCATCTTGCCGAGCTCGACGTTGCCGACGCAGTGGTCGACGGCCTGGAACAGGCGCTTCGGGGCGCCTTCCGGACGCTTCACCGTGGAGCTGCGCGCCACGTAACCGGGCAGGTACGGGCCGGTGTACTTGGAGCGGTCGACGAGCGTGTGGCGGGTCTCGCCGTACGTCGCGATCGCGGCCAGGCGCACGGTGCCGTGCTCGTCGGACACGTCGTGCGGCTCTTCGAGGACGGTGGCGCCCTGCTCGCGGGCGTGCTTGATGCACTGGTCGACGTCGCCGACCTCGAGCGCGAGGTCCACGACGCCGTCGCCGTGGCGGCGGTGGTGGTCGAGGAGCTCGGAGTTCGGGGTGACGCCGCCGTGGATCACGAAGCGGGCCGAGCCCGACTTCAGCACGAACGACTTGTGGGTGCGCTGGCCGGTCTCGGGGCCCGCGTAGGCCACGAGCTCCATGCCGAACGCCACCTGGTAGAGCCACGCGGTCTGCGTGGCGTTGCCCGCGACGAACACCACGGCGTCCATGGCGCGCACAGGAAAGGGGTCCTTGGTCGCGTCGTAGTCGACCAACCCCACGAGCTGGCGGAGCTGGTCGTAGCTCACGTCGTCAAGCTGCTGCGTCATGCCCATCAGCATGATTCGACCTAGCAGGGTGAGCAACAGTCAGCGATTTCTCAGGACAATTTGTATAGTGATCTATGCCTTCAGATCAACAGAGTGAGCACTCTGACCAGGTCGTGGACGAGTTGGACGCCAGGCTGCTCCTGCTCTTGACAGACGAACCCCGCCTGGGCGTCCTCGAATGCTCGCGCCGGCTCGGGGTCGCGCGGGGAACCGTGCAGGCCAGGCTCGACCGGCTCGTCGAACGCGGCGTGCTCACCGGGTTCCCGCCGGCGCTCGACCTCGGCGCGATGGGGTTCGGCCTCACGGCGTTCGCGGTCGTCGAGATCGCGCAGGGACGACGTGCGGAGGTGTGCGACGGTCTCGCCGCGATCCCCGAGGTGTGCGAGGTGCACGCGACGACCGGCCAGGGCGACCTGTTCGTGCGCGTGGTCGCGCGGTCGAACTCCGACCTGCAACGCGTGGTCGATCACATCGTTGACGTTCCTCACGTCCGGAGGCTCTCGACGTCGATCGCGCTGTCGACACCCGTGCCCCCGCGCGTGCGGCCCCTCCTGGAACGCGTGAAGGGCCGGCCACCGAAGTGACCGGCCCTTCGCACGTCGTGTGGCGTGACTACGCCTGGTAAGGAACCGCGGAGATGAGCGTGACCTTCTGGAGCTTGCCGTTGGGCAGCTCGTACTCGACGGTCTCGCCGTCCTTCGCGCCGTTCAGGGCCTTGCCCAGCGGCGAAACCGGCGAGTAGACCTCCATCTCGCCGTGCGCGCCCTCTTCGCGGGTCGCGAGCAGGAAGGTCTCGGTCTCGTCGTCACCCTCGTACCGGATGGTGAGCACCGTGCCCGGTGCCGCGACACCCTTCGTGGTGGGAGCCTCGCCGACCTTCGCGGCCTGGAGCAGCTCGTGCAGCTGGCGGATGCGCGCCTCCTGCTTGCCCTGCTCCTCACGAGCCGCGTGGTAGCCGCCGTTCTCGCGGAGGTCGCCCTCTTCGCGACGAGCGTTGATCTCGGCAGCCATGACCGGGCGGTACGCGATCAGTTCGTCCAGCTCAGCCTTGAGCCGGTCGTAGGCCTCCTGGGTCAGCCAGGTCACCTGGGTGTCGCTCACGGTCACCAACTCCTCGTCTTGCTCTGGTGCACACGTGTGCCCCAGATAGTTCCCGGGCCGTGGCCCGGAACGGAAAAACACGGCCCGCGCCGGGGCCGTGCTTGAGCTGCAATAGTAACACGGAGACAACGTTCAGCGACGGCGAATTGTTCCGCATCTCGCCGTTTAAACCGCAGATCACCCGCTTGGCCGCTAGCTCGTGGACAAGTAGGCGGGAACCTGGTAGGAGCACCCGAACACTTCGCCGGTGACCGGCGGCTTCGAAGTGCGGAGAACAGTTGTCTCGACGACGACGTCATTTCCCGGCGGCACCAGAACTTCACGCCGACCTGCTTCGTCCCCGTCCTGTGATCGGGCCCGAATGATGCAGACGGCGGCGCGCTCCGGTTGATCGCGGGAAACCTCGAAACTGACCTTCACCTGGTCGTCGCCGAGGATGGTGAACGCGGTCTGCTTCGCCTCGATCGGCTTTGTCCCGAGATTTCGGTAACCGACGAAGGCGATGACGGCACCCACCGCGACAGCTACAGCGAGTAACGCCCACCGCGCCCACTTGCTCAGCGGCTTGCGGTTCTGCTTGCTGTAGCGCCCCTCGGGGAGCACGCGCTGTGCCACTACTCCGCGCCCTCCTCGGCCTCTGGGGAACAATGGTGCCCGACGTTCAGTTGATGAGTGTCGCAGGACCGTTGACACAGGAGGACCACGGGGGTCATGGCCGACAAGCTGCGCCTTATGGCAGTGCACGCACATCCCGACGACGAGTCGAGCAAGGGCGCGGCCTCGATGGCTCGCTACATCGCGGAAGGTCACGACGTGATGGTCGTGACCTGCACCGACGGTGGCGCGGGCAGCATCCTCAACCCGGCGATGGACAAGCCGGACGTGCTCGAGAACATCATCGAGGTCCGCCGCCAGGAAATGGCCACCGCGGCCAAGATCCTCGGCATCCAGCACCGCTGGCTGGGCTTCAAGGACTCGGGCCTGCCCGAGGGCGACCCGCTGCCACCACTGCCCGAGGGCTGCTTCGCCCTCGTGCCGCTGGAGGAGTCGGTGCCGTCCCTGGTCGAGGCCATCCGCGACTTCCGCCCGCACGTAGTCGTCACCTACGACGAGAACGGCGGCTACCCGCACCCGGACCACATCCGCACGCACGAGATCTCGATGGCGGCCCTCGACGCCGCCGCCGACGCCTCCTACAAGCCGGAACTCGGCGAGGCCTGGGAAACGCAGAAGGTCTACTACGGCCACGGCTTCTCCCGCGCCAAGATCCTCGCGTTCCACGAGGCCATGGAGGCCCGCGGCATGGAGTCGCCGTACGCCGAGTGGCTCGCGAACTGGAACAGCGACCGCCCCGACGTCATGGAGCGCGTCACCACCCAGGTCGAGTGCGCCGACTACTTCGACGTCCGCGACGAGGCCCTCAAGGCCCACGCCACCCAGATCGACCCGACCAGCCGCTGGTTCGCCATCCCGATGGACCTGCAGCGCGAGATCTGGCCGACCGAGGAGTACGAGCTCGTCCGCTCCCAGGTCGACTCGACGCTGCCGGAGAACGACCTGTTCGCCGGAGTTAAGGTCTAGGGGTGCTCTCCCCAGACTTCTCCCTCGGCAGCACGGTGGCGCTCGTCGCCGTGCAGCCGTCGAACCCGAACGAGAACGACAAGGGCGGCCAGGGCGAGGACTTCGGCAAGTCCTCCCCGGTCGGCCTCGTCCTGCTGATCGTCTTCTTCATCGCGGTGTTCTTCCTCGTGAAGTCGATGAACAAGCACATCAAGGGACTGCCGGCGTCTTTCGACGAGCCGGCGGAGGCTCCCAAGGAAGCGTCGGGCTCCGACGCGCCGAAGAAGGACTAGTTCGGTCCGGCTTCGTGGTCGCTTGCGGGGGCCGCGGTTGTCATGATCGCGAGTTGTCCACAGGCTGCGGTGAGTTTGACCTGCGGTGATGCTTCAGGCTGTTAGCCTGTGGATACGCGGGAACCTCGAACGCGTTTCGCTCGTTCCGCAAGGTGAGGAAGCGCGGGGGGCGGGCGGCTCGGACGGCTTTGGACGAGGTCGGCTCGGCTTCCGAGTCAGTTCTGCCCGGACCAGTTCGGCCCGGAGTTCGGCACGGGGCCAGCTCGGCCCGGACCAGTTGGGCACGGGGCCAGCTCGGCCCGGACCAGTTGGGCACGGGACCAGCTCGCTCGCGTCGGAGTCGGCTCGCACCCGCACCCCCGCCCGCCCGCACCGCGCCGGTCCGCACCACGCCGCGCCGCTCGCACCGCGCCGGCCCGCGTCACCCGCGCCCGCGCGTCACCCCATCCGGAGCCCCACCACGAAGTCGTGGACCTCCTCGAACGCCACCGGCTCCAAAGGCAGGTCGCTGCCCTCCCGGGCCAGCCGCAGCTCCTCGTGCCAGTGCGCGAGGTCCGCCTCCAGCCGCTCGGGCCCGGGTCGCCCCGGTACCCCGGCCAGCCCCCGGTGCTCGCCGAGGACCTTCGCCTCGATCAGCCCGGGCAGGTACGCGGGCCCGTCGAGCCGGTCGAGCAGCGTCGGCAGGTGCGCGACCACCTCGCCGCTGCGCAGCAGGTGCACGCCGGTCAGCAGCGCGCGGAACGTGTACAGCAGCGGCTTGATCTCGCCGGTCTTCTCGAACAGCCGCCACTGCGTCACGGCGAACCCGCGGTAGTGGTGCCCGTGTCGCGAGGTCAGGCACCCCGCGGCGAGCGCGGACAGCTTCGCGTGCGCCTCCGTCGTGTGCACGACCAGCGGGGAGAGCAGCTGCTCCAGCACGTAGCCGTTGGGGCGGACCAGGAGCCGGCAGAACTTCTGCACGTCGTGCGTGACGAGGTCGATCTCGACGCCGTCGCGCACCCACATGCGTTCCTTGGTCTCCGGGCCGTGCCGCAGTCCCAGCACCTCGGCGAGCGGCAGCACGTGCACGCCGCGCAGGTCGACGTCCGAGTCGCGGGACGGGAAGCCGTACAGGTGCGCGCCGGAGACCGTCGCGAACAGCAGGTCGTGCGACTGCTCGGCGACGACGGCGCTCAGGTCCGGTACCTCGTAGCTCACAACATCCTCCTGCGCACCGACACCAACCAGTCCTCCACCCGCGCCCGGTCCGGCTCGTCCGGCAGCGGGCCCTGCGCACCAGCGATCTCGGAACCCAGGCGGTGTGCCCACGCCACGGCGTCGTCCCACGGCATCGAGCCGTCGCGGATCCCGAGTAGCGACCGGTCCGCCGCGATGTCGTAGCGGCCGGTGCGCAGCAGGTTCAGGCCCACGAGCCGCAGCCGCACCACGTGCATGAGCTGCTTCGGCTTCAGGTTGCGGCCCGCGCGCGACAGCTGCATCTCCGTCGCGCGCGTGAACGACCGCACGGCGTAGCGGGAGAGGAAGGCGGGCAGCAGGTCCCGCAGTTCCTCTCCCAGCGGCGTGCTGATCTCGACCAACGGGCTCACCAGCGTCTCGAGCACCGTCGGGTTCGACTTCAGGCCCAGCCGGCAGAAGTGCTCGACCTCCCAGCTGAGCTGTTCCGGATCGGGTCCCTCGACCGAGGTCGGAGGCTTTTCGAAGCGCCAGAACGCTTCCGTGGGCGCGACGAACACCCCGCGTCTGTCCACATCGGACTCCGGCGACGCGAGCCCGTAGGCGTGCGAGCCGATCACCACTTCGAGGATCACAGTCGTGGGTCCACCGGTTCCGACTCCAGCGCGAGCACGCCGAAGACGCACTCGTGCACCCGCCACAGCGGTTCGCCGCGCACGAGGCGTTCGAGCGCCTCGATGCCCAGGGCGTACTCGCGCAGGGCGAGTCCGCGCTTGCGGCCCAGCGAACGCTTGCGCAGCCGCGAGAGGTTCTCCGGCAACGTGTAGTCCGGGCCGTAGATGATCCGCAGGTACTCGCGTCCGCGCACCTTCACGCCCGGCTGCACCCGTCCGCCCAGGTTGGCCAGCGGCTTCACGACCATCCCCTCGCCGCCGTCCGCGGTCAGCTCCTCCCACCAGCGCACGCCCGCTTCCACCTGCGCGGGGTCGTTCACGTCCACCACGAGGTGCCGGGTCCGCTGGAACAGCGGTCCCTCCAGCCGCCCCAGCGTCTCCAGGTGCCACAGGTGCGAGCGGTCGTGGAACGTCCGGCCCTCCGCCGCGAGCAGCTGGAACGGCGCGATCCGCACACCCTCCAGCCCGTCGACCGGCCAGCAGTACCGCTCGTAGGCCGAGCGGTACGCGGCCGCGTTCGAGGCGCGAAGAGCGGTGCGCCCCAACAGGTCCGCGACGTCCACACCGCGCGAAGCGGCCGCCTCCAGCACGTCGACCGCCACCGGCAACACACCGCCGGCCGCCGCGCCCACCGCCGCGTACTGCTCGCGGATCAACCCGGAAGCCTTGGCGTTCCACGGCATCAGCTCGGCGTCGATCAGCAGCCAGTCCGTGTCGAGCTCCGCGAACAACTCGCCGCAGGCCGCGCGCACGCGGTCCAGCAGCGCGGTACCCAGTTCGCCGTCGAAGAACGCACGACCGGTGCGCGTGTAGATCGCACCACCGACCTTGCGCACCAGCAACACCGCACGCGAGCCCATGTGCTTCTCCTCGCAGATCACTTGATCCACGCGGCCAGAGCGGTACTCCGCGAACGCCTCCAGCGGGTGCTCCAGCACGTCGTCGCGCTGCGAGGTCGCGACGGGCGCCATCGTCGGCGGCAGGTACAACAGCTCGTGCGGGTCGATCGCGAACCGGCTCATGACCTCCAGCGCCGACGCCGACTGCTCCGCGCGGATCGTCACGGCGCCGATCAGCGACGTGTCGATCCGGCGCGTGCCCGTGACGTCGGTCAGCGCCAGCACGTCCGGCGCGCGCTCGGCGGCCTTCGGCGGGAACGGCGCGTCGTTCTCGTACCAGACCTGGTGCGCCTTCACGGAGACCAGTTCTTTCTCCGGGTAGCGCAACGCGGTCAGCTTCCCGCCGAACACCACACCCGTCTCGAGGCACATGGTGTTGTTGACCCACTCCGCCTCGGGCGTCAGGACGTGCCCGTACAGCACCATCGCCGAGCCGCGGTAGTCGTTCGCCCACGGCAGGCGCACCGGCAGTCCGTGCGCGTCGGTCTCGCCGGTCGTGTCGCCGTACAGCGCGAAACTGCGGACCTTCGCGGATGCACGGCCGTGGTAGCGCTCGGGCAGCCCGGCGTGTGCGATGACGAGGTTCCCGCCGTCCAGCACGTAGTGCGCGACCAGTCCGTCGCAGAACTTCGTCGCCGCCAGGCGGAACTCCTCCGGCTCGTGCGCGAACTGCTCCAGCGACTTCTCCAGCCCGTGCCGGACCGTCACCTTGTGGCCGCGCATGGCCCGCACGAACTTCTCCTCGTGGTTCCCGCGCACGCTCAGGGCGTGCCCGGCCGCCACCATGCCCATGACCAGGCGCAGCACACCGGGTGAGTCCGGGCCGCGGTCGACCAGGTCGCCGACGAACACGGCCTTGCGGTCACCCGGCGGAACGGCGTCGACCGCGCGGCCCTCGTCGTCCCGCACGAGGGTGTAGCCGAGCTCGGCCAGCAGCTCCTCCAGCTCCGCGCGGCAGCCGTGCACGTCACCGAACACGTCGAAAGGCCCGGTCTCGTGCCGGAGATCGTTGAGCAGCCGCTCGTACACGATCGTCGAGTTGTCCACATCGGACTCGGAGCGCAGCACGTGGACGCGCTTGAACCCCTCCTTGCCGAGGAACTTCAACGACCGCCGCAGCGCCGCGCGGTGACGCTTCACGACGTGCGCGCCGAAGTCGCGGTCGGGGCGCTGCGCGTTGCGCGCCAGGCACACCTCCGTCGGGGTGTCGAGCACGATCGCGACCGGCAGCACGTTCGCCCGCTTCGCGACCTCGACCAGCTGGGCGCGGTCCTGCGGCTGCACGTTGGTCGCGTCGACCACGGTGACCCGCCCGGCCTCCAGCCGCTTGCGCGCCACGAAGTGCAGCGCCTCGAACGCCGCGGCGGACGCCGACTGGTCGTTCTCGTCGTCGGACACGAGCCCGCGGAAGTAGTCGCTCGACAGCACCTGCGTAGGCAGGAAGTGCTTGCGCGCGAACGTGGACTTGCCCGAACCCGAGGCGCCGACCAGCACCACGAGACACAGGTCAGGGATCTTCAGCTCCATCAGAATTCTTCCCCCAGGCTGAACACGGCCATCTGCGTCGGCGCGCCGCGCTCGGCGTCCTCCGGCCCGATCGGCACGTACCGGACGGTGTACCCGCGGCGATTCGCGACGCCGTCCGCCCACTCCCGGAACTCCGCCCGGGTCCATTCGAAACGGTGGTCCGAATGGCGCATCTGGCCCTGCGGCAACGTGTCGAACAGCGCGTTGTACTCGACGTTCGGCGTTGTCACCAGCACGGTCGACGGTCGTGCGACGGTGAACACGGAGTGCTCCAGCGCGGGCAGGCGCGACGGGTCGACGTGCTCGACGACCTCCATCAGCACCGCCGCGTCGAAGCCCGCCAGTTCGGTGTCCGCGTACGTCAAAGCCGACTGCCGCAACGTGATCCGCTCGCGCTGCCGCTCGCCCATGCGGTCGAGGTGCAGCTTGCGCGCGGCCTCCTGCAACGCCTTCGCGGACACGTCGACACCGTGGATCTCGGTGAACTCGGGCTCGTTCACCAAGGCGCGCAACAAGGCCCCGCCACCGCACCCGAGGTCGAGCACGCGCTTGGCCCGCGCCTGCTTCAGCGCCTCGACCACTGCCTCCTTGCGCTGTACCGCAAGGGAGATCTTCGGCTCGGTCAGCGCGTTGTCGAGCTCCTCGGGCTCGACCTCGGCGACGTCCGCGAGCCGTTCCAGGGCGGAGGTGATCAACGGGCGCTTGCGCGCGAGGTAGCGGGTGGTGATCAGCTCCTTGTCCGGGTGCTGAGACAGCCAGCCGTCCCCGGCCTTGAGCAGCTTGTCGACCTCGTCGGCCGCCACCCAGTAGTGCTTGCCGCCGTCGAGCACGGGCAGCAGCACGTACAGGTGCTTCAACGCGTCGCTGAGCCTCTGGGTGCCGGTCAGCGTCACGTCGCCGTAGCGCGAGTCGCCGTGCGCGGTGATCGTGACGTCCCAGCCCAGCGGCGTGAACAGGCGCTCCGCGAGCCTGTGCGGCAACGAGGGGACGCGGACGACCAGCGGGATCGGCGTCCGCGCGAGCTCCGGGTAGCTGTCGCTGCGGCCGTTCATGGCCGTGCGGAAGACGCTGCCGAGCGCGACCGTGAGCAACGACCCGGCCGCGTACGGCCTGTCGTTGACGTATTGGGTGAGCGTGCTGCCGGGACCTCGGACCAGCGCGATGGGGTCGACCTCCAGCAGGAGGGCCACCGTGCATTCCTCGTTCGTCGCCTTCGGGTAGAAGACGTGCGCGACGCCCGAGCTCGTCGTGAAGGACTGAGCCCGGTCGGGATGCTTGTGCAGCAGGTGGCCGAGGTCGGTCGCCGGCTGGTGCGTCGTGGTCATGGTGAGCAACACGTGCCTGAGTCTGATCGAGAGTCGCCTGATCCGCAGGCGAATTAGGCTGCCGGTATGGCGAACCGACTCGCGGACGCGACCAGCCCCTACCTGCTGCAGCACGCGGACAACCCGGTCGACTGGTGGCCGTGGTCCGAGGAGGCGTTCGAGGAGGCCCGGCGGCGCAACGTGCCGGTGCTGCTGTCCGTCGGCTACGCGGCCTGCCACTGGTGCCACGTGATGGCGCACGAGTCGTTCGAGGACGCGGAAGTCGCCTCGTACCTCAACGAGAACTTCGTCTCGGTCAAAGTGGATCGCGAGGAACGCCCGGACGTCGACGCCGTGTACATGGAGGTCACGCAGGCCATGACGGGCCACGGCGGGTGGCCGATGACGGTGTTCCTCACGCCGGACGCGCGGCCGTTCCACGCGGGCACCTACTACCCGCCGTCGCCACGGCCGGGCATGCCGTCGTTCACGCAGCTCATCGAGGCCGTGTCGGCGACGTGGACCGCGCGGCCGGACGAGATCCTGGAGTCCGCCTCGGCCGTGGTGGAGGAGATCTCGCGCCACGCGGCACCGCTGCCACCGTCCGCTGTGGACTCGGACGCGCTGGCGGGCGCCGTGGTGTCGTTGCTGGGCGAGTTCGACCGCCGCAACGGCGGATTCGGTGGCGCGCCGAAGTTCCCGCCGTCGATGGTGCTCGAGTTCCTGCTGCGCCACCACGAACGCACCGGGTCGGTCGAGGCGGTGTCGATGGCCACCTCGACGGCCGACGCGATGGCCAACGGCGGCATGTACGACCAGCTCGGCGGCGGGTTCGCGCGCTACAGCGTCGACGCGTCGTGGGTCGTGCCGCACTTCGAGAAGATGTTGTACGACAACGCTTTGCTGCTGCGCTTCTACACGCACCTGACGCGGGTGACGCGGTCGGAGCGCTATGAACGGGTCGCGCGGGACACGGCGGCGTTCCTGCTGCGGGACCTGCGCACGCCCGAAGGCGGGTTCGCGGCCTCGCTGGACGCGGACACCGACGGCGTCGAGGGCCTGACCTACGTGTGGTCTTTCGAGGAACTGGGGGAGTCCGCCGCGGCCTTCGGCGTGACCGCCGAGCCGAACTTCGAGGACGGCAAGTCGACGCTGGGGTTCGTGTCGGAACCGGGGGAGGAGGTCCGGGCGTCGTTGCTGGCCAAGCGGGCCTTGAGGCCGCAGCCCGGCCGTGACGACAAGGTCATCGCCTCCTGGAACGGCATGGCGATCGCCGCGCTGGCCGAGGCGGGCGCGTTCTTCGGGGAACCGGCGTGGATCGCGGCGGCCGGGGAGGCGGCGTCGTTGCTGGCCTCGGTGCACCTGGTCGAGGGGCGGCTGCTGCGCACCTCTTGCGACGGCGCGGCGGGCCCGTCGTTCGGCGTGCTGGAGGACTACGGCTGCCTCGCCGACGGGCTGCTGGCGTTGCACCAGGTCACCGGCTCGATCCGGTGGCTCGACCTGGCGTGCGGGCTCCTGGACACCGCTCTCGGTCGGTTCGCCGTGCCGGACTCTCCGGGCGCCTACTACGACACCGCTGACGACGCCGAGGCGCTCGTACGGCGTCCCGCCGACTCGACCGACAACGCGTCGCCTTCGGGCGCGTCCTCGCTGGCCTCGGCCCTGCTGACGGCGTCCCTGCTGTCCGGCGCCGACCGTTCGTCGCGCTACTACGAAGCCGCGGTGGCCGCGGTGACCCGTGCGGGGCTGCTGGCGGCGCGGGCTCCTCGCTTCGCCGGTCACTGGCTGACGGTCGCCGAAGCGCTGGTCGCGGGCCCGTTGCAGGTGGCCGTGGTGGGTGCCGACGACTCGCGCCGTGCGTCGCTGTGGGCGGCGGCGGTGGCCCATGTGCCCGGAGGCGGCGTCGTCGTGGCCGGAGAGCCCGCGTCCGTGCCGCTGCTGGAAGACCGGCCGTTGGTCGACGAGGGCCCGGCGGCCTACGTGTGCCGTGGGTACGTCTGCGATCGGCCTGTCGTCACGGAAGAAGCCCTGGTCACTTCGCTGACGGCGAACGCCTCCTGACTGATTGCAGGCGTAACGTCGGTAACGACGTAATCATGTAATCAGGGATGGTCGAAATGGGACGTGGATGGCGAGGAAGGGGCGGGTGGCAGCAGGCTGACCTGCCCCCGGCCGACGACGCGGCGGCCTGGTTCGCGGGCAGGCTCCCGGACGGCTGGTTCACGGGCGCGGCGGAGGTGGTCGTCGACCGCGAGGAGATCACGGTCGTCGGCACGCTCCCCGACCTGGAGGGCGAGTTCGACGACGCCTCGCGCGCCGCGGCCGAGTCGGGCCGCATCTCGCGCTGGCGCGAGGAGACCCGCGACGAACGCATCGAGATCGCGCGCCAGGCCGAGCACCGATACGGCCGCAAGGTCGCGTGGGGCGCGGTGCAGGGCGGCACGCGCGAGCTGTTCACGCACCTGGCCGTGCCGGTCATGACGCGGCTGCGCCAGCCGGAACGCCAGGTGCTCGACACGCTGGTGGCCGCCGGCGTGGCCCGCTCACGGGCAGACGCACTGGCGTGGGCCGTGCGCCTGGTGGGCGAGCACGCCGACTCGTGGCTCGGTGAGCTGCGTGACGCCATGTCGCGTGTGGACGATCTGCGTTCGCAGGGGCCGGATCTGGCGTGAGTCAGAGGGCGGTCGCGGTCGGGAGGGGTTCGCCGGACCTCTCCCGGCTCGCGTCCGGCCGGCTCGTTCCCGTCCTGAGGCCGATGACGCACCCGAGCGCGACCGTGGTGACACCGAGGACCGACACGAGCGTCAGTTCCTGCACGCCCAGCAAGACGGAAGTCGCGAGCCCGGACACCGGCATCAGCCCGATGAGCACGCCCGCGCGGTCGGAGCCCAGGCGGTTCACGGCGAAGTACCAAAGTCCGAAGGCCAGCGCCGTCACCACCACGGCCAGCAGCGCGAGCGCGAAGCCCTGCCGGGGAGTCGGCACCTGCCAGCCGCCGACGAACGTGCCGAGCACGGCGCCGATCACCGTCGCGAGGATGCAGGTCCAAGTGGCCACACCGAGCACACCAAGGCGCCGTACGACACCCACGGCGAACAGCGTGAAGCAGACCTCGCCGGCCATCGTGAGCAACGCCAGCACAAGGCCGGGACCGTGCCACGAGCCACCACCGGACAACAGCACGATGCCTGCCGCCACCACCACGGCACCCACCACGGCAGATGTGGTGCGTTTGCGGGAGAGCAGCGCCAGTGCGACGGGCGAACCGCCCATGACGGCGGCCACGAAACCCGGTTCCGCGTACTGCTGAGCGGCGATGAGCAGGGCGTTGAAGCCGAGCATGCCCGTGACGACCACGCCGAGCAGTGGCGGCAGATCGCGCCACGACGGCATCGGCAGACGGCGTGCCACCAGCAGCAACACGGCCGCGCCGAGGGCGTAGCGCATGGCCTGACCGGTCAGCACCGGGTAGCCCTCCAGCATCCCCGTGACGGGTACCGACGCTCCGACGATCGTTGCCGCTGTCGCTCCCGCGGCCACCCCGAGTTTCATGCCTGGAAGCCTTGCGTCGAACTGGTCCAGGTTTAAGCTCCACTTCGATGACCACGAACTGGTCCACTTTCCGCGAGCTGCTGCTGCCGGGACACCAGCGGCGCCGAGGCGTGGAGGCCGAACTGCGCCGGGCGATCCGGGACGGGCGGCTCCCGCCCGGCACGCGGCTGCCGTCGAGCCGGGACCTGGCCGCGCAGCTCGACGTGGCGCGCGGCACCGTGACGTCGGCGTACACGCAGCTCGTCGCGGAGGGGTACCTGACCACGCGGCGCGGGTCGGGGACGACGGTCGCGAGCCTCGGCCCGGCCGGGGACAGCGGCGTGCCCGAACCGCCGCCGCGGTGGCGGTACAACCTGCGGCCCGGCCTGCCCGCGCTGGGCGCGTTCCCCCGCGCCGAGTGGGTGGCGGCCCACCGGGCGGCGCTCGCCGAGCTCCCCGACGACGACCTCGCCTACCCCGACCCCGCCGGTTTCGCGGGGCTGCGCAAGGAGGTCGTCGACTACCTGGCGCGGGTGCGGGCGGTGGTCGCGAAGGACGCCGTGATCACCAACGGCTCCGCGGACGGGCTGCAACTCACCGCGAGGGTCCTGGGCGGCAGCATCGCGATCGAGGAGCCGAGCCACTTCGGCGGTGAGAACATGCTGCGCTCGCACGGCCTCGACACCGTGCCGATCCCGGTGGACGACAAGGGGATCCGCGTCGATCTGCTGTCCACAACGGACTGCAAGGCGGTGCTGGTCACCGCCGCACACCAGTTCCCGCTGGGTGTGGTGCTGCACCCGGAGCGGCGGCGGGCCCTCGTCGACTGGGCGCGCGAGCGGGACGCGTTGATCATCGAGGACGACTACGACGCCGAGCACCGCTACGACCGGCCGGCACTGGGGGCGTTGCAGGCGCTCGCACCCGAGCACGTCGTGTACCAGGGCACGACGAGCAAGGTGCTGGCGCCCGCGCTCAGGCTGGGCTGGCTAGTGGTGCCCGAACGCCTGCGCGAGAGCATCGTGCAACGCAAGCAGTACAACGACATGGGCACGGGCACGATCCCTCAAGCCGCGTTCGCACACCTGCTGCGGACAGGCGGCTATGACCGGCATCTACGCCGTACGCGCGCGCTCTACCGCAAGAGGCGTGACGCGCTGCTGGACGCCGTTGCGGAGCATCTGCCCGCGTGGCAGCCCATCGGTGTCGCGGCCGGGCTGCACGTCGTGCTGCGCATGCCGGACGGGACCGACGACCTCGCGTTGAAGAGCAGGCTTGCGGACCGTGGCGTGAACGTCTGGGCGTTGGCGCAATACACGCGCACGCCCACATGGCCGGGCCTCGTGGTGGGATACGCGGCGCTCACCCCCGACCGCCTGCGGGAGGCGGTCAGGGAGATCGCTGCCGCGTCCGTCGCCTAGAGGATGTGCTCGCGGTCGGTGCCCATGATGTGCTCGCGGGGCTCGCTCATGATGTGCTCGCGGTCGGTGCCGGACGCGGCCCCGTTCAGGGCCGTCACGGCGACGGCGGCGAACAGCAGAGCGGCGGCAGCGATCTTGATTGCGTTCACGGTTCGGTAAACCCCCAGGTAGAGCGGTTGACCGAGGCAGCCTAACCCGCTCCTCCAGAAATTGTCAGTGCGCGGGTGCACCATGAACACGTGCTCCTATCCGAAGTGGTCGACACGTCAGCCGCCGTGGCGGCGACCCGGTCGCGCCTGGCCAAGGTCAAGGCGCTGTCGGCGTTGCTGCGCTCGGCGACGGCGGATGTGGTGGTCGCGGTCGTGTCGTTCCTCATAGGCACACCGCGGCAGGGTCGCATCGGCACGGGCTGGCGCACCGTCGTCGACCTGGCCGTGCCGCCCGCCGCCCACGCCGAGCTGACGATCGCCGAGGTCGACGCCGCGCTCGCCGAGGTGGCCACGACGTCCGGCAAGGGCTCGGCGCAACGCCGGGTCGACCTGCTGACGGCGCTGTTCAAGCGCTCGACCGAGGCGGAGCAGGACTTCTTACGCCGGTTGCTCACCGGCGAGCTCCGTCAAGGCGCCCTCGAGGGCGTGATGCTGGACGCCATCGCCTCCGCCGCGGACGTGCCGGGCGAGGTGGTGCGGCGGGCGTTCATGCTGTCCGGCCGCCTGCCGGAGACGGCGGTGGCCGCGCTGGACGGCGGCGCGACGGCCCTGGAGGCGATCCGGCTGGAGGTCGGCCGCCCCCTGCGACCGATGCTCGCCTCCCCGGCGGAGTCGCTGGACGAGGCACTCACCGAACTCGGCAGCTGCGTGGTCGAGCACAAGCTCGACGGCGCCCGCATCCAGGTGCACCGCGCCGGCGACGAGGTCCACGTCTACACGCGCACGCTGCGCGAGATCACCAAGACGGTGCCCGAACTCGTCGAACTGGTCCGCGGCCTGCCGTGCACCTCCGTGGTGCTCGACGGCGAGACGCTGGCGCTGACCGACGAGGGCAGACCCCGCCCGTTCCAGGAGACGATGAGCCGCTTCGGCGCGCAGGACGAACGCGAGCTGCTCCTGCACCCGTACTTCTTCGACTGCCTGCACCTCGACGGCCAGGACCTGCTCGACGACCCGCTCCGCGACCGCCTCACCGCCCTGCGCCGGGTGGCGGGCGAGCACGTCATCCCCGGCGTCCAGGACCCGACACCGGAGCAGGCGGCGGACGTGGTGACGGCGTCGCTGTCCGCGGGCCACGAGGGCGTGATGGTGAAGTCACTGGCCTCGCCCTACGCCGCAGGCCGCCGAGGCCGCGCCTGGCAGAAGGTGAAGCCCGTCCACACCCTCGACCTGGTGGTGCTCGGCGTCGAATGGGGCAGCGGCCGCCGCCGCGGCTGGCTGTCGAACCTGCACCTGGGCGCCCGCGACCCGGACGGCGGCCCGCCCGTGATGGTCGGCAAGACCTTCAAGGGCCTCACCGACGACCTGCTCAAGTGGCAGACCGAGGCCCTCCAGCAGATCGCCACCGAGCAGAACGACTGGGTGGTGACGGTCCGCCCGGAACTGGTCATCGAGATCGAGCTCGACGGCGTCCAGGTCTCCCCGCGCTACCCCGGCGGCGTGGCGCTGCGGTTCGCCCGCGTCGTGCGCTACCGCCCGGACAAGGACCCGTCGGAGGCGACGACGATCGAGGAGGTGAGGGCGCTCCTGCCGACCGCCCAACCGAAGCCGGAGGCCTGACCCGCCGCCTGTGCGCCCCGGGAGGCGGCTGGCGCACGTCTGTCTGAGCCGAATCCGGAGGGGCTCACGCACCTGCGGCGGGACGAGCGGAATCCGGACCCGCCTCGGTCCAGGGCCGCCTGCCCACCACGCGACTGCCCGCCGGCCCACCACGAACCGGGCCTCCGCTGGCTGCCCACCACAAGACCGAGCCCGTCGCCGCGTGCTCACCGCGCGAACGAGCCCATTGCTGTGTGCTCACCGCACCAACGAGCCCGTTGCTGCGTGCGCGCCACACGACCGAGCCCCCGGTGCTGCCCACCGCACCACCAATCCAGTCGCCTGACCTCCACATGGCCAAACCCCCGGCCACCTGGCCCCACCGACAGCTCTGCGCCTCCCCGCACCGCCTCGAACGGCGCAAATCCGCGTGCGGCCGACCCGCCCACACCACTAGCGTCGCCCGGTGCCCGACGCCTCCGCGCTGCTCAGCGCCTTCGACGCCCAAGCCCGCTCCGCCGAGTGGACGTTCCCCGAGCCCGACGCCGTCGTCCACCGCGACGGCCCCGTGTTCCGGGTGACCTGGCCGCAGCGGCGGGGGTTCGTGGCGGGCCCGCCCGACCTGGGCGTCAGCGGCTCCGACCTCGACGACCTCATCGCCCGGCAACGCGACTTCTTCACGGAGCGCGGGCAGAGCGTCGAGTGGAAGACGTGGGGCCACGACACCCCCGCCGACCTGCCCGGACGTCTCGAGGCGGCCGGGTTCGAGTCCGAGGGGCGTGAGACCGTGCTGGTCGGCCTGGCCGAGGAGATGGCGCGGCCGGTCGAGCTCGACGGCATCGTCGTGCGGGAGGCGAGAGGCGTGGCCGACGTGCACCGGCTCGCGCTCACGGCCACGACGGTGTTCGGGCGCGGGCACGACTGGCTGATCGACCGCCTGCTCGAGAAGGCGGACGACCCGAACGTCGTCGCGGTGCTCGCGGAGGCGAACAACCTGATCGTGTCGTCCTCGCGCATCGAGGTCGTGGCGGGCACGGAGTTCGCCGGTCTGTGGGGTGGCGGCACGCTGCCCGAGTGGCGCGGCAAGGGCGTCTACCGCGCTCTGGTGGCGTACCGGGCCCGGCTGGCCGTCGAGCGCGGCGTCAAGTACCTGCAGGTCGACGCCACCGAGGACAGCAGGCCGATCCTGGAGCGACTCGGCTTCGTGCCGGTCACGACGACCACCGGCTACGTCTGGAACCCCCGGTGAGCTCGCGCGCGAGCGGCTCGGCGGACCGCGGGCGCTGACGACAAGCGGACGACGAGCGTCGCAAGATCGCGAGTTGTCCACAGGTTGTGAGCGTTCTGACCTGCGGAGACGTCCAGACAGATAGGCTGTGGACAGACGGGAACCAAAACCGGATTTCCTTCGTTCCGCAAGGTGAGGAAGCGCGGGGGCGGGCGGGCTCAGTGCCCAGATGAGACGCTGCGGGTAGCGTGGAAGCACGTGCGGTTCATCGAAGGGCATCGACCCTCTTACGACCTGACCTACGACGACGTGTTCCTCGTGCCCGGCCGGAGTGCCGTGGAGTCGCGGTTCGGCGTCGACCTCTCCACCTCGGACGGCACCGGGGCCACGATCCCGATCGTCGTCGCGAACATGACGGCCGTGGCCGGGCGGCGGATGGCCGAGACCATCGCGCGGCGCGGCGGGCTCGTCGTCATCCCGCAGGACGTGCCCACGGAGGCCGTCGCGGAGATCATCTCGTGGGTCAAGGAGCGGCACCCCGTGTGGGACACGCCGTTGACGCTCACCACGGGTGACGCGGTCGCGGACGCGTGGAACCTGCTGCACAAGCGGGCGCACGGGGCCGTCGTGGTCGTGGACGACGGCGGGCGGCCGCTCGGGGTCGTCGACGAGGCGGCGCTCACCGGGGTCGACCGGTTCGCGCGGCTCGGCGACGTGATGAACACCGACGTGCTGAAGCTGTCGCTCGACTCGCGGCCGCAGGACGTGTTCGACGAGCTGCACCACAGCGCGCACAAGGTCGCGCTCGGTGTGGACGAGGCGCACCGGCTGCGGGGCGTGCTGACCGAGCTGACGGCGTTGCGGGCCGAGGTCTACAAGCCGGCCACGGACGACGACGGGAAGTTGCGGGTCGCGGCGGCCGTCGGGGTCAACGGGGACGTGCGGGCCAAGGCCGAGGCGTTGGTCAAGGCCGGGGTGGACGTGCTCGTCGTCGACACCGCGCACGGGCACCAGGAGAAGATGATCGCGGCTCTCAGGGCCGTCAAGGACGCGAACCCCGGTGTGCCGGTGGCGGCGGGCAACGTCGTGACCGCCGGGGGCGTGCGGGACCTGGTCGAGGCCGGGGCGGACATCATCAAGGTCGGTGTCGGGCCCGGCGCGATGTGCACCACGCGGATGATGACCGGTGTCGGCAGGCCGCAGTTCAGCGCGGTGGCCGAGTGCGCTGCGGAGGCGCGCAGGCTCGGCAAGCACGTGTGGGCCGATGGCGGCGTGCGGCACCCTCGCGACGTGGCCCTGGCCCTCGCCGCCGGTGCCAGCAGCGTGATGGTCGGCAGCTGGTTCGCGGGGACGTACGAGTCTCCAGGCGATCTGCAGCGGGACGAGCGCGGGAACCTCTACAAAGAATCCTTCGGAATGGCGTCGAAGCGTGCCGTGACGGCGCGGACGCGAGGGGACAACGCGTTCGAACGGGCCAAGAAGGGGCTGTTCGAAGAAGGCATCTCGACGTCGAAGATGCGCTTGGACCCGGTGCGTCCGAGCGTGGAGGATCTGCTGGATGCGATAACGTCCGGCGTTCGCTCGGCCTGCACGTATGCCGGTGCGACCTCGCTGGAGGAATTCCACGACAAGTCTGTGCTCGGCATCCAGTCCGCCGCCGGATTCGCGGAAGGAAGGCCGTTGCCAGGGGGATGGTGAGAAAGTGGACGAAGCGGTCTCGGTGAGAGATCTCCGCAAAGTCTATAAAACAGGACAAAAACCTGCGGTGGACGGATTGAGCTTCGACGTCCGCCGCGGTGAGGTCTTCGGACTGCTCGGGCCCAACGGCGCGGGCAAGACGACCACGGTCGGCGTCCTCACCACGCGCGTCCGCCCCACCTCGGGGCAGGCGCTCGTGGAGGGCGTCGACGTGGTGGCCGACTCGAAGCGCGCGCGGCAGCTGCTCGCCGTCGTGCCGCAGCGCAACAACCTCGACCGGTCGCTCAACGCGCGGCAGAACCTGTTGTTCCACGCGGCCTACCACGGCATCGGGCCGAAGGAGCGCCAGCGGCTCGCCGACGACATCATCGAGCGGATGGGCCTCAAGGACCACCAGAACGCGCTCGTCGACACGTTGTCCGGCGGCCAGGCGCAGCGGCTGATGATCGCTCGCGCGCTGATGCACCGGCCCAGGGTCCTGTTCCTCGACGAGCCGAGCACCGGGCTCGACCCGCAGGCCCGGCTCTTCGTCCACGAACGCGTCGCGGCACTGCACGCGGACGGCGTCACGGTCGTGCTCACCACGCACGACATGGACGAGGCCACCAAGCTGTGCGACCGCGTCGGCATCGTCGACCACGGCAAGCTGCTCACCCTCGACACCCCGGACGAGCTCACCAGGAACCTGCCGGGCAGCAACACGGTCAGCGTCTCGGTGAGCCCGAACGGCCACGACTCCGCCAAGATCACCCAGGTGCTGTCCGAAGTGGACGGAGCGCAGCGGGTCGAGGAGGTCGGGAACATGTTCCGGGTCTACACCGACGCCGACACCGCGATCACGCTGCCGGCCGTGCTGAACGTCCTGCGGGACCTCGACGTCACGGTCAGCGACGTCGCGATCGGCAAGCCCAGCCTCGAGGACGTCTTCATCCACCTGACCGGGAGGGAGCTCCGGTGAGCCAGCTGACGACGTTCCGGGCGATCCTGTGGCGCGACGTCTTCGTCACGGGCCGCGAACTGCCGAGCTTCCTCGCGCAGGTGATCATCCAGCCGTTCTTCATCCTCTTCATCTTCGCGAAGGTGCTGGGGGACATCGGGTACGTGCAGGACGACTTCGCGCAGGTGTTGTTACCGGGCATCATCGCGATGAACGGGTTCCTGGGCGCGCTGCAGAACACGACGCTGCCGCTGGTGCTCGACTTCTCCTGGACGCGCGAGATCGAGGACCGGCTGCTCGCGCCGATCTCCATCCCGCTCGTCGCCGTGGAGAAGATCGTGTTCGGCGCGATCCGCGGCTTCTTCGCGGCCGTGCTGATGGTGCCCGTCGGGTTCGTCATGCTCGACGTCTCCTGGGCGTGGTCGGGGATTCCCGGCGCTCTGCTGGTGATCGTCCTCGGCTGTCTCGCGGGCGGCAGCGTCGGCCTGGTCATCGGCACGTCGGTGCCCGCGCGCCGGGTGAACGTGATGTTCGCGGTGATCCTCACGCCGATCCTGTTCACCGGGTCCGCGCAGTTCCCGTGGCGGTCGCTGAGCGACGACCTGTTGTGGTTCAAGGTGGTCTGCGCGCTCAACCCGCTGACGTACGTGAGCGAGGGCATGCGCGCGGAGCTGGTGCCGGACGTCCCGCACATCCCGTTGCCGATCGTGCTGCTGGTGCTCGTCGTCGCGATCGCGGGCTTCGGCGGGCTCGGGCTGCGCGGGTTCATGAAACGCGCGCTCGACTAGAGAGAAAACGGCCCCGCGCAACGAAAGCGCGGGGCCGTTCCTCGTTCAGGACACTAGGAGGCGTAGTCCTCCAGCATCTCGGTGACGAGGGCCGCGATCGGCGAACGCTCCGAGCGCGTCAGGGTGACGTGGGCGAAGAGCGGGTGGCCCTTCAGCTTCTCGATCACCGCCGCCACACCGTCGTGCCGGCCGACCCGCAGGTTGTCGCGCTGCGCCACGTCGTGCGTCAGCACCACCCGCGAGTTGCTGCCCAGACGCGACAGCACGGTCAGCAACACGTTGCGCTCCAACGACTGCGCCTCGTCGACGATCACGAAGGAGTCGTGCAGCGAGCGGCCGCGGATGTGGGTGAGGGGCAGGACCTCGAGCATCCCGCGGTCCATCACCTCTTCCACGACCGCCTGGCTCACCAGCGCGCCGAGGGTGTCGAACACCGCCTGCGCCCACGGCCCCATCTTCTCGTTCTCACTGCCCGGCAGGTAACCGAGCTCCTGGCCGCCGACCGCGTACAACGGCCGGAACACCACGACCTTGCGGTGCTGCCTGCGCTCCATCACGGCTTCGAGACCGGCGCACAGCGCCAGTGCCGACTTGCCGGTGCCCGCACGTCCGCCCAGCGAGACGATGCCGACTTCGGAGTCCAGCAGCAGGTCCAGGGCGATCCGCTGCTCCGCGGACCTCCCGTGCAGTCCGAACGCCTCCCGATCTCCGCGCACCAGCCTGATCTGCTTGTCCGCGGTCACCCGGCCCAGAGCGCTCGACGTGCCCGCCAGCAACCGGATCCCGGTGTGGCAGGGCAGTTCGGCGATGTGCTCCAGGTCCTCGTACTGGGTGGGGTCGACGACGCCTTCCTTGAACAGGCCGTCCACGAGGGACTGGGGAACGTCCAGATCGGACATCCCCGTCCAGCCGGACAGGGTGACGTCGTGCGCCCGGTACTCCTCCGCCGGCAGGCCGACCGATCCGGCCTTGACCCGCAGCGGCATGTCCTTCGTCACCAGGGTGACGTTGCGCCCCTCAGCAGCGAGGTTGAGGGAGCACGCGAGGATTCGGGCGTCGTTGGAGTCCGTTCGGAAACCTGATGGCAACACCTCCGGGTCGGAGTGGTTGAGCTCGACGTGCAAGGTGCCTCCCAGATCCCCGATGGGGATCGGCGAGTCGAGGCGACCATGCCGCAAGCGCAGGTCGTCGAGGAGGCGCAGGGCTTCCCTCGCGAACCAGCCCAGTTCGGGGTGGTGGCGCTTGCCCTCCAGCTCGCTGATCACCACGAGCGGGAGCACGACCTCGTGCTCCGCGAACCGGGTGGGGGCGAGAGGGTCGGACAGCAGTACCGACGTGTCCAGCACATATGTCGTGATGGCTGGGGCGGCGGACTTGCGCCGGGAGGAAGAACTGCGCGATGAGCCTGAGGTACGGCTCGCGGGACGTCGTGCGTTCACGGCAACTCCCTCACGAACGCGGCACCCGCGTCCGCTCCTCGCTGGGCCAGGCACCACCCTGATCGGTCGTCTCGCCTTCCGCCGGTGTGGCGTCAGGCAGGTCGACCACGAGGGCCGGGTGCCGGCCCCCTCGCGACGTTTTCTGCCACGATCAGAGCCTCCCTGCGCGGTCCGCAGTGGTCGCGTCCCGCCGCTTTCGAAGTTACCTGTGGAAGTGCCCCAACGGCACGAAGCCACACAGGTGAATCCGAATTTGTCATCTTCCGGACAACAACCCGAAACGTGACCGCTTCCGTGTTTCAGCTGGTCAGATGGTGTTCTCGTGGGCGTTGCGCGCGAGCCACGACACTCCGTCCCTCACCTGGGATTCGAGTGATTTCGGCGTGAGGGGCTCGTCGAGAAGTCTCAGGTACCGGGAGTCGAGCGATTCGCCGGGCGCCCGGACGTCGAGCCACGCCCGCACGAGACGCACCCCTTCGACGTATGTCGTCGTGTACGCGCGCCACAGCGGATCCGCCAGAAAACGAACCATCTGCCGTGCGCGGCGGTCCGGAACTAGCAGCCACCTGCGCAGATGCGCAACCACGTCATCCTGGTCCGCACCACGATCGTGTAGCAGCAGGGCGGCGTCCTGCCGCACCGTGAGCAGGCCCGATGCCGCCGCCTCGACCTTTTCGGACAGTTCGCCGTCCATTCGCAACCCCAGGTCGCCGAAGATCTGCTCCGTCCACCGGCCCCAGCCGGGTCCGACGGCGGCGTGCAGGCCGAGGTCCGCCATGCCCTCGGCCATCAGGCACTGCGGCGTGTTGATCAGGAAGATGGACTGCTCCGCGTGGCCGCGCTTCGCGACCAGGCCCGCGTCCTTGCGGCAGTGCTCGGTGTGGTGACCGGGGTAGGACTCGTGCGCGACCAGGTGCGGCAGGTTCGACATGCGGTGGCCGAGGTCGGCGTTGACGGCGACGCGGCTGCGGTAGCCGCCCAGGTAGTAGTTGAAGCCGCTCCACGGCTTGTTCGTCACGACCTGGTACTCGACGATCTCCTGCTCGGGCAGCGCGTACTTCTGGCGCACGCGGTCCCGCAGGGCGCTGGAGAGGGCCTGCACGGCGCCCTGGAGCCTGCGCGCGGGCACCTCGTCGGCCGTGCGGAACGCCGTGAGGCGGTCGGTGAGCGTGCCGGGGCCTTCGAGGACCGCGTCGAGCTCGCGGTGGGCCTGCGCGTACGCGTCCTCGTCGCCGGGCCGGATGCGCACCTGGAAGTACTGCTGCACCTCGTCGACGAACGAGACGCGCTGCCCGTCGAGCTTGCGCGCCGTGCAGTCCAGGGCCCTCAGGTGCCCGTCGAGGAACTGTTTGCGCTGGTCGGCCAGGTCGGTGCCGGGGAGTTCCCTGAGCAGCAGGCGAGCGTGCTCGCCCAGCGCCCTCGGATGAAGGCGCGGTTCGTTGTCGACGGAGCGGCTCAGCGCCGGGTCGCCGGTGAACGAGTCGACGAACCCGGGAACCAGGCGCCCGAGCCGCAGCCCCAGCACCAGATATCCGCGTACGAGCTCGTCAGCGTCCATGAGTCGGAGAGCTTAGGGCGTCTACCACAGCGTCTTACCCGCGACCGAACCGTGAATCGACGACCACCTGATCGGGGAATGTTGTTGATCTTGCCGTCACACAATGGTGTCACTCGTGCGGCCGATTGCGATCAACACCTATAGCGTTTCCGCCCGGAGACCCCACCGCTCCGGAGATCCCCGAAGACTCCGGAAATGACGGGGATAACCCGACATGAAGGAGAATCACATGAAGAAGGCTTGTGCCGTGGTTGCCGCCGCAGCCGCGCTGTCGCTCGCGTTCGCCCCGGCCGCCATGGCCGGCGAGGGCCACGAGGGCCACGGCCACGGTTACCACTGGTCGAACGGCCCCCTGCTGGTCCTCCTGAACGGCAACAACGTCAACGGCACCGTCGGCGCCTGCGGCAACAACGTCGGCGTCCTCGGCGCCGCCGTGCCGATCAACTCCCCGTCGATCACCGGCACCTGCGCTGCCGGCGGCATCGTCGACGAGGGCTGATCTCCCTCTTCGTTCTGCATTTGGGGGCGTCATTCTTGGCGCCCCCAGATCGTTTTACCTCAAGTTAAACCTTCATGAGGAGAAAATCGTGCTGAAGCAGACCGGCGCAGCTCTCGCTGTCGCTGCCGCTTTCCTTGCCGTTGGTTCGCCCGCGATGGCCGACCCGGGCTACCACTGGAACAACGCTCCGCTGCTCGTCGCGGGCAACTCCAACAACCTGAACGTGACCGCCGGCGTGTGCGGCAACAACGTCGGTGTGCTGGGCGCGGCGGTTCCGGTGAACTCGCCCTCCATCACCGAGACCTGCGCGGCCGGCGGCATCGTCGACGGTGACGACTGGAACTGGGGCTGGGACGACTGATCCCGCCTTCCGGCAGTTGAAGGGGCGCTCACCTCGCGGTGGGCGCCCCTTCGGCGTCTCAGCTGCCGTAACGGCGGTGGCGCTTGGCGTACTCGCGCATGGCCCGCAGGAAGTCGGTGCGCCGGAAACCGGGCCAGTAGGCCTCGCAGAACCAGAACTCCGAGTGCGCCGACTGCCAGAGCATGAAACCGGAGAGCCGCTGCTCACCGGACGTGCGGATGATCAGGTCGGGATCGGGCTGCCCGGACGTGTAGAGGTGCTCGGCGATGTGGTCGACGTCGAGGACCTCGGCCAGTTCCTCGATGGTGCCGCCCCGCTCCGCGTGCGCCTGCAGCAGCTTGCGGACCGCGTCCGCGATCTCCTGCCGCCCGCCGTACGCGACGGCGACGTTGACCTGGATGCCCGTGCGGTTCTTGGTGCGCGCGGCGGCGTTCGTGAGGCGCTCGGCGTGCTCCTTGGGCAGCATGTCGAGCGCGCCGACGTGCCGGATCCGGAACGGCTTGTCGTCCTCGGCCAGCTCGTCGGTGATGTCGGCGATGATGTCGAGCAACGGCGCGAGCTCGTCGTTGTCGCGGTTCAGGTTGTCGGTGCTCAGCATCCAGAGGGTGACGACCTCCACTTTGGCGTCACCGCACCAGTCGAGCAGCTCGAGGATCTTGCGCGCGCCGGCCCTGTGCCCGTGCGCCACGTCGGTGAACCCGGCCTCCCTGGCCCACCTGCGGTTGCCGTCGAGGACCACGCCCACGTGCTTGGGGGCCTGTGGCGTCGCGCTCAGCTCGCGACGGAGAATCCACTCGTAGAAGTGGATAGCGACGTCTTTCACACGGGTGCGGAGTGCCACGTCCGAACAGCGTACGCCGTGCGGAGTTCATCACTGAGGCGTGGTGGGAAACCTACGGTCGCGTAACCTAGGGTCCTGTGACCACTGCGACCGTTCCTCCCCAGCCCGGACTGCGGCCGCGCCTGCGTGGATGGCTGCACCTCTGGTCGTTCATCGCCTCGGTGGCGACAGGCGCGACCCTCATCGCTCTCGCAGCGTCCACAGTCTCCGCGCGCGCTGCCCTGGCCACCTCCGTCTACGGCCTGACCGTCCTGGGCCTCTTCGGCGTCTCGGCGCTGTACCACCGCGTCACGTGGAAGTCCGACCGCGTGCGCACGTGGATGAAGCGCATGGACCACTCGATGATCTTCGTGTTCATCGCCGGCACCTACACCCCGTTCGCGTTGCTGGCGATGGATCCCGACACCGGTTCCACCGTGCTGTGGGTGGTGTGGATCGGGGCCCTGCTCGGCGTGACGCTGAAGCTGGCCTGGCCGCACGCGCCGCGGTGGCTCGGGGTGCCGATCTACATCGCGCTCGGGTGGGTCGCGGTGTTCGTGCTGCCCGAGCTGCTGCACCACGCCGGGGTTGCCGCGTTGGTGTTGCTGCTGGTGGGTGGGGCTTTGTACACCGTTGGCGCTGTCTTCTACGCGACTCGGTGGCCGAACCCGTGGCCGCAGGTGTTCGGGTACCACGAGTTCTTCCACGCGGCGACCGTGGTGGCGGCGATCTGCCACTACATCGCCATTTGGCTCGCGATGTACTCCTGACGACCTGGACCGCACGAGTTCGCAAAGGGGAGCGCCTCCACGGGGAGGAGCTCCCCTTTTTGGCAGTCAGCGGCCTCCCCGGGCCATGTGCAGCACATCCAGAGCGGCGTCCAGCTGCTCCTCGGTGAGCTTCGAAGGCACGTGCCCGCGCTCCAGCACCACCTCGCGGATCGTCTTGCGCTCCTTCAGCGACTGCTTGGCGATCGACGCCGCCTCCTCGTACCCGATGTACCGGTTCAGGGGCGTGACGATCGACGGCGACGACTCGGCGTACTCCCGCATCCGCGAGGCCTGGGCCTCGGTGCCGGTGAGCACCTTGTCCGCGAGCAGGCGGGCGACGGCGGCGAGCAGGCGCGAGGACTCCAGGACGTTGCGGGCGATGACCGGCAGCATCACGTTGAGCTGGAAGTTGCCCTGCGAGCCGGCGAACGCGACGGTGGCGTCGTTGCCGATGACCTGGGCGACGACCATCATCGTGGCCTCGGAGATCACCGGGTTGACCTTGCCCGGCATGATCGACGAGCCCGGCTGGAGGTCTGGCAGGGCCAGTTCGCCGAGGCCTGTGCGGGGGCCCGAGCCCAGCCAGCGGAGGTCGTTGGCGATCTTGAACAGCGCCACGGCCGAGGCCCTCAACTGGCCCGAGATCTCGACCACGCCGTCCTGGGTGGCCTGGGCCTCGAAGTGGTCGCGGGCCTCGACCAGCGGGAGGTCGGTCGCGGAGGCCAGTTCGGCCGCTACCAGGGCACCGAACTCGGCGGGCGCGTTGAGGCCGCTCCCGACCGCCGTGCCGCCGATCGGGAGTTCCGCGAGGCGCGGGATCGACGCCTGCAGGCGCTCCACCGAGTAGCGGACCTGCGCCGCCCAGGCGCCCGCCTCCTGGCCCAGCGTGATCGGGACGGCGTCCATGAGGTGCGTGCGACCCGACTTGACCAGGTCGGCCCACTCCGACGCGCGGGACTCCAGCACTTCCAGCAGGTGCCGCAACGACGGGATCACGTCGGTGACGACGGCCTCGGTGGCGGCCACGCGCAGGGTCGTCGGGAACGTGTCGTTGGACGACTGCGAGGCGTTGACGTGGTCGTTCGGGTGCACGTCGCGGCCCAGCGCCTTCGTGGCGAGGGTGGCGATGACCTCGTTGGCGTTCATGTTCGACGACGTGCCGGAGCCCGTCTGGAAGACGTCGACCGGGAAGTGGGCGTCCCACCGGCCGGCGGCCACCTCGTCGGCCGCGGTGGCGATGGCGGAGGCCACGTCTTCGGGGAGGACGCCGAGCTGGGCGTTGACCCGCGCCGCCGCTGCCTTGAGCAGGCCCAGTGCTCGGATCTGGGCGCGTTCCAGGCCTCGACCGGAAATCGGGAAGTTCTCGACCGCGCGTTGTGTTTGGGCGCGCCACAATGCGTCGACCGGCACGCGGACCTCGCCCATCGTGTCGTGCTCGACGCGGTACTCCTGTTCAGACATGCCATCGAGTCTCTATGGTCGATCACAGCACTGCCACCCACCACTGGCAGAAGGGCACCCTCATGGAGCGTGACGTCGACCTCCTCATCGTGGGCGCTGGTCCCACGGGGTTGTTCGCCGCTTACTACGCAGGCTTCCGGGAGATGAACGTCGCGGTCGTGGACGCCCTGCCCGAACCGGGCGGCCAGGTCACGGCGATGTACCCGGAGAAGATGATCTTCGACGTCGCCGGCTTTCCCGCCGTGCGGGGTCGTGACCTCGTCAACGGACTGGTTGAGCAGGCGGCGCAGTTCAAGCCCGCCTACCTGCTCGGGCGCCAGGCGCGCACCTGCGAGTCCACTGAGGACGGTCTGCGGGTCGGGCTGGCGGACGGGTCGGTGATCAACGCGAAGGCCGTGCTGATCACGGCCGGCATGGGCGAGTTCAACCCGCGTCCGCTGCCCGCGGGCGACGGGTGGCTGGGACGCGGCATGGTGCACTTCGTACCGGTGCTGGCCGAGCACGCGGGGCAGCACGTCGTGATCGTCGGCGGAGGCGACTCGGCGTTCGACTGGGCGCTCGCGCTGCACCCGATCGCCGCGAGCGTCAAGATAGTGCACCGCAGGGCCAACTTCCGCGCGCACGCGGCCACCGTGCGGCAGGTGCGGGAGCTCGGGGTGGAGATCATCACCGACGCGGAGGTGCTCGCGTTGCGCGGCGAGCCGCTGTCCGAAGTGGACGTCAAGGTCAAGGGCGGGGACGCGCGGACGTTGCCCGCGCAGACCGTCGTCGCCGCGCTCGGGTTCACCGCCGACCTCGGGCCGATCGAGTCGTGGGGGCTCGAGCTCGACCACCGCGCGGTCCTCGTCGACACCACGATGAAGACGAAGCTGGACCGGATCTACGCGGCGGGCGACGTCGCGCAGTACCCCGGCAAGGTCAAGCTCATCGCGACCGGGTTCGGAGAGGCGGCGACCGCGGTCAACAACATCGCGGTGGCGCTCAACCCGTCGGCCCACCTGTTCCCCGGCCACTCGAGCGACGGCACCTGACTCAGGCCAGCGGAGCCGGGTCGTGCTTCGCCAGGTGCTGGAAGATGATCGACGTGCGAAAGCCGACGATCTCCTTGCGGTGACTCAGCCTGTCGACCAGGAACGCGTGCAGGCGGTCGTTGTCCTGCGCGCTCACGTGGATCACGAAGTCGTCGTTGCCCGCCATCACGAACACCGCCGTCACCTCCGGCAGACCGTGGGCGTACGCCTTGAAGGCGTCGATCACGGCCCGGCTGAGCGGCCGGACCTGCACCGACACCAACGCCTGCACGCCCCGGTTCAGCGCCGCCGGGGCGATGTCGGCGTGGTAACCCCGGATCACGCCCCGTTCACGCAGCAGCCGGGTCCGCTCCAGGCACGTCGACGGGGCGATGCCCACCTTGCGCGCGATGTCGCGGTTCGACTGCCGGGCATCGCGCTGCAGTTCCCGCACGATCGCCGAATCAAGTTCGTCCATGTCGCTTCCCAGCTCGTCGCACCGAACGAAGTTCGGCGCAGCGCCCACAACGGTGACGATCACCCTAGCTTCGACATCGAGAGTTGGTCGAAGTTCGAGAGGGGACGTACATGTGGGAGCACGAACGGCTCGTCGTCCGCACGGGGAAGCGGTCCGGGGTGACCACCATGGTCGCCCTGCACTCGACCGCGGCGGGCCCGGCGGTCGGCGGGTGCCGGATGAAGCCGTACGCGCGGATCACCGACGCCGTCGAGGACGTGCTGCGGCTGTCGAAGGCCATGACCCTGAAGTGCGAGGCGGCCGGGATTCCGCACGGGGGTGCCAAGAGCGTGATCGTGGCCGACCGCGAGCTCACGCCTGAGCTCCGGCGTGCGGTGCTGCTCGACCACGCCGACCTGATCAACGAGTTCGGCGGCGCCTACCTCTCCGGTCCCGACGTAGGCACAGGACCGGACGACATGGCGGTGTTGCGGGAACTGACGCCGCACGCCTACTGCCTGCCCGAGGAACAGGGTGGCACGGGCTCGTCGAGCGGCCCCACGGCGCGCGGCGTGCTGGCGGCGTTGAAGGCCGCGGCACGGCACACGTTCGGCACGAGCGACCTGACCGGCAGGAAGGTCGTGGTCAGCGGGTTCGGTTCGGTCGGTGAGCTGATCGCCAGGGGGCTCGAAGGCGCGAACGTCGTGGTGTCCGATGTGGACGGGAGCAGGCGCACGGACGAGTTCGGCTGGGTGGAACCCGGCGAGGCGTACCGGACCAGGGCCGACGTGCTGGTCCCCGCCGCCGTGGGCGGGGTGCTGAGCCCGGAGGTCGTGCGGGACCTCGACGTGCGGCTGGTCGTCGGGCCCGCCAACAACCAGCTCACCGACGACGGCGTCGCCGCGTTGCTGGAGGAGCGCGGCATCGTCTGGGTGCCCGACCACGTCGCGAGCGCCGGCGGGGTGATCTACACGCTCGCCAGGGAGGACGACGGGGACGACCACGAGACCGCGCTGAAGAGGGTCGACCGCATCGAGGCGACGGTGGAGAAGCTGCTCCGGACGAGTCGGCACGACCTGCCCATCGGGATGTGAATCCCCGGCGGGCAGGTCGTCCGGTGAACGGTCAGGGCAGGACCTGGACCTGCTCGCCGACCATCAGGTTGTCGTAGAACACGAGTGACGCATCCATGGGCATCCGGATGCAGCCGTGCGACTGGACCGCCGTGTCACCCTGGTGGAACGCGATACCGGTCGTGGTGAAGTACACCGCGTTCGGCATCGGGCCGTTGTAGGGGACGCTCCAGTCGTTCTTCACCTTGCGCAGCACCGAGAACGTGCCCACCGGGGTCTCGTACCCCGGTTTGCCGTGGCTGACGGTCACCGGCCCGTAGCTCATCTGGCCGTTGAACACCAGCCACGCCTTGTTGGTGTGCTTTTCCAGGCACGCTCCGTTGTGGACGGTGCATCCCGCCTGAGCCTGTGCGGGAACAGCGAAGCCGAGGATCAGGAGCACCGTCGCGATCAGAACTCGCATCTCACATCACCCCTCAGTAGTGGAGTTGCCACTATGGGGTGATCTCAATCATAGCATTATGGAAGTACCTGGACGCGCTCGCCGGGGAAGAGGTTGTTGTAGAAGACCTCGGAGTCGTTCCACGAGAGGCGCACGCAGCCGTGCGACTGGGAGTTCAGGTCACCCTGGTGGAACGCGATGCCGTCGTCGGTGAAGTAGACGGCGTTGGGCATCGGGCCGTTGTAGGGGACGCTCCAGTCGTTCTTCACCTTGCGCAGCACGGGGAAGGTGCCCACCGGTGTGCCGAATCCGGGCTTGCCGTGGCTGATCCGCACCGGTCCGTAGCTCGTCACGCCGTTGGTGACGAGCCAGGCCAGGTTCGTGTGCTTCTGCACGCACGCTCCGTTGTGGACGGTGCAGCCGGAGGCGTGCGCGGGTGCCGGGAAGCTAAGCAGCAGCAAGGCCGTGACGGCCAGGAGTCTCATGGTCGATGATCATGAGACCACCTGCACGGTCTCGCCAATCGAGAGGTTCTCGAAGTAGTACCGGGCGGCCTGCGGGTCGAGATGGATGCAGCCGTGCGACGGGTCGGTCAGCGAGCCCTCGTGGAACGCGATGCCGCTCTCGGTGAAGTACGTCGACCACGGCATCGGCGCGTTGTACGGCCGGCTCCACTCGTTCTTCACCTTGCGCAGCACCGGGAAGTCGCCGAGCGGCGTCTCGAAGCCGCGACGTCCGTGCGTGATCTTCGACGGGCCGTGGACGATCTTGTCGCCCCGCACGACCCACGACTGGTTCGTCGAGAGCTGGATGCACGCACCGTCGCTGATGCTGCACGGCGTCGGCTTCACGACGGCCGGGGGAGGAGGCGGCGGAGGGGTCTCCGAGGTCGTCTTGGGAGGAGCCGACACGGAGGAGGTCGCCGTGGGGGACCCGGTCGCCTCGGGGATCTCGCCCTGTGCCGCCACCTGCGTGCACCCGGCCAGCGACATCAACGCGACCGCCACGACCAGCATCCTCATCGCGCACCCCCATGCTCGTTCCATCCCTTGCCGAAGTAGACGGCGGGACGACCACGGGGGTTGCAACGCGAAGGCCCGCCTCCCGTAACGGTTGGGAGACGGGCCTCGGAACGCGCTTACCGATCTGCGTCAGAACCTCAGACGGTGCCGGCGTACTGGCTGATCCACGAGCGGAAGTACGGGACGTCCACGTAGATCGACGGGGCCTGGGCGCAGTTCGCGCCACCGCCGGAACGGCTGGTCGCGCCGATGAGCTCCCAGCGGCCGTTGACGGACTTCACCTCGGGGCCACCCGAGTCGCCGTAGCAGGCGCCCTTGTTGCCGTCGGTGTTGTTGGTGCAGATCTCCGACGCCGCGTAGATGCCGGAGCACCGGCTGTCCGACACGATCGACGTGTTGAGCTCCTGCAGGGTGACCGGAGCGCCACAGGCACCGCGGACGGGGCAGGTCTGGCCCCAGCCGATGATGCGCGTGGCCGTGCCGACCGCGCCCGACGACGCCGCCACGGGGGCGGGCGCCTGGCTGACGGACGTGTTGAGCTGCACGAGCGCCAGGTCGGCGGACGGGTGCGTGATGATGCGGGACGCCCCGGTGGTGGTGCCGCCGCTGGTGCGGTTGGTCGTGCCGATCCGGGTGCGGATCGACGACGCGGACGAGCCCTGGACGCAGTGCTTCGCCGTCACGACCCAGTTGGCCTTGATCAGGGTGCCGCCGCAGAAGTGGCTGCCGGAGGTGCTCTGCAGGGAGACCATCCAGGAGTAGACCTGCGTGGCGTTGCCGCCGCCGACGATCATCGGCGAGACGTCGCCGTCGGTGGTCGGAGCCGGAGCCGCGGTGGCCGCGACGGCCGAGGCGAGCAGGGCGCCAGCGGCCACGACGACTGCGGAGAACAACGAACGTGCCCTCATCGTTGAGTGTCCTTTCCTGAACCCGGCGCAGGGTTGCCGGGGTCAGGACGAAAACTAAGGACGAAGGTCACACCGTCACTAGGGTCACTCGTCTGGTCACCGAGCGTTCACAGTTCACAGTGAATGGGACATTTACGGCAGCGGCTGCTGTGCGCCCTCGGGCAGGTCGAAGTCGACCGAGGAGTATTCGCGCAGCTTGTGCAGGCTGTGGAAGCCGTCGATCATGCGCACGGTGCCGGACTTGGACCGCATCACGATCGACTGCGTGGTGCAGCCGCCCGCGCGGTAGTGCACACCGCGCAGAAGGTCACCATCGGTCACACCCGTCGCGCAGAAGAAGACGTTGTCGCCGCTGACGAGGTCGTTCGTCGTCAGCACACGCGACAGGTCGTGGCCCGCGCCGATCGCCTTCTCGCGCTCCTCGTCGTCCTTGGGCCACAACCGGCCCTGGATGGCGCCACCGACGCACTTGAGCGCCGCCGCCGCGATGATGCCCTCGGGCGTGCCGCCGATGCCCACGAGCATGTCCACGCCCGACGTGGGCCGCGCCGCCGCGATCGCACCCGCCACGTCGCCGTCGGAGATGAAGTGGATGCGCGCGCCCGCCTGCCGGACCTCCTGCACGATGCCCTCGTGCCGCGGCCGGTCGAGGATGCACACGTTCACGTCGGAGACGTCGCTGTGCTTGGCCTTCGCGACGCGCCGGATGTTCTCGGCGAGCGGCGCGGTGATGTCGATGACGTCGGCCGCCTCCGGGCCCACGGCGAGCTTCTCCATGTAGAACACGGCGGACGGGTCGAACATCGCCCCGCGCTCGGCCACGGCCAGCACCGCCAGCGCGTTCGGCATGCCCTTCGACATCAGCGTGGTGCCGTCGATCGGGTCGACCGCGACGTCGCACTCGGGGCCCTCGCCGTTGCCGACCTCTTCGCCGTTGAACAGCATGGGCGCCTCGTCCTTCTCGCCCTCGCCGATCACCACGACGCCTCTCATCGAGACGGTGTGGATGAGCTTGCGCATCGCGTCGACGGCCGCGCCGTCACCGCCGTTCTTGTCGCCCCGGCCCACCCAGCGGCCCGCGGCCATCGCCGCGGCCTCGGTGACGCGCACGAGCTCCAATGCCAGGTTCCGGTCGGGGGCTTCGCGACGTCGTTCCGCGGGGGTGTTCACCATTGCGCGCCTCCATGCGACTACTCAGCGTGCCGGATTTTGTGATCGGCAGCTGAATCCTTGCACGGGATCACGCGTCGGAAACGTCCTCCTCGACGACAGCGAGAGCTGCATCGATTCGCTCACGTGCACCGGCGAGATGCTGCTCACACGTCTTGGCGAGCGCCTCCCCGCGTTCCCACAGCGCGAGGGAGTCCTCCAGCGACAGGCCACCGGCCTCCAGCTTGCGGACCACCTCGACCAGTTCGTCACGGGCGGCTTCGTAACCGAGTGTTTCCGAACTCACGCGGATTGGCTCCTCAGACGGCTCAGCACGGTCGCGACGGCCAGGTCGTAGCCGACCAGCGCCTCCGCGAACTCCTCGCCGTCACCCTCTCGCACCGCCTCGTCGATGAGCGCCTCGGCCTCCGCGACGCGCCGGTACTGGACCGTGCCGGCGGTGGCCTCGCTCAGGTCGTGCAACGTCAGGATCAGCGTGCGGCGGCCCGTGGTGTCGCAGTCGCCCACCATCGCCGTCCAGCACTCGGCCGCGGCGCGGTTCGCCGCCTCCGCCTTCGTGCGCAGCCCCGTCGCGCACTCGCCGGCCGCCTCCATGGTCAGGGGCAGGAACACGGCATCACGCATCATCGGTACCTCCCCCTTCCGCAGTGGTGACAGTGGCGTGCACTGCTCCGTCAACGACGCGTACCCGCAGTTGTGTTCCGCTCGGCGCGTCCGTCACAGATCGCAGCACGCCGTCCGGACCGTCAGGTGTGACCAGTTGCACAACGGCGTATCCGCGGGCCAGCGTGGCGGCTGGTCCGAGGGTCGTCAAGCGGGCCTTGGTCCCCGACAGGTGGACGTCCTCGCGGTCGAGTCGTTGCGTGACCGCCCGGCGGCCCTGGTCGCGAAAGCGCTTCACTTCCTCTGACCTGCGCTCCAGCGGGCCGTGGGGGTCCGAAAGCACTGGTCGGGACCTCAGCGCGTCGAGCAGCTTGCGCTCCCGGTCGACCCAGCCGTGCAGCGCGCGCCGGCCGCGGTCGCGCATCTGGCGGACGCGTTCACTCTCTTCGGCGACATCGGGAACCACCCGTTTGCCAGCGTCGGTGGGCGTCGAACACCGCACGTCAGCGACGTGGTCGAGCAGCGGGGTGTCCGGTTCGTGGCCGATCGCGGACATGACCGGCGTGCGGCACTGGGAGACCGCGCGGCACAGCGCCTCGTCGGAGAACGGCAGCAGGTCCTCCACGCTGCCGCCGCCGCGGGCGATGATGATCACGTCGCACTCCGGATCGCGTTCCAGAGTGGACAGTGCGGTCATCACCTGCGTGACGGCGGTGGGGCCCTGCACGGCGACGTTGATGACGCGGAAGTGCGCGCCGGGCCACCGGTTCCGGGCGTTCGTGAGCACGTCCCGCTCGGCCGCCGACGCGCGACCGGTGATGAGCCCGATCTTGTTCGGCAGGAACGGCGGGCGGCGCTTGCGGCGCGGGTCGAACAGGCCCTCGGCGTGCAGCAGCTTGCGCAGCCGTTCCATGCGCGCCAGCAACTCGCCGATGCCGACGGCGCGGATGTCGTCCGCTCGCAGGCTCAGCGTGCCGCGGTTCGGGTAGAAGCTGATCTTGCCGTGCGCGATCACCCTGCTGCCCTCGGTGAGCTGCAGCTCGCGGACCATCGACGCGTTGGCCGTGATCGACATGGACATGTCGACGCTCGGGTCGCGCAGCGTCAGGAACGCCGTCGAGCTGCGCGCGTTGAGCTGCGTGACCTGGCCCTCGACCCAGACGTCGCCGAGCCGGTTGATCCAGTCGAGCAGCTTGCGGGCGACCGTCCGCACCGGCCACGGGTTCTCCGGCGTGGATTTCGCTTCAGTCACGACTGCGCTTTCACCGTCGCGATCCGGCGGTTGAGCATCCCGACGAACTCAGGCCGCGACTCGTGCGCCTTCTCGTAGCGCAGGAGCTCCTCGAGCTGCTCGGCGTCGAGGTTGCGCAGCCGCGCGCGGAGCTGGGCAATCGACAGCTCGTCGTAGGACGGCAGGAACACGGGCACGTCGGCGATGGCGCGTTCCTCCTCCTCCCACGGGTCGTCGGCGGGAGTTTCCTGAGAAGTCGTGACGGGCGTCTCGTCCTCGTCGAAGGTCGCCCACTCCGGTTCTTCCTCGGCGGGGCGCAGTCCGGAGAGGACGTCGTCGCCCTTGATGGCGAGTTCGGTCACATGCTGCTGCACGCGCATCGAGAGCTGCATCGCCTCGCTGACCACCGTCAACGGGAGTCCGGCGAGCTGCTGGGGCAGCCTGCGGGCCTGTTCGAGGGCGGTCACGGCGAGGCCGGCGGCGACGCGGACACCCAGTGGCAGTGGCTTCATGGTCCTAAGCCTGCCGCAACCGCGTCTGAAATGCCTAGGACCGGGCCTGGGTACCCTGAGGGCATGCCCAAGCGAGTCCTGTTGGCGAAGCCGCGTGGTTACTGCGCGGGCGTTGATCGTGCCGTCGAGACGGTCGAGCTCGCCCTCGAGAAGTACGGCGCACCTGTCTACGTGCGCAAGGAGATCGTCCACAACAAGTACGTCGTGGAGACGCTGTCCGACCGCGGTGCCATCTTCGTCAACGAGACGGACGAGGTGCCCGAGGGCGCGCTCGTGGTGTTCTCGGCGCACGGCGTGTCGCCCGCCGTCCACGCGGAGGCCGAGCAGCGCTCGCTGCGCACGATCGACGCCACCTGCCCGCTGGTGACGAAGGTCCACAAGGAAGCGGTGCGGTTCGCCAAGGAGGACTACGACATCCTCCTGATCGGCCACGAGGGCCACGAGGAGGTCGAGGGCACCGCCGGTGAGGCGCCGGACCACGTCCAGCTCGTCGACACCGCCGAGGACGCCGCCACCGTCGAGGTGCGCGACCCCTCCAAGGTCATCTGGCTGTCGCAGACGACGCTCTCGGTCGACGAGACCATGGTGCGCGTGCGCCAGCTCAAGGACCGCTTCCCCGAGCTGCAGGACCCGCCGTCCGACGACATCTGCTACGCCACCTCGAACCGCCAGACCGCGGTGAAGACGATGGCGCCGTCGTGCGACCTCGTGCTCGTGGTGGGCTCGAAGAACTCCTCCAACTCCGTGCGGCTGGTCGAGGTGGCGCTGCAGCACGGCGCCAAGGCCTCGTACCTCATCGACTACGCCAAGGAGGTCGACCCGGCGTGGCTCGAGGGCGTCGAGACCGTCGGCGTGACGTCCGGTGCGTCGGTGCCGGACCTGCTGGTGATGGAGCTGCTGAAGTACCTGGAGACGCAGGGGTACGGCGAGGTCGAGGAGATCACCACGGCCAACGAGAAGATCGCGTTCTCGTTGCCGCGTGAGCTCCGCAAGGACCTCGTGCGCTAGAGCGGAGATGTGCGAAGGGCCGCCACCGGGATCGGTGGCGGCCCTTCGGGCGTTCCGGGGCTTGTCAGCGGTCGTCGCGCGGCGGGCGGGGCCTGCGCTGGCCGGCCGGGCGTTCGCCGCGGGCACCGTCCGGGCGCGGGCGGCGGGCGGGCGCGCCCTCGGGACGCGGGCGACGCGCAGGGGCCCCCTCAGCGCGTTCCGGGCGGGGACGGCGCGGGCGCTCCTCTTCCTCCACCGGCTCCTCGCGGGGCCTGCGGACGGGCTTGGCGCGCCCCTTGACCTCCGCCTTGGCCTCGCGGACCTCGTCCTTGGACGGCCGGTTCGGGTTCTTCTGCAGGAAGATCCGCAGGATTCCGAGGCCGACCGTGACGGCGGTGGTGACGGCCATGACCGGGAAGCTGTCGATGAGCGGCTTGCCCAGGCCCAGCGCCATGGCGGACAGGCCCGCCTTCTGCACGCCGCCGGTGAGCAGCACGAGGATCGGCACCGTGGCGGCGAGGACCAGCGGCGGCTGCACCATCGGCCCGAACAGGCTGCGGCGCTGCACCAGCAGGATCGCGGCCAGCGCGCCGAGGAAGAACACGACGTTGAACGTCCAGCCGACCGTCTTGCTGGAGTTGATGTCGATGAACGCGCCGATGAACGCCGGGACCAGGGCAGCGAGGATCGCGGCCCACCACGGGATGCCCTTGAACTCGCCGAAGATGGCCCGGTAGTTCCACGGAACCGCGTCGTAGTCTTCGAGGTCGTCGTCGAAGGCTGCTGAACGCTCGCGCAACTCACTCACGACGCACACGGTAGCCGTTCGGCCATTCGGTGTTCGTCAGTCCGCAGCTTTCTCACCCAGAAGCAACCTGCGGGCACGCTGAGTGCGTTCTATGCGGACTGTTCGTCCGCCCTTCGGACCAACGGGAGGGGTGTAGGAGTGGCGGAAGCGTCCGTCAAGGGCTCCACGCTCGCCCGGAAACCCTCCAGCGCCTCCAGTTCCCGGCGCCGCGCGCTCAGGAAGCGCTGCAGGTGCGTGGTGGAGAGGTTGACGGCCTCGATGGCGCTGTCGGCCGCCCGGTTCGCGCGGCCCGCGGACAGCCTGACCTGCTCGACGTCCTCGGCCAGCGCGCGTTCGGTGACCGCGAACATGGCGCTGGAGGCGATCACGGCGAACCCCGTCGGGCCGCACAGGAACACGCGGCGGTCGAGCAGCCAGCGCAGCAGTTCGGGGTCGGTGTCGAGGGCGGCGACGACCGCGCCGTCGTTGGGGACGAACATGATCGTGCCGTAGATGGCGTCGGCCCAGCGCTGGTAGCCCTTGCCGGCCAGTTCGGCGGCGCGCGAACGGATGTTGCGGACGTGCACGCGCAACGCGTCCTGGCGTTCCTGCGGGTCGTCCGTCTCGACGGCCTCGGCCCAGGTGGCCATGGACATCTTCGAGTCGACCGGGACCGCGCGGCCGCCGCCGACGTTCAGCACCATGTCCGGCCGGACCGCGCCGCCGCCCGCCACGTCCGTCTGGAGCGTGTAGTGGAGGTTTTCCCTCAGACCGAGGGCGCGCGCCGTTTCGACGAGCACCTGTTCGCCGAGTTCACCACGACCTGAGACGCTGGAGAACGCCACTTCGTAGCGTTGCAAAGCTTGCTGCTGCGTGTCGTAGCGCGCGCGTTCGACGTTGATGGCGGCCAGCGCCTCGTCGGTGCGCCGGACGCTGTCCTGGTACAGGCGCCAGACGAACAGCAGCGCCCCGGCGCTGACGAGCGCCAGGACGATCAGGGCGGTGATGATCACTGCGGTCACGGCACCGATGATGCTCCGTTACTCGAAATGCAGGCAAACGCAAGCCTGCTCTGTTCAAGTAGCCGTCACCTTGCGGTGTCGGCGTTGGCCCGGACCGGCGGGGTCGGGTCTTCCCGTGGCGATACCCGCTGCCCGCACGTGACGGGTCTGACATGGGTTTCCATCGGGCTCGTTTACCGTCGCCCCGCAACTCGGGGAGGACGTACCGCCGGTGGCCTCGTCCACGAGCTGGGCGAGGTTGCGGGCGGCGTTGAGATCACGATCGAGCACCAGTGGGCACTTGTCGCAGTGGAACGTCCGTTCGGACAGGCGCAGTTTGGCTTTCACCGAGCCACATGCCGAACAGGTCTTCGAGGACGGATACCAGCGGTCCGCGATGTGCACCGTGCCACCGGTCCAAGCGGCTTTGTACTTGGTCTGGCGTAGAAGTTCACCCATACCGATGTCGGCAACGTGCCGGGCCAGTCGTCGGTTCTTGACCATCCCCGCGATGTGTAGATTCTCGACCACGATCGTGCCGTGGGTAGCGGCGAGGACCCTGGTGAGCTTGTGCAGGCCATCCCGCCGAGCGTTTGCGACGGCGGTGTGCAGCTTCGCGATGCGGGCCAGGGTGCGCCGCCACCGCCGCGAGGGCTGCCGCTGGACACGGCGGTCTGCGCCGATGCGGCGTGCGGCCTGGCGTTGCAGGCGGCGCAGCTCTCGTCGCATTCCGTCGAAATGACGCGGGTTGGCGATGACCTCGCCGGTCGACAACACTGCAAGAGCCTTGATTCCCAGGTCGACGCCCACTACGGAGGCAGGTCGGGTCGGCGGTGGGTCGGCCCTTCGAATCTCGACCGAGAACGAGCAGAACCAGCGTCCGCTTTGATGGGTGACCGTGACAGAACGGATCCGGGCAGTGCCACGCTCGACGTGGCGAGCCAGCTTTCGGGTCGACTCGTGCGTGCGCACCGCGCCGATGCGCGGCAGCTTCACATGTCGCCGGTCGCCGTTGACCAGACCGAAGGCGCCGGTTGTGAACCGGCAGGACAACGCTCGCCGTTTGCCCTTGAACCTCGGGAATCGCATCCTCGGACCGCGCCTGGCGCCGTTCTTCGAACCGTTCCAGTTGCCCAATGCCGTCGCCAGGTTCGCCAGCCCGGACGCATAGGCCTCTTTTGAGTTTTCGCCCCACCATGGCGCGATTTCGTCCTTCGCGTCGTTCCACAACTTTCGCAGGCCGTACGCAGACCACTGAACCGATGGCGTCAGCTCGGAATCCGGGATGCCGTACGAGGCTTCGGCCTTGCGTTGACCGAGCACAGCCTTCACCAGGGCCAGACCCCAGTTGTAAGCGAAGCGCTGCCCGCCACAGTGCGATTGCAACGCCGCGACCTGTTCTGGAGCAGGGTCGAGTGCGAACCGGAATGCTTGGATCACGCTGCTCACCGGGCGACCTCATAGAGGTTCCCGTACTCCATAAGAATCTTGGCAACCTCGGCGTTGCGGAGACGAGGGGTCAGTGTGGGACGTCGCCCGGGCAATGCCACCTGGTTTCTCCATCTGACACTCTGCGCGCTCGCCAGCCATGCTCGCGGCTCCGCACTCGGCTGCAGCGCCCACTCGGCGAGCTTCACCCGCTCAGTCAAACACATGTTCGATCGCGGTGCTTGCGGTTCCGGGACTGTTCTTGGTCGCCGTGGAATGTTGAACTCGATCGGGTGACACGCCGGGAACCCTCCCGGAGATTTGTCGGACCCCGTCTCTACGGTTGGGGCCATGCGGATCCTGCACACCTCCGACTGGCACGTGGGGCGCACCTTCCACGGCCGCGACCTGCTCGTGGAGCAGGAGTCGGTGCTGAGCGGCCTCGCTGACCTGGTGTCCACCGAGAAGGTCGACGTCGTGGTCATCTCCGGCGACCTGTACGACCGGGCGGTGCCCTCGGCCGACGCGGTGGCGTTGTGCGCGCGGGTGCTGATGTGGATCAGGGCGGCCGGGGCGCGGATCGTGATCACGCCCGGCAACCACGACTCGGCGGCCCGCATCGGCGTGTTCGGGGAGTTCGCGGCGGCGGGCGGGCTGTACCTGCGCACGCAGATCTCGTTGCTGGACAAGCCGGTCGAGCTGGAGGACGAGCACGGGCCGGTCGCGGTGTACGGGATTCCCTTCCTGGAGCCCGAACCGGCGCGGCACGCGCTGGGCGTGGCGGACAAGGGTCACGCGCCCGTGCTCGGCGAGGCGATGCGGCGGATTCGCGCCGACCTGGCATCGCGCGAGGCGCGGTCCGTGGTGCTGGCGCACGCCTTCGTGACGGGCGGGGCCCCTTCGGAGTCCGAGCGCACCATCGCGGTGGGCGGTGTGCAGGACGTGTCGATGCAGGTGTTCGCGGGCGTCGACTACGTGGCACTGGGGCACCTGCACGGGCCGCAGACGCTGGCGGAGAACCTGAGGTACTCGGGATCGCCGCTGGCGTACTCGTTCTCCGAGGCGCGGCATCGCAAGTCGGTGTGGCTGGTGGAGTTGGACGAAGGTGGCCTCGTCGGCGTGGAGCGGCGCGACCTGCCGGTGCCGCGGCAGCTCGCGGTGGTGTCCGGGACACTGGCGGACGTGCTGGAGGACCCGGCGCACAAGCCGCTGGAAGACCACTTCCTGTCGGTCGTGCTGACGGACCAGGTGCGGCCGATGGACGCGTTGCGGCAGCTGCAGAAGCGGTTCGAGCACGCGGTGCACGTCGAGTGGCGGCCGGAGCAGGGCCCGCAGCACGACATGACGTACGCGGAACGGGTGCGCGGTCGCACGGACGAGGAAGTGGCCTGCTGCTTCGTGTCCGACACGCGCGGCTCCGAACCGACGGTCGCGGAGATGGCGTTGTTGCGTGAGGCTTTCGCGTCGGTGGCGAGGGAGCAGGAGCAATGAGACTGCACCGCCTGGAGCTCACGGCGTTCGGGCCCTACCCGTCGCCCGAGGCCGTCGACTTCGACGAGCTGGGCGCGGACGGGTTGTTCCTGCTGCACGGCGACACGGGCGCGGGCAAGACGACGTTGCTCGACGCGGTGGCGTTCGCGCTGTTCGGCCGGGTGCCCGGCGCGCGTGGTGACGTGAAGAAGCTGCGGTGCGAGTACGCCGATCCCGACGTGCCGACGGAGGTGTCGCTGGAGCTGACCGTGCAGTCGCGGCGGTTCCGGATCGTGCGCTCGCCGGAGTTCGACCGCCCGAAGAAGCGCGGCGGCGGCTTCACCACCCAGCCCGCGAAGTGCTCGCTGACCTGGCTCGAGGGCTGGGACGGCGAGGGCATCACCCGCATCGACGACGTGGCGCGCGCGGTCGAGGACATGCTGGGCATGTCGTACGAGCAGTTCTTCCAGGTCGTGCTGCTGCCGCAGGGGGAGTTCGCGAAGTTCCTGCGCTCGGACACGGCCGAGCGCGAGGTGTTGCTGGAGAAGCTCTTCGGCACCGAGCGGTTCCTCGACGTCGAGAAGTGGTTCCGCGACAGGCGCGTGGCCGCCTGGCGCGTGCTGGAAGAGCGCCGCCAGGGCGCCTCGCGGCTCGTGCAGCGCGTGGCGGAGGCGGCCGGCGAGGAACCCTCCGACGAGCCGGGCTGGCTGGAGTCGGTGCTGGAGCGGCTGTCCCTGGCCGTGGGGGAGGCCGAGGCGCTGTCGGAGGAGACGGCGGGCGTGGCCGACGGCGCGCAGGTCCTGCTGGACCAGGCGCGCGTGCAGGCCGACCAGCTGCGCCGCGTGCGCGAGGCCCGCGAGCTGCTGGCCCGCGTCGAGGCGGCCGACTCGGCGTCGTGGTTCGCCGAACGCGACGCGGCCCGGCGCGCGATCCCCGTCGTGCCGGCCCACGCCGAGATCGCGAAGCTCCAGCAGTCCTACGAGTTCGCGGTGCGCGACGAGACACGGGCCGCGGAAGCGTTGGCGCGCTTGGGGTACGAGGGTTCGTCGTTGCGCGAGGACGCCGAACGCCACCGCGAGGAGGCGGGTGGGCTGGGCGAGCTGGCGGCCGAGGCCGAACGCCAGCAGGCCGACGTGCGCCGGCTGTCGGTGCTGAAGAACTCCTCGCACCAGGTCGAACGCCGGTTGCTCGCGCTCAACGCCGAGCTGGACGTCCTCCCCGAACGGCTGGCCCAGTGCCGCGCCCAGCTCGACGCCGCCGTGGAGGCGTCCGCCCGCCTGGAGTCGCTCAAGGCCCGCGCCGACGCGGCCGAGGCGTTGCCGGGGGCGGCGGAGGCGCTGGAGCGCACCAAGAACGAGCTGCACCAGGCGATCGACGTGCACCAGAAGGCCAAGGACGTCCTGCAGCAGGTCCGCCACCAGCGCCTGGAGAACATGGCGATCGAGCTGGCCGCGGCGTTGCAGCGCGGCAAGCCCTGCGCCGTCTGCGGTTCCCCGAGCCACCCCGCGCCCGCGCAGCCGATGCTGGGCGGTGTCGACGCGGCGGACGAGGAGGAGGCCGCCCGCGACGAGCAGGCCGCCCTGGACCGCCGCAACGAGGCCGAACGGGCCGCCCATGCCGCCGAGCTGCGCATCCAGGCCTGCTGGGAGGCGCTGGGGTCCGAGGAGCCGGCGGTCGCGCTGTCCGAGTACCGCGCGGCGGCGGAGCTCGCCCGCACCCGGTCGCAGCGGCAGACCGAGTTCGTCGGCCTCGAGGCCAAGACCCGCGACCTGGGAGCCGAGAAGGCCCGCGTCGAACAGGACCTGGTCGGCCTGCACACCGAACACAAGTCGCTCGTGACGGTCGTCGAGGAGCGCGGTGCCCGCCTCGACAAGGCCCGCGGCGAGCACGAGGACGTCCTGACCCGCCGCGACCACCTCCTGCGCCTCGCGAAGGCCCTGGTGGAGCTGGACGAACGCCGCAACGCCCGCGACAGCGCGCTGGCCCGCGTGCGGGAGCAGCAGGCCTCGGTCGCCGCGCTGGCCGCAGAGGCGGGTTTCGCGGACGTGGACGCCGCTCTGGCCGCGCACCGCCCGGCGATCAAGCTGGAGGCGCTGGACGACCGCATCGCGAAGTGGGAACGCGCCCGCGCCTCAGCCCTCGCGACGCTCGAGGAACTGGCCGGGATCGACCCCGAAGACGAGGTCGACCTGAACGAGGTGACGGCGCAGGCCTCCACCGCCCGTGCGGCCGCCTCCTCCGCCGCGACCGGCCTGGCCCGCGCCCGAGCGGCCCTCGACCGCGTGAGCGAGCTGGCGGAGCGCCTGCGGGCCGAGCGGAAGTCCCTGGAGCCGCTGGAGGCCACCTACGCCGAGCTGGACGCGCTGACCGACGTGATCAACGGCCGCGGCCAGAACTCGAAGAAGATGACGCTGCGCTCGTACGTGCTCGCGGCCCGGCTGGAGGAGGTCGCCGTGGCGGCGTCCGCCCGGCTGCACCGGATGAGCCAGGGCCGCTACAGCTTCGTGCACTCCGACTCGGCCGGAGCCCGCGGCACGCGCGGCGGCCTGAGCCTCGACGTGCTGGACGACTACTCGGGCCGCTCGCGCCCCGCCAAGACGCTGTCGGGTGGCGAGTCGTTCCTGGCGTCGCTGTCGCTCGCGCTGGGGCTCGCGGACGTGGTGGCCAACGAGACCGGTGGGGCGTTGCTCGACACCCTGTTCGTCGACGAGGGGTTCGGCACGCTCGACTCGGACACGCTGGACATCGTCATGAACACGCTGGACGAGTTGCGGGCCGGTGGCCGTGTGGTCGGGCTGGTGTCGCACGTGGAGGAGTTGCGGCAGCGCATCCCGACCCGGCTGCGGGTCCGCAAGGCCCGGACCGGGTCGACGCTGGAGATGTCGCTGGGCTGATCGGCGTCTACCCTCGGCGCGTGTTGTCCCACGTGGAAATCACCGCGCGCGTCGAGCTCACCGAGGCCGCTCACTTCTGGTGGGCGAACAGGATCGAGTACTCGCACGACTGCTTCGTGTGCCGCCGGACCGGCCGGACCGTCACCGTGCACCACGGGGCCGCGCACGGTGTGTGCCAGTCGGCGCAGGGACCGCTGGAGTGGCAGGACGGGCCGGACGAGGTGGGGGACGGCGCGGCGACCGGGGGCGATCCCGCGGTGCCGCCGGGAAGCCACCCCGCCCCGATCCGCATCACCGGCTTCGACACCGTCGGCGGCCGCGGCGACAACACCCTTCGCTGCCGGTTGTCGTTCTGGTGGTCGCCGTTCGCCGACGTCGAGCGCCCGCAGGCCCGGGGCGGCGAGCTGGGCACCGGCCCGTGGGTCCGGCTGCACTACCGCGTCGGTTGCCACGCCTGCCGCGACGCCGGCGAGGACCAGTGGTTCAACGGGGAGCAGTCCCTGCAGACCAACGCGGTCTGGCCGGTCGCCAGCCCGTGCCGCAAGTGCGGCACGGACCTCGTGACCATGACCGGACCTCCGGAGATCAGGCTCGTCGGTTAGCCCTCGTGGGCGAGCAGCCAGCGCTTGACGTCGAGGCCCCAGCGGAAGCCGCCCAGGTCGCCACCGAGCCGGATCACGCGGTGGCACGGGACGAACAGCGCCACCGAGTTGCGCGCGCAGGCCGAGGCCGCCGCCCTGATCGCCGCCGGACGGCCGGAGAGCTCCGCGTACTCGGTGTAGGTGACCGGTTCGCCGGCGCGGACCGTGCGCAGGACGTCCCACGCGTGCTGCAGGAACGGGCCCGACTTCTGGCGGACCGGGATCGTGTCGATCGCCGTCAGGTCGCCCTCGTGGTAGGCGATCGCGGCCTTGGTGACGTCGCCCAGGTCCGGCCGGGGCGTGATCTCCGACGGCATGAGGGTGGCGTGGATCTGGGGCGTCAGCAGGGCCAGGTCGGCGGTCCAGCCGCTCGCCAGCACCGCTCCGTCCGGCGCGACGACCGACGTGAACGGGCCCGCCGGGGTGTCCACAGTGGACGTGTGCGCGACGCTCATGATGTTGCTGCCTTCCTCGTCAGGTGTGCTCCCGCGTAGGAGCGCCACGGCCGCCACTCGGGGCCGTGGGAAGCCAGGTGTCGTGCGGTCTCGGGGAGTACGAGCACGTCCGGTGCGCCCAGCACCCGCATGGCCACCTCGTCGGCCACGTCCGCGCCCACGAGGTGTGCGAGCTCTTCGGTCAGGTCCTCGATCGAGCGGCCCACGTCGATGACGAGTCTCCCGCTCGCGAGCGCCTCGGTGACGGGGTGGTCCCCGGCCGAGTAGAGGTGGGTCAGCGCACCGTCCGGGACCCGCAGCGGCACGCCCTCGAACGGCGCCACCAGCCGCAGCAGCGTCTCGGCGCCGTCGACGCTGCCCGCCACCCGGATCCCGGGTACCGCACGGACCAGCGGGCCGATCACCGGGTCGGCGCCGAGGAACGTGTCCACGGCCACCGGGTCGGCGTCGAGGTCCAGCAGCCGCCGGACGCGGGACACGGCCGCGCCCAGGTCACGCACGTCGGCGAGGCGCAGCGAGCACAGGACGTGGTCCGTCGGGAACGTGAGGCGGACCGTCGCCTCGCCGTGCGGCAACGACATGGTGCGCGCGTAGGAGTCGTCGGTGACCTCCTCGACGCCGGGCAGCGCGTGCGCCCGGAAGTACGTGAGCAGGCCCGCCGCGTCGAACGGCGCGCGGTAGGGCAGGCGCAGGACGATCCGTCCCGGCGTGCCGGCCGGTGCCTTGCCGCGGCCGCGCATGTCGGACGGCGTCGAGGCGAACACCATGCGGATCGTGTCGTTGAACTGCCGCACCGACGCGAAGCCCGCGGCGAACGCGATGTCGGCGAACGGCAGTTCGGTCGTCTCGATCAGCAGGCGGGCGGCGTGGGCGCGGTGGGCGCGGGCCAGTGCCAGCGGACCGGCGCCCAGTTCGGCGGTCAGCACGCGGGTGAGGTGGCGTTCCGAGTAGCCGAGTTTCGACGCGAGGCCGCTCACGCCGTCGCGTTCCACGACTCCGTCGCTGATCAGGCGCATCGCCCGGCCGGCCAGGTCCGCACGGAGGTTCCACTCGGGGGAGCCGGGGGTCGCGTCCGGCAGGCAGCGGCGGCAGGCGCGGAACCCCGCCGACTGGGCCGCCGCGGCCGTCAGGAAGAACCGGCTGTTGCGGCGCTTCGGGGTCACCGCGGGGCACGAGGGCCGGCAGTAGATGCCCGTCGTGCGGACCGCGTGGATGAAGCACCCGTCGAAACGGGCGTCACGTGCGGAGCACACCCGGTACGCGTGTTCTTCGTCGATGACCATGCAAGCGATCCTGCCAGCGGGAACGGTCAATGGCTCGCGGAAATCGGACACGACCGTCGCCTGCCGTAGACTCGCTTCCCGTGAGTTTGACCCTCGGTATCGTCGGCCTGCCCAACGTCGGCAAGTCCACCCTGTTCAATGCGCTGACGCGCAACGACGTGCTCGCCGCGAACTACCCGTTCGCGACCATCGAGCCGAACGTGGGCGTCGTGCCGCTGCCGGACGCGCGCCTCACCAAGCTCGCGGAGATCTTCGGCTCCGAACGCGAGGTGCCCGCCGTCGTGTCGTTCGTCGACATCGCGGGCATCGTCAAGGGCGCGTCGGAGGGCGAGGGCCTCGGCAACAAGTTCCTCGCGAACATCCGCGAGGCGAACGCGATCTGCCAGGTCATCCGCGTCTTCGACGACCCGGACGTCGTGCACGTCGACGGCCGCGTCGACCCGTCGAGCGACATCGAGACGATCAACACCGAGCTGATCCTCGCGGACCTCCAGACCCTCGAGAAGGCCATCCCGCGCATCGAGAAGGAGGCGCGGATGCAGAAGGACCGCCGCGCCGCCCTCGAGAACGCCAAGAAGGCCAAGGACGTCCTCGACTCGGGCCGCACCCTGTTCTCGGCGCAGTCCGAAGTGGACGGAGAGCTGCTGCGCGAGCTCTCCCTGCTCACCACCAAGCCGTTCCTCTACGTCTTCAACGCCGACGAGGGCGTCCTGAGCGACGAGGCCCGCGTGAAGGAACTGCGCGAACTCGTCGCCCCGGCCGACGCCGTCTTCCTCGACGCCAAGGTCGAGTCGGAGCTCCTCGAGCTCGACGAGGCGGAGGCCCTGGAGCTGCTGGAGTCGATCGGCCAGACCGAGCCGGGCCTGCACGCCCTGGCCCGCGCGGGCTTCCACACCCTCGGCCTGCAGACCTACCTCACGGCGGGCCCGAAGGAGGCGCGCGCCTGGACGATCCCGCAGGGCGCCACCGCCCCGCAGGCCGCCGGCGTGATCCACACGGACTTCGAGAAGGGCTTCATCAAGGCCGAGGTCGTGTCGTTCGACGACCTGGTCGCCTCGGGCTCGAAGGCCGACGCGAAGGCGGCGGGCAAGGTCCGCATGGAGGGCAAGGACTACGTGATGGCGGACGGCGACGTGGTGGAGTTCCGCTTCAACGTCTGACGTGCGCGAGGTGGTGCCGGGTCCGTGGGTGGCCCGGCATCGGCGTGTCCGGGCATCGGACGCGCCTTCCGGCCGGCGCACCTAGACTTCCGGCTCGTGAGAGTCGAGTACCGGGTGCTGGGGCCCCTCGAGGTGCTGCTCGACGGTGAACCGGTGACGGTGCCGGCCGGGCGCGGCCGAGTGCTCCTCGCCACACTCCTGTTGCGCGCCAACACGTTCATCTCGGTCGACGAGCTGGTCGACCGGGTGTGGGAGGGCACGCCGCCCGACCTCCACCGCGCGCACAAAACGCTGCAGACGGTCGTCATGCGACTGCGGCAGGCGCTCGGCGAGGCGAACTGCGTGCGGCACGAGCCGGGCGGGTACCTGGCCGAGATCGCACCCGAGCAGCTCGACCTGCTGCGGTTCCGCGCGCTGGTCGCCCGGCAGGAGTTCGGGCCGGCGCTCGCGTTGTGGCGGGGGCCCGTGCTGGGCAACGTCGTGTCGGACTCGCTGCACCGCGACGACGTGCCGCCGCTGGTGGAGGAGCAGCTCGCGGCGCTGGAGATGCGGATCGAGAAGGACCTCGCGGCCGGGCGGTCCGCGGACCTCGTGCCGGAGCTGCAGGACCTGACCCGCAGGCACCCGTTGCGCGACCGGTTCTGGGGCCACCTGATGCTGGCGCTCTACCGGTCCGGGCAACAGGCGGGTGCGCTGGCGGCCTACCGGCAGGTCAGCGAGATGCTCGCGGACGAGCTGGGGATCGACCCGGGGCCCGCGCTGCGCGAGTTGCACGAGCAGATCCTGCGCGGGGAGGTCGCGCCGCCGGAGGAGAAGCGCGTCACGCCGCGGCAGCTGCCCCCGAACCTCACCACGTTCGCCGGGCGCGAGGACGACGTGGCACGGCTCGCGGCCAGTGAGGCCGCGGTGCTGGTCATCTCGGGCACCGGGGGCGTGGGCAAGACCTCGCTCGCCGTGCACTGGGCGCACCGGGTCGCGGACCGGTTCGACGACGGGCAGATCTTCGTGAACCTGCGCGGGCAGGACCAGGTGCGGGCGATGTCACCGCAGGAGGCGCTCACGCTGGTCCTCAAAGGACTGGGCGTGGACGCGGTTCCGGTCGGGATGGACGAACAGGTGGCGCTCTACCGGTCGCTCGCCGCGGACCGGAAGCTGCTGCTGTTGCTGGACAACGCGGCGAACGCCGAGCAGGTGAGGCCGCTGCTGCCGTCGTCCGGCAGGGCGCTCACGCTCGTCACCAGCCGCGGCGACCTGCGTGGACTGACCCTGAACGACGCCGACCTGCTGCGCTTGCCGTCGTTGGGCGACGACGGCGGGCTGCGCCTGCTGGAACGCGTGCTCGGCACCGGCCGCGTGCGCGCGGAGCGGGACGCGGCCGCCGCGCTCGTGCGGTTGTGCGGCGGGCTGCCGCTGGCGTTGCGCATCGCGGCCGCGGACCTGCGCGCGCAGGACGACATGACGATCGCGGACAAGGTCGCCCAGCTGGAGACCGACCGCCTCGGTGAGCTGGCCGTGCCCGGTGACCCGGCGGCCGCGGTCGGCATCGTCTTCGACGAGAGCTACTCCGCGTTGCCCGGGGACTCCCGGCTGGTGCTGCGCCGGCTCGGGGTGCTGCCCGGGGTGGACTTCACCGCCCACGACGCCGCGGTCGTCGCCGGCCTGCCCGACGCCCGCCACCACCTCGACCAGCTCGTCGCCGTGCACCTGGTGGAGCAGCGCGGCGACCGCTTCGCCCTGCACGACCTCCTGCGCGTGTACGCGCGGGAGAGGTGCACGAGCGACGAGATCGACGAGGCCATCGGGCGGTTGTACGACTTCTACCGCCGGATGACCGACGACGCCGCCGAACTGCTGTTCCCCGACCAGCGGCGGTTCCCGCTCGCCACCACCACGACGCAGCTCCCGGACGTCGTGCTGAAGACGTCGGAAGAGGCGTTCGGCTGGTTGAACGCCGAGTACCAGAACGTGTTCGCGGCGGTCGTCGTCGCGACCGAGCGGCACGAGTACCGGCAGGCCAACGAGATCGCCGCGGTGCTCAGCGCCTACTGCTACGAGATCCGCGACGACACGAGCTGGTCGGAGCTGTGCGACGTCCGCGGCCGGGCGGCCCGCGCGTCCGGCGACGAGGTGCTGGTCGCCGCCTCGGACCTCTCCACGTCGATCTACCGCTTCTGCCAGGGCGACTTCACGAGCGCCGAGCAGCTGGCGCGGGAGTCGCTGGAGAGGGGCGTCCGGGCGGATGACCTGCCGACGCAGGCGACCGCGCACAACATCCTCGGCGCGTTGACCCGCCTCCGGGGTGACGTGGCCACCTCCCTGCACCACCAGCGGGAGGCGCTCGCCGTCCACGAGCAGACGGGCGCGGTCGAGAACCAGGCGGTCGTGCTGATCAACATCGCCACCGTCTCGTTCCACGAGCCCGACCTCCCCGCCGCGGAGCGGTCCCTGCTCAGAGCGCTGGAGCTCGCCACCTCGCCCGCGGTCCGCGGTCACGCCCACACCGCGCTGAACAGCGTCTACATCGAAATGGGCAGGCTGCCGGACGTCATCCGCCAGCACGAGGCCTACCTCGCGCTGCAGGAGGAGCTCGGCAGCCCGCGGCGGATCACGCTCGGTGCCTGCGCGGCGGTGCGGGCGAAGCTGGCGATCGGGCAGGCCGACGAGGCGTTCGACCTCGCGCTCGACCTGCTCGACGGGCTGCGGCTGAAGGCCGACTTCGAGGCGGAGATCGACACCTGGGCCGCGTTGACCGACCTGTTCCACGACGAAGGCGCGCACGAGGACGCCCTGGCCGCCGGGAAGGTGATGCTCGCACTCGCCGACCAGCAGGCGTCGGTGCATCAGCGGATGCTCGCCCACTGGACGGTCGCGCGGTCGCACCGCGAGCGGGGCGACCTCGACGCGGCCGCCCACCACCTGGCCGAGCTGCGCGCGAGTCTGAGCGGGGACTACCTCCTGATCGCCGGGGACGAACTGAGGGAACGCGCGCTGTTGCACCTCGCGCTGGGCGAGGGGGAGGAGGCGTTGCGGCTCGCGGAGGAGGCGGTCGCCACGCACCGCCGCCACCACCAACGGCACCTGGAGGCCCAGTCGCTCCAGGCACTCGCGACCGTCCGCCGCGCGACGGGTGACGAGGACGGCGCGGCGGTCGCGGAGGCACTGGCCGCCGATGCCCTGCGGGACTGCGGTGTGCCGGTAGGTTCGGCCGGGTGATCGTTCAGTACCGCGTTCTGGGGCCGTTGGAAGTGCTGCTCGACGGTGAGCCCGTCCCGGTGCCGGCAGGGCGCGGTCGCGTGCTGCTCGCCACGCTCCTGTTGCGCGCCAACGAGATCGTGCCGGTGCCCGAGCTGGTCGACCGGGTGTGGGACGGCAGGCCACCGGCCCCGGACCGCGCGCACAAGACGCTGCAGATGGTCGTCACCAGGCTGCGGCAGTCGCTGGGCGAGGCCAACTGCGTCCGCACGTCCTCGCGCGGCTACACGGCCGAGGTCGGGCCGGGGCAGCTCGACCTCGCCGAGTTCCGCCGCCTGACCGCACGAGGTGAGCACCGCGCGGCTCTGGCGCTGTGGCGCGGCCCGGTGCTCGGCGACGTGACGTCGGAGTCGTTGCACCGCGAAGACGTGCCGGAGCTGGTCGAGGAACAGCTCACCGCGCTGGAACGGCGGATCGACGAGGACCTCGCCGGCGCCACGGACGTGCTGGTGCCGGAGCTGCGCTCGCTCACCGAGCAGCACCCGCTGCGCGAGGCGTTCTGGGCGCAGCTGATGCTCGCGCTGCACCGCACGGGCCGGCAGGCGGAGGCGCTCGCCGCCTACCAGACGGCCCGCAGGCGCCTGGCCGACGAACTGGGAACCGAGCCCGGCGCGCGGCTGCGGGAGGCGCAGGACGAAGTTCTCAGCGGTGAGACGCCCGGCTCCCGTGTCGTGCCCCGGCAGCTTCCCCCGGCGCACCCGCACTTCGTCGGCCGCGAGGCCGAGTTGGCGCGGCTGACCGAGGTGGTCGCGGCGCGGCCCGGCGAGCCCGTGCTGATCTCCGCGATCAACGGCATCGGCGGGGTCGGCAAGACCGTGCTGGCGGTGCAGTGGGCGCACCAGGTCGCACACCGGTTCCCGGACGGCCAGCTCCACGTCGACCTGCGCGGCTTCGACACCCGCGCCGAGCCGCTCGACCCCCACGCGGCGATCCGCGTCTTCCTGCAGGCGATGGGGGTGGGAGAGGACGACCTGCCGTCGTCCGGAGACGCCCTGGTCGCGCTGTACCGGTCGGTGCTGGCCGGACGTCGGGTGCTCGTGCTGCTCGACAACGCCCGTGACGCCGACCAGGTCCGTCCGCTGCTGCCCGGCGGGACGGGCAACCTGGTGCTGATCACCAGTCGCGATCACCTGAGCGGGCTCGTCGACCGGGCGGGTGCGCGACCCGTCGCGCTCGACGTGATGGACGACCAGGCGGCGGTCGCCCTCCTGGCGGGGCGGATCGGCGCCGAGAGGACCGCCGCCGAACCGGACGCCGTCGCGAGGCTCGTCGAGCGGTGCGCCGGCCTGCCGCTCGCGCTCGGCATCGTGGCCGCCCGCGCGGCGTACGGGGACAGGCTCACGGTCCTCGCGGAGGAGCTGGAACGGGAACGGCTCGACGCGCTGGACGTCGACGACCCCACGACGGCGGTACGCGCGGTCTTCTCCTGGTCCCTGCGGTCGGTGAGCGGTGAAGCCGCGACGATGTTCACCGTGCTGGGCCTGCATCCCGGACCCGACTTCACCGTCGAGGCCGCGGCGAGCCTCGCCGCGTCGCCCGTCGCGCGGGCGGGGACGGTGATCGCCGAGCTCGTGGCGGGCAGCCTGCTCACCGAGGTGGGCGGCGGGCGGTATTCCCGGCACGACCTCCTGCGCGACTACGCAGCGGAACGGGCGGCCGAGCTTCCGGCCGCGCAGAGATCCGCGGCTCTGGGCCGGATGTTCGACCACTACCTGCACACGTCGCTGGTGGCGAGCGACTGGCTCGCCGCCGCACCGGTCGACTGGACTCCACTGGCACCTCCGGCCGACGGGGCGGAGGTCGTGGCGTTGCCGGACTTGGCGGCAGCGCACTCCTGGTACGACAGGGAGAACCAGGTGCTGCAACGAGTGGTGTCGGTCATGGTCGCCGCGAACGCCGACGACCTCGCGTGGCGGCTGGCCTACTCGTTGCACCTCTACCTGGTGAACGGAGGCCGTCTGGCCGAGGCCGAGGCGGTCGAGACGCTCGGGTTGGAGGCGGCTCAGCGGCTGGACGACGCCTTCGCCCTGGCCCGTCTGCACCGCTCTCTGGCAGGGGTGCACGTCGCGCAGCGCGACTTCCCGAAGGCCGAGGTGCAGATCCGCGCCGCGATGAGGTGCGAGGTCCTCCTCGGGCGTGAGGACGGCCAGTCGAACCTCGCTCGCGGGCTGGCCTACGTCTACGAGAACCAGGGGCGTGACGGCGACGCCCTGGCGGTCCTGCTCGAGACGTACCGGTTGGTCGAGCGGTGCAGTCCGAGGGAGCAGGCCTCGCTGCGGGCGGAACTGGGCCGCGCCTACCACCGCGCGGGCGACCACGAGCGCGGACTCGCACTCTGCCTCACAGCGGACGAGTGGTTCCGCGAGGAGTACAGGGACCTGCCGACGTCGCCGATGACGGGTGTCCGCCAGACGATCGCCGACATCTACCTGAAGCTGGGCAGGGTGGAGGAAGCCGTTCGCCACCACACCGACGCGGTCGGGATGATGCGGGTGATGAGGGAGACCCTCGACCTGGCTGACGCGCTGACCGAGTTGGCCGGGGCTCACACCGCGGCCGGGGACCGGTCCTCGGCGCGTGAGGCACTCGCCGAAGCACTGGACATCTTCGAGCGGCTGGAGGACAAGCGGGCCGCCGAAGTGCGGGAGCTGCTTATATCACTGACGAATGTATGAAGCGAGGTTTGTACCTACCACGGTCGGGTACCTCTACATCAGGATTCCCCACCTGGAGGTTGGAATGATCGTCCTCGGTCTGATTCTGCTGGTCGTCGGATGGCTGATGGGTATCAGCATCCTGACGACGCTGGGCGTGGTGCTCCTGGTGATCGGCGCGATCCTCGCCGTCCTCGGCGCGGTCGGCAAGCCGATCGGCGGCCGGGCGCACTACTTCTAAAGACTCATCGGTCACCGTTCCTCCCCTCGGAAACGGTGAAGGGGGAGCCTCCTTTGTGGAGGCTCCCCCTTCTTTTTGTCTCACAACGGTTTCACACGTTGTTCTTCGTGCGTGCGGCAGCGGCGAACACTCCGAACGCGACCCCCAGCATGGCCAGAGCGGCGACAGCGGCGACAACAAGATCAACAGACATGATCAGAAAAACTCCCTCTAGCGATCTCTCCCGTCCTTATGACGCCGGGGTACCCCACAACGTTGCCTCGGGTAACGTTTTCGGGGTGAAACTCCGTGCTGTGGAAGCGCGAGTGCTCTCCGTAGCGCCGTGGCTGTTCGCGTTGTCGGTGCTCGGGCACCTGTTCATGGTCGCGTTCCAGACGAAGATGACCATGATCGACCTGCTGGTGTACCGCAACGGCTCGCCGCACCTGTTCTCCGGCGACCTCTACGAGTGGCGGCTCGACCAGTACGCGGACGTGTTCCCGCTGCCGTTCACCTACCCGCCGTTCGCGGCCGCGATCTTCACGCCGATGAGCTGGGTGCCGTGGGAGGCCTCGCGCTGGATCTGGCAGCTGATCTGCCTGGGCTGCCTCTACTACATCGTGCACGTCACGCTGAAACTGCTGAAGCTGCAGGACCCGCGCCGCGTGATGCTGTGGACCGCGCTGACGCTGTGGATCGAGCCGGTCCGCACCACGCTCAACTACGGCCAGATCAACCTGGTGCTGGTCGCGATCCTCATCGGCACGCTCGCCAGCGCGCGCAACTGGGTCGGTGGAGCGGGTGTCGGTTTCGCCGCGGGCATCAAGCTCACGCCCGCGATCTCGGGGCTGTACTTCCTGATCCAGCGGCGGTGGATGGCGGCTGTGTGGTCGTTCGTCGCTTTTGCCGTCGTGTACGGGATCGGCTGGGCGATCTCCCCGTCGCAGTCGGACAAGTTCTGGTTCCAGCTCCTCGGTGACGCGAGTCGCGTCGGGCCGGTCGGCAGCGCCATCAACCAGTCACTGCGCGGTGCGTTGAGCCGCACGGTCGGTTACGACGTGAAGACCGGGCCGATCTACATCGTCGCCGTGCTCGTCGCCGCCGCGCTCACGTGGTTCGCGGTCAGCAAGACTAAGGACGTGCTGGCGTTGATCGTCAGCGTGCAGATGCTGGGCCTGCTCGTCTCGCCGATCTCGTGGAGCCACCACTGGGTGTGGATGGTGCCCGCCCTGCTGTGGCTGGTCTACGAGGGCGGGCACCTGCTCTGCAAGATCACCGCCGGCCTCTGGGTGCTGCTGACCGGCGGCTACCTGATCTCGTTCCTGCTGCTCGCCCAGCCGAACATCTGGGACTTCCCGCGGCCGTGGATCTTCGTCGTGCTCGGCTGGGGCTATCCGGTCGCGGGCGTGCTCACGCTGGTCGCGATCGGGCTAGCAGCCCGGCGTCAGCGGGACGAGCTGCTGTCCGGCGAGCAGGAGGCTGCCGACGGCGAACCCAGCCGAGTCGTCGGCTGACGCGGGCCTCCAGGAGTTGCGGGCCGCCGTCCAGCCGAGCAGGCCGCCGGCGTCGAGCGCGGTCAGCAACGCCTGCCAGCCCTTCTGGGCGTGCGGCAGGTAGGTGGCGCGGTCGAGCACGCCCGCGTTGACGCCCGCCGCGATCGCGTAGGTGATCATCGCGGTGGCGCCCGAGTCCTTGCCGGTGGTGCCCCAGAAGCCGTCGTGGCGTTGCAGGAACGTCAACGTCCGCACGCTCTTGGCCAGCGTCCTGGCGTACTCGGCGCGGTACGGGTGGTCGGCGGGGAGCGCGAGCACCGCCTTCGCCAGGCCCTGCACAGCCCAGCCGTTCGTCTGCGCGTTCAGGCTCCACAGGCCGGTGAACTCGTTGAACGTGCGCGCCTTGAGGCTCTGGTAGGAGCGGAACGAGTAGTCCAGCATCGCCTGGTCGTGGTCGGCGAGGGCGATCCGCGTGAACGACGGCAGCGCCATGTTCAGCGCGTCCGGCGACCTCCAGTACGTGCCACCATCCCGCACCTGGGCGCGCAGGTTGTCGCGCAACGGCTGCAGCACCTCGGGTTCCGGGTGGAAGTACGCCACGTCGAGGTACGGCTCACCGGTCGCCTGCGCGTCCGGGGCGAAGGGGTGCGCCGGGTCGACCGGCAGCAGGTAGTGGTTCGCCTGCACCCACGGCCACGTCTTGTGGTTGCTGATCCCGGTCGTCCGCACCTGGGCGAGGTTGCCGGTGTGGAAACCCGCGTTGGACCAGGTGTTCGCCGCTAGATCGGTTCCCCTGGTCACCCACGCCTGGCTGGCCTCGACCATGGTGTCCGTCACGGCACAGGGCACGGCCTGGGCCGCGGCCGGGACGAGGAGGAGACTGCCGGCCAGCGCCCCGACGAACAGAGGTGTGCGCATCCGCATGAGGGTGTTCCCTCTCATTTCCGCGGGCGGCGGCAGCGCACATCTTGACCGAATCAGGCCAGGGCGTCCAGGACTCCGTCGATCTCCTCGGCGAGACTCACGTCCAGGGCGGTGATTCCTCCCTTGTAGTGCGTGCTCAGGCGGAATGTCAGCGTCTTGTAGCGGATGTCGATGTCCGGGTGGTGGTTGTCGTTCTCGGCGATCTCCGCGATCCGGTTCACGACCATGATCGCCTTGGAGAAGCTCTCCAGCTCGACGGTCTTCACCAGTGCCGCGTCCTGCGGGCACCAGCCGGGGAGTGTGGGCAGCAGGTCGTCCAACTGATCGTCGCTCAACAGCTCGGCCATGTCCTGATCGTCCCACCACGTCACGTAAGCTGCGCGTTTACCACGGGAGTCCGGTGAAGCGCCGGGCTGAGAGGAGGGCTCGCAAGCCCTCGACCGTCCACCTGATCCGGGTCATACCGGCGTAGGGAGAGGTTGCTGTGAGAAGGATTTGTGCTGTTTTCGCTGCTCTGGCGCTGACGGGCTGCTCGGCCGGCACGTCGACCGCGCCGCAGTCGCGCGAGGTCACGCTGGTGACCCACGACTCGTTCGCGGTGAAGCAGGAGGTCCTGGACGAGTTCCAGAAGTCCTCGGGCATCACCGTGAAGCAGCTCGCGAGCGGGGACGCGGGCGAGCTGACGAACAAGCTGGTGCTCACCAAGGCGAACCCGATCGGCGACGTCGCGTTCGGCGTCGACTCGACGTTCGCATCGCGTGCCCTCAGCGAGGGCGTGTTCGCCGAGTACGCCTCTCCGGAGGCCTCGAAGGGCGCCCAGCGGTACCAGGCCGACGACTCGAACCGGCTCCAGGCCGTCGACGTCGGTGACGTGTGCCTGAACATCGACCCGGCCAAGCTCACGGCCGGCGAGCCGAAGTCGTACGAGGACCTGGTCGACCCGAAGTTCAAGGACCAGCTGGTCGTCGAGAACCCGGCGACGTCCTCGCCCGGCCTCGCGTTCCTGCTCGGCACGATCGCGAAGTTCGGCGAGAACGGCTGGCAGGAGTACTGGACCAAGCTCAAGGCCAACGGCGTCAAGGTCGTGAGCGGCTGGGAAGAGGCCTACAACCAGGAGTTCTCGGCCACCAAGGGCACCCGGCCGATCGTGGTGTCGTACGCGTCGTCGCCGTCGGCGGAGGGCGGCAGGACCAAGGCCGTCCTCGACACCTGCTACCGCCAGGTCGAGTACGCGGGCGTGCTGTCGGGCGCCAAGAACACCGAGGACGCCAAGAAGGTCCTCGACTTCCTGCTGGGCGAGAAGTTCCAGGCCCAGGTGGCCGAGCAGATGTACGTGTACCCGTCGCGCGAGGGCGTCGCGCTGCCCGAGTCGTGGGCCAAGGACGCGCCGCTTCCCGCCTCTCCGCAGTCGTTGCCCGCGGACGAGGTGAAGGACAACCGCGAGGCGTGGGTCGAGCAGTGGCGCAAGCTGGTGCAGGGCTGAGCGGACGCGGTGACAGGCCGGCCACCGGCGGGGAGCGGCCGGGTGGCGCTCCCGCGGGCGGTGGTCGTCCGGCGACGCGAGTCCGCCGCGGCCTGATCTCCGCTCGTGCCGGGTGGTCGGCGGCGGCGCTGCTGCCGCTGGCCTTCCTCGCGCTCTTCTTCGCCTGGCCGGTCCTCGCGATCGTCGACCTGGGCCTGCGCGAGGGCGGTGTGCTCGCCGCGGTCCTCGAAGCCGACACCTGGGAGCTCGTCGCCTTCACCCTCGGCCAGGCCGCGGCCTCCACGCTCGTGGCGGTCCTCGCCGGCATGCCGCTCGCGTTCGTGCTGGCACGCTGCGAGATCCGCGGCCTCGGGCTGGTCCGCGCGGCCGTGATGGTGCCGTTCGTGCTGCCGACCGTGGTGGTGGGCCTGGCTTTCCGGACGTTCTGGCCCGACGGCGGCGTGCTGCCGATCGTGCTGGCCAACGCGTTCTTCAACGTCGCCGTGGTCGCGCGGACCGTCGGTGGGCTGTGGGCGCACACGGACCGGCGCGCCGAGGACGCGGCGCGGGCGCTGGGTGCGTCCCGGCCACGGGCGTTCCTGTCGGTGGTGCTGCCCGCGCTGGCGCCGGCGATCGGGTCGGCCGCCGCGGTCGTGTTCCTGTTCTGCGCCACGAGTTTCGGCGTCGTGCTGGTGCTCGGCGGGTCGCGGTACCGGACGCTCGAGACCGAGATCTACCTGCGGACGGTCGAGCTGTTCGACCTGTCCGGGGCGGCCGCGTTGTCGTTGCTGCAGTTCGCCGCCGTGCTGGCGGTGCTGGTGCTGGGGGCTCTGGCCCGGCGTCGGCGCGAGACCGCGCTGGCCTTGCGCGGCCGGGAGGAGCTGGCCCGGAAGCCGTCCGGTGGCGAGTGGTACGTGGTGGCCGCCGCGTTCGCCGTCGTCGTGGCGTTGCTGACGCCCGTGGTCGGGCTCGTGGCGCGCTCTCTGTCCACTCGGGACGGTTGGAGCCTCGCCGGGTACGTGGCGCTGAACACCCGGGGCGACCGCGGAACGCTGGCCGTCACGGGGATCGACGCGGCGGTGAACTCGCTGCGGACGGCCTTCGACGCGACCCTCGTGGCGCTGGTGGTCGGGGTGTTCTCGGCCGTGGTGCTGGTCGGCCTGCGCAGGTCGGGGGCCCGGTTCGCCGAGGTGCTCGACACGGCGTTGATGCTGCCGCTCGGGGTGTCCGCGGTGACGGTCGGCTTCGGCTACCTGATCACGATGGACGCGCTGCCCGGCGACTTCCGGACGTCGCCGATGCTGGTGCCGCTGGCCCAGGCACTCGTGGTGACGCCGTTGATCGTGCGGATGGTGCTGCCGGTGCTGCGGGCCGTCGACGAACGGCTGCGGCAGGCGGCGGCCACCCTGGGCGCCTCGCCGGCGCGGGTCTGGCGTGAAGTGGACCTGCCTCTGGTGGGACGGTCCCTGGTCGCCGCGGCCGGGTTCGGGTACGTGGTGGCGCTGGGCGAGTTCGGGGCGACGAGTTTCCTCGCGCGGCCGGACGCGCCGACGTTGCCGGTGGTGATCGCGCGGCTGATGTCGCGGCCGGGGGAGTTGAACAGCCAGATGGCCTACGCGGCGTGCGCGCTGCTGATGGTCGTGACGGTCGGGTGCGTGCTGCTGATCGAGCGGTTGCGCGTGCCGGGCAGCGGGGAGTTCTGATGGCACTGCAACTGGACTCGATCACCGTCCGCTATGGACGGACGGCCGCGGTGTCGGACGTGTCGCTGGAGGTGGCCGACGGCGAGGTCGTGGCGTTGCTCGGGCCCTCCGGGTGCGGGAAGTCGACGTTGCTGCGCACGGTCGCCGGGCTGGAGAAGCCCTCCGCCGGTGCGGTGCGGTGGGACTCCGCCGACCTGGCCGGCGTCCCGGTGCACCGGCGCGAATTCGGGCTCGTGTTCCAGGACGGCCAGCTGTTCCCGCACCGCACGGTCGCCGGCAACGTGGCGTTCGGCCTGCGGATGAAGAAGACCGAGCGCGAGGCACGGGACAAGCGCGTGCTGTCGCTGCTGGAACTCGTCGGGCTCGAAGGCTATGCCGACCGCCGGGTCACGCAGCTGTCCGGCGGTGAGCAGCAACGGGTCGCGCTCGCACGTGCTCTGGCGCCCTCGCCCCGGTTGCTGTTGCTGGACGAACCGCTGTCGGCGCTGGACAGGGCGTTGCGCGAACAGCTCGCGGTCGACCTGGCCCGGCTGCTGCGCGAGGCCGCGACGACGGCCCTGGTCGTCACGCACGACCACGACGAGGCGTTCACCCTGGCCGACCGCGTGGCGATCATGTCGCGCGGCCGGATCGTCCAAGTCGGCCCGCCCGCCGAGGTGTGGTCGTCCCCCGTGGACGTGGAGACGGCGAAGTTCTTGGGCTGCACCAAGTTCGTGCCCGGCTCGTTCGTCGGGCTCGACGTGGAACGCGTTGGGTTGCGGGCCACGGCGCTGCGGGTCGACCCCGACGGCCTGCTGGAGGGCACCGTCGTCGAACGGGTCCACCGGCGCGACCACGTGCGGCTGCTCGTGGACATCGGCGGCGAGGAGTACGAGGCCGTCGGGCCGGTGTCCGTCGGCGACCGCGTGCGGCTCGCAATTGACTTGGACGGCGTCGCGCGCGTCGGGTAGGCATGGAGCCCTATGGGACTTCTCGAGGGACGCGTCGCGCTGGTCACGGGTGTGAGCCGGCGGCAGGGAATCGGCTACGCGATCGCCTCGCGGTTGCGCGGGCTGGGCGCCGAACTGTTCGTGCAGCACCACGTCGCACACGACGCCTCACAGCCGTGGGGCGCCGACGACGTGGACGAGGTGCTGGCGGACCTCGGCGCTTCAGGGCTCGGCGTCGACCTGGCCCGGCCCGAGGCGCCGGAGGAGCTGCTGGCCGCGGCCGTCGAAGCGTTCGGACGGGTCGACGTGCTGGTGTGCAACCACGCGCGGTCCGGCGGCGACGGCTCGTTGGCCGAGGTGGACGCGGCGATGCTCGACGAGCACTACGCGGTGAACACGCGGTCGTCGATCCTGCTCGCGCAAGCGTTTGCCAAGCGGTGGACCGGGAAAGACGGCGGGCGTGTCGTGTTCCTGACGTCGGGGCAGAACCTCGGCCCGATGCCCGGCGAGGTGGCCTACGCGGCCTCGAAGGGGGCGCTGGCGGCGATCGTCGCGACGCTGTCGCACGAGCTCGCGGACCGGGGCGTCACCGTCAACGCCGTGAACCCCGGCCCGACCGACACGGGGTGGGCCGGGCCGGAGCTCACGGAACTGGTGAACGAGCGGATGCCGCTGAAGCGCTGGGGCCGGCCGGACGACGCCGCCCGGCTGATCTCCTGGCTGTGCACCGGCGACGCCGCGTGGATCACCGGTCAGGTGATCAACAGCGAAGGGGGCTTCCGGCGGTGATCAGTCACGCGCCGGACGGGTACGAGTGCCCGTTCTGCTTCCTGCTCGCCGGTGGGGAGACCGAGGTCGACAGCCAGGACGACGTGGTGCTGCGCACGGGGCGGGCGACGGCGTTCGTCGCGTCCGGCTGGTGGGCGAACAACCGGGGCCACGTCATCGTGATCCCCGACGCCCACCACGAGAACATCTACGACCTGCCTGCCGAGTACGGGCACGCGGTGCACGACGCCGTCCGCGAGGTCGCCGTCGCCATGCGCGCCGCCTACGGCTGCCACGGCATCTCCACCCGTCAGCACAACGAGCCCGCCGGTGGCCAGGACGCGTGGCACTACCACGTCCACGTGATCCCCCGGTACGACGGCGACGACCTCCTCAGGTCGTCGCCGCTCCCGGGTTTCGCCACCGGCGAGCAACGCCGGACTTACGCTGACAGGCTCCGCGCCGCGCTCAGTTGTCCTTCGTGATGAGGCGCATCGCGGCCAGACCCGTCCCGATCAGCAGGTAGCAGCCCGCGAGCAGCGTGCTGTCCCAGATCTGGCCGAGCGGGATCGGGTCGCGCATCACGTCGATCAGGCCGGGGAAGCCGGTCGTGATCAGGAACGGGTGCAGCCAGTCGAGCGACGGGAACTGCGACAGCACCTGGAACACGATGATCGTCGTCATGGTCGCCGCCTGCACCACCAGCGGGTGCTCGGTGGTCGCCGAGACGGCGAGGGCGACCGCGCCGATCGACACCATCTGGAACGTCACCAGGACGATGAACAGCGCGATGCGCAGCAGGCCTTCGCCCGTGCCCAGCGTGGTGCCGGACAACGTCATCATGCCGTCGGAGCCGAGGAACGCGGTGCCGGCGATGATGCCGACGACGGCCATCAGCGTGACGGCGAACAACGACATCGCGGTGAGGCCGAACAGCTTCACGAACAGCAGCCGCACGCGGGACACCGGTGCGACCAGCAGGCCGCGCAGCGTGCCGTGCTGCGCCTCGCCCGCCAGGCCGTCCGCCGCCCAGATCGACGCCACCAACGGCAGCAACAGGTTGAGCGACAGGAACAACGTGAAGATCGGCACGACCAGGCCGTTGCCCTGGATGATCGCGGCGAGTCCCGGGCCGCCGCCACCGCTCTCGTCGTCGCCCGCGGTCCAGATGCCGAAGCTGATGATGATCGGCACCAGCACCAGGCCGAACAGGCCGATGATCGTGCGAGGCCTGCGCAGCATCCAGCGCACCTCGGAACCGAACTGACGCGTGATCATCGCCGTCCCCCGTCCAGGGTGTCCACGGCGGACATCCCGCGCTCGGCCTCCTCGGCCTCGGTGAGCCGCGCGAACAGCTCCTCCAGGCCCGTCTTCCAGCGCGTCGCCTCGAAGACGCGGGCGCCTCCCTGCACGAGCGTCTCGATCACCTGCGGCGCGCTCGTCCCCGCGAGCTCGACGCGCAGGCCGTCACCGAGCGGGCGCGCGGAGATCTTGGCCTGCCTGAGCGCGCTCAGCGCCTTCTCGACGTCCGGCGTGATCACCTGCAGCGCGGATCCCCCCGCCTGCAGGAGTTCGGTCAGCTCTCCTTGCGCCACCACGGTTCCGCGGTGCAGCACGGCGACGTGCGTGCACGTCGCCTCGACCTCGCTCAGCAGGTGGCTGGACACCAGCACCGTGCTGCCGGCCGCGTGCAGGTCCGCGATGATCTTGCGGATCTCCCGCGTGCCGGCCGGGTCGAGGCCGTTCGTCGGCTCGTCGAGCACGACGAGCTTGCGCGGCACGAGCAACGCCGCGGCCAGGCCGAGGCGTTGCTTCATGCCGAGCGAGTACCCCCGGTACCTGCGGTGGGCCGCCTGGGCGAGCCCGACGCGTTCGATGGCGTCCTCCACTGCCTGCTTGATCTCCTTGCGGGGCAGCAAGGGCTCGAACGCGGCACACCTGACGAGGTTCTCCCGTCCACTGAGGAACGGGTGGAACCCCGGACCCTCGACCAGCGCGCCCACGTGGGGCAGCGCCTGCTCGGCTCCCTCCGGCAGCGGCCGTCCGAGCAGTTCGATCTCCCCCTGCGTGGGGCGGACCAGCCCGAGCAGCATCCGGATCGTGGTCGTCTTGCCGGACCCGTTGGGGCCCAGCATGCCGAGCACGGCTCCTTCCGGCAGCTCGAGGTCGACGCGGTCGACGGCGACCGTGCTCCCGTACTCCTTGCGCAGTCCCTTGGTCCGCGCGGCGACAGCGGTCTTCGAAGGCGCTGTCACCGGCGCGCTGGTCGAGGTGGTCACTTCACCTGTCCGATCGTGTCGAACAGCACCTGCTCCGGAACGGCGCCCGCGACCACGCGGCCGTCGTCGGAGATCAGGATCGTGGCGACCTTGGTGGTGAACAGCTGGCCGCTGCCCCAGGTGCCGCTGACCTTCTTCGTGAACTTGTCGACCAGACCCTGTGCCTCGGCCGGGACCTGCGTCATGGCCTGGGCGGGAATCCTCGCGCCGACGACCGTGTCCCAGCCCGTGCCGAAGATCTGCGGGTCCTCACCCTGCAGGGCCTGCTCGAGACCCAGCTCGGGCTTGCGGTCCGCCCGCTGCTCCTTGGCCTCCGGCGTGGTCACCTTGGCGTTGGCGGGCGGCGTGAACTCGAACAGCTTCGAGTCCTGCGGGCCGACGTTGATCTCGCTGAAGCCGACCGTGCCCGCGGGCTCGCTCGTGCCGTTGGTCAGGACGGCGACGCGCAGCGGCATCTTGAGCTCGGAGTCGACGGCGACCCGCACCTCGCGGATCAGCGTCTTCTCGCTGGCCTTCGGGGTCAGCACGAGCTCGTAGGCGGCACGGTTCGCGACGCGCGCCGTCCCGTCCACGCTGATCTCGCTGAACTCCTTGGTCAGGCCGACGATCTGCTTGGCGGCCTCGGCCGGGTCGACCGACTTGGCCTTCTCGTCGGCGGGCTTCGGCTCGTCTGCCTTGTGCTCGGACTTCGTGACCTCGTTGTCCGCGGAGTTCCACGCCCACGTGGTCGTGCCGTCGTTGACGATGGTCTGCTCGGACTGGCCGTTCGGCAGGGCGGCGCGGAACTTGCCGTTGCCGTCGGTCCAGATCCGGGCACTGTGCTTGCCGTCGGCGAGCTGCGGGATCTCGGCGATCGACGGGAGGCCGAGCTTGTTGTCGACCTCCACGGTTCCGCCGAACGCGCCGGGCTTGCTCGTCAGGACCTGCTCGACGAGCGCCTCCGGGGAGACGTCCGGAAGGGTGGGCGGCTGGCCCGCACCCGCCGGCATCGCGAGCAGGCTCAGGCCTGCCGCTCCGGTGATCACACCGGCCGCCGCGGCGGCCAGGGTCACCTTTCGCTTGTTCATCAGTGGTTCCCCTCCTCCAAGGGCTTGTACCCATAGCTTGGTGGTGGGTTGCTGAGATGGTGCTGAGACTACTCCGACCTGCGGGTTCCCGCCTGTGGCCTGCTTTTTTCTGAGAGTCGGCTGAGATCTTGCGGGCAGCTGGGAGCCTCGGGCGGCATGCTGTGCGGTGTGAAGCCTCGAGTGCTGGTCGTGGACGACGAAGCCGGCGTGCGCCGGGCGTTGGAGCGTGGCCTGTCGGCCGAGGGCATGGAGGTCGTCACGGCCTCCGACGGGCCCACGGCGTTGCGGGTCGCGCTGACCGGGGCGTTCGACGTGGTGCTGCTCGACATCATGCTGCCCGGCCTGTCCGGGTACCGCGTGCTGCAGCGCATGCGGGCCGACGGGGTGCGCACGCCCGTGCTGATGGTGTCGGCCAAGGACGGCGAGGTCGACCAGGCGGACGGGCTCGACCTCGGCGCCGACGGGTACCTCGTCAAGCCGTTCAGCTTCGTGGTGCTGGTCGCGCAGGTCAGGGCGTTGCTGCGGCGCGGGGGAGGCGCCCGTCGCAAGCTGACGCTGGGGCACCTGGTGATCGACCGCGGGCTGCGCGAGGTCAGCTGGGGCGGGCAGGACGTGTCGTTGTCGCCGCGCGAGTACGCGGTGCTCGACGTGCTGGCGTCGCGCGCGGGATCCGTGGTGACGAAGGACGAGCTGCTGCGGACGGTCTGGGGGGACGAGCAGGCGGCCACCCGCAACGCCGTCGAGGTCTACGTCGGATACCTGCGGCGCAAGCTGGAGGCCGTCGGGGCGGGTGAGGTCGTGCGGACGATCCGCGGCCACGGTTACATCGCGTCCACCCCCGATCTCGACAGCGCGCTGGGCAACAGGTGAACCCTCGCCGCTGGTGGTTGCGGCGCACGCTGCGCTTCCGCATCACCGTGGTCGCCACCGGGGTGGCGTTGCTGTGCCTGCTGGCCTTCACCGGGCTCGCGCCCGCGTTGATCGGGCTGATCCAGATCACCGCGGTGGACCAGGAGCTCGCCAAGTCGGAACCGCGCCTGCTGGACGTGGCCGGGTCCCCAGTGGACGGTGGGCCGCCGCTTCCCCTGACGGCGCAGGACGTCCGGGCGCTGAGGTCCGGCGAACCGGTGCTGCGGCTGGAGGGGGAGTCCGCGCTGCGGTTCCGCGGGCGCGTGGTGTTCGCGGGCGACGGGACGCCCCGGCTGGAGGTCTACGCGAGCACGTTGCTCGGGTATGGCAAGGCGAACACGCTGGGCACGCGCTGGCTGGCCGTCGCGGCGGTGCTGGTGGCCGGGTTCGTGGGAATCGCGACCTGGCTCTCGGTGCGGTCGTCGTTGCGGCCCGTCGAACGGATGCGCGTCGCGGCGGGCGAGCTGCCGCACGGCGAACGGCTGCCGGTGCCGCTCGCGCGGGACGAGCTGCAGGCGTTGGCCGAGGCGTTGAACGCGCTGCTGGCCAGGCGGGACGAGGCCTCCGACCGGCTGCGGAGGTTCACCGGCGACGCGGCGCACGAGCTCCGCTCGCCGGTCGCGTCGGTGCGGGCGCAGGCCGAGGTCGCGGTGGCGCACCCGGACCCCGACTTCTCCATCGAGGTGCTGGAGTCGGTGGTCGAGGAGTCGATCCGGCTCAGCGCGCTGGTGGAGTCGCTGCTGATCCTGGCGCGCGCCGACACCGGGGCACCGCCGCGCGCCGAGGCGGTGGACCTGGTGCTGGAGGCGGAGGCGGCGATCTCGCGGCTCGACACGGAGTTGCTGGTGCGGCTGAACGCGCCCCCGTCGGCGTGCCTGGTGTCGGCCACGCGCTCCGAGGTCGAGCTGGTGCTGGACAACCTGCTGCGCAACGCCGCCCGGTACGCGTACTCGACGATCACCCTGACGCTGGTGCCGGTGGGCCGGGACGTGCGGCTGCTCGTGGACGACGACGGGCACGGGATCCCCGCCGAGCACCGGACGAAGGTGTTCGACCGGTTCTACCGGGTGGAGGAGGACCGCGGGCGCCGCTCCGGCGGGTTCGGGCTGGGTCTCGCGCTGGTGGCGCACCTCGTGCAGCGCCGGGGCGGGTCGGTGCGGGCCGCGGAGTCGCCCGCCGGTGGTGCGCGTTTGGAGATCCGCTGGCCGTCCTGGTAGCAAGCTCCGGTGCCAGAGTTGCGAGCGTCGGCGCTGGTCGACGCGCCTGTTTCGGTGGTGGCGGGTGCCCTGGTGGACACGTCGCTGATCACGGGCCTCGGTGTCCGGGCCTCCGGTCCGCTGCTGTGCCTGGGAGATGCCCTGGCCGGGCCGTTCGGGGTCCGGCTGACGGTGACGCGCGCCGATCTGTCCGGTGTGTCGGCCGCGGGTGACTTCCTGGAGCTGCACACGGATCTCGTCGTCACCGGCGCCGGGACGATGGTGGTCGACCGGGTCTCGTGGAAGTCCGTGCGCGGCGTCGTCGGGCGGTTCGCCGACGTGACGGTCGCGCGCGGGATCGCGTTGCGGGTGCTGGAGAAGCGTTCGGCGTTGCTGTCCCGCCGGTGCGCGGAACTGGCCGGGGCGCGGGTGGTGGTCGGCGCGGCGGTCGTCCGGGGTGGACGGTTGCTGGCGCAGCAGCGCTCCTTCCCGGAAAGCCACGCGGGGCGGTGGGAACTGCCCGGCGGACGGGTCGAGCCCGGCGAGAAGCCCGAGGACGCGCTGGTGCGCGAGTGCGTGGAGGAGCTGGGTGTCCCGGTCGTCGTCGGCCCGCAGGTCGGCCCCGACGTGCCGCTGAAGCGCGATCTGGTGTTGCGGATCTTCGCCGCGGAGCTCGCCGGCGGTGAGCCGGAAGCGTTGGAGCACAACGCTGTCCGGTGGCTCACCGCCGACGAGCTGCCCTCCCTGGACTGGCTGCCGGCCGACCGGGTGCTGGTCCCGGCCCTTCAGCAGCTCCTCACCTGAAGCTCCTCAACTGAGCCCGGACAGGCGCAGGGCCGCGTTCAGCCGGTGCTGGGCGCGCTCTCTGGCCCGGTCGGCACCGGCCGCGCGGATCCTGTCGAGCTCCGCGGGGTCGCCGAGGAGCTCCAGCGTCCGGTCGCGCACGGGCTTGAGCTCCTCGATCACCGCCTCCGCCACCACGTCCTTGAGCTCGGCGAACCGGCTCGTGTAGTCCTCGGGCTCCTTGCCGGTGCAGGAGGAGAGGATCTCGACGAGGTTCGCGATCCCGTCGGTCGACGACACGGCCCTGCGCACCTTGCGCCGCACGAGGTCCGGCTCGTCCAGCACGAACACGACCCCGGCCGAGTTCTGCGCCGACTTGTCCATCTTGCGCGCGGGGTCCGACAGGTCCTTGATGCGCGCCCCGACCTTGGGCACCACCGCGTTCGGCACGATGAACGCGTCCCCGTACGCGTGGTTGAACCGCCGCGCGAGCGCCCGCGCCAACTCGACGTGCTGCAACTGGTCCTCGCCCACCGGCACCTCCGCGGTGCCCTGCAACAGGATGTCCGCCGCCATCAGCACCGGATAGGTGAGCAGGCTCAGCCGCACCGACTCGCGCCCGAGCGACTTCTCCTTGAACTGGATCATCCGGGCCGCCTCCCCGTACGTGCAGGTGCACTCCAGGACCCAGTTGAGCGCCCCCAGCTCGCGGATGAGGTCGCTCTGCACGCACACGCTGGCCGGGTCGATGCCGGACGCGACGAGCACCGCGAGCTGCTCGCGCGTCATCGATCGCAGCCGTTGCGGGTTGTGCGACGACGTCATCGCGTGCAGGTCGCTGATGAAGTACACGTCCTCGTCGGTGCCCTCCTTCGCCCACGTGCGCAGCGCCCCCAGGTAGTTGCCGAGGTGCACCTGGCCGGACGGCGTGATGGCGGAAAGCCGGATCATGATCGGTCCTCTCGTGGGGACCGCCCGTCCGGAACGCATCAAAAAAGCCGCCCGTCGGGGCGGCCCGTGGTTCGCGTCAGTGGTGTCTGCGCGCTGCTACTCCGGCCGCCTGAAAGCGGCCTGCCAGAAGGCGTTGAGGATGCGCACGAGCACGAGTATAGGTCTACCGTCAACGCATGTTCATCGTGCTGCTGAAGTACGCCGCGCCACTGGAACAGATCGACTACGCCCTCCCCGACCACCGCGAGTGGGTCGAGAAGCAGTACGAGCGGGGCCTCTTCCTCGCTTCGGGGCGTCAGGTGCCGAGGACGGGCGGCGTGATCATCACGCGCCCCATGCCCCGGGGCAGGCTCGAGGCGCTGCTCGCCACCGACCCGTGGGCGGAGCAGAAGCTCGTGAAGTACGAGATCTGCGAGTTCGAGGCGACGCGGACGGCGCCCGAACTCTCCAAGCTGAACGAGGCCGTGCTGCCGGCCTAGGTTCGTTCGGCCAGCCACTCGATCGCCGCCGTCAGCGCGTCGCCGTCGACGACCGCCTGCGGGACGACCGGGGCGTTGCCGTACGCCCGTCCGGTCCGGTCGGCCATGACCGCGGTCGTGATCGCGAGCCGTGCGCCGTCGGGGAGCGGGAACGACCGGTTCGCCGTGGCGTAGCCGGCGGTCGGCGTGCCGAAGGTCCTCGTGTCCTCGGCGCCGAGGAACGAGATCAGCACCGCTTCGCCGGAGCTCGCCGTGCGGTGGTCGGTGAGCACCGCGACCGGTTCGGTGCGGGCCGCCGGGATCCGGCGCCATCGGAACGCCGTCCGGTGGCCGTTGTAGACGTGACCGCGTCTGATGCCCCAGCCCGTGGAGCCGTGCGGGCCGACGAACCTGCCCCGTTCGCCCTCGCCGAGCAGCGGGGCGACCACGGTGAGCATCGGGTGCATGTCGCCGCCGCCGTTGCCGCGCAGGTCCACCACCCAACCGGTCGGTCGTTCCGCGATCAGGTGTCTCAGTGCTCGAAGGCCTGCCGTGACGTAAGTGCTCCCGTGGCGGGAGTGCGTCGGGGGCAGGACCAACCATCCCGTTCCGTCGAGCAACCGACCGGTCGGCATGGGGTGCTGCCGTGGTGAGGCCGCTCGCTCGGCTGTGATCAGGTGGGTGTGCGGGTTGCCGAGGGTGGCGATCACGTGACGGATCGTGTCGTAGGTGTCTTCCAGAGTCACCGCGTGCGCCGTGGCGAGGTGAGCTTCGGCACGTAGTGCGGGCCAGTCGGCCCCGGCGCTCTCGATCGAGTGACGCTCGAGAAGCCCCAGCGCCACGTCGACGTAAGCACGCACCGAGGTAGGTCTCAAGCGGCCTTCTTCAGGGCCTTCTTGGCCGCCTTCTCCGCCTTCTTCGCGGCCTTCTTGCGGGCCTTGTCGCGTTCCTTGAGCAGGAACGGAACCGGGCAGCGCTTGCAGCGGGGCGTCGATCGGCAGCACTTCTTCTTGAGCTTTTTACCCACTGGTTGAACTCCACTCCGACACGTATCGCTAGAGTAGGTGAGGCTCACTTCACTGGCACTCTTGTGTGGTAATGGCGACGCAGCCGGTAGTATCAGCAACGGCCCTGCGCATCGAAGTGTCCGGCGCGAGCCCCTCCAACGCCTTCGAAGCTCTAGGAGTTCTGCGTGCCCACGGCCACCGCGTCCGCCCTTCAGACGCGCACTGACCTGCGAAACGTCGCGATCGTCGCGCACGTCGACCACGGCAAGACCACGCTGGTCGACGCCATGTTGCGCCAGTCCGGCGCCTTCTCCGCGCGTGCCGAGCTCGTCGACCGGGTCATGGACTCGGGCGAGCTCGAGCGGGAGAAGGGCATCACGATCCTCGCCAAGAACACGGCTGTGCGCAGGCACACGCCGGATGGTGACGTGATCATCAACGTCGTCGACACCCCCGGCCACGCCGACTTCGGTGGTGAGGTCGAGCGCGCGCTGTCGATGGTCGACGGTGTCGTCCTGCTCGTCGACGCGTCCGAGGGCCCGCTGCCCCAGACGCGCTTCGTGCTCCGCAAGACCCTCGCCGCCGGCCTGCCGGTGATCCTGCTCGTCAACAAGGTCGACCGCCCCGACGCCCGGATCTCCGAGGTCGTCGAGGAAGCCCACGACCTGCTGCTCGACCTCGCGACCGAGGTGGGCGCCGACGAGTCGGTGCTCGACCTGCCGGTCGTCTACGCGTCCGCGCGTGCCGGTCGTGCGTCGCTCACCCAGCCCGAGGACGGCGGCCTGCCGGACGAGGAGAACCTGGACACGCTGTTCCAGGTTCTGCTCGACCACATCCCCGCTCCGCACGTCGACGTCGACGGGCCGCTGCAGGCGCTCGTCACGAACCTCGACGCGTCGACCTTCCTCGGCCGCATCGCGCTGTGCCGCATCCACCGCGGCACGCTGCGCAAGGGCGAGACCGTGGCGTGGTGCCGCGAGGACGGCGAGCCGCAGAAGGTCCGCATCACCGAGCTCCTCATCACCGAGGCGCTCGACCGCATCCCCGCCGAGTTCGCCCGCGCGGGTGACCTGGTCGCCATCGCCGGCATCGCGGACATCACCATCGGTGACACGCTGGCCGACGCCGAGACCCCCGAGGCGCTGCCCCGGATCACGGTCGACCAGCCGGCCATCTCGATGACCGTCGGTGTGAACACCTCGCCGCTGGCCGGCCGCAACGGTGGCACCAAGCTCACCGCCCGCGTCCTCAAGGCCCGTCTCGACGCCGAGCTCGTCGGCAACGTGTCGGTGAAGGTCCTGCCGACCGAGCGTCCGGACACCTGGGAGGTGCAGGGCCGCGGTGAGCTGGCGCTGGCCATCCTGGTGGAGCAGATGCGCCGCGAGGGCTTCGAGCTGACCGTGGGCAAGCCCCAGGTGGTCACGCACACGGTCGACGGCAAGATCCACGAGCCGTTCGAGCGCCTGTCCGTCGACTGCCCCGAGGAGCACCTCGGCGCCGTCACGCAGCTGCTGGCCAACCGCAAGGGCCGCATGGAGAACATGTCGGGCCACGGCACGGGCCGCATCAAGCTCGACTACGTGGTCCCGTCGCGCGGCCTCATCGGCTTCCGCACCGAGTTCCTCACCGAGACCCGCGGCACCGGCATCGCCAACGCCGTCTCCGAGGGCTACGGCCCGTGGGCGGGCGAGATCCGCACGCGCCACAACGGCTCCCTGGTCGCCGACCGCACCGGCTCCATCACCGCCTACGCGATGATCCAGCTGGCCGACCGCGGCACGTTCTTCGTCGAGCCGGGTGCCGACGCGTACGAGGGCATGGTCGTGGGCGAGAACCCGCGTGCCGAGGACCTCGACGTCAACATCACCCGCGAGAAGAAGCTCACGAACATGCGCTCCTCCACGGCAGACGTGATGGAGACGCTGGCCCGCCCCCGCAAGCTCTCGCTGGAGGAGGCGCTGGAGTTCTGCGCGTCCGACGAGTGCGTGGAGGTGGCCCCGGAGGTCATCCGCGTCCGCAAGGTCACGCTGGACGCCAACCTGCGCGGCCGCGAGCGCTCGCGTCTCAAGCAGCGCGGCTGAGTCGAACGCCTGACGAGGGCGGCCGGGCCGGTGGCCTGGCCGCCCTTCGTCGTCTCCGGGGTGCACGGGGACCCAGGTACCCGTGGAACGCGTTCCGACCCCCGCGATCCCGCCGGTTCCGGCACCGAACCACTCTTCCAGGTGAGCCGTACTACCCACCGGGCGAGCAACCCCGCGACGGCGCCACACGTCACCCGTAGTGGCGCGGGTGACAAAACCTGGGTTGCCCGAACGCCGTCAACACTCTTCTGGCAATGTGAGGACCATGAGGCGACTTGGGGGAGTGCTCGTCGCTGCCGTCCTGTGCGGCAGCGCGGCGGCGTGCACGAACGCGCCTCCTCCGCCCCTGGTGCCGGCGTCCGAGGCGCCCGTCATCACCACCACGGGGCCGAAGGTCACCGAGATCGTGGTCGGCGTGGACGACGTGGCGGGCGGCTACAACCCGCACTCCCTCGCGGCGCAGAGTCCCATCACGACGGCGCTCAGCTCGCTGTTGCTGCCGAGCGTCTTCCGGCCGGGCAACGACGGCGCGCCGCAGCTCGACCGCAACCTCATGGTGAGCGCCAGGGTCACCAAGGCCGAGCCGTTCACCGTCACCTACACGATCCGCAAGGACGCCAGCTGGTCCGACAGCGCTCCCATCGCCGCCGAGGACTTCTACTACCTCTGGCAGCGTATGAGGGCCGAGCCCGGTGTGGTGGATCCGGCGGGTTACAGGCTCGTCAACAACATCAGCGCGCGGGAGGGCGGCAAGGTCGTCGAGGTCGCCTTCGGCAAGCCGTTCCCCGGCTGGCGCTCCCTCTTCGCGAACCTGCTGCCCGCGCACCTGCTCAAGGACGCGCCCGGCACGTGGTCGAACGTGCTCGCCACCGGGTTTCCCGCCACCGCGGGCCCCTTCCAGGTGCGCAGCCTCGACGAGCCGCGCGGTGAGGTCGTGCTGGAGCGCAGCGACCGGTACTGGGAGACGCCGACCACGCTCGACCGGGTCGTCATCCGCAGGGCCACGCACAGCGCGATGGCCGAGTCACTGTCCAAAGGCGACAACCAGGCGGCGTTGCTCAGGGCCGACGCGTCGGACGTGAACCTGCTCGCGGGCATCGAGAAGGTCACCACCAAGCCCGTGCCGCGCAACGAGGTCGTGCAGGTGCTGCTGCGGCCCGCGAGCGAGCGGCTCAAGGACGTCAAGACGCGCAAGGCGGTCGTCGCCGCGCTCGACCGCGAAGCCCTCATCGCGTTCGGGACGCAGAGCGGGCCGAGCACGTCGTTCCGGGCCGACTCGTACGTGGTGCCGCCGAGCCGCGCCGGGTACGCGAAGTCGATCACCGGGAACACCCTGGACGCGGCGGCGAGCGAGCAGCTGCTGACCGAGGCCGGCTACGCGAAGGCCGGCGCGGAGTGGCAGAAGGCCGGCAAGGCGCTCAAGCTGAAGATCGCGGCACCGGAGAAGACCGAGCCCTACACCGGCATCGCGAACCGGATCAAGGCCCAGCTGGCCGAGCGCGGGATCGACTCCGAGGTCGTCACGCCGAACGCCGAGGAGCTCTTCAGCAAGCAGCTCACGGAGTCCGACGTGGACATCGCCGTCGTCCCGCGGGTCGACGCGGGCGACTCGGCGGCGGCGCTCGCGAGCGAGTTCGGCTGTGCCGGTGACGCCCCGGACGGCGCGACGCCCGGTCCGCAGAACCCGGCGGGCTTCTGCGACCCGGCGATCCAGGCCGACATCGACGCCGCGCTCACCGGCAAGGCGCTGCTGTCGGACGTGCTGGCCCGCGTCGAGCCGTTGATCGCGGCCCAGGCCGTCTCGGTGCCGCTGTTCCAGGTCGTCGACCTGCTCGGTGTGCTCCCGACGGTTTCAGGAGTCGACACCGGGGCACCCCTGGCGGGCGTGCTCAGCGGAGCGCCCGAATGGCGACGGCTCGACAAGTAGCCGCCGCCGTAAATCCGTTGTGCGTGCCCTTTTCACGTTGCTACATTCGGCCGTTCTCGTTGACAGAATTCCTGTCGCCCGGTCAACGAACGCATTCGCCCGGTAATCGAGCCATTGCGGCCTGCAACAACCTGTTTCCATTGGGTCACGATCGCCCTCTTGGGTAGTGACCGCCACCTCACCGGCTTTCTACCGTGCTGCCCACGATGTGCCGGTTCGGGGCGCGTATGGCACATCTCGGTTATGGGCGTGCAGGCCGACCAGGCAACGGCCGCCCAGTGCTAGGAGGGCACGTGTCGATGAGGAGAACCAAAGCACTTCCGGCGATCGCGCTGGTCGCCAGCGCGTCTCTCGTGCTGGGTGCGTGCGGTGGTGGCGGCGGCGGGAGCAGCGACGCCGATGGTGGCGACGCCACCATCGCGGAGATGGCGACCGCCCGCGGTGAGTCCGCGGACGGCTACACCGCGCCGGAGACGAAGCAGAGCGACCAGGTGGTCGTTTCGACCGACAAGCCGTTCACCTCGTACAACAACGCGACGGAGGACGCCAACCAGTCCTACAACACGTTCGCGTTGGTGCTCGTGCAGCCTGGCGCGCACATCACGAACGGCAACAACAAGGTCGTCCTGAACAAGAACACCATGGAGTCGATCGAGGTCACCTCGAAGTCTCCCCAGGTCGTGACCTGGAAGATCAAGAAGGGCGTCACCTGGTCCGACGGCGAGGCCTGGGACTGCGACGACTTCTACATGGCGTGGTTCACGCAGTCGAACACCGCGAAGAAGGCCGACGGCAGCAAGTTCTTCAAGCCGGCCGGCACGACGGGCTACGACCTCGCGACCGGTGAGTGCAAGGACGACCAGACGTTCGTCGGCACGTTCTCCTCGCCGTACCCGGACTACGAGGACATGTTCAACGCCGACGTCCTCCCCGCGCACATCCTCGAGAAGAACGCGGGCATCGCGGACGTCACCAAGCTGACCAAGGCCAGCGACCCCGCCGAGCTGCAGAAGGCCGCCGACTTCTGGAACGAGAAGTGGAACGGCTTCACCAAGGAGCTCATGCCCGGCGCGGGCCCCTACGTCATGACCGGCTTCGAGCCGAACCAGTCGGTGACGCTGGAGCGCAACGCGAAGTGGGCCGGCAACCCCGGTGGTCCGGCCAAGATCATCCTGAAGGCGATCCCGGACCCCGTCGCGCAGGCGCAGGCGCTGGAGAACGGTGAGCTCGCCGTCAACTCCTTCGCCCAGCCGGACGCGAACGCGGCCACCAAGCTCAAGGGCCTCAACGCCCAGGGCGTGACGTTCGGCGCGGGCCCCGGCCTGTCGTTCGAGCACCTCGACATCCAGATGAAGCACCCGGTGCTGTCGAAGGAGGAGGTCCGCAAGGCCTTCTTCATGTGCGTCAAGCGCCAGGACATCATCGACAAGCTGATCTCCGAGGTCCAGACCGACGCGAAGCCCATGGGCAGCCTCATGTTCTTCCCGAAGGACGAGGGCTACAAGGACGTCTACGGCGAGAAGGCCAAGGGCGACCCGACCGAGGCCAAGAAGATCCTGACCGACGCGGGCTGGGCCCAGGGTGCCGACGGCGTGTTCGCGAAGGACGGCGTCCGCGCCTCCTTCCGGATCAGCCACACCGACATCCCGCGCCGCAAGCAGACGGTCGAGCTGATCCAGGGCCAGTGCAAGGAAGCCGGCATCGAGGTCAAGGACGACACCGACCCGAACTTCCTCGACGAGCGCGTCTCCGCCGGTGACTACGACGTGGCGCTGTTCGCCTGGTCGAGCTCGCCGTTCAAGAGCGGCAAGAAGTCGATCTACGAGACCGGTGGTGGCCAGAACTGGCAGAACCTGTCCGTGCCGAAGGCCGACGAGGCCCTGAAGCAGGCCGTCTCGCAGACGTCGATCGCGGACTCCCTGAAGTACTTCCAGGAGGCCGACGAGGCGATCGCCGGTGCGTACGCGTCCTTCCCGCTGTTCCAGATGCCGAACATGTGGGCGTTCAAGGGACTCGACCGCGTGTACTTCCAGAGCTACTACGGCGCGCTGTGGAACGCCAACGAGTGGCAGACCAAGTAATCGCCATAGCTGAAGTGCGCAACGCCTGACCGGGCGGGGCCGGACCACGAGTCCGGCCCCGCCCGAGCCGGGTTGCCCCCTAGGAGCCCGCCCGTGATCCGCTACATCATCCGGCGCCTGCTGATCTCGATACCCATCCTGCTGATCGGCAGCTTCGCCTGTTACGTCCTCGTCGCCACCGCCGGAAACCCGTTGGCGGAAATGCGATTCCGACCGGGTGTCACCGAAGCCGACATCAAGGCCGCGGAGATCTCCCTGGGCCTCGACAAGCCCGTCATCGTCCGCTACTGGAACTGGCTCACCGACTTCCTGTCGGGTGACTGGGGCCAGAGCATCGCCCTCGGTCAGGCCAAGACCGCCGTCTTCCCGGCCGTCACCGACGCGCTGTGGACCACCGGCCGGCTCGTCATCGGCGCCGAACTCCTCGCTCTGACGCTGGGTGTCTCGGTCGGCGTGCTCGCCGCCGTGCGCCAGTACTCGATCTTCGACTACCTCGCCACCAGCACCGCGTTCCTCATGTTCTCGATGCCGATCTTCTGCGTCGCGGTCATCGTGAAGAACTACGGCATCCAGTTCAACAACGTCCTGGAGTCGATGGGGCTGGACCGCTGGCTCACCACCGCGGGTCCGCGGCCGGGAGGCTTCAGCGGCAGCTTCGGCGAGGTCATCTTCAAGTACACAGGCACGTTCCTGCTGCCGACCGTCGCGCTGATGCTGATCAGCTTCGCCGCGTACAGCCGGTTCGAACGCGCCTCGATGCTCGAGATCCTGCACTCCGACTTCGTGCGGACCGCGCGGGCGAAGGGCATCTCCCAGGGCCGCGTGATCTTCAAGCACGCGTTCCGCAACGCGCTCATCCCCGTCGCCACGCTGTTCTCGCTGAACTTCGGTGCCGTGCTCTCCGGCGCGATCATCACCGAGACCGTGTTCGGCTGGGCCGGCATGGGCACGCTGCTGGTGAACTCCGTGCGGCAGTTCGACCCGCCGATGCTGATGGGCTGGCTCGCGGTCACGGCCACCCTGATCGTGCTGTTCAACCTGTTCGCCGACATCGTGTACGGCTTCCTCGACCCTAGGATTCGCCTTGGCTAACATCAACTTGGCGTCCGAGGGCGGCGTGGTGAACAGCGCTCCCCAGTCAGACTCCCACGAGTTCGACGCCTCCCAGACCCGCACGCAGGGCCAGCTCGTCCTGCGGCGCTTCCTGCGCCACCGGCTCGCGATGGTGAGCCTCGGCGTCTTCGTCTTCCTCGTCCTGTTCGCGTTCGTCGGCCCGTTCATCTGGACCTTCGACTTCGAGGACGTGAGCAGCAAGTCCTACCAGCCGATGAGCGGCACCCACCCGCTCGGCACCACCCAGGTCGGCAAGGACATGCTCGCGCTGCTCATGCGCGGCACCGGGTACTCGCTGCAGATCGCGCTGATCGTGGCCGCGCTGGCCACGGCCATCGGCGTGACCTTCGGTGCCCTCGCCGGATACCTGCGCGGCTTCGTCGACACGACGCTGATGCGCCTGGTCGACCTGCTGCTGATCATCCCGCAGATCGCGGTCGCCGCGATCGTCGTCAAGGGGTTCTCCGGCAGCTGGTACGTCGTCGCGCTGGTGCTCGCCGCGTTCGCCTGGATGCAGATCGCCCGCATCACCCGCGGTGAGACGCTCTCCCTGGCGCAGCGCGAGTTCATCGAGGCCGCGCGGGCGTGCGGCGCCTCGACCTCGCGCATCATCTTCAAGCACCTCGTGCCGAACATGATCGGCAGCATCACGGTCAACGCCACGCTGGCGATCGCGAGCGCGGTGCTGACCGAGGCGGCGCTGTCGTTCCTGGGACTGGGCGTCCAGCCCCCGGACACCTCGCTCGGCGTGATCGTGCTGGAGAACTACGGGCAGTTCCTGAACCGGCCGTGGCTGTTCTGGGGTCCGTTCATCGTGCTCGTGTCGCTCTCCCTGGCCGTCAACTTCATCGGTGACGGTCTGCGCGACGCGTTCGACCCGAGGCAGACGAAGGTGCGTGCCTGATGTCCACTGTTTCCGAACTGTCGGAGGACTTCCTGCCCTCCGGTTCCACCGCACCGCTGCTCTCGGTCAAGGACCTGTCGGTCACCTTCCCGACCGACGACGGCGACGTCCGCGCCGTGCGCAACGTCTCGTTCGACCTCAACCCCGGCGACGTGCTGGGCATCGTCGGCGAGTCGGGCTCCGGCAAGTCCGTGTCGTCCATGGCGATCATGGGTTTGCTGCCCAAGAACGCCGTTATCGAGGGCTCGATCCGCTACCGCGGTGAGGAGCTGAACGGCCGCACCTACAAGCAGATGCAGCCGTTCCGCAGCAAGCACATCTCGATGATCTTCCAGGACCCGATGACGTCGCTGAACCCCGTCTACACCGTGGGGTGGCAGCTCGCCGAGACCTACCGCGCGCACCACGACGTCTCGAAGAAGGCGGCGTGGGCCAAGGCGGTCGAGGCGCTCGAACTGGTCGGCATCCCGCAGCCGGACAAGCGCGCGGCCCAGTACCCGCACGAGTTCTCCGGCGGCATGCGGCAGCGCGTGGTGATCGCGATGGCGATCATCAACGACCCGAGCGTGATCATCGCCGACGAGCCGACCACCGCGCTCGACGTGACGGTGCAGGCGCAGATCCTCGACACCATGCTGCGCCTGCAGTCCGAGACCGACGCGGCGATCATCATGATCACGCACGACCTCGGCGTGGTCGCGGGCATGGTGAACCGCGTGCAGGTGATGTACGGCGGCACCGTGGTCGAGTCCGGCCCGGTCGACGACGTCTTCGAACGGCCGCGGATGCCCTACACGGTCGGGCTCCTGGGCTCCGTCCCGAACCCGTCCACGCTGGGCAAGCGGCTCACCCCGATCAAGGGCGCGCCGCCCTCGCTGGTGAACCTGCCGACCGGCTGCTCGTTCTCGCCGCGCTGCCCGCTCGTCGCCGACGTGTGCCACGAGTACGAGCCGCTGCTGGAGGAGGCCGGCGCCGCGAACCACCGGACGCGCTGCCACCGCTGGGAGCACCTGGCGACGATCGAGACACCGCAGAAGTTGTTCCTGCACGACGAGATCGGCACCGTCGAGAACCCGGCCGCGTTCGCCGCGGCCAACCCCGACGAGTCGCTCGAGGTGACCGCCGTGCACGGGTCGTTGCTCACGGATGAGGAGGCGAAGTGACCGCGCCACTGCTGGAGGTCACCGACCTCGTCAAGGAGTTCCCCGTGCGCGGCAAGGGGATCATCCCGCGCAACATCGGCACGGTGCAGGCCGTGTCCGGCGTGTCGTTCACGCTGCACCCCGGTGAGACGCTCGGCCTCGTCGGCGAGTCCGGCTGCGGCAAGTCCACGACCGGCCGCGCGATCCTGCAGCTGCACAAGCCGACCTCGGGCTCGGTGAAGTTCGAGGGCCGCGAGCTCACGTCCATGAGCACCAAGCAGCTGCGGCCGCTGCGCAAGGACATCCAGATCGTCTTCCAGGACCCGTACGCGTCGCTGAACCCCAAGTGGCAGGTCAACGACATCATCGCGGAACCCCTGGTGATCCACGGTGTCGAGGGCGGCGTGCAGCGGCGGGTCAACGAGCTGATGGAGCTCGTCGGCCTGAACCCCGAGCACCGCAACAGGTACGCGCACGAGTTCTCCGGCGGCCAACGCCAGCGCATCGGCATCGCCCGCGCCCTGGCGCTGAACCCGCGCTTCCTGGTGCTCGACGAGCCGGTGTCCGCTCTGGACGTCTCGGTGCAGGCCGGTGTCGTGAACCTGCTGGAGGAGCTGCAGGAACGACTCGGGCTCGCGTACCTGTTCGTCGCGCACGACCTCTCGGTGGTGCGGCACATCTCGGACCGGGTCGCGGTCATGTACCTCGGCAAGATCATCGAGATGGGCGAGCGCGAGGCCATCTACGCCAAGCCGATGCACCCGTACACGCAGGCGTTGCTGTCCGCGGTGCCGATGCCGGACCCGAAGGCGGAGCGCAAGCGCCAGCGGATCGTGCTGACGGGCGACGTGCCGTCGCCGGTCAACCCCCCGTCGGGGTGCCGGTTCCGCACGCGGTGCTGGAAGGCGCAGGACATCTGCGCGACCGAGGAGCCCCGGCTGGAGAGGCGGGGTGGGCCGGAGGGAACGTTGTCCGCGTGCCACTTCGCGGAGGAACGTTCGGTGGTCTGAGGCCACGCAGGCCACGTAGGCCACGCGGGACATCGGCCAGGGGACGCGCTGCCGGCGCGACCCTGGCCGTTCGCCGTGTCGGGGGAGTGGCTTGGGGTGGGCCGCTGCCGTGCCAGGGGAAGGCGGGATCGCGTCGGGTGGCGGGGCATATGGCTGACGTGTCAGGGGATGGCGGAATCGCGGGATCGCGTGGACTGGCCGGAGCGTGCTGCTGCCATGCCAGGGGATCGCGAGATCGCGACGGCTGGCAGGCCGTGGTGCTGCCGCGCCACGGGATCGCGCGATCGCGCCGTCTGGCAAGGCCTACTGCCGCCACGCCAAGGGATCGCGAGATCGCGTCGGCCGGACGACCGACTTCCCGGCGATCTCGCCGCCCCCTCGGAGAGGGGGCAGACCAACACAGCTTTACTCTTTTACGGTGACCCTGACTGCCCCACCACGGTTGCTCTTCGTGCACGCCCACCCCGACGACGAAAGTCTGTGGACCGGCGGCACCATCGCGCGCTACGCCGCCGCGGGCGCGCACGTCACCGTGGTCACCTGCACGCTGGGCGAAGAGGGCGAGATCATCCCGCCCGCCCTGGCGAACCTCGCCGCCGGTGCCGCCGATCAGCTCGGCGGATACCGGGTGGGTGAGTTGAGATCCGCCTGCGCCGCACTCGGTGTGACCGACCACCGCTTCCTCGGCGGCATCGGCCGCTGGCGCGATTCCGGCATGGTCGACGTGCCGTCCAACGCCCACCCGCGCGCGTTCATCCAGGGGCCGCTCGACGACCAGACCGCCCAGCTGGTCGAGATCCTGCGCGAGGTCAAGCCTCAGGTCGTGGTGAGCTACGACGCGTTCGGCGGTTACGGCCACCCGGACCACATCCGCGCGCACGAGATCACGGTGGCCGCGTGCGCCCAGGTCTCGGACGTCGAGCGAGTCTTCTACGCGGTGACGTCCCGCGACGCCACGAACGCCGGTGTGGCGGCCTTGGAGGACGTCCCCGAGGCGTTCCGGCTGCCCGAGCCCGGCGAGCTGCCGGTGACGCCGGATGAAGAGATCACAACGGTTGTCGACATCTCCGAGCACCTGACGGCCAAGCGGCGGGCGTTGAGGGCACACTCGACGCAGGTCAGTGTGTGGGACGGCGGGTACGCGTTGTCGAACGACATCGCGCAGCCGCTGGTCGGGGGCGAGTACTACGTGCTCGCGAAGGGCTCACCGGAAGGTGCGGCCGCGGATCTGTTCGGAGGACTTGGGTGAGCGGTGGCACGCGTGGGTTGTTGTTGCTGCTTCTGTGCGTGGAGGCAGCGGCGCTCGCCGTGCTCGAAACGTTCTTCCTGCCGCTCAGACTCGACGGCGTGATCCTGCCGCGGCTCGGCGACGTCCCGTTCCCGGTCACGATCGTCGTGGCCGTCGTCACCACGCCGCTGCTCGTGCAGTGGGCGGCCGGCCTGTCCGGCCGGGTGTCGGCCGCCGCGGCGCCGCTGGTCGTGTGGTTCTTCACGATCTTCACGCTCGGGTTCCTCGAGCCGGGCGGCCAGGGCCAGTTCCTGCTCGGGGACTGGCGGACGCTGCTGCTGATCGCGGGCGGTGCGATGCCCGGCGCGGTCGCCGTGGGCGCCGTGATGGCGCGCAACGCGGCGAACCGGCCCGGCCTCTACGAGACCGCCGGGATCCAGTAGCGGTAGCGGTGGTGCTCGGTGCAGCCGAGCTCCTCGTACAGCCTGATCGCCGGGTGGTTGTGCTCGGCCACCTGCAACGCGCACGTCGTGGCGCCCTGCTGCAGGCCCCAGCCCGCGAGTTCGCCCATGAGCTTCCTGGCGAGGCCCTGACGGCGGTGGGAGGGCCGCACGGCGAGGCGGGCCACGTGCAGCACGTCCTCCACGACGGCGCCCCGGACGGCCGCGACCACCTCCCCGTCGTCGGTGAGGCTCGCGAAGCAGACGGTGCCGCCGCTGCCGAGCACGTGCCGCTGGGCGGCGGAGACCTCCGATCCCGCCGTCAGTTCCCACCATCCGGGAAGATCGAGATTCTCGGCTACGCCCTCGGCGAACTTCTCCAGCGGACCGGTCATGACCAGCGACTCGGCGCCGCCGGGGTGGTCCAGGTCGACGTGCCAGCCCGCAGTGGCGATCGCGGCCTCGTGTGCCGAGCCCCTGACCACGTGCGCTGTGGGTTTGATGCCGTGCCCGGCGGCGAACCCCTCGACGACCTTCAACGCGTCGGGGATGGGGATGCCGGGATCACCGCAGGTCAGCGTGCTGTTGGCGCGGCCGGTGAACCCTGCGGCAGCTCGCATCGACCAGTCCCCTAGCGGAACTTCTGCCAGGGCGGGCCATGCTCGCGCGCAGAGTGACTCCAGATGATCGACGGTGTGCACGCGTTCATCCTGTCCCACCAGGTGTTGTGACGTGGAACACCGCTTGGATAAGGCAAGCCTGACCGGGTGATACTCGAACGTGCCGCGTACTCTCCGGCTTGCGCGGTGTGACCGATGAAGTTGGAGAGCGCAGTGACTTATGTGATCGCCCAGCCGTGCGTGGATCTGCTCGACAAGGCGTGCATCGAAGAGTGCCCTGTCGACTGCATCTACGAAGGCGACCGGATGCTCTACATCCACCCCGACGAGTGCGTGGACTGTGGTGCGTGCGAGCCGGTGTGCCCGGTGGAAGCCATCTACTACGAGGACGACGTCCCCGACGAGTGGAAGGACTACACCAAGGCGAACGTCGACTTCTTCGACGAGCTCGGTTCGCCGGGTGGCGCGTCGAAGGTCGGCAAGGTCAGCAACGACCCGCCGTTCGTCAAGGCGCTCGAGCCGCAGCAGGCCGAAGGGCATTGATCATCGCAGGCAGGGGCCCGGCGCTGCCGGACTTCCCGTGGGACCAGCTGGCCGACCACGCCGCCAAGGCGCGCACGCACCCCGGTGGCGTGGTCGACCTGTCCGTCGGCACGCCCGTCGACCCGGTCCCGGAGGTGATCAGGGCCGCGCTGGCCTCGGTCTCCGACGTCCCCGGCTACCCGACCACCCACGGCACCCCTGAGCTGCGCGCGGCCTTCGTCGCCGCCGTGGAGCGGCGGTACGGGGTCGTCGGGCTCAGCGAGGCGGCGGTGCTGCCCACCATCGGCTCCAAGGAGCTCGTGGCGTGGCTGCCCACCCTGCTCGGCATCGGGCCGGGCGACGTCGTGGCCGTGCCCGCCGTCGCGTACCCCACCTACGAGGTGGGCGCGCTGATGGCGGGGGCGCGGGTCGTCCGCCTGGCCGACGGGGAGGCCCCGCCCGCCGGCACCCGGCTGGTGTGGCTCAACTCGCCGTCCAACCCGACCGGGCGCGTGCTGTCGGCGGCGCAGTTGCGCGACGCCGTGGCCGCCGCCCGCGCGGTCGGTGCGGTCGTGGCTTCGGACGAGTGCTACCTGGCGCTGCCGTGGGACTCGTCCCCGGTGTCGGTGCTGCACCCGTCCGTCGTGGACTCCTTCGACGGCGTGCTCGCCGTGCACTCGCTGTCGAAGACGTCGTCGCTCGCGGGGTACCGGGCCGGGTTCGTCACCGGTGATCCGGAACTGGTCGCGGGCCTGCTGGAGCTGCGCAAGCACGCGGGCATGATCGTGCCCCGGCCGGTGCAGGAGGCCATGCGCGCCGCCCTGGAGGACGACGCGCACGTGGCCGAGCAGCGGTCGAGGTACCTGGCCCGGCGCGAGGTGCTCAAGCCCGCGCTGGAGGCGGCCGGGTTCACCGTGTCGCACTCCGAGGCGGGGCTCTACCTGTGGTCGACTCGCGGTGAGGCCGCCTGGGAGACGATCTCCTGGCTGGCCGACCGGGGGATCCTCGCGGCTCCGGGCACGTTCTACGGGCCGGAGGGCGCGCAGCACGTCCGGGTCGCGCTGACGGCCACCGACGAACGGGTCGCCGCGGCCGCGGAACGCCTCAGGGCTTGAGGGCCGACCAGACCCGTCGCGTGAACTGGTTCGGAGGGACGGCGTCCGTCGTCAGGCGGACGCTCGTGCTGATCTCCTCGCCGCTCAGGCCGAGGCCCAGCACGAGGTGCCAGTGCAGGTCCCACAGGTCGGCGAACGCGTCCAGTTCCACGTCGGCGTCCGCGCTCACGTGGAGCACGGCCGGTTCCGCGACGCGCACGACCCGTTCCACCGCCCGCACGTCCCGCGTGTTCGTGCGGAAGCTGAACTGCAGGTCCACCGTCGCGAGGTCGAGGCCGTACGTCGCGTACGAGTGGCATCGGTGGTGCGGCAACGACAACGGCTGGTTCGTCTCCAGGTAGAGGTCGCCCTCGAACCGCAGCGTCGGCGAGTGCTGGCTCAGGGTCGCTCTCGCGCTGACGAACTCCCAGCCCGGCATGTCGAGCTTGGGCACCAGCAGTTCCAGCACCTCACCGCGGCGCGCCGAGCGGGTGCGCTCGCCCGAGCGCCACGGGATCTCCCTGCTGTACGGCTCTTTCTTGGTGACGAACACGTACGGCGCGTTGTCGGTCTGCAACGAGAGGACGACGACGGTGCGGCCGCGGGCCCAGTCGAACGCGACCGTGGTGAGGCCCGGTGCGACGCCGTCGAAGTGGCTCTCGACCCGAGGCCACCACGACGACAACTCCTCGGCCGGCGCGCCCTTGACGTAGCGGCCCTTCTCGTCGACGCCGACGATCCACATCGCCTCGGAGCCGCGCGCGGCGTTGCACAGCGCGGCGATCTGGCGGGCAGCCTTGCCGTGGTCGACCGGCCACTGCGTCTTGAACTCCACGAAGGAGTCCTCCGACTGCGCCCCCTGGAGGGCACGCTCGATCGCGGCGCGAGCGTTCAACTCGAGTCGCTGTTTCAGCACGTGCACCTCCCCGGGGACAGCAGGGACCGGGCCCTGCTCAGTCGTTCGCGTGCAGCGCCGCGTTCAGCTCGACGCCGGTGCCCTTGCGGGGCTTGACCAGGACCGTGCCGGTGACGGAGTCCCGGATGAAGAGCAGGTTCGACCGTCCGCTCAGGGACAGCGCCTTGACGACCTCGCCGTCCGGGAGCGTGACCTTCGTGCCCGCGGTGATGTAGAGACCGGCCTCGACCACGCAGTCGTCGCCGAGGGAGATGCCGAGGCCCGCGTTCGCGCCGAGCAGGTTGCGCTCGCCGATGCTGATGACCTGCTTGCCGCCGCCGGACAGGGTGCCCATGATCGACGCGCCGCCGCCGACGTCCGAGCCGTCGCCGACCACGACACCGCCGGAGATGCGGCCCTCGACCATCGAGCCGCCGAGCGTGCCGGCGTTGAAGTTGACGAAGCCCTCGTGCATGACCGTGGTGCCGGACGCGAGGTGCGCGCCCAGGCGGACGCGGTCGGCGTCGCCGATGCGGACACCGGACGGGACGACGTAGTCGACCATGCGCGGGAACTTGTCGACGCTGTAGACCGTCACCGGGCCGCGCACGCGCAGGCGGGTGCGGGTCTGCTCGAAGCCGTCGACCGCGCACGGGCCGTGGTTCGTCCACACGACGTTCGTCAGCAGGCCGAAGATGCCGTCGAGGTTCGCGCCGTGCGGCTGCACCAGGCGGTGGCTGAGCAGGTGCAGGCGCAGCCAGACGTCGTAGGTGTCGGCCGGGGCCGCGTCCAGGTCGACCGCGACCCTGACGCCGACGACCTCGACGCCGCGTTCCAGGTCCTCGCCGAGCAGCTTCGCGGCGGACTCGCCGAGCGCCTCCGCGATCTCCGCGGACGACACGCGGACCGTGCCGAGCTCTCCCGCCTCACCGAGGGCGGGGGACGGGTACCAGGTGTCGAGGACGGTGCCGTCCGGGGTCACAGTGGCCAGGCCGATGCCGTATGCGGTGCTCACAGGTACCGAGCTTAGTCCGCCGAACGGCACCGCCACCGCCCGGCGGGGAAGTGTGACGTGCCCCCGCAGGCGTATTCACTTAGGTAAGCCTGACTTAAGCTGACCCGGCTGACCGGGAACGCGGCTCGGACGCCCCCGGCGCCGGTCCGGCGGAGGGAGTGGAGCGCGCAGTGTCCGAAGTGGACGCCCGTGACGTCGTGACCGGAACCCCGATCCGCACGCTCGCGCAGCTGCGCGAGCTGATCCCGGAACCGTTGCCCTACCTGCGGGACAAGGCCATCACGGTCGTGGACGAGGGCTCACGCGGGTTCCTCGAGGCCTCGACGTTCTTCCTGCTCGCCACCACGGCGGCGGACGGCAGCGTCGACGTCTCCCCGCGCGGCGACCCCGCGGGCAGCGTGAAGGTCCTCGACGAGCGCACCGTCGCGTTCGCCGACCGGCCGGGCAACCGGCGCGCGGACAGCTACCGCAACCTGCTCGAACACCCGCGGATCGGGATGCTCTTCCTGGTCGCCGGACGCACGGAGGTCATGCGCGTCAACGGGAGGGCGACGCTCGTGCGCGACGCGCCGTTCCTGCGCGACTACCCGGCGGCCGCCCCGCTGCTCGGGGTGGTGGTCGAGGTCGAGGAGCTGTTCCTGCACTGCGGCAACGCCCTGCGCCGGTCGTCGCTGTGGAACCCGGAGGACTGGCCCGCCGACGAGTCGGTGCCGTCGTTCGCCGACATCGCGGAGAGCCAGAAGCGCCACTGGAAGGTCAGTCCGGAACCTCGGCGCTGAAGTACAGCGAGCCCAGGTCGCCCCGCGTGGCGATCAGGGCCTCGTTGCACTTGGCCTGCAACGAGTCGGTGCTCGACAGGTTGTCGACGTCGATGGCGCCGCACCGGAGGTTCTCGAAGTCGCCGACGGCCGTCATCAGGCGGGGCAGGACCTCGCTCACGTCGTCCTGGACGGGCTTGCCCTGCAACGACTCGTCGAGCCGCCGGGTCATCGTGCCGACCTCGGCGACCCACCGCGCGCACTCGGCGGGGGTGCCGCTGTGCTGCGAGCCGCACGGCGCGGTGAACAACGCCCGGATCTCGCCGCACTGCCGGTCGCAGGCGGCGGGGACCTCACCGCAGCCGGTGGGCAGGAGCAGCAGGGAGATGACCAGGAGTGTGCGCTTGATCACGCAGCGCACGGTATCGGCTGAACGGCGTAGCGCCCAAGCGGCCTGAGTAGGGTGAACGCGTGTCCGACACCCTTGACCTCCTCGCCGACCCGATCGACCTGACGACCGCGCTCGTGGATGTGCGCAGCGTGTCCGGGGAGGAGGGGGAGATCGCGGACCTCGTGGAGCGGTCACTGGCCCTGCACGCGCCCCACCTGGAGATCACCCGATCGGGGAACGCGGTGCTGGCCCGCACGCACCTCGGCCGCGACCGCCGCGTCGTGCTCGCCGGGCACCTGGACACCGTGCCGATCAACGAGAACTTCCCGAGCCGGCGCGAGGGCGACGTCCTGCACGGCTGCGGCACCGTCGACATGAAGGGCGGCGACGCGGTCATGCTCGCGATCGCGGCCCTGAGCGCCGACGCGCGCCACGACCTCACGTTCGTCTTCTACGACTGCGAGGAGATCGAGGCCGAGCGCAACGGGCTCACGCGCATCCAGCGCGACCTGGGCGAGTGGCTGCTGGGCGACCTCGCGATCGTCTGCGAGCCGTCGAACGGCACGGTCGAGGCCGGCTGCCAGGGCACGATGCGCATCGAGATCCGCACGTCGGGCAAGCGCGCCCACACGGCCCGCGCGTGGATGGGCGAGAACGCCATCCACTCCCTGGGCGAGGCGCTGCGGCGGCTGGAGGCGTACGTGCCGCGGCAGCCCGAGATCGACGGCTGCCACTACCACGAGGGCCTGCAGGCGGTGAAGATCTCCGGCGGCGTCGCGGGCAACGTGGTGCCGGACTCCGCCGTGCTCACCGTCAACCACCGCTTCGCCCCCGACCGTTCCGCGGAGCAGGCCGAACAGCACCTCCGCGAGGTCTTCGAGGGCTTCGACGTCACCGTCACGGACGTCGCCGCGGGCGCGCTGCCCGGTCTGGGCGCTCCGGCGGCGCAGGAGTTGGTCACGGCGGCCGGCGGCACCCCGGTGGCCAAGCTGGGCTGGACGGACGTCGCCCGCTTCGCCGCGCTGGGCATGCCCGCGGTCAACTTCGGGCCCGGCGACCCGACCCTGGCGCACACCCGCGAGGAGCACGTGGAGGTCCGACAGATCACCGGGTGTTTCGACGTGCTTAAGCGATTTCTGTTGAGCTGATCACTAGCATCTCAGTGATGACGGAAGAGAAGAACGGCGTCGTGGACGAGCGCCCCACCGAGAAACAACGCGGCCCCGTCGTGGAGCGGCGTCATCGCAAGGACGACCGCACCACCACAACGGACCAGCGGCTGCTGGACTCCCGGGGCCCGTCGGACTGGGTGCACACCGACCCGTGGCGGGTGCTGCGGATCCAGGCCGAGTTCGTCGAGGGCTTCGGCGCGCTGGCCGAGGTGCCGAGCGCGGTGACCGTGTTCGGCTCGGCGCGCACCGGACGGGACCACCCGGAGTACCAGCTCGGCCGCGACCTGGGCGCGGCGCTGGCCGAGGCCGGGTTCGCCGCGATCACCGGTGGTGGTCCCGGCGCGATGGAGGCCGTCAACCGCGGGTGTTCGGAGGCCGGTGGCTTCTCGATCGGCCTGGGCATCGAGCTGCCGTTCGAGCAGGGCCTGAACCCGTGGGTCGACCTCGGGGTGAACTTCCGGTACTTCTTCGTGCGCAAGACGATGTTCATCAAGTACTCGCAGGCGTTCATCTGCCTGCCCGGCGGGTTCGGCACGCTCGACGAGCTGTTCGAGGCGTTGACGCTGGTGCAGACGAAGAAGGTCACCAAGTTCCCGGTGGTCCTGTTCGGCACCGCGTACTGGCAGGGGCTGTACGACTGGATCCAGAACTCCGTGCTGGAGGGCGGCAAGGTCGGGGAGAAGGACCTCGCCCTGCTGCACCTGACCGACGACATCGACGACGCGGTCCGGGTCGTGAAGGACGCGCACAAGGCCTGGGCGGACGCACACTGATGTACGTAGCCGTTTACTGCGGAAGCCTCGCCACCGTCCCCCAGAGCTACGTCGACCTCGCCGCCGAGGTCGGCCGGCAGATCGCCGAACGCGGGTGGCACCTCGTGTGGGGCGGCGGGCAGACGTCGATGATGGGCGCCGTGGCCCGTGCGGCCCGCGCTGGCGGCGCGCACACCTACGGCGTGATCCCGAAGGGGCTCGCCACCCGGGAGATCGCGGACCGCGAGTCGACCGAGCTGCACGTGGTCGACACCATGCGCGAGCGCAAGAAGATGATGGACGACAAGGCCGACGCGTTCCTGACGCTGCCCGGTGGCATCGGGACCGCGGAGGAGTTCTTCGAGGTCTGGACCGCCGGTGTGCTCGGCATGCACGGCAAGCCCGTGGTGCTCCTGGACGTCGACAACCACTACAAGGGCCTCGTCGAGTGGCTGGGTGAGTTGCGGGACAAGGGGTTCGTGTCGCACGCCGCGTTGAAGTCGCTGGTCGTCACGGACGACGTGTCAGTCGCTCTTGACGCTTGCGTCGTCTAGCCCCTTGGCCTTGGCCAGGAGCTGGGTCTCCGGCAGGAGGTCCGGGAGCGGGCGGTACGGGGTCGCGGTGACCTCGAAGCGCTTGCCGGAGACCACCCTGCCCTGCCAGGAGCCCGCGATCTCGCCGTCGACGAGGATCGCGCCGCGGCGGCCGAGGATGCGGAAGATGTCCCTCTGCGCGGCCTTGTCCGGCAGGAGCAGGTCGCGGTCCCGTGCCTGGAGGTACGGGTCGGTGGGCGGCAGCAGGCGGACGTCCGGGGGTTCGGCGTCGGCGATCTCGACGTCCTCGGGCAGCCACGCCGGCGCGCCGTCGACGGTCACCTCGACGAGGCCCTCCTTGGGCCAGCGCTTCTTGACCTCACGCGTCGACGTGCCGAAGTAACCGGCCACTTCGGACGGTCCGGCAGGGCCGTGCAGGGTCAGGTAGCGGTGGACGAGCTCGTCGAAACCCGCGGTCCTGCGGGGGACACCCGGCCAGCCGTGGATGCGTTCGAACGTCACGGTCTTCTCCTCCGGGATGATCCGGAGACCCGCCGGGAGCGCGCCGAGGCGGAAGATCGGGTCGCTGACGTGCTCGGTCCGGCAGCCGCGGCAGGGTTCGATCGTCTGCTTGGGCGCCAGCGGGGTCAGGGCCTTGCTCACCTCGCCCTTGGTCATGGGCTTCGTGACGATCGACCTCATCGCGGTGGCGATGTGCCGCAACGCGTCCAGCAGGTCGTCGACCTTCGGGCGGGCCGCGCGGGCTCTCGCGTCGGCGTCGTTCCACGGCCACAGCGCGCGGGAGAACGCCTTCAGCTCGCCCGCCCGGTGCAGGTGCGGGGCACCGCGCACCGACCAGGTCACGGTGAAGTCTTCTGTCGACGGTGCGTCCAGCCTCGCGGCGAGACTCAGCAGGGCCGAGCCGGAGGTGTTGTCCTGGACGCCCAGGGAGAACACCGCCAGCTCGGCCGCGTCGCCGGTCCGCCGGTCCAGCTCGTGCTGGTGGATCCGGTGGAGGAGCACCTGTTGCCGGGTGAGGTCCACCCGGACATTCTTACGCCTTCGGAACCGTGAGGCTCGACGGTCCGAAGGTGACGGTTGAGCCACGCGTCGATTCCGACAGGTAACGCGGGTCCACCGTGTCGATCACCAGTGCGATCCGGTTGCCCGCGCCGACGGTCCACGCGGTCGGTTCCAGCTCCACGTCGAGCGTCTGCGTGCGGCCCGCGCCGGTGACCTTCACCGGCTTGTGCGTGATCAGCGCGCCCAGGCCGAGCGGGCCGACCTCGTACAGGTACGCGAACAACGTCGTCGTCTCCGCGCTCGGGGTCACCTGGAGCCGGAGCTTGGGCGTGCCGGCGAGCGTCGCGCCGTTCGGGTACTGCGGCCCGCTCCACACCCCGGCGACGTTCCGGTCGACGAACGGCAGCGAGACGCCGGTCGGGATGTTGAGGAACCCTTGCAGCGCACCGGAGAGCAGGATCGTGCCGCTGTCCGCGACCGTGTTCCAGCCCGCGGTGATCCGCCTGCCGTCGAGCGCGACCGTGTCGGCGTTGCCGTTCGGCCAGGCGCCGAACTTCCTCCACGTGCCGCCGTTGTTGGGCTTGAGCTGCACCGGCTGCTCGGCGTCGATGCCGTTGGCCGTGCCCTTGACGTAGCGGTCGAACCAGCGGCCGACCGACTCCCAGATCTCGTTGGGCAGACCCGCCGCGCCGAACAGCTCGGCGGTGGCGTGGTCGCCCGGCGAGAGCATGAGCCGCTTCGGGCCGGTGAGCTCGCCGTAGAAGTCCGCGATCTGGCCGGGCGCGAAGATGCCGTCGTTCCAGGCGTTGCCGAGCAGGACCGCGGTGCCGTTGGAGTTGATCTGCGCGATCTTCGCGGCGGTGGCGGCCGAGCGGTCCGCCGAGATCGGCACGACCTCCCAGAACCTGCCGTCGCGGTAGGCGTCCTCGGCCTCGACGAGCACGGGGCCGGGACGTCCGGTGGCCTTGCCCGCGGCCAGCAGGACCTCGACGGCCTGCTTGTTCACGGTGCTGTTCGGGTAGAGCGACCGGGCCAGGTCGGTCCACGTGCTGAGCGCCGCCGCGGCCTTGATGCGCTTGTCCGACGCCGCGGCGAGCAGGGACTGCCCGGCGCCGTAGGAGATCCCGGCCGCGCCGACCTTGGTGCCGTCGGCGTTCGCGTTGGTGACGGCCCAGTCGATGACCTTGCTGACGTCCCCGACGGTGTCAGGGCCGGCGACGTCGATCTGGCCGCCGGAGTCCCAGAAGCCGCGGCTGGTGTAGCTCACGACGACGTAGCCGGACTCCTTGGCGAGCTTCGCGGCGGCGCCGACGTACTCGATGTTGGGGACCGCCCAGCTGGACGGCATGACGAGCAGCGGGAACGGGCCGCCGCCCCGGCCGGTGGGCTCGACGACGAGGGCCTTCAGGGTGGTGCCGCCGACGCCGGGGATGGACCGGTAGGTGATCTGGTGTCCGGGAGCCGCCGTGGCGGCGACCGGAGCACCGAGCAGGGTTGTGAGGAGTACGAGGGCTAGAACAAGTGATCGTCGCACGCTGGTCCTCCTTGACCATGACGTAGATCACACAGGGTGTTACCGGCGAGTAAACCAGGTTGCTACTCGTGGGTAGCAAGAAGCTGTGAGTCAGGTCACTGTCTACGCTGGGTGGCGTGAACCGATTCCGCGTCACTGACCTGCCGGAAGACCGCGTGCTGGTCGTCGCGCATCTGACCAGCGCGGACGAGCTGAGACGGGCCGTGGAGGCGGGTGCGGACGTCGTCGAGTTCGACGGCGAGCTGGAATTGCCGTCACTCACCGGGACGTTGGACGTGGTGACGATCCCACCAGGCGACGAGGACGAGACGCTCGCGGCCGCCACGGTGGCTGCGCTGTCCGGAGCACGCGCCGTTCGTGCGTCTGACGTGCGGCAGGCGAGGAAGGTCGTGGAGATGGTGGCGAGCGTGACGGGGACCCGTCCGCCGGCGCGGGCGATGCGGGCGCTGGCCTGATGCTGCCCGCCACCGAGGCCTGGTTCGCCTCGCACACCTGGCAGCAGCCGTCCTGGACGGTCGACGAACTGGTCGCGCTGAAGCGCGGCCGGACCGTGTCCGTGGTGCTGCCCGCGCTGAACGAGGAGGAGACCGTCGGCGACGTCGTCTCCGTCGTCCGGCCCTTGGTCGGCACGCTCGTGGACGAGCTGGTCGTGATGGACTCCGGGTCCACCGACCGCACCGCCGAGGTCGCCTCGGCCGCCGGGGCGCGGGTCGTGCTGCGCGAGGACGTCGTGCCGTGGCTTCCACCGTTGCCCGGCAAGGGCGAGGTGCTGTGGCGGTCGCTGGCCGCGACCACCGGTGACCTGATCGTCTTCCTCGACTCCGACCTCGTGGACCCGGAGACCGCGTTCGTCACGGCGCTCCTCGGGCCGTTGCTGCTGGACTCCGGCGTGCACCTGGTGAAGGGGTTCTACCGCCGGCCGTTGCGGCTGGAGAGCACCGGTGGCGGGCGGGTGACGGAACTGGTGGCGCGGCCGTTGCTGAACACGTTGCGGCCCGAGCTCTCCGGTGTGGTGCAACCGCTCGGCGGGGAGTACGCGGCCACGCGGTCCTTTTTGGAGTCCGTTCCCTTCGCGGCCGGGTACGGCGTGGAGATCGGGCTGTTGCTGGACGTGCACCGGGTGCACGGCCTGTCCGGCCTGGCGCAGGTGAACCTCGGGGTGCGCAAGCACCGGAACCGGTCGTTGCTGCAGCTCGGCGCGATGTCGTCGCAGATCATGGGCACGGCGCTGGCCCGGTGCGGCGTCTCCGCGGACTCCGGGCCGTTGACGCAGTTCGTGCAGGTCGGCGGGGAGTGGCTACCCGACTCGACCGACGTGCTCGTCGCCGATCGGCCGCCGATGGTGCACGTGGTCGAAGAGGGCTAGCTGTTCGGTCCGGTGCGTGACGACCAGGGCGGTGCCCCGGCTCGCGTCCAGGACCTGGGCCAGCACGCGGTCGGCTTGGTCGGGGTCGAGGCCCTCGGTGGGCTCGTCCAGCAGCAGGACCTCGGGGTGCGCGAGCACCGATCTGGTGAGGACGAGTCGCTGGCGCTGGCCGCCGGAGATCTCCTCGCCGCGTTCGCCGACGACCCGGTCCCAGTCGAGGTCCAGTTCGGTGATCGCGGCCGCCCGGTCCAGTTCTTCCTGTGTCGCATCGGGTTTGGCCAGCAGGACGTTCGTGCGGACCGTGGTGTGGAAGACGTGCGCGTCGGCCAGCGCGCCCTTGCTGGGTTCGAGGCGGTGCGCGAGAGCGTTGAGCAGCGTGGTCTTGCCCGCTCCGCTCGGCCCGACGATCGCCGTTCTGCCGTGCAGTTCCGGGGGTTCGGTGACGTGGGGCGGTTCGGGCTCGTCGGTGCGTTCCGGAGCGGGCTTGGTCAGCGCCGCGAGGGGGACGGTGATCTCGAACGCGGCGACGGCGGCCATGACCAGCCACGCCGGTTCGTGCTGGGCCAGCATCAGCAGGGCCGCGGCGAACTGGACGGCGATCGCCAGCGGGGTCAGGTCGCGCGTGCGTTCTCCGCGGGACAGCTCTTTCGCGGTCTCGGTGGCGATGCGGAGTTTCTCGTCGAACAGGTCGTAGGCGATCAGTTCTTCTCTGCCGTGGACCAGTTCCGTGGTTTGTTCGGTCAGCCTGGCGCGCAACGGCGTGAGGTCCCGCGGCGTGCGGATCGCGAGCCAGGGGAGCAGGGCGAGGTTGACCAGCAGTCCGGCGATCAGCGGCAGCGAGAAGCCCGATGCCGCCGCGACGACGGCACCGGTCAGGGCGGCGGTGATCCACGGCAGGGTGGTGCGGAGCCGCGCGTCGAGGTGCTGGTCGACGTTCGTGACGATGCGGGTCAGCGCCGTGCCGGACGGGACGTGCTTGCGGTGCACGAGGTCGTCGTAGACCTGGCCGCGCAGCTCCACGGCCTCGCTGAGCACGGCTTGGTGGCTGCTCAGGCGTTCCAGGTAGCGCAGGGCGCCCTTGGCGAGGGCCAGGGTGCGGACGGCGACGATCGCGACGGTGAGCGCCTGCACCGGCGGGTGCTCGGCGGCGCGCAGGACCAGCCAGGTCGCGGTGGCGGTCAGGCCGACTCCCGCCAGTTCGGCGAGGGTGCCGACGAGGATCGCGAGTCTCATACCCGGACCACCCTGTCGACCTCGCTGAGCAGTGCCGGTCGGTGCGCGACGATCACCGCGGTCCGTCCTCGGATGAAGTCGCGTGTCGCTTCGAGCACCAGTGCCTCCGTCTCCGCGTCGAGGTGGGCGGTCGGTTCGTCGAGCAGGAAGAGGCCGGCCCGGCGCCGGTCGAGCGCGTTCGCCACCGCGACCCGTTGCTGCTCGCCCGACGAGAGGTTCGCCGGGACGAGCACGGGGCGTTGCGGCACCCAGGCCAGAGCTTCCAGCCACTTCCGCTGGTCGATCTCCCGCAGGTCGACGCCACCGACGAGCACCCGGCCGCGGTCGGGGCGCACGAAACCCAGCAGCAGTCCGAGAACCGTGCTCTTGCCGGCGCCGCTCGGCCCGACGAGGGCGATCCGTTCACCGGGGCGGATGTGCAGGTTGAGGTTCTTCAGGCTGCGGACGCTCACGTTGTCGAACACGATCTCGGCTTGCGCGAGATCAGGTGGTGCCTGACCCGTGGTTTCGTCGTGTGCCGGCACTTTGCCGAGGACTTCGCGGCCCTGAGCGCTGGCGTGGTACTGCGCTCCGGCGGCGCGCAGCGGCAGGAACGCTTCTGGAGCAAGGAAGAGCACGAGCAGTGCGGTGTGGAGCGGCACGCCGCCGTCGAGCAGCCGGAGCCCGACCGGCACGGCGATGAGCGCGACCGACATCGTGGCCACGAGTTCGAGCACGAACGCCGACAGGAACGCGACGCGCAGCGCCGCCATCGTCTCGGTCCTGTGCCGCGCGGCCAGCCTGCGGACCGTGGCGGACTGCGCCTCGGCCCGTCCGAACGCCCGCAGCGTGCCGATTCCCTTGACCACGTCGAGGAAGTGCCCGCCGAGGGTGGCCAGCGCGTCCCACTGCCGGGATGTGCGCTCACGGGTGTGCGCGCCGACCAGTGCCCCGAAGATCGGGATCAACGGCAGCGTGACCAGGATCGTCAGGGCCGCGGTGAGGTCGGCGAACGCCAGCCTGACCACCACCGCGAGCGGCACCGCCACGGCCAGGACCCGCATGGGCAGGTACCCGACGACGTACGGCGTCACGTCGTGCACGCCCCGGGTGACCAGCGTGGCGACCTCGCCGGCCTTGGTGCCGGGGGAGCGCAGGAACGCCTCCCGCAGGCGGACGCGGGTGCGTTCGGCGGACCGGTGAGCCCACTCGCGGTGCGCCCACCACACCAGCACCCGCGCGCCGATCACCAGGCACAGCAGGAGAAAGCCGGTGCCACCGCTGAGCACCGACGCCAGCAGTTCGGCCTGGGCCAGCACCAGGAAAGGAACCGGGATCAGCGCGAGGAGAGGGCGACGATCGACCACTGCAACACCACCACCAGCGGGATGACCGGGATCGCGACCCACGCGAGCAGGCCGAGCGTGTCGGGGTGCGCCATGAGGCCGGTGACGTCGATCGAGCTGAACGCGAGCGGGATCGGCAACGCGCACAGCGCCGCCGTCACCGGGAAGAGGGCCTTCCTGTGCTGGAACGCCCAGCCGTGCAGGGCGAACAGCACCGGCATCACGAACGCGACGGGCCAGGGCGCGTCGAGCAGGTGCGCCAGGAAGAGCCCCCAGCCCGCGGACACCATCAGCGCGCCCGTGAACACGAGCCACCACCACAACCTGAGCTGGACCGAGGCCATGAACAGCACCAACCCGGCCAGGAGCAGCGTGAACGTGCTGTGCGCGCCGGAGAGCAGCTCGCCTTCGAGGCGCGGGAACGCCGCGAACAGCACCCCGATCACGGCGACCAGCCACACCTCGTTGCCCAGGAAGAACGGGGTCATGCGGTGCAGCACGACCTCTCGTCTGCCGAAGGGCAACAGCAGTCCGCTGCCGTAGTCGAAGCCGGCCAGCGCGAAGTAGCCGACGGTCAGAACACCGAGCACGGTCAACCACAGAGCTTCCATCAGAGCGTCACCACCAACGGCGAGACAGGAGCCGGCTCCACGTCCGGACCACGACGGACCGCGCGTGCGATCAACGCCCAGTCGACGCAGGCCAGCACCACGAACAGGGACGTGAACACGACGAGCGACAACAAGATCTGCGAGACGTCCACATGCGACACCGCGTCCTCGGTGCGCAACAACCCGTAGACCAGCCACGGCTGGCGCCCGATCTCCCGGAACATCCACCCGAAGATCGCGGCGGCGAACGGGAACGGGATGCCGAACACCATGAGGTACAACGGGAAGCGCATCCGGATCACGGCGTCGCGGAGCAGCAACGGCAGGGTGAGCCAGCTGACCACCGTCAGCCCCATCCCGATGAGGATCATGAACCCGAGCGGCGCGCCGATCCACGGCACCGCCCCGGTCTTGCCCGGCTGGTGCGCGGCGATCACCGGGAACTGCGCGAACCCGGCGCCGATCAGCACCGGTGTGGCCAGTGCCGTGGTCACCACGCCCATCCGCAGCGACCGCCGGAAGAAGTCGGTCTCGGGCGTGCGCTTGATGAAGTGGTACGCCGAGACGCCGGTCAGGAACACGCCGCCGGCCGTGATCGCCGCGAAGACCACGTGCACGAACGCGGAGGTGAACGTCGGATTGGTCAGCAACGCGCCGAAGTCGTCCAGCCGCAGCACGTTCCCGTCGACCCGGTAGCCGACGGGGTGCTGGAGGAACCCGTTCGCCGCCATGATCCAGAACGCCGACGCGAACGCGGTCAGCGCGGTCAGGTACAGCAACGCCAGGTGCACCCAGCGGTGCAGCCTGCCCCAGCCGAAGATCCAGAGCCCGAGGAACGTCGACTCCAGGAAGAACGCGATCAGCGTCTCCAGCGCGAGCGGCGCCCCGAACACGTCACCGGCGTAGGTCGCGAGGCCCGACCAGTTCAACCCGAACTGGAACTCCATCACGACACCGGTGACGATCCCGAGCGCGTAGTTGATCACGTAGATCCGGCCCCAGAACCGCGTCATCCGCTCGTGCACGGGCGCGCCGGTGATCGTGAACCTCGTCTGCATGACCACGAGCAGCGTCACCAGGCCGAGCGTGAGCAGCACGAACAGGAAGTGGAACGAGGTCGTCAAGGCGAACTGGAGCCGTGCGAGGTCTACTGCGCTCATGGGTAGCGACGGTATGTGTAGCACGGCTACTTATTAAGGCCGGAATCCGCATCTCAGGGGGATCTCAGGGCTGACCCTGACCGAGGATTTCAGGGACCACTCCGAGTGCGCGATGACTAGAGTCGCCACCCATGAAGCCCGACGCGCTCCGCGGCCACCTCGACGCGTTGCTGCTGGCCACGCTCGACGGGAAGCAGCTGCACGGCTACGCGATCATCGAGGCGTTGCAGCAGGGCAGCGGCGGCGCGCTGGACCTCCCGACGGGCACGGTCTACCCGGCGCTGCGGCGGCTGGAACGGGCCGGGCACGTCACCAGCGACTGGAGCACGGTCGGCGGCCGCAAGCGCCGCACGTACAAGCTCACGCAGGCGGGGCAACGCGCGCTGAACGCCGAGCGCAGCGCGTGGCGCGAGTTCACGACGGTCATCGACGGGGTGCTGGGAGGGGGGAAGTGGGCACAGCAGTGATCGACCGGTACGTCACCGACCTCGGGGCGCGGTTGCAGGGGTCGAAGAAGCAGGTCCGCGACCTGCTCACCGAGACCCGCGACAGCCTGGCCGACGCCACCGAGGCGCACGTCGGCCGCGGCCTCAGCGAGCAGGAGGCCCAGGAGCGCGCGGTCGAGGAGTTCGGTCCCGTGCGCGAGATCGCGAACGAGTACCAGGCCGAACTCGCCGTCGCCTATGGCACGCGCACGCTCGTGTGGCTCGCGATCGTGCTGCCGTTGATGCACATGGCGTGGGAGTACGGGCGGATGCTGCTCATCGGCCCGTGGCAGGACTTCGCCGCGATGCCGCCCGCCTGGTACCTGTTCATCGCCAAGGCCAACGACCTGACCAGCGGCATCGCGTCCGGGGTGGCCCTGGTGACGTTGGTGCTGGGCCGGGTCCTCGCCCGCAAGTACGACTCGAGGCGGCTCGCCAAGATCGGCGCGGGCGTCGCGCTCACGGCCGTCGGCGCCGTGTTCCTCGGCAACGTCTCGATCATCCTGGCGACCGCGCACCTCGACGTGGCGCGGCTCGCGCAGTCGCTGCCGATGACCGTCGCGAGCGCGATCACCTGGATCGTGATCGTTCGTCTCGGTCTGCTCGCTCGCCGCTGCCTGAGCTGTGCCACGATCGTCGCGTGACCAACGCCCTGATCTACCTGATCGTGATGATCGCCGTCGCGGCAGTGGTGTTCCTGCTCGCGGCGTTGGTGTTCGGGCGCGGCGAGGAGCTCGCGCCGCTGCCGCCCGGTGCCTCGCCGACGAGGCTGCCCGCCGACGACATCACCGCGCAGGACGTCCGCGAGCTCAAGTTCCAGCAGGTCTTCCGCGGCTACAAGATGACCGAGGTGGACTGGGCGTTGCAGCGGCTCGCGACCGAGGTCGAGACCCTGCGGGCGCGCGTCGCGGAGCTCGAGGACCGGGAGAGCAGTGAGCACCCGGCCTGAGCCGCTCTCCCGCTGTCCCTGGGGCGACTCGACCCCGGACTACGTCGAGTACCACGACACCGAGTGGGGCGTGGAGCTCCACGGCACCCCCGAGCTCTACGAGCGGATGTCGTTGGAGGCGTTCCAGTCCGGCCTGTCGTGGATCACGATCCTGCGCAAGCGCCCGGCGTTCCGCGCGGCCTTCTGCGACTTCGACCCGTCGCTCGTCGCGGACTTCGGCCCCGCCGACGTCGAACGGCTGATGGCCGACGCGGGCATCGTCCGCAACCGCCTGAAGATCGACGCGGCGATCCACAACGCCCGCGTGATCGTCTCGGAGGGCGTCGACCTCGACGCGCTGCTGTGGTCGTTCGCGCCGGCCGTGCACGAGCGGCCCAAGACGTTCGCGGACGTGCCGGCGATCACGGACGAGTCGAAGGCGATGGCCAAGGAACTGAAGAAGCGCGGCTTCAAGTTCCTCGGCCCCACGACCTGTTACGCGCTGATGCAGGCGACCGGCATGGTCGACGACCACATCTCGACCTGCTTCCGGGCGAACGGCGCAGCCGCTACTTCCCGGTGAACTTCGGCGCCCGCTTGTTCACGAACGCGTCCACGGCCTCGCGGTGGTCCTCGGTCGCCCCGCAGTCGGCCTGGGTGCGGCGCTCGGCCTCCAGCGCGTCCTCCAGCGTCCCGTCGGCCGCGGCGGCCAGCGCCTCCTTGATCTTCGCGTAGGCCGTCGTGGGCCCCGCGGCGAGCTTCGCGGCCAGCAGGTGCGCGGTGGAGAGCAGTTCGGAGTCGGGCACGACCTGGTTGACCATGCCGATCCGCAACGCCTCCTCGGCGCCGACGGGCTGGGCGAGCAGCATCATCTCCATCGCGCGGCCGTGGCCGATGAGCCGCGGCAGCGTGTACGACGCGCCCGAGTCAGCGGTGAGGCCCACGTTCGCGAAGGCCATCAGGAACTTGGCCGACTGGCCCGCGATCCGCAGGTCGGCGGCGTAGGCGAAGGAGGCACCGGCGCCCGCCGCGCTGCCGTTGACCGCGGCGATCACCGGCTTCGGCATGCCGATCAGCTCGCGCACGATCGGGTTGTAGTGCTTCTCGACGGTGTGCAGAGGGGCGGGATCACCGGCCTGCAACAGGCCGATGTGCTCCTTGAGGTCCTGCCCCGCGCAGAACGCCCTGCCCGCACCCGTGATCACCACCGCGCGCACCGACGCGTCCACCGCGGCGGCCTTCAGCTCGGCGAGGAACGCCTCCTTCAGCGAGACCGTGAAGGCGTTGAACGACTCGGGGCGGTTGAACGTGAGCGTGCGCACACCATCGGCGTCTTCGACGAGGAGCTCGGACACTGGACCTCCATCAAGCAGTGGAAACGTTGCGCACCGGCCGCAGGCACCCGTCGACGAAGCGACTCGTGCCCGGTGCCAGCCGCAGGGTCTGTTCGTCGAAGAACGACGCTGCCGCGTGCCCCGGCCAGTCCGGTGGCAACAGTTCAGCAGGAAGACCGGGATCGCGGAACAGGAACTTGCGCCACGCGTGCAGCAGCTGCTGCGAGGCCGCGAACGCCGCCGCGTCGTCCGTTTCGTCCACAACGGACACCTTCTCGGTCCAGTGCGCGACGAACCCGGCGTAGTCGCGGCCCAGCTCGGCCAGGTCCCAGGCCTTCGCGGCCAGCTCGGCGTCGCCACCGTCGTGTGAACCGTGAAAAGTTCGTGCGGCGATTTCTCCGGCGGCCAGCACGTCGGCCAATCCGGGGGACGGCCGGGGAGCGATCCACGTCACAGGGCCGAGCGCGCCGTAGCCCAGCAGCTGCAGTTCCGACGCCAGGTGGTCGCGCGAGTCGCGGCCCGGCATCTCCTCCAGCACCACGACGTGCCAGCGACCGTCCCACGTGGACGGCCCGGTGCGGTAGATGCGGGCAGCGGCCTCGTCGAGCCGGCGTTCCCCGCGGGGTGTCATGGCGTATCCGGGCCCGTCAGGCAGCCTGCTGGGCTGCAACCAGCCCTGCCTGACCGTGCGCGACACGGCCGTGCGGACGGCCGGCGCGGCGAAACCGAGGGGCTCGAGCAACCGGACGAGCGCGGCGATGGTGGCGGCGCCGCCGCGTTCGCGAAGGTGGCCGCCGTAGACGTCGAAGAGCGCGGAACGGGCTCGCACCCGGCCCAGTCTGTCACGACACGTCCGAGGGTGCCCAAAGTGTTGCGAGGTCGTGAAAACAGGTGTTGATCAGGTACAAGAGAAGATCGACAACTGTCACCCGGACTCGCCAAAAGATCGGTTCGGTTTCGCCCCTGAGTCGCGATAGGGGAGAATGGAGCAGATCCGGCCTGGCCGGACGGGGAAGATGTTGACGGAGGGAGCACGCGATGGCGGCCATGAAGCCCCGGACCGGCGACGGTCCCCTCGAGGTCACCAAGGAGGGACGCGGCATCGTCATGCGCGTGCCGCTCGAGGGTGGTGGGCGCCTTGTCGTCGAGATGTCGGCGGACGAGGCCAGCGCCTTGGGCGACGCGCTGAAGGCCGCCGCCGGCTGAGGCACCCGGCGAGGAAGCAGTGTTGAGCCCCGGTTTCCACAGTGGAGACCGGGGCATCGCTTCGTTCTCGGCCCAGGCGAGAATGAGCGGTCGTCAATGCAACAGGGAGGTCCAGCCGTGCCGTCGACGGTTCCGTCAGTGCCCACCAAGCTCGTGGACGTCGAGGTGGCCACCACCGCGCGCCGCGGCGTGCCGGCAGTCGTGCTCGCCGCCACCGGACCGGCGCTCGGACCGGGTGGCGACGGCATCGACGTCTCCGACCTGACCGGCAAGGCCGGTGAGGCGGTCCGCCACGACGGGACCTGGACGCTCGGCGTCGGCACCGGGACGCCCGCCGACTACCGCACCGCCGGCGCGGCGCTCGTGCGCGCGCTGAGCGGCGACGACGCACCGAAGACGGCCGACGTCCTGCTGACCCCCGACTTCGACGCCGAGAAGGTGCGCGCCCTCGTGCTGGGCGCGGCGCTCGGCGGCTACCGCTTCAAGGTCACCGGCGAGGACGCCCCGAAGCGTGTCAGCTCGCTGCGCCTCGTCACCGCGGACACCGGGTTCGAGGAGGTGCTCACGTCGGCCGCGCTGAAGGCCCACGCGCTGGCCACCGCCACCTCGCTGACGCGCGACCTGGCCAACACCCCGTCCAACGTCAAGGACCCGCGCTGGCTCACCACGACCGCCGCGAAGCTCGCGGACAAGGTCGACGGGCTGACGGCGACCGTGCGCGATGAGAAGTGGCTGGCGCAGCAGGGCTTCGGCGGCGTGCTGGCGGTCGGCGGCGGCTCGTCCCGCCCGCCGCGGTTGCTCGAGCTGACCTACGGCACCATCGGCCCGCACCTGGTGTTCGTTGGCAAGGGCATCACGTTCGACACGGGCGGCATCTCGGTGAAGCCCGCCGACGGCATGCACCTCATGCGCACCGACATGGCAGGCGGCGCCGCGGTGATCTCCGCGCTGCTGGCCGTGGCCCGGCGCGGGCTGCCGGTCAGGGTCACCGGGCTCGTGCCGTGCGCCGAGAACCACGTCTCCGGCTCGGCGTACCGGCCCGGTGACGTCGTGCGGCACTACGGCGGCGCGACGACCGAGGTCCAGAACACCGACGCCGAGGGCCGCATGGTCCTGGCCGACGCGATGGCGTACGCGGTGAAGAACCTGAAGCCCGACCTGCTCGTGGACATCGCGACGCTCACCGGCGCGATGAAGGTGTCGCTCGGCCTGCGCACGGGCGCGGTGCTGACCTCGTCCGACGCGCTGGCGGCCGAGGTGGTCGAGGCGGGCGCGAACGTCGGCGAGAAGTGGTGGCGGATGCCGCTGCTGGAGGAGCACGTCGACGCCGTCAGCAGCGAGATCGCGGACTACAGGCAGACCCCGCCCGGCCCCGGCGGCATCACGGCGGCGCTGTTCCTGCAGAAGTTCGCGGGCGACGTGCCGTGGGCGCACCTCGACATCGCGGGCCCCGCGCGGTCGGAGAAGGTCTACGACGAGGTCGTCGCGGGCGCCACCGGGTTCGGCGCGCGGACGCTGGTCGAACTGGCTGAAAAATATTCGCGTTAACCGACGATCGACCGATACGAGACGGTGGCGTTCCACGGCATGATGTGAGCTCCTTCACAACGTCGTAGAGGAGCGCTCGTGTTACTCCGCCTGGCTCTCGCCGTCTCGCTGGTCATCGCGTCGTTGTCCCCTGCCACCGCCGCCGCGCCCTGGTGGGAACCGGTCGCCCGGCCCGCGCCGGACTCGCAGATCAACGTGACGGGGGAGCCGTTCCGGGGCACGGACGGCCAGGGCAGGGTGCGCGGGCTCGTCGACGCGCACAACCACCTCATGACCAACGAGGGCTTCGGCGGCCGGCTGATCTGCGGCAAGCCGTTCTCGGAGCAGGGCATCGCGGACGCGCTGAAGGACTGCCCCGAGCACCACCCTGCGGGCCTCGGCGCGATCTTCGAGGCGATCGTGACGGGCGACCTCGACGGTCACGACCCGGTGGGCTGGCCGACGTTCAAGGACTGGCCGTCCGACACGACGGTCTCGCACCAGCAGAACTACTACGCCTGGCTGGAACGGGCCTGGCGCGGCGGCCAGCGCGTGCTCGTCACCGACCTGACCAGCAACGCGACGCTGTGCATCATCCACCCGTTCAAGGACCGCGGCTGCGACGAGATGGCGTCGGTCCGGTTGCAGGCGCAGCGCACCTACGAGTTGCAGGCGTTCATCGACAAGCAGTTCGGCGGGCCCGGCAAGGGCTGGTTCCGCATCGTCACGTCGGCCGAGCAGGCCCGTGACGTGATCACCCAGGGCAAGCTCGCCGTGGTGCTCGGCATCGAGACCTCGGAGCTGTTCGGCTGCCGCACGTTCCTCGACCTGCCGCTGTGCAGCAAGGCCGACATCGACCGCGGCCTGGACGAGGTCTACGCGCTCGGCGTCCGCAGCGCGTTCCTGTGCCACAAGTTCGACAACGCGCTGTGCGGCGTCCGGTTCGACTCGGGCACGCAGGGCGGCGTGATCAACGCTGGTCAGTTCCTGCGCACCGGCCAGTGGTGGCAGACCGAGCAGTGCAAGGGCCCGCAGCAGGACAACCCGATCGGCACCGTCGGCCCGAACGCGCTGATCCCGGCCGGTGTGGTCGCGCCGCAGTACGACCCGGCGAAGCGGTGCAACGTGCGCGGCCTGACCTCGCTCGGCGAGTACGCGGTGCAGGCGATGATGCGCAAGCACATGATGATCGAGATCGACCACATGAGCGTGAAGGCCGCCGGTCGCACGCTGGACCTGGCCGCGCAGGCGAAGTTCCCGGGCATCGTGTCGAGCCACAGCTGGATGGACGCCCAGTGGACCGAGAAGGTCTACCAGCTCGGCGGGTTCATCGCGGGCTACGAGAACGACCCCGGCGGCTACGTCTCGCAGGCCGCGGCCGCGGAACCGTTGCGGCGCAAGTACGACGTGGGCATCGGCTTCGGCTCCGACTACAACGGCGTGGGCTCGCACCCGGCACCGCAGACCGGCGTGACCTACCCGTTCCGCAGCTACCCGGACGGCCCGCTGGTCGACCGGCAGCGCACCGGCGAGCGGGTCTGGGACATCAACGTCGACGGCGGCGCGCACATCGGCCTGCTGCCGGACTGGGTCGAGAAGGTCCGCCAGCTGGGCGGCGACCGGCTCGTGCAGGACATGCTCGGGGGCGCCGAGTCGTACCTGCGGACGTGGTCGGGCACTCAGCGCTGGACGCCGTGAGTCCTCAGCGCGTGGTCGCGGAACGCGCGGACCGCGGGCGTCAGCGGGTTGCCGCTCAACCACGTGAGCCCGAAGATCCGGCCGGTCCGCGGCGTCAGTGACAGCTCCCGCAAGCCGGGAGGCGGCGCGAACTCGGCGTGGGTGAGCAGTGCCACGCCGAGTCCCGCCGCGACCAGCCCGCGCACGGTCTCGATCTCCTGGCACTCGAACACGTAGCGGGGCACGACCCCGGCCGCGGCGCACATGTCGTCGGTGATCTGGCGCAGGCCGTAGCCGTGTTCCAGGGTGATCAGGTCCTCGTCGGCCAGGTCCTCGATCCGCACGGCCTTCCTGGACTCGAGCCGGTGCCCCGCCGGCACCACGACGATCAGCGGCTGCTCGAACACGACGACCGACTCGAACTCGGGCCCGGCGGGCGGCGGGGCGACCAGCGCGAGGTCGATCTCCCCGCTGACGAGCTTGTCGACCACGGCCTGGCGGGCGTTCTGGACCAGCCCGAACCGCACGTGCGGGTGCTCGGCGCGGTAGCTGCGGACCAGTTCCGGCACGATCGCGCGGCCGAGCATGTGCAGGAACCCCAGCACGACGCGGCCCTTCTCCGGGTCGAGTTCCTCCTCGACCTCGCGCAGCCCCGGTTCCAGCGCGGCCAGCGACCGGGTGGCCGCCTCGGCCAGCAACCGGCCCGCCCGCGTGAGGCGCACCCGGCGGCCGCTCCTGACCAGCAGCGGCGCGCCGAGCTGCTCACCCAGTTCGGCGATCCAGCGGCTGACCGTGGGCTGGGGCAGCCCGACCCGCTCTGCGACGCGGGTCACGTGCTCGTCCGCGGCAAGCGCTTTCAGCACCGCCAGCTTCGGTGCCAGGTCTGATTCACGCACGGATCGATTGTGGCCCATTTCCGTATTGGACGTATGGCTTAGCGTCGGAAGCGTGAACAGGTTGACCGCGTCCATCGCCGCTTCGGGGTTCGCGTGCTTCGCGCTGCTGTACACCCCGCAGCCGGTCATGCCGCAGATCGCCGCCGACTACGGGCTCGGGCCGGGCAGCGCCTCGCTCGTCCTGTCCGCGGCGACGCTCGCGCTGGCGGTCGTGGTCGTGCCGATCGCGATGCTGTCGGAACGGGTCGGGCGCAGGCCGGTGATCGTGGTCAGCGTGCTGGTCGCGGCGGTGCTCGGGCTCGTGCTGCCGTTCGCGCCGAACTACGACGTGTTCCTGGGCCTGCGGGTGCTGCAGGGCGTCGCCGCGGCCGGGGTGCCCGCGGCGTCCATGGCCTACCTCGCGGACGAGCTCTCGAAGAAGCGGCTGGGCGCCGCGATGGGCGCGATGATCGCCGGCAACAGCCTGGGCGGCATGTCCGGGCGTCTCGTCGCCGGCATGACGTCGGACTGGCTGGGGTGGCGCGGCTCCGTGCTGCTCGCCGGCGCGTTCGGGCTGGTCGCGGCCTTGATCGTGGTGTTCCTGCTGCCCAGGGCGCACAATCGGCCGAAGCGGGCGCCCGCCGGCATGAAGGCGGCGCTGAAGGACCCGGTGCTGCTGTCGATGTACGTCGTCGCCGTGCTGCTCGTGGGCACGTTCATCTCGTTCTACAACGTGGCGGGGTTCCAGCTGTCCGGCCCGGCGTGGCTCGAGACGCTGGTGTTCCTCTTCTACGGCTTCGGCAGCACCGCGGCGGCCGTCGCGGGCAGGCTCGCGGACCGGTTCGGCCGGGGCCGCGTGCTGCTGCTGTGCATCGGCGTGGTGGCGGTCGGCGCGCTGGCGAGCCTGCTGTGGGTGCCGCTCGGCCTGGCGGTCGTGACCGCGGGGTTCTTCGCCTCGCACACCACGGCGAGCGGCTGGGTCGCCGCGCGAGCGCCCGAGCACGCCCGCGGCCAGGCCTCCGGGCTCTACCTCGCCGGCTTCTACGTGGGCAGCAGCGTCGGCGGGACGTCCGGCGCCACCTCGTACGAGGAGTGGGGCTGGACGGGGCTGGTGCTCGTGATCCTGGGCTGGCTGGCCCTCGCGGCGATGCTCGCTCAGAACTCCAGGGCGAGGGTGGCGCGCGAGTCGACGGGGGAGATCGCGGTCCTGCCGAGCCTCGGCAGGTCGAGCGTGCCGGCGACCATGCCGACCGAGACCGAGCGGGTGTCCGCCGGGATCTCGACGACGACCGCGAACGGCAGCGGGCCGCCGTCGTAGCGGCTGCCGACCTGCGGGGCGGCCGAACCGTCCGGCAGCGTGACGGTGATCAGGTCCTTGGTCAGCAGTCCACCGGCGGTGTCGGGGAGGTCGCCCGAGGCCTCGACCCGCACCTCCAGCAACGCCTTGTCGGGCGCGGAGATCGTGGCCACGTCGTACTGGCTCTCGCCGAGCTTGACGGGGCGCTGGCGGCCGAGCCGGACGCCGGTGATCTTCATGCCGAGCTCGCGGTCGCCGAAGCGGATCTTCTGCGTCTGCTCCTGGAACCGGCCGGGGGCCGCGGCGCGCTGCAGCACGTGCGGCGAGCTGTCGGCGCGCTTGCCGGACGGGACCTCGACGCGCTGCTCGAGCGACTTGGCGCCGAGCGTGCCGAGGACGAGGTGCTCGGCGCCCTCCTGCGGGTCCGGCACGGTGTAGACGACGAAGACCGAGCCGTTCGCGGGCAGCCGGTCGGCGGGCAGGACCTGGCGCTTGCCCGGCACCTCCAGCGCGAGCTCGGACGGCTGCGGGGCGAACCCCTGCCAGTTGGTGCGGTGGAAGCCGCTGTCGGTCTCGTTGAGCTTCTCGACCTTCATCCTGACCACGCGCAGCCGTGAGCCGGACTCGGCGCGGATCGTGCCCTCGGCGGTGTACCAGACGTCCGGGTTGGCCCAGCCGGTGACGGCGGTGCCGAGCAGGTCGTCGCGCAGCTTGATGTCGGCGCCGCCGAGGCCGAGGTCGACGTTGGAGCGCTTGCCGTCGTCGGGCAGCACGGCCAGGAAGTCGCGCCCGGCCGTCAGGTCCTGCTGCTTCGACGGGTCGAACTCCTTGCCGTCGGTGCGCACGAGCGTCCCGCCGGGAGAGCTGCGGTTGCCCTTCTCCGGCACCTGCGGCGACTGCACTTCGTAACGGACCTCGTCATCCGTCTTGGTGACTTCCTTCAGCGGGACGGGCACCCAGTCGGTGCCCGCGCCGGTGCCGGGGACCTGGACGGGCCCGCACCACAGCCTCTTGTCGACCTCGGACTCGACGCCCGTCTTCGAGAACCAGCAGCTGACGGCGGCGGCGCCCGCGCGTGCCACGTAGCCGTACTCGAGGGTGTAGGCGAGCTGGGCTTCGGCGTTCGCCTGCAGGTCGGAGGCGTCGGCGAGCTTCTTGCCGTCCACGGTGAGCCGAGGGGCGGCCTGCTGTCCGGCCGGGGCCGACGTGCCACATCCCGTCACTGCCAGGAGGACCGCCAGACCCAGTACCGCAGCACGCACAGTCCTCGCGCCCCTCACCAGTTGAAGCCACAACATCACTACTGGTTAAAGGCGGCTCTCACTCGTCGGGGTTGCCCCCGACGAGTGTGTCTCAGATCACACTGCGGTAGACCTCGACCGTCTGCTCGGCCATCGCGGACCACGAGAACTCCTGCTCAGCCCGCGCTCGCCCGGCCGTTCCGAACCGCTTCGCGCGCTCGGGGTCTGTGATCAAGTCGTTGATGGCTTCCGCGAGTTGGTGTCGATATGTCGACAAATCCTGCTCGTCGTAGTGGACGAGAAGGCCCGTCTCGCCGTGCACGACGACCTCGGGGATGCCGCCGACGTCGCTCGCGACGACCGCCGTGCCGCACGCCATCGCCTCCAGGTTCACGATGCCCAGCGGCTCGTAGACCGACGGGCACGCGAACACCGTCGCGTGGCTCAGGATCTGCCGCACCTCGGCGGGCTGCAGCATCTTCTGGATCCAGAACACCCCCGGCCGGGCCTGGGAGAGCTCGCTGACCGCCTGCCGGGTCTCCTCGGCGATCTCCGGCGTGTCCGGCGCCCCCGCGCACAGCACGACCTGCGCCTCGGGATCGATGTGGTGCGCGGCCGCGACGAGGTGGCCGACGCCCTTCTGCCGGGTGATCCGCCCGACGAACGCCACGATCGGCTTGGCGGGATCGATCCCGTACGCCGTGAGCGCGTCCGTCTCGGTGACGGGGTGGTAGGCGTTGCTGTCGATGCCGTTGCGCACGACGTGCACCCTGGCGGGGTCGAGCGCGGGGTAGGCGTCGAGCACGTCGGCCCGCATGCCCTCGCTCACGGCGATCACCGCGTCGGCGTGTTCGTAGGCCGTGCGCTCCGCCCAGGACGAGATCCGGTACCCGCCGCCGAGCTGCTCGGCCTTCCACGGCCGGCGCGGCTCGAGCGAGTGCGCCGTCACCACGTGGGGGATGCCGTGCAGGAGTTTGCCCAGGTGACCACCCATGTTGGCATACCAGGTGTGCGAGTGCACGAGGTTCGCCGTGGAGATCGCGGACGCCATTTCCAGGTCGACCGCGAGCGTGGTGAGGGCCGCGTTCGCCTGCTCCAGGCTGTGCGGTGGGTTGTGGGCCGTGGCGTCCGATCTGGGCGCACCGAAGCAGTGCACGTCGACGTCCACGAGTTTGCGGAGGTGGGGCACGAGGAATCCCACGTGCACTCCAGCCCCACCGTAGACCTCTGGCGGGTACTCCCTTGTCAACAGCGCAACTCGCACGCACCCACCGTAGATCACAGATGTACTTGTTGGGACGAACCGGTTTGCGTCTGGTTCGAGAACGATCGCACGGATAGGGTCACATACCGTGAAGGGGCAGCCGCACGTTCTCGGAATTGTGCTTGCCGGTGGTGAAGGCAAGCGCCTCTGGCCGCTTACGGCCGACCGCGCGAAACCGGCTGTGCCCTTCGGGGGCAACTACAGGCTGGTCGACTTCGTGCTGTCGAACCTGGTCAACGCGGGTCTCGCGAAGCTCTGCGTGCTGACGCAGTACAAGTCGCACTCACTGGACCGCCACATCTCGACGACGTGGCGCCTGTCCAATGTGCTCGGTCAGTACGTGACCCCGGTCCCGGCCCAGCAGAGACTGGGTCCGCGCTGGTACACGGGCTCGGCCGACGCGATCTTCCAGTCGCTCAACCTCGTCCACGACGAGAAACCGGACCACGTGGTCATCTTCGGAGCCGACCACGTGTACCGGATGGACCCGGGCCAGATGATCTCGCAGCACGTCGAGTCGGGCGCGGCCGTGACCGTCGCCGGCATCCGCGTGCCGCGGAACGAGGCCAAGGCGTTCGGCTGCATCGACTCGGACGCGTCGGGAAAGATCACGCGGTTCCTGGAGAAGCCGTCCGAGCCGCCGCACGTGCCGGACGACCCGGATGTGACTTTCGCTTCGATGGGCAACTACGTCTTCACGACGGAGGCCCTGCTCGACGCACTGCGCGGCGACGCGTTGAACCCCGACTCGGACCACGACATGGGTGGCGACATCATCCCCATGCTGGTGGACCGGGGTAAGGCGCACGTCTACGACTTCCAGGACAACGAGGTCCCCGGCGCGACCGACCGGGACCGCGGGTACTGGCGGGACGTGGGGACGATCGACGCCTACTACGACGCGCACATGGACCTGGTTTCGGTCCATCCGATCTTCAACCTCTACAACCAGTTGTGGCCTATTCGGACGGCCACGCCGCCGTTGCCGCCCGCCAAGTTCATCGCCGGTGGATCCGCCGAGGACTCGATGGTGGGGCCGGGGTCGATCATCTCCGGGAAGATCCACGGGTCGGTGATCTCTTCTGACGTGACCGTCGAGGTCGGGTCGGTGGTGCAGGGGTCCGTGTTGTTGCCCGGGGTTCGGATCGGCAAGGGTGCTGTGGTTCGGCGGGCCATTTTGGACAAGAACGTCGTGGTGCCGGATGGGGCGTTGATCGGGGTGGACGCTCCTATGGATCGGGAGCGGTACACGGTGTCCGCTAGCGGAATCACGGTCCTCGGCAAGGGCGTCCGGGCTTACTGATCGCCTGTTTTGTGTGGTTGTTTTGCGGGCGGCCTGGTCGCCTTGCGTGCTTCCCCTGGGGCTCTGCCCCACACCCCGGCAATCTGATCAGGGGGTAGCGCCGCGGGCAGGTAGATGGCACGCCTGCTGCTTAGGGCGGCTGCCTGTTGCTTGGTTTGGTTGCGGTGGCGGTGGGGTCCCATCCCAAGTCGCACCAGGAGCGGGCCACATGCCTGAGGGGGTGTCAACTCGACGAAAAGCGTGTCGAGTTGACACCCCCTCAGGCATGCAGCAAGTGCTGTGGCGCGACTCGTGATGGGACCCCACCGCCGGTTCCTCTTTGCTGAGGACGGCTCGCCTGCGGCATCGCACCTGCCAGGACGGCTCGCCTTCGGCTTCGCGTCTGTCGCACGGCTCGCCTGCGGCATCGCGGCTGCTGACCGGCGCGCCCCTGCCCGCTGGCTCGCCCCGCGCCCCGTCCGTGCCTACGGCCTGCGGGCCGCCACCAGCAGGCCGTCTCCCAGCGGCAGGATCACCGGCACCAGCCGCGCGTCGTCCTTCACCAGGCGCGCGATGTCCCGCATCGCCTGCGTCGACTCGTCCCGCTTCGAGGCGTCGACCACGGCCCCGTGCCACAGCACGTTGTCGAACGCGATGACGCCACCCGGCCGCAGCATGCGCACGCCGTGCTCCAGGTACTGCGGGTACTCGGGCTTGTAGGCGTCCACGAACACGAGGTCGTACGCCGCGTCGGTCAGCCGGGGGAGCACGTCGAGCGCCTTGCCCATGATCAGGCGAGTGCGCGACGGGGAGATGCCCGCCGCCGCGTAGGCCTCGCGGGCGGCGCGCTGGTGTTCCGAGGCCACGTCGATCGAGGTCAGGATGCCCGACTTGGGCATGCCCGCCAGGAGGTAGAGGCCGCTGGTGCCCGCTCCGGTGCCGATCTCGACCACCGCGCGGGCCTGGAGTGCGGTCGCGAGGAACCGCAGGGCGGCGCCTCCGCCCGCGCCGATGGGCACGCAGCCCAGTTCCTGGCCGCGTGCTCGCGCCGCCAGGTGCACGTCGTCCTCGGGGAGGTACTGCTCGACGTACTCCCGCAGGGCCGATTCCGTGGTCACGGTCTAGCAGGTTAGTGCCAACTGTGCCCAAAACGGGTGAACGCGGCCCGAACCGAGATTCTCAGGATGCTCTCAGCCCACTCTCACGATCGTTTAAAGGGAGCAGGAGAAGGTACAGAAGCAAGAAGCCAGGCTCTAGTCGGGAACAAGCCGGACCCGTCGCCCGTTGAGCCGCATAAGGGTCGCCGGGCGGCCCACATGGAGGTGCCGAAACACCTGATGCGCACGCAGTCGAGTTCGCCGGAGGCCGTCGCGCCCATCGAGACGGCCGACTGGACGCCGCCCTCGTGGGACGCCATCGTCCGCGAGCACGCGGACAGGGTCTACCGGCTCGCGTACCGCCTGACCGGCAACCAGCACGACGCCGAGGACCTGACGCAGGAGACGTTCATCCGCGTGTTCCGGTCGCTCGCGTCGTACAAGCCGGGCACCTTCGAGGGGTGGCTGCACCGCATCACCACCAACCTCTTCCTCGACATGGCACGCCGGCGCAGCCGCGTGCGCATGGAGGCGCTGCCCGAGGACAACGACCGCCTCGAGGGTGACGACCTGTCCCCCGAGGAGATCTACGACGAGAACCACCTCGACCCCGACCTGCAGGCCGCGCTCGACGAGCTCCCGCCGGAGTTCCGCGCCGCGGTCGTGCTCTGTGACGTGGAAGGTCTCTCCTACGAGGAGATCGGCGCCACGCTCGGGGTGAAGATGGGTACCGTGAGGAGCAGGATCCATCGGGGCCGCCAGGCCCTGAAGGTCGCGCTCGAACGCCGTCGTCAGGAATCGTTGCTGGAGGACTCTGCATGACCGACCTCCGTGGTTGGGGACTGCCTGAGCAGCACCTAGCGCTGGATGCCGTGGTGGCGTTCGTGGACGGGGAGCTTTCCTCGACCGCCCACGAACGAGCCTCCGCGCACATCCAGAGCTGCGGCTTCTGCGCCTTCGAGGCCTATACGCAGCAGCAGGCGCGCGCCGTCGTGCGCTCCGCACCGGCGCCCACGGCGTCGGCGTCGCTGCTGGACAGGCTCGGAGCGATTCCCCAGGAGGTCGAGCTGCCGTCCGCTCCGGACGGGCTCGCCATCACGGAGGACGGCCAGTTCGTCGCCGTCCAGCGCACGGACAAGCCCGCGTTCGGCTCCGGGCCGGTGCTGGGGTCGTCGAGACCCCTGGGCAGCAACGGCTGGTTCAGCGGCCGCCGTGCCCGTCAGGGTGCCGGTGTCGTCGTGAGCGGCATGTTGCTGAGCGCGCTCGCGTTCACCACGGCCGACGGCGGCGAGCCGCCCGCGCCCACCCCTGCGCCGCAGAACGCCGGCGCGGTCTTCGCGACCACCCCCTGACAGCCATTTCACCGCTCGTCGGGCACTCTGTGGTTCAGCACTCCTAGCGGAGAATTCGGGGAGAGATGAGCCAGCAGTCGCCCAACGGCCAGACGTCCACACCCGTTTCCGGAGTGGACGACGGAGCACACCGCAGGCTCCGGCCACGGCCTCTGGTGCAGCCGCCGGTCGACCCCGCGTCCGCCACCGCCTTCGGCCGCCCGGCCGGTGTCGACGGAGCGTTCGCCTCGCGCGACGTGCCCGTGACGCAGGTCCAGTCCGCGCCGCCGCCCCCCGAGTCCCTCGTGACGGCGTTCGGCCGCCAGGGCTCCCAGGAACTCCTGCAGCGCCCGCCGCAGCCCACGTCCGACCCGGACCCGGACATCGATCCCGTGTTCTGGGGCGACAAGCCCGCCGGCGACCCGTGGCGCGACCCGGCCTCCGGTGCCGTGATCGGCCCGCCCGCCGTCGGTGAGGAACCCCCCGGCGAACCCGAGCGCAAGCCCGAGCCCGGTCCCCAGCTGAGCGTCCCCGAGCTGCTGTTCGGCCGTCGCGTGAAGCCGACGGCCCTCGCGTTGCTGCTGACCGTGGCACTCGTGCTGGGCGCCGTCGGTGGCCTCGTCGGCTGGCTGATCGGCCGTGCGGGCAACCCGCTGACCGACTCGACCGTCACGCTGTCCGAGGTCGCGCAGGGCAAGGAACGCCCCGCCGGTTCGATCTCCGACATCGCGAAGCGCGTCACGCCCAGCGTCGTCTCGATCGAGTTCAAGGGCGCGAACGTCGCGGGCGTCGGCTCCGGCGTCGTCATCGAGGGCGGCGGCTACATCCTCACCAACGACCACGTCGTCGCGCCGGCCGCGCAGGACTCGTCCGCGAAGCTCAGCGCCGTCTTCACCGATGGCACCCGCGCCGCGGCACGGGTGGTCGGCCGCGACCCGAAGACCGACCTGGCCGTCATCAAGGTCGAGGTCACCAACCCGACCGTCCTGCAGTTCGGCAACTCCGACGAGCTCCAGGTCGGCGACAGCGTGATCGCCATCGGCTCGCCGCTGCAGCTCTCCAACACCGTCACCGAGGGCATCGTCTCCGCGCTGCACCGCCCCGTGACGGCGGCGGGCGAGAACGGCGGCCCCCAGGTCACCTACGACGCGATCCAGACCGACGCCGCCATCAACCCGGGCAACTCGGGTGGCGCGCTGGTCGACTCGCGCGGCGCCCTGGTCGGCATCAACTCGTCGATCCGCACCGAGACCGGCGGTTCGGTGGGCCTCGGCTTCGCGATCTCCGGCAACCAGGCCCGCAAGATCAGCCAGGAGCTGATCCGCAACGGCCAGGTCAAGCACGCCGACATGAACGTGAACGTCAAGTCCGTCTCCGCCGAGACCTCCGAAGGCGCCCAGGTGCAGAACGTCCCGGCAGGCGGCGCCGCCGCGGCCGCGGGCATCCAGGAGGGCGACGTCATCACCAGGGTCGGCGACCGCATGGTCCGCAACGCCGCGGAACTGGTCGTGGCGGTCCGCGAGCACGAAATCGGGCAAACGGTGCAGGTAACGCTTGCGCGCCAAGGCCGTGAACTCAAACTCGACGTGACACTGAAGAGCGACTGAGAAGTAGGCTGGGACCCGTGTTCGACAGCATCGGATGGGTAGAGATCCTCATCATCGTCGTCGCGGGTCTCTTCATCCTGGGCCCCGAACGCCTGCCCTCGGCCGCGGCCTGGCTGGGCAAGACGGTGAGGCAGGTCCGCGAGTACGCGACGGGCGCGCGCGAACAGCTCAAGCAGGAGATGGGCCCGGAGTTCGAGTCGCTCCGCAAGCCCCTCGAAGACCTCCGCGAGCTGCGCAACTTCGACCCGAAGCGCGCCGTGACCAAGCACCTGTTCGAAGACCCGGAGCCGACCAAGTCCAACGGCTACCCGGCCCCCTCGACCCCGCCGGCGACCGAACAGCGCCCGCTGGCACCGGGCGAGCGCCCGCCGTACGACCCGGACGCCACCTGAGCCACCCCGGCCACCCAACGCAATGCCCAGGCGAGCCGTCCCTACCTCGCTGCTCTGATCAGCGGTAATGGTGACGTGCGGTGCCAGCGCAACCACGCACGCTATCGGCGCGCATCGGCGATGACTCGACCCGGCTCGTCAAGACCCGAGCAAGGTGACCACCCGCAACCCAGGTGACCACCCCGCTGGAACAGGACCCGGCCAACGCAGGCCGACCGCAAAATCAGCGACCGGCAGGCGACACGTTCAACAACCGCCCAGCCAGCCCACGCGACCGCACGGAGAGCTTCGTCGCCACCTCGGTGAGGACCTTCGCGGCGGCCGAGTCCGGCACGGCCTGCACGATCGGCGTGCCCGAGTCGCCGTTCTCCCGCAACCGCGGGTCCAGCGGCACCTGCCCGAGCAACGGCACCTCGGACCCGATCGCCTGGGTCAACGACTCCGCCACTGCGGCACCACCACCGGACCCGAAGACCTCCATGCGAGAACCATCGGGCATCTCCAGCCACGACATGTTCTCGATGACCCCGGCCACCCGCTGACGGGTCTGCAAGGCGATCGACCCGGCCCGCTCCGCCACCTCGGCGGCGGCCTGCTGCGGCGTCGTCACCACCAGGATCTCGGCGTTCGGCACGAGCTGCGCCACCGAGATGGCCACGTCGCCGGTGCCGGGCGGCAGGTCGAGCAGCAGCACGTCCAGGTCGCCCCAGAACACGTCCGCCAGGAACTGCTGGAGAGCGCGGTGCAGCATCGGCCCGCGCCACACCACGGGCGTGTTGCCCGGGGTGAACATGCCGATCGAGATGACCTTCACGCCGTGCGCCTGTGGCGGCATGATCATCTTCTCGACCTGGGTGGGGCGGCCGTCCGCGCCCAGCATGCGGGGGATCGAGTGGCCGTAGATGTCCGCGTCGACGATGCCGACCGACAGGCCGCGCGCGGCCATCGCCACGGCCAGGTTGACCGTCACCGAGGACTTGCCGACGCCGCCCTTGCCGGACGCGACGCAGTACACGCGCGTCAGCGAGCCCGGCTGGGCGAACGGGATGACCGGCTCCTCGGTGCCGCCGCGCAGCGTCTTCCGCAGCTCGGTGCGCTGGGCGTCGCTCATGACGTCCAGGTCGACGCGCACGGACGAGACGCCGTCCAGCGCGGAGACGGCCGAGGTGACGTCGGCGGTGATCTTGTCCCGCATGGGGCAGCCGGCGACCGTCAGGAAGACGCCGACCACGACCGCGCCGTCCGAGCCGACCTCGACGTCCTTGACCATGCCGATCTCGGTGATCGGGCGGCGGATCTCGGGGTCCTGCACACCGGCGAGCGCCTTGCGGACGTCATCGACGGTGGGGAGGGGCTGCGTGGTGGTCACCGATCCATGCTACGTCCGGTTCGTGCCCGTCCTACCGGCCGGTCACTTTCCACCACAGGCCCAGGTCGTAGCCACGGGGGAGCTGTCCGTAACATCGACGCCCGTGCCGGAATCGGGTAGTTCCCGGTTGCCCACCCGTGTCGAGCTCGGGGTGTGGCGATCGTTCCTCCGCGCGCATGCACGGATCACGAGGGTCCTCGAGGCCGAACTGATTGCTGAGCAGCGCCTATCGCTCGCGGCGTACGACGTGCTGGTCCAACTGGCCGAGACGCCTTCCATGCGCATGCGCATGACCGAACTGGCCGATGCCGTCCTGCTGTCCCGCTCTGGCGTGACCCGCCTGGTGGACCGTTTGGAACGGGCCGGTCTCGTGGGGCGCGAACGCGCCGACGGTGACGGACGCGGCATCGTGGCCGTGCTCACACCGCTGGGCGCCGAGCGCCTCCGCAGTGCTTCCGCAACCCACCTCGCCGGCGTCGCCGAGCACTTCGGGGAGAGCTTCGGCCCCGGTGAGCTCGAGGCCTTCGGCCGCACGTGCGACCGGCTCGCCGCGGACGACGTGTTCCCGTGATCGCATGATCACGGTGGTGGGACTCGTGCACGTCGAGGCTGGCCGCCTCCTCGTTGTGCGCTCACGCAACAAGAAGGCCTTCTACCTCCCCGGCGGCAAGATCGAGCCGGGCGAAACCCCCGAGGACGCCGTCCGCCGCGAGGTCCGCGAGGAGCTCGGCGTCGAACTGGACGCACCCGCGCGGCTGAAGCGCTACGTCTCACCCGCGTACGGCGAGGGCGAAGGCGCGATGGTCGACATGACCTGCTTCACGGCCCGCTTGCTCGCCACACCCCGGCCCGCGGGCGAGATCGCCGAGATGACCTACGTGACCCGCGCCGAGTACCGCGAGCACGCCGAGACCGCTCCCGCGATCCACGAGGTGCTGGACGACCTGGTCGCGAGCGGGCGGATCAGCTCGTGAGGCGGCGGACCTCCGCCATCACCTGGAAGTCGACGTCGGCTTCGGACAGGCCCGGCCGGTAGTCCAGCGTCCGGTACGCGCCGTCCATGTAGGCGAGCTTCTCCGCCTCCGGCAGCGAGGACCCGAGCTTGCGGCGCACCCACCGCGCCAGTTCGCGCGGTGACATCTCCTCGGCCAGCGTGCGCCGGGCCATCAGCCGCAGGGCCTCCGTCCGCCCGCCCTCGGTGCCGTGCTCGTGGTGTTCGAGCCCCAGTTCACCGAGTGCGTCGCCCAGCAGCGGAGGCATCTCCTCCTGCGCGTGCTGCAACGACGCGCCGGCCAGCGTGCTGACCGCGGGACCGTCGACACCCGCGACCACCAGCTCGCCCGCGGCCTGCACGACGTCGCCGTCCGTGATCTCGTCGGCATGCCACGACGCGACGACGTCGCGGAACTCCTCGACCTTCAAGGCCTGACCTTCTTCAAGTTGTTCTGCTCCTTCACGAGCTTCTCGAGCTCGCCGCGGATGAAGTCGCGTGTGGCGACCTCACCCACCGCGAGCCTCAACGCGGCCAGTTCCCTGGCCAGGTACTCGGTGTCGGCCTTGGTCTGCGCGGCCCGCGCCCGGTCCTCCTCCAGCGACACCCTGTCCCGGTCGTCCTGCCGGTTCTGCGCGAGCAGGATCAGCGGCGCGGCGTACGCGGCCTGCGTCGAGAAGGCCAGGTTGAGCAGGATGAACGGGTACGGGTCCCACCTCAGCGACACGGCGACGAGGTTCACGACGATCCACGCGACGACGATCAGCGTCTGCCAGAACAGGAACTTGCCCGTGCCCAGGAAGCGCGCGAGCCGTTCGGAGAACTGGCCGAACGCGTCCGGGTCGATCGACAGGCGGAAGCCGCGGGGCTCACGCGGCTGGTCGAGTCTGCGCCGGGGGAGTACTTCAGGCATGGCTCAGTCCCGTCTCGCGCCAGTTGGCCGGCAGCAGGTGGTCCAGCACGTCGTCCACGGTGACGGCGCCGAGCAGGTGCTCGGTCTCGTCGAGCACCGGGGCGCACACCAGGTTGTAGGTGGCGAAGTAGCGCGTCACGTCGCTCAGCGACGCTCCGGGTGACAGGTACGCCATGTCCGTGTCGAGGACGCCCGCGACGAGGTCGAACGGCGGTTCGCGCAGCAGGCGCTGGATGTGCACGCAGCCGAGGTAGCGGCCCGTCGGCGTCGCGGAGGGGGAGCGGCAGACGAAGACCATCGACGCCAGCGCGGGGGTGAGGTCGGGATTCCTCACCCGTGCCAACGCCTCCGCGATCGTCGCGTCCGGTGTGAGGATGATCGGCTCCGGGGTCATCAGACCGCCCGCCGTGTCGAACGAGTACTCCAGCAGGCGCCGGACCGGGGCCGACTCCTCCGGTTCCATCAGCTCCAGCAGCCGGTCCTTGGTGCCCTCGGCCAGCTCTCCCAGCAGGTCCGCCGCGTCGTCCGGGTTCATCGCCTCCAGGATGTCCGCGGCGCGTTCCTCGTCCAGGTGCGACAGGACGTCCTTCTGGTCCTCTTCGGACAGTTCCTCGATGACGTCGGCGAGCCGTTCGTCGTCCAGCGCGTCCGCGACCTCGTGGCGGCGCTTGGGCGGGAGCTCGTGCAACGCGTGCGCGACGTCCGCCGCGCGCATGCCCTCGAAGACGGCGACGAGCTGCTGCGCGCCCTGCGGCTGGCCCGCGATCTCGTTGACGCTCAGGCCGCCGACGTCCTCCCAGTTCCACACCTGCACCGGGCCCTTGAGGCTGAACCGGCCGGTGCGCTCCCGCCCGGCGACGCGGACCATGCGCCAGTCGCGCGTGCGGGTCAGCTCCATCGCGGCGTCCACGACGACCGCCGAGCCGCCGTCGTCGAGCTGGATCTTGGCGTCGAGCAGCTCGCCGATCACCAGCACCTCGTTGACGCGCTGGTGGAACGGTCGCAGGTTGACCGACCCGGTCGCGAGCGTCACGGCGTTCGGCTCGACCGACGTGACCCGCAGCATCGGCACGAAGATCCGCCGGCGCGTCACCAGCTCGACCACCATGCCGAGCACGCGCGGCGGTTGCCGGTCGATGCGAAGACTGATCACGACGTCACGGGCCTTGCCGATGGGTTCGCCGTCGGGGCCGAACACGGGAAGTCCGGCCAGCTGAGCGATGAAGACCCGGTTCACAGCCACCACACCCCCCAGGCTAGATCAGGTCCGGGCCGCCCACCGGGCGATGTCACCGCAGACCGCCGCCATCTCGCCGAGATCCTCTTCCAGGGCCCAGATCCAGTTGGCGACGGCCCGGTGCAGGGTCCAGTCCCGCGCCTTCCCGGCGTCGAGCTCACCCGCGTCGCAGATCGCCAGGAACCGGTCGGTGAGCCCCCGATGGCCGTCCAGCTCGTCGAACCTGTTCCACAGCAACGGGATCATGCAGTACTCGGGATCACCGGCGAGCGGCTTCGGGTCGATCACCAGCCACGGTTCGCGGTCGCCGCGCAGCACGTTCTCGTAGTGCAGGTCCTCGTTGACGAGCGTCGTGCCCATCGGCCTGGTGCCGGCCTCGCGGGCCGCGTCGAGCAGCACCCGCGGCACCGCCGGGTGGTCCGCCAGTGAACTCGCGAACCGGCGGATCCCCTCCGGCGCCTGGATTCCGCGGTGACGGCGCAGCAGATCGCCGATCACGCCGACCGCGAGGTCGATCGGCTCGTCGTCGAGCGAGTGCGGGTCGAGCCGTTCCAGCAGCAACGCGCCCAGTTCGGCGTCGTGGTCCAGCAGCCGCACGGCGCCGTTGCCGTCGTAGAGCTTCAGCGCGAGCGGTTCGTGCTCGGTCTCGGCGTCGACCCACGTGAGCTTGAGCACGGCCGGGTGCCCGTCGGCCCGGCGCACCGGCAGCACGACGGCGCAGAAGCCGTTCATCAGCGCGCCGTCCGGGGCGAGCCGCCAGCGCGCACACGCCTTGGTGGCGAGCTTCGGCAGCTTCGCGACCCACTCGCCGGCGCCGTCGCCGAGGCCCTCGCCGAACCCGTCCGGCACGGTGATCATGCGCTGAACTCCAGGCGGTACACGGCTTCCCACTCCGGCTTCGTGTTGAGCCGCGCGGTCCTCAACGCCTGCGCGGTCTCCTCGTCGGGCTCGGTCAGGCGGGCGACGGCCGGCGCGTCGACGAGGTGCGAGTGCGTGCTGGGGGAGCGGACCGTGACGGTGACCTCCGCGCCGTCGGTCAGGCCGGGCACGCTCTGCTCGGTGCCACCGGTGATGACCCACAACGCGTCGGCACGCCAGTGCGCGTGCACGAGACGGGGTCCGTGACCGGGTGAGGTGATCCAGACGGCGGCCGCCTTGCGCAGCGCCGCGTCCAGGATTCGCGTGATCTCCACCGGTTCAGACTGCCAGGGTTTGTGAATCCGGACTCAGCGGATGTGCGGCAGGTGTCGATGCGTGCCACTGTGGCGCGATAGTTACCGGCCGGTACGAGGAGGTACTCCAGTGGTCGACCAGCAGCGTCCCCGTCGTTCGTGCCTTGCGGTGCCCGGCTCCAGCCAGAAGATGATCGACAAGGCGCGCACGCTGCCGGCGGACCAGGTGTTCCTGGACCTGGAGGACGCCTGCGCCCCGCTGGCCAAGCCGGACGCGCGCAAGACCATCGTCGCCTCGCTGAACGAGGGCGGCTGGGGCGACAAGGCCCGCGTCGTGCGCGTCAACGACTGGACGACGGAGTGGACCTACCGCGACGTCACCGAGGTCGTCGAGGGCGCCGGCGCGAACCTCGACTGCATCATGCTGCCGAAGGTGCAGACGCCCGAGCAGGTCGTGGCGCTCGACTTCCTGATCACCCAGATCGAGAAGACCATGGGCTACGAGGTCGGCAAGATCGGCATCGAGGCGCAGATCGAGAACGCCCTGGGCCTGAACAACGTCAACGCGATCGCCACCGCGTCCCCGCGCGTCGAGACGATCATCTTCGGCCCCGCCGACTTCATGGCGTCGATCAACATGAAGTCCCTGGTCGTCGGCGAGCAGCCGCCCGGCTACGACGTCGGCGACGCCTACCACTACATCCTCATGCGGATCCTGATGGCGGCGCGGGCCCACGACAAGCAGGCCATCGACGGCCCCTACCTGCAGATCCGCGACGTCGAGGGCTACAAGCGCGTCGCCGGCCGTTCCGCGGCGCTGGGCTTCGACGGCAAGTGGGTGCTGCACCCCGGCCAGATCGAGGCGGCCAACGAGGTCTTCAGCCCGAAGCAGGACGACTACGACCACGCCGAGAACATCCTCGACGCGTACGAGTTCTACACGTCGGAGGCGGGCGGCAAGCGCGGCGCGGTGATGCTCGGCGACGAGATGATCGACGAGGCGTCGCGCAAGATGGCGTTGGTGATCTCCGGCAAGGGACGTGCCGCGGGCATGTCGCGCGCGAACGTCTGGACGCCGCCGGAGGACTGACCCCGTTACGGATTGTGCGCCATTTCACCACGAATGTCACCCGACGTGGCCGACCGTCACAGGTTGCGTTCGAAACCGGTGAAGTGGCGCACAATCCGTCACCGAGATTTGCGTTGCGACCCCTGGGTGGGCGCATGCTCGTCGGCATGTCACGTTCGAGTAACGGCAAGACGAGCAGACGGTTGCGGCTCTTCAAGCGGCGCGAGGACGACCTGCTGGAGCGCAGCTTCCGCAGCTGCCCCGGATGCTCCGCCGACGTCCACGTGTTCGCCGACGTCTGCCGCCACTGCGGTGGCGCCCTGGAGATCGCCCTCGCGGGCTGAGCTCAGTAGGTCGTGGAGTTCGCGGCCGCGATGATCGCGATGATGATGAACGCCGCGTACGCCAGCCAGCCGGCGATGACCAGGTAGCCGACGATCAGACCGGCGACCGCCATGCCGTGCCCTTCCTCCTCGCCCCGCTTGATCTTCCCCATCGCGATGTGGCCGAAGATGACGCCGACGATCGACGTCACGCCACAGGTGACGAACCCGACGCACGACAGGACCAGTGCGAGGATCGCGTTCGTCTGGGGCTTGGGCTGCACATATCCGTAGCCGCCGTACATGGGCTGCTGCTGGCCGTACGGGCCGGGCTGGCCGTAGGGCTGCTGGTGGCCGTACGGATCACCGGGCTGCTTCGGGTTGTACGGGTCGTACGTCATCGCTGCTCCCCCTGGAAGTGTTGAGCGGGGATCTTAAAGTCTCGACGTGCTGTTAGTCGCCCGCGGGTGCGCGATTCGACCAGTCAGCGGTGCTGTTTCGGTACAGCGGGCACCGGTGTTGTTGCGGAGAGCACACCCCGGTCGCAAACGAGCGTTAACCGGTCCATACTCGCCGGTAACTCTTGCTTCGGAAGGGAAGTGCGATGGCGCGCCTCGCCCAGACCGCGGGTCTCACGGACATCCAGGAAGAAATCCTCGCGACCGTTCGCACGTTCGTGGACAAGGAAATCATCCCGCACGCCCAGACGCTGGAGCACGGCGACACGTACCCCGCCGACATCGTCGACGGCATGAAGGAGATGGGCCTCTTCGGCCTGACGATCCCCGAGGAGTACGGCGGCCTCGGTGAGTCGTTGCTGACCTACGCGCTGGTGGTCGAGCAGATCGCGCGCGGCTGGATGAGCGTCTCCGGTGTCATCAACACGCACTTCATCGTGGCGCACATGCTCAAGCAGCACGGCACGCCCGAGCAGAAGCAGAAGTACCTACCGCGCATGGCCGCGGGCGAGGTGCGCGGCTCGTTCTCCATGTCCGAGCCCGAACTCGGCTCCGACGTGGCCGCGATCCGCACGCGCGCGACGAAGTCGGACGCGGGTTACACCATCAACGGCCAGAAGATGTGGCTGACCAACGGCGGCACGTCGAACCTCACCGCCGTGCTGGTGAAGACCGACGAGGGCGCCGAGAAGCCGCACCAGAACCTCACGACGTTCCTGGTCGAGAAGCCCGAGGGCTACGGCGAGGTCGTGCCGGGCCTCACGATCCCCGGCAAGATCGACAAGATGGGCTACAAGGGCGTCGACACCACCGAGATGGTGTTCGACGGCTTCGAGATCGCCGCCGACCAGGTGCTGGGCGGCGTCACGGGCCAGGGCTTCCGCCACATGATGGACGGCGTCGAGGTGGGCCGCGTGAACGTGGCGGCCCGCGCGTGCGGCATCGCGATCCGCGCCTTCGAGCTCGCGATCGACTACTCGCAGCAACGCAGGACGTTCGGCAAGGCCATCGCCGAGCACCAGGCCATCGCCTTCAAGCTCGCCGAGATGGCCACCAAGGTCGAGGCCGCGCACCTGATGATGGTGAACGCGGCGCGGTTGAAGGACTCGGGCCAGCGCAACGACGTCGAGGCCGGCATGGCGAAGCTCATCGCGTCCGAGTACTGCGCCGAGGTGACGCAGGAGTCGTTCCGCATCCACGGCGGTTACGGCTACTCCAAGGAGTACGAGATCGAGCGCCTGATGCGCGAGGCCCCGTTCCTGCTGATCGGCGAGGGCACCTCGGAGATCCAGAAGACGATCATCTCGCGGGGCCTGCTCCGCGACTACCAGTCACGCGGCTAGTCACGTTCCGACGTTCCCCCGTTCGGGGCCAATCTTTCACGGGACTGGCCCCTAACGGTTTCTCCCGGTGAGTCATAAGGTTCGCTCACTTTGAGCTCAGACCTGACTCTTCCCAGACCTGTGTCGCCGCCACACGTCGTCCGCATGGAACTGGACACGTTCTCCGGTGTCGACCGTCCAGCGCTGGCCAAGTGGTTCGGTGACGTGTTCACCGACCTCCTCGCGCCCCTCTGCCCGGCGTCGGTGGAGGAACTGGTGGCCGTGGCCCGCGACTACAAGCCCTCCGACACGACCCCGTGGGGCCCGCCGGGCTACGCCCGCCTGCTGCTCTCCTCGGGTGAGTTCACCCTCCCGGCGTGGTCGGCGGCCCTGCGGGACCTGCCGTCGTTCCTGCGCGTGCAACTCGTCCAGCTCGACTCCCAGGGCCTGCCCCTCGTCGAGGACGGCTGGACCGCCGAGGTGCTGCTGAAGGACGACCCGGCGTTCCCGCACCAGGTCGTCGTCACGGCCTCCCGCTCGCTGTTCGGCGGCTGGATCTCCCATGTCGTGCAACAGGACTGGCTCTCCGCCTTCCGCGCGGGCGCCACCCTGACGAGGGCGTCCGGGGGCTGGATCACGCTGGACCGCGTGGGCGTGCGCACCGCACACGAGGTGGCCGTCGGCGTGGGCCTCGACGAGTCGCTCTTCATGGCCGCGGAACTCTCGCGCGGCCCGCACTGGGCGACGCTGCTGGGACCGCGCCAGGTCGCCGCCCTGGGAGGCGTGCAGGAGGTGACGGCGACCGCGCCGTGCTTCGCCGTCGAGAACCTCGGCGGCGGCCGCATCCTCCTGCGGCTGACCGAACACCTGGACGAGGTGCCACCGGACGTCGTGCGCAAACTGGCCGAGTTCATGGGTCCCGTCCTGCACTGACGGGCGGGATGCGCCATCGTTTGGGACCCTGTCGTCCGTGAGGCCTTCACCGAAAACCGACGCGCTGTTCGCCGTGGACACCGCCCTGCGCCCCACGGGCTTCGTCCGGCGGGGCCACGTCTGGCTCCAGGACCGCGGTGACGGCGTCTCCGGCTGGCTCGGCTTCGGCATCGCGGGCGAGCTCGACCTCACCCCGCTGGTCGGCGTCTGCTTCCAGCGCTACGACGAGATCTGCCGCACCCTCGGCGTGGGAATCCCCACCACGCCAATGGTTTCTGCGCCTGTCGGCGCCCTGATGCCCGAGAAACCCGTGTGGCACTGGAACTTCGCCTCGGGTGGTGATCACGCTGCCACCGCTTCCTCTTTGGTGGCAACGTTCCTGAAGCACGGCAAGCCGTACGTCGACAAGCACGCGAAGTGGGACGCGCTGTCCCGTGAGCTCGTCGCGAAGCCCGAGACGCTGCTCGACTTCGAGCGGGCGCGGAAGCTCGCGATCATCCACGTGCTGAACGGCAACGCGGCGGCCGCCGGTGAGGTGCTGAAGAAGGAGCGTGAACGGGTCGCGGGCAGCCGTGACGCCTACGCCCGCTCGTACCGCGCCTTCGCGCATCGATTCGAGCTCGCCTTCATGGGCTGACTGCTCGAACAAACGTTCTATGTAACGCGTGTCCGCTGGTGTCAAATGACCAGCGCGTGTCCGGAATGTCCGAACTCACGTTTCGCTCACGCGTGATTCTCCTCACCCGTTCGGCCTATAGGTATCTCCGGCTTCGTCAGTCACGCTTCACGCCGACATAACTTAGTTCGCGTGTCGTCGGGGGACATGCGCGAGCCTGGGGGCCCACCTTGTTCAACCGCCGCCGTGCGGTGAGTCAGTCGCGCCTGCGCACGTCCAGAAACGTCTCCGCAGCCCTGCTGTCACTCGCCCTGACCGCCACCGTGGTGGCCGTCGTCGCCGACCAGCCGCCGACCCCCGCCGCACCGCAGCCCGTCACCGAGGCGCCGGACACCGGTACCGCGTTGATGGCCGCCCGCGCGCAGGGCAGGGAGGTCGAGGCGCTCAACCTGCGGACCTCGACGCGCGAGGTGTTCGCGCAGCCGGACGGGCAGCTCAAGGCCATGCTGTCCACCACCCCGCAGCGCGTGCGGCGCGACGGCGGGTGGGCCGCGATCAGCACCGATCTCACCCCGGTGGACGGCGGCGTCTCGCCCAAGGCCACCGAGGTCGGCCTCACCTTCTCCGACGGCGGTGAGAAGGAGCCGCTCGTCCGGTTGGCCAAGGACGGCAAGACGTTCGAGCTGTCCTGGCCCGGCACCCTGCCCGCGCCGAGGCTCGACGGCCCGGTCGCGACCTACACCGAGGTCCTGCCCGGTGTCGACCTGCGGATGATCGCGCGCAACGACGGCTACCAGCAGCTCCTCGTGGTCAAGAACCGCGAGGCGGCCAAGGAGGTCGCGCGTGTCCGGTTCGGCGTGAAGACCGACGGCCTCACGCTGAAGCCCGGCGACAACGGCGCGTTCACCATGGTCGACGCGGCGGGCGCGAAGGTGTTCGAGGTGCCCACCTCGCTGATGTGGGACTCGAAGAAGCAGGAGAACCCGGAGGCTCCGCGCACGGACAAGCAGGTCGTCGGCGTGGAGCTCGCCGCCGACGCCCTCACCCTGGTGCCGCACCAGGGCATGCTCACCGACCCCGCGACGGTCTACCCGGTGTACGTCGACCCCGGACCCCACGTCGGCACCAACGACGGCTGGACCACGGTCTACGACGACGGCACCCACGAGATGCGTCAAGGCACGCACTGGAACGGGTACGACACCCAGGCCGAGGACCCGAACGCCTGGTGGATCGGGATCAACCCCACCGCCAGGTCCGGTCGCGCCTACGGGTGGAACCTGAGGACCAGGACGTACTTCCAGTACTACACCGGCTTTCTCGCCGGCAAAGACATCTCCTCCGCGAAGCTCGACGTCGCGGTCGTGCACTCGCCGACGTGCAACGTCACGCACAACCACCGCCTCTACCAGTCCCAGTGGGACGTCGGCTCGGGCACGAACTGGAACAACCAGCCCGCCGACTGGGGCGTGATCAGCGAGATCGGCATCCCCTCCGTCTACGGCAACTGCTCCGGCCACAAGTACCTCTCGTTCACGGCGAACAACTTCCCCGACCAGATCGACAAGGGCGGCAACTCGACCTTCTCGATCCGCGCCGCCGACGAGAACAACCAGGACTTCTGGCGGAAGTTCAACCCGGGCGAGTCGAAGCTCGTCGTCTACTACAACGGCACCCCGAACACGCCGACCGAGCCGTCGACCAACCCCGACCCCCAGGCCTGCGCCAACTGCGAGGGCATGCCGTGGGTCGGCGACTCGACGGTCCAGCTGCGCGCGCGACTGTCCGATCCGGACGGTGACCAGGTCAACGGTGTCTGGGACGTCTACGACGACGTCGTTCCCGGCGATCCCGCGAAGCAGAACAAGCGCGTGTTCTCGTCCGGCCCGCACGGTTCTGGTTCCCTGGCCGCAAGGGACGTCTCGTTCACCGGCGTCGAGGACAACCGCCTCATCACGTGGTTCGTGGCGGCGTCCGACGGCGCCAAGCAGAGCGGCTACGTGATCGGGCCGAAGCAGTTCCGCATCGACCGCACCGCACCGGTGAACCAGCCGGACGTCACGAGCCTCACCTACCCCGCGGACAACCGCTGGCACGGCGGCACCACCGTCCCCGGCAAGTTCACCTTCACCGCCAAGGACGCCGACACCGACAGGTTCGAGTACTGGTGGGGCGGGGACACCAAGCCACCGCAGTTCGTCAACGCCGACCGGCTCGGCGGCACCGCGTCCGTGACGCTGCCGCCGCCGGGCGACGGTCCGCGCGACCTGTTCGTCCGCTCCAGGGACAGGGCGAACAACCCCGGCCCGACGAACACCTACCACATCTACGTCCGCGCGGGCAGCGGCGCGATCGCTCAGTACACAATGGACGGCAACGTCAACGACAGCGCGTACCTGGGCGACCGCCACGGCACCACGCACGGCACGACGAGCTACACCACGGGAGCCTCGGGTTCCGCACTGGCGCTCGACGGCATGGGCGGCCACGCCACGGCACCCAACTCGGTCCGCACCGACTCGAGCTTCAGCGTGTCCGCCTGGGTGCGGCTCGACGGGAGCCTCGACCAGTGGTGGCGTTCCGCGGTCAGCCAGGACGGCAACGTGGTGTGCGCCTTCTGCCTGCAGTACCAGGCCGACCACCGCCGCTGGTTCTTCGTGATGCCGCAACAGGACTCCGCGAACCCGACCGCCTGGGCGGGCGTGAGGTCGCTCGAGGAACCGACTCTCGGCGCCTGGACGCACCTCACCGGCACGTTCGACGCGGAGACCAAGCAGGTCCGGCTCTACGTCAACGGAGTCCTGCAGGGCACCTCGCAGGCCACCTCTCCGTGGAACGCCGCGGGCGTCCTGCGCATCGGCCAGGCCAAGGCGCAGAGCACGTTCGTCAACAACTGGCTCGGCGCGATCGACGACGTGCGCACCTACGACCGCGCTCTCAGCGAGACCGAGGTGCGCGGCGAGGTCCGGCGCGACAACGTGCAGGCCGGCCACTGGCGCTTCGAGGAGGACCTCGCCGGCGTCGCGCGCAACTCCGCCGCCAACGGCGAGTCCGCGGCGTTGTCCGGTGGTGTCTCGTTCTTCGAGCAGCGTTCCCAGCCGAAGGACCACGCGCTGCGCTTCGACGGCTCGGGCCAGGTCCGCACCACGGGCCCGGTCGTGCGCACGGACAAGAGTTTCAGCGTCTCGGCCCACGTCACGCTCACGGACACGAACGACCCGATGACCGTGCTGTCCCAGGACGGCCCGGACTCCAGCGGGTTCGTGCTGCAGCAGAAGGACGGCCGCTGGCAGTTCGGCATGACCGAGGGCAACGGCAGCACCGCGTGGAACGTGCTCGCGCAGACCGGTCCCGCCACCGCGGTGGCGAACACGCCGACGCACCTGGCTGCGGTCTTCGACTCCGGCACCAAGAAGGCGACGCTCTACGTGAACGGCCTGCAGGCCGCGGTGAGCGCGGCCGCGACCAAGCCGTTCTGGGACTCCGCCGGCGCGTTCGTCATGGGCAACGACCAGCAGGGCGCCGCGCTGCGCGGTGACCTCGACGACGTCCGGGTCCACAGCAGGACCCTGGCGGCCGACGAGATCGCCGACATCGTGGAGCTCGACGCCGGTCCGCTGCGCCAGTGGCGCCTGGACGGCGACGGCGTCGACGCCTCGGGCTACAACGGCACCGCGTCACTCGGCGACCCGGTCAGCTGGGCCGGCGGGCAGAGCGAGAACTCCGACCCGAAGGACCTCGGTGTTCGCCTCACCGGCGTGCCTGGTGCGTCGCTCTACGCATCACACGTCCTGAACACGTCACGCAACTTCTCCGTCAGCGCCTGGGCACGGCTCGACAAGCTCGTCGACGGACAGTCGCCGACCGTGTTGTCCCAGGACGGCACCACGACGAGCGCGTTCCAGCTCCAGGCGACGCCCGACGGGCACTGGGCGTTCACGATGTACGAGACCGACCAGGCAGGCGGCGGCCGCCGTGACCGCGCGGTCGGTGCCGTGGCCCAGCTCGGCATCTGGACCCACCTGGTGGGTCAGTACGACGCCGCACGCGACGTGATGACGTTGTACGTCAACGGTGTTGAGTCCGGATCCGCCGCGCACCCGAACGCGTGGAACCACGCGACGGGCCAGTTCCGCATCGGCAGGGGCCTGTGGAACAGCGGACAGGCCGACTACTTCCCCGGCGCGATCGACGACGTCGAGGTGCACAACCGCCTCCTGTTCGCGGACGAGATCCGCGACAAGGCCGGTCGTGACCTCAGCCTCGTGCACAAGTGGCAGTTCGACGAGGGCACCGGCACCACGGCGGGCGACTCCGTCGGCGGCAAGGGCGGCACGCTGACCAACACCACCTACGCGCCCGGCCGCATCGGCAACGCGGTGTCGTTCAACGGCACCAACGCGGAGGTCTCGACCGGCGCGGTGGTCCGCACCGACGAGAACTTCACGGTGTCGGCCTGGGTGCACATGCCCAGCGCGTGCAGCACGAAGTGCAAGCGGATCGCGGTGAGCCAGGACGGTCAGCACAACAGCAAGTTCCGCCTCGGTTTCCTCAAGGACCGGGAGCACCTGGGCAACTGGGTCTTCGAGATGACCGAGGCCGACACCGACCTGACGAAGGTGACCATGGCGGCGGTCTCCGCCGTGCCGTCGGACATCGCCAAGTGGGTGCACCTCGTCGGCGTTTACGACAAGGCCACCGGCCAGGTCGTGCTGTACGTGGACGGAAGCCGCGTCGGTGAGGGCAGGGTCAACTCGACCTGGCAGGCGAACGGTGGTGTCCAGATCGGCCGGGCGAAGCTCGGGAGCGTCGCCGCCGAGTACTGGGCGGGCTCCGTCGACGACGTCCGGATGTACACGGGCGCGCAGACGAGCGAGGGCGTGTACAGCCTCTACCAGTCGTACCCGTCGCAGGACCAGCCGGCTGCGACCCTCCCGGTCGCGGACGTGGCGCACTGGAAGCTCAACGAGACCAACGGCACGACCGCGGCTGACAGCAGTGGCCGCAACAACACGGCGACGTTCGTCGGCACGGCCCCGAGCTGGATCGGTGGGCGCAGCGCGGCCGGTGTCTCGCTCGACGGTTCCACCGCCGCGGCCGAGACCTCCGGGCCGATCATCGACACCTCGCGCAGCTTCACCGCTTCCGCTTGGGCGTACGCGCAGTCCGGCATCACCGGCAACCGCGGCATCCTGGCGCAGGACGGCACCAGGCAGAGCGCGTTCGTGTTGTCCTACAACGGCGACTCGGGCAAGTGGGCGGTCGTCCAGCCGAGCAAGGACGAGGACGGGGCACCCACCACGGTGCTGGTGTCGACGGAACTGGTGAAGGTCGACCGCTGGACGCATCTCACGGTCGTCTACGACGCCGACACGAAGCAGCTCCGCCTGTACGTCAACGGTGTGCTGTCGGCGGTGAAGGTCGGCGTGGTCCTGTGGAACGCCACCGGTCCGTTCACCATCGGGCGCAACAAGTGGAACGGTGTGAAGGGCAGCTGGTTCTACCGCGGCATCGACGACGTCCGCGTCTTCAGCCGCGCGCTCTCGGCGGGTGAGGTCAACAAGATCCACGACGACGTGCCGACCAACGACGTCGGGCTCTGGAAGTTCGACGACAACGACGGCAAGGACAGCACGTGGCGCAACAACCCCGTGACGACGGCGGGTGGCGCTTCCTACGTGCAGGGCGTGATCGGCAACGCGCTCAAGCTCGACGGCAGCGGATCGGCGGCGGCGCAGTGGCACGGTGTCAACGCCCGCGACAGTTTCACCGTCGAGGCCTGGGCACGGCTGGAACGCGACGACAAGACGTACACCGTGCTCGGCCAGAACGGCACGAATGTCAGCGGTTTCGTCCTGCAGTACCAGCCTGACTCCAAGAGGTGGGTCTTCGCCGCACCCGTGCAGGACTCCGACCAGGCACCACTGGTGAAGGCGCAGTCCGCCGAGCCGGCGGTCACGTGGCGCTGGACGCACCTCGCCGGGGTGTACGACCACGGCGCCGGGCAGCTGAGGCTCTACGTCGACGGCAAGCTGGCCGGCAGCGAGTCGGGGCGGCTGTGGCCCTCCGACGGCGGGATGACGATCGGCAAGGCCAGGTGGCAGGGCAAGGACGCCGACCTCTTCGCAGGCCTCGTCGACGAGGTGCGGGCCGTGGAGGGGGCGGTGCCCGAGGCGAAGATCCTCGAGCACGCGTCGCGCCCGCTGCCGGCCGCCGGTCAGCTCGGCCGGTACGTCAGCATCAACGGCACCGGTGAGCACTACACGGGCCTCACTTCGGTGCCGCCGCTGCCCAACTACCGCTACGAGGGCGTCGCAGGTCGGCCGGTGTCGCCGACCGAGCCGAACGCGCAACGGCTGTACTCGTGCAAGTCGGGCAACGACCACTTCAGCTCGACCGCGGCGGACTGCGAGGGCGCGACGCTGATCGGCGAGACCGGAGCCGTCTACTCCGTGAAGCCGACCAACATCCCGACCGTCGAGCTCACCCTGTGCGTGGTGAACGCCGACAGGTTCACTTCCCTGGCTGCCGACTGCGAGGGCCAGACCAAGGTGAAGCGCCTCGGCTGGCTGCGCGCCTACACGCCGCTCGTCCGCTACCTCACCACGCAGTTCCCCTGGGACCACTGGAGCACCACGCAGGGAGTGCTGCCGGGCTACAAGTCCGAGGGAATCCTCGGTTACCTGGCGATGACCGGTGAGCCGGGAACCACGACGCTGTGGGTGTGCCGCGAAGGCACCGACACCTTCAGTTCGCTGGACTCGACCTGCGGCGGCAAGCAGAAGATCGGCAGCGCGGGCAACATCTGGACCTCGCCGCCGACGGGCATGGCCTCCAAGGAGTTGTTCCGCTGCCGCGCCAACGGAGTGGGCAACAGGTTCGACTCGGTCAACTGCGAAGGGCATCCGGTCGAGCAGTCCCTCGGCCACGTGCTCGTCAGCCCGCCGACCACCGCCGCAACGTTCTGACCTCTGGGGAGAAGCACCATCATGAAGCTGAAGCGCGCCCTCATCAGAGGGTTGGCGGTCTGCCTCGCGCTGACCGCCGTGACCGCGACCGTCGAACAGCAGGCCGTCGCCGCCGGGGGACCGTCGGTCAACGCGCCGGACGTGAAGTCGGTCCCGGTGACCAACGGGACGTTCGCGGCCAGGGGCCTGGACGACGCGTCCACGCGGGCGTTGCAGGGCAACCAGCCGCAGGCCGGTTCCCAGGAGGGTGGCGGCTCGTTCGCCGCGACTCCCTTCTCCCAGTCGGCGTCGTGGGAGGTGTCGAAGCAGAGCGGTGACTTCAGCTGGTCGTACCCGTTGCGGGTGCCGCCCTCACCCGGTGGGTTCAACCCGTCGCTCGGACTGTCCTACCGCTCGTCCGCTGTGGACGGTCTGACGTCGGCGACGAACAACCAGCCGTCGTGGATCGGTGACGGCTGGGACCTCTCGGCCGGGTTCGTCGAGCGGGCCTACGGTTCCTGCGCCGACGACACCACGGGAGGCACCACCCCGCCGAAGACCGGCGACCTGTGCTGGCGCAGCGACAACGCCACCGCGTCGTTCGGCGGCAGCGGCGGCATGCTGATCAAGGACGACTCGACCGGCGCCTGGCGGCTGAAGCAGGACGACCGGTCGCGGGTCGAACGGACGGTCACCGCCGGCAACGGCGACAAGTTCAACGAGTCCTGGAAGATCACCACGGTCGACGGGACGCAGTACCTCTTCGGCACACGTCCTGACTCGAAGTCGACCTGGACCGTTCCGGTGTTCGGTGACGACGCCGGAGAGCCCTGCCACGAAAGCACTTTCGAGGCTTCCTCGTGTGATCGCGCGTGGCGCTGGATGCTGGACAAGGTCATCGACCCGCGCGGGAACGTGATCCTCTACAACTACGACACCGAGATCAACAAGTACGGCAAGAACCTCAAGGAAGCGGCCGTTCCCTACGTGCGCGCGGGAACGCTGAAGTCCGTCGAGTACGGCCTGCGCGACGACGTGAACGCCCCCGCCACCGGCCGGGTCGAGTTCGGCCTCGCCGACCGGTGCGTCAAGGACAGCGAGTGCACCTTCGCGAAGAAGGAGAACTGGCCGGATGCCGCCGTCGCCGAGAACTGCGACGGCACCACCTGCAAGGACAAGTACAGCCCCACGTTCTGGTCGACGAAGCGCCTGTCGACGATCACCACACAGGTGCGCGCGGGCGAGGGCTACCAGAACGTCGACCGCTGGACGTTGCAGCACGAGTTCCCGAAGGGCGACGACGTCTACCAGGCCGCCTTGTGGCTGAAGGGCGTCACGCACACCGGCCTGGTCGGTGGCGAGATCTCGTTGCCGCAGGTGAAGTTCGAGGGAACGGCGAAGCCGAACCGCGTCGACACCCCGACCGGCGTCGGGCCGCTCAACCGCTACCGCGTCACCGGTGTCATCTCCGAGGCCGGCGGTACGACGACGATCAAGTACGCGGACCCGGACTGCGTCCCCGGAACGTCGATGCCGTCCAACCCGGAGACGAACGGCAAGCGCTGCTACCCCGTGAAGTGGGCGCCGAAGGACGGCGCCGAGCGGGAGGACTACTTCCACAAGTACGTGGTGGAGTCGATCACCACCTCGGACCGCGTGGCCGCGAGCACCGAGCAGATCGTGAAGTACGAGTACCTCGACGGTGCCGCCTGGCGCCGCAACCAGTCGGAGTTCGTCAAGGACGAGAAACGGACCTACAACGAGTTTCGCGGTTACGGCCGCGTCCGGGTGAGGTCCGGGCACGACGGCAACCCGGAGCAGCCGGTCACGATGACCGAGGAGCGCTTCTACCGCGGAATGAACGGCGACAAGCTGCCGAACAACGGCACGCGCGTCGCCAAGGTCAAGGACTCCGAGGGCGGTGAGCGCGAGGACTCCGACTGGCTGAGCGGGCTCAGCTTCGAGACCCAGGTCCACGACGGAACCGGTGAGACCGTCACGTCCAAGAGCATCTCCACCCCCACCTGGGCGGGACCCACGGCTACGCGCGGGGACTACAAGGCGTACTGGGTCGCCAACGCCTCCACCACGTCCTACACCGCGTTGCGGTCGGGCGGCTGGCGCACGACGAAGACCGAGAGCAAGTACGACGACCACGGTCAGCTGACCGAGAGCAACGACCTCGGCGACCTGGCCACCGCGTCCGACGACCGCTGCACCCGCAGCTCGTACCGGCAGGACGCCTCCAGGTGGAACTGGGCCTCCCCGCTGGAGTCTGAGACCGTGGCGGTCCACTGCGGAGAGACGGCCGTCTTCCCGCAGCACTCGCTCGGTGCCACCAAGAACACGTACGACGCCAACGGCAACGTGACCAGCGTGGCCACGCTGGACTCGCGCCCGGCGGCCGGCCCGGTCTTCACATCGGTCGTTTCGACCACCTACGACGCGTACGGGCGCTCGCTGACGACGACCGACCCGCTCGGCAACACGGTGCGCACCGAGTACACGCCCGCCACCGGTGGCCCGGTCACGAAGGTCGTGGTGACGGACCAGCTCGGTTTCAGCACGACGACGGACGTCAACCCGGCCTGGGGCGTCGGGACGAAGCTCACCGATCCCAACGAGAACGTCACCGAGGGCGAGTACGACTCCCTCGGCAGGACCAAGCGGGTGTGGCAGGCGAACCGCCCCCGTGACGAGTACCCGGACGACCCGAGCGTCAAGGTCGACTACGACGTGAGCCAGGACAAGCCGAGCTCCGTCAAGACGACGACCGTCAACGCCATCGGCGAGTACGTCAGCGGAACCGTGGTGTTCGACGGCCAGTACCGGACCCGGCAGGCGCAGAACGCCACGACGGGTGGCCGTCTCGTCGTCGACACGAAGTACGACTCGCAGGGCCGGGTGAGCCGGACGACGCAGCCGTTCTTCAACTCCGGTCCGGTGGACACCAACCTGCTGAACTTCTCCGAGACCGACGTCCCGGGGCTCACCAGGAGCGCGTTCGACGGATCGGGCCGCCCGACCGCGTCGATCTTCCAGGCCGGTGGGCAGGAGAAGTGGCGCAGCAGCACGGCGTACGGCGGCGACCGGGTGGACGTGACGCCGCCTGCCGGTGGCACTCCCACCACGTCCGTGACGGACGCGCGCGGTCAGATGACCGAGCTGTGGCAGTACAAGGGCGCCACGGCCAGCGGTGACCACGACGTGACCAAGTACTCCTACTCCGCTGCTGGAAAGCTCGCTGCGGCAACGGATGCCGCCGGCAACACCTGGCGCTGGCACTACGACCTGCGCGGCCGGCTGGTGAAGTCGGAAGACGTCGACCGCGGCGTCACCGAGATGACCTACGACGCGGCCAACCGCGTCAAGACGACCAAGGACGCGCGCGGAACGGTTCTCACCCACGAGTACGACGCCGCGGGGCGCAAGACCGCGGTGAAGTCTGGGGCGACGGTCCTCGCGAAGTTCGACTTCGACACGGCCGAGTACGGCAAGGGTCTGCCGGCATCATCAACGCGCTACGTCGGCGGCAAGGCCTACGTCAACAGGGTTCTGTCGTACACGTCGCTGAACAAGCCGTTGGCCGCGGAGGTGGAGATCCCCGACTCCGAGGGGCCGCTGAAGGGCATCTACAAGCGGTGGTACACCTACAGCCCGGACGGCACCGTCACCGGTGAAGGGCTCGGCGCGGTTCCTGCGGCGAGCATGCCGACCGAGTCGGTCGTGCACGGGTTCGACGACCTCGGCCGCCCGCGCAACACGACCGCGTCGCTGACCGGCTTGGGCACCGACAACCTCGTCAACACGACGGGTTACACGAAGCTCGGTGAGCTCTACAGGCTCGAACTGGGCAACACCGGCAAACGCACGTGGCTGTCGTACTACTACGACGACAGCACCCGCCGGATGAACCGCTACATCGTCGACGCGGAAGTCGCTTCGCCGATGCAGGCGGACGTGAACTACGCCTACGACCAGGTCGGCAACATCACCTCGGTGGCGGACACGACGCTCGGACAGGTCCCGGACCGCCAGTGCTTCCAGTACGACTACCTCAGGAGGCTCACCGAAGCCTGGACTCCGTCCGGCGGGTGTGACGCGGCCAAGTCCACCGGCACGCTGGCGGGACCCGCGCCGTACTGGCACTCCTACACCTACGACCAGATCGGCAACCGGCGCACGGAGACCCAGCACGCGGCGTCCGGCGACACGACCAGGACGTACGACTACCCGGCGACGGGCTCACCGAGGCCGCACGCCGCGAACTCGGTGACCACCACCGGCCCGGGCGGCAGCCGCCTGGACCAGTTCACGTACAACGAGATCGGCGCGACGACCAGCCGCAAGGTGGCGGGCGCCGACCAGAGCCTGGAGTGGGACGCCGAAGGCCGCGTCACCAAGCTGACAGAGGGCTCGAAGGTCTCCGAGTTCCTCTACAGCGCCAGTGGGGAACGGCTCATCCGCCGCGACGCGAACGCCACCACCCTCTACCTCGGTGACGAGGAGATCAGGCTGGCCAAGGGCGCGACCGCGCCGACCGTGACGCGGTACTACCGCCACGGCGGCCAGGTCGTCGCGATGCGCGAGGGCAAGACCAAGGTCACCTGGCTGGCCTCGGACATGCAGGGCACCGCCCACGTGGCGATCGACCGGGCGACCATGAAGGTCGACCGCCGCCGCCAGCTCCCGTTCGGCGGCCCGCGCGGCGCGGCCACCACGTTCCCCGGCGAGCGCGGCTTCGTCGGCGGCACCAACGACACGACCACCGGTCTGGTCAACATCGGTGCACGCCAATACGACGCCGCACTCGGCAAGTTCATCTCGGTAGACCCGCTGATGATGCCGCTGGACCCCCAGCAGTGGAACGCGTACGCGTACGCCAACAACTCGCCGATCACGTTCAGCGACCCGACCGGTCTCGCGTACTGCGACTACAACGTGTGCGCGGGCGACCCCGGCTACAAGGACAACGGCCAGCGCAACAACAAGGACGGCAAGTGCGTCGCGTACTGCGGCAACCCGCACAACGCGCCGCCGCCGCCGTCCAAGCCGAAGTCCACTCCCGCCTCACCCAAGATGTGCACGGCGGCGAGCGGTTACGGCTCTGCCCCTTGCGGTTCGCAGGGGAATTCGACCGGCAAGTACGGCCACACCTCGAGCGGCTACCCCGCCTGTACGGGATGTGGGCAGAAGGGAAGCGCGGCGTTCGCGCACCTGGTGCTCGACGGACTCGGAATGGTTCCCGTCATCGGCGAAGCCGCCGACCTGACGAACTGCGCCGCGTATGCGGGCGAGGGCAAGACGACGGATGCCGTCCTGTCCTGTGCTGGAGCCGTTCCGTTCCTCGGCTGGGGCGCGACGATCTTCAAGTGGGTCCGCAACGCGGACCACGTGAAGGACGCCGGTCGCGGTGTCGAGCAGGCCGTCGAAGCGGGCGCCAAGTGTGTCAACAGCTTCAGCGGGGACACGCAGGTGTTGATGGCGGACGGCTCGACCAAGCGGATCGACGAGATCGAGGTCGGTGACCAGGTCGCCGCCAGCCAGCCGGAGAGCGACAAGGTCGAGAAGCAGACCGTTGTCGCGGTCATCATCACCGACGAGGACAAGAGCTACGTCGACCTGACGGTGTCGACCCCGGAAGGGCCGAAGGTCATCCGGTCGACGGCGCACCACCCGTTCTACAACGCCACCACGGGGGAGTGGGAGGACGCGGCTGATCTCGACGCCGGTGATCTGCTCAACACGCCCGGCAACGGTCGTGCTGAGCTGGTGGCCACGCGTCATTACGCCTCGTTCATGCGCACGTACAACCTCACGGTTGACGTTGTCCACACCTACTTCGTGGTTGCAGGCGAGACGCCGGTGCTCGTCCACAACACCGGCCCATGTGACACCGGAACGGTCTGGGACGACATCGTTGGAACTCAACCTGAAATCCCAGGTACCGGTGGTGTCCCGAAATCGTTCGAACTGACGGCTGGCGGTCACAAGGTGTGGGTTCACGGCAATGTGACTGACCACTTCAGTGAAGTCGCCAAGTCGATGGAGGCGAGGGGTGCAAGTCCGGAAATGATTGGCCTCGCCTCGCAGCAGAAGTTGAAGAGCCTTCAGGAGGCCGTTGCGCAAGCGACCAGTGGAGGAGTCCCGCTCTTCCGGCCCATGACGGTCGGTGGATGGCAGCTTGAATTCAGGCAGTCGCCTGGCGACATCCTCCCGGTGCTCATGCACGGAAGATATGTAGGCTGATCCGATGTTCAAGGTGCTGGATGGTGTGGGATGCCCGGGGGCCTCGGCTTCGGCCGATCCCTGGGTGCCTCTCTCGGTGCTGTGGCAGATCAGTCTTCGGGGAGGTCCGCTTTACTGCTATGTCACAGGTGACGACGGCGGTCACGTGGAGCTCAAGGTCGATCCGGACTCCGGTGCGCTTTGTGCGTTGATCGTTATTGATCTCCCGCCACTCGTTGATCGAGCGATCGACGAAGCTCGGATTGAGCCGGGGTCGCTGTCGCCGAAATTTGACCTGGAACTCTGGGAGTGGAAGACGACTCCTGATTACAAGGAGCCCGCCAAGTACGACATCGACAAGGTAGAAGCACTTGCGCGATCAACATCAGGCGAGTTCTTTGTGCTCTGGTTTGCGCATTGCTCGGTTGACCGGTACTTGGAGTGCGGCGAGGCGCGGGTGGGTGTCTCAGGGGATGGCGAACTCGTCAACATCGTCGTTCGTCAACCTCCTGTGATTCGACCGCAATTGATCAACAGGTAAGTTGCGAAGAGCGTTCGCAGATCGACGGCTCCGCGTGACATCACGCGGAGCCGCCGCCGTGACATGAGACGAGACCTCGACCGAGGTGCTTCGCCTGCTCTGATCCCGGCAAAACACCCGTAGGCGTCTCGGCATCCCGCACCGGGCACTGGCAGGATGGAACGATCAGCGTCCGACAGAGGTGGTCCCCGTGACGAGTCCGTTCGCCAACCCGAACCGGCCCGGCGTCCCTCCCCGCCTGCCCACCCCGCCCACGGGGTGGCCGATCGGCTCGTACGCCACGTACGAGGAGGCGCAGCGCGCGGTCGACCACCTCGCCACCGAGGACTTCACGGTGCAGGACGTGATGATCGTCGGCGTCGACCTGATGCTCGTCGAACGCATCACCGGCAAACTCACCTGGGGCCGGGTACTGGCAACCGGCGCGGCGAGCGGCGCCTGGTTCGGCCTGTTCGTCGGCCTGCTCCTCACCCTCTTCAGCCCCGAGCCCGGCGTGACCGTCGGGCCGGTGCTGACGGGTCTCATCACCGGTGTGTTCTTCGGGCTCGTGTTCGCCGCGGTCGGGTACGGGTCGGCCAAGGGCAAGCGCGACTTCCAGTCCGCGTCCCAGTTGGTCGCCAACAGGTATGACGTGCTCTGCCACCCGAAGTCGGCCGAAAAGGGCCGTGACCTGCTCGCGAGGCTCGCGATGCGGCCTGCGAACCCGAGCTCTTAAAGGTCTCATAAGGTCATTGGTTCTGAATCGTTGCTTCCCTTGGTTGCGACTCCTGATCACCGGGCCTAGGTTCGGTTGACCGGTCCGCCCGGTGCGGCCGGTGGCACGACGAGGTGCCGGGCGCTGCGGTCTGGCTCCTCCGTGCAGTCGGGAAGGAGGCAGGGCCGATGGGTGCGACAAGGCGCTATCGACTCGCGGCCGGAGTGGGAGCCGCGATGCTCGCGGCGGGGACTCTGACGGCGTGCGGGTCTGGCGACCAGGGCATCACCGTGAACGTCTACAAGTACCCCCAGGAGAACTTCCAGGCCATCGTCGACGCGTGCAACGCGAAGGCCGGCGGGCGGTACAACATCGTCTACAACAAGCTGCCGCGTGAGGCAGATGGTCAGCGCGAACAGATGGTGCGCAGACTCGCGGCCGAGGACGACAGCATGGACGTCCTCGGGCTCGACGTCACGTGGACGGCGGAGCTCGCCAAGGCGGGCTGGATCAAGGAGTTCACCGGCTCCGTCAAGTCGCAGGTGGAGTCCGGCACGTTGAAGACGCCGCTCGACACGGCGACCTACGAGGGCAAGCTGTACGGGGCTCCGGACAACACCAACGTCCAGTTGCTCTGGTACCGCTCGGACCTCGTGCCCACGCCGCCGAAGACGTGGGACGAGATGATCTCCATGGCCGAGGCGCTGGTGGCGGAAGGGAAGCCCGGCCAGATCGTGGGGCAGGGAAAGCAGTACGAAGGGCTCGTCGTGCTGTACAACACGCTCGTCAACTCCAACGGCGGCACGATCCTCGACGAGAACGGCACCAAGGCCGTCGTCGACGACAAGGCCGTGGAAGCGTTGGCGGCGTTGAAGAAGCTCGCCACGTCGAAGGCGATCGACCCGTCGTTCTCCAACGCGGCCGAGGACAACGCGCGCCTCGCCATGGAGAACGGCAACGCGGCGTTCCAGCTCAACTGGCCGTACGTCTACGCGGCGGCGCAGAAGAAGCCGGACTTCGCGAAGAACTTCAAGTGGGCGCCGTACCCCACGGTGAGCGGTGAGCAGTCGAAGGTCACCGTCGGTGGGATCAACTACGCCGTCAGCAACTACACCACGAAGCCGAACGAGTCGTTCGACGCCGTGTTGTGCTTGCGCAGCGCCGAAAGCCAGAAGCTCGCCGCGCTCAAGGACGGCGTGCCGCCGACCATCGAGGCCGTCTACGACGAGCCCGAGATGGCCGAGGCGTACCCGATGCGCGACGACATCAAGGAGACGCTGAAGAACGCGAGTGTGCGGCCGCGCACGCCCGCCTACCAGAACGTCTCGACGGTGATCTCCACGATCCTGTCGCCGCCCGCGGGCATCGACCCGCAGGCCACGGCGGACAGGCTGCGCAAGGAACTGCAGGACGCTCTCGACTCGAAGGGGGTGCTGCCGTGAGCCAGACGACGACAGAGGACACCGCGACGGGAACCGGTGCCTCACCGGCGCCTGTCGCGGCCAGGAAGAAGGTCGCGCTGAGCGAGGGCAAGAAGGCCGAGCGCAGACTCGGCTGGCTGCTCTGCGCGCCCGCCGCCCTCACCATGATCGCGGTGACCGGCTGGCCGATCCTCTACTCGCTGCTGCTCTCGATGCAGAGGTTCGACCTGAAGTTCCCCGACCGGACCGAGTGGATCTGGTTCGACAACTACGTCACCGTGCTCAGCAGCCCGTACTGGTGGAACGCGGTGTGGGTGACGGTCGTGCTGACCGTCGTCACCGTCGCGATCGAGCTGGTGCTGGGCATGTCGCTCGCGCTGATCATGCACCGGGCGCTCGTCGGCCGGGGCATCGTCCGCACGACGACGCTGATCCCGTACGGCATTGTCACGGTCGTGGCCGCGTTCTCCTGGCGCTTCGCCTGGACGCCCGGCACCGGCTACCTCGCCGAGGCGCTGGGCGGTGACCCGGTGCTGACCGAGAAGGTGCCCGCGCTGATCGTCGTGAGCATCGCGGAGATCTGGAAGACCACGCCGTTCATGGCCCTGCTGCTGATGGCGGGCCTGGCGCTGGTGCCGGACGACCTGCTCAAGGCCGCGGCGATGGACGGCGCGAGCGGGTGGCAGCGGTTCATCAAGATCACCGTGCCGATCATGAAGCCGGCGATCCTGGTCGCACTGCTGTTCCGCACGCTCGACGCGTTCCGCATCTTCGACAACCTCTTCGTGCTCACCGCGGGCTCGCAGGGCACGTCGTCGGTGTCGATGCTGACCTACAACAACCTGATCAAGGGCTTGAACCTCGGTATCGGGTCGACCATGTCGGTCCTGATATTCATCATGGTCGCGATCATCGCGTTCGTGTTCATCAAGCTCTTCGGCACCGCTGCCCCCGGCAGTGACGACGGGGGGAAGCGCTGATGGCTGGAATCGGAGGAGCGGAGACCACCGGCAAGAAGGTCGGCTGGGGTGTCCTCAACGCGGTCGTCGTGATCTACGCGCTGTTCCCGGTGCTGTGGATCGTGTCGTTGTCGTTCAAGTCGTCGGCGACGCTCGCGGACGGCAACTTCATCCCCCGGGAGTGGAGCCTCGAGAACTACCAGAACATCTTCTCGACGTCCGAGTTCACGCGGGCGCTGATCAACTCCATCGGCATCGCGCTGATCGCGACCGCGATCGCCGTGGTGTTCGGCACGATGGCCGCCTACGCCATCGCGCGGCTCGACTTCCCCGGCAAGAGCCTGCTGGTGGGCGTCTCGCTGCTGATCGCGATGTTCCCGCAGGTCTCGCTGGTGTCCCCGCTGTTCGAGATCGAGCGCTCGCTCGGCCTCTTCGACACGTGGCCCGGCCTGATCCTGCCGTACATCACGTTCGCGCTGCCGCTCGCGATCTACACCCTGTCGGCGTTCTTCCGCGAGATCCCGTGGGAGCTCGAGAAGGCGGCGAAGATGGACGGCGCGACGCCGGGGCAGGCGTTCCGGCGGGTCATCGCGCCGCTCGCGGCACCGGGTGTGTTCACGACGGCGATCCTCGTGTTCATCTTCTGCTGGAACGACTTCCTGTTCGCGATCTCGCTCACCTCGACCGAGCAGTCGCGGACCGTGCCGGTGGCGCTGTCGTTCTTCACCGGCAGCTCGCAGTTCGAGGACCCGGCCGGGTCGATCGCGGCGGCCGCCGTCGTGATCACCATCCCGATCATCCTCTTCGTGTTGTTCTTCCAGCGCCGGATCGTCGCCGGCCTGACCTCCGGCGCCGTCAAGGGGTGAGTTGACCAATGGCAGAGATCGTTCTGGACAAGGTGACCAAGAGGTACCCCGACGGCGCTTTGGCCGTGCAGGAGGTCAACCTGGAGATCGCCGACGGCGAGTTCATCATCCTGGTCGGACCGTCCGGCTGCGGGAAGTCCACCACGCTCAACATGATCGCGGGCCTGGAGGACATCACCGACGGCGAGCTGCGCATCGGCGGGCAGCGCGTCAACGAGAAGGCGCCCAAGGACCGCGACATCGCGATGGTGTTCCAGTCCTACGCGCTCTACCCGCACATGACGGTGAAGGAGAACATGGCCTTCCCGTTGCGGCTGGCCAAGGTCGACAACGCGACGGTCGAGAAGAAGGTCAAGGAGGCGGCCGAGATCCTCGACCTCTCGCAGCACCTCGACCGCAAACCGTCCAACCTGTCCGGTGGCCAGCGGCAGCGCGTGGCGATGGGCCGCGCGATCGTGCGCAGCCCCAAGGCGTTCCTCATGGACGAACCGCTGTCCAACCTGGACGCCAAGCTGCGCGTGCAGATGCGCACCTCGGTGTCGCGCCTGCAGAAGCAGCTCGGCACGACCACGGTGTACGTGACGCACGACCAGACCGAGGCGATGACCCTCGGCGACCGGGTCGTCGTCATGCGCGGCGGTGTCGTGCAGCAGATCGGCGCGCCGCAGTTCCTCTACGACCAGCCGGCGAACCTGTTCGTCGCGGGCTTCATCGGCTCCCCGTCGATGAACTTCGTGCCGGCGACGCTCGAGAACGGCGCGCTGCGGTCGGTCATCGGCGACGTGACGCTGACGGACCGGGTCCGCCAGCTCGTCGAGGCCGCCGACGCGCCCCGCGAGGTGATCCTCGGCATCCGCCCGGAGCACTTCGAGGACGCGGCGCTGGTCGAGCCGGCGAAGCTGTCGGCGGGCGGCAAGTTCACGTCCCAGGTGGACGTGCTGGAGTCGATGGGCTCGGACAAGTACGCCTACTTCAACCTCACCGGTGAGCAGGCGGCCTCGGCGGAGCTCCAGGAGCTCGCGGCGGACGCGGGATCGGACGACGTGCCGGGTGACGGCATCTCGCTCGTGACGCGGTTGTCGTCGGCGTCCGGCGCGGTGGAAGGCGCCTCGGCGGACATCTGGTTCGACGCGGACAAGGTGCAGCTGTTCGACCCGTCCAGCGGCAGGAACCTGACTTACACGGAACGGTGAATTCTCGTTTTGCGGGCCGTCTTCCCCATGCGGGAAGGCGGCCCGTTCGTGTCACTCGAACGAGTGAGGCACAAAGCCCTCTGTCCTCAGGGGCCGATCAGTCCGGGGAAACTGCCGGGCTGAATTCACGCCGACCATTGGGCGCTCGGCAGCGACATCTCATCGAAACGTGGAGTACGCGGCTCCGGAACGTCCGCACGCTTGTCGAAGGCGGCTACAGGACCACAGGGGGGTCAGGGGAACCGCCGCCCGAGTGAAAGAGAGCGTGCAATGGGGATCCTGGACGGAAAAGCTGTCGTCATCACCGGGGCGGGCCGAGGACTGGGTGAGGCCTACGCCATGCACGCCGCCCTCGCCGGCGCGTCCGTGGTGGTCAACGACAACGACGGTGACCTGGCAGAACGGGTGGCCGAGCACATCCGCGAGTTCGGCGGCCGCGCCGTCGCCTCGAACCACACGGTCGCGGACCCGAGCGAGGCGGCCAAGATCGTCGACCTGTGTCTGGACGAGTTCGGCCGCGTCGACGGCCTCGTGAACAACGCGGGGCTCAACTACGAGACCGCGCCGTGGGAGGACGATCCCGAGACGATCAGGCACGTGGTCGAGGTGAACGTCCTCGGCGTCATCTACACCGGAATCGCGGCAATGCGGGCGATGAGGGCGACCGGTGGCGGTTCCATCATCAACATTTCCTCCGGAGCGTCATTCGGGCAACGCAAACTCGCCACCTATTCGGCGACGAAGGGCGCGGTGGCGTCGCTGAGCTACTCGTGGGCTCTCGACCTGGAATCCGAAGGCATCCGCGTGAACGCCGTGTGCCCCGTCGCGCACACGCGGATGGTGTGGAAGTCCGAACGCTCCCTGCGCGCCATCCCGGCCGACCGCACGCCGGGCAAGGTGGCGCCGCTGGTGCTGTTCCTGCTCTCGGACCGTGCCGAGGGCATCACCGGGCAGGTCATCCGGTGCAACGGCAGGCAGCTGCACATCGTCGGCCAGCCGTACTTCAAGCAGCCGATCCTGGAGAGCGACAACTGGGACACCGCTTCGGTCGAGCGGGCGTTCACGGGCGTGCTGCAGGCGCACCTCGAACCGTACGGGTTGGAGAAGAGGATGCCTCCCCGGCTCCGTGCGCTGGTGGAGCCTTCGCAGACCGCCTGAGCGGGTGGGGGAGGCGTCGTTCGGTGCCCTGTCGGCGCCTCCCGCATCGTTTCGATCAACTGTGGACGGTCGCGCGCGACGCGGTGCTAGCTTCCGCGCGTGGTCTCGCAGCTTCCTTCTTACGTCGACGTCAACTTCGACGACGACGAACTCATGAGCACGGCCCTGGCGCTGGTCTCCGGTGAACTCGGCCCCGCTCTCCGCCTCATCGCCGCCACCCGTGAGCAGCCGCACCGCCACGAGCTGGTGCTCGACGTGCTCGGCGGCGCGGGCACCGTCGTCCTGCCGCGGTTGCTCGACGCGCACGAGGAACGACCGGACGACCGGGAGCTGCTGCTGTTGCTGGGCAGCGCCCAGTCCGTCGCGGGGTGGGAGTCGCGGGGTGCGGCGGGCGCGGACCGGACCACGGAGGAGCAGTGGGACGGGCTGCGGAAGTTCTCCCACCTGGCACACGAGACGCTGCACCGCGCCGCCGCCCTCGACCCCGACGACGTCGCGCCGTGGGCGTTGATGATGTCGATGGCCGTCGCACTGCCCACCCATCGACGTGAGGCCGCGGAGGTCTACGAGGAGGTCGTGAAGCGGGTCCCCGACCTGTTCAACGCGTCGTTCCGGCGGCTGCACGCGGCCTGTGCGAAGTGGTACGGCAGCCACGAGGAGATGTTCGGGTTCGCGAGGAGCACCGCCGACGGCCTGCCCGACGGCCACCCGCTGCTGGCGCTGATCCCCACCGCGCACATCGAGATGCACGTGTACCTGACCTGGAAGACCAGCTTCGCGGTGCGGATGTGGCAGACCATCAGCCGGTCGTACCTCAAGAAGCAGCGAGCCGAGGTCGACGCCGCGTCCGACCGCCTGCTCGCCGGTGCCGACGACCACCCGCGTTCCCCGTGGGCACACCAGATCTTCGCGAACTACTACTACGAGCTCTTCGTGACCGACAGGCTCGCCCAGCACCTCGCCCGCGGCGGTGAGCGCGCGTCGCGGTGGCCCTGGGGTTACAGCGGGGACGCGGACGCGCAGTTCGCGCGGGCGCACTCGCACGTCGCCCGGTTTCACCGCCAGGACGGGTAGCCCGGCGCGACCTCCGCGTAGCGCTCGCCCCACGCCGGCGGCGTCTCGTCGTGCAGGAAGGCGTTCGCGCGGTCGAAGAACGCGTGCGTGCCCGGCGCGAAGCCCTTGGCGTTGCGTTCGGAGAGTCCGGTGTGGGTGAAGCGGAGCAACGTCTCGTCGCCGTCCGCGGTGAGCTCGTAGCGCACGACGCTGTCCTCCACGATCCGCTGGTGCCACTCGTGTTCGAAGACCGCGTGGCCGTTCCGCGGCGGCTGCCAGGTGAGGATGCGGCCCGTCACGCGCTTGGCGTCCATCGGCGCGGGCGGGTCCTCGGGCTCGATGACGACCGATCCGCTCCGCGGGTCGACGGTTCCCTCGCCGAACCACGCCTTGCGCTCGGCGTCGTCGGTGATGGCCGACCACACGCGGTCGATCGGGAACGCGAACCTGCGGTGGAACGTGAGGGTGGCGTGCTCGCCGTCGACGGTGATGGTGCCGAGGTCGTTCATTCGCTCTCCAGGTGCTGTCGCAGTGCGTCGAGGTGGGTGCGCCAGAAGCGGCGGTACGGGGTGATCCAGTCGTCGATGCGTTGCAGGCCTTCGGGTTTGAGCGCGTAGATGCGGCGCTGGCCGTCGGGCCTGACCTCGACCAGTCCGGTCTCCCTGAGGACGCGCAGGTGCCGGGACACGGCGGGCTGGGTGAGCGACGGCAGGCTGTCGACGAGCTCGCCCGCGGTGCGCTCACGTTCGGCCAGCAGCGTGATCAGGTGCCGGCGGTGGGGTTCGGCCACGGCCTCGAAGACGTCCACGTGCAAATTTATAACGTTTGGCGTATATACGCGCAAGGTTATGCGTTAGGTTGGGGCGGTGAGAGAAGACCTCGACGGGCTGCGGGAACTCGTCCCGCCTCCTGCCCGGCCACAGCTCGGTGACCAGACGTGGGAGTGGCTGTTCACGAGGCTGGGTTCGCGACTTCCCGCCGACTACGTGGAGTTCATGGAGACCTACGGCGGCGGCGCGTGGGCCGGCTGGCTGCGGTTGTGGGCGCCGCTGGACGCCGGGGACATGGGGCTGGCGGCGTGCGCGGGAAGCCTGCTCGGTGCCGAACGGCAGGCCAGGGCGGAGTTCCCGCACCACTACCGGCTGCCGCTGTACCCGGAACCCGGTGGCCACCTCCCGTTCGGGGACTCGATCGACGGTGACCGGATCGGCTGGCTCACCTCCGGTCCGCCGGACGAGTGGCAGTTGGTGCTGATGCCGAGGCACGAGGACGAGGAGTCGCGGTTGTCCGGTTCGCTCGCGGGCACGGTGCTGCAGTGGCTCAGCGGGCGGCTGAGGGTGGCGGGGCTCTACCGGTTCGACGAGGACGAGCTGGCGGAGGCCGCTACGTTCCGCGTCTGGGGTACCTGATCACCGAATGAGGTGTTCGGGTGACGTTTGCGCACGTCACACGGATGGCTGCCGAAATTGTCGGTGGTGGCTGTCACCATCGGGACATGGCCGAGCGCAAACCCAGAGTCACCGACTGGCGACTCGTCGTGCAGTCCCGGTTGGACCGGGTCCGCGCGGATCTGGCTGCCCTCGGCCCGTCCGACCCGGTCGATCCCGAAGGCGACGTGTGGCGCCACACGGCCGAATCGCAGGCCGCCGTGGTCGAGGAGATGCTGAGCTCCCGCGAACCGTGGTGGCGCATGCTGCCGTCGTGGTGGTCGGGCTGGTACATCGAACGGGCGTGGCGCGCCCTGCACGAGGCCGAGGTGGCGACGATCTCGGCCGAGCGCGGCTTCCTGGGCCGCCTGCCGGGCCTGCGGGCGCGGGTGGCGCAGTACCTCGACGAGGACGACCCGCGCCGCCGCGGCCTGGAGGCGTTGCGGCCGGGGGAGTTCACGCCCGCGGTGGAACGGGCGATCGTCGTCGACGCCCTGCGCGCGGCCTACGACAACTCGGACTTCGCCCACGCGGGCTCCCGCGCGCTGCGCAACAAGCTGATCGCCGCGTCCCTCGTGCTGTTCGTGATCAACACGGTGCTCGGCGTCGTCGGCATCGTGAAGCCGGGCATCATCCCGCTGTGCGTCGACCCGAAGGAGAACGCGCTCCCGACGGTCTGCCCCGGCGGTACGGCGAAGGCGTCCGGAGTGGACGTCTGGCTGGTGCAGGTGCTCGGCGCGTTCGGCGCGGTGCTGGCCGCGGTGGTGCTCCTCTTACGCCGCCGGCCATCGCTCTCGCCGTACGTGATGATCGGGTACCAGGCCCTCATCAAGATCATGCTCGGCGCGGCACTGGCGGTGGTCGGGATCCTGGCGCTCGGAGCGGGCGTCACGAGCGGTCTGATCGGCATCCCGTCGGCGGCGGCCCTGCTGCTGTGGGCGGTCATCTTCGGTTACGCGCAGCAGATCGGCACGCGGCTGCTCGACAAGTACACCGACGAGGTGCTGGACCAGGCACGTCCGTTGCCGGACGCGGACGCGCCGCGGGTGGCGCCGCGCTGACCCTCAGCTCGTGCGCGGGTAGCTGATCAGCTCGTCGGTGCTCGCGTACCGGGTGAAGCCGACCTTCTCCAGCACGCGGGCCGACGCCGTGTTGGACGGTTAGACGTTCGCGTGGACGGCGTAGCCGCGGCCCTGGCGTGAAGGCACCACGCCGTACCCGATCTCCACCCGCCCGTCGGAAGGAGGCCAGAACAGGCCCAGTGATCCCACAACTTCATCCGTCGACCGCTCGATGACCAGGCGGTGGCCGAACGGCGACAGCCGCTGAGGGTTCGAGGCGAGCACGCCGGCACGCCAGCGACGGGCGGGCGGGGGTGTGACCGAGTTTCGGTGGGCGGCAGGCGGGTCACGTGGGCCGTGCGAGCCGTGGGCTGGCCACCTGCCGTGCGCCAGCCACGCGTAAGCCGCGTCTCGGCCGCCTGCGCCGGCCACGCCCCAGCGGCGTGCGCTGCGTCCCAGCCACGCCTAACCGCGGGACCCCCGCCCCTGCGACTGGCTCTCCTCCCGCACGGCGTTGATGACGTCGGCGTCCCACCGGTGCGTCCGGATCAGCCGGTACCGCTCCGCCGCGACCCACATGTACGCCTCGGTCTCGTTCCTGTCCCTGATCATGTCGGCCTGCCGCAGCATCGCCACGACGGGCCGGTACTCGTCGGCGTACCACCGGCGCGCCACCTCGGCGCGGTCGAGGAACTGGCCCGTGTCCTGCATGAGCCGGAACCCCCACGCCTCGACGTGCTCGCCGAGCTGCGCGTAGTGCCACGGGTCGGACAGGACGACGGCGGCGCGGGCCTCGCCCGACAGGGGCACCCGTTCCAGGAAGAGGCGGCGGTAGTCCTTCACGATCAGGTCGCCGCGGTAGCGGATGCCCGAGGAGTTGAGGCGGGTGATCACCTGCGTCACGTACGCGTCGATCACCTCCAGGCCGAGGGCGTGCGCGACCGAGACGCGGTGGTGGCCGTCGATGATGAAGTGCAGCTCGCCGACCCGGTACACCTCGATCGGCGGCACGCTCTCGCCTCGGCGGGCGGCCAGGGCGAGGCGTTGCCAGCGTTCGCGAACGCGGCTCGAGGTCGGGCGGAAGCGGCGGTCGAAGTCGCGGGTGCGGTCGACGCTGCCCACGATCGAGTCGAGCCTGATCGACTGCAGGCCCAGGCGCTTCTCCGACGCCATGCCGAGCGCCTCCACGACCTCGTGGAACGGCAGCATGATGTTGACGTCGTCCGGCTCGCGGCGCAGCCACGTCGCGAGGCGGGACATCACCTGGCTGCGGCGGGCGCGCTGGAAGTCGTTCTCGGCGTCGGCCGCGGGGAAACCGGTGTCACGCCTCATCGCGTCCTCCTGGGACGTCGAGCACCTTCAGCGGAACGACGTTGACCACGCGCGTGGTGCCCAACGAACGGTCTGGGCGCACGTGGCCGTGCGGGTGGATGTGGCCGTGCAGCATGAACGAGGGCTGCAGGCGCGAGACGAGCGCACCAAGACATTCGAAGCCGCGGTGCGGCGCGTCGGGTTCGTCGCCGCAGTCGCGCGGCGGTGAGTGGGTCAGCAGCACGTCCACGCCACGTCCGTCCCGCAGCCTGCGCCAGCCGGCCAGCCGGGACACCCGGCGGGCGCGGCGGGCCTGCTGCCGTTCCGTCCACTGGTTCGGGCCTTTGTTGTAGCGGATCGAACCACCGAGACCGGCGATGCGCAGCCCGGCCACGTCGACCACGCGTTCGTCCGCGTTCACCGCACCGGTTGGACCTGGCCAGCGCACCGGCACGCCCGCCTTGGTCCACAGGCCGCGCACGTTCGAGTAGCCGGACAGGTCGGCGTCGTGGTTGCCGGGCACGAACACGACGGGCTTCTCCAGCGCGTTGGCCAGGTGTTCCAGGTAGTCGAACGGCAGGTCGCCCGCCGCGAGCACCAGGTCCACACCGGCGTACTGGTGCACCTGGTCGGTCCACAGCTGCTCGACCACCTCGTCCGCGACCGCCAGAATCCGTGCCATCCCAGCAGCGTAATGAGGTCTTTCACCACATGACGGGCGGCGGAGCTGCCGTTAGCGTGAACACCGTGCTTGCCGAGCTGTTCGCCGCGGCCGCCCACGGCTGCCGCGACCGCAGTCCGCTGACCCAGCGACTCCTCACCGACGCCGCCGCCGACCTGGAGCGGGGCGGTGTCACGGCCAGGATCATGGCGGGCTCCGAACGCGACCGGGAGGGCACGGTGCCGGGCCTGCGGTTCGCGGGCGCCGTCCACCGGCTCGTGCTCGAAGGACGCGCGCCGGGCCTCGCGAAGCACTACCCGACCGCCGGCGGCCGGCCGGACCTGCCCGCGTTGTGGGAGGACGCGGTGCCCGCCCTCACCGAGCACGCCGACCTGCTCCGGCAGCGGGTCCAGGCCACCGTCGTGCAGACCAACGAACCCGGCCGCAGCGCACCCCTCTACGGAGGACTGGTGGTCGCCGCGCAGGAGGCCGCGAAGGTCGCCGGCCGGCACGTGCCGTTCTGCGTGCGGTTGCTGGAGGTCGGCGCGAGCGGCGGGCTCAACCTGCGCCCGCACCACGTCGGCTACCAGCTCCCGGACAGGGTTCTCGGCGATCCGGACAGCCCGCTGGTGCTCGACCCCGGGTGGACCGGCAGGCCGCCCGCGGACCTGGACCACCGGCTGCGCGTGGTCGGCAGGGCGGGCTGCGACCTGCACCCGGTCGACGTGTCCACAGAGGACGGACGGCTGCACCTGAGCTCGTTCGTCTGGGCGGACCAGGTCGACCGGTGGAACCGCCTGCGCGCCGCCCTCGACCTCGCCGCGACCGATCCGGTCCGCGTCGAGCGCTCGCCGGGCCCGGAGTGGCTCGCGAAACAGCTCGCCAGGGCCGAACGCGACGTGCTCACCGTCGTGTGGCATTCCGTGGTGTGGCAGTACGCCTCGCCCGCGGACCGGGCGATGGGCAGGGCCGTGCTGGCCGACGCGGCCGCGAAGGCGACGCCCACGACACCGTTGGCACTGCTGGTCTTCGAGCCCCGCAGGAGCGACGACCCCGGCGAGGTGTACCGGTTCGAGCTGCTGCTCAAGCTGTGGCCCGCCGGGCTCTCGCTGAACCTCGGCCACGGCGCGGGGCACGGCACGCCGTTCACCTGGGACGTCACCCCTTGGGAGTGACCACCGGGTTCACCACGTACCGCCCGTCCTGCAGTTCCACCGGCAGCCGGAACTCCGCGCGCGTGCCTGCGTGCGAGTACGCGACGACGATCGCGCCGTCGCGGTAGGTGCCGCTTTCCACCTGGGCGGTCTTGAAGTGGTCGACCGTCGACTTGGCGACGTCCTCACCGCCGACCGCGAGCAACGGCTCCAGCCGGTGGAAGTCGTGTGCCCGCAAGGCGTTCGTCACCTCGACGGCGAGCTGGTCCGGCGACTCCTCACCGGGTTCCGGCCAGAACGCGATGGACGCGAAGACCATCAGCAGCCAGCCCACGGCGAACACCATGATCCAGAACCGCAGGTTGGTCAGCTGCCTCCGCACGTCAGGGCGTCCCGCTGATCAGCACGAACACGGTGGTGATCCAGCAGAGCAGGAACGCGAGGATCCAGAAGCGGATGTTGGTCAGGATTCTGGTCATGACAGGGCCCTCCTACAACGAACAAAGCGAGCGAAAACGGGGCTACAGCCAGCGATTTCGGCGCAGTATTCGGTAGAGCGTGAGGCAGGCGACGAGGACCAGGCTCATCACCAGGGGATAGCCGAACTTCCACTTCAGCTCGGGCATGTAGTCGAAGTTCATGCCGTACACGCCGACGACCATGGTGGGCACGGAGATGATCGCGACCCACGAGGTGATCTTGCGCATGTCGGTGTTCTGCTGCAGCGTGATCTTCGCGAGCGTCGCGTCGACCAGCGTCGTCAGCAGTTCGTCGAACGCGGTGACGCGCTCGGAGACCTCGGTGAGGTGGTCGTCGACGTCGCGGAAGAACGCCCGCACCTGCTCGGGGATGAGCGGCGTGTAGCCCTCCGCCAGGCGGCGCAACGGGTTCGCGAGCGGCATGACCGCGCGGCGCAGCTCCACGACCTCGCGCTTGAACATGTAGATCTGCTCCGCGCTCACCTCGGTGCGCGGCGCGAAGACCCGTTCCTCCATGCGGTCGATGTCGTCCTCGATGTGGTCGGTGACCTCGAGGTAGTTGTCGACCACCTGGTCCGCGATCGCGTGCATCACCGCGGACGGGCCGATCTCGAGCCGCTCCGGGTCCTCCTCCAGCACGTGCCGGAGCTTGGACAGGCCGGAGTGGTTGCCGTGCCGCACGGTGATGACGAAGTCCTTGCCCAGGAACACCATGATCTCGCCGGACTCGACGATCTCGTTGGCGGTGTCCGGGTGCTCGTTCGTCACGTAGCGCACGGTCTTGAAGACCATGAAGAGCGTGTTGTCGTACCGCTCGAGCTTCGGGCGCTGGTGCGCGTGCACCGCGTCCTCGACGGCGAGCTCGTGCAGTCCGAACGTCTCGGCGATGCCCTCGATCTGCTCCGCGTCCGGCTCGTGCAGGCCGATCCAGACGAAGCCGTCCTTGCGCTTGCGCACCTCTTTGACGGCGTCGGTGTGCGTCCAGCGGCCCGGCAGTCGCTTGCCGTCGACGTACACGGCGCAGTCGACGACGTAGTGCGACAACGGCACGGAGATGTGCGGCGGCGTCGGGCGCTGCTGAGACCCGCGGCCGCGGATCGAGGGCAGGCTGGGCATGGTGGGTTCCTCCAGGTACACGCCGGCGTGAAGTGCGAAAGCACGACGGGCGTCCTGACCCGGTGGAACTGGAACGTTCTAGACGGAGCTAGAAGGCCACCTCGGTGAGGACGCGCTTGGTACTGGCAGGGTGGGGGTCCTTGCTCATTTAGGGGTCCTCACCTCCTCGGGGCGAAGTCACTGGTGGTGGAAATCCTCACACACCGGTTGCCGAGGGTACTCCCCCCGCGTAAAGACTGTCTCCCCACCTGACACAGATCTCGATCACACGTAGCTGGAGGCGCGGTGCAGTTCGGTCGGTACTACGAGGAGTTCGAGGTCGGCGCGGTCTACAAGCACTGGCCCGGCAAGACGGTGACGGAGTACGACGACCACCTGTTCTGCCTGCTGACGATGAACCACCACCCGCTCCACATGGACGTGAACTACGCGGAGAACACGACGGACTTCGGCAAGAACGTCGTCGTCGGCAACTACATCTACTCGTTGCTGCTGGGCATGTCCGTGCCCGACGTCTCCGGCAAGGCGATCGCCAACCTGGAGATCGAGTCGCTGCGGCACGTGAAGCCGACGTTCCACGGCGACACGATCTACGGTGAGACCGAGGTGCTCGACAAGACGCCGTCCAAGTCGAAGGACGACAGGGGCGTCGTCTACGTGGAGACTCGCGGTTACAAGCAGGACGGCACGGTCGTGTGCATCTTCCGGCGGAAGGTCATGGTGCCGAAGCGGTCCTACGGCGAGGCTCGCGGAGGCGAGCAGCCGGGGCGCCCTGAACCCAAGGAGTGAAGTGACTTCTCTGGATCTGGCACAGCGACGTCTGCGGGAGTTCGCGGAGGAGGCCGCGGCGATCTCGCCGCTCTACGAGCACCTCGCGTCCCGTGCCGCCGCCGATCCGGAGGTCGCCGGCCTGCTCACCGCCGCCAGCGAGGACAACGCCACGGGCGAGCTCCTGCTGGCGGCGGCGCACCGGCTCGTGCAGGCCGAGCCGTTCCACCGGCTCTCGAACTACTACCCGTCGCTCGGCGGGACCTACGGCGCCGACGAGAGCACCTGGCCGTTGTTCCGGGACTTCCTGCTCGAACGCGCCGACCGCGTGCGGGCGCTGGTGAGCTCGCAGGTCGTCCAGGCGAACGAGGTGCGGCGCGCGGCCCTGCTCTACCCGGCCGTCGCGGCCGCGGCGAAGCAGGCGGGCGGGCCGATCGGGCTCGTGGAGGTCGCGACGACGGCCGGGCTGCTGCTCGGGCTCGACCAGTACTCGTACCGCTACCAGACCGCGGAGGCCGGGCAGGTCGTCGCCGGGCCCGCGAAGGCCGCCCTCGGCCTGCACTGCGCCCTGGAGCTCGCGCCCGGCGCCGCGCTGCCGAAGCTGCCCAAGACGGTCAAGGTCGCCGCGAAGGCCGGGATCGGGGAGGCCACCGCCGACCTGGCCGACGAGGACGCCTACGCGTGGCTGGAGGCCTGCGTGTGGGCCGACCAACCGGAACGGCTGCGTCTGTTCGGGGTGGCCTCCGGCGTCCTGCGCAAGAACCCGCCCCGCCTCGTGACCGGGGACCCGGTCGCGGACCTCGCGAAGGTCGTCGAGCCGATCGACGCGCCGCTCGTCGTCATCACGAGCGGGTCCGACCTCGACCTCGTGCCCGCATTGTCGGCTTTGGGCAGACCTGTCTGGTGGGCCGCGCACGAGGCCGGTGAGCTGCGGTTGGTCCGAATCGGTGATTCGGGCGCGGAGACGACCGTTCTGGCGACGACCGAGGCCCACGGGCAACGTCTTGTTTGGCGCTGAACGCCCGTCCCCGATCGCGTGAACCCTGATCAGGCCTTGGGCAGGCAGTTCCAGCCGGAGAGCGCTTCCACGAGCCCGTCGGTGGTCGGAAGTGTGTCCAAGGTCGCACCGTCGACCCAAGCGACATCCGATGCGTCGTCGCCCGCTCGGAGCACACCCGACGTGACCTGGCATTCGTAGTCGAAGATCTGGAAAACCCCGTTCGGGGCCGGTCGCTCCACGTGGCCGACGAGGCGTCCGACGGTGACGGAGAGTCCCGTCTCCTCGATCAGTTCCCTAGTCACAGCCGCCTCATCGGTCTCACCCGGCTCCACGCGCCCACCCGGTATCGACCACATGCCCTCACCAGGCGGATTGGCACGTCGCACGAGCAATAGTCGCCCGAACGAGTCATGAACGACGGCTCCGACGCAACGGATCGTGCGCTTGCTGCTGGGCGTCACGATCACGAAGCGTAGTCACACCGGAACGGCGGTGCAGTTCGCTACCCCGGCTGCGGTACAAATCTCCCAAGGTGCTGAATCGTGCTGTACAACGGTCACGAACGGCGCCAAACGGGTGCGACGCGGACGGGGTGGACACCGTGAACTTGAAGAAGATTCTCACTTTCGCTGGAATCGCCTTGCTGCTCTTCTTCCTCATCGCGGAGCCCCAGCAGGCGGCCCAACTCGTGCAGAACATCCTCAACTCGCTGCGAACTGCGGCTGAGGCCCTGATCACCTTCGTGCGACAATTGTTCTAGGCCCCACGGGTTCGCCCGGGGCAGGACTGAGCACTGGCTGGCATCGGGAAAGGGCTGGTAGCGCATGTTCGCACCACGTGATCCGGACGACTACCTCCTGCCGAGCGAGCGTCGGGTCATCCGTGTGCGCAGGCACTGGTCCTACCTGATCTGGGACGTCCTGGAGGCGGCGGCGCTGCTCGCCGGCTTCATGATGATCTCCTACCTGCTCCCGGCGGACGCCGCGGTGATCCAGAACGTGCTCTGGTACGGGGCTCTGCTCGTGCTGCTGCGCGTGGCGTACTTCATCATCGAGTGGTGGGTGGAGCGCATCGTCGTCACCGACAAGCGCTTCATGCTGACCTCGGGCGTCTTCGAGACCAAGGTCGCGATGATGCCCATCACCAAGGTCACCGACCTCACCTACGAACGCACCGTGGGCGGGCGCATGCTCGGCTACGGCACGCTCATCGTGGAGTCGGCGGGACAGATCCAGGCGCTGAACCGCCTGGAGTTCCTGCCGAACCCCGAAGAGGTCTACGACGCCATCTCGGAGCTGACCTTCGGCGACAAGAAGGCGCAGGCCGAGCGGTTCTCGATGATCAAGGCCCAGCGCGCCGCGCGCGGCAAGAAGATGGTCCCGTAACACCGGTCGTGCACCACGTCGTCCACACTGGACGACGTGGTCATCGATCTGCACACCCATTCGTCCGAGTCCGACGGTACCGACAGCCCCGCAGACCTGGTGAGGGCCGCGGCCCTCGCGGGGCTCGACGCGGTGGCGATCACGGACCACGACACGGCGGCCGGGTGGGCCGAGGCCGAGGCGGCGCTGCCGTCGGGCCTGCGGCTGGTGCGCGGCGCCGAGCTGTCGTGCTCCTCGGCGGACGGCTACGGCCACACGATCACCGTTCATCTGCTGGCGTACCTCTACGACCCGACGCACGCCATGTTGATGAAGGAGCAGTCACGCCTGCGTGAGGAACGGCGCGCGCGGCTGCAGAAGATGGCCGAGATGATGCAGGCCGACGGCTTCCCGATCGACCCGGTCGACCTGATGTCCCGCCTGCCGTTCGACGCGCCGGCCGGCCGCCCGCACCTCGCCCAGGCGCTGATCCGCGCCGGTGTGGTGACGTCGGTCGACGAGGCGTTCGCGACGTTCCTGACCGGCGGCCAGTACTACGTGGGCCGCACCGACACCCCCGTCGAGCGCGCGATCGAGATGATCACCGAGGCGGGCGGCGTGACCGTGCTGGCCCACCCGTTCGCCCGCTCCCGCGGCCCCGTCGTGGCGCCCTCGGTCGTGCGGTCGCTCGCCTCGATCGGCCTGGCCGGCGTCGAGGTCGACCACCCGGACCACGACGTCGAGACCCGGCGGTCGCTGAGGTCGCTCGCGGACTCGCTGGGGCTGGTCGTCACCGGGTCGAGTGACTACCACGGCACGAACAAGACCGTGCGGCTCGGCGCGGAGACGACGGCGCCCGAGATGCTGGATGCTCTGGCCGAGAGGGCGACGGGCTGCAAGATCCTCGTCGGATAAGGCGGTGTTCGCGTGTTCAACCTGCGGCTCTTCATCGAGGCCTCGATCACCCTGCTGGTGATCATGGACCCGCCCGGCACCGTGCCCGTGTTCCTGGGGCTGGTGGGGCGCAAGTCCCGCGAGGCCCGCAAGAGGGCCGCGCGTCAGGGCGTGCTGGTGTCGTTCCTGGTGATCACGCTGTTCGCCGTCGCCGGCAACTCGATCCTCGCGTACATGCACATCGGCATCCCCGCCCTGCAGGGCGCGGGCGGGTTGCTGCTGTTGCTGATCGCGCTCGACCTGCTGACCGGCAAGGGCGCGACCAACCACCCCGAGGTCGAGGACGTGAACATCGCCCTCGTGCCGCTGGGGACGCCGCTGCTGGCCGGGCCCGGTGCGATCGCGGCGACGATCGTGTTCGTGCGCCAGGCGGACGGCGCGTGGGGTTCCTACTTCGCCCTGGCCGCGGCGATCGTGGCCGTGCACCTCGTGCTGCTGGGGACGCTGCGGTCCGCCGGTCTGCTGATCAAGGTGTTCAAGGAGAGCGGCATCCTGCTGATGGCCAAGATCGCCGGTCTGCTGCTGGCCGCGATCGCCGTGCAGCTCGTCGCGTCGTCCGTGCAGGGCTTCATCACGTCGGGCGTCTAGCGCTCGATGCGCGCGCTGTCGCCGTCGATGATGATCGGCCGTTCGATGAGGCTCGGGTTGGCGACCATGTGCTCGATCCACTTCGCGCGGTCGTGCTCGAGGGTCACGGGGTAGGCGGCCTCCTTCTTGCGCGCGATCTCCCAGGGCTGCTTGTCCAGCAGCTCTAGGACGTGGTCGAGCTCCTCGAAGGTGGGCACGTCGTCGAGATAGCGCCGTTCGGTGTATTCGACGTTGCTCTCGTCCAGGCGCTGCTTGGCCGCGCGGCTCTTCGAGCAGCGGGGGTTGTGCCAGATCTCCATGCGGTTGATTTTCTGTCAGGGTGGCTGAGTAACTTGGCCGGGGTGGAACAACTCGGCTTCGACTTCGGCACCGCGGCACCACGTCGGCTCGTGCGCGTCACGCCCGCGAAGCTCGCGACGTGGACGGACTGCCCGCGCCGCTTCCGGATGACGTACCTCGACCGCCCCTCACCACCCCGAGGCGGCGCCTGGGCGCACAACACGCTGGGCGCCGTCGTGCACAACGCGCTGAAGGCCCTGTTCGACCTGCCGGCCGACCGCCGCACCCCGGACCAGGCCGTGGCCCTGGTCAGCCGCCAGTGGAAGTCCGAGGGCTTCCGCGACGTGGACCAGGCCGCCGAGTACCGCACCCGGGCCCAGGGCTGGGTCCACGAGTACGTCTCGTCCCTGGACGTCGACTTCGAACCGCTCGGCGTCGAGCGCTGGGTGTCCTCCCCGACCGAGCGCATCGTCGCCGAGGGCCGCGTGGACCGCATCGACCACCGCGACGGCGAACTGGTCATCGTCGACTACAAGACCGGCCGCCACGTCCTGACCTCCGACGACGCCCGAGGCTCCCAGGCCCTGGCGCTGTACGCGCTGGCGGCCCGCCGCACCCTGCGCAAACCGTGCCGCCGCGTCGAACTGCACCACCTGCCGTCCGGCTCGATCGCCGTGTGGGAGCACACGGAGGAGTCGCTGGCGCGGCACGTGCGGCGGGCGGAGGAGGCGGCGGACGAGATCGACCTGGCCACGGAGACGCTGAAGGCGGGTGGGGACCCGGAGGTGCTGTTCCCGCCGGTCACGGGGCGGCAGTGCCAGTGGTGCGATTTTCGGCGGAGTTGTGCGGAGGGGCAGGCGGCGGCTCCGTCGTTGGAGCCTTGGGCGCTGTTGGCGCCTTAGGCGGTGGCGGCCTCCGGCTTGCTGGGGCTCCGGCTTGCCGCCGTGTGGCCCGGAAGGGTGTCTGGAGTGCGGCTTTTGCCGTAGCCGTGGCGGCGGCCGTCCGGGTCATGCCTGCCCGCGCACCCCAGGACCCGTAGGGTGGCGGGAGTGGACGTGGAAGCAGCAAAGCGGCCGTCGCGGACCTACGGACTCCTGCGCGCCGTGAGCGGTGTGCTCGCGGTGGGCTTGGTGCTGCTCGCCCTGGGGAACATCGGCGTCCAGTTCTACGCGAACTCCCGCGATCTGCCGGGGCCCGGCACGTTGTCTGTGGTCGCGCACGTGGTGGCGGCGTTGCTGGTGGTCGCGGCGCAGATCGTGGCCGACCGGTACGCGGACTGGAAGGCGCCGGTCGCGTCCGTCGTGGTGCTCGTGGTCACGGGCGTGACGTTGTGGACGTTCTGGTGGGCCTAGCCCGCGGTTGAGTCGCGGGCGCGCCGCCGGCCAAGGCCGGTCCGCACCTCAGCAAGCCGGCTCACGACATCGGCCAAGGCCGCGCCACACCCCGGCAGGCCCGCTCACGCCGCCGGCCGAGGCCGCGCCGCACCCCAGCAAGCCGGCTCAGGACGTCAGCCACGCCCGCCAGGTCGGCAGGAGGGTGGCGATGAGGTCCAGCGGCGCCTCGGTGTTGGGGGAGTGCATCACGCCCGGCAGCACGGCGAAGTCCGCGTCCAGGCGTTCCGCCATGTCGCGCTGGGCGGCTGGGGTCCAGGCGTCGTCCGCGTCGCCGCACACCACCAGGCACGGCGTGCCGGAGGAGCGGAGGGCGCGGGCCAGTTTGGCGACCTGGTCCGGTTCGAAGCGCAGGCCGTTGGCCATGCCCAGGAGGGCGGCGGCGTTCGACTTGAGGAACCTCGCGCGGTAGAAGTCGCGCAGTTCCTGCGGTAGTGCGGCGTAGGCCGGGTTCTGTTGTGACCGCAGCTCGTTCAGCCTCTGGGTGCCCTCCACGCCCTGTTCGGCCAGCACGTGCTCGCCCACTTCGAGGACGGTGCGGCGTTCGCCTGCCGGGATTTCCGCTGGGCCCGACGACATCAGGGTCAGGCCGGCGATCGGGGCGCCCGCGAAGACCGCGGCGCGTGCCACCAGGCCGCCGTAGGAGTGGCCGAGCAGCAGGACTTTCCGGCCGTCCGCGGCGATCTTGCCGATCAGCTCGGCGATGACCGAGCCGAGCGGGCCGGGGCGGTAGAGCGCCTCGTCGTCCGGGCCCGCCGAGTCCTGCTGGCCCGGCAGGTCCAGGGCGACGACCTCGAAGCCCGCGTCGGCGATCGGGTCGATCATCGGTGCGAAGTCCTCTTTGGACCCCGTGTAGCCGGGCACCAGCAGCACGGTGGTGCGCATCGCGTCGTCGCCCATCGCGGGCGCGCGCAACGCGGCGATCGTGCCGTGGCGGCCCTGGAAGTCGACGCGTTGCGCCCGGTGCGGACTGATCTGCGAGTACACGAGCTGAACTATCGCAGCGCGACCAGGGTTTCGCCACGCTGCTCGAGGACGACGGAACCGGCTGTGGCGAGTTGCACAGGGCCCGTGTGGCCTTCGCGGTCCAGCTTGACCGTGCCCACGACGGCGCCGGTGGCCTGCTCGAACACGCGCAGACCCTCCTGCACCGGGATGATCGCGCGGCCCGCGAGGGTGGTGCCGGCGCCCAGCGTGCCGTCGGCGGTCCACAGTGGAGTGAGCGTGTCGAGCGACAGCGCGATCGTGCGCGATCCGGTGAACCAGAAGGCGTTCGTCTTGGTGTTGAAGACGCGGGACACGTGGTTCGGCGGGTCGGTGAAGTCGGCGGCCGGCACGTCGATCGGGGCCTCGTTGACCTGGTTGCCGGTCTCGGCGTCGTAGATCAGCAGCCGACTCGGGTTCGGCACGGCCACCGCGACGAGCTTGTCGGTGACGGCGACGACCTGCGCGCCCTTCGCGCCGGTGACGGAGCTGCCGAACACCTTGGGCTCGTCGGACTTGTCCGGGTTCGGCTTGAGGATCGTCACGCGGTCCGACGCGTCCTCGGGGCAGCGCTCGATCATCGCGAACCTGCCGGACGCGACGGCGACCGAGCCGTACGTGCAGCCGACGCGCGGCTGCTTGCCCGGGTTCACGATCGCCCGGAGGCCGCCGTACTCGAGGGAGCGCACCAGGTCGTCACGCCGGTAGACCTCGACGAACTTCGAGCCCGTCGTGATCAGGTGCGACCCCTCGTTGAGCAGTGCCGTGCCCGGTTCCGCGTCGCCGTTGCGCTGCGCCCGCCGCTCGCCGGTCACGCCGTCGAGCGACGTGAGCTCCGAGCAGTTCTCGCCCTTGGAGTACAGCGCCATGGCCCGGCCCCAAGCCGAGCTCACGACGCACAACGGCAGGTCGCGCTTGTACGTCCACCGCACGTCGCCGGTCAGCGGGTCGCGCCCGTTGACCTCGCCGCCGTCGCCGGTGACGACCGTCGAGGGCTTCTCCTCGCCGGTCTCCTTCGACGGCGTCAGCACCACCACGGGCGACTGCGACGCGCCGCTGCGCGCCCGCCACACCTCGGAGAGCGACGGCGGCAGCGCGGCCGCCTCGGGCAGCGGGGCCCACGACGACGGCCCGGTGATCGACGTCGTGGCGCGAGCATCGCTGAAGGCCCACGTCAGCACCGACGCCACCACCGACACCACCGCGATCACGGCGACCGCGATGAAGTCGGCGCGGGTGCGCCAGGACCGGGCGGGCGGACGCTCCTCGACGGGCGGCGCTGTCTCGTGCGCGGGCTCGTCGAGGACGTCCTCGACGTCGGTGACGTCGGAACCGGGGGACGACATGTGATCAGTCTGCCGAAGGAGCGGCCTGTTCGGCAGAGCTTCGGCGACGACGGCGCCGGCGCGGCTTGTCCGAGGCGGACTTCTCGGCGCCCTCGGACGCGGACTGCGCCTGCTCACCGGACTCCTGCGACACGCCGGCACGGCTGCGCGTGCGCGAACGGGTCCGCTTCGGCCTGGTCTCCTCGTTGTTCGCCTCCGCGGCCTGGTCGCCCTCGGAGCGGGACGAGCCGGGGCGGCGGCTGCGGCGCTTGCGCTTGCCGGCGTCGAGCTGCTCCTCCTCTTCGGCGTCGAGGCCCGCGCGGGTGCGGTGGCTCAGCGGCAACCGGCCGGTCGAACCGGACGGGATGCCCATGTCGGCGAACAGGTGGTCGGACGTCGAGTACGTCTCCACCGGCAGCGGCGCGCCCAGGCCGAGCAGGTCGTTGACGACCTGCCAGCGGTTCGTCTCGTCCCAGTCGACGAACGTGACCGCGATGCCCATGCGCCCGGCACGGCCCGTGCGGCCGATGCGGTGGACGTACGTCTTCTCGTCCTCGGGGCACTGGTAGTTGATGACGTGCGTCACGTCGTCGATGTCGATGCCGCGCGCGGCGACGTCGGTGGCCACGAGCACGTCGACCTTGCCGCTGCGGAACGCCCGCAGCGCCTTCTCGCGCGCGCCCTGGCCCAGGTCGCCGTGCACGGCGGCCGCGGCGAACCCGCGCTCGGTCAGGTCGTCGGCGACCTTCTGCGCGGTGCGCTTGGTCCGCGCGAACACCATCGTCAGACCGCGGTCGCGGGCCTGCAGCACGCGGGCCAGCATCTCCGGCTTGTCCATCGAGTGCGCGCGGTAGACGAACTGCGAGATGTTCTCGTGCGTCTGCGGAGCGTTGTTCTCCTCCGCGCGGATGTGCGTCGGCTGGTTCAGGAACGTGCGGGCCAGCGTGATGATCGGGCCCGGCATGGTCGCGCTGAACAGCATCGTCTGGCGCTTGTCCGGGACCATGGTGAGGATGCGCTCGATGTCGGGCAGGAAGCCCAGGTCGAGCATCTCGTCGGCCTCGTCGAGCACCAGCATGCGGACCTTGCCGAGCACCAGGTGCTGCTGTTCGGCCAGGTCGAGGAGGCGGCCGGGCGTGCCGATGACGACGTCGACGCCCTTGCGGAGCTGCGCGATCTGCCGCTCGTACGGGATGCCGCCGTAGATCGCGGCGACCTTCAGGTCGAGGTGCTTCGCCGCGTCGGTGAGGTCGTGCGAGACCTGGAGGCACAGCTCACGGGTGGGCACGACCACCAGGGCCTGCGGGGTGCCGTCACCGGGCAGTTCGGTGCGGTGCAGCAGCGGCACGCCGAACCCGAGCGTCTTGCCGGTGCCGGTGCGCGCCTGGCCGATGACGTCGTCGCCGGCGAGCGCGATGGGGAGCGTCAGCTCCTGGATGGCGAACGTGCGTTCGATGCCCGCTTCGCTGAGCGCCTTGACGATCTCGTCGCGCACTCCGAGCTCGGCGAACGTGGGGGATTCGGGTGCCACCGGCGCGTCGGCCAGCAGCGGGTGGGACGTGTCCTCTTCGGGAACTCCGGCCTCGCTGTGCTCCAGCAGGACCGGGTCCAGATGTGCTTCTACTTCAGCGGTCAGGGTGATCAGCCTCTCTCGTACCAAGCGCGTACGAGCCCTGCCGGGCCTCTCGACCGCGCTTGGGAATCAGCTGCGGGAAAGGTGTACGCGCACCATTTCGTGCGCCTCGCGGCGGTTCGTCACACTCGTCACGCCGGGCGTCCAGGCCCATTCTACCTGCCCAGACGCATTTGACCACTAGGCTTGCGTCTCATGGGTGTTGCGGAGGGTGTTGTCGATCTTCTGGGAGCGCTCGCATATGGCGAGCTCTCGGCTTTCGACCGGATGACGGAGGACTCGCGCACGGCGCCGACCCTGGCGGGCCGCGCGGCGCTCGCGCAGATGGCGGCGGCCGAGATCGGGCACTTCACGCTGTTGCAGAAGCACCTCGCCGCCGAGGGGATCGCCGTCGAGGACGCGATGGCGCCGTTCGTGAAGGGTTTCGACGCGTTCCACGAGTCGACGAGCCCCAAGTCGTGGCTCGAGTCGCTCGTGAAGGCGTACGTCGGTGACGGGCTCGCGGCCGACTTCTACCGCGAGGTGGCGAACTGGCTCGACGAGCCGACGAAGGAACTCGTGCTCCACGTGCTCGCCGACACGGGTCACTCGGCGTTCGCTGAACGCGAAGTCCTGGCCGCCGTCGAGTCCGATCCGCGGGTCCGCGACCGGCTCGCGCTGTGGGGCCGGCGGCTCCTCGGAGAGGCGTTGACGCAGGCCCAGTACGTGGTGGCGGAGCGGGACGGGCTCTCGGAGCTCATCGTGCGGGGGTCGGGAGACCTCGCCGGGATCGGTCAGCTGTTCCGCCGGCTCCAGCAGTCGCACGCGCGGCGCATGACGCAGCTGGGTCTGGGCTAGGTAGGCTCGGGTTCAGTTTTTTCTCTTGAGCACGGAGGTCAGCGTGGAGGTCAGGATCGGCGTCGCGGACAGCGGGCGCGAACTCGTCGTGACCAGTGAGCTCAACCCGTCCGAGGTCGAGTCCCTGGTGGCGGACGCGGTGTCCGGCAAGTCCAGCGTGCTGACGCTGGTGGACGCCAAGGGCGCGCGGTTCGTCGTGCCCGCTGGCCGCGTCGCGTACGTGGAGATCGGCCCGCAGGACTCGCGCAGGGTCGGTTTCGGCGCCTGAGTCGTCAGAGCGGAGGAGGGCCCCGGTCGTCACGACCGGGGCCCTCCTCGTTTCGGGAACGGCGCAGTATCGGACAAGGTCGGGCAGCCCGCATCCCCGCCGTGCGTCGAGGTCGCCTGAAGCGGTGATTGCGCTGGTAGGAGGGTTTGAGCGCACCTAGCGTGACGGAGTCGTCACGCTGTTGAGGAGTGCTATGCGCGCCGCCCTGCTCGCCCTGTTGCTCGTGGTCTCGGCAACGACCTTCTCGCTGCCCGCGCAGGCGTACCAGTCGCACGCGGCCGGGTCGTGGTCCACGTCCTCGGCGCTGCCCGCGACCAACGCCTCCGCGCGCTCGACGCTGTCGTCCGGCACGCAGGTCACGGCCTCGGTGTCGGGAGCGAACGTGCGGCTGACCACGCTGAACTCCCCTCCCGGCGACCGGGGGGCGGTGCCGGGCAACTTCCGGCCGCAGATCCCGGCGAACACGGCGCTGATCGGCCTGACGGCGGCGGCCGCGGGGTGTGCGGCGTTCGTCGACTGCTTCAACCGGGGCACGCTCACGTTCTCGTTCAACCGGCCGGTGCGCGACCCGGTGCTGCACATCGCGGGCAGCGGCGCGACCGTCGGCAACACTGGCAGCACGCACGTCGCCCACACGCTGACCACGCCGGGAGTCACGCTCGACGGGCCCCTCGCGGGCGCGACCAACATGACGATCGGGCAGAACGGCACCCGCATCGAGGCGCCGAACCGCAACCTCAACGTGCTGTGCAACTCCAACGGCGCGAGGCTGGCGCCGGCGTCGTGCGGCAGCGTGAAGCTCAACGGCACGATCAGCTCCGTGAGCTTCCAGATCGACATGCTCACCAACAGCAGCACGCCGACCGACGACTTCTACGTCGCGGGTGTCTCCGTGGACGAGGACTTCGGTGACGCGCCCGCGAGCTACGACGCCGGGTCCGCCGCGAGCCACACCATCGGAGATCTGGTGATGGGCTCGGGCGTGTCGGCCGACAACCCGGCGACGATCAACACCGGGTCCGTGACGCCGAGCCCGAAGGCCGTGGCGGCCGGCGCGGACAACAACACGCCCAACGGCGACGACCTCGACGACGGCGTGGCGGCGTTCCCGCGCCTCGCCAGGTCGGACGCGGGCGAGGACTACTCGGTGCGGGTGGCCTTGTCCGGCGCCTCGCAACCAGGTCGAACCTGCGCGTGGATCGACTTCAACGGCAACGACACGTTCGACAGCGGCAACGAACGCGCCTGCACGGACTTCCCGGCCGGCGCCACCTCGGTCACGATCACGTGGAAGATCCCGGGGAGCATCAGGTGCGGCACCACCTACGCGCGCTTCCGGGCGAGCTACAACGTCGACCAGGTGCGCAACGAGAAGGGCCTCGCGGACAGCGGCGAGGTCGAGGACTACCGACTGCCGGTCGAGTGCCTGGACATCAAGAAGTCCACGACCAAGACCACGGCGAACCCCGGTGAGCAGGTGCCGTACACGGTCACCATCACCAACTCCGGCGCCACGGACGTCACCGGGCTCAGCGTCTCCGACGACCTCACGCAGGTGCTGGACGACGCGACGTTCAACAACGACCAGGCCGCGACCTCCGGCTCGATCTCCTACACCGCACCGAAACTGACGTGGTCCGGCGACATCGGCAAGGGCAGGACCGTCACGCTGACGTACTCCGTCACGGTCAAGAACCCGATCACCGGTGACCACCAGCTGCGCAACGCCGTCGTCAGCAGCGCGGGCAACTGCCTGGCCGGCTCGACCGACCCCGACTGCTCGACCACGGTGAACACACCGGGCGTGAAGATCGAGAAGTCCGTGGACCGGCAGGCCGCGAACCCCGGCGACACGGTGACGTACACGGTGAAGGTCACCAACACCGGCAAGACGCCGCTGAACGCGATGTTCGCCGATGACCTGACGAAGGTGCTCGACGACGCGACCTGGGGCTCCGCGACGGCGTCCAGCGGCACGGCGAACTTCGTGTCCCCGACGCTGACCTGGACGGGCGCGCTGGCCGTCGGCGCGTCGGCGACGGTCACCTACACGGTCGTCGTGACCGGCAAGGGCGACAAGCAGCTCACGAACGTCGTCACCTCGGAGACGCCCGGCAACAACTGCGTGCCGAGCTGCACGACCGACACCCCGGTCTCCGGCATCACCTTCGAGAAGAAGGCCGACAAGCAGTCGGCGAACCCCGGCGAGACCGTCACGTACACGGTCACCGTCACGAACACCGGCAGGACTCCTTGGCAGGGCGCCACTTTCACCGACGACCTGGCGCGCGTCCTCGACGACGCCGAGTGGGTGTCGGCGGCAGCGTCGTCGGGCACGGCCGAGTTCACCGCGCCGAAGCTGACCTGGACCGGCAACCTGCCGGTCGGCGGGTCCGCGACCGTCACCTACGCGGTGAAGGTCACCAACCCCGTCCAGGGCGACTTCCAGCTGGCCAACGCGATCACGTCCACCACGCCGGGCGGCAACTGCCCGCCGGGGTCGACCGATCCGAAGTGCGGCACGACCACACCGGTCGCCGGCTTGAAGATCGAGAAGTCCGTCGACCGGCAGTCCGCGAACCCCGGTGACACCGTCACGTACACGGTGAAGGTCACCAACACCGGCAAGACCGCGCTGAACGCCACGTTCTCCGACGACCTGTCGAAGGTGCTGGACGACGCCGACTGGATCGGCACCAGCGCGGGCACGTTCACCTCGCCGGTGCTGACGTGGAACGGTTCGCTCGCGGTCGGTGGCTCGGCCACCGTCACGTACTCGGTGAAGGTGACCGGCAAGGGCGATCACCTGCTGGACAACGTGATCACCTCGACCACGCCCGGCTCCAACTGCCCGGAGGGGTCCGCGGACGCGGACTGCCGCACCTCCACGCCCGTGTCCGGGGTGGAGATCAAGAAGGGCGTGGACCGGCAGTCCGCGAACCCCGGTGACACCGTGAAGTACACGGTCACCGTGCGGAACACCGGCAAGACGGCGTCGACCCCGTCGTTCATCGACGACCTGACGCAGGTGCTCGACGACGCGACCTGGGGTTCGGTCACCGCTTCGAGCGGTACGGCGGACTTCGCCGCGCCGAAGCTGACCTGGACCGGCCCGCTGGCGCCCGGCGAGGCGGCGACGATCACCTACACCGTGGTCGTGAACGGCAAGGGCGACAAGCAGCTGACGAACGTCGTCACCTCGGAGACGCCGGGGAACAACTGCGTGCCGAACTGCACGACGACGACCCCGGTGTCCGGCGTCGAGTTCGAGAAGGCGGTCGACCGGCAGTCGGCCAAGCCCGGCGACACCGTCAAGTACACGGTGACCGTGCGCAACACCGGCAAGACCCCGTTGCAGGGAGCCACGTTCACCGACGACCTGGCGAAGGTCCTGGACGACGCCGAGTGGGTTTCCGCTGAAGCCTCAACGGGTTCGGCGACCTTCACGGCTCCGCGGCTCACGTGGACCGGCGATCTCGCGGCCGGCGGCACGGCCACCGTCACCTACACGGTGAAGGTCGGCGACCCGGCGGACTTCAGGCTGGACAACGTCATCACGTCGACCACGCCCGGCGCGAACTGCCCCGGCGGCGACAAGTGCTCGACCAGCACACCGATCGCCGGGCTGCGGATCGAGAAGTCCGACGACCGCGACCAGGTCGTGCCCGGTGACACCGTGACCTACACGATCAAGGTCACCAACACCGGCCAGACCGTCCAAACAGGAGCGTCGTTCACCGACGACCTGACGCAGGTCCTGGACGACGCGCGCTACAACGACGACGCGCAGGCCACGATCGGCGCCGTCGCGCTGGTGTGGCCGAGGCTGGAGTGGAAGGGCGACCTGCCGATCGGGGCCACCGCCACGATCACCTACACGGTGACGGTGAAGAACCCGAACCCCGGCGACAAGAGGCTCAACAACAAGATCACCTCGGACACGCCCGGCACCAACTGCCCGCCGGGGTCCAAGGACCCGTCGTGCAGCACCGAGACGCCCGGCCGTGAGCTGACGATCGAGAAGAAGGTGGACCGGCAGCCCGCGAACCCCGGTGACCCGGTCACCTACACCGTGACGATCACCAACACCGGCCAGGTGCCGCTGACCGGCGCGAAGGTGACGGACGACCTGTCCGGCGTGCTCGACGACGCCACGTGGGTGTCCGGGCAGGCGACTCCGGGTGCGGTGGCGCTCGTGGCACCGACGCTGACGTGGACCGGTGACCTCGCGGTCGGCGCCACGGCGACGGTGACGTACGTGGTCCGCGTCGACGACCCGATCAAGGGCGATCACGCGCTGGTCAACCGCGTCAGCACCGAGATCCCCGGCAACTGCCCGCCCGGCTCGACGGATCCCCGTTGCGGCACCACGACCCCGTTGCCCGGCATGGAGATCGTGAAGGAGGTCGACCGGAAGTCCGCGAACCCCGGCGACACCGTCACCTACACCGTGACCGTGCGGAACACGGGTCAGACCGAGCTGAACGCGTCGTTCCGCGACGACCTGACCCAGGTCCTCGACGACGCGACGTGGGGCGGCACGGACGCGGGCACGTTCACCTCGCCCGTGCTGACCTGGAACGGCACGCTGCCGGTCGGCGGGACCGCCACCATCAGGTACTCGGTCGTCGTGACCGGCAAGGGTGATCACCAGCTGACGAACGTCGTCACGTCCGACACCCCCGGCAACAACTGCGTGCCGAACTGCACGACGACGACCCCGGTGTCCGGCGTGCAGATCACGAAGACCGCCGAGCCGTCGTCGGCCAAGCCGGGCGACACCGTCACGTACACCGTGACCGTGCGGAACACCGGCAGGACCGTGCTCGACGCGTCGTTCCGCGACGACCTGACCGGTGTGCTGGACGACGCCACGTGGATCGGCGCGAGCGCGGGCACGTTCGCCTCGCCCGTGCTGACCTGGTCCGGACAGCTGGCGGTGGACGGGACGGCGACCGTCACGTACACGGTGAAGGTGACCGGCGCCGGCGACAAGCGGCTCAAGAACGTCGTGACGTCCGAGACGCCGGGCAACAACTGCGCCGACGGCTGCACGACGGACACGCCGGTCGCCTCGCTGAAACTCGTGAAGAGGTCCGAGCCCGCCACGGCGAAACCCGGTGACATCGTCAAGTACACGGTGACGATCTCCAACACCGGTCAGACGGTCCACAGTGGAATCTCCGTGACCGACGACCTGACCGGGGTGCTGGACGACGCGACCTGGAACGACGACCAGGTCCCCAGCGCGGGCACGCTGTCCTTCGCGGCACCGGAGCTGACGTGGACCGGTGACCTCGCGGTCGGGGCGTCGGTGACGGTCACGTACTCGGTGAAGGTCACGGGAGCGGGGGACAAGCGGCTGAAGAACGTGGTGTCGTCGGAGACCCCGGGCACCGACTGCTCGGAGGGCTGCACGACCGACACCCCGGTGGCGGGCCTCGCGATCGAGAAGGAGGTCTCGCCGGACAAGCCCGTGCCGGGTGACGTAGTGACCTACACGGTGACCGTGAAGAACACCGGCCAGACGGCCCAGAAGGCGTCGTTCCGCGACGACCTGACCGGCGTGCTGGACGACGCGACCTGGAACGACGACGCGGCGGCGACCGTGGGCGAAGTCGCCTACGCGGCTCCGGCGCTGACGTGGACCGGTGACCTGCCGATCGGCTCGCAGGCCGTCATCACCTACTCGGTGAAGGTGACCGGCGACGGTGACCACAGGCTCACCAACGTCGTCACCTCGGACACGCCCGGCGGCAACTGCCCGCCGGGGTCGGCCGATCCGAAGTGCTCGACCTCGACCCCGTTGCCGGGCATGGAGGTCAGCAAGTCCGTCGACGTGAAGTCGGCCAAGCCCGGTGACACCGTGACGTACACCGTCGAGGTCGTGAACACCGGTCAGACCGACCTGCTCGGAGCCTCGTTCTCCGACGACCTGGGCAAGGTCCTGGACGACGCGACGTTCGGCACGTGGTCGGCTTCGGGTGGCACGGTGGCGGTCGCCGAGCCGACGCTGACGTGGACCGGCGATCTTCTGGTCGGCACCTCGGTGACCGTGACGTACACGGTCGTCGTGAAGAACCCGGTGACCGGTGACTTCAGCCTGGACAACGTCGTGACGACGAAGACACCGGGCGGCAAGTGCGTCGAGTGCGCGACCGTCACGCCGATCGCCGGGCTGAAGCTGGTGAAGAAGTCCGAGCCGGAGTCCGCCAAGCCGGGTGACACCGTCCGGTACACCGTGACGGTCACCAACACCGGCAAGACGGTCCACAGTGGAATCTCGGTCACCGACGACCTGTCCGGTGTGCTGGACGACGCCACCTGGATCGGCACGGACGCGGGCACGTTCACCTCGCCCGTGCTGACGTGGACGGGTGACCTCGCGGTCGGCGCGTCGGTGACGATCACGTACTCGGTGAAGGTGACCGGCGACGGCGACAAGCGGCTCAAGAACGCCGTGACGTCGGACGTGCCGGAGACCGACTGCTCGGACGGCTGCACCACGGACACCCCCGTCGCCGGCTTCCAGCTCGTGAAGAAGGCGGACCGGACCGAGGCGAAGCCGGGGGAGAAGGTCACGTACACGATCGTCGTGAAGAACACCGGCGCCACCGTGTTGCAGGACGCCACGTTCGTCGACGACATGACCGAGGTGCTCGACGACGCCACCTACAACGGCGACGCGGCCTCGACCTCGGGCTTCGCGACCTACGCCGAGCCGAAGCTGACGTGGAAGGGCACGCTCGGGCAGGGCGCCGAGGCGACGGTCCGGTACTCCGTGACCGTCACGAGCAAGGGCGACCTGCGGCTGAAGAACGTCGTCACGTCCGACACCCCCGGCTCGAACTGCCGCGACGGCTGCTCGGTCGAGGTCCTCGTGCCGCGGCTGGAGATCGTGAAGAAGGTGGACGTGGCGTCGGCCAAGCCCGGCGACCTCGTCACCTACACCGTGACGGTCACGAACACGGGCCAGACCGCGTTGCCGGCGGCGAGCTTCGTCGACGACCTGAGCGGCGTGCTCGACGACGCGTCCTTCGTGGACACGAGCGCCGGCGCGTTCACCGCGCCGAAGCTCACGTGGACCGGCGAACTCGCCGTCGGGGCCACGAGGTCGGTCACGTACCGGGTGCGGGTGAACGACCCGCCGACCGGTGACTTCCGCCTCCGCAACGTGGTCACGTCCGGCACGCCGTCGAACTGCCCCGGCGAGGAGTGCGGCACCGAGACCCCGGTGTCGGGCCTGGAGGTCGTCAAGAAGGCGGACCGGACCGAGGCGAAACCGGGCGACCGGATCACCTACACCGTGACCGTCCGGAACACGGGCCGGACGCCGGTCGAGGCCTCGTTCAGCGACTCGCTGGCCGACGTGCTGAAGCACGCGACCTGGGACGGCACCGACGCGGGCACCTTCGCGTCACCGGTGCTGACCTGGTCCGGCGAGCTGGCGGTCGGGGCCACGGCCACGATCACGTACCGGGTGACCGCGACCGGGCCCGGCGAGCTGCGCAACGTCGTGACCTCGGACGTGCCGGGCTCGAACTGCAAGCCGGGCGGGTCCGACCCGAGGTGCTCGGCGACGGTGAAGGTGCGGCAGGACCCGCCGATCGCGTGGACCGGTTTCCCGGCACTGCCCCTGGCGGCGTTCGGCCTGGTCCTGGTGCTCGCGGGCGTGCTGCTGAGGAGGAGGAACGCGTAGCCGTGGCGGCCCGGCGCTCGTCCGGGCCTCCCCGCTAGTGCTCGACCGGCTCCTCGATCCGGTAGGGCGGGGTGGACGTGCCACCGACCCGGTAGCGGCCCCACGGGTCCTGGTCGGTGAGCGTCCCCTCCGCCTCGCCGGTGGGGGTGCGCAGCACCGCCTTGCGGGCGCCCCCTTCGACGCGGCTCGTGACGTCGTCGCTGGCCTTCACGCGCCCGTACCAGTGGTAGCGGCCGTCGATCGGCTGGAAGTAGCCCCGGAGGTCGACCTCGACCGGGACCGCGTCCTCGCCGAACACCAGGACCGCGGAGCCGCTGTAACCCTCTTCGTCGTGCTCGTGCTCGCTCATCAATCAACCAATCGGAGAGGCGTGAGGGGTTGTCCGGGGTCCGCCTGGATGCCCGCCGACCGCAGCAGCCCGTCGATGGCGTGCCAGATCAGCGTGGCGAGGTAGTCGCTGAGGTTCGCGCGGGACATGGTCTGGCGGTCGAGCCACCAGTCGCCCGCGTTCTGCACCATGCCGACGAGCGCGTGCGCCCACGGCTCGGCGCCGCCGGAGTCCATGTCGAACGAGCGCAGGTAGTCGCCGAGGATCCGGGCCAGGGTCGTCGCGATGAGGTTCTTGTCCTCCGCGACCAGGTCCTTCTCCACCGGCCGGTCGACGAACGAGCCCTTGACCACGAACTTGTAGAGGTTCGGGTTCTCCTCGATCACCGACAGGTAGGCGTCGACGATGCCCGCGATGCGGCCGCGGATCGGCCCGTCGGCGACCAGGGCCGGGCCCATGCGGTCCATCAGCAGTTCGGTGGCCTTCTGGCCCACTGCCAGGTACAGGTCGGACTTGTCGGTGAAGTGCCGGTACAGCACCGGCTTGCTGACGCCGGCCTCCGCGGCCACGTCGTCCATGCCGACGTCCGGGCCCTTCCTCGCCACGGCGGCGATCGTGGCCTCCACGAACTCCGCCCTGCGCTGCTCGCGGTGACCCTTCCACCGCTCCCGTCGCGCGTCCGGCCCCTTGACAGTACGTGCCATGTGACGCACGCTACCAGAAGTAACCGTTACCTCAAGTAACACTTACCGGGGAGGGCAACCGATGAGGGTCGCCGATCGGGAGAAGACCGCGGAGAGGCTGCTCAAGTCGTCCGCCGAGAAGTTCTACGACCCCGAGGTGGACATCGACTGGTCCGCACCTCTGGCCGAAGGCCTCTTCTACATCCCTGAAAAGCGCATTTCGCTCTACGGCACGCCTCTCTACGACTCGCTCACGCAGGAGCAGCGCATCGAGCTGTCGAAGCACGAGCTGGCGTCCATCGCGTCCGTGGGCCTGTGGTTCGAGCTGCTGCTCATGCAGATGCTGGTCAAGATGGTCTACAACACCGACCCGACCTCGCGGCACGCCCAGTACGCGCTGACCGAGGTCGCCGACGAGTGCCGTCATTCGACGATGTTCGCGCGCCTGGTCGAGCGGATCGGCTGCCCGGCCTACGGGCCGACGAAGCACACGCACCGCATGGGCAAGCTGCTGCCGATCATCGGCTACGGCCCTGCGATGTACGGCTCGATCCTGGTCGCCGAGGAGATCCTCGACCGGCTGCAGCGCGAGGCGATGACCGACGAGACCGTCCAGCCGATCGTGCGGATGGTGAACCGGATCCACGTGCTCGAGGAGGCCCGCCACGTGCGGTTCGCCCGCGAGGAGCTCCAGCGGGGCATGGCCGGGCTCAAGGGCTACGAGAAGCCGTACCAGAAGTGGCTGATCGGGTACGTGTCGATGATGATCACGCGCGCGATCATCAACCCGCAGGTGTACGCGGCCGTCGGCCTGGACGTGCGCGAGGCGCACCGCCAGGCGCTCGGCAACCCGAAGTTCCAGGAGACCATCCGCTGGTCGGGGGAGCGGATCATGTCGTTCCTGGATGAGGCCGGACTCGTCGGAAAGCCGGGGATGCGCTCGTGGCGCCGCTCGTTCTTGATCGGCTGAACGTCGTCACGTCGGGGCCTTCGTCCTCCGACGTGACCGCCGTCCTGCTGCACGGCTGGACCATGGACCTCACGACGTGGGACCGCGTCGCCGCCGCACTGCCCGGCCGGGTCGTGCGCTACGACGTGCGCGGTCACGGGCTCTCGGCGGGCACCGGCACCGGGACCATCGCGGACCTCGCGGACGACCTGGCGGCCGTGCTGGACAGGCACGTCCCCACCGGGCGGATCGTGCTGGCCGGCCACTCGCTGGGCGGCATGACGATCATGGCGCTCGCCGAGCAGCGCCCCGAGCTGTTCGAGCGCGTCTCGGGCGTGGCGCTGATCGCCACGTCGTGCGGGAACCTGCCGCGGCAGAGCGCGGTGGAGCGACTTGCGGGGAAGTGGCTGGTCAAGCGGCCCAAGGTCGGGTTCGGGCGGGTGCTCGCGCCGGGTCTGCGGGTGACGTTCGGGCGTCGTCCGCGCTGGGCCGACGTGCGGGCCGCCGCGGCGATGGCCGGGAACACGTCCGGCGAGGCGTTCGTCGGGATCCGCGAGGAGTTGACGCTGCACCAGCGGCGCGAGGCGCTGGCCGTGCTGTCGGACGTCCCGACCGTCGTGATGGCGGGGTCGTGGGACGTGCTGACGCCCATGCGGCACTCACGGGTGCTCGCCGAGGCGCTGCCGTCGGCGCGGTTCGTGATCTACCCGAAGACCGGGCACATGCTGCCGCTCGAACGCTCCGAGGACGTGGCCAGACGGATCGCCGCGCTGATGTGAGAAAGGGCCCGCGCCGAGCGGGCCCTTTTTCGCGTCGTCAGTGCTGGAGCGGGAAACCGCCACCGATGCCGCGCCACGCCAGGTTGGAGATCAGCGCGACCGCCTCCTCCTTCGGCACCCGGCGGTTGTCGGCGAGCCAGGACCGGGCGGTGACCTGCGACAGGCCGACGAGGCCGACGGCCAGCAGGCGGGCGCGCTCCTCGTCGAGGCCGGCGTCGGCCGTGATGGTCTCGGTGATCGCGTCGACGGAGTCCGTCGTGGCGCGCTCGACCGCGGACTGCACCGACGGCTCCGAGCGCAGGTCCGACTCGAACACCATGCGGAACGCCTGGCCCTCGCCGTCCACGAAGTCGTAGAACGCGGCCACGGCGGCACGCACGCGCAGCTTGTTGTCACTCGTGGAGCCGATGGCGGTGCGCACGCGGCCGACCAGCTCGTCCACATGGGACTCGAGCAGTGCCATGTAGAGCTCGAGCTTGCCCGGGAAGTGCTGGTACAGCACAGGCTTGGACACGCCGGCACGTTCGGCGATCTCGTCCATCGCCGCGGCGTGGTAGCCGTTGGCGACGAACACGTCCTGCGCCGCTGCCAGCAGTTGCGCGCGGCGGGCGGTGCGCGGCAGTCGAACGCCCCTTCCTGCGGGTGCGCTCTGCGCCGTCTCCGTCATTGGTGCCTCCAGCACGAGTGATGCGCCGTCGGAGAGGGGTTGCCTGACCGGGGCTGAGCGCAACCTTACTCGCTGGTAGCCCACATGCGGGAACCATCTGGGCCCGATTTCCCGCATCCTGGTCCGGTGAGCACGTTCATCCCCGCCCCGTTGTCCACCGTCGAGCTGCCGCCGCTGGACACGTCCCAGACGCCGTGGCCCGGCGAGTTCCAGCAGGTCGACGGCCACGAGGTGCACATCAGGACCACCCCCGGCGACGGTCCTCCCGCCGTGTACGTGCACGGCCTCGGCGGGTCCGCGACGAACTGGACGGATCTCGCGGCCCAGCTGCGCGACCACGTCACCGGTCACTCGATCGACCTGCCCGGGTTCGGGCGGTCGGAGCCGATCCCGGGCTACGACTTCAGCCTCGCCACGCACGCGCGCACGGTGACCAAGTACCTGGAAACGCTCTCACAGCCCGTGCACCTGTTCGGCAACTCCATGGGCGGCGCCATCTCGGTCATCGTCGCCGCGGGCAGGCCGGACCTCGTGAAGACGCTCACGCTGGTCTCCCCGGCCGTGCCGGACTTCCGGCCCCGCCTCGACCGCATGTCCGACCCGCGGATGGCCCTCGCCGTCCTGCCGGTCGTCGGCGCCAGGGTCCGCCGCGAGCTCGCGAAGCTGACGCCGCACCAGCGGACCAGGCAGATGCTGGAGCTGTGCTTCGCCGACCCGAGCGTCGTGCCGGACAACCGCATCGAGGAGTCGATCGCGGAGAACGAGGAGCGCGCCCGGCAGAGGTGGGCGGGGCACGCCCTCAACCGCAGCACGGTCGGTCTCGTGCAGAGCTGGCTCACACCCGGCGCGAGGTCCCTGTGGCGGCTCCTGCCGCTGGTCGAGGCGCCGACGCTGGTGCTGTGGGGCGAGAACGACCGGCTCGTCAGCGTCCGGAAGGGCCCGCGGACGGCGCGGGCGCTGCCGAAGGGGCGACTGCTGGTGCTCCCCAAGACCGGCCACGTCGCCCAGATGGAGCGGCCCGCCACCGTGGCGAGGGCCGTGCTGGGCATGTGGGAGGCCGTCGACCAGAACACATGGTGACGAACGACGGCCATACGGGGGATGTGGGACCCTGGACGACGTGAATCGCGCCCCCGAGCGAGGACGCTCTGCTCCGCCCGCTGACCGCTACCGCCGTGGCGAGCGCCGGACCAGCGCGGAACCGCTCGCGGCCTCCTGGGAACCGGACGCCACGCAGGCGATGCGGCGGCCCCGCAAGGCCCGCGGTGTGAAGAGACTCGTCGCCAACTACGGGTGGCGGATCTACGCGATCCCGGTCCTGCTCGTGCTGACGGCTCTGGTGGTGCTCGACACCGTCCAGCCGAAGGCGCCCGCGACCGGGAGCGACGGCACCAGCACGAACGCCGCCGAGACGCCCGTGAGCACGCCCGAGGTGCCTCCGTCGGAGCTGCCGGGCAAGAAACCCGACCTGAAGATCCCGACCGCCGAGCTGCCCGCCGGTCCGGACTTCTCGCAGGACGGCGTCGGCACGTTCAAGGTCGTCGCGGGCAGCGGCCCCCGCGTCGGCGAGGGCGGCGCGCCGAAGTTCCGCAGGTACGCGATCGCCATCGAGGACGGCGTCAAGCCGGCCGACTACAACGACGACGCGGCCGCGTTCGCCCGCACCGTCGAGGGGATCCTCTCCGACCCGCGCAGCTGGATCGGCACCAAGCAGGTCGCGCTGCAGCGGGTCGAGGCGAACCAGAACCCGGACTTCGTCGTGGCGCTGACCACCACGAAGACGACCCACACGCTCTGCGGCAAGGAGATCCCGTTCGAGACCTCCTGCTTCAACCCCGCCCAGAAGCGCGTGATCATCAACGTCGCGCGCTGGGTCCGCGGCGCCATGGTCTACGGCTCCGACCTGGCCGGATACCGCACGTACGTGATCAACCACGAGGTCGGGCACGCCCTGGGCAGCGGCCACGCGGCGTGCACCGAGAACGACGCGCCGGCCCCCGTGATGATGCAGCAGACGTTCGGCGTCTCGAACGACTTCGTCTCGCAGCTCAACGCGGGCCAGGACGTCGTGCCGGCCGACGGCAAGGTGTGCAAGCCGAACGCGTTTCCCGCTGGGTGAGACGGCTTTCCAACGGGGAAGAGCCGAGGCAGGGTAGACGTTGTCTCGGACACGGAGACATTCGTCGAGGAGGACCAGCATGGCGCTTCCGCCGCTCGTTGAGCCAGCCGCGGAGCTGACCAAGGAAGAAGTCGCGCGCTACAGCCGGCACCTGATCATCCCGGACGTCGGGGTGGACGGGCAGAAGCGCCTGAAGAACGCGAAGGTGCTCGTCGTCGGCGCGGGCGGCCTGGGCAGCCCGGCACTGCTGTACCTGGCCGCGGCCGGGGTCGGCACGCTCGGCGTCGTCGACTTCGACGTCGTGGACGAGTCGAACCTGCAGCGCCAGGTGATCCACGGCCAGTCCGACGTCGGCCGCCCCAAGGCGGAGTCGGCGCGCGACTCGGTCGCCGAGATCAACCCGTTCGTCAAGGTGGTCCTGCACCAGACGCACCTCAACTCCGAGAACGCGCTGGAGATCTTCCGCGACTACGACCTGATCCTCGACGGCACCGACAACTTCGCCACCAGGTACCTGGTGAACGACGCCGCGGTGCTGCTGGGCAAGCCGTACGTGTGGGGCTCGATCTTCCGGTTCGAGGGCCAGGTCAGCGTCTTCTGGGAGGACGCCCCGAACGGCCAGGGCCTCAACTACCGCGACCTCTACCCGGAGCCGCCGCCTCCCGGCATGGTCCCCTCCTGCGCCGAGGGCGGCGTGCTGGGTGTGCTGTGCGCGTCCATCGGCTCGATCATGGTGACCGAGGCGATCAAGCTGCTCACGGGCATCGGCGACCCGCTGCTGGGCCGCCTGATGGTCTACGACGCGCTCGAGATGTCGTACCGGACCATCAAGATCCGCAAGGACCCGGAGTCGCCGAAGATCACCGAGCTGATCGACTACGAGGCGTTCTGCGGGGTCGTGTCCACGGACGCGCAGCAGGCCGCCGCGGGCAACACGATCACGCCGCTCGAGCTCAAGCACAAGCAGGAGTCCGGTGAGGACTTCCTGCTGGTGGACGTGCGCGAGCCGCACGAGTACGAGATCGTCAAGATCCCGGGCTCGGTGCTGATCCCGAAGGACAGGATCCTCTCGGGCGAGGCGTTCTCGGAGCTGCCGCAGGACAAGCCGCTCGTGCTGCACTGCAAGTCCGGTGCCCGGTCCGCCGAGGCCCTCGCCGCGCTGCACAAGGCGGGGTTCAAGGACGCCGTGCACGTCGGTGGCGGCGTGCTGGCGTGGGCCCGCGAGGTCGACCCGAGCCTGCCCACTTACTGACGCGAGTTCGTGCCGGTCGTCCGGTCAACCGTTCTCGTCGAATTCGGCGTAGCCCAATTCGACGAGAACGATTCGGCCGGACGACCGGCTTCTCGACGGACTCGCCGCCACCTGCGGAGCAGTGGCCGTCGAACACTGGTGCATTCGGGTGGTTCGGTGCCCGAATGCACCTACCAGCTGATGCGCTGTTCGGGTGGCGGCGCGAATCACGGCGTGTCGTGATCCACCACCCGGACGGTCTAAGCAGGTAGCGTGCCCGACCGTGACCCGGTCCCCCGAACCGCCCCCTGCGCACGTGCGTGCGGCGTTCGGGGCACGTGACGCCGAACCAGAGCTCATCGACGGCGGCCCGGCCTGGCGCTGCGGCGACGCCACGATCCGGCCCGCGCCCAAGCCCGCCGAGGCCACCTGGATCGCCAAGACCCTCGACGGCCTCGACGTGCACCACCTGCGCATCGGCCGCCCGCTCAGATCCACCGACGGCCGGTACGTCGTCGGCGGCTGGTCCGCCACCAAGTTCCTCGCCGGCCGGGCCGAGTCGCGTCACGACGAGGTCATCGCCGTCGCGCAGCGCCTGCACCAGGCCACGGCCGAGCTGCCCAAGCCCCGGTTCCTCGACGCCCGCACGGACGTGTTCGCCGTCGCGGACCGCAAGGCGTGGGGCGAGGAGGACGTGCCGCTCGAAGCCGACCTCGGCGGGCGGACGTTCGACGCGCTGAAGGAACTGCGCAAGCCGATCAACCTCAGGCCGCAGGTCGTGCACGGGGACCTGTTCGGCAACGTGCTGTTCGCGGGCAACGCGCCGCCGGCCGTCATCGACTTCACCGCGTACTGGCGCCCCGCCGAGTGGGCCGCGGCCGTGATCGCGGTGGACGCCGTCGCGTGGGGCGGCGCGGACTCAGGCCTGTTCCACCGGTGGAGCCACCAGGCCGAGTGGGAGCAGGCGCTGCTGCGCGCGACGCTGTTCCGCCTGGCCGTGCACGCGTTGCACCCGCTGTCGACACCGCAGTCCTTCGCGGGTCTGGAGCGGGCGGCTCACCACGTCACGACCCTGCTCTGAGCGGGCCAATTAGCAGGTACGAAACATTGCGGAGCATCGGGTTAACGCGCGGTTCCTAGCGTCAGCGGCGTGACCCATTGCCCCTACTGCGCGCTGCAGTGCTCCATGAGCGTCATCGACGGCCAGGTGACTCCTGGTCCCGGTGGGCTGTGCCAGAAGGGCTGGACGGCGGGCGAGCTGCTGCGCCATCCGGGCCGGCTCACCACGCCGTTGCTGCACGGCCGGCCCGTGTCGTGGGACGAGGCGCTGGACTTCGTGGCGTCGCGGATCGCCTCCTTCGAGCCCGACGAGGTCGCCGTGTTCGGCGGCGGCGGACTGACGAACGAAAAGGCCTACGCGCTCGGGAAGTTCGCCCGCGTGGCGTTGAAGACCTCGCAGATCGACTACAACGGCCGGTTCTGCATGTCGTCCGCCGCGGCCGCGGGCAACAAGGCGTTCGGGCTGGACCGCGGCCTGCCGTTCCCGTTGACGGACCTGCGTTCCGCCGACACCGTGCTGCTGGCGGGCTCCAACCCGGCCGAGACGATGCCGCCTTTCCTGCGGTACCTGGAAGGTGCGCGGCTGATCGTCATCGACCCGCGCCGCACGCCCACCGCCGAACGCGCGACGCTGCACCTGCAGCCCGCACCGGGCACGGACCTGGCGCTGGCACTGGGGCTGTTGCACACGGCGGTCATCGAGGGCGTGATCGACAAGGAATACGTCACCTCGCGCACCACGGGCTTCGACGACGCGTGGCGCGTCGCGGCGCAGTGGTGGCCCGAGCAGACCGAACGCGTGACCGGGGTCTCGGCCGCGGACCAGCGCGCCGCCGTGCACATGCTGGCCGGGCGGTCGTACGTGCTGAGCGGGCGCGGCACCGAGCAGCACGCGTCCGGCACCGACACCGTCTCGGCGTGGATCAACCTGGCGCTGGCGCTGGGACTTCCCGGCCGGGTGGGCTCCGGGTACGGCTGCCTGACCGGGCAGGGCAACGGCCAGGGCGGCCGCGAGCACGGGCAGAAGGCCGACCAGCTCCCCGGTTACCGCAAGATCGACGATCCCGTGGCGCGCCGGCACGTCATGGACGTGTGGGGTGTGTCGTGGCTGCCGGGACCGGGCCGCAGCGCCTACGAACTGCTCGTCGCCGAGGACGTCAAGGCGATGCTGGTGTTCGGCAGCAACCCGGTGGTGTCGGCGCCGCGCGCGTCCGGTGTGGCCGACCGGTTGCGGTCGCTGGACCTGCTGGTGGTGGCGGACTTCGTGATGTCGGAGACCGCCGCGATGGCCGACGTCGTGTTCCCGGTCACGCAGTGGGCCGAGGAGGACGGCACGATGACCAACCTCGAAGGCCGGATCATCCGGCGCCGCAAGGCACTCGACCCGCCGCCCGGAGTCCGCAGCGACCTGGAGTTGCTGCAGGGCCTGGCTTCCCGACTCGGCGTGCCGAACGGGTTCCCGGCGGAACCGGCCGAGGTCTTCGAGGAGCTGCGCCGCGCGTCCGCCGGCGGGCTCTCCGACTACTCCGGCGTCACCTACGAGCGGCTCGACTCCGAGCAACTGCACTGGCCGGTGCCCTCGGTGGAACATCCAGGCACACCAAGGCTCTTCCTCGACCGGTTCGCGCACGCCGACGGCCTCGCGCGGTTCGTCCCGGTCGACCACCGCGGCCCCGCCGAACCGCCCGACGGCGAGTTCCCGTTGCAGGCCACCACGGGACGCGTGTTGCAGCACTACCAGTCGGGCGCGCAGACGCGGCGCGTCGGCGAACTGCTGGCCGCCGTGCCCGAGATGTACGTGGAGGTGCACCCGGACACGGCGTCCCGGGCGGGACTGGCCGCCGGCGAGTCCGCACACGTCGTGTCCCGGCGGGGAACCGTGACCGCGGTCGTGCGGTGCGTGCCGAGCATGCGCCCCGACGCGGTGTTCCTGCCGTTCCACTTCCCCGGTGACGGCCGGGCGAACCTGCTCACCAACCCCGCGCTCGATCCCACGAGCCGGATGCCCGAGTTCAAGGTCTGCGCTGTGCGATTGGAGCCGGCATGAGGCGAGTGGTGGTCGTCGGGTACGGCATGGCGGGGGCACGACTGGCGGACGAGCTGCGCCGCCGCGACCCGGACGTGTCGGTGACGGTGGTGGGCGCCGAGCCGCACGCCGCGTACAACCGGGTGCTGCTGTCGACGGTGGTGGCGGGCACGATGACGCCGGAGTCGACGCGGCTGCACGACGAGAGGTGGGCGGCGGAGCACGGCGTCGACCTGCGGGTGGGCTGCGAGGTGCTGGAGATAGACCGCTCCGCGCGGACCGTGGAACTCGATTCCGGTGAACTCGTTCCCTACGACGCTCTGGTCCTCGCCACCGGCAGCACCCCGTGGGTCCCGCCCGCCGAAGGCCTGGTCGAGGACGGCGTACTCGCCCCCGGCGTCGTCGCGTTCCGCACCCTCGACGACTGCGCCGAGATCGAGGCCAAGGCCCACCGGGGCGCTCCCGTGGTCGTCCTCGGCGGCGGCCTGCTCGGCATCGAGGCCGCCCGCGGCCTGGCCGGACGCGGCTGCCTCGTCACCGTCGTCCACCCCGTCGGCCACCTCATGGAACGCCAGCTCGACCCCGATGCGGGCCACGTCCTCGCCCGCACGCTGGGCGGCCTCGGCATCGAGTTCCGGCTCAACTCCACCGCCGCCAAGTACCTCCCCGGCGACGGCCTGGTCCTCGACGACGGCACCCACCTCCCCGCCGAGCTGGTCGTGGTCTCCGCCGGCGTGCGCGCCGAGACGTCGTTGGCGCGCAAGGCGGGCCTGACCGTCGACCGCGGCATCGTCGTGGACGACGCGTTGCGCACCAGCGACCCGCGCGTCCACGCGATCGGCGACTGCGCCCAGCACCCCGGAACGGTGTCGGGCCTGGTGCAGCCCGCGTGGGACCAGGCCGCCGTGCTCGCAGACCGCCTGACCGGCGCGAACCCCGCCGCGCGGTACCGGGGGACGTCCGTCGTCACGCGGTTGAAGGCGCGCGACGTGGACCTGGCGGCGCTGGGGGACGTGCACACCGGCGTCGACTGCCCCGACTCCGAGGTCCTGTGCTTCCAGGAACCCTCGCGCGGGCGGTACGCCAAGCTCGTGCTGCGCGACGACCGGGTCGCGGGGGCGATCGTGCTCGGCGCGCCCGACGCGGCGGCCACGATCACGCAGCTCTACGACCGCGGCATCCCCGCGCCGACCGACCGGCTCGCGCTGCTGCTCGGACGGGCGTTGCCGGCGGAGGCCGCGTCCCCCGCCGACCTGCCGTCCAGCGCGGTGATCTGCCGCTGCAACACCGTCTCCAAAGGACAGATCGTGTCGGCCTGGCGGGCGGGCGCGGAGTCGTTGCCGCAGCTCGCGGAGGCCACGCGGGCGACGACCGGGTGCGGTGGCTGCAAGGACGCGGTGTGCGGGCTGCTCGACTGGCTCGGCGCCTCACAGCCCGCCCCGGCGTGATGTGCGGCTTAGTTGCCTCCGCCGTCACGCGCCAGAACGCCCTGGTAATGCGCGGTTCCTAGGTTTTGCCGCAGTCGCCGAACCCTTGTGGAGGACTTTCATGAGCTGGATCGACCACTGGGAACCGGAGAAGCCCGAGTTCTGGGAGTCGACGGGCAAGCGGATCGCCCGCAAGAACCTCGCGCTCAGCATCTTCGCGGAGAACCTCGGGTTCAGCGTGTGGGTGCTGATGAGCATCGTGGTGGTGAGCCTGAGCTCGGTCGGGTTCGCCTTCAGCGTCGGCCAGCAGTTCTGGCTGCTGATCGTGCCGAACCTGGTCGGCGCCGTGCTGCGGGTGCCGTACACGTTCGCCGTGCCGCGCTTCGGTGGGCGGTTGTGGACGACGATCAGCGCCGGGTTGCTGCTGATCCCGTGCGCGATGCTCGCCTACGCCGTCTCCACGCCGGGCACGCCGTTCTGGTTCTTCCTGCTCACGTCGGCCGCGATGGGCCTCGGCGGCGGCAACTTCTCGTCCTCGATGGCGAACATCTCGTTCTTCTACCCGGAGGGCAAGAAGGGCCTGGCGCTCGGCATGAACGCGGCCGGCGGCAACCTCGGCGTCGCCGTCACGCAGCTCATCGTGCCGTTCGTGATCACCCTCGGCACCGGGATCCACCTCGCCTACGCGGCGCTGATCTGGATGCCGTTCATCGTGCTCGCGACCGCGCTCGCCTGGTTCTTCATGGACAGCCTCACGCAGGCCAAGCCCGACGGGCAGTCGTACCGGCTGGCGCTGTCGAACCAGCACACGTGGGTGATGTCGTTCCTGTACATCGGCACGTTCGGGTCGTTCATCGGGTACTCGTTCGCGTTCCCGTCGCTGATCAAGCTGAGCTTCGTCGACTACAAGGGCTGGGTGGCGCTCGCGTTCCTCGGCGCGCTGATCGGGTCGATCGCCCGCCCGTTCGGCGGCTGGCTGGCCGACCGGGTCGGTGGTGCGAAGGTCACGCTCTGGACGTTCCTCGGGCTCGCCGCCGGCACACTCGGCGTGATCGTCAGCGTGGACACCCGGAACTTCGCGCTGTTCTTCGGTTCCTTCATCGCGCTGTTCGTGCTGGCGGGCGTGGGCAACGGCTCCACGTACCGGATGATCCCGGCGATCTTCCGCACCCAGTCCGAGGACGACAAGTCCGCCAAGCGCCAGGCCGCCGCCGTGGTCGGCATCGCAGGAGCGATCGGCGCGGCCGGAGGCGTGCTGGTGAACCTGGTCTTCAAGTTCTCGCTGGAGGGCTCGAAGACCCTGACGCCCGCGCTGACCGCGATCCTCGTGTTCTACGCGCTCTGCCTCGGTACGACCTGGTGGTTCTACCTGAGGCGCACCGTGTTCGCCGCTCGTCCATCGCTCGCCTACGCAGGCGTTTAACACCGCGGACACGCGGCTGACCCAGGCACGACACACCGCCCGGTGACGATGCCGGGCGGAAGGAGGGGTTCCGATGACTCGAACGCTCGTCGTGATCGGCTACGGCATGGTCGGCCACCGGCTCACCGACCTCCTGCGCGACTCCGGGTGGCGGATCGTGGTGTTCGGCGAGGAGTCCCGCCCCGCCTACGACCGCGTCGCACTCTCGTCCTATGTGGACACGTGGAGTTCCGCCGACCTCGAACTGCCCGCGCTGACCGGGTGTGAGCTCCGCCTTGGCGAGAAGGTCGTGTCCGTGGACCGCGACCGCCGGGTCGTGGTCGGTGCCTCCGGCGTCGAGGTGACGTACGACGCGCTGGTGCTGGCCACGGGATCGGTGCCGTTCGTGCCCCCGGTCCCCGGCCGCGACCTGCCCGGCTGCCACGTCTACCGGACCATCGACGACCTCGACGAGATCCGGGCGACGGTCGAGGCGGCCTCACGTCCCGGCCGGAAGTCCGGCATGGTGCTCGGCGGCGGCCTGCTGGGGCTGGAGGCGGCCAACGCGTTGCGCGGCATGGGCGTCTCGCCGCACGTCGTCGAGCTCGCACCGCGGCTGATGCCCATCCAGGTCGACGAGGGCGGCGCCGGGCTGCTGAAGCGGCTGGTCGAGAAGCTCGACCTGACCGTGCACACCGGCACCTCCGCCTCCTCGATCGAACGCGACGGGTCGCGGTTGATCGCGAAGCTGGCGTCCGGACTCGAGCTCGACCTCGACGTGGTGGTGTTCAGCGCCGGCATCCGGCCGCGCACCGAGCTGGACCTCGGGCTCCCGCTCGGGCCACGCGGTGGGTACCTGGTCGACGAGGCCTGCCGGACGTCCGATCCGCACGTGTTCGCGATCGGCGAGTGCGCCGCGGTCGAGGGCGTGACGTACGGGCTCGTCGCTCCCGGCTACTCGATGGCCGAGGTGGTCGCGGACCAGCTCGCCGGTGGTGCGCGGGTGTTCCCGGGCGCCGACGTGTCCACCAAGCTGAAGCTGCTCGGGGTGGACGTGGCGTCGTTCGGCGACGCGCACGCCACCACCGAGGGCGCCTTGGAAGTGGTCGTGAACAACGCCGTCGCGGGCACCTACAGCAAGCTCGTGGTGTCGGACGACGCCCGGATCCTGCTGGGCGGTGTGCTCGTCGGCGACGCATCCTCGTACCTGTCGCTGCGGCCGTTGGTGGGCAAGGAGGTTCCCGCCGCCCTGCTGCAGCCCGGCGGTGCCGTGGACGTGGAAATGCCCGCTGACGCGCAGGTCTGCTCGTGTCTCGCGGTGACCAAGCAGACGATCACGGACGCGATCGTGTCCGGCGTGGCCTGCGACGTGGCCGAGCTGAAGGCGTGCACCAAGGCCGGCACGGGCTGCGGCTCGTGCGTGCCGATGCTGAAGAAGCTGCTGACGGAGTGCGGTGTCGAGCAGTCCAAGGCGTTGTGCGAGCACTTCACGCACTCCCGCGCGGAGCTGTTCGAGATCGTCCGGGCGACCCGCATCACGACGTTCTCCGCGCTCGTGGAGAAGCACGGCACCGGACGCGGCTGCGACATCTGCAAGCCCGCGGTGGCCTCGATCCTGGCGTCGCTCGGCAACGGGCACATCCTCGGCGCGGAGCAGGTGTCGTTGCAGGACACCAACGACAGGTTCCTGGCGAACCTGCAGCGCAACGGCACGTACTCGGTCGTGCCGCGCATCCCCGGCGGTGAGATCACGCCGGAGAAGCTGATCGTCATCGGTGAGGTGGCCCGCGACTACGGGCTCTACACGAAGATCACCGGTGGTCAGCGCATCGACCTGTTCGGCGCGACCGTCGACCAGCTGCCCGAGATCTGGCGCCGGCTCGTCGACGCCGGGTTCGAGTCCGGCCACGCGTACGGCAAGTCGTTGCGCACGGTGAAGTCCTGCGTCGGCACGACCTGGTGCCGTTACGGCGTGCAGGACTCCGTCGGCCTGGCGATCGAGCTGGAGCTGCGCTACCGGGGGCTGCGGTCACCGCACAAGCTCAAGTCGGCGGTGTCCGGTTGTGCGCGCGAGTGCGCCGAGGCGCGCAGCAAGGACTTCGGCATCATCGCCACCGAGAACGGCTGGAACCTCTACGTGGCCGGCAACGGCGGCTTCACCCCGCGTCACGCCGACCTGCTCGTGTCCGATGTGGACACCGAACAGCTGATCCGGGTGATCGACCGGTTCCTGATGTTCTACATCCGCACGGCCGACCGCCTGCAGCGCACCGCGGCGTGGCTGGAGGGGCTCGACGGCGGGCTCGACCACCTGCGCGAGGTCGTCGTGGACGACAAGCTCGGCATCTGCGCCGACCTGGAGGCCGCGATGGAGTCGCACGTCTCCGACTACGCCGACGAGTGGCGCGGTGTGCTGGAGGACCCGGAGAAGCTGGCGCGGTTCACGTCGTTCGTGAACGCGCCCGGCACCCCCGACCCCACGATCTCGTTCCGCGCTGAACGCGGTCAGCGCGTCCCCGTCTCCCTGGGCATCCCGGAGGTCGTCAGGTGATCGTCTGTGACTTCGACGTGTTGAGGCCGGAGCAGGGCGTCGCGGCGTTGCTGCCCGACGGCTCGCAGGTGGCGGTGTTCCTGACCGCCGACGGCTCGGTGCACGCGCTGGACAACATCGACCCGTTCAGCGGGGCGGCCGTGCTGTCGCGCGGCATAGTGGGCGACCGCGGCGGCGTTCCCGTGGTGGTGTCCCCGGTCTACAAGCAGGCGTTCGAGCTGGCGACCGGCAAGTGCCTGGACCAGCCGGACGTCGCCGTCACCGTGCACGGCGTGCGCGTGCGCGACGGTGTCGTGGAGCTGACGTGACGGGCCCGCTGGCGGGCTTCACCATCGGCGTCACCGCGGCCCGCCGCGCGGACGAGCTCATCGCGTTGCTGGAACGCAAGGGCGCCGCCGTCCTGCACGGCCCGGCCCTGCGGATCGTGCCGCTGCCCGACGACGCCACCCTGCACGCGGCGACGCTGGAGCTCGTGTCGTCCCCGGTCGACGTGGTCGTCGCCACGACCGCGATCGGCTTCCGCGGCTGGTTCGAGGCGGCCGAGGGGTGGGGACTCGCCTCGCGGCTGCACCGCGCGCTGGAAGGTGCGGTGGTCTTGCCACGCGGCCCCAAGGCGAAGGGCGCGGTGCGGGCGGCGGGGTTGACGGAGACCTGGTCGCCCTCGTCGGAGTCGAACGCCGAGCTGTTGCAGTACCTGCTGCGGATGGGCGTGTCCGGCAAGCGCGTGGCCGTTCAGCTGCACGGCGAACCGTTGCCGGACTTCGTGAACACCCTCGCCGCCGCCGGAGCCGATGTCGTCGAGATCCCCGTCTACCGGTGGGAGCCGCCTGCCGATCTCGGCCCGTTGCAGCGGTTGATCGACGCCGTGGTGGCCGGGCAGGTGGATGCCCTGACCTTCACGTCGGCGCCGGCGGCTGCCTCCGTGCTGCGGACCGCGCCGGATCACAGTGCGCTGGTGTCCTGCCTGAGGCGGGATGTCCTGGTGGTCGGGGTCGGAGCGATCACCGCCGGACCGTTGGTGGCGGCCGGGATCCCCGTGGTGCAGCCCGCCCGGTCGCGGATCGGGTCGATGGTGCGGGAGTTGGCCCTGGAGCTGCCTTCCCGTGCGCTGCGGTTGCGGATCGCCTCGCGGGACATGGAGATGCGGGCTCAGGCCGTGCTGATCGACGGCGAGCTCCGTCCTGTGGCTCCGGCTCCCATGGCCGTGTTGCGGACTTTGGTGGCCGCTCGCGGCCGGGTGGTGTCGCGGCAGGACCTGTTGGCCGCCTTGCCCTCCGGTGGGGAGGAGCACGCCGTCGAGACCGCTATCGGACGGCTGCGGACCGCCTTGGGGTCGCCGCAGATGGTGTGCACCGTGGTGAAGCGCGGGTACCGATTGGCGATGGAGCCCGTATGAAACTGGTGCTGGCGTTCCACGGGACGCGCGATCCCCGTGGTCTCGAGGTGTGTTCCGCGATCGCGTCCATGGTCGCTGCTTCGGTCGACGTGCCTGTCGACGTGGCCTACGCCGACGTGGTGCAGCCGGACGTGCGGTCCGTTGTGGACGGACCTTGTGTGGTGGTGCCGGTGTTCCTCGCCGCCGGCTATCACGTTCGAGTGGACATTCCCGCGCAGATCGGTGATCGCGACGGAGTGGTGCTGACGCCGCCCTTGGGGCTGGACGCGGTACCGGCCGTGCTCGACCGGCTGCGCGAGGCAGGTGTCCGCCGCGGTGACGCAGTAGTGCTTGCCGCGGCGGGATCTTCTGACGCGCGGGCGTTGGCGACCGTGCGGAGGGCGGCGGCTCTGGTGGGAGCCTCCGCCGTGGGGTACGTGGCCACCGCGACGCCCCGCGTGGCCGATGTCGTGGGTGCCTTGCGGGGGCGCCGGGTGGCCGTGGCCTCGTGGCTCCTGGCACCGGGGGCATTCCACGGGGTGCTGGCCGGGTGCGGCGCGGACGTCGTGTCCGAACCGGTCGGGGCACATCCTCTGGTGGTCGAGGCTTTGTTGCGCAGGTACTACGAGGCTCTCCGGGTGTTGCACCGGTCAGCTTGAGCCTCGGTGGTCGAGTTTCGCTCGCGGGTCGGGCTTGTGTGCGGGTCGGCCGCGGTTCCAGCGGGGTTGGTCGCGTTTGGTTGGGCGGGTCGCGTTGCGTGGCCTGGTTGCGCGGGTCTTGACGATTTTGGGGTGCGATTGGGGCTTGACCTTGAGCCTCTGGCGGGGTGCTGGGACGGCCGGAAAGGGCCGGGCTGAAAAGCGCCCGGCCGTGCCCAGAGGGGTAGCACCCCACCCCTCAAGGTAAAGCCCCAATCGCCAGTGCGGGTGTGCACCGCCTCTGAGAGCCCGAAAGGTCCAGACGGCTCGCTTCGCATCGCCACGCCAGGCTGCGTGCGTGGTTGGCCTTGTGCGGGTGGGCGCCGGTTGGCACCGCGCGCCTGGCCTGCGTGCGTGGTCGCCCTGCGAGGGCGACTGCGGTTGGTACCGCGCGCCTGGCCTGCGTGCGGGTCGCTTTGCGTGGCGAGTGCGGTTGGTACCGCGCGCCTGGCCTGCGTGCGGGTCGCTTTGCGTGGCGAGTGCGGTTGGTACCGCGTGCCGGGCCTGCGTGCGCGGTCGCCCTGCGAGGGCGAGTGCGGTCGTCACCGCTCCCTGTTCGCCCCGCCCGCGTCCCCGCGCTACCAGAGGCCCGGCGGCTCGGCCGGCTCCTCCTTGCGGGCGTCCTCCCAGCGGTAGTCCCGGAGGTTCACCTTGCCATCGAGGTTGGGCACGCCCTCCTCGTGCAGCATCTGGAGCTGCGTGTCGCGCAGGTGCGGCGCGCAGGTGCCGTCGGCCTTCAGAACTCGTTGCCACGGCAGGTCGTGGCCGTCCTCGTTGAGGATGCGGCCCACCAGGCGTGGCGACGGGGCCTTGGCGAGGTCCGCGATGTCGCCGTAGGTGGCGACTCGTCCGCGGGGGATGGCCTTGATGAGTTCACGGACTCGCTCGTGGATCTCCTCGTCCATCTCGCGAGTCTAGCCAGACGGTGCTCGGCCGCGGGGGAGGAGCGGGCGCTGCATCGGCCGCGTGGGTGCCGGTCTCCGTCGGGACGGGCGTCTCCTCGGCGATCGTGACCGCGAGCCGCCGCAGGTGGTCGTCGATGACGCGGATCTGGCCGGGGTGCCACCGCGCAGCCAGCGGAGCAGCAGCACGAGCCATCGTCGGGGCATGGGTTTCAAATCCGTTCGGGAGAGCTCGGACCGCTGCGGGACAGGAACTTCGTGAGTCGGCGAAGGACTCGTCACGAAGGCGGGCCGGTTGGGGACGGACCACCTCAGAGTCCGTTTGGGACGAGACGACAGTGCCTGAACGGGTGGATCGGCGTCACTCCGATGGTGCAGCGCGGTGGCTGAGCAACCGGACCTGCGGACTTCGCCGGCGAGGCGGCCCTGAGCGTGTTCTTGTACGCTTGCATTGGTCGTACGGACTGAAACCACGCTGTAGTGTCGGAGGATCACACGGTTGGCGCAATGGGTGTCGACCGCCGGTAGGTAAACTCCCGGACACTCTCCAACCCATACAGGGCAACGGGAATGACGAAACCGAGCCGAAGACCCGATGCCGCTCCACCCGCGGACACCGCCGCCGTCCGCGCGCGAGAAGCCTTGTCGCGCAAGTGGAGCTACCTGCTCAGCAGCGTAGTGGTGGTCGCGCTGAGCAGGGACGAGCTGGACGCCGAACTGGGCGCCCAGCTCGACGCGTTGTGCGCGGCGCTGCACCACGAGCCGTTCGACCCTGCCCCTTTCGAGGCGGTCGGTGAACGGCTCGTCGCTCTGGGTCACGTGAATGAGCCGGGCCTCAAGCGCACGGTCGACGTGCTCGGAAAGGGCTTGCTCGGGCTGGCCGAGTTCCGCTCGAACGACCAGCACACGGTGCGCGTCGTCGGCGGTATCGGGGCTCTGGCGTGCGGTTTCACCGCGGCGCGGGCGCGTTCGATCCTGGACCAGCAGGAGAGCATGCAGCGCTCGCTGCTCAAGGCCGCCCACGACGCGCAACGGGACCGGCGGCAGAGCGAGGCGAAGTTCGAAGGCATCGCGTCCTCGTCCACGAATGGCGTGCTGATCGTCGGTCTCGACGGCCGGCTCGCCTGGAGCAACGAGTCGATCCGCGCGATCGTCGGCCGCGAGCCGGAACCGGGCACGCGGCTGGTCGAGCTCATCGCGCCGACCTCGATCGTCGTGTTCCGCGAGATGATGGAACGAGTCCTCTCCGAGCGCGGCGAGTTCGAACGCGAGCCGATGCAGCTGGTGCGCGGCGACGGCGACTTCGCCAAGGTCACGCTCACCGCGTCCCTGCTGCGCGACGACGACGGCAAGGCGAGCCACGTCCTCGTGATGGCGGACGACGACACGGAACTCGCGCTGCTGCAAGGAGAACTGCGCCGCCAGTCACTGCACGACGTGCTGACCGGCCTGCCGAACAGGCAGTTCTTCACCACGCACCTCGAGACCGTGCTGCGCAGGGCGGACCCCGAGTTCGGCGTGACGCTCTTCCACCTCGACCTCGACGCGTTCGGCCTGGTGTGCAACAGCCTGGGCGCACGGGTCGGCGAACACCTGCTCCAGCACGTCGCCCGCAGGCTCAGGGCCGTGATGTCCCACGAGAAGGCCATGGTCGCCCGGTTCGACGGCGACGAGTTCGGCATCGTCGTCGAGAACACGTCGCTGACACCGGACGTCGCGACCACGATGGCGAGCATCAACGCGGACCTGGGCGAACCGACCTATGTGGACGATCACGGCCTCGCGGTCTCGGTGAGCGCGGGCGTCGTGCACAAACCGGCCCCCGACGTGGACCCGGTGGAACTGCTGCGCACCGCGGACATGGCCCTGCGCCAGGCGAAACGCGACCGCCGGGGCCAGTGGGAACTGTTCCACACCAACGAGGACTCCGCCGGCCGCCGGGACGCGGCACTGGCCGTCGTCATGCCGGGCGCCTGGGAACAGGGTGACATCGGCGTCGTCTACCGCCCGGTGCGGGAACTGGCGACCGGAGCCCTCGCGGGCGTGGAAGCCCTGCTGCACTGGGAACTCTCCGACCGCTGCGCCGCGCTGGCCGACGAGAGCGGCCTGATCCTGCCGATGGGCGAGTGGCTCATCAGGATCGCCGCGGGCCAAGCGCAGTGGTGGCGCCAGCGGGGTGAGATGGACCAGCAGTTCGGCATCCGCCTGACCCACCACCAGTCGACCGACGCGGACCTCGTGTCCCGGGTGGCGCAGGTGCTGGAGGAGACGGCGATGCCCGCCGCCAGGCTGACCCTGACCATGCCGGTGGGCGTCCTGGGCGTGGCCGACGCGGCCGACAACCTGGGCACCCTCGCCGACATGGGCGTCCGCATCGCGCTGGACGACTTCGGCCTCGGCCCGCGGGACCTGGCTTGGCTCTCCGAACTGCCGATCGTGTCCGTGCTCGTGCCGACGGACCTGGTGAAGCGCCAGGACCCCCGTTCGGCCGCGCTCATCCCGGCCGTGCACGAACTCGGCGTGAACCTCTGCGTCGACGGCATCGAGACCGCGCAGCAGGCGGCGTGGTGGCAGGAGAGGGGCGCCGACCTGGCGATCGGCCCCCTCTACGGCACGCCGCGCGACGCGGGCGAGTTCCTGCGCAAGCTCAGCTGAGAGAACGCCTGTGGCGCCTCGGGCGAGGCGCCACCCGTTCGCCCGCTAGAAGCCGCGCTGCCACCCGACGACCGCCGCGTGGTACTGGTTCGCGGTCCGCGTGTCGAAGTTGAACACGTGCCCGTACCCGTTGACGACGAACCCGTCCACACGAGGAGCCTTGGGGTAGAACGGCTTCTCCGACCGGACCAGCGCGTCCGCGGACGAGCAGTCGGCTCCGAGGGGCGGGGTGCCGCAGAAGTAGTCCGCCGACGTCTGGACGGTCATCACCGGTACGTTGATCAGCGCGCTGACGGGCAGGACCAGGTTCGACATCAACGTCGTCGTGACGAACTCGCCCGCCGAGACGACGTCCTTCGTGGCCTCGTCGAGGTTGATCACATCGGGGATGTTCGGCCCCGGCGCGTGGAACATGGTGTAGCGCGTGCCCGGCACCGTCGTCAGGTAGCCGACGTCGAGGCCGCGCAGGCTGAGCTTGGAGTCGAGCGGCGCGGGGATCAGGTTCGTCAGCGCGGGCACGGCCCGGACGTAGTCCCACTGGTGCGTCATCCCGGTGACCAGCACGCCGTCGACGTCGCGGTAGGTGCCGGCCTCCGCCATCGCGATGGCCGAGCCGATGGAATGCCCGCCCACCAACACCTTCGAGAACCGCGGCCGCAGGTTCTGGATGACCTGGTGCACGGCCTGGGCCTGGTTCGGCACGTCGACGAGGATGCTGAGCGGCTTCGAGCTCTTGCCGGAACCGATGCGGTCCACCGTCATCGTGGCGATGCCCGCGCTGTTCATGGCCTTGGTGACGGAACGGGTCCCGCCGTCCACCGGGATGTCCCAGTAGCCACTCGTGTACGTGCCGCCGGGGACGAGCACCTGGACGGTCCTGGCTCCCTGCGGGACGCAGAGCCTGCCGTACATCGTCTGCCGGATGAGCCCGAACTGAACGGGGGTGTAGACGTCCTCGCAGGTGGTCGGAGCGGCGGCGTTCGCGGGCGTGGGAACCGGCAGGAACGCTGCGAGCAGCACGGCGGCACAGAGCCGACGGAAACGCATGGGGGAACAACCTCCAGCTAGCGGGGGACGACCTTCATCATCAGGTCGTGGGGGTAGGCCGCGTTCGTGAACGTGGTGCGCACGGGCCGGTCGGGGACCAGCCGGTGGCGCGAGCAGACCGTCGCCACGACGATGGCGATCTCGGTCAGGGCGAAGTGGTTGCCGATGCACTGGTGGATGCCGCCGCCGAACGGGACGAACGCGCCCTTGGGCAGCTGCTTCGCGCGTTCGGGCAGCCAGCGGTCCGGGTCGAACCGCTCGGGGTCCGGGAAGTGCGCCGGGTCGTGGTGCACGGTGTGCGGGCTGACGATCACCTCGGTGCCCGGAGGCAGGACGGCGTCGCCGAGCCGCACCTCCTCGGCGGTGCGGCGCATGACGAGCCAGAGCGGGTACTTGCGCAGGACCTCCTGCGCGACACGGCCGATGTACGTCAGCCTCGGCACGTCGTCGACGGTGACCTGACGGCCCGCCAGCACCTCGTCGACCTCCGCCAGCACCCGTCGTTCGACCTCGGGGTCGGCGGCGATCTCGTGGAAGATCCAGGCGAGCGCGAGCGCGGTGGTCTCGATGCCCGCGGTCAGCAGCGTCACGACCTCGTCGAAGACCTGCTCGTCGGTCATCGGTTCGCCGGTCTCGGGATCCCTGGCCTGCAACAGGGTCGACAGCAGGTCGCCGTGGTCGGTGTCGTCGCCGCGGCGGCTCTCGACGACCTCGTGCACGATCGCGCGCATCCGGGCGATGGCCTCGTCGAACTCGCGGTTCGCGGGGATCGGCAGCTTCTCGACGAACCCCGGCGACAGCGCGCGCAGGATGCCGTTCTTGATGATCACGAACACCGAGCGGCGGGCCTCGGCGATCGCCTTCTGGCCGATCTCGGTGGAGAACAACGACTCGCCGACGATCGAGACGGCGAGGCCCTGCATGTCGGCCTCCAGCTGCCGCACCTCGCCGGGCCGCCAGCTCCCGGCGAGGTCGAGGGTCGCGCGGACCATCGTGGTCGCGTAGCCCGCGATCCGGTCCCGGTGGAACGCCGGCTGCATCATCCGGCGCTGGCGCAGGTGGAACGCGCCGCTGGAGACCGCCAGCCCGTTGCCGACGAACGCGCGGAACTTGTCGTACATCCGGCCTTTGTGGAACTTCGGCGCGTCCGTGACCAGCACCTGGTGCGTCAAACGGGCGCTGGCGACGAAATAGGCGCGCATCGGGCCGAGGTGGACTTCGACGAGTTCGCCCCGGTCCCGTAAATTCCCGGTGAAAGCGAATCTTTTCCTGAGCATCGGTAACGAATGCCCGAGAAATGGCAGCCGGCCGGGCGCCACCGGGACGGACATCATCGCTCCTCGTGAGCCGGAAAGAGACCGCGCCACCCTATGAGTCGTTCGGGCGACCGTAACAGTGCCCGATCGGGTGGTGCGCGTTCACACTAGCGGCGTAGTCGAGCGCGCTTTGTGCATGACTAAGCTAGTGTGTCCGCAACCTGAAGAGGTGGGTCGTCGTGTCCGACGGGCAGAACTGGATTCCGCAGAGCGTCGATGTTTCCGTGCCCAGTGCGGCGCGCGTGTACGACTACCTCCTCGGGGGCGCGCACAACTTCGCGGTCGACCGCCTGATGGGCGACAAGGCCGAGGAGATGATGCCGAACTCGCGCAACGCGGCCAGGCTGAACAGGGCGTTCCTGCGGCGTGCCGTGCGGTTCATGACCGATCAGGGCGTGCGCCAGTTCCTCGACATCGGTTCCGGCATCCCGACCGTGGCGAACGTGCACGAGGTCGCGCAGGACGAGGCGCCCGAGTGCCGGGTCGTGTACGTCGACCGCGATCCCGTCGCGGTGGCACACGGTGAGCTCATCGTCGCGGGCAACGACCGCGTCGGCGTGCTGCAGGCCGACATGCGCGACCCCGAGAGCATCCTGGCCAGCGGCGAGGTGAACCGGCTGCTCGACTTCGACCAGCCGATCGGGCTGCTGATGCTGTTCATGGTCCACTGGGTGCCGGACGAGGCGGACCCGCAGGGGCTGCTCAAGCGCTACCGCGAGGCGTTGCCGAGCGGGAGCTACCTCGCGATCTCGCACATGGCGGGCGACCACGTGAACGAGGACGCCAGGTCCGTGACGGACCGGATGTCGAAGTCGGGCGGTGGTGACGTCACCTATCGGGACCGCGCCGAACTCGAGTCGTTCTTCGGTGATTTCGAACTGGTCGAACCCGGTCTTGTCAAGTTCGCCGAATGGCGTCCGACAGGCCCCGGTGACATCTCGGACGACCCGGCTGTGAACAAGATCGCGTTCGCGGGTGTCGGTCGAAAGCCATAGGAGTTGTCGATAGGGTGAAGTCGATTCACGCTGCCGGTTGAGGTGGGATCGACTGTGCGTGGGTAAGCTCCCTGTCCTCAGAGCCGATGTGAGGCTGCCCCGAATGTCCAACCCGAGTCGAATACCCGGCGCATCGCCTTCGCCTCAGGACAATGCGCGGGCGCGGGACACACTTGCCCGGAAATGGTCGTATCGCCTGCTCGGAGCAGTCGCGATTCCGATGGGGCGAGAGGATCTGGACGCGGAACTGGGCGTCCGGCTGGACGCGTTGTGCTCGATGCTGCACGCGGAGCCGTTCGCCACGGCCCCGATCGAGGCGGCGGGCGCGGACTTCGCGACACTCGGTCACCTCGGCAGGCTCGGCCTGCGCTGCACCGCGGAGGTGCTCGGCAAGGGCCTGCTCGCGCTGCCGGAGTTCCAGCCGCTGCAGAAGTACGCCGAACGGATCGCGCTCGCCCTGGGCGCGCTCGGCGCCGGCTTCACCGCCGCCAACGCCGAGTCGGTGCTCGCGCAGCAGGAGAGCATGCAGAGGTCGCTGCTCAAGGCCGTGCGCGACGCGAACTGGAACCTGAAGGAGAGCGAGGCCCGCTTCAACGAGGTCGTGACGTCGTCCACCAACGGCGTGCTGATCGTCGACCTCGAAGGCCGCCTGCTGCAGGTGAACGCGGCCATCGGCCAGATCCTCGGCCGCACCCCGGAGGAGCTCACCGGCACACCCCTGCTCGACCTGATCGAGCCCTCCTTCACCGAGATGCTGCGGGAGGCGCTGACCGACCTCGCCGCGGGTGCCACGGACCGGGCCCAGCAGTCGCAGCGGCTGCGGCGCGACGACGGCGAGTCCGCGCGGGTGACGCTCACGGTGTCGTTGCTGCGCGGCGCTGACGACAAGCCGATGCACTTCGTCGTGGTGGTAGAGGACGGCACCGAGCTCGAGCTGCTGCAGAGCGAGCTCCAGCGGCAGGCGCTGCACGACCCGCTGACCGGCCTGCCGAACCGCCAGTTCTTCACCACCCAGCTGGAGATCGCGCTGCGCAAGGCCGATCCCGAGCACGGCATCACCGTCTTCCACCTCGACCTCGACGCGTTCGGCATGCTGCGCGACACGTTCGGCGGCCGGGTCGTCGAACGGTACCTGCAGCACGTCGCGGGCAGGCTGAAAGCGTTGCTGGCGGGCGAGAAGGTCATGATCGCGCGCTTCGGCGGAGACGAGTTCGGCGTCCTCGTGGAGAACTCGGCGACCACGCCCGGCATCGACACGATCATGAAGAGCATCAACGAGGACCTGATGTCCGAGCCGACCTTCGTGGACGGCCACGGGCTCGCGGCGTCGATGAGCGCGGGCGTCGTGCACCGGCCGCCAAGCGGTGTGGAACCGCTCGACGTGCTGCGCTCGGCGGAGAGGTCGTTGCGGCGCGCCAAGAAGGGCAGGCGCGGCCAGTGGGAGCTGTTCCACGCCGGCCAGGACGCCGAGGAACGCCGCGACGACGCGCTGGCCGTGGCGATGCCGGCCGCGTGGGAGGACGGCGAGATCACCGTGCGGTACCGGCCCGTCGTCCGGCTGTCCAGCGGTGAGGTCACCGGCGTCGAGGCCGAGTTGCACTGGGACAGGCCGGATTCCGGTGAGCTGGACCACGACCGGTGCGCGGGCCTCGCCGAGCAGACCGGGCTCATCCTGCCGCTCGGCGGGTGGCTGCTGAAGGTCGCGGGCGGCCAGGCGACGTGGTGGCGGCAGCGCGGCCAGTTCGACCTGCCACTGGCCGTGCGGCTCACCGCGCACCAGGCGTCCGACGCGGACCTGGTCTCGCGGGTGGTGGCGGTGCTCGACGAGATCGGCGTGCCCGCGGAGAAGCTGATGATCAGCGTCCCCGGCGGCGTGCTGGTGCTGGCCGACGCGGTGGACAACCTCGCGGTCCTGACCCGCATGGGCGTGCTGACGGCGATCGACGACTTCGGCATGGGACCGCTGGACTTCGGCCTGCTCGCGTCCGACGTGCCGGTGCGCGCCGTGCGGGTCGCCCGCGAGCTGGTGGCGTCGCGATCCCTTTACGTGGCGGCGTTGTTGCCGTTGCTGCGGGAGCGGGGCGTGCGGATCGCCGTCGAGGGCATCGACAGCGCCGAGCAGGCGTCGTGGTGGCGCGTCGCGGGCGCGGACTTCGCGACCGGTGACCACTTCGGGAAGGCGCGCACGCCGGGGGACTTCCTGCAGGCGTTGGAACCCCGGTGACCGGGCGGGGCCGGGGTCGCGTCCGGCCCACCGGCGCGGACCGTCCGCTCCGGAACTGATCACCGCATCACCGCGGCGACGTACGGTCGACCGCCCCACCGGTCCGGGGCGGCGGTGGGGTCTGGGGCCCCGCCTGGCTGGCGGTGATGTGCGTTCACGGCCCTGACCAGCGCCGACCCGCGTGCCGCGGCGGCCCGGAACGATCTTGTCGGTGCCGCGTGGTGCAATCGGTGCGTGGCACTTCCACCCCAGCTGGTCCGCCGGAAGCCGGAGACGCGCCCGCGTCCCCGGTGGGACGCCGCTGCCCAGCGGGTCTTCGAGCACGAGGGCTTCGTCCGCGTGCTCGGCGGCCCCGGCACCGGCAAGACGACGCTGCTCGCCGAACTGGCCGCGCACGTCGTGCTGGAGGGCGGGGCCGACCCGGAGAACGTGCTCGTGCTGACGGCGAACCGGCGCGCGTCGGTGGCGTTGCGCGCGCAGATCACGTCGTTGCTGACGGGGCACCTGTCGGCGATCCGCGAGCCGTTGGTGCGGACCGTGCACTCCTACGCGTTCGCGGTGCTGCGCAACCAGGCGGTGCTGCTGGGCGAGCCGCCACCGCGGCTGTTGTCCGGGCCGGATCAGGACGCGATGGTGCGCGAGCTGCTGGCCGGTGACGTCGAGATGGGCGCGGTGAAGTGGCCGGAGAGGCTGCGGCCCGCCCTGGAGCTGCCGGGCTTCGCGCACGAGCTGCGGGATCTGCTGCTGCGGGCGGCGGAACGCGGTCTCGGGCCGGAGGACCTGGTCGAGCTCGGCGAGCGGCACGGGCGTGACGAGTGGGTGGCGGCCGGGCGGTTCGGGGCGCAGTACGAGGCCGTGAACCTGTTGTCGGGCATGGACTCCGCGACGGCGTACGCCCCGGCCTACGACGCGGCGGAACTGGTGTCCTCGGCCTACGCGGCGTTCGTCAACGACGAGGACCTGCTGTTCGCCGAACGGCGGCGGGTGCGGTACCTGCTGGTCGACGACGCGCAGCACCTCGACCCGATGCAGTACTCGCTGGTCCGCACGCTCGGGTCCGGTGCCGCGCGGTTCGTCCTGGCGGGCGACCCTGACCAGGCGATCTTCACGTTCCGCGGCGCCGATCCGGAGATCCTGCGGGACGCCGGCGGCGAGACGGTGGTGCTGCGGCAGTCACACCGCATGATGCCGGAGATCCGGGACGCGGTGGCGCGGCTCGCGGCCCGGCTGCCCGGCGCCTCTCCCGCGCGCGTGGTGGACCCGGTCGACGGCGAGGGGTCCGTGCAGGTGCGGTTGCTCGCGTCGTCCGCGCAGGAGGCGACGTGGGTCGCGGACCAGTTGCGGCGCTCGCACCTGGCCGACGAGGTGCCGTGGTCGCGGATGGCCGTGGTGGTGCGGTCGGCGACGTTGTCCCTGCCCGTGCTGCAACGGGCTCTGCTCGCCGCGGGCATCCCGGTGTCCGTCTCGTCGGACGAGCTGCCGCTGGCACAGCAGCCCGCCGTGCGTCCGTTGCTCGCCCTGGTTCGCGCGGCCGCCGTGCCGGGCTCGTTGGACGAGGACACGGCGGCCATGCTGCTGTCCTCTTCGTACGGTGGCGCGGATCCGCTGGCGCTGCGGCGGTTGCGGCGGGGGCTCCGGCGGCTGGAGATGGCCGCCGGGGGTGACAGGCCGAGCGGTGAACTGCTGGTCGAGGTCGTCGAGACGGCGGACAGGCTGGCGGCGCTGGAGGACGCGGAGTCGTTGCCCGCGCGCCGGATCGGCCGCCTGCTGTCGCTGGCGCGCAAGGCGATCGAGGCCGGGAAGTCCGTCGAGGTCGTGCTGTGGGACCTGTGGACGGAGTCGGGCCTGCAGGAGCGCTGGGTCGGGCAGTCGGCCCGCCGTGGGATGCCCGGCATGCAGGCGGACCGCGACCTCGACGCGATCGTGGCGCTGTTCGAGGCCGCGGCGAAGTACGTCGACAGGCTGCCGGGGTCCGGTGTGGCCGGGTTCGCGGACTACCTGGAGTCCCAGCGGATCGTGGGCGACACGCTGGCCGCGTCGGCCCCGACCGGTGAGGCGGTGTCGGTGCTGACGGCGCACTCGGCGGCCGGGCGCGAGTGGGAGGTCGTCGCCGTGCCGGGCGTGCAGGAGGGCAGCTGGCCCGACCTGCGGCTGCGCGGCACGGTCCTGGGCGTGGAACGCATGGTGGACGTGCTGGCCGGGCTGGAGCCCTCGGTGTCGGCGGTGGCGCCCATTCTGGCCGAGGAACGCCGGCTGCTGCTGGTCGCGGCGTCGCGGGCGCGGTCGAAGCTGCTGATCAGCGCCGTGCGGGGCGAGGACGAGCAGCCGTCGCGCTTCCTCGACGAGATCGAGTCGTCCGCCGAGGACGAGCGCAAGCTGCACCGGCCGCAGCGCGGTCTGGTGCTCGGTGAGCTCGTCGGCGAGCTGCGCCGGGTGGTGTGCTCGGACTCCGAGGACCCGGACCGCCGGTCGCGGGCCGCCGTCCAGCTGGCGCGGCTGGCCGAGGCGGGCGTGCCCGGTGCACACCCGGAGTCCTGGTACGGCCTGGCCGAGGTGTCCGTCGACGCTCCACTGTGGACCGAAGACCAGAAGGTCAGCGTGACGCCGTCGACCATCGAGGTGATCACGAAGTGCCCGCTGCGCTGGGTCGTCGAGCGGCACGGCGGGCAGGACCCGGCGGAGCTCGCCTCGGTGACGGGCACCCTCGTGCACGCGCTGGCGCAGGCAGCCGCCTCGGGAGCCGATTCCGCGCAGCTGCGGGTGAAGCTCGACGAGGCGTGGGCCGCGGTCGACGCCGGAGCGCCGTGGTTCTCCCGCCGCGAACGGATGCGCGTGGAGAAGATGCTCGACACGTTCCTCGCGTGGCTGACGATGAGCCGCGGCCAGCTCACCCAGGTCGCGGTCGAGGAGGAGATGGTCGTCGAGGTCCCCAAGCGCGACGGAGGCCCGTGGCTCCAGGTCAGGGGCCGCGTCGACCGCCTCGAACGCGACGAGGACGGCCGCCCGATCGTGATCGACCTCAAGACCGGCAAGAGCCCGGTGTCGAAGGAGTCGGCGCAGGAACACCCGCAGCTGGCCGTCTACCAGCTCGCGTCGTCCCTGGGCGGCTTCACCCACATCGGACTGGGATCGGAGCCGGGCGGTGCCCGCCTGCTCTACGTGGCGAAGGAGGACAAGAAGACAGGAGCCGTCGAACGCACCCAGGCGCCCCTGGACGAACAGGGCGTGCAGGCGTGGCTGGAGGTCGTGCAGGGCGCCGCGGAGTCGGTGCTCGGCCCCGAGTACACGGCGCGCGAGAACGCGGACTGCGACCGGTGCCCGGCGCGCACGACGTGCCCGGTCCACCCGTCCGGGCGGCAGGTCAGCGAGTAAGTACTGTTGACCTGCGTGTTTCTCGCGTTGGAACTGTCGGCGAACACACCGTCCCGGGTGGTGCGGGCGCCGATGTGCCGGGTAGGAAGATGTACTGGTGACCGTCAGCCCGTTTGAGATCGCTGAGGCGCTCGGGCTGAACAAGCCGACCCCCGAGCAGGCCGAGGTGATCGCCGCACCCGCGCAACCCGCGCTGGTGGTGGCGGGCGCCGGCGCGGGCAAGACCGAGACCATGGCCGCGCGCGTCGTCTGGCTGGTCGCGAACGGGCTCGTGCAGCCCGACCGCGTGCTCGGCCTGACGTTCACGCGCAAGGCCGCGCGCCAGCTCGCGGACCGCGTGCGGGCCCGGCTGCGCAGGCTGGCGGGATCGTCCCTGCTGGACGAGCTCGACCCGTCCGGCGAGCGCAAGATGTCCGTGCTCACCGGCGAGCCCGTGGTGCTGACCTACCACGCCTACGCGGGGCGCCTGGTGACGGAGCACGGCCTCCGGCTGCCGGTGGAGCCCGGCGTGCGGCTGCTGACCGAGACGGCGTCCTGGCAGCTCGCGCACCGGGTGGTGTCGACGTGGGCGAAGGACCTCGACACGGACAAGGTGCCGGCGACGATCACCGGGTACCTGCTGTCGCTGGCCGGTGAGCTGGGCGAGCACCTCGTGACGCCCGAGGCGTTGGAAGCACACGCCCTGGAGTTCTGCGCGCTGGTCGAGAACGCGCCACGCGCACCCCGCCAGCGGGACGCGTTGCCGGAGAAGCTCCGCGAGATCGTTGCGGCACAACGGTTGCGGGTCGCGCTGCTGCCGTTGCTGGACGCCTACCAGCAGCGCAAGCGCAAGGAGGCGGCGCTGGACTTCGCGGACCAGATGTCGCTCGCCGCGCAGCTCGCCGCGTTCGACGAGGTGTCCTCGGGCGAACGCGAGCGGTACGGCGCGGTGCTGCTCGACGAGTACCAGGACACCGGGCACGCGCAACGCGTGCTGCTGAGGTCGTTGTTCGGTGACGGCGCACCGATGCCGGTGACGTCCGTGGGCGACCCGGCGCAGGCCATCTACGGCTGGCGCGGGGCGTCGGCCGCGAACCTGCCGCGCTTCGTCGACGACTTCCCGCCCGCGCGCAAGTACGGGCTGCTGACCAGCTTCCGCAACCCGCCGGAGGTCCTGGAGCTCGCGAACGCGGTGTCGCTGCCGTTGCGCGAGGCCGGTCTCGACGTCGAGGAGCTGCGGGCCCGCCCCGGCGCCGGCGCCGGTGACGTCCGCCTCGCGCTGCACGCCGACATCCGCGCCGAGCTCGACTGGATGGCGGACAACGTTGCGGCGCAATGGGAAGCGCACCTCGACGCCGAAGGAGCCCCGCCGACGGCAGCGGTGCTGGTGCGCCGCCGTTCGGACATGGCCGCCATCGCCGCCGCCCTGCGCGAACGAGGCCTGCCGGTCGAGGTCGTCGGCCTCGGCGGCCTGCTCGACGAACCCGAGGTGCGCGACCTCGTGTCGGCGCTGAGGGTCCTGGTCGACCCGCTCGCGGGCACGGCCGCCGCCCGCCTGCTCACCGGCTCGCGCTGGCGCCTGGCGGCGGTGGACCTCGCCGCACTGTGGTCGAGGGCGCGCGAACTGGCGGGTGTCGCACCGCGACAGTCCGTTGTGGACGATCCACTCATGGTGCTGGCGGACGCCCTGCCCGGCGAACACGCCGAACAGGCGGGCCTCGCCGACGCGCTCGACGATCCCGGCGACCCCGACGCGTACTCGGCCGACGGCTACCGGCGCATCCGCAGGCTCGGCGGCGAGCTCGCGGCGTTGCGGCGAAGGCTCGACCAGCCGCTGCCCGAACTGGTCGCCGACGTGGAACGCACCCTCCTGCTGGACATCGAGTCGATGTCCCGCCCCGGCATGGTCGGCCGCGCACACCTCGACGCCTTCTCCGACGTGGTCATGGACTTCGCCGCCGCCTCCCCGTCCGCGACGCTCCCGTCGTTGCTCGACTACCTCTACACCGCCGAGCACGCCGAGGACGGCCTGGAACCGGGCGAGGTCGAGGTCTCCGAGGACCGCGTGCAGATCCTGACCGTCCACTCCGCGAAGGGCCTGGAGTGGCGGATCGTCGCACTCCCGCACCTCGTCCGCGACGTGTTCCCGGGCCGCAAGAAGTCCTCCTGCTGGCTCAAGAACGTGACCGACCTCCCCGCCTCCCTGCGAGGCGACTCGGCCGACCTGCCGACGTTGAAACTGACCGCCGGCTACAACCGCAAGGAGGTCGACGAGGCCCTGACCGTCCACGCGGAGGAGTTCGAGGAGCGCCGCCTCGTCGAGGAACGCCGCCTCTTCTACGTGGGCGTCACGCGAGCCGAACACAGCCTGCTGATGTCCGGCCACTGGTGGGCCGAGGCAGGCGACAAGCCGAAGGGCCCGTCGGTCTTCCTGCAGGAGATGCACGAGGTCCTGCAACGCGACAACGCCCCCGGCGACATCTCGGTCTGGGCCCCGGAACCCGACCCCGACACCCCGAACCCGCTGGCCGAGGACGTGAAGTCGTCGATCTGGCCCTCCGACCCCCTGGGCAAGCGCCGCGACGCCGTGGTGGAAGGCGCCAGGATGGTGCTGACCGCCCTCGACGAGCTGCGCAACGCCCCACCCGAGCCGCTGGCACTGATCTTCGACGAGCCAGAACCAGAACTGGTGGACGAGGACTACCCGCCCCCCACCGAAGAGCCGCCGGACGACGACTTCCCACCAGAACCGGAACCACTCCCGGACGACGTCGTCCCGGACGACCCGGAAATGCCGCCGGACGAGGACCCGGAAGGCTGGGCCCGGGACGTCGACGTGCTCCTGGCAGAACGCGCCGCCTCCCAGACCCGCCGGGAACAGGTGGAACTCCCGGGCCACCTCTCGGTCTCACAACTGGTGGAACTGGCCAAGGACCCGGACCTCCTCGCCCGCCGCCTGCGCCGCCCTCTCCCGTTCCCCCCGAACCCGCTGGCCCGCAGGGGCACCGCCTTCCACACGTGGCTGGAGAACCGCTTCGGCGCCACCCGCCTCCTCGACATAGACGAGCTCCCAGGAGCAGGCGACGCGGACGCGGCCCCGGACGCGGACCTGGAACGCCTGAAGCAGGCGTTCCTCGCCAGCGCCTGGGCCGACCGCACACCACACGACGTGGAGGTGCCGTTCGAGGCGGAGTTCGACGGCATCTCGGTCCGAGGCCGCATGGACGCCGTCTACCGCGACCCGGACGGCTGGACCGTCGTGGACTGGAAAACCGGCGCCGTCCCGGACGCCGACGCCCTGCCGGCACTCTCGGTGCAGCTGGCGGCCTACCGCCTGGCGTGGGCAGCTCTGGTCGGCGCGCCTTTGGAGCAGGTGCGGGCCGCGTTCCACTACGTGCGGCACGACCACACGGTGCGGCCGGCGGACCTGTTGGAGGAGCAGGGCCTCAAGGACCTGATCCGGTCCGTCGAGTCGTGATCTTCGAGGTTGTGATCTTCGAGGTGCGGCCGCCCGGTCATGATCGCAAGTTGTCCACAGGGCTTGGCTTTCTGACCTGCGGTTATCGTTCGAGCGGTAACCTGTGGACAGCCGGGAACCTGAACGGTGGTTCGCTCGTTGCGTGACAAGGAAGCGCGCGGGGGCAGCGGCAGGCCAGGTCGTGGAGGCCCGCCGACCCGCCACCGACGCAAGACTGAGCTGCGAATGCGAGACCCAGCTGGATGCGAGACCCGCAGCCCGTGACCGCAGGGCTGGGACGCGAGACCCGCTGCGATGCAGGACCCCTGCGGCGTGAGACCTGCGGCGGCGCGAGACCGAGCGGCGACGCGAGGCACCTGTTGCGACGCGACCGGCTGCCACGCGAGACCCAGCTGCGGCGTGAGACTCAGCTGCGGTGCGAGACGAAGCGTGCGACCCAGCTGCCACGCGAGTCCCAGCTGCGGCGTGCGCCCCAGCTCAGCCCTGCGAGCCCGGGCTGCTGCCGGCCGGCGCGTGCGAGGCCTTCAGCACCCGCTCGTAGAGCACCTCGAGCAGCCACCGTCCGAACAGGGACGGCCCGAACTCCGGTGAGCGGTCCTCCGGCGGCACCATGAGGTCGGCCGAGGTGTCGTCGCCCACCACGACGCCGATGCCGTAGTAGTCGAGCTCGATGAACGACCACGCCTGGGACTCGTCGGTGCGGGGGAGCATGACGGCGCACGGGGCGAGGGTCAGGAGGGTGCCGCACGACTGGAGGGCCCGGTCCGTTGTGGACTCGCTCACGAGGACGCCGACCAGTTCCACCGCGGCGACCGGGAGGCGGTCGTGTGCGGCCGGCTCGAACCAGGAGCGGAACCACGACGGGTCGGCTCTCGGGGGCCAGCCGTTCTGGGTTCGCCACTCGTGCACGTCGGGCCGCAAACGCACCACCGCGGACACCTGCTGGCCCAGGACGGCGACGTCGGGAACGACGACTCCGTCCCAGCCGAGCGCTGTCGCGGCGCGCTGGAGAAGCGTTTGCACAGGGCGCATCCTAAGGTTCCTCGCGCGGGAAATGACAGCGTTTGCGGGATACTTGGTTAAGGATTACCCAGGGTGGTCGTTGGTGGCTTTCGCGACTTTCCACGCCCATGCGACAAGTGGGATCTGCAGCGGCAGGCGGCCGTAGGCGATGGCGCGGGCTTTGGGGGATTTGTCCCGGAAATCAAGAGCCATTTTCACGTTCGCCGGGAAGACGGCCACGAACAGCGCTGCGGCGGCGAGGCCGCCCAGGCGGCGCGTTCGGGGGGTGGCCACCGCGGCTGCCACGGCGAGTTCGGCCACACCTGACGCGTACGTCCACTGCCTCGGGGTGCCGGGGAGTGCGCGGGGGACGATCGCGTCGTAGTACTTCGGCCTGGCGAAGTGGGTGGCGCCCGCGAGGCCGAGCAGTGCGGCCAGTGCCAGCGCCGACCGCGTTCGGGAACGGGTTGGTTCCATGGAGTCACCCTGTCATGCCTACGCCACGTAGGCGAGGCGGGGCTGGCCTATTCTCCACGGGCGTGGCAGGTGATTCTCGTCATTCCGAACGTCCTGAGCGGTCCGTTCACGCCGAACGCACCGGATTCGGTGAGGGGACCGTTCACGCCGAACGGACCGCTCACGCCGAGCATGGTGAGCACGGCGCGGGGGCTGGTGCAGCTGGGCGCGCTGAGGGAGCGGTCGGCGCCGGGGGTGGTGAGCGGACCGATGACGCCGATGGTGTCGACGGGACCGCTGGTGCTGAGCATGCGGAGAGGCCGGTCGGCGCGGAGGGTGGTGACGGGACCGCTGGTGCTGAGCGTGCGGAGAGGCCGGCCGGCGCGGAGGACGGTGACGGGTCGGCTGGTGCTGAACGTGCCGAGCGGACCGTTGGCGCCGAGCGTGATGAGGCGGCTGGCTCCCAGGGTGCCGAACGGACCGTTGACGCCAAGCCCGCCCCCGAACGCGCGCAACAGCCCACCAACCCCGAAAGAGCCGCGATAACCGCCCTGACCGACTCCTTCGTGCCCACCCTCTGCGACTGGCTCAGGATCCCGAGCATCGGCGTCGACCCGGCCCACCACCCCGACGTGCGCAGATCCGCCGACTGGCTGGCGACCCAGCTCAAGCAGGACGGCTGGCCCGAGGTAGAGGTCTGGGACGAGGGCCCCGCGCTCCCGGCGGTGTTCGCGTGCTGGCCGGCGGAGGACCCGGACGCGCCGACCGTGCTCGTCTACGGGCACCACGACGTGCAGCCGGTCGATCCCGTCGGGAAGTGGGAGCACCCGCCGTTCGAGCCGCGGGTCGTCGGGGAGGAGATCCGGGGCCGGGGCGCCAGCGACGACAAGGGGCAGGTCGCGATGCACCTGCTCGCGGTCAAGGCCCATCTCGCGGCCACGAAGCAGAGCGCGCCGAGTGTCACGCTCAAGTTGTTCGTGGAAGGTGAAGAGGAATCGGGGTCGCCGCACTTCCGGAAGACGCTCGAAGATCGCGGAGAGCGACTCGAATGCGATCTTGTCGTGTTCACCGACACGGCATTGCACGAACGTGACGCGCCCACGGTCAACACCGGGCAACGGGGTGTTCTCGGCGCCGAGATCGTGTTCGAAGGCGGTACCGAGGACGTTCATTCCGGGCGCGCGGGTGGTGCCATTCCCAATCCCGCGACCGCCCTCGCCAAACTGATCGCCGCGCTGCACGACGACGACGGCAGGATCCAGCTCCCGCACTTCTACGACGACGTTCGCGAGCCGTCCGCGAAGGAGCGCGAGGACTACGGGTCGCTGCCGTTCGACGAGCGGGACTGGCTCAAGCGCAACGGTGGTGGCGCGCAGAAGACGCACGGCGAGCCCGGCTACACGACGTACGAACGGTTGTGGGTGCGGCCCACCGCCGAGGTCAACGGGATCAGCGGCGGCTACACCGGGCCCGGCTTCAAGACGATCATTCCCGCCAGTGCCACTGCGAAGATCAGCTTCCGGCTCGTGCCCGACCAGCACCCCGACAGGACCACGGCGCAGCTCCGGAGGTTCGTCGAGGACCACACGCCGGACGGCATCACCGCGACCGTCACCATTCGGGGTGAAGGGGTGCCGCCGTACGCGATCAGTCCGGACGACCCCGCCAACGCCACCGTCAAGAAGGCCGTGGAGATGGCTTTCGACCAGCCCGTCCGGTTCGCGCGGGCCGGTGGGTCCGGGCCCGCGGCGGTGCTCCAGCAGAAGCTCGGGGTGCCCCTCGTCTACCTCGGCGCGACGTTGCCGGATGATCGCGTCCACGCGCCGAACGAGCGCGTAGTGGTGCCGTTGCTCCTCAAAGGCGCGGAGGCGGCCGCTCACCTGTGGCGGATGCTCGCCGAAGCGGAGATCGCGAAGAGGGTGCCCTGATGAGCCTGACCGACGAAGCGTCGCACTCACTCGTCGGCGTGATCAGGATGCCGGACAAGGTCGAGAGCCCTGTCCGCGCGATCCTGAAACGCGTCATCGGCGCCATGGCGGCGCTGATGCTCGCGGTGTTGATCGTTTACCTGGATCGCGACGGGTATCGCGACGTCAACGAGGACGGCGTCAGTCTTCTCGACGCGTTCTACTACGCGACGGTGTCTCTCTCGACGACGGGCTACGGCGACATCACGCCCGCGTCGTCGTCGGCGCGGCTGGTCAACGTCCTGGTCATCACGCCGTTGCGGGTCCTGTTCCTGATCGTGCTGGTCGGCACGACACTCGAAGTTCTCACCGAGCGCTCCCGTCAGGCGTTGCGCATTCAAAAGTGGAGGCGGGTCGTGAGGGACCACGTCGTGGTCGTGGGGTACGGCACCAAGGGGCGGTCGGCTGTCGCCGCGCTGCTCGGTGACGGTGTCGAGCCCGGCTCGATCGTCGTCGTCGACACCGTGCAGGAGTCGCTCGACGCGGCCACCGCCAAGGGGCTCGTGGTCGTGCACGGGTCCGGTACGCGCAACGACGTGCTGAGGGTCGCCGGTGCGGCCCGTGCGCGCGCGATCGTCGTTGCGCCGAACCGGGACGACACGGCGGTGCTGGTGACGTTGACGGCCCGCGAGCTCGCCCCCAAGGCGCAGATCGTGGCGTCCGTGCGGGAACGCGAGAACGAGCACCTGCTGCGCCAGTCCGGCGCCGACTCGGTGGTCGTGTCGTCGGAGACGGCGGGGCGGCTGCTCGGCATGGCCACGGCCACGCCGTCCGTGGTGGCGATGGTCGAGGACCTGCTCACGCCCGACCAGGGTCTCGCGATCTCCGAACGGGACGTCGAGCCGTCCGAGATCGGTGGCTCGCCGCGGCACCTGCCCGACATAGTGCTCGGCGTGGTGCGGGGCGGGACGCTCTACCGGGTGGACGCCCCGGAGGCCGACGCGATCGAGCCGGGCGACCGGCTGCTCTACGTCAAGAAGGTGACTCCGCCCGGCGAGGAGTGACTTTCGCCCGTGCGGCCTGTCCAATGGCAGGTCGTGCGGGGGAACGCTCTTCGGGGGGATGCATGAGTTTTCCTGATGTCCTGATGGTGGCCGGCCTCGTCCTGCTGGTCGGGGTGGTGCTGGTGTCGATCACGAAGACCGGCGAGGAGGAGGCGAGGCTCCGCTCCTCCAAGGAGGCCACCGGCGCGGTCGACCGCTACGCGAAGACGGTCGGCTGGACGCACGTTCCCAAGGAGGAACACGTCCCGGCCGGGCTGCTGAAGGGCCTGCCCGACGTCGGGCCGAACGTGGCGGTGGCGGGAACTCACGAGGGACGGGCGGTCAGGGTCGCCGTCATCAGCTCGTACGCCCCCAGCAAGGCGGTCGGGGTGCAGAACGGCACGACCACCGTCGCGCTCGTGGTGGTGTTCGACGCGCCGGAACTCCCCGCGGACGCGACGGTCGACCCCGGGTCGCGGGTCGTCTCCGCGCTCAAGCCCTACCAGGTGCCCGTCCTGGAGATCGCCGACGGGCTCGCCTGCTTCACCTTCACCGACCTGGCCGTCGCCGACGAGCTCGACCACGTGGTCGGCCTGACGCACGACGTCGTCAAGGCGCTCGGAAGCGTCAGGAACGCGGAGTAGGCAGCACGGCCGGCGCGCGCAGAGGCGCGTAGCGGAACAGGAACGCGTAGAAGCCGCCCGCCAGCGCCGCCATGCACAGCAGCAGCGCGGTGAGGCGGCGCCCGACCGGGAGTCCGGCCGGGACGGACGCGGCGGACGACACCACCTCGCCGCCGGTGTTGACGATCTCGACGCTCTCGCCCTTGGTGTGGCCGCAGCCGTCGAGCTTCGCCTGCTTCTTCTGGCCGTCGGCGTCCCACTCCACCGTGTCCATGCCGGAGCCGCACGACCCGCTCTCGACGACTGTCGCCATCACGGGTCTGGGGGGTTCCTCGGCGCCCAACATCCTGGCGGGCACCAGAAGCGCGACCGCGACCCCGATCCCCACCAGTCCTACGACCAGCAGGATGAACACCCATCTGTCCGGGCTTCGCGGAACCGCCACACTGCGATGTTCGCAGACGCGGCGGCCCGCGTGGAGCCCAGGTTTTACTTCGGCAGCTGACGCAGCTTCTCGACCTTGATGGTCTTGCCGTCGGACACGGTGCCGGTCACCGCGACGAGGTCGCCGTTCTTCGGCTTCTCGCTCACGGCGGACAGGTCGAGCGGCGTCTGCAGGCCGTCGACCTGCACCAACGTCGCGTTGTTGCCGTTGACGTCCTTGACGGTGCCGCGCTCCTGCGCCTTCGCCAGCGCCACGTTGAGCGCCTTGCCGTCCTTCACGCGCACGGTCACGCGCTGGTCGGCCTTGAGGCCCGCGAGGTCGCCGCCGCGCAGCTTCGTCGAGCCGTCGGTGGTCAACGACACCTCGCCGCCGTCGTCCTTGGTGATCGTGAGCTTGCCGGACTCGACCGACTTGACCCGTCCGACGACGAGCGTGCTGTCCTTGAGCTTCGCCTTGCCGGGACCGCCCTTGCCAGGACCACCGGGGTGGCGTTCCGCGAACGCCGCGGGCGGGCCGTCGGGGCCCTCGGCCGCCGTCGCGACCGCGATGCCGCCGACGGTGAGGCCGACGGCCGCGACGATGGCGCCGGCCCACGCTGATTTCTTCGACATGCGCACCAGCGTGCGCGCCCATTCTGAGCGCGAGCTGAAGGCGAGTCGCCCGAAGTCCCGATGATCAGCAGAATGGACACGTGTCCGCCAGGGTGTTGGTGATCGAGGACGCCGAGGCGATCGGCGCCGCGGTGTCGTCCGCGTTGCGCGAGTCCGGGTACGAGGTGCAGCACCGCCTGGACGGGCGCCAGCTGGAGACCGACCTCGGCCGCTTCCGCCCCGACCTGGTCGTGCTCGACGTGATGCTGCCCGGCCGCGACGGCTTCCAGCTCCTCGAGGTCATCCGGCGCTCGTCCGGCGCCGGGGTCGTCATGCTGACCGCGCGCGACGGCGTCCCCGACCGGCTGCGCGGCCTCGCCGGCGGCGCCGACGACTACGTGGGCAAGCCGTTCGTGCTGGCCGAGCTCGTCGCGCGGGTGTCGGCGGTGCTGCGCCGCCTCGGCCGCACGCCGTCGACGGTCCAGGTCGGCGACCTGGTCGTGGACGCCGACGCGGGTGTCGTCATGCGCGCCGACCGGCCGATCGAACTGACGGCGACCGAGCTGCGCCTGCTGGTGTACCTGGCCGCGCAACGCGGGCGCGTCGTGTCGAAGACGCAGATTCTCACGGCCGTGTGGGGCTACGAGGACTACGACCCCAACCTGGTCGAGGTCCACGTCAGCGCGGTGCGCCGCAAGCTCGAGGAACACGGCACCCGGCTCGTGCACACCGTGCGCGGCCTTGGGTACGTGCTGCGGGCCGAAGAATGAACCTCCGCACGGTCTCGTTGCGGCGGCGGGTCGCGGTGTCCGTGCTGCTCGTGCTGTTCCTCGTGCTCGTGGCGCTGGTCATCTCGGTCGACCGGACGTTCGCCGGGCAGTCCTCGAAGGACGTCGACGGGGTGCTCGTCAGCTCCGGCAACCGCGCCGTGGAGATGCTGAAGAACGGCAGGCGCCCCGCCGAGGTCGTCGGCGCGCTGAGCAAGCGGAACATCCACGTCACCATCGACCTGCCCAACGGCACGAAGGTCGGCAGCGTGCCGGACGGCGGCGAGCTCGAGAGCAGGGTCCGCAACTTCGGCCGCAACAAGATCACCCTCTACGCCGACACCGAGGTGATCTCGCAGGCGCAGCACCGGTTGCGCAAGCTGCTGCTCATCCTCGGACTCGGGGCGATCGCCGTCACCGGCGTGCTGATCGTCGTGGTGGTGCGGCGCGCGTTGGCGCCGTTGGACGCCATGACGTCGTTGGCGCAGGCCATCGCGGCCGGGCACAGGGGCGGGCGGCTCAACCCGTCGCGGACCGACACCGAGCTCGGGCGCACCGCGGCCGCGTTCGACGGCATGCTCGACTCCCTGGAGGGCTCCGAGCAACGCACACGGCGGTTCGTCGCCGACGCCGCCCACGAACTGAGGACGCCCATCACCGGCGTGCAGGCCGTCGCCGAGGCCCTCGTGCAGGCGCCCGTCGACTCACCCGACCGCGACCAGATGTCGTTCCTGCTGGTCCGGGAGGCGCGGCGGGCCGGGCGGCTCGTCGACGACCTGCTCGCGCTGGCCCAGCTCGACGCCGGGTACGAGATGCAGCGCGAGTCGGTCGACCTGCTCGCGCTCGCGGAGGCCGAGGTGTCGCGGACCCGGTTCGTGGCGCCCGACTTCGACATCGCGGCCGAGGGCGTCCCGGTCGCGGTCGTCGGTGACGGGCAACGGCTCGCGCAGGTGCTCGCGAACCTCGTCGACAACGCCCGGCAGGCCACCGGCCCGTCCGGGACCGTGCGCATCCGGGTCGACCTGACCGGGTTCACCGTCTCCGACAACGGGCCGGGCGTCCCCGAGGCCGAACGGGAACGGATCTTCGACCGGCTGGTGCGCCTCGACGACGCCCGCGACCGGCGTTCGGGCGGCTCCGGGCTGGGCCTCGCCATCGCCCGCGGCGTGGTCCGTGCGCACGGCGGCGACCTGACCTGCGAGCGGTCCGCGGAAGGCGCCGTGTTCCGCGTCGTGCTGCCGGCCGTCAATCCGGTCGCCCAGCCGGGCCTCGTTTGATTCCATGACCGCGTGGACGTCGTCGTGCAGTGGGTGCGCACCGAGTGGACCAAGCAGTCCCGGGGTGAGCCCGAGGCGACCCGGCGCAACGCCGTGCCGGAGGCGTTCCCGCTGCCGCACCTGAGGCCCGCGGTGCACGAGGTGCGCCTGCTGCAGTGGCACGACTTCGCCCCGGACTGGGCCCCGGAGCGCGCCGAGCCCGACCGGATGGCCCTGAGCCTGCGCGAGGACGACGGGGTCCTCGCCGTGCAGCTGCAGGACACCATGATCGCCACACCACGCCGGCAGCACCGCCCGTCGCCGGTGCGGCTCGCCCGTGGCGAGTGGCTGCGCTGGCAGATCAACCACCGGTGGGCGCGTCCGCGCGACGGCGGCTGGAACTACCTGCTGGTCACGCTGAACCTCGCCTACGGGCCCGTCGGCGACGCGAAGCTGTTCCTCGGCACGCCCACGCGGTACGTGGACGAGCGGGCCCGGCTCCGTTAACCGACGGAGGGCGCCGGAGCGGCGAACGTGTTGCAGGCGTCCGTCGAATTCGCCTTGAAGCCCGCGGACGCCCACTGCGCCTGGTTCCTGGCGGAGCCGTGCGCGTTGTCCTCCGGCTTCTCCTCGACGGCGAACTGGAAGTCCTCCTGCGCCTGGCGCGCCAGGTTCGCCGTCACGGAACCACGGCCGGACGCCGAGTTCAGGAACATGCCCGCGAAGCAGTTCGCCTGCAGCTCGATCCGGCGCGACATCTCGAGACCCGCGGCGCTCTTCTCGCCCGCGTCGGTGATCTTCAGGTCCGCCGCCCGCAGCAGGCCGGTCAGCGCCTGGACGTGGTGGCCGTACTCGTGCGAGAGCGTGGCCAGGTGCGTCGCCGGGGCCTCACCGCCGCCGTTGTCGCGCAGGCGGGACGTGGGCATGTAGATCGTGCGGTTGCGGCCGCAGTAGTAGGCCACCGCGTGGTCCGACTGCGGCGCGGCGCCGCACGGGCCGTCCTTCAACGTCGGCGAGGCGTCCAGGACGGGCTTGTCGAACGGCAGGTTCGCGCCGGTCAGCACCGGGCCCCAGGCCGCGTCCAGGCACTCGACGCCCGCCGCGTAGTAGGCGGCGAGCTGTCCGTCCGAGACGCCGAACGGCGGCAGCGAGCAGGTGACCGGCGCCAGCGCGACCGGCTTCACCAGGAGCGGGTGGTCGGCCAGCCGGTAGACCGCGCGCGGCCGGATCGCCGTCGACGGCTCGGTCGACGGGGTCGTGGCCTGGCGTGAGTCCGCCAGCGCGTGACCCGTGACCACTCTGGGACGGCCCAGTTGACCGATCCCGAGGACGAACGCGACCACCAGCACGAAGACCCCGGCGAGCAGGACAGGGTTGTTCTGGGCCGGTCGGGTCACGCTCTCCCCTTCCTAGGAGACGGAACCTGGGTCGGCGGCCCAGGTGTTGCACTCGGACGCCTTGTTCGTCTTGTAGCCGCGGTCTACCCAGGTCGCGTTGTTCTGCGGTGTGCCGTGGTCCTTCGTCGGATAGATGTCGTAGTCTCCGCGGTTGCCCGCGTCGGTCAGGGCCACCCTGATCACGTCGATCGGGATGGCGCCGTGCGACAACGGGGCCAGCGACATGCCTCCGAAGCAGGTCGCCTGCAGCTCCATCCGGCGGTTCAGGTCGAGGCCCTTCGGAGTATCCCATCCGCCCGCGTCGTACTGCGCGCGGTCCGACGCTTTGAGCATCCCGGTGAGCCACTGGACGTGGTGGCCGTACTCGTGGGCGAGCTGGCCCAGGTACTTGCCGGGGTGGTTCGGGTTGTTCGGGTTGCGCTCGGCGGCGTACGCGTTCGCCGTCCAGTAGATGCCGCCCTGGCAGTACCGCGCCGTCTGGTCCGCGCGGACCGTGCCGCACGGGTACTGCGTGGTCTCGGTGATGACGTGCAGCTCAACGGGCTGGTACGGCAGGTTCGCGGCCTGCAGCGCCGGCTTCCACATGTTCTCGATGCACGGCAGGGCGGCGCGCAGGAAGCGGTCCTGGCCCGCCGGCGAGTAGTCCATCGCGGGCAGGCCGCAGCCGGAGATCGTGTTCGCGCCGAAGCCCGGCTTGAGGAACGGGTGGTCCGCCAGCGCGTAGACGGCCTTCGGGCCGGCCGGGGTCGCCGGGGCGGACGGGGTGCGCGAGGCCGAGGTGGGCGGCGCGGTCGTCGTCGCCGCGGCCTCCTCGGTCGTGCTCGGGAGCGTGAACGTCGGGCTGTACGTCGTGTAGTTCGAGTAGCCCGTGTCCTTCACCTTGCTGTTCAGCGTCGCCGCGAAGAGACCGACCGCGCCGAGGCCGAGGATCACGACACCGCCGAGGACCAGGGCGACGATCGCGCCGCTGTTCCTGCGCCGCGGCGGCGGTCCCCCCGGATGCGGTCCGTAACCGGGAGGTGGGCCCCACGCCGGCTGCGGCGGAGGCATGACCTGGCCGGGAGGCGGCGGGCCGTAGTAGCCCGGTGGCGGGCCCTGCGGCTGGACGTAGGGCGGCGGTGGGCCCTGGGGCGGACGCTGCCCGAGCGGTGCGGGCATCGGCGGCGGGCCGACCGGGCGCGGTGGCGGCCAGGTGCCCGGCGGTGGTTGCGTCATCGCCTGAGGTCCCCCCATTGGTCATCCTGGGTCGGGTACGAGCATAGGCGGACCGGGATCGCCCGTCCCCCGACCGGGCTAACACGTCCCCGTACTGGAGACGCGCGGGCCGGGCGTTCGGTTCACGAGACGTCCGCGGAACTCGCCGCCCCAGGTGTTGCACGCGTTGATCTTGTTCTGCTTGTGGCCGTGCATCACCCAACGTTCGTTGTTGGGCGCACTTCCGTGGTCGGGCCTGCGGTTGTAGTCACCGCGCTTGCCCGCGTCGCTCAGACCGGTGTTCACGACCTCCATCGGGATGACGTTCTTGTGCGAGAACGGCGCCAGCGTCATCCCGCCGAGGCACGTCGCCTGCAGCTCGAGCCTGCGGTTGAGCTCCAGGCCCTTCGGGGTGTCGAACCCGCCGACGTCGTACTGCGCCTGGTCGGCCGCGCGCAGCATGCCGGTCAGCCACTGGAGGTGGTGCCCGTACTCGTGGCTGAGCTGCCCCAGGTACACACCGGGGTGCCGGACCGTCGAGCCGCCCTCGTTCGCGTAGAACGTGCCGGGCCAGTAGATGACGCCCCGGCAGAACATCGCCGTCGTGTTGTTCTGCCGCGACCCGCACGGCGTCTGCACGGTGCCGGTGAACACCTGCAGCTCCGCCGGCTGGTACGGCAGGTTCGCGGCCTTGAGCGCCGGCTGCCACGCCTTCTCGATGCACGGCAGCGCGGCCTCGAGGAACCTGCGTTCCCCTGCCGGGCTGTACTCCATCCGCGGCAACGGACACGAGTCGAAGTCGTTCGCGCCGACGTTCGTCGCGAAGATCGGGTGGTCGGCGAGCTTGTAGACCGCCTTGGGACCGGCCGGGGTCGGCTGGGTGCTCGGCGTGCGGGTCGTGGTGGGGCGGGTGGTCGTGGTGGTCGGTTCCGCGGTGGTCGACGTGTAGGTGTAGGTCGGGCTGTACGTCGTGTAGTTCGAGTAGCCCGTGTCCTTGACCTTGCTGTTGAGGGCCGCCGCGAAGACGCCGATCGCGCCCAGGCCGAGGACGACCACTCCGCCCAGGACCAGGGCCACGATCGGGCCGCTGCTGCTGCGGCGCGGCGGGGCCATGGGGTAGGGCGGGGGTGCGTACGCACCGGGGTGGCCGTGGCCCCACGTCGGTTGCGGAGGGGGCATGACCGGACGCGGCGGCGGCATGACCGGGTGTGGTGGGGGGAGCGGGGCACGACCGGGAGGTGGGCCGTAAGGAGGAGGCGCGCCGTACGGCGGTGGCGGACCGATCGGCATGGGCGGCGGAAGCGGCGCACGGCCGGGCGGCGGCCTGTACGCGGGAGGCGCGCCGTACTGAGGTGGTGCGCCCACAGGCGGTCGACCCATCGGCGGACGCGACTGTCCCTGGATCGGACGAGGTGCCGGCGGCGGAACTGCCGGGCGTGGCGGCGGCCAGGTGCCCGGTGGCGGTGGTTGCGTCATCGCCGGAGATCCCCCAGGTGGCGTCCGTTCGAAAGTCCGCCGGAGCATATGAGGACTCCGCTATTGTCCGCAGCCGTGTTGAAGAACTGGGGTGCGGCGATCTTCGTCGCCGTCGCGCTGACGTCCGTCACGTCTCCGGGGACGGCTGCCGGCGCGCTCGCGCAGCCCCTTCCCGGCACCGTCAGCACCGAGGTGCGGCTGAAGCTGGAGCGCGACGCCCGGCTGTCCGTCACCGAGACGGTCCAGGTGCCCGAGGGCAGGACGGTGAAGCGGACCGTCCCCTTGCGACTCGCGGTCGGCAACGACCTCGAGCGCCTGTACGAGGTCACCGACGCGAAGGTCGAGGGCAAGGGCAGCACCTCCACGGGTGACGACACCTTCACCGTCACGCTCGAAGGCACCTCCACGCTGACCTACACGGTCGTCGGCGCGGTGGCGCCGGTCGGCGACGTGCTGGAGGTGCGCTGGCAGATCGCGGGCGGCTGGGACACCGAACTGGACAGGGTCGCGCTCTCGTTCTCCGCACCCGACTCACCGACGTCGGTGAACTGCCTCGCCGGTCCCGTCGGGTCGTCGCAGCCGTGCACGAGCGCGGACCTCGCGGACGGCAAGGGCGTGCGGGCGCAGGAGATCAAGCTCGGCGCCGGGGAACGCGTGGACGTCGCGATCGGACTGTCCGCCGGGGTCGTGCCCCCGAACGCCGTCGTGGTCGAGCAGTCCGGTCTCGCGGCCGCGTTCGCGCTCACGCCGGTCAGCGGTGCCGCGCTCGGTGCGCTGCTCGTGCTGCTGCTCGGTGGTGTGGCGCTGCTCTGGTACCTGCGCGGACGGGACGCCGCGGCGCTCGCCAGCGAGGTCGGGGCGGTGTCCGTGCTGGTCCGCGACCAGGACGGCCGCGTCGCGTTCGCCTCGCCCGACGGGGTGCTGCCGGGCCAGGTCGGCACGGTCGTCGACGAGCACGTGGACGTGGTCGACGTCACCGCCACGGTGATCGACCTCGCCGTCCGCAACTACCTCTGGATCACCGAGACCGAGGGTCACGACTGGCAGATCGTGCGCCGCAACCCCGTCGACGACTCGTTGTCCGGGTACGAGAAGGCCGTCTGCGAAGCCCTGCTGCCGCAGGGGACCGACGCGGTGAGCGTGTCCGAGCTGCGCGGCCGGCAGATCGACCTCGCGCACGTCCGCGACCGGCTCTACGCCGACGTCGTGGAGAAGCGCTGGTTCGCGCGCCGCCCGGACGCCGAGCGGAACCTGTTCTGGTGGGCTGGAATCGCGATCGCGGTGCTCGGCGTGGCCGCCACGGTCGTGCTCGCGCTGACGGTCGGCAACGCGCTGTTCGGGCTCGCGGTCGCGGTCGGTGGTGTGGCGCTCGCGTTCGGTGCGCGGTCGATGCCCGCGCGCACCAGGCGCGGCAGCGAGTTGCTCGAACACGTCCGGGGGTTGCGCGGGTACCTCCACGGGGTGACGCCCGCGGACGTCCCCGAGGCCGACCGCGAGCTCGTGTTCTCCCGGTCGCTGCCGTACGCGGTGGTGCTCGGCGCGACCGAGCACTGGCTCTCCACGTTCGGCCAGCAGGACCTTTACTGGTACGGCAACGCCACCGACTTCCGGCGCGGCTTCCCCGCGTTCCTCGGGGCGCTCGACGGCGTGCTCGCCCAGGCGGGCCACCTGCGATCGCTCCGGGCGCCGAACCCGTAGGCTTGCTCCATGGCCTCACCCGAACTGCACAGGTTCACGTTGCCCAACGGCCTGCGGGTGGTGCTCGCCCCCGACGCCAGCGCACCGGTCGTCGGCGTCAGCGTGCACTACGACGTCGGCTTCCGCTCCGAGCCCGAAGGGCGCACCGGGTTCGCGCACCTCTTCGAACATCTGATGTTCCAGGGCAGCGAGAGCCTCGAGAAGCTGGCGCACTTCCGGCACGTGCAGTCGTCGGGCGGCACGTTCAACGGGTCCACGCACCCCGACTACACCGACTACTACCAGGTGCTGCCGAGCGCGGCCCTGGAGCGGGCGCTGTTCCTCGAAGCCGACCGCATGCGCGCGCCGAAGCTCACCGAGGAGAACCTCCGCAACCAGATCGACGTGGTGAAGGAGGAGATCCGGCTCAACGTGCTGAACCGCCCGTACGGCGGGTTCCCCTGGATCCTGCTGCCCGCGGTGCTGTTCAAGACGTTCGCCAACGCGCACAACGGCTACGGCGACTTCGTCGACCTGGAGAGCGCGACGGTCGACGACTGCGCGGAGTTCTTCGACACCTACTACAGCCCCGCCAACGCGGTGCTGACCGTGGCGGGCGACCTCGACGTCGAGGCCACGAAGGCGTTGGTGGAGAAGCACTTCGGCGACGTGCCCGCGCGGCCGAAGCCCGAGCGCCCCTCGTTCGCCGAGCCCGCCCCGCAGGGCGAGGTCCGCCACGAGCACGGCGACGCGCTGGCCCCGCTGCCCGCGATCGCGATCGGCTACCGCGTGCCGGACCCGACCACCGACATCGACGGCTACCTCGCCTACCTGGTGCTCGCCGGCGTGCTCGCGGACGGCGACAGCTCGCGCCTGCAGCAGCGCCTCGTGCACCGCGAGGGCATCGTGATCGACCTGAACGCGGGCTGCGGCCTGTTCGGCCCGCTCGAAGCGCGCGACCCGGACACGTTCAGCATCACCGCGATCCACGCCGCCGAGGTCGAGGCCGCCCAGGTCGTCGCGGCCATCGACGAGGAGCTGCAGAAGCTCGCGCAGGAGCCGCCGTCGGCCGAGGAGCTCGCGAAGGTCACGGCCCGCTGGGCGTCGACCATGCACAAGGAGCACGACCGGCTCACGAACCGCACGCTGGGCCTCGGCTCCGCGGAGCTGCTGTTCGGCCGCGCCGAGCTGATCTACGAACTGCCGGAGCGGATCGCCTCGGTGACCGTCGACGAGGTGTCCGCCGCGGCCAAGGCGCTGCGTCCCGACTCCCGCGCCCTTCTTCTCGTCAAGCCCACCGGAGGAGCCCAGTGACCTCGGCAAAGACCCACCGCACCGCCGAGGAGATCGGGCGCACCGCAACGGGCCCGCGCCCGCTGCCGCCGCTGGGCGAGCAGAAGGCGGCCGCGGAGCTGTCCACTGTGGACACGACGCTGCCGAACGGCCTGCGCGTCATCGCCGTCCGCCGCGCCACCGTGCCGATGGTCGAGCTGCGCCTGCGGGTCCCGTTCGCGGACCCGTCCGGCACCAGCGCCGGCTCCCAGCACTCCGCGGCGGCCGAGATCCTCGCGAACACCGTGCTGACGGGCACGTCCACGCGTTCGCGCGTCGAGATCGACACCGAGCTGGCGCTGGTCGGCGGCGAGCTCGACGCCGTGGTCGACCCGGAGCGCCTGAGCTTCACCGGCAACGCACTGGCGAGCGGCCTCGGCACCGTGCTGGAGGTGCTGGCCGACGTCCTGACCGGCGCCGCCTACCCGGCCGACGAGGTCGAGCGCGAGCGCGCCCGCCTGGTCGAGCGCATCACGCTCGCCCGGTCGCAGCCGAGCGTCATCGCCCGCGAGGCGCTGCAGAAGCTGCTCTACGGCGACCACCCGTACGCCAAGGAGATGCCGGAGGCCGACGAGGTCGCCGCCGTCTCCCGTGAGGACGTGGTGGCCCTGCACGGCAAGGCGCTGCTGCCGCGTGGCTCGGTGCTGGTCGTCGTCGGTGACGTCGAGCCCGCCGAGGCCGTGTCCCAGATCGGCGACGCCCTCGGTGCGTGGCAGGGCGACGGCGAGGCCGTCCAGCTGCCGCCGCTGCCGAAGGTGTCCGGTGGCGACGTGGCGCTGGTGCACCGCGCCGGTGCCGTTCAGTCGCAGATCCGCCTCGCCGCACAGGCGATCCCGCGCACCGACGAGCGCTACCCGGCGCTGCAGCTCGCGAACCTGGTCTACGGCGGGTTCTTCTCGTCGCGCCTGGTCGAGAACATCCGCGAGGACAAGGGCTACACCTACAGCGCCCGGTCGCACCCCGAGTTCACCGTGCACGGCGCGACGTTGCTGATCGACGCCGACACGGCGTCGGACGTGACGGCGGCGGCGCTGCTGGAGACCCGCTACGAACTGGCGCGCCTCGGCCTCGTGCCGCCGTCGGAGTCCGAAGTGGACACCGCGCGCAGCTACGCCGTCGGCACGTTGCTCACCAGCACGTCCTCGCAGGGCGGCCTGGCGTCGTTCCTCGTGAACCTCGTCGCGCTGGGCCTCGGCCTCGACTGGCTGGTCGCGCACCCGCAGCGACTGGCGGCCGTCACGCCCGAGCAGGTGGCCGCGGCCGCGCTGGAGTTCTTCGCGCCGGCCAACTTCACCGGTGTGCTCGTCGGTGACGCCGACCTGCTCAAGCCGAAGCTGTCCGCACTGGGTGGAGTCTCGTTCCAGTGAGCTTCGACCTGATCGGGCTACCGGCGCTGTCGCGGTCCGCGATCGACCGGGGCGAGCCGTTGCGCGGCGACGACGAGAAGCTCGCCGCGCTCTGGCCCAAGGCCCGGATGATCGTCGTGGACACGCGCGGCCGCACCCTGGTCGCCGACCGCGGCACGAGGCTCGCCGACCGGCCGGCCGTCGAGTTCGGCGACCTGCCCCCGGTCAACGCCGTCCTGCTGGGTGAGCAGGACGGCGTGGCGTACTTCGCCGTGCTGATGCCCGCCGAGGAGGGCGAGGCGACACCGCCGAGCCGCGCCTGGGGCCCGCCCGAGCTCACGGACGAGCCGCAGTGGCTCGACCTGCGCCAGGCGGGCGCGACGCTGGACGACACGTCGGCCGGGCTGTTCACGACGGCCGCCGCGCTGTTCCAGTGGCACCGCCTCGGCAAGTACTGCGCGAAGTGCGGCGCCAGGACCGTGCTCGAGAAGTCCGGCTGGACGTCGGTCTGCTCGGGGTGCGGGCGCGAGGAGTACCCGCGCACCGACGCGGCCGTGATCTGCCTCGTGCACGACGGCGCGGACCAGGTGCTCGTCGCGCGCGGCCCGGAGTGGCCCGAGGGCCGGTTCTCCGTGCTCGCCGGGTTCGTCGAGGCCGGCGAGTCGCTCGAAGCCTGCGTGGCGCGGGAGATCTGCGAGGAGGTCGGCGTCACCGTCCGGGACATCCGCTACCTCGGCTCGCAGCCGTGGCCGTTCCCCCGGTCGTTGATGATCGGGTTCGAGGCCGTGGCCGACCCAGCCGACCCGTTGACGCTCGCCGAGGGCGAGATCGCGGAGGCGAAGTGGGTGTCGCGGGCCGACGTGCGGCGGTCGATCGAGGAACCGGGCAGCGTCCCGGGGCTCGGGCTCGCTGGTGGCGCGTCGATCGCTTTCCGGATGTTGCAGAGCTGGTCAGGCGCTCAGTCAGAGCAGTGACGGCAGCACGTGCTCCTCGGTGACCACGAGCCCGGTCGTGGCCATGGTGTCCGCCAGGTGCGGGTCCCAGCTCGCGGTCTCCGGCCGGCTGTTCAGCGTCGGCAGCTCCACGCCGCGGGCGACCAGCGTGGCCACGGCGTCGCGGTAGTCCTGCGCTGACATCCGCCACGCCGTGCCACCGGTCCAGGCGAGCACCTCGTTGGTGACGCGGAGGCCGTCCGGCGTGAAGTCGTTGTGGCACTTCACCGTCTTGCCGTCGAGGTGGTGCTTCGCCTGCGGCGTCAGGCCGCGCGGGAGCACCACCAGCGTGCCGGGCAGACCGGACTCGAGCAGGCGCGGGCTGCGGACGACGGTGACCTCCCGCGCTTCCAGGGTGTCGTTCAGCGTCAGGTAGCCCTGTGAGGTGAGGACCGGGTCGCTGTAGGCGTCGGGCAGGACACCCGCGCGCTCCCAGTCGAGCCCGGCCAGCGCCAGTGCTTTGTGGACGATCCGGGTGAGCGGGCGGCCGTCGTCGAGGTCGTTGCCCGCCAACGCGAACCGCGTGGTCCAGCGGCGGGGCTCGGCGTGCAGCCGCGCGAGGATCGACGCGGCCTGGTTCGCGATCATCGGCAGCGCGGGCTGCGGGATCTTGCCGTACCGGCGGACGTGTTCGATCCACTCGCCGGTCCACGGCTCGTGCAGCAACCCGTTCTCGCGCAACGCGAACTTCAGCACCGCGTCCGCCGTGGAGGCCTCTTCGGACGTGGACAGGCCGATCGGCTTGCCGTGCACCGATTCGAGCACCTCGGGCAACGTGCTGCCGTGCGCGCGGATGTGCTCGTCCAGGCGTGCCAGCGAGATCTGGCGGCGGGCGGGGTGCGCGATCGGCTTGCGCAGCAGCTCACCGAGGACGGTCGCGGTGCCCGCGTCCTCGACGCGGAAGCTGAACGCCGAGCGGCCACCACCCTCCATCGTCTCGCGCGCGAGGCGCCAGAACTCGGCCAGTTCGGGGCGGTCGTACTCGGTCACGGCACCAACCTAGGCCTTGACAGAACGACCCGGTGAGCGGAGGCTGCCTAACCATGAGCGCCGCGCCTAATCGTGATAGGCAAGCCGAACGCCGTGAGGCGACCCGCCGGGAGATCGTCGACGCCGCGTGGGAGATCGCGCGCCGCGACGGCCTGGCCGCCGTCACGTTGCGCGAGGTCGCGGCCATGATCGGCATGCGGTCGCCGTCGCTGTACTCGCACTTCGACTCGAAGAACGCGATCTACGACGCCATGTTCGGGCAGGCCTGGACCCTCTTCCTGGACGAGATGAGGCAGCAGGACCTGCCCGCGGCGCCGAGGGAGGCGTTGCTCGCGATCGCCGAGCACTTCTTCGCCTTCTCGATCACCGACGTCGCCCGCTACCAACTGCTGAACCAGCGCTCGATCCCCGGTTTCGTCCCGTCCGAGGCCGCCTACGCGCCGTCGGTCGAGGTGATCGGCCTGCTGCACGAGACGTTCGACCGGCTCGGCGTCCCCGACCGCGCGGACGCCGACCTCTTCCTCGCCCTGTGCGGAGGCCTGCTCGAACGACAGCTCGCGAACGAGCCCGGCGGCGACCGCTGGACCCGCCAACTGCCCCGCGTGATCGACATGTTCGCCGACGAGGTCGGCCTGCCAGGACCATCCCTGAGGAGCTCCCGATGACCACAGCACTCGCCGCCAGACCCCGCACGTCACCGTTGGACCGCTCGGTCGCGATGCGTCTCGCCGCGACCGAGTACGACCGGGTCGCCGCCCTGCTCGCCGGCCTCGCCCCGCACGACTGGGACAGGCCCACCTCGTGCCCGGGATGGGACGTGCGCGCGATGGCCACGCACGTCCTCGGCATGGCCGAGATGTCCGCGTCGATGCGCGAGAGCCTGCGCCAGGCCAGGGCCGCCCAGGCGCGCGACGGCGTGTTCATCGACGAGCTGACCGCCCTGCAGGTGGACGAACGCGCCGGCATGACCCCGGCCGCCATCGTCGCCCGGTTCGCCGAGGTGGCCCCGAAAGCGGCGAAGGCACGTCGTCGCATGCCGAGTTTCGTGCGTGCGCGCCGCATGCCCGGGACCCAGCACGTGAACGGGCGCGACGAGACGTGGACGCTCGGGTTCCTCTCCGACGTGATCATGACCCGCGACCCGTGGATGCACCGCACCGACCTCGCCCTGGCCACCGGGGCCGCGGTGGAGCTGACGGCCGAGCACGACGGCGTGCTGGTCGACGACGTGGTGCGCGAGTGGTTCGACCGGGTCGGCCGGGTGGTGTCGTTGCGGCTCACCGGGCCCGCGGGTGGCGTGTGGGGTGAGGGGGAGCCGGAGGTGGAGCTCGACGCGGTCGAGTTCTGCCGGGCGCTCGCGGGGCGCGGGGCCGCGCCGCTGGGCACCGAGGTGCCGTTCTGAGGCTTGGGAGAAGAACAACAGGTGGCCCTCTCGTACAGCCTCGACATCGCGACCCCGCTGCCGGCGGACCAGGTCGCGCGCCGTCTGCCCGTGCTGCCGGGCGACCCCGAGATCACGCTGGGCCAGCTCCTCGACGGGGTGGCCGTCGCCGGCGGCACGTGGGTCAGGGTCGGCCAGGCCAAGCCCCGCCCGTGGAGCGTCGTGGAGTCCGACCTCGGGTTCACACCGACGGTCTGGGTCGCGTTCCGGCTCGACAAGGAGACCGACACCGCCCGGCAGCTCGACGACGTGGTCCGGCGGACGGTCGCGCTGCTCGACGAGGTGCCCGGCGACGCGGTGCTGCACTTCGACTACGAGGTCGTGTGGCTGCTGCGCCGCGGTGGTGAGCTGAGCCTGAACGACCGCGACGACATCTGGACGCCGGCGCGGCTCGCGGCGGTGGGAGCACGTCCGCACCGCCGCGGCACACCGGCGTTCGGCTAGGGGCCGCGGCGGAGTTTCCCGCCCGTCAGGGGTCGATGCGGTCCAGCGCCGCCCCGTCCCACGTCGTCTGCGTGCACGCCACACCCCGGCCGTTCTTCGGCCGCAGCACGTCGTAGATGTGCATGCGCGGGATCTTGTCCGACACGCCCCAGCCGGACGGCCAGGTGATCACCCAGTCCATGTCGAGGTCGACCAGCAGGCCGAGCATGCGCGCGATGGTCGGGTCGTCGAGGCGTTCGAAGGCCTCGTCGAGCAGCACCAGGCGCAGCGGGTCGAACTCGTCGCTCACGGCGTCGTAGAAGCTCGCGGCCGCCGCGAACAGCGTCACGTACGAGATCAGGCGGGTCTCGCCCGACGACAGCTGCTTCAGGCGCCGTTCGCGCGGGCCGCCGTCCGGGCCCGTGTCGGCGACGGTCACGGTGAACTGGTGCCACGTGCGGTAGTCGAGGGCGCGGGACAGGATCTCGGCGTAGCCGCCGGAGTGCGTGTCGCGCTCGTTCTCGATCCGCTCGGTGAAGACGCGGCGCAGCGTGGCGTCCTGCTCGGGGGTGCGTTCGCCGAACGGCAGGCGCACCAGCGCAAGCGCTTGCCGCGTCGCGTCGTCCAGCGCGCTCGACGACTTCCAGGCCAGCTTGACGTGCACGCCCTGGCTGGAGCGTGCCTGGCCGAGCACCTCGTTCATGCGCTTGGTCAGGTCCTCCGCGACGGTGATCTGGCCGCGCAGCCACTCGGCCAGGTCGCGGATCAGGTAGTCGGCGAAGATGCCCTGGTACTGCTCGTCGAGGAACCCGCGCTGCTCGGCCAGCTTCGTCGTCACGGTGCGGGCGGCGACGGCGACGGGCTTCGCGCCCTCCTCGCCGGTCACGGTGACGGTGAGCAGGCCCGCGTGCTGTTCGGCGGCGATGTCGTGGCTGCCCGCCAGGGAGGTCTGCAACGCCTGCAGCTTCGCGATCACGGTGGCCTCGGTGCCGCCGCGGCGGTCGCCGGTCTCCGCGATCAGCGCGCGGACCGAGACCTCGTCGGACGCACCGTCGTGGTCCGGGAACGCGGCCACCACCAGGCCCGGCGCGCGGACCGTGGCGCCGAAGTTCGCGGACGCCCGCGCCAGCGCCTCCTCGGACTCGGCGACCTGCGTGGAGTTGGTCTCCAGCAACGCTTCCAGCTTCGCCGCCTGCTCGCGCGCGGTCGTGATGCTCTCCCGCACGCCCTTGAGGTCCTCGCGCATCTTCTTGCGCGACTTCTCCAGCGACGTGAGCTGCTCGCTGATCTCCTTGGCCTCGCCGCCGACCGCGTCGGTCAGCTCGGCCAGGGTTCCTGCCTGGGCGGAGTAGTCGACGCACCGGCTGTCGGCGTCGGCCTCGGCGGTCCGCCGGTCGGCGACGGCCTCGTGGTAGCGGTGCGAGGCGTCCGCGAGGTCGGAGATCGTGCCCTGGCACCGCCTCTTCACCGCGTCCCCGAGCAGGTCGGCGGTCCGCTGGGCGTCGCCGGCGGCCGCGCGGGCCTGGCGGAGCGCCTCGGTGTCCGGCGGCAGCCCGGCGTCCCCGGCCTGGCGGGTCAGTTCCGACCTCGCCGCCTCCAGCCGGGACTGGGCGTCCTCCAACGCCTCCCGCAGCTCGAACGTGCGTTGCCGCGCGCGCACCGCCGACTCCTCGGCCGCCTGGACGCGGCTGTGCTTCGCGATCAGCTCACCGTCGCCGGGGAACGCCGCGAGGTGCGCCTCCCACGTGGCGACGTGCTCGTGGGCGCGCGCCAGTTCGTCCTCGGCGGTGCCGAGCCGGGCCCGCAGGTCGGCCAGTTCCTCTTCCAGCGCGGCGATGCGACGGCCACGCGCCGCCTGCCGCGCACCCGCGCCGATGAACTCGGCCTCGGGCTTGGTGAAGCGGCCGGTCAGCACGCCGGAGCGCCACACGCCGTCCGTGGTGAGGCTCAGCGTGTCCTGGTCGTCCAGCGACACCGCGCGCAGCAGGTCCGCGACGAACCCCTCCGGCACGGGCGAGCCCTCGACCGCGGGCACGAGCACGTCCGCGAGGGTGCGGCCGCCGACCGGGGAGCTCGCGACGGCCAGCACGTCGTTCAGTTCGGTGTCGGCCAGCGTGACCCAGGCGTCGAGCAGGCCGCTCGCCTGCAAGGCCGCCTCGAGCCCGGCCCGTTCCTCGTCGGTGAGCGACGGCGCGAAGTCCACGAGCCGGTAGAACGGCGCGCCCTGAGAGGCATCGCGGTTCGCCGACACGTACCGGCCCGGCACCGGCACGCGCTCGTTGCCGGAACGCAGGCCGACGAGCTCCTCGTCCAGCGCGTCGAGGCGGGCGCGCAGGTCGGCGCGCTGCTGGGTGAACGCGTGCGCGGCGTCGCGGGCCGTCTGCACGAGCGGCCCCGCCCACTCGCGGGCGGTGGTGCTCAACGTCCTCGCGGCGGCCGGGTCGGCGGTCTGCGGCAGCTCCAACGCCTCCGCCGGGCGCTCGTCGAGCAACGGACCGCTCGACGTCCACACCTCGACCTGCTCCAGCCAGGCCTGCACGACCTCGGCCAGTTCCTGCGCCTCCTGGTTGCGCAGCGACGTCGACTCGGTCGCGCCGAGCTGGGCGTCACGGGCCTTCTGCCGCAACGACTCCACCTCGCGCTGCTGCGCGTCCAGCGCCAGCGCCTGCTCGTGCAGCGCCATCGCGAGCGCACCCCGTTGCCGCGCGAGGGAAGCGATGCCCGCGGTCTGGTCGGTCACCGACGCCAGCGCGGTCAGCACGTCCTCGGTCGCGGCGGCGGGCGGCACGCGGCGTTCGATCGGCAGCGGTCCCGCCTCGGGATCGGGCTTGGCGCGCACGGAGTCCGTGGTCACCGCGGCCTCGACGGCCGGGACCTGCGGCACGTCCGGCGCGAGGTCCGGGTCCATGCCCGCGAGGCGCAGGTTCTCGCGCAACGGCTCGCTCAGCGCGTCGGCGGCCTGGAGGTCCTCCGCGAGGCGCTTCAGCAGGCGCAGCACGGTGTCGACGGCCGCGTCCTCCTGCGCGCGCTGCCGGTGGGCCGTCTCCAGGGCGGCCACGGCGGAGGAACGCATCTGCGCCACCAGGTTCTCGCGCGTCTTGAGGTCCTGCAGGTCGCGGAACGCCGGCAGCTCCTTCAGCGCCGCGATCGTCTCCTCGGCCTGCTGCTCCCCGGTCTCCATGTCGACCAGCGCCTGCTCGGACGCCGAGCGCTCCATGCGCGTGAGGTCGAGCTCCTGCGAGAGCTTCGCCTGCTCGCGCCGCAGCTTCGCCACCGACTTCTCGGCGGACTCCAGCCGTTCGGACGCACCGCGCAGCCCGCCGAACGCGTAGTCCCGGTAGGTCTTGAGGAACGTCGACAGCGCACTGTCCGCAGAGGACAGTCGCACGATGTTCTCGCGGATCGACTCCAGGTCGTCGAACGACGTCGCGAGCTGCTCGACCATCGCCTGGTCGAGCGGCGGCAGGGCGTCGGACAGGATCTGTTCGAGCTGGCCCTCCAGCACCTTCAGGCCGACGTCCGGGTTGCGCAGCGTCCGCTGGAGGTGCAGCAGGTCGCCGTACCGCGCCGCGGGCACGCCGTAGACCGTCTCGGCGATCTTCGCGCGGAACGCCGGCTCCTCGAACATGCAGTCCGCGCCGATGAGGTCGCGCAGCTGCGCCGGGCCGTGCGGAACGCGTTCCGGGCCCGCGAGCTGCAGTTCAGTGCCGACGCGCTGGGGCGTGACGAACCGCCACGAGTCCGTGATGGCCTGCGAGGTCTTCGACGCCTTCACGCCGAGACCGCACGTCAGGTACTCGTTGCCGGAGTGGTCGGCGGCCTCGCGGATCAGCTCGACCCACGCGTAGCCGATGCGGTTCGGGCCGCCGTCGTAGTCGTCCAGCATGAGGCGCCGCAGGCTGACGGTGTCGAAGCCCTTCGAGCCGAGCTGGCGCAGGTCGCCGTCGAGGCACAGCGGGAGCAGCAGCTCGAGCGTGCGGGACTTGCCGGACCCGTTGGTGCCCTGGAAGATCGCGCGGCCACCGGAGAAGTCGAACGTCTGCTCGGTGTACTGCCAGATGTTGACCACGCCGCCGCGGTGCAGCCGCCACCTGCTCATGAAACGTTCTCCTCGTCGAACAGGGACCAGCTCGGCACTTCGCGCACCACAACGGGTTCGGGTTGTTGCTCTCGTTCGGGATCGCCGTCGGGGGACGGCAGCCAGCGGTGCGCGGCCGCGCTGACCGACCAGGCGCCGTCTTCGGTGCGCGCGGCCAAACCCATGCGGCGCAACAACTCCGTCACCTCGGCGACCAGCCGGTCGAGGTCGTCGGTGAACTGCTTCGACCACGCCGCGGGGTAGTCCTCGACCAGCCCGGCGCAGACCTCGCGCAGGCGTTCGGTGGTGACCGCGTACCGGGCCGGCGCGTCCTCGTCCTCGCCGTCGAGCAGCTCCGGCAGCGCCAGCAACGTGATGCGCGCGACCGTCGAGACGCCGGGGAACGACAGGTCGGTCAGGAAGTCCTCGGGGTCGGCGGCCAGCACGCCCTCGACGCGGCACTCGGTGTGCAGGCCGAAGGCCTGCTCCAGCAACGCCGTCTCCTTGCGCTGGTTGCGCCGCAACCAGTCCGCCTGCTCGTCCGGCAGGTCCGCGTAGAGCACCAGCGGCGTCTCGACGAGCCTGCGCCGCACGGCGTGCTCGATGCCGCGCGGACCGGGGCGCGCGGCCAGTTCGACGAGGTGGGCGGGGCTCTGCGCCTCGCCGACCGGACCCGTCACGAGCTGGCCCAGCAGGTCGGTGTCGATCGTGATCAGCGCTTCCTGGGGCAGCACGTCCTGCGCGACCGAGCCCTCGGTCTCGTGCAGCACCCCCAGGGAAACGAGGTGCCGGAGCGCCGCGGTGAGCGCACGCCGTTCGGAGATGTCGTCCGGCGCGTCGATGCCCGCTTCCACCGCGGCGGAACGGATGTCGGCCACGAGCCGGGACAGCAGGGTCTGCCGACCGATGCCGGTGAGCACCGCGAGGGTCAGCGCCAGGTACGCGTAACCGCGCGGGGACATGCTGAGCACGCCGCGCGTGTCGTCGTTGCCGGGGCCCGACTTGTACAGGCGCGCGAACCGCCGTTCGACGACGAGCCGGTAGCCGAGCAGGCCCGCGAACAGGTCCTGCAGCGTCGCCCGGTGCCGGTAGACGAGGCCGAGCAGCTCCCCGTCGGGACCGTCGGAACGCAGCAAAGGCCTGCGCAGCAACGTTCGCGCGCACCGCACCACGTTGGCGGCGTCGATGTCGGAGAGGGTGTCCAAGTGGTTCATCGCTTCAGTGCCACCGTCGCGTCGTGCAGGGTGAGGGTGCCGGCGGCCGACTTGATCTGCGTCGTGGTGCCGTGGGCGATCTCGAGTTTGAGGCCGCGCACGGGGTCGCTCGCGGAGCCGCTGTCGTTCGGCGAGTCGCGCTGGGCCATCGCGAGCGTCAGCAGCTCGCAGAAGACCTCCAACGCGCCGTGCGTGAGCGTCGTGTTCTCCAGGTTCCCGGCGGCCTGCGTCAGCTCGGCGACGTGCCGTGCGCGGATCTCGTCCGCCTCGCGGGCCTCCGCCAGCAGCGACTGCTCGGTCATCGGGTCGTCGAGGATCCGCGACGGCCTGCCGCGCCCGCCCCGGTCGCCCCGCGTGCGGACGCTCACGGTGACGTCGCAGACCGGGCCGTCGCGCCACGGCGTGCGCTCGTTGTCCGAGTCGTGCTCGGGCGCGGGGGAGAGGTGCCGGGCGCTGTAGAGGCCGAACGCCGAGGCGTAGATCTCGTGCGCCTCCTCGCGGGTCGAACTGTCGAACCAGGCGGCGAGCTTGAGCAGCTCGGCACGCCGGCCGGGGAGCAGGCCGCCGCCGGACGTCGCGCGCTTCACGCTCGCGAGGAGGCTGCCGATGGCGCGCGCGGTGGCCTCTCTGAGGGCCGTGACCTGGCTCGGGCGGCCGGGGCGGTCGACGAACCAGTCCGTCAGCTCCTGCCAGTCCTCCGGCGTGCGGCCGCGAGCGCGTTCGACGTTGTGGCCGAGGTCGGTGCCGAGGAGCCGGAGCAGTTCGGCGCGGGCCTTCGTGAGCCCGGCGAGGGCCGTGGCGATCGGGGGCGTGAACTTGAGGACGTCCTCGACGACCCGCTGGATGTACTCGACCAGCAGGTTCCGGAAGCCCGCGATCTCCTCGGGCGCCAGGTGGTTCCGCGTGACGACCTGACCGAGGTAGGCGTAGAAGTCGCGGACCGTCGCCGCGAGCTCGGCGTGCTGCAGGAACAGGGTGGTGACGCGTTCGGCCAGCAGCTCCTTGGTGCGGTCGCCCTCGTTGAGCAGCGCGACGCTCAGGGACCCGCCCAGCTCGTTGAGGCCGCGTTCGATCGCGGGGAGCAGCTCGCGGGAGACCTCGCGGGCGCCCTCGGGGACCCGCAGCAGCTCGTCGACGTCGCGCTGGACGCGGACGGCGAGCTTGGAGACCTGGTAGCGGACGCTGCCGTGCTGGAACTCGGCGATGCTGGCCGCGACGACCTCGCGCCGGCCCTGGACGAGGTTGCCCCACTCGACCAGCTGCCGGAGGCGGTTGATGACGTTCTCGATGCGGGACTCGCCCTGCTCGACGCGGCCCTCGCGCTCCTGCCCGGCCAGTGCTCCGGCGACCTCGCCCGCGGACAGGTCGGCCAGCAGCGTGGAGGTGAACAGGCGCATGATCGCCAGGTACGTGCGCTGGTGATCGCGCGCGTCCAGGTAGGCGTACAGCTTCAGCCGCTTGTGCTCCACGACCGGCCACCCTAATGCGCTCGCCGGAGCGACGCGGCGCTACCGTGCTTTCGACGAACTGGGGAGGAAGCCGTGGGTGCGGGTCGCGCGTTGGGGTTGTTGCTGGGCGTGGCGGCGGACGCGGTGTTCGGTGATCCACGCCGATTTCACCCGGTAGCGGCATTCGGGACGTCCGCGGCGGCCCTGGAGAAGCGCCTTTACGCGAACTCCGAGGCGGCCGGTGTGGCGTACACGGCCGTGCTCGTCGGTGGGACCGTGGCGCTCGGTGTGGCCGTGGAACGGGCCACGCGCCGCAACTGGCTGACGCAGGCCCTCGCGACCGGCGCGGCGACGTGGGTGGTGCTCGGCGGTCACTCGCTGGCCACCGAGGGCACGTCGATGGGCCGCGAACTCGCCGACGGTGATCTCGACGCGGCTCGGTCGCGCCTGCCCAACCTGTGCGGCCGCGACGCCGCCCGCCTCGACACGACGGGCCTGGCGCGCGCGACCGTGGAGTCCGTGGCCGAGAACACGTCGGACGCCGTGGTGGCGCCGCTGTTCTGGGGCGCGGTGTCGGGCGTGCCGGGCCTGCTGGCGTACCGCGCGGCCAACACCCTCGACGCGATGGTCGGCCACAAGTCCCCGCGCTACCTGCGCTTCGGCTGGGCCTCGGCGCGGTTGGACGACCTGCTGAACCTGATCCCGTCGCGGCTGGCGGCGTTGCTGACGGTCGGCGGCGCCCCCGTCGTCGGCGGCTCGGCCCCGCAGGCCCTGGAGACCTGGCGTCGCGACGCGGCCGCGCACCCGTCCCCCAACGCGGGCCAGGTGGAAGCGGCCTTCGCGGGCGCCCTGGAGATCAGGCTCGGCGGCCGCACCGCCTACTCACACGGCGTCGAGGAACGCCCGGTGCTCGGCCACGGCCGCAACCCGGACTCAGGTCACGTGACGCGAGCCGTGGAGCTGTCCCGCGTCGTCGGCTTCGGCGCGGGCCTGGTCAGCGCCTTCATCGCCCTCTTCCGCAAGTAGCTCGGCGATCGACTTCTTCTTCGTGCGGCCCTCGTAGAGAACGCCGCCCGGCCGCGCCTCGCGGATCGTGAAGTACAGCCAGCCACCGACCGCCATCACCCCGAACGCGATCCACTGCAGCGCGTAGGAGAAGAACGGCCCGGACTCGAGCCGGGGCAGCGGCAGCGTGTCGAGCGCGCCCGGCTGGTTCTCGATCAGCTGGTAGTAGCCGGGCTCGATGTTCTCGCCGACGGCCTTGTTGTTGATCGAGTAGATCTGGCGGCGGCCGTCCTGCTGGAACGCCGGCTGCTCGTTCGACTCGTTGGGCCGGGCGAGCCCGATGAGCGTGACCTCGTTCGTGGGGGGCGCCGCGAAGTCCGGCGGCTTGATGCCGTTGACCGGCCGCACGTACCCGCGGTCGATCAGGATCCGTTGGCCCGTGGTGGTCTCGAACGGCGTGATGACCTCGAACGCCGCCTCGCCCTGGACGGTCCTCAGTCGTGCGAGCGCTTCCAGTTCCGGCAGGTAGCGGCCCTTGATCTCGACCTTCTGCCACTCGTCGTGCCGTGCGCCGAACGGGGCCGGGTCGCTCTTCAGCGACTTGGTGATGGCGGAGTTCTGCTGCTGCCGTTCGTCGTTGCGGCCGAACTGCCACGGCGACAGGAAGTAGATGCAGGCACCCGCGAACACCCAGACGGCCAGGGTCAGCGCCAGCCAGCCCGGCTTGAGGAGGAACTTGAACCGCACGTCCTCACGGTAGATGACCGTTCAGAGCGCCCTGAGTGCGGCCACTGACTGCACCAGCCCGCAGCGCTCCAGCGAGGCGAGGACGTCCCCGATCGTGCCGGGTGGGTTGCGCCAGGAGTGGGCGATCTGCTGGACGCAGCTCCACACGACCTTGGCATCCAGCCCGATCTGGTCGCTCACGAAGTCGTCGGCGTCCTTGGGATCGACGTCCCACTGGCGCAGGACCTGGGCGGGGAAGTCCTTCAGGTTGTCGGTGACGATCACCTGTGCTCGCGCCCTGATCGCCGCCGCGAGCACGTGGCGGTCGTCCGGATCCGGGAGGTCCACTGCGGGGATCAGCGGTTCGTACCCGGTGACCAGGCAGTCCCGGACCGCCGTGAGCATCAGCGACCGCGTCCGCGTGAGCTGTGCCTCGGACAGGTCCGGCCGGTTCTCGCGGATGTTGCGGAACACCTCGTCGAGGATCTGCTCAGTTCACTTGGCCTGCACGAGACCCGCTGCCGCGATCCGGATCAGCAGGTCCCGCAGAGTGCTCGGGTAGAGCACGTTGGCGTCGTAGAGGACGACGAAACTCACTCAGGCCATGCCCATCTCTTGCGTGAGCGCCGACAACTCGTCGGCCGCGCGCCGCCGGCGTTGGTCGTCGTTGCGCATGTACTGCACCAGCGACGCCGCCTTGATGCGGCGGTGTTTGCCGACCTTGCGGTACTCGATCTCGTCAGCTTCGAGCAGGCCGATCAGGTAGGGGCGTGACACGTTCAACATGTCCGCCGCCTGCTGGGTGGTCAGTTCGGCGTCGGCGGGCACGACGGACACGCCGTGGCCGGCGGCCATGTAGGCGAGGATCTGGGCGAAGAGCTCGACGGCGGCGCGGGGCAGGACCAGCACGTCGTCCTCGCCCTCGGCCCTGACGCGGACATCGGCGCCGGCCTCGTCGTGGTCGTGCAGGTACGTCTTCACCCTCGTCAGCGCGGCGCTCGCGGTGACGACGTCGTCGTCGTTCGGCTGAACAGCCCGCAATGCTGCGGAACTCATCGTTCTCCTCCTTCCCTCCAGTCGAAGTATCCGCAGCATTCGAAGCAAACGCAACGCGCTATCGGGTGATCCCGACCTCGTGGAACTGGGTCACGAACCCCTCGCCCTCCGGGCTCGCCGCCATGATCCCGGCCAGCACCTCGACGTCGGGCGGGAAGTACGCCTTGCGCAGCAGGTTCATGGGCTCCTGACCGTCCAGGCCGTAGCGGACCCAGACCGCGTCACCCTTGCGCTCGGCACTGACGGTGAACCGCTCGAACGACCCGGTGAGCGCCAGGTTCCAGTCCGAGAACCCGCGGGTGACGACCGTGCTGGCCTGCGGTTTCCCGTCGAACAGCTCGACCCCGGCCTTGATCCAGTTCTCGCCGTCGAGCAGCAGCCCGACGCCCGCGTGGTCGTACTGCGCCGCGTACTCGCCGCTGAAGGTCGCCGTGACCGTGAAGTCGCCGGTGACGCTCATGCCGTAGAGGTGGCCGTTGTCGCGGACGACGCCGTTGCCGGTGAGGCGCCAGAAGTCGCTGCCCGGGTCGGCGCGCACGGTCAGCGGGGTGGGCGACCACTCACGCGGTTCGTTGAGCCAGGTCCAGCCGGTGACGTCCATGGACTTCATCCAAGCAAAGCGGCCCTGGCCGCGCTGATCGCCTGCGCGCGGTAGCCGCCGCCGAACAGGACGGCGTGCACGAGCAGCGGGAACAGCTGGTGCAGCGGCACGCGGGCCTGCCAGCCGTCGGCCAGCGGCGCGACCTCCTGGTACGCGCCCAGCACGTGGTCGAGGAACGGGCAGCCGAAGAGCTGGAGCATCGCGAGGTCGCTCTCGCGGTGGCCGCCGTGGGCCGCGGGGTCGATGAGCCACACCTGGCCGTCGGCGCCCCACAGCACGTTGCCGCTCCACAGGTCGCCATGCAGCCGTGCGGGAGGTTCGGGCGGGCCGGCGAGTTCGTCGATACGCGCGAACACCTCGCTCACGTCGATGCCCGCTTCCCGCGCGTACGGCTCGATGCGGTGTGACGCGAACCACGACGGCCACTCCGGTGCGGGCTCGTTGAGCATCGAGGCCATGCCGATCGTGGCCTCGCGCGGACCGCCGGGCGGGGGAGCGCCGAACGCCGGGGCTCCGGTGAGGTGCAGGGCGGCCAGGCGGCGTCCGAAGGTCACGGCCGCCTGAAGATTCGGCTCGCCGTGCGGGATCTCGTCGATCACCAGCTCGCCCTTGTGCGCACTGTGGACGAACGGGACCGGCGGGCCGCCCTCGACGCGCAGCCACCGCAGGCCGGCCGCCTCGGCGGTGGTGGCCCGAGGTGACTGGTGCTTGCGCCTCAGAGCCGCTCGCGGACCCACGCGATCAACCCCGGCATCGCCGCCTCCGTCATGACCAGCACCTCGGCGAACCCGGCGTCGTCGCCGTAGTACGGGTCCGGCACGTCCACGCCGTCGGCGTCCGGGTCGAACGAACGGAGCAGTCGCACGCGGTCGGGATCGACCATCCGGCGCAACGCGCGGGCGTGGCCGGAGTCGAGCGCCACCAGCAGGTCGGCGTCCAGGTGTTCGGCGCCGACCTGCGCGGCCACGTGGTCGACGGGATATCCGTTGTCCGCCAGGGACTTCAACGCGCGCGGATCGGCGGGGTCACCGACGTGCCATCCGCCCGTTCCGGCACTGGACACCCGGACCTGGTGCGACAATCCTTCCCGCGACAACCACTCTCGGAACACGAGCGCTGCCACGGGGGACCGGCAGATGTTGCCGGTGCAGACGAACGAGACGTGCATGGAACGCAGCCTATGTGGTGCCGCCGCACGGTAACGCTCAAGCACTGTCGCAAGATGTACGGACAAACGACATGGAGGCCGCCCATGCAGACAGGTACCGACGTGCCCCCGCAACGGGAGATCATCGGGTGCACCGACGCCCTCGGGCGCCGTCGTGCGTTCGAGGTGTACCTCAACGAGAAGGGTCGCGTCTGCTTCCGCACCCCGCCCGGTGAGTCCGCGCAGCTCGACGCGTTCCAGCTGGACGAGCTGATCAGCCACCTCACCGAGCTCCGCCGCTACATGCAGTGACGTGGTGCTCTGGGCCGGTCGCCTAGAATCCGCGCGATGACCAGCCCAGACCTGCGCCACCACGGTGACGTCGACGCCGCACCGGGCCTCGCCGACTTCGCCGTCAACGTGCGGGTGCCGCACCCGCCCGATTGGCTGCGCGAACGGCTGGCCGCGGCGCTCGGCGAGCTCGGACGTTATCCCTCGGTACCGGCTGAAGAGCGCGCCCGTGAGGCGGTCGCACGCCGTCACGGGCGCTCGCCGGACGAGGTCCTCCTGCTCAACGGTGCCGCCGAGGGCTTCGCGCTGCTGCCGAAGCTCGCGCCGCGCCGTGCCGCGATCGTCCACCCCGGCTTCACCGAGCCCGAGGTGGCGTTCCGCGACGCCGGCATCCCCGTCGAGCACGTGCTGCTCGACGGCGACTTCCGGCTGCGTCCGATCACGACCGACGCCGACCTGGTCGTCATCGGCAACCCCACGAACCCGACGTCCGTGCTGCACGAGGCCGCCGCGCTCAAGGAGCTGCCCGGCAGGCTGGTCGTCGACGAGGCGTTCATGGACGCCGTGCCCGGCGAGCCCGAGTCGCTCGCGCACGACCCGGACGTGCTGGTGCTGCGCAGCCTGACCAAGACCTGGGGCCTCGCGGGCCTGCGCGCCGGCTACTTCCTCGGCGACCCGGAGACGCTGCGACGGCTGGCGCACGGCCGTCCGCATTGGCCCGTGGGCAGTCTCACGCTCGAAGCGATCACGGCGTGCTGCGAGCCGTTCGCGCTGGAGGAGTCCGCGCGGTTCGCGCTGGAGGCCGAACAGCACGCCGCGTACGCGTTGGAGCAGCTCCAAGACCTCGTCGTCGTTGCCCCGAAAGGGCCGTTCCTGCTGATCAGGGCGCCGCGCGGCACGCGAGAGGCGTTGCGGGACAAGGGGATCGCGGTCCGCCGCTGCGACACGTTCCCCGGACTGGACGACACGTACCTGCGGGTGGCGATCCGGCCGCCGGAGGAGTTCGCGGTGTTCGTGGACGCGCTGCGGGTAGTGATGGAGGAACTGGCGTGAAGCTCGCCGACGTGATCGCGGTCCTGGAGTCCGCGTATCCGCCGAAGACCGCCGAGTCGTGGGACGCGGTCGGCCTGGTCTGCGGTGACCCCGGGGAGGAGGTCACCAGGGTCCTGGTCTGCGTCGACCCCACGTCGTCCACAGTGGACGAGGCGCTGGAGGGCGGCGCGCAGCTCCTGCTCGCGCACCACCCGCTGCTCCTGCGCGGTGTCAACGGGGTTCCGGCCGACGAGCCCAAGGGGGCGTTGGTGCACAGGCTGATCCGGGGCGGCGCCGCGCTGTACTGCGCGCACACCAACGCCGACAGCGCGTTGCCCGGCGTCTCGGACGCTCTCGCGCAGGCCATCGGCCTCACGGTCACCGGCCCGCTCGAAGCAGGCGAGGAGGGTGGCACCGGCATCGGCCGCATCGGCGAGCTCGCGGCCCCCGAGCCGCTCAGCGCGTTCGCCCAGCGGGTGGCCGACGCCCTGCCCGCGACCGTGCAGGGCGTGCGGGCCGCGGGAGACCCGGACCGCCCGATCAGGCGCGTCGCGGTGTGCGGCGGAGCGGGCGACAGCTACCTGGCGACGGCGAAGCGAGCCGGCGTCGACGCCTACGTGACGGCCGACCTGAGGCACCACCCGGCCAGCGAGCACATCGAGTCCGGCGGGCCCGCGTTGGTCGACGTCGCGCACTGGGCCAGCGAGTGGCCGTGGTGCGAGCAGGCGGCGGAGATCCTGCGGTCGGCCTTCGGCGGTAGGGTCGACGTACTCGTCTCCACTCGCCGGACCGATCCGTGGACCGTCGGTGCGACGAGCACAGCAGCAGGAGGACTTGCGTGAAAGCCGATCCCGCAGTGCAGCGCAGGCTGCTCGACCTGGCCGAGGTCGACGCCGAACTGGCGCGCGTCACCCACCGTCGCCGCACGCTGCCCGAGATCGCGGAGATCACCGAGGTCGAGCAGCTGGTGCGCACCAAGCAGGACGCGCTGGTGGCCGTCGAGACGACGCTCACCGACCTCGACCGCGACGTGAAGCGCCAGGAGACCGAGATCGACCAGGTCCGCGCCCGCGGCGAGCGCGACCGCAAGCTGCTGCAGTCCGGCTCCGTCGGCGCCAAGCAGCTCACCGACCTCGAGCACGAGCTCGCCACCATCCAGCGCCGCCAGGGCATCCTCGAGGACGACCTCCTGGAGCTCATGGAACGCCGCGAGGCCGTCGAGGCCGACGTCTCCTTCGCGAGGGTCGAGCTCGACAAGGCCAGCGAGAAGCTCGAAGACGCCAAGGGCCGCCGCGACGCCGCCCTCGCCGACCTCGAGGCCGTCGAGACCAGGCGCACCACCGACCGCTCGACGATGGCCAAGGGCTTCCCCGACGACCTGCTGAAGCTCTACGACCGCCAGCGCGAGCAGCGGGGCATCGGCGCCGCGCTGATCCAGTCCCGCCGCTGCGGCGCGTGCCGGATCGAGCTCGACCGCAGCGCCGTCGCGAAGGTCAAGGAGGCGGCGGCCGACGAGGTCGTGCGCTGCGAGGAGTGCGGCGCGATCATGGTCCGCACCACGGAGTCCGGCCTGTAGGACGTTCCGGGGATGAGGGGCTGCCCGCGGTGAACTGGATTCCCAGTCCGACTTCCGGGGACCAGCTCACTCCTCGGCGATGATCGCCGACCACGACGACCCCTCCGCGCGGTTGTCGAGCACCTCCATCAACGAGTCGGTGAGTGGCACGGACCGCACGGTCTCCAGCACCTCGGCGACCTGTTCCGGTGTGCCCGCTCCCTCGGGCAGCCCGGTGCCGTCGACCCACGACACGGCAACGGCGGCCCGCTCGCCGAACGTGATCACCTCGGTGAGCGGCACCAGCACCTGGAACGGCAGGTCTGCTCCGGCCAGCCGCCGCAGCACCTCGGTGCGGCGAGGCAGCGAGGTAGCGTCCAGCGGTCGCCGACTGACCCGGACGGCGGCGACACCGGGGATCAGCAGCACCTCGTGGATGGTGCCGTCGGGTGCGACGACGGCGTTGTCGAGCGGGGTGCCGGGCAGCAGTGCGGAGGCGACGTCCAGCAGGTGCGGGGCGGGCTTGATCACGTCCGGAATCTGCAACGCGAGTCTTCGTCGCTACCCGCGGTAGACGTTGGCGCGGTGCCAGGTGAAATAGCCCTCGGAGCCGGTGCGGTGTGCTCCGCAGGGCCGTCCGTCCAGCTCGTTGAGGTGGTCGTGCAGCCGCCCGCGCAACCCGTGCTCGAACCAGGCGCGGACGCGACCGGTGTCGTCCACGGTGACGTGGCCGGACTCGAACAGGCTGTCGCACCCGAACGTGCAGGCCAGCATCGCCACATTGGTCAGGTCGTTGCGTTCGTCGTCGGTGCACAACGATCGCTTCTTGATGTGCGCCGCGACGAGGAAGTCCCCGGGGAAGTCATGCCCGCACAGGTCGCAGGGAGCGACGGTCCGGCCGCCGAGCAACACCCTGCGCAGCTCCCGCTGTTCTTTGCGGGTCGTGACCTGCGCGCTGCCGTCGAGCACGGCGAATTTCCGCACGCGCACCGGGAACTTCGCCTCGTGCAACGTGACGACGGCCGGCCGGAGCGAGATGGCCGTGCCGGGAACGGTCGCCAGCACGGCCCCGACGAACGAGGACCGGTGCCCGAGCTCGTCGACGTTGACGAGCACCGACCCCTGCGCGTGCAGCTTCTCCAGACCGGCCTCGACGTCGCGAACGTCGACCCATGTCCCCTCCGGCGACCTGTCGGTGCTCACCAGCACGCGCTTGTCCTCGACCGCGACGATGGTGTTCACACTGCCGGTCAGCGTCTCGATCGGATCCCCGATGAGCGACCGCAGCAGTGCCGACGCGTCCGGCGCCTCACCCCGGCTCGCGCGTCGTGCCAGGTCCGCGGCGAGGCAATCGGCGTCGTCGGCGGCGTAACCGGGCACCCGCAGCCGGAGCCGGATCTGCTTGGTGGCGTTGCCGTCCTGGTTCCGGCCGACCTTCCCCTGCGCGCGGCCGAGGCTCCTGCGCAACGCCTCGACGTCGGGCGTCGCCGCCAGCACGACCGGCGCCTCGACGATGGTACGTTCCGCCTCGGGCAGGTGCCTGGCCGGCGCGGAGTCCACGACTCCGCTCACCAGCACCGCGCCGCGCTCGCGAAGCCGGCGGAGCAGCAGCTCCAGGGCGAGGTTGTACTGGTGGTTGCGGCCGTGCGGGCTCCCGATGACCTTGCCGCCGGCGCTCTTCATGACCAGCGCGAGGTGGTCGCCGTCCGGCTCCACCTCGAACTCGGCGTTGAGCACGGCACCGGCGTCGTCTGTTGCGCGCATGCCTCCATCATCGGTGCCCGTGGTGAGCGGGTTACCGCGAGTGTGCGCCGGAACCTGCAACGCGAGAGGGCGGGTGCTCGTGGTGAGCACCCGCCCTCTCGCGTGTGGATAAAGCTGGTGTCCGAGGGGGGACTTGAACCCCCACGCCCTTACGGGCACTAGCACCTCAAGCTAGCGCGTCTGCCATTCCGCCACCCAGACTGATGTGAACAGAATACAGGGTGCCAGGAGGGGTCTGAACGCGGGGTTACGATCGGCCCGTGAAGGTGATCGTCGAGGCGGATGGCGGCTCGCGGGGCAACCCCGGACCTGCTGGTTACGGTGCGGTCGTGCGCGACAGGCTCAGCGGCGAGACCTTGGCCGAGCGCAAGGGGTTCATCGGGGTCGCGACCAACAACGTGGCCGAGTACCAGGGGCTGATCGCCGGGCTGCGGGCCGCGCGGGAGCTCGGTGCCGAGGTCGTCGACGTGCGGATGGACTCCAAGCTCGTCGTCGAGCAGATGTCCGGGCGCTGGAAGATCAAGCACCCCTCGATGCAGCCGCTCGCGCGGGAGGCGCAGGAGGTGGCGCGCGGGTTCGCGAAGATCACCTACGAGTGGATCCCTCGGGAGCGCAACAAGCAGGCCGACCGGCTGGCCAACGAGGCCATGGACGGCGAGGGCCGCCCCGAGGAGGCCGAAGAGCCTGCGGAGGCCAAGGCCGAGGGGGACAGGCAGCCGCACTGGAGCGGTGCGGTCGGGGAGCCCACGCGGATCATCCTGCTGCGGCACGGGCAGACGAAGCTGTCGGTCGACCGGCGCTACTCGGGGCGCGGCGACCACCCGTTGACGGACCTCGGGCTCGAGCAGGCGGAGAAGGCGGCGGCCAGGCTGTCCAAGTTGGACGGCATCGCGGCCGTCATCTCCTCACCGCTGCAGCGCGCGCACCAGACGGCCCAGAAGCTCGCCGACAGGATCGGCCTCGAGGTGGTCACGCACCAGGGCCTCATCGAGACCGACTTCGGCACGTGGGAAGGGCTGACGTTCGCCGAGGCGAGCGCGCAGGACCCCGAGGTGCACCGCCGGTGGCTCGGCGACACCTCGGTCACACCGCCGAACGGCGAGAGCTTCGACCAGGTGCACGCCAGGGTGCGCAGGGCGCGCACGGACATCATCGCGAGGTACGGCGGCAAGACGGTGGTGCTGGTCAGCCACGTCACGCCGATCAAGACGATGCTCCGGCAGGCGCTGGACGTCGGGCCCCAGTTCCTGTTCCGGATGCACCTCGACCTGACGGGCGTGTCGATCGCCGAGTTCTACCCGGACGGGCACGCGTCGGTGAAGCTCATCAACGACACCTCGCACCTCGGCTGACGTCAGCGCGACGAGGAACGGCGGCGCACCAGCAGCAGTACGCCCGCGGTGGCCGCTCCTGCCAGGAGACCGCTCACCAGCACCGCGACGCTGGGCCCGGCGGTCATGTCCTTGGGGCGCGCGTTGCGCATCTCCTCCTCGGTCCAGCCCGAACCCGGTGACGAGGACGGCAGGCTGGTCGAGGTGGGCTGGGACGCGGCCGGCTCGTCCGGGCCGCCCAGCAGCAGGAAGCCTGCAACGCCCACCACCAGTGCGGCGGCCGCCGCGGCCAGGACGATGTGGAGCAGCTTCACGGTCATCCCTCCCGAGGGGCCGGGCGGACCGCTCCGCCCGGCCGGTGACCAGGTCTAGCCGTTCATGAACGTGCGGTACAGGTTTCCTTCGACGGCGTCCTCGAAGTACGGCGAACGCAGGTTGCCGAAGATGTCGTTGTTGCTGGTCACGCCGTGGACGTAGCCCAGGCCGGTGCCGTTGGCGTTGTCCTGGAAGTCCGTCAGCCACGGGCCGCCGCTGGAACCGCCCTGCAGGCCGCAGCTCATCGTGATCTGCCGCGGGAAGAACACCGTGGCCTGTTCGGACGGGCCCACGCAGTTGTACTGGGCCTGGCAGCTCTCCTTGTCGCAAGGGTAGCCAATGACGGTGTGCGTGCGGTTGAACGGACCGCCCACGCGGACGCCGTTCGCCACGCCCACCGCGTCGACCAGCCGCTGGCCACTGCCATTGGTGCCCATCAGCGCGAACGCCGAGTCGTAGGCCCAGGAACCGTCGTCGGTCCAGCCGCGCAACGTGGTGAGGTTGTACGCCTCGAACGTGCCGAACGGCCTGCTGTTGTGGTGGTAGTCCGGCACGAAGAGCCAGTTGTTGTGCCAGTTGCCGCCGTCGCCCTCGTGCACGCAGTGCCCGGCGGTGGACACCATGTTCCTGGCCGGGCTGTTGACGACGCTGCCGGAGCAGACCCACGACCCGCCGGCCGAGTCCTTGTAGAAGACCTTGCCCGCCACCCGGGTCCGGTAGATCGACGTCCCGACGTCACCGTGGGCCGAGTACGGCTCGGCCAGCTTCTGGTCGGCCTGTGCCCGCGCCTCGCGCCGCGGCGCGTTCGGGTCGCCGTCGACCACGTGGTCCGCGTTCTTGGCCTCGGCCATCCGCTCCGGCGTCCAGTACTCGGCGGCCGCCCTGGCCTCCGCGGCCGAGATGCGGTGCTCGACGACCTGAGACGCGCGCGCCTCCCAGGCCTCGGTCGCCCCGGCCGTGCCGGTGAGGCCGCTCACGAGCAAAAAGGGTATAGCGAACAGAACTCTCTTCTTCACCGTGCGCACACCTTTCCGGGGTGCAGCAAACAGAGCACGCGAAGAAAGCGGCACATCGCCGCGCGCGTGCGAATCCCCGCCCCCCAACGGAAGAACTCCCCAGAGCCGGTCGAACGGACCGGCGCGTTCTCGACCGTAGCGTCAGCGGTCAGGGGATGTCGAGAGCGAAAAGGCCAAAACGGACGTCAGCTCACCCGGCGCAGACGTGGCGTCAGCGCCGTCGTGAACCGGTCGGCCGCCGCCTCCAGGGCCGCGTTCGCCGCGGGGGTGCCCACGTTCTTGTCCAGCACGAACTCGCCCCGCACCACCTGGTCGGCGCCCTTGGCGGCGAGCAGCGGGTGCAGCGCGTAGTCCATCGCCACGAGGAAGCCCTGGCTGCCGCCCGTCGCCAGCGGCAGCACCGCGCGGCCACGCAGCGCCTTCTTCGGCAGCAGGTCCAGCAGGGCCTTGACCAGGCCGCTGTAGGCGGCGCGGTAGACGGGCGAAGCGACCACCACGCCGTCCGCCGACAGCACGCCGCTCACCGCGTCCGCGATCTCCGGATCGCGCAGGTCCTCGGTGAGCAGCGACAACGTGGGCAACGCCCGCACGTCGAGCAGCGCCACGCGGTGCCCGGAGGCCCGCAGGTGGTCCTCGACGTACGACACGACGACCCCGGTGGGCGCGGAGTGGGACGGCGCGCCGGAGATGATCAGCAGATCGGACATGACGAGGCACTCCCGAGGTCGCGGACTGAGGACGACAGACTCACGGAAGGCAACAGAGGCTTGCTGCCACGCGGCCGTAGTCGACGTGGCGACGTCGTGTCATGGCTGAAGTCAACCAACGTCCGCACCGGTGGACAACCGGTTCCAGACGCTGGGATATCCTGGTGAGCGCGGATGAGTCGGCAGGGCGGCCGCGGCGCGTGAGCGTCGAGGAAAGTCCGGACTCCACAGGGCAGGGTGGTTGTTAACGGCAACCAGGGGTGACCCTCGGGACAGTGCCACAGAAAGCAGACCGCCTCGCTTGTCGAGGTAAGGGTGAAACGGTGGTGTAAGAGACCACCAGCGCCCCAGGTGACTGGGGCGGCTAGGTAAACCCCACCCGGAGCAAGGCCAAGAGGGCACCGGATCGCAAGAGAAGGTGCCTGCGTGAGCGTTCGAGGGCTGCCCGCCCGATGCTCGCGGGTAGGCCGCTAGAGCCTGTCGGCGACGGCAGGCCCAGATGGATGGCCGCCGACTGGGACCTCGGTCCCACGAACAGGATCCGGCTTACATGCCGGCTCATCCGCCTTCGCCGACCGCCTCGTTCGGCCCACCTTCCGGAACAGCGTGGAAAACACGATGAAGAGGTCTGCTGTCGCCGACATCACCGGCGCCACGTGCAAGACCGGCCACGGTGGCGGCCTGCAACCGCGGTGTCGAGCAGCGCATGGCCGATCCCCACTGCGGAACGGCGTGAGGGAGGGATTCGTGCCTGAGCAAACGTCACCACCGTGGAAGATGCGGTGGAGCATCGGACTCCTCGGTGACTTCCTGTGGATGAACCTGCCGGAGTCCCGTCCGTTCTTGGCGGAGCGGATCGCGGCCGAGGTCGGGGAGGCGATCGAACTCGACCGGGAGCTGCAGCCCATCCAGCCGATGGACACCGCTCGCGACGTGTTGTGGTATCCGCTGATCCAGCCGGCGCTCGATGCGCGGCCGAGGGACGAGGAGTGGGTGGCCCGGCTGTTGCGGGTCGTTCGAGAGGCGTGGGAGCTGGAGCCTCCTCCGTGGGAGGACACCAGGTACGGCCTGCGCGTGTACGTGCTGGAGAACCTCGACGTACCGGACTGCCTCCCGATCGTCGAACGGCTCGAACCGGCGCTGTACGCCGTGATCAGGAGCGAGATCGGTTCCTAGCTCCACAGAGGACGGTGCCTCGGGGGTTCTGGTGTTCACACCCGAACAGCTACCTGTGTTAGTCCGTTCGGGTGTGATCGGTACGAGTGATTCCTGTATTGATGGACGTGTGCTCTCCCATCTGGAATGTGCTCGCTGCGGTCTGCGTCACGACGCCGACCGGCCGCAGAACCTCTGCCGAGAGTGCGCGTCGCCGCTGCTGGCTCGCTACGACCTCAGTGACATCGGCAAGCCCACCGGGGACAACAGCCTCTGGCGCTACCGGGACGTCCTGCCGGTCCGCGAGCTCGATCCCACCTTCAGCCTCGGCGAGGGCATGACCCCGCTCGTGCCGCTGCCCGCGCTGAGCCGGGCGCTGGACGCGAAGGTGCTCATGAAGGACGAGTCGCTCGTCCCGACGGGCTCGTTCAAGGCCCGTGGCGCGGCCGTCGGCGTGGCGCGGGCCAGGGAACTGGGCATCGAGGGCATCAAGATGCCGACCAACGGCAACGCGGGCGCCGCCTGGGCCCTGTACGCGGCGCGCGCCGGTCTGCGCAGCGTCATCGCGATGCCCGAGGACGCCCCGCTGATCACCCGCGAGGAGGTCCAGGCGAGCGGCGCCGAGTTGCGGATCGTGCCGGGCACCATCGCCGACGCCGGCAAGGCCCTCGCGGACGTCGACCTCTTCGACGCGTCGACGCTGCGCGAGCCGTACCGCATCGAGGGCAAGAAGACGATGGGCTACGAGATCGTCGAACAGCTCGGCTGGCGCGTCCCCGACGTGATCGTCTACCCGACCGGCGGCGGGGTGGGTCTGATCGGAATCCACAAGGCGCTGCAAGAGATGCGCGAGCTCGGCTGGATCGAGGGAGAGCTGCCGCGCCTCGTCGCCGTGCAGTCCACGGGGTGCGCGCCGATCGTCAAGGCGTTCGACGAGGGCAAGGCGGAGTCGACCTTCTGGGACGCCGCCTACACCGACGCGTTCGGCATCAACGTCCCGAAGCCGTTGGGGGACTTCATCATCCTCCAGGCCATCAGGGAGACCGGTGGCACGGCGGTGGCGGTGACCGACGAGCAGATCGCCGCCGACCGTGCCGAGACCGCGCGCCTCGAAGGCGTGTTCCTCTGCCCGGAGGGCGCCGCGACGATCAGCGCCGTCCGGCACCTGCGCGGGACCGGGTGGCTCGAGGCGGACGACGAAGTGGTCGTGCTGAACACCGGAGCGGGCATCAAGTACCCATCTCTCCGCCTCTAGGTCCCCCACTGCCCCAAGGGTGTTACAGAATTTCGGCCGTTCGAGTGGTGCGTTGCCCGCGCTTGTCCACTCTCGGTATCACCAGGAACAACGCCAGATCCTCCTGTCAGACGGTCGGCCCCTGCAGCCGGCCGTCCCCAAAGGGAGGGAAGAGACATGCAACGCAAGCTGACGGTCGTGCTGGCCCTGTCCAGCCTCGTCACCGCCGGAGCGGTCGGTGTCGCGACCGCCGACGTCTCGGAGTTGCCCGTCTACGGGGTCACGAGTTCCGGTCTCGACCAGGAGCAGGCCCAGCAGCTGCAACGGGCGTTCGGACTCAAAGACGTCCAAAGATCCGAGTCCGGCGCGGTGTCCTTCGCGGACGAGCAGCGCTACCAGTACCTGCCGACCGTCGACAAAGGACAGGGCAGACCCGACGAGGACGGCAACGAGACCACGCAGACCGCGCTCGACACCGAGGCGCTCAAGCGCATCAGGACCATCTCGACGGAGGAGGCCACCAAGCGCGCGCAGGAGGGCCTGAGAGCGGCGGGCGTGCTGCCCGGCAACGCGTCGCCCACCGCGCAGCACACGACGTTCGAACTCGCGGACCCCAACGGGCGCAACGCACTCACGGCCAACCTCGACACCAGCGTGACGTACACGTTCCAGCTCGGCGGCATCCCGCTGGAGGGCGAGGGCGCCAACATCCGCGTCTCGTTCGACGCACAGGGCGTGACGGCCGTCAGCCACGCCGCCCGCACCTACGACAAGGCCGGCACGGTCAAGGTCAACGACCTCGCGTACGGCGCCAAGCTGTGCCAGAAGTACCTGGGCGCCTCGGTCAAGGCGGAGGCGAGCTACGTCTACGTCGCGGCGCCGCTGGAGGACAAGACCGACAAGGTCGAGCCCTCGTTCCGCTGCACCGGCCGCAACGACGACGGCGGCGCGCCCCAGGCCATCACCCTGCCCGCCGCGGTCGGCGCCGAACTGCCGCAGCCGGGGCCCGGCCAGGAGCCCCGGCCGCAGGCCCAGTTCAAGGTCCAGGGCGCCGGCACGCAGGTCGGCAGCGAGGGCACCGGCAACTGCGCCGGCCTGCCCAACACCGCGGCCAACATCGGCACGTTCAACACCGAGGCGGGCAACCACGGCATCACCCGCCAGTTCAGCTGGCTCGACGGCAACGCCTGGGAGAGCGACTTCAAGGACCCGGCGTTCGCGGGCGGTGACGACACGAACTGGGCCGACGACGTCGACCTCACCTACTGGCAGGGCCACGGCAGCGGCACCGGCTTCTACTTCACCGGCTGCTCCAACCACACCGACGACAAGCTCGCGAACACCGACGCCCGGTGGGGCCAGAACGACGTCGAGTGGATGAGCCTCTTCACCTGCCAGGTCCTGGAGGACTCGACCGGCGGGCAGACGTGGGCGCAGCGCTGGGGCCAGGCCTTCCGCGGCCTGCACCAGATCAACAGCTTCACGACCGTCAGCTACAACTCGGCCAACCACGGCGGCAAGTTCGGCCACTACATGTGGCGCTCGCCGTTCCTGTGGTGGAACAACCCGATGAAGGTCCGCGACGCGTGGGCGCAGGCCAGCATCGACACCCAGCCGGCGTCGGTCCGGTGGGCGACCATGGGTGTCTACCTGCCCGCGTCCGGTGGGCTCGGCAACTACGACGACTACTTCTGGGGCAAGGGCTCGGTCGGTCCCGACTACGCCTCGACCGGTTGGTTCTGGCGGATCTCCGGCACCTCGTGACCCGCTGATCCACGCGGATGAAGCCCGGTGGCCTCGCGGTCGCCGGGCTTCAGCGGTTCGCCGGACGCCCCGACGGCATCCGCAGCACCGGCCGGAACGGCTCCCCGCCGTTGTAGAGCTCCTCCAACTCCGTCACGTACGCCAGCACCGCCGGATTGACGATGTCGGCGAGCGAGCGGACCCCCGCCTGGGGCTCGTAGGAGGAGAGGTAGGTGGCCGCCGCACGTGCCCGCTCCAGCACCGACCGGTCGAAGTTGATCGTCCTTTGGACCCGACGCCGGGATTGCGCGCCTTGCCCGGTAGGCTCGTCCACGCCTGGAGCACTAGGGGAGGCTGTGATTCCGTCCACACTTCCGTCCGGCACGAGGTCAGGTTCGAGCATGGGCGAATCTCCTCGGGGTCGTCGCTCCGGCGCGCGCCCGCGGTGTCCGTCCCGGGGCTCGCGAACCGGCCGATCAGGGCGTTCACATGGGTGCGCACGTGCGCATGTTTGAGACGCACGCACTGTGGGTGACCAGGGCGTTCGCAGTCGGGTGAACCTTGCCAGCGACGGAGAGAATCTTGATCCGGGTGTTCCCCGCTGACCTCTGCTCGGTGATGATGTGTCGGCCAGATTAGACGTAATTCCTCCCAGGGGGAACGGCCAGATGATCTACAGCCCGCTTCACTTGCCCCACACGCCGTGACGAACTCGTGTTCTACTCGTAGCGCTAGCCCCCGCGCACTCTGGAGTACCTAATGATCGCCATGGACCTGGTGACACTCGCTCAGCAGCAGCCGACGGTGCCGGGCACAGGCAATGTCCGGGACTGGATCCTGGACAACATCGTCCCGCTCCTGCTGCTGACCGTCGCGCTGCTGCTCCTCTGGCTCGGCGGTGGCAAGGGCGACAACGCGGGCGTGATGCGCCGCCTCGGTGGCGTGATCGTCGCGCTGGCCATCATCGGCCTCGCCGTCACCACAGACGCTGGCGCGAACATCGGCCAGTGGCTCGCCGGTTTGTTCGTCGGAGGCTGACACGTGCGGGTCCGCACCGACGACGAGGTCTACCGGGTCGACGCCGTCTGGCTCGGCCCGCCCAAAGCGACTTTCCCCTGGCGCGCGCGATACGTCGCGTGGGGCGTCGGGATCGTCGTTTTCCTCGTCGTACTCACGATCGAGCGGCAGGTGGGCGTCGGGTTCGGGTTCTTCTCGACCGCGTGGGCCCTCGTGGCGACGATCATCCTGACGCGCTTCATCACCCAGCGGATCAGCCATGAACGGCCCCTCACGGCGGTCATGTCGATGTGGGTCCGCGAGCTCACCGCACCTCGAGAACGCACGGCCAGCACCGGCGGAGCGGCCAGCGCCGCCCGGATCCGGGTCAGCCCGCAGCGGCCTCGTCCCAAGTTGAGCAAGAAACAACAACGACGGGCGAGACAGCAGGCCCAGCCCCGCCGGACGTCAGCCAGCCGTAAGAAGGAGGTTCGCGGTGTTCGGACGCCGGCGAGACCGTGACCGTCGCTCCGCCCAGCACATCGCCCAGCACGCCGCCGCCGACCCGCGCGACCGCGACCGGGCCGCCTATTCGAAGCGCGGCCGCCGCCTGCCCGGCGAGCAGGCCGTGCCGAGCTACACGCCGTCGATCAGCGCCCGCAGCATCGACGGTCACCTGCTGCGCACCGGCCAGGAGGTCTACGCCTGGTACCGGCTCGCGCCGCAGCGCTGGTCGTTCCGCAGCGACTCGCAGCGCCAGGACCTGATCGCCGCCATCGCGGGCCAGTACGCCGAGCTGCAGGGCCGCTGGATGCACCTGCGCGTCACCACGCGGCCGTACCCGATCCGCATGTGGGCCGAGGCGCACGTGCACAACGCCGTCAAGCGCCTGCCGGACACCCCCGGCACGCTGTCGTTCGACGACTACATGGTCGGCGAGCAGCAGCAGCTCATGGGCCGCTCGATGGCGGAGAAAGAGGTCTACCTGGGCGTCCAGGTGCAGACCCGCAACATGATGGACCGCGCCGTCGAACGCGCCGCCCCCGTGCTGCGCAAGGTCTTCCCGGACGCCGTGGACGCCGAGCTCGTCGCGCTGGACTCCGAGGTCGAGCACCTCGACCAGGTCATCGGGTCCGCCGGTCTCGAAGGCCGTCCCGCGACGGCCGAGGAGATGTCCTGGCTGATGCACCGGTCGTGCTCGCTGGGCCTGCCCGCGCCGCGCAACCTGCCCGCCGTGCCGGGCGCCGCCTGGGAGCCGGAGGACCTGGCGTCGTTCACCGACGCCGCGGACTTCCACCAGGAGCCCTACTCGCCGACGGTGACCGTGCGCGGCCGCACCGGCTCGAACGCGGGCATCAAGCGGCACGTCGCCGTGCTCACGGTCGGGCTCATGCACGGCCTGCAGATCCCCGAGGTCGATGACCCGTGGGTGCAGCGCGCCGACCGGCTGCCGGCGAGTGTCGAGTGGTCCGCCCGCATCTACGTCCGCAGGCCGGAGGAGGTCTCGGGCGAGCTGTCGCGGCAGATGAGCAAGGTGCGCTCGCAGGTCCGCCACTACACCGACGAGCACGAGCTGGAACCACCGCAGTCGCTGGCCCGCCAGGCCGGGCGCGTGCTGGAGATCGACGACGAGATGACGTCGGGCTTCACCGCGCTGGGCACCCGGGTGCGCTCGTGGTGGCGCCTCGCGGTGAGCGGCCCGACCGAGCGCGAGGCACTGCGCCTGGCCCAGTCGTTGCTGGAGCTGTACAAGCCGAAGGTCGCGATCGAGCACCCCGAGGCCCAGTACGCGATCGCCCGCGAGTTCATCCCCGGCGAACCGCTGTCCAACGGCGCTTACCTGCGCCGCGGCAGCGTGCTGTGGGCCGCGAGCGCGGTGCCCACGGCGACGGCCGAGGTCGGTGACCGCCGCGGCATCCTGCTCGGCGAGACCGTCACGGCCACGCGCCGCCCGGTCGCGTGGGACCCGTGGATGGCGCAGGAGCTCCGCGACGCCTCCGGTCTGACGGCCATGGTCGCGGGCCTCGGTGCCGGCAAGTCGTTCCTCGGCGGCGGCATGGTCTACAAGACGCTGCGCGCGGGCGCCCACTGGACCCTGCTCGACCCGTCAGGACCGCTGTCGGCGCTGTGCGAACTGCCCGAGCTGCGACCGTACGCGCGTCCGATCAACCTGCTCAACGCCCAGCCCGGCATCCTCAACCCCTACCGGGTGGTCGCCGAGCCGATGATCGAGCACTTCCTCGACGAGGACGACCCGGAACGGGCCTGGCGCCGGGAGAAGGCACTGGCGGCGGCGACCCGTCGTCGTCTGGTGCTGGACGTGCTCACCGGCCTGCTGCCGTTCGAGGTCGCGAGGCTCCCGCAGACGCGCATCGTGCTGCTGCGCGCCGTCCGCACGGTCGGTGGCCGCTTCGACGCCCACCCCGGTCTCGTCTTCGAGGCGTTGCGCCGGGACGCGTCCGAGCACCACGAGCACGCGGTCGTCGTCGCGGACTTCCTCGACGAGATGCGCGAGCGCATGTCGTTGCTGATCCCCGAGGACAACCACGACCCGTACAACGAGCAGCGCGACGACCGGCTCACCGTCCTCACGATGGCGGGCCTCAACCTGCCGAAGGACGGCGTCGGCCGCGAGCACTGGACCGACGCGGAGTCGCTCGGCGTCGAGATGCTGAACCTCGCCGCCTGGCTCACCCAGCGCTCGATCTACGACCGGCCGAAGGACCTCCGCAAGGGCGTCTGGATCGACGAGGCGTTCTTCCTCTCCGAGGTCCCGACCGGTCGCGTGCTGATGAACCGCTTCGCGCGTGACTCGCGCAAGTGGAACGTCCGCGTGCTGCTGTCGTCCCAGATCCCCGCCGACTTCCTGAAGATCCAGGGCTTCGTCGCGCTGCTCGACTCGGTCTTCGTCGGCCGCCTCGACGACGACCAGGCGCAGGCCGACGCGCTGCGGCTGCTCAAGGTGCCGGTCGGCGCCGGGTACGAGCAGGTCGTCGCGTCGCTCGGCCGCCGTCCCGGTGGCGAGCGCACCGCGACCGAACGCGACCGGGCGCCCCGCCAGTTCATCTTCGGCGACGGTGCTGGTGGTGTGGAGCGGATCCGCATCGACTTCAGCGGACCGCACCTCGAACACCTGCGCACCGCCCTCGACACGACGCCCGACGCCAAGCGCGACAACGGCAAGGGCGAGCTCGTGCCGGTGGACGACCAGCCCGCGGCGCCGCAGCCGCCCGCCTACGTGCCCGACGAGATCGACGACGAACTGGCGGCGGACATGGAGCTCGGCCTGACGGAGGAAGAGGCCCAACTGGTGGGCCACGGTGACGGCCCGAACCGCCACCGGGACGGCGGCGCATGACCGCGCTGACGATCGTGCTCGCGATCGCCGCCTTGCTCTGGGCGAGGCGGCGGTTCGCGCTGCGCACGTCAGCACGCACCAGGTCGGTCGGCCTCGTGGCGGCCATCCTGGCGCTTCAGGTGGTCATAGGTGCCCCGATGGCGCACGCCCAAACCTGTGGCGAGGCACCGAACCCGGAACGGCCGGGCGCGGGCATGGTCGGCGCGCTCGACCCGCCCGTCGGCAACGGCCTGCCCGGCTCGCCGTACCTCGAGTACGGCTACGCGGGCATGGTCTGGCACAACTACAACGCCAAGTGCAACGTCCTGCCCGACGCCAACGCCACGCTCGACACGTGGGCGGGCAACGAGCTGTTCAGCATCGGCAAGAACATCGTCGGCGCCACGAACGCGTTGCACTACACGGTGATGGGCCGCGGCCTGCTGGTCCCGCTGGACGACGCCGTGAAGAACGGCGTGCAGAAGGTCTACGACAACGTCTACCTGCGCTGGTTCGGCCTGGTGGCGCTGATCCTCGCGATCCTGATGTTCCGGCAGATCTGGACCGGCGACTTCGCCACGATCTCCAAACGCGGGCTCTGGGCGCTGGCGGCCATGTGGCTCGCGACGTCCACCCTCGCGCTACCGCAGTTCTACAACCTCCTGGACAACACGCTGGTCTCCAAGACGTCGGAGATCCAGGCCGGGTTCATCGAGGCACCAGAAGAACAAGGCACGCTCCACGTACTACCGACGAAACTGCACGACGCCGTCGTCTACCAGAGCTGGCTGCGCGGCGCGTTCGGCACGCCCGAGGCACCGCAGGCCGCCGAGTACGGCCCGCGCATCCTGAAGACGCAGGCGTGGACCACGGCCGAGATCGCCGAGGGCAAGGACGGCGACCAGGCCGCCTTGGACGCGAAGAAGTCCGAGTGGAAGGCCCTCGAAGCCCAGCTCGGCACGGCCAAGGGCTACTTCGACGGCACCGACGGCAGCCGCACCGGCGCGGGATTCCTCGCGCTGCTGCAGTCGATCGCGTTCTCGCTGTTCCAGCTGTTCGCGAAGGCCGCCGTGCTGCTCGCCCAGCTGTTGCTGCGCATCCTGACGCTCGCCGGTCCGCTCATCGGTCTCGTCGCGCTGCTGCACCACGACCTGCTCCGCAAGGTCGCCCGCGCGGCCGCCGTGACGGTGTTCAACGTGCTGGTGCTCGCGGTCCTCGCGGGTGTCCACGCGTTGCTGCTGCAGGCGATCTTCAACGCGACGGGGCTGTCGTTGCTGACGCGCACGTTGCTCGGCCTGATGTTGACGCTCGTGTGCTTCGTGATCGGCAAACCGTTGCGGCGCATGTGGCAGATGGTCGAGATGTCCGTCGGCTCCGCGTCCAACGTCCTGCCGATGAGCGGGGGCGTCTGGTCCAAGATGATGGGCCGCCGGAAGCAGGCCGGCCCGACGCCGCAGGACGAGTTCTGGGAGTCCGTGCGCGAGAACGACGGCGAGGGCGCGGACGTGCCGCAGCGCGGCCGCGGCCGGATCCGTCCCGAGGCGTCCAGCCCGGTCATGGCGACGGCGCAACGGCTCGACCGCGACGCGGTGCCGGTCCAGATCGTCAACGGCGGCGACTCCTCCGCGCCGGTGCGAACGGGCGCGCTGCCCGCCGGATCGGGTCCGGCGGCGCTGCCGGTGGCCCGGTCGCGCGTGGTGGACAGCCCCACGGTCACCGACCGGCAGTGGGACAGGGTCGACGACGCGGTGCTCGTGCCGTCGCGCTCCAGCGCCTACGCGGCTCCGGTGCAGGAACCCCGCAGGGCCGAGACGGAAGTGGTGGCAGGACGCCCGGTGCACGTGATCTACCGACCGTCACGCGGTTTCGAAGTCAGGGACAACTGAAGGGAGGCGTAGGTGCCGATCCGGACCAACCGCGGCCGCGCCGCGGTCTACCGCAGGCTGTGGGGATGGCCGCTGCGTTCCCCGCGTCACCTGGCCGCGTCGATCATCATCTTCGTGGTGGTGGTCGTCGCGCTCGGCGTGATCATCCCCAGGGTCCTCGACCGCAGGCCGGCTGACCCGAACGCGGCCGGTCAGCCCTCGACGTCGTCGCAGGGCACCCAGGTCGGGCAGCTGCCGTCGAGCGGCGCCTCGCTGCCGACCAAGCAGCCGGCGCCGTCCAACTCCGCGAAGGCGGCACCGCCCGCCGTCGACGCGCAGCTCACCGCCGAGCTGTGGGCCGAGACGTGGATCAAGCCGCCGCCCGGCAACGACGTCAACAAGTGGCTCAAGGAGCTCGAGGACTACACGACCCCCGAGTTCCTCGCGCAGATGGCCACGATCGACCCGAAGAACGTTCCCGACAAGCTCGTCGACAAGGTCAAGGCGGTGAAGTCGACGACGTCGTCCATCGACTACGAGGTCACCACGAACCTCGGCAAGGTGCGCATCACCCTGGTGAAGGCACCGGACGGCAAGTGGCGTGTGAACAGCTACACGAAGGCGGACTGACCATGCGCGTGATGTTGCTGATCGGGGCGCTCGCCATGATCGTCGTGATCGCCGTGGCGACGTCGGGTGTGTCGCAGGTGGTCAGCAACTCCACGAACCCCGCCGTGGGCGGGAACGTCATGAAGATGAGCTGCAACGCGGCCATCGGGCCGTGGACGATCAAGGGCGGCGAGGCCAAGGGCCAGGCCGACGCGGCCCGCCTCAACGAGGAGCAGCGCAACATCGTCGCGCGCATCATCTCCATCGGCCAGGAGCGCCAGCTGCCGCCGCTCGCGTGGCAGATCGCGATCCAGGCCGGCATGACCGAGTCGGGCCTGCGCCCGCTCAACTACGGCGACCGCGACTCGCTCGGCATCTTCCAGATGCGCCCGTCGATGGGCTGGGGCACCCCGGCCCAGGTGATCGACCCTACGTACGCGATCAACAAGTTCTACGACGTGCTGCTGAAGGTGCCGGACTGGGAGAACAAGCGGCCCGGCGACTCGGCGCAGGCGGTGGAGCGGTCGGCGTTCCCGGACCGCTACCACAACTGGGAACCCATGGCGACGTTCCTGCTGAGCGAGCTGGGGCAGATCAGCGACCCGGCCGGCTGCGGTTCGGGCGCGGGGGAGTTCCTGCTGGCGTCGAACGCGGCGGGCATCGCGATCGAGTTCACCAAGCAGCAGCTGGGCGAGCCGTACCTGTGGGGCGGCAACGGCCCGGACGCGTGGGACTGCTCGGGCATCCTGGTGAAGGCCTTCGGCGCGGCGGGCGTGAGCATCCCGCGCGTCGCGAACGACCAGTACGAGAAGGGCGGCGCCCACCTCCCGGTGCGCGACGCCCAGGCAGGCGACCTGATCTTCTGGGCGACCGACACGTCGAACCCGCGCACGGTGCACCACGTGGCCATGTACCTCGGCGGCGACGAGTACATCCACGCACCTCAAACGGGTGATGTCGTGAAGATCAGCAAGATCAACTGGGACTATTACGAGTTGATGCCGCTGGCCGTCCGGCCGGGCGTGTAGATCGCGGGGAGGCGCTGCATGTTCAACCACGACCCCATCCCGAGGCCTTCCGGACCGCCCGCGTCGAGCACTCCGGTGCGTGACTACATGGCGGCCGGTGCTCCGGGGGTCTCGTCCGACTACGTGGTGATCCCGCGGGCGTTGGCCGAGGCGATGCCGTTGCCGTTCCAGCAGCACCTGGTGCACCTGCTGGCCGACTTCCACCGCACGTACGGGCACCTCAAGTGGCCTGTCTACCGCGTGGTGCCGTCCCGCTACGAGAAGCTCGCGGACCTCGACGAGGAACAGCTGGCCGAGGTCGGCGCGATCATGGAGATCGACTCCGACGGATCTCTCGTCTACCGCGACCGCTCCGGACGTAAGATCGAGAACGCCGAAGACCGCACGGTGCTGGTCTCGTGTTTGGACCCGATCCCGTCGGAGTACGCCAACGCCAACCAGTCGACGCCGCCGCGGGGATTCCCGGCGCCTTTGGGAGGCGAACGCGTATGAGTGACAGCAGCGGGTGGTACTTCTGCCTGACCCACCAGACGGTGGAGCAGGGCAAGGGCTGCAAGGGCCCGGACCGGATGGGCCCGTACCCGGACGAGGCCACCGCGGCCCGAGCCCTGGAGATCGCCAGGGAACGGACGAAGGCGGCCGACGAGTCCGACAAGAAGTGGCGCGGCGACGACGAGGACTGATCTTCGGACTTAGGCTGTGCGGGTGCTTTCCCAGGTGATCCGCACCGGCCGTGCCGACCTCTCGTTCGACGGCCTTCGCTCCGAGTTCAGCCTGCCCTCGTCGTTCCCGGCGGAGGTGCTGGCCGAGGCCGAGGCGGCGGTCTCCCGTTCCCCGGGAGACCGCCCCGACCTCACCGCGCTGCCGCTGGTGACGATCGACCCGCCCGGCGCCAAGGACCTCGACCAGGCGCTCTGCGTGGAGCGCTCGGGTGACGGCTTCGTCGTGCACTACGCGATCGCCGACCTGGGCCTCTTCGTGACGCCCGGCGGGCCGTTGGACCTCGAGGTCCGCCGCCGCGGCCAGACGATCTACCTGCCCGACGGCAACGTCCCGCTGCACCCGACCGCGCTCTCCGAGGGCGCGGCGTCGTTGTTGCCCGGCGTGGTGCGTCCCGCCGTGCTGTGGACCTTCACGTGCGGCGCCGACGGCATCCCGTCCGACGTCGAGGCGCGCCGGGCCCTGGTCCGGTCGACGGCCCAGTTCGACTACGCCACCGTCCAGGTCTCGTTCGACGCCGGTGACCCGCACCCGTCCGTGGCCGCGCTGGCCGAGTTCGGCCCGCTGCGCCGCGCGCACGCCCTCTCCCGGGGTGCGATCGAGCTCCAGCTGCCGGAGCAGGAGATCGAGCAGGACGGCACCGGCTGGAAGCTCGTGACCCGCCCGCGCACGGCCGTGGACTCCTGGAACGCCGAGATCTCCCTGATGACGGGCATGGCGGCCGCCTCGATCATGCTGGAGGCGCGGGTCGGCATCCTCCGCACGCTGCCGGACCCCGACGCCGCCGCCGTGGCGTCCCTGCGCCGGTCGGCCGCCGCCCTGGACGTGAAGTGGCCTGCCGACCTGTCGCCCGGCGCCTTCCTGGCCGGACTCGACCCCGCCACGCCCGAGGCACTGGCGTTGTTCACCGACGCCACCCGCCTGCTGCGAGGCGCGGGCTACACGGCGTTCAACGGTTCTGTGCCCGAGGTCGTGACGCACGCCGGTGTCGCAGCTCCCTACACGCACGTCACCGCACCTCTGCGGCGGCTGGTCGACCGTTTCGCCACCGAGGTCTGCCTGGCGGTGACGGCGGGGGAGGAACTGCCGTCGTGGCTGGCCGAGGCCCTGCCGCAGCTGCCGTCGCTCATGGGGTCGTCGGACTCGCTGGCGTCGAAGGTGGACCGCGCGGCCACGGACCAGGTGGAGGCCTGGGTGCTGGCCGGACGTGCCGGGCAGGAGTTCGACGCGGTGGTGCTGCGGGCCGGCGACGACGAGGCCGAGGTGTTCGTGGCGGAGCCGCCGATCCTGGCCAAGTGCGCGGGTGAGCGGCTGCCGGAGGGGGAGCGGATCCGGGTGCGCCTGGTGGAGGCGGACCCCGTCGAGCGCAAGGTCCGTTTCGCGGGCCCGGTGTGACCCAGGCCAACACCGCCTCGTGTGAAGATGCAGGGGTGACTGACATTCGTGACCTCACCGTCGGCGTCCTCGGCGGTACCGGAGCCCAGGGCAAGGGCCTCGCCATCCGCTGGGCCAAGGCGGGCGTCAAGGTGATCATCGGCTCCCGCAGCGCCGACCGGGCCGAGGTGGCCGCCAAGGAGATCCAGGAGATCGCCGGCGGCGACGTGCGGGGTGCGGACAACTCCGACTGCGCGGCCGACTCCGACATCGTGCTGGTGGCCGTGCCGTGGGACGGGCACGGCGACCTCCTCACGGCCCTGCGCGACCAGTTGGCCGGCAAGATCGTCATCGACTGCGTGAACCCGCTCGGCTTCGACAAGCAGGGGCCGTTCGCCCTGCCCGTCACCGAGGGCAGTGCCGCGCAGCAGGCCGAACTGCTGCTGCCGGAGTCCCGCGTCACGGCCGCGTTCCACCACGTGTCGGCGGTGCTGCTGGCCGACCTGAGCGTGTCCGAAGTGGACATGGACGTCCTGGTCCTGGGCGACGACCGCGAGGCGACCGACACCGTCCGGGAACTGGCCGAGCTCGTGCCGGGCTTCCGGGGCGTCTACGGCGGGCGGCTGCGCAACGCGCACCAGGTCGAGGCGTTCACCGCGAACCTCATCGCGGTCAACCGCCGCTACAAGACCCACGCCGGTCTGAAGATCACGGGCGTCTGATGCTCCCCGCCGACGACCTCGGTGAGCCGGTCCCGCTGGACCAGCCGCGACGAGTGGTCAGCCTGGTGCCTTCGATCACCGAGGCCGTCGCGCGGAGCGTGCCCGACTCCCTGGCCGGTGCCACGGACTACTGCACCCACCCGGCCGGTCTCGACGTCCAGCGGGTCGGCGGGTCGAAGTACCCGGACGTCGACAGAATCCTCGGGGTGAAGCCCGACCTGGTCGTCGCCAACTCCGAGGAGAACCGCCCGGAGGACGTGGACCGGTTGCGCGCCAACGGGATCAACGTCTGGGTCACCGAGGCGCCGAAGACGGTGCCGATGGCGCTGGAGTCGTTGAGGCGGCTCTTCGCACTGGCCTGGGACCTCGAACCGGACTGGCTCACCGAGGCCGAGGAGCTGTGGCGCGACGCGAAACCGGCCGGGCTGACCGCGTTGATCCCCGTCTGGCGCCGCCCGTGGGTCGTCGTCGGCAGGGACACCTTCGCCACGGACGTGTTGCGCCGCCTGGGAATCGAGAACGTCTACGCGGACCACGAGGAGCGCTACCCGCGCCCCACCCTCGCCGAGCTCAACGAGCGGTGTCCAGACCTGGTCGTGCTGCCCGACGAGCCGTACGAGTTCACCCACGACGACGGCCCGGAGAGCTTCCCGGGGCTGCCGTACGTGCTCGTGAACGGCCGGCACCTCACCTGGTACGGGCCTTCGCTCGTGGAGGCAAAGCCTGCCCTGGAGAGAGCGCTCGACTACGGCCAGGGTTGACAACTCCGGGTGGATTCGCGAAACCCGGTGCGCTGCCAGGATTCTCGGCCATGGGGAAACTAGCCGCGATCATCGCGACAGCCGCCGCCACCGTCACGCTCACCGCCCTCCCGGCGAGCGCCGAACCCGTTGTCGTGTACCAGCTCGCGGGCAGCAACCGCTGCCTCGCGGACGCGAGTGGCAACGTCGTCCTGAAGCCCTGCGACGAGATCGACGACCAGCAGCGCTGGATCGTCCCGATCAGCGGCGGCGTCGACTGGCCGCACAACATCGCGACCGACCGGTGCCTCGCCGCGACCTCCGCCGGTGACGTGCTGACGCAGGCGTGCACGACGAGCGCCGGCCAACGTTGGCGCCGCACGACGTCCGGAAGCTCCTTCCAGTTCCGCAACGTCGGCACGAACAAGTGCCTGACGGCGACCGTCACCGTCGCGACCTGCACGACGGCGAGCGCGAAGTGGAACGCTCTGCGCTAGGGCGCGTGTCGAAGTCCGGTCCGCGACCGCCGGGCCCGAGGCGGCCCCTGGCGGCACGGCCGAAACGCCCACGTACAACACCGGTACGCGGCCGTTCCGGCCGCACCACCAGGAACCACCTCAAGCGCGACGTTCATCGAACCGGACTTCGACACACGCCCTAGTCCCGGAACCGGTCCGTCGCCTCCAGCAGGGCGGCCAGGATGCCGGGCTCGTCGTAGGCGTGCCCGGCGTCCGGCACTAGCACCAGTTCCGACCCCGGCCACGCCTTGTGCAGGTCCCACGCCGACACGGCGGGCGTGGCGATGTCGTACCGACCCTGCACGATCACGCCAGGAATGCCCTCCAGCCGCCCCGCGTCCCGGATCAGCTGCCCCTCCTCGAACCAGCCGCCGTGCACGAAGTAGTGGTTCTCGATCCGCGCGAACGCCAGCGCGTACTCCGGCACGGCGAACTCCGCCACGAGCTCCGGCCGGGGCAGCAACGTCACCGTCGCGCCCTCCCACGTGCTCCACGCGACGGCCGCCGGCCCGTGCACCGCGGGGTCGTCGGACGCGAGCAGCTTCGCGTACAGCTCGACGGGATCACCCGACAGCCCGGCCAACGGCGCCGTGAACCGCTCCCACAGGTCCGGGAAGAGCTGCGCCGCACCGCCGCGGTAGTACCAGTCCACTTCGGACGACCGCAGCGTGAAGATGCCGCGCAGCACCAGTTCCGAGACGCGGTCCGGGTGCTTCTGCGCGTAGGCCAGCGCCAGGGTCGAGCCCCACGAGCCGCCGAAGACCTGCCACCGCGAGATGCCCAGCGACTCCCGCAGCAGCTCCATGTCCGCCACGAGGTGCCAGGTCGTGTTCGTCGACAGGTCGCCGGACACGGACGCGTGCGGCAGCGAACGGCCGCACCCGCGCTGGTCGAACAGGACGATCCGGTAGGCGGACGGGTCGAACAGGCGGCGGTGCGACGGCGAGCAGCCGCCGCCGGGGCCGCCGTGCAGGAAGACGACGGGCTTGCCGGACGGGTTGCCGCACTCCTCCCAGTACACCTGGTTGCCGTCTCCGGTCTCGAGGTGTCCTGACGCGTGGGGCTCGATCTCGGGGTACATGGGCCTATCGTCGGACACATGGCGCAGTTCACGAAGGAGACGTCCACCACCGGCGCGTTCGTCCGGCAGCCCAACCGCTTCACCGCCCGGCCGGAACCCGAGCCGGGCCGCTACCGGCTCGTCGTCAGCCTCGCCTGCCCGTGGGCGCACCGCGCGGTCATCGTCCGCAAGCTCCTGGGCCTCGAAGACGCCATCTTCCTCGCCGTCGTCGACCCGATCCGCGACGAGAAGGGCTGGCGGTTCGCCGAGACCGACCCCGTGCTGGGCATCGACTACCTGAAAGAGGCCTACGACAACGCGGATCCCGGCTACGAGGGCCGCGTCACCGTCCCCGCGCTGGTCGACACGACCACGAAGCAGGTCGTCACCAACGACTACCCGCAGATCACCCTGGACTTCAGCCTGAAGTGGCGCCCGGAGAGCACCCTCTACCCGGAGCACCTGCGCGAGGAGATCGACGCCTGGATCGAGCCGATCTTCCACAACGTCAACAACGGCGTCTACAAGGCCGGTTTCGCCACGTCACAGGAGGCCTACGAGGAGGCGTACACGAACCTGTTCGCCGAACTCGACCGCATCGAGGCCCACCTCGCCACCCGCACCCACCTGGTGGGGGAGCAGCTCACCGAGGCCGACATCCGGCTCTGGACCACGCTGGTCCGGTTCGACGCCGTCTACCACGGCCACTTCAAAACGAACCGCAACAAGCTCACCGAGATGCCGAACCTGTGGGCGTACGCGAAGCGCCTCTACGCGCAGTTCGGGGACACGGTGAACTGGGACCACATCAAGCGCCACTACTACGTGACGCACCACCAGATCAACCCGACCGGCATCGTGCCGGCGGGTCCAGACCCGGAGGTCTGGACCCGCTAGAGGCTCAGTGGAAGGTGTGCTCGGGACCGGGGAACTGCTGCCCGCGCACCTCGTTGGCGAACTCGGTGGCCGCGCCGAGCATGATGTTGCCGATGTCCGCGTAGCGCTTCACGAACCGGGGCGCCTTGCCGCGGTTCAGGCCCATCATGTCCTGCCACACCAGCACCTGGGCGTCGGTGTCCGGACCGGCGCCGATGCCCACGGTCGGGATGACGAGGTCGTGCGTGATCTGCTTCGCGACCTCGGCGGTCACCATCTCCAGCACGACCGCGAACGCGCCCGCCTCCTGCACGGCCAGCGCGTCCTGCACCACGACGTCGTGGTTGTCGTGGCGGCCCTGCACGCGGTAGCCGCCGAGCGCGTGCTCGGACTGCGGGGTGAAGCCGATGTGCGCCATGACCGGGATGCCCGCGGCCGTGATCGCGCGGATGTGCGGCGCGAAGTAGGCGCCGCCCTCCAGCTTGACCGCGTGCGCCTGGCCTTCCTTCATGAACCGGACGGCCGTCGCGACGGCCTGCTCGACCGACACCTGGTAGGAGCCGAACGGCAGGTCGGCGACCACGAGAGAGCGCTTGACCGAGCGGGACACCGCACGCACCAGCGGTACGAGTTCGTCGACCGTCACGGGCAGCGAGGTGTCGTTGCCGAAGACGGTGTTCGAGGCGGAGTCACCGACCAGCAGCACGGGGATGCCGGCCTCGTCGAAGATCTGGGCGGTGAAGGTGTCGTACGAGGTGAGCATGGGCCACGCCTCGCCGCGTTCCTTCATCTCACGCAGGTGGTGGACGCGAACGCGCTTGGCGGGGGCCTTCTGGCCCGCTCCGGAGCCGTAGGGCGCGGAAACTTCGGCAGTGGTCATCGTCGACCGTTCCTTTCCTCGAGGCCCACGTCGGTGGGTCCCCGGGCGCTTGTGCACGGTTGCCGAAGTCCAGAGTGGCACCGTTGACCGGAAACGGAACGGAGATGCGGCTACCGTCACACGGGTGGCAGCACGAATCACAGAACTGGTACTCGACTGCACCGATCCCGAACGCCTTGCCACCTTCTGGGGGGAAGTCCTGGGCTACGAGGTGCTCGACCGCGACGACGACTCGGTGGAGATCGGACCGCCGGACAAGCGCACGACCCTGCTGTTCCTGCGCAACCACGACCGCAAGCTGCAGAAGCTCCGCCTGCACATCGACGTGAAGGCCACGGACCGCTCGCAGGCCGAGGAGTTGGAGCGACTCCTCTCGCTCGGCGCCACCCGCGTCGACATCGGCCAGGGCGAGGACGTGAGCTGGCACACCCTCGCCGACCCGGAGGGCAACGAGTTCTGCCTGCTCAGCGGTCGGGCAGACCCCTGAGTACTTCCCGGACGGCCATGACCACGGCGTCCGGCCGGTCCATCTGGATCATGTGACGGCTGCCGGGCACCGGCACGTTGCGTCCCCACGGCACGAGGGCGGCCAACGACCGGTGCTCCGGCCAGACCTTCCGTCCGGCCGTGAGCACGAGCCACGGCACACGGGGCAACGGCCGGCGCGTCCGCAGCCGTTCCAGGGTCGCCACCTGGCCGGGGTAGGACGCGAGCTCCCACAACACCGCCCGCCCGACACCGGGCCGCCGGTAGACCATCTCGACCAGGTCGGCGGGTGCGGGATCGGTGACGCCGAGCGTCGAGACCGCCGTCAGCAGGTTGCGGAACGAGTGCCCGTAGCGCCGCGTGATCCGGGCGCCGAGCCAGCGGCTGCCGAACGCCCGCACGCCCTGCGCGAGCACCGCCGACACGTCGAACGGGGCTCCCGCGCCCGGCGTCTCGGTGTCCGGGTCCAGCAGGACCACCCCGTCGACCCGGTGCGGCCGCAGCCGCGCGTAGGCCTCGACGTGCATCGACGCCATCGAGTGTCCGATCAGGACCGCGCTCGGCACCCCGCGCAGCACGGCGTCGAGCACCGCCACCTCCCGCGCGAGCGACGGCCCGCGCCGGGCGGGACCGCTCAGCCCGAGCCCGGGCCGGTCGAACACGATCACCCGCGCGAGTGGTGCGAGCAGCCGCACGGTCCGGTCCCAGTCGAACCACGCACCGCCCAGGCCCGAGCTGAGCACGACGACGGGTCCGTCGACACGCCCGGACGCCGCGACATGCACCCGCCCGGCGGAAGACGGGATCATGGCGGTCATCGGCTGACCTCGGGAGTGGTAGTGGCACCGGCGTGGAAGTGGAAGACCGCGGGGGCGATCGCGACGATCGTCCAGCTGGCCGGGGTGTTGTCGCTGCTCAGGGTGATCCTGCCCGAGGAGAGCTGGTTCACCGACGTCGCGGACGGCATCGGGTACTTCTTCGGTCTGCCGATCGACGGCAACCTGTTCATCGCCATGGTCTTCTTCGTCCTCGGCGCCGCCCTGCGCAGGCACAAGCGAGCGGCGCTGTGGACGCTGCTGCTGTTCCAGCTCCTGGGCCTGCTGCTGGTCGGGTTCATCATGGTCATCTTGGCCCTGGCGCCTGAAGAAGTCCTGGACGAGGGCGAGAAGCCGCACTGGGTGTTCCTCGGTGTCGGCGTCGCGACCTCGCTGGTGCTGGTGACGCTGCTGTTCGTGGTGCGCGACGCGTTCCCCGCCCGGCTGGCCCGCGGCGCGTGGCTGCGGGCGCTCGTGTCGTTCGTGGTGGGCATGATCGCGCTGATCGGCGTCGGCTGGGCCCTCACCGAGGTGTTCCCCGGGAAGCTGGTCGCGCAGACCGACAAGCTCGCGTGGGCGGCGAACCAGGCCACGGGTGAGGTCGTGCGGCTGGGCCGGCTCGACATCCCCGAGGGCCCGCAGTGGCTGAGCGTGGTGCTGGGCCTCGGTGGCGCGCTCGTCGCGGTCCGCGCGATGTACCTGTTCTTCCGCGGTGTCCGCACCCAGAGCATGATCACCCCCGAGCAGGAGCTGGACGTGCGCCGGCTGCTCGCGGCCGACGGCGAGCCCGACTCGCTGGGCTACTTCGCCACCCGGCGCGACAAGAGCGTCGTGTTCGCGGCATCGGGTCGTGCCGCCCTGACGTACCGCGTGATCGGCGGCGTGACGCTCGCGTCGGCCGACCCGATCGGCGACGAGGAGCACTGGCCCGAGGCCGTGCGCGCGTGGCTGGCCGAGGCGCGCACGTACGGCTGGATGCCCGGCGTGCTCGGCGCGTCCGAACGCGGTGCGCAGGTCTACTCCGACGCCGGGCTGAAGGCGCTGGAGATCGGGGACGAGGCGATCCTCGACGTCCGCCGGTTCGTGCTCGCCGGTCCGGAGCGCAAGGGGCTGCGCCAGGCCGTGTCCCGTGTCGAACGGGCCGGGTACACCACCCGCGTCCGCCGCCACAGCGAGATCGCGCCGGACGAGATGGCGTCCATCCTGGACCTGGCGGAGGCGTGGCGCGGTGCCGAGACCGAGCGCGGGTTCTCGATGGCGTTGGGGCGCCTGGGAGATCCGAGCGACGGCCGGTGCGTGATGGTCGAGGCCTACGACGCCTCAGGTGCGTTGCGCGGCCTGCTGTCGTTCGTGCCGTGGGGCCGTCGCGGGGTCTCGCTGGACTTGATGCGGCGCGACCGTGCTGCGGAGAACGGCCTCAACGAGTACATGGTCGCCCAGCTCGCGGCCGCCGCCGGACATCTCGGCGTGCAACGGATCTCGCTCAACTTCGCGATGTTCCGCGCGGTGTTCGAGGAGGGCGAGAAGATCGGCGCCGGCCCGGTGCTGCGGGCGTGGCGGAGCGTGCTGTCGCTCGCCTCGCGGTTCTTCCAGCTGGAGTCGCTGTACCGGTCGAACGCCAAGTACCTGCCGGAGTGGGAACCGCGTTTCCTCTGCTACCAGCGCTCGCGGTCGTTGCCGCGGGTCAGCATCGCCGCCGGTGTCGCCGAGGGGTTCGTGCCGTCGCTGCGGTCGTTGCGCAAGCGGGCGTTGCAGAAGACGGACGTCAGCGACGACTTCGCGGCCCGCGTGGCCGAGATCGACGCGATCCGGGTCGAGCCGAAGTCCGTGCGCAGGCCCGAGCAGGTCCGGGTGCGGATCGCGAAGGTCGAACGGCTCCTGTCGCAGGGCGTCGACCCGTACCCGGTCGGGTTCGCCCGCACGGATCTCCTCGCCGGGGCACGGGAACGCTTCGGCGAGGAGGTGTCGGTCACCGGCCGCGTGGTGGCGTTGCGGGAGATGGGCAGGCTCTGCTTCGCGCGGGTGCGGGACTTCAGCGGCGAGATCCAGCTGATGCTGACCGCCGACTCGCTGGGCGACGCGCTGGCGTCGTGGAAGTCGGACGTCGACCTCGGCGACCACGTCGGCGTGACCGGACGCGTGATCAAGTCCGACCACGGCGAGATCTCGGTGCTCGCGTCGTCGTGGACGATGACCGCGAAGTGTCTGCACCCGTTGCCGGACAAGCGGAAGGGTTTCACCGACCCGGAGGCCCGCGTCCGCCAGCGCTACCTCGACCTGGTGGTCAACTCCGACTCGGCGCACCTGCTGAAGCTGCGCAGCGACGTCATCCGCAGCGTGCGGGAGTTCCTGCACGCGCAGGAGTACCTCGAGGTCGAGACGCCGATGCTGCAGGCGGTGCACGGCGGCGCGAACGCCCGGCCGTTCGTCACCCACATCAACGCCTACGACATGCGGATGTACCTGCGGATCGCGCCGGAACTGTATTTGAAACGGCTCTGCGTCGCCGGTGTGGACCGGGTGTTCGAGCTGAACCGCAACTTCCGCAACGAGGGCGCGGACGCGACCCACAACCCCGAGTTCACGATGCTGGAGGCCTACCAGTCCTATGCGGACTACCGGGTCATGCTCGACCTCGTGCGCGCGTTGATCCAGCACGCGGCGCGCGAAGCGTTCGGCGAGGAGGTCGCACACCGGCCCGAGGGCGTCTTCGACATCTCGGGGGAGTGGCCGGTGGTTCCGGTCTACACGGCGGTCTCCTCGGCTCTGGGCGTTGAGGTCACCCCGGACACGTCCGTCACCGACCTGCGGTCGTTGCTGGGCGCGCGGGGCGTGGAGGTCAACGAGGACTGGGACCACGGCCAGCTGGTGCAGGAGGCGTACGACTCGTTCGTCGAGGCGAACACCGTCGGCCCGACCTTCTACATCGACTTCCCGACGTCGGTGTCGCCGCTGACCCGGCAGCACCGCGTCGACCCTCGCCTGGCCGAGCGGTGGGACCTGGTGGCGTTCGGCGCGGAGATCGGCACGGCCTACTCGGAGCTGACCGACCCGCTGGAGCAGCGGCGACGGCTGGAGGCGCAGTCGCTGAAGGCCGCGTCCGGTGACGTCGAGGCGATGGAGCTGGACGAGGACTTCCTGCGGGCGCTGGAGCACGGCATGCCGCCGACCGGGGGGCTCGGCATGGGCGTCGACCGGTTGCTGATGATGCTGACCGGCACGTCGATCCGGCAGACCGTGCTGTTCCCGTTCGTCCGGCCCCAGTGATCAGGCCCAGTGATCCGGCTCAGTGGTCCAGGTACGCCAGGACCGCTTGCACCCGGCGGTCGCCTGAGCCGTCCTCGCTGTTGAGGCCGAGCTTCAGGAACACGTTGCCGATGTGCTTGTGCACGGCTCCCGCGCTGAGGACGAGCTTCTCGCCGATGGCGGCGTTCGACAGCCCTTCCGCCATCAGTCCGAGGACCTCGCGTTCGCGCGGAGACAACACACTCAGCGCGTCGTCCGCCTTGCGCCGCACGAGGAGTTGTGACACGACCTCGGGGTCGAGCGCCGTGCCGCCGTTCGCGACGCGGTGCAGCGAGTCGAGGAAGTCCGCGACCTTGCCGACGCGTTCCTTCAGGAGGTAACCGACGCCGCCGTTGGTGCCGGCGAGCAGTTCGTGCGCGTAGCTCTGCTCGACCCATGCGGACAGGACCAGCACGGCCAGCTTCGGGTGCCGTCGCCGTGCCTCCACCGCGGCCCGCAGGCCCTCGTCGGTGAACGTCGGCGGCATCCGCACGTCGACGACGGCGATGTCCGGCTCGTGCTCGGCGACGGCCACCAGGAAGTCGTCCGGGTTGTCGGTCGCCGCCGCCACTTCGATGCCTTCGTTGCGCAGCAACAACGTCAGCCCTTCGCGGAGCAGGGCGTCGTCTTCGGCGATCACGATGCGCATGAGTTCACTTCCCCACAGGTAGCACGACGGTGAGAACGGTAGGGCCACCCTCGGGACTGCTCACTTCCGCGGTGCCGTCGAGCGCCGCGACCCTGCCGCGAATGCCGTCCAGCCCCGTCCCCTGCTTCTCGTCCGCGCCGCCCTTGCCGTCGTCGTGGACGACCACGGCGAGCCGGTCCCGGTCGAGGTTCAGGCTGACCCACGCGTGCCGGGCACCGCTGTGCTTGGCCACGTTCGTCAAGGCCTCGGCCACCGCGAAGTACGCCGCCGCCTCCACCGCCGCCGGCAGCCTGCCCAGGTGCTCGGCCGTGAGCACGCACGGCACCGGGCACCGCGCCGCGAGCGCCTGGATCGCGCCGTCCAGCCCCAGGTCCTCCAGCACCGGCGGGTGGATGCTGCGCACGACGTTGCGGAGTTCTTCGAGGGCGTCCCCCGCCGCGTCCTGCGCCCGCAGCAACGCCTGCAACGCGTTGTCGGGGTTCTGCTTGAGCGTCCGCTCCGCGATGCCGAGCATCATGACGACGCCGACCAGCTTGTTCTGCGTGCCGTCGTGCAGGTTCCGCTCGATGCGCCGCAGCTCGGCCCCGTGCGCCTGCAGCGCGGCGGCACGGGTGGCGACGACCTCGGCGAGCCGCTTCTCGAGCGACGCCTTGGGCGGCGACAGCATCTTGCCCGCCCACCGCGCGTCGAGGTTCGCGAGCTTCGGGAACTGCAGGACGACCAGCCAGAGCACGAGCGCGATGGGCACGCTCAGCAACGCCTTCGGCCAGGAGTCGACGTGGACGCCGAACGAGTTGTCGTTGCCGCCGGGGATCATCCACCACGTCAGCATTACGAACGGCTGCTGGATCAACGAGCCGGGGATCCCGATCGCGAGCGCCCCGAACACCGTGCCGAACAGGGCGTGCGTGACCAGCCACAACCCCTCGCGCCGGCTCTCCGGATCGGCCAGCACCCGCTGGGCCCGGTGCAGCCACGGCCCGTCGAGCGGCGGCGGTGACGGCAGCTCGACCCCGGTGTAGCGGGCGAGCCGCCGCCGGTCGAAGTCGACGATCCGGCGCACGTACGGCGCGGTGATCGGCAGCAACGGCAGGACCACCACCGACAGCAACAGGATGCCCAGCGCGAGCCACGAGGCGATGGCCGTCAACAGGCCGCTCGCCAGGTAGACGATCGCGGCCCAGATCCGTTTCATGCCGAGAAACCTAACGGTCCGACCTGGGGCGGCGCGGTACAGCAGGCTCCACTCTCGTCCCGGGAGCCCAGGCCACCGCGAGGGCCACCGGCCCTCGGCGGGAGGCGCTCGCGCGTCCCGACCGCGTCCGGCACACGAGAGTCAGCGCTCGCGCCACGCGCCGCCGTGCGCGGGGCGGCCCGCGATCCTCAGGCCTGGCACCGCCCGCCGTCGTCTCGCACCACCCGCGCGTCAGCCCGAGCCCTCAGCCCTCGCGCCACCCGTTCGTGATCGGCAGCCGCCGGTCCCGCCCGAACGCCTTGTTCGAGATCTTCGTGCCCGGCGGGTACTGGCGCCGCTTGTACTCGGCCTTGTCCACCATCCGCAGCACCCGGTCGACCAGCTCCGGCGAGTGCCCGGCGGCCAGCAGCGCGTCGTACCCGCGGTCGCAGTGCACGTAGTCGTCGAGCAGGGCGTCGAGGACCTCGTAGTCCGGCAGCGAGTCGGTGTCGACCTGGCCGGGGCGCAGTTCGGCCGACGGCGGCTTGGAGATCGAGTTCTCCGGGATCGGCGGGGTCTCGCCGCGCTTCTCCGCCTCGGCGTTGCGCCAGCGGGCGAGGTCCCAGACCAGCGTCTTCAGCACGTCCTTGATCGGGGCGTAGCCGCCGACCGCGTCGCCGTAGATCGTCGAGTAGCCCACGGCGAGCTCGGACTTGTTGCCGGTCGCGAGCACCAGGTGACCGTGCTGGTTCGACAGCGCCATCAGCAGCATGCCGCGGCATCGGGCCTGGATGTTCTCCTCGGCCAGGCCGGTCAGCTTGAGCTGCGAGACGTACACGTCGACCATCTCGCCGATCGGCTCGGTCGTGAAGTGCAGGCCCGTGCGCTCGGCCATGTCGGAGGCGTCCGACCGCGAGTGCTCGGACGAGTAGGAGGACGGCATCGAGACGCCGTAGACCGCGTCGGCGCCGAGGGCGTCCACGGCCAGAGAGGCGACCACGGCCGAGTCGATGCCACCGGACAGACCGAGCACCACGGATCGGAAGCTGTTCTTGTGCACGTAGTCCCGCAGGCCGGTGACCAGGGCGTGCCACACCTCGGCCTCGTCGGACAGCGGCTCGAACACGCGCGGCGCGGGCAACGGCTCGTAGGCCGGCACCGCGTCCGAGACGAACACGCGGCGCACGTCGAAGTCGCCGATCTGACCGGTCCGGTAGGTACCGCCGCCGGGCAGGTCGAAGTCGACGAACATCAGGTGCTCGACGAACTGCGGCGCGCGTCCGACGAGCGCGCCCTCGGCCGACACGACGAGCGAGTCGCCGTCGAACACCAGCTCGTCCTGGCCGCCGACCAGGTTGCAGTACGCGAGGGGCGCGTGGGCCTCGGCGGCGCGGCGGGCCACCAGCGGCAGGCGCAGGTCGTCCTTGTTGCGCTCGTACGGCGAGGCGTTGGGCGAGACCACGACGTCGACGCCCGCGTCACCGAGCGCGGTGATCGGGCCGCCGTCCTGCCACAGGTCCTCGCAGATCACCATGCCGACCTCGACGCCGTTGACGCGCACGACGTCGAGCGACGAGCCGGCCTTGAAGTAGCGGCGCTCGTCGAACACGCCGTAGTTCGGCAGGTGGTGCTTGAACTGCCGCGCGACGACCTGGCCGCCGTGCAGCACGGCCGCGGCGTTGCGCGGGCCGACGGAGTCGTGCTCCAGGTACCCGACGACGGCGGCGACGTCACCGAGCCCGGCCGCCTCCAGCGACCCCGCCAGCGCCTCCAGCGCCTCGGCGGACGCCCGTGCGAACGACGTGCGGATCGCCAGGTCCTCGACCGGGTAGCCGGTCAGCACCATCTCGGGGAACACGACGAGGTGCGCCCCGCCCTCACGGGCCTTGCGCGTCCAGTCCACGACCAGCGAAGCGTTGCCCCGAAGATCGCCAACAGTGGCGTTGACCTGGGCTAGCGCGATCCGAAGCTGCGGCATGCCCCCATCATCTCCCATACCATCGGACTGTGGTCCGTCTCTTGAGCGTGTTGCTCGTCATTCCGCTGCTCGCGTCCTGCACGTCGGTCATCGAGGGGACGTCCAAGCCCGGCGTCTCCTTCGAGTCCTCAGGCCCCGCCGGCGTCGTTCCCGCTGGTCTGGAGGAGTTCTACGGCCAAAAACTCGGCTGGGAGAACTGCGCTCCTTATGCCACCACCGGGTCCAGCAGGGACGCCTACGGCACCAAGCGCGACGTCGAGTGCACTCGCCTGAGGGTTCCCCTCGACTACAGCAAACCAACCGGCGACACGATCACGATCGGCGTGCTCCGGTACAAGGCGACCGGGCAGAAGATCGGCTCGCTGCTGACCAACCCCGGCGGCCCCGGCGCGTCCGGCATGGCGTCGGCCGCCGGCATGGTCTCGGAGTACCGCAAGACCGACCTCGCGGAGAAGTTCGACCTCATCGGGTTCGACCCGAGGGGCATCGGCGCGAGCGAACCGGCGGTCACCTGCCTCACCGGACCGGAGCGCGACGCCGAGCGCCTGGACCTCGACACGGACACTTCTCCGGCCGGAATCGCCCAAACGGAGCAAGAGAACAGGACGTATGCCGAGAAGTGTGCCGCCGGGACAAAATTCGGGGCGGCAATGCTCGCCAATTTGGGCACGCGGGACGTAGTTAAGGACATGGATGTCCTCCGCTCTGCGCTCGGCGACGCGAAGCTGAGCTACGTCGGGTACTCGTACGGCACACGTATAGGCACCGAGTACGCCGAGACCTTCCCCCAGAACGTGCGCGCGCTCATCCTCGACGGTGCCGTCGACCCCACCCAGGACCAGCTCGCGTCGCTGGTCGCCCAGGCCGCGGGCTTCCAGAAGGCCTTCGACGAGTTCGTGAAGTGGTGCCGCGGGAAGAAGGACTGCCCCCTCGGCGCCGATGCCAACTCGAGCTTCCGGCAGCTCACGACGCCGTTGATCCAGAAGCCGGTCGACGTCGGCGACCGCAAGCTGTCCTACAACGACGCCATCACCGCGGCGATCCAGGCGATGTACTCGGAGCAGTTGTGGCCGATCCTGCTCAACGGCCTGCAGGAGCTGAAGGCCGGCAAGGGCACGACGCTGCTGCGCCTCGCGGACGCCTACTTCGACCGCGACGACCAGGGCCAGTACTCGACCATCACGGACGCGTTCAACGCCGTGCACTGCGTCGACGACCCACGGCTGACGGACAAGAACGCGCTGTTGGAGACCCAGAAGAAGTACAAGGAGGCGGCGCCGTTCCTCGACGACGGCAACCCGGCCGGCGCGGCGCTCGACTCGTGCGCGTTCTGGCCCGCCCCCGTCACCGCCCGCACCGGCCCGCCCAAGGCCGACGGCATCCCGCCGCTGCTGGTCATCTCCACGACCGGCGACCCGGCGACGCCGTACGAGGCGGGCGTGAACCTGGCCAAAGCGCTCAACTCGCGCCTGCTCACTTTCGAGGGCGTGCAGCACACGGTCTTCCTGCAGGGTGACCGGTGCGTGGACGACGCGGGCGTGAAGTACCTGATCGACCAGACCTTGCCCGCTGACGGAACCCGGTGCGCCTAATGACGAAGAGGCGATCCCGAGTCACCGCGGCCTTGTTCGCCTTGATCGTTGTGCTCAGCACGTCCACCTCCTACGCGCGCATCGACGGCACGCCCGTCGCCGGCCGCAAGGGCATCGAGCGCTTCTACACGCAGGTGTTGGCGTGGGGCGCGTGCCAGCCCTACGCGACCGATGCGAAGAGCAAGGGGCTGTACGAGCGCGAGGGCATCCAGTGCGCGCGATTAGCGGTCCCCCTCGACTACGAGAAGCCGGACGCGGGGACAATCACCGTCGGACTGCTGCGCAGGCCCGCCACCGAGAAGGACCGCAGGGTCGGCTCCCTCGTGGTGAACCCCGGCGGTCCGGGCGGGTCGGGCATGGCGCACGTCGCGAACATGCAGGCGGGCAACCCGGTCGGCAAGCGGTTCGACGTCGTCGGGTTCGACCCGCGCGGCGTCGGGGCGAGCCAGCCCCGCGTCCAGTGCCTGACCGACGCGGAACGCGACGCGCAGCGGTTGCGGCCCAAGGGCGAGAGCGCGAACCAGACCGAGCAGGAGAACAAGTACTTCGTCGACAAGTGCGCCGAACGCAGCGGCATCGACCTGCTGCGCAACGTCGGCACCCGTGACGTCGTGCGGGACGTCGACGTGCTGCGCGCCGCGCTGGGGGAGAAGAAGCTGAGCTACCTCGGCTACTCCTATGGCACGCGCATCGGCACGTTGTACGCCGAGATGTTCCCTCGCAACGTGCGCGCGATGGTGCTCGACGGCGCTGTGGAGACCAACGCCGACAAGGTGGCCGCGTCAGCGCGTCAGGCGCAGGGCTTCGAGGAGTCGTTCAACCGCTTCGCGGGCTGGTGCGCCCAGCGCGACTGTCCGATCGGGAGGGACACGGCCACGGCCGAGTCGAAGTTCCGCCAGATGATCGAGCCGCTCAAGAAGGCCCCGCTGCAGGTCGGCGACCGCAAGCTGTCCCACTCGGACGCGAACACCGCCATCATCCAGGCGATGTACACGGACCGGCTGTGGGAGACCGCCTACAAGGGACTGCAGGAGCTCAAGCAGAACAAGGGCACCACCCTGCTGCAGCTCGCCGACCAGTACCTCGGCCGCGCCCAGGACGGCACCTACAGCCGCATCCAGGACGCGTTCGTGGCCATCCGCTGCGTCGACGAGCCGCCGATCAAGGACCGCGCCACCCTGGAGTCCAACCGTCGGAGGCTGTTGGAACTGCTGGGCAACGACACCGTCCCCACCGACGAGACGGCGCTCGGCCCGTGCGCGTTCTGGCCGGCCCCGCACACGTCGGAACCGCACCCGCCGATCGTGAACGGGCTGCCGCAGGTGCTGGTGGTGTCGACGACCGGTGACCCGGCGACGCCCTACCAGTCCGGCGTCGACCTCGCGCAGGCCCTCGGCGCACGACTGCTGACGTACAACGGCAACCAGCACACGGCGTTCCTCGCGGGCATCGGCTGCGTGGACGGCGTGGGCACGAACTACCTGGTCGACCTGAGGCTGCCCGAGACGGATTCGATCTGCTGAGCCCGACCGGGGAGGAAGACCGATCCCAGCGCTCCGAACGCGCAGATCACCGCCGTGATCAGGAAGATCTCGTGGTACTCGGTGAGCAGCGCCTCGGTGAGCCCGCGCTGGTACTCGGCCATCTGCCGCTGGAACTCAGCGGGTTCGACGCCGAACGGCAGCGGCGTGTTCAAGCCTGCCGTGAGCTCGCGGAACCGGTGCAGTCCCCACGCGGACAACGCCGCCACTCCGACGAGCATGCCCGTCATGCGCGCGACGACGACGAACGCCGACGCCACGCCGTGACGCACTGACGGGACGACGCGCAGCACAGCACCGGACAACGGCGCGATGACCAGGCCCAGCCCGAAACCGGCGATGGCCAGGTCACGCGTGAGCACGAGCCCGCTGACGTCCGCGGGCCACTGCGCGATGAACACGTACGACACCGACGCCAGCGCGAGCCCGCCGAACGACACCCAGCGGTCGCCGATCCGCGACGCGAGGAACCCACCCAGCACGGCACCGACCGGCAACGCGATCAGGAACCGCGTCAGCAGCGTGGCGGCGGACGCGGAATCCCGCCGCAACACCGTCTGCGCGAACAACTCCACGTCGACCAGCGTCACCATCAACGCCGCCCCGGCCGCGAGAGAGACCCCGAGAACGGCCCAGAACGGCCGCCACTGCACACCCTCGGGATCGATGAGCCGCACGGCACTACGGCGTTCCCACAAGAAGAAGGCACCCAGCACGACGAAGGCCGCCGCCAACGTCGGCCAGCCCCACGACGGCAGCACCGATTCGGCCGGAGTCGGGTTGTAGAGCGCCACGACCAGCAACGACAGCGCGGCGGCGAGCAGAACGCCGCCCACGACGTCGATGCGCACCTCACGCCGTGTGTTCGGCACGGTCCGTTGCACGATCACCATCGCGATGACCGCCAACGGGATGTTCACCCAGAAAATCCACCGCCAGCTCTGCGGCTCCCACGCCTCGAACAACGGCAGGGCGTTGAACAGCGACGCCACCGCGATGCCGTACAGCGTGCCGAGAACAGACCCCAGCTCCTGAGCGGCACCCACGGTCCCGAGAGCGGCCGACCGCCGGTGCTCCTCCCACAGGTCCGCGACCAGCGCCATCGTCACCGGCAGCAACGCGCCACCGGCCAGGCCCTGCACCACGCGCCCGAGGACGAGCAACGGCACGTCAGCGGCCAACGCCGTGATGACCGAGCCCACCAGGAACCCGAGCAGCGAGACCTGCAGCACGAACCGCCGCCCGAGCCGGTCCGACAGCTGCCCGAGCAGCGGCATCCCCGCCACGTACCCGAGCAGGTACCCGGTGACGATCGGCGTCGCCTGCTCCAGCTCGTTCACCGCGATGCCGAGATCACGCACCATGTCCGTGAGGACGCCGACGACGACGTACGCGTCGAGGGCCCCCAGCAGCACAGCCGCGCCGGACGCGGCGAGAGCGACTTTCCGCATTACGCGGGCGCTGTCACGGTGACGGGCTTGTCGAAGTCGGTCAGGCCGATGTCGACCTTCTGACCACCGGGGAGCTCGAACAGCGCGCTCTTGAGCTTGTTGTCGCTCCCGACCGAGAACGTCGACTTCACGTCCGCGGAGATGCCCGGCACCAGCCCGGCCGCCACGTCCTTCGGCACCGTCGCCTCGACCACCGACACGTCACCGGACGACTTGGTCTTCGCGTCCTTGGCGCTGCTCAGCACCTTGGCCACGCCCTTGTCCGGGTTCAGGATCGCGGACGGGTCGTACACCTGCCCCGCGAACGCCGCCGGCAGCTTCGTGAACCCGCCCGTCGGGCCCTTGAAGTGCAGGTTCCCGCCGGTCAGCACGTACTCGACCGACAGCAGCTGCCCGCCGAACGTGACCTTGGCGGTGCCCTTCGAGTCCCCTGCGGAGGTGAGGTCGCCGTCGGCGTCCTTCACCGGCACGTCCGGCAGCTCGCCGTCGACCTTGATGGTGAAGTGCACCGTCTTGACCGACTTCATCGACTCGGCCGATTTCGAGAGCAAGGTCGCACCATCGGGGAGATCTCCCCCGGAGGTGCAGCTCGTGAGCAGGGCGAGTGCGCAAACCAACAACCAACGTGCCGACATGCGTTGATCGTAGAGACTCCAGAGCCCTTAAGCTGCGCACTATGGACCGCCAGCAGGAGTTCGTGCTCCGCACGCTAGAGGAACGCGACATCCGGTTCGTCCGGCTCTGGTTCACGGACGTCCTGGGCTTCTTGAAGTCCGTGGCGGTCGCACCGGCCGAGCTCGAGGGTGCCTTCAGCGAGGGCATCGGGTTCGACGGCTCCGCGATCGAGGGCTTCGCCCGCGTCTACGAGTCGGACATGGTCGCGAAGCCGGACCCCGGCACGTTCCAGGTGCTGCCGTGGCAGACGCCGGAGGGCACCAACTACTCCGCGCGCATGTTCTGCGACATCACCATGCCGGACGGCTCCCCGTCGTGGGCCGACCCGCGCCACGTGCTGCGCCGCACGCTGTCGAAGGCGAGCGAGGCCGGCTTCACCTGCTACGTCCACCCCGAGATCGAGTTCTTCCTGCTCAAGGGCCTGCCCGGTGACGGCAGCGAGCCCGAGCCCGCGGACAACGGCGGGTTCTTCGACCAGACCTCGCACGAGACCGCCACGCACTTCCGCCGCCACGCCATCGAGGCGCTGGAGGCCATGGGCATCTCCGTCGAGTTCAGCCACCACGAGGGAGCGCCCGGCCAGCAGGAGATCGACCTGCGCTACGCCGACGCGCTGACCATGGCGGACAACGTCATGACGTTCCGCTACCTGGTGAAGGAGGTCGCGATCACGCAGGGCGTGCGCGCCTCGTTCATGCCCAAGCCCTTCTCGGACCAGCCGGGCTCGGGCATGCACACCCACTTCTCTCTGTTCGAGGGCGACCGCAACGCCTTCTACGACGAGGAGGACCCGTACCAGCTCTCCGACATCGGCAAGCAGTTCGTCGCGGGCATCCTCAAGCACGCGCGCGAGATCTCCGGCGTCACGAACCAGTGGGTCAACTCCTACAAGAGGCTGATCGTCGGCGGTGAGGCCCCCACGGCCGTGTGCTGGGGTCACGCGAACCGCTCCGCACTGGTCCGCGTGCCGATGTACTCGCCCGGCAAGTCGTCGTCGCGCCGCGTCGAGGTCCGCTCGCTCGACTCCGCGTGCAACCCGTACCTGGCGTACTCGGTCATCTTGGCCGCCGGCCTGCGCGGCATCGAGAAGGGCTACGAGCTGCCGCCGCCCGCCGAGGACGACGTGTGGTCGCTGACCGACCGCGAACGCCGCGCCGCGGGCTACGCGAACCTGCCGCAGAACCTCGGTGAGGCGCTCACCGAGATGGAGAACTCCGAGCTGCTCCCCGAAGCGCTGGGCGAGCACGTCTACGACTTCTTCCTGCGCAACAAGCGGACGGAGTGGGACGCGTACCGTCGTAGCGTCACCCCGTACGAGTTGCGCACACTTCTTCCCATGCTGTGAGGCATTCACGTGCTGTCCGTGACTGAGGTACCCGAGTTCCAGCCGACGATCTGCGCGTGCACGGTCGCCACGGCGGCCGAGCTGCCCGCGGTCAAGGTCCTGTCCAGCTCGTTCCTCGCGGAGCACCCCGAGGGCCGGTTCGTCGCGCTGGTCGTCGACGCGCAGCCCGAGCACTCGGGACCGGGACTGATGACGCCGCTGGACATTGGTGTCGACGAGCACGACCTGTACGTGCTCGCGACCTCGCTCGACGCCTCCGAGCTGAAGGCCGCCATGGTGCCGAAGCTGCTGGAGGCGTTGCTGCCGCAGGGCATGCCCGTGCTGTACCTCGACCCGTGGGTGCAGGTGTTCGGGTCGCTGACGAAGCTCGTGCTGGAGGCGTTGCAGAACGCGCCGGTCGTGCTGCTGCCCCGCACGTTGCGGCCGCTGGCGGCGGACGGGCTGCAGCCGGGGCCGTCCGACCTGCACGACCAGGGCGCGTTCGACCCCGGCTTCATCGCCGTGGGCAAGGGCTCCGAGCCCTACCTGACCTCCCTGGACATGCCGGCGATCGTGCCGCACCACGTCGTGCGGGACGCACGGGTCGGATTGTCCGTGTGGAACGTCGCCGACCGGCCGTTGCACCGCACCGAGTCCGGCTCTCTCGCCGTGGTGGGTCAAGACCTGCTGACGGTGCACTTCCGCGGATTCGACCCACGTCGCCCATGGCTGCTCTCCGCCGATTTCGCCGAACGTCCCCGTGTGCTGCTCTCGGAGCACACGGAAGTCGCCGAGCTCTGCCAGGCCTACCGCGCCGAACTGGTGCGTCACGGCTGGTCCGTCGCACCCGTGCCGTACCGGTTCGACGCGTTGATCGACGGGACGTCCATCCCGTCCGAGCTGCGCGCCGACTACCGCGCCTCCGCGCTCACACCGCCGCCGGCGTTCGGCGAGGACGGTGGGGGCGGGTTCCTCATCTGGGCGTGCGAGCCGACCGAGCACGGTGGCACGCGGTGGGCCGACGCGGTGTGGCGTGCGGATCCTTCTTTGCAACAGCAGTTCCCGGCGCCGTTCGGGGCCGACGCGGACGCGTGGCGCGAGTGGTGCGCCGGGGTCGGGGTCGCCTCAGGACGGCTGCCCGCGCCCGCCGTGCCGCAGCCCCGGTCGGAAGGCCCGGCGCTGCTCGACCAGCTCGGCGTGTCCGTCGTGGGGTCGGGGCCGGTGGCGGAGCTGATGCTCGCCGCCGCCCGCGCGTCCGGACTGCCCGTGTCGACCGATGGCGGTTATCCCGTCGTGGTGCGTGCATCTTCCGACGAGGTGCCTCCGGGCCGTTTCGTCGTCGAGGTCGCGTTGGACGCCACCGCTGCGGACGACCGCACGGGCGTGAACGAACTATGGCTTTCTTCGGACGTGTCACGTGCCGCCGCTGAACGCATCGGCGGGCCCATCGTGCGTGTGGTCCCAGTACCCGTGCACGACACCGGTGCGCGTGAGCACGAGACCGGCGAAGTGGTGGTGTTCGCGGCGATAGCGGACCACGAGCTCGACAGGCCCGGCAACGTGCTGGGCGCGGTGTCGGCGTTCCTGACCGCGTTCCCCGACCGGACGGACGTGGAGCTGCGGATCGCCGTCTCGGGGGCGTTCGACCACCCGGAGGCGGCCGAGCGCCTGCGCCTCGCCACCGCGTCCGACCAGCGCATTTCCCTGGTGGAAGACCTCGACGTGGCCGAGGTCGCCGATGCCGTGGTGTCGTTGCACCGCGGCGGGGCGGACGACCGGATCGCGCTGCGCCTGGCCGAACTGGCCGTGCGGGGCGTCCCCGTCGTCGCGTCGGACCACGGCGCCGTTGCCGAGCTGTTCGGCAAGACGGCGGTTCTCGTGCCGTGCCACCAGGGTGCCGAACCGGACGTGCAGGCCGCCGCGAAGCTGCTGCGTTCCCTGGCCGACGACCTGCCCACGGCCGTGGCGCTCGGTGCGGCCGGACGTGAGCACGTCTTGTCCGTGCGCTCGGTTTCGCGCGTGGCCGAGATCCTGCGCGAACGCGTCGAGCACGCGTACCGGGGATGGCGGGCCCGCCGGCCGAAGCCGAAGGCCGAGGTCGACCCGATGCTCGCCCTGCAGTCGGCCAAGCACGCTTTACTGAGGCAACCGACCGTCGACGGCCCGAGCCGCACGCCGATGGCACCCGCGCTGCGCAAGGTCGTGCTGCGCGCGCTGGACCACTACGACAACCACATGCGCCAGGTGCTGCACACCCTGATCGACGGGGTCGAGCGCACGGTGTCCGAGCTCGTGAACAGGCAGGACGCGCTCAAGGCCGGTGTCGGTGCCGGCGAGCTCGAACTGCTCCGCGCCGAGATCGAGCAGGTCGCGGCGCGGCAGTCGCACTTCTCCGACCAGCTGGTCGGCGTGGACGACGGGGTCGTGCGCGTGCGCGCGGACATGGCCGGTCAGGGCCGCCGGCAGCGCGACGTCGAGGACGCCGTCGTCGCCGAGGCCGCCAAGCGCGCCAAGTCCGACGAGGTGCTCGCCGAGCGGATCGACAAGCTGACCGTGGCGCTCGACCGGACGCTGGACCGGATCGACAGCCTGGAGTCCAAGGTCGTCGAGGTCTTCCGCGAGCGCGACTCGCGCCTGGACGTCGCCATCCGCGCGGCCAACCACGCCCAGCAGACCGCGGATGCACTGCGTCGCGTGGTGGTCCGTCAGCACGAGGCCTCGGGCGACGCGCCCGAAGTGCGTTCGTCGTTGGTGTTGTGCGACGCGGGCATGATGCGGCTGCCCTCTGACGACGCGTTCATGCTCCCGCTGTTGTCGTCCAACGGCGTGTGGGAGCCCGACCTGGCCGAACTGCTCGACTCGGTGCTGGAGCCGGACGGGATCTTCCTCGACGTCGGCGCGTACGTCGGCTACCACTCGATTCGCGTGTTGTCGCGCCTCGGGCTGATGGGCGCCGTTGTCGCCGTGGAGCCGGACGCGTCCGCGGCCGCACTGCTGCGGCACAACGTCTCGGCGAACCTCCCCGCCGCGGTCGCCTCCCGGCTGACGGTGGTCGAGGGTGCCGCGTGGGAGAGCGCGGGCGAGCTCGCCGCTTCGCCGACGTTGACCGGTGGCGTGTCGGTGGCGCCGCTGGCCGAGGACGCCGGCGAAAACGTGGCCCGCGTTCCGGCCGTGCGCCTGGACAAGGCGCTCGAGGACATCGCACTGGTGCAGGGCATGAAGCTTTCCGTCGTGCGCGTCGACACGCCTGGACGCGGGCATCGCGCTCTCGCGGGACTCGTCCGGTTGTTGCGCCGCGACAGGCCGCACGTGTTCCTCGAGTTCTCGGCGACCGCGACCACGGACTTCGGTGACGATCCGGTGACGGTGCTCAAGGAGTTCGGCGTCTGGGGCTACGACCTGGTGCCGGTGGCGACGCGTCAGCCCGCCGCGCCGGACCAGATCGTGCGGGCGATGGAGGGACTCCGTTCCATCACCCTGTGGCTGCGACCGCGTCCAGTCGGCGCCAAGCCGGCTGCTCCGGCGCCGTCCGTGCCGATCAAGCAGCCCGCTGACCAGGCGATTTGACTTTGATCGTCCCCGTGCGTAACTTTCTCCAGGTCGCAAGCGAGACCCCCGGAACGAGCGGTTGACACCGCGAATCGGGCCGGGTAGAGTTTCACGGCGTCAAACCCCCAGAAGTAAATGAACGGCCTAACGTGCTGTCCGGGATCTGAAAATGACCCCGATTTGACACCGGGAAAGCCACTCAGATAACTTCTGAACCAAGCAAAAACTGAATGCGAAGCGAGTTTGCGCCGAGCTGAAGAAGCCGAAACGGCCGATTTGACAAAGCGAAAACGAACGAGCTAAGCTTTCAACACAAGCCCCGAGAGAAAGCCTCCGGAAACGGAGACTGGAACCGGTGAGCGCGTGTTCTTTGAGAACTCAACAGCGTGCCGAAACACAGCCAGTAATATGAATACCCCTCGTCGGGGTATTCCTTTGAGATGCAAGACCAGATTGCCAGACATATTCCGTCTGGAGCGATCACAACGATCCTTATTGGAGAGTTTGATCCTGGCTCAGGACGAACGCTGGCGGCGTGCTTAACACATGCAAGTCGAGCGGTAAGGCCCTTCGGGGTACACGAGCGGCGAACGGGTGAGTAACACGTGGGTAACCTGCCCTGTACTCTGGGATAAGCCTTGGAAACGAGGTCTAATACCGGATACGAC